>NZ_CP170173.1:0-4583189 GCF_053165895.1 Lysinibacillus sp. fkY74-1 | reverse complement strand
GCTACTAATCTCCTTTACAGTGTTCAATACATAAAAAAATTGCATTTATAGAAATGGTAAATACGTTCATTTTACAACTCGTCCACATAATCACAAGTTGTGGATAAAAGTTAACCAAAGGCTGTGATAAAAATTATCCACAGCATATTAACAGTTGTGGATAATTAAAATGTTCATTTCAGTTTTCAACAAAGTGAAGCACAGTAATCGTATCAGAAAAACAAAGCTATTTCAATAGTTTATGAAACTTATCCACATAGCTTGTAGTTATGCACTTTAGAGTTGTCCACAAGCACTGCTTATGTGAAAAAGCTGTAGATAATTGTTGTGGATAAAAAAATATGCAAAAAATACTATACACAACTTTGTGTAAAAAAAACAAGTCCTCTGTGGATAAATATTTTTATAATAATGTTATAATAGAGTGTCTTTTACGGAGGATTTAAATGCGCTCTGAGGATAGATGAAGTAGTTGCATTTAGATACATAGAATAGTTACCTAAAAGAAATTTGTTAAATACATTGACAAAATAACTAGTTACTTTATATAATATTCGAGTCTGTATGTTGAAAAATTCAACTCATATATCAGGAGGTGTCTATATAAATGAAACGTACTTACCAACCAAAGAAACGTAAACACAGTAAAGTTCACGGTTTCCGCGCACGTATGAGCACGAAAAACGGTCGCAAAGTTCTTGCTGCTCGTCGTCGTAAAGGAAGAAAAGTTTTATCAGCATAAAATAAGTCCACTGAGCCACATCAGTGGTCTTTTTTTTCTTTATTTTTGGTAAACCTAGAAGTGAGGATCAAAGATATTATCTATTAGCAGGTGAAAGAAATGAAAAAACGCCAAAGAGTGAAGAAGAATGATGATTTTCAAAAGGTGTTTAAAAAAGGTAAATCTTTCGCTAATCGTCAGTTTGTTGTTTACTTTTTAGAAAAAGAGGGACAAACAGAATTTCGTGTAGGTTTATCGGTTAGTAAGAAACTTGGGAATGCGGTAAAACGCAACCAAATAAAACGCTATATTCGCCATAGTATTCTTGATTTAAAGGATGATTTAAAGCCGAATATGGACTATGTTATTATCGCCAGACAACCGGCGGCCACTATGGATTTTCATGAAGTGAAACAAAGTTTGCAACATGTACTAAAAATCGCAAAGGTATTGAGGAAAGTGTAATGTATGCAACCGAGTGGTAAAATGCGCCTGTATGATTAGCTTTAAGAATAAGAGTGAAATGGCATACCATAACGTAGGTATACGCATAGGGGTATTACTAGCGTTAGATTTCACTTATAAAATATGTTAAATTCGCCACAAAACTCAGGAATAAGTGTATATTGTGAGAATATTTAGTAGAGTGAAACGTTATTGGCATGATAAAATAGCTGATAACTTTATCTTTGTTCAAGCTTAGATAAAGCTGCTGTCAGAAGTCACAGATTTTAAGGCAGGAAACTGTCAGTCAGTGAATAAAGAAGATGCATATAGAATTTGAAAAAGTGAATAGTAATTGTAGGGGGAAGAAGGTTGAAAAAACAACATTGGGTAATTTTGTCACTAGTATCAGTAGCTCTACTACTATCTGGTTGTACAGAATTCAATGAACCAATTTCCAAAGAAAGCACTGGCTTCTGGAATGAATTCATTGTTTGGCCGTTGGTATCAGCGATAAAATACTTTGCTGACCTACTTGGCACGTATGCATGGGGGATCATTGCTGTAACGATCATTATTCGTTTAGCAATTTTACCATTAATGATTAAACAAACAAAGAGTTCTAAAAAAATGCAAGAAATTCAGCCAAAATTGAAGGAACTGCAAAAGAAGTATGCTTCTAAGGATGCTCAGACACAACAACAATATCAGCAAGAAATGATGAAGCTGATGAGTGAATCAGGCGTAAACCCACTTGCAGGGTGTTTACCAGTAATCATTCAAATGCCAATTTTAATTGGTTTTTATCATGCAATAAGCCGTATGAATGCTACATCTACATTTGATTTAGGGAATTTCTTTATCTTCCCGCTAGCAGATCCTGCACCTGCATTAGCAATTACAGCAGGTTTAATGCAATTTATCGTATTACGTACAGGACCAGCAATGGATAATCCTCAAATGAAAATCATGATGTATATTATGCCATTCATGATCATTGCCTTTGGTATGGCCTTACCAGCTGCATTATCATTATATTGGGTAATCGGGAATATTATTTCGATTTTCCAAAACCTGTATATTTATAAACCTTGGAATAAAGATAAAACACAACCTGCTCAAAATGGAGGGGCTAAAAAGTGAAACAACTTACGCAAATAGGCGCAACAACACAAGAAGCGATCTCATTAGCGTTACAGAAACTTGGCAAAACCCGTGAACAAGTAGATGTTGAAGTTTTACAAGAAGGTAAAAAAGGATTTTTAGGTTTTGGTGCACGCTCTGCAGAAGTTCGTGTAACTGTAAAGGAAGTTCAGATTCCGGTCATTGAAAGTGAAAAAGCCGAATCGCAAATAACGACTCAATTAGACAAACAATTAGCAGTAGATGATGTTGAAACAATAAGTTCACAAGTTTCTGATCAACCAAATGAAATCGAAGCTGTTCAAAAAGTCGTAAACGAACAAAATGAGGAAGAAGATTCAGCAAATCCAATTGAGGATGCAAAAACTTACTTAGTAACTATTGCTGAACAATTGGATATTCATGATCTTGATATAAGTACAACACGTGAAGGGAAATACGTTTATTTTCAGCTGAAAAGTGAGAAAGCTGCTCTACTTATCGGAAAACGTGGTCAAACATTAAATTCCTTACAGCAATTAACACAGTTAGTGCTAAATAAAAGCGCTAAGCAGTTCTTAATGGTGAAATTAGATGTGGAAAACTATCGCGAACGTCGACAAGAAGCACTAGAGTTACTGGCTGATCGAATGGCGGACAAAGCATTACGTTCAAATCAACGTGTGGCATTTGAACCTATGCCGTCATACGAAAGAAAAATAATTCATAATCAATTAGCCAATCGTCTTGATCTTGAGACGTATTCAGAAGGTTCAGAACCAAATCGTTATTTAGTCATTGAGCCCGTCAAAAATAAATAGATTTAAAACATGCAGACACTATAGTTTTAAAGGTCATTTTATCCTTTGTGATAAAATGACCTTTTTTTATGAGACAAAGAATTGTATTTTTTGTTGAAATTCAGTTTTATAAAAAAGGTTGTTATCCACATTTGGAAATGATCCTTACTTTAGATTTTGCTGAAAATATGTTAGTCTAAGGTGTTAGTAAGTATTGGTCGGTTTCGATTATCCACATGTGGATAACGTTGAGGAGGTCATTAAATGGAGTTTGATACAATTGCTGCGATATCCACACCGATGGGTGAAGGTGCCATAGCCATCGTTCGTTTAAGTGGGGACGAAGCAGTGGCGATTGCAGATAAAATATTTAAATCACCAGGTGGAAAAAGTTTAACGACAAAGGATTCGCACACTATTCATTATGGACATTTAGTGGATCCTAAAACAAACGAGGTAGTAGAGGAAGTAATGCTATCATTGATGCGTGGTCCAAAAACTTTCACACGTGAGGATGTAGTTGAAATAAATTGTCACGGTGGTTTGGTTTCAGTTAATCGTGTTTTACAACTAGCATTAACGAATGGGGCAAGATTAGCAGAACCAGGTGAATTTACTAAACGTGCGTTTTTAAATGGGCGTATTGATTTATCACAGGCTGAAGCAGTAATGGATTTGATAAGAGCTAAAACAGATCGAGCAATGAATGTTGCCTTGGGTCAGATGGATGGAAAATTATCAAGACTTATTGGTGACTTGCGCCAAGCTTTACTAGAGACATTAGCGCAAGTAGAGGTTAATATAGATTATCCAGAGTATGATGATGTAGAAGAGATGACTGTACCTGTTTTAGTAGAAAAATGTACATGGGTACGAGATGAAATTATTAAACTTCTCCAAACATCTTCTCAAGGGAAAATATTACGAGAGGGTTTATCGACTGTTATTTTAGGCCGTCCAAATGTAGGGAAATCTTCTCTTTTAAATAGCTTAGTACAGGAAAATAAGGCCATAGTGACAGATATTGCTGGTACTACTCGTGATATTATAGAAGAGTACGTCAATGTACGCGGTGTTCCGCTTCGTTTAGTGGATACAGCGGGTATTCGTGAGACAGAAGACATTGTTGAACGAATTGGCGTAGAACGTTCGAGAGAAGCGCTACGTGGAGCAGATTTAATATTATTTGTATTAAACTATGCAGATGAGTTAACTGCTGAGGACGAGCGTTTATTCGAAACGATTGAGGCGATGGACTACATCGTTATTATCAATAAAACAGATCTACCGCAAAAAATTAATTTAGCGCGTGTCAAAGAGCTAGCAGGTAAACATCGCATTGTAACCACCTCTCTCTTACAGGAGGAGGGTGTTACAGAGCTTGAAGAAGCGATAGCTGCATTGTTCTTTGAAGGGCAAATTGAAGCGGGCGATTTAACATATGTTTCAAATGCAAGACATATTGCACTATTGCATCAAGCACAGGCGACAGTTGAGGATGCAATAGCAGCTGCTCAAGCTGGAGTTCCAGTTGATATGGTACAAATTGATGTCACAAGAACTTGGGAATTACTTGGTGAGATTATAGGTGACACAGTGCAAGAAAGCCTAATCAACCAGCTATTTTCTCAGTTTTGCTTAGGAAAATAACTTTAAGAAAGAAAGGAAGATACGAGCATGCCAACAAAATATGAGGCAGGCACGTTTGATGTGATCGTCATTGGCGCAGGTCATGCAGGTTCAGAAGCTGCACATGCTGCGGCTAAAATGGGTGCTAAAACACTAATGTTAACGATCAACTTAGATATGATTGCATTTATGCCATGTAATCCATCCATTGGTGGTCCTGCCAAAGGAATCGTCGTACGTGAAATAGACGCTTTAGGTGGCGTCATGGGGAAAGTTATAGATAAAACGCATATCCAAATGCGAATGTTAAATACAGGAAAAGGCCCAGCTGTACGTGCATTACGTGCGCAAGCTGACAAAGTTTTGTATCAACAAGAAATGAAACGCATATTAGAGGAAACCGAAAACTTAACAATCCATCAAGGAATGGTAGAAGAACTTATCATTGAGGATGGAGAAGTAACAGGGGTTATTACACAAATTGGTGCTATTTATCGTGCCAAAACAGTAGTGGTCACAACAGGTACCTTCCTACGCGGTGAAATTATTATTGGGGATATAAAATATTCAAGTGGTCCTAATAACCAACAACCGTCCATTCGCTTAGCTGATAATTTAAAAGAGCTTGGTTTTGACCTTGTTCGATTTAAAACAGGTACACCACCACGTGTTAATAATCGTACAATTGATTATGATAAAACTGAAATTCAGCCAGGAGATGAAGTTCCACGTGCATTTAGTTTTGAAACAACGGAATTCATTATGGACCAACTACCTTGCTGGTTAACCTATACAAGCCCTGAAACACACGAAATAATTGAGGCTAATTTACATCTATCACCGATGTATTCTGGGATGATTAAAGGGACGGGTCCACGCTACTGCCCTTCGATTGAAGATAAAGTAGTACGCTTCAACGATAAGCCGAGACATCAAATCTTCTTAGAGCCAGAAGGACGTAATACACGTGAGGTTTATGTTCAAGGTTTATCAACAAGCCTACCAGAGCATGTTCAAACACGTTTATTAAAATCAATCCCAGGCTTAGAGAATGCAGAAATGATGCGTGCTGGCTATGCCATTGAATATGATTCAATTGTACCCACACAATTGTGGCCAACACTAGAAACAAAGCGCATTAAAGGCTTATATACAGCTGGCCAAATTAATGGTACATCGGGTTATGAAGAAGCAGCGGCCCAAGGATTAATGGCAGGAATGAATGCTGCAGCTAATGTACTTGGCAAAGAGGAATTAATCCTTAGTCGCTCGGATGCCTATATTGGGGTACTAATTGATGATCTTGTGACAAAAGGAACAAATGAGCCGTATCGTTTACTAACTTCTCGTGCAGAGTATCGCTTACTGCTACGTCATGATAACGCTGATTTACGATTATTAGAGCTAGCTTATAAAATCGGAATGGTACCACAAGAAAGATATGACAAGTTCAATGCGAAAAAGGCATTAATCGAAAATGAAATTGCACGTCTTCGTGAAATAATTATTAAACCGAATGAAGCTACACAAGCGGTTATTCGTTCTGCTGGTGGTAGTGAATTAAAAGACGGCATTCGAGGTGCTGATTTACTAAAACGCCCCGAGATGCATTATGAGATGATTTCTTCATTAATTCCGGCAGATATTGAATTTACAGAAGAAGTAAAAGAGCAAATTGAAATTCAGCTTAAATATGAAGGCTATATCGAAAAAGCATTGCTACAAGTAGAGAAGCTGCATAAAATGGAAAACAAAAAAATCCCTGAAAACATTGATTATGATGCTATTTCTGGATTAGCGACAGAAGCACGTCAAAAATTAAAACAAGTTACACCGCTTTCCATTGCACAAGCCTCTCGTATTTCTGGTGTTAACCCAGCAGATATTTCTATTCTTCTTGTTTATATTGAACAAGGTAAAATTGCAAAAATAAGCGGCTAATAAGAACAGTAAAGTGAATAAGGGGCGGGCATACCATTGTGCCCGCTTCCTATTTTTAAAGCAATACTATTGTTAAGATGAACTAGTAGGGCTAGATTAATAAAGGAGACTTTACATGAACGAACAACAATTTATTGAGGCACTGAAAAAAAAGGGCATCGAGCTTTCCGAAAAGCAAATTACTCAATTTAAAAAATACTTTGAATTACTTGTCGAGTGGAATGAAAAGATGAACCTGACTGCTATTACAGATTTAGAAGGTGTTTATTTAAAACATTTCTTTGACTCTATTAGTGCCTCATTTTATTTTGATTTTTCAAAAGTAATCACTGTTTGTGATGTAGGAGCAGGGGCTGGTTTTCCTAGTATTCCAATAAAAATCTGTTTCCCACATTTACATGTCACAATTGTCGACTCCTTAAATAAAAGAATTACATTTTTAAATCATTTAAGTGATGAGTTACAATTAGAAAATATGAATTTTGTGCATGCTCGTGCAGAAGAGTTTGGTCAAAATATAAAATATCGTGAGCAATACGATGTGGTGACAGCACGTGCAGTAGCTCGTTTATCTGTTTTATCGGAGCTATGTGTACCATTAGCAAAACAAGGTGGCTATTTTGTTGCCTTAAAAGCAGCGGCAGGTGCAGAAGAATTAAAAGATGCTAAAAAAGCATTAACAACACTAGGTGTTAAACTGAAAGAAGAATATTCTTTCAAGCTACCTGTTGAAGAAAGTGACCGCATTTTATATATATTTGATAAAATAAAAGGAACACCGAAAAAATACCCGCGTAAGCCAGGTGTACCGAATAAAACACCAATTCAATAATTAGTGTTTCATGTGAAACTTTCTCAAAGTAGAATATATTTTTTCTATTTTGAGCATACATACTAGTTATGGATGGTTCACGCAAAAGTCATCTATGAACTATATACATTTGAGGAAATATAATAAATAATAATAGAATGAGACAGAGCAAGATAGTTACTTAAAGGTGGTGCCACTTGGATGAAAAGTCCTTTTTCACGTTTTTTTGGAGGCGGAAGTAAAACAGAGCCTATTGTGAAAAATGAAGTAGAACAAGCAGAGGCGGTTCATACAGCAGAAGAAGTCATAAAATTGCCTATTGATCAAATTGTACCTAACCGTTTTCAGCCACGTACTATTTTTGATGATGAAAAAATTGAAGAATTATCAAGAACCATTCATACACATGGTGTGATTCAGCCAATTGTTGTACGTAAAACATCAGAAAATCAATATGAAATCATTGCCGGTGAGCGTCGTTATCGAGCTATGAAAAAGCTACAATGGACAGAGGTTCCTGCTATTGTACGTAATTTAACCGATAAGGAGACAGCTTCTATTGCGTTAATAGAGAACTTACAGCGTGAAGAATTAACGGCAATTGAAGAAGCGGTAGCCTATCAAAAATTGTTGGAGCTGCATGAGCTCACACAGGAAGCTCTTGCCCAAAGACTTGGAAAAGGACAATCCACTGTAGCCAATAAATTACGTTTATTAAGGCTTCCAGACGAAGTGCAACAAGCCATTTTACAGCGAAAGATCTCTGAACGACATGCGCGTGCATTAATTGCTATTAAAGATCAACCGTTACAATTAGAGGTCTTACAGCAAACCGTTGATAATGATTGGAATGTTCGCCAATTAGAGGAACAGATTCAAGCTATCTTGCATCCTGTAACAGATGAGCAAGAGTCGGTACCAAAGAAGGCAAAGCCTAAGCGCAAGGCCATTAGTAAAGATGTCCGTATAGCCTTAAATACTATTAAGCAATCATTAACAATGGTCACAAAAAGTGGTATTACGGTAAAAACGGAAGAAGAAGATACAGAAGAATATTATCAAATTACTGTGAAGATACCTAAAAAGAAAAAGGTGTAACAAATTATCTAAAAATAATAATTTATTACATTTTCCTTCACTGTAAAAAGGAGATATCTCAGAAAGTTGAATGAGATGTCTCCTTTTTTGTATATATTCTTAATATTTTATACAACTTCTAACTGTTTTTTTGATAGAATGAAAGTTAGATAGCGGGTTAAATACATTGGTTTTACAAAGAGTAAGCGTTGATAAATGAAAGCAGGTGCTTTTAAATGGGGAGAATTATAGCAATCGCCAATCAAAAGGGTGGCGTAGGAAAAACAACAACTTCAGTCAATTTGAGCGCTTGTCTAGCCTATTTGGGGAAGAAAGTGCTACTTATTGATACTGATCCGCAGGGAAATACAACAAGTGGTCTCGGTATTAATAAAGGAGACATACAAAGTTGTATTTATGATGTACTCATTGATGATGAAGATGTTGAAAATGTCATTCAAAAAACAAATGTAGATAATTTATCAATTGTTCCAGCCACAATTTCGCTTGCAGGCGCTGAAATTGAATTGGTGTCGACTATTTCAAGAGAAGTGCGTTTGAAGCATGCATTACAAAATGTAAAAGAAGATTTCGATTATATAATTATTGATTGTCCACCATCCTTAGGACTTTTAACAATCAATGCTTTGACTGCTTCAGATGCATTAATTATTCCTGTACAATGCGAATATTATGCATTGGAGGGTCTAAGCCAATTGTTATCTACTGTTCGTCTTGTTCAAAAGCATTTAAACCAACAGTTGTATATTGATGGTGTTTTATTAACAATGCTAGATGCACGAACAAACCTTGGGTTGCAAGTTATAGATGAAGTAAAAAAATATTTCCAAGATAAAGTATATAAAACAATAATTCCTCGTAATGTGCGTTTAAGTGAAGCACCTAGTCATGGGCAACCAATCATCACTTATGACGCAAGGTCTAGAGGTGCAGAAGTTTATTTGGAGATGGCGAGGGAAGTGATTAAAAATGGCTAAAGGTTTAGGAAAGGGCATTGGTGCACTATTTCCAGGAGAGTCTTTAGAACAAAGTGGGCAAGTGGAAGAAATTCAATTAGATTTAATTGTTGCGAACCCATTTCAGCCTCGTAAAATTTTTGATGAAGAAGCTTTACAAGAATTAGCAGATTCGATAAATGAGCATGGCATATTGCAACCAATTGCTGTTCGTAAAAAGGGTCGTAAATTTGAAATAGTAGCAGGAGAACGTCGTTATCGGGCCTGTTTATTAGCAGGTTTAGATGTTATTCCAGTAATCATTAAAGAGCTATCAGATGCACAAATGATGGAGCTAGCTATTCTAGAGAACCTTCAGCGCGAGGATTTAACAGTCATTGAAGAAGCAGAGGCCTATCAAAGCTTAATGGAAAACTTGAAACTAACACAGGAAGAGCTATCAAAGCGTTTAGGAAAAAGTAGACCACATATAGCTAACCATGTTCGCCTCCTTGCTTTGCCAGAAGATGTCCGGAAATTTATGAATGATGGCACCCTATCAATGGGACAAGGCCGGGCATTACTCGGCTTAAAAAATAAAAGACGAATCTCTGAAGTAGCAATGAAGGTAATGAATCAAGGTTTAAATGTTCGTCAAGTTGAAATGTTAGTACAAACCCTGAATGAGGAAGTTTCACGTGAAACAATTCCTCCTAAGAAAAAAGATATATTTGTGGCGGCGAAAGAATCTCAATTAAGAGATTATTTTGGAACAAATGTTCAAATTAGAAAGAACAACAATAAAGGGAAAATTGAAATAGAATTTTACTCTGAAGATGATTTGGAGCGCATTTTAGAAATCCTAAATTTACAAGAAGAATAAATGATATTTCTATAATTTAATCAGAGCGCCAAGCAAACAGGCGCTCTCTATTTTTTAGAGAGAAGGAAGGCAAAAGGGTGGTAATACTAGGGGCATTAATTAATGCTGTGCTCATTATAGCAGGTGCATTAGTGGGGCGGATTTTCAAAAATATTCCTGAATCTATGAAGTCTACTGTCCTATCCATAATTGGTTTAGCAGTCGCATTATTAGGGATAAAAATGGGATTTGAAAGTGATAATTTTATTATCTTAATCGTAAGTTTAGTGGTGGGTACTGTAGTAGGTGAGTGGTTAGATTTAGATAAGCAAATGAATCGCCTTGGCAAATGGGTAGAGTCTTTATTTCGCACAAAACGAAATGACCAAAATCAAATTAGCATAGCAGAAGGGTTTGTCACAGCTTCATTAATATTTGTTGTTGGCTCAATGGCTGTTATTGGTGCACTTGATAGCGGCCTTCGTAACGATCATAATGTATTGATTACAAAAGGATTAATAGATGGATTTACATCCATTATTCTAGCATCCACATTAGGCATAGGTGTATTGCTATCGGCAATACCTGTTTTTATTTATCAAGGATTAATTGCTATTTTTGCAGGGGTCATTAGTTCTTTTATACCTGATGCTGCGCTGCAAATGTATATTACCGAAATGACAGCCGTTGGCGGCGTTATGATAATGGCAATAGGGTTAAATATAGCTGGTTTAACTAAGATCAAGGCTGCTAACTTGCTGCCAGGTATCGTCGTTGTTGGTATTATGGTTGCTTTCTTCTACATTTTTCAATGAATAACGGTGGGCAGCCAGTAATAGCGCTCTTGAAAGCTTCTCAGCCATAGCATAAGAAATATGAAGTCTTGTATTTTGTAAAACAAGCATTTCCATAAAACCTCCAATATTGACGATTCCTTTAATGGAAATGTCACCGATTGGGGGTAATTCTTTTTTTACAGCCTTGCCAGGAAAAATAGGACCGCTTTGAACGGAAATATGACCGACATTGTGCTCACTACCAAGACAGGCGTCAATCGCAATAATGAATGGTTTTGTAGTATGATTGTGTAGCTGTTGCATAGTTGAATTTAGATTTAGAGCATGTAGAGGATCTTCTAAAGAACCTACAATTTCGTAGGGGAAGCTAACAGACTTATTTAAGAAACTACCCGTTAACGGTCCAAGTGTATCACCTGTACATCGGTCGCTGCCAATGCAGCAAAAAATTAATCGTTCATGATGAAACGGTATATGTTCTAAAAATAATGTACTTAATTGCCAAACAGCATTTTTACTTTCGTGATGAAGGGAATAAGGTAGTAACAAATTTGGTATAGTATTCATAAAAAAACTCACTTTCTTTTTATTTTTAGAAGTGCTCAATTTTTATGCAGTATACGCAAATTTTTAGCAAGTTATTCAAGAGGTGGAAACGATGGAATGGAATAAGAAATTAATGGATAGATACTGGGAAAAGCTTACATCTGACAAGCTTTGGGAAGATGTGATTGATACTTCTATTGAGATCGTGCTGATTTTACTAGTATCATGGATAGCTGTAAGAATGGGTAAAAAATTGATTAAAAAATTGTTTTTAATCCGTATGCGTTCTCCATTAAATCATTCAGAGCGACGTCAACGTACGATTTCGAGATTATTACAAAGTGTAATTTCTTATGTTGTTTATTTCTCTGCAATCATTGGCATTCTATCTTCTTTAAATATAAAGGTAGCGGGTCTTTTAGCAGGTGCAGGGATTGTCGGTTTAGCCGTCGGTTTTGGTGCCCAAAGTTTAGTGAAGGATGTTATCACGGGCTTCTTTATTATTTTTGAGGATCAATTTGGTGTAGGGGATTATATAAAAATTAATGGAGCAGAAGGTACGGTTGTAGAAATTGGCTTACGTACTACGAAAATTAATGGGGGGACGGGAGAGCAATTTATCATTCCTAATGGTGCAATTGGTGAGGTCGTCAATTACTCTGTTAACAACTCCAAAATTTTTATAGATTTACAAATGACCGCTGATGCTGACTTTGAAAAAGCTGAAACAGTTATTAATCACTATTTAGAATCTTTACCAGAAAAACATAAAGAATTAATAGCAGCACCAGTGTTTTTAGGTGTACAAAATGTTAAAGGTACAGAGGTAACGATCCGTATTGCTGCTGAAACATTACCGCAGCAACAATATGGAGTTGCTCGTAGTATACGCCGAGATGTGACAAAACTTTTTGAAGAACATCGTATTCCAATGGCTTATCCAAAAATGATGTTCTATGACAAAGGTGAGGGGAGAAGTGAGTAAGGTGGAAGCAAAGAAATATGGTTTAAATGATATTGTTGAAATGAAAAAGCAACATCCTTGTGGTACGAACAAATGGAAGATTATTCGTATGGGTGCTGATGTTCGAATTAAGTGTGAAGGTTGTCAACATAGCGTAATGATCCCACGTAGAGAATTTGAGAAAAAAATGAAAAAGGTTTTACTTTCTGCTAATGAGGCCTAACTTCAGGCATATTAGACTTTTTGTAAGTGAATCAATATAATAGAAAAGGTTATAAGAGAGAAAATTGAACTGATTATAGAAAGGTTGTGTCCATTCATGGCATTAACAGCTGGAATCGTTGGTTTACCTAACGTTGGAAAATCAACATTATTTAACGCAATTACAAAAGCGGGCGCATTGGCTGCAAACTACCCATTCGCCACGATTGATCCGAACGTCGGTATCGTTGAAGTCCCAGACGCACGTTTAGATAAATTAACAGAATTAGTTGTACCTAAAAAAACAGTACCAACAGCATTTGAATTCACAGATATCGCAGGAATTGTAAAAGGTGCTTCCAAAGGTGAAGGTCTAGGTAATAAATTCTTAGCTCATATCCGTGAAGTAGATGCAATTTGCCAAGTTGTACGTTGTTTTGTAGATGAAAATATTACACACGTATCGGGTGCGGTGGATCCAATCGATGATATCGAGGTTATTAACCTAGAGCTAGCACTAGCTGATTTAGAATCGGTAGATAAACGAATCCAACGTGTTAGTAAAATGGCAAAACAAAAAGACAAAGAGGCCATGATTGAAGAGCCAGTACTCTTAAAAATTAAAGAGCAGTTAGAGAACGGTAAGCCAGCGCGTGCAGCTGAGCTTTCAGATGATGAACTGAAAGTAATAAAAGGTCTTCATTTGTTAACAATTAAACCAATGCTGTATGTTGCAAACGTTTCAGAAGATGAAGTGGCCGATGCTGACAATAATGAATATGTCCAAAAGGTACGTGAATATGCATCAGCTGAAGGTGCGCAAGTCATTACAATTTGTGCGAAAATTGAGGAAGAAATCTCAGAGCTAGACGATGAGGAAAAGGCTATGTTCTTAGAAGAATTAGGAATTAAAGAGTCTGGTTTAGATCAGCTAATCCGTACTTCTTATGACTTATTAGGCTTAGCTACGTATTTCACTGCGGGTGTACAAGAGGTTCGTGCATGGACGTTCCGTAAAGGTATGAAGGCACCGCAATGTGCAGGGATTATCCATACAGACTTTGAACGTGGCTTTATTCGTGCTGAAACTGTTGCTTATGATGATCTATTAGAGGCAGGTTCTCAAGCAGCGGCAAAAGAAGCAGGTAAGGTACGTCTTGAAGGTAAAGAGTATGAAGTTCAAGATGGCGATATTATGTTATTCCGCTTTAATGTATAAGACGAACAGAGGGCAATCTTAATGATTGCCTTTTTTCAATCATTATTTTATCTGAATTTTTAGAGTATGGGAGTGACGTCAAATGAACATAACCGAAATAAAAGAACGTGGCCTAGAGTTTGAGCAGCTAGGAAGATTACCCCAGGACATCTTAGAATTTATTTATGAACAAAAATTGTTCAAATTGTTCACTGCTAATGAACTAGGAGGTAAAAATCTAGATTTAGTAGAAGGAATAAAAGTATTTCAACAAATAGCTGCCCTCGATGGTAATGTTGGTTGGCTTGTTACAATCGGGACTGGAGGCAATGCATTTATTCCTGCATTTAGCCAAGAAATGTGCGAAAGAATCTTTTCCCCAAAAGAAGCTGTTATCGCAGGTAGTGGCTATCCAACGGGAATTGCTATAAAGGTAGAAGGAGGTTATGTGGTAACAGGGCAATGGAAATACTGTAGTGGTTCAGACTATGCTACAACCTTTACCATGAATTGTTTGATAGAGCAAAATGGCATGAAAACAGAAAATATCATTAGTTGCTCCTTAGACCGTCAAGATGTAGAAGTTTTACATGATTGGCGCGCAATGGGCTTGAAGGCAACGGCAAGTCATACAATTCGCGTGAACAATGTATGGATACCTCAGGAAGCTACTTTCCAAATAGGTACGATTAGAAATAACTACGGGAATTCCGTACATACCTTTCCATTTACAACCTTTGCCGAGGCTTCTTTTTTAAGCGTTTGTCTAGGAATAACTGAAAATTTATTAGAAGAAGCATTTATTTTAATAAAGCAACGAAATCATGCTGCTAATCGAACTGAGCGTATGGGAGCTTTACAGTTTTTATTCATGCAACAGCAAAAGCATTTTAAACAATGTGAGCAGCAGTTCTATACAACCTTGTCAGGATATTGGCAAAAGCATCAACAAGATCAATCATTGACAGAGGAAGAACTAATGCAATTTACACAAATGAGTAAAGAAATTGCGGCTGCTTGTATAGAGATTGCAAATAAACTAATACGTAACCTTGGCATGGATGCTATCACAGAAACCTCTCGATTAAATCGAATTTGGAGGAATTTGTATACAGCCGCACAGCATGGATTTTTAACTCCTTAAGAGGAATGACTAGACTCAGACATTATGGCTAACGACAGAGTCTAGTTTTCGTATGTATGTATTTTACCTTGGTGAACGGTCCTTCTCTGTATAAACATAAAGCTTTGGTAATTCAGGGTCATCTTGTACTAAGGCATTATTGGGATATTTCTGTAACTCCTTATACATGGCAAAATCTCCTACTGCACCTGCCATTAAAAAAGCTCCTACCAGTATTAAAATGGTACTATTAAAATAAAATCCTGCAATAGTAGGGAGAACGCCAGTCATCCAAAATGGCAGCAACAATGCCCGTTTCATTGCGTGGTTGTAAAGCGGCTTTGTAGTAGTTGCATAGGCAACACCTAGCTCTAAGTTTATGCCATATTTTAAAGACTCCAAAGGTACTTTACCAAAAAGCATAAAACCAATTAAATGAAAAGCCTCATGCAACATTATGAAAATGATATACAGAATAACAAACAGTACTGTTCCACCAACGATAGGCCAAAAAGAAAAGTGAAAATCTTTAAAGCAAATATATTGAATGGCTGTAAATAATATGACAAGACCACTTGTAATCACAATATTGTCGATCATTAATTTTTTTATATCTAATTCAATAACAATAGGTTCTTTATTTGGTAGCACAAAAGTTCTCCTTTCACGAATGAATCATGTTAGGTTCATTATATAAAATGAATTGTTAGTTTGCGACTTGAAAGACAAGTACCTCTATGTTACAATTCATTGATGTGAGTAATAATTTATTACTTGCTCCTTGCTCCCTTAATATAGGAGAGCCTAGTCCATAAGGAGGTGTAAACAGATGAGAAAATACGAATTAATGTACATCGTACGTCCGAACATTGAAGACGAAGCGAAGAAAGCTTTAGTTGAACGTTTCAACGAAGTTTTAACTTCTAACGGTGCAGAAGTCATCGAATCTAAAGAGTGGGGCAAACGCCGCTTAGCTTATGAAATTCAAGACTTCCGCGAAGGTTACTACCAAATCGTAAAAGTAAACGCTACTTCAGATGCAATCAACGAGTATACACGTCTAGCTAACATCAGCGAAGACATCATTCGTCACATTGCAGTTCGCCAAGAAGCTTAATATTGAATGATTTTTTAACAAAACGCTGAAAAGGAGGTTGCATTCTGATGATAAACCGTGTCGTATTAGTTGGAAGACTAACAAAAGATCCTGAGCTACGTTATACACCAAATGGAATTGCGTCTACAAGATTTACAGTTGCTGTGAATCGTGCATTCTCAAATCAACAAGGTGAACGTGAAGCTGATTTCATTAACTGTGTTGCATGGCGAAAACAGGCTGAAAACCTAGCGAACTTCATGCGAAAAGGAAGTTTAATTGGGGTAGAAGGTCGTATCCAAACAGGCAGTTATGAAGGACAAGACGGTAAGCGAGTATATACAACAGACGTTGTGGCGGATAGCGTACAGTTTTTAGAACCACGTAATGGTAGCGGTGCTCCTGCTCCTCAATACGGTGGTGGACAAACTTACGGTAATAACCAACCGTCCTATGGCGGTGGTCAACCACAGCAGCAGTTTGGTGGCGCTATGCCAGGACAGGGTTCCTATGGCGGCGATGCTTATCAGCAAAATCAACCACCTATGAATCAGCCAAACTATACACGTGTAGATGAGGACCCATTTGCTAATAGCAAGGGACCGATAGAAGTATCTGAGGATGATCTTCCATTCTAATGCTTCAAGAATATTAAAAAAAGATAAGGAGGAGACACACTATGGCACCACGTCGCGGAGGCCGCAAACGCCGTAAAGTTTGCTACTTCACTGCTAATAACATTACGCATATCGACTATAAAGATGTAGATTTATTAAAAAAATTCATCTCTGAGCGCGGTAAAATTTTACCACGTCGCGTAACTGGCACTAGCGCTAAGTACCAACGTAAATTAACTTCAGCTATCAAAGTATCTCGTATCATGGGATTACTTCCATTCGTAGCAGAAGATAAATAAGATTGATGACGTTAAGGTAATGGACCTTACATCAATTTTGAAAACCAGCATATTACGATATTCGTATCGGATATGCTGGTTTTTTTTATCGAAAAATGAAGTAGAAGATTATTAGATAAAATTCTTAATAAAGCATATAGTGAGCTAAGCGTTTTTTGTTCAATACTATGAAAAAATGGTACAATAAAGGGTAGTAAGTTTGACTGAAAAAAAGGAAGGTTTTCAATGCCGAATAATCAAACAAAAGCGCTTGTCCAAGGCTCGATGATGGTTGCACTTTTTACAATATTAATGCTGATTTCCGCATATGTACCATTCGTTTTTATAGTAGCTTTAATATTCGCTCCACTACCGGTTGCTTGGTATAGTGCAAATTACAAACGTTCCTCATCGATACTATTAGCAATAGTAGGCTGTTTTTTAACAAGTATAGCGACTGGAATGTCGATGTTACCATTTGCCTTTGTTTTAGGGTTACTGGGTGTCGTGATGGGTAACGCTATTTATCAGAAGAAGAGTAAGCTGTATTTATTTATGGCAACGGGGATTGCTAATCTAATCTCGATGGCACTTGTTTATGTTGCCTATGTGAAATTTGCAGGGATTGATTTCATTAGCATAAGTTTAGAGATGACTCGCAAAAATTATGAGCAATCAAATGAATTTGCGAAAAACGTAACAGGGCAAGTAGCGATAAAGCCCGAACAGCTCGAGGCTATGTTTAAAACGATCGAGCTGACAATGCCTGCAACAATAACAATGTTAGCATTTTTTGCTGCATTTATTATCATAGCGCTAAATTTACCAGCTTTAAAACGACTTGGTGTCGATGTTCCAAAATTTGCGCCATTTCAGAATATGCGCTTACCACGCTCTATTTTATGGTATTACATGATCGTTTTATGCATTAATTTATTCATGCGTCCAGAGGCTGGTTCAACACTAGATA
The DNA here is from genome assembly GCF_053165895.1 of Lysinibacillus sp. fkY74-1. Lineage (NCBI taxonomy): Bacteria > Bacillati > Bacillota > Bacilli > Caryophanales > Bacillaceae > Lysinibacillus > Lysinibacillus sp. fkY74-1. The sequence continues at coordinate 4,565,036 of NZ_CP170173.1, read as the reverse complement.
TTATCGTATTGAATGTTTCTTATATTTTATGGGTGCTGCTCATTCTACAAGGGATATCATTTATCCATTATTTCATTTCTAGAAAAGGGATGCCAAATGGTGTTAAATGGGTTGCTACCATATTAGCTATTCCATTATCATCCTTCATGATCTTACTAGGTATCGTTGATTTAGGTTTTGACGTACGTTCACTTGTAAAGGGGAAGACTAAAGAATAAGGGGCTGATTGTAATGGGAACTTTTAGAAAACGACCAATTCGCTATCCGCTTTTTGTTCTTTCCATTTTTGGAATTGTGACGTTCGTACTTCTATGTATTTGGAATATCGGGATAGGTCTAGGTTATGGAATAGGTTTTGCTTTACTGATGGTCTACACATGGAAGGTGGAAAAGATTGCTTTTGAAGAAACTGAAAAGCATATAGAATCCATTTCATTCCGCATGAAAAAAGTAGGGGAAGAAGCATTGCTTGAAATGCCAATTGGAATACTGTTGGTAAACGAGCAATATGAAATAGAATGGTCGAATCCATATATGCAAGGTATCTTAAATATGGAATCATTAGTAGGAGAGGGAATTGTTAATATTTCTGATGATATCTACGTACTAATGAAGACTGAAGAAACAAATGAGGCTACAATTACATTACGTGATCGTAAATATCGTGTTTATTATAAAAAAGAGGAACGATTACTATACTTCTTTGATATTACTGAGCAGATTGCTATTGAGAAGCAATACTTTGCAGATCGTACAGTTATCGCTATTTTATTTGTTGATAATTATGATGAAATCACACAAGCCATGGATGACCAGCCGCGTAGTTTAACGAATACGATGGTTACTTCAATCGTCAATGAGTGGGCTGCTGAGCATGGTGTATTTGTAAAACGAATATCATCAGATCGTTTTTTAGCCGTATTAAACGAATCAATTTTAACAGAGCTTGAAAAGAAAAAATTTGCTATTTTAGATGTTATCCGAGAAAAAACAGCGCAAAAGAATTTATCTTTAACACTAAGTATTGGTGTAGGAGCAGGTTCGTCCTCCCTAGTGGAGCTTGGTGAATTGGCACAATCAAGTCTGGATCTTGTATTAGGCCGTGGTGGTGACCAAGTCGCAATTAAGCAACCTACTGGAAAGCTTAAATTCTATGGTGGGAAAACCAATCCGGTTGAAAAGCGCACACGTGTTAGAGCGCGCGTCATCTCACATGCATTACGTGATTTAATTCAAGATAGTGATCAAGTGTTTGTTATGGGACATAAAAGCCCTGATATGGACTCTATTGGTGCGTCTGTCGGTGTTCGGAAAATGGCACAAATGAATGATGTAAAGGGCTATGTCATTATAAATTTTGATGAATTAAATGGTAGTGTTACACGTTTAATGAATGAAATAGAGAGTAAATCAGATTTCTATGAAAACTTCCTAACACCAGAGGAAGCTGCTGGGAAAATGACTGAAAAATCTTTGCTTGTTATTGTGGATACACATAAACCTAATTTAGTTATTGATGCACACTTATTAAAGCTAGCTGAAAAGGTTGTTGTCATCGACCATCATCGTCGAAGTGAGGATTTTATTGAAAATCCAACACTTGTTTATATGGAACCGTATGCCTCATCTACAGCTGAGCTTGTCACTGAGTTATTAGAATATCAGCCCAAGCGTGCAAAGATTAATATGCTAGAGGCTACTGCCCTACTAGCAGGTATTATTGTCGACACGAAGAGCTTTACACTTCGAACGGGAGCACGTACGTTTGAAGCAGCTTCGTATCTACGAACGAATGGAGCAGATACAGTATTAGTGCAACGTCTTTTAAAAGAAGATGTAGACACTTATATTGAACGATCCAAAATAGTGCAAACAGTTAAATTCGTTAAACCAGGAATTGCTGTGGCTGTAGGTGAGGAATCGAAAGTGTATGATTCTGTCTTAATTGCACAAACAGCAGATATTTTACTAACTATGAAGGATGTTGGTGCATCGTTTGTGATTGCACATCGGGCAGATGGAAAAATAGGAATTAGTGCCCGATCACTAGGCGAAGTCAATGTACAGCTTATTATGGAAAGACTTGGCGGTGGTGGCCATTTAACAAACGCCGCCTGCCAAATAGAAGCCAAAACCATTGATAACGTGAAAACACAATTAGAAGAGGCCATAGAAGAGGTCTTTGAAGGGAGTTCTGACTAATGAAAGTAGTATTTTTAAAAGACGTTAAAGGAAAAGGAAAAAAAGGTGAGATTAAAAACGTAGCAGATGGTTACGCACAAAATTTCTTAATTAAAAATGGTTATGCAGCAGAGGCAAACGCTCAAGCTCTAAGTCAATTAGATGGTCAGAAAAAATTAGAGGCAAAAAATGCGGCTGCCGAACTAGCAGAAGCACAAGCGTTAAAGGAAAAATTAGAAACATTAACAGTTGAGCTAAAAGCAAAGTCTGGTGAAGGTGGCCGTCTATTTGGTTCAGTGTCTACAAAGCAAATTGCAGATGCCTTACAAAAAGTGCATGGCATTAAAATTGATAAACGTAAAATGACTTTGAATGACGGGATTCGTGCACTGGGCTTTACAAATGTTCCTGTAAAACTACATCATGAAGTAACTGCTACATTAAAAGTACATGTAACGGAAGAATAAGGAGCGACGATCCATGAACGAACCGATGATGGACCGCGTTCCACCGCATAACCGGGAGGCGGAGCAATCGGTTATCGGTGCTATTTTCCTTGAGCCACAATCTTTAATCACGGCATCGGAAATTTTATTGGCAGATGATTTTTATTTAAATGCCCATAAGAAAATTTTTGAAACAATGCTGCGGTTAAGTGATCAAGGGAAAGCAATAGATGTTGTAACAGTTACGGAAGAATTATCAGCTAAAAAAGAGATTGAAGACGTTGGCGGGCTATCCTATTTACTAGAGCTCGCCAATGCTGTCCCTACAGCTGCCAATGTCGCTCACTATGCCAAAATCGTTGAGGAAAAGGCACTGTTACGTCGATTGATTCGTGTTGCTACTAAAATTGTTGAAGATGGCTACACACGAGAAGACGAAGTAGAGGCATTACTAGGCGAAGCAGAGAAAAAAATGATGGAGGTTGCTAATCGGAAGAATGCTGGGGACTTTAAGCATGTGAAAGACGTGCTAGTGGAAACTTTCGATAACATAGAGCAGCTTCAATCGCAAAAGGGAGATGTAACGGGTATACCGACAGGCTTCCGTGATTTAGATAACATTACTGCTGGCTTCCAACGCAACGATTTAATTATTGTAGCTGCCCGCCCATCCGTAGGGAAAACTGCCTTTGCATTGAATGTTGCGCAAAGCGTTGCCGTACAGGCAAGAGAAAATGTTGCCATCTTCTCTTTAGAGATGGGTGCAGAGCAACTTGTCATGCGTATGCTTTGTGCAGAAGGAAATATTGATGCACAAGTTTTACGTACAGGTGCTTTAACTACGGAAGATTGGGGTAAACTAACTATGGCAATGGGTAGTTTATCGAATTCGGGGATTTTTATTGATGATACACCAGGTGTTCGCATTAATGAAATTCGTGCAAAATGTCGACGTTTAGCACAAGAAAATGGGCTTGGAATGATCCTTATTGATTATTTACAGCTTATTCAAGGTAGCGGGAAACCAGGGGAAAACCGTCAGCAAGAGGTATCGGAGATTTCACGATCGTTAAAAGGACTAGCACGTGAATTAAAGGTACCTGTTATTGCCCTATCACAGCTATCTCGTGGAGTTGAGCAACGACAAGATAAACGTCCGATGATGAGTGACTTACGTGAATCGGGAAGTATTGAGCAAGATGCAGATATTGTAGCCTTTTTATACCGTGATGACTATTACGATAAAGAGTCTGAAAGTAAAAATATGATCGAAATTATTATTGCAAAGCAACGTAACGGTCCAACGGGGACAGTTACACTTGCCTTTAAAAAAGAGTTCAATAAATTCATTAATGTGGATTGGTCACAAATGCCACCGCCACCGCCACGTGATTAGTCATGTTGCTCGTCATTCAGATAAATTGCCTTTTCAAATTAACCTTAGACTGAATTAATCTGAATGTTCGATAATATTCATACCATTCTGTTATTAAACACGAACGTTAAATCAGATTTTTTGATTTTATGTTCGTGTTTTTTCACTGTTTTTTATTGACGAGGTGTTTCTATCATTGTTACAATGGTTGAGGCTTAAAAATTGAGATACACAGGTATCTAACGGAGGTGCTGATTATGACATCAGTAGTAGTTGTAGGAACACAGTGGGGAGACGAAGGAAAAGGTAAAATTACAGATTTCCTTTCGCAAAAAGCCGATGCAATCGCTCGTTTTGCAGGTGGAGATAATGCAGGACATACTATTAAAATTGATGGTGAAACATATAAACTTCATTTAATTCCATCAGGTATCTTCTATAAAGAAAAAACTTCAGTTATTGGTAATGGATTAGTTGTCAATCCAAAATCATTAGTAACAGAACTAAAAGGCTTACAAGAGCGTGGCATAAATACAGATAATTTACGTATTTCTAATCGTGCGCATGTGATTTTGCCTTATCATATCAAGCAAGATATTGCGGATGAAGAAAGCCGCGGTGATAATAAGATCGGAACAACTTGTAAAGGAATCGGACCATGTTATCAAGATAAAGTAGCTCGTATTGGTATCCGTATGGCTGATTTACTTGATAAGGATATTTTTGAAGAAAAACTACGTCATAATTTAGCCATTAAAAATAAATTGTTCGAGAAATTCTATGAAGTTGAAGGTCTTACTTTCGAAGAAATTTTTGAGGAATACTATGGCTATGGCCAAGAAATTGCAAAATATGTGACAGATACATCTAAAATTTTGAATGATGTACTTGATGAGGGCGGTAAAGTATTATTCGAAGGCGCACAAGGGATTTTACTTGATGTCGATCAAGGTACGTATCCCTATGTTACATCTTCAAATCCTGTAGCAGGTGGTGTAGCGATTGGTGCTGGTGTTGGTCCTTCACGTGTAACAAGTGTTATTGGGGTATCTAAAGCTTATACATCTCGTGTAGGTGATGGTCCATTCCCTACTGAATTATTTGATGAAGTAGGTCAGCAAATTCGTGAAGTTGGTCGAGAATATGGTACAACAACAGGCCGTCCACGCCGTGTAGGTTGGTTCGATACTGTAGTTGTTCGTCACTCACGCCGCGTAAGTGGTATTACACATCTGGCACTTAACTCAATTGATGTTTTATCTGGTTTAGAGACAGTAAAAATCTGTACTGCCTATAACTATAAAGGTGAAACGATTACAGAGTACCCAGCAAACCTTCATATTATTGAACAATGTGAACCAATTTATGAAGAGCTTCCAGGCTGGTCTGAGGATGTAACAGCATGCCGTACTTTAGAAGAGCTACCTGAAAATGCAAGACGCTATGTAGAGCGTGTTAGCGAATTAACAGGTATTCAAATCGCTACTTTCTCAGTTGGACCTGCTCGTGAGCAAACAAACGTTTTAGTAGATGTTTGGGAAGCATAATTAAATAAAAACAATAAAAAGGGCGTGCCGTATATGGTACGCCCTTTTCTTAGTGAATATCCTTCTTTTTAAAGCGACCACCTTTTACCTCTGCAATATTACCAATGGCTAAAAATGCATTGTCATCAATATCCGCAACAATTGTTTTCAGTTTGGATTCTTCTAAACGAGTAATGACAGTAAAGATGACCTTTTTATCATTTCCTGTATAAGCCCCTTCACCGTGAAGAAACGTCACACCACGGCCAAGTCGATCCATGATGGTTTGTCCAATTTCATCAATAGCATCACTTATGATATAAACTGATTTAGATTCTTCCAAACCTTGAATGACAATATCAATCATTTTATAAGCAATATAGTAAGCAATGATGGAGTACATGGCTTGTTCCCAGTTAAATACAAATCCAGCCACTGCAAAAATAATGATGTTGAAGAACATTATTATTTCCCCAACTGAAAAAGGAGTCTTACTATTAAATAAAATAGCCAATATTTCAGTTCCATCTAAAGAACCGCCATAACGGATGACAATACCGACACCAACTCCTAAAATCATTCCACCAAAAACTGTAGCCAATAATGTGTCTTCCGTAAATGGATGTAGGTTATGTAAGGCAAGTGTTGCTGTAGAGAGTACTGTAATACCTAGACCTGTAGACAGTGCAAAGGTTTTACCAATTTGTTTATAGCCTAAAAAAATAAAAGGTAAGTTTAAAATGAAGATGAAAATACCAAGGGGTAAATGTAATAAATGAGATGTAATAATGGAAACACCTACAATGCCTCCATCCATAATATGGTTGGGTACTAAAAATAACTCTAAGCCCAAAGCCATAATGATTGCACCTAACGATACCATAATAATTCTTAGCAATGTTTTACGCATGTTACTTTTCTGATGCCGCAACATTTTAGTTGCCATATCAGAGGTCTGTGAATCACTCAATTTAATCGCTCCAATCCATAATGTGCCTTCTTTTATATTTTATCGGAATATTAAAAAAGTAAAAAGTATTATGCCTAAATTCACTTGAAAATAACAAAAGAATACTATACCAATGGCAAAGTATATGGTTATTCATAAAACAAATAACATTGTTCAACACCCATTTAATGAATAAAAATACAGTATTTATCAACTATATAAAATGTTTTCTATGTAACAATTAGTAGATAAATAATACATTTACATTACAAAAGAGTGAAATCATTCAAACGCTTTTTTCTTTATGGTACATTATAAGGGTGCAAAAAATCCTTGTGGGTAAATCATCCTACCACAGGGGAAAGTTGGAAGGGGCTTTATTGATGAATTCGTTTTGGAATAAAAAAGAAGAAAACAATAGATTCACCTACAATTTTTCTTCTTTCAAAAAGGTTTCGATTATAGCAGTTTTAATGACGAGCCTAACGATAAATATGGGTTTTGCTAAAGAACATACGAAAGAAAATTTAAATAAAATATATCACGTCTATGTGGGAGAAGACTATATTGGTGCAGTATCTAACGAGAATGCTATTCAAGAAATTATTACATCAAAAGAAAAAGAAGCGAGTCAGCAATTCAAAGAATTATCAATTGATGCTCGCTCATCTGTCAAAATAATCCCGGAACAAGTTTTTACGAATGAAACAAAAGATGCAGAAACATTATCAAAACTTAAGCAATCATTAGTAGCAAAATCCGATGCTTTTACATTACTAGTAAATCATAAGCCAGTCGTATCATTAAAAAATACAGAGGCCTATGAAAAAACAGTTCAATTGTTGAAGCTACAATATATTTCTCAGCAAGAGTTAGATAAATTAACGAAAAACCAGCAATCTACCATTAATTTTCCAGAATTACAAGCAGGTGAATCACGACTTTTAGATATTTCGTTTAAACAGGAAGTTTCAGGGATATCACAAAAAGTTACACCGACTCAAATCTTAACACCTGAGCAAGCTGTAAACTATTTAATGACCGGCTTCCTTGAACAAGATAGCTATAAAATTCAATCAGGCGATGTATTAGGTTCTGTTGCCAAAAAGCATAATCTAACGACAAGTGAGCTTCTAGCTTTAAACCCAGATGTAACAGTTGATACTGTTTTACAAGTTGGGCAGGAATTAAATGTAACGGTGGCTAAGCCATTTGTAAATCTTGAGGTTAAAAAGAAAAAGAAAGTAGCAGATGTAATTCCATTCAAAAAAGTAGTGGAAGAAGATCCTACCATGTATAAAGGTGAAAAGGTCGTCAAGCAAGAAGGCGCTAACGGTAAAAAAGAAACAACATACGCTTTAACATCTGAAAATGGTAAACAAACATCAAAAGTAGCATTAGAAGAAACTATTGTCCAAGAGCCAGTGGATCAAATTGAAGTAGTAGGGACAAAGGTAATCTCTTCACGTGGAACAGGAGAATTTTCATGGCCAGCAGTAGGAGGCTATATCTCAAGTGGTATGGGTGAACGTTGGGGCGCCTTCCACCGTGGAATCGATATCGCTCGTCCAAGTAACTATAATATTTTGGCTGCTGATAATGGTGTAGTTAGTGCAGCTGGTACGTCTGGTACCTATGGTAATCGCATTGTTATTAATCACAATAATGGCTATACAACACTATATGGACATCTATCTTCTATTAATGTTGAAGTGGGACAAGTAGTGGAAAAGGGCTCTGTTATTGGTATTATGGGTTCTACTGGAAATTCGACAGGCACACATTTACACTTTGAAGTTGAAAAGAACGGTTCATTAGTTAACCCGTTATCATATGTAGGTCGATAAACATTTTGAATAGTAGACAGTCCAAATAGTGGGCTGTCTTTTCTATTATTTCCCGAGAAATATTTGTTGAAATATAGCCCATTATGTCAAAGTATTTAAAGTGATTGATGAACGATTAATGCAAGGAAACTGAAAGCATGATAGAGTTAAGAGTAGTGAACTTACAATTACAAAATGTTTAAGAATAGATAAAAAACGAAAGGGAGAAAATGAATGAACAAAACAATTTTAGTTGTTGATGATGAAAAACCAATCGCAGATATTCTGCAATTTAATTTAATAAAAGAAGGATATAAAGTGATTTGTGCTTATGATGGGGATGAGGCACTAAAGAGGGTTGAGGAGGAACAACCAGATTTAATGCTCCTAGATATAATGCTGCCAAAGCGTGATGGTATGGAAGTGTGTAGAGAGGTACGAAAAAAATATGACTTCCCTATTATTATGCTGACGGCTAAAGGCTCTGAGATTGATAAAGTTTTAGGCTTAGAAATGGGTGCAGATGATTATGTTACTAAGCCATTTAGTACACGAGAGCTTATTGCTCGTGTAAAGGCCAATATGCGACGTTTACAGGTTGCTGCACCTGTAGCAGAAGAGGCAGAAGAGGAATCAAACGAAATTGTTGTAGGATCCCTTGTTATTCAACCAGATGCTTATTTAGTAATGAAGCGTGATGAGGCCATTGAGCTTACACATCGGGAATTTGAGCTGCTACATTATTTAGGCAAACATATTGGCCAAGTAATGACCCGTGAGCATTTATTACAAACGGTATGGGGCTATGACTATTTTGGTGATGTTCGTACTGTTGACGTAACAATTCGTCGTTTACGTGAAAAAATTGAGGATAATCCTAGTCACCCTGCTTGGATTGTCACAAGACGTGGTGTAGGTTATTACTTACGAAATCCTGAACAGGAGTAATAGGAATGCAGAAAGTGAGCTTCTTTAAATCCATTCATGTCAAACTCGTGCTAATTTATATTTTATTAATATTGCTTGCTTTACAAATTATCGGTATTTATTTCGCCCGTCAGTTAGAACAAAATTTGAAGAGCAACTTCCAAGATTCTATTTTTCAGCGAGTTGACTTGATGCAATATAGTCTTCGTGAGGAAATTTTAAAGGAACGCGATGAAAGCATGCCTAAACTAGAGGAAAGCTTGAAATCAATCGTTATGGAGTTTTCAACTGGTTTAAGAGATGTTTCTAATGGTGATATTTTAGAAATTCGTGTCATTGATGATAGACAAAGGATACTGGCAACATCTGAGCTTGAGAATCAAAATTTAATAGGACAACGCTCTAACACAGACCTTGTGCGTCGTGCTATATCTGCTGAAACGCTCTTTGATATCATTAAACTTGATAACAAAACGAGGAATCGAGTATGGGTATTAGCAAACCCAATTCGAGCTGGTGCAGGGCCAGATGATGAAATTATTGGTGTTCTATATATTGAAGCGAATATTGAGTCCGTTTTTGAACAAATGAATGAAATTAACCGTATTTTCCTTGGCGGTACAGCTATGTCGTTAGTCTTTACCATCTTTTTAGGTATTCTCGTTGCGCGAACAATTACACAACCAATTGCTGATATGCGAAAGCAGGCTCAAGCGATGGCAAAGGGCAACTACTCTCGCAAGGTAAGAGTATATGGTACGGATGAAATAGGTCAGCTTGCCGTTACCTTTAATCATTTAACGAATCGTTTGCAAGAGGCACAATCCACTACTGATGCAGAGCGGCGAAAGTTAGACTCAGTCCTTAGTAATATGACGGATGGCGTTATTGCGACAGATCGCAAGGGACGTATTATTTTAATTAATGACCCGGCGCTGCAGTTACTGCATATTTCAAGAGATATTACATTAGGTCGTCCCATTGCCTCGGTATTGGGGATTGATCAGGAATATAGCTTTGAAGATTTAATTCATATGAGCGATGCTATCAATTTAAATTTTAGTACGTCAGATGCTCCTTATATATTACGTGCCAATTTCTCGGTTATTCAAAAAGAGACAGGCTTTATTAATGGTCTTATAACTGTACTACACGATATAACAGAGCAGGAAAAGATAGAAATGGATCGTCGAGAGTTTGTATCGAATGTATCACATGAATTAAGAACACCATTAACAACAATGCGTAGCTATCTCGAGGCACTAGCAGATGGTGCATGGAAGGATGAAAATATTGCGCCTACCTTTTTAAATGTAACGCAAACTGAAACAGAACGTATGATTCGACTAGTCAATGATTTATTGCAATTATCACGAATGGATAGTTCAGATTATGAGTTAAATAAAGATATTGTCTTATTCAATTCATTCTTTAACCGAATTATCGATCGTTTTGAAATGTCCAAGTCTGATAAAGTACAGTTTGCACGATTATTCCCTGAAACCTCCTTTTATGTAGAAATTGATACGGATAAGGTGACACAGGTCATTGATAATATCATTTCAAATGCCATCAAATATTCACCAGACGGTGGGAATATACGCTTTGGGTTCACTGGACAAGGCGATATGTTGAAAGTCATGATTTCAGATGATGGCATGGGGATTCCTAAAGAAAATGTAGGCCGCATTTTTGATCGCTTCTACCGTGTTGATCGTGCCCGTGCTCGTTCCATGGGAGGAACAGGCTTGGGACTTGCTATTGCGCGGGAAATGATTGAAGCACATGGCGGGAAGATTTGGGCTGAGAGTGAGGAAGGGCAAGGCACGACAATTTTCTTCACATTACCATACGATGCAGATGAATTTGGTGAGGCGGGTGAGTGGGAATGAAATATATAGAGCCAGTTAAATCTGCTGTTTTATTTCTACTTGTCATGCTAAGTGTGATTCTAACCTTTTTAATTTGGACTTACACACCGGATTATAAATATATTGAAAATACAGAGCGAAAGGAAATTTTAATTAAGCCGCAAAAGGAAATGGAGGATATTATTCGTCCATACAAGGCTATTTTCCGTTTTGATGAAGAATTTACAGGCACAGTATCTAACAATGCGATGAAGAATTTGATGAAAACATTTAAAGGCTGGAATGTCCTAGATTTAGAGCCTGTTAACAACAATCTTTCACCAAACTATGTGAATCAAATTATTGGAGCAGATCATCGAATGACCATCTTTTTCACTGGTGAGGTTCCATTTTCAGCATTTAACACAATTTTTCAGTTTGCTGAAAAAGAGTTACCAGAAACAACCTTCAATCGTATGATTATTGACTGGAGTAATTCGAACACCAAAGAGTTAATGGTTTATTACATTAGTGGGAATAACCAATCATTATTCCGCTCACATGTCAGCGTGCCAAACATGAGCCAATTTATACAAGAAGTCATAGAGCCTGCAAAAAAATATGGCGCTTTTAAAGAAATTGAGCGAGAAAATCAAACAGCCCTTTATGTAGATAGCAATAAAATGGAATCTGTAAAATTTACGTACTATATTGAAGAAATCACACCAGAATTATTTAAAAATGTGTTATTTACAGATCCAAATATAGTGCGACGTAATGTTGAAAGTGCATCTTCTGAAAAATATACAGATGGTATGTCATTAATGACATTAGATACAAATCTAAAGTCATTAAACTATGTTTATCCAGCTGCAGAAAGCAGTATTCGAATTGAGCCTTCAAAACTTCTAAAAGATAGCTTTGAATTTATCAATGAGCATGGAGGATTTACTGCAGATTTCCGCTATGCTTCAACTAGCACCAATAAAAATCAAATGGATTATCAATTATATTTGCAGGGATTACCGGTCTATAGTAATCATGTCATTACCCGAATGACGACAATTTGGGGAGATAGCCGGATTTTCCATTATAAACGTCCATATTTCTCATTAGATATGGATATTGAGGCTGAAAAGGAAATCAAGGAATTACCTTCGGGTGCAGATATTGCTGAAAGATTAAAAAATGCGAATAATATTGCCTTAGCAGATATTGATGAAATTGTTTTGGGCTATTATTTAACACAAAATCAAGAACTAAATATATTTACATTTGAACCATGTTGGTTTGTCATTCGTAATGGATCTTGGATTAAACTAACCCCTGAAGTTTTAGGAGGTGTTAAAAATGGATTGGAATAGAACAAAATCTATTTTTATATTCGTTTTTTTAATTCTAAACATCTTCTTATATTCACTTTATGTAAATCGCTATAATGAGGCGAAAGATATTGAGGTTCCAGGTGAAAAAACAATAGAAGCTCGTTTAAAGGATGATAATATTACGTACGGCACATTACCAAATAATATTGAATCTGCTTCGTATATGACAGCTCAAGTGCATAAATTCACAACAGATGAATTTAGTAATAGCAATCAACAAATAAAATTTAGGGACAATAATACAAAGGCACGTGCTATTTTCATCAAGCCTGTTAAATTACGTAATGTGAGTGATGATGCAAGCTTTACGGATTTTGCTCTTGCAAACGTAAATGAAGGAGCATCCTATGCTTTGTGGAAAGTAGACCGTGAAGAACGAGTCGCTGTTTTTTTCCAAAAAACGAATAATCGAATGTTCTATTATAATGGTTCATTGAAAATTAAATGGAATACCAACAATGAAGTAACAATGTATGAACAAACAATGATTGATAATATTGAAGAAATGGAACAACAGGAAACTGTCATTCCTCCACTTCAAATTATTCAAACTTTATATGCAAAAGGACCGCTCAAGCCAGACTCACGTATTACGCAAATGAAGTTAGGTTACTCAACACTTGTTAAATTAACTCGTACACAGGTATTAGTGCCAACATGGGAGATACGAGTGAAATTATCGGATGGAGAAACAGAAGAGTATTTTGTCAATGCAGTCGAAGGCAAAGTCATTGAAATCCAGGAGGACAAGCAAGAGGGCGAAGAAGAAGACTGGGGAGTTGAATAATGCGATTTAGTGTTTTAGCAAGTGGCAGTACAGGGAATTCGATTTATGTAGAGAATGATGATTACGCTTTTATCGTCGATGCGGGCCTTAGTGGCAAAAAGATGGAGCAGCTATTTACAAAGATCGATCGTAATGTGAAGCAGCTTAGTGGTATTTTCGTTACACACGAGCATAGTGATCATATTAAAGGGATAGGCGTACTGGCACGAAAATATAGTGTACCGATTTATGCAAACGCCAAAACATGGCAGGCAATGGACGGACTAATTGGTGAAGTTCCTGTAGAGCAACGCTTTGAATTTGATATGGATACAGTGAAGCATTTTGGCTCTTTAGCGGTTGAATCCTTTGCTGTTTCACATGATGCAGCAGATCCAATGTTCTACACGTTCCATGAGAATAATCGCAAGCTTGTTATTATCACGGATACAGGGTATGTTAGTGATCGTATGAAAGGTATTATACGCGGAGCTGACTCGTTTGTTTTTGAAAGTAATCATGATGTTAATATGCTTCAAATGGGACGTTATCCTTGGTCCATTAAACGTCGTATTTTAAGCGATGTAGGACATGTATCCAATGAAGATGCAGCGATTGCAATGAGTGAGGTTGTATTTGATAAGACTACGAATATCTATCTTTCGCATTTAAGTAAGGATAATAATATGAAAGAACTAGCACGCATGAGTGTCTCACAAACCTTACAGTCCTGTGGCATTATGGTTGGCGAGCATGTTCATCTCTTTGATACCGATGCAGAGGAGCCAACAAAATTGGTTACGGTTTAACGACTATTTATTTAGGTAAGACTTAAAGCTGTTCGACACATTTGAAATAATGTGTCGAGCAGCTATTTTTATGTCCATTTTATTTGTTTTTCATCTGATTTTAATGTTTGAATCGTAAGATTAGGGTAACAATTAACAAAAGCAGTATAGGAAAGGATGAGGAACATGAGTTACTTTCAAGATGATGATAAAAACAGTGATTTCCTAAAAAATGAAGAAATCCCGAAATCACCTCTTCAAGAAAGATTAGAGCGCGAGGAGCAAGAAATGCAAGCCAAGCGTCATAAAAAGAAAGGTGGAGGCGGAGGAAAAGGTGGTTATTTCTTTAGTGGCTTGGTCGGTGTCATTATTGGTGCCTTACTTGTATGGCTGATGATGCCGGGTCTGGTCAACCAAATGCCTGGTACAACATCAAGTAATACAGGGAAAAATGATACAACCATAAACCAAGTTGCCACAGAGGTGACGACAGATGTTACAAAAGCCGTTGATAAAGCCTCTCCGGCCGTTGTGGGTATTACTAATATCCAAGAAGTAATAAGTGGAGGATTTTGGAGCCCTCAATCGACAACAACAAAAGAAGCGGGAAGCGGTTCCGGTGTAGTTTATAAAATTGAAGGTAATAAAGCCTTTATTGTAACAAATAATCACGTAATTGAAGGAGCTAAACAATTAGAGGTCACAATGCCTGATGGAACAAAAGAGCAGGCAGAATTAGTGGGCCACGATGTTTGGACAGATCTTGCTGTCATTTCAATTAGCTCAAAGAATGTAAAAACAGTAGCGACATTTGGTAACTCTGATGTGTTAAAGCAAGGGGAAACTGTTATAGCAATTGGTAATCCACTTGGCTTAGACTTCTATGGCTCTGTGACAACAGGCGTTGTTTCAGGTAAGGATCGTTCTGTACCAGTAGACTTAAACGGTGATGGCACAGAAGACTGGCAACAAGAAGTATTACAAACAGATGCAGCCATTAATCCAGGGAATAGTGGAGGAGCACTTGTCAATTTAGCTGGGGAGTTAATAGGAATTAACTCCATGAAGATTGCACAATCCTCTGTAGAAGGTCTAGGTTTCTCTATTCCAATTAATTCAGCCATTCCAATTATTGAGGAGCTAGAGAAAAATGGTGAAATGAAACGTCCAACTATGGGAATTTCATTAGCTGACTTAACAGATGTCCCAGCCTTCTATCAACAACAAACATTAAAATTACCTGCTGAGGTAACAACAGGTGTTGTAATCACAGATGTAATGAATAACTCTGCAGCTTCAAAAGCAGGTGTCCAACAATATGATGTGATTGTGGAAATGGATGGTCAAAAAATTGAAACAGCTATTGATTTGCGTAAACACCTATATAATGAGAAAAAAATTGGTGATCAATTAACATTAAAAGTTTACCGACAAGGTAAATTAGTAGAACTATCACTTACATTAACAAACGGTAATTCATTGTAAAAAAGATGAATAGCAGTGGGGATTGAAAAATAATCTCCACTGCTTTTTTGTGGAGATAAAGAAGTATTTTAATAAAATATTGTGGATAACTAGAAAATTGCGAATACTGATTTTATACAATAAACAGTGAGAAAAAGGGGCTTCTTCCATAGATGCTATTCCTTTGATACAATAGATTGTGGATAACATAGACCGAAATGTGAATAAGTTTGTGGAAATTTCGGAAAATAAGGAGACATCAAAAAATGGAAAATTACAGCTGTGAAAGCCATATAGAACACGCTTTAGACATGTTTGTAGCAGAGCAAAAAGTGTTCCCAATTATGGATAAAATCGAAGAGGATAAAAAGTTATCCACAAAGTGTAGCTACTGTGAAAAGCCAGCAGAATATATTGTATCAAGTAAATAACTTTACACAATATATAGCAACGACTTGTGGATATGTTGATAACTTTTGTGGATAATTTGTTTGTAAATGAATTGTAAAGGTGGATAACGTGTGAATATAACGATTGTATCAGTCGGTAAGTTAAAAGAAAAGTACTTAAAAATGGGGATTGATGAGTACGTAAAACGACTTGGTGGCTATGCAAAAATAGATTTGATTGAGGTAGCTGACGAAAAAGCACCCGAGCAACTTAGTGATGCAGAAATGGAAATCGTGAAGAAAAAAGAGGGAGAACGCATACTAGCCAAAATAAGTACAGACACATATGTAATTGCTCTCGCTATCAATGGCAAAATGAAAACCTCTGAACAAATGGCGGCTGATCTTGAATCTCTCATGACCTACGGCAAAAGCAAAATTGCCTTCGTTATCGGCGGCTCTCTGGGCCTACACGAAGACGTCCTAAAAAGAGCTGACGAGCAACAATCCTTCGGCAAAATGACCTTACCCCACCAGCTCATGAAGCTCGTACTCGTAGAGCAGGTTTATCGAAGCTTTAGAATTATGAAGGGAGAACCGTATCATAAGTAAGTGCGGTTTTTCAACGGAGAAAACTATTTAAAAGAAAGTGTATATCAACAAGAGGACCAATCTTTCCTTCATTGAAAGGCCTATATTAATGAATCTATCATACAATAGCTGTTGAGACATTATCCATAAGATCAAAAGCACTTAATGACATGGTTCCAGGTGCAAAAGTTGTATTATAACCAACTGGATCACTTGAAAAAACGACATCATAAACAAATGGGAGAGGTGCTACCAATCCCCATGGTAAGGCGACATTAAAACTGTTGTTATAGACTTGTATCTGGCCATTTGCTGGGATGGATGTCGGCAACCCAAGTGTGTAGGTGTAGTCTACATAAACGGATAGGTTACTTGATACTGAAAACGGGTCTATATTATCGATAGGTGGATTTGGGTTTGTAATTTGATTATTTTCAATGAGAATAGGTGTAATTGTTGAAAAAGTATAGGGATCTGTAGGAGGAATAAATGTAATGGTCGGTCCAGGTCGATCTAGTTGGTTAACAGTATTATGGGATACATTTATAGAGATATTCTGGCTAGCTGCCAGGTTAAATAATACGAAATGAGAAAATCGTGTCATGTTGTTATTTTGGATAATATAAGTGGCATCGCTAAAAGTGTCTGTAGGTGTGTCAACCTGAAATATAATAGCGTCTTGGCTATTGGGCCCACCTGAAAAAGTGTTGCCAGAGATATTCATCGTGCCTGTTCCGCTTCTTAATTCTATTGCGTGACGAGTACCTGTATGAATAAACGTTGAATTAATAATGGAAAGATTTGAAGCATTGATAATGGCGAGACGCTTTGGTCCCCCTTCAATAATTACGTTATCAAACGTAATATTATCATATAGACCATTTCCAGGAGCATGTTCTATTCTCAATAACGATACATCATCAGCAGCTGTAATGGTCGGGCTAATAAAATGAAGATTTTTAATAGTTACATTATCTGCAGTTATATACAGATTCGATTCTGCTGGTGGATTTGGAAACTCAACAACTGTATTTAGTGCGGAAAGACCTGTAATTGTTAGCGGCTTACTTACAGTAATAGGAGTAGCTTCAACAAAGGTCCCTGGAAAAACAATAAGAGTATTATCAGTTGCAGCGTCATTAATCGCTGGTTGAATGTCGTTATAGTACTTACCTGAATTAACATTAAGTACACGTCCACTTGGTGTAGTACAAACAAAGTCTGATGAGAGAATAATTCCACCTATAGGGCAAAACATACAGTCGGTAGAAATACTAGTTAAAAATAATGTACAACTTTGATTATTACAAATTAAAGTCTCTTCACACATACCTGTACAAGGTTTACAAATAAAATCTCCTACGGCAATCCCATTACAAGGACCAGTAGTGAGCGCTACTTCGTATACACAAGAAAAGGGGATATTAATCTGTGGAATTTTAATTGGTGTGGTAACCCAATCATATACTTTAGGGACTTTTATACATAGATTTTCATCTTGTTGAGGTGTAGATGTTTTTGGATCTTTATCAAGTGAAATTAAAGGGTATTGGTCTGGAAGAATAGCCTTGATAATTGATATATTTTCCCTTGGATTACAAAATTGAGTTGTAATATTTATAACAGTGTTAAATGAAGATTGTACCGATAAACAAAAATCCACAAAAAGTAATAGTCCTTGGAAGATGTCATCAGAATAAACGGTTTGAGAGAAACAATGAAAATCAGTATATGAACAGGTAATTTGTGTGCCATTAGGTGCACATAGCACGATTAGTTTTGTTTCAGAAAAAGGTTCTGTATGTTGTGTTCCGTTATCCAATACAATAGTCACAAAGCCACTGATTAGAATCTTTACTTGTTGAAGTTTGACATGGGATCCATCTGGGAGAACTACACATTTTTCAGAACGTGAATTTTCTGAAGTTAATTCTTTATAAATGATGCTTCCAGGTAAATTTGGTTCAAGTGGCAGCCCCTGATTATCGGATAGAAAACAGGAAACGACGCTTACCATAACTGCCCCTTACTCGACTTAAGTTTGTTCATAGACATTTATTCGCTCCTTTTTAATCTAATCAAATTATTGTATGTACGTTGCCTAAAAATTTTAAGGTAATTAGCCTAGTTTTCAATATATATTCACTATTAGCGAAATAAAATTTAAATCATATAGAATTTGCAGAATGTTTTCTCGTTGAAGCTGATTAAATAGGGCATCAACAAAGATTACTTAATTGATTTTTCGAGTAATAGAAATCTATTCTAAAATAGAGTTAATTCAATAGTAATACTTTTTTAACACTTGGATATCAATGATGACAAATTACTGTTGCAATAATTTGTAGAGGGACAAGAATGGTAATGAAGAAAATTTAATAGAATTAACTATCAAACTTGTATAAAATCGCACTTACATCAGTTACGGAGAACCATATCATAAGTAAGTGAGGTACTCTACAGTACTGAAGATTAATTATTAATAAAGTTGAAAATAGCTGTGAGATGACAGTCTAACTAAGAGATTAGTTGGGCTGTTTTTATTTTCTTTTGCTAAGTATGGTGCTATGACACATAGAGATTATGAAAGTACATTCTCCATTATTATTAAATTTTATCCGATTGTAATTGTTATAGAAAACCCTGGTTCTTCCCTGACAGCTAAAATTCAAGTTAAGAAAATTTAAATTATTTTATAATATAGCTCAATACCTTTGCTGCTAACTTTGATGAACAGGGGATAAAGAGGAACTAAAATAAACTTTGCTCCAAATATTTTATAATTGTATACTTTATGTATAACTTATGTATAACTGGTTGATTTGAAACAGTGTATTACTATGAATATTAAGCCCTCCATCACAATAAAAAGGATTACATATTTGCGTGAAGCAGGGATCTAAATCGTAACAATATGTATTAATATAGATAAAAGCTAAAATAGAAGGTGTAATGAAAATGGGTTTTCCCTTGATTGGAAGAAAAAAATTATTAAATACCAGGAGGAACACTAAGTTCTCTGAAAAAGCAAAATTTAGAAGTTTAGTATTGACGAGCTCGTTATTTCTCTCCGCCCTTATAATTATCGTTATCGGATTAATGATTTCCCTGTCCATACGCGATCAACGTGGAGCGTATTTTCGCCAATTTGATGAATATGGAAAAGTATTCAAATCTATAACTCAACAAAATGAACCTCTTGTTGCCGAAGCAACGAAGACAATTCTTGAGCATCAACCATTGGAGGGAAAACCATTCGAGGAACTCCCCAATAGTTTGAATTCCATGAAATCTAATCAAATGGTAGTGGATGTCTATTTATTAACACCGGACATTATCAGGAAGGATGGCAAAGAATACTTATATAACTCAGAGTATGGTCGAGATCCAGGTGACTATGCTGAAGAGTTAGGTACGTTATATGAAATAGATTCGGAATTTCTTAAAAATTACGAAGATGCAATGAGAAACGGTAGCACATTAACTGATGTTTACACTGATGAAGGTGGGACTTTCATCTCGTATTTAGCGCCGATTAATGACGAAAGTGGGAAACCAGTTGCGTTGTTCGGTGTCGATTTCGATTACGGGATTGTTAAAAAGGAACTTCAACGGATTCTATGGACGAATATCACGGTTGGTATTTTTTTTGTACTTATGTTAATCGGGTTGGTTGTATTTATTCTTCGTAAAATGTTGCGCCCGCTTGCACGTTTAGCTGAAGTGTCTGAACATGCTTCGAAAGGCGATTTAACCGTTGAAATTCCTGTACTGAACGATAATGAGATTGGTAAGGCTGCAAGTTCATTTAATCAGATGATTAGCGGACTTCGGGTATTGACCCATAACATACAAAAATCTTCGAATGAAGTTGCTGTATCTTCTTCACAATTACAAGAAAGCGCTGCCCAGACCGAAACAGCTACACAAGAAATCACAGATGCCATTCAAAACATTGCTGTTGGGCTCGATGAACAACTTCGTCACACTAATGAGTGTCAACAATCAATGAAGGAAATGGGAATGGGTATTCATAGAATCGTAGATGCATCCTCCGTCGTCTCAGAATTGGCTTCGGTTACAGCAGATAGCGCAAATGCAGGAATGAAGGATATAGAAACAACAGTTGCTCAAATGAGCACAATTGAACAAAACTTGAAAACATCGGTCGAAGCAATCCATGGACTGAAGAAATTAAGCGATCAAGTTAGTGAAATGGTTACATTAATAGGTAGCATTGCTAATCAGACCAATTTGCTTGCACTTAACGCATCGATTGAGGCATCGCGAGCAGGTGAGCATGGTAAAGGTTTTGCCGTTGTGGCTCAAGAAATTCGTATACTCGCTGAACGGTCCAAAACCTCTTCGGAGAAAATAACTGACATCCTCCAAGGTATCAGCGATCACACGAGTAAAACAGTGGTTTCTTTGGATAAATCAATGACAGAGGCCCAGGCAGGTACACACATTGCAAATAAGGCAGGGCAAACATTTAGTTCGATCGTGGAGTCGATTCAGAAAGTGTCCGATCAGATTGACGAAGTTTCTGCTGCTTCCGAACAACTGTCATCAGGAAGTGAGTTAGTTGCAGCTTCACTAACAGTGCTGGAGGGTATCGCAGATTCTTCTTCAGCCGATTCCGCTCACATCGCCGCTTCATCAGAAGAACAACTTGCAGCCATGCAAGAGGTAGCCAGTTTTGCAGCTATGCTTTATGGGCTGGCGGATGAATTGAAACAGAGTGTTGACCGTTTCCGTGTAAAGTAGGTTGCTAGTTAAAACCGCACTTAGACTGGTTACGGAGAACCTTATCATAATAAGTTAAGGCGGTTTTTGCTTAAGCTGATATTTCAGCTTAAGCTTTTTTATTTTGAAATGAATATAATCTACAGCGGCATGGGAGAATCATCCTAAGGCATCTACTGAAATATGACATGGCGATTTCATGGTTTTTCAATAGAAGCTAACATAGATATTCTCCTAATTATGGATTGCTTGAAATAGTCTAGTGACGCCTAGTTCAATTTCATTTTTTTGTAAATGACCATAGCCAATAATTAATCTGTTATTATAAATTCCCTTTTTAATTGTATGATCCTCTACAGGGTAAACCTTTACACCAAATTGTTCAATTTTCAGTAATAAGTTTTGCGTAAATTCTATCTTCTCAAATTCTGCAATTAAATGCATACCTGTAGAGTAGCCGAATATCTTTACTTTATGTGAAAAAGTTAATTGTAAGCATTGTATAAGAAAATCACGTTGACTTTTATAAAACTTTTTCATTTTTGTGATATGTCTTTCCATGTAGCCCTCCTGGATAAAACGAGAAAGGGTAAGTTGATCCAAGGAAGGTGTGTGTAAGTCTGTAAACCATTTCAATTGGCGACATTTTTCGATAAGCTGTGTTGGAAGGACAATGTATCCTATTCGTAGTGCCGGAGAGAGAATTTTACTAAAAGAGCCGATGTAGAGAACAAGCTCTGGATCAAGGCCCTGCAAAGAGCTAACAGGTGGGCCTTCGTAGCGAAACTCACTGTCATAATCATCCTCAATTAAAAAGCAATGATTCTTTCTAGCATACTCAATTAATTGAATTCTACGTTGAATTGGTAATGTACTTCCTAATGGAAATTGGTGAGAGGGTGTTAAAAACACTAGTTTAGGGTCCATATTGTCGGGTAATAGAGGCGTTTTCATTCCCAATTCATCTACCGGTATTGGATAGATTGTGGCACCAGAGTTCTTAAAGATGGTTTGAATATCATTCGTAATAGGATCTTCCATAATAGCTATATCATTAGGTGATAACAGCAATCTCGATACAAGCATCATTGCTTGTGTAGCACCAGATGTAATAATAATTTGCTCTGGATGACATTCAACGCCTCTTGTTTTTAATAAGTAATAGGCAAGGGTTTGCCTTAATTCTATGCGCCCCTCTGGTACTCCATATCCCAAAGTGGAGGGTTCACTATCGTGCCAAAGTTGATGACTTATCTTAGCCCATGTTTTACGAGGAAACAAGTTGAGTGCAGGGATACCCGAGCGAAAATTTATAACTTCTTTCCCTGCTATCAAATCTCCTACTTTATCTGTAATAAAAGGCTTTGTCTGTTGTGTTAATAACGCCCCCTCTGCAACAAATGTACCGGCTCCTCTTCGTGCAATTAAAAACCCTTCGGCCAGTAACTGATCATAAGCTTCTAAAATGACATTCCTTGATACTTTCAATTCTACTGAAAGCTCGCGTGTTGATGCTAGCTTTTCTCCTGCATGGAGGTGTCCACGTAAAATTTTTTCGCGTATTTGTTGATAGATTTGACGATTTAAAGGAATATCTAATGCTCGATCAATAGGTATCCATAACATTTTTCATCCCTCCGATATAAAAGTGGTACCTTTAAAATCTCCTTAAAGTGGTTCTACAGTAACCAATTATATCATGATAAAGTATTTATCAATATCCAAGAGGAGGAATAAATATGAAAAAAGCAGAAGAATTAGTGATTCAAGCCTTAAAAAGCGCAGCAAGAGATGAGCGCTTGAAATATGCTGTGCAACAATCAACAGAGCTCTATCCGTTATTATGGAAAGCAGCAAAAAGATATGTAACAGGAGAAAAGAGAGAGGATGTCATCACGGTTGCACGTGAATATCTCGAGGATAATTATAATATCTCCATAGAATATATTGGGGAAAATACAACCGATTTATCGGAATGTAAAAGGGCAAAGGATGAGATTCTACAAGTAATTGAGGAAATGGGGATATTGTCTTTAAAACAAACTGTATCATTTGATTTATCTCATATAGGCCTTTCTATTAACGATGAGATTGCTTATCAGTATCTTGAAGAGCTCGCACAAAAAGCTCAATGGTATGGAATAACTTTAATGATAAGTATGGAAGAATCCTCTAAGACAAGTGATATTCTCACTCTTTATAAAAAAATAGCAAAAAACTACACAAATATTGGAATAACTATACAAGCTCATCTTTATCGTACAGAGGTAGATTTACAAGAACTTATTCAATATCCAGGAAAAATAAGACTTGTAAAAGGGGCTTTTCAAGAGCCTGTTGATATAGCCATGATCAGATCAGAAGAACTGAATAGCCGTTATCTTGAGTATGTTGAACAGTTAGTGAATGCAAACCACCCGATATCAATCGCCACGCATGATGAAATGCTTATTCAAGAGATAGAGCGACGTCAATATCTTCATAAATCGAATGTTGAAGTAGAGATGCTGTATGGTGTACGTCCAGAGTTACTCAATGAATTAAGAACGAAGGAATATCGTTGTAGAGTCTATTTAACGTATGGAAGTGAGTGGTATTTGTACCTTTGTCATCGAATTGCAGAACAACCAGAAAATTTATATTTAGCAGTAACTGATATTATTAATGAATCACTTAGAGCAAGTAGTGTAGTAGATTGAATAGATGGATCTGTACTAACAGTTTAATCGTAAACTCTTTGCTATTACTGATAATCGGAGTTGTTTATGTCTGAATGAGGACAAAAATAAGAAAAACTTGTCTATAAAATAAGAAACTAATGTAACTTAAATAAAAACCTCACTTATCCTTATTACGGTGAACCGTATCATAAGTAAGTGCGGTTTTGAAAAGACCACCTAGAGCGTTGGGATGTCAGCGTTTTAGGTGGTTTAATTTTATTTATCATTGTTTTTCGCCTTTATGTCCTTTTTCTTGTGTTGGTGGAAATCAATATAGCGAGTTTTCTTCAATGATTGCTATAACTACTGAATGTACCCCAATTCTCTTGCCTAGCAAATTGAGGATAAGTGGATATAAAGTTCACGATAATATGAGCGCTATCAAGTTTAGGGTATTGATTAAATAGTGATCTATCTCCATATCGAATAGCTGTTAGTGCAAGTGGTAACTCACGCCTAAATATTTCATTGCGTTTTGCAGCTGCATTTTGATTGTATTCTCCTTGTTCTATATATAAATATAAATAGAAATAAAAGCATTCCCCATTAGTAATCCACTCACCTAAGACCTCATCTCTCATCTTAGTATTCACTTTATCCCAAGCATACTCATTTCCTATCGTTAAAAATAGATCGCCAGTATCATCTGAGTGAGTAAGTGTATAACGTCTTGGAATGACAGGTTTCATTGTAGTTATACCATGCCTATATTGAACGAATAGTTTTTCTGGGTCGAACTTTCCCAAGCTATCAACTCCATTCATTTTTCTATCAATATGCAGGTATAAACCTATTAAATAGTTAAAAGTCATATGTATTAAGTTTTTATAGAGCGGCTTATGTTTTACGGGAAATGTATTAAACTTTTACATTTTTTATTTGATGATATGTACAAATGAACGAAATATAGACCCTGTAGAACAATACTTCAGGGTCCATTTCTCTAGTGGCATAATGTTTCAATTTGTTAATTCCAATATTTTTACGATTAATCTGTAAGTTAATGGATAACTTATACCCATCATTCTCATCTTCTAACAATTTAACATTCGCTGTTTATTAGGCTGGTTAAGCTAGTCTAATATTGTGACCTTTAATTGCTTCACTCCAAAATTAATGGCATCTTGTTGAGAAGGAAAAAAGACATCGATTCGATTTCCATTAATGGCACCGCCAGTATCTCCTGCGATTGCTTCACCGTAGCCTTCCACATAAACTTTACTACCCAGTGGAATGACAGTTGGGTCAACTGAGATGACCTTCGCATGTGGGTTTGTTTTAAGGTTAATTCCAGTAGCAGTAATACCGGAACATCCTTCACATGAGGCCGTATAGGCCGAAGCTTCTACTATAAGTTCCTTTGAAGCAGTAGTATTTGATGAGGGCGTAATTGCTTCAGGCGTATTCTCTTTTGGAGCAGTATTATTTGTTGATGGAGCGGTCACTTCTGGGACACGATCCTTTGAAGCTGTTTTACTTGTTGATGAAACAGTTTCTTCAGGTTTACTCTCCATTGCAGTTTTATGATTTGTTACTGAAGTTGTAGTTTCCTTTGCAGGCTTTATTGGTTTGTCAGTTATAGCTGTATTAGTTTTTGTCCCATCAATAATAGATAGATGTAAACCCGGATGAATGAGGTCTGTATGTAACTGGTTCCATTCTTTAATTTGGGAAACAGTGACTTGATGATTTAGAGCTATGTCCCATAGTGTATCACCTTGCTTAACGGTATATTGTTGTGCAATGGTAAGGACATCGCCAGGTTGAATAAGGTTAGTAGTAATATGATTCAATGTTTTGATATTTTCTACAGAAGTATTATGTGCACGAGATAAATCCCAAAGAGTATCTCCTTTTTGTACGGTAATTGTTGCGGCTTGAACATTAGCACCTAAAGTTGCCGAAAGCATTGCAACTGGTACAATTGAAATTATTTTTTTAAGCATTCATTAATCCTCCATGTGCGTTCTTAGTTGTTAATGTAAAGTCATCGTAACATAGATTTTTCTGAGAAAAAGAACAAGGGGGTGTTAATTTGATTTCGTTCATGGCATTTATATTGCAATTATATTGCTACTATTAAATGATCCTATTTTTGTAATGAAGATACCTGATTCGTTAAGGGCTAAATATGATAATGTTTATACATTTACAACAGATGACATTAATTTGGGAGAGGTAGAGAGTTAAATAAAACCACCATTACACTAAATACGATGAACCATATCATAAGTAAGTACGGTATGTATATATGCATTATGTTGAAAACGAAAAAGCATCTACAATAAATGATGCTATTTTGGATTGATTTAAAGTATTTAGTGAGAGCATCTATAAGAATAAGTCATAGTAAGCATGTCCTTATAAGAAATTAAAAAGAGAAATTGCATAGAGCAATTTCCCTTTTTGTTTGAATGGAGGTGAATTATGGCTCAAGTTTTGTAACTTCAAGATTATTTTTATTGCCGTTACCATTACCATTGCCGTTACCATTACCATTACCATTGCCGTTACCATTACCGTTACCATTACCGTTACCATTACCGTTACCATTACCGTTACCATTGCCGTTACCATTGCCATTGCCGTTACCATTACCATTGCCATTGCCATTGCCATTGCCATTGCCGTTACCATTACCATTGCCATTGCCATTGCCATTGCCATTGCCATTACCATTACCATTGCCGTTACCATTACCATTGCCGTTACCATTGCCGTTACCATTGCCGTTACCATTGCCGTTACCGTTACCGTTACCATTACCATTACCATTACCATTGCCGTTACCATTGCCGTTACCATTGCCATTACCATTGCCATTACCATTGCCATTGCCATTGCCATTGCCATTGCCATTGCCGTTGCCATTACCGTTACCATTACCATTGCCGTTACCATTACCATTGCCGTTACCATTACCATTACCATTACCATTACCATTACCATTGCCATTGCCATTGCCGTTACCATTACCATTGCCGTTGCCATTACCGTTACCATTGCCGTTACCATTACCATTACCATTGCCGTTACCGTTACCGTTGCCATTACCATTGCCATTGCCATTGCCTGGCTTTTCAACTAACACATCAAATGTTAGTGTGTGGTCACCATACGTTACCGTAATTGTCGTAGTCCCTTGACCTTTTCCTTTTACAATGCCTGCTCTGACAGTAGCTATTTGATCATTCGCTACTTCGTAGGTTGCAAGCTTGGTAACATCTTTTACTGTTGTTTGACCATTGACAGTAGTTACTTCAGTAATCTTAACGGTAACTTCTT
Organism: Lysinibacillus sp. fkY74-1; assembly: GCF_053165895.1. Taxonomy (NCBI): domain Bacteria; kingdom Bacillati; phylum Bacillota; class Bacilli; order Caryophanales; family Bacillaceae; genus Lysinibacillus; species Lysinibacillus sp. fkY74-1. Next base: position 4,537,822 of record NZ_CP170173.1, on the reverse strand, counting down.
TACCGATACTAGTTTCAACCTGTGCTTGGTCAATTTCTAGTGTTACGTTTGGTTCTACTACAACAGGTTCTTCAACTGTAACATTTAACGTAACAGTATTTTCACCGTATGAAATAGTAATTGTAGTTGTGCCTTTACCTACGGCAGTTACTAATCCATTTGCTACTGTTGCAACATTTTTATCCTCAACAGCATACGTAGCTTTTGACGTTACGTCTTCCTCCGTTGCATCACCTTCTGCAGGTGTAGAGGTTTCCGTTACCTTAAGCTGTGCAGTTTCCCCAACTGTTAGGTCTAGCTCAGTTGGATTTACAGACAGGGTAACTACAGGTTCTACTATCTCTTTTTCATATATTTTTGCTTCACCAACATTCCCGGCAGCATCCGTAATTACTACTGAGACAGCATTAGTTTCCGCTGTTACTGGGAATGTAAAGCTACCATCTTGATTTAACTCAAAAGCAACTGGCGCTTTTACTTGGCCATTTACCGTCGCAATATAGGAAGCTTTTAATTTATCATTTAAATTGTAATTTAAATCATATAAAGCTAACTCTTCATTGTAGTCGATATATTTATCTGTTACTTGTCCTGTAGCGACACCTTCAGCCACTGAACCCGTAATTTCTGGTTTAGTCGTTTTCACGACAATAGGTCCAACATAACCGGAAACTTGACCTGATGCTGCAAGACCAGTGAAGTCAATTGTATATAGACCATCTGGAATCTTTGTGGCAGGTTCTGATCCCCATGGTTTGTACTGCCCACCAACATTCAGTGTATAAGAGCCTTTTCCTAGCGCTGTACCTGCATGGAGATAACCAATATAGCCGTCTCCGTATTCTCCACCTTCAGGATTCATAATATCCCAAAGCTCGATATAGTTAGTTGTTACATCTCCAGTTAATGTGAATGAAAGGACCGCTGAGTCTTTCACGCCATCTCCGTTAAAGGATAGGTCTGTTTCTGTAATCTTATAATCTTTAATTTCCGTTACTGCCTCACCGCCAAGGTCAGCAGCGAATGGTAATGAGATTTCTGTATCTCCTCCATTAATGTAAATATATCCTAGTATTTCAGAGCCGTTTGGCGCCGTAGCTTGTGAAGCAGTTAATGTAATATTTAAAATTTGCTCACCGTTTAGGTTAAATGTTGGCTGATCTACTGTAACAGTTGCATCACCAAATGTTTTGGTCACATCAACCGATACATTATAATTGCCACCGTTTCCTTTAATGTCTTTTACTAAAACTTGTTTCGTTACAGAAATATCCTGATCCTTAATTGTTTGTGGACCGAAAGTAACTGTACCTTTCAAGTTTTCTGTAACTGCACCCGTTCCATCTAGAATTGCGCTATCAAGTGCATAAGCAAGAATTTCTGGATGAGCTGCAGCATACGCATTGACACGCCCAGCACCTTGAGAAAACACATCGTATTTTGTTTTATCTAATACCTGTGCTGTATTAGACAATGCCACTTTTACATCAAACGCATTCCAATTAGGATTGGCTTGTTTAACTAATGCCACAATACCTGCGATATGAGGAGTTGCCATAGAAGTTCCTGTTTTGCGACCATAAGCTTCCGCATAATCCGCATCTGGGAAATCCTTTTTATACATTGGAATCGTTGACATAATATTTGTACCAGGTGCACTTACATCTGGTTTAATATCAAAGTTTGGAGTAGATGGTCCACGTGAACTAGAAGAGTTTACATCATCTCCTAGTGTCTTTGTAGAAGCAAATTTACTAAAGCTTACTTTGCCTTTTCCGCCCGCTAATGCAGCGCGAATTGCATTGCCATCCGTTTGGGACATATCAAATGTTGGCAGATATTCGAATGCATCACCAAGGAATGTGCCCGAAATGTCCGGTGCATTTGATCCACCTGCAAAGTTATGAATAATAGTTGCGACAGCTCCATTTGCCTTTGCATTTGCAATTTTATCAACGAAGGCGATACTGCCACGCGAAATTAATGCCACTTTACCGTTTACATCAATTCCTTGAAAGTCTTTTACTTCTCCATTTCCAGGAACAGCAACTAGATCAAATTCTCCTTGAAGCTGTGTAGCTACATTTTTCCCGAAAGTAGTCCCCATTAATGGAAGCTGTTTAGTTAAGTTGTAGTTGCCAACTGTAACTTTCACTTCCCCGTTGTACATTGTTTCTGGATTTGTTGTGTTACCAACAGCGATTCCTAGGCGAGCGGTTGCAGGAGTGCCCATTGTTCCTCGATTTGGACCAGAGTTCCCTGTTGCAACTACTCCGATTGTTCCAGCTATCATTGCATTATTTATAGCAAATGAACCAGCATCTGTTTCAGTGTTAGCTCCACCGCCAAGTGAAAGGTTGATAATGTCCATTTTTTCAATGACAGCCGTTTCAATTGCTTTAACAATACCAGATGTAGCACCACTTCCATATGCTCCAAGAACACGGTAAGCATAAAGGTCTACTTTTGGAGCAATCCCTTTAATGCCGTATTCGTTAGCACCGATTGCTGCAATTGTTCCAGCAACATGTGTACCGTGAGAAGTATAGAACGCGCTTCCTTTTTCATTAAATTCAGGTGTCCCAGCTGGACGCTCTGAAGGCGATGTTTCTGATGCATCATTATCTGCCCGAGGCTTCGTATAAGTGGATGAATTTGGAATAAAGTTTTTTCCACCTTTATAAATTCCAGCAAACTCAGGGTGATCTACATCAATACCAGTATCTAACACGGCTACTTTTATTCCTTGTCCTTCAAGTCCTTCCTTCCAAAGCTCTTCGATGCCAAGAAAAGAATTACTTGTATTCATTTGAGCTTCTAATAGGTCTTCTTTAATAAGTTCTGATGATTTCGCCGTATCCTCTTCGGATGCGTGAACAATAACATCAGGTTCGATTAATGTAATGCCTTCTACTGTAAGCAGTTTCGGAAGATCGTTTGCTTTTACAGTTGCCGCAAAACCGTTTAAAACAGTATCAAATGTGTATCCTTGAGTCAGCTGTACCTTTTTAGTAGCTAACTCTTTTTTTACTTGTGCTTGTTGTACTTTTACATTGGAGCGAACTTCTTTTGCTTGAGCCTTAGAGAATTTTTCCCCATTGATTTCGCTTATTCCCTGCTCTAATGCAACAGGCTTTTCAGATAAATGGACAATGACTGGAACCTGTTGATTGCCTGATACATTTTCTAAGCTTTCGTGAAGAGTTGGACCATCTTTAGACAGGCTTAGCTGTTCCGCAATAGCCGCTTTTAGTTGGATAATACTTTCATTTTGACTATCCGGTTTGAATGGTTTCGAATCTTCAGCACTAGCACTCGACAATGGAACCAATAAAGAGAGCACCATAACGAAAACTAGAATACTACTTAAAAACTTCATAAACTTAAAATTTTTCAAATCGCATTTCCTCCCCTACCCTTAATTGTCACACTTTTCAGTTTAGTGTGATATTTCCAATTTATCACAATCTAACTAATTCGAATATCGGAATATTTAAATATTCTGAAATATTGATAATTAGTATCATTTTATGAATGATAGATTGAATCTTTTTTCCTAGTAATGGAATAAAAGGTTATAACTTTCAAATGAGAAATGCTAATACATTTTGCCTGGGTAATCCTACCAAAGTACTGTCGATTGTGTAGTAATTTAGAGAAAAGGAGGGAGACCATTTGAAGGAGCGCTGGAAGGGGAATCTTTATAGAGTGTAATCTTGAAATAAAAAAACTAGCGATTATTTAATCGCTAGTTATTAGTGCAGGATGAAGTGTATCATTGTTTTTGATCTAAGTGATGACTAAAAAATGTTAGCAGGCTTGCACAGACTGCAACGAGTCCACCGACCCATGTTACATTCATTAAATTCCCTTGATGATAGACGATGCCGCCTAATGCAGAACCAAAGGCAATTCCTACGTTACTTGCTACAGGCATTAGTGAAGCGGCTAATCCTTTAGCACTTGGCTGGTAAATTTCAGCGAGATCAATTAAATAAAGCTGAGTAGATGTTGTTAACAGGATAGCCATTAGCGACATTAAGCCTATGTTAGCTAGTCCTAAAATAAATTGATGGGTGGTCCAAAATAAGCATATTAGAACAATTGCCTGCAGGAGAAAAACAAACCGAAGGCGACCGATAGGATTGTGATTGGCAATTTTACCAGCGAGTATATTGCTGAATATCGAAATAAACCCATAGCCAAAAAGAATAAAACTAATGGAATTATGTGGGGCCCCCATCCCCTTCAAAATAGGAACAAGGTACGTAAAGACTGTATATGTTGCACCAAATCCTAGGGCAGGAATGAAAAAGGCCATTAAAATACGCGGCTTGAGTATAAGAGAAAACTGATCCCGTATGGAGCTCCGTACTTGACTGAGACCATTTGGTAAGGCAAAAAAGGATGCCATAAACGCAACCCCTCCCAGTAGAGTGGTTAACATGAAGGCGGCATTCCATCCATACGAGTTGGAAATGACAATACCAATCGGTACCCCCACGACATTTGCCAGTGTGAAACCGCCGAAAACGAATGATATAGCAAGTCCCCGTTTGTTAATTGGCATGGTTTCGCTTGCAACAATCATGGCTAGAGAAATTAATACGCCCGTTACAATTGCTGTCATAATACGAAGTATCAGTAGCATAATGTAGTTCGTAGAAATAATGCACAAAGCATTAAAGACAATGAAAGATGCTATCAAAAACAGCATCCATTTACGCTTTGGAAAGTGACTTGTTGCGGACATCACCAGTGGTGTAGCAACGGCAAATGTAATGGCAAATGCAGAAACGAGTGTGCCTGCTTTTGCATTCGTCATTTCTAGACTTGAAGAAATATCAGTCAAGATTCCGACAATTACAAATTCGCTTGTCCCCAGCACAAATGTTAATGAAGTAAGTGTTAAAATAAGTAACCAATGTCGCTTGGATAATTGTGTGTGGTGCATAGATACCTCTTTCTTAGATGAATATATATGTGTCACAGAGTAGATAAACAACCTAAACATCATATCATAATATTTTTACAAGAAAAATCACGAGATTATTGGATTTACACTTTCGATAAAGCTACTGATTTTAAAAGCTACATCAAGTATTGTTAAACATTATGCCTGCTACCTCCATTTTCAATGAAGGAGGAATATACTAAATTTGCACGAACCTTTACATAAAGCAATCTTGTTCAATATCTGCCATATTCACTCAAAAATACTACCTTTAAAAGGGAAAAGGAAGGTTCAAGATGATTCAATTCCAAAACAATATTATGACAGTTTTTCAAAGTGCGTTATATATGACTACTTCAGCAATCATTCAAACGAATGAAGCAATCATTATGACAGATCCTAATTGGTTGCCTAACGAAATTCAAGAAATTCAAGATTATATAAACAATATTCAAGGTAACAAGCAACTATATATTATTTATACACATAGCGACTTTGACCATATAATTGGTTCAGGAGCGTTTCCAGAGGCCAAGGTAATTGCCTCTAAACGATTTGCTGACAATTTGAATAAAGCAGAAAGCATTCAAAAAATTCATCAATTTGATCAAAAGTATTATTTACATAGGGGTTATTCCCCAGTATACCCTTCAGTTGATATTGTCATTTCTGAGGATGGTTATACATTAGAGTTGGATTCAATTACGATGACCTTTTATCAAGCCCCTGGTCATACGGAGGATGGTTTATTTACAGTGATAGAGCCATATGGGTTTTTTGTTTCCGGCGATTACTTGTCGGATGTTGAATTTCCATTCATCTTCAGCAGCTATAAGGATTATGTAAATACAATTAATAAGGCTGAAAAGATTTTACTCACTCATGCCATCACAACCCATATACCTGGTCACGGATTAACAACACAAAATCTACAAGAAATTCAAAAAAGGATCGATAGCTCAAAGTATTACTTAACAAAGCTTCCGCACGATAAAGGAGAGTTAGAACAATATTTAAGGAGTGAGTATTCATTTTTTGAGGGGATGAAAAGGATTCATAGTGACAATAAGGAGATGATCCAAAAAGAAAATTTAGAAGAGCAATTGAAGTCTTCTAAAATGTAATGAAGTGTATGACAAAGCAACCAAAAAGGAGATTGGCTTGCAATAGCCAGTCTCCTTTATTATGAGGGTTACTTTGTTAATTCTTTTCTAGTGAAGGCTGCAAGTAGTTCACGTACTTCATCAGTTGAATGGGCATTGATTAATTGAATGCGTAATTGATTAGCTCCCTTGAAGCCACGCACATATATTTTAAAGAAACGTTGTAATGCTTTAAATGAACGAGTTTCAAATTCCTTGGAATATTGATCATGAAGATCAAGGTGAAGGTATAGCAAGTTCAGGTATTCTTCAGCACTATGCTCTTTTGGATCTTGTTCAAAGGCATATGGATTTGAAAACACGCCTCTCCCAATCATTATCCCATCGATACCATATTGCTCAGCTAATTTTAAACCTGTTACTCGGTCAGGGATATCTCCGTTGATCGTTAGCAAAGTTTCAGGAGCAATGTCATCCCGTAGTTTTTTAATATCCGCAATCAATTCCCAATGTGCGGGGACCTTGCTCATTTCTTCTCGGGTACGTAGATGAATAGAAAGATTAGCGATGTTTTGTTTTAAAATATGAGTGAGCCACTCACGCCACTCTGCTACATCTGTAAAACCAAGTCTTGTTTTTACGCTAACAGGTAAACCACCAGCTTTAGCGGCTTGGATAATCTCTGATGCTAATGCAGGATGAAGTATTAAGCCGGCTCCTTTACCTCGCTCAGCCACATTATCGACGGGGCAACCCATATTAATATCGATACCTTTAAAGCCCAGCTCTTTCATGCCGATACTCATTTGACGGAAATGTTCAGGGGTGTCTCCCCAAATATGGGCAACCATCGGCTGTTCATCTTCTGTGAAAGCTAAGCGGTTACGAACGCTATCCATACCGTCTGGATGACAATAGCTTGTCGTATTGGTGAATTCCGTGAAAAATACGTCGGGACGACCTGCCTCACTAATGACATGACGAAATACAACATCTGTCACATCCTCCATAGGTGCTAAAATGAAAAATGGCCGTGGTAAATCAAGCCAGAAATTATTTTCGTTCATTGATGAATATCCTCTCTTTCCAAAATACTACCTTGCAAAAAGATAACATATTTCCTTTATTTCTTCACAATTAAATGGCCTAGCCTAATACGAGAAACTTCAGAGATGCTCTTCTTTAAATTAGTGAGGATTAAATGTAGGTCTTCACAGCATTTTTATTGTTAATCTAAAGGGGGATGTAATTAGTATTTATAAGAAATATTGACATTTATTTTTCAGACCACTAAGCTTAATTGGAAATAGAGCAGGGAGGAGGATTGCCAGTGGAATTTGTGACATTACATTGTCCTAATTGTAATGGGAAAATTGAATTTAAAGAGGGGCAATCATTCAAATGTCCGTATTGTGATACTGAAATAATGTTAAAAGAAAATAAAGTCTACTATGTAGATCAAACGATTAATAACTATTATGGGACAACTGCTCCTCATACTACGATACGACCAAAAACGAATATAAAAGCACTTCTTCTTATACCGATTGTCTTTCTATGTATATTTTTTGCTTATTTACTTTTAACCAATAATCAAAAAGAAGAAGGAAATTATGGAGTAACATCTGTACGAACAATACCTGAAAGTGAGGTTCTACTACACTTTTTAAAGGATGTTTTTGAAAAGGGGGCAGTAATGCCAAGTAAAGAGGAAATCGCAAGTATTCGTTATTTGGCTGCCTATTTTTCGGAGGAACAATGGCATTTTGATTACAGTCTGGACGATCCGTTTACAAATAAGGAAGCAGAAATTGTGACCTATACTATTCAGGATAAGTTATTAAATACGCAAAAAATTGAACAAAAGGATTTCGAAGCATTTACTGGATTGACTGTATTGAAGCTGATGAATGATTATGAAATAGCGCAAAGTGAAAAAGTAAGCTTTCGACATTTGAAAAACTTGAAAAGCTATACAGGAAGCTTTAATGAATCTTTTAGTAAAATTGCGGAATACTTTAGCGATAAATCAATGGTTTCAGAACTCTCTATCCAAATTCGAAATAATAATGAACTTGCCTTATTGTTAGAGTTTCCTAATCTTCAATCCCTAGAAATATCGTATATGACGGAGGAGGTCACAGATTTCCCGCTTCTAAATAAATTGCCGCTAAAATCTCTGTCATTAAAATTCACCAATGATTTAAATTGGCTGTCTACTTTAACGAATTTAGAATCATTAACAATCGATATTAGTGAGGCGACAGATTTTAGCTCTTTTTATTCACTGAATCAATTACAGAAATTGAAGCTTACATCGGTAAGAAATTTAAAAACACTTGATTTTATACAAAACATGCCTAATCTACAATCACTTGATCTTGAATATATGAACATCGCCAATTTAGAAAAATTAAGAAATAAATCATCTTTAACAAAGCTACGTTTATCTTCTCCGGGTCAATTGGAATTACTTGATATTGTGAACAGTCTAACATCACTAACGGAGTTAACGGTAACTGATTATTATGGCGATACATCACCGATTGTAGCCCCCCATTTAAAGAAGGCTGAAATTACAGGTTCTTTTATACCAAAGCTAGAGGCACCTAGTTTAAAAGATTTGACTGTCTATATAAGTGGAAAGGATTCGACATTAAATGGTGCAGAATTACTTAAATACCCAATGCTAGAACAACTGACGGCGAAAGAGTATGGGGTTTTTACAGAGATTAGCTCTTTAAATGGCTTACCCAATTTGCAAACACTACATTTAGACGAGACATTTTTTGATGAAGAAACGAGTGAACTATTCAATCTAAAACATGTAAAAACATTAAATTGTTCAAAATGTAATTTTCAATTTAATAGTGAACATCCATTAACGAACAGCGTGCTGTTGCATTTAACTTTAAATGATGTATCGATGCGAGTAGGTAATGGTGATTGGGTGCATGAGGATGATAAGGTGATGCCTTTCTTTGCTGGTTTTTCAGCTCTACGTTCATTTACTTTACAGGATAGTTCATTACAATCGTTGAATTTTATGGAGAGTTGGCAACAAATTGAGGTTCTTCATTTAGAAAACAACGCTATTTCAAACATAGAGCCTTTAGTGAATCTACCCAATTTGAAAAAGCTTTATATTTTAGGAAACCCGGTACAAAATCAATCCGCTCTAGATAAAGGAATTGTGATTTATTAAAGACATGTGCGTGCAATTTAAAATATTTTATAGTTTATTTCATGAAAGCTCGTAGTGGTACACATGTGAGAAGCAATAGAATAGTTTTTATGGGAGGACCGGAAGATGAAGAAGTCAGAAATGATGGATCAGTATTTAGATACTTATAAAGGAAAGGCTAGTAGTACCGATATTTGGCATGTTGTAGATTTAATTTATAAGATTAATTTAGATGAAACTCCTATTGTAAATAAAGAGATGGTAGGAACCTCTGCATTCTCAGGAAGAGAGGTAATAGACTCCTTTCTACAACAATATGCGGGAGATATAACAGGGGCAAGGGTTCGGAGTATTCTAAATGAAATGTTTGGTGTTAATTTAGATGCCATATCCTCATTAGAAGGAGCAAGAATATCTTTATATTCAAAGGGTCAATGGATTGTTCAGCATGAAAAAGATTTATTTGTCGTACATACGGGAGCTGGAGATATAGATGTGAAAGTCTATTCTACAAATTATTTTTTTGAACAAACTGGACTTAAGGAGTTACCAACTAATTTAACACATGAACTAGCAAGTATCGGATATTATTTCGATGATACAATGGATAGCTACTATTTCTCCAATCCCACGGGTGAAGCAGTTTCAGATGCTTTTAAAGGAAAAACAATGGGAGCAATACTCGGAGTCATTCAACAGTCATTCTCGCATTTATAAATCAAAAAGGTCATATAGAGGATGTATTCATCCAACTATATGACTTTTCTTCATTAGTGATAACGTTTATTTTCCAAAAGAGGATAAAAATTTAACTCGATCGCCCATGGGAGGTGTATTATTGTCAGTTAAAACTACTTCCAATACAGCTGGACCATTTAAATTCATTAGGTGATGAAGCATATCATGATGAAGGTCTTGTAGCTCAGTTACTTGGAAGCTTGGTATATCCATCGCTGAAGCCATAGCACTAATATTAATGGGATGCTGCTCAAAGGATGGGTGAGTGCGCTTAAACTGTAAAGCATGTCCATGGTATACCATCCCTAAACGAGCATTATTCATGACAATAAATAATATGGGTAGATTATATTCTTTTGCTGTTAAAATCTCCATCCCATGCATGAAAAAGCAACCATCTCCTGTAATACATGCAACAGGACGTTCAGGTTCGGCTAACTTTGAACCAATGGCAGATCCAATCCCACTTCCCATTGCTCCAAAATGGACATTAATATTAAACGTATCATAATCTACTACTTTCATATGATGAATGACATAGGACATAAATTCACCAATATCAATAGCGTACCTTGTGGAGGAAGGTAAATATTTTTGAATAGTTAACAATACATTTTTCGTGTTATATTCCCCTGTGACTTCTTTATAAATCTCTTTATTTTCTTTAACCTTAAATGGAGTTTTTGCTAGACCGTTAGCTCGTAGTTCTTCAATAAGCAATAGTAAACTCACATTGATATCACCTAGCACAGGTAAGTCAATCTCATATTTTCGGTTGAACACGGTTTGATCAAAGTCCATCTGTATCGAAAAACGATTTTTAGTAAGATTTAAGTTGTAGTTATTCGTGGCTGTTTCACCTAAACTTGAACCGACAATTAATAATACTTGCCCATCGCCATCAGCTATTAATTCTGAGGCAGCCTCGTGACCCGCAAAGCCGAAAACACCAACTAGGAGAGGATGATCCTCTGGAATATACCCTTTTGCCTGTGGTGTTGTTATAATTGGCCAATTTAGAATTTCTGCTAACTCTAGTAATTGTTCAACAGAGTTTTTTACGCCTTGCCCTACCAAAATATAGCCACTTCTTCTATCTAATAGCTCTTCAGCTACATTTTTAATGGTATCTATTTCAGGAACAATGGCTGTTCTTTTTGGTGGAGCTGGTATTTCTACATGTGAAATTGTTTCATGTTGAATATCTATTGGTATAGCAATATGTACAGGACCTGGCACGCCAGATAGGGCAATTTCTGTGGCTTTTACTATTTCTTTGAGTAAATCCTTCGATTCTTTAACCGTTACGCTATATTTAGTAACTGGACGAAAGATTGGTTCAGCATCTAACTCTTGAGAGGCATTTAAACCGATCGTGTTAACAGGAACAGCACCGGTTAAAAATAAAACCGGTAAATGCTCCCGCATAGCATTTGCGGCACCTGTTACTAGATTTGTTCCTCCAGGGCCACTACAACCAATACAAACACTCAAATGATTGGAGTATTTTGCATAAGCTGCAGCCATATAGGATGCTGCTCCTTCATGTTTTGTGACAATAGGTGTTAATTCACTCATATCATTGAGTTCATCAAAAAATGCATTGACTGAGCCTGCTGGAATACCAAAAATATACTGCACACCACTATTTTTTAAATACTCTAAGACTGTGCGAGCTGCTTTCATCATCATTTCCCCTTTGCATAATAATGTAATAGGCTAACAGAAATATTTTTTCATAATTTCTCCAGCTTTCATAGGCTTACTGAAAAAATATCCTTGCATTAAATGACAATTTTGTACCAATAAATAGTCCGCTTGTTCTTTTGTTTCGACTCCTTCAGCAATAACCTCCAGTTTCAAATTTTGAGCTAAGGTAATGATTGTATTTGTAATAGCTGCTGCATCATCCGTTAACATTTCTTGTACAAAGGATTTATCAATTTTTAATGTGGAAATTGGTAAATTTTTTAAATATCCTAAAGATGAATAACCTGTACCGAAATCATCAATAGCTAAATTAACCCCAAGTCCCTTCAATTGTTTCATCGTTTTTAAGGTTACCTCTGTATTTTTTACAATTAGATTTTCTGTGAGCTCTAGCTGTAAATATTCAGGAGACAGATCGGCTTCATGTAAAACATTTTCAATAATAGAAAATAAATTATTCTGTTCGAACTGATGGACAGATAAATTCACAGACATACTGATTAAAGGAAATCCTTGATTATGCCATTCTTTTAATTGCTTGCATGCTTCCTTAAGAACCCATTCACCTATCGGGACGATTAATCCTGTTTCTTCAGCAAGTGGAATAAACTTATCGGGGGTAATCATGCCATGTTCTCGATGATTCCACCTTAATAAAGCTTCTACACCCTTAATTTTATTTGTTTTATAATTTATTTGAGGCTGATAGAAGATCATCAATTCATCACGCTCTAAAGCCTTATATAAATCATTCTCAAGTTTGATACTCTCAAAAGTCCTTGTATCCATTCCTTCACTAAAGAAATGGTAGCTAGTACCTGGCGTTTCTTTTGATTTGTACATAGCTGTGTCTGCATTTTTGATTAACGTGTCTGTAGTATCGCCGTTTTCAGGAAATAAACTTATACCAATACTTGTTTTAATATATATTTCATTGTCAATCAAATTAAATGGTTGAGAGAAAGAAGCATTGATACAATTTATAACTTTTAAAATGTCATTCTCACACTTAATATTAGGTAAATAGATTGTAAACTCATCCCCACCTTGCCTTGATACAGTTGCATCTTCTGGGACGCAGGCACTTAAACGTTTGGCAACACTTTGAAGCAATAAATCCCCATAACTATGACCTAACGAATCATTTACTAACTTGAAACGATCTAAATCCAAGTAGAGCACAGCTAATTTTTCACCATTTACTTTTGCATACTTCAGTCCCTGCGTTAGTCTGTCTAATAAAAGAACCCTATTGGGCAAATCCGTTAAACTATCGAAATAGGCATGGTATTTAATTTTTTCTTCTAATTGCTTTCTTTGCGTTATATCTTTAAATGTAATCACTTCGCCTACGACCTTATCGCCTTCTTTTATAAAAGAAGTGACGTATTCGACGGGGAAGTAGGTATGATCTTTTCTAAAAAACACTTCGTAGCTGTTAAAATTTGTATTTAAAAAGGGTGAAACAGGAATGTTGACCTCTGCCTCACAACCACTCATAATAATTTCAACTGATTTTCCAATCAAATCTCTATCTGTTTCATACCCCAGCATGAGCGCACCGGCTGGATTGCAAAACGTAATGTTTCGGTCAAGATCTAATCCGAAAATGCCCTCACCTGCCGAGTTGAGAATTAACTCTTTTTCACGGCTAAGTTGCTGTAACTCAGCGACAACACGTTCAAGCTCTTTATTTTTGTCTCTTACTTCCGATGTTCTCTCCTCGATTATAATCTCTTGTTTTTCCATATATAACTGATTAGATAATGCAGACGCAGTAGTATCAACAATGGACTGAGCTAATTGTAATTGAGTCTCTGAATAGAAAAATGGTTTATTTTCAAGATTAACAATGGAAATTTGTCCTAAAATTTCACCCATTGAAATCAAAGGAAACATCACTAAACCATTTATGCCGAAATTACGACAAACTTCATGATTTGGCCTGTCATCTTCAAATACATTTGGAATAAGAATGGCTTTTTTCGTTTCAAAAACCTCCTGCATGACAGAATCATTGCTCTCATCAATTTGTATTTTGTTATGTGTTTTAAGCCAATTCTCTTCGGTCCAATCGCTATCCTTACTCAACTTAGCCGGTTTAATACTTTTTTCTGCTAAAGGATCTAATAAGTGAACACCTATATTTTTATTATCTAAAACCTTTTCTAAGTAGAAAAAGCATTTATCAAGGCTCTCCTGTAGTGAAGAGCACATGGATAAATCACGTGTAACATCGAGCAGTAACTGCTTTTCATTTATAAGATGCTCTTTATAAGTTAAGTTGTTTGCGTTTTGAATGGCAACCGCAGCCATATTTACATAGGCTTCAACCGTTTGAATTTCTTCCTCAGTTAAATTCATTGGAATTCCATAATCAAATAAAAAAACAAGGCCAAATAACTCTTGTTCAAAGGAAATAGGAAGTGCTAATAAAGATTTAATATGAAATCCTTCAACGGCTCTAGGGTCAGGGCGATTATCTCTTGAAGTATCAGGAATATAGATTGTTTTCTTTGTTTCAATCACTTCCTTTGCCAGCAAATCTATTTCGGTTTCAATGACATGCATATTTAATGTCCAGCCGTTAATCACCTCTGGTTTTCCTACATATCCTCTGAATGTTCCATCTTCTTGTGGCAAATAAATTCCCACTGAATCACAGTTGACGATTTCTTCAGATATTGCGATTGTTACCTGCTCCAATACTTCACGTAAATCCAACTTCATGTTTATCATTTTCGTTATATTGGCCAGTCGAGAATATCTCGTTTGTTCTATAGACATGTAAATGAACCCCCAATTTTTTGTCATTGTCCTGTAGAAAAAATGTTAAATTTTTGCTTTATTCGTATCGAATGTCTTATTATTGTATTTTACAGTAGTAATAAACAGGTAGGTAAAAAAATGTATAAATTAGTTAAAATTCCTTAAGAGTATGTTGCGATTTTAGCCATTACTCTTTTTATGTAGGACTAGAATCCTTTGATTAAAATTAAACACATTCTACAGTGACGATAATGATCTATTAGGTTTTTACTAGGAATGAAAAGTAAATGTTCCATCCAAAAAAATGCAAACAGCTTGTACATGTAAATTGTGAATTGTCAGGGGAAAATAAAGGGCCAGTTTCTAAAACGGTCGTCATAACTTAATGAAGAATAGTAACATATTATTATTACTATTTGCTTTCATCTATCAGAATGAATCCTCCTCAGAGTATTTTTCCAAACATGGGAATTAATACAACATTAGAGTGCTTCCTAATTTTATTCTACAGACCATTAAAAATTCCTCTATACAAATGAGCATTCATCTCTTTGTTGATTTAATATTCTGATTATTAGAATGCTATATTATTCAAAACGTATTTTAATTAACGGGTGTGAGTTTGTAACAAGAGATCGTCCTGACATGATGTGTGATTGATTGTGGTTAACCATGGGATAGTTTTATAATGAATAGATGGTAAATAAGAGGAGTTGAAAAGATGTATACACGTAATAAAGGTATTTATGTAGTGTTATCATTACTAGCAATTATGTTTGTATTGACGGGCTGTGGTACAGCAAAGGACAGTAAGAAAACAGAAACGGTGGATTACGCATCAAAGGTGAAAGAAAATCCGATTGTCACTATTACGATGAGCAATGATGAAAAAATTGTTATTGAATTAGAGCCTACAGTAGCACCAAATACTGTAGCTAACTTTATTTCATTAGTGGAAGAAGGATTTTATGATGGTCTTATATTCCATCGCGTTATTCCTGATTTTATGATTCAAGGTGGAGACCCTTCAGGTAATGGTACAGGTGGACCTGACTATTCAATTGATGGCGAGTTTTCCTCAAACGGTTGGGACAATAGCCTGAAACACGAACGTGGTGTTATTTCAATGGCTCGCTCGCAAGATCCAAACTCTGCAGGATCACAATTTTTTATTATGGTAAAAGAGACAACAGATCTAGATGGTAAATATGCTGCTTTTGGGAAAGTAATTGAAGGAATGGAAACTGTGGATGCCATTGTTGCTGCTGAGCGAGATGCTACAGATAAACCATTAGAAGATCAGCAAATGAAAAAAGTAGAAGTAGATACGAAGGGCTTTAATTACCCAGCACCTAAAGTAAATAAGTAATTCCTTTCATAAAAGTTAACAAGGCTAAATCAATTAGGATTAAAGAGTATGTCGATTAACTCGCACATACTCTTTTTTATTTTTCAACTACCTTTGGCATTGAAATAATCCATAAAAAATCGCTTTCTATAAGTATTTGAATATCCTGACCAAGGTTAATGAGTTGCTCGGCTTTACGTTGTTTAGTACTGATGCCACGACGTTTGTCTCCAAGGATAATAAAATCGGTTTGCTGTGTAACGGTGCCTTGTAAAAATCCACCACAAGCCTTTACGTGTTTAGCTGCTTCTGAACGAGTCATCTTGGAAAGAGCACCTGTAAACACAATTTGCTTATGATAAAAGGGGTGGGAAGGGCTTTCGATTGGATCTGAAAAGATGATATCTAGGCTGTCCTTATTAGTCATATTGCCCTCCTGACTTCTTAAATTTTTGGGTGGTAGCTGTGATAAATACATCCACAAAAGAGCTCATGGGAATTTTTGTTATACCTTCTATTAGTTTAGTAATCGTTGCTACAAATGATATCCATCATCTTCATTATCGAGTTTTTTGAAATTGACCCTGTTTTAGGATCTCCTTATATTCACCCGGAAATGGATATCATTCATGGCATATTTACTTTTTCCAGCATGTTGGTTAGTACTTTTATTAGTACTGACCCATTGGAAGGAAACAGCTAGGTCCTATCGACCACCATTAATTGCGTTAATGTGTGGGCAGTTGATTCCCATTATAACAGCATTTGTTTATTTTCTGGACTTCCCCCTTTTGGTCTATTTATTCCTCATGCTTATTTAGAGGAATGCCGGTTGCTAAGGATGCTATATTTCATAGTATCAATGATGGCGTTATCGTATTAGATGAAAGCTATAGATTAATACAATTTGATCCAGCCTGTAATAAGATAATCCCACCATTAACAAGATTTATGTTCGGTATGCGCTTTGCGAAGGTAAAAACTTGAGGTAACAGGGCAGCGATTCCCGTTACATGGGAGAGCGTGGTGAAGAGGTAGGAGTTTGTGCTGGTTCTTACTAAAAAATGTTAGAAAAACAGGTTCGCTGTGTGTTTTTTCAACAATGTAATCAAGCGTATGGTGAGGCGAAAGGGACGTCATCCCCATTTACAGTGGTGCTAGTGGATATGAATCATCAAAGTATGGAGCTACAACCGCTTAAGACTACGATTAGCTTTGGGGTTGCTGAAGGTACAAATGGGGAAGAGACATTATATCAACTCTTAAACAAAGCAAATAAAGCACAGTACTCAGCAAAACAAGCAGAACGTAATCGAGTACATGTGTATAGAGATAATGAAAAAGCTAAAATATACAATCATGATACGATGATGTATATTTTAGCTTTTTATTTACCAATCTGTGTGGAACACACCTGCTAAATCAGTTCGCTCATATGTATGAGCACCAAAATAATCGCGCTGTGCCTGTAACAGGTTAGCATTAGATGAACGAGTCCGATAACTATCATAATATGTGAGCGAGGCACTTAAGCATGGGAATGCATTACCTGCCTGTATACCCTCACATACAATTTTTCTCAATCCACTTTGATAGTCCTTTGTTTTTTCTGCAAAGTAAGGAGCTATTAATAGGTTGGCGAGTGTAGGTTGTTTGTGATAAGCATCGCTTATCACATTTAAAAACTCTGCACGTATAATGCACCCACTACGGAAAATGAGCGCAATATCCTTTAATGGTAAGTTCCAATTATAGAGCTCGGAGGTCATTTTATATTGTGTAAACCCTTGTGCATAGGCACAGATTTTCCCCATATAGAGGGCTTGTCTGACATATTCTACCCACACATCTTTATCTA
Source organism: Lysinibacillus sp. fkY74-1 (assembly GCF_053165895.1). Taxonomy (NCBI): domain Bacteria; kingdom Bacillati; phylum Bacillota; class Bacilli; order Caryophanales; family Bacillaceae; genus Lysinibacillus; species Lysinibacillus sp. fkY74-1. Next base: position 4,520,158 of record NZ_CP170173.1, on the reverse strand, counting down.
GATTTGGCTGTGTACTGCTTGGACCTGCTAATACTGCTTCTGCATGAACTCGTTCTTCTTTTAATGATGAAATATAGCGAGCGAATAAAGCCTCTGTAATTATCGATGTTGGAATACCATTATCGATGGATTGCATACTCGTCCATTTGCCAGTTCCTTTTTGACCAGCTTTATCAAGAATCATATCGATTAGAGGTAAGCCTGTGACATCATCTTTTTTTCGTAAAATTTCAGCTGTAATTTCAATTAAATAGCTTTTTAATTCCCCTTGATTCCATGTTTCAAAGATTTCAGCAATTTCCTCAACAGATAATCCTACATTTTTTCTTAAAAAAGTATAGGCCTCTGCAATAAGCTGCATATCAGCGTACTCGATTCCATTGTGGACCATTTTGACAAAATGACCTGCACCTTTAGGCCCCATATACGTACAGCATGAATTGCCTTTAAATTGCGCTGCAATCTTCGTAAGAATAGGAGCCACCTTTTCGTAGACCTCTCGATTGCCACCAGGCATGATAGAAGGACCTGTCAATGCTCCAACCTCACCACCTGAAATGCCAATGCCTAAATAGCCAATACCTCGAGCCATCAGTTCATCATGTCTACGCTCTGTATCTTGATAGTGAGAGTTACCACCGTCCATAATGATATCGCCTGTTTCAAGGAAAGGCACTAAGGAAGCAATGACTGAATCAATGGCTTTACCAGCAGTCACCATTAAAAAGATCTTTCTTGGTTTTTCTAAAGAAAGCACAAAATCTTCTATTTCATAGTAAGGAGTAAGCGCTTGTCCTTCGACCTTTTGTAAAAGTTTGTCTGTTAGATCACGTGTATAGTTATAAACTGCTACTTGCTCGCCCTTATTAGCCATGTTTAAGGCGATATTACTGCCCATAACACCTAAACCAATAACGCCTATTGTATTTAACATTTATGCTCGCTCCTTCTTTTCCATTTTTTAAACAAATAAACTTAGTAATAAAATAAATCCTAGACCAGCTACAGATACAATTGTTTCTAGCAACGTCCATGTGGCAAACGTTTCTTTCATACTTAACCCGAAGTATTCCTTAAACATCCAAAATCCAGCATCATTAACATGGGAAGCAATTAAGCTTCCCGCACCTGTCGCAAGAACCACCAATGCAAGGTTCACATCATGTTGGCCTAACATAGGGATTACTAGCCCAGCTGTTGTTAAAGCGGCAACCGTAGCTGACCCCAATGAAATGCGTAAAATAGCAGCAATAATCCATGCTAATAGTATGGGTGATAAGGTAGTTCCATGGAATAGTTCAGCTACATAATCACCAACGCCACCATCGATTAATACTTGTTTGAAGGCACCACCACCGCCAATAATCAGCAGCATCATGCCAATATGCGAGATTGCTGTTGTACATGATTCCATTACTTGCTTAATTGGAATTTTTCTTGCTATACCCATCGTATAAACAGCTACTAATAAGGAAATTAACATGGCAGTACCAGCCTCTCCAATGAAGCGGATTCCTGCTAATAAGCTGTTATCTTCGAAGCCTATTGTTTTTTGTAGCAGCGTAATTATAGTAGCGATGGACATTAAAATAACGGGTAACAATGCAGTGAAGACACTTATACCAAAGCTAGGAGTATCCTCCAGCTCAAAAGTCTTTTGCTCTCCTAAAGAGGCAATATTCCCAGTTTTATTGAATGATTCAGGCACTAATTTTTTAGCTACCTTTGTAAATAATGGCCCAGCTAAAATAACAGTTGGAACGGCGATAATAAAACCATAAAGTAATACTTCCCCGATGTTTGCCCCATATTCACCTGCAATCACCGTAGGACCTGGATGTGGGGGCAAAAATCCATGTGTGACCGATAAAGCAGCTGTCATCGGAATACCTAGATACAAGATAGAAACCTTCAATTGTCTCGAAATCGCGAAAACAATAGGTATTAATAGGACTAGCCCTACCTCAAAGAAAAGAGCAACTCCGATAATAAAGGATGCCGCAACAACCGCCCACTGAATATTTTTTTCTCCAAATTTGTTCACAAGGGTCATAGCAATGCGCTGTGCGCCCCCTGAATCAGCTATTAACTTACCTAGCATTGCGCCAAGTCCAAATATTAGTGCCAAGTGACCTAGTGTACCGCCTAATCCGGTTTCAATCGTTTTCACAATACTATCTACAGGTATTCCAAGAACTAAGGCGACACCAAATGAAACAATGATTAAAGAGATAAACGTATTTAATTTAAAGACCATTATTAAAATTAACAGTGCAATAATACCAATTCCTACAATAACTAAAGGCATATATTTTCCTCCTTTTTAGTCAGGCTTTATTAAGCTCCTTTGGTATTGAGAAATAGACGCATAATCGTCTGCTAATACCCTTGATAAACGTATGAAAATAGGAAGTAGCTGTCTATATTCTTTTGCTGCCTCTTCTAAAGGTGTATGTTTATAAGTGTCACCAATCATATCAGCTACCATTTCAAAGGAATCAATTTTGCCAATTGCATATAAGCCTAAAATACATGCACCAAGGCAGGAACTTTCATAGCTTTCAGGTACTACTACCTCTGATTCAAAAATATCAGCCATCATTTGTCGCCAAATCTCTGATCGTGAAAAACCACCTGTTGCTTGAATGCGTGTAACGGGGCTTTCCATACATTCAAGTAATGCTAAGTACACGGTATATAAATTGTAGATAACCCCTTCAAGAGCAGCACGTATCATATGCTCCTTTTTATGTGACATGGTTAAACCAAAAAATGAACCACGTACATCTGGATTCCATAGAGGAGCGCGCTCACCTGATAAGTAGGGATGGAACAGTAGTCCATCAGCACCGGGTCTTACACGTTCAGCAATTTTCGTTAACACGTCGTACGGATCAATGCCTAATCTTTTAGCCGTTTCAATCTCAGAAGAGGCAAACTCATCACGAATCCAACGAAGAACCATGCCACCGTTGTTTACGGGGCCCCCAATAACCCAATGGTTTTCTGTTAAGGCATAACAAAAAATTCTTCCTTTGACATCCGTTTTGGGTTTACTAATAATCGTACGAATGGCACCACTTGTCCCAATTGTAACGGCAATTTCGCCTTCTCTAATGGCGTTAACTCCTAAATTTGAAAGTACACCATCACTTGCACCAATTACAAAAGGTGTTTGTGGCTCAATGCCAATGTGCTCAGCTAAAATTGGATTACAGTTAGTGAAATATTTAGTTGTTGGTACGAGCGTTGATAATTGTGCACTTGTAATTCCAGCTACTGATAAAGCTTCTTCATCCCAATCTAAAGTGTGAAGATTCATCATTCCCATAGAGGAGGCTAATGAATAATCTACGACATATTCGTTGAAGAACTTTTTAAAAATATATTCTTTAATGCCAATATATTTTTTTGTTTTACTAGCTAGTTCAGGGTGTTCCTTTACAAGCCATGTAATTTTACTTAGTGGGGACATTGGATGGATAGGGGTCCCCGTTCTTTTATAAATTTCATGTCCATTCCATTCATTCTTAATTTTATGTGCCCACGCCTCACTACGATTATCCGCCCAAGTAATGACAGGAGTTAACGGTTGGTCATTTTCGTCTATAGCGATTACACTATGCATGGCACTACTAAAGGATACAAATAATAATGGCTTGCCCGAATGGACCTTCATAATATTTGACATTGCTTGTAGTACAGCCTGATAAATCTCTTCTGGATTTTGCTCCGCTGTAGAAATATCAGGTGTATATAGTGGATACCCGATATTTTCTTGTTGAATTACTTCACCTTGCTCGCTGAATAATACAGCTTTTGTGCTAGTAGTCCCTATATCCACACCTAACATATAGTTAGTCATCGTGTGACTCAACCCCTTTTGATAGCATTTGCTGTGACCTCCATAGGTCTTCCACAGTCCCTTGAACATCGTCAAAATTGTCATGTAAAGACTTAATCATGAGCTTTCGATCTTTAGCTCGGATAGCATCTATATATAGCTCATGATTTTTCACAATACGAGTGAAATCATCGTATTTTTCAATAAAGCGCATGCGCATGGATAATAGTATTAACCCTTCCATTACTGGTTTCAAATTATTCCAGATCATCGCGATATAGGAATGTCCAATGGAGCGAATAATAGCTTCATGGAACATAACATCTTGATAAGAAAATTCATCTGCATCATTATATTTGATAGCAACCTTCATCATTTCTAATGTTTTGCTAAGTTCCAGTGTTAGGTTAGTTGTATCCATCTTGATAAGACGTTCAAACACAAATGTCTCAATCAGCAAACGAACATCATATATTTCTTCTATTTCCTTCTCCGACAAACCAATGACAACAGCGCCCATTTTCTCAAGTCTGATGATGTTTTCAGATGCCAATGTCCTTAAGGCTTCACGAATGGGTGAACGACTTACTTCAAAATCGGCTGCTAATTTGTTTTCTGAAAGAATGGTACCGCTTTCAATTAATCCTGAAATAATACGCATTCTAAGCTCATAAGCTACACGATCGCCAGTTGATGCCTTAGAAAGCCATTTTTGAGGATATAAATAATCCTTAGATTCGCTCATACTATCACCTTTTTTATCATAAGTATACTTGTATACAAGTATTATAATCAGAAAGAAAATAAGATTGCAAGCAACATAAAAGGAATAACAATGAGACATCGAGGAAAGAGCTTCTACAATAATACTTTGTATTTATGGCACATGCTTTCTTTTAACATGGACAAACTTTACAGTGAGAAGTTCTTAAAACACATATATGTTTTAAAGCTTTTCAAATAATTAGTGGAGGATGGTTATGTCAAATATGAATACAAATCGTAAAAATGCAAAAGTAAAAGAAACGAGAAGTGCAAGCATAACAAACCAACCTCGACAAATGCTCCAGGAAGAGTTTGGTTCGGAATTTGAACTTGATACATCTTCAGCTCAGGTTAATAATTTTGCTGAAACTAAAGGGAAAACAGGTATCAAACAACCAGTCAGTGAGCGTACTGCATGGCACTAGTTTATATTTGACAACTATTCAACACAATGAGAAGAACTAGGGTAGGTTCCTTAGTTCTTCACTTATAGCCTGGGAAATATTGTGTTTTTTAATATACTTTCCATACATATTTTCTAAACATTTCATAATACTACAGTTGAGCAATGAAAACTTTTTTAGGAAGGGAAGAGAATAGATTGGCAAAACACTCAGACACAAGTTGGAAACAGGATCATCCAAGTACATTATTTAGTAACTCGGTGCAAAAGGCAGATCGTATGTTAAAGCATGCAAAATCACATCCTGAGGAAATGGCTATCGAGCATGCATTTGACCAAATCAAACATGCAGAAAATGCGCGTCTTAATGCAGAGCAATATGGTGAACATTTGGATACAGTGCAGCAAAATAAAGATTATCTAGAGCAGATCAAGCAGCAGCTACATGAAATGAAAGAAAATATGTCGGGTCAGTAACAACCAAAAACGGCTTAAGTCCAAGTGAATGGACTTAGGCCGTCAAACTTTTTCTTAACACCAAACGACAATCTCGTATGGAGTAGTTTGGGCAGGTATACTTCTAGTAGTAGGACCATAAATAACAATTAGGTTTCGATTAGCAGGACTTTTTGTAAACGGTTGCCCATTTTTAAGTGATATAACGCTTGAAGGAGTAAGGTTTAATTGTAATTGCCCATCGCTGCTCACCAATTGTTGATTAAAAAAATCTACCTTTACATGTTGAAGGTTACTTTCTTTTACTACAATTAATGCACGATATTGCGGTGGATAAATCATAGGTACAGGTGCATCCCCATCATAATATCCAGTGATCCATTCACCTGTTGTAACAACTTCTTGATTCACAAAATAAGTAGAAGGAGAAATGACAAAGTTGACGACTCCGCCTACACCATCTTCGACACTCATCATTTTATAACAACCATCTCTGTCCCCATTTTGCCCCACTGGAAAATCACTAATTTGTGTGATGATACCACGAAACGATTTAAAATTTACCATAGCCATTCCCTTCTAAAATCATTCTTGTTCCTTTATTTAATTTATGTAGCATTGTAGGTTGAGGTGACAGACTCATAAATAGGTATTACTATTTTGCATGATCCTCATCTATACTTAACATGTTTACTATAAAGTTAGAGGAGTGGAATCTATTGAAGTGGATTTCTAAAAATAAGAAGGCCTTTTTATTAGTAGTAGTGGTTGTCATTATCATTGCGGGTATATTCGATATCAAATATGAGGGATTATTCTATCAACTATTGCCACCATCTATGCAAAGTTTTTTATCTGATTTATTTTAATAGCTAAAGACCATATCAAAATCCTTCCAGAAGTTCACTCTCGAAGGATTTTTCGTTTTCCTTCTTTATTCTACCCACTATTTGAAGGAGGTCTAAGCAATTATTAAAAATCCTAGGTATCTGTTTTTGTTAATGGAATACGACAAACAAATGCATAATAAAGATGGGAAGTGGATGTTCTTGAAAAATTGGAGAAAAGCACTAGAACTTTTTTTAAACGATTGGCAGAGCAGAGATGAAGTTGTAGGTGCGTTAGTTTGTGGGAGTTATGTTACAGGAAATCCTTCCGAACGGTCTGATATAGATGTGCATATTATTTTATCGAATGATGTGACATGGCGAGAAAGGGGTAATCAAATAATTGATGGCTTTCTGATCGAATACTTTGCTAATCCACCAGGTCAAATTCGGCGCTATTTCCAAGATGATTTTAAAAAACATAGGACAATGTCGATGGTACAATTTCAAACAGGGCAAATTTTATTTGATTATACTGGAATAATAAATGAATTGAAATTAGAGGCAGATGCATGGCTAGAGAAAAATTATGAAGCAATTGATAAAACAGTTCAAGAAATACAAAAATATGGATTATGGGATGCTTTGGATAATGTAAAAGATTGTTACGAGCAAGAGAAAGGAGACTTTATCTTTGTTTATCATAATGCATTAGCTTTTTTGTTTATGGAGTATAGTCAGTTTTTACAAATCGATACAATTCCTATTCATCAAATTCATTCCTATCTTGTAGATCCTATCTATCTGCAAAAGTATATGAAGTCAGCCTTTCCTGATGAGCGCTTTAAACAAATGTTTCTGCATGCCCTGAAAGAGAACAATGCTGAACAGATGTTGAAATCATTGGAGGCATTGGTTAGTTATGTGTTACAACAAATGGGTGGTTTTTGTATAGATGGCTGGCATGTAAAAAGCCCAATAGAAGGTTAATCTGCCTCATTCTGATATGAGACGCGTGTCAGTTTTTATGTTACTATATAAATATAATAATAAAATAGAATATATTTTTTATGAAAATGTCAACCATTTTTAGGCCCGTTATTCCATAAAACTTAAAATATCCTAGTTTTGTGTCTAATAAAAAGTGAGTTTTTTGCTTGAATTATGATGATAAAGGCTCGAAAAAAGCTGATAACTCTCATATAAATAGTTGATATTTTATTCTTGAACTAATTGTGATAAACTGCAATAAGGTAATAATTGATACAGAAATGGTGTGCTCCGAGGGTTGCTCCATGGCTTACAGTACTTCTAAAGCAGGAGTGCTTACATCCTTTCTGCAAATCTTAACATATAAGGAAGGTAAAAATGAGTAACAGACAAATAAAATCAGATGTTATCTTAATTGGTGCCGGAATCATGAGTGCAACTTTGGGAACAATCCTCAAAGAATTAGCACCAGATTGGAAAATTACAGTGTTTGAGAAGCTTGAGAAAGCAGGCGAAGAAAGTTCTCACGAATTGAACAATGCGGGAACTGGACATGCTGCACTATGTGAGCTGAACTACACTTCAGAGAAAAAAGACGGATCAATCGATATCAAAAAAGCGATTAATGTTAATGAACAGTTCCAGGTTTCAAGACAATTTTGGTCGTATCTTGTAAACAATAAGCTGATCAATAATCCACAAGACTTCATTATGCCTTTACCACATATGAGCTTAGTGCAAGGGAAAGAAAATGTTGAGTTTCTAAAAAAACGTCATGAGACAATGATTCAAAATCCTTTATTTGAAGGAATGGAATTTTCAAATGACCCTGAAACACTAAAAAAATGGATTCCACTTATTATGGAAAATCGTCCAGCTGGTGAAGACATTGCTGCAACAAAAATTGACACTGGTACAGATGTTAACTTTGGTGCTTTAACACGCATGTTAATTGACCACTTAAAAGCAAAAGACGTGGATGTTAACTACAATCATAGTGTTGAAAGTTTAAAACAAGCTAGTGATGGTTCATGGGAAGTACGAGTGCATGATTTAGACGGCTGTAAAATGGAATATCATTCAGCAAAATTTGTCTTCCTTGGAGCTGGTGGAGGTAGCCTAGAATTACTACAAAAATCAGGTATTCCTGAAGGGAAACATATTGGTGGATTCCCGATTAGTGGATTATTCTTAGCATGTAATAACCCAGAAGTGGCTGAACAGCACCATGCAAAAGTGTACGGAAAAGCAAAAGTGGGTGCCCCACCAATGTCAGTTCCGCATCTTGATACACGTTATATTGATAATAAGAAGTCGTTACTATTTGGACCTTTTGCAGGTTTCTCACCGAAATTCTTAAAAACAGGTTCAAATATGGATTTATTTGCCTCTGTAAAACCGCATAATATCACAACTTTATTAGCGGCAGGCGTTAAAGAAATGGGATTAACAAAATATCTAATCCAACAGCTTATGCTTTCAAAAGAGCAACGTATGGAAGAATTACGTGAATTCATTCCAAATGCGAAGAGTGATGATTGGGATATTATCGTAGCTGGTCAACGTGTACAAGTTATTAAAGATACAGAAGCAGGCGGTAAAGGAACGCTTCAATTTGGTACAGAGGTTGTAAGTGCAGCCGATGGATCAATTGCTGCTTTACTAGGAGCTTCACCAGGTGCTTCTACAGCTGTACATGTAATGCTAGAAGTTATTAATAAATGTTTCCCTCAACACATTAAAGAGTGGGAAGCAAAGATTAAAGAAATGATTCCTTCTTACGGTTTATCATTAGCAGAAAACCCAGAGCTTCTAAAAGAAATTAATGCAACAACAGATGAAGCACTTCGTTTGAAGTAAAGATCAATTATATAGATGTTTAAAGAGCTCTTAATCCTTAGCGATTAGGAGCTTTTTTGTGGTCATCTTTTCCTGGGAAATTTTTGATAAATAGTTTCCCTTTTTAATATAAATCTTTTTCCACGCTCATTGAATGGCATTAAACTGTAAGCATTATGCCCCGTTGTTTAATAGGGTGTTATTTTCTATACTTTTTTATAAACGTAGGAAGGGAGCTAAGTGGGATGATTAAATTAAAAGATATCGGAACATTTCCGGCAATGCCGGAAATTGCGATGCATATCTATTCTAGTAATATAGCTGCATTACAGGCTGCAAAAGTCAATGGCTGGGATATTGAAGAAGAGATTATTTTAAGTAAACACATATCGTTAAGTCCTTTAGATCTAGCACTGATTGCTGAAAAGTTGGATGTTGTAAAGCTATTAATCGACTATCATGTTAATTTGAATGTTGATCAAAATCCTTCTTTCTTAAGAGCTGTTCGATATTGTAAAGAAAATATAATTCGCTATATTGTTGCACATGGGGCAAAATTAGATGGACATAATCGTGTGGGTTCTGGTGCCTACTCGCAAGCCTACTATGGCAATAAGAAAAATATCCCACTTATTCATGAACTCGGGCTTGATATAAAGCAGCATGGTGGGGCAGTATTACGTCAGGCAGTATCAAATTATGACAAAAATATGGTTACCTATTTACTTGATCAGGGAGTCGATATTAATGATCAAAAGCCCGATATGGTTTATCCGTATGAGCCGACACCATTAACGGTTGCAACACGTATGGGTCATCTAGCAATGGTGAAGTATTTGGTCGAGCGGGGGGCAGATATATCATTGAAGGAGAAAGATGGAGAAAGAGCGTACACCATTGCAGTAAGTGTAAAAAATTTAGAATTAGTTCAATATTTGAAAGAGCTAGAGCCTGCTGAGCTTCATCAGGTAGAAAATAAAAAAGATGCATTAAAAAAATATAAATTACCGAAGGAGCTACTTCATTTTCTGACAGGCAATCAATTACATCTTAAGCTTGCAGTCAATAATTATGATATTCAGTACATCGATTTTTTCAAACTAACGGATACAATTGAGATGAAGATTGGCCGTCAAAAAATGCTACGTCTTTCAGCCACTATCGATCAGTACTCTGATTTGCAATTGGTTTGGAACCCAAAGGGAAAGGTAGGGTGTTACGATTTGGAGCATGAGGTATATGCAGATTTAAGTAGCTTTACAGAATTCCTTGCTAGGCCAGAAATGTACCTGATTCAATTTCTTGAAGGAGAACTCTCATAATATAGCAAAATTTACTTCATGCGTTCCCTCTTCCAGATAGGTAGTAAAGACATGCAAAATAAGCTAGTAGAAGAGCGTTGAAGTTCTGTTCCTTTAACGCTCTTTCGTATTAACTTTTAATCTTTGAGAAGCAAAAAGTTATAGGAAGTTTTACATATTTTGCACAAAAGAACAGCAGTATAGCTACTAGCAAGGATAGAGGAATGCTGATTATAACAGGTAATTCTACGCCATACCAGATGCTCATCTTAATTTGATGAAATCCAAATGTTCTTAAAAAGCCAGCTAGTATGGAAAGAATGCCACTTAACAATAGGCCAGCGTATAATACCGATAATACAACCAGTGCTAATGAACAAAAAAAAGCTTGTAGCCATTTTAGAAATATCACTCTTTTTCCCTCCGTATAATGTGTTGCACCTTTGCGTTAGAAGCAACAGAGTAGTCATCTGAATAGTATAGAGTTTCAATATGGCAATGTTCCCCTACAATAACAACTTCACCTTCCACAATTTTTGCCTTTGTATAAGCTAGTTTCAAGTGTTTGCCGCTAATAGTATGGCAACTTAATTTTTTCTTCAAAAATGAAAGTAGTGTTACCCTATCCTTTTCTACCAAAATATTTTTAGCCGTTAACAGGTCGATTTCACTCTCCCCTGACAATTTTAAGTGAAAATGCTCAGCCGTTATTTCTGCAGCCTTTACAATTCCAATAGCATCGAGCTTCTCGCACTGTAATTTCCCTTCAGCCGACAGCTTTCCAGAGCTACTAATCTTTTGAATATGACCACTACATAATTTTATGTTTCCGGCATTCATGAGCGCTTCCATTTCGCAATAATCCTTTAAAGTACAAGATCCTGTACTAGTAAATGATTGGACGATAACAGGAAAATAAAAGGAGCTATGGCCATGAGTAGACACTTTTTTTAGACGTACCTCTTGTTGAATTGCTACAGCACCTCGAATATTTAATTGCTCGTAATCAGCATCCAAATTTTTAATACGACCGTTTGTTAGTGTAAGGGTGCGGAGATTTTGAAACATAAAAGTCACCTCATTATAATTTAATTAATATATATTTTATTTATTAAAATATATATTAATTAAATTATATGCAACTTCCATTTGTCAAGAACCAACCAATAAAAAAAGGATTTCAAGTTTATTGAAATCCTAAAAGATTTTATTCATTAGCTTGTTTACTTCGCTTAAGATCGTGGCCATGTCCATGAGTTTATCTTGGGAAAATTTTAAAAAGATTTCTTGGACCTTTTCATCACCAGTACTTGTTAAAACCATTTTGACCACGCGACGATCATTATTTTCTCTAATTCGTTGAATGAGCGCTAGTTTTTCCAGTTTATCGCACATAGAGGTTACAGCTCCAGGTGTCACACTAAAGAAATCTGCAATTTCTGTCGCTTTCATACCGCTATTGATTTTAAGTTGTAGAAGTAGGATTAGCTGGTTTTGTGATAGCGCTTCTCCTTCAGATAAAAGGTCTACAAACATTTTCGATTTTTGCTGTATTTCTAGCATTTCTTTCATAATGATTTCAACATTATGTAGACTGTCAGCCATATAATCACGTCCGTTAAAATATTTAATAATTGAATTATATAGCAAGTGAATATATCTTTCCAAGAATACAATATCTCTAAAGAAACAAGCTTTTATTGTTTAAAAGTTGCGTGCATCCATTCAAAGAATCTTTTCTTTTCTTCGAATTGTGGATAGTGTGCAGATTGCTCGTAAGCTATAAATTCTTTTTTCTCTGCCCTGATTTGGTCGAAGTAATTTTTTGCTGCGTGTGAGGATGTTTGATAATCATAGTTGCCCATTAAAAAATAGAAGGGTAAATCAAGCTTTTGGACTTTTGTTGGAAGGGGGTGCTGCATGACCTCTTTTAATAAAGCCTCTTGAGACAAGGATAAGCCATAGTTATAGCGGATAATATCTAACAAATTATACTCTTTACTGAACAGCATTCCTAGCATATTTCCATCAGGATTATCTATTAATCTGGTAGCACCACCATATTTGTTTACGTAATTTCTAGGCGTAAACATTGTACCATTTTTAATGGCATCAGCTATCTGTTGTAAATATAAAACATCTTCTTTGTTGCCTTGCAGTTGAGCCTGATTGATTGTGAATTTTAAACTATCGTTCTCACTTTCGATTGTATTGCTCATTTGTCCTATCCCAATATAAGCTTCATATTTTTCAGGGGCGTTAGCGGCTGCTTGTGTAGCAATATATGTACCATAGGAATGGCCAATTAAGATGACTTTTTCTTTGTCTAGTCGTTTAGCTATATAATCAGTCAGTCCTAATAAATCCTCCACAAGCAAATCAGAAGAAAGATTAGAATAGTCCTCGAAAAAATGATAGGATTTCCCACTAGCACGCTGATCATAATGGACCACCGTAAACTCCGTTTCTAGTAAATCCTGATATTTTTTTGCGTAGGGTATTTCAGAGCAGCCAGGTCCGCCATGAACAAAAATAATAACAGGGTTAGCTTTATCCTGACCTCGGATCATTATTTCATGACCAGTGCCATTAATTTCAACTTGCTCTAAAGCGCTAATGCTGGTTGAGCCTTTTATGGAGGAGGTCCATGTTGGGAAGAGCAGCATCAATAGTAGTAAAAGTACAATAACTATCACCATATATTTAATAAAATTAATAGATGTTTTCATCGATTTTCTTCTTTACATGCGTTTCGCGAATGTCGCTTGATACATTCTTCTTTTATATACATAAAAATACATACTCAGAGGCCACCAAAGCGTAACAAAAATAGGGTAGATTGCCCATATAACTCCTGGTGAAGAAACAATATTGACGATGATAAAAAAGATACTTATTAATAATGTAGCAGTGACGGAGAAAGCCACAAATGTTTTTCGTTGAGCATGGTATAAGGCTAAGGGCCACCATATAACTAAAAATGCAGGATAAATTGCCCAAGGGTATTGTGGTGATAAAATGATGTTTACTAAAGCATAATAAATAATAGTAGAAGCACAGCCTATTAGTGCGATTTTTAGCGTTTTTGCTTTTTCATCTAAGTACATCAGAATGGGCCACCAGACAATAGGGTAAATGGCGTAAATGAACCATGGATGATCTGGTGTGTAAATATAGTTTTCTATAATAAGAAACACGATAATCATCGTACTACAAATAATTGAATATTGTTTATACATTTTTTTATACATACAGATGATCGTAATTGGCCAAAGTAACAGCAGTAAGCAAGGATAGATAAACCACATTGTTTGGGGCGATGTCGTGAAATTGACGATACCTAAAAAAATCATTGTCATGATGCTCCCAGCTAATGAAAAGTTAATAAAATTCTTCATATTTATTCACCCCATCTCTTACGTGACCATACAAAGTACATGGACAATGGCCACCAAAGGATAGCGAATATTGGATAGATTGCCCAAATTGTTTGTGGTGTGTAATAAAGATTAATAAAAATAAAAAATGCAATAATTAAGCCACTACCCCAAAGAGAGAACTCTAAATTTAATTTAGCCATGTTTTTCTTAGCAGGTACCTTAACGCCTAGTTCCTTTTTTAAATCTTCTATGTCTCCAAACTCTACAATTGCTTTATTGATGGCATCCTCTTGTTCTTTTCCCTGATCCATCAAATAAAAGACTTTCTCTTCAAGATTTTCAATAATTTCTTGTTTAACCATTTCCGTTTCGTTGTTGCGAGGAATATCCTTAAACAGCTCATCAATATGGTTTTTTATTCTCTTCATTCGACGCCCTCCATAAATAAATCAATAATTTCTTTTACTTCCGACCATTCTTTCGCTAACTCATTTAAATAGGCCTTACCCAATGAGGTAATACGGTAATACTTTCTTTTGCCACCATGTGAAACATCTCCATAATAGGCTTCAATAATTTCTTTTTTCTCAAGACGTTGAAAAACAGCATACAAAGTTGCTTCTTTAATCTGAAATCGATTATTTGTACGGAGACTTATTTCCTGAGAAATTTCATAGCCATAGCGGTCTTTTTCTGAAATGAGCCGTAAAATAATCGAATCCAAGTGTCCTCGGATAATATCACTGCGAACCATAAGTCACCTACTTCATTTTATTGCTCTATCTGTCAGAGTAATATTAGCAAACATTACTCTGCCTGTCAAAGTAATTTATTTTCTTTTTTTTAGAGCACGATAAAAGAACTCCATTCACTAGAAAGTGCCCAAAAGGACAATTTCATAGCAAATGGAGTTAACAATCATACCTCTCTACATATATAACCCTGCAAGAAAAATTCCCCTAGCTTCCTCATAAATATCATCAAATTGACTTATCGGGAGAGGGTTTGTGCCACTTCCTAATTCAACGGTAAAGCCTGGCCTACGCCAATCTTGGATAAACCAATCTTTATAGCCAGCATAGCTCCCAGCAGATTGAATCGGTTCATAGCCACTCACTCGACTAAACTCATTAACAAGCACCTCTGATTCAGGTGGTTCAAGATTTTCAAAGCCCCAATAAATAACGCGACCTTGTGTATGAAAGGCTAGTACTCTTGCAAAATCACGCTGCTTGGTCAAATCAGCCATAGCTATGGCTTCAGGCTCAGACAAAGGCCTTTCCCCGCCATAATCTCTAGGACCAGGAGTTTTCGGGTTACGGGCGCTTTCTAATTCCCATTTGGCAGGAAACTGATCATTTAAATCAACACCATGGATGTTTGCCTTCCAGCCAGAAAAATCAGAGCTACCATTATTCCATGAAATGAGCTGATTTTTTAATGATTCATCATTTGGGGGACCTTGTATGACTAAATTGACCCCATCGGGATTTACCATTGGTACTACGGATAGGGTCGTTTGCTGATAAAGAGGAAATAAAGAAAGTCCACTCATATTATTTTGGTTAGTGAGAGCGAGCAAATAGTCATTTAAAAATGTTAGAATAATAGGAGTAGTAATCCATTCATTTGCATGGAAGGAGCCGTTATAATGAACACGTTTAGTTCCATTGCCAATTAATAGCTCTGGTATTTCCTTACTTAAAACGGAGCTACCAATGGTAGTACTGCGAAGAAATGGATAGGCGTCAACTAGCCTTTGAATATCATTCATCATGATGTTGTACGTATAATTTTGTTTACCGTCAATTAAGCGCCATGTTAAGCGTTGTGGTATATGAATCATCTGGCCAATCTGTAATTGATTTGGATGAAGACCCGGGTTTACAAGTAATATGGCAATAAGTGGTAGATTATACCGCTGTGCAATTTGCCAAAGGGAATCCCCTTGTTTCACCTGATAGTTAATGGTCACAAATCCAGGAATACGAATGCGTTGCCCAACTCTTAAAAATTGAGGATTTATATTGGTATTGGAATCTAAAATGAGTGGAAGAGGTATTTTAAATACTTCACTGAAATGCCAAAGTGAATCTCCTGGCCTTACGAATATGTCCACATGCATTCTCTCCTTAGTTAGAAATAGTTCAATATAAAATGTATATGTGAGAAATTAATACTTATTAATGCTAAAGCCGTAAAATTTCTTTATACGAATGTTTAAGATGGTATTCTAGTCACATTTATAACAAAAATAGAGTTTAGGAAAGGTAAAGGTAGGAAAACCAAATGTTAAATAAATTAAAATTGGGTATACGCTCCAAGATTACATTGGGTTATATTATCATCATTCTTTGCTTACTTGCATCAGTGATCATCCTAAATAATCAAATTACTTCTTTGCAAAAGGAAAGAAATTTTATTATTAAGTACGACTCTAATGTGAAAACATTAACCAATGATATTGAAAAATATATATTGGATATGGAATCAAGTCAGCGAGCTTTTATTATTACGGGTGAACCTAGTTATCTGGAACCCTATGATAATGGAGCGGAAAACTGGAAAATAGATTTTAATGATCTTTATCAGCAAATGAAAGATAAACCAACCCAGCAGGAAAAATTGAAAGAGATAGAGGAAACGATCGATCATTGGGTTGAAACAACGGGTGGGCCAACTATTCAATATAAAAAGGACGGTAATACAAAAGCGTTAACGGAATTTTTCAAAGTTGATAATGGACGCCAAGACATGGAAAAAATGCGCAAATTATTCGATGCATTCCGTGCAACTGAAAATACTTATACACAAGCAAAGGCCGCTCAGTTAGACAAACAAAATAGTCAATTAACAAGTGGTCTATTTGGGATTTTAATTTTGGTTTCTGTAATTGCTATTGTTATAGCAAGTGGCATTTCCCGTTCCATTGTCAAAACTATAACAGAAGTAACACAAACGATTCAGGAAATGGCTGCCACGAAGGGTGATTTCAAGAGAAGAATACATGTGAATACAAATGATGAAATTAATGAGCTTGCTGATGCAACCAATATATTATTGGAATCGGTAGAGAAGAGAGAGTGGTTACAAACCAATATTGCTGATATTGTAACAAAATATCAAGGTATTTCAGCTATTACGAAATTGGCTGAAACCTTCCTGTCAGAAATGGCACAGAAAACACAGGCGTCTCTTGGAGCATTCTATGTTCGGGAAGAGGCAGAGGAACAAGTACTATTTATAAAAAAGGCGGCTTTTGCTGACGGAGATGATCGTGTCGGTATGGAGAGCTTTAAAGTAGGACAAGGTTTAATCGGTCAATGTGCATTAGAAAAAAGAGTTTTATTCTATGATAATATTCCGCAAGACTATCGTTTAATTAGAACAGGGCTAGGTGAAATAAGACCCAAGCATATTTTATTGATTCCTGTTATTTTCGAAAATGAAGTTATAGCGGTTGTCGAGTTAGCTACAATGACTAAATTTAATGCATTGCAACAGGAGTTAGTGAAGCAGGTTACTGAAACCTTTGGCTTAACTGTAAATGGTGTATTGGGGCGTATGGAGATCGTTCGATTATTAAATGAGTCAAGAGCAATGACGGAGGAGTTACAAGTTCAATCAGAGGAACTTCAAACACAATCTGAAGAATTACAAATGCAGACAGAAGAGCTGACGATGATTAACGAGCAGCTTGAAGAGCGAACGAAAGAGGCAGAGTCCAAATCACGTGAGCTAGAAAAGGCTAAGCAAGAATTAGAAGAAAGTGCAGAACAGCTTATACTTAATTCTAATTACAAATCTGAGTTTTTAGCAAATATGTCACATGAGCTTAGAACGCCTTTAAATAGCATTTTAATTTTGTCAGAGATGTTAGCAGAGAATAGCCAAGACCACTTAACAGATGAGGAAACGGAATTTGCGAAGGTTATCCATTCCTCAGGTGAGGATTTACTTGCATTGATTAATGATATTTTAGATTTATCTAAAGTGGAGGCAGGGAAGCTAGATATCATCTTTAATGAAGTGAATATGAGTGAAGTACCTGTTCAAATTGAGCATACTTTTGCACCTGTCGCGATGAAGAAAAATATAGATTTCCATATTTCAAAGGCAGATCATGTTGTCGACGTATTCTATACAGATGAAAAGAGATTTCAGCAAATCATAAAGAACTTATTATCAAATGCCTTTAAGTTTACGGAGCATGGATCTGTAACTTTAGCGATTAATCAGCTTGCACAGAGCCAGCTTACAAGTAATATGCAAGATATTAGCGATGATTGGCTAGAAATTACTGTTTCAGATACCGGTATAGGAATTCCAAAAGACAAGCATCAATTGATCTTTGAGTCATTCCAGCAAGCAGACGGTGCTACCGTTCGAAAATATGGTGGAACAGGACTTGGTCTTTCAATTTGTAAGGAGTTTGCGAAACTACTTGGTGGTTGGATTACATTGCAAAGTGAAGAGGGACAAGGTAGTAGCTTTACGTTAACGATTCCAAGCTTACCAAATGGAGTCGAAGAGGATCATTGCGATAAGCTTGCTGCTTTGAATGAGGTAGCTGTGACAATTGAGGAAGATGTACCGAGAGAAGAGCCATCGCAGGATAATAGGGAAGTTTTAAAGCATGATGAGGTAGAGGTTTTTCAAGGGAAAAATATATTAATCGTAGACGATGATAACCGTAATATTTATGCCTTAAAAACAGCACTTGAAACAAGAGGCATGAACATTTTAGTGGCTAAAGATGGACTTGAATGTTTAGAGGTTTTGCAAGCTCATCATGAGATTGATTTAGTGCTTATGGATATTATGATGCCGAATATGGATGGTTATGAAGCAATGACTATTATTCGTCAACAAATGAAGCGGACTGAATTACCGATTATCGCCCTGACGGCGAAGGCTATGAAGAATGACCGGGATAAATCATTGCAAGCTGGTGCATCTGATTATATTAGTAAACCATTAAATTTAGATCAATTAATATCCGTTTTAAGAGTATGGTTAGTTTCTAAAGGGAGTATATAAAGATGGAACATTTTGAGCCTTTGGAGCAAAATATACAATTGAATAAACAAACAAATTTAGAAATTGATTTGTTATTAGAGGCTATTTATCGATTATCAGGCTATGATTTTCGGCAATATAACCGTTCTTCCATTTCACGTCGAATTTTTAATAGGATGAGAATAAATAGCATTCCAACTATTTCTCGCGTTCAGGAAAAGGTCATTCATGATCAGGCGTTTTTAGAGCAGCTATTAAACGATTTTTCAATCAATGTCACAGAAATGTTCCGCAACCCAAGCTTTTTTAAGGCATTCCGTGAAAAAGTGATTCCAACCTTACGTGAATACCAGGAAATCCGTATTTGGCATGCTGGCTGTGCAACTGGTGAGGAAGTATACTCTATGGCCATTTTGCTTCAGGAGGAAGGGCTCATAGACAAGGCTGTCATTTATGCAACAGATATGAATGAGCAGGTATTAGAAAAGGCTAAAAAGGGGATTTTTCCTATTCATAAAATGCAGGCATATACGAAAAATTATATGCTTGCAGGGGGAGCCCATGCTTTTTCGGAATACTATAAGACGGATTATCAATATGCTTATTTCCATTCAACATTATTGAAAAATATTATTTTTGCTCAGCATAACCTAGTGACAGATCAATCATTTAACGAATTCCATGTTATCTTATGTAGAAATGTCCTTATTTATTTTTCGCCGCAGCTGCAAAGTCAGGTCCATCGTTTGTTTTATGAAAGCCTAAGCGACAAAGGGTTTTTATGTTTAGGCGATAAGGAAACATTGCGCTTTGAAGAGGTTATTTCGAATTATAGGGAATTTATTGGTAACGAAAGAATTTACCAGAAAATAGATTAAAAGAAAGAGGCTACCGAGTGATGGAGGTAGCCTCTTTTCTTTTATTTATACTGTAGCACTTGCTTGAATCATTAATACACACATATCATCAGGTTGATTGTCTTGTTTGTCTTTAGGCAATAGGTTGTCGATCAGAGGTTGGGTATACTTCCATTTAGAAGATGTTAGCGTTTGCAAATGCTTTTCTGATTCTATTTCACAAGGTCCCATTGCCTCTAATACTCCATCTGTAAACATAACAATTTGTAGATCTTTTTCATATTGAATATATTGTTTTTTAACTTTAATTTCATCGAAAAAGCCGACTGCGCAACTACCTTGATTTAATGGGATACATGTTTCTTCATCAACTAAGGCGTATCCTGCAGGATGACCAGCGTTTATATATTCGACTGTTTTTTGTTTCGTATCAATTACTAAATAAATCGCTGTGAAATAATAAAGATTTTCATCCTTGCCATCCTGTAAGAGGGCCATATAACGATTCAGTTCTTTAATAACAAGTTCAGGGTCGTTTAATTGTTTAACGGCCTCCCTCAAAACCGAGGAGATAAACATACAAACTAGCGCTGCAGATATACCATGGCCCATCATGTCCAATAAAATAATAGCATAACGATGATCGTCTATTTTATGCCAATAATACATATCACCAGCCAAGTTAGAGGATGGTAAGTAAGAGACTTCTAGACGAATATCTTTTTCATTTAAAGGTGGACTAAGCAGGCTTCTTTGTACATGAGTGGCTAAATCCAATTCATATTGGATTTTCTTTTCATGTTGTGTGTGCCAATCTAATTCAGCTTTTAAACGTAGGGCAACTCGGATTCTAGCAAGCAATTCGGTTTTATTAATCGGTTTTGTAATATAATCTACGCCCCCGATATCTAATGCTTCTGCGAGTTTGTTTTTATCCTCAAGGGCTGTAACAAAGATAATTTGAATATCTCTTAATCTTTCAATTTGCTTAATACGTTTGCAGGCCTCTATACCATCTACTTCAGGCATCATAATGTCCAATAAAATTAAATCAACTGAGCTTCCGGTTGGATTTGGTTCATTTAATTGTAAATAATCAAATAGCTCATTAGCAGATGAAAGAGAAACACAGTGTTCATAACCTGCATTTTTCAGTATTTTTTCAATGACAAATAAATTGACTTGATTGTCATCTACTAGAAGAATGGTCATAGTTATTTCCCCTTACTCTAATTGAATTGTGCAGATTATTATTCGTGTATATAAATTATTTCCAACTTTATTATTATACAAAACATTAGAGGAGAAAGGTATTTTAGCGATTTGAGATTAGCTTTCAATCATATATTTACAATTTATCACTTTTAGAGATTGGTATTTTAGCTTTTCTAAATCCTTGATATATATCAAATGCATTGGCTAAAACAGCAATAATCATACTGGCAAGCAGGATCTTATCTATGACAGATGAGACATTTTCTTTGTTAGTTTCTACGATTGCTGCAATGTACGGAATGGAGGCACTATGGATAAAATCCTGATGAACAGCAATGAGAATAAATACAATAGTTCCCACACTTTGAAGTAATGCATTGATGATAGCAATCGTCATGGTCCATTGCCCAGTACGCCATTTTAAAAAGGTTAAGGCAAGACTAAGAATTATACAGAGCATGACGATGAGGGCATAGGATTGTAAAAGATTTTGATTCAAAATAGGCATAACAAATTTTAAACTACCATTTCCATTTGTTGTATAAATACCTAAAAGACGATTGGCGTTCCAATAAACAAAGGTAAAAATAATAGCCCCTACAAAGCTAAAAATTGTATCACTTAAAGTGATGATTTTTTCCTTAGGAACGGTTTTAATTTTTAAACTTTCGGGTGTCCATTCCTTGGTGTCATTCAAGAAAGGCAACAATTGAATTTTACTCGGATCAGAGCGTTCTAGGACGATGAAAAAAACGGTGATCCAGAACAATACATGAAATGATACAGAAATAATGGTAACAATCGTCATAGCAAATGTTGAAATGATAGTGGAGAGCATGGCCTCTTCTCCAGAATAGAGAAAAATTCTCTCAATCACTTGAACAATGACCGTTATAAAAATAGCCCAAGGGAAAACGAGTTTAATGGTTCTAGTGTATGGATCAAACACGTTTGGACCAATTAAAAAACGAGGCGTATCCTGGTAGCTAGCTGCAACTTTTGCAGGGCTTCCAAGCTCTTTTAGCACTTTCATGATATCTGCTTCTGAATAGGGTTCTGGCAACATATCTTCAATAGTAGCTTTAAGCTCAAGCTTTATGTTTTCACGTCTATTTTTATGTAGTCTTTTAGATACTTCTTCAATATACGCATCAATTAAAGTCATTTCCTTATTCCTCCTTTAATCATTTACATTGTTCACATGTGCAGTGGTAATATATGTTATTATGGGTGGAAAATGAATATGAACGACATGTCATACTTTGAAAATGGAGGGGAATTAATGAGAGTGGTAGAGAGGTTAGTAAAAGAGCAAGACTTTTTAACTTTTGCGAGTATCGTTGTAGGAGCCTACCCTGGAATAGTGAACGGAGCTCAGACAACAAAAGAGCAGTTGAAAAATCTTTTTATGGAAAATCAGAATCATGATGAATCCCTAAATTATTTTGGGCTTTGGGAAGAAGGCAACATAATTGGCGGCATGCGATTGCATGATTTTCAAATGAACCTTTTCTCTAAAATGATACCAATTGGTGGAGTAGGGCTTGTGGCAGTTGACTTGTTACATAAAAAGGAAAAGGTTGCGAAGGAGCTAATCCATCAATTCTTTAACTTTTTTTTAGCAAAGGGTATTCACTTTGTCGCTTTATATCCGTTTAGGCCAGATTTTTATAAGAAAATGGGGTTTGGCTATGGACCGAAAATGTACCAATATTTAGTAGAGCCCTTAAGCTTTCCTAAAGGTCAAACGAAGGAGCACCTTAAATATTTGTCAGTGGAAAATCAGCAACAGCTAACAGATTGTTATAACAGGGTAGCGTCTCAACAGCATGGGATGCTTCTCAAAACAAAGTCAGAGCTTTCTTCTATTTTTAAAAACGACGAAAACTATGTGATTGCGATGGAAAAGGACGATAGCGTGCAAGGCTATATCGTTTTTTCATTTAAAAAGCAAAGTGAGAGTAATTTTATGTTGAATAATTTAGTTATTAAGGAATGGGTATATGAGACACCACAGGCTTTGTTAGAGCTTAGTACGTTTTTAAACAGTCAGGCAGATCAAGTAAACCGCATTGAGTGGAATACACAAGAAGACAATGTACATTTCTTTTTAGGTGATGTCAGAAATGGTTCAAATCATTTAATTCCAAGTGTTTACCATGAAAATGCTGTGTCAGGAGTTGGACTGATGTACCGCATTATTAATGTGAAAGGTTTTTTTGAAGAATTAACGACACACCATTTTAATGGTGTAACACTGACATTTAAATTAACAGTTACGGACTCATTACTTGCTGAAAATAATCAGCAACTCATTATCCAGGCTGTTGAAGGTACAATTAACATGAATGAAAGTGGTCCCTATGATGTAGAAATAATTGTAGATGTGGCTGAGCTTTCCTCACTGGTAATGGGAGTCATAACGGTCCAAGAACTGTATATGCTTCAGCGAATAAAGATCAGTCATGAGCAATATTTACAGGCATTACAGAAATTTTTCTTTGTGTTTGAAAAACCAAAATGTATGACGGCATTTTAGAATGTTGGTGCTAGGTTAATGCTCTTTTTTCATAAAAAGAGATGATCGTGTCGGTCTTTCAAGCGGTGTGATATTAATAATAAAGTAACTAATGATGAGTATGAGAATAATGACTGAATAAATTAATGTATTCAGTGGATGATCGTGTTCAACGATAATTAATCGAATCATTGCCGTGATACCTATATATATAAAGTATCGTAGCGGAAAATGATAATCTTCTTTAAAATATTTAATAATCATCGTGATGAACTCAAAGTACAGAAAGAATATAAGGATGTTAGCAAGGAATAGCTTATAATCGCCACCTTCCTTAGTGAAGAGTAATATTTTAAGAAATTCTATTAGCTCCTTAAAGAGTAAAAACGCTAGAATGAGTGCTAATAGTACAAGGCAAACATTTAAAAAGAGTTGCAATGACTTAGGTACAGCTTTAATGAGCTGTATGTAGGGTGAATTTTTTTGATTCATATAACTCCTCCAATCAGTTGAATGGTAAGCATAAACACATTTATCATATGGCAAAATACGAAAGTATTATGATATGAATATAACAATATGTCGTAAATCTTTCTTTTAGTATTTGTAAAGTTTTGGTATATTTTTGCGAAAGAAAGTTTTCAAAATAATTTAGTGGTATGCTAAAATAGATGTGCATGAATATAAAATTAAAAAGGGGTTTTGAAGATGGCAAAATCTGCAAAAACGGATGCTAAAATTACACCAGAGCGTTTAGAAGAAGCGTTAGTTGTTCGTGATCGTCTTATTATCGAACTACTTGTACAAGTTCTTGATGAGAAGCTAGTAATTGAGCGCCCAGTATTACGTGAGCGTGTAGGAAACCTTGTTGATCTTTCTAGCTATGATGCAGAACTAAAGGAAACAATCCACGCAGTTATTAACAAACTATAAGGAAAAGAAGAATGCTATGACCTATTCGTAGCATTCTTTTTTATAGGCTGTTACATGTCACGTAAAGCGTTCTACTAATTCATACATGCGCTCTGCCTCTGTATGGAGCTCCTGTGAGGAGTGCATGATAGACGTAACGGCTGACTTTTGCTCATCAATGGATGCATTAATTTGTTCGGTTGCTGCAGCAGATTCTGTGGCTACGCTTGCTATTTCGTTGATAGCATGAATAACGACTACCCGGTTTTGTGCCATTTCGTTCATACCCTCATTAAGAGAAACAAGGTGCTCTGTTATGTCCTGAATGGAGTCGGCTAGGAAAGTAAAAGCTCCTTTTACTTCTGTAATCGACTGTGCCTGACTTTGTGAAAGCTGAAGGGTGTTTATCATTTTTGTATCTGAATTGACCGTATCGATCTCGATGCGCTGTAATAGATTTCTGACACGATTAGTCGCTTCATTTGTATCCTCTGATAAATTTCGTACTTCTTCGGCAACTACAGCAAACCCTTTACCTTGATCACCTGCACGAGCTGCTTCAATACTTGCATTTAGCGCTAATAAATTAGTTTGCTCTGAAATGGAAGTAATCGTTTGTACTACTTGATGAATTTCTTTCATCTGGCTTGTTAAACTTGAAAAATTAGTTCTTAACTCTTCGATTACTTGCGTGAATTCATGAGAATTTTGCAGTAATAATTCAACTTTTTGTCTACCATTTTCTTGTGATTGATTAATAGTATTCATATTTTCGGTAATTTCACTGTATTGACTTGTAGCATTAGAAATCAGTGTTGATAATGTTTCCACTTTACTAATGGCCAATTCAGCCTCCTCTGCCTGCACAACAGCTCCTTTAGAAATGTCATTGATAGCTTGGTGGATTTCATCAGCAGAGGCGGTAGTTTCCTCCGTAATCGCACTTAGCATTTCTGAAGAAACTCTCATTTGGGATGCACTATTCTTTGTATTGTTGACCATCTCATGTAAGCTTCTTTTCATATTATTGACATTATTCGCTAGTGTGCCAAGCTCATCCTTTGTCGTAACGGGGATGTCCTCCCCTGTTAGCTGACCTTTAGCAATATCTGATGTAATCACCATAATTTTTCGTATGTAGGCAGTCATCTGTCCAGTGAAGAACCAAAAAAGCATGACACCGATGATAGTAGCTAGGATGGTTGTACCAAGTGTGTAATATAAAACATTTTTAGTACCAGCATTAAAATCCATTTCATATGTACCAGCCGCGATAATCCACCCCCAATGCTTGTCCATTTCCACATAAGTAATTTTAGGAGCAACTATATCAGGATTGGAGGGTAGTGCCCAGTCATACCGCACATATCCGCCACCTGCTTGTGCAGTTTCAATCATTTCCCTCACAAAATAACGACCATCACTTGTTTGTAAGTCGGAGATATCTTGACCTTCGAGAGAGGGATGAGTTTCAACCAACCCATTGTCCTTAAAGGCATAGAAATAAAAATTATCACCGTATTTTACAGGGTTATCGATAGATCGCTTATGATCTTCAATTTTATTACCAACAATCTGTGTTCTAGCACTTTCTTGTGCTTCTTCTATCGTTAATTTCCCATTTCGAACTTGTTCATCCAATTGTGCAATTAATTCAAGTATGCCAAGTGTACCATTCTTAAGACTTTGTCTACCTACCTGATCCATCTCGCTTTTTGCTACAAAATAATTAACTGTTCCAACGAGTGCTGTAGATATGAGAATAACAATAATGGCTAGAGCGACTAACTTATTACGTACTGATTTAATCATAGAAAAGACCTCCGTTCCCTCAAAGTAATGCAGTATAATGATAGTATAATACAAAATTTTCTAATAAAATAGAAAATTCTGATAATAAAGGAGGTATTTTATATTGCAGGCTGGGTGTCTGTAGAGGAATTGGGTGATGGAAAAATAGAAAACTCCCACTCCAGAATGTTCAGAAGTGGGAGTTGTAACTTATTAGTACACTTTATCTCCATTGAAGATAGAGTTTTTCACGATAACATAATCAACATTTCGAATAGCATCCAGCTTTGTGCCACCAGCATAAGAAATAGATGATTGTAAGTCTTGTTGCATTTCAATTAATGTATCTTTTATACTTCCTTTATGCTCAACAAACATTTTCTTTCCTTCGACGTTTTTACGTTCGCCTTTTTGGAATTCTGAAGCAGAGCCGAAGTATTCTTTTACCTTTTTACCCTCGACTTCGATTGTTTGACCAGGTGACTCTTCATGACCCGCGAATAAAGAACCGATCATCACCATTGAAGCGCCAAAACGTACAGACTTAGCGATATCGCCGTGTGTACGAATACCACCATCAGCAATGATTGGCTTTGTAGCAGCTTTTGCACACCAGCGAAGTGCAGCTAACTGCCAGCCACCTGTACCAAATCCTGTTTTAATTTTAGTAATACATACTTTACCTGGACCAATTCCAACCTTTGTCGCATCAGCCCCAGCGTTTTCAAGCTCACGAACAGCCTCTGGTGTTCCTACATTACCAGCAATAACAAAGCTATTTGGTAAGTGTTTTTTAATATGCTGAATCATACGAATAACAGCATTAGAATGGCCATGTGCAATATCGATTGTAATGAATTCAGGTACTAAATTTGTCGCTGCTAATTCTTCAATAAACGCGTATTCTTCTTCTTTTACACCAACGCTAATTGAAGCAATTAAACCACTGCCATGCATATCTTGGATGAAATTTACGCGTGCTTCTGGTTGGAAGCGGTGCATGATATAAAAGTAACCGTTTTCAGCAAGTTTCTTAGCAAGAGTTTCATCAATAATTGTTTGCATATTAGCAGGTACTACAGGAAGTTTAAAAGTATGCCCTCCTAAAGTAACGGAAGTATCACATTCTGAACGGCTTTCTACGATACATTTTGCGGGAATTAGTTGAATATCTTCATAGTCAAATACGTTATCCATTATATACACTCCTAAAATACGAATATTTTTAAAGATTTATTTTAAATTGTTCGCCATTTGGTAATTTACATGATTTTTAAGAAAAAGTCAAAGCTTTTGCTAAAATAAATGAAAAAATGGAAAACAAGGCTACAATTCTTATGTGATAGATGAAATCTTTATCATTTAGTTTGTGTTATGATTTATAATCCATGTACAATATAATTGTTTCAAAAAATGTTAAGGGAGTGTTGGAAATGGCGGTAGAGGTATATTTAATTTTTAACGGAAATTGTCGAGAAGCAGTAGCGTTTTACGAAGATGCTTTTAGTACGGACAAGGCTGAAATTATGACATTTGGGGATTCACCACAGAACCCTGATTATCCATTACCAGAGGAAGCAAAAGATCTTGTTATGCATACACGACTTTCCGTATTCGGTAGTAGAATTATGTTCTCAGATACATTTCCAGGCTCACCATTTACGGTTGGAAACAATGTTACATTAGCTGTTGTTTCTGATGATGAAGAGCAGATGCGAAAAGCATTTGATAAGCTTAAAGATGGTGGGAAAGTTGTTATGGAGCTTCAAGAAACTTTTTGGAGTAAATGTTACGGCTCCCTTACAGATAAATTTGGTGTAGAGTGGCAGTTTAGCCATGAGGTAATTGAATAATTAATACAATTAAAAGCACGGTGATAGATCACCGTGCTTTATATTTAGTAATGGAAACGATTGACATAGCCCTGTAATTCATCCGCCATATCGAGTAATGCTTTTGATGATGATGCGATTTCCTGCATGGATGATAATGTTTGTTCGGTTGAAGCAGCTACTTCTTCAGATGCTGCTGCATTGAGTTTAGCATGATCTGACAGTTCAATGGCTGTTGCCGAAACTTCTTCTACGACAGCAGACATTTCCTGAGCAGAAGCCGATATATCCTCCATTTTAGGAGCGATGTTACGTAAACTCTCAATAATACTTATAAACTTCTTTTTTGTGTCCTCAGACAGCTGCAAGCCTTGTTGGACATCTGCAGAAGCCTGCATCATTGTTTGAACAGATTTAGCTGTATCTTGTTGAATGCCTGTAATTAGTGAGGCAATTTGCTTCGCTGATTGATGAGATTGTTCTGCCAATTTACGTACTTCATCTGCCACAACTGCAAAGCCTTTGCCATTTTCGCCAGCTCGTGCTGCTTCAATAGCTGCATTCAAAGCAAGAAGATTTGTCTGATCTGAAATGTTACTAATAATTTCGATGATGGAGCCTATTTCTTTTGTACGATCGAATAGTGATTTAATCGTGCTATCAGACTGTGCTACAGATTCATGGATGGATACCATTTGATTCACCGCTTGCTCGACAGATTGCCCACCCTCCACTGCTAAATGGATAGCCTGGCTGGATAAATCAGATACTTGTAGTGCACTATCTGCTACCTCTACAACCCCTTTCGCAATTTCCTCAATGGAGATTGCATTTTGATCGATGCCCGTTGTTTGTTTTTCCGTACTCATAGCTACTTGCTGCATAGCCTCTGTCACTTGTTCAGAGGTAGCGATATTCTGCTCAGCATTTGCTGAAAGACCTTGTGCAGCAGTTTGAACATGCTGAGAGCTTTGATCAACATTGCGAATTAGCTTTTTTAAGTTTACTTTCATGGAGACAAATGCCTCACCAAGCTGTCCAATTTCATCCTTCGTATGAATATCAATATATTCCGTCAAATCTCCCTCACTAATTTTTAATGCGCTCTGCTGTAATCGTTTAATAGGGTTAACAATGGATTTAATCATAGCAAGCATAAAGATAATGCCAACAATAATGGAAGCTGCAATGATTAGTAAGGTGATAGTAAATGTTGCAGAGGCAGCATCTGTAGCCTCTACGGTAAACATTGTTCCGATAACCTTCCATCCTGTCAGTTCATTTGTCTCAAAGCGTAAATGACGGTTTTTTTCAATAATGATTCCTTCCTGTTGTTCATAAACCTTTGATATATATTTTTCTGTAGCTTCGGTTCCGCTTTCCTTATCCCTTTGTGCTACATATAGTTGACTACTATCCAGTATGGCCGCAAAGCCAGTTTCCCCAATACGTGTTTCATCTGTTAGTGCACTTAAAACAGAGATATTTAAATCTAAGGCAATGACACCTGAATCATCGGGAAGAGCTTGCATAACCGTCACTACAATGTTATTTGTAGATTTTGATAGATAAGGAGAAGTGATCGATGCATGTCCCTTGTTTTCCATAGCCTTCGTATACCAAGGTCGAACACGCGGATCATAATCACTAGCATACTCATGGACAGGTGCATCAAACATACTTCCATCTGCAGTACCTATATAAAGCAATTCTACCTCTGGATGTGTATGGATGTATTCTTGAAAAAGATTATTCAATTCATCACGATTCTCTGGCTGTAAATAAGATAGATTTAACTTTTTTGCAAAATATTCAATATCGTGTATTTTAGGTGCAATCAAATTTGTAATATTGGTATTAAGCATTCTGACACTTTCCGTAGCACTTGCTTCTTGCTCCTTTAAAATTTGACTTTTAGTACTTTTAAAGGAGGTATAGCCGATTAAAAGTGCAGGAATGAGAAGGATGACTAAAAAGGCAAAGATGAGTTTCTTTCTTAAACTAAGTTGTTTCATAGGTTATTCCCCCTTAAATATCATGATAAGTTTGTAGATAATGGACGAAGTCTAATAATCATTAATTAGTCTTTCCTGTTGTAATATGATTCTAAGAGGAAAAGGGAGAATAATCAACATAATTTTCTGAAAAATCTGGAAAATAAAGTTATGTTTTGGTGATATTTAAAGAAAAATGTCCTATTTTGTAGTTCTTTACAAAAGAAAAATCT
The DNA here is from genome assembly GCF_053165895.1 of Lysinibacillus sp. fkY74-1. NCBI lineage: Bacteria > Bacillati > Bacillota > Bacilli > Caryophanales > Bacillaceae > Lysinibacillus > Lysinibacillus sp. fkY74-1. The sequence continues at coordinate 4,489,982 of NZ_CP170173.1, read as the reverse complement.
GAGTTCCATGAAGTTCTGAACTCAGATTTTAAAATGAAGCACCTTAATAGTGAAAACGATTTACATGACCCTGTAGTTCATCCGCCATATCAAGTAACGTTTTAGCAGCGGAAGCTATGTCCTGCATGGAAGATAGGGTTTGTTCAGTTGAAGCCGCAACTTCCTCTGTAGAAGCTGCATTTAATTTAGCATGGTCTGATAGTTCAATGGCTGTTGCAGAAACTTCTTCCACGACTGCTGACATTTCTTGAGAGGAGGCTGAGATATCCTCCATCTTGGGTGCAATGTTTCGAAGACTTGCAATAATACTCGCAAACTTTTTATTCGTTTCCTCCGTTAGTTGTAAGCCATCTTGGACATCTGCAGAAGCTTTTACCATTGTTTGTACAGATTTAGCTGTATCTTGCTGAATAGTTGTAATGAGTGCAGAAATTTGTTCTGCTGAGTGATGTGATTGCTCTGCTAATTTTCGAACTTCATCAGCCACTACGGCAAAACCTTTTCCATGTTCTCCTGCTCTTGCTGCCTCTATAGCGGCGTTCAGGGCAAGTAAATTTGTTTGGTCTGAAATCGCACTAATCATTTCCAAAATGGAGCCAATTTCTTTTGTGCGATCATAAAGAGTTTTAATCATTGTATCGGATTGTGTAACAGACTCATGAATCGAGTTCATCTGCTTAACAGTTTGTTCTACCGCCTGACCGCCTTCCTCTGCCAATTGGATAGCGTGGCTAGAAAGATCAGATACCTGCATAGAGCTATCTGCAACTTCCACAACTCCTTTAGCAATTTCCTCCACTGACATAGCATTTTGGTCAATAGCAGTAGTCTGCTTCTCTGTACTGATAGCCATCTGCTGTACAGCGTCAGCAACCTGCTCAGAGGCAGCAATATTTTGCTCAGCATTAGCAGATAAATCTTGAGCTGATGTTTGGACATGCTGCGAGCTTTGGTCAACGTTGCGAATCAGTTTTTTTAAGCTCACCTTCATAGAGATAAAGGCTTCTCCAAGTTGTCCAATTTCATCCTTAGAATGAATGTCTATAAACTCAGTTAAATCACCTTCGCTAATTTTTAACGCGCTATGTTTCAGCTTATTTATTGGATTGACAACAGATTTAATCATCAAGAGCATGAAGATTACACCAACTAAAATGGAGACAACAATGATCATTAAGTTGATATTTAATGTGGAGGCAGCCGCCTTTGCGGCTTCTGCGGTAAACATTGTACCAATAACCTTCCAACCTGTAAGTTCATTAGTGACAAACTGTAAATGACGATCTCTTTCAATAATCGTCCCGCTTGGTTGTTCATAAACTTTTGCGATATAGTTTTCTGTTGCCTCAGTCCCACTTTCCTTCTCAGGCTGAGCAATATAGATTTTATTGTTATCTAAAAGAGAGGCGTAGCCCGTTTCACCGATGCGTATTTCATTGGTAATGTCACTTATTGTAGAAATATTTAAATCTATTCCTATTACCCCTGAACCATCCGGTAAAGCTTGAGTGATGGTAATGACAATGTCATCTGTAGATTTTGTAACATAAGGTGCCGTTATTGAGACTTGGCCATTATTTTCTAAAGCCTGCTTATACCAGGGTCTTGTACGAGGGTCAAAGTCTTCAGCATACACTTGAGCAGGCTCATCCAGTAGTCTGCCATCTGCAGTTCCCAAATAAATAAGCTCTACTTCAGGATGCATATTAACGTATTCCTGTAGCAGTGATTTAAGCTCAGGAATTTTATTTTCCTGCAAATAAGATTCATTGAACTTTTTTGAGAAATATTGTACATCTTTTAATTTTGGTTCAATCGTGTTCGTAATATTAGTATTAAGTATGCGTACGCTTTCAGTTGCACTAGCCTGCTGTTCTTCAGAAATTTGCTTTTCAGCGCTTTGGTACGACACTATTCCAATTAAGAGTGTTGGAATGAGAAGCATTGCTAAAAACGAAAATATAAGCTTTTTTCTTACACTTAGTTGTTTCACTTGTATTATCCTCACATAATATTTTTTATTCTATACTTTTCCCTATAAGGTAAATAATTCTCATTCTAACAGAAATAAAGTAAAAGGTAAGCCCTAATAGATATTATTATCAATTTTTAGAAATTTCGCTAAACAATTCGTTAGAAGCTATATAATGCCTTGTTTTGTTGTATACTAATGCATAAATGAGGAGGGAGTAAAGTCATGATTCATCAAATTGGACAAGTCATGTTATATGTTAACGACCAAGATGCTGCAGTTAAATTTTGGACAGAAAAAGTAGGATTTATTATTATAAATGAGCAGGAGGAGGCTGGAATGCGTTGGATTGAAATTGCACCAGCGAGGGAAGCTCAAACATCCTTTGTGCTACACAATAAAGAAATTATTGCTAAAATGCAGCCAGAATTAAATTTGGGAACACCCTCTATTATGTTTTACGCTGACCAAATTGAAGAGATGTACCAGGATTTTCAGGCAAAGGGCATTAAGGTGGGCGATTTAGTCATGATGCCGATGGGTAGAGTCTTTAATTTTGCGGATCCAGAAAACAATTACTTTGCATTAGTTGAAAAATAATAATAAATGAGGAAATCTGCTTATTTTTGTTGTGAATTAATTAAAAATAAGCAGATTCTTGTTTGGTTTCTTCTTATATAAATGTTAGTTAGTCCTCTATGCTAAATCTTCTCCGAAAATACTAACTGTTTGTCGATCTACTACAAATTCATGGCCATCCCATTTTAAAATATTTTCCACATACCCTAAGCCATCTGCATGGTACCTACCTGCAATCTCTTGATAAGCTAAAATTTCATATGTCCCATCCCGATCATAATCAACAGGATATAATCCGCTAATGGGGTCAACCCAACCCTCAATCGGTTGCTTTAATGTTCCATCCGGATGATAGATTTCTGCTAAATATTCAGGCCCTTTATAGTGTAGATCAATTATATATTTTTTTGCAGGTGTCTTACTTTGAACAATTGCCTTATAGTTGTTGGCATAATTGACAGTATAGTGGAGCTTATTATTAAATGATTCTGTGTCAAAAATGGAGTGTACTTGATTATTGGTAGAGGAGAATATTTCCCCGTTAATAATTCCTCCGCTACCTCCTGTATCAGAAATAACCAAAATATCTTCTATATGATTACCAGTAAAATCTCCTAGAAAAATGGTTGGGTTATAACCCACATTTTCTTTTAGCGGGATTTGTTCAATTCGCCCTGTTTGCCCATAAAAAATGGTTAAGGTTAGGTTTTCCCATAAAGGGCTACCAGTCTTTTGAGTCCCCATTAAAAAAATCGTTTCAAAGAAGCCATCCCCATTAATATCTCCAAATTTAGTTTGAATAACCTGTGGTGCTAAATGGGATGCGTAGCCTGCCCCTTGCGCAGAATTTATGTTATTAGTCATATATACACCTCTTTCATAGTCTTAGCATATGTTGTAAAAAAAGCTTGGTGCATAAAAATTCGAAGAGGTCTAAATCATATTAAACAGACAAAAAAACTTAAATTTAACCCATTGACATTTTTAAAGGTGAAAAGTAATATAAATGTCAACGTATCAGAAAATTCAGTACCAGATGCTATCTCACTACAAATTTGTAGCGCGGGATTTTTTTTATTATTAATTCTTAGTAAATATATAAGATTTATATATATTGGGAAGAAGGAGATTTTTTGAAGAATTTATTTGTTAAAACGGAGCAACAACGATTTTGGTTAGATAAGTTAGAAGCCATCTCAAATCCTATTAAGGCTGAGGCAGCTGAGGTAGATGAACAATCTCGTTTCCCGTTCGAAGCGCATCGACTACTCAAGGAAATTGGTTATCCGCAGCTTACTTTACCGAAACAATATGGAGGAGAGGGCCTATCAGTCTATGACATGGTACTTGTACAAGAAACATTAGCAAGCTATGACGAGAATGCCTCGCTCTCCCTCGGATGGACATTAGGTGTTGTTGGCGAGATATATGATACTAAATTATGGAAAAAGGATGCATTAACGGCATTCGCGGAGGAAATAAAGAAAGGCGCCATGATTAATAGGGCTGTAAGTGAAGCAGCAACTGGGAGCCCAACACGTGGGGGAAAACCAGGAACAAATGCTGTTTCTATAAAAGACGGATGGCGCATAAATGGACGCAAAATTTTTACAACAGCTTCTCCAGTGTTAGATTATTTCCTCACTTCTGCTTGGATTGAAGAAAAGCAACAAATTGGTTTCTTCCTCATCCATAAAGATTCAATAGGATTAACGATTGAAGAGAATTGGGAAATGTCTGCAATGCGAGGCACTAGCAGCCATGATCTTGTATTAAAAGATGTCGTTGTGGCTAAAGAGCATTTAGTCGAATTACCAAGTCATCCTAGTGGCGGTAAGATAAATGGCTGGATATTACATATACCAGCCACATACCTAGGCATTGCACAAGCTGCCCGTGACTATGCTGTACATTTTGCCAATCATCATCAACCTAATAGCTTGAATGCTCCAATTAGTACATTACCGAATGTACAACAGCTTTTAGGGGACATAGAGTTGAAGCTTCATCAAGCACGCTTTGTTTTATATGGGGTAGCTGAGGCATACGATGATCCAGCAAGACGCGTCATTTTAACAAATGAAATGGCTGTTGCTAAACATACCGTAACGAATATCGCAATTGACATTGTTGATAAGGCGATGCGTGTAGTCGGGGCGAAAAGCTTACAATTGTCAAACCCGCTACAGCGCTATTATCGAAATGTACGTGCAGGGCTTCATAATCCGCCAATGGATGATATGACCATAATTAAATTAGCAACGGCTGCTATTGAACAGCAGAAATTAAATGACCATTAATAATAATGTGGATAATAAGGAGAAATGTTATATGAAGAAGAATAAGATATTACAATTTGCCATGATTGGATTAGCTTCTATCGCACTTTTAGCGGGCTGTAATTCTGGAGAATCAGCTGATAAGAATGCAGATGATGGTGGCAAAGTTCGTACAGTCAAAGTTGCCTACGATCAGGCCTCAAAGCCTATTAGTTATATAGATGATAATGGAAATCCAACAGGTTATGACGTAGAGGTAATGAAATTAGTAGATGAATTATTACCTGACTATAAATTTGAATATGTAGGAACGACAAGTGATGATTTATTAATTGGTGTAGAGCAAGGAAAATATCAAGTTGGGGTGAAAAACGCATTCTTTACACAGGAACGCACAGAGAAATTTATTTTCCCAAAGGAATTTTTGGGATTAAGTAGTGCAGGACTAGTATTACGTAAAGAAGATGAAGGGATAAAGACGTTAGCTGATTTTGCGAAAAAGGGCTATTCGTTGGCACCTATTGCAGCTAATAACGCGCAATACACAATTATTGATGAGTATAATACTGCCAACCCTGACAATAAAGTAAAACTTCAAGCTGGTGACGCATTTACGGTTGACGTTGTGCAGTGGGTAAATGAAGGGCGCGTCGATGGTGGCGTGATGATTGAGGGGCCTTTTAAACAGCAAGTACTTGCAGAAGATGGACCATATAATAACTTGAAAGATGAAGTAGTCTATAATGAGTTTTCTGTTATTAAAACGTGGCCTCTTTTCAATAAAAAAGAACAAGAATTTGCTGATGCCTACGATAAAGCCATCGCTCAAATTAAAGAACAGAAGAAAACAAACGAATTGAGCACGAAATTCTATGGCCGTGATTTATTTGAAGTGTTGGAATCTGTTAATCGTTAATTTAATGCATATTGACCATTATTAAGGCTGTTGAGGCTGGCACGCTCAGCAGTCTTTATTCATAAAACAAAAGTTGGTGAGGAAATGGATAAATACTTTGACGCGACCTATATTTGGAGCGCGATCCCCGTCTTATTACCGTTTTTAAAAATCACGTTTTTAGTTGCAGGGTCCTCTATTGTCTTAGGCACAATATTTGGCTTATTACTAGCAGCCGCTAAGCTCTCTTCTGTTAAGCTATTACGAAAATTAGCGAACCTGTATACAACAATTATGCGATGTACACCATCCATTGTTTTATTATTCCTTGTTTATTATGGTGTACCAGCATTAGCTGAAAACTTTGGTCTCAATCTCCATTCCATTGAAACGGCTATTTTCGTGGTAGTAACATTCACATTACAATTTGCAGCAATTATGTCAGAGGTGATGCGATCGGCTTATTTAGCCATTCCAAAAGGGCAGTTTGAAGCAGCTGTTAGTGTAGGGTTAACACCTATACAAGCTTACCGAAGAATCATTTTCCCACAGGCGCTTGTCGTTGCATTACCGAACTTTGGAAATGGCATGATTGCTTTATTACAGGAAGGTGCCTTGGCCTATACAATCGGATTAATTGATATTGTGGGGAAGGCCAATTTAATTATAGCTAGTAATATTAATGCTCATGCCTTAGAGATTTATATTGCCTTGGCTATTATTTATTGGGTACTATCTATTATTATTGAAAAAATATTTTCTATATTAGAAAAGTTATTTGGTAGGGGTAAAAAGACCTTAGAAACAACGTAAGGAGGCGTAACCATGAATTATCAATTTTTATTTGAAACATTTTTTGTTGCATTATCAGGTGTTCCCATCGCACTCCTTGTCACAGTTGTAGCTTTGCTCATTGCTCTGCCACTAGGATTTTTGCTGGCGTTAACAAGGATAAATAAAATTCCAGTTATACATCATATAGCAAAAATTTATGTATCTTTTGTGAGAGGAACACCTATTATTATACAAATTTTTATTATTTATAGTAGTATTCCGCTTATGCTAAAAGTTATTTTTGAAAAATATCATATTACGTATGATATATATAAAATCAATCCAATCTGGTATGCATTTATCGTGTTCGCATTTAGTTCAACAGCCATATTAATAGAAGTATTTCGTTCTGCGTTAAGTACCATTGAAAAGGGACAACTGGAGGCAGCATATTCAATAGGTTTGACAACATTCCAAGCGTATACCCGAATCATTATTCCTCAAGCATTAGTTGTTGCGCTACCGAATATATGTACAGCGACAGTCAATTTGATTAAAGCAACTTCCTTAGGGTACGCAATGTCTTTACCTGAAATCACACTGAAGGCAAAGGTTGCTGCAAATGTCGGCTACAATTACGTGGAAGCCTATCTTGATATCTTTATTGTGTATTTAATTTTATGTAGCACCGTCGAATACTTGTTCAAGCGATATGAAAAATATTTAAGCAAATATAAAGCGGCAAATGCCTAAGGGGTGAATGAGGATGTTAGAAATTAAAAATATTCATAAATCATTTGGTGAAAATGAAATTCTAAAGGGTGTAGATTTAGCTATTGATCAAGGTGATGTAGTCGTTATTCTAGGTCCTAGTGGCTCAGGAAAAACAACATTATTACGTTGTATCAATTTTTTAGAGAAAGCAGATCAAGGACATGCGACATTTGGAGACATTGAAGTGGATTTTCAACATGTAAAGAAAAAAGACGTACATGCAATTCGCCAGCGTGTAGCATTTGTTTTCCAAAATTATAATCTTTTCACGAATAAAACAGCATTAGAAAATGTCACAGAGGGACTAATTATTGGACGGAAAGTTCCTAAGGCAGAGGCAGTAGAAATTGGCAAAAAGGCTCTTGATAAAGTAGGCTTATCTGAAAAATATGACGCATATCCAAGTCAGTTATCCGGAGGTCAGCAACAACGGGTAGGGATTGCGCGGGCGGTAGCGTTGAATCCGGATATTATTTTATTCGATGAACCAACGTCTGCACTTGACCCTGAATTAGTCGGTGAGGTCCTACAGGTCATGAAAAATATTGCAGCTGAGGGGACAACAATGCTTGTGGTGACACATGAAATGGGTTTTGCAAAAGATGTAGCAAATCGTGTGATTTTCATGGACGGAGGCGTTGTCGTAGAGGAAGGTAGCCCTCATGATATTTTTGTTAGCCCGAAAGAGGAACGGACGAAGAGATTTTTAAAACGTGTCATTCCAGAAGACTATACGTTCTATATATAACGAGGATAATTTCCATTCAGACTCAGCTCCAATGTATGCTCAAAGAGATGGTTGAGAGCGGGAGATATAGACCTGAATGGAAATCCCTTCGTTTATTCAGCAATAATGAAACACCTTTCTATGATTGAAGGAAGTACGTTAATTTGTTAATAGAATAAATGTGCAGCTCATGCATAGCTCTTGTGCAGGCTGTATAGAAATAATTACGCTCTGTTTCACGTGAATAGTTGGCGGCGGATGCATTATAGATAAGAACTGCATCAAATTCAATCCCCTTTGCCATATAGGCAGGGAGTAATAATATCCCTTTTTTAAATTGCTTAGTATTGTGAGTAATGAGTTGAATATCAACGTGATTGCTTAATTGTTCAAAAACCGCAGAACATTCCGCTGCGGTTTTACAAATAACAGCAATTGTTTCAAATTTATGAGCTAGCGTGTTAATGCTCTGGATAATCTGTTGGTTTAACTCCAATTCATTTGGCAAAATTGTAATCGTAGGTTCTAGCCCATTTCGGTTAAAGGCCTCTACTTCACTACCATCATTTAAAATTTTAGCCGTGAGCCGAATGATTTGCTTTGTCGAACGATAGCTTTTTGTTAAAATCATCTTTTCTGCATGCTCACCATATAATTGAGGGTCGAGCAGAGAAGGATTATCAAAAGTATGCGGATGAATGGTTTGATGTCCATCGCCTAAAATGGTCATACGAGCTTTAGGGAATAACTGCTGTAAGACAGTTAGTTGGAATGGTGAATAATCTTGGGCTTCATCAATTAATACATGGCGAATGGTCGTATTTGTCTGCTGTCCTTCAATTTTATCCTGTAAATATAAAAATGGAGCTGCATCTTCATAAGAAATCCATCGTTTTGCTAAATTAGGAAGAGTGTTTTGGCAGATGTCCTCCCAATTGTCTGGCACAAGCCGCTGAAATTCTTGATAGAGAGTATTAGACATATCAAAGAGTTGACGATAGGTACCTAATATATGGACGAATCTTAATTGATTGACAGAGTTTCGTAATGGTTTAAAATGCTTTTTTACAATTTGTCTCGCTAATTTTTTGCGTTCATGATCAAAATCATCAAATGAGTTTTCTGTATAGCGTCCCTCATATAAGAGCTCACTGTAAGACTTGGAGTAGTCTTCCTTTTCTAATAGCTCAGTAGCTTCTTCTACCCAATCCTTCATACGTTCAGTTCTTTCAATTTTGGTTAATTGCTGTAATAACCATTCCTTCACTAATTGTAGGCGATTTGGTATCGACATGGAGGATGGGAAAGAATAAAAGTATTCCGTAATTTCCTGTGCAGTAATAATTCGTTCCCCACGAAAAACAATATTTTTAAATAATAAGCCTTTGTTTGACAAATAGCTTACATATTGGTCGATCAATTGTTTGTAAGTCAGGCTGGCTTTAAAAGATATACTATTTAATTTTGTTAAATATTGTGCCTCATCTTTTTCTGTTAAAAGATCTTCCAGTTGCTCATAAGGATATTCTAATTGGAATTGACGACCTAAACGCTTTTCAGCATACTCAATAAATGTTAGTTGTTGCATATTATCTTCACCTAAATCAGGTAACACAGTGTGAACATATTGATTAAAAAGCTGATTAGGTGTAATCAGTAGAATTTGATCTGCCGTCATTTCATTACGATATCGGTATAATAAATAAGCAACCCGTTGGAGAGCAACGGCCGTTTTACCACTTCCTGCAACACCCTCTACTATGAGGTAACGTGAGTGGATATGGCGAATAATTTTATTTTGTTCGGCTTGAATAGTTGCAACGATACTGCGAATATGCTCGTTTGCATTTTGTGCAAGGATATCAAGCAATAAGTCATCACCAATGGTAAGACCTGTATTAAACATCGATTGTAGCTGTCCGTTTTTAATAATAAATTGCCGTTTAAGTAGCATCTCTCCGTGAATGTTTTCCGTCGTAGTTTCGTAGGAAGCCTCACCAGGTGTGCAATCATAATACATACTAGAAATGGGTGCACGCCAGTCATAAATGATGATGTTTTCATCTAGCTCATCCAAAAGTGTGGCAACACCTATATAAATTTTTAGAGGTTCAGAATGCTCGCTTTGTAAAAAATCAATTCGTGCAAAATAGGGTGACTGCTGTAAACGTTCATAAACCTTCGCATTTCGAATCGCCCTTTGCTGTGCAAGTTCTGAATCTGAAAGAAGCTCTACTTGTTGCTTAATGGCAAAAAAGGTTTCATCAACATCCTCAGCAGTATCTAAATTGACTCTGACATCGTTCCAGAAAGTTTTTTTGATGGAGACAGCATTTTCTTTAAACCCTTTTTCTTTAAGCAGTAATTCCTTCATTTTGTCATCAATGATAGTTAAACAATGCTCAAGGTGCTGCTTTTCTTCAATCCATTCATTTTGATTTTCCAACGTTTACTCACATTCCTTTCCATAGTTTTTATTTTCGTTCGGCATGAACCCTTACCTATATAGATGGTGGGATGTAGGTAATTGTGATTCCTTTTCAATGGTTGAACACTGATTCTTTGAATAAATAGAAAATTCTTCCAATGTAATTATCTCAAGGAGATTTGGTATGGTGATTGAATCAGGAAATTTATCATACATCTACTTCAGTAAGAAGTATAGTCTAGTAATTTTTGTAAATTTGTGATACAATAATGGTATAAGTTGATAAAATATTGATATGCATAGACTGCTCTACGAAAAGGTGGAGCAGTCTTTTTTATATGTAGAAAAGTCCCCAATTATTCCTCCTTTTAAAGAAATGATTATTAATTATGTTTCCTATTCATCAAAATATATTTATTTGAATTATCAAAATATATTGACATTTTGTATTCTATTTTTTATTCTTGTGTATAAAGTTTCCGTTATTCGGAACGTGTTTCCGTTAAACGGAAAATGATGGGTGTATAAACCCTTGCTTAATTGCTACGTTGTCTATGTCTCGGTTCAAAGAATAATAAATAGTAGGGGGAGACAGTTATGGTAAACCTGCATCAAGAAAAAAAAGAAGATGAACCACGTATAAAGGGAATTAATGCATTTGTATTAATGTTTATTATTATTTTGGTTATGTCGTTATTGACCTATATTTTACCGGCAGGACAGTATGAAAGAGTTGAGAGTAATGGGAGAATGGTTGTTGATCCTGAGTCCTTTCAATATATAAGCTCAAATCCCGTTGGTTTTCTAGAAATATTTAATAGTGTGCATTTGGGGATGCTTGAAGGGGCTCCTATTATTTTGTTCGTCTTTTTATTTGGTGGAGCTTTAGGGATCATGCAAAAAACTGGTGCTATTGATTCGTTTATTAAAGTAATGGCTTCTAAGTTTGGGAAGAAAGAGTACGTATTAATCCCTATTCTCGTATTAATATTTGCAAGTTTAGGAACATTAATTGGCTCTGCGGAGGATACGCTTGTATATATAGCCATTATTATCCCTTTAACGATGGCGCTAGGGATGGATGCGATGACAGGTTTTGCGATTGTCATGCTCGGTACACTAGCAACAGGCTTTACATCGGGCATTACAAACCCTTTTAACATTGGTGTTGCTCAAACGATTGCCGAGCTTCCGATGTATTCAGGGATGTCCTATCGAATAGTCGTGTTTGTTGTATTTTATATGTTGACAGTCCTTTTTATATATAAACATGCAAAAAAAGTAAAAGTTGATCCATCCCAAGGGATTTATGGCAAGTTTAATCCGGAGGAAAGTATAAAAATAGATTTGGACTTTAAGATAAGTACACGACATTTACTAGCATTATTCGTACTACTAGGTAATTTTGTTGCACTAATTGTAGGGGTAATAAAATTCCAATGGTATATAAGTGAAATTGGCGGAATTTTTCTACTAAGCAGTATTATTATGTCTATTATATGTAAGATTGGACCGAATAAAATGGCTGAAGGATTTATTACTGGCGCCCGAGATATGGTAGAAGGGGCTTTAATCATCGGATTTGCCCAAACCATTTTAGTGATTACGACGAATGGAGGGTTAATTGATACTATTCTGCATTTTGTTTCTAATGCAGTAAGTGTTCTACCAGCTTCTATAAATGCAGTAGGGATGTTTTTACTTCAGCTCTGCTTGAATTTCTTAGTGCCTTCTGGAAGTGGACAAGCGGCGTTAACAATGCCAATCATGACACCTTTAGCAGACTTAATTGGTGTAACTAGGCAGACAGCTGTACTGGCTTTCCAATTTGGTGATGGTATTTCCAATATGGTTATTCCAACGAGTGGGGTTTTATTAGCAGGATTAGCAATAGCGGGTATCCCATTTTCAAAATGGGTCAGATGGGTATTTCCTTATTTCCTTATACAGACAAGCTTAGCAATTATCTTATTAGTTATTGCACATCTCATAAACTATGGACCATTTTAATCATATAAATTATATAGTAGGAGTGATTAGATTGATAGAAGCAGTGGATTTAAAACAACAAGTAATTAAATGGCGTCGTCATTTGCATATGTATCCAGAATTATCACATCAGGAGCATGGGACAGCCCAATATATTTATAATCAACTAGTAACGTTTCCACATTTAGAGGTGAAGCGTTTAACAGAGACGAGTGTCTGTGCATTTTTAAAGGGTACGAAAAAGGATAATAAGGGGCATACCATTTTACTACGAGCTGATATTGATGCATTGCCGATTGAAGAAGAAACGGATTTATTTTTTAAATCAACCAATCCGGGAGTCATGCATGCGTGTGGCCATGATGCCCATCCAGCGATGCTCCTTGGTGCAGCAAAAGCATTGGCTGAGCGTGGGACTGATTTTTGTGGAGAAATTCGTTTTGTTTTTCAGCATGCTGAAGAGGTGACGCCTGGAGGAGCTGCTCAACTAGTAGCCCTAGGAATTGTAGAACATGTCGATTATGCCTTTGCACTACATGTGAGCCCTGATTATGAGGTAGGACAATTTGCTATGAAAGACGGTAAATTTACTGCAGCAGCAGATGATTTTGAAATTAAAATCTACGGTAGGGGTGGCCATGCTTCTACACCTGAGGTCGCTATAGATCCTTTACTTATTGGTTCTGAAATAGTTGTAGCTCTGCAAACCATTGTGTCACGTAAAGTACCGAGTACACATGCGCCTGTTTTAACGGTGGCAAAATTTCATTGTGGAACGGCATTAAATATTATTGCAGATACAGCAGAGCTAGGTGGAACGATTCGTTCACTAGATCCTACGATTCGTGTAGATGCGCGAAAACATTTAGAAAAGATCGCTACAAGTATCGCTTCTATGCATGGTGCAAAGGTTGAAATTACATGGGAGCTAGGGTGTCCCTCTGTAACAAATGATACAGAATTAACAGCATTATCCCGCCGTATAGCTGGAGAAATAGTTGGAGATACAGGTGTGAAGGAATTATCTGGACCAATGTTTGGAACAGAGGATTTCGCCGATTTTTCAGAAGTTGTTCCTTCATCGATGCAATTTATAGGGGTACATAACGTAGAGTTTGGAGATGCGTACCCATTACACCATCCTCGTTTTAAAATTGATGAAGAAGCTCTTATGTATGGTGTTCGTTACTTTGAAAATATTGCACGAACACTATGTCCATAAAGGGAAAAGTAAGCTAAAAATAATTTGTTTAAAAGGCATGAGTGCGGTATAGTACATGACTCATGCCTTTTAAAATGCTTATAAGGATGTATTGAAAAGCACTAAAGGATTGTTTATCTTATACGATATAGAAACTTGAAGGGAGGTGAAAAAGAGATGAAGGTAATTTTCACAGTTGGATTACCTGGAAGTGGAAAAAGCACATTTGTGAAGCAGCTAGCAAAAAAAGAAAATGCCGTTGTCCTTTCGAGTGATGCTATACGTCAGGAGCTATTTGGTGACGCAACAAAACAGAAATCACGTCAGGTTTTTCGTACACTATATGAGCGTCTTAATGACCTTGTGGCAAAGGGTTATACGGTCATTGTAGATGCTACCAATATTGAACGGGAACGGAGGATATTTGCACTACGTAAATTGCCAACCTCGGTTAGGAAGGAATGCTATTATTTTGACACCCCCTACTCCATATGTGTAGCTAGAAACCAACAACGAAAGAGAAATGTACCGTTAGTGGTGATGGAGAAAATAAGCAAGCATTTAGAATTTCCGACGGTGGGAGAAGGATTTGATGAAGTGCATATCGTACATGAATCAAGCCCCTATGCAATTTCCCGACAACAATTTATTTCGCTTATTCAACGTGAGCCCAATTATGAGGAGCTTTTTCAAACACTTCGAGTAATTCCACTTTTTAAAGAGATTTATCAATTCAATCAAGAAAATCCACATCACCAATTTCTATTATGTCAGCATACTTATTTTGTCTTTTCCTATATCAATGAATACTATTCGGAAAGTGATAAGCTGGCATTACAAATAGCAGCATTATTCCATGATGTTGGTAAACCATTTTGTAAAAAATATAAGCCGCTGCAACAACGATATGGCTATTATGGTCATGAAAACGTATCAGCACAAATCGTTTGTCATTTTTTATTAGAATTGGGCTTTGAAGTGGATTTTGTATTAAAGGTCGTCTATTTAGTTCAATTTCATATGCTAATCCAGTATGGTGGCGATAGAGGGGGAAGTGAAATATATCATTTATTAGATGGGGATTTATTAACAAGGCTTTACTTTTTCCGTGAGGCTGACCAGTTTGCGAAATAAACAATAGAGAAAGGAGTGTAAATATGACGAAATTAATGAAATACCCAAGAAGCTTTCATTTACCATGGAGCAGAGGCTATACCCATGATGACAAGGTTGCTAAAAATGTGAATCATTTTATTGGGAAAGAGGTTGTTGTCACTGAAAAGCTAGATGGAGAAGGAACAACGCTGTACAAGGACTATATGCATGCTAGAAGCATCCATTCAGCTAACCATCCTTCTAGACATTGGGTTAAAACATTCCATGCTAGTTTTTCTTATCAGATCCCAGATAGTTGGCGACTATGTGGAGAAAATATGTATGCTAAGCATTCTATATATTATCAGGCACTAACAAGTTATTTTTATTTATTTAGTATTTGGAATGAAGATAATATTTGTTTAAGTTGGGATGAGACGGTTGCCTTTGCGGAAAAATTAGGTGTTGAAACGGTGCCTGTTTTATACAGAGGGATTTTCGACGAGAATAAAATAAAACGATTGTTTACTGGGAAATCAATGTTTGATGGTGAACAAGAGGGTTATGTCATTCGAAATGCCGAATCCTTTCATTATGATGATTTTCAGTATAATTTGGGCAAATTTGTGAGACCTCACCATGTTCAAACAAGTGAACACTGGCTACAAGAAAAAGTAATACCTAACCGTTTAAAATAAAAGTAATTTCATTCATTTATGAAAAGGACTGAGAAAAATGTAATACTTCATAGAATCAATCAACCATAGTATTTTATGAGGAAGTTGCTAGGCTGCATATCCCTTTCATCTAGGGATTACAGGTTCGATCCCTGTCATCCTCCATCCAAAAAAGAACTCTCGTCACTAGTACGAGAGTTCTTTTGTATTATTTAGTGTAATTATCGAAATAGCCTTGAATGTAAATCATAGGCGTTCCTTTGTCTCCTGAACCTGATGTTAAATCAGATAGGGAGCCGATAAGGTCAGTTAAGCGGCGAGGTGTTGTTCCTTGTGCAGCCATTTGACCTGTTAAATCTTCATCTTTATTTTGAATATATTCAGAAATAGCAGCTTTTAACTCTTCTCCTCGAAGATCAGCAAAGTCATTGTCTGCTAAATATTTTAATTTAACCTCGTTAGGAGTTCCGTTTAATCCGGCTGTGAAGGCTGGAGAAACAACAGGATCTGCTAACTCCCAAATCTTACCCACAGGATCTTTGAATGCACCATCTCCGTAAATCATAACTTCTACAGTTTTTCCTGTAGCTTCTTTGATTTTAGCTTGGATACCGTCAACAATCGGCTGGCAAGTATGTGGGAACAACTTAATACTATCTTCTGTAGCCTTGTTAGAGCCAAGTAGACCATATTCAGCATTGAAACCAGAACCATTGATGGATTCAGCTAAAATATTATCAAGGCTATAAACTTTTTCAGCACCGTTTGCTGTTAAAATGCGCTTTGTGCGGAAACGTGAGTGAATATCACATGTTAGGACACTCTTTGTATAGTCTAAAATGGTTTTTGGATTATTGGAGAAGATGACCTCACATGTAGCCCCTTCTGCTTCAATTAACTCTTTATAGTATTCAATATAATCTACACCAGTAAATGTGTGCTTTTTAAAGCCGAAATGCTCACGGAATTCCACTTCATTTAATGTATCTGTCCAAGGATTAATGCCTTTTACATCTAACTCATCGATATCGACAAGATGATTGCCAACTTCATCAGATGGGTAGCTTAGCATTAAGACAACCTTTTTAACGCCTTTAGCAATACCTCGTAAGCAGTTAGCAAAACGATTTCGACTTAAAATAGGGAAAATAACTCCTACAGTATCATTGCCGAATTTCGCTGCTACGTCCACAGCGATATCATCAATTGTTGCGTAGTTCCCTTGTGCACGTGCTACTACTGACTCAGTTACGGTCACAATATCTCGATCTTCAATAGTGTAACCCTCTATTTTCGCAGCATTTAACACCGTATCTACAACAATTTGTTCAATATGATCGCCTTCGTTAATAATAGGACCACGAAGACCTCTTACAACTGTACCGATTACACGTTCCAACTTAATCTCTCCTCATTTAACTTTGATGTAAAATCCATATGATTTTACTATACGCCTCACTCATGATATAAGTAAAATTAATAGTTCATATACTAGCTATAAGGGGTGCTTATATGATAGGGAAATTAGATTTATACCGTGTTTTTAGTGTTGTAGCTAAAAATAATAGCTTTTCAAGAGCAGCCAAGGTTTTATATATGACTCAGCCTGCTGTTAGCCAAGCTATGATGCAACTGGAAAAAGAGCTGGGTACACGTCTTTTTAATCGAACGCCTAAGGGTGTAACTTTGACAACAGAGGGCAGTCTGCTATTTGAATATACGAATTCGGCTTTAGGACTTTTAGATGCGGGTGAAGAAAAGTTATTAGAATTTAAAAATTTAACAACCGGGCAACTAAAGATTGGCGTAGGAGATACGATTTCACGTTTTTTCCTTATGCCTTATTTAGAAGCATTCCATACGATGTACCCGAATATTAAGTTGGAAATGTTAAATGGTACTACCACTGAAATTTGCAATTTTATTAAATCGGGTGAGGTGGACATTGGTTTTTGTAATTTTCCCATAGAGGACTCGACATTACAGTTAACGGTATGTACGGATATTCAAGATATTTTTGTCTGTGGCGAGAAATATAAGACACTGGCTTCTAAAAGTTTAAACTATGAGGATCTGTTAAAATTCCCGCTTATTTTCCTAGAGAAAAAATCGAATTCACGAAAATATGTAGAGGATTTTTTATTATCACGAGGGGTCCATATTGAACCTGAGTTTGAGTTAGGTTCACATGATCTTGTATTAGAATTTGCCCGTAGTAATTTAGGAATCGCATGTGTTACAAAGGAGTTTTCGAAGGATTATCTACACAGAGGACTTCTATACGAATTATCTTTAAATGGAAATATTCCACCCAGGAGTATAGGGATGTGCTTTTTAAAGACAGTACCCCTTTCTAGAGCGGCGACCAAATTTGTCGAAATCATTGAACATAAACGTTTTAATACTAGAAGAAGCATCAAAAAAGCTTAGCGACGGGAAGCGTCACTAAGCTTTTTTTGATAATACCTCAATTAATATATCAACATTCCGCTTATTTTTCATAGTTGGCGAACAAAGATAAGAAAATGTCCGCATAAAATGCTGTTCTTCAAGGGTCAGAATCGCCATATCGCCATTTTTTAACTCACGCTCAATGACACACGCAGACAGTAAGGAAAGCCCAAGTCCTTGCATAACGCTTTCTTTAACTCCCTGATTACTACTAATAGTTAACAATGATTGAATCTGTAAACCATTGGCTCTAAATAAATGATCTAAATAATAACGCGTGCCAGAGCCTTCCTCACGCGCAACCCAGCTTTGCTGTTGAAGATTGTCTGCAGTAATGGGCTGTTGCTTTGTTAGAGGATGATTGCTAGCACTGACAATAAATAACTCATCCTGCATAAATGGCTTTATTAAAAGTTCATTGTCATGAGCCTGTCCTTCTATCAGGCCAATATCAACTTGCAATAATTTTGTATATTGAATGATTTCTTTCGTATTACCAATAATAATTTGAAGCTCAAGTTGTGGGAAGCGTTGTTGCAAGCTAGCGATAATAGGAGGCAGTATGTATTCTCCTATAGTAAAACTGGCACCTATGACAAGTGTCCCTTGTACTTCTTGATGATAGGCTGCAATGTCTTCCTTAGCAGCCTCAGTTATCGCCATAATCTGCTTAGCCCGTTTATAGAGAATTTCACCAGTTGGTGTAATTTGTACAGATTTTGGCGATCGAATAAATAAAGTAGTTTGTAATTCCTGTTCAAGGTTTTTAATGTGTAAGCTGACACTTGGCTGTGAAATATGAAGTATTTCTGATGCTTTTGTAAAATTATTGACCTCTACCAGTGTGATGAACGTTTTTAAAGCCTCATATTGCATATTTACACCTCTATAATTAGAAATTTTAATAGTAACAATTATATATATGTATTTTACTAATAGTGTACTTTTTAATAAAGTAGTACTCAACAAAGGAGAAAGAAGTGAACATCATGGTTAATGGACAGAACAAAGGGAAATACGCACTTCAATCAAACTTTCTGAAGGGAATATTACTAACACTCCTTCTTGCCTTAGTTGCTAAATATATTGCTACTTTTCCTTTCTTTTCAATATTAGGACAATTGGTCATTGCTATTATATTAGGGATGGCTTGGCGAGCAGCATTTAAAGTACAGGATTCCTGGCAAGTTGGAATTGCATTTTCCAGTAAGAAGCTATTACGATTCGGCATTATTTTATTGGGGATGCGTTTAAATTTAGCTGATATTTATCACGCTGGAGCAAATGTTTTTTTCATTGCAGTCATTAATTTATTATTTGCATTAATCGTAGTGTATGGTCTAACAAAAATATTTCACGTAGATCAAAAGCTAGGGATACTAACGGCTTGCGGCACTGCCATTTGTGGAGCTGCAGCTGTCGTGGCAATCGCACCTCAAATTAAAGCAAATGAAAAAGAAACTGCTGTGGGGGCAGCCATTGTTGCGCTATTGGGAACCGTATTTACACTTGTTTATACAGTACTTTATTCTGTTATGAACTTAACGCCAACAGAGTATGGCATTTTCGCGGGTGGTACCTTACATGAAATAGCTCATGTTATTGCTGCGGCATCTGCTGGTGGAAATGAAGCTATTGATATAGCGGTCATTGTAAAGTTAACTCGTGTCGCACTGCTAGTTCCAGTTGCCATTATAATCGGCATTTTCTATCGAAGAAAGGCTAAAGGAGAAGAGAAAAAAACATTTTCATTGTCAATCATACCTTGGTTTATATTAGGATTCTTAGCAATGAGTGCAATTAATTCATTAGGTATTATACCAGCTAATGTGGCGCAAGCCCTTGTAAATATTGCCTATATCTTAATTGCTATGGCGATGGCTGGTCTTGGATTAAATGTTGAGATTAAAACCTTTAAGGAGCTTGGAGTAAAGGCATTTGTTGCTGGTTTAATTGGCTCAGTTTGTCTATCTATATTAGGCTATATACTTGTTATTTTCTTATTATGATGTTGAAAAATATTGCACTGCCATATAACTAATCCATTTTTAAAGGATGTTGTACAAACTATCTTCATGAAAAAGACCCTGCATCGTATGTCAGCATGCAGGGCTTTTTAGATAGAATCAGAAGATCATGTATAAATATTTAGTGTGATTATGAACGTAAAGCTTCAATGGAAGATGCTAATTCAGCAACTACTATTTTGCTGCCGATAATCGGGCTATCCGTTTTTTCCCCTTCAGAGCCTGAACTTGGACGGTGATGGGCTGCAGCAAAGGCATCGCTATTGCGCCATGCCTGGAAATGCTCCTTGGATTCCCAATACATATTAACACTCATTTCGTCATAAGTAGGATCATCCGTTGAAATTAATACCTCTACTTTATGGAAGCCTTCAAATTGTTGTAAAGGACCTGGTTTTGTAAAGTTTGGAGCCATTCTTGCTGCAAAACCTGGTTTCACTTGAATGCGATTTGTAACAATAATCATGCTTTTCCCCCCTTATTTTCATTTACTAGGTTTTTGAATGAATTATCACTGATTATCATTCGCAATCAATGATAAGTGGCTTAGGAAGACATTGTCAATAGAAGTCCTCTTTATATTTTCATCGTAAGTAAACTTCTTCATAGATGCTGACATTTAACTGACATAATCCGGTGCTATAATCATTATAAGAGCTAGTAGTATCGAGGTGAACAAAAATGGCGCATATATTAGTAATAGAAGACGAATATGCAATTAGCCAGGTGTTAAACGTTTATTTAAAAAAGGTCGGCTATGGTGTAACACAGTGCTTTAGTGGTGGTGAGGCTTTAGATAAATTTATTGAGACTCAACCAGATTTAGTGTTACTAGATATTATGCTGCCTGAGAAAAATGGTTGGATTATTTTAAAGGAAATTAGAGAATTCAGTGCTTGTCCCATTATAATGTTAACCGCTTTAGGCGAGGTTAATTACCGTTTAGAAGGATTTGACCAAGGGGCAGACGATTATATTCCAAAGCCCTTTATTGCAGATGAAGTTGTTGCGAGAGTGAAGGCCGTTTTAAGACGGGCTGAAGGAAGCACCGATTCATCCTCTTTAAAGCGTTACGGTTCTCTCGAAATTGATAGGAAGGCACATAGAGTGTTTCTAAGAGGGAAGGAAATACTATTAACGCCTAGAGATTTATCGGTGCTTTTATTTTTAGCTGACCATCCGAACCAAACATTTACGCGTGATCAGCTCATTGATCATGTTTGGGGCTGGGAGTATGACGGAAGTGATCGAGCGGTAGACTTAGCAGTGAAACGGATTCGTAAAGCGTTGATGGAATGGGATGAAGCAGAGGGCGAAATAAAGACACTACGTGGATTGGGGTATCAGCTGAGTGTTCAAAAGAAATAAAAGAATATCTTTACTTCAATATTGGACAAGCCGTTACTTACTTACACTATTTATAGGTTTAGCTATAATTTCCTTGATTTCGGCAGCTTGGATTCGCCATACGACGTTTGAAAATCGACTAGAGATGATGGAGTTTTTAGCGGACGAGACGGTCTATCGTTTAACCGATAATTCGGGGCTCAATAATTGGCCGTTTAACGGTATTCCTGGTTTCATTGGGGATCGGGAACGTTTTACTATGAGAGAAATCGATCCTATCCTGTATGTAGTCGATACAAAGGGCAGTATCATAACAAGTAACCGCCCTGTACCACCAGGCAGTGCTAAAAATGTAGAGAGTATGTTAGATGGTGAAGAAGGTACAAAGGAATTAACGATAGGATTAGAGCCTGTTCAATATGTGGTCAAAAGAAAAATAGAAAATAGTCAGGAGCTAATTGGCTGGGTGCTAGTAGTGGAGAAGAAAGAAAATTTAACAAGAGTGAATCAAGCCTATGGTCAGCTTGCTATTCTGATTGGGACTTTGGCTTTGTTAGGCTGGGTTGCTATCTATTTTTTGTCCAAACGTTTAGCACGTCCCATAAAACAAGTAGCAGCAGCAGCAAAACAAGTGCAGGAGGGTAGCTATTCAGTCGATTTACCTCAGGATTGTAAGGAAAAAGAGGTATATGAGCTTGTAACTTCCTTTGAAGATATGGCTCAAAAACTTGAACAACTGGAGAAAACCAGAACAGAATTGTTGGCAGGCGTCACCCATGAACTGAAAACACCCGTCACTTCTATAAGTGGGCTATTACAAGCTGTAAAGGATGGCGTTGTAACAGGACAAGATGCAATGGAATTTATAAATATGGCTGTGATCGAAACAACAAAAATGAAAACAATGGTCGGTGATTTACTTGCTTTTAACCACTTTGCAGTAGATGCGATTCCGGTGAAGCTTGAGCCTGTAGATGTCAATCAACTTCTGCGGGAGGTGGTCGCACAGTGGGAAGTAATGCAGGAAGATGACAGTGTTCATGTAAGCTTGCACCTAGTTGATCCTGCCATCCATGTACAGGTAGATATTGTCCGTATTCAGCAAATTATGACAAACTTATTAACCAATGCGAAACAGTCGATGGATATAGGATTTGTAACGCTAACACTTAAAGAGCAAGGGGATACGGTCTCAATTATTGTAAAGGATACAGGGCGAGGTATTCCTGTAGAGGATCAGGCATTTATATTTGAGCGTTTTTATAGAGGAGAGAATAAAAAATATGCGATTCGAGGGTTAGGTCTTGGATTACCTCTTAGTAAAATGATGGCACAATCTATTGGTGGTGACTTAAAACTAATCGAAAGTCATGCCACAGGAACTTCCTTTGAATTACTATTGCAAAAAGCTACTACGTCGTAAAGGCGTGGTAGCTTTTTTATGGGCTTCATGGAAACAAAAGGCCAGAAATGATTTGTAAAATATCAGTGAAGAAAATGTAAAGTTGACATCTGCCTGACACAAACGCTCTTTATAGTAGACAGTGTAGACGAGAAACGAGCAAAAAGGTTCTTTTGCTATCGTTGGGATTCAGCCGCTATATGACAATGATATTTAGTAGGGAGTGAGATGTATATGCCTATAGTAACCTCATTTAATCCAAATGGTCGTCAAGAAATTAAACAAGCGATTTCCTATCCAGACTATGCGTTATTAAAAGCCAAGCTACAGTATATTATGCAGCTGGACAAGCATGCGGGTGCGGATGGGAAATATGTAATTCGAAGTACGTACTTCGATAATTTTGCGAATAAAGTGCTCAATGAGAAAAAGGAAGGCTATATTAATCGAGATAAATACCGCGTACGAATATACGGTCAATCTAGTGCCATTATCAATCTTGAGCGCAAGAGTAAACGGAATAATTTAACCTTTAAAACGAAGTGTGCAATATCTCAAGCTGAATATGAAAAAATGCGCCTTGGAGATATTTCATGGATGGAGGAGGATGAGCGAGGACTGCTTAGGGACTTATATCAAGAGATGAGTTACAGGCAACTTAGACCAACAACAGTAGTAGATTATGTGCGAGAGGCGTATATTTACCCATTTGGTAATGTACGAGTAACTTTTGATAGTAAGGTGCAATCCAGCTTACGCAATACAGATATGTTTAATCCAAACTTACCCATGGTGGATGTACTAGAGCAAAACCTAGTGATTTTAGAGGTGAAATATGATGACTATTTACCGGACATCATCAAATATTTACTTCAGTCTGTAGATACACGTGCCGAGGCTTATTCAAAATATCAACTTAGTCGTATGTATGGCTAATAAAAGGAGAACGAACGATGGATACAATTAAATTTAGTGATATTTTTAAATCTAATTTTTTAGAAAAAACAACATCTTTTTCATTAATCGATTCAATTATTGGTTTGGTCGTAGCATTTTTCATTGGGCTTTTCATTTACGCAGTTTATAAGAAAACCTTTAACGGAGTGATTTACTCTCATTCATTCAATATTGCATTGCTCATTATGACAATGGCGACAGCACTCGTGATTATGGGGATCAGTTCGAATGTTCTTCTATCTCTTGGTATGGTTGGTGCATTATCCATTGTGCGTTTCCGAACGCCTATTAAGGATCCTATGGATTTAGTTTATATTTTCTGGGCAATTGTTTCAGGTATTTTATGTGGGGTAGGTTTTATTCCTTTAGTCATTATTGGTTCCGTGTTAATTGGTCTTGTGCTGTTAGTATTTGTCAATAAAATTACAGTGGAAAATCCTTATTTATTAATTGTAAAGTTTGAGGAAGAGCTAGCATCTCAAGAGGTGGAGCGAATTATAGCTGCACAAACAAAAAAATTCGCCCTCAAATCGAAGTCGATTATGAACAATGAGGAAATGGAAACAACGTATGAAATTCGCGTCAAACAAAACGATGCTAAACTAATGGATCTACTAACAAAAGTGCCGGGTGTAAAATCTGCCATTATGCTAAGCTATGACGGGAACTTTACAGCATAATGACTACGTTCACAAAAAGGATTCCAAAGCGAGGTGTCAGTGATGATTAAAACCCGAATTGTCTACCTGTGCATGGCAATTCTTCTCCTTCTCTTTGTTGTGATATATGCTGTGCTTCCGAATGTAGGCATTGAAACAAAGAATACCAAGTTCTCTTATGAGAATATAGTTTTTAATAAAAACAAAGTCACTACAGTCGATATCGAGATAGCAGAGGAAGATTGGGCTGACATGCTGGAAAATGCGGCAGATGAAGAGTTAAAACAGGCGGATATTACAGTAAACGGCAAGAAAATTGAGAATGTGGCTATTCGCACGAAAGGAAATTTAACGTTACGCTCCGTCATCAACAGTGACTCAGATCGTTATAGTTTAAAAATTGATTTTGATTATTATGATGACACACAAAGTTTATTTGGCTTGAAAAAGTTAAATTTAAATAATAATTATAGTGACTCTACATTAATGCGAGAGTATATATCCTATGAATTGATGGAGCAAATGGGCTTACCAACGCCAGCACATTCCTATATGTATGTCACAGTAAATGGTGAGGAACGTGGTTTGTTTTTAGGCGTAGAAGCAGTGGATGAAACGTTCCTAGCTAATAACTATGGCTCCAATAATGGCTTCTTATTTAAGCCAGATGGGATAGGCAGTGATTTAAAATATATTAGTGAGGATATTCTGGATTATACAGGTATTGGATTAAAAACAAATGAAGATAATATCGAGCAATCCAAATTTGTAGAAATGCTGGATGCTATTAATAATGGTGGAGACATTGAAAAATATTTGGATGTTGATGAAATGCTATGTTATTTTGCTGTCAATACAGCACTTGTAAATTTAGACAGTTATCAAGGGAATATGAAGCATAACTATTATTTATACGAACAGAATGGCAAGTTTTCAATTATCCCTTGGGATTACAATATGTCCTTTGGCGGCTTTGGAGCAGGTGGCGGTGGAATGGGAATGGGTAGAGAAAATCGTCAAAAGCCAGTTGATGCTTCTAATTCAGGTTCACCAATGGAGAACAATGGACAAACGGATCAAAAGGGTGTGGATAGGCAACAACAAAATGGCCAGTTTAACATGGATATGGGTATGTCAGGAAACCTAATGGCCGAGAGTGCTATTAATTTTAGTGTGACTACTCCTGTCTCTGGTACAACTTTGGAGGAGCGGCCACTACTGAATGCCTTACTTACTAATGAGAAATATCGCACTCAATATGAAGGTTATTTAGAAGAGTTAACGACGAATTATTTAACAGAGGATTATCTACAATCAATGACAAAAAAATTAGCGGTGCTTTTAACAACCTATGTCGAAGCGGATCCAACTAAATTTTCTACGACGGAACAGTTTTTAGAGGCAGTTGAAGGTGAGAATAGTTTACCTGAGTTTGCAAAGCAGCGCTCCGAATCTATTTTAAAACAGCTCTCTGGGGAGCTTGTTGTGGAAGCATTGACAACTTCTCAAAATAATACGATGCCAGTTCCAAATGAAGATGGAGAAATGAAAGCTATGCCTGATAATTTTGATCCGAGTCAGCTACCAGAGGATTTTGATCCATCTCAAGGTCCTCCGTTTAACAAAGAAGGCAATGGACTAAGGGGGGGAGAAGGTCAAAATGGTGGGCCTATGCAGCGCCCAGAAGAAAACGGAGCGCCAATGGGAATGCCTGGTGCCAATAAGGAAATCGCCGATCCAGCCACCACTATTGATAAGACTACAGTGATTACAATCATTGCATCCTTAGTGTTATTACTCCTTTCACTTCTCTTTGTTTATAGATTTAAGCGGAGAGGCCGTTAAAAAAATGACCATATCCAAACTTTTGGGTATGGGTTTTGCTTTTTCTCGTGCTAAAATAAAGCATTCTGTTCTTAGGAGTCCTTTCATATGAATGAACAACAGTTTGATAAATATTTGCATATTAAGACCGTGGGAGAACAATATGGTTTCCCAAAGCTTGCCCACTATCATCGTTATGAACCAACACCTTACAATGGGCTTGAACAATTATTTGCTATATACGAAATGCCTGACAACCCAGTGTTTATTGATATGGGCTGTGGAAAAGGAAGGGTACCCATTTATGTTCATCATCAATTCCATATTCCAACGATCGGAATAGAGATGGATGCTGGATTTTATGCAGAGGCAGAAGATAATAAACGAAGCTATCTTCAAAAAAATCGTTCACATGCACCCATTACATTTCTTCATACGATAGCAGAGGCGTATGAAATAAAGCCGCGTGATAATGTATTTTTCTTTTTTAATCCCTTTTCTATTCACATTTTCCGCACAGTTATTCAGAACATTTGGCAATCCTACGAGCAACGAATGCGAGATATTCATATCATTTTATACTATCCACCCTATGATTATTTACAGTTTTTACATCAGGGAACACCATTTGAATTGCTTCATGAAGTGCATTTAGAAAATGAAACAAATATTAATGAACGTCTTTGTGTGTTCGAATTAAAGAAAGCATAGAGTGATGGGCAACCGTCTCTATGCTTTTTCCTGTTTTTACAGACTTATTTTCAGGGAAATAATTTATCAAAAACTAAAAATAACAAATATGTTCGGATTAATTCTTATCTTAAAAAAATGATAGCATATGATAGTTTTGTACTACACGATGGCTTGAATTAAAAGATAATTCGCAAATAACTAATTATACTGAAAAATCACTCTAGACTAAATATAAAGAATGTTTTACAATGTAAAAGTCATAAATGAATAATATTGTTCTGTCATTTTAGCTAGTTATAAATAATTATTTTTGCTATTGAGGAAATGAATGTATTTGTTTATAATTATCAGAAATATCTAATATTTTAGAAATTTTCAGGGGGAATTTAATTATGAAAGAGAGTAAAAAGCTTAAGAAGTTCGGTTCACTTTTAGTAGCATCTTCATTACTTGCTGGTGTACTTGCTGGTTGTGGTAACGGAGACGACTCAAGTTCAGGTGGTGGCTCATCATCAGGCGGTGGCTCATCTGATGGCGATACAATTAAAATTGGTGCAAACTTAGAGCTTTCAGGAAATGTAGCATCTTACGGTTCTTCAATCGGTCTGGGCGCAGAATTGGCTGTAAAAGAAATTAATGATGCGGGTGGTATTGATGGTAAGAAGATAGAACTGATTAAAGTAGATAATAAATCAGAAAACTCTGAGGCCACAGCCGCAGCTATTAAACTAGCAACGCAAGATAAAGTAGTAGCAATGCTAGCACCTGCAACTTCTGGGAATACAGTAGCAACGGTTCAAATTGCTAATCAAAATAAAATCCCGATTGTTACGGGCTCTGGAACTGCCCCAAATATTACAGTAAACGAGGATGGCAGCGTTAACGAATATGCATTCCGTACATGCTTTATTGACCCCTTCCAAGGGATTGTGGCAGCTAACTTTGCTTCAGGTGAGCTAAGTGCGAAAAATGTAGCTATTTTTGCAGACAACGCATCTGATTATGCAAAGGGTTTAGCAAAGTCCTTTAAAGAAACGATGACTAAGAGTGGTGGAAAAATTGTGAAGGAAGAAGCTTATGTAGCGAAGGATACAGACTTCCGTACACAATTAACAAATATTAAAGCAGCGAATCCAGACTTTATCTTTATCCCTGGATACTATGAAGAGGTTGGTTTGATTGTTAAACAAGCCCGTGAAATGGGTATTGATGTACCTTTAATGGGTGCTGATGGTTGGGATTCACCAACTTTAGTGGATCTAGCTGGGAAAGATGCATTAAATAATACGTACATTACTAACCACTATTCTGCGGAAGATCCAGATAAAAAAATTCAAGACTTTGTAAAGGCATTTAAAGCGGCAAATGGTGATAAGGCACCTGATGCGTTCAACGCACTTGGGTATGACTCTATTTACTATATTGCTGATGCAATTAAGCGTGCAGGCTCTACGGATGGGGAAGCTATTAAAAATGAATTAGCTGCAACAAAGGATCTTTCTTTAGTAACAGGTACTTTCTCAGTTGACGAAAACCATAACCCAATTAAAACAGCAACAGTTCTTGAATTTAAAGACGGTAAACAAGTGTTCAACTCTAAAGTTAATCCTTAATGTTTTGTAAGCAGCAAGGGGGAGGCGGGTAAACACGCCTTCCTTTTTTCTTTTTTATATAACTACAATAGCCGTATAAAACATAACTTTTTAGTATCGATGCATGTACAGATTTCTCATTTTTCAGAAAATTCAAAGGAGTGAAAGCGTATGGAATGGATACAGCAACTTGTGAATGGTATTTCACTAGGAAGTATCTACGCGTTAATAGCGCTAGGGTATACGATGGTATACGGTATTATCAAGCTGATTAACTTTGCTCATGGTGACGTTTTCATGATTGGTTCATTTATTGGCTTTTACGCAATTGCTAAATGGGAGCTTGGCTTTTTCCCAGCATTATTATTGGCGATGCTCATTTGTGCAATCTTTGGTGTTTTAATTGAACGGATTGCCTATAAACGTTTACGAAATGCAACACGTATCGCGGCATTAATTACAGCGATTGGCGTATCTTTATTAATTGAATATACAACAATTTTCTTCAGAGGCGCTCAGCCAGCAGCATATCCTGAAGTTTTCAAAAATAAATCTTTTGACATTTTGGGCGTGCAAATTAGTAGTACATCCATTTTAATTTTATCAGTTGCTGTTGTACTGATGATTCTTTTACAATTCATCGTACATAAAACAAAAATCGGGAAAGCAATGCGTGCCGTTTCTCATGATGCGGATGCAGCACGCTTAATGGGGATTAACGTTGATAATACAATCTCGGCAACATTTGCCATCGGTTCCGCTTTAGCTGGCGCAGCCGGTGTTATCTTCGGTGTTTATTATACGAAGATTGACCCGTTAATGGGTGTTATACCAGGGGTTAAAGCATTTATTGCGGCTGTTCTTGGCGGGATTGGTATCATTCCTGGCGCTATGGTTGGTGGTATGTTATTAGGCGTTGTGGAATCCTTGGTAAGTGCTCTTGGCTTCTCTTTATGGAGAGATGCAGCAGCATTCGTTATTTTAATTTTGATCTTAATATTCAGACCATCGGGTATCTTTGGTAAAAATGCCCGTGAGAAAGTGTAGGTGAGCGGTTATATGAAAAAGTCTAAAGTTTTCTGGGGCTATGCCGTATTAGCGCTAGTCATCTATGCAGTTGTGCAATTATTGATTATGACCGAAGTCATTGATATGTACTATAAAAATATGCTGATTACGATGTGTATTAATATTATGCTGGCTGTCAGTTTGCATATTGTTATTGGTGTTACTGGTCAATTCTCGATTGGGCATGCTGGGTTCCTAGCTGTTGGTGCGTATGTATCAGCCATTATTACGACAAAGCTCATGTTGCCATTCCCATTGGCGATCTTATTAGGGGCAGTTGCAGCAGCTGTTGCAGGTCTTATTGTAGGTATTCCAACACTTCGTTTAAAAGGGGATTATCTAGCAATTGCAACATTAGGATTTGCGGAGATTATTCGTATTATTTTCTTAAATACGGATTATGTTGGCGGTGCAGCAGGGATGCAAGTTAAATATTTATCTAACTGGACGTATGCATTCTTTGGCGTAGTATTAACCATTCTTGTAATCTCAAACTTTACAAATTCACGTCATGGTCGTGCATGTATTTCTATTCGCGAAGATGAGATTGCAGCAGATGCTATGGGAATCAATACAACTTACTATAAGGTTGTTGCGTTCGCAATTGGATCTTTCTTTGCAGGGCTAGCAGGTGCAATTTTTGCCCATAACTTTTACATTATTCAACCGACGACTTTCGGTTTCTTAAAATCATTTGATATATTAATTTACGTTGTACTTGGGGGCTTAGGAAGTCTTTCAGGTTCTGTAATTGCTGCGGTATTCTTAACAATCGTATCGACGTATCTAGCAAACTTCCCTGAAACTCGTATGATTATTTACAGTTTAGTATTAATTATCGTGATGCTTTACCGTCCAACCGGATTAATGGGGACAAAAGAAATTACGGATTTATTTAAGTTTGGGAAAAAAGGAGGTACAAAATAATGGCTGAAAACCTTCTTATTAATGTGGAAAATATGGGGATTCAATTCGGTGGTTTAAAGGCCGTACAAGGTGTTAATATGTACCTCAATCAAGGTGAACTAGTGGGATTAATCGGTCCTAATGGTGCTGGGAAAACGACTAGCTTTAATATGTTGACAGGGGTATATACACCAACAGAGGGGACCATTACATTTGGCGGACAGAAATTAAACGGGCTTGCACCTTACCAAGTAACGCAAAAGGGAATAAGCCGTACATTCCAAAATATTCGTCTCTTTAAAGAACTATCTGTTCTAGACAATGTTAAAGTAGCCAATCATTCGCTTGCTAAGCATTCGATGTGGTCATCAATTTTTCGCTTACCAACGCATTTTAAGGGCGAAGCAGAAATGGAGCTTCAATCCATAGAGTTTTTAAAAATCTTTGGTTTAGATGTCTATATGAATGAGTTGGCTAAAAATTTACCATATGGAATGCAGAGGAGATTAGAGATTGCCCGAGCATTAGCGGCAAATCCAAAGCTCTTATTATTGGATGAACCAGCTGCCGGGATGAATCCGCAGGAAACGCATGATCTTATGGAATTAATTGCGTTTATTCGTAAGGAGTTTGGCTTAACCATATTACTGATTGAGCACGATATGAGCTTAGTAATGGGTATATGTGAGCGCATTTATGTACTTGATCATGGACAATTAATTGCTGACGGGACACCAGAAGAAATTCGCAACAATCCAAAGGTAATAGAAGCATACCTTGGTGAGGAGGTTATCGGCTAATGCTAAAAGTACAAAATATAGATGTTTATTATGGCAACATTCAAGCATTAAAGGGCCTCTCTTTAGAAGTAAACGAGGGTGAAATTGTAACACTAATCGGTGCAAATGGTGCTGGGAAAAGTACATTGTTAAAAACATTGTCAGGTTTATTAAAGCCAAAAGGTGGCATCATTGAATACGAAGGCTTCTCTATTGCAGGGAAAGCAGCCCAAACCATTGTTAAATCGGGGATTTCCCACGTTCCAGAAGGACGTCGTGTTTTTGCCAATATGTCCGTAGAAGAAAACTTAGAGCTTGGTGCCTATTTGCGTAATGACAAAGCAGGAATAAAAAAAGATATGGACCATGTTTTCGAATTATTCCCTAGACTAATGGAGCGTCGCAAACAGCTATCAGGAACATTATCTGGTGGGGAGCAGCAGATGCTTGCAATGGGTCGTGCTTTAATGGCAAAGCCCAAATTGCTATTAATGGATGAGCCTTCAATGGGGCTCGCACCGCTAATGGTAAAGAATATTTTCAATATTATTGAACAGGTGAATAAAGAGGGGACAACAGTATTGCTTGTTGAGCAGAATGCCAATATGGCACTGTCTGTCGCTAACCGTGCGTATGTGCTCGAAACAGGACGCATTGTTTTATCTGGTTCAGCCAAAGAGCTTCAAGAAAGTGAACAAGTAAAGGCTGCTTATTTGGGTGGTTTATAATGGGGAGGGCGTCTCAACAATGAGGGGCCCTTTTCAATGTTCTCCCTATTAAATAATCGAAGGTAGCATTTTACTATTCATTTTTGGTAAGGTGGAAAAAAGGAGTGATGCTTTTTGAAATATTCAGCACCATATTTTATTAAACAATTAAATTTAGCCGAACATCCTGAAGGGGGCTATTATATTTCTTCATTTCGGGCTGAGGAGAATATTGCAGTAAGAGATGTTCAGAGACCTATTTATACGAGTATTTATTTCTTACTTCGCTCACAAGACATTTCACATCTACATCGCTTGCAGTCAGATGAGCTATGGTATTACCATGCCGGTAGTCCACTCACAGTCCATATGATTTTTCCAGATGGAACATATGAAGCGAAGAAGCTTGGCTTGAACGTAGAAGCAGGAGAGATCCCACAAATTGCGGTGCCTAAAAATACAATTTTTGGATCATCTGTGGAGGAAGTAGATACGTTTAGTTTAGTAGGATGTATGGTTGCCCCAGGCTTTGACTTTGAGGATTTCGAATTGTTTACACAGGAAGAGCTATTAGCAGATTACCCTCAGCACGAGGCAGTAATTCGAAAAATGGCTTATCCAACCATTAAATAGAAAATAAGCCGTCTCATTCATTGTGAGACGGCTTTGTGTATATTTACCATAAGATTTCTTCCGGATAGCTGAGCTGCATTTGTATGGCGTGTAAAGGTTGTTTAGTGGCAATGGCTGCTTGCATTAGATGTGATTTGAGTGCTACATATTCATGATCCTCTACAAGTAGGCGTAATGCAAATGCAGCAAGCTGAGCTTTACGTTCCTCTTTATTTAATTGGATGTATTTTAGATTCAGAACATCTACATACTGTGTGGCGAAAAGGAAGGTTAATGGGCCTTTTGCCTGCAGCATAGTTAAAAATACTACATAGTCCTCTTCTTTAACTTCCTGTTCTAAACAATCTGCAATAGCTGCTTGAAATTTACGAATTGTCGCTATCTCATGATTCCAAATAGATGCTTTGTTTAATTTCAAGTGTAGATGAATGAAATCGTTTAAAGCGATGGCACTAAAAATAATTTCGGGCCAAAGAATGTCTGTGGCAAAATAGATGTTTTTAGTCGGGAAAATCAGTTCATGTTGTATAAGGGTGTTCTTGTTAAGGCCGTTACTTACAAACTCTATCTGGTGTTCCCCAAGTATGGCATGTCTCAGTTTATAGCAAACGCTTAAAATACGGAGTCGAGGACCTTGATAATCATAGTATTTATTGGCATCACCAGTTACTTTGTAAATAGCTTTAGTAAGCTCATCTAAATCCCAGAAGTCTCCACAAATTTGTACTCCTGTTAACTGCTCTGTGCTTTGAATGGAAATCATAGTCCTCGCCCTCCTCTAATATTTATTTTGGTGTGTAATTCAGTAGCTTGAAGAGCTCCGTCTGTTCTTTATCCGTTAAATCACGCCATTGGCCTACTTTTAAATTTCCAAGCTTAATATTCATAATACGAATACGCTGTAGACGCTTTACAGAGTAGCCAAGAGCTGAACACATTCGGCGTATTTGACGATTTAAGCCTTGCTCCAAAATGATTTTAAAAACTTTGTCTGATATCTTTTCAACATAACAAGGTAATGTGGTTGTATCTAGAATATCTACGCCCGCGCTCATCTTGTTAATAAATTGCTCAGTTATAGGTTTATCAACTTGAACAATATATTCTTTTTCATGGTGGTTTTCAGCGCGTAGAATTTTATTGACGATGTCGCCATCATTGGTTAATAACAATAGTCCCTCTGATTCCTTATCAAGACGTCCAATATGAAAAATACGTAAAGGATGATTTACAAAATCAACGACATTCCCTTTTATATGACGTTCGGTTGTACTTGTAATGCCGACCGGCTTATTTAGAGCTATATAGACTAGCTGTTGTTCTTTTTTTACCTCTTTTCCGTCAATGCAAACAATGTCACCATCCTGCACCTGACTTCCAACTGTCGCAGGTTCTCCATTAATTGTTACTTTTCCTTCGGCTATCCACTTATCAGCGCCGCGACGAGATATAATGCCTGTTTCACTTAAATATTTATTAATACGCATATTGTTCTCCTAAATCTAATATTATTTTTAAGTATACCTTAACGTTATACAAATCGTGAATTCTATATACTTTTCTAGTAAAA
Source organism: Lysinibacillus sp. fkY74-1 (assembly GCF_053165895.1). Taxonomy (NCBI): domain Bacteria; kingdom Bacillati; phylum Bacillota; class Bacilli; order Caryophanales; family Bacillaceae; genus Lysinibacillus; species Lysinibacillus sp. fkY74-1. The sequence goes on along the minus strand of NZ_CP170173.1, from coordinate 4,455,977 downwards.
ATAAATTACCTTGAATTTTTTTGGAAAAGTTGAAATTATTATTCGTTTCTGACAATATATTAAGTGAGAGGATTTCTATGAAAATATTGTTATTTCGCTATAAAATGATGTTTTTTGTAGATAGTCTCATTAAATTGTGTAAAGGGGAGAAGTAAAATGGTTTATGCATTTCCAAACACTGAAGGATCGGTAGTTCAATTCAAGCAGAAATATGATAATTATATTGGTGGCGAATGGACACCCCCAGTGAAGGGTCAATACTTTGATAATGTCACTCCTGTTACTGGACAAGTTTTTACACAAATAGCGCGTTCCACAGCTGAGGATATTGAACTGGCACTTGATGCAGCACATGCTGCTAAAGATGCGTGGGGGAAAACTTCACCAACAGAACGTGCAAACATTTTACTTAAAATTGCGGACCGTATCGAGCAAAATTTAGAAAAGCTAGCCGTTGCCGAAACATGGGATAACGGTAAGGCGGTACGTGAAACTTTAAATGCAGATATCCCTCTTGCCATTGATCATTTCCGTTATTTTGCTGGAGCTTTACGTGCTCAAGAAGGCTCTGTAAGCCAAATCGATAACGATACCGTTGCTTATCATTTTCATGAGCCAATTGGGGTAGTGGGTCAAATCATACCTTGGAACTTCCCGTTATTAATGGCTGTATGGAAGCTTGCACCAGCACTAGCTGCTGGAAACTGTGTCGTATTAAAACCTGCAGAACAAACACCAGCATCCATTATGGTGCTTGTGGAATTAATAGAAGATTTATTACCACCAGGTGTCATTAATATTGTGAATGGTTTTGGTTTAGAGGCGGGGAAACCGCTAGCATCTAACCCACGTATCGGTAAGATTGCCTTCACTGGTGAGACGACAACGGGCCGTTTGATTATGCAATACGCGTCTCAAAACCTAATCCCAGTTACATTAGAGCTAGGTGGTAAGTCACCTAATATCTTCTTTGAGGATATTATGGATAAAGACGATGCATTTTTAGATAAAGCAGTCGAAGGCTTCGTATTATTTGCTCTGAACCAAGGGGAAGTATGTACATGTCCTTCACGTGCAATTATACAGGAATCTATTTATGATGAATTTATGGAACGTGTACTACAACGAGTAGAAGCTATTAAAGTTGGTAATCCACTGGATCCAAACACAATGATGGGTGCTCAGGCTTCAAGCGAGCAAATGGAAAAAATCCTTTCTTATTTAGATATCGGTAAACAAGAAGGTGCAGAGTGTCTAATCGGTGGGGAGAAAAATAATGTAGGAGAAGGCTTTGAAAATGGCTACTATGTTAAACCAACTGTCTTTAAAGGACATAATAAAATGCGTATTTTCCAAGAAGAAATTTTTGGTCCTGTTGTAGCTGTTACTACGTTCAAAACGAAAGAAGAGGCATTAGAAATTGCGAATGACACACTATATGGTCTAGGTTCAGGTGTTTGGACAAGAGATATTAATACAGCATATCGCTTTGGTCGTGAAATAGAAGCAGGTCGTGTTTGGACAAACTGCTACCATGCTTATCCTGCACATGCAGCCTTCGGTGGCTACAAAATGTCAGGCGTTGGTCGTGAAAATCATAAAATGATGCTATCTCATTACCAACAAACGAAAAATTTATTAGTGAGCTATAGCGAAAATAAACTTGGTTTCTTCTAAACCATAGGGAGGTGCATGGGCGTGATCGAACGTGTATTAGCCACGGCGGAAGCGCTGGCACTCATCGAGCTATTAAAAGAGAAACATGGGCCTGTTATGTTTCATCAATCAGGCGGATGCTGTGATGGTTCTTCACCTATGTGTTATCCAGAGGGGGACTTGCTATTAGGTGATCAGGATATATGTCTGGGCGAGATAGGTGGAGCTCCATTCTATATGCATAAAAATCAATATGATTATTGGAAGCATACTCAAATCATCCTGGATGTAGTTGAAGGTAGAGGTGGGATGTTCTCATTAGAGGGTGTTGAAGGAAAGCGTTTCTTAACAAGATCGAGAGCCTTCACACCAGAGGAATTACAGATGCTTGGATTAATTTGACGAGTCATTGTACAGCGGCAAAAAATTTTGCCGCTGTTTTTTCGTATTAATTTTTAGAAAAAAGGGTATGTAAAGCTATATTATTAGATGAATTTCGTAAAAATAAAAATAGCTGTAAACGTTCTTTTAAGGTTACTGTAAATATTAATTTCCGAGTGGTTTTTGCTATCAACAGTTTTTCCTCCTTTCTTATATGTTTAATATTTCCTATTAAAACAAAAAAATAGAGTAACATATATTAAATTAAGTTTACTTTTTATGTTAATTGTTACAAGCGGGATGAATCTTTCTCGCATCATGTACCGTAAAATGGGTAAAGGAGCGTGCTAAATATGGATTATGTGATGATAGAAAATAAATTTACAAATACGGTAGAGGATGTATCGAAGGCTGCGGGGTGGACAGTGGATCGTAAGATTGTTTTAGCAATAGCTAGTACATTCGTGGCCTCGGGAAAAACTTTTGATGCTGTCCAGTACAAGAATATTTTACAGGAAATGAAGAAGCAATCTTCCTGGATGTCTCCTTTAAGAACTACGGTAGGCTATAGCATAGCTGTTAATTTAATGAAGCAGGAGGATCCTGAAAACGCAGTAAAAAATCTATTAACGAATGTGAATGCACTAAAGGAAGCGAAATTTAGAAGTGGTAACTTTAGTTATATTGCGGCTCAGTTTTTGACAGAGAATGAAAAGGATAAAATCGCGCATGCACATGCAGCTAGAGCTTTATTTGAAGCCATTCGTAAACATCACCCATTTTTAACATCCTATGAAGATATTCCATACGCTGTGTTACTAAGTAATCCATCTGATGATGTAGAAATACGTGCAGAAACAATGAATCGCTATTATAAAGAATTACGAACATATAATTTTCATGCAGGAAATGAGCTTCAATGGCTGTCGCAAGTATTAACCTTCCTATCTCCACAATTTGATCGTCAACTAGTGCCCAATGTCGTGACCATTCGAGATGCACTAAAAAAACAAGATGTCAAAGTACAGGCCATGCATTATCCTTTACTTGGGTTTTTAGCCTTGCTAGATCTTACTCATCATCAATTGCAAGAAGTTATACATTTATATCATGAATTAAAGGATTTAAAATTATTAAAATGGCATCGTGAATTTGTTCTCTTTATGGCTGTGCAAATCATTATTTATCATATGGCGAAAGTACAAAAATCACTGTCTATGACGATTATGTCATCTATTGAATTATTAATTCAAGCTCAGCATGCTGCAATGATAGCAGCAGTTAGTGCAGCCGCCATTGCATCTAGTTCAAGCTCTTCGTGATAGAATGGGGGAGAACAATTATTTGGAGGTGCATTTGAAGGATGAAGGAAACAAAACTGTGGATTAACGGCCAATGGCAAGATGCAAAGGAAAGCTATGAGCTAAAATCACCATATAGTGGTGAGGCGATTGCCCGAGTGGCAAAAGCATCTATACAAGATGTGGAGAGAGCAATCGATGGTGCACAGCAAGCATTCCATTCGTTTAAAAAGACGACAGCCTACGAGCGTGCCGAAATTTTATATAAAGTCGTCGATTTAATGCGACAACGAAAAGAAGAGTTTGCAGAGATTTTAGCATTAGAGGCAGGAAAGCCTTTGACAGCAGGGTTAGCGGAGATTGATCGTACAATTGCCACCTATCAATTTGCAGCAGAGGGTGCCAAACAGCCTAAAGGTGAAACGGTACCGATGGATGCGGCACCTGGAGCAGGAGATCGTATAGGTTGGACAAAAAGGGAACCGTTGGGGGTAATTTCCGCTATTACGCCGTTTAATTTCCCGTTTAATTTAGTGGCCCATAAATTAGGCCCAGCATTTGCAGTAGGTAATACAGTTGTTTTAAAACCAGCAACCCAAACACCATTAAGTTCCCTTGTTATGGCAGAGATTTTCCGTGAAGCGGGTTTGCCAGATGGTGCGTTGCAAATTGTGACAGGAAGTGGTGGTGAGCTTAGCGATACTTTGGTTACACATCCTCACGTCAAAAAGGTGACGTTTACGGGTAGTGGAAAAGTTGGATTAGGTATTAAAGAAAAGATTGGCTTACGTAAAGTAACGTTAGAGCTTGGTTCTAATGCAGCAGTTATCGTCGAACCATCGACACCTTTTAATAAAATTATAAGTCGCTGTGTGAGCGGTGCTTTTAACTTTGCTGGACAAGTATGTATTTCGTTACAACGCATTTATGTACATTCTTCTATTATTGATGAATTCACAGAGGCATTTGTTGCGGAAACTGAGAAGCTAGTAGTAGGAGATCCTTTAGATAAAAATACAGATGTAGGTGCTATGATCAATCCGAATGAGGTTGGACGAATTAAAGAGTGGATTGAAGAAGCACAGGCACAAGGAGCAGTCATTGCAACTGGAGGAGTATTTACAGAACGAACGTTAACGCCCACTGTTATGACCAATGTGACAGCTGATATGAAAATCGTTTGTCAGGAAACATTCGCGCCAATCGTCTCAATTGTTTCATATGAAACATTAGATGACGCAATTCGACTTGTAAATGAGTCGGACCTTGGCTTAAATGCAGGTATTTACACGAATGTATTGCCAGATGCCTTATATGCAGCCGACGAATTACAGGCGGGTGCTGTCATTATTAATGATGTTCCGACATTCCGAGTAGATAATATGCCATATGGCGGTGTGAAGATGAGTGGGTATGGAAGAGAAGGAATTAAATGGGCCATTGAGGAAATGACAGATATGAAATTTATTACGATGAAAAAATCGTTCTAGATTTGCATAAGCTCTTTTTCTACGATACGATGACGAAAGAACATACATGAAGGGAAGTTACAAGGAATATGACAAACAATGCTGTACCCATGAGCCAATCACGTACGGTTCAATCGCGTCTCGTATTACCTCCAGACACAAACAATCACAATTCTATTTTCGGTGGAAGAGTGTTAGCTTATATTGATGAAATTGCTGCTATTACAGCGATGAAACATGCGAAGGGACTTGTAGTCACAGCTTCAATAGACTCAGTTGATTTTTTATCGGCTGCCCATGTAGGAGATATTCTTGAAATTGAAAGTATAGTTTCCTCTACAGGACGTTCTTCAATGGAGGTTTATGTTCGTGTTGTTTCTCGCAATATTGAAACTGGTGAGGAAAAATTAACGACAGAATCATTTGTAACAATGGTGGCGGTAAATGAAGAAGGAAAACCAGTACCCGTACCTGCAATTTATCCTGAAACAGATGAGGAAAAACGTTTATTTGAAACAGGGCCCGCAAGACGTGAGCATCGTAAACAAAAACGTGCATTGCCACATTAAGGAAAAAGGGAGCTTCACCTAAAGCGGTGGGGCTCCCTTTGTTATATTACCTATTTAGTTCATTGACTACATTAATGAGTGAGTCAGAAGAAGAGGAAACAAGTGTAGCCCCTTGTGATAATTCAGTAATTAAATTAGAAATGGCTGAAATATCTCTAGATGTATGAACATACTGCTGTTGAATGCCAGATACGGCATCAGCAATATCATTAAATGATTTAGATAAGTTTTCTTGCGTATTGACGCTATGTTGAATTTTTTGGTCAACATTAATAACTGAATTTGCCATCGTTGAAATATTACTTTCAGTTTCTTTAATGAGATGCGACACATTTTGGACAGCATTTTTTGTTTCTTCAGCAAGCTTTCGCACTTCCTCTGCCACTACCGCGAAGCCTTTCCCGTGTTCCCCAGCTCGAGCTGCCTCAATAGACGCATTTAAAGCTAATAAATTTGTTTGGTCAGCTATGCCCGTGACAAGTCCTACAATCTCGGAAATTTTTTGAGAGGAGGTACGTAATTGATTCATAGTCACCTCAAGGCTGTTGACACTTTGTAAAATAACTTGGATTAAATCATTTTGCTCTTGCAGTTGATGTTGCCCACGTCTTGATTTTTCCTGCGTATCTGCAACGAAGCTTAATCCCTGCTTTGTTGCCTCTGCGATATCATCCGTTTGTGAGGAAATTACTAACAACGATGCAGCTGTCTCTTCACTAATTGCGTTAAGTTCCTCTGCTGTACTTTGAATTGTCGTAACAAGAGCGTTTTTCGTTTGGTCAGAGGCTGTTCGGATACGGTCTTCCTCTTTTTCGTAAGCCTCGATCACAAGCTGTTGCTCAAAATTAATGATTTTGCAAAATGCATTAATGGCTCGAATGGCATCATTTTTTGAAATGTCCACTTCATTCACAAAATTTGTGAACGTTGAGGTAAGTGATTGAAAGGATGCTATATACCATTTTGATTGTAAGCCAATTCGTACATGGGCTTCAGCAATTGCTTTTCTTTCAGCGATATAGGCGTCATTAATATGACTTTCAAAAATATCGCTTAAATGCTTATGTAACGTAATTTTTAAACGATCTATATGCGAGGTTCTATTAATAATATCTATTAAATCTTGGCTCAAACTAATGGCTGCATAAAATTGCTCCACCATTGCAGGTATTAAATCCTTAGCTAACGGTTGTAGTTGCTTAATTATGGCTAAATCCTCAATTGTTAAATTTAAAAGCTGTAATTGCTTTTGAAGATTTGGATGATTTAAAACATCTAATTGTACATGGCCCTTAAAATTTTCAGGTGTTAATGTAATTGAGTAGCTAGAACTGCTGTTTTTTGAAAACCAACTCATTATTGTTTGCTCCATTCTTAATATCCATAATAATTGTGAGTAAAATGAACTTCTGAATTTGTTAGGTCTGTAAATTTGATAAACAATTGGTATTAAATCTATTTTACTATTATTTGCTGAATATTTGGTTAAAAATTTGGTTATTTCTTTATTTTTTTACTTTCTTGGCAGTTCTGTTAGTGCAGCAGAGTAAATTTGAATTTAAAGTGGGAAACCTGTAAAATACGAACTGTTTAAGGAGAATAAAACTGAACGTGAAAGATAAATAGGAGGTACTAATATGGAGAAAAAACGCTTTAAATTCGTTATTCCAGTCATGGTCATTGTTGCAATAGGTTCCGTTTATATGCTACGAAACTATTATGCGGAAGTACCAGCTGTTGAACAGCTGTTAATTACAATTTGCGCTGCTTTAGGATCAGGGGTTTTAGCATACTTTTTATTCCCACAGCAGGGTGAAAATAAAATTGACGACCGCGGTCCTTATTAATAGTAATAACTGAAGCTGCTCGTTTTGATTGTTAAACGAGCAGCTTTTTGTGGATTAGGGCTTAAATAATTTAAACCAGCCTTTATGTTTAAAGATGGTAAGCATAGCGATGACAACAATAATCATAATACCGAGGACAATAAAATAGCTGTATTGTCCATGTAGCTCAGGCATATTATCAAAGTTCATCCCATAAACTCCAGCAATAAAGGTCAGTGGAATGAAGATGGTTGAGACGATTGTTAAAGTCATCATAATGCCATTCATTCGGCTTGAGCTCATAGCCATATAACTATCTCGCATATCTGCCGTCAGCTCTCGATTTGATTCAACCATTTCAGTTAGTTTTAGAAGATGGTCGTAAATATCTCCAAAATAAGCTCTTTCAGATTTGTTCAATGAAAAACGGTAAGAATTAAGTACTCGATATAAAAGGTCTCTCATCGGTAAAATGGCACGCCTTAAATCGAGCAAATCACTACGAAACTCGAAGACAATCTTCATGGCATTTACGTTGCTTTGGTATGTAAGTTCGCCTTCAAGTGCATTTAAATGATCTTCAATTTTATAAACAAGTGGGAAATAGCTATCAACAATTTTATCAATGGTTTGGTAGGTTAAGTAAACCGTGCCACGTTCCCAGTTTTTTGGCTGGCTTTCTAACAACTTTTGTACCTTTTCTATTTCAGGAACTGGGTTCTTATGAAATGTCACTATATACTTATTAGAGGTAAAAATATTTACCTCCTCTGCAGCTAATGACAGCTCGTTTAATCGATGAATGACGAAAAAATGAAAATCGTCATAAAAATCGAGTTTTGGACGTTGTAATCGCATCAAGCAATCTTCAATAGCTAGCGGGTGGAAATGAAAAAATGAATCTAGCAAAGATTCTTCCTCAGCAGTTGGACAATTAAAATCAATCCAGTACCACTCGAACTCTTGTTGATGTATGGATTCCAAAGGGAAATCCTTTAGTAATTGTTGTTTTTTTGTAATGCCAATGGTGCTTATCACAGCTTTCACCTCAAAGTATTTACTACAATATATATATTTAATGTTCTTCCTTTTTAAAGCATACCCATCCACCAAACAAAGTAGTGGCAAAAAATCTAGAAGGTTTTATAAAACCTGCTTCTTGTAATAATGTTAATATTTCTTTCTCGGGCATAAATGACAGAGCACGGATGGAATTTTCCATTACTGCAACATCGGATATAGAAAGTTTTGTATGTTGAAGCCAGTAGGAACGCCATAAATCGAATTGTAGTTCCGTTTCAATCGTACCAGGTTGACCGTATTTTGAAACAAGAGTAAAAGGTGCCCCTGGCTTTAAATGGTTGTAAATTTCTTTCAAAGTTGACAGCTTTTCTTCATAACCTTGAATAAAATGAAGGACGAGTACACAACTAGCTGCATCGAATGTGGTGGCTGGTAGCTGTGTATCCAGCAATGTCCCACGGTAGAATGACAGATCATTGGGTAACGATTGGAGACGCTCCCTTGCTATATCGAGCATAGATTCTGACGGATCAATACCCGTAAATGACCAATGTGGTCTTCCATCTGCTAGCTGTAATATTTCATTGCCACTGCCTGCACCAACAATCAACATATCAGCTTGCTCCTGTAATGTAGAACGATAAAAAGTTTGTATTAAACGAAGCATTGCATCATAGCTTGGTAGAGTACGGCGAATCCCCTTTTCATATTCATTTGCTAATGTGTGGTTAAATTCCATTTCTCATCACGACCTTTCAAAAAAAATTTTAAAAAACTCACTTTAAATTGAAACTATTACGGGTATAGTTCCGTAAATAGTAGTACATAAAACGATAGACAACGCATAAAGAAAGGGTTGATATATATGGAGAGTAAATGGTCTAAAGTAATCATACACGCAAGTTCGTTTTTTGCGCCATGGTTAGTTCCCATAATCTTCTTTTTAATTAGTACGGATGAGGAAGTGAAGGCAATTTCTATCCAAGCAATACTTTTCCAACTTGTCATGGCGGTTTTACTTGCTGTCTCTGGAGTCTTAAGCTTTTTCATCATTGGCATTCCATTTTTAATCGTTTTCGGTATTATGCTATTTGTAGTACCAATTATCGGTATCGTCAAAGCATTAACTGATGAGCCTTGGCGTTATCCAATTGTAGGTCGTTGGGTATAATTTTTATAGACGCAAGTATATGCTAGTTGCATATGCTTGCGTTTTTTCTATGGATAAAAAGGGTACATTAGGTGTAGGAAGCAAATAAGTGTGCTCGATAGCCATTAATTAATAAGTGCTATTTTCTACGCTTGAATATACTTTTTAAGGCATTTCATTTTTCTCTGGGCGAAATCATTGCAATTATTTTCAAGCGTTTTGTATAATATACTCAAAGAAAGTCAAAGATAGTCAAAGTCAGTGAAGCAAGCGAGGTGTATTCCTAAAATGCGTAATATATCAGACATCATAGAAGGTTACTTAAAGCAAGTACTTGAATTAGGTGGGGAAGGGCATATTGAAATAAAACGTAGTGAAATTGCAGATAAATTTCAATGTGTTCCGTCACAAATAAATTATGTCATTAATACAAGATTTACTGCCGAGCGAGGTTACCTTGTAGAGAGCAAGCGTGGTGGTGGTGGATACATTCGAATTTTACGTGTCCGCGCGAATTCACAGATTGATTTAATTGACGATGTTCTCCGGCATATTGAAGGTGGAGCATCGCAAACGATGGCAGAAGATTTAGTGTATCGACTCATCGACGAGCAGGTAATTTCAAAGCGAGAAGCGAAGTTAATGTTAGCAGCAATTGATCGCTCAACAATCGACTTACATCTTCCTTTAAGAGATATAATTCGAGCAAAAATATTGCGGGCGATGCTGACAACTATAAAATACGAGCAGCAGAAATAGTGAGGTGATGGAAATGATATGTGAACATTGTAAACAACGTAATGCGACAGTTACTGTAACACAAGTTCAAAATGGGCAAAAGGTGGAGCACCATTATTGTGACGTCTGCGCCTCACAGTTCCATCCATTTCATGCAGAGTTTAAACAAGAGCCAGTTTCTATACAACAGTTATTATCTAACTGGTTTGGCTCACCTACATGGCAAAAGGTGGGGGAAAAACAACAAACACAGCCACAACAGCAAACGTGTCCACAATGTGAATTTACGTATAAGCAATTTTTGAAAGAAGGTAAGTTTGGTTGCCCAAGCTGTTATGACACTTTTAGCGAACATTTACCTAAGCTCTTTAATCGGATACAGGCTGGTCCCCAACATATTGGTAAAATGCCAGGTGCCCATAGCAATGTGTATGTCATTAAAAAGCAAATTGAGGAAATCCGTAAACGCATGAAGTTCGCTGTAGATGAAGAACAATTCGAAGAGGCAGCAAAGCTTCGTGATGAAGTCAAAGAGCTTGAGAAGCAGCTACAATTTGAAGGTGGTGATGTGTCATGATGATTGAATCGTTTTTAGAGCGTGCTACACCTACTTGGATGCGTATTGAAGACGATTATTCTGACATTGTCATTAGTACACGTATTCGCCTTGCTCGAAATTTAGATGGATATCGTTTTCCATTATCGTTTTCAGAGAACGAGGCTTTACAGGTGGAACAGGCAGTTACACATGCAGTAAGCGATAGTCCAACGCTTCAAAATGATTATGCTTATTTTTCTATCAATGATTTAACACCTTTACAACGTCAAATTCTTGTAGAAAAGCATTTGATTAGTCCGCAGCTTGCAAAAAAAGAGCAGGTGGGCTCTGTGCTTCTGTCACAAGATGAATCGGTGAGTATTATGGTGAATGAAGAGGATCACTTGCGCATTCAATGTATGACCGCGAGTTTTCAGCTTCAAAATGCCTATGAACAAGCGAATAAGATTGACCGTATTCTAGAGAAGGTCTTACCTTATGCATTTCGAGATACCTTTGGCTATTTAACAAGCTGTCCTACGAATATTGGTACTGGGCTTCGGGCATCTGTGATGATGCATCTACCTGCTCTTACGTTAACCGGACAGATGAATCAAATTATAAATGCGATGACACGCTTAGGCATGACGGTAAGAGGTATATATGGTGAAGGAAGCGAAAATTTAGGGAACGTTTATCAAGTGTCTAACCAAATTACACTTGGAAAGACAGAAGAAGATATTTTAGCAGATATACAAAGTGTTGCTGAAAAAATTATACAAAAGGAACGGCATGCGAGAGGTAGGCTGATGGAAAAAGCTGAGCTTGCTTTAGAAGATCGAGTTTATCGAGCTTTAGGTACCCTTACTTATGCAAGAATTTTAACAAGTGAGGAAGCGGCTACCTGTCTTTCGAATGTTCGTTTAGGAGTCGACCTACAGTTGATTGACGGTATACTCGCAACAACTTTAAATGAGTGCGTCGTCAGTATGCAACCAGGTTTTTTACAGCATTATGCAGGTGAGGCATTACCGCCTGCTGAACGTGATCGTGTACGAGCAGAAATGCTTCGTGAGGCATTAATTCAAACACACACGAATAAGCCTAATAATGGGGAAAAAGGAGAGGATTTATATGATGTTTAATCGTTTTACACAACGCGCGCAAAAAGTATTACAGCTTGCTCAGGAAGAGGCTATTCGTTGGAAGCACGAATCCATTGGCACAGAGCACATTTTATTAGGGCTTATACGTGAAGGCGGCGGTATTGCTGCAAAAGCGTTAGAAGCTATTGATATTAGTCCTCAAATGATTGAAGCTGGTATCGAAGAATTAGTTGGTAAAGGTAAAGAAGATGTTGGTCCAATCGTTCACTATACGCCACGAGCGAAAAAAGTAATTGAACTATCGGTTGATGAATCTCGTAAATTAGGCCATTCGTATATCGGTACAGAGCATTTGCTGTTAGCCCTTATACGTGAAGGTGAAGGTGTAGCAGCTCGCGTCTTAAACAATGCAGGTGTGGGCTTAAATAAAGCACGTCAGCAAGTATTATTGTTATTAGGGAATAATGATAATGCGCAATCAGGTCAACAAGCGGCACAAGCTGCGAATACCCCTACATTAGATAGTTTAGCCCGTGATTTAACTCAAATTGCCCGTGAAGGCACGTTAGATCCTGTGATTGGTAGAAGCAAGGAAATTACACGTGTTATCGAAGTGTTATCGCGTCGTACAAAAAATAACCCTGTTTTAATTGGTGAGCCAGGTGTTGGTAAAACAGCAATTGCTGAAGGGTTAGCACAGCAAATTATTAATAATGAAGTACCAGAAATTCTTCGAGACAAACGTGTGATGACACTAGATATGGGAACTGTCGTTGCAGGCACAAAATATCGTGGGGAATTTGAGGACCGTTTGAAAAAAGTAATGGATGAAATCCGCCAAGCCGGAAATATCATTTTATTTATTGATGAATTACACACTTTAATCGGTGCAGGTGGTGCAGAAGGTGCAATTGACGCATCAAATATTTTAAAACCATCCTTAGCGCGTGGTGAGCTGCAATGTATCGGTGCGACAACGCTTGATGAATATCGTAAATATATTGAAAAAGATGCAGCATTAGAGCGTCGTTTCCAACCGATCCAAGTGGATGAACCAACGGTGGAAGAAGCAATTCTCATTATTCAAGGCTTACGAGATCGCTATGAAGCACATCACCGAGTGAAAATTACAGATGAAGCAATTGAAGCAGCGGCAAAAATGGGTGATCGATATATTTCTGACCGCTTCTTACCAGATAAAGCAATTGACCTGATTGATGAAGCAGGATCAAAGGTTCGCTTACGTTCATTCGCAGTGCCACCAAACTTAAAGGCACTTGAAGATAAGCTTGAAAATGTTCGCTCTGAAAAGAATGCTGCTGTATCAGGTCAAGAGTTTGAAAAGGCTGCTGCGTTAAGAGATACGGAGCAAAAGCTTAAAGATGAGATTGAAGCTACAAGAAAAAATTGGAAAGAAGAGCAAGGTAAAGCCGAGTCCAAAGTAACAGTAGATGATGTTGCAGCAGTTGTATCAATGTGGACAGGAATTCCTGTAGCTAAAATTGCTTCTGAAGAATCTTCAAAATTATTACAACTTGAAGAAGAGCTACACAAACGTGTGGTTGGGCAAGGGGAAGCAGTAGAAGCCATTTCCCGTGCGATCCGTCGTGCAAGAGCGGGCCTCAAAGATCCAAAACGACCAATCGGTTCATTTATTTTCTTAGGTCCTACTGGTGTTGGTAAAACGGAGCTTGCAAGAGCACTTGCTGAAGTGATGTTTGGTGACGAAGATGCTATGATTCGTGTCGATATGTCTGAGTACATGGAGAAACATTCAACTTCTCGTTTAGTAGGTTCACCTCCAGGCTACGTAGGCTTTGATGATGGTGGTCAATTGACTGAAAAGGTTCGTCGTAAACCATATTCTGTTGTATTACTAGATGAAATTGAAAAAGCACACCCTGATGTTTTCAATATTCTCCTGCAAGTTCTTGAAGATGGTCGATTAACGGACTCTAAGGGGCGTGTAGTAGACTTCCGCAACACAGTAGTGATAATGACTTCTAACGTCGGCGCGGATGCTCTTAAATATCAAAAAAGCCTTGGTTTTAACGTAGGTGGTGCAGATTCTAAACATAAAGATATGAAGAGTACGATGCTCGAAGAATTGAAAAAAGCATTCCGTCCAGAATTCTTAAACCGTATTGATGAAATGATTGTGTTCCATTCATTAGAAAAAGAGCATTTAAAAGAAATCATTGCGATGATGGGGAACGCTCTAACAAAGCGGTTGAAAGAACAGGATATTTCATTAGAATTAACAGATGCAGCGCTTGAAAAAATTGCTCAGGAGGGCTACGACCCTCAATACGGTGCACGTCCACTACGTCGAGCATTACAAAAACAAGTGGAAGACCGATTATCAGAAGAATTATTAAAGGGTAATGTGGAGAAGGGTAATCATGTTATCATTGATTATGTAAATGACGAGTTTATTGTGAAGAAAAAAGAGGGAGTTTCTATCTCTAAATAATTTCAAACTAAAGACAGTAAGGCATTAAGTGCCAAGCTGTCTTTTTTTTTGTACAATTAATATAAGAACAAATATTCGAGGTGAAAGAAAGTTGGCAAAGAAAAAAACGAAATTTGTATGTTCAGGCTGTGGCTATGAATCGGCAAAATGGATGGGAAGATGTCCAGGCTGTGGAGAATGGAATAAAATGGTGGAGGAAGTAGAAGTTATAGCGAAAGGACCAAGAGGGGCATTCCAGCATTCTGCTACAGTTACTCAAAAGGCAATCCCCATTATTCAGGTCGAAGCTAGTGAAGAGTCTCGAGTGGCGACAGAAATGGGCGAGCTGAATCGTGTATTAGGCGGTGGTATTGTGCCTGGCTCTCTAGTATTAATAGGTGGCGATCCTGGGATTGGGAAATCAACATTATTACTACAAGTTTCAGCTTTGCTCTCAAATAAAGGCCATCGCGTGCTGTATATTTCAGGTGAGGAGTCTATTCGTCAAACGAAGCTACGAGCAGAGCGTTTAGGGGTAATCTCTCAAGAGCTGTACATTTATTCCGAAACGAATCTTGAGTTTTTGAATCAAACGATTGAGGAAGTACAGCCGAAATTTGTCATTGTCGATTCCATACAAACGGTCTTTCATCCAGAGGTAACAAGTGCGCCAGGTAGTGTATCTCAGGTACGTGAGTGTACAGCTGAGCTTATGCGAATAGCTAAAACAAAAGGGATTGCTATATTCTTAGTTGGGCATGTTACGAAAGAGGGGCAAATCGCAGGGCCTCGAATTTTAGAACATATGGTGGATACAGTCCTATATTTTGAAGGCGAAAGACATCATAATCATCGTATTTTACGAAGTCAAAAAAACCGCTTTGGCTCTACCAATGAAATTGCTATATTTGAAATGCTACAGGGTGGTTTAAAAGAGGTGCTGAACCCATCTGAGCTATTTTTGCAGGAGCGTTCACAAGGGGCTGCGGGTTCCACGATTGTTGCCTCGATGGAGGGAACAAGGCCAATACTCGTTGAAATTCAGTCGCTAGTGACGCCTACAAGCTTTAATTACCCTAAACGGATGGCAACCGGGGTAGATCAAAATAGAGTGCAATTGCTGATGGCTG
Organism: Lysinibacillus sp. fkY74-1; assembly: GCF_053165895.1. Taxonomy (NCBI): domain Bacteria; kingdom Bacillati; phylum Bacillota; class Bacilli; order Caryophanales; family Bacillaceae; genus Lysinibacillus; species Lysinibacillus sp. fkY74-1. Next base: position 4,440,638 of record NZ_CP170173.1, on the reverse strand, counting down.
TGCTTGAAAAGCGTATGGGTCTCATGCTACAAGCACAGGATGCATATATTAAAGTTGCTGGTGGTGTGAAATTGGACGAACCTGCTATAGATTTAGCTGTTCTGACAAGCATCGTGTCTAGCTTTAAGGATCAGGCTGTAAGGGCAACCGATTGCTTTATTGGTGAAGTGGGTCTGACAGGAGAGGTACGTCGAGTATCCCGTATCGAGCAGCGTGTCATTGAAGCGGCGAAGCTTGGTTTTAAAAAAGTCTTCATTCCTGCATCAAATATAGGTGGTTGGGATTTTCCGCAAGGGATTGAAATTGTCGGTGTAGAAACAATAAAGGATGCATTAAATGCCTGTTTTAGAGAGTTATAGGAAAACCATGCATGTTAGATACTATTCTGACATGCATTTCCTTCATTTTGACGTAAAAAGTGGGAAACTCAAGTAAAGGAATAGGCGTCCTAGTTAATGCAGGGTGAAAGTGTGGTTGGAAAGAGAGAGTTAAATAATGATAATCTGATGGGCTGAAGAAGGATTTTCTATAATAAACTATGTATAATCTTAACTAACAATAGGAGGTGACAGCTTGTGAAAAAATTTGTTCAGATAGCTTTTTTACTGATTGGAGGAGCATTGGGCCTTGTTTTCTTACCGCCATTATACGAATTGCTTCATTTATCATCTAATCCTTGGCTTGATAATCCTTACGTATCAGTAGCATTAGGAGCGCTTTTACTGTTTACATTGTCATTCGCGTTTTCCGATTATTTTGTGAAGCTCATTAGCTGGATGGAAGAGGTCCTGTTTAAGGTTCCGGTCGGAGATTTGTTATTTGGTACGCTTGGCCTAATAATAGGGCTAATTGTAGCGTATTTTTTAGGCTTTGCTATTAATAGTGTGAAGTTCCCTGTTATTACAGAGGTAGTCCCTATTATCCTGTCATTCGTATTAGGATATCTAGGCTTCCGTTTAGGTTTTAGAAAAAGGGATGAATTAATCCAGCTTTTTACCTTACGTAGTAATCAGACAAAGAAAAAAGTTGCTGAGGGTAATGAAATTCAAGAGGTGCGAGGAAGTTACAAATTGTTAGATACAAGTGTCATTATTGATGGCCGCATCGCAGATATTTCTGAAACAGGATTCATTGAAGGAATCTTAATTGTGCCTCAATTTGTCCTAACAGAGCTTCAGCATATTGCTGATTCCTCAGATACATTAAAGCGCACAAGAGGTCGTCGAGGCTTAGATATTTTAAGAAAATTACAGGATGAACGTAATACGAACGTAGAGATTACAGATGAGGATTTTGAGGATGTGCAAGAGGTAGATTTAAAACTTGTACGACTGGCAAAAAAAATGGGGACTGATACACAAATTGTCACAAATGATTTTAACCTTAATAAAGTATGCGAGCTACATCATGTAAAAGTATTAAATATAAATGATTTAGCGAATGCCGTAAAGCCTGTCGTTATTCCAGGTGAAGATATGCAGGTGGTAGTCATTAAAGATGGCAAAGAGCATAATCAAGGAGTAGCCTATTTAGACGATGGTACAATGATTGTTGTGGAAGGCGGTCGTAGCTATATAGGACAGGCAATAACGGTAACAGTAACGAGTGTGCTGCAGACGTCAGCAGGTCGTATGATATTTGCAAAGCCGAAGGACGATTAGGAAGTGAAAACATGCAGTATGAAGTAGTTTTACCTGCCGCAGGAAGTGGAAAACGTATGGGGGCAGGACAAAATAAATTGTTTTTAAAACTTTTAAAGAAGCCTATCCTGATACACACGTTAGAGGTCTTTCAACAGGACCCTTTTTGCACAGGTATTTGGCTAGCAGTAAAACCAGAGGAGCGTATTTATATACAAGAATTGCTCGATGAATATCGTATTACGAAAGTCAAAGGTTTACCTAATGGTGGTGCTGAACGACAGCATTCTGTACATTCATGTATGAAGGAAATGGAACAGGTAGACATCGTGCTTGTTCATGATGCAGCAAGACCTTTTATTACACATGCTATTATCGCCAATCTTGTGCAAAGTGCCCACGACTTTGGTGCAGCCATTGCAGGTGTCCGAGCAAAGGACACAATGAAAAAAGTTCGTAATGGTGTCATTGAGGAAACAGTAGATCGCGACAGCTTATGGATGATTCAAACGCCTCAAGCCTTCCGTTATGACTTAATTGTTGAGGCAGAGGATGTTGCTGAAAAAGTAGGTTTTCTTGGTACCGATGAAGCAATGCTAGTTGAGCGTCTTGGTCACACAGTGCATATTGTGGAAAGCAGCTACGAGAATGTAAAAATGACGACACAAGAGGATTTGCTATTTGGAGAAGCTATTTTACGAAAACGAGCATTGCAATTAAATGAATAGTGACTAGTTTAAAAATCTCATTAGTGATAGTTGCTAATGGGATTTTATATTGATGCCTAAGAATGGGACATGTTTATTTTTCAGTGGTCGTCCTAACGCCTGTTGTAATAATGATTGGTTAGCTTGGAAAAACTATAAGCCAGTACACCAAGGAGTAATGGATCTGTTGGTATAAGAAAATGCTGACTATTTGCTATCAGCTCAATTTCCTAGGAAATATGTTAAAATGTGAGGGTATAATAGTGACTAAATAGATAAAAGTGAAGGAAGGTGAATGAGACTGCATTTTAGGCAAACTAGGAGAATTATCCATATGTATGGCTAACGTAGTCTCTCTATCATATGTTTCGAATTGGACAAGGTTTTGATGTACATGCATTTGAAGAAGGGCGTCCGTTAATTATCGGTGGTATTACTATTCCACATGAAAAAGGGTTAGTTGGACACTCAGATGCAGATGTATTATTACACACAGTTACAGATGCAGCGCTAGGAGCAATTGGAGAAGGAGATATTGGACGTCATTTTCCAGACACAGATCCAGCTTTTAAAGACGCAGATTCAGCAAAATTATTAGAATACATTTGGAAAATTGTTGAGGATAAAGGATATATTCTAGGTAATGTCGATTGTACAATTATGGCTCAACGACCAAAAATGGCACCATATATTGAGCAAATGCAAAATCGTATTGCAGAATTGTTACATGCTGAGCCGTCACAGGTAAATGTCAAAGCGACAACAACTGAACGTCTAGGTTTTACTGGACGTGAAGAAGGTATAGCAGCGATGGCAACAATTCTTTTGATGAAGAAATAAATGTGAGTGAACTCTGCTTTTATTTCCAGTTACAGAGTGGTAAAATGAACAAAGTCAATTTTTGATCGAAAATTTAGGAGGCTTTTAATATGACGAAAGAAGTTCGCGTTCGTTACGCGCCATCTCCAACAGGTTTTTTACATATCGGTGGGGCGCGTACAGCATTATTCAATTATTTATATGCAAAACATCATAACGGTAAATTCATTGTACGTATTGAAGATACGGATATTGAACGTAATGTAGAGGGTGGAGAAGCATCTCAGTTAGATAACCTAAAATGGTTAGGTATTGAATATGATGAGTCCATTGATATTGGTGGACCTTATGCGCCTTATCGTCAAATGGAGCGTCTTGATATTTATAAAGAGCACGCTGAAAAACTATTAGCGCAAGGTGCAGCCTACAAATGCTTCTGTTCTTCAGAAAAACTGGAAGCATCTCGTGAGGAACAAAAAGCAAGAGGTGTAGCAGCTCCTACTTATGATGGTACATGCCGTCATCTCTCAGCTGAGGAAGTTGCAGCTAAAGAAGCAGCGGGTGAGCCATACACAATTCGTATGCGTGTACCAGAAAATGTAACATATGATTTTGAAGATTTAGTTCGTGGACAAGTTACATTTGAATCTAAAGACATTGGCGACTGGGTAATTGTAAAAGCAAACGGTATTCCAACGTATAACTATGCTGTAGTTCTAGATGATCACTTCATGGAGATTTCTCACGTTTTCCGTGGTGAAGAGCATTTATCTAATACGCCAAAACAAATGATGATCTTTGATGCATTTGGTTGGGAGTATCCGCGCTTCGGTCATATGACGTTAATTATTAATGAGAACCGTAAAAAGCTATCAAAACGTGATGAGTCCATTATTCAATTTGTCACTCAATATAAGGATTTAGGGTATCTTCCTGAAGCAATGTTCAACTTCTTTGCTTTACTTGGCTGGTCTCCAGAAGGGGAAGAGGAAATTTTCTCTAAAGAAGAATTTATCAAGATCTTTGATGAAAAACGTCTTTCTAAATCACCATCTATGTTCGATAAACAAAAGTTGACATGGATGAATAATCAATATATTAAAAAACTATCTTTAGAAGAAGTAGTAGCTTTATCATTACCACATTTACAAAAAGCTGGACTTTTACCAGATGAACTTTCAGCAGTGCAACATGCATGGGCAACAGATTTAATTGGGCTTTACCATGACCAAATGAGCTTTGGTGCAGAGATTGTTGAATTATCTAGCCTATTCTTTAAAGACCATATTGAATATGATGAAGAAGCCAAAGCTGTTTTAGCAGGAGAGCAAGTACCAGAGGTAATGGCTGCATTCAAAGCACAGCTCGAAGAATTAGAAGAATTTACGCCAGATGCGGTAAAAGCAGCTATTAAAGCTGTGCAAAAGGCAACAGGTCATAAAGGTAAAAATTTATTTATGCCAATCCGTGTTGTCACAACGGGTGAAACACATGGACCGGAGCTTCCCAATGCTATCTGCTTAATTGGCAAAGAGAAAGCAATTGATCGTGTAGAAAAATTTGCGCAATAAATAGAAATCCATTGACAATTGATTCTTGCGTTGTAAAATGTATTTACATTGAAAAAGCGTTGATAAGGAGAAGTAAGTGGCGCACGCTCTAAAGAGAGGACCATCACCGGCTGAAAGTGGTCTGAGTCTAGGCAAAACTGAAATGCACCTTTGAGCATAAAGCTGAACTATAGTAGGCTTTATCGATTCGTTCTCGTTAAAGAACGACCAGAGTGGGAGGCTTTTTGCCTTCAATCAGAGTGGAACCACGCAAATTTAAGCGTCTCTGTCATTCCTTTTTGGGATGATAGGGGCGTTTTTTATTTTATCTTCATTCTTTGATGAAGAGGGAGGCATTCAAACAAACACACCACATCATCTTAGGCAGAGAATTCTAAAGAAAGTTGACGACAGTGTCGGTTCTGTGTAAAGGGTTTCTAGGAATTTGAGCAAGAACAACATAAAAAGGGGGAGTTTTTTGTGTTTAAAAGGATGAAAGAAGATGTGGAAACAATTTTTGAGAATGATCCAGCTGCGCGAAGTGTATTGGAAGTGGTATTAACATATTCCGGTTTGCATGCCACATGGGCTCATCGAGTGGCTCATTGGTTCTTTAAAAAACGCTTTTATTTTATGGCTCGTGCCATTTCACAAATAAGCCGCTTTTTTACTGGTATTGAAATTCATCCTGGTGCGAAAATCGGCCGCCGCTTTTTTATAGACCATGGTATGGGTGTTGTGATTGGTGAAACATGTGAAATCGGTGATAATGTGACTTTGTACCAGGGGGTAACTCTAGGTGGTACAGGGAAAGAAAAAGGAAAACGACACCCTACATTAGAGGATAATGTCCTTGTAGCAACAGGCGCTAAAGTTTTAGGTTCTATTACAATTGGCGAGAATAGTAAAATTGGTGCGGGGTCAGTTGTTTTAAAAGAGGTGCCTCCAAATGCCACTGTGGTCGGTATACCTGGTAAAATAGTAATTAAAGATGGAGTTCGTCTAGAGAAAAAACTAGATCATCAAAATATTCCTGATCCTGTAGAAGAACGTTGTCAAGCTTTTGAGAAGCAAATTGTTATATTAAGACAGGAAATTGAACGCTTACAAAAGGAGAGAGAGACACAATGAGTATTCAAATTTTCAACTCATTATCAAGACAAAAAGAAACCTTTGTTCCGCTAGAAGAAGGCAAAGTAAAAATGTATGTCTGCGGGCCTACCGTTTATAACTATATCCATATCGGGAATTCACGTCCTGTTATAGTTTACGACACAGTCCGTCGCTATTTCCAATATAAAGGCTATGATGTAAAGTTTGTTTCCAATTTTACGGATGTAGACGATAAAATTATTAAGGCTGCCAATGAGCTTGGTGAAGAAGTTCATGAGTTAACAGAGCGCTTTATAGCTGCGTACTTTGAAGATGTTACTGCATTAGGGTGCAAAAAAGCCGATGTTCATCCACGTGTAACAGAGCATATGGCTGATATTATTCAATTTATCCAAGTTTTAATTGAAAAAGGCTATGCTTATGAGTCAGCAGGTGATGTGTATTACCGCACGCGCAAGTTTAATGGCTATGGTAAATTATCACATCAATCCGTAGATGATTTAAAAATTGGTGCACGTATAGAAGCTGGTGAGAAAAAAGATGATGCATTAGATTTTGCTTTATGGAAAGCAGCGAAGCCAGGTGAAATTTTCTGGGAAAGTCCTTGGGGCAATGGTCGTCCTGGTTGGCATATTGAATGTTCAGTAATGGCTCGTGAGCATTTAGGAGATACTATTGATATTCACGCTGGTGGGCAGGATTTAACTTTCCCACACCACGAAAATGAAATTGCACAGTCAGAAGCTCACAATGATAAAACATTTGCACGTTATTGGATGCATAATGGTTATATTAATATTGATAATGAAAAGATGTCTAAATCTCTTGGGAATTTTATTTTGGTGAATGATATTCGTAAACAAATTGATCCACAGGTGCTTCGCTTCTTTATGCTATCTGTTCATTATCGTCATCCAATTAATTTTGCGAAGGATTTAGTAGAGGCAGCTTCAGCTGGCTTAGAGCGCATTCGTACAGCCTACAACAATGTGAAGCATCGTCTTACGACTACTGTAAGCTTAGGCGATCACTCAAATGAGTGGCTGAATAAAATTACTGAGCAAAAGGCACAGTTTGAAGAGGCCATGGATGATGATTTTAATACAGCTAACGGGATTTCGGTATTATTTGAGTTAGCTCGTATTGCTAATATTTATTTAAATGAAACGAATACTTGCAAAAAAGTGTTAGAAACATTTATTGAAACTTTTGAAGTACTAGGTGACGTCTTAGGTATCGAATTTGCAAAAGAAGAAGAATTATTAGACGAAGAAATTGAAGCACTACTACAAGAGCGTGTAGAGGCACGTAAGAATCGTGATTTTGCTCGTTCTGATGAGATTCGTGACCATTTGCAAGCCCAAGGTATCATTTTAGAAGATACGCGACAAGGAACTAGATGGAAACGAGGGTAATTAAGTTGGATAAACTTCGCAATGAAGATGTTAAGCAATTAAATGCGTTGGCGTTAGCCTATATGGGTGACGCCGTATTGGAGCAAAAGATACGAGAACACTTGCTTCGTTCAGGTCGAGTTAAACCGAATACACTTCATCGAGAGGCAACGCGTTACGTTTCGGCAAAGGCACAATCTATGATTGTTCATCGTATGATGGATGAGAATTATTTAACAGAGGAGGAGTTGGCAGTGTTCCGTCGTGGACGTAATGCCAAGTCCGGCTCTGTACCAAAGAATACAGATGTCCAAACTTATCGAAATAGCTCTGGCTTTGAGGCGGTACTTGGTAGTTTATATTTATTAAATGAACTTGAACGCGTGTATGAAATCATTGCATATGCTATTCAAATAATCGAGGAATCGAAAGGAGTGTAGAAAGAATGACAGAACAAAATGGAGAAATTATTGCCGGTAAAAACCCAGTGTTAGAAGCACTTCGTTCAGGACGCGATATGAATAAAGTATGGATTGCAGAGGGGGTAAAAAAATCGGGTGTCAATGAACTGCTAGATCTAGCTCGAGAACGTGGAGTGATCGTTCAGTTTGTTCCGAAAAAGAAGGTCGACCAATTATCAAGTGCAAATCATCAAGGTATTGTTGCTTCTGTTGCAGCATATAAGTATGCTGAACTGGAGGATTTATTTGCTGCAGCCGCAAAAAAACAAGAAGATCCCTTTTTCTTAATCTTAGACGAGCTTGAAGATCCACATAACCTAGGTTCTATTATGAGAACAGCTGATGCAATAGGAGCGCATGGTATTATTATTCCAAAGCGCCGTTCAGTAAGTTTAACAGCTGTCGTGGCGAAGTCTTCAACAGGCGCTATTGAACATGTCCCTGTAGTACGTGTAAACAATCTGGCTCAAACAGTGGATGAACTAAAAGAACGAGGTATATGGATTGCTGGTACAGACGCGAAGGGCTCTGTAGACTATCGGAAAATGGATGCAACATTACCATTGGCTATCATTATCGGTAGTGAGGGTAAGGGAATGGGTCGCTTATTAAAAGAGAAATGTGACTTCTTGTATCATTTACCGATGGTAGGGCATGTGACATCACTGAATGCTTCAGTGGCAGCAGCATTATTAATGTACGAAGTGTATCGTAAGCGTCAAGAAGCGAATGAGTAACAATGAAAAACATTTTGCTAGTTGATGGCTATAATATGATTGGGTCCTGGAAAGAGCTTCGACCATTGCGGGATACAAATTTTGAAGATGCTCGCAAAAGGTTGATAGAACTTATGGCTGAATATAAAGCAGCTATGGGGTGGCGCGTAATTATTGTTTTTGACGCACATCTAGTACCAGGCGTAGAGCAATCTTATTTAGAAAGTGATGTTGAAGTCATTTATACTCGGAAAAATGAAACAGCAGATGAACGTATTGAAAAAATGACGCATGAACTTAAGGCTAGAAATGTACAAATACACGTAGCAACTTCCGATATGGCAGAGCAAAGTGTGATCTTTGGTAATGGGGCTTTGAGAAAATCAGCGAGAGAACTAGAAATAGATACAAGCATTATCCAGCATAAAATATCACATGCTGTAAAAAGGAAACATGAAAGTAGACCACCTTCACGTATAGAATTAAAGCCGGATGTGGCGATAGCATTCGAAAAATGGAGACGTGGATTGAAATGATTGATTGACGCATATTTTCCATTTCCGTTATACTGTTCCTAATTATCTGTTGTGGCTGAGGTGATACCATGTTTAAAAATAGCATTGTACAAGTGACACAAGATTTTGAACGATTCAATGATGAAGAGCTTATTGAAATGGTGCATCAAGGTAATACAGATGCGTTGGATTATTTAATTACGAAATACCGTTTGTTAGTTAGGGCGAAGGCAAGATCCTATTTCTTAATTGGTGCTGATAAGGAAGATATTGTGCAAGAGGGCATGATTGGTTTGTATAAAGCGATTCGTGATTTTAAAGGGGATAAGCTTGCTTCTTTCCGGGCATTTGCTGAGCTATGTATTACAAGGCAAATTATTACCGCTATTAAAACGGCTACTAGGCAAAAGCATATACCTCTCAACTCGTATGTTTCTTTGGACAAGCCCATTTTTGATGAAGAATCAGACCGAACGCTAATGGATGTTTTAACAGGCGCTATCATGGATGATCCAGAAGAATTAATAATTCATAGAGAAGAATTTGGATATTTAGAAGAAAAGATGAGTGAGATTTTAAGTGAACTAGAGTTACAGGTTTTAGCTCTATATCTAGATGGCCGATCATATCATGAAATTTCTGCAAAATTAAATCGTCATGTGAAATCCATTGATAATGCTTTGCAGCGGGTGAAGCGCAAATTAGAGCGACATTTAGTCCTTGAGGAAATGTCTTAGAGGTCATAGGCTTTATTGACATTGACAAATATAGGTGTTAGTCTTAAAAAGATAAAGTGCCGAAAAAGGTGAGTGTATGGCAAAAAAAGTCGTGCTAAATTGCGAGAAATGTGGATCGAGAAATTACACGTTCCCGGCTAAAGAAGGCTCCACTGTACGCCTCGAATTAAAGAAATTTTGCTCGCATTGCAATGAACATACAGTGCATAAACAAACGTTATAAAATGATATGTAAATAGACAGATTTTGATTGATTCGGAGGTTAAGCTAGAATGGGCAAGATCAAAGGCTTTTTCAGTGATGTAATGTCAGAAATGCGCAAAACAAGCTGGCCGAAAAGTAAAGAGCTGACTAAATATACAGTCGTTGTAATTTCAACTGTTGTCGTTATGGCTTTATTTTTTGTGTTAGTTGACTTAGGTATTTCATCATTATTCCGCTGGTACTTAGATTTATAATTTAGTAAATAGCATGTTAATACTTATGAAATAGCCCGTCCATTGCAATAACGGGTTTTTTCGTTTGTTTTATCTTCATTCAGCAGGTAATTCTATCTTTATGTGCAAGTGATATGGATGAAGTGAATGGCAGTAAGTTAATCTCATTATGATAAGTATGATAGTAGCGATAGATGACTATGCTAGTTTCGATACATATCTTCAGGCTTTCTTTATAGGAAAAGGCTATGTTTATATGAGATGTTTGTGAAAAGGGTAAGGATTGCATCTAGCATATCGCGATTCATTTTCACTTTTATTTGTAAGGGAGGGACGGACGAGGAGTCCTAGTAGTTATGGAGAAAAATTGGTATGTTGTTCATACGTATTCAGGGTATGAGAACCGAGTAAAAGCAAACCTAGAAAAACGTGTAGAAACAATGGGAATGCAAGATAAAATCTTCCGAGTGATTGTTCCTGAGCATGAGGAAACAGAAATGAAGGATGGGAAAAAGCGTACGATGATGCGTAAAGTTTTCCCAGGTTATGTATTAGTAGAGCTTATTATGACAGATGATTCTTGGTATGTAGTGCGTAATACGCCGGGTGTAACAGGCTTTATCGGGTCCTCTGGTGGAGGAGCAAAACCAACACCTTTACTACCTGAAGAAGCGGATCGTCTATTACAACAAATGGGTATGACTGATAAGATTGTTGAAGTGGACATCTCTATTGGTGAGGCAGTTGAAGTATTAGAAGGGCCGTTCGCTCATTTCCAAGGACGTGTTGAAGAAATTGACACAGAAAAAGGAAAAATAAAAGTGTCAGTTGATATGTTTGGTCGCGAAACAATTATGGAGCTAGACTTCGAACAAATTCAAAAATTATAGTACAATTTCTAGAACTGTGACATGCCAATTGGTAGACGTTTCGCAGATTTTGTTAATTACTACTTGCTTAAAAAAATTAAAAGTGGTATCATTTCATAGGTCAGACTGTCATACTTTTGTTTGACGTCTGTAATGATAATTTTAATGTTATCGGCACTTAGCTGACAGACAGATATTGAGTGGGAGGGGCAACCCAATTACCACATCACGGACTTAAGGAGGTGTGTCTCGTGGCTAAAAAAGTTATTAAAGTTGTAAAACTTCAAATCCCTGCTGGTAAAGCTAATCCAGCTCCACCGGTTGGTCCTGCATTAGGTCAAGCAGGTGTGAACATCATGGGATTCTGTAAAGAATTCAACGCGCGTACTGCTGATCAAGCTGGTCTTATTATTCCAGTTGAAATTTCAGTATTCGAGGATCGTTCTTTCACTTTCATTACAAAAACTCCACCTGCAGCAGTTCTACTTAAAGTAGCAGCTGGTATCCAATCTGGATCTGGTGAACCAAATCGTAAAAAAGTGGCAACGGTTAAACGTGATAAAGTTCGCGAAATCGCTGAAACTAAAATGCCAGACCTTAACGCTGCTTCAGTAGAAGCTGCTATGTTAATGGTAGAAGGTACTGCACGAAGCATGGGTATTGTTATCGAAGACTAATCCCAGTTACTTGATGTTTTGTTTTTTGGAAGGTTGCGAAGTTTCTTTGTGAACACGCAACCTTTATTCGTGGGAGGTAAAATCCGTTATAACCACAATCAAGGAGGAAATATATAATGGCTAAAAAAGGTAAAAAACTGCAAGATGCAGCTAAATTAATTGATCGTAACTCACTATACAGTGCACAAGAAGCAATCGAACTTGCTCAAAAAACTAGCACAGTAAACTTCGACGCTACTGTAGAAGTTGCTTTCCGCTTAGGTATTGATACTCGTAAAAACGACCAACAAATCCGTGGTGCAGTAGTACTACCAAACGGTACTGGTAAAACTCAACGCGTATTAGTATTCGCGAAAGGTGAAAAACTTAAAGAAGCAGAAGCAGCTGGTGCTGATTATGTAGGTGATGCAGAGTACATCCAAAAAATCCAACAAGGTTGGTTTGATTTCGATGTAATCGTAGCAACTCCTGACATGATGGGTGAAGTTGGTAAACTTGGTCGTGTATTAGGACCTAAAGGCTTAATGCCAAACCCTAAAACTGGTACAGTTACTTTCGATGTAACAAAAGCTATCGAAGAAATCAAAGCTGGTAAAGTAGAATACCGTGCTGACAAAGCTGGTATCATCCACGCTCCTATCGGTAAAGTTTCTTTCTCTGCAGAAAAATTAGTAGAAAACTTCTTAGCTGTATTTGATGTAGTTCAAAAAGCAAAACCTGCTGCAGCTAAAGGTACTTACATGAAGTCTGTAAATATTACAACTACAATGGGTCCAGCTGTTAAAATTGACGCTGCTAACGTAGTAGTAAAATAATTTAAATATATATATTGACAACAGCAATGATTACATGATATAATCATTGCTGTTGTGAATTATCCATTTGTACCGTAGACAGTAGGAGTGACATGTCACTTAATGTTCCTACCGAGGACATCGGAATTCAGATTCTTATTTAAAGATGATGACTTTCAGCCTCTGTGTCTATTTGACGTAGGGGCTTTTCTTTTGTCGGTATAAATGACCCATTCTAATAGGAGGTGTCATCATGAGCAAAGCAATCGAAAACAAACAAGTACAAGTTCAAGAGATTACCGAGAAATTCCAAAACGCTTCTTCTGTAGTAGTAGTGGATTACCGTGGTCTTAATGTTGCACAAGTAACAGAGCTTCGTAAACAACTTCGTGAAGCTGGCGTTGAGTTCAAAGTATACAAAAACACTTTAACTCGTCGTGCTGCTGAAGCTGCTGGTCTTGAAGGAATCAACGACGTATTAGTTGGTCCTAACGCAATTGCGTTCTCAAATGAAGATGTTGTAGCGCCTGCTAAAATCATCAACGAGTTCGCTAAGAAAAACGAAGCTTTAGAAATTAAAGCAGGTATTATCGAAGGTACAATCTCTTCTGTTGAAGATGTTAAAGCACTTGCAGAACTTCCATCACGCGAAGGTCTACTTTCTATGCTTTTATCTGTACTTCAAGCTCCAGTGCGTAACTTCGCACTTGCAACAAAAGCTGTTGCAGATCAAAAAGAAGAACAAGGCGCGTAATTTAATACGTCCAAAAACTTCCGCGGCCTGACCGCAAAAAAATAAAACATTATCCAATTAGGAGGAAATTATAATGAACAAAGAGCAAATCTTAGAAGCTATCAAAGCTATGACAGTTCTTGAATTAAACGATTTAGTAAAAGCTATCGAAGAAGAATTCGGTGTAACAGCTGCTGCTCCTGTAGCAGTAGTTGCTGGTGGTGCTGCTGCAGCTGAAGAGAAAACAGAATTCGACGTAGTATTAGCATCTGCTGGTGCAGAAAAAATTAAAGTAATCAAAGTGGTTCGCGAAATCACTGGTTTAGGTCTTAAAGAAGCTAAAGAAGTAGTAGATAACGCTCCTAAAGCTCTTAAAGAAGGCGTTTCTAAAGATGAAGCTGAAGAAATCAAAACTAAACTTGAAGAAGTTGGCGCATCTGTAGAAGTTAAGTAATCTCGCGTTACTTTTAAACAAAAGGAAAGCTCGTCATATTGGCGAGCTTTTTTCTTCATTCTGAGGAGGCGTGAAAATGTCAGATCACTATTATACAAGTAATCCTCAAACTGAGAGTAAACCTCGTCATTGGACATTTCAATTACTAGGGCATTCGTTTTCATTTGAAACGGATGCAGGTGTATTTAGTAAAAGCGAAGTAGATTTTGGATCCCGTGTTTTAATAGACGCTTTTCAAATGCCTAATATTGATGGTGCAATTTTTGATATAGGGTGTGGATATGGGCCGATAGGATTATCCATCGCCAAAGCGAATCCAGACCGTACCGTTTGTATGATGGATATAAATGAACGTGCAGTTGCGCTTTCGCAAAAAAATGCGCAAGTGAACGGTGTTCAAAATGTACGAATATTTGTGAGTGACGGCCTATCGATGGTTGATAAAGATATAGAAGCAGCAGCTATCTTAACGAATCCGCCAATTCGTGCAGGGAAGGAAACGATTTTCCGCTTTTACGATGGAGCTTATGATAGACTAGTGTCATCTGGAGAGCTTTGGGTAGTAATTCAGAAGAAACAAGGAGCGCCATCGACAGTAAGTTACCTAGAGGGTAAATTTTCCGAAGTCGATGTTGTCGAGAAGAAAAAAGGATACTGGATAATACGAGCAAAAAAATAAATGAAATATGTATAATTTATTGACTTGACAAATCGGCTATGATAATATGATACAATGCAAAAATATTATTTTGAGGTCGTATGCCCTTTTTGTATAGAATTGTTTTAATATGGGTATACTTGCCAAGATAAGTTTAGTTAACCGAAAATGAGATCTTTTTGAAGACTCGTTTTCTTTTTGTCTTTCGAAATCATACACTATTTGTATGATTTTGCAAAGACCTAATATCGCTTTATTGAGGGGTGAATGAGTTGACAGGTCAACTAGTTCAGTACGGACAACACCGCCAGCGTAGAAGCTTTGCGCGTATTAAAGAGGTGCTTGAGCTTCCAAATCTGATTGAGATTCAAACGGCGTCTTACGAGTGGTTCCTTGAAGAAGGTTTACGTGAAATGTTCCGTGACATTTCGCCGATCGAGGACTTTACAGGCAATCTTTCATTAGAATTCATCGATTATTCATTAGGTGATCCTAAATATGATGTTGATGAGTGTAAAGAGCGAGATGTTACTTACGCAGCTCCATTACGTGTGAAAGTACGTCTTTACAACAAAGAAACAGACGAAGTGAAAGAACAGGATGTCTTCATGGGTGATTTCCCATTAATGACAGAAACGGGTACATTCATTATCAATGGTGCTGAACGTGTTATCGTTTCACAATTAGTTCGTTCACCAAGTGTGTATTTCCATGATAAAACGGATAAGAACGGTAAAAAAGGTTTTGGAGCTACAGTGATTCCAAACCGTGGTGCTTGGTTAGAGTATGAAACGGATGCAAAAGATGTGGTATATGTACGTATCGATCGTACTCGTAAACTACCAGTAACCGTATTACTTCGTGCATTAGGTTTTGGCTCAGACCAAGAAATTATCGATATTATCGGTGATAACGAGTATTTACGTAATACGTTAGAAAAAGATAACTCTGAAAGCACTGAAAAAGCACTTTTAGAAATCTACGAGCGTTTACGTCCAGGTGAACCACCAACAGTTGAAAGTGCGAAAAGTTTATTATACTCTCGTTTCTTCGACGCAAAACGCTATGATTTAGCGAATGTTGGACGCTACAAAATGAATAAAAAGCTTCATATTAAAAATCGTTTATTCAACCAAACGATTGCTGAAACGCTTGTAGACCCAGAAACAGGCGAAATTTTAGTAGAGAAAGGTACAGTGCTTGATCGCCGTACTTTAGATAAAATCCTACCTTACCTAGAAGATTCTTCGAAGGGTATTGGTTTCCGTACTTTATCACAAGTTGGTGGAGTACTTGAGGACGATGTAACAATCCAATCTATTAAAATTTATGCACCGAAAGATGAAGCCCAAAAAGAAATTAATATCATTAGTAATGCCTATATTGATGAAGAAGTAAAAAATATCACTCCTGCTGACGTATTGTCTTCAGTAAGCTATTTCTTCAACTTGCTTTATCAAGTAGGTGCAACAGATGATATTGACCATTTAGGTAACCGTCGTCTACGTTCTGTAGGTGAGTTACTACAAAACCAGTTCCGTATTGGATTATCTCGTATGGAACGTGTAGTACGTGAACGTATGTCTATTAACGACACAGCGGCTATCGTACCACAACAATTAATTAATATTCGTCCAGTCATTGCGTCAATTAAAGAGTTCTTCGGAAGCTCTCAATTATCACAATTCATGGACCAAACAAACCCGTTAGCAGAGTTAACGCATAAACGCCGATTATCTGCATTAGGGCCTGGTGGTTTAACACGTGAGCGTGCTGGTTTCGAAGTACGTGACGTTCACTACTCTCACTATGGTCGTATGTGTCCAATCGAGACACCAGAGGGGCCAAACATTGGTTTAATCAACTCATTATCTTCTTTCGCTAAAGTAAATAAATTTGGTTTCATCGAAACGCCTTACCGTCGTATTGACCATGAAACAGGTCAAGTAACGGATCAAATTGATTATCTAACAGCTGATGAAGAAGATAACTACTACGTAGCACAAGCAAACTCACCATTAAATCCAGATGGTAGCTTTGCAAATGACGAAGTAGTAGGTCGTTTCCGCGGAGATAACACAGTATTTAATAAAGCTCAAATGGACTACATGGACGTATCTCCTAAACAAGTAGTTTCTGCAGCGACTGCGTGTATCCCATTCTTAGAAAACGATGACTCTAACCGTGCACTTATGGGTGCAAACATGCAACGTCAAGCAGTTCCACTTCTTAACCCAGAGGCACCATTCGTTGGTACGGGTATGGAACACGTGGATGCACGTGATTCAGGTGCAGCTGTAGTAGCGAAGTATGATGGTATTGTTGAGCATGTTGAAGCTCGCTCTATCCATGTTCGCCGCATTGAAGTTGTTGACGGCAAAGAGGTTAAAGGCGATTTAACAAAATATAAATTACAAAAATTCATTCGTTCAAACCAAGGTACTTCATATAACCAACGTCCGCTTGTAAAAGTAGGTGAACGTGTGAAGCCTCGCGATATTTTAGCAGATGGTCCATCAATGGAAAAAGGCGAATTAGCTCTTGGACGTAACGTACTTGTTGCATTCATGACTTGGAACGGCTTTAACTATGAGGATGCTGTTATTATGAGTGAGCGCCTTGTAAAAGACGATGTTTATACATCTGTTCATATTGAAGAATATGAATCAGAGTCTCGTGATACAAAACTTGGACCTGAAGAAATCACTCGTGATATTCCGAATGTCGGGGAAGATGCACTTCGTAACCTAGACGAACGTGGTATTATCCGTATTGGTGCGGAAGTACGTGACGGTGATATTCTTGTAGGGAAAGTAACGCCTAAAGGAGTTACAGAATTAACTGCTGAAGAGCGTTTATTACATGCTATTTTCGGTGAAAAAGCTCGTGAGGTTCGTGATACATCATTACGTGTCCCTCATGGTGCTGGCGGTATCATTCTGGATGTTAAAGTATTTAACCGTGAAGATGGCGATGAATTACCACCAGGTGTTAACCAATTAGTTCGTGCTTACATTGTTCAAAAACGTAAAATTCGCGTTGGGGACAAAATGGCCGGACGTCATGGTAACAAAGGGGTTATCTCTCGTATCTTGCCAGAAGAAGATATGCCGTTCATGCCAGATGGCACGCCTGTTGATATCATGTTAAATCCACTTGGTGTACCTTCTCGTATGAATATCGGACAAGTTTTAGAATTACACTTAGGTATGGCTTCTCGCTACCTAGGCGTCCACATGGCAACACCAGTATTTGATGGTGCGAATGAAGAAGACGTTTGGGAAACAATGGAAGAAGCAGGGATGAACCGTGACGGTAAAACTATCCTGTATGATGGCCGTTCTGGTGAACCATTTGATAACCGTGTATCTGTTGGTATCATGTATATGATCAAACTTGCTCACATGGTTGACGATAAACTTCACGCGCGTTCAACGGGTCCTTACTCACTTGTTACGCAGCAACCACTTGGTGGTAAAGCGCAATTTGGTGGACAACGTTTTGGTGAGATGGAAGTATGGGCACTTGAAGCATATGGTGCCGCTTATACACTTCAAGAAATCTTAACAGTTAAATCCGATGACGTTGTTGGTCGTGTGAAAACGTATGAAGCCATCGTTAAGGGTGAAAGTGTACCAGAGCCAGGGGTTCCTGAATCATTCAAAGTATTGATTAAAGAACTTCAATCTCTTGGTATGGACGTTAAGATGTTAACAGTTAATGATGAAGAAGTAGAGCTTCGTGATTTAGACGAAGAAGAAGATCTTCAACCAGCTGATGCACTTAACATCGCACCACAGCCAGATACTGAAGAAGAGCCAGTAGAGTCTTTTGAATAATGGAAACCAAAATTCACAATGGTGAAGAAGGTCAAACTTATTTTCAAATTAGCCGGGCAGGATTTAACGCCCTGCCTGGCTTTTTCTTTTAATAAATCATTCTATTTCTAATCCTTTGTCAAAGAGGAAATTCTTTGCAAACGATTATCGAGCTGCGTAAAAGAGTCTTTATAAAGACCTATACTAGAGGGAGGTAGGCTCCTTGATAGACGTTAATGAATTTGAATATATGAAAATCGGTTTAGCATCCCCTGACAAGATTCGCTCTTGGTCATATGGTGAGGTTAAAAAACCTGAAACAATTAACTACCGTACGTTAAAACCAGAAAAAGATGGTTTATTCTGTGAACGTATTTTTGGGCCAACTAAGGATTGGGAATGTCATTGTGGTAAGTATAAACGTGTCCGCTATAAAGGCGTAGTTTGTGACCGCTGTGGTGTTGAAGTAACGCGTGCTAAAGTTCGTCGTGAACGTATGGGTCATATCGAATTAGCTGCACCAGTTTCTCATATCTGGTACTTCAAAGGTATTCCTAGCCGTATGGGTCTAATTTTAGATATGTCACCGCGTGCACTTGAAGAAGTGATTTATTTCGCTTCCTACGTTGTGATTGATGCTGGTGCTACAAATTTAGAAAGCAAACAATTACTTTCTGAAAAAGAGTACCGCGCATACCGTGAAAAGTTCGGAAATACATTCGAAGCTTCAATGGGTGCAGAAGCAATTAAAAAATTATTAGGCAAAATTGACCTAGAAGATGAAACTCATTCTTTAAAAGAGGAGTTAAAATCTGCACAAGGTCAAAGACGTACGCGTGCTATCAAACGTTTAGAAGTTGTTGAATCATTCCGTAACTCAGGTAACTCACCTGAATGGATGATTTTAGATGTACTACCTGTAATTCCACCCGAGCTTCGCCCAATGGTGCAATTAGATGGTGGACGTTTTGCAACTTCAGATTTAAACGATCTATACCGTCGTGTTATCAACCGTAATAACCGATTAAAACGTTTATTAGATTTAGGTGCTCCAAGCATCATCGTACAAAACGAAAAACGTATGTTACAAGAAGCTGTTGACGCATTAATTGATAATGGTCGTCGCGGACGCCCTGTAACAGGTCCTGGTAACCGTCCACTAAAATCACTTTCACATATGTTGAAAGGTAAACAAGGTCGTTTCCGTCAAAATCTACTTGGTAAACGTGTTGACTATTCCGGTCGTTCCGTTATCGTAGTAGGTCCAAACTTAAAAATGTACCAATGTGGTCTACCTAAAGAAATGGCTATTGAGTTATTCAAGCCTTTCGTTATGAAGGAATTAGTAGAACGTGGCCTAGCTCATAATATTAAATCTGCTAAGCGTAAAATCGAACGTTTAAACAACGACGTTTGGGACGTACTAGAAGATGTTATTCGTGAGCATCCAGTATTACTAAACCGTGCACCAACGCTACACCGTCTTGGTATTCAAGCATTTGAACCAACACTAGTAGAAGGTCGTGCTATTCGTCTTCACCCATTAGTATGTACAGCATATAACGCTGACTTCGATGGTGACCAAATGGCCGTTCACGTACCATTGTCTGCAGAAGCTCAAGCTGAGGCTCGTCTTCTAATGCTTGCTGCGCAAAACATTCTGAACCCTAAAGACGGTAAACCTGTTGTAACACCTTCACAAGATATGGTATTAGGAAACTACTACTTAACGCTTGAACGTGAAAGTGCACGTGGAGAAGGTACTATTTTCTACGGTCCAAACGAAGTATTAATCGCATATGATACAGGTCATGTGCATTTGCATACACGTATTGCTATTAAAGCTGGTTCGTTAAATAATCCAACCTTCACAGAGGAACAAAATAACATGTTCCTATTAACGACTGTTGGTAAAGTGATCTTTAACGAAATCTTGCCTGAATCATTCCCTTATATCAATGAGCCGACTGATTTTAACTTAGAGCAAGTAACACCAGAAAAATACTTTGTGAATTTAACAATTGACGAAGAAACACTAAAAGAGCTTGAATCAGATAGTGCTTATAATAGCCTTGATGAAAAAGGGAAAATTGATGCACAACGTACAGCTGTATTGCGCAAGCATTTTGAATCTGTACCAGTTGTAAATCCATTCCGTAAAAAGTTCTTAGGAAATATCATTGCTGAAGTATTTAAACGTTTCCACATTACTGAAACATCTAAAATGCTTGACCGCATGAAAAACCTAGGATTCAAATATTCAACTCGTGCCGGTATTACTGTTGGTGTATCTGATATCGTGGTATTACCTGACAAAGGTGAAATTTTAGCAGTAGCTCAAGAAAAGGTTGATAAAGTTCAAGCGCAATTCCGCCGTGGTTTCATCACAGAGGATGAACGTTATGACCGTGTTATCTCAAGCTGGAGTGCTGCGAAAGATGAAATCCAAGCCAAGCTGATGAAGTCTCTTGAGAAAACAAACCCAATCTTCATGATGTCTGACTCAGGTGCCCGTGGTAACGCATCTAACTTTACACAGTTAGCAGGTATGCGTGGTCTGATGGCCAACCCGGCTGGTCGTATCATCGAACTACCAATTAAATCTTCATTCCGTGAAGGTTTAACAGTATTAGAGTACTTCATCTCAACTCACGGTGCTCGTAAAGGTCTTGCCGATACAGCCCTAAAAACTGCCGATTCAGGTTACTTAACTCGTCGTCTTGTTGACGTTGCACAGGATGTTATTGTGCGCGAAGATGACTGTGGTACTGACCGTGGTTTAACAATTGGTGCATTAATGGAAGGCACAGAGCTAATCGAGGCTCTAGATGAGCGTATTGTTGGTCGTCATACGAAGAAAACAATCGTACATCCTGAAACTGGTGAAGTGATTCTAAATAAAGACGGTTTAATCGATCAAGATGTGGCTCGTGCAATTATCGAAGCTGGTATCGAAGAAGTGACTATCCGTTCAGCATTTACATGTAATACAAAACATGGCGTATGTAAAAAATGTTACGGCATGAACTTAGCAACAGGTGAAAAGGTTGAGGTTGGAGAGGCAGTTGGTATTATTGCCGCTCAATCAATCGGTGAACCAGGTACACAGTTAACAATGCGTACATTCCATACAGGTGGGGTTGCCGGGGACGATATTACACAAGGTCTTCCACGTATCCAGGAGATCTTTGAAGCACGTAATCCAAAAGGTCAATCTGTTATTTCAGAGATCGCAGGTACTGTTTCAGATATCACAGAAATCCGTGAAGGCTTAAAAGAAATTACGATTCAAGGTGACGTAGAAACTCGTAAGTACCAAGCGCCTTATAATGCACGTCTTAAAGTTATCGAAGGTGATAATGTGGAGCGTGGTCAAGTTTTAACAGAGGGTTCTATCGATCCAAAACAATTATTAAAAGTCAAAGACGTTTCAACTGTTCAAGAATATTTATTAAAAGAAGTTCAAAAAGTATACCGTATGCAAGGGGTAGAAATTGGAGATAAACATATCGAGGTAATGGTTCGCCAAATGCTTCGTAAAGTACGTGTAATTGAAGCTGGAGATACAGATTTATTACCAGGTTCATTACTAGATATCCACCAGTTCGCAGAGGCAAACGCAGATGCTGTTATGGATGGCAAAAACCCTGCAACTTGTCGTCCTGTAATCCTAGGTATTACAAAAGCTTCTCTTGAAACAGAATCATTCTTATCAGCAGCATCATTCCAAGAAACAACACGTGTGTTAACAGATGCAGCAATTAAGGGTAAACGTGACGAGCTTCTTGGATTAAAAGAGAACGTAATTATCGGTAAACTTGTTCCTGCAGGTACTGGTATGCAACGTTACCGTCAAATCCGCATTGAAAAAGATGAGCTTGACACAGAAGTCGTTTCTGCTGAATAGATAGTAAAAATAGCGCCGAAGAGATGGAATTCCACCGTCTCTTCGGACTTTTTAAAGATATTAGTTGACAGTATAAAATGGTAATGATAATATATTGAAGGTTGATAGTTAACTGTCTGTACTTCGGAGGATATGAAAATGTCTTATGATAAAGTAAGGGCTAGTCAAACAATCATAGGTACAAAGCAAGCAGTAAAAGCAATGCGAGCCGGTTCAGTGAAAGAACTCCTTGTGGCACTTGATGCAGACAATTGGGTAACCGATTTGGCCATATCTTTCGCGAGAGAAATCGGTATACCAGTTATTCTTGTTGAGTCCAAAAAGGAACTGGGCAAGGCCTGTGGAATCCATGTTGGAGCTGCGGTAGTTGCGATTACTGTAGAGTAGTTTTTGTGTGTTAAGCACAAAGACTTTGTTTTTACCCAAAAAATGAACCACCTGGATGTGTGGTATTAACAAGGAATAAATGAAGGGAGGAAATACCGATGCCTACAATTAACCAATTAGTACGTAAGCCTCGTCAATCTAAAATCACGAAATCAAAATCACCAGCGTTAAACAAAGGATATAACTCATTTAAAAAATCTTTAACTGATGTTAAGTCTCCTCAAAAACGCGGTGTTTGTACTCGTGTTGGTACAATGACACCTCGTAAACCAAACTCAGCGTTACGTAAATACGCTCGTGTACGTTTAACTAACCAAATTGAGGTTACAGCTTATATCCCAGGTGAAGGCCACAACTTACAAGAGCACAGCGTTGTTCTTATCCGTGGCGGACGCGTAAAAGACTTAGCGGGTGTTCGTTACCATATCGTACGTGGTGCTCTTGATACAGCTGGTGTAAACGGTCGTTTACAATCACGTTCTAAATACGGAACAAAACGCCCTAAAGAAAAAAAATAATTTAACGTTCAATAACGTTATTTAAAACTGAGCCTTATACTAAATGTCACAAATATCGAATCTTGCTAGCAGATTTGATATTTGATGGACGAATATAAAAGGCCAACTTATAAAATAATCGATATTTATTCGAAAGGAGGAAAACACATGCCTCGTAAAGGTCCTGTTTCCAAACGTGACGTGTTACCAGATCCAATTTATAGTTCAAAACTAGTAACTCGTTTAATCAATAAAATGATGGTTGATGGTAAAAGAGGTACTTCTCAAAAGATTTTATACGGTGCGTTCGAAATTGTTAAAGAACGTTCTGGTGAAAATCCAATTGAAGTATTCGAAGCTGCTCTAAATAACGTAATGCCAGTTCTTGAAGTACGCGCTCGCCGTGTTGGTGGTTCTAACTACCAAGTACCGGTTGAAGTACGTCCAGAACGTCGTACAACTTTAGGTCTTCGTTACCTAGTTAACTATGCTCGTCTTCGTGGTGAAAAAACTATGGAAGAACGTTTAGCTAACGAAATTCTTGATGCTTCTAACAATACTGGTGCATCAGTTAAGAAACGTGAAGATATGCACAAAATGGCAGAAGCGAACAAAGCATTCGCTCACTACCGCTGGTAATTTAACCTATGTGTTAGCAAATTGGCTAGCACAAGGTCTCTTATACAGTCTTTACCCCAATATGGAAGGAGAAATTTCCTATGAAACGCGAATTCTCACTTGAGAATACTCGTAATATTGGGATCATGGCTCACATTGATGCTGGTAAAACAACAACAACTGAGCGTATCCTTTATTACACTGGTAAGATTCACAAAATCGGTGAAACTCATGAAGGCGCTTCTCAAATGGACTGGATGGAGCAAGAGCAAGAACGTGGTATTACAATCACTTCTGCAGCAACAACAGCCCAATGGGCAGGCCATCGTGTAAACATCATCGATACTCCTGGACACGTAGACTTCACTGTAGAAGTAGAACGTTCATTACGCGTACTTGACGGTGCTGTAACAGTACTAGATGCTCAATCTGGTGTTGAGCCTCAAACTGAAACTGTATGGCGTCAAGCTACAACTTATGGTGTTCCACGTATTGTATTCATTAATAAAATGGATAAAACAGGAGCAGACTTCTTATATTCTGTAGGAACTCTACATGATCGTTTACAAGCAAACGCTCACCCTATTCAATTACCAATCGGAGCTGAAGATCAGTTCTCAGCAATCATTGACTTGGTTGAAATGAAAGCTACTTTCTATGGTGACGAAAAAGGTACAGCAGTAACTGAGGGAGAAATTCCTGAAGAATACCGCGCACAAGCTGAAGAGTACCGTGAAAAATTAATCGATGCTGTTGCAAGTGTTGATGAAGATATCATGGAAAAATATTTAGAAGGCGAAGAAATTACTGTTGCGGAACTTAAAGCGGCAATCCGTCGTGCTACAATCGCAGTAGAATTCTACCCAGTAATCTGTGGTACAGCGTTCAAACACAAAGGTGTACGCCCAATGTTAAATGCTGTTATCGATTACTTACCATCTCCAGTAGATGTACCAGCAATCAAAGGTACTTCTGTTGATGGTGACGAAGAGTTAGAACGTAAATCTTCTGATGATGAGCCATTCTCAGCTCTTGCATTCAAAGTTATGACTGACCCGTTCGTAGGTAAATTAACGTTCTTCCGTGTGTACTCTGGAACATTAGATTCAGGTTCATACGTACAAAACTCTTCTAAAGGTAAACGTGAGCGTGTAGGTCGTATCCTACAAATGCACGCTAACTCTCGTGAAGAGATTTCTAAAGTATTCGCTGGGGACATCGCAGCAGCAGTAGGTCTTAAAGATACTACTACTGGTGATACTCTTTGTGACGAGAAAAACCTAGTTATTCTTGAATCAATGGAATTCCCTGAGCCAGTAATTTCTCTTTCTGTAGAACCAAAATCAAAAGCTGACCAAGATAAAATGGGTCAAGCTTTACAAAAACTTCAAGAAGAGGATCCAACTTTCCGTGCTCATACTGACACAGAAACTGGACAAACAATCATCTCAGGTATGGGTGAACTTCACCTTGATATCTTAGTTGACCGTATGCGCCGTGAATTTAAAGTAGAAGCTAACGTAGGTGCTCCAATGGTATCTTACCGTGAAACATTCCGTAGCTCTGCAAAAGTTCAAGGTAAATTCACTCGCCAATCTGGTGGTCGTGGACAATATGGTGACGTAACGATTGAGTTCTCTCCAAATGAAGAAGGTAAAGGCTTTGAATTCGAAAACGCTATCGTTGGTGGTGTAATTCCTCGTGAATACATTCCTGCAGTTGAAGCAGGTCTTCGTGACTCTCTTGACCGCGGTGTAGTAGCTGGTTACCCTCTAATCGATATTAAAGCGAAATTAGTATTCGGTTCTTACCATGACGTTGACTCGAATGAGATGGCGTTCAAAATCGCTGCATCTATGGCTCTTAAAGAAGCATCTAAACAATGTGATGCTGTTATCTTAGAACCAATGATGAAAGTAGAAGTTGTAATTCCAGAAGAATACCTTGGTGATATCATGGGTAACATTACTTCTCGTCGCGGACGCGTTGAGGGTATGGATGCTCGCGGTAACTCACAAGTTGTTCGTGCTATGGTTCCTTTAGCAGAAATGTTTGGTTATGCAACGACTCTTCGTTCTGCAACGCAAGGTCGTGGTGTATTCTCAATGACATTTGATCATTATGAAGAAGTACCAAAATCAATTGCTGCTGAAATCATCAAAAAAAATAAAGGTGAATAATTGAATTTTCATCTTGCATAAAGTATAACTAATTTGTAAGCTATGATTGCAGGATAGGGGATGGGCCCGTTCTCTATCAGCATTCATTCTATAAATTTCAAAAATAAAACATATAATTTTGAGGAGGCAATCTCTAATGGCTAAAGAAAAATTTGACCGTTCTAAAACGCATGCTAACATTGGTACAATCGGACACGTTGACCATGGTAAAACTACTTTAACTGCTGCTATCGCTACAGTTCTTTCTAAAAAAATGGGTGGTACAGCTAAATCATACGCTGACATCGATAACGCTCCTGAAGAAAAAGAGCGTGGTATCACAATCAATACTTCTCACGTAGAATATGAAACAGAAACTCGTCACTATGCACACGTTGACTGCCCAGGACACGCTGACTATGTTAAAAACATGATCACTGGTGCTGCACAAATGGACGGCGGTATCTTAGTAGTATCTGCTGCTGATGGCCCAATGCCACAAACTCGTGAACACATCCTTTTATCTCGTCAAGTAGGTGTTCCATACTTAGTAGTATTCATGAACAAATGTGATATGGTTGATGACGAAGAATTATTAGAATTAGTAGAAATGGAAATCCGTGACCTACTATCTGAATATGACTTCCCAGGTGACGATATTCCTGTAATCAAAGGTTCTGCTCTTAAAGCTCTTGAAGGTGAACCAGAATGGGAAGAAAAAATCGTTGAATTAATGGACGCTGTAGATTCTTACATTCCAACTCCAGAACGTCAAACTGACAAACCATTCATGATGCCAGTAGAGGACGTATTCTCTATCACTGGTCGTGGTACAGTTGCAACTGGCCGTGTTGAACGTGGTCAAGTTAAAGTTGGTGACGTAGTTGAAATCATCGGTATCGCTGAAGAAGCTAAATCTACTACTGTAACTGGTGTAGAAATGTTCCGTAAATTATTAGACTATGCTGAAGCTGGTGACAACATCGGTGCATTACTTCGTGGTGTAGCTCGTGAAGAAATCCAACGTGGTCAAGTATTAGCTAAACCAGGTTCAATTACTCCACACACTAACTTCAAAGCTGAAGTTTATGTTTTATCAAAAGAAGAGGGTGGCCGTCATACTCCATTCTTCTCTAACTACCGTCCTCAGTTCTACTTCCGTACAACTGACGTAACAGGTATCTGTAACTTACCAGAAGGCGTTGAAATGGTAATGCCTGGTGATAACATCGAAATGACAGTTGAACTTATCGCTCCAATCGCTCTTGAAGAAGGTACTAAATTCTCTATCCGTGAGGGTGGCCGTACTGTAGGCGCTGGCGTAGTTGCTTCTATCCAAAAATAATTTTAGCTTTTGCTAATGTTCAAACCAATCTGTAGGGACGCTTACAGATTGGTTTTTTATGTTAAAATATAAGTAATTTAAAGTTTTAATTAGTGTATGAATACATATCAGCCAGCATGTCATCTAGGTAAACTATTTAAGTGGAAAGGGATTTGAATATGGAGATGAAAATTTTACTGATTGAAGATGATCCATCGATATATAGTATGATTGAAGAACGTTTTGCACAATGGTCATTACAAGTTGTAGGACCCAAAAATTTTCAAAAGGTGATGGATGACTTTATAGAAGTAAAGCCACATCTTGTACTAATCGATATTCAATTGCCAGCCTATGATGGCTTTCATTGGTGTCGAGAAATTCGTCATCTATCCAATGTGCCAATCCTTTTTCTATCTTCTCGAGATCATCCAATGGATATGGTGATGGCAATGCAAATGGGGGCAGATGATTTTATACAGAAACCCTTTCATATGGAAGTATTGCTCGCTAAAGCACAGGCTATTTTACGAAGAACCTATGACTATGTTGAAGCGAAAATGGATGTTACACGATTTAATGATGCTGTTATTGATTATGCAAGGAGTGAAATTATTTGTGATGGAGCTATAGCTTCTTTAACAAAAAATGAACTCTTTATTTTGCGCATTTTAGTGGAACAGGCTAATCATATCGTTTCAAGAGATGAACTAATGAGAAAACTGTGGGATGATGAGCGTTTTGTAAACGATAATACGTTATCGGTGAATGTTAACAGGTTACGTGCAAAGCTAGAGGATATTGGCTTACATGAAGTGATTCTAACAAAAAAGGGACTTGGATATATAGCAGTAACTCAAGGGACGTGAATTATATTGTTACTATTGTTTATAAGAGAGCGCTTTGCATGGATAGGGTTTTTTACATTTATGATGATACTGTTAAACGTGCTATTTTCTTTAGATGTTGGTTTAAATAGTGTTTCTATTTGGTATGTAAATGTAAGTATGCTTGTTAGTTTCATACTCTTCTTCTTATGGCGTTTCTTCCTCGAAGTTGGGAAATTAAATGATTTCCTGGGAAATATGGATAGCCACCTTGATGAAGCCCATAGAAGTAGCTTATCTTTGTCACCTTTTCAAGAAGTTAGCTTTCGAAAAATGGAGGATGTCTTTCATGAAAAGAATATGGAATTAAATCAGGCCAAAGTACAGCTGCAAGAGTATTCAGATGAGTTGCTGGCATGGGTTCATGAAGTAAAAGGGCCTTTAACAACCATTAATTTAATGTTAGACCATGTGGAGGATTTATCAATACGTCGAAAATTAGAAAAAGAATGGTTGAGACTCCATCTGTTAGTCGATCAACAGCTACACCAAACACGACTTACTTCTATAGAAAAGGACAATTATTTAACTGAGATTGAGCTAAAACCAGTTGTTAATAAAGAGATTCGAGCTATGCAAGCCTGGTGTATAGAAAAGGGAATCGGTTTTGAAGTAGATGAACTGACTGAAAAGGTTATGACAGATGGAAAATGGCTATCGTTTATTGTACGACAAATTCTCTCTAACGCCATAAAATATAGTTCAGCCAATTCAGAGGTAGCGATTTTTACTGAACTTGACCCAACAGGTGCTACATTATTACATATTAAAGATGTGGGCATTGGGATACCTTCGGAGGATTTACCTAGGATTTTTCAAAAATCGTATACAGGAAACGTGGGGCGGGAGTCAAGTCAATCTACAGGTATGGGTCTTTATCTAGCATATAATGTAGCAAAAAAAATAGGTATCCGTATAAATGTACAATCGACTGTAGGAGAGGGTTCATTATTTACGCTACGGTTCCCATTACAAAATGAATATGTCAAACTAACAGGTAGATGACGAAATTGTCACCTACCTTTTTATATTGTCATCTAAAACGCACGAATGAATAGATGCGACAGGGTACACTGGGAATATAGAAAGGGGCGTTTATAAGTGACAGTGTTAATTGGTCGTAAAATAAAAAAAGTTTATGGAAAGAAATCTACGGCTCAGGAAGTATTAAAGGGCATTGATTTGGAAGTGAGTAAGGGTGAATTCGTAGGTATTATGGGACCTTCTGGATCAGGTAAAACAACACTTTTAAATGTCTTATGTTCAATCGATTTTGCAACAGAAGGAGTAATAGAAATAAATGGTCATAATTTACGGGGAATGAAGGAAAAGGCTTTGGCCAATTTCCGTAGAGAGCAGTTAGGTTTCATATTCCAGGATTATAATTTACTAGATACATTAACCGTAAAGGAAAATATTCTTCTCCCCTTAGCGATCAGTAATCTACCCAAGACAGTTGCTGAAAGTCGTGTAAAGGAGCTAACATCCTTACTAGGCATATCAGAAATTTTAAATAAATATCCCAATGAAATATCCGGGGGACAAAAACAACGTACATCTGCTGCGCGTGCACTGATTACAAATCCATCATTAGTATTTGCAGATGAGCCTACAGGTGCATTAGATTCTAAATCAGCTACAGCTTTGCTCCAAAATCTCCAAAATATTAATGAGACAAAAGAAGCGACAATAATGATGGTTACGCATGATGCAGTAGCTGCAAGTTTCTGCACACGTGTTTTATTTCTAAAGGATGGACTTATTTATAGTGAGCTTTATAAAGGGGATAAAACAAGACAGGCTTTTTTCCAGGAAATCATGCATACGCAAAGTGTGCTAGGCGGTGATGGTTATGAGTCTAAGTAAGTTAGTATTAAGAAGCATGAAGAAAAATATGAAGCACTACTATTTATACTTCTTCGCCCTTATTTTTAGCGTTACTTTATATTTTTCCTTTGTAACATTACAAAATAACTCTGCAGTATGGGATGCTGTTCAGATGAGTGGAACGGCTACTGCTGGATTTAAAGCAGCCACTTATATTTTATATTTTATCGTTTTGTTCTTCGTCTTGTACGCCAATCATTTATTTATGAAGCGTCGTAGTAAAGAGATAGGCTTGTACCAATTGATTGGTATGACCAAGGGATTAATTGTACGCTTATTAGCGATCGAAAGCATTCTATTATTTGTTGGAGCTGTTATTTTAGGTATGCTGGCCGGTTTCTTTAGTTCACGTGTATTTGCAATGATACTATTGCGTGTACTTGAGAAAGAAGCTCTTGTAACCATGACATTTAGTACGCAGGCATTACAGCAATCCATAATTGTATTTACTATACTTTTGATGATTGTCCTTGTACAAATGGCCTGGATGATCCATCGTGTTTCTTTACTATCACTATTTACCGCTGCTAAACAAGCAGATGAACGTGTAAGACGTTTTAGTGCCTTACAAATGGTGATTGGCTTTATGGGGTTAGTTTTAATTGTTTATGGTTACTATGCTTCAACAAAGCTATTTGATATTGAATCAGCCGGAAACTTATTTATTAATATGATCATTATTCTAGTTACTACAATTGGTGGAACATTTCTTGTCTTTCGTTTTTCTGTAGCATTTATTATGAATACGATTCGCTTAAAGAAAAAAGGACATCTTTCCATCCATGATGTTTTAGCATTAACACCTATCATGCATCGGATGAAGAGCAACGCTAAGTCATTAACGCTCATAACCGTATTAACGGGTGTTTCTCTAGGTGTGACGACTTTATCTTATATCTCCTACTATTCTTCAGAAGCATCTGCATATAGCCAAGTACCGGGTGATTTTATCTTGCTAGAAGAGCAGGGAATGTCTTTCTTAAATGAATTAGAGAAAAATAACATAGCGTATGAAAGGGTAGATTATCGTTTGCAAGGAGTAACAGCCTCTGTAGGACAACTCATGTCTAAAAAACAGCAGGATAATCCTCTATATAGTATGGAAGGAACCATCTATACAATTCCACTTTCTGATTATAAGCAGAGTGTGCCTGAAGCCTCGATATCAGGAAATGATGTGATTTTAACAAACTATGGTGGGTATATGGCTGAGATGTTCCCATTAGAGAAAGATCGTGATGTAGTAGTATCTGCAGGAGAACTCGAAGAGACTTTTCATGTTGTGGATGTACACGATAAAAGTATTATAAGTGGTATCGTTACAGCTGGAGGTGGTGGGCCCATCTTTGTTGTAACAGATGATATGTTTAAAAGTCTAGCTACACAATCAGAGCATTACCCTTGGCATCGACAGTCTTCTATTACTATAAATTCAAAAGAAAACTTAGTGGTGGCAGAGAAATTATATTTACAGACAAATGCTGGGGTCATTACAACTAAAGATCATGAGGGTAAAACAGAGCAGTATAATCAATCCTCTTATGAAGAGAAGCGTAAAGATAATATTGAATCATTGGGTCTTACTATATTTACAACTGCATTTTTAGGATTAGCTTTCTTAATGACAACTGGTAGCATTCTGTACTTCAAACAAATGTCTGAGGCAGAGGAAGAGCGTGGCTCCTATACAATCCTCAGAAAGATTGGCTTTGCAGAAAGAGATATTATGAGAGGCATTTATATGAAACAAGCCTTTAATTTTGGAGTTCCATTAATTATTGGATTATTGCATAGCTACTTTGCTGTTAAATCAGGATGGTTTTTATTTGGAACAGAGTTAACAGCACCCTTGTGGATTGCGATGTGCTGTTATATAGCATTGTATACAATTTTTGCTCTACTATCGGTAGGCTACTATAAAAAAGTCGTTCGAGAATCATTGTAACAATTAAATAAGTAGGAACCCAAAAGCAGTGTGATGAGTAATAGATCATACTGTTTTTTTATTGCCTTAACTGATGAAAACCCTTGACTTTCAATTGTCAGAATAATAATGTTTAACATGTTAGTAATTTAGTGTATGAAAGTGAGTGTAACGATGAATGCAGTAATAGTGGCGGTAGCCGTTATGTTAATATTAAGCTTACTCCGCATCAATGTCGTCCTATCTTTAGTGTTAGGGGCGTTTGTAGGTGGCCTTACAAGCGGTATGAGCATTGAAGCAACAGTAGAATCATTTACAGAAGGGTTAGGGGCAGGTGCAACGATTGCATTAAGTTATGGCCTACTTGGCGGCTTTGCCATCGCCATTGCCAAAACCGGGATACCTGAATTGATGATTACAGGGATGTTAAACATATTAAATAGTGAAAGTAATCGCAAAGGTTTAGTGAAGGTTTTAATTTTTTTCCTTATTTTTTTGATGTCAATTTTATCACAGAATGTCATACCTATTCATATCGCTTTTATTCCACTATTGATTCCTCCTGTTTTAAAAATTTTAAATTTATTAGAGGTCGATCGACGTCAAGTGGCAACCTTAATAGCAGTGGGCTTAATAGGTACTTATAGCTTTGTACCAGCTGGCTTTGGGGCGATCTTTCAAGATATCGTTGCTACACAAGTATCAGAGGCTGGGATGGTAGTATCTTCACATGATGTACCTGTAGCAATGGCGATTCCAGTGCTAGGTATGCTGATAGGATTAATTACAGCCTTTATTGTATATCGCAAGCCAAGACATTATAAAAATAATGAAATAGAGGCTGATTCTCTCCATGTTAATGTCAGCAAAGTTGTGATGTTTTCCACAGCTCTTGCACTAATCGTATCGTTATGTGCTCAAGTGTTTACAGATTCGATGATAGTAGGTTCTTTTGCAGGTATTATGATCATGTATTTTACAGGTGCATTGAAATGGAAAGAAGCTGATGACATTCTTTCTGAAGGAATGAAGATGATGGCCTTTATAGGCTTTGTCATGATTGCCGCTAATGGCTTTGCTGCGGTCATTAATGCTACTGGACATGTGGATAGCTTAATTACAAGCTCTATATCTATTTTAAAAGGAAACAGAAGTTTAGCGGTATTTATTATGTTAGTCATAGGGTTAGTTGTGACAATGGGAATCGGTTCTTCCTTTGCAACAGTGCCGATAATCGCGACGTTATTTGTTCCTCTCGCACAGGGGTTAGGAATGAGTCCTTTAGCAATCCTTTGTCTAATAGGAACGGCAGGTGCATTAGGTGATGCAGGATCTCCAGCTTCAGATTCTACGCTAGGACCGACAGCAGGTTTGAATGTAGACGGACAACATCACCATATTTGGGACACCTGTGTGCCGACTTTTATTTTTATTAACATTCCATTAATTCTATTTGGTTGGATTGCATGTGTGTTCTTTCTATAAAGAAGAAAGGAAGCTACTATTTAAAAAGACTTCAAAGTTATTTGAAATGTTCGATATTGTTGTATGGAAACCTTAGGTGTTGCAATATGTATGGAAATTTTATATACTAATAAACGGCTTAATAAAGCGAAGTAATAGTAGTACTAAGAATATCTGCAACATTTAAAAGAATTTAGCGAAAAGACTTGCTTATTCTTTTTTTATTGTATATAATGTTGAATGTTGGTCTTTGACTGCGATGAAGCGAGAGGTTGCCGACACACCCGGCCGCTTTGCCATGGCGGTGTGTGGGAAAATTTTCGTGGAGAATGTCTAGAAAATAGGCGAGAAGGAGGGAAAATAATGGCAAAACAAAAGATTCGTATTCGTTTAAAAGCGTATGATCACCGTATTTTAGATCAATCTGCTGAGAAAATTGTGGAAACTGCAAAACGTTCAGGTGCAAGTGTATCAGGTCCGATTCCACTTCCAACTGAGAAGTCTGTGTACACAATTCTTCGTGCGGTTCACAAGTACAAAGATTCTCGTGAACAATTCGAAATGCGTACGCATAAACGTCTGATCGATATCGTTAACCCGACACCACAAACTGTTGATGCGTTAATGAAACTTGATTTACCATCTGGCGTTGATATCGAAATCAAACTTTAATGGTAAAAACAATATAACTTTTTAAAACTTACAGGAGGTGTGACAAATGGCTAAAGGAATCTTAGGTAGAAAAATTGGTATGACACAAGTTTTCGCTGAAAACGGCGATCTAATCCCGGTAACAGTTATCGAAGCTACTCCAAACGTAGTACTTCAAAAGAAAACTGTTGAAACAGATGGCTACGAAGCAATCCAAGTTGGTTTCGAAGATAAGCGCGTTAAGCTTTCTAACAAACCACAACAAGGTCACGTAGCAAAAGCGAACACTGCTCCTAAGCGCTTCATTCGTGAATTCCGCAACGTGAACGTGGAAGAGTACGAAGTTGGTCAAGAAGTCAAAGTAGAAATTTTCGCAGAAGGCGATGTAATCGATGTAACAGGTGTTACTAAGGGTAAAGGTTTCCAAGGTGTAATTAAACGCCACGGACAATCTCGTGGTCCTATGGCCCACGGTTCTCGTTACCACCGTCGTCCTGGTTCAATGGGTCCAGTTGCTCCGAACCGCGTATTCAAACAAAAGAAATTACCTGGTCAAATGGGTGGCAATGTAGTTACAATCCAAAACTTAGAAATCGTGAAAGTTGATACAGATCGTAACTTACTACTTGTTAAAGGTAATGTTCCTGGTTCTAAAAAAGCTCTAGTTACAGTAAAAACTGCAATTAAAGCTAAGTAATCACTTAAGGAAAGGAGGAAACAGGAATGACAAAAGTATCTGTACTTAGTCAAACAGGTGCTTCAGTTGGTGAAATCGAATTAAACGATGCGATCTTCGGAATCGAGCCAAATGAAGCAGTATTATTCGACGCAGTAGTAGCTCAACGTGCTTCTCTACGTCAAGGTAATCACAAGGTTAAAAACCGTTCTGAAGTTGCTGGTGGTGGTCGTAAGCCATGGCGTCAAAAAGGAACTGGTCGTGCTCGTCAAGGTTCTATCCGTTCTCCACAATGGCGCGGCGGTGGTATCGTATTCGGTCCTACTCCACGTAGCTATTCTTATAAATTACCTAAAAAAGTTCGTCGTTTAGCTCTTAAATCTGCTTTATCAGCTAAAGTAGTAGAACAAAACTTCTTAGTTCTTGATGCTCTAACTCTAGCAGCACCAAAAACAAAAGAATTCACAAAAATCCTTAAAGATCTTTCTTTAGAGAAAAAATCTTTATTCGTAACTGCTGACCTAGATGAAAACGTAGCATTATCTGCTCGTAACATCCCTGGTGTAACAGTTTTAACTGCAAATGGAATCAACGTTCTTGATCTTTTAGGTCATGAAAAAGTTGTATTCACTAAATCTGCAGTAGAAAAAGTTGAGGAGGTGCTTGGATAATGGAAGCACGTGATATTTTAAAACGTCCGGTCATTACTGAGCGTTCTTCAGAACTTATGGCAGAGAAAAAGTATACTTTCGAAGTAGACACTCGCGCTAACAAAACTCAAGTAAAAGACGCTGTAGAAGAAATCTTTGGTGTAAAAGTTGAGAAAGTAAACGTTCTTAACTACAAAGGTAAATTCAAGCGTGTTGGCCGTTACGGTGGTTACACTAACAAACGTCGTAAAGCGATTGTTAAATTAACTGCTGATAGCAAAGAAATTGAATTATTCGAAATGTAATCCCTAGTGGATTTATGATTTGAACACTCAAGAAGGAGGGAAACACAATGGCGATTAAAAAGTATAAACCTACCTCTAATGGTCGTCGTAACATGACGTCATTAGACTTTGCGGAAATTACAACTAACAAGCCTGAGAAATCATTGCTTGAACCAACTAAACGCAAAGCTGGTCGTAACAACCAAGGTAAAATCACTGTTCGTCATCATGGTGGTGGTCATAAGAAGCAATACCGTGTTATCGATTTCAAACGTGTTAAAGATAGCATTCCGGCAAAAGTTGCTACTATTGAATATGATCCAAACCGTTCTGCGAATATCGCATTAATCAATTACGCTGATGGAGCAAAAGCTTACATCCTAGCACCTAAAGGTCTAGAGGTTGGTCAAACAATCGTTTCTGGTCCAGATGCTGACATTAAAGTGGGTAACGCTTTACCATTAGCAAACATTCCAATGGGTACTACAATCCATAACATCGAGTTAAAACCTGGTAAAGGTGGACAATTAGTACGTTCTGCTGGTACTTCTGCTCAAGTACTTGGTCGTGAAGGAAAGTACGTAATCGTTCGTCTTCAGTCTGGTGAAGTACGTTTAGTGTTAGCTACTTGTCGCGCTACAATCGGTCAAGTTGGTAATGAACAACACGAACTTGTACACATCGGTAAAGCGGGTCGTAGCCGTTGGTTAGGTAAACGCCCAGAAGTTCGTGGTTCTGTAATGAACCCTAACGATCACCCACACGGTGGTGGTGAAGGACGTTCTCCAATCGGACGTAAATCACCAATGACTCCTTGGGGTAAACCAGCACTTGGTTACAAAACTCGCAAGAAGAAAAACAAATCGGATAAATTTATCATCCGTGGTCGTAAAAAATAAAGTGGTTAAACTACGGTTCTATGTGAGAGCCGTGGTGGAATCACGGAGGGAGGTTCCTACATGGGTCGCAGCTTGAAAAAAGGACCTTTTGTCGATGACCACTTAATGAAAAAAGTGGAAGTACAAGAGGCTTCTGAGAAAAAACAAGTTATCAAAACTTGGTCACGCCGTTCTACAATCTTCCCGAACTTTATCGGTTTAACGATTGCTGTATATGATGGACGTAAACATGTTCCTGTATACGTAACAGAAGATATGGTAGGCCATAAACTTGGTGAGTTCGCACCGACACGTACTTACAAAGGTCACGGTGCAGACGACAAGAAAACAAGACGCTAATTTTGAGAGGAGGTAAATCCTAATGACACAAGCTAAAGCTATCGCTCGTACAGTACGCATTGCTCCTCGCAAAGTACGTCTAGTTGTAGACTTAATCCGAGGTAAGCAAGTTGGTGAAGCAGTTGCAATTTTACGTCATACTCCAAAAGCGGCGTCTCCAGTCGTTGAGAAAGTATTAAAATCTGCAGTTGCTAATGCTGAGCACAACTACGATCTTGACATCAACTCTTTAGTAGTTTCTGAAGTGTTCGTTGATGAAGGTCCAACTTTAAAACGTTTCCGTCCACGTGCGCAAGGACGTGCAAGCGCAATTAACAAACGCACAAGCCACATTACTCTAGTGGTATCTGAGAAGAAGGAGGGTTAATCCGTGGGTCAAAAAGTACATCCAATAGGACTACGCGTTGGTATTATTCGTGACTGGGAGTCAAAATGGTACGCTGAAAAAGACTATGCAACTCTACTTCACGAAGACATCAAAGTGCGTAAATATATTGAAACGGCTCTTAAAGACGCTTCTGTTTCTAAAGTAGAAATCGAACGTGCTGCAAACCGTGTAAACATTACAATTCACACTGCGAAACCAGGTATGGTAATCGGTAAAGGTGGTACTGAAGTTGAAAATCTTCGTAAATACCTTAGCGAGTTAACTGGTAAACGCGTACACATCAACATCATTGAAATTAAACGTGCAGATCTTGACGCTCGTCTTGTAGCTGAAAACATCGCTCGTCAATTAGAAAACCGTGTATCATTCCGTCGTGCGCAAAAGCAAGCGATCCAACGCACAATCCGTGCTGGTGCAAAAGGAATTAAAACACAAGTATCTGGTCGTTTAGGTGGCGCTGATATCGCGCGTGCTGAACACTATAGTGAAGGAACTGTTCCACTTCATACTCTACGTGCTGACATTGATTATGCACACGCAGAAGCTGACACTACTTACGGTAAATTAGGCGTTAAAGTATGGATCTACCGTGGTGAAGTTCTTCCTACGAAGAAATCTGTGGAAGGAGGCAAATAATATGTTATTGCCTAAACGCGTAAAATACCGTCGTGAACACCGCGGAAACATGCGTGGCGAAGCGAAAGGCGGTAAAGAAGTATCTTTCGGCGAATGGGGCCTACAAGCTCAAACAGCTAGCTGGATTACTAACCGTCAAATCGAATCTGCTCGTATCGCGATGACTCGTTACATGAAACGTGGCGGTAAAGTTTGGATTAAAATCTTCCCACACAAACCTTACACTAAAAAACCTCTAGAAGTCCGCATGGGTTCTGGTAAAGGTTCTCCTGAAGGTTGGGTAGCAGTAGTAAAACCAGGAAAAATTATGTTCGAAATTGCTGGTGTATCTGAAGAGGTTGCACGTGAAGCACTTCGTTTAGCATCACATAAGCTTCCTGTTAAATGTAAGATCGTAAAACGTCAAGAAACTGGTGGTGAATCTAATGAAAGCTAATGAAATCCGTGACCTTGCCACTTCTGAAATTGAATTAAAAGTGAAATCACTGAAAGAAGAGCTTTTCAACCTTCGCTTCCAATTGGCGACTGGTCAATTAGAAAACACAGCTCGTATTCGTGAAGTGCGTAAAGCAATCGCGCGTATGAAAACTGTTATTCGTGAAAGAGAAATCAGTGCAAATAACTGATAAAGGAGGTTTTCAAGTATGACTGAGCGTAACCAACGCAAAGTTTACACGGGCCGCGTTGTTTCAGATAAAATGGACAAAACTGTTACTGTTTTAGTTGAAACTCACAAAAAGCACAAGCTTTACGGTAAGCGTGTAAAATACTCTAAAAAGTTTAAAGCTCATGATGAGCAAAACCAAGCGAAAATCGGTGATATCGTACGTATCATGGAGACTCGCCCGCTATCAGCTACTAAACGTTTCCGTCTAGTTGAAGTTGTAGAAAAAGCGGTTATTATTTAATAACTATTTCGGAACAACCATTTCCGAAGGGAGGTAACCTAAGTGATCCAACAAGAAAGTCGTATGAAAGTTGCTGACAACTCAGGTGCACGTGAAGTTCTTACAATTAAAGTGCTTGGTGGCTCTGGCCGTAAAACTGCTAACATCGGTGATATCGTTGTTTGTACAGTTAAGAAAGCAACACCAGGTGGCGTTGTCAAGAAGGGTGACGTTGTTAAAGCTGTTATCGTTCGTACTAAATCAGGCGTTCGTCGTAAAGACGGTACGTACATCAAATTTGATGAAAATGCTTGTGTAATTATTCGTGATGATAAATCACCACGCGGAACTCGTATTTTCGGACCTGTTGCACGTGAATTACGTGACAGCAACTTCATGAAAATCGTTTCTCTAGCTCCAGAAGTTCTTTAATTTCATGATAGTGCCAATCAAGGAGGTGCGACAGCATGCATGTAAAAAAAGGTGACAAGGTTAAGGTTATCACTGGTAAGGACAAAGGCAAAGAAGGAGTAATCCTAGCTGCTTTCCCTAAACAAGATCGCGTTCTTGTTGAAGGTGTTAATATCGTGAAAAAACACGTTAAACCTAACCAATTGAATCCACAAGGTGGGATTGTAAGCCAAGAGGCTGCAATTCACGTTTCGAACGTAATGCTAATCGATCCTAAATCTGGCGAGCCGACTCGTGTAGGTTATAAAATCGAAAACGGTAAAAAAGTTCGTGTTGCAAAAAAATCAGGTGCAGTAATCGACTAATTAGTAAATAAAAGAAGGGAGGTACACACATGAGCCGCCTAAAAGAAAAATATTTAAATGAAGTTTCTCCTGCTCTTATGAGCAAATTTGGATATAAATCAGTTATGCAATTGCCGAAAGTTGAAAAAATCGTTATCAACATGGGTGTTGGTGATGCTGTTCAAAACTCTAAAGCATTAGATGCAGCTGTAGAAGAATTAACAATTATCACTGGTCAAAAACCAGTTGTAACTAAAGCGAAAAAATCGATCGCAGGTTTCCGTTTACGTGAAGGTATGCCTATCGGTGCTAAAGTTACATTACGCGGTGAGCGTATGTATGAATTCTTGGATAAATTAATCTCAATTTCACTTCCTCGTGTACGTGACTTCCGTGGTGTTTCTAAAAAAGCATTCGATGGTCGCGGTAACTACACTCTAGGTGTTAAAGAGCAATTAATTTTCCCAGAAATCGATTACGATAAAGTTTCAAAAGTACGCGGTATGGACATCGTGATCGTAACGACAGCGAACTCTGACGAAGAAGCTCGCGAGTTATTGACACAATTCGGTATGCCGTTCCAAAAGTAATCAAACAAGGAGGGCGAAAACGTGGCTAAAAAATCTATGATCGTTAAACAACAACGTAAGCAAAAGTTTAAAGTGCAAGAATATACACGTTGTGAACGCTGTGGTCGTCCACACTCTGTATATCGCAAATTCAAACTTTGCCGTATTTGTTTCCGAGAACTTGCATATAAGGGACAAATTCCTGGCGTGAAAAAAGCCAGCTGGTAATCCCCTAATTTGGGAAGGAGGTAAATGTAATGACAATGACTGATCCGATTGCAGATATGCTTACTCGCATTCGTAATGCGAACATGGTTCGTCACGAGAAGTTAGAAGTACCAGCTTCCAACGTGAAAAAAGAAATCGCTGAAATTTTAAAGCGTGAAGGTTTCGTACGTGACGTAGAATACGTGGAAGACAACAAGCAAGGTATTATCCGTATCTTCTTAAAATACGGTAAAGATAACGAGCGTGTTATCACTGGCTTAAAACGTATTTCTAAACCTGGTCTACGTGTATACGCAAAAACAAATGAAGTTCCTAAAGTACTGAACGGTCTTGGTATCGCTTTAGTGTCAACTTCACAAGGTTTATTAACAGATAAAGAAGCTCGCGCTAAACAAGTTGGCGGCGAAGTTCTAGCATACGTTTGGTAATTAGCAATAAATGAATGGAGGTGCAACTAAATGTCTCGTGTAGGTAAAAAAATTATCGAGGTACCAGCTAACGTAACTGTTACTGTTGCAGCTGACAACACTGTTACTGTTAAAGGTCCTAAAGGCGAACTTGTTCGTTCTTTCCACCAAGATATGAAAATTGAGCAAGAAGGTAACGTAATCTCAGTATCACGTCCTTCTGATTCAAAAGAACACCGCACAAACCACGGTACTACTCGTGCGCTTCTAGCGAACATGGTTACTGGTGTTTCTGCAGGTTTCGAAAAAGCTTTAGAACTTATCGGTGTTGGTTACCGTGCGCAGTTACAAGGCAAAAAACTTGTACTTAACGTAGGTTACTCTCATCCAGTAGAGTTCACACCTGAAGATGGTCTAGAAATTGAAGTTCCTTCTAACACTAAAATCATCATTAAAGGTATCAGCAAAGAGCGCGTTGGTGCTCTAGCATCTAACATCCGTGACGTTCGTCCACCAGAGCCATATAAAGGTAAAGGTATCCGTTACGAAGGCGAATACGTTCGTCGTAAAGAAGGTAAAACAGGTAAATAATGCTGCTTAAGCATTAGAAAGGAGTGACCCTTGTGATTACGAAACAGGATAAAAATCAAGTTCGTAAAAAACGTCATGCACGAGTACGTTCTAAAATTTCGGGTACTGCTGAGCGTCCACGCTTAAATGTATTCCGTTCTAACAAGAACATCTACGCTCAACTTATCGATGACGTAGCAGGCGTAACAATTGTTAGCGCATCTTCTCAAGAAAATGGTTTTGAAGGTGCTGGTAGCAATGTTGAAGCTGCATCAAAAATCGGTGAAACAATCGCGAAACGCGCTGCGGAAAAAAATATTACTGCTGTAGTTTTTGACCGTGGTGGTTACTTATATCATGGACGCGTGAAAGCTTTAGCTGAAGCTGCACGTGAGAATGGTTTAGAATTTTAATAAGAAGGAGGGACACATTTCATGAGTCGAATTGACGCAAACAAACTTGGAGAACTTGAAGAACGCGTAGTTACTATTAACCGTGTTGCTAAAGTTGTTAAAGGTGGACGTCGCTTCCGCTTCACAGCACTAGTTGTTGTTGGCGATAGAAACGGTCATGTAGGTTTCGGTACTGGTAAAGCTCAAGAGGTTCCAGATGCTATCCGTAAAGCTGTTGAAGATGCGAAGAAAAACTTAGTAGAAGTGCCACGTGTTGGTGGAACAACTCCACACTTAGTGCTTGGTCGCTTCGGTGCAGGAGAAATCCTAATTAAACCTGCTGCTCCTGGTACAGGGGTTATCGCTGGTGGTCCAGTACGTGCAGTACTAGAACTTGCTGGTATTACTGATATTCTTTCAAAATCTCTTGGATCTAACACACCAATCAACATGGTGCGTGCAACTGTTCAAGGTTTAACTGAATTAAAACGCGTAGAGGACGTAGCAAAATTACGTGGTAAATCAGTGGAAGAAATATTAGGATAAGGGGGGAAAGATAATATGGCTAACAAATTAGAAATCACCCTTACTAAATCTGTGATTGGTACTAAACCTGCACAACGCAAAACTGTTGAAGCTTTAGGTTTACGTAAATTACACCAAACTGTAGAGAAAGCTGATAACGCAGCTACTCGCGGTATGCTTGATAAAGTAGCTCACTTAGTTACTGTAAAAGAAATTTAATTTCCAATTAATGAACAAGGAGGTGCCACCCACTATGAAACTGCATGAGTTAAAACCAGCAGAAGGTTCTCGTAAGCAACGCAACCGCGTTGGTCGTGGTATCGGTTCTGGTAACGGTAAAACAGCAGGTAAAGGTCATAAAGGTCAAAACGCTCGTTCTGGTGGCGGTGTACGCCCAGGCTTTGAAGGCGGTCAAAACCCATTATTCCGTCGTTTACCAAAACGTGGCTTTACGAACATTAACCGTAAAGAATACGCGATCGTTAACCTTGACGCTTTAAACCGTTTCGAAGACGGTGCAGAGGTTACAACTGCATTATTACTTGAAACTGGTCTTGTGAGTAATGAAAAAGCTGGAATTAAAGTTCTTGGCAACGGAACTCTTAACAAAAAGCTTACAGTTAAAGCTCATAAATTCTCAGCTTCAGCTAAAGAAGCAATCGAGAATGCCGGCGGAACTACTGAGGTGATTTAATGTTTCAGACAATCTCTAACTTTATGCGTGTTCGAGATATAAGAAATAAAATCATTTTCACTCTTTTAATGTTAATCGTTTTCCGTATTGGAACATTCATTCCAGTACCTAACGTTGACGCAAATGTATTAAAGGCAACTGATGAGTTTAACCTCGTTGGTTTCCTGAATACTTTTGGCGGTGGTGCTTTAAAGAACTTCTCTATCTTTGCGATGGGGATTATGCCTTACATCACAGCCTCAATTATTGTTCAGTTATTGCAAATGGACGTAGTACCGAAGTTTGCTGAATGGGCAAAGCAAGGTGAAGTCGGAAGACGTAAACTTGCACAATTTACTCGCTACTTTACTATTATTCTTGCTTTCATCCAATCATTCGCAATGTCATTTGGTTTTAATAGAATGTATGGCGGATCATTGATTAAAGAAGAAGGTATTCTAACATATGTTACAATCGCCATTGTATTGACAGCGGGGACAGCTTTCCTTGTATGGCTTGCAGAGCAAATTACTTCACACGGTGTTGGGAATGGTATTTCTGTTGTAATCTTCGCAGGTATCGTTGCAGCATTGCCTACAGGAATCAACCAAATCTTTGCACAGCAAATCGAGGGTGCTGGGGATAAATTATTTATCAACATCATAATCCTTGCATTGCTTGTATTGGTTTTACTCGCAGTTGTAGTTGGAGTTATTTATGTGCAACAAGCACTTCGTAAAATTCCAATTCAATATGCAAAACGAGTTACTGGACGTAATCAACAAGCTGGTGGTCAACAAACTCATTTACCTTTAAAAGTAAATGCTGCAGGGGTTATTCCGGTAATCTTTTCAGTAGCGTTTATTGTTACACCACGTACGTTAGCTACGTTCTTTGGTCAAAATGACGTAACTACTTTCATTGAAAACACGTTTGATTATACGAAACCTGTTGGAATGATTATTTACGTTGCATTGATCGTCGCGTTCACATATTTCTATGCATTCGTACAAGTGAATCCTGAAAATGTGGCAGACAACTTGAAAAAACAAGGTGCTTATATTCCGGGTATTCGTCCTGGTGAAAACACTCAAGCGTATTTAACAAGCGTGTTATATCGTCTAACATTTGTTGGTGCGATATTCTTAACTGTTATTGCTGTAATGCCGATTTTATTCATTAACTTTATGAATTTACCTGCCTCAGTGCAAATCGGTGGTACTAGTATTATTATCGTAGTCGGCGTAGCGCTCGAAACGATGAAACAGCTAGAATCTCAACTTGTTAAACGTCACTACAAAGGCTTTATGAAATAATGTTGGTTTTTAGGGAACGTTCTATCGTTTCCTTAAATCAGCAAACCTTTGGTGGGAGGAATATTTCCTAATGAATATCGTTTTAATGGGTCTGCCAGGTGCTGGTAAAGGTACTCAGGCAGATAAAATTGTTGAGAAGTACGCGATTCCTCATATTTCTACAGGCGATATGTTCCGTGCTGCTATTAAAGAAGGTACAGAACTTGGCTTACAAGCTAAGTCGTTTATGGATCAAGGTGCTCTTGTACCAGATGAAGTAACGATTGGTATTGTTCGTGAGCGACTGGCTAAACCT
The DNA here is from genome assembly GCF_053165895.1 of Lysinibacillus sp. fkY74-1. Classification (NCBI taxonomy): domain Bacteria; kingdom Bacillati; phylum Bacillota; class Bacilli; order Caryophanales; family Bacillaceae; genus Lysinibacillus; species Lysinibacillus sp. fkY74-1. The sequence continues at coordinate 4,396,352 of NZ_CP170173.1, read as the reverse complement.
GATTGTGAAAAGGGCTTCCTATTAGATGGTTTCCCACGTACTGTTCCTCAAGCTGAAGCTTTAGATAGCATTCTTGCTGATCTTGGCAAAGCAATTGAACATACTCTAAACATTCAAGTTGAAAAGGATGAGTTAATTGCTCGTCTTTCAGGTCGACGCATTTGTAAAACTTGTGGAGCATCCTATCATTTAATTTTCAATCCTCCAGCTGAGGAAGGAAAATGTGATAAAGATGGTGGCGAGCTTTACACACGTGCCGATGATAATCCTGATACGGTTGCGAACCGTCTGGAAGTTAATATGAAACAAGCGCAACCTTTACTTGATTTCTATCAAGCAAAAGGTGTGTTAACTAATATAGATGGACAGCAAGATATAAACAAAGTGTTTGCTGATCTTGATGCTCTATTACAGAGCAGCCGCAGCTGATACCCGGCTCCGGGCGCAGAGTACTGCTTCCGCGGGAGGCATGCGGGAGCAACAACGAAACATAATTTTTTTGAGAGTTGCAAAAGCATATTGTGCCCGGTATATATTTCTTCTAAAAAGTGCAACATAGCTTTTGGAGGAGTATAATGGGTTTCGTGGAAGCATCTGTGTAACGGGTATGAATATCTCATCCAAGACATTCCGGTATTCGTGTAAACATGGGAGTTTCAGTGCCCTTATTGGTTCTGGATATTCCGTGGATTGTGTGAAGCGAAACCAGACGAGCGTCTTTCAAACATCTCTCATACAATCCAAACATATGTTGAAACGAGGTTGCTTCTATAGTTGCAGCAGATATCCGTTTGATGTAACGATGAGAACTTTAATTTGCATATAGAGAGGAGACAGAGTAGATGGCGAAAGATGATGTAATTGAAGTCGAAGGGACAGTTGTTGAGACTTTGCCAAACGCGATGTTTAAGGTAGAATTAGAAAATGGACATGTGATTCTAGCACACGTATCTGGTAAGATTCGTATGCACTTTATCCGTATTCTACCTGGAGATAAGGTTACTATCGAGTTATCTCCTTATGATTTAACTCGCGGTCGTATCACATACCGTTTTAAATAATCTTTTGCGCTCCGGACTACTAAGGAGGTTAGGTTAGATGAAAGTGAGACCATCTGTGAAACCGATCTGCGAAAAATGTAAAGTAATTCGCCGACGCGGTAAAGTAATGGTAATCTGTGAAAATCCTAAACATAAACAAAAACAAGGTTAATTCTAAAGGAGGTGCACAACGTACATGGCACGTATTGCTGGTGTTGATATTCCTCGCGACAAACGCGTGGTAATTTCATTAACGTACATTTTCGGTATTGGTAAAACTACAGCTCAGAAAGTACTAGCTGACGCAGGTATTTCAGAAGATACACGCGTACGCGACTTAACTGAAGATGAGTTAAACAAAATCCGTGAACAATTAGATTCTTACAAACTTGAAGGTGACTTACGTCGCGAAACTTCATTAAATATTAAACGTCTGATGGAAATCGGTTCATTCCGTGGTATCCGTCACCGTCGTGGTTTACCTGTTCGTGGCCAAAATACGAAGAACAATGCGCGTACGCGTAAAGGTCCTCGTAAAACTGTAGCGAACAAGAAAAAATAATTGGTAAAGGAGGTTCCTTCTTAACATGGCTCGTAAACAACAAACTCGTAAACGTCGTGTGAAAAAGAATATCGAATCTGGTATCGCACACATTCGTTCTACATTTAACAATACAATCGTAACGATTACAGATATGCAAGGTAACGCTGTATCTTGGTCAAGTGCTGGTGCTCTTGGTTTCCGTGGTTCACGTAAATCTACACCATTCGCTGCTCAAATGGCTGCAGAAACTGCTGCTAAAACATCCCTTGAACATGGTCTGAAAACGTTGGAAGTAACTGTTAAAGGTCCTGGTGCTGGTCGTGAAGCTGCAATTCGTGCGCTTCAAGCTGCTGGTTTAGAAGTAACTGCTATTAAAGACGTTACTCCAGTTCCTCATAATGGTTGCCGTCCGCCAAAACGTCGTCGCGTGTAATGGGTGCGTCTCATATTGTATGAGAACATCATTTTTTGTACAGACTGTCTTGTGCAGATAATAAACGATACGTCATTGACGATCGAATCTATGATGGAAAGAACCTATACATTCGATGTTTTGAAGGAGGGTAAATGAAATGATCGAAATTGAAAAACCAAAGATTGAAACGGTGGAGATCAGCGAAGATTCCAAGTATGGAAAGTTTGTTGTAGAACCGCTTGAACGCGGATATGGAAACACTTTGGGTAATTCTTTACGTCGTATCCTTCTGTCTTCATTACCAGGAGCTGCTGTCACGTCCATTCAAATTGATGGCGTTCTTCACGAATTCTCAACTGTAGAAGGCGTAGTAGAAGATGTAGCTTCAATCATTTTGAACGTGAAAAAACTAGCTCTTAAAATCTACTCTGACGAAGAAAAAGTTATTGAGATTGATGTAAAAGGCGATGGTACAGTTACGGCTGCTGACATTACACATGACAGTGATGTAGAAATTTTAAACCCAGATCTATATATTGCAACAATCGCTAAAAACGGTCATTTACGTATGCGTATGTACGCACAACGCGGCCGTGGTTACACTCCTGCTGATCAAAACAAACGTGAGGATCTTCCTATCGGCGTGATCCCGATCGACTCTATTTACACTCCAGTATCACGCGTTAATTTCCAAGTGGAAAATACTCGTGTAGGTCAGTCTTCTGACTACGATAAACTTTCTCTTGATGTGTGGACAGATGGCAGCATCGGTCCGAAAGAGGCGATTTCGCTCGGAGCAAAAATTTTAACCGAGCATCTTAACATCTTCGTTGGCATGACAGATGAGGCACAAACTGCTGAAATCATGGTCGAAAAAGAAGAAGATCAAAAAGAAAAAGTTTTAGAGATGACTATCGAAGAACTTGATCTTTCTGTTCGTTCTTACAACTGCTTAAAACGCGCTGGTATTAACACAGTACTAGAACTTGCGAATAAGTCAGAAGACGACATGATGAAAGTTCGTAACCTTGGACGTAAGTCACTAGAAGAAGTAAAAGCGAAGTTAGAAGAGCTTGGTTTAGGATTACGCAAAGAAGACTAAGCGATTTAAACAAAACTAACAAGGTCAGATTTTTTCTATAAAGGAGGGAAACATCCATGGGTTACAGAAAACTTGGTCGTACAAGTTCTCAACGTAAAGCGATGTTACGTGACTTAGCTACTGATTTAATCATCAACGAGCGTATCGAAACTACTGAGGCTCGCGCTAAAGAAGTACGTAAAGCTGTTGAAAAAATGATTACTTTAGGTAAGCGCGGAGATTTACATGCACGCCGTCAAGCTGCTGCATTCATCCGTCGTGAACTAGTAACAACGACTGATGCAGAAGGTAACGAAACAACATCATTTGCACTTCAAAAGTTATTTGATGATGTTGCACCACGTTATGCAGAGCGTCAAGGTGGTTACACTCGTATTCTTAAAGTAGGTCCTCGTCGTGGTGACGGTGCACCTGTAGTTGTGATTGAACTAGTTTAATCATAATAGAAAACTTGTGGTGAAGAGGGTGGGAATCACCACCCTCTTTCTTTATAAATGATTTATACGACAAATAATTAAGCTGAGCGTTATGATGAGCGGACACTAAGGTGTGGCGTCTCGTTTAGCTCTCCGCACCTCATTCAGGAGAAATAAGGGCTTGAGCACCCTTATTTCTTGAAAATGTAACGACTAGCGCATTTCTATTGAATGAGGTGCGCGCTTTTTTATTACTAAGGATAGCGCCAATTTGTGGTGCTTTTTTTAATATATGGGTTTAATATTTTCGTGAATCACACCCGTACTAGAACATTTAATTATTTTAATGTTTTACTTTTATAGACATAGGGATTGTAGTAGAATTCATACATAAAAAAGTGTAAGTTAGTTAGTAGAGCTGAGCATGGAGAGAGGAGTTCTAGAAATGCCTGAAATTTTATCTTTAAATAATGTGACTTTTTCATATACACCAGAAGAACCAAATAATCGTAATGCTGTCGAAAATGTTAGCTTCGCCGTTGAAGAGGGAGAATGGATTGCCATCGTAGGACACAATGGTTCTGGAAAGTCAACCATTGCAAAGTTGATGAATGGTTTGCTATTCCCTCAAGAGGGAGATGTACGCATACTGCGGGAACCATTAAATGAAGAAAACCTTTGGGAGTCTCGTTCTCTCATGGGAATGGTTTTTCAAAACCCCGACAATCAATTTGTAGGTGCAACCGTACAGGATGATGTTGCGTTTGCATTAGAAAACAATGGCGTGCCTTTTGAAGAAATGGTACATCGTGTTCATGCGGCACTAGAACAAGTAAAAATGAGCCACTTTTTAGATCATGAGCCACACCATTTATCAGGAGGTCAAAAGCAGCGTGTCGCTATTGCAGGAGCGCTTGCATTAAAGCCTAAGCTTCTTATATTAGATGAGGCTACTTCGATGCTAGATCCACAGGGACGTGGAGAGGTATTACAAACTGTTCAAACTTTACGAGCTGAAACAGGACTTACTGTCCTATCCATAACCCATGATTTAGAGGAAGCGATGCTAGCAGATCGTATACTTTTTATGAATGATGGGAAGAAGTTTGCAGAAGGTACCCCTGCTGAAATATTTGCTCTTGGGGACAAGCTAGTGGAATTTGGACTAGACTTGCCATTTGCGCTAAAGTTATCAAAGCTATTGCAAAAGGAAGGTGTTCCATTAATGGGACAACATATGACAGAAGAAGAGTTGGTGAATGATTTATGGACATCAAACTTCAACAAGTAAGCTATGCTTATGCAAAAGGTACGCCTTTTGAAAAACGGGCATTATTCGATGTAGAATTCAATATCCCATCACACACGTATCAAGCCATTATTGGTCATACTGGTTCTGGTAAATCAACTATTCTCCAACATTTTAATGCACTTCTAAGACCTACTTCAGGAGAAGTACATATCGGGGATCGTGTAGTGGTAGCTGGTAAAAAAGCAAAGGATTTAAAAGCTGTACGACAAAAGGTTGGTATTGTCTTTCAATTCCCTGAGCATCAGTTATTTGAAGAAACAGTGTTAAAGGATATTATGTTTGGTCCCATGAACTTTGGCGTAGCAGAAAAGGAAGCCGAAAATCGTGCAAGGGAACTTGTCAGCTTAGTAGGGTTACCAGAAGATGTCCTAGAAAAATCTCCGTTTGATTTGTCGGGAGGTCAAATGCGTCGAGTAGCAATAGCAGGTGTTTTAGCGATGGACCCTGAAGTAATTGTGCTGGATGAACCTACCGCGGGCTTAGATCCACGTGGTCAGAAAGAAATTATGGATATGTTTTATCAGCTTCATCAGGAACGTCACCTGACAACCATTCTTGTGACGCATAGCATGGAAGACGCTGCCCGATATGCTGATAATATTGTAATTATGCATGAAGGAAAAAATGTTTTAAGTGGAACACCGCGAAATATATTTAAGGATGTTGATACATTAAAGAGCTTTCGCTTAGAACCGCCACGTATTGTACGCTTTCAGCAAAAGATGGAGCAAATGCTAGGGAAATCCTTATCAAAAGTTTGTTTAACCGAAGAAGAACTTGCAGCTGAAATTGCTCAAGTACTAAGAGAGGAGCGTGCGGAATCATGATGGAAAAAATGATTTTTGGACGCTTCTTGCCAGGAGACTCTCCCGTTCATAAACTGGATCCACGCTCTAAGCTAATCTTCGTATTTGCCTTTATTATTATAGTATTTTTGGCTAATAATACAGTAACATATGCCATGCTTTTGGCCTTCACACTGCTTGTTGTATTAATATCACGAATTCGCTTGTATTTTTTGATAAACGGTCTTAAACCAGTTCTCTTTTTGATGGCCTTCACCTTCTTGCTTCATATTTTTATGACGAAGGAAGGTGTTCCCGTTTTTGACTCGAAGTATATTACCATATACGATGAGGGGATTAGACGTGGGGTTTATATTTCAATACGTTTTCTAGTATTAGTATTTATAACATCTATCTTAACTTTAACGACGTCACCGATTTCCATTACAGACGGTATTGAAGTCCTTTTAAATCCTTTGAAGACGTTGAAAGTACCTGTCCATGAATTAGCTTTAATGATGTCGATTTCTTTACGCTTCATTCCAACTTTAATGGATGAAACGGATAAGATTATGAAAGCACAAATGGCACGAGGCTCTGATCTATCCTCGGGTCCAATAAAAGACCGTATTAAAGCTGTAGTCCCATTACTAGTACCTCTTTTTGTGAGCGCATTTAAGAGGGCCGAAGATTTAGCCACAGCGATGGAAGTAAGAGGCTACCGCGGAGGGGAAGGGCGTACTAGATATCGTAAGCTAAAATGGGATATGGGCGATACATTTGCGCTTGTATTATTAGTAGCAATAGGTGTATTGCTATTCTTCTATAGAAGTTAAAGGAGTATGCTTTATGCGACGATTAAAAATAATTATTAGCTATGACGGTACACATTTCTCAGGCTATCAAGTACAGCCTGGGGAACGCACCGTACAGGCAGAAATAGAACGTGTATTAGCCATTATGCATAAAGAGGAAAAGGTGAAGGTGACCGCAAGTGGACGTACAGATGCTAGGGTTCATGCTACAGGGCAAACGTTGCATTTTGATACACCACTAGCCATTCCAACTGACAAGTATCGTAAAGCTTTGAATGTACAGCTACCTAGAGATATTCGCGTATTGTCTGTAGAAGAAGTAGCACATGACTTTCATGCACGTTATAGTGTAACTGGGAAGCGATACCGTTATATTTGGTCCTGTGAGCCTATTCAAAATCCATTTCGGAGACATTATACAGTTGATACAAACGGGGTCAAACCGGATGTGGTTGCAATGCAGAAGGCTGCTCAAGCTATCATAGGGACACATGACTTTTCATGCTTCTGCGCAGCCAATACAAGCGTGCAGGATAAAGTAAGAACAGTAACTTCACTACAATTTGAATGGCATGGGGAAGAGCTTCATATGGTTATTGAAGGCAATGGCTTCTTATATAATATGGTTCGAATTATTGCAGGTACACTTTGGGAAGTAGGTATAGATCGCCGGACGATTGAAAATATAGCACTGGTAGTCGCTTCAGAAGATCGGGATAAAGCTGGGAAAACCGCGCCACCACAAGGTTTGTACTTAGAAAAAGTATTCTATTAGTGTCACTTTCAACCTCGAAACAACTTTACCAGGTGTTTAATGAAATTGCTTGACTTTAAAAGTCATTCATTATATGATAACAGATGGTATTTTCATTACCACCACAAATAAGCCCCGAAAACTTATAGTGTAGTTTAATGAAAAATAACGGTAATCGAATCGATTAGGAGGATATATACATGCGTACAACATTCATGGCTAAAGGTCACGAAGTAGACCGTAAATGGTTAGTAGTTGATGCAGAAGGCCAAACTCTTGGACGTTTAGCTTCTGAAGTAGCTGCAATCTTACGTGGTAAACATAAACCAACATTCACACCAAACGTTGACACAGGTGATCACGTAATCATCATCAACGCTGACAAAATCCATTTAACTGGTAACAAATTAGAAGGTAAACTTTACCGTCACCACACTCAATTCGCAGGTGGTTTAAAAACTCGTACTGCTGGTGAAATGCTAGACAAGTACCCAACAAGAATGATCGAACTAGCAGTTAAAGGAATGCTTCCTAAAAACTCTTTAGGTCGTAAAATGTTCACTAAACTTAATGTTTACACTGGAACAGAGCATCCACATGCTGCACAAAAACCAGAAGCATACGAGCTTCGCGGATAATATAAATTAAGAGGAGGATATTACTTTGGCACAAGTTCAATACATCGGCACTGGTCGCCGTAAAAGCTCTGTAGCTCGCGTACGTTTAGTACCAGGTACAGGTAAAATTGTTATCAACAAACGTGAAATCGAAGAATACGTACCATTCGCTGCATTACGTGAAGTAATTAAACAACCATTAGTAGCTACTGAAACTACAGGAAGCTATGACATCCACGTAAACGTTAACGGTGGTGGATACACTGGTCAAGCTGGTGCTGTTCGTCACGGTATCGCTCGTGCTCTACTTCAAGTAGACCCAGATTTCCGTGCTGCATTAAAATCAGCTGGATTACTTACTCGTGATTCACGCATGAAAGAACGTAAAAAACCAGGTCTACGCGGCGCTCGTCGTGCACCTCAGTTCTCAAAACGTTAATTTCAAATTTTTCTATCAAAGACTCTTTCTACTTTTGTGGAAAGGGTCTTTTTGTATGAATAGAATAATTATAAAAAGCAATCGTTATAGTTGCCCGAATATGGCTTAATATGATTTCTGATGAAATTGTCGATGAAGCTGGTGTACCTGTTGTTGAATAACTCAATGACGAACACTTAGTTAGTAGCGATGTCTATTTCATTGTGTAAGCAGTTTGGACGAGCTAGCATAAAGATTCTCCCTAAACCAACCCAATCGTGGGCTGCTGCACATAGGGCAATGTTCACCGAAAGTATAAACGGCTGCTATTCTTCTTTCCTCAACGACCCTACTTTCAGCTGCTCAACGTGCTAATGCGAATTCAGGATGTGCTGTGTATTGTCACAGTTATACATATGATTTCAATCTTCGGCTAACCCCTCACCATTTTCCAGCTACAAAAAGGACTCATCACCTGCTTTCAATGCATCTTTGACAAGCTCAATACATTTTTCTCAATATATTAAATCTACTGAATAAGAGCCCTTACTGTTTGATTGGTGGCATTGATATCAGCCGCCCCCTTCTTGTAGAAGTGTTAGGACTTGAACCGTTTCTCTATTCCCGGCAGCAATAATTAAATGATCGCTCATTTTTATCACCTTCACCGTCCAGTAGAACGCGTCTTTTAGTATATTTATCAAACTTTAAATAGTTTTCTTAGCATAATTATTGTTATTTCTGCACAAATTTAAAAATATTAAAAATATTTTCGGATAAGTTTATGCTTTTTTAAGAAATTATTTAGAGGGAGTTTAACAATGCATTTTATTATGAATTATGAAAGCTACAACATGCCTTTCAAGAGTGGGTTTGGTGTAACTAAAAAATATAAAGCAAAAAATGGAGGTAAGTAGGTATGAAGAAATTATTGATGGTATCTGTTGCAGCAATGGCACTACTTGCAGCATGTCAAGATAAGGAGCCTGTGAAAGGCAATACGACGAATAGTGAGGGAACAAAAACAGAAAGCGTTGCTACAGAAAATACAACGAAAGATCAAGCACAAGAGCAACTCACAAAGGGTCAAGCCATGGCAACTATTCTAAGTGCTACAAACTGGCAGGGTACAAAAGTATATGATAAAGATAACAACGATTTAACTGCGGAAAACTCAAACTTTATTGGCTTGGCTAAATATGATATGAAGACAGGTCATTATGAATTCTTTGATGCTACTACTGGCGAAAGTCGTGATGATAAAGGAACATTCTTCATTACAAATGATGGGAAACAAAGGATTCTAATTTCTGAATCCAAAAATTATCAAGCACTAGTAGAGATCACAGAATTAAATAGCGATATCTTCACTTATAAACGAATGGGGAAAGATGCTACTGGTAACGATGTAGAAGTCTTTGTGGAGCATATCCCTTATCAAGAAAAAGAGCTTACATTTACAGATCCAGATAAAACTCTTAATGCGACTACAGGAGATATCGTAACAGATGTAGACGGCGATGAAATTTTAGCTAATACATTATGGCAGGGCACAGTTGCTTTAGATGAAAATGGTAATGATGTAACCGAATTTAATTCAAATTTCATTAGTATTGCAAAATACGATGCAGAAACGAATAAATATGAATTCTTTAACCCTGAAACAGGCAAAAGCCGCGGTGATTATGGCTACTTTGACGTCATTCATGACAATAAAATCAGAGCTCACGTTTCACTTGGTGATAATAAATATGGTGTGGCTCTTGAAATTACTGAAATGAATGATAAGAAGTTTACGTATAAAAGAACAGGTAAAGATAAAAATGGAAATGAGATAACTGTGTTTGTTGAGCATGAACCCTATGAAGGGGAATTTAAACCAGAATTTACACTGCAATAAAATTGTTCTTCCTCCCTTACTATAGAAGAAGTTAAAAACTCTCAAGTTGAATACTTGTGAGTTTTTTTTTCTTTCTGGCATAGTTTCTCCACTAACTTCGTACACTAAATGTAAAAGGGTGGTGGATATGGGTGAAGCGCTGGCTGGCACTAGGAGTAATTATGCTTATGAGTATAGTGGTCGTGGCATATGAAACAAATGCTTCGGACCGTAACTTCTTTTTACCAGACCCACTTGGTGGCATAAAAATTGTCATTGATGCAGGGCATGGTGGGGAGGATGGAGGGGCTTCAAAGGGCGAAGTCATTGAAAAGGATATTACACTTGCAATTTCTCAGCACGTGGAGAAGAAATTGAAGAAGAAAGGCGCAACAGTCATCATGACAAGAACAAAAAATGGTGATGTTATTGATGAACACGCGCCATCAGAAAAGTACGGAACGTTAAGAGAGCGTAAAAAACAGGATATCTTTTTACGAAAGGATATTGTAGAAAAAGAAAAACCAGATGTGTTTATTACCATACACGCCAATGCTATTCCAGAAACAAAATGGCGTGGTGCACAGGTGTTTTATCATAAGGAGGGACATGCTGACGGTGAGATACTTGCAAAAAGTATTCAAGAGTCCATTCGTACTAATTTAAAAAATACAGACCGAGAAGCATTGTCTATTAAGCAGATTTATTTACTGAAAAAAGCAGAAGTGCCTGCGGCATTAGTAGAGACTGGGTTTATTAGTAATGATGAAGAACGGGCTTTACTTACCGATAAGAATTACCAAGAAAAAATGGCAGATGCTATTGTTGAAGGTATAGAAGAGTATCTATTAGCGAAAGTTGAGTAGAGCAACATCACAACGTAAATTAAATCATTTATGATATACTAACATTGAGACAATATAAGGGGAGTGTTCGTCGTGATTACTGAACAACAAGTACGAGAAATACTAGGACAACTACAAGATCCATTTTTACATAAATCGCTTGCAGAAACAGATGGTATTACAAACGTAGCAATAAAAGAAGAAAAAAATCATGTCAGTGTAAAAGTTGCGATTGCTAAATTGAATACACCTGAACAATTACAACTACAAATGAAAATTGTTGAGATGTTAAAAGAAGCGGGTGTAAACACAGTTGGTATTCGTTTTGAAGAGCTATCAGTTGAAAAGCTTCAAAGCTTCCGTGGCACAGCAACAGAATCTGAAGCACAGGATATTTTATCGCCACTTAGTACAGTTCAAGTTATTTCAATTGCTTCGGGTAAAGGTGGAGTAGGTAAATCAACAGTTTCGGTTAACTTAGCGGTTGCCCTAGCTCGTCTAGGCAAAAAAGTGGGCTTAATCGATGCAGATATTTATGGTTTTAGTGTGCCCGATATGATGGGTGTAACGGATATGCCTAAAGTAGTCGATAATCGTATTTTCCCAGTTGATCGTTTTGGTGTAAAAATGATTTCAATGGGCTTCTTTGTAGAAAATAATGCACCAATTGTATGGCGTGGCCCAATGTTAGGTAAAGTATTAGATCAATTCTTCCGTGATGTAGAATGGGGAGAGCTTGACTACTTACTATTAGATTTACCACCAGGCACAGGTGATGTTGCATTAGATATTCATCAAATGTTACCATCATCAAAAGAGATTGTAGTCACAACACCTCACCCAACAGCAGCATTCGTTGCAGCTCGTGCAGGTGCCATGGCTCTGCAAACAGACCATGAAATTTTAGGTGTAATTGAAAACATGGCTTGGTTCGAATCGAAATCAGGTGAGAAAGAGTTTGTCTTTGGGCAAGGCGGAGGTCCTAAACTAGCAGAGGAGCTTCGTACGGAGCTACTTGGACAAATCCCACTTGGGCAACCAGATTGGACAGATGCGGATTTCGCACCATCAGTATATGCTGAAAAACATACTACTGGACAAATTTATTTAGACGTCGCGACGAAAATTATTGATAAATTAAATAAATAATAAAAAACGGATTTCCATCCTTTTTGGAGGAAATCCGTTTTTTAATAATCCACGATTATTCTGTGCCTTTTTGCTCCTTATCAGTGCCACCACTGCCACCACTTTGCCCACTTGCTTCTTTCTTATCGCCACTTCCAGATGAAGGTGTTTCACCGCTCTTTTTAATTAGCTCTTGCCATTTAGATTGCATTAAAGGGCTTTCGATTGTTTCCTTTACTACTTCCTCCATTTGCTTTCGCATATTGGAGGATTTAAGGATAGTCTCTAGCTGTTTCTGCATATCAGGCTGTCCAAAAAAGGCTTCCATATCCTTTTGGAAAGTTGGATCTTTTATTAAGTCCTTCATAATATCCTGTTGCTGTTTTTGCATACTTTTCGCAACTGTTTCCTTAAACTTTGGATCTTCAAAGGTTTTCTTCCAAAAGTCTTCTGCTTCCTTGGAAAGTAATGTTTCCTCAGTAGCTTTTTTCACTTCATCATGCTCTAAAATCAACAGCTCACGGAAACTGGGCTCTTCTAAAAGCTGTCGCAATGCCTTTTTACCGTCCTCTGTTTGTAAAGAGTCAATCATAATTTTTTTTATTTCATCATAGGACATAGTAGAGGTTTTATCTTGTGAACAGGCAGAAAGAAATAGCATTAGAATCAGTAATATGGTGAATTTTCGCATCGACAATCAGTCCTTTCTATAGATAGACTCTTTCAATTATTGTTCACATTTCTGATGACTTTATGTATTGGGAAAGATGAGAAATAGCTTTTTTAACAATGCATTGATAAAATAAGGACAGATATATTGAGAAATTGGGGGACTTTTAGTTGTGACGATACGAAATTGGGCAAAGTTTTTCTTCTTTGCAATGCTCGTTGGTGGGGTAGTCAACGGAGCTTTTAGTTTATTTATTCGCTGGGATTTCTTCCAACCATACATAGCAAACGGTCATTGGGGAGAATTTTTCGCTGGACTATTATGGATGGTCTTCTTAGGATTTACAATGAGTGTTATTGCACAAGCTGGTTTTTTCGCTTATTTAACACTCCATCAAGTAGGTGTAAATATCTTTAGAACACTTACATTATGGAATTGGGTACAGCTTTTACTCATTGCAATTACAATTTTTGATATTATTTTCTTCCGTTTTGTACCTGGTGTAAAGGATGGGCAAAGCTGGTTATTCTATGTTGGATTATTAATTGTTCTCATTTTTGGAGCCATAGCTACAGCTGTTCAAAAAGTAAAATTAACAGGGAAAAAACATGTATTCATTTCTGCTCTTTTCTTCATGATTGTCATTACAACTTTGGAATGGACAATTGCGTTAATGGGTCGTGATGAAAATATTAATGAATATGTCGCATTGTTATTATTCCCGTTATTAGCGGTTAATGCATATCAATTATTAGTATTGCCTAAATATAATGCAAAATCCGATGAAGATCGTCAAAAATTAGAAGCACGTCGTAAAGCGCGCCAAGAACAAGCAAAAAATGCTTAAATGAAAAAAATTGCCTCCTACAAAATAGAGGCAATTTTTTTATGGAGATTTTTTAGTTTGTACTTTATAGCCAAATATATTTTCCTCAATTGACATAAACTTATTTTGTCGTATTAAAGTATTAAGTTCTTTCAAAGTAAAAGAGCTATCTTGGTGTAGTGGAACAAATACAAAGTCCCCTTTTTGGAGTTTAGGTGTTTTCTCACCCTGCCAAATAAGAGAAGGAGATAGCAAATTCATTTGTTGCTGAAACAAAGATTTTTGCAAGTCTTGTGAATACTGATGATTCTGAGTAGCAAACCAGAGTGGCTTTTCCTTCAAATATTGTTCATAAATATCAATATCCTTTTGTACAAGCTTAATGTTAACAGGCTCTTCTACTGAATCCTTTGGTCCAAGTAGTCCTGTAGGTAATTTTCGCTCTTGAATAATTTTTATATGGTCAGGTGAACGCTTGATCCATTCGGTATCTAGAAGAAGAAGCGGATAAGGTTCTTTCACTGTTTTAAGCCATTCCATTAGAGACTCATCAGAGAATGAAATCTCTACAACCAGAGATGTGCCGTAATGACCTTTTGTAACGACAACTGGTGCGTTAGCAATATTAAATACAGAAATCATCGTGGAATTTATAGGCTTTAGAAAAACAAAGAGAATGCCGATTAGGAGCAGTGAAATCAACGTTTTTCGGATCATAATAACAACCTCGTTTCTATAATTTTAAATAAAAAATAAGTCTCTTTAAAAAAACTTATGATTTAGTGTTGACTTTCATGAATAATCGATGTTATTATGTATAAGTCGCCAAGAGGTGACAGTGAAATAAACAACATGAACCTTGAAAACTGAACAAGCAAAACGTAATCAATAAAGTTTTAAGTAGCTAGATTTACTAGTGAACGAAACAAAATTTTGGACATCAAAATGATGCCAGCAAAACAATTTGAGCTAATCAAATTTCTTTTTATGGAGAGTTTGATCCTGGCTCAGGACGAACGCTGGCGGCGTGCCTAATACATGCAAGTCGAGCGAACAGAGAAGGAGCTTGCTCCTTTGACGTTAGCGGCGGACGGGTGAGTAACACGTGGGCAACCTACCTTATAGTTTGGGATAACTCCGGGAAACCGGGGCTAATACCGAATAATCTATTTCACCTCATGGTGAAATATTGAAAGACGGTTTCGGCTGTCGCTATAGGATGGGCCCGCGGCGCATTAGCTAGTTGGTGAGGTAACGGCTCACCAAGGCGACGATGCGTAGCCGACCTGAGAGGGTGATCGGCCACACTGGGACTGAGACACGGCCCAGACTCCTACGGGAGGCAGCAGTAGGGAATCTTCCACAATGGGCGAAAGCCTGATGGAGCAACGCCGCGTGAGTGAAGAAGGATTTCGGTTCGTAAAACTCTGTTGTAAGGGAAGAACAAGTACAGTAGTAACTGGCTGTACCTTGACGGTACCTTATTAGAAAGCCACGGCTAACTACGTGCCAGCAGCCGCGGTAATACGTAGGTGGCAAGCGTTGTCCGGAATTATTGGGCGTAAAGCGCGCGCAGGTGGTTTCTTAAGTCTGATGTGAAAGCCCACGGCTCAACCGTGGAGGGTCATTGGAAACTGGGAGACTTGAGTGCAGAAGAGGATAGTGGAATTCCAAGTGTAGCGGTGAAATGCGTAGAGATCTGGAGGAACACCAGTGGCGAAGGCGACTATCTGGTCTGTAACTGACACTGAGGCGCGAAAGCGTGGGGAGCAAACAGGATTAGATACCCTGGTAGTCCACGCCGTAAACGATGAGTGCTAAGTGTTAGGGGGTTTCCGCCCCTTAGTGCTGCAGCTAACGCATTAAGCACTCCGCCTGGGGAGTACGGCCGCAAGGTTAAAACTCAAATGAATTGACGGGGGCCCGCACAAGCGGTGGAGCATGTGGTTTAATTCGATGCAACGCGAAGAACCTTACCTACTCTTGACATCCCGTTGACCACTGTAGAGATATGGTTTCCCCTTCGGGGGCAACGGTGACAGGTGCTGCATGGCTGTCGTCAGCTCGTGTTGTGAAATGTTGGGTTAAGTCCCGCAACGAGCGCAACCCTTATCCTTTGTTGCCAGCGTTTAGTTGGGCACTCTAAGGTGACTGCCGGTGACAAACCGGAGGAAGGTGGGGATGACGTCAAATCATCATGCCCCTTATGACCTGGGCTACACACGTGCTACAATGGACGATACAAACGGTTGCCAACTCGCGAGAGGGAGCTAATCCGATAAAGTCGTTCTCAGTTCGGATTGTAGGCTGCAACTCGCCTACATGAAGCCGGAATCGCTAGTAATCGCGGATCAGCATGCCGCGGTGAATACGTTCCCGGGCCTTGTACACACCGCCCGTCACACCACGAGAGTTTGTAACACCCGAAGTCGGTGAGGTAACCTTTTGGAGCCAGCCGCCGAAGGTGGGATAGATGATTGGGGTGAAGTCGTAACAAGGTAGCCGTATCGGAAGGTGCGGCTGGATCACCTCCTTTCTAAGGATATTTTCGGAATACAAACCTTGGGTTTGTAAGATTACGTTTTGCGTTCAGTTTTGAAGGTTCATTCTTTCTGAATGAAATACTTCAAAACTTGTTCTTTGAAAACTGGATAAAACGACATTGAAATTGTAACAAACACATTTATTTTTTTAAGTTTTTTTATAGGCTTAATAACATGATAAGGTTTTCAGACACGAGCAGTTCTAGGCAGCAATCGAGTAAATGAAGGTGCGTACTTCAGTACGTGACTGATTGAACGAGTGAGGCTGACAACGAAATGTGAAGTGTATGGAAAGCTGATAGGTTAAGTTATTAAGGGCGCACGGCGAATGCCTTGGCACTAGGAGCCGAAGAAGGACGGCACTAACACCGATATGCTTCGGGGAGCTGTAAGTGAGCTTTGATCCGGAGATTTCCGAATGGGGGAACCCACTACGTTTAATCGCGTAGTATCTTGACGTGAATACATAGCGTCTTGAAGGCAGACCCAGGGAACTGAAACATCTAAGTACCTGGAGGAAGAGAAAGAAAAATCGATTCCCTGAGTAGCGGCGAGCGAAACGGGAAGAGCCCAAACCAAGAGGCTTGCCTCTTGGGGTTGTAGGACACTCAATACGGAGTTACAAAAGAGCGAGTTAGATGAAGCGACTTGGAAAGGTCCGCCAGAGCAGGTAAAAGCCCTGTAGTCGAAAGTTCGTTCTCTCCTGAGTGGATCCTGAGTACGGCGGAACACGTGAAATTCCGTCGGAATCCGGGAGGACCATCTCCCAAGGCTAAATACTACCTAGTGACCGATAGTGAACCAGTACCGTGAGGGAAAGGTGAAAAGCACCCCGGAAGGGGAGTGAAAGAGATCCTGAAACCGTGTGCCTACAAGTAGTTAGAGCCCGTTAATGGGTGATAGCGTGCCTTTTGTAGAATGAACCGGCGAGTTACGATTACGTGCGAGGTTAAGCTTTAGAAGGCGGAGCCGCAGCGAAAGCGAGTCTGAATAGGGCGAAATAGTACGTGGTCGTAGACCCGAAACCAGGTGATCTACCCATGTCCAGGGTGAAGGTAAGGTAACACTTACTGGAGGCCCGAACCCACGCACGTTGAAAAGTGCGGGGATGAGGTGTGGGTAGCGGAGAAATTCCAATCGAACTTGGAGATAGCTGGTTCTCTCCGAAATAGCTTTAGGGCTAGCCTCGTGATGAGAATACTGGAGGTAGAGCACTGTTTGGACTAGGGGGCCATCCCGGTTTACCGAATTCAGACAAACTCCGAATGCCAGATATTTATACACGGGAGTCAGACTGCGAGTGATAAGATCCGTAGTCAAAAGGGAAACAGCCCAGACCACCAGCTAAGGTCCCAAAGTAATCGTTAAGTGGAAAAGGATGTGGCGTTGCACAGACAACCAGGATGTTGGCTTAGAAGCAGCCATCATTTAAAGAGTGCGTAATAGCTCACTGGTCGAGTGACGCTGCGCCGAAAATGTATCGGGGCTAAACGATTCACCGAAGCTGTGGATTGACATCTACGATGTCAGTGGTAGGAGAGCGTTCTAAGTGCGTTGAAGTCAGACCGGAAGGACTGGTGGAGCGCTTAGAAGTGAGAATGCCGGTATGAGTAGCGAAAGACGGGTGAGAATCCCGTCCACCGTATGACTAAGGTTTCCTGAGGAAGGCTCGTCCGCTCAGGGTTAGTCGGGACCTAAGCCGAGGCCGATAGGCGTAGGCGATGGACAACAGGTTGATATTCCTGTACCACCTCCTCACCGTTTGAGAAATGGGGGGACGCAGTAGGATAGGGTAAGCGCGCTGTTGGTTATGCGCGTCCAAGCAGTAAGGCGTGTGTGTAGGCAAATCCGCACACTGTAACGTTGAGCTGTGATGGCGAGTCCGTATGGACGAAGTTCCTGATTTCACACTGCCAAGAAAAGCCTCTATCGAGGTGAGAGGTGCCCGTACCGCAAACCGACACAGGTAGTCGAGGAGAGAATCCTAAGGTGTGCGAGAGAACTCTCGTTAAGGAACTCGGCAAAATGACCCCGTAACTTCGGGAGAAGGGGTGCTCTTGAGCGTGCAAGCGCATGAGAGCCGCAGTGAATAGGCCCAGGCGACTGTTTAGCAAAAACACAGGTCTCTGCAAAACCGTAAGGTGACGTATAGGGGCTGACGCCTGCCCGGTGCTGGAAGGTTAAGAGGAGTGGTTAGCGCAAGCGAAGCTGCGAATTGAAGCCCCAGTAAACGGCGGCCGTAACTATAACGGTCCTAAGGTAGCGAAATTCCTTGTCGGGTAAGTTCCGACCCGCACGAAAGGCGTAACGATCTGGGCACTGTCTCAACGAGAGACTCGGTGAAATTATAGTACCTGTGAAGATGCAGGTTACCCGCGACAGGACGGAAAGACCCCGTGGAGCTTTACTGTAGCCTGATATTGAATTTTGGTACAACTTGTACAGGATAGGTAGGAGCCAGAGATCTCGGAGCGCCAGCTTCGAAGGAGGCGTCGGTGGGATACTACCCTGGTTGTATTGAAATTCTAACCCATGCCCCTTAGCGGGGCAGGAGACAGTGTCAGGCGGACAGTTTGACTGGGGCGGTCGCCTCCTAAAAGGTAACGGAGGCGCCCAAAGGTTCCCTCAGAATGGTTGGAAATCATTCGTAGAGTGTAAAGGCACAAGGGAGCTTGACTGCGAGACCTACAAGTCGAGCAGGGTCGAAAGACGGGCTTAGTGATCCGGTGGTTCCGCATGGAAGGGCCATCGCTCAACGGATAAAAGCTACCCCGGGGATAACAGGCTTATCTCCCCCAAGAGTCCACATCGACGGGGAGGTTTGGCACCTCGATGTCGGCTCATCGCATCCTGGGGCTGTAGTCGGTCCCAAGGGTTGGGCTGTTCGCCCATTAAAGCGGTACGCGAGCTGGGTTCAGAACGTCGTGAGACAGTTCGGTCCCTATCCGTCGTGGGCGTAGGAAATTTGAGAGGAGCTGTCCTTAGTACGAGAGGACCGGGATGGACACACCGCTGGTGTACCAGTTGTCTTGCCAAAGGCATCGCTGGGTAGCTATGTGTGGACGGGATAAGTGCTGAAAGCATCTAAGCATGAAGCCCCCCTCAAGATGAGATTTCCCATTACGCAAGTAAGTAAGATCCCTCAAAGACGATGAGGTAGATAGGTTCGAGGTGGAAGTGTGGTGACACATGGAGCTGACGAATACTAATCGATCGAGGACTTAACCAAAAAGTTTGAAGCATTCAATGAACCGTTTATCCAGTTTTGAAAGAATAATTTCTTTTATAAAGGGTTTCAAGATACGAGTAGTTCGAGGAAGCAATGGAGAGAGGGAAGGAGCGTACTCAAGTACGTGACTGACTGAACGACAGAAGCTGACGAAGAAATGCGATGTATATTGAAAGCCGAACATAGTCTAGTGATGATGGCAAAGAGGTCACACCCGTTCCCATACCGAACACGGAAGTTAAGCTCTTTAGCGCCGATGGTAGTTGGGGGCTTCCCCCTGTGAGAGTAGGACGTCGCTAGGCGCAAAAAGTCGCTACTGATACACTCAGTAGTGGCTTTTTTTTGTTTAAAATTCTAAAAAGTAAAAGGAGGCATTTCATTCAAAGAAAATGCCTCCTTACTATATTTAGACAGTTGCTGCTCGTAGTTCGATACGACGAATTTTCCCAGATGTTGTTTTTGGTAACTCATCGATAAAGACAATACTACGAGGATATTTATAAGGCGCAGTCAGTGCTTTTACATGCTCCTGTAGCTCCTTAATTAATTCTTCTTCATTGTGTTCCTTATAGCCATCTCGTAAGATTACATAGGCTTTGACAATATGCCCTCTAATTTCATCTGGAGCAGCCACAACTGCGCACTCTTGTACAGCATCATGCTTGTTTAAGGCATCTTCTACTTCAAAAGGACCAATAGTGTAACCAGATGAGATAATTATATCGTCGCCTCGACCTTCAAACCAAAAATAACCATCTTCATCACATTTCGCTTGATCACCAGTAATGTACCATTCACCACGGAATGCCGCTTGTGTGCGTTCAGGCTCCCGATAATACTCTTTAAACAACGCTGGCGATGATTTGTGTATGGCAATATCTCCAACCTCGCCAACAGGTGCCTCATTTCCTTCATTGTCGATAATACGTACAATATTACCTGGAGTTGGGACACCCATGGAACCAGGACGTAACTCTGTGTTTTCCAGAGTACCAATGAGTAATGTATTTTCTGTTTGACCATAACCATCGCGGACTTTTAGATCAAAGTGATTCTTAAATGTTTCAATGACTGGTCGATTTAATGGTTCACCAGCAGAGACAGCACTACGCAGAGAGGATAGATTATAGTCTTTTAAATTCTCAAGCTTCGCCATGATACGATATTCAGTTGGAGTGCAGCAGAGAACATTAATTTTTTCATCCTGCAACAGGCGAAGATATGTTTTTGCATCAAACCCACCATGATAAACAAAGGCTGTAGCCCCCAACATAATGGTGGATAGGAAAGGACTCCAAATCCATTTTTGCCAACCTGGAGCAGCAGTAGCCCATACTAAGTCTCCTTCACGTACACAAAGCCACTGTGCAGCCGCTGTTCGAATATGCGCGTAGCCCCAACCATGAGAATGAACGACACCCTTAGGCTTACCTGTTGTTCCAGAAGTATAAGAAAGGAACGCCATGTCATCGCGTTTAGTAGCAACAGCAGTAAATGTATTTGGTTGCGAGCTAGCCAATTCATCTAAAGAAGACCAATCTCCTGTAGCTGTGCCAATGACCATTTTGTTTTTTAAAGTATTGACAGAAGAAGAGATTTTATCTACTTCACTAGTAAATGCTTCATAGGCGATCACAGCACTAGCAGAAGAATGCTCCATACGATACTCTAAATCACTTGCGCGCAACATTTCTGAGCATGAAATAGGAACAATACCCGCTTTTAAACAGCCTAGGAAAACAAAATAGGCCTCTGGTAGGCGAGGAATAATAACTAATACACGATCTCCTTTTTGAAGCCCCTTCTTCGTAAAGGCATTAGCGTATTGATTCATTTTTTGAACAAGCTCTACGTAAGTAACTGTTTGCCTCTCTTGTTGTGTATTTAACCAACGTATAGCTTGGCGTTCACTATCTTGCGAAAATTTTTCTAATTCCTCTGTAATGTTATAAACATCCGGTGCAATTAAATCCTTTATTACCATTTGAACATTCCTCCCCCTGAAATGATAGAAAATTCGTAAAACTATTTTTATTTTAACAATTGAAATAATATACAGCAAGAATATTTAATACACAAAATAGAAATATTAGATTTAATAGAGAACTATTTTGCTTTCTAAGTTATATTTAAGAAGGCCTCGACAAAAAATATAAAATTTTTCACAAATGTGTTGCATTATTTAGAATGCTTGCTATAATAATAAATGTACTTAAGAGGTTGTCTAAGACATACGAATAGTATTGTTCCGAAGTAGCTCAGTTGGTAGTAGCACCTGACTGTTAATCAGGTTGTCGCAGGTTCGAGTCCTGCCTTCGGAGCCATTTTTTTGCTCATTTTTAAGATGGTTTTATACATAAAAAAATTGTAGAAAAGTGTTGCAAGAATGTAGAAATAATGTTATTATAATTATTGTCTTGTTTGAGACGTACATATGGCCCCTTGGTCAAGTGGTTAAGACACCGCCCTTTCACGGCGGTAACACGGGTTCGAATCCCGTAGGGGTCACCATTTAAAATGCATCGTCATGATGTACAGGCTTTAAAAAGAAAATAAACTGTGATATAACACCTGTTTCTATGGAGGATTAGCTCAGCTGGGAGAGCATCTGCCTTACAAGCAGAGGGTCGGCGGTTCGAGCCCGTCATCCTCCACCATTATTATTGTGTTATTTCGGAGGGGTAGCGAAGTGGCTAAACGCGGCGGACTGTAAATCCGCTCCTTAGGGTTCGGCGGTTCGAATCCGTCCCCCTCCACCAGTTTTATAAATGATTGGGGTATAGCCAAGCGGTAAGGCAACGGATTTTGATTCCGTCATGCCTAGGTTCGAATCCTAGTACCCCAGCCATTTTTCTTTTATGAGCCATTAGCTCAGTTGGTAGAGCATCTGACTTTTAATCAGAGGGTCGAAGGTTCGAGTCCTTCATGGCTCACTTTTATAGAATAAAATATATTCAAAAGTGATATAATAAATACAGATAACTAATCTCTTGCTGAAAACAGTAGGAGATTTTTTTATGTTGATTTATAATGAATAAATATGCGTTTTTTTGTTGGGTTGAGCCAATTGGTAAGTAGGCTTTACAATAGTCTTATAACTTTTAGGGGGTATAAAAACATGAATAAACTTAATATTTCTATTATTGGAGTACCAACAGATTACGGACAAACACGTCGAGGCGTAGATATGGGACCAAGTGCTATTCGTTATGCAGGCGTTGTTGAACGTTTAACAAGTATTGGACACGAGGTACAAGATCAAGGGGATATTCGTGTAAGTCAAAAGCAAGCAAATGCAGCAGTAGACGAAAAGTTATTAAATTTAGAGGAAGTTGTCGAAGTTAGTACAGCTTTGGCTAATAGTGTACATGAAGTAGTCGAACAAAAAAAATTCCCACTTGTATTTGGTGGAGACCATAGTATTGCTATTGGTACACTTGCAGGATTAGGAGAACATTATAAAAATCTAGGTGTTATTTGGTATGATGCACATGCAGATTTAAATACACCTGAAACTACACCTTCTGGCAATATACATGGAATGCCTTTAGCAGTTAGTATTGGACTTGGGCATGAACGTTTAGTTCAAATTCGTAATAGTGTGCCGAAAATTAAGCCAGAAAACGTTATTATCATCGGAGCTCGTTCTGTAGATCCTGGTGAGCGTGACTTGATTCGTGAACAAGGAATTAAAGTGTACACAATGCATGAAATTGATCGACTTGGCATGACGCGTGTTATGGAAGATGCACTTGCCTATTTAAAAGAGCGTAATGTTGATGGATTGCACCTATCGCTTGATTTAGATGGACTTGACCCTCTTTATACACCAGGGGTTGGAACACCAGTGCCAGGTGGAATTACGTATCGTGAAAGTCATTTAGCAATGGAAATGCTACAAGAGTCTGGAATGTTAACCTCTGCGGAGTTTGTAGAAGTGAATCCGATATTAGATGAGAAAAATACAACGGCAAATGTAGCTGTTGCTTTAATGGGCTCTTTATTTGGAGAAACGTTAGTTTAAACAAAAATATTCAAAAAATTGCCTGTCGCCACATTGCATAAAAATCTTTTGCTATAATTGAAATAAAACGAAACTTTTCTTATCGATGGGTCGTATAGTATAAGACAGTTGTAAAGGTGGAGAAGTCAACACAATGGATGCGTTAGTAAATAAGAGAATAAAACAAGTGCTTAAAGGCGATCAAAACGCATTTGCCGATATTGTGAGTCTCTATCAGCACAAACTGTACCAAGTATGCTATCGAATGTTAGGTAACAAACAAGAATCTGAAGATATTGCTCAGGAAGCTTTTGTTCGGGCATATATGAATTTGCATACTTTTGATCAGAAAAGAAAGTTTTCGACGTGGCTTTATCGCATTGCGACAAACCTCTGTATAGATCGTATTCGGAAAAAGAAACCGGATTATTATTTAGATGCAGAAGTAGCTGGTACAGAAGGGCTTGATATGTATTCACAAATCGCAGCAGATGACCAGCTACCAGAGGAGCAGTTAGAGCAAATGGAGCTGCAAGATCGCATTCAATACGAAATTGGACGTTTGCCGGATAAATACCGTTCGGTTATAGTATTGAAATATATAGAAGAGTTATCGTTGCAAGAGATTAGCGAGATTTTAGATATGCCACTTGGAACGGTGAAAACGAGAATTCACCGCGGACGTGAGGCATTACGTAAGCAGTTAAACAATCTGTAGGAGGGGGAGCGTCATGAATACTTGTCCAGAGCATATTATTGATTATATGCATGATTATTTAGACGGTGACATTAGTCGTGAGCATGAGCAAGAGTTAAAGCAACACTTGCATACATGTAATGATTGTAAACAGTTGATGCATGAATTGAGTGAAACAATCGCCTTTGTGAAGAGTGCTTCCCATATTACAGCGCCTCCGGATTTTGAAGCAGCAGTAATGGCTCGTTTACCAAAACCGAAAAGTCGAGTAGGTATACAAAAATGGATACGCCGACATCCATTTTTTGTGGCAGCAGCAGTATTTTGTTTATTTATGAGTGCTACCTTGCTAGGAAGCTTTATGGATGACCAGCATTTCTCTGTGACCAAGCAGCCCAATTTAGTTGTAGATGGTCAAACGGTTATCGTACCCGCAGGGGAAGTTGTAAAGGGCGATATTGTGGTGAAAAATGGCGATTTGGTTGTTGAAGGAGAAGTTGATGGTAACGTCACAGTCATAAACGGGCAATACATGGCATCTTCAGCGGTAGTTTCAGGGAGAATTGAAGAAATTGACGAAGTATTTGAATGGTTATGGTATACGATTAAAAACTCTGTAAAAACAGCCATGACATTTGATGAAAAAGAAGAAACTAAATAACACTCTATACGTCCTAAAAAATAGTGCACGTGAGAGGCTGAAAGGTCTACTCTTCTGAGTAGACTTTTTATTTGAAAAAAGTTACATTTGATAAGAATGTGCTATACTTGAATGTGTATGGATTCGTAATGAAAAGTGGGGGATGCCACGTGCAAATTATTGAACATTTCACAGATTTAACGCCTGTGAATATTGTTATTAACTTCATCGATGTACTGCTCGTTTGGTACGTTGTTTATAAGGTCTTAACCCTCATTAAAGGTACGAAGGCTGTCCAATTACTTAAGGGAATTTTCGTCATTATTATTGCACGAATTGCAACAGACCTTTTAGGGTTACAAACGTTAGGCTGGATGCTACAGCAGGTCATTGAATTTGGTTTCTTGGCGATTATTATTATTTTCCAACCTGAAATCAGACGAGGCTTAGAACAAATTGGTAGAGGGAAGCTTTTCCAACGTTCATCTAGTCAAGAAGACGAGGAGCAAACAAGGCTTATAGAGGCTATGAAAAAATCTGTAAGTTATATGGCTAAACGTCGAATAGGTGCGTTAATTTCAATTGAAAAAGAAACAGGTCTTAACGAATATATTGAAACAGGCATAGGTCTAAATGCTGAAATTTCTTCAGAATTGCTCATTAATATCTTTATACCGAATACGCCATTACATGATGGGGCGGTAATTATGCAAAGAGATAAAGTTACAGCAGCAGCTTGCTATTTACCTCTATCTGAAAGTCCATTTATTTCAAAAGAGTTAGGGACACGCCACCGTGCTGCACTTGGCTTAAGTGAAGTGACGGATGCGATAACTATCGTTGTCTCAGAAGAAACAGGAGCCATTAGTATTACGTTGAATGGCAATCTCCATCGTAATCTTTCTCTAGAGGAGTTCGAGACACTATTACGAAAAATGTGGTTCGGATCAGCACAGGAGTCAAATGCAGCCTCTAAGTTAACTTGGAGGGGGAAAAAGAATGGATAAAATGATGGATAGTCCTTGGGTACTAAGAATCATCGCGCTATTTTTAGCATTTTTGCTTTTTTTCTCAGTTCGTACCGAGCTATCGCCAATCAATACAACAACTACCACTGAACAGACTGATATTATTCGTGATGTACCAGTAGATGTTTATTATGATAATGAGAATCTGATTGTAACAGGATTACCTGAAACAGTAGATGTGAAGATAAAAGGACCAATGCCTGTTGTTATAAAAACAAGGGCAACAAAGGATTTCTCAGTATTCGTTGATTTAAGTAATCTATTGATTGGCGAGCATGATGTTAAGCTACAATACGAAAATATTTCTGATAAGTTAAAGGTTACATTAGACCCTGCAACTATTCATGTAAATATTGAGGAAAAGGTCACGAAGGAGTTCCGAGTAGACCCAGAAATGAATACTCGACTAATCGAAGAAGGGTATATTTTAAAGGATATGGTAGCCGATCCACCGACTGTTTACGTGACAGGGGCAAAAAGTGCTATTGAAAGCATCAGCTATGTAAAAGCCACTGTTGCTGGAGAGCCAGGCTTGAAGCAATCATTCTCTCAGGACGCGGCAGTAAAAGTATTAGATCGAGATTTAAATAAGCTTGATGTAACAATTGAACCTGATACCGTTAATGTTCAAGTAGATATTGGGGAGTATAGCCGAGAACTCCCAGTTGTTATTAGAGAAACAGGGCAAGCCTCGGATGATATTACAATCAATTCTTTAACATTTACGCAAAAAATGATTAAAGTATATGGCAGAAAATCGATTATTGATGGTTTAACAGAAATTCCAATTGTAGTGGATTTGTCAAAAATTACTGAATCAAAAACTTATGAGTTTGATGTAAAATTACCAGATGGTGTGACAAAAATATCTGATAAGAAAATAAAAGTGAAGGCAGATATTACAAAAGTAGAGAAAGAAGAAGAGCAGAAAACACCGGCTTCTACAGAGGAAACGCCACCCCCTACTGAGGAAACTGATGTGAAGGATGATAGTACTACGACTGATAAAAATACGCCAACTGAAGAAACGGAAGATATTGATTCTTAAACAATATCTGACTATAATTTTATTTTGATTCTAAATCAAAAATTTAACTGGAGTTTGGTTTGGTGGGTAGATCGCAATATATTCACCAAACAAACTAACTGAGTGGATTACGAAAAATTACCAATGAATGAACAAAAGCAGACTTTTCCAAAAGTAAGCGGACAAGTGTCTATGATGAATGTGACACAGTCTTGCATTGAAGGAGAGAATAAGTAGAATGGGTAAATATTTTGGAACAGATGGCGTCCGTGGCGTCGCCAATAGTGAACTAACACCGGAATTTGCATTTAAACTTGGCCGTATAGGTGGCTATGTTTTAACGAAAGATGCAACTGACCGTCCTAAGGTTTTAATTGGTCGTGACACACGTATTTCAGGCGAGATGCTGGAAGGTGCACTTGTTGCTGGTCTTTTATCAATTGGGGTAGAGGTAATGCGCCTTGGAATTATTTCAACACCAGGTGTTGCATACCTTACTCGTATTATGAGCGCAGATGCAGGCGTCATGATTTCAGCTTCGCATAACCCAGTAGCTGACAACGGCATTAAATTCTTCGGCCCAGATGGCTTTAAGCTAACAGATGCACAAGAAGAGGAAATAGAAGTTTTACTTGATGCTCAAGAGGATACATTACCACGTCCAATTGGGGCAGATTTAGGATCTGTAAGTGACTATTTCGAAGGCGGACAAAAGTACATTCAATACTTAAAACAAACAGTGGATGAAGAATTTGATGGTATCCATGTAGCATTAGACTGTGCACATGGTGCTACCTCATCATTAGCGACGCATCTTTTTGCGGACCTAGAGGCTGACATTTCTACAATGGGTTCTTCTCCAAATGGTTTAAATATTAATGATGGTGTAGGTTCAACTCACCCAGAGGGACTAGCTAAATTTGTATTAGAAAAGGATGCAGATGTGGGTCTAGCGTTTGATGGAGACGGTGACCGTTTAATTGCTGTAGATGAAAACGGTAAAATTGTTGACGGCGATCAAATTATGTTTATTATTGGCAAGTATTTAAATGCAGTTGGTCGTTTAAAGAAGCAAACTATTGTGTCAACCGTTATGAGCAATATGGGCTTCTATAAGGCAGTTGAAGATAACGGTATGCAAAGCATACAAACTGCAGTAGGGGATCGTTATGTCGTAGAGGAAATGCGTGCTAATGATTACAATTTAGGTGGCGAGCAATCAGGGCATATTGTTTTCTTAGATTTTAATACAACGGGCGATGGTCTACTAACAGGTATTCAGCTTGTCAACATTATGAAAGCGACAGGTAAGAAGCTGTCAGAGCTTGCTGCCGAGATGAAAATCTATCCTCAGCGTCTTGTCAATGTTCGTGTAACAGACAAGCATGCGGTGACTGAAAATACGAAAGTGGCCGCTGTGATTGCAGAGGTAGAAGCTGAAATGGCAGGGAATGGTCGTGTTTTAGTACGTCCTTCAGGTACTGAGCCGCTTGTTCGTGTAATGGTGGAAGCTGCTACTGAAACAGCTTGTGAGCGTTTTGTTGAGCGTATTGCAGATGTTGTGCGTGCAGAAATGGGCTTAACAGACTAGTAAATATAAACTTAACTCGATTTCCGTTTTTAGGAGGTCGAGTTTTTCTTGTTTGAAAAAGGATGTTTTAAATAGCAAAGATGGGGAACAGTAAAAAGGAGTCACAATAACAAGGAGTGTTTGATGGATATGGCTAAAATTGCTACAGTTATTACCGATATGTTCGAGGATAGTGAATTTACAAGTCCTAAAGAAGCCTTAGAAGCGGCTGGACATCAGCTAGTAACAATTGATACAGAGGCAGGAAAAGAGGTAAAAGGGAAACATGGGGAAACAGTAAAAATTGATAAAGGCATTGAGGATGTAAAAGCGACTGATTTTGATGCACTGTTTATACCTGGTGGTTTTTCTCCAGATATCTTACGCGCCGATGATCGTGTAGTGGCGTTTGTAAAATCCTTTATGGATGATATGAAACCAACCTTTGCCATTTGTCATGGACCGCAGCTGCTAATTACGGCAAAAACACTAAATGGTCGTGACGCTACAGGTTATAAATCCATTCAAGTAGATTTAGAAAACGCAGGGGCAAAATTCCACGATGAGGAAGTATTCGTCTGCCAAAAGCAACTCGTGACAAGTAGAACACCAGATGACCTACCTGCCTTTAATAGAGAAATAGTAAATTTATTAGCTAGTAAATAACAAAAAGGCACAAGCAGCTTTTGCTTGTGCCTTTTGTTTCTTTTGTATAATGCGCTGAGCACATTTGTTATTTGACCAAGATCAATGTGCATTCTGCGATACCCTTAAAGCCCGTACTCGTAAGTTGCGTGACAACTTCATATCCATAAATTTCGTCACGACTAATGATTTCTAATACGATTCCTGCCTTTAAGCATTTTCTTCAGATTCTCCACCAAATCATCCCCACTAACAAAACAATCCGTACTAAGTAATGCTAAGTAGTGTGTTTTTCAAGGTTTTTCTAGCACTAGCAATTGTTTGTCTACATATTTGTCACGAAAAAGCAAGGGTACTAGGTATTTTTTATAACGAAAGTTTGACGGATAGCATATGATTGAGTATGATGGAGAAGTTGAAGACGAGGTCCGACCTTGTTCTTGAACGAACGCAAAAGGAGGAAAGAGAGCGTAAAATCGGAAAACAATTATAGCGCCTGAGCTGAAGAAATTGGACGAAAAGAATCTTCAGCAGACGAGGTGGAGGTTTATCGAAAATTCGGCGGATACCTCCCGATCGACATACCCGATTGTCATTTTTCATTTCGAAAGCATTTGAGTGATTGAATGTACAGGAAATGGAGAAGGTATCGTAAAGCAATAGATGAATAGAAGAAAACTTCACATATCGAATGCTCCATTCAGATGGCTGAATGAGTTCATTGCATGTACGAAAGTGCTTTATTTTATTTAAAATAAAGTTTGCTTGTCCATTCAAAAAATTCGGTAGATGAGGTCTACTTTGTCATTGCGTTAAATTGACAATATCGGAGGACGAGAATTTATGTGTGGAATTGTAGGATATATTGGTGAATCAGATGCAAAGGAAATTTTATTAAAAGGTTTAGAAAAGCTAGAATATCGTGGTTATGATTCAGCGGGCATTGCAGTCCGTAATGAAGAAGGCGTAACGGTTTTTAAAGAAAAAGGACGTATCGCAGACTTACGAGAAGCGGTAGATGAAGATGTTGCTGCGAAAATTGGTATTGGTCATACACGTTGGGCTACACATGGAGTACCAAATCGTTTAAATGCTCATCCGCATCAAAGTGCATCAGGGCGTTTTACGCTTGTGCATAATGGGGTAATTGAAAACTATCATCTATTACAAAAAACATACTTAAAAGGTATTCCAATGAAATCTGATACAGATACAGAGGTTATCGTGCAATTAGTAGAGTTGTTTGTAAAAGAAGGTTTAAGCACAGCAGATGCCTTCCGTAAAACGTTATCTTTACTACATGGTTCATATGCGCTTGCACTATTAGATGCAGAAGCCGCTGATACAATCTTTGTAGCGAAAAATAAATCTCCACTTTTAGTTGGAATTGGTGAAGACTTCAATGTTGTTGCTTCGGATGCAATGGCTATGCTGCAAGTGACAGACCAATATGTAGAGCTACACGACAAAGAGGTTGTAATTGTACACAAGGCTAGCGTTGAAATTACAAAACTAGATGGTTCTGTAGTGGAACGTGCACCATATACAGCAGAGCTTGATATGAGCGACATTGAAAAGGGAACATATCCTCATTATATGTTAAAAGAAATGGATGAGCAGCCTACAGTCATACGCAAAATTATTCAAGCGTATGAGGGTGATAATGGCGATCTAACAATTGATACCGAAATTTTAGAAGCATTGCGAGCTGCAGATCGTTTATATATTATTGCGGCGGGCACAAGCTATCATGCAGGGCTCATTGGTAAACAATATTTTGAAAAAATGGCCGGTATCCCAGTAGAAGTTCATATTTCTAGTGAATTCGGCTATAATATGCCATTACTTTCAAAAAGACCTTTATTTATCTTTATTACACAATCAGGTGAAACAGCAGACAGCCGTCAGGTTCTAGTAAAAATTAAAGAGCTTGGCTACCCAACATTAACAATTACAAATGTACCTGGCTCAACACTATCACGTGAAGCTGATCACACGTTGTTATTACATGCGGGTCCAGAAATAGCTGTAGCTTCTACAAAAGCATATGTGGCGCAAGTAGCAGTCCTTGCTCTAGCAGCCTATGTAACAGCAAAAGCAAATGGCACAGGCTTAGAATTTGATTTAAAACAAGAGCTTGCGATTGCCGCAAACGGTATCCAAACAATTATTGACTCAAAAGATGTATTAGAAGACATCGCAGAAGACTACTTAAAAATCGCGCGTAATGCATTCTTTATTGGTCGTAATATGGACTTCTACGTGAGCCTTGAAGGGGCCTTAAAACTAAAGGAAATCTCTTATATCCAAGCAGAAGGCTTTGCTGGCGGTGAGCTTAAACACGGAACAATTGCTTTAATTGAAGAAGGAACACCAGTGTTTGCACTTGTTACACAAGCATCAGTTGGGCTAAACATCCGTGGTAATGTGAAAGAAGTTGCTGCGCGTGGTGCATATCCATGTATTATCGCGATGGCTGGTATTGATGAGGATGGCGACCGATTAGTCATTCCGCATGTTCACGAATACCTAACGCCACTTGTATCGGTAGTGCCATTACAGTTAATCAGCTACTATGCAGCACTCCACCGTCGTTGTGATGTGGATAAACCACGTAACTTAGCTAAATCGGTGACAGTTGAGTAATTGAGTTTTATTTTAGAAGTGTGTGTTGTAGTTTTATAAAAAAGTTTGATTAAAAATCCTTTGCTGAAATATAGGCTTTTTTCTTACAATCAGGTCATTTAGTGGCAGAAGGTTTTTAAATAACTATAATGAAATAACATGCACATGGTTTAAAAGATAATATTGTTCCTCAACAAAATAAAAGAGTAGCACATGCTACTCTTTTTGCAATAAAAATATTCATTTCAAGCTTCTTCATAAGCATTTTTCATTTCGTGATATAAATTATTATCTTTAAAATAATCTTTATTAATGTGAAGTTGTACACTAATTTCATACAAAAAATAAAGCCATTCTGTATCATTTTCCTCAACAGCCTTAGCACAAGCATTTTCTATATATATATACTATTCACATGACGTTCTAGACCCTTTATATAATCTAAGGCTTTTGATGCTCCTGGCCAATTCAAATCCTTAAATAATTCATATAAATTAGGCAAAGCCACTTTGTTATTTGGATAGCCGATAGATATGACGACATCGACTGCGTTCTCCCAACATTCTTTTGAATATTTTTTAAATATAAGTGGCAATTTTTCATTGGGTATTTGACAAAGAAATGCTTTTGCTTCGTTTTGAATTGCCTCTGGCAAATTCCAATTCAAATTATAGGAATAATAAATCACTAAATTATCTTCCATAAAAATTCATACCTTTCAAAGGAACATTGCTTATTTAACCCTCACAGAAATTCCCTGTAATTTCCTAGTGTATTTATGTGGTTTGCAATTATGGAACAGTATAGCAAGAATATAACAACCTTTTTTATAAAAATCAATTTTAGTATTACAATATAAGACTCCATTTTGATTAAGTTTTTTTCAAAATGGATCTTTTTCTTTATAGAAAAATGCTGGTTTGTGAGATGTTTTTAATCAAACTTTATTTCAAAGCAACAGTGTGTTGAGTTACAATAAAGTTGTATACAGAACACTTAAACAGAATACATGAGTGATGATAACTATAAAATACAAACCTTGGTACAGTGTATTGCTGTATCAGGGGTTTTTGTTTATGGTTTTTATTATGGCACACAAAATGCATTTCTTTAGTAAAGAATGTGACTTTCCTTCATCTAAGTAGCCATATGGTTGAATAACATTTTTATATGAAAGTCACGCTCTAGAAATGAAATAAAACTGTGATGAAACACCCCTTTGAAACCGAATAGGAGAGCAACATTTCAAATAATGTTCCTTGATATAATTCTCTATGTAATATAACTTTGTTTGAACAAGGAGATGGAAGCATGAGTAAGTTAACAGGCAAAATCGCTTTAGTTACAGGGTCAAGTCGAGGAATTGGCCGCAGTATTGCATTGCGTCTGGCTCAAGAGGGAGCCTTTGTCATCGTTCATTACGGGAAAAGGCGTAATGAGGCAGAAGCAGTTGTTCACCAGATAGAACAAAGCGGAGGAAATGCTTGCGCAATTGGTGCTGACCTCAGTACTCTAGATGGTATTCAAGATTTATTCACTACTTTGGATGATACTATTCGGGGATATATGGGCGGTGTCGGATTCGATATTCTTGTCAACAATGCTGGAATAGGTCAAATTATGAGTTTAGAAGAGACGACGGAAGAATCATTTGAGGAGGTAATGAAGATTAATGTTAAAGCACCACTTTTTGTTACTCAGCAAGCTTTGCCACGTTTAAAAGATGGAGGACGTATTATTAATATTTCTTCTTTTGTGACACGTGCAGCTTCGCCAAGTGTCTTCACATACAGTATGTCCAAAGGTGCTATCGACACGTTTACGCGTCTTCTAGCCAAGCAACTAGGGAGCCGTGATATTACGGTAAACGCCATCCAGCCTGGAATTATTAATACGGAGATGAATGCTGAGACTTTGGAAAACCTTGATGGGCAAAAATATGCGGCTGGTCTTTCAATCTTCAATAGATGGGGAGAACCCGAGGATGTGGCAGATATTGCCACTTTTCTTGCTTCCTCAGACAGCCGTTGGGTAACTGGTCAATTACTCGATGCAAGTGGAGGATCTCATCTATAGAACCTGTAAGATAACGAATTTATACGGAACTTCAAATGAAGACACCCGAAAAAGTTAGACACATATTTTTAAGCAGTTACTGAGGAATGAACTCTGTATTGGACAGGGCTCATTCCTTTTAATTTTTCTTTCATTCGTTGGTTATTGTAAATAGTAAATGTACCTCTCCAATTCGAAATGAAATGTGCCATACTTTCAAATTTTTAGTTCAGATGTTAATCGTCCTTCATTATGGAAGTATGTTGAACGATTGGCCCCATTTACAGAGGGAAATCCAGTTCCAGATTACGAGAAACAGAGTGGATTTATCGATGCCTAGCAATCGGGCTCAATTGTTGAACAGCATAGTTAGAAAATGATCCGATTTATTTAATAAAATCGAAACCGAAATATGCAAGAAAAGAATCTATTATGATCATACCTTCTATTAATATGGATTCTTTTATTTGCCGTAAAATATGGGTTTCTGAGGTACTTTAATTGCATGTCATCAAAAGCAAATGATTAAAATGTGGCACGAAGTTAAATGTAGGTTATTCCATTAAAGGGCGCGTCTTTTTCAATGCATCACTATTGCTTAGCAATGGCTTTTAAGAAGCAGCTCTAGAAATTATCTAATTTATATAATAAACCACAAATAAAAAAGCAATTGTAAAAGTAAAAGATATATCCAGAGTTAGGTGAAACTAACTTGGAGATAGTTTGATTTTTTATGTAAAAAAAAATTAAATTTCAGATTCCTATCATTTTTCTTAGCTACAATGTAGTCAAATGAAGGGGGTAGTATCCATGAAAAAAAAGAGAATCAGTTTGATATTGGCTTTTTTAGTAACTTGTACATTCACTTTTGGATTAAGTGTTCGAGCTGATGATGACCATGAACACGAGTATAAGAAACATGAGAAGTACGACGATGATGATCGTTACGAATATGACCATGATGATGATGACGATGATGATCGTTACGAATATGATGATGAAGATGAATCCTATAATACGAATGGTGAAGTATACGAAAAAGGTACTTGGAATATTTGGACAAGAGAATTAGTTATGGAGAAAGAGGTTCTGCCTTTCAGCATGTCAAAATTAGTCAATTTGAAAGTAGTAGGTATGAATAAAGAATTAAATTTTTATGTTATCCCAAAAGACGGGGAGTTTTTTGTACCAGGGAAAACAGTGGCACAGCTTTTAGGAGCAAAAGCTACCTTTTACAAAACAAGCAAAATTTTAGATATACAATATCAAGAGAATGAACTAGTTTTTCGCTCAGGTACTAATGTTGTCTATGATAACAATGTTAAAACACCGTTACCTGCATCTTCATTCTATTTAAATGAGGAACTCTATGTACCAATCAGTGTCATTACAAATGGCTTAGGCTATGTGGTCGAATGGCAAGAAGACAATCAAATGTTTTTATGTCAACTTTTAATCAAATAGGAAGGAATGGTGAACAATGAAAGATCCGAAAAAAGCGAAATGGATATTAGGCGCATCAGGGGTGATGTTATCTGCCGTACTATTAACGCAAATAAACACTTCAATACAAGCAAAAACAAACCATTCAAATGATCTTCAAATTACAGCGCAACAAGAAAAAGACATGACGGAGAAAGAGAAAGAGCTTGTCCAATTAGATTGGACAAATTTTGAAGTTCAAGCTGCCAATCAAATTTCAAAAAAGAGTGATCGCAAAACCAAAAGAACATAGTGGAGATGATGAAGATGGACACACTTTCCCTACAATTAATGAATACCGATTTTTTTATAGCTATTCCAAAAGGTAAAAATAAAAATTGGAAAGAGCGGGCTGAAAAATGGTTGCAGTACGTAGCAAAAGAATGGTCAAGGTTTCTACCTAATAATGAGTTGTCACTATTAAATGAATTAAAGATTGGCGAGACATTGCAACTAAGCTCGTCACTTTATGATTGTTTACAACGAGCAAATCAATATTATCTTCAATCCAATGGATTATTCTCACCCTATTTGAAGTTGCAGCTGGAGCAGCAGGGCTACAATCAGTCGTTCCCATTTAAAGAGGCTAAGCATCAATCCTCAAATGTAAAGTCCATCTCAGGAAAGCCATTTCAGTTTTTAAGCAATCAGCAGGTAATGAAACTTGCGAACCAGGAAATTGATTTAGGTGGATTTGCTAAAGGGTATGCC
Source organism: Lysinibacillus sp. fkY74-1 (assembly GCF_053165895.1). Lineage (NCBI taxonomy): Bacteria > Bacillati > Bacillota > Bacilli > Caryophanales > Bacillaceae > Lysinibacillus > Lysinibacillus sp. fkY74-1. Next base: position 4,360,531 of record NZ_CP170173.1, on the reverse strand, counting down.
ATAGAAACGCTGGCTAATTGGCTTGAAAATGAGGTTGCCCCTGATTACGGCATTATAGATGGTGGTGGTGATATGAAACTATGGTCTACAGGGGAGAAGATATGGAAGATTGGTGTGGCTGACCCTAAAATAATTGATAAAGAAATTAGCTATATCAATATTAGCACGGGAGCGATTGCCACTTCTAATCGAATTTTTAGAAGTTGGACACAAAATAATATTACGAAGAATCATCTATTGAATGGACGAACAGGTGAGGTTGCCAAAACAGATGTGTTGCAAGCGACGGTCGTAACATCTTCATTGTGTGATGCCGAAGTATGGGCAAAGCTTTGTTTCCTAATAGATGAAAGTGAGCAACAACAGTGGTTTGAAACAAATTGTCAACGAAATGCTCGGTTTATTGTCAAAGAAGGACAAGAAGGTTATTGGATGATGGCAAGGGGGAGAGAAGTTGTTAACTAGTACATGGGAATGGATTAGACTATTTGGATTTTTAGCCTATTTTTATTTTACAATCTCCATTATTTTTGGGCTTTTAAGAAAATCACCATATGTAAAATCACATAAAAACTTAATTTATCAAATACATCAAAATGCAGGTTGGATGGGGTTGTTCACATTAATAGCCCATATGCTTGTATTAATGATTGACAGCTATAAGCCTTATAATGTAGTGGAAGTTTTGATTCCTTTTGCCGCTGACTATAAGTCAGTAGCCTCTAGTCTTGGCACAATTGCTTTTTATTGTTTTTTGATCGTGTTAATGACTTCAGATTTATGGATTAAAACAATGAGTCGATCTATATGGAAGAATATTCATATGCTTGTGTTACCTGCGTGGTTACTTTCACTTTGCCATGGCATCATCATTGGTACTGATACTGAAAATTTATTTGTACTAATTTTTTATGCGTTAACAGCCGGTTTCACTTTAGTTATATTGGTTTTGCGAAGAGTGAGCCAAGAGAGTTTGAAAAAGGACATTTCCCCGAAAAATAATACGTCTATCTAAGTGATAAAAGCATCAACTCTTCCTAGAAAAAGGGAAGGATTGATGCTTCTATTATTTCAAATTTTAAATACAATATGAAATGTTGTGCCTGTTCCTACTTTACTTGTAGCAAAAATTTTCCCATTGTGCTGTTCAACAATCGCTTTTGCTATTGACAGACCTAAACCAGTTCCGTTTCTTTGGCGTGCAGCATCGCTACGATAAAATCGTTCAAAGATTAAGGATAATTCATGCTCTGGTATACCAATTCCTTGATCGGTTAAAGCAATTTCAATAGAATCTCTTTCTTTTAAAAGGGTGAGTGTTATTTTCCCTTTTTTAGAGTACGAAATAGCATTTTCCAATAATATATAGAGTAGTTCTTGTATCTTTGCTGCATCTCCAAGTAGCTCTATATTTTCTTCAATTTGTGTTTCAAATTGTATTTCAGGAGGCATTAATTTGTGGAATTTTGCACTAACTTTTTCTAGCATTTTGGAGAGTGGTATAACACCTATATGCTGATTCCATTGTTGCTGATCATGGCGAGCTAAAAATAACAATTTCTCCAACAATTCTTTCATTAGTTGAGCTTCTTCTTTCATTTCATGAATTAATTCTTTGCCAAAAGGGCTTATATTTTTAGCTTCTTCTAGATCTAATATATCGAGCGAGCTATAAAAAATACTGAGTGGTGTGCGCAATTCATGAGAGGCATCTGAAACAAACTTTTTCTGTTTATCATATGACCATTGAATAGGGACCATTGCTTTACCTGCCATATAGTAACTAAGGAGTCCGATTAAGACTGTAGAAATACAAGTTAACAGAATAAGTAACTGAATGGTTTTTTTGAAAAAGTGTTGTTGTGAAGTAATGGATTTCCCTAAAATGATATATCCAACAACCTCATTACGTTCGTAAATAGGTTTTTTCAGAAGAAGGAAATGCTCATTTTGCCATTCGAAATGAAGCACTGTTTTTTCATTTGTCTTGCTTTTTGTAAAGACTTCCTCTAATTGTGTTTTCAGACCTTTATAGGACTCATCACCGTGAACAAATATATGGTTGTTTGTATAAATGTAATAGAAAAAATTACGGTTTGGATCATAGCTCAAATTTTCCTTGTCATGATCCTTGTATTCATAAAAATCATGTTTTTGTTTTGTATAGATGGATTCTAGTTCTTCTAACTGTTGAGTATCCATCAAATTTACGAGTGAAAAATAAAGAATGATGATGAAGAGAGAAAAAAACGAAAAGAAAATGGTGGCATATAATAATGATAATTTTTTTCTTGTTTTATTAAACACAGTAATCCCTCAGTTTATAGCCAATCCCTCTTACATTTTGAATATGCGATTTTTCATGGCTAGTATCAATTTTTTTTCGGACGAGTTTCACAAGTGCATCCAAGGAGTTATTTGAAACGTCAAAATCATAGCCCCATATGTAAATACATATTTGTTCTCTTGTAAGCACATGTCCCTTATTGATGAATAGGAATTCTAAGAGTGCAAACTCATTTTTAGTTAATTCAATTTCAGTATTATCGCGAAGGAAAACGCGAGAATCTATATTAAGTTGTAAATTTTCTACTTGGATGACTTGTTCGATTACTTTTTCTTTTCTTCGCAGTACTGCTCGAATTCTTGCTAAAAGTTCCTCCATCTTAAAAGGTTTTACTAAGTAATCATCTGCTCCACTATCTAAACCTTGAATAATATCAGAGGTATCATCTTTTGCAGTCAGCATCAAAATACCACCACTAAAACCTGTATCTCGAAGTTGTTTGCAAACCTCAAGACCACTCAGCTGAGGCATCATCCAATCTAAAATTAACAAATCAAAACTTTCGGAAAAGGTATGGTCGAGCGCGTCTAGTCCGTTATCCACTTCGATTACGTGGTGAAATTCCTTTCTAAGAATATATACGATATTTTTTCTTAAACGAGCATCATCTTCTGCAAGTAATATTTTCAAAGTTGTTTTCCCCCTGTAAATTATATTCAATATACTATACAACCCTAAAATGAATTTAAACTGAAAATTGTAGCTTTGAAAAAAAGATGCGATGCTTTTTTTAAAGTAGTGGAGGTTTGACCATCGGTAATCAATATGAGAGCCGCACGATCAAGATGTATCGTCGATTTTTGAAATTATGATTTGGGTAAATCTTTTATTTCTGTGCAATGTGCCAGCCAATAGGTTTTGATTCGGGCATTGATCTACTCCCTTAGTTGGTTGTGATAAAAGTATACTACGAATATCACAGCAAGCGGCATAAAACGGAAAGAGCAAAATGAATCACATAAAAATTATGACTGAACCTTGAAATAAATGAAAACACCTCTCTGATTAAGGAGGTGTTTTTATGAGAGGTATAGAGGGGTATTAATGGTTTTGGTTAATACTTTTAAATAATAATAATATTTTTCAATTTTTTCCTTTTGTACATCATTGTAAAGCCTCAATAGAATATGCATCATGTGATTTTAAACACCATTAGCATAAATTTCCGTTTGTGTATAAGGTATTTCTTCATATGTATGAGATAGAGATCAAGCGTGTAAAAAAACTTATTTTTGTTCTAACGTCTAAATACTTTTTCGTTAATTGGCACTCATTTCTGAGTCTGAACAAAAATGCAGAAGTTTGTTTTTATTTTAAACACGAACTAGTAAACAGTATATATGTACATAAGCTGAGTGGAGCTATTTTTATACTAAGTGTCTATACTGTTTAACCAATCAAATGTAAAATAAGTGATTCTTATGTATGAAATATGTAGATTTATCGAAAAAGGGACTTAAATAAACTAAACAGCTTGTATTCCTGTCAACATTATCGTTCTTTTTTTCTTCTGGTTAGAAGTAATTGATATAGAAAAATAATGGCCAAAAAAATTACTCCAAATAAATAAAACCAAAATATGGTTGTTTTTTCTCCCCAGTGAATACTTACTTGGCGTAAAAGAGCAATAAATAAGATTAGTAACGGGATAAGTATAGCTTTCCTATTAATCAAAATTGTTCACCACCTCTAATTTTCAATTTATGTTTCTGCATGCCTATCCAACTTTGAAACATTTTTTCAAATCTTAGCTAAAGTAAATGGAATCCCCTAAAAGCAAAGTGTTTCGCCATTTTAAACAAATGTCTATAACACCGATTACTAAAAGGGGATGATACAAATAAAAATTTAAATTCAATTACTTAGAACTATGTAATTAAATTATAATCAAAAAGTCAAAACTAAGTTTATTTTAGTTAGTCGTTACCTAACCATACTCCAACTACCCCACCTACTACGGCACCAGCAGCAATTCCCCAAGGTCCACCAAGTCTACCCACTTGAGCCCCTTTTTTTGCTCCTTGTACTAAAGCAACACCTGTCGCGCCAAGACCCTTCAGATAATTCGTTCATCCCTAACTACCTCAACCTTTCTAGTAATTGGAATAAAACTAACAGTTATATTTAAATATATAGTACTTTTTTGATGTGGTTTACAACTGTGTAATTCCGCAAAGTACCAATTGCGTAATCACACAGTTGATTACAGATAGTAGCTCTTTTTAGGGGGAAATTAACACAAATTCATTAGCATTCTTTATGTAATTTTTACCTGAATTTTGATTACCTATTTTAGAAATATAGCAAAATATTAAAAAAACAACAAAATTTTACTATTCCATTTTATTGTTAGATGTTTATAATGAAATGTAAATATTTTAAATTAAAAGTGGGCGATGGATGGATTTGTTGTATCAAAACAATATACTTAAGGAAATGAAAGAATTAGTCGTATCGGAAGATTTCCATGAGTCTTTCAGAACTAACATTTTAAATTATATTGATGAAAAAAAAGATTCACATATGATTTTTGGCCATCTCTGTATGATTCACTATCAAGAGTTTGCCCAAGATGATAACTTGGAAATTATAAAGATAGCTGCCGCTATTGAACTAATAATTTTAAGTTTTGATATAATAGATGATTTACAAGACAATGATTCAGATTATATCTGGTGCAATGAACCTGCTTTTGCTATGAATGCAACTTTAGCCATGATTTTTTTAGCTATAAAGCTGATAAGTGAAAGTTCCTTTACTCATAAACAAATAGCTATAGGTGTTTTAAACGATTTTGTCTTAAGAAGTATTAACGGACAACACTTAGATTTATTAAATAATTGTAGAGTTGAAGAAAGCTATATAGAAATGATTACTTTAAAATCTGGATCATTGACTGCCTTAAGTAGTCAATTAGGCACGGTTCTAGCGTTAGGTAAATATGAACCCTGTGTAGAAGAGTATTCAAGCTATATAGGTGTTATTCAACAAATAAAAAATGATATTGAGGATTTAAACATGTGGAATAAGAAAAATGATTTGCTAAATAAAAAATTTTCCATACCTATTATTTTTTTATTTGAACAAAGTGAGGAGTATTCGAAAATTTTAACAGATTATTATTCAGGTACTACAGCATACTTAGATAATCAAATTTTTGAAGATGCTTTGATGAATAACGGAGCTATCCATTATACCGTTGCATTAAAAAATACGTTTAAATTTAAAGCACTAGATTTATTAAAGATAATGCCATTTAGCAAAAAAAGTAGGCTATATTTAGAGAAATTAATGGAATGAGGGCTGTAATTTGAGAAAATTAATTCAGTATTTATTAGAAAATCCTAGTTTAATTGTTTCCTTAAAAGAAAACAAATTGTCATTAGTAGGTGTTACAACACGAGAGCAACAGGCTATTTTAGAAGCATTTAAAGAGCCTATCTATTTTAGAGGGCTTGGATGGCGCGGGGCAGTGGATGAAAATAAAATATAGTGCGTTTTTATTTACGATTATTAGCTATACATTAGCGATCGTATATATGTTGTCTATCAGTTTCAGATTTCCATTGATCGGCATTGAAGTCGAAAGAGTACATAATGATTGGGTCATAAAGAATTTTACCTATCCTGAGTGGGCAAACCTCAATGATGCAGAAAAAGGGGATACTATTTTAGAGGTAGATAATAAAGAAATAGAAACAGGAAAAGACACAAAAGAATATATGATAAGAAGTGCAAATAGTATCTTGTTAGAAGATTCACAGGGTAATTTAAAGACTATACAAATTAAGTATTCAGAGTTGCCATATCAATTTCTGCATGCTTTCATTATTCCATTAGTTTATTTCTTTATCAATTTAACGTTAAGTATTTATTTATATATATATAAAAGAAAAACCTTTCAATCCTTGGGCATCTTTATTTTATTTATACTGACAGTTTCATTGACTTATAGCAGTGTGGGAGCTTCTACTCGATTAGATAGTTTAGGCATATTTATAATAAGCAATGGTTTAATATTAAGCTTAATTTTATTAATTCATTTTTTATGTAATTATCTTAAATCTTTAAGTATTCATTTCACTTTTATAGTGAATAAAATGATCTTATATGGATTTACTTGTATTGTTGGTTTATTGACGCTATGTGAGATGGTTGATCCTTTGATAAGACCATTCAATACAATTCTAATTTTAGTTATATTTTGTGTTCTAATACTTTATGCTATTTTTATAATGGGTATGTCTTACATAAGATATCGTAAGCAACAATTTTTGCTATTATTTTTATGTTTGATAGTACCATTCCTCCCGTTTGTGCTACTCTACGTTCTACCGATTCTTTTATTTAAACAATTTATCATATCATCTTCGGTTAGCGCTTTGTTTTTATTAGTTATCCCTATTTCTTTACTATTGGTGCAATTTCCTGAGCGGTTGTTTGATTTAGATTATCAAATTTCCAAGATCCGTAATTATAGTATGTTTTCATTAACGTTAGCTGCTTTAATATGTACAGGGATTTATCTTACTATTCATATTTATTTAATGGATTTACTGTATATCTTTTTATTTGTGTTTATATTATTGGTAGTTGCACTCTATATTAAAGAAAAGATAGATTATGCTAATCGGAAGCTACTATATTCCCCTAAAGGAGATTATATTCACGTTGTCCATAAAACTATCGAACGCATTATAAAAGTGACAACAGTTGAAGAATTATTAGAGCGCTTTACAGAGGAACTATCACAACAATTAGCTGTTAGTAATATTACTATTTATATCTACTCTACAGTTGATGGAACAGTTATTAAGAATGATTTACCGTCTGTTCCCGTCTTTAATTTTGATACTATTGAAAAATTAAGCTTAGGTGAGATAAAGAAAATAGGGGACCTTTATATAGGTTGTTTACATGAAACCTTAGATCAAAAATACATTCTTACGATTGGGGATAAAGATAAAGTTTATTTAAAAAGAGAAGAGTTATTATGCCTTGAACTGTTGATTATGTACATAAGTAACTTTATTGAAAATACGCAATTGGTTGAAGACTTAATCTACCAATTGAATACTTCTCAAAAACCAGGTAAGCCATATCCTCCATGGCTAAGGAAATTCGTTTGGATAAAGCTCGAAAACGAAAAATATCAGCTAGCTCAAGAGCTCCATGATACGATTCTTCAAGAACAAATCCATCTAATTAGAGAGATAGATAAATTTCAAGACAAGCAAGTACAAAAAGAAATACAACAACTCATTCAGCAGCATCGCGAAAATCTGGTTGAGCTTAATCACCAATTACGCTATTATTGTGGAAAATTGAAGCCACCACTACTAGAAAAGCAAGGTTTAAAGGCAGCATTAAATAAATTATTTGCAGAGACAGATCAGCGTGCGGATTTCGCTATCATTCTTGAAATTGAAGATGTAGAGTTAGCGAATGCTGATTATCCTTTACTCATTTATCGAACAGTACAAGAATTATTAAATAACGCAATAAAGCATTCACAAGCTACCTATGTGAAGATACAACTTATCTCTACATTATATGGCTTTGAGCTGGTGTATTTGGATAATGGTGTAGGCTGCGATTTGTCCGAAAGTGAACGGAAAAATTCTATGGGACTCCAAGGAATAATAGAGCGTATTTATGCTTATAACGGTTTTATCCAAATTGAGTCTGCTCCTGACGAAGGGATGCGCGTCCATATAAAAATAGAGGAAGGAGTTACTTATGATTAAACTACTTATAGTAGACGACCATCCTATGATTTTGGATGGCAGTAAAAAGCTTTTTAACGCCGTATCAGACATTTCAATTGATACATTAAATGATATAGAGTCATTTGCAGATGTTATTGAGAAAAAAGTGTATGATGTTTTTTTAATTGATGTTAATCTCGGTGCTTGCAGTGGTCTAACATTTGCTGAATTAGTGAAGGAAAAATATCCATCCTCAATTGTAATTTTATATACGGGTGATGATATTAAAGATTACTATTCCTTAATTATTGAAAAGAAAATTAATAATGTGATTTCGAAAACAGCAACAAAAGATCGGATATTAAAAACCATTTACGCAGCCATGAACAATGATCTGTTACTTCCTGAAAACTTTATTGATTATGTTAATGATCGGTATTCAGGGAACTCTCTCAAAAAAATATTGCGCTTCAATAACAGAGAAAAAAGAATACTCGAGCTCGTAATGGAAGGATATACGAATCAGGCTATTGCGCTTGAACTGGGTGTAAAGCAACGGACAATTGAAAATAATTTAACACAAATCTATGCACTGTTAAATGTGGGGACACGTGCTGAAGCGGTAATAAAAGCGAAGGAGATGGGGTTGATTTGAAAATTAGGGAGAGTAGTATAACGCTTATACTGCTCTTTTTATCCATAACCTTTCGAACTTAAATACTAAAAATCCTCATTAGAAGTCTTATGTAATTATTAACGTTATTGTAGGTTACTTTCAACTAGTATATAAAAATTTGATTAAACTCGTATAAAGGTAAATCATTTACCTTTATACGAGTTTTAACTTGGTGTAGCATTTTCTTTTTATTGGAATTACCTATCAGTCTCTTTCTCGGAAAATGCCTGAAGCATTTTTTTAATATCTTAATGCCGTAGCAGTCATAATATCTCGAATAGAAGTTTGGTTGTAACCTTGTTTATTAAATAAACTTAGTGAAGTTTGGATAATAAGATCACGTATTTGATCTTCTTTATTCATTGAATTTCGTCCATTTTGCACAATGATAGAAGCAATTAATGCTTAACTTTAAAGTATGCCTTACTTACAGTTTAAATATTATTTTTATAAATTTAATCCAAATCTTTTTAGTTCAATGAAAATCCCTTCCAAGCCTTTTCCCTTTTTTGTTAGCGTATATTCCACGCGAGGGGGAACCTCAGGGTATACCTTTCTTTCTAATATTCCTTGGTCCTCTAGCAACTTAAGTCGGAGGGAAAGTGTTTTCGGGCTAATTCCATCCATTGATTTCAATAGGTCACTAAAGCGCATCGTTCCTTCTATAAGCAGATCACGAATAATCAAAAATGTCCATTTAGTCCCAATCACATCCAGCGTTTTAGCAATGGGACAAGTCTCACCTGGAGTTCCTTTGGTCAACACGACTGGCTCAATCACATTCATCAGAAGCAGCCTCCTAAAATTTCTTTATCTAATTCACCCTATACTACCACAATAGTATCCTTTTAGAAACTTTATATAATAAATATCACTACTTCCATAAATGAAGTTACTGTATATATAATAGCGTTGTGGCTGGATTGAAGAGGTGATCTTAATGAGACTTCTGATACCCATTAAAAATTAATGCTTGATATATACATGCAAGAGAAATTAAATGTTTAATTTACCATTGGTAAATATAGGGGGGTAAAAACATGTTAAAAGATAAAAAGATTGTCATTATTGGTGGGAGCTCAGGAATTGGCTTGGAATCTGCGAAACAACTAATAGCCGAAGGTGCTGAAGTAATCATTGCAAGCCGATCTGAAGATAAATTACGGAATGCAAAAGAGCAATTGGGGGCGAAGGCTATAGCTTACATACTAGATACAACACAAGAACAGCAAGTTGTGTCTTTCTTTGAAAAAGTTGGTCCATTCGATCATCTCGTAGTAAGCGCAGCAGAAACATCCGGTGGCTCATTTCTCCAAACAAGTACAGCTCAAGCTCGACAGTTGTTTGAAAACAAATTTTGGGGGCAGTATTATGCAGCTAAATATGGCGCGTTAAACATTTTACCAAACGGTTCCATTACTTTGTTTTCTGGGGTTGTAGCCTATAAGTCTATGATTGGTTCAGCAAATCTAGGTGCAGTCAATGCAGCTGTTTCAAATCTGGGTCAAACTTTGGCATTAGAACTTGCTCCGATTCGAGTGAATATTATTTCACCAGGTATCATTGATACACCTTCTCGTAATAAAATGTCAGAAGAAGTACGTAATAATTTCTATGCTTCTGTTGAAAACAAACTTCCAGTGAAACGTATAGGGAGGGCTGAAGATGTTGCACAAAGCGTATTATACTTACTAAAAAATAGTTTCGTGACCGGAACCATTCTTCATGTAGAAGGAGGACACATTTTAGCTTAAGTCCGTAACTAAATGAAAAAATGCATACGGATTTAAGAAATGTTCAGATACTGATACTATTAAAAGGGAAAAGCTTCAATTTCATAAACAAAAGTCTGTGAGATTAAACAAATATAGCCTAGTAACCTTAGGCTTCATTTAAAAGGCAAATTTAATGATGTAGAATAAGAATTGCTTATGACCAAAGAAGTTATAAACAGGTTTTTTCTATTTTGAACAATATCTTGGAATATAGTATGTAATTTTTGGTATAATTACATATAAATATATTAAGGAGTGTACTATATGAAAAAACTACTTATCATAACAAGTTATTTAGGCTTTTTTATATTAGGAGGTTTAACCTTCACCTACCTTTCAACAACAGACGCAGCAAGCAGTTTGAAAAAAATAAATGTTTATCAAGATACGATTCATTACTATGTAGATAAGGTGGAAAAAAAGCCACAAGAGGGTCAATCTGGCTTTATTTATGAAGGAACTACCTATGTTCCGATGCGATTTATTGCTGAATCATTAGGAAAAAATGTGACATGGGATGGCAAATCAAAATCCGTTTATATTGGTGATGTTCCTAAATTCATCTCTTTAAAAGATGTAAAACCTATTGGGAGTGATGAAGATCACTTCTTCCATAACCCGAGCTCTATTGTTATTAGTACTGGAGAAAAGTTTGAACAATCCTATCAACTAGGAGGTTTCCACGGTGGAGGGGCTGTACAAGATCATACAGTTGAATACTTAGTTAATGGAAAGTATAAGACATTTGAAACATCTCTAACGCCTGTTAAAAAGCTAGCAGCGGGCTCATTCGGCATAGGCTATATGAAAATTTACGCGGATAATAAATTGATCTATGATAGTGGATCAATAAAAGAAAAGGTAAAGGTTAATGTTAATTTAGACGGTGCTTCAAAAGTGAAGTTTGAAATGGAAGGCAGTGGCCTTGGTATATTAGACCCTAAATTTACGCAATAAGCTTTAATTTAAAGGCGATGACAAGAATGTGTGTCATCGTCTTATTTAATGGGGTGAATATTGTTTAACATTGATCTTGAATAACTATAGCAACATAATTAAGTGTCCATACATTTTTGTAAATATTTTCACATTTACATATAAAATAGTTGGTATATTTATGGTATAATTTCAAACGTTGTAGTTAAGGAAGAAGAAAAGGGAGAGAAAATCTTATGATAAAAAAGATCATGAAACGTACAAGCGCTATTTTGCTTGGTGCTTCATTGATGCTAACAACGGTTGTACCTGTGATTCATGCGGAGGAGCAGTCACTGCCTCTAACACCGTCAATTAGTGAGTGGGCAATATCAACATTAAATGAGGGTGAAAAATACGGAATCTACCCAATGGAATGGTATTTTGATGGTTTCCTTCAAGAAATTCCGGTAGATAAAGTAAATGAACTACTAGCTTTAACAGAAAAGAAAATTGCATCTCTAGGCTTAGAAGAAAACAAACAATATAAACCAGTGAGTGTGAAGAACGATAACACACGTGGGGATATTGTAAAACGTTTATATAATATTGTAGCGCGCTATGATTTATCTGTGGGTAAAGATCCTATTCAATTTATGAAAGAGCATAATATTTTACAAGGCTCTTCAAACGGATTGCAACTGGAGAACAAGGCAACGACACAACAAGCTGTTATATTAGCTGTGCGTTTCATTCAGAGTACATATGCGCTTGCAGAGCAAGGTTCGAACGGAGTAGCTTGGGTTGTCGAGGATGAGGATACACTTGTATATTTACTAGGTTCTATTCATCTAGGAACACCAGACTTATATCCATTTAATAAAAAGCTAGTAAAGGCATTCAATGAATCGGATGCGCTATTAGTAGAGGCGAATATCTTGGATACGAAAGCACTCGAATACTATGCAGAAAAAGCAATGTATACAGATGGTAAAACACTAAAAGATACGGTTGCACCAGAAACATACGCGAAGCTTGAACAAGTCGCTAAGCTTTACAATCTTCCAATGGAGGAACTGACAGTGCAAAAGCCATGGATGCTTTCTAACGCATTATCAATGCTGGCAATGGACGATTCCTTTGGAATGACACCACAAGAAATGGCAATGCATGGGATTGATATATACTTTTTATTGAACGCACAGTTACAGCAAAAGCCAGTGATTGAATTAGAAGGTACAAGAGCACAGGTTGATATGTTTGAAGCATTATCCCCAGAGGCACAGGAGGAATCACTAGTTGCTGTGTTGGATAATATCATAAATCCATCTGAAGAAAATCAATCCGAAATGCTTCAAGAATGGTTTACAAGCTGGCAGCAAGGGAATGTTGAAGAATTCGCAAAAAGCTTCCAAGCAATGGAGGGTACATCATCTGAGTTCAATGAAATGCTTTTCGGTTTACGTGATGAGCAAATGGCCAAGAAGATCATGAATGTACTGGAAGAGAAAAAAGGGACGTACTTCGTTGTTGTGGGATCAGGACATTTCCTAGTAGATAAAAATATTCGTTATCATTTGGAGAAAAACGGATACAAGGTAAAGCCGTTTTATCAATAAAATTTGAAAAGGCTACCCAAAGCTATGAATTTAGCTAGGGTTGCCTTTTTTTTAGTTGCACCCATAATATCCTAACCCAATGATATAATCTAAAGCTAAAAAACAGAGGGTTTTAGATATCCTATCATAAACACTATTGCTACCTGTTTTTATTGTGAGGTTAATTGAATTACATAACAAGAAAGTTCTAAAAAAGATGAACCATTTCTAATAGTCATTTGTTTATAAAGTAGAACAGTCAGAAAGGAGTGACTCAGATTGACAGAACGAGAATTATTTGATTCATACAATAAGGATGTATACCGTACCTGTTACTACATGCTAAGAAATGCACAAGATGCAGAGGATCTCTGCCATGATGTATTTGTCACCGTGTTCCGTCAGGATTGGAAAAGCATTGAGCATACACGTGCTTGGATTATGCGCATTGCGATGAACCAATGCTTAAACTTGTTAAAAAGAAAGCAGGCTCAATTGAAAAAACAAGGTCAGGTTCAACTTCTCCATGAGCAGAATACGGCATTGGTCAAGTCCGTAGACACTATTGTCATGGAGAAGGTAGCTGGGGAGGAATGGGAGGAATTGCTCAAGCAGCTGCCAGAAAAGCTCATGGCCGTTGTCACCCTTCGTTTTATCGGTGAGTTGTCGTTAGTAGAAATCGCAGAAGCGTTAAAAATTCCTGTAGGTACAGTGAAGTCGAGGCTGCATAAAGCATTAAAAATAATGCGCAAAAAACTGGAACAAAACCAAAATCTATGGTTGAAGGGAGAGAATCAATTTGGAACGCACTGAACAGAAGCTGAAAAAATTGATGAAGGCAGATCATAATATGGTCTACCCTGACTTTGAACAAATGTGGAGCTCTATTGAACAAGATGAGTTAAAGATGGCTGAAGGTGAAACGATTGAACAACGCCCCCGCAGAAGAAAGAAATTCGCTTTGGTGGCTGGACTAGCTGTCGCGCTCATGGCCACGCCAGTTTATGCAGCTCTGAATTATGATTGGTCAAACATTCTTTCATATAGAGCTGGTATTCAATCGGCATTAGCACAAGGCTTAGGTCAGACGATTGAGCAATCCATTACGAAGGACGGATTTACGTTAACGGTACACACGGCGTTTATAGATGATAATAGAACTTCTTTACTGTATAGCCTGAAACCTAACACCTCTTGGGATGGAAATGATGTAAGATTTGATCAGATTGGATTAAAAGATTCAGAGGGGAACTTTATTGAGGGAGTGTATTTACAGGATTGGAACGAAGAACTTGGTATGTTCCAAGGTATATTTGAGACAGAATGGGTGGCAAAAGACCAGACGACTAATATTGATTTTACGATAGAAGGAATTCAAATCATCGATGTTGGAAAGCAGTCTATCAACTATGATCCTAACAACTTTAATACTCAAGTCTTACCTATTCACAAGGATGGCATTGATAGTGTAACCTTACATTCCTTTGAACATTCAAAAGGGAAAGTACTACTTCAATCAACGGTTACATTTACAGATCCTGATATGCAGGATAAAGGGGTTTTTATAGAGGCTATGAATGTAAAAGATAATTCCATCCAAAAATCTGAAACTTTTAGTTTCCACCCTCCAGGGGAAGTTACAGAGAGATACTTGAGTCAGCAAATATTTAAATCGGATGTGTTACAGGCTGAAGGCACAAAATTCCAGCTTACTTATGATTACATCACAGAGACCAAAGAGAGTACCTGGAATATTAATATGGACCTATCAAAAAAACACTTGGAAAATGGGTCATTTAAACAAGTACTAAATATTCCATTGGACAATGAAATTGCTGTTGGGGCTAAAATCCATGAAATAAAAGTGACCCCGACTCAAGTACGATTGATTTTTACATCCAAAGATAAAGAGACATACATCCGTGTGCCTTACAATGACTATTACCTTGATGTAGGTGGAACACTATTAAAAGGAAGATTAAATTTAGAAGCAAACAGAACGGAACTTCATTTTGAAATGGTAGGTCTGAATGCTACTGCCTTAGCCAATCAACCTGTAACGCTTGTTGCGAAGGAACGAGTTAATGAGTTCGAAGGGGATAGTCAACCAGTTCGACTGACTAATATATCGGACAAACCTCAAACTAAAACGTCTAGTATTGGTGGATATCCTATCACATGGACATATTATAAGAAAGACAATTACTTCTATGTGGAGTCTTCTAGTACAAATCCATCGTTCGGTGGAGTTGGGCAAACATATTACTTGGATAATAATGAAAGAGTCGGTGGAATACCGCGCATACGCTTGGATCATAATAAAATAATAGACGAGTATGATAATTTCAATAAAAAAGACATTGATATTTATATTTGGAAGTACGCAACTCTCCAACCTGATGAAGAACTCCGTATACCTCTAAGAATAGGAGAATAAGGATGAAAATCCCCCCCATCTATTTGGACAATCAAAACTCAAATAGATGGGGTTTTTTACTCATTATGTCCATAATTGCTTTACTTACAATAATATTTAATATATAGTTAAGTTAACTTAACTAAATTATTAAATAGGAGAATCATTGTATGCCCTCTATTGAAAAACAAAAGTCCATTGCCTATAAATTGGGTATCGGGATTATTATTTTTTCACTTTCGTTGTGGTTAATTCCAATTATTACACCATTCACACCTATTCCTACGAAAGTAAAAGCAGGTATTATTCCAGGCAGCATCATTGTAGCTGAAATCTTATTTTGGTTGGGCGCTTTACTTGTCGGGAAAGAAGTAGCTAACAAATTTAAAGGCTATCTTAATCCTAAAAAATGGCGTGAAAAAGGTGATACTCAAAAAAATGAAGACTAACAATGTAGCAGAGCAAATTAATCATACAATTGAAGATATTTGGATTGTTCTTGAGAAAATGGAAAGAGACTATACTAAGTTCAATTTAAATAATCAGCAAGCGGTCCTTTTGGCATTAGTGATTCGTCATCCTTCCATTTCACCATCAGAAATAGCCGAGAAAATGACGATTACCAAAAGTGCCGTGAGCCAGCAGATAGCAAAGCTTGAAAAGGATGGCTATATTATAAAAAAGCAGCATGCCAAGGATAAACGTGGCTTTTCAATTGAATTAGGTGAAAAAGGGTTGCTGTATAAACAGGAAAGTGAAGCTTTTAATCAAGTAATCACTGAGAAATATCAAGCGCAGCTATCGGATGAGGATTTGGCGAATGTGCTAGAGGCACTAGAAAAGTTAAAAAAAGCGCTACTGTGAAATTATGTAAATAATTAGATATTTAACTTATTTAAATGCCTATAGTATCCCTAAACATAAAAGGGGGAATACATATGACAATCTACTTTGTCCAATCGTACACAACCAAACATCATCATAGTCAGTAGTCTTGCTATCTTTATTATTTAATTAATATTGAATAGGAAGACTTTTTCTCATGTAATCGTATAAATAAAGCTGATGGAGAGCTTTATCGAATACGGTTTTTTTATTTGTCAAAAAATGAGGAGGCAAAAGTGATGAAAAAAATGGATTACCAAAATGTACGTGGTACACAAGATTATTTACCTGAGCATGAGGTTACTCGGCGCACTTTAAAAGACACGCTTATGGCTGTAAGCAGATTGAGACACCTATACTTGATTTTCAATTTAAACGTAAAAGCATGTAGTCATTCATTGGGCTATATGCTTTTATTTTTATTTCACAAAAAGGAAAATTTTACTTGCATATTTGTATCGATGTGTATATATTGTATATAAAGTATATATACAATATTTCAAGAAGAGGGATTTGCATGCAAATTATTATTTCGAACAGTTCTAAAGAGCCTATTTATGAGCAGATCTATGCACAGATTAAAAAGCTTATTCTAACAGGGCAATTACAAGAAGGTCAGCCATTACCTTCTATGCGCCAACTTGCAAAAGATTTAGAGATTAGTGTCATTACGACGAAGCGGGCATATGAGGAGCTTGAAAAAAATGGCTATATTTACTCTATTGTTGGGAAAGGCTCATTCATCTCTGAACAAAATTCAGAAATGATGAAGGAAAGAAAAATGAAGGCCATTGAGGAAAAACTGTTGGTGGCGATTCAAAATGCGAAGGAAATGGATATTAGTTTGGCGGAGTTAAAGGCTATGCTTACTTTATTGTATACGGAGGATGAATAAATGGAAAATGTTATTGAATTACAGCATATACAAAAGTCCTTTAATGGTTTTCAAATAAAGGATTTTTCAATCCACGTTAAAAAAGGGTTTGTTACAGGGTTTATTGGAGGAAATGGTGCAGGGAAATCAACGACCATTAAAATGATTATGAATTTATTGCAGCAGGATAGTGGGACTATTTCTATTTTTGGTAAAAATTATGATAAACACGAAAAGGAAATAAAGGAACGTATCGGTTTTGTTTATGATGAGAATATATTTTATGAAAATATCACACTCAAGGATATGAAAAGGATTATTAAACCTGCCTATAAAAGATGGGATGATGAGGCATTTCAGCATTATGTGGAACAGTTTGAGTTGCCCTTGAACAAAAATATGAAGACCTTTTCGAAAGGGATGAAAATGAAAGCATCATTAGCCATCGCGTTAGCACATCACGCTGAGTTAATCATAATGGATGAACCAACATCTGGCCTTGACCCTATTTTTCGCAGAGAATTACTCAATATTTTACATGAGTTAATGCAAGATGAGGACAAAACTATATTTTTCTCCACACATATTACTACAGATTTAGATCGTATCGCAGATTATATAACGTTTATTCATAATGGCGAGCATATTTTTACAAAGGAGTTTTACAAAATTCAAGAGGAATACGCTATTGTTAAAGGAACCTTGGATTTATTAGATCGTGAAACGGAGCAGGAATTCGTCTCCCTTCGTAAAACAAACAGGGGTTTTGAAGCATTAACAACCAATAAACATCGGGTAGCTACTATATTTGGCGATACAGTTGTGATTGAAAAGCCTACGCTTGAAGACATTATGTATTATACAAAGAAAGGATGGTAAGGATATGTTGAATCTTATTCTAAAAGATATATTAATTCAAAAAAACATTCTAGTCATTTACATAGCAACGATTATTCTTTATTTAATGGTCAATGTTCCATCAGTATATATAGTATTTATATATAGTATCGTATTTGTTTTAAGTGCTTTTTCGAATGATGAAAAAGATAATGCTAATATTTTACTCAATTCATTACCTTATACAAGGAGAGAAATTGTTAGTTCAAAATATATTGGAGCTTTAATTTTTACAGGGCTTTTTATGTGTTATACGTATTTGTTCGACTTTCTTTTAAATGGGAAACAGGTAGCTGTATTGTGGAAAGAAATATTGCTAATTATGGGCCTCGTTATGATTGTCATTTCTTTTATTCTGCCGATTTCCTATAAATTTAAAACAAAGTATTTAACTATTGCTATTATGGGGTTATTGGGTGTTTATATGGTGATCATCAATTATTTTGTCCCTAACTTAAATAAACAAATAACAACTGTTGTGCAAAATTTCATGACTGTACAGGAAATACAACTATACCTTATTGTCTCATTACTAATCGTTCTAATATATATAGGCTCATGGATGCTCTCGGTAAGGATATATAAGCGCAAGGCATTTTAAAAGAAAACGGCCGGTCCCATATAAGGTGGGACTCGAGCCGTTTTTGTCATTTGAAAGCTAACTTCCATACTAGCATGTTGATGAAAAAAAGCACTATGAAATAAATAGTAGGTCCGAATGCCGCTTGACTAACAATTAAATAGTGGAGACCTGCCAGCATAGCTAAAGGGATAAACAATAAAACAGTTTTCCAGCCTTGAGCATCTCCAACCTCATCATATGGTTTGGTAAAAGGTATTTTATTGCTCATCATCAAGAAACAAAATAGTGTATATAACCAGCTTGTCACTAAAACTACTAGTAGATCTGGGATAATTCGAATACCGTAAATATAGCTAAAGACCAAACTTAGTACTAAAAATAGTGGGACATACAATTTGATTAAAAAAGCCTTTAAACTGCCTTTTTGTAAATTCGTATAATCTTTTAATGGAAGTATCTTATAAATCCACGCAGCTTTATATTTAGCCGAATGACCAAGTAAAAGTACTGCAGCTGGAATAATCATCATACTAAAATAAATATTTAAGTAGCTCATACTAGTAGCGTAATCAATCTTTTCGGATCTGCTAAAGGTAAATATAAAAATAAATGGGATAATAAATGAAAAACCTAATGAAGGGTAAACTTTGAGCTTAAACTCTCGTTCTTGTTTCATCATAAGAGAGGCGAAACGAAAGAATGCTCTTTCTTCATGTGTTCTACATAGCATTGCTAATGAATACGTCTTCAGTCGATTGTGCTTCTCTTTTTTTGATTTACTTGTACTTAATAATTTTTGAAGGTTACGTTCAAAGGTTGGAATGAGTTTAATATATAAGCCAATCGAAAGTATCGGTATGATTACGGCAAAGATGCTGTATAGTATTGTTAATAAAGAAGTATCACCATTTAGTAATAAGTCAAAGGGCGCTGCGAACCACATGGGTATTAGGAAGAGACTCCACCAATGAAATGACACTGTCATATCCAAATCAACGAATTCAAAGGATCGAATGAGAACCTGATAGCCGATCATGAGCATTAACGACAAGGCAATTTGTACATAGTTAATCATATCCTTCAGCTTTTCACCATCAAAGAAGCGTAAAATGGCAATATATAAAATGGCAGTGATCGCTACAATAAACAAATTAATTAATATAATCTCTAGAACGGTTAAAAGGAAAAATACAATTCCTTGCGTAAAAAGGCTGACAAGTAAAGGGATACCTGTTAAGGCAATCGTTAAATAGAATAAGTAAATGAAAATATGCATAAATTTTGCAGCGTTAATGGTTCTAGCAGAAATCGGCTTAGTTGATAGTATACTTTTATCTCGTACATCTAATAGTACTGAGGAAAAGTCAGAAATCAATGAAGTCATAATTAAAAAAATGATCATGGCAAACGCAATGCTCATTTGAAATAGAAAATTTTGACCAAACCCCATGAGTGGAATAAGAATAAGGCCGAATAAAACATAAATCCATAGCGATTTAATATAGCCATATTTTTGATTGTCCTTCTTTTTGTTCTGGTTAAATAGTGTGGGTACTTTACGTTCATCCATCGTTAATTTGATATGAAGAATTTTTCTCATTATGTCATAATCAATGCCCATTTTTACAAAGAGCCAGCGGAATAAATCAAGCAATTGGAGTGTTTTAAAATCGGTCATGATTGTACTCCTCGAACGATGGATACAAATTTCTCACCAATCTCCTGATGCTCATGAAATCCTGTTAATTGATTAAAGATCCTTTCTAGCGTTCCCTCAGTGTTACCGGCTTGTAATTGCGCAAATGTACCGTCCGCTGCTATGTTGCCATCATATAGCAGGATGATGCGACTACTGATCTTTTCCACGACATCCATAATATGAGATGAGTAAAATATTGTTTTTCCATTGGCTGCAAGCTGTGTTAAAATCTCTTTAAAAATCATTACACTGTTTGCATCTAAACCATTGATCGGTTCATCTAAAAATAGTAAGTCTGGATTATGTATAAGACTAGCAATGATTAATAGTTTTTGTCGCATGCCCTTCGAATACGAGGAAATTCTAGAATGGTATGCCTCACCCACTCCAAACAATTCCATGAGCGATTTCGATTTGTTAGCTGCTTCCTCTAGCTCTAGCCCATATAACTGACCGATAAAGGTTAAATATTCATAGCCTGTCAAATTGTCATATACATCCGCAATTTCTGGAACGTAACCAATTCTCCGCTTATAGTCTATTTGATCTTGCCCAATACTTTTGCCAAAGAGCTTAATTTCACCGCCATAATCACCTTCAAGTCCCAAAATAATTTTAACAGTCGTGCTTTTGCCAGCACCATTAGGACCAATATATCCGATAATTTCTCCTCTAGCTGCATGAAGGTTTACACCTTTTAATATTTCCTTATTTCCATAACTTTTCGTTAAATTTGTAATCGTTAAAATGTCTTCCAATTTCGTGCACCTCCATATTATAGAAAAAATATCCATTAATACACTATAACATATAAAAAGAAAATATATTCCTATTGGGAATGGTCCATTGTTGACCTAATGGACCATGAAGGAAGGTTAATGTCTTTTCGTCTAGGCGAATCATTTTTAAATCAATCACTATGTCCCTTATCATGTTAACAGTGTAAAAGATCGTTATCACGTTTGATACGGTTGACATTTTTGAAATAAGATAGAAAGAAGAACAACCACTATAATAGGAAATTACATGATGAGTGGACCTTTTGAGTTCGCTCTCGTTGTGCAAGAATGAAGCAAGGGGGTCAGGGATTGTTTAATGATTTTAAGATGGTGGATGATCGTCCTGTTTATGTGCAATTGAAGGATTATGTTCAAGACATGATTGTCAAAGGGCATCTGTTAGAACATCAAAAGCTTCCATCTACCCGTGAACTTAGTAAGCTATTAGCAGTTAGCAGAAATACAGTGTTAAATGCATATGCCGAGCTAGAGCAGGATGGCATCATTTATGCAGTGAAGGGAAAAGGCAACTTTGTAGGTAAGGTTACTACTTTGAAAACGTCCACTATCGAACTTGATTGGAAGAATAGGCTTAATACTGCAACTTTATTAGCTGATGAAATCGATTTAGTACGACAAGATATAAAGTGGCAAAAAGGAATGATCTCCTTTACCAGCATTGCTCCAGAAGAAAAGCTTTTTGATGTGGAAAATTTTAAAAGGGCTTTTCTTACACGGATGTCTCTTGAAGGCGATATTGTGCTGAATTATGGCTATGCAAAAGGGTATAAGCCTTTAATCGATTATCTCCTTCATTATATGGAAATGAAGGGCGTAGATATTTCTAATAAAGATATTTTAATTACTAACGGCTTTACGGAGGGATTAGATATTTTATTATCCTCAATAGCCAAAAAATCTGGGCGTGTACTATGTGAAAATCCTACACACCACGCAGCATTGAAGCTTTTTCGTTTACATGGGCTAGATATACATGGCATTGATATGAGAGATGATGGGATTGACATGGGGCAGGTGGAAAAAACGTTAGCCAAAATGGATTATGATTTTGCCTATCTTATTCCGTCCTATCATAATCCAACAGGAATTGTCACTTCTTCTGAGAAGAGGAATGCTATCTTTCAGCTATTTTCCAACTTTGAAATACCTATTGTAGAAGATGGCTTTAATGAGGAATTAAGGTATTCAAGCTCTCATTTGGCGCCACTCATCGCTTTTAGTGGGTCAGGTAATAACATTGTCTACATTGGCAGCTTTTCTAAAATTCTTTTCCCAGGTTTACGTGTTGGCTGGATTTTAGCAGATAAGGCGTTAATTGCCAGCCTAGAAAGCATGAAAAGAGCGCGAACAATTCATACATCGACATTGGATCAGGCAGTGTTATATCAATATTTACAGGATGGTTATTTTGAAAAATATTTAAAGAAAGCAAGATCCGTTTACAAGAAAAAATATGAGCTTGCTCGTCAAGCCTCTATGCAATATATCCCTTTTTGCAAAATCAGAGGGGATGGAGGACTTCATCTCTTTATTGAACTAGAAGAGGGCATTGATGCTCGCGAATTATTAGAAAAATGTTATGACAAAGGCGTGGTGTTTTATCCAGGAGATGTATTTTACACAAATGGACTTGGTAGAAACACATTTCGCCTAGGGTTTTCACGGTTATCAGAAGAAGATATTGTTCGGGGTATTCAAATTATCGGTGATACATTAAGAAATGATAGAAGGGGTTGAAAAAATGCGAGTTGGCGTAATCATGGGTGGCACCTCCTCTGAAAAGCAGGTCTCGATGATGACAGGGAAGGAAATGGTTG
The DNA here is from genome assembly GCF_053165895.1 of Lysinibacillus sp. fkY74-1. Taxonomy (NCBI): domain Bacteria; kingdom Bacillati; phylum Bacillota; class Bacilli; order Caryophanales; family Bacillaceae; genus Lysinibacillus; species Lysinibacillus sp. fkY74-1. Next base: position 4,337,541 of record NZ_CP170173.1, on the reverse strand, counting down.
CTCATTTAAATAAACAAAAATACGATGTTGTTGAAATCTTATTGGAAGACCATCAAGAGGTAATAGAAAAAGTGCAAGGTATCGATGTAGCTTTATTAGCATTACACGGTAAGTTTGGGGAGGATGGCACGATTCAAGGTGTGTTAGAAACATTGGGTATCCCTTATACAGGAAGCGGTCTTCTAGCAAGTAGTTTGTGCATGGATAAAAATATGGCCAAAAAAATACTGCGCTATGAAGGGATCGCAACACCAGATTGGATGCATCTCATAAGGGGAGAGGTGCTACCATTACAGGACATAGAGCTGATAGGTTATCCGCTTGTTGTTAAACCAAATGCTGGTGGCTCTAGTGTAGGTGTTCAAATTGTCCATGATCGAAATGCCTTATTGGCAGCTGTTTCAGAGGTATTTAAGTGGGATAACGAAATCATTATTGAGCAGTACATGATTGGTGACGAAATTACATGCCCAATCCTCAATGATAAGCTATTACCAGTCCTCTCAATCAAACATACGGCAGTATTTTTTGATTACCAGGCGAAATATGATGATGCTTCAACAATAGAGGAGCCTGTGGAACTCCCACTTGCTATTCATGACCGTGTGGCAAAGGCTGCGATGACCAGCTATAAGTCTTTAAAATGTAGTGTGTATGCTAGAGTAGATATGTTAATTAAAGAGGGCGTTCCCTATGTGTTGGAGGTTAATACATTACCTGGCATGACCCAAAATAGCCTGCTACCCAAAAGCGCCCTTGCCGCTGGAATAAGCTATTCTGCCCTATTAGATAGCATAATTGATAGCTCCTTACAAATTGATAATAGATAAATAGAAAAAACACCTTTTTGTTGTCACATCCAAAAGGTGTTTTGACTATCTTATGATTTTGCTAATTCAATAAAGCCTTCTCCAAAAACATCCCTTACATCATGAATGGCAATAAAGGCATCCTTGTCGACTTCTTTAACTATTTTTTTGAGCTTTACAACTTCTTGCTTACTAATGACGATATATAAAATTTCTTTTTGTTCCTTTGTATAATAGCCATGACCAGAAAGTACCGTAACGCCACGGTTCATGTAAGCAGTTACCTGTCCAGCAATGTCTTCAGGTTTTTTAGAGATGATTGTAATTGCTTTTTTAGGATTAACTCCTTCGATAACGAACTCCATCACCTTTGTACCAACATAAAGCATGATTATCGTTAACATTAATGCCTCTGCACCGATGATAAAATAAGATGAAAAAGCAACGATTAAATCAAAGAATAAAAGTCCATAGCTAATACTCCAACCAAGGTATTTGTTGGTGATTCTAGCTAAAATCGTAGAACCAGCAGTTGTACCTCCAACTCGAATAATTAAACCAATACCGACCCCAGCAAATACTCCACCAAAAATCGTATTAACGATAATTTCATTTGAGGAAATCGACCAAGATTCCGTTAAATGTAAGAATAAAGAATGGAATGAGACGGCAATAATCGTATAAATTGTTGTTTGTCTATTTAGAAATTTATAGCCAACTATTAGTAAAGCTGCATTCATAATAAAGCTGACAATACTCGGAGACCATCCGAAAAGATAATAGGCTATAATCGTTAAACCCGTTACGCCACCTTCACCCAAATCATTCGGAATAACAAATAAGTTAACTGCCAGGGCAAAGAGCAGTGATCCAAGCATAATCATTAAAATATCCATTACGTATTTTTTCATTCACATAACACCACCATATCAAATTAGATTTTTTCTTAAATCCATACTATATCAGGTTTTCACCAAATGATATACTTTTTTTGTAATGTTCATTTAGGATATATCGTCCTTTTTTTACATGTCTTTAGTCTGGAAGACCTTGACTAATTAGAAAAAATATTTATAATAGTCATAACACTTTTTGGGAGGGTTATTAAAAAATGACATATTCGATGAGGCGACGTTGCCCTGATTTAAGCCAATAACTGAATAGGGTCAAAACGGTTTGTGAAGCCAGAGTATACGAGATAGTCTGTCCTTTTTTAATCATCTTCTATCATACAAGAAATAGAATAGCTCACGCCTTTATGTAGAGACATATTCTCTAAATATATTCTAGTTACTTGGATTACAGGCAAATTGTCTGTGATTGGTTGCTTTATCCAATAAGGAGGAATAGATCATGCATATGCTATTATTCTTTTGATACGAGCTTGAACTAAAAGCTCGTATCGGTACCATAGCTATCGATACGAAATGATTCAATTTCGGGAGGTAGTCGTATGGAAAAAGTTTGCTTTGAATTAGATCGCCTAATTGTAAGTTATTTAGATAAAGAGATTTTAAACATTGAAAAATTGGCCATTCACCAATTTGATCGTATCGGTATCGTTGGGAAAAATGGCGCTGGGAAAAGTACATTAATGAAGATACTGGCTAGCAAGATTCAGCCCACAAGTGGGATAGTAAAAAGTCATGTACATTTCGGTTATTTTGAACAAATGGAAGCACCAATGCTCGTAGAGGCGGAGGGACAGTTATTAGGGAAATTAGCTATTCCATCAAATTCTGAGGGACTAAGTGGTGGAGAGCAAACGAGATTAAAGTTAGCACAATTATTCTCCTATTATAAGGAGGCACTGCTCATTGATGAGCCAACGACACATTTAGATCAAGAGGGTATTTCATTTCTAGTGGATGAATTGCGTTATTACTATGGTGCGCTCGTACTAATTAGCCATGATCGAGCGGTTCTGGATGAATTGGTCACAACAATTTGGGAGATTGATGGGGGCACAGTAAACATTTATTCGGGCAATTATAGTAATTATGCTTGGCAAAAGCAGCTGGAGCGAGATCAACAACGTCATGCGCATGACTTGTACTTGAAAGAAAGAAGTCGTCTTGAAAAAGCTGCTGAAGATAAAATGAAAAAGGCTGAAAAAATTACCCAAGCAGGTAACATGTCAAAAAGAGAAGCTCATGCAAAACCGAACCTTACGTTTATGACAAAGTCCAAAGGTACAAGTCAAAAAAACGTACAACGGGCAGCCAAGGCAATAGAACAGCGAATAGAGAAGCTTCAGAAAGTAGATGCGGTGCAGGTAGACAGAAAAATAGTTTTTCGACAATCGAAAGCTTTAGAACTGCACAATAAATTTCCGATTATAGCAGATCAATTCACGTTACACGTTCCGGAAAAAGCACTATTGGAAGAAGTAAACTTCCAAATACCATTGGGTAAAAAAATTGCGCTTACAGGTAGTAATGGTTGCGGAAAGAGTACATTATTACGATATATTGCAACTAATGGGGAGGGATTGACCATTTCTCCTAAGGCTAAAGTCGGCTATTTTAATCAAATGAGCTATCAATTTAAAAGTGAGGAAACAGTTCTCCAATTTTTAAAAAATCGCGCTGATTACGATGAAGGCTTTTTAAGAAATATTTTAAGTTCCATGCAATTTGTAGGAACTGATATACAAAAGAGTGTGAACTCATTAAGCGGTGGGGAAGCAATACGCCTCCAGCTATGTTATCTGTTTTTGGGAAACTATAATATACTGTTATTGGATGAGCCAACCAACTTCTTAGATATTCAAGCATTAGAAGCGCTAGAGCAATTTATAACGGCTTATGAGGGGACCGTAATCTTCGTGACCCATGATAAAAATTTTATCGAAAATGTAGCAGACATACATCTCACAATAAAAAATAATAAGATATTTTAAATGTAAGGGTGCGATTCTACCATGAGGGGAATCGCATTTTTTTATTAAATTTTTAATAAAAGAGAGGGAAGAGGGATAATTTGGCGAATGTGATAGATAGACACTATAAAAAGGAAGATGATCGATGATGAATACGAATGTGACGACTAAATTAAAAATCAAGCAGCCAGCTCATAAAGTTTTTGAAGCCATTATTTCCCCTACTGAAATAGGACATTATTGGTTTTCTAGTAGCTCTGAAAGATGGGCAGAGGGGAAGAGGATTACATTGAGATACGAGGAGTATAGTGCAGAAGGAATTATCTCTGTACTTGAAATAGAGACTAACAAAAAAATTGTATTTTCTTGGGGGGAGGAGCATGGTGAAGTGACGATTGTTACTATGACTCTTGAGGAATATCAAGGTGAGACAATCATTGAGGTAGTGGAATCAGGACTGAACGCACATGATCCGGAAATTGTGACGAAAATGATGGGCCAAAAAGAAGGCTGGATTTATACATTAACCTGTCTCAAAGGATACTTAGAAAATGGCATAAATACTTTAAGAGCTTCATTAATTCATTAGAGTATTTAGCTTATAATGTAATGACCTTAAATATTGATGCCACTATGAGGGACAAGTCTTTTTTTAAAAGTCAGGATTTAAAACGTGTCAGGTAAACTATGCTTAATATTTAAAATAGACATAATCATTTAAATCTAATTTTATTAAAGATTAAAATGATTATGTTTTTTTTATTAAAAATTGAAAAGGTCTAAGATAACATAAATGAATGTTTTAATATTTTCCATATATGTTACCATATTAATTAGTTGTAAAATATTTTCCAAAATTAAATAGGATTGAAGTAATGAGATACTTATTGTTAACATTTTTAGGATTATTGTTATTTTTAGGGTTTTCAATTACACCAAGTTCTGCAGCAGAATTAAATAATGAGGAAATAGTAGTCGATAGAGCAAATTACAATTCTGAATTAGATTTCGAAAATGCTGTCAATAGTTATATGAAGATGAAAATATTTTAACTGTAACAGTTATTGATAGTAATAGAACAATTGAAGAAAATGTCGAAGAAAATTTACGTGTCCAACCAATGAGCGCATTCGTACCGTATGCAGACAATGTATTTCTTGCCGGTAGAACTCAAGGTACACAATTGCTTAATACGTTATGGGGAGAACCAGGAATAGAGATGAGCTTAACTAATACTTTTTCAGCTTCAGCTACTCTTGATGGTACAATAAGCGGTTTTAATAAAAATGCTGTTTCCATTGCAGTTGGGTTTAGTGTTTCAAGTACACATGCGGTAAGCTAAACTGGTAAATATACAGCTTCAGCTAACCACAATGGAAAAAAGTAAGACGAGTAGAATTAAGCGCTTATCCTGTACTTGATCAGTATCATTTTGATTATTGGGTTCCTGAAAGACAAATTATTTCTACTAAATATGTTCGTGCTGGGAGTGGGGTTGCAGGAAAACCAGTGGGAGTATCCTATACAAAAACTTATAGATATGTATAAACAGAATTGATAGGTGATTTTTTGGATAAAAAAATTTTTTCAACTTGTATAATTTTTATTGCTGTTATTTCGTTATTTAGTCCGACAATTATTTCTACTTTAATGCTACAACAAAGTTCAATACTTAATACTCATTATTACATTCAATACATTGCTAATTTATTAAGTTTCCATCTAAGTTTATTCTTTTTGGCTTCATTAGCATTAGTTTTATTTATCAAGAAGAGGGGCGATGACTAAATTAACACATTCAAAACCCACCTAAATCTCACGTAAATGGAGATTATAGATGGGTTTTTGTTTCTTACTATCAAATTAAATAAAGCTTTGGTATTAAAGCAAGACTTCTTCAGCTTTTGAAAAATAAAAAAGTGCTAACCGTCGTGTTTATTTACTGAACAATGATACAGTAACATTGGTTGCGCTAGATCAATGTTACTGCTAGTTATATGTTTAGGTCCGTCGAAAAAACGCTTAACCAGCAGTAATGTCATAAAGATGAAGTAAACACAGAAGTAGCGTTGCGATTAAACCAGTTGTCTACAGCATTACAGCAATGGTTGGTGGAAGTAGCAGAGTGATGGAGGGATTAAAGTGAAAAAAATATACTGGATGATGGGTGGCCTTTTAATTTGTGCAGGGTTTGTCATAGGTATAGTATTTTGGAAATTTCAAAAAGAGATGCAGAAGGATGACCCAGAATATATTGTTCAATTTATAAAGGAACATAGAGCTGATAAAAATGTTTCCGTAGCCATTCAACACAATCAGCAGTATTGGGTGGAACTAAACACCATGGAACAGCTACCATTAGCCAGTACAGTTAAAATCATCGTAGCTATCGCATATGCTCAACAAGCCGCAGATGGACATATTAATCCTCAGCAACAAGTTCGCTTAAGGGAATTAGAGACATTTTATATCCCTAAAACAGATGGAGGCGCCCATGAAGCGTGGCTAGCGCAGTTAAACCTCAATGGCAAGGAAAGTGTACCGCTGAGCGAGGTTGCGAATGGAATGATTACTTATAGTTCTAATGCCAATACAGATTATTTAATGCATATACTAGGGCTTCAAAATATCAATAAGGTTCTCACTCAACTGGGTGTAAAAGGTCATGAACCCCTCTATCCAATCACAAGTGCTCTCTATATCCCTATCCAACTACGAGATGAAAAGAGCCTAACGGAAAAAGAAACACTAACTGCCTTAAAAGATATGGGGATGGCTGAATATCGAGAAAGGGCATGGGCTATTCACAAAAATTGGCTAGAAGAACCTTTAACAAAAGAGCAGAAAGCTCAGGCCATAAAAATGCTCAATATGGATGTTCAAAGGGTATGGTCTGATCGTTTAATAAGGGCTTCAACAAGTGATTACATATCTATTTTAGAAAAATTGAACAGTAAAAATTACTTTACTGAAGATGTACATAAATATTTAGATCCTGTAATGGAACAGTTGATGCAAAATCCGAAAAATCAAGAATGGCTTACACACGCAGGTCAAAAAGGAGGGTCAACAGCCTTCGTATTGACACTAGCTGCCTATGCGAAGGATAAGGAAGGGAATCAGACGGAGATAGCCTTTTTTGCTAACGATTTAAATACAATGGAACAAATTAAACTATCTACTAGTATGAATAGTTTTCAATTGAAATTTCTTACAGATGAAAAATTTAGGATGCGTCTTCAAAGTGAATTATCTGAGTGATGCATTGCCTCTAAAATCATCTATGTTCATCAAGCAACCTTTCAAGACAATCTGAGAATGTAGGATCATGTCATTCAAATAAGCCATAACACAGGATGGGAAGCTCCCCATCCCTTTTTTTATAATGATATCCAAAGAGCGTCCGTATAGCCGAGGTAGCTAGAATTCGTACATTCCTTCAACCGTCTGCATACTATACATTAATAATATGTGAGAGGATTGAGATGGATGCATTACCCTTATTATCATAATTACCCCGTTTATAATTACGGCTATCACCCTGTTTATTGGGCTTATCCAGCACAGCAACAAGGGAACAGAAGTAATATGCGGACAGATTATGGACCAGAGCCATTCGTTGTAGACATTGAGGAGGTAGCGAAGCATAATAAAAATTTCCGTACTGCGTTGTGGACAGGGTCCAACTTACAAGTAACTGTGATGAGCATCGATGTAGGAGATGATATTGGCTTAGAGGTGCATCCTCATGTTGATCAGTTCATTTGTATTGAAGAGGGTAAAGGAGTTGCCCAAATGGGACCGACGAAGGATTATTTAAACTTTCAAAGAAATGTTTCTGAAGATACAGCCATCATGGTACCCGCAGGGACATGGCATAATATTATAAATATAGGAAATGAACCATTAAAGCTTTACACGATTTATGCGCCACCCAACCATCCATTTGGGACTATTCATGTGACGAAGGCAGATGCAGTGGCTAAAGAAGCGGGCTATGGTCAAAATAACTAAAAGATAAAAAGCGTGTTTTATTAAACATGCTTTTTTTTCGATATATGGTAGAATGTTTTTTAATTGCAGATAATAAAGGTCCTTATTTAATGAAAGAAGGTAATGAATGATGAAATATTCAAAAGCAACAAACTATGCGTTACATACAATGGTGTTTTTGACGAATATGCCTAAAGGTAAATCAATGAATGTCGAGACGCTAGCAGACATGCAGAAACTATCCCCAACCTACCTTTCGAAAATTTTAACAAAGCTTGTAAAGGCTGGTTTAATTGAATCGAATCCAGGTGTTAATGGAGGGTATCGTATTTCTAAGCGACCTCAAGAAATTTCCTTTTTAGATGTGATTTACGCTATCGAAGGACAAACCACATTATTTAGTTGTTCCTCTGATCATGAGGATTCCTTTCATAACGAAGGTTGTCTCATTGAACAAGTAATGGTGGATGCTGAGAATAATATGAAAGAAGAGCTAAGTAAGAAATTTATTATTGATATAGCCCATGAAATCGATAAAAAATGAGGTAGGCGGATAGAAGGTTGAGACTGGCGGATAGGAACTAGGGGGACCCTAGTTCTGTTATTATTTCAATTGCATAAGGGCCCCGAAGTATTGCTGTGCGGTGGTGAAGCAAATAAATGCCAGTAGTTCACTGATTTCTGCCTCTGTTAAATAGTCCTTTAAGAGAGCAGTGATATAGGGTGCAGTATGCCCCTTAGTGACTAAGAATGCTTCAGCAAAACCTGTGCAAACAGTTGTTTTCTCATCGTAATGCTGAGGGTCTGGTAGACCTTTTGCCTGACAGTACTGACAACCATTTTTTTGTGCCAATGTTTTTCGGACCTCTTCTTTCAAATGTGCAGATAAATGACCGTCCTTTTCGACTGCTTTCCCAAGTTGTAACCAGTGCGACTGTATGTCCTCGTTATAGCCTAATAGTTGTTGAAATGGTGTTAATCCCTTGTTATATAAATGAATTAGTGTCATTAGTCTTCCCTCCTTTTAATTAGTGTAAAATATGAATAACGTAGTTAACATGCGAAATAGAAGGGAAATGTTTTCTTTCTCTTTTAAAATGAAGGGAATTTTCTATAATGGATTTCATTAACGAAAGAATACTAGAAGAATTGAAAAAAGACAGTCGAATTTCTATGAGTGAATTAGGCAGAAGAGTACACTTATCGGCACCTGCAGTTCGTGAAAGAGTACGGCATTTAGAGGAGCAGCAAATTATAAGGAACTATACGTTGGACATTAATACAAAGGCGCTAGGCTTTCCTATTGAAGCTTTAATTGAGGCAACAATTAAAAATAATCGCTATAGAGATTTTAAAGAGCATATCCAGACATTTACAAACGTAGATTTTTGCTATCGAATATCGGGAGAGACTTGTTTCTTATTAAAGGCTCATTTTCAATCTTTTCCTGATGTAGAGCAGTTTATTGATGATTTACAGCGATATGCACATACAAAAAGCAATTTTATTTTTTCTGATATATGTGAGGACAAATAAAAAAGGAGATTTTTATGGAAATCAAATTATTTACGGGTGAAGTAGATGCATGAGTCCATTTACTAACTCAAAATATTTGGATGTACCACACAAATCAGCACATAAAAGAAGAGACAGTTCGGGCAGCATTTGTAGAGGGCTATTATGGGAATGATCGTGAAACCCATTGGATACTGGAAAATGGAAAAAGGATAGGGATTATCTTTATTCATGATATCAGTGATACCATCCCACTGTTTGATATCCGTCTAGATGAAAATTGTAGGGGAAAAGGATATGGCGTAAGGGCACTTCGATGGTTACAAGAGTATCTATTTGAGGTAAAGGGTAAAATTCGTATTGAGGGCTATACAAGGGTTGATAATATAGGGATGCGGAGATGTTTTAGCAAAGCCGGTTTTGTGAAGGAAGGCTATTTACGAAATGCTTGGGAAAATGAAGATGGTACAGTGACTGATAGTATTGTCTATGGCGCAATTAAAGAAGATTGGATTTTAGGAAATCTAACGCCTATAAGCATAGATGACGTTCCATTTTAAGGAGACTAGTATGAAGATAAATGTACTAAATGCTTTAAGGCAAGCTTGGTCAGCTCAATCAAGTTCTAAATGGCGTATTGGGAACCCTGCAAAAGGACAATGTGGTGTTACTTCTCTAGTGGTACAAGATATTCTCGGCGGGGAAATTAGGAAAACACGTTTGGATGAAGGCTGGCACTTTTATAATGTAATCAATGGAGAGAGAATGGATTTTACGGAGGAGCAGTTTTCATCAAAAATTGATTATCAAGATATTGATTCAAATAGAGCGGAGGCTTATCTAGATACGAATCGTGCTCAATATAGCTATTTAAAATCACAAGTTAATAGACATTTAGAAAGGGCAGAGGGATAGATTCCTCTGCCTTTTCTAAATTTTATAAACAAAGGTGTTGACGTTTAGGAAAGAGGCGTGTTATTATTATCTCGAATTCAAGATAAATAAATTCAAGATAAATGAATTCGAACCTTTAGCTTTCGTAAGGAGGTACAATAATGGGTTTTTGGAATAAATTATTTTCTTCAAAAAAAGAGGAGGAACAAACAATGGCAGAATTAAATATCGGTATTATTATTGGATCAACACGTGAGGGACGTGTAAGTCCTCAGGTGGCACAATGGGTAAAGGAAATCGCAGATCAGCGAGGCGATGCAAACTATACAGTAATTGATATTGCGGATTATAAATTGCCATTATTAGGAGAGCCAGGGCAAGATGCTTCAGGTGCACAGGCTTGGTCAGAAATTATCGCTAAACAAGACGGATTTGTGTTCATCGTACAAGAATACAATCACTCTATTACAGGTGCTCTAAAAAATGCGCTAGATTATTTACGTGTTGAGTGGAATAACAAAGCAGCAGGAATCGTTTCTTATGGTTCTGTAGGTGGAGCTCGTGCGGCAGAGCATTTACGTGGCATTATGGGTGAGCTTTTAATTGCAGATGTACGTGTTCATCCTGCCTTATCCTTATTCACAGATTTTGAAAATGGTTCAGACTTTAAACCAAAAGCTGTACAAGCGGACTCAGTCAATCAAATGTTAGATCAAGTAATCCCATGGTCAAAAGCTTTATACACAATTCGTTAAGCTTGCCTGTTTGAAATAGGACGATATTGGATAAAGTGTGGGAGAGAAAAATTAGACAGGAAAGGGCATGTTAACATGAAAAAACATACAGCAGGTATTCACCATATCACAGCTATTGTAGGCCACCCACAAGAGAATATTGATTTTTATGCAGGTGTGTTAGGCTTGCGTTTAGTGAAACAAACTGTAAACTTCGATGATCCTGGCACATATCATTTATATTTCGGTGATGAAGGTGGGAAACCTGGAACAATTATTACCTTCTTCCCTTGGGCCAATGCATATCAAGGGCGTATTGGTGATGGTCAGGTTGGTGTCACAACGTATGTTGTACCAGAAGGGGCACTACCATTTTGGATTAATCGCTTAGCAAAATTCTCGATTCCTTTCCAAAAAGCTGAACGCTTTGGTGAGCAAGTCATTCAGTTCGATGATCCACATGGTCTGCATATTGAACTCGTTGCCCGTGCTGCAGGTGAATTAAATAACAGGACATTTGGAGAAGTAACGCCAGAGGTTGCCATTAAAGGATTTGGTGGAGCTACATTATATTCTAGCCACCCTGAAGAAACTGCAAAAGTTTTAACAGAGGTAATGGGTCTTGAACGAGTAGCGACAGAAGGTGACTATACTCGTTTTAAATCCAATGCAGAGATTGGCAATACAGTTGATTTAAAAATGGTTGTAGGCCAACGTGGGCAAATGGGTGTAGGGACGGTTCACCATATTGCGTGGAGAGCACAAGATAATACGGATCATTTAGAATGGCAAGAGTATGTTATGAATCATGGACAACATGTAACGGAAGTCAAAGATCGTAATTATTTTAATGCGATTTATTTCCGAGAACCCGGTGAAATTTTATTCGAAATTGCTACAGATCCTCCAGGATTTGCTCATGACGAAACAATAGAGACGATGGGAAGTCAATTAATGTTACCATCTCAATATGAACAACATCGAGAGCAATTAGAAAGAACACTAATTCCGATTAAAGTACGTGAGCTTGACTAAGATATAGAATCTACTTAAATGAATGCGAAATGTTGAGAACTCAACATTTTCGCATTTTTTTGATCCGGCGAAATCCTCATCTGCCGTTGAGCGCACGGGCCATGGCATATAAATAATTTTGACTAGCGCGCAGACTAATTTCAGCATCCGGTACAAAGACTTCAAAGCAATGAAAGCTACCAGGATAGAGATTCATCTCAACATCAACTCCTGCTTGAGCAAGTCGTGTTACATAATCGAGTGTTTCATCTCTGAATAAATCAAGTTGACCTATACACGTGTAGGTAGGCGGTAGTCCTGCTAAGTTATCTGCTCTTGAAGGAACCGCATACGGAGAAAGTTCGTTGGTGTCCTTTTCTTCTCCTAAGTACATACGCCAAGCGGTCAAATTATTTGATCTACTCCATGTTGCATGAGCACCGGTAATCTCATAGCTAGATGGTGTTTCATTTCGGTTATTAAGCATTGGATATAATGGCATTTGGAATATAATTGAGGGCCCTCCCTTATCGCGAGCCATTAATGCTAGTGCTGCTGTTAGCCCTCCGCCACCACTTGTCCCATCACGAAACCACCACCATGAATCCAAAGCATAGCTGGAAGTTTATCGTTGCTCCGTTTAACGGGTTCATATATTTTAACTAGCATTTCACCTCCATCACCTCTAGGAATTGTACGATTAGTTGTAAATACAAGTTCTGACTCCTCTAATGGTGATTGGGCTAAGAGACGACGACTCCACTCTAAATCTTCGTCTAGGCGAAAGCCTGGAAATTGCGAGTAAGCCTGCCTTAATTCGGGTAAGGTTCGGTCATTGATTGTCATATAAATTCTCCCTGTAAAGTAATGAATTTTTAAATAAATGGATGTCCTTCTACTGCCATTTCCGCCTCCCATTTGGCAACTTCTTCGCGCACACGAGGAGCCACTTCGTTTCCTAGAAGTTCTATAGCTTGCATGACTTGATCATGTGGCATTGTACTTAAAGGTACGTATAACATAAATCGTGTGATCCCTACATGTTTACGAAGATGAATAATTTTCTGAGCAACTGTCTCTGAATCACCGACATATAATGCCCCTTCAAAACTACGTGCAGCATCATAGCTAGAACGATCATAATACGACCAACCCCGTTCTTTGCCCAGTTTATTCATGCCCGCCTGTGTAGATGGGAAAAATGTATCTGCTGCCCACTCGTTATTCGGGCCAACGAAACCTATCGAATGGGAGCCTACCCGAAGCTTAGATAAATCATGACCTGCATGAGCAGCAGCTTTTTTATAAAGTTGTACGATTGGAGCAAACTGCATAGGACTGCCACCAATGATTGCTAGCATAAGGGGTAATCCTAAAATTCCTGCCCGAATGGCTGATTGTTGATTTCCTCCACTACCAACCCAAATGGGTAAAGACTTTTGAACAGGTCTTGGATACACACCTAAATTATTAATCGCTGGTCGATGCTTCCCTGCCCATATTACTTTTTCTTCCTCACCAATTTTAAGTAATAAATCTAAATGCTCTTCAAATAGTTCATCATAGTCATTTAAATCGTAGCCGAATAAAGGGAAAGATTCGATGAATGACCCACGGCCTGCCATAATTTCCGCACGCCCATTTGAAAGTCCGTCCAAAGTAGAAAAATCTTGATAGACGCGTACCGGGTCAGCTGAAGAAAGGACAGTCACCGCACTTGTAAGTCGAATTTTTTTCGTTTGTGAAGCAGCAGCGGCTAGCACCATTGCTGGAGAAGATGCAGCATAGTCTTCTCGATGATGCTCGCCAACCCCAAATACATCCAGTCCTACTTGATCGGCAAGAATGATTTCTTCAACCACTTCACGTAAGCGTTGGGCATGACTTATGACTTCCCCATTATGAACATCTGGTTTTGTTTCTACAAAAGAGGTAATTCCTATTTCCATTTGTCATTCTCCTTGTCAATTTAATGTTTTGTAAAGCGTAAAGTCGTTGCCCAAAAAAGAATTGCTATAGCACTAATTGATGCTCCGAGGAAAGAGACCCCTTCCCAGCCAAAGTGTGCATATATTTGCGTAGAAGCAATGGAGCCACTTGCACTGCCTATGGAATAAAAAATCATATATCCAGCAGTAAGTCGGCTTCGTGCCTCTGTACGTAATGGAAGAATTAGCGCCTGATTCGTAACATGTACGGCCTGTACAGCTAAATCTAGCATTACGATCCCTACAATTAACGCAAATAACGATTGTTCTAGATAGCTAATAAACAACCAAGAAATTAGTAATAGCGCTAATGCTATACCTGTTGTTCTTTGTGCGTATCCTCGATCAGCCAATTTCCCTGCCCGTGCCGCAGCCAACGCGCCGGCCACTCCAACAAGACCAAAAGCACCAATTACGCTATGTGAAAGGGCCAACGGTGGTGCACTAAGTGGAAGAACAAGTGATGTCCACAAAATACTGAAATCAGCAAAAATTAGCATGGCTAGAACTGCACGGATACGTAGTGTTCGTTCTTGTTTTAATAAAGTGAACACAGATCTAATGAGTTGATGGTAGGGCAGTGATTTTACTTCGCGCTCTACTGTAGGTAACACTTTTAGAAACAAACAAACCATTATGAACATTACGGCGGCAGAGACTAGATAGACAGTACGCCATCCAGCAAGGTCAGTTAATAGTCCTGCGAAGGTACGAGCGAGCAGTATGCCAATGACGATTCCACTCGTGACAATCCCAACGACGCGACCACGCTCTGTTGGGGAAGCGATGGTTGCTGCAAATGCTACAAGCGTTTGTGTCACAACGGCAAGTAAACCTACTAAAGCCATGCCTGTGAAAAGAACTATGCTATAAGAAGCGGTACCGACTATAACTAGAGCCATTGTGGATAATAGCATCTGTCCGATAATCAAACGTCGCTGGTTAAGTAAGTCCCCAAGTGGCACCAGAAGTAATAGGCCTAACCCGTAAAAGATTTGCGTGATTGTAATGACAACACCAATAATCGAGTGATTAATATTAAACGTAATAGACAGTTGATCAAGCAACGGCTGTGCGAAATAAATATTGGCGACTGACATTCCACAGGCTATTGCGAATAAAAGTGTGACAGCACGAGGCATGGAAGGCTGTAGATTCATCGCAGGTGTATGTTCCTGCTTAAGACCTTCGTCCATCATATATCCTCCATTTCTTTTAGAATTACATTATAACATACCGTTCGGTACAATATAATTATTGGTAAATATATCTTAAAGGTATCGAATGTGTCAAGTATTCATTTGGTTTTTTTATGTGCTTACTATATTTAGTGTGAAATTGACAGTGGAGACAGCTGGTTATACAATGATTACATACTATTTGGTATTTTAATTTTTGGGATAATAATTTCAAATGGCGAACTCTTATTCAATGGAGGTGGATTTTTATGGCAAGAACTAGAGAGTTTGATGAGGAAAAAGTTTTAGAGGCTGCGATGCAGTTATTTTGGGAGAAGGGATATGAAGCTACTTCTCTAAGTGATCTTACTGCGAGAATGGGTATACAACGACCAAGTATTTATTCAACCTTTGGTGACAAAAAGGAATTATTCGAAGCCGCTCTGCGTAGATATACGACATCCAGAGCAGCTGATATACGAGCTAGACTTCAAAGTCATGTTTCTGTAAAGCAGGCATTTACTTCTTTTTTTGAAGAAGTGATTCAGGCTGAGTATACGAAAGATCTTAGTAACGGCTGTTTTTGTATTAATACAATGGTTGAACTCGCTCCTCATGACGAGAGATTTGAGATTTTAACGAGGGAGCACCAACTTTATTTAGCAGTTATTTTTCAGGAGACCATTGAACGGGGTATCCAAGCAGGTGAACTTGAAGCTGACACGGATTCAAAATCACTAGCGCAGGCATTAATTTTATCGTTAATTGGATTAACCGTTATGATGAAATCACAGCCACAGCGTTCATTTATAGACAATGCAATAGCAACGACTCTGACATTACTTAAATGAAATTTAAACTAGTAAAAGAATAAAAAGTAAACGTCCATGTAACTCTTTAATAATTTGTGGGGTGAAGTGAATAAGAATTGATTAACTTTTTTATAGAAGAACAAATTATTTTGGGGAAAATGAATTAGATAAAAAGTTATAGATTACTATAAGTTTAGAAATGTACTAATCTTTTTTTAAAAATGTAAAAAATTAAAAAATTGCCCCTACCTATGAAAAATAATAATGAATGATTACTTCCCCCTTTAGAGCTCTAAAGGGGGGATCTTCTATGATTAAAGACAAATCACATATTTATAAAGCTCAACATAAAATGAATCTATAATTCTTTACAAGCCCAAGCATCGATTTCAACTTTTATGGCCGGAGCAGCCAGTGCCACTACATACAGCAAGGTTGTACATGGAAGATGCTCTTGCAAAAAATCATTAATTATTTCTTTTCGTTGATGAGCCTCCATATCGCCTACCAAATAAAACACGAGCTTTGTAATGTCTTGAATCCCCATATTAGCATGATCCAGATTTTTCCGAATATTCTCTAGCGCTATCTTCAATTGGGCGACAGGATCTTCAGGTATAGACCCATCAATATTCATGCCAATTTGTCCAGATAATGTTAACCATCTGCTTGGTTCTGTTATTTCAATTTGATGTACATAAGGGGCTACAGGTGGATGAATGTTTTCAGGATTTCTACTAATTTTCATGGAATCAGTCCTTTGCTATTATTCATTATTATCTCTCCATAAAAATAGCATAAAGTATTCATGGGTAAAAGTTATACAAATACCATTATAAATGAACTTTCAAATTGGATATGTGGTTTCAAAGGGTTATAATAGATTCATAAAATAAAGGCTTATACGCTGATAAAGCATTCAAAATAGATAAAAGTATTAACTTTTTAATTTGACTAGACATACAATTCACTTCACGCCCTTAGGTTTGATACAGATACTTCTAAAGAAACATGAATTTCGTCTTATTTTGAAGGTGGATGGTTATACTCATTAAATGAGAGGGAAATTTTTACATAAGAATGATGCGTATTGATGTAAATTAATGTTTACTACTGATGTTTAGTTACTAGTGCAACCTTAGGTAGCAGAGGCAGCGAGGCCGTTTTGTAGAAGGAGTGAATAAATGAGTAAATTCTTTCAGAGTAATGGATTTAAACGTTTTATTATTCTAGTTGGAATTGCTATTGCATTATATTTAATGCGAAGTATGATCAACTTAATTTTGCTTACGTTTATTATTACCTATTTGATGAATCAGCTTACTACGAAGACAACAAAAAGCATAAGAAAATACACACCTATGAATGAAAAAGCTGTTACTGTAACATTATATTTGTTACTGGTCGCTGGTATTGTCGCTGTGATCTATAAATACTTGCCAATTGTCACACAGCAAGTTACACAGCTTTTTGATCTTATTGCCAGTTTTAACCTTGATCCAGATGACAATGAGATTGCGAGATATTTAGCTCCAACTTTTGAGAAGATTGAGCTTGGCAAGTATTTAGAACAGGGTGTGGATATAACTCTCAAAAATATTACGAATATTGGTAAAATCATTATGCAAATTTTGATTTCCCTAATATTGAGTTTGTTCATATTGTTGGAAAAGAAGCGAATCATTGAATTTACGGCAAAGTTTAAGGATAGCAAAATTGGACCTCTTTACGATGAACTGAATTATTTTTCAAGAATATTCATCCGTTCATTCGGTAAAGTGATTGAGGCACAGTTTATTATTGCTGCTGTTAACTGTGTATTATCAGTGATTGCCCTTTCGATTATGGGCTTCCCACATCTAATTGCTCTTGGGATTATGCTCTTTATCCTTGGCTTAGTGCCAGTTGCAGGTGTTATTATTTCATTAATCCCACTCAGTATTATCGCCTATAGTATTGGTGGCTTAATGTACATTGTCTACATTTTAGTAATTGTTATGGTCTTACATGCAATTGAAGCTTATTTCTTAAATCCAAAGCTTATGTCAGCTAAAACAGATTTACCGATTTTCTACACATTCATGGTCATTCTTTTCTCAGAGCATTTCCTTGGTGTTTGGGGATTAATCATTGGTATCCCACTGTTCATGTTCTTGCTTGATATTCTAGGTGTTACTTCCTCGGAAGAAACTAAACAGAAAATGGACGCCGTAGAGAACAAAAAATTGATGGAATAGCTTTACAAAAGGATTCATCTCGTACGTAGAGATGATCCTTTTTTACTTTCTGGCTTAGCTCATTTAAAATAAGTAGGGGGTGTTTTTTACAATGATGGTAAAGGGACAGAAGGTATATTTAAGGGAAATCTCTGTTAATGATAGTGAAAGCATTGAAAGATGCTTTCAAAATGAGGAAATCATGTATATGACAGGGACTCGTAACTTGCTAACAAAAGAACAGATTAAAGAGGCTATCTACCGCTTTAAAGAAGATTCTACACGCTATGATTTTGCTATTTGTTTAGTAGATAATGATCAAGTAATTGGTGATTTAGCTATTATGGAAGTTGATCGAGATAATAAAAAGGCAATGTTTCGTATAGCCCTGCATGAGTTAGAGGATTGTGGCAGAGGATTTGGATCAGAAGCAGTTCAACTTGCTCAAAAATTCACATTTGAGGAGCTATGTCTGAATCGTTTGGAATTACAAGTGTACTCTCATAATATAAGAGGGATTAAATCCTATGAAAAGGTCGGCTTCAAAAAAGAAGGAGTGTTGAGGCAGGCATTATTGATGAACAATACCTATTCAGACGAAATCATTATGAGTATTCTTCTGGAAGAGTATATGAACATATCAAAATAGACATGGAGCCAGCATAAAAATTCTTTGTGCTGGTTTTAATTTTGCTAAAAGAAAAAAATGTTAATCGTGTATAAAAAAGTATGTTATTATAGGTGTGAATCTTTGTTGAAGGGGGCGGTCATTATGACAAATACATTTATTTTTATCGTTCAATACTGGGGGACAACGCCTTATTAACAGAGTGTTTAGTGTTTCCCTAAATTCGGAAGGGGACCATATATGTCTAGCAATACTGTAAGAATCGAAGAAGTAAATAATAATAATTGGTATGATTGCTGCCTATTAGAAATATCAGAAGAGCAAAGGGATTATGTTGAATCCAATGCTATTTCTATTGCGCAATCAAAGTTCGAACCGACTTTAAAGCCGTACGCCATTTACTATAAAGACCAAATTGTTGGGTTTTTAATGTTCAATGCTGTAAAGGAAGAGCTTGGCGGGTACTGGATCTATCGCATAATGATTGATCGGCACTTTCAAGGCAAAGGTATTGGCAAAGAAGCCACAAAGCAAATAATAAATGAAATAGCTAAGTTACCTGATGCTACAAAGGTTATAGTAGGCTATCATCCAGAAAATAAAGCCGCGCATCATCTGTATGCAAGTTTAGGGTTTGTCGATAACGGTGATCGTTTCGGTAAAGAAATGGCTGTTATTCAATATTTAACTGAGTAAATAGTAGGGAAAGGGACCTGTTTAATGACAAGGTCCCTTTTCATTTAAGCATCGCCAGGAGAGGCAATTATTCGTGGATTTTTTTTGATATACCCGTAAATAAGCAAGGCTGTAATCCCTTCTGCCACTGGGAAAGTCCACCAAATAGCTTGAGAGCCAAACACTTTAGGTAGAAGAATAAGCGTTGGAATAAATAAAATAATACTCCGAAGTAACATAATAGTCGTGGCAATACGAATTTTTTCGATAGATTGAAAGAATTCGGCGAGCACCATATTGATACCTAAAAATACATAGCCTATAGCAAAATGAACAAAGCCTTGAGTTGCCATATGACGAATTTCGAATGAACTATCTCCGAATAACGCCATGAGCTGTGAAGGAAAAAGCATGGCTATAAGTGCTGTTGTTAATCCTAAAATAAAAGCCGTAGCTAATCCGATTTTTAGTAATGCTGTTAACCTCTCCAATAATCTTGCCCCATGATGATAGCTAACTAATGGCTGTAGGGCCATGCCAATACCTAGAAAAATTGTTAACAGGACTGTATGAATATAATTGACCATTGCATAGGCTGTCACCCCACTTGCCCCTAGATAGTGTAAAAAGGTAACGTTATATAAAATGATAATAACTGCTACAGAGGCCTCGACAATAAAACTAGGTAAGCCTATAGCAAAAATTTTTCTTAAATCTGTTTTATTGAAGAATGAAGAGACAAACTTTAATTCAGATTGTGGACGGAAAAAATGAAGACATAGTACAGCTGTACCTATGATAGTAGCTATTGCTGTTGCTAATGCACAGCCTGTTACACCATAATCTAGAACGAAGATAAAAATATAATTTAAGATAATATTCAATACGGATGTTGTAATTAAACCTAGCATAGCTAGCTTTGGATTACCATCATTGCGAATAAAAATACTTAAAAGATTTTCAATTGTATAAAACACCCCAAATAACAAAATAACGTGTAAATACTCTTGCACATATGGATACGTATCATCACTCGCACCGAATATATAAGAAATATCTTTTAAATTAAACGCAAGGAACCCGATAATTGTTAACACGACCACAAGCATTGTAGTAAACGCCAACGTAAAGAGCTGATGGGCTCGTTGCTTATTGCCCTCCCCAAGAGAAATGGAATAGAGTGTAGCTCCACCCATCCCAATCCAAAGAGAAATAGACAGCAGAATAGAGAAAATCGGAACAGCAATATTAACGCCTGCTAACGCTGTAGGACCCACGCCGTGACTGACGAAAATGCCATCCACTAAAATATTCACGGACATTAGGAGCATGCCAATCATTGCTGGAAATAAATAGGATAAAAACAGTGGTTTGAGCGGCCTTGTTTCTATTGGATTAATGGTTGTCATGTCCATGCACCTCTAAGACCATTACTTTTTCCCCTTTATCATCTAGTTCACCATTAAATATAAAGCCAAACTGTTTATATAGCTGAATAGCTACTACATTATTGTCATAAACACTTAAATATATTTTGTGACAGTTGAATTTTTCTGTTAAGTAATGTATAAGCTGCTGTAAAAAATGTTTACCTAAACCTTGTCGCTGATAGCGCTCATCAATTAAATAACGATCAAGCCATACTCGTTGACTATGATCCTCATGAGGAAATACGCCATACATAGCGAAGCCTATCACGGTGCTATCCTTATACAAGCCTAAAGGTGTAAAGCGCCGATCCATTTCCGCCTCTGCTAAGCATTGGTCTGTACTTTCGATAAAATTTTGCTGATTGTCAGCAATGCGTAATGTTAATATTTCTTGTTTGTTAAAAGCTGTAATGTCACGAATCTCCGTGAACATAATGTCAAAACCTTTCTATTTTTATTGTGAATAGGTACAATTTAAAGTATATAGTTACTATATAGTCAAGAGAGGATACTCAAAAAATGCTTAATAAAAATGTAAAATATTTTACAACTGGTGAATTTGCTAAAATATGCAAAGTTAATAAACAAACTTTAATTTATTACGATCAAATTGGCTTGCTATCTCCTGTTATGAAAGATAGTAAAGATTATCGATATTATTCACTCGCTCAGTATGATTTTTTTGGTGTCATTGAGTTATTAAAGGCTGTTGGCATGTCTTTGAAAGATATTCAGCAGTATATGGCTGAGAAATCACCTGAAAATTTTTTAGAATTGATGCATCTACAAAAGGAAATTGTTGCGAAAAAGCGGCAAGAACTGGAGATGATTGAAGGTATTATTGATGTCAAAATTGATTTAACCAAGGAGTCCCTACAACTTGATTTTGATAGCATTACAATTGAACATTTTCCAGAGGCAACCTTGTATTTAAGTCAAAATATTGAGGATTCAACGGAAGAACAATTTGTGAAGGCGGTCTCTGATTTTATTGATGAATTGGATCGCTCTCGCTTAGACACAGGTTATCCCATTGGCGGAATTACCAAAAGGGAGCAGGTATTAGCGGGCAACTATGATAATTATAGGTATTTATATATTGAACAGCCACATCCACAGGAAGGTCATCCTTATTTTAAAGCGATTGAAGGAAAGTTTATTGTTGGATACCATGTTGGAACATCTACGACACTAGGTGAAACTTACAAGCGATTATTTCAGGTCATGAGAGAACAGGGGTATGAACTGGGGCAATATGTTTATGAGGAATATATTTATGATGCGGTTATTAAAAACCGTGAAGAAGAATATGTAACAAAAATTATGGTGGAAATAAAAGAAGGCTGTTGATGCATCTCTGCCTATCAACAACCCCAAATGTACTTAATGCAATGTTAAGTTTATTTCCGGATGTGCCTTTTGTATTTTATTTAATTTATTGTCTTGGATTCCTTTTAAATTTTTATCGAAAAAGCCAAGTGATAATTCATTAATCAATTTATAAATTGCATTTACGTCTGCCCCAGATTCATTAATAATCGGCGAAACGGCTGCTAAATCTGTAAAACTTCCGTGATTTGTTTTTGGAATAATAGCTGTGTAGACACCAGGCTTTTCAATTGTTTTATTTCGTAGATAAGCTTCTGCAAACAATTCATCACGATTACCAGGCTGCTGGTTATACGCATCTTTCATAAAGTTAATGGATGCCTCAGCATTCATCAGCATAAAAGGCTTTTTAGGACCATTTTTTGGCATTGGATCGCCATATAACCCACCATCCATATCAATGGCTGCTTTAATACGATTATCCTTTACTAGCATTTGAGCTGAAGTAGCACCGCCAAAAGAATGACCTAGCATACCAATGCTATCGTAGTCAATTAGTGAGGCTATTGCACGAAAGTTCTTATCAAAATCGCCTTTAATGACTTCATCTAAAACAAATGATGCATCCTGCTCCCAAAGATGGATTCGATTATTCAAGAATGTAATGGTGTTTTCAATTGGTGTAAAATCAACCCGATCACCATCGGGGAATATTGTTGTTGCCGCATCACCTGTAAAGTTAAGAGCAACGACAATATAGCCATGACTCACTAATTCTTCTAGTTGGAAGGTATTTTGGCGACTATATAAACTCATACCATGTGCAAATAATAAAAGTGGAAATTTTTCTTTAGACTTTATAGCTGTCGCATCTTGATAAGAATGGGTTTTCGTCAGTCCTAAATGCGTTGTCGCGATATTGGGAAAACCCTGTGTCGTTGCTAACTGTTGTGTTAACGCATCTATATCTTTAAAGTAGGGTGACGGTTGTCCTGTCTCTTTTTCAGCAGGATAATAAACTTGAATCATCAGTTCGCGATTTACCTGATGATTAGGTACGACAAATTCTTTGCGATTCTTATCGGTCAGGTGAAATGTCTGTGTTCCTACTGTGTATTTTCCTGTTGGCTCAGGAAAAGAAATGATTGGAAATAACGTTGGTAATGTGAACATTGTAATAGTGGCCACAACAATACCTGAAGTTTTAATTATTTTCATCCTTAATTTTTTTGAAACAATTGTACTTTTTGGCTTCACAAAAACTTGTAATGTTAATAACATCAAAACAAAATAAGCAGGGATCATGCGCCAGTTAGCACCAATTGTCATAATTGTTCCAATTAACAAAACATAATTGGTAGCTATCATAATAAGATTTATTGTAGTTACTCCACGTTGTCTAAAAGTTAGTGAGATACTCGATAGTATTAAAATAAGTGTAAATAGTACTTCTAAGGTTTTCATCATTTATCTCCTTTTTCATACATACAAATGTATGAAATTAATTAAAAATATTTTTAAGTATATATACATACGAATGTATGTATAAGATTAAAATAATAAACTACATATAGTAGTTTATTATTCCTGCACTTTATCAAATAATGCTAAAAAAACATCTTTCAATTCATCATTCATAAGTGGTATGCCAATTCCTTTGAACATCAAACTTATATGTTCAATTTTATGAATAAATTCAGCTCGGCTTACACGAAATATTTCAGGATTCATCCAAATGTCGAAAAGCATTGTAAAAGTTTCAGCTGCTTGCTTCGGGAAAGCAACTTGCAGTGAGCCGTCTTGATTGCCCTCATCAATAATTTTTTGAATTCCTGGTGCAACAACCTGAATTCCTTCTGTGATGCGGCTATAAACAAACTCGGCAGAATTCATTTTCAAATGAATCGAGGATAAGTTTTCTTCCTTTCCGCTTTGAGAAATTGAGAAAGAAATGCCTTGTCTTAAACGCTCTAAAGCATTTAAGTTTTCCAAATCTGAGATGTCATTAAAATAATTATTTGCTGTTAGAATTTCCTTTGTGATGGCATCAATAACATCAGCACGCGTTTTAAAATGATGATAAAATGCTCCTCTAGTAATATCCCCTACATCATCGACAATTTCTTGAATCGTTACATTATCCCAACCGTTTAAAGTAAATAATTTAACAGCTGATTCAATGATTCTTTTTCTCGTAACTTCTGGATATTTATTTCTGGCCATAAAATATCTCCTTATAGATACATTCGAATGTATTTATAATAATAGGCGCATCCTTCCAAATTGTCAACATGATACGATTTATGAGAATTGCTGAAGAAAACTAGAAAGAACTAGTAAAGGTAAGTAATTTAGCATATATTTTGAATTTAAATAGAAGTAAAATCCGAGTGTTTTTAGGCAAAGTAAAACCAAACTCTAATACATAAATGACTTTCTGACGATACATTAGTAGAGAAAAAAGTAGAGCATTATCCGAAATATTTTTCTAAGCATGGAGGAATAGATATGCAAATATGGGTTGATCGATGGACGCAATTATTAAAACAGCTTGAACAGCAGGGTGCTTGGATTCATCCACTGGAGATAAAGCCTATGGCTACTGTGCATGAACTATCAATGGTAGAGATGCGGCTCGGCGTCCCGATTCCTTCTGAGTTCCGTGATGTATTACTTCATTGTTCTCGACAAGTGGGGGTGTATTGGTCTTTACCTGACGAGGCACTACTTCCTATTGAGCTGGAAGACACACCTTTAGGTGATTTTGGCTGGAGCTTGGAAGAACTCGAATTCCCTGATTTTGGTGGAGACAGTGATAATGCAAAAGAACAACTATACCTACAATTTCATACGGCTGGCAATGGTGATGCGCTTCTTATTAAGATTGAGGATGGTTCCGTTTGGTATTGGAGTCATGAGGGGGGTGAGTATGACCTTCTTGCCTTGAATTTTAAAGATTATGTAGAGAGAGCTACAACTTTAGGATGCATAGGGGCAGATTGTGGACAGTATCTACAGTTTTGTAGTGAAGGTGGACTAGATTTAAGTCTGACCACTTCTCAAATCTGGCTGAAGTGGTTTGAACAATTTTTAACTTCAACGTGGGAGAACGTTATGTATCAACTGGATACTTTACTCCTATATGTGTCGATGCATGGTATGAAGGATACTAGGGTTCGTGAAGCATTTACACGGTTAAATACTGGGGAAGCGTTTGCCGCACTTCAAAATCAAATTGAACAATCACGGCGTTTATCAGATAAAGAAGTATGGTGCAAAGTGCTAGTAGAGGTTTGTGCAACAGAGGCAAGTCAATGGGTGATGACACTTTGGGAAGACCAAAATGATTTGCCTACTAGTATTAGAGATTATTTAACCGCCTACTGTCTACCAGAAGAAGTGGGGTTATCACTTGTTCTTCAAGATATTGAAAAAAGGAGAATTGAATCTTATACAGCTTTACATCGACTACGTCATTTTCATAACCCAAGAACAATAGCATGGATGAAACGTTATGTTTCTTTTCCGATAGAGGGGTGGGATACGCTTTTAGTAGAATCACAGCCGAGTGCAGAAACTTTATTTGAGTGGTTGAATGGTAGGGAAGTAGAGCGTCAAATAGCAATACGAGCCGTATGCCAAATGTTGCAGCAGGGAATTAAACCGACAACTCCAGTGGATATGGAGAAATGGCTGTCATTGCTTATGTTTTGGAAGGACAATGAAGTACTACGAAAACATAAACAATTTTTTAGCCAAGCTCTAGAGGGCATTGAACTTTGGTGAAATCTAATAATTGTAAGGGGGAGAAATAATTGAACAATTTCACTATATTCGCTTCTATGAATAATACAAAAGAAATCGAATGTAAGATTTTCGATGTTTTTAGTAAAGGTTTTGCTATTGAAAAAAATGAAGATAACTATCTTATAAAATCCAAAGCATTTTTTAACAAATATAAATTGATGGTTAGGGTGATGTCTGAAGATAAAAACTCAGAATACTTTGTCAATAATATCCCTGGAATGATGAGCTATTACAACAGTATTCCATTTGAAGATAACCATTTAAAAGAATTAGTTTTAACGCAAATTTCTGTGTTAAATACAGTAATTGCGATCGAATGTGAAAAAGAAATAAAGGATGAACAAATGCAGTTATGTTTGAGCCTGCTATTAACCATTGGAGGAATTGGATTTTTACCAAATGGTACCTTGTTAGACAAAGAAGGTGCAGTCATTGTTTATCCTGATGGGCAATCAGGGCCATCTAACTTTAGGCCTTATGCTTGTACACTGAAGGTGAGGGGACAAGAGGTGACATCGGAAGAAGGTCATCAAAGAAAGAATAAAACGATAGCGTATTTAAAAGAAAACGGTATTCCATACACAGATTCACTCCCGCAACTTCCGCCAATTGGAGCTTGTCAGCTTAAAGCCAAAGAGGATATTGCTAGAAGAGCTGTAGCTTTACTAATTGTTATTCAATTTGCTTGTGATGTGGCACAAGGAGAAAATGTTGAAGAATCAAGAGATTTCTTCATCAATATGTTGCATAAATATGAAGTGGAGGCAAATCTAACGGACAATGAAAGGGCCTTTTTATATGATCAACAACCAAATGCACAAGACGCCATTAATATTTCATGGCAATATGAAGCTTATTGGATACTGATTTGGGTACTGGGATTTGTTAAAGAGCTTGATTTCCCTGATGAAGTATGTGATTGTGAGTACGCTATTCAAGTTATTTCTAACTGCGAAACGTTTGAGCAATTTTATCTTCAAATTATGATGCGTAGTCAGAAAGAAATAATGGATGAAGCCGACAAGATATTCAGATTACACTGGGCGTGCGTAAATAGTCGTATACAAGAACGACCGGCTCCTGTTGGAATGAATGAAAGTATTGTTATGGAAAGACGTAGAGCCTTATTCTGGTTGATCGGTCATCAAAATGAAGAGTGGGAAACGATATCAATGGATACTTAGAAAGTAATAGCAAACTAGGATACTAGTTTGCTATATTATAAAGGTTATTTTACATATGTGGGTTTATTCACCTTATCAATTAAAAGAATACCATCGTATTGATCTCGTGGAACAAGACTTTCTTGGATAACTCCCCAGCTATAGGATAAGCGAGGTTCAAACATCCATGAGTTACCACGTTCATTTTGACGATTACGTAAATCAATGAATGTGTAAGGTTCGTTGACTGACGATACAATATCTTCTATGGATCCTTTTATAGGTGGTAAAACGGCCATCGTCTCGCCCATATTATTGGCAGTCTCTCCGCTTGTCATATATAGACCTATTACATAGCTGTATTTTTTGTAGATATCCGGTAAACGTTCACCCATTAATTTAACTGGATATGGGGAGCCCATTACGTCTGATTGTGCCTTGCGAATATGGTCATTATGCGCCCAAACGATAAACTTTTCGGTTGGACAAACTTCCTCAGCTAGCCAAAGTAAGTTCTCCATCATTGCCTGATCACGCCACTCCATTGTTTTTAAAAATGAATCATATTTATTTTGCTCCATCTCGATGTTGGACTGAATTGTTAGCTCTACATATTCGTCTGCCAAACGGATACGGTCTGCTAAAGTGCGCTCCATCAATTTTACTATTTGAAGTTCATTCGGATAAACCTTTTGAAGCTCTTTTTCTTTCTGTTGAACTTGAGATTTTACTTGTTTATATACGTTGATAATAGCTGTTTTTTCTTTCTGGTAGCCTTTTAGATCTTTGCTAGAGCTCCACTCCGCGAGTTGCTTCTCCGCATCCCTAAACTGCTTAGCCAATTGTGGGGTTTGCAACCAATCCCCATTTGTAAATGCCCCTTGCTGTTGAATATCAAAGCCTGCTAGAACAAGAGGCTTCTCTGTAGCTTGAGTTGTTTTTGCATATTCAAAAAGAGGTAAAGTTTCTTTTGTCCACCATACTCCAAAAATAGCATCCTTCATTGTTTGTTGAGCAGCTTGTTTGTCAATTTTTCCTTGGGCATTCATGACATCGCCAAGACCACTTTCAAAGGCTAAAACATTGTAACCCATTTCTTGATGTAAAAATTGTATTAAACGTGTTTTAACGAGATTAAACTGTGCCA
This sequence comes from Lysinibacillus sp. fkY74-1, assembly GCF_053165895.1. Classification (NCBI taxonomy): domain Bacteria; kingdom Bacillati; phylum Bacillota; class Bacilli; order Caryophanales; family Bacillaceae; genus Lysinibacillus; species Lysinibacillus sp. fkY74-1. Next base: position 4,309,328 of record NZ_CP170173.1, on the reverse strand, counting down.
CTCCATGAGAGCTTTCTCCTAAAAAAACAATGCGTTTATCGTGTAATATCGGCTTGAGCATCTCTAAATCCTCGAATTTATTAGAAGGGATTTTTTGCGAACTAGCTGGCTCTGGCTCAATGGAAGTCAAGCTGTAAGCATGATCATTCATCCATTTTTTCCAATCCTCTAATGTTTCAGTAGTAGTTCTAGCCTGTTGAACCACTCCGTATTTTTCCTGCTCCTTTAACGCAGGGGTAGCCGCTGAAGCACTTGCTATACCACTAAATACGATTAAGCCTGTCAGTGCTGTGTTTAATAAAGCTTTCCATTTTCTATAACTTTTCATTAAGAATCAGCCCTTTTCTTTATGTTAATCTCCTAAGTATAAGGGGCTAAGTTTAAAGCATAGGAGAAGTTTGTTTAAATTTTGTTTAAATTTGGACTGATTATAAAAAAGAAAGCATCTCCATTTGTAAGGCAAGAAATACAAATGGGGATGCTCAATAGCTATTTATAATGATACGTACTAGCTCTAACATGGTTACGTTGAATTTGGTTAAACCATGCCCGATCCTTTTCCTCTTGATTTAGGGTGCCAATAATAGAGGAGGAGCAGCTCACGCAAATTTTCGCTTGAGTAATTTGTCCACATCTTTCACAAGGTGCTCCTAAATTTGGGAAAATGGAATTTTTTAATTTTCCGGCTTTGACCCATTTGTACAGTAGCTCAGATGATACACCTGTCAAAGTCACGACCTCTTCGTTTGTTAAATAACGATTATTTTTTCTTAATAAAAAGTGATGTAGCTCTGAAAAGATATCCTCTTCTCTCACATCTATCTTTTTTTGAAATAGCAACATAACTAGTCATCTCCTCGATACATCAATGAATGCTTTCATTAACTGTTATAGGTTGTTCATCATATTTATAATTTTCCCAACGATTACGTGCTAGCTTTCGATATTTTGGCGAGACGTTCCTATCAGCAATTAACCTTGAAAATCCTTTTTTAGCTTCTGTCATATCACCAAGTCGGAGGCTTAGCTCGGCATGTAAAAATTGAATTCGCTCTCCACCTTCCTGATTAGAAGCAAATGATTTACTGTAAAAATCTCTAGCGGCAAAAAGGTAGCGTTTTTCTGATTCTTCATCGTTTTTTATACGATATAACCAGGCAATTTTTAAGGCGAAATTAGCCATCAAAAGCGATTCTTCCATTGATGCGCGAGATACTAAGTAAGCAAGCTTAAAGCTTATAATGGCATCATCGATTGTACGCTCTTGACAGATACTCATAGGTTTCTGTAGCTCTTTAATGTATAGTTCATCTATAAGCTGCATGAAAGGTCCGTATGTACGTGTCATGGATTTATGGAAGGCAAAGCCACAATGTGGGCACACGGCAACTTCATACAGCAAAGGGTTAAGACCATCATAGACGGGCATGAAATCTGTTTGTTCCTCGATAATTTTATATCGATTTGGGCGTACTTTATACGTTGTAAAATGCTTTTTGCAAAATTTACAATCTACGCTACTTTCATAGTAGTAGATGTTAAATGCCATAAGAATCAACTCCTTTGCATGCTCAATAATATTATTTCTTTTGTTCTATTTATACATAATCAATAATCGTTCAATGTATTTAATTCATTATCTTCCATTTTAACAATTCTGTGTTCTTTGGTATACTCCTTTGGAATTATAAAATTAAAAATAATACTCGTTTTTTTAGTTAAATATCATTAGAAATGTGCTTGTAATAGTATTTATCGGTGTAGTTAAAGTAAGTTATATAGTTACCGAAAAGTTTGTCGAATTATGTACAATTTATTTAATGGACGGTTCGAATTGTATAGTTCAAAAGTTTACTATGAGAGGGTGGAGCAGATGACGTATAAAATAGTATTTTTTGATGTGGATGGTACACTAATCAATTATGAGAATGGTGCTGTGGAGGAAAGTACGAGGCAGGCTATTCGACTATTACAGGAAAAGGGAATCTATCTTGTGGCTGCGACAGGAAGACCGTTGTCCATGTGTGAAGAGCTGAAAAATTTAGGGATTGAAACCTTTATTACGGCGAATGGGGCATATGTGAAACACAAGGATGTTGTGATACATAAAATTCCGATTGAGAAGGGCATTGTTCAAAATGTTCAAGCTTTTGCACAGCAACATCAGCATTCCTTAACATTTTTTACAGAACAACTTACGATGAATGATATACAAAATCCATTAGCCTTAAGCGCGATGCAAGAGACATTGTCTTTATGTGATTTTCCAGTTAGAAAAGAAAGCATTATGGATGAAGAGGTTTTTCTTATGTGCCTTTATGCTGATGAACAGGCTGAAAAAAGATTAGCTCGTCAATTTTCGAATATATTACGGCAACGATGGCATCCTTATATTGTGAATGTTTTACAGCAAGATGTGTCCAAGTCGATAGCCGTAAAGGCTGTACTGGATTATTTTGAGATTAATGCTAAGGATGCCATAGCTTTTGGAGATGGAGAGAATGATATAGATATGCTAGAGCTGGTTGGCCTTGGGGTAGCTATGGGGAATGGGAGCCAAGCTCTAAAAAATGTTGCAGATTTTGTTACAAAGAAATCCATTGAAGGCGGCATAGATTTTGCTTTACGAAAGCTGCACATTATTTAACGATATGGAAAGGAAGTAAAGTGGAGGCTTGAGAGACTCTTTTGGTATACAGTTATGAGTATATAGAACAATGTATTAGGTGGGATGAAAAATGGCGCAGCATGTGCAATCTCTAATTGAACATTACGGGTATTTTGGCATCATCGTGATCCTAATTGGAGGCATTGTTGGGTTGCCACTTCCCGATGAAGTATTTTTAACTTATGTAGGCTATAGTGTTTATCGAGAAAGCCTTGGACATATCCCAGCTTTAGTAAGTGCTCTGATTGGCGCAATGGGGGGGATTACTTTAAGCTACTATATCGGCCGTCGATTTGGCTTACCGCTCTTGCAGAAATATGGGCCAAAGATTCATATAACTGAGCAAAAAATTGAATTTACTAAAAAAATGTTTATGAAAGTGGGGCCTTTTTTATTAATTGCTGGCTATTTTATTCCTGGTGTACGCCATCTAACAGCCTATATCGCCGCTATCAATAATTATCCATATAGGAAATTCGCTTTCTTTGCTTATACAGGGGCATTTATATGGACTTTTACATTTATAACCTTAGGAAAAGTGCTAGGAGAGAAATGGCGATTCGTCGGTTACTATTTATCTCATTACAGTATGTACGTCATCTTGCTGTTTGTCCTAGTCATGTTAATTATTTATTATTTATTTAAAAAAAGAAACGTACAAAAGTAAAAGTCAGTAGGATTCCTACCGACTTTTTGTTATGGCAATATGGCAAATGAACGTACAGGGAATCCAGATGCTTTTTCAGGCTTGGGTACTATATTAAAAATAATAGCACCTTTAGGAGGTAGCTTGTCTAAATTAGTCATGAGCTCAATTTGATAAGTGTCTTGATTGAGGACAAAATATTCACCAACCAATTGGCCACTTTGACGAAAATCAGTGGCAGAATCAGTATCAAAAGTTTCATGACCTATTGCACTTACTTTACGTTCCTTGAATAGAAATTGTAAGGCCTCCAAGCCCCAACCTGGAAGATGATTATCTCCATTGACATCTTTATTACTAAATGCCTCTTTATCTGGCCAACGCTTACTCCAATCTGTTCGCAGTGCCACAAATGTACCTTCTTCAATCTGTCCATAGTGTGTCTCGAATTCTAGAATATCTTGTACACTGAGTGTAAAGTCATGATTACTAGCAGCCTCCTGTGATTTATCAATGACGATAAGCGGAAGAACAAGCTCCTTTAGTGCTAATTCATCTAGAAATCGAGTATCTCTTACAAAGTGAATGGGTGGGTCAATATGTGTTCCATATTGTCCAGGAAAAGAAAACTGCTGTGCAAAAAATCCATCATCATGCGAGAATAATGTTTCAAATTTAGCATCTTCAAACATGAAAAAATGAGGTGAGTCTGGGCCGAAGGTATGTGTCAAATCGACCCACTGTTTTGATTTTAGTAAGTGCAATGCTTGTAAAAGTTCGTTAGACATTAAATTCCCTGCTTTCTAAAAGTAGTAGTCAATAAAAAAGAGTCCTCAATCGAAGAGGACTCCCGGAATCAAACATAGGTAGTGCGTCTTCTCATCTTTCAGGCTTAAATTTTGCCAATAGGAATTAGCACCATACTGCTTGAGCTGGTTGCTGAGACTTCATCGGGCCGATCCCTCCGTCTCTCTAGATAAGAAATAGGATATAAGAATTTTCAGAAATAATAGTATAAATACTTTAACATATATTTTTATAGTTTACAACTTTGATAGGATTACAGGGTTAAAATTAATTTACTTACCAATTCAAAATTAACGTTACTCGACAGCAGGCACTATCCATAAGCTGTATTCTAAAATTATCTGGTGTATAGTTGGTTTCAAATTTTGTAGTAATGCCTGTGGATGTAATTAATTTTTCGACCTCTGTTTTATTTGAAAGCTGTGCAGCATTCTTTAAGTCATGTGCAAATTGTTGAGAACTATCAATTTTATCTGTAAGTAATTGTGCCTGCTGCATAATCGTCTTTATCCGCGTAGCTGAAGATATTAATTTTTGTGTATCAACAGGGGGAAAGGGACTATTACTAGTCGGCATTGCTAAATGTTGTGAAAAGGTTCTAGCTGCAAGTTGATGGTCTGTCGATGGTATCGGGTAATGGTAGGGGTGAATAAAATAAGGATAAGGATTATAATACAAATCAATTCCTCCTAGCCAGAAGCTGATATCTTATCTTATGTATCATGATCTTTTTAGGTGTTTGAATAACGCCATTCCTGTACTGAAGTGTTAATATACTATGCTGAATGGTATGCCACACAAACTAAAAAAGGAAGCGATGGAGCGCTTCCCTTTTGTTCTTTAGCCAAGAACGTTTAATACATCATCTATTTTTTTGCTATGTGACAGGATTCCATAATTCATCCACGTTAAAAAATCCACCTCATAGACACAGTTTCTTTTAACAGCCCTTAGGTTTTTCCACATAGAGGATGTTAAAATAGTACGCTCTTCATTCTCATAAATGGAGTGTTGCTTGTCGAAGGTGATAAACAAATGATCAGCGTCTAGTTGTTGCAGCTGATTTGAAGTCAGATGAGCTTTACGCTGATTAAGCGGTATTTTCCACACCAATGGATCAGGCGTTAAGCCTAAGTCACGGTATAGAATTGGCCCTGTATAACCGCAATCAGGGCCAGCATACAGTGTAATGCCAATGGCTGAAATGCGAAGAAATGCCACACTTTGTCCGTAAACGGATCTACCTAGAATTTTTCGAGCCCTCTGTACCTTGTCCTCATATTCCGTAATAATATCTTGCATCATAGCGGTTTTCCCTGTTAAATCTGCAATTTTAAATAGAGTCGATTGCCAGTCCTCTCCAGGGTTGTTTAGGTGACAGATTGGGGCCAACTTATTTAAATGAAGACAGGTTTCCCAACGCTCTATACCAGCATCTAACATAATTAATGTTGGTTTATAGTGAAAGAGGTGTTCCATTTTTCCATACTGTACATCGATATCAGGCACATCCTGTAGACCTAAATAGTCTTGTTTTCCCCACTTGGAATGACTGAATTGCGCAATGGGCGTAATACCTAAAGCTACAAAGAAGTCCTCTAAGAATGGTGCGAATACGCGTACATTATTGCTCTGACTTCGTCGGAATTGCCCTGGGGAAATACCTACATGCTCTTTAAAACGACGATTGAAATAGTATTCATTATTAAAGCCAATAGACTGACTTATTTCAAATAAACGATCATTCGTTGTCATTAATAACTGTTTGGCTTTTTCAATACGTATACTATTTAAATAATACAGAGGTATTTGTCCCGTAATATCTTTAAAAATGCGTGAGTAACTCCATTTTGGTACACCTGCCAGTTCTGCTAGCTGTTCGACAGTCCAATCCTTTCCAAAGTGGTTGTGCAAATATTGGATAGATTGCTCTACAGATTGACGATCACTTTGTTGTAGAGGCTTCGTTCGGTTTTGCTCAAAAATAAATAATATCAATTCTTGGAAACGAACATGCTGCTCAAAAACAGTGTGCTCATCTTTTGTTTGACGACACCGATAAATAGCTTCTAATAGTCTATTGCATTGAGAGAAGGGAAGAAGACGTAGTTCTCTAACACTTGTAAAGAGACTAGTAGGAGAATGAGCTTCACTAAGATAGATCGTATTAAATGTCAATTGGTAAAAGCAGAGTGTCTCATCGGCAATGTGAATTTCGACAGGGCTATTAGGTGGAATAATCACACATTTTCCTTTCATAAGGTGGATAGTTTCATGGTTTGTCTTAAGTGTTCCGTTACCACTAATAAGGATGAAAAGAGAATAGTATGTATTGCTATATGACTGCATACCTGCTGAAAGAATAGTATATGAAATAGTTTGTAAATGATAGATTTGTATTAAATTACCCATTGTCCACGCACTCCTAAGTAAAGTTTAAATTTGGAAAACAACACAAAGAAAGCCCCCTAAAGAGCTTTCTATTGTAAATTATTTCACGAACCATTTCTCAAGATCATCATATTTTAGTAGGTTTGCAGTAATGGCACCAGACTGCCAATAAGTTCGATCAGCAATATAAACTTGTCCATTTTTTACAGCAGGAACTGTTTTCCAAAGCGTACTATCTAACCATTTAATCGCCTCTTGATTTTCTTCAGTTTCCCAAGTGCCATTTGAAGGGAAGAGTATAATATGATCAGCATCTAATTCTGGAATAGCTTCTTCAGACAAGACCTCGTGGAACTCTGTCATATCCCGAGCTAATGGATGTGGATTTAAACCAGCTTCCGTATAAATGTAGCCCGTGTAGCGATTCTTTATACCGAATAATGCCAACGTTTTATCTGCCACATTTAGGCGGACAACGGCAACAGTTTCGTCACCAACGGATTCTTCTAACTTAGCTTTTAAATTCGTAACACGTTCCTCATATTTATCAACGATTTCATTCGCTTTCTCAGGGATATTTAAAACATCAGCTATCGTTTTCACAATTTCACGTGGATCTTGTAGTATGTCTTCTTTTAAGCGATAAGTAGGTGCAATCTTTGAATATTCTTCATACTTTGCCTTATCTGCTGCACCATCTACAATGATTAAATCAGGCTTAGCTTGAAGTAATGTTTCTAGACTACCTGTAACGTCAAACTCAGGTACGTCTAAGCCTAAATAATCTTGTTTACCCCAGGAAGGGTGATACCATTGCACAATAGGCTTGACATCTAAGGCAGTTAAATAATCTTCCATATAGATGGCTGCTACTCGCTGTGGATTTGTTGGAATTGTTACTTCTCCAAACTCATCCTCTACAACTCGCGTATCTTCTTTTGTTGGATTCACACTCTCTGAACTTGTTTGTGTTTCATTTGAACCACAGGCACTTAAAACGAACAGCAGTACAAGAATAAGTACAAATGTAAAATATCGACTGATACGCATGGCTATTCACTCCTATAAATTTACTAAAAACTGATAAATGTTTATCTTAATTTAGAATGATAATCATTCTCGTTTGATTCAAATAAATTATAGGATACCATATAAAAACAAACAATACATATTCTCTACATCTTTTTTATACAAAATGAAGAGTTTAGAGTCCTATTGATTCTTTTTATCAAAAAGTAGCCATAGGAGTGTAACGACCGCTGCCAGCATAACCATAAGGAATCCATATACAGGCGTTTGTGCTAATGATTGATGACGAATAATAAAACCACCAATATAGGAACCTAAAAATATACCAATATTGAAAGCAGAAATATTTAATGCAGAGGCCATTGAAATAGCTGATGGTATATATTTTTCAGACAGTATAACTGCATATAGTTGCAAGCCTGGGACATTCATGAACATAAATAAGCCCATTAGTAGGACCATGAATAACCCAATAATTGGCGATTCAAGAGTAAAGCCAATACCAAGTAAAGCTAATGCAAGTCCTACAAAAATAATAAAGATGGAACGAAGCGGATTTTGATTTGCAAAATGGCCTCCTAGTGTATTACCAATAGCAACGCAAATACCATAGACAACTAATATAATAACTACCGCGTGTGGTGAGTAACCCATATATTGCTCTAATATAGGTGAAACATACGTGTAGACCACAAAGGCACCACCATAGCCAATTGCTGTAATGAAAAGGATTAATAACATTCGAATATTGCCTAATACTTTACCGATATCACGAAGAGAGATTGGGTTACCTTTTGATAATTGGCTTGGTACTAACAAAGCATTACTTATTAAACCAATTATCCCTATAGTAACAATAAATATGAATGACATACGCCAGTCTGTTACTTGTCCAATGAATGTACCTAATGGGACACCCGTCACAGTAGCCAATGTAAGTCCAGTAAACATAAAGGCAATTGCACTTGCGCGTTTATTTGGTTCAACTACATCTGCCGCTATGACAGAAGCGATGGACATAAACACACCGTGTGCTAATGCTGAAATAATACGCCCTATTAATAAAATCGAGAAATTTGGTGCCATAGCTGCAGTTAAGTTCCCAATTATAAAGATTGTCATGACTAGCAATAAAACAGTTTTTCGACTAAGGCGAGATGTTAGGGCTGTTAATAATGGAGCTCCAACAGTAACGCCTAATGCGTATATTGAAACAGTTAAGCCGGCTGTGCTTAAAGATATACCGAAGTCATCTGTCATTAACGGTAAAAGCCCAACACTGATAAATTCAGTGGACCCTATTCCAAAAGCACTGATTGCCAGTGCTAGCAAAGTTAATTTAGCACTTGGCTTTTTTGAATGTGACATACTACTAATATCTCCTTTGATTTTTTTTATCATGTATAGTAATATTCATACATACCTAAAAGATATGTAGAGTACTTTTGGTTACTTTTGAATATTACGGGGGGTTTACAATGCAAAAAATTTATAATATTGGTGTAGAAGCTACACTTGAAGTCATTGGTGGTAAATGGAAACCAGTCATTCTTTGTCATTTAAACCACCATGGTAAAATTCGCACAAATGAGTTTCGACGATTAATTCCAGGAATCTCGCAAAAAATGCTCACTAGTCAATTAAGAGAGTTAGAGCAAGCTGGATTGATCCTTCGAAAGGTCTTCAATCAAGTTCCGCCGAAAGTTGAATATTCCTTAACGCCTTATGGACAAGGAATGGAGCCTATTTTAAACATGCTTTGTACTTGGGGCGAGAAGCATGTTGAAGTATTACAGGATAAAGGCGAAGATGTACTATTAAAACAACGTGACGAAGATATAGCTATGCAGCAAACATCGTAATGAGGGAAAAAGAGACTGTCAAACACGCGGCAGTCTCTTTTCCTTTTTAATGCTTATAGAGCAAAGTCATATTCATCAGGATTAGGTCCAACACGTTGTTCAAGGTTCATCGCATTGATGATAGCCATCTCTGCTTCTGTTAAAGTAAAGTCAAAGATATCGGCGTTTTGTATCATGCGTTCTCTACGCACAGATTTAGGAATAGTAATCACGCCATTTTGTACATCCCAACGCAAAATAACTTGAGAGTTTGATTTTCCGTATTTTGCTGCTATTTTAGAAATTGTTTCATCTTCAAGAAGCCCACCTTGCATTAAAGGTGCCCATGCTTCAAGTTGAATTTGGTGCTCTTTACAGAATGAACGAAGCTCCGCTTGCTGTAAGCGTGGGTGGAATTCCACCTGATTCACAACAGGTTTAATACGAGCAAATGATAATAAGTTTTCCAAGTGTGCCACAGTGAAATTACATACGCCAATGGCTTTGATCTTACCTTGTTTATATAGGTCTTCAAGAGCTTTCCAAGATTCAGCAAACTTATCTTTACCTGGCCAATGAATCAGGTAAAGATCTAAATAATCTAACCCTAACTTTTGTAGGCTCTCTTCATAGGCAGCCTTCGTTTCATCAGAGCTTAATCCATCATTCCACACTTTTGATGTTATAAACAGATCTTCACGATTTAAGCCAGTCGATGCTAGCGCCTGTTTAATGCCATCCCCGACACCTACTTCATTGCCATAAATAGCGGCAGTATCGAGGCTGCGATAGCCAACTTCTATAGCGTTTTTAACCATTTCAGCAGTAGCATCATTTGCTACTTGAAAAACACCTAATCCCATACCAGGCATTTGAAGACCGTTATTTAATGTAATTGTATCTTGTAAATGATTAATCATTGCGATTCCTCCAATTGTTTGGATTGCTTATTGCTTTTTCATTATGCTGCTAACATACCTTCAAAAAAAGTACGCACTTTTTTGTGTCATAGAAACGTAGAGGTAACTTTTGTGAGCTAACAATGGCTAGAGGGATAAAAATATTCATCAGCCTCTTATTCAATATCAGATAAATGAAGTTGTCCAATAAAATAGTAAGCACCTTTATTGGCTATATCTACTAGTCGTTGTGGCAAGATAATTGTCTACAAAATGAACAGACGGAAATCTTGGCTTTATTTAAGTAGTAAAAGGAAATGTTTGTTCGATGGAGAATATATGTAGTAATACTGTAAAAGGGGTTTTGAAGATGAATCGTTTAAATTTAATTACATTAGGTGTTAAAGATATGGTGAAGTCTCTCGCTTTTTACCGAGAAGGTCTAGGTTTTGAGGTTGTAGTTTACGGAGAGGAAACAAATCCTGATGTTATATTCTTTAATAATGGTGGGACAAAAATATCACTATTTCCAATTGAAAGATTGGCAAAAGATATTAATGAAGCTAACCCACCTGAAATTGACCATGGCTTTGGCGGAATCACTCTTGCTTATAATGGTAAATCAAAAGAAGAGGTGGACAGTATTTTTGCATTAGCTAAAAAGGCTGGTGCAAAAATTATTAAAGAGCCTGAAACTGTATTTTGGGGTGGTTATAGTGGCTACTTCCAAGATCCGAATGGCTTCTATTGGGAAATTGCTTACGGCGATATGTGGCAGTTCGATGAGAACGATATGCTGATTATTCAATAATTGATATAGATAATTTAGATAAGAAGAGCGTCTATTTTTTATTTTATAACATAAAACGCAACTTTTTTAATTAATAAAAAGTTGCGTCAGACTGTCGACAAAAGGAATTGAGAAGTTCACACTCGATTCCTTTTGTCACTTTTTTTCTTTCATTATGTTTAAAAATGGTAATTTTATATCCCATAAAACAGACTCTTCAAGTATAAGAACTCTTTTAAACCGCCAGCCACGTCCAAGTAGCTAGTTTCTTTAAATTCATGGCAGCAAGAGTAAGCATCGCCTACATGGACAATTTTTTCAGACCTCTAGGCTGTCCATCGCATACCCTGCTTTTCCTTTGCATCGGCAAAGACACGCTCAATCGTTTCTTTACGCTTGCATAAATTTGTTTGATGTCATAGGAATGGCGTAAATGTTCAGCTTCCTCCGCATACAGTTCCCCAATATGGCGTTGAATGAATTTTTTGTGATTCTTACTTTCTGTACATTGGGAAAGGCTTGACACTTCGCACCATTCAAAGGTTTCGATGTATTATCACCCCAAAAATTTACCTATGTAGATGGGGTACTTTATGTAGAAGTTGATGTGAAAGAAGGGCGGTGACTCCAGCGGGAAAAGCGGGAGAAGCGGGAAAGTCGAGATCCTGGACTGAGTGAAGCGAGGGAAGCAGTTCGACCCCGCCCGCGGAAAGCGTCCGCCCGTAGTGGAAATCAACGGCTTTACTTTATTTCATTGAGTTTGTCTACAGTCTGATGCAACTTTTTTAAATTAGTAAAAAGTTGCGTTTTTTTCACTTTCACGTTAAAAAATAGGAAGAAAATAAGTAGGGGATTACCATATAATAACCAAGTATGGAATTTATCTTGTACTTCAATTTAAGATAAATGTATAATGCAAAATATGGTATTTTGGGATAGCTTTCGAATAGATATAAGGAGGGTGAAACAATGATTCGTATATTATACATAGAGGATGAAAAGGAAATAGGATATTGGGTTAGTAAAGAGTTAACTGAGAGGGGCTATGAAGTAACATGGTTAGAGTCTGGGGACGGTATGGAGCAACATATTTCCTCAAAGGATATTGCCATACTGGATGTGATGTTACCTGGTTTAGACGGCTTTTCTATCGGTAAAAGAATTAAAAGGGAAAATAAAGAACTGCCGATTTTAATGCTATCTGCTAGAACGGCAGTCGAAGATAAAATAGAAGGTTTGAACTTCGCAGATGATTACTTAACAAAGCCTTTCCATCCAGATGAATTAGTAGCAAGGCTAGAAGTATTACTAAGAAGATATCAAAAAAATGATGATGTGTTGGAACTACAGCATCTTAAAATGTATACAAAAGATATGAGGATAATGAATACATTGACTGAAGAAGAAATTCTCTTGACGGGTAAACAGTTTTATCTTTTACAGTATTTCATTCGCCATCTCAATCAAATTTTAACGAAAGAGCAACTTTATGAGGGGGTTTGGGGTGAGAGCTATATCGAAGGTGATAAAACATTGATGGTACATATTCGATATTTAAGAGAAAAGATAGAAATAAATCCCGCAAAGCCAACGATTATTGAAACGATTCGAGGGATTGGTTATAGGGTGAAACTATGAAATTCTTCCAATCATTACAAGCTAAATATATGTTGATCATCATATTAGCCTTATCAATTGTTCAAATTTCTTATATGGTAACAGCCATGTTTGTATTAGGAATTACAAAGACTGGGGTGGGCGAGTTTTCTAGTGAGGTACTTTTGGAAAGTGAAATCGAGAAACAATGGCATGCACAATCTAAAAATATAAGCAATGTATCAAATGATGCCATTACCCAGCTTTTTCAAAAGTGGCAAGAGCAATTACCTTCGGCTTCTATGTTCTGGGTAAGTGAGGATGGGACATTATTGACTACAGTAAATGTTCAGGAGGAGCTTCCAGCAAAGTGGACACCCGCATTTACTACTAAATTCATAAAACAGCGGTATGGGGAAGACCCATTTACAGTTATTTCCTTCTTGGGCGATGATGTATCCAATGGCTTTATTGTTTTAGAAGTTCCAAGGAACGTATTTAATCCGCCACTTATCAATATTTATGAAAACTATGGTAACTTCTTATTTCTTGGCGTTATAGCCATTATTCTATTTTTCATAGTCGTATCTTGGTTATTTTTCAAAGGAATCCGAAAGAGACTTTTACATCTTCAAGATGCCATGGAAATACGGGATGTAGATGGTTTACCTATTGAAATCCATGTGAAAAAGAAAGACGAAATTGGGCAACTGGAGCATAGTTTTAATAGGATGGTTTGTGAGCTGAGAGAAAGCAAACAGCGTCAGCAAAAAGAAGAGCAACTAAGACGGGAGCTGATTGCGAATCTCTCACATGATTTGCGAACACCTTTAACAAAGGTAAGAGCTCAATCCTACTCAATTAGTAAAGAAGCATTGTCAGAGGAAGGTACGCATGCATTACGAGCGATGGAAACATCTATAGTGAATATTGATGCTTTAATCGAAAATTTAATGTCCTACACATTGCTCATGTCAAGTAAATATAAATTTGAACCGAAAGAAATCAATGTTATTCGTTTTGTACGAGAGCACCTGACGACCTGGTATCCCGTTTTTGAACGAGAAGGCTTTGCCATTGATATTGAGCTACAAGCATTTGAGCATCATGAATGGTATATAGACCCCATTTGGTTAGGCCGTATACTGGATAACCTCTTCCAAAATGTACTACGACACGCCAATAGCGGGAAATACATAGGTGTGAAAACAGAGTCGACAGCGAGTTATACGGCATTTATTATTGAGGATCATGGAAATGGTATGAAAAATGAATCAAATGCAAAGGGTGCAGGAATAGGTTTATCAATTGTAGATGTTATGGTAAAGGGCATGCATTTAGATTGGGATATTTGTTCGGATCCATCGGGTACAAAAATTATAATAAAACATGTAAATCCATCTGCGAAGCTTGGTCTGTAAAGGCTCGCAGATTTTTTTAGTCTTTTTTAAACAAAATTTAAACTTAGCCCTTACCTGTTTTTAAACTTCTATTCTTATGATAGTTAAAGAGGTGAGGAGATTGGAATATATCGTACAAACACAAAACTTATCAAAAAACTTTGGAAAAGAACAAGCTGTATCAAATATAAATTTGCAAATACGCAAAGGTGAAATTTATGGGTTTTTAGGGCCTAATGGAGCGGGGAAAACAACAACGATTCGTATGCTTCTTGGTCTAATGAAGCCATCCTCAGGAACAATAAAAATTTTTCAAAAGGACATAGTGAAGGATCGTATTCAAATATTAGCGAATGTAGGTTCATTAGTTGAAAATCCATCTTACTACCCACATTTGACGGCCTATGAGAACTTGGAGGCACTACGAAAAATACTAGGTGTTCCAAAAACCAGAATCGATGAAGTTCTGCAAACTGTTCGTTTGAAGGAAGCTGCAAATAAGAAAGTAAAGGGCTTTTCACTAGGAATGAAACAACGCCTTGGTATTGCTGCTGCTTTACTGCACAACCCGGAGCTACTCATTTTAGACGAACCAACGAATGGTCTCGACCCTTCAGGTATTATTGAAATTCGCAATTTAATTAAAAGACTACCAAAGGAATACGGGATGACCATTATTATTTCCAGTCATTTATTATCAGAAATCGATCAAATGGCTACACAGGTAGGTATTGTTTCTAAGGGGACATTGATTTTTCAAGATTCCATTGAGGGAATGCGTAAATTTGCACAACCAAAGGTTACTTTTAAAGTGAGCAATGGTGAAAAAGGATGGCGTTCCCTTTTAGCAAATGGCATTAAGGCAAACTATCAGGATGACGTCATTTTCTTAGAGGAATGTTCTGACGAGAAAGTAGCACATATTGTTCAGGTCCTGGTTCAGGAAGGGATTTCAGTATTTCGAGTAGAGGAAGAAAAACGCTCATTGGAGGATATATTCCTGCAAATGACGGCGGGAGAGCTAAAGTTATGATGAGTAAACTATTAATTGCTGAATTTTTAAAGATCAAACGGAAAGGTATATGGTTTTTAACGCTTTTAGGTCCCGTTGGCGTAGTTGCTCTGCAAATGGTCAATTACGGTGTGAGGAAAGACTATCTTTTACAGCAGAGCGAGAATGATTGGGGTTATTTTTTACTGAACATTCATTCCTTTACACCGTTGGCAGTTGTATTAGGTATTGCTATCCTAACGTCATTCATGGCGAGTATAGAAAACGAGACAAATGCGTGGAAACAGCTCATCGCTTTACCTGTTTCAAAGCTATCCGTGTATTTATCTAAATTTACAGTATTAACGATTCTGTTATTTTTGTCTTCAACACTATTAATGATTTTTACACTGAGTTACGGACTAATTTTAAGCTTAGGTGAAACGGTCCCTTACTTAGAGCTCGCCAAGTATAGTTACTTCCCAGCTCTTGCAGCATTACCAATACTAGCTCTTCAGCTGTGGATTGCTAGTGTTTGTCATAACCAAGGTATCTCGATTACTGTAGGAATTTTCGGAGTGATTTTTTCCTATTCTTCCTATGTTTTACCGGATTGGATGATATGGAAGTGGCCATCATTGATGAATCAATGGGATGAGCCGATCATCAATGTCATGTTAGGAGTGGGGATTGGTATCTTACTCTATATTGCTGGCATGATTGATTTTGCAAGAAGGGACGTGAAATAATGACGGCTATACTGCGAGCTGAATGGTTTAAATTACGAAAATCAAAAATGGTACCAATTATCTTAGCAGGACCCATTATTGGGCTATTTATCGGATTATCAGCCAATTTAGAGGATAATATGTCAGGGGTATCAATCAATGAATGGTATATTGCGTTGTTCTCCATGAATTTAACATATGCTTTATTATTCTTACCACTTATTACGGGGGTTTTGGCTAGCCTCATTTGTAGGTACGAACATCATTCTGGTGGCTGGAAGCAGCTATTAGCATTGCCTGTAACGAGGGGGAAAGTATTTGTAGCTAAATATGTGTTAATCGTACTGCTTGTTATGGCGATGCAGCTACTGTATCTATGTTCAGTTTTTGCTGTAGGGATGATAAAGGGGTATACGGATCCTTTTCCAATGGAGATTGTATGGAAAAGCATTGTGGGAGGATGGGTAGCGACATTGCCTTTAGTAGCCCTTCAATTATGGATGTCGATAATGTTTAAAAGTTTTGCTGCTCCTTTTGCAGTCAATGTGGTATTTACCTTACCCTCTATTTTTGCTATTAATTCTGAACGTATTGGACCTTACTATCCATGGGCACAGCCCTTTTCGATGATGTATATTGGTGGAAGTACAGACGATGTATTTTTTGTGCCATGGGAGCAATTGTTAACAGTTGTCGGTGGTGGCTTCATCCTATTTTTTCTTGGTGGGTATTTCTACTTCCAACGAAAAGCCATTTAACCTAAAGGGGAGAATTGACATGAAAATGAAACGAAGTTTGAGAATATTAACTACATGTATACTACTAGCAGTTTTAGCTGGCTGTGGACAGGGGGCGGCTGTCAAAGATGCCTCTCAATATAGTAGTGAAATAAAAGATATTACTATACCTGATGATGTAAAAGTTATTGGCTTTGGAGAGGCAACACACGGAAATGTGGAATTCCAAGCCTTAAAAAAGGATCTATTTGAAGCAATGATGAAGAATGAAAATGTTCGTGTCTTTGTTTTAGAGGGGGATTTTGGAGGAGCCCAACAAATAAATCAATTTATTGTCAATAGTGTTGGCACGGCGCAAGATGCTATTAAAGCACTGGATTACGGCATTTATCAAACTGAACAAATGGTGGACTTTGTGCAATGGATGCATGACTATAACCTAACAGTCAAGGAAGAAGATAAAATTTATTTTTATGGTAATGATATGCAGCGCTATGATGATAGCAAAAAGGGCTTACTTGATTATTATGGGGATGTCGATGCTGAAACAGCTAAGCAATATACGGCTCAGCTTGAACATGTGTCCAACAAAACAATGAGAGATTTATCGAATAGCCAGTTAGTAGAGCTAGATAAAACAATTGATGCCATCATCAAAGATTTACAATCAAACAAGGAAGCCTATGAGAAAAAGTCATCAAAGGATGCCTTCTCTTTTGCGGCGCAATATGCACAAATTTTAAAGCAACGTACGCAATTGTTTTTAAACGATGGTAATTACATGAATTTACGTGATGAATACTTAGCTCAAAATTTACAATGGATTGTTGATTTCGAGACGACGAAGGGCCATGATAAAGTATTGATGTCTGGTCATAATGGCCATATAGATAAAACGTCTGCTACAATGGCAGGTTATAAGTCGATGGGACAATATTTAAATGAGTACTATAAAGATCAGTACTTTGCCATTGGTACGGATTTTGTGACAAATACATTCCAAGCACCGAATGGGTCTGGTGAACGTAAGGAGTATACGATAGAACATCATAACGCTCTAGTGGATGCCTTTAGTGATATCCATGACAACATCTTTTATGTGGATTTTGAAAATGCTAGTCAATCAGAAGAGCTATCAAATATCCTTACAAAGGAGCAAAGAATGGGCAATATAGGCGATGATTTTCGTCCTTGGTATAAGCTTACAAAAATGCTCTATACCATTAAAATGACACCAGCAGACGCATATGATGGTCTAATAATTGTGCAGGAAGCGACACCAACCAAAGTAACCGATTAGTTAAATATAGCAATCTCCATCAAAAAATCTTTGTTCTTCTCCATTATGATAAAAGTGAGGTGAGAAATATGGAGTATAGTCAGGCAACACAAAGGATTATTACTTATATCGAGGAGCAATTGATGGAAGAAATAGAACTTGAGTTTATGCCGAGTATTACGGGCTATTCGAAGTTCCATCTAAGTCGAATCTTTAAACAAGAAACAGGGCTTACGATTGGTGAATATATTCGGATGCGGCGATTAGCTGTGGCTGCCAGTTGTTTAATATACTCCAATGCATCAATCATAACGATTGCCTTTAAATTTCAGTTTCAATCTCAAGAGGCTTTTACAAGAGCTTTTAAAGAAGTGTATGCTTTACCACCAGGAAAGTACCGAAAATTGATGCAATCATTAGCTATGATGGAGGAGGAAAAGTTGATGGAATTAAATGAACAGGTTAAGGGATGGATGCTGAGCGGCGCAAATCCAGAATTATATCAATTTCATACGGATGATAAGGTATTTCATTCAGGAAAGCGCAGTGGTGTATTATTTTCCACCAATGCATCAGCAAATAATGGGCAATTTGCTACGATGATGCAAGGATTTCAGGCAGCTGACTATAAAGGCAAGAGGCTGAAAATGTCATGTTACTTAAAAACGGCTGAAGCTACAAAATGTGGGGCGTGGATGCGTATAGATAATGGTACGGGTGATACGATTCAATTTGATAATATGGATCAGCGCTCTGTGACAGGAACTACTGAATGGAATCATTATTCTATTGTTCTAGATGTACCCGAGGAAGGTGATTCCATTTATTTTGGTGTGTTGTTAATCGGCTCAGGAAAAGTGTGGGCAGATGGTTTCCGCTTTGAAGAAGTCAACAATTGGGTACCCACAACCAATATGCTTTCGCAGGAACGTTTACCGAAACAACCAGCTAATTTAGACTTTAGCATGGAGTGAATTGGATACGCTACACTCACGTGTGAACCGAGAATGGACTTTGTTGAACAACGTATTGTTTATCTCTAATTTGTTAAAGCTAACAAAGAGGAGGTGTGAAACGATGGCACAAGAAATTCTTTGTGAAGTCAATAACTGCACATTTTGGGATTCTGGAAACAAATGCACAGCAGAAAAAATTTATGTTGTCAGCCAGAAGGGACAACATGCTTCCAACAGTGAGGAAACTGACTGTAAAACTTTTGAACCTGAAACGCATTAATGCAAAAAAGGGTAGCCACTTATATGGTTACCCTTTTTCCCTGTCTTTATTAATAAGCATCGACCTTTTCTTTATTAAATAAAAGTTCATGTGCATTGTTTACTTTTTCCTCTACGTAATCCAAGGAGTACTTACCCACCGAATCTGTTAAATCACCAATTGCCCGCGACAAGTTATCAATGATCGAGATTAATTTATGCATTTCCGTGTGGTCTTTTTCTTGGTGCATCTCATCCATAATTTCATATGCAAGACGCTGAATTTTCCTTAGTCGCAATTTCTCAGAGTGCATTGAATCCTCCTTATTGAACCAATTTATGATGTCTAAATATATGAAAAATAAGTAGGTTTCATGAATGACTTTTTTTAAAAGTAATTGTTAGGATCATTAAGGGACAATGAAATTTCCTTTATACCAACATCAATTTTTGACTCTTCCACATTGGAAACATTTAATTTCAACATTCGCTCATGAAAAAATCCCTCTAAATAATTACGGTTAATCGAATCTAAAAGTATATTGCTTTGTTTCAAGTGCTGGATAAGCTTATCGATATTGACCTGTCTTGGTAGAATAATATGGCTATGCATACAGATTTCCTTAGAAGCTTTAAATTTTGCTAAATGGGCTGTTATAGATTGTTGAAGTCTGTTAGCACGTATGGCATAAGACTCGCTGACCTTCTTTTGATAACGTTCAAACATACCACTTTTTAAGTAAAGCTCTAAGGCTGCCTGGGAGATCATTGAGCTATCAATATCAGTTGTATTTTTAAATTGCCTAAATGTTTGAATGAAGACCTCTGGTAAAACGGCTAGCCCTATACGTAAACCCGGAAACATGATTTTAGAGAAACTTTTTAAATAAATGACATGTTGCTGTGTATCATCTGTATAAATAGGATCTATTTTCGAATTTTGCTCGAAATCCGCTAAATAATCATCCTCAACAATGTATACATGATATTGATAAGCAAGTTGACGAATCATATCTTTCTCCTGTTTGCTATAAGAAGTCCCTAGAGGGTTGTGCAAGCGAGGCATAGTGTAAAAAAACTTAATGTCATAACTATTAAAAATGCGCTCTAACTCATATAAATTAATGCCATCTGTTGTTCTTTTTATGCCGATGGCAGGAATTCCATAGGTTTTCAAATAATCCATATACAAATGATAATTAGGTTGCTCCACTAAAATTGTTGAGCGACCATTTGGAAATGGCATAATACTCAGCAAAGACAGGGATTGTTGTACGCCCGAAGTGATAAAAATGTTTTCTTCTTTAGTGAACACTTGATAGTTTGTTAATAGTTTTTTTGCCTCTTTTATTAAGGAGGGTAAGCCTTGTGATGTCCCATATCTAAATAGGTCTGCTTGGTATGTATCGATTGCCTTGTTGAGGCAATGTTGAAAGTCTTGGTACGGAAAAGCATGCCAGCTAGGTGAGGAGGTAGCAAAATCTATATGGTCTTGAACCTGTGGCTGAAGGGGTAATTGATGGTCAACAACATAGTGGCCGCTTTTCGGTAATGCATAGATAAGATGCTGATCCTCAAGTTTTTTTAAAGAAGTTAAAATAGTACTTTTACTGCAGGAATATTGTAGTGATAACTGGCGTATTGAAGGGAGCTTTGCCCCTGATTGAAGAGTACCTGTTTGTATTTGAGTCAAAAGCTGTGAATAAATCCATTCATATTTAAGCATATATAACCTCCAGCACACCTGTATCGGTACAGATGCGTTTTTTTCATATCGTCAATGTGTGTTCTTTTTTATACGATAACATTACCGGCCAGAAATGATGGAGAAGGAGCGTTATCGTATGTTAGAAAAAAGAAAAGCCTATATAGCAGCAATTTCGTATGCATTTGTTATTGGACTTTCATTCCTATGTGTGAAACTTACTTTGTCGGTGGCGAGCCCTATTGATACATTAGCTCACCGCTTTACAGTTGCTTTCATCGGCATTGTTATTTTACTAGTATTTACGAAAAATAAGCTAACAATAAAAAAACAGGATTTATTAAAAATTTTACCTTTAGCCCTATTGTATCCTATAGTTTTTTTCACGTTTCAAGTGCTTGGGCTTGCTAGAATTTCATCCTCAGAAGCTGGAATTATTCAAGCAACAATCCCTATTTTTACATTAGCACTAGCAAGTTTATTGTTAAAGGAAAAAGCTACATGGGGACAGTATGTTGCTATCTCGATTTCTGTACTTGGTGTGATTTATATGCTAATGATGAATGGGGCAAATGCTACTACTGGAAATATTTTTGGCAGCGGATTTATTTTGCTTTCAGCTTTTGCAGCATCAATTTATAACGTCTTTGCAAGAAGGCTTACAAAGCAATATTCTTTACTGACATTAACCTATGTCATGACGTTATGTGGATTTGTTATTTTTAATGGGATAGCTATAGGAGATCATGTGATGAAGGGCACCATCCATGATTTTTATAAGCCATTTCTACATGTTGACTTTATCATTGCCATTTTATATTTAGGCCTATTATCCTCGCTAGGCACGTCTTATTTATCAAATTATGCTCTATCTATATTAGAGGCCTCTAAAATGAGTGTTTTTAGTAATTTGGCTACGCTTATTACTATATTTGCGGGTGTTTTATTTTTACATGAAACCTTCCAGAAGTACCATTTAATCGGGGGAGTCATGATTGTTATGGGGGTTATAGGAACAAATTATTTCGGCATGAAGAGGGTAGCGAAAAATGAGCAAATATAGCCTCTTATTATTAATAAGCTGTATATGGGGGTCTCAATTTTTCTTTGTAGCGCTAGTGACAAATGATGTTGGTGCAATAACCTTATCGTTGTTGAAAGCGCTAATAGGTGCCATTTGTTTAAGCGTCATTAGCATATTTTTGAAAAAGGACAGCAATCATGTGAATAATAAATACTATTGGGCAATCGCCATTTTTGAAGTAGTAATTCCATTTGTCCTGATTGCACAAGGTCAAAAATATGTTAGCAGTAGTAATGCATCTATTGTAATAGCTATGGTTCCCATAATCACGTTAATTTTTGTCGTTTTTTTCTTTAAGAAAAAGGTTAGTAAGTTCCAACTCATTAGCATTTTATTAGGTCTCGTGGGAATCAGTATTCTTTCATGGCCAACACAAGAGATGGACGGTTCAAGTACAGTATTTGGCAATGCATTACTGCTCTTGGCCGCAATGAGCTTTGCACGATCATTAATATTAATGGAAAAGCTGGGGGCTGGCTCACCTATCGTACATATGCGAAATGTTTTAGGAATAGCCACGGTCATTTTATTACCAATGGCGATGATCTTTGAACAGCCATTCCAACTAAATATGAGTGGCATACAGATTGTTGCCGTAACCATTTTGGGGATTTTCCATTCGGGGATTGTTTACATGCTTTATAATTTATTGATAAAAAAAGAGGGTGCCTTATTTGCATCTCTTAGTAATTATGTAGTTCCTGTAGTAGGTGTACTATTGGGTTATTTTATACTAAAAGAGACATTGGAAATCAGACAATTCGTAGGCATATGTATTATCCTTTGTGCCCTGTTATTATCTAAAGAGCGGGTTGTTCATAAAAAGACAAATGATGAAAATTAATGATTTGGGATTATTTAATGACGTACAATTCTAATAAAACTACTTTTTCAAGACGGGAGGCATTTATGAGTAATATCTATGTCATTAGACATTGTCTTGCACAAGGGCAATCACCTGACGCCCCTTTAACACAGACAGGCATAAGGCAAGCAGAAAGCTTAGCTGATTTTTTCAAAGATACTACCATTCATCGAATTTTCTCAAGCCCCTTTTACGCGCAGTCCAATCCATTGAAGCTATCAGTAAAGAAAAAGGTATTCAAATTGAAATAGATCATCGATTGTCTGAACGACTTTTAAGTACAAAAGATTTGCCAGATTGGTACGAAAAATTACAGGCAACATTTATGGATATGGACTTATCATTTGATGGGGGAGAATCCAGCAAAGAAGCAATGGACCGCATTGTGAATGTTGTAGAGGAGGCTATTGCTCGAAATGTTGAAAATACCTTACTAGTGAGTCATGGAAACATTATAATAAAGATATTGATTTTCAATGTTGGAAAGATTTAAGTAATCCAGATGTTTTTGTATTACAGGTAAAGCACAATAACATCGTAATAGAACGGGTATGGAATCCACAGTAGGAAAGCCTTCTGCCGTTGCTTCGCTGAAGGCTCAAATCGTTCAATATTGAAAGTTCACACGGACAGAGGCATTTATGTCGATTTGCCCTTGTTCAATAGGTGTCATATCGGAGGAAATTGCCATTGAGCGATATAGAATAGGCGTATTAACTTGTTCTTCCACAATTTCAGTGGGGAGTAGCTGCAAAGGTAAATGCATCGTTTCAGCAATGGTTTTCGCCTTTGCCTGAGCATTATGCAGCGCTAAACTCAATGCTTGCTGATAATAGGCATCTACATGGTCAACTTTGAATTGAATGTTTGTGATACGATTTGCCCCATTATCTACTGCTGTATCAATGATTAAGCCAATACGTTCAGGATTTGATACATGGACGGTAATGGCATTAGTTACTTCATAACCATTAAAGATTTGTTGGCCGTCTTCAAAATGATAAAGTGGGGTAATTGTATAGGCAGCTGTTTGAATTTGTTCGCTTGGAATGCCAAGGGCTGTAGTGGATTGAATAACTCGATTCATAGTTGCCGCATTCTCCTGCTGTGGCTCTTGTACATTTTGGCCTCGCGTTTGAACTTCTATTTGAAGTTGAATGGAGCTTGGCTTAGCCTTTACCTGCCCATCGCCCCTTACAGTTATAACACGTGGGGGAATGGATGCCTGATGATGGAGCTGAGCATAGTACATACAATACCACCTTTCATAAGATTTTTTATTCATCATAGTATGCAAAAAATGATTTTATTTGTTTAATCTCTTTAAATATTTATCATGGAGCTTTGTCAATAAAAGCAAGGTAATAATAGAACCTAGCAACGCTAAAGACATGTCCCATTGAGCGTCCCAACGATCTCCCTGCATCCCTAAAAAGTCTTTGGCCCCTTTACTGCCCTTGGAGATTCGGGTGCTTAACCATTCAATGATTTCATAAAATGCAGCAATCGCAAGTAAAATACTAATGGAAATGAACGATAGCCAAGCGCCTTTTGTAAGAGGCGTTTTTCGAATTAAAATTTCCCTTATAACAATCGCCAGCAAGCCTTTTAAAAAATGTCCGAAGCGATCGTAATTATTACGGTGCAAATTAAATTCTTCTTTTATCCAATTAAATAGTGGCACCTCCGAATACGTATAATGCCCACCAATAAATGTTAGAATCGATAATAAGGCAATGATTGAGTAAGAAATGGTTGTGAATCGAAATTTAGGATAGATACAAACTACAATAATAATCGCAACTATTCCTGGGCTAACTTCAGCCAGCCAATCTAAGTAGGAAGATGGTTTAATAACAGACCAGATCAAAACAATTAAAGTGATGGCAAGAAAAGTTACATGTATTTTAAAATGCTTATTACTATTCATGACAACACGCTCCTTTGTCCCACAGTATGGGGAAGTAGGAGTTTGCTTATTCAACCGATGCTGCGTTAAAAAAAGGAAAAGCGTCTAGTTATTCGTTCTAAAACTGACGCTTTTGTACACATTAAATCATTTTTAAAAGTGCTTCGACACCACTCATACCTTCTGTAATGCCAAGTTGCTCGGCTTCATAAGTCACGGATTCTAACGGGGCTGTTAATAACTCATCAATCGTTTTTACACCAACTGCCCGACCAGCAATGATTTTTCGATCCACTAAGCGACTATTTAAAAGACCTACATCTAATGCGCCGCACATAATGTAGCCTGTATTATTGGAAATGGTTAATAGTGTTGTTTTAGGTAATTGAACAACTACTGCAGTAAAGAAATGCCCCTTAATCATGATAGGTTCAATTGTCACCATTGAAATCACTCCTTTTCTCTATATACATATGGCGATAACTAGCAAGGTGTTCGACATTTCTAATAAAAAATCTTTTAATAGTAAAGAAAAGAAGTCCAATATCAAAATAAAAGGAATCTACTCTTGGCGAATAGATTCCTTTTAGCATTTACTTGGTATAAGACAATAAAGCTGTTTGTTTAAATGTATTTAATGCAATGGTTGCTTCACTTTTAGAAGTATATTCAAACATACGATACGTGTTTTCTTCAAATACGGTAATGATCCACATTTATATTATCCCCTTTTGTGTTGCATAACATTTATTGAATTTAATTAATTGTTATATATCAGTGATGATTTTATTTTACATGAATAAAGAAAAAAATAAAGGAATATTAATGATGTTTCACATTTCGTTCAAATTTATAAAATTTTTTTAAAATAATTAAAACAGGAAAACAGACAATCCTTCACAAGTATAATTCACTGTAAATCGCAAATAGTAAGTTGACGGAGTTCTGTGAATATGGACTTGGGAGGTGATGCTATGACACGTAAATATGTAAGGGTTTTAACGGTTTTCGTTTTAATCATCTCGGGATTTTTTGTAGGATACAAAGCCCAGGCTAATAAAGGACGTCCGTATTATGAGGAAACAGGAAAAGTTGTGTGGGATATTAACACAGAGGATAAAATAGTGGCACTTACCTTTGATGATGGACCACATCCCAAATACACAGCGGCGGTGCTTGATTTATTAGCCAAATATGATGCCAAAGCTACCTTTTTTATTATTGGAAAAAATGCTGACAAATATCCAGAGCTTGTTTTACGTACTTATACAGAAGGGCATGAATTAGCGAATCATACGTATACACATCCGTTTAAAGTTTCCATCAATAAATTGCAAGAAGAGCTTCGACAGACGAATAACACGATATATGGTATTACTGGATTTTCCCCAGTTTTATTCCGTCCTGTTGGTGGAAATTACACAGATGCTATGATAAATGCCGCTGTTAAGGATGGCTACAAGGTCGTGATGTGGTCTTGGCATCAGGATACTCAAGATTGGAAAGAGCCCGGTGTAAAGAAAATTGTACAAAAGGTTATGAAAGGCACAAAGCCTGGCGATGTCATATTATTTCATGATGGTGGCGGTAACCGTACACAAACCATTAAAGCATTAGAGGAGATAATACCGGCATTAAAGAAGCAGGGCTACACATTTGTTACAATATCCGAGTTGATTGAAAGTAAACAGCAGCAAGAACAAGTTCAATAATGAAAAATGAGCCATCTCAACAATGTTTGAAATGGCTCGTTTTTCACATATATAAAATCGCTTAGGCTAGAAGAAAATAATTGGAGCTAGTGCAATACCTAGAACAGTCCCTAGTGCAATACCAACGCCAAAGCCGCCTCCACTAAATCCCCAAAAGCCTAAACCATAACCACCATATCTTCTATCAGGTAGAATCCATACCTGTCTTCTGTCGACCCTCGTGATTTCCCCAACATGTACTCTACCAGATGTATCCGAAATTCTAACTCGTTTACCGTGATATTTACAACAAAGATTGTAAGCATCAGTTGGATTCACAATAATCCCTCCTTTCTACTTCATTACAAGTTAATATATGCTAATTAATGCATTTATCTTTAGCCGATTGTCTATCCATCACATATACTATCAAGAGGTGATGACATGGCAGTTATGCCTACAGATAAGTGGCTTGAGGAGTATGAATTTTCCAGAAAATCTAAGAGCAGTGATGAGCTATATAGCTTACAATGCTCGGTGCTATGTGATCGTTTGATCAAACTATTTCAAGAGGGATATACAGAGGAAATACACTTTGAATTACAGCAGCAAGGTCTTTTCCTACCAGAGGAAGAGATTAATTTAAAGAGACTAAAACAGATGAATGTGTGGGGCTGCGTGGAGCAGGAGTTTATGTATCTACAGCAGAAGTGGAATGGTCCAGCTATACCTATTTATATCTTTCCAATTACAAGGCAGCAGAATATCACTAATAAAAATGGTGTGGCTTATCCTCATTCGCTTTTTTTATTTGTGGGAGAAGTAGAAAAACAGGAGCTTCAAGCATTACTCGCCCATGAATACAACCATGTTTGCCGTTTACATTATCTTAAAAAATCCTTAGATGAAATGACTTTATTGGATTCTCTTATATTAGAGGGTTTAGCAGAATGTGCTGTGAAAGATCTTTACGGAGATAGATGGCTAGCACCATGGTTAACTAACTATACATTTGAGAAGCTTATCAAACTATGGAAATCTCAGTTTTTGCCAAACCTACAACTGCAGGGATTGGAAAAGCATCGACCATTCTTATACGGTGGGGAGCTTCCGCTGTGGATAGGCTATTGTATAGGCTATCAAATTGTTCGGTCATATATGAAGAATCTTTCATCACAGCTTCCTTTATTAATAACAAGCCAAGATATACTTGCTGGCTCAGAGTTTCCGCTACAATAGAGTAAAGGAGTGATTGCTGTGTCTAGTGAAATAAAAAATGTATTATTACCAATTGTAGATTCATCCACAAAGGTGCTAATTGTTGGATCCATGCCAGGAAAACAGTCATTAGTAAAACAGCAGTATTATGGTAATCCACGCAATCACTTTTGGCCTATCATTGGCCAGCTATTACAGGTCGAGGTTCCTGAAGATTATTGTGAGAGAATAGCTTTATTAAAAAAGCGTGAAATCGGTCTTTGGGACACAATTGAAGCCTGTGAGAGAGAAGGGAGCTTGGATGCAGCGATTCGTAATGAAAAGCCAAATGATTTTCAAACCCTTTTTGAAACCTACCCGAACATCAAGTTAGTACTCTTTAATGGGGCGAAGGCAATCGATGTTTTTAAAAAGCATATTGGATTAGAGCTTTTAGCAGGACGAGCCTATAAAAAAATGCCATCAACGAGTCCGATACCCGGGAAAAATATTAAATCCTTTGACGAAAAAGTTGAGGAATGGCGAATTATATTGTCATATTTATCACAATAGTTTGCGGGTCATTCAAGCATTGCTTTGTACATAAAAATTTACATAGTTAAGGGTGATGATATGGCGAGAAAGAATGATAAAAAATCGTTAAAGAACTCGTTTTCGCTTCCTGCATAAAAAGATGTATGAAGAATGTTCATAAGAAAAGTCACGAAAACGTTGATATCTCAACATTCGTGGCTTTTTGATGTGTTTTCAAACTTTTATTTGGGAACGTTTTTTTGTTTGAAATTTATATTATATTTACTAAAAAAGCGATAGTCTATCAGCCTTCTATAGTTGGCTAGAAGAAAGGGAATAAAAAAAAGAGTAAGAGTAGCAACTTCTAATCCATTTTAATTTTCTTATACTTTGTGAAATACATTATAGAAAAAAATATAATCCAAAAAATAATTATTAAATACACAAGAGCAGTGAGAGGTTCGGTAAACGGATTAACATTATTTTGATAATCTTTAATAATTAGAATAGCTAACACCAAAATTGAACTCCAAAACATAATCATCAAATATAATTTCATAAGATTCTAGACTCCTTTCTATTAACATTTTTTTATTTATAATGTAAATTATGGATATATCGTTAAAAGGGATGGAGGAAAAGTATACGACTGTTAAAACTAGTAACAATTTAAAATTTTTAACTTCTTTCGTTACCATCTTTTTATTAAGTGTAATTTATTTTTCGGAAAATTCCAACGTTGAAGAAAATATTACTCATACAGTAATTGAAGTGCATAAACGTGAAGAAAGTAAGAGCATGGAGCGTTAGAAAGAGATGTATATTTTTAAAACAGAGTTTTTTTCGGAGCAAATAATAAATATATATTTATTATTAAAATGATTAATTACTTTATTTATATTTTGGATAGGCTATAAACCTTAGAGCTGCAAATGTTTCAGGTTTTAAATGTGTATTTAAAATCGTTCCTAAAGACGCAACTTATCCGTTAGTTTGTTGTTGAAAATAAAAAGACATATCAAAAAATACTTTTCCTATGCGATAAAGTTGGAAATCATAAATATACTTTATTAGAAATGCCAAAGGTTATAGGATGAGGAAAATTGGCCTGTTATTATCTTCGCTTAGGTGGGCAATGGCTCAACGGTTAAATGCCCTATTACATATATTGAATTATGTAAAAGGAGGGCTTGTGTGTACAATAATCCATTTAGAGAAGATAATTTTAGAAGACCTGGCTGGGGTGGCAATGATAATTTTGAAACACCGCCATTTGGTCCACCTAATTTTGGTCCGGCTCCAGCTGGACAAATGCCAATGAGTGCACCACCAGGCTTTTCACCGCCAGTGCCCGCACGGCGAGAAGGATCAAGTGGTATTCACTCCTGCTTATTTAGAAACACCTTTATTTGGTTGAATACAGGTAGGAGCTTTTGGTTTTTCCCCACAGTTATAGGAAGAGATTTCATTGCGGGTTTTCGTTGGAGTAATCGGTATGGCTGGTATTTCCGTACCATAACAAGAAATCAAATTCGTTCATTTGAATGTTTTAGATAAAGCTCACACAAAGAAAGTTTCATTTTCAAAAAAATGGTGTTACAATGACGGTAATAAAAGATGAAGGGACGATGGGTGGCTAATGAATAACTAATCTTATTTTTTAAAGATGAAATTAAAATTTCACCAGCAATAAAAATAGGATTAGTCTGCCCATTTTCCATAAATAACACTTGTATTGGTCTTAATCTGCCAATATAAAGCGATTCCGCAAGCTTATTTTACTATGTCTAAAATAAGTAATGGAGTAACAAATATAGCTGTTGCAACAGTTTATTTGTGTATATGTAGCGATGACTAATCCTTCCAAAATACTTGGAGGGATTTTTTTGATTCCTCCTACTGGAGAGGATGAATGTTATGAAGGAGCTTTTAAAATTACAGGATATTAGTTATGAAATAAAGGATACATTCCTATTTGAACATGTGACTGCTACCGTAAAGCAAGGTGAGGTAATCGGCATTATTGGTAGAAATGGTGCTGGAAAATCCACATTGCTTCAATTGATTCGAGGTATGTTAGTGCCCACAACAGGAGAAATCAAGGGGCTACAAACTGTAAAAACGGCATTTGTAGAGCAGGAATTAGCTCATTTTAATAGGATGGAAATAACAACTAAAGAGGCAGATTTGCTATCTAAATGGAAAGTGCCGAATGTGCCATTTGCAGCATTAAGTGGTGGGGAAAAACTCAAAATGCGCCTGACGGAAGGTTTCTCGCAGGGAGTTCAACTTCTAATGCTGGATGAACCAACCAATCATTTAGATGAACAGAGCACCAATTTTTTGATTAAACAAGTACAAAACTATAGGGGAACGGTTATTGTTGTCTCGCATGATCGATACTTTTTAGATAGCGTAGCGACCAAAATTTGGTCGATTGAGGACAATAGACTTATAGAACATAACGGCAATTATTCAAACTATATGGCTGAAAGAGAGCATCGAAGATTAACACAACAACGTGCATACGACAAGCAGCAAAAAAATATTGAGCGCATTGAGGCACAAATGCAGGAATTGACAGCATGGTCTCAAAAGGGCCATGCTCAGTCTACAAAGCTAGAAGGTTTTAAGGAATACCATCGTGTGAAAGCAAAGCGTCTTGATTCCCAGGTGAAATCCAAGAAAAAGCGATTAGAAGCAGAGCTTGAGAAGGCAAGGGTGGAAGCTGTAAAGCCTGAGGCAGAAATACGCTTTTCTTTAGGCACCCATCAACGTGTCGGTAAACGCTTTTTAGAGACCAAAAATGTATTCTTACACTTCAATGACAGAGTGTTGTTTAAGGATGTGAACGTCACTGCGCAGTTTGGAGATAAAATTGCCATCACAGGAATAAATGGTAGTGGAAAAACAAGTTTTTTAAAAGTCATCTTAGGTCAATTAAAGGCAGAGGGCAGAGTATGGCTATCTCCGGCTGCTAACATTGGTTATTTATCACAAGAAGTCTTTGATCTACCTCTTGAACAGACACCGGAGCAGTATTTTTATCAAGAAACGTTTGAAGAGCGAGGGAAAGTCCGCAATCTCATGAAAAATCTAGGATTTACTTCTACTCACTGGACATCTGTTATAGGGGAGATGAGCATGGGTGAGCGGGTAAAATGTAAACTGATGGCTTATATATTAGCAGACAAGAACGTTCTTATTTTAGATGAGCCAACGAATCATCTTGACCTGCCTTCCCGTGAGCAATTAGAGCAAACGCTTGCCCAATATAATGGGACATTACTTGTTGTCTCACACGATCGCTACTTTCTAGAAAAGGTAACGAATAGTGTATGGGAGATTCATGCTCAACAGATAGAGAAAAAATGGAGAAAAGAGGTTAAGCAAGACGAGGGTGTAGTGACACTTCGCTTAAAGCTAGAAACCGAGCGGCAGGAAATATTAGGTAAACTTAGCTTTCTCACAGCTAAAGATAAGGACTATGTAATGCTTGATGAAAAATTTAATGAACTGACGAAGCGAATTAACGACCTAAAATAGGTAACGTTTAAGATGGTTTTCACTAGGGAAAAATACCGAGAGAGGGAAATTAATAGATGGAGGTACACGCAATGAAAAGAATGCTAGTTCTCCTTTTTTTGAGTATTTGCTTTATAGGTGCTTGTGCTAATCGGGAAGAAAATCAACAAGCACATGAAAGTGAGACCCAAATACCTGTCGAACAAGCTAATCAACATGATAATGGAACAGCTATGGAACAAACAGAGGTCCTGCAACAAATCAAGGATCAAATACAAGCTGATTTCACCATAAAAATGCCAACAACTTTACCTATTACACAGGATTCTTTTTTATCAGCTACTACAAGGACAGAAGGGAATCAGGTGGAAATTGTCTTTTATGAAAGTAAAGAGAGTATGCCGATTAATGATATTCGATTAAAGAAATCAGCAAACGTTATAGCACGATTGCTCGTTAAGCAATACAATAATGCAGAAGGGGCAAGCACCCAAATAGCGTTTGATAATTTTAATCAAAATGGTGGACAAAAAGTGGATCTTGGTGACAATATTAAAGGTTATCAAGACGCGGGGGCAGGCTCCTTATGGACTGGATGGAATGAAGGACGCTGGGCAATTGCCACACATACCCGAACAGAAAATCCTGAGGCTGGTGTCAAGCTTGCAAAGCAAGTAGTAGAATATTTAAAAAGTCATATGCTCCCTATTCCAAAGCAATATGGCATGGCTCAATTGGACGTTTATCAAACAGGCAATTTAATCGTTTGGCAGGATGAAAAGCTTGTGTATACACTCGATTCCATAAAAGACCCTCTAAAGGCCATAGAAATAGCTACAGCGTTTGACCAATAATTAAAACCCTAGAGTCTTGTGGCTCTAGGATTTTTTTAGTTGTTTTACTTTATAGAATCAATAAGGCCACTGTAGTCGTGGAATCGCTGTTGCCAACTCTCCATTGGGAAATTTAGTTGTTCCTTTCTATCTAGCAAATCAGCCAGCAAGTTTAGACATATATGCCACCCCGCTAAATCCTTTGGCGTATGCTCTGTCAATTCTTGAAGTGTCTCTACTAATAGGAGGAATGTGCCCTCGTCATTAGAAGAAAGTTCGAATCGTACCGTATCCGTACCCCAATCAAATTCGAGAGTTTCATTTTCTGCATAATCGGTAATGGCTATTGTTTCATAGGCATCTATTCCATCGTTCATATTAAAATGCATCTTCCCATTCTTACGAAGATCAATGATTTCTAAATTGCTCATCCACTTTTGCAGCTTGTCATTTTCAGTGATTGCTGCCCAAACAACATCTATTGAATGAGGGAGCTGGCGTTTGAATGTTGCAACATGATGATTGGATTGTTCTTCAATAGTAGCTAGCATAGTATCCTCCGTCTTTTATGTGATTTTGTCCTTATTATAGGTGTTCTTTATGAACTGTTCAAAGGAGAACATCCCATAAATATATTATTTATAAGAAGTGAGATTTGGGATACTATTGTTAAAAAGGGGGCGTGAACATGACATATGAACAAGCATTAGAACGTTATATCCAAGCAACAAATACTCATGATTTTAATAAGGTAAAGGTTATTTTGCATCCACAGGCTGTCTATTGGTTTTCGGATAAAACATGTACGACTACAGAAGAAATTGGTGCTTACTTCAATCACGCATGGAATGTAATTCAAGAAGAGGTCTATTCAGCAACTGATATAACTTGGCTAACCGTTGATGAAAAAACAGCCACCTGTATTTATACATATCACTATGAAGGCTATCATAATGGGAAATCTGTATCAGGTAGCGGTAGGGCGACAAATATTTTTACATGGATGAATGGTGAATGGAAGTTAATTCATGAACATTTGAGTGGATATATTAAATAATTTCCCATACCATCTGAATAATCAACATCGAGATAATCACAGTTAGTAGTCGTTTGGCTACTTTTATTGGAATGTGTGGTAGCACTAGGAGGCCTAATTGAGAGCCTATAATGGAGCCTAAGGCCATGGCAATTGCATAATGCCATTGAATAAAGCCTGTTTGATAAAAAACAATAAAAGCTCCAGTACAACTTCCAAAAAGCAGTGCACGCGTGAGTTGTACGGCCTTTATGTAAGTGTGTTGGCAACGCCAATAATATAAAATACTAAAAGTTGAAGAACCAGGACCAAACCCACCATCATACATAGCGATAAAAAATGGCTGCCAAAGGGAGGACGTTGTATGCTCTGTAGGATTCACAGTGTCAGTCCAAGCCTTGTTTTTTAAAGTGACAACTAATGCAAAAATCAGTAGGATACAGGCTGTAACATTCATATTTTGTTCGGATTGTGACACGGCTAGAAGTGCACCACCAGCTCCTCCTATAACAGCAATAGCTATGTATTTTAAAATAACTTTGAAATGTAGCTCCTTATGATACAGTAAATAAAAAATGCTAGATAAAGCCGATATACCGGTCGAAAATTTATTTGTAGCAATACTAGTTTGAATGGGAATACCGACCAGCATCATAGCGGGTAGCGTCATAAGACCTCCACCTCCCACAAGTGTACCGATAAAGGCAGCTATTATACCAATGCATACGAGGGTTAAAGAGATTTTTGTATAATGTGCCATGAAACTAAGGAGTACAAGGAACAATATCCATAAAATTTTTTTCATAGGCTACTCTCCTCACTTGGATAGCTTTAGGGTAAAGGTATTTAATTTATAAATCTAATATATTATTTTTGAGTACATATAAATATTATTTATCTTTTGGAAGACTAAGGGAGATTGCTGCATACAAAGGAAGAAAGAGGCGAAATCCAATGCTGCGAGACAAAAAGTCGATTATTAAACACTATGAACATTCTCTTCATTGGGTAAAGAATTTGAGGAATTTAACTGAGGAGCAATGGCGTATGCCAATTGAATCTGGAAAATGGTCAGTTGCAGAGGTGATAGGGCATCTTACACCCTGGGATAAATTTGTGTTAGAACAACGAATACCATATTTATTTACTAATACATCGTTACCTAAAGGACCAGATGTCACGAATATGAACACGAGGGCAGCTGAGAAAAGTCGTGAACAGCAGTTAGAAAAAACGATTATTGAATTTGTTTTGACAAGACGTCAATTGCTTCAAACCATTCAGCAATTTACAGATGAGCAATGGCAGCAGTCGTTCAATATTGGACAGTCTAACATAACGATGGCTGATTATTTTGGCGGATTAATTGACCATGATTTACATCATTTTTCACAAATTCAGAGTGTTTTACATGTATAGGAGCTAGCACATGGATATCAAGTATTTAATAGATTACTTTGCACAGGCATCTGTAAAGTTTACCGATGTCTTTACCAAAAGAATGGAGCCAGGAGAGGTTGATTTAGGGAGAACTACAGCACCAGAAAAATGTGGAATTATTGTGCCGCTTGCAGGAAGTGCTATCTTTAGCTTGAATGGAACGCCATATGTGATGGAGCCAGGAGTAATAGTGCATGCTGGTCCTCAAATGCCAATTGAAGTGAACGTAACAAGTCAGAAGGTTTGGGAATATGCTGTAGTTCACTATAATCTACCTATGGAGGAGACGGCATTATATCCACTGGTGGAACAACATTTTCTCATTAAAACAGGACATAATACGCAAATTATTACCCAGGTACAGCAGCTAGTAGAAAGCTATTCCTTTCCAGGTAATATGGCCGTATTTAAGTCCAAGACATTATTCATGAACTTGCTGGAACACATTCTTATAGCGGCAAAAGTGAAGGTTCTGGATAATGCCAATGAATTAATGGAGCAGGCTTTACAGTATATACATGAGCACTATGCGGAGCAGATTTCGGTATCAAATATTTCTAGTGAATTTGACATTGAACGGCGTCGTTTTGCCTATTTATTTGAGCAGCATACAGGTATGAATCCAAGCAAATATATAACAGAATACCGTATACGACGTGCGAAAGACTTACTAGAATATGGTGGAATCCCTGTAGCTGAAATTGCAGAATGTGTTGGATATGTAGATTGTTTTTATTTTAGTAGAGTATTTAAAAAGTGTACGGGTTTATCTCCCTCAGCCTATCGCAAGTTAAAAATAGAGGAAGCCAAATATGTATGAATGACTGTTTCTTATAAAAAAGGAGCAGTTTTTTTATGGCATAAATCGGCAAAAGTCCATGTCATTTTCGAAATCGTCCATTCACAATCTATTTTCACTTTGTTAGGATAGTATCCGTAAATGATAATGAGTATCAATTATATGTTGACATACATATGTAAATGATTATCATTATCAATATGAGCTTGTTAGGAGAGAATATCTATGAATAAATATTTTAAAATGTGTGCACCAGCACTTTTAGCACTATCATTAGCTGCATGTGGAACAGATAAGGCAGAGGAGTCTACTTCAACAAATAATACAACGGAGACAAGTGTAACAGAATCACAGACAGAACTAGCTAAGACACAGACAATTACGTACTTGGGTGAGAAATATGAGCTTCCAGTAGAAGTGAAAAATATTGTCGCTGCAAGTCTTGAATCTATGGAAGACGCTGCAATGCTTGGAATTAAGCCCGTAGGTGTACTTGAAGTAGGTGGCAAAGTGCCAGCATATCTAGCATCTGATTTTGAAGGTGCTACACTGGTAGGAAATAAAATGGAGCCAAATGCAGAGGCCATTCTTAATTTGGATCCAGATGTCATTGTAGGTACTTCAAAATTCCCTAAAGAAACGGCTGAAAAGTTGAACAAAATTCAAACAATGATACCTTACTCACATATTTCAACAAACTGGAAGGAAAATTTGACAGTGCTTGCACAGCTAGCTGGTAAAGAAGATGATGCTAAAAAAATCATTTCTGACTATGAGGCAAAAGTTGCTGATGCACAGGTTAAATCGAAGGAGCAATTAGCTGATAAACAAGTATTAATCATCCGTGTTCGCGGTGGTGTAATGTACATTTATCCAGCTGGTGTTTATTTAAATCCTGTTTTGTATGAGGATTTAGGTGCTCCAGTTCCAGAGGTAGTGACGACAGCTAAAGCGCAGGCAGAATTATCGCTAGAAACATTAGCTCAAGTAAATCCAGATGCAATTTTCCTTCAATTTGAGGAATCCGAAAATAAGGATACTCCTAAGGCGTTAGAGGAGCTACAAAAAAATCCAATTTTCACTAGCTTAAAGGCATCACAAAATAATGAAATTTATGTCAATACAATTGACCCGTTAGCACAAGGTGGTACGGCTTGGTCTAAGGTTAAATTCTTAGATGCAGCAGCTGAAAAATTACTTAAATAGTATACACAGGCTGGTAGTAGGTTTGGTGATATCACCAGGCTATTACCGGCCTTTTGTTCAGTAGAAGTTTGGATACTAAAATGGTATAGAAAAAGGTGTGAAAGTTGAAAAAAACAAACGTAGTGTCATTTTCAATATTAGCAGTATCTCCTCTCCTTATTGCCCTTGTGGCGCTTGTTTCTGTTATGTATGGAACAAAGGATATTAGTGTAATCACTGTGTGGCAAGCAATATCAGCATTCGATCCTTCTAATGTTGATCATCAAATTATACGGACAGGACGTATTCCTAGAATAGGCGCAGTCTTGTTAGTAGGAGCCTTTTTGGCAGTTGCGGGTGCAGTTATGCAGGGAATTACACGAAATTATTTAGCATCTCCTTCATTGATGGGTGTCAACGATGGCTCTGCATTTGTTATAACATTAGCCATTGTCTTTTTCCCAGGACTGCCTAATTATCAAATGATTTTATTGTCAATGCTAGGTTCTGCACTGGGTGCGGGCATTGTTTTTGGCTTTGGCTCGTTAATTCGGAATGGTTTATCACCAGTAAGGCTAGCCATTATTGGAACCGTTATTGGGACATTTTTAAGTAGTATAGCTACAGCGATTGCGATGTATTTTCAAGTATCACAAACAGTCAGTGCTTGGTATAACACTAAGGTACATATGGTAGATATGGATATGTTGATGCTCTCTATTCCATTTGGATTAGTTGGTTTATTATTGGCCTTACTATCCGCGAGGGCCATTACGATTACCTCGCTAGGTGAGGATATTGCAATGGGACTAGGTCAAAAAACAAAGGCAGTACGGATTATTAGTATGCTAGCTGTCGTATGCTTGACAGGGACAGCAGTTGCTCTCGTTGGGAAAATAGCCTTTGTAGGGTTAGTTATTCCGCATATTACTCGTTTTCTTGTTGGAGTAGATTATCGCTATATTATCCCTTGTGCGGCGGTTATTGGTGCCTTTTTCTTGGCGCTTTGTGATGTCCTTAGCCGCTTTGTTAATTATCCATTTGAAACGCCAATAGGAGTCTTAACAGCTTTAGTTGGTGTGCCATTCTTCTTATATTTAGTTCGAAAACACGGAGGTGAAAAACGTGCGTAAACATACCTCAAGTGTATTCTTAATGACTATGTCGACGCTTTTACTTTTGATTTTAGTTGCAAGTTATCTACATATTACAAATGGTGTTTTTGATATGTCTGTGATGGATGTCATAAAAACATTATTGCGTATTGAACCTAATCCAAAATTTGATCTTGTTATTTTTGAATTCCGCTTACCACGAATTGTCATAGCTGGGCTCGTTGGTATTGGATTAGGAATGGCGGGGGTTGTATTACAGGGTATTACGCGCAATGGGCTCGCAGATCCAGGGATATTAGGAATTAATGCTGGAGCTGGTGCCGCGGTCGTAATTTTTATGTTTTTCTTTCAATTAAAATTAGTGAGTGCAGATATGAACAGCTGGCTATCAATTTTAATGATGCCATTGTTCGGTTTTATCGGTGGAACAATTGCGGCTATATTAATTTTTACGTTTGCTTTGAAAAATGGTCATCTCGATATGCAGCGATTAATATTAACTGGGATTGCCATTAACAGTGGATTTGGCGCTTTATCATTGTTTCTATCTCTAAAAATGAGTGCGCAGGATTTTGAATCTGCAGCTATTTGGATGGCAGGTTCCATTTACAATGCGAATTGGATTTTTGCTCTTACTATGTTACCTTGGCTTGTAATTTTAGGAATTTATGTGCATAAAAAATCGTATTTACTTGATTATTTTCAGCTGGAAGAGGATAACATCACAAGTTTAGGAATTGCTGTTGAAAAAGAGAAAATGAAGCTGTTATTAGCCAGTGTAGGACTAGTTAGCGCATGCGTATCTGTATCAGGAAGTATTGGCTTTATTGGGTTAATGGCACCACATATCGCCAAGCAGCTTGTTGGTATTCAGCACCGCTATGTCATGCCAGTAAGTGCATTAATTGGTGCAGGCTTGCTAATTCTAGCTGACTTTATCGGCAAAACGGTATTCGCACCGTCTGAGCTGGCTGTTGGAATAGTAGTATCGATTATAGGAATTCCATATTTCTTGTATTTACTAGTGAAATCTAAGGCATAGGAGGAAATGGTGTGCAAACAGCGTTTAGAATGGAAAATTTGGCTTCAGGCTATGAGCAGGTTAGAGTGTTTGAAGGGTTAAATTTAACGATTGAAGAGGGCAAGGTCACAACGATTATCGGACCGAATGGCTGTGGTAAATCAACGCTTCTCAAAACAATAGGAAGAATTTTGAAAAAGCAACAGGGCACGGTATACTTGCAGGAGCAAAATATGCAAAATCTGTCGACAAAGGATATTGCACAGAAGCTAGCAATATTATCACAAACACCCGT
Organism: Lysinibacillus sp. fkY74-1; assembly: GCF_053165895.1. NCBI lineage: Bacteria > Bacillati > Bacillota > Bacilli > Caryophanales > Bacillaceae > Lysinibacillus > Lysinibacillus sp. fkY74-1. Next base: position 4,270,078 of record NZ_CP170173.1, on the reverse strand, counting down.
TGCACCGGGACAATTAAAAGTCGAGGAACTTATTGCTTATGGCAGATATCCGCACCGCAACAATGTCAATCGATTAACAAATAAGGATGAAGAAATGATTGAGTGGGCGTTAACGGTCACAAACACGGTGGAATATCGAAATCGGGAGCTAGCACAGCTTTCTGGGGGTCAGCGTCAACGTGTATGGCTCGCTATGGCATTGGCACAGGAAACAAATATTTTGTTGCTCGATGAGCCGACTACGTATTTAGATATGGCCCACCAATTGGAAGTACTTGATATCGTGAAACATTTAAATGAACAGCATCAATGTACAATCGTCATGGTTCTTCATGATATTAACCATGCTGCTAGGTATTCAGATCATCTGATCGCCATGCGAAATGGTGTTATCATGCAAACAGGAACACCACAGGAAATCTTAAGCGCAGAGGTGATGCGTCAAGTCTTTAACATTGATGCACGTATTATGGAAGATCCAGCAACCAATACACCTGTATGCTATGGCTATGACATATTGAAGGAGGAAAACAAATGAATCCAACAGAAATAGATTACTCAACACAGCAAATGACTTCAAAATTGGCAGACTATACGTATGGGATTAACGTTTATGTACCAAATGAGGAAGCGCCAACGGAAGGCTTTCCGGTCATCTATGTATTGGATGGTTCTTCTTATTTTTCTCTTGTTAAGGAAGCAGTTCGATTGCAAAGTCGTAATGCGCCAAAAACGGGTATTTTACCATCCATTGTTGTTGGTATCGGGCATGGTGAAGATATGCGTGAACGACGTTTTTATGATTTTACGGCACCAGCAGAGACGTATATTTATCCCGCAAGATTTAAAGGTAAAGGGCATGAAAAGCTTGGTGGGGCAGTAAACTTTAGTCGATTCCTAGAAGAAGAACTAAAGCCAATGATTGAAGCCAACTATCCAGTAAATAAAGCACAGCAATCGATATTTGGTCACTCATTAGCTGGTTATTTTACGCTTTGGCAATTATTTCACCATCCAACAAGCTTTCAACATTACCTGGCTATCAGTCCTTCCATCTGGTGGAATGAGCATGAATTAGTCCCATGTGCCTCAGTATTTTTAAATGAGCATCAGGCTATGAAGGAAACATTGTTTATTAGTGCTGGTGAACTGGAAACCTTTATGGTGGATGATGCACGACAAATGGCAACAATACTTGAAAAAGTAATGAAGGTTGATTTTTATGAAGCTTTAAACGAAAATCATGCATCTGTTGTGCCTACAGTTATGAGTAGAGCCATACGTTTTGCTTTTACAAATGAATAAACAATAGCCGCATTATCTATTGGTAGTGCGGTTTTTTATTTTCAAGAAGTTTTGATTTATAAAATACTTGAAGGAAACTCATAATAAAGGAAATTTGGTAAAACGTCTGGGATTAATGGAGGCGCTGTATGCAAAAAATTAAAAATTTAATCAACCCAGTATTTATTATTTCTAGTGGAGCCATTTTATTTTTAGTAATGATTGGGGCAATAATACCGGAACAGTTTAAGAATGGTGCGAACAGCGTCTTTCATATGACGACGGATTTTTTTGGTTGGTTTTACTTAATGGCGGTCTTTATAATCGTGGTTTTTCTATTTGGCTTGGCGATTAGTAAATATGGCACTATTCGGTTAGGAGCAGAAGATGGTCGACCAGAATTTAGCTTTCTCACATGGATTTCTATGCTCTTTTCTGCAGGTCTAGGGGTTGGATTAGTCTTTTGGGGAGTAGCTGAACCAATGAGTCATTACTTTTCACCGCCCTTTAGTGACACAACACCTCTAACGACAGATGCAGCGCGACTGGCAATGGGTTATTCTTTCTTTCATTGGGGAATCAGCCAATGGTCTGTTTATGCTATATTGGGGCTTGTCATGGCTTATGTGCAATTTAACAAAAAAAGAAATATGCTCATCTCTACCGCTTTAGAGCCTGTAACGGGGACAAATCGAGTCGTGAAGGGCACAATTGATATTTTAGCGGTTATTGCTACAGTTATGGGGGTAGCTACTTCTATTGGCTTGGGCGTGCTCCAAACAAACGGAGGTTTAAGCTTTGTCTTTGGTTTACCTAATACATTTCTCATACAGGTAGCCATTATTCTTATCATGTTTATTGGCTATATGTTCTCTGCCACTACGGGCATTCAAAGGGGAATGAAAATCCTAAGTAATGTCAATATGATGCTAGCGATTGTTTTACTGCTATTTGTCTTTATAACTGGCCCAACAGTTTTTATTATGGAAACCTTTACACTAGCAATAGGGGATTATATTTCAAACTTCATTCAATACAGCTTAAGGATGCAACCGTATATCGGGGGGACTTGGGTGAAGGATTGGACGATCTTTTATTGGGCGTGGGCGATAGCATGGTCGCCCTTTGTTGGTTCTTTTATTGCCCGTGTATCTAAAGGAAGAACGATTCGAGAATTCATTGTTGGCGTATTAATTATTCCTCCTCTTATTGCTTGTTTTTGGATTGCTGTTTTTGGAGGAACTGCCATGTGGTTCGACCTGCATAAAGAAGCTGAAATTGCGCAAACCGTTCATAACGACGTAACAGTGGCCTTGTTTCAAATGCTAGAGTATTTACCTCTTTCAATGATAGCTTCTTTTATTGGAATTTTGCTCATTTTCATTTTCTTAATTACATCAGCCGATTCAGCTACTTTCATTATGGCGAGTATGACGACAAGGGGGTCTTTAAACCCGACAGTACTATCCAAGTTAGTATGGGGTATATTGATGGCCTCTATATCAGGTGTTTTATTGTATACAGGTGGGCTGGATGCACTACAAACAGCCTCATTAATTGCCGCGTTACCGTTTACAGTCCTATTACTGTTGTTAATGATTTCTTATATTAAAATGATGAAGGAAGAGATTGTTCCTCTGAAGAAAAAAGACATTCAACGATTGAAGATAGCAAGGAAGCATCTTGAAAAAGAAGCAAAAGCCAAAGAAAAAAAATAAGGTGATAAGCTGTATTATTCTTTGATGAGTAATACAGTTTCTTTTTGTGTTATTGCTATTTGGTATTTTAATGAACGGAATTGTCTGTAATAATTGAGGGTAAAAAGAATTTTTTTAGGGGATGGGGGTTGTCGTGAGAAGATTTGTCCTTATATGTATGATGCTGTTAGTGGTAGTAGTTATACAAATATAGGTAAAATTGTAATAACAGAGAATGCCCCAGATTTTTTGCAAATAAGTGATTTTGCAGCTATTAATTGGAATGAAAAAGCAGTGAATTTGGTGATAGAGCCATTATAGGTAATGCCAATAAATCGGGTGTTATTGGTGCTAGTATGCAAAGTATGAGCCCACAAAATGGATGTGGCATCTTTGAAGAATTGAAGGAAATGGTAATACAGAGTTAACAGTTGTAGGATACTATAGAGATTCTAAAACTAACCAGTCTATTTTAGTTGGCGGATGGAGCACAGGTCTTAGCGGGCCAGCAAACGAAGCAGATGCTCATAGCCCTTTAAGCGTAAAAATTCCTAGTCCTGGAAAAGGGCTGTTTTACTGATACAAATGGAAAACACTTTGATACGTTGATTGTTGATATCCAGGAATAATAATGACCTAAACATTTTGGAAAAGTAAGAGGGAAAAATGGAGGAGAGCAATTTGATTGATTTACGATATCCCATTGGGGAGTTTCAATGTCCAAAAGAAGTGACATCACAGCAAGTAAAAGAATGGATGGGAGATATTTACCTATTACCAAAGCAGCTTAAAGAAGTATTAAGTGAAGCAAGTGAGCAGGCATTGGCAAAATCGTATCGTGAAAATGGTTGGACCGTTAGACAGCTAGTCCATCATATTGCTGATAGTCATATGAACAGCTATACCCGTTTTAAGCTAGCACTAACAGAGGATGTACCAACGATTAAGCCATACAATGAGGCTGAATGGGCAATGCTCCCAGATTCAGAAATGCCAATAGCAACTTCGCTGACATTAATTGAAAGTTTACATGAGCGTTGGGTTTATTTACTGACAAATTTAACGGATGAACAATTACAACGAGCTTATAATCATCCTGATTCGGGGTTAACAACATTGGAACAAGCAGTAGGTTTATATGCATGGCATGGCAAACATCATTTGGCACATATCCAGCATGCATTAGCATTTTAGCTACATAAAAAGTAGACGATTTAGTTAAAATCGCCTACTATAATTTAATTATTAGGTTTGAAAAGATACTTATAACTTTAAGAGTTAGCGTTATTTACTTATACAATAGTAATTCCTGCACTTGCGTTACCAGTAAGAGTAACCAGAACAGTAGCTCCTGAAGTAGTCATGGAGAACACCATTAATAAACGATCACCAGTAGTTACTGGCACTGATACGTTGGCACTACCGCTTGCAATTGCACCAGCTAATAATGCTGCTAATGGTAAAGCTGGAGTTAAATCAACAAATGCTGCAGTAGGGCTGAAAACATTGCTTCCTTGAACTGCACGGTAAATTTGTGCTCTCACTGTAGCTGTTCCTGTTAGTGTTAAAGCGGCAGTTGCTGAAATTGTTGCAGCAATAGATGTAATTGTTCCTGGACGTGGAACAGTAAAAGCTTCTGTGGCAAGAGAACTTGTTAAATCAATATTAACGCCAGCAAGAGCTACACCTGGAACAGATGTACCAAAACCAACAAGGCTTACAGTACTAACTAAACCAGTTGCAAGAGATACTAATACAACAGGAATTGTTCCTGAAGAAAATGGGATAATGGAACCTGTAGCTGCTGGTGGAGTAATACATGCCGCATCAATACCGATAAATGGTCCAAGGGCAGTACAATCACCATTGCCTTTAGAGCAACCACACATTGAGTTGTTAAAACACATTTTTACACCCCCTTTCTTCATTATTCTATTCATATGTGAAAAGGGGGGAAGGGCAAATATCTACCTCTCCTATAAATTCAATGATTTCATAAAATCAATTTTCTATTGAAACAAAAAGACATCCACTATGTGTTTTCATACATAGTGGACGTCTTATAAAGTGATAAATTTAACTCCATCTTTTAAAGAAATCAAAAAATGAATTTTTTCCCTTCTTATTTTCTTCCTCAATCGGCATATTTACAGGATCAGGTTGCTTATTTTCTTCTTCCAGGGATGGATGAACCTCATAGACTGCTTCAGAATTATACACTTCGACATACTCTTCTGTTTCGATTGAAGGAGAATGATGTGTTTCAACTGTGTCAGCTGGCTGTGCTACTGTTTCTGAAATGACTTCGTTGAGAGGCTCACTAGCTATTGCAGTAGTGTCTTCACTAACTGTCTTGCTAAGTTTCTCTGAATTAACCTGTTCAAACGATCCTTTAGTTACTTCGGAAATCTCATGGTTGTTACGTTCATTTTCCGTTGGCACAGCCTCTGTAGGATCATCTAATTTTTCGGTTCCAGTACTCGATTCATGAACAATAGTTGATAGTAAATGATCATTCTCGATGTTTTCCTCACTTAAAGTGGGCTGTACAGCAGATGGATCATAAACACTTACTGGAACTTCCTTTGCATCCGTGGCATTTTTAAAATGGAAGGTGGATTCAACTGTCGTGTTTCTGAATAAACCATTGTATATATGGCTTGGATGCGTATTAATGGATTGAAAATATTGCTGATTAAAATGCCGCTCTTCTGGTTTAGCTACCTGCTGGTCATTGTGAGGAGGTGGAGCCCCATTATTATTGACATTTTGTTGGTGGTTTATGGCTTTACCTGCCAAACTTTGTAATAGTCTATAAGATGGTTGTGCTGATGTTATCGTAGTTTTATCTGCTGTCTGTGTCATTCTAGGTTGTTGTCTAGGCAAATGAGTAGCCGAAGTTTGAGAAGGCATTTTAATGGCGGGAGAAATGGTTGTTGTATCATTTCCTTCAACAGTTAATAATTTGTTTAAAACTGCTAAAATTTCTTGATTCATTTCTTCCATGGTTTGATTCAGAGACTCAATCTGTATGGAAAGAAGCCTTATTTGATCATCATATCCTTTTATATAGGAATTTTGCTTAGTATCCAATGTCTCTGTAATCCCCTCTAAATGGGCTATCTGTGTTTTCAGTCCATCAAACCCCTGCTTCATATAAAGGAAATCTTCAATTGACGATCCCGTTTTTAATGATGATAACGATTCTCTATAGGTTTCAATTTTTTGCTTTAAATTTTCAATTTCTTGAGTGGTATACAATTTTGACTCCTCCATTGTAGTTCACCCCTTTCATTCCATTATTAGTTTATTAAAAATATTGACTTTCTGTTACAAATATACCTGTTCCTTCAACATTTTAGTTCTTATTATAAAGAAAGAACTGTAAGACAAAATGATTGTCGCTGATTTTTATAAATATCCAATGTAACTATTTATTAGCCCATGCACTTATAGCTGAAAAACATATGCTACAAACGAAAGATAAAAAACTTATGGAGGTGTCAAAAGGATGCAAGAACATATGCCATCCCAGGCGCAGGAACTGATTTGTATAAATGTTGATAAGGTATATGACTGGATTGTAAAGGAAATGTCATTTGATATTTCACCAACTGGAGCAATTACATTCCCAGGCGTAACAGCAGCTACTGACTTAACAGGTGCTATTGTTACATGTCGAGTAATTCCAGCAGCTACAAATCCAATTGTGATCCTAAACCGTGAGAATCGCCAATTCTCTATCGATGGATCAACTGTTTGTCTACAACATTTAAATATTCAAAAGAATTTCATTCTTACGATCGTTGTTACATTACCAAATGGAACAATGTTCACAAGCGCAGAGATTCCTGTTTCACGCTGTGAGCAAGTGACATTATGTGCACCTAAGGGTACAGATGTAGAAATTCTATATACAGATTTAGATTGCTTCGTTTGTACAACTGGTACACTTACAGCTGCAGCAGGTGCAATTACGTTTTCTGCGTTAACAATTACTGTTGCTGTTTGCCAAAGCATTCAATCAACATTCCCAGTTACTGTGGAATTTTTAGCAACTTTCTGCGAACCAAGAGCAGATTTACCATTCACATGTCCAACTGCGGTTCGTCCACAACAATGCCCAGTTATTTTCCCAACTGTTGGTTAGTAGTGCTAACAAATAGAGGAAAGTCATATCATGAAGAGAGGGTTATCCTCTCTTTTTTTTTATGAATCATAGTAAGGGGGCATTAAGTGATAACACGAATAGAAGACAAGATACAAGCGGTGAAAGAACAGACAAACATGTATGTTCAAGAAATAAAAAAGCTGGTAGAAGAGCTAGCAGTTCAAAATAAGATTAGTCTAATCAGTTATTTTACATCCTCGTTCAATATATCCTATGACTCTGAGCAAGAAAGTCTTTGTTTAGGCTCCTACCATATTCGTAATATTGGTCAAACACCCGTCACAAATCCATATCTATGTATTAAATTACCGAAAGATTCTCCGTTTTATTTCTCGGGAAGGTATGTTCACGAAAATTACACACCTACTTTAAAGACACAGGGGCAAAGTAATTGGGAACGTTTTAATGACAAGTCTAGTAAAGAGGAATATTGGCTTAGACCAGTAGGGAAGTCCACCATCGAACCAAATGAAACGATTTCATTTACCAATTTTCAAATTAAATGGTCCCATAATTTATCGTATTCTGGCACTATTATGGGTTTTACATATTGTGATCAGCTAACAGATGGTGTGGTTGTGTTAAACCCAATTAATCTCAATGGAATTAGTCAAACGCAGGAGGGAAACAGTGGTGGATCATGAAAAACAAGAGCTTAGTAGCGTAATCCAACAATTGCTGAAGGACCAGCTTAACCGCCGTAATGTACAAGATAATAGCTTTGCCTTTCTTGAAAAAGATACATTGCAACAATTAATTGGCTATCTTGTCTCTGGGGAAAAAAATAATATCTTTGAACAACATGAACATTCGAAGCTACAAACAAAGTGGTTAAAACAACTAGATGAGGTGTTAGATGACAGTAAAGCACAGTTTGAAGAAGTCATTGAAATTCTAAAAAGTTTTTCAGGCTAGGAGGTGCAAGGATGGACAACGATATTGTCAAAAACAATGATCCTCTACAGCTCCAACAAATGATAATTTTTTTAAGGGCCGAATTAGCCAAATATAAAAATGAAGTGAAAAGGCTAAGGGATAGTGATTATTATGCATTAGTGCTACGGCTTGAACGGGAAAATATACAATTAACAAGACTCAGAAAAGATCTCTCGATGGAGCTATTAAAGTTGAAGAGAGATTTTGATAAGGAATTGGAAGCATATGATGAAGAGATACAAAAACGAGAGTTACAAAGGAAAAAACAAATTACTTCGATAGAGTCCTTATTAAAAGAGCTAAATGAGTTGCGAGCAGAAAATAAGTTATTAAAGGACAGCGTTAACGTATCTAATGAAGATAAAAACTATAGGTCAATGATTGAAGGGCTTGATAAAAGATTACATGACTTTACCATCGTTACAGGTGGACAAATGGAACGTATCGTAGAGACAATAGAACAATCCTATAGAGACAAAGTAGAGACGGACAGCCTATGTCAACAATTAGTCAAAGAATTAGAGACGAAAAATCAAGAAATCGAAAAACTAACGAATGAGATAAAAGGCTATAAAAATCAAACTGATGACAGTAGAGTAAAAATGAATGGATCTATTAATCTAGACGAGCAGATCGATTATAGATTACGAATGCTTGATGAACTCGATCAAAAATTGAACGAGCTTGCATTCGAAATAAATAGAGAATAGATGGGATAAAACACTGTTTCTAGGGGGTAAGCATACCCCTTTTGAAACAGTCCCCAATTAATTAACTACTGCTAAATTACTTTGTTTCACGATGTAAAGTAGTTCGTTTTAAGCGAGGGGAATACTTTTTAAGCTCCAATCTCTCTGGATTATTACGTTTATTTTTCGTCGTGATATAGTTTTTATCACCAGTTTCTGTGCAGGCTAGAGTTATTTGTACGCGCATAATTATGCCTCCTTTTAAATAGTAATGATTACGATTTAAACAATATATTTTAGGTTGTAAATTGTCAAGTTTAATTTCGTATATAATAAAAAGCTTTGCATTTTATAAAATTATATGTTTTAATTACAAATTGTAAATAGTAATTATTACGATTTAAGGAGTTGGAGAGATAACAATGAAAATACCTGTGACTGTATTAAGTGGATACTTAGGTTCTGGTAAGACCACAATGATGAATCATGTATTGCAAAACGAAAAGGATTTACGTGTTGCTGTTATTGTGAATGATATGAGTGAAATTAATATTGATGCTGAGCTTATTGCAAATGGCAGCGGTATCTCACGAACAGAAGAGAAATTTGTGGAGTTATCCAACGGCTGTATTTGTTGTACATTGAGAGAAGATTTATTACAGGAGGTGGAACGTCTTGCGAAGCTTGGCAATATTGATTATATATTGATTGAATCGACAGGTATTAGTGAGCCGATTCCAGTTGCACAAACATTTAGCTATTTAGATGAAGAGCTCGGCATAGATTTAACGAGATTTTGTCAATTGGATACGATGGTAACGGTCGTAGATGCGCATCGCTTTTGGCATGATTTTCAATCAGGAGAGAGTTTATTAGAGCGTAAGGAAGCAATTGGTGAATTAGATGGACGGGATGTTGCAGACCTTCTTATTGATCAAATAGAATTTTGTGATGTCCTTGTATTAAATAAGTGTGACTTAGTTTCAATAGAAGAGTTAGAACGGTTGGAGGGTATATTGCGCGCACTACAGCCCGAGGCAAAAATAATCCGAACGGTTAATGGTGAAATTGATTCTACTGACATTTTGAATACAGGCCGTTTTGACTTCGAGCGTGTATCAGAATCAGCTGGCTGGTTAAAAGAATTAGAGTTGGGGCATGAAAACCATATGCCGGAGACGGAGGAGTACGGGATATCTTCATTTACCTATACAAGTAGAAAGCCATTCCATCCGATGCGCTTTGTCGAGTGGTGTGACCACATGCCCCAATCAATTGTGCGGGCAAAGGGGATTGTTTGGAGTGCTAAACATCAAGATGTTGCGTTATTGCTATCACAGGCAGGTTCATCTGCAAAAATTGAACCTGTTTCTTATTGGGTAGCTGCACTACCAAAAGCTCAGCAGGAAGATGTTTTCCAACAAAGTCCAGAGGTGTTGGAAGACTGGGATAGCGAGTTTGGAGATCGCATGACCCAACTTGTTATTATTGGTATTGACTTAGATAAAGAACGTATTTTCAAACAGTTGGACAGCTGTTTATTAACAGATGAAGAGTTTCGTAACCCGTGGGAACAACTACAGGATCCGTTTAACTGGGAATGGCATTAATAAAAAAGAAGATTTCGGCTACGACTCCGAAATCTTCTTTTCAAACACTCGATTATAATTAGTGGCATCTCGTAAAGCCTTTTCTTCTATTGGGATTCGTACAGATAGCATTGTAATGTTTAATAGTGTAAAGCAAAACGCTGTAAAATATGCCTGGAACATAAGAGGTAGAAGGAGAATTTCCAAGCAAACGACGGCATAATTAGGGTGGCGCATAAATTCGTAGGGACCTTTACGCACAACTTGTGCGTGAGGTAGAATGAGAATCTTTGTATTCCAAAATGTTCCCAAAGAACGGATACACCATATACGCAATGCCTGAACGGCTACAAACAAAATAAAAAGTAATGGGAATAAGGGCGAAATACCATTGTTATTTGTTACTACTTCAACAATTAGAAACAAGAAGAAACTAATATGCATAGTGACCATATAAGAGTAGTGAGAGTTACCTACCTCATAAGCTCCCTGAGAAAACATCCATTTCTCGTTTCGTTTAGCAATGAAAACCTCTGTCAATCTTTGTAGAATGACAAGCGTCACAATTAAATAGAAGATCATGCTACTCCCTCCAGTTTAATAATACAGCTTCTGCACAAAAACCAGGGCCAAGAGCGACGAGTAAACCTGTATCCCCCACTTGTCCTTCATGTAACATAAATTGTTTTAACACGTATAACACGGTTGGCGAAGACATATTACCATGTTGTCGTAATATTTCCCGAGAAATGTCGGTTTTTTGAGAAGAAAGATAAAGAGTGTCTTCATAGGCTTTTAATACTTTTTTTCCTCCAGGATGTGCAATGAAATGAGTAAGCTGTTCACTGTAAATTCCTTGTTCCAGTAAAAACTGTTCAATATATGGTCCAAGCCAACTAGTAATAATAGCCGGAATGCTTTTTTGAAAAATGACATGAAGCCCATTATTTTTAATGTCCCATCCCATTACATTTTCTGAATTAGGCATCCATTTAGAGCCTGTCGCTAGAATAGCTGGTGATGGTTTTTTTGTATCAATCATGATTTCATCGCCACACACGAGCATACAGGCAGCACCGTCAGCAAAAAGCGAAGCCCCAATTAAATTACTTTTAGAAAAATCGTTTGGCTGAAATGTGAGGCTACATAATTCAACACAAACAACAAGCACCTTTGCATTTGGGTGTGCTTTACAAAAATCAAAGGCTCTGCTAACACCCGCTGCTCCTCCCGCACAGCCTAAGCCCCATAATGGAATACGTCTTAATCGATCGGAAAAAGTAAGCTTGTTCATAATACGAGCATCAATGCTAGGTGTTGAAATTCCCGTACTACTAACAAATATGATGGCATCGATTTCTTCAGGAGAAATGGGTGAATGTAAGAAGGCTTCATTTTGTAAGCATGCCTGAATGACGCTTACGCTGTATTGTGTAGCTAGTTCAATATATAAATTATTTCGCTCCTCAAATGAGTGATTTGTACGATGCCACTCAGGTGGTACACAAAAATGACGTGTTTCAATTCCACCATTTTCGAAAACCTTTAGATAGCGTTCTAATTTTGGGATTTTTTCGTAGAAAAGCTCTTTTGTTAGTTCCTCTGCATTTGATTGCTGTAATGTGTAAGGTGGTTGATGTGTGCTAATAGAAATGATTTTAGGCAATTCAACATCTCCTCGCATTTATTGGTCTTGTACATTCTATGCGTTGAGGAAGTAGATACATGCTTATAATATTGTATTTGACAATTTCTAAAATTTTGTATATATTGGTAACAACTAAATGGAAAGTAGGTGATGTGACATGATGAATAAATCTATTTTTAGCGAACTGCAATTCGGTTTGTTTCATTTCACACGCCTAATATATACAAAGAGACGTCGTGCATAGCTCGATGTACTTGTATATCCTTTAAACGTGCGTGTGAAACCTTGTAACTGCCGAATTATGCAGGTACAAGGTTTTTTTATCGTGGTTCAAATTTGCTGAATCAAGATAATTGCTTCTTGTGGAAGTCTGCACAGAAGCCTCATAGAAACGCATATTTAGGAGGAAATTAATTTGAATTTAACAACATTAGGTTTTACAAAATATTTTGAAGAGCAAATATTAGAAATGAAAAAACAATCTAAGTTTAAAAATTGTGTGCCTGCGAGGGTCACTTTAGAGCATAAGCATTCCTATCGAGTGTTAGCTCAAGAAGGGGAATGGCTTGCAACAATCGCTGGTCATTATGCCTATACATCTTTAGCTCGTGAAGACTATCCGGCAGTGGGCGATTGGGTGCTGGTAGAGAAAATGCCTGGTGAGGAACGAGCAATTATTCATCAGTTATTCAAACGAAAATCTGTCTTTTCGCGAAAAGTTGCTGGTCTAGAGATACAGGAACAGATTGTTGCATCGAATGTGGATATTGTGTTATTAGTCATGAGCTTGAATGCTGATTTTAATATTCGCCGTTTGGAACGATATTTAGTAGCTGCCTGGGATTCAGGTGCAAAGCCCATTATTGTTCTTACAAAGGCAGATTTATGCGAGGATGAATCAAGCTTAGTAAAAGAAGTTGAGTCAGTAGCATTGGGTGTAGATATTTTCGTAACGAGTGCTATTTCTGGAGAAGGCTTAACGGAAATTCAGGCCTTATTTACTGAAGGGGTCACTGGAGCATTGCTGGGCTCCTCCGGTGCAGGAAAATCTACATTGACGAATGCTCTGTGTGGCGAAATGCTGATGAAGGTATCAGACATTCGTGAAGACGATGCAAAAGGACGTCATACAACGACCCATAGAGAGCTAGTGATATTACCCTCAGGTGGCTGTTTAATTGATACGCCCGGAATGCGTGAGCTACAGTTATGGAATCAAGGTGATAGTTTATCATCCAGCTTTCAAGATGTTGAGGAATTAGCAAAAGCTTGCCGTTATCGTGATTGTACCCATCAAAAAGAGCCGCATTGTGCAGTGCGAAAAGCTATTGCTGATGGTGAACTTGATCAAAATCGTTTGCAAAGCTATTTTAAGCTACAAAGAGAATTAGCTTACATGGAACGTAAAACAAATGTCCAGGCAAAGCTCGAGGAGCAACGTAAGTGGAAGCAAATTTCTAAAGGTGTTAAAAAGGGAAAAAACAAATAGGAGCACACATATGACAGTACAAAGCATAAATCATCTACTCTTTTCAGTGTCTGATCTAGAGAAATCCATTGCATTTTATGAAAATGTTTTCGGTGCTAAGTTACTTGTAAAGGGAAACAGCACAGCCTATTTTGATGTAAATGGGCTGTGGCTTGCCCTCAATGTTGAAAAAGATATACCGCGCAATGACATTCAATATTCCTATACACATATCGCTTTCACGATCTCTGAGGATGAGTTCGATAAAATGTATGATAAATTAGTACAATTGAAGGTTCTTATTTTAGATGGCCGACAAAGAGATGAAAGAGATAAAAAATCAATTTATTTTACCGATCCTGATGGACATAAGTTTGAATTTCATACGGGGACTTTACAAGATCGTTTGGATTATTATAAGAAGGAGAAGTTACATATGGAGTTTTTTAATCATTAAGCAAGGAGTGATTTTATGACGAAAGCTTTTATTTTTGATATGGATGGCACTTTATTTCAAACAAATCTTATTTTAGAACCTGCGCTAGATGCCACATTTGATGTGTTGCGTACAAAGGGCTTATGGCAGGGAGAAACACCCATTGAAAAATACCGTGAAATTATGGGTGTTCCTCTACCGGTAGTATGGGAGACCTTATGTCCAATGCATTCAGTAGACATACGTGAGGAGAGCAATGTGCTCTTTCATGTAAAGTTGACGGAGCAAATCCGTAGTCGTAAAGGTGCGCTTTATCCACATGCTGAGCAAACTCTTGCCACATTGTCAAAAAGCTATCCGTTATACATAGCGAGTAATGGACAGGTTGACTATTTACAGGCAATTGTAGAAACCTATCAATTAGAGCGATTTATAAAGGGGACTTACAGCATTCAATCCATTGCTAGCGGTCATAAATCAGACTTAGTGAAAAAAGTAATGCAAGACAATGGAATTCAGGACGGGGCGGTAGTTGGTGATCGTTCTTCCGATATTCAAGCTGCCAGCGATAACGCGCTACTTTCAATAGGTGTTCGCTTTGACTTTGCTCAGGACCATGAATTGCAACAGGCACATATTGTGATAGATGATTTAACGGAGTTACTAAACATAGAGTTAGGCTAATTATGATAAATCCATTAACATTAGGTGAGCCTATTCGAAAAAATGGAAGCGACTTAACGACAATTATTGCATTTCATCGTAATAAAGCGTAGAATAGTGCCAATCCTATAGATAAAGCATTGAAAAGGAAAAGTAGATAGGAATAGCATTTTGTAGAGAGCCTCTGTTGCTGGAAATGAGGTAAATGAATCCTTTTGAAAATGACCTTTGAGCTTCGTACCGAAAGCTTATAGCAAGTAGATTACGACGAGATGGGCACTCGTTACAACAGCGGCAGTATCTCTTACTTTAAAAAAAGACGTACTGAATAAGGCAAATAGTGTGAGCTATTTGTAAATATAGGTGGTAACACGGGTAGACTCGTCCTAATCAGATTTGATTAGGGCGATTTTTTTTACCATTTTTAATGAGAGGGGAGCAATTTAGAATGACTATCGTTATTGGAGGCGCTTGGCCGTATGCAAATGGCTCTTTGCATTTAGGACATGTAGCCGCATTATTACCAGGTGATATTTTGGCCAGATATTACCGGCAAAAAGGTGAACAAGTATTATACGTATCGGGTAGTGACTGTAATGGTACACCAATTTCTATTCGTGCAGCTCAGGAAAACACAACAACCGAGGCGATTGCTAATCATTATCATGAAGAATTTAAAAAATGTTTTAATAAGCTAGGATTTACTTATGATTTATACACAAGAACGGATGCAGAGCACCATCATGAATCCGTTAAGGGCTTATTTTTACAGCTACTTGCCAACCACTTTTTATATAAAAAGAAAATTGAACAGGCTTACTGTGAGACAGATCAGCAATTTTTGCCAGATCGATTTGTAGAGGGTATATGCCCAAATTGTGGTGCAAAGGCGAGAGGAGATCAATGTGATAACTGCTCGGAAATTTTAGACCCACTAGATTTAATCGATAAGAGCTGTAAAATATGTGGGAATGAGCCAGTAATTCGAGAGACAGAACATTTTTATTTTACCTTTAGTCAATTTCAAGGGAAATTAGAGTCCTTCTTATCCGAGGCAAAGGCAGAGAAACGTTGGAGGGATAATGCATTAGGATTGACAGAGCGCTACTTAGCAGAGGGCGTTCCTGACCGAGCAGTAACGAGAGATTTACCAAATGGAATAGATGTTCCGGTTCCTGGCTTTGATGGTAAGAAAATATATGTGTGGATTGAAGCAGTGGCGGGGTATTTAACTGCTAGCCTAGAATGGGCAAAGCAACATCATATGGCGATTGAAGACTTATGGAATGAAGAAACGATTTCGTATTATGTCCATGGTAAGGATAATATTCCATTCCACACAGTTATTTGGCCAGCTATTTTGATGGGACTAGGTGTGCAAGCTTTACCGACACATATCGTATCTAATGAATATTTAACATTAGAAAAACGCAAATTATCGACGAGTCAAAACTGGGCAGTATGGGTTCCTTATATTTTAAGTCGTTATGATGCTGACTCTATTCGCTATTTCTTAACGACTAATGCACCAGAAAATCGCGATACTGATTTTTCATGGCGAGAATTTATTTACAGTCATAACGGTGAATTACTTGGTGCCTATGGTAATTTTGTGAACCGAACATTGAAATTTATAGAGAAATCCTTTGCTAGTCAAGTGCCACAGGCTGAAGTGGATAGTACTATTCGTAAACAAACTATTCAGCTATTTAATGAAGTGGGTATTCTTATTGAGGGTGGCCGTTTCAAGCAAGCGTTAGAGACCATTTTTGAGTATATTCGTGGAGCTAATCGTTACTTCGATGAACAACAGCCATGGTTACAAGTAAAAGAAAATGTGGAGGCGGGCAATTGTACACTAGCTACCTGTGTCTATATCATTGCCAATCTCGGACAATTACTACAACCATTTCTACCGTTTTCAGCAGCGAAGGTAAGAGATATGTTAGGAATAGATGAAATAATGTGGCATGAGCAAGTAGAGTTACCTAAAACCATTGAAGACATAACACCTTTGTTTGAACGGCTGGACATTGAACTAATAGAAGAAGAATATCAAAAGTTAGTAAGGGATAGTCGCTAGACTTGAAAAAGCAGTATGGCTGAATGAGGCCATACTGCTTTTCTTGTTTAATTCATAACAGGTGTTAATTTGGCCACGACAATGCTATTGATGGCATTCATATAGGCTAGGGCACTAGCTTTTAAAATGTCAGTATCTGCAGCTTTTGCCATATACTTTTCACCCTCATGCTCGATCGTGATTTTTACTTTTCCTAGCGCCTCTTTGCCGCGCGAAACACTATTGATATTATATTCCACTAGTTTTACATCCATGCTTGTAATTTCTGCAATGGAAGAATAGAGAGCATCAATTGGACCTGAGCCAACTGCGCTAGCCTTCAATACTTCGTTACCTTTCCGTACTTTAACGCTCGCTGAAGGGAAACTTGTATTGCTGACGACTTGTAAATCTTCAATATCAAAGAATTGGTCACTATAGTGAGTTGCATTCTTGTGAGAAGCATCATGTTTTTCATAATAGCTTTCAACAATAACGTATAAATCGTGATCGTATACTTCCTTTTTGGCATCCGCTAGCTTTAGGAAACCTTCAAAGATTCCCTCAAATTCATCTGTAGAAAGATTTGAAAACCCTAACTTTTCAAGAGCATTTTTCACAGCATGTCGGCCAGAACGTGCTGTCAGTACTAGCTCCATATCATCAAGACCAACGTCTTCAGGGTGCACAATTTCATAAGCATCACGAGATTTTAGTAATCCGTCCTGATGGATACCCGATGAATGGGCGAATGCATTATCTCCCGTAATAGCTTTATTGACTTGAACATCTAAGCCCATAAAACTAGAAACAAGACGAGAGGTATTAATAATTTCTTTAGTGTTAATACGAGTATCAGCATTATAGATAGTGCTACGCGTTTTTAGTGCCATAACGACTTCTTCTAATGCCGCATTACCTGCGCGTTCACCGATACCATTAATTGTACATTCGACTTTGTCGGCACCATTTTTTATGGCAGCAAGCGTATTTGCAGTTGCCATTCCAAGGTCATTGTGGCAATGAACGCTAAGAAGGACACTGTCGTCTAAATTTTTCATACGGTTGTTTAATTTAAAAATCATCTCACCAAATTCTTCTGGTTCTGCAAATCCGACTGTATCAGGTACGTTAATCATAGTGGCACCAGCCCTCATAACAGCTTCAATTGTTTTCCAAAGATATTCAAAATCTGAACGAGATGCATCCTCTGTGGAATATTGAACTTGAGGCAAAAGAGTTTTGGCATACTTTACAGCATCTACTCCAATTTGCAGAATTTGATCTTTTGATTTACTAAATTTTTTCTCCACATGTATATCGGATGTCCCAAGAACCATGTGAATCATAGGGTTTTCAGCGTATTTCACAGCATGGTAGACGGCATCAATATCTGCCTTTACTGCACGTGCTAATGCTGTAATCATAATATCGCCAGTAGTACCGACCTTCTCAGCTACAGCTTTGACAGCATCAAAATCTCCCTGTGATGAAGCGGGGAATCCAGCTTCGATAATATCGACACCTAATTTTTTCAGTTGCTGTGCTATTTCTACTTTTTCATATAAATTTAGCTTAGCTCCTGGCACCTGTTCACCATCACGTAATGTTGTATCAAATACCCAAATTTTTCTTCCCATTCTTTAACACTCCTCTTGTAGTTATCAGTATCTAAAAGCTACACGTAGGCCAATGATTCACTAAAAAATAAAAAAACTCGTCTCTATTTAAAAATAGAGACGAGTTTATGCTCGCGGTACCACTCTAATTGACCTTCTCTGTACAGAAAAAGTCCCCTTATCGACAGCTATCACTGTCTATCCTGTTAACGGGGGAAACCGACATCCCTTACTAGACTGTTCAGGGAGTAGCTCATGGACGAGTTCAAAATGTGTGTCTACCGATTTACACCAACCATCGGCTCTCTACAAGTACATCACCATTTTTACTATTTCCAATCTTGGCCTGCAATGTGTTGTTGAAAGCAATATTACTTGGATATTAATAACCTGTCAATAATTTTCTAAAAATTTTTTTAATTCTGTCTAAAGTAGTGCTCGTTTTGATAAAAATTTGATAATTGTGAAGTAAATAAATGGCTACTAAAAAAGCAATGTCTGTTAGAAAATAAAAGTTGTGAATGAACGTTAGAAAGGTAGAAGAAAAGAAGAAATTTGTCTTTGATTTAGAAGGTACAATTTGCTTTAAAGGAAGTCCTTGAATGGGGGGTTATCAATGCGTATAGACATGTAGACAAAGTGTGCATGCAGTTATTTTTTTGCCTCCTTTAGAGCAATACGTAAATCTATTGTGTTTGTTTAGGGAAGCGTCAGGTTGGTAAGAGAGCTACTTTACAAGTTGCTAGTGAGGAAGCAGCCATTATATGAAAAATATAAGTGAGTGAAAGCCTATACATATATAGAAAAAAACTGCTCGTTTCCTAGAAGGAATTCGAGCAGTTTTCATTTATTCTATTTTAAAGCGAGAGACTTCTGTTTGAAGCTCCTCAGCCATATTTGAAAGTGTTGCTGCGGAAGCAGCGACTTCCTCGATAGTTGCTAACTGCTCCTCAGAGGCAGAAGCGACATTTTGTAAATTACTAGAAGACATTTGAGCGATTGTTGCTATTTCATCGAAGGATGCATAAATTTGTTCCGCACTGGATGACATTTCTTCTGAAACTGTAGTAGCATCTTGAATTTGCATGGACACTTGTTCAATTAACTCTACAATTTTAGAGAAGCCTTCTTCAGCTACCTGTACCACCTGCATACCGATTTGAACCTCTTGTGTCCCTGTATCCATCACCTTTACAGCACGGTTTGTATCTTGTTGGATTTCTGCTATTAACGTAGCAATTTGCTCTGCAGATTTTTTGGATTGCTCTGCTAACTTTTTCACCTCGTCTGCCACGACGGCAAAGCCTCTCCCGTGATCACCCGCACGAGCTGCCTCAATAGCGGCATTGAGTGCTAATAAATTTGTTTGCTCTGCAATATCTGTAATAATGCCAATAATGTTACCGATTTCTATAGAATGACCGTCTAAATTCTTAACTACGCTTGCAGATTCTAATACAGCAGTATTAATAGTAGTCATTTGTGAAATCACTCGATGTAATGATTTATTGCCCTTTTGAGCCTCTGAATTCGTTTCCATTGCTAGTTCCGAAACCGCCGCCGTAGTAGATGCTAATTGCTGTATGCCCTTTGTCATATTTTTCATCGCTTCAGAGCTTTCTGTAGCATTTTTACCTTGAGCTTCAGAGCCACTTGCCACTTCTTGAATCGAAGAAGTAATCTGCTCTGTCGCTTGGATGGTTTGGTCAGCACTTGCTGTTAATTCTGCAGCAGAGCCACTAACTTGTACAGTGTTGTGACGTACATTTGTAATTAAATCTTTCAAATTAACGGCCATTTGATTAAATGCTTGGGCTAAGTCACCCACTTCATCACGATTTTTAATACGAATCTGTTCAGCCGTTAAGTCACCTTCTGCTATTTTTTTAGCTGCCTTAGCCATACCGTTAATTGGTCGAGACATTAGACTACCAACAACCATTGCAATTATCAGACTTATGACAACTGCAAGAACCCCAAGAAGTATCATTTGGAACTTAATATCTTGAATTTGTTGAGATGTGGCAGCAATTTTTCCGTCAATATATTCATGTTGATAATTGGAAAGGTTTTCAACGCGTTCGTCAAATTGTTTAATAATGAGCCGCCCTTGCGTACTATCGAGCTTTTCGTACTTTTCCGTTTCACCTGAAGCCTTTAACTCAAACATACGATCGGCAAACTGCTGAACATTTTGCTCGCTTTTATTAATAGCTTCTAGAAATTTAATGGATTTTTCGGTCGTCAGAGATGCCATGAGCTCTTCAGATTTTTGTTTAAATTCTGTCCGAGAGTCTTGATTGCTTTGGAGATTTTGTTTATCTCCAAGCAGTAAATAGCCACGCAAACTAACAATCTCTTGTTTGGCAATAACGCGTAATTCCTGAATAGCGATAGATTTAGTTGTTTGCTCCTCCAATAATGTACGATAAGTTTTGTTCACAGAATCAAGCTGCTTTATATTTAAGCCGATAGTAGCAACTAGAACTAAAATAACTATAAAAAAACCGAGTAATAATTTCTTGTAGATAGTAAATCGCATAGATGAAATTTCCTTTCTCAGTATTTAGTAGAAATGTTACAAATTAATGAAATATGTATATATATCATTTATATCAGAAAATATGAATTTTACAAAGTATTATGAGTATTTCTACTGTAATAAATAGTTTAAAGGTGGCAGAAATTTGTGATTGAAGTAATAAAAAAAGAAGATTTTTTGCTAAAATATGCTAGAAATAAAGCGATAGTTAATGGTGTATATTGAATATTAATCCAATATTCATAAATTTTGAAACTTATAGAGAAGTCAAAACGTAAATTACATATGAAGATGAACTGAGGTGGCAGGTAATGTATAGGCCTATTTTAAAAATACCTAAAACAAAGTCTGAAAAGGTTTGTGATTATATTGGAGTTATAATATTCCTCTTATCTATCCTTTATATTTCAGTTATGTGGGGTAAATTGCCTGAAGAAATTCCTGTTCATTTTGATGGTAAAGGTGAGGTTGATCGATGGGGTTCGAAAATAGAGCTCATTATTCTTCCGTTTATAGGTGTGTTTTTATGGATAACAATGAGCCTTTTAGAGAAAGCTCCACATATCCATAACTTTCCGGCTCGTTTGAATGAACAGAATGTAGCAGCATTTTATTTGAACAGCAGAAAAATGTTAAACGAAGTAAAAAATTTCTGTCTTATTTTATTCGCATGCTTATCATTCCAAATGGTACGAATTGCTCTGGGAGAGACTACTTCCATAGGATGGTGGTTCTTGCCAACTGTCATAATTGGGATAATGATGCCGATTATTAAAGGCATAGTAGGTACGCGCAAAATAAAATAAAGCTGAACTGTAAACGCTTGGAATATTTCGAGCGTTTATTTTTTGTTTCCAAGCTGTCATTTATTCAGTATACTATCAAAACTAAGATGCAAATGTATGAGCATTTCTTTAGCGGCTTAAAATGAGGGGGAGAAGAGGTGTTTAAATGATGCAAAAGAAATTTAAATTAAAGGATGATTTATCTATTTCCATTCATATCCAGCCACCTCATTCGATAGTAGACGATGTTTTTCACTCTAGAGAGGCACCGTATGACCGTATTATTTCTTTTGCGTTTTCCATAGATGCCATGGTAACTTATTTACAAAAAGTGGTAATAGATAATAGTCTAATGGAGCAAGGCTATTTATTTTTTGTTTATCCTAAAAAGGGTAATAAAAATATGAACAATTTTTTTATCGAGATGAAATTTCCTCAGCAATCCATGTGGATGAGGAAAGGTATGCTGATGGTAGTGATTTAAAGTTTTCTAACCTAATGTCATTAGATGAAACTTTTTCAGTCTTAAGTATTAAGATGGATGGTAAAGGAAGAGGCAAGAAGAAATAAGCCAATAGTCAATGTGTAAGGGATTATGTATGATGAGGGAGCGAAAAAATAGATGAAAAGCGCGACAACTTTTTTAATGTTTCAAGGGCAAGCACATGAAGCTATTGAACAATATCGGCGATGGTTTACAGATTTAGAAGTTGTGCATGTAGAATATATGGAAAATTCTCAGCAGGTAGCAATGGCCACCCTACAATTAAAGGGGTTAAAACTAATGGTGAATGATAGTGTCATACAACATAATTTTTCGTTTACGCCATCGACCTCTATCTTTCTAGAGTGCGAATCTGAGGAAGAAATAAAGAATTTAGTAGCCCAAATAGTGGAGAGTGGGCAAGCGTTGATGCCACTTGATCATTATGGATTTTCAAAGCGATTTGCGTGGATTCAGGATCGCTTTGGTGTCTCCTGGCAGCTATCGTATAGTTGAGAATGGAGTACGACAATAGAATGTTAATAAAAGGGGAATAGAAGATGACGGTAACTTTAGTGAGACATGATATCAAATATGCTGAGGCCATGCATGAGTTGTCTTCTATGCCACAGGTTCGAGATGCACTTGGGTTACCTGTTGGTAAAGTAGAAGATACTATACATTTTATCAAACGTGAATGTATCGATGAAGAAGAAGGGAAGACCGTTCCTCGAGTTGTTTTAAATGAAGAGGGACAGCTAATCGGTGTAACGGCATTAATGTTTATAGACCAACAAAAAAATAGTTGTCATATCGGTTCTTGGCTCGGCCATCCATTTTGGGGGAAAGGTTATAATCTTGAGGCTAAAACAGCTATTTTAGATATCGCCTTTTTTGAGCTTGGATTAAAGCGCGTTTTTGCGGGAGCTAGGAAGGTGAATATTCGTTCCCAAAAGGCACAGGAAAAGCTGAGCTTTATTCGATTAGGGGTGGAAGAAGATTATCCAGAAGAGCATTCATGGTTAGAAGCTAAGGAGAAACAACCATGTGTTTTAAATGTTTTTGAACGTGAGGATTTTGTACGATATCGAACATCTCTAAAAAAAGTAAATGGGAGTCGAGAGGCCTTTTTACCACAACTTTTACTTGCAGATGAGAGTGAAGAGGCTATCCAAAAATACCTAGATGAGGGTACCTTATTTGAAGTAAAGTGTGGAGAAAATCTTGCGGGAGTAGCATTATTAATCCCTCAATCTAATACAACCATCGAGCTGAAGAATATTGCCATTGTGCCAAAATTCCAAGGGAAAGGGCTTGGCAAAGAGGTATTGAGACAACTCACGACATTTTGCGAGAAGGAAGGCTATGAAACGCTTTTAGTTGGAACAGCAAATTCAAGTATTGATAATATAGCCTTTTATCAGAAGGCAGGCTTTCGCATGGAGTCTATTGAAAAGGATTTCTTTCGTGTCTATCCAGAGCCCATATATGAAAACGGCATTCGTGCATTAGATATGATTTTCTTTACTAAGCAATTGTGAATATTTTCATAAAGAAATACCCGTCCAACATAGGTTGAGCGGGTATTTTTATTTACCTAGCAGGAGAGCCATTAATTTTTCCTTCGAATGTAAAAAGTCATCTAATGTGTAGCGATCCAGTACAGTCAAGTAAGCCTGTAAAGCTTCGTATAGTACACCTTTTAACTGACATTCAGGAGCTATTTTACATAGATTATTCTCTTTATCGAAACATTCTACTAAATGAAAATCCTCTTCTGTATGACGAACAATTTCACCAATGGTGATGGATTTTGGATCGATGGCTAAGCGAATACCGCCACCTCTTCCGCGAATTGTTTCTATATAGCCTAACAATCCAAGCTGGTGCGTCACTTTCATTAAATGGTTTTTCGATATATTATAAGCCTCTGAAATCTCTTGAATAGTTGATAATTGGCCATCTTCTTTAGCACCTAAGTAAATAAGCGTACGAAGAGAATAGTCTGTGTATAAAGTTAAGCGCATAAGAACACCCTACTTTCTATAATTCAAAACAATTATAGCATTTTTATAATGAAGTATAATATTTTCAAACCTTTTTTAAAGATGTATTTAAAATACATTAATTATGTCCATTTTGTTAAAGATGTATTTTACATATTGCTTTAAGAAAATGAAAGCGTTATATTGTAATCACGAAAGGATGGTAAGCGATATGTTAAAACAAGAAACTATTCAAATCATTAAGGCAACAGTTCCTGTATTAGAAGTTCATGGTGTAGAAATTACAAAGACGTTTTACAAAAATATGTTTCAAGCTCATCCAGAATTACTGAATATTTTTAACCACACTAACCAAGAAAAAGGTCGTCAGCAAACAGCATTAGCAAATACAGTTTATGCTGCGGCCGTTCATATTGAAAATTTAGAGGCTATTTTACCAGCAGTCATGCTTATTGCACATAAACACCGTAGTTTAGGTATCTTACCTGAGCATTATCCAATTGTTGGTGAAAACTTACTAAAAGCGATTAAGGAAGTACTTGGCGACGCGGCGACAGACGATATTATTAATGCATGGGCTGAGGCATATGGCGTTATTGCAGATGTTTTCATTCAAGTAGAAGAAGAGTTATACCAAAAAGCGGAAAATAATGGTGGGTGGCGTCTATTTAGACCATTAAAAGTGGCGAAAAAAGTGGTAGAAAGTGACTTAGTTACATCTGTTTATTTTGTCAATGAGGATGGCTCAGCATTGCCAGCTTACGAACCGGGACAATACATTAGTATTCGTGTGAAAGTTCCTGGTGAAGAGTATTTAATGAACCGTCAATACACACTTTCTCAAGCAAGTGCAGAAGATGGTTACCGTATTTCAGTAAAACGTGAAAGTGATCAGACGCCAAACGGAAAAGTGTCAAACTTTATTCATGATGACTTACAAGTTGGAGATTTAGTAGATGTAAGTGTGCCAGCAGGATTATTCGTTTTAGAAGAAACTACTGCTCCTATTACATTTGTTAGTGGTGGTATAGGTGTAACACCATTAAACAGTATGCTACAATCCCTAAAAGATGATGCAACGAATAAAGTTAACTTTATCCAATGTGCACGCAATGAGAAAGTTGTAGCGTTTAGCGATGATATTCAAGGAAAGGTAAATGCGCTACCTAATGCATCGTATACGGCTCTATATTCTGATGAAAACAAGCAAATTACGAAAGAATTATTAGCAGAAAGAGTGGCTGATAATGCTGATGTCTATGTATGTGGACCTGTAGGCTTTATGGAAGCAGTTATTAAAAACTTACAAGAAATTGGCGTTAAAGATGAAAAAATTCACTATGAATTCTTCGGACCGGCTATGCAATTAGCTAAATAATATAGTGGAATCCCTGTGATGAGTAATGACTCATAGCAGGGTTTTTTGTATAAGTCGATACCGATAGTGGTCTTCAAGAAAAAGAGTTGAAGCTTTCATGTTGACAATATACCTATTGGGGTATAATATGAATCTCGTAAGTAAGTTCAATCTATCGTTTTGAAAGGAGGCTGGAACAGAATGGCTTATGACTCTAAAACAGCTAATCGAGTAAAGCGGATGGAAGGTCAATTACGCGGAATCTTACGCATGATGGAGGAAGGTCAAAACTGTAAGGATGTGATTACACAGCTGTCGGCCGTGCGTTCAGCGGTTGATCGGACAATAGGAGTTATTGTTAGTGAAAATTTATTAGATTGTGTCACCACTGCTGAGGGCAATGCGGAAAAGATGAACTCAGCCATTCAAGAAGCAATGGATTTAGTGGTGAAAAGCAGATAGTTTTATATACCCTTTAACGTATAAAAAAGGAGGAGTGATAACTTGGAAACATGGATCGTTATTGCAATTATTGCAGCATTTTTCATTTGGCGAATGAAACCAACAAAGGGTGTTCAATCTATTTCTACAGTCCAATTAAAAAATATGCTGAATGATAAGGATAAGATATTTATCGACGTACGCACGCCAGCGGAGTTTAAAGGACGCCATATCTCTCAGTTTAAAAATATGCCGCTTGGGTCCGGCTTTGACAAACTACCGAAGGATAAAGAAGTGGTTGTGATTTGTCAAAGTGGTATGCGTAGTAGTCAGGCATGTAAGCAATTGAAAAAGCAAGGCTTTGAGCGTGTTACAAATGTTCGCGGTGGAATGAGCGCGTATTAGGAGGAAAGTAAATGAAGGAAATTACAGCAAAGGAAGTAGAGCAAGCAATCATTCAGGGGAAAAAACTGAGCCTGATTGATGTACGAGAGGTAGAAGAGGTAGCGGCTGGTCATATTCCGGGTATAATCCATATTCCACTTGGTTTATTAGAGTTCCGCGTACAGGATTTGAATAAGGATGAACCGTATATTATGGTTTGCCGATCAGGTGCTCGTAGTGCTCGTGCTACCGAAATTTTAGAAGGTAAAGGCTTTCATGTTTCAAATATGGTTGGTGGAATGTTGTCCTGGGAGGGCGAAGTACAATACTAGCTTATAGCTATATTTTTTTGTTGAAAATAATACCCTTATGGGTATATGGAGGTTGTAATGAGAATGAAGGCAGATTTTCAGCTAGATGCCAAGGGCCTTTCTTGCCCGTTACCCATTGTTAAAACGAAAAAAGCAATGGCTGATCTTATAGACGGTCAAATTTTAGAAGTATGTGCGACAGATAGAGGCTCTAAAGCTGATATTGCAGCTTGGGCAGAAACTGTAGGTCACCAATATATTGGCACTTTAGAAAATGAAGGGGTGCTCAAGCATTATATTCGCAAATGTACAAACGATCAAATAGAAGAAATTTCGTTTGATCAAACGATTGATTTAGAGCAAATCATCAATCGTGACGGATTAATTCTTGATGTGCGTGAAGAAGCAGAGTTTGCCTTTGGGCATATCGAGGGCGCTAAATCTATTCCAATGGGTGAATTGGAAGCGCGACTGTCAGAGCTTGATAAAGAGCAAGAGATTTATGTTATTTGTCGTACTGGAAAGCGCAGCGATATGGCTGCACAGAAGCTAGCCTTACATGGTTTTATAAAGGTCTTTAACGTTCTACCAGGAATGACATCCTGGCAAGGTAAATTAACAAAAAACATTTAATAGGAGGAATTTTATCATGTCAAACAAAGTAGCAATTATTGCAAGTAACGGTGGTTTATTTGATGCGTATAAGGTGTTTAATATTGCAACAGCAGCAGCAGCTTCTGAGAAGGAGGTAGCGATTTTCTTCACGTTTGAAGGATTGAATCTCATTCATAAGCAAGGGATGCATGCGTTACCAATACCTGCTGGAGCAGAGCAATTTGAGGAAGGCTTTGCGAAAGCGAATGTTCCTGCCATTCCTCAATTAGTGGACATAGCCCAAGAATTAGGTGTTAAATTTATTGCTTGTCAAATGACTATGGATGTAATGGGCTTATCGACAGATGATTTTATTGATGGTATTGAAGTAGGAGGAGCTGTTACTTTCCTTGAGTTTGCAAAAGATGCAGCACCATCACTAACTTTCTAAAGAATTCTTTTGTACCAGTAAGGCGGAGGGGAATGCCTCTCCGCTCTAAAAAACTTTGAAATTATACCTATGGGGGTTATATACATGCCGATGCAGAAATGGAATGCTTCACAAATTGCCAAAAAGGTCATTAACAATGAAGAATTGTTTATTTTAGATGTTCGTAATGCAGATGCATTTGAAGACTGGAAAATAGAAGGACATCGATTTGAGTACTTAAATGTACCATATTTTGAACTGTTAGATGGTGTTGAGGAGATCTTGCCGAAAATCCCCTCCAATAAAAAAATTCTAGTCGTTTGTGCTAAAGAAGGATCATCATTGATGGTGGCTGAAATGCTATCGGAAGCTGGTCGAGATGTTGCCTATTTAGCAGGTGGTATGAAATCTTGGAGTGAATATTTAGAGCCTATTAAAGTGGGTGATTTAACGGGTGGGGGAGAGCTGTATCAATTTGTCCGTTTAGGGAAGGGCTGTCTTTCTTATATGGTGATATCTGAAGGTGAGGCAGCTATCATTGATGCTGTTCGCTTTACAGATGTATTTATAAGTTTCGCTGAACAGAAGAATGTGAAAATCACACATGTTTTTGATACACATTTACACGCCGATCATATTTCAGGTGGACGTCATATAGCTGAGGCAACTGGTGCGGTCTATTACTTGCCGCCGAAAGATGCAGAAGAGGTTGTATTTTCCTATATACCGTTAGTTGATGGAGTGACTGTTCAAATTGGTAATTCAAAAATAGATGTAGGAGCTATTTACTCACCAGGTCATACAATTGGCTCTACATCATTTGTAGTCGATAGCAAATATTTGTTAACAGGGGATATTTTATTTATCGATTCTATTGGACGTCCTGATTTAGCAGGCCTTGCTGAGGATTGGGTTGGAGATTTACGAGATACACTTTACAAACGTTATCGAGAATTATCGGGTGAGCTTATCGTGTTACCAGCTCATTTTATGATAATTGATGAACTTAACGAAGATGGGACAGTAGCAAAACGACTAGGGGATTTATTTGTACAAAATCATGGTTTGAATATTTATGATGAAGTTGAATTTAAACGTGTCGTGACAGATCAATTACCACCACAACCTAATGCCTATCAAGAAATCCGTCAGGTAAATATGGGGAAAATAACTCCCACACCAGATGAACAAACTGAAATGGAAATCGGTCCAAATCGCTGTGCTGTTCGATAAAATTTGCTAAAAGTACAATAGGTACGTCTGTGTATTATAAATGTGGATATTCCAGATATTGAAGGTGCTCATCCTTCAGGAATCTAAAATAACAAGAAGAACCGGCAAATCGCTTACAACTTTTGCCGTGCTGAAGGGGATCAATATGAAGTCAAATTTACAATTAGATGCAAAAGGTCTTTCGTGTCCAATGCCCATTGTGAAAACAAAAAAGGCGATAGATACATTAAATACTGGAGAAATTTTAGAAGTTCAGGTGACAGATAAAGGGGCTTTAGCGGATATTCCTGCTTGGGCAAAAGCTGGAGGTCATAATATATTAGATCAATCTGAAGAAGCAGGTGTTATTACGTTTTTAATTCAGAAAGCTTAAGGCTAATGGAGGGTTGTCTATTAAATAGAACAACCCTTCTTTCACTTTTCGGAAGGAAGGAAAAATGTATGGATATTACATGGATATTAACGATCTTTTTGATTGGTTTTCTTGGTTCGTTTGTATCAGGGATGTTAGGTATTGGTGGTGCCATTATTAATTACCCGATGCTACTGTATATTCCACCATTATTAGGATTTATGGCCTTTTCAGCTCATGAGGTTTCCGGAATTATTGCCATACAAGTATTTTTTGCTTCCATAGCTGGTGTATGGGTATATCGTAAAGGTGGATATTTAAATAAATCACTCATTATCTATATGGGTGGTGCTATATTAACAGGAAGTTTTGTTGGTAGTTTTGGTTCCAAATTTTTATCAGAGGCAGGCATAAATATAGTTTATGGTGTGCTAGCCTTAATAGCCGCAGTCATGATGTTTATTCCCAAAAAACAAATTGACGATCAACCTATGCAGGATGTTACTTTTAATAAAACATTGGCCATTTTATTAGCCGTAGTTGTTGGTATTGGTTCAGGTATTGTCGGAGCAGGTGGTGGGTTCTTATTAGTCCCCATTATGCTAGTGGTTTTAGGAATCCCTACGCGTATGACCATTGCGACTAGTTTAGCGATTACATTTATCTCCTCTATAGGGGGAATGGTTGGAAAATTAATGACAGGACAAGTTGAATATTTCCCTGCGCTCATAATGATTATTACCAGTCTTATAGCGGCCCCACTTGGTGCAAAGGCTGGGAAAAAATTGAATACCAAAAGCTTGCAAGGCATTTTGGCAATGCTCATATTGGCTACTGCCATTAAAATTTGGGTAGATATTATTGGGGGGGGATAACTTTGAAAATTGAAGTTTTCACGGATTTTACTTGTCCATTTTGTTATATTGCCAAGCTAGAATTGGAACGTGCAATTGATACAAGTGGCTATTCGGGACAAGTAGAAATTGAATACAAGGCTTATCAAATAGCTCCGGATACGCCTAAAGTAAATGCACCGACTTTTTTAGACGCGTTGGCTATAAAGTATAACGCAACACGTGAAGAAGTATATGATATGACAGCGAATATGGCATCCAGAGCTGCAGAAGTTGGGTTGTATTATAATTTTGAAAAGATGAAAACAGCTCACACAGAAAAAGCACATCGTTTAGCAAAATGGACGCAGCAATTTGGTCAAGCATCGGCATATACAGAAGCACTGATGGCTGGTCATTTTATGGCTGGCGAAGATGTGAATGATGATTCTTTTTTATTAAAAGTGATTGGGCAATTAGGCTTAGATATAAATGGGGCGCAGGATGTTCTAGCTACTAATGCCTTTCTTGAGGCTTTAAACCTGGATCGATATGATGCGCAGCAACTTGGTATACAAAGTGTCCCATTCTTTGTATTTGAAAATCGTTATGGCATTAAAGGGGCAGAGCCAAATGAAGTCTTTGTGCGAACTTTACATCAGACAGCTAAAATAGTGGGAATTCAGCCAAGCATTAAATTAGTGGGAACAGGTGAGGATACGTGTACAAATGGGGCGTGTAACCTGTAAACTGATGAATGGGTGTCGAGTACTTAAAGTACTCGACATTTTTTTTGATTCAACTACATACTGCAAGAGGTATTAAGTCTTGATTTTGGTGTAGTAGTACAATAAATTATGGTTAATTTATCCATTTTTATCATCTGAATGGTTCTATTTTATAGTAGTGTGAGAAAAATCACATCTAATAAAATGCTATGTTGCTAAAATATAAGTGAGTATACAAAGGGGGGTATTATAGATGAAACCTATAGTAGCAGGAGTAGCAGGGACAGTATTGTTAGTAGGCACAATTTTTGTAGCAACAATTATTAGTGACAAAATTACAGTTGATTCGATTGTGGAGGAGAACGATACGACAGTGCAGGCGCAATTACCAACGACAGCAGCTGCTCAGTCAGTTGTCTACGCTCCACCAAGTATTGATGAAGTGCCAGAAGGACCTATGAAAGAGGCAATATTAAACGGCTATGAGCTTGTTAATAATACGCAAGTTGCGGCGGACGAATATGTTGGGAATCAATTATCATGCACAAGCTGCCATGCTGGTGCTGGCTATGACGAGCAAGCATCTTCATTAGTAGGAGTAATGGCCAATTATCCACAATATATTGGACGCTCGGGTGGTGTAGTTACAATTGAAGAGCGCATTAACGGCTGTATGGTTCGTAGTATGAATGGTAAAAAATTTGAAATGAATAGTGATGAGCTAGAGGCTATGGTCGCTTATTTTGCATATATTTCTGAAGGTGTTCCAATTGGAGCAAAACGAGAATGGGCAGGTACTAGTGATATGAAGAATGTACCAATTCCAAATGTTGATAATGGTGAGGAGCTTTATGGTCAGTCCTGTATAGCTTGTCATGCGGCTGATGGCTCTGGAACTGGTGCTAATACTGGTCCAGCATTATGGGGAGATAATTCATTTAACGACGGTGCGGGCATGGCACGTATGTCAAAAATGGCTGGCTATATTCAAAATAATATGCCAGTAGGTGCAGCAGGGACGTTAACAGATCAAGAAGCAGCTGATTTAGCAGCGTTTATTTTATCTCAAGATCGCCCTGAATGGCCAAATCACGATAAAGACTGGCCAAAAGGCGGAAAACCAAATGATATTATGAGTAAAGAAAAACGTGAGCAAGTTAAAAATGGTACTATTGATTGGGAAAAGGTACTATCTACAAACTAACGAAAAAGGGATGCCGTTTTATGGGCATCCCTTTTAAGTTATTTAAAATTATAAGCAGTAACAATTTTATCTCTGTTTGTTGTGATATCTGTAAAATATTCATATAGGCTAATACCGAGAAATGACCCACTTACGTTAAAGACATTAGAGAAACCGCTATTCTGAAGGGCCATAACGGCATTATAGCTACGTTGACCGGATCGGCAATGTACATACACAGGTTGATCCTGCGGTATCTCATGCATTCTTTCTCGAAGTTCACTTAGAGGAATATTGTGTGCATGAAGGAGATGTCCAGATTCAAATTCATTCTTTTCACGTACGTCTAAGAAGTAGGCTTGATTTTCAATAAGTGGTCTCACTTCATCTACTTTTATTTGTTTGAAGTGTCCGTGTAATAGATTTTGAGCTACAAGAGCTGCCAAATTGACAATATCACGGGCAGTGCTAAACATTGGAGAATAGGATAGCTCTAGCTCCTTCAAATCTTCTAAAGTACCACCCATGGAGATGAGGGTTGCTATCACATCAATCCTTTTATCTGCATTGCCTTTACCTATAGCTTGGGCTCCAAGGATTTTACCTGTGGGTGTTTCATAAACGAGCTTAAAATGAAGAGCATGACTATTTGGCATTAAGCCTACTTTATCTGGAGCTATCAAATAAACGCTTTTAGACTGAAAGCCATTTGCTCGAGCTGTTTTTTCGTTCAAACCAGTTGATGCACATACGAGGTCGAAAATTTGTACACTTGAAGATCCAATAACCCCTTTATTGTGTTGAGCGATGTTAAACATATGATTAGCTGCAGCACGTGCCTGTCGCTGAGCGGGACCAGCCAAAGCGAGGCGCGTCTGTTTATGGGTAAGTTGATGGAATACTTCAATCGCATCTCCCACAGCGTATATGGAAGGATCAGATGTCACATAATTAGCATCAACCAGAATGCCCCCTAGTTCACCGATAGTTAGCCCAGCCTCTTTAGCTAAGTGGATTTCAGGACGAACGCCAATCGCTAACACTACTGCTTGTGCTGTCAATTGTTTTCCAGAATTTAACGTCACATAATCTGGAGTAACCTTTGCAAGACCGTCATTGACAATGACTTGAACCCCCTTATCAATCATTTCCTTGTGCAATATTTGAGCCATATCAACATCAAAAGGAGCCATAATTTGTTGGCCGAATTCAACTAAAGAGACATTATAGCCTGCTAGCTTCAAATTTTCTGCTACCTCTACACCAATGAAGCCCCCGCCGACCACTGCAATGTCCTGTACATGATCTGTTTGTAGATATCGATTTAAACGCTCAATATCAGTCACGTTTCTAATGGTAAAGACGTGCTCAGAATGAATACCCTCTAAGTCGGGGACGATAGGACTTGCTCCTGGAGATAAAATTAACGTATCGTAACTTTCCTCATACTCTCTATTTATTGTTAAATCCTTAATAGTGATGGTTTTTTGCTCTCGGTTAATACGTACAACTTCTTGCTGAACACGAGCCTCGATATTGTATTTTGCTTGAAAGCCTTGAGGCGTCATTAAAATTAATTTGTCACTATTTTCAACAATCCCGCTTAAATGGAAGGGGAGAGAACAATTAGAGAATGAAACATTTGGCCCTTTTTCAAACATAATTATTTCTGCCCTTTCATCGAGACGACGGATACGAGCAGCAGTGGATGCCCCACCTGCAACGCCACCAACTATTAAAAATTTTTTACTCAATTGTAAACACTCCTTTTAAAATTAATACATAATAGGGTATATAAGTGCTTTTAAATAAAGGTTGAAGTTCTCTAAATAGATAAATTATGCAGTATAAACACTACAATTAAATAATATACCCCTAAAGGTATTTTATCAAGTTAATAACTTAACAAATTTCCTTAGGTGTACCTTGTGACAGCAAGTTGATGTATAAATTTGCTATACTTACAGTAGTAGGAAATGGAACTGATATGGGAGGTGACGCTGTTGATTTTTTTGAAGTTTTTGTTCCAAATCATGATAGTATCGGGTTTGATTTATATTGTGAGCGGACGATTAATTGGCTCAAATATCAATTTTGTGCGAAGAGTGCTTTCAGTCGTTATTAGTGTGACATTAACCTCTTTTGTTTACTGGTACTCTTATTTGCGTCATACAGATTTTTTGTCTGAAACAATGATGCAAACAGTGACAGAGGTCAGCACATTAATTTGGATAGGGAGTATGCTACTCATTTCTATGTTGCTGTATTTGGTTTTTGAGCTCTTTGATCCAAGTGGCATAACAACGGGAGATCGCAGAAATGGCCAAAAATCTTTGCTATTACGACTGCGTAGCTATTGGCGACAGCAGAAACGATTGCGACAAGTTTTAAAAATTGCTGTTACAAACGGTGTCGTACAAACGATTAAATATGCAAGGCAACGTGAAAACGAAAAAGAGCTGGCGATTGCATTGCGAGCAACATTAGAGCAATGTGGTGGGATATTCATTAAATTTGGACAAGTACTATCTACACGTAAAGAATTATTTTCACCCATCTTTATAGATGAGCTAGAAAGGCTACAGCATCGTGTGAAGCCTTTACCAGTAGAGCAAGTAACAGATATTTTAGAGGGCTCACTTCCTCAACCTATGGATGAAGTATTTAGTCAATTTCAAATGGAGCCCATTGCAGCGGCCTCAATCGGTCAGGTGCACAAGGCCCGACTAAAAAATTATGAAGATGTTGTCGTCAAGCTTCTGCGTCCTGAAGTAAAAGGGATTATGCGCGATGATCTTGAAATATTAGAGGAATTTGCAAATTGGCTTTCATCTAAATCTACATGGGCAGAGTCACTAGGCTTTCGTGAGCTTGCTGGTGGATTTGCAGATGGGCTACGTGAGGAGATTCATTTAGATATTGAGGTACGTAATACGCTACAGGTAAAGAACGCATTAGCTAAAAGTGATTATAAGGTCCGGATTCCGAAAATTTATACAGCTTACAGTAATGAAAATATTATTGTGATGGAATATATTCGTGGACATAGTGTGGCGGATGGGGGAGCTGAATTCAATCGTCTGTCCATTGATCGCAGACAATTTGCTAGAACGGTATTATATTCTTTTTTCGAACAGATGCTTTTTTCAGGTATTTTTCATGCTGATCCTCATCCTGGAAATATTCACATTGATGAGAAGGATGGTACACCCGTATTGCTCGATTTTGGAGCAGTTGGAAGATTGGGGGCCACACAACAAGAGGGTTTAAAGCTATTCTTGATGGGTATTCAGCTCAACGACTCCAGCGTTTTGTACGATGGCTTAACACTATTAGTGGAAAATGCGGATCATGCGGAACGCGCAAGAATGGAACAAGCAATTGATCAAATTTTACTAAAAATCTCATATGTAGATCGCATACCAACAGAAGAATTAATACATGCTTTATTTACCGTGGTGCGGGATTTTGGACTTGCCTTTTACCCTGCGGTAGGTTTAGCACTCCGCTCATTGGTGACATTAGATGGAACATTAAGGGTAATTGATCCACGTTTTGATATTTTTACGGAAGCTAAAGATTTTTCTGCTACATATATGCGTGCTTCTTTCCTAAAGCCATTTAAAGAACCTATGGCTACAAAAGAACGGTTGCAAGAGGAATTATCCATGCTGATACCAACTTTGCGTAAAATGCCAAGAAGAGTGGATCAACTAATTCAGCGTGTAGAAAGTGGGAAAATTATTTTACATCACGATATATTTTCTGATGAACATAATGCCCGATTCATCACCCATTTGTTTTCACGATTTGTACTGCTTTTAGTAGGGATTACATTTGGAATTATATCTGTTGCCCTTTTGGCAATCTCACAATTTATTCATGATTCTTATGCAGTGTACCTAAACACTGCTGCTTATTTAGGGTTATTTTTATGTGCAATTTTGTTAGTAAGGTTATCAATACAGGCATTGCGTTCCATGAAACAGTAGGTAGGGATCAATTCCCTGCCTCTTTTTTTTGAAACATTTCTGAGTAATATTACAAAAACATTACAAAGTAGATCCTGGGACTAATGTCGAATTAGCTAAAAACAGATGTATGTAGAATAAATAAGTGCGTTGTAGAATAATTGGTATTTTACGCGAATGTTACAGAAATGTTTCGAGTTTTACTAATGTATTAAATAGATAGGAAATAGTATAAAAGTTATGCTGGAAATGCTAAACTTTAAAAGGCTAAAACAAATATATAAGAACAAATGATTAAATATAGAATCGTTCAACAGATTACATAGAGTATTCAGAGCGAAATTGATAAATGAAGGGAAATGAAGGTACGTGGGTAAGCGCAATAAATGGCGTAAGTCGATGGTGCTAGCTTTAGCACTAGCAGGCGGCTTATTATTTAATACAATTCAACCAACAGAAGTACATGCTGAAGAAACTTCTCAACAAATGATTGAGAAAAAGGCTGAAATAGATGCACAGGTTAAAAAATTACAAGAAGAACTAACGAAATTACAACAAGAGATCGACGAAAAAGTAAAAGTATTTAAACAAGTACAAGCGGAAATTAAAGAAGTGGATGCTAGTATTGTTGAAACAAAAAAACGTATTGAGCAACGTTCTAAAATCTTAAGTGAACGTATGGCTGCATACCAAGCACAAGACAACACAGTCGGTGTTTATTTAAATGTAGTTCTTGAAGCAAAAAGCTTTGCCGATTTAATGGACCGTGTCGTAGCGGTTAAAACATTAATGGATGCGGACCAAGAATTAGTGGATCAACAAGAAGCTGACAAAGCGAGCTTAGAGCAACAAAAAGCTACATTAGATGAAAAACAAAAAGAGCTTCAAAAACAATTCCAAGAGCTTCAACAAAAAGAAAGCGAAATGGAAGTGAAAAAGGCTGAGAATGAAGCAAAATCATTAGCCTTAAAAGCTCAAATTGCTACAAAACAGGAAGAAGAGCGTTTAGAAGCAGAACGTAAGGCAGCAGAAGAGGAAGCGGCTCGTTTACGTGCTCTTCAAGCAGCAACACCAGTAGTACAAGCTACTCAAAATAACGGTGATGGTGAACAACCACAAAAAATTATCGTTGGTTCAGGCGCTGGTACTGCCTCTTCAGGTGATGCAATTTCTACAGCAAAACAATTCCTTGGTCGTCCATATGTATGGGGTGGTAATAATCCAACTTCAGGGTTTGACTGTTCTGGTCTTGTACAATGGTCTTACAAACAAGCAGGCGTTTCTTTACCACGTACTGCATCACAACAATATTTAGCAACACAACGTATTTCTGCTGGTGAAGCACGTGTTGGTGACTTAGTATTCTTTAGCTATGGCTCAGGTGTAGCGCATGTAGGTATCTACTTAGGTAACAACACAATGATTGATGCTCAAAATAATGGTGTTGTCATTGAATCACTTGATTGGTGGAATCAATATTTAGTAGGCTTTGGTCGAATTCAATAAGCCACCATATTATATAGACGATTAACTTGATAAAAAGGTCATCTTTGTAAAGGAAAAATACAAAGATGACCTTTTTTATTGGGATTAAATTTTAAAGTTCACTTTAATGATGCCTGTTTCCTTCAAGGCGATAAAGAAAATAATGACAAAGGGTCCAATAAGCAAACCGATAATTCCAAATAACTGTAGACCAATAAACATAGCAATTAATGTTGGTAAAGTTGATAAACCGATATGGTCTCCCATTAGTTTAGGCTCGACTACACGACGAATAATGAGTAAAATAGCAGCTAAGATGAATAATTTTACAGCAATAGCTGTGTTTCCCATTAAAAGGTGATAAAACCCCCACGGTGCTAGAATAATGATGGAGCCTAAAAAAGGGACTATATCTATCAGCCAAATAATAATAGTCATCGTTATGGCGTATTTCGGCTGGATTAATAAAAGTCCAACAAGTGTAACGCCTCCAATAATGAAGCTTACAAATAAATGTGCTTTCATATAGCCTAATGTTGCATCCTTTAAACGGTTTAAAATAATTTTTATTTTCTTTGCTGTATTAGGCTTTAAATACTTATAAGTAATGCGCTTCAATTTTGGCAGATCAAGCATAAATAGGAATAGGGCAATCATATAGACGAGAAGACTGATAAATAGCCTTGGAATCTCTGAAAAGAAGGCTGAAACTTTGCTATAATTAAAGAAACTTAAAAAAGTTTCTTCAATTTTCTTTATGAAATCCATTGTGGTTTTTTGAAGCGAAGTACTAACTTCAGGTGGAAAGTCTTCAGTGTATTTAGAAATATTTTCTTGCATATGAAGCCACATATCTGATAGCTTGGAAATATAATAGGGAGCTTGCTTAGACAATAAAATTATTTGCGTCATGATCTGTGTAATTGAAATATAGCAAATAATAGAAATTATAATGACACTCACTATGTATATAAAGGCAACTGCAATTTTTCGAGACATTTTCCAGCGCCTTTTAAAGAACATGACGATCGGTTCAAGGAAAAATGCGCTAATAGCTGCTAATATTAACGGCATAGATACAGGAATAATAAAATAAGCAGCTATAATTAGGGACAGAATCACTAGCAATCGAAAAATCAATTTCCTAGCATTAAATTTATTCATAAACTCACCTTCTTTGCGAAAAAAATTAAGTTAAGTGTACCATAAATAAAGTTTAATGACGTTCTGAAACAATAAAGGTAGGGATAAATTATGGAAAAAGAGATTTTGCAACTTTTTAATAATCTAACAGAGCGTAATCGAGATATACAATATGAATCTTACGAGGAACTGATGAAAATTCTGCAGGAGCCCGTAGATTGGACATATGCAGTGTGGGAACAGCTTGTACAAGCACTTACATATAAAAATGGCCATGCCCGTGCACTTGCCGCGCAAATTTTATGTGCTTTAGCTGCAAACAGTGATCCCGAAGAAAGAGTATTGGAAGATTTTTTAAAGATTTGGGCTGTGACCTATGATGATAAGCCTGTCACGGCAAGGCATACATTACAAGCTATTTGGAAAATTGGTTTAGCAGGCCAAGTACAAAGCGATTTAGTTGTATCTTTTTTAGCCAAGAGATTTCAAACTTGTTTAGATGAGAAGCATCCTACTCTCATTCGCTATGATATTATTGTATCCTTAAAAAAATTATATGATCATACGAGTGATTCTAAATTATTAGACATAGCACATCGATTAATTAATGAAGAGCAAAATGTTAAATATAAAAAGAAATATAAGTCAGCCATCCGTTCCTAGTAACGAGATGGTGTTTTTTGTGCAAACTCTTTGGTTATTGGAGAATAGTCAATTATAATATATGAAAAAAACAAAAGGGGTTAGGGAATGAGCATTTATAATTATTTAGTACGAAAGCCGAATGGTGAAATTTTATCAATGGAAACATTTCGCGGAAAAACATTGCTAATAGTTAATACAGCTAATCAGTGCCGATTTACATATCAATTTGAAGACTTACAAAAAATGTACGATAAATATGGAAAAAATAATTTTGTCGTTCTAGGTTTTCCTTGCGATCAATTTGGCCACCAAAATCCAGAAGATGGAGAGGAAACTGCGCATCTTTGTAAAGTAAACTACGGAGTTACATTCCCCATTTTTGAGCTTATCCAAGTAAATGGTGAGACGACACATCCTTTATTTAATTATTTAAAACATGAAGTCGATTTCCGTGAATTCGGGAAAGCAAGCATGCAGGAGAAAATGCTGGCTGAGGCGATCGTTCAATTTGCTCCAAGTTTCTTAGATGGTCGAAATATTCGCTGGAATTTTACTAAATTTTTAGTAGATGCAAGCGGAAAAACCGTAGCTCGCTTTGAGCCTACAGACTCACAGCTTGATATTGAGCAAGCAATTGAAAAAGTATTATAGTCGAGTAACTTTAATGCTATGATATCGCCTATAAAACGAGTATCCTTTTTGTACGTAACTATTTTTTCCTATCAATCTATGATAAACTGCATTACAAGTGAATTATTCTTGCAGAATAAAGGTGCTTGCTAGCATAATCGGGAATTCGGTAAAAGCCGAAGCTGTTTCCGCAACTGTAAGTACAGCCATTATAAAGATTAGCCACTGTTTCGTAGGAAATGGGAAGGTTCTTTATAGCTATTATATATTTCATATAATAGCATTGTACAAGCCAGGAGACCGACCTTTATTTGAACGTATAACAACTCTTCGGAAGCTAGGAGGATATACGGCAAATACATAGGCAGTGTCGTGTTTGTATGACAATCATTATGTTATTTTCGTCGTTCCTTTGCGTGAGGAGCGACGTTTTTTTATGTACTGAACAAGCGAGAATTTTCATTTGGAAAAATGGGGGGATAGTAGATTGAAAAAAGATGCACGTTATTCTTGTTATCCTTTTATGCGTGAGAGGGCTTCAACTGTCGATTTTGAGATTCGCACAGATAGTTTAACAACGCATATAGGGGTTGCACTAGCTGTAGTGAAGAAAGAGGATGTCCAGGCTGTTGCAGATGATTTAATGCAGATTTTACCTATGGCTTATCATGTTAATGGCTCTGTTCGTGGAAAGCTAGCAGTTACAGATGAAGATCTATCCTGGTTAAGTGCGCGCTATGATTTTTATGTTCGTCATGTGAAGGATGAGATTCAAAATTTTGTTTTACCTCAAGGAACAGAGGCGGCGGCTGCTCTACATCTTTGCCGTAGTGAGGCGAAAAAATCGTATCGAACTTTACACAAGGTTTCAGAAGAACAAGAGGTGCCGTCTATTCTCTTTGATTATTTAGGCTTATTAGCCAATGTATGTTTTGTAATGGCTGTCTATATGAATCAACAAGCCGGAATAGCTGAAATTCCGTTTATGAGTAAATCCTATCCAATGAAAAAGAAAAAGGTGAATAATAATGAAGAAACTATTTAATTTACACTGGCTATCGGTCTTATTGCTAGCGCTCGTTTTAGCAGGTTGTGGTACCGCGGGAGATACAAAAAATAAGGATGTGTCTCAAGATGAACAAAAGATTGAGCAAACAAGTTATAAAG
Organism: Lysinibacillus sp. fkY74-1; assembly: GCF_053165895.1. NCBI lineage: Bacteria > Bacillati > Bacillota > Bacilli > Caryophanales > Bacillaceae > Lysinibacillus > Lysinibacillus sp. fkY74-1. The sequence continues at coordinate 4,229,112 of NZ_CP170173.1, read as the reverse complement.
TAACCGATGATCGTGGTGTGGAAATAGAGTTTAAGGAAGTGCCAAAAACAGTTGTGTCTTTACAACCTAGTAACACAGAAATTCTATTTGCACTAGGGGTTGGCGATAAAATTGTAGGTGCCACTGAATATGATACTTATCCAGAAGCAGCTCAAAAAATCGAACGTGTTTCTGATACTGTGAATTATAACAGTGAGCGAATTATAGCGTTAAAGCCAGATGTTGTGATTGCGTATACGATTGGTAAGAAGGATGCACTTAAGCCACTCGAAGATGCAGGAATTAAAGTGTTTGTTATTCAATCAGCGGCTACATTCGATGATGTATATGGAGATATCGAACAAATTGCTGCCGTTATGGATGTGAAGGATAAAGGAAAGGCATTAAACGAAGAAATTAAAGCAAAAATCGCTGATGTGAAAACAAAGGTTAAAGAAGTAAAAACACCCAAAAATGTTTATTTAGAGATTAGTCCAAAGCCAGAAATATATACAGCAGGCTCTAGCACTTTCCAACAAGAAATACTAAATACGGCAAATGTAAAGAATGTGTTTGCAGATTTAAATGGCTGGAAGCTAGTATCTGAGGAAGATGTTATTGCGAGAAATCCAGACGTCATTTTAACAACAGTCAACTATACAGAAAATCCAATTGGAGAAATCCTTGCTCGTGATGGGTGGAGTACGGTATCAGCTATTCAAAATAAGGCAGTTCAACCCCTTGACACAGATATCTCAAATCGCCCAGGTCCGCGTATCGGTGAAGCAGTTGAGCTAGTTGCTAAAGCTGTGTATCCAGAGTTATATAAATAAGATCGTAGAAAATGCTAGTTGTTTATTACAGCTAGCATTTTTTATTTTATTACCTAGTGTGAAAATTGGTATTCATGTAGTTTGTTCGATAGAATAAAGATAAGAACACTTATTAATATAGGGAGGTGTAGTTCAGTGAAGCAAGTACAAAAAAATATTTCGTTTGAGGCCGTTTATAATTTCCGAGATATGGGGGGGTATCAAACGAGAGATGGGCGTGTTATAAGGGAGGGCTTATTTTATCGCTCCGCCGCACTTGGTAAAATGACATCGACAGATAAAGAATTATTTGAAACATTAGGTATTAAAACAATTTTTGATTATCGTGACACGAATGAAGTACAACATAACCCTAATCCTGTATTTCCACAAACTCGATATATTCAAATCCCGGCGAAGGGAAAGCATGCTTTTGAAATGCCAACAAATACAGGTGGTAGAGAGTTTTATAAAGTAGTTAACGCTGATATGTTCAAGGACTTTTATGCACAAATGCCTTTCCATAATCCCTCTTTTAAGGAATTAATGTTGACGATACAAAACCCTGATAATTTAGGACTAGTCCATCATTGCGCAGTTGGAAAAGACCGAACAGGAATTGGCGGAGCTCTTATTTTATTGGCTTTAGATGTACCTGAGGAAACTATTATGGAAGATTATTTAGATACGAATATCCATTTGCGTCCCATGGTAGAAAGAATGGCTCAAACGATTGAGCACCAATATAACGAACAAGAATTACAGCAATTTTATGCTTTAATGTCTGCTCGTGAAGACTACTTACAGGCAGCACTTGACGCTATGGATCATCGTTATGGCTCAAAGACAGCCTTTTTGGAGCAGGAGTTTGGCCTAACAGCCGATAAGCGTGAGCAATTACAGTCCTTTTGCTTAATTTAAATAAAAACCCTTTCACAAATTTAGTGAGAGGGATTTTTTATGTGGAAGCGCTGTCTTCCTATAAATCTCTTTACAGTCTGAAATTTTATGATAAGATACAATAGATTTTTAAGAAAAGTGTAGGAGAAGTGAAGGTATTGGCAGACACAATGAAAGGAACGAATAAGTTAAGTCTATTCCATTTAACATGGCCTATCTTTTTAGAAGTATTTTTATTTATGTTAATGGGACTAGCCGATACTTTTATGCTTAGTGCTCTATCAGATAATGCTGTATCAGGGGTTGGTGCAGCAAATCAATATATTCATATCGCTATTTTAATTCTTGAGGTAGTCGGCAATGGTGCGTCCATCGTTGTATCACAATATTTAGGTTCAAAACGTTTTTTTGAGGCAGCGAAAATATCCGCTCTAGCAGTCACAATGAATTTGGCAGTTGGACTTATAATGAGTGTTCTATTTTTCTTCTTTGCTAGTCATTTAATGTCGATGATGAACTTGCAAGGTGAAGTACTCCATTATGCTCAAAGTTATTTAGTTATTATTGGGAGTTTTATTTTCCTTCAAGCAATCATTAATGCCCTTGCAGCAATTATTCGTGTTCATGGTTGGACGAAGCAGACGATGTATGTATCACTTGGCATGAATGTACTGCATGTTGTACTTAATTACGGCTTAATCTTTGGAAATTTCGGATTACCAGAGCTTGGTGTAAAAGGTGCAGCCATATCCTCAGTGATTAGTAGAGGATTAGCGATGCTCGTATTTTTCTGGTTGCTTTATCAAGTGATGGAAGTACGAGTAAAGCTACATTACTACTTCGAATATTCTAAGGAATATGTAAGAAAAATTTTAAACATTGGTTTACCGTCTGCCTTTGAGCAGGTTCTTTATCAGTTTTGCCAGATCATATTTTTATATTATGCCACATATTTAGGGGCAGAAACTTTGGCGGCGAGACAATATGCTATGAACATATCTATGTTCACCTATTTATTCGCTATTGCCATTGGGACAGGAACGGCCATCATTATCGGCAGGCATGTAGGTGCTGGAGAAAAGGACGAGGCTTATCATCAACTATGGAAAAGTGTCCGAGCAGCATTTATTTTTACCATTATTATGGTTGGTGTAGTGACCATTTTCCGCAAGCAGCTTATGCATATTTTTACAGATAACCCTGAGGTCATAGCTATCGGAGCATCTGTTTTGGCGTTAAGTATAGTGCTAGAGACTGGTCGAACGATGAATATAGTCGTCATTAACTCCTTACGTGCCTCAGGAGACGCAAGGTTCCCTGTTAAAATCGGTTTTTTGTCGATGGTTTGCATGAGCCTCCCATTAGGTTACTTTTTTGTATTCGTCCTCGATTGGGGTTTGGTAGGTATTTGGTTAGCTATCTCTGCAGATGAATGGGTAAGGGCAATTATTGTATACTTTAGATGGAAAAGCCGAAAATGGGAGCGTTTCGCCCTCATTTCACCGAATGAACAGAAGGAGGAGTAGCAATGGGAGCACTATCTAAACGTGCAATAGGAGCAGCATTGATAGATCAACATATCACACTTTTTGCATGCCCTTTATGTCAGCAATCCATGCACGTCTATGAGCAGGGGAGACTCGTTTGTTCTGCCAATCACTCGTTTGATATTGCCAAGCAGGGCTATATCAACATGCTGACACAGGGCTCTACTTCTAAATATAGTAAGGATCTTTTTGAATCTCGTAAGGCTGTTATTGATAGCGGGGTTTATGATATTGTAGAAGCAAAGATTGGGGAGCTTATTAATTCTGCGAATACAGTGCTCGATACAGGTTGTGGAGAGGGATCGCATTTAGCCCGAATTATGAATGAGAAAAAGAATGGAGTAGGCATTGGTATTGATATAGCTAAAGAGGGAATTTTGGCTGCGGCACGTCATTATCCACAGCAAATTTGGTCTGTTGGCGATTTAGCGAAGAGTCCTTTTTCGCAAGGCAGCTTCGACGCTATTTTAAATATTTTATCGCCAGCAAATTATCAAGAATTTAAAAGGCTTCTTGCGCCTAATGGCTGTATTGTAAAGGTGGTGCCACAAAGCGGCTATTTACAGGAGCTGCGTGCTCAATTATATGCAGATTCGAGCAAGGAAACATATTCTAATGAACAAATTGTTGCTCGTTTCCAAGATAGTTTTGGAGAAGTGAATGTAGAACGTGTTACCTATACGTTGCCACTCGCTAAGGAGCTTGTACCTGCACTACTGGAGATGACACCGATGGGCTGGCATAAAAAAAATGAGACAGATATTGTTTTAAATGAAATTACGATTGATGTAGATCTATTGGTTGGAAAGGTGTAAGATGGTCACCTACAATTGCAGTATACGGATCTTTTCGATTACAATGGGAATAACTATTGAATAAGGTAGGAATGTAACAGTGTATAAATTAGTAGCAAATATTGTTAAAGTAATATTAAAACTAATGGGTTCGAAAGCTCGTGTATATGGAGAAGAAAACTTGCCAAAAGAAGGTGGATATATTATAGCTTGTACGCATACAGGCTATGTAGATATTTTAAACCTCGGCGTTGCCATGTACCCTCAGGAAATTCACTTTATGGCAAAGAAGCAATTATTTGAAATGAAGGGTCTTGGTTGGCTTATTGAACATTTAAATGCCTTCCCAGTGGACCGTGATAATCCTGGTCCAAGTGTTATTAAAATTCCTTCACAGTTATTGAAGGAGGGAAAAGTAGTTGGGATATTCCCATCTGGAACACGAAATGCGGAGGGAACGGACTTAAAGCAAGGAGCCATTACAATCGCTCAACTGGCAAAGGCGCAAATTGTTCCAGCTGCTTACGTTGGTGCACGTAATATAGGAGATGTCATGAAGCGTAATAAAGGCTATTTAATTTATGGCGAGCCGTTTTATGTAACAGGTAAAGGAAAAGAAGGGCGCGAGCAATTCACTCAACACCTGGAACGTGAACTGGTTGCTTTAACAGAAGAATTACAAAATCGTATTGCAGTAAAATAAAATGAAATGGCACTCAGAATCACATTGATTTTGGGTGCTTTGTTGTAGGAGGATAATCGTAATGATACAAGTACTTTTTGTTTGCTTAGGCAATATTTGTCGTTCGCCAATGGCGGAGGCAGTTATGCGAGAGCTAGTGAGGAAAGAATGTTTAGACGATATAATCGTTGTGGACTCTGCGGCTACAAGCTCATGGCATATTGATGAACCTCCTCACCAAGGCACACAGGATAAGCTTAGAGAATACGGTATTTCTACAACGGGAATGCTAGGTAGACAGCTACAAAAGTCTGATTTAGAAAAATTCACATACATTATTGGTATGGATGAAAGTAATATTCATAATATCCGGAAGATATTAGGAAATCCTTCTTCACCAAAGGTTTTTCGTTTTTTAGATTTAACAGAACACCGAAAAGATGTTCCTGATCCTTATTACACAGGGGATTTTCAAGAAACCTATGATTTAGTGCTAGAAGGCTGTACGGCATTGCTAGAAAAAATTAAAGAGGAATTGTTATAGAAGGATGCTAAATAGCGTAAATTTTTACAGCAATTGCTACAGAAAAAATAAGCATAAACATTGGTATATCTAGCTTTGTAAGCATCATTATGTTATTATTTGCAGAGTAAAGATACGATAAGTATTTAATTACCATTTTAAGATGTGCAACTGCATATCTATCATTTTTATAAATCTATCCTTTGAAAGAGAGTGGAAACAATGGGTCGTAAGTGGAATAACATTAAAGAAAAGAAAGCGTCTAAAGATCAAAGCACTAGCCGTATCAATGCTAAATTCGGGCGAGAAATTTATGTGGCAGCTAAATCAGGCGAACCAGATCCAGAGTCAAACCGTGCACTTAAAGTGGTGCTTGAACGTGCAAAAACATATAGTGTTCCTAAACATATTATAGAAAAAGCCATCGATAAAGCAAAAGGTGGCGGTGACGAAAATTTTGATGAATTACGTTATGAAGGTTTTGGTCCAGCCGGCACAATGATTATCGTAGATGCTTTAACAAACAATGTAAATCGTACAGCATCTGATGTACGCGCAGCATTTGGTAAGAATAACGGGAATATGGGTGTTAGTGGATCTGTCGCTTATATGTTCGATTCTACTGCAGTTATCGGTATAGAAGGTAAAACAGCTGATGAAGTACTAGAAATTTTAATGGAAGCAGATGTAGATGCTCGTGATATTCTGGAAGAAGAGGAAGCGGTTATTATTTATGCAGAACCGGACCAATTTTTTGCCACACAAGAAGCATTAAAGGCTGCTGGCATACAAGAATTCACTGTAGCTGAGCTTTCTATGCTACCACAAACGGAAGTAACATTAACTGGCGATGATGTTGCAAAATTTGAAAAATTAATCGATGCATTAGAAGATTTAGAAGATGTACAAAATGTCTTCCATAATGCTGATTTAGGCGAATAATCCAATATATTTATTTATCGAGTAAACCAGTAGCACATAAAGCTACTGGTTTTTATTTAGGGGGTAAAACCATGCAGACTGCATTAGCGATTATTTTGTTTTTAGTGACTTTATTTTTTGTTATTGTACAGCCACGTAAAATATCAATTGGTTGGTCAGCCTGTATAGGAGCTACCATTGCACTGATAATTGGGGTAGTTACATGGCAGGATGTTCTGGAAGTAACAGGAATTGTTTGGAATGCAACATTATCATTCATTGGTATTATTTTAATTTCACTTATTTTAGATGAAATTGGCTTTTTTGAATGGGCTGCACTTCATATGGCACAACTTGCTAAAGGGAGTGGTTTACGTTTATTTGTTTATATTGCCTGCTTAGGTGCAATAGTATCAGCGCTATTCGCGAACGATGGGGCGGCATTAATATTAACACCCATTGTTTTAGCGATGGTTAGAAAACTGAATTTGACGGAAAAAATGATTTTTCCATTTATTATTGCTAGTGGCTTTATAGCAGATACAACATCCTTACCTTTTGTTATTAGTAATTTAACAAATATTGTATCAGCAGATTTTTTTGAGATAGGCTTTAAGGATTATGCAATTCATATGGTGGTACCTAATTTCATTTCTTTAATAGCAAGTATAGCTGTACTTTATTTAGTTTTTCGTCGTTCTATACCACAGTTCTATTCTCTTGAGGCAGTTGAACAACCAAAACAGGCGATTAGAGACACGAAATTATTTTCGATATCTTGGTATGTAATAGTAATTTTACTAGTGGGATTTGTAATCGGCGAAATGTTCCACGTTCCAGTGTCATTTATTTTATGTAGTGTAGCAGCTGTTTTTTTATGGTTGGCAAACCGTAGTGCTTTTGTAGATACAAAGAGAGTTATCAAAGGGGCGCCGTGGAATATAGTGTTCTTTTCCATTGGCATGTATGTGGTAGTCTATGGCCTGAAAAATGTGGGGATGACAGGTATGCTAGCTAGTTTACTAGAACATGCTGTACAGCAAGGATTTGTACTAGCGACCATTACTATGGGTTTTGTAGCAGCCGTTTTATCAGCAGTCATGAACAATCTTCCAACTGTCATGATTAATGCACTAGCGATTTCTGAAACTAGCGCAACAGGCATGATGAAGGAGGGACTCATTTATGCCAATATAATTGGCACTAATTTAGGCCCAAAGATGACGCCAATCGGCTCACTTGCGACATTAATATGGCTTCATATTTTAGCTCAAAAAGGGATTAAAATTAGCTGGGGGCAGTATTTTAAATTCGGCATGATTCTTACCATTCCAACATTATTCGCTGCTTTAATTGCTTTAGTCATTTGGTTATCGTTATTAGCATAGTTTTATTGTCGAAATAGTGAAAATAATAGTACAATAGTAAATAGATTAACTTAGTAGTATGTTAAAGGAGGTAACTATGCGAGCAACAGGTAAATTAAGTAATAGAATTGTGTTAATGTCATTTGTGATGTTAGTAGCTTTGTTAGCATTTTTTATTGTCACAACAATCTATACAGCGAAATCATCTGTCAATAAAACAATGGGGGCACAGGCTGTCGCAGTAGCAGAAAACATTGCGAAACATTTAAACCCAGAGGAGTACGAACAATTATCTAAGGACCCAAGGGAATCCAAATTATATTGGCAGCTAAGAGAAGAACTAAATGAATTACGTGAAGTAAATGGGGTCCTGTATGCCTATACTTTCGCTGTTCCACAGGAAGATAAAAAAGTTCGATTTTTAGTCGATGGTATGCCAGCGGACGACGAAGAAAATGCGGGGGTTATAGGAGAGGAGTCTGCTTCTACATTATATAAAGATATTGAAAAAGTAATGGATGCAGGGAGTTATTATTCTGATATTTTACATAGCGGTTTTGGGGATTATTTGTCTGGTACAGTACCATTAAAGGATGCATCAGGAAACATTGTGGCGTTTATAGGGGTAGATATAGAGGCTAACGAGGTAAGTGGTGTAGCAAATGCTGTACTGACAGCCATTTTGCCAGCATTAATTATAGTAATTTTAATTTTAACCGGAATTGTCATGCTTATAATGTACCGTTACATAAATCGAGCGCTTAAGCCATTAGCGAAATTAGGAGACGCAGTGACAAGTTTTGCACAAGGAGATATAGCGAAGGCAACAATGGAGGTTGAAAAAATCCAACTCAAAGGGAAAAATGAAATCTCTATTTTTGCCCAAGCCTTTCAGGAGGCCTTGCAAAAATTAAAAGAAACATTCCAAACCATTCAGCAACAAACATTCACCTTACAAAATGTGGTGAAAAAGATTGATGAAACTACACAACATGTTGAAACATCAAATGCTCAAATTGCTGATCGTATTGTTGAAATCGCTGCTGGCAGTGAGCAACAACAGCAAAATAATCAAGAAGTTGTATTAACGATGAATGAAATGTCGATTGGTATACAACGACTGGCCGATACAACTTCTGAGATTGCTGAGTCATCTTCAACAATGACAGGTCTAGTGGAAACAAGCGTGAATCATTCTCAAGAGGTCGTATCTCAAATTCAAAATGTGGAATCCTCTGTTTTACGAACGGCTAAACATGTTGAGGAAATGGGGGATAGATTCGGTTCAATTGAAGAGATGGTAACGATTATTACGAGCATTGCAGACCAGACCAACTTATTGGCATTAAATGCGGCGATAGAAGCGGCAAGAGCTGGAGAAGCGGGTAAGGGGTTTGCAGTTGTTGCAGATGAAGTGCGTAAGCTAGCTGAACTGTCTAAAGCATCTGCGGATGAAATACATACACATTTAAACAGCTTTAAGACCATTACAGAACGAGCATTACATGAAATGTCTGGAAGTTCCATAGATGTACAAGCAGGTAATAGGGCTGTACAACGTATCGGTGAAAGCCTAGAAAAAATATTAAAATCAGTTGTTGAGGTAAACAATAAAATTCAAGATGATTCTGCTGTTATTGAAGAAATGTCGGCAGGCTCTGAAGAAATATTAGCTACTACAGAGCAGATGAATGATATCGCTCAGCATAGTGTGCAAGGAACAAAAGAAGTAGCAATGGCTTCCGACTTACAAGTAACAATGGTTTCCGAACTAAATGAGGTTGTAGCAATGTTAGATCAAACATTTAAAGAGGTTACTAAAACAATTAATACGTTCAAATTATGATTATTATAAACTATTTTTCTATGAGGAAAAGTCTTGTAGATAAATAGTTTTTTTATGGTATTTAATAGAAGAATAAAAAAATATAAAGACGAAATAAACCAAATAAGAAGAACTAATTTGCGTTTTATCCATTGCGGAAACTTCCAAATCATAACATAATATAAGTTAATATACTCTTTGGAGGAGAAGAATTTGGGGGTCTAAAGTATGAAGTTTTTACGTTCAATACAGGGGAAACTAGTCGCTATTTCATTGGCACTACTAATTATTCCAAGTTTAATAATTGGCGTTGTTAGTTATAGTAAGGCGAAGAATGGTATGGAGGATATTGGGGAGCAGGTCATTTATAATAGTGTTCAATCTGCTTTGCAAATAATCGAACTCGCCAATGAAAGTGTTGAAAAGGGAGATATACCTTTAGATGTAGCACAGGAACGGGTACGCGAGGCTTTCTTGGGCCCGAAGGATAGTGAAGGGAAGCGGCCCATCAATTATCCAGGTGACTTGGGGGAATATGGTTATATCTATGTATTAGATAATAAGGGAACACTAACAACACACCCTACTCGGGAAGGTGATAATCTGTGGAACGATCAAGATAGTAGTGGAAATTACTTTATTCGAGAAGTAACTGATAGAGCATTGGATGGTGGTGGTTTTACGGAATACGAATTTGAGCTACCAGGTCAGAATGTATTGGCGGATAAAATAATTTATTCAGCAAAAGATCCACATTGGGGATGGATTATTGCATCAGGTACATATATGCAGGATTTTAATGCCGAGGCAAACTCGTTACTATTAGTCATTGGATTGACGTTAGCGGGTGCCGTTATCATAGGTGTCATTGTTGTCATCTTAGTATCTAGGCATTTGGCATTACCAGTCAAAAAATTATCGCAGCGCGTTCGCGAAGTAGCCAAAGGGAATTTAACTGTAGATATTGAACATTTACAGCGTTCGGATGAAATTGGTCAGTTAAATGAGGGCTTCAATGAAATGGTTGATCAACTAAAAACACTAATTTCAGATGTAGAAGAAGCAATAGTAGAAATTCAATCGACATCTGCGAATTTAACAGCAGTTGCTGAAGAAACAAATGCTTATGGCGATGAAATCGTTAAAGCTATTAATGAAGTTTCGATTGGCGCCGTAAAACAAGCATCAGAGGCGGAAGATACAAATCGAACAGCTACTGAGTTTGCTCAGCAAATTGAAGGATTACATGATAAAAATGAATTAATATTAGATGCATCACAACATATGCAAAAGTCAAATGAAGAGGGTATCGTTAATATTGCTAGCTTAAAAGATAAATCACAGGAATCTTCAATGCTTATTCAGAATATTCGATCTGTTTTTGGGAGTTTAATAGTGAAGGTACGAGAAATTGAAGGGATTGTAGGGACCATTACGGAGATTTCTGAACAAACCAATCTACTGGCTTTAAATGCATCTATTGAGGCCGCTCGAGCAGGTGAACATGGCAAAGGATTTGCTGTGGTTGCCGAGGAAGTACGAAAGCTAGCTGATCAAACATCCGTAGCAACAGAGCTAGTTCGTACTACCCTGAAGGGGATTGAAAGTGAAACAAACTTAGTCAATGATGAAATGCAAAAAACTCACGTCATTGTAGGTCAACAAAATGATTCTGTCATGGTAACAGAATCATCCTTCAAAGAAATCAAATTGGCTGTCGAAAAAATCATTTCAATTATTGGAGACATGACTGATGGCGTAGAATATGTAAACAGTGCTAAGAATGATATGATGAAATCCATTGAGAGTATTGCTATGATCAGTGAAAAAAATGCGGCTGCTTCTGAAGAGGTGACAGCGTCGGTAGATGAGCAGCAACGCGCGATTCAGCTTGTTAGTGAATCTTCCAATGATTTAACAGATGAGATTACTGGGCTGCAGGAATCTATTAAACGCTTTATTTTAAGATAAAATTATGGAGGGTGCTTGATATGCGAGCATCCTTTTTTCTGTATTCACGTTAATAAAAGGTAAGGGAGGGTTTATTTGTGAAGAAATGGATAATTAGAGTGAGTGTTGTTCTAATCGTGATAGCCATTGTCCTCTATATTTGGTTGGGGAAAGAAATCGAACGTGGAGTGGAAGCAAATGCAGATGGCTCTGCGAATTATATGATTATACTGGGAGCAAAAGTAAAACCAGGAGGTATACCATCACTTTCATTAAAAAGTAGACTAGAGGTAGCTGTTCAATATTTAACAAAGTATCCGCAAGTGAAGGTCGTTGTGTCAGGGGGACAAGGACCAGATGAAGATCGAACGGAGGCATCTGTTATGAGGGATTATCTCGAGCAAAATGGCATTGATGCTTCGAGAATCATCATGGAGGATCAATCTACTTCCACTTATGAAAATTTAGTATTCTCTAAAGAACTTTTACCAAAGGAAACAAAGAAGATTACGATTGTTTCTAATGACTTCCATTTAAAACGTGCGAAATATCTAGCTGAATCTTTAGATTTTGAGGTAGATGTAGTGTCAGCTAAGACACCAAAGTCAGTAGAAGCTAAACTAAAAATAAGAGAGCGAGCGGCATTGCTAAAAACATATATTATAGGTTATTAAAAAATTGTTTCTTAATAGCTAAGATTTGACATATAATAGAAATATCACGGGGTATATGACAGAAAGAGGGGACTTCAATGAAAACATTTAAAGACTATGAGTACAACCGTCCAAATGTTGCAGGGATGAAAGAGCAACAATTAGCACTCGTCGACCAATTTCAGAAGGCGCAATCGATGGACGAACAAAGTAGCATCATTGAAAAATTAAATGGTATCAGTAATGACTTTGCTACAATGGCTAACCTAGTGTATATTAGGGCATCTATCGATACAAACGATGAATTTTATCAAGCAGAGCGCGACTATTTTGATGAAGTTAGTCCTGAGCTAGAAGAAGTAACAACAGAATATTATAAAGCATTGATTGCCTCACCTTTCCGTGAGCAACTAGAAGACAAATGGGGTCAACAATTATTCGATCTAGCTAACTATCAAATTAAAGGGTTCTCACCAGAAGTCATTGATTTGATGCAAAAGGAAAATAAGCTAGCTTCTGAGTATAATAAGCTTGTAGCATCTGCACAAATTGAATTTAATGGTGAGACTTTAACACTTGCTCAGCTTGGACCATTTGCGGAATCTACTGATAGAGCTACGCGTAAAGAAGCAACAAATGCACGATTTGGTTTCTTTGCCGAGCATGAAGGTGAATTTGATCGCTTATATGATGAACTTGTAAAAGTACGTCATGAAATTGCTGTAAAACTTGGCTATAAAAACTATGTTGAGCTTGGTTATATTCGAATGAATCGTATTGATTACAACGCAGAAATGGTAAAGAAATTCCGTGATCAAGTTCGCGATTTAATTGTTCCTGTTGCGACAAAGCTTTATGAGCGTCAGGCGAAGCGTATTGGGATTGACGATTTAAAATTCTATGATGAAGCGCTGAACTTTTTATCAGGTAATGCAACGCCAAAGGGTGATCCAGAATGGATTGTGGCGAATGGTAAAAAGATGTATGAGGAGCTATCACCTGAAACGGGAGAGTTTTTCAATTTCATGATCGATCATGACCTTATGGACCTAGTGGCGAAGAAAGGGAAAGAAAGTGGCGGGTATTGTACATTTATCGAAAACTATCATTCACCGTACATTTTCTCGAACTTTAACGGTACTTCAGGAGATATCGATGTGTTAACACATGAGGCTGGACATGCCTTCCAAGTGTATTCAAGCCGTAACATCGGCATTCCTGAATACTTATGGCCAACTTACGAATCTTGTGAAATCCACTCGATGAGTATGGAGTTTTTCACATGGCCATGGATGGAGCTATTCTTTAAAGAAGATACAGAAAAATATAAATTTACACATTTAAGTAGTGGTCTTTTATTCTTACCATATGGTGTTGCAGTTGATGAATTCCAACATGTTATTTATGAAAATCCTACAATGACACCAGCAGAGCGTAAGGCAGCATGGAAGAAAATTGAGGAAACATATCTGCCACATCGTGACTATGATCACAATAGCTACCTCGAAGCAGGGGGCATTTGGCAACGTCAGGGTCATATTTATGCTAGTCCGTTCTACTATATTGATTACACGCTAGCACAAATTTGTGCCTTCCAGTTCTGGAAGCGTTCACGTGAAGAGTTTGAAGCGGCTTGGAAAGACTATATTCATCTATGTGGTTTAGGTGGCTCCATGTCATTTACAAAGCTTGTGAAAGAGGCAGGCTTAATTTCACCATTTGAAGATGGCTGTGTTGAATCAGTTATTGGGGAGATTGAGGCATACCTCAATTCTGTAGATGATTCGTCGTTATAACAGATACTGAAATTCGCTACACTTCCACGATTAGTATAGTGGAAGTGAGCGAATTTTTTAGTTTGTCTGAAGGCGGCTTTTTAAGTAAACGCAAAAAATCTGATGATAAATTCGCTCAGAGAAAATTGATTGAGTCAAAACATACTAGGATACTTGCGAAATGGTTAATATATCAGTAGTATCTTGAGTAACGGCGATAAAAGGAAGTGAATGAAAGTGACGAGAAAGGTTTGGTTTCAGGTAGGTGTAGGGATACTGCTTACACTATTAATCATTAAATATTTTATAGAGATTCATTGGATTTTTTCACCACTAGTCATCATATTAAAAGCCATTTTTATCCCTTTATTACTGGGAGGGGTCTTTTATTATGTGACTGAACCGATTCAGAGATTTTTAGAAAAACGTAAATTTCCTAGATGGGCAAGTATATTGACAATTGTGTTTGGCCTAATAGGAATTGCAGGGATTTTTGGCTGGATTATTGGCAACCCGATTGCTGAACAGGTCAATAAATTAGTGAAGAATGCCCCGATGATTAGTTCTAGTATTAGTACGAGTATTCAGCAATTAACCGACTATGTACTGCTCAATAAAGATAACTTCCCACAGCAGGTAAATGATGTAATCGAAAAAATGGCGAATTCAGTGCAAGATGTTGCGATGGTGGCGAGTAAAGGGTTTATATCCTTTTTACAATCCATTGTATCAGTATCATTATTAGCTGTTTTAATACCATTCTTCTTTATTTTTATGTTGAAGGACCATGAGAAATTTGCACCATCTATTTATAAATATTTCAGTGGCGAACGTCAGCAATGGGTAAAGAAAACATTAAGTGAAATTGATGATGTATTACGTAGTTATATTCAGGGTCAACTGCAAATTAGCTTTTTATTAGCACTTATTATGTATGTTGGTTATTTAATTATTGGATTAGAGTATTCATTACTATTAGTAATCTTTGCGTTCTTTATGAATATGATTCCATTTATTGGGCCTTGGATTGCATTTACGCCAGCCCTAATCGTAGCGGTTATTCAGGATCCTATTTTAGTTGTTTGGGTATCCGTCGTGACGCTTGTTGCGCAGCAAATTGATAGTAATTTTATTACACCTAATGTTATGGGGAAATCGCTCGATATCCATCCACTAACTGTTATTACAATTATTCTAGCAGCAGGTAATATAGCAGGCTTTATAGGAATTATTATTGCTGTACCATTTTATGCAGTATTGAAAGTTATCGTATCCAATATTTATGATCAACGTAATGCGATTAAGAAAAAAGCAACGAAATCAGTATAGGAGTCGAAACAATGGAACAAGAAATTGTAAAGGTATTTAATGAACGGCATGAGGAAATTGGGACAGCTACAAGGTCGGAGGTGCATGAAAAAGGTCTTTGGCATGAGACATTTCATTGCTGGCTAGTTAACGAGGACTATATTTATTTTCAAGTACGAAGCTCTCAGAAAAAGGATTATCCAGGTTTACTCGATATTACAGCAGCAGGCCATCTTTTAGCTGTTGAAACAGTGGAGTCAGGTATACGGGAAGTAAAAGAAGAATTAGGGCTCCAAATAGATGTTGAAGATGTTGTCAAAATGGGTATGACCTCTTGCAGTATTGTTTCTGAAAATATGATTGATAATGAATTTTGCCATGTCTACATATATCCTTTCGAGCACGATTGGAATTCCTTTACTTTACAATATGAGGAAGTATCAGGTGTAGTGAGAGCAAGACTAAATGAGGCCGAAGCTTTCTTCTTGGGTAAAACGACGACACTTAATATTGAAGGATACGAATATTTCCCTGATGGTCAACGTGTCAAAATCGTCAGACCAGTTGGAACGGCACAATTTGTTCCTTATCGAGAACTATATGTCGCACATGTTATCAAATTTGCACGTGAAAAAATATTTAATCAAACATCCTAATTTGGGTAGGATAAGCTAGAACATAGCTTATCCTATTTTCTTTGTAAAAATGATGAGAATGTACACAATATAACAGGAAAAAATAAGTTATACTGTTAGATAGATTGTAAAGAAAAGGAGCATTTTTTATATGCTAACATTTGAACAAAAACAAGCAATTATTGAATCATTTTCTGAACTAACGAAAAAGGAAATATCATTAAAACGCTTAAATTATCACTTTATGGACAGTCTTTATGAAAAGACAATTGTAGTTGAAAAGCTCCATCCGAATGGCAATGGCTTTATCTTTGTTGGAGATTTATTGCGCTATGAGCAAGAGGCTAACAAAGGATTAGTAAATATCCGTGATTATGATGAGCAACAACTTCGTGAGATTATTGCGGATGCTATTCAATATCTATCTGAAGAGATAGAGACGGAAGAACCGATTATCGAGATTTGGCATAGTCGAGAGGGTGATCAATTACAGCTAGTATTTGAACAACGTTCTTGGAATGTCTACCATGGGGAAAATCTTGAAGAGGCGTTTGGTACGTATGATACAGCAAAAGAATATTTGCTAGAAGAAGGCTTTCGTAAAAAGAAATAATAAATACGGGGGATTATCATAAAATGAACGGGAAAAAACTAGTGGGAATTGTTATTGTTGTTGTGATTGTGGCGTGTTTACTATCAGTTTTTACTATAACTAATTTTTATAAAAACCATGAGGAACAACCAAATCGTGAAAATCGCGAAATTAATAAGTCGAAGAGCTTGAATTTAATTTTGCCACAGGCTACAATTATCTCGAATTCAAGATAATTGAGAGGTGGACTGTTAATGAAGCATATTTTTTATAAAGGTACAGATGAAACTAAACCCACTCTATTGTTGTTACACGGCACGGGCGGTAATGAAGAAAGCTTAATTGGACTTGCCAAGGAAATTGATGATACAGCCAATATATTAAGTGTACGAGGCAATGTACTAGAGCATGGAATGCCAAGGTTTTTCCGCCGATTAGCGGAAGGTGTCTTTGATATAGAGGATTTAATCATTCGTACAAAGGAACTGAACGATTTTTTGCACGAGGCATCACAGCAATATGGCTTTGATCGTCAACGAATTGTAGCTATCGGTTATTCAAATGGTGCTAATATTGCGGCTAGCCTATTATTCCACTACGAGGATGTTTTAGCAGGGGCAATATTACACCATCCAATGGTGCCAAGACGTGAGATTGAGCTACCGAAGCTTTCTGCAACCCCTGTTTTTATAGGGGCAGGTACGAATGATCCGATGTGTACAGCACAAGAATCAGAGGAGTTAGAGGTCCTTTTAAGTTCGGCCGGTGCGACGGTGACGACGAAGTGGTTTGATTTTGGACATCAGCTAACGATTCCTGAAGTACACGCAGCGAAAGAGTGGTATAACAGTATTTATGCATAGTGGAAAAATCCGCTTCCTTAAACAAGGAGGCGGATTTTTTTTTATTATTTATTTTTCTTTCTTTGAGAAAGGAAGCCACCAATTCCAATCACCAAATAGTTTCATGAGACTTGGTACAAGCATAAGACGAATGATAGTGGCATCAATAGCAACAGCAATGGCTATACCTACACCAATTTGTTTTACAGGCATAACATCTGTGAAGGCAAAAGCTCCTGTAATAACAATCATAATGAGCGCTGCTGATGTAATAATCCTACTTGTGGATGTCAGTCCTTCTATTGTAGCGTGAGTATTGTTGGCACCTTTTAAATATTCCTCTTGGATACGAGAAATTAAAAATACTTCGTAATCCATACTCAAACCAAAAACAAGACAGAAAACAATAACTGGGATAATCAAGACAATGGATCCTGCTTCAATTCCAAAATGTCCATATTGGAAAATATAGACGAGTATTCCGAAGGCAGAGGAAAGTCCAATAATGTTCATAATAATGGCTTTTAACGGAATTAAAACTGAACGGAATGCCAGCATTAAAATAAAGAATGTAGACACGATGATAATGGCTATCGCTAAAACAATTTTATTAGCGATTTCATCAAATATCTCTTGGTTAAATTTTGCTGGTCCTCCGAGTGCAAAGTTAACACCTAAATCTTTATCCATCCAAGTTCTTGCAAATTTTTGAGCAATAGTGGAAGAGCCTGCTGCATCAATGGTTATGGGGATGAATAGCTTTGTATCTTTTGAAAAAGTTTGAATAACCGGTTTTAATTGTTCTGCCACCTGTGGGATTGCTAAAGAAGCAGAGAGTTCCTTAGGTGTTGGAATGTTTGCGGCTGTGTATATAGTTGAAACATTCGTAACGAGTGGATCCTTTAATAGTTTTTCTTGCATAGTGTAAATCAGTTCTCTAGCCTCAGCATCCTCCCAGCCTTCTTTCCGCTCAGCCAATAAATATAAAGTAGATGTTTCACCGAGTCCAAAGGTGTCATCTAATTTATCGTACGCTACACGTGCATCATATTTTGCTGGTAGGGAATCTACCTGAGGAATTTTTAATTGGATATCCTTTAATGGGAGCATGCCAATACCAAGTAATAATAATGCAGCAATGACGATAGCTACAGGATGTTTCATGACAAAACCTGCAAAGCTACGCCAGCGATTTGCTCCACCTGGTTTAACGCGTAGTAGACGCCATTTATTGAGTCGATCGCCTAAAAGCATCATGGTAGCAGGGAGTAAGGTTAAGCCGGAAAGAACAGCCAACAGGACTACTATTGTGCCTCCTAGGGCGATATTATGGAATATTTCAACATTAATAACGATCATTGCACCTAAACCAATCATGACACATACGGCAGAAAAAACGATGGAACGTCCTGCTGTCTGGATAGCAATCTGAATAGCTTCTGCAATAGATGTTTGAGCACGCTCTTCACGGTAACGATTAATAAACAATAGTGCAAAATCAATACTTAAAGCAAGACCAAGCATTGGAACAATATTTAAAACGAAAATGGATAAATTTACACTACCGCTGAGTAATGTCATAATACCGAAGGCAGTTACGACTGTAACAACCCCGATGATAATTGGCAAAATAGAAGCAATGACTGTACCAAAAGCCAATAATAGGACGATAATGGCGATAGGTAATCCAATGGCCTCAGCAGATGCCAAATCCTTTTGACTGGCTGTATTAATGTCAGCAGAAATAACTGGGCCACCTGTAATATGAACGCCGTCTTCTTCAATTAATAAACGGACATCCTCAACGATTTCTGATAGGTTATCAGCATCATTTCTTAGATGGACCATCGCATAGGCAATCCCGTCTTTACGCAAAGAAGAGTCATCTAATGGTGACTGGATAGAATGTATGTCTTTGATATCATTCAGCTTATTTAAAGTTTCTTCAATTTTCTTATCCTGAGCAGGATCGAAAACAACCAAGATTGTATTGGTTGGAATATCGAATGTTTTTGCTAGCTCTTTTGTGACATAGTTATGATCCGCTTCAACAAAAAATCCATCTCCCTGAAGTTTATCGGGAAGTTGTAAAGCAAAATAAGCCATTGCTAGAAAAATAATAATCCACAGGGCTACGATTGCTTTTGCATGTGTGGTAATAAAAGTTGAAAAAGTTTTCATAGTTATTTATGTATCCCCCTTTTTCAATTAGTTTAAAGGATGCGTCACATTTTGTCGTGTGACAAAGTAAAGACTCCTGTCCATTTATTAGACAGGAGCCTTTGTTATTAGAAGAATAATGATAGGACAAAATAAATAACGGATGCCATTACAGCTGAAATAGGCATTGTAATAACCCAAGTAGTAACAATCTTACGGGCCATTCCCCAGTTAACGCCACGTACACGCTGTGCAGAACCAACACCCATAATAGATGAAGAAATAACATGTGTGGTAGATACAGGCAGGTGGATTAGCGTTGCACCAAAAATAACTGTTGCTGACGCTAAATCCGCCGCTACACCATTAACAGGACGGATTTTCATGATCTTACCGCCGACGGTTTTAATAATTTTGTAACCACCAATAGATGTACCTAGACCCATAGCTGCGGCTGCTGCAGCACGTACCCAGAAAGGTATGTCATCACCGCTATGCAACCCTCCAGCAATTAATGCCATTGTCATAATCCCCATTGCTTTTTGTGCATCGTTTGTACCATGCGTGAACGATTGAATGGCTGCGGTGAAAATTTGCATCGTACGGAACCCTTTATTGGTACGATATAAATTAAGATTTTTAAACCATAATTTAAAAAGTGTCATCATAATAAAACCAGCACAAATAGCCAATATTGGTGAAAACACTAACGCCATAATGATTTTAGTAAAGCCACCATAATTTAACACATTAAAGCCAGCAGATGCGACAGCAGCACCTGCGATAGAGCCAATCAACGTGTGGGAAGAACTTGATGGAATACCGAAATACCATGTAAGTAAATTCCAAATGATAGCTGAAATAAGTGCGGCCAAAATAACGACTGAGCCAGTTGTATCTCCTTCAAAAGCATTTAAAGAAAACGGATCTACAATGTCTTTTGTTAAAGCTTTAGCAACCCCTACAAAAGTGATAGCACCGATAAAATTCATGGTTGCGGCCATGATGATCGCTACACGAGGTGGCAATGCTCGAGTGGAAACCGAAGTTGCAATAGCATTTGCTGTATCATGAAAGCCATTGATAAAGTCAAATGTTAGGGCAAAGATGACGACCAGTACGGTTAGTATAATGATTGTATTCATTGTAAAGTGCCCATCTCCTAATTATGCGTTACGCATGATGATTGTTTCCATAGTATTAGCTACGTTTTGACAATGATCAGCGATATCTTCAAGTTGTTCATATATATCTTTAAATTTAATGAGGCGAATCGGATCTTTTTCGTTTAGAAACAGTTGTTTAATGGAAGAACGTTGTACTTCATCACATTCACGTTCATAGTCTTTAATTAGAATGGCGTGTGGACGCATACCAATTAGATTCTTTTTCTTTAACTCTTCAGTTGCTTTAACAATTTCATCAGCACTTTTAGAAATATAGCCTAGAAAAGTGCGCATGGATTCATCAATCTCTGTGAGTGAAAACATTTCAAAATGGGCAATACAATGTTCAGTACCATCTAAAATATCATCCATACGAATGGCAAACTCTAAAATATCTTCACGCTCTATAGGTGTCATAAATGATTTGTTTAGCATTACGATCAGTTCGTGAATGAGCTTATCGCCAGCAGTTTCGTAATTTTTCATTGTAATGCTAATCTCTTTTAGGTCAGCTACACTGTTAATACGAAAATCATTTGCGTAATGCACAGCCTCTCTCATATTTTCAGCAATTTTATGCAATGCAATAAAGAAAGGGTCTTGTTTTTTTGAGTTAAGCATGTAAATCGAATCCTCCTGGATATAAATAAATTAATCGACCTCTAAACTTTACTATCATAACAAAATCTTTAATTTATCTACATAAAAATTTTATATTCGACATAAAAATTTACATTGCTGTAATATACAATTCGTTCACAAAATAAAGGGAGAACAAACTGTATTTGTTTTTAATAGTACAGATAAATTCCTTTATTCCTCAATTTATGTCATATCGTTAACAGTGTTTAGCACAGATATACGTGTGATTTACAATGAAAATGAGTAATAAAGCTACTTGAATTGTAAAGGGAATGTAAATTCAAATTGTTTGAGCAGGAGTCTCTCCTTATTCTTAAGAATATCTTCATTTTTATCCTTCCTCTTTATTAAGAATTGTTTTCTATAATGGGCAATGAGTGAGAAAGGAGTGTTTATTATCAAATGATTCAAGTTGAAAACTTACAACATACATTTTTAATCGGAAAAAAAGGGAAGGAAAAGAAGGTTCCTGTTTTAAAAGGTGTGAACTTTGAGGTTAATAAAGGAGAAATCGTTGCCATTGTCGGAAAAAGTGGCTCTGGAAAGTCAACTTTATTACAAGTTTTAGCTGGATTTATGAAGGTTGAGCATGGATCTATTAGGGTGAATGGTAAAGAAACGGCACAACTAAATGAAACAGAAAGTGCAGCATTTCGTTTGAGACAATTCGGTTTTATCTTTCAAAACTTTCAACTAATGCCTGGCTTGACAGCATTCGAAAATATTGAATTACCTTTAAAGCTACAGGGGTTGCGCAAAGCAATGAGAAAAGAAAAAGTAAAAAAAATAATGGACAAGGTTGGTCTGACAGAAGTGGCCGATCACTATCCAAATGAATTATCAGGTGGGCAGCAACAGCGTGTCAGTATTGCACGAGCGCTCATCACGAATCCTCCTATTTTGCTGGCAGATGAGCCTACAGGAAGTTTGGATTCAGAAACAGAGCAAGATATTTTGATGCTTATTCAAAGTTTAAACCGTGAGTTTGGGTTAACCTTTGTCATTATTACTCATGATGAAGAAGTGGCGACAATCGCACATAGGCGCTTCCGTATGTATGATGGCGAACTGGTAAAGGAGGAAGCTTAATATGTTATTTAAGGATCAATTAGACTTTGTCACACAGCACATAAAGAAAAATAAATTGCGTGTTTTTATGACGGTTCTAGCTGCTACAATGGGTTGTGCTTTCCTCATCGTACTAGCATCCGTAGGTTTTGGATTACAGGAATCATTACGTAATGAAATCCTTTCCAATGAAACAGTTACGAAAATTCAAGTATATGGGGATAAACAATTTACAGAGGATCAGATTCAAGAAATTAAAAAGATAGATCATGTGGAAACAGTACTTGAAACGGTAAGCGTGAATGCCTCTGCACATTCTTTTTTAGGTGATCGAGATACAACTTCTAGTTTAGTTTTAAATGATATGAAGGATTTTGAACAGGTGAATGGCAAGCTTGCAGAAGGTGCTTATCCAGCAAAGCCAAATGAAATAGTGGTAGGCTATCATTTTGCACAAACACTATTGAATGAGGCCGACCGCAATGTAATTAAAGAAAAAAGTAAAAAGGCTGAGGCAGAAGGCACCTATTATAATGGAAGCGATGAAGGCTATAAAAAATCATTAATAGGACAAACCATTGACATGTCACTATTGCCTAACACTGGTAACAATGAAGAATCGGCAAAAATGATCTATACAATTGTTGGCGTAATGGAGAAACCATCGTATGATTGGATGATTGATAATACGATTCATATGGACACAGCACAAAAACCAGCATTAGTTGAGAATCTGTCCGCTCTCGAAGATACAACCGCAGAGGAAATGTTTTACTCAGAATTTAATATTTTTGCTGATACATTGGAAAACGTAAAGCCCATTTTAGAGAAACTAAAAGATAGTGGCTACAGTGTCTATTCGGTGACGGAGCAATTAGATCAAATGAATGTATTTTTCTTAGTCTTAAAGATTGGCTTGATTTTTGTTGGTACAATTGCTGTGCTCATTGCTTCCATCGGTATTTTCAATACGATGACAATGGCTGTGACAGAACGAACTCGTGAAATAGGTGTCTTAAAAGCGATTGGTGCAAGTCCAAAATTAATCCAACGCTTATTTTTAATGGAAAGTACGTTTATTGGGCTTTTAGGTACCTTCATTGCGGTAATCATTTCATACGCCATTAGTTTTGCTGCCAATGCAGTGCTGCCTCTGATTCTAAAAGCAGCCACGGGAGAAGATGCATTTGCAACAAATGATATTACATTTTCTCTTATTCCATGGCAGTTAGTCGTTATTGCAGCAGCTATTAGTATTGGAGTAGCGATGATCTCCGGTTATCGTCCTGCTCGTAAGGCGACGAAAATTGATGTCATCCATGCTTTACGACAAGAGCTATAATGAAAGAGATTCAATAAGGATTGAATCGTCTTTGACTGTAGACAAAACCATCGAGACGTTTTCGCGCTCGATGGTTTATTGTATTGTAAAGAGATGGTTCGGATTGCCTTTTTAGTCTGTTATAAATACTCGTTTAACTCTGTTTGTAAAAATGGTGTTGCATGTAATAAATTTAAGAAAGCATCATAGTTGGCACGTTGCTCTGTACTTGCTTTTTTGCCTGTTCGGTATGCTCGAATTAAAATATTTTTGGGCGTATTTTCCATATCAATAAATTCAAGAAGCTGTGCCTCATAGCCAACAAGGGACAAGATTTCAGCCCGAATGGAATCTGTAGCAAGGGCGGCGAAACGCTCTCGTACAAGACCGTGTTGTAACATTATATCCAATGATGGCGTATTTAGTTGACGATTTAATTCATGTTGACAACAAGGAACACTTAATATGACGCTTGCGCCCCATTTCACGGCACGCGCTAAAGCCATATCTGTGGCAACATCGCAAGCATGCAGTGTTACGACCATATCTACAGAGGTTTCCTCATTATAATCATTAATATCTCCTACAAGAAATTCAAGCTGGTCATAGCCTAAATCTTGTGCTATTCTTGAACACTCTTCAATAATCTCCTTTTTCAAATCTAAGCCTGTTACACGTATATCTAAACCTTTTTCAATTTTTAAATAGTGGTATAAAGCAAAAGTTAAATAGGATTTGCCTGATCCAAAATCTAATATGCGAACTTGCCGGTTTTTTGGTAAGTAGGATAAAGCATCGTCAATAAATTCAATAAAGCGGTTAATTTGCTTAAATTTATCGTATTTTTGTTTTTTAACTTTTCCATCCTCTGTTTGCACCCCAAGTCGGATTAAAAATGGGTAAGGTTGATCGTCCGAGAGTAAATAATTTTTTTTACGATTATGTGCTAGATTTACCTGCTTGGGTGTAGACGATTGATCGGATTTCCAAAGTACTTTATTCTTTTTTGATAATTGCACTTGTACTTTTTCATCAATAAAATCAACATGGGCTTGACGATAATCTTCGAAAATATCCTCCAGCTTAGCGGGAAATTCGGTCAATTGAATATTTTCATGTTTTAAAATTCGTTCATATTGGTATTCAATTTGTATATGATAACTATTCTTTAACATTAATGGCTTTAACTTAATGCGTTTAACTTCATTAGATTTCATGCGGGGTTGACTGATTGTAGCAGTAACTAGCTGTTGCTGTAAAATTCTTTCAATGAGATGAGCTTTCATTTCTTCAAATATCATACATTTTCGCCTACTTTGTTGTGTAATAGATGGCACTAGTTTAACACATTTTATAACGAACAATGTTTTTGAAAAAATTTTCACAAAAATTCTGAGTTATTATAGGTGGAGTTGTATATTCATGGTATCTTTATGTATAGTAATTCTTTATGAATTGGTGATACTAAAGACTGAATAGGAGGAAAAAGTATGTCAGATAATATGTATCAATTATTAGCAATTATTATTTATATGGTCGCCATGCTGGTGATCGGCTGGTATGCATTCGTTAAAACTTCCAATTTAACGGACTATATGCTTGGTGGTCGTTCCTTAGGTCCGGCTGTAACGGCACTAAGTGCGGGTGCGGCGGATATGTCTGGCTGGCTTTTAATGGGCTTACCTGGTGCTATTTTTTTATCAGGTCTTGTGGAAGCCTGGATTGCCATTGGGTTAACGGTAGGCGCATATTTAAACTGGTTATTGGTAGCTCCACGGTTACGTGTTTATACACAGGTTACCAATGATTCCATTACCATACCGAGTTATTTGGATAATCGATTACGTGATCATACGAAGTTAATCAGAATTGCTTCAGGTATTATTATTTTAATATTTTTTACATTTTATGTATCTTCTGGGATGGTAGCAGGAGGAAAATTTTTCGATAGTTCGTTTGGTTATGAGTATCATACAGGTTTGTTAATCGTTTCGGCAGTAGTGGTAGCCTATACATTGTTCGGCGGATTTTTAGCAGTAAGTTATACTGATTTTTTACAAGGACTTATCATGTTTCTAGCACTTATTGCTGTACCACTATTTGGTCTTTTTGTAACAGGTGGAATAGGGGAAACAATTACTTCTATTAAAGCGGTTAGCCCAGATCTTTTAAACATGTTACCTGCCACTGCAACAGCAGCCGGTATTATCTCCTCACTTGCCTGGGGATTAGGCTATTTTGGGCAGCCACATATTATTGTGCGCTTTATGGCCATCAGCTCTGTAAAAGAAACAAAGCAGGCCCGTCGTATTGGTATTGGGTGGATGATGTTAAGTTTATTTGGTGCAATTGGGACGGCGTTGGTAGGGGTAGCCTATTATGAACAAAATGCAGGTGAGCTAAAAGACGCTGAAACAGTATTTATTGTTCTGGGACAAATTTTATTCCATCCATTTATAGCTGGAGTTATGCTAGCAGCAATTTTAGCTGCTGTAATGAGTACTATTTCATCGCAATTAATCGTTACCTCTTCGGCGCTTGTAGAGGATATTTATAAAGCGTTGTTTAACAAAACAGCAACTGATAAACATTATGTTTTTGTAGGACGTATCGCTGTTCTAGTTGTTGCGATTATTGCAGCGGTTTTAGCTTGGAATCCAGATA
Organism: Lysinibacillus sp. fkY74-1; assembly: GCF_053165895.1. Classification (NCBI taxonomy): domain Bacteria; kingdom Bacillati; phylum Bacillota; class Bacilli; order Caryophanales; family Bacillaceae; genus Lysinibacillus; species Lysinibacillus sp. fkY74-1. Next base: position 4,202,986 of record NZ_CP170173.1, on the reverse strand, counting down.
GCTCCATCTTAAGTCTAGTTGGTTTTGCATGGGCAGGATTTGGTGCAGCATTTGGACCAGTCATTTTGCTTTCTTTATATTGGAGGAAGTTAACGAATTACGGTGCTTTAAGCGGAATGGTAACTGGTGCTGCAACAGCATTTATTTGGGGGAAAGTTGAATCGTTATCAAGTGCCTTATATGAAATTGTGCCAGGCTTCTTTGTATGTTTAATTGTTGCGGTTGTCGTTAGTATATTGACGTATAGACCTAATGAAGAAATTGAAGAAGAGTTTAGCCGTTCGGAAGAATTATTAAAAGAAGAAAGAAAATAAGGGAAATGCGCCTTTACAGAGAGGCGCATTTTTTGAAATGTTTTTCGTAAAGTTCTGAACATACGTAAAGCTGTAATTTATGGTAAGATGAAGAAAATTTGTCGTAGGGACACCGAGGCTTTGGTGGGAGGTTTCTAATGGATAGAATTAAGGAAGTTGATGTATTAATTGAAAAGGCCATACTCGTTGGCGTAAATTTACGTAATGATGCGCACTTTAATTACTCGATGGAAGAGCTTCGAAATTTAGCAGAGGCACTAAATGTGGAGGTCGTAGGGGTAGTTACGCAAAATTTAGAGCGTGTGACACCTTCCCATTATGTTGGTACAGGTAAAATAGAAGAAATCAAAAATTTTTATGAAGAAGCACAAGCAAATCTCATCATTTTTAATGATGAGCTGTCTCCTTCGCAAATCCGTAATTTAGAGCGTGATCTAGCAACGAAAGTTATTGATCGAACAATGCTTATTTTGGATATTTTTGGAAGAAGGGCAAAAACACGAGAGGCGCAAATGCAGGTAGAATTAGCACAGCTACAATATATGCTCCCGCGCTTAGTGGGCTTACATGCTTCTTTAAGCCGTCAGGGTGGAGGGACAGGCGGTGGCTTCAAAAACCGAGGTGCTGGGGAAACAAAGCTTGAATTGGATCGTCGGAAAATAGAAGATCAAATAGCGAAAATCAAAAAGGATCTAGAGCAGGTCAAGGATCAACGTGAAACGCAGCGTAAACAGCGTCGAAAAAATGCCCTTCCGGTAGTGTCTATAGTTGGCTACACTAATGCTGGCAAGTCAACGATTATGAATCAATTGTTGGCTGAGATAGGCCAAGAGGAGCATAAACAAGTCTTTGAGAAGGATATGCTTTTTGCTACACTTGAAACATCAGTTCGACAGATTGAGCTACCTGATAACAAGACATTTTTATTAACAGATACAGTTGGGTTTGTCAGCAAATTGCCCCACCATTTAGTAAAGGCGTTCCGCTCCACATTGGAAGAAGCAAGAGATGCAGATCTTTTATTACACGTCGTAGATGTTTCCAATTCAGAGCATGGTTTTATGATGGATGTTACAAATGAAACGTTAAAAGCGGTTGGTGTTGAAGGTATTCCAACCATTTATGTTTACAATAAAGCTGATCTTGCTCAAGTGCCTTACCCTGTTGTAAGTGGCGATAATATATGGGTATCAGCAAAGGAAGCGGTAGGGCTAGAAGAGTTAATTCAATTAATTCGTCAACATATTTTCTCCAATTATGTGACATGTGAAATGCTCATACCTTATGACCAAGGAAATATTGTTTCTTATTTAAATGAACATGCCTCTGTTTCTAATACAGCATACGAAGAGGGTGGTACATTATTATCCCTTGAAGTTAAAGAAGCGGATTATGCAAAATATCAGCAATACGTCGTAAATTAAAAAATGAAAAAATAACCTGAAGCATGCCAAAAGATTTTGGCATGCTTTTTGTGATTAAGGGGAATATAGAATCTAGATCAACAGCCTGTAGCATTTTAATAATTGTTAGAAAAAATAGTTTAAAATTGTATAAAAAGTTATAAATCTGAATTATAAATATTTTAGAATAATTTAATGTTCAGAAAACAAGTGTGGGCTATTGAAGTGTGAGAAAACTTAGATATATCAAAGGATTTAATAATTATCAAAATAAACAATCAGAATTTAAAGAAAAATGATAAATTTTCAACATTTTTTAAAACTCTTGCTAAAGTTAAAAAAACGCTTTAGTATGATGAAACACAGTTTTTTAATCCTTATTTTAGGGTAATATTGTTTTTTAAAGAGAATATTTTTAATTGGGAGAGGGTATTGTATGTCTAGTAAAGATGAAGTTGTAAAATCTGTCCCTCAAAATGGTTTTGTTGGACACCCTAAAGGGCTCTTTACTTTGTTTTTCACAGAATTTTGGGAACGTTTCTCATATTATGGTATGCGAGCAATTCTCATTTTCTTTATGTATTACGAATTGAATCAGGGTGGATTAGGTCTAGACCGCGGAACAGCGAACTCTATTATGGCCATTTATGGTTCACTCGTTTATATGTCAGGTATTATAGGTGGATGGATTGCTGACCGAGTATTAGGAACACGTAGAACTATTTTTTACGGTGGCGTGTTAATAATGATTGGCCATTTATTACTAGCACTGCCTGGCGGTGTAACGATGCTATTTGCTTCAATGGCATTTATCGTAATGGGAACTGGGTTATTAAAACCAAACGTTTCAAGTATTGTTGGGGATATTTATGCTGAAACAGATAGCCGCCGTGATGCAGGCTTCTCTATTTTCTATATGGGTATTAATATGGGGGCATTCATTGCACCATTTATTGTCGGAACAATTGGACAAAAGTATAGCTTCCACTTAGGCTTTGGTTTAGCCGGTTTAGGGATGCTTGTTGGGTTAATTGTTTATAAATTGACGGAGAAAAAATACTTAGGCCTAGCGGGTTTACAAGTTAATAACCCATTAAAGCCTGAAGAACGCAAAAAAGTCTTTGCGCAATTTGGTATTGTTGCTTTACTTATTATCATTCTAGGTGCCATTGGTATTAAAACTGGTACTTTAACGATGAATGTATTCAGTTTAATCATTACAGCTCTTGGTGTATTAATTCCAACAGTCTTCTTTATTTATATGTATCGTAGTAAAAAGACAACAAAAGATGAAAAATCTCGACTTCTTGCATATATTCCATTATTTTTGTCAGCCGTTATGTTCTGGGCAATTCAAGAACAAGGGGCAACAATTCTGGCTACGTATGCAGATGAGCGTACACAATTAAGTATTGGTAGCATTCAGCTTCAATCTTCTTGGTTCCAGTCATTAAACCCGTTATTTGTTATAACAATGGCACCATTATTTGCGATGTTATGGCTTAAATGGGGAGACAAGCAGCCTACTACACCACGTAAATTTTCATACGCCTTATTCTTTGCAGGTTTATCATTCCTTGTCATGATGATTCCAGCACACTTATCTGGCGGAGAAACATTAGTTAGTCCTTGGTGGTTAGTACTGTCATTCTTTTTAGTAGTTGTAGGTGAATTATTATTATCACCTGTTGGTTTATCGGCTACGACGAAATTGGCACCACAAGCATTTGCGGCACAAACCATGTCTTTATGGTTTTTAACAAGTGCGGCAGCACAAGCAATTAATGCACAGTTAGTAAAGGTTTATGAAGTTGTAAGCGAATTCACATACTTCGGCTTCTTGGGGTCGCTTTCAATCGTCATTGGTATATTATTGTTAATTTTATCGCCGATTATTTCAAAGGCAATGAAAGGTATTAACTAATTGGAAGATGTAAGTACAGTCCGGCTAATGGGCTGTATTTACATCTTTTTTTGTTATCTAAATAAATGTCTATTTATGAAGTCTAGCGCGAAATATATTATCTTAAGTAGTAATTTTATGGAGCAAGAGTATAAGTTTAGATGTGGAAGATCATTATTTTCGCTATAATAATCATAATTATAAGAAAATTTTAAGGGGTTGGATGCTATGAAAGAAGAATTGGACCGTTTGAGGTCAAGATTAATGGAGATTTTTACGTATTTACACGCCAATCCAGAAATTAGCTGGCATGAGATAGAAACAACTAATTATATAGTAGATTTATTAACGGAAGAAGGGTTTTCGCCAATTCGCTTTAAAAATTCTACAGGTCTTTATGTTGATGTGGGTCATGGTAGTCCTAAAGTGGGTTTACGAACAGATATAGACGCATTATGGCAGGAGGTTGATGGCCATTTCCGTGCAAACCACTCCTGTGGGCATGATGGACATATGACAATGGCTATTGGTACTCTCTTACTATTAAAAGAACAACAGCCATCATTTAATGGTACAATCCGTGTCATTTTCCAGCCTGCTGAAGAAAAAGGGACGGGAGCATTAGCAGTCTTAGAAGAAGGTGTAATTGATGAGCTTGACTATTTATTTGGTGTGCATGTAAGACCCGTTCATGAGCTAGAGGATGGTACATACTGTGCAGCCTTGTATCACGGAGCCTCTCGTTTACTAGAAGGGGAGATTATTGGAGAGGATGCCCATGCTGCAAGGCCACATCTGGGCGTTAATGCAATCGAAGTAGGGGCTACCATCATTGAAGATTTACGAACCATTCATACCGATCCAATGGTACCTGTATCAGTTAAGATGACAAAGTTCCATGCAGGGGGAGAATCAGGCAATATCATACCTGGTAATGCCTCATTTACGATAGACATTCGTGCTCAGCAAAATAATGTTATGGATGATTTAGCGCAAGGGGTCAAACGTGTTATTGATTCCACTAAGCTATTGCATAAGGTGCAGATTGAATTACGTACTGTTGCCAATATTGTAGCTGCGGAAGTTGATACAAGTGCACAATATATTATGGAACAAGCAATTATACAGGCTGCCGGATTATCAAATTTAAGAAAGCCGGTACACACACCTGGTGGAGAGGATTTTCATCATTATGCGGTAAAAAGGCCACACTTAAAAACAACCATGTTGGGCTTAGGATGTGGATTAACACCAGGATTACACCATCCGAAAATGAAGTTTAAACAAGCACGACTTGTTACTGGCGTGGAGATTCTTACGAGAGCAGTCTTATTAGCATTGGAGTCAACAGATACAAAGGAGGCGTCAGCATAATGTTAGAGCAAGTGCAAATTCACAAAGTCATGACACCTATAGAACTGGCAGAGGTCCAAAAGTTGAATGCTGAAATATGGGGAAGCCAAGCAATTCCCACTCACCAATTACTAGCAGTTGTACAAAATGGCGGATTAGTTTTAGGTGCTTATTTAGAAGAAAGGCTAATTGGCTTTAACTATTGCTTTGTGGGCTATCATGATAGAGAAATATACTTACATTCACACATGATTGGCGTAAAGAAAGCATATCGTGAACAAGGTGTAGGTGAGTTATTAAAGCACGCTCAGCAAGAATATGCGAAAGAAAATGGGTTTCAACTGGTTCGTTGGTTATTTGAACCTCTGGAGGTGAGCTTAGCTAATTTGGCATTTTTAAAGCTAAATGCTATTAGTTATCGATACGAAAATGATTATTACGGCGCTCTTGAAGATGACTTTAATGAAGGATTACCTTCAGACAGGCTGATTGTTGAGTGGTGGATAGAACGTGAACAAATGGCTGATAGCATTGATGAACTAGAAGAAATCGCACAGGAAATCGTACCATGGACATTAACTGTCGATGGCTTGCCTGTCCTAGACGTAGATAATACATTTCAAATGGAACATTCCTTTCATCAGGAGGTCTATCTATTACCGATTCCTCAATATTTGCAGAAAGTGAAAGTTGAAAGTCCTAAACTTGCAGAGGACTGGCGCTATAAAATTAGAAAGATCTTAACAGCATTATTCAATCAAGGCTATGCAATTGTACGTGTCAAGAAGCACCCAGAATATGTCCATAGCTATCTGTTAGTCAGACGCTCCTTATTAGCCTTATAATAATTAGAGGGAGTGAAGTTTGTGAAAGTAGAAAAGATTACTTTAAGACATATTAAAATGCCGATGAAAGCACCGTTTTCAACGAGCTTTGGTACAGTCGACGAAAAAGAACTGTTATTAATAGAAGCAAAAGATGAATCTGGGATTACTGGATGGGGAGAGACGGTTGCTTTTGTAGCGCCTTGGTATACAGAGGAAACTTTAAAGACGACATGGCATATGCTGAAAGATTTTCTAATACCCATCTTGCTAAATAAAGAGATCGGGCATCCTGATGAGGTGACTACATTGTTTGCTTCTATTCGCAGAAATTGCATGGCGAAAGCTTCGATAGAAGGTGCTATATGGGATATTTATTCCCAGCAAACAAAACAATCTCTCGCACGGGCTTTAGGTGGGCAAAAAACATGTATTGAAGTTGGGGTCAGTGTAGGTATTCAAGCTACAATAGCTCAATTAATAGAAGTAATAAAAAGCCATTTGGAAAAGGGTTACAAAAGGGTAAAAGTGAAAATTAAGCCTGGTTATGATGTAGAAGTGGTACGTGCAATCCGTGCAGAGCTACCAAATTTACCTTTAATGGTCGATGCGAACTCAGCTTATACATTAAATGATATCGCCATATTACAGCAGCTTGATGATTACAACTTACTAATGATCGAACAACCTTTGGCTCCTGATGATATTGTGGATCATGCAACCTTGCAGAAAAACATAAAAACGCCAATATGTTTAGATGAAAGTATCACATCGTATGAGGATGCTCGAAAAGCAATTGAGCTAGGAAGCTGTGGTGTAATCAATATTAAAATTGGACGAGTTGGCGGTCTAACCGAAGCTAAACGAATTCATGACCTCTGCAAGGAGAATCAAATTCCTGTTTGGTGTGGAGGAATGTTAGAGGCAGGAATCGGACGAGCGCATAATATTGCCTTAACCTCGCTTAGTCATTTTGTATTGCCTGGAGATACCGCGGGCTCTAGTCATTATTGGTATGAGGATATTATTAATCCAGAAGTCATCGTCAAAGATGGATATATTGATGTACCACAAGAAATCGGTATTGGCTATACACCGAATATGGCAGTTATCGATAAGCTAACAATAAGCAAAGAGGTCTATCAATAAAAATGGAATGAAAATCATTTGCTCTAAAGGAAAAAACGAGGAGAGAACTGATTGAAAAAGAGCTTGCAAATCGGCGGTGCCTATGTAGGAATTATCGTTGGTGCAGGATTTGCATCTGGACAGGAAATTGTCCTCTATTTTACAAGCTATGGCTTTAAAGGGGTTTATGGTGCCCTCTTAGCTATGGTTGGTTTTTCTATTGTTGGTATGTGTGTAGCCCAGGTTAGCTCAAGATTACGCACTGCATCCCACAAGGATTTGATTTATCAGATTTCTGGTCATTCTGTCGGTCTTGTATTGGATTATTTATTATCGCTGTTTTTATTTGGCGTGGCTGTTATTATGTTTGCGGGTGCAGGTGCAACATTACAGCAAATGTTTGGGCTACCTATTTGGCTAGGGAGTATATGTATGATTCTGCTAACCATAGCCACTGTGATGATGGATGTTAAAAGCATTATTAATATTATTGCATTAGCAACTCCTTACTTATTAGCAATTGTTTCTATTATTGCTATCTATGCCATTGCAACAATGGATCTTACCTTTGTTGAACAAGCAGTAATTGCGCAGCAGGCACAAATAAGCTCAAAAAGCTGGTGGTTGACTGCATTGTTATATATGTCATTCAATATTGGGGTAAGTTTCTCATTATTAACGGTGATGTGCGGCTCGGTGCGCAATGATAAAGTAGCTGGAATGGGGGGCATTATTGGCGGAATTCTATTAGGTGCTTTAATTTTGCTTATTAATTTTTCTCTTCTTGCAAAAATGAACGTTGTAATAGGACTAGATATTCCTATGCTAGCATTAGCAAATGAAATTCATCCATTGATCGGGCTATTAATGACATTCTCTTTATTAGGGATGATTTATAATACTGCAGTAGGGATGCTTTATTCTTTTATGGTAAGATTCTTTAAGCCTGATAGACCTAGCTTTAAGGTAGCGGTTGTTTTTATAGGAAGCTTAGGCTTTTTAGCCAGTCTAGCTGGATTTACGACGCTTGTAGCTAAGCTCTATGCAGTAATGGGATATGTAGGTTTAGTCTTAATCATATTTATTATTTCAGCATGGTTAAGAAAAGTAAGACGAATAATATAATGAATAAGAATGGTAATTGAGACGAAGGGATGTTCTCAATTACCATTTTGTTTGGATAAAAAAGTTGTAGAAATAGTGAATTATGTAAGGTAGAAAGTTTGGCGAAAATACTAATATTTCGTTAATTAGACACGTTTTTTAGTTCCTTTTAAATAAAACGAGAATAATTCTCATTTACAGGTTGACTGAGAATAAAAACATGACTATAATGGAAATCGTGAGTAATGATAATCATTTTCACTAAACGTAACATTACACACAAAATTGAAATCTACCGGGGATTACTATGAAAATAAGATATCTTTTAACAGCAACTGTTGTGTTGTCTATAGTATCGCTATTTATCGGAGTAGTAGATATTAAACCAAGTGATCTATTAGACTTCCAATCAGAAGAAACTAGACTATTTTTAATTAGTCGTGTACCCAGACTTGTTGCCATTTTGCTAGCAGGCGCAGGTATGAGTATTGCTGGTTTAATTATGCAAAGCTTAAGTAGGAATAAGTTCGTATCACCAACGACAGCAGGTACTTTAGATGCCACTCGACTGGGTATATTGATTTCCATGATGTTTTTCACAAATGTCACGTATTTCCAAAAAATTTCCTTCGCTTTCATATTTGCTCTAGCCGGCACATTATTATTTATGCAAATATTAAATCGAATTAAGTTTAAAGATGCGATTTTTATACCGCTTATTGGCTTAATGTATGGTAATATCTTGTCTTCCGTGACAACGTTCTTTGCCTATAAGGCAAATATTATCCAAAACATTTCTGCATGGTTACAAGGAGATTTCTCGTTAATCATGAAAGGCCGTTATGAACTGTTATACATAAGTGTACCAGTACTTATCTTAGCTTATATTTATGCCAATCGTTTTACAGTAGCCGGTATGGGTGAGGATTTTGCTAAAAATCTTGGCCTATCCTATAAGTTTGTGGTGAATTTAGGCTTAGTATTGGTGGCTCTTATCTCCACAACAGTGGTGCTAACAGTAGGTGTCATTCCATTCCTTGGTTTGATTATACCGAATATTATTTCACTGTTTAAAGGTGATAATTTGGCAAAAACATTGCCACATACAGCATTACTTGGTATGTCCTTCTTATTATTCTGCGATATTTTAGGACGCGTACTGATATTCCCTTATGAGATACCAATTAGTATGACTGTTGGTGTAATTGGAAGTGCTATCTTCCTAGTTATGTTGTTTAGGGGGAGAGCATATGCGTAATCGTACAAGAATGTTCATTTTACTAGGACTTGCCGTTTTAGCTATCTTATTGTATCTATTTTGGGAATTAAATGGTAATTATCATTATGCTTTTCCGAGACGTGTCATAAAAGTTATAGCGATGGCATTAACGGGTATAGCTATTGCCTATTCAACAGTTGTTTTCCAAACCATTACCCATAATCGGATTTTAACGCCAAGTGTTATGGGGTTAGATGCTTTGTATATGTTGATTCAAACATTCATCTACTTTTTCTTTGGCTCTACATCTATTTTAGTTATCAATATTTACTATAATTTTACTCTTGCTATCGTATCAATGATTGTTTTCGCTTTAGTTTTTTATCGAGTATTGTTTAAAGAAGGAAAGCGACCTATTTATTTTTTACTACTAGTGGGTATGATTGTTGGTACGTTTTTAGGGAGCATTACAACATTCTTCCAAGTATTAATCGATCCTAATGAATTTTTAGGTTTACAAAGTAAAATGTTTGCAAGTTTTAATAATGTTAATTCAGATTTAGTTTGGCTAGCTGGTGTAATCATTTTGATAACATTTATATATGGTTGGCGTCATATGAATCAATTAGACGTCATGTCGTTAGGACGTGATACAGCAATTAATTTAGGTGTACCATACGATAAGCTGGTACAACGTATGTTAATTTTAGCTTCTATCTTGATTTCCATTTCAACAGCATTAGTTGGGCCTATTACATTCTTTGGTTTAATTGTTGCGAATTTATCGTATCAGTATTTTAAAACATACAAGCATTCCATCTTAATTGCTGGTTCTTGTGTAATGAGTATTATTGCTTTAATCGGTGGGCAGTGGATGGTTGAGCGAGTATTCACTTTCAGTACTACACTAAGTGTCATTATTAATTTTGTGGGTGGGGTATACTTCATCTACTTATTATTAAGAGAAAGTAGGGCAGCAGGATGATACAAGTGAAAGAAATTACGAAGTTTTTCGGAAAAAAACCTGTCGTTCAAGATGTAAGTGTCGATATTGTTTCAGGGAAAATTACGTCTTTTATTGGACCAAATGGTGCAGGGAAGTCCACGCTACTTTCAATGGTAAGCCGTTTACTGAATGCAGATACTGGAGAAGTTCTACTCGATAAAGCAGATGTAAGGCGCTGGAAATCGGATGATTTTGCCAAGCGAGTATCCATATTAAAACAGTCTAACTTTATGAATGTCCGCTTAACGATTCGTGAGCTTGTATCCTTTGGACGTTTCCCTTATTCAAAAGGAAATTTAAAACCAGAAGATGAAGAAAAAGTGGATGAAGCTATTCAATATATGAATTTAGAAGATATTCAACATAATTACTTAGATGAATTATCAGGTGGTCAACGTCAGCGTGCTTTTATCGCAATGGTTATTGCTCAGGATACAGAATATATCCTATTGGACGAGCCATTGAATAATCTAGATATGAAACATTCTGTTCAGATTATGAAGATTTTGCGTAAGCTAGTGGATGAGTTAGGGAAAACAGTTGTAATTGTACTACATGACATTAATTTTGCTTCCGTTTACTCAGATAATATTGTTGCATTAAAAGATGGTCGTGTTGTGAAAAATGGTTCTACCAACGATATCATTAACTCAGACGCACTCAAGGAAATCTATGATATGGATATTCCTGTTCAAGAGCAGGATGGCTGCAGAATTTGTGTTTATTTTAATTCTTAGAAATAGTAGCAGATGGTTTAACCATCCATTAACTATAAAATAAATTTAAAGGAGAAATTTCAAAATGAAAAAATGGAAATTACTAACAATATTAATGGCGATGATGCTATTAGTTTTAGCTGCTTGCGGTTCAAAAGACGAAGCAAAAGAAGAAGATAAAGGTACGTCAACTGACAAACCAGCAGAAGAAAAAAACGAGGCATCTGCAGCATACCCAATAACAATTCCAGGTAGCACAATTGAAGGTCGCGATGGTAAGACTACATTTGAAGAAGTAAAGCTTGATAAGATCCCAGAAAAGGTTGTTGTTTTTGATAATGGTTTCCTAGATACTTTAGATGCATTAGGGGTTAATCCTACTGCAGTAGTACAAGATTCATTACCATCTTACTTAAGCAAATATAAAGATAGCACTTATGTAAATGCTGGTACTTTATTTGAGCCTGATTATGAAAAATTATCTGAAATCAACCCAGATATTATTTTCATCTCTGGTCGTGCGTCAGCAGCTTATGCTGAGTTATCTAAAATTGCTCCAACAGTTTACATTGGAGTAGATAATAAAAACTTCCTAGAGTCATTCAAAGCTAATACAGAATTAGCTGGTAAAATTTTCGGTAAAGAAAAAGAAGCGGCAGATGCAATCGCTGCATATGAAGCTAAAGTTGAAGAAGTAAAAGGCAAAGCAACAGCATCAGAAGAGAAAGCTTTGATCGTATTAGGTAGTGAAGGCGCATTATCAGCGTATGGTTCAGGTTCACGTTTTGGTGTTATCCACGATGTATTTGGTGTGAAAGCTGCTGATGAGAATGTTAAAGTTGGAACACATGGTGATAATGTAAGTTTTGAATATGTACGTGATACAAATCCTGATATTCTATTTGTAGTTGACCGTGACGCAGTTGTAAACGAAAACGGCGAGTCTGGTACTAAAGGCGCGATTGAAAACGAAATCGTAAGTGCAACGAATGCTGTGAAGAACGGTAAAGTGTTCTACTTAGACCCAGAAGTTTGGTATCTTTCAGGTGGCGGTTTACAATCTGAAACACTAAAAGTTGAAGATGTATTAAAGGCGTTTAACTAATATGTTTGTACAAATTAAACGTATCGTTGTGACGGAAGGGAATTCGGATAAAGTGGTGGAACGTTTTGGCGCAAAGCCAAACAGTCCATCATTACTTGAACAACAACCTGGTTTCATTGATAAGCAGGTGCTGGTCAAGAAAGTTCGCCGTGGTGATGAGGAAGTGCTAGTGATGGTTCGTTGGGAATCAGAAGAAGCATGGAAAAATTGGGAGAAGAGCCCTGAGCATATTGCCGGTCATAAGGCAAGTGCAGGTAAGCCAAAGCCTGAGCATATCGTTGAAAGCGGACAAGAAGTTTATTATGTAAAAGGTTAATAGCCTAGAGGTGTCTCAAGCGATTGAGGCACCTTTTTGTTGTATATAAAAGCAGATAACGATGGAATCAGAGAAGGGACACCAATGCTATCTGCTTATTTATATCAATGGGTAATCGGTGTTTTTATGGAACTACAAAATGTAGCATCCATATTAAAGGAAATAGTGCTTTCATTAATGGACAATCCCGAGATATTTATATTTTCATCTAATTTATGAGTAATAGATGAGTCTGTCACTGCTGCTAGCCCTCTAGCATTAATAATCGTGTAATTCGCTGTCATGTAAGTGGTAGGTGATTCTATATTTAATCCAAAGGTTAATGGATTGACGGATGGCATACTAAATAAATTGTCATTCGGTACTTTTATAATGCCATATTGCTGAATATAGTAATCTCTTTTTTGCTGAAAAGAATCTTCAAATCCAGGAACATCACTAATTAAGTTTGAGAAGGTTGAAAGCTTTTTATAGACCGTTAAAGTTTCTTGATAAGCTTTTAATTCAGATTGAGTAATAATCCTTTCAATTCGTAGTTGCTCCTCTGTAGGCTTTTTAATTATAATCTCTTCAGCTGAGACAGAGATATTACATGAAAAAGTAGCCGTAAGTATGAAAACAGTTTCGTTAAATCCATTTTTCATTTTTAAAACACTCCCAGTACATAAAAATTCATGTTCATCAATCTATCAGGACAATGAGAAAATCAAATGTTATTACTATAAGCGTAACATCTGTCATAACGCCATTTCAATGGTGAGTTTACGCCAATTTTATGGCGGTACATCGTTCTCTACCGCCATTTTATCCTTATCAATTAGGTAAAAAATGGCGTGGTTTAAGTAATTAACGCCACTTTTTGGCGCTCTTCAACTTTATATAGTGATTTATGGAATTATATGTATATATTATTGGTGCTGCTAGTATTAATTCCCACTAATCTATATAATATCTATTAATATATCGGAGAGGAGAGAGGACTATTGAACGGGTTGGATGAGTGTATTAATAAATCATTGGACATTCTCATTGAAAGTGAAACATTTCTTAGTCATGAGCTAAAACATTTGTTTAAAAGCTTTAAAGAAGAAAAAATAGATGCAGGTTTTTCTTTTGGTAAATTATGCTGTTTGCATTTTGAGGCGTTTTCAAATAGTAGAAATAACGACATATACAAAATTGCTGCAGCAGTTGAACTCTTAATATTGTCATTTGATATTATCGATGATCTTCAAGATAAGGATTCAGATAATAGTTGGAGCAGGACACCAGAGCTTTCTTTAAATGTTGCTCTAGCTATGCTGATTATGGCTTCAAAAACAATTGATGAAACGTCTTTTGAGCATAAAAGAGCTGCTATAAAAATACTTGAAGAATGCGCATTAAAAAGTATAAGTGGTCAACAATTAGACTTATTAAATAATTGCCGCGATGAAGATTCTTATGTACAAATGATTACGCTTAAATCAGGTTCCTTAACAGCGATGAGTTGCTTAATTGGAGAGGTTCTTGCCAAAGGGGAAGTATCCCAAGAAGTAGAGGCTTATGGAAAGTACATAGGCATTATTCAGCAAATTAAAAACGATATCCAAAGTTTGAAAGCATGGGGACCGAAAAATGACCTACTAAACAAAAGATTCTCCCTGCCGATTATTTATCTTTTATCCCAGAAAAATGATGTTTCAAAATCTGTAGCTGACTATTATAATGATGATATAGTTACAATTTTGGATCATAAAGAAGCAGAAAATGAGTTGACAAATGGCGGGGCAATACGCTATGCACTTACTGTGAAAAATGTCTATAAATTGAAGGCAATAAGTTATCTTGAAAATGTAGAATTAAATGATTTAGCTAAAGACTACCTACAAAAATTAATAAAATGATGAGGAGCGATAGGATGATTAATGTAATTCAGTACTTAGAACAAAACCCAAGCCTAGTTGCATTATTAAAAGAACAGAGAGCCTCATTAATTGGAATTTCATCTATAGAACAAGTAGCAATTTTAGAAGCTTTTATTGATGAAATGCAAATGCCTATAGAAAGTGATATTTGGAACTAAATACGTTGCGTTCAAATTTTTTTTGGCCCGCTATAGTCCTTTATTTAGCGTTAGGTTTATATTTAAATTTTGTGAATTATAGCGCGCCATATATTCAAATTGGGGTAGAAGAAAAAGATGGTAAATGGCTAGTATCTCAACTATATTATAAAGATTGGGCTAAGGGGCAGAATATAACCATTGGTGATGCAGTTTTAAACGTAGATAATGGCCCGATTGCCGAGCTAAATCAATTGAAATATAAATCAAAAATATTATCTGCCAATGATCTTACAATTATGAAGCCAGATGGAAAAATAATAAATATACATATTAAACATTTAGATATTCCTCAGCAGTTCTTTTATGTATTAATTGTTCCGGCTTGCTATTATTTATTAACGTTATTTGTTGCTTTTTATTTATATTACAAACAAAGAAATACTAGGTTAACAGATTTACTAATTCTTTTTATATTAACTGTTTCGCTAGCTTATGTAAGTAGTGGAGTCTCCGGTAGGCTGGATGGGATAGGAATTATTGTAAATCGTACTACTATGTTATTATGTTTAGTGATTTTATTACATTTTTTAAGAAATTACTTTTCATTTATGAAAACAACATGGATGTTTACGAATAATATCCGGTTCTTTTATTTAATGCCTTTCATTGGTTTTGTATTGGCTTGTATTGGAACTGCTTTCCCTGCTTCAAATGATGGACTTTCAAATATTGTATTATTGTTATTTCTTATTCTGCTTATAATTATCTTAGGTATTTTATTAGTAAGCTATTTCAAATATAACTCACCTCAGTTGAAGATTTTATTGAGTAGTATAATGATTCCATTTTTACCATTTTTATTTTTGTATGTACTTCCAAAAATCCTTTTTCATACGTATATCCTTTCATCTGAGATTAGCTCCTTATTTTTATTACTGATACCTTTTAGCTTTATCTTTACACAATTAGCAGAACGACTATTTGACATCGAGTATCATATTACTAGATTGCGCTACTATATTATTTTTTCTTTAATATTTACCCTATGGTTCACAGTTGGATTGTACTTCATTGCGGGTCAATATTTAAAAATCAGTGTTATGTCAGGTGTGTCCTTCTTTACATTTTCTTCGTTAGTCATACTCTTTTATGTAAAAGAAAAAGTTGATTATCGTAAGCGGAAAATACTATTTTCAACAAAAGGTGATTATATTCATCAGCTGTACACGGCTGTAGATAAAATTGGGAAAACCGTTAAAATTGATGAGCTTTTAGAGAAATTCGCTTATGAGGTTTCTGTTCATCTGGAGCTAGAGGATGTTTTTGTCTTAACGTATAGCTATGGTACGAATGAATTCCTTACAAATAGTGGGGAAAGAATTTTGTTACAAGCTGACACAATGGATGATATTAGATTAGGAGAAATACGTAAGATTGATAAAATTTATTTAGCATTTCTCCATCAGGATGCACATTATAAAAGAGCTTTAGTGCTGGGACATAACAATACCATTCATTTAAAAGACGAGGAGCTACTATGGCTCGAATTGCTCCTATTGTATGTAAATAATTTTATTGAAAATACAAAGATGGTGGAAGAACTATTAGATGAATTAAAGCATATGAAACAAGCTGACGACGGTCAATTGCCGTGGCTTAATAAGCTATTATGGTTGAGATTTGAAGAAGAAAAATATCAGTTAGCTCAAGAGTTACACGACACTAATTTGCAGGAACAACTTCATATTGCCAGAGAGGTAGATGTCCTTGTTAACGCAAAGGATACATCAGACATGCAGGAGAAGCTTGCTCAAATTCATAAGCAAATGGTTGACTCTCTATATGAATTACGAGCATACTGTGAGAATTTAAAGCCTCCATTACTGGATACATTAGGTTTAAATGCGGCATTAGAAAAGTTAATTAGGAAGGTTCAAGAGAGAGCTAACTTTGTGTTAATCTATTCAATAGACCGTTTATATTTAGAAGATGAGCGTATGAATTTAATGATTTATCGATTATTCCAAGAGCTATTGAATAATGCCTTAAAACATTCCTATGCAACAGCTGTTGAAATCCATCTAAAGGAAATGAATGATGGTTTTGAAATTATTTATTATGACGATGGTGTAGGGTGTAATGTAGAGGATATTATCGTAGCAGAGTCAATGGGTATCCGAGGTATGCAGGAGCGAGTAAAAGCCTTTAAT
The DNA here is from genome assembly GCF_053165895.1 of Lysinibacillus sp. fkY74-1. Classification (NCBI taxonomy): domain Bacteria; kingdom Bacillati; phylum Bacillota; class Bacilli; order Caryophanales; family Bacillaceae; genus Lysinibacillus; species Lysinibacillus sp. fkY74-1. The sequence goes on along the minus strand of NZ_CP170173.1, from coordinate 4,186,338 downwards.
GGTTATTTTTATGTTGACTCACAACTAAACCAAGGGATGTCTATTAGAATAGCAGTTAAAGAAGGGAGTGAAACACATGATTACCATGCTCATAGTGGATGATCACCCTATAGTTTTAGAGGGAACTAAAAACTTATTTCAAGAAAATGAAGATATCATTATTGATACGGAAAGTGATGCCACTTGTGTCATTCAAAGAATAAAAAATAAGCCATATGCTATTTACTTGATTGATATTAACATGCCGTTGGAAAATGGCATTAATTTAGCCCGTAATATTAAAGCCATTCAGTCGGATGCTTCCGTTATCCTTTATACAGGAGACGATATAACAGATTATTATCCCCTAATTTTAGAGAGAAAAATAGAAGGTATTTTAGCAAAAACAGCCTCTAAGGAGCAGATCATACGAACAGTTAGGGCGATTGCAAATGGTGAATTTGTTTTACCGAAAAATTTCTTAGATTTTCTCGATGATAAATTTAAACTTCAAAATGCTAAAGATATTCATTTAAATGAAAAAGAAAAGAAAATTTTAAGACTTATTGCAGAAGGTCATACAAATAAAGCAATTGCGATTGAACTCAATATTCCTCAGCGAACTACTGAGAGATATTTAACACAGCTGTTTTCTTTGCTAAATGTAGATTCAAGAACAGAGGCTGTCAATCTTGCTGAAAGAATGAATTTACTCTAAGGAATTTCCATGTTATACTTTTGATGTATTTTCCTACAAAAGGTACTTTCTTACAAAAATTCTTCTCTTATAATACTGTGTAAAAAAATACCTTATTTATATGCTGAAGTTACTATAATCTTTTTAAAACACCGCCAAAAAAATGGCGGTGTTTTTTGAGAACCGCCAAATCACGCCATAATTTTGCATGAATCACGCCAAAAAATTGGCGTAAACCCGAAGTTGAAATATCGGTATAAGTACTGGTACGCTTAAATTACCGTGGTTAAGTAGATTTGCTATAGTGAGTAGTAATACAAATGATTTTCTTCAACAAAAAGTAACCCTAACTATGTATGTAAACGGTAGATTATAGAATGGTAACTAGCAGTCAATATACTTCACCATAAAACTTTATAAAGGTAGGCGTGTATTGTGAAAGTAGAACTCGAAAATTTGTTTTCTATAGATGAATCTAGTCAAGATCAAGTGATTAACGTTTATAATCGTCATGGTATTGCTATTGGTGCGCCTGAAATTAGAAAGAGAAATTTAAAAACAAAATTTAATCCTATTTTTACATTAAACGAAGATGTAACATACGAGAAAGTAGCTGCTTTATATGAGTCATTAGAACGTGAATTTGGTATTGTCTCAATTGGAGAACGATTCTACTTTGAATTTTCTGATTTGGAGTATGAACGAGCACCGTTGTTTACTTTAAATTCAACAGGAAATTCACCTGAAATGTTTCTAGAGGATAAAGGGACATTATTTACTTTGAGTACTCATTGTAAGAATTGCGGACTTATGGATAAAGAGCAATTATCTCCTATAGTTATTGACACTTCACACATGAATGGACGTCATTTAGTGCATGTAAGTGGATATTGGGTAGCTTCTGAGGAACTGGTAGCACTACTGAAAAGGGAAAAACTAGAAGGGTTTGAATTTTTAGAGGTAATCCATCAGGGACCTGAGCAAGGAAAACAGCCAGCTTATCAAATTATTCCTACACAAATCCTACCCGCATGTAGTCATGATAGAGTAAAATTATACTTTGCAACTGAACAACCTCCATGTAGCTGTGGTTTGAATGGAGTTATCAAAGGGCCAGATATGTATTATCAGGAAGATTTAGCAGCGTTGAAAGGCGACGTCTTTTACTCAGCTGAATGGAGTCATGATGGAAGATATCTTTATAAAAAAACCTTATTTAGTAAAAGGTTTAGAGAAGTTATTATCAAACATGGAATCTCCCGTGAAGTAAGAGGAGAAAAAGATCCAAACTTTGGTCCAACGGATTGGCTATTTGATCCAGTGCTCATCAAATAATAGCTGTAGAACAGGAGTGTGTGGATGATATTTAGAAAAATACTACCTATCGTGGCTATTTTATTCATTGTTGCATTGGTTGTCTCTAATTACTTTAACAAACCTAATGAACAGTCCACGATGATCACTCAAGAATGCAACGATGTATTTAATAAAATTAATGCTTCTCTCCCTCTAGTTCGGACATAATTATGTTATGATGTGAAGATCATAGCAATATGTTTTTGAGGTGAAAGTATGAAAAAATGGGCCTATCCTTTGGCAATCATTACACTAATTATATTTATTTTTTTAAGTTTAACTTTTCAAAGTGATTGGATGAATAAGTTTGATACAAAAATGGCACATGTCTTTTTTGGGAATCAATTTCTTGAAGTCTTTCATTATATAGGAGAACCTATATTTGTTGTTATTGTAGCAGTAATTTTGATTGTGTATTTAGCGTGGAAGACAAAAAATTATCGAGGTATGCTATTTATTGTTTTAACATTTGCGGCAGGGAATGTGTTAAATCAAGTATTAAAAAAATGGATTCAACGAGCACGACCTGAAATTGAAGATCAATTAACATCTTATAGCTTTCCATCGGGACATGCGATGACCGGTATTCTGTATTTATTTGCAACCGCATATATATTAGCTGAAAATAATAGTAAAGGTCGTAAAATCCTATTGTGGCTTGGAGCTACGATCCTGATGGTGCTTATAGGATTATCCCGTATAGCTGGCGCAAGACATTTTGCTACTGATGTACTCGCAGGCTGGAGTATGGGATATACTTGGTTCATTATTTGTGTCATCTGGTATGAACGTCGTAAAAGAATATTCCAATCGGATCATAAATAGATAGTGAGAGCAGTATCAAAATTCATATGAATTGATACTGCTTTTTTGTGCGCAAACGGATGAAGCAAGGTCAATGGACCAAATTTACCTTGTAAAAAAGAATTGCTCTTAGGAAACTTCTGCGTTAAGATGAGTACAATAAAAAAAAGGGAAAAGGAAGAAGGGTATGGACGGAAACGTTTTACTAGCATTTGGACTGACTCTATTTGCAGGGCTTGCAACTGGAGTAGGTAGTTTAATAGCTTTTTTTACATCAAGAACAAATACAAAATTTCTATCGCTAGCATTGGGTTTTTCAGCAGGCGTTATGATTTATGTCTCACTTGTTGAGATTTTCGTTAAGGCTAAAGATGCTTTAACGAATGCATTAGGTAATACGAATGGTTATTGGATGACAATTGCCGGATTTTTCGGTGGTATGTTATTCATTGCCTTAATCGATAAATTCATTCCAAAATCAACAAATCCTCATGAAGTAAAGCTAGTAGAAGATGTGAATGCAATAAAGCCACAGGTGAATGAAGATCATTTGATGAAGATGGGTATTTTTACAGCTCTGGCTATTGGAATCCATAACTTTCCTGAGGGTATCGCTACGTTTATGTCAGCTATTAACGATCCCAATGTAGGAATTGCCATTGCCATAGCAGTAGCGATTCATAATATTCCTGAGGGGATAGCAGTGTCTGTTCCAATTTTCTTTGCAACGGGCAACCGTCGAAAGGCTTTTAAATTATCATTTTTATCAGGGTTAGCAGAGCCAGTTGGTGCATTAGTTGCCTTCTTGCTGCTTATGCCATTTTTAACAGACGTTATGTTTGGCATCATTTTTGCTGGAGTTGCAGGTATAATGGTCTTTATTTCATTGGACGAATTATTACCGGCAGCGCAGAGGTATGATGAAACCCATTTATCAATGTATGGCTTGGTAGGGGGAATGGCTGTCATGGCCATCAGCCTAGTATTATTAGTATAAGTCAATATGAAAAGGGAGCCATTTATAAAATGGTTCCCTTTTTTTAGGCATGCATTAAGTTGTTGGTACAGCATGGTTGGTTTCCATAAGTTCTTGCACAATTTTTAGACAGTCATGGAATGTGATAAATGGTTTATATGAAACATGAAGCTCTTCACAGCGCTGAATGAGATGGTCTCTAGCCAGAACAATATCAGCTTGTTTAGCAGCTTCAAAATCTGAAAGAGAATCACCGATAACAATTTTAAAATGCTCTTCTTTTGCGACTTTCCGCATAACGCTAGGCTTACAGCAGCCGCATCCTTGAGTACTATATTTTGCACATTCCTCATCACAGCTATTTGAATAAATTAGTTTAATTTGTTCACCAGAAAAATCCGCTTTATTGCAGTAGATACCTGAGAAAGGGCCGTATTTTTCTACTAAAGGCTCAATAAAAAAATCGACTCCTCCACTTACAATATAAAACGGAATGTCATGATTTTGAGCATATCGAACAAAATCTTCGAATCCTTCACGTATGACGGCTGTATCCATAAGATATTGAATGACTTCATCTTTTTGTTCAGTAGAAAGTAAATGAAACATAGCAGAGAGTCCATCTTTAAATGAAATTGTTTGCTCCATCATAGCTTTCGCAATCTTCTCAGATTCTTGCGGAACAAATTCTGTCATCAGGGAAAAAATATTATCAGTTTCTGTTATCGTGCCATCGAAATCACAGAATATAATTGGCTTCAAGATAGTTCCTCCTTAGAAAAGCGCGTATCTCAATAATAGGTGTTTCAGGTCATACCCTATACTTCTATAATATTAGTTTTATCCTCCCTTGCTTTCAAGAAAAAACGCCTACTATTAAAGTAGACGTTTCATATATTCACGTACTTGTATACCTTGCTCATCAGCTTTTGTTACAATCACTTGATGTTCAGGAAATTGTTTTTTCATAGTTTGAACAAAATCACCAGCAATAGTAGAAGGAATAATAGAAATCAATGTAGGACCAGCCCCGCTTAAAGCAGTCCCGTAAGCACCATTCTTCTTAGCGGCTGTACGAATTTCACTATACTCGGGAATTAACTTTGCACGAAACGGTTCATGAAATAAATCTTCTTCCATATAACGACCCGCACGCTGGAAATCACGTGCCATTAGTGAAGCAGCTAGCATATTAGCATTTGCTGAAGCATGAACAGCATAAGCTCTGTCAAATTGCTCTGGTAATACAGATCGAGATTCGCTCGTTTTTAATTCAACATTCGGTATATATACCACAAAGGAAGCATCAATTTTATTGATATGGAAAGTATCAACATTTCCTTTTTCATCCATAGATGAAATGGTTAACCCCCCTAAGACTGACGCGGTTGCGTTATCTGGGTGTCCTTCAATTTGAGATGATAAGTTGAGTTTATCTTGTACCGATAAGCCAAGCCCACATACTTGATTGGCTAGTTCAATACCTGCAACTATCACAGCCGCACTGCTTCCAAGCCCACGTGCTAATGGTAGCTCACTAGCCATTTCCACACGACATGCAGGTAATTGTTGCCCATATTGCTCAGCAACTTTTTTTGCAATGACGTATAGTAAATGTTCTTCAAGCTCAAACTCTTTAGGACCGTTATCATCAAGATGGATGATAGCCCATGTATCCTGTAAAGTAACTGTTAATTGTAAGTATAGAGACAAGCCGAGTCCTATGGAATCAAAGCCAGGCCCTAGATTGGCTGTGCTTCCTGGAACTGAGATTTGCCACGTTTTATTCATAGTATTCCCTCGATATATTCTCGAATTTCATTTTCATCATTTTTAAGGGATACTACTTCTACTGTGGATACATCCATGGCTGTATCAGGATCTTTTAGTCCATTACCTGTGAAGATTGTCACTACTTTTGAACCCATTGGAATTTTCCCGCTTTCCACCGATTTAATAACACCTGCTAATGATGCAGCAGACCCTGGTTCAACGAAAATACCTTCTGTATTTGCGATTAACTTATAAGCTGCAATAATTTCTTGATCCGTTACGGAGTCAATTATACCTCCAGATTCATCTCGAGCTGCTTCTGCCAATTTCCAGCTAGCTGGATTACCAATTCGAATAGCAGTGGCAACTGTCTCTGGATTGGCAATAGGCTCTCCTTTGACGATTGCTGCTGCACCTTCAGCTTCAAAGCCATACATCTTGGGTAGACCAGAATCTTTAGCAGCATGATATTCTTTAAAGCCCTTCCAGTAAGCAGTAATATTCCCTGCATTTCCAACTGGGATGCATAGATAATCAGGAGCTGAGCCTAAGGCATCTACAATCTCAAATGATGCAGTTTTTTGACCTTCAATGCGGTATGGATTGACGGAGTTGACAAGAGCGACAGGAGTTGTTTCACTTACTTGGCGAACAATACTTAAAGCATCATCAAAGTTACCGTCAATCTCAATGATTTTTGCACCATACATAGTTGCTTGTGCAAGCTTACCAAGGGCAACTTTTCCTTTAGGAATTACAACGATGGATTGAATACCAGCTCTTGTAGCATAAGCAGCTGCAGCAGCAGATGTATTTCCTGTTGAGGCACAAATAACACATTTACTACCATCTTCAATAGCTTTGGCCACTGCAAATACCATACCACGGTCTTTAAAAGAGCCGGTTGGGTTTGCACCCTCAATTTTACCGTAAAGCTCAATGCCTAATTTCTTGGATAAATTCACTAAATGTATAAGAGGCGTATTGCCTTCGTTTAAAGTTAATGCAGGTGTATTTTCTGTTACAGGTAAAAATTGTTTATATTCTTCAATAAGGCCTTTCCACATAAAGATATGATCTCCTTTTGTTCTCATAGAAAGAACAGTTGTTTTTGTATAAAAGACATTTTAACGCAAATCACACTATTATTTCAATAGCATTTCATAAATTGTCGAAACAATTCGGTAATTTGAATTTTGCTTGTCACTTTCTTGAAACAACTGTATAGTAATCTTGTAATGTAAAGTCAAGTGTAAAGACAGGTGGTTGAAATGACGACAAATACTGTAGGAACAAATAAATCGAAGCAAACAATTTCTAGAAATAGACTGTTGGGTATTGCGGGTATTGGGTGGCTTTTTGATGCAATGGATGTTGGGATATTATCGTTTGTCATTGCAGCATTGGCAGCAGATTGGGGACTGACACCAAGTCAATCTGGTTGGATTGGTAGTATTAATTCAATTGGAATGGCTGTAGGAGCCCTTGTATTTGGTGTTTTTGCCGACAAGGTAGGGCGAAAGCAAATTTTTATGTGGACACTTGTCCTATTTTCCATTGCGAGCGGTTTGTCTGCTTTTACGACTACATTAACAGCATTTTTAATGCTACGATTTTTAGTAGGAATGGGCCTGGGCGGAGAATTACCTGTTGCATCCACATTAGTGTCTGAAAGTGTGGCAGCAAAAGAAAGAGGGCGCGTAGTTGTTTTATTGGAAAGCTTTTGGGCAGCGGGATGGCTAATTGCCGCATTAATATCCTATTTTGTTATTCCAACGTGGGGATGGCGAGTAGCGTTAGTCTTAACAGCACTCCCTGCATTTTATGCTATTTATCTTCGATGGCATCTCCCAGATTCACCGCAGTTTATGGTGAAAAAAGAGGCCAAAGCGCGTAGTATCCTTCAAAATATAAAAGAAGTTTGGTCAAAAAAATATGCACGTTCCACATTGATGCTTTGGGTGCTGTGGTTTACAGTTGTATTTTCGTATTACGGTATGTTCCTATGGCTTCCAAGTGTCATGGTTGGTAAGGGCTTTGATATGATTACAAGTTTTAAGTACGTTCTCATTATGACATTAGCTCAATTACCTGGTTATTTTACTGCCGCATGGTTTATTGAAAAATTTGGGCGGAAATTTGTGCTTGTTTCCTATCTAATTGGTACAGCAGTGAGTGCTTTCATTTTTGGGAATGCTGATACACTTGTCGTACTAGTATTATCTGGCATGTTTTTATCTTTCTTTAACTTAGGTGCATGGGGGGCGTTATATGCTTATACACCTGAGCAATACCCTTCTATTATTCGTGGTACTGGTGCAGGAATGGCAGCTGCTGCAGGGCGAATTGGTGGGATTTTTGGGCCCTTACTAGTAGGTTCTTTATTAACAGCTGGCTATGATATAGGCTTCATTTTTGCCATTTTCTGTGGAGCAATAATTATAGGTGTTGTGGGCGTCATATTTCTTGGGAAGGAAACCAAGCAGCTAGAATTAGAATAATAAATAAAATAATGTCCTGGATAAGAGTAATCGATCCAGGACATTTTTGTCTTTATTCGCTAGTGTAATACATAATAATTAGGAATTATTAATTTTTATTCAAAGCAATTAATAATTTTGATAAAATGAGAAGTCATCATTGAAAAGGAAAAAAGTATAAAAAATCGACATATTAGCAGGTTAATGCGCTGAAGATTTTTCAGAAAAGTCATTGTATTCAAATTGCAATCGTGATACTGTATTTTTAATCGAATTTTGAGTAAGTAGGAAACAATCTCCCATTCGTGATAAGGTCATTGAAAGAAAGGTTGTTAGGAATGAGCATTCGTGAGGATATAAAGAAAAGGTTTGTAAGACTCTCAAAGGGGCAGCGTAAAGTAGCACAATTTGTAATGGATAATCCCAATACAGTGATTGCTAATGGAGCAGCAGAAGTAGGCAGACTGGCTAATGTAAGTGAATCAACGGTTATTCGCTTTTGCTATGCCATGGATTTATCGGGATATGTGGAGCTGCAAGAAGAAATAAGAGGCTATATTATGTCCCAAGATGTAGGAACAAATCTACAATCTACCTATACGGGTAATAAGCTAGTTAATTCTAGCTTTGGGAAGGTAATGCAGCGGGATAGCCGAAACATTCAGGAAACAATTCAATTAATTAATGATCAGCAAATTCAAACAAGTTCAAAATGGATGCATGAAGCAGAAAATATCTACATTCTAGGGACTCGTGAGGCTGTATCTATAGCAAATTGGTTATCCAACACATTAAAAACACTACGTTCTAATATTAAGCAGCTTCGAATAGATTCGGATGAAATTATGAATCAAATTAATAACATGGGAGAGCGTACAACATTAATAGTTTTATCGTTTGATCAACAGTTAAAGGATATTCAAACGATTGTTGAAATTGCAAAGATGAAGAAAGTAAAAATTATTGCGATTACCGGAACTGCATTTTCACCGGTTCGTGAATATGCTAATATTTTGTTTGCACTTGGAACCAACAAGCATTCCTCGTTAGATATAGTGCCCGTTTTGTTTTCTTTCTTACACGCTTTATTAGAGGAAATGATTAACCAAGACAAGGGGCAGTATGAAAAATATCAAAAATCCAATGAGCAAGTAGATAGTAATATATTATTCCTGAATGCTGCTAGAGAGAAAAAGGTATTTTAATGTTTGCATAGAAAAGTATTATTTTACTTTTCTATGCGTTTTTTTATAGGGAACATATATAAAAAGATGTCCAAATACGCTTTAGACATCTAGGTAAAGTGAATTATAAAATTTTACTCAAGTTGTACTCGTTAATGTAAGTATCATTTAATTTAATAGCATTTTGTCGAATGCCCTCTTGTTTAAATCCTAATTTTGTAAAGAGATGTAAAGCAACATTGTTATGTTCCATGACTGATAATTCTAAACGAGATATGTCACGTTGTTTTGACCAACCTTCCACAGCCTTCATTAGGGCGGAGCCGATGCCTTTTTGTTGGTACTCTTCCTTCACAGCTAAGCGAACAGAGGCAACATGTCTAGCTTTCGTTTGTTTATACCCATGTATAACTGCATAGCCTGCAAAAATACCATTTAATACGCAAAGTAATATAGTACGATTTTTAAGCTGCTTCCAATAGGTTAAATTTTTACGAAGTTGTTGGACAGTTAGATCTAATTCATTTTGAACATTGTACATGAAGTCGGTTTGTTGAAAAATTTCCTCCTGTAAAAGAATAAATGATCTAGCATCAGATGCTTCAATCCCTCGAATTATGTATGCAGAAGGGTCCTCTTCCCTTTTTGAAAGATTGTTTTCAGTTGTCTTTGTTTGCGTGCATGAGAAAGTTACACTAGTACCTAGTCTAATATCAATGACATGATAACCTGCATTTGTCCATGACAAATAGTGCGATAGAGGGGGCTTTGTTTTTTTCCACCAGCTCTTATTTAAGTAGGCGGCATTCGGTAAGGCTTGTCCCATAATGTTTTCTAATTCACTAAAGGATAAAGTGATTTCTTGTTGTAAAGCTACTTCAAAATAATTAGCTAAAGGAATGTACTTTTTTTCCATCTTCTTTGTCATTGTAATCCCCATTTCCTAAAATCCAAAAATATAGACTATCTGATAATAGCATAAAATTATGCTTACATAAATATGAAAATACGACTAAATATCTATATAAAATAAATAATATTAGAAAAAGATGCACTTTTACTATAGAATGTTAAAAAAAGGATGGTAAAAAAAGAAAATAGAAATGAAGAGGGTAGGTGTACAAAATATATGTATATGACAGCTTGAAGGTCTTATATACTTAATTCATATTTGTAAAGTTGGTTATTGGTAGTGGAAAATTATTATTGTATATTAAATGAAAGAGCTTAGTTTACTTAATGTTTCAATTTATCATTTGTTAGTCCATAAGATATGATAAAATAAAAGATAAATGTAAGGTCATTTTAGGAGGAATAAATTCAATGAGTAAAGTATTAGTTTTTGGACATAAAAACCCAGATACAGACACGATCACATCTGCAATCGTATATGCTTATTTAAAACAACAAATTGGAGAAGAAGCAGAGGCAGTACGTCTAGGAGATGTTAATAATGAAACTCAATTTGCTTTAGATAAATTTGGCTTTGAAGCGCCACGTTTAATCTCTTCTGTTGTTGATGAAGCGGACAAAGTTATTCTAGTAGACCACAATGAATTCCAACAATCGGCTGACGGTATTGAGGAAGTGCAAATTGCAGAGGTAATTGATCACCACCGCATCGCCAACTTCCAAACAGCTGATCCACTATATTATCGTGCAGAACCAGTAGGCTGTACGGCTACTATTCTTAAGAAAATTTTTAACGAAAACGGTTTAGACATACCTGCGAACATTGCTGGTTTAATGTTATCTGCAATTGTTTCAGATACATTATTATTCAAATCACCGACTTGCACAGAGCAAGATGTAAAAGCGGGCGAAGAGCTAGCTAAAATTGCTAATGTGGATTTTGCAGAATATGGTTTAGCTATGCTAAAAGCAGGTGCAGACCTATCTGATAAATCTTTAGAGGATTTATTATCATTAGATGCTAAGGAATTCCAATTTGGTGAGTACAAATCTGTTGTTGCACAGGTTAATGCTGTGGATATTAATGATGTACTTAATCGTCAAGAGGAATTAGAGATTTTATTAAATAAAAATGTTGCTGAAAATGGTTTAGATTTATTCTTCTTCGTTGTGACAGATATTTTAAACAACGATTCTACAGCTGTAGCAATTGGACAAGTAGCACAAGCTGCAGCAAAAGGATTCAGTGCTGAGCTTATCAACAACCGTGTTGTGTTACCAGGTGTTGTTTCTCGTAAAAAACAAATTGTGCCAGTATTAACAGAAGCTCTAAAATAATTTAAAAGAGGCTGTCTATGAGGACAGCCTCTTTTTTAATCTAGTTTCAAAGGTTGTACGGCAGGTCCTTCTAGTACTTCTCCTTGAGCGTTGAAGCGGGAGCCATGGCAAGGACAATCCCAAGTTTCATCAGCCTCATTCCATTTCGTCTTACAGCCTAAGTGCGTGCATGTTGGGGCACTGGCATGTCTCATATACCCAGTAATAAACTCTTTTGCGACAAAGCCGCCAACTTTAAGCATTTGCATAAATTGTGCACCGAATTTTGTACGTGAGGGTGAATAGAGTGCAATGGCACCATCTTCACTTCTCGATCCAGTGATTAGGCTGGATAAAATGTCACCAGCAACAAAGGAATTAGAAATGCCCCACTTTCTATAGCCAGTAGCAATGAATACGTTCGGCAATGAGTTTGTAATTCTTCCTACATAAGGAACGATGTCAGGAGTCTCGATATCCTGAGCTGACCATCGATAAATGGGCTCTTGCTCAAAATGTTCTTTCATTTCATTTGAAATGGCATCATAGTAGGGTTCTGTATTGACTGTTTCCCCAGCGATATGATTCGCTCCACCAAGTACTAAAAAATGCTCGTTCTTAATTGTAGCTGTGCGAATGGAACGGGATGGGAAATCAACGGATAAATATTGACCCTGCATAGTTTCAGAAATTTTACTAGCCACCATATAAGAACGACTATTTGATAGTTTGAACAGCTTTAGTCCCTTAAAAGCCTCAATGGGATAATGTGAGCACAAAATAAGCTTCTTATATTGAACCGACATGTTCTTTTCGGTATGTAAGTTATTTTGAGCTATGTTTAATTGTTGAACCCGTGTATTTGTATAAAGCTTTGCCCCCATCGCCTGTGCTTCTTTGGCAAGAAAATTACTTACCTCTACAGGGTTTATTTGAGCTTGCTGGGACATGCATAAGGCCTTTTTAATGGGGAAGGGAAGCTCCGTTTCTGTGGTGATTTTTGATTGGATATTTAAAACTTTATAAGCATTCCATTCTTTTAATAATTGCGCATACCCATCCTTTGTTTGAGCATACAATAGTGAATCTACTTGCTTAACACTGCCTTTTGGAAGTAATTGTGTTACCTTTTCAATGGCTTGTTGATTGAGTTGGTAGTAAAGCTGTGCTTCATCAACAGATAGTTTTTCTAAAAGGTTTGCATAAACGATATTATGCTGGGCAGTTAATTTACCTGTGGAGTGGCCCGTGGTACCATGACCAAAATGGGTGTTCGCCTCAAGTAAAAGGACATCAACACCTGCTTTTGCCAAGACATAGGCTGTATAAAGACCGGTTAAGCCTCCTCCGACTATACATACATCACAAGTTGTCGATGAAGTAAGTGAAGATAGTGAGACAGATTCGGACGTAGCGAGCCAAAGAGATTGAGTCATAGATAAACCTCACAATGTTTTTATGTTCAGTATGTAGATGTACTGGTGAATTTATGCAATGAAGCATAAAAATTGCCTTGTTATTTAGTCTATCGCTACAATGTAGCAAAAGGAGAGTGTAAGTAATGAAAATTGAAATTTGGTCTGACTATGTATGTCCGTTTTGTTATATTGGTAAAAAACAATTAGAGCAAGCTATTGAAGATACTGGCCTTGGTGGGCAAGTGGAGCTGGTTTATAAAAGTTATCAACTTGATCCAAATACCCCAGTAGATTCGAATATTACGGTGTATGAATCATTAGCAAAAAAATATGGCATGTCTTTAGAAAAGGCCAAAGAAATGACATTGGGCGTTACTGCGCGTGCGAAAGAAGTAGGATTAAACTATGATTTTAGCAATCTAATGGAGGAGAATACGTTAAAGGCACATCGACTTGTTAAATGGGCAGAGCAGCAGGGAGATGTTACGGCATTAGTGGAAGCACTATTGCATAGTCATTTTATTGAAGGAAAACGTATTGGACAAGAGGAAGTATTATTAGATATAGCAGAACAAGTAGGGTTACAACGCGAGCAAGTGGCTAAAATTCTTGCTGTGGATGAATTTAAAAATGAGGTAGAAGCGGATATTCAAGAAGGGTTGCAGCTTGGAGTTCGTGGGGTTCCATTCTTTGTCTTAAACCGCAAATATGGTATTTCTGGAGCACAGCCACAAGAAGTATTCGAAGATACATTACGTAAAGTGGCTGAGGAAGAGGGCTTACAACCTGGTCTGAAAATGGCTGGTACAGGTAACGCTGGTGTTTGTACAGATGATAACTGTAAATTATAGCGCTAAAATACTATTATGACTGAGGGGCTTGACATATCAAGCCTCTCTTATTCTTTTAGTGAAAAATCTTATCTAATATTTCAGTCAAAAGTCTGAGGAAAGTATCGTTGACTTTTTAAAAGAATTTTTTTAAGATAAGTATATATCTTGAATTCGAGATAATAGACTATGTGATTTAAGGGAGATTTTATATAATGAACGTTTTAGTAGTAAAAGCAAACAACCGTCCAGACGGTATTTCAACAAAAATGTACGATACATTTATGGAAAACGTACAAGGTGTAAACGTTACAACTTTTGACGTATTTGCAGAAGATATGCCATACTTTGGGCAAGATCTTTTCAATGCGTTTGGTAAAGTACAAAATGGTGGAGAGTTAACAGACATCGAATCACGTCTTTTAGCTGCTAAACAAAAAGCGATGGATGCATTAACAGCAGCTGATTTAGTCGTATTTGCGTTCCCACTTTGGAATTTAACTATTCCAGCACCTTTACAAACATTTATTGACTATGTATACCAAGCAGGTTTCACATTCAAATACGGTGAAGATGGCCAAATGGTTAGCCTAATGACTGATAAAAAAGCGATTATCTTAAATGCTCGTGGTGGCTACTACTCACTACCAGAAACACAGCCTATGGAAATGTCCGTAAACTACATTAAAAATGTAGCAGGCGGTGTATTCGGTATGGAAATTATCGAAGAAGTAATTATTGAAGGTCACAATGCATCACCTGATAAAGCACAAGAAATTATTGCAAATGGCCTAGAAGAAGTGAAAAAAGTAGCTCAATCACTTCAAGCGGTAAACGCGTAAAAAATATTTTTTAATAAAAGACCTTTCAAATTTGAGAGGTCTTTTTTTATTTTGTGAACAGAGGTATGGTGTGGCACTGAGGTCGGATATATTGGTATTAACTATATATTCGGAATTTACATTTCCTAACATTCTATTGGATGTGCGAAAATAAAAATGATAGAAAAATGCGATTTTATAGGAAAGTAATAATCCATTCTTTTAAAAATACATATAATTAGGACTAATTATTCAGTAAAAAACACAGTTAGTTTAATATAATAGTATTTGTAGGAAAATACTAGATGAATAAGGAGGTTGTTGTATGAACAAGAAATTAATAACTAAATTCTTAGCCATCCTACTAGTTTTATTCGCGTTGATACCATTTGGATGGACTGCTAATGCTGCTTCCAATGAAGTTACACGCGCTGATTATGTAAAAGAATTAGTAGAAAGCTTAGATGTCGAGATAGGTGATGGTTCTTCCCTTACTTTTACTGATGTCTCTAAGGATTTAGCGCCATATGTAGAAAAAGCTGTACAGTTAAAACTTATAAAAGGAAAAACGGCAACTACATTTGGTCCAAACGATAAATTAACACGTCAACAAGCATTTGTTATATCTGCTCGTGGACTTGTTAGTGAAAATGCTTCCCTTACGGTCTTAGATCAATTTAAGGATGCTGATCAAATTGCTGAAGCTTATAAACAAGATTTAGCTAATGCTGTTGTAGCAAATATTCTTCAAGCGTTCGAGGATAATACGATTCGTCCTCGTGACTATGTAACACATGAGCAAATGGGAAGTATTGTGGAGCGCTTTGTAGCTGAATACAAGGCACCATCTCATGGAGTCTCAGTAGATCTTCAAATTTTAGGAACTACAGATATTCATACAAATTTAGCTAATTATAATTACTATTTAGATGCTCCGTCATCTGAGGTAGGTTTAGCTAATACAGCTACATTAATTGAACAAGCTCGTGCGAAAAATCCTAACACACTATTATTCGATAATGGGGATTTAATTCAAGGTACGCCACTTGGCTCTTATAAAGCGTTAGAAAGTGTATTAAAACCAGGGGAAGTACACCCAGCTATTGCAGCGCTTAACGCTTTAAAATACGATGGCGGAACTTTAGGGAATCATGAATTCAACTATGGTCTAGACTTCTTAGATGAAGTATTAAATGATGCAAAATATCCAGTCGTAAATGCTAATACTTACGATGCCAAAACAAAAAAGCGTATGTTTACACCTTATGTCATTCTTGATAAAGAAGTAGTGGACAATGCAGGTAAGAAACATACACTGAAAGTTGGTGTGACTGGAATTGTACCAACGAAAATTGTTGAATGGGATGCCATTCATTTAGCTGGTAAAGTTAACATGCAAGAGCCTGTTGAAGCCGTAAAAGAAGTAGTACCTGAAATGCAGAAGGCTGGAGCAGACGTAATAGTTGTTCTTTCCCATTCAGGTATTGGTGAGGATACTTATGTGAAAGGCGCTGAAAATGTTGGTTATCAACTAGCTGGAATTGATGGAATTGATGCTTTGATTACAGGGCACTCTCACTTAACATTCCCAGGTGACTACAAAGATTTGAAAGATGTAGATCAAGAGAAGGGAACTATTCATGGTGTTCCAACTGTTATGGCAGGTAGCTATGGTAGCCATCTTGGTGTCATTGACCTAAAAATTGAACAACAAGGATCAGAGTGGGTTGTAGTTGATGGTAGTGGGTCATTACAATCAATCAAGCAAGAAGGTTTACAACCTTCCACTACGGTGTTAAAGGCTGTGAAACAAGCACATGAAGGCACTTTAACATATATTCGTCAGCCTGTTGGTGAAACAACTGCGCCAATCCATAGTTATTTCTCAATGGTGCAAGATGATTCTTCTATTCAAATCGTAACACAAGCACAAAAATGGTTTATTGAACAAGAATTAAAGGGAACGAAGGATGAGAAAACGCCGCTTCTTTCTGCTGGGGCTCCTTTTAAAGCGGGTTCACGAAATAATCCATTAGATTATACAAACATTCCAGTTGGTCCACTTGCCATTAAAAATATGGCGGATATTTATCATTACGATAATACTGTAGCAACCATTAAAGTGACAGGTGCACAAGCAGTAGAGTGGTTAGAGATGGCTGCAGGTATTTTTGCAACAATTGATCCGAATAAGTCAGAAGAGCAAAATATCATTGATCCAGAAGCACGCTCTTATAATTTTGATGTGTTAGATGGCTTAACCTATCAAATTGATGTAACATCTCCATCTAAATATGACCGTCGTGGTAATCTTGTTGATGAAAAGGCAAACCGTATTAAAAATGTACAGTATAATGGTAAACCAATTGATTTAAATCAAGAATTTATTATCATTACAAATAATTACCGTGTTGGTGGTTCGTATGGAGCGACATTTAAAAATACGGACGGCTCCAATATAACAAACTATGCTTATGAAAATCGTCAAGCTGTAGTTGATTATATTATGGCAAATAAAACAATTAACCCTGCTGCGGATAATAACTGGTCATTTGTACCATTCCCAGCTAAGACAAAAGTTGTTTATCTATCTGCAAAAGATGCACAAAAATTTATCTCAGCAAATAGTGGCATTGAATATTTAGAGGATACAGAGGCAGGATTTGCTAAATATTTAATTAAATAAAACAAAAAGAGAGAGTGCGATTTAATCGCTACTCTCCCTTTTTTGTCTTTCAAATGTATGAAAGCGAGTGCCCTGATATGTTAAAAGGCCAGTGTCACCCTCAACTAGCTGTCCAAAATCGCGACCATTCACTTTTAATTCCTGACGCTCCCCATTTCGTTCTTCAAACGTGATGAAATAAGAAGTATATGCCGCAGAATGATTGGAACCTCCCCGAATATTCGTACGTTTTGTCACAACCTTAACGGGTCTAGTAAAGGTTTGTGATTGATTATTGGTAGACCAGGTGACAGTAGCTTTAATAAGGCTGAAAGCGATGCTACCAAAAACGATAAAAAAGACGATTGTAATAAAGCTCGATTCAAATGTAATCCCGTTATGAAACCATAGCATTTATAGTTCCCTCTTTCCTTAAGGTAAATCTATAACTAAAGGGGGCTTAACTCGACATCTACCACTATGTCAATCTCATCACTGATTAATACGCCGCCTGTTTCTAAAATCGTATTATAGACTAAATTAAAATCACGGCGATCAATTTGTGCCTTTGCCTGAAAGCCATATACTTCTTGTGCCCAAGGATTAACACCGTTTCCTGTATATACTGTTGTAAATACGATAGGCCTTGTTATATTTTTAATCGTTAAATCCCCATGTATTAAAAAATTATTATCATTTTGTTTATCAATATATGTAGAGGTAAAGACTATTTTTGGATAAACGTCTGCATCAAAAAAGTCTGGAGACACAAGGTGTATATCACGGTCATGATTTTTTGTGGAGACACTAGCCACTGCAATGGTAATAGAAATACTTGCATCCTGCATTTTCTCAATATTGACTGCAGCAATTTCAGCGTTGTACGATTCGAATGTACCGTGAATTTTAGATATCATCATATGTCGTACAGAAAAGCTAAGTGTGGAATGACTGACATCAATAGTGTATTTTTTCATATAAAAACCCCCTAAAACAGCATTCTACAACGAATAATAAAGTAAACAAATACCATATTCAATGTATTTTTCATAAATAGGAAAGGATAACCTTCCATAAAAGTGTAAACTGTGAACATTTACAATACGTAAATAAATAGTTAGTCACATTACTGATATCTATGGCATTTTATGATTAGGAGGACAGATGTTTTAACGATGGTAAGTTCCGCCGTGATTATGAAAAGACGAAAATTCAAAAGTTACTTTTTGTAATTAAGTATATAAAAGTGTATAAATTATGTTATGTAAATAAGTTACTCTAAATTTACATTTCCTTTAATAATCGTTACAATAGGTACATAGAGGTGAAGAAATATGAATGAGACAACTTTATGTCCTCGTTTAGCTAAAGCAATGGATTTAATTGGAAAACGATGGACGGGTTTAATATTATATCAATTATTAGATGGATCGCAGCGTTTTAATGAAATAGAGTCAGCATTACCTGTTAGTGGGCGTTTATTATCAGAACGCTTAAAGGAACTGGAAAAAGAAGGGCTTGTTGAACGTAAAGTGTATTCTGAGGTTCCAGTACGAGTTGAATATTCATTAACAGATAAAGGGCAAGCATTAGAAGGGGCTATCCGCAATATTGAAACATGGGCAAGTAGCTGGCTCTAAAATAAGTCCTTTGTCCTTTAGGTAATATTGTGCCAAAAACGACACTTGGAATGACTGTCAATTTTCTTTATAATATTCATCATCTCTGCACAAGACCTACCTGTCTTTTTATGTGAGATAAAAATACCCTTCATTTTACTTGTCAAATTGGGGTTCTAAATCCATACTGGTGTAGAGTAAGAAGGACGTTAGAAAGGAATTAGCTCTCATGACAAAACAACAATGGGCAAAGGATTTAGCGAAGAGCATTAGTCCTGCCAATATTAAGTTAGATGAATCTTTACAACAATATACAATGACAAAATTAGGTGGCAAAGCAGATGTTTTTGTTCTTCCTGATACAGAAGAAGAAGCAGCATTTGTAATTCGCTATGCATATATAAATAATATTCCTTTATTAATGTTAGGTAACGGATCTAATATGGTTGTTCGTGATGGTGGTCATAGAGGAATCGTTGTTACATTTTCAAATTTAGATGAAATTCGGATTAATGGTGAACATGTTTATGCCCAAAGTGGTGCGCTGATTAAAGATGTGTCAAAACTATCCGCAAAAGCAACCTTAACAGGCTTTGAATTTGCCTGCGGTATCCCTGGATCAATAGGCGGTGCAATGGCTATGAACGCAGGAGCTTATGGCGGTGAGATTAAAGATATTATTGTTTCATCTAAGGTGTTAACAAAAGAGGGAGAAGTTTTAACCTTGTCAAAGGAAGAGCTTGAACTTGGCTATCGTAAAAGCATTATTGCGAAGAAAGGCTATTATGTGTTATCCTCAGAGTTCCAATTAGCTACTGGCAAACAAGATGAAATTGATGCGAAGATTGCCGACTTAACATTTCAGCGAGAATCAAAGCAACCATTAGAATATCCATCTGCTGGAAGTGTTTTTAAACGTCCACCAGGTCATTTTGCAGGTAAGCTTATTCAAGATAGTGGCTTACAAGGCAAAGGGGTAGGCGGTGCAGAAGTCTCTACAAAGCATGCAGGTTTTATTGTCAATAAAGGCAATGCTACTGCTTCTGATTATATAGCAACTATTCAAATGGTACAGCGTATTGTGAAGGAAAAATTTGGTGTCGAATTAGAAACAGAAGTTAAAATTGTTGGTGATGATCTATAATGGGACGCTCTTCGCTTGAGTCGAAGGGCGTTTTTTTTAAGGAGTGAGGATAAGATGAAATTTATTTCATGGAATGTCAATGGGATTAGGGCTTGTCTGGGGAAAGGCTTTCTAGATTTCTTTCATCAAATAGAGGCAGATTTTTTTTGTATCCAAGAAACTAAATGTCAGGCTGGACAAGTGGAGCTTGCGCTAGATGGATATGAGCAATATTGGAACTATGCTCAAAAGAAAGGCTACTCTGGTACGGCTATATTTACAAAGCATACACCGTTGTCCGTTAAGTATGGAGTTGGAGATGAAGATTCTCAGGATGAGGGTAGGATTATTACTTTAGAATATGAAGATTTTTATTTAGTAAATGTTTATACACCCAATGCACAGCGTGATTTAGCGAGATTACCACTTCGCCTAACTTGGGAAGAGCATTTAGCGAGCTATTTACAAGACCTGAATAGCAAGAAGCCAGTTGTCTATTGCGGAGACCTAAATGTTGCACACACTGAAATAGATTTGAAAAATGCTAAATCGAATATAGGTAATTCAGGATTTACATATGAGGAGCGTGCAAAATTTTCGGAGCTTTTAGCAAGCGGTTTTGTAGATTCTTTCAGATACAAGCATCCAAATGAAACTGACCATTTTACATGGTGGTCCTATATGAATAAAGTACGTGAACGAAATATCGGTTGGCGCATCGACTACTTTATTGTTTCGGAGCAATTAAAAAACCAAATAAACCAAGCAACTATTCACCCGCACATCATGGGCAGCGATCATTGTCCCATTGAATTACAACTACATGTCTAGCATTTAAAATCGTATTTTCTATATGGAAATACGGTTTTTCTTTGTAAGAATAATAGAATTATAGTAGTTCATTCAAAAAAAGAGACTAATGAAAGGAAGCTAATATACAGATAGATATGTTTTTTAACAATGCTCTGTAGCCTAGGTATATCCAATTGTTTATACTAGTCTAATAGTGGGTGTTGACAGAAAATTGTATTTATAGAGTGAATTACTTACATGAAAAACAAATATCCACCTGCTATAATCTTTTGGACATTATTTTAAGGATTTTGAGAGGTAGTAAGGAATATAGTGCACAGAGGGGGTAATAAGGTGGAAAAGAGAAAGTTCAAATGGAGAAAGTGGCTCATCGTCATTGCAGGAATCGTAGCGACTTTAGCAATCGTAGCTTTTATCGGATTTACATGGTTTATGAATAAATCTAAGCCGATAATTGATGGTGAGTTAGCAGTCAATATTTTAGATCAGGATGTGAAGGTTACAAGGGATGACAAAGGGATTCCTCATATTTTTGCAAAGACAGATGCTGATTTGTATCGCGCGCAAGGTTATGTTCAAGCACAAGATCGATTGTTTCAAATGGATTTAGCAAGAAGACAGGCGAGTGGCCGATTATCAGAGATTATTGGAGAAGCGACGATAAATACGGACAAACATTTTCGTACTTTTAGCTTACGCAATGCCGCTGAGAAATCACTCGCGGCTTATGATGAGGAAAGCAAGCAAGTATTAAAGTGGTATGCAGAAGGGGTAAATGCATTTATTGAACAGGCTAAGGAAAATAAAACTTTAAGCTATGAATTTTCTTTATTGGGCTACGAGCCAGAGGAATGGTCCGTCGTGGATTCTTTAACGATTGGGAAGTATATGGCTTATGATCTGGGGGGGAATTGGAATACACTTGCCTTCCGACACTGGGCTTTACAAAATTTTGATGAAGATAAGGCGAAAGAATTATTTATTAAATATCCTGAGAATGCCTCATCTATTATTGAGGCAAATATTCAAAATCCTGTTGCGGTAGTAGGGCAATTTAATCCAAATCTATTGCCTAATGAATTTAATGGCAGTAATAACTGGGTTGTTTCTGGAGAGAAAACTAAATCTGGCACACCTATTTTGGCGGATGACCCTCACCTAGGTTTAAGTACTCCATCTATTTGGTATCAGATGCATCTGCAGTCCCCGCAACAAAATGTTAGTGGTGTCATTTTTGCAGGAATTCCAGGTATTATTTTAGGTCATAACGATGATATAGCATGGGGTGTAACAAATGTTGGCCCAGATGTGCAGGATTTATATATTGAAATACCAAATCCTAATAATTCCACACAATTCCGCTACGATGGGAAGTGGGAGCAGGCCGAGATACGTGATGAATCTATTAAAGTGAAGGAAGGAGAAACTGTAGACTTTGAAGTGGTTGTGACACGCCATGGTCCAATTATGACGGATCTGGCATTCAAAGATACCAAGCCAACTGCACAATTTTCAATGCAGTGGACAGCACTTCAGCCGACTGCAGAATTACGTGCAGTAATTGGTTTTAATAAAGCGAAATCCTGGGATGACTTTGAAAAAGCTTTAGAAGACTTTAAGGCCCCTGCGCAGAACTTCGTTTTTGCCTCGAAGGATGGCACAATTGCTTATAAAGCAAATGGTCAAATCCCTATTCGTAAGATAGGCGATGGTCAATTGCCAGTTCCAGGTGATTCTAGTGACTATGGTTGGGAGGGTTTTATTCCATGGGATGAGCTGCCAACAGTAGTGAATCCAAAGGAAGGCTTTATTGCGACCGCTAATAATCAAGTGGTAGGAGAGGAATATCCTTATCACATTACAGATTTCTGGGCTCAGCCTTACCGTTTTGAACGGATTAAAGAAGTACTTGAGGCGAATGATTCGATAACGGTTGAGGATATGATGAACTTGCAAATGGATCAACATAATCTCTATGCAAGGGAATTCCTTCCTAGTTTATTAACATCGATAAAAGCGCAAGATCAGGATGGTAAGTACGCAGAGGTTATCGCTATGCTAGAGGATTGGGATATGGTTGATGCTAAGGAATCAGGAGCACCACTCGTATTCCATACACTGATGACCAAATTACAGGAAGTATTGTTTAAAGATCAAATGCCTGTAGATATGTACAACATCATGCATGGGAAATTTAATATTACAGATCAGCTTTTACGGACGGCCTATGCAGGTGGTAAGAGTATTTGGATAGAGGAGCAAGGTGGGGTTGATGCAACCGTTTACAAGGCACTTGAGCTTACTATTACACAATTAGAAGATCAATTTGGTAAAAATGTTTCTAAGTGGACATGGGGCGATTTTCACCAGCTCACTTTTAATCATACTTTAGGAGGTGCTTCGCCAATTTTAGCTGCCTATTTTAATGCTAAAAAGGTGCCAATTGGTGGCTCCAAGGTGACGGTACAGGCTGCAGATAATGATCTTTCTGGTAATGTGGATCATGGTGCTTCTTGGCGTTTTGTTGTGGATGTGGGTGATTTAGGCTCAGCCTATCATATTGTTGGACCTGGTCAAAGTGGTCATATAAAGTCGGATTGGTACCAAGACCAAGTAATTGATTGGGCAAATGGTGATTATCATCAAACTTTTGTAAAACAGGAAGATATTAAAGGTAAAACATTAAATTTAAAAGCGCAGTAACAAAAAAGATTAGCGTACTTATAAAGTACGTTAATTTTTTTTACTAGGATATAAATCACAACATTCAAACATTCATTTGAATAAGATGGAATAATATGTTACATTGAATACAATCAAACGAATATTTGAATGAGGTGAAAGACTATGCCGAAAGAAATTTGTGAGGTGACGCAAGTACATGAAGAAGCTGTCACCAAGGTACAACAACAAATGCCTGATTTATCAGGGGTAGCAAAGTTTCTAAAAGCATTATCTGATGAAACAAGACTTAAAATTGCCTTTGCTTTAACGGTGGAGGATGAATTATGTGTTTGTGATGTAGCATCGATTATTGGCTCGTCAGTCGCAACAGCATCACATCATTTACGTTATTTAAAAGATAATAATTTAGCAAAGTCACACCGCAAAGGGAAGCAAATGTATTACTCTTTAGCGGATGAGCATGTATTTCAAATTGTAACAATTGCCTATGAACATGCGAAAGAGGGGATTGCGAATGGTAGCGACGCCAACTAAACAAGAATACAGATTGCAAAATCTTTCCTGTGCCAGCTGTGCTGCGAAGTTTGAGAAAAATGTAAAGGCCATACCAGAAGTGGAGGATGCACAAGTCAATTTCGGTGCTTCTAAAATAACAGTAGTCGGCAACATTAGTGTGAATCAAATTGAAGAAGCAGGTGCTTTTGATGGGATCAAGGTGTCCCAATCAGCAGTGAGAGCAGTTGAAAAATCTATACCTTTTTACCGTAAGAAAGAAAATATTTTGGCAGGGGTATCTTTGTTCTTTGTCATACTAGGATATTTATTTGTTTCTATTCAGGGAGAGACCAACCCAATCCCGATAGCCATGTTCATCATAGCGATTCTTGTAGGGGGAATGGGTATTTTTAAAACGGGCTTCCGTAATTTAGCTCGCTTTGAATTTGATATGAAGACCCTTATGACTATCGCTATTATTGGCGCTGCTATTATTGGGGAGTGGGAAGAGGCGGCAGTTGTAGTCTTTCTATTTGCTGTAAGTGAAGCACTTGAAGCCTATTCCATGGATAAGGCAAGACAATCTATACGAGGGTTGATGGATATCGCTCCACCAACAGCTATCATCAAAAGAGCACATGGTGAACATTTTCATGAGCTTGAACTGCGGACGGAAGACATTGAGATAGGAGATATTTTAATTGTAAAGCCTGGGCAAAAGATTGCGATGGATGGTATTGTCATTAGCGGGTTATCTGCAGTGAATCAAGCAGCTATAACAGGTGAGTCTATTCCGGTGAATAAAACAGTGAATGATGAAGTATTCGCAGGTACATTAAATGAAGAGGGCGCGCTTGAGGTTCGTGTGACAAAGCGAGTAGAAGACACAACAATTGCTAAGATTATTCATCTTGTAGAAGAGGCACAGGCAGAGAAAGCCCCTTCTCAGCAATTTGTTGATCGATTTGCCAAGTATTATACACCAGCTATTATAATTATTGCTTTTTTAGTAGCTATCCTTCCACCTTTATTTATGGGTGATTGGCAGCACTGGATTTACCAAGGTTTAGCGGTGTTAGTAGTAGGATGTCCTTGTGCGCTCGTTGTTTCTACACCTGTGGCTATTGTCACTGCGATTGGCAACGCAGCAAGACAGGGTGTCCTTATTAAGGGCGGTATTCATTTAGAACAATTAGGACATATTGAAGCGGTAGCCTTTGATAAAACAGGTACATTAACCGAAGGACAGCCAGCAGTCACAGATATAGTGACAATGGAAGGTTGGTCAGAGGACTATGTACTACAGCTTGTAGCTGCAGTAGAAAAACAATCTCAACACCCTTTGGCAAAAGCCATATTAAATAGATTACATGATAAGAATTTATCTGAGCTAGTGCCTACTGATTTCCAATCAGTCACAGGCAAAGGAGCCTTTGCAACGGTTGATCAGCAGATTATTTATGTAGGCAGCATGAAATGGGCTTCGACACTAGGTTCTATCGATAAAAATATAGAAAATCAGGTTAAAAAACTACAGGAACAGGGTAAGACAGTAGTAGCAGCAGTTTCGAAAAGCCAACTCATTGGATTAATTGGGATTGCTGATCAATTACGTCATGAAAGTAAGGATGTATTGCTAAAATTAAAAGCCCTAAAAGTAAAGCATATGGTGATGCTAACAGGTGATGCAGAGCCTACTGCCCAAGCCATTGCTACATCATTACAGGTAACAGATGTGCGTGCTGGTTTATTACCAGAGGAAAAATTAATGGCGATTAAAGATTTACGTGCACAGTTTGGAGCCGTAGCAATGGTTGGAGATGGTGTAAATGATGCGCCAGCATTGGCAACTGCAAATGTAGGAATTGCAATGGGGGGAGCAGGTACAGATGCAGCTCTTGAGACAGCGGATATTGCCTTAATGGGTGACGATTTAACAAAGCTCCCATACACCATTGGCTTAAGCAGAAAAACACTACGTATTATCAAAGAAAATATTATTTTTGCCCTAGCCTTAAAATTAATTGCGTTGCTGCTAGTTATCCCCGGATGGCTAACGTTATGGATTGCAATTTTTGCAGATATGGGCGCAACCTTATTAGTTGTTTTTAATTCATTAAGACTAATAAAAGCAAAAAAGTAGTAGGTAAGATGTGATTTGACAGGAAAAAGTAGGAGATTAATCTTACTTTGACACTACTAATTTTATGCGAATAGATGCTACTAGTGATTCTTGAAAAAGAACTTTTTAAAGGCTATTATAGTTTCAGGAGTAATGTAAGCATTCAATATAAATGAGGCGAAAGTTTGAATAAGTCAGATCCTATTTTAGTAAATGTTACAGAAGAGATTGTGCGTGGTTTAGTAAGCTTTTTACTACGAGGACCGGAATATCAAACATTTTGTAAATGCGAAACCTGTGAACTCGACACGGTGGCACTTACACTAAATGCATTGCCGAGTAAGTATGTTACATCAATGGAAGCTAGAGACGAGGCATTTAAGGAAATGAATACTCCTGAAAGTATTGAGCGCATTAACAAAGAGATTATTCACGCGTTACATGTGGTAAATAAGTATCCTCGACACAAAGTGGAGCCTACTTCTTAAATGAAGAGGCTCTTTTTAAGTTGTACAGGTAGTGATTTTCTGGCATATGTATTTTCAGTTAACTTTTAAGCCAAGCTTGTAGTAAACTAGAGAGTAAGAAAAGGAAAGAGAGGGAAAAAGATATGCCAACACCTAGTATGGAGGACCATATCGAACAAATTTATTTACTCATCGCTAACAAAGGATATGCGCGAGTGTCTGACATTGCTGAAGCATTATCTGTTCTTCCTTCTTCTGTTACAAAAATGGTTCAAAAATTAGATAAAGATGGTTATTTAGTTTATGAAAAATACCGTGGACTGACATTGACGCCGAAAGGTGAAAAGCTTGGTAAGCGTCTTGTGCAGCGTCATGAATTGCTCGAGCAGTTCTTACGAATGATTGGTGTGGATGAAGAGCGTATATATAATGATGTTGAAGGAATAGAGCATCATTTAAGTTGGAATTCAATCGATCGTATAGCAGATCTTGTGCAAGTAATGGAAGAGAATCCAGACATCGTGAAAAAATTAGAGGCATCAAAGACACAGCACAATCTATAAAATGATGGTGTGAGGGAAAGGGAGACAATATGGACGCATTAAAATCAGGTGAAGTCGTTACATTAACGGTATTAGAGCAACAAACATCCAAATGGATTTTAACAAATGGAGTTGAAGAACTACCTTTAAATGCTTCAGAGGTAACAGAGCCGCTAACAGTAGGTGATCGCCTTGAAGTATTTTTATTTGTAGATCGACGAGGAGACCTAGCCGCTACAACAGCTATTCCAGCTTTTACACAAGGGGAATATGGTTGGGCAAGAGTGCTAAAAGTAGTAGAACGTGAAGGGGCTTATGTAGATATTGGTTCCTCCCGTGAAGTATTAGTAAAAGCAGAGGATTTACCACCATTAAAAGAGGTGTGGCCGGTTCCAGGTGATCATTTATTTATGACACTACGAACAGACCGGAACGGTGATTTATTTGGGCGATTAGCAACGGAAGAGAAGATTTCTGAGCTATATGAAGGTGCATTTGAAGATTTGCATAATAAAAACATTCAGGCACGTCCATATCGTTTGTTACCAGTTGGCTCGTTTTTACTAGGTGTAGAACATCCATATCGTATTTTTGTACATGAATCAGAGCGCAGTGCGGAGCCACGCTTGGGACAAGATGTAGTAGTTCGAATTATTGATGTAAAAGAAGATGGCTCCATGAACGGTTCTCTTTTGCCACGAAAACATGAGCGTCTTTCCGATGATGCACAGCAAATTTTGAGCTATCTACAGGATGTTGGGGGCAAAATGCCATTTGGTGATAAGTCCTCTCCTGAAGAAATTCAAGAAATGTTTCATATGAGTAAGGGTGCCTTTAAACGTGCATTAGGAACATTGATGAAAGCTGGTAAAGTGAAGCAACAGGACGGCTGGACGGAAGAAGCCTAGTGGACGATTGATAAACCAAAGACAAGCGATAAGAGACATCCTTGAAACCTTCTCTTCTTTTTTACGTACTAATAACTGTATAGTGGTATACATTATACGGGCTAATTATGAGGTTTTATCGAAAGGGGTCACACGATTTGAAAAAAGCTTGGATTAAAATTCTAACAGCTACTATGTTAGTATTCGGTGTGATGGCACCAGCAACAGGGTTTGCAGCTGATAATACGCCTCCGAAAGCAATTGATGAAAAGTTAGGCGTACCAATCGTTGTATATGGGGCAAATTTATCTGAAGCTGAAAAAGAATCAGTAAAGAAATCATTAAAAGTAAGTGAAGAGCCTGAAATCGAAGAAATAACGGTATCAGGTCAGGATTTAGTTAAATACATTAAAGATAGTAATTCAAGTTCCCGCATGTATTCTTCTGCTAAAATTACGCGTAGAGATGCAGGGGACGGTCTAGTAATAGAAATTGTCACACCCACAAATATTACACAGGTGACATCTGAAATGTACGCGAATGCCATGTTAACGGCGGGGATTGAAGATGCCACAGTACAGGTGGCTGCACCTAAGGCGGTAACAGGGCATTCAGCGTTAGTAGGTATTTACAAGGCCTACGAGGTCACTACAGGTGAAACGCTTGATATTGAACGAACAGATGTAGCAAATGAAGAGTTATCAGTTGCAACATCTATTGCTGAATCTGCAGGTGTGGATGATGCAAAGGTTGCTGAATTACTAACCGAAATTAAAAAGCAAATTGCTGAAACAAAGCCAGCTACACGTGAAGACGTTGAAAAGATCGTTCAAGAACAATTAAACAAGCTGGAAATTAATTTAAGTGAAAAGGACCGTCAATTGCTCGTAGATTTGATGGATAAAATCAGTAAACTGGATATTGATTTTAGTAAATGGTCTGAACAGTTAAACGATATTAGTAATACGATTCAGGAGAAGTTTGGCTCTCTCATGGAGGATAAAGGATTCTGGGAAAGTGTGAAAACCTTCTTTGCTAATCTAAAAGATACTATATCTTCTTGGTTTAACTAACAATGAAAAATAAAAGAATCTGTCATACTCATTTACTAGAATGAGTGGACAGATTCTTTTTATTTAGAAGAGTCGCAAGCTTTGTGAAAATACAAAAAGCTATGGTACTATGAATAAAAGGAGTGGTGAGAAATGGAATTCCAATTACAGCAATTAGCAGGAAATAAATTTGCATTTTTGAATGAGCAAGCAGGGGAAAGGCTTGCCGAAATTACTTGGCAGCAAAATGGGCAAGTAATGGTAATGGATCACACATATGTATCAGATAAGCTCCGCGGTCAAGGGGTGGCCAAACAATTGCTTGATCAGGCAGCCCAATATGCACGTCAACACGACTACAAGATGGAAGCTGTTTGTTCCTATGTAGTAGCTGCCTTTGCCAAATCAGATGCATATAATGATGTAAAACGATAAAATAAAGGCAATCTGCTTATAGGTAAGCGGATTGCCTTTTAATTACTAAAGTAAATCATTTAAGCAGCTCCTTACAAAAGAATGACACCATAAATTAGTATGGTTAAAAGGCCTGCCCCACCTACTAATGAAGCCATGTCTACCCAATCGTACGCTAAATCGAATTCCTTCATTATAATCACGCTCCTATTTTAAGTATTAATTCATTAATTCCCATTACTTGCTTTTTGTAATCATAAATAATTATATAATTATGATAAATGTCGAAAATTATACTGAATTTTAATAGAAGAATGATAAGTACGGCGGATATTAAGCAAGTATACTTCTTATTTATATATATATGCAGATAGAGATAAAAAAATAAATGTTTATTCTTCTAAGAATAGGGAAAAACTATAGTACAGAGCTAGTTTCTATATTTTTAGGAGGTAATAAATATGGCTAAACGAAAAGGAACAGGTGTTGTCATTGCAGGATTAGCGGGATTAGCAGCATCTTATTTAAGTAAAAAAGAGAACCGTGATAAAGCACTATCGATGTTTAATAATATGAAATCAAGATTAGAATCTTATCTGACAACAGGGCCGGATATGCATGACAATATTGCAGAACGCGTATCAACAGAGGTGGCAACAGAGGCTGGTACTTCTCCAACGAAGATTGCCTCAAATGAGATGGTAGCTGAAGGTGGAGGACATACTGGTGTCCACTTCTATAATGAGGAAATTCAAGACAAGGAAAAATAACCAAAAAACCTTCTCATCTATGTATGAGAAGGTCTTTTGTGTGGGAGTAGGATTGCTATTGCAAATATTAATAATATAATTCCCGTAAAGATAAAGCCGCTAATCACTCCAAGTGATAGCCATCCTAACAAGGAAGACCCTATTACTACACCAAGAGAGAAAAATGCATAGAAATAACCATATGCTTTTCCTCGTATTTCAGCGGTTGTGGAATCTATTAAGAGTGAATTTATGGAAGGGAAAAGGAATCCAAACCCTACTCCATAACATGCCATTGCTAAGTAAAGTAAAGAGCTAGAATCCGCTTGGCTAATTAATAATTGGCTTAATCCCATTAATCCAATACCAAGTGACAATGTTTTTAGGGGATTTACTTTATCAAAAATACGATTAGTTGGTAATAGAAAAACGAGTACAGCGATAATACCAAATGTGCTCATCAATGTGCCACTTAAACGGGAGTCAAAGCCTAAAGATTGGACTTTGAGCGGTAGAAGATAGGCGATTACACCTTGTGAAAACATTAAGAAGAAGGCTCCTGAAAATGCCTTTAATGTTCCTGGATTATTAAAGAATACACTTATCGGAATATATGTACTTGGTGCCGATTTCTCTTTTTTTACTTGATTTGCTCTTAGTAAAAAGAAAGAAAGGATCCCTAATATAAGCATAAAGCTTGCAGTGATGTTAAAAACGAATGGGACACTTGTTCGGCTTGCTAGAATGCCACTAAAAGCAGGGCCAATAATGGCAGCAATACCAACAAATGCGCCAGATATAGCACTGCCCTTACCTCTTTTTTCGTGTTCGGTAGCGTTTGCTAGAAAGGTAAAGGCGGCAGGTACAATGAAGCCTGCAACAAGTCCATGAATAAATCGGACTCCTAAAAGCGCAATAGGCTCCTCTATTAAGTTATAAAGTGTTAACGATAAACCTGTTGTTAAGAGACCAACAATGAGTATGATAAAAGGTCCTTTGCGATCCGTTAAAAAGCCTGAAATGATATTACCAAATGTATTGGATAACGAATACATACCTACTGCAAGGCCTGTAAGGAATGCTGATGCTCCTAAAGACTCTGCATATGTACTCATAACAGGTAGCTGGGTAAATAGGTCGAAAAAAGAAAAGAAAATAATGACATAAATAAATTTTTTCATAGCTCCTCCCATGAATTAGAACAAATTAGTAAGTTAGTTGCATATATTCCTATTATAACATTTCCAATAAAAAAGAACGCCCAATAAGTTTTCGCTTAGTAGGCGTCCTGAAAATTGAAGATTAAGCTTTTGAAACTTCTTTTTTCATTGTTTTGTTTTTAGCAAGGTTTACATGCCAAGAAAGTGCTTCCTCTAAAAGGTGAGGTGTTTGATGGCTACCAGTTGCTTCGACAGCACGGTTGTAGTAATCCCATAATTGCTCTTTATAATCTGGGTGTGCACAGTTTTCAATAATTAAAGGTACACGTTCTTTTGGTGCAAGACCACGTAAGTCAGCGATACCTTGTTCTGTTACGATAACATCTACATCATGCTCAGTATGGTCAACGTGAGATACCATTGGTACGATAGAAGAAATTGCTCCACCTTTTGCGTATGATTTTGTAACAAAAATACCAAGGCGTGCGTTACGAGCGAAGTCTCCTGAACCACCGATACCGTTCATCATACGAGTACCAGAGACATGCGTTGAGTTTACGTTACCATAGATATCTAACTCAAGAGCTGTGTTGATTGAGATTAGACCCAAACGACGGATAAGCTCAGGGTGGTTAGAAATTTCTTGTGGACGTAAGCAAATTTTATCAGCATATTTTTCTAAATTGCCATATACTTTTTGCTGTAATTCTTCAGTTAGTGTAATTGAAGTGGCAGCGGCAAATTTAACTTTACCTGCATCGATTAAGTTAAATACTGCATCTTGAAGTACTTCTGATGCCACGATTAAATCTTCAAATTCTGAATCTGCAAAGCCATCAAGTACAGCGTTTGCAACAGAACCAACACCAGATTGTAATGGCATTAATTGTTTTGTTAAACGACCTGCTTTAATTTCATCGCTGAAGAAGTCTAATAAAATGTTTGCCATAGTTTGTGTTTCTTCATCTGGAGGTACGATTAATGAAGGAGCATCTGGCTCTTCAGAAATAACAATTGCTTTAATTTTAGCTGGATCCACTTTAATACCGATATCACCAATGCGTTGCATAGCGTCTGTCATTGGAATAGCTTCACGCTTACCTTGTTCACCAGGTACATAAATATCATGGATGCCGATTAAGGCTTCTGGGTGTGAAATGTTTAACTCGATAATAATATTTTCTGCATATTCTGCAAAGATAGGTGAGTTACCTACAGAGTTTGTTGGAATAATTAATCCATCTTCAGTAATAGCAACCGCTTCAAGAATTAAATACTTGATTGGTCCGATAATTCCTTGGCGCACTAGCTCAGCATTATGAGAAAGGTGAGCATCTACATATAAAACATCCCCAGAGTTAATTAAATTACGGATACCAGCGTCTCCTTGGAATGGTCCACGTTTACGAATGGCACCAGCTTCTGCTAAGTACTTATCCACTTCTGGTCCTAATGATGCACCTGTATATACATCAATTTTGAATTCTTCATTTTTAGCTCGCTCAACTAAAGCCATTGGCACAACTTTTGCGTCCCCAGCACGAGTAAAACCACTCATCCCAACTACATCACCGTTAGAAATAAGTGCTGCTGCTTCTTCAGCAGTGACAATTTTACTCTCAAGTTCTTTTAAACCTAGGCGTTTTTGAACATTTGCATCCATAAAAAAATCCTCCCCTAAATAATTTTGATGGAAACCGATTACAAAACTAGAAAAAACATTTGAGAATTTTCTGTTTATTCAGTTGTAGTATGACTCCAACCATTTGAATAATACTATCACCAAATTGTCACAATTACTTTATGAATAGCATTAAATTGAGTAAAAAAAGGAAAATCGAGCATTAAGATGATTTTTCGACAGAGAAAACGTTTTATTGTAGAGCTGTATAAATATAGGTGATTTACACATTAAAACTATGCGAAAATTGTTAATAGGGGACAAAAGGAGGTTTCATAGGCATCAAAAAATACAGCGAACAATCCACATACATTGCTCGCTGTACTTATAATTAGAAACCTAAAGAACGACGGAAGTAGCTTGCATAGCGTTGGCTAACAGGGATACGAGTACCATCTTTCATAATTAATAAAAACGTTGAGTGAGAATCTGGTTGAATTTCATCGATGTAGTCAATGTTAACGATGTAAGAGCGGTGACAACGAATAAATGAATCAGGTGCTAAAAATAGCTCTAGATCACTTAGGTTTAAACGGTGATAACCTTCACGAGACATTGTTTTAACAAATGTTTTACGGAGCTGTGTTTCTAAATAAATTACTTGATCGTGCTTAATTGGGTACCAGCAGTCATCGATTTTAATTGTAATGTAGTTTGTTAAGAATGCTGATGGTTTTTGCGGGAAGATAGCAGTAATAGCTCCTTTAGTTTCGCCTTCCTCCATTAAAGGAATACTCATACCGTAATAGGCTACACCGAAAACATCAGGTTCGATGTAAGAGCTAATTTTTTGACCATAGCTTAGGGCTTTGTGAGCCGCTGAACCTTCTTTAATAGGATCGCCTGGTTTAATCTTTAAATCAACTTTTTTACTTGGCTGGTAATACAAATACTCATTGGTATCAGAGATAGCAATGGAAGTATTCTCTGGGAAGAATTCCTTAATGATCTCCATAATTTCTTCTATTTGTTTTGGTTCCACTTTAAACACCTCGTCTAAACTTTTAAAAATAGTATTATCATCTATTTTACTACATAATCGTATAAATTATATAGAGAAGATTTAGGAATAAAATAGAAAAATGTCGATTGACTCATTATAATGGTGTAATTTGTCTTGTATAATTTGTAAATAAATTTATATAATGACTAATTTATTTTGATAGGTATATGGTAAAATTTAATTGTTAGGATTAAGTTTACAAGGTTTCTACTATGTCTATGTGATAAATTAGAACTAGAGTAGCAATTAAAATGTGGTTGAAAGGAAATCGCAGAATATGGTAAAATTCACTGTATAGTCTATTTTCTTGTGTTCTGGTGTTTAAGTTAGGTTATTTATAAGGTTGTTTTTTTGAAAAAATGTGAAATAGGACTCAGTTCTTAAGATAAATTAATAAATACTATTTTCTTATTTTTATTCAATTGGGATTGATGTCAAATATTGTAATGCAGTTCGTGCACTCTGAGGAAAGATGGGGAAGATTATGCAACTACATCAACATTCTATGTCAGAAACGATTTCCAAAAGATACTTCCAAGAAATCGATAATATAAATCAATATATCGGCGTCGAAGAATTTTTTAATATTGAGTCGAAATTAATTTTTGAAATTTACCATTTAGAATCCGCCAAAGCGAAGAAATCTTTACATGAGTTAATTGATATTCTTTCAATCCGTTTTGGTAAACAGGTCATTAAAATTGTTCGAGGTTATTTTTCTGTTTTGTCTTCGATTGTTGCTCGAAAATTGCTAGACAATCAAGTACCTTCGAAAAAGGCATTTGCTTTCAATATTGCTTGTAATGACATGATTGAAAACCAAATGAAAGACGCAGAATTTTTGCAATTTGCCGATGATTTAATTGATTTCTTTGTTTATTTTATTGCAGATCGCAAACAACCGACTTTCCGACATCAAACTGTCAACAAGGTGATCATGTTTATAAATGATGAATTGGAGAATGATTTAACCGTGGAAAGTATAGCTAACAACTTCCATATAAGTACTAGTCATTTATCGCGTATTTTTAGAGAACATGTAGGTATTACACTAGTTGAATACTTAAATGTTCGACGTGTAGAAGAGTCGCAATATTATTTACGACATACAAACAAAAGTATTACATCTATATCTGATCAATTCCATTTCTGTAACCAAAGTTATTTTACACGAATCTTCAAAAAATATACGGGTGTTACGCCAAAGCATTTTAGAGATGAACTTCATCATGAATTTTATCGATTTGAAATGGCTGAGACAGAATTACAAAATGCATAGCTTTGAATAAAAAAATAAGAGGTGCGGAGATGTTTAGTCATATTGCTAAAGCTCGCACCTTTTTTTTATGAAAATAACAAACATAAATAGTAGCACTTGCTATTTGATAAAGACAGACCCTATAAGGTATACTTCACAGTAGTTGATAAATTATAGTAGGTGGAAAAATGAAAAATTTGAAACTATTTTCAATGCTTGGGCTAGCTGTTTTTGTTCTTAGTGGCTGTCAAGCAGTGCAAAACAAAGAAGGTATTTTCTATAGTATTTTTGTAAAACCTATGGAATTTTTACTGGAATTTTTCGGGAACGATATCTTTGCAGGTAGTTATGGTTTAGCAATCATTGCGATTACCGTACTCATCCGTTTAGTCTTAATGCCGATTATGTTGAAAAATTATCGTCAACAACAATTGATGAAAACAAAAATGGATGCGTTTAAGCCTGAGATGGAAGCAGTTCAGAAAAAAATGAAAGAAGCTAAGACAAAAGAAGAGCAAACGCAATATCAACAAGAAATGATGGCTCTCTATCAAAAGCATGGCATTAATCCATTAAATATGGGATGCTTACCAATGTTAATCCAAATGCCAATTATTATGGGTCTTTATTTCTCGATTTTATATTCAACAGATGTGAAGTCACATGAATTTTTATGGTTTAGCTTAGGGTCACCTGATATCGTCATGACGATTGTAGCGGGTGTTGTATATCTCGTTCAGGCACGAGTATCATTATGGACTGTACCTGAGCAGCAAAAAGCCCAAATGAAAATGTTTATTTATATTTCACCAATTATGATTGTCTTTATTTCAATGTCATCAATGGCAGCATTACCTTTATATTGGTCAGTCAGTGGTGCGTTGTTAATTCTTCAAACATATATTGGCCGTAAATATTATTCGCAACATCCAGAAAAAGCAAAATAATTCATTCATGTCGAGGCGCCTTTGTTGCCTCGATTTTTTTAGGGGGACAACATGATGAACAGAAAATGGCTATCATCAATTTTAGTCGCTATAT
Organism: Lysinibacillus sp. fkY74-1; assembly: GCF_053165895.1. Lineage (NCBI taxonomy): Bacteria > Bacillati > Bacillota > Bacilli > Caryophanales > Bacillaceae > Lysinibacillus > Lysinibacillus sp. fkY74-1. The sequence goes on along the minus strand of NZ_CP170173.1, from coordinate 4,150,015 downwards.
TTAGTATTGCGGCACTTGTATTTATTATTATAGGGAAATTTAATTTCGCTGTACTTGCAATGACGATTATGTTTGCCTTGTCCAATGGCTTTAGAGCAAAAAGTTTTGAAGAACAAGGTTATGGAAAAGAAGCAAAATGGATGAAATATATGGCGATCTTTTTTGCGGTAGCTTCAATCATTGTATTCATCATTATTCTTACAGACTAATATTGACAAAATATCAAAAGAATTTCACACCTGAAAATGTGAACAGTGCTAAAATGAGATTATATCAATCAAGTAATAAAATAAGATAAGTATTTACAGAGGGAGGACTTACTCTTTTCGTATGTGCTATTTTTAAAAGGGGCATAAATAGTGAAAAACAATCGTCTTTTGCTCATCATGGGTGCTTTGATTTCTGTGGCGTTAATCGTATCTATTTTTGTAGTTTACAACTATAAAAATAATCAAGTAAATAATGCATCTGATGAGCAACCAACATCTACTGAAACAAACAAATCAACAGAGCAAGATTCTTCTAAAACAGAGAAGACAGACATTACACCGGAAAAACCTGAAAAGCCAGAGCAGCAACCAGACGAAAATGGCTATCTACCTAATCAAACTTTACCTACCGAACCAACTTATATAAAAGGCATTCTGCTAGCAAATAAAATTTATCCGCTTCCATCTACCTTTGCACCTGAGGAAAATCCAGAAGCAAGACAAGCACTAAATCAAATGCTAGAGGCTGCCAAGCAACAAGGGTTTGATTTAGTTGCTTTTAGCGGTTATCGTTCTTTCGAATATCAAACAACACTGTATAACAACTATGTTAATCGTGATGGACAAGCAGCTGCAGATCGATACAGTGCTCGTCCAGGCTATTCTGAGCATCAAACAGGCTTAGCGTTTGATATAGGAGAGCGTGGAAAAGAAGATGTATGGCTGACAGAGGAATTTGGTGAAACACCAGCTGGGCAGTGGCTATTTGCGCACGCTCAAGAGTATGGGTTTATACTGCGATTCCCTCAAAACAAAGAGGAAATTACCGGCTATATGTATGAGTCTTGGCATTATCGTTATGTTGGTAAGGATATAGCTCAAGAAATTGCTACGCAAAGCATTACACTAGAAGAATATTTAGGTGTGAAATAAAAAAAGGAAGAGAGGCGGTTCTGCGCGAACAAGCTCTCTTCCTTTTTTAGTTTATAGGATAGGGGTTAATAAACGAGATATTGATTCTTTAAATTTGATTAATGATGAACGGTTTTGGTACATCTCCCACGTCAATTCTGTACAATCAAAAATATCCTTTTCAAACAGCTCTGCCAACTGATGTGAAATATTGGCATCATAAATAAAGGCATTGACCTCGAAATTTAAGCTAAAGCTTCGTACATCGATATTAGCTGTACCAACAGAGGAAGCTTCATCATCGATAATAATGGCTTTGGCATGAATAAAGCCCTTTTCATAGATATACACTTTTGCTCCTGCTCGAAGTAATTGCCCAACATAGGAATATGTAGCCCAATAAACAAACATGTGATCTGGTTTGTTAGGGATCATAATTCGTACATCGATACCTGACAATGTTGCAATTTTTATGGCATCTAAAAAGCTTACATCCGGAATAAAATAAGGCGTTTGAATATAGATATACTTTTGGGCCATGTTGATCAACTTTAAGTAACCAATCTTAATTTGCTCCCAATCTGAGTCTGGTCCGCTTGATACAATTTGTAAACCAACATCACCTTTTTTGGGGATAGCAGGGAAGTAGCGATCTGAGTAACCCATTTTTTGCTGGGAGCTTGCTTGATTCCAATCTAATAAAAAGCGTGTTTGGAGTGGATGTACGGCACTACCTTCAATGCGTAAGTGTGTATCTCTCCAATACCCAAACTTTTTTTGTAAGCCTAAATATTCATCCCCAACATTAAAACCTCCGATATAGCCAATGCGGCCATCAATGACAACAATTTTCCGGTGATTTCTAAAATTTAAACGGGGATTAAGGAGTGGGAAGATGGAAGGAAAGAACACTTCTACCTCGCCTCCGGCATTAAGCAATTCTTTAAAATGACGCTTCTTCACATTACGTGAGCCCATCTCATCATAGAGGAGGCGTACCTTGACACCTTGCTGCGCCTTTTTAATTAGCGCATGAACGATTCGTGTTCCTAAATCATCAAGGCGGAAGATATAGTATTGAATATGGATATGGTCCTTAGCTGCTTCAATATCTTTAAGGAGCTGTTCAAATTTATTGGCCCCATCATCAAAAATATCTAGATGGTTGTCCTGGGTTAAAACGGCATTGTTTGTTCTAAGGTGCATGTAAATCATCTCTTGATAATTTTCGGCATTTGAAATGCGAAACTCAAATGTTTCATCACGAATGGCATTCATTTGATAACTGATGAGCGTATCAATACCGATATCTTTACGCCCTTCCCAACGGAATAAATGTTTTTTTCGTAACTGTCTTCCAAGTAATAGATACAAAATAAATCCAACTAATGGTATGAAAAATAGCACGAGAATCCATGCCCATGTAGATGTAGCATCTTTACGTTCTAAAAAAATGATAGTCATGGCTAATAAAATATTAAAAAATAAAGTTAAAGGAACTAAATATTCTATATCTGTAAAAATGCTCATTCCTACACCTGCCTTTACTATTGATAATAACATACTTAGTATAGCCTACTTCAAATGAGGAAAGAAGATTTTAAGTAGCTAGTTAGCATAGAAAAGGATTATCTCTATGACTTTTTAGAGATAATCCGAATTGCTTGTTAATAATTCTCTCGAACCATTTATGAATGTTAATCAAAACGCAATGATTTTTTAGAGGCTTTAAAGATGAAAATTAAGCTAATAGAAAGAATGGCGATTACTGCTGATGTATAGTAACCGAGACTTGCATGCATTGTAAATAACCAGGTAAAAAATAGCGGGCCAAGTATGCGCCCTAGATTATCCATGGAATATGACAGTCCAGCAGCTGTTCCATATTGCCCGCCAGATTCTTTAGAGGACAGTGACACAACACATGTTCTAGCAAGTGCATTTCCTGCTGTAAAGACACATAGTGCTAGCCCTGCGATAAATAAGTTAGCGGTTAATGTGAATAAAAGCATCCCCACGGCTGTTACAATTTGTGCACCGATTAACCAAGTTGTCTCACTGCCATTTTTGATACGGCGAACGACACCACCCTGTATCGCGGCATCAACAAAGCCACTAAACATAAATAAATAACCAATTTGTAATGGTGTAATTTGAATTTTTTCGATTTGGAACAATTGGAATGTTGCTTCTACACCGGCCAACATAAAAGTTACTAAAAATGAAAACATAAATAAGTAACGCACACGATATTGAAGCATTTTCCCAGCGCCTTTTGGCACAATAGCACGTTTATTTGAATCTTTTCGTTTTTCAGGTTCTTTTAAGACGAAACTTGCATAAATAAATAATAGTCCAATTAATATAGCTGATGCGATAAACGGTAATTGCAAGCTAATATGCCCTAACATTCCACCAATTGCTGGACCAAAAATAAAACCTAGACCGATGGACATACCCATAAAGCCCATATATTTATTACGTGTCTCCTCGCTAGACATATCTGCAATAAATCCTGTTACAGCCGTATATAATGCTCCTGAAAATAATCCTCCTACGATACGGGAAACATATAAAATAGCTAAGTTATCAATAAATAATGAAAAAATAACAAAGCTTAGGCTAAAACCAATTAGTCCCGTTAAGATTAGCTGTTTACGTCCTACCTTATCTGATAACATGCCCCAAAGGGGTGCAGTGAAAAAGCTAGCTAACGAATAGACGGTCAGTAAGCCACCGACGTGGAGATTATCCCAATTTTGCTGCACAATAACCTCTGGTAAGACAGGAATAATAATGCCAAAACCTAGGTAAACGAGGAATTGAACAGACATTAATAATAAAATTGCCTTTTTCATAAAGTTCCCTGCTTTCATACAATATTTCAATATGTATATTCTAACCCCGTTGTTCTTGCTATTACAAGAAAACGGAAGGAGAAACATGGATAGACGACATTTCTGTTGTTGAGAAAAAAAATAAATGAATAAAATAAGAGGGTTTAGGTTAGTTTATAAATGTTTGGTGGTGCATAGGGCAGGGTATAAAAAATTACACTGTCACAAAAAAGAAAAATTTTAAAGTAAAGTTAAATGGTATGATAAACTTGTCAGACATCATACTCATAGAAAAATGAAACTTTTTTGGCAATTAAACGTTATATAAAATCGAGGAAAGATTGAGGTGGAATGTATGAGGAAAGAAGTAGATTTGAAAAAGATTGTTTCGAATTTATCTAAGTTGGGTGTAACAGCCACTGTAACAAAGTCTCGACTAGAACTTTTAAAAGTGCTAACACCACCAACGCAGACACCGCAAGTTCAAGCTTAACTCGTTTAAAATAGAAAAAGGGAAGTCTCCGTAATAGAGGCTTCCCTTTTTCTATTTTTAATCATCTTCATCATGTGTAGTAAACATGTACGTCCGATAGTGGAACCTCATACTAAAGACTAGTCCAATAGCTAAAGCATTCCCCATTAATGAACTACCACCATAGCTTATGAATGGAAGTGGAATACCCGTAATCGGTAATAGTTGAATCGTCATTCCTATATTCTCGAACACATGGAATGTAATCATAGCAATAATACCAGCACAAACATATGTTGAGAATGGATCTTTCAATAAGAGAGTAGTTTTTGTTAAATGATAAATTAGCAGGAAGAAAATGCAAATAACAATACTTGCCCCAATAAAGCCCCATTCCTCACCGATTACAGTGAAAATGAAATCGGTATGGTTCTCTGCAACATAAACTTCTCGATTTCGAAAGCCCTTACCGAAAATTTCACCTGATCCAATAGCGTTGAGTGATGTGATTAAATGGTATCCATCACTGGAAGAATAGGAGTAGGGATCTAACCAAGAATATATTCGAGCAAACTGATACGTTTTAAAACCGAATGTTTTCTCTAAGAAATCTTGCATATAGAGAGCCATCCATAGTAATGAACCACCTGCTACAACGCCACCTAAAAATGTAGGTAATATTATTTTCCATGAAATACCTGCTACAATAATAAGGGCAGCGGTAATGGCGAAGAATACAAGTGCCGATCCAAGGTCTGGTTGTTTCATAATAATAGCTAATGGCACGAAAAGGGTTAAAGCAATTTTTCCTAATAATAAGAAATCTGTTTTTAATGATTTTAGTGAATAGACTTCGTGGTGCTTACTAATTAATCGTGCCAATGCTAAGATGTAAAATGTTTTCATAAACTCAGAAGGTTGAATATTTCCAAGCGGTGTATGGTACCAGCTTTTTGCACCATTAACCGGTGCGCCAATTTGACCTTCTCCTTCAGGCATAAAAATAAGCAGTACCAATAAGGCAATCCCTGCTCCATACATATACCATGACATTTTTTTATATTGATCTGGCTCAAAAAACATCACTATACCAATAATTACGGCACCAATTACATACCATTGCATTTGTTTTGGAACGTAGTTAATGCCATATTGACCGGATGTTTGGGCAGATGCAATAGCTAACAAACTAATGACTAGAAACGTGAAAAGAATAAAAGCAAGGGTCCAGTCAAAACGATTTGCGAAATTTCGTTTATTTTCCATAAAATCCACCTAAATTAAAATAGTATCTCAATATGAGTAAATATAATGCGTTTCTTCCATTTTCGTTTATAATGTTGAAAGAATAGAACAAATTCAAAATCAGAAAAAACTAACGTCTACTGATTAAGCTTGCAATTTGCTTCGAACGTTGTCAATGGAACTTTTAAGCAAATATTTTAACTCATTGAGTAATCGAAAACCTGTATGCAAATGCATGTTTAACATTCCTATTATAACGCAAAAAACACTTTTATGCCTGCGTATATAGTTGTGACGACAATTAACATAAAATGTTTCAAAAAAACCGAGTTTAGTCTTATAATGTAGTGAAGAATGGGGTGATGGTTGTGGCTAAAAAATTAAAGTCAGCTGATGATTTTATGTATCATATTTATGTTCATATGAATGACGTTGATAAATTTGTCATTTTTAGCGGGTTGAAATTCTCGCAATTTGCGGCTGCGCTTGAACCACTGCATCACTTACTTTTATTAAAACATTCCTATGAAGATGGTTCTTTTAATATGCATACGCAATTTGAATATGTATTGGATGAAGAGGTACCCCATTTTGTAAAGAAATCGGCTGAGTCCAAGGAATTATGTTGGATCGATTTTATGGATGAGAAGAGGCTAGACCATCTAACACCCATGGAACAAGGGGAATTGCTTTACATAAGTCATAAAAAAGAACCGATTACATCTGCATTTTTTAACAAATTGCAAAATAGATTCGTCTATTACTCTTCAGATTTAGAAAAAATGACAAAAATTTACTTCCGACATTTAAGTGATTCGGATTTATTGGTAGCAAATGTTTTTAATAGTTTAATTCGAGAAAAGGAACGTAGCTCTGGGTTTTGGCGTCGAAAAGTAAAATCGAGTATCCCTACTATTTCACCTGATTTCTTGCGTTCTTATCGATCATTTGCTAAAGACGGTGCATTATTATCGTTGTACCGTATTGAAAAACCAAAGGTTGCATATGGGATAGAAGTTCGCAACCTGTCAGAATATTCTTTTCCTGATGAAGTTTGGGACGATTTAAATACCATTTTGAAAACAGAGCACGATGAATTGATTTATATTATTTAACGAAATATACACTCAAATCTCACCGTCGAACATTACGGTGGGATTTTTATGTCATTTGTCAAGACGTTTCGTGATAAACTAATAGTACTCAAGAAGTATGTGGAGGGCACAAAAATGAAAAAAAGAATCGGTTTATTATACGGCGGAAAGTCAGCTGAGCATGAGGTGTCATTATCAACAGCTCGTGCAGTCACTGGTGCTTTGAATTTCGAGGAGTATGAAGTATATCCGATTTTCATAACATCTGAAGGAGAATGGCGACGCGGAAATCGTTTAGAAAAGCCTGTAAGTACTATCGAAGAACTACAATTCGGTGATAATACTACAATTTTAGAAAATAATATTACTGATTTTTTAATCGATGAACATGGCAATGCAGTGCAGTTCGATGTTGTTTTTCCATTATTACATGGAACAAATGGTGAGGATGGAACTGTGCAAGGTTTATTAGAAGTTCTAAATCTACCCTATGTAGGAAATGGGGTTTTAGCATCTTCTGCTGGAATGGATAAAGTAGTTATGAAGCAATTATTCGAGATTGCTGGTTTACCACAAGTGCCCTATACGTACTTTATTCGCAGTGAGTGGAAGAATGAACAACAGACTATCATTGAACGCTGTGAAAAAAGATTGACTTGGCCAATGTTTGTGAAACCTGCAAATTTAGGGTCAAGTGTTGGGATTAGCAGAGCAACAAACCGTGATGAATTAATAAAAGCAATTGAGGTTGCCTTACAATACGATCGTAAAATTGTGGTCGAGCAAGGTATCATCGCTCGTGAAATAGAACTTGCCGTATTAGGAAATGATTATCCGGAAGTTTCGGTACCAGGTGAAATTAAACCGGTTACAGAATTTTATGATTATGATTCTAAGTACAAGGATGGCTCCACAGCACTTATTATTCCAGCTGAGTTACCAGAGGAAACTGAATCGAGCTTAAAAGAACTGGCAAAACGGGCTTTTAAGGCGATTGATGGTAGCGGTTTAGTTCGTGCCGACTTCTTTGTAACAGCTGATAATAGCGTTTACATTAATGAAGTGAATACATTGCCTGGTTTCACGCCAGTAAGTATGTATCCATTACTTTGGCAACATACAAATGTAAGCTACCCAGAGCTGATTAATCGTTTGATTACATTAGCCATTGAACGTTTTGAAGAAAAACAACAGCTTCACTATAAAAAAGACTGAGTGGGATTATTGTGAAAAAAACATTAAAACAATTAGCTGCATGGTTAAATGAGGATATGTCGGCTTACGATGATACTGTTGTATCAGGAATTTCCATTGATACAAGAACAATTCAACAGGGAGATTTATTTGTACCATTTCGTGGTGAGCATACGAATGGACACCGGTACGTGACTCAGGCATTTGAAAAAGGTGCGGGTGCTTCACTTTGGCAAAAAGATGAACCTAATCCGCCAGACGGTATACCTTTATTGTTTGTGGATGACCCAGAGATAGCCTTGCAGGAAATGGCACGAGCTTATCGACTTGAACATAAAGCTAAATTTATTGGTATTACTGGCTCTAACGGTAAAACATCAACAAAAGATATTTTAGCGGGTACGCTCGCACCATTTTTTAAAGTTCAAAAGACCATTGGTAATTTTAATAATCAACTAGGTTTACCGATTACCATTTTACAGCTTGATGAAGATACAGAGGTAGCAGTCCTTGAAATGGGAATGAGTGGATTTGGCGAAATTGAATTTTTAACGAAGCTTGCTCAGCCGCATATGACGGTTATTACAAATATTGGTGAGGCGCATATGCAGGACTTAGGCTCCCGCGCGGGTATCGCACAGGCAAAGTTTGAGATTATTCAAGGAATGCAGCCAGAGGGTCTATTATTCTATGATGGAGATGAACCATTGCTACAGGAGTTAGTGGCTAAAGAACAGCATTTAAATGCAGTAGCGTTTGGACTAGAGCCAGATAACCTTTTATATGCGGATCATATTCATGCTAATGCTAATGGTAGTAGCTTTACTACCCACGGAATGATAGAGGGTGATTTCTTTATTTCTGTACTTGGAAAGCATCAAGTAAAAAATACTTTGATAGCGATGTTAATTTCTAACCAACTAGGTTTAAATAATGAGCAAATTCGTACATCCTTAGAGCATGTCGTATTAACAGATATGAGGATGCAACAAGTCCAAGGAACAAATGGTGCGTTATTTATTAACGATGCTTATAATGCTGCCCCAACCTCTGTAAAAGCAGCAATTCAATTTATCGCTACATCAACAATTCGACCTGAGAAATGGCTTGTATTAGGGGATATGTTAGAGCTTGGGCCAGATGAACAGCGTTTCCATGAAGGGCTAGCGGAGTATATAAATGAGCAAGAAATCGATTACGTTTGTCTATTTGGAGCTCGAATGACTCATCTTTATGAAGTATTAAAAGAGGACTTTGAAGCAGATCGATTGTTATATACCGAAGATGATTACACAGCTATTATTGAAAAACTAGAACTTGCTAATGAGTCATCTATCGTTTTACTAAAGGGTTCTCGTGGTATGAAATTAGAGAAAATTTTACAAGCTTTTACGTCATAGTTTTTATTGAATCGGTGGGATAAAATGCTCACCGATTCATTCGTGAAAGAGGTTTTTCTTAAACGAGGTGAGGATTTGTCAGTAGGTGTACTATGCATACATGGGTTTTCAGGTGGTCCCTATGAGATAGAGCCGTTTACAACATACTTACGGACACATACAGATTGGCTCATAGTAGAACCAACATTATCGGGGCATGGTGAAGCTTTGCACATGGATGGATTTACGGCAAAGCACTGGTTAATGGATGCAGAGCTAGCCATACGGTCATTAGCTAAAAAGGTAGAAGAGATCATCGTTGTAGGATTTTCAATGGGGGGCATCATAGCTTTATACTTAGCAAAACGTTATAAGGTAAAAAAGCTAGTATTATTAAGTGCTGCTGCAAAATATGTCAGCCCTAAGCAACTGGTAAAGGATTTCAAACTGCTTGCTACAGATGCTTATCATCATAATTTAACGAATAATGAGCTGTTCTTACGTTATCGGCATAAGTTTAATAATGTCCCATTAGCTTCAACAATTGAATTTATGAAATTGGTTAAAATAGTGGAACCGTATTATCAGCATATCCAAATTCCAGTGTTTATTGTGCAAGGGAAACAGGATGGAATTGTACCATTTAACACAGCGCAATTTCTTTATGATGAATTAGCTTCTAATCATAAAATTTTGTATTTTTCTGATAATGGAAGGCATCATATATGTCTTGAGGAAGATTGCTCAGAATGGTTTCCGCGGGTTTTGCTATTTTTAAAAGGCACATGAAGTAGTCAGATTATTACGACTCATGCGTTATCGTTGCATACGTATTAAAGCCATGTTAGACTAGTGTAAGCAATGGATACATTTTGTGCGAAGACTCTTCATATTTGGTTGAAGAGTACTTTTTTTTGAACACAACGGTTTTATTCTAAAGTGAATAATTACGACAGAATCGAACCGCTCGGTAAAGACCGGGCTTTCCTTTTCATATAAGAGAGCTCTATATGAACAATCATGTAGAGAGAATTTTTAAGTAACGGAAACGTTCCACTACACAGGCTCGAATTTGCCGACAACTTCATCTGAAAATGTAACCATTTGTCAACTTAAAAGGAAAAAAAGGAGATTGAGAAGTTTGACAAATTTTTCAGAATTAAATATTAGCGAATCTACATTACGCTCTGTAAAGCGTATGGGATTTGAAGAAGCAACACCAATCCAAGAAGGTACTATTCGTTTTGCAATTGAAGGCCGCGATGTATTAGGTCAAGCGCAAACGGGTACTGGTAAAACTGCCGCTTTCGGGATTCCACTAATTGAAAAAATTGACCCAAAAAACCCTAATATCCAAGCATTGGTTATTGCTCCAACTCGTGAACTAGCTATTCAAGTATCTGAAGAGCTTTACAAGATTGGCTATGATAAACGTGTGAAATTATTATCAGTTTACGGTGGGCAAGAAATTGGCCGTCAAATCCGTGCACTGAAAAATAGACCTCAAATCATTGTTGGTACGCCAGGACGTATTATTGACCATATTAATCGTCGTACGTTAAAATTAGAAGATGTGCAAACATTAGTACTGGATGAAGCTGATGAAATGTTAAATATGGGCTTTATCGATGATATTAATGCCATCCTAGAAAACGTTCCTTCTGAGCGTCAAACATTACTGTTCTCAGCAACAATGCCGCCAGCAATCCGTAAAATTGCTGAAACATTTATGCGTGATCCAGAAATCGTAAAAATTAAAGCAAAAGAATTAACTGTTGATAATATTGATCAATATTTCGTTAAATCGGCTGAACGTGAAAAATTCGATGTTTTATCTCGTTTATTAAATGTTCACCAACCAGAACTTGCTATTATCTTTGGTCGTACAAAACGTCGTGTAGATGAGCTAGCACAAGCTTTATCAATTCGTGGCTACCTTGCTGAAGGGATTCATGGTGATTTAAGCCAAGCTAAGCGAATTTCTGTATTGCGTCAATTTAAAGAAAATAAAATTGATATCCTTGTTGCAACGGATGTAGCGGCACGTGGTCTTGATATTTCTGGTGTCACACACGTATACAACTTCGATATTCCACAAGACCCTGAATCTTATGTTCACCGTATTGGTCGTACTGGTCGTGCAGGTAAGTCAGGTCTTGCTGTTACGTTTGTAACGCCACGTGAAATGGGTTACTTACGTATCGTAGAAGAAACTACGAAGAAACGTATGACTCCACTTCGTCCGCCAACATCAGATGAAGCATTAGTAGGTCAACAACGATTAGCTCTAGATACTCTTGAGGGTCTTATTGCTAATAACAACTTAGGTGATTACCGTACACTTGCGTCAGAAATACTTGAAAATCATGATGCAATTGATGTTGTAGCAGCTGCTCTTCGCTCATTAACAAAAGAGCCAGATGATACACCGGTAACAATTTCAGAAGAACGTCCATTACCAATGCGTCGTGAACGCTCTAGCAGTAATCGCGGCGGTGGGGATCGTGGTCGCGGTGGTAATCGTAACTACGGAGGACGTCGTGACTCTCGTGGTGGAGATCGCCGTAATAGTAGTAGCAGTAGCCGTCGTGAAGGTGGTCGCCGTGAAGGAGGCCGTCGTGAAGGTGGACAAGGTCGTTCTCGTTCTCCTCGACGCCACGAAGATTAATTCTCGTAAGTGGATATTTAAACCTTGCAGTCATACTGGCTGTAAGGTTTTTTTTCGTATATAGTTGAAACAAAACAGTTATTTATTCCGTATAACCTAATATAGAAAAAGAGGAGGAACGACAATGAGAGCTCAACCAGTGCATCAAATTTCCCGTAAAGGGTTAACTGTATGGCGTTTATATGGGGTCATACAAACAGTGGTGCTATTAATAGCAGCAGGGATCGTGGGCTATGGTACTTATTATTTTGAATGGCCGACGTTTATTTACTACATAGCTGGGGCAATTGTAATATTAAGTGCCATACTGTCAATTTTTATTTTTCCTAAAATTAGATGGGAACGTTGGAGATATGAGGTGAGGGAACATGAAATTGAAGTTCAACATGGCTTATTTGTAGTAAAACGTACACTCATACCAATGGTTCGCGTCCAACATGTTGATACGACACAGGGACCGATTTTAAAGAAATATGATTTAGGTAACATTTCAATATCAACGGCAGCAACCGTACATACAATTCCTGCACTTATCATGGACGAAGCAGATTCACTTCGTGCTCGTATCTCTGAATTAGCAAGGGTGGCGGAAGATGATGTCTAAGGAGATTAATCGTTTACACCCTATATCAGCAGTAATTACGAGCGTCAAAGCATTAAAAAGTATGATTTTACCTATTGCAATCATTATCATAACTAACGGTTTTAATTTCTCACTAAATTTCCGTAGTGATCATTTTTTTGATACCATTTTACTCTTCGGTGTTTGGGGTGTAGCCGCACTCCTTGCATTGATTGGAGGCATTATAAAATGGCGGACATTTGTTTATTGGTTTGAGGATGGAGAACTCCGCATCAAATATGGATTGTTTGTTAAAAAGAAGCGTTATATTCCCTTTGAACGTATTCAAAGTTTGAACTACAATGAAGGGATTTTCCACCGCATTTTTGGGTTGGTCAAAGTTCAAGTTGAAACAGCGGGTAGTAAAGGTGGCAAGCCTGAAGTAGAGCTTACCGCAATTCGTAAAGAAGCAGCAGATGTTATTGAATTAGAAATGCGTCGTGCCAAAAATGAAATAGTAAATCAACAACATGAAGAACAGACGGAGGTCGTAGATCATTCGATTTCTACGCCAGCTATTTACCATATGTCCATGCGAGACTTACTAGTGTTGGCCACAACCTCTGGTGGGATTGGTGTTGTGTTATCTGGTCTTGCTGCTATCGCCTCGCAGTTTTCAGATATTATTCCTTATGAAACTGTTTTCCATGAGTTGGCTGATTTTGTCAAAGTCGGGGCCTTTTTAGTAGCGATATCGATTATGTTAATTTTAATAGTTGCCTGGGTTGTTTCTGTCCTCATTACCCTGATTAATTACTTTGACTATACAGTCCGTATCGAAGAAGATAAGCTGATTATTACTAAAGGACTTTTAGAGAAAAAGCGTATAACTTTGCCTTTAAATCGTATTCAAGCTATTCGTATTGTTGAGAATCCATTACGCCAATTAACAGGCTTTGCAACGGTTGTTGTTGAGAGTGCGGGGGGGAACGGTGAAGAAGGGAAGGATAAAAAAATTACCTTGTTCCCACTCATTAAGAAACATGATTGTATGCAGACATTAGAGGATCTTTTCCCAGATATGAATTGGAATCCTTCCTTCATTCGATCACCTAAAAAGGCAAGACCTTTCTTTTATCGCATAGATTTTATTTGGCTTGTCCCTATTATTGGAGCTTGTAGTTATTTCTTCTATCCGTATGGTCTATTGTCATTGTTACTGATTCCATTAACGATAGTACTCGGGATTTGGCAGCATAAAACGGCAGGCTATCAAATCGATGGAAAGCAGCTGGCTTTACAATATAGAGTATTCAGTCGAATAACATTGATAGTGGAGAAAAAACGTATACAATCTATGGGGAGTACACAATCGTATTTTCAAAAGAGAAAAAATGTTATGTCTATAAAAGCGACAGTCATGTCGGGAGCATCAGGTACAACTGGCAGTGTTTCAAGCCTGGAACAACAAGATGCTGAAACGATATTATCGTGGTATGAACATTAAATGGAAAGCTAATCCTTTTAAATTTTATAAAGGATTAGCTTTTTTACATACAAATATTTGGAAATAGTGTTTATAATAAAATAAATAGAACAAAAGGGGTGGGGACTATGTTTAAATATGATTTGAATGAAGACGCTTATTTGAAATTATTGGATTTAAGTGATGTTCATGATTTATTTGCATTGACTGATCGTTCAAGAGATACATTACGCGAATGGTTACCTTTTGTAGATGGTGTTCAAACAATTAAAGATACAGAGGTGTTTGTAAAAAAGGCTATGCGACAATATGCTGATAACAATGGTATACAGGCTGGAATTTATTATAATGGACAGCTGGCGGGTGTCATTGGTTATCATCAGATCAATTGGCAGCATAAATGGACAAGCATTGGTTATTGGTTAGGGAATGAGTTTGTTGGCAAAGGGCTCGTAACAAATTCAATGAAAGCATTCATTGACTATGCCTTTCATTATTTGAGGCTACATCGTATTGAAGTAAGGGTAGCGGTTGGGAACATTCGTAGCCGTACGATTCCAAAAGTGTTGGGTTTTCATGAAGAAGGTCGATTGAGGGATGCGGAGTGGCTGTATGATCATCATGTAGACCAAGTCGTTTATGGTTTAACGGCAGCTGAATGGAAGAAAATTAAGATGACCAATGAAGCTACGGTTGTCCTATAAAAGGGGATTCATATCAAAAGGAGCAGTACCATGGAATCTAATGATCGTTCATGGTGCTGCTCCTCTTTTCATTATGATCTACCAGCCATTTTTTGTTTGCGCCAGCTTAAAATTCTTTTTGGGTGCAAATAGATAAGCCCTAGAATAAATCCAGTGACTAGCCCACCTAAATGTGCAAAAACGTTTACATTCGGTTGAAGAAAAGTCATAATGACACTGATGATGATGATTGGTAAAATAAGCTTACGAAGCATTGGCATTGTTTTACGAGTATAATACACTAATGCTCCAAAAGCACCAAAAATTCCAAAAATAGCCCCACTTGCACCAAGACTCGCATAGCTACTATCGTAGAATATGTAGGTTGCCATGTTGCCTACAATACCCGATACTAAATAAATTGTAATAAAACGGGCTTTACCTGCAATTTTTTCAAGCTCTGGTCCAAAGAGATATAAGGAAAACATATTAAAAAACATATGCATAAATCCTGCATGTAAAAACATAGCAGAGAATACACGCCACCACTCACCTTTTTGAATCAGGAAATTCGCTTGAATTCCGTAATTCCACAAAAGAGTTCCTACACCGGGTAAAAGAGACAATACATAAAGAATTAAATTGATTGCTATTAACGTTGACACAACAGGGTAATACTTTGTATATTGCTTAAAATTTTCTGTTCTACTAAACATGGCTCCACCTCAATTTACAATTATTATACATGCCTTGTTGGAAATAGGTAAAGGAGAAGGTCACATGATTAAGGGAATTGGTCTTGATATTGTAGAAATAGACCGTATTGAAAAAGCGATGAAGCGTACAGATAAATTTAAAGACCGCATTTTAACAACAAGGGAAAAGATTTTATTTGATAGTTACTCAGAAACTCGTAAGGTAGAATTTTTAGCAGGGCGATTTGCTGCCAAAGAAGCATTTTCGAAAGCGATGGGTACTGGGATAGGGGAACAATGTAAACTACATGATATGGAAATATTACGCGGAAAGGCTGGAAATCCTGTTTTATATTTTAAGGAAGAGCTTGCCCATGGTTTTGTTAGTATTACGCATTCCAAGCAATATGCAGCTGCTCAAGTAATCTTATTAGAATAGGGATGAAGTTGTCTAAAAAGGTTGGTCAGTAAATTTAAATATATTGCCTTTTCTACAAATGACATAACTGACAAATATGGTTCATATATTGTCGTAGTGGATTTGAAAGAAGAAAGGGTGAAAGCGTGGGCAACCGAATAGTTAAATGGCTCGTCTTATTTTGTACAATATTACTTCTGTCGGCATGTGGTACAGCCTCACAGGAAAAAGTGTTGAAGAAAGTGAATGGTAAATGGGGAGAGACAAATGGCTATGAATTAAATGCTACGATGGAGATTAAATCTGGTGGTGAGCCTAGAAATTATAATGTAACAGTTTGGCATACTAAACCTGATTTCTATCGAGTAGAAGTCATGGAAAGTGGAAAAGATGTTTCTCAAATGATTGTGCGTAATGCGGATGGCGTATTTGTTGTGACACCAACATTAAACAAAATGTATAAATTCCAAAGTGATTGGCCTAAGAAAAATAGTCAAGCTTATCTGATAGGAGCTCTAGCAGAAGATTTAGCAGAAGATAAAAATCTTGTCATGAAAGAGGAAGAAAAAGCATATATATTTGAAGCGGCTACTAGAAATAGCTATAAAAATAGTATGCCTCATCAGGTCATTACAGTAGATAAGAAAACATTATTACCAACTTCTGTTGTTATTATGAATGATGTGAAAGAAGAACAAATTCGAATTACATTTAAGAAAATCAAATTAGGTGTGCAACATGCTGCCAAAGAGTATGCAGTTGAGCAATTTACAGATAAAGATAACACGAAAGGTGAACAAGCTACACCAGCTGAAAAAGATGGTAAAGAAGAAAAAGAAGACAAAGAAGCAGTTGGTGCAGATGTAGAGTACCAAGAGTTCCAAACTAGCTACCCAGTATTGAATTGGGCCCAATTGGCGAATGAAAAAGTGGTTCAAGAAAGTGGGATGGAACGCGTTATCTTAACATTTGAGGGTGAAAAAGCCTTTACAGTTATGCAGCAGCCAGTGACAAAGGAAAACTCTATGCTACCAGTATCTTCACCAGGTGATCCAGTTGATTTAGGTTTTACAATAGGTGCGATCACAGATACTTCAATTAGTTGGGAAAAAGATGGTGTTGAATTCTTTGTAGCGTCCAGTAAATTAACGCGTGAAGAAATGATTGAAGTTGCTACATCCATGACGATAAGTAGTATGAAGTAACTTTACTAGCTACAGCTTTCTAGTTGAAGAAAGCTGTAGCTTATTGACAATATAAAAGTTTGTGGTTTAGAAAATGTTAAGTGATTGCCTTTAAAGTAAAAGTCTCACGACTAATAAACGTAAAATTGTACAAGCTATATAAAAAATATGTATGTAATACATAATGTTTTAATAAAAAATAAAGAGGGTATTCTTATGAAGACACAGCAATATTTTCGACCAACGAAAGCAATGATTGATTTACAAGCAATCCAACAAAACATTAAAAACTTAAAAAAATTTATACGACCTAATGTTCAAATAATTGCAGTAGTAAAGGCGAATGCATATGGTCATGGAGATGTAGCCGTAGCACAGGCAGCTCTTGAGGCTGGTGCCACAATACTTGCAGTGGCCACGCCTGATGAAGCATTACATATTCGAGCACATTTTGAAGAACCAGACATACTAATATTAGGTGCATCTCCAGTTTCTTTTGCTCCTATCGCAGCTCAACAGCGTATTATGCTTACTGTATATGCAAGTGAGTGGGTACAGCAAGCAGCACCACTATTAGCAAAGGAAGCGGAACCTTTGCAACTACATATAAAAGTAGATAGTGGTATGGGTAGAATTGGCATTCGCTCTGAGCAGGATTTGTTAGCATTGTATCAAACAATTGAGTCTATTGATAATGTAGAGCTGAATGGAATATTTACGCATTTTGCAACAGCGGATGAGAAAGATACAACTTATTTTGATGAACAAGTACAATTTTTTGAAAGTTGTTTAGCGGTGATGCCGAAAAAGCCACTACTTGTGCATGCATCTAATACAGCAGCTTCATTAGTTAAGGATTCTAACTTGCAGTACGATGCTGTTAGATACGGGATTTCAATGTATGGTTTATCACCTTCCTCCTATGTAGAAAGTATCCTACCCTTTGCCTTACAACCTGCATTTTCACTTGAAAGTGAACTTGTTCATGTAAAGGAAATAAAAAAAGGTGAATCTGTAGGCTATGGTGCAACATATGTTGCGCCATCAAATATGTGGATTGGAACTATTCCAATAGGCTATGCAGACGGTGTTATCCGTAAGTTAGGAGGACAAGAAGTTTTAATTGATGGACAGAGAATGCCGATTGTTGGACGAATTTGTATGGACCAATGTATGGTTGCCCTTCCAAAAGCATATGCTATAGGTGAGAAGGTAACACTTATTGGCCAACAAGGACAGAACAGGATTTCGATCGATGAATGGGCAACTAAGCTTGAAACCATTAACTATGAAATACCATGCATTATCACAGCAAGAGTTCCTAGAATATACTTTTAATGAACACACTTATGCCAATATATTATAGCTTTCAATTTTTGCCAGTATGAAGAATTTGGTTAATTAATGAGCACTGGAGATTTTATTTCTTTTCCAAATGTTAGATAGATGGATCATAACTGGTAATAAGTTGCAATAATAATTATTCGTCATATACCTTCGACAGCCAACATATTTTTACAATTTGTACTTCAAATTGTCAGATATTTTGTCATTTCATGTCTTTTCAACAATATCTTTCAATGATAGAATGGGAAGTAATGAAAAGTGTATGGTTCCGTTGGAGGTGCTTGCTGTGTACGATAAAAAGTTAAGAGAAGCTACAATTGCTGTTCAAGACAGATTATTTCTACAAACAAAGGAAGTAATTGAAGGTGAATCTTTTGTGCGTTCTTTAGCGCGCAAAAATTTAATGCAGGAGCAACCAAATCAAATACGGGAAGCTATGATTAAAGGATATGTTGAAATGTCTCATATTAATTTAATGATCGCGAGTGAATGCTTGCATGCAGAATATGAAGCACAACATATGGTGGAGCGTCTCGTAAGCGGGGGATGACACTTTGAATGTAAAACGTGGTGACGTTTTTTTTGCAGATTTATCACCGGTAGTAGGCTCTGAACAAGGGGGTACTAGGCCGGTGCTGATTATTCAAAATGATATTGGCAATCGATTTAGTCCGACTGTCATCATCGCGGCTATCACTGCACAGATTCAAAAGGCAAAGTTACCGACACACGTTGAAATCAATGCTGAAAAGTATGGTTTTGAACGTGATTCGGTTATTTTGCTAGAACAAGTGCGGACAATTGATAAGTCAAGATTGACAGATCGTATTACACAACTTGATCATGCAGTAATGGAAAAAGTTGATGGTGCGTTGATGATCAGTTTAGGTCTAGTTAAATTTTGATATACATATGTGTATAGAAAGCATTGGGATAAGTGATATCTCGATGCTTTTTTTATTTATTTATTCATCAGATTTTGAAACACCTATTTCATTAGAACGTAGGAAGAGGGTTGAAATGTTTGATGTGGGCAAAAAATCTCACCGTCAGTATGCTAGGACGTATTTGATAAATGGTAGAAAAAGAATTAAGATATACACAAGATTTTTAATAAAAATAGATTATTGAAAAAATTCTTAAAGGTATATGAAAATATACATAGAATATTCCATTTATAAATTCGATATAGTTTGTGTGTAATATGTCGAATAAAAGTATAAGGGTATTACTCCGTAAGGAAATGGAGGGACAGCAGTGACAAGTAAGTCTTCGGTTGAAATTATTACAGAGTGGGATATTATTGCAGCAAGACAACTGGGGCGTAATGAGGCAAAGGCACTTGGATTTGGCACTGTTGATCAAGCTCGTATAACCACAGCTATTAGTGAATTGGCAAGGAATATCTATTTATATGCCAGAATAGGTATAATTGAAATTGAAAGAATTGAGACAGAAACTGAAAAGAAAATAGTAATTGTTGCAACTGATCAAGGACCTGGAATTAAGGATATCCGTAAAGTAACAGAAGATGGTTATTCTACTTCGGGGGGCCTCGGTGCTGGCCTTCCAGGCGTTAAGAGATTGATGGATAGCTTACACATCCAATCTGTCATGGGAGAGGGTACAACAATAAGAACCGAAAAATGGCTGCGTTAGGACGTGAAGAAATTGAAACAATTAGAAGCTCAGTATAAAAATATATTGTCAGATTATATGATGAATCAAACAGAAAATAATTTATATATTGCTCAAAATTTCACACGTCAATTAATTCAAAAAAGCATAGCCCCTGAGGATGTTGTTAGTATTCATAAAAATGCTGTGGAAGCATTATTTCCTAATCGAAATGATGAATCTCAGCCAGCATATGATTTTCTTATTGAAGTTATGGTGCACTATGGTATGGCACATCGAGAGCATCAAAGCTTACTTCAAAAACAGGCCGAATATGAATTGGAAATGAGGATTGCGACTAACATTCAAAAGACCCTATTAAAATCAGATGTGCCCGAGCTACAAAGTATTGATATAGGAATGATTTCTGTTCCTATTCGTAAAATGAATGGTGATTATGTTCATTTTTTTCATGATGGAGAAGAATATTTAAGTATGGCAGTAACTGATGTTGTAGGCAAGGGAGTACCTGCCGCTTTATGTATGTCTATGGTGAAATATGGACTTGAGACATTGGGTTATGCCTATAAAGATCCTTCATATGTTTTAGAAGTCATTAATAGGGTAATAGAAAAAGGTGTTGATGATAGTATGTTTGTTTCTATGTTCTATGGCTGCTTAGATATTCGCCAAAACATATTTTCCTATGCTTCTGCAGGACACGAACCGGCTTTACATTATAGGGCTAAGCAAGATGAATTTGTTCCATTAGAAGCTAAAGGCTTATTACTAGGTGTGTTGTCAGAAACCAAATATACATTTCATGAAATTGTCTTAGAGGAAGAGGATTTAATCATCATGATGACCGATGGCGTAACAGAATTTAGAGGGCAGGATGACTTAAATTCAAGAGATATTATTGCTACAGTCATAAAAGAAAATAAGTATTTATCAGCTCAACAATTATGTCTGCTTCTATATAGAGAGATAGAGAAAGTACAGAATTTTAAACTGAGTGATGATTTTACTGTAGTTATTTTAAAAAAAATTTAAAAATAGGTTTACGTTTTAATGAAACAGGGAACAGAAAATAGTCTAACAAATATGGTGGAGGTGTGCTATATGGACGTGACAATACATTTTAAAGAAATTGATCATAAATTATTTGGCTTTGTTGAAGGTGAAATTGATACGTTTACGGCATCTGGATTACGTGAAGAATTGGAAGCTGTGAAGATTACAGAAGGAATGGAAATTGAACTTGATTTATCCAAGGTAAATTACATGGATAGTACAGGACTCGGGATTTTTGTTGCCTTTTACAAAAGAACATTACGTGAAAATGGCAAAGTGAAGCTCGTTGGTTTATCAACTAGATTACAAAGATTGTTTGAAATTACAGGACTAAGTGATTTGATGGATATCGAAACTGATAAAAAGGTGGAATTAAGATAATGAAGGAATTTGACTATATTGAAATTAGAGTTCCTGCTAAACCGCAATTTGTCAGTGTTATTCGGTTAACTGTCTCGGGCTTAGCAAGCAGGATTGGCTTTAATTATGATGATATCGAAGACTTAAAAATTGCTGCAAGTGAGGCTGTCACTAATGTCGTCCATCACGCTTATAAAGAAGATGAAGAAGGTGAAATCGTCATCGGATGTGCGTTATACGACAATAAAATGGAATTGATGATTGCTGACTACGGCAATAGTTTTAATTTCGAGGAAATTAAGACTAAGATTGGACCGTACCATCCTGAGGAAAATATTGCTGGGCTAAGAGAAGGTGGGTTAGGACTTTATTTAATGGAAACTTTGATGGATGAGGTGATGATCAATAACGATGGTGGCGTAACTGTCTTTATGACAAAGTATGTCACTAGGGAGCAGGTGGAAAAAAATGTCGAAAGAATCACTACATAAATCTTCATCCAAGGAAGATGTATTAAAGTGGATTGAATTGTACCAATCAACGGAGGATGATGAAGCGCAAACGAATTTAGTGATTCATTATCGATATCTAGTTGAGTCAATAGCACGTAAATATTCGAATGGTAAATCTTATTATGATGATATTGTTCAAGTAGGGATGCTGGGTTTATTAGGTGCAATCAGACGTTTTGATCCAAATGTTGGTCGGAGTTTTGAGGCATTTGCTGTCCCAACAATTGTTGGGGAAATCAAGCGCTTTTTACGTGATAAAACATGGGATGTTCATGTGCCTAGACGCATAAAAGAGATAGGGCCGAGAATCAAAACAACAGTGGAGGCGCTGACTATTGAATTGCAGCGTTCTCCGTCCATTCAAGAAATTGCCGAGCGTTTAGAGGTAGCGGAGGAAGAAGTATTAGAGGCTATGGAAATGAGTCGTAGCTATCAAGCTCTTTCTATGGATCATTCAATAGAGTCAGACTCAGATGGTAGTACAGTTACACTTTTCGATATTTTGGGTAGGGAAGACGATGGTTATGAAATGACTGATAAACGAATGATTGTTTCCGAGGCAATGGTTGTTTTGAATGAAAGAGAAAAACAAATCATTCAGCTTACATATTTAGAGCAATTAAGTCAAAAAGAAGCTGGAGAACAATTAGGAATTTCTCAAATGCATGTTTCTAGAATACAAAGAAAAGCAATCAAGAAATTACAAGAGGCTATTCTAGCAAGTGGCGGTGTATCGCTCTAATCCATCAATGGGTGTGCTGTGAATCATACTAAACACCTTTTAAATGTTTCAAAATAGTCTACTCCTTTTCGTTTGGGTAGACTATTTTTTTGCATTTTTAGTAATGTGTAATGGTAAAATGAAAAGAAAAAGGTAGTGATGATGTGGAACAAAAGCAAATGTTACAGCTCATTGCAAAAGATGTAGCGGTTAAACCAGGGCAAGTTGATGCTGTTATTAAATTATTAGAAGAGGGAAATACAGTTCCGTTTATTGCGCGTTATCGAAAAGAAGTAACGGGCTCTCTTGATGAGGTGCAAATTAAAGCTGTAGAGGATCGTTATCACTACATACAGCAGCTCGAACAACGGAAAGAAGAGGTTATCCGATTAATCCAAGAGCAAGAAAAGCTTACGCCAGAATTAGAAAAATCTATTCTTTCAGCAACAGTTCTACAACGTGTAGAGGATTTATATAGACCGTACAAGCAAAAGCGACGTACGAAGGCAACCATTGCAAAAGAAAAGGGATTAGAACCACTGGCCGATCTTTTATTAGCTTTTAGTCACGATACGTTAGAGCAACTAGCCATTAAATTTGTCGATCATGATCAAGTAGCCAATGCTGAAGACGCGCTTGCAGGGGCGAGAGATATTTTGGCAGAACGCTTTGCTGATGATGCTGCTATTCGAGAGAAAATTCGTACGTATTCTTTGAAAGATGGCGTACTTGTAACAAGTGTGAAAAATACAGAAATAGACGAGAAAAATGTATTTGAAATGTACTACGAATATGAGGAGCCTGTTAATCGAATTGTTCCGCATCGTATTTTAGCAATAAATCGTGGAGAAAAAGAGGATGTGTTAAAAGTTTCGATTCATGTTCCAGTGGATCGAGTATTGATGATTATGTGGAAGGAATGGATACCAGCAACGGGTTCATCCCCAGCTATTGCTGAAGTGAAGCTGGCTATCGAAGATTCATACAAGCGTTTGATTCAACCTTCTATAGAAAGAGAAATACGTAATGAGCTTACTGAAAAAGCAGAAACACAGGCGATTCATATTTTCTCAGCAAACTTACGGAATCTATTATTACAGCCGCCTATGAAAGGCAAATATGTCTTGGGCGTCGACCCAGCCTATCGTACAGGTTGTAAATTAGCTGTTGTCGACGAAACCGGGAAAATGCTAGAGGTTACCGCTATCTATCCACATCCCCCTAAACCAGATGTGGCAAAATCGAAAGCTGTTGTAAAAGCAATTTTAGCAAAATATCCAATAAGTATAATTGCTATTGGTAATGGAACAGCTTCCCGTGAAACAGAACAATTTATTGTTGATGTATTAAACGAGCTAACTACTGAAGTAGCCTACGTTATTGTGAATGAAGCGGGAGCATCTGTGTACTCAGCATCGGATATTGCTCGGGCGGAATTCCCTGATTTACAGGTTGAGCAACGAAGTGCCGTGTCTATTGCCCGACGTTTACAAGACCCTTTATCAGAGCTAGTAAAGATTGAACCAAAAGCAGTTGGAGTGGGTCAGTATCAGCATGATGTTTCTCAAAAGAAATTAAATGAATCACTAACATTTATAGTAGAAACAGCTGTTAACCAAGTGGGAGTTGATGTAAACACGGCCTCTTCATCACTTTTGCAATACGTTTCTGGATTATCAAAAACTGTTGCAGAGAATATTGTGAAGGTTCGAGAAGAAAATGGTCAATTCACTACCCGCGTGCAATTAAAAAAAATTCCAAGATTAGGTGCTAAAACCTATGAACAAGCCATTGGTTTCTTACGTATCTCCGAGGCGAAAAATCCATTTGACGCTACTGGCATCCACCCTGAAAGCTATCATCTTGCAGAACAGATTTTATCAGAGGCCAAAATCGATAAAAAAGAACTTGGAACGAAAAAAGCGGAAGAAGCAATTGCTGCTTTGGATATTCATCAATTAAGTGAAGTACTAGAGATTGGTGTTGTAACAATTCAAGATATAGTAGATACTTTAATGAAGCCAAGCCGTGATCCACGTGACGCGTTCCCGCAGCCATTGCTGAAAACAGATGTATTGAAAATGGAAGATTTAAAGGTTGGTATGGAGCTACAGGGGACTGTGCGGAATGTAGTAGACTTTGGAGCTTTTGTTGATATTGGTGTGAAGCAAGATGGACTTGTACACATATCTAAACTTCAAAATAAACGCATTAAACATCCATTAGAAGTTGTAGCGTTAGGAGATATTGTAACCGTTTGGGTAGAACAGATTGATGTTAGTAAAGGGCGAATTTCTTTAACAATGCTCCCTCCTAAAAATCAATTAATAGATTGAGTAATAAATTTTTACCACGCTGTGCATACTACACAGTGTGGTATTCTTGTTGTTGGAGGTGATCAAGTTGGACAATGAGGAACTACAACAGCTTGTATGTCGAATTTCTTTGGAAAGTTTTCAAAAGCCATTTATACACCAGGCTTACTTTAATGGAAGATTACGTTCAACAGGCGGTCGATATCTTTTACAATCACACAATATTGAAATCAATCCTAAAGCCTTTGAGTTATATGGTATTAAAGAAATCCAGGGCATTGTACTTCATGAACTATGTCATTACCACTTGCATATCGAAGGTAAAGGATATCAGCATCGAGATAAAGAATTCAGAGAACTATTAAAGAAAGTAAAGGCACCTCGTTTTTGTTCAGCGTTACATACTTCTAAACCATCAATTAAAAAGCAACGACGCTACACATATACCTGTGTTAATTGCCAGCAATTATATATAAGGAAAATTAAAATGAATGTTGAAAAGTATTGTTGTAGCAAGTGTTTGGGCAAGCTTGAATTATTAAAGTAAAAAAAAATAAAAAAAAGATTGACGTATTGTTTAGTTATCCCTATAATAGTAAAAGTCGACAAGATAACGACGACAATATAACACTTATTATTCCGAAGTAGCTCAGTTGGTAGTAGCACCTGACTGTTAATCAGGTTGTCGCAGGTTCGAGTCCTGCCTTCGGAGCCATGGCCCCTTGGTCAAGTGGTTAAGACACCGCCCTTTCACGGCGGTAACACGGGTTCGAATCCCGTAGGGGTCATTTTCATCATTTACTTTACAATAATATTGGTCCCGTGGTGTAGCGGTTAACATGCCTGCCTGTCACGCAGGAGATCGCCGGTTCGATCCCGGTCGGGACCGCCACTTATTGGGGTATAGCCAAGCGGTAAGGCAACGGATTTTGATTCCGTCATGCCTAGGTTCGAATCCTAGTACCCCAGCCATTCATTTCTTAATTTGAGCCATTAGCTCAGTTGGTAGAGCATCTGACTTTTAATCAGAGGGTCGAAGGTTCGAGTCCTTCATGGCTCATCTTTTATAAGAA
Source organism: Lysinibacillus sp. fkY74-1 (assembly GCF_053165895.1). NCBI lineage: Bacteria > Bacillati > Bacillota > Bacilli > Caryophanales > Bacillaceae > Lysinibacillus > Lysinibacillus sp. fkY74-1. Next base: position 4,123,958 of record NZ_CP170173.1, on the reverse strand, counting down.
AAAGGTTGACTTTCTATTATTATATAGTACAATGAGAAAGTTACTAATTGAATGCGGTCGTGGCGGAACGGCAGACGCGCTAGGTTGAGGGCCTAGTGGGGGCAACCCCGTGGAGGTTCAAGTCCTCTCGGCCGCACCAAAGTCACTTACAAAATCAATTAATTTATATGCGCCCGTAGCTCAATTGGATAGAGCGTCTGACTACGGATCAGAAGGTTGTGGGTTCGACTCCTGCCGGGCGCGCCATATTTTATTAAATAATGCGGGTGTAGTTTAATGGTAAAACCTCAGCCTTCCAAGCTGATGTCGTGAGTTCGATTCTCATCACCCGCTCCAAAAAAAAGCATTGACAACCTCTTGGTTGTTTGATAAGATTAAATAGTTGTCTGATTTGACAATGCTATGAACCTTGAAAACTGAACAAGCAAAACGTAATCAATAAAGTTTTAAGTAGCTAGCCTAGCTAGTGAACGAAACAAAACTTTGGACATCAAAATGATGCCAGCAAAACAATTTGAGCTAATCAAATTTCTTTTATGGAGAGTTTGATCCTGGCTCAGGACGAACGCTGGCGGCGTGCCTAATACATGCAAGTCGAGCGAACAGAGAAGGAGCTTGCTCCTTTGACGTTAGCGGCGGACGGGTGAGTAACACGTGGGCAACCTACCTTATAGTTTGGGATAACTCCGGGAAACCGGGGCTAATACCGAATAATCTGTTTCACCTCATGGTGAAATATTGAAAGACGGTTTCGGCTGTCGCTATAGGATGGGCCCGCGGCGCATTAGCTAGTTGGTGAGGTAACGGCTCACCAAGGCGACGATGCGTAGCCGACCTGAGAGGGTGATCGGCCACACTGGGACTGAGACACGGCCCAGACTCCTACGGGAGGCAGCAGTAGGGAATCTTCCACAATGGGCGAAAGCCTGATGGAGCAACGCCGCGTGAGTGAAGAAGGATTTCGGTTCGTAAAACTCTGTTGTAAGGGAAGAACAAGTACAGTAGTAACTGGCTGTACCTTGACGGTACCTTATTAGAAAGCCACGGCTAACTACGTGCCAGCAGCCGCGGTAATACGTAGGTGGCAAGCGTTGTCCGGAATTATTGGGCGTAAAGCGCGCGCAGGTGGTTTCTTAAGTCTGATGTGAAAGCCCACGGCTCAACCGTGGAGGGTCATTGGAAACTGGGAGACTTGAGTGCAGAAGAGGATAGTGGAATTCCAAGTGTAGCGGTGAAATGCGTAGAGATTTGGAGGAACACCAGTGGCGAAGGCGACTATCTGGTCTGTAACTGACACTGAGGCGCGAAAGCGTGGGGAGCAAACAGGATTAGATACCCTGGTAGTCCACGCCGTAAACGATGAGTGCTAAGTGTTAGGGGGTTTCCGCCCCTTAGTGCTGCAGCTAACGCATTAAGCACTCCGCCTGGGGAGTACGGTCGCAAGACTGAAACTCAAAGGAATTGACGGGGGCCCGCACAAGCGGTGGAGCATGTGGTTTAATTCGAAGCAACGCGAAGAACCTTACCAGGTCTTGACATCCCGTTGACCACTGTAGAGATATGGTTTCCCCTTCGGGGGCAACGGTGACAGGTGGTGCATGGTTGTCGTCAGCTCGTGTTGTGAGATGTTGGGTTAAGTCCCGCAACGAGCGCAACCCTTATCCTTTGTTGCCATCATTTAGTTGGGCACTCTAAGGTGACTGCCGGTGACAAACCGGAGGAAGGTGGGGATGACGTCAAATCATCATGCCCCTTATGACCTGGGCTACACACGTGCTACAATGGACGATACAAACGGTTGCCAACTCGCGAGAGGGAGCTAATCCGATAAAGTCGTTCTCAGTTCGGATTGTAGGCTGCAACTCGCCTACATGAAGCCGGAATCGCTAGTAATCGCGGATCAGCATGCCGCGGTGAATACGTTCCCGGGCCTTGTACACACCGCCCGTCACACCACGAGAGTTTGTAACACCCGAAGTCGGTGAGGTAACCTTTTGGAGCCAGCCGCCGAAGGTGGGATAGATGATTGGGGTGAAGTCGTAACAAGGTAGCCGTATCGGAAGGTGCGGCTGGATCACCTCCTTTCTAAGGATATTTTCGGAATACAAACCTTGGGTTTGTAAGATTACGTTTTGCGTTCAGTTTTGAAGGTTCATTCTTTCTGAATGAAATACTTCAAAACTTGTTCTTTGAAAACTGGATAAAACGACATTGAAATTGTAACAAACACATTTATTTTTTAAGTTTTTTTATAGGCTTAATAACATGATAAGGTTTTCAGACACGAGCAGTTCTAGGAAGCAATCGAGTAAATGAAGGAGCGTACTTCAGTACGTGACTGATTGAACGAGTGAGGCTGACAACGAAATGTGAAGTGTATGGAAAGCTGATAGGTTAAGTTATTAAGGGCGCACGGCGAATGCCTTGGCACTAGGAGCCGAAGAAGGACGGCACTAACACCGATATGCTTCGGGGAGCTGTAAGTGAGCTTTGATCCGGAGATTTCCGAATGGGGGAACCCACTACGTTTAATCGCGTAGTATCTTGACGTGAATACATAGCGTCTTGAAGGCAGACCCAGGGAACTGAAACATCTAAGTACCTGGAGGAAGAGAAAGAAAAATCGATTCCCTGAGTAGCGGCGAGCGAAACGGGAAGAGCCCAAACCAAGAGGCTTGCCTCTTGGGGTTGTAGGACACTCAATACGGAGTTACAAAAGAGCGAGTTAGATGAAGCGACTTGGAAAGGTCCGCCAGAGCAGGTAAAAGCCCTGTAGTCGAAAGTTCGTTCTCTCCTGAGTGGATCCTGAGTACGGCGGAACACGTGAAATTCCGTCGGAATCCGGGAGGACCATCTCCCAAGGCTAAATACTACCTAGTGACCGATAGTGAACCAGTACCGTGAGGGAAAGGTGAAAAGCACCCCGGAAGGGGAGTGAAAGAGATCCTGAAACCGTGTGCCTACAAGTAGTTAGAGCCCGTTAATGGGTGATAGCGTGCCTTTTGTAGAATGAACCGGCGAGTTACGATTACGTGCGAGGTTAAGCTTTAGAAGGCGGAGCCGCAGCGAAAGCGAGTCTGAATAGGGCGAAATAGTACGTGGTCGTAGACCCGAAACCAGGTGATCTACCCATGTCCAGGGTGAAGGTAAGGTAACACTTACTGGAGGCCCGAACCCACGCACGTTGAAAAGTGCGGGGATGAGGTGTGGGTAGCGGAGAAATTCCAATCGAACTTGGAGATAGCTGGTTCTCTCCGAAATAGCTTTAGGGCTAGCCTCGTGATGAGAATACTGGAGGTAGAGCACTGTTTGGACTAGGGGGCCATCCCGGTTTACCGAATTCAGACAAACTCCGAATGCCAGATATTTATACACGGGAGTCAGACTGCGAGTGATAAGATCCGTAGTCAAAAGGGAAACAGCCCAGACCACCAGCTAAGGTCCCAAAGTAATCGTTAAGTGGAAAAGGATGTGGCGTTGCACAGACAACCAGGATGTTGGCTTAGAAGCAGCCATCATTTAAAGAGTGCGTAATAGCTCACTGGTCGAGTGACGCTGCGCCGAAAATGTATCGGGGCTAAACGATTCACCGAAGCTGTGGATTGACATCTACGATGTCAGTGGTAGGAGAGCGTTCTAAGTGCGTTGAAGTCAGACCGGAAGGACTGTTGGAGCGCTTAGAAGTGAGAATGCCGGTATGAGTAGCGAAAGACGGGTGAGAATCCCGTCCACCGTATGACTAAGGTTTCCTGAGGAAGGCTCGTCCGCTCAGGGTTAGTCGGGACCTAAGCCGAGGCCGATAGGCGTAGGCGATGGACAACAGGTTGATATTCCTGTACCACCTCCTCACCGTTTGAGAAATGGGGGGACGCAGTAGGATAGGGTAAGCGCGCTGTTGGTTATGCGCGTCCAAGCAGTAAGGCGTGTGTGTAGGCAAATCCGCACACTGTAACGTTGAGCTGTGATGGCGAGTCCGTATGGACGAAGTTCCTGATTTCACACTGCCAAGAAAAGCCTCTATCGAGGTGAGAGGTGCCCGTACCGCAAACCGACACAGGTAGTCGAGGAGAGAATCCTAAGGTGTGCGAGAGAACTCTCGTTAAGGAACTCGGCAAAATGACCCCGTAACTTCGGGAGAAGGGGTGCTCTTGAGCGTGCAAGCGCATGAGAGCCGCAGTGAATAGGCCCAGGCGACTGTTTAGCAAAAACACAGGTCTCTGCAAAACCGTAAGGTGACGTATAGGGGCTGACGCCTGCCCGGTGCTGGAAGGTTAAGAGGAGTGGTTAGCGCAAGCGAAGCTGCGAATTGAAGCCCCAGTAAACGGCGGCCGTAACTATAACGGTCCTAAGGTAGCGAAATTCCTTGTCGGGTAAGTTCCGACCCGCACGAAAGGCGTAACGATCTGGGCACTGTCTCAACGAGAGACTCGGTGAAATTATAGTACCTGTGAAGATGCAGGTTACCCGCGACAGGACGGAAAGACCCCGTGGAGCTTTACTGTAGCCTGATATTGAATTTTGGTACAACTTGTACAGGATAGGTAGGAGCCAGAGATCTCGGAGCGCCAGCTTCGAAGGAGGCGTCGGTGGGATACTACCCTGGTTGTATTGAAATTCTAACCCATGCCCCTTAGCGGGGCAGGAGACAGTGTCAGGCGGACAGTTTGACTGGGGCGGTCGCCTCCTAAAAGGTAACGGAGGCGCCCAAAGGTTCCCTCAGAATGGTTGGAAATCATTCGTAGAGTGTAAAGGCACAAGGGAGCTTGACTGCGAGACCTACAAGTCGAGCAGGGTCGAAAGACGGGCTTAGTGATCCGGTGGTTCCGCATGGAAGGGCCATCGCTCAACGGATAAAAGCTACCCCGGGGATAACAGGCTTATCTCCCCCAAGAGTCCACATCGACGGGGAGGTTTGGCACCTCGATGTCGGCTCATCGCATCCTGGGGCTGTAGTCGGTCCCAAGGGTTGGGCTGTTCGCCCATTAAAGCGGTACGCGAGCTGGGTTCAGAACGTCGTGAGACAGTTCGGTCCCTATCCGTCGTGGGCGTAGGAAATTTGAGAGGAGCTGTCCTTAGTACGAGAGGACCGGGATGGACACACCGCTGGTGTACCAGTTGTCTTGCCAAAGGCATCGCTGGGTAGCTATGTGTGGACGGGATAAGTGCTGAAAGCATCTAAGCATGAAGCCCCCCTCAAGATGAGATTTCCCATTACGCAAGTAAGTAAGATCCCTCAAAGACGATGAGGTAGATAGGTTCGAGGTGGAAGTGTGGTGACACATGGAGCTGACGAATACTAATCGATCGAGGACTTAACCAAAAAAGTTTGAAGCATTCAATGAACCGTTTATCCAGTTTTGAAAGAATAATTTCTTTTATAAAGGGTTTCAAGATACGAGTAGTTCGAGGAAGCAATGGAGAGAGGGAAGGAGCGTACTCAAGTACGTGACTGACTGAACGACAGGAGCTGACGAAGAAATGCGATGTATATTGAAAGCCGAACATAGTCTAGTGATGATGGCAAAGAGGTCACACCCGTTCCCATACCGAACACGGAAGTTAAGCTCTTTAGCGCCGATGGTAGTTGGGGGCTTCCCCCTGTGAGAGTAGGACGTCGCTAGGCAACAAAAACAGTCAGCTGTGTGCTGACTGTTTTTTTAGTTAATTCTTTTTATGCATATTACTGTATTCTATCCAAAACTCGGCGTTTTTAATTCCAACTTCTCTTGGATCAAAAATAGGATCTAGACCGGCCTTTTTTTGTCGGTCATAATCTTGCAAAACTCGAATGGCTGGTTTGGTTAATAATACAATAGCAATAAAGTTCAAATAACTCATACTCCCAAATCCAATGTCTCCAAGTCCCCACATAAGACTAACAGATTGAACACTTCCAACATAAACAACTAGTAAGAAGACCATTTTTAATACTAATTTTAAAATGGGGAAGCGTAGCTTATTATCTAAATATACAATGGTTGTCTCTGCAATGTAGTAGTATGCCATTAATGTAGTGAACGCGAAAAGGAATATGGCTGTAGCCACGAATCCACTTCCGAAATCATTGAACACTGTAGATACAGCTGCTTGTGTATAAGCAGTGCCTGCTACGACGCCTGGAATATTTTCAACTAATGGTGCCGTTGTTCCAGAAGGAGTAACATTATACATACCTGTAATGAGAATCATTAAAGCTGTAGCTGTACATACAATGATTGTATCAATATAGATGGAAAAACCCTGAACTAAACCTTGTTTAGCAGGGTGAGATACTTCAGCAGCAGCAGAACTAAATGTTGCTTCTCCCGCTCCAGCTACGTTTGAAAATACCGAGCGTCTTACACCCCAAGCGATTGCAGTCCCCACTATACCACCAAAAATGGCATTTGTACCAAAAGCACTTGTAATAATAAGTTTAACCATACCTGGAATTTCACTTACATTCGCTCCTAAAATAATGAGTGTTAAAATTACATAAGCAAGTGCCATAATAGGAACAACTTTATCTGCAACACGTGCTATACGCTTTACACCACCAAATATGATTAATCCTAAAAGAATAACAATTAGAGCACCTGTTATAAATGGTGGAATATGAAAAGCCGTATTAAAGGAAGTGGCAATGGTGTTCGCCTGGATTCCTGGCACTAGAACACCATATGAGAGACAGATCACACACGCAACAAATATGGCAAATCCCTTTAGTCTCAACCCCTTTTCGATATAATATGGCGACCCCCCGCGATACTGATCATCAGCCTTTTCTTTATATAATTGAGCAAGAGTAGATTCAATAAATGCACTTGCTCCCCCTAAAAAGGCCATAATACCCATCCAAAATACTGCACCTGGTCCACCAGCAGCAATAGCCGTAGCCACTCCTGCAATATTACCAACACCAACCCGCCCAGACAATGCCATACAAAAGGCTTGGAACGATGAGATTCCTTCCTTTGACTCTTTCCGTTCACGTAATAATCGAATCATCTCAGGAATATAACGAAATTGAACAGCTTTTGTTAGGACGGTAAAATAAAGACCTACACCTAATGCTAAGTATACAAGTGCATTCCCCCAAATATAATCGACCAATGTATTAACGATTGTCTCCATAGATGTTTCCCCCTTGTTTTCTTAAATCAAAACGCGAAATTACCACCCTAAAAAATTGTGTTCGATCCATTATTAGCATTCATCTCTTTACCCAAATGATGACTAAAGTGTGTATACAGCTTTAATTTAGATGAATGTTTAAATAGCTAAAACCTCCCTTCATAATTTTTAGGCTCATCATATGTATTGCATGTTTTATGCCATAAAGTAAAAAAGCCTTTTACTCACGAAAATGAGTAAAAGACTTTTACACTTTCATATGGATTTTTAATGAATAGAAAGCGACCCAACAGATTCATTCCAAATTTGCTTCATTTGCTGACGGCCAGCTAAAATTTCTGGATGAAACTGAATATGTGCAGTGGCTCGTGTTTTTTCAACAGCCTGGATGGCAAGCTTAATATCATGGTTGGATGCTCCTCCATTTAGGTGTTGAGCAATTGTAAGAGCTGCAACTTCTCCCTGCGCTAATGCTACCTTGGCTCCTTCAATGCCCGTAATATTTCCTGCTACATATAATCCCTCTAAATTAGTTTCCATTTGTTCATTATGTAAAGGAATGAACCCACCTAATTGTTCGATGTAATGAAATGGACAACCTGCTAAAGAAGCAAGCTCTGCAAGAGGGTACAAACCACCAGCGATACAAATAAAATCTGCTTTGATACGTTGTTCGCTTCCTTTCACAATAGAGCCATCTGTATTCACTGTTGCTAAAATGACCCCTTCAACTTGATTTTTACCAACGATTTCAATAACAGCTTTACGTAACATAATAGGAATATCCCACATTTTCACACCATTTTTGGGATAAAAGGTAATACCAAGCTTTTTCATAAAGTCATTTTTCATCAATTTGCTGCCTATTTTAACAAGAGGGGAGGGAGCCATATGAGCCACATGCAATAATGAGGTCATAACTTCTAAAGGATTGCTATAACCCTCTGTTAATAAGTTAGTGGGGGGTAATGTAATAGCGGCTACATGAACACCTGCTAATTGTAATTCCATTGCAATAGCTGAAGAAAGTACATTAACTCCGACAATGACACCACGTTTTCCAGGTTTCACACGATGTACATTTGTCATTACTTGTGCTGCTCCAACAGACATGACTCCTGGAAGAGTCCAACCTGGAATAGGGAAAGGCGATTCGGCAGCTCCAGTAGCTAATAGCAGGTGTTGGGTACGAAATGCACCTTTAGTTGTATGGATGACCCACATTTGACCTATTTTTTCTAAGTCAGATACACTCGTTTGTAATAAAAATTCAACATGGACTGCTTTAGCTCGTTCTACTAAACGTTCTGATTCTACAATACCGTTCCACCATGTTCCTGGCTTCTCTTCATAAAGTTGTCCTAGTAATCGCCCTCCAGCATATAAATATTCATCGATAACAAGGACTGCAATATTTTTTTCTGCTAATGTAATAGCCGCCGCAAGACCCGCAGGACCAGCCCCAATTATAATTACTTTATTGTTCATCGTTCTTCCTCCAGTCTCTTACTGTCGTAGGAAGTGTCTGCCCACTTTTTACAGCCATGCCATCTGAAAGAGGAGTTAAGCATGCTCGTTCACCTTCTAAGCCATTTACATTGACACGGCATTCAAAACAATGACCAATATTACAATAGATGCCTCGAGGCTGGCCAGTTTCTTCGTGCAATCTTAAAGTGCGTATTCCTTGTGCTAGCAATGCAGCAGCTAGGGACTCGCCTTTGTAACCTTCAAACAAATGATCGTCATAAGTAAAAGTTACTTTTTCTTTTTGCGTTAAAGCCCCTAAAACTGGGTGGTTTATTATACGCTCTGTCATGATTTTACCTCCCCTAAATTGGAGAATCGTACTGGTCGAATAGGGGCTTGATGTTTTAATGAAACTTCATCATTTTTGCGAGGATGATGAAGATGAGCAATAGAATCTACCATGGTACGGCATGTACGACCGCCACAATAGCCCATTCCTGCACGCGTTCGTAATTTCAGTTCTCGTGCAGAGCACTTATATTTTGATGCGCTTTCTACTAATTCATCGTAACTAATTTCTTCACAACGGCATACAATCATAGATTTATTTTGCATAGTTCCACCTCTACTATATAAAATACTTAACATAGTACATAGTGCAAAAACTATGCCAAAGAAAAAAATAAATATGAAGGGGATATCTAGTTGAATGTGAATAATGTGTATAAAAATATTGACATATATTTAATAAAATTAGACATCTATGTTTAATTTCTTTAATCGATTATATAAAGTGGCGCGAGTAATACCTAAGTTTTTAGCACATGTTTTTTTATTACCATTTACTTTGGCAAGCTGGTCTAAAATTATTTCACGTTCATAATGTTCAAGCTGATTGTTAAGCTCTGTTCCTAGAGGAAAATCTATCTTAACGTCCATTGCTTTATCTTTTGGCATCACCGCTAAAATATCAGTAGGGAGGTCTTCCATATGAATGGCCCCCTCATCAGAAAATACAACCAGTCGCTCGATAACGTTCGATAATTCACGGACATTGCCTGGCCAATGGTATTTTAAAAGAGCATTTGCTATTTCAGTTGGGATTCCTTGAATAGGTCGATTATATTTAATTGACTTTTCATATAAAAAGTAATTGCTAATTTCTAATATATCTGATGCCCGCTCCCTAAGAGGAGGAACGGTGAAATTCACCACATTTAGTCGATAATATAAATCTTCTCTAAATTTCCCCTCTGCCACCAATTGCTTCAAATCTCTATTAGTAGCTGCTACTAGGTTAAATTCGACATCCATTTCCTTTGTACCACCAACTGTATAAAAGGTCTTTTCCTGTAGTAATCGCAAAATTTTGACTTGCATTTCTAATGGCATCTCACCGATTTCATCTAAAAATAAAGTACCTCCACGTGCAAGCTCTACCTTACCTTTTTTTCCTTTTTGATGGGCACCAGAAAAAGCTCCTTTTTCATAACCAAAAATCTCACTTTCAAATAGGCCACTTGGAATGGCACCACAATTGATAGCAACAAAGGGTGCTTCAGACTTTTCTCGAATAGCATGAACCGCACGTGCAAATAATTCTTTACCAACGCCACTCTCTCCGTAAATTAAAATATTTGCCTCTGTTTCTGCGACCTTTTTTACTTTTTCTAATACTTCTTTAAGCTTTGGACTATTGCCACGAATAAGGGTAAACGGGTCAAATGCTAAACCATTAGTACTCATCTGTTTCTCTAAATTTAATAATTTCTCAGATGTAATATGGAGCTCTTCGTTTAATTTTTTGACATGGGTAATATCTGTTTCAGCAACGACTGCCCCAATTGTCTTATTATGCAGCATAACTGGATTAGAATTAATCATGACGACGAGATCTTCCCGAGGAAAATGCTGCTGTTGATAAACAGATTTTCTATGCTGTAAAGTATGTAAAATTTCTAGTTGATCTTCTTTGAAAAAATGAGTGATTGGCTTTCCAATAATATTTTCTCCTGACACAGAAAAAATGCTTTCGGCTCCTTTCGTCCAATAAACTACATTTTGTTCAGCATCAATGACTGTGCATGATTCATTTATTGTATTTAAAATGGTTTGTAAATAAGCATTTCCACATTCTAATTCATAGGCAAGATCGTAGGCTAAGGACTCTCTCCGTAAATATCCTAAATATTTTTTTTCCTCATTACAAACTAGTAAAAATTCGTATTCCTTCATATATTCAATAGCATTCTTGAGTGGGCAATCCAACTGGATGGTATGACAGGCAACATAGTGAACATCGTTTTTTCTTTTACCGCGAACTGCTCCATAAGGTTTATGATTTTCAATCACAAAATATTGCTTGCTGGCATCGTTTATTTTGGAAACAATATCGTCAGTAGATGTTATAGCAAAATTACGCTTTAATATTTTATTCATTATTAAATGATATGGATGCAAGGTAAGTACCCCCTCATTGTTAATTTGTCTAATTATTTAGAATAATATAAATAATTTTGACACATAGTGCCTAGTTTATCAAACAAATTCCAGTTTGGGAGGTTGGCATGTTTTTTGCATCATACAGTCATGAATAGAAAGGAGGAGGGAGATATGAAGAATTCCCATCATGATATCGTAATTATTGGCGGTGGCATTATTGGTGGAGCAATAGCTTATTATTGTGCAAAGGCGGGCCTAGATATCACAGTACTTGAAAAAAACGAACTTGCAAGTGGGACTTCTTCCCGTTGTGATGGCAATATTTTAGCTATTGATAAAGATCCTGGCTTTGACAGTCAAATGTCTTTAGTCAGTCAAAGATTGGTTCATGAGTTAAATAGAGAGTTAGATATGAGCTTTGAATACCGGAATCCTGGCAGCATTCTTGTTTGTGAAAGTGAGCTAGAGATGGAGGCTGCACAGCAATGGGTTAATCGTCAACAAGAGGCGGGTCTAGATTTTACAATGTTAGATCGTGAGGACCTGCGGAACGAATCAAAATACTTCGCAGATGATTTATACGGTGGATTGGAATGTAAAACGGATTCAACAGTGAACCCATACATGCTGACATTTTCTATGTTTCACTCCGCTGAGAAATTGGGTGCAAAGATAAAAAAACATACAGAGGTCAAAAATATTAAGAAGCAGCCAGATGATACATTTTCACTTGAAACGAATGAGGGGTGGATAACCGCAAATAAAGTCATTAATGCTTGCGGAATTTGGGCACCGTTTATTGGACAAATGCTTAGTGTTGATATTCCCATTAAACCTCGTAAAGGACATATTTTGGTGGCATCACGTCAGGAACCAGTAGGACTAAGAAAAGTTATGGAATTTGGTTATTTAATTTCAAAGTTTGGTGGAGAGCGTAAGGTGGATGCGGATATTGAAAAATACGGAGTAGCCTTAGTGTTTGAGCCGACAGAGGCACAAAATTTTTTAATAGGAAGTAGTCGAGAATTTGTAGGATTTGACACGAAGGTGAATCATGATGTGGCAAAAATGATTGCTAGACGTGCGGTACGCTTCTATCCAAAAATTGCTGATATGTCGATTATTCGTACATATGCAGGGTTAAGACCATGGACAGAAGATCATTTACCTATTATTTGTGAAGTAGAGGAAGTACCTGGCTTCTATATCGCTGCAGGTCATGAAGGAGATGGCATTAGCTTAGCTGCAGTTACCGGAAAGCTTATCCAAGAATTACTACAGCACAAAGATACATGCATTCCTACTGAACCGGTTCATCTTAGTCGTTTTCAGAAAGGAGTGCTTCACGAATGAATTTTCAAAAACTATTTACGACCATTGATACACACACGGGTGGAAATCCGACCCGTTCATTAATAAGTGGGATGCCCAAGCTTGAAGGCAAAACCATGTCTGAAAAAATGTTATTTATGCAAGAGAATTATGACTGGATTCGAAAATTTCTTATGAATGAGCCACGAGGGCATAGTGTAATGTCAGGTGTTATCATTACAGAACCTTGCCAACCAGAAGCCGATTTCGGAGTGATTTATATTGAAACAGGTGGTTATTTACCAATGTGTGGACATGACACAATAGGTGTTTGTACAGCACTTATTGAAGCGAATTTAATAGAGGTTACTACACCCTTTACAAATATAAAATTGGACACACCTGCAGGTTTAATTGATGTGCAGATTAAAGTAACGGATGGTGTAGCGAAGGAAGTGACCTTTAAAAATGTACCATCCTTTTTATTAAAAACAATTGAAATTAATGATTCTGAGCTAGGTGTAGTGGAATGTGAAATAGCATATGGTGGGAATTTTTACGGCATTATTGATGCTAGAAAAATCAATCTAGACTTAGCTGTAGACAATTCGACGAAGATTATTAACACGGCTATTCGTCTCCGCAATGCTGTGAATGCTGTGGAGGATATTGTCCATCCGGAGTACTCGTTTATCCATGGACTTACACATATTGAGTTTTATACAGATCCAGTTAACCCATTAGCTGATTTAAAAAATACAGTTGTTGTTCCGCCAGGAGGAATCGACCGTTCTCCTTGTGGCACTGGTACATCTGCCAAAATTGCTACACTCTATTTAAAAAATAAGCTCGTTCTCAATGAGTCCTTCGTCTATGAAAGTATTGTGGGGACAATGTTTAAAGCACGTGTACTAGAAGAAGTAACTATTAGTGGTTTAACAGCTGTTATTCCGGAGGTAACAGGGTCTGCATGGATAATGGGGATGCATCGATTTTTTTACAATGATCAGGACCCATTAAAAGAAGGCTATTTGATGATTCCACCAATGGATCACTAAGGGAGGATAAACATGAATTTTCATAAGTCTTTTCAAACGATAGATACACAAGTAGTGGGAGAAGCCTTTCGCATTATCGTGCAATCTCCAATCATGCTGATGCATGAAGATATTTTGGAAGCGGATCATCAGTTAAATACACAATTTGAAGATACAAAACAATTGCTGTTGAATGAGCCGAGAGGACATCGTGGAATGAATGGCTGTCTTGTTTTACCATCCGCTATTGCTTCCTATCGATTACTATTTTTCCAGCATGCAGCTTCTACAAATTTTAAGTATGAAGCACTTGTAGCCACAATGACTGCATTGATTGAACAAGGAACAATAGAACTCTCAAAAAATAATACTTACTCTATTGAAACAGTCAAAGGTGTCTATGAAGCCTATGTCAAGCTTTCTGAAAAGAGAGATGCAGTATTATCAGTTCATTTAATATTGAAGCCAGCACAATTAGAAGGTGAGCAAGTCATTATCGATAATGAGCGACGATACATTGTTGTAGAAAAACCACAGCAATTTAAAGCAATTGTTTTAGAAGAATTAGCAGAAATCAGTACATGGGGATTACTAGAAAGTGAGAAATATAGGACGGCAGATGGGGTCATTATGTATGAACAATTAAATAGCTCTGTCAGGTCCGTTACCTTTGAGCGAGATGGCTATATATTACGTTCACCTGGTGTAGACAGTATATTGGCATTAATAGCAGTTTTAGGGGAAGAGGCTGTCAGAAAAAATGAAAGTATTTTTGGTAGTAGCATTGAAATTATACAAAAACATGAAGCTGGCTACGAAGTTGCATTAACAGCTTATATCACAGGAATCCATCAATTTGTAGTGGACCGTGAAGATCCTTTGCATCATGGATTTATCATTGTGTAATAAAAGAGTTTAGAGGAGGAAGAAAAGATGAAAAAACTTGAAGGTGTATTTCCTGTATTAGTAACGCCGATGAAAAATCAAACAGACATTGATTGGGACGGTTACCGACAAAATATTGAACATTTTATTGAAGCTGGGGTCACAGGTATTGCTATTAATGGTAGTACGGGTGAATTTGTAAGTTTAACTAAAGAAGAACGGTTTAAAGCAGTAGAAGTAGCTGTAGATCAAATTAAAGGGCGAATGACATTGATTGTTGGGACAGCAGCTGAAACAACTGCAGAGGCAATCATCTATACACAGCAGGCAGAACAGGCTGGTGCAGATGCAGCATTATTAATTAATTCCTATTACGCACATCCAAAAGATGAGGAAATATATGTTCATTTTAAATCAGTAGCCGAATCTGTAAAATTTCCCATCATGATCTATAATAACCCGTTTACTTCGGGGGTAGATATTGGCTTAGAAACGATTTTAAAAGTAGGTAGAGATGTTCCAAATATTACACATATTAAAGAATCGAGCGGCAGTATTGGTAAAGCGCGTGATATCGTACGTCAAGGTCAAAATGATATAGAAGTATTTTGTGGCTCTGAGGACTTAGCTATCGAATCACTTTTAGTTGGGGCTGTTGGGTGGATTTCTGTATCTGGAAATATTGTGCCAGAGCTTGTCACAAAATTATATAGTCAAGTAAAAAAGGGGAACTTAGAGGCAGCTTGGGCAATTTACGATCGTTTATTACCTTTATGTGCATTTTTAGAGGGATCGGGTAAATATGTACAAATTACCAAACGTGCAATGGAATTAAAAGGGTGGGCAGGGGGACCCTGTCGTCTACCACGACTCCCACTAACAGAGGAAGAAGATGCACAACTAAAAGCAATTATGACAAATTTAGACGTACTGGCAATCGAACATTATTAATGTAAAAGGGGGAAGACCGATGGAGGCAGTGTTGACATTAAAGCCACAAATAAAGGAATTTCTGCAGTCTACAATTGGCTTATATATCGATGGTAAATATGTGCAAGCTCAATCAGGTAAAACATTAAATGTTTTAAATCCTGCTAATGAAGAGGTCATTGCCGTAGTAAGTGAAGCACAGGCAGAAGATATCGATCTAGCCGTGCATGCTGCTCAACAAGCTTTTGAAGGTCAATGGTCAATGATGGAGGCAGCTGAACGCTCACGAATTATTTATAAATTGGCAGATTTACTAGAAGAGCATCGTGAAGAGCTGGCACAGCTAGAATCATTAGACAATGGAAAACCATATAAAGCTGCTCTTGCAGATGATGTGGATGGCACAGTTCAACATTTCCGTTATTATGCAGGCTGGGCAACAAAAATTACAGGACAGACTGTACAAGTGTCAAAGGATTACTTAAATTACATTGTACATGAGCCCGTTGGAATTGTAGGTCAAATTATTCCTTGGAATTTTCCTCTTGCAATGGCGGCATGGAAGCTAGGGGCAGCGTTAGCTGTAGGATGTACGGTTGTCATCAAACCAGCAGCTGAAACGCCATTGTCGTTATTATATGTTGGCCAGTTAATGAAACAAGCTGGTTTTCCAGATGGTGTAGTAAATATTGTTCCAGGTACGGGAGAGGCGGGTGAAGCGATAGTTACACATAAAGGTGTAGCAAAAGTAGCCTTCACTGGGTCAACAAAGACGGGAATACACGTGATGAAAAAGGCTGCCGATGATGTGAAAAGTATAACATTAGAGCTTGGAGGAAAATCGCCTGCTATTGTGTTACCAGATGCAGATGTCGAGGAAGCGATCGAAGGAACTTTTGCTGGTACGATGTACAATCATGGACAAAACTGTAGTGCATGTACGCGGGTATTTGTGCATAGTAGTCTATACAATCTATTTATTGAACGACTCGCGGAAAAGGCTAAAGCATTAAAGATAGGGTCAGGTTTAGACCCAGAAACAGATATGGGTCCATTAGTGTCACAAAAGCAATTAAATACAGTTCTTGATTATATCGAAAAAGGAAAAGAGGAGGGTGCTCGTATAGTAGCAGGTGGCGATCGAGCACTGGAAAAGGGATATTTTGTCCAACCAACTATCTTTGCTGATGTACAGGACACGATGATAATTGCTCAAGAAGAGATTTTCGGACCAGTGATGTCCATTCTGTCGTTTGAAACAGTAGATGAGGTAATCGTACGTGCTAATAATAGTAAGTATGGACTTGCTGCAAGCATTTGGACTGAAAATGTAAAAAAGGCACATTATATAGCTAGTAAACTACAAGCTGGGACCGTATGGATTAATGATTTCGGTTTAGAATGGGAAACGATGCCATTTGGTGGTTACAAACAGTCAGGAATTGGTCGCGAAATGGGCGGTGAATATGGTTTGTCCAATTACACTGAAGTGAAAAGTGTATTTGTTAATATGAAGCAATAATTAGTGAGTATGCATTAAATTTGTATAGAAGTAAAAGGAGCTAACTTCAATAGATAGCTCCTTTTCACGTTATTTAAAAGGTATTATTTTACGTCTTGCCGAGGAGGGGATACTCATGTCCTCGCGATATTTAGCTATGGTACGTCGAGATATTTCAATACCTAAAGCAGAGTTAAAATATTCAGCTATTTTTTGATCAGAGAAGGGCTTTGCCTTATTTTCTGATTTGATATAGTCTGATAGCAAAGATTTTACCTTTATTTGTGACACACTATGACCATTTGCTGTCGACAATTTAGAGCTGAATAATTCTTTTAATTCAAATGTACCAAAAGCAGTTTGTACATACTTATTTGTTGTAATGCGACTAACCGTCGATTCATGAACATCTATTTGGTCAGCAATTTCACGCAACGTAAGTGGTTGTATGGCGTCAAGGCCATCAAGAAAGAACTTTCTTTGTTTTTCAATAAGGGCCTTCATAATGTTGATCATTGTATTTCGACGTTGTTCTATGCTGTTCACTAGCCAGTGGTAGTCAGCTAAGTGTTTTTTAAAATAACTCTTTTCTGAGGAATGAGCTTTTATATAAGGAAAGTAGTCAGCATGAATACTAACCTTTGGTAAATAATAATCGTTCAACGAAAAGGTAATCCCACCGTCCACAATATCAACAATAATATCTGGTATTGTTGTATGTACCAATTCCTGATAAAACAATGAGCTTAGCTTTGGCTGTAGTGATTGTATAAAAAGATAGATGATTTGTAAGTCATTTAGGGATATATCCAGCTCTTTTGATATTTTTTTCCAATTATTATGAGCGAGCTCTTCTAGATAATTAGAAATAATGGTATCGGCATGAGCAGGGCTGTTAGGACCATAAATAGTTTGTAATAGTAAACACTCTTTTAAATTGCGTGCACCGATTCCTAGAGGACCAATCGTTTGTAATAAATGAATGCCCTTTTCTATTTCTAGGTCATTATAAGAAGATTGTATGGATTGCTCATAATACCCATTGTCATCTAAATGGTAAATAATATGTTTTAAGAGCTGAATGTCCTTTTCATTATCAAAAGTTAGCCTGACCTGCTGAAACAGCTCATCACGGATATTTTTTTCACATTTTGTAGAAAGATGCCAATTGTTATAGTGTCTGCCACACGTTTTGGAAATCTGTAGATGCTCTTTAAATGTTGGTTCACTTAGCTCGATTAAAGGATTAACGAGTTCTTGTTCACGTATATATTGTTCTAGCTCCTGAGTTGAATATTGGAGTAGCTCAATTGCCTGACGAAGTTGGGCAGACATAACTATTTGTAATTCTTGTGTTTGTTTAATAGAAAGTTGCATACAAAAAACCTCGATTCTCTATCAATCTATCTAACTAATTTAGAAAAATATAGTGACAAGAAACTTTGACATGTGCAACAAAATGAATCCTAAGCTTTCAATAAAAAGCTCAAAATGTTGAAATAAAAGGTTTTAAAAAGTGTAAAAAAAGTAAACATCTTATAGTTAAAGTGTAAATAAATTATAAGATAATGAGTTCTTTTGGTGAATGTGTGATTACTTCAACACCATCTTTTGTAATGATGACATCATCTTCTATTCGAACACCTCCAACTTGTGGGAGGTAAATGCCAGGCTCCACGGTAAGTACCATATTCTCCTCTAAAACGTCTTCACAAACTGTCGACATAAATATATCCTCGTGAATATCTAGGCCAATGCCATGACCTGCTCCGTGTCCATAATTGTCCCCGTAGCCTTTAGCTGTAATGTAGTCTCGTGTATAGCTATCTGCATTTTGCCCCGTAATACCAGCCTTCATATTAGAAAGAGCATGTTGTAAGGAGTCGTAAACAATTTGATAAATCTCCTTTAATTGTTCAGGAGGCTCGCCGACTGCAATAGTTCTTGTCATGTCAGAACGATAGCCTTGATAATAAGCGCCAAAATCAAGTGTTAGCATGTCACCTTGCTCAATAACTTTTGAAGATGCCACACCATGCGGTAGAGCAGAGCGGTGGCCTGAAGCAACAATCATATCAAATGCTGCACCAGTTGCCCCGTTCTTACGCATATGAGATTCCAATTCATTGGCAATTTCAATTTCTGATAAACCCGGTTTAATGAATGTCAGAATATGCTTAAATGCCTCATCTGAAATCCAAGCTGCTTTCTTAATGATTTCAATTTCCTCTGGTGTCTTAATCATACGCAAATTTTCCACAATAGTAGATAAAGGCTTTAAAGTTGCTGTTAATTTATTAGCCATTAATTGATAAGTGTAGTAAGTTACGTGATGCTGTTCAAAGCCAACAGATTGAATAGATTCCTGATCTAAAATTTCTTGAATCATTTCATATAAACGATTGCGATCTATCTCATGAACCTCAAATGTTTTACTTTGCTCAGTTGCTTGCTGAGTATAGCGGAAGTCCACCAATAAAAGTGCACGTGTGTTAGTCACTATAACCGTTCCTGCACTTCCTGTAAATCCTGTTAAATAACGTCGGTTTTGTGCATTTGTAATAATAATTGCGCTCGTACCTTGTGCTTGTAGAGCATTTCTTAATTGTTCTAATTTTGACATGTTGTTATTCTCCCTTCTTTCATGAAATTATAATGCAAAATCCGTGCCAATTTTTAAAAAATTAGAATCGGCATGGAAATTGCATAGATTTTTATAGTGCGATTTCTTTCGTGCAATAAACATAAAGGGGTTTTGAGGATGGCTAAAAAAACAAAATGGCTCTTCGTATTGTTAGGATTAATGCTCGTTATATTGGTAGGGTGCTACGGAAAACCAACTTCTGGAAATACTGCTAAAAGTAATGAATCAGACAATGCAACTGCTGATGGGGACGACAATATTGCTACACAGGAGCTTCATTTAGTGGCAACAGGAGATTTAACGACGATGAGCTCTTTGGGGAGTGTAGATGCACTTGCTGTAACAGCAATGAACTCTGTATTTGAGGGATTATATCGTATAGGTCCTGAAAATACACCCATCCCAGGAATGGCGGAGTCACATGAAGTTTCGGAAGATGGTACAGTATATACATTTAAAATACGGAAAGATGCTGTTTGGAGTAATGGGTCTCCAGTGACGGCATATGATTTTGAGTATGCGTGGAAAAGAGCAATAAATCCCGAAACTCAAGCAATTTATTCATACTTAATGTTAGATATAAAAAATGCTGCCAATGTGCAAACAGAAGAGGATCCCCTTTATGGGAAGGTGGAGGAAATTGGTATTAAAGCTTTAAATGATGATACATTAGAAGTGCAGCTAAATGCGCCCATCCCATACTTTATTAGCTTAACGACGTATGCCCCGTTTTTCCCATTAAATAAAGAATTTACAGAGTCCCAAGGTGATCAATATGCGCTAGAAGCGGATAATATGATCTATAATGGGCCTTTCATGATGGAATCTTGGCAACATGGTCAAGGATGGACATTCGTTAAAAATGAAAGTTATTGGGATAAGGACACTGTAAAGCTTACTAAAATTACGCAAAAAATTGTTAAAGATACAGCAACGGCTGTCAATCTCTATGAGGCTGGTGAAATAGATACTGCCGAGTTATCTAGTGAGTATGTGGCTCAATATAAAGATAGTCCAGAGTATTCTACGTTTTTAAAGCCAAATACGTATTTTATTCGTATGAATCATGAGAATAAATATTTATCTAATCTAAACATTCGTAAAGCCATTGATATGGCATGGGACAAACAAGGCTTCGCTGATGTGATATTGCAGGATGGTTCCATCCCTGCTTACTATTTAGTACCACAGGGATTATCAACAGATGACAAGGGGAATGATTTCCGTGATGGCAACGGCGATATGAATAAAACAGATATCGAGCTAGCAAAGGAAGCGTGGGCTACTGGATTAAAGGAACTTGGTGTAGACCAAGTAAAGCTGGAGTTTTTAACATATGACCGTGCAGAGTCTAAGAAAGCAGCTGAATTTATTAAAAATCAACTGGAGACGAATTTAGAGGGCTTAGAGCTAACAATTAATATGCAGCCGAATAAGCAAAAGCTTGCATTAGAGGGGGCTGTTGATTTTGATTTAGATTATGGTGGTTGGGGTCCTGACTATCAAGATCCTATGACTTACATTGAATTATTTGAGTCAACTGCTTATTATAATCAATCAAACTACAAAAATGAAAAAGTGGATGCATTCATTAAACAAGCGAAAACTACCTCTGATGTTACAGAGCGTTGGGAACTTATGCAGCAAGCCGAAAAATTAATGATGGAAGATGTAGCATTTGCCCCAACCTTCCAAAAGGGGTTAAGCCGTTTGACAAAACCATATGTAAAAAATTTATATGAGCATCCATTCTCAGCTGACATAAGCTATAAATGGGTAGAAATTGTAAAATAAAAAATGCTGTCCTCTTCTTTCAGAGGACAGCATTTTTTATTTATAGATAGAAAACTATAGATAAAATCGCTGTCGTAGAGCAGCCAATTATACCTGCTAATAAAAGCGGATAAGTAAAGTTGCAGGAGGGAGCATGAACAAATTCTAAATCACCATCTAATTCAAAGGCATAGACACCATTTTTAGTAACACGTGCAAAAAAACGTTTGAAGCTATAGGTGATACCATTAAAAAGCCCACCTTGCACAACAACCAATGAAGCACCTATAATTGTAGAGGTAAGTGATACAAGAAAAATATTGTTAATCAATGTTAAAAAAGTGATTGGTTGATGGAGGAACAAAATAAAGCTAAGGGAAACTATGATCATACAGCTAGCAAGTAAGAGGAAGGTCTTTTTTTTCAAAGTAATATACCTCCTTCTTGGGCAGAACGATAGTGGATAAGCTCCTCTTCTGTCAGCATA
This sequence comes from Lysinibacillus sp. fkY74-1, assembly GCF_053165895.1. NCBI lineage: Bacteria > Bacillati > Bacillota > Bacilli > Caryophanales > Bacillaceae > Lysinibacillus > Lysinibacillus sp. fkY74-1. The sequence goes on along the minus strand of NZ_CP170173.1, from coordinate 4,102,365 downwards.
ACAAAGTGACCAGGGCGTATCTCAACAAAGCTTTCACTTTCAGTATTTCGATTAGCTTGATAGGTAACTTCATTAAAAATAATGCGTTTGCGGTCTCGCTCTAGCTTAGGATCTGGTAATGGAATGGCTGATAATAATGACTTCGTATAAGGGTGTACTGGATAATCATAGAGTTCTTGACTGTTCGCTAACTCAACGATTTTTCCTTGATACATCACACCAATACGATCACTAATATATTTCACCATTGATAAGTCGTGTGCAATAAAAAGATAGGTCAATCCGCGTTCCTTTTGTAACTGTTTCAGCAGATTCACTATTTGTGCCTGAATGGAAACGTCCAATGCAGAAATAGGCTCGTCTGCAATGATGAGCTCAGGCTCTACAGCAAGGGCGCGTGCAATACCAATACGCTGACGCTGCCCACCACTAAGTTCATGAGGATAACGGTTTGCATACTCTTTTGTTAAGCCCACTATGTTTAATAACTCATATATTTTAGGCTTCCATTCACTTTTAGGCACTTCATGGATGGCCAATCCTTCTGCTATAATATCCATTATTTTCATACGCGGATTAAGAGAAGAATAGGGATCTTGAAAAATCATTTGCACCTTGCTATTGAAGGTAAGCTTGTCTTTTTTTGTTTGATTGTCATTGATATTACGACCATCAACAAGAATTTCCCCGCTCGTAATCGAATGGAGCCCAATAATGGAACGTCCAGTTGTAGATTTACCACAACCTGATTCTCCTACGAGGCCAAAAATTTCCCCTTTATAAATATCGAAAGTAATGCCATCTACAGCTTTATTAACTGAGTTTTTCCCTAAAGAGAAATGCTGCTTGACCTCTTTTAATGATAGATATGGATGTTCTTTATCTAAAATAGCTGATGCATTACGCTTCTCTTGCTGTACTTGAGCAAGGTGCTGATGAACCGGTACTATTTTAGGTGCGTGTTTATGCAATAACCAAGTTGCTGCGAAATGGGTGTCGCTGACCTGGAACATAGGTGGCTCCTCTATAAAGTCAATTTTTAGTGCATGTTTATTACGAGCTGCAAAGGCATCACCAGTAGGAGGATGAAGTAGGTTTGGTGGTGTCCCAGGAATAGCATACAATGAATTTGTACCCATATCAGGATTAGGCATGGCTGCCAGCAGTCCTTGTGTATAAGGATGTTGACAATGATAAAAAATTTCATCAACTAAGCCAATCTCAATGATTTTTCCAGCATACATCACGGCCACACGATTAGCCATTTTGGCGACAACACCTAAATCGTGGGTAATAAAGATAATGGATAAATTCATGTTTTGTTGTATATTTTTTAATAATTCTAAAATTTGTGCTTGGATCGAAACATCTAGTGCTGTGGTAGGCTCATCAGCAATAATAATACGTGGTTCACAAGCAAGGGCCATAGCAATGACGATTCGTTGGCGCATTCCTCCAGAAAATTGGTGTGGATACTGTTTATATCGTTTATCAGCTTCTTTAATACCAACGAGTTGCAATAGTTCTATAACACGGTTTGTTATTTGTTTGCCACGTAACGTCGTATGTTTTTTTATACTTTCTGCGATTTGGTGACCAATTGTCATCGTAGGGTTTAAAGCGGTCATTGGATCTTGAAAAATCATAGCTATTTCAGCTCCGCGTATTGCTCGAATTTCCTGCTCACTGGAAGATAAAATATCATGTCCGTTATAAAAAATATGGCCGCTTTTCACCATTGTTGACTCAGTTGGATTGAGACGAAGAAGGCTTTTCGAAGTCACTGATTTTCCTGAGCCAGACTCGCCAACAATAGCTAAGATTTCGCCCTCAAATAAATCAAATGAAATATTGCGTACGGCTTGTACCTCACCATTGTACGTGTTGAAGGAAACACTTAAATTTTTTACTTCTAATATTTTCTTCATTTAGAGCACCTTCCTATTTACGAGTTTTGGGATCGAATGCATCACGCAGTCCATCACCGAGTAAATTAAAGCTAATCATAATTAAGCTAATGACAATAGATGAAATAATCATGCCATGTGGATAAATTCTTAATAATTTATATGAATCGTTGACAATTGTCCCCAAAGAAGCAGTTGGAGGCTGTAGCCCTAGGCCAATGAAGCTTAATAGGGCTTCCGTGAAAATAGCACCTGGTATTGTAAATGTAGTCGCAACAATAATTGGCCCAAGCGTATTGGGAATTAAATGCTTCCATATGAGACGTTGGTTACTAGCACCAAGTGTTCGTGAAGCAAGCACATATTCATAAGATTTTAGCTTCAATATTTGTGCTCGAACAATTCGAGCCATACTAATCCAACCCACAATTACCATTGCAATCGTAATCGAAATAATTCCAGGCTTTAAAATAAGAATCAGCAGTATGTTCACAATTAATCCAGGTATACCGACCAACACTTCAATAATACGTTGCATAATATTATCTGCTCGACCACCATAAAATGCTGAAACAGCCCCATAAGCAACGCCTATAATTAGATCAATGGTTGCTGCTAAAAAAGCAATATAAAGAGAAATTCTTGTTCCTTCCCAGATACGTGTCCAAAGATCTCGCCCTAATTCATCTGTACCGAACCAAAAATATTCCCCAATACCTTTCGCTTCATATTGGTCTATGCCTCGGCTATCGACGCCATTCAAGCCTAAGAAGGAAATATTCTCAAGGATAGGGATTTTTGGCGGTAAATTAGTGCGTGCGATATTTTGTTCATCATAGCCATGGCTATTCATAAAAGGGCCGAAAATGGCAAGTAATAGAACAACAATAATAGTACATAGCCCAATAATAGCTGCTTTATTTTTTCGCAAACCCCGCCAGGCATCCTGCCAAAATGATTGCTCAGGACGATAGGTGAAATCATCCGTAATATCAGTTTCCGGTGCATATTCAAATAATTCCTTTGGATGGCTTTTAGTTGTACTATCTGTCAGTTTACTAGTCATGTATTATCGCCTCCTGTCACACGAATTCGGGGGTCAATCAATCCGTATAAAATATCGATAATTAAAACGACGGTTACAAATAACACCGCATAAAAAATAGTCGTTCCCATAATGAGCTGATAATCATTCGTTATAATTGAATTAACAAATTGCTCACCTAAACCTGGAATACTGAATATCTTTTCAATGACAAGTGAACCAGTAATAGTGTTAACGGTTAAAGGACCAATAATAGTCACGATTGGGATCATGGCATTTCGAATACCATGCTTTGTAATGATAATTGGCTTTGATAATCCTTTAGCTTTTGAGGTTAAGATATATTCTTGACTAAGGACTTCAAGCATTTCCATGCGCGTAAAACGAGCAATTGTTGCAACTACTCCAACTGCTAATGCAATTGTTGGTAAAATGGAATATTCAAAGCCATTCCAAAAGGCAATGGGTAACCAGCCCAATTTAACGCCAACCCAATACTGTAAAAAACCTGCAAAGACAAATGATGGAATGGATATACCTAGTACAGCTAATATTGTGGCACTATAGTCAATAATTGTGTTGTGTCTTAGAGCAGCGATAATGCCTAATAGAAGCCCAATAATTGTGCCTACTATTATGGCTTGAAAGCCCAAAATCGCCGATGCACCAATACGTTCTTTAATAATCTTAGTTACTGGACGGTTATCAAAGACAAAAGAAACTCCTAAATCCCCCTGTACAAGATTCGTTAAATAAATTCCGAATTGCACAGGAACGGGCTTGTCTAATCCATATTTTTTGTAAAGAAGCTCTTTTTGTGTCTCTGGAAGGCGTTCATCATTAAATGGTGAACCTGGCAAAGCTTTCATTAATAAAAATGACAGTAGGATAATAATAAAAAGCGTAATAATCATATATCCAATTCGTGTAAATATGTACCGAACCATGGCACCAACCTCCTACTAAAAAGTGTGTTAAAACTATTAAATTATTTGCAAGATTGATGCCAATTGTAAGGAAATAAGAGAAGAAAAAATATGAAAATATATATTGCATATCATTTTTTTATATGATATATTTATAAATGTCTTAAAGAGGTCCCGTGGTGTAGCGGTTAACATGCCTGCCTGTCACGCAGGAGATCGCCGGTTCGATCCCGGTCGGGACCGCCATTTATACTTGATATGATCGCTCTTATGTACTGTTACAGTCATAAGGGCTTTTTTGTATATAAGGAGGATTTTCTTTCTGCTTAGCTTTTTAATCATAAAATCTTTTCAAGCATTTGTTGTATGTATAAACGTAACACTCTATGAAGACCCAATGCACAGGGTGGAAACATAGAGGTTAAAAGCTTTACATTTGGTGAAGCCTTTATGACCAACCTCCCATTGATTTTAATGAAATAACATCTATTGCCCTAAATAACCCCACTACGTTCGCTTAAAAAACGCTCAATTTCAATGAATTTAGTTGAATTACTGCAGTAAGTCTAACGAATTGCATATATTTAACATTATCTAAAAATAGTAAAAATTACCGATAAATGATGATGATTTTATAAGGTAAAATGAGTTATGTTTCTAAAATAAAAACTAAGGGTAAAAATTAGAGGTAATTGGATTGACTACGGAGGTGTTTACATGAGCAAAGATCTATTTTCAAAATATTTTTATTTACCTTTGCTTATTGGTTCCATGTTAATGATGGTAGGCTGTGGAGATCCTATTATAGAGATTGAAGAAGCAAATACGTATCACTGGCAAAAAAATATGAACGAAGTAGAATTTGAGAAATTAAAAAATGATATGTCATATATTGAGGTAGTAGAGACAGCAGGTGGTGCAGGTAAAAAGGTGAAAAATAATGAATATCGTTGGAATGATGAAACCTTGTTGACTCAGGCTTATATAGTGAAATTTAAGGATGATAAATTAATTGCTAAAGAGATCGTAGCTGTAAAAGGCCATTCTAATCGATAGTTGTAAAAGAAGACATATTTGACTGTAGGCAGAAGCCATTGAGAAGGTTCACTCTCGATGGCTTTTTCTTCTTATCACATTCATTAAATGGATGCCCATGAGGATACTGATGCGACAATGAAAAATGGAATAATAATAGCTCCTTGAATCTAATCGTTTAATTGTTCACATATTTTTGGATTTTCAAAGCAAGTATAATGAGTATTGGATGCTTTGAACATTTTCGCTAGTTTAGGTAAACTAGAGGTAATGTAGTGATGAGAGGAAAAAGAATATGTATGAAATAATCATGAATTCACTTGATGATACAGAACGTTTTGCCAGCAAACTTGCAAATAAATTAGAAGCTCAGGATACGATTACATTAGAAGGTGATCTAGGTGCGGGGAAGACGACATTTACGAAAGCCTTGGCGAAGGAGCTAGGGGTCAAACGAACAGTCAACAGTCCAACATTTACGATTATTAAGCAGTATGAGGGAAGATTACCGTTTAATCATTTAGATGTATATAGGTTAGCAGAAAGTGATGAAGACCTTGGGTGGGACGAGCTTTTTTATGGAGATGCGGTATCAGTGGTCGAATGGGCGCATTTAATAGAACAGGATTTGCCACAGGATCGCCTAGCGATAGAGATTTACCGAATCGGAGAAAATGAACGACGCTTTGTGTTAATACCTCGAGGAGAACGCTATGAGGCACTATGTGAGGAGCTAATGAAATGATTTGGTTAGGAATAGAAACAGCAAATACACCACTTTCCATTGCAGTTATAAAGGACGGCAAAATAGTGGCCGAGATGGTACAAAATATAAAATTAACGCATTCTGCAGGTGCGATGCCAGCGATTGAAGAAATTCTAGCACGCATAGATGTAAAACCGAATGACTTGGATGCGATTGCAGTATCTGAAGGACCAGGTTCTTATACGGGTGTCCGTATAGGGGTGACATTAGCAAAAACATTAGCATGGACATTACAGAAACCTTTAGTGGGCGTATCTAGTTTAAAAGCATTGGCTGCCAACGCTGCCCTTTATAACGGGTTGGTTTGTCCAATTTTTGATGCTAGAAGACGCAATGTCTATACGGCAGTTTATCAAGGTGAAACTTTAGAGGCACTTGTGGAGGATCATCATGCACATATTGATGATGTATTAGTGCGTTTAAAGGCATTAGAGCAACCTATTCTATTTGTAGGAACAGATGTTGATATATTTTGGGAGAATATTGTGCAGATGCTTGGTGATAATGCGGTACGTGCACCATTTAGTATTGATTTGCCACGTGCGACGGAAGTCATTCATATAGCGACGAAAATGGAGTTACCGAGTGTCGAAGCTACCCATCACTTCGTTCCACAATATAAACGGATTGCCGAGGCTGAGGCAAACTGGCTGAAAGAACAGAAGGAGAAGGAACATGACTAGGAATGTAACTTATCGAAAAATGGTTTCGGACGATGTGCCAGCAGTTTATGAAATTGAATTGGCTTCATTTCCAGTGCCATGGACGTTAGATTCCTTTTACTACGAAGTGCATGAAAATCAGTATGCGCATTATGTGCTGGCTTTAGATGAAAATGGTAGTATTATTGGTTTTTGTGGAATGTGGATGGTCATAGATGCAGCTCAAATAACAAATGTAGCGGTAATTGAGCAGGCTCGTGGCAGAGGGATAGGCGAAGGATTGATGCGTGAGGCGATGCATATAGCGCGTTTACATGGAATGGAGGTTATGACGCTTGAGGTACGTGTAACAAATACGGTTGCACAAAATCTCTATCGCAAGCTTCATTTCCAAGATGGTGGTATACGGAAAGGCTATTATACTGATAACGGGGAGGATGCCCTTGTCATGTGGGTGAATTTATAATGAATAATGGGTTGATATTAGCAATAGAATCGAGCTGTGATGAAACAGCTGCAGCAATTATTCGAAATGGTCATGAAATTGTTTCGAATGTTGTTGCGTCACAAATAGAAAGCCACAAACGATTTGGTGGAGTTGTTCCTGAAATCGCTTCACGTCATCATGTTGAACAAATTACAGTGGTTATTGAGGAAGCTTTAGCACAAGCGAATATAAAGCCAGCCGATTTGGATGCTGTTGCCGTTACGGAGGGTCCAGGTTTAGTCGGTGCGCTGCTAATTGGCATAAATGCGGCTAAGGCGTTTGCTTTTGCCAATAATTTACCGATTATTGGTGTACATCATATTGCAGGTCATATTTATGCGAATGCTCTAGTCCAACCAATGGAGTTTCCTTTATTGGCACTTGTTGTATCAGGTGGGCATACGGAGCTTGTTTATATGAAGGAACATGGCTCCTTTGAGGTTATTGGTGAAACAAGAGATGATGCAGCAGGTGAGGCATATGATAAAGTGGCACGAGTTTTAAATTTACCTTATCCAGGTGGCCCACGCATTGATCAGCTCGCTCATGAGGGCGAAGAGGCTGTACCTTTTCCAAGAGTATGGTTAGAGGAGGGGTCTTATGATTTTAGCTTTAGTGGCTTAAAATCAGCGGTCATCAATTATAAACACAATATGGATCAACGTGGCGAAGCCATTTCACCAGCAGGCGTTGCAAAGGGCTTCCAGGAAAGCGTTGTCGAAGTACTAACAGCGAAAACATTGCGTGCTGCTCGCGAATATCAGGTGAAGCAGGTCATCGCAGCTGGCGGTGTAGCAGCCAATAAAGGCTTACGTGCTTCATTAGAGGCAGTGTTCACTGAGGAAGGGATTCCGTTTTTTGTACCACCACTCAAATTATGTACGGATAATGCGGCAATGATTGGAGCAGTTGCCATGCCAATGTATGAAGCGGGTATCCGAGGAAACTTAACGATGAATGGTCGTCCAGGAATGGAGTTAAAATCCTGGGTGTAGTAGTAAGGGAAGGAGGTATCTTATGGAAGATATCTCTTTTTTTATTTGTCGAAAATTTGTTGATAAAAAATGAATGTAATGAAGGGATTCGTAAAATAGTACACTTTAATTGACAAATTTTTCAGAAAATTATCCACAGGTAATGGAGCGAACTAAATACCGAACACGCGTACTTATGCACAAATTGTTGATAACTTGTGCATAACTTGTGATTATTCAATATATAGTAGCATGTTTTACACGGGATGATGTGGATAAAATAATTTTTAATTGTGGACAGTGTGGAAAACTCTGTTGATATGTTGGTATTACTAGATTTATGGTGTGAATAAAACTGTGGGCATTTTTTGTCGAAAAATAGCACTTGACCAATATATATGAAAAATGAAGGAGAGTAAAGAAAAAAGCCATGTGACAATGCACACGGCTTAAATCAAATTACATATTTATATGTTCTAATTCTTCATTTAACTCTAGCCACTCTAATTCTAAAAGCTCATGCTTCTCCTTTGCAGTAGCCAATTCGCCTTGCAGTTGGGCAATTTTTTCATGATCTGTAAAAATTGCAGGATCACAAAGAGCTTCCTCTAGCCTATCAATGATAGTCGTCGTTTCTTGCATCTTGCCTTCTAGTTCTTCGATAGCACGTCTTATTTGTCGTTCACGTTTTTTTGCCTCTTTATCAATTTTGGAGGTTGAGGTCTTATCAGGTAGAGCCTGCTGTAGTTGCGGTTGGGAAGCACTCTTCATTTGTGCTAGCTCAAACAGCTCCTGTTTTTTCTCTACATAATAATCATAGTCCCCTAAATATTCGAACGACCCAGTTCCAGACAACTCCACCACTTTGGTAGCGATACGATTAATGAAGTAGCGGTCATGAGAGACAAATAGAAGCGTTCCAGGATAATCGATCAAAGCATTTTCAAGAACCTCCTTACTATCTAAATCTAGATGGTTGGTAGGCTCGTCGAGAATTAAAAAATTGGCCTTTTGCATCATTAATTTTGAAAGTGCAAGGCGTGCTTTTTCACCACCTGATAAAGAAGAGACCACTTTATCGACATCTTCTCCACTAAATAGGAAGCGTCCCAATACAGTACGTATATCTTTTTCATTCATAAGCGGCCATTCATCCCATAGCTCTTTTAAGACACTTTTATTGCTCGAAAGCTTTGCTTGCTCTTGATCATAATAGCCAATTTGCACATTCGTACCATAACGGATATCACCTGCAAGAGGCGTTAAATCTTTTACAATCGTTTTTAATAATGTCGATTTACCAACCCCGTTTGGTCCAACAAGAGCAATTCGATCCTCGCGAAAAGTACGTAGCTTAATACCACTAGATATACGCTGATCGCCATAGCCGATTGTTAAATCATCAACGGATAAAACATCATTACCACTTTGACGTTCAATCGTAAAACCAAAACTAGCGGATTTTTCATCACCATCTGGCGATTCCATCCATTCTGTTCGTTCAAGCATTTTTCGTCGACTTTGTGCCATTTTTGTTGTAGAGGCACGTGCAATATTCTTTTGGATAAAATCTTCTAGCTTGGCCTTTTCATCTTGCTGACGCTCAAAAAGTTTGACATCACGTTCATAGTTTTTAGCTTTTACATCTAAATAAGCACTGTAGTTACCTGTATATTTTGTGACACGATGGCGTGATACTTCGTAGACAATAGAAACAACTTGGTCTAAGAAGTAGCGGTCATGGGAAACAATTAAAATAGCGCCTTCATAGCTCTTTAAATAAGATTCTAACCAAGATAATGTTTCAATATCTAAATGGTTCGTAGGCTCATCGAGAATTAGAAGATCTGGTTTACTAAGTAAGAGCTTAGCTAGTGCTAAGCGTGTGCGTTGGCCACCAGATAGGGAGCTAATGGGTTTATCGTAGTCTTCCGGATAGAATTGCATTCCATGAAGCACTGATCGCATGTCCGATTCATATTGATAGCCGCCAGCATCCTTAAAAGTATGCTGTAGTTGATCATATTCTGACATAACTTTCGCATACAAAGTAGGATTTTCATAAACAGTAGAATCTGCCATTTGCTGTTCGAGCGAGCGGAGCGTTTGTTCTTGGGCTAAAAGGGGTTCGAAAATGGTCATCATTTCATCCCAAATAGTTAACGTAGAATTTAATCCGGCATGTTGCTCTAAATAGCCAACCTGGATGCCCTTTGGAATAATGATATCCCCTGAGTCATAGGACATTTGCCCAGCGATTATTTTTAATAAAGTCGATTTACCTGCACCGTTTCGCCCTACTAAGGCAACACGATCACGGTGTTGAACTTCTAATTTCACACCACTCAAAATTTCATCTGCAAGAAAGGATTTAGTTAGTTGATTGACCTGTAAAACAATCATTCTTGACACCTCAATTCTACCTTAGTGTAATGGATGAACGATTTGCATGCAATGTCGGTGCTTTACTTATTCCAAGCAGTCATGTAAGATTGAAACGATTTCTTTTTAGTTAGCTGCGTACATAGCGCCATTAACTAAAGAGAAATACGCTAGTGGATTGCAAAAATGTTGTATATAGTTAAGGATAAATGTATTAAAATTAGTAGTTAAATACAGTAAAATTGATTGAGGTTCAACATAAGGAGGAGAAAGTTTGAAACAAGAATTAAAAATTCCACAAGCCACTACAAAAAGACTTCCTCTTTACTATCGATTTATTCAAAACTTTGCACAAGAAGGTATGGAACGTATTTCGTCGAAGGAACTGAGTGAAGCGATGAAAATAGATTCTGCAACCATTCGCCGTGACTTTTCTTATTTTGGTGCACTTGGAAAGAAAGGCTATGGCTACGATGTACAGCATCTATTACAGTTTTTTAGCCAGACGCTTGATCAGCATGAAACAACAAAAGTAGCGTTAATTGGCGTGGGGAATTTAGGCAGTGCATTATTAAAATATAATTTTCAAAAAAACCACAACACACATATTGTTGTAGCATTTGATTCGAAAGCTCCGAAGGATGGCAAAATGATTAGTAACATTCCTGTTTTTCATCCTGATTTGCTAGAAGAAAAGTATGCAGAATACGGGGCAGAGCTAGCAATTTTGACAGTATCACCACGCTCTGCACAAAAAATGGCAGATCGCTTAGCGGCTATGAATGCAAAGGGAATTTTAAATTTTACGCCCGAGCGATTGACTGTGCCAGATAGCATGCAGCTCTTAACCATTGATTTATCGGTAGAATTGCAAGCGCTTATTTATTTAATTCGTAATCAGGAAGTGTGAAAATTTTACATATTTAAAGTGGAGTTCACCGTTTCTGTCAAATAGTAATTTTAAACAAAACGCGGTAATATCAGTGAGAGTGACGAAAAACTTTCACATATAATTAGTTAGCAAAATGGCGAAATATGCGTTAAAATGATGGATATAAAGAGGAGGTGGCTGTAATGGGTGGTATTGGTCCTATGAGCCTCATTATTATCGGAATTGTCGCGTTACTAATTTTTGGTCCTAAAAAGTTACCAGAGCTTGGTAAAGCATTTGGTTCAACACTACGTGAATTCAAAAATGCTACTAAAGGTTTAGCCGACGAAGATGATGATGACAAGAAAAAGAAAGAACTAGATAAGTAAGTTAGGATGTTTGAGGAATGAATCCAAAAGATCTAACTGTCATTGAGCATATAGAAGAATTAAGAAAACGGCTGTTCATTGTTGCCGTTTTCTTTGTTCTCGCTATGGCTGGCGCCTTTTTTGTCGCAAAGCCACTTGTTAAATATCTTCAAACTACAGGAGCAAAATATAATATCGAGCTCCATGCATTTGACGTAGTAACACCACTAGCCATTTATATTCAAGTTGTTTTTTTAATTGCATTTATTCTTTCATCGCCAGTTTTAATGTATCAATTGTGGTCGTTTATTAGTCCAGGGTTAAGGGAAGTAGAGCGAAGAGCAACCTTAAGCTATATACCATATTCTTTTTTATTGTTTATCGCAGGGTTATCATTTTCATACTTTTTACTATTCCCGTATGTCATCAAATTCATGATGAATTTATCAAATGATTTAGATATTCAGCAAACAATTGGTATACATGAGTATTTTACATTTTTATTTAAACTCACAATACCATTCGGTTTTCTATTCCAATTACCTATTGTAGTATTATTCTTTTCACGGATTGGAATATTAAGTCCAGATCTATTAATTCGTATTCGTAAATATTCATATTTTGGTTTATTTGTATGTGCTGCTCTCATTGCGCCGCCTGAATTGGCGTCTCACTTAATGGTATCAGTACCACTGTTTATCCTGTATGAAATTAGTATTATGATATCTCGGGTTGGTTATAGAAAATATCTAAAATCAGAGGAAATTCGATTAAAAGAAGAGCAGGAAGCTGAACAAAAGCGCCAGATTGAAGAGGCATTGGAACAGCAACGACGACAAATAGAAGAATTGAATAATCAGTAATAGTTAAAGCTCGGTGGCCTCATGAAGGCACCGAGCTTTTGTATTTTTGGCAACTTTATATAGCTTTTAAAAAAATTATTGCATTTTTTCTAGTTCTTGAAGAAACTTTTGCAATGGTTCTGCATAGAATTGTACAAGTGTCACAAATCCATTCAACATGACGTGTGCAATAATAGAAGTCCAAATACGTTTTGTTTTGTGATATAAAAAGGCAAAGATTAAACCACAAATTGTATAAAGTAAAATATGAGAGAAGTCGAAGTGTATAATCGCAAAGAATATAGCACTTACTATTGCCGCCACCCAGAAGTTTGTTGTTTGGACAAGTGATCCAAATATAACTCTACGGAAGACGAACTCTTCTAAAATGGGACCGAATACAACAATCGCTAATATGGCAATAGGAGCTCCTTTAGCTATAGCGACAATATCTGCGGTATTTTGGGAACCTCCTTCGATACCAAAAACGGCCATTTCAATAGCTGCTCCAATCATTTGACCAAAAAATACAAGGATGAAGCCAAGAATACCCCAAATAATTGTGAGCGGTATCGTTTCTTTTTTTCCTTGATAAACGTTCCAAAAGGTTTTATCACGAGATGTTAAGATTAAACTTAAAATGAGCGCAATTGCAAAGCTAAGCGCAATATACCAGCCTTGAGTTATAGGCGCTGCTTGCTCAGAAGTTAGGTCGGTCATCTTCATAACGAGCTTGTGAAACGGTAAGAGCAACCATCTACTTGAGATTTGCATAAGGATATAAATCAGTAAAACATATAGAGCGGTTTTTTTATGTTTTGTTACTTTTGGAGAATTAGTCACAGTCAAAATCCTTTCCATTCATAGGCTTCCTTTCTATTGTAGATGAATATGGAAAGAAAACAAAATTTTTCGAAGTTCTGACTTGCAAAAAAAAGTGTGATTGATTATCATAATAATTGTGTTAGCACTCGATGATATAGAGTGCTAATAAATTCAACAATTATTATTATTAGGAGGTTGTTTCACTTGTTAAGACCACTAGGAGATCGTATTGTAATTGAACTAATCGAGGTAGAGGAAAAATCTGCATTCGGTATTGTACTACCTGACTCTGCAAAAGAAAAACCACAAGAAGGTAAAGTTGTAGCAGTTGGGACAGGTCGTGTTTTAGAGAACGGACAACGTGTAGAGCTTGACGTTAAAGTTGACGACCACATTATTTTCTCTAAGTACGCTGGTACAGAAGTTAAATATGAAGGTAATGAATACCTAATTTTACGTGAAAGCGATATTCTCGCAATTATTGGATAATTTTTAATGCACCTTCAATGAAGGTGAATGCTTATTGTTTCTTGAACGAAAAGTGACAATAAGATGAAATTGATATAAATATATTGAAGAAGCTTAACGAATATTCCATTTCAGGAGGGTAAATTCTCATGGCAAAAGATATTAAATTCTCAGAAGACGCTCGTTCATTAATGTTACAAGGTGTAGATAAATTAGCGAATGCAGTAAAAATAACATTAGGTCCAAAAGGACGTAATGTAGTGTTAGAAAAAAAATTCGGTTCACCACTTATTACAAATGATGGTGTGACAATTGCAAAAGAAATCGAGCTGGAAAATCCATACGAAAACATGGGAGCAAAATTAGTAGCTGAGGTTGCTTCTAAGACAAACGAAATCGCTGGTGATGGTACAACTACTGCAACAGTTCTTGCACAAGCAATTATTCGTGAGGGCTTGAAAAACGTGACAGCTGGTGCAAACCCTGTAGGTATCCGTAAAGGGATTGATAAAGCTGTTGCTGCGGCATTAACTGAATTACACACGATTTCGCGTCCTGTAAGCAATAAGGATGAAATCGCACAAGTTGCTGCTATTTCGGCAGCTGATGATGAAGTTGGACAGCTTATTGCTGAAGCGATGGAACGTGTAGGTAATGATGGTGTTATTACAATTGAAGAATCTAAAGGCTTCACAACAGAGCTTGATGTAGTAGAAGGTATGCAGTTTGACCGTGGCTATGCATCACACTATATGGTAACAGATACAGATAAAATGGAAGCAGTTCTGGATAACCCATATATCTTAATTACTGATAAAAAAATTACAAACATCCAAGAAGTATTACCATTATTAGAACAAGTGGTACAACAAGGTCGTCCACTTTTAATGATTGCTGAAGACGTTGAAGGAGAAGCACTTGCAACACTTGTCGTGAACAAGCTTCGTGGTACATTCAACGCTGTAGCAGTAAAAGCACCAGGTTTTGGTGATCGTCGTAAAGCAATGCTTGAAGATATCGCTATCTTAACTGGTGGTCAAGTAATTACAGAGGAATTAGGTTTAGACCTAAAATCAGCTGATATTTCTTCGCTAGGTCGTGCTGCAAAAGTAGTTGTGACAAAAGACAATACTACAATTGTTGAAGGTGTAGGCGGTGCAGATGCAATCGAAGCACGTATTGGCCAAATCCGAGCACAACTTGCTGAAACAACTTCAGAATTCGATAAAGAAAAACTACAAGAACGCCTTGCGAAATTAGCGGGTGGTGTAGCAGTTATCAAAGTAGGGGCTGCAACAGAAACAGAGCTTAAAGAGCGTAAACTTCGTATTGAAGATGCTTTAAACTCAACACGTGCAGCTGTTGAAGAAGGTATCGTATCAGGTGGTGGTACTGCACTTCTTAACGTGTATGCAGCAGTGGAAAAAGTGTCTGAATCTGAAGAAGGCGATGTAGCAACAGGAGTGAAAATTGTTCTTCGTGCTTTAGAAGAGCCAGTTCGTCAAATCGCTAACAACGCTGGTCTTGAAGGCTCTATCATCGTGGATCGCCTGAAACGTGAAGAAATTGGCATTGGTTTCAATGCAGCAACAGGCGAATGGGTAAACATGATGGAAGCAGGTGTAGTAGACCCAGCAAAAGTAACTCGTTCAGCATTACAAAATGCTGCGTCAGTAGCTGCTCTATTCTTAACAACAGAAGCAGTAGTTGCAGATATTCCTGAACCAGCTGGCGCAGGTATGCCAGATATGAGTGGTATGGGCGGCATGCCAGGAATGATGTAATCGAACGCTAAATGCGATTTGAGTAATAAACTTATAAAAGAAACCAGTTCTCAGTTATAAAATTGAGAGCTGGTTTTTTGTTATGGATACGAAATTCAAATTAAAAATTTTTTCCTGTTGTTTTTCTATAAGATATCACTTACAATACAAATTGATAATGATAATCGTTATCAACGATAGTGATTTTGATAGATAGAGGTGACATTTTGGATAAACAGGAAGCTAACAGAATAGGGATGGGCAATATATATTATGTCATAGTTTTACTATTAATTGCCTCCATTGTAATATCTGCCATTTTTTCTGTATCAATTGGGCAGGTCAGTATACCCTTCAAGCAATCAATGGATATCTTGTTGCATGCTGTATCTAATGGGAGGTTTGGCACACTTGATAGTGTGGATAGTGAATCCTATCTGAATATTATTTTACAGGTCAGAATGCCGCGTGTTATCTTTGCATTGCTCATCGGTATTGGACTTGCTTTATGTGGGGCTGTGATGCAAGCAGTTGTACAAAACCCCCTTGCTGATCCATACATACTTGGCATTTCTTCAGGTGCATCCTTAGGTGCAACTTTTGCCATTCTCGTTGGTTTTGGGAGTAGTGCATTACTGGCACAATTTGGTGTAGCCTTTGGTGCATTTGCTGGAGCTATGCTTACTTCTATGGCAGTGCTTATTTTATCTAGTATAGGTGGTAAAGCAACATCGGTAAAACTTGTTTTATCTGGTGTTGTCATAGGTGCATTATGTAGCTCCTTTTCAAGTCTTATTATCTTTTTTGCCAATAATGCTGAGGGCATAAAAACTGTTACTTTTTGGTCTATGGGAAGTTTAGCCTCTGCAAGCTGGGATAAAACACCGATTTTAGCAATCGTCATTGTATTAGGAGCTGCGTTATTTCTTTGTCAACATCGTGTGCTTAATACGATGCTACTTGGAGATGAATCTGCAATTACATTAGGTATCAATTTAAGTGTTTATCGTAAATTGTATATGATTCTCACATCACTAATAACAGGAACGATGGTTGCTTATGCAGGTATGATTGGTTTTGTCGGCTTAATTATTCCGCATATTACGAGAGGGATTTTTGGAGCAGATCATAAACGATTAATGTTAGGAACGTTACTCTTAGGAGGACTTTTCATGATATGGGCAGATATTTTATCTCGAACATTAATCGAGAATGTAGAACTACCGATTGGCATCATTACTTCTGTCATTGGATCACCATTATTCATCTATATGATTGTAAAAAAAGGTTATAACTTCGGAGGGTAGAACAATGGAATTAGTAGCGAAGGAAATAGAAGTAAAGATTGGAAAGAAGGAAATTGTAAAAAACATATCGATTCATGTAAACAAGCAGCAATTTGTGGGCTTAATCGGACCAAATGGATGCGGAAAGTCAACTTTATTGAAAAGTATTTATAAAAGCTTAGTACCACAAAAAGGGATGGTCTTTTTAGATGATTTAGACGTTTTGAAAAGCCCAGAAAAAAAGATTTCACAGCATTTAGGTGTAGTGGGGCAATTCAATGAAATGCACTTTGATTTAACGGTACAGCAAATGGTGATGTTAGGCAGAACACCTCATAAGAAAATGTTAGAGTCCGATAACCAAAAGGATTTTGACATTGTCGAAGAGGCTTTAACACGGACAAATTTACAAGCTTACAAGGGTCGTAGTTTCCTATCATTATCTGGTGGGGAAAAACAACGGGTTATTTTAGCGAGAACAATCGCCCAGCAACCTAAATTTATGATTTTAGATGAACCAACGAACCATTTAGATATACGCTATCAAATTGAAATACTATCTTGTGTGAGAAGCTTAAATATTGGTGTGTTAGCAGCACTGCATGATTTAGAAATGGCTGCACATTACTGTGATTATCTTTACGCAGTAAAAGATGGTGAGATTTATGCGCATGGTACCCCGGAGCAAGTTTTAACACCCGAGATTATAGAAGCTTTATATCATATCAAGTGTCAAACGTTTACTAACCCAGTGACGAATGGATTAGGCTTTGCATATGGACTATAGGAGGAGCAACAATATGAAGAAAAAATTATTATTAGGAATTGGTTTAGCCGCTGTATTAACGTTAACAGCTTGCGGTAATACTACCAAAAATACTTCAGAAGAAGCACAAACAAAAGAGCATTATCCATTAACTATCGAAAACTTTACAAAGGCTGAAGGTGGTTCGACATGGGAGAAGAAAGATCAAGTATTCGATAAAGCACCTGAAAAAATTATGGCAAATACACGCCCAGCAGCGGAACTACTATTGCATTTAGGACTAGGGGATAAAATCGTTGGTGTTGGTGCAAACTTTGGTGCTGTAGATAAATCTGTAGAAGAGGCATATTCAAAGTTAAATATATTAAGTGATGAATATGTAGGGAAAGAGGTAACATTAGGAACTAATCCAGATTTAGTATTTGGTCGTGGTGGCTTATTTGATAATGCTGAATGGGGGGTAGGCACAGTAGACTCACTAAACGACATGGGCATTAAAACATTTGTATTAGAATCATCCATTACAGGTGGTACATATGATTCTATTTATAAAGATATCGAAAATATCGGTGAAATTTTCAATGTTCAAGACAAGGCCACTAGCTTCATTAAAGAATTAAAAGATCGACAACAAGACATTACTTCAAAATTAGAAAGTATTAAAGAAGAAAAGTCATTTGCTTATTTACATACAAATGATCCAAAAGAACTTTTTGTATACCCCGCGCACGATGAAACATTTTTTAACGACGCATTCAAAATGGTGAAGTTAGATAATATTTTCAAAGATGAAACAGGAGATGTTAGTGTAGAAACATTAATTGCATCAGATCCAGATGTGTTAATTCTTCCAAACTGGGATGGGTCTGATCTGACAAAAGTTCGTGAAGAAATCTATGCTAACCCTAAGCTTTCAAGCATGAAGGCTATTAAAAACAAACAAATTTATATTGTGGATTACAATTATATGTTTGGTTATGGCTATAATACAATAGATGGTATGGAAGCCTTAGCGAAAGAAATGTATCCAGATTTATTTAAATAATATATTGGAGCTGCCCAGACGGTTTATAAAACAGACACAATGGGCAGCTTTTCTATTCATAAAAAAGGGAGGAGAAATGATAGTTTTCTCCTCCTTGTTTTATTACTGTAGAAGCTGATGTTTATTTAATGTTGTTATTTTTACATGGGTAGAGCCATTGTTCCAGCAAATGGTTACAGGATGACGTTGATCGAGATAATGTAATTGCGTTGAAAGATCCGCTCTTGTTTTTTTTATATCGATAGTATCAAGCATGTGAGGTGATAGGTGAGGGAATAAGCCTGTTTTAAAAAGAGCCTCCTTTAAAGTCCAAAGCTCATAAAAAACATGTAGAGGTTGATGAAGAGCCATGTGGAACTCTTGTTTAGATAATGCAAAGTGCATAATATCTTTATTCACTGGCTTTATTTCTTCAACATCAATTCCTACTCGCCCGTTTGTTGTTAGGGCCAGGACAATCCAATCACCAGAGTGAGAGAGATTAAAATCGCCTTTCCAGTGCTGATGACTCGCTACATTTGGACGACCATATATGTCTTGAGTTATTTGGAATGTGGTCTTATCCATGAATGGGAGGAGCACCCACCTAATAAGCGTGTTACCTAGCAAGGCTCTTTGACGGTCCTGCCACTGCTTGTACTGCTGGATATTTCTTTGAACATGAGAAGGGAGTACATTATGAAATACATTCCATTCTGCTGAAGTTAACGGTTCCCCTAATGGTAGTGCAAAAAGCTGTATATCATTTGTGCTCATCGTATATTGACTTGCGTAGGCTCAGGAAAGTAGCCAGTTTCTATCCCGTATTCAATCATTTGGTGAATAAATGCTGTATTTGGTGCAGCACATTCAATTCTTGCATTGGCTAGAAATTCAATCGTTTTTTTACAGTTAAAGATAAATGGTGAGTCACTAGCTCCATCACCTTCTAGCTGTGCAATAGCTAATGCTAAATATTCCTGTACTTCTATAGAATGATCATCATGTAATAGCCAATTTGTATACTCTTGCTTTGACATAACTTGTAAATCATAGCCAAATTCCTTCAGCATGTCGATTAATTCTAAATAAGTAAGCGATACAGGGTTACATAAATGGAAGACATGACCATTTGATGCTGGCTGATTAGCTAGACATACTAATGCTTGGCTAGCATAATTAATTGGTGTAAAGTCTACATGCCATTGTACAGAAGGTGTTTTACCTAAATAAAGCATAGCTTTAATCATACGGTAAAAGGCGTTATCATCGATATTACGTTGGAATTTTCCTGTTTCAGAATGACAACTCAAATTACCTACTCGATAGATTGAAATAGGAATCATATCATGTACTGCATTTCTTACGAGATTTTCTGCTTCCAGCTTACTTTGTGTATAGACATTATGAAGCTTCGTATCGTAGTTGAAATCACCATTAGCCTCTTCTGCCCCCCATTGAATGGCAGCGAGCTCCTCTGGAATACCGATTGTTGATACATAATGAAAATGAATACCAGGTTTACGCTCTGCCAATTCAAGTAAATAACGTGTCCCATTTACATTGACATTATTAAAATGCTCAGTCGCTCCGAAGTGACGTACATCAGCTCCACAGTGGATGATGGCATCGATTTCATCTATTAGTGTCTGTTCATCTTCACTAGTTAGATGAAGTTTTTTCTTTCCTAAATTGCCTTTAATGATAGTTACTCGATTCTGCATATGTCTACCAATGTTATGTCCAAAGTAAAATTGCATACTTTCCATTAGCTTATCCTCTAAAGTGCTCTTTTCACTTGGTCGAATAAGGCAATAGATGTGCGCTTTTGTTGAGACTAGTAGCTCATATAGCACGTGGCTTCCTAAATAACCTGTCGCACCTGTTAATAAAACCGTAGTCATCGGTAATGGCTTCACTATTGGTGAGATTGGTAGCGGACCAGGCTCCATTAAATCCTTATAAACAAGGTTAGTAGGTTGCGTTTGCACGTCTAAATCTTCAGGCTGATGGTTGCAAATATATTGATCTAATTCAGCAATCGTTTGATATTGGAAAAAATCCTGAATCTTTAGGAATGGTATATGCTTCTTCACTTGTACAAGAATTTCAAGTACTTTTAATGAATGTCCGCCAATGTGAAAGAAGTTATCATGAATACCTATTGGGCTGACGTTAAGTACATATTCCCATGCATTTGCTAGTAAATGCTGCGTATCATTTTCAGGGGCAACGTATAAATTACTCCGTGATAAATGTGTATCCATTGAGGCCAACTGCGTGCGATCAATTTTGCCAGTAGGGGATAATGGCATTTCTAGTAATTCGATGAATCGTTCAGGCACCATATAATCTGGTAAAAGATTGTGTAAATAGTCTCTTAAATTGCGTTCCTCTAGCTGAATACCACTTGCCACCGTATAATAAGCAAATAAATGGTTCTGACCATCAGACATTTTCTTAGCTATCACTACAGATTCCTGAATGGTAGGGTAATTGCTTAATACTGTCTCAATTTCTCCAAGCTCAATACGGAAGCCTCTTACTTTAATTTGCGAATCCTTCCGTCCAACAAATTCAATGACACCATTAGGTAAAAGGCGCACTAAATCACCTGTGCGATACATTTTTTGATCTGGTTTAAACAGATGCGGGACAAAGACCTCGGCTGTTTTTTCAGGCTGATGTAAATATCCTGCTGCCAAGCCAACCCCAGCAATACATAGTTCGCCTGTTACATGAACTGGGCAAAGCTGTTCATCCTCATTCACCACATACATCTCATAATTGGCAATCGGTTTGCCGATAGGAATACTAGATTGCATGTCTGTAAGCTGACTTTTTATCTTAAAGTAGGAAGTTAACACTGTACATTCAGTTGGTCCATAAACATTTATAATTTCTGTAGAATATCCGAACTTTTCTTGCCATTTTTGAACAATGGCAGGCAATAGAGCTTCGCCGCCGACGGATAAATATTGTAGTGTCATCAACTTGTCCCGATACTCTACAGGTAAATGTGTGGCTAATTGTGTAAAGAAAGCGTTTGGTACAGTTGCTGTTGTTACTCGCTCTCGTGCAATCATATCAGCAAATGCTTCTATTGAAAGACGCTCAATACTTGTGAGCATATGGAGTCTTGCACCAGAAAAGAAAGCGGTAAAAGTCTCTGTCACAGAGGGATCAAAACTGTAAGAAATAAACTGAGAAAATACACCTTCTTCAGTCGAATGGTAAATTCTTTGATTATCTGTAATTAGGTTAATAACGGCTGTATGTTTAAGCAAAACACCTTTAGGTTTACCAGTAGAACCAGATGTATAAATAATATAGGCTAAATCGGATGGATGTAGGTTACATGGCAAATCCTCTTTTGAAAGGCCACTCTCCATTTGATTGATTGTTAGCACTGTGTGTGATTGGAACTTATTATGTATTAGGTCATTCAGTAAGTCACTATATTCGTTTTTCGTAATGATAAATGGTGCACCTGTATCATGTAACAAATACTGGCAACGTTCTTTTGGATAACTAGGATCGATAGGAACATAAACACCACCCGCTTTTAGCACACCTAACAAACTAATAATAGTTTCCTTACTACGGTCCATGATAATTGCCACATAGTCACCTTTTTGAAGACCATTGGCTAATAGCATATGTGCAACTTGGTTGGACTGTTCATTTAACTGACGATAGGTCATCTTGCCATCTTCATAGGATAGAGCGATACGGTCTGCAAATTGCTGTGCTACTTGATAAAATACTTCTGGTATTGTAATAGTTTTATCATAGTCAGCCATAGTGCGATTTAATGTTTGATAAGCTAATGTATCCTCTTCATTTAATAGCTGTGTATGATTGGATAGTAGCTTCTCTTGTTTAGAAAAATGCTTATTAAACTGTGATGTAGGACAATCAAATTCTCGTTTATTATTCAATCATTACAACCCCTATTCTAGAAAAGGGCAGTCACTTATGCAGGAAATTTTAAGTCCGTTAGCTCTGACAGAAAGTATTCTGTAGAAGCTAAGGGACCAAAAACACCGTATAAGGGCAGCCCTTTCTCTTTTTATTTCACTACAAAGGTATTGACAACATTCAATAATTCTTCAGATAACTCGGATAGTACTTGTGCTTCTTCAGATACTTGCTGTACTGTATTTAGCTGAGAGGCAGAAGTTGCAGCTACTGCTCTTGTACTATCTTTAGAGTTGATGGAGAAGTCCTCCATATCTTTAACAGCAGAAGTGACTTGTTCCATGCCAGCCGCCATTTCTTCAATAGTTGCGGATAGCTCTTGTATTTGCCCTGTTACATGATGAATAGATGTTAAAATTTGACTAAATGATTGTTCTGAATCGTTGATCATGACAATACCATGATCAACTTCCTCTACCGCCCGAACCATGATATTAACAGATTCATTCGTATCGTGCTGAATATGAGATATAAGCGTGGAAATTTCCCGGGCTGAGGCCTCAGACTGTTCAGCTAGCTTACGCACTTCATCAGCTACAACGGCAAATCCACTGCCAGCTTCTCCTGCACGAGCAGCTTCAATGGCTGCATTTAAGGCTAGGAGGTTTGTTTGAGAGGCAATGCCAGTAATAATGCCGACAATTTCTTCAATTTTATTAGAATGATCGCCCAGCAATTTAACAGATGCCGCTGATTGATTGACTGCCTGACTAATCGCATTCATTTGAGCGACAGACTTATTAGTTGAATCATTCCCTCTTTCAGCTTCCTCAGATGCTAAAATAGAAGATTCTGAAATCTGATTGGATGTCATCGCAATACGTTGAATTCCAATACTCATTTCTTCTATTGTAATTGTACTTTCTTTAGCTCTTTGAACTTGAAGATCAGCTGAACTCGCAATTTCTTGCATGGAAGAAGCTACGGTATTGTAGGAATCAGAAGTTTCCTGCATATTCGTAGACAAAATATTAGCTGTGTTTGATACACGTGCTGATACATTTGTTGTACTTTTAATAACAGTTTTTAAGTTTTCAATCATCGAATTAAAGTTTTGAGTAAGCGTTCCTACTTCATCCGTTGAAGTAACTGGTAAAGGCTCAAGCTCTAAATTACCATTTGCTACTTTTTTAGATTGTAAGGATAGCTGCTGAATAGGTGTTAATTTTTTTCTTAAAAGAGTATACACAGCAATAGATGAACCAATTAAGAAAATAACCGTTACTACCAATGTCCAAAGTGCCTCTGACATAGCCTTACCAGTTACCATCGACACGTCATAATCAATAGCATACGCAGCTAGCATATTTCCATCATCATCTAAAATTGGTGTAAGGCCAGTTTTATAGCTACCAAATTCATCGCTATAGATATCTGTAGCTGTAGCCTCTTTTGTCTCAAAAACCTCTTTAATTCTCGCTAGGAAATCAGGCGATAAACCCATAGCAATCATGTCCTGATTATACTCAGCTCCTAGTTTAAGTATACTAGAAGAAAGGACAGGTGCATTAATATTTTCCCCATTAACAGTTATTAAAAAGAGATTGGTAATGCTATCTGAATAATCATTAATAGCATCCATTTCCTTCGTCAGTCGAAGTGCATCAGGGTTACTGTCTGAAGGATTATCTAATATCGATTTCAATGTGTTAACATCAATTGTTTTGGCTAAGATCATGCCTTTGTCATCAAGTGATTGATTCATATCTGTTAAATTACTATTTCTTACTATATAATAAGAAAGACCTAAAGTAACTAATCCAAACAGTAATAAAATACTTACCATTATAGCAGTTATTTTCTTACTAATAGACATATGCTGCTTCTTACGTTTTTTCATGCTTTTCCTCCTAATTATATTATACCGATTATTTCATGTTAAGGATGAGAAATGGGTATTTAATCGATGAAATAAAAGCTCATTCAATGTAATGTCGTGGTGTCATTCATAGAATTCTAGATGCATTCTCAATAAATATATACCAGTGAAAAATAATCTAATTATCCCCTAACAATAAACTACTATACTGCCAAAAAAAATGATTCACAACCCAGAAAACTTACTATTTGAAGTGTAGATTTTAGTAGATGAATGAGAATTTTTAGTGTTTTAGTCTATGTATTTTTCAGCTTAGACGATATTTTTACGAAAATTTAGAGGCTATTTAATATAAAAAACAAGTATGCTCAAAACTGAGTCAAATTTAATTTAATTAAAATTTGGCTAAAATCTTATTTTTTAATCTCTCGTTAAGTCTTTTTGCCTATTAGGGAATGTCATTTCTTCTAGAAAATACTATTGCTTATCGTAGTTTTGTTACGGGAATAAAATATAAAAATGTAAAAAATAGGCTTTCTCTTTATTCGTAAATGAATAAAGAGAAAGCCTATTATTTTTTACGGCTGTCTGGGATTACCGATGATACCTGGCATTATATTGGGGAGTCCTGGCAATAATGGGGGTGGGAAGCCTGGGAATTGTCCCCCTGGAAATGGCGGATATGGCCTTGGTGGTTGTGGTGGATAAGGTTGTGGTGGATAAGGTTGTGGTGGATAAGGTCTTGGTGGATAAGGTCTCGGTGGATATGGCCTTGGTGGGTACGGTTGCGGCGGATAAGGTGTCGGATAGGGTGGTGGATAAGGTGGTGGATAGGAATTACCAGGAGGTGCTCCTGTACCAGCCGCGGTTATTTGGCTAACATCAACAGTCACTATTTGACCGTTATCTAATTGAATTTCAGCAGTTCTTCCTCCTGTTCCAAATGTTCGAATTAATGTACCTGAATAAGTCCCAGTAGGAAGTGTCACCCATATTTTCATTCCTGGACGGAATTGACTGTTAAAATCTTCAGGGGCCAATCTAGGATAAACCAATGAAACACACCTTTCTTCATTTTCTTTAACATATTCCCACTTACTGTGAGTGTCATAGGCTATAGGCTAGTTGATAATTAAGTGGAATATTGTTATAAAATATATCAATTTTCATTATAATAGGGGAAAAGAGCTAAAGGGTGTTTAGCAGATGGCAATCATTAAAGTGAAAAAAATAAACATAAAAAATTTACGGAATGTACGACATGGTGAGATTATTCTGGCTGTTAACTTTGAGACCTTCTTAAAAGCAAATGTTGTTGGACTATACGGACAAAATGGCTCAGGGAAGACAACCATTGTTGATGCGTTTGGTTTATTGAAGACCCTTATCTCAGGTTGGCTTGCTGAAGTGAAGCTGCCCTCGCAAGAGAAGCGGCTAATTTTAGCAGGCGAGGATACAGCCAGTCTTGATTTTGAATTTTTAGTTGAGAATCAATTTGGTACATTTTTTGTCCATTATTATGTAGAGCTGCAGGAGGATCAACATCGGCTCTATACAACACTGGAACGTCTCACGTACCGAGAAAATGACAAAGGAAAACGCTCAAAGGTGTTAATGGCTATGACAGAGAATGGTATTCAAATTCGTAACTCTCATTTGCCTGATATGAGTGAACAAGCACGTATTCAATTGCTTGTTATTCAACAATTAGCAAGAAAGGAATATCGATCCTTTCTCTTTCATAAAGATTTGAAGCCATTATTACAGGAACGGCTTACCGAGCAAGAAATACAGCTGCTCCAAAATATGGCCGTTGATTTTAATCGAGATTTACATGTAGTGAATAATCAAAATATTGCTCCTCTATTTGAAGAACGTATCATGCCATTTAGTATTCATTTAGAGAAAACAAGAGGGCAAATTCCGTATGATTTAAAGGGTCCTGCATTATTGCCAGAGGATGAATTCTATGCCTTATGTGAAGTGATTGAACAGAGTAACCGAGTGCTAGCTGCTATTATTCCAGGTCTAACTATTAAAATCAATATCATTACAAAGCAAACAATGGATGATGGTGGACAAGGCATCCGTTTTGAATTTTTATCGCAGCGTGGAGAGCAGGAATTACCCTTACGAACAGAGTCTGAAGGGATATTGAAGATTATTTCAGTTCTTAGTGTATTGATTGCCGTATATAACAATCCAAATGCTTGTGTCGTGATTGATGAATTAGATTCAGGTGTTTTTGAATATTTGCTAGGTGAGTTGTTAACAGTGATAGATGAGGATGGAAAAGGACAGCTTTTTTTCACATCCCATAATCTACGAGTGTTAGAGGTGCTAGCTATTAAAAATTTATGGTTTACGACAACGAATGAAAATCACCGTTATATGCAGTTAAAGGGCATTAAAGAAGTAAATAATGCCAGAGATGTCTACTTGCGTGCTATTCAGCTTGGCGGCCAGGATGAAGAGGTTTATAAGGAGACTAAAACATTTAAAATTAAGCGTGCTTTTCGTAAGGCAGGTGTGCACCATGACTAAAAAAGTACTTTTAATCATTGTTGAGGGGCAGACGGAGCAAATTATTTTAGAGGATTACTTGGATGCTTACTTCGAGAATGCAACTATACGATTTGATGTCCAGCGTGAGGATGTATTAACAAAATGGGATGCCCATAAACGCATCCCGAATATTAAAAACAGTGTTATACGGGTAATCCAGAGTTATTTAGAAAAATATAAATTTTTGGCGAAGGATTTAACTGCTGTTGTTCATATAACAGATGCAGATGGTTGTTTTATTGCACCAGAATGCGTCCAAGTCGATGAGAAAATTGAGCAAAAATTGTTTTATACTGAGGAAGCCATTTTAGTGAAGTCTAATAAGCGTAAGGAGCAAATTGAACAGCGCAATGAAATGAAGGCGAGAAATGTCAGAATTTTAATTGCCAATGACCATTTTAGTATTAATCGCTTAAAAGTGCCTTATCAATTATTTTATTTCTCTACAAACTTAGAACATGTACTATGGGATGAACGCAATGAAATCCCAACAGAGAAAATCCACAAGGCGGATGAGTTTATAGAAAACTTGTCTGGTACAATCGAAGATTATTTAAAGGCTTATTTGCCAGTCGATACTGAATTACCATATAGGGAAAAAATGAAAAAAAGCTGGTCATATTTAATGGAAGGAAGCCATTCATTACAGCGAGGAACGAATGTACCCCTTTTATTTGAAATGATAAAAACAGACGTACAATAAAACAGGTGACATATGTTTCGTCACCTGTTTTTGTTTTATATCTCTTAATGCGTTTGTTCATAACTTCGAATATGAGCTAAAATGGCTGGGTCCTTAATTTTAGTATCTTCACTTAGCAATAAAAGCTTTGCCATAATTTCAGCTGTCCGTGGATCATCATCCACCATAGGTAAAAATATACGTCCACGATGCTGAGATGGGACTGCGACAATCGGTATCATCGAACCACCGACTTGATGAACGATACCGCTGCCTAAATGCAAGGAATAGCTTGCTAATTTACCTTCAATAAGGACATGTTGTTTTTTAGTTTCTACGTTGGATAGTTTTAATAATTTAGCTAATTCTTCAACGATAATACTCCGCATGTCAACAGTAGAATGACTGGCCTCAGGGTCGACACCACCAACATGGGCAACGCTGACAACGAGGTCCATATCCCGCATAACCTCGGAGAAGATTGCGGCTGGAATATCATCTAAGACGATATCTTTTCCTGTTAAACGGTTGTAGAAATAAACACCTTCGATTGTAGGTGCTTCGATTTCTGCTGGAGTAAACCAGTCTGCCTGCGCATACAAGGAAGCCACTATATTTTCTTTGTAATACACCTTACGAGGTCCAGTTTCATAACTAATTTGCCAGCCTCGTGTTTTTAACAAGGCTACTGTTTGAGATGGATTGACTTGATGTCCCGCATAACGCAATGATTGTTTTCGTCCTTTTTCGTCTGCATTTATAAGGTATAGTTCACGGAACACTTGTTTAAATGGCTGTTGTATTTTGTGCTCGAACATATAGGCTTGCCATTGTCTCCATTGACCACTTTCAAGAAGATGATAAGGATGAGCAATCATTAAGGTTGTTGTTGGAGCCAAATTCACAACGTTACCTGATAGTACTTGTAAGCCCTCTGGTGTTATCATCCCAACATGCTCGCCGCTAATAAAGACAAGCTTTTGTAAAAGAGGAGCTAGAATTGGGTGAGCTAACAGGTTGATTAGCTCTTCCGCTGAAAATATGGTTTCTAATGCCATTGCCTGCTCAAGTGCTGGACGTGCACGTTTATATTGCTCTTGCAAATCTTTGCGAGCTTCTTGAAGAGTGACAACGTCAGCATGCTTTTTTAAAGCAGTAGGTATGTTTTTTAGTCGTTTACCATCTTTTTCAACAATTATCGTAATAGTTGCATCTTCTTCGATTTGTAAATGCGCTGTTATTTGTTCGATAGGCTGTGCTTTAAATAAATGCTGAATATCGTTAAAGGCTGATAATTCCATTCGCCATATGAAGCGAGTGGCTTCCCCATCTCCAGCATTACGGGCTAAATTTTCTAGTGCAATACTAGCTGCTCGTGCCTCACTTGCCCTACGTTGAGCGCCAAATTGTTTACTCTCCTTTAAAAACTGTTGAATAAATTGGTAACGATCTAGAGCATCTTTGTCATCTGCTGATTTTAAAGGAATAAGTCCAAGTGCACGTAGTTTATCTTTATTGCGCTTTTCTTGAATTTCTTTCATTAATGGTTTCGGACTAAGTTTGCCAATGGCTGTATCTGCATATAACTGAGCTCGACGATGGTTGGCTCCTTCAGAAGCATATTTTGCTGCATCATATACAACTTTAAATTTCTTCGAACCCAATGTTTGGTAAGCACTTTGGAACCATGCTAAATCAAAGGCGCCATCACCAAAATCTTCTGCCGTTATGCTGGAGAAGAGAGCTATCTGATCTTTGGCAAAATCTGATAAAGAATCTGTAGTATGAGCAATAAAATACCAAGCTGATTCCTTTAGTCCTTCCCAGTCAATCACTTCACTGACAAGGTCAATCCAATGCTGGTTATACATCATAGCTTCAATTAAACGCTCTTTAGAAATCTCTGTTTTTTGCCATGCTTCTTTTAATTGCTGTGCCGTTTCTTCTTTTTTAGGATAGCAGCTAGTTAAAAGGCGGGAGAATACATCTTTCTTCGTTTCAGCCTGCCATATATAGCCTCGCGAAAGCTTTTCACCATCAAGTGCCTGTAAAATTTGCAGGAAATAATCAATCCCTTCAAAGTAAGAAATGCTACTAGCCAGCTTGGTAACAGCTGTTGGAGTATCACCACGCTTCAGTTCTATAGCTAAGATGCGATCTATAGCTTCATTACGAATAGCAAGGAAATCCGTTAAGTCATCAAACGATTGATAGCGATCTAGTAGTTTACTTGGTTCAGTAAATATTTCTGAGGCAAGAGTATTCGTAAAAATGGCTTCATATAAATGGTCTTGCTTTAATAGACCAGCTTTAAAGGCATCTAAATATTGGAATAATGATAAATCGTATAGAATTGGGCTATAATTTTCTTTTTGCATACGTTTTGTTAGCTCTTCATTGATGGCAAGCATTTTAGCATAGTCTTCATAAGTTGCATAATTCGATAGTCGATCGACAAATGCCTCAATAATATCTAAGTCGATAATTGTAGAGGTAGATTGATAGTAGTAATAACCTTTATCTCTTACATTCACTCGCCATTGATCAGCAGGGATTTGATGTAATAGCTGAAGCACAATACCAGCCGCCTGATTGAAGCTATTAAATGCCGGTGTATGTCTTTCCAGTAATGAAACTGCTTCTGTATGCAGTGTTGTCTCTCCTGAAATATTTTTGATATCTTGTGACAAAACAGAAAAAATTTGTTGAAGTGTATAGTGATATTTCAAGGAATTAAATTGAGCAACATATTTTTTTATTTCTTCATACTGAAAGAATGGTTGTATAAGAACATGGGCTGCTTCAGAAAGGTCATGCGCAGCAGGGTATTCAGATAGATGACTATAAAAATTAAAATACGCTAAGTCTTCACTGCTAAAGGATGATGATTGAATCCATTGAACAATAGCCTCTGGGATAGGATAAACATCCAAACTAGCATGTCGCTGACTGTCTGTTTTAGTGGCCAATATACTGTATTTTTGTCCTAAAGTAGTGGTCATTTTAGTGTCATTCCATTGAAAAGTTTCATATTCAAAATCAGCATATTCATCAAGAATATGAATAAGTTGCTCTAACTTGAAGAGAAGCTTATCTAAATCATATTGGAAAAATTTTTCAATAGGTGTAGGTGTTTGTACATATAAAGGTATAAGCTGTTGCCAAGGTTCTTCACTGTTCATTTTGATGGAGCTATTGGTAATGCTATCGTATGAAATAGGGGCATGTGGTGTATACAAGCCAAAGCCATTGCTTTCGTTATATTCTGGTACATCCCTTGCTACTAATTGTTCTAAAAATACTTGTTCATTTTTTGTTATCTTTGGTAATAGTGAGCATAATGCCGTAATTTGCTCGTTAGCTAAATTGTAGTCCTTAGAGGCCTCTAATAATAATTCAAGACCGCCAAGCCTCTTTAGCTGTTTATTATCTTTTATTAATCGTTCAGCGCTTTGCAATACATGATCTTGTGGTTGTACTTTCAAGAGTGAAATAGCTTCTTTTCGCAGAGCCCCAGATTTATTAGCTAAAAGATCCTCAATTTTTGCTATTTCTTCTTGGGTTGGTGTCAGGGCATGTATTTTTTTTAATGCAAGGGAACGATTGATAGAGCTTCGATCTCGTAAAGAATTGAATAGAAATTCACGCTGTCCTTGTGTGATTGGATCAAGACAATAAATATTCAATAGACCAATCCTACTTGATGGTGGATAAGCATCTGAACGTGCAATGATTCGTTGGAATAACTCTTCATCCTGAAGATAATGCGCAAGAATGATTTGTGTTGAAATTAAGTCTTCGAATGACAAGTGTACAAAGACAAAAGATAAAGGCTTGCCTGTAATGGATAATCCGTCTTTTGTCATTTCATTTTTTGCCCATTCAAGCTGTTCAAATAAAGGATATTCTATGCCTTGTAGCTGTGGATTTTCTTTCATAAAGCCTTGAAGTGTTTTTTCCCATTCGTTATCTCTCGCATATTCACTATTTATATAGTGGTTGGCATGAATGAAATTATTCCATGCAAATGCAAATAACTCGATATCCTTCGTTGTTAAAATTAATTCCTTCACAAAAGGCGCTGTAAAGGAGATTTTTGATAGATTCTTTAAAAAGGCTAATGTTGTAAGCTGAATATGCTTGTCTCGCTTTAAGAGATCAGCTAATAGCAATTCTAGCTTCGTATAGTCTTTTGTAGAAGTCGCCCATAATGCGACGTAAATATCAATGGTACGTTCACTTTTTAGCAGCTGTTCGGTGAAATGATCATCTTCCACCGCTTGGATGGCTAAAGACAAAACTTCTTCCGTAATTTTTTGATTTTCAAAGCTACTATAGCCAAGTCCCATCCATGTATCGACCGCTCGAATAACAGAGGAGAACCTTGTTAGTTGATGTTCCTGGATAAGTTTCAT
Organism: Lysinibacillus sp. fkY74-1; assembly: GCF_053165895.1. Lineage (NCBI taxonomy): Bacteria > Bacillati > Bacillota > Bacilli > Caryophanales > Bacillaceae > Lysinibacillus > Lysinibacillus sp. fkY74-1. The sequence goes on along the minus strand of NZ_CP170173.1, from coordinate 4,070,506 downwards.
CATTTTTAGTTGTGCATCTAGATTCCCATGGTCAATATTTTCTACAATTGCTTGTCGAAGCCCTTCTTGACGTGCAGCCGCTACTAATAATTTACCAAGTGCTTCATGCATCCGACTATTGCTTGATTTAAAAATGCCACGAATGAGGGGATGACCGAAAAAGCTACTGCGGTGCTCATCAAATAAAATACTTTCTATCTTTTCTTCAATGATAGGATTTTCTAAGGATAACTCTTCAGCAAGCAATTGCTCAAATACATGAAAGCTCATTACTTTTTCATTTTCGTTTTTCAATACATAGGAGCTATAGTTAGGGTATGTACCATGCTCATATTGGCTGTGGTGAGCTAGTAAATCTTGTAAACCAATTTCCTCAAATGTCAGCATCTCCTCTATTAATTGTAGACATTGAAAAAGATGATCTTGTACGGACGAGGCTGACCGAAATGAGCGACGTAAACTATCAGTTTGGAATATCGTAGCATCAAAACGTAAAGCTAATTTCTTGATATGGAATGCCCGTTCCTGTGAAGAAAAAAGTGTAAGCACTTCTAATAATGGTCCGCTAAATAGTTCCTCTAGTGATTGAACGTGCTGTTCTGTAATAAGCTGTTCAATATCATAATTCCGATTGTCCATATATTTTAGTAATGCAGCCGCTAATGGCTGTATAGTTGACGGTGCTGTGTCAACTATACTTTGAAAATGTGTTTTTTGTTCATGTGAAAGTGTCATGAAACATTCCTCCTTACCAAATTCGTCCTGCAAGCATTGTTAATTTAATAAATGTAAAAACATCGTCCTCCTGTACAGCTAGTGGTGAGTTAAGCGAATCTATGGTCTCCTCATTATGAAGGACTAAAAAAAGTTCATCTTGAAAAGCTTGGAGCATTGTAGAGACGGCTTGGTCTACTGGTTGGAATGAATCGTTTTTTTTCTCTCCAAAATGGACTTTGCCGTACTGAGCAGCATGATCTAATTGCTGATCGGTTAAATATAGATGGAGAGGCGTATCTACCATTTTTTCGTTATATTGTTGTACCTGTTGTGTGACAATCTTTATAAGTAAATCCTGTAAATTTATGACAGGCTCTTCGATAAAAAATGGAATCTTTTGAAGCTTACGTGATTTCTTACCGATTACTTTTTGTTGGTAAAATAAACGCAATCTAACACCTCCTTACAATAATTTCATTATACAAGAGGGGTAGCTGTGAAAAGAATAAGGCATACGAAGCTAGTTGCATAAATATTTTTGGGAAATGTGTAACAAAAATAGTGTATTACGGATGATTTGTAAGGTAAAAAGAGGGGGAAGTTCTGCTAAAGGATACTTCAAAAATAGAACGTTTGTACGATTATTTTCGTTGGGGTATGTATCATTTTGCGCTCTAACACAAATAGTAGAGAAAAGACAGAGGATGTTACGCAAGTATTTTTCAGGAATAAATACGTATGGAAATATATACTAAAAAAGAAGGTGCTTTTCTTACTTGAACAATTATTTGCCCAAGCTGTAAAGCTATTAAAAAATCCATTACTGCTTCTAGTGAATGGATTTTTTATGAGATTTCTAGTAAGACATCATTTCATTCCTTATTTCATAAACTTTATAGGTATGATTTATCAAGCTAGAAGGAGGCAAAGTCATTCAAATACATGTTGTACGGGCTGGCGAGTCTTTATGGGGTATTGCGGAGGCATATGGGACTACAGTTCAAAGTATTGTAGACGCCAATAAAATTCCAGAGCCAAATCGTTTAGTCGTGGGGCAAGCACTCGTTATTCCAATTGTCGGCAGTTTTTATTATGTACAGCCAGGAGATAGTCTATGGTCAATCGGGCAACGATTGGGTATTAACTATGTAACACTTGCACAAGTAAATGGTATTAATCCAAACCAACCATTAGCTGTTGGGATGAGATTATATATTCCGCAACCACCAAAAACCAGAGCAGAAACGTTAGCATACTTAGAACCAAGGGGTACTTCTGTTAGTGAGGTGCTTTTGGATCAAGCCAGAGAAGCGGGTCCCTATTTAACATACTTGGCTTTATTTAGCTACGAAGCCAGACGAGATGGCACCTTACGGATACCGCCTAGTCAAGGTGTACCTCAGATTACGGATGATACTGGGGCTTCTTTGGCAATGGTTGTTACGAATCTGGAAAACTTCAGTTTTAGTGGAGAGCTAGCGAGAGATATTTTTCAAAGTACGGCTGTTCAGGATTTACTCTTTGATAATATTCTTGCAGAGGCTAATAAGCTAGGTGACGTTAAGGATATCCATTTTGATTTTGAAAATTTACCAGGCGATCAACGAGAAGCCTATAACAATTTTTTAAGAAGAGCTGTGGAGAAGTTTCATGCTCAGGGTTACACAGTATCTACTGCGTTGGCTCCAAAAACAAGTGCAAGTGATCGAGGTCCATGGACTGCGGGACATGATTATAGGGCACATGGTGAGATAGTGGACTTTGTTTTACTAATGACCTATGAATGGGGTTATTCAGCAGGACCACCAATGGCTGTTTCCCCACTTCCTGAAGTGGAGGAAGTGGTCAAGTATGCGGTGAGTGAAATACCTGCAGGCAAAATTATGCTGGGACAAAATTTATATGGTTATGATTGGACGTTACCATTTGTTCAGGGGGGGCCTATTGCAGAAGCATTGAGTCCTCAACGAGCTATTGAGACTGCCAAACGTTACAATGCGGCAATTCAATATGATTGGAGAGCACAAGCTCCGTTTTTTGAATACTATGATGAACAAGGTAGGGCACATATTGTATGGTTTGAAGATGCAAGATCCATTCAAGCTAAATTTAATCTTGTTAAACAATATAATCTTCGGGGGATCGGCTATTGGAAATTAGGACTACCATTCCCTCAAAATTGGCTATTAATTGGTGCTAACTTTGATGTGGTAAAGAAATGATATGCGATAGAAGAATAGGGTTTACCCAATGTATTTTCTGCGTAGTTGGTAATTATCTGTAAAATTGTTTCTAAATATAGGAATCTGTATTATAATTATGGTAAATTGTATTTTAGGAGGGATATTTTGGGTAAATTTAAAAAGTTAGGAATCATTTTAACATCAACAGCTTTTTCTGTTGGTATGCTAGCACCAATATCGCAGGCATCAGCAAATGTAAAGGAATCATCGGAGCGTATTGAAATTCAAGTAGCTTCAACTGAAACAAAAATTACAAAAAATATGCTGATAAAAAAGCTCCGTTCACTATTCCCGGAAGAGTTCAAATTTGTAGCGGATCAAGATTTTAATTCTGGACCTGGACATTTCTATAGAGATGATACAACGGTTCGATATGAACTAAATTTCTATAAAACCATTAAAGGTAAAGATGTACATGGTAGTTTTGTATTTAAGGGTGATGATTTAGAATTAGAACACTTTTATTATCAGCCTGCAAATATGGCAGAGGCAATCTATCCAGCAAAGTATTCAGAGAATGAAGCACAAAAAATTGCGCAAAAATTCCTGGGTAAATTTGTGAATTCGGATAATTTTAAACTTCGAGATGATAATAACGAATATGGTTTTAATATTACTAGACCGTTATCAGAACCAATTACTTACTCCTTTACCTATTCACCAATTTATAATGGGGTTCTTATTGGAGATCAAAGTATAACTATTAATGTTCTGGCAAATGGTGATGTTACCGGGATGTCTAGTAATGCAGAGTCTATTAGTAAAGCTTCTTTTGATAATTTAGATCAAAAAAAGAAAGAAGAAGATGTGTTGGCGCAAGTTCGTGAAAACCTAGCTATGGAACTTCGTTATTATATTGATTATGATTACAGATCTGACCAAAGTAACGTGAAGCTTGTTTATGCGCCTGTTACAGGGTTCAATGGTGTACATGCTCTTAATGGGCAATGGCAGACAGCAAATGGCTTCACTGAACAGTTGCCGAAGACAAAGAGTGTTGAAAAAATTTCAGCACAACCGCTACCTCCAAGAAAGAACGGTATAACGGCAACTGAAGCTGAAGAATTCGCAAAAAATTTCTTAAAAGTTGATGAGAGTAAAGCAAAGCTTACGATCGATTTAGTAGATGAAAGAGAAAATGACAATGGTGAGACGATCTACTCTGTAAACTATACGTATATGTATGGCAATGGTGGATCGGGTAGCTCTTTAGAAATTAATAAGGCGACAGGTGAGCTAGTTCAGTATCATGACCTATCAAGAGACTTTTTAACAGATAACAAAGTAAACGCTATTTCTAAGGACGCTGCATTGAAGAAGGCAATCGATTACTTAAAGGAATGGGCACCTTCGTATTTACATGAATATTCAATGCCAATAGAGGATGCTGTATTTGATCAATATAGTAAGGACTATTACTTCACCTTCCCACGCATCATGAATGGAATTGCAGTTGTAGGAGATGGTTTACATGTAGGGATTGGGGCTGATGGAACCTTACGCTCATTAAGTGTTAATAAGCAGAAGATAGATAACTGGCAGCCGATTAAAAATGTCATATCAGCTGACAAAGCAAAAGAAGCTTATAGCAAAGCACTTACATTGCAATTACAATATGTAAAACAAGATACAGAGAGTAAACTACATTACGATTTAGTCTATGCGCCTACTTACAATGGCAGTTTATATAACCAGATAGATGCTGTGTCTGGTGAATGGCTAAATAATGTAGATGGCTCCACAGAGAAACCAGTTATTTCTCATCCAACAGCTGCCAAAGAGTTGAACTATTTATTCAATCAAAATGTGTTAGATGTAAAAGATATAGCAAACTTTAATGCGGACGCTGCTGTAACAAAAGGAGAAGCATTGAAAATTTTATTGCATTCCTTAACATATGGTTACTATGGTAGTGGAGATGGAGAAAAGCAATCCTTCAACAATATTGATAAAAAACATCCTCTCTATGGGGTAGTAGAGCAAGCTGTTAAAATGGGCATCATTCAGCCAGCTAATCAATTTGCATTAGATGCTACTCTGAGTCGTCAAGAGTTCGCAGAGTGGTCAATCAAACTATTACAATTAGACAATGTTGCTAAGTATAAGGATATTTATAAATTAAACTTTGCTGATGCAGCTTCAATTGATCCAGCGTATACAGGCTATATTGCATTAGCAAATGGTATGGGTCTGATTGACGCACAGCAAAATAACTTTAATGCTACGAAGAGTGTGTCATATGCTGATTTAGCTGTCTCAACAGTCCGTTTAGCAAAGGCTATTCAAGAAAATAAAGTTGATCGCAACTTCTATTATTAAGTTATATGTCATAAAAAGGGCATTTCCTCATTAGAGGAGATGCCCTTTTGGGGTTAGTTTATAGCAGAATGGGGAAATAATATGAAAAGAAAGGAGTGTACAACTAGATGAAATTAAAATTATTATTAGCGATTTCTTTCGTAATGGTTATATTGTATGGCTGTAACAAAGAAGAGGTGAAGGATGTACCTACTAATGCGCCGGCAGATCAGAATGCTTCACAACAGACTGGTGATACGCCTACAGACCAAGTGACATTCAATTTTTTAGAGTTTTCATTAGATGTTGATTATTCTGCTACGGAGTCATACGAGGTAGAGTATGAAAATAAAAAAACAGGTATCTCAGCGAAGTTACAGGATGATCGACAAAATGTAAAGTTACAGGGTGATGAAGCCTATACAAAACTAGAGCCGTTATTTAAGCAGTTAAATTTTGATTCTACCACTCCAAATGATGAAGTGATTGATCAAGTAATTAAAGTTTTTAATATTGAAGATAACTATCAGTCCATTGAAGTCGAAGTAGAGTTTATGGACGGAAATGAGAAGGAATTCAAACGACTACCTTAAAAATGAGACAAGCCAGCTAAAGCGTTAGCTGGCTTTTACATGTATGAACGTTAACGTTCCCAATGTCGATGCTTTGCAAGGAGTTGAATAAAAGAAGGTAAGTTATTAGCAACCCCATTTTTATTGGCGAGATGCTGTGAAAACGATACATTTTTAGCAAGGCCAATTGTTTTAAAGTGCTGGTAGGCTTCTTCAATAAATTGCTCTGCTTTAGCTTGTTGATTCAAATCATGGAAGGAACCAGAAACGTAAATCCCATCATAAAGTACGGAAGAAGCAGTGGCAAATGTTTCATGAATCTCAAAGCCATTTAGTAACCCCTGTTTTGTACTAACTAATTCAACTACTATATTTTTGCTCAGCAGTGTAGCTATTAGCTCATTTAAGTTTTCTTCCGTATTTTCTGCTACAATCACCGCTACTTTAAAAGTTTTGACACTTTCTACTGCATTCAAGATTTGGCTAACAGCAGGGGAAGTTTGCATTATGTGCGGGACCTCTACTTGTACAGGCGGTACGATACCAATATTATCTGCAATAGCTGTAGCAAGGGAATGGCTGACATGAGCAAACATATCAACAACTTGTTTTCGAATGGCTTTGCTTTTTACTTTTCCCAGTTCGAAGCTAAAAGCATTGATGATATGTTCCTTTTCAATCTCTGTCATACTCAGCCAAAATAACCTAGCTTGTGTAAAGTGGTCTTTAAAACTTTCACTGCGGGCGCGTACCTTATGTCCCTCTACTTTTTCCTCATAATGTGTATAGCCACCTTCTTCCTCAGAGACAGGGGACGGTGTATTATCAGCTAAGGAATTTTTATGGTAGCTAACTTGCCCAACATTAATCGTTTGTCGACCATAGCCATCTCGTTGATTATTATGGAAGGGACAGATGGGTTTATTAATAGGGATCTCGTGAAAGTTTGGGCCACCTAATCTTATTAACTGTGTATCTGTATAGGAGAATAAGCGGCCTTGTAATAAAGGATCATTAGAGAAGTCAATGCCAGGTACAACATGTCCTACATGAAATGCAGCTTGTTCTGTTTCAGCAAAAAAGTTGTCCACATTTTTATTAAGCGTCATTTTGCCAAGGATACGGACAGGAACTTCTTCTTCAGGCCATATTTTCGTTGCATCTAAAATGTCAAAATTAAATTTGAATTCATCTTCGAGCGGAATAAGCTGCACGCCGAGTTCCCACTCCGGATAATCCCCTCGTTCAATGGATTCCCATAAGTCTCTGCGGTGGAAATCAGGATCTTTACCAGCTATGATTTGTGCCTCATCCCATACTAACGATTTAACACCTAGAACAGGCTTCCAATGAAACTTAACAAAATGGGACTTCCCTTCAGAATTGATGAAACGATAAGTATTCACACCGAAACCTTCCATCATTCGATAGCTTCGTGGAATTGATCTATCTGACATATGCCACATAACCATATGGGCAGATTCCTGATTGTTTGCAATAAAATCCCAAAATGTATCATGGGCACTTTGAGCTTGAGGAATTTCGTTATTTGGTTCGGGCTTTACTGCGTGTACGAAATCGGGGAATTTAATAGCGTCTTGTATAAAAAATATAGGAATGTTATTTCCGACCAAATCATAATTACCTTCCTGTGTATAAAATTTTGTAGCGAAGCCACGTGCATCGCGGACGGTATCAGCGGAGCCTCTTGAGCCTGCAACGGTCGAAAAACGAACAAAGACAGGTGTTTTCGTTCCTTTACCATTTAAAAATTGTGCTTTTGTAATGTCACTTGCACATTCATAGGTTTCAAAAATCCCGTGTGCAGCCGATCCACGTGCATGAACGACTCTTTCTGGAATACGTTCATGATCAAAATGCGTCATTTTTTCACGAAAATGAAAATCCTCTAGTAAAGTAGGACCTCGATTGCCAGCCTTTAAAGAATGTTCATCCTCAGCTATTTTTAGCCCTTGATTGGTTGTGAGTGGTTGATTTTTATCACTTACTCGGAATGCTTCTAATTGATGTTGTTTTTGATTGATATCTTTTTTCATTTTATAGAATCCTCCTTTATAAGTTACAACTACCTTCTACCCGCAGAGGATGATCACAAACATTTTCAGCTCACAATTAAAATACGAAACAAAATGATTGCTGATTAAAAATGGATATGTTATTATTATCTCGAATTAAAGATAATTAAATTCGAAATAAGTGAGGGAGTCGTATGAAGGAAGACAATCGTAACTTAAAAGCATTTACGGTCTTGTTCCGAGCATATCAAACGATTCAGGAAGCAACAAAAAGGGATTTACTTCAATTTGACTTAAATCAAACCGAATTTTCAGTCCTTGAATTTCTGTATCATCGTGGCGAGCAGCCCATTCAAGTAATCGGCAAAAGAATATTAATTGCTAGCAGTAGTATTACGTATGTAATTGATAAGCTTGAACAAAAAGGCTATGTATATCGCAAATCTTGCCCTAGAGATCGACGTGTCACTTATGTATTGCTTACACATGAGGGACAAATTTTAGTGGAAGAGATTTTCCCTAAGCATGAACAAAAAATAAATGAAATATTTGAAGTATTGGAGCCTCAGGAGCTGGATACAATGATTTTGTCCCTTAAAAAGGTTGGCAAAAATGCTAATGAACATTAAAAAAATTTAAATAAATATCTCGATTTCGAGATAATAGGAGGAGAATTTTATGAACCATTTAAAAGGTGTACACCACGTAACGGCTATTACAAGCAGTGCTGAAGAAAACTATAAATTCTTTACCTATGTATTAGGAATGCGTTTAGTGAAGAAAACAGTAAATCAGGATGACATTCAAACATATCATTTATTCTTTGCAGATGATAAAGGTAGTGCTGGTACAGATATGACGTTTTTTGATTTCCCTAACATTCAAAAAGGTGTACATGGTACGAACGAAATTTCAAAGACTTCCTTCCGTGTGCCAACAGATGCTTCCTTAGAATATTGGGAAAAGCGCTTTGATCGATTGCATGTAAAGCATACTGGTATTAAAGAGCAGTTTGGTAAAAAAACATTATCATTCGTGGATTTTGATGATCAGCAGTATCAGCTTATTTCTGATGAGCATGATACAGGAATTGCATCAGGTACGCCTTGGCAGGTCGGTCCTATTCCACTTAAATATGCTATTACAGGTTTAGGACCAGTATTTATTCGCGTAGCTAATTTCAATTACTTTAAAGATGTTTTAGAAAAAGTAATGCTGTTTACCGAGATTGGGGAGGAGGGTGACTTCCATCTATTTGAAGTAGGTGAGGGTGGAAATGGAGCCCAAGTGATTGTAGAACACAACACTGTGTTACCAGTAGCGCGCCAAGGTTTTGGTACTGTTCACCATGCAGCCTTCCGTGTAGAGGATCGTGCAGTATTAGATGAATGGACTGCGCGTTTTGAAAGCTTTGGTTTCCACACATCTGGCTATGTAAATCGTCATTTCTTTGAATCATTATATGCACGTGTAGCGCCACAAATTTTATTTGAGTTAGCAACAGATGGCCCAGGATTTATGGGAGATGAGCCGTACGAAACTTTAGGAGAAAAACTTTCATTACCACCATTCCTAGAACCAAAACGTACCCAAATTGAAGGCCTTGTTCGCCCTATAGATACTGTAAGAAGTTCCATTACGTTCGATAAAGAATATGAGTAATATTATTTTATTCAGTAGACAATTTTTTCTCTACTGAATGGTTACATATTGGATTGGGGGTTTAATGAATGGAATTTTCCAAATTAATTGATAAGCGTCGATCGGCGAACAATTTTTTAAAGGACGTAAAAATGACTGAGGAAGATATACGTCCAATTTTAGAGGATGTTAAACTTGCTCCGTCAGCTTTTAACTTACAGCATGCCAATTACATCGTTGTGTTAGATGAGACTATGAAGGAAAAAGTAAGAGAAGCTGCATATGGTCAATATAAAGTACATTCAGCTTCTGGGGTCATTCTTGTATTAGGTGATAAAAAAGCTTATAAAAACACGGCTGAACTAAGTCAGGGTATGGTGGACTTAGGGATTATCACAACATATGAGTTAGAAGAAATAGTTGCTGAGAATACTCACTTTTATGAAGATCGCGGCGATGCATTTATGAAAGAAGAAGCGATTCGAAATGCATCTTTGTCAGCAATGTTATTTATGCTAGCAGCGAAAAATCGCGGATGGGACACTTGTCCTATGATAGGCTTCGATAATCAAAAAATGCGTGAGCTTTTCAATGTGCCCGAAGAGCAAGAAATAGCTCTCATGATTACTATTGGGAAAGAAAAAGAAAGCAGTCGTCGTTTACGCGGTTATCGTAAGCCAGTCGAAGAATTTGCCACTTATTATTAAAGTGGTATAAAATTACAAAAGTTATATAAATACTATGAATAATATACATTTAGGAGGAAACATCGTGAAAGTAGTAGCCATCGTAGGGAGTATCCGTAAAGAATCTTATAATATGCAATTAGCTCAATTTATTGAAAAACGTTATGCCGAGAAATTGGATCTAGAAGTGTTAAGTCTGAAGGATTTACCGATGTACAACCAAGATATCGAAAATGAAGCACCACAAGCAGTACTTGATTTTAAAGCGAAAGTAAAGGCTGCAGATGCAGTGTTATGGATAACACCAGAATATAATGGAACTGTTCCAGGTGTGATGGTTAATGCAATTGACTGGTTATCTCGTGTAGATAAAGTAATGATTGGCAAGCCATCTATTATAATGGGTGCATCTATGGGGAATTTAGGTACTGTTAAAGCACAATTACATCTGCGTGATATATTATTCTCACCTGGTATTAATTCACCATTACTAAGTGGTAATGATGTTTATATCGGTGCTGTGCATACTAAATTTGATGAAGAAGGTAATTTGACGGATGAGGGTACAGTGAAATTCTTAGATGTAGTCATCGATAATTTCTTAAACTGGTCAAAAAAATACATTTAATTTAAAACCTAACCCATAAGTTTATAGTATACTTATGGGTCTTTTTCTGTTTGGATCGAGTTTTTTTCTGCATGAAATCTTCATATTTTGCCGATATACTAGTAAGAAACTCTAAAATGGTGGTTACAGATGAGAAAATTATCACTAAAGCTAGGCATCATCTTTTTCATTACATTATTTTGTATTGAAACATTTATGATGTTTTTTTTACACGCCTCATTGACTAATTCTAGAGTCGAAGAAGAATTAGCAAGTTTGCAAGCGAGAGGAAACTCACATCGCACAATATTAGAACAGAACTTTAATAACGAAACATTAGCACATGTCGTCCTGATGGAATCGGAAGAATCTACAGATGTAGTGGTGACAGATGCTGAGGGGATCATTTTAGCCTCCTCGCAACTACATCCTGAAATCAAAGAGCTGATAAAGAAAATAGATGAGACTATTCCATACGAGGGAAAGATTCTACAAGATAACTGGCGAGAGGTAAAAGCTATTGCTACTATTAGTCCAATGAAAAGAGAGCAGACAACGATTGGCTATGTCTTTATGTTTCAAAATACAGACTCAATCCATGCTTTAATGAAACGTTTAAATAAACATTTTCTTATTGTGGGCATCGTCTCTGGTTTAGTAACCATTGCTGTCATCATTGTGTTATCTAGAAAACTTGCGGAACCATTAATTCAGATGAAAGAGGCCACTTTGAAAATGAGTAAAGGGGATTTTACTGTCGCTCTTTCTACAAATGGCAAAGATGAACTTGGAGATTTATCGAATGCCATTCAGCTACTATCCAATGAGTTAAATCATTTAAGGCAGGAACGCGAAGAGTTTTTATCTAGTATTGCCCATGAGCTTCGTACACCGATAACCTTTATTAAAGGCTATACCGATATTCTTTATAAACGTGATTTATCAGCGCAGGATCGACAAAAATATTTAGCCATTATACGGGAAGAGACAAATAGACTTTCTCGTTTAATAAAGGATTTATTTGATCTAGCTAAAATGGATGAAAACTCCTTTATAATTGAAAAACAAAATCTAGATTTACAGGCTTTTTTTACTGGCATTAAGGGGAAATTAAGCCCTGCTTTTCAAGAAAAAGATATCCACTTTGAGGTATGCTGTGAAAACGGCTTAACGTTATGGGCAGATGAGGCAAGATTAGAGCAAATAATAATCAATCTATTAAATAACGCATTGACCTATTGCGGACAGGGAGATACTACCACGGTAAATGTTAAGAAGGTCAATGGTGTTTTAACGATTATTATTCGTGATACAGGAAGAGGGATTCCCAACAAAGATTTACCGTTTATTTTTGAGCGCTTTTACCGTGTAGAAAAATCTAGAAGTCGTGCTTTAGGTGGCTCTGGATTAGGTCTTGCAATTGTTAAGGAACTCGTACAGGCCCATGGGGGAGAAGTGACGGTTAAAAGTGAACTAAATAAAGGGACTGTTTTTGAATTATCGTTTAAAGGAGTAGGATCGGATGAAAACCATTTTATGCATAGACGATGAACCAAGAATGTTAGATTTATTGACTCTTTATTTAGAGCCCGTGTTTCATTGTAGAGCCATGTCGTCCATTCATGATGCGCTCATATATCTAGAGGAAGAGCATGTTGATTTAGTTCTTTTGGATATTATGATGCCAGAGATGGATGGATTTCAAGTGTGCCAAGAAATCAGGAAGTTTTGGCATGTACCTATCATCATGCTTACGGCAAAAGGAGAGCACTCGGATATTGTAAAAGGATTAAACATTGGGGCAGATGATTATATATTAAAACCTTTCGATGAGGAAGAGCTATTAGCACGTATACATGCTGTATTAAGGAGAACCAAAGTAGAAAACAAAGTCGTTGTCTTTGAGGGGTTACGCTTAGATAAAGAATCCTTTGAATTATATTTTCAACAAGAAGCCATCCCATTAACACCAAAAGAATTTTCCATGATGTCCTTATTTCTAGATTATCAAAATAAAGTATTTTCAAGGGAACATCTTATTAATACAGTTTGGGGATATCATGTATCCATTGAGGATCGCACTATCGATTCCCATGTCCGAAATTTACGTGAAAAATTAAGAAAAAGCGGTTTTCCTGCTGATGATTATTTGCAAACTGTTTGGGGAATCGGCTATAAATGGCATAAGTTTGCGGATCGAAAGCCTTTAGAACATAAAAACTAGAAAACAACCTCTGCCAAATCTATTGGGAGAGGTTGTTCGGATTATTGCGCTGTTAACTCATCTTCTGTTACCCATTTATGATTTTTCACTGTTTCACCATTCGTCGTAGAAATATAATCAACCATATAAACAGTGGTTGGTACAGCTTCTTCAATTCGGACAGTCGCGTTTTTCATTCCTGCCATATGAGTAGCAGTCGTTTTTACCTCTGTGTCAGAGGATAAAGGCGCTTCTCCTACATCAATTAATTCCTCATGGATAATCCATTTATGATTCTCTACACGTTCGCCACCAGATGTTGGATTATAAGAAATAATATAGGCTGTAGTTTTATAGGCACCAACAATTGTCGCTTCAGCACCTTTCATCCCTTCCATATGCCCATCTTTAATCAAAGCGGTACTTCCTACCGGAAATGTTGGATCTTCAGCCTTTGTTAATGTAGCTGGTACTTCTGCTGAGCTAGAATGGTTCATCGTGGAGTGATCCATTTCTGTTTGTTGCTCCGACTCTGGAGTATTATTTGAAGTTGATGAAGGCTCCGTTTTATCTTCAGAACAAGCTGATAAAGTTAGTAAAACAACTGCTAATAATAGTCCACCTGACCACCTTCGTTTGAATGTCATATGAGATTCTCCTTTCTATTTGCCCTTACTGTAACAAACAAATATGCAGAAAGGATGAACATTAACGATTACAAAAAACTTCTTTAGTCCATTAACTAAAGAAGTGGGTGTAAGCGTTATTGAATGGGTAAGATTTTCAATGTTTTTTGCAGTCGGTACGCTAAAAAACCAGCGAAAATAGCTAAAATAATATCTTTTGGAAGTGGGGGGATCATCCAGAGCCAAGCTAATCTATAGGAAAAATCCTCTGGCGCACTGGCCCATAGTTTGTATGCAATAAACAGCCAGTTGGTACCTATTAAATAATTGAGAGCAGTTGCCAAAAATGCCGCTAGAATATAGCTTTTTCTTGTACCACTTCGTTCTACCATTAATCCAGCCATATACGCTGCTAAAATAAAGGTAATAATGAATCCAAATGTGGGGCTTAATAGTTGACTAAAGCCTCCACCAAAGCGAGCAAAGACAGGGGCTCCTGCTAATCCAATGCACATATAAACTGTGCAGGCAAGCGCTCCCTTTCTACTACCCAAAATAAGTCCTGCTAAAATGGCAAAAAGGGTTTGGAGAGTAATCGGTACTCCTCCCACTGTCATAAAGGGTACAAAGGAAGTTATATTGGCGCCGATCATCATAAGGGTAGAAAATAATCCAATATATGCCATATCTACAGTTCTTAATTTTTGATGACTTTGATTTGTTGCTGTTGTCATGATTTCACCTCTTATTTCAGAGTACTTACCGATAGTGTAAAAAACTAAGTTTTTTGTGTCAACTTAATTTTCGTTCATTGTTAACTCAAGTATGCTGGAAATTCCTTGTAGACTAAGTATCTATAAAAATGTATGATAGAATCGTCATAATTTTATAACTTCACATACTATTGGTGTGACATTTGAAACAATGTCGCTTAAAAGGGAAATCGGTGGAAGTCCGATGCTGTCCCGCAACTGTAACGAGGAGTCCTATCATGTTTATTTGCCACTATTAAAATGGGAAGGCTAATTATAGGATGATGAATCGAAGCCAGGAGACCTGCCAATAAGTAATACCTGTAATGCCCACGAGGATGCAAGCAATTACGGACAATAGCTGGATTTTCTGACTTTGTTTATTCGAGGGTATTTTTGTGCATATTTTGCACGAAATGCCCTTTTTTTATTGAGTGCTAACTGAAGTAAGAGGATCTGGCCAAAATCATGCGAAAGTATATTTAATTGCTTCATTCATCATCTTAGTAGGAGTTTAATGAATGAATAAAAAATTTATGTTATTTTCTTTAGTGCTTCTTTTAGTATTAATCGTATCCATGACATTTGCTGTGATGGTAGGATCTGTTTCTGTGACGCCATTATATGTATGGAAAGTAATTCTTTCAAAATTACCCTTTATACAACACACAATAGAGCAGGATTGGAGTCGCTCACAGGAAATTATTATATGGCAAATAAGAGTACCCCGTGTCATCCTTGCGGCTATTGTTGGAGCGGGTTTAGCCATTGCAGGGGCAGCAATTCAGGCACTTGTAAGAAATTCCATTGCAGACCCGTACATATTAGGAATTTCTTCAGGAGCAGCAGTTGGAGCAACTTCAGTAATTATTTTAGGTGCTTTTTCATTTTTAGGTATTTACGCACTTTCTGTATCAGCTTTTATAGGGTCTTTGCTTGCGATTGGGTTAGTGTTTTTCTTATCGCGCGTAGGTGGCAGGGTCTCGATTTTTCGCTTGCTATTGGCAGGAATGGCAGTTTCCTTTATATTAACAGCCATTTCTAATTTTATATTAATGATGTCAAAGCAAGAGGGTGCATTAAAGGCCGTTATGTTTTGGATGTTAGGTAGCTTAGCTGGAGCTAAATGGAGTAATATTATTATTCCAGCTTCCATCTTTTTCATAGTGTTTGCCCTTTTATGGCTATTTTATCGAAATTTAAATTTGCTATTACTTGGGGAAGAGGCTGCTGTAACATTAGGAGTCAATCTTCAACAATTTCGCATACAGCTCATATTACTTGTCTCTCTTTTAACGGGGGTACTTGTAGCAGTCAGTGGTTCTATCGGATTTGTGGGATTAATTATTCCGCATATAGTACGGTTAATTGTCGGTTCTAACTATAAATATGTAATACCGGTCAGTGCTTTATTAGGAGGGATATTCTTAGTCTGGGCAGATGCTTTAGCTCGCATTATAATTGCCCCACAGGAGATGCCAATCGGTATTATTACAGCTTTCTGTGGAGGACCATTTTTCATTTGGTTACTCCGTCGTAACAATTATTCTTTCGGTGAAGGAGATTAAGTTCCATGACATTAGAAGCAAAACAAGTATCATTCTCCATTTACGATCAGCAAATACTTCACGAGGTAAGTGTAAAAATAAAGAAAAAGCAATTTGTCGGGTTAATCGGCCCTAATGGTAGTGGGAAGTCGACCTTGCTTAAAAATATGTATCGTCTCCTAAAGCCGGAAAGTGGGACAGTCTTGTTAAATGAACAAGATATTTTAAAGCAATCTAGTAAAGCCATTGCTAAAAATTTAGCCGTTGTGAGTCAAGAAACACCTGTATTATTTGACTTTACTGTTCACGATTTAGTCAGTATGGGAAGGACTCCACATAAAAAGCTTTTAGAGCTTGATCAGGAACAGGATTTTCAAATTGTTAAAAATGCTCTCAAGCAAACGGGTATATTGCATCTCGCGAAACGAAGCTTTAGCTCACTTTCCGGTGGGGAAAAGAAGCGTGTCATGGTGGCAAGAGCACTTGCTCAGCAAGCACACGTACTTATATTAGATGAACCAACAAATCATTTAGATATTCAACATCAACTTCAGTTGATGGACTTAATTCAAACCTTACATCTAACAGTAGTAGCCGCTTTGCATGACTTGAATATCGCCGCAATGTACTGTGATCAAATTTATGTTTTACAGCGTGGACGCATTGTTTGTCATGGTACACCAGAAGAAGTGCTTACACCATCATTACTGCAAGAAGTATTTGGAGTATTTGCAGATATTCAAACACATACACTGACGGGTAAACCGTATCTTACATATGTCCCTGAACAATTTGCAAGAAGGACCAACCCTATTTAGTAATCACAATTGTCTTGCCTCAATCATTTAACATCATCTAAATAAAAAGGGCGCCACTTCATTAAGAGGGCGCCCTTTGTAATCAAATATCAAGATACTGCTTTTAAACCTGCAACTCCAATGATAATTGCAACGATACTGATGATTCGTGCAAGGTTTTTAGATTCCCCAAAGAACATAATATTGACAAGCACGGCACCTACAGTTCCAATACCAACCCAAACAACATAGGCGATACTTAATTGTAAATAATTGAAGGAAGCATATAAAAGTGCAAAAGATAAACCAAAGCCTCCGATGTATAATAATAAATTTCGGACGGTTTTATGTTGACTATAAAAGCGTAAACCAATGACACCGACTATTTCCGCCACTGCTGCTAATATAACGAATACCCAGCCCATTATGCATCCACTCCTTTTGTCGTACTAGGATCTTTCGATGGATTATCCGCCAATTTTAGGCCAATAACGCCCAACACTAAAATAACCATAAATATCCCCTTAATCGCATTAAAGTCACCATTGAAAATAAAAATATCCATTAAGGTCGTTCCGATTGCACCTGCTCCAGCGAAAATTGCATAGACAGTACCAGTAGGAAGTTTTTCACAAGCCTTTGATAAGAAGTGAAAATCAATAGCGATAATAGATACAATAATGATCCAATGCCACCATGAATTTGCTACATTAAAACCGAATATCCAGAACAATTCAAATAAACTTGTTAGTCCTACATACATCCATTCTTTTTGCATAAATAAATTCCTTTCATAGTAAAATATTATGACTGACATTCAGTCATTTTTGAGGTAAAAGAGAACGCCACTTATGCGTGACGTAGGCCAAGTGCATGATATAAAAAGTCTAGAAGCTCAAGTTTAAGCTGTTGCATGGTTTCATCCTTACTATCGTCAAACAAATAAATTTGTTCGGCAGCAGATTCAATTAGCCCAATGATAAGCTTGGCTGAACGTGATGGGTTAATGGAATCTCGTATGACTCCTTGCTGTTGAGCCGTTAATAAGAAATTACTCATCCAATGATAGTAGGGTGAATAGATGTTTTCCCATTCTTTCAAATGCTCAGTTTGTGCAATACCCGCATAAATAAGTGCAACGATATCTCCATATTCTTTCGTAATTAAGAAAATCATTTCAACCACTTCTTCAAGCTGCTGTTCAAAGGGTTTATGATCTGAAACTCCTTCTTCGACAGTCGCTATAATGCGCTCTACCATATTTTTTGCAATAGCAGGCATAACTGAAAGGCGCGATGGGAAATAAAGATAAAATGTTCCTTGTGCAATACCAGCGGCCTTTACGATATCTGAAACCTTTGTTTTTTCAATACCTTTTTCTCGAAATACTTCAATGGCTGCTTGAATAATTTTTTCTTCCTTTGACATGATATCCCTCACTTTTGCCATCTTTATTAGTATGTTACAGGAGAGAAAAATGAATGTCAACGAAAAATGACTGATAGTCAGTCATTTTTTAGGTAAGTATAGTTGTTTTAAATTCGGGGAACTTTATATTTGAAAGGATTGATGACAATGGAAGACATTAAATTTGCACAATTAGATTCACAGCAACTTGCGAAAATTAATGAACTGGAGAAAAAAATGGGTGTCACATTAGTTGCCTATGATTCATCATCTACACCCCCACACAGCTCTGGGGCTTATGAGGAAAATAATAGCACAACCAATAATCATCCATCATAATAAAATGTGAAATGCCTTGCAGTCATGTAAGGTATTTTCGTTTAAGTAGCGCTTAAGGAGTGAATGAACATGAAAGAATTCTATGCTGATTTACATATTCATATTGGTCGTACAGCCAAAGGGCGTGCCGTGAAAATTACTGGCAGTAAAACGTTGACATTAGCCCGTATATTGGAGACTGCTAGTGCAAGAAAGGGACTGGACATCATTGGTATTATTGATTGCCATTCGCCCGAGGTAATAGAAGAAATGAAAGTGATGATTGACCAAGGAGAACTGGTGGAGCTGGCAGAGGGTGGACTACGTTTTCAAGAAACGACACTGATTCCTGGTTCAGAAATAGAAATCTATGACCATCATTGTCATGGTCCCATTCATGTACTTGCTTACTTTCCTACATTATTGCGAATGGAACAATTTTCAGATTGGATGTCTCAGCATATGAAAAACATTCATTTAAGCTCACAACGAATTTACTGTGAAGGAAGGACATTACAAAAAAAGGTCCGTGAGTTGGGAGGGCTATTTATCCCTGCACATGTATTTACCCCATTTAAAAGTTTATATGGGAAAGGTGTTCATCGCAGTTTAACAGAGGTTTTTGATCCGCAGCTAATAGATGCCATTGAATTAGGGTTAAGCTCAGATACAAACATGGTACGCCAGATTAAAGAGCTTCAATCCTATCCATTCGTGAGTAATTCTGACGCTCATTCTCTTGGAAAACTGGCACGTGAGTATCAAAAATTACGATTAGCAGATGCAAATTTTATAGAATTACAAATGGCTCTCCGTGATCAACAGGGACGAGCCATAATAGCCAATTATGGCTTAAATCCATTGCTAGGTAAATATCATCAGACAGTTTGTAGTAAATGTGGAGAACAGCTTAGTAACGAGGCTATGATTTGTACGAACTGTGAAAGTACGCAAATCATAAAAGGCGTTGCTACACGTATTCAGGAGTTATCAGAGAATTTTCCACATGAAAAAAATAGACCACCGTATATCCATCAAGTACCGCTCGATTTTATTCCAGGGATTGGCCCAAAAATGATGGAAAGACTACTACATGCTTTCGGAACAGAGATGAATATTTTACACCAAGTTACCATGGAACAGCTTGAACAAATAGTGCCATATAAAATAGCCAAATTAATTGATGCGGCAAGAACAGGTCATTTAGATATTGAAGTTGGTGGTGGAGGAATTTATGGGAAGGTACACATGGAATAGCAAAAATGATTAAAAAACATTGCTGGGTTTTTAACCTATTTTTATCCTTCTTCTAGTAAAATAGTTAAAACAATTACTATTTTTAGGTAGGGGAGAGAGTGTATGAAACTTTCAAAGAAATGCCAATTTTTAGCTACTAGTATGCTAGCATTACAATTAACGATACCTGTCGTTGCGAATGCTGAAGAAACAGGAGATTACATAGCACCAAGTTGGACTACTCAGGCAGATTATGTAGCTCTAGGTGATTCAATTGCACATGGGATGAATGAGGTCGGTGCAATCGGATTAGGCTACCCAGATTATGTTGCACAAGCTTTACAAAAAGAGGGTTTCATTACTTCTTTTAATAAAGGCTTTGCGATGTCAGGCTATACAACAAAAAATGTGTTGGCAGATATACAAAATGATGTTGCAAAAACAGTGACAGGTTTTGGCTATCCCATTGAACAGGTTAAATTAAAAGCATCTATTAAAGAGGCAGAGATTATTACGTTAACTATTGGTGCTAATGATTTACTGCCAATATTAAAAGAATCACAGACAGCGGGAATTGATACACTAGCCATTATAAAGGCTACAAAAGAGGCTGTAACCAATATTGCAGCAATTTTAACTGAAATAAAAAAACTAAATCCACAAGCAGAAGTTTATGTGATGGGCTATTACAATTCGTTCCCCTATTATGGTGAGAGCCTACAAAATCAATTTAAAATACTATTGGCTACAATGAATACAACCATTAAAACGACAGTTGAAAAGGCTGGAGCATTTTTTGTACCAACATCTGATATTGTAGCAAAGGATGTTCCAAGCTATCTTCCAAATCCAGAAAATATTCATTTAAGTGAAGCCGGTTATTTCGCAGTAGCCAATGAGGCATTTTTACCAATCATAAAAACTAGTTCCTTATGGGATGTAACAAATGCTATTCAAGTACATGTGAGAGATCATAAAACTGTGGATATAAGTTGGCGAGAAGCGACGGATAATGTAGGTGTGGAAAATTACCAAGTATATGTAAATGGGAAATTAGCTTCAACAGTAACTGCTGATACAACAGAGATGACACTTACGGATCTGACTGAGAATACAGACTACACTATTACAATAAAAGCAATTGATGCTGCTGGTAATGAAAGTGTTCAAAATCCAACAGCGGCTTTCACTACTAGAGAAACGATACGTTTTACAGATACAGCTCATCATTGGGCAAAAGAGTATATTCAACAAGCAGCAGAAGCGGGGATGATGAATGGCTATCCAGATGGTACATTTAAACCTAATCAAAATGTGACACGAGCACAAGTAGCTTCAATACTAGTGAGAAGTCTGGGGATATCAACACAGGAAAAGACGCCGTTTACAGATATCGCCAAATATGATGCGAAAACACAGTCGGAAATTGCGGCAGCGTATGCACATGGCATTATTAAGGGTGCCGATGGGAAATTCAACCCTGCAAGACCTGTAAGCCGCGCTGAATTAGCAGTAATGATTGAGCGTGCCTATGAGCAACAATTTAAACAGCCTTATATTGTCCAAGGAAGTTCACCATTTACAGATATTACATCTTATAATGCAGAGACAAAACATGCCATCACGATGTTATTTGAGCTAGGAATTGTGTCCGGAGATGGACAGAAGTATTCACCAGCGGCTTCAACTACAAGAGGGCAAGCAGCTAAAATAATGGTGAATCTGAATCAATTATTCAATAAGTAGACCATCAAAGGTAGAGGTGAAATGGCGCCTCTACCTTTTAACGTTTTCGTGATAAATGAAAGCTTCTATGTTTTTTATTCGTCATACAACTTTTTCAGCAACGTTTTCATTACCTGTCAAGTGACGAGGACCTGCCTGACAGTGTTGTTCACCACCGGTTTTTCTTTGGAAAAGATTTTCGTAATGATTGAAGCGCCATTACACAGTTCAACTGTATACCGCAAATGCTATAGCGACATAAACTAAACAATAATAAGCGATAAGGATAAAAATGAGATTGAACTTGTCCTAAATTACTACAATTTAGATCAGGTTTAAAAATAAATGTGTTGAATACCCTCTAATGATAGTTATAGGGTGTTTTTTTATGATTAAAAGATATAAGATTTGTCTAGATAAAATTATAGTAGGTAAATACCTGGGTTAGAGGATAATATATGAATATAAGCAATACTTTTAATTCGTACTTATATAGAGTTTACTGAATTAAAGAAAGGAAAATGAGGATGTTATCATTTATTTTATCTACCAAAAGATTAGTTAAAGGATTGTGGCGGTCATTTAAAAGACCCCAGTTTCTTTCATTATTTACAACTCTATTCCTCATCATTCTATCGGGTACGTTGTTTTACAAGGGGACAGAGGGGTGGCATTGGCTAGATGCCATGTATTTTGCCGTAGTCAGCTTGATTCCAACAGGCGTAGAAACGGGGCTATACCCAACAACCTCGTTCTCCAAGATTTTTACCATGATCTATCTTATTGTAGGTACGGGTGTAATGTTTATTATGTTGCTCACGCTTGGCCGCTCTATCGTAGACTTTTCCTTAAATGAGGAGGAAGCGGTTGCGGTTAAGAAACGTTTGAAAAAGTAAAATAGCCGTACAATGAATCTGGTGAAAGATTCATTGTACGGCTATATTTTTATGAAAGTTTAGCTATAATGCCTTCTTCGTCGTCTAAAACAAGTTCAATACCTGTTGAAAAAGGATCACCATGTAGAACATCTTTTATCCAAACACGTAAGGCACCAATCATGGCTCCTGTATTGAGTATTTCGATTTGACCATTTACTTCAACCTCCGCACCGAAGCCTGTGCCATCATCATATGTCAATTCGACGATAACATCCTCTGGGCGAATGCTCTTATAATACGCTTGAGATAAACAAATAGCGTTAATAATATCTTGTTCGTTAATTATTTGTGCCATTGGGCTTCCTCTTTGCGTTTTTTATCTTTAAACATATTCATAATTTTTACGACTAGCATCACAATAACAGCAATTGCAGCTACGTTAATGAGCAATCCTAAGATGTTTCCAAGTAAACCCATACCGCTAAATAAGCTACCGAATAATAAACCTGCAAGTCCCCCAAGCATTAAACCTTTCATAAGACCACCCGAGAAGAAACCACCTTTTTTAGTTGTATCAGCTTTATTTGTTGAGTTGGTATTGTTTTTATTTGTTGTGGCATTTTTTTGATCTTTAGAAGTGTCCTGAGACTTCTGGATATTTGAGCTATTGTTATTATTTGAGAAGCCTTTTTTACCTGATTTATAGGACTTAGCCTCTGCTGTTGGTGTGTCAGAGATGAATAATGTTGCACCAACTGTGGAAAATATCAGTGTCGCTGCAAATAGAGCGGCAAGAATTTTTTTCATTACTTACATTCCTCCAATATAATTTTTGGTTTGGTCATAAACTAGTTCTTATATAGTAATATTACATGAACTTTATTAAAAAATAAAACCAATACCTTCTATAAATAAGCAATATCAAAAAATTTGAACAAATAGTGACAGATGTAGCGTTTGGGAAAATTTTATAATAGAAAGAGGTGAAATGATGCTAGTTACATTCATATTCTTCATCTCCATATTTTTATTGCTGTACCTGACAGAAAAAAGGCGTTTCCTTAACGCGGTAGCTCTGGGTTTGATAGGTGTATATATAGTCAGGGTGCTCATTATACATTTTCCTTTATTACTGCCGAATAATCAGGGCATCATATCAGAAATGGGGATTTTTATTATACTAGGAAGCTTTCCTAGTATCATGTTTATGTTATCTATAGCTATGTTTTTCAATAGTAAGGTTTTGTTAGAGAAGGAAGGACGTAAAGTAAGGAATTTAATGTTAGCTATTATGGGGCTTAGTTTTGTTATTATGATGATAGGGTATGTATTCGTTATTTTTATTCAGATTGAAAATGTGCTTTGGCATATTCTTTTCTTCTATGCCTTTTTAATTTTTGGCTATACCATGTTTTTATACACAAGTGTCCTAGCATACGCTGTATTGTATCATTTCACACCTATACGCTATGAACCAAACTATATAATAGCTCTTGGATCAGGATTAATTGGCGATAGAGTTCCACCACTTTTAGCAAGTCGCTTAAATGAAGCGGTAAAGCAATACAAGAAGTACGGGGAAAGACCGTTTATCATTGTCTCAGGTGGTCAAGGGACTGATGAAAACGTATCTGAGGCAAAGGCTATGAAAAAATATTTATTAGATGTTCATGATATTCCCGCTAATAAAGTTCTAATGGAAGATCAGTCAACCAATACAGAAGAAAATATGATTTTTACGAAAAACATAATGGATCAACATGCTCAAGGAGAAAAATATCGTTCCATATTTGTGACAAATAATTTTCACGTATTTCGCGCAAGTCTCTATGCAAAAAAAGCAAAATTAGATGCAGAAGGAGTTGGCTCAAAAACAGCCTTTTACTATGTTCCTAATGCATTTACAAGAGAATTTATAGGCTTATTAGAAATGAATAAGTGGGCCCATATGACAGTTTTTTTGATCATTACGCTATTCATAGGCTTACTGTTGCGAGCATATGTGTAACCAAAAATCAACTGTCTTCCATATAATAATGGCAAGACAGTTTTTTACATAATGTGCAAGGGAGGAAAACAATGTACGAGCAAATTTTAGCTAAGCGCAATAAGGAACGCATTCAGTCCCTACAAGAAATCATGCAAACAAAAAATACAATGTTTGCTCAAAATATTACATTACTAACATTCACTGAAGTTAACTTAACAGCCTTGCAAAAAATACTGTATCAAATAGTGCGAGGGTTATTAAAAGATCAGCAACAGCGACATTTACAAATTGTCCATTCAGATCAAACTCAATCTGTGCAGGATAATGTTTTAACGTTGTTAGCAGAGTATGATGATGTGTTGCGTGATGCCATTCCACAACCAATCTATATACTCATTTGGCAAATTTCATCCCTCGAAAGGTTAACAAGCAGAGTAGAAGTTGTAGATGATGTACTTGATGTTGTTGAATGGTATTTCGACCATCAGGATGATCAAGTCAAGATTTTAGATGAAGAAGATTTAGATCATGAGGTAATGATTGATTTATATAAAGAGGCGGTTGAAGATCAAGACACGGATGCACAATATCAGCTAGGGGAGTATTACAATGCTAAGGAAGGGAATTGTTTTCAACCTGAAAAATCATTAAAATGGTTCGAATTAGCCGCAGCCCAAGGAAATGCAGATGCTCAATATGTGCTAGGGAATTTTTATTTTGAGGGAGTCGGTGTTGAGGAGAATTACACGCAGGCCTTTTCTTTATATGAAAGGGCTGCTTTACAAGGGCATGCCGATGCTGCCAATAATTTAGCGGATATGTACTTTAATGGAGAGGGTGTGCCGCTGGATTTTACTCTGGCAAGAAAATGGTTTGATTTTGCAGCTAGTAAGAATGTGGCAGAGGCTATGTTTACGCTAGGAATTATTTATGAGCAAGGATTAGGAGTCAATAAAGATACAAATGCAGCTTTTAATATGTATAAAAAGTCTGCCGAAGCAGGATATGTGGAAGCGCAGTATCGTCTAGGGGGTATTTATCTAGAGGGGCGCCTTGATCAAGCAAAAGATATAAATCGAGGTCTATTTTGGTATGAAAGAGCTGCAGAGCAATTTCATATCGATGCCTTTTATGATTTAGGCTTTATTTGGAGTAAAGGTTTAACAGGCATCCGAAATATTGAAAAGGGCATTCATTGGTTTAAACAGGCTGCTCTACAAGGGGATGCAGATGCAAAGCTACAACTTGGTCATATATATAATAATGATGAAGGCATTGCTAGAAATCTGAAGGAGGCTCTTAAGTGGTATAGACTTGCTGCAGATGCTGGCATAGAAGAAGCGGCTAAAATAGTAGAGGAACTTAAGGGATTGTAAATTTTATATTAAAATTTCATAGCTCAATAAGATTATTTATACGAATGTATATAATGAACCTTTTGTATTGTTAGAGAGCTAGATATTAGGTATTTATGATTATTTAAAATAAAGGTATAAAATATTAATATAGTGAAATTCAATGATGATTGATCGAAAAATAGAAAAAAGGTAAAAAAAATAAGCATAATCAAACAAACAAATGAAACAAAAGGCTACCAATAATATTGTGGTAGCTTTTTTTTGATGATATTCATACAATGTAACAACAAGGACTTTATATACATATTATGTAAAATTATGGTAATGATAAAATTGACAGTATTTTTTAAAATGTTTAAGGTAAATGAGTAATTTTGAAATGAATCAAACATAAATAAATCGACTGTAGTCAATGTATAGAGAAGATCTGTTAGTTGGGTGCAAATTACCTTTTATTCATGATAGAACAATGTGTGACTGCTTTTTTGGGAGGAAGAAGTGTGACAAATGAAATAGCTGAAGCAAATGGGCTCATAGTAATATGCTAAGCTATTTATCGGTATTTTTTGTTGTATCAATCAATATGCTAAAAGGTATTTGTTGTTTCTCAGCCTAATAAAGTAAACGGGACGAAAGAGGGAAGATAAGTGATTTTTCAAAAACAGAGTAAGACGAAGGCGTTGGATTTACAGCAATATACGGTGAAAATGGATCTGTCTAATCGCCAATTAATGGTGAAGCAAATTGAAATGCTGAATGTAACGAAGCAGGACTTACAATATTTAAAAGCATTCCAGCCGTATGTTATGGACAATGTAGACCACATCGTAAACCGTTTTTACAATATGATCGGTACCGAACAACATTTGGTAAATATCATTAGTCATCATAGTTCTGTAGAAAAGCTTAAAGTAACGTTACGGCAGCATATTATTGAAATGTTTAATGGAACGATTGATGAGGTGTATTACCAAAGGCGTGTGAAAATTGCAAAGGTGCACGTCCATATTGGGCTTAGAACACAATGGTATATTTGCGCATTCCAAGATTTATCTCTCTCATTTATAGACTTGGTTGAACAGCATATTGGTCATCCGCAAGATCAGTTTAATACAATAAGAGCTATTTCTAAAATTTGTAATTTTGAGCAACAACTTGTTTTAGAGGCATATGAAAATACAGTGGAACAGCATAAAGAAAACATGGAACAAGAAAAAGAAGTAATTGAACGACAAATTGTACAATCTTCTGAATTACTTGCAGCCATTTCACAGGAAACCAATAGTTCATTTTGCAGACTAAGCGAGCAGTCTGGGGATATTGAACAATTGGCGAAGAGATCACTAGAAGTGTCTACTCTTGCTGAAAACCAAGCACTGGATGGACGTGAATGTTTAAAGAAACAATCACAAAATATGCACAATATTATTCAATCTCTTCATGATATAGAAGAAAATATTGAACAATTATCTGATATGTCGAAGGAAATGGAAACGATTATGAGTGTCGTTACCAATATTGCCAATCAGACTAATTTGTTGGCTTTAAATGCCGCTATTGAAGCAGCCCGTGCCGGAGAAGCAGGGAAGGGATTTAGTGTAGTAGCTGATGAAGTACGTAAATTATCCATTCAAACAAAGGAATCTGTCACGGCTGTTGCATTATTGCTGCAAAAAACGAGTGAACGCACAGAGAAGTTAGAGCAATCTCTCATTAATATCCAAGATGAGGTGGCATCTGGTGAGGATAATATGTTACACACGGAAGGTCAATTTACAAATATAGTAGGTGCAATGACAGAAGCAAAAGATCAAAATGATTGCATGGCGACGAAAATACAAGCAATTGCAGGTATATTAAGTGGGTTGGGTACTTCTTTTACTGAAGTAACGAACTCAGCAGAAAAATTAGCTAGCTTTGCCCAAAATTTAAAAAGCTAGACCACTAGTAACAATATTTAACACTATAGTACTCATTGTAATGTGTGTTTAGTAAGTATCATTCTTTTGAGCTAGAGTTATCTCACGGTTGAGATAGCTCTATTTTTGCTAAATTTGTAAAGGGTTTAACGTAATTTTCAATGAAAATAAGTTTATACTGTAGACAGAACTAAAAATAGGGGCGGTTTACTATGAAAACAGTTGTTGTATTAGGTGGCGGTATTACTGGGTTATGCACAATGCATTATCTACAACGTCAAGTGAAGGAAAAAAATTTAGATGTTCAGCTAGTGCTCGTAGAAAAAAATACATATTTAGGTGGTAAATTATATTCAGCCTATGAACAAGGTTTTATTATGGAAACTGGTGCTGATTCTATTGTAGCTCGCCATAAAGGTGTAATGGAGCTAGTGCAGGAGCTAGATTTTGAAGATCATCTCGTTTACAACGAAACAGGTATATCCTATATTTATACAAATAACGAGCTGCACGCCATCCCAGCGGATTCTACTTTCGGTATACCTATGAGTGTGGCATCACTTGAAGAAAGCACACTTATCTCTGATCAGGCCAAACAAGAAGCTTTAAAAGATTTAACTTTACCCAATGCAGGCTTTACAAAAGAAAGCTCGATAGGGGAATTTCTAACTTATTACCTTGGTGAAGAGCTAGTGGAAAATCAAATTGCACCAGTTCTAGCAGGTGTCTATTCTGGTGATTTACACCAGCTTTCTATTGCCTCCACTTTACCGTATTTAATTGACTATAAAAATGAATATGGAAGTATCATAAAAGGTTTTGATGCGAATCGTGAGCAATTTGTTAAAGCAGCTAATAAAAAATTTATTTCATTTCAAAATGGATTATCCTCTTTAATTGAGCGATTAGAGCAAACATTAACAGATGTAGACATCATTAAAGGTGTAGCCACAAGTCAGGTCAAAAAAATGGAGAACCACTATTTGATTTCCTTAACAAGTGGTCAAAACATTGAGGCAGATTATGTTGTTCTAGCACTACCAAATGAGGCAGTCCAAAGTATATTGCAGGACGACTCCTTAACACATTATTTTAATCAGTTTACTACAGCGTCAGCCATTACCATTTATCTGGGCTTTGATGTGCCTGATGCAAACTTACCAGCGGATGGTACAGGCTATATTGTATCTCATAATTCTGATGTCACTTGTAATGCAGCAACTTGGACGAGTCGTAAGTGGAAGCATACATCGAAAAACAATCAATTACTTGTGCGCCTATTCTATAAGAGTATAAATCCGGCGTATGAGCAGTTACGTGATATGACTGATGATGAATTGGCAGCGGTTGCTTTAGAAGATGTTCGAAAAAGCCTAGGAATCGATGAAAAACCAACCGTTGTGAATGTTACAAAGTGGATTGATCAAATGCCTAAATATGACTTAGCACATCGTGAAGCGCTGCAAGGCTTATTACTAGAGCTAAATGAAAACTACCCGAATTTATCGATAGCAGGTTGCTCTTATTTTGGAGTAGGTATTGGTGCTTGCATTCAAAATGGGAAAAAAATTGGTGAAGAGCTTGCGGAAGAACTATCCAATCTTTAAGTTTTTAAGCGGAAAAATTCTTTGTTGTGAGAAATAGTCTTGACTCATACGTCTGTAAACGATATGATTCTTTTAATTATTTAAAAAATTCATACTTAATAATTCTTATCAAGAGAAGCAGAGGGACTGGCCCATTGAAGCTTCAGCAACCAACTTTTTGTCAGGTGCTAAATCCAGAAGACCGTTGAGTCGAAGATGAGAAGGAACAATAATGATGAGTCGTTAAAGCCTTCTTTTTATATAAAAGAAGGCTTTTTATTATACAGAGATAGAGGAAGAGAGGCTAGATTTATGGGATTGCTGGAAAGGTTAAAAACACATGTATTGACGGCAGATGGTGCAATAGGCACAGTGTTGTATGGCTATGGATTGGAGTATTGCCATGAGGAAATGAATGTTCAAAGACCTGAATTAATTGAAAAGATTCATAGAGAGTACATTGCAGCTGGTGCTGATATCATTCAAACGAATACATACGGTGCCAATGCCATTAAATTAGCTCGCTATGGACTAGAATCGAGTGTCCAACGATTTAATGAAGCAGCTATTACTATTGCCAAGCGAGCAGCAGCAGATGGCGGTCAATTTGTTTTAGGAACAATAGGTGGTATTCGTGGTATTCGTAAAAGCGATGCCACATTAAATGACATTTTAAAGACCGTTGAAGAACAGGCAAGTGTGCTACTTGCAGGGAATCCAGATGGCCTTTTACTCGAAACCTATTACGATTTTGAAGAATTAACAGCAACATTAAAAATGCTACGCGCCAAAACTAATATACCGATAATTGCTCAAGTATCTATGCATGAGCCTGGTGTTTTACAAAATGGTATGTCTCTAAATATTGCACTACATGAGCTAGAGATTCTTGGTGCAGATATAGTAGGTGTCAATTGCCGTCTAGGTCCATATCATACGATTCAAGCCTTTGAGGGTGTAGAACTTCCAGAAAAGGCGTTTATGTCGGCCTATCCAAATGCTTCGTTATTAGATTTAGAGGATGGGCGTGTTGTTTATGAGTCGGAGGCTGATTATTTTGGTCGCGCTGCTGTCGAGCTGCGTGATCAAGGGGTACGCTTAATTGGGGGGTGTTGTGGTACGACACCAAAGCATATTGCAGCCGCAAAGAAGTATTTAGAGGAGCTATCACCAGTTAGTGAAAAGTATGCGAAACCTGCAAAGATTGAGATTGTTCGTGATGCAGAGCCAGCTAAGTATGAACCACTTCATGAAAAAGTAAAACGTGAGCGCTCGGTCATCGTGGAGTTGGATACGCCTAGACACTTAGAAATAGAAGGATTTCTTGAAGGGGCCAAACAACTATATGAGGCAGGTGCCGATGTAGTGATGATGGCAGACAATTCATTGGCATCCCCACGTATTAGCAATATTGCAATGGGTGCCTTATTGAAAAGTACGAATGGTGTACGCCCTCTTACTCATATTACCTGTCGAGATCGTAATTTAATTGGCCTGCAATCGCATTTAATGGGCTTAAATGCATTAGGGATTCATGATGTGTTAGCTGTTACGGGTGACCCAACGAAGGTTGGAGACTTTCCTGGTGCCACCAGTGTATATGATGTCTCCTCGATGGAGCTTATCCAATTAATTAAACAATTAAATGAGGGAGTCTCTTTCTCAGGGAAACCACTCCGAAAAAAGGCAAATTTCTCTGTGGCTGCTGCATTTAACCCAAATGTTCGTGTTTTAGATCGTGCTGTTGCACGCTTAGAAAAAAAGATTGAGCATGGGGCAGACTACTTCATTTCACAGCCTGTGTATACGAAGGAAAAAATGATAGAAATTTATGAAGCAACCAAGCATTTACAAGCACCGATTTATATTGGTATTATGCCCGTTACGAGTTATAAAAGTGCTGAATTTTTACATCATGAGGTGCCAGGTATTAAATTATCTGAAGATGCTTTAGCAAGAATGAAAGCATGTGGTGAAGATAAGGAACGCGCCACACTTGAAGGTATTGCAATTGCCAAGGAATTAGTAGAAGTGGCTGCGCAATATTTCAATGGAATTTACCTCATTACACCATTTTTACGCTACGATGTGACATTAGAGTTAATGAAATATATAGAGCAATTGGATGAACAGAAAAAAGGGGTAAGTATAAATGGCTAAGCACTTAATTGAAGAACAACTTGATAAACGAATATTAATTCTTGATGGCGCGATGGGAACAATGCTGCAAAATGAAAACTTAACAGCAGATGATTTTGGCGGGGAGGAGCTAGATGGGTGTAATGAAAATCTAGTGCTAACTAGACCTGATGTCATTGAAAAAATACATCATAAATACTTAGAGGCAGGAGCAGATATTATTTGTACGAATACATTCGGTGGAACACCACTTGTATTAAATGAATATAGTCTGGGTGCAAAAGCGGAGGAAATTAATAAACGTGCAGTCGAGATTGCTCGCCAAGCAGTAGATAATTATTCTACTTCTGATTGGCCCCGCTTTGTTGCTGGTGCAATGGGTCCAACAACTAAAACACTATCCGTAACAGGTGGTATTACATTTGATGAATTAGAAGAAAATTTTTATGTACAAGCAAAGGCATTGATTGAAGCAGGGGCAGATGTGCTTTTACTAGAGACAAGTCAGGATATGTTAAATGTGAAAGCAGGTACCCTTGGGGTAACGCGTGCTTTCGAGAAAACTGGCAAAGAGCTACCTGTTATGATTTCTGGAACGATTGAGCCTATGGGTACTACTCTTGCAGGACAAACCATTGATGCTTTTTATATTTCCATGGAGCATATTCAACCACTATCAGTGGGCTTAAACTGTGCAACGGGACCGGAATTTATGACGGATCATATACGCTCGTTAGCAGAGCTGTCAACAGGGTATATTAGCTGTTATCCGAATGCAGGCTTACCGGATGAGGAAGGATGTTATCATGAGTCTCCAGAATCTTTATCGCAAAAATTAAAAGGATTTGCAGAAAAAGGTTGGCTCAATATTGTAGGTGGATGCTGTGGTACAACTCCAGCACATATTGCGGCCATTCGTGAAGCTTTAAAGGATGAAAAGCCTCGTCAGCTACCAGAAAAAACGCATGGTCACGTAGTATCAGGGATCGAGCCACTTCTATACGATGATTCTATGCGTCCGTTATTTATTGGGGAAAGAACAAATGTTATTGGTTCCCGCAAATTTAAAAACTTAATTATTGATGGAAAGTTTGAGGAAGCGGCTGAGATTGCAAGGGCGCAAGTGAAAAACGGCGCACATGTCATAGATATTTGTTTAGCGAACCCAGATCGGGATGAATTAGCAGATATCCGTGGCTTTATGCAGGAGGTCGTAAAAAAAGTGAAGGTTCCACTTGTTATTGATTCCACAGACGAAAAGGTTATTGAAGAGGCACTCAAATTTTCGCAAGGAAAGGCCATCATTAACTCTATTAATCTAGAAGATGGCGAAGAACGATTTGATGCAGTATTGCCATTAGTGAAAAAGTATGGTGCCTCGTTAGTTGTGGGAACAATCGATGAGACAGGGATGGCAGTCGATCGTCATCGGAAGCTTGAAATTGCTGAGCGTTCCTATCAATTACTAACAGAAAAATGGGGAATTGAACCTGAAGATATCATCTTTGACCCATTAATGTTCCCAGTAGGAACGGGGGATGAGCAATATATTGGCTCAGCACTTGAAACAATTGAAGGAATACGTCTCATCAAAGAAAAAATGCCTCGTACTTTAACGGTGCTTGGCGTTAGTAATATTTCGTTTGGCTTACCACCGGTTGGACGCGAAGTTCTCAATGCTGTATATCTTTATCATTGTACACAGGCTGGTTTAGATTATGCCATTGTAAATACCGAGAAGCTAGAACGGTACGCATCTATTCCAGAAGCAGAAATAAAACTAGCCAATGATTTGTTATTTAATACAAATGATGAAACATTAGCTGTATTTACCGATTTTTATCGTGACAAAAAGAAGGAAAAGACGGAAGCTGATATTCCGAAAACTGTAGAAGGTCGCTTAGCCTACTATATATTGGAAGGGACCAAAGAAGGACTTATTGCTGATTTAGAGGCTGCCCGAGAAATATTTGAGACACCTCTTGATATCATAAATGGACCTCTTATGAATGGGATGGCTGAGGTTGGTCGTTTATTTAATGATAACCAACTGATCGTAGCGGAGGTTTTACAATCTGCTGGAGTGATGAAGGCTGCTGTTGCCCATTTAGAGCAATACATGGAGAAGAACGAGGAGAGCGCTGGTAAGGGTAAAATGGTGCTTGCTACTGTAAAAGGTGATGTGCATGATATTGGAAAAAACCTTGTTGATATTATTTTAAGTAATAATGGCTATAAGGTTGTAGATTTAGGTATCAAGGTGACGCCTGCTCAATTAATAGAAGCTATTCGCAAGGAAAAGCCAGATTTCATCGGATTATCAGGTTTATTAGTCAAATCTGCACAGCAAATGGTCACTACTGCTCAAGATTTCAAAGAAGCGGGAATTGATGTACCCATTTTAGTAGGAGGAGCTGCACTTTCTCGACGTTTTACAGAAACAAAAATTGCTGATGAATATGGTGGTCCTGTTATTTATTCAAAGGATGCGATGCAAGGATTAGAGCAGGCAAATTTACTAATGGGTGAGGGGACACGTGAAAACTTCTTAGCAGAAATAGCGGAATCTCGACAAAAACGTTTAGAGGCAGATGAAAAAAGAGCGGCTCGTCCTGCCAAAGAGGTCACAATAAAACCTGCGCGTACCGTAAAGGAAGCACCAGTTTTTTTACCTGCTGATTTACGCCGTCATGTAAAGAAAGAATACGCTGTCTCTCATTTATATCCATATGTGAATATGCGGACATTGTTGGGGCATCATTTGGGGTTAAAAGGGCAAGTGCAACCATTACTAGATGCTGGCGATCCAAGAGCTACAGAGCTAAAAGATTTAGTGGATGATTATTTAAAAAGTGATTTATTAAAGCCTTCAGGTTTATATCAATTTTTCCCTGCCCAAGCAGATGGAGATGATGTAATTATTTATGATCCAGCGGATAGCAAGACAGAAATTGAACGTTTTACATTCCCACGTCAGCAGATAGACCCTTTTTTATGCCTGGCTGATTTCTTAAGAACGGTAGAAAGTGGAGAAATGGATTATATTGCCCTTATGGTAGTGACAGCAGGGCAAGGAGTTATGGCAAAAGCTCGTCAGCTAAAAGAAGATGGCAAATTCCTTGAAAGTCATGCCTTGCAGTCGACGGCACTAGAATTAGCAGAGGGCTTTGCTGAACGCATGCATCAAGAAATACGTGATCAATGGGGTTTCCCAGATGTGACAGATTTCACGATGCGCGATCGTTTTGCGGCTAAGTACCAGGGACAACGTTTTTCATTTGGTTATCCAGCATGCCCAAACTTAGAGGATCAAGAAAAATTATTTGGTTTACTAAAGCCAGAAGATATTGGTGTTCATTTAACGGAAGGCTTTATGATGGAGCCAGAAGCATCTGTATCGGCGATTGTTTTTGCTCACCCTGATGCTCGTTATTTCAATGTGTAAGGCGTAAAATTGAGGATATAGATAGTGGAATGATAAGTCTATCTATATCTTCTTTTCTTACAATCGAAGATAAGGATAATGTCGGAAGGACGTGAGGAAAATAATTCGATTGATGGAAGAAAAAGATATACCTGAGGTATTAGAAATTTATAATGATATAATTTTAACAAGCAAAGCAGTCTATCGATATGAAATTCAATCTTTAGATGAAAAAGTGAAGTGGTTTAGGGAACAGCAAGCATTAGGAAATCCGTTGCTTGTATTTGATGATAATGGGATGGTCGCTGGCTTTGCAACTTATAGTCAATTCCGTCCTTATCCGGGTTATAAATATACTATGGAGCACTCCGTTTATGTACATAAGGAGCACTATCAAAAAGGTATTGCAACGAATCTTATGCTTCAGCTTATAGAGATAGCGAAGGAGCAAGGGGTAAAGACATTAGTTGCAGGTATAGATGGAGAAAATATTGGTAGTATTAAAGCACATGAGAAACTAGGCTTTGAATATGCAGGAACCATAAAAAATGCAGGCTATAAGTTTGAACAATGGCTAGATCTTGTGTTCTATCAACTACATCTGACTGGACCGATTCATAAAAGGATATGACAAATGTCATATCCTTTTTGTGATGTTTGCGTCTGTTGCTGACTTATACTCTTATTTTATGATGAGGTCATAAGAAAAAGGAAACGAGGGAGTAAAAGATGGCAACAATAAAAGAAAAAACAAAAAAATTACGCCAAGATGTAGCGCCTTTTGCTAAATCAGACACGCGTAAAAGTGTTTTTCAAATGATTAATACCATTGTACCGTTAATTGCTTTGTGGGTGGCAGGTTACTTGTTAGTTGATGTTTCACCTTGGCTAACAGTTGGTTTAAGTGTTATTTCAGCAGGTTTTGTCGTAAGAACTTTTATTATCTTTCACGATTGTACACATGGATCATTTTTCAAAAGTAAAAAGGCAAACGACTGGGTTGGATTTTTTACTGGGGTGTTAACTTCATTCCCATATGAAAAATGGAAACGTGAGCATACAATTCACCATGCAACAAGCTCAAACTTAGACAAGCGTGGTATTGGTGATATTGATATGATGACTGTGGAAGAATATATGCAAGCCTCAAAGGGACAACGATTATGGTATCGCTTTTATCGTAATCCATTTGTAATGTTTGGTTTAGGACCTTTATATATGGTACTTGTTTTAAATCGTTTTAATCGTAAGGATGCAAAGCAAAAGGAACGTACTAACACAATTTTAACGAATATTGTTATTGCTGGAGTTTGTGCCGCTTTAATCTTCTTTATGGGCTGGCAAGCGTTTTTATTAGTCCAAGGTGTAACATTATTTATTGCGGGTGCTTTAGGAATTTGGTTATTTTATATTCAGCACACCTATGAAGATTCTTACTTTGAACATGATTCAGAGTGGGATTATGTGAAAGCCGCAGTAGAAGGTAGCTCGTATTACAAATTGCCGAAAATCTTGCAATGGGTTACTGGAAATATCGGTTTCCATCATGTTCATCACTTGGCACCTCGTGTACCTAACTATAATCTTGAAAAGGCTCATAATGAAACGCCGCCATTACATACGGCGACAACGATTACTTTACGTACAAGTTTAGAATCATTGCGTTATAAGCTATATGATGAAGAGCAAAGTAAATTTGTCACATTTAAAGAAGTCGAATTAATTATAAAACGTAAAGCAAAAGGCAGTATTGCCGCTTAGCTAGAAACAGCCATCTCAATTAGAGAGATGGCTGTTTTAAATATAGCCGAGAAAATAAGCATGTATGGGCAAAAAAATAATTTTCTTGTTATAATAAGGGAAAAGTAGGAAAGAGCGTGAGATTATGTTGAGGAAATGGCATAGTATTATTCCGAATAGTCCTATGCTCAGTATATATTTATGGATTATTTTTTGCTTTCTACCGTTTTTCTTTATTTTTAGAAAATCATCTTATATAGAAATCTCTATAGGCATTACGTTTTTAATGCTATATTTTATTTTTTATCGATTTTCCATGAATTCGAAAAGCGGTCTTGTATATATGTGGATTAGCTTCGAAATGGTTATTAATATTGTCATGACGATTTTATATGGTTATGTTTATCTTTCCATTTTTACAGCATTTTTCATTGGAAATATACGAAGACCAGTTGGTTTCTATATCATGTACGGTCTACATATTGGCTTTACAGTCATTTCTACAGGCGCTGGCTTTTTTGTCGAGCTTCACTTATTTTTATCACAATTACCTTTTGTCGTGTTAACTATTTTGGCTGTTGTTCTTTTACCACTAACAATCTATTCCAAAAACAAACGTGAGAACCTAGAAGGACAGTTAGAAACGGCCAATGAACGTATTGCTGAGTTAATTGTTTTTGAAGAACGACAACGTATTGCACGTGATTTACATGATACATTGGGGCAAAAATTGTCTATGATCGGTTTGAAAAGTGATTTGGCATCAAGGTTGATTGAGCGTGATCCACAGCAAGCTTTAGTTGAGATTAAGGATATACGCCAAACTGCCAGTATTGCCTTAAAAGAGGTTCGTGAATTGGTTTCAGACATGCGGACAGCAAAATTTGAAGATGAGCTTATGCGTATTTCTCAAATACTAAAGGCAGCAGAGATGGAATTTGTCTTTGAGGGCGATAAAAATGCCTTGCAAGTGCCACCACTTGTAGAAAATGTTTTGTCTATGTGCTTAAAAGAGGCTGTTAATAATGTTGTTAAACATAGTGGTGCGACAAAATGCGAAATAGCATTCCATCAAAATTTTAAAGAAGTTTACTTAGTAGTTCGTGATAATGGACAAGGGATTACAAAAAAACAAGCATGGAAGACTGGGAACGGGTTAAAAGGAATGCGAGAGCGTTTAGAGTTTATCAATGGTTCCTTTAAAATTGAAAGTGTTGACGGAACGACATTATCGGTAACCATTCCAGTGGCTATTACGCATCAAAGTGTAAAAGAAAATCTGAAGAACATATAGAAAAGAGGCTTGTGACATGATACGAATTGTGATTGCTGAAGATCAGGGGATGCTATTAGGCGCTCTTCGCTCTTTACTTAGTATGGAGGATGATATGGAGGTCGTTGGCTTAGCCAAAAATGGTGAGGAAGCAGTGATGCTTGTTGAAGAGCACCAGCCTGATATTTGTGTGATGGATATTGAAATGCCTGTTAAAACTGGCCTTGATGCAGCAGAAGAGATGCATGGCTCTGGCTCGGATTGTAAAGTCATTATTTTAACTACGTTTGCTAGACCGGGTTATTTCGAGCGTGCTAGAAAAGCTAGTGTAAGGGGATATTTATTAAAGGATAGCCCTATTGAAGAATTAGTTTCTGCAATTCGTACGATAATGGATGGTAAACGGATTTATGCCCCAGAGCTCGTTGATTTTGTTTATGAGGATGATAGCGAGAATCCATTAACAGAGCGAGAAAGCCAGGTGCTGACACTTGTGGCAGAGGGCAAAACAACAAAGGAGATTGCCGCAGAGCTATTCCTATCTGCTGGAACCGTTCGTAACTATATTTCTACGATTTTAGAAAAATTAAACGTAGGCAATCGTATTGAAGCCATCGCACGCTTTAAAGAAAAAGGATGGAATAAATAAGAAAAGAACCTTATCGCATGGTTGCGGCAAGGTTCTTTTCTGTTTTATTTATTGCGTTTTGTTAAACGTCCAAGAACGAATGCACCTGCTGCTACAGCAAGAACTGTATTCGTCTTTTTCGTAAACACTTGTTTTGTGACAAGGTTAAGGTTTTGAGGGCGTTCAGCTAGGCGACGCATAAAGTAACCATACCAATCTTCGCCGAATGGAACGTATACACAGAAGTTATAGCCTTCTTTAGCTAGTTCTTTTTGCATATCTGTACGGAATCCATAAAGCATTTGGAATTCGAATTTATCAAGTGGAATATTATGATCAGCTACAAAGCGTTTAACGTGAGCAATAATATTATGGTCATGTGTTGCAATGGACGTAAATTTACCATGTAATAAATGATATTCAATTAACTCAATAAAGTTTAAATCGATATCCAATTTATCCTGATAAGCAACTTCAACAGGCTCTTTATAAGCACCTTTTACGATACGTAAACGATAGTCCTTGAATTTTTCAATGTCGTCCTTTGCACGGTAAAAGTAAGATTGAATGACAGTTCCAACATTACTAAATGTTTTAGATAATTCTTCTACCATATCAAAGGATGTTTGAAGACGCCCGAAGTCTTCCATATCGAAGTTAACGAATATATCGTAAGCAGCCGCTTTTTCAACAATTTCATACAGATTGT
Organism: Lysinibacillus sp. fkY74-1; assembly: GCF_053165895.1. Lineage (NCBI taxonomy): Bacteria > Bacillati > Bacillota > Bacilli > Caryophanales > Bacillaceae > Lysinibacillus > Lysinibacillus sp. fkY74-1. Next base: position 4,031,451 of record NZ_CP170173.1, on the reverse strand, counting down.
CATAGCAGAAATCTACATCAATATCTAAACCTAATTGAGAGGGCTTTAATGAAATATGTGCTTTTACATCATTTTCATGAATAGCTTCTACGACAGAGAGGATTTTATCTTTTGCAGCAGTTGCTTCTTCTTTACTTGAAACAAATTCCCCAAGGTTATCAACTGTACAAGAGATATTATGTGCATTTAGTTCTTTGATGCTTGCAATCGTTTCTTCAATATTTGTACCAGCTACTACACTTTGTGCTCCTAATTTTAGGCCATATTTCTTTGCAGCACTATTCAATAGTTGGTTTTCAGATAGATGGATGAAAAAATCGCGTAATAACATGGTCATTCTCCTAACTGCATTTTCTTTTTAGTATATCATAAATTATTAAAACTATATTAAATCTGCTTAACAATTATTTCATTTCAAGTATTTGCATACGCTCATTAAAAAGTGCAGGATAACTTAAAAAACCAATCATGATACTTGATAATGTTGCCGTTGTTAGAAGAGCGAAGATGATCAAAAGCTGAAATTGTACAGCCTGAATGGGGTCGGCACCACCGATAATTTGACCGCTCATCATGCCTGGTAGCTGTACCAAGCCAATTGTTTTTTGGCTTTCAATAGTAGGAATCATACTTGCTTTTACGGCATTGATAAGTTGTCGATGAACGGCTTGTTTAGGTGTGCCTCCAAGTGACAAGATTAATTCCATTTGATCTTTATGGCTAGTAATTTCAGCCGTAAATCGGTTTAAAAATAAAATGGATAACACCATTGAATTGCCAATTAACATGCCACTAATGGGAATAATATATTGAGCGGTTGCTGGCACAATGTTGAAGCCCAGCAAGACACCTTGTGTAATAATTTCTATTATCACAAGCGTCAGTGCAATCTTCCAGGTGATTCCTTTAATACCTTCTCCTTTTTTTCGAGCATTAAACGTAGCAACTAGTATCATTAAAGCTACCATAAGAAAAATATACATATAACTATTTGCATCAAAGACAAATTTAAGTATATAGCCAACAGCAAGCAATTGAACTATTGAACGAAGAGTTGCAATAAGTGTATCTTTTTCAAGTCCTAATTTTAATGTTTTGGATAGCAGTAAAGGGATGCAAACAAATATTAATGTCAGTGATAAGGACGTATATGTCATATGTTAGCCCCCTGAACAAATTCAGCTACACGTGGGTTCGTTGGTGCTTTAAGTAAAGCACTCTTGCCAGTTTCAATTAGCTCTCCATTCATCATGACCCATGTGTAGTGTCCAATTGTTAACGCTTGTTGCAAATTGTGAGTAATCCAAATCATCGTTACATTGTATTTTTGATTAATAGTGACGATGAGTTTTTCAATGTCCTTGACTGATTGGCGATCGAGAGCGGAGGTTATTTCATCTAATAATAAAATAGAGGATTGATTAATAAGTGTTCTTGCTATAGAAACCTTTTGACGTTGTCCTCCGGATAATTCATTTGTGGATTGATATAAGAAGCTTTCATCTAAGCCAACATCCTCTAAATATTGAATGGCCTCCTGTTGAGAAAGTTTTTTTCCTTGCAATGTTCGCGGGAGTGCAATGTTTTCCTTAACAGTACCAGCAATCATAGGAGCAGCTTGTAGGGCAATACCAACATGTCTTCGTAATGCTGAGGGCTCATAATTTGAGATGGGTTCATTATCAATAAGTATTTGCCCATTTGTCGGTGAAAGAAGGCCATTACATAATTTAAGCAGGGTTGTTTTACCTGCACCAGAAGGGCCGACGAGAGTGGTAATTTGACCTTTCGGAAACGACCCCGTAATTGACTTTAATATCATTTTGTCATTTACTGAGAATTGAACTTGTTGAAAGTGAATGGCAGGCTCGTATAGCGTATTCATATAGTGAAACTCCTTTGCTATAGTCAGTAAAATAACTGTAGCATGAAATGAAGGAAAGATGCAGTTTAAATATAAGATTTTAGAAATGGGGAGAAAAGGGAATGGAAAAATTGTATTTTGATACATTAACGTTTGCACAAGGTAGTATGTACATTGTGGCTTCAAATAATGGACTTGCCTATATTGGAACACCTAATGCATCATTTGATGAGGTTAAAGAGTGGGCTAAAAAGCCTTTCAAAGGTTATAGCTTTGAAGAAAATCAAGAGCAATTGCAACCATATAAAGAACAATTAACAGCATACTTTAATAAGGAACTGACAGAATTTGATGTACCTATCCATGTGAAGGGGACACCTTTTCAATTAGCTGTATGGGACGCCCTTAAAGAATTACCCTATGGTTCAACAACATCGTATGGAAGTATCGCAGAACGTATTGGGAACCCCAAAGCGGTTAGGGCTGTAGGCAGTGCTATTGGTGCAAATCCAATCTTAGCAATTATTCCATGTCACCGGGTCATTGGAAAAAATGGTCAATTAACAGGTTTTCGTAGTGGACTAGATGTAAAACGATTTTTATTAGAACTAGAGAAAGCTTAACATCATTAGTTTGCTAAAAAAATCTGCCTGCTACTTTATTAAAGGCAGAGCAGATTTTTCTTTTGGTTATATGTGTTGTTCTTCTTGTTGTACGTTGCTTTGGGTTTTACCGAAATGTGTTAAACGATGTGCAAAGGTTTCTCCTCGAACAGCAGAACTCTTGAAAATATCTTGGAATTCGTAGGCCGGAGCTCCGTGCTCTATAACGTCTAAACCAGCAATTTCCTCTTCAGCCGTTACCCGTAATGGTACAAAAGCTTTGATGATAAATATACCAGCTGTTACAGAAACACTAACCCAGGCTATTGTAGCAATAACACCGACTGCTTGAATGCCTAATAGACTCAAGCCCGCACCATAAAATAAACCTTGACCGTTACTATCAAATAATCCAACTGCTAGTGTCCCCCATACACCGCAAATACCATGTACAGCAATTGCACCAACTGGATCATCCACTTTTAGCTTCCACTCAAGGAATCGTACACCTTCAACAAGTAATGGGGCGGCGATAAGGCCGATGATAATAGAACCGATAATGCTGACATTCGCTGCACCTGCTGTAATTCCTACTAGTCCTGCTAGTGCACCATTTAATGTGAGGGAGCCGTCAATATGGCCATAACGGAACTTCGTATAGAAGGCGGTTGCTACGACACCAGCGGCCGCTGCAAAAAATGTATTAGCAATGACATTTGGAACAAGTTCAGGATCAGCAGCTAAAGTGGATGCACCATTAAAGCCAAACCAACCGAACCATAGTAAAAATACGCCTAATGCTCCTAATGGTATACTATGACCTGTAATAACATTTACTCGACCGTTTTCATATTTACCTAGTCGTGGTCCAACCATAACTGCTGCGACAAAAGCGGCTACAGCACCTGTTAAATGAACGACTGTCGAGCCGGCAAAATCTACAAAGCCTAAATCAGTCAACCAACCTTGACCACTCCAAACCCAATGGCCTACAACTGGATAAACAACTAATGACATTAGTATAATAATTCCTATATAAGCAAAAATATTAGTACGCTCTGCTACAGCGCCAGATAAAATAGTTGCTCCTGTTGCAGCAAACATTGCTTGGAAAATAAAGAATGAAAGATCATCGACTCCGTTTAAAGCAAAGCCGCTTATGCCGAAAATACCACCTACAGTGTCACCAAACATAATGGCATAGCCACATAAAAAATAAACAATTCCCCCTAGGGAAATGGTAAGAAAATTTTTCATGATGATGTTAACAGCATTTTTTGAACGTGTAAATCCTGCCTCTACCATAGCGAATCCAGCGTGCATAAAAAAGACTAAAATTGTGCCTAACATCACCCAAATTAAATTAACCGATAATATTATTTCTTCCATCTATATCGCCCCCTTATTCTACTGCAATTGATCCGACTTCTTTTGTTCGGATACGAATCGCTTGTTCTACTGGATAAATGAAGATTTTCCCGTCCCCAACCTTGCCAGTGGCTGCTTCACGCAATAGTATTTCTACAATGCCATCCACTTTACTATCATCTACAATCATTTCTAATTTCAATTTAGGTAAAAATTCGATTTCATACGTATTACCACGAAATAAACCAGTCCGCCCTAATTGACGACCACAACCTGCGATTTCAGAGACACTTAACCCTGCAATTCCTTGTTGTGCAAGACCGTCCCGAACGGCTCCAAAAACCTCAGGACGAATGATTACTTCGATTTTTTTCATCTGTACCAGCTCCTTGCGTAATTTTAATTTACATGATAAATTGCCTTGAACAGGAGTGCAATTACTTTTTGGAAGTTCGTGTCAGTTTTTATTACATGAATTATTTTTGTTCTCGAAATATTCGTGAGAAAAAGGTTTCAGAATGGGAATGAAAGCGGTACTAAAATTTGTGTCTAAAATATGAACAGTTCTAAATTTTCTGACTATTAATGTTAGAAAACCTAACATGGAGGAGTGAGAATGTCATACGCAAGAATTTGGGTATATAGTGTATACTAGGACTAATTATCAAAGCGGAAGAAGGGGTTTCTTGTGAGATCAAACTATGCAGACGATAGCTTAGCGCTACACACAGACTTATATCAAATCAATATGGCCGAATCCTATTGGGCTGATGGGATACATAATAAAAAAGCAATTTTTGAGTTGTATTTTAGAAAATTACCTTTTGGCAATGGCTATGCAGTATTTGCTGGCCTAGAGCGAATGCTGGATTATTTACGCAATTTCCGTTTTAGTGAATCTGATATTACGTATTTACGTGAGGAAGTTGGTTATAAAGAGGACTTTATTGAGTATTTAAAAGATATTCGATTCACAGGTGATATGTATTCGATGGTAGAGGGAGAGCTTGTTTTTGCCAATGAACCAATTGTTCGAATTGAAGCTCCATTAGTGGAGGCTCAGCTTATAGAAACAGCATTATTGAACATCGTTAATTATCAAACATTAATAGCAACGAAGGCTAGCCGTATTAAACAAATTATTAAAAATGAAGTGGCCATGGAATTTGGTACACGACGCGCTCAGGAAATGGATGCAGCTATTTGGGGGACGCGTGCAGCATTCATAGGTGGCTTTGCTTCCACTAGTAATGTACGAGCAGGTAAACTGTTTAACATCCCGGTGTCTGGCACACATGCTCATGCTTTGGTACAGGCGTATAAAAATGATTACGATGCTTTCCATTCTTATGCAAAGCGTCATAGAGATTGTGTTTTTCTTGTAGATACGTACAATACTTTGAAATCTGGTGTTCCAACCGCTATAAAAGTAGCCAAAGAATTAGGTGACAAAATTAATTTTATTGGTATACGTTTAGATAGTGGAGACATTGCGTTTTTATCAAAAGAGGCTCGTCGCATGCTAGATGCGGCTGGTTTCCATGATGCGAAAATTATTGTTTCAAATGATTTGGATGAATACACCATATTAAATTTAAAAGCTCAAGGGGCAAAAGTTGACGTGTGGGGAATTGGTACGAAGCTTATTACAGCTTATGACCAGCCTGCGTTAGGAGCTGTTTACAAAATGGTTGCCATTGAAAATAGTGAAGGTCAATTGGAGGATACCATTAAAATATCAGCGAATGCTGAAAAGGTAACAACGCCAGGTCTCAAAAATGTATATCGTATTATCGATAAAAAGAATGGCAAAGCAGAGGGAGATTACATCGCGATGCAGGATGAAAATCCTCAGGAGGAGGACCGTATTAAAATGTTCCACCCAATTCACACGTTTGTATCTAAATTTGTCACGAATTTCGAAGCGAAAAATTTACATCAGCATGTGATTCATCATGGCGAAATAAACTATACAAACCCAACGCTTGAGGAAATGCGTGACTATGCAGCCGGAAATTTAGAGCTGCTATGGGATGAATATAAACGTGCGATGAATCCTGAAGAGTATCCAGTCGATTTAAGTCAAAAATGCTGGGATAATAAAATGCGCAATATTGAAGAAGTTCATAACATGGTTAAGCAAATGTAAATAGGGAGTGATGGAACGATGACTTTACAGCAACAGATCATTGAAGAATTACGTGTACAACCAACTATTAATGCGCAGGAGGAAATACGTAAATCCATTGATTTCTTAAAGGAATATGCGAAACATTATAGTTTTGTAAAAGGATTTGTTCTTGGTATTTCTGGTGGTCAGGATTCAACGTTAACAGGAAAACTAGCGCAACTAGCTGTTGATGAATTGAATAAAGAAGTTGGTGAAATGAAATATTCATTTTGGGCGATTCGCTTACCGTATGGAGTGCAAGCAGATGAGCAAGATTGTCAGGACGCTATCGACTATATAAAGCCAACGGGGTCTTATACAGTTAATATAAAAGATGCTGTCGATGCGAGTGTGAAGGCCCTAGCAAATGCGGGTGTTGAGCTGAATGATTTTGTCAAAGGGAACGAAAAAGCGCGGGAGCGTATGAAAGTGCAATATTCGATTGCTGCAATGAATGGAGCAGTTGTATTAGGAACGGATCATGCGGCAGAGGCTATTACAGGTTTTTATACTAAGTTTGGTGATGGAGGAGCTGACTTAATGCCAATCTTTCGTTTAAATAAAAGACAAGGGAAGCAGTTATTGGCAGAACTCAATTGTCCAGAGCATCTTTATACGAAGGTACCAACAGCAGACTTGGAGGAAAATCGTCCATCTTTGCCAGATGAAGTGGCTCTTGGTGTGTCCTATGATCAAATTGATGATTATTTAGAGGGAAAGGAAATCCCAGAAGAACCTCGCCAATTACTAGAAGGGTATTATTTGCGTTCACAACATAAACGCCATATGCCTATTACAATATTTGATGTTTTTTGGAAGTAAAATTAGGGAAAAGGGTTATAAAAGTGAATCTCACTTTTGAAAATAGCTCTTTTCTCTCTTTTTTTATGCAATTTGGTTCTATGTTGTTAAATATCATCATATAATGTCGATATAATTACCTATAAGGATTATAAAATGTAAGGGAGGGTAACTTAATATGAGGACTTCTAGAGTAAATGCAACGACAAGTAGTGTTTTTCGTCAGGAAAATCAGTATCTACATGCAGGTGATATTAGCCATAATTTTGGGCAAAATCCACAAAATTTATTTAAAAATAGTTTGCAAAGAAATAAAGAGAAGAAGCGCAGTTCGATCAATACACCAAATCAACAGAAACAGCATCAGCAAACTGCGCCCATCCATATGGATAGTACGAATGATTTGCAAATTCGTCGCGAATTAAATGAAACTGCGTTAAAACTTAGTCGTTTAAGCAGACAAAAGAAGTTACTTAATAGTTACCGTTCTTCCATATAAAGACTAAACTCCCCACAGCTAAACATGTGGGGAGTTTTTGATGCGAGTGAAAAAGAAGCACTAAATTCAAATTATTTGAAATGAAGATGTTCATTGAATGTTCAAGATAATTTTTCCAAATCTTCACCTCGATTTTTTACTAATTTCACAACTAATCTGTATTGTAGAATATGGCAACACAAAATTAAAATTGGAGGAAAAAATTTGTGAAAAAATTATGGTTACCAGCATTATTATTATTATTTTTACTTGCAGCATGTAATGGCGAAAAACCACAGGTAAAGGAGAAGGGATCAGAGCAAGATGCTACCGAAATGGAAACGGAAGTAGTGGATGATTCTGTACAAGTTGCTTCGCTTGTCGATTCACGGTTACAAGAGCCAAAGGAAGATACAGTTTGTGAAATGTGTAATATGAAGGTATACATGAAGGATCATGAGATGGGCGTATTTTCAACGCAAGCGATCAAAGAAGATGGAACTATTGCATTTTATGATGATATTGGCTGTTTGTTAAATGCAGAGGTTGCCAATGAAGAGAAAAATGCCAAATTCGTCCGTGATTTTGTGACGAAGGAGTGGGCGAAGGTCGAAGATGTAACAATTGTGAAAACAGAGCTGAAATCTCCGATGAACTGGGGCTATATTTACTTCGTGAACAAAGCGGAAGCAGATACATACATCCAAGAAAATCCGAATGCTTATGTTGAAGAACTACAAAAAATTAAAGATGACGCATTGGAACGACGTAAGAAAATGATGGAAAAAAAGGCTAAGGAAGAAAGTGGAGATTCTAGTTCTATGCATTCAAATGAAATGAATCATGGGCAAGAGGGACATGGCCATTAAAAGCCTAGACTAGGGGGCTCTCCTCTAGTCTTTTTATGCTGAATAAGGTGGTGAACGTGATGAAACGAATATGTTTGTTCGTATTGTTTTTTCTATGGGCAAGTCAAACAGCGAATGCGGAGTTTGATCTTCAATTGGCTATTGATCAAGCGAAACCAGGAGAAATTGTTCATATTCCTGCCGGTCGTTACCAAGGAAATTTTATAGTAAAGAAACCGATTAAACTCCTAGGTGAAAAAGGGGTTGAACTTTATTCTCAAAATACTGAACCTGCACTAAAAATTGACCATACGGCTAATGTCTCTATCGAAAATATAATGATTTCTGCCAAAAACAAAGGAATTGTTGTTAATGAAACGGAGAATTTAAAACTGAAAGCTATTGAGATAAAGAATATACAAGTGGGTATCCATATTCAACGTTCTAAGCATATTCGAATAGTTGAAAACAAGATTGTTGGTAATCAGTTACATTATGCTGAAAAAGGCAATGGGGTTGCTGTGTTTAAAAGTGAGGACATTGCTATTGAACACAATGCTATTGATCTTGTGCAAGATGGAATATATGTAGAAGAAGCAAAACAAATCGATGTGCGTCAAAACGAAGTGACAAATAGTCGATATGGGACGCATTTTATGTATTCAAGTGATGTCAAGGTGGATTTCAATTCATATTTTCAAAATGTTACAGGTCTTATGGTAATGATGACTACTGACTTAGAAATAGCCAGTAATACAGTTAGAAACCATAATGATTTCAATAGCTATGGTCTTTTAATGTATGACACTCAACAGGCAAAGGTAAGAAAAAATAGCTTTCAAAATAATCGGGTGGGCGTAGCATTGCAAAAATGTTCAGTTATACAAATACAAGAAAATCGGTTTCAGATGAATCAGACTGCCTTAGAAGGAACAAAGGTAGATAAGCACTCTATTATAAAGGATAATCAGTTTACTGGAAATATATTGACAGCAAGATCAGACCAACAAGGTTTGCGATTAGTTCGCAATTTTTATGATGATTATAGAGGGATAGATGTTGCAGGAGATGGTTTTGGAGATGTTCCATATGTAGCTGTTTCGAGCTTTGGTCAATGGATGGTGAGACAACCAGTTTATCAATTTTTTGTGGCATCACCGAGTGTTATGATCCTGACGTCACTTGATCAGCAAGTGAATAAGACAGAACAAAATTTACTTGTAGATAACGAACCGAGATTAATTAGCCATACGAAAGAGAAGGGGCTTTCGATTAACATCCTACAATTCATTATTGGTTTGGTTGTAACTATGGGTGGATTTTGGCTGTGGAAAAGAGGAATGTTAGTATGATAAGGTGGATAACCATTCTAGTTATATGTAGTACAATATTGGGCGGTTGCAGCGGAAAAGTATATAACCCACGTGATATTATCAGTGAAACAGATATTTGTGAAATTTGTAATATGAGTATCGTTCATCAAGAATATGCTGGACAAATTGTATTAACAAATGGAGATTATAAGATTTTTGATGATATTGGATGTTTGATGGATTATCTTACGCTAAATGGTGAGGGTGAAATTGGCGCAGCCTATATTAAAAATAAAGCAAATAATGAATGGATTGATGTTTATAAAGCTACCTATGTATATAATCCAGGCTATTGGACGCCGATGAACTATGGCGTTCTTGCGTTTGCGACAGAGGCTGAGGCACAGGAATGGATGACCAATGAAGGAGAGGGGCAATTATTAGCCTATCAAGATTTGCTGACGTTTAATTGGGGGATTCATAAATGATGTTTGTGAAAATAGAGCTAAAGCAAATTTTAAGAAGCCATTGGATGCAACTAGTAGCTTTTCTGTTTACATTTGTATTTGTAGCCATTATAGTCATTCAACGAATGGCATTACCTGATATGGAGGGCTTTACACGTCAAACAGCATCATTTTTAAATGTGTTATTGTTTCTATTGCCCTTATTCATTATCACCATTGGAAGTATGAGTTTAGCTGGCGATATAGAATCTGGTTGGTTTTCGTTATTAAAAACATATCCCATGAAAATAGCGCAATATATTATAGGGAAGTATGTGGCTATATCACTTGCTTTTTTATTAGTAGTGCTTGTGGCGTTTGGTGTTGTCTTAGCATTAGGTGGTCTATTGGATGGCGTACAGTTACCGATTATTTTAGTAATCCTTACGTTATTATGTATCTTTATATTTGTCTCATTGGGTATTGTACTGGGGGCAATGGCTAAAACAAGATTATTTGCACTAGCCCTGTCACTTGTTGTATGGTCCTTTTTTTTACTGCTCATTTCTTATGCTTTAATGGCTCTTGGTGCAGTTGTAGCGGGTCATGTTTTACAAAAACTTACCATTATATCGATACATATTAATCCAGTAGAATGGCTACGCTTTGGTTATTTTATATTCACCCATCAGGCTAGTGTGCTTGGTCCAGCATTTTATGGTGTAACGAAATTTTATTCCTCACCTGAGGGTCATGTGATGTATGTGATAGTGACGCTTCTTTGGATCATTCTACCACTTATACTGGCTACGAAGTTTTTAAAGGAGGACCCAAAGCGATGATTCTATTAGAAGCAAAAAATGTAGCCAATGTCTATGGAAATGGTAGAGGCTTAAAAGAAGCTACCTTTACACTACATTCGGGTAAAATTCTAGCATTGGTTGGGGGCAATGGAGCTGGGAAGAGTACGTTGATCCGTTTACTAACGGGACAAGAAAAGAAAAAGTCTGGAGAAATGATATGGCATAAACCGCAAGTAATTCGTTATATGCCTGATGACGTAAATTTTCCAATCATGCTAACGGCGGCAGAAATTTTTGAACTGCTGGCATCTTTAAAACAAGTAGATCAAGATGAGCAAGAGCGTATATTGAAGCGTGTTTCCTTGTGGGATGTTCGCAATCAACCAGCTAAACAGTTCTCTAAAGGGATGCTTCAACGATTAAATCTTGCGCAAAGTTTACTTGGAAGTGGATCCTTGCTAATCTTGGATGAACCGACAAATGGTCTTGATCCATTTTGGATAGCACAACTGAAACATGTGATGATAGAGGAAAAGAAAAAAGGAAATACGGTCATATTCTCTACTCACTTGCTGTCATTTGCTGAAGAAATAGCAGATGATGTATTAGTTTTACATGATGGGGAAATTATTATTTCTGGTCCGATCACTGAAATTTTTACACAAGAAAATTCTACATCTTTGGAAGAGATATGGTTAAAAAGATTAGAATTGTAACATTCTAATGATTAGTGACGTTGTATAATAAACAAGGCTTGTTTGACTATGTTCAAACAAGCCTTGTTTATTAAGTGTTATCAAAGGGAAGGAGTTTCTGATAATTGTTTTACTAGACATATTTCGATATGCTTATGATAAGTTATCGTGCAATTCACACAATTGTTCGGTGGAATGGAGGTTTTTTTATTTATGAATTCTCAAATACAAAATGTGCTAGAAAATATAGAGAAAGTAATGATTGGAAAGAGAGAGGTGGCTGAGCTGAGCCTTGTTGCTTTATTAGCGAGGGGGCACGTATTGTTAGAGGATGTGCCTGGTGTTGGGAAAACAATGATGGTTCGTTCATTAGCCAAATCCTTTGATGCACAGTTTAAACGAATTCAATTTACTCCAGATTTATTACCTTCCGATGTAGTGGGAATCTCTATTTATAATCCAAAGACTTTGGAGTTTGAATTTCGTCCAGGACCGATAATGGGCGATGTTATTTTAGCTGATGAAATTAATCGTACCTCGCCAAAAACGCAATCAGCTTTACTAGAGGGGATGGAAGAAGCATCTGTTACTATTGATGGTAAAACACTTGCCATTAATCAGCCTTTCTTTGTAATGGCCACGCAAAATCCGATAGAACACGAAGGTACTTATCCATTGCCGGAAGCCCAGCTTGATCGTTTTTTGTTGAAAATAAAGATGGGCTACCCTACTAGAGGGCAAGAAGTAGAAATTTTACGTCGAGCGGAAAATGGCAAAGCAATTGAAAAGATCGACGCTGTATTGTCAGTAGCTCAATTAATTGAATTACAAGAGCTTGTTCAAGGAGTGTACGTTGAAGATTCAGTAAAAAATTACATGGTGGAGCTTGCTACTCAAACTAGAGAAAACAGCTATGTTTATTTAGGAGTAAGTCCCCGGGCTACATTAGCCTTAATGAAGGCTTCGCAAGCTTACGCGTTTATGAAAGGGCGCAGCTATGTCATACCTGATGATGTCCAATACCTTGTACCTTTTGTTTTCAGTCATCGCCTAGTTTTAAAACCAGATGCTCGCTACGATAATGTAACGGCCAATGAAATTATTGAACGGATCATTGCCAAAACGCCAGTACCAACAAAAAGGTTTGCAGAACAATGAGGCAATGGAAAGCTTTTTTGGAGAAAAGTAAACATTTCCTATTAGTGGTTTTCTTAATGGTTGTAACATTTTGTTATGCAATGTTCCAAGGTGGTTTTGTTAGTTGGTTTGTGTTTTTTACCGTAAGTCCATTTTTAGTGTACGCCTTATTTTTCTTTGTTGTTAGGGAAAGTATCCTAGTAGTAGAGCGCAAAATTGAACCTTCACACATAGAACGTGGTCAGTCAGCGAAGGTAACGATTTCGGTCGAGAGAAAAACACGTTTCCCTTTTGCTTATATGATGATGGAGGAACTTGTAGATAGTGAGGGATTAGTACAGGCCAAGCTACAAAGTTCAGCTGCTATCAAATTTGTTGGCTTTAGAAAAAAATTTAACTGGCATTATGAACTAGTAAATATGCCTCGTGGTGAACACCGTTATTTGGGTGTTACGATAGCTTTCTATGATTTTTTTGGCTGGGCCAAAAAAATGGTTGTGGCTGAGAAAGAACAAACTATTTTAGTTTATCCAAGGCTCAGAGAAATGAAATATTCGGCACTGCAAACAAAATATGATGTTGGGCCAATGATGTCCCCTTATTCCATAGTTAAGGATACTACTATGTCTGTTGGATTACGAGAATATGTTCCAGGGGATCGTTTTTCTTGGATTCATTGGAAATCTTTCGCAAAAACCCAAACCTTACAATCGAAGGAATTTGAGGATAGACAATCCTCTGAGTTAATGTTAGTGCTTGATGCCAAGAAATCAACGTTATTTGAGGATAAGATTGAACTAGTTGCATCTATGCTCAATATGATCGTGCAGGAACTTGGTGATATTTCCTTTATTGCTGCTGGAGAAATGACGAAGGTGTTTCCGGTTATACAAGGTGAAAAGCAGTTAGATCAGGTTATGTATCATTTGGCAGCTATCAAACCTACTGAGAATGTAAAATTTCGATTTTATGACCAGCAAGCCTTTAAGCAAGTTGCGACATTGCTTTATGTAACTAATGAAGTATCAGATGAATTCCTACATACTCTTGCGAATATAGTGAAAAGTTGTATTTGTTTTGTCGTGACAAAACAGCCACCTGTGCAATCTGAGGTTACGTTGCGTTATAAACATATTCAAATGGTCTATGTAGATCCAACAGATTTTTATCATGTTTTCACGGGGGTGATGAAGCCGTGAAACAGTCGTTAGGAGAATTTTTAGAGTTGGCAGTCGCCTATATTATTGTTTTCTTTATATTGCGTGAATGGCTAATGCCCATTATGCAATTAACTAATACAGGAGGGTTTCATCTCTTCCTAGTCTTTATTGGCTTGTCTCTAGCTTTAAGTTTATTCCGAGTGCATCCTGTATTATCAGGAATTGTAAAGTTAGGTTATATTATTTGGTGTATTGTCTTTATTTATAGCGAAAGCCCAGTGCTCTCTGGAAAGACCATATCCTTCTTATTAGCAGAATGGAAAGGCAATATGGCCGCCATTATTTCAGGTGATTTTGGACTAGTATCCGATGCTTTTAGAACAGTGCTATTTCTAGTATTAATATGGATGCTTGTTTACTTAATTCACCATTGGGTCTCCGTGCGGAAAAATATATTTTACTTTTTTGTCATGACAGTATTCTTTATTGCTACGTTAGATACGTTTAGTGAATACAATGGTAAAACAGCTATTGTTAAAGTGGTTATACTAGGATTAATGATGACAGGTGTCCTATTTGTCAAACGTTTATGGCTTCAAGCGGGTGCAACGAGCAATGCGTTTGGAAAATGGAAAATTGTTATTCCGATGCTTGTTTCCGTAATACTTTTTGGTAGTATCGCCTTCTTTTTACCAAAGACAGGGCCGACATGGGCAGACCCTGTGCCATTTATCCAAGGTGTTACTGGGCAAGATGGGAATGGAGCAGGCATGAAATCAGTCGGCTATGGTCAAGACGATAGTCAATTAGGTGGACCTTTCCAAGGAGATAATACATTAATTTTTACTGCTTCTTCTCGTGATCGTCATTATTGGCGTGTTGAAACGAAGGATACTTATACCTCAAAGGGATGGATTTTGTCAGAGGGGAACTTTGGGAAAAATGTATATGAGTCAAATGCGCCGATTATGACCTCATTACAAGTGGGATTACCTGAAAACGAGCGTCAAATTCAATTGGACATTGCGGCCTCGATGCCATTTTTAATCCAAACATATGGTTTATTATCTGTTTCGGCACAAGATTCCACATTATTTATTCAGGATGAGCAGACGGAACGGATGACTATAGAGCAGCAGAATGATACATCTAAATCGTTATCAAACTATACATTATCATATAGTGAGCCAGTCTATAGTATGGAACAGTTGCAATTATCTCTGCCAGCCACACTTGAAACGTTAGATTTATCTTTTGATCGCTTTATGCAGTTGCCAGTGGAATTGCCACAACGGGTAAGAGATTTGGCGTTGGCGATAACACAGGATGAAACTACGGTTTACGATCAAATTAAGGCAGTGGAAGGTTATTTTCGGACAAACGGGTTTAGGTATGATAAAACCCAAGCGGCTATTCCAGCAGAAAATCAAGATTATGTCGATCAGTTTTTATTTGATACAAAAGTAGGGTATTGTGATAATTTCTCAACGTCAATGGTAGTGCTTTTGCGTTCAATAGGCATACCGGCTCGCTGGGTCAAAGGTTTTGCGCCTGGTACGGCAGGGCCAATGACAGATGGTCTGCGAGAGTATCGAATTACCAATGACAACGCACACTCATGGGTAGAGGCATATATACCTGGGACAGGTTGGATGGAGTTTGAACCTACAATAGGCTTTAGTGGCAATGCTAACATTGATTATGATATACCATTAGATACATCAGAACAGGAAGAAATTCTACAGCCAGAGCAAAAACCTGAACAGCCACAACAGCAGGAACAAGTGTCCAATAAAGAGCAAAGTAAATCAACGTTTAGTCTGGATATGCTCTGGGCATGGATGAAGAAGTTCGCTTATGTTTGGGGAATTGGTTTAATATTATTACTGATTAGTGGGATTGCATTATACTTGCAGCGCAAAACATGGCTGCCTAAAATGCATGTGCGAGCATATCGTAAAAAGACTGCCGATTGGTCTACCTTTGATTCCTCTTATCATATTCTTCTGAAGCAATTATCACGTATTGGACTGCGTATGAGAGATGGAGAAACGTTGCACATGTTTGCCGAACGTGTGGATGCATCCTTAGAAACAGATGAAATGCAAAAGCTAACGGCTGTTTATGAGCAACATGTTTATGGGAAGGATAAACAAGAAGTGGATTTCATGAAGCTGAAAGAAAGTTGGGAATATTTAATCAATCGCACTATCGGTTGATTTTAACTTAGACAAAGAGTAAAATGAAAAAAATTAAATGCAAGGATTGCTTTCATATAAGTTCGATAATAAGGTTCGGATGTTTCTACGAAATCACCACAAATGATTTCTCTATGAAGGCGGATGTATTCGCTAGGTGAGAGGTATAGTAAATCACTTTACTTTGCTACGCATTCGCCTTTATAAATCATCATGAGCTTTTTGAACGCGTAGAAAGATTTTACTTTCTTCGCGTTTTTCTTTGAACAAATGAATGATCCTTTAATAATAGTAGAAGAGGTGGAAATTTTGACAGCTAGCCCTTTATTAAAAGAGCAAGAAAAAATCGTTGTACTTGACTTCGGTAGCCAATTTAACCAATTAATTACTCGTCGTATCCGTGAGTTTGGTGTATTCAGTGAATTACATCCACATACAGTAACTGCTGAAGAAATTAAAGAAATGAACGCAGCTGGTATTATTTTTTCAGGTGGTCCAAACTCTGTTTATGATGAAAATGCTTTCCATGTGGATCCAGCCATTTTTGAATTAGGCCTACCAATCCTAGGTATTTGCTATGGTATGCAATTAATGGCGCATACAAATGGTGGTAAAGTAGAAGGCGCTGAAACTCGTGAATATGGTAAAGCTGAAATCAAAGTAACTGCTTCCAATAAATTATTTGGTGAGTTACCAACTGAGCAAATCGTGTGGATGAGCCATGGTGACCATGTAACAGAAGTTCCTGCTGGATTTGAAGTGATCGCAACGAGCGCATCATGTCCGATTGCAGCAATGGCAAACGTAGAACGTAAACTATACGCTGTTCAATTCCACCCAGAGGTACGTCACTCTGTTTATGGTAATGATTTATTACGTCAATTCGTATTCGATGTTTGTGAAGCAAAAGGTGATTGGTCAATGGCCAACTTCATCGAACTTGAAATCGCAAAAATTCGTGAAATTGTAGGCGATAAAAAAGTATTATGTGCGCTTTCAGGTGGTGTTGACTCTTCAGTTGTAGCTGTTCTTATCCACAAAGCGATCGGTGACCAATTAACTTGTATGTTCGTAGACCACAACTTAAACCGTAAAGGTGAAGTTGAGCAAGTAATGAAAACATTTACTGAAGATTTCGATATGAATCTTATTAAAATTGATGCTCGCAAACGTTTCATGGACAAGCTTGCGGGTGTATCAGATCCAGAGAAAAAACGTAAAATTATCGGTAATGAATTTATTTACGTATTTGATGAAGAAGCATCAAAGCTTGAAGGTATGGATTTCTTAGCTCAAGGTACTCTTTATACAGATATTATTGAATCAGGTACTTCAACTGCACAAACAATCAAATCTCACCATAATGTTGGTGGACTTCCAGAAGATATGCAATTCCAATTAATCGAACCACTAAAAACTTTATTCAAAGATGAAGTACGAGCATTAGGCTTAGAGCTTGGTCTGGATGAAAAAATCGTTTGGCGTCAACCATTCCCAGGTCCTGGATTAGGTATCCGTGTACTTGGTGAAGTAACAGAAGAAAAATTAGAAATCGTTCGCGAATCTGACTTCATCTTACGTGAGGAGATCGCCAATGCTGGCCTTGATCGTGACATTTGGCAATACTTCACGGTATTACCTGATATCCGTTCAGTTGGTGTAATGGGCGATGCACGTACGTATGATTACGCAATCGGTATCCGTGCGGTAACATCTATCGACGGTATGACATCTGACTGGGCACGTATCCCATGGGATGTACTAGAAAAAATCTCTGTCCGTCTAGTAAACGAAGTAAAACACGTTAACCGTGTAGTGTATGATATTACATCTAAGCCACCAGCAACGATTGAGTGGGAATAGTAGCAAACGCCCTAAAAGCCCTGAGAGGTTTTTAGGGCTTTTTTGATTTCACTATGTCTGAATTTATGCTAAATAAAGTATCTCAACATGGAAAAATTGCTGGTAAAGTGTTGTGTGTAGTAAACTAAATGAATGCAAAAGAAATGATACTATTCAGATTAGGGGGGGATTCAAATGGAAAAAAATAAACCAATAATTCATACATTAGCAGTTGGGATGCCAAAAGAATTGATTGATAGTAAAGGGCGTTCAATGATTACAGGTATTGAAAAGCAAAAAATTCAAGAAGTTTATTTGTCAGCTCATGGCTTCGACGGAGATGATGTTGCTGATAAAAAACATCATGGTGGTCCTGATCGTGCAGTTTGTTTATATCCTGCGGAACATTACATACAATGGGAACAAGAACTTGGTAAACCACTACCAACTGCTGCTTTCGGTGAAAATCTAACGGTTACAAATATGCTAGAAGCGGATACTTGTATTGGTGATATTTATAAAATAGGAGATGCTGTCATTCAAATTACACAAGGGCGTGTTCCCTGTAGCACGATCGACAAATATACTGAATCAAACACATTGCTGAAACGTATGATTGAAACTGGTTATACTGGCTTCCTTGGGCGTGTACTAGAAGAGGGGACAATCTGTGCGAGCTCGAATATTGAATTAGTAGAAAAGCATCCTGCCCAAGTTTCGGTTTTGTATTGCAACGAAGTATATTTTAAAAACAAAGATGCGGATGCGATGAAACATATCCGAGCAGTAGATGCATTGGCGGAAGATTGGAAACAGAAGTTAGAAAAAAGAATTCAGGTTTTGCAAAGTAAAGTGATGAATTAAAGATTGTCTGCAATTGAGTCCTTCCATAAAATCCTTTAGAATTCGAGTGAGTTCTAAGGGGTTTTTTATTGTTTGCGTTCGGAGAATTGTTCCGTACTTAGGCTTTTTAGTAGCAGTTTATTAAAATATGAACATTAAATAAGAAATTTACACGAACTTTCGTATTTTATTTTATAAAATTGTTCGGAAATAGGGTTGAAATCTAAAAAGTGAAATGATATATTACGAATGTAAATTAAATAAGTCGTCGTATAATGTCGGGGATAGGGCCCGTGAGTTTCTACCAAGTTACCGTAAATAACTTGACTACGATTGAGGTTTATATGCGAATGTATAAACCCTAATTTATTTCACACATTAATGTGGATGAAATATATCGTAGACATGCGACTAGTAGATTAGTCAGCGTGTCTTTTTTGTTTTCGATATTGAGGACGACCATACGGAGGATTTTTTTATAATGAAAAAATATTTCATGTTTGATGAATTAGGAACTAATTACCGCCGCGAAATAATAGGCGGTATTACAACCTTTCTTGCGATGGCATATATTCTAGCTGTTAACCCAGGTATTCTAGAAAATGCAGGGATGGATAAAGGTGCTGTTTTTGTAGCAACAGCATTAGCTGCAGCAGTTGGTTCTTTAATAATGGGTATTTTCGCTAAATTCCCAATTTCACTAGCTCCTGGTATGGGATTAAATGCATTCTTCGCCTTTACTGTAGTTGGAGCTTATGGTATTCCATGGCAAACTGGTCTAACTGGCGTCTTCTTCTCTGGGATTATCTTTATCATCCTATCTCTAACAGGTATTCGCGAAACAGTTATTAACGCTATACCAGTACAGCTTAAATATGCTGTTTCGGCAGGAATAGGATTGTTTATTACTTTCGTAGGTTTACAAGGTGCAGGAATTGTTGTAGATAGTCCAGCTACATTAGTAACTTTAGGAACTTTCACTGGCTCTACATTACTAGCGGTATTCGGCATCGTTCTATCTGTTATTCTGATTATTAAATTACGCAGTGTCGGTATTTTCTTAGGGATGGTTATTACTGCGATTATTGGTATGGTGACAGGTATTATTGAACCTCCAACAGCAATTGTTTCTGCTATTCCAAGTGTGGATTCTACATTCATGGTGGCACTAGAACCACTTGGAGATATTAAATCATTATTTAACGTGAAGTTTTTAGTAGTTGTATTAACATTCTTGTTTGTAGATTTCTTTGATACAGCAGGTACTTTAATGGCTGTGGCAACACAGGCTGGCTTAGTCAAAGATAATAAATTACCACGTGCAGGTCGCGCATTAATGGCAGATGCACTTGCAACAACAATTGGTTCTTTATTTGGTACATCTACGACTACTGCCTATGTAGAATCAACTTCGGGGGTAGCAGCTGGGGCTCGCTCTGGGTTCTCGGCGGTAGTAACAGCAGTACTTTTCTTAGTAGCTTTATTTTTCTCTCCGTTATTAGCAGTAGTAACGCCAGCAGTAACAGCACCTGCGCTAGTAATTGTAGGGGTATTAATGGTTTCGTCATTACGTTTAATTGATTGGGATAAATTTGAGATTGCCGTACCTGCATTCTTTACGGTATTAATGATGCCTCTTGGTTATTCTATAGCTACGGGTATTGCAATTGGCTTCGTGTTCTACCCAATCACAATGTTGTTAGCGGGACGGAGAAAAGAAATTCATCCTATGATGTATGGTTTATTCTTTGTCTTCCTAGCATATTTCATCTGGGTACGATAAATTAAATATACTTTGAAAAAAACTCCATTGTTAAGTAAGGATTCTAACAATGGAGTTTTTTATGATTGAATAAAAAATTTTATTGTTACTCTATTCATCTTTTTTATTATTCATAGAGCATTACTTTATATAAAGTTGCTTTCACCTTTATTATAGAAGAAACTCACTTTTAAATAATAAGAATAGTTTTACTTTAATGAAACGCTTGCAAACTTTATTTTATGATGATATATTTAAACACGTTGTTACGAAACAAACGAACAACTTTTAAAATATTAACATAGACAGTTGACAATATGTTAACAATATGTTAAATTATAAAAAGTTACTTGAGAGTAACTAGCAAATGAACCTTGAAAACTGAACAAGCAAAACGTAATCAATAAAGTTTTAAGTAGCTAGCCTAGCTAGTGAACGAAACAAAATTTTGGACATCAAAATGATGCCAGCAAAACAATTTGAGCTAATCAAATTTCTTTTATGGAGAGTTTGATCCTGGCTCAGGACGAACGCTGGCGGCGTGCCTAATACATGCAAGTCGAGCGAACATCAAAGGAGCTTGCTCCTTTGATGTTAGCGGCGGACGGGTGAGTAACACGTGGGCAACCTACCCTATAGTTTGGGATAACTCCGGGAAACCGGGGCTAATACCGAATAATCTGTTTCACCTCATGGTGAAATATTGAAAGACGGTTTCGGCTGTCGCTATAGGATGGGCCCGCGGCGCATTAGCTAGTTGGTGAGGTAACGGCTCACCAAGGCGACGATGCGTAGCCGACCTGAGAGGGTGATCGGCCACACTGGGACTGAGACACGGCCCAGACTCCTACGGGAGGCAGCAGTAGGGAATCTTCCACAATGGGCGAAAGCCTGATGGAGCAACGCCGCGTGAGTGAAGAAGGATTTCGGTTCGTAAAACTCTGTTGTAAGGGAAGAACAAGTACAGTAGTAACTGGCTGTACCTTGACGGTACCTTATTAGAAAGCCACGGCTAACTACGTGCCAGCAGCCGCGGTAATACGTAGGTGGCAAGCGTTGTCCGGAATTATTGGGCGTAAAGCGCGCGCAGGTGGTTTCTTAAGTCTGATGTGAAAGCCCACGGCTCAACCGTGGAGGGTCATTGGAAACTGGGAGACTTGAGTGCAGAAGAGGATAGTGGAATTCCAAGTGTAGCGGTGAAATGCGTAGAGATTTGGAGGAACACCAGTGGCGAAGGCGACTATCTGGTCTGTAACTGACACTGAGGCGCGAAAGCGTGGGGAGCAAACAGGATTAGATACCCTGGTAGTCCACGCCGTAAACGATGAGTGCTAAGTGTTAGGGGGTTTCCGCCCCTTAGTGCTGCAGCTAACGCATTAAGCACTCCGCCTGGGGAGTACGGTCGCAAGACTGAAACTCAAAGGAATTGACGGGGGCCCGCACAAGCGGTGGAGCATGTGGTTTAATTCGAAGCAACGCGAAGAACCTTACCAGGTCTTGACATCCCGTTGACCACTGTAGAGATATGGTTTCCCCTTCGGGGGCAACGGTGACAGGTGGTGCATGGTTGTCGTCAGCTCGTGTCGTGAGATGTTGGGTTAAGTCCCGCAACGAGCGCAACCCTTGATCTTAGTTGCCATCATTTAGTTGGGCACTCTAAGGTGACTGCCGGTGACAAACCGGAGGAAGGTGGGGATGACGTCAAATCATCATGCCCCTTATGACCTGGGCTACACACGTGCTACAATGGACGATACAAACGGTTGCCAACTCGCGAGAGGGAGCTAATCCGATAAAGTCGTTCTCAGTTCGGATTGTAGGCTGCAACTCGCCTACATGAAGCCGGAATCGCTAGTAATCGCGGATCAGCATGCCGCGGTGAATACGTTCCCGGGCCTTGTACACACCGCCCGTCACACCACGAGAGTTTGTAACACCCGAAGTCGGTGAGGTAACCTTTTGGAGCCAGCCGCCGAAGGTGGGATAGATGATTGGGGTGAAGTCGTAACAAGGTAGCCGTATCGGAAGGTGCGGCTGGATCACCTCCTTTCTAAGGATATTTTCGGAATACAAACCTAGGGTTTGTAAGATTACGTTTTGCGTTCAGTTTTGAAGGTTCATTCTTTCTGAATGAAATACTTCAAAACTTGTTCTTTGAAAACTGGATAAAACGACATTGAAATTGTAACAAACACATTTATTTTTTAAGTTTTTTTATAGGCTTAATAACATGATAAGGTTTTCAGACACGAGCAGTTCTAGGAAGCAATCGAGTAAATGAAGGAGCGTACTTCAGTACGTGACTGATTGAACGAGTGAGGCTGACAACGAAATGTGAAGTGTATGGAAAGCTGATAGGTTAAGTTATTAAGGGCGCACGGCGAATGCCTTGGCACTAGGAGCCGAAGAAGGACGGCACTAACACCGATATGCTTCGGGGAGCTGTAAGTGAGCTTTGATCCGGAGATTTCCGAATGGGGGAACCCACTACGTTTAATCGCGTAGTATCTTGACGTGAATACATAGCGTCTTGAAGGCAGACCCAGGGAACTGAAACATCTAAGTACCTGGAGGAAGAGAAAGAAAAATCGATTCCCTGAGTAGCGGCGAGCGAAACGGGAAGAGCCCAAACCAAGAGGCTTGCCTCTTGGGGTTGTAGGACACTCAATACGGAGTTACAAAAGAACGAGTTAGATGAAGCGACTTGGAAAGGTCCGCCAGAGCAGGTAAAAGCCCTGTAGTCGAAAGTTCGTTCTCTCCTGAGTGGATCCTGAGTACGGCGGAACACGTGAAATTCCGTCGGAATCCGGGAGGACCATCTCCCAAGGCTAAATACTACCTAGTGACCGATAGTGAACCAGTACCGTGAGGGAAAGGTGAAAAGCACCCCGGAAGGGGAGTGAAAGAGATCCTGAAACCGTGTGCCTACAAGTAGTTAGAGCCCGTTAATGGGTGATAGCGTGCCTTTTGTAGAATGAACCGGCGAGTTACGATTACGTGCGAGGTTAAGCTTTAGAAGGCGGAGCCGCAGCGAAAGCGAGTCTGAATAGGGCGAAATAGTACGTGGTCGTAGACCCGAAACCAGGTGATCTACCCATGTCCAGGGTGAAGGTAAGGTAACACTTACTGGAGGCCCGAACCCACGCACGTTGAAAAGTGCGGGGATGAGGTGTGGGTAGCGGAGAAATTCCAATCGAACTTGGAGATAGCTGGTTCTCTCCGAAATAGCTTTAGGGCTAGCCTCGTGATGAGAATACTGGAGGTAGAGCACTGTTTGGACTAGGGGGCCATCCCGGTTTACCGAATTCAGACAAACTCCGAATGCCAGATATTTATACACGGGAGTCAGACTGCGAGTGATAAGATCCGTAGTCAAAAGGGAAACAGCCCAGACCACCAGCTAAGGTCCCAAAGTAATCGTTAAGTGGAAAAGGATGTGGCGTTGCACAGACAACCAGGATGTTGGCTTAGAAGCAGCCATCATTTAAAGAGTGCGTAATAGCTCACTGGTCGAGTGACGCTGCGCCGAAAATGTATCGGGGCTAAACGATTCACCGAAGCTGTGGATTGACATCTACGATGTCAGTGGTAGGAGAGCGTTCTAAGTGCGTTGAAGTCAGACCGGAAGGACTGGTGGAGCGCTTAGAAGTGAGAATGCCGGTATGAGTAGCGAAAGACGGGTGAGAATCCCGTCCACCGTATGACTAAGGTTTCCTGAGGAAGGCTCGTCCGCTCAGGGTTAGTCGGGACCTAAGCCGAGGCCGATAGGCGTAGGCGATGGACAACAGGTTGATATTCCTGTACCACCTCCTCACCGTTTGAGAAATGGGGGGACGCAGTAGGATAGGGTAAGCGCGCTGTTGGTTATGCGCGTCCAAGCAGTAAGGCGTGTGTGTAGGCAAATCCGCACACTGTAACGTTGAGCTGTGATGGCGAGTCCGTATGGACGAAGTTCCTGATTTCACACTGCCAAGAAAAGCCTCTATCGAGGTGAGAGGTGCCCGTACCGCAAACCGACACAGGTAGTCGAGGAGAGAATCCTAAGGTGTGCGAGAGAACTCTCGTTAAGGAACTCGGCAAAATGACCCCGTAACTTCGGGAGAAGGGGTGCTCTTGAGCGTGCAAGCGCATGAGAGCCGCAGTGAATAGGCCCAGGCGACTGTTTAGCAAAAACACAGGTCTCTGCAAAACCGTAAGGTGACGTATAGGGGCTGACGCCTGCCCGGTGCTGGAAGGTTAAGAGGAGTGGTTAGCGCAAGCGAAGCTGCGAATTGAAGCCCCAGTAAACGGCGGCCGTAACTATAACGGTCCTAAGGTAGCGAAATTCCTTGTCGGGTAAGTTCCGACCCGCACGAAAGGCGTAACGATCTGGGCACTGTCTCAACGAGAGACTCGGTGAAATTATAGTACCTGTGAAGATGCAGGTTACCCGCGACAGGACGGAAAGACCCCGTGGAGCTTTACTGTAGCCTGATATTGAATTTTGGTACAACTTGTACAGGATAGGTAGGAGCCAGAGATCTCGGAGCGCCAGCTTCGAAGGAGGCGTCGGTGGGATACTACCCTGGTTGTATTGAAATTCTAACCCATGCCCCTTAGCGGGGCAGGAGACAGTGTCAGGCGGACAGTTTGACTGGGGCGGTCGCCTCCTAAAAGGTAACGGAGGCGCCCAAAGGTTCCCTCAGAATGGTTGGAAATCATTCGTAGAGTGTAAAGGCACAAGGGAGCTTGACTGCGAGACCTACAAGTCGAGCAGGGTCGAAAGACGGGCTTAGTGATCCGGTGGTTCCGCATGGAAGGGCCATCGCTCAACGGATAAAAGCTACCCCGGGGATAACAGGCTTATCTCCCCCAAGAGTCCACATCGACGGGGAGGTTTGGCACCTCGATGTCGGCTCATCGCATCCTGGGGCTGTAGTCGGTCCCAAGGGTTGGGCTGTTCGCCCATTAAAGCGGTACGCGAGCTGGGTTCAGAACGTCGTGAGACAGTTCGGTCCCTATCCGTCGTGGGCGTAGGAAATTTGAGAGGAGCTGTCCTTAGTACGAGAGGACCGGGATGGACACACCGCTGGTGTACCAGTTGTCTTGCCAAAGGCATCGCTGGGTAGCTATGTGTGGACGGGATAAGTGCTGAAAGCATCTAAGCATGAAGCCCCCCTCAAGATGAGATTTCCCATTACGCAAGTAAGTAAGATCCCTCAAAGACGATGAGGTAGATAGGTTCGAGGTGGAAGTGTGGTGACACATGGAGCTGACGAATACTAATCGATCGAGGACTTAACCAAAAAGTTTGAAGCATTCAATGAACCGTTTATCCAGTTTTGAAAGAATAATTTCTTTTATAAAGGGTTTCAAGATACGAGTAGTTCGAGGAAGCAATGGAGAGAGGGAAGGAGCGTACTCAAGTACGTGACTGACTGAACGACAGAAGCTGACGAAGAAATGCGATGTATATTGAAAGCCGAACATAGTCTAGTGATGATGGCAAAGAGGTCACACCCGTTCCCATACCGAACACGGAAGTTAAGCTCTTTAGCGCCGATGGTAGTTGGGGGCTTCCCCCTGTGAGAGTAGGACGTCGCTAGGCACTTAAAAAGTCATGGATATATTCCATGGCTTTTTTTATTTTATAAAATAAAAAGTAGTGGTATAATTCACTAAATGTTAAATTTATACTGATGTAAGGATAATTAAAATAGACAGCACTTCCTACTTATCTTGAATGGAATGATGGAGGAATGAAAATGAAGCGTAATATGTTTTCGACTCTTTCGATTCTGTGCCTACTCCTAACATTCTTAATGTTTGGATATGATTCTACAAAATGGTATGGGAGTTTTTTTAAATTCCTCTCTGACCTGAGTATATTTACGCCATTTATACTAGGAGGAATAGGTATGGTTAGTACCTTTTTAGGTATTAAAGAATATCGTTTCATTCTTGTTGTCCTTCATTCATTCTTGTTGCTACTAATATTAGGCATCTATATAAAAGCTTTATATGGATTTTACTGAACTTGCAAGTAAAACTGCGGATATATATCTGCAGTTTTTTATATTTAACAAACAATTAATTAGTTCTTACACACTTCCTAAGGCAACTCAAGGTATAATGAAGTAACAAGTGCTAGGAAATAAATTATGTTATTGAAAGGGAGAAAAAGTTGGGAAAGAAGCAAATTTGGTATGAAGTACAAGAAAACGAATCCATTGAAGAATGTTTAGAAAGAATGCGAAACGATGGGTACATGGCAATTGGACGAAAAGAAGAGCCACTATTTCATTTAGTCGATGGTGAACCAACATTATTACGTCAAAAAATTCAATTTAAAGCTATACTTACTCAAGATATGGAATGATTTTGACTAAAATCCGAACGTTTTTTTTAGGTTATAAAAAAATGTTCGCATTTTTGCATTGACGATAATACGATCCCTTGTTAAAATATGATAAGGAAAAACAAATAAATCCCACATATATGCTAGAGGATTGGCTCTAGTGTCTCTACCCGGCACCGTAAATGCTGGACTATGCGGGAAAGCACTTTTGGCTTTTATGAGAAGATCCATGTACAAAATTGTATATGGACAAATTCTTGCCCTTATAAGTCCTCAAGTAAGCTGCTTTCACGCGTAAAGGTAGAGAGTAGTTTATTTGGGGATTTTCTTTGTAAAAAGGTAAAAATTGCAGAGCTATTTTATATAGAGGCTTGCACAATAATTGATCATTTTTCTATCGTTTAAAAGGAGCGACAATTTATGAATCCGAAAATCGGTGTCATTATGGGTAGTTCAAGTGACTGGGAAACAATGAAACATGCATGTGATATTTTAGACGAATTACAAGTACCGTACGAAAAGAAGGTTGTATCTGCACATCGAACACCAGATTTAATGTTTGAATATGCGGAAGCAGCACGCAAACGGGGAATACAAGTAATTATAGCTGGGGCAGGCGGAGCTGCACATTTACCTGGAATGGTAGCAGCTAAAACAACTTTACCTGTCATCGGTGTACCAGTTCAATCACGTGCACTGAATGGGCTTGATTCACTGCTATCCATCGTTCAAATGCCTGGTGGTGTGCCTGTAGCAACTGTAGCTATTGGGAAAGCGGGAGCAACAAACGCAGGTTTACTAGCAGCTCAGATTTTGTCAACGACAGATGCAGAACTTGCTGACAAGTTAGATGCTCGACGTGAAGCTACAAAGCAGCAAGTTTTAGAAAGCACAGGTGACTTAGTGTGACAAAAATTATTTATCCTGGACAAACGATAGGTATTATAGGCGGGGGGCAGCTTGGTCGAATGATGGCTCTTGCTGCAAAGGAGTCTGGTTTTAAAATTGCTGTACTGGAACCGGCAATGGACTCACCTTGTGGGCAGGTGGCAGATGTTCGTATTGTAGCTCCCTATGATGATGAAGCTGCTTTAGAAGAACTTGCAGAAGTCAGTGATGTCATCACATATGAATTCGAAAATATTGATTATGAAGGCTTAAAGCGTTTATCACAAATGGCTTATGTTCCTCAGGGAGCTGAATTGGTACGCATTACACAAAACCGCATAACCGAAAAGGACGCGATTGTGAGAGCTGGTTGCCCAGTAGCACCATATATTGTTGCAAAAACTTATGAAGAATTAGTAGCCAATATTGATTCGATTGGTTATCCTTGTATAGTCAAAACAGCAAGAGGTGGTTATGATGGCAAGGGACAGCAGCTGTTAACATCAACTGAAGATCTTCCGTTAGCGAAAGAACTCTTTATGCATTCTCCATGTATTGCTGAAGGATTCGTACCCTTCGTAAAAGAGGTATCAGTCATTGTTCAAAGAAATGGTAGTGGTGAATCGTATTGCCAGCCAGTTGGAGAGAACATTCATGTTCATCATATTCTGCACGAAACAATTGTGCCTGCTCGCATAACAGAAAGCACAGCCCAGGCTGCCGAACGAGAAGCTTTAAAAATTGCAGATTACTTACATTTAGTAGGAACGTTAGCGGTAGAAATGTTTGTGCTAGAAGATGGTGGCATTGTGATTAATGAATTAGCACCAAGACCTCATAATTCAGGGCACTATTCAATAGAAGCGTGTAATGTTTCACAATTCCATCAGCATATACGAGCTGTTTGTGGTTGGCCATTACGTAAGCCAGAGCTTTGGGCACCATCCATTATGATCAATGTATTAGGGCAGCATGTCGTGCCATTGAGTAACTCCATTGCTAAATATCCTGAATGGTCTATCCATCTTTATGGGAAAGCTGAGGCTAAGGTTAACCGTAAGATGGGCCATGTAACGATTATGACAAAAAACTTAGAAGAAACATTACAACAAATCGAGAGTTCTGGCATTTGGTCAGAATAGAAGGAGATACGCAATGATTGAACGTTACACAAGACCCGAAATGGGCGCAATTTGGACAGAACAAAATAAATATCAAGCTTGGCTAGAGGTAGAAATCCTAGCTTGTGAGGCGTGGGCTGAAATCGGCGATATTCCAAAAGAGGATGTTGCTAAAATTCGTGAGAATGCTTCATTCGATGTGAACCGTATTTTAGAAATTGAACAAGAGACTCGTCATGACGTAGTAGCCTTTACACGTGCCGTTTCAGAAACCCTTGGTGAAGAGCGTAAATGGGTACATTATGGTTTAACTTCTACAGACGTAGTAGACACAGCACTTTCTTATTTAATCAAACAAGCAAATGATATTTTACGTAAAGATATCGTGAATTTCATTGATATTATTGCTGTTAAGGCAAAAGAACATAAACATACAGTGATGATGGGCCGTACTCATGGTGTCCATGCAGAGCCAACAACTTTTGGTTTAAAGCTGGGTTTATGGTATGAGGAAATGAAGCGTAACTTGGAACGTTTTGAAGCAGCAGCTAAAGTAATTGAAACTGGAAAAATGTCTGGCGCCGTTGGAACATATGCCAATATTGATCCTCGTGTTGAGCAATATGTTTGTGATCAACTAGGTCTAGCTGCATCACCGATTTCAACACAAACCTTACAGCGTGATCGTCATGCACAATATTTAGGTGCATTAGCTTTAATCGCTACTTCCATTGAAAAATTCGCAACAGAAATTCGTGGTTTACAGAAATCTGAGACACGCGAAGTGGAAGAAGCTTTTGCTAAAGGTCAAAAAGGATCTTCAGCAATGCCACATAAACGTAATCCAATCGGCTCTGAAAACATGGTTGGGATGTCTCGTTTAATGCGCGGATACATGGTGACTGCTTATGAAAATGTCGCTTTATGGCATGAACGTGATATTTCTCATTCTTCTGCAGAGCGTGTTATTTTACCGGATGCAACGATTACTCTTAACTATATGTTAAATCGCTTCGGTAATATTGTGAAAAACTTAACAGTATTCCCTGAAAACATGAAACGTAATATGACTCGTACATTCGGTCTTATTTACTCTCAGCGCATTTTGTTAGCATTAATTGATAAAGGATTAGTACGTGAGGAAGCTTATGATACTGTACAGCCTTTAGCTATGCAGGCATGGGACGAGCAGGTACAGTTCCGCACATTAGTGGATGCAAGTGAAAAAATCACATCTTATTTAACAAAAGAAGAGCTGGACGAGTGCTTTGATTATAACTACCACTTACAGCATGTTGATATGATTTTTGAACGTCTAGGACTTAACTAATATTTATTTCGCCAATACAAAATAAATGTTAGAGCCACCAGTAAATGCTTCAGAATTGAATCGTGGAGAACACGGTTCGATTCTGATCATTCATAAAAGCGTATCTCATAATATCAGGGGGAAAAACGAATGACTAAAGGTCAACTTTTGTATGAAGGTAAAGCAAAAAAATTGTATACAACGGAGGAGCCGAATGTGCTGCTTGTGGAGTACAAGGATAGTGCGACTGCATTCAATGGTGAAAAGAAAGAAGAAATAGAAGGTAAGGGCATTTTAAATAATCGCATTACTTCATTAATTTTCGAAAAATTACAAGGAAACGGAATTGCGTCACATTTCGTAAAACAATTATCTGATACGCAACAACTTGTAAGAAAAGTAGATATTATTCCGATTGAAGTAGTCGTTCGTAATATAGTTGCAGGAAGTTTAGCAAAGCGTATTGGTCTTGAAGAGGGGGCACCTTTAAAACGACCAATCGTCGAGTTTTACTATAAGGACGATGAGTTAGGTGATCCATTCATCACGACAGAGCATATAGATGTTCTTGAGCTTGCAACGTCTGCTGAAGTATCGGCTATTTACGATAAGGCACTAGCTATTAACAAAGTTCTACAGCCAATCTTTGCTGATGTCAATGTGACGCTAATTGATTTTAAATTAGAGTTTGGCCGTGATGCTGATGGTCATGTTTTATTGGCAGATGAAATTTCACCAGATACATGTCGACTTTGGGATGCAACAACGAAGCAAAAGTTAGACAAAGATGTTTTTCGTAGAGACCTTGGTAATTTAACTGAAGTTTATACTATTATACTTTCTAGACTCGGAGGCAAATAACAATGAAAAAAGTAAAAATCTATGTAACATTACGTGAGAGCATTCTTGATCCACAAGGCTCTGCAGTACAGGGTTCTTTAGCTAAAATGGGCTACGGTGAAGTAGAGGATTTACGTATCGGTAAATATCTTGAACTATCAATTAATGATACAGAGCGTGACATTGATACTCTAGTAAAAGAAATGTGTGAAAAGGTTTTAACGAATGTTGTCATTGAGGACTACCGTTATGAAGTCGAGGAGGCTAACTAATCATGAAATTCGCAGTACTCGTATTCCCTGGGTCAAACTGTGATATCGATATGTATCATGCGATTAAAGACGAGCTAGGTGAAGAAGTAGAATATGTATGGCATACAGCAACAGATCTAAGTGGCTTTGATGGTGTATTAGTACCTGGAGGATTTTCATATGGAGATTATCTTCGTTGTGGTGCAATGGCTAATCAATCTAACATTATGGCAGAAGTTAAGAAAGTAGCAGACGCAGGTAAGCCTGTACTAGGTGTATGTAATGGATTCCAAATCCTAACAGAGGCGGGATTATTGCCAGGTGCTTTATTACGCAATACAAACTTGAAATTTATGTGCCGTACAGTGCAGCTAAAAGTGGAGAACAACAATACATTATTCACAAACCAATACGAGCAAGGTCAAATTATTCATATCCCAATCGCACATGGTGAAGGGAATTACTACTGTGATGAGGAGACATTACAATCATTAAAAGATAATAATCAAATCGTATTCACATACTCAGGTGACAATCCAAACGGTTCTTTGGAAGATATCGCAGGGATTATAAACGAGCGCGGCAATGTATTAGGGATGATGCCCCACCCAGAACGAGCTGTTGATGCACTGGTGGGTGGCGCAGACGGTTTAGCAGTATTTAAATCAATTGTGAAGCAGTGGAGGGAAAATCATGTCAACAACTAAGTTTGAGCCAACAGCACAGCAAATTAAAGATGAAAAGCTATACGCTGGAATGGGGATGTCAGACGAAGAATTTGCATTGGTAGAAGGTATTTTAGAACGCCTACCTAATTGGACAGAGACAGGTCTTTTCTCAGTAATGTGGTCTGAACACTGCTCATACAAAAATTCAAAACCGGTATTACGTAAATTCCCTACAAAGGGGCCACAAGTTTTACAAGGACCTGGGGAAGGTGCAGGTATTGTTGATATCGGTGACGAACAAGCCGTAGTGTTTAAAATGGAATCTCATAACCATCCATCTGCAATTGAGCCATACCAAGGGGCTGCAACTGGTGTTGGCGGTATTATACGTGATGTTTTCTCTATGGGGGCACGTCCTATCGCAATGCTGAACTCATTACGCTTTGGTGAATTAAAATCAGCGCGCGGTAAATATCTATTTGAAGAAGTCGTAGCTGGAATCGCTGGATATGGTAACTGTATCGGTATTCCTACAGTAGGTGGCGAGATTCAATTCGATCCTTGCTATGAAGGCAATCCACTTGTTAATGCGATGTGTGTAGGCTTAATTGATCATAAAGATATTCAACGAGGTATTGCAGCAGGTGTTGGAAATACAGTGATGTACGTGGGTGCGAAAACAGGGCGAGATGGAATTCATGGTGCGACATTTGCTTCTGAAGAATTAACGGAGGAATCAGAAAATCAACGTCCAGCGGTACAAGTAGGGGACCCATTCATGGAGAAGCTTTTACTTGAAGCCTGTTTAGAAGTTGTGAAATCGGATGCTCTAGTTGGTATTCAAGATATGGGCGCAGCTGGTCTTACTTCTTCTTCAGCAGAAATGGCTTCAAAAGCTGGCTCTGGTGTAGAAATGAATTTAGATTTAGTACCTCAACGTGAGACAGGTATGACAGCATACGAAATGATGCTATCTGAATCTCAAGAGCGTATGCTGCTAGTCGTGAAAAAGGGTCGCGAGGATGAAATTAAGGCTATTTTTGATAAATATGATTTAGATGCGGTAGCAATTGGTCGTGTAACAGATGATAAAATGCTTCGCCTTTTACACAATGGACAAATAGTGGCAGAAGTACCTGCGGATGCGTTAGCCGAGGATGCTCCAGTTTACCATAAGCCATCTGCTGAACCTGCTTACTATGCTCAGTTCCAAGCAATTGAAAATACAGAGCCAGTTGTAACAGATTATAAAGAAACGTTAAATGCTTTATTAAAAGCACCGACAATTGCTTCAAAAGAATGGGTTTACGATCAGTACGATTATCAGGTTCGTACGTCAACTGTTGTTAAACCAGGTTCAGATGCTGCAGTTATTCGTGTACGTGGTACAAATAAAGGTTTAGCAATGACAACAGACTGCAACTCTCGCTATATTTATTTAGATCCAGAAGTCGGTGGCGCTATTGCAGTGGCTGAAGCAGCTCGTAATATTGTTGCTACTGGTGGTACACCACTTGCAATTACAGACTGCTTAAATTTTGGTAATCCAGAGAAGCCAGAAATCTTCTGGCAAATTGAAAAATCTGCTGATGGTATTTCGGCTGCATGTACAGCATTGAATGCACCAGTAATTGGCGGTAACGTATCGCTTTATAATGAGCGCTCTGGTGAAGCCGTTTATCCAACACCGACAATTGGTATGGTAGGTCTAATCGAAGACTTAGCGCATGTTACAACACAGGAAGTAAAGGGCGCAGGAGATATCGTATTTGTCATTGGTGAAACAACGACTGAGTTCGGTGGTTCAGAGCTTCAAAAATTATTAAATAATGGCGTTATTTCTGGGAAAGCACCAGCTATCGATTTAGAGATAGAAGCAGCACGTCAGCAGGCTTTATTAAAGGCTATAAAAGCTGGTATTGTGCAGTCTGCGCATGATGTGGCTGAGGGTGGTCTTGCAGTGGCTATTGCAGAAAAAACTTTCAGTGCAAATGGTCTTGGTGTTGAGGTTACATTAACAGGTTCTGCTACAACTGCGTTATTCAGTGAAAGTCAATCACGATTTGTTGTTACTGTTAAAGAAGAACATGCAGCTACATTTGTCGAAATCATCAAAGATGCTCATAAAATTGGCGTCGTAACAAACGATGCACTTGTTAAAATCAACGGGGACAAAGGTGTGCTTGTAGAAGGTACAGTGGAGGAATTCCGTTCTAATTGGAAAGGAGCAATCCCATGCTTGCTGAACTCAGAGGCTTAAATGAAGAATGTGGGGTGTTTGGTATTTGGGGTAACCCAAATCCAGCACACCTTAGTTATTACGGGCTTCATGCTCTTCAACACCGTGGTCAAGAAGGCGCAGGTATCGTCGTTTCCGATGGTCAGCACCTTCGCGCGGTAAAAGGCGAAGGACTAGTTAATGATGTTTTCAACGAAGATAAATTAAAGGCAGTGAACGGCAAAGCAGCCATTGCCCATGTTCGTTATACAACTGCTGGTGGTGGCGGTATTGAAAATGTACAGCCATTACTATTTCATTCCTCAACTGGTAGCCTTTCTATTGCCCATAACGGTAACTTAGTCAATGCGACACATCTTAAACAGTATTTAGAGCGACAAGGTAGTATTTTCCACTCTAGCTCTGATACAGAAGTGCTGGCGCATCTTATTAAGAAAAGTTCGCATTCACCATTTCGGGCTAAAGTGAAAAATGCCCTTTCTTTATTAAAGGGTGCGTATTCTTGCTTAATTATGACAAAGGATGAAATGCTTGTTGCACGTGATCCACATGGTTTACGCCCGCTCTCTCTTGGTAAGCTAGGAGAAGGCTGGGTAGTAGCTTCTGAAACTTGTGCATTTGATTTAATAGGAGCGGAGTTCGTTCGTTCTGTAGAACCAGGTGAATTATTAATTATTAACGATGAGGGTGTAAAGTCAGACCGCTTTGCTGAGATGGAAAAGCGTTCTATGTGTGCGATGGAATATGTGTATCTAGCACGTCCTGATTCGGATATTGATGGTATTAATGTCCATATGGCACGTAAACGTATGGGGAAACAGCTTGCTCGTGAATGCGCGCATATTGAGGCTGATGTTGTAACGGGGGTACCGGATTCTAGTATTTCAGCTGCTATCGGTTTTGCAGAAGAAAGTGGTATTCCTTATGAACTTGGTCTGATTAAAAACCGTTATGTAGGGCGTACTTTTATTCAACCGACACAGGAATTACGAGAACGTGGTGTGAAAATGAAGCTTTCACCAGTTGTTCAAGTTGTCAAAGGTAAACGCGTAGTGATGGTAGACGATTCTATTGTACGTGGAACAACTTCACGTCGAATTGTCAAAATGTTAAAAGACGCTGGTGCAGCAGAGGTTCACGTGGTCATTTCGTCACCACCTATGACAAACCCTTGTTATTATGGCATCGATACGTCAACACATGAAGAACTTATTGCTTCCAGTCATAATGTGGATGAAATTCGTGAAGTAATTGGTGCAGATTCTCTGACATTCCTTTCTGTTGAAGGTATGGTTGAGACCATTGCACGTCCATATGAAGATGAAAACCGTGGACTATGCCTTGCATGCTTTACAGGTAAATATCCAACAGAGATTTTCCCGGATACCATCTTACCACATGAAAAAGAACTTTTACGTTAAAAAAACATCGCAGTGAATTAGTGTCTACTAGAAGGTTGAAAAATGAATTCTAGGATACTGGTAGGCGATTTAGATGATAAGGAGGAACTCTGCGTGTCAAAGGCATATGAACAAGCAGGAGTAAATATTGAAGCGGGCTATGAAGCTGTAAAACGAATGAAATCTCATGTTGAACGGACAAACCGTCTAGGTGTCATGGGAACGTTTGGTGGCTTTGGTGGTATGTTTGACTTGTCAGAACTAAATCTAAAAGAACCTGTTCTTATTTCAGGAACTGATGGTGTTGGGACAAAGCTAAAGCTAGCCTTTATGGTAGACAAGCACGATACAATTGGTGTGGATTGTGTAGCAATGTGCGTGAATGATATCGTTGCACAAGGAGCGGAGCCGCTATACTTTTTAGATTACGTAGCACTTGGAAAAGCAGAACCTGCAAAAATTGAGCAAATTGTTAAAGGTGTTGCGGATGGCTGTGTGCAATCAGGTGCAGCTCTAATTGGTGGCGAAACAGCAGAAATGCCAGGTCTATATGAAGAGGATGAATATGATTTAGCTGGCTTTGCAGTGGGGGCTTGTGAAAAGTCTGCCATTGTGACAGGAGAAAGAATTGTCGAGGGCGATGTACTTATTGGTATTGCTTCAAGTGGTGTGCATTCAAACGGTTATTCTTTAGTGCGTAAAATTGTCTTTGCAGATCGTCAATATGCGGTGGATGCCATTGTAGAAAATTATGAGGATTTAGGACCAATCGGCGAGGCGCTATTAGTGCCAACAAAGCTTTATGCTAAGCCTGTATTAGCGGCTTTAAAAGCAGCAGATGTACACGGCTGTGCCCACGTTACTGGTGGAGGTTTCTATGAAAATTTACCACGTATGATGCCTGAAGGATTAGCTACAGAAATTGACTTAGGTTCATGGCCAGTATTACGTATCTTTGAATTCCTAAAGGATAAAGGTCAGTTAGAAGATAAGGATTTATATAATGTGTTTAATATGGGGATAGGTTTTGTCATAGCTGCTCCAGCAGCAGAAGCCGATAAAGTGATGGCAGCAGTAGAAGCAAATGGTGAAAAGGCTTATACAATCGGTCGTGTTATTAAAGGCAATGGAGTAGTGTTTAATGGAACACATGATGGGAGTTTAGTGTAATGACTGCACCAACAAAAATTGCCGTGTTCGCATCAGGGAGCGGTAGTAATTTTCAAGCCATTCAAGAGGCTATTGAACGAAAGGAACTGCATGCAAAGATTGAGCTAGTAGTGACAGATAAGCCTGGTGCATATGTAGTGACACGTGCTGAACACTTGGGGATTCCTGTATTAGCCTTGAACCCAAAAGATTTTGCCTCGAAAGCAGCTTACGAGAAAGTAATTGTCGATGCACTACATGAGTGCGATGTGAAATGGATTGTGCTTGCGGGATATATGCGTTTAATCAGTGATGTATTATTGGCGGCCTTTCCGCAGCGAATTGTTAATATTCATCCTTCCTTATTGCCAGCCTTTCCTGGGAAGGATGCTATCGGACAAGCATTGAATCATGGGGTGAAAATAACGGGCGTAACGGTACATTTTGTTGATGAAGGAATGGATACTGGCCCAATTATCGCACAGGCTGCTGTATCTGTCATTGAAGGAAATCGAGAGGCAACAGAAGCTGCTATTCATAAGCAAGAGCATTTATTATATACAAAGGCTTTACAGCAATTATTACAATAACTGAAGGAGGAGTTAGGTCGAGAACCTTACTCAACACCTAACTCTATAAATCTATGACAGCAAGTTAGTTCGTGCAAGCACGATAAAAATTAGGAGGATATTGTTGTGACAAAACGTGCATTAATCAGTGTTTCCAATAAAGATGGTATTTTAGAATTTGCAAAGGAATTAGTAGCATTAGGTTATGAAATTTTATCAACAGGCGGTACTAAAAAAATGCTACAGGACAATGCAGTAGCTGTAACGGCAGTAGATGAAGTAACGAAGTTTCCTGAAATTTTAGATGGCCGTGTTAAAACTTTAAATCCAATGATTCACGGTGGTTTATTAGGGAAATTTGATGATGACTCTCATCAGGCACAAATGAATGAGCATGGAATTGAGCCAATAGAAATTGTTTGTGTCAATCTTTATCCATTCGTTGAAACAATTTCAAAGCCTAATGTAACATGGGATGATGCGATTGAGAACATAGATATCGGTGGTCCTACAATGTTACGATCTGCTGCAAAAAACCATCAATATGTAACAGTCATCGTAGACAGCAATGACTATGCAACAGTGTTAGAGGAACTAAAAGCTGGTGGTGCCACAACAATTGAGACACGTCGTAAATTGGCTGCAAAGGTTTTCCGTCACACAGCCGCCTATGATTCGTATATCTCGAATTATTTGACAGAAGAAGAGTTCCCAGAGAGCCTAACAATGACGTATGAATTAAAGCAGAACTTACGCTATGGTGAAAATCCTCACCAAAAAGCGGCATTTTACCAAAAACGTCTAGGGTCTGATTTCTCATTAGCTTATGCCACACAATTACATGGTAAAGAGTTATCCTATAACAACATTCAAGATGGGAATGCAGCTTTGCAAATCGTGAAAGAGTTTGAAATGCCAGCTGCAGTTGCTGTAAAGCATATGAATCCTTGTGGAGTTGGAACAGGCGTCACATTAGAGGAAGCATTTGATAAAGCGTATGAGGCAGATCCAACATCTATTTTTGGTGGAATTATCGCTCTTAATATGGAAGTGGATGCAGCAACTGCTGAGAAGCTAAGCCATATTTTCCTAGAAATTATTATTGCTCCTGCTTTTTCACAAGAGGCACTCGATATTTTAACGAAAAAGAAAAATATTCGCTTATTAACAATTCCATTCGAGCAAGCTAAGCAAGATCAATTTAATGTAGTATCTGTAGAGGGCGGTCTGCTTGTACAGGAACCAGATCGCTATGGTTTTGCCAATGCAGATATAAAGGTAGTAACAGATCGTGAACCAACAAAACAGGAATGGGAAGCATTGCAACTGGGTTGGTCTGTTGTGAAGCATGTTAAATCAAACGCGATCGTTGTAACGGATTCTCAAATGACACTTGGAGTAGGCGCTGGTCAAATGAACCGCGTTGGCGCTGCTAAAATTGCCTTTGAGCAGGCTGGTGAAAAAGCAAAGGGTGCTGCATTGGCATCAGATGCATTTTTCCCAATGAGTGATACTGTTGAGGCTGCAGCGGCAGCAGGTATTACAGCTATTATTCAACCAGGTGGATCTATTAAAGATCAAGATTCAATCGATAAAGCAAATGAATATGGTATTACGATGATATTTACAGGCGTACGCCATTTTAAACACTAATTAATATTGACATAAAACAGACCGAGATGTGGGTTCATCTCGGTCTTACTCACAAAGAGGAGGATTCTCTAAAATGAATGTATTAGTAATCGGAAGTGGCGGTCGTGAGCATGCAATCGCTAGACAATTTAACATTTCTCCATCCGTTAACCAAGTATTTGTAGCACCAGGAAATGACGGGATGCGAGGCGAGGTAGAAGTAGTTAGTATTGACACAATGGATTTTGCAGGACTTGCCCAATTTGCTAAGGAAAATGATATTACTTTAACATTTGTCGGCCCAGAACAACCACTTGCTGAAGGGATTGTCGATTTCTTCACAGCTCGTGGATTACAAATTTTTGGTCCGACAAAGATGGCTGCTCAATTAGAAAGTAGTAAGTCGTATGCAAAAGATGTGATGAGTAAATACAATATACCAACAGCCGCCCATAAAACATTTACTGATGCAGAACAAGCTATTGCCTATATTAAAGAACAGGGCGCACCCATTGTTATTAAAGCGGATGGTTTAGCAGCTGGTAAGGGCGTTGTTGTGGCGATGACAGAGCAAGAAGCCATTGAAGCTGTGCAAGATATGATTGGCAATCAACGCTTTGGTGAATCATCTTCTCGCGTTGTCATCGAAGAATTTTTAGACGGGGAAGAGTTCTCCTTTATGTCCTTTGTGCATAAAGGACAAATATATCCCATGGTGATTGCACAGGACCATAAACGTGCCTATGACGGTGATAGAGGACCTAATACAGGTGGGATGGGTGCTTACTCACCAGTACCACAAATCTCACAAGAAGTTGTAGATATCGCTTACCAAACGATTGTTAAGCCAACTGTCAAAGGGATGGAGGCGGATGGCGCTTCCTTTACAGGTATTTTATATGCAGGCTTAATTTTAACGAAGAAGGGTCCTAAGGTTATTGAGTTTAATGCACGCTTTGGTGATCCAGAAACACAAGTAGTTTTACCTCGAATGGCTTCTGACTTTGGTGCATTTATGGTGGCATTAATGAACGAGCAACCCTTTGATTTGCAATGGTCTGAAGATGCTATGCTGGGCGTTGTCATTGCAGCTGAAGGATATCCTGGAGATGTTGAAAAAGGTAAAACATTACCCAATTTAGCGGAGATATCCAAGTCATATGCTGTATTCCATGCAGGTACAAAATTAGTAGATGGCCAATTTGTTGGGAATGGTGGTCGTGTTCTGTTAGTTGGGGCTAAAGCGCCTACTTTACAGGAAGCACAGGAAAAAGTATATGCTGGCATGACTAAAGAAACATGGGATCACTTTTTCTTCCGCAAAGATATTGGATGGCGTACGTTCAAAAAATAATCATTATTTTTACTAAAATTTAAAATATTTTTAATCCTCTTTTGAAACCTCTTAAAGTTTCAAACGTAAGAGGTAAGAGCCGTCTCCAAATTAGATTGGGACGGCTCCTTTGACTAAGAAGGGTTTTGAGCAGTATTCGATGTCGAATTGCTCCTTGTTGAGGAATTTTGAGTTGAAGTGCTGGTATCAGATTGCGTTGAAGCGGTAGCTTGTGAACCTGAGGAATTGCCAGCTATTGCAGAAGAGAAATCCTTCATGAGTTTATCGATTTGCTCAGAGGACATAGAATTTTGCCCGCTGAACATACTTTGCATAGAGGTGTTCATGGCATTTTGCATATTGGTGCTCATGAGAGCCTTGGCAGGGCAATATTTAAAGATTCCTTCTGCCATTTTCATGGCTCCTAATGCAATCATTAATCGACCTTTTGTACAATTAGGATTTCTTGAAACTTTAGCGATACCGAATGCTGTCAAACTTGTACCCATGGCAAAACGACAAAATGCATTTTTTTCGCTTAAATTTGCTTGCTGCATCATATTACTTCCTCCTTTAGTCATTGTGGAAAAAATTAAGCGAGGTGCACTTTGCTTTATGAAAGTGCTGTGTTACGATTGAAACAAGATGATTGCATAAAGCATAAATTTTATGAAAGTATGCGATTATGCAATAGTAGTATGTGATTCAAGGTTGATTTTACACAATGAAAAATTACGTAATTTAGGAAGGAGCGAATAGCATGGATCCAGTATGGAAAATAACAAAAATACGTCAGCAATTAGCTGTAATTGATGGAAAAAAGGCGCCTGATATTGTGCTAAAAAATGCAAGGTACTTGCATAGTATGATGAAACAGTGGATTGTAGGAAACATTTGGATTTTAGGGGACCGCATTGTCTATGCTGGTGACAGGATGCCTCCTTTAATAGAAGGAACACAAGTAGTGGATTGTACAGGGAAAACAGTTGTACCAGGCTATATTGAGCCACATGTACATCCTTTCCAGCTTTATCACCCACAATCCTTTGCAGATTTTTGTGGTCAGCTAGGGACAACAACTTTTATTTCTGATAATTTAAGTTTTGTTTTAAATTTAGAAAATAAGAAAGCGTTTTCAATTTTAGATCATTTAAAAAAGTTGCCGTTTTCTTTTTATTGGTGGACTCGCTTTGATTCGCAAACTGAGTTGGAGCAGGAGGAAGAAGTTTTCTCTAACACGTCTATATTAGAATGGTTAGAGCGAAGTGATGTTTTGCTTGGGGGAGAGTTGACAGGCTGGCCTAAGCTATTACATGGGGACGATCAAATGCTTTATCGCATGCAAATGGCAAAGGGACTAGGTAAAAAAATCGAAGGTCATTTTCCTGGAGCCTCTGAGAGAACTTTAGCTCGTATGAAACTTCTTGGTGCCGATGGTGATCATGAGGCGATGACGGTGGAAGAAGTGGAACGTCGTATAATGCAAGGTTATGCTGTTACATTACGTCATTCTTCTATTCGACCAGATTTACCGCACCTATTAAAAGGAATCGTAGAAAAAGAGCTTCCTATTTTTGATCATTTAATGATGACAACAGATGGTTCACCACCTTCGTTCCATGAGGATGGGGTGATGGATAAGTGTATACAAGCAGCCCTAGATGCAGGAGTTTCTCCAATCGATGCCTACCAAATGGCTTCGTATAATGTAGCGCGCTATTATAATATGTCCAATTTACATGGTTTTATCGCGACAGGTCGCTTTGCCTCACTTAATATTTTACAAGATGAATATCATCCTGTACCTGAAAGTGTCCTATCAAAAGGCGTTTGGCTAAAACGTAATGGAGATCGTGTGCATAGGCTGGCAGCCATTGATTATTCTGCTATCCCCGCATTTCATTTAGATTTTTCATTAGACGCACAAGATTTCCAGTTTTCTATGCCTTTTGGAATTCAGCTTGTTAATGATGTCATTACAAAACCGTATAATTCATTAATTACTAGAGAAGGGCAACTAGCGGATCACGATGAGTGCTATTTAATGCTAATAAACAGGCAAGGTCACTGGCATGTTAATACAATGATTAAAGGGTTTGCAACAGGTGTTCAAGGCTTTGCATCGTCCTACTCAAACACAGGCGATATTTTATTAATCGGAAAAAATAAAGAAGATATGATCAAAGCCTTCGAAGAAATGAAGGCCATGAATGGTGGTATCGTCCTTGTAGAAAAAGGGGAAGTCATAGCAGATATACCATTATCAATTGGTGGACTTTTATATGATGGGGATGTATTGACACTAGCAGAGAAAGAAAAGGCTTTAAAGCAAGCTTTAGCAGAGCGTGGGTATCATTTAGGAGATGCTATTTACACGCTATTATTTTTACAGTCCACCCATTTACCCTATATTCGTATAACACCGAAAGGGATTTTCGATGTAATGAAGAATAAGTTATTATTGCCTGCTGTTATGCGCTAATATATGAAAGTGTAAACAGGTACTTTCATATGGAAATGTTCAAAGGAGAGTAATGCTTGTGTTCAAAACGAAGAAATTATGGATGACTATGGCATTTAGCGCTTTAGTGATCGGAGGATGCTCAAAGGATACACCCAAGGTTAAAGAAGATGATGAGAGGGTAACACAGGAAGAAAAAGTAGTTGAGGAGCAAATACAGAAACCAGCATTTGTTGCGCCACTTACAGGAGAGGCAGTGCAAGAGGAAATTACTCAACGGCCTATTGTCGTGACGATTAATAATCATCCAGCTGCACGTCCGCAATCAGGATTAGCTGCAGCGGATATCATTTATGAGATGCTTGCGGAAGGCAATGTGACTCGCTTTTTAGCAGTTTATCAAAGTGAGCTACCTGAAAATATAGGGCCGGTTCGTAGTGCACGCTCTTATTTTATCGATATAGCAAAAGGATTCAATGCCTTTTATGTAGCTCATGGTTATAGTCCAGAGGCAAAAACAATGCTCGATAATCGTGTAGTCGACAATATCAATGGAATGGCTTATGATGGTATACTTTTTAAACGTTCAAGCGAACGAGTTGCACCACATAATTCATATATTACATCGGAAAAGATCAGAAAAGGTGCTGAAATGGTAGGCACTTCAATGAATTACAGTGAAAAAGTACTTCAGGCTTTTTATGAACCCGATGAACGTGGTAAAATAGGCATTGAAACAAGTCAAGTTGATATTTACTACGGGAATAATGAAGATTTCCACAATTCGTATGTGTATGATCATCAAAGTAATTATTATGAACGACAATCGGCTGGCGTGGACACAAAAGATATGTTAACCGGCGAAGCATTATCATTGGCAAATGTTCTATTTTTTGAAATGGATCACCAAATAGTCGATGATATTGGTCGCCAAACAATTGATTTAACTTCTGGTGGAAATGCGTACGTATTTCAAAATGGCTATTTGAGGGAAGTCAAATGGGCTAATGTGAATGGAATACCAACGGCTGTTGAGCAATCAGGGGAGCCTGTAAAGCTAGTACCTGGAAAGTC
The DNA here is from genome assembly GCF_053165895.1 of Lysinibacillus sp. fkY74-1. Taxonomy (NCBI): domain Bacteria; kingdom Bacillati; phylum Bacillota; class Bacilli; order Caryophanales; family Bacillaceae; genus Lysinibacillus; species Lysinibacillus sp. fkY74-1. The sequence continues at coordinate 3,987,850 of NZ_CP170173.1, read as the reverse complement.
GTGGGTCCATTTTGTACCATCCTCACCAGGGTTACAAGCAATGGTGAAAACGCAGCCTTAAAGGGAGGAAAATTGCATGCAAATCGAAAAAATTCGAGGGCATCAAACAGATCAGTTATTTAAAGCAGTGTTAGAGCTGAAAGACATCGAAGAATGCTATAAGTTTTTTGATGATTTATGTACGATTAGTGAAATTCAATCGTTGGCACAACGCTTTGAGGTTGCACATTTATTACGTTTAAAGAAAACCTATGAATCCATTAAAAAGGAAACAGGTGCAAGTACAGCAACGATTTCACGTGTTCGACGTTGCTTCGATTATGGAAACGATACATATGATGAAATGCTAGGTCGTTTGTATCCTGATGAGAAACCATTTCAAGCACCAAAAGAATAGTTGAAAAAGAGACTGGGTAGATGTTCTACCCAGTCTTTTTCATTTTTTTGTGGTCCATCATAAGCTATACTTGTAAACGAATAGATAGAAAACGATAGGTGGTAAAATAAATGGATTATTTAGAATGGAGACATGTGTTCAAGTTAGATCCTGCAAAGGACATATCAGATGAAGACTTAGAAAAAATTTGTGAATCTGGAACTGACGTTATTTTAGTCGGTGGCACAGACAATGTGACATTGGATGGGGTATTAGATTTACTTGTTCGTGTTAGGCGGTTCGAAGTCCCGATAGCTTTGGAAATTTCAACGATTGATGCGATTACACCAGGCTATGACTATTACTTTATTCCGACGGTCTTAAATAGTGATGATCCAAAATGGATTAAAAATTTGCATCATGCAGCTATTAAAGAATTTGGAGATATTATGGTGTGGGATGAATTAGTAGCAGAAGGTTATTGTATTTTAAATCCGGATTGTAAAGTGGCACATGTAACAGGTGCTACAACAGATTTATCGATAGACGATATCGTAGCCTATGCACGTATGGCAGAAAATTTCTTTAAACTTCCGGTGTTTTATTTAGAGTACAGTGGAATTTACGGAAATCCAGAAGTAGTAAGTGCTGTGAAAAATGAATTGAAGCACACTAAGCTCTTTTATGGTGGAGGCATTACATCAGCCAAGCAGGCAGAGGAAATGGCACAGTATGCAGACACGGTTGTAGTTGGAAATATTATTTATGAAGATTTAAAAGCTGCACTTGCGACTGTTAAGGCTGTTAAAAATACGTTATAATTTTAGAACAAATGTTTGTAAGGCGGTGCGAAATGGAACAGTTAACAAAAAATTTACTAGCAGGAATGAATCCTGAACAAGAAAGAGCGGTCAAAACCACTGAGGGACCACTACTGATTATGGCTGGTGCTGGGTCAGGAAAAACACGAGTATTAACACATCGTATTGCTTACTTAATTATAGAAAAGGAAGTATACCCATCCAAAGTTTTAGCCATTACGTTTACTAATAAAGCTGCTCGTGAAATGCGAGAGCGTATCGACGGTATTCTTGGCAATGGGACAGGCGATAGTATGTGGGTATCTACTTTCCACTCCATGTGTGTAAGAATTTTACGTCGCAATATCGATCAACTAGGCATATCTCGTAATTTCTCCATCCTAGATTCTACGGATCAACTTTCAGTGATTAAAAATGTAATGAAGGATGAGAATATCGATCCAAAGCGTTTTGAGCCAAGAGCAATTTTAAATGCTATTAGTGCAGCTAAAAATGAGTGTATTACAGCAGATGATTACGCCGGTCATATGAATGATAAAAATCCTTATGAACAAACCGTTGCACGTGTTTATAAAGGCTATGAAAAAAGATTACGTCGTAACCAATCCCTCGATTTTGATGATTTAATTATGACAACCATTACGTTGTTCAAACGCGTACCAGAGGTGTTGGAATACTATCAAAATAAATTTCAATATATTCATGTAGATGAATATCAGGATACCAATAAATCCCAATACTTACTTGTGCAATTATTAGCTAAAAAATTTAAAAATATTTGTGTTGTAGGGGATTCTGATCAATCAATTTATCGCTGGCGTGGTGCAGATATCGGTAATATCCTTTCCTTTGAAAAGGATTATCCGAATGCTAAGGTGATTATGCTTGAGCAAAATTATCGTTCAACTAAACGCATCCTCCAAGCAGCAAATGACGTCATTCAAAATAATACAACACGTTACCCAAAAGAACTGCGTACAGAAAATGCAGAGGGAGAAAAAATTGCGTTATACAAAGCTTATAATGAGCAGGAAGAAGCACAATTTGTTGTACAAACCATCCAACAGTTGATGGAAAAGGAAAACCGTACATTTGATGATTTTGCCATTTTATATCGTACGAATGCTCAGTCACGTGTGATGGAGGAAGTACTTGTTAAATCCAATATGGTGTATCAAATTGTTGGCGGGACAAAGTTCTATGATCGAAAAGAAATAAAAGACTTACTTGCTTATTTGCGCCTTATTGCTAATAATGACGATGATTTATCACTTGCACGTATTATTAATGAACCCAAACGTAGTATAGGCGCCACTTCTTTTGAGAAAATGGCCCGTTATGCTATTGAGCAGGATCGTTCCATTTTTGATGCTATGAATGATCTTATTTTCATGGGTCTATCTGGGAAAGCGGCAAACTCAGCAGAGCAATTTTATGCAATGATTAAAGGTTTTACTGAAATGCAAGAATATTTATCGGTCACTGAAATTGTTGAGCAAGTCATTGATAAATCTGGGTACCGTACAATGCTCCAAAATGAAAAGACGATTGAAGCTGAAAGTCGTTTAGAGAATATTGAAGAGTTCTTATCTGTCACAAAAGCATTTGAGGAGCGCAGTGATGATAAAAGTTTAATAGCATTTTTAACAGATTTAGCATTAATTGCTGATATCGATGCACTTGATAAAGAGGATGCTTCCAAGGGAAATATTATTTTAATGACGATGCATGCTGCTAAGGGCTTAGAGTTTCCTATTGTTTTTATTATCGGTATGGAGGAAAATATCTTCCCGCATTCGCGCTCCCTTGATGATCAAGATGAAATGGAAGAAGAACGTCGCCTTATGTATGTTGGTGTGACGCGCGCAGAGGAACGTCTATATTTAACATGTGCACAAAGCCGAACAATTTTTGGCCGTTCGAGCTTTAATAATGCTTCACGATTTTTAGGTGAGATTTCCGAAGATATTACCGAATCCATCTCCAAAGCTGGTGCTAAAACGAATGTACCGTTTGCTACTAGCAATCGTTCAAGTAATTATCAAAAACGTACACTTGGGTCCGTTCAACAAACTCAGCCTGCCACAGCGCGCTTACAATCGACAGGCGGAGATCAGTACGGCTGGAAGGCTGGAGACAAAGCCGTCCATAAAAAGTGGGGCACAGGTATGGTTGTAAGTGTAAAAGGCGAAGGTGATAGTACAGAGCTTGATATCGCTTTTCCACAACCAATTGGTATTAAGCGATTACTGGCACAATTTGCACCGATTGAAAAAGCGTAAGCGGAGGAACGTAAATGAACGAAATAGAACAGCGAATAGCGGAGTTAAATAAATTATTACATGAATATGGTTATGCCTATTATGTACTAGATAAACCAGTCGTTGCTGACAGTGTTTATGATCAATTATTGCATGAATTGATTGCGTTAGAAGAGGCCAATCCATCACTTATTTTTCCCGATTCACCCACGCAACGTGTTGGCGGAACTGTCGTAGAGGGCTTTAAAAAGGTGACACATGATTACCCAATGCTAAGTCTATCAAACGCTTTTAACGAAGCAGATTTACAAGAATTTGATCGTAAGGTTCGACAGGCTATTGGTGATCATTTCTCCTATGTATGTGAGCTGAAAATAGATGGTCTTGCCATTTCGTTAAAATATGAAAATGGCGTGTTTGTCCAGGGTGCAACAAGAGGAGATGGTGTTGTAGGGGAAGAAATTACAGCCAATTTAAAGACCATTCATGCTATTCCTCTGCGTTTAAAAGAACCAATTACAATCGAAGTACGCGGTGAGGCGTACATGCCAAAAAAATCATTTGAAAAATTAAATGCGCAACGTGCTGACAATGGTGAAGAACTATTTGCTAACCCACGTAATGCTGCTGCAGGCTCTTTACGACAGTTAGACCCTAAAATTGCTGCAAGTCGCCAGCTATCAACTTTCATCTATGCCATTGGAGGAGATGGTGAAATCTATGGCATCGACGGACATGCAGAAATGCTTGATTATTTAGAGGATCTAGGTTTCCCTTCCAATAAGGAGCGTCAGCGTTGCTCTACAATTGAAGAGGTTATGGCCTTTATTGAGCATTGGACAGAAAATCGTCCACATCTAGCCTATGAAATAGATGGAATCGTTATAAAAGTCGACCGCTATGCTCAACAAGATGAGCTAGGCTATACGGCAAAAAGTCCACGCTGGGCCATTGCTTATAAATTCCCTGCAGAGGAAGTTGTCACGACATTACTAGATATTGATTTAACAGTAGGGCGTACAGGGGTTGTCACGCCAACAGCTATTTTAACGCCTGTTCAAGTAGCGGGGACGACGGTGCAGCGTGCTTCCTTACACAATGAAGATCTTATACGAGATAAAGATATACGTCTTGGGGATACGGTCATTATTCGAAAGGCCGGTGATATTATTCCACAAGTTGTTGGTGTGCTCATCGAGCAGCGTCCTGAAAACTCTGTACCGTTTGAGATGCCTAAAAATTGTCCGGTTTGTGATAGTGAATTGATTCGTATTGAGGGTGAGGTTGCTTTGCGCTGTGTAAATCCTGCATGCTTTGCTCAAATTGCAGAAAGCATTAAATATTTTGTGTCTCGTAATGCTATGAATATTGATGGCCTTGGAGATAAAGTGGTTGAGCAGTTATTGCGTGCGGATTTAATACATGATGTATCTGATTTATATCATTTAACCATTGAGCAATTGGTTGAGCTAGAACGGATGGGCGAAAAATCTGCAACCAATTTAGTCAATGCGATTCAAGCCTCGAAGGAAAATTCGATGGAACGTTTATTAATTGGTCTAGGAATTCGTCACGTTGGTGAAAAGGCTGCAAAAATTGTATCAGAGCAATTTGGCTCAATGGAAGCTGTCATGGCAGCAACAGAGGAACAACTTGTGGCTATCTATGAGATTGGCGATAAAATGGCATCGTCATTAGTGGAATACTTCTCCAATGATGACGCACGTGCAGTCATTGAACGTCTTGCTGAAGTGGGCGTGAATATGACTTTTAAAGGAAAAAAAGTAGAAGTAGTGGTAGGCGATAATCCTTTTGCAGGAAAAACAATTGTTTTAACTGGTAAACTTGAGCAATTGACACGTAACGAAGCAAAGGCGAAAATAGAAGAGTTAGGTGGGACTGTCACAGGTAGTGTCAGTAAAAAAACGGATCTTGTTATCGCAGGCGAGGATGCAGGCTCTAAGCTAGCAAAGGCTGAGCAATTAGGTATTGAAGTTTGGAATGAAGACAACTTAATTGAACAACTTAACCTTATCTAATAAATATACTGAAGATATAACCTCATAAAAGACATGCGTTTTGCTAAATGGTTATATCTCAGTGATTCGTCGAACCAAATTGATTATGAGTAAAGGAGCACTAAATATAATGAAGTCTTTTCGACTCATTCCAGCACTTGTAGCAGCTGCAATGTTAGTCGGCTGTGTACCTTCTAATGAAGGGGGAACAGAGCTTACGCAGGAAACACAACAAAATGAAAAAACTGAAACAACCATTATCCCCAGTATACAAATTGACGATTCTTATTATAAGACACTTATTCCTTATAAAGAGAGTGCCAGTAGAGGCCTAGTTGTATCAAATATTTTTACGAAGTATGATATGAAGGAAGTGGAAGCAGGTTTAATGCGTCTTTCGCACAATGAGTTTGACACTGAAAACTATTACTTCCAAGAGGGTCAATATTTAGCTGAAAGTACGGTGAGCTCTTGGCTTGCTCGAAGCTCTCAGACAGAAGACGGATTAAATCCACCAACAACAGATACAATGACACCCGAAGAGCGAGCAACAAAGGCACCTATTTATTTATCTCATATTGTTGAGCAAAATTACTTAACAAAAACAAAAGATAATAAAGTGAAATTAGGTGGAATTTCAATAGGTCTTGCGCTTAATTCTATTTATTATTATCAAAAAGAACAGTATGGTGAATATTACGAGAAACCAATATCAGAGTCTGAGCTTGTTGAGCAAGGGAAAAAAATGGCCGCTGAGATTGTTTCACGTTTACGTACGCGCGATGAGCTAAAGGATATTCCAATTGTTGTTGGCCTGTTTAAGCAACAACCTCGGAATCAGATTATTCCTGGAGCCTATTTTAGCTATGGTGTAGCAAAAGCTGGACAGAACAACATTGCTGATTGGGAAGGAATAGATGAAAACTATGTATTATTCCCAACAGATGATTCGCAGGATGTATACCGAGACGTGAGTAAAAACTTCAAAATCTTTAAGCAAGACGTTGATAAATATTTCTCAAATTATACGAGTGTTATTGGTACAGGTTTCTATCGCAATAAAGAAATCCAAAAACTGACGATCGAAATTCCTATCCAATTTTTCGGCAAAGCAGAAATCATTGGATTCACACAATATTTGACAGGTATATTAATCAATCGATTTAATAATATTCATGTTGAGGTGAGTATTACTTCTGTCAATGGTCCCGAGGCATTAATCAATAAAAAGGCCAATGACACGGACCCTTATGTACATGTCTATGAATAATATAGTCAGCCTTTGTGCTGACTATATTTTTATGTAGAAAGAGAGACTTAAAGGAAAACAACTGGTATAGATTCACAACACTTCGTTATAGTAGTGAAAGTTTCTATATTTTTGGTGAAAGTTGTGATTTTTAATATGAAAAATGTTATGATTATTGGCATGGTTAACTTTATCCAACCCTATTGTTATCAATAAAAACAATAAATGGAGCAAGTATTCGGAGGTGTAAAAAATGGCTAAATTAACAAAAGAAGAAGTAAAGCACGTGGCAAATTTAGCACGTCTTGCAATTACTGAAGAGGAAGCTGAGAAGTTTGCTGAACAGCTTGGTAAAATTACTGACTTTGCAGAGCAATTAAACGAACTAGATACAGCGAATGTTGAACCTACAACGCATGTTTTACCATTAGTTAATGTAATGCGTGAAGATGTTGCAGTAAAAGGTCTAGACCGTGAAGTAATGATGTTAAATGTAAAAGAACAAGAAGATGGTCAAGTAAAAGTACCAGCTATCATGTAATACTAAAACATAGGAGGATTCCTCATGACGTTATTTGAACGTTCAGCTAAGGAGTTACAAGCGGAAATTAAAGCAGGTAACTTATCAATCGCTGACTTAACGAAAGAAGCATACGAGCGCATTGCAAAGCTTGATGGCGATGTACAAGCATTCCTTGCTTCAAACGAAGAAAAAGCAACTGCACAAGCTGCTGAAATGGATAAGGTACCATTTGAAGAGCGTGGACCGCTATTTGGTCTTCCAATCGGTGTGAAGGACAATATTGTAACAGAAGGCTTAGAAACAACATGTGCTTCTAAAATTTTGGAAGGCTTTATGCCAATTTACGATGCAACTGTTGTCAACAAGCTACGTGAAGCCGGTATGATTACAGTCGGTAAACTAAACATGGACGAGTTTGCAATGGGTTCATCGAATGAAAACTCATACTACAAAACAACAAAAAATCCATGGAATTTAAATCATGTGCCAGGTGGATCTTCAGGTGCATCTGCAGCCTCAGTAGCAGCAGGGGAAGTGCCATTTTCACTTGGTTCAGATACAGGTGGTTCAATCCGTCAACCAGCAGCATACTGTGGTGTTGTAGGGATGAAACCTACATATGGTCGTGTGTCTCGTTTTGGTCTAGTGGCATTTGCCTCTTCTTTAGATCAAATTGGACCCATTACACGCAATGTTGAAGATAACGCGTTATTACTTGAGGCTATTGCAGGCTTAGATCCAAATGATTCTACTTCTGCTGACGTAGAGGTGCCAAACTATGCTGCAGCTCTTACTGGAGATGTAAAAGGCTTGCGTATCGCTGTACCAAAGGAATTCCTCGGTGAAGGTGTAGGAGAAGCAGCACGTCAATCAGTGCTTGCAGCATTAGAGGTATTAAAAGGTTTAGGTGCGACTGTAGAAGAAGTATCTCTTCCTCATTCTAAATATGCGCTTGCTGCGTATTATATCCTTTCTTCATCTGAAGCGTCTTCTAACTTATCTCGTTTCGATGGGATTCGTTACGGTTTCCGTGCAGAAAACGTGACAAATTTAATGGATCTATATAAAGAAACACGTGCGCAAGGTTTTGGAGATGAAGTAAAACGCCGTATCATGCTTGGGACTTATTCATTAAGCGCAGGTACATATGATGCGTATTACAAAAAAGCACAACAAGCACGGACACTGATCAAAGCAGACTATGACAAAGTATTTGAAGACTTTGATGTTATCATTGGACCTACATCACCAACACCAGCTTTCAAAATTGGTGAAAATGTTGATGATCCGATGACCATGTATGCAAACGATATTTTAACAATTCCGATGAACTTAGCGGGTGTACCTGCTATTTCCATTCCATGTGGTTTTGACAACGGACTACCACTAGGTTTACAAATTATAGGTAAATACTTTGATGAAGCAACAATTTACCGTGTAGCTCATGCTTTTGAACAAGCAACGGAGTTCCATAAACAAGTTCCTCAAATGTGGGAGGGAAAATAACATGAACTTTGAAACAGTCATTGGTTTAGAAGTACACGTTGAGTTAAAAACAAACTCAAAAATCTTCTCACCAGCACCAGCTCACTTTGGTGCTGAACCAAATACAAACACAACAGTAATCGATCTAGGTTATCCTGGTGTCCTACCAGTTCTGAATAAAAATGTGGTAGATTTCGCTATGCGTGCAGCTCTTGCATTAAATATGGAAATCGAACAAGAAACGAAATTTGACCGTAAAAACTACTTCTACCCTGATAATCCAAAAGCTTATCAAATTTCACAATTTGATAAACCAATCGGCAAAAATGGCTGGATTGACATCGAAGTAGACGGATACACAAAACGTATCGGTATTACTCGTCTTCATATGGAAGAAGATGCAGGTAAACTTTCACATGCGGGTGATCACTCACTAGTGGACTTTAACCGTCAAGGTACGCCGCTTGTTGAAATCGTTTCTGAGCCAGATATTCGTACGCCAAATGAAGCTTATGCTTACTTAGAAAAATTAAAATCAATTATCCAATATACAGATGTTTCTGATTGTAAAATGGAAGAAGGTTCACTTCGTTGTGATGCCAATATTTCTATTCGTCCTTATGGTCAAGAAGAGTTTGGTACAAAAACAGAGCTTAAAAACCTGAACTCTTTCAACTATGTTCGTCGTGGTTTAGAGCATGAGGAATTACGTCAAGCAGATGTATTATTATCAGGTGGCGTTATTGAGCAAGAAACTCGTCGTTTCGATGAAAAAACGGGTAAAACGATTTTAATGCGTGTGAAAGAAGGAACAGATGATTACCGTTACTTCCCAGAGCCAGATTTAGTTCGTCTTTCTATTGATGACGCTTGGTTAGAGCGCGTAAAATCAGAAATTCCTGAGCTTCCAGATGCTCGTAAAAAGCGTTATGTTGAAGAGCTAGGATTAACACCATATGATGCAGGAGTTCTTGTTATTTCTAAAGAAATTTCAGACTTCTTCGAGTCGATGATCGTCAACGGTGCAGATGCGAAACTTTCTGCTAACTGGTTGATGGGTGATGTTTCTGCTTATTTAAACGCAGAACAAAAAGACTTAAAGGATACTGCATTAACACCTGAAAACCTTGCTGAAATGGTGAAATTAATCACTGACGGTACTATTTCTTCTAAAATCGGTAAAAAAGTGTTTGCTGAATTAGTTGAAAATGGCGGTTCTGCACAAGAAATTGTAAAAGCAAAAGGCTTAGTTCAAATTTCTGATGAAGGTGCTTTACTTGCCATTGTTACAGAAGTTTTAGACAATAATGCACAGTCTATTGAAGATTTCAAAAATGGTAAGGATCGTGCTATTGGTTTCTTAGTTGGTCAAATTATGAAAGCTACTAAAGGTCAAGCTAACCCACCAATGGTCAATAAATTATTGCAACAAGAAATTGCCAAACGATAATTACTCGTTGTAACATAGTAGCCGAGAGAGCTTAATTGCTTTCTCGGCTATTATTTTTCATAAATGTAACAATATTGAAATTTATAATACTTAATAGTTGTTTAAAAGGAGTATTCATAGCAAAATATAGATTAGATAATTATAAGGGGGACGAGAACTAATGAAATCAGAACAACAATATTTTAATGAAGCTATTTCAATTCAACAATATATGGACAATATGACAACTCTTAAAGAAGAGAGTTTCCGCATTTATGAAAGTTATGTAGTGCCAACAAACGATGGCTTTATTGAATTATTAAAAGACAAAAAACCTAAAATTTTAACGATTACGGAAGATTGGTGCGGAGATGCTATGTTAAACAATCCCATTGTTCGTCGTGTTGCTGAAGCAGCTGAATTGGACATGCGAACAGTTTTCCGTGATGCGGACACAGATTTAATTGATCGTTATCTAACAAATGGTGGTCGTGCTATTCCTATTTACTTGCTATTAGATAGCACTGGTGAGGTGATTGGAAAGTGGGGTCCACGTGCACCTGAATTACAAGAGCTTGTTGTAACGAAGCGTGCAAGCTTACCAGATAAAGAAGATCCCACATTTGAAGAAGCTCAAAAAGCTCTTTATGCGGAAATTCGCGAGGAAAATATAACGAACCCAACATATTGGACGTATGTTTATGACGACTTTAAAAAACAGGTGTCAAACGCGTTACAAAAATAACAAACGTAATGCAACATTTTAGCGAGTAAATCGTTGAATGAAATAGAATCTTATGAAGCAGGAAGGTATGTTATGAAACGAGCAAGAATCATTTATAATCCTACATCTGGACGCGAAGCGTTTAAGAAACATCTACCAGAGGTGTTGGAAAAATTAGAAGTAGCAGGCTATGAAACATCCTGTCACGCAACAACCGGTGAAGGCGATGCAACACTTGCAGCAAAAGATGCAGTCGACCGTGGCTTTGATATAATCATCGCAGTTGGTGGAGATGGCACTTTAAATGAAGTTGTTTCAGGTGTAAGTCCATTTGAAAACCGTCCAAAAGTTGGTCTAATTCCAATGGGCACTACAAATGATTTTGCCCGTGCTGTGCATATCCCACGAAATATTGATGAGGCGGTAGACATTATTATACAGGGCGATACATTGCCAGTGGATGTCGGTCTATTAAATGGCGAACGCTACTTCATCAATATTGCTGCTGGCGGACGCATTACGGAGCTAACATATGAAGTACCAAGTAAAATGAAAACAATGCTTGGGCAGTTAGCCTATTATTTAAAAGCAGTAGAGATGATTCCATCCATCAAAGCTTCCCATATGCGCATAGAATACGATGGAGAAGTGTTTGACGGTGATGCCATGATGTTCTTATGTGGTTTAACCAACTCTGTAGGCGGCTTTGAAAAACTTGCACCAGATGCAAGTATTAATGATGGATACTTTACATTATTAGTGTTAAAGAAAGTAAGTCTACCTGAGTTTATTCAATTGGCGGCTATGGCATTAAGAGGCGAACATTTAAATGATGATCGGGTCATTTACAAAAAAGCGAGTGTTGTCAAAGTCACGACTGAAAACGAAGTCCATCTTAATCTAGATGGAGAATATGGTGGAGACGCTCCAGCTACCTTTGAAAATTTAAAGCGTCATATCGAAATTTTTGTCCCTCTTGCAGATATTCGCGAGGAAGACCGTATTTAAAATAGGAAATGCTCATCTTTGTTTTAGCAAGGGTGAGCTTTTTTGTGTATAGGAAACGAAGTTAAAAACTCCTTGATAGGCAACTAAAATTTCGTATGAAACGATTAAAAAGATAATAGACTAAATCAAATAACCAGCAGCGAAAAATTTAATATGTAGTAAGTCCAACCTTTAGAATTAGGGATTGTGAATGAAATAAGAAAAATGTTTGGCAAATGTGCGTATATTACTTGAACAAAATTTGAAACCTTAATAATAGGCTGAAATTCCGGTCCATTATAAAGGTTTTTTTCGTTGTAATAGTGGAAAATGGGGTATGGATAAGGGAAAGGAAGTGTTGCTTTTGTATAAGTCACAGGAGAAGAAGCTTATTTGGCTAAGCTTTGGTGTTGCAATCATTATGCTACTTTCCATTCTTGGAAGAATATTTGGAAGCTAGGGGGCAATGAGATGATAAACGAATCAGCAGTCTATTGGAGTCGCGCATTAACGGAATTAACATTATCGTTCCATATTATTTATGCAACGATAGGTGTCGGTGTCCCGTTAATGATCATGATTGCTCAATGGACTGGGTATAAAAAGAATGATGAGCATTATATTTTAATGGCAAGACGTTGGGCACGTGGTTTCGTCATAACGGTTGCAGTGGGTGTTGTGACTGGTACCGCAATTGGCTTACAATTATCATTATTATGGCCCAACTTTATGCAACTAGCTGGTCAAACCATTGCTTTACCGCTTTTTTTGGAAACGTTTGCATTTTTCTTTGAAGCTATATTTTTGGGTATTTATTTATATACTTGGGACCGCTTCGATAGTCAGAAAAAGCATATGCTATTGTTAATTCCAGTTGCAGTAGGCGCATCGATGTCAGCTGTATTTATTACAATCGTGAATGCTTTTATGAATGCTCCGAGAGGCTTCGATATTGTCGACGGGGAACTTGTTAATATTCAACCCTTCTTAGCGATGTTTAACCCTGCTATGCCGACAAAGGTGGCGCATGTACTGGTAACAGCATATATGACATCTGCATTTGTATTAGCAGCTATTGCAGGATACCGAATGCTGAAAGGATCGAAACATGTATACCATAAAAAATCATTATTATTGCTGATGAAAATTGGTTTAATTTTCTCTATTGCAGCAGCTGTGATTGGAGATTTCTCGGGAAAATACTTAGCGGAATATCAACCAGAAAAATTAGCCGCAGCAGAATGGCATTTTGAAACAGAAGGTAAGGCTTCTCTTGTCTTATTTGGCGTACTAGATGGAGAAGAAGTGAAATATGCCATTAAAATTCCGTATGCTTTGAGCGTTCTTGCACATTTTAATCCTAATGAAGAGGTAATTGGATTAGATCAATTCGAGGAAGAGGATTTACCACCTCTCTATATTCATTATCTCTTTGATATCATGGTTTCTATAGGTATGTTTATGGTGCTAGTTTCATTACTGTATGTTGTAGGGAAAGCACGGGGCTGGCAGTTTATACATTCACGGTGGTATCGATGGATCATTGTGGCGGGTGGCCCACTCTCTATCATTGCCATTGAAGCAGGCTGGTGGCTTGCAGAGGTTGGACGTCAACCATGGATTCTTTATGGTTTGATGCGAACACCAGAAGGAGCCACAACGAGTGATCATGTGGATTTAATGCTGTTGTTGTTTGCAGGTGTATATGCAGTATTAGCGGTAGGAAGTATTGTCGTCTTGGTGCGAATGTTTAAAAAGAATCCAATTGAGCGTGAGATTGAAGATCGCCACTCTGAAAAAGGTGGTGACATCCTATGACATTAGAGATTCTAGGTATTTCAGTATTGTGGATATTCCTATTTGGCTATGTCATTGTCGCATCGATTGATTTTGGTGCTGGTTTCTTTAACGCCTATAGCTTACTGATAGGGAAGAATCATATTTTAACGAATATTATTAAACGGTATTTATCGCCTGTTTGGGAAGTAACCAATGTCTTTTTGGTATTCTTCTTTGTAGGGATTGTAGGATTTTTCCCGCAAACTGCTTTTTACTACGGAACTATTTTACTGATACCAGTCAGCATTTCTCTTGTCCTATTGGCTATTCGGGGTTCCTATTATGCCTTTGAATCGTATGGTACGAGAGGACATATTGGTTACACGCTGACATATGGTGTCGCAGGTTTATTAATTCCCGCATCTTTGTCTGTTGTCTTTGCTATTGCTGGTGGAGGTTATGTGGACCTCGTTAATGGGCAGCCTGTTTTAAACTACTGGACTTTATATACGAGTCCATTTGCTTGGAGCATTGTGGTACTGAGTATTGCCGCTGTACTTTACATTTCGGCAGTATTCTTAACTTGGTATGCACATAAAGCGAATGACAAGGAAGCTACGAAGCTAATGAGAAAATATGCACTTTTATGGGCAGCCCCTTTGATGGTTAGCGCGTTAGGCATCATGTATGAGATGAAGTCCATTAACCCTGAAAGTTATGGGCACATGGTGAATCTATGGTGGATGTTTGCGATATCAGCCATATTATTTATGATTACAGTGCTCCTCATTGCGCTGCGTAAAAAATACGGGCTTGCAGTTGCGCTTCTTATTGCTCAATTTGCAGTAGCATTCTTCGCTTATGGTATTGCGCAATATCCGTATTTGCTGTATCCATATTTAACAATTTATGATGGCTTCACAAGTACACAAATGGCAATTGCTTTAATTATTGCCTTTATTTTAGGACTTTGTCTCCTGCTCCCTTCACTTTATTTATTGATGAAATTATTCTTGTTCAATAAAAACTATGTGACTGGAAAAGAAGACAATCACGCATAGGAGGAAATGAGTGTATGCAAAGTTTTTTAATTTTTTATGCGCCTTTTATTGTCGTCATTCTTGGAATCTTGTGTGCATTTTGGTGGGCACCAAGGGATTATCATATAACAAAAGAGCAAGGAAAGAGTCGCGAATAGCGGCTCTTTTTTCAAGTTAGTTAGGAGAACGACATAACAGGTAAGTCTTGTTCTTTTTTCATTCGCCAACACATGCTACAATAAGGAGATTGAAATGGAGGATGTACGAATGTCAGCACCCGTGAAAAAGAATGAACGACTTTCAGTTTATATAGAAGACTTAACACATGATGGCAATGGTGTTGCTAAGGTAGATGGCTATCCATTATTTATACAAGGCGCACTTCCGAACGAAACAGCCGAAATCCATGTGATGAAAACCTTAAAAAATTATGGCTTTGCAAAAGTTGTAGATATTATTAAGCCATCACCCGATCGAGTAGAAGCTCCATGCGATTACTTTAAGCAATGCGGAGGCTGTCAATTACAGCATTTATCGTATGAGGGGCAGCTCAAATGGAAAGAAAATATGGTACGCAATGTGATGCAACGCATTGGCAAAATAGATGCACCTGTTCTGCCTGTAAAAGGAATGAAAGAGCCTTGGCATTATCGGAATAAAGCGCAAATTCCTTTCTCTGAAAATGAAGCAGGACAAGCTATTGCTGGTTTTTATAAAACGAAGACGCATAGCATTGTGGATATGGAGCGTTGCTTGATTCAAACGGGAGAAGCAGATGCAATTTTAGCAGGCTTGAAAAAAGAATTAGTGGCGATAGGCATGCGCCCCTACAATGAACTTTCCCACGAAGGAATGTTGCGCCATGTTGTCATTCGTAAAGCACGGGCAACAGGTGAGGTCATGGTTGTTCTCGTGACGAAAAAGAAAAAATTTCCACAAAAAGAAGCAGCCATTGCAGTAATTCAAAAGCTTGTTCCGAACGTCACTTCAATTATGCAAAATGTTAATCATGAGAAAACGAATGTGATTTTTGGTGACGACACATTGAACCTTTGGGGCAAGGACGTTATTATTGACACAATTGGCGACGTACGCTTTGAAATTTCTGCTCGCTCCTTCTATCAAGTCAACCCAGAGCAAACTGAGGTCCTTTATAAACAAGCACTTGATTATGCTAACTTACAAGGAGATGAACGAGTGATTGATGCCTATTGTGGAATCGGAACGATCTCCTTGTTCCTGGCACAAAAGGCAAGGGCAGTTATGGGCGTAGAAATTGTCCCACAAGCGATTGAAGATGCCAAACGCAATGCTGTACTCAATGGTTTTACAAATACTTATTTTGAGGCAGGACCAGCTGAGGAAGTTATACCTAGATGGTATAAGGAAGGAAAGGAAGCAGACGTACTGGTGGTAGATCCACCACGTAAAGGCTGTGATGAGGCACTTTTAACTACTATTTTAGAGCAGCGTCCAAAACGAGTGGTCTATGTCTCCTGTAATCCAGCTACACTAGCACGCGATCTTCGTATTTTGGAGAATGGCGGCTATCAAACACAAGAAATTCAGCCAGTAGATATGTTCCCGCATTCCACTCATTGTGAAGCGGTTGCGTGGTTAGAGTTGGTATAATAGAAAAGCAGTTGATATAGAAAAAATCTATACCATCTGCTTTTTATAATTTTTCATCCACTTGTTTTTGAGTCAGAATTAGAGTTATACAGATAGTGAGAGGATTTGGAATGAACATGATAGATAATTTTTGGCGTGATTTGCCACGTCCATTTTTTGTACTGGCACCGATGGAGGATGTAACAGATGTTGTTTTTCGTCAAGTAGTCAGCGAAGCCGGAAGACCGGATGTATTTTTCACAGAGTTTACAAATTCAGATAGCTACTGTCATCCAGAGGGGCAGAAAAGTGTGCGTGGCCGTTTGATTTTTACAGAAGATGAACAGCCGATGGTGGCACATATTTGGGGGGATAATCCTGAGTATTTCCGTCAAATGAGTAGAGGCATGGCAGAGCTAGGCTTTAAAGGTATTGATATTAATATGGGCTGTCCTGTGCCAAATGTGGCATCGAGGGGAAAAGGGAGTGGCCTTATTTTACGTCCTGATGTGGCGGCAGAATTGATTCAGGCTGCCAAAGCGGGTGGACTGCCTGTTAGTGTAAAAACACGACTTGGCTATAAGGATGTAGAGGAATGGGAGGAATGGTTAACGCATATTTTCAAACAAGATATTGCGAACCTATCGATTCATTTGCGCACAAGAAAGGAAATGAGCCAAGTTGATGCACATTGGGAGCTCATTCCTGAAATCAAAAAATTACGCGATCGTATCGCACCTAATACGCTATTAACGATCAATGGAGACATCCCTGATCGACAAACCGGGCTAGAGCTCGCCGAAAAATATGGGATTGATGGCGTAATGATTGGACGAGGTATTTTTAAAAATCCCTTTGCTTTTGAAAAAGAACCAAAGGAGCATAGCAGTAAAGAGTATCTTGACCTTTTAAGACTGCAGCTCGATCTTCAAGATCAATATGAGGAAGTACTCCCACGCTCTATCACAGGACTTCATCGCTTTTTCAAAATATATGTCAAAGGATTCCGAGGTGCCAGTGAGTTAAGAAGCCAATTGATGAACACGAAATCAACAGATGAGGTGCGTGCATTGCTTGATCGCTTTGAAGCAAATCATGTTGAATAACCTTTATTAGGGTGAGGTAAGCAGTATTCTGTCACTAAACAGAAACTTGCCTTTTTGGAATGTGCATATTACAATAAAAAGTAAGTTAATAGCAGGTTTGAGTAACTGAGAGACCATTGAAAACATATGTGCCTAGCGTACATATGCTTTTGATGGTCTTTTTTTATCGTTAAAATGATGAAGGAGGAAATCAAGTATGAGCACAGCTTCTGCATTACAAAGACAACAAACAATAGAGGAACTTCAAGGCAGGGAGTACGATTTATTAGTAATTGGTGGCGGTATTACAGGGTGTGGTATTGCACTGGATGCTATTACTCGCGGTCTGTCTGTAGCATTAGTGGAAATGCAGGATTTTGCAGCAGGGACTTCTAGCCGTTCGACAAAATTAGTACATGGCGGTTTACGTTATTTAAAGCAATTTGAAATAAAAGAGGTGGCAGAGTTAGGGAAGGAACGTGCCATTGTTTATGAAAATGGTCCACATGTGACAACACCTGTTTGGATGTTATTACCTTTTCATAAGGGAGGGACATTTGGAAAATACTCTACAAATCTCGGCTTGCGTGTCTATGATTTTTTAGCAGGAGTTAAACGAGCAGAGCGCCGTTATATGTTAAGTACAGGTCAAACCATTGAGAAGGAGCCATTAGTGAAAACTGAGGGATTACTTGGCGGTGGAATGTATGTAGAGTATCGTACGGATGATGCTCGTTTAACCATTGAAGTAGCAAAGGCAGCCATTGAAAGAGGGGCAACATTATTGAATTATATAAAGGCCGAAAACTTTTTATATAATGAACAGCAAAAAATAAGTGGTATTGTTGCAACGGATTTATTAACAAATCATCCAATCGAAATTCGTGCAAAGGCTGTCGTTAATGCTGCTGGTCCATGGGTGGACGATGTGCGCACAATTGAAGGGAAGCAAGCAGGGAAGCATTTAATTTTATCGAAAGGTGTGCATATTGTTTTTGATGAATCCAAATTCCCATTAAAGCAAGCTGTTTATTTTGATACACCTGATGGCCGCATGGTATTTGCCATCCCTCGACAAGGAAAAACCTATGTAGGTACAACAGATACATTTTATGAGGGCGATGCTCGCAATATGGATATTTATCAAGAAGATCGCAATTATATAATGAAGGCGATTCATTATATGTTCCCAAATGTGAAGGTGGAAGATGCGGATATTGAATCAAGCTGGGCAGGTGTTCGTCCATTAATTCATGAGGACGGAAAAAATCCATCTGAAATTTCTCGTAAGGATGAAGTGTGGATTTCACCATCGGGCCTTGTAACAATTGCAGGTGGGAAATTAACAGGTTATCGTAAAATGGCCGAAACAGTTTTAAATACGATTGCACAAGAGCTAGATCAACAATTTGGCATTAAATCTTCACCGTGTACCACAAAAAATATTCCGATTTCTGGTGGCCATATGGGCGGCTCAAATAAATTTTATGCCTTCTTATATGACCATACAAGATTAGGTAAGAAAATAGGTTTATCGGAGGAGGAGGCGAAATTCTTATCGCAGCATTATGGTAGCAACGTAGAGATTGTTTTTAATTATGTAAAGGAAGGGCATTCCATCTTACCATCATGGCTATATGCACAATTAATGTATGGGATTCATCATGAAATGGTCGTTCATCCAAATGATTTTTTGGTTCGCCGGACAGGATATATGTTCTTTCAAATGGCCACTGTTCAACAGTATGAAGAGGCTATTTTAGATGAAATGGCTAAGCAACTCAACTGGACAACACAGCAACGGACACAATATGAAGAAGATGTAAAGAAAGAAATAAAACGAGCGACAACTGCGCTATAATGAGGTAGTTATTCTCAACATAATATAAGGGTGAGCATTCACACTGTATTATAAGGGAAGGAGAGAATGGAATGCATTTTGATAATCAACAGGTGATTCCTGCTGCGCGTACCGTCAAGCAGTTTGACGAGATAATAGCAAGTCCATTCGATTATATTGTGCTATTGGAGGTGCACATTAGCTTATTGATGTCTTTAAAGCGTGAGGCATATCGACATGGAAAAAAATTAATTATTCATGCGGATTTAATTCATGGTTTAAAAACAGATAATTTTGCAGCAGACTTTTTATGTAATGATATTCGTCCAGCTGGCATTATTTCAACTCGTTCCAATATGCTAATGAAAGCCAAAGCTCGTGGAATTATGGCTATTCAACGTGTGTTTTTGATTGATACGATTGCTCTTGAGAAAAGTTATTCGATGATTGAAACAGCGCAGCCTGATTATATTGAGCTATTACCAGGCATTATTCCATCGATGATTCAGGAAATCTATGAGCGTACACAAATCCCTGTTATTACAGGTGGCTTAGTGCGTACAGTGGACAATATTGAAGAAGCATTAGCTGGTGGTGCTATCGCCGTTACAACATCCAATAGACAATTATGGGAAAATTTCAAAAAATAGTTGACTCTGTATGTTTTTTTCTCTAAAATGGACATAAGTTCATACGCACGTGGTTAGGAAAAGGAACCCACATTTGTTCAACTACATGTAGTAATGTAGTTTGATTGGATGTGGGTTCCTTTTTGTTTTCTATGGGCTATTATCACAAAGGGGGATTAAACTATGTCTACGTTTACAGCTGAGCTTGTCGGCACAATGATTCTTATTTTATTTGGTGGCGGCGTAGTAGCAGGTGCCGTGTTAAACAAATCAAAGGGCTTTGGTGGTGGATGGATTGTTATTACCTTTGCATGGGGGCTTGGGGTTGCAATGGCAGCTTATGCAGTAGGTGGAATCAGTGGTGCTCACCTAAATCCGGCACTAACCATTGCCCTTGCCACGATTGGAAATTTTCCTTGGGCAGATGTGCCATCCTATATTGCCGCACAAATGATTGGTGCATTTTTAGGGGCTACGCTTGTTTACTTTATGTATTTACCACATTGGCAGGCAACAGCAGATGCTGATGTTAAATTAGCACCATTTTCCACAATGCCAGCTATTAAGCATCCTTTATCAAATCTATTATCAGAAATGATAGGAACATTTATTTTAGTTTTAGGGATTTTAGCGTTAGGTACAAATACTATTACAGATGGTTTAAATCCATTTTTAGTTGGTTTGTTAATTATTGTAATTGGGATGGCTTTAGGGGGCCCTACCGGCTATGCAATAAATCCAGCACGTGATTTAGGTCCGCGTATTGCGCATTTTATTTTACCGATTGCAGGCAAAGGTGATTCTGGTTGGAGTTATGCTTGGATACCAGTTGTAGGTCCCATTATTGGTGGTACATTTGGTGCATTGTTTTTCCAACAAATATTCGAAGGGAAAAATAGTTTAGCATTTTGGATTGTTGCAGTGATTGTGATTGCTATTTTCATAGGAGCACAATTAACGGTTAAAAATGTTCAAGTAGAAGACTAATTTATTTGGAGGGATTTCTATGTCAGAAAAAAAATATATTTTAGCGTTAGACCAAGGAACTACAAGCTCAAGGGCTATTCTTTTTGATGAAACGGGTAAAATCGTACACACAGCACAACAAGAATTCCAACAACATTTTCCACAAGCAGGCTGGGTAGAGCATCATGCAGAGGAAATTTGGTCATCTATTCTATCTTGTATTGCAACAGTGTTATCAGAAAAAGGTGTGAGTTCAAGTCAAATTGCAGGGATTGGGATTACCAATCAACGTGAAACAACAGTAGTTTGGGATAAACATACTGGCAAGCCTGTTTATAACGCAATTGTTTGGCAATCACGTCAAACGAATGATATTTGTGAGCGATTAAAGGAAAGCGGTTACAATGATTTATTCCGAGAAAAAACAGGTCTATTAATAGACGCTTACTTCTCTGGTACAAAAGTGAAGTGGATTTTAGATCATGTTGAGGGTGCTCGTGAAAAAGCGGAGGCCGGAGAATTGCTATTCGGTACAATTGATACTTGGCTAATTTGGAAGCTATCCGGTGGAAAAGTACATGTAACAGATTATTCAAATGCCTCTCGTACATTGATGTATAATATCCATGATTTAAAGTGGGATGAAGAACTATTAGAAATTTTAACTGTTCCAGCCTCAATGCTACCAGAAGTACGTCCTTCTTCTGAAGTTTACGGGTATACAGAGGAGGCATTATTCTTTGGCTCTGCTGTCCCAATTGCGGGTGCTGCAGGTGACCAACAAGCAGCACTATTTGGTCAGGCATGCTTTGAGGAAGGTATGGTCAAGAACACATATGGCACAGGTTGCTTTATGTTAATGAACACTGGAGAAAAGGCTGTGAAGTCAAATAATGGCCTATTGACTACATTAGCTTGGGGCTTAGATGGCAAAGTAACGTATGCTTTAGAGGGCAGTATTTTTGTAGCAGGTTCTGCGATTCAATGGTTACGTGATGGCTTGCGTATGTTCCGCAGTGCAAGTGAATCAGAGCAATATGCAACACGTGTAGAGTCAACAGATGGTGTGTATGTTGTCCCAGCATTTGTTGGCTTAGGAACACCATATTGGGATTCTGATGTGCGAGGAGCTATCTTTGGCTTAACACGAGGAACAGCGAAGGAGCATTTTGTACGTGCGACACTAGAATCATTAGCTTATCAAACAAAGGATGTATTAGCGGCAATGGAGGCTGATGCGAATATTCCATTAGCAAAATTACGTGTAGATGGCGGAGCTGTGGCCAATGATTTCTTAATGCAATTCCAAGCAGATTTATTGGATGTTCCTGTTGATCGCCCCATTATTAATGAAACAACAGCTTTAGGTGCAGCGTATTTAGCTGGCTTAGCAGTTGACTATTGGCATTCGACAGAGGAAATCAGCAAGTATTGGAATTTAGATCGTCAATTTACACCAAATATGAGTAATGACCATCGTGATAAAATTTATGGAGGATGGAAAAAGGCAGTTGCTGCAGCACAAGTATTTAAGTAAGTGAATCGTTTGAGAGACTGGGACATAACTATTCAATTAATGAGAAATCTGAATTCGAGGCATTCAAATTTGGATTTCTCTATTTTTATGTTGTCTCCAGATAGCTAGCTCTTAGCTAATGTCCAATGAGTCCTCAATTTTTCGATTATTTGAGCGAGGCCTTCCACTGTTCATTCCTTTTTATTTGATTCTGGCATGATTTCTTCTCAAACAGCTCACCGTATAGCTGGTTTGACTTTTCAATCAGTCTGTATGGCCATTTGCATTAGCTATTGGTGCTCTCAAGCTACAGATGCTGGTGCTGGGGTTCTTGTTTTTATGCATGGCTTTTTATTTATACAAAGCCCTACCATTAGTCATACTTGTGATATGTATCATATTTTTATTGGAGAAAGGTGAAGTAAACGTCTAATTCTTTATAGAGTTGAGCATTTTTGTTTGTTAGGAATAGAGGATTTAGAGAGATGTCAGAGAATTGTATATAAGTACCATTATATGTAATGACGTGCTTATAGGAGTTGTATGAAGATGGTTGTGACAATGAGACCGTTAAAAATTAAGTATAAAAAGTTAGCTAATCCTTTTCAGGAGTTTATGCAGATCAGTCCTAACAATAATGCCCTTACGAAGGAAGTAGTCTTTCTACGATATATTGGTATACCTGATTCTGTAGATCTTTATAAAGAAGATATTTTAAAAATGGATGAGTATTTCACAAAGCAAAGCGTATTTTATTTACGACTACATAGGCTTGAGGTCATCAATAATAAGAAAGATGCAGATAGACTGTCGGAGCTTTGGGGAGAATGGCAGGCTGCTGCTGATAGTATACAGTTACTGTATGAGACATCTTTATGCGGTAAATTAGCGAATAATCAAATCGAATGGACAAAAAAGCTTAGCTTTAAAAATATTCTCCATCTTTTTAAAGAACAACAGCCGCATGCGAATGACACTTTACTAAAAAACTTTGCAGTTAAATTTTTATATTGGATGGATTATTATTTACCACAAATTTTTTCTAAGGAAAATCAAGCATCCCCTAAAATTGTTTTTATAGGTGACATTACGCAGCATGAATCATTATTTTTATATTTCTTATCGACACTTGGTTGCGATATATGCTATATGAATCCTAAAGGGGATATCACTAATTTGTATCCTATCATAGCAGCCACATCTAATTTGCAGAGTTGTTCGGATTGCTATGAAAAAGAATTCATAATTCCTGAAATGCTCTCAATGAAAAGCATACCACCACAACAACCGACGATTCTCCCAACCCCTAGTTCTAGAATGGTTACAAGAGAAGAGTGTAGTTATGAACAGTTAGCTTCTTTAGCCACATCAGTTGTCATGATTAAAACCTTTGGAGTAGATCACAAAGTGATATGTTTTGGTTCTGGTGTTGTTCTTCATCAAGAGGGTTATATTTTAACGAACCTGCATGTTGTAAGTGGTGGGGAATATTATTCTGTGCTATATGAAAATGATTCAAACGAATATACTACGCATCAATTTGTGAAATATCATGATATACATGATTTGGCTATTTTGAAAGTGGACAGAACAAGCCAACCTTTACCTGTTAAAATGGATGGTCATTTAGTCAGAGGACAAAAGATTGTAGCGATTGGCAGTCCTCTAGGTTTATTTAATTCGATCTCTGATGGAATTGTTGCTGGATTTAGGGATATACGAAAAATGTCTATGGTTCAATTTACAGCTGCTATTTCAAACGGAAGTTCCGGTGGTGCTTTATTGGATATGCAAGGGAGGTTGGTCGGTTTAATTACAGCTGGATTTGATGATGGTCAGAATCTTAATTTGGCTGTACCAGCTCATGTTATCTATCAATTTGCTCAAAACTTTATTGAGTTACCTAGTTAGTTTCCACTATTCAACCATTGCTTTTTTATGCATAATCTTATAGAATGTAGAACGGTATAAATGAACGAAATAAATTACCTTTAATACGGTCCAGAGAGGCTGAAAAGGGCTACATGATATTCTTAGGCTTATAATATCTTTAATTTAGCATGCCCTTTTGTCTTCTCTGACTAAAGGGCTTTTATTTTTGTTCAAATACACCTCTTTTAAAGGAAGTCCTGTGAGGCTTCAAAAGAGAATGGACAAGACAGCTATAATCCATTCACCTGAACTCTAAAAGAGAAAGACAATAAACATCTGGAGGTTAGAAAGAATGGATTATCGTAAAAAAACCGTGGTCGCTTCAGTGGCCGGGTTAACGCTAGAAGGAATGGACATTATGTTTATTTCTTTTGCGATGACAATGATTATTGCAGAATTTAACATCGATCTTGCAACAGGTGGATTGATTTCATCCATCACAAATATAGGCATGCTCTTAGGTGGGATTATTTTCGGTGTGCTCGCAGATAAGTATGGTCGAGTAAAAGTGTTCACATATACGATCATTTTGTTTGCAATCGGTACAGCCCTGACAGGAGTAGCAACCAGTATTGAACAAGTTTATGTATATAGATTTATCGCTGGACTAGGTGCTGGTGGAGAATACGGTATTGGAATGGCGCTTGTTGCTGAGGCTTGGCCAAAAAATAAACAAGGAAGAGCATCTTCCTATGTGAGTGTAGGTGCACAGTATGGGGTAATATTAGCAGCTTTATTAAGCGCCGTTATTTTACCGACATTAGGATGGAGAGCACTATTCTTTATTGGTGTATTGCCAGTGATCTTTGCCTTTATTGTACGAAAAAATCTTCATGAATCACCAGAATGGCTGGCATCGCAAAAAAATGAAAGCAACATGCAAAAAAAGGGGAAGTTGGCACAGCTATTTGTAACACCTCGTGTCACTATGACAACCCTTTCCCTAATATTAATGGCTACTGTTCAAATTGCAGGCTATAATGGTCTGATGATCTGGCTACCATCAATGCTCCAAAAATCGCAAGGCTTATCTGTTTCAAGCTCTGCATTGTGGACAATTAGTACGGCAGTCGGTATGATTATTGGCATGCTCACTTTCGGAAGATTTATGGATCGTTTTGGTGCGAAACGTGCATTTGGTATCTTTTTATTGGCTTCTGCATGTGCAGTCTTTCTCTACTCCTTTGCGACAGGAGCTGTGGCTATATTAATGGGCGGTGCCATTGTAGGATTTTTCTCTAATGGTATGTTTGCTGGCTACGGTGCATTAATTAGTAGCTTCTATCCTGTGCAAATTCGTAGTACAGCAACAAATACAATTTTTAACTTTGGCCGAGCAATAGGAGGATTTTCACCAATCTTTGTCGGCTATATTTTACAAAGTTATGATATGACAGTCGTCATGATTTACTTAGCAGCACTATATGGCATTTCCTTTATGGTCATGCTAACGCTTAAAGGCTCAACTGAAGCCTTGCAAACAGCTTAATTCTATTAATTACAAAAGAACGAATTCCACTTCACTTCTTCAAAAGGAGAGGGATTCGTTCTTTTTTATTAGTTTTTAATTATAATAAACCCTTTGAACGCTTCTCAGCGATTTCTACGAGGCGTTTTGTAATTTCTCCTCCAACGGAACCATTAGCGCGAGAAGATGCTTCTGGCCCAAGCTGAACGCCAAACTCTTGTGCAATTTCATATTTCATTTGATTCACAGCTTCTTGTACACCAGGTACTAGAAGTTTATTTGAGCTACGATTATTATTAGCCATTATTCTCACCTCCTTGCATTTAGAATGGTTGCCTACAAACTTTTCATACATTTAAAAAGAAGGAAACGCACACGCTAATTGCTAACAGCAACAACTTGTGGAAATCAAGCTAAAATGAGCAAACTGTCTGTTATAATAAAGCCTGGCTCTTTGCTAAAGAAGGTTGATTAAAAGGAGGAATTTATTAATGACGAATAATGATATTCTAATTCGTTTACGCTATGCGTTAGATATAAAAAATGTAGATATGGTGGAAATATTTAAGCTTGGTGGCATGGATTATACGAAGGAAGAAATATTAAACATGCTTCTAAAGGTTAATGATGAGGAAGATGCACCAGAACAATACATCAAATGTAATAACAAAATGTTAGAAGCCTTTTTGAATGGATTGATTACATTTAAACGTGGTCCTCAAAAGACTAAAGAAGGACAGCCAGAAGGTCCATTACCTGTCTCGGGGAAAGAAAGCCCAAATAATATGCTATTAAAAAAAGTGAAAATTGCCTTAGCTTTAACAACTGAGGACATGCTTGAAATATTATATGATGGTGGGATAAAAGTTACTAAAGGTGAATTAGGTGCGATTTTAAGAAACCCAAGTCATCGTAATTATAAAGAATGTGGCGATTCATTTGTTCGTAATTTTTTAAGAGGTTTAACATATAAATATAGAGAATAATGCGCTAATGTAGCGAGAATAAATCATAAAGTACCATTTTTTTCTTTTAAATGAGTTGACATTTTGTGACGGAATTGTGTACAATCTAGTTATCACAAAATGTTCACAAAAAAGATGAAAAATGTTCACAAATAAAGGGGTGCTTGTATGATTTATTTTGACATCTTATTAGTAGCTATTGCATGTGTTACAATGCCTTTTATTGTTGCAGTTATGTTAGATATTTTTTATGCAGAACGAAAAAAAGTTCGTTTTTCTTTACGACGTACTTCATTATGGTATATGGCTATGTTTGCTCTATCATTTATACCATCTGTATTACTGATGACACAAAACGTATAAATTATTCAAACACTTAGGGGTAAGTGGAAAAATATGCAGCTACAATATGTATTCATGTTGTAGCTGTTTTTATTTTGCTCTATAAATGAATAACTAGTAATGAAGTAGTATAAGATTATACATTTTAAAATTGGTAGCATTGACTACTTTTTCCCATTGTGTTAATTTTGGGAGGGAAAAGATAGGCAAATTTACTAAAAAGTAAAGATGCAAAGCTACAGGTCTAAGGGAATATTTACTTAGATAGCTAGGTTGCAAAAGAGTGCTAGTTGTTCCGTTAAATTCTAGTTTAAGTTCTTTTATGCCTATTTCTTTCGGAATAGGCTTTTTATTTGCAAAAACGTATAAGGAGGAAGAAAGTCATGAAGTTATGGAAAAACATCTCATTAAAAAACAAACTTTTACTGACGGTTTCCATTGTTGTGTTATTGCTTATAGCCGTCATTACTACACAAAGTATTAAAGAATTAAACAATCGTATGACAGTTGATTTGGAACAAGAATTAACAAGTGTTGGTTTGTTAACAGCTATGAATTTAGATAGTGATGAAGTGAAAGATTTATTGTCTGAAAAAGGAGAAACAAACGCGAAATTTACGAAGGTACAAAAGCAACTCGATTTGATTCAAGAACAACAGGGTATTATGAGTTGGAGTTATATTTGGGATGTGCAGGATGAAGGTGGGGTCAATCCGATTGGCTATACATCTAATTTGAATGAGGTCTATGAAGCAGGTGAAATTTTTACCGATTTAGCGAATGAGCATGTAGAAACAGCAAAATTAGCTATTCAAAATAATAGTACAGAAGTAACAGATATATTCGAGGATCCCTTTGGTTCCTGGAGAACAGTTTTCAGCCCCATTCACGATGATAAGGGACAATTGATAGCGCTCTTAGGAATTGATTACTCTGCGGACTATATCAATACCATTATTAAAGCAAGTGTTATTAAGCAAATCGTCATTGCAATTATAGGAATTTTAATTTTATTAGTTTTAGTTTACATAATTATAGATCGTTTATTAAAGCCACTTCAGAAAGTGGTAAATGTAGCAAACCAAGTAGCAAATGGAGAGCTAATAAATGTGGATTTAGATATTACTAAAGATGAAATCGGCAATTTATCAGCATCTATTCAAACAATGGTTGCCAATTTACAACATATTATTTTAAACATTAGAAATACTTCGAATCACGTTTCTTCAGCAGCGACTCAATTAACTGTCAATGCTGGTGAGACCTATAACAGCTCTACCAATATTGCGAATGATGTAAAGCAAATTACTCAAAATGCAGAAGCTTCTATGACAATGACCGAGGAAACGGCAGCTGCTATGGAGGAGACTGCAACTGGTATCCAACAAATTGCTGACTCGGCTAATACAGCAGCGGAATCTTCTATTTCAGCATCACAAGCGTCTGAACGAGGCAATCAAGTTGTGCATCAGGTTATTGCACAAATGGAATTAATTAATGAATCAGTCGAGCAAATTGGCACAACAATTAACGGCTTACATGTCAATACTAAAAAAATTAGTGACATTGTTAGCTTAATTACAGCTATTGCGGACCAAACAAATCTTTTAGCACTGAACGCAGCCATTGAAGCGGCACGAGCAGGTGAACATGGTAAGGGCTTCGCTGTTGTCGCTGATGAGGTAAGACGATTGGCTGAGCAATCCTCGCAGTCAGCAACTGAAATTTATAATTTAATTAGTTCGATTCAGGCAGATTCCAATGCATCTCTTACTGTTATGGAAAAAGGAAAAGAGGATGTAAAAGTAGGGATGACATTTACTAATGAGGTGGGAGAAATCTTTAAGGAAATTCTTACTTCCTCAGAAGAAGTAGCAAATCAAATACGTGAAATTTCTGCAGCGTCTCAGCAAATATCTGCCTCCTCGGAGGAAGTGGCTGCATCCGTTAATAACATTAAACAATCTGCAGAATTATCGGCTGATTTCTCTTCTAATGTTTCCAAATCTACACAAGAGCAGTTAACGACAATGCAAGAAGTGAAAGATGCATCCTCAGCGCTTGGACAAACAGCAGAAGAGCTTCAAGCGCTTGTGACAAAATTTAAATTGGAGAATGATCAAGATGAACATTGATTTTACAGGGAAAAATGTTTTAATAACAGGCTCTAGTAAAGGGATCGGCAAAGCCATTGCATTAGGCTTTGCTCAGCATGGGGCTAATATATTAATCAATTATATTGGAGATAAGCCTGAAGCTGAGGCAGTGCGAATGGAGGCTGAAAAGTTTGGTATTAAAGCTTTGACGTTTCATGCAGATGTTTCTAAATCTGAGGAAGTGCAAGACATGTATCAATATATGGATAAGCATTTAGGCAAAATTGATATTCTTGTGAATAATGCTGGGTTTGCACAGGCATCCAGCATTACCGATTTAACAGATGAGCAATGGGACAGAATGATTAAGGTTCATTTATATGGATGCTTCTATAATTGCCGTGAAGCTGCTAAAAGAATGAAAGAACGAGACACAGGGAAAATCATTAATATTTCTTCTGATATTGGGAGCTTAGGATGTGAAGAATTTACACATTATTCCGCCGCCAAAGGTGCTATAAATGCCTTTACAAAAGCATTAGCTAGAGAATTAGCACCAACAATTCTTGTTAATGCAGTAGCGCCAAGTGGTACGTTTACAGACATTTTAAAAGAGTTTGGGGACAACTATGTTGAGGAAGAATCTGCAAAATACCCATTAAAACGTTTAGCGCAGCCAGAGGAAATTGCCAAAAGTGTATTATTTTTAGCCTCTCAGCATGCTGATTTCTATACAGGTCAAATATTAACACCTAATGGTGGCGTTGTAATGAATGGATAATGGAAACTAAGGAGTACGAGCATGTTAAATATAATCATCTTTAGCTTATACTTAGTATTTATTTATTATATTGGCTATAAAGGGTACAAGCGTGTCAATACCGCAGAGGATTTAATTGTTGCTGGTTGGAGTATGCCTCTTTCTGTGGTCACTGGAAGTTTAGTCGCGGCTTTATTAGCTGCTCCATTCTTTTTTGCAGCAGTAGGATCAGGCTATACGAGCGGAGGCTTTGAAGGTTCAGCAACAATGGGTGGCTTAGGTACTTGTATGATACTTGGCGCACTCATTTGGACAAAGCCACTACGTCGTTTAAAGGGCTGGACATTAGCAGATTACTATGGCTTACGCTATGGTAGTAAAAAGTTAGGAGCCTATACAGGTGTCGTAATGGCCATTGCCTTTGGTGTGTTTAATGCGGCGGCATTAACAGTCGGTGGTACATATATTATTCAGCAACTATTACAAATTGACTTCATTCCTGCAGCACTTCTATTTGTATCATTAACAGCTATCTATTCAGTTATAGGTGGTTTATGGGCAGTCGCTTATACAGAAATCGTACAAGGTGCGCTTGCCATAGCAGGGATTTTAGGAATTACTATCTTTATTTTATTTTATTATCCTGATGTGACTTTTAACCCTGAGTGGTGGAATATTCATACATTGTTTGACAAGGCAGGAGCCGAGTTTTGGACGCTATATCTTGTCTTAGCACTTGGGGACATTCCAGCAGTTGATCTTGGTCAAAGGGTCGCAGCGGCGAAAAGTCCAAAAGTAGCTCAGCGCAGTATGATCATTGCGGGGACTATAGTTATTGCGATCAGCTGGATTCCAGGAATGTTGGGTGAAGCTTTCAAATCTATTTACCCTAATAGTACTAACCCAGAAACATTGATGCTTACCTTTGCACAAGGTTATTTCCCTCCGCTTTTGGCAGCTATTTTTTTAACGGCCATGGCAGCTATGGGGATGTCAACGGTAGCCGCATGCTATGTAGCGACTTCGGGAATTGTCACAAAGAACATTTATTTAGATTTTATTAATCGAAATCCTGATCCTAAAAAGCTTCTAAGATTCTCACGCTCTGTCATACTTTCAAGTGCATTGCTAGGGTTAGTGTTAGCGATAAGCTTTCAAAAGGTTATTGATTTAGCGTATTTAGCTTGGGATGTCATTTTTGTAACGATATTCTGGCCAATCGTTTTAGGACCATTTTGGAAACGTGTGAGTACACCTGCTGTTTGGGCAAGTATATCAGTTGGCTTAATCTATTACATTGTTACTTCATTGACATTTGTCCCTAGTTTAACCATCCAATCAGAAGGATTTCTTGGTCTATTAAATGAATTGTGGCAGGCACCAGTATTTTCAGGTGTTGTAATAACAGGAATTACGATTGTAGTAGTAAGCCTACTAGTGCCACCATCACAGCATGTCCTTGAGATGCACAAAATAGAAAAAGATAAAACACTAGATGACGTAGGCAGTAAAGAAGAATTAGTCGGTCGTTAATAGAGAACATGAGATCATTGAACTTTTACTGATCTCATGTTTTTTTATGTGAGAGAAATAAGTATGAAAAGATAGATTCATGAATAGATTGCTAGTATATTCAACTATTTCTCTAGCGGATTATCTTCATAAAGGCGGGATATGAATGAACATTATTTTCTTCATTTTATTAGGGATCATCTATTTTTTTCTAGCAAATGCAATTGAAGTAGCCATTATTAAGCAGCTATTTTTTTTAATCGGGCTAACGTTAGTGAGTATAGGCATTATTCGGTATATAAAAGAGCGTTATATCGAATCACAAAATTATGCAGAAATGAAGGAAGCTAGTGAAGAGGAGATGAAGGCGATTCCTCATACGCAATGCCTATTATCACAGGATGCTTTAAAGGGGTTATTGTTAAATGAACATACAAATATGCTCATCTTCGCTCAAAGGGAAGAGTTAGAGGAAGAACTTAAAATTATAGAAATTCCGTTTAGTAAAATTTATGAAGTAGCTATGATGGAGGATGAAATGTTTGTCCTCAGAACTAAAAATTACTTAATGAGTGGCTCGTTGTTAGGGGAGGAGGAGAATGTAGCAGAAGAAGAAGAGGAAGTTGAAGAGGATGATACCGTTTCACAACTATCATTAAAGTTTGTAGTCGATCATTTATCAGAGCCTATTTTAGAATATATGTTTATGGATCAGGGTGAACATCCTATTGCGAGAGATGAGGAAGAATACGAAGAAGCCATGGAATTATGTGAGAAATGGTTTCAAAAGATAAGTGTCATTATAAAACGTCATGAGCTGGAAAGAGTGCCAATTAGACATTGGCAATAAAGAAAAGATAAAAAACTATCCCAAATCCGAAAAATTGAGATAGCTTTTAACATCGTTTTTAAATTTTAAACTGTTTTAATTGGCCATTTAATTCCTCGGCTAATCCAGCGAGCTGATTAGCACTTCGAGCTATTTCATCCATAGTAGCGGCTGTTTCCTCCACAGTCGCTGTCGTTTGTTCAACCCCTGCTGCAGATTCCTGTGAAATGGAAGCCATTTCATCAATAGAAGCATTGATCGTTTCGGAACCATCCGCAAGTTGATTTAAATTATTAGAGATAGTCGTAATATTATCTATCATATCCTCTACAGCACTAGATATTTGTTCAAATGTTTCACTTGTTTGATCAAGCTGTGCTGTCCCTCTTTTGACTTCCTCATAGCCTGTCTGTAAGGCAGTAGTGACAGTACCTGTCTCACCTTGAATCCGATTGACGATTGTTGAAATATCAGTAACTGAGAATTGCACTTGTTCGGCAAGTTTGCGTACCTCATCTGCGACAACAGCGAAGCCCTTACCATGTTCACCTGCTCTCGCCGCTTCAATAGCTGCATTTAAAGCTAGTAAATTAGTTTGGTTTGAAATATCGTCTATTACAGAAACTAATTTTGAGATTTCAGCAGACTGATCATTCAAATTTTCAACCTTTTTCACGGAATCTAACATGATTTCATTAATAGCGGCCATTTGTTGTGTAGATTGAATCATTAAATTTTTGCCACTAATCGTTAAATCTTGAACTTGGCTAGAATGATCTTTTAGCTCGGTACCTTCCTGTGTTGTTTCTTGAATACTACGTTTGAACGCTGTCATTGTTTCTGCTAAATCACCCGTTGTAGAGGCTTGCGTTTCTGTGCCTGAAGCAAGCTCCTGCATAGTCACTGTAATTTGTTCAGTACCAGCCTGTACTTCATTGGAAGATTGCGCTAGCTCCTCGCTACTTGCTGCAACAGTTTCAGAAACTGTATAGATGGATTGAATGGTTTGCTTTAATTGATCATTCATATCGTTTGCTGCAGACATTAACGTTCCAATTTCATCGCGCGTTTTTACAGTTAATGGGTCAAGCTGTAAATTACCATCTGCTAGTTCCTTCATACGATTTGCCACTACCTTAATGGGCTTCGAAATCGTACTAGCTGTAACAATAGCAATTAAAATACCAATAATTGTTAGGATAGAGCTGACAATAATACCAATCGTACGATTGTTAGAGCTCGTTGTTACAACATCATTACCAACAGCTGTAATAGCTTCTTCACGGTCATTAGCGAGCTGTTCATAGCCATTACGTACGCTTGACACGAGATTTTGTGTATCCATTAAATTTTCTAAGGCTAGTTCCTTATTGCCCTGTTGATAGACATCGAATACCTCTGTCTTCACAATTTGGCTCCAATCACGTGCAAGTTCTACAGTTTTAGTGCGTTCCTCGGATGTATCATATTTGTCCAGAAGCGCGTTATTATCCTCAGCTATTTGACGATACTCATTAAACGTTTCCTTATATTTTTCATCACCAGTTAACACATAGTTTAAGGCTGCTGACAATCGGACACTCATAGAGAGTGCTAAATTGTTACTTGCATTGAGTACTACTAAATCTTCCTTTACTAAAGCCTTTGCTTGTTTCTCCATAGCTGTATTGGAAGTGTAAGTGTAAGCTGTAAAGCTAACGACTAAAACTAACAAAAGTATAAATGCACTTAAAATTTTTGCTTTAAGTGTTTTAAACTGAAAAATGCCTTTCATTTCCCCATCCCTTTACCTAACTCCATATAGAGTATTTTGATCAATAACAACTTTTATTTTATAACTATTTTGATAGATTAATAAGCCATTTGGTAATAATAATTAAAAATAGTTTTTTAGTTCAACAGTATAATTATTTTTCTTTTACGAGTAGTAAAATATGTACAGCGGCCAGAGATATGAAAAAAATTTTTATGTGAAATTTACTAATGGCAAAGAAAAAACACCTGAAGCAAAATGCCTCAAGTGTCTTGAATCATATATTTATTGTTTTTTACTCTTTGCCTGTCGCTCCCACTGAAGTAAGGAAGGATAAGGATCAAATGCCCATTCAGTTCTACCATTAAATTTGTATATGCCATAATGAAGATGGGGTGGGAATTTTCCAGATGTACCTTCTTTTCCGTAGCCAGAGCTTCCAACATAGCCGAGCACCGTGCCGGGCTCCACAATTGTACCTACTTCAATGTCCTTATGATAGCTGCCGAGGTGGGCATAATAGTGATAGGAGTTATGATTATCACGAATACCAATACGCCAGCCGCCAAATTGGTTCCAGCCTTTGACCTCAACAACCCCATAGGAGGTAGATAATACAGGTGTTCCATAATTGGCAAAAATATCGGTTCCCTCATGGATACGACGTCCGCCCCAGCCTCTATTGGCGCCCCATGTTCCTTTATAGCTGTAAGTAGAGCTGATATTAAGTGGGAAGGTATGTGCATCAAGCTCGATGGTTTTATAATGTCTGTATAAAGTGGAAATGGTAAAAATTTGATTGACCGCTTCTTCGCTGCCGTAGTACTCCCATAAGGCTAATTTAAAATCCTCATCAGTTGTTCCATATTTGGCTAAGTAACTTGCCATTGAGAAGATGACATCCTCATCGTCCTTAGGGCTAGCAATTCCATCGTTATTTCCGTCTAAGCCCATTCCTCCAAAATAGCTAATTGTTTCGGGTTTGCTGTCTTCCTTTATAGGATTTAATGCACCAGACCAATATTCATCAGAAAATTGAATGGACAAATAGCCATCTCGCTTAGGGATATCTTTTCGAACGGATTGTAGATTTCTCTCATATTGATCTATAGCAGCCAAAAAGTGCCAAGGGATGAGCAATTCATCAAATTGTACATAATAAGACATACGCTGCTGCACAATTTCTTCTTCCGTTGCCTCCTCCTTTGCAAATGAGTCGGCTGGGCAGAGTGTAATTCCTAAAAGTATGAATGTTAAAAGAAATATAAAATGACGATGCAATGATGGACCTCCTTTCTAAAGATTAGAATAACCGAAATTTTTATCTTCATTCCAGAAAGCTTTTTCCTTACGATTTAGGCCATGTTTTCACGGTTTTTTTTGCCATAAAAAAAACCATAATAAGAAGAAACTTCACTAAAGAAAAAGTAATCGGTATCATCATGTCATTTACTTCATACTATGTTATAAATCAAGCCCTGAATGGAGGGAAGGCTATTAACATTTTAGATAAAGTGAAAAGCTATCGCGAAGAAGAAAATAGGCTGAAGTGGGAAGGCACATTTGCAGATTATTTAAACATCGTTAGGGAAAGACCTGAAGTTGCACAAACAGCCCATTCACGCGTCTACAATATGATAAAAAGTGCTGGTGTAGAGGAACGCGATGGGCAAAAAATGTACAAATTTTTCGGACATGAAATTTTTGGGCTTGAAACAGCAATTGAAAGGCTGGTGGAGGAATATTTCCATCCAGCAGCACGCAGGTTAGATGTTAGAAAGCGTATTTTATTATTAATGGGACCAGTTAGTGGTGGTAAATCAACAATTGTTACTTTATTGAAACGCGGGTTAGAGCAATATTCTCGAACAGATGAGGGTGCGGTCTACGCAATTAAGGGATGTCCAATGCATGAGGACCCATTGCACTTAATTCCACATCATTTACGTAATGATTTCTTTGAGGAGTATGGCATAAGAATTGAAGGAAGTTTATCGCCTTTAAATACGATGCGTCTTGAAAAAGAATACGATGGACGTATTGAAAACGTGATGATTGAACGAATTTCTTTTTCGGAAGATAAACGCGTAGGAATAGGAACATTTACACCTTCTGATCCGAAATCGCAGGATATTGCCGATTTAACGGGAAGTATTGATTTCTCCACAATCGGTGAATTTGGTTCTGAATCCGATCCCCGTGCCTATCGCTTTGATGGGGAGCTCAATAAAGCCAATCGAGGAATGATGGAGTTCCAAGAGATGCTGAAGTTGGATGAAAAATTCTTGTGGAATTTATTATCGTTAACGCAAGAGGGAAATTTCAAAGCAGGAAGATTTGCATTAATTAGTGCGGATGAGTTAATTGTAGCTCATACAAACGAAACCGAATATCGATCCTTTATTTCTAATAAAAAGAATGAGGCATTACATTCCCGTATTATTGTTATGCCGATTCCGTATAACCTAAAGGTGAGTCAGGAAGAGCATATTTATGAAAAAATGATTAAAGAGAGTGATATGTCCCATGTTCATATTGCGCCGCATGCTTTAAAGGCCGCAGCAATCTTTTCGGTTCTTACGAGATTGGAGGTTCCGAAAAAACAAGGTGTGGATCTGATTAAGAAAATGCGCTTGTACGACGGAGAAAATGTGGAGGGATTTAATTCCGTTGACTTAGAGGAACTGAAAAAGGAGTTTCCTAATGAAGGCATGAACGGTATTGATCCGCGCTATATTATTAATCGTATTTCATCAGCAATTATCCGCAAAGAGGTGCCATCTATTAATGCATTAGATGTTTTACGAGCTTTGAAGGATGGATTGGATCAGCATGCTTCCATTTCTCAGGAGGATCGTGAGAAATACATGAACTACATTGCGGTTGCCCGCAAAGAGTACGATGAAATTGCAAAGAATGAAGTACAGAAGGCTTTTGTATACTCCTATGAAGAATCAGCGAAAACATTGATGAACAATTACCTCGATAATGTAGAGGCGTTTTGTAATAAAAATAAATTATTTGATCCGCTCACTGGGGAAGAAATGAACCCAGACGAAAAATTAATGCGTTCGATTGAGGAGCAAATTGGCATTTCGGAAAATGCTAAAAAGGCATTTCGTGAGGAGATTCTCATTCGTATTTCTGCCTATGCACGAAAAGGCAAACGTTTTGACTATAATTCTCACGAAAGATTACGAGAGGCCATTCAAAAAAAATTATTTGCCGATTTGAAAGATGTAGTGAAAATTACAACTTCATCAAAAATGCCGGATGAATCGCAGCTCAAGAAAATTAATGAGGTAGTCGCGAGACTTGTGGATGAGCATGGTTATAATACAACATCTGCAAACGAGTTGCTGCAATATGTAGGAAGCCTGTTGAATCGATAAATAACTTTTATTGTTCCAAGTCAGATAGGAGTGTCCCAATTCAGGGCACTCCTTTTACTATCAAAATGAGGGATTTTTACGCAATGCACTATGGAATTTATAAAAAACGTGCAAGAAAGTGTTTCTCAAGCATAGTATAGAAAAAGCGAATTTGAGATAGATGGGTGAGGATAAAAATGACTGAACACGAAAATAAAGGATTTGTTATCTCTCAGGAAAATTGGTCCCTCCATCGTAAAGGACATCAGGACCAACAACGACATATGGAAAAAGTGAAAGATGCCATTAAGAACAATTTACCTGATTTAGTTAGTGAAGAAAGTATTGTCATGTCTAATGGTCGAGAGGTTATTAAAATACCTATACGCTCACTGGATGAATTTAAAATTCGATATAACTATGATAATTCTAAGCATGTAGGGCAAGGGCAAGGAGATAGTAATATTGGTGATGTAGTGGCACGAGATGGTAGTAAGGCCAATCAAGCTCAAGGAAAAGGAAAAGAGGCAGGTGACAAGCCTGGCCAAGATTATTATGAAGCGGAAGTCAGTATTGAAGAAATTCAAAATGTCTTATTCCGCGAGTTGGAGCTACCTAATTTGCAGCAGAAGGAAAAGGCAGAAATCGTCACTGAAAAAATAGATTTCAATGATATTCGCAAAAAAGGGCTAATGGGCAATGTGGATAAAAAGCGCACCATTTTAAATGCATTAAAACGCAATGCAATGCAAGGAAAAGCTGAAATTACACCTATTCATAATGATGATTTACGTTTCAAAACTTGGGATGAAGTGGTAAAACCAGAATCAAAAGCGGTAGTGCTTGCCATGATGGATACGAGTGGCTCGATGGGAGCATTTGAAAAGTATTGTGCTCGCAGTTTCTTCTTTTGGATGACAAAGTTTTTACGTTCCAAATATGGAACGGTTGAAATTGAATTCATTGCCCATCATACAGAAGCAAAGGTAGTGACAGAAGAGGAGTTTTTCACAAAGGGAGAAAGTGGAGGAACTATTTGTTCTTCGGCTTACAAAAAAGCACTGGAATTGATTGAGGAAAAATACTCTCCATCCCGTTACAATATTTATCCTGTTCATTTTTCAGATGGTGAAAATATTTCAATGGATAATGAAAAGTGCTTGAAGTTAGTGGCAGAATTGATGAACGTATCCAGTATGTTTGGATATGGAGAAGTCAATCAGCATAATCGTTTCTCGACACTTATGTATACCTATAAAAAAATTGATGATCCGAAATTTAGACATCATATTTTGAGAAAAAAAGGCGATGTCTATGATGCTTTAAAGAGCTTTTTTAAGAAAAATGAGGAGTAATATGGAAGTTTGATTAGTATCAACGTTCAAGGGAGGGGGCGTAAAATGGACACAAAAGAGCTTCATCGAGCAATAGATGAAATTACCGAAATTGCCTCAGGCTTTGGCTTAGATTTTTATCCGATGCGCTATGAAATTTGTCCAGCGGATATTATTTATACATTTGGCGCTTATGGAATGCCTACTCGTTTTTCCCATTGGAGCTTTGGAAAGCAATTTCATAAAATGAAGCTTCAATATGATTTAGGGCTTAGTCAAATTTATGAGCTCGTTATTAATTCTAATCCATGCTATGCATTTTTACTTGATACGAATACGTTAACACAAAATAAATTGATTATCGCCCATGTTTTAGCACACTGCGATTTCTTTAAAAATAATGTACGCTTTTCCAACACAAGAAGAGATATGGTAGAGAGCATGACAGCTACGGCTGAACGAATTGCCGGCTATGAAAGAGAATATGGTAAGGATGAGGTGGAACAGTTTTTGGATGCCGTTTTAGCGATTCAGGAACATATTGATCCATCTATATTGAGACCAAAGCTATCTTGGAGTGAGGAAGATGAGCTAGAGGAAGAAAAAGCCCCGATAAAATCACCGTACGATGATTTATGGAGCTTAGAGGAAAAAGATAAAGTGTATAAACCAATCAGACGGAGATTAAAGCAGTTCCCACCAAAACCCGAAAAAGATCTTTTATTATTTTTAGAAGAACATAGTCGAGAGTTGGAAGATTGGCAACGAGATATATTAACAATGATGCGTGAAGAAATGCTCTATTTTTGGCCGCAGTTAGAAACGAAAATAATGAATGAGGGCTGGGCATCTTTTTGGCATCAACGAATTATGCGGGAGTTGAATCTAACAACTCCAGAAACCATTGAATATGCCAAGTTAAATGCTGGAGTTGTGCAACCCTCTAAAACGTCGATTAATCCATATTACCTTGGCATTAAAATTTTTGAGGATATTGAAAATCGTTATAACAATCCGACT
This sequence comes from Lysinibacillus sp. fkY74-1, assembly GCF_053165895.1. Taxonomy (NCBI): domain Bacteria; kingdom Bacillati; phylum Bacillota; class Bacilli; order Caryophanales; family Bacillaceae; genus Lysinibacillus; species Lysinibacillus sp. fkY74-1. The sequence continues at coordinate 3,948,129 of NZ_CP170173.1, read as the reverse complement.
GAGGAGATGAAGCGGTTAGGTGTACAGCCGAACACGGGACGGGAAAAAATATTTGAAGTAAGAGAGGTTGAGTCAGATATTTCCTTTATCCGTAATTATTTATCAAAAGACTTAGCGAAACGTGAGGATTTATATTTATTTCAAAAGAAAGGTAATGAGTATCGGATTACCGACAAAGATTATGAGATGGTTCGAGATCAGCTTGTTTCCATGCGAGTAAATGGTGGATTCCCTTATATTTTAGTAAAAAACGGAGATTATTTACGGAACGGAGAACTCTATTTAATGCATGGCTATGAAGGAATGGAGCTAGATCCGCACTATTTAGAAAATGTTTTACCCTATATATATCAGCTGTGGGGCCGTCCTGTGCATTTAGAGACCTATGTGGATGGTAAACCAATGTTATATTCTTATGATGGTACTAAAAACTATAAACGTAATGTTTAATAAAAAACTTCTATCTGTTGAGTGTGACAATGAACAGATAGAAGTTTTTAATTCTATTCCTCTGTTTCTTCTGTTAAATCATTGTCCTCTTCATGGCTTTCACTATGATTAGAGGAGGAATGAATATCGCTATCAATGACTAAGCTATCCCTTACCTTAATACCTTGCTGTCCACCAGCTTCGTCGTTATTATTACCCGCTATACCGCTACGGCCATTACCATCTGCGAACTGAGAATTTACATTCCGTGTGTGACTGCCATCACTAGCATTTTGACCACCTTGATTGGCATTAGTCCCCACATCCTCATTGATTTGACCTCCGCCTTCAGCGCGTTGCTCAAAATGGAAGTCCGTATTTCCTATATTGAAAGTAAAATTGAATGTAATATGGTTTCTAGCATGTTTTTCAGTAGAATTGTTTTCAGGTTCCTCAGGGTCATTAAATTTTCTAGAATTGAAACTTTGCATCGTTTGACCTCCTTTCATCTATTAATACTAATACTAATAAGATATTACAGTTTTTAAAGTCCGTTTGTACGTGTAGCCATATCAACTAGAGAGAAGCACATGAATTTTGCTATCTATCCTATAAATTTGTTAAAATGAATGGGATTTGAATATCTAGGGAACTGGAACGGTGAAGGAAAGTTGAAAACATTTAAAAAGGTTTATATAGAAATAACGAGTGTTTGTAATTTAGCATGTAGTTTTTGTCCACCTACTGCACGAGCAAAGGGACTCATAAAAGTAGAGCAATTTAATAAAATATTAGACGAAATCCGACCCCACACTAAATATATTTATTTGCATGTAAAGGGAGAGCCTCTTTTACATCCACGAATAGATCAATTGTTGGATGCGGCTCATGCGAAAGGGTTTAAGGTTAATATTACAACGAATGGTACGCTAATTAAGAAAAACCGTGAAAAAATATTAGGAAAACCAGCATTACGTCAAATAAACTTTTCTCTACATAGCTTTGATGGGCATGAGGGTTCTGAAAACAGAGAAAAATATTTAGGCGATATTTTAGATTTTGTACGGGAGTCTAGAGAATACAAAACGATTATTTCCTACCGTTTATGGAATTTGCAAAAAGACCATGTTTCAGATGTTGCAGCACGTCGCAACCGTGAAACATTAGAAATACTAGAAAATGAGTATAATCTTGATTTTCGCATCGAAGAAAAAGTAGAGCCTGGTAAGGGTGTGAAAATTGGCCCCAATATTTATTTGAATCAGGATCATGAATTTAGATGGCCAAGCTTACTGGAGCCAGAAGATGAAGGTAAAGGCTTTTGTCACGCACTTCGGAGTCAGGCTGCAATTCTTGTAGATGGTACCGTGGTACCTTGCTGTTTAGATGGCGAAGGGGTCATTAATTTAGGTAATGTTCATGAAAAATCCTTCGCAGAAATAGTGGATGGGGAACGTGCAACTAATATAATCGATGGCTTTTCAAGAAGAGAGGCTGTTGAAGAGCTTTGTAGAAAATGTGGCTATCGTCAAAAGTTTGGTATGTAATTATGTATATGAAAAGAAACAGCTCCAATGTCATTGACCATTGGGGCTGTTTTTCTTTGACTGTGAATCAATCGTATCTAAAAAATCCTTTGTAATCCGAACGACATATTTAACCTCATCTAAATTGCGTTCTCTTAATAATGATCGATGAATGTCTAGCATAAGGTTCTTTTCCTCAATATCAGTAACGCCAGATAATTTTTGAAAATTAAAAAGCTCCTCAGGAGGGATGTCTAGTGCCTTCATAAGTGTTTCTAATGTACTCAAGGTTATATTAGATTGTCCGTGTTCAATATTGGAAACTCTCCCTTTACTGAACCCCAATTTCCCTGTTCTTTCGGCCACTTCTTCCTGGCTTAGCCCCTTAGATAATCTAATAATACGGAGTTGTTCACCTACTAGCTTTAAAAAATCTGACATATGATTCACCTCTATGTTAAAAGCTAGTGAAAAATAGTGGAATTGACTATACTATTATAGTGGTATAATAGAGAAAATGTTACATTAAAATGGTACAATTTTAGAGTATCAACTTTCCTTAACCAAATGGCCTAATGGAAGCTATAAGGATTATATTGAAAGTGAACTTTATAGGGCGGTTTACAAAGTAGGATGTAGGATTGGAGGATGAAAGCAAGGTGAAATATTTGTTAGAAGAGATAGCAAAAATAAAAATTGGGAAGGTGGTCACGAGTAAAAAACGTTTTGCTATGGATGGTATTCCTTATATAACAGAAGAAGCGCTAAGGAAATTATCGTTGGAAGATAATACTAGTCTTTTACCAAAGGTTGATAGTACTTTGAAAGAACCATTTTCTTTTTCACTGGTGCCCGCTCAAAGTATCCTTCTAAATAAAATGAATTTAAAGGAAGCGTATATATATCAATGTAAAACTGATGTATGTATTAGCCATGATATCATGGCAATCATACCGAAAGAATCGATACTAATCGGTGACTATTTATTTCATTTTATGAAATGGTATCAGAACAATAAAGAGAGATGTAATGTCTATAGTTTAATGATTGATTTACCTTCTATAGCCATTCAGCATAATGTCGTTCAATTAATAAATGCTGTTGAACAATTATTAAAAAATAAGGGTTCACTAGTCACTGCGGTGAATGAACTACCCAAATATTTTGATAATATTTCTAGACAAGTAAAACAGCATTCCGACAGCTTACACGAAGGATTTGAGCAATTGAATGATCAATATATCGCTATGCTAGACCATATTTTTAATGGTGATTTTTTGAATGATTTTCAAGAGTATCATGTTTTTCAGAGTATATGTAGCGAATAATATAAAGCAGTCGGTGCGTAATGGATTTGAAAGTCCATGCACCGACTGCTTAAATTTCAATAATAATGGGTAAAATCATAGGTTTCCGTTTTGTTTGTGTAAATAAATATTGACCTACAGCTTTTTTTATTTCTCGTCTTAAGACATGTATTTGCCTACTTTCTTGCTGCAATTCCATGATGATTTCTTTGGTCAGGACATTCACTTTATTTAATAGCTCCTCAAAATCTTTTGCATACACAAAGCCACGAGAAATAGTATCAGGCTCTGAAATGATAGCACCGTCTGCTTTGCTAAGGGTTAAGACAATAACCAACATCCCATCCTCAGAAAGTTGCTTGCGATCACGCAGGACAATGCCTTCTACTTCACCTATGCCGATTCCATCCACATACGTATCCCCTGATGGGACTTTGCGTGTTTGTCGCGCCACCGCATTTTCAATATCAACAACATCTCCATTTTTCATAATAAACGTATGGCCCTTTTGAACACCAACAGCCTCAGCTAATAAACGGTGCTGATGCAACATACGGAATTCGCCATGAATAGGAATAAAAAATTGTGGTTTCATAAACGTCAGCATAAGCTTTAAGTCTTCCTGATAGCCATGTCCTGAAACATGCATTCCCGTATGACTGGAAGAACCATATATGACTTTTGCGCCAAGCTGAAATAAATGATCCACGATGCGAGAAACTCCTTTTTCATTGCCTGGAATAGGAGACGCTGCAAGAATAACCATATCATCAGGTAAAACCTTTACTTCCCGATGATTACCATTTGCTAAACGAGCGAGTGCTGCTAACGGCTCTCCTTGACTGCCTGTGCATAGTACTACAACCTCTTCAGGGGGAAGGTATTTGACTTCACGCGCATCTATTAACAGATCATCTGGAACAAATAAATACCCTCGTTCAATAGCGACATCTACAACATTTACCATGCTACGACCTAATAAAGCTAGCTTTCGATTAGCGGCAATGGTTGCATGCACAATTTGTTGAATACGATTAACATTTGAGGCAAAGGTTGAGATGATAATTTTACGCTCAGCATGGAAAAAGGCCTCCTCAATATGATGCCCAACAAGTTGCTCAGAGGGGGTTAAGCCTGGACGTTCGGCATTTGTACTTTCTGATATTAGAACGAGCACTCCATTTGATCCGATTTTCGCCATTTTATGAATGTCTGCGAATTGGTTATTCACAGGTGTTAAGTCGAATTTGAAATCGCCAGTATGCACTACATTTCCTTCAGGAGTGGCAAGGACGATTCCTAAGCAATCGGGTATGCTATGGTTAGTTCTAAAGAAGCTTACATCAATTTCTCCTAAATGAAGTGCTGAATCAGCATGAATTTCAATTAAATCAGTCTCTCTGAGCAGCTTATGTTCTTTTAGCTTCAATTCGATCAGCCCTAAAGTAAAGCGAGTAGCATAAACAGGAACGTTTAATTTTTTTAATAGATATGGAATACCACCAATGTGATCTTCATGTCCATGTGTCACAATTAAAGCCTTAACTTTTTCTTTATTTTCAAGCAAGTAGGTAATATCAGGAATTATCAAATCAATACCGAGCAAGGTCTCATCTGGAAATTTCGCTCCGCAATCAATAAGAATCATATCATCTGCATATTGAACTACATACATATTCTTGCCAATTTCATTAATGCCACCTAAGGCAAAAATTGATAATAACTGTTTCTTTGTGGACAAAATACTCCCTCCTAAAGTTGTAACTCCATCTAATAATTACTTTAGCCATTGGTAGTATAGCTATTAGTGTTTCATCCTATACAACAAGGATTATGATGAATCCAAGACTACTATTTGTATTTCATGATGAATAGAATGGAGGAGACATAAACTGGGTGCGTTAGTGTCAAGCTTCTTCCAAAGTTCAGAAAAATAAAGGAGGTTTAACTTTGTCTGATTTTGTGCAACATGCAATTTTCGAGCATAGGTTTTGGCTAGAAATCATGCAAAATCATGCGCAATTTATTCATGATGCATTATATCCCTCTGAACAGGATGACATTCAAAGGGCAAATAGTTTTATCCAGCAATTCTCTCGGCTCCTCACCTATGTGTCGTCTATTGATGCTACCAATGCCGTCGCTTTCACGATAACTGTCGATGACAATGTCGAGCAGTTTAAACAATTTAAACTCCATCTACTGAGACATCAATTGTCAGGAGATATTGGTATTCATTTAACACCAACATTTGTCAATCATATGGTGAATGAGCTTGAGGAATATCAAAATGTACTTAGTTATTTGAGAAAAGGCGAGGTGCCACCCATATTTCATGAGCTTCATCACCATTTAATTTGGTTATTGGATGCCTCAGGACATGCAGGTATTATTCAGGATAATTTAGATGGGGTCGAAAAAAGATTGAAGCAAAAGAGTCATGAGTTTGCCAAACACTTTGAACAATTTTATTTAAAAGCAGTAGAATTAACAGGTTATTTACGAACTAATATGCATTCCTTTCCTGCTTTAAGCCGATTTAATAAAGATGTTGAGCTGGAAATGACATTATTCAAAACATTTTTAAAGGAGTTAGAAGAGATGGAATTGAGTGCAGAGGTTTTAGGTACATTTACTGCACCTATGGCGGATCATATGTGGCGTGAAGAGCAATACTATTTAATGAAGCTTGTACAGTCAAGAGGGGAAGGATAAATGAATCGAGAGGCTATCCCAATAGATAGCCTTATTTATTATGGATGAATCACTACTTCAGTCCCTATTGGAACAATACTGGCCAGTTCTTCAACATCTGGATTTTGCATTCGGATACATCCATGAGAAACAGCATGCCCAATGGAGCTAGGATCATTCGTGCCATGAATGCCATAGTGTTCCTTTGATAAACTCATCCACATAGTTCCAAATGGGCCGCCTGGATTTGGGTCTTTGTTAATAATAATAAAGCTGCCGACAGGTGTTTCGTGGAGCATACGTCCAACTGCTATTGGATATTGTTTTTGTAGGATACTATTTCTATAGAGACGTAGCCAACGATTTTCTGTAGAAATCTCAATACGGTAGGGGATCGTTTCGGGGTCCGGAAAGCCAGGTATTATTATTGGTTGACCAACGTAAAGAGTACCTGATTGAATGCCTGGATTGGCAGCAATAATGGAAGCCACTGGAGTACGATAATCACGGGAAATTTGAATTAACGTTTCCCCAGGTTTAACGGTATGAATCAACGTCAATCCCTCCTTTAATACAGGTGATGATTATACTATATGCTACAAATGAATGATGTTATGGATTGTTCAGGTCTTTGGATAGAATAAGCAGTAACATCGTATGGTTAAGGAGCATATAGCATGAAGGAATTTAAAATTACTTATTTTTTTGATGAAATACATTATGTCAGAAGATTTATCTTTATCGAGTCTCAGCAAGAAGCAGAAAAACTGGTAAAGAGTGAACGAGATCAATATATCTCCTTTACAGATAGCAGAGGTATTTATCATGAATTGCATACTAGGCATGTACGAGTCATTCAAATTTCTGAATACCATCGTATCGATAAAAGTGCTAAAAGGAATGACACATAATCTGTTCATCATTACACACATTAAAGAAGAAAGGAGTGTGGCATGATGGACAAAGAACAAATACCACATGAAAAGAAAATATTTATGAATTTAAATAGTAAAGACAAACCTGACATGGTTGAATCTGATACAATAAGTCTTTTCGATTTGCATGAGGATATGCAAACCGTGGATGCTATTCCTGTGGAGGAGCTTAATAAGAGAGTAGAAAGAGAAGGCGATGAATTGATTGAATTACAGCCGGATGAATTGTAGGGGGAGCGAGCAATGAATAGAGAAAATGGAGATGCCCAATTCTCAGTTTCGGGTACGAATATTGATGAAGTGAAGCAAAAAAATGCCGAATCAGGATTATCCTACAATGAGGTAAAAGCATTATTGGCTAAACAGGGAGGACATGGGACGGCTGTCTTTAGTGACACAAATGTTGATGAAGTAAAACAAGAAATACACAAGCATCAATAAGTGACTGAGGAGGAGTGAGGTGTTGAGTGCTCTTCCTTTTTTCCTTTACAATGATGAGATAAGAAAGGGAGGTCTTAGACTATGTTGGAAAATAGATGCTCACGTTGTGGGAGAGAAAATCATTGTGGAGTCGCCAAAGGTGAAAAAGAATGTTGGTGTATGACAGAGAATTTTCCAGAGCAATTGTTAAGTACTACAAAGACGAATACATGTATTTGTCAAGCATGCTTAAATACATATAAAGAAGAGTCAGTATAACTTATAACTATTTGATGTTGCAGTAAAAATTGCACAATTGGTACAATTGTCTATCGCACAACAACCTAGGGGGCATACATTACTCTGAAAGGAGTGTGTCTAATGGCTAGACCAATTGAACTTAGTAATGTCACACAGATATATTTAGAGGAATATCAACGCATCCTCAAAAAGATGATGCAGGGCATGACCTATGTAACCATTACTTGTAGTATTTCAGAAAACTTTATAAAGCAAATCATTCCTTATCAAATAGCAGCAATTCAAATGTCAGAAAATGTTTTACGCTTCACAACAAATATTCCTGTACAAAATCTTGCATTAGAAATCATCCGAACACATACAGAAATGCTTGAAAGTATTGAAGCGCTACAAAATAGATGTTGTGTTGTGCAAAATTCAGAGTATGAATTATACGAGTATATGTGTGCTTATAAAGAAATTACGGAAGCTATGTTTAATGCAATGTGTGCACCACCAGTTTCCAATAGCATTAACATCAACTATTTAAGGGAAATGATTGTCCATCATCAGGGAGGAATACGACTAGCGCAAAATGTGCTGAGATTTTGTATTTGCCAAGAATTAATCCCGATTCTGAAGTGCATGATTCAAACGCTTTGTGAGCAACTAGAGGCTATGGAAAAGTTACTGGATAGTTTACAAAATTGCGATTGCGAGTGCTAGTACTAACTAAAGGTTTATATAGGAAAAAGGCGCTAAGATCAATCATGGTTTTAGCGCTTTTTCTGCATGAGAATAGTTTATCAAAGAACAATGAGGAAATGTCAATAAAGGCTCGCCTAAAGATTCACGTCTTGGTGAGTGGTATTATGGCACTGGCAAAAAGCTATTAGGTCAGGAACGTGTCTATATAGAATTAGAACAGCCATTCATTCATTACATTAAATTGCTAAAAAAGCCGTGTGGGAATATTACACAGGTCGTAAAAATGAGGCGGAAAAATACTTGCAGGAAATTTCAGAGAAATTCTTTGTAGTCATTGAAAAGCTAAAAGCGTTAAAGGAAATTCTCTTGGACGGAAAAAAGCAATATATTCATTAAAAACGGGGAGCAAGCAAAGAGAAGATTAGCTTGCTCTTTTTATGTTTAGGACACGGTTCCTTTATCAACACTAGGAACACACATAAAGGTTACGGTCCGCTTTTCACTATCATACAGACACCATTCACGGTGATCTACAACGGAGCCAACATTTACACCGTATTGTTTATCTTGTAATACAATTGGTTGTCCATAGCGAATGCGAATGGGTAGTTTTTTCTGCTGATGATAAAGACCTGATTCATGGCTATGGCCAAAGAAGAACAATGGCTTTTGAAAGGATGGGAATGTTGGCTGCCAGCTTACACTCCATTTAAATTGATGTCCATGCATTAGGGTGGCTCCATCAATTTCCATTATTTCAGGTAATGCTCTAAAGCGCTCAATACCAGTTACCTGTGTAATACGCTCTTCTTGATTGCCCCGTATAGAGGGGAAGGTTAACAGCTCTTCAAACTTACTTTCAACGATTGCTGCTCTTTGTAAAGATAACCCAGACATCGTTTGGGCTTTTTTCTTACTAATAGTGCATTCATATAAATCACCTAATCCAATGATTTTTGCTTCCTTTGCTGTCTGCTGAATATGAGTGAGAACAGCCTTTGTATCTTCTATATTAGAATGTAAATCTCCTAAAAGTGCATAAAGCATGCAAACCCGGCCTTTCCTATAAAATCGTATAAATATCATACACCTAATAGAAATTGCTAGAAAAGTAAAACGTCTAAGAATATTTCGTTAGTTTACCAACATATTTTGGGTGTATGGAAAAATTGCCAGGAAATTAAATGCTTGCTAAAATAAAATCATAATTTTCTGAAATTTAAATCCTTTAGTAGTTTGCCATTAATGATGACTCTATCCCGCAGTAGAAAATGAATTTTGGAGGGCTTATAATGACGATGTACATGACGGATATTCTTGAAAAGTATGCTGTGCAACAGCCTAGTAAAATTGCGACCTTATATAATGGGAATAAGTTAAGTTATTGTGAGTTTTACAAACATGTCGAACGATTTGCAGCTTATTTACAAGAGCAAAATTATAAAAAAGAGGATGTCATTGCACTGTATACACTCAACACAGATTTATTTTTAATTGCATATTTAGGTGTGCAATTAGCTGGCTACGTTGCTATGCCCATTAACACTAAATTAGCAGCTCCGGAGGTTGAGTTTATTTTTAATCATTCCCAAGCAAAGGGACTCATTTATGATGAAAGATTAGCTGAAACCTTAGAAAATGTATCCTATTCATTCCAACATATTATTGGATTTCAAGATATGAATCACATCCTTACTAATACTAATTTAGTAAGGGCTGTAGTACCGTTGGAGGCACATGATACTGCTGTTGTTATGTACACTTCAGGTACAACTGGTAAACCAAAAGGCGTGATGCTAACTCATCAAAATATTGTGGCTACAGCAGATATTTGGTCATCTTCCATGAACATGCTTAACACGGACAAGATGTTTATTTGTACACCATTATTTCACTGTGCGGGACTTCATGTTTTTGCCATGCCCATGTTTTATCAAGGCGGGACTGTCTTGATAGAAGAAGCTTTTTCACCCACTAAAACATTAGAGCAGATTGCAGTAACAGAGGCAACCATCTTCTTTGGTGTTCCATCTATGTATACGATCATTTTAAATACGCCCGGATTTAAGGAACATAGCTTTAACCATTTGCGTTTATTATGTTACGGGGCTGCCCCAATGCCTTATGAGCTTGTTAAACAAGTAAAAGAGGCGTTTTCAAATGTTAAAGTTCAAAATTTATATGGTCAAACGGAGAACACACCTGCAGCCACCTCTTTATTAGATACGGATGCTTTAACGAAAATAGGCTCTGTTGGGAAGCCATTAGAACAGACAGAGGTCCGAGTAGTTGATAGTGAAGGAAAGCTAGTTCCCGCTGGTGAGGTGGGCGAGATATGTGTAAGGGGACCCCAGGTGATGAAGGGCTATTTACGTAATCCCGAAGAAACAGCTAGAACGATTATAGATGGATGGCTTTATTCAGGTGATTTAGGACGTTTTGATGAGGAAGGCTATTTATATATAGTTGATAGGAAAAAAGATATGATTATCCGAGGCGGTGAAAATATTTATCCAATCGAGGTGGAGGAAGTGCTGTATCAATTGCCAGAAATTTTAGAAGCAGCAGTGGTTGGATTACCACATGAAGTGTATGGAGAAGTGCCTAAAGCCTTTGTCGTATTTAAAGAAGGTAAATGTCTCGATGAGGAAATCATTTTATCCTATTGTCAATCAAGGCTTGCTAAATATAAAGTACCATATGAAATAGAATGTTTAACTGAACTGCCGCGCAATGCTTCTGGTAAAGTTTTAAAGCATACATTACGACCAAAAGTAAGAACGATTTGAGAAAAAAGTTTTAGTATTTACAGTTAATTTTATTCGAAGCTTCGTTTTCGATGCAAAAAAAGTTCTCAGAAACAAGATAAAATAGGAACCTCTTTCAAAGTATCGTATAATAGAGTCTACGACAAATTAAAAGAGAGAAGGGTAACCCTTCGATTTAGAATAGGAGCGGAATTTGTCTTGTGGACGGGGTATAAACGCCTATTACTTATTGGCATGTTGATTATTATGTTACTTTCTAGCTGTCAGCCATTTTCACAGCAAGATGCAGAAAATAAAAATCAATTAACAGTATTAACAGTAGAATTTAATAGTGGAGCACCAATTGCTAATCTTTATATTACGGTCACAGATGTTCAGAATGGTAATGTTGTAGAAGAAGCTATTGGTTCTGAAGAGGGAGAAGCGATATTTTCGAAGCTAAAAGAGGGGCGAGAGTATGCTATTGCGGCAACGACTCTTGAAAATAGTGCAACAAATGATGGCTATACAACCATCGAGAATTTTACCTATGATACTACAAAACCTTACTTTAGATTGCAGACCCACTTTACAAGAGACGAGCAAGAGCTAGATGTTCCCGTGGTGATGCAAAATCCTGAGCTTCCACATGGCTGTGAAATAACTTCACTCACAGCCGTATTAAATTACTATGGAATGAATGTGTCAAAGCTTGAAATGGCTGATAACTATTTACCAAAGGAAGAAATACGTACAATAGGCAATCAACGATTTGGACCAAATCCAAATGAGGCTTTTGCAGGTAATCCTCGTGATAAAGCTCGAGGTATGTATGTATTTGCTGCTCCGATTGTCAAGGCGGCGGAGGCAGCTATTGCAGAGAAACAGGCTGATTTACGTGTAACAGATATGAGAAATGCCTCACAGGCTGATATTTTACAGCTTGTTCGTGAGGGAGTTCCTGTCGTGACATGGGTGACGCTGGATTTATCCAAGCCTAAAAAAAATGCAAATAGAGGCTGGATTTATAAAGGAGCGACTACTTCCCAGGATGCTTTTATGAATTTACACGCTGTTGTGCTAACTGGGCATTTAGGCGATAAGGTCGTGGTAATGGACCCGTTAAAGGGCTATGTAACTTATAATGTGGATCAGTTCTTTAAAAGCTATCATGAATTAGGTGAACAGGCAGTAGCTGTACATAAATAAACTAGCCATTAGGAAGTATGTTACACTAATAAAAAAGTAAAAAGTGAGTTGAGTAGAATGGCCATTGAGCACGCTTTTTTACCGGTTTTATTAGGCGATGAAATGAATGCTTATGGCATGGCCAGAGCATTTTACGAAGCCTATGGTGTGAAGCCACTTGCATTGAATCACACGAATATGGAAAAAATTCAACAAAGTGATTTATTAACCTTCCGTGAAGTACCGAGACTTCATATAGAAGAACGATTTGTGACGGCACTAAAGGCAATAGCGCAGGAATTCACAGAAAAAAAATTACTGCTATTAGCCTGTGATGAATTTTATGTCAAAAAAATTGTAGAACATAAAGATGAATTAATAGAGGATTTTTTAGTTCCTTATGTGAATACTACCCTTGCACATCAGCTGCTGACTCGTGAAAGTATGTATGAACTGTGTGCACAATTTGGCTTTCAATACCCTGCTATGCATGTATGTACAGTTAATGATTATGAAGATTACGAAATGTCATTGGATTACCCAATTGTTATTAAACCAATGAATATGACAAAGTATGCCACATGTATTTTTCCTGGAAAGAAAAAAGTATATATTGCACATGATAAAGAAGAAAAGGATAGTATATTTCATGCTATTTATAAGGAATCAGCCTATCGGGATGATCTCATGATTCAACAATATATCCCTGGAGAAGACGCGAATATGCGTGTTGTCAATGCTTATGTAGGACAAGATGGGAAGACGAAGCTTCTTGCTGTAGGAAATCCAATACTAGAAGAGCATTCACCAGAGGGCATTGGTCGTTATGTAGCTATTATGACAGCCTATAACCCTGCTTTAATGGAAAATGTGAAGTTGTTTCTAGAAGCTATTCAATTCCAGGGATTTGCTACATTTGATATGAAATATGATGAGCGTGATGGACACTATAAATTGTTAAGTATCGAATTACATAATGAGCTTTCCAATTATTATGTGACTGCTAGTGGCTATAACCTTATGCAATATGTAGCGGACGATTATGTTCGTGGAAGTAAACAGCCACTTACATACGTGCAAAATAAACATCTTTGGACAATTGTACCCAATGGTGTCCTTTTCAAATATGTACAAAATGAACAACTGATTATTGAAGCGAAAAGTCTCATTCGACAAGGAATGGCAACGGATTCTATTTTTAATTATAAGGATATGAATGCTAAACGCTGGTTGAATGTTACTGTCGATAATTTAAATTTTTACCGTAAATATAAGAAATATTTTAATAACAAAGGTCTGTCTAACTCATGAAAAAACAAACTTTAGGTATAATAGGTGGAGTTGGTCCACTAGCAACCATGTTTATTGGTGAAATGATTGTAAGACGTACAAAGGCGCAAAAAGATCAGGAGCATTTACATACCATTATTGATAATGATACAAATATTCCTGACCGTACGGCTTTTATTTTAGATAATACGAAAGAAAACCCTGTGCCTGTTATAATGGAGGATGCAAAAAAGTTAGCTTCTGTAGGAGCTGATATGATTGCTATTCCGTGTAATACCGCTCATACTTTTTATGACGAGATTCAGGCAGGCTCTCCGATTCCCGTTTTGCATATGATTCGTGAAACAGCAAAGCGAGCATCCGAATTGGGAGCAGAGCGTGTTGGAATTTTAGCGACAACAGGTACATTGACTTCACGGATGTATCAAGAGGCGTTGGAAGAATATGGTATTACACCTGTGGTACCAGATAATGAGATGAGGGCGCATGTGATGACCATCATTTACGATTTTGTCAAAGCTGGTAAAGATGTCACACAGGATGATTGGCAACCAATTGAAGATGCCATGCTTGCCCTAAACTGTGACCGTATCGTGTTGGGTTGTACGGAGTTATCTATAGTTAATCGAGATTTAAAATTAAGTAATGTATATATCGATTCATTAATCGTTTTAGCGGAGTGTGCTATTTTAGCATGTGGTTATGAGCTAATCGATTAGGAATGTATAGAAAAAATCTGCTTGCTTTACATGGGTAGGCTGCAAGTCTTCAAAGAGTTGTGGACGGGCTTTCATTTCCATGTGTGGAGTTAGGCAGATTTTTTATGGATGAAAGATTCATTTGGTGAAACGATTAGACCAAGGTTTGCGTACATATAAAGTAGGAAGCTGCCGAGTGTGTTAAACTAGTGTCAAGCAGATAGAAGGTGGGAAATAACATGTCAGTAATCAGTTTATTAAAAGAAGAATTACAAGCAAAATGGAACTTTGAAGCAACCATGAAAATTCAAGAGGAAATGATACCAGCCATGCTTGAAGGGAAGGATATCGTAGCTGAATCACCTACAGGTTCTGGTAAAACATTAGCGTATGTTTTACCATTGCTGAATAAAGTTAATGGAGCGAAAAAACAAACACAAGGTCTTATCGTAGCTCCATCACAAGAGCTAGCGATGCAAATTGTGGAAGTTATCCGTGAGTGGACGGCAGGTACGGATATTACAGTTCAGCAGCTTATTGGTGGTGCCAATTCCGCTCGTCAAATTGAAAAATTAAAGAAAAAGCCAACGATTGTTGTAGGAACACCTGGTCGTTTAAATGAATTAGCACGTGCAGGGAAATTAAAACTCAAAGAAATTGAAACAGTTGTTTTAGATGAATGTGATCAATTACTAAGTCGTGAATACCGTGTTGTCATTAAATCCTTTATTGAAGGTTCAGCGTTTGGACGACAAGTGGTAGTTGTTTCGGCTACTATTACAGAGGAAATTGAATTAGTGGCAAGTCGAATGATGTTCGAACCAGTTCGTTTTAAAATTAAGCCAGAGGATATGCTAAAGGTTGGCAAAGTAACCCACTCTTTTGTGAAGGTCGAAGAACGTGATAAAACGGAGTTTCTTCGCCACCTATCGCATACAGAAGGCCTGAGAGCATTAGCTTTCGTCAATAATATTGATCAATTATTAATGAAAGAAACGAAGCTCCAGTATCGCTCTGCACCCATCGTTACACTTCATTCTGACATGAAAAAGGAAGAACGTAAAAAGGCTTTAGATGCTTTCCGCAAAGGGGACGCACGTATTTTAATAGCAACAGATATTGCTGCACGTGGTTTAGATATTGCCGGTTTAACACATGTTATTCATGTCGATGTACCACGAACAATTGAGCAGTATTTACACCGTTCTGGTCGTACTGGTCGTGCCGGTGCAGATGGTGAGGTATTAACATTACTATCTTATCGTGACGAAAAAACCTATAAAAAATGGACAAGAGAAATTCCTGGTAAGCCAGTGCAGAAGATTTGGCATGATGGTAAGTTGAAAGAAGGTAATTCTAAAACAATTGGACAAAAGGGAGGGAAATAATATGACGTTTGAAGAAAAATTACAGGCATACGCGGAACTTGCAGTAAAAGTTGGGGTAAACATTCAACCAGGTCAATATTTGTTAGTCAACACATCAGTTGAGGCTTTAGATTTTGCTCGTTTAGTCGTTAAAGAGGCGTATAAGGCTGGGGCAGGGCGTGTCCATGTTAATTTTTCTGACGATGAAATGGATCGTGCCTATTTTGAACATGCCTCTGATGAAGAATTTAACCGTTTCCCCGAATGGGTCGTACAAATGCGTGATGAACTCATTGAACGTAAAGGGGCATTATTATGGATAGATGCCGCAGATCCTGATAAATTAACAGGAATCTCGGCTGATCGATTAGCTACTCATCAAAAGGTATCAGGAGCTGCGTTGAAAAACTATCGTAATGCAGTTATGAAGGATTTGATTGCGTGGTCCATTATTGCAGTACCTTCGCCAAAGTGGGCGGCAAAGGTATTCCCTCAATTGACAGCAGACGAGCAAGTACCTGCTTTATGGGAAGCTATCTTTAAAACAGTTCATATCGGAGAAGGTAACGCAGTTGAAAATTGGCATCAGCATGTAACGAATTTAGAATCTCGGGCAGAACTTTTAAATAATAAAAAGTATGCGAAGCTACACTATACTGCACCTGGAACAGATTTAACGATTGCTTTAGCTCCACAGCATAAATGGGTAACTGGTGGCAGTAAAACGCCTGAAGGCCATGTTTTTATCGCCAATATGCCAACAGAAGAAGTCTATACACTTCCTATGAAGCAAGGTGTAGACGGTTATGTTAGTAATTCAAAGCCTTTAGTATATCAGGGCAATATCATTGATGGCTTTAAATTAACATTTAAAGAAGGAAAAATCATTAAAGCAGAAGCTGAAGTAGGTCAAGATTTACTACAGGAGCTTATTCAAGTAGATGAGGGTTCTAGTTATTTAGGTGAAGTAGCACTTGTCCCGCATGAGTCACCAATTTCAGCATCAGGGATTTTATACTTTAATACACTATTCGATGAGAATGCTTCGAACCATTTAGCGATTGGAGAAGCATACCCGACATGCTTAGAGGGTGGTAGAGACTTGGAAAACGGTCAACTAGAAGCATTAGGTGCGAATATTTCTGTAACCCATGAAGACTTTATGGTTGGTAACGGTGAAATGGACATTGATGGTATATTACCAGATGGAACTATAGAGCCTATATTCCGTAAAGGTAGCTGGGCTTTCTAAACTTAGTTTGAATGGAGAATGGGGGAGAGCAGATGAAGCACATAGGTAGTTTGATTGGGATGATTATATTATTACTGACAGGCTGGAGTTCATCTGCTTTTGCTCAAACTGAAAACTATATAGCAATTGGGGATTCACTAGCTGCTGGTCAAACCCCCTTTCAACAAATTGATGCTGGGTATAGTGATCTAATTGCTATGAGATTACAGTCAATGAATCAATTAAAATTCTATACAAAGGAACTTGCTTTTCCAGGTTACACAACAGCCCATGTATTAGAAAAAATTAAGACTGAGGAAGCAAGGGATTTATTAGCCAATGCCACTTTAGTTACTGTTTCAGCAGGTGCCAATGATTTATTAAGCCTTATACGGCTAAATCCAATGGCTGGAACATTAACTTTTTCTCAACTTCAAACAGATTACGCCTTAAATACGGTGAGAAAAAATATAATAGCTATTTTAAATGAATTGGCGGAACGAGCTCCAAAGGCTCAGGTATATGTTGTAGGCTATTATTTTGCCTATCCAGCTGTTCATCTAACTCAAAAAGAAGGCACAAATGCACAGCTTGTGAAATTAAATAAAATTTTACAGCAACAGGCGGAGCTAGCTGGAGCGGGTTACGTAAATGTGTATGACAGCTTCGGGTTAAATGCCACAAACTACTTACCAAACTATACAGATGTCCATCCGAATATGGAAGGCTATCGCCAAATGGCCAATGCATTTTTAAAGGCTTATAGTGGTAGTGATGCCCTATCTATAGCTCCATCACAATTACCGAAACCGAATCCTGTATCATTTGAGGAAATTTTACAAGAACGAGCTTCTGCACAGCCTAAACAACAAAAGGTAACATCCTCCCAGTCTGTACGAAGTGTACGTTCCATTCAGGGATTTCACGGCTATACCGCTTTTATGGCAAAATTAGAAAAGAGATAAGTGAAGGCATCTGATAGGATGCTTTTTTTTCGTTCTTAATTCCCCAAACAAAGGAAAAACAATCCTTTACTAGCCATGATAAAATAGTAAGAGGACAGGAGGTACAGGAATGAAAATATTTCATACAGCAGATTGGCATTTAGGGAAGCTCGTTCAGGGTGTCTATATGACAGAAGATCAACAATATATCCTACAACAATTTATACAAGCTATCGATGAAGAAAAGCCAGATGTAATTATTATAGCAGGTGATCTATACGATCGTTCCATGCCCCCTATTGAGGCAGTGAATTTACTAAATGACACTTTAGCAAAAATAGTTTTAGAAAAGAAGATTCCTATTTTAGCCGTTGCAGGAAATCACGATAGTGCAGGCAGATTAAACTTTGGTAGTCGATTAATGCGTGATAGTGGTTTATATAT
Organism: Lysinibacillus sp. fkY74-1; assembly: GCF_053165895.1. NCBI lineage: Bacteria > Bacillati > Bacillota > Bacilli > Caryophanales > Bacillaceae > Lysinibacillus > Lysinibacillus sp. fkY74-1. Next base: position 3,929,961 of record NZ_CP170173.1, on the reverse strand, counting down.
TAAGGGCCAATTTACGAAAGATCATGCCCCTATTATTATAAATGATCAATTTGGAGAGGTGCATTTTCATCTTGTACCATTTGCAGACCCTGCCTCTATTCGCAGTATTTTTGAAGAGGAAGCCATTCGCTCTCACCAAGATGCTATGCAGAAAATAATTGAACATATAACAGCAGGTATGGATACAAGTAAACGTAATATATTTGTTGGACATGCCTTTGTGACCAAATACGGTGAGGAGGAAGCCAACACTAGTGATTCAGAGCGTCCGCTTTCTATAGGAGGCTCAGACTGTGTGAATGCTGCTTTATTTAAACCATTTCATTATACAGCACTTGGACATTTACATAAGGCACATTTTGTCTTAAATGAAACGATTCGCTATGCCGGTTCACCATTAAAATATTCATTATCTGAGCATCTACATGAAAAGGGCTTTTTAATTATCGATCTAGATGAGCACGGAAATAGTACTGTAACGAAAAGAAAATTGATGCCGAGAAGAGATTTGCGTGTAGTAGAAGGTCAGTTGGAGGAGTTATTAATGCTTCCACCAAGTGATGATTATGTATTTGTTAGATTGACAGATGCTACGTCCGTATCTTCGCCAATGGAACGTATTCGTACTGTTTTTCCTCATGCCCTGCATGTTGAACGTAAGATTTTACGACAAGAGAAACCAAGTGAGCTTCAAGTAGTAGAGGCAGAAAAGCTAGAAGATATAGATCTATTCCGCTCTTTCTTTACAGATATAATTGGGATTCAACCAGATGAAGATACCGAGCGCCTGTTTACAGAGATGTTACAGGAATTATTAGATAAGGAGCGAGAAACAGTAAAATGAAGCCATTAAAGTTAACGATTACGGCATTCGGTCCTTATAAAAATACGGAAATAATTGATTTTCAACAGTTAGGGGAACATCGATTGTTCGCCATCTCTGGCAAAACTGGAGCAGGGAAGACGACGATTTTTGATGCGATTTGTTATGCACTTTATGGGGCAGGTAGTGGTGAAGATCGCCAGGATACAGCTTTACTACGAAGTGGCTTTGCTGACGATGATGTGTATACAGCAGTAGAACTTATTTTTGAAATGCATGGAAGGGTCTATCAGATTTTACGTCAGCCCGGACATATAAAGGGAAAAAATAAAACAGCTACTGGTAAAAAAGTGGAGCTAGCGGAAGTTAGGGAGGGAATGCTCGATTATAACATTGTGGAAAAGCAGCAAACACTTGAGGTCGATAAAAAGATTCAGGAAATTATAGGTCTGACAAAGGATCAATTTAGCCAAATTGTGATGCTACCTCAAGGTGAATTTCGCAAATTATTAACGTCTGATTCAACAAACAAAGAGGTAATCTTACGAAAAATTTTCAAAACAGATCGCTTTGGTGCTATGACAAAGCTGCTTGATGCTAAACGAAAAGAAGCAGAGAGTGATCTTGAACGTGCCAAACAATTAAAAGAACATCTACTTGGTCAAATTGTTGGTGCACTTCCACAACGTTCATCTCCTCTGTTCAAACAAATTGCGGATAATACGGAAAATATGTTTCAGCTCAAGCAAGCACTTGAAGAGGAGCTTACCTATTATAAAAAATGTTTTGAAGATATACAGCGACAATATGAGGAAGCTTATAATCATCATCAAAAAGAACAGGAATTTTACCGTTTAGCTAAAACGCTTAATGAACAATTTGAGGAGCAGTCCAAACGACAAGAACGACTACAAATGCTGTTAGATGAGCAAGATAAATACCATGCGAAGGAACGGGAAATAGCTTTAGCAGAACAAGCGGAGCGTTTACTATTACTCGAACAACAATGTATGGATTTACGAGCTGAACAAAATTTAAAAGAACAAGCCTATCAACAAGCCCAAAGTAGTCAGCTACAAACCAAGGAACTCTTACAACGAGCACAAGAAAAATATGAAGCGGAAGAGGCAAAAGAGTCTGAGCGGCAACTGCTTTTACAGCAAGAAATGCAACTCCAAGCATTGCTTCCTAAGTTTGAAGCGTATGACAGCCATGTACAGCAGCTGCAAATTGCTGAGCAATATGTGAAAACCGCCAAACAAGGTGCAGCGGATAATATAGTACTAATCGAAAAAGAAAGCGCACAATTAGAGCAGCTTTCACAATCAATTGAGCACTATGAAAAACAAATGGAACCATATGAAGGTTACTTAGAAAAACTTCCAAAGTTGCAGGAGCAAGTAACTTTGCTCATGCAGATGGAGAACTATACAAAAACGGTAGAGATAGCGAAACAGGATGTTATCGCAACTAAAGCTCGCTATCAGGACAGTAGACTGGAGCTTCAACAATTAGAGCAACGCTGGCTGACAAGTCAAGCAAGTGTTTTAGCTCAGCAGCTTAAAGAAGGGCAGCCTTGTCCTGTATGCGGGAGTACGGCTCATCAGCAAACTCATAATGAGAAATTGGAAATTGTTGAACTTGCTCAGGTGGAAACATTAAGGGTAAAAGTTTCTTCCGATGAACGTTTGTATTTGGAAAAAGAGGCAATGTTAAGATCCGCACAACAGCTTCAGCAAGAGACACTGAAACAATTATATGCACACTCTATCAAGCAACAGGATCAAGCACAGATAATAGCTTCCTTAGAAAAAATGGAGAAAGAGATTACTAGCTTAAGGGTTATCAATCAACAGTTAGCTCAAACAAGAAAAAACCAGAAGGAACAGCGTTTAACAATAGAGCAATTGCAAAACAAACAATTAAAACTTGAGGAATATTTAAGCGAGCAGATGAAGAGCTGGACAAGACTTCAGGCAATTGTAGAGGAACAGCATAAGCAAATGCCAACAAATATTCCAACTTTACCGCAATTAAAACAAACGCTTACAGATGTTAGCCAACAGAAAATGGATTTTCAAAAATTATGGCAGGAAAGCCAACATCATTTACATGCCATGAAGGAAGCTGACAGTAATGCAAAACTAGCTGTGGAGATCGCCAAACAGAATTTTGAAGAATTAAAGCTCAAAATGAATGACAAGCGTGAACAGTTTTCAACAAGCATGCAGGAAGCGGGCTTTGTAAGCTATGAAGACTACGCAGCTGCGAAAAGAAGTGCCACTCAATTAGAGGAACTCCGGAGAGCATGCAGTGACTACACCCTTCAGGTTCATACGTTAAAAATTCAAATTTCAGAAGGAGAAAAACATCTTCAAGGAAAAGAGGAACAAGATTTAGCCTTGATGGAGGCGACTGTGAAAAGCCTCCGAATCGCCTATGAGGATGCCTTTAAACAACTTCAGCAAATAGATGGATTTGTGAAATCATGTCAAAGCTTTATGAACAAAGTCGAGGAAACAGAAAGAGAGCTACGTTTACTTGAGAGTGAGGCTGGACGTGTAAAGGAGCTATATGGCTTATTAAATGGGCAAAATTCGAAAAAGCTGTCCTTTGAACGATATATTCAAATAAATTATTTAGATCAAATTACAGAGGCAGCCAATATTCGCCTTAATCATTTATCGAATGGTCAATTTGAGCTTAGACGCTCAGACAGACTTGAAAAGCATGCAAAGCAAAGTGGACTTGGGCTTGATGTATATGATGCTTACACAGATCAATTACGAGATGTCAAAACGTTATCTGGTGGTGAAAAGTTCAATGCGTCATTAAGTCTTGCTCTGGGAATGGCGGATGTTATTCAAAGCTTCCAAGGCAATATTCATATTGAAACTATGTTTATTGATGAGGGCTTTGGCTCGCTCGATGAGGAATCATTAAATAAAGCAATAGACACCTTAATCGATTTACAAGATTCTGGCCGAATGATTGGCGTCATCTCCCATGTGCCTGAATTAAAATCCGCGATGCCAGCAGTTTTACATGTCGAAAAAACATTAAACGGACATAGTCAAACACACTTTGAAATAAAATAAAGGAAGGTGTATTTCCGGCTTAAGGAAATACACCTTCCTTTCATTTTTTCCGAGGACTGACTGTAGAAGTTGTCCCTTTTTTTGCTGCCATCACTTTTTTTACAATCGGTATAACAATCGGCGCTAATTTAACAGCGGTTTTTACTACCTTTGATACTTTCATTAAAAACACAGCCCCTTTTTTAATTACTTCTACCTGTTTATTCTAAAAGTAAAACATTAGCGGATAACTCGAACGGCTTGAATAATATTCCATATTACGATTCCGAGCGAGACAATTCCGTAAATGGCGAACGAAATGAACCAAACGATCATTACTGTACTATTACTTGAAGTGGGATCTAAACTAAAGGTAGAAAACACAAAGACAATGAAAAATAATATACCAAATACAAAAGGAATTAAATGAGACACTAGTGCGCGAATGGAATGTCTTTTGATATCAGCATCTTTCGAAACGAAATAAACAATCAATGGTACGATGAAAGGAGCAAAGAAAATACTGAGATAGCTGAAGGCAGATAAAATTTTTTGGTTCTCCATAGTTGTACCTCCTTTTTTAATATTTACGCATGGAAATCAGCAAAGTTTCAAAAATTAAGTATGGAAGAGGTTGTAATCATTCCATGCTTTGCGTACAATGTAATTATTCAAAGTAAATTCAGATGTAACGACCACAAGGGGAGCTGATGATGTCAGCTGAGACTGGGCACGTAATGCCTTTACTCTTTGAACCTGTAAGCTAGCACTTACGTAGGGATGTGGATAGAAACCGACACTTGTACGATGTGAGGCTCTGTCCTGGCATCGTTTTTTCATTCTTGAAAATAATAAGATGTCAGAGAGAATCAAATCAGCGCTTTTCTATTCCTGCTCTTGTATCCTACATCGGAACAAAGGAGAGAATATGTATGGACAAAAAAAGACTATTAATGTTAGTGGAGATTGCAATATTTGCAGCAATTGGCCTTGTGCTGGATCAGGTCTCGTTTAAAGTATGGGCACAAGGTGGCTCTGTTAGTCTTGTCATGGTACCAATTATGTTAATTGCTATTCGCTGGGGCTTAGTAGCTGGCCTAACAACAGGCTTACTTGTAGGTGTTATGCAAACCATGTTTGGCGCTTATATTGTACACTGGCTTCAAGGGTTACTAGATTATGGCGTCGCTTTCACAGTTGTAGGATTAGCAGCCATTGTGCGCAGACCTTTACTAGAGGCAGCAAGTCAACTAAACAAAACAAAAATGGCACTTTATATTATTTTAGGTACTGTGTTTGCAGGCTTCTTGCGTTATGTAGCACATACTACTGCTGGGGCTGTATTTTTTGCGGAGTATGCCGGCGATCAAAATGCATGGATTTATTCGATTATTTATAATGGTACATATATGCTTCCTGCTACAGTATTAACAGCCATTGTGGGAGTGTTATTATTCACAGCGGCTCCACAACTTATGCAACGTAAAGCATAATGCCATCCCCCTTCATGTTGGTGAAGGGGTTTTTTATATAGTTATAAGAGAATAGCGCTTTTTGCACTTTGCCAAGGAGGCACGCATACAATATTTAAAGCGTTTAGCGTTATACGTATAAAAAGTTATGTTATATTAAAGAGTAGATATTAGATGAAAGGGACGTTATACATGATTGTAAAAACGCAAGAAGAGATTGAAGCTTTTAAAAAAATTGGACGCATTTGTGCGGAGATCCGTGAAACAATGAAGGCTGCTACAAAACCAGGTGTCACAACACTTGAACTAGATGAAATTGCCGGTCGAATGTTTGCTGAGGCAGGTGCAATTTCTGGACCAAAAGGAGAATATGACTTCCCAGGATATACTTGTATTAGTGTCAACGAGGAAGTAGCGCACGGTATCCCAGGTAAACGTGTTATTCAGGAGGGAGATATCGTTAATATCGATGTTTCAGGCTCTTTAGATGGCTACTTTGCCGACACAGGTATTTCTTTTGTAGTCGGTGATGGCTATGAAGATAAAGAAAAACTATGTCGTGTTGCCAAAGATGCTTTTGATCGTGCAATGACAAAGGTAAAGGCTGGCTCTAAATTAAATCAAATTGGCAAGGCGGTAGAGCGCGAGGCGAATGCTAATGGCTTAACAGTTATCATGAATTTAACAGGCCATGGTTTAGGTCGTTCTTTACATGATGAGCCAAATCACATTTTAAATTATTATGATGCATGGGACTCTACGATTATGAAAGAAGGTATGGTTCTTGCAGTTGAGCCATTTATCTCTGCAAAAGCAGAGCATATAGTAGAAGCTGGTGATGGTTGGACATTCATAACACCCGATAAGTCTCTTGTTGCTCAAATTGAGCATTCAGTGATTGTTACAAAAGATAAACCAATTATCCTCACTTCATTAGACGAAGACTAGGATGACACAAAAAATCCTGCTCACCAAATTACTTTTGGTAGGCAGGATTTTTTTTAATGAATAAAATGCCAACAAAGAGTACACCACATAAAAATAACGCAGCGGTTGTTACGAGTAGCTCATCAAAACCATTATGTAAAGCGATTCCTATATAAGCCCATATAAAAACACTTGGATACATGATATCAAAGTGATGAAAGCGGATATGTAGCGCAATGACTCCACCTAATGTCAGTAAAATAACTGCCCAAAGAGGAGTACTTAGACCAAAACCGTTCCAACCATAAGCTGTTAACGTAAAGCTAATATTTGTGATGAAAATAAATGTCATCCATGCTAAATAAATGGCGAAAGGAATACGACCCGACAGTGATTTGTCATGAAGTGGATACGTATTGTACAACATAAATAGATACAAGACTAAGAGTAGGGTAATGCCGAGAGAAACAATAAATAATTCATGATGCCATACGTATATCATTAATGCTTGTAAAATATTTATGCAACTAAAGAGCGCAGACTGTTTCATAGATGTCTTTTTGATGTTCATCACTAACCAATAACCGATGAATAAATAAATGACAATCCAAATTAAATGACTTCCATCAACAGGTGCAAATACCACCGAAAAACGATTAGAAATTTCTAAAGAAGACTGACCGTTAAGTTTCATGAAAAAGGATGAAAAGGTTAGGATGAGTGAGACAATATACGAAATTGTCATCAATAAAAACCGAGGCATGCTTTCCTCTCCCTTCGTGTTAAATTGTATAGGGAAAAGACAAATAAGTATAGTACTGTCACTCATTTTATTATAACGGAAACTTCCATCAATGTATCGTGTTGTTTGCTAATACTATCTACAATTTACCATCTCAATAGGCATCCATTTATTTCTTTAGTACAATAAGAATATATACAAAATAAAGGAGTGAAGCTTTATGACACAAAACTTAAAAAATCTAGACCTATCTATTGAACTAGATAAAAAGATGTATAAAAAGAAATTAAAAGTACTCCAATATGAAATGTTAAATGCCCAACAATTTTTATTAAAAAACAAAATTGGTTTAATTTTAGTGTTTGAAGGTATGGATGCCGCTGGGAAAGGTGGAGCGATAAAACGTTTAATTGAACGTGTCGATCCACGTGGCTATATCGTACACCCAATTTCAGCTCCACAGCCACATGAGCTACGCTATAACTATTTACAACGGTTCTGGAGAAAGCTACCTCAGCATGGGCAAATCGCTGTTTTCGATCGTTCATGGTATGGGCGTGTATTAGTAGAACGTATTGAAGGGTTCGCAACGAAGGAAGAATGGTCTCGTGCCTATGAGGAGATTAATAATTTTGAAAAGATTTTAACTGCGGGGGACTACATAATAATTAAGTTCTGGCTTCATGTTTCAGATGAGGAGCAATTAAAGCGTTTTAAGGAACGAGAACAAAATCCATATAAATCTTGGAAGCTAACAGAAGAGGATTGGCGCAATCGAGAAAAGTCACCACAATATATTGAGGCTGCCAATGAAATGTTTGACAAGACCGATAAGAAAAATGCTCCATGGATTTTAGTAGCTGGAAACGATAAAAAATATGCACGTGTGCAGGTGCTACAAGAAACGCTTGCACATATTGAACGAGAGGCACTGAAACGTGGACTTCATTTAACAAATGTATTAGACAATCCGCTTTTAGAAGATGCTGACTCATCCAGCCTGAACACCTTGAATGAGAAGAAGAAGTAAAAAATAAAATGTAAAATGATGGTGCTATGACATGAAGACATGAGCTGTTTTAGTTGTAGCAGCATCTTTTTTTACATACAATAAGGTAAAACTAGGGATTACTCCTTTAAATTCTATTAGTTAAGAAGGTAGTGAAAATTTCTACCGATATTGATTGGAAGGCTAGTGTGGAGAAATGGTGCTTAAAATTTGGAATTTATTAAGAAAAAAGGGTGGGAATGTGGTAACTATAAAGGGGGAAAAATGCTACATCCGAACATTCCAAGAAAATGATGCACGAAGTTTAACAGGTCTCGTAAGCCGCAATAAATACTTTTGGTCAACATATGAGCCTTTACAAAGACCTGAATACTATACGATCGACGCGCAATATAAAAAAATTCAAGAAAGCTTATATTTAATGGATTCAAAGCGAGAATTTACTTTTGGCATTTTTGAGCATGGTACTAATAACCTAATAGGACATATTGCACTATATGCTGTAAAACGTTTACCCTACTCAAGTGCATTTGTGGGATATGCTATGGATGAAATTTACGTAGGTAAAGGAATTGTTACTGAGGCAGTGAATATGGTAGTCCGCTTTGCATTCGATCAAATTGGGCTACATCGAGTAGAGGCATATGTATCAACCCAAAATAATCCCTCGATGCGTGTTTTAGAGAAGGCGGGCTTTCAACAGGAAGGTCTTTTAAGGAAGCTCCTGTATATTAATGGTCATTGGGTGGATCATTATATGTATGCTCGTTTAGAGGATGAATAAATAAACAAGTGCCTTTCTTTTCAAAGGAAAGCACTTGTTTATTGATTAGCTATAAATCAAGTTAGGATAACTATTGATGGTTACCATCTTCAATTAAATCTAGATGACCTGTATTTGGGTCAATAATTAAACCATGTACAGGAACGTCTTTTACCATTAATGGGTGATTTCGAATCGTGTCGACACTTTTTTTGACACTTGTCGCTACATCACCAAAACCACGTAAAAATTCTTTTAAATCAAAACCAGAATACTCCAGCATTTTGATGGTTTCTGGATTGATACCTCTTTTAACCATTTCACTTAGCATGGCATCAGGATCAACTGCACTCATACCACAGTCATAATGTCCAACCACATAAACTTCATCTGCTTGTAGGCCATAGACAGCAACTAATAAACTACGCATTACAGCACCGAAAGGATGGCTCACTAATGCACCGGCACTTTTCACAATTTTTACATCGCCATTACGGAGATTCATCGCTTTTGGTAAAAGCTCTACAAGACGAGTATCCATACAAGATAAAACAACAATACGTTTATCAGGATATTTTGTAGTGATGAATGGTTCATATTTTTTCTCTTGTACAAACTCTTTGTTAAACCCTAAAATATCTTGTAACATTGTCATGAAAATTGCTCCCTTCCTTACAAAAAATATTTTAGAGCAAAACTTTAATTATGCAAACAATAAAGACTTTTTTCAGACAATTTTTACAATAAAGAAGCAAACTTCGTACACTTTAGCAGCTTAATAACGTTGAAACTATAAAAAAACAGCTACTTTTACAGTAGCTGTTTTTTTACTTAAAATTTTTCGTTTGGCTTTGGATCTACAGTTACTGAAGACTTGCTATCTAAACCTACTTGTAGGTAGTGGATGAAGAATCCAGTTGAAATTAATAAAACTGCTGAAAAGCCAAGAACAGTTGTAATGAACATTTTTAGAGCTCCTCTCTACTTAAATGATCTACTAATTACCCTAAACTAATTATACAATAGGATACTAGGAAAATCTAAGGATAATTTATGACATCCATAACATACTAGACTAGAATACTATTAGTAAGAATGGATTATTTAAAATGCCCAATTTCCATCACGGAATATTGGTTCTTTTTGATTATCGTGGGTAATGCCATCAATATTCATTTTATTCGATCCAATCATAAAGTCTACATGTGTTAAGCTTTGGTTTATGCCATGAGCAGCTAACTCATCAGAAGACATGTCTTTACCACCTTCAATACAAAAAGCATAAGCACTACCAATGGCTAAATGATTTGAGGCATTTTCATCAAATAACGTATTGTAGAATAACAAATTCGATTGGGAAATAGGGGAATGATGAGGCACTAATGCTATTTCACCAAGATAATGCGCCCCCTCGTCTGTTTCAATAAGAGAAGCTAAAATTTCTTGACCTTCCTCAGCTTTTACATCGATAATACGGCCATCTTTAAACGTTAATGTGAAATTGTTAATAATATTGCCACCATAGCTTAACGGTTTAGTGCTGGATACAAACCCATTTATGCCTGTTTTTAAAGGTGCAGTAAAAATTTCTTCAGTAGGTATATTCGCCATAAATGTTTGACCTTGTTCGTTGACACTACTACCGCCTGTCCAGATGTGATGTGCAGGTAACTCGATGGTTAAATCTGTACCTGGAGCCGTGTAGTGAAGCGACTTATACTGTTTGCTGTTTAAATATTCCGCTTTGTCGTGTAATTCTTTGTCGTGAGCTAACCAAGCTTCCACTGAATGTTCAAGATCAATACGCGTCGCTGCAAAGATAGCTTCCCATAGGGCATCCATTTGTTGATCCTCTGGTAAATCAGGAAAAACCTTTGCTGCCCATGCTTTAGATGGAGCAGCGATAACTGACCAACTAAATTTATCAGACTGTAGCAACTGATAATAGTTCGCTAATGCTTGGCCTGATGCTTTTTGGAACGCCATAATTCTGTCACGCTCAATACCTTTTAGTAAATCTGGGTTTTGTGAACTAATGCTTAGGAAAGCAGCACCATTTTCAGCCAGCCACTCACGTTCTTGAACTTTCCATGGTGGGAAGAAATCAAATGAGTCTTTCGGTGCTCCTTCATAGCGAGCACGAACAAGTTCATCGTCAGATAAATCGACAAATACTTGTTTTGCACCATTTTTATAGGCTAATTTAGTAATAATTTGAGCTAATTTTAAGTTATCAGTCGAACAGCTTATATAAAGATATTGATCTTTTTGGATATTTACTCCTACTTTTATTGCTAATTCGGCATATTTTAGTAATTTTGTGTTAAATGATAATAACAAATTCATATCCCCCTTTGAAATAAGACAGTTTAGTGTAAGATTCTTAATTCAATATAATCAAAAATGGTCGAAATGTGAATAAAAAGCATTAATTACATCGAAAAATAATTAAAATACATTTATACTAGCATTATATATTTAAAATATGGAAAATTAGACGAAATTAACAGTAGATAGTAGATTTGGAGGTTCTAGAATGGATAAGTCGTCGATCATAGGGTTAATAATTGCGTTTATAGCGCTGTTAACAGGGATGGTAATGAAGGGTGTAAGTTTAACAGCATTTTATAACCCAGCAGCTATCCTAATTATCATCTTTGGTACTATTTCTGCAGTAACAATTGCCTTTCCAATGCAAGAGTTAAAGCGTGTACCAAAGCTATTTAAGATTCTTTTTAAAGAAACTAAATTAGCAAATGATATTGAAATTATTAAGATGTTTTCGCAATGGGCTGACTTAGCTCGTCGTGAAGGGCTATTAGCACTTGAAAGTAAAGCATCAGAAATTGAAGATCCATTTTTGAAAAATGGTCTTACATTAGCAATTGATGGACAAAATGCAGACTACATCCGTGATGTATTAACAGAGGAAGTAGAGGCTATGGAAGAACGTCATGCAAGTGGCTCTGCCATTTTTACACAAGCAGGTACATATGCACCAACTCTTGGGGTTCTTGGTGCAGTAGTAGGTTTAATCGCCGCATTGGCTGATATGAATGATATTGAAAAGCTTGGACACGCTATTTCAGCAGCTTTCATGGCTACATTACTCGGTATCTTTACTGGTTATGTTTTATGGCACCCATTTGCGAACAAATTAAAACGTAAGTCTGCTTTAGAAGTGAAACAAAAGAGAATGATGATTGAGGGTATCCTTTCAGTATTAGAAGGGGAGGCTCCACGTGTTATTGAACAAAAACTATCATCATACTTAACGATGGAAGAACGTCGTCAAATTTCTGGTGAAAGCGGGGCGGGTGGCCTTGGCAAAGAAAGCTAAGAAAAAAAAGCATGATGAGCATATAGATGAGTCTTGGCTAGTGCCATATGCCGACATCTTAACATTGCTCTTAGCTGTGTTTATTATACTATTTGCTTCAAGTTCAGTAGACCAAGAAAAGCTAGAGAGAATGTCAGCCGTTTTTAGTCAGGTTTTTGATGGTGGAACAAGCTTTTTAGAGCAGCCTGCACCAGTACCTAGTCCAAATGCGGATAGCGACCAAACACCACAGCAAAATTCAGCCTACTTAAAGGATCAGCAGGAGTTGGCTGAAATTAAAGATAGTGTCGATAATTTTATCGCTGTCAATGAAATGGAAGGTCAATTCGCTACAGAAATGACGGATGAAGGTTTACTTGTGACAATTCGTGATAGTATTTTATTTGATCCTGGGCAAGCAACGATTAAACCAGAGTATATTCCTATTGCGAAGGAGCTTGCGGATGTATTAGTATCCAATCCACCACGTAATATTGTTATTACTGGTCATACGGATAACGTTCCAGCTGGTCCTAATTTTTCATCAAATTTAGAGCTATCATTAATGCGTGCATCTAATTTCTATATGGTTTTATTAGACAGTAATTCGCAATTGAAATCTGAGAACTTTAGTGCAAAAGGCTATGGCGAAAACCGTGCGATTGCACCAAATGATACAGCAGAAGGTCGTGCAAAGAACCGACGTGTTGAAGTACTTATTCAACCACTAGTGACTGAGGACGGCTCGGAAGCGAAGAATACACAATAAATAAAAAGCTATTAGCAAGGACTATTTGTCTCCTGCTAATAGCTTTTTTATTTGCTTATTTACGTAAAGCGCCCAATTCTGCAACAATTGCCTGCATTTCACTTGGACTAAATGATTCTCTTTTCATAACCATTTCGTATAAATACGTTAAGTCTTCGTAGTTTGCTTCATCGAAGTGTTCCGATTTCATTGCATCGACATTTACCATGCGAAGCTTGTCCTTCATTTGATCAATCATATAAATAACGTTTTCCTTTGACGGGACTGACAAATCCATTTTTTAGCCTACCTTTCGTACTCCTCGCACATATCATTTCATTGAATAAAAAAAATGTCAACTCCGTATTTGGGCATTGCTTTAAAAATAGACTGTTATTGGGTAGAATAAGGGCAGTAGACTAGTTTATTTATGAAATATTAGGGAATATGCAATTACACAAGCAGGGGGTTTTAATATGGGTCAAAGTAAATTATTAGTATCAATCGTAGCAGGAGCAGCAATTGGAGCAGCGTTAAGCATGCTCGATCGCACTACTCGTGAGAAAACAATTGACACTACAAAAAAAATGAAAGAAGCTGTCACGTATTATGCAACAAATCGTGAAGAATTACAGGTCCTCGTGGAGGAAAAAGTACTGGCTGCGAAGGTGCTTTGTGAAAATGTGTCAGATAATGTCAACACTATTGCAGAGAAGGTGGAGGAGTTTAAAGAATTGCCAACTACGATTCAAAGTATGATTGATGACACAAAGTCAGCTTTTACTTTACCTCATAAAGAATAATTGTAGTTTTAGGAGGAGTTGTATGGAAAAGAAAAAGGCAACAATGCAAAATGCCTTTGGATTCGTCAAATCATTTGTGTCTCCTGAAGGGGAAGTGATTGATGTCATGACATCCAAGGGCTTTGTCCAAGATTTGATAGGTCGGGTAAAGCGAGTGGAAATTTCAGCGCTTTCCGCACAGCTCGCTTATTTCTTTTTACTATCATTCTTCCCATTACTTATCTTCCTCGTGACATTGCTACCATATCTTAACTTAGAAACAACGCAGGTTTATTCATTTTTAGTAAATGTATTGCCAGATGAAGTGTATAAGCTTATTGAAAATACGTTGAATGAAATTTTAACAAACCGCAACAGTAGTTTATTGTCCATCGGTGTACTAGGTACGATATGGTCGGCATCTAAAGGTATTAATGCGCTGATTCGAGCTTTAAATAAAGCATACGATACAGAAGGAAGAGCAGGTATATTAGATAGAGGGCTATCTCTTGTTTTTACAGTGGCTCTTGTAGTTGTCATGGCAGTCGCTCTTCTATTGCCGGTATTTGGCCAGCAAATAGGACATTTCTTATTTTCAATCGTCGGAATAGAGGAACAATTTGAATCGGTCTGGCATAATTTAAGATGGTCGATACCACCAATACTTATTTTTATTGTTTTAATGGGTATTTACTGGTTCGTACCTAATACAAGCCCTCGGTTGAAAATATTAGGTGTTTGGCCAGGGGCAATGTTTGCTACGCTTGCCTGGTTAGTGGTCACATATGCTTTCTCTTTCTATATTAATAACTTTGCGAATTATTCTGCTACATATGGTAGTATTGGTGGCGTTATTATTTTAATGCTCTGGTTATATTTTACAGGAATTATTTTAATCTTTGGTGGAGTATTAAATGCTACAATGCAGAAAAGGGCATTACAAAAGGAAATTAATAGATAAGAAAATGACATAATTAAAAAAGGCCTCGCTTCTATTATGAAAGAAGCGAGGCATCTTTGTGATTAAACATTTTTATTCAGCATGCGTAAGCCGTTTAAAATAACGAGGATGGTACTACCCTCATGTCCAATAACACCTAGAGGTAAATCGACTACTTGTAAAAAGTTTGAGGCAATTAGCAAAATAATTACCCCGATAGAGAAGATGATATTTTGCTTTACAATTCGTTGCATTTTACGAGAGAGGCGAACAGCATAAGCAATTTTAGATAGATCGTTTTTCATTAATACAACATCAGCGGTTTCTAATGCAACGTCTGTACCCTCACCCATCGCAATGCCGGTAGTTGCTGTAGCTAGTGCGGGGGCGTCATTGATGCCGTCACCCACCATTCCTACAAATTGATATTGGGAAAGCAAACGTTTCATTTCTGTTACCTTCGTTTCAGGTAGACACTCCGCTACATACTCAGTGACACCAGCTTCTTTAGCAATTACTTTTGCCGTTTTTTCGTTGTCTCCAGTAAGCATGACGACTTGAATACCAAGCTCTTTTAATAATGACACAGCTTTTTTGGCTTCGTTACGTACAGTATCCTTTAAAGCTGTTAACGCTACAATTCCATTTTGGTCACGGATGAAAATAACCGTTTTACCTTGTGCAGCAAGTTTTGCCGCAGCTCCATTTGCAAAATCATTGGCATGTTGAGCATTCACAAAATCAGGTTTACCAACTTGATATTCCTTGTTGTGAACGGTCCCCTTAATACCCCATCCTGGGATATCCTCAATTGTTGCTGATGGTAAGGCAGTAATTCCTTCCGCTTTCGCATAGGAAGTAATGGCTTGAGCAAGAGGATGGTTGGATTGTGTTTCTATTCCCGCAAGAATAGCTAAAGCCATATTACGATCGAATCCATCACGGACAATAAAATCTGTTACGACTGGTTTACCTTGTGTTAATGTTCCAGTTTTATCAACAGCTAATGCACCTAAAACACTTAGATGCTCTAAATGTAAGCCGCCCTTAAATAGCACACCATTTTTAGCACCATTTGAAATAGCTGCAAGTGTCGCTGGCATGATGGCTGCGACAAGGGCACATGGAGAAGCAACAACCAATAAAACCATGGCACGATAAAAAGTTGTTGTCCAATCCCAACCAAGTACGAAATGGGGAAGGAACATCATGATGGCTACACCAAGTAAAACAAATTTTACATAAGTTCCCTCGAATTTTTCGATAAATTGTTGAGACGGAGATTTTTCACTTTGAGCACTTTGGACAAGCTGAATAATTTTTTGAAAGAGTGTTTCTGAATTGGCCTTCGTCATTTCCATTGTAATAGCGCCATTCAAGTTTACCGTACCTGCAAATATTTCATCACCCTCACGTTTTAAAACGGGTAATGGTTCACCACTTATAGCTGACTCATCAATGGAAGACTGTCCTTTAAAAATAATGCCGTCGGCTGGAATACGCTCCCCGGGTTTAATCAATAAATGATCACCAATTTGTAATGTCGAAACAGATACCTTCATTGGCTCAAAGCTGCCTCGAACTAACCAGGCTTCTTCTGGCTGAAGATTCATTAACGCAGATATTTCACGATGACTTTTATTCATAGCATATGTTTCAAGTGCACCACTTACTGCAAAGATGAAAATAAGAATGGCACCTTCTGTCCAATAACCAATAGCAGCAGAACCAATAGCTGCTAATACCATTAGGAGTTCAACATTCAATTTCCTTTCTTCTATGGTTTCTTCTATACCTTCCTTTGCTTTGGCAAAACCACCTACACAAAATGCAATGACATAAAGAAGAACAGAAGCGGTTGTTTGTCCGCTTATATCTAAACGCCATGCAAGTAAGATGAATACACCAGCCATTAACGCAGCGATTAATTCTGCATGTTCTTTGATTTTCTCAATTAAATTTATATTTTCTCGATTAGAGTGTTCCATTCCTATCCCTCCTGATAATGAAAATCAATATCAAAACCCTTAAATATAAGCATTTATTTATGGCCTTTAATTGAAAATGGATTTCAATTACCACATCTTTTATTTAGAATAATTATAACAAAGTAATTTATAGAAATAAAGAGGGAGTTAAAAAAAGGAGGAATTTTATTAACAGAAAAAGGCACAGTCTATTCACTAGGAATATTCTGTGCCTTACAAAAGTGTGCAGTAAAAAGGGCTACTACTTACTTATATTTAATTAGAAAACTCTTTCTGCGTGCAGTGCAAGTTTTTCTAAAGATGATTTATCGACATCTGCGTGTAATGAGTTGCCGTGTGAATCCATTGTTACAACTGCTGTAAATTTTTCAACATTTAAGTGCCACATCGCTTCTGGAATACCAAATTCCATTAAATCAACACCATCTACACCTTTAATGCAGTCTGCGTAATATTGTGCTGCTCCACCGATAGCATTTAGGTAAACGCCACCATGTTCATTAAGAGCTTTTAATGTTTTTGGTCCCATACCACCTTTACCGATGACAGCACGAATACCGAATTTTTTCATGATATCGCCTTGATAAGGCTCCTCACGAATAGAAGTAGTTGGGCCAGCTGCTTTTACTGTCCAATTGCCTTCCTCATCTTTTGCCATAACTGGTCCACAGTGATAGATAACTTGTCCATTTAGATCGACTGGTGCATCATGGCTCATTAAATGATGGTGGATAGCGTCACGACCAGTATACATACGTCCTGTAATAGAAACTACATCTCCAACTTTTAGTGAACGAATTTGTTCTTCTGTAATTGGTGCAGTAAGCTCTACTACATTTGTTGTGTTGTCTTCTGTTGTAGCTGCCACTTCATCCTCTTTGAAAGTAATTTTTTCACCTTCTTGGTAGTGCCATTTAATAATTTCACCAGTTTGAGGATCGATATCCACAGCCATACGACGGTAAGCCCAGCAGTTATATGCTACAGACACATAGAATGAAGCTGGGATACGGTGCATAACCCCAATTTTGCAGCCTAGTAATGTTGCTTCACCACCGAACCCCATTGTACCGATACCAAATGTATTAGAAGTTTTCACCACATACTCTTCTAATTTGGCAAGATCAGGATTTGGATTTGTATCTTCAACATGACGGAATAATTGTTCCTTTGCTAAATCGTAGCCGGAAGAACGATCTCCACCAATACCTACGCCGATGAAACCAGCTGAACAGCCTTGGCCTTGTGCTTGGTATACAGAGTGTAAAATACACTTACGGATACCATCTAAGTCACGACCTGCACGACCTAGACCATCTATTTCACATGGAAGACTGTATTGAATGTTTTTGTTCTCACAGCCGCCACCTTTTAGAATTAATTTAATCGTAATGTAATCATTTTCCCATTGTTCAAACTTCATAACTGGTAAACCATCGCCAAGGTTATTACCACTATTGGCGCCAGTTAATGAATCCACTGCATTTGGACGTAGTTTTGCATCAGCTGTAGTATCATTGATTGCCTTTTTAATCGCAGCTTTAATTTCTAATTGGTTTACGCCCACAGGTGTATAAATTTTAAAAGTTGGAAGACCAGTATCTTGACAAATAGGTGATACATTATCTTCAGCCATAATAATATTATTTGAGATTGTGTCTAAGCTCATTGCCGCACGTGTTCCAGCATTCTCCGCTTCTTTTGCTTTTTTAATCGCACGACGTACATCCTTAGGTAAATTTGTGGATGTTTCAGTAATTAAATCATAAAGACTTTTCTCCAAAGTTTGTAGATTCATTCGTGTATTGCCCCCCATAGAAAATTTGATTATTTCCACGTAACATTATACTCTTTTCAACTAATGAAAAAAAGAGTCCTTACCTATGAGGGCTAAATTTACGCATAGTTTAATAGTATTTGGGGAGGGAGTTGATTTTATAGAACGTTTGTTCTATAATGATAGTAACCCACATTTAGGAGGAATTTGTATGTCTGCTAAAACTTTACTTGAATTACCTGAAGAATTTGATCAATACAGACCGCTAATAGAGGAAACAATGAAGCCCGTTGTTCTGATTGATGCATATGCTGGGAAAACAACCTTGTTTCAAAGTAAGTTTGCAGGGGACCCTTATTTCCCACTAGCGATGGAATATCCTAAAAATGCAAGTGGACAACCACTAAAGCTTTTAGCCCAAGTTAATTTTGCAGAATTGCCTAAGCATTTGCCTCATTTCCCAGAAGAAGGGATAGTGCAGTTTTATATTGATGGCTATGACGATGTATTAGGAATGGACTTTGATAATGGAAAAAATCAAGAAGGCTTTCGTGTCATTTTTCATGATACCGTTATACATGATGAAGCACAGCTTATTCAAGATTTTTCATTTGTAGAAAAAGAAGATGAGGAAATGTATTTTCCGGTAGAGCGTGAAATGACCTTATCCTTTAAAACAGGTTTCGAACCCTTAACGATTGATGATTACAGAGCCAATGAAATCTACAGTAGCATCTTGAAGGCTATTGAAGATAACGAAACAGTAGAAGATGCCTTTTATGATGCTTTAACTGGGGATGGACTTAAAATAGGGGGGTATCCATTCTTTACACAAGAAGATCCACGAGCATACGGTAATTATACAGACTCTACCATTTTGCTCTTGCAAATAGATAGTGTGGGGGATGATATATTATGGGGCGATTGTGGAGTTGGAAATTTCTTTATTACTGAGGAAGAGTTAAAAAATAAAGACTTTAGCAATGTTCTTTATAATTGGGACTGTCATTAAAAAACAAGCGAGCATACTTTGTGCTCGCTTGTTTTTTCATCTTTATTGTTCACGAGCATTAAATTGCTCCATTTTGTCTTCTAGGTCATCCATCATTTGAATTAAACGATCAATATCATCTAATTCAGCTGTTTCTGGATCTAGGGCATCTAATACTTCTAAAAACATTTCAAGACGCTCTCTTAAATAGGTTACTTGCTGTTTTTTATCAGTGATTGGCTTGGACATTCGTACACCTCGTTTCATCCCTTTCATCGTAGCTGATTTAAGCTGAAATTTCAATGTTTAGGTAGATGCCTAGGACTAAGAGATTAATTTCAAAAATAAGTAGACGGAATATTTACAATATTGAATATGTATGTTAAAGTTGTTTTAAGATAAAGTAAAGGAGCTGATTGAAAACATCTTTAAAACTCTAACTCGAAAAGGAGGGAGTTTAAACAAGTACTCGGTAATAATCAAAAGCCGAATTTCGTGTTTATACAATTAAATGACTATAAGTATTCGTTAAGCCTTAGCGTAAAATCACATGTGGTGAGCGCTAAGGCTTTTTGGTATGCTGTTCTTTGGGAGAATGATTGGAGGAAAAGATGACATATTTCTCAGATTACAGCAAAAAAAGATTTACCATATTAGTAATAATTGTATCCATATCGGGCTTTTCACAAGGGATGTTATTACCGCTCATTTCTATAATTTTTGAACGTGATGGCGTTTCCTCAGCATTAAATGGCTTGAATGCAACGGGCTTATACATAGGGACATTATTAATTTCACCATTCATTGAGCAACCATTACGAAAATGGGGCTATAAACCGATTATTTTAATGGGTGGCGCGTTTGTTTTTATCTCCTTATTGGCATTTCCTTTATGGAAAAGCGTCACATTTTGGTTTGTGCTTCGCTTACTGATTGGTGTTGGGGATCATGCCCTGCATTATGCCACACAAACATGGATTACTAGTACCGCTGATCATAAAAGCTTGGGAAAAGGGATGGCTATCTATGGCTTGTCCTTTAGTATAGGCTTTGCCGTTGGGCCACTAATGGTAAAGTTGATTGAAATAGCTGAAGCTTTACCGTTTATTGTTTCGTCAATCATGTGTTTAATTGCATGGTCTTTTGTATTCTTCTTACAAAATGAAAAACCTGAGCGATTAACAGGTGACTTACATGCAAGAGGATGGAAGCGTTACAAAATGGCTATATTATTTGGGTGGATTGCCTTTTTAGGACCTTTTGTATACGGGTTCCTTGAATCTTCATTGAATGCATTATTCCCCGTATATGCACTACGTAAAGGGTTTGAGGTTGGCATGATTCCAATTATTTTATCAGTCTTTACATTTGGTGGTATTTTAACTCAAGTCCCATTAGGTGCACTGGGAGATAAAGTGGGGAGAAGGAATATTTTGATGGTAGGGTCATTTGGTGGCGCTATTATTTTCGCAATTGCCAGCTTTTTAGAACAATCACAAATGGCTGTCGCTATAGCATTTTTCTTAACGGGTACGCTAGTTGGCTCGATGTTTTCTTTGGGGATTACTTTTATGGCAGATTTAACGCCAAAGGAGCTACTGCCCACTGGGAATTTACTCTGCGGAATTGCCCTAAGTATAGGTAGTTTAACCGGACCGTTCTTAGGTGGAGTTTATTTAGAATATGTTAAAAATTATAGCTTCCTTTTACTTGTAGCTATACTGCTCCTAATTGTGGCTTTCATATTACTCATATTTGGACGTCTTAAGAACAAACAGACATTGATGGCAAAATAAAAAGAGCGGGGCTCATCTCCCGCTCAAAAACAAAAAAACGCCCAGCAAATCCGTGCTGTTATGGCGTTTTTTGCGTAACAAGGATGTTCCGTCCAAGTTACATAGGTTTGGCACCTAAAAAAGAATTATACAGACAAATTATTATGAAATCAATAAAAATAAAAAGGTATATTTTGGACATTGCTAAAATTTTTAAATATAATGAAAGAATACTTGCTTAAGAAGGAGGTTTTATCATGACCGAAATGAAAAAACTATCTATTCATCGCGCCTTAACAGAATTGAAAATGCTACAACAACGTATAGAAGGGGCAACCAATGAGGTTAGCTCTGTAGTAGCCAATCGTAAAAGTAATCAGAAAATAAATGGAATAGAAATAGTTGAATACGAAAAACAAATGCAAGCATCCTATGATAAAGTAATGGGCTTAATTAGCTATAGAAATAAAATAAAAGCGTTAGTTGTACAATCGAATGCCAGCACAAAGGTAATCGTTGGCAAGGAAGAAATGACTGTCGCGGAGGCCATTGAGCGTAAACAATCGATTCAATATGAAAAGAACTTGCTAGAAGTCATGCAACATCAATACCGTTCTGCTATCCATACAGTTGCCAAAGAAAATGATGCATTACCGGCCAAACTGGAAACCTATTTAATTAATATATTAGGCAATAAAGATAAACAATCTCCGGAAGAAGTGAAATTACATACGGAAACATTTATGAAAAGGAATGAGTTTGAAATCATTGATCCACTAAATGTTAGACAGAGAATAGAGACATTAAGTAGTCGGATTGAAGAGTTCGAATCAGAGGTCGATGCAGTCTTATCTGAATCGAATGCCACAACATTTATTGAAGTGCAAGCATAAAAGGATATGCATGGCCTTGCGAAAACGGAAAACGAAGAGTCGCTCGCGCTTTAAGGCATGTGTGCGAGTTTAAACATAAAACATGCCTTACTCAAATGAAACTTACAACGAAAATAACCTAAAGGCTTAAAGGTTAAAGGTAAAAGTACAAAGTTTACGTGTCAAAAATCTTTCTATAAAAGTTCAACTCTTAGCATTTAAAAATCTTCTAAATCCTGGGGTAATGGTTGAGGTATTGACTTTTCTGGACCGTCCGTCATCCACCAGGCAGCTCGTGCTGTGCATAACAAAAAAGGACGTCTCAAATTTTTTTGAGACGCCTTTTATTTTTATTTATTTTTCAATACCAGCTTTGCTACACATTCTACCTGTGCCGTCTGTGAAAACATATCGACAGGTTGAATATACTCGACATGATAATGCTTCGATAATTGCTGTAAATCCTTCGCTAATGTAGATGGATTACATGATGTATAAACAAAACGCTTAGGTCTAAGCTTAAGCACGGTTTGAATAAACTCTGATGCAAGACCTGTACGCGGTGGGTCTACTGTTATAACATCTGGTGTAAAGCCTTCTTTGCGCCATTTTGATAGGACACTTTCGGCCGTACCTACAGCATATTTAGTATGCTTGAAGCCATGGTTGCGCGCATTTTTGCGAGCATCTTGAATGCTTTCAGGAATGACATCCATCCCGCGAACTTCTGCTGCTTGATCTGCTAGCCAAAGTCCCACGGTACCAACTCCACAATATGCATCAACTACTGATTCTTTTCCTGTTAAAGCAGCTGCCTTTTTTATTTCATTATAGAGATGAACTGTTTGAGTTGGATTAAGCTGGAAGAAAGCACGAGCCGATAAGTCAAAGGCCAATTCGCCAAGCTCTTCATGTATTGTTTCTTTACCATCAAGAACTATTGTTTCATCACCAAAAATTAAAGAGGTTTTCTCACGATTAATATTTTGTGCAATGGAAACAATGCTAGGATCAATTTTTTTTATACGTGTAATCAATTCAGCAAGATGGGGAATTTCTTTACGGGTAGTTACAAGTACAACTTGTGTTTCACCTGTACGTATCCCTGTACGTACTACAATCGTACGCACTAAGCCATCTAGTGTACGTCCATCATAAATCGTGATATTTAATTTTTGTAAAATCTTACGTGTTGCGACAGTAATTTTTGATGTAACAGGGTGTTGTACAAGGCAGTCGTTAATATTTAGTAGCTTATTGCTGCCTTCAGCAAATAAGCCTGCATATACTCGCTTGCCCTCTTTACGTACTTGGAATTGACTTTTATTACGATAATGCCAAGGATTATCCATTCCAAGTGTTTTTCGTACTTCCACTGTTTCAGCTAGAGGTTTCGCATAACGCTCTAAAGCTTGGATGACAATATCACGTTTTTCCAATAGCTGTTTTTCATATGTCATATGTTGAAGTTGACAGCCACCACATTCATTGTAGACTGGACAAGGTGCTTCCTGGCGGTGCTTAGAGGCTTTATGAATGGATAAAATCTCAGCTTCAGCAAAATTACGTTGAGTTTTCGTAACCTGAGCGGTAATTTCTTCACCAGGAATAGCTCCTTTTACAAATATTACATTTCTTTTATAAAAACCCACACCTTCTCCATTAATGCCAAGTCTTTTTATTATGAGTGGGAATTTTTGCCCCACGGTCATTGTTGTTTGCTGCGTCAAACGTTCCACGTCCCTGCTTTATAATGTCATCTCCCCATTATAACGAAGGAGCAGACGATTGCAAAGCAACAGGAAAATCTTCATATTCTAATACTAAATCGTCAAGTGATAAGAAGGTATAGCCTTGCTTTTTGGCCTCTGCAATAAACATTGGCAAAGCTTCGGCATTGTCTTGTGCAACCGTATGCATTAAAATAACGGCGCCTGGATGCAATTGCTCCATGAGCGCATTATAGGCATAATCAGCACCACGTCGCTCATCTTTCATCCAATCCTTAAAGGCAACAGACCAAAATATATGTCGATACCCTTCCGCATTACCTACTTCTAGCAGTTTTGCATTAAAGGTTCCTTCTGGCGGACGTGCATAGGTTGTACGATCGATGCCAGTCATTTCACGTAATTTCCCATCAAATTTTCGCCATTCTGCACGCATGCCCTCTGGAGTAAGTCGAGCCATATTAGGGTGCCCATATGAATGGTTGCCAATAGTATGACCATCCTTCACCATACGTTTTACTAGGTCGCTCGCGCTGTCTAAATAATGGCCAGTTAAAAAGAAAGTTGCAGGTACATCTTCTTTTTTCAATGTATCCAAAATACTTTCGGTAAAGCCGTTCTCATAGCCATTATCAAATGTTAGGTAGGCAATTTTTTTATCTGCCTTCCCTTTATAAATAGCCCCATATTTATCAAGTAGTTGATCAAGCTGCGCACCAGCCTCTGCCTGTTCACCATTTTTAGCACGCTTAAAGCCCCAATGATGTTCATCAGAACCTGCAGCAAAATATGGATTAATGCTAATACCTGCGGCAATAATAAAAGTAGCGATTACCGCACCAACAATATGCTGTTTCCACATAAAAAACGCATCCTTTCTTTTTCAATAGGATGCGTAAAATAGCTATAAATTATCCACTAATTCTGAGCAATTAATAAGTCTTCAAGTGCTTCTGTTAAATGGGGAAATTTAAATGTAAAATGATGCTTTTCTAACAAAGCTGGTTGGACATGTTGACCCTCTAAAACAAGAGTGCTCTGTTCTCCAAGGGCAAAGCGGATGGCAAAGCTAGGGACAGGCATCCAATGTCGTCGATTCATGACCATAGCGATTGTTTGTCCAAATTCTTTCATGCGTGTGGCATGAGGTGCAGTTACATTGAATGGACCATGAATTTCTTCATGAAGGATTGCAAAATATAAAGCACGTGCTACATCTTCAATATGTACCCACGAAAGCCATTGCTTACCAGAACCGATTGTTCCGCCAATATGCATTTGATATGGCAATAGCATGGGTGGTAAGGCACCGCTCTTTCTACCTAAAATGACACCAAAGCGTGCAAGGGCCACACGGATTCCCAAATGTTCTGCTCGTTTTGCATGTCGTTCCCAATCATCAACGGTCGAGCCTAAAAAATTGGTCGCTGCATCAGAAAAATTCTCATTATAAATAACCTCTGTAGAATGGGGGTAAAAACCCACGGCACTTGCATTAACAAGTACTTTCGGTTTTTTCCTGAGCTTTTCTATTATGCGCACTATTTCAAGTGTTGCATGCATCCGACTCCAATAAATATCCTTCTTTTGTTTTTTCGTCCATCGACCATTATTTAAAGAAACTCCTGCTAAATTCACAAAGGCATCTGCTCCTTCTAATGCCTCTATTGGTAGGGACTCATCCTGCAACCATTGTACATATTGAATACCATTTTTTTCGGAGGAAGGACTTCGAGTTAAAACAAATATACTGTGACCATTTTCCTGAGCTAGCTTGATAAAAGCTTTTCCCACAAAACCAGTTCCACCCGCAATCACGATTTTCATAAGAAGCACCCCTTTTTCAAAAATATACTTTACTAGTAATTTTATCATTTAACACGAATGCAAGCACCTTAAGTGAATCCCTAGAAGAAGGTGATAAGTATCGAATAACGGATACCGTAAAAAGAAATGTTATAATGGACAGGTGAGGTGTTGGCTATGCGTATGATTACGAAAATTGCACGTCAAAAAAACAATCCTGAGCGTTATAATATCTATTTAAATGAAGAATATGCATTTCCTGTTGATGAGGCTATTCTTCTTCAATTTTCTTTAACAAAGGGGAAAGTTCTCGATGAATTTGAAATTCAGGAAATTGCCTATGAGGATGAGATACGCAAGGCGTTTAATAAAGGATTAAACTTTCTTTCTTATCAAATGCGAAGTGAGCACGAGGTTAAGAAAAAACTTCTTACCTTAGAATTTGGAGAAGCAGTAGTTTTAGAAGCAATCCAGAAATTAAAATCGTATGGCTTTATAAACGATGAAAATTATTCCAAAGCTTTACTTGATACAAAAAAGGCTACAATGAAAAAGGGACCGAGAGCTATTAGACAAGATCTCATGAAAAAAGGAATTAATAAAAACCTACAAGATGAGGTACTTGCCACTTATAGTTTTGAAGAACAAATAAAATTGGCCTTACAGTTGGCGGAAAAAATTATACGTTCAGAGAAAAGAAAGACGCCAGCACAAGTAAAGGCTAAAATTCAAGATTATCTGTTAAGAAAAGGCTATGCATTTCCTATTGTGGAAGAGGTGCTTAATCAAATAGAACTTGAGCAAGATGAAGACAACTGGCAGCCATTACTCGATGCACAGGGCGAAAAAGTTTGGAAAAAGTACGTATCGAAGTATACTGGTTATGAGCTAAAAATGAAGGTGAAGCAGACGCTTTACCAAAAGGGTTTTCCTATAGAAGTAATAGACCGTTTTATAGAAGAGAAGGAGAATGAGGAATGAACGAAAAGAATTATGCTGCTATGTCTGAGCATGAACTGCGTGAGGAAATTGCATTTTTAAAAGAGAAGGCAAGAAAGGCAGAACAGCTTGGCATCATTAATGAATTTGCTGTTTATGAACGTAAAGCATTAATGGCAGCAGCTTATTTAGTAGATTTGAATACAATTGTTCCGGGTGAAATGTATCGTATTGATCGTTCAGATAATGAATTTTTCCAAGTTGATTATTTGAAGGGACGATTTGCATGGGGACATCGTTTAGGTGGTGACAAATACCAAGAGGCACTACCTGTATCCATGCTGTCTCCTGTAAAGGTGGGTAAATAAATGGAGGAAAAAATTGAAAAATTGACAGCAGAATTGCTTGCGAAAAATCCACAAATGTCAGTTGGACGTGCCCGTGTCTGGGTTGAATTATTATGGAGTGATTTTGAATCAACTTCAGCTAAAGCAGGGCATGATTATCGTGGGCCAGATTATACAGAAAATCTTGTTCGCCAATTAATTACAAGCTATGGTGATAAACTTCATGCCTTTGCAGGGCGCAATCCTAAATATGCCCATCTCCTAGATGCTAGTGATGATATGATACAATAATAAAACCCTGACCATTATTGGTCAGGGTTTACTGCTTAATTACTTGCGCCAATTTGTAGTTTTTTCTGAAGCTTATCTTCTGTAAAAATCCAACCCGTGTAAGATGTGACGATTTCATTATCGTCATTTAAATGTGCTACTGCCACAAAGGGATAGCGATTGTCACTACGATAACGCAAGTCGATTAAACGTACCTCTAATAAGCCATTTTCAAGCTCAGAAATCTCCCATCGGTACATCGGGGAGAATGATACGAAGGCAGCTAAGTTGGGGTCTTTCATTGCTGCATGAATGAGGGCAGTTTTAGGTAAAGGCTTAATCTCAAATTTATCATAAATATTAACAGTCCTTCCATAAGCACGGCCAACATAATAATGTGTTTTAGACTTGGCAGCAATACGCCAATGGAAGAAGCGCATAGTGGGTGCTACGATAACATATTCTTCATCTTGTATCGTACTGTGGACAGCATTTTTTACTGCTTTTTGAACAGCAAATCGTAACAGATAATAAATCACGATGATGATATACATGATGCTAAATGTCCAAACAGGGTTGGCTCCGAAAGCCCATAATACAATACCTAAACAGTGTAAGGAAAAAATAATCGGATCAAATGTATTGATGACACCTAATGCAACCCATTTTCTGGAAAATGGCCGTATTGCTTGGGTACCGTATGCATTAAAAATATCTACAAAGACGTGAAGAGCAACAGCTAAAAATGTCCAAAGCCATAAATGAAACACATTTACGTCTTGCAAAATAAGGGATATAACTGCTGTTATTAAGATTGGCCATATAGCTACTGCCGGTAGAGAATGTGTAATTCCGCGATGATGTCTAATATAAATGGCATTATTGCGTAGTTTTAACACAGTATCAACATCTGGAGCTTGTGAGCCAATTATCGTACCTGCCATGACAGCAGTAAAGGTCATTGAGTGATTTGCTACTATAGGGTCGGCTAATGCGAGACCGCCAAGGGCAATACCCATAACGAAATGTGTACCTGAATCCAAAAATATCCACTCCTAGTATGCAGTAAAATCGAGTACAATTTGCATACATCTTTATTTCAATTATAAATTAACTGTATTCAATTTTTGTATGGTGACATTCGATAATGACGAATTTTGTCAGTTATGGACGAATGTTCATTCTTTATTAATTGTATACCCTTTTCAACATAAATTAAATCGTAAAAATATTGGAGGTCACTGTGAATTACCCATATGTAACAGAATTTCGACATTCTTTAGTCGAATGGTTTAACGCTGAGAAACGCGACTTACCGTGGAGACATACTACAGATCCATATAAAATTTGGGTTTCTGAAGTGATGCTACAGCAGACACGTGTCGACACAGTTATTCCTTATTACAATCGTTTTATGGAAAGTTTTCCAACATTAGATTTGCTTGCAGAAGCTCCACAAGATTATTTATTAAAGCATTGGGAAGGACTTGGCTATTATTCTCGAGTGCGCAATTTACAGGCAGGTGCACGTGAGGTTTTAGAAAATTATGGAGGCGTGGTCCCTGATAATCGCCATGAAATATCAAAATTAAAAGGTGTAGGACCTTATACCGCTGGTGCTATTTTAAGTATTGCCTATAACAAGCCCGAACATGCAGTAGATGGCAATGTTA
Source organism: Lysinibacillus sp. fkY74-1 (assembly GCF_053165895.1). Taxonomy (NCBI): domain Bacteria; kingdom Bacillati; phylum Bacillota; class Bacilli; order Caryophanales; family Bacillaceae; genus Lysinibacillus; species Lysinibacillus sp. fkY74-1. Next base: position 3,901,191 of record NZ_CP170173.1, on the reverse strand, counting down.
TGCGAGTATTAAGCAGAGTGCTTAATATAAATGAGGACATAGCCGTACCCAAAACTAAAAAGATTTTTGAAGCGGCAGTTGAGGAGCTTATTGATCCTACTAATGCATCTTCCTTTAACCAAGGCTTAATGGAGCTAGGGGCACTTATTTGTACGCCTACGTCACCGAAATGTTTATTGTGCCCTGTGCGAGAATATTGTACAGCGTTTAATGAGGGTGAACCGGAAAAACTGCCAGTTAAATCGAAAAAAATGAAGATGAAGCATTTGAGTTACAATATTTTAGTCTGTCAAGATGAACAAGGACGTTTTTTAATGGAGCAACGGCCCGAAGAAGGATTATTAGCTAAACTATGGCAATTCCCAATGATTGATACTACTAGTCAGATAACAGAGGAAAGCTTCTTAAAGGAATGTTCCATTAATGTACAAGCTAGGCATGAACTGCTTTCATTTAAGCACGTGTTTTCACATTTAACATGGCATATAAATAGCTATTATATGAAGTGTAAATCCTCTTCAACGGGCGATTGGTTCACTCAAGAACAAATAGAACAATTGCCGATGCCTGTTCCTATGTTAAAAATATGGGAAGAGGTAAAAAATAATAAATAGGAAAATAAATCCTGCTTAAAACAATTATTTAATGAGCATAAATTTCTTCACCTCGGTACACAATAATTAGCGTGGAGGTGAATGAATAATGAAAAAGCAAAACAACCAAAATTTCCAACCGAATAAAAACATGCAACGTCAAAGTGAAGAATTTGGTTATGAAACGGACGTAAATGAAGTGCAAAAGCAAAATGCGAAAGCAGAGCAAAAGAAAGCTCCAGCTTCAGGTCGTTTCTCTAAAACTAACCAAGATTTAGGTGAGTAACACTTTGTAATTGCATAATTGCATTTACCTCTAAGGGGCTGTCTAAAAATCCGAAAAGATGAAAAAGACAGCTCCTTTCTATATTCTTTTGGTAAACCAATAAATTCCAATATTGCAGGGCTTTTAATAAATTTCGCTTAAAGTTAACGAAATTTTATACAAATTCAAAATAGCGTAGTGAAATTTGTGGTTTTCTAACTACACCTTTCGCGTACACATTGCTATAATATACTAGAGACTGCTAGATAAAGGTAGCATAGACGAAAAGGTGGGCTTCAAAATGGCATTACCGGTAGAAGGAGAAACGATACAAATACATAGCTATAAGCACAATGGCCGCATCCACCGTGTTTGGCAAGAAACGATGGTTTTAAAAGGAACGAAAAATATTGTGATTGGTGCGAATGAACGGACACTTGTGACAGAATCCGATGGTCGTACATGGCTAACGAGAGAGCCTTCTATTTGCTATTTCCATGCGGAACACTGGTTTAACATCATCTGTATGCTACGTGAAGACGGTGTGTATTATTATTGCAATCTAAGCTCACCATTTGTGTTCGATAATAATGCCATTAAATATATCGACTATGATCTAGACATTAAAGTTTTTCCTGACATGTCTTATACGCTCTTAGATGAGGATGAATATGAGCTTCATCGTAAGGAAATGTCTTATCCTGATGTGATTGATAAAATTTTAAAGCGCAATGTCGATAAGCTAATAAGCTGGATTCAACAAAAAAGAGGACCTTTTGCACCCGATTTCATCGACGTCTGGACAAATCGTTATAAGTTCCAGCTAGATATGCAGTCAGATGATTGTTAGTGACACCTATTAGTTAACTAATAGGTGTTTTATATTGCCTCTTGTAGCCATTTCTAGGAAAGGCATATGCAAAATAGTTAGCGGTAAAGTCATCATAACTGTATTTTAATCAAAATATTGCTATAATACATAGGGCATTCATCATTGGATGCCTGTTTCTTTTTGTAAGGATGTGATGAAAATTTGGGAAGCATCAAGCGGTATATGCGCTTTGTAAAACCTTATTCTTGGGAGATCGTTTTAACGATTGTTATCGGTATAGTTAAATTTGCTATTCCTTTATTTATTCCATTACTCATTAAAATTGTGTTGGATGATATTATTGCTGCGGATGACTTAACAGATGGAGAAAAAACAAAAGAGCTATTATATTGGCTGGGAGGAACGATTATTGTGTTCTTTATTATTCGTCCACCCATCGAATACTACCGTCAATATTTTGCACAACATGTTAGTAATAAGGTGCTGTTTGATATTCGGAAAGAAATCTACGCACATTTACAACGATTAAGCTTAAAATATTATGCCAATACACGTGCCGGTGATGTTATTTCAAGGGTCATCAACGATGTTGAGCAAACGAAGAACTTTGTAATGACGGGTTTAATGAATGTGTGGCTAGACCTTGCAACCATTGTCATTGCAGTCATTATTATGCTAACAATGGATATTAAGCTAACATTAGTGGCCTTATTAGCGTTCCCATTTTATGCATTGAGTGTGAAGTACTTTTTTGGAAAACTGAGAGATTTGACACGTAAACGTTCACAAGCACTTGCAGGTGTGCAAAGCTATTTACATGAACGAGTAGCTGGTATGAGTATTGTTAAAAGCTTTACATTAGAAAAACATGAACAAACACTATTTGATCAAGCAAATGGTGAATTTTTAGAGAAGGCCCTTGATCAAACAAAGTGGAATGCTAAATCCTTTGCTGTGGTAAATACCATTACAGATGTAGCGCCTTTACTTGTTATTGCTTATGCAGGTTATCAAGTCATAAATGGTACATTATCTGTTGGAACAATGGTTGCCTTTATCGCGTATATTGAACGATTGTATGGCCCACTTCGCCGCCTTGTTAGTTCTTCAACAACGTTGACACAATCCATTGCATCAATGGATCGAATGTTTGATTTAATGGATGAACCGTATGAAGTGAAAAATAAAGTGGGTGCGCGAGAATTACCAGCCGCGACAGGAGAAGTTCGTTTTGATAATGTTTCTTTCCAATATGAAAAAGATGGGGTATCTATTTTAAAAAATATTAATTTTACTATTAATCCTGGTGAGACTGTCGCCTTCGTCGGCATGAGTGGTGGTGGTAAATCCACAATTATTAGCTTAATACCTCGGTTTTATGATGCAACGGATGGTTTCGTAACAATTGATGGACAGGATGTAAGAGATGTCACATTGCACTCACTACGTTCTCAAATTGGAATTGTCCTACAAGATAATATACTCTTCAGTGACTCTGTTAAAGAAAATATTTTAATGGGAAAACCTGATGCGACAGATGAGCAAGTGATTGAGGCTGCCAAAGCAGCAAATGCTCATGATTTTATTATGACTCTGCCAAATGGATATGACACTAAAGTAGGTGAACGTGGAGTAAAACTATCAGGTGGGCAAAAACAACGAGTTGCCATTGCTCGAGTATTTTTAAAAAATCCTCCGATTTTAATCCTTGACGAAGCAACTTCAGCGCTGGATTTAGAGAGTGAAGCATTGATTCAGGAGTCATTAGAGGAGCTGGCTCATGAACGAACAACCATAATTATTGCTCATCGTCTTTCGACTATCACACATGCTGACAAGATTTTTGTTATAGACCATGGTCAATTAATCGAAAGCGGTACTCATGAGCAATTAATGATGGAACAAGGGACATATTATGATTTATTCCAAGTGCAACATTTGGAGTAATAATGAAATTATACGAAAATCAACAAATGTGAAATTTTGAAAAAAAGTCTTTCATTTATTTTTAAATGGAAGGCTATTTTTTTTTGATAAATGTAAAAAATTATCTCTTTATAAGATTTAATTATTATTAAAGACGATTATTGTAGAAATTCTATGTAATTTGCAGAATATTAATGATTGAAAGAGTGATGTTTTTTAGTTAGAATTATCTGAAAATAGGGAATTTAACAAAAGTTATAGTATTCTGTTAATATAATTTATACAATTAAGTAAAATATAGGTAGGGTGGGACGTTGCGCATGAGGAAAAAGCTACTAGAAATAAAAGGTTTAAAAACAACCTTTTTCACAGATAATGGACAAATTCCTGCTGTAGATGATATCGATTTTTCTGTCCAAGAAGGAGAAATATTAGGGATTGTCGGTGAATCGGGAAGTGGTAAAAGTGTTACGTCACTGTCCATCATGGGATTAATTCCATCACCCCCTGGCAAAATAACCGGTGGTGAAATATTGCTAGATGGTAAAAATCTAGTGAATTATACAGAAAAACAAATGCAGAAAATACGTGGAAAAGACATAGCTATGATTTTTCAGGAGCCTATGACTTCACTAAATCCCTTGTTTACAATTGGTGATCAATTAAAGGAGGCCATTTTAATACATAATCCAAAATGGTCGAAAAAGAAAGCGTTTGCCAGAGCAGTTGAAATTGTGAAACTTGTAGGTTTACCACGTGCTGAAGAATTACTAAAGGATTACCCGCATCAGCTATCGGGAGGGATGCGTCAACGGGTCATGATTGCAATGGCACTTGTCTGTGATCCACAGGTTTTAATTGCGGACGAACCGACAACTGCTTTAGACGTTACGATTCAAGCTCAAATTTTACAACTTATGAAAGATTTAAATAAACGATTGAATACAGCAGTACTATTAATTACACATGATTTAGGCGTTGTAGCAGAAACCTGTGAGCGTGTGATTGTCATGTATGCTGGACAAGTTGTAGAGGAGGCACCGATTCAAGAAATATTCGCTAATCCGAAGCATCCTTATACACAAGGTCTTATTCAATCAGTGCCTGATATGCGATTTAAAAAGGAGAATTTATATTCAATCCCTGGAAGTGTACCAAAACCAGGGAGTATTCAAGTAGGGTGTCGTTTTGCGGCACGCTGTGAATACGCAATGGAACGTTGTTTACAGGAAACACCACCTTTATTTGAGGCAGCAGAGCAGCATAAATCGAGATGTTTTTTACTAGAGAAGCAGGAGGTGGAGCAACGTGTCGAAAGTGTTATTAAAGGTTGATGGCTTAAAGAAATATTTCCCCATACGCAAAGGGGTTCTAAATACACAAACCGGGGATGTAAAAGCAGTGGATGATGTTTCATTTGAGGTTTTTGAAGGTGAAACATTGGGGATTGTTGGTGAGTCGGGCTGTGGTAAATCAACAACAGGTCGTTTACTCATGCGATTACTAGAGCCTACTGAAGGAAACATTGAATTCGCAGGTAAAATGATTTCTGAATTATCCAATAATGAAATGAGGAAGGCACGTAGAGATATTCAAATGATTTTTCAGGACCCGTATGCCTCTCTAAATCCAAGACATAACATTGGCAAAATTTTAGAAGAGCCTCTTATCGTTCACGGAATAGGTAGTGCCAAGGAGCGGAAGCAAAAGGTATTGGAGCTGCTTGAGATTGTTGGATTGAATGAATATCATGTCAAACGTTACCCACATCAGTTTAGTGGTGGTCAAAGGCAACGAATCGGTATCGCACGTGCTTTAATGACAAATCCTCGTTTGATCATTGCGGATGAACCAGTATCGGCATTGGATGTGTCTATACAGGCACAAGTGTTAAATCTATTGCAAAAGCTGCAAAAGGATTTAAAGCTAACCTATATATTTATTTCTCATGATTTAGGGGTTGTGCGCCATATTAGCAATCGTGTTGGCGTCATGTATTTAGGCAAATTAGTAGAGTTGACTGCGAGTGAAGGCTTATATGCTGAACCGCTTCATCCATATACACAGGCACTCTTATCTTCGGTCCCAGTGCCAGATCCAACGTTTGAACGTGAACAAATCATTATTACTGGGGATATTCCGAGTGCATCCAATCCGCCAAGTGGCTGTACATTCCATACGAGATGTCCTTTTAAAATGGAACAATGCTCACAGGTAGTACCTAGCATGCAAGAAGTGAAAACAGGTCATTATGTTGCGTGTCATCTATATGAGGCACTTCAACATTAAATGATATAAAAACCACATAGGGGGAAATTGAATGAAGAAAAAGAAGCTTTGGACTTTAGGTGTAATGCTGCTCCTTATTCTCTCGACGATCTTAGCAGCTTGTGGCGGCTCTGATACAAAGGATACGGGTAGTAAAGATACTTCAACTGGTGGCGATACAGCTAGCAGTGGAGAACCGAAAATTTTAGTGTATGGTCGTGGAGGAGATTCTGTAGCACTAGACCCTGCTGTTGTAACAGACGGTGAATCCTTTACGGTTACAGCTAATATTTATGAAACATTGGTGAATTTTGGTGAACAAGATGTAACGATTCAGCCAGGTTTAGCAAAATCATGGGAGGCATCAGAGGATGGTTTAACGTATACTTTCCAGCTACAAGAAGGTGTGAAATTCCATGATGGCACAGATTTCAATGCTGAGGCAGTTGTTAAGAATATTGAACGTTGGAAATCAGGTGCTGATAAACACCCTTATTTTAGTTCGCAATTTCTCGTTGGTGACAAACAAGTAATTGAGTCAGTAAATGCAGAGGGTGACTATACAGTTGTCTTTAAGCTAAGCCAACCACAAGCACCGTTCCTGAAAAACTTAGCAATGTCTCCATTTGCGATTGCTTCACCCACTGCATTTGAAGCAGATGAAGAGGGATTGTCAGCAAATCCTGTAGGTACTGGCCCTTTCAAATTTGTCAGCTGGGTACGTAATGATTCAATCACAATTGAGAAAAATCCTGATTACTATATTGATGGCTATCCTAAATTAGATAAAGTAATTTATCGTTCTATTCCAGAGAACTCTGCACGCTTAAATGATTTATTAGCAGGCAATATTGATGTAGCTGATGGCATTAGTCCATCCGATAAAGGAACAATTGAGGGGGATGCTAATTTACAATTAATTGAGCGTCCATCTATGAACGTTGGCTATCTAGGGTTAACAGTGACACGCCCTCCATTTGATAATGTAAAAGTGCGTCAGGCAGTTAACTATGCAATTGATAAGCAAGCATTAGTGGATGCATTTTATGAAGGGCTAGCAGAGCCAGCGAAAAACCCAATGCCACCAGTAATTTCTGGCTATAATGATGAAGTTACAGGCTATACGTATGATCCAGAAAAGGCGAAAGCATTACTTGCTGAAGCAGGTTACGATGGCAAGGAAATTGAGCTTTGGGCAATGCCAGTACCTCGTCCATACATGCCTGACGGTCAAAAAGTGGCAGAAGCGATTCAAAAGAACCTAGAGGATGTAGGCATTAAATCTAAAATTGTGTCATTTGAATGGGCTACTTATCTAGAGAAAGCACAAAATGGTGAGGCGGATGCATTCTTACTTGGCTGGACAGGTGATAATGGGGATGCGGATAACTTCTTATATACTTTATTAGATGGAGATAATATAGGCTCGAACAACTATACATTCTATGATAATCAAGAATTACACAAGTTGTTAACAGCCGCTCAAACTGAGGTCGATGAGGACAAGCGTAATGAGCTTTATAAGCAAGCTCAAGTCATTATTTCTGAGGATGCACCATGGGTTCCGCTTGCTCACTCTACTCCAATTTTAGCTGCTAACAAGAAAGTTACAAATTATATTGCGCATCCTACTGGCTCTGACCGTTTAGGTGCGGTAGATATTCAATAGTCATTTTATGAGTTGAATAAAAGAATTAGAGAATCTGCTTGCTTTTCTGCGGGTAAGCCGTGGAATTCTAGCAGATTCTTTTCTAGTAAAAGAAAACCATATCATTTTCTCCTGTATGAAAGATCACTCATCTAAACATTCAAAACCGTTTGGTGAAGGCTCAACCTTTCAACAGTATATAAAGACTTCAAAGTAGATTATGAAAATCATAGAGAGGTGATGAACATGCTTCACTATATGGGGAGACGTTTACTTCAACTAATCCCAGTTTTGCTTGGAATGACTTTTATTGTCTTTATGTTAATACGAGCAATACCTGGTAATCCCGCTCAAGTTATTTTGGGACAACAGGCGACAAAAGAGGCAGTCGAGGCATTAAACGCAAGTTTAGGATTAGACAAACCCTGGTATACACAATATTTTAGTTATTTGGCAGGCATTTTTCAGGGAGATTTAGGGGTTTCCTTACGTACAAAATTACCTGTATCAGATGAAATTTTTCCATACTTAGCTGCAACAGCTGAGCTCGCCTTTTTTGCGATGATTATTGCGATAGTTATCGGTGTGAATGCTGGTATTATTTCTGCTTGGTTTCAAAATTCTTGGTTTGATTATACAGCGATGATTGTTGCATTAATCGGTGTTTCTGTACCGGTGTTCTGGCTTGGGTTGATGGAGCAATGGACATTTAGTAGTAAGCTTGGTTGGTTGCCTACCTCTGGCCGAGAAGATGTCCGAAATCCTATAACCGCCATAACCCATTTTTATTTATTGGATACGCTCATTCAAGGTCGCTTCGATCAATTCGTCGAAGTCTTAAAGCGACTCATATTACCAGGTGTCGCACTGGCAACTATTCCGATGGCTATCATTGCAAGAATTACAAGATCTTCTATGCTAGAGGTTATGCGCTCAGATTATGTTCGCACTGCAAAAGCAAAAGGCCAAAAAATGTTTATTGTGGTTTATAAGCATGCTTTAAAGAATGCCGTTATTCCTGTGTTAACAGTAATTGGTTTACAAACAGGATTACTGCTTGGTGGGGCCATTTTAACAGAGACTATTTTTAGTTGGCCAGGAATTGGTCGCTATATTTATGATGCGATTGGCTTCAGGGATTATCCTGTGATTCAATCAGGAATTTTAATCGTTGCATTTATTTTCATCATGATTAACTTAATCGTGGATTTACTGTATACAGTTGTCGATCCGCGTATTAAATACAAGTAGAAGGGAGTTGCAATGATGACTGGAGCAATCGATATAAAAAAAGAAGCAGCACCAGTGCGAGAAAGGGCAGTAGGTCCATGGCTCGAAGGCTGGCGTAGCTTTAAAAAGAGCAAAGTTTCACTCGTAGGAGCAGGAATCGTTATATTCTTCGTTTTACTGGCTGTCATTGGTCCTTTCATTGCACCACAGGGCATCAATGAACAAGATTTAACGAAGCGTTTACTGGCACCATCCGCTGATCATTGGTTTGGAACGGATGATTTTGGACGGGATATCTTTTCGAGAATCATACATGGTGCAAGGATTTCACTATGGGTAGGCTTTTTTTCCGTTATTTTATCCGTTATAATTGGTAGTTTACTTGGCATTATCGCAGGCTATTATGGGAAATGGATTGATACGATTATTTCACGTATTTTTGATATTATGCTAGCTTTCCCTAGTATGCTGCTGGCGATTGCGGTCGTATCAGTGCTAGGTCCATCTTTACAAAATGCATTAATTGCCATTGCTATTATTAACATACCGAACTTTGGGCGCTTAATCCGCTCTAAAGTATTAAGTGTTAAAGAAGAAGAATATATTGTAGCGGCAAAGGCTATTGGCATGCGTGATTCACGAATTCTGTTTTCTCACATTTTGCCAAATTCTATCACTCCGATTATTGTACAGGGGACGCTTGCTATTGCAACTGCCATTATTGAAGCGGCGGCATTAGGTTTCCTTGGTCTAGGCGCGCAAGCACCAGCACCTGAATGGGGAAAAATGCTTGCGGATGCTAGGAAGTTTTTATTAAACGCACCATGGACAATGATTTTTCCAGGATTAGCGATTATGTTAACGGTTCTTGGCTTTAACTTAATGGGTGATGGTTTACGTGATGCACTAGATCCGAAAATGAAAAATTAGTAATTAGATTCATGAGCCTTCTACAAGTTAGAAGGTTTTTTTCGGCTCTTTCGAAAAGGAACTCTTTTACAGGTGAAGCGTCCTTTATAGAAATATTCCTATAACAATAAATAAAAAAAGAGAACCTTTCGGAGCCATTTATTGAATTTTTTGTCACGTTATTTTAGACTGAAAGTATGGTTAATAAAGGCCATCTTACTGGGTAGATGATGACTTTACATATAATCTTTTAATTAGAATACATATTTTAGGAGGGTGATCAAATTGGCAATTAATTTACAAAAAGGACAACGTGTTGATTTAACAAAAGGGAACGCAGGATTAAACAAGATTAAAGTAGGTTTAGGATGGGACCCTGTCGGCCAAGAAAAAAGTGGTGGCTTCCTTGGCGGTTTATTTTCTAGTAGAAATAGCGGCAGTGGTAGAAGCGTTGACTGTGACGCCTCTGTATTAATGCTGCAAGACGATAAAGTTTTAGCTGGGGACGATGTCATTTACTTTGGCAAATTAACAAGTAACTGTGGCTCTGTTCGACATTCAGGTGATAACTTAACGGGAGATGGCGATGGGGATGATGAAGTAATCACAATTGAGCTATCGTCTGTTCCGACACAATTTAATAAGCTAGTGTTTGTCGTAAACATCTATGATGCGGCAGGCAGAAACCAACACTTTGGTATGATTCGAAATGCATATATCCGTGTGTATGATGACAGGACAGGAAGCGAACTAATTCGCTATAATTTAAGTGATGATTATTCGAATTTAACGACGTTAATCTGTGGTGAAATTTACCGCCATCAAACTGAATGGAAATTCGCAGCAGTTGGTTCAGGAACGAACGATCTCAAACTTGGCGACGTTGTTCGAAGATATCAATAAAATAAAACGACTATTTAGGAGGAAGAAAAAGCATGGGTATTTCACTACAAAAAGGTCAAAAGGTAGATTTAACGAAAACAAATCCGGGATTAACAAATGTAATTGTTGGTTTAGGTTGGGATACAAATAAATATGATGGTGGAAATGATTTTGATTTAGATTCCTCTGTATTTTTACTTGCCGATACAGGAAAAGTAGCAGATCAAAATGACTTTATTTTCTACAACAATACAACAGGCGGTAACGGATCAGTTGAACATTCAGGTGACAATTTAACAGGTATTGGTGAAGGTGACGATGAAGTGGTGAAAGTTGCATTAGCTCAAGTTCCTGCCCATGTTCAACGACTTGCATTCACTGTAACTATTCATGATGCAGAGTCACGCAATCAAAACTTCGGTATGGTATCGAATGCATACATTCGCATTGTAAATGCTGCATCCAACCAAGAACTAATTCGCTATGATTTAGGTGAGGACTTCAGTATTGAAACAGCTATTGTAGTTGGTGAATTATATCGTCATAACGGAGAATGGAAATTTAACGCAGTAGGTGCTGGCTATCAAGGTGGCTTAGCTGCTTTATGTAATGACTACGGCTTGAACGTAAACTAAATTTTCATCTTTGGACGGAAAGGGAGATTTTGAATGGCTATCCAATTAAGTAAAGGGCAAAGAATTGATTTAACGAAGCAAGACCCTGGTTTAAACAACATCGGCATTGGCTTAGGCTGGGATGTCAAACAGTTTGATGGTGGGCAAGATTTTGACCTTGATGCATCTGTATTTTTACTAGATGCATCGGGCAAGTGTCGTAATGAACAAGATTTTATCTTTTACAATAATTTAGCGAGTCCAGACCAATCAGTTGTTCATGCGGGTGATAACCGCACAGGGGAAGGGGATGGGGATGATGAAAAAATCCTTGTCAACTTAAAGCAAGTATCTCCTCAAATTGACAAGATTGTTGTAACGGTCACTATCTATGATGCAGAGGGACGTCATCAAAACTTTGGACAAGTCCTAAATGCTTATGTTCGTTTGACAAATGAAGAGTCAGGAGCAGAGGTATTGCGTTATGATTTAGGCGAGGATTTCAGTATTGAAACAGCCGTAGTATTTTGTGAGCTGTATCGTCATAATGGCGAGTGGAAGTTTGCCGCAATAGGCTCAGGCTATCAAGGTGGCTTAGCAGCATTAATCAACGCATATGGCCTACAATAACTAGGTATATGACGAGGTTTTTGTGTGGATGTAATTAATGAGATATTAAGTACATATGCACAGTTTTTAAAGTATAGGTTCTATTAGTAGGCGGGATGTAGGAATACTCATGATGCATACGATTGCTCTTGTATTCCTATGCTTAATTGAACGAGTGTCAGAGCTTGAAACGAGTGCTTATATACTAATTCCGACTATTGTATGGAATATGTTTGCGCATATTTTTGGATTCCATCTATTACATGAAGCATTTTTCATTATTCTAATTGCTGCGTTCTTATTGAGTTCTTATTGACATTTGTTGTACACAGGATGAATTAGAAAACAGCAGTGTAACATGGCACTGTATTGGTCTGTATAAACAGGCTGATACAGTGCTTTTTTTACAAAAGGCATAATTATAGGGGAGTGGATTAGATGCAACACTTTGCAACAGAAGCAGAGACAATTTTTTATAAGAAGCCGCAGCCTTTTACGAAATGGGCAACGCCAGATATTTTATCCTATGCACTAGGGGCTACTTTGTATATGCCCGCTTCCATGCCTAATATTGTAGGTTTGATTCAATCACAAAAATATAAAGAACTCACGTCACTTGTCATTGATTTAGAGGATGCAGTGGGGGATTCAGAATTAGGTGATTGTGAGGCAAAATTGCTTGAAGACATTAGCGAATTATACAAACTCTATCACCAAAAACAATTGCTACTCCAAGATATTCCCTTACTTTTTATTCGTGTGCGTCATGTTGAACAATTTAATTATTTAACTTCTAGTTTAAAAGAGAAGCAGGAAGTTTTAACTGGGTATGTCTTTCCGAAATTTACAGCAACACAAGGGGCACAATATTTTGAGCTTCTTGAGAAAACAATTCTAGAGAATAATCTTACCTTATACGGGATGCCAATTTTAGAAAGTAGGGAGGTACTCTATAAAGAATCTCGTATGGAGGCATTATTAGCCATTAAATCGGTTTTAGAGCAGTACCAATCAAGGGTGTTGAATATACGAATTGGCGCTACTGATTTTTGTGGAATTTATGGAATTCGCCGCCGTATGGACTCGACCATATATGACATTAGCTTAATAAGGGATTGTATAGCGGATATAGTGAATGTTTTAGGGCGTGAGGAAGATGGCTTTGTGATATCTGGGCCAGTATGGGAGTATTTTAGTAATCACCGTGTGTTAAAACCAGCCTTACGCATGACGCCATTTAGTGAGAAGGGTGCGCTTGAAACGAGGAAAGCGTTATTAGACGATTGCTTAGATGGACTAATAAAGGAAGTTTTAATGGACAAACAAAATGGAATTGTGGGTAAAACGGTGATTCATCCAAGTCATATCCGTGTTGTGCATGCACTATACGCTATTTCATATGAGGAGTATTTAGATGCACTTAGTATTGTGGAACATAATGATGGTAGTAAAGGTGTGATGAAAAGTCATTATGCTAATAAAATGAATGAAATCAAACCACATATGCGGTGGGCACAACGTATTTTAAAACAGGCACATGTCTATGGCGTTTATCATGAAACTGTGGATTTCGCCTCCCTATTATTAAATTCAGAACTAGGTGGTCATATGTATGCAACAACAAATGAGTAAACTTACTATTTTACCAAACTATTCAATTGACATTGAAATCACCCATAACCCACACGATTTTGCGCTAACAGATTTATTTCAAATGGCTGCTCGTATTAATAAGAAGCGACAATTTTTATTTATAAGCACTGTGCTTGGCAAGCATTTGGCTGTTCGACCGCAAATCCCTTTACTAACAGGAGCTCTTTTAGCTATGATGTACGACCAGCAAGGTAATAATCAAAAAGTCAATACGATTACGCCTGTTGTTCAAGCTTTAAAAGAAGGCATAAATTTAGAGGAGCTACAAAATTCTGTGAAAGGAAGCGTAGAGTTAGCACATAAGACATTGTTTATTGGATTTGCGGAGACGGCCACTGCACTTGGGCATGCCGTATTTAATGCATTTCAATCAAATGCTATGTATATCCATACTACTCGTGAAGTTATTCCTCATATTGAACCATTTGTCACATTCGAGGAAGAACATTCCCATGCGACAAGCCATAGAATTTATACAGAGGAACCTAATGTTTTACAGCAAGCTAAGCGTATCGTATTAATAGATGATGAAATTACGACTGGGAATACGGTCATCAACATAATTGAAACATTAAAAAAGAAGTTTCCTGATGTTAAACAGTACGTCGTCCTATCTATTTTAGATTGGCGATCAGAGCAGCAACGAATAGTCTTTCAGCAATTAGAAGAGCAATGGGAAATTTCTATTAAATTTATCTCCATAATGTGTGGGACATTCAATTGTACAGGAGTACCTAGTTTAACAAGTGTACAGCCGAAGGTAACGACTATTGCTACTAGGGATATCACTCTACTGCCCATTAAAGACTCCATTGATCGTCTTTTCTATTATTCTGTTGCAGAGAATGGCAAAATAAACAATCAGCCGTACCTAAAAGCAACAGGAAGATTTATGCTAACATCGAAACAGCATTTTGAACAAATGAACATGTTACAAGCCATCGCCAAGCAATTAAAGGAACTACGAACGGATGGACCAGCTTTGGTGATTGGAACAGGTGAGTTTATGTATGTACCTATGCAAATTGCATCCTATTTAGGGGAAGGTGTTTATTTCCAATCATCAACTCGCAGTCCTATTTATTGTACAGACGATGTAGATTATACAATTACAGAAAAAATTGTATTTGAGAGTCCCGAAAATAACGGGGTTGAAAATTATTTATATAATGTGCAGAGCCAACTATATACGGAACTTTTTCTAATATTAGAACGTATATCCAATAAAGAGGTAGTAGATCGAATGGTGGCAGCTCTTCAGTCGGTTAGTGGGGCGAAGGTATATGTGATTTGTATGCATGAGTTGGAGGGAGTATGATGACATCGACTTTACAGCCAGATAACATGGGTAGCTATGCACGAGAGGACGTAATTTTTTTATTGCGTGATATTGGAAATGTTTTTCTAGAGATGGGTAATGAAAAACGGGAACAGCTTATTCAAGCAGGTACGCATTACTCTGAAATGTTACCAATGGAATATCAACCATCTAAAACATATATGAAGCTATTTTATAAAACCTTGGATGCTTTCGCGGATAGAATTGCTATCGCTGTTGGGGTAGTAGCAGAACGTATCGTCAAAAGTAGAGGGTTAGAAAATTTAATACTTGTAAGTTTAGCCAGAGCAGGTACGCCAATCGGTATTTTAATTAAACGTTACATATCAATGAACTATAAGGTGGATGTACCACATTATTCTATTTCTATTTTGCGTGGTCGTGGATTTGATGAGGCGGCGATACGTTACATTCTTTCAGAACATCCTCAAGGCTGTCTTCAATTTATTGATGGTTGGACGGGAAAAGGCGCTATAACCAAAGAATTGATTCAATCTTGTCAAACGTTTAATGAACAATATCAAACGCAGTTAAAAGCGGATCTAGCTGTATTAGCAGATCCAGGGCATTGTGCTACGATATTTGGAACTCGCGAAGATTTTTTAATTCCTTCTGCTTGTTTAAATTCAACTGTCTCTGGCTTGGTAAGCAGAACCGTTTTAAATTTGCAGTTTATGGATAAGGACGACTTCCATGGAGCAAAATACTATAAAGAATTAGAAGATATGGATGTCTCGAACTTGTACATAAATCGTATAGTCGCATGCTTCAAGCAAGTACGGAATGAAATTACCAGTCAACTTCAGGATGAAGCTACCTCTCTTATTACGTGGGCAGGTATGAAATCGGTCCAAAATATTCAATTGGATTTTGACATGGAAAACATTAACCTTATTAAACCAGGTGTTGGAGAAACGACCCGAGTTTTATTGCGACGAATACCTTGGAAAATCTTAATTAATCCACAGTATAAGGATGAGCTAGAGCATATTTTATTATTAGCTCATGAAAAAAATGTAGTATTAGAAGAATATTCTCATATGTCCTACGCATGTTGCGGCTTAATAAAAGAATTATAGAGGAGTTCAAAATGATATTATTCACATCAGATTTAGATAGAACACTGATTTATTCTAAACGCATGATGGAGATGTTTCCGCCTATTTCAGATAAAGTGGTCGTTGAACATAAGGCTAATGAAAAGATGAGCATGATGACAAAAGAAACAGCTATTTTATTGCAACAGGTTCATCAGCAAACACTATTTGTCCCTGTTACAACTAGAGCGTTGCATCAATATAAAAGAATCCATTTTATAAATGACCTGAACCCTTCTTTTGCAATTACGAGCAATGGGGGTACAATATTAGAAAAGGGTCAGCCATGCGACAAATGGACCAAAACATTAGGTAGACGTATTGAAGATTCTTCAATTCCACGTGAGGATATGTTACAACTATTTCACACCATCAAATCTGATACATGGCTACAACGTTCTTTCTATATAGATGACCTTTTTTATGTCCATCATGTAAATCTGGATGTTTTACAACAGGATGATTTACGCGCCATGACTCAAGAATTCGATACCCATGGTTGGTACGTTTTTCTGCAAGGGAAAAAACTATATTTCATGCCAAAGGTTTTGACCAAGGAAGCTGCCATACAATATATGATGGAGTTTTGTACATACGATGTGCATATAGCAGCAGGCGATTCTATGATGGATTATGGCATGTTGAAGATGGCTGATGTGGCTTTTACACCAAACCATGGTGATTTAAAGGATAAACAGCCAGAAACACTACTTAATACAACATACTCGCCGTATGAGGGTGAAGCATTTACCAAGCATTTGCTTCAGGCTGTTTTACAGCATACTACACAACAAACAGTAGTATAGTTTTTTCGCTACCGCTAAATCATCAGTATCTTCACAGATGCAAATGTGATGTAATAATTTTTCATCAAGTACTTCCTCGTTAGCATACAACCAAGTTGTTGTGCCGAAGGTGGATTGAACATGAGGTTTTTCGAAGTAATGGCGGCAAGCATCTTAGGTTTTTACAGGAGTTTTACTTATGTGATAGTGGAATAAAACTTCTTATTTTACTTGATTGCCTTTTTGGGATGTTAGTTTTGATTTTATTTACGTTTAACGTTTTCAAAAATTACTAGAGAATATGAAGAAAATAATATTGATTAAATTTATATATCCGTTGAATTAAGCTTAAGGATGATTTTTTTAGGGGGTGCGTTTGTATGCAAACAATCACAATAAAAACAATAGTCGAGCGTAATCAAGATGATTGGCTACAGGCGTTTCAAGATTCACCAAAGAATCGTGCATTTTATGAGGAAACACCACAACAAATATGTTTTAGCCGTATGGCTCTACGCGTTTTAGGCGTACCAATCGAGGAAGATGAATATTTTAATTCATTATATACCTTATCTCAAAACCAAAATATTCATATTTTAAGTGAAGAATTAAATAAGCACATTGAACAAAAAGACTTTCAAGCCATACAAAATATTTTATCGCAGCATCAGCAAACACCTAAAGGACTTACCATTAATCGTTTAGTGGCGATGATGTATGGGTATCAACTGATTCCAAAACATGATGACAGCATTATGAATCGACATTTACAGCTAACGACTATTAAGGTTATAGAATTATTTCAACATCAACAATCGCTAGGTTTACTTTCCAATGAATTTCGTCGTTTCTTAATTGATCTGGTGAAGTGGTTAAAAAACCATTGGATTCAATGGGCTAAAGCTTTGAAGCCAACCGATGATTTCCCTAAAGTTGTTTGGTATGGAGAGGCCACTGTTAGTCAGCGATATTTTTTGTTACTCCTAATGGAACTTGGCTGTGATGTATTAATATTTCATCCAGCAAAAGTAGATGAATTTGCTGAGGTGGATCCTAATGATGATTTTTCCATCAGCTATTCATATACAAGCCAAACATCATTACAGCCATTTCCTGACAAGCTCCGTGATCGTCAGGCAACTGTAGGCTATCGTTCTAGTCAGCATTTTGAACAATTAATGCATGACCAGCAATCAGGAGTCTATAGACCGTGGCAATTCAAAGATTTTATGCCACGCTCACTAACTTTGCGTATGACCTATGATGATATTTTTATTTATGCGAAGGAAAAGGCATTGGTACGACCCCAATTTGATGTCAATGGAAATGAAGTAGTGATTCCTGTCATCTTTGCAAAAATCAGCGGAGTCTCAAGCCAGCGTGAGGAATACTGGCATTTCATGCATCAGTTATTAATAAACCCACAAACTATCTTCGTGCAGGAATTTCCTTTTACAAAAACAAGCAAGGCCAACTTTCATTTTCACTATAAACATTGCTTAGTAAATGGTGAACTTTCAGCAGAACGTATTATACAAAGTGATTGGTGGCAGTATGGTGAATTATCATTGGAGCTGCAACAAGCCATTGCGCATACGATCAAAACATCTTGTGAGCAACCAATGTTAAAACAGCAACCAAATGAGACTTTATATGATTTACAGTTATTTGTATTTAAGCAGCTGACAATGATTCCTCAAGAAATACTGCGATTATTGCAAAGCTTCGACTATTCACAAGAGATACCGAAGATTATTATGTATCAAGCGCCGCAGCAACCTGCATTATCGCGCGAAGATATTGCCTTATTAGCATTTTTAAATCGTTTCGGTATGGATATCATTTTTTATAATCCGACTGGACAATTAGATTTAGAAAAGCATCTGCTGGAGGACACATATGATGTGCATCGTTTAGAGCATATGTTATTTGATTTGCCTTATGAAGAACCATCGCAGCAAAAAGCGGCACCGGATAAAATTATTAAAAAGCTCTTTAATCGCTTTTTCTGATGATAGGAAGGAGGCGGCGACCATGTCAAACATCCCAATGACGCTTGAGCAACTGACACTAGAAACAGCAGATGCCGTCAAACAACAATTACGAGAACATGAAGAGGTTCAACAAATTGCTCATCAGATTGATATAAAAAATCAGCTAGAGCTAATAGAGTTGGGAAAAGAACCAGCTACCAAATTATCAAAATTTGCAGATCAAGTTCTAGCTATAGTGACCCAATCAGCTACTTTTGAATCCAATGAATTATTTAAACAGCTTGAATCCTTAATGCTGACATTCGATAAAAAAGATTTTGCTGAACAAAAGGGTTTCTTTAAGAAGCTATTTACACGTAAATCAAAAAATGAAGATGATGTATATGCGAAATACAATGTGCTCGGTAGAGATATAGAAAAAATTCATTACCAATTTGTGCTTATGGAAGAGGAATTAGCGAAGGATAATCGATTACTCGCTCGGTTATACAAAGAAGATTTGATGTTTTACCTTGATATAGAAAAATATATCGTAGCTACTGATATGAAATTACATGAGGTGCAAACAACATTAATCCCATTATATGAGGAACAGGGTGAGGCAGGTAATCAGGTAGCCAAAATGGAGCTTAATCGTTTACAGACAATTGCTGAAATGCTTCAACAAAAAATAGATGAGTTGGAGAAATCACGAATGGTTGCCATCTTAACAGCTCCACAAATTGAGATGCTACGTCATGGGAATAATGAGCTGATTGAACAGATTCATGGCGCATTTGTTAAAACCATTCCTGTTTTTAAAATGGGGCTGATGAATGCTGTGAATGAAAGACGTCAACAATTACAAAATCAATCAGCATCTGCCTTTGAAAATCGAGTGAAGCAATTTGGGGAAGCTAGCAACGAAGCGGTTCACCTAAGCACAGCTCTTGCTCAGCAGACGGATAAAACACAGACGCTAGAAGAAATGTGGGATACAATTGTTACAGGTATTGCTAATTACCAGCATTTGCGGAGTGAGCAGACAAGTAAACGTAAGCTAGCAGAGCAACAGCTGCTTGCGTTACGTCCTTAATTTTACCTTTAAGTAGAATTCTACTTGGAGGTTTTTTTTTTGTAGTAAAAAGCGACAGATCCGCTGTATGTGGATCTGTCGCTTACGTGGTTGCTAGATGAATTCTTCTTCAAATTCTACATTAATTTCATGGCCATGGTAGCTTTGGTATGAAACAATCAGTGTATCTAGATGCTCTAAATTTTCCTCATAATCTAGAATCCTCGATAAAATATAGAGTAAGTGATAGCTAGAAAATTCCGTATCGCCTTCCTCGCGAGCAAAGTTTACTTGCTTAATGAAAATTTCCATTAGTTCATTGCGTTGAACATAGTCGATGCTTTTACTCCACTCAGAATGTTCAGGCTTTAATTTCCCAGTATATTTTAAGAGCAATTGTTCGTGATACGTTAATAAGGAATCAAGCCGTTCCTGAATCATTAAGTGAAATTGCGTAGGTAGCTTAGCTAATTCGTTTTCGTGGTTATGCAATCGTTGTAGCAATTCTAAACTTTTTTTGGAAGTTAAGATCATTTGACGATAGACGACCAATTTACGTGCTTTTACATACTTTTTATTTTTGAAATAATTACGCTCCTCTTTATATAAATCATACAGCGTATCGACTCGTAACATACGGCTTTTAAATTTACTTAATGCGCCCTTTGTAGATGTATGCTCAGAAGCCTGCCGTACTGCAAGTCGCGTCCAACGAATAATATCATCCTGCAAAATATAAATTTTGCGGAATAGTTTAATCTCATATTTGGGTGGTAAGAAAACAAGATTAACGACAAATGCTGCTAACACCCCGACTAATATAGTAACAAAGCGTATTAAACCAAACGTTAAAAAGTCTTCTCCTTGGAATTCCATAATGGCCACGACTGATACCAACGCCAACGAAAGAGATTTTTCTAGTTTAAATTTCAACATTAAACCAATAGCTATTATGACAGCTATGCCAATGGCAACCACATGATGGCCAAAAAGTAAGCCGAAAAAGACGGCAATGGTTGCACCTATAATATTTGCTTGAACTTGCTCTACAATGGTTTGATAAGAGCGATAAATAGAAGGCTGTATCGCAAAAATAGCTGCAATTCCAGCAAAAACAGGTGAAGGTAGTTTTAACAGCTCTGCAATAAACAGGGCAAATACGATAGCGACACCAGTTTTAAATACACGGGCACCTAATTTCATAAAGATGTCCTTTCTGTCTCATATTTTTTAGCTTCTTTACATTATAGAAGGAAGTGCACATAAAATACATAGATTTGTATGCAAGAATAAGAAAAAGGCGACTTATGATAGAAAGTCGCCTTTGCATACCCATTATGATAATTGAGAAAATGCGTAATTCACAGCTTTAATTGTTTCAAGAATATCTGCTTCAGTATGCTCTGTAGTTAAGAACCATGCTTCATATTTAGAAGGAGCTAGATTAACGCCTTGCTCAAGCATTAGTTTAAAGAAGCGACCAAAAATTTCACCGTTAGAGTTTTCGGCTTGCTCATAGTTTTCTACTTTCACATCTGTAAAGTAAATTGTCAGCGCCCCTTTAAGACGATTTAATGTGATGGTTACTCCATGCTCTTTAGCAGCAGCTAAAATCCCTTCTTCTAAAATCCCGCCTAGTCGATCCATTTCATCGTAAATGCCTGGTGTTTGTAGCACTTCTAAGCACGCAATACCTGCTTGCATAGATGCTGGATTTCCGGCCATCGTTCCGGCTTGGTAAGCTGGACCTAGTGGTGCGACTGTATCCATAATTTCTTTACGACCACCATATGCACCAATTGGTAAACCGCCACCAATAACTTTACCAAGTGCTGTTAGATCAGGTGTTAGGCCAAGTAAGTTTTGGGCACCACCGTAGTGGAAGCGGAAAGCCGTGATAACTTCATCGTAAATTGTTAAGGCTCCTTTTTCTTTGGCCGTAGCGTGTACTAATTCAAGGAAGCCAGGATTCGGTTCAACAATACCAAAGTTTCCTACGATAGGTTCAATTAAAATAGCTGCAATTTCATCGCCCCATGTATTCATTGCTTCTGTAAAAGCTTCAGGGTTATTGAAAGGTACCGTAATAACTTCTTCAGCTGTAGAAGTCGTTACACCTGCTGAGTCTGGTGTTCCTAATGTAGCAGGACCTGAACCAGCAGCTACTAAAACTAAATCGAAATGACCATGGTAGCATCCGGCAAATTTCATTATTTTTGTACGTCCTGTATAGGCACGTGCAACACGAATAGTTGTCATAACAGCTTCTGTACCAGAGTTGTTAAAGCGTACTTTATCCATAGACGGAATGGCTTCTTTTAGCATTTTTGCAAAAGTAACCTCATATTCAGTCGGCGTTCCAAACAATGTGCCATTTTCAGCAGCATGTGTAATAGCCTTAGCAATGTGAGGGTGCCCATGACCTGTAACGATAGGACCGTATGCTGCAAGATAATCTATATAACGATTGCCATCTACATCCCAAAAATATGCGCCTTTTCCTCGAACCATTGCCACAGGAGAACCACCGCCTACTGCTTTATATGAACGAGAAGGGCTATTTACACCACCAACGATATGTTGTAACGCCTCTGCGTGTACTGCTTCAGATTTTGCGTGATTCATAGTATTGCCTCCTAACTTTTTATACGTAATCTATTGTAGACCTATCAGTGTCAGAAATCCAAAGAAAATAAGGAATATGACTTGATTTGTTACTTGGAGTAAAATGAATATACAGAGGAGGAGATTATTATGACTTTGCAAGAAGGACAGAAGGTACCCGATTTTTCTCTTATGAATGAAAAGGGAGAGACGGTACAGCTAACTGATTTTAAAGGACAGAATGTAATTTTATACTTTTACCCAAAAGATATGACACCAGGTTGCACAACTGAAGCATGTGATTTTCGAGATAGGTTTGAGGACTTTAGTCATTTAAACGCTGTTGTTCTAGGCGTTAGTCCAGATGATGCAAACAAACATACAAAATTTATTGATAAGCATGGCTTGCCTTTTTCTTTATTAGTAGATGAAGATCATGCTGTAGCGGAGGCGTATGGTGTATGGGTCTTAAAGAAAATGTATGGACGTGAATTTATGGGGATTGAGCGTTCCACATTTTTAATTGATTCGGAGGGTAAGTTAATGAAAGCTTGGCGTAAAGTACGTGTGAAAAATCATATTGAAGAAGTTTATGCCTATTTAGCAGAACAGGAGGCGACAACATGAGAATCTATTTTACTTTTGAACCAAGACCAGATTTACGGGAACCATTATTAGCAGAATTCCCACAAGTCGATTTTATATTTGAAAGTGGAATAACAAATGAAGAGCTTCAAAAAGCGGATGTTTTAGTTACATATGGTGAGGATTTAACAACAGAGAGCATCCAACAGGCGACGAAGTTAAAATGGATTTTTGTTGCATCAGCAGGCATTGAAAAAATGCCTGCTCAAGCTATTATGGAGCGTGGTATTTTAGTTTCTAATGTACGAGGTATCCATAAAACACCTATGGCAGAATCAATGCTAGCCCATATTTTAGCCATTAAACGTGCTTTACCTTGGATGTATGAGCAACAAAAGAAAGGTGAATGGTCAAAAAAAGCCAAACAAACTGAATTACGAGATAGTACAGCGCTTATTTTAGGTCCAGGCGCTATTGGCTCGGAAGTGGGGCGCTTATTACAAGCCTTTGGTGTGACGACTATTGGCTGCAATCGCTCTGGAAATGAAGCGTCAAACATGGATAAGATGATTAGCTTTGAGCAATTAATAGAAGTTTTGCCGAGTGCTGATATTGTCATTTCTGTGTTGCCAAAAACACAAGAAACAACGCATTTATTAAATGAAGAACATTTTATAGCTATGAAGAGCAGTGCAATTTTCATGAATTTTGGCCGAGGGAATTTAGTTGATGAAAAGGTACTCATTCAGGCGCTCGAAGATGGAGAAATAGGATATGCCGTTTTGGATGTATTTGAAGAAGAACCTCTGTCATCAGACAATCCACTATGGGCATTGCCAAATGTCATAGTATCACCACATGTCTCAAGCCATTCATCTCGTTATATGGAACGAAGCTTAGAAATTTTTAAGCCCAGCTTAACAAAATGGCTAAGAGGTGACAGAGATTTAGAAAATGTCATGGAGCTATCGAGAGGATATTAAGAAAAAAACGATGAAATTAGAGGATTAGTATGTGTGATTGTTGACGAAGTAGCGCTAATTGGATACACTATTTATAACAATTATAAATTAATAATACTTATGGAAGAGGTGCATGACGATGTCTACAACGCATTTACAGGATGCACTGGACACGTTAAAAACAACTGGTGTACGTATTACTCCTCAGCGTCATGCTATTTTGGAATATCTAATTCAATCTATGGCACATCCTACTGCCGATGAAATTTATAAAGCACTTGAAGGGAAATTTCCTAATATGAGTGTAGCGACTGTTTATAATAACCTGCGAGTATTTCGTGAGGTAGGTCTTGTGAAAGAGCTTACTTATGGAGATGCTTCAAGCCGCTTTGATTTCGTGACAAATGATCATTACCATATGATTTGTGAATGCTGTGGCAAGATCGTCGATTTCCATTATCCTGGGCTCGATGAAATAGAGCATTTTGCATCACAGGTAACTGACTTTGATGTGCATTCGCATCGTTTAGAGATATACGGCACATGTCCATCATGTAAAGGTGTTACTGCTAAAGTACAATAAAAATCCTAGCTCGTTAACGGGCTAGGATTTTTTCGTTTTATGATTATAGGATTGGTCGAACTCTTTACCTTCAAGAGTAGGATCAAGCGTTAATGGCTCATTGCAATACATGCACATATCGACTCTGCCTAAAACTTTTGTATGTTTATGGCAATTAGGACACTCAACTTGAATGGCTCGTGTTGATAATAAACCTATCCAGGCATAGACAACTGTACTACCAATAATACATAAAACACCTAATGTCATGAAAATTAAAACTAATATTGGGCTATTTTTAAAGAATATACCTCCGTACATTACAATAAAACCAATAAAGATTAGTGCTAAAGCGAATGAACGAATTTTATTAATTTTACTTTTATAAGGTTTCATTTATCTTGCCTCCCAATCTAAAATCTACTATAACATATAAGGGCAAAGTATTTTAGCTTTGAGGTAAATCAAAGAAGGAATACTTTTAGAGTATGTCGAATTTTTAACGGAACAAGGGAAGCTATATGAATAAAGGGGGGCTGAACATGGAGCAAGTATTGCGTCCTATATACCAAGAACGTGCGAGTCAGTCAAATACATTAGGCGTTATTTTAGTGGAAAAACGTGAGGAGCAAAGTAACGTTACAGATACATTTGATACTGTTTTATTAATTATTGTAAAAGAAGCAGAGCAGCCAGTCTTTTCAAAACATTACTTATATGAAGGAAATAAAGTCGCTCTACATACGGTTACGGAGAAACTAATACGAAAATGGCTTCTAATCGGATCTAATAAGAAGGTAGTCGATTGGATTTTCTTTGGCAGAGTACTATTTGATCGGAATGAATTCCTGCATAAACTAAAAATAGAATTACAGGAATTTCCGTATAGTGGCCGTAAGATTAAGACAGGCATTCAATTTTCCAAGTTAATACGTCGTTATTTGGAGGGGAAGGAATACTTTGATAAGGGCAGTTATTTGGATGCATATAATCATGTAGTTGATTCCTTACACCATTTGGGGCGTTTATCAATCATTGATAGTGGTCTATACCCTGAAGTAACTGTATGGGGGCAAGTGAAAAAAATTGAACCAGCGATTTATAAGCTGTACGAAGAACTGGTGACGAGTAATGAGCCAATTGAAAAACGCTTAGAACTTTTATTCTTAGCAAGTGAGTTTTTAATACATTCTCGAACACGAGATGGAGCACAACATATATTAGAAGTGATGCAAACAAAAGAAACATGGTCGATTCAAGAGCTACATGACCATCATGAACTCATGAATTACTCTGTGGATTTAGAAGTATTTGTCGAATACTTAGTGGATAAGGGGTATATTCATATAGAGCCAGTTACTGCGAAAAACGAGATGATCTTTCACCGTCATTACAAGGTCGATAAAGAAGCTCTAGAAATTGGTCAATGACTGTAGTATGCTTGTAATCGAGGTATCTAAAAAATACCTCGATATTTTTTTAAAAAAGTAGTTGACGAATATTATAATGATATTGTATTATATTAATTGTCGCTAAGACATAACAAGTAACTCGATGAAAAACATAAAAAACTTTTTCAAAAATAGTTGACATGTTTTGAGTGAGATGTTAATATAAAGAAGTCGCTGAAAAAACGACTTAAATAATGAACCTTGAAAACTGAACAAGCAAAACGTAATCAATAAAGTTTTAAGTAGCTAGCCTAGCTAGTGAACGAAATAAAATTTTGGACATCAAAATGATGCCAGCAAAACAATTTGAGCTAATCAAATTTCTTTTATGGAGAGTTTGATCCTGGCTCAGGACGAACGCTGGCGGCGTGCCTAATACATGCAAGTCGAGCGAACAGAGAAGGAGCTTGCTCCTTTGACGTTAGCGGCGGACGGGTGAGTAACACGTGGGCAACCTACCTTATAGTTTGGGATAACTCCGGGAAACCGGGGCTAATACCGAATGATCTGTTTCACCTCATGGTGAAATATTGAAAGACGGTTTCGGCTGTCGCTATAGGATGGGCCCGCGGCGCATTAGCTAGTTGGTGAGGTAACGGCTCACCAAGGCGACGATGCGTAGCCGACCTGAGAGGGTGATCGGCCACACTGGGACTGAGACACGGCCCAGACTCCTACGGGAGGCAGCAGTAGGGAATCTTCCACAATGGGCGAAAGCCTGATGGAGCAACGCCGCGTGAGTGAAGAAGGATTTCGGTTCGTAAAACTCTGTTGTAAGGGAAGAACAAGTACAGTAGTAACTGGCTGTACCTTGACGGTACCTTATTAGAAAGCCACGGCTAACTACGTGCCAGCAGCCGCGGTAATACGTAGGTGGCAAGCGTTGTCCGGAATTATTGGGCGTAAAGCGCGCGCAGGTGGTTTCTTAAGTCTGATGTGAAAGCCCACGGCTCAACCGTGGAGGGTCATTGGAAACTGGGAGACTTGAGTGCAGAAGAGGATAGTGGAATTCCAAGTGTAGCGGTGAAATGCGTAGAGATTTGGAGGAACACCAGTGGCGAAGGCGACTATCTGGTCTGTAACTGACACTGAGGCGCGAAAGCGTGGGGAGCAAACAGGATTAGATACCCTGGTAGTCCACGCCGTAAACGATGAGTGCTAAGTGTTAGGGGGTTTCCGCCCCTTAGTGCTGCAGCTAACGCATTAAGCACTCCGCCTGGGGAGTACGGTCGCAAGACTGAAACTCAAAGGAATTGACGGGGGCCCGCACAAGCGGTGGAGCATGTGGTTTAATTCGAAGCAACGCGAAGAACCTTACCAGGTCTTGACATCCCGTTGACCACTGTAGAGATATGGTTTCCCCTTCGGGGGCAATGGTGACAGGTGGTGCATGGTTGTCGTCAGCTCGTGTCGTGAGATGTTGGGTTAAGTCCCGCAACGAGCGCAACCCTTGATCTTAGTTGCCATCATTTAGTTGGGCACTCTAAGGTGACTGCCGGTGACAAACCGGAGGAAGGTGGGGATGACGTCAAATCATCATGCCCCTTATGACCTGGGCTACACACGTGCTACAATGGACGATACAAACGGTTGCCAACTCGCGAGAGGGAGCTAATCCGATAAAGTCGTTCTCAGTTCGGATTGTAGGCTGCAACTCGCCTACATGAAGCCGGAATCGCTAGTAATCGCGGATCAGCATGCCGCGGTGAATACGTTCCCGGGCCTTGTACACACCGCCCGTCACACCACGAGAGTTTGTAACACCCGAAGTCGGTGAGGTAACCTTTTGGAGCCAGCCGCCGAAGGTGGGATAGATGATTGGGGTGAAGTCGTAACAAGGTAGCCGTATCGGAAGGTGCGGCTGGATCACCTCCTTTCTAAGGATATTTTCGGAATACAAACCTTGGGTTTGTAAGATTACGTTTTGCGTTCAGTTTTGAAGGTTCATTCTTTCTGAATGAAATACTTCAAAACTTGTTCTTTGAAAACTGGATAAAACGACATTGAAATTGTAACAAACACATTTATTTTTTTAAGTTTTTTATAGGCTTAATAACATGATAAGGTTTTCAGACACGAGCAGTTCTAGGAAGCAATCGAGTAAATGAAGGAGCGTACTTCAGTACGTGACTGATTGAACGAGTGAGGCTGACAACGAAATGTGATGTGTATGGAAAGCTGATAGGTTAAGTTATTAAGGGCGCACGGCGAATGCCTTGGCACTAGGAGCCGAAGAAGGACGGCACTAACACCGATATGCTTCGGGGAGCTGTAAGTGAGCTTTGATCCGGAGATTTCCGAATGGGGGAACCCACTACGTTTAATCGCGTAGTATCTTGACGTGAATACATAGCGTCTTGAAGGCAGACCCAGGGAACTGAAACATCTAAGTACCTGGAGGAAGAGAAAGAAAAATCGATTCCCTGAGTAGCGGCGAGCGAAACGGGAAGAGCCCAAACCAAGAGGCTTGCCTCTTGGGGTTGTAGGACACTCAATACGGAGTTACAAAAGAGCGAGTTAGATGAAGCGACTTGGAAAGGTCCGCCAGAGCAGGTAAAAGCCCTGTAGTCGAAAGTTCGTTCTCTCCTGAGTGGATCCTGAGTACGGCGGAACACGTGAAATTCCGTCGGAATCCGGGAGGACCATCTCCCAAGGCTAAATACTACCTAGTGACCGATAGTGAACCAGTACCGTGAGGGAAAGGTGAAAAGCACCCCGGAAGGGGAGTGAAAGAGATCCTGAAACCGTGTGCCTACAAGTAGTTAGAGCCCGTTAATGGGTGATAGCGTGCCTTTTGTAGAATGAACCGGCGAGTTACGATTACGTGCGAGGTTAAGTTTTAGAAGGCGGAGCCGCAGCGAAAGCGAGTCTGAATAGGGCGAAGTAGTACGTGGTCGTAGACCCGAAACCAGGTGATCTACCCATGTCCAGGGTGAAGGTAAGGTAACACTTACTGGAGGCCCGAACCCACGCACGTTGAAAAGTGCGGGGATGAGGTGTGGGTAGCGGAGAAATTCCAATCGAACTTGGAGATAGCTGGTTCTCTCCGAAATAGCTTTAGGGCTAGCCTCGTGATGAGAATACTGGAGGTAGAGCACTGTTTGGACTAGGGGGCCATCCCGGTTTACCGAATTCAGACAAACTCCGAATGCCAGATATTTATACACGGGAGTCAGACTGCGAGTGATAAGATCCGTAGTCAAAAGGGAAACAGCCCAGACCACCAGCTAAGGTCCCAAAGTAATCGTTAAGTGGAAAAGGATGTGGCGTTGCACAGACAACCAGGATGTTGGCTTAGAAGCAGCCATCATTTAAAGAGTGCGTAATAGCTCACTGGTCGAGTGACGCTGCGCCGAAAATGTATCGGGGCTAAACGATTCACCGAAGCTGTGGATTGACATCTACGATGTCAGTGGTAGGAGAGCGTTCTAAGTGCGTTGAAGTCAGACCGGAAGGACTGGTGGAGCGCTTAGAAGTGAGAATGCCGGTATGAGTAGCGAAAGACGGGTGAGAATCCCGTCCACCGTATGACTAAGGTTTCCTGAGGAAGGCTCGTCCGCTCAGGGTTAGTCGGGACCTAAGCCGAGGCCGATAGGCGTAGGCGATGGACAACAGGTTGATATTCCTGTACCACCTCCTCACCGTTTGAGAAATGGGGGGACGCAGTAGGATAGGGTAAGCGCGCTGTTGGTTATGCGCGTCCAAGCAGTAAGGCGTGTGTGTAGGCAAATCCGCACACTGTAACGTTGAGCTGTGATGGCGAGTCCGTATGGACGAAGTTCCTGATTTCACACTGCCAAGAAAAGCCTCTATCGAGGTGAGAGGTGCCCGTACCGCAAACCGACACAGGTAGTCGAGGAGAGAATCCTAAGGTGTGCGAGAGAACTCTCGTTAAGGAACTCGGCAAAATGACCCCGTAACTTCGGGAGAAGGGGTGCTCTTGAGCGTGCAAGCGCATGAGAGCCGCAGTGAATAGGCCCAGGCGACTGTTTAGCAAAAACACAGGTCTCTGCAAAACCGTAAGGTGACGTATAGGGGCTGACGCCTGCCCGGTGCTGGAAGGTTAAGAGGAGTGGTTAGCGCAAGCGAAGCTGCGAATTGAAGCCCCAGTAAACGGCGGCCGTAACTATAACGGTCCTAAGGTAGCGAAATTCCTTGTCGGGTAAGTTCCGACCCGCACGAAAGGCGTAACGATCTGGGCACTGTCTCAACGAGAGACTCGGTGAAATTATAGTACCTGTGAAGATGCAGGTTACCCGCGACAGGACGGAAAGACCCCGTGGAGCTTTACTGTAGCCTGATATTGAATTTTGGTACAACTTGTACAGGATAGGTAGGAGCCAGAGATCTCGGAGCGCCAGCTTCGAAAGAGGCGTCGGTGGGATACTACCCTGGTTGTATTGAAATTCTAACCCATGCCCCTTAGCGGGGCAGGAGACAGTGTCAGGCGGACAGTTTGACTGGGGCGGTCGCCTCCTAAAAGGTAACGGAGGCGCCCAAAGGTTCCCTCAGAATGGTTGGAAATCATTCGTAGAGTGTAAAGGCACAAGGGAGCTTGACTGCGAGACCTACAAGTCGAGCAGGGTCGAAAGACGGGCTTAGTGATCCGGTGGTTCCGCATGGAAGGGCCATCGCTCAACGGATAAAAGCTACCCCGGGGATAACAGGCTTATCTCCCCCAAGAGTCCACATCGACGGGGAGGTTTGGCACCTCGATGTCGGCTCATCGCATCCTGGGGCTGTAGTCGGTCCCAAGGGTTGGGCTGTTCGCCCATTAAAGCGGTACGCGAGCTGGGTTCAGAACGTCGTGAGACAGTTCGGTCCCTATCCGTCGTGGGCGTAGGAAATTTGAGAGGAGCTGTCCTTAGTACGAGAGGACCGGGATGGACACACCGCTGGTGTACCAGTTGTCTTGCCAAAGGCATCGCTGGGTAGCTATGTGTGGACGGGATAAGTGCTGAAAGCATCTAAGCATGAAGCCCCCCTCAAGATGAGATTTCCCATTACGCAAGTAAGTAAGATCCCTCAAAGACGATGAGGTAGATAGGTTCGAGGTGGAAGTGTGGTGACACATGGAGCTGACGAATACTAATCGATCGAGGACTTAACCAAAAAGTTTGAAGCATTCAATGAACCGTTTATCCAGTTTTGAAAGAATAAAATTATTATAATATACTTGTAATTTTGATAAAATATGTTATAATAAGTAATGTCTTTCAAATAGTCTAGTGATGATGGCAAAGAGGTCACACCCGTTCCCATACCGAACACGGAAGTTAAGCTCTTTAGCGCCGATGGTAGTTGGGGGCTTCCCCCTGTGAGAGTAGGACGTCGCTAGGCTGTATACTAAAATTATTCCGAAGTAGCTCAGTTGGTAGTAGCACCTGACTGTTAATCAGGTTGTCGCAGGTTCGAGTCCTGCCTTCGGAGCCATTCTTGGAGAGTTGTCCGAGTGGCCGAAGGAGCACGATTGGAAATCGTGTAGGCGGTTAACACTGTCTCAAGGGTTCAAATCCCTTACTCTCCGCCAGCACTTTTAATTATTCCAAACGAAGGCCCCTTGGTCAAGTGGTTAAGACACCGCCCTTTCACGGCGGTAACACGGGTTCGAATCCCGTAGGGGTCACCATTCATTTTTATACCCAGATGGAGGATTAGCTCAGCTGGGAGAGCATCTGCCTTACAAGCAGAGGGTCGGCGGTTCGAGCCCGTCATCCTCCACCATTTTAAAAACAACATATATCATTAACGCGGGGTGGAGCAGCCTGGTAGCTCGTCGGGCTCATAACCCGAAGGTCGTTGGTTCAAATCCGGCCCCCGCAACCAAATGGTCCCGTGGTGTAGCGGTTAACATGCCTGCCTGTCACGCAGGAGATCGCCGGTTCGATCCCGGTCGGGACCGCCATTTTTTTATAATATATGGGTCAGTAGCTCAGTTGGTAGAGCATTAGATTGAAGCTCTAAGTGTCGGCGGTTCGATTCCGTCCTGACCCATCATTTTTTTGCCGGTGTAGCTCAGTTGGTAGAGCAACTGACTTGTAATCAGTAGGTCGTGGGTTCGACTCCTATCGCCGGCACCATGAATTCCCGGAGGGGTAGCGAAGTGGCTAAACGCGGCGGACTGTAAATCCGCTCCTTAGGGTTCGGCGGTTCGAATCCGTCCCCCTCCACCAGTTTTATTTTTTTGTTTTTAAATAGGGGCATAGTTCAACGGTAGAATAGAGGTCTCCAAAACCTTTGGTGTGGGTTCGATTCCTACTGCCCCTGCCAATTTATTTTATGGCGATTGTGGCGAAGTGGTTAACGCACCGGATTGTGGTTCCGGCATTCGTGGGTTCGATTCCCATCAGTCGCCCCATTCAAGAATAAAGTAAATTTCATAATAATAACTATAATATAATGGCGATTGTGGCGAAGTGGTTAACGCACCGGATTGTGGTTCCGGCATTCGTGGGTTCGATTCCCATCAGTCGCCCCATAGTTGGGGTATAGCCAAGCGGTAAGGCAACGGATTTTGATTCCGTCATGCCTAGGTTCGAATCCTAGTACCCCAGCCATTTTTTGCGGAAGTAGTTCAGTGGTAGAACACCACCTTGCCAAGGTGGGGGTCGCGAGTTCGAACCTCGTCTTCCGCTCCAAGTATGATGGCGGCATAGCCAAGTGGTAAGGCACAGGTCTGCAACACCTTTATCACCGGTTCAAATCCGGTTGCCGCCTCCATATTTTTACTGCTAATCGGTTTATCCGATTTTTTTTATCTCCATTATGCCGGTGTGGCGGAATTGGCAGACGCGCACGACTCAAAATCGTGTTCCTTTGGAGTGTCGGTTCGACCCCGACCACCGGTATCATTACGTACATATACGTTACATTTAGTAAGTTTAGAAAGCTCACAAACCTTGATAATACAGGGTTTGTGAGCTTTTTTCATTTTTGGGGATACGATAAGAATTGAAATCATTTTACACACTTCAGGTAGAAGACATTGATATATAAGGCTTTTTACTACATTCCCTATCCTTATCACCGGTAACGAGGTTAGCGTAATAATATAGCAATAGTTGTGTAGGAAGATTAGTTAAAGAAGGTAGTTTTTAAGTGAATGGTGCATTGTCAAAAAAATAATATATTACACAATAAGTAAGTTTCAATGGAAAGGTTGGAGGTGATTTTTATGAAGAAGGTATTAGTGGACAACAAGATGAATTTAAAGGGAACGATACTGCAAATGGTATTGATAAAATGTTTTCTGGTCAACCTGTTCACCCTACATGTAGAAATATGTTTGAAGCTGATATCGTATAACAAGCGAAGCTATAATACTACTTGGGGGTAATAGGGGTACTGGTGAATACGTTTAGAACCCAAAAAATAGCAATACAAACCAAAGCTTTGGTTTGTATTACTATTGTTAGTATGCTTCACCTTTTGAAATTATTGAACGCGAGCAAATCCAAATCCTGAAGCGTAGTCATCACCTATAGCAGCTCCATAACCACCTTTAATATCTACTGATTTTGCTCTCTCTTGTAAGTTAGAACGTAGTTGCGTGTTAGATAATGACGGATTTTCAGCCCAAATTTTTGCTGCTAAACCAGAGACATGAGGGGTAGCCATTGATGTGCCGCTAATTGTATTATAACCGCCATTATACCATGTAGAATAAACGGATGAGCCAGGAGCTGAGATTTCAATATCACCTTCCTGGATGACATAATCTCCAGCTGTAGATATATAACCACGTGAAGAGTAGTCAGCTACACGATAAGTCCCATTTTGTTGTACATTTTCTAAAGCTGCAACGGCGATTGCATTTGGTAATGCCCCCGGATAACCAATTGTTCCTTGCGCATAGCCAGAATTACCAGCTGCAGCTACTATTAGAATTCCTTTACTGTATGCGTAATTGACAGCACTCGAAATGAGGCTATTATTCGCTGAAGAACCTAGAGACATACTAATAATTGTTTTGGTACCAGTAGCTGTTGCTTGATCTGCTGCATGTCGAATAGCAGCAGCAATATCATCTGAGTATCCAGAACCGCTATCTAATAACACTTTGTAAGCCCAAAGATCAGCATCTGGAGCTACACCGTAAATGCCTGCTTGATCGCTTCCACCATCAGCTAAGGCCGTACCAGCAACATGTGTACCATGTCCGTTTCTATCAGTACAGCTGTTATTAATGGGTGTTGTCGCACCTGTAAAGTCTTTACATTGCTCTACGTTATTGACAAGGTCAGGATGAGAAATATTTACACCCGTATCGAGTACGGCAATATTAATGCCACTTCCTCCAGTTGTAGATGTTAAAGTATCATTGTTATAAATTGCTTTAATGCCCCAAGGTATTTGTTGAGAAGCTCTTAAAGAAGTTACCAAATCCAGAGTTTCATTTTCTACCATACTATCGTCTTCCAAACCTATCGTATCTAATGTAACGATAGGCACTTTTGTAACTGTGAAATTTTTATTCTTCTGTAATGCTTCGAATTGTTTTTCATTCATATCAGTTGAAAATCCGTTCTCTGTTAATTCCCAACGAGCAGAATATTGAGTTTTTAATGTTGATTTTTCTGTTTTTTTGTTTGCCTCAACATAAACACGGAATTTCTCCTGACCACCGTCGTTTCCTAAGCTATCTTCGCTATCCATCGCTGTTGCGTACACCGGGTTTATTACTGATCCTGCAATCAAAAGACTTAGCAACGTACTTTTCATTTTTTTCATTCTTTCCAACTCCTTTTCAAATTAAGTTATAGTACTACAATTTGAATCTACCATAATTTAGGTTTTTTGATTATTGGGAAAATTATGATTATAATAAATGTAAAATACAGTCATTCGATACGGGAGGTTATGAAAATGAAGATTGGTTCATTAATTAAGTACTATCGTACAAAGCTAGGAATGACACAGAATTCAGTGGCGATGGGGATTTGCTCGATTCCTCATTTAAGTAAAATTGAGAATAATAATAAAGAAGCAAATAGCGAGACAATACGTCTACTGCTAGAACGATTAAATATTAGTATTCACGATGTAGAGAATAACGAACAAAATATTATTTGCCTATTAAATGATTTACAAAAACATATAAATTACCTAGAGATTGATAAAGTAAAAGAGACAATGAGCAGATTAAAAGAATATGAAGAAATAATAGGTTTTACAGAATCTATTTATTTATATGAACTTTATAAGTTACGTTATTATGTGTTTGTTAAAGAGCATAAATTAGCAGACAATCAATTAAAATGGCTAAATGCCCACCGACCAAATTTTTCCCAACATGAAAGGTATTTACATTCATATTATTATGCATTAGTTTTAATTACAAAAGGTAAATATGAGGAAGCAGCTAAAGAACTAACTCAAATACTTCAAATACATCCAGAACTAGGGTCACTAGAAGGAGAGTTTTACTATCATTTCGCTTTAATAAAAGGGCGGTTAGAAGAACCAAGCCAAGCAATTATTTATGGGAAAAAAGCTCTTCAATTCTATAAGGACCAATTTAATTTTAAAAGAATTGTTTATACATTAATGTCTCTGGCACTCAATTACTCTCGAGGAAAAGTGTTTCACGAAGCAATCGAAATCTATGAACATTTAGTGAGAAATGTGGAGCTATTACAGCAACAGCAGCTATTACCTGCTATATATCACAATTTGGGGGATTTGTACCAAATGAGATGGGAATATGAAAATGCATTAATTTACTTTGAAAAAAGCGCTTCTTTAATGTCAAAGAACTGTGATCATTATCTGCTTTGCTTATATAATTTAGGTGTTACGCAATTTCGCTTAGAACAAACGGAAAAAAGTATAAAAACCTTTACTATTCTAAAGGAAGAAGCAAAAAATAAGAAAAAATTAAGTTTTAATTTATTTGCTACTTTTTATTTATATTTGCTAGGAGAAGAAAAAAAGAAAGCGATGGATTTTTTAGAAGGGAGGTTAATTCCATTTATAGCAGATAATGAAGAATTAAAAGAAATGCACCAACAATTTTCTAATTTATTGGGAGAGTATTATCGACAAGAAAAGCAGTTCGAGAAAGCTATGCAATTTATTGAAATTTAAAGGAGAGTGTGAATATGAAGAAAAATGTTGGATTATCAATTTTAATACTGAGTGCTGCAGTAATAATTATATCTGTTCCAATTCATCCACCGGTTTTATAAAAGGCAAGAGTGGGAGAAGGTAGTGGCTCTATCTAATGATTGAGGAACAGTGTTTTTCAAAACTCGAAATGTGAGGTACTTCGCAACTGAAAAATTGCCCATAAGTTAGACGTAGCCACCGAGATTAAACGCCAATTGCCTTAGGGCAAAGGCAGTACTGGTAGGTCTCCTATATGTATGGATTGCCTTTGGTTGATGAAGAAGGAGTCAAGCAGGTGTTAAGAAACCTGATAGCTGATTTTGACCTGACACTCGCACTTTCAGGGAAGCGTTCTGTAAATGAAAAACCATGAGTTGTTGAAAAGAGCGGAGAAGTAACATGAAGGACAATGTAAGATATCAATTGATGAACACGAAATCAACAGATGAAGTACATGCATTGCTCAATAACTTTCAATCAAATCATGTTGATTGACGATGGTATAGAATGATGTAGCCGCAAAAAAGCTAGAGCTTATCAAGTAGTAAATTGGCAGAAATGAATGAGGTATTGAACCCAGTAGCACCCCCCACACTCTACGTATGTAGAGTGTGGGGGGGGTATTTAATTGTTACTTTTCCGTTACTGGGTAATTAATTTCTGCTAAAAGTGCGCCTGCAAAGAGCTAACACTTTGTTACCGCAATTCAATGAGAAAGGATAATTTCTCGTTAAAGATGTTACAAACAGAATTTGAAAAAAACTTTGATATACCAAACTATCTTCATATACGGTTAAAGAGAAGATAATACCTTTCACCTTACGGGCGGCAAGATGTAATTAGTGAAAAAACTTATCTTGAGGCATAACACTTTTAAAGAAAAGTATGTACTTTTGAGATTTACATTGCCAAATTACTTTACACCAATTTTACACACATCAGATAGAATACCTTGAAATATAAGGCTTTTTAATGCATTCTCTGTCTCGACCACCGGTATCCTATACGAGCAACAGAGCAATGCTACATATTAAAGCTTCACACTTAATTGTGTGGAGTCTTTTTTGTTTTCCTTGCTACTACAACATCACTTCCACCATGTAGGACAGTACTTCCAACATAATTATGTGAAATTATGTGCTGCACAAACGTTTAAGGGTAGCAATTGATATAGTAGTGACAATATATATTCCTTTCTTCTATATGTTAAATGGAAATAATAGTTAGTATGAAGAGAGTTATAAATCTTTTTTGAAGGGGTTGCTCATAATTAAAACGATTTATATTTATCCGAAATTAGCAATGGGTTTTAGGGGATTTGCCACTGGTTTAGATAGAGAAGGATTCTTCTTGAAGAAAAGGTCAACGAGATTAAAAAAAAGCATAGAAAACGCATTGAAAGAGAATCATTTGAGTTCTTTTAACGTAGAAGTTACTCATGGATTTGAATCTCCAGAGGAATTATTAGAAAATAATGCCGTTTTGGTTTTAATTTCTCCATACTTAAAAAGTTTACTGGGTCACATTGATTTTTCGCAAAGTGGATACTATCTTTTATCAGAGACGGAATATAATTCTGAAAATATCACCAACATCATAAAGTATATAAAAACACTATAAATGTATAAAACGGATAAGATTAAAAGAAAACTATAGCATGCTAAAGTTATTTAGGTTAGCAATTGGAAATACAAAGGTAACTAAAAAATTTTGAAAAAAACAAGAATGTTTCTATTATTATTCTTGTTTTTTTATTACAATATTTGTTCTAACTTTTTAACTAGGTGGTGATCAGGCTGAAGCCAATACATCTTACAGAAATACCTAAAGAAATAGTCGATTATGTTGGTGGAGTTACCCATATTTCTTTTCCAAGACAGGGGCATACATCAGGCGTTGGAATCCTTTTTTCTGAAAGAGGCACTTTCGTTTTAAAGAGAACAAAAGGAAAGCAATACGGCTCATGGTTAAAGAAAGAAGCGACTGTTCTAAAATGTCTATCTAATTCTACATTACCTGTCCCTCGTTTATATTGTTTTGTTGAACAACCTTTAGACAATCAGGCATGGGCATTGATGGAATATATAGAAGGTAGCACGATTAGACAGGCGTTAGAGAATGAAACCAAAGAGGAAAACAGGCATGCAATCATCTTTCATTATGGAAAGGTCCTTTCAGCCATTCATTCAATGCCATGCCCACAGGAAGTAAAAAAGAGTACTGCCTCAGTTTGGATTGATGATATGTTAGGTCTGGCCGAGTTTAATCTGAAAAATTTTGAGGTGGATGGTACTTCAGAGTTGTTAGATGATTTAAAAAGGAATAAACCAGAACCTATTCAGCAAACATTTATACACGGTGATTTCACAATCGATAATGTTCTCGTTCATAATCAAAAAATATCGGGTATTATTGATTGGAGTGGTGGGGCATTCGGTGATCCGCGATACGATTTTGCGCTAGCTGTACGACCTAAACCACAAGCCTTTGAAACTGAGAGAGATAGGCAGATTTTTTATGAAGGGTATGGGAGAAAGTTAATTAATCAAAACGAGTACAATTACTTTAAAAATGGATTATATGAGTTTTTTTAGATGAAGATCTAAACCGTTCTGTAGGATAAATGACTTTCCTTCAGAGCGGTTTATTTGTTTTCGTTTCTTTTTTTTCTTTTCCATTCTTAATGATTAGTTCATGCTCTGTTCATGAAACAATTTTAAGCTAAGGATAATTAAAGAAATGGAGGGATAAAGGATGAATCTTGCCTGGAAAGAAATGAAGAAAAATAAAGTACGATTTTTAATCTTGGGCTCCATCATCTTCCTAGTTAGTTTTTTAACGTTTATTATTTCAGGTTTGGCGAATGGCTTGTCACAGGATAATGCAGCTTTAATAAAAGACTTACCGCAGGGGCAATTCTACATGACAGAGGATGCTGATGGGACGTTTAATCTTTCAAGAATCTCTAACAATCTACAACAGGAAGTCATGTCTGAAGAGAAGGAAGCAGTTGCCTTTTCTATTCAAATGGGCTTTTTAAGTGATGAGGATGATAAACAGCAAAGTGTGGCCTTTGTCACATCGACAGAGTCATCACTATTTAGAAATGTGCGTCAAGGTGAGGTCCTGTTAGACAGCTCGCTACAGGAAAAGGGAATAAAAGTGGGAGATATATTAGCGAACAATCAATATAGTGGAGAGTTCAAGGTGAAAGGCTTTGTGGAGCAAAAGAAATATAGCCATGCCCCTGTTGCTTATATCAGTAAAGAGGCTTACCAGGAAATGTATCGGATACAGGATATGCAGTTAATTTTTGTTCCACACAATGCTGCCAAGGATTTTGAGGGGCTACAGTCTTATAGCAATAAAGAATTTCTGAATGCTATCCCGAGTTACAGTGCGGAACAGATGTCTTTAAATATGATTATTTGGTTTTTAGTTGTCATTAGTGGTATGCTGTTTGCTATTTTCTTCTATATGATGAATGTACAAAAGATTGGCCTATATGGCATTCTAAAAGCAATTGGATTAAAAACAGGTAGGTTGTTTAACATGATCTGGACACAGATGGTGATTATTACAGCTATTTCACTAGTATTATCAGTCAGCCTTAGTCAATTATTCAATATAGTTGCGCCAAAGGGGATGCCATTTACGTTAAATTTAGGTACAACAATGCAGCTATCGTTAGTGTTCCTTGTCATTGGTTTTGTGGGAGCTACATTGTCAGGTCTACAAATTAAAAAAATTGAACCGTTACAAGCAATACACCAAGGGGAGGCTTAGTCATGACGTTATTTACGATTGATGAAGTAAGAAAAACGTTTAAAAATGGTGATGTCGAAGAGGAAATTTTAAAAGGTATTAATTTATCCTTAAAAGAAGGAGAGATTACGGCATTGGTAGGTGCATCTGGTTCAGGAAAAAGTACGCTATTAACTATAGCTGCTGGACTGCAACCCGCAACGGATGGACAGATTCTTTTTGAGGGACAAAATCTAACGACTATGAACGAAGAACAAGTACGAAAGCTGCGTGCAAGTAAATTTGGCTTTGTTTTTCAGTTTGCTCATCTTGTACCTTTTCTTACCGTAGAAGAACAGCTGCTATTAATGTTGGATGTTGCTGGGTCTCCACTGAAGAAACATGAACAAAAGCATGAAGTAAATCGTTTATTACAGTTAGTTGGGCTGGCTCATCGTCAAGATGCTTATCCTTCTTCATTGTCAGGGGGAGAAAAGCAACGTGTAGCGATTGCACGTGCCATCATTCATCAACCGAAAGTGCTGTTTGCAGATGAGCCAACAGCAAGTTTAGATTCACAGCGTTCTAAAGAAATTATGATGTTATTAAGAACATTAACAAAAACTTTAAGTATCACAACATTATTAGTGACGCATGACGAAGAGATGCTAGCTTATACAGATCGTATTATTAAAATGAGCGATGGTGTGGTATTACAAAATAAGCAAGGCTCCCACTAGTAGGGAGCCTTTGTAGCGTTTAGGTTAAACGGGCATTACGACTCACTTTACAAACCATTCTCATTAACGCTTTGTGTAGAAAAGGAAAAATAGTAAAAATAACATCCAGTGTTTTGCGCATTGGCATTGGACAAATGATAGGCTTATTTTGATGAACACCTTCTATAGCAATTTTTGCAATTCGCTGAGGTGAGATCATTTTTTGCTGCTGTAATTGTTTGGTGATAATTGATTTATCCATATGAATCGCTTTGGCGTTATCGAAAATAGGTGTATCCACAAACGTTGGACATAAGGCACTCACCTTAATCCCAAATTCCTCAGCCTCATAGTGTAGAGAGGTCGTTAATCCTATAACAGCATGTTTGGTAGTAGCGTATGCAGAAGAAAAAGGAGAAGGTCCTAACCCTGCAGCTGATGAGGTATTGATGATATGTCCAAAACCTTGTTTTTTCATAAGTGAATAACCTATTTGAGTACCATAAATGACACCCCATAAATTAATAGCCATAATTTCCTTCCAATCCTCAATAGTCGTTTCACCCAGCTCTCCGTACATAGCAATTCCAGCATTATTAAACAGATAATCTATCCGATGATATTCTTCAATTACACCATGAATGACAGATGCTACACTATTGTAATCGGTTACATTTAGTGGTACAAATTTTGCATGAACAGCATCATTATTTAACTGTGCTTCTAACATACGACCTTCTTGTTCTTGAATATCAGCAATAATGACAAATATATGTCGAGTAATTAATTCCTGGCAAATGGCCTTTCCTATCCCAGATACACCACCTGTAACAACAGCAATCTTTTTCATTTTTTAGGACCTCCCGATTTTGTCTCCTTCGTTTGCATAATGTTCAATGATAGAGCTATATTGCTGTGCCACTATATCAGCACCTTTACTATTTAAATGAACGCCATCCATAGTTACATGTAGCCCTCTTTTTTGAGATAATTTATCGATGCGTAAAGGATTTTTGTAAAATAAAACATCTAGTAGAACTCTCATTACACTCGTATTAATAAAGCTTGAGCAGTCCAAATGTTCTAAATGCTCTTTAAAGAGATTTTGCATATTCACAAAATAAACATTGCCGGATTTCAATGCAATAGACTCCATAACGGACGTTAGCTCTTTTACTTCGTTGTTAGAGTGATTTTGAAGATCTTCTCCTACTAATGCTGGAGATACTAGCACAACATTTTTAGAAGCGGTATGTGCTTTCTCTAATACTTTGAGGCAGTACTCTTCGAATTCTATATGATCCTTCGTCACGGGTTGTGCTTGCACCTTTAATAATTTTGAATAGACGTCATTGACGCCTACCCAAAGAAAAAGGAGATCATAGGAGGATTGGAGTGGCG
The DNA here is from genome assembly GCF_053165895.1 of Lysinibacillus sp. fkY74-1. NCBI lineage: Bacteria > Bacillati > Bacillota > Bacilli > Caryophanales > Bacillaceae > Lysinibacillus > Lysinibacillus sp. fkY74-1. Next base: position 3,859,358 of record NZ_CP170173.1, on the reverse strand, counting down.
TTTTTTCCAAGCGAGTAAATAAACTTTTAATCGTCTCGCCTGGATTCCCAAGATTGTCAAATGAAATATGAGGATATTGCAGTTTTAAAAGATTATAAAATGAAACTCCTGGACGACCTTCTGTTAAGCTATCACCTATTAAACCTACTTTCATTTAAATCCCACCTTTTTTAATTTCTTTTAAGAAAATCGTTATTGCTTGTTGAAAGAGTGGTTCTAATGATTTCAAATGTTGAGTATTGGTAAGCTGACATAATCCGCCTAGCCATGTGCCTAGTAAGACGGTCCAAGTATCTACATCGCCATGAACAAATTCGTTTTGGTCGATGCCCTCTTGAAGAATTGCACGATAAGCATTCATAGGTGTAATAGCTAAATTGAATAACTGCTGTATAGATTCGGGGGTTGATTTAGGATTAGATGCCAGTTCCTGACCTGATTTTAGTAAAGGTGTTTGATACTCATAGAGGACATGTAGGGCCATACCATACAATTTTTCTGTTGATGTGGTGTATGAAGATTCTTTTTGCAACCATTTGTCATGCCAATTTTTCATTGATTGCTGCGCTAAAAGCACAAATAACTTTTCCTTATTTTCGAAATGATAATAAATATGTCCTTTACTGTAACCAGAAACCTTCGAAATATCGCCAACAGATGTTTGATTATAGCCATGTTGAGAAAATAATTGGGTGGCATGTTTGATAATTTCAAGCTTTGCCTTGTCACTGTCATAGCGTCTTTTATTCAATGTTGTACTCCTTTAATGATTTGAACAATCGTTCTAATTTAATTATACATAATTTTCTAATTAAATAAATAGGTAAAATTTTTATTTGAAATACGGTTGGAAAGGAAGGAAATTCCAATTGTTTGTTGAATTATTTGTTATGCTTAAAAAAGGGGGATTTGTATGGGAAGAGTGATTGGCTTTGAATTAAATAGTCAGGAACCGAAGAAAGCGGCAGCTTTTTATAGCAAAGTGTTTGGCTGGAGGATAGCGGCTCCAAATTGGGATTATTGGCCAGTTACAACTGGGCATGAAAGCAAAATTGGGATTAATGGTGGTATTAGCAAAGGACCTAGTGATTATCCACATGGTACACGAATTCAGATTGAAGTGGATGCAATGGATGAAGTTATTGAGCAGGCAACCAGCAATGGGGCTACTATTTTACGTGGAAAAATGGAGTTTGAGGACTTTTATCTTGCTTATTTGATGGATCCGACTGGCATAGAAATTGGATTAATTCAACATAAAAATAACGAATAAAGTCTCTTTCAGAAGAGTCTTTTTTCATTTTTAGCATAACTACACGTCTTTATGGGTAAAGAATCGATGGAGGAGGGATAATGTGAGGAACATATTGAAATTAGTATGTTTGATCCTGATAGCGATTGGCATAATACCGAGGGAAGTGCAGGCAGCCAGCTTTAAAGATTTAACGGATGATACCTTGATGACAGAAATCCATTATTTAGTAGAGCAGGATATTGTGAAGGGCTATTCCAATCAGTTATTCAAGCCGAATGATTATGTAACGAAAGCACAGGTAGCTGTTATGCTAACACGTGCTTTGGGGCTAAACACAATCAACATACAAAACCCCAATTATCAGGATGTAACGCCAGCTAATAAATACTACAAAGAAATAGCTGCTGTACAAAAAAAAGGAATATTTGATGCAGCCCATAAATTTAACCCAGATGCACCGTTAACTAGAGCGGAAATGGCTATTGTGCTAAATAGGGCTTTCAAATTAAAAGGGTCAGATCCTTATTATTTTACAGATGTGACGGAGCAGACATATGGTTATAAAGAAATTTTAACACTGGCTCATAATCATTTGGTAAGGGGCTATGAGAATGGTGAGTTTAAACCTAATGCTCCTGTTACACGTGCCCACTTCTCAGCTTTTTTAGCGCGAGCATTGACTCTTTCTAAGCCTAGTTTGCTAAAGGACCCCGCGTTTGTTTATACGTATGGCTATTATTCTTTAAGTGACCATAAGCGGTATACCTTGAGCTATCGATATAAGCAACATGACGGTAAAAATGATGTATGGACAGTCAAAAATATTAGCACAGGACAAACTCTTTCTGATGAGCTTTTATATGGTCATGATCGTGTATATGGTCAAGCCATTGCTAGTGACGCTAATACACATTATGATTTATATATGGAACTACCACTTAGAATAGGGGTTATTTTACATGAAGATGATCCAGGGGTTACTGCAGGAGAACGAGTAACTGTAAAATCAACGAATGGTACAGTACAAGCTGGAGAAGTGCAATATACGGGTGTAATTATAGTAGAGAAAAGGTCAGTATATAGTGATGTGGTAAAAACTTATTATTTCGTAGATGATATTGGTTTAGTCAAGGAACTACACAATGATAAAGTTGTATTTGAACTATTCAATCGGACAATGAAATAATCAGGAAAGGAAAGCAAGCCACTGATGGACTCGCTTTCCTTTATTGTTGTAAAGAGATATGAAAAAAGCGCTGTAGAGCTTGCAGCCATTCCTTCTCAGTGTTTGTTGTATAGGTAGTTAAGGATTGCCCTTCGTAAATTCTAAATTCATTGTTCATCATCGTGTGACGTCCACGAGTAGTTCGAATCATGGCAATTTTATTTTTTTGTTTAGAGAGTCGTGGGGCAAATTTTGCATCATTTGCATCATCATGAAAACAATAAAGCAAACGCCATTGTTGCTTGGTTAGTTCAAAAAGCATCCAACCATTTTCTTCATCATACTCTACTTTATACAATTCTCGGCCTTCGCGATGCTGATATCCTGCTATTAACGGTACTGGTTTACAAGGCGCTAAAGCACCAACGCCTACATCTGAAATATAGGATTGTTTTGCATCTTTTACTAGTAATAGCTGGTGCATGGGTATATCTTCAGGAGGAGAGTGTTCTTCAACATTACGCCAAAACTGAGCATAGCGATTGGTAACTGAAAAGCCGAGCTCCCGTAAAAGCCAGCTAAATAAAATATTCAGTTCAAAACAATTGCCCCCACGTCTTTCTATAATAATCTTTTGAAATAAATCAGGAATAGAGAATGAGATACCGAGGTTCAAGGCAACATCTAAATTTTCATAGGGAATCGTCAATAGATGCTTTGTTTGTAGCTGTCCAAGTAGTTGGACGGTAGGCTCTAAGGTTCCTTGAAATTGAATATGCTGTAAATATTGCTGAATCTGTGCATTCATAAAATCGCCTCACTTCCTTATTAATAACATAACCGAAACAGCATCAGAATACACGCATAATATTAAGAGGGAAATGATAGAAAAATAGCTAAATAACTTGTAGAATTAATATATTAGCTACTATAAAGTGAAATATTTCCCAGTATAGTTAATGAATAAGAAATTAAGGTAGGTATGATAAGGAAAATGAAATGGATCGAAGTCAATACATATGACGAAATGAGCGAAGTGGCCGCAAATATTTTTTTAAAGCAAATACAGAAGAAGCCCAATAGTGTTCTAGGATTAGCAACTGGTGGTTCACCTGTAGGAATGTATAAAGAATTAGTAGCGCGATATCAAGCCGGTCAATTAACATTTAAGGATGTACAAACTTTTAATTTAGACGAATATGTAGGTCTTAAGCGCTCAAGTCCTGCAAGTTATTGGACTTTCATGCACAACAATCTATTTAATGGTGTAAATATTAAACAAGAAAATATACATTTGCCAAATGGTGAGGCAGAGGATTTAGCTGCTGAATGCAAGGCATATGATGCAAGGATTGATGCAGCAGGAGGTATTGATTTACAGCTTCTTGGAATTGGCGTAAATGGTCATATAGGTTTTAATGAGCCAGGTACACCGTTCGATTCGATGACGAATATTGTTGAATTAACGGAATCGACAAGAACAGAAAATGCGATTTACTTTGATGACGCAGCAGATGTCCCAATACATGCCATTACGATGGGCATTCAATCGATTATGAAGGCGAAGGAAATTGTCCTGATTGCCTTTGGTGAAAAGAAGATGGAGGCCATCCAAAAATTAAAAAGTGGCCATATTACTGAAGATTTCCCTGCAAGCCAATTATTAAAACATCCTAACGTCACGATTATTTATGGCGGTACCAATTAACAATAAAAAGCAAAGCCTTCTTATGATTGAAGTCTTTGCTTTCTTGTTTTTCTGATTACCATATGAGCAAGGAATATACGCTCCAGCAAATTACTGCTACAATAACAATTAAATCAACCTTGTTGAAGAGAAAGGTTACTGTTCAAGAGTCTGAAGGTTCCTATCGCTAGAATGTCGATAGTTTCTCCTCAAGAAGTAAATGATCGTATAGAATCATGGGAAGAAGAGGCAATAATAGATAAGTGCCTCACATCAGTATAGAGGCAAGCTTAAGGAAAATAAGAGGAGGAATGAACGTGAAAAATACCGTACCACGTTTACAAAAGGGAGATCTAGTTGGTGTAGTTGCCCTATCAAGTGTAGTAAATCATGAAAAGCTAGGGGACGCATTATCTTTTTTAGACGAGTTGGGTCTTCACTATATTGTAGGGGATACGATCCATGCAACGCATGATTATTTAGCTGGTAGTGATGAAGTTAGGCTAGCTGATTTTCATGAAATGGTAAAAAATCCTGAAGTGAAAGCTATTTTTTGTGTAAAGGGTGGCTATGGCTCTGCTCGCATAGCTGAAAAAATTGATTATACGTTATTAGAGGAAAATCCAAAAATTTTCTGGGGCTTTTCAGATATTACCTATTTGCATTGTGCGATCAATGAGTACGCCAATTTAGTAACATTCCATGGACCTATGTTAATGGCGGCCAATAAAATGGATGAACTATCGAAGAAAATGTTTGTACAATTATTTTCCCCCATTGAAATACAATACACGGAGTCAATTTCTCCTTTAACAACCATTGCTGGAGGGGTGGCACGCGGTGAATTAATAGGAGGAAATCTGTATCGTCTTGTCAGCACATTAGGCACTAAATTTGAGATACAAACAGAAGGTAAGATTTTATTGATAGAGGAGTTAGCAGAATCCATTCCTAATATTGATTCGATGTTACAGCAATTAAAGCAAGCTAGGAAAATTGAGCAACTAGCAGGTGTTGTCATTGGTTCCTTTACACAAACAGAAGCGAATGAAACAGCCTTACATAATTTAATGAAAGAGTATTTTGGAGACTTAGGTATTCCTGTTGTGGCAGGTTTTAAAATAGGACATGAATCAACCAATGTAGGCATTCCCTTGGGGGTAGACGCCTATTTAGATGCAGAGGAAAAAGTGTTGAAGATATTACCAGGTGTGTATTGACTATAGGGAGATGTTAAATGATATGGATATTGAGAAAAAACTCTATGAGGCAGCCGTCCAATTAGTGGAGAAAAGATATCCGTCAGGATGGGGTGGAGCGGCGGCTTTGTATTCGGAGGACGGGCATATTTTAACTAGTGTTGCACCAGAGGTCATCAATGCAGCTACTGAATTATGTATGGAAACGGGTGCTATTCTGGAGGCACATAAATTGAATACAAAGGTGACACATTCGATTTGTGTTGCTAGAGAAAATGAAAAATCTAAATTCGTAGTACTGACACCCTGTGGGGTCTGCCAAGAAAGACTCTTTTATTGGGGAGAGAATGTGAAAGCAGCAGTTACGAATACAGACGATACACTACTATTTAAAACTTTAAAAGAGATACAACCCTATCATTGGTATAAGGCCTATGAACAATAATGCAAAAAAGACGTTACATAAAAATGTAATGTCTTTTTACGTTTGCCTTAATAAGGCTCAGCATTATGGCCTTTATCTATCGCATTTTGAGGGGCTTGATCTCCATCAATATTGCCAAGTGGCTTTGAAGTTGAGGATTCCTTTCTAGCCTTATGCAACCCTTCTTTTAGCAAACGACCATATTCTTCATCTGCTTCTTCCGCAAGTGCAATCATGGCATTTTGTATCTCCATATGACAGACCGATAAATCACGAATTAAATTGGCAAGCAATTCATCGCGCTCCCATTGCTCAAAGTTACGATAAGTTTCGCCAGCTTGCTTGGTATTACTTTGACGGTCAATGGATTCTCGAACAAGGTTGCCTTCTACATATGGAGTATATTCCTTACCATCCTGTGTTGCTTCCTTTAAGCCATTTAACATGGAGGGCTCATAATTAATATGTGGATTTTGACCAGGTGCTAAATCCCGTTTATACATCATTTGCCCACCGCTTTGATTGGTTGCTACACGTTTTTTTGGCGCATTAATTGGTAATTGAAGATAGTTAGCTCCTACACGATGACGCTGTGTATCCGAATAAGAGAATGTACGACCTTGCAACATTTTATCATCAGAGAAATCTAAGCCATCGACTAGTACGCCCGTACCGAAAGTAGCTTGTTCTACCTCTGCAAAATAGTCCTCAGGATTTTTGTTTAACACCATTTTACCGACTGGATACCATGGGAATTGATCGTTTGGCCAAAGCTTTGTGTCATCCAATGGATCAAAATCAAGCTCAGGATGTGGACCATCCTCCATAATTTGAACATGTAACTCCCATTCAGGAAATTCTTCACGTTCAATCGCATCATATAAATCCTGTGTGGCATGATTAAAATTTTTCTGCTGAATTTCTTCTGCTTCTTTTTGTGTTAAGTTTTTAATGCCCTGAAGTGGCTCCCAGTGATATTTGACGAGGACCCCTTTGCCTTCCTGATTAACCCACTTATACGTATTGACGCCAGAGCCCTGCATCATACGATAGTTAGCTGGAATACCCCAAGGTGAATATACAAATGTAACCATATGGAAGGATTCTGGTGAGCTAGCACAAAAATCAAAGAAACGTTCAACGTTCTGAATATTAGTAATAGGATCAGGCTTAAATGCATGAATCATGTCAGGGAATTTCATGGCATCACGGATAAAGAAGATTTTTAAATTATTACCAACTAAATCCCAGTTGCCATCCTCTGTATAAAATTTTACAGCAAAGCCTCGTGGATCTCGTAATGTTTCAGGAGAGTGTCCACCATGTATAACCGTTGAAAAACGGACAAATACAGGTGTTTTTTTTCCTTTATCCTGAAAGACCTTTGCCCGAGTATATTTAGAAATAGGTTCATTGCCTACAACACCATATGTTTCAAAATAACCATGTGCACCAGCACCGCGAGCATGAACAACTCGTTCCGGTACTCGCTCCCTGTCAAAATGACTTATCTTCTCTAGAAAATCATAATTTTCAAGTGTTGCAGGACCGCGATTACTGACTGTTCGTAAATTTTGATTGTTAGTAATGGGATGCCCCTGTCGATTTGTCAATGTTGTATCTTGATCATGTGTTGAATCATTTTTCTGCGTCATCGTATGACCCCTTTCCAATAGATACGTCCATTTTGTCCTTGAAAGGGGTAATTTAGACATAGGGAATTTTTACATATTCGCTAATAAAAAAAGCTCTCCATACATAAATGTAGGAGAGCCTTGGATGGTGTTTTCAAATGGAATCAAGTTTTTTGAGTATGGCCTTTACCTATAGTTGGTCATTAGTCATGGGTCATACAGTAACAGGTAACTTGTTATTGGTTTTAATCTAATTAGCCGTAAAGCTAAATTTGAAAACAGCACATCCAACTCGGTTTGGAGTCTCACCGCCCCGAGACTAGAAATAGCGGGAATCATCAAAGTTAATTTGTATACTGTAATTTTTTGAATTAATAAGATTGGATAATTTATGTGCCTCTTTTTCAAGCTTCATTGCGCGCTCCCGATAGTCGTCAGGCTCATATAATGCAATCTCGTATAGCATTGCTCCATCACCATAGCCAAAACGAACACTTTCTTTTTCCCGCATACTAAATTCTTTACATAACTCAGCCTCAGCACGAAGCTGTGTAGCTAATTCGATAGCTTCTACTAGTGCGAGTTTCTGATCTTTAAATTCTACTGTGTTTTGGATGTTTGCTTCATATACTAGACGATCTAGTGTACGGGTATCTAGACGAACTTGTGCCAATTCGGTTTCGATAAGGGGGAGTGCACGGTTACTTGTTTTAGGAGTCTGTCCCTTTTCTACTGTCACAAAAGCACTACGATGTAATTCACTAATAAGCTCTTGTGTTTTTTTTCCTAAAATACTTTTTAGTTTAACAGCTTCTGCAAGATTGATCACGCAAACACGTCCTTTTTATAAACTTGTAGATGGTGCATTGTTTGATAGGAGGGCAATTTGATAGTCACCTCCATGAATTTGGTTAAACATTTTGCCTGCTGACGCCAAAAGGTCATTCGCTGCTTCATGTGTTAAAGAGGGTCTGAGATAAAAAATCTGTAGCGCCTCAGTCGTATCCTCTGTAACGGCTGTACGTTTAGAATCGACAAATGGAGAACCAAATGCTCCCTTCTCATCACGACTGTAGAGGATCTTGTTGAATGTATTAAAACGCCCATTTAAACCCTCATAACCAATGTCTTCATGGCCAAGAGCTATTTCTACATATCCTTTCATAAAGGCTATATCATATAGACCAACTGGAATTTCATATTGAAGAGAGAAGAAGTTATTTAAATCTACAGCAGAATGAAATGGTGTTACATAGTTTTGTTTACTAATTCGCCGCATAAGACTTTCTGCTGAGTGTCGATAACGATTTGGATCGGCACCTAGCTTTTTCCAAAATACCCGCCATTCAGCAATACCCTCACGCTGGTTCACAGGAAAATCCTGCATGTCTAGAAAAAGGTTTTCTTGATACAATTGCATCCGACCTTTAATCATTTGAGGGGATTCTGCTACAACAATTTTGGTATAATGAATAATGCCGATTTTTAGCTCGGGATGTTGCGTTAATAGAGATTCATTAATGGAAATTTCCAAAGAACATCACCTACTTTATCTATTTCTATTATTGTATCATGTAAGGAGTTGGAAATAAAATGAACATACATGACCTACAGCGAGACTTTGTGGCATATGCAAGAGCCATTGGCGTTGATAAAATAGGTTTTACAACAGCAGCTCCCTTTACAGAATTAAAAAACCGACTGCGTCGCCAGCAGGAGCTTGGTTATCAGTCTGGCTTTGAAGAAAGTGATATTGAAAAACGTACCGAACCCCTTCAATTATTAAACGAAGCAGAGAGTATTGTCTCGATAGCCGTTGCTTATCCCTCCCGTATGCAAAATGCACCCATTGGTAAAAAGGGAGCTAGAAGAGGAATATTTTGCCGTGCTTCATGGGGTGTCGATTATCATACAGCAATTCGTGAACGTTTGAAGTTATTATCTGCTTGGCTTGAGGAGCGTGTCGAAGGTGTACGTATCGAGTCGATGGTTGATACAGGTGCACTTGTAGACCGTGCTGTAGCAGAACGCGCAGGCATAGGCTGGAGTGGTAAAAACTGTTCGATTATAACACCTGAATTCGGGTCATATGTGTATTTAGGAGAGCTCATAACCAATGTTCCATTCTCGCCAGATAAGCCAATGGAGGATGAGTGCGGGGAATGTCGCTTATGCTTGGATGTTTGTCCAACGGGTGCATTAATCCAAGGAGGGCAATTGGATGCACAACGTTGTATTGCCTTCCTCACTCAAACGAAGGGAACACTTCCTGATGAGTTTCGTAATCACATTGGTAATCGCCTCTATGGTTGTGATACATGCCAGACTGTGTGTCCCAAAAATAAAGGGAAGATTAATTGGATTCATGATGAATTTATACCGGATCCGGAGCTTGCCAAACCATTATTAACACCACTATTAACGATTTCCAATAGAGAATTTAAGGCCAAGTTTGGCCACGTTTCTGGTTCATGGCGAGGTAAAAAGCCTATTCAACGAAATGCCATCCTTGCACTGGCCCATTTTAAAGAGGAAGCGGCTATACCAGATCTCATCAACCTTTTGAAGAACGATGATCGTCCAGTCATACGAGGCACATCAGCATGGGCTTTAGGGAAGATAGGCGGAGAACAGGCTAAGTCTGCCCTATATGACGCGGAAGCTAATGAGCAGGACGAAGAAGTATTGAACGAAATTCACAAAGGTTTGCAGTTTTTTCATGAATGAAGAGAAAAAACACTCCATTAAATGAGTTCCACTTAAAGAAATTTTTATAATAAGGAAGTGTATCGTTATGCCATTGCATATCGTTTTATATCAACCAGAAATTCCAGCGAATACAGGAAATATTGCTCGCACTTGCGCTGGTACAAATACATCATTACATTTAATTCGTCCACTAGGCTTTTCAACCGATGATAAAATGTTAAAGCGGGCAGGCTTAGATTATTGGCATAGTGTGAATATTGTTTATCATAATTCACTGGATGATTTTATAGAGTACTCTAGAGATGGAGATGTATATTTAATCGAAACATATAGTGATGAGCCGTTCACCACACATGATTTTAGTAATAAAGAGCGTGACATTTACTTTATGTTTGGAAAAGAAACAACAGGCTTGCCAAAAGACTTTGCGTATGAACGTCGTAATATGTGCTTGCGTATTCCACAAAGTGATCATGTCCGTTCACTCAACTTATCTAATACGGCTGCGATTGTTATATATGAGGCATTACGACAACAGGGATATCCAGGTTTACATTAATAAAAGCAGTTCTCATTTGTGAGAACTGCTTTTTACTAAAATTTTAATAATACAACATTTCCAGCTGGATCTTCAGTTTGGAATCCACCGTCTATATCGATAACACGTGCACCAATTGTGCGAAGGTTTGCTTTCATCATGGATGCTTGTTCTTCATTATCTAAACGCAGTGAGAACGTTTTTAAGCCTACTTGGTTTTCTCCAAGCTTTGGAGCATTTTCTGAGTGCCAAGTGTTTAAGCCAATGTGATGGTGATAGCGGCCAGTAGAAATAAATAATGCCTGTGAACCATAGCGTGCCACAATATCATAGCCTAAGCCCTTTGTGTAAAATTGTTCAGCCTCTGCCAAGTTCGAAACAGATAAGTGAATATGTCCCATCACTGTACCTGATGGGAGGCCATCCCAATTTCCATCACCTTCTTCTAAAATCGATCGAATATTTAGTGGCTCTGTTACCATATTCACTTGGTCCTGATGCCAATCCCATACATTTTCAGGGCGATCTGCGTATACCTCAATACCATTATGATCAGGATCATTTAAATAGAGTGCTTCACTGACAGCATGATCAGAAGCCCCAAGATATACTCCTTTTTCGTGAAAATGCGTTATAATATTTGCCAAATCACGACGAGTTGGTAATAGTAATGCAAAGTGATAAAGTCCAGTCGTCATGCTAAGCTTTTCTTCCACTGTGTCTGGTTGGACTATTGTTAATAGTGCAGTATGTCCATCTGCTGTTAAAGTAGCTTTATGTGATTCTTGGTGTAAAACGTTGAAGCCAATAACCTCTTGATAAAATGTTAAAGAACGTTGAAGATCGCTTACTTTTATTTCAACATTTGTTACATATGTGTTAGGTTTTTCATGAAAATGCATATAGAATACCTCCGGTAAGTTATTTTTATTCATTTAGTTACTTTATGTAAGTTAGTTTATTTTAATAATAACTGAAAGTCAAGTAAGTTATTTTATTGTCGACAAAAAAGAAAATCACTAAGCATATCTAATGCTTAGTGATTTTCTCGAGGTATTATTTATCCGCTTTGTAATCGCCTTCGTACCCAGCAGTAAAAATAGCTGTTAAGAAAGCAACTGTTACACCAATGATTAATAATAGTTTCATGGAAGTAACCCTCCTCATGTAATAAAGACATCTCTATTTAGTATAGCCTATCTACTATAAAAATGAAACGACATACCTGAATAAAATATGTCAGAAATGGTTCAAACGTATAATTATCGGGAAAACTATTAAGGAGGTGATTAGTATGAAAAAAAAGGTGCCAAACATTGAAAATGGTACGATGGCGAGAGATATGAAGGAATTAAAAGATTTGGGCAAACAAATGGAACATTTACGTGATGGTCTAGAGCTTGCGGATGATGAGCGTATTGCAGATCCTATTCAATTGGAAAGTATCGAGGAAAAGGATGAATAGTGGTAAATAACAGTAGCTTCCTTATTTTTCTTAAATCCAATTTTTTGTATAATGGTACTAGGAAAAAGAAAGGGGTTGTGATTCGTGTATTTACAATCATCGAAAACATTATCAAATGGAGTAGAAATGCCTCGTTTCGGCTTAGGTGTTTATAAAATGACAGATCATGAAGAAACATTACAATCCATCGATACAGCGCTGAAGTTTGGTTATAGAGCTATCGATACAGCATCTTTGTATGGGAATGAAGCAGAGGTAGGAGAAGCTATCCGTTATTCAGGTATACCACGTGAGCATATTTTTGTTACCACAAAAGTATGGAATAATGACCAAGGATATGATGAAACCTTACGGGCTTTTGAAGTATCGCTAAAGAAACTTAAGATGGATTACGTAGATTTATATTTGACACATTGGGCTGTTCCAGAAACATTTGAGGAAACTTATCGCGCTATTGAGCGCCTATACGATGAAAAACTAATTCGAGCAACTGGTGTGTCGAACCATCATGAGCATCATTTAGAAAAAATACTAGCAAAGGCCAATATTGCTCCAATGGTTAATCAGGTGGAAATGCATCCGTATTTACAGCAACAAGCATTAAGTGCATATTGCCATGAACATCAGATTGCTGTCACTGCATGGTCACCGTTAGGGCGAGGTGGCGTACTTGATGATTCTACTATCTTAGAAATTAGCAAGGAAATCGGCAAGACCACTGCTCAGGTAGTGTTACGCTGGCATTTACAAAATGACACATTAATTATTCCTAAATCAGTGACACCAAGTCGAATTGAAGAAAATGCACAGATTTTTGACTTTGAATTAACACAGACTCAAATGGAAAAGATAGCGTCATTAAATCGTAATCAACGATTTGGGCAAGATCCAGATCATTTCAAATTTGATTTTTAGTTCTATATATAAATCCCGCTCTCGTTATTGAGAAGCGGGATTTTTTGATGATTGTTCGTCCTTGACGGTAATGCGTTTATTTAAAAATGGATGGTCAAATTCTAATTGGATAGCATGGAGTTCATAATCACCACTAGCAGTTTCTCTTGCGCCGTACATAGTATCACCAATAATGGGATGACCGATGTAGGCTAGATGTACACGGATTTGATGTGTTCGACCAGTTTCAAGAATCAAATGGACCACACAAGAATTCTTGTAGCGTGAAACGACTTCATAATGGGTCACTGCATGCTGTCCAGTTTGCGACACGACACGTCTAGAAGCGTGATGGCGATCCTTACCAATAGATTCAGAAATGGTACCCGATGAGGAGCGTATATTTCCTTGTACTTCCGCTGCATATGTCCGAATAATAGATTTTTCTTCAATCATTCGATCGAAAATTGATTTCGCTAAAGGATGCTTGGCTACAAGTAATAAACCTTGTGTCCCTTTATCTAATCGATGGACATGCTCTGCATAAATACCACCTTGTTCTTGAATATGTGCCCTAACATGGTTCATACATGTATGGGTATCTCGGTCATCATTAGGGTGAGTTGCCATACCCTTTGGCTTCGATACGATTAAGCAATGATCATCCTCATAGACTATATCAATCGCACAAACAGGTGTTGGTTTATAGCTAGACGCTGGGATTGGGAATGTAAATTTGACAATAGTGCCGACTTGTAAAGGAGTATTCCATTGAACAAGTTCATCATTCTCTAAAGTAATAGCTTTTGCCATACGTAATTCATGTACGAGCTTTTTACCTAGTCGCCAGTGATTACGTAAAAGTTCCTCAATCGTTAAGTTATCTTCATTAAATGCATAAAGAAACATTGATCTTCCTCCGTAGAAAAGACCGTATTCTAATGGTAGAACACGGTCTTTTGATTATTTTACAGCTTTTGTAGCTTTGATTAAATAGAAGCTTGCCCCTGCAATTAAAATAAATGCAGTTAATGCTAAAAATGGGATAGTAATAAAGCCTAACCAATTAATATATTGTCCTGTACATGATACGGCGCCACAAGAAGGGGCACTATCCGCTAAAAAGCTAAGCTTTTGAATGCCATAATGATAGAGTGAGATACAGCCTCCGATAACAGAAAAAACCGCTGTTGTAACAGCAATACGGGCATTTTTTTGTATAAAGGCTACAGTGGCCATAATGACAATCGGGTACATAAAAATACGCTGTATCCAACATAATTTACACGGTTCATAATGACGAATTTCAGAAAAGTATAATGAACCAAGTGTAGCTACAGCAGATACTATCCATATAAATAATAAGCCATTTTCCTCTTTTTTAGACATATCAATTCTCCCCTTTATAAAAACACTACTTGTACGATTATAGTTGTTCTAGTTTTATATGTAAATTAACTTACGCAAAATAAGGAAGATAATTTCAGTCTAAAGTATGAACGGCTAATGAAGACGAGCCTAACGCCTTAATGGTATCATTAATAATAGTAATGCTAAAGAAGAGGTGTTTTCGTGAAGGAAAATGAGCATTCCAATATAAGTATATTAAAGGAAATTGCAGAACTATTAAATGAAGAAACTGAAATCGTTACGATGCTAAAAGGGGCCCTTATCCAATTTTTAAATGGCACGAATTTTGAAACAGGCTGGATTTTTTTTATTGATGCAAAGGGACGCTCGGAGCTTGTTGTTCATGAAAATTTACCTGAGGCATTGGAATTTAAAAACTGTCACTATTTAAATAAAGGTGGCTGCTGGTGTGTATCTCGTTATCGTAATGAGGAGCTAAAAAAGGCATCTAATATTATTGAATGTCAACGTATTGAAAGTGCAATCGCAGCTAATGTTGGGGATCATGAAGGAATTACCCATCATGCCACTGTGCCCCTTCAATCAGGGCAGGAACGTTTTGGTGTACTAAATGTAGCTTCTAAGGATACGGTACGTTTTTCTGAGGAGGAGCTAGCTCTATTGGAGTCAGTAGCATTTCAGATGGGTTCTGCTATAAAGCGAATTTTACTGACGAAACAAGAGCAAGAAATGGCCCTTGTAAAGGAGCGCAACCGTCTAGCAAGGGATTTACATGATTCTGTCAATCAACTATTATTTTCGGTTACGCTAACGGCGAGAGCTGGTATTGAAATGACACAGGATAGTGATGTGAAAGAAACATTTAAAGAGATACAGCATTTAACTCAGGATGCGCTTACAGAGATGCGAGCATTGATTTGGCAGCTACGACCAAAGGGATTGGAAAATGGCTTACTGGAAGCGATAAAAGTATATGCTGAGATGCTTGGCTTAAAATTACATGTTACGGTTTCAGGAGTCCTACAATTTCCATCGCGCATTGAAGAGACATTATTTCGAGTAGCTCAAGAGGCTTTAAATAATGTGCGACGCCATGCTGGTGTTTTAGAGGCAGCACTTTATATTACCGTCACGTCTACAGATATTTTATTGGTTATACGCGATGAGGGACGAGGGTTTGTCATTGACAATAATACGAAGCTATTGTCAATGGGCTTACAATCCATTAAGGACCGTGCAAAATCAGTGGGTGGCACTGCTGACTGGGTAAGTGAAATGGGCAAAGGTACGGAACTGCTAATCCGCTTGCCATACTAAGGGGGAGAGGACATGATACGTGTATTAATTGCAGACGATCATCACGTAGTGCGTCGAGGATTATTGTTTTTCTTAAAGACACAAAAAGATATTGAGGTTGTTGGAGAGGCAAAAAATGGACATGAAGCCGTATCATTAGCAGAAAGTATCCAACCAGATATTATTTTAATGGATTTAGTGATGCCTGAGTTGGACGGCATACAGGCGACAAAGCGCATTAAAGCAAAATTTCCAAAAATAGAGATTTTAATGCTGACAAGCTTTTCAGATAGGGACCATGTTGTCCCTGCAATGGAGGCAGGGGCAGCAGGCTATCAATTGAAAGATATTGAGCCAGATGAATTGGTTTTATCAATTCGTCGCATTATGCGTGGCGAAAATACATTACACCCAGAGGCTACAACCACACTTGAAATGGATCGCCAGGAGGCACAGAATGCCCCACATTCGTTAAATCCATTAACACCTCGTGAGCAGGATGTGCTGGCAGAGCTAACAAAAGGGAAAAGTAATCGAGAAATTGCATCCTCATTGTTTGTTACAGAAAAAACAGTTAAAACTCATATTTCTAATATATTTACAAAATTACAAGTACAAGATCGTACCCAGGCTGCTCTATATGCGGTTAAGCATGGTTTGACAGAGGGAAGCGGTAGCTAAAGCAAAAACGACGAGTTTCTACAATGTGTAGGAGCCCGTCGTTTTTAGTGTGGTTATTTACTTTCCACAAATAATTTTTTTGATATCTCTAATAAAGTAGAGCTTGGAGGTAATGCTAAATCCTCTTTTAGTTTTTGTTTATACGTTAGGAAAATTTTGTGCGCCTGCTCATGAAGACCCGCCTGAATTAATGTGTATAAATAGTGCTCAAGCTTTTGTTCATTATAGGGATCATATTCTAACAAAGCATGTAAAAATTCAATTGCTTTATCAGTATCTGAAAAAACGGTAGTTTGGAACCCTTTTTCTAATAACTCTATGTATGATTTCGTCAATCTATCCTTATAGGCTTTTGCCCATTCATAATCATCGAATACAAATAAACCATTTTTATAAATTGCTAGACATTGATGAATTAAAGATATAGAAGGAAATTCTAATCGTGAAAAATCTTCATGAAGTTTTTGAAAATCATATAAGTCACACACGAGACTTGGTTTTTCAAAAATATAGTATTTATTTGAAAAAACAATACAGTTTTCATAGCCAATTGTATTTAATGTTTTTCGTAAGTACGACAAAGCTGTATGAAGATTTGATTTGGCTCTTACATAATCTAAATCTGGCCAAAGTATTTCAATTAAATAATCTCGGTGAATCGGGATATTTGGATGCAAAATAAAATAAGCAAACAATTCCTTCGTCTTTTCGGTTTTAAATGCCACTAAGCTTTTATTGCTATAAACAGCAAATTGATCAAAGCATTGTACGTTTAATAACGTTTGAGTTGCCTGTTGAAGCATTTGTTGTATTGAAAATTCATGCTCAATACGAGTCACCGTTTTTTCTAAACGAGCATGGCTGATAGGTTTTAATAAATAGTCAAGCCCACCAATTTCATAAGCTTGTAAAGCAAATTCATGATAGGAAGTAATAAAAACAACACTGACATGTGGACGCTCTGTTTTAATCATGTCTGCTACTTCAAGTCCAGAAAGTTCTTTGAGTTTTACCTCTAAGAATAGAACCTCAAATTCTATCGAGGGCAGCTCATTAAGAAATACTTCTACACTAGTAAAGGTTTGGATAACCTGAATTTGTTGAAATACTTGTAATTTATTTTGAAAATAATGTAAAGCTAAAGGTTCATTGTCTATTAAAACGGCTCGAATCACATCAAACTCTCCTTTTTACAATTAAATTAAAAACCATTAAACTCTAGTTCATTTTGGTTGAAAAGGCTTTCTATATATACTGAAAGGGCATGAAAAGATAAAATCACTTAATTTCTCTATTAAAAATTTGATACTAGAATAAAGCAATTTGTAGTAGGTCTTCCACAGGCGAGAGTTAGTAATCCTGTGGGGGTGTCACATCACGCCAAATCCTTTCTTAGAAAGTATTCGCCGTTCATTATATAGAAGAAAGAAGTTTTTTATTTGTGTTAAGAGAATTGAAATAATTGTTTAGGCGTTTATGTATCAAACTATTCTTATAAAAAATTGAAACAGTTTATATTTAGTAGGAATTAAATGCTGTAAGAGATTGACTTTTAAAAGTAATATTTTTTCTTATATTGTAAAAATAGTATAATGATTGTAATAATTAATCAGGCGTTATTATAGTACATTTGTCTTAAATAAAACTCAAAAAGTACTTAAAAAATACTTAAAAATATAGGATGATAGTAATTAAAATGCATTTTGCTGAGAAAAAAATAAGATCTTCTAAGAAAGGGGCTTCGCTATGAAATTAGAGCGTCTGCTAACAATGATAATGATATTAATCAATAGAAAAAAGGTAACAGCACAAGAATTAGCAGAATTATTTAATGTGTCGGTCCGTACTATTTATCGAGATATTGAAACGCTAAGCTGTGCAGGGATACCAGTTATTAGCCAACAAGGGGTGCACGGAGGAATTAGCTTAATAGATGGCTATCGTGTAGATAAACAGGTTTTAACAAAGGAAGAGCTTGCGTCTCTGACAATTGCCATTAAAAGTGCTTTGACTACCTATGAAGATTCACACGCATTAGCTGTTCTCGAAAAGCTAACAAGTATTGCAGATGATCATGTAACACAAACCATTGACCACTTATTTGTGGATCTGAGTCCATGGGGGCCAAACATCCTGTTTAAAGAACATATTACGAGTTTAAAAAGTGCTATAGAAAATAGGCATTGTGTAAGCTTTACTTATACCACGGCGCATGGAGAGTTAACAAAGCGAGTGGTGGAACCTCATACAATAGTTCAAAAAGGGAAGACTTGGTATTTATACGGCTATTGCACATTAAGAATGGACTTTCGTCTATTTAAACTGGCAAGAATAAAGAACTTAATGCAAGAAGATTTACACTTTGAGCGGAAGGAAATTAATTTAAGTGAACTTCCATGGGGGAAGGAATGGTATCAGCCACAAAACGTAGTCGATTTAGTAATTAGTTTTGATACGGCTATAACAACATTAGTGGAAGAATCTTTTGGAGTAGCATATGTTGATCATGGGCAGGACAAAATTTATATATCTATACCAGAGGATGAGTGGCTTTACGGTTTTTTACTTAGTTTTGGCAATCGCATAAAAGTATTAGAGCCGCCCCACATAAGGGACATACTTCAAAAACGTGCGCATGAAATTGCTCAATTATATAATCAGGATAATAGTTGACAGACAGTTGTCAGGTTTCCTTTGCTATAGTAAGGACAAATAAAGCGAAGGGTGGAATCAACAATGATGCAAAGCTATTGTCAAAGCTGTGGAATGCCTCTAACAGATGAGGCTTTATTAGGAACGGAAAAAGAAGGTCACAAAAATCAAGACTATTGTACATATTGTTATGAGGAGGGGAGCTTTAAACAACCTAATTTAACCGTTGAAGAAATGATTGATATTTGTGTGCCACATCTAAAGGGAGATGGCATGCCTGCAAACGAGGCCCGTACTATGCTTACATCTTTTTTGCCAAGCTTAAAAAGATGGAGAAAACAGGAGTGGTCAGAACCAAAGATTA
Source organism: Lysinibacillus sp. fkY74-1 (assembly GCF_053165895.1). Lineage (NCBI taxonomy): Bacteria > Bacillati > Bacillota > Bacilli > Caryophanales > Bacillaceae > Lysinibacillus > Lysinibacillus sp. fkY74-1. The sequence continues at coordinate 3,840,024 of NZ_CP170173.1, read as the reverse complement.
TAAAAAGAGAAGCATTCCAAATCATAGGAATTTCGACGAAAACAAGCAATGCAAATGAACTGACAGCACAAGCCAAGATCCCGCAATTATGGCAGGATTTTTATGAAAAAAATATTGTTGACCAATTATCTAAGCTGGATAATCAAAATGTGTACAGTTTGTATTCGGACTATGAAACCGATGTAAATGGAAATTATGCAATTACAATTGGTGTAGAAGCTTCAAAGATGAATGATGCATCACCTGAGTGGGTTATTAAGACTATTCCAGCAGCTAAATATTTAGTATTCACATCACATAAAGGGAAAATGCCAGAAATTGTTATCCAAACATGGCAAGAAATTTGGGCATGGTTTGCAAATTCTAAGGTGGAACGAACATATACTGGTGACTTTGAATTGTATGATGAACGCTGCGCAAACCCTCAAGAGGCGCAGGTGGAAGTTTATATCGCTATAAAATAAAAATAAGTCTCCTACCAATCAACTGGTAGGAGACTTTTCATCGTTTTGAGGGGGGATTATTTCAATATGTGGTTCGATATGCACAAGAACCTGACAAAACCGATTTTCTCGCAAGATGGTACGTTCTATTTCTTCAGTAATACGGTGACTGTCAAAAACATTTAAATAAGGGTCAACAGTTACGGTTATGTCGATAAAGTACATATTACCGTGAGCACGGCCTTTAAAGTCTAGGAGCTCGATTACACCATCCACATTCCGAATTAGGACGGATAACGTTTCCACTTCATCGATATCAAATGCATCTGTAAGACTTTGAACAGCTTCCCAAAAAATTTCTACTGCTGTTTTAATAATTAAAACAGCAACAATAAGGGCCGTAAGAGAATCGATAATTGGAAAACCAAAAATTGCTCCAAAGATTCCTATTGCTGTGCCAATACTAACAAATGCATCTGATCGATTATCAAAGGCAGCTGCTTTGACAGCGGAGCTTTTTATTTTTTTAGATAGTGCCAAATTATAGCGATAAACGATATACATGACAGCACCACTACCTATTGCTACAAATGCGGTTAAGAGGGAAGGAGTTGTGCCGGATGGTGCCCATAAGCTTTTTAAAGAATTGATTAAAACTTGGAGACCAACAACAAGCATGATAAATGATGCTACTAAAGAGGCAATGGTTTCAGCTCGCAAATGCCCATATTGATGATTAGAGTCAGGTGGCCTTTGCGCAATTCGTAACCCAATTAATACGGCGATGGATGCGATAATATCCGTAGTGTTATTTAAACCATCAGCTTTTAATGCCTCCGAGGTGCCGATATAGCCAATCGTTAGTTTGATGGAGCTTAGGATTAAATAAGTACCAATGGATAACCAAGCGCCTTTTTCCCCTTGACGTAAATTTGTATAGAGCTCCATTTTGTTTCCCCCTCGCAAAATTTTCTGACATTAGAAAACGACTCCCTATTATTAAAAGGGAGTCGTTTTTATCTATTATCACGGTATTAACTCCCACCTATATAAGGTGTGAGAAAAAGCCCATATTTATAGCATGAATCATATAAGTTTGCCTTTAATAGTAGCACGCTCAATCATACAAAGCAATGAAATCTTACTCCGTAACGGCGTCAAATTCATTTGATAAATCAGTTTCAGGTAACTTCAGAACTTCTAAGTATAAAATATGGTGACCATCTAATTCTTTTGCAATAAATTCATAACCTTGCTCCTGAATGCTGTCTCCTTCGACTGCATCGAAGCGTTTTGTCATAAACCAACCACCGATAGTATCAATATCATCATCTTCTATGTCAGTACCTAGCATATCATTCACATTTTCAAGAAGCATTTTGGCATCTAAAATAAAATGATTATCTGCAATTTCTTGTACTTCCGGGATTTCATCTTCGTCGAATTCATCTTGAATATCGCCGACAATCTCCTCAATAATATCTTCAATCGTCACTAAACCAGATGTTCCGCCATATTCATCCATTAAAATGGCCATATGAATACGTTCACGTTGAATTTTGAGTAATAAATCGTTAATTTGCGTTGTTTCCATCACTCGAATGATAGGCTGCATATAGTCAATAACTGGTTTATCCCCATTTTTCGAGTCTTTAATGTAAGCGGTTAATAAATGTTTCATATTAACTAGACCAATAATATGGTCTTTATCGCCGTCAATAATCGGGTAACGAGTATATTGCTCAACACCCATTAAATCAAATACTTCTTTTATAGTCAGTTCTTTTTCAATGCCAACAATCTCTGTTCGAGGAACCATTATTTCCTTGGCAAGGCGATCTGAGAACTCAAAAATACTATTTACATATTCATATTCTGCGTTATTAATTTCTCCACCCTTTAAACTATCCGATAAAATCATACGTAGTTCTTCCTCTGTATGAGCTACTTCTGATTCTGACATCATTTTTAAGCCGAAAAGGCCAGTTAAGCCACGGGCAGATCCGTTTAATAACTTTATGACTGGATACGTAATGTTGTGGAATAAAATTAAAGCGCCAGAAAAGTTTAATGTGACAAATTCTGCTTTTTGGATGGCTAATGTTTTTGGCGCCAATTCCCCAATAACAACATGCATAAACGTAACGATTGAGAATGCAAGTATAAATGAAAGGATAGATGTTATACTACCATTCAAATTTAGAAATTCAAACACTGGGTGCAAAATAATTTCGAATGTAGGTTCACCTAACCAACCTAAACCGAGTGCAGTAATGGTAATACCTAACTGACATGCAGATAAGTACTCATCTAAATCTGAAACAACACGTTTTGCATTTTTCGCTTTCTTATGCCCTTCTGCGAGCAATTGATCGATACGTGTAGTTCTCACTTTAACGATTGCAAATTCTGTTGCAACGAAAAATCCTGTCATTATAATTAGTAGGGCGAATGCCGCCAACCTAATGGTTATCTCCAATATGTCTCCGTCCAAATAATTCCTTTGTTCCCGCCCAAATGAGGGAAGTAAACAAAGTGTACACCTCCTATGATTTAAAAAATTGTTGGATGTTTCAATAATAAGTTATTTAAAAGAAAAACACAAATATTGACAACAACTTTTTCAGTTGATTTTCAATCCCGTTTAAAAAAATAGGTAGAATCAAAAGTAAAGTAATTGTCAACGCCATTGCAATATGCTAATTTAAAATTGAGCAAAGATAGTTTGTTTAGGGAAAGAAGCATTTTGCATCTCATATAATACGACACGTCAAAAATCTCAAGAGTGCGTTTACTTGCGGATTTTTTTAAATGAATTATTTTGTATAGCTAAAGGAGAGACTCGATAATTAATTGGGACTTTCCTTTTTTTTGTGAAAAAAACTTAGAAGGAGCAGTCTCACATGTGACTGCTCCTTCTAAGTTTATTCCTGTTGGAAACGTAATTTTAAACATGCCTTCTCCACATCATGAAAGGATTCTTTTAAAGGTAAATCACCCGTAAATGGTGCTATAGATACTGGTGCCTTTTCCGTAATACCTTGCTGAGTCAACATATAATTTTTACCGTTATAAGTAAAGTACATTGTTTTAATTGATTTTTTACCAAAAGTGCTAGCAGAAGAGTCAAAGAAACCTTTTAGTTGACTACAATATTCATTATAGAAATCGCCATTAATACCCGAAATGGCTTCAAATTTTTTAATATCTAAATTACCAGCTTCGTCAGCTAATTCGAATATTTTTGCGGAAAATTCTGAAAAGAATTCTTTTACTTTTACACGTATTAATGCTTTTGAATGATAACTGTTTAAGTCATCTGAAAGCGTGACTTTACTCATTGAAATGGCCCCCTGCATAAAAAACATATACTATTTAATTGCTAACCTTAATGTATAAGAAATATATAGGAATTTCAACATGTATCAACATAATTAGCATAAAGGACGTGCTATATATAGTAAATATAGGTATTTTTATGTGGGAGGTAAGCGAAAAAATTACTATAGTTTTTAATCATATACATGGAATAGCATTAACTCATGAATCATTTTTTTAACATCCTCTTCGTTTGGTGGTGTTGGTCCCGTCCATTGAATAGTGCCATCTTTTAAATATTCAGCAGAGTAGCGTTCACGTTGATAAAAAAATGCAATAGTCCACCCTGGAAGTTGGGTATTTTCAAATAATGGCTTAAAACTAAAATGCTGAATCATCATAAAACCTCATTTCTATAATATGTAGTTCATATTATTCAAGGATAATGGTAATTTTGCAACTATTCACGTTTATGCTCAAATCTAAAGGGGGTATTTCTTTCGTTGGAAATCATTGCTCTGCTATAATAAGTGCAGAAGGCGACAAGAAACGCCAATCGTGAATACAACTGAAATGAGAGGATACTAATGGACAATTTTATAGTGACATTACTTTTTATGGCAATTATAGGCGCAGCAATCGGAGGCGTTACCAATCACCTAGCCATTAAAATGCTTTTTCGTCCACATAACGCAATTTATATTAAAAACTGGCGCGTTCCATTTACACCTGGTCTTATTCCAAAACGACGTGACGAATTAGCAAAACAGCTTGGTCTTACCGTTGTAAATTATTTATTAACTCCTGAAACATTTAGAAAGAAATTTTTCTCGAAGGATATTCAAGAGAAGGTTGAACAGTTTGTGCAAACGAAAGTAGAGGAAACCATCTTTACAAATGATAAAACCATTCAAGATTGGTTAAATATTGCGGGGTTTTCTCATATGCCAGCTACGATTGAGCAGAAAGTTGAAGCAATTGTTGAGGGACAATTTGCATCAGTGAAGAATACACTATCAACAAAATCAATTCGTACACTGCTATCGTCAGATATGCAGGATACTCTTGATGCCAAGATTCCTGTAGCAGTCAGTCATATACTAGAAAAAGGCGAGGATTACTTTTTATCACCTGAAGGTGAAATGACAATTAAAGCAATGATTGATGATTTCTTATCATCAAAAGGATCATTTGGTGGTATGATCAATATGTTTTTAGGTGATTCATCGTCCCTTGTAGGAAAAGTTCAACGTGAGCTCGTAAAATTTTTACAAGCTCCGGGCACGTCAACATTATTAACAAAAATATTTACGCAAGAATGGGAAAAATTAAAAGATCGACCAGCGATGGACTTTTTACAAGACATGCAGTTTGATCCGATTTTATCGAAATTACAAATGTATGTAAAAGAACAATTAGCTGTCGCCGAACGTTTAAATCAACCTATTTCTTATTATTGGCCTGAAGGAAACGAATGGATGAAAAATTCGGTCATTCCACAAGCAATTGACAAAGCTTTTGTCAAAGCAGAGGAAAAACTAGAAGATGTACTTAAACGTTTAAATTTACAAGAAGTTGTTCGTGAGCAAGTGGATTCTTTCCCTGTTGAGAAATTAGAGGAACTTGTATTAGGTATTTCAAAACGTGAATTTAAAATGATTACCGTATTAGGTGCAGTTCTTGGTGGATTGATTGGAATTGTGCAAGGTTTAATTGTTAATTTTATTTAAAAAGGAGATTGTATAAATGGTTAATATTTATAATGACATTAATGCACTAGAGGCAACTTTCCGTAAGACCCCAGAGTTTGAGGCTTTACAAGCGGCGGTTGAAGTTGTAAAGAGTGATGAAGAGGCGTTAAATGTCTTTAAAAACTTCCGTAAAATTCAAATTGAATTACAAAAGAAACAATTAGCTGGAGAGGAATTATTGGAGGATGAACTTGTTTATGCTCAAAAGGCATCTCAGCTTGTACAGCAAAATGAAAAGATTTCAGCTATGCTTGAGGCAGAAATGAAATTAAGTAAAGTGATTGAGGAAGTAAATCGTATTTTAATAAAGCCAATTCAAGGCCTATATGAGGATATTCAATAAATCATTCATATAGTAAGGAATAATTGTCTGAGGAATTGCACATATACAAGTAAGAGGAAAACGTGTATCCGCTAATCGGAGCACGTTTTTACTTTATATACACCAGTCGATTGTATTGGAGGTTTTATCTATGTATGTATTCATTGAATGGACCTATAAAACACCGAAAGGAGCCACAACTGTTTTACGTTCAGAAGAGATGCCTACAGCGCAAGCGCTATTACTAGCAGAGGATATGGAAAAGACCGGAAGAGTCAAGTCCATTCATTGCTTGGATCGTCAAGATACAAGTTGGACAATAAAAGAACTCAAAGCCTATCTAAAAGAAATAGATACAGAGCCGCATAATATCATTGTCTATTTCGATGGAGGCTTTGATCGGGGGACAAGACAGGCAGGGCTTGGATGTGCTATTTACTATGAACAAAATGGCAAGGCTTATCGTTTAAGAAGAAATGCTTTTTCATCCGAGCTTACATCTAATAATGAAGCAGAGTATGCTGCGCTTTATTTAGGTGTAGTAGAGCTAGAATTGCTAAATGTCCATCATCTACCTGTCCAAATTAAAGGCGACTCCCAAGTAGTTATCAACCAATTAAGGGGGGAATGGGCAGCATTAGAAAAGGATTTAGTAGGTTGGGCAGATAAGATTGATGCCAAATTAGCACAGCTTACTATTCAACCGGACTACCAGCTAATCACTCGCAAGGACAATTCAGAAGCAGACCGTCTTGCTACCCAAGCATTAAATGGAATAGATATTACAGGTTTGAGTGAACTCGTAAAAGAATAAATGTAAGAGGTGTCAGTAGTTACTGTCACCTCTTTTTTAAATTCTCTATAGGTGATGAAACTTTTTCCCCATTGAAACTACTACTCCTATGAACCCAAACAATAAGGAGAGATATTTTATGTATATGAAAAAATTAGCACCTGTAGCTTTGTCTGCATTATTAATGGGGAGTGTTATGATACCTGTTGCTTCGGCAAATGAGCAAAAAGATGAAGTTGAAATTCCACAAATTCAAATTGATCCAGTACACATTTTCAATCAAACACATGGAACAGTTGAAGATGTTCGCGTTGGTAAAGACATTACATATTACACTGTTAAAGACGGAGAGCAAACAAATATACTAGAAATTACAAAAGATACTCTTGTGTATGATAATACTGGTAAAAAAGTAGAGCTTAAAGAAGGCGATCAGGTAGTGGCGTATACCTTTGCAAATAAACCACAAAAATATATCTATCCACCGCAATTCAATCCAGAGATTATTATTGTAGATTCAAAAGAAGTTGGGTTTGTAGAAGTGGATTATTTCTTTGATGACTTAACAAACACATATGATATTTTAAAATTAAATATCGGTAAAGAAACAGAGCTAGTCAACGCAAAAGGTAAAAAAGTAACATCAAAAGATTTAGTAGAAAAGCATTTAGCTGTTTTCTATACAGCATCTACTAAAAGTATTCCTGCACAAACAACACCATCGAAAGTAATTGTTCTAGACGACAATTCTGAAATTTCTTTAAGTCCAATAGATGAGGAAATTAATACGATCATTGCCACGGATTATTATATGGTAGCTGAAACAACAATGGTGCCTTTACGTAGCATTGCAGAAAAGCTTGGCTTTCAAGTAGAATCAAAAGGTAAAACGGTTATTCTAACGAAGGGCAATGAATCTTATACAATCACACGTGGTGAAAAAGCGTTTGGTTACAACAAATCATTACGCACTTTGTCAGTAGCACCCTCTTTGAAAGATACGAAAACTTATGTCCCTGTTGAATTCATTGAAGAATATTTGAAATAAATTTGAAACTAGTATGCCAACTTTTTGTGGCATACTAGTTTTATGTTCAAGAGACTATTTTGGAAGAATTAAAAGTCGGATATCTTTTTACGAATTGTTGCAGGCAATACTTGAAAGACACGGTATTCATAAAGTTATTAGCTAATATCATTTCATCTGAATACAATAAAAGCTGCTGGAAGTGCTGTTTAACAAATGCCCTAGCTTTCTCATAGTGCTTGTTGATAGAAATAGCTCCATACATGTCTTGTTGGTCAATGATGTAGATAAAGTCACAAATCACATTATGTGTCCCATACTTAAATAATACAGTGACATATAATGTTTTTTCATCACATCGCGCTAAGTCAAAATGGTGGAATGCTACCTCTACTTGATGAATAAAACTCGAAATGAATGGACGTTTATTATTTTTTAAAAGAAACACTATCAACACCACCTTTTGTAAAAATTATAATGATAAAAAATTAGTTTGTCTATATATAGACTGAATATTCTGTTTTTTGTAATTCCCTATTGTTACTTTGCTTAAAGTCATATAAATTTGTTAAACTTAAGTCTGCAATATATATGGAATAAGAAAAGAAGAGAGCGAAACAATATGAAAATGATTCACATAGATCAAAAATATCCCGAAGATTGGATTCGCGTATTAAATCATATAGCGAATTTATTTTTTGAGGATTCCAAGCTGCGAGTGGAGCCGGAGGAAGCAGATATGTCGGTTTCATTTACGTACGACGTTGAAGAGAATTTTACTATTTCTACAAAAGCAATATTAACTGTAGATGGACAACAATATACAAATAATTACAGCATCCAATATGAATCAGCTGCAACGGGTCGTGAACTCAATATACGTATGAAACGAGCATTATCTCATGTATTTTTAGATGTTCTCGAGCAGCATACAGGGGTACACCAGCAATGGGGGATTTTAACAGGAGTTCGTCCGACTAAGCTCTATCACAAGTTTAGAAAAGAAGGAAAAGGGGAGCAAGAAATTGCTGAGCTATTAATTCGAGATTTTCGCCTGTCTGAGGAAAAGGTGGCACTTTTAAAAGATATCGTGGAACGACAATTAGTAACCATTCCAGATATTGATCAAATTGGGCAAGAGATTAGTGTATATATCGGCATTCCATTTTGTCCAACAAAATGTGCCTATTGTACGTTTCCAGCCTATGCGATAGGAAGTAACCGTAAGCAAGGTCGTGTAAATACATTTTTAGATGGCTTGCATATTGAATTACGCGAAATGGGGAAATGGCTCAAAAACAATAATATGAAGATCACGTCTATTTATTGGGGAGGCGGTACACCAACTTCCATTGAAGCAGATGAAATGGATGCCTTATACCAGACGATGTATGAATCTTTCCCAAATCCTGAAACAATTCGAGAGATTACAGTTGAAGCAGGAAGGCCAGATACGATTACACCGGAAAAATTAGAAGTTCTTAAAAAATGGGGAATTGATCGTATTAGTGTAAATCCACAATCTTATACAGATGAAACGTTAAAGGCAATTGGTCGTCATCATACAGTTCAAGAAACAATCGATAAATTTTGGCTTGCTCGTGAATCAGGGATGAACAATATAAATATGGACCTCATTATTGGTTTACCAAATGAAGGTATTGAAGAATTCCAGCATTCGTTAGTGGAGTCAGCTAAGATGCAGCCTGAGTCATTGACTGTCCATACATTATCATTTAAACGTGCATCTGAAATGACTCGCAATAAAGATAAATATAAAGTGGCGGATCGTGATACAGTTGCTGAAATGATGCAAATGGCACAAGATTGGACAAAGGAAAATGACTATGTTCCATATTATTTATATCGCCAAAAAAATATTTTAGGTAATCTTGAAAATGTTGGCTATAGTAAAGCTGGTGAAGAGAGTATTTATAATATTGTAATTATGGAAGAAGTACAGACAATCTTAGGGGTTGGTTGTGGGGCATCTTCTAAATTTGTTCATCCTGAAACAGGAAAAATCACGCAATTCCACAATCCAAAGGATCCTGCCGCCTATATTATGACCTTTGAAGAGGCTATCGGGAAAAAAATTGAGTTTTTAGATGAGTTATACAAAATATAAAATAAAGGCGGTCTGAGTTATTCAGATCGCCTTTATTTTATAAAGTTCTTAATGTACACGCCATTTGCAATATAACAGCATCTTCAAAATATTGTGGGTCATAGCCAGTTAACTCTCTTATTTTATTTAATCGATAAGTAAGTGTATGGCGATGAATATTTAGTTGCTGTGCACAAAGCTTTAACTGTAAATTGCAGTCAAAAAAGGATTGTAATGTTTCCAATTGTTTTGCGTTGATATTTTTTAGTATTCGGTGATGGAAGGCTTGTACCTCCTCTGATTCACGATGTTTAAAAAGAGAAAATAACTCTACATCTTCGAAAAAGGTAATCTCGTTATGGATGGTAGCAAATTCAAGTGCTGTTCTAGCTCCCTGATAGCTATAGGGAAGTTGCGAAAGTTGCTGCACAACAGGACCAATACCAATTTGTAAGGAAGGAAGTTTTTGTTTTTTCTTTCTTAAAGCTTTTATAATGGATTGATAGTTTTGTTCCTGGCGATATGTTAGCAGTATATAATACTCCTGTAATTGGCTATGTCCAGCTAGAATAGGCTGTCTATAAAATAAATCTTCAAAAAAGAATGGCATCCTATTTTCTAAATAAGATGTTTCATGTAAACTCACTAAAATAACTTGGAAGGGTGCTATTAGTGAAAAGGGTAATTTCTGAATTCGTTTATTTAAAGTAGCATCAAGCTTACTTCCATGAACGAGTGCCTCGAATATGTAGTCATTATTCTTCCGTTGCCACTCGCTTTTAGACTCGACGAGTGCTTGATGTGTCATGATCTCTGTCGTTAATTGAACAAGATTGGCGATTTCAAGCATTTCTTCTGAATTTCCAGTTATACCAATAACACCTACAACTTCATCCTGATACAGGATAGGCATATTAATGCCAGGCTTTGTATTTGGATACAATTCTATATTATCCTCATTAATAATCAACGTTTTTTTGTTTGTGCTACGTAAACTGCACCTTCGTGAATATCCTCCACCCTCATCTTATCTCCAGAAGCTAAAATAACACCAGTAGGGCTAATGACATTAATATTGTGACGTAAGCGTAACATTGTTTGATGTACGATTTCATCTGCTAATTTTTTGGTCAACATGTTTATACACCTCGGATAAAAAACAGTCTGTTATAGGACAGATAAATTGTACATTTATTATAATGTTTTCTGAATTTATTGTCATTATAATAATTTGTAAGCGCTTAACTAAGGAATTTGAAAATTTACGTAAGTGTCAATAGGCGACATAAGTGGAGGTATTGTATGAAAGTCATTATTAGTCCAGATTCCTTCAAGGGTACTCTATCGGCAGTTGAAGTAGCGAAATCCATGCAGCAAGGCATTCTGGATGTAAATCCATCAATAGAAACTATTATTCTACCGGTTGCAGATGGTGGCGAGGGGACACTTGATTCACTTATTGCCTCTACGGGTGGTCAGTATTTTTCAACGGAAGTGCTAGATCCAATAGGAAGAGACATACAAGCACAGTATGGTGTATTGGGTGATAAAGAAACATGCGTGATTGAAATGGCTCAGGCATCTGGCATCATGTTGCTACAAGACCATGAGAAAAACCCTGAATTTGCTACAACGTATGGTACTGGCCAATTAATTAAGGCGGCACTCGACCGAGGCTTTAGAAAATTTATTATCGGTATTGGTGGAAGTGCCACAAATGATGCAGGGATTGGCATGCTCAAGGCATTAGGTGTGCGATTTATAAAGGAAGATGGCTCAGATTTAGAGGATGGTATTTCGAGTTTAATGGAATTAACTGCAATAGATATAAGTGGACTTGATGAAAGATTGATAGGAGCGATATTTACCATTGCCTGTGATGTGGATAATCCATTCATTGGTGAACGAGGAGCAACAGCTATATTTGGCCCTCAAAAAGGTGTGCAGGACTATCAAATTACACATTTTGATAACTGCTTAAAGCATTTTGCAGATATCATCGAGCAACAGTTTGCTATTCGATTGCACGATTATCAAGGAGCGGGAGCTGCAGGAGGATTAGGTGGCGCGTTAATCGCATTTTTAAACGGGACATTTCATGCAGGAATTGATATTGTCATAGATGCTGTCCAGTTACAGGATCACTTAGCAGCCGCACAGTTGGTAATAACGGGTGAAGGGAAGTCGGATCTCCAAACATTACATGGTAAGGCTCCATTAGGGGTTGCTAAAGCGGCTGCTTTAGCACATGTAGAGGCAGTTTTATTGTCGGGAGACATTGATAGTATGGCTAAACCTGCACTTCAAAAGTATTTTAGTGTTGTGGAGACATTAGTAGATGAGGAGATTACTACTGAGCAGGCAATGCGAGAATCCGCTTATTTTATTCGTTTAAAAACTAAGCAAATCTTTGAGCTTTACATACAAAAGGGGGATGACTAGATGTTATTCATCATTATTTTACTAGGGGTATTGTTTGTTGTATGGGGCACGGCCAAATTAAAGCTACATCCTTTTCTGGCGTTATTAATTAGCGCCTTCTTCGTTGGAATTGCTTCGGGAATGCCACTATTAACAGTGGTAGAAAGTATTAACACTGGCTTCGGTGGTCTAATGACGAGCATTGGCTTAGTAATTATCGCTGGAACAATTATAGGTTTAATTTTAGAGAAATCAGGCGCTGCCTATCGAATGGCAGAAGTAGTTTTACGCATCGTTGGTCCAAAACGTCCACAACTTGCGATGTCTTTAATTGGTTACATCGTATCTATCCCAGTATTTTGTGATTCAGGTTTTATTATTTTATCGAGTTTGCAAAAATCATTAGCAAAACGGGCTAATGTAACGATTGCATCCATGGCTGTAGCTTTAGCGACGGGGTTATTTGCAACACATGTATTAGTACCCCCTACACCAGGTCCCATCGCAGCAGCTGGAAATATTGGGGCGGCCAATTATTTAGGGACAGTTATTGTCATTGGTTTATTAGTAGCGATACCTGCTACATTTGTAGGCTATATGTGGTCAGTGAAAGTTGCAACCAAAATTCGTGTACCCCAAGATGAGGTAGAGGCATTAGATTATGAGGAAGTCATTAAATCCTTTGGCAAAATGCCTTCAACATTTAAAGCCTTTTTACCAATCGTTCTACCTATTGTTTTAATTGGTCTTGGCTCAATAGCATCGTTAGCGGGTGATCCCGAATCAACATTCAATACGATTTTTAAGTTTTTAGGTTCGCCAACAGTAGCATTATTTTTAGGTGTAGCAGCTGCCTTTTTATTATTGCCTGAAATTAGTGAAACGACCTTAACGGGCTGGATTGGTGAAAGTTTAAAAGAAGCCGCGCCTATTTTACTTATTACAGGAGCAGGTGGTTCGTTTGGAACAGTTATTAAAAATGCTGGTGTTGGAGAAATACTACAGGAAATGGACTTGGGGATGTTTGCATCAGGTACTTTGTTCTTGCTAGTACCGTTTATAGTAGCAGCTGCCTTAAAAACTGCTCAAGGATCTTCGACGACAGCGCTTGTCATTACGTCTACTTTAGTAGCACCAATGCTCGTGACACTTGGCATTGAGGGCGCTGTCCCATTAGCATTAGTAGTAATGGCCATTGGAGCTGGTGCAATGACGGTTAGCCATGTGAACGACAGTTTCTTCTGGGTAATTACACAGTATAGTGGAATGGAAGTAACTCAAGCTTATAAGGCACAAACCGTTGCTACATTACTACAGGGCATTGTCACAATCATGATTACAATGGTTTTATGGTGGATATTTGTTTAAAGTACAAGGAGGGCTGCCCCATGGGAAGCTCTCTTTTTTGTATAATAGAAAAATAGAAAGGAAGTTAGTAACATGAGAAAATTAATAGTAGTACTCCTTTGCATTTTTTTATTAGCAGGCTGTACAGAAGCAATTAAGACACAGCGGGTGCCTGTAACGGCTGGCGATGAAATGCGAGTTCATTTTATGGATGTGGGACAAGGGGATTCCATATTAATTGAATCGCCAAATGGGAAAACCATGCTTATTGACGCTGGTGTGAAAGGTGCAGGACAACAGGTAGTTTCTTATTTAAAGGAACTTGGTGTGAACAAACTTGATAAGGTAGTGGCGACACATCCCGATGCTGACCATATTGGTGGGCTCATTCCAGTGTTACATGCAATCCCTATTGAGCAATTTTATGATTCGGGCAAAGTACATACTTCTCAAACTTTTGAAGAAATGCTGATGGCGATTGATGAAAAAAACATACCTTATTATGTGCCGAAAACAGGAGATTTTATTGAATTTGATAAGGATGTAACGGTGAAGGTTTTAAATGCAAATGAACATGCAACCGATAATAATGACGCTTCCATTGTCTTAAAAGTGGTTTATGGCAATGTATCCTTTTTATTAACGGGAGATGCTGGCATAGCATTAGAGAAGGAAATGATGTCAAATGATGTAACAGCTACTGTTCTGAAGGCAGGGCATCATGGTTCTAATACCAGTAGCTCAGAAGATTTCATTCGTGCAGTGAAGCCAGAAGTCACTATATTAAGCTATGGTGAAGATAATAAATATGGACATCCACATGCAGAAGTAGTAAATCGATTGCAAGCTATTGGTAGTAACATCTATGCCACTGCGGATTTAGGAACGATTACAGTGGCAACAAATGGGGTAAACTACACGGTGAATGGAAAGAGGGCTGTAACTCAAAAAAAACCATCCACGGTTGAACCAACAACTGCTGTTGAGATTGTCAGCAAAGATTTAGTGACAGAAATTGTAGGCATTAAAAATAACGGTCAACAAGCTGTTTCGTTAAACGATTGGCAGCTCATTTCTCTGGAAGGAGATCAAGTCTTTAATTTTCCTAATCTATCCTTACAACCTGGTAAAATTATTTATGTTACTAGCGGGGCTAATGCTCGTGAAGGGGATAATTATTTAAAATGGACCACTAAACAGATTTGGTTAAATGATGGAGATGCTGCGCAATTACGGAATGAGAAAGGGGAACTTGTTAGTGAGCTCGACTAAATATACTTTAGATCGGATTGAAGACGGTTATGCTGTTTTTTTAAAGTATCCTGAGGAAGAAGAACAAATTATTATTTTACAGTCAGCTTTGAACAAGCCTGTGCTTGTTGGGGATCGTGTACAGATAGAAGAAATAGATGGCATGTACCATATTGAGATTTTAAGAGAAGAAACGGAACAAAAAAGAGCCGATATCCAGAATTTAATGGACCGTTTACGTCATAAAAACAAATAATAAATGATAAGCTGTGGAAGTTACCCGCAGCTTGTTTTTTTGATTGAGCAATGTCCTGTCCATCAGCCTTCTTTGGATAGATGTTTAGGTGTAAGGGATTTGAGAGGAATTGGACATAATTTGTTATCCTAAATATTTTGAAAATATGCTAAAATAATAGTATTAATCAGGAGCTAGGAGCGTACGGACAAAATGTCGATAAACACTATTATTTTTGATTTAGATGATACATTACTATGGGATAAAAAATCAGTAAAAACTGCTTTTGAAAAAACATGTGACTATGCTGCTACGATACATAATGTGAATTCTGCAGAGCTAGAAGAAGCAGTTCGTCAAGAGGCTCGTGCGTTATACGAAGGCTATGAAACGTATGACTATACGGTATTAATTGGTATCAATCCTTTCGAAGGTCTATGGGGAACATTTGATGACCCTACTGAATCCTTTCAAGCCATGAAGAGGCTTGTACCGGGCTATCGTGCGGCAGCATGGACAAAAGGTTTAAGCGCTCTTGGTATAGAGGATGCAAAATTCGGAGCAGAGCTAGGAGAACGCTTTGTAGCTGAGCGCAAAGCATCACCATTTTTATATGAAGATACATTTACTGTGTTAGACGAATTGAAAGGGAAGTACCAGCTTGTTTTACTTACCAATGGTGCACCTAGTCTGCAAAATTTAAAGCTAGAAATTACGCCTGAAATAGCGCCGTATTTTGATCATATTATTATCTCAGGAGACTTTGGAAAAGGTAAGCCAGACGCTTCTATTTTTGAGCATGTGATGGAGAAAACAGGCATTACAGCGGATGATGCCATTATGGTTGGCGATAATCTCAATACTGATATTTTAGGCTCTTCTCGCGTAGGAATGCGAAACGTATGGATTAACCGCGATAATAATATGGCCAATGGAGCTGTGACACCAACCTATGAGATTAGCTCTTTAACAGACCTAGTAAAACTTGTGAAACAGCTTTAAAAAAATGTACTGCACCTTCAAGGATGCAGTACATTTTTTTGTAGAAATATTAAAAAGGCAGACCATGCCTGCGAAGTTCGTCAGATTACCCTTCATAAAAGTATTAATTACCAAAAAAGCAGAGAGTAGGAAACCCTCTGCTTTTCACTTTACATATTATAGATTGATGGCTTTTACTTCATCAATATTTTCAAGCTGTGCCACAAATGCTAAATCCTCATTTGTTACAACGTTATCTATTGTTAACATCATAACCGCTGTTCCGCCAACTTGGGCACGGCCAACTTGCATGGTTGCGATGTTGATATCTTTTTCCGCAAGTTTAGTTGCTACACGGCCGATTGCACCTGGTTTGTCAGTATTTTTAATGTAAAGAAGATGACCCTGTGGAATAACGTCTACAACATAGTCCTCTACTTTGACGATACGTGCACCTAAGCCGTTTAATAATGTACCAGCTACAGTGTGTGTTTCATTCGCAGTAATAATTTCGATGGTAATTAAACTTGTAAAGCCCTTAGCTGTTGTCGTTTTATGCTCAATAATTTTCATACCAATACGCTCAGACAGGTAGCGAGCATTGACATCATTCACATGATTACCGTGATTTTTAGCTAATAAACCTTTTAATGCATTTGAAGTTAATGGACGGACATCATAGTTGGCTACTTCCCCAGCATAAGATAAGTTGATTTCTTTTACGGGCTCTGTTGTTACTTGTGATAAGAATGAGCCGAGTTTTTCCGCTAATTCAAAGAAAGGTTCAACTTGTGCTAGAAGTTCTTTCGGAATAGATGGCATATTCACTGGATTTGTCACAGTACCTGTTTTATAAAATTTAATAATATCATTTGACACATCAACAGCTACAGACTCTTGTGCCTCAATCGTAGACGCACCCAAGTGAGGTGTAGCAATTACTTGAGGTAAAGTAAGAAGCTTATGGTCTGTCGCTGGTTCAGATACGAATACATCCAGGGCAGCACCAGCAACTTTTCCTGCTACGATAGCATCATATAGGTCATCCTCATTAATAATACCGCCACGCGCACAGTTAATGATACGTACGCCATCTTTCATCATCGCAAATTTTTCTTTATTAATGAGATTACGTGTTTCAGGAAGAAGTGGTGTGTGTACAGTAATGAAATCGGCTGCTTCACAAATTTCTTCCACTGACGCCTTTGTGACACCTAATTCTTTTGCACGCTCATCAGTTAAGAAAGGGTCATATGCCATAACATTCATACGTTGACCTTTTGCGCGGTAAGCTACTTCAACACCGATTCGACCAAAGCCTACAACACCTAAAGTTTTGTTTTTTAGCTCTACTCCCACATAAGATTTACGGTCCCATTTCCCATTTTTTAGTGTATTAAAAGCTTGTGGAATGTGACGTGCAAGTGATGTCATCATGGCAATTGTATGTTCAGCGGCTGAGTTTGTGTTACCATCCGGAGCATTAACAACGATAATACCATGCTCAGTGGCAGCAGTAAGGTCAATATTATCGACACCTACACCAGCACGACCGATTAATTTTAAGCTTTTTGCGGCTTCAATTACTTCTCGTGTCACAGTAGTTTGTGAACGAACAAGTAACACATCTACATCTGCAATTTTAGTCATTAATTCTTCTGGTTCTAGACCAGTGTCTACGATAATATTTAAATCTAAATCTTGTTCCTGGCGTAATGGGAAAATACCATCCTCACTTAGTGGGTCAGCGATAAATACGTTAATTGTTTTTGTGGCAGTAATCATTATAATTAGCTCCTTTTAATAAATAGTAATTGTGGTTTTAACTACGACAGTCTGGAATTTGTAAAATTCTAACATCTTACAGCATGCAAACAATCTCCTTTCCGAATCGAAAGCAATATAAAAAGCCTTCCACGCCTTACAAACACAGTTATTGTGTTGTAAGGGGCGAAAGGCTGTATAAACATTGGTTCGCGGTACCACCCTTAATCACTGCTAGAAAAATTTATTCTTGCAGTCTTAGCAATATGCGTAACGTGCATGAGACGGATAAGCTTACTTAGATGGTTCGGCTTAACTATTCAGGAGTGGAACTATTATCGTAGAAATCACTGATTTACACCAACCATCAGCTCGCTTTGGATTTTCTTACGACTAGTGTGTCTCCGTCGTTATATTTTTTATGATTAAATTTGTTAACATCATAATCCCTATTGTTCACCTTTGTCAACAATAATTCTAAAAAAACTAAAAAAACATGACTTCAAAAGTCTGAAAAATACTTATATACGAACAATTTATATATATAAAGTGTATAATGTTCGTCTTTATGGAGCGCACAATGAAAGCGCTAACGATATTTGTAAATACTGATTTTATCAAGCTTCCATGAAGTTTATTGCGAAAATATTATATGGTAATTATATGGAATGAGTGAAGTGTTCTAAATTAGAACTGGATCGTTTTATGAAAGAAGACGAACGTTTTACGTTGTCACATTTTAGACAAACCTTTGATTTTTAGAAGGTAAATAGACTAGTAGAGAAGAATTTAAAGTAAGGATGATTGATTTGGGGGTGTAGTAATGAAATACGATGTTGCAATAGTTGGTGCTGGACTGGCAGGCTTAGTGGCAGCCTGCGAGTTAGTCGATGCAAAGAAAAAAATACTTTTAGTAGATCAAGAGCCTGAAAATTCAATGGGGGGACAGGCATTTTGGTCTTTTGGTGGCATATTTTTGGTAAATTCTCCTGAACAAAGAAGGCTCGGCATTAAGGATAGTAAGGAGTTGGCATGGCAGGATTGGCTAGGGACAGCAGGTTTTGATCGTTTAGAAGATGAGGATTCCTGGGCATACAAATGGGCGAGGGCCTACGTCGATTTTGCTGCGGGTGAAAAATATCATTGGTTGAAGTCAAAGGGTATTAAATTTTTCCCTGTTGTTGGTTGGGCAGAACGGGGTGGCTCACATGCTGGTGGACACGGGAATTCAGTGCCGAGGTTTCATATTGTATGGGGAACAGGTCCAGGCATTGTCAAGCCATTTGTGGATAAAGTTAAAAAGGCAATAAAAGATGGCTATATTGAGTTTAAACCACGACATCGTGTGGATGAATTTATTCAACAAGATGGAAAGATTATGGGGATAAGTGGCACAGTACTAGCAGAAACCTTTATCAGTCGAGGGGAAAAAAGTTCAAGATTAGGAGTCGGAGAATTTTCGTATGAGGCTGCAGCCGTTATTGTGGCAAGTGGTGGTATCGGGGCCAATTTTGATTTAGTGAGAAAAAATTGGCCAGAACGATTAGGGACCCCTCCTAAAAATATGGTCTGTGGTGTTCCTGCATATGTAGATGGAAGAATGCTTGAAATTACAGAGCATGCAGGGGGACGTATTGTGAATCGTGATCGTATGTGGCATTACACAGAAGGATTAAAAAATTGGGATCCGATTTGGCCTAATCATGGAATACGAATTTTGCCAGGCCCCTCCTCTTTATGGTTTGATGCAGAAGGTAACCGATTTCATGCGCCTAATTTCCCTGGATTCGATACGCTCAGTACACTAGAAACGATTCAAAAAACAGGCTATGACTATTCCTGGTTTATTTTAACAGAAAAAATTATTGAGAAAGAATTTGCTTTATCTGGCTCGGAGCAAAATCCGGATTTAACAAACAAAAGCATTGGTGATGTTTTAAAAAGGATCATGCCCGGACCACCTGCTCCAATCCAAGCCTTTAAAAATCATGGTGAGGATTTTGTGATTGCAAATGATTTAAGAGAACTAGTAAATGGAATGAATAAACTAGCAGGCAATGATTTACTCGATTTCATGAAAATTAAAGAGCAAATTTTAGCGAGGGATCGAGAAATGGATAATAAGTTTACAAAAGATATACAGGTGAACGCCATTCATGGTGCCAGAAATTATATTGGGGATAAGCTAATCCGTGTTGCCAAGCCACATAAAATTTTAGATACTAAAAATTGGCCTTTAATTGCGGTACGATTAAATATTTTAACAAGAAAAACCTTAGGGGGCTTACAAACAAACTTAAATGGAGCAGTATTAGGGATGGATGGTCAGCCTATTCCAGGACTATTTGCTGCTGGTGAAGTAAGCGGCTTCGGGGGCGGTGGTGTTCATGGCTACCGCGCTTTAGAAGGTACGTTTGTTGGTGGCTGTTTATTTAGTGGTAGGCAGGTAGGGCGTTTTTTAGCAGAAGTGTAATGCCAGTGCAAAAAGAGCATCGTTATAAACGATGCTCTTTTTGTCACCAAGTAATAATGACAGCGATTATGATTTTGCGTTTTGGACAACTGCAATTCTAGCGATTTGTTCTTCGATTTGATGAACCGTCCAGCCATGCTCCTCCACGAAGAAGTTACGTTTGGCACGACGGCATTCATCAGAGCAGCTGCGCATATAAAAGGCTTCATGCTTTTCTTCACATAGCATTAATTTATGGCATTCAGGGTTTGCACAGTTCGTATAACGTTCGGAAGGTTCACCTGTGAAATAATCTTTTCCGATAACGATATGCTCCACTTGATTGATTGGCACACTGCGACGACGATCAAAAACAAACATTTGCCCATCCCAAAGTTGCCCCTTTACTTCAGAATCTTTTGCGTATGTGGCAATTCCACCATGTAATTGACCAACACTTTTTCCATAGCCCTCACGTTTTAACCAACCAGAGAATTTTTCACAGCGTATTCCACCTGTACAGTAAGTTAAAATCTTTTTATCAGCGAATTCTTCTTTATGTGTTTCCATCCATGCTGGCAAGTCGCGGAAATTTTCAATATCAGGTCGAACCGCGCCTCTAAAATGGCCAAGATCGTATTCATAGTCATTACGTGCATCGATAATAATAGTATTCTCTTCTTGCATTTGTTCCATAAATTCCTTAGGAGATAAATAATCCCCTGTTATCTCTAAAGGATTGATATCATTTTCTAAGCCTAAGTGAACGATCTCGCGGCGAGGGCGAACGTGCATTTTTTTGAAAGCGTGTCCTTCAGCTTCATCAATTTTCCACATGATATCACTAAATCGAGGGTCAGCCTTCATATGATTCATGTAAGCATCTGTTTGTTCAATAGTCCCCGAAACCGTTCCGTTAATCCCTTCGTGACCAACTAAAATGCGGCCAAGAAGTCCGAGTTCTTGACATACTGCTAAATGTTCTTCAGCAAATGCTATAGGGTCTTCAATCGTAACATATTTATAATAAAGTAATATACGATAGTCTTTTTGTGTCAAAATACGTAACCACCTTTATAACAATATTCGTCCTTTAATATAGCATAATGAAGGTAAATTTGTTTAGCAGAGAAGGAGTTTACTAAAAAAACACGAATAGTACATAGTGAATGACTATTCATATTTGGGGGTAATGGAGATGGAATTTTCAACAATTACTGTAGAAAAGCTAGATCGACGTGCAACGTTAACTTTGAATCGTCCTCAGGCGATGAATGCGATGGATGACGTTATGATGCGAGAACTCGCTGAATGCTTTGAGGCTTTGCAACAGGAAAAAGATATACAAGTACTTGTTATTCGTGGAGAAGGGAAGGTCTTTTCTGCTGGAGGCGATATTAAGGCGATGCTTGATTCAACTAAGCCTTTAAATATTGATGAGGCGATGGGTTATCTTACACGCATCGTTAAGGCCTATTATCAGCTACCAATGATAGTCATTGCGGCAGTTCATGGCGCATCGGCAGGTCTTGGCTTTAGTTTAACACTGGGGGCGGATATTGTTGTGGCCTGTGAAAATAGTAAACTAGCTATGAACTTCATAGGGATAGGACTGATTCCAGATGGAGGTGGTCACTTCTTTATGAAGGAACGTGTGGGGACTGTTAAAGCAAAACAAATGATTTGGGAAGGGAAGGTGCTTACTGCAAATGAAGCATTAGATGCAGGATTAATCGACTATATGGCACCAGATGGCACTGTATTTGCAATGGCAGATCAGCTTGTGGGTAAAATGCTTGCTTCACCTATTTCTTCTATGATTACGACAAAAAACATTTTACATGCTCAAAATTTACCACAGCTGGAAAATATCCTTGCACTAGAAGCAGAAGGACAATCAACAATGCGTAAAACGACAGATCATATAGAAGGTATTCATGCTTTTGTAGAGAAAAGAACACCTGTCTTTGTAGGAAAATAAAAATAAGAAAAGGCATGTAGATATCCTACGTGCCTTTTCTCAATTATTAAACATGGAATAAAATTAATTTACCTGAAGCATTTACTAGACGATGAGTTTTGTTGGCAACACCTTTTTCTTCAATTTGTTGTTGGCCATTTAATTTAGCAGCTTCGTCATTTTCAAATGTCCATGTTTCATCAAACAATGTTTCCCCTGTTTTTTCGAAAGCTGTGAAACGATAGTTCTCCATACAAACCCCACCCTTTTATTTAAATATATATCTATTATACATAGAAGATTTATAAACTTCACGGTAAAACTAGTAAACTATTTGATGAATTACGAAAATTGTGGAAAAAGTAAGTCGACGCTTTTTTTTAAGCACTACCATTTTTCATAAATAGGGAAGTATGATAAAATAGAACAAATATTCGGTTTTGTAATCATATATGACTGCTTTGGTTGATAGTTTGTAGTAACTAACTGAGGTGGGAAATATCTATAGTTGGGGTGATTGGATGTCAGAAATTCGTTTTTTTCATATGGCAGATTTACATTTGGATAGTCCATTTAAGGGCTTATTTGGCTTACCTGAACACATTTTAAAGGAAATTCGATCAAGTACCTTTGATGCTTTTGATAAAATTATTCAGAAGGCAATTCAGGAGCAGCCAGACTTTTTATTAATTGTCGGAGATATTTATGATGGTGAAAATCGCAGTTTACAAGCCCAAAGAAAATTTCAAGATGCAATGGAGAAACTTTTTCAACACAATATTCCTGTAATTATTAGCTACGGGAATCATGATCATTTAAAAGGAACTTGGACACGTTTTTCTTTACCAAGTAATGTTTATGAATTACCGGCTGAAACAAGTGTTGTCCAGTTGAAAATCCGTGGTAAGCAAGTCTGTATATACGGCTTCAGCTATAGTGAACGCCACCTGAAGGAGTCTGTTATTGATACGTTTCCAATCGCTCAAGATTCTCATGCAATTCATATTGGCATGTTGCATGGCAGTGAGGCTAGTGATACGTCACATGCTTTGTATGCGCCATTTACCAAACAGCAACTGCTTGAAAAGAATTATCATTATTGGGCGCTAGGGCATATTCATAAACGACAACTGTTACATGAAAACCCTCCTATAGTTTATCCAGGCAATATTCAAAGTCGTCATCGTAAAGAACAAGGAATAAAAGGTTGCTATGATGTAACTTTATCTCAAACAGCATGTGAATTAGATTTTATTCCTACCTCCGCTATTGTTTATACCACGATAGAGGTGGATTGTACAAATATCGTTCATGCTAATGAATTACTTAAAAGATGTGAAGAAGCAATTGCTGTCAATCGTACTTCATGGGGAGCGGCGGTAGTTGAGCTTTATTTAAAAAATATTGATGAGCAAACAGAAGCATTGTTTGAGCATGCGACGGTGGACACTTGGCTGGATACCATTCGAGAGGCAGAAGAGGGTATTGAGCCAATGTGTTGGGTACAAAAAATGGTGTTACAAAAACCTTCGATTCATGGTGAATATTCTGCTGCTACGCAGTCAGTCGTAAGTTTAATGGAGCAATGGGATAGTAATGACTGGAAGGATATACTAAAAGACTTATACCAGTATGCTGGTGGCGCTCGGCTGATTGAGCCTTTATCTGAAAAGGATATAAAGAATCTAACGCACAATGCACAGTCACTATTGGCGGAAGAAATTCAAAGGGCGTGATGCACATGCTAACAATCAAAAAACTACAAATTTATGGCTTTGGTAAGCATGAAAACGTGACGATTCCCTTAAATGAAGGCGTTACAATTTTTTATGGATTAAATGAGGCAGGAAAAACAACGATTCAGCAATTTGTTTTACAAATGCTCTTTGGCTTTCCAACAAGGCAGCAGACACAACGCAAATATGAACCAAAAGCATCGACGAAATTCGGTGGTCAGCTGACACTATTACACCCTATTTATGGTTCATGCATTATTGAGCGTGTGAAAGGCAAGGCTGCAGGTGATGTTACTGTTTATCTTGAAGATGGTACAACAGGACAGGAGGAGCTGTTAGCTAAGCTTTTATATGGCTATTCTAGAGCATCCTTTGAATCCATTTTTTCCTTTTCATTGCATGAGCTTCAGGGCATTGAAAAAATGTCTGAGGAGGAACTAACACATCTTCTCCTCTCCTCTGGTACAACAGGTATCCAGCACTTGTCTGCTCTTGAGAAAAAAATGGATAAAGAGGCCAATGAGCTATTTAAGAAGACAGGTAAAGTTCCAGTAATCAATCAAAAAATTGAGCAGTTAAAGCAACTCGAGCGAATGATTAGACACGAGCAAGGTAAGATCCAAACATTTGAGGATAAATTACAACAATTGCAACTTCTTGAGCAAAACCTTGAGAAACTTTATGCCACTCAAAAAAAGCAACAACAACAATGGCAATACTTAACGGTTCAAAAGCAGGCCTTGCCTCTTATCAAGCAACAACAGATGTTGCAGCAAGCATTAGGTAATGATCCGCATGTTCAATTTCCAGCAGAAGGTGTAAGACGATATGAACAAGTAAAGGACCGACTTTTACATGAAAATCAGCAGTTGCTGCAATTAAAAGAACAATATCAATTGCTACAGGACAAAGTGCTCGCGACAGTGAATGAGCAAACTGTAAATGAAATGGGCCGCCTTATGCAAAAAGAGGCAACATGGCATCAGCTGATCGTGAAGGAGAAAAACTTACGGGATGATCTCTTTATGCTTGAGCAAGAAATAGATGCACAGTTTCGTTTATTAGGTGTGCAAGAAAAAGAGGCACAGAACATTCTTCTTGGAGAAACAGTATCCTTACAGCAGGAACAGCAATTTCAACAGCAATTAAAAAGGCTGGAGGAGGCGGAGGATGAGCTAAAGTTTCATTTGCATTCGCTAGAGCAAATCCATCAAGCATTAGATGCCATAACGCAACAAAAGCAAAGGCTAAAGCAGGAGTCATTAACAAAGGAAGAAGAACATATTTTAGCACAGTGGCCTCAACAAAAGCGGAGGCTAGAGCAATTGCGTGCTGCCAAATCGCAACGGACTAAACAAAGGCAGCCTAATTATTTTTCCTGGATGATTTTATTAATTGGTTTATTATCATTTGTTTATGGGATATTACAAAAAAATGTGGCAGTGGCCATTATTGGTGCTATTTTGACCATCATAACCATTTGGTTGATAAAGTTTGTTAGACCAGCAACGGAGACGTCCGATAAAGTAAATAGTCACCTCTTACGACAATTAGAGCAGGATGAAATGACTGTACAAACTATACTCCTAAAGAAACAAAGATTGGAGGATCGTTGGTTACATGTCCATGAACAGCAAAGTGAGAAGGAGCAACAATATGCTCAATTGGAATATAAAATTCAACAAGCGGAGCTGGAGAGTGAAGAAACTACGCAGTCATTGCAGCAATTTTTAAAACGCTATCGATTACAAGGTACGATAGCTAGAACGTTAATGCCCGAATTATTTATGCGTATACGAAGTGTTCAAGAATTGGCGGTTAAAAGGGAGGGCTCAATAAGCCTTTTGCAAGAAGTTCAGGATGAAAAGAACAGCCTTTATGAACAGCTTCAACTAGTATTAAATGAAAATTATAATGAACATGAAATATATATGTATCTACGAACAGCCTATCTGGACGCACAGCAACAGCAACAGCAAGTGCAGCAAGCACAAGCTCAGCTAGCTGACATCAAGATTAAGCTACAAAGTGGACAAACACGAATAGATCGTTATACAGCTGATATGATGCAGCTATTGAACGAAGCGGAGGTGCAAAACGAGCAAGCTTTTTATGAGAGATATGAGCAATTTGAGCATCAAAGAAAAATAATGACAGAGCTTCAAACGGTTCAGGCTCAAATAGCCTCGTTGGATTTATCTGAAAATGTTGGTTTAAAAGAGGACTCTGTTATCGAGGATATGCGGGTTTTAGAGCAGGAGCAAGCTTCTTTGCAAATGGATATAGACCGATGTCTTGAACATCGTGCTGCATTGCAAATTGAAAAAGAACAGCTATTAAATGATGAAAAATATGGCCAACTACTTCAAGAGTTTGAGCAGGAAAAATCGGAGTTACAGCAAATGATTGAGCATTGGGCAACGAAAAAGGCTGTGGCGACTGCTATTCATGAAACATTATTTCGTCTTCGGGAAGAAAAATTACCACATGTTTTATCGAAGGTTAATGCAATATTCCAATTACTTACAGGAGGGCGCTACGTTCAACTTACGATTCACGACGAAGGCTACTTTATGGCGCAAGATGTGGCGGGAATCCGTTATCAAATGGTTGAATTATCGCAGGCAACTAAGGAGCAAGCCTACATTGCATTACGTCTGGCACTTGCACAAACGTTGATAACCTCTGCGCCATTCCCGATTATTATGGACGATCCGTTTGTCCATTTTGATCGAAACCGTACAGACAAAATGGTACAATTAATGAAAGAAGTAGGATATGAACGTCAAATTTTATATTTTACTTGCCATGATGAAATGCTCAAACATTGGCCAAAAGAGCAAATTATAGATGTAGGAGCACTAGCAAATGAAAGGGGAGTGGCGTCAACATGAAAGGAATTACAACGCTTCAGGTTGGAGAATCAGTGGATCAATATTTATTAATTAAACAAGCGACAAAAGGAGTTACTACTGTTGGGAAGCCATTTATGTCGCTAATATTACAAGATAAAAGTGGAGATATTGAGGCTAAGCTTTGGGATACAAATGAAGATCATGAAAAGATGTATCATGCTGAAGCCATTGTACGTGTCGGTGGAGAAATTCACGACTATAGAGGGAAAAATCAATTGCGTATCAAAGCTATTCGTGTGGCAAAGCCAGAAGAAGGAGTTGCCATTCATGATTTAGTACCCTCCTCTGCAACACCAAAGGAACAACTTTTTGAAGAATTAAATCAATTTTTCTTTGATATTAAAAATCCAAATATTTCACGTATTACGAGAGCGGCCATTAAAAAACACCAGGATGCCATTTTAGTGTTCCCAGCGGCTACTAAAAATCATCATGATTATGCTTCTGGCTTATTAGATCATATGGTGTCTATGCTAAAACTAGGTAAGGCCATTGCTGATTTATATCCGACTCTTAATCGAGATCTATTATATGCAGGTATTATTTTGCACGATATTGGAAAAGTGGTGGAACTGTCTGGACCAGTTGCCACGACGTACACAGTGGAGGGAAACCTTTTAGGACATATTACGATAATGGTGAATGAAATTGCTAAGATTGCTAATGAACTAGAAATTGAAGGTGAAGAAGTGATGCTTTTGCAGCATATGGTTTTATCTCACCATGGCAAAGAAGAGTGGGGTAGTCCGAAAAAGCCGATGGTTCAAGAAGCAGAAATTTTACATTATATTGATAACATCGATGCTAAGATGAATATGCTAACTAGAGCATTAGGTAAAACAGCACCTGGTGAATTTACAGAGCGACTATTCCCTCTGGATAATCGATCATTTTATAAGCCAACATTTTAATCTTTCAACACATTATTTGTGAAATTTTTGTTTCAAAATAACTGGATGAGCGAGCTTTTATATAAGTCTATCTATATATCTGTGGAATTTCAGTACCTATCCATTGTACCAGTACTGTATTTATTTTAGAATATAGGAAGAATTTATAGGAATGGGGAAAAACAATGGATAAAGAGGGACTTGTTTCACTAAAATAAAATTTTGGAAAAGCTTGATTTTCAAAATGATACTAGCTATTGGTATCAGTTTATTTATTAGCTCACATATATCTGAGTTCGTCAGCCAACAAATCGAAAAGGTAGTGGCGTTAAATGGTAGTGCAGGAGTGGCCATTAATACATTTATTTCGCTATTTATTGGTACAGTTATTATTTCTTTATGTACAAGGTATATCGTCTTAAAACGTGTAAAGCGCGTCTTAAAAGCAATGACGGAAGCTGCGGATGGCGATTTAACAGTTCGTATAGATGATAAATTGAAAGATGAAATTGGTCAATTATCAACGGAATTTAATCATATGTTAGAGCAAATAGGTACAGTTATTGAAAAGGCGAATAAAGCATCTTCGGATGTTTCTACTTTTACAAATGAATTTACTACTATTACTGAGCAAAGTAGTAACACAGTTGAAACCATTTCTGTTGCCATTAGAGAAATTGCTGCTAGTGCAGAAGGGCAATTGAAGCAAATGGACTTATTATCGGACTCCGCTAACTTAATTTCCAAAGATATGGACCATGCTTCATCCGCAGTCCAGGCAGTTGCAGATATAGCGAATGAAACGAATCAAAAGGCTGATTTAGGATTACAGTTAATTGAACAAACGATTGGAAAAATGAATACCATTAATGAATCTGTACACCAATCAACAGAGGTTGTTAATGAGCTAGGGGAAAAATCGAAGGAAATTAGTACTATTGTGGCACTAATTACAAGTATTACGGATCAAACAAATTTGCTTGCACTGAATGCTTCCATAGAGGCGGCACGTGCAGGAGAGGCTGGAAAAGGATTTGCGGTTGTGGCAGATGAAGTAAGAAAACTAGCAGAGGAATCTGGGAAGGCTGCTGACAATATTAGAACATTAGTAGATGATATCTTAAGTCAAACATCAAGCGCAGTTTCTGCTATTAATAGTGGTACACAATTTGTGGAGGAAGGGCGAGAGGCTGTTGAGCAGACAGGTGGTGCCTTTAAAAATATTGTAGATTATTTACAACAAATTAGCCAACGTACCAAGGAAGTTACGGATATAGTATTGCGTGTAAATGACAAGGCAAGCCAAACCGATTATGCAACAAAAGAAATTGTTGATATTGCAAATAGCACATCTTCAGGTATACAGCATATCGCGCTCTCTATAGAGCAACAAACTGCGTCTAACGAGGAAATTGCAAGTGCAGCAAATGTCCTTCAGACGATGTCGAATGACTTACAAGCCGAAATAAGCCAGTTCAAAGTAAAATAACAAAAGAGAAAGGGAGCATCTGTATTATGAGATGCTCCCTTTTTTTGAGGATGTCGCTCTTTAAATGGAAAAGGACATCATCTGAATTATTTAGATTCTTTATCTGTATCTTCTGCTTTGTCGCTAGATTCTTCCTTAGAAGCTTTTTCTTCTGCTTTTTTAGCCTCTTCTTCAGCCGCTTTAGCTTGTTCTTCACTTGTAGTCGTAAAGAATTCTAGGGAATCTTTTAAATCTTTATCAGAAGTTTTAACATTCGCATCTTTTGCCATTTTCGCAACGATGTCTTTTAGAATAGTTTGTGCTTCACCTGTTTGGTTCAGTTTACTTAACATAGTTGTACGAATTTTTTCTTCTTCATCTTTAAATGAACCAACATCTTTCACGTCACGTTTCTCCGTAATTTCGATTACGTGATAACCAAAGCTAGATTTTACCGGCTCACTTAAAGTGTTTAATTCAAGCGCATAAGCAGCATCGTTAAACTCATCAACCATCGAACCAACTGAGAACCATCCAAGCTCGCCGCCTTTTTGTGCAGAGCCTGTATCTGTAGAGTACTCTTTTGCTACATCAGCAAATTTAGCGCCACCTTTTATTTTTTCAATGACTTCTTTTGCTGTTTTTTCATCTGCTACTAAAATATGACGACCATTTAGTTCTGTTTTCATTTGCTCGTAGTATTTTTTCACATCTTCTTCTTTAATGGCTTGGTCTTTTAAAGCTTTTTCTTGAAGAAGTTGAACGCGTAATGAATCTTTAAAGCCTTGCTCTGTTAAGCCACTTTCAGCTAGTGCTTGTGCAAAACCATCACCAAATTGTGAAGCTGTTGTATCGTAAGCTTCTTTAAGTTCTTTATCTGTTACTTCATATTTGTCAGACAATACTTTTTCAGTCACCATTTGCTGTAATACATATGAGCCTGTTAAAGATTTGGCTTTTTCATTAAAGTCAGCAACTGAAATATCGCCAACTTTAGAAGTAACGATTGCTTTGCTATCTCCGCCGCTACACGCACCAAGCGCTAAAACAGAAGCAGCTAAAGTTAAAGATAAAACTGTCTTTTTCATAGTGGATATTCTCTCCTAACATGGTTTCGTCCATTTTTTACTATAACATAAACGTTTTAAAAACAAAATGGTTCCCCCTTGAGTATTGCCTATATTTCAAATTTTGAAGCGCATAGGATATAGAAAAGAAAGGGGGTGAAGTTATGGGCAACGGAGGATACGGTGGCGGTGGCTACGGCTCAGGCTTTGCTTTATTAGTTGTGTTATTTATTTTATTAATTATCGTTGGTGCAGCGTTCCTATACTAATTAATAAAACAGTGAAAAGCTAAGAGCTCTATTAACTCTTAGCTTTTCTTAACAATGTTAGTACTTCACGCCGCATGCCAAAGATCCAAGCCGTTAGTAATGGTTTGAACAAGTTGTTTAATGGGGACTCAACTTATCTTGTAGCGTGCGGACGTGAATGTATTTTACTTTTCGATTGTTATACTGCATATAAAATTTCAATATAAAATGAGACAAGTAAAATGGTAATAAGTATATTTATAGTTCGGAATATTTTTGGCTGGTTTTCTTCGGGAATTTCACGTCGCATACATAGAGCATATGTCATACGGTTAATTTGAAATAAATAGAATACCGAGAATAGAACTACAATCATTAATAGCAAGTCTATTCCTCCCCTCTTTCAATAGTAATAGCATAACAAAGAACGCCATTAAAAAACAAGTACAAGCAATTTAGTGAACAGTTGGTGGAACTAAAATCTCATAGCCCTTTGGTGTTTCTTCAATTTGTGAGTTTTTTGGTGAATTCAATAAATATTTCACGTAAAGTATATCAATTAAACATAGACTACAGTGATATGCTAACAGCAATGTACCGTAATGTGTATAGGCTGGTAGTAGCCAAGTACCTATGATAATACTAGTATTGAGAACGATAAAAGGCGTAAGAAGTGCTAGTATATAGCGATTTTTGGATAATGGCTCATGAATACGCATGTGTAGAACAGGAATTAGATAAAATTGCGTACGGACACGCAATTTAAGATGCTGTCGTAAATCGTACAGAGCTAAAAAGTGTAGAAACTTGTGAACCGGATAAAGTGTTAATACGGCTATTACAAAGAGCCAGAATAAATGATCGGTGTAGTGCTCTTCATTAAATAAATTAAACGTCACATACGATACGGAAAAAACGGATAAAAAAGTAATAACACCCATTATAATAATACGCGTAGTGCCGTAATGATGTTCAAGATTTAAAATTTTCCAACAGTGCATAGTTTATTATCAACTCCGAAAATAGGAAGTGTCCTATTTAATGTAAATTGAATTGTCTTAGAATGCAAGAGAAAGGAGGTACTTCAGAAATATTTCTGAAATACCTCCTTTCACATAATTTATTCCTGCTAGCACAACAAGAATCCCCATGAAAATATCTGTACGATAGTTTTATTTATCCTTTTACAGTTGGACGTTCTTCAAGGGTGTCAAAGGAATCACGAAAATGCTGGAAGGAGCGTTCAAAAATATCGATGAAATCCTCACCATAAATATTACGAATGACAGCCATTACGTCTAAAAAATCTGGGAAACGGCCATATAAGTCCTTTAAGGCCAATGATCCTTCTAATACAGAATGATAAGTATTATGGTAGTTTTTATTCATCTCTACAATGAGCTCTGTACCAGCTTCAGTTAGCTCAACATACGTATTGCGCTTATCATCATCTCGCTTTGAAAACTTAAGGAAGCCACGTTCTTCTAATTTTTTGGAGAAATTGAATGCTGTAGATACATGCATGACTCCAAACTTTGCTACATCCGAAATAGATGCCCCTTTTAAATGATAGGAAATCCACAGAATATGGTGTTCATTAATATTTAAATCATAGGGTTTAATCCATTGTTGCCAATCTTTCTCAACCGCTTTCCATAGTGCTTTCGATAATTGCGCGATTCTTTGACTATAAAGCATAGCTTCTTTTTGTGTGTATAATTCCTCTGACAATACCATCACCTACTGCTTTCTTTCACATTTTTAAAAATATTATAGCAGTAAAGAAAAAAAGTTTAAAGTTAGAAAAATTCAAAAATTGAAAAGTGGTTAAAAAATAATATTATAGCAATAGTTTTTGATGAAAAAATAGATAAGTAAGCTCCTAAAGAGGACTTTAGTCGCTTATTTTTTTCTGTGGTTTTTCCTTATTTTCTGTGAATTGTGCAATGTTTTTCTCGATTTCGCTTATCGAATTCTGTAAAGCATCTAATTCTTGTTGCAAATTATTTTTATTTGGCTCTATTTCTTCTGAAAAAGTGGTAATTGTTTGTTTTAAATCATTTATTATTTGTGGGATATTATTTTTAACTTCGTTTGTTAAAGTATTGACAGAGTGTTTCACAGTCCCTACTTGTTGTTTAACATCGAGGAGCATGCCTTTTGTTTGATCTACGTTTTGTTTTAAAGTTGTACGTAACTGCTGGCCTGATTGTGGAGTTGAGAACAAAACAGCAGCTGTTCCACCGATAATACCTGTTGCTAGTCCAATTAAAAATGGTTTTGCTTTCATAATATATACCTCATTTCTTGTCATGTTTATCTACTATTAAACCATGAAAAGCATGAATACAAAAAGAAAAAGAAACTGAACGAGTGATAGATCATCACAGTGCAGTTTCTTTTAAATGTTTAAAGTCAATAGTTATGAAATCTGAGAAATGGCTGTTACAAATTTAGAGCGCTTCACTAATTTTGCTACAATAGGATAAATAATAGCAAAAGCAACGACATTAAATGCTACAGCTGGAAGGACAACCCCAATAAATAGCATTGTAAACGTTGCACCTACATTTGCATTGAAAACAAAAAGTGCTGCTGCTAAAAAGACTGTACCTGATAGAATAGTACCCAAACCAACTAAAAATGCAGAGACAGCGAAACTCTTTGCTATCCTTTTTAGAATAACTAAAGCAGCTAAAAACACAAAGCCTGTCACCGCTTTATCAATAATGTTCGGAACTAGACCAGCAGGAAATGTTGTGAACAAACCTGAAAGTACCCCTGTTGCTAGCGAAAGTAAAAACGTTTCTTTCACTGTAGGAAATAATAAAATGCCAATGAACATCATTGTTAACATGAAATCAGGCTTCATGCCATTAATCATTCCCGGTGTCACGACATATAGTGCCGCTCCGATACCAACTAAAAGGGCCATTAATACTAAATTCTTTGTATTCATTTTTAATCTCTCCTCGACTGAGCTAATCTATTAGTTTCCCAACGTGTCCTCGTGACCGTTAGCGAAACTTATTTGTGATTGTACGCTAAAATTTTTATATTTGCAATACAGTAATTGGGTTATTAAAATGTTAATATATGACAAAAAATTATAAATGAGCTTTAATATTTTCGGCCACATCAGCCAATTGTTCAGGTGAATATTTTTGCGTTTGCCAAACTAAACCTAAGCCTTCTTTTTCGTCATAACGCGGAATAAAATGTAGATGATAGTGGAACACAGTTTGTCCAGCTGCCGCCCCATTATTATTAATTGTATTCAAACCTATTGGCTCAAACGCTGCCTTTATGGCATTCGCAATCTTCGGTGCAACAGCGTATAAATTACGTGCAACATCCTCTGGCATTTCGTATAGATCTTGGCAGTGATGCTTTGGAATTAGTAAGGTATGACCCTTTGCAACTGGCGAAATGTCTGTAAATGCATAGACATGTTCGTCTTCATAAACTTTTGTACTTGGAATGGATCCATCGATAATTTTGCAAAATAGGCAATCGCTCATGAGAATTTCCCCCTTAACGTATATGTAAATTCATTCTATCATACTCAAACCTGTATCATTTGCTAATTTTTGATAAAATATAAAACAAGAAGAGGAGTGAGGATATGTCAGTATTAGAGGTACAGCATGTGACAGGTGGATATACAAGAAAACCTGTTATTAAAGATTTATCTTTTACTATTGAAAAAGGAGAGCTTGTTGGCTTAATTGGCTTGAATGGAGCTGGGAAAAGCACAACGATTAAACATATAATTGGAACAATGTTGCCAAAGGAAGGGGATATTTACCTTAATGGGGTAACGCTAAAGGAAGATACGGACAAGTATCGTACAGCCTTTTCTTATATCCCTGAAACCCCCGTGCTCTATGATGAGCTAACATTAAGGGAACATTTAGAATTAACAGCGATGGCTTATGGTATTGATAAAGCAACTCTAGATGCTCGTTCTGAGGTACTTTTAAAGGAATTTCGAATGGAGAAAAGATTAAACTGGTTTCCTTCGCATTTTTCAAAGGGAATGCGTCAAAAGGTTATGATTATGTGTGCCTTTCTAATTAATCCTAGTCTTTATATTATTGATGAACCTTTTGT
Organism: Lysinibacillus sp. fkY74-1; assembly: GCF_053165895.1. NCBI lineage: Bacteria > Bacillati > Bacillota > Bacilli > Caryophanales > Bacillaceae > Lysinibacillus > Lysinibacillus sp. fkY74-1. The sequence goes on along the minus strand of NZ_CP170173.1, from coordinate 3,805,415 downwards.
GGGGTTAGATCCTCTGGGGATTCAATCATTATTAGATCAAATGGATGAGAAGAAAAAAGAAGGTGCTTCCATATTAATGTCTACGCATATCTTGTCAACAGCCGAAAAGCATTGTGATCGAATTATATTATTGCACGAAGGAAGAGTTCGAGCACAAGGAACGATGGCCGATTTGCGTCAAACATTTGCGATGCCTAATGCAACGTTAGACGATCTTTATATTGCAATGACAAAGGAGCGGGACCATGAAGAACTTGCGTGATGTATGGTCCTCTCGCTTCATGCATTATATAGGAGAAGTACAAAAATATATGCAATTTATTTTTACAGGGCATATTGCCATTGTGCTTGTATTTCTAATTGGAGCAGGAGGCTACCAATATAGTGAATGGTTGAAAGTTGTACAGACAGATTTCCCAGCTGAAATACTTATTGCTGTTTTTATAGGCATTTTATTGGCTTTTAGTCGTCCTACTACATTATTGAGAGAGCCAGACCAGGTATACCTATTGCCCCTAGAATCTAAAATGTCACATTATTTCAGCAAGGCTTTAGCTTGGACATTTTGGTCTCAGGTGTGGATTGTAGCAATCGTCTACATCGTCAGTATCCCGTTATTAAAAGCAGTGACTGATTTAACAACAATTGAAATTTGGTCCATTTTCATACTAGTGATTGTACTGAAATATATAAGTGTTCGAGGAGAATTTAGCTATCGATATAGTGAACGTGGTCAAATGGTTTGGGTGGACAGGCTGATTCGAGCAATAATATTTGCTGCAGCTGTTTATATGGGTCTGCAAGCTCAGTTGCTCCTAACCATTGTGGCTACAGTCATTAGCATCATTTATATGATTGTCTTTAGAAAAAAATCTGTCGGCGAACCAGTACCTTATGAACATTTTGTAAAGCTTGAACAAAATCGTATGATGAGTTTTTATCGTTTTGCAAATTACTTTACAGAGGTACCCCATCTACATGGAAGCATTCGACGTCGAGGATGGATGGACTGGCTCTATAAATTCGTACCATATGGTAAAAAAAATTCTCAAAAATATTTGGTGTTTCGCACCTTTGTCCGTACAGATGATCATTTTTATTTATGGCTCCGTCTTACGGCAATTGCAGGAGTGATTGCAGCCTTTGTAGACATTCCGATAGTTACATGGATTGTAGCTGGGGCACTAAGCTTTGCAACGACTATTCAATTAAAGCAAGCATTACTATCAAGTGGAGAATTCCGCATGGATATGCTGTTTCCATTGCCAGATAATGCTCGTCAACTAGCTGTGAAGCAAATTGTACGTCTAGCTATGGTTACACAAGCAATCATCGTTGGATTATGTGCAATTACACAGCCTATGTTTTACATTGTAGTTGTTATTGTTTTAGTAATTAGCGAATTGACTGCGAAAGTATCTAAATAATGAAAAGCTCATTTTCCCAGTACTGCACTGAGAAGATGAGCTTTTATTTGTTGTAGATCTATTCTGATTGCTCTTTGGGCATAGCACTATAAGTTGTTACGTAGGAAGCTGCTGAGAAAATGTTCTGCTGATTTACTCCTGTTGAATCATCTCTTTTAGCATGAGCTTTTTCAAAGGCTTTAGAGCTTTTCCAAGCTTCAAATGAGTGTGGTCCATGCCATTGAGTCATGACAATATAAGTGTCACTTTTGATGGGACGAAGTAATCGGTAGGACTCAAATCCTGGCTCATCTTCAATGGCATGTGAGCGTTGTAAAAAGCGATGCTCGAAAACAGGGCGACCTTCATCTGTTACGGGAATATTATTAAGAACAAAGAATCCATGTTCTTCTAGCTCGTTTACCGAATCTAACACTTCAAATTTGCGGGGTGTGGCAAAAACAGATTTTCCTTCTGTTTCATGAATTAATACGGAGTTTCCCTCTCCGTGAATTAAGATCATATGCTCATTTGGATACTTATTTTTCAGTTGCTCTAAAAAATCACCAGTACCAGAAGTTAAATAAATATTCATCAATTTATCCTCCTTATGAATCTTGCTAATTATAGCGTGATTATACCCTTTTTAGCATAAGTCTAAGCTTTGACTAAAAAGAATCTGTCTAGAATGAACAATTTTATGACATTTCACTAGGATAACTATACAATAACAGAGGAAGCGTTTACTATTGGAAACGGATATCAATAATAATGGAATAAATAATACATTTTTTTCTTGATTCAGCAAATGTTTTTTGTACTAAAACAATGGATAAGATACAGAAGACTCTTTCCGCTATAGAAAGTGGTAAGCCCACTGATTCAAGATAAAGTCTCTGATGGGGATTGCAGATTTTGAAGAGAAGCTATTTGAGTAAACAGAAAGAAATCTGGAAACAATTACCCGAGAGCGTATGGATAGTAATGAATTTATCGAGGGGAAGGAATTATTCATGACAACTTTTAACGACACACTTCTGCGTGCTGCTCGTGGAGAAAAAACGACACACACGCCAGTATGGTATATGCGACAGGCAGGGCGTTCTCAGGCAGAATATCGTGCCATCAAAGAAAAATATTCTTTAGAGGAAATTACACATCAACCTGAACTATGTGCGTATGTCACTCGTCTACCTGTTGAAAATTACAACGTTGATGCAGCTATATTATACAAGGATATTGTCACACCTCTACCTGGAATTGGCATAGATGTAAAAATTAAAGCAGGTGTTGGTCCTGTTATTTCTAATCCAATTCGTTCAGTTGCAGATGTAGACAATTTAGGTGAATTCAATGCCAAAGAGCATACTCCCTTTGTACTAGAGACTATAAAAATCTTGACAGAAGAGCAATTAAATGTCCCGTTGATTGGTTTTGCTGGAGCACCATTTACACTAGCCAGCTACATGATTGAAGGGGGTCCTTCTAGAAACTATAACAAAACAAAATCATTCATGGTGTCAGAACCGCAAGCTTGGTTTGCGTTAATGGATAAACTTGCTGACATGATTATTGCAGATGTAACTGCCCAAATTAAAGCTGGTGCAAAAGCAATCCAAGTATTTGATTCTTGGGTGGGTGCTTTAAATGTGGAGGATTACCGTGTATTTATAAAACCAATTATGACGCGAATTTTTGCGGAATTACAAAAAGAAAACGTGCCATTAATTCAGTTCGGTGTTGGTGCAAGTCATTTAGCGAAGGAATGGAATGATTTACCGATTGATGTTGTCGGCTTAGATTGGCGTTTACCAATAAAAGAAGCACGCACGAATGGCATTACAAAACCAGTCCAAGGTAACCTAGACCCATCTCTATTATTGGCGGATTGGTCAGTCATTGAAAAACGAACTAAGGACATTATCGATCAAGGTTTAGAAATGCCAGGTCATATCTTTAACCTAGGCCACGGTGTTTTCCCTGAGGTTGATCCAGCGGTCTTAAAACGTTTAACGACACTTATTCATGAATATAGTGCACAACAAATACAAGCTCGTTCTTAAAAAAGCGAATTCAAATGTGAATTATGTCCTTTTCTATGTATGAAATTTTTATCATAGAAAGGGAGCTGTCCAAGATAATAGATTGGACAGCTTCTTTTTATCACATAATGTATAAAACATAAAACAATTTAGAGGTGAAAAGGGTAATGAAAGAAGTTAAAGGCTTATTGGTAATGGCATACGGAACACCTTATAAAGAAGAGGATATTGAACCTTACTATACACATATTCGTCATGGTCGCAAACCTTCGGAAGAGCATTTAGAGGATTTACGTAGTCGCTACGAAGCGATTGGAGGTTTATCTCCTTTAGCGGCAGCAACACAGGCACAAGCTGAAGCATTGTGTTCCCGCTTAAATGAAGTTCAGGATACTGTAGAATATAAATTGTTTATTGGTTTAAAGCATATTCATCCATTTATTGAGGACGCAATAGAGCAAATGGTGGCAGAGGGCATCAAAGAAGCGGTATCCATTGTTTTAGCTCCTCATTTCTCAACATTCTCTATTAAATCTTATAATGGCCGTGCTGTAGAAGCAGCAGGGGATCGCTTAACGATTACATCAGTAGAATCTTGGTATGATGAACCTAAATTTATTGAGTATTGGAAACAACAAGTCAATGATACGTTTAAGTCAATGTCAGAAGAAGAACGTGAAACAGCTTGCTTAATTGTTTCAGCGCATTCACTTCCTGAAAAGATTAAAGATTTAGGTGATCCTTATGAGGATCAATTAATTGAAACAGCTCGACTTATTCAAGAAGCAACTGATTTGAAAAACGTTGAGGTCGGTTGGCAATCAGCAGGACAGACGCCAGAGCCTTGGATTGGTCCAGATGTTCAAGACTTAACACGCGAGCTCTATGAAGAAAAAGGCTTCCGTTCATTTGTTTATACACCAGTAGGTTTTGTAACAGAGCATTTAGAAGTGTTATATGATAATGATTTTGAATGTAAAGTTGTTTGTGATGAACTAGGCGCAAAATACTATCGTCCGTCAATGCCTAATACACACCCTTTATTTATTGATGCGATGGTCGATGCGATTTATAAAAAATTAAGCTAAGCGAAAAGAAAGTGATGATGTTGGTGACTCAGAAAAGACGAAAGGTAGTTGTTGTAGGTGGTGGTATTACAGGCCTTACAGCTGCGTTCTATATGCAAAAACAAGCAAGCACAAAAGAATTGCCATTAGATATCGTACTTGTCGAGTCGTCATTACGTCTTGGCGGAAAAATTCAAACACTAAGAAAAGATGGTTTTATTATTGAGCGTGGACCAGAATCTTTTTTTGACCGAGAAAATTATGTAAATGCTTTAGCGAAGGATCTCGGTATTGAACAAAAAATCATGACAAGTAATGCAGGACCTAACTATGTGGCTGTCGGAAGTCAGTTATACCCAATCCCAAGCCATTTATTATCAGGAGAAACGCCACATATCTCGTCATTCATTACATCAGGTTTGTTTTCACTAAGTGGTAAAGTTCGCGCGGCGGGTGATTTTTTTATCCCGCGTTCCATACAGGACGATGATCAACCATTGGGGTCATTTTTTAGAAGAAGATTTGGCGCTGAGGTTGTTGAAAACCTAGTTGAACCATTACTGGCAGGGACATTTGCAGGGGATATTGAGCAATTAAGTATGAGTTCAACTTTTCCACAGCTTTATCATCTAGAGCAAAAATATCGTAGCTTATTAGTAGGGATGAAAAAGGCAGGAACAAATTTCTTGAGTAATGATGTTATTGATGAAAATAAAGGGATTTTTCAAACGTTTAGTAATGGACTTGAAACCTTAATCGAAAGTATTGAGGAATCTCTACTTCCTGGGACAGTAATGAAAGGTGTCAAAGTGGAAGAAATTGAACATGGAAAAGATGGGTCTGTACATGTAATGCTTAACAATTTCACACATATTAAAGCAGATGCAGTAATTATTGCTACACCCTTTAATATGGCGGATAAGATGTTCAGTAAGTATAATTTGTTAAATGAACTAGGGACAATGAAAGCTGCAACTATCGCAACCGTTACAATGGCATTTAAAAAGGAGCAGCTTGGTGATTTAGACGCGCTATCTTTTTATGTCTCTCGAAATAGTGATTTTTCAATAACTTCATGTACGTGGATGAATCGAAAATGGCCGGGTACCACGCCTGATGATTATGTGCTATTACGTAGTTACATTGGTCGAGTTGGAGATGAGGCGATTGTCGCATTATCAGATACTGAGATAGAAAAAACAGTGCTACAGGATTTAAATAAAACTATCAGTATAGATGGAGAACCCGTAACGACAGTGGTTACACGTTGGAGAAATGCAATGCCACAATACACCGTTGGACATGAGGCGAAGGTCCAACGCATAAAGCAGGAATTACGAGAACATTTTCCAACTGTAAAATTAGCAGGTAGCTCATTCGAAGGAATATCCATCCCCGAATGTGTGCAACAAGGTAAACATGTTGCTGAGGAAGTGTTGGCGGAAATTTTTTGTTAGTAGAAGCAAAATAGTACAAACATTATGTTTGTACTATTTTTTTATTGCAGTAAGTTCAAAATATAAAGAAATAGCAAACTAACTATTTCATAGTTTGCTATTTCCATAACTATATTTTGAAAATTTGAATAACGTTGTTCTAAGAAATTCGGTGACATGACCAAACGATACCGCCAGAGTTTGCTCCGCCTAGTATAAGAGAGATAGTTAATCCATTGGCTTCATAGAACAAATCAATCGTATCTCCAGCATTTAAATTCACTTCTCCTGCTAAAGTGATTGTGCCATTTCCAAGAACTGCTCGTAACGTTAATACAAGTGCCACATTGACGTTTAGTACAGGGAACAGGCCACTAATTAAATTTGTAGTAGCATTTTGCCTAATTGCAAATGAAGGGTTTATTCCCGCTCCTAAAGTAACAGTAATGGCCGCAGAAGTGGAGTAGTTAATGGTTGCTTCAAAGGAATACCTACCTGTAGTTGGTACAGTGAATATTCCAGTAGTTGGATTGAAAGCAGGTGTTGTAAAGTATGGTGACGCTACACTCCAGTTAGTGATTGAAGTAGATCCACTAACTGTCAACGTGTTTTTAAAGGCAGAGAATCCTTCAGTAAACGCAGGTCCAGTAGCCCCCGTCGTGCCTCTAGCCCCAGTAGGTCCAGTAGGTCCAGTAGCCCCAGTAGCCCCAGTAATACCCGTAGCTCCAGTAATACCCGTAGCTCCAGTAATACCTGTAGCTCCAGTAATACCTGTAGCTCCAGTAATACCCGTAGCTCCAGTAATACCTGTAGCTCCAGTGATACCTGTAGCACCAGTTGTACCTGTAGGGCCAGTAGAACCGGTAGTTCCAGTAACACCCGTAGCGCCAGTAACGCCAGTAGCTCCAGTTACCCCCGTAGGGCCAGTAGAACCGGTAGTTCCAGTTATGCCAGTAGCCCCAGTAGTTCCCGTTACCCCCGTAGCGCCAGTAACGCCAGTAGCTCCAGTTACCCCCGTAGTTCCAGTAGCCCCAGTAGCCCCAGTAGCTCCAGTTACCCCCGTAGGGCCAGTAGAACCGGTAGTTCCAGTAACCCCAGTAACCCCAGTAACCCCAGTAACCCCAGTAACCCCAGTAACCCCAGTAACGCCAGTAGAACCGGTAGTTCCAGTTATGCCAGTAGCCCCAGTAGTTCCCGTTACCCCCGTAGCGCCAGTAACGCCAGTAGCTCCAGTTACCCCCGTAGTTCCAGTAGCCCCAGTAGCCCCAGTAACGCCAGTAGCCCCAGTAGTACCAGTAACACCCGTAGTGCCAGTAGCGCCAGTAGAACCGGTAGTTCCAGTGATACCCGTAGTGCCAGTAGCCCCAGTAGTTCCAGTTACACCCGTAGCTCCAGCAGAACCGGTAGTTCCAGTAACACCAGTAGTACCAGTGATACCCGTAGTTCCAGTAATACCCGTAGCTCCAGTAATACCTGTAGCTCCAGTAATACCCGTAGCTCCAGTAATACCTGTAGCACCAGTAATACCTGTAGCACCAGTTGTACCTGTAGGGCCAGTAGAACCGGTAGTTCCAGTAACACCCGTAGCGCCAGTAACGCCAGTAGCTCCAGTTACCCCCGTAGGGCCAGTAGAACCGGTAGTTCCAGTAACCCCAGTAACCCCAGTAACGCCAGTAGAACCGGTAGTTCCAGTGATACCCGTAGTTCCAGTAGCCCCAGTAGCTCCAGTTAGCCCCGTAGTTCCAGTAGCCCCAGTAGCTCCAGTTAGCCCCGTAGGGCCAGTAGAGCCGGTAGCTCCGATATCACCAGTAGCCCCAGTAACACCCGTAGTGCCAGTAGCGCCGGTAGTACCCGTTACACCTGTAGCGCCAGTAGCTCCGATATCACCAGTAGCCCCAGTAGCCCCAGTAGCCCCAGTAACACCCGTAGCTCCAGTTAGCCCCGTAGGGCCAGTAGAGCCGGTAGCTCCGATATCACCAGTAGCCCCAGTAACACCCGTAGTACCCGTTACACCTGTAGCGCCAGTAACGCCAGTAGCTCCGATATCACCAGTAGCCCCAGTAGTCCCAGTAGTCCCAGTAACACCCGTAGCTCCAGTAGAACCGGTAGTACCAGTAGCCCCAGTAACCCCAGTAGCGCCAGTAGAGCCGGTAGCGCCGGTATCACCAGTAGCCCCAGTAACACCCGTAGTGCCAGTAGCGCCGGTAGTACCCGTTACACCTGTAGCGCCAGTAGCTCCGATATCACCAGTAGCCCCAGTAGTACCAGTAACCCCAGTAGCGCCGGTATCACCAGTAGCCCCAGTAGTCCCAGTAACACCCGTAGTGCCGGTAGTACCCGTTACACCTGTAGCGCCAGTAACGCCAGTAGCTCCAGTTAGCCCCGTAGTGCCAGTAGCGCCAGTAGAGCCGGTAGCTCCGATATCACCAGTAGCCCCAGTAGTCCCAGTAACACCCGTAGTGCCAGTAGCGCCAGTAGTACCCGTTACACCCGTTACACCCGTAGAACCAGTAGAACCAGTAGAACCAGTAGAACCAGTAGAGCCAGTAGAACCAGTAGAACCAGTAGAGCCAGTAGAGCCGGTAGCTCCGATATCACCAGTAGCCCCAGTAACGCCAGTAGGCCCAGTAGTACCAGTAACACCCGTAGTGCCAGTAGCGCCAGTAGAACCGGTAGTTCCAGTGATACCCGTAGTGCCAGTAGCCCCAGTAGTTCCAGTTACACCCGTAGCTCCAGCAGAACCGGTAGTTCCAGTAACACCAGTAGTACCAGTGATACCCGTAGTTCCAGTAATACCCGTAGCTCCAGTTAGCCCCGTAGGGCCAGTAGAGCCGGTAGCTCCGATATCACCAGTAGCCCCAGTAACACCCGTAGTGCCAGTAGCGCCGGTAGTACCCGTTACACCTGTAGCGCCAGTAGCTCCGATATCACCAGTAGCCCCAGTAGTCCCAGTAACACCCGTAGCTCCAGTAGAACCGGTAGTACCAGTAGCGCCAGTAGAGCCGGTAGCTCCGGTATCACCAGTAGCCCCAGTAACACCCGTAGTGCCAGTAGCGCCGGTAGTACCCGTTACACCTGTAGGGCCAGTAGCGCCGGTATCACCAGTAGCCCCAGTAGTCCCAGTAACACCCGTAGTGCCGGTAGTACCCGTTACACCTGTAGCGCCAGTAGCTCCGATATCACCAGTAGCCCCAGTAGTCCCAGTAACACCCGTAGCTCCAGTAGAACCGGTAGTACCAGTAGCCCCAGTAGAGCCGGTAGCTCCGGTATCACCAGTAGCCCCAGTAGTCCCAGTAACACCCGTAGTGCCAGTAGCGCCGGTAGTACCCGTTACACCAGTAACGCCAGTAGCTCCAGTTAGCCCCGTAGGGCCAGTAGAGCCGGTAGCTCCGATATCACCAGTAGCCCCAGTAACACCCGTAGTACCCGTTACACCTGTAGCGCCAGTAACGCCAGTAGCTCCGATATCACCAGTAGCCCCAGTAGTCCCAGTAACACCCGTAGCTCCAGTAGAACCGGTAGTACCAGTAGCCCCAGTAGTCCCAGTAACCCCAGTAGCTCCAGTAGAACCGGTAGTACCAGTAGCCCCAGTAGAGCCGGTAGCTCCGGTATCACCAGTAGTCCCAGTAGCGCCGGTAGTACCCGTTACACCAGTAACGCCAGTAGCTCCAGTTAGCCCCGTAGGGCCAGTAGAGCCGGTAGCTCCGATATCACCAGTAGCCCCAGTAGCCCCAGTAACACCCGTAGTGCCAGTAGCGCCGGTAGTACCCGTTACACCTGTAGCGCCAGTAACGCCAGTAGCTCCAGTTAGCCCCGTAGGGCCAGTAGCGCCAGTAGAGCCGGTAGCTCCGATATCACCAGTAGCCCCAGTAGTCCCAGTAACACCCGTAGTGCCAGTAGCGCCAGTAGTACCCGTTACACCCGTTACACCCGTAGCACCAGTAGCACCAGTAGAACCAGTAGAACCAGTAGAACCAGTAGAACCAGTAGAACCAGTAGAACCAGTAGAGCCAGTAGAGCCGGTAGCTCCGATATCACCAGTAGCCCCAGTAGTCCCAGTAACACCCGTAGTGCCAGTAGCGCCAGTAGTACCCGTTACACCCGTAGCACCAGTAGAACCAGTAACGCCAGTAGTACCGGTAGAGCCAGTAGAACCAGTAGAACCAGTAGAACCAGTAGCCCCCGTAGCCCCAGTAGCGCCAGTAGCACCAGTAACGCCAGTAGCTCCTGTTACCCCAGTAGCCCCAGTAGAGCCGCTAGCTCCTGTTACACCAGCAATCCCAGTCGCCCCAGTGGCACCGGTAGGTCCGATATCACCAGTAGCGCCAGTAGCCCCGGTTACCCCAGTAGAACCAGTAACGCCGGTAGCCCCAGTAACCCCAGCAATCCCAGTAGCGCCGGTAGTTCCAGTAGCGCCGGTAGTTCCAGTAACGCCAGTAGCTCCTGTTACACCAGTAACCCCAGTAGTACCGGTAGCGCCAGTAGAACCGGTAGGTCCGATATCACCAGTAGCCCCAGTAGAGCCGGTAGCTCCAGTCACGCCAGCAATCCCAGCGGCCCCAGTGGCCCCGGTAGCCCCGGTAGAGCCCGTAACCCCAGTTGAACCAGTTATACCAGTAGCGCCAGTAGCTCCTGTTACACCAGTGGCCCCGGTAGGTCCGATATCACCAGTAGCGCCAGTAGAGCCGGTAGCGCCAGCAATCCCAGCAGCGCCAGTGGCCCCGGTAGGTCCGATGTTACCAGTGGCACCAGTAACCCCAGTGGCACCAGTAACCCCAGTAGAACCAGTAGCGCCGGTAGTTCCAGTAACCCCAGCAATCCCAGTAGAGCCGGTAGTTCCAGTCACGCCCGTAGCTCCTGTTACACCAGTAACCCCAGTAGAGCCGGTAGCGCCAGTCACGCCAGCAATCCCAGCAGCCCCAGTAACGCCCGTAGCTCCTGTAACACCAATAGCCCCAGTAGCGCCAGTAGGTCCGATATCACCCGTAGCGCCTGTAGAGCCGGTAGCGCCAGTCACGCCAGCAATCCCAGCGGCCCCAGTGGCGCCGGTAGCCCCAGTAGTTCCAGTAACCCCAGCAATCCCAGTGGCCCCGGTAGAGCCCGTAATCCCAGTTGAACCAGTAAAACCAGTAGCGCCCGTAGCGCCAGTCACGCCAGCAATCCCAGTGGCCCCAGTAGGTCCGATATTACCAGTGGCACCAGTAGCCCCGGTAGAGCCAACAATCCCAGCAGCCCCAGTGGCCCCGGTAGAGCCGGTTACCCCAGTAGAACCAGTAGCGCCGGTAGAGCCAGTAGCCCCAGTAACACCAGTAACACCAGTAACACCAGTAACACCAGTAACCCCAGCAATCCCAGTAGCGCCGGTTACCCCAGTAGCCCCGGTAGAGCCAGTAACCCCAGCAATCCCAGTAGCCCCAGTAGCCCCAGTAGAGCCAGTAGCCCCAGTAGAACCAGTAATGCCAGTAGCTCCTGTTACACCAATAGCGCCAGTAGCGCCAGTAGCGCCAGTAGCGCCAGTAGCGCCAGTAGCGCCAGTAGCCCCAGTAACACCAGTAACACCAGTCACGCCAGCAATCCCAGTAGCCCCAGTTGAACCAGTAATGCCAGTAGCTCCTGTTACACCAATAGCCCCAGTAGAGCCAGTAGAGCCAGTAGCCCCAGTAGCGCCAGTAACGCCAGTAACGCCAGTAACACCAGTAACGCCAGTAAAACCAGTAGCGCCAGTAGAACCAGTAATACCAGTAACACCAGTAACACCAGTAACACCAGTAGCCCCGGTAGAGCCAGTAACCCCAGCAATCCCAGTAGCGCCGGTTACCCCAGTAGCCCCGGTAGAGCCAGTAACCCCAGCAATCCCAGTAGCGCCGGTTACCCCAGTAGCCCCGGTAGAGCCAGTAACCCCAGCAATCCCAGTAGCCCCAGTAGAGCCAGTAGCCCCAATAGCGCCAGTAGCGCCAGTAGCGCCAGTAGCGCCAGTAGCACCAGTAGCACCAGTAGCCCCAGTAGCCCCAGTAGCCCCGGTAGTTCCAGTAGCCCCGGTAGAGCCAGTAACCCCAGTAGCACCAGTAGCACCAGTAACGCCAGTAACCCCAGTAGCGCCAGTAGCGCCAGTAGCGCCAGTAGCACCAGTAACGCCAGTAACCCCAGTAGCGCCAGTAGCGCCAGTAGCACCAGTAGCACCAGTAGCACCAGTAGCCCCAGTAGCCCCAGTAGCCCCAGTAGCCCCAGTACTTCCCGTTGCCCCAGTAATGCCCCCAGTAGTTCCGGTAGGTTTTACAGGCCAAACTGGACAACTTGAAATAGGTCCAGTTCTACAACAGCAAGGAAAAGAATTACATTTACTACATACTTGTTTTAAATAATTTCCAAAATGCAAAGTCTCACCTCCCCTCTCAAATATCGTATTCTGAGAATTGATAGAAGAGGTAGACACATAACTATTAAATAATAGTAAATAGAAGTTTGTTACATTGTTTAAGGATTTTTAATGTTCTACTAAATACAAATACGTAATTTTTTGTCCTGTTTAAACTAGCAATTAGAACTTCTAGGAATCCGTCTGATTAGACTTTAAGATTTGCTGAAAATACTTTTTATTGTGTAAAACTTTTGCGTCGTTAGGGATAAAGGAGCCAGCTAATTCATTGTGTGCGTTTGCGAGTTCGTATTCTTGAAGTCGGTCAAATAGAACACAAAGCTGTAAGTGAGGAAGCCAAGTTGAGAAGCTTTTATTTTGAAAAGGAGCGTTAGGATTTTGTTTAATGATAAGTGCTTGTTCGTACCAGAAAATAGCTTGATAATTCTTATATTGCTCCATGAAATAATAACCTAGGCGACAGCATGCTTCAGGGCGGGGGACATCGTATTCAAAGCTTCTTAATATAGAACTAAAATTGTTTTCCGGGTCATTTAAATTTGAATAGCAATCCGCTAATTTAAAGCAAGCACGAATATTATCCTCCACCCAGCCTAGTTTTGAGGTTAAAAATAATTCGTAATAGTAAATGGCTTCTTCAAATTGACCGTGATCTAGTAATTCATTGGCAAAATAAAAGGTATCTCTTGGTGATAATGTTTTACCAGATTCCACTAATGTTTTATAAATCGTTATATTACGTGAATGGTCATGCGTTAGTGGCAAGTGACTTACGGCTATATCGCTATCCAACAGTGTTCCACCCACTTCTAAATATTCGTGGACAGCACCAATCCATTGGAAATTTTTATCTTTCTTTACGAGTCTGTTTCTTCTTATTAAAGCATCTACATTTCCCTCACTATCAAAACTAAGATTGTAATTCATTGAAACGGCATCAATAGTAGCGGAAAGAGAATTCTTTAGCGCCTTAAATTTTTCTTGATCTTCTTCTAAAAATACATCGTCTGCATCTAACCAAAGAATGTAATCCATCGTTGCTTGCTGAAAGGAATAGTTTCTGGCAGCGGCAAAATGATGGATCCATTCGAAATCAAAAATTCTATCAGTAAATTGAGCAACAATTTGTTTTGTACGATCTGTTGATCCTGTATCCACAATATTGATTTCATCTACTAACCCTTTAACAGATTCAAGACATCTTCCAATGACTTCCTCTTCATTTTTCACAATCATACATAAGCTGATGGAAACCACATTTTATTCCTCCTTACGATTATCCTAGTAGTATATGTATAGAAGGAAATATTGGCTGGATGAATACAACTGAAATACTTCGTTTAAATTGTGAAATGTCTTTTTATGGTTTGTCATAAATTTACCTTTCAAGTTTCACCCGGATTTCACAATTGTGAAGTATAGTAAAGGGGCAGAGGTGATAACGTTGAAAAAATGGGCATTCTTCATTTTTTCTTTACTACAAATAATTTGGTTAGCTGGTTGTACTGAAAAATCGTATGAATCGATTGAGCGTGATCGGAATTTTATAGCTTCATTAAATATTCAAGAGCCATCCTTGGACTTTATTGATGAAAATGGTCATGTATTAGCAAAATGGTTATTTGATAAAGCTTACTCAGGAGCAACATTACTGGGGGATGATCAAGTCCTCTTATACGGACACCAATTAAATACCATTGATGTCTATACATTATCAACTGGAGAAAAGCTCTATTCCCAAAAGGTAGAGGTAGGTACAACAAATGTGTATTATGATAACAATATCAAGCAATTTTTTATAACGAATAGTAAAACTAATACAGTGACAAGCTTTGATCATGAAGGAAACATGTTGGCCTCACAACGAATAGGTAATTATCCTATGTCAATGGCATCGTATAAGGATAAGCTGTATGTAATAAATTTTAAAGATACAAAATTATCTGTTCTCAATATGAAAGATTTACAGATTGAACAGGAGTGGCCGATCCAAAAATCCTCACATGGGATAGCCATTATAGACGAGATAGACGAACTCTGGATAGGTGGTCATGGAGAAGGGAGTAAGCCAAATAGTTCGGTTAAAAAATACGATTTGAACAGTGGTCAATTACATGGTGAAATAAACATGCCATTAATGCCAGTAGGGTTAAAAAAGACAAAGGATGCTGTACTTGTTGTCAGTCATGGTCATAATGAGTTATATGTCGCTGACTTTGATGGTCATATAAAATGGCAGCAGGAAGTAGGAGCAAACCCTTTTGTGGTCAATCAATTTAAAGACTATATTGTGGTCGCTGGCTACGACGATCACAAATTGCACTTTATAAAAGATGGCCAGACAGAAAAAACAGTTGATGTGGGGAAAGGTGCTTTTCAGCTGTTAGTAAGGGAGGAAAAATGATGACAACTGTATTAATAGTTGATGATGAGCAAGATATGCGGAACCTAATCGAAATGATGCTTAATAACTCTGATATTGAAACATATACTGCTGCGAGTGGGACTGAGGCATACGATATAATTGTACGTGAGAAAATTGATTTAGTGCTGCTTGATGTAATGATGCCACACGAGGATGGCTTTGTTGTTTGTCAAAGTATACGCGCAATGTCAAATGTCCCGATAATATTCCTTACAGCTCGTGATGCTAATGAGGACAAAGTGAAGGGTCTTACACTTGGTGGAGATGATTATATTGTTAAACCATTTACACATGATGAACTAGCTGCTAGAATCTACGCAGTATTAAGAAGAAGTGGTGCAAATATTGCTGAGCTACAGCAAAAGTATGTTGTATTTGGTCCCATTAAAATAGATGAAATTGCACGTAAAGTATCAGTACATGGAAAAAGTATCCCCCTTACTTTAAAAGAATTTGAACTACTCCATTTATTTATGAAAAATCCAGGAAATGCTTATACACGAGAGCAATTATTAGAACGCATTTGGGATATTGATTATGTAGGTGGGACTCGAACTGTCGACACTCATATAAAAACCTTACGCATAAAGCTTGGAAAGGAAGCGGCTGCACATATTCAAACGGTCTGGGGAGTCGGCTACCGCTTTGATCCTGGCGAATGAAAAAGATAGCCACTCGTATTTGGTTGTTAATTTTCGCATTTCTAATTATTACTGTTGTTTTTATGTATGTCCTCACAAATTTTTTGTACCAACGTTTATATGTACAGGATACGGAAGATACAATGGTTGAGGTTGGCCTAAAGCTACAGACTATGTATAACAATGGAAAGGTAACGGATGAATTTATTGCTGATATTGAACGTTTTAACGATTATTCAAATTTAAATATATTTGCAGTAAGGAATCCACGTGAACTAAGTGCCTGTGTTCCATTTGATATAGATTATGAAACATTAATTGGTCCTGAAGAAAGACAAAAATTACTTTCTGGTAGTTATGTGCAAAAAATCGGCTATGAGCCTCGTTTTGATCGACAGCTAATTTCTGTAGTCTTGCCTCTTGTCGATCAAAATAGATTAGAAGGAATTATCTACATTTATTTCCCTCTAGCCAAAATTAGTGAATTAGCTAATAGCGGGGTGATTCTGTTATTTATTAGTGCCTTTATATTTTTAATGGTTGTAAGCTATTTAATTTATAAAGGGATTCGACATATTATGCGACCATTAAACGATTTGCAACGTGCTGTGGAACAGATGTCCTTCGGGAATTATGAGACACGGGTACCTGTAAATTCACGAGATGAAATTGGTAAATTATCAAGCACTTTTAATAAAATGGCAGAAGCAATCCAGCAGGAGGATGAAGCACAAAAAACATTTTTAGCCACTGTTTCTCATGAGCTACGAACTCCAATTAGCTATGTAAAAGGCTATAGTGAAGCAATGCAAAACGGCATCATAACAGAAAATCAAAAAGAGGAAACGATTCAGCTAATTGTTCGTGAGGCAAATCGTATGGAAAGATTGACGAACGAATTACTTCAACTTGCCAGAACTGAAAATGAACAAACAGAGATTGTAGTATATCCAATTCCTCTGGGAGAGACTTTACGAGAGGTTCAAAAAATCTTAACACATCAAGCTGATAAAAAGAACATAACCTTACATTTAGATGTGGACGATGCCCTCATTATTCAGGCAGATGAGGTAAAGCTTAAACAAATTTTTATAAATATTATTGAAAATGCTATTAATTACTCGTATGAAAATTCGAAGGTTGAAATGGTTGCTATTGAAAAGAATGGCAGTGCCCAAATTACCATCAAAGATTATGGAATCGGAATCCCACAAGAGGATATATCACACGTAACAGAGCGATTCTACCGTGTTAATAAGGCACGGAGCCGAGCAGATGGTGGAAGTGGATTAGGTTTATCCATTGTAGAGCAACTATTAAAACAGCTACAGGGAAGATTAGAAATAAAAAGTATTATTGAAAAAGGCACAATCGTTAAGATTACATTGCCATTAATGGAGGATTAAAAAATGAAAAAATGGTTATTTGCACTAATTGCGGTTCCTGCCTTGTTGGTAGGCTGTGGAGAAAACAAGGAGGAGACTTTACCAGAGCCAGAAGTACCACAAATACCAGAAGTTGAAATTTTAACACCCAAAGAAGTAGCACTTCATGAAACAATTGAGCTTGCAGCCCATGTTGAGCAGGGTGGTAAAAATGTCGATGACGCAGTAGTAGAGTTTGAAGTGTGGGAATCAGGGAAACGTGATGAAGGTCAAATGGTTGATGGGAAATTAGAGAAAGATGGCGTATATAAAGCGACAACTACATTTGATCATGATGGGGTCTATTATATGTATGCCCATACAACAGCAAATGGTGTTCATAATATGCCGAAGCAACAAATTATTGCGGGAAGCCCTGATATGACACAAGTTTTACCTGAAGATGAAAAGAGCAATAACAGTATGGATAATAATATGATGAACCATGGTAATGGCACATCTGACGATACTGATCAGAACGAAGAAAAAAAAGATGAAAAAAATCATCATTAAAGACTTGCAATTTTTTTAAAATAGGAATATGATAATGACCAGATGACCGAAATGGTTTTCTGGTCATTTTTATGAATGTGTACTTTAGATGTACATAACCTAACAAGAAAGGGTGTTACTAATGGATCGTAGGCAGGAAATTCTTGAAGCAGCTGCAAAATCTTTTACATTGTTTGGCTACAAAGCGACAACAATGGAGCAAGTGGCAAAGATAGCTAATGTTGGTAAAGGTACGATTTATACATTCTTTGCAAATAAAGAGATTTTATTTCAGGAAATCGCTATGTCACTTGTTCGAGAGATGAAGGGTGAAGCAGATGCAGTGTTGGATGCATCAGCAAGCTTTATGGATAATGCACATAATGCTTTAATGAAAATGCTACAGTTCCGTGAAAAACATCTTTTATTTGCGAAGTTGATAGAGGAAGAAAAAGAACTACGTACACCAGCTGTTAAACAGGTGCTCCTACGCATCGAGACAGAAATTTTATCGTATGTTGCAGAATTAATTCAGCGACGTATTAATAAAGGTGAAATTAGAGATTGTGATGCAGAGCTGGTTAGTTACTTACTGTTAAAAGCCTATCTTGCATTTGTTGTCGATTGGCATGAGTTACACGGTGATGCGATCCCTGAAGAGAAGATTCTTAATCTTTTCAAGGAGACAATCTTTCGAGGTTTAATTCTAACTTGATTCGATTTCGTTACTCCATAAAGTGTCGAATCAAGTGTTATTTTGCAAAGGTTGAAGGGTTTATATTTTTTTGAATGAAAATGACCAAATGACGTTTTCGGTCAAATAGTTTAGGAGTGAGGATATTATATGATTAAAGCTGAGTGGCTGAAGATCTTTAAAACAAGAAAAATGCTTGTCTCAATCATTGCTGTATTATTTATTCCAGTAATGTATGCAGGTATGTTTTTATGGGCGTTTTGGGATCCTTATGCAGGACTTCCTAATCTTCCAGTAGCTGTTGTTAATGAAGATACTGGTGCTGAGATGGATGACGTTAAATTAGACTTAGGGGACACCTTAGTTGATAAGTTAATAGATAGTGAGCAGTTTAACTTTATAGAGGTCTCAAAGGAAGAAGCAGAAAAAGGCTTAAATAGCCGTGATTATTATATGATTCTAGAAATCCCAACAAATTTCTCTGAACATGCTACAACATTATTAGATGACAAACCATCAAAATTGGTTATGAACTACATTCCAAACGAAGGACTTAACTTCCTTGGTGCACAAATTGGTGAGACTGCAATGGATCGTGTCCGTGCAGAAGTAAATTCACAAGTTTCAGCAACATACGCAGAAAAATTATTTGATTCTATTGCAACACTTGGAGATGGCTTTACAGAGGCAGCTGATGGCTCTAATAAGCTTGATGAAGGTGCACAAAAGGTTGCAAATGGTGCAAAAGATTTAAAAGGTTATCTTGAACAACTAGCATCAAGTACAGTTGAACTGTCTAATGGTACAGATAAACTTACAAAAGGTGCTGGAGATGCTGCAAAAGGTGCGAATGATTTATCTAGTGGTTTAGTTAAACTTCAAGATGGAACTGTACAATTACAACAAGGTGCACAGCAGGCAGCTAATGGTGCAACTAGCCTTGAACAAGGAATATCACAATATACACAAGGTGTTGCAAAAGTTGGGGCTGGTTTAAACACTTTAAACGATAAACAGCAACAAATTAGTGCAGGGGCAGCATCTATTGCAGAAAATGCAGGTGCATTAAATGGTGCAGCTAACCAATTAACTGCTGGTTCTGCAAAGGTGGAAGCAGGCATTACAGCCTTATCCAACCAGTTACAAACAATGATGACTTCAATGCCAGAGGAACAAGCAGCGGCATTAAAGCAAACATTAGCGGAGCTACAAGCAGGAAGTGCTAGTGTGCATAACGGTTTAACGACATTATCTGCAGGTACAGAAAAATTACAAGCTGGTGCTAATCAAGTAAGCTCAGGTGCAGGTCAAATAGCAGCAGGGCAAGCAGAGGTGCTAGCGGGTGCAAATGCTCTAACAGCAAAAAGTAATGCTTTAGTAGAAGGTGCTAAAGGTCTACAAGCAGGTAATGCAACATTAGCTGCAAAATTAGGTGAGCTAAATGCGGGTGTAACTACAGCTGTAACAGGTTCTAAAACATTGGCATCTGGTTTAAATGAATTAGCAAATGGTACAACGACATTAAATCAAGGTACATCTACGCTTGCTTCAAAATCAGGTGAACTAGCACAAGGTTCAGCAACACTTGCAGATGGTTCTACTGAGCTTGCTGACGGTACATCTACATTATCAGGTAAATTAGGTGAGGCTAGCGAAAAAGCGAATGAAGTAAAAGCTAATCAAGACACTTATGATATGGTAGGTAGTCCAGTTGAAGTTGAAAAAGAGTCAGTCAACCATGTTCCTAACTATGGTACAGGTTTTGCACCATACTTTATCTCTCTAGGTTTATTCGTAGGTGCATTATTAATTTCAATTGTATTCCCACTTGTTGAACCAGCTATCCGTCCAAAAAATGGAGCATCTTGGTTCACAAGTAAAGTGACTGTTTTAGCAGTCGTAGGTTTAGTACAAACGGTACTAACAGTAGTTATTGTTAAATGGGGTCTAGGACTTGAAGTCAATAACATGGGCTACTTTATCGTAACAGCATTATTAACAAGCTATGTATTTTTAGCTTTAATCCAAATGCTTGTTTCTATCTTTGGTGATCCAGGTCGTTTCATGGCCATTGTGGTATTAATTTTACAATTAACAACAAGTGCAGGTACTTTCCCACTTGAATTAATTCCATCACCATTACAAGTATTTAACAAACTATTACCGATGACTTATACGGTTCAAGCATTTAAATCAAGTATTTCTACTGGGGATACATCATTCTTAATGCAAAACTATGGAGTTTTAGCCGGCTTCTTAGTAGCATTCTTAGCTATCACATTCGGTTATTTCATGCTGTTGCATAACAAACGTTACTCAAAAATAGCTGAAGAAAATTAAAGTATTTGAAGCACTCACCATCTAAGGTGGGTGCTTTCTTGTGTAATTACCACAAAAAAACAACAGCTGATATGAGCGTATCAGCTGTTGTTTTGTAAGTGTAAGAGATTTAATTAAAGGTTCATCAAAATATGATGAAGAGTGTCATGATTGCTACGTGTGGGGCACGTAAATGACAATTACAGAATAGGCAAATGCTTACAGGTGGTTACATTTTTCACAAGTGTTGCTGTAGCATTCACTTTGTTCTTCAATTTTTTCACCGCACTCTGTACATTGCTTAGCAGGTAAATTCTTGAAAAATTCAACTACGTTTTCTAACATTGTGGACTCCTCCTTTAAGTTCATCTGTACTATTACTGTTTTGATATTTCCTAGTGTATTATAACAGATGCTTTTCGTCAACACAAAATGCCTAATTTACGTTAAAATAAATATGGATATTTTGTGAAGGAGGAAACGTAAACTATGATTTTCGTTGATAATAAAGGGATCCATGATCCGCGTGTTAACCTTGCTATTGAGGAGTATTTGCTTAAAACGATGGATGTGGAAAAGGAGCCAGTGCTACTTTTTTATATTAACCAGCCATCCATCATTATTGGTAAAAATCAAAATACCATTGAAGAGATTAATACGGATTACGTAGAGGATAATGGCATTATTGTTGTCCGTCGTTTGTCAGGTGGTGGAGCAGTATACCATGATTTAGGAAATCTTAATTTCAGTTTTATTACAAACGATGATGGCGATAGCTTTATGAATTATAAAAAATTCACGCAGCCCGTAGTAGATGCTTTGGCAAAAATGGGGGTCAATGCAGAGCTTTCAGGACGTAATGATATTCTTGCAGAGGGGCGTAAAGTTTCTGGAAATGCTCAATTTTCGACACGAGGCCGTATGTTCAGTCATGGTACGTTGATGTTTAATACGGAAATAGACGCTGTTGTGTCCGCCTTAAAAGTCAAAAAGGATAAAATTGAATCTAAAGGAATTAAATCTATTCGTTCCCGAGTAGCAAACATTTCGGAGTTTTTAAAAGAGAAGATGACAATAGAAGAATTCCGTCTTGAAATTTTAAAATCTATTTTCGGTGGAGAAACAAACATTCGTTATTATGAACTGACGGATGAAGATTGGGTAAACATTCATAAGCTTTCTGCAGAACGTTATCAAACATGGGAATGGAATTATGGTAAATCACCACGCTTTAATATTCAAAAGACGCACCGTTTCCCAACAGGTGGCATTGATATTCGCCTTGAAGTTAATCATGGTGTCATCGAAGAGGCACATATTTTTGGAGATTTCTTTGGTGTAGGTGATATGACTGATATAGAACAACGTTTAGTTGGGACAAACCACGATAGAACAGCTATTGCTAATGCATTAGTGGATATTGATATTCCTACATATTTTGGTGGAATTTCAACTGAGGACTTTTTACAATTAATTTATTAAGAAAAATTCGATTTCGTGTAATGATTTAGCCTAAAGGTTCGCTGACAATTATGTCGTCGAACCTTTTTTTGATACAATATAGTTAGAAAGGAGTGTTGATATGGAAAAGCATCGAATATTCATAGTTGAAGATGATGTAAAGATTGCATCATTACTAGCGGAAACGCTTAGAAAATATCAATACGAAGTTGAAACGATTCAAGAGTTTGATCATCTTATAGAAGAATTCACAGCATTTAATCCACATATGGTGCTGCTCGATATAAATTTACCTTCATATGACGGCTACTATTGGTGCCGTCAATTACGTCAACATACAACGTGTCCGATTATTTTTATTTCTGCCCGCTCAGGTGAAATGGACCAAATTTTTGCACTTGAAAATGGGGGCGATGATTTTATTACAAAGCCCTTTAATTATGAAATTGTCTTGGCTAAAATTCGTAGTCATTTGCGTCGTACATATGGTGAGTATGCTACAAGGCAAGAGGAGCGGACAATTAAGCAAGGGCAGCTAATTCTTCATTTAGAGAGGATGGAGCTGCATAAAAATGAATTAGAAATTCCTCTACAGAAAAAAGAGTGTATTATTTTGGAACTGCTTATGGGGAATGCCCCGAAAGTAGTAACACGTGAGCAACTTTTAGAGGAACTCTGGGATGATCAGGCATTTGTCGATGAAAATACATTGAATGTTAATATGACTCGTGTCCGTAAAAAATTAGCGGATTATCATATTTCATCAACCATTGAAACTGTGCGTGGAGCAGGTTACCGATTCATATTGAGTGCGGGTGAGCTATAGTGGGCTGGAAATTATTTTTACGAGATTACGCATCATTTATTGTCTTTCAGCTCTTATTAGTTGGCTTCATCATGGTCTTATATGGACTAGACGGGTTTAGGAATATCGATACAGCTATATATTCCTTCTGTATTAGTCTTGTGCTGCTATGTTCATTTTTACTAGTTCGCTATTTAATGCGACAACGTTATTTGTTGAAAATATCTCAGCTTCCAACAGCTATGGAGGATGTGCTACAAAAAAACGCCAAAACGCCAGAAGCAATGCAAGCAGAGAAATATATGCATGAGTTGTATCGACTTTATCAACATGAGCTGCATTCATTATACGCAAGTCAAAAGCGTCATGATCAATTTATGAATCAGTGGGTGCATCAGATGAAAACACCCATTTCTGTCATTGAGTTACTTTTACAGGATGACCGTCCTCTTGATAAGAAAAATGTGCAGGAGGAAATTGACCGTTTACGTAGAGGCTTAGACATGGTGCTTGTAAATGCACGTTTAGAAAACTTTGAAGATGATATGCAAGTAGAACAGGTTGCATTAAAGACAATAGTGACTGCAACTGTTAATGAGAATAAACGTTTATTTATTACGAAAAGAGTATTCCCTGAAATTCATATTGAAGATGATCTTATCGTGGCGAGTGATTCAAAATGGCTTCGCTTTATTCTCGGTCAGTTTGTAACCAATGCTGTGAAATACACTTTTGAAGCCAATAAAAAAATAGTCATTTCTGCCATTAAAAAGGACGATTATGTGCAGCTAGCCATTTGCGACGAGGGAATTGGTATTCCAGCTTCCGACCTTTCACGTGTTACGAAGGCGTTTTTCACTGGTGAAAATGGGCGAAAAACAGGGGAATCTACTGGGATGGGCCTTTATTTAGCCAAGGAAATTTGCGAAAAGCTTGGACATGATTTGGCTATTTCATCAGAGGTAGGAAAAGGGACGATTGTTACAGTGACATTTACAAATTAGGGGGAGCTAGGATGACAGAAGTAAGCATTGAAGGCTGGTTATTAAATATAAATAAGGAAAAAACAAAAGCACTGTATATGACCCATTTGCAAGAGGGTGATCAAGTATCTTATCAAAATTTCGTCATGGCAAATGAAGTGCTAAATGAAGAACTACTGCATTTTTCAAATATCCTTGGGTTAAACTTACAACAACCAACATTATTACAGGCGTTTCCTGTCGATGGTCAACAGATTATGTATAGTGGACATTACACTGTATATGGTGAAATTCTAGAGGGAGAAATGGATGCCTGGGATGTCATTATAGGAGAGCATTGTTTTAGTTTGGTAGCGGAAGAGTCCGTTTTAGGATTAACAGAGCCCCATTTTCAAATCGGCTTTGAGGTTGTATTACAGTGGCTTTTACCGCAATCATTAGAATTAATGAAGAAATAAGGTGAATTTAGCATGCCTATATTACAAATTAAAGATGTGACAAAAGTTTATGAAGGCAAGGTCACACATCGTGCATTAAATCAATTGAGCTTTGAGGTGGAAGAAGGCGAATTTTTAGCAGTTATGGGCCCTTCCGGGAGTGGCAAAACAACATTATTGAATATTATTTCTACTATTGATGAACCAACGAGTGGTGAAATAATTTTAGATGGCATGAATCCACATACGCTTAATGCAACGGAGCTAGCCTATTTTAGAAGAAGGCAGCTTGGCTTTGTCTTTCAGGACTTCAATCTCCTGCATATGCTAACAGTTGAGGAGAATATTGTGTTGCCGTTAACATTGGACCAGCAACCATTAGAGGTCATGGAGGAACGTTTGGCTAATATTGTCGAAAAGTTAGATTTGACACCCTTCTTGCACAAGCGCCCAAATGAAATTTCAGGTGGACAAGCACAGAGAACAGCCATTGGTCGAGCACTTATTCATAATCCGAGTCTCATTTTAGCAGATGAACCAACAGGTAATTTAGATTCCAATTCTTCACGGGATGTACTTGAACTTTTAACGAAAGTAAATAAGGATAAACGCACGACGATTGTGATGGTAACACATGATCCAATCGCAGCAAGTTACTGTGATCGAGTGCTCTTTATAAAGGATGGCGAATTTTTCAATGAAATTTATCGAGATGACCGTCGTCAAATGTTTTTTCAACGTATATTAAATGTTTTGAGCTTACTAGGAGGAGGGCAAGTAGGTGACCTTTCGACAATTCGCTTACCGTAATGTCGTACGGAACAGCCGGATATATGGTGCCTTTTTCATGGCGAGCTTTTTTTCTGTGGCTGTATTTTTTATCTATTCCATGCTAATGTTTCATCCCGATATTGAACGTGGGATATTAGGAGAAGTGTCCCTTATTGGCATGGTGGGTGCTGAAATTGTACTCGTACTTTTTACTTTGTTCTTTTTATATTACTCTATGAGTGCTTTTTTAGAGGCTAGATCACATGAATTTGCGATTTTATTGCATCTAGGAATGGAAAAGCGTCAGATGAATAAACTTGTCTTTCTTGAGACAATGATTATTGGAGCGGGCTCCATCATTGTGGGAATTGTTTTTGGTTTTTCATTTTCAAAATTCTTTTTCATGATTGTGCGGGAGATTTTGCATTTGGATGAATTACCATTGTATGTTTCGTGGCAGCCATTTCTACTGACAATAGGTGTTTTCACAAGTGCTTTTGTGGTGATTTCTTTTATTAGTGTATATTTTACACGAGAGAGGAAATTACGTGATCTTATTAAAGGTAGCGATTATTTAAATAGTTTAACAACCTATTCCAAAATTCGGGCTGTTTATGGTATTGCTTTAATTTTAGGGACTTATATTCTAGCGTTTGTTGTGGGGCATACTTCTTTGATTGGGCTAACGCTATTAATACCATTTTCAGCAACATTTGGTACTTATTATTTTTTCAGTGACTCTGTGCCGTGTTTTTTAGACTTAGCACGTGGCAAACGTAAATTTCATTGGCAACGTTATCGTCTGCTCTCACTTGCTGAGCAAACTCATATTATGATGGATAATGTGAAGATGTTTTTTGTCGTTACTATGGTGTCCACCCTCGCATTTTTATCTGTAGGTGTATTAGCAACAATGTCTTCCTACACAACCCAATACGATCGTTTAAATCCATTGGGGCTAGTTTATAAGGGCGACATTGATAATCCTTATGAGCGGGAGCATATTAATTCATTGCGCCTGCAGTTAGAAGAGAAGGGTTTATCCTATCAGCTGTCCCGCTTTGTTGTGATTAAGCAAACATCTTCTTTTACGCAAAATGAAGTAGAGGTTTTTCGTGAGTCTGATATGAATGTCTTGCTATCTTCCTATAGTTATCCACTACTAGATCTTGGCTCTGGTGAAGCGGTATTTATTCCTTATTCAGAGGATTCTCTAAAAAAATTAAAAAATAGAGTTGTGCATACAGTGCTTGAAGAGAATTCAATACCTATTACGATTGATAGTGTCTATCCAAAGATTGTGTTTCCTGGTTCAATTGTAAGCGTTAATTCGATCGTTATTAGCGATGAAGATTTTGCAAAGCTTATTCATCCTATTTCTGAGAAAAACCTTATTCAACCAAGCTATCATTTATTTACATTTGTTATTCCACAATGGATGGAAACAAAAGAAGTCGGTAAGGACATAGATTATTTAGAATCCAATTTATATTTTCTTAAAAAGGATAAATTTAGTCCTTTTTACTTTGAAAATGCTGGTTTAAATTATTCTTATATATTAGCTACCTACTCATTATTTACATTAGTGGGTGTTTTAGTAGCTACCGTTTTCTTACTGGCCGCAGGTAGCTTTATTTATTTTAAATTGCATACGTCATTAGAAAGAGAAAAGCGTAAATTCGATGTGTTAAAGCGCATGGGTTTAACGGATATAGAGTTAAAGAAGCTTGTTAACCGTCATTTATTTCCTCAGTTTTTCTTACCGTGGGGCGTTGCTATGATGCACAGTGCCTTTGCTTTTCTAATGGTTCAGGGCATACTAAAAGATATCGCGAATATTTCTATTGTAAAAGAAGTATTCTTTGCTTTTGGCTTTTTTGTATTAATACAAGTAGTGTATTTTTATTTAATTCGTTGGCGGTACATTTCTCATATTCGTTCGTGATGTAATGGTTTAAAAGAGAAAAAAATGAATTAATTAACGTAATTTATGACATGAAATAAAAAGACTCATTGTTTTTTAGATATATTTCTTATATAATATTACTGAATAACGATTCATTTTATACGATAAGGGGATGGTGTAATTGAATTTAGTTTCACGTGTTCGCCAACAGGCAACAGAACAGCCGGATAAAGTTGCGTATCATTTTATGGGGAAAGATACGACATACGGAGAGTTCGAGCAAACAGTTGGTCGTTTTGCAAAGGGGTTACAAGATTTAGGTATTGAAAAAGGGGATCATGTGGCGTTTTTACTCGGCAATACACCACATTATTTAATTGCATTGTATGCAACCATGCGTATAGGGGCAACGGCAATCCCTGTTAACCCAATCTATACACCAGATGAAATTTCCTACATTTTGCATAATGGTGATGTAAAAGCGGTCATTGCGCTAGATCTTTTACTGCCATTGGTAGAAAAAGGTGTACAAGCATTTCCACAAGTAAAAGCATTTGTAGTATGTGAAACAACGGCAGATATAGCGGAAAAAGTGGCAGCTTTATCACTAAAAGCGCAAGAAAAAACACATTTATTTACACAAATCGTCACGAATACTTCTCAATCTTTACAGCCTGTTGAAGTGGCAGATGATGACAATGCTATTATTTTATATACTTCGGGCACTACCGGCACTCCAAAAGGGGCTATGCTCACGCATGAGAATGTGTATTCAAATGCTCGAGATGTTGCCCATTATTTAGACATTCAAGAAAAAGACCGTGTCATTGCCACATTGCCTGTATTTCATGTCTTTGCTTTAACAGTTGTCGTAAACGCACCATTATTAAGTGGAGCAACAGTGCTACTAGCACCTAAATTTAGTCCTACAGAAATTTTTGCTTTAGCACGAGAGCAAAAAGCAACAGTCTTTGCTGGGGTACCAACTATGTATAATTTCTTATACCAATTACCTGAAGGCAACCCGGAAGATTTCTCGACAATTCGTTTGGCTATTTCAGGAGGAGCTTCTTTACCTGTTGCACTATTACATAATTTCGAGCAGAAATTTAATGTGCGTGTATCAGAAGGATACGGCTTATCAGAGGCTTCACCTGTTACATGCTTTAATCCTCTGGATCGTGACCGTAAAGCTGGGTCTATCGGGACATCGATTAGCAATGTGGAAAATAGAGTGGTCGATGTGAACGGTCAGGAAGTACCTGTTGGCGAGGTTGGGGAGTTAATCGTACGCGGACCTAACGTGATGAAGGGGTATTATAAAATGCCAGAGGAAACAGCTATGGCGATACGTGATGGTTGGCTCTATACAGGAGATTTAGCGAAAGTGGATGACGAAGGCTATTTTTACATTGTCGATCGTAAAAAGGATATGATCATTGTAGGAGGGTTTAATGTCTATCCTAGAGAGGTCGAGGAAGTATTGTTTGCCCATAATAATATTGTAGAGGCAGCAGTAGTAGGATTCCCTGATCCTAATTTAGGAGAGGCAGTTCATGCATATGTTGTTTTAAAAGAGGTTGCCGCCACTACGACAGAAGATCTTCTATCATATTGTGGTAAGCATATGGTGAAATATAAGGTACCAAAGGTAATTGAAATTATGGATGAATTACCTAAAAATACGACTGGAAAAATACTTCGCCGCTCCTTAAAAGAAAAAGTTTAAAACGAAAAAAGCTACTATTAAAAAATGGTAGCTCTTTTTTTGTGTACATTATTCGTATAATAGTAAAATGAGTTGAGAGTAGTTATCTGTAAGTGATAAAATCAAACTTGTGAAATCTTCTACATACTTTTCAATAGCTTGTCATATAGTGAGGAAGTAATGTAAAAAGATGTACAAAACTGGAACCCTTTGATGTAAGGCTACGTCAAAGCTTTTAGGTAAAAATACTATTGAAAGAGAGCATACAAAAACATGATAGAACTCATTAAAGAGTTAATAAGCTTTATTGTGCATATAGATGTGCATTTAGAAGAAATCATTCGTGATTTTGGCAATTGGAGTTATCTTATTTTATTTGCCATTGTTTTTGTAGAAACAGGCGTCGTTATTTTCCCATTCTTACCGGGCGATTCATTGCTTTTCGCTAGTGGTACATTGGCTGCTGCAATGGGAGCCTTTGATATGTGGATATTAATACCAGTATTTTTAGCAGCGGCCATTTTAGGTGATACAATGAATTACCATATTGGTCATAAAGTTGGGACGTCGATTCCTCCAAAGAGTCTTCTCGGAAGAGTTGTTAAAAAAGAACGTATGGAAGCAGCTGAAAAATTCTTCAATACACATGGTGGAAAAACAATTGTTATAGCTCGTTTTATGCCATTTATTCGTACATTTATCCCATTCGTAGCGGGAGCAAGTAAAATGAATTATAGCTACTTCTTACTTTATAATATTTTAGGTGCTATTTTATGGGTATTCAGCTGTACATTACTAGGTTATTTCTTCGGTAATATCCCTATTATTAAAGATAACTTCTCAGTTGTGCTTATATTGATTATTTTTATCTCTGTCGTTCCTGCGGTAATAGGTGCGATAAAAGCCAAGGTTGGCAAATAGTTTGGACAGTCCTAACGTGATACAACATCACTGGGACTGTCTTTTTTTAGGTAGAAAAAAGATATAGAAAATCTTCAATGGTGATGATAAATTATATTGAAGTATAAGCATCAGGTCGTAAAAAATGTTATACTATTAATAACTAGAATGTGGAGAAATGGGGGCAACGAAATGGAAGTATTTATTGGCAGGCAACCTATTTTTAATCTTCACGAACAGGTCGTTGCGTATGAATTGTTATATCGTGGAAAAAACGTTAATGCCTTTCCAATGGTTGATTCAGATGCAGCAACTATTGATGTACTGGTGAACTCATTTCTTTCAATTGGTTTTGAAGAAGTAACGAAGGGTAAGCCGGGTTTTGTTAACTTTACTGATAACTTATTAATGAGCTCCATTCATGAATTTTTAAATCCTTCACAAGTTGTCATTGAAATTTTAGAGGATGTTCCACTGACATCTCAATTAGTGAAACGTGTGGTGGAGCTAAAAAATTATGGATTTCAAATTGCATTAGATGATTTTATTATGGATGAACAGGTTGACATCTATGATGAATTATTTGAACAAGTTGATTTTATAAAGGTTGATTTTCTAGCAACATCGATGGTCAAAAGAATGGAAATTGAAAATAAAGTTAAGGGAAATTACCCACATATTCAATTGCTTGCAGAAAAAGTAGAGACTCGTCATCAATTTGAAGTGGCTAAATCTTCTGGGTACGTATTATTTCAAGGCTATTTCTTTGAACAGCCTCAAATCATAAAAGCAACAGATATCCCTGCTAATACGATACAATATATTCATATTATCTCGTTGTTAAAAGAAGAAGAACCAAATATTCAATTATTAGCAGAAAATATCGAACGAGATATTTCTTTGACGTATAAATTATTACAAATGATTAATAATTCTTCTAAGCGTTCAAAATCTAAAGTACGCTCTATAAAACAAGCGATTGTGTTATTAGGAATATCCAATTTACGTAAATGGATTTATCTATTAGCGATGCGAGAAATTGATATTGATGCGGACTCAGACCTTTTTAAAGAAGTAATGTGTATGTCCTTGTTTCGAGCAAAAGTTTGTGAGAAGTTAGCCAAGCTATCCTATAAAAAGAATTTTTCGGAATATTTTCTAGTAGGTATGTTCTCACTTATTGATACATTACTGCAAAGACCCATGAGTGTCATATTGCATCAGCTACCATTTTCAGAGGATATTACCAATACAATCTTAGGGCATGAAACAGATATGACGCCATTTCTAGAATTCAGTATCGCTCTAGGAAAATTAGATTGGGCACGATTAGAGGAACTAAGTGCTCAATTAAATATCCAGCTCAACGATATGGATCATCTATATTATGAGGCAATGGAATGGGCAGAAAAATCATTTTAAATAAATACCTATTACTCCTACAATAAGCTATCTTACGTCCGTTTTAAGATAGCTTATTTTTTATCCTCCACAATAGCTAATCCCTTCATCAAGATGAAGTTCTCAATGTGTAAAGTATTTGCTATAATCATTTCGTCTTTAAAAAATTCTGATAGTTGAAGTGGGCGTGGGGAAATGAAACATGATGTTAGGGAAAACATTGTGGACTATGTGTATGTTATTGTAGGAGCGGCAGTGATTGCTATTGGTTTTAATGTCTTTTTATTACCAAATCAGGTTGCTTCCGGAGGGGTAAGTGGAATTAGTACAATTTTGCATGGGTTATTTGGCTGGAATCCAGGTATTGTGCAATATGCCTTTAATATTCCACTATTTATTGCTGGTGTTTTATTACTCGGCAAAAAATTTGGCATAAAATCATTTATTGGGACGATTACTTTACCGTTTATTGTCTTGCTAACAAATAGTTGGGAGCCTTGGACGGATAATCCTTTGCTTGGAGCTCTTTTTGGGGGAATTGTAGTTGGTTTAGGAATAGGACTAGTCTTTAAAGGGAATGCTTCTACTGGTGGCACTGATTTACTAGCGCAAATCATTACGAAGTATACAGGATTAACGCTTGGTACAAGTGTACTGTTAATAGATGGAATCATAGCGATTAGTGCAGCAGTTGTTTTTGATTTAGAGAAAGGTTTGTATGCCCTGATTGGACTTTATGTAACAACCAAAACGATTGATATTATTCAGCTAGGTTTTAGCCAATCAAAAATGGTCTATATTATTACGTTGAAACAAGATGAAGTACGTGAAGCCATTTATGCTGAAATTAATCGGGGTGTCACTAAGTTACAAGCATTTGGGGGCTATACAGGAGAAGCGCGACCAGTTCTTATGGTTGTTGTTTATCAGACAGAATTCACAAAGCTGAAACAACTCATTAAAAGCGTTGACCCATCAGCGTTTGTCATTGTTTCGGATGCCTATGAGGTATTAGGAGAAGGTTTCAAACGTGCATAATTTTGGTATAATGGCGGCGTAAGGTAATTATCGATTATGAGGAGGGGTACTAATGAAAAAGGCAATGTTAACATTAGTGTTCGGTTCAGCAATTTTCTTAGCAGCTTGTGGAGGCGGAAATAAAGAGGCAACTAACAATGAAGGTGCCACTGCTCCAGATGGAGAAGCTATCGCAATGAAATCATGTGTTACATGTCATGGTGGCGAGCTACAAGGTGCCAATGGACCAGCATTAAACGATGTAGGTTCTCGTTTATCGGAATCGGAAATTTTAGATATTATTAATAATGGTAAAGGTGGCATGCCTGGAGGAATTGTAAAAGGCGCAGATGCTGAAGCAGTTGCTAAATGGTTAGCTACTAAAAAATAATAATTCAAAAACTAGCGGACTGGAGAGCCGCTAGTTTTTTTCATTAAGAGTAAATACATTTCTTTTATACATAGACATGCTAAAATAAGGAGAACTTTATCCATTGATTGGAGGCTTTTTCATTGGTTGTAGTATTAACGAGAGATGTTATGGAGAAATTTAAGTTAGAGTTATTAGCAGGCGAGGAAGGAATCGGCAGAACGATTGTGACAAGTGACATTTCAAGGCCAGGACTTGAAATGGCCGGGTATTTTACGCATTATCCAGCCAATCGGGTACAATTGCTTGGCAAAACGGAGTTATCCTTTTTTGAAATGTTACCAACAGATGTTAAGCTTGAACGGATGCGCTTACTTTGTTCCCAAGATACACCTGCAATTATAATTTCTCGGGATTTAGAAGTACCTGAGGAGCTGATTCAAGCTTCCAACGAAAAGCATGTTCCTGTTTTTAAAACACATATGACAACAACCAAATTTTCAAGTAGATTGACCAACTATTTAGAGGGCCGATTAGCACCAATGACAGCTGCACATGGTGTACTTGTGGATGTGTATGGCATCGGCATACTAATTATTGGTAAAAGTGGCGTGGGTAAAAGTGAAACAGCACTTGAGCTTGTCAAAAAAGGTCACCGTTTAGTAGCTGACGATTGTGTCGAGATTAGACAAGAATCAGAAAATTTATTAATTGGTAGTCCACCTCCTCTTTTAGAGCATCTATTGGAAATACGAGGCATCGGCATTATTGATATTATGACACTATTTGGTGCAAGTGCAGTCCGCCCATATAAACGTATTACACTCATTATTGAGCTAGAAATTTGGGACCCACAAAAAGTATATGATCGATTAGGCTTAGAAGAAGAAAAGATGAAGATCATTGATACAGAATTGACGAAATTAACAATTCCGGTAAGACCAGGACGAAATGTATCTGTAATTATCGAAGTAGCAGCGATGAATTATCGATTAAAGAAAATGGGTGTAAATGCGGCAGAAGAATTTTCAAGACGTTTAGATGAAGTTATTTCGTCGAACGATGTATTAGATGATTAAAAGTTTACCGATCTTTGGTAACAGATAATTGGAGAGGAGCAAAAGATGGATTTATTACTTTTACAAATTAACCCGATTGCCTTTCATTTGGGGCCAATTCCAGTTCGTTGGTATGGATTGCTCATCGTATCGGGTATTATTTTAGCGTATGTGGTAGGCCAACGAGAGGCCGTAAAGCGAGGATTGCCTGAAGATTTTCTTGCAGACTTATTATTGTGGGCTGTTCCGATATCCATCATTTGTGCGCGCATTTATTATGTGTCAATGAGATGGGATTACTATAGTGAAAATCCAGGTAAAATCATTGAGATATGGAATGGTGGTATTGCCATACACGGTGCGTTAATTGGAGCATTTGTGACGGCTTACATATTTACTCGTATTAAAAATGTAAGCTTCTTACGAGTAGCAGATATTGCAGCACCTAGTATTTTAATTGGACAAATTATAGGTCGCTGGGGTAACTTTATGAACCAAGAGGCTTATGGTGGGCCTGTTTCAAAGGAATTTTTAGAAAATTTAATGTTACCAGATTGGATTATCAATCAAATGTATATTGAAGAATTAGGTACTTATGTACATCCTACATTTTTATATGAATCCGTCTGGAATCTAATAGGGCTGATTATTTTACTGATATTACGAAAAGTAAATTTAAATCGTGGGGAAATTTTCTTCAGTTATTTAATTTGGTATTCCATTGGTCGTTTCTACATTGAAGGAATGCGTACAGATAGTCTTTACCTAGTCGGTGATTTACGCTCAGCTCAAATTGTATCTATTATAGGTATTGTAGTAGGTCTTGGAGCCATTATTTATCGTAGAATAAAGGTTAAACCAGCCATGAAATACTTAGATAATAAATAAGGAGATGTAACATATGGCTGTAAAGGCACTACTATTTGATTTTGATGGAACTTTACTGAATACAAATGAATTAATCATTCAAACATTTATGCATGTTTTAAATGAGAGATTTCCCGGGCAATTTTCGCCAAAAGATTGCTTGAAATTCATTGGTCCCTCACTTAAGCAGACATTTAATGACATTGCACCAGGTGAAGAGGAAGCTTTGATAGCCAAATATCGAGCTTGGAATATAGAGCATCATGATGAACTTGTTAGTCAATACCCAGACGTTGTCTCAACATTAGAGCAATTAAAAGCACAAGGGATTCGTTTGGCGATTGTTTCGACAAAATGGAATGATACGATTGATCGTGGGCTATCTATTCTTGGGGCTACACACCTATTTGATGTGCGTATTGGAACAGATGATGTGCATAATGTGAAGCCAGATCCAGAACCAGTTTTACTTGCATTGGAACGTTTAGGGATCAACAAAGATGATGCAATTATGATTGGAGATAACTCGCATGATATTGAAGCAGGACATCGTGCAGGAGTCAGAGCAGCTGGTGTCGCTTGGGCAATTAAAGGCGAGGCATACTTACAGCAGTTCCAACCAGAGTATATATTGCATCATATGACGGATTTATTGGATATTGTGAAAGAGGGGTAAGTTAGATGGCGCGTAAAACAGAACGTTACCGTGTCGAAGGAGCAAATTCACTGTGGAAAATCTACGACACGGTGTCCTTTTGGAAGGTGATGAAGTGTTTCATTGTCATTCAAATTGGACGCTTCACACCATTTTTACGTGTGAAAAACTGGCTTTATCGAACATTTTTAAAAATGACCATAGGTGAAAAAACTTCACTAGCGTTAATGGTTATGCCAGATACTATGTATCCTGAGCGTATTTTTATTGGGGATAATACAGTAATTGGCTTTAATACGACCATCTTAGCCCATGAATATTTAATAGAGGAATATCGTTTAGGGGATGTCCGTATTGGCCATGAAGTAATGATTGGTGCGAATTCTACAATTTTACCAGGTGTGACAATTGGAGATGGTGCCATTGTTTCTGCCGCAACTCTTGTACATAAGGATGTGCCGGCTGGCTGTCTAGCAGGAGGAAATCCGATGCAAATTATTTATACAGCAGAACAAATGGCAGAGCGTAAGCGTCATGAAGTTGTGCAATGGTGTACACCTAAAAAATAATCAAATTCATACATCTAAAAAGCTAAAGCTACTCCCAAAATTGGGAGTAGCTTTTATTTGTTGGTATTTACTCGTCAAATCTTTTAATTTTAGATTTTCAGGTAGTTGCAACCTTCTTCATAAAGTAATTTAAAGATTTAGATAATTAGAGGGAATACGTTGACTGTTTAACAGAAATAAGTTAAAATTCTTTCATAATCTAATTCTCTAATACTCTAGTGAATTAAAGTGAATGTGAGGAAGTGTTCATATGTCGTCAATAAAAATGTTTGAAAAGCCACTTGGAATGCGTGATACCTTTCCACAAATCTTTGAAAAAGTTGAAGCGGTAAGACAAACAGGTAGAGATTTTTTAACTAAAAGGGGATATGAGTTTATTAAAACACCTGCTGTTGAATATTTTGATACAGTTGGAAAAGCTTCTGCGATCGCTGATACCCATTTATTTAAACTTGTAGATAGTCAGGGAAATACATTAGTGCTCCGACCAGATATGACAACCCCAATTGCTCGGGTGGCCACCTCGAAATTATTGAAAGAAATGATTCCTCAACGTTTAGCTTACTTCGCAAGTGTTTTTCGTGCACAAGAAGCAGAAGGGGGGAGACCAGCAGAATTCGATCAAATGGGTATTGAATTAATAGGGGACCAATCTGTATTTGCTGATGCAGAAGTGATTGTGACAGCAATGGAGCTTTTAAAGCACTTAAAACTAGAAGCGTTTAAAGTAACGATTGGACATGCAGGCATACTAAACTGCATTTTACAAGATTACACAGAGAGTATTGAACAGCAAACTACCCTTAGAACATTACTTGTCCACCGAAATTATGTTGGATTTGAAGAAGCGGTAGATTCATTTAATTTACCTAAAGCTAAAGCAGATGCCCTCCTCCAGTTTATTGAAGAAGCAATGGATGTGAAGGATATCCGCGATATTGAAAAATATGTTCGTAAAAATGATGCATTAGTATATATGCAACAGCTTGCTCAATTATTGGAAATGGCCGACTTAGCTGCTTATGTTACGTTTGATTTTACACTCTCAAGTCATATGAGTTACTACACAGGTATGCTTTTTGAAGTATTTGCCTTAGGTAGTGGTTTTCCATTAGGAAATGGTGGCCGTTACGATGGATTGTTAGAGGTGTTTGGATCAAAGGCTGGTGCGACGGGATTTAGCATTCGTGTCGATCGTTTATTGGAAACATTACATGGGCAATCAGAGAAGCAACAAGAAGCAACTGTTGTGCTTTTTGATGAAGAACAATTTGAGGCAGCTTTAATAAAGGTAAACACATTGCGGGCAGCAGGGAAATTAGCTACTTTACAGTTGCGTAGTAGCCTAGTCGATGAAGAAGCCTTTTTAGCTCACTTTACGGAAGTAGTTGTAGTTGGACAGGAGGAAATTGGTAGTGAATGAATTAACAATTGCAATGCCAAAGGGGCGAATCTTTGAAGAGGCCTATCAGATGTTATTGAAGGCAGGTTTTCATTTACCAGAAGAGGTCGAAATGTCGCGTAAATTAATGATTGAAATACCAGAAGAGAAAATTCGCTTTATTTTATCTAAACCAATGGATGTGCCTGTCTACGTTGAGCATGGCGTAGCGGATATCGGTATTGCTGGCAAGGATGTTTTGTTAGAGCAACAGAGAGAGGTACATGAATTACTGGATTTGAATATTAGTAATTGCTATATCGCGTCAGCTGGTTTACCAAATACAGATATGAATGAAATTGCTCCTAGAATTGCGACGAAATATCCGAATATTGCGATGAAATACTATAAAGGCATCGGGGAGCAAGTCGAAATCATTGAGCTTAATGGATCTATTGAATTAGCACCTATGATTGGTTTAGCTGACCGAATTGTCGATATTGTTTCTACAGGACGTACATTAAAAGAGAACGGCTTAGTTGAATATGAATTTATTTCGACTGTGTCGTCTCGGTTAATTGCTAATCCGGTTAGCTATCGTATGAAGGGTGAGCGCATCATTGACCTTGTTAGGCGATTAAAGAAATGTGTGAATGAACAAAAAAGTAATCATATCTAGCTACATATGAGTAACTGAAGGGGTTTAATTCAATGAAAATAACTAAACTAGCAAAGGGTATTTCCTTAAAAAGACCACTTGAAGGTGGAAATGAGGAACAGTTAAAAGTTGTAAGACAGGTGTTAACAGATGTGAGGACACAGGGAGACGTAGCGTTACGTACCTATACAGAACGTTGGGACGGGTATATGCCTACAAGCCTGCGTGTCACGAAGGAGGAAATACAAGAAGCTGTAAATGCTCTTGACCAACAACTCTATCAGGATTTGGTGGAAGCAGCTCAAAATATTCGACTTTATCATGAACAACAGTCACGACAGGGTTATCGCTTAGAGCTAGGTGACGGTTCTTGGCTAGGTCAACGAGTAACAGCTCTAGATGCAGTAGGATTATATGTTCCTGGCGGTACAGCTGCCTATCCCTCATCGGTGCTAATGAATGTGATTCCAGCACAGGTAGCAGGTGTGAAGCGTATTGTGATTGCTTCTCCAGCAGGCCTTGATGGAAAAATGCCAGCAGGTGTCCTAGTGGCGGCTCAGCTTTTAGGAATCGAAGAAATTTATAAAATAGGTGGGGCACAAGCAATTGCTGCTCTTGCATATGGCACAGAGACCATCGCACCAGTCGATAAAATTACAGGCCCAGGAAATATTTTTGTAGCCCTTGCTAAACGGGAGGTATTTGGGGAAGTTGCTATTGATATGATTGCGGGACCTAGCGAAATTGCAGTACTAGCTGATGACACTGCATTTCCAGACGAAATTGCTGCAGATCTGTTATCTCAAGCAGAACATGACCGATTAGCTTGTGCTGTTCTCGTCACGACCTCAGAGGAATTGGCCAAAAAGGTAGCTGAAGAAGTTGAAAAGCAATTGGAGATTTTACCACGTCAAGAAGTAGCGCGTGCTTCAATCGAAAATTTTGGGGTCATTTATATAGCTGAAACGGTATCAGATGCAGTGGAAGCGATTAATTCATTAGCACCGGAGCATTTAGAAATTATGACAAATAATGCTGAGGCGATCGCTGAACAAATAAGGCATGCAGGTGGTATTTTTATTGGTCGTTATAGTTCAGAGCCTGTTGGTGATTATTTTGCGGGGACCAATCATGTGTTACCAACTAATAGCACAGCACGTTTTGCTAGTGGCTTAAACGTAGATGATTTTGTGAAAAAATCAAGTGTTGTTTATTACAGTGAAAAAACTTGGCAAGAGCATGCACCAAAAATTGCACGTCTCGCACGTATGGAGGGTTTAGAGGGCCATGCACGTGCAGTGGAATCTCGCGGATGGAAGAAGGAATAGTACAATGACGGAAAAGAAACGATATGCACAAGTAGAGCGAACAACCAATGAAACGCAAATTTCAGTAGCCATCGATTTAGATGGTGAAGGGAAGGCAGATATTAAAACGGGCGTAGGTTTTATGGATCATATGCTGGATTTATTTATCAAGCATGGTCTTTTTAATGGGACCATCCAAGCGAATGGGGATACCTATATTGATGATCATCATACAACGGAGGATCTAGGCATTGTGTTAGGGCAAGCTATTCGAGAAGCACTTGGTGATAAAAAGGGCATTAAACGCTATGGAACGGCATTTGTACCTATGGATGATGCACTTGCGCAGGTGGTGGTTGATTGCTCGAATCGCCCCCATTTAGAATACCGAGTGCCCCCTTTAAAAGAAAAGGTGGGAACTTTTGATACAGAATTAGTGCATGAATTTTTGTGGAAATTTGCCTTAGAGGCACGAATGAATGTACATGTGATTGTACCCTATGGGCATAATACGCACCATATTATTGAGGCAATTTTTAAAGCCTTAGCTAGGGCGATTGATGCTGCCGTAGAAATTGATCCACGTGTTAAAGGAGTACCATCGACTAAGGGGCTGTTAACGTGAAAATAGGTGTGGTTGATTATGGTATGGGAAATTTATTTAGTGTGGTACAAGCTTTGAATCGACTTGGCTGTGAGGTCATAGTGACAGCTAATCAACAATTGCTAGATACTACAGATGCACTCATATTACCAGGAGTTGGTGCATTCCCAGATGCTAGAAAGCGTTTAGCAGAGACAAAATTAGATTGTTATCTAAAAAATGCCCAAAGCCAGCATCGCCCTCTTTTAGGCATTTGTTTAGGGATGCAATTATTATTTGAAAAAAGTGATGAGGTCACACCAACAAATGGCTTAGGTTTCTTTAAAGGACATATTAAGCGATTTAGTGGCACAAATGAGGGGCGAGCATATCGGGTGCCACATATGGGCTGGAACGAATTAGTTATGGCGAATCGTCCTGCTTGGTTAGAAAATAGTGCTCCTGCAAAGCATGTCTATTTCGTTCATTCATTTTATGCCACTAATATTGAGAAGTCTGAACTTGTTGCTTATGCAGACTATTGTGGTATACAAGTTCCAGGTATTGTAGCGAAAGGTTCTGTGACAGGTATGCAATTTCACCCTGAAAAATCAGGTGAGCTGGGCGTATATTTATTAGAGCAATGGCTGAAAGGAGTGAAATCATGCTAACGAAACGAATTATTCCTTGCCTCGATGTCAAGGAGGGACGCGTTGTAAAAGGGATACAATTTGTATCCATTCGTGATGCTGGTGACCCAGTGGAGCTAGCAAAATTTTATGATGAACAAGGCGCGGATGAGCTTGTATTTTTAGATATATCTGCTTCACATGAAGGCCGCGAAACAATGATAGAGGTTGTCCAACAAACAGCAGCTACTCTAGCGATTCCGTTTACAGTTGGTGGTGGTATTCGAACGTTGGATGATATGAAGCGTATTTTACGCGCTGGTGCGGATAAAGTTTCTGTCAATACTTCTGCTTTAGAGCGCCCTGCCCTTATTCAAGAAGGCTCTGATTTCTTTGGTGCCCAATGCATCGTGGTAGCAATCGATGCTCGCTATAGTGAAGAGGACGGTACATGGATGGTTTATACACATGGTGGGCGCAATAAAACTACTTGGTCAGCTATAGACTGGGCAAAGGAAGCGGTGCGTTTAGGAGCTGGTGAGATTTTATTAACTAGTATGAATCAAGATGGAGAAAAATCTGGCTTTGATTTGGGATTAACAAAAGCGGTACGAGAGGCTGTGTCAGTCCCAGTTATTGCAAGTGGTGGGGCAGGTTATGCCGAACATTTTTACGAAGTATTAGCCGAAGAAGTTGATGCAGATGCAGCACTTGCAGCTTCTATCTTCCATTATAAAGAAACAAGCGTAGCCCAAGTGAAAGAATACTTACGTGCAAAAGGAGTGGCAGTGAGATGATAGAGCGAATTCGATTTGATGAGAAAGGTCTTGTAACGGCAGTAGTACAGGATGCCAATACGAAAGAAGTATTAACGGTGGCTTATATGAATAAAGAGTCATTCGTTAAAACGATGGAATCAGGTGAAACTTGGTTTTATTCTCGTTCACGTCAGGAGCTTTGGCATAAAGGTGCCACAAGTGGTCATACGCAAAAGGTTGTAGCAATTAAAACAGACTGCGATTATGATGCAATAGTTGTGGAAGTATTACCAGAAGGTCCAGCTTGTCATAACGGTACAGCTTCTTGCTTTACTGAGGTTGTACAGCAAAATACTGAGGTAGGTTCTGTAGAAATAATTGCAAAACTTGTCCGTGTAATTGAAAAGCGAGAACAGGAAATGCCTGTGGGAGCATATACTACATATTTATTTGAGAAGGGCATCGATAAAATCTGTAAAAAAGTAGGTGAGGAAGCAACAGAGGTGGTTATTGGGGCAAAAAATCGCGATGCCGAAGAAGTAAAGTGGGAGGCAGCTGATTTAATTTATCACCTTCTAGTATTACTACAAGAACAAAAAGTAAGTATATATGATGTCCTAGATGTGTTGAAAAAACGTCACGAGGAGAAATAACAGCATATTATAAATTGTGTGGTATAATAGGGTTTACTGTGTAAAGGAACGTTTAATACGTTCCTTATTTCTTGTTTCGGAGGAAATGTATTGGAAAAGAAACGTCAAAATAAGAACCAATCGAATATAGTGTCGTTCATTCCAACAGGCGACTATTATTATAAAAAATCAATTCAAGCTATGAACAGTGGACAAATGAATAAAGCCTATAAATATTTGCAGCGTGCAGTTGATCTTAGCCCTGATGATCCTATGATAATCTTGCAGCTTGCTATTATAGAGTTAGAAGGTCAACGTTTTGAAGAAGCGTATGATTTGCTTCGTCGTGCCTATCAAATTGATCCCGATAATCCAGAAATTATTTTTTACATGGCGGAAGTATCAGGTTGTGTAGGAATCATGCAGGATGCGAAACGCTTTGCTGAGGAGTATTTGCAGTTAGAGCCTGAAGGTGCTTATGCAGATGAAGCAGCAGAAATTTTAGAATTTGTTGCATTTGAGCAAGATGAGTTTGAGGAGCTTGAAGGATCTGGTGAAGATTTATATCGTCAGGAACAGGCTCGCCGTCATATGGAAAAAGGCGACTTTCCTGAAGCTATTACTATTTTAGAAGATTTAATTGAAGATCGCCCAGCCTTTTGGTCGGCGTATAATAATCTTGCACTTGCTTATTTTTATGTGGGAGAAGAGGAACAGGCAAAGGCTCTCTTACATACCGTATTACGTGAAAATAAGGGAAACTTACATGCACTTTGTAACTTAACAGTGATTGCGTATTACGAAAAGAATGAAGAGGATTTGCAAGAGCTATTAAATGTGCTTGTTAAAATTCAGCCATATACATGGGAGCATCGTTATAAACTAGGTGCTACATTAGCTTTAATAGGGCAATATGAATTAGCTTATAAATGGTTGCGCAGTATGCAAAAAAGAGGCTATGTAGGCGACGCGGGCTTTTACTTTTGGTTATCTCATGCCGCTTATTTTTCAGGGCATGAGGAGGTTTCCAAAAGTGCTTGGGGTCAACTGCTAGAGGTAGATCCAGATAAAGAAGGCTTTGAGCCTTGGCGCCAACATGATAACGAATTTGCGCTAGACGCGTTGGAACATGATCGGAATTTCATCGTTGAAAAATTAGAAAGTAGCTATTTAAGTGAGCGCATCTTTGGTCTGTTTTTATTAAAAGCTACGGCTCATAAGCAAGAAATAATCGCCCATCCTAAATGGGTTAATATTGAGCAATTCGGTGCTTTTGAGAAATTATTTTTAGCATATGCACTTGGACATGAATTTGATAAGAAAAATAAAGTAGAGGCAAGCTTTCTACGTGCTGTAAATGTGCCAGAAATTTTATTAAAGCAGTACGGCAAATTATCAACATTGATTGTACCTATGTTTCAAATGTGGTTTGTCCTGTGTGAACAAGCTTTAATTCAAAATTACCGTTTTACAAATCCTGTTGCAATTGCAGGAGCAAATGATTATCTATTTAGATCCTCTCAAATGCTCAAAGTAACAAAAAAAGAAATAGCTCAACAATATGGAGTATCTGTTGCCACTTTATCGAAGTATATTGATGAAATTTTAGCTTTTTTACCAAGCAGTCATAATTAGTGTGTGAGCAACATAGTTGAATAACTTTATACTTTCACATACGATGAACATACTAACGTTATCATTAATTTGCCCTGGCAACATTGCGTTCGATTGTTATTCCTTGCTAGTTGCCAATGGTTTATCTTCATCCCCTCTATTGTAAGTTGGGATCATATGTAGGTGACGTTACACTTTCACTACTATTTGTTGAATGAAGATAAAAAGTATTCTGTTTAGGGGGAAGTATTTATGTCGGAAGAAAAAATTTATGATGTAGTCATTATTGGTGCAGGCCCTGCTGGGATGACTGCTGCTGTTTATACATCACGTGCTAATTTGTCAACGCTTATGATTGAACGAGGAATCCCAGGTGGACAAATGGCCAACACTGAAGAAGTAGAAAACTATCCTGGTTTCGATACTATTTTAGGGCCTGAGCTGTCTACCAAAATGTTTGACCATGCTAAAAAATTTGGTGCAGAATATGCCTATGGTGATGTCACAGAAATCATCGATGGGGAAGAATTTAAAACAATTAAATCAGGTACAAAAGAATATAAAACACGTGCCATTATTATTACAACTGGTGCAGAGTATAAAAAAATGGGTGTGCCTGGTGAAAAAGAACTTGGCGGCCGTGGTGTCAGCTACTGTGCAGTTTGTGATGGTGCGTTCTTTAAACAAAAAAATCTGGTAGTTGTTGGCGGCGGAGATTCAGCTGTAGAAGAGGGCGTATATTTAACACGCTTTGCTGATAAAGTAACAATTGTCCACCGTCGTGATAAATTACGTGCACAAAAAATCCTCCAAGATCGTGCCTTTGCCAATGACAAAATTGATTTCATTTGGAATGCTACAGTAAAAGAAATTAATGAAGCAAATGGTAAAGTGGGCAGTGTTACATTGCAATCAACTGTGGATGGAACTGAGTCAGAGTTTACAACAGATGGTGTGTTTGTGTATATCGGTATGCTACCTTTAACAAAGCCATTCGAATCTTTAGGTATTTTAAATGATGCTGGTTATATCCTGACAAATGATAATATGGAAACGACAATTCCAGGTATCTTTGCAGCGGGAGATGTACGTGAAAAATCACTTCGTCAAATTGTTACTGCGACTGGTGATGGCAGTATTGCTGCACAAGCTGTACAGCATTATGTAGAAGAACTATTAGAGAAAATTAATGCATAACATGGCTATTTTAAGGAAAAAAATACAATTTTAATGTGGTTTTAATATTGTTGTAACTTGAATGACATATAAAAGGTGTATGATTTAAAGTGTAATTAGCAATCCCCCTTTTATTTTGTTTAGTAGGTTGTTTCCGCCTCAATTAGGTGGGAACAACCTACTTTTTTATTTGTATAGAGTATGAAAAGAGCATGCGCTTTTTTTCATTAATTTCTTAGTTAAAACTAAATTGTTAAATGTCTAGGTATGAGAGTTGTAAATGAGGACAAATCCTGCAGTGTCTTGCTATAATGGAGAGTAGAA
Organism: Lysinibacillus sp. fkY74-1; assembly: GCF_053165895.1. Classification (NCBI taxonomy): domain Bacteria; kingdom Bacillati; phylum Bacillota; class Bacilli; order Caryophanales; family Bacillaceae; genus Lysinibacillus; species Lysinibacillus sp. fkY74-1. The sequence goes on along the minus strand of NZ_CP170173.1, from coordinate 3,761,123 downwards.
TGCAAAAGTGATTAGAGGTGTGCCGATGCAAAGAATTGCAAATTTAATTGCCGTAAAAGACGGTAAAGTATTATTACTTCAGAAACCAAGACGAGGTTGGTACGTTGCTCCAGGTGGAAAAATGGAAAGCGGTGAGTCCATCTTTGAGGCTGCTATTCGTGAATTTCAAGAAGAGACAAATGTTATACCTTTACATGTACACCTAAAGGGTGTTTATACGATGGTCATTAAAGAAAATAATGAAGTCGTAGATGAATGGATGCTTTATACATTCGTTGCTAGGGATGTAGAAGGTGTACCGTTTGTAGAAACTAGAGAAGGTAAACTTGCATGGCACCCAGTAGAGGATTTAGTACATTTGCCAATGGCTGAAGGAGATCGCACTAATTTACAATTTGCTGTTTCGCAATCTGGTATTCAGTATGGCACGTTTGACTATACAACGAATTTTGAATTACTTCATCAGAAAATACAAATATCAAAAGAACAATAAAGGAGTTGCATGACAGTGGTGGTTGAAGGCCAACAAAGAACACATGAATTGGTTATTATTACAGGAATGTCTGGAGCTGGGAAGACCGTAGCTATTCAAAGCTTTGAAGATTTAGGGTATTACTGTATTGATAATTTACCACCTGCGTTACTTACAACTTTTTTAACTCTGTTAAGAGATTCTGGAAAAAATAGTACACGTATTGCGGCAGTGATGGATATGCGGGGAGGCAACTTTTTTGATGCGCTTATTGGGGCGTTAGACCATATACTAAAAGAAGGCGACATTGTAGCACGTATTTTATTTTTAGATGCGGATGATGCCACATTAGTAAGACGCTATAAAGAAACAAGGAGGGCCCATCCATTGGCAGTAAGCGGCTTACCTTTAGATGGTATTAAGCAAGAGCGAGCGCTTTTATCGGAAGTAAAGGGTCGTGCTAATTTTGTTTATAATACATCCAACATGAAGCCTAAGCAATTGCGAGAAAAGATAGTCAAAGAATTTGCCAGTGAGGCAGATACTATTTTTACCGTCAACATCATGTCTTTTGGCTTCAAGCATGGTATGCCAATAGATGCAGACCTAGTGTTTGATGTTCGCTTCCTTAAAAATCCTTATTATGTGGAAGAACTACGTCCGAAGACGGGTCTTCAAACAGAAGTTTCCTCCTATGTTTTAGCCTTGGAAGATACGCAAATACTTATACAAAAACTAACAGATTTGTTCGACTTTATGATTCCTCTTTATCGCCAAGAAGGTAAATCACAACTTGTCATCGCTTTTGGCTGTACAGGTGGTCAGCATCGTTCAGTAACTTTAGCGGAGTTTTTTGGGGCTTATTTAGCCAGCAAAGAGAATACGGTTATTACGCATCGTGATATTAATCGTAGAAAGGAATGAGTGAATGGGGAAAAAGCAAACAAAGCTTGTGGTAATTGGTGGTGGAACAGGACTATCTACATTACTTCGTGGGCTCAAGCACCATCCATTTGATATTACTGCTATTGTGACGGTAGCGGATGATGGCGGCTCTTCAGGACGTTTACGAGATGATTATGATATCCCACCACCAGGTGATGTTCGTAATGTCATTGCGGCATTATCAGATATTGAACCGCTAGTGGAGCAAATGTTTCAATACCGTTTTTCTGCATCAGAGGATTTACGTGGCCATTCCTTAGGGAACTTAATGTTAACAGCACTTACTGATATTACAGGTGATTTTAACCATGCTATAAGTGAGATGGGAAAGGTTTTAAAAGTACATGGCCGTGTAATACCAGCAGCCAATAAAAAAATCAACTTACATGCTGTCTTAGAGGATGGTTCAATCATTGAAGGTGAATCCAAAATCCCAACAGCGACAAAACGCATTGATCGCGTTTTTTTAGTACCCGAAAACGTGCAACCGTTACCAGAAGCTATTCGAGCAATTCAGCGTGCAGACTATATATTAATTGGTCCTGGAAGCTTATACACAAGTATCATTCCAAATCTACTTGTCAAAGAGATTGGGGAATCTGTTGTAAAAGCAAAAGGAAGGAAAATGTATGTATGTAATTTAATGACACAAAAAGGTGAAACCATTTCTTATACAGCAGGTGACCATGTATCTGCCATACATAAGCATGTTGGCGCTTCCTTTATTGATTCGATTTTAGTGAATGACGAAGAACTACCAAATCCTGTAAAAGAATTATATAAAGAGGAAAGAGCAGAGCCAGTGACATTTGATGTGGCAAAGCTTGAAAGTATGGGATTAGAGGTTATAAGGCGCGATATTGCTACAATTCGTCCAGATGGAACGGTTCGACATAATGCTACGAATGTTGCAGAGTGGTTGGTGGATTATGCCGGTATTTATGACCGCTAAGAGAACCAACCGGATAATAGAAACATAAAGTGTTTGTTGTATATGGTAAGATGAACATATACATAGAAATTATGATTGAAAGGGGGGCGTGATATGTCTTTTGCTTCAGAAACGAAAAAGGAATTAACCCAAATAGAAGCGGACAATCATTGTATGAAAGCAGAAGTTTCTGCCCTAATTCGTATGAATGGTTCATTATCCTTTGCGAATAAACAACTAAGCTTGGACGTGCAAACTGAAAACGCTGCAATTGCCAGAAGACTATATACGATTATGAAAAAGTTGTATCCATACAATGTAGAATTGCTAGTTCGTAAGAAAATGCGATTGAAAAAAAATAACGTATATATTTGCCGTGTAAGAGAAGGAGCACGCGAGCTGTTAATTGATTTAGAAATCATCTCAGACGACTTTCAATTTAATCATACGATCTCAAGAAAGCTCATTAAAAAAAATGGCCAAAAAAGAGCCTATTTAAGAGGCGCATTTTTAGCAGGAGGCTCTGTCAATAACCCAGAAACATCCGCCTACCATTTAGAAATTTATTCTTTATATAAAGAACATGGCGAGGCATTGATGGATTTAATGAATGAATTTGAACTCAATGCCAAAACAATCGAACGCAAAAAAGGCTTTGTTACTTATTTAAAGGAAGCAGAAAAAATTTCTGATTTTCTCAATATTGTGGGTGCCCATCAGGCAATGATGAAATTTGAGGATGTTCGGATATTACGAGACATGCGCAATAGTGTCAATCGTATTGTGAACTGTGAAACGGCCAATCTAAATAAAACAATTGGAGCAGCATTACGACAGGTAGAGAATATTCGATTTATTGAAAATTCAATTGGTCTAGATCAACTACCCGAAAAGCTTCGTGAAATTGCACGATTACGAGTAGAGTATCAAGATGTTACGTTAAAAGAGCTTGGCGAAATGGTATCCAGTGGTACTGTCAGCAAATCAGGTGTCAACCATCGTTTAAGAAAAATCGATGAAATAGCAGATGCATTAAGACGCGGTGAAAAAATAGGTGGTTAAGTTTTCATACTTTTCAGGTATGAATGTCATGCGTAATCGCTTATTGTTCTTTTGCTAGTAAGTAAGGTAAGATAAAACTAATAGATGAACGGTAGTGAAGGGGAGTTTTGAGAATGATCGAGAGAAGAGTCCAGGTTAAATTAAAATTAGGACTACAAGCAAGACAAGCGGCACTATTTGTGCAGGAAGCAAATCGTTTCAGTGCGGATATCTTTCTAGAAAAAGATGAAAAAAAAGTTAATGCCAAGTCGATAATGGGTGTCATGAGCTTAGCAGTTGCTAAAGGTACGGAGGTAACTTTAAGTAGTGAAGGCAATGATGCTGAGCAAGCGGTTACAGCATTAGCAACAATTATTGAAAATGAAGATTAACTAACAAGTAAAAAAGCCTCACAGAGGAAATTCTGTGAGGTTTTTTATTACTATTTATTATCAGTACTACGGTGCATAATGTGATCAATTAAACCATACTCTTTTGCACGTTCAGCTGTCATGAAGTTATCACGATCTGTGTCTCTTGCAATAACTTCAAGTGGTTGACCAGTACGTTCAGATAAAATGCCGTTTAATTTTTCACGTAAGAATAAAATACGTTTAGCAGCAATTTCAATTTCTGTCGCCTGGCCTTGTGCCCCACCTAGTGGTTGGTGAATCATTACTTCGGCATTTGGTAATGCAAAGCGTTTACCAGGTTCACCCGCAGCAAGTAGGAATGCACCCATTGATGCAGCCATACCGATACAAATCGTTTGAACTTTTGGCTTAATAATTTGCATTGTGTCATAAATGGCCATACCAGCCGTAATTGATCCACCTGGTGAATTAATGTAAAGAGAAATGTCTTTGTCTGGATCTTCTGCTTGTAGGAAAAGTAATTGTGCGACAATTGAATTAGCCACATTGTCGTCAATAGCACTTCCTAAAAGGATAATGCGGTCTTTAAGTAGACGTGAGTAAATGTCATATGCACGTTCACCACGGCTTGTTTGTTCAATAACTGTAGGAATTAAATTCATGTTAAATCCTCCTTCAAAAAACTAAATTCGATTACCTTTGCTGAAATCTCATTGTTATTTCAGCTGTAACCTTATCATACACATTATAGTCAGGGAAGGTCAAATATTAACCCTGCTAAAGTGAAATTAATTAAATAAAAAAAAATAAATTCTTTTTGTATTATATGGTTGAAATATATGTGATACGTTTGTATAATAGGTAAGGTTATAAGATTGAAAGTACAGAACACTATTTTGCAGGTATGCTCCAAAATGAGGATTATCTACATCATGCTTTTCGTAAGCCTAGGGTGAGTACTTTTTTTTTGTTTTTTTTGCCCTCGTGGTGTAATGGATAACACGTAAGATTCCGGTTCTTGCACTGGGGGTTCGATTCCCTCCGAGGGCGCCATTTTACTGAATATAGATATACTGTAATAGCTCAATCTCCTAATAAGTAGTTTAGCAGCCTGCTTAGTGGAGATAGAGAGGAAAAGTAATGGGAATACTGTCCTAGTTGGCATTATTCCCCTATTTATGCCTTTCAAACCTTCAAAAAAGCAACAACTCCAAATTATTTTTTAGTGAACATACTGACCGTGAAGGCTAGTAATAGCCGAAAAAAAGAATCCTTTCTGAGGGGATTCTTTTTTTTTGTTTAAATTTATCGAAATTTAGCATTTTTTCAATTGTATATATATTAATTTTAGGTTCATATTCTTGTTATTAATGCATTTTTTTTCTATTTAAATGATTTCTTTATTAATGAATATGAAAAAATATTTAGTTTTATGCGAAAAGTTGTTGTACAAATACTATAATATTAATATAATTGACCTAATAGTCTAATATTTCCGAATTGCGAAAAATAATACGCAGAATGGAAAATTATCGAAATAGGGGGAAATGCAATGAAAAAAACAGCTTGGATGTTACTTATGATACTAGCAGCGCTAACTTTAGCACTTGCAGGATGTGGGACAAAGGATACTGCCTCTTCGGGTAGTACACCTTCAGAAGGTGGAGATGGCAAGAAAGTTTATAAAGTAGGTACAGAAGCAACTTTTGCACCGTTTGAATCTGTTGACGATAAAGGGAAAATTGTGGGGATTGATGTCGATATTTTAAAAGCAATTGCTGATGAAATGGATTTCGAAGTAGAGTGGAATAATATTGGTTGGGAACCCGTTTTCCAAACAATTAAAAACGGTGAAACACATATTGGTGCTTCAGGGATTACCATTACAGATGAGCGCAAAGAATCATTTGATTTTACTGAGCCATACTATGAGTCTCAATTATTAATTGTTGTGAAAGAAGATTCAAAGATTAAATCATTAGATGAATTAAAAGATAAAAAGGTGTCCGTACAAATTAATGCTACTGGTCATATGGCAGCTAAAAAGCTACAGGGTGAAGCAAGTACAAATATCATGGCTTTTGAAAGTCAGCCAATCGCAATTCAAGAGATGTTAAATGGTAATGTTGACGCAGCTATTGGAGACAATGCAGTAGTATACGAATATATTAAAGCGCATCCAGATCAAAAAATTAAAGTTATTCAAGATGATGCATTTGAAAAAGAATACTATGGCTTTATGGTTCAAAAGGGGAATAAAGAGCTATTAGATAAATTAAATGAAGGTTTGAAAAAGATTAAAGAAAACGGCAAATTAAAAGAAATTACAGGTACTGATTTCGAATAACAAACTGGTAATGCCACTCGCAAAGCAGTATGCTAGCGACTCATTTAATGGATGTAACTTTAAAGGGGAAATGGGGTTTTCGGATGGACATCTTTGACCTACGCTGGGACATTGTCTGGAACTACCGAGATATGTTTATACGAGGTATTGGCGTAACACTTATTTTGACACTTAGCGGTTATTTTGGCGGTATTCTTTTAGGCCTATTTTTAGGACTAGGGAAATTATCAAGTAAAAAATGGATATACTGGCCATCAAAATTATATATTGATTTATTCCGTGGAACACCAATGCTTGTTCAAATTTTATTAATACACTTAGCTGTTATTCCAACCATTTTTGGTCATTCTTTAGGATATATGGTCTCAGGGATTACCGCGCTTATTTTAAACTGTGCTGCTTACAATGCTGAAATTTTTCGTGCAGGTATTCAAAGTATTGCAAAGGGGCAAATGGAGGCCGCTCGTTCTCTAGGTCTTACACATAACCAGGCGATGCGTAAGGTTATTTTACCGCAGGCATTTAGACGAATGATCCCGCCATTAGGGAATGAATTCATAGCACTATTAAAGGATTCCTCTCTAGTAACAGTCATTGCTGCACCTGATATTCTATATGCTAGTAAAGTTGTAGCAGGTGCAAGCTTCCGTTTCTGGGAACCGTACATGGTTGCTGCATTACTATATTTAATATTAACTTATGGTGTAACGAAGATTGTTGCATTTATTGAGAAACGATTTAGCAATAGTTATGTCCCTCGTAAGGCAGAAGGGCGGGAAGCAAGATGATAAAAATTGAAAACCTACACAAGTATTTTGGTAAGCTAGAGGTATTAAAAGGGATCGATTATGAAATCCAAGAAAAACAGGTTGTTTGTGTCATTGGACCTTCTGGTTCAGGAAAAAGTACTTTTTTACGTTGCATTAATATGCTAGAAGAAGTAACAGATGGTGCCATTTATATTGAAGATGTGAAGATCAATGATCCTAAAACGAACATTAATGCGATTCGAGCTGAGGTTGGAATGGTATTTCAACAATTTAACCTATTCCCTCATATGAATGTTATCGATAATGTCACGATGGCGCCAATGCAAATTCGTAAAATGAGTCGTTCTGAAGCTGAAGCGCTTGGCCATGAGCTGTTAAATAAGGTAGGTCTCGACAGTAAAGCCTATAATTATCCTGAACAGCTATCAGGTGGACAACAACAACGTGTAGCCATTGCACGTGCGTTAGCGATGAAACCAAAGGCCATTTTATTTGATGAGCCTACTTCAGCACTTGATCCTGAAATGGTAAAAGAGGTATTAGATGTTATGAAAAATCTAGCTGCTGAAGGAATGACGATGGTTGTAGTCACACATGAAATGGGTTTTGCTCGTGAAGTGGGTGATCGTGTAGTCTTTATGGATGGTGGCTATATAGTAGAAGAGGGGTTGCCAGAGGAACTATTCGGAAATCCACAAAGTGAGCGTACTAAAGCATTTTTAGGAAAAGTACTATAATTAGTAAAGGCAGTCCGTGGTGAGAATTTCTCACTATAGACTGCCTTTTGATTTTTAATGAAGGGGATTAGAGGTTGTATCGAATGCATTAAGCATCGTTTGCATATCCTGTTGTGAGTATTGAGGCACTTGATAGTAGCCATGTTTATTTTGGTAAATAGATAATTCGTAGGCCATTTCAATGCAGTTGGGAATACTATCAGCAACAACACGGCGAACTACAGGGTTTGTCGTTTCTGTTGCGGCAGCCGTCATACACTTTGCTACACCCTTCTGAGCGCCTAGTAAGAAACCTGAAATGGCTTCATCATTAATTTCATTAGCATTTTGCATCGGTTTTTTTGGTTGCCCTGGAGTTAAACCGTATTTAAAATCATTTCCTGTTTCCATTTGGTAACGCCCCGTAGGAACAGATGGATCATGACCTGTTTTAAAGGACTCAACAATTGTATTATACATGCCCAATGAAAAATTATATTGACGATCCAAAATGCTGAGTAGTTCTTGATCCTTTACTTGTGGACGTAAAATGATAGCTTGGTTCATACCTGCTATAATTTCACCAATTGCTTCATGCATGTCCATCATTTCGTGGCCACCATGATTTAGGCTATGTTGTTGATTTAAATTTGTTTGATTGGATGATTCATTGTAAAACGATTGTGACAAAATAAACGCCTCCTCAATTAATTTTTGTTGCAGTATTTAGTATGTCAAGCCAAATGAATTTCATACGGTATAAATGCAAAGACAAAAATGTAGACTAACACTAACAAAAGGAAATGCAAGTCAAGGAGGTTTTTGAACATGAAGAAATGGTTTGGACCAATTGGGATTATTGTCCTCATGCTTATTGTGTTTGCCTTAGTACTGATTCCAAAATATAACAGTTTAGTCGCAGCTGAGGAAAATGTAGACTCCAAATGGGCACAGGTTGAAAACCAACTCCAACGCCGCTATGATTTAATTCCCAATTTGGTTGAATCTGTGAAAGGGTATACGAATCACGAGCAGCAGGTCATTGCCGATATTACCAACGCACGAGCTCAAATGGGCAATGCTAATTCTCCTGCGCAGCAAGCTGTTGCGAATGATACCTTAACTGGTGCACTAAGTCGTTTACTGGTAGTTGTGGAGAACTATCCTAACTTAAAAGCAGATGCAAATTTTCGGCAGTTAATGGATGAGCTTGCAGGCACAGAGAATCGCTTGGCAGTAGCACGTGAGGATTACAATAATGAAGTACAACAATTTAATAAACATGTTAAACGATTTCCTGGAAATTTAATGGCAGGGATGTTTGGTTTTGAACAAAAAGAATACTTTAAAGCTACTGCGGGTGCCGAACAAGCGCCAGCTATTGATTTTAGTCAATCGGGTACACAGTGATGAAACGTTGTATACTGCAGCTGATTATCATTTGTTCTGTGCTTCTTTTTTGCAGGGATATAACGGAAGCGGCAATGCCGTCGCCAATGAAAAATACGTATATTCATGATTTTGCTAATGTCTTATCTTTAGATGTAAAACAGAAATTAAACCATTGTTCAGAGCAGTTGGATAAAGGAACGGGTGCTGAAATTATGGTTGTAACCGTTGATAGCCTTCATGGGCAGGAGGCGAAGATGTATGCGACAAAGCTGATACGCTCTTGGGGCATTGGGGACAAAGAGAAAAATAATGGTGCCCTGATTCTCGCTACATTTGGACAGGGTAAAGGACAAAATGATGTGGTAATAGCTGTTGGTCAAGGCTTGGAGGGAGCATTACCAGATGGTAAATTAGGGCGTATTTTAGATAATGCTTTTTACCCTCTCGCAAGTGAAGGTGATAATGATCAAGCCTTTCTAGCTACATATGCTGAGGTATTTCGTGCTGTAGCAGAAGAGTATAACTGGAATGGTGAATTACCAGCTGGCGCAAATGCAGATGAAGAAATACCCATTTGGCTCATGATTGTCATCATTATAGCGGTCATCATTTTTTCCTCATTCTTTTCGAAAGGTGGAGGTGGACCACGTGGGAGAGGCTATGGTGGTTACCCTGGCAGCTTTGGTGGGAGACGCTCAGGTGGTGGCAGTTTTGGAGGGTTTGGTGGCGGTTCTTCAGCAGGAGGCGGGGCAAGCCGAAAATTTTAATATACGTCACAACAGCGGGCTAATGGTTTAGTTCGCTTTAAATATGAAAATATTGACAAAAATACATAAAATGGTATAATTTATAATATATCGACTATCGATATAACGTAAACTGATATAGGGAGGAATCATTTTGAAAAAAAGATTTTTAACTGCATCATTAGCAATTATTTTAACAACTGCTACGGTTATTCCTGCAACATTGCAAGAAGTACGTGCTGCCAATGAAACAAATATCGTATTAGCACAAGAGCAACAACTTTCAGCGCAGGAATTTCTAGATTTAGCAGTAACAGCTTTAACATTCCAGCATGGCTCCGATTCAATGCGACAACAAATCAAGGATCAATGGGTAAAGGCTGGAGAGATTACAGACTTAAGCGCCACTATTAAACGTGATCAAGCAGCTCGGATTTTAGTTAGAGCTGCCAATAAAGAAGGAAAAGAAAAGACACTAGCGGAGTATTTAAAGAAAGCGAATAAGCTTGGTTTCTTTAAGGGAATATCATCAAGCACAGATTTTATTTCGAAACAAGAGGCTAGTAAACTTCTTAACAATGTTAAAAAGATAAAAAATGGTTCCAGTAATAAAGGAGTAAAAGAAATTTCCGTGGAGGATTTTGTGAAAAACCCAGGGAACTTTGGCTACGAACTTTCTCCTGATGGGAACTACATTACATTTGCCTCTGCATGGGAGAATCGCTCGAATGTATTTGTGAAAAAAATGAATGATAATAGTGAGCCAGTTCGTGTATCAAGCTCAAAAGATCGGAATATTGCAGGGTTTTTTTGGAAGGACGATTCTTTACTTTATTTGAAAGATAAAGGTGGAGATGAGAACTTCCATATTTACTCTACAACATTTAACGGTTCTGTGGAAGAAGATTTAACGCCATACCCTAATGTGACAGTAGGGATATTGGATAGCCTACAGGGTGTAAAAGACGAAATTCTAATCATGATGAACAAAGAGGATGCAACCGTTTTTGATGTGTACAAGCTAAATGTAAAGACGGGTAAAACAACTCACGTTGCCAAAAATCCTGGCAATATTACGAACTGGTTAGCAGATCGTAACGGCAATGTACGTGTAGCTGTAGCTACTGATGGAGTGAAAGGTGCTATCCTATATAGAGATTCAGAAAAGGATGAATTCAGACCATTTATTAAAATGGGGGCTGGGGATGAAGTAATGCCACTAGCCTTCTCGAAGGACAATAAGTTTATTTATGCAACATCCAATAAAGGTCGAGATAAAGTAGAAGTAGTGAAGTATGACCTACAAGGTAAAGAAGAAGTAATAATGTCTAATGATGAAGTTGATGTTTCAGGTGTATTATATAATGCTGAAAAAGATAAATTATTGTTTGGAGCGTATGCTACGGATAAAATCCATTATCAATTCTTTGATAAGGACTTTGAAAAGTTATTCCGTAAAATTCAAAACAAGCTTGGTGTTCATGAAAGCGAATTGGGTATAAATGATTACAATAAAGAGATGACAAAATTTATTGTGAGTGTTTCGAGTGACACAATCTATGGGAAATATTATTATTACGATTCGACAACAGATGAATTAACGGAATTAGCGACATTGAGCCCTTGGTTAAAATCTGCAGATCTTGCAGAAATGCACCCTATTTCTTATAAGAGCCGTGATGGATTAACGATAAACGGCTATTTAACTTTGCCGAAAAATAAAAAGGCCGAAAATCTTCCTCTAATCGTAAACCCGCATGGTGGACCATGGGCGCGTGATATGTGGGGCTTCAATCCAGAAGTACAGCTATTAGCAAATCGTGGCTATGCAGTGCTACAAGTAAACTTCCGTTCCTCCACTGGCTATGGGAAGGAATTCCTTCAAGCCGGTAATAAGCAATGGGGCTTGAAAATTCAAGATGATATAACGGATGGCGTTCAATGGGCAATTGATCAAGGTATCGCTGATTCTAAACGTATTGGTATTTACGGTGCTTCCTTTGGTGGTTATGCTACGTTAGCTGGTATTACGTTTACACCAGATTTATATGCAGCAGCAGTTGATTATGTAGGTGTATCTAACATTTTCACACTCTTAGACACAATTCCACCGTACTGGGAAACGATGCGGGACTTGTTTTATGAGCGAGTAGGTCATCCAGAGAAAGATAAAGAATTACTAACAGCAGTTTCTCCGGTATTCCATGTTGATAAAATTAAAACACCTTTATTTGTTGCACAAGGTGCAAATGATCCACGTGTCAACAAAGCAGAATCCGACCAAATCGTAGAAGCTTTACGTGCTAGAGGTGTAGATGTAGAGTATATGCTTAAGGATAATGAGGGCCATGGCTTCGCGAACGAAGAAAATAGAATCGAATTTTATAATGCCATGGTGAAGTTCCTTGATCATCATTTAAAATAACATAATAGCAAAAAGGCATTGATGTGATTGTTATTCGCACTCAATGCCTTTAATTTTTATAATAAAGTTTTGAATGAATCCATGATATGATTTACAATCGTTGTGGCTATCAATGCCGTTGCCAGTTTCAGCGTTAAAGCTCAACCATGAAGAAAACGAAAGCAAAAATCTTCGTTTATAATAGAGACAGGAGGTGACATCCATGATTGTTCAATTTTTTAGTCGAGCTAATTGTCCATTATGTGTAGAGGGCCTACATACTTTAAAGCTTGTACAAGAAGATGTAGCGTTCGATATTGAAATAGTAAATATTGAAGAGGATGATCACATACACGAAAAATATATGTTCATGATACCTGTAGTAGAAAAAGATGGGACCGTCATTCAATATGGTAATCTGGACTATGCCACATTAATGGAGCATCTGGGTAGTTAAATTGCATGCCTTTAAAAAGATAGTAACGGCGAAAATTGCTTTATTATTAGTTGTCATTCATACAATTCACAAATTGTTCAATGAAAGCGGTTTGAATTTGAACAGTTTGTGAAGACCTTCACATTAGTCTTTTCTTTTATAAAAATCGGAGTAGAATAGGTATCAAGTAAGACATTGTTATAAAACAGATAATGAAAAGTATCACAATTTTTAGTGGTTGTTATATTACAAAAGCGATGTGAAGGGAGATTTTACAATGTGGGTTATTACAGTATTTGAAAAAAAGGACGTTCGTATTTTTGAATTTACCAATAAAAATGAGGCAACAAAAGCTTTAGAAGGATTCAAGAAAAACGCAATTTTATCTTTCACAAAATAAGCAAACCAAAGTCTCGTAGCTTTTTACAAAGCTGCGGGGCTTTTTTAAATCCAAAACTATACAATTACTTGCACTTTCCAACTATGCGTATTATAATAAAATCATAAGTGGGACACAAAATAATATAGTGGGACTGAAAATATCCCACATCTATTAACAAGGGAGTAGATAAATATGTTCACTATTCCAGAGGCGCAACAAAGGCTACTTCCTGAAATGTATCCGCTTCTGCAATCTAGATATCGTATTTTGCAAGCCGTTCAACTCATGCAACCTATCGGGCGTCGAACACTCGCAGATTCATTGAAAATGACAGAAAGAGAAATACGCAAAGAAACTGACATTTTACGTGAACAAGGGTTATTAGATTCGCAAAAGTCGGGTATGGTATGTACAGATGATGGCGAAGAAGTCATTGAAAAACTAAGAGCCATCGTTTATGAATGGTCTGGTCTAACCCAGCTTGCGAAATTACTTGAAAAACATTTTGGCATACAACATGTTGTTGTTGTCCCAGGTGATTATAGTGAAGACAATACAGTCCTAACCTTGCTTGGCAAGGAAGCTGCATTGCAATTTATGTCTACTGCTTTTGATGAACAAGTTGTAGCGGTTACTGGTGGAAAATCAGTTGCCTCCCTAGCTCAATTTTTACATCCGTTAGATGGACAAAAAGATATTACCTTTGTTGCTGCACGTGGAGGAATTGGTCATGAAATGCAAATGCAAGCCAATACGCTTGTTGCAACATTTGCCATGCAGATGGAGGAACAATATCGTACATTATTTTTGCCTGAGCATTTAAGTGAGCAAGCATACAAAGCTATGTTAACTGAACCTATGGTAACTGAGATGATGGCGTTTTATGATCGAGCAGATTGTGTAATCCATGGCATTGGATCGGCAGAGGAAATGGCGATTCGACGTAATTCATCCTCCGAGGATTTGCGAATTCTTGAGGAGAAGGGTGCGGTAAGTGAGGCATTTGGCTATTACTTTAATGCCGAAGGTGAAATCGTACATCGTATCCGCACGATTGGCATTCAGCTTGAACAGGTTAAAAATAGCCAGCAAGTTATTGCCGTGGCAGCTGGAAAACAAAAGGTCAATGCGATGCTTTCTTATTTTAAAGTAGCGCCAAAGCAAACTATTTTTATTACAGATGAAGCAGCTGCAAAAGCAATTGCTGCTACTTTACCTTCTGACAACAGCCATTTTGAATGATGGGTGTGAGCATTACTATGTCACTCTATCTCAAAAAGTGTTGAAGCACTTTTTGAATGAGCATAAAAGCAATTCAATGTCTCTATTTCAAAAAGAGACAAACATTACAAATTATTGGAGGAATTAACAATGGCATTAAAATTAGCGATTAATGGATTTGGACGTATTGGACGTTTAGTATTTCGTGAGGCAATGAAGCAAAGTGAATTTGAAGTAGTGGCTGTAAACGACTTAACAGACGCAGGTCAGCTTGCACACTTATTGAAATATGATTCAGTCCACGGTATCTATGATGCTGAAGTCAATGCAGATGAAGATTCTTTCGTTGTGAATGGACAACGTATAAAAGTATATGCTGAAAAAGATCCTTCACAATTACCATGGGGTGAATTAGGAGTAGACGTAGTTCTTGAATGTACTGGTCATTTCCGTTCATTGGAGGAAGTGGGTAAGCATATTGAAGCAGGAGCTAAAAAAGCAATTCTTTCTGCACCAGCAAAAGGAGCAATGCCTACATTTGTTATGGGTGTCAACCATACAGACTATAACCCAGCAACTGATGATGTTATTTCAAATGCTTCATGTACAACAAACTGTCTTGCGCCTGTTGCGAAAGTACTGGATGAGAAATTTGGTATTGAACGCGGGATGATGACAACCATTCACTCTTATACAAACGATCAACGAATCTTAGACTTCCCACACTCTGACCCACGTCGTGCACGTGCAGGAGCAGTATCTATGATTCCAACAACAACTGGAGCAGCGGTAGCCGTTTCTAAAGTATTACCACAATTAAAAGGTAAATTAGATGGCTTCTCTATGCGAGTACCAACACCTAACGTATCATGTGTTGACTTAGTTGTAGAATTAAAAGCAGATGTAACGAAAGAAGCCATTAATGCGGTATTAAAAGAAGCTTCTGAAAATGAATTAAAAGGCATTTTAGACTACAATGAACTACCATTAGTCTCTATTGATTATAACGGTAACCACCATTCCTCTACTGTTGATGGTCTTTCAACAATGGTATTAGAAAACAAAATGGTGAAGGTTCTAGCTTGGTACGATAACGAAATTGGTTACTCTACTCGCTTAATGGACTTAGCTTTATACATTGCTGAACAAGGGTTAAACAATAAATAAGTATCATATTTCGACATTTTGAGTAAAAAGTGTGACATAATACTGCTTTTTATGTACAAAAAGTATAGCCTTTATAATATCGAATAGATATAATATACAAGGGTATTGGGAGTAAGGGATAACCCTTACTCCTTTTTTGCTAAATTCAGCAGGAAACGCCCACCTCAATAGGTGAGGGTGATGAGCTGAATACACAAATGGCTCTCTTTCATTCAGTGCGTATCCAACCACTGACCGAATCAAGATGAAAACCCCAGCGGATATACAGATTTTGAAAAGGAGCTTAACAGTAAGCTCGAATAAATCTAGACGCTATGACACTGAGGCGTAATTGATACATGGTGATTGCAAGACATAGAAGGTAACTTTTGCTACTATAAAAACAAGTATTAGGGTTCATTATCCAAAGTTGGAGAATTATAATCACACTAGATAGTGACCCCGAAAAAGTACCAAAATGACTTTTCAATTTAGGAAGCATGGTGTGGAGCCAAGATGGGTAAAACACAAGGGTGTAAGACTAAAACAACTTTGAAGGGGGTTTCTTCATGTTAAATAAGAAGACAATGAAAGATATTGATGTAAAGGGTAAACGCGTTTTTGTACGTGTTGATTTTAATGTTCCAATGGCGGATGGTGTTATTACAGATGAAACACGTATTCGAGCAGCTATTCCAACAGTTGAATATTTAGTAGAGCAAGGTGCAAAAGTCATTTTAGCTTCTCATTTAGGCCGTCCAAAAGGTGAAGTAAAAGAGGACATGCGCCTAACAGCAGTTGGCATTCGCTTAGCGGAATTAATGAGCAAACCGGTGACGAAGCTAGATGAATCCATTGGACAAGCAGTTGAAAAAGCTGTTGCGAACATGCAAGATGGAGACATTTTACTACTTGAAAACGTTCGTTTCCATGCGGGTGAAGAAAAAAATGATCCAGCGTTAGCGCAGCAGTTTGCACAGCTAGCTGACATCTATGTCAATGATGCTTTCGGTGCAGCTCACCGTGCTCATGCTTCTACAGAAGGAATCGCCAAGCATATTCCTGCGGTATCAGGTTTCCTCATGCAAACGGAATTAGATGTACTAGGTAAAGCGCTGTCGAATCCTGAACATCCGTTTACAGCAATTATCGGTGGAGCCAAAGTTAAAGATAAAATCGGTGTGATTGAAAGTTTATTAGAAAAAGTAGACCACTTAATTATTGGTGGGGGATTATCATTCACGTTCATTAAGGCACAAGGCTACGATATTGGGAAATCTTTATTAGAAGAAGATAAAATCGAGCTAGCAAAATCATTTATTGAAAAGGCGAAAGCAAAAGGCGTGCAATTACATATGCCAATTGATGCGGTAGTGGCTAATGAATTTTCACAAGATGCGGAAACAAAAGTTGTGGATGTAGACGCTATACCAGCTGATTGGATGGGGCTAGATATTGGGCCTAAAACAGCTGCTCACTATGCAGAGGTCATTAACAATTCTAAATTAATCATTTGGAACGGACCGATGGGTGTTTTTGAAATGGATAAATTTGCGAATGGGACTAAAACAGTGGCTGATGCTATGGCAACTACATCCGGTTATACAGTAATCGGTGGCGGTGACTCTGCAGCGGCAGTTGAAAAGTTTAAAGTAGCTGATAAAATGGATCACATTTCTACAGGTGGCGGTGCATCACTAGAGCTAATGGAAGGTAAAGAGCTTCCAGGGATTGTTGCACTAAACGATAAATAAGCCAAATAAAAAATCGGAGGCAAGACGATGCGTAAACCAATTATTGCAGGTAACTGGAAAATGTTTAAAACATTTGAAGAAGCTATACAATTTGTAGATGCCGTACAGGATAAACTTCCTTCTAATGAGAAAGTAGACGCCGTAATTTGTGCACCAGCACTTTACCTGCCTACACTGGTGCAAGTTGCTAGTGAATCAGAGCTAGCTATTGGTGCTCAAACGATGCACTATGAGAATGAAGGTGCCTTTACTGGTGAAATTAGTCCTGCACAGCTAGCAAGTGTGGATGTGGATTATGTTATATTAGGTCACTCAGAACGTCGCGAATATTACAATGAAACTGATGAGGCTATTAATAAAAAAGTAGCAGCAGCACTTGCACATAATATTGTACCGATTATTTGCTGTGGTGAAACGCTAGAGGAACGAGAAGCGGGAACGACAGAGCAAAAGGTTGCGGGCCAAATAAAAGCCGCACTTGCTGGATTTGAAGCGCAGCAAGTAGAGCATATGGTCATTGCCTATGAACCAATTTGGGCAATCGGTACAGGTAAAACGGCTACAGCAGATGATGCCAATCAAGTTTGCGGAGCGATTCGTTCGGTCGTTGAGGAATTATTTGATGCTGCAACGGCCAATGCAGTTCGCATCCAATACGGTGGCAGCGTTAAACCAGACAACGTTCATGAGCTTTTATCAAAAGAGCATATAGATGGAGCCTTAGTTGGTGGAGCAAGCTTACAACCAGAATCTTATTTAACATTATTGGAGGCGGCAGCAAATGCCTAAAAAGCCAGTAGCTTTAATTATTTTAGATGGCTTTGCATTTCGTGATGAAACATTCGGAAATGCAGTAGCACAGGCTAAAAAGCCAAATTTTGATCGATATTGGAGCCAATTCCCACACGCTACATTAACAGCATCTGGAGAAGCCGTTGGGCTACCAGAAGGACAAATGGGTAATTCCGAGGTGGGTCACTTAAACATTGGTGCTGGTCGTATTGTTTATCAAAGCTTAACACGCTTAAATAAATCGATACGTGAAGGTGACTTCTTTACAAATCAAGCATTTTTAGATGCGGTGGCACATGTGAAAGCTCATAATTCTAAACTGCATATTATGGGGCTGTTATCAGATGGTGGTGTTCATAGTCATTATGAGCACATGTTTGCTCTATTAAAGCTTGCAAAGCAGCAAGATTTAAATGATGTTTTCGTTCATGGCTTCTTAGATGGTCGAGATGTTGGACCTACAACAGCTTTAGACTATATTGAAGAAACAGAAAAACAAATGTCTGAAATTGGAATAGGTCAATTCGCATCTATTCATGGTCGTTACTATGCAATGGACCGTGATAAGCGATGGGATCGTGTCGCTCTTACGTATAATGTACTGGTAGATGGCGTAGGTCAAACAGCCGAAAGTGCAAAAAGCGGTGTAGCAGCATCCTATGAGCGTGAAGTGACAGATGAATTTGTCATTCCATTCAGCATTCAAGAGCATGGAGAGCCGGTGGCAACGATTGGTGATAACGATGCGGTCATTTTCTTTAACTTCCGTCCTGACCGAGCTATCCAATTATCAAAAGTATTCACAAATGAAGACTTTGATGGTTTTGCCATATCTGCCAAGCATCCAAAAAACTTAAAATTTGTGTCCTTTACTCATTATAGTGATGAAGTCAATGCACAGATTGCTTATGAAAATGACAACTTGAAAAATACGATCGGTGAAGTGTTAGCGATGAATGGTAAAACACAACTTCGCATTGCCGAAACCGAAAAATACCCACATGTCACTTTCTTTATGAGTGGTGGACGTGAGGAAAAATTCTTAGGTGAAGAACGTATTCTAATCGCATCTCCAAAGGTTGCCACATACGATTTAAAACCTGAAATGTCTGCTTATGAGGTGACAGAAGCCTTACTTGCAGAAATTGAGGCTGAAAAATTTGATGGTATTATTCTTAACTTTGCCAACCCTGATATGGTAGGTCATAGTGGAATGCTTGAACCAACAATTAAAGCCATTGAAGCAGTAGATGAATGCTTAGGGAAAGTAGTAGATGCACTCCTTGCAAAAGGTGGAGCAGCTATTATTACAGCTGACCATGGTAACTCTGATGAAGTGGTAACACTAGCAGGGCAGCCTATGACAGCTCATACAACAAATCCTGTTCCAGTGATTGTGACAAAACCAAATGTTGTTTTACGAAATGGTGGTATTTTAGCCGATTTGGCACCAACCATGTTAGAATTATTACAGGTGTCACAACCTACTGAAATGACAGGTCAATCATTAATTGAAAAAGAGGAGAATTAATTATGCCATTTATTACACAAGTTTATGCTCGCGAAGTTTTAGATTCACGTGGGAACCCAACAGTAGAGGTTGAAGTATTTACAGAGTCAGGCGCTTTCGGACGCTCAATCGTACCATCAGGTGCATCAACAGGTGAATACGAAGCTGTAGAATTACGCGATGGTGACAAATCTCGTTACCTAGGCAAAGGTGTATTAAAAGCAGTTGAAAATGTTAACACAATTATTGCGCAAGAATTAGAAGGTAACTATTCAGTTCTTGACCAAGTTGTTATTGACAAAGCTTTAATAGAGCTAGATGGCACAGAAAATAAAGGTAAGCTAGGTGCTAATGCAATTCTAGGTGTATCCATGGCAGTTGCCCATGCTGCGGCAGATTATTTAGATGTACCTCTTTATCAATATCTTGGTGGATTTAATTCTAAACAATTACCAGTACCAATGATGAACATTTTAAATGGTGGAGCACACGCAGATAACAATGTTGATATTCAAGAATTCATGGTTATGCCTGTTGGTGCAGAATCTTTCCGCCATGCACTACGTATTGGTGCTGAAATTTTCCACAACTTAAAGGCAGTCCTTAAAGATAAAGGCTATAACACAGCAGTAGGTGACGAAGGTGGTTTCGCACCAAACCTTGGTTCTAATGAAGAAGCGATTACAGTTATTTTAGAAGCTATTGAAAAAGCAGGCTACAAACCAGGTGAAGAAGTGAAGCTTGCAATGGATGTAGCTTCATCAGAGCTTTTCAATAAAGAAGATGGTAAATATCACTTAGATGGTGAAGGTGTTGTCAAAACTTCAGAAGAGATGGTTGATTGGTACGAAGAGTTAACAAACAAATACCCAATCATTTCAATTGAAGACGGCTTAGATGAAAATGACTGGGCTGGACACAAGCTATTAACTGAACGTATTGGTAGTCGTGTTCAATTAGTAGGGGATGACCTATTTGTTACAAATACAAAAAAATTAGCTGCAGGCATTGAGCAAGGTGTAGGAAATTCAATCCTTATCAAAGTGAACCAAATCGGTACATTAACAGAAACATTTGAAGCGATCGAAATGGCGAAACGTGCAGGCTACACAGCAGTTATCTCCCACCGCTCTGGTGAATCAGAGGATGCAACAATTGCTGATATCGCTGTAGCAACAAATGCAGGTCAAATTAAAACGGGTGCTCCATCTCGTACAGACCGCGTAGCTAAATACAACCAACTTCTTCGCATCGAAGATCAGCTTGGTTCAACTGCTGAATATCTTGGTTTAAAATCATTCTATAACTTAAAATAAGCATTTGTTTTAAGTTATACACAGCCTTTTTATACATTTTGAACTTTGTACATTTAGGTGAAACAACTGTATGGCTACAACCTCTGATTTATAAGTGTGATAAACACTTATAGATTGGAGGTTTTTTTAGTTGCTTAACAAAGATTTACTAAAAGAATTTACATTTGAATTACAGCTTTAAAATGAAGCAATCAGAACAACATATTTGAACGAGTTTCAGGAGGTGAAGACAATTCTAAAAAATATATCACTTGGTAAAAACCATTAACACTATAATTCAATTGTTGAGGTCGTTTTCCACGTATTTGGTGGCAGAAGAATATGTCACATTAATAGAAGTATACGATTTTAACACATAGTTAACCGCGGAAGCAAAGTCATGGGTTGCTTTGTTTGCAGATATAGCCATTAGATGTTCAGAATTAATAAATTTAGAAGTGGATTGATGCAAGAGACAACAAGAGTACCTGCCAACTTTGAGGTTATGTTTAGTCATAAAATTGAATATATAGAAATTTCTCTAGTAAGGGAGTCCTTGAGTTTTTCCAAGTTTTTCGGAAAAATACGACAAAACAAATGATGGACGTGGTCGATTTTGACAACATAGAATAGCGGACGTTAAATAGTATCCATTGAACGCTATTTCAATATTTTGTTATTATTAAACTAATTACATAAAATAAACCAATTATAATAATAAGTGAGGTTTAATAAGATGCAGAGAAAAACCAAATCGGCTATTGTCATTATTGCAGTATTGGTCATTTTTGGAGGGATTTTTGGTTACTTCAAATTCACGGAACCAATGGAGAAACCTACGCCAGTAAAAGAAAAAGCAATTGTTGAAAATGCTGGAGTAACGCTTGATGATAAAAGAGTTACAAAAGAAGAATTACTTTATCCTGACAACTTAATAGAGCACAAAATGAACGAGGCTATCCATAGCATGTCTCACCAAAAGGTTGAAGCTAAAACAAAATGGGGTCATACGCAAATAACACAGGCTAAAGTTGACCGATTGTTGGAAATTTCCAAAGAAAGCAATTATAAATTTAGAGAGCTTTACATTGAAATATTGGAAAGATGGTCAAAAGGTGATTTTTCTCATGCTGTAGAAGATCATAACGCAATTTGGGAGATGCAAGGAGGTGACGAGTCAGGAAATTCAGGGAAAGCTATTCGTTTGTTGACTCCTGCTGAAGAGCAAGCTTATATTGAAAACAATTTAACCTATGACCTATATGATAAATAGCGCCCAATAATGAGCACCATTTTTTATGTATACGCCATTTTAGATTTGTTATCATAAAAGTAATGACTAAAATCCTCCAATCTTAAGATAAAAAAATAATCAGAGGAGGTTTTCTATATGAAAATTCTTGAGACCGAACGACTTATCCTGCGCTTACAAACAACGGAAGATGCGCTATTTATTCTTGAGCTAGTGAATGATCCCTCGTGGATACAATTTATTGGTGACCGCGGTGTGAAGACCGTAGAGGAGGCAGCTAGTTATATAGAAAATGGGGCAATACGTATGTATGAGCAATTTGGATTCTGCTTATATGTAGTTGAAATAAAAGAAAATCAAACCCCGATTGGGATATGCGGTTTTGTCAAAAGAGAAACGTTAGAAGATGTAGATATTGGTTTCGCGTTTCTCCCTGATTATTGGGGAAAAGGATACGCCTATGAAGCAGCGTCTGCTGTATTAGCCTATGGTTTAGTTACACTAGGATTTAATCGAATTGTGGCTATTACTACCCAAGAAAATTATGCGTCAGCTAAATTACTCGAAAGAATAGGCTTACAGTTTGAAAGAGTCATCCAATTTTCCAATGACTCTGAAGAACTTAGACTTTTCTCATTAAATTGTGAAAAAAGCAAATGAAACAAAAAAGGTCAGTCTGTAGTGAATGAACACTTCAGACTGACTTTCCATTAGCTACTATAGATTATTGCTGTGCCCAATATTTATCCATATGCTGGTCTAAATAAACCCAGCCCTTCCAGCCAATATGAATCGTATCCATAATAAAATAAGGATCATACTCATGGTCTGTAAAATCAACATAGTCGACATCGGCATCCTTTAATAGTTGTGCCATCTTCTCATAATATTGTTGGCGTCGTTCCTTAGGATAGCCATTATAATCATACCAATAACCGTTAACGGGAATAGAGATAAATAATGGCTTAGCACCAGCATCCTTTAACACATCCATAACTAACTGAAAATCCTTATACTCAGGAGACTCCGTATAATCTTCATGCTTTCTCATGTCCTTAAACTTTGAAAAATTAGCGTTCACCAGTCGTTTAAAAGCTCGATTTTCAATCATATATTCATTGGAGACTCGTTTCTCCCCATAGGCTTCAGCATGCTGTATTTGCTGTTCAAAGCTTTGGTCTGTAACAAGCTTATCATTATTTTTTAAAGGATGCCCCTTCCGAGGAAATAGCGAATAGTAGAGGTCCTTTTTCTCTAGTAATTCCTTATGAAAGCGACCGGCTACCATAGCCATACGTCCAGTAACTGGATGTTTTTTGCCATTAGACATTTGATATTGATACATCGTTTTTAAGAGACGATCTCGCTCAACGGTATCAAATTCTAACAAGCGTTCCATAGCCTGTTTACGAAGATCAGCATCCATGTCATCATTAAACGCTAAGTCATAGGCATGTAACATAGAGTAATTCGGTGAAAAATGGAATTCACCCATGCCTTTTTCCGTAAACCATTGCGGTGAAATAATAAAGACTAATTTTTTGCCCGCTAAATTTTTCTCTTGCGCAGCAAAATTTAAGAAATGCGTAATGGACTGCATCCCCCCACGACCAATCATAAATGTCGAATACGGAGCGTCTGTTGCTCGCGCATAATTATAAGGATGAAACGGGTCAAACCGATTTAATTCAGAGGAACCGTATAAAGGCATGGAAGTAGGTTCCTGTAACATTCGCTCCTGTAAATACGTACCTTGAAAGACGAGTGGGGACATGTTTGTTTTGGCTTGCTCCACATCATCTTCTGATATCCAGGCTTTAATCCATGAGTTTGGAAAAAAGACAAAGCCAGTAAACAGGGCAAAGGCAATAAATAGTGATAGAAAGCCTTTTTTTATCATTGTCTTTCAGCTAATTTCCCTGCAATACGATTCGGCGTATTCCATTCTTCTCGATTAAAATCAGTGATAGGTACAGAAATATTAAAGCGATTCTCAATTTCCACTAATAAATTAATCGTACCAAAAGAATCGAGAAGACCTTCCTCGAATAGATCGATATCTGGGTTTTCTACAATAATTTCATCTTCACATAACTCCACTAGCATTTCTAAAACTTGTTGTTTATCCATTAATAATTCTCCTTTATTGAACAGGCTTTATTTGTAGAAAGCCTTTGGTTAAAATAATTTTCCTGAAAAAATATAGAAGCCAAAACATACGGCATTGAAAGTGATAAATACACCGATGGCATGGGTCCATTTATTTTTGGGCCAAAGCTTATGCTTTTTATTCCAGCGTTCGAATTTATCAAAGCTAATAATTAATAAAGCATGATAGAGACCATAAACGACAAAATGCCATTCAAGACCATGCCAAATGCCCATTAAAAAGAACAGTAAAAAGAATCCTATATATGAAATGGTGAATTTATTTTTCAACCATTTTTTCTTCGTCATCCAAAGTACAAAGCGCATATAGACATAATCTCTAAACCAGAAGGAAAGACTCATATGCCAACGATTCCAAAAGTCTTTAATATTGCGACTGGCAAATGGACGGTTAAAGTTAATAGGTGTTTGAATGCCCATTATTCGGCTCACACCCACTGCAAATGCACTATAGCCTGCAAAATCAAAGAATAAGTAAAAGCTATACATATACATATACGCCAGTTGTCCCTGGAAAGGTGTCAAATAGTTATACGTATGATTTGGCAAATAAATAAGTGTGTAGTTGTAGATTAAGTATGCCAAAATAAATTTATATAAAAAGCCTACAAAGATATAGTTAATGCCACTTAATAACAGCTTTTGATAGTCTTCCGAAGTGGGAACCGAATGAAAATCCTTTGTAAAACGGCGCCAACGATCGATAGGACCGGATGAAACTGTAGGAAAGAACAGTAAAAAATAGGCCAATTCTGCGATAGAGATTTTTTCCTTCATTAAGCCATCGCGTGTTTCTAAAATCATTTGCACAGCTTTAAACGTAATGTAGGACACACCTAGAAAGCCGAATAAATGATGCAGTCCAAGGATAGGCAAAACCTTCACTAGTACAAGCGGCAAAATCGACAGGAGCACGGCCATGACAAAAACGGGTCCATTATTTTGTCGTAGCCTATAGCGTTGATAGGCTGTAACCAGGATTATTTGAAAGACTGTAAACAAAATTAACGAAATTGATCCGTTCAATGAGTGTCCGAAGATAAGGGCTAAAACAATCAACGAAACAAATAAATTATAATGCTTCGCAGACTTACCACGTAAACCTAATAGGATGGTAGGTAGCAATAATAGTCCAATAATGAGAAAGAATGCTATATTTCCATAAGGCGTCATACTGTTTCCATAACCGCCAATCCTTTACGATCAACTTTACCATTTGCGTTTAGCGGTAAAGCGTCCATATATTTAAAAGTTCTAGGAATCATATAGGCTGGTAAATATTCCGATAATAGAGCCTTCAATTGCTTAGTCATTTTGAAAGCAGAATCTGCTAATGGTTCACGCAAAACGATATGAGCATTAAGAGAAACAATTTCCTTATCCTTATAAACAGGAACCACTACGCAGCTTGAAACAGGTGGTAGGTTACTAATTTGTTTCTCAATCTCCTCGATTTCTAAGCGATAACCATGTAGTTTTACTTGGAAATCCTTGCGACCTAAAAAGAACAAATAACCATCCTGCTCATAGCCCATATCTCCAGTTTGATAGATGCGATGACCATCTACAGTCGGAAAGGCTTTAGCTGTTAGCTCGGGTGCTCCTAAATAACCTGCACTAACCGTTGACCCCGAAATGACAATTTCTCCATCATCTAATAAAGACACGTTCGGCTCAGAAATGGGTGCAATCGGTAATTGCTCAAATTGTTCTAATAATGCTTTGGTTACCTTTACATAGGATACAGCGACAGTCGTTTCTGTAGGCCCATATAAATTATAGATAGTAGCCTGTGGAAACCGTTGCATAAGCTCTTTAATGACGGCTATTGGTAAAACTTCACCACAGAATAAAAAGGTATCTAATGCAGGCATGAGCTGTTGCTCCCATTCCTTGTTCATTAAGCACATTTTGGCAAAGGAAGGGGTAGACGTCCAAACACGCGTATTGGACAAAGCTAATGAGTCAAATAATGCTCGCGGGTTGGCGATTTCTTGTTGTGTAATTGCGTAAAGCGTGTGTCCTCCTACAAGAGCTGGGTACAAATCCATTACGGATAAGTCAAAGGAATAGGGTGCTTGATTTAAAAATACACCTGATTTCTGTAAGGGAAAATGCTCCTGCATCCAAGTAACAAAATGGGCTAGATTATTGGCAGTTATTTGGACACCTTTTGGCTGCCCAGTTGAGCCAGAAGTGTAAATAATATAATGAATGTCCTCCTGCTGCACCCAGTCTCTTGTTGCTGGACTGTTTGGGAGGGAGGGTGAGTCTAACACGTCGCTCACTGCAACGACAGGTATGTTTGTGAGCATCTGTAATGGCTCTGTCGTGAATAGTAAACCAGCCTTCGATGCCTCTAAAATTAACTGTAATCTTTCAGAGGGTGTAGACGAGTCAACTGGTACGTATGGATGGCCTGCTTTTACAGCACCCAAAAAGGCAACAATCTGTAAAGGGGACATATGTCCATAAACGACAATTGGTTGCTGTCTCTGCAAATGATGGGTCATGATATAATCGGCTATACAATCCGAAAAATGCCAAAGCTCACCATATGTTAAGGAAGCATTATGGGTTTGATAAGCAGTTTTTTGTGGCTGTTGGATGGCCACACGTTCAATAGCTGCTAAAATACTTAACATCAGTAAAACTCCTTTATTTAAAATTCCGTATATATAAATGGTCCAGCGTTCATATCATGAAAGCCATGTATAAGAAACAATAGTACCAAAACGATTAAATAAAATAACGTGAATCCAATAAAGCGTAGATACTCATTATTTTTGATGGATTGCATTTGTCCACCTCCATTGAAAAAAAGTATAGGATTAAACTTTCAAAAAATACTAATTTACTAGTTAAAAATCCTTACCTTATGTTTTTAACACTGATTTGACGGAATGTGGAGAAAAATGTTGCTGGATTAAGGTGAATTCAGTAAATCATAAGATTAATTTAAGGTAAATTTAAGGTTTTGGGGGAATGTACATAAGTTACAAACGATTGGATGGCTATTTTTATGTAAAAAGGGCACGAACATAAGGGAATAATCTCAACTTATGTTCGTACCCTTGTCTTTATTTCACTGCATTAATAACTTTTTTAGAAACATAAAATTCAGAGCCATTGTAGACATTTATAGTATTGAATGTATGTGTTTTTGTTGTATTCTTTGAAGCTTGTTCATAAATCATGGTGTTTTTATTGACAGGAATTTTCACTGTCACATCCGCCTTTTGAGCAATGAAGATTGGGTTTTCTTTATCGGATAGATCTATTTTAGTTGTAAAACCTTTCTTTGTGAATGCTTTTGTCGCTGGCACATACAAATCATCTGTTAATGACTTCAGATCGAAGCCCATAAACTGCGCCATTGTATGAGCTACATCTGTATTTTCAACAAGTCCAGTTAATTTAGAAGGACCAAATGAGTAAAGAAATACATCTTCACCCGTATGACCGCCTGTTGTATAACCAATGTTTGCACGGTTTGCTAGCATTTTTACCATTTCACTGCCTACATCTTTAGCAGATTTTAAAGTTGAAAGCTCGTCCTTTGTCAATGGATCTAATCCATACAGAGCAGCTACCTCCACTAAGTTGGAGCGGTCTTCTTTTAGTTGGCTTAAAGCCCCTTCAACGGTCATGGAAGCCTTTTTCAGCGGATCAATATAAGCTGAAACAGGAATGCTTGAATAGGTACTAGTCGTATTGGCGTTCCCCATTGTAATTCCGCTATTCCCATGGTCTGTGACAGCAATAACTAATGTATTACCATCTTCCTTCGCAAAATCAACGGCTTCTTTTACCGCATCATCAAACGACAATATATCACTAATAATACCGATTGTGTCATTGGCATGTGCAGCCCAGTCTACCTTACTACCTTCAACAAAAAGGAAGAAGCCGTCCTTATCCTTTTTAAGCGTGTTGATTGCTTTATTCGTCATTTCAGCAAGTGTAGGCTCAGATTTTCTAGTTTTGGCACGATCTAAATCATATGCCAGGGCACTTGGTGCAAAGCTGCCCCAAATTTTTGATGAGGGACTATTCAATAACTCATCACGAGTATGCACTAAATCATATTGATGATCTTTTAATACCTTCAATAAATCCTCGCCGTCCTTGCGGGCATTTTTAGAGGTACCAGGTGTCAGCGATTCTAAGCCTCCACCTAGGACAACGTCAATATTTTGGTAAACCTGTTGTTCGGCAATATCTCCATATTGGCTCCTATTATTAGCATGTGCAGAGAAACCAGCAGGCGTGGCATGTTGAATTTCAGAGGTAGAAATCAAGCCAGTAGCTTTTCCCTGTTGTTTAGCACCTTCTAATACATTAGCTACGGGTCTAAACGCATCCTTTTTATCTATTTGCGCTAATCCAGGTGAATTAATCTCAGAAGGGAGTACACCTATATATTTATCATTCGATTTATTGCCCGTAGCTAACGCAGTAGCGGCAGGGGCAGAGTCTGTTATGGCTGATTCAGCAGAATATGTGCGCATCGCACCCGATAAAATTTCATCCATTGCTAAGCTCTCACCTTTATACCAACGGGAAAGTGTTACAGCATTATTACTGCTCCCATCCATCACCAGCATGATGACATTTGTCGGTTTCTTTACTGGAGCTGCTTGTACATCTTGCTGTGGAATACTGACTGCGGATAAAGTCACTGCACTTGCTAAAAACAATGAAGCCCATTTTTTTGCGTATTTCATGAATTTCCTCCTTTAGGTGAATGATCAACTGTAAGTGTAAAGGAAGGGTGTAAAGCTACTGTTAAAAACTTGTTAATAAAATATGGTAATACTGTAAATGTGAAGAGATAGCGGTGTATTAGCCAACTGAAGGTGAGGGGGAGAATCTGTGAGGCAGTCGCACAGATTCAACTTAGACTTACAAATTTTGTTGATGCTTGGAGCCGTCAAGCGTTTCGTAATACAAAATACCATCCTGGATGTTTAAGTTCAGTACCTCGTCTTCGAATAATACTTCCTCGGACCCGTCATGGACATTTATTTTTGTTAAATAGCCAGCATTATCATAGTCACTACAATAAATAGATTGTTGGTCAGTCACTAAATAATAGCAGGCAGTGTCTGTAATCTGCTTATTTTCATTTGTCGTTAAGTCGTAAGAATAAACGGTACTATCACTCATGCTGTTATAATAGATCACATGATCTACTGTGTTGGCATACCACATATCATGCATAAAATCATAGTCATTACTAGTAGCAGCAAAATAGTTTTCATTAGCCCATAAATGATCTTGGCTTAGTTTTTCATCATTGACCAAAAAGTATTCGTAGGAAATTGTAAAAGGCTCAGTAGGAGCAACGTCATTCCAGGTTGTATCGAGATGATACCAATTGCCATCAACATTGACTAGATTCCAGGCATGTAACTGATCCTCACTATAGCCATAAACATACTTCGCATCGAGATCAGATGCTGTTAATAGGCGGTATGTTAGTAAAGCATAGGCCTGACACACAGCAGTTTTTTCATTAATTAATTCGAAAACCGATTGACCCTCAGTAGAGCCCTTTTCCGTATAAGTGGCTAACTGTACAACATAATCATTAATGACTTTAGCGCGATCAAAGTCTGTCATATCTTTGGTAATATATTGATTGGCAAACATCTCTACATATTGGTCTACCTTTTGTTCCTTCTTGGCATCGGTTAAATATTGAATGGATAATTCAACTGAATAGCCATTATCGGTTTCCCAAGCTACCCATTCATAATATAAAAAATACCCAGCAGTATAAGGGTCAACAAAGGTAATCAGGTTATTTAAGTCATTCAACTGTACTTCAAAATCCTCAAAATCAAGCTTCCCAGTATAAGAAATCTCAAAGTGCTCTTCAAATTGAGCAACCTGCTTCTCCACTTTTTTCGCAAATTGTAGTAATGCTGGATCATCCTTAAATAAAGTGGTCGAAAATAAATCGGTAGGTGAAAATGAATCAGATAATGCTTTGCTTTCTGGCATCTTTACTTCTGCATTTGTTTCACTTGTTTCATTTGTTTCTTCTAAAGTTGTCATTGTGACATCCTCTTCTTCTTGTAATAGGATGTCGATTGCCTTTGAGCATGCTGTAAGAAAGGGAATGGTGCAGCATAATAAAAGCAACAGTACTATTTTTTTGTTCAATCGTTAAATCCTCCAATAAAATATCATTTTTTCCATTATAATCTAAAATTAGAGGGGGTGTTATCCACAAATAGTCGTATAATTCGACAAATAGAAATACGTGAGGAGGAAAAATTCCTACTAAACAGAAAGCTAAGTTTGTCATGGCACCCTTTTTTTGTTATAATATAGTCTGTTGTGATGTTTCAAAGTTCGGGAGGTGCAGTGAATGCATACAGTAGTATTAGTTTCATTAGTTATCGTATCATTAGCGTTGATCGTTGTGGTATTACTTCAATCTAGTAAAAGTGCAGGCTTATCAGGTGCCATCTCGGGTGGAGCTGAGCAACTATTTGGAAAGCAAAAAGCGCGTGGTATGGATTTAATCCTTCACCGTGCAACAATTGTGTTAGCTATACTATTCTTTATTTTAGCAATCGCTATTACAAAAATCTAATAGTTGAAGATATATCGCCTAACCACATTGGTTGGGCGTTTTCTTTTATCATAACCGAATGGGAAATTTTATCGATGGAGTAAAAATTGATATGTAAACTTATAGCCAATGTTATTCTCGAGGCATAATGGAGAGGGCTATAATGGGTATAGTATATATGAGTGTTTTAGGATGAAGGAGTGCTTACCATGAACAAATCATTATCGCAGCCATTTTTCTTTCAAGCAGGACCTCGTGCCGTTTTATTACTACATGGCTTTACAGGTAGCTCGGCAGACGTACGAATGCTTGGTAGATTTTTAGAGAAAAAAGGGTATACTACTTTAGCACCTCACTATAAAGGTCACGGTGTGGAACCTGAAGAACTAATCACAACAGGTCCAGCAGACTGGTGGCAAGATGTCGTGGCCGCCTACAAACAGTTACAGGATGCTGGCTATGAAGAAATTGCTGTTGCTGGCCTTTCATTAGGCGGTGTAATGGCATTAAACGTTGCCTTAAATAACCCTGTTAAAGGAATTGTTACAATGTGTGCACCTATGACTATGCGTACTACTGACGTCATGTTTGACGGTGTTTTGAAATATGCTAAAGACTATAAAAAGTTCCAAGGTAAACAGGAGGAACAAATCGAAACCGAAGTAGCACTCATTGCTGAAAAAGGCATGCCATCTCTTCAAGAGCTACGTGAATTTATTGTGCGTACTCGTCAAGAAATTGACATGATTTATGCCCCAATTTTTGTTGTTCAAGCTACAAATGATGAGGTAATAGAGACAGAATCTGCCAACATTATATATAATCAAACTGAGTCACTTGATAAGCATATTAAGTGGTATGAAAACTCAAAACATGTTATTACATTAGATCAAGAAAAAGATCAATTACATGAAGACATTTATCGCTTTTTAGAAAGCCTAAATTGGGCACAATAAAATTATAAATAGGATTTTCTCATGAAGGAGGGAATATGTATGAAAGACCAAAAAGATACACTACAAGGTCGGTTACTTGTTTTTTTCGGCCAAGATGATTACGAGCCATTAACTGTCGGCGAAATCGAGGATGAATTCGGCTTTGAGGATGCGGAAGAATTTAAGGAGCTTGTCAAAACATTAGTCCGTATGGAAGGACAAGGCTTAGTTGTTCGTTCTCGTTCCAATCGTTATGGCCTACCAGAACGTATGAATTTACTAAGAGGTAAATTTATCGGTCACGCGAAGGGCTTCGGTTTTGTAGCGCCTGATATGGAAGGCATGGATGATGTATTCATTCCACCACATGAAATTAATGGGGCTATAAATGGCGATATCGTTCTTATTCGTGTGTTAAAAGAATCATTTGGTGACCGCCGTGAAGGGACCGTAACAAAGGTCGTTGAACGTGGTCAAACAAGCTTTGTTGGCACATTCCAAGCTAACCGTGGCTTTGGCTTTGTTGTCCTTGACGATAAGAAGCTACCAATGGATATCTTTATCGCAAAAGGTGATACATTAGGCGCGGTTGATGGACACAAGGTTGTGGTCGAAGTAGCAACTTGGCCAGAAGATTTAAAATCTGCTACAGGTTATATTACAAAAATTTTAGGACATAAAAATGATCCAGGTGTGGATATTTTATCGATCTTATATAAGCACGATATTCCACCCGAATTCCCAGACGAGGTCATTGCTGCTGCACAAAGAGTGCCAGATGACATTACAGAGGCTGATTTAGTAGGTCGTCGTGATTTACGTCATGAAACGATTGTGACAATTGATGGGGCTGACGCTAAGGACTTGGATGACGCAGTAACCGTAACAAAAAATGTAGATGGTACTTATAAGCTTGGCGTACATATTGCAGACGTTAGTTATTATGTAACGCAAGGCTCTGTCATTGATCTTGAAGCCTATGACCGTGCGACAAGTGTTTATTTAACAGACCGTGTTATCCCGATGATCCCGCATCGTCTATCAAACGGCATTTGTTCATTAAATCCGCAGGTTGATCGCTTAACACTATCCTGTGAAATGATTATTGACGCGAATGGAAATGTTATTGCACATGAAATTTTCCAAAGTGTTATTAAAACAACTGAACGTATGACGTATAAGGATGTCTACAAAATTCTAGAAGAGCAAGATGAAGCGTTAATGAAACGCTACGAGCCACTTGTACCGATGTTTAAAAATATGGCAGAGCTGTCTGGCATATTACGTCGTAAACGCGAATCGCGAGGGGCCATTGACTTTGACTTTAAAGAATCCAAAGTGATTGTAAATGAGGAAGGTTGGCCAGTTGATATTGAGCTTCGTGAGCGTACAGTAGCAGAAAAATTAATTGAGGATTTCATGCTAGCTGCCAATGAAACAGTAGCGGAGCACTTCCACTGGATGAATGTACCATTCCTATACCGTATTCACGAAGATCCAAAGCCAGAAAAGCTTCAACGCTTCTTTGAGTTTGTTACGAACTTCGGGATTTTAATTAAAGGTACAGGGAATACGGTGCATCCTAAAGCATTACAGGATGTCTTAAAGGCGATTGAAGGTATGCCAGAGGAGCCTGTTATTTCAACGATGCTGCTACGCTCGATGCAACAGGCAAAATATTATCCGGAAAGTCTAGGTCACTTTGGTCTATCAACGGATTTCTATACACACTTCACATCACCAATTCGCCGTTATCCGGACTTAATCGTACACCGTTTAATTCGTACGTATTTAATTAATAAGGATACTTCTCGAGAAACGGTCGCTCAGTGGGGAATGGCAATGGATGAAATTGCCGACCACACATCAGAGCGTGAACGCCGTGCGGTTGATGCAGAACGTGATACAGATGCTTTGAAAAAGGCACAATATATGTCAGATAAAATTGGCGAAGAATTCGAAGGAATCGTGTCATCCATTACCAACTTCGGTATTTTCGTGGAGTTGCCAAACACGATTGAAGGACTTGTCCATATTAGCAATATGACAGATGATTACTACCGTTTTGATGATCGTCAAATGATTATGATCGGTGAACGTACAAATCGTCAATTCCGTATTGGTGATGAAGTAACAGTCCGTGTGGCCAATGTCATTATTGAGGAGTCATCCATTGACTTTGAAATCGTTGGAATGGTAACTTCATATGGACGAACACGCAAAGCAGCGCCAACGGTTATCCACGCACGTAAAAATTATAATGACAACAAAGGTGGACGCAGTAGCAGAAGCACACGTAGCGATGACGAAAAAGGAGGGCGTGGTGGCAGCCGTAGAAGCAGTCGCCATGAGGAGGAAAGCGGAAGTCGTAGTACAAAACGCGGAGAACGCCGTGAAGGTGATCGCGACCCACGTGGACGTCGCAAAGATGACTCCAGCAGCCCAGGTCCTAAAAAACGCATGAAACAAAAGCAAAAATTCTATGAAGGCATTGCAAAGAAAAACAAAAAGAAAAAATCAAAACGTAAATAAGCATGCGCGAAAGTGTCCTAGGAAAGGATGCTTTCGCTCAAGCTCAACCTTTAAGTAGAGGGTGAATCAAAATGGCAAAAGGTTCAGGAAAAGTATTAGCACAAAACAAAAAAGCTGGACATGATTACTTTATTGAAGACACAATCGAAGCAGGCATGGTACTAACCGGCACAGAAATCAAATCCATCCGTGCAGGAAAGGCCCAACTAAAAGATTCTTACGTTCGAATTACAAATGGCGAAGCATGGATTAGCAATATGCATGTCAGCCCCTTCGATCAAGGAAACCGTTTCAATCACGACCCACTGCGCGCCCGCAAATTGCTTCTTCATAAAAAGCAAATCGGCGAGCTAGTCGGTGCCGTCAAACGTGACGGCTACACGATTGTGCCATTGAAAATGTACATCAAGGACGGCTATGCCAAGCTCTTAATCGGTGTCGGCAAAGGGAAAAAAGACTACGATAAACGTAACGACATGCGCAAAAAAGAAGCCAAACGCGAAATGGAACGTACCTTCAAATCCAAAAATCAATATTAAGAGATTAGGAGAAAGCTCACCTAGTGGTTGGTGAGCTTTTTTACTTTGGCTAGGAGGGTGCTGGAGGGCGAGGTGTGCGGGTGAGACAGATAGGGGCGCGAAAGTGATGGATAAAAGTAAGAATGGGGTGGATAAAGTAGAGAAAGTGGCGGATAGAAGTTAAAGGTGGGGGATAGAACAGGGAAAGTGAAGGATAGAAGTTACAGTGTGGCGGGTAGGACAGAGGGATGGATAGAACTTAAAATGTGGCGGATAGAACAGGGAAAGTGACGGATAGAAATTAAAAAGTGGTGGATAGGAGAGGGAAGTGATGGATAGAAGTTAGAGTGTGGAGGGTAGAGCAGAGAAAGTGATGGATAGAATCGAGAAAGTGACGATGGAATCGAGAAAGTTGCGGATAAAAGTTAAAATGTCACGGATAGCCTCTAAGTCCAAGCCTTATGTTTCCTACTAAAGCGGGACACTTGAACTATCGCTCATTATGTTCTATAATATAAATTACTGATTGCCAGATTTCATGGAAGCGTACTTTTAAGCTCCCACCGTACTAGAAGCAATTCTAGCTCTTTGTTTGAACGAGGCTCAACCGCTTCGATTCATATATCAAGGGGACGTTACGGATTCGACAGGGATGGTTCAAGCTTTAGTCGCGCGTCGGAGGGCTCGGCTCCGTCATCAACGACAGTTATATAATAACTGGCAAACAACAAAACT
The DNA here is from genome assembly GCF_053165895.1 of Lysinibacillus sp. fkY74-1. NCBI lineage: Bacteria > Bacillati > Bacillota > Bacilli > Caryophanales > Bacillaceae > Lysinibacillus > Lysinibacillus sp. fkY74-1. Next base: position 3,725,722 of record NZ_CP170173.1, on the reverse strand, counting down.
TAGCTTTCGCAGCGTAAGCTCGTAAGCGCTCTGCCTCTCTATCGCCCATGTAGAGAACGTGGGGCCCAACTTTAGTGGGATACGGTCGATGGTGCCACCTGAGTCATCGTCAAGAGATTTCCAGGTTAGCGTACAGGACGCCTGTTTGTCGGCATAATGTTACGCGAATCGTAAATAGGCAAACTACACGCGTAGAAGCTGAAGTATTGGAGTCTTTGGACGCGGGTTCGACTCCCGCCGTCTCCATAATTAACAATCGTTATTTGTAGCGTTATATCAACGTTCAAATGGCGTACATAGCGTCTGACACTGTACAATCATACAGTCAAGCGGACAACAATCGACCTTCTAATCTTAACGGATTAGGAGGTTTTTTGCGTGGTTAAACGTACGAGAAAACATGGAGCATTTGCTGTCGAAGAATCATTCGATATTGATTTTAAGCGCATAGAGGACAGACGCGATTCATTAACGGTACAACAGGCTCTAAAGACGGTCTTTCGCCAAATGGAAATCAGCGGTAACAGACCACGAACAATCGAAAGCTATGCGTTTGCATGGAACGAATTTATCAAAGTGACAAGCGTTCGATACGTGGAGGATATTGATGCGGATATGATTTACGATTACTTGAACGAAATTGACGTATCAAATGCAACGAAACTAGTTCGCTTGAAATCGTTGAAGGCGATCCTTAATCGTTTCTTCGATAACCGTTGGATTGAGATTCGTTTTTGGTCGAAGATTCAAATTAAAGTTGATAAGACGATTAAAGGCGCATCGAAAGAGAGCGACGTTGAAGTATTGCTATCGCTTATTGACCGCAGCACTTACGTTGGTTTCCGTGATTCAGTTGCGATTTTACTAATGTATAAAACGGGGCTACGTATTACAACGATTGGAGAATTACGTGAACGTCATATCAACTTTACCTCTAATACGATTGATATGGACGGTGCTGTCCTTAAAAATCGCGATACGTTAAAGCTACCGATCGACGATCAGTTGGCGGAAATGTTGAAAGTATTAATCGAGAAAAACAAGCAGATTCGCCGTAAATACAATACGCGTAATACTTACGTTTTCTTATCTGCTAATGGACAAGGCATTAATAATAGCCAGTCGTCCAGTAACGCTATTTCGAAGTCATTGACGAAGTATGCAAGAGAGTTCGGCTTAAAGAACGTCAATGCACATGCGTTAAGACGAGCATTTGCGACTAACTTATTAAATCAAGGCGCTAATGTCGCTTTAATATCGAAAGCTCTCGGACACAAAAGTTTGGAGACAACAACCGTCTATCTCGATTTAGAGAAGGAATTTGTTGCAGAGTCTTTACGTGATTATTTATAAACAGAAAAAAGCCGCTAGTGCTACGAACACTAACGGCTTCTAACTTAATATCTACGCTAAAAATTGCCTGGCAGCAATAGCGTTTCTTAGGGTTCATTATATCGAAAGTTTTTCGGTGATGCAACTTCTATTAAGTGCATCCTTTTTTAGCAGTAGCGACGAGGTTGCCCATAATTCGTCGTTAAAATAACCTGGAAAGGTTGCCGAACCGTTGCAAAAAATCGGCTATATCCCTGTCAAAGCGGTTTCTTGTTTCCGTTGGGATGAATCGGGGAGTACGCCCAATTTAACGGTACGGTGGTTTACTGGCTAACTACGGTTAGGGTAAGCGCAGCCAAGCGGACAAGCAGTTAGCAAAAGCTAACCAATCAAGGACGATCCGCACACGTAGGACAGTAATTACGTGAGGTAACGCAGAACGAAAGTTCTCTACGAAACAAGGCGACGAGCAACCTCAATAAATCTCCATGACGTTGAATGATCGTGTAGTTACTTTATGTCTATTACTCTTTTTTGAGTTTTAGATGTAAGGTAACAACTTTCTCCGATTTCCTAATTTCATCAGCCATTCTGTTGAAAAATCAGGTGATTCTGTCAAGCGGCAATATACAATAAATATTGGTGTTTTTGGTTATTGGAGCATAGAGTGCAGCACGCTTTACATATCTTTTAACTAGGGTAGATTGATAAAGGACGGTGTATATATTAATGATGTATAACCAAGAAAAGTTAAAGAAGTTTGCGGAAGGTGTTCGTAAGCAGACGGAGAAATATAACTTGTCTACAACGCCTAAAAGAAAGAAGAAAAAGAAAGTAGTGAACATAATAGAGGAAAACAAAAGCGCAGCCGATTAGGCTTGCGCTTTTTTAAAATTTAAATTATTGTTTTTAGCATTAGTGTTGTTAAGAATATAATATCTTGAGGTTTATTTGATGTTAAAAGATATACTTCATGATAGGATAAATATAAATGTTATGTAACAAATTGTATTCTTATTTCTGGGGGTTGTTATTTTGAGTGGTTACTATGGTAATGAAACTGTAAAGGGAATAAAAGGGATAGATGTTGTTGAGGATTGTCCTCATTGTAAAAAAGCTGTTGTACCACAGATCCGATATACAAATTATGTCTGGAATGAAGATTATAAATTACAGGGAATTGATATTGTATTAGAGTGTCCTAGAGAAAACTGTAACAAAATTTATCTAGCGAATGTAGTTTATGATGAATACGAAGTAGATGGGTTTAATCAAAAATACTTAATTGATTTTACCATCCATCCGACTAAATATGAAACATTTGAGGATAACCATATTGAGCAGCTCTCACCAATGTTTATAAAAATATATAATCAAACTTTAAAAGCCGACGAAATGAATTTATCTGAAATAGTAGGGTTAGGTTATAGGCGAGCGACAGAATTTTTAGTGAAGGATTACATAAAAAAATTAATTGAGGAAGGAGAGATTGATGAATTAACTATAGAAGATGTTGAAAAATCCTATAGAACTAATAATTTAATTCAGAAATATATTAGAGATACTAGAATTAAAGATGTTGCTAAGAAATTCTTTGATTTAAGTAATGATTATGCTCATTATGAAAAAATTTATACACACAGAGATATAAATGACCTGAAAGTTTTAATTAAATTATTAATTTATGAAATTAAAATGAATATGGTTTACCGTGAATATGAAACCTTGTGAATGCTTTTGGATAGAAGACGATAGCCATTATTGGCCGTCGTCTTTTTTATCGTCTACCCACTCTATACGCTTACCAATTGCCATTGCTATTTGATGTGCTTCATCATAGCGTAATGATCCACGACTCAATTTGTTCGATAAGTTTTGAACTGACGTCTTTTTGTCCTCAGGTAAATCTTTGTTTAATTTCTCAACAAGTTCAGTCATAGTAATGCCAGTAGCAGCTAAGTAGCTCTTAATTTCGTTTTTAATATTCATATAAAACACCCCTTTTTACTCTACAATAACACGTTTATAAATATTTTTAAACTTTTTCGTGTAAAAAGGTTGACTAATTAAACGTTTTCGTTTAAATTTACACTAATAAGTAAAAAAACGGGAGGTTTTACCATGATTACACAATTGCAAATTTTCGAAATTGAGCCAGGTTATTCGTACGTTGTAGAAAGAACTCAGATTATTGACGGTGTATATTTAGAAGTATTTAAGCAACCAGGATATGAAGACGATGCGATTTTATATATCGGTGATAGTGAGATTTTATTCAAATGGGATGATGAGGCACGCTCAATCTTCTCCGAATTGGATACCGCAGAACCTATCGAATTACTAGCGATTCTTGCGCAAGCACCGAAAGTATTAGCTTAAATTGAATCATACTCGCGCCAACGGGTTGAGCCGTCCGTTTTGCGCCAACATTACGGACAATAAACACGCTAGGTCAGCGCCAAATGACCCTAAGCAATTAATACGAAGGATCATTGCGCCAACAATGGTCGTTGAAAACTAGGTGCGCCAACACCTAGTTTTCTTTTTTATCGTTTGTTTAACTAAAGCACCCGTTAGTTTGTAAGAACAGCGACACCTCTTTAACAATCGCGCCTATTTGTTGAACAATTTTTTGTCGAATTGTTAACTTCACTGCTCTATTTATAATGTTCTTTAATTTTCTCGTCTCCTTCTCTAAGTAAGTTGACAAGCTATTGGGATAATTTTGTATGTATTTTGTTCAACTCATTTTTTGTACCTTTCTTCAATTTTTCTTTTCGTTCCATTTCCACTTTTTCTTCAAGGATTAGTAATATAGCTTCTTTAAGAGTGTCATAATGTAAATTACATTCTTCTTCACTTAGCTGATGAACGCCTTTACTTAAAATAGCGTAAATAAAAGGATTTATTTCAGCTAAGTAATTAGGTACATAACCATTTGCGTGTAACATTTTTACTTTATCTTTAGTCTTAGATTCATTGAATGCTTGTTTATCTATATTATTTTCAAGTTTGGCTTGTTCAAATTGTTCAAAAATCAATTTCTCGAAAATCCTACGCAAATAAAGAAAGGCTCCCACACCCATATTATGTGTTTTTAAAATTTCTGCATTTGTTAATTCTTTAGTTACACTCTTGTCTTTTAGAACTTTCTTATATTCTTTTAAAGAATTATCGAAATCTAGAATTGAGGGATATTGTCCAGTCTTTATTAAATAATTATCATCAGTCAATTGAAATATTACATAAAATTTATGTTTATCTTTTGAAGTACATTCTAAATTCATTTGCAGAACTCTATTTTCATCAAATATTCGTTCTATAAATTCTTTAAATTTCTTAACAGAAACCTTCGCTGCATGATCATCATATTCCTCAAATTCTTCTGACATGCTGTACATATACGAATAAGTTGTAAGTGATGAGTCTAGAAGTTCATTTTCTATTTCATAACCCTTGTGAATGATTTGAAGTTCTCTTTTACAAAAAGGGCAATAGTAATAGAAGTTTTTTTCCTGTGTGGCTAACGTTTTTAGGTATTTAACGTCACTGTTTTCTGAAAAATGTATGTGGTAGAGAATTTCTGGTACATCATCTTCGTCATAGCTTAAAGTCTCCATTTCATTTGTCGTTTCAACAGATGTATTAATTTTTACTTTAGTATACAAAGGAAAGTCAAACAAAAGATAAGGGCCTTTTCCAGTAAAATCACTTAACCGTTCATATTGCATATAAACATCTCCTAATTTTATTAAGTAAGATAATTTTACCATAAAAAACTAAGTTTCTTCCAAAAGTCATCGCAATTATGTATCTAGAAGTTTTTAAATTAGTATAGATTTATTCTATTAAATGGCCTGATTGCTGAACTTACCTGCCCCGTTAGTTGAATAGCAACAATCTTTCAGAAACCGACATTAATACAAACGTACAACACATTGTTTTGCCTTTCTAAATCAAGCTGACAGACGTTTTATATCGTAAGTCGACTATTTATCATACGAAGGTTACAACGCCTAAAACGAAGGAGAATTTACGAACTAGCTTCTTATATATATGACGGTCTACATGCTGCAACGTGAGGACCGTTATTTTTTATACTAATTTTGCTGTTAAAATGTGCGAAATAAAAAATTTATCTATATTAGACAAGTAAGAAAGGTATTAATCGTTGTTTGATTTCTTTTTCACGTAAGTGTACGAAACTCATTTTTTCTATATATAAGTCAGTAGGGAGATATTTAAAAGTGTTAACAGAATTTAATTTTACAGACCAATGTAAGTAGGTGAAAGTATTTCGTTCATTTTGTTGCAAAAGGGATATTTCAAGTCCGCTTATTATAGTAGAAAGAAGTTTTTCGTAAGTTTGCGAAAACGTGTCCCAAAATAACGCGTTTTAGTGTGCATTATATAGTAGGACGTAAATTATCAGAAATATGTCCGAAACTGAATTTTCATTCGGGTATATAAAGTAGGGGCAATTTTACCGGAAGTGTTAATGAAATTAATTTTTACCGTGCAGTGTATAGTAGGAGGTAATTTCGTCGAACAACCGACGTTCACATATAAAAATACAACAGCAAAAGGAGACGATATTATGACGGAACAAAAGCAAACAATTGATGAACAAAAGGTATTACCATTTAAATATGATGCCGGTTGGACCGGGGTTCCTAACGCCATATTCGAATTATATTCATTTCATCCAAAGTTTACAGGCGCAACACTACGAGTCTATCTTTATTTACTGCACCGTTTTAATCATACAGAGGGGTACGCTTGGCCAACGCAGGATCAAATAGCTGATGCATTATGCGTGAGTAGGAGTACCGTAGTGACTGCTATCAGCACGTTAAAAGAATTAGATTTAATCTTAGTAAATCGTAATCCTACTTATGATAATGACGTGTACTTCTTCAAACGCCCCATTACGAATCGTACAGCGTTTGATCACAGGTTTCCCGAGGCCTTAGCGAAGCGAATTAAGCATGAAAGGTCGAGACTTGCTGATATTCAACAAAGACATGAGCGTAAACAGGCATTTGAAAAGATACAAGCTGCAGCTAAAGATGGGTTGTTATGATGCTCATATTTTACGATGTGTAATTATTACTTTGCAGTGGTGTAATATCTGTACCGTATTAATACTTACTTACTAAGACTTACGTATAAAGACTTAAAACATTTAGCGCTCATTAATGCTTAAAAGAGTGCATTAATAAACGCTATCTATCACTCTCATATATTAGTGATGGTATTTAAAAGAGCATGAACAAAAAATACAACGTGTGGTTAGATTTTTACACCACATAAATGGAGGCCAGCCAATGACGAAAACAGTCGCAATTAAATTAAGAAAAGCGGGTCGTGCATTAATTGAAATCGCAGAAGCAGAAGGAAAAACGATAACGTATGAAAATGTATATCCTGGTTCTGTATTCACACATAAGATTCTAAAAGCCCGACATAAACCGTTGTATAGTAAAGATTTTCCGAAGCAGAAAAAGCCATCGATCCTAGAACGATTTGCGAATGTTGATGAGGTGTATTTAAAGTGTGCGCCTAAAGGTTCGCTTGAATATGATGGGTTGCAGAGAGTGAAGATATCGGAAAGTTGCGATCAAGAAAAGGCCCGCATATGTCCACCTGTTACTGATCGCTCATACGTCGAACGCTCTGACTTTACGTTGCAAGACTTATATAACGATATTCGATCGGTCATAGAGTGGTATTCAATCGCCACGTACTTGATGCGCTTGTTGATTTTCGGTAATTCAGCCTTAGTTACGTACACTGACCGTTTAGATTGGGATTATTACAGGAGTGAGCGAAAGAAATTCCGAAGTTGTCGCTACAAATACTGCTTAAATATGTTTCCTATTGAAAGCGATAATATCCGCCAGGGAGATTCTAAACGAACGGATAGTCGTTATTGCTGTGATACTTGCCGAAAAGCAGATTATGACGCAACGGAGCGATATAAAAAGCATGGCTCATATTTACCTGTATATTTCTACGTAGAGCAAACCGCTGAACATATTGGAGACACGGCTAGGATGCGTGAAGTAGCCAAACCTATAGAAGCAATTGAGCGTAGGAATGTTAAAGGAATCGCCACATCACCGATGAAAGGTAAACAACGAAAACGTGCTGAAAAGCCAGAGTTTAAGCCGTTTTTAACTGTAAATATTGCCACTGGAGAAGTGAAATATACGTCGGAAAATCACCTATACAAGTATTAAGGGCGGATTAAGCCCACATTTATTTTTGGGGTAGTAGCGTCTAAATGAAACACGATAAATCAAAATGAGGAGGGAGACAATGGATTTGCTGTGGGAAATTTATGGAATGCGTAAACATAAGAAATTAACGCAAAGAGAGTTTGCAGAAATGCTTGGTTTTTCTCGTAGTGCTGTGAATGATATTGAAAATATGCGAAGAAATCCAAGCGAAAGCTTTTTAGTTTCATTTAATCAAATATTTCATTCTGAAAAAACGGATGAATTCTATTCTTTTTTAGATATTTTAAAGGAAAATTCATATAAATATCCAATTTAACATTAACGCAAAATGATGTCTTTGTAAAGGGGGTTTATTATTTTGTCCGCTGATTTGTGGCGTTTAGATAACGCAAGTTTCGCACTCTACGTCGATACCTCGCATGATCGTGAAATTCGCAACATTAAAAGGTCGCGTGATTGGAGCGTCATAGCAACATACCAAAAGAATGGACGAGTTGTCGGCTTGCAATGGCGAGTTCCTGAATCGGACTATCGAGCAGCAAAACGTATAGAAAATCGGATTAACAAAGGTGTACATGAAATCGAGAAAAAGCCTTCGTTAGACACAGGTTAGTGATTAGATGAACAAACACCTTACCTAGTGTTCTATCGTCGCTTAAATCAAGCGAAACGAAAGATTCATGTCAATATATGTAGCTGAAAATGCAAGGTGTCAGTGAGGACGATGCCTATTAAAAGGAGGATTTAAAAATGACAGAAGAAAAACAACCGGTAGTAGAAGAAAAATTATTTACACAGAGCGAACTTGACGAAATTATTACTAAACGTTTAGCTCGTGAGCATAAAAAATGTGAAAAGCCCGAGATATTAAAAGTACGAATTGAGGAACTTTTAAGGGAATTAGCTGAATACGCGGATGCGCTTTCTAGGGAGGTGAGTAAGTGATAGATGAAAAACTGGACGAGCAACCTACTGTAGAAACGCAAGTAACCGATCAATCGACAGAAAAAACGGAAATTGACGAGTTACGAGCGCAAGTAGCTGAGTTTGAAGCGCTAAAAGCACAAATAGCAAAACAAGAGGCGACTCAAAAAGCAGAGATATTCGCGCAGAAGGTCGAACAATCGGGCGTTAAAGACTTCGATAAATTACAACCGTTCCTAGATGCTACAAAGCTAGAAGGCGATGCACTCGACGAACTGCTCGGCATTTTGCAGGGAATGAAGCCAAAGCCGGCACCAATTGGCACAGCAACAAACGGCGGTAGTGGAAATAAAACCGATCAACAGATTGTACTCGCAGAAGCAGAGGTAAAAGCCAGACGCACGGGCACAGTCGAAGATATTGCAGCATTCAGCGGATTAAAACAAAAAATTAAACAATTTGGGGGACGACGATAATGACAAACGCAATTAACACAACAAACTTAGTAGGTAAGAAAGAATCTGTAGTAGATGAGGTACTTTTACTTAATCCAAATCAAACACCTTTAATCAACTTACTTGGTTTCAGTAATCCAGTAACAAATACCATTCATCAGTGGTACGAAGATAAAATGTTTGATACAAAAACGAAGGTAACAGCCGCAGCAACTGCAGCAGCAACGGAATTAACAGTGGCAAGCGTTGAACCGTTTGTAATTCATTCAGTCGCGCAGATTGACGAGGAATTAGTCCTTGTTTCAGCGATTGATGCTTCGGCTAAGAAGTTGACAGTTGAGCGTGGATACGCGGATACTACTGCGGTTGCAATCGTTAAAGATGCCCAAATCGAGTTCCAGTACGATATGACTCCGGAGGGAGCAGACGCTCCGAAATCGCGATACAAATCGCGTACTCCACAAAATAACGTAACGCAAATCTTTATGGAATCAGTAGAAGTAACAGGTTCAGCGCAAGAGGTTGAGCAGTATGGTGTAGATGACCTCTATAATTACGAAAAAGCGAAGAAACAGTTAGAGGTAGCACTCCAACTTGAAAAAGCATTAATCAACGGCATCAAGCTTGATAACGGCATTGTGCGACATATGGCTGGATTACGACAGCTAATTAAAACGAATGTAATCGATGCTGTAGGCGCATCAGTGACAGTTAAAATGCTGGGAGACTTGGTGCAAGCCGTATTTGAAAAAGGTGGTCTGGCTAGTGGTGGACAGTATGCGTTTATTGTATCGGCTAATCAAAAACGTGCAATTAGCGACCTCCAAAGCGATAAAATCCGTATTGTCCAAGCTGAAACTAGTCGAGGTCAAGTAGTTGACCACATCGTCACAGAGTTTGGCCGTTTCCCGGTAATTATGAATGATAACGTAAAACCGACGGAATTATTCTTCATCGATATTAACCGTACGAAAATTAAGCCGTTAGGTAGTCGTGGTTTCCATCACCAAGACACTGCAATCACAGGCGACCATCGACGTGGTTTTATCGTAGGCGAGTACACGCTCGAGTTCAAACAAGAGTCGGCGCATGGTCGAATTAAAAATCTAGTGTAACAATTTCCAAGAGGTTAGCGATAATTTCGTTGCCTCTTTTTTATTACGGCGGTTTATTCCGCCACCAAGCCTTTTGATGCGGCGTGAGTCGTGGCTTACCTACGGGGCTGTAAATTGTCATAGGGCACTAGGCGTGGAAAACCTGGTGTCCAATCTCCGAACTAAGTGGTATTGTAGCACCGCATTTTGGGCGTCGTGGCTTCTACCGGCTACGGCGCCTCTTTTTTTATTTACAAAAAATGGAACCGATTTATTGTTAACTTAAAGGACGGTGTTCAAAATGATTAACGGACAAAACATATCAAGTATTATTGAAAAAATGAAAAAGTTGCATATTAATGATCCTGCAATTTATAAATATTGGGATCAATTGATTTTAGAATTTAATGACGTGAACGATACCATATGTTTTTTAGACGGTTGCACAGAAGAAGAAATTGGTTGGTTATCATCGGTTTTCGATGATTTGGCCTATAAATTTCAAAGTAAGGGATATGCAGAATGTCTTAAGAGACTGGATGAAAAATATCCGGATAATGTGTTATCCAATTTGGTTGAATTAGCAGAATCGTGTATCGATTAATACCGTGCTCTTAAAAAGAGTTGCGGTTTTTTATTATTGTGCGGGTTTTACGCTCGCAGCAGGACGCTCTATTTTAGGGCGTCTTTTTCTATGCAAAAAATGCGAGGGGGCTACGGAAAATGAATAACGCAGATAGAGAAATAGAGATTTTAACTAATGCCACATTACTAGCAGGCGCTTTACTAAACGCAGACGAACGTAAGCGTGAGTCGATGTTGCCGAAGTTAAAAGTACTTGAAAACGAAGTGAAAATGACTCAACTAGATGTACACAAAAATTTAAAAAGATTAGTAATTATGACGGTAAATGCTGCGATAAGGTATTCCTTTAGCGGAAAGCAGTCAGACGCAAAACTAACTCGTAGGAACGGAAATGAAGTGGCCAAAGAATTAGGACGTTTAAAAAGACTTGCACACCGTAAAGGGTGTGATTAGTTTATGGCCGTAAATTTAACCGCAGTATTCCGAGTTCGCGACCAAGGAACTTCAAGGCTTCGACGCATCACTCAAATGATGGACAGGGTGAATCGGACAAGCAGAGCGACAGGTGAATCAGTAAGTCGATCACAAACAGCGGTAAATAGGTTTGGTAGCGCTGTATCTTCTACATCCAATCGTATGAACGGGTTCTCCGCAAGTATCAGCCGAATTCACGTAGGTTCTAACGGATTAAGCGCCTCTTTTGGAGGATTACAAAGCACACTGATAGGTCTAGCAAGTGCGTATTTAGGTGCCCAGGGTGCTGCAAAGGCATTCAACTCTACCATTCTTGCTGCAGCCAATTACGAAATGAGTTCAGTCACAATAGGAGCACTTTTTGATGATGCTGCAAAAACAAAAAAATATATGCAGTCAGTTGAAAAAATGGCACTTGATAGCCCTATTTTAAATTCTACTGAAATGTACAGCTCCTCCAAAGGTCTAATTGCAATGACAAAAGATCTTGATACCCTGGCAAAGACATGGTCTATTATCGAACGTTTACAACTACTGGACCCGGCACAAGGCACAGAAGGTGCTAGTTTTGCCATGAAGGAAATGTTTGGAGGAGATGCAATATCGTTATCCTCGCGATTCGAATTGCCGAAAGGTGAATTAAACAGAATTAAAAAGTTGGACCCTGCAGGACAAGTTGTCGAGCTTGATAAAATGCTTGTTAAAATGGGATACACACAAAAAGCAGTAAATAAGATGTCTGAAACTACTCTTTCACAATGGAGTCAAATAACTGAAAAGGCACAGGTGTTTGGACGTAAGGTCGGTGGGGCAGGTAACACCAAACTAGGGGATGCCCTGCGAAATATAAATATGTATTTAGAAAAATTAGATGTGGATGTGATTGCTAAACGGCTAGGCGACAAATTAGGAGAACTGACAGACAAAGCAATCGCATTCGGAAAGCTTCTATGGCAGTGGCGAGAACCTATCGTCTATGTAGTCGGAGCAATCGCTGCAGCAGTAGGAACGCTTGCCGGCGTAGGAGTTATCGCCGCACTAGCGAATCCCGTATCGTTAATCGCCGCAGGAATAGCTGCAGCAGTAGTCGGATTCAAAGCGCTCTATGACAATAGCGAGATGTTCCGAGGCGCTATCGACGGCATAGTCGGCAAGGTTAAATCGTTATGGTCCGCATTTAAGACGGGCGGCACAGGAGGTTTAATCAGCGCACTATTTCCGCCTGATATTGCGAATCAGATTAACTCGATAGTTGACGGAATTAAGGCGAAAATCTCCGGTTTGATGACGGCGTTTAAAACTGGCGGATTTAAAGGCGTACTGGAAATGCTAATTTCTCCCGAAGCTATCAGCGCAATAGTGACACGGTTTAATACGCTGAAAGAACAGTTTATCAGCGTATTTATGAGCATCGTTGAATACGTATTGCCTATAATCCAAACGTTTTGGTCGTATGTGCAGCCGATTCTTAGCGCTTTATGGGACGCATTAAAAATCGTAGCTGATGTCGCGATGCTTGCGTGGAACAACATTCTTGCTCCTGCGATCGTATTCGTTATGAAAGCATTCAAATTACTATGGAGTTTTGCCGGACCGATGTTCGAGCTTCTAGGAGCAGCGATTGGCGCAGCCTTTAAGGTATTGCGCTTAGTATGGGATACGATTGTAGGTCCGTTCATAGCGTTCCTAGCCGGAGGATTTACGCAAGCATTCGGAGCAGCTTCCGAGATTGTTGACGCTTTGTCACCGGTATTCCAAAAGGTTGGCGGATGGATTAGCAAGGCTGCGGGCTACCTACGGGAGTTTACGAGCATTCTCGGCAAGGTAAAGATTCCGGACTGGATTGGTAATATCGGTTCTGGTGCTGTTAGTTGGGCGAAGAAATTACTGCCAGGCGGTGGGAACAGTAAACCAGACGGCTCGCACTATCACGGTTTAGACAACGTTAGGTATGACGGATACAGAGCCGTATTACACAAGGGTGAGGCCGTGCTAAATCGCCAGGATGCCGAGGCATATCGTAACGGTCAAGCCGGTGGAGGTTCTAGTATGCCTACTATTAACATTGCAAAAATGGAAGTTCGTAAAGACTCAGATATTGATGAAATTGCTTTTAAATTAGCTAAATTAATAGGAGAGAAGGCGATGCAGGTTGGCTACTAGTTCTAAGATTCCTAAAGAGGGCAGTGGTGCCACCCGCTTATTCGAATCAATCCGAGCCTTCGGATATAATCCTGGAGGTACTATAAAGAAAGCAACAGTTACGAGTGAGAGTCCAATTAGTATTCTCCTTGACGGTGACACAGTCGAAACACCTGATCCGTTTATTGTTTGTAATCCGCACTTATTGCCGTATACAGAAACAGTGAGGATTAACGAACAGTTCGCGACTATTGAGTACGACAATAAGCTGAAAGTAGGCGTTCGGGTGCTAGTATTCGAGCCGGAACATCAGCAACAACTATATGTATTATCGTTATCAGACGAATAACAACTAAGGCAGGCATCGGAATTACATCGGTGCTTGCTTTTTCTAATAAAACGAAATGAGGAATGACGAAATGACGACTCTTGATATTGAACGTATCCGCGCAGACTTAAAACGCTTAAAGGAAGAAGAGGCTGCAGCCGATATTGAGCGTGGATATTGTATATTACAGCAGCCTTCATATAAACCGGTTGTGAGCGACGTTTGGGCGGAGCAAGCATATTACAAACACTTGACGGAGATTAAGAGATTTCTTACGGAATATGCTTCGCTAATTCTCGAAGCAAAGGAAATTGTATTAGTCGGAGAGCAGCCGAAATTACTTGAATGGCAAGCGATATTAGATATTGCGGCAGAATGCAAGGACGACATACTACGGAGTAAATGCGTATTCCTATCGAAAATTTATCTAAAGGCAGCAGTTGAAGGAAAGCCACAATTAGATTACGCCAAGTTAGCGGAGATGATTGTTAAAACAATCGATGGTTATCCTTATCATGTTTACTATAAAGAACGGTTTGACGACGGTTATGCAGATGGAGAACGAGGAACATTCGACGAATATTACGAAACTAAAAAGGAGGAATTAGCGGCATGGCTACTAGAACACTAAACGAAATCTTAAAAGAACTTACGATAGACCAGGCGAAAGCAGCTGAACTTTTATACGAAAATGACTTACTTCCGATAGGCAAACGAAAATCATATACGGATATAGCAAAAGAAATCGGAATTACAGACCGGACTCTTCGTAACTGGCGTCATCTGCCAGCTATGCTTGAATACAAAGTTGCGATAACGAGTAAGTATTTAACGGATAATCGTACACGTGTTATGCAAGCGCTTATTCAAGGTTGTGTGGACGGCAACGCTTCGCATATGAAACTGTACATGCAAACGGAAGGTATGCTTGTTGATCGTGCGGAAATTGAGGTAAAAGGTAAGGAAGTTGACGAACAGGCGGTTGCCGCAAAATTAGCGAGTATTAAAGAAAAGCTGTAAACGGCGATATATCAACGTTTTAGTGCGTTAAAGTGTTATAAATGCGAGGTTGGCTACGTGCTGACTTCGCTCTTTTTTTATGCGCTGAAATAGCGATATGATTCCGTTTACTTCCGAAATACGAGAAAACATCGGGCAGAAGGCGCTGGCGGACGCGCTACCTTGAAAACAAATCGTTATCTGACAATTTACATATCTGTATTCGGTATCGTAACTTAAAAGAATTGACACCGTTTAGACGATGTAGTATTATCAACGTATAGAACGGTATCGCAACTCGGTATCATTTAAGGGGCGGATGAAATGACTAAATACGGATACGCTAGGGTATCAACGCAAGGACAGGATTTACAGGCGCAAATCGACCAGTTAAAGGCGGAAGGCTGTGAAGTTATTTACAGTGAAAAGTTTACAGGTACGACGACGGAAAGACCGGAGTTCGATAAGCTACTGGCGAGCCTTAACGAAGGCGATACGTTGGTAGTAACTAAAATGGATCGTTTTGCGCGTTCTGCTACTAAGGGTAGTGACCTAGTACAAACTTTACTAGACCGCGGTATTAAGGTACACATACTCAATATCGGGCTACTCGATAATACATCGGCATCTACACTAGTACGTAACATCTTCTTTGCCTTCGCACAGTTTGAACGCGATATGATTGTAGAACGATTAAACGAAGGTAAAGCGGTAGCAAAGCAGCGTGAAGGTTATCGCGAAGGACGTAAACCGACGTATACTAAGCAACAGCTAGACCACGCTATGAAGTTGAAGGAAATACATAGCTTTACGCAAGTTGCAGAATTGACGGGCATTTCAATTGCTACACTGAAAAGAGAAAGTGCAAAACGTAAAGCTAACGAAGCGATCAACGATTAATGTTGGTCGTTTTTTTTGCGTTGAAAGTGCGTGACCCCAAAGCCCCCGATTCGGAACGGCGTCATCTGGTACTCGAGAATTACATACATCATTTTTAAAACAAGCCAACTTTTTGCGCTGTCAGACGCATCGATATTCGCAAAGTAGGGTAGTTGTACGTCTGAATGACGCTTATCTTTAGGTTATATATGTTATTTTATCCAAAATTAGGAACGTTGTTATCTGGATTTAACTTGCGTCAGTTTTGCGTTAAAAAAATAAGCGCAGGAATCCCCTACGCTCGTAACTCGTTTTTTCAAATGTTACATAAATAATAACCTAAAATAAAAGTGCCGTAAATACCTTTTTTTCGCCATCAGTAAACAGTCGTGAAATCCTATTCTCATGCGGTTTCAAGGGCGTTATACTCGGTACGTAAGGAGAGTGATTGACGATGTTTGAACGTACAATAAGACCAACTGATTTAGCGACTATGCTTGGAGTATCTTTGAAAAATAAACGTCCTAAAGCGTTAGCAGATGCGATGGCAAAAGTAGTACCAGGTTTCGGAGGATTAGGGACCTTTAAGAAATATAATCGGAAAGAGTACGAAGTAATTTCATACATAATGCGGAGGATTGACGAAGAAAGAGCAACGTTAGAGCAGGCGATCAATGATGCAGTAGATTTATATTATCGTAATACCGTTTTAATTTTCGGATGAATCGGCTTTACTTCCGATGTAAAATAACGTAAGATGATTCGTAAGAAGGTCGACTATGCAGTGTACGACCATTGAACGGATATTTGTCCGCCAGTACGTTTATATCACCGTTTCAAATGACGGTACAGTCAACGATACAACAATGCGGATGTTATAGCGATGCAATAACGAATAAGGGACGCGGGTTCGACTCCCGCCGTCTCCATAAATAAGGTGGCTACAAACGTAGTCATACCAACTATTTTAGAAGCTAGGGATATTGAACGGGAGTTGAACTCCTGTTGAATATCCCTATTTTCATCCCTAGAGATAAATAACATATTTATAACTAATTTTTGTTCATAGACCTTCTAATTCAAACAATGAATTGGGAGGTTTTTTTGTATGTTTAGAGGTAGAAATCATGCTATAAGTATGTTGGAACAAAATATAAAACAGCCAACAATTACAATAATTTTTCTATTAGCAAGCGCATTAGAAATCAAGCCTTCGAAATTTGTAAAGCAGATTGAAGAGGCCTTGCATTATGATAATTATTTTGAATGAGATTTTTTTGAGCAGATAATATCATTTGTTCGCGTTTTAAATTAAATTTATCCATTGTCTCATCACCCCACATTATTGATATACAGATTAATTTAATAATACGATACTAATCGTTTACATTATTTATTTAAATCGAATATAAATTACCCATTTTTCTTTATGTAAATGAAATCTAAATTTTATTTACATTTATGTTGTTAGAAAAATACTTAATCAATATAAATGAGGTGATTATAATTGGAATATATTGAATTTAGTAAAAAGAAACAAAGTGTATTTTTGTTTGTATTAATTTTTCTTATAAAATATCAAGGGGAGTATTTAGCTAGTATTTTGTGGGCAGTTTTCTTATTCATTACGCCAGCTGTAATATTACTCATCGCTATTATGATAGTTTAGATTTACATATTTATGCCAAAAAAAGTTTTTGTTGATTTAAAAGAAATAGCAAGTTATCTAAGTGTTTTCACGTTAATTATAATAAATTCATTAGTTAAGTTCTATGTTCTAAGTGATGATGTAAGTGCGAGTAAATCATTAATTATTAATGAAGTAGAAGTATTTGTTAAGATAACTATTGAAGATATAAATTATACATATACAGTACCAATATTTTTCAGTATACAACAATTATTATGTATGTTTTTGAAAAGTGGAAGCATGCAAGTAGTTCTACATACATAAAAAAAGTAAACAAAGCAATAAATATTCCAAATCTGAAAATTGAAAAGTTAGAACAAATTTTAGAGGAGATGAGAAAAAATATATAATGAAGCTAAACAAATACTAAATAATATAGAATGATAGGGGAAATTTAATGTCTATTAGACCATCATTTTGTATACATTTCAAAATTGATCAATTAATTGTATTTTGCTATGTAAAAACCTATAAAACTCTATAATATTTATTCTAATAAAACATAGAAAAAGGCGACTCTTTTGTCGCCTTTTTGTTTATCATTAGCTTACAATATCATATAACTAGCCCTCTAATTAGGTATCGTAGAAAACAACTCAACATCATCAAAGTAATGAATAGCATCTTTATCTTGGTCGTAAATATATAATCCATAACCATTTTTATTTTGTACTATCTCTTTTATATCGCTAGTAGTCAATGGTTTTTCTAAATCTAAATTAAGAGTAACAATATATTTTAGTGAATTAAATTCCATAATAGCTCCAGGAACTAACCCTGTACTATCTTTGTTTATTATAGAAGAAATATTTCCAGGCACCTTTAATTCAAAATAATATTTACTATCAATTTTGCTTAACACATCATAAAGCTGAGGACTGATTCTGTAAGAAATTTTAAATTCTACAAATTTTTCATCAGCATTTACTTTAAATTCATCGACTCCAAAATTTGGGGGCATAAATTTCTTTTCTAAAGAAATGTGACTACTGACACCCTCAATTTGTTGATTATTACTTTGTTCTTCCTCAATTTGTTGAGTATCATCGCATGCTACAATAACAAAAATAGATGTTAAAATAACTAGAATAAGAATAAAATTACTCTTGATTTTTATCATTGTTTAATTTTATCGCTCCAACTAGTATACGTCCATTTTCCTGTAACAGTCTTAGAACTTATTACTTTTCCTGCACTCCATCGTTTTTCAGTTCCACTTGCTTGTACCCAACTACTTCCTGCTCTTAACAAATAATTTGAATTTGCGGGAATAGACCATGTGATTGAAAGTGTTTTTGTAGTAGATGTTCCTAGTTCTACTTGAGTTGAAACCCCAACTTCAGCCACCATTGACTTAAAAGTAGCACTAGTAGCAACATTAGCCGAAGAAGATTGAGTAACAGCTACTGAATAACTAACAGAATCAGTGGCCGAACTAGGATTTTTAGCCAAGTGTTGAAATTCAAGTTGATTGTTTCTAGAAGAACTAGAATGAATATATTCATATCCTGTCATATCATTTGCACGCGGAGTAATACTTGGCAAATTTACAGGCGGCGGGGCATTATCGTATTCTGTATAGTCCTCAGAGTTTGTAAAGTCTACAGAGTTTGTAAAGTTTATAGGTTCTTCAGCGCTAGCACTACTTACAGCATTTAAAGAAAGTAAAGATAACATAGATGTTGCTACTAACATTTTCTTCATATAAACAGCCTCCATTAAGTATACAATTTTAATCTAAATTTTACAAAATTTAGATTAAAAGAATTATATATTACTTTTTTTATATTTCAATTATTTTTCACTTTTACAAATTTATCCTAAAAATGTTCAAGTAATTTATTTTTTGGTTAATAGGATGATTTATTGTTGTATAAACTTGGTATTCTTCTTTACTGCAAGAATTTTATTATGAAAATATGACGAAATCCTGGGGTTACAGCTAAGATTTTTATGGGTTTTTTTACCTTTCACTTGTCTTTGAAACATTCGTTTAATATACAAATTGAAGTCTGTGCTCAACTGGTTGTAGGAGCTTTTTACTTTGGTGAGATGTGCGGGTAAGACAGATAGAAATCGCGAAAGTGACGGATAGAAGTAAGAATGTGGTGGATAAAATAAAGAAAGTGACGGATAGAAGTTAAAATTTTATTAGGCCCTTATTCAAGACGTTTTTCTAGAGAGTTAGTGGATATTTCGGGGGTTTACAATAATAAATCACTTGAATTAGAAGACTTATTACCATCTGATAGGCAATTCAATAATTTATTTAAATGTTGGTATTTAACTGCCTCTATTTTATTGTTAAATTGGCTAAGACTTAGTCATGAAGATTGTTAAAATATACTTTTTGAAAGATATATGCCTCTCTATTAAGGGATGTATATATAGAATTCTCCTTAAAAAATACCATATGTTCAAGATAAGTATTAATTGTAAATGCGGATATAAGTGAAATGAAAATACCCACAAAGCTTGATTACTGGTGTTGGTACTTAGACAATATAAAAAAACTATTTGAAAGGAAACCATAAGCATGCTGCCACTTTATTCAAAGATGTTAGCATGCTACTTTCCTACAATACCGCTACTGCGTTACCATACTTTTTCACAGTAAACAGGGGGATTCTCTGTCCTCCCATAATCTTTAGAATTACTCTCTCCATGTTCTACAGAATCATTGACAATTCTCCCACTTCTGTTTATTTCCGTAGAAGTTATCGAGATCATCAAACGACGCTTTGAAGATATTTAAATTATAGTCATTCACCTCCACCGTACCCTGAATGAATCCTAGCATGTCATCTGAGACGTTAGAAGCATCCTCAGCCCATTCGTTTACCACTTTGTAGACTTCTTTGTCATAAGCCGTTGTATGGGCCATAAGGACCGATGTAGCTAAGTTCTGTGTGATGCCGTTGTAAGCGCCAATTGCGTTATCGAAATTTAGTAATCCATCTTCATTAAGCGCTACACGTTTAAAAGCTAGGTAATTCGAATACATTTCGTCTAAGGCTATTGCGTTTTCAGGTGACAGACAGGATTTATCAGTAGCGGGCTTGTGGATCACCTCAACTGCTTCTACCTCTTCGGTTTCTACAACCTCTGCTTTTTCACCTTCAGCACTCAAACTTTTTTGTTTGGTCTTTGTAAGATAACTATCGTTTGATACGAGATAACTTATAACTATAATACCCATCACTATAATAGATGTTAAAATTGCAATTATTACTTTGTAAACGTTATTCTTTTTCATTGTCAATAACCTCCGAATTATGCGTTAAAATAAACCAAGATTTGTTTCTCCTCCAGCACACATCGTCGCTGGCATTATAAGTGCAATTGACAATTCTATAATGCATTGCTTATAGAAGCATAGTGTAAGAGAAATACCTTCCATGCTTATCATATTATGTAAATAGTTTGAAGGCAAATTTGATTTTGTTGATAAGTAAATAGATTTAAACTACAACTATTTGGAATGTTATACATGATAAAGATGAAGTTCTAATCAACTTAATGGAATCTATTTTTGTATATTAGAGATGGTAAATTTGAAGTAATTAATAAAGGAGAGGGTACTTTGAAAGGCTTATTGATGGAAATTGCAAATACATAATTAGCGGAGACGATAAGGTATGATCCAAGAGTTAGTTGAATTTTAGGTAAAATTCATTTTCTGAATGCTGCTTTCTATCGTGAAATAGAGAAATATCTAATTTTTGATTAAGATCGCTCCTACTTATATCTTTTTCTTTGCTTAAAGAATGTATTAACTATCCTATTTGTGAGCTATTCATATATGGAATTTCAACTCACTTTAAATATCCTCATGCCCTAGAGGGAAAGACGTTAAGTGTCTTTCTCTCTTTTTTTAGAAAATCAATGTTAATCATCAAGGGCAATAACGAAAATGCTTGCTAGCTTTTATATAGTATATCGCTCCATTAAAGTATTTAATTCACGATTTAGTTCCGTTAGTTTTTCAGCAGCATGAGCTACATCTGTAATTGCTTTAATGTGCTCGTCGATGGAAGACGCAATTTCCTGTACTGAAGCGGCCGTCTGCTCTGATACGCTGGACGCACTTTCGATTCCTTCACTCATCAACTTATTATAGGATGTCATCACGTCCATTTCTTTATTAACGGCTAATATGGAATCTACAATTTGTTTAACAGAATCAGACATCTGATTGAATTTACTTTGTGTTAGGGCTACATTATCATTTAACTTTTTAGCAGTTTCCATTGTTCCTTCTACAGTTTCAACTGTTTTAGTAGTTTCTGAAACAATGGATGAAACTACTCCTTGTACTTGGTGGGTGGCCATTTTCGATTGTTCTGCTAGTTTTCTTATTTCATCGGCAACCACTGAGAATCCTCTACCATACTCACCTGCTCTTGCAGCTTCAATACTCGCATTTAAAGCTAGTAAATTAGTTTGTTCTGCGATTGTTTCAATGGTTTCCATCACCTGTGTGATTTGATTTATTTGATCATGTAATTTTTTAATTTCATCACTGACTTCTTGTGAGGCTGCTAGTGAAATAGTATTGGACTGTTGTAATTGTTGTACTATTTCAATTCCCTCGGATGATATTTTTTCTGCATGTTTTGTAATGTCGTACATAACTTTACTTTGTTTTTCTGTGGTTTCTATAGAATTGGATAATAGCTCTACTGTTTGGTTTATGGTATCCAAATCGTGGGCTTGTTCCTGTGTACCAGTAGCAATTTCAGTAATGGCTCTACCAACTTCGTCACTACTAGCAGATGTTTCTTCTGAAACGGCAGATAAGTTAGTTGCTGAATCCAATAAATGTTCACTTGTATTTTTAGTCTTTTCGACGAGCGTGCATAATTGCTGTGACATTTTATTGAAAGCGGTCGCAAGTTGTCCAATTTCGTCATTTGATTCAGGTAGATGGGTAACCATTATATGACCATCAGAAATTTTCGTTGCGGCTTCAGCTACTTCTTTTAACGTGTTTAATTTCTTCCGAATACCTAAATAAAATACCAGTGAGCTTAAAGTAATAAGTACGACTGTTGCACCAAAGATAATATATTGTAAAATGTTTAATCCTTCATAAAATTCATCTTGAAAGACAGCAATTCCAATAGTCCAGCCCCAAGGCTCAAAATATTCTGTATAGGCTGTTTTATCTTTAAAAGAACCATCTGGCTGTTTATCAGAATAAATGACAAAGCGATCTGATTCATTTTTGGACTTGCCGCCTGCAATGATTTTTTCGCGATTACTTCTGTTCAGGTCATCGGCAGGAGCTCCACCTATTTTAGAAGGATGGAGTTGTAACACTAAATCCTCGTCAAAAGCTAATATATATCCATTTTCTTTGTAAGTAAAATTGGATTTTTGATAATCGTACTCTCCCATTTCATTGACGGGTCCATTTAGAATAATTCTGGCTTGTTCTTTTCCTTCTTCTAGTGTTATTTTGCCACTTTCCACTTCTTCATTAATCAATTCTATTGAAGTATAGGCCCCTTTGACAATGCTTTGGAGTTCTCTTTGACCTGATTCTAAGAGCTGATCTTTGGCAACCCAATAGCTTGTTGAGCCAATAATCACAACTGTTACAAGTATAATAATTGTGATTAGTAGCATTAACTTCCCAGAGATGCTTTGTAACCGTAAATTTTTCTTCATCATTCGCTTCCTCCCGCAACTATATATAGGTATATTTCGACAGTAATCTACATAATTCAATAGTATGGAAATTGTTTTTTATAGTAGGCTAAAGGTTCTATCATAAACTAGAAGCAAATTCTTATGATTATAAGGATGAGTATGATTCTATTATTGGCCAGTATGCTGAAGGAAAGTTAAAAACTGGTTAAAGACTATCATTAAAATTTGGCAATACTTGAATCATAATGTAACAAGTAAAACGTCTTTCTTTATAAAAGGGCTAAATTACTGAATAAAATTTGGTGAGTTGTATGTATTTAGTAAAATGTCATATATAAGTTAAGCGGGTTATGAAGAAAAATGGTATTGACAAAATATTTTTTTTCTGTAAAATGAAAAACAATTCAAAAATATTTGTATAGAACAAAGGCTATGAAAAGAAATAGTATCAGTTATTTTTACGAACAGAAAGTTACCGGTTGATGAGAGGTGCATGTAAAACGATTGAGAATTCATCTTGGAGCTGTGTACCGAAAGGATCATTCTGAGTAGGCTACACCGGTAAGCATCCGTAATCATGTGCGAGAGTATCGTCAAATGACCGTACTTCTTAAGGTAAGTAATGTGAATTGCTTATAAATTAAAGGTGGTAACACGAGTTGAATCGTCCTTTTGGTTAATCCAAAAGGGCGTTTTTTTTTATTCCTTTTTTGAGCAAAGTATTTGAAAATCTATACGTATTAGGAGTTAGACATTATGAATGACAATCATCAAGATTCACAGCTAAAGCGCGGATTAAGTACTCGTCACATGCAATTAATTGCACTTGGCGGGTCCATTGGGGTCGGTTTATTTTATGGCTCTAGTTCAACCATTCAAATGGCTGGACCATCTATTTTACTAGCTTATTTAATTGGAGGATTAGTCATTTTCACCATTATGCGTGCATTAGGTGAAATGGCAGTAGCGGAACCTGTATCAGGCTCGTTCAGTACGTACGCGAATAAATATTTAGGACGCTTTGCGGGGTTCTTATCGGGCTGGACGTATTGGTTTATGTGGATTGTCGTTGGTATGGCAGAATTAACAGTAGTCGGTGTATACATTAACTATTGGTTTCCTGATATTCCACAATGGGTAACTGCTCTTGTAGTACTTGTTATGATGACGCTTGTAAACTTAGCAAATGTAAAAGCCTACGGAGAATTTGAATTCTGGTTTGCAATGATTAAAGTTGTTGCGATTATCGGGATGATCGTTCTTGGATTAGCCATTATTTTCTTCGGTGTTGGTAACCACGGTGAAGCAATTGGCTTCGAAAATTTATGGGCACACGGTGGCTTCATGCCAAACGGTTTCCATGGTATTTTAATGTCACTTGTATTAGTTATGTTCTCATTCGGTGGGGTTGAATTAGTTGGTATTTCTGCAGGAGAAGCAAAAAATCCTAGCAAGTCCATTCCTTCTGCTATTAACAACATCGTTTGGCGTATTTTAATTTTCTACATTGGTGCATTGGGCGTTATGATGGTTATTTATCCTTGGAACGAAGTTGGTTCAGAAGGTAGCCCGTTCGTTCAAATTTTCGATTACGTCGGCATCCCTGCTGCAGCTCACATTATTAACTTTGTTGTCATTACAGCAGCAATGTCTGCATTTAATAGTGGTTTATATGGCTCAGGACGCATGCTTCACAACTTATCGGTACAAAAAAATGGTCCAAAATATTTTAAAACGGTAAGCAAAAACGGTAGTCCGCGTAGAGGGATTTTATTTTCTTCAGCGGTGTTATTAATGGCAGTTGTCTTAAACTATGTAGTACCTGAAAAAGTGTTCATCTATATTTCTGCTGTTGCGACTGTTGCAGTCATTACAAGCTGGATGATTATTTTATTTGCACAATTGAAATTTAGAAGGGCAAAAACGAAAGAAGAAGTAGCTGAACTAAAATTTAAAATTCCGCTTTATCCACTATCTACGTATATTGCCATTGCCTTCTTATTAATGGTTATTGTGTTAATGGCGTTTATTCCGGACATGCGTGTTGCCCTATATGTCGCACCAATTTGGTTTTTAATCTTATTTGTTGGATACAAAGGTATCAATATTAAAAAATAGTTACAACATTTCATTTAACATCAAAAAAGTCCTTTTGGTTAACTCGGTTGGCTATGCCTATAATGTATACATCAGCAAATTAAGGTATATTATATTTGTTGAATAGAATATTTGTAAGACAGGAAAAGTAGGTGAACCAACATGGGGAAATATCAATTAGATACTAAAGGTAAGGTTGCTGTGGCAAAGTATCATGAAAAACACAAGCCTGCCAAATTTGATAAAAAGCAGCAACTTGAGAAAATACGTGCGGAGTATTTGAAAAAGAAGCAAGAACAAACAGATCAATAATATGAATGAAAACATAGGAAGATCTATATTATCAAGACCTAATTTAAAAAAAGATAGCAAAATTAAAGTGTTCTACATATTAGTCATATTTAATATGTAGAACCCTTTCTTCTTTTACTAAAGCACCCCGTTAGTCTTATAAGAAGTTATCATTTTCTATGCAAAACAAATTGTGATTTACTGTATTTAAAATTATTTTTTTTGTAAAAAGGAATTAAATGTTCTTCACAAAACAAGCTAATAACATCAATGTGAGATAGTTCGTCTAACAATTTTGATACAAGATTCTTTCCAATACCTGATTTTTGATATGCTTTATGTATAACAACGTCTTCTATATAAGCCCTAAATTTACCGTCCGTTACAGCCCTTGCAAACCCAATAAGAGTACCATCTTTCCATACACCAATTGAAATTTCCCTTTTTAACATTTCTTCAATATCTTGTTCTTTTCTTTCCTCCCACCAACCTGCATCGTTATAAAGTTTCATAAGTTCGATTGCTTTAATTGGTTTTTCATAAAATCTAAAATATTCAAGTTCCAAGTCTTTATCCTCGATTCGTTTTTATTCTAATTTTACATAAATAGTACAGAGTTGTCTTATTCAACTTGGTATGTCAACACTAAACTGGTCAAAAATTATAAGGCCTGTTGCTTGAATTCCACTGGAGTTAAATAGCCTAGTGTTCCGTGAATTCGAATGTTATTGAACCAATGAACATAATCATCAAGTTCAAGAGCGAGCTGTTCAAGAGTAGAAAAATGTGCTCCGTTAGCGAATTCGGTTTTAAACATCGCCTCAGCCACGGCGTTATCATAAGGGCATCCCTTCATGCTCAGAGATCGCTGAATTCCAAATGTTTCTAGGGCTTTTGAAATGAGCGTATTATCAAACTCTTTTCCTCGGTCTGTATGAAACATTTGTATGTCGTTCAAACCAACTCTGCTGTCTTATTTGCACCAGCATTACGGCCAATGATTTCACGATTGAAAAGGTCGACAAGTAAGCATACATAATGCCATTTTGTTCCGACACGGACATATGTTAAATCACTCACGATGACAGCCAACGGCTCTTCTTGCTCAAATTTGCGCTGTAATTCATTTTTTAACGGCGCTTCATCACATGTTGAGTTATGCAGTTTATACTGTGCTACTGTATAGTTTGATACTAGTCCAAGACCTTTCATTAAACGACCAATTCGACGACGTGATACGTGTTTTGGCTCTGGTAATTTACTTAGTTCTTTCTTGATTTTACGCGTACCATAATTGTTACGGCTTTCTTTGAAAATACGAGCAATCTCTTTGGAAATCTCTTTAACTTCAGTTTTTAGCGCACGTTTGCCACAAACATCGGCGTGATAATAATACGTACTTTTCGGAATATCAAGGACGTCACACATTGCTGATACTGAATATTTGTGAGCGTTATTTCGAATTACATCTATTTTCGTCCCATGATCAGCGCTGCTTGCTTTAAAATATCATTCTCCATCAGTAAACGTCTGCTTTCTTTGCGTAATCGAGCTAGTTCGTTATCTTCTTCAGAGCGATTATCTTTGGCAGCGAATGAACCGGTTTCTTAATGGTTTTTAATCCAACGGTCTACAGCCGAAGGCGTTATATCGAATTCTCGGACAATATCTGCACGGGATTTTCCATTTTCATAAAGTTTTACTAATTGCAATTTAAATTCAGATGTAAAAGTTCGACGTTGACGTGACATAATAGCACGCTCCTTTAAGTTGGTAGTCTAAGTGTACTAGCCCTTATTTTTTATGTCCAACTTAGTGTAGCCGATTCAAATAATGTTTTAAGGAATAGCAATACGTTTTTTGAGTATTGGAACTCTTACCTGCCATCACTAAATACTTTAAATATTTCATTACAGGTAGAACAGGAAAGCCATTACTATCAATAAACACATCCCTTTTTGCATTATCTTCTAAAATAACCTCTTGGATACGAATATTACCCACCGCCTATTGAACATTAGTTTCTAATAAATCGAATGAACGTTCTCAACCATATATCATACTATTTATACTAGCTATTCTATATAGAGTTAAGCGTTTTATTATAATTAATCTATATCTCCCTATGTTTTTTCAATTTGATAATAGCGTTTTTGATTCTTGACAAAAACTCGTCATCAGGTATCCATTCTTTGTTAATAGATTTTGACATTACGTGAACCGCCCTAGCATTTTTTTATTTGTTCATACTCTGTTCATATGGTTGTCATGAGGGGGACATCTTCATTGTATAGGGTATTCTTAACGGCTTGCGAAAGTGGCCGGGATTGAAGATGCGAAGTTGATAACGAAAGGGAGGAGTGGCACGAGATCAAAATAGTAAAAGGCTTTCACTGGCTGTTTTATATCGTCGTGCAAAGAGAATGAAAAAAAAGATAACCATTATAGGTAAAATACTAGCGGGTTTAGTTATAGCTATATTACTTTTTTTATTGATTGTTTTCTTAGTCAATACAATTTGCAGCAAAATGGAGCAGGGGAAAATAGAAACGTATGGTCAGTCTGTAAGAGTAGACGGAAAAAATATGAATGTTTTCATTCAGGGAGAGGGCGAGGAAATTGTCGTACTTTTACCTGGTTATGGAACGGCAGCACCGGGACTTGATTTTCAACCATTGGTAGATGAATTGTCTCCATTTTACAAGGTTGTTGTCGTTGAGCCATTTGGTTATGGATTGAGTGATTTAACTGAGAAGGAGCGGAGTTCAGAAAATATTGTTAGTGAAGTACATGAAGCTTTACAGCAGCTTCATATTGAGCGGTATATTCTAATGGGTCATTCGATTTCGGGCCTTTATGGACTGGATTATGTGAATAAATATCCTAATGAAGTGAGTGCATTTGTGGGGCTCGATAGTAGTGTACCGACGATTAGCGAGAAAAAGATTGGTGCTTCCATCATTACTACTATAAAATTCCTTAAACAATCGGGTTTAGCAAGATTGCAGGTGAAGCTGGGTGATGACCCATACGCCGAGCTATCATATGATGAAAAAACAAAAGAACAATTAAGAATGCTACAGCATAAAAACCTGTATAATTCCACTCAGTTAAATGAAGCTGAAATTATGTATGAAAATTTTAAAGCAGCTGAAAATTTATCATTTCCAAAAGATCTTCCTGTTATTTTCTTTATCCAAGCGAATCATCCAGTCACTGATAGATGGGTACCAGAGCATCAAAGGCAAATAAAAAATTCAGTCTATGGTCAGGTCGTGACATTTGACGGGGATCATTATTTGTATCGTGCACAAGCAAAAGAAATTGTGGATAGCTTAAGAGAATTTATGAAAGTGGTAAGGTAGTGAGCTAATCTGTAACATAGTCGAGTCAACTAGGTGAGTCATCAATTAAGCGTAAAAGCCTCATGGGTTCTACAAATAATCGCTCATTTAAATTTCCCTTTATGCATATGGCTAAGTGATTTAAAACCGCCCATTTGGACGGTTTTTTTCACTTTTAACGAAGTATTTTTACAGCAGAGCTAGTGCCTATTCTTGAGGCACCTGCATCTATCATAAATTTTATATCTTCCATGGTACTTACTCCGCCAGAAGCTTTTACCCCAACATTTGGTCCGACTGCTTGTCTCATTATCGCAACGTCTTTAGCAGTTGCTCCATGCAGTGAAAAACCTGTGGAGGTTTTAAGAAAATCGGCGCCAGCTTTTACGGCTATTTGGCATGCACGAATTTTTTCTTCATCTGTTAGTAGACATGCTTCTATAATCACTTTTACTAGCGCTTTTCCTTGTACAGCATTGACAATCATTGAAATTTCTTTTTCCACTAGCATGTTGTTTTTGTTATTTTTTAATTCTGCTATATTCATCACTACATCTATTTCGGTGGCTCCGTTACCAATGGCATTTAAAGTCTCGAATACTTTCGTTTCAGTCGTGTTTGCACCTAAAGGAAATCCTATTACTGTGCATATATTCACATCCGACTCACGTAATAGATCAGCAGATAAGCTCACCCATGTAGGATTCACGCATACAGATGCGAACCCGTATTGTATGGCTTCTTGGCATAATTGAATGATTTCTTTTTCGGTCGTATTAGGTGAAAGTAATGTGTGGTCTATTAATTTTGCATAGTCCATAAATATATCATCTCCGGCTTCAAAATATGATTCTGAAAAATAGGCGATAGGACATGTTTAGCTGGAAAGCGATGTTTCCCTACTAAAAAGGTCTGTAAGGATGTTAAGCAACCTACGTGTTATATATTAAAGGGTTTAACATTTTTTAGACCATCCAGTTTATGTGATTTTTCCTCATCCATTAGGACCTAGGTCTTTATGTGTTTTTAAGTTCAATTTTCTAGAAATTAAATATGGTCCATATATTTCCAACATTTAGCTTGCAGTTGGGTGCAATTGGTTATTTGAAATTTTTGAAATAGGTTTGAAATATTAAATGTGACACTGGCAAAAAAAGGTCTCCCCCCAACCACCAATTCATATACATAAGGTAAAAACTAATAGGAGTAGTGATTATTGGACAAACAACATCACAGATATAGATGGGTTGTGTTTGTTGCGGTATTGTTTACGTATTTGTTAATGGCCAGTCAACGAACTGCTCCCGGGTTAATTACAGACCAATTGATGAGCGATTTTGGGGTGATGGCATCGACCATTGGGCTATTGACGAGTATCCAATTTTTTGTGTATACGAGTTTACAAATTCCGATGGGGGTTTTAGCTGATCGGTTTGGACCGAACTTGTTTCTTATAATGGGTGCTATCCTTACAGGGCTAGGCACGATTCTGTATAGTCTAGGTACACATGAATTCATCCTATTTTTTTCTAGAATACTTACTGGTATGGGAGACGCGACCATTTGGGTGAATATGGTGCTTATTTTGGCACAATGGTTTCAGAAGAAGGAATTTGTTCGTTTAATTGGCTTTGCAGGTATGACAGGTAGTCTAGGGTTCTTATTGGCGACGGTTCCTTTTGCTACTTTGATTCTTTTATTGGGTTGGAGAATTTCATTTTTTTCAACGGGACTCTTAT
Organism: Lysinibacillus sp. fkY74-1; assembly: GCF_053165895.1. Classification (NCBI taxonomy): domain Bacteria; kingdom Bacillati; phylum Bacillota; class Bacilli; order Caryophanales; family Bacillaceae; genus Lysinibacillus; species Lysinibacillus sp. fkY74-1. The sequence continues at coordinate 3,695,452 of NZ_CP170173.1, read as the reverse complement.
TATGTTTATGTGGTGTTCTTCTTTATTTTGTACTTGTTAAAAATGCGAAACGTATCTTTTCAGTAAAATCGATAGTGGAAGCTGAAGTGCTACAACGTGAGAAAACGTCTGTTTTATTACGGAAAATATTTTTAAATCGACAAGCTTGGGCTTTATTTTTTTGCCATTTTGGGGTTGTTGGGGGATATGTTGGCTTTATCAGTTCGTGGGCTGTTCCCTACGGAATCCATATGTATGAGATGACACGTTCAGAGGCCAGTCAGCTAATTATGATTGGTCTTTTTGGAGCACTTATCGGGGCTCCTCTAACAAGCTGGCTAGCTGGCCGGCTAGAAACGATTAAGAAGCCTTATATAGGTGTTCAATTGGCTGTTTTATTGAGTTGGTTATCCTTTCTCTTACGGAAGGGGCATCCGTCCCTTTATTTACTTATTATACTATTCTTCATCATCGGCTTTGGATATGGAGCAAGTGCCTTAACGTTCGCGGCGGTTCGCCAAACTTTTCCTATCAGTGAATCTGGTATCGTTTCTGGCTTTGCGAATACGGGAGGCTTTTTAAGCGCTGCATTACTACCGATTATTTTTGGCTATGTGTTGGATTATTTTCAATCCACTTCAGGTTATTTAGGGGATGGGTACTACTATGGGTTTTTCACCCCAGTTTTATTCTCCGCCATTGGCTTGATGGGAGTACTATTATTGAAGGAACAGCGTATGAGAGCAGGCAAAAAAATGTCAAATAGATGAAAGGAATACCTGTAAAATAAGGTATTCCTCTTTCAACGACTTACCCCATATAAACACTTTCACAAGTATCTGGTGCTGGTTCATAGAAGCAATGATTTTTAAATTGCCCTGTAAACGGTTGGCCGTACCATGTTGGGGGACATGGGGCATACGGATTGAAGTACCAAAGGGCGTATTTGGCTGGGTGCTGACGCCAGAAGTCTAAGTTCTGTTTGGCTAATCTTTTTTCCGTTTCTCTGGCACGTTGGTAAAACATATTGCCTTTTTGAACGGCTTCAAATGAATAATTTCCTCCTTGCACTTGATAAATCACTTGCTCGATAGTTCTAACATCGTTAAAGTCTAAGCAAGATGCAACAGCGCGATTGACAATCACATTGCCTACGTATAACATACCTTGCTGTCCTTCACCTTCAGCCTCTGCTCGCATCATCCTTGCCATTAATGCAACGTCTGCATCACGGTATTTTACTCTTGGCATTTTTACCACCTCCACCATATAGTATGAAAATGATCGAGGCTAATTTCACGTTATCCTGAAAATTAGCCGTTTTCTATATACGAGGAAAGAAAAAAACGCCATTCGAGCTGCAAAATAAATGAGCAGGATGGCGTGTTTATTAAAAATTCCTTTTGAAATAGGGGGTTTTTTTCAGAACGACACATACTGGAATAGCGATAATTAGGCCAACCATGTTTTGAATAACATCACCAGGAATGGATGCTAACGGTGCAATCCAGCTATTGAACATAATCGCTTGCCCGATATAATAGACGGCAATCATTACGGGCATGGATACAACAGCCCCTAAAATGTTTAAACCAATATGGTCGCCTTTATATCCTTTTGACCAAGCAATTTTACCAACGATAAAGCCTTGTAATGCGCGTGAAATAATAGTAGTGGGTGCCCAAATTAACCAGCCCCCTACGATATCGAACAAGCCCATTCCGATGGCTCCTGCAAGTGCTCCCTTTTTTGGACCAAATAAAATGGCTGAGATAAACAGCATGGATGTCCCTAAGTGAATCAGCCCACCTTGACCAAAAGGTAATTTTAGATTAATAAACATGGTTGCAACGAAAACAAGTGCCGCTAAAATGGCTGTAATGACTAAATCAAATGTTTTCGTACGTGGTCTTGTATAGGATGATCTTTGTATATTTTGCATCTTTATCTTCCTCACTATGATGAATATTTTGATGATTTTTACTTTAGCAAAGGACTGACTGTTGTAAAAGTGTCAATTTTATAAAAAAGTTAGAGGTCAGTTGATGGATATTTTCGCATTTTACGAATTGTGATACGATGAGGTGAGTATAAACAGGATGAGTTAGGTGGAATGTATGATGAAAAAAGTGGCTGTAATTCAGGATATGTCATCCTTTGGGAAGTGCTCGTTAACGGCTGCAATGCCTGTATTATCTGTGATGGGTATGCAGGCGGTGCCATTGCCAACTGCGATTTTAACGGCGCAAACAGGATACTCGAGCTTTTATTGTGAGGATTTAACCTCAAGGATGGACTACTTTATGGATGAGTGGAGCAAACTTGGGGCGAGCTTTGATGGCATTCATACGGGCTTTGTTACAGGGAAAGAGCAAATCGATAATATTTTTCGTTTTTTAGGCGTGTTTCACTCAACAGATACAACCTTGCTAGTTGATCCTGTAATGGGGGATCACGGTGAGGTATATAAAATGTTTACGGGCGACTTACTGGAGCGAATGAAGGAGCTAGTAAAGTGTGCCGACATTATTACGCCAAATGTGACGGAATGTTGCTTGCTCACAGGTTTGTCGTTTGAGAGGATGCAAAGCTATCAGCATGAAATAGATTATATTCAGGTCCTAGAAGAAGCGGGTCAGCAGCTCCAACAGGCCACTGGTGCAAAAGTCATTATAACTGGCTTGAATCCACCAACAGCTGCGGGCAAGCGTTATGTGGGCAATATGTTTGTCGATGCGGAGCGGTCTTTCCATAGTATTCGTGACTATAATGGTGAAAGCTACTCAGGCACGGGTGATCTATTTGCGTCTGTTATTATGGGCGGCATGATGCGTGGGCAGGATTTAGTGGAATCCATGAAGCTAGCAGAGACGTTTTTAGCAGCTGCTATTGAAGCGACTTCCAAGGAGCAAGTACCTCGCGAGGCAGGCGTTCATTTTGAACAATTTTTACGGATGTTACTTTAGAAAAAAGTTTTTAACGTTTTAAAAACGTTGTTAGCAATCAATAGAAATGGGAGGGGAAGACATATGGAAATTAGGTTATTAACAGCACAAGATGCTACATCCTATCGAACATTAAGATTAGAGGGATTACAAACAAATCCTGAGGCATTTGGTTCAAGCTTTGAAGAGGAAAAAGATATGGCGCTTGAGTTGTTTGCAAGTAGACTGGAAGCGCAAGGTTCTTTTACCTTCGGAGCATTTGATCAGAATGAGTTGTGTGGGGTTGCCACATTAGTGCAGGAAAGCAAAATGAAGCTAAAGCATAAGGCAAGCATTTTTGCTGTTTATGTGTCTCCCAAAAAGCGAGGGCATGGCTTAGGTAAACGTTTGATGCAGGAAATAATCAAGCAAGGAAAGCAATTAGCCGATGTAGAGCAGATTAACTTAACCGTAGTATCTTCTAATGAATCGGCAAAAGGACTGTACACATCATTAGGCTTTCTAATGTTCGGGACAGAGAAGAGAGCTTTAAAAATAGACCACCAATGCTTTGATGAAGATTATATGGTTCTATATGTAAAGCCTTTGAAGTAAATCCAAACTTCAAAGGCATTTATGCAAAATTCAAAAAAACAATACAATGAATAAAGTAATGACCGCAATAAAAAGAGCTAATAAAGTGCTAACCATACTTACTTTCTTTTTCAGTAACCATAAGCTTAGCGCAACAATAATGATTGATAATGGGAGTATCAGCCAAAATACAAGATTGCACAAGTATTCAATTTGAATGGGGAATGAATCATAAAAGTAATTATAAGTGATGCCTAGCATGAAAAAAATGGTTATGGCTATATCGGCTGATACCATTGTATTGTGAGTAATCATAATCCCCTCCCATCTCAGAAATATTTATTTTTACATATATTGTATGCATAGACAGAGCGAAATCACACGGCAGCATTCATTAACAGGATGCTGCCGTATTTTTTTTACTATTCCTCATGTTTATTTAAACTTCTTATGATGACAGCTTCTAAATTTTCCATTTTCTTTTCAAATCGCATAAAGAGATAGATGGTGATGGCCATTGGAAATCCTGAATTACCAATTAAGTTCATCCACATTTGAATATTTTCGGGTGTTAACATGACATCTTCCTCCTTCACCAATGTTGTGTCTTACATATGTAAAAGTGGTTTTAAGTTAAATAAAAACAATATTAATTTGATTTTTAAGAACATTTGTTCTTATTTTGGTTTATAATAGATAGATGATAGTCACTTTATTTAGCAAGAAGGCGGATAGATAGGAGTGATGATGATGAAAAACGAGAACTATAAAATCGAGAATTTTTTTGGCAGGAATATGGAACAGATAAAAAATCCAATTATCAAAAGCTTTTTGGCTAATGCTAAAAACCTTTATTTGGTTGAAAAAGCAATCTTATATCCAACTGATTGTAATATGAAATTGGTTGATGAAACATTTCAATTACACTATATAAATGTTCAAAAAATAAAATATGTCAGTAATTTAATTTATTTCTATAGCTTGGATTTTGATAAAAAAAGGAGAAGATTACACGACCGTTTCTTATTAATTGTAGACGATGGTCTATTTGAGACTGGGATGGTGAGAAAGGACGAAATCATTCAAGAAGGGTTATTAGATGCTGTTGAAAACGAGGAATTATTTCAATCTTTGAAAAGCTTAACGGATAAGCAGCTTCAAATTTTAGAAATGATTTATGCTCATGATTATTCGATAAAAGCTGTTGCTGAAACATTACAAACAACACCCCAAAATATATCGAATCTTCATCGAAAGGCATTAAAAAAACTACAACAAAAGCTTCGTAAAGAGGAGGGGTAAGGGATGGAAAGGGAAAATAGCTATCACGAGGAGTCACTTCAATTCATCGAGAATTTTTCACCTAAAATTAAACAATGTCTCCATCAGACAAGCTATCAGGAAAGAGAAGATTTGGAGCAGGAGATTAAATTAAAAATTATTGAAAAACTTGCGACAAAGGAATTTATCAATACCCCTAGCTTTTGGGATTTCTTCACCTAAGCCAAAAAAAGAGCAATTATCCTTGTTTGTGGACAATTGCTCTCTTTTCATTAACCTTTTAAGAAATCTGGTTTAGCAAAGCTTGGGTTTGGATAGGTATAGAAGCCCTCACCTGTTGCACGACCGAGCTTACCTTTTTCGATGTACTCTGTTTTCAGTAGGTTGGCAAGCTTTTTCATGTTTTCATCACCAGTAGCCGTTGCTTTTGCTTCAACAATGTTATAGGCAGTGTTGATACCAACGATGTCTAAGATGGCGAATGGACCAAGAGGCGCGCCTGTACCAATCATCCATGTTTTATCAATCGTTTCCGGGTCTGCCACTTCTTTTACTAATAAAGATTCGGCGGCATCTAAAAATGGTACGAGCAATGAGTTTAAAATATAGCCAGGTTGCTCCTTATATAATGGTAGTGGAACCATGCCGATTGCACGTGCAAATGCAACAACCTCATCGAATACTTTCATATCTGTGCCTGGGTGTTTCATAATTTCAGCTGTGTTGTTTTTCCAAATAGTATTGGCAAAATGTAGAGCTAAAAATTTCTCAGGACGGCCTGTTGCTTCTGCAAATTGGCTAGGTAATAAAGTAGATGAGTTAGTCGCAAAAATTGTTTTGGCAGGTGCTACTTTGCCAAGGTTCGTATAAAATTCTGTTTTAATTTGGACAACTTCAGGGATTGCTTCAATTACAAGATCAGCATCAGCAACAGCTTGTGCTAAGTCGCTTTTAAATGTTAGTCGAGCATAGGCAGCATCTACTTCTTCTTGTGTAGCTCCTAAGTCTTGTTGATAAAGTGGTTTCAATTTTGTAATACGATCCTGTGCATTTTTCAACGCCTCGTCGTTAATATCGTAAATGGTTACTTGAAAACCTTTAAAAGCAGATTGATAAGCAATTTGACTTCCTAAGACACCGCTACCTGCGACCGTAATATTTTGATAATTCATCGAAATTCCTCCTTTAAAATTGTTACATTAATATAATAGTGTGGATATGTAAAAAATCCTTCGATACTATTCCATACTACTTCTTTAGGTAATATAAAATCAAATGATAGCCTCTATTATTATAATGATATAAAGTTTATGGTCTTGCTCCTTTACAAGTATGTACCCAATATCGACTAAACATAACTGTAGAAATAAAAAAGACAGCAACTAAGCTGTCCATGTCTTAACAATAATCCACTGTGGTAAACATCCCGCCAACATCAGGAGCGCCGTTATTGGTAACGTGGTGAGGCATATGACAATGGAGAGGCCAAATGCCTGGGTTATTGGCCAGAAATTCTATATCCCACGTTTCACCAGATGCCACAAGAATAGTGTTTTTTGCGATTTGGGTATGACGAGCAATTGGAAAACCATCTGCGCCAACAACATGAAATTGATGGCCATGCAAATGGATGGGATGGTGATGCATTTGGATATTGCCAAAACGAATTTTTACTGTATCACCGAAATTTACAGATAAGGATTTGGTGAAGGGATAGCACTTCCCGTTCATCGTAAAAAAATTAAATTCTGGCTTCTTAAAATTTAAAGGATACGTGCCCTTCGTAAGAGCCCCCCAGGGTAATTGATCAACTGCCCATTCCTGTAATAAACATAAATAATCTTTGTGCTGTGAAAGGTTCTGTTTGCTTGGATCTTCAACAATAAACCCTCCTAATAGGCCAGCATTATCTTGCACAGCTACATTTACATGAGAGTGATACATATACGTCCCTGGTGGATTTTTTATCGTAAAGTGATAATCAAAATAATGCCCCGGTTCAATAAAAGGGGATGGTTCAATAGGTGGTACACCATCCATAGCATTTGGCACCATTAAGCCATGCCAATGTACACTTGTTTTTTCGGGCAACCGATTAATTACACGAATACAAACACGATCCCCTGGAAAAACGTGGATGGTCGGACCGGGTGTAGAACCATTGTAGCCCCATACCTGAATCAATATCCCATTTACTAGCTCCCATGTTATTTCCTCTGCAGTCAAGGTGAACAGCTTTGTTCCATCTACTTGAATTCTATAAGGTAAATCTGAAATACCAGGGGTAATAACCATTTAGCACCCTCCTGAAGGTTAATCTTCACTATTGTATGTCAATGGTGATTCAATGTAGGACTAGTTACTTTATACCTATTTTTTCATATTTATTACATTAGTAGCATATATAAGGGGAATGATGTTTTGTAAATGACTAGCCTATGCATACATAACATAAAAACTTATCTTATTTCTTCAATGGTCTTTGCTGTGAGTGAAAATAGAGGTAGTCCTATTATAATAGGACGAAAATAGGTCTTTTTATATAATTATTGTAGAATTTACATATTTTTATAGAAATACAAACTATTGATTTAGTACACTGAATTTATAGATCAAAGGAGGAAATAGTAATGAAGAAAATAATGTTAGCCGGAGCACTAAGCATTGTATGTTTTACAGGAGGATTGGGTGGACAAGCGTATGCACAGGAAGCGGTAGATGTTGCAAATTTGATTCATCAAAAGCAAACAGTAGCAGCTGCTGATCAATTACAAGCCATGTCCTATCAAGATATCTATAAAATATTACTACTATCTAAGGTAGGCTATGAAAATAATGAGGTTACAATCGTTACAACAAATACAAATATAACCGTGAAAATTTCACTAGAGGCGATTCTTCAATCCTATAAAGATGGTACAAATCTTTATCCGGAAGGCGAAAAAGATTTTACGGAAAACTATGAAGAAATTAAGAAATTATTCGGTAACGCTATTCAAATTCGAATTACGCAAACTGGAAATGGCTTTAAGAGTGAAATCTTTACGGCAAATAAATGGGAAGCTATAAGTGCGGCAGATTTAAATAGTATGTTAGTAGTATTTGCTCGTGCAGATGTGGAATTAAAACCAGGTGGGTACTTCAAGGATGCAATTGGACATTGGGCAGAGAGCTATATTCAATTGCTCTATCAAGCAGATATTATAAATGGCTCATCTGCCACAACATTTAATCCAAATGGACAAGTTACTCGTGGAGAACTGGCAGCTATTATTTTCAGAGCATCAGGTTTAGATGTAAATGAAGATTATGAAGGACCAGCTACTTATACGGACCTTAATGGCTTTTGGGGTGCGAAGGAAGTAGCCATTTTAGAAGAGTATGGCTTAATTGATATTTTCGATGGTAGTAAGTTCGAGCCCAAAAAACCTGTTACACGTGAGGAAATGGCATACGTGACAGCGAGATATTTAGAAGCTATGGAAGTGGATCTTTCTAAAGTAAGCAAGACCAATACATTTACAGATAAAAATCAAATGCGCAAGGAAACAGTAGAGTCTATTGGTTTATTGCAGCAATTAGGGATTTTAAATGGTACGAATGGTAAGTTTAATCCGAAAGGAAATCTTACTCGTGCAGAGGTTTCAAAAATTCTTACACTCACACTAATGGAATTAAGTGACGAGGAATAACAATAAAAAGCAATCCACCTTATGATTGTGGATTACTTGAATTCATGGCAAAGGTCGTCGAAAAGCTCACTCTCGATGGCCTTTGTCATTTTTTCTCGCAGCTCAAGGCAAAGCAAGTAGGAATAAAGGAATAAACGGTTTTACTTTAATTTCATAGTCTATTCGACCAGTGTATGGAAGATATAGCTTAGGAGATAGCCTAAAATGAGATACATAAAAAATGATCTGAACGAGACATACCTTAGTTGATGCAAAATGAATTCAGAGATGCTGGCTGTGGCAATCAACCCTATAGATATGCCCATTAAGATACCCTGTGCCTTTTCGGGTAATGCCCAATATTGCCCAAACCAGATGAAAATACTGAAAAAGACAGAGAAGATAAAGAAATAAATAAAAAGTCTCCATAGCCTCTCGCCCTGAGAAATGAGTGCGGTTGATAGGGCAAAACCTTCAGGAACATGGTGAAGAATAATGGAGGCTGTGAGAGAAATACTTAGTGCTGCATTACCAAGTAAATTGCCAACAGTAAGACTAATGGGTATGGTATGAATAATCATGGCAAGGGTTAGTAGGGAGACAGAGGGATTTTGCGCATGAGAAGCATGGAATAAAGTATCTAACAGTTGAAAAATGAAATAGCCAATAAAAATACCGAGTATAATTCCAAATGATTGATAGATTTGAAAGGAAGAAGGAATGATATCTAGAACAAGTAGGCCTACTAGAAAACCACCACATAATAATGACAGCCCTTGTGTTGTATGTTGAAATAGCTTAGAGAAAATCCAGGCAATTGCGCCACCAAAGCTCACACTGAAAAATAGAAATCCACCAAGTATCATTGCACTCACCTGTAAAATCCCCCGCCTCATCATAAACTTAAAGTCGTTTTTTCAAATATATGCTAAGTAAAGTTGAATATGCTTGTAGCAAACTTTCTTGAAATGGGATGTCAGCTTTATGTAGAAAAATGGCGAACCTATTAAATTGACTGAAAATTAGTTTAATTCTATACTTCTTTAAGAGGGAGATTATATTCATCGATTTAGCTCATAGGGGAGGAATGGTTGAATGAAGTGGGATGCAAGTTTTGATGTAGTTGTAGTAGGGTCTGGAGCAGCGGGATTGACAGCAGGTTTATCAGCAAAATTACAAGGATTGAAATCATTAGTCATTGAAAAAACAGATCGTTATGGTGGTGCTTCTGCAATTTCTGGTGGTGCCTTATGGATTCCCAATAATCATGTTATTAAAGGTGAAGGTGTCCCAGATACACATGAACTTGCACGCCAATATTTAGATGCCACAATAGGTGATCGTGTACCCGAAGCGTTAAAGGAAGCTTATATCACGAAAGGGCCAGAAATGTTGCGTTTTTTATACAATAAAACGAACCATATGCGCTTCCAATATGCCAAAGGCTATTCCGATTATTATCCTGAAAAATTGGGTGGTTTGTCGCAGGGACGCTCCATTGAACCACTTATTTTCGATTTAACAAAAATGGGCTCACTAGCTGATCATATGCGTCGAGCAACTCTATCGACCAAAGGCTTTACGATGAATAGTTACGAGTTTCATAAGGTCAATATGATTACGCGAACGTTCAAAGGGAAAACAACAGCATTGAGATTAGGAATACGTTTAGTGAAATCTAAGGTGACAAAGAGCGAGCCAGTAGCGCTAGGTGAAGCATTAGTGGCTCGTCTACGATTATCACTTGCCGAAGCAAATGGAGAGCTTTGGTTATCAACGGCTTTTAAAAATTTCATAATGGATAATGAAAGAGTAGTTGGCGTGATAATTGAACGTGATGGACAAGAGCAGCGGATAGAGGCAAAAAGAGGTGTTGTCTTGTCGTCGGGTGGCTTTTCACATCATCAGGCATTGAGGGAAAAGTATTTACCAGCTCCTACTAATGCTGCTTGGACATCTTCACCTGTGGGGCAAACAGGGGATATCATTGAACCTAGTGTGACAATTGGAGCTACTCTCGATTTAATGGATAAGGTATGGGGAGCACCTTCTGTTATTGATCCACAAGGACAGCCATTCTTCCTTGTGGCTGATAGGGGTGTACCTAATATGGTGGTTGTAGATAGTGCAGGACAACGCTATGTCAATGAAGCAGCACCTTATCATGAGTTTGTAGATACAATGTACAAACATCAAGAGGAGACGAAGCAGGCTGTACCTTCCTGGATACTTATTGATACAGCTGCTAAAAGCCGTTATATTTTTACAGGACTGTTTCCTGGACAAGCGTTTCCGAAAAGCTGGTATGACCATGGAATCGTGAAAAGTGCCGAAACGATTGAGGATCTTGCGAGGCAAATGGATGTGCCGAAAGAAAACTTAGTCGAGACGGTCAATCGTTTTAACATCTTTGCACACAATGGTCATGATGATGACTTTAATCGAGGCGATAGTGCTTATGATAATTACTACGGGGACCCGACATTACCTAACCCTAATTTAGCAGAGTTAAAGAAAGCTCCATTTTATGCTTTGCGTCTCTATCCTGGAGATATTGGTACAAAGGGTGGAGTAGTAGTGGATGGATTTGCTCGTGTTGTGAAAAAGGATGGCCAACCAATAGAAGGATTGTATGCATCAGGTAATTGCTCAGCGTCTATTATGGGGGAAACCTATCCAGGACCAGGTGCAACGATTGGACCTGGTATGACACTTAGCTATATAGCAACTACACATATGGCTAATGCCGTCACTAAAATAGAGGAACCACTTATAAAGGTATAGTGTGTGCGAAACCCTTCCTATTCATTTGAATAGGGAGGGTTTCACGTTGGTGGACTGTTCTAATACTTTCTTGCTAGGAATATAGTGGCTACTAAATATGTGGTGAGGATAACGAAAAGGGAGCGATTCAGTGCGGTGCTAGACTATAAAATAATCACTTCAATGGACATGTTAGAGCCCTATCGAAGTACTTGGTCAGGTATACTCGAACAAGAAAAAAATAATAATCCTTTTATTGAATACGAATGGGTTACGACATGGTGGGCAACGCTTGGTATACATGACAATGTAGAAATATTTATAGTCGAGCATCAAGGGACCGCTGTGGCATTTTTTCCGTTAGTTCATACTGTCGGTTTTGGTAAAATTCATTACTTTGGTTTTTTAGGACAAGGGTATGCGACTTATATGGAAGTGATAGCAGAGAAGCAATGGATGGAGCAGGCCATTCATTATATATTGAAGGTGTTCACGCAAAAATATAAGCGTTATTTGCTCGTGTTTCAGGGGCTCATTGAAAGTAAAGATACTTCTCAACAACTTGAGAAATATGCGATAGAATACCAGATGCCTTATTCTATATTTCGAACTGTAACGTCATTTATAGATTTTCAATCAATGACAGTTGATGACTTTTTAAAAAAGCATCGCAAGACATTTAAAAGCATTAAGCGTTATGAGAAGAAATTAAAATTATTTGGACACCTTGACTTTCAGGACGTTGGCGTCAATCATTTTCATAAAATGTTTACGCTTTTTACGCGAAGATGGCGCAAGAAGCTGGACAAAAGTCGATTTACCGAAGCACAGACTCGATTGTTTTATGAACGCTTGGCTGATGTCTCTAATGAAGCCTTTAGAGTCGAGGTTGACAGTTTGCAATTTGAAGGGCATTGGATTAGCTTTACTATTGATTTATGCTGTAGAGATCGTAATTTTTGTCAGGCTATGGGCCATGAGCCTGATTTCAATAGGTTTGGCCCTGGCAGTTTAATAGAAAAGGAAAACATGCTCAAAGCACATGATTCAGGCTTTCGTTATTATGATTTTGGTAGTGGCTATGAGCCCTATAAGTTTCAATGGTATACCGATATTGATTTTACACGAAAATTTATTATGAGTACGAAAGGCACTACTGAGGGCTTTATTCGATCATGGATGGTATTACGAGATCGGGTAAAAGGAAAATTAACAAACAATCACCAGCTTGTGAAATTGAAGCGGGACAGGTTAGGGGAATTGTTGTATTTTTTAAAGCATGCTCGAACAAGAGAATGGTTACGATTAATGAAAGGGGTCCTTCAACGAATCGTAGCTATTCATAGGATAGACATCTATATCGCGGAGCAAAAATACGATCAAGGATATATGCCCTTTGAAGAGCTACATATGAAGGATATTATGACACTGAATGAGCGGCCTGCTTATATCGCGCATTTTTATAAGGGAAATCGTTTTTTTGGTGATGGAGATCAAATTGTTTATAGGAGGCACGATCATATAGCGTACGAAGAAGTGAGCGGCTATACGTACGAGCTATCTGCCAATATGTCTTTCATCAGAGAATACGACACCCAGCTACTAAAGGAAATTGTTGTAGAAGTGCAGCGTGAAGGGCGATCCGTCTGTACAATCGCTCCGTGGTATGAGGGGCGAAGACGACGAAAGCTGAAGCAGGCGGGTTTTCATAAAGTGAGCCAAATTACCTTAGTTAGGTTGTTCAAATGGCGAAAAGAATTTCATGCTAAACAGTAAACCCTCAGTGTTTTCAACTGAGGGTTTACTGTTTAGTAGAGAATTAGATTAAAAATGGATACCAGGTTTATCGATTAGCTTACAGCCTGTCCCGTATTTTGCTTTTAAGGCACCTTTGAATTGAGTTTGCTCTACCTCAGGGAATGTTTGTTTCCAAAGTTCAAAGACATTATGACTGGAAGCCTTTCCGTCCTTTGTAAGTCGTGCAATATGGAAGCCATATTCGTCATTACAACGAGCTAATGGACGATTTTCACGTACAGTAATAATGCGACCACTTACTGTCATTTTATATAGGTCTTCATAGCCTGCAATAGCACGGCTTTCTTCGGTTTCATCAACGACTGCTACTTCTGCTGCTACAGCTTTCTCTTCTAACGTTGCTTCGTTTTCAGATGTTTGCGTTTCAGCAACGTTATTTTGAGTTGGAAGCTGTTCTACAATGACAAAATCCTTATTGGATGCTTTGTCACTCATCGTTGCCATAACATTCATAATAGAACCAACATAACGTAATGGCTTCTCTTTTCCTTCCTCAAAAACAAAAATATTATAATCGGTTTTATTCATCTTTTTCATAATAATATTACCTGTTGTAATAGTAAAACCGATAAACTTGTTCTTTTTAAGTGCCTGTATTGCTTCTTGCTTTGTTAAAATCATTTTAAAATCTCCTAATGAATTATTTATTCTATTCTACCATAAAATTTATCACATTGTTTTTTGTAAAATAATAGTTAGTTTTTATGTAGTAAAGTAAAATATTCCTATTTTAGAACTTAACGCTTATTTCGAGCATACCGTTAAAATGTGGTAGAGTTAGAGACAGCAGTATCATAAAATGGTGGCGTTACGTATCTCTTATCATAATTGGCGTTGAATGCTCGTCTTCTCGGGAGAACGAGCATTTTTCTGTCATACGTACGTAAAGGAGGATTTAAAATGGTTCAGCATAAATTTACAATGGACTTAACTTGGTCGGATGGAAGAAATGGTACTGGAACTATCAACGCTAGCAATCTGAAAACGCAAATTTCTATTCCTCAGGAGATGGATGGACCTGGCATTGGTACAAATCCGGATGAAATGTTATTAGGGGCTTCAGCGACTTGTTATTTAATTACATTAGCGGCTCTTCTTGAAAGATCCGAGGTGGCTGTACATGATTTATCTCTGCAGTCTGAAGGGTATGTCAGTGTAGTAAATGGTGTGTTTACCTATGAAAAAATTATTCATAAGCCTAAAATAGTTATCTTAAATTTAACAGAGCATCTTGAAACAAAAATTACTCGCTTCGCACAAAAAGCGGAACAAACATGTATGATTAGCAAAGCATTAAAGGGTAATGTGGAAATCGAATGTGATGCCCAAATTTTAGGAGCGCGCATATAATAAGAAAAATCGAGTTATTCAGCATGTGCCGCTGGTATAACTCTTTTTTTCATCTAGACTCACTTTTCTTAAAATAGTTCTATAAATGTTCAAAATGAATATATAGTGTTAAGTAGTAAAAAAATGCAAAGGATGGTGAAGTGCACGTTTCGACAACTAAGAATCTCACATTCTATGGTCAGTATGGCAAAAGAATATTTGATATTACCGGGGCATTATTATTACTTTTTATGACAATCCCTCTAATGCTAGCTGTATTCCTCATTTTACTCTTCACAACAGGTCGCCCCATTTTTTTTAAACAAATACGAACTGGCCTGGATCATCACCGCTTTGTTATTTGGAAGCTACGCACAATGTGTATACAGGCAGTTCCAATCAATATGCCAGCTATATGTACGAATGGTATCCCAGATGACTACTTTTTTAAAGTAGAGCAGGATACACGGATTACCAAAGTAGGGGCTATCCTTCGAAAGCTAAGTATTGATGAAATTCCACAGCTGTTAAATGTATTAAAAGGAGAAATGAGTATTGTGGGGCCTCGTCCGGAGGTTCCGACCATTACAAATGCCTATAACAATTTACAGGCCAGAAGACTAGAGGTAAAACCAGGTTTAACAGGTCTTGCCCAGATTAACGGCCGTTCTAATATTTCCCATGGACAAAAAATTTCATATGACATTGAATATGTTGATCATTACTCCTTTTGGATGGATGTCCAAATTGTTTTGAAAACCCTTTATGTAGTCCTAGCAAGAACGGGTGCCTATTAAATTACGGGGAGTGGCCATACTGAAAATTGTTCAGCTTATTACACGAATGGATAAAATCGGTGGAGCACAAAAGCATGTGGAGGCATTAGCCATCCAACTCAAGCAAGATGGGCATGAAGTAACTGTCGTGACTGGCTCCTACCAGCCATCCCTTTGGCGCTTACAAGAGGAAAAAATTACGGTTATCCGTATTCCCGCTATGCAACGTGCAATTCATCTAGCAAAGGATTTCCGCACATTTTGGCAATTAAGAGCCGTTATCAAACGTTTACACCCTGATGTGGTAGCCACACATTCATCTAAGGCTGGTGTGATAGGTCGTATAGTGGGTAGTTTACTGCACATCCCAACAGTTTTTACTGCACATAGTTGGAGCTTTACAGAAGGTGTTCCTCAAAGGAAACAGATGCTTTACTATCGAATGGAAAAATCGGTTCAGCGATTCTCCACAAAAATTATAACGGTATCTGATTATGATCGGGAGCTAGCACTCATGAAAAAAGTTGCTCCAGCTCATAAACTGCTTACTATTCATAATGGTATTGCTCCAATAGACAGTAATCCTTCAACAGAAAATACTTATACGGAGCAGCCAGTCATTGTGATGGTTGCTCGTTTTGAAGTGCCAAAAAGACAAGATCTATTGCTGGAGGCTTTAGCAGAACTGACGGATGTTCCGTGGCAACTTCAATTAGTTGGAGATGGTTCTCTACGACCTGCCCTAGAAGAGTTTGTTGCACAGCATAATTTAACAGATCGCATAATATTTTTAGGTGATCAATTAGATGTACACACCTATTTGGAGAAAAGTCATGTATTTGTTTTGTTGTCAGATTGGGAGGGGCTGCCAATCTCTATTATTGAAGCCATGCGTATAGGCCTCCCTATTGTTGCAACAAATGTGGGTGGTGTTAAAGAGTTAGTTGTGGATCATGGCAATGGTTTTTTAGTAGAGCGAGAGGATAAAGAATTATTGAAGCAGAGGCTTCGTCATTTATTATTGGATGCTACCTTAAGCCAAAAAATGGGCAATGCGAGTGAACGACGCTATTTACAGTATTTTACGTTTACCCCTATGTATCAAAAAACGTTAATGGTCTATCAACAAGCTGTTTCAGAACTCGTAAAGAAAGGAGATTAACTTGCAATTAATACGCATAAGAACAGATGATGAGCTCATGTGGTACAAGGAAATCTGGGATGGCATTTTAGAGGAAGAGGACAATGATAATCCTTTTATTGAATTTGCTTGGTTTTATAATTGGTGGCAAATAGTTGGGCGAAAAGAACGAGTAGAGCTTTTCGCTATTGAACATGAAGGAGTCATCCTAGCCTTTTTCCCCTTTACGGTGACTAGTCGATGGGGAATTAGGGTGTATTCCTTTGCGGGTGAAGGTATTGCCAATTATACAGGGGTTGTTGTCAAAAAAGAGTGGTTAATGAACACTACAACCTTTGTGTTCGATGAACTTATTAGAAAGCATCGGCACGTAATTTTTTCACTGCATGGCTTATTAGAAAGTAAAGTGTCTACTAAAGTCATTGAACAATATTTCGTGGAAAGACAGTTACGAGCAAATATTTTCCGTGTGGTCACTCCCTATCTCGCTTTTTCTGAGGTAGATTTTCTACAACATTTCCAGCAACGCCGGAAACTGCATGGGGTCGATCGGCGGGAAAGAAAGCTACGGAAGCTAGGTACAGTAACAAGGAGAGTTCCCGCACAGGACGAGCTCTGGCAAATGTTTCGATTGTTTGATCGACGATGGGCAAAAAAACTGGATACGAGTGACTTTACAAAAGGGAAGAAAAGAGACTTTTTTGAGCGCTTAACCATGCTTAATGGAGAGGCATTACAAGTAGAGGTTGATGCACTTGTCTTTGAAAATCAGTGGATTGCTTTCACATATGGACTTTTTTGTCGTGGACGCTATGTAACCTACGCGCTTGCCCATGAACCGACATTTAATGTATTTGGTCCCGGGCGTATAGTCAATCAGGAATCTATTCAGCGAACTTTTGCTGCTAATTATCGGCTATTTGATATGAGCATTGGCTATGAGCCTTACAAATTTGATTGGCGTACGAATATCGATTTTACTAGGCGGATGCTTGCCAGCAGTGGGACAAAGCGTGCAAAGCTAGTGACAGGTTTAATGCTGCTAAAGGAACGGTTCAAGGAATATGTAAAAAGTAATCAACGAATTGTAGACTGGAAACGCAATACACTTGGCCGTTTTCGCTATTTAGTAAAGTATGGAAAGCTCAGAGATTGGCTAGAATATGGACAACAATTCGTAGATAGGTTTATTCGTTTGAAGCACGTGGAGCTCTATGAATTATCTCCAACAGAGGATGTGTCACCACAGCAACCTGTGGGCAACTTATTTGAGGAAATGACTATTCAGGAAGCGATGCAGCTTGATCAGGAAGAAGTCATTGCTCTCTATTATAAAGGGTACACGGTTTATAAGGATTCCTTTGCGGAGACAAATAAGCCAGCATTTGCATTACACGCGACAAATTGGCGTGTAGATTCGCTGCAAATAATAGAAGCATTACCGAAGCAAACGTATTTTTTAGCCTATGATATGTTCAAGCAGATCGAAATTATAACGGCCTATTTCAGAAAAGTCAAACCGCGACAAACATTGTGGGTAACGGCAAGCTTTTGGCAATGGAGAAAACGGAAGCGCTTAGGACAGCTAGGCTATAAACCTATTATTCGAATGAAACATTATAAAGTTGCTCGTTTTGAGCGACAACATGTACAAAAAAATACGGAGAGTGGGGGCGATGTTCATTCTGTCCATTAAAAGTAAGCGGTGGAATATTGCGATGCAACATTTTTATTTTTTAGAAAAGCCAGCCAATGTTCGAAAATCCATGAAAGTAATAGGCTATACAAATTCACTTGTACCAAGTCGAAAGCTTGTTAAAAGTGAAGCGATTCATATTGATCTCCAAGGGCATGAACTTTCATTGTATTTAGCACTTTCTGAAGGGAATCGTAAAATATTGCGACGGGCACATAAAGAATATTACCAAGTTATTTTATATAAAGAACCTTCCGTCGAAAACTTACGAGCTTTTCAGCAATTTTATAATCATTTTGCTAAAAGAAAAAAGCTTGAGGGTATTGGTAAATCACAAATGGAAACGATCATGCTTCTCAACAAACAGGGAGCATTATTATTATCTGAAATCCAAAGTATCTGTGGACAGACACTGTGCTATCGATTGGATATTGTACATGAGAATAAAGCGATGTCTTATTATGAAGCTACCTGTGCGGCGTCAGCCATATCGACACATTTAAAGAGACCTTACCGCTATGCAAATCGTTTTTTAATCTGGCATAATCTTCTTCATTTTAAGGAGCAAGGTTTTGTTTTATATGATATGGGTGAATTAACCGATAATCGAAATGTACGTGCCTTCAAACTAAGCTTTGGTGGACAAGTTGTCAATGTTTACTCAGGCTACATTACCCAATCAAAAATACGTGCACTATTACTAGGCGTGCAAAAATGGAGGAAGTAGCAACATGAATGGTGGGGGTCTCGTTATTTCATTAGATTTTGAGCTGAATTGGGGCGTCCATGATGTATTTCGATATGGACAATACAATAAAAACCTATATGGTGTACGGAAAGCCTTGCCCAGTATACTTGCGTTATTTGAGCAATATGACATTCATGCAACTTGGGCGACAGTCGGACTATTGTTTGCAGAATCAAAGGCTGAAATGGCTCATTATTTACGAGGTATCCCTGTTAAGTATGACAATATGCGCTATGCAGCACATAGCCAGCTAGCTAAAGTAGGCGAAAACGAACAAGAGGACCTCTTACATTTTGGTAAATCTTTGATAGAGGAGATTAAACGTACACCACATCAGGAAATTGGTAGCCATACCTTTTCCCATTATTACTGCTTGGAAAAAGGTCAAACAGAAGCTGCCTTTTGTGCAGACTTAGACGCGACAAAGACCATAATCGAGGGTTATATTTCGCCCATGAAGTCCATGGTTTTTCCGAGAAATCAAGTGAATAAAGACTATTTTAAAGCATGTGTAGAAGCGGGCTATGTTTGTTACAGAGGAACAGAAAATCATCCATTGTATGATGCTCAAAAGTTTACGAAAAAAGGCAGATTTTTGGGAGCGAAAAAATGGCTTGATAGCTATATTAATCTTACTGGTCATCATATGGCAACATTGGAGGAAATGCGGGACGAGCAACTGATTAATATTCGTTCAAGTGCCTTTTTAAGACCCTACTTTCGTCCATTGCACGTATTCGAGGGCTCAAAGGTAAAACGCATAAAGGAAAGTATGCTCGAAGCTGCAAAGGCCCAAGCTTTTTATCATTTATGGTGGCATCCCCATAATTTTGGGAAGAATACAGCTAAAAATTTAGCGATGCTAGAAGAGCTATTACGTTATTTTCAAGAATTACGCAGTCAATACAATTTTGAAAGCTATTCCATGTATGAGGTAGCTGAACTTTGTGAAAATATTTCCAAACAACAAAAGTAACAAACTAAAAACCTCATTGAACACTGCGCCAACTCATATGAAATTTGAAGCAAACTGATTTTTAGTTTGCTTTTTTGTGTTTCAAATTTAAAAAGAAAGAGGAAAAAAGAAAAAAATGACGAAGATGAATGTACGAATGGTACTATATAGAAAGAGTAGGAATTGGGTAGGACATTTGAGGGACATGTGAAAAAATGTAGGTTCATTTAACTTGAATAGAAAAGATATAAAGGTGGTAGATGTATATGTTTATAGAACCGGAATGCCGATGGAAGCAAGAGAATGGATCGGCCATGCATCAGTGGATAAAGCAGCAAACAAATCCAAACCCAAATGATGTGGATATTGTCGTGTATGGGGCTCTTTTATCATATGCAGAAGAAGCATCTGGAAAAGCGCAATATCCAACTGCGTTTCGTAAAGTATGGCCAAGCTTCCAATCATATAACTTAGACGAGCAAATAAATTTACGCGCATTATCAGTCGTTGATATTGGCGATGTGGCGATTCATGAACAAGATAGAATGCTTTCTGAATCTGCCATCGAGGCTGCAGCAGAGAATTTGAGTATAGCTTTTCAAAAAAGCTTTACTTGCTTGATTGGGGGAGACCATGCCATTACCGCCTGTTCACTAAAAGGAATAAAGAATGCCTTTCCGCAGGATCGTATTGGTATCATTCAAATTGATACACATTTAGATGCAAGAAACCAAGAGGAAATTGGCTTGGCTCAAGATTCTCCTATCCATCAATTGATTGCCTCAGGCATTGTGGAAGGGAGACATATATATAATGTCGGATTGCACGGTTTTTTTAATTCACCTGAAATGATTCATTATGCTAGAGAACAGGGCATTCATATGATTACATTAAAGCAAATGCGACGTGACGGTATTCAGCTCACCATACATGAAATGTTACGTCAGCTTATGTATGAGGTTGATCGAATTTATGTTTCAGTGGATTTAGATGCACTTGATATTATGTTTGCACGAGATGTTCCAGCTGCCACACCAGGCGGTCTAACAGCCTATGAATTATTTGATATCCTCAAACTTATAGGTGAAAATGAAGGGGTTCGCCATATTGATTTTGTTTATGCAGACCCTAAGGAAGGAACGCTACGTCCAGAAACCGTTAAGATTGGTGTGACAGCATTTTTACAATGGCTAACAGGTATTCAGCTTGATCATCGCAATCGCATCTCAAATAAAGGAAAAGTGACGTTATAAGCATATTGCCGTGTATTGACAATGCCGATTGTTAAAAGTTTGCTATAATATTTCATAGGTATCAAAAATTTATATAAACTTTGCACGGTTATAGAGAGGAAATTTATGATGACAACAAAACCAAAACTACTGATTGTTGACGGTATGGCATTGTTATTCCGTTCATTTTTCGCCTCGGCTGCCATGGGCCACTTTATTCGCTTGGCGGATGGCACTCCAACGAACGGAGCACAAGGCTTTGTACGACATGTACTAACTGCACAATCTTTAATGAAGCCAACACATATGGCAGTTTGCTGGGATATGGGGGCACATACCTTCCGCAATGAGCTATTTGATGGCTATAAAGCAAATCGCCCAGCGCCACCTGAGGAAATGTTGCCTCAATTTGATATGGCAAAAAACCTATCTCTCCAAATGGGCTGGCAAAATTTTGGCGTGAAGGGCATGGAGGCTGATGATTTAATTGGTTCTATGATTGCCAAATGGCAGGACGACGCAGATATTACCGTAATTAGTGGGGATAAAGATTTACTTCAACTTTTAAGACCATCTACAGAGATTGCTTTTATGAAAAAGGGCTACACAGAATATGATATTTATACGCATGGGCGTTTTAAAGAGGAGTATAGTATTGAACCAGCGCAGTTTGCACAGGTGAAAGCCTTTATGGGAGATACGAGTGATGGTTATCCAGGCGTTAAAGGTATTGGTCCTAAGCAAGCACTCACATTAATCCAAACATATGGCTCGATTGATAGTGTGCTAGCGTCGCTCGGTGAATTAAAGCCAGGTCAACGAACAAAAATTCAAGACCAAATAGATATGCTGAAATTATCGCATGAGCTTGCAACGATTCAAACGGATGTCCCTATTGAAGCAGACCTTTCTAGCCTCGTATTACCAAATTATGAGCCACAAATATTTAAAGAGATGGAAGAGAGTGGCTACACGCTTATTGCCAAGCATGCCCGTTCTTTGTATTCTCTTATTTAATCAGTTATCGCAGAGTATAGTATTATGCTCTGCTTTTTTTATTGGTGGGAAAAGAATAGAGAGCAAATAGTAGGCTATTCGATAGTTGCTCTAGTGAGGAACCATTTTTACAAAGGATAATACTTTTTCATTGTTTTGATAGAGTACCTGACGAATGATGCTATCACGATTTGATGTACCATTGTCATGGAAAATTAACCATAGCTGATTATTTTTAATATCATAGCCAGTTAGCGGTACCCAATGATAGGCGAAAGTAGAGGTTTGATCTCGCCAACGAAAACTAAAATAACGATCAAAACGCATAGCAACTGGACGCCCTGCATTAATTTCCTGCAAAGCTTCTTTTAATGAACAAGTACGAACATCCCACGATGGATATAATTGGCGTAATTTGCGAATCAATCGCCATTTGAATAAACCAATTTTTGTACTACCAAGCTGTTTATAGAGTTCATTAATTGAAGGAGCGGACCCATTCAAATAATTTAAAATAACGTGTACTGTAGTAGGACCACAAGCAGAATTACAATAGTTTGGCGCAATCGATGCATCATATTGTGATTTTCCGAGTAGTCCCAATTGTTGGCGCATAATGGTATCTCCTTTCAAAAAGAGCTGCATTTCATGAAGAAATGCAGCTCTCATTATTGTTATTGTTGAGCAGATAAAAATTCCGTTACTTGTTGAGGTGTTTTTGCATTGGCACTGTGTAAGTGAGCAAGCTTTTCACCGTTTTGGAAAATTAATAAACTTGGGATGCCCATTACATCATATTTGTCTGCGATTTCTGGAAGCTCGTCACGGTTTAGTTCATACCAATCAAATTGGTTATACTCTTCAATGATTGGGTCGATGAACATGTTCATACGTGTACAATCTGGGCACCAGCCAGCGTAAAATTTCACTAGTACTTTTTGGTCGCCATTGATTAATTCATTAAATTGTTCTGCAGTAGTAATTGTTTTCATTAAGTATTCACTCTCCTTGCTTACCATTCTACACATTTTTCCCGTAACCTGAAAGTTTTCTGTTTGACTGTGGTGATAGCTACTTATTGTCTCCTTTTAGCTCGTAAACAACAAAAAAAGATGTATATTGCGAAAATAATTCTTGAAAAAAGATTGCTAAATTAGACAAAATAATCTACACTAAAAATAGAAAAGTAGTTTTATCTTCATTCATTAGCAATCTTTTGAAACGGAGATAAACCTTAGGGCTCCTTGGTTGAATTGAGTAAATAGTCATTCAGCAGAGGAACAAAAATCCACTAAGGTACACTTGATATTTTTTTGGCCAAAAAATGAATGGCTATTCATTCAATGGAAGAATAAGGGGGAATTGCTTGTGACTTATAACATTAAAAAAGCTGCTGTTCTAGGTTCTGGGGTGATGGGCTCTGGAATTGCAGCACATTTAGCTAATATCGGTATACCAACATTACTATTAGATATTGCACCGAAGGAACTAACACATGAGGAAGAGGCAAAAGGTCTTTCCTTAGAGCATCCAGCTGTAAGAAATCGTCTTGTTAATGGAGCTTTGCAAAAGTTGTTAAAGCAAAAGCCAGCACCACTTACTTCTAAGAAAAATTTATCACTACTAACGGTCGGCAACTTTGAGGATGATTTAGGGAAACTAAAAGATGTAGATTGGATTATTGAAGTTGTTGTAGAAAACTTACCTATAAAACAAAGTTTATATGAAAAAATCGATGCTATTCGTACACCTGGAACAATTATTAGTTCAAACACATCCGGGATTAGTATTAATGCAATGGCAGAAGGACGTTCAAAGGATTTTAAAAAGCATTTTCTTGGCACACACTTTTTCAACCCACCTCGCTATTTAAAATTATTAGAGGTGATTCCAGCTGATACAACTGCACCTGAAGTAGTGAGCTTTATGAAAACATTTGGTGAAGATGTGCTTGGAAAGGGCGTTGTGCTAGCAAAGGATACACCTAATTTTATTGCTAACCGCATCGGCACTTATGGGTTACTCATCACGTTACAAGAAATGTTAAAAGGTGGTTACTCAGTTGGGGAAGTGGATTCCGTGACAGGTCCACTTATTGGTCGTCCTAAATCGGCAACTTTCCGAACGCTAGATGTTGTTGGTTTAGATACATTTATTCATGTAGCTAAAAATGTCTACGATCAAACAACAGGTGAGGAGCAGCAAGTATTTGCTGTACCAGAGTTTTTGCAAAAAATGGTCACGAACGGTTGGCTTGGGGCAAAATCAGGCCAGGGCTTCTTCATAAAGCAAGGAAAAGAGATTCATGAAATTGACCCAATGACTTTGGCGTATAGTCCTGTGAAAAAATTAAAGACACCTTCCATTGAAATGGCGAAACAAACTCGTGGATTAGCTAATAAAGTGAAGGCTTTAACATATGCAAAGGATCGTACAGGTGAATTATTATGGGGGATATTTGCTCCAACATTAATTTATTCTGCTCAGCTATACGGTGAAATTGCAGACGATATTGTGGCTATTGATAATGCGATGAAATGGGGATTCGGCTGGCAACAAGGACCATTTGAAATTTGGGATGCTATTGGCGTGAAAGAAGCTGTCGCAAAAATGGAGACAGAAGGTCGAGAAGTACCTGCCTTTGTAAAAGAGATGATAGCCAATGGGTTTGAAACTTTCTATTCCGATATAGATGGTGACTTGGCTTACTATAATGGGTCGGAGTATGTTAAAGTGCCTGTCAATGAAAAGGAAATCGATTTAAAACGATATAAGAAAAAACATGGCGTGATTAAATCCAATACAGGTGCTAGTTTAATAGACTTAGGTGATCGAATTGCATTATTAGAGTTCCATTCACAGTCAAATGCTATAGGCTTGGATATTATTCAAATGATAAACTTTGCCATCGATGAGGTAGAAGCTAATTATAAGGGCTTAGTGATAGGAAACCAGGGGAAAAACTTCTGTGTTGGTGCAAATCTAGGAATGATTTTAGTCGAAGCACAGGATGATAATATCTTTGAACTAGACTTTGTCATTAAGGCTTTCCAAGATGCGATGCAAAAAATTAAATATTCACGTAAGCCGGTTGTGGCGGCTCCGTTTGCGATGACATTAGGTGGTGGTGCAGAGGTTTGCTTACCTGCTGCACATATCCAGGCAACGATGGAAACATATATGGGCTTAGTAGAAGTAGGCGTTGGATTAATTCCAGGTGGCGGAGGGAATAAAGCGCTTTATCAAAAATTCCTAAAGGGTCTACCAAATGGTGTAGAAATAGACTATCAACATATTGCAAATAAAGTATTTGAAACAATTGCCATGGCGAAAGTTTCAACATCTGGTGAGGAAGCACGTGAAAATAACTTCTTAAACTTCGCAGATGGAATTTCTGTTAACCCAGACCATCAATTATATGACGCGAAACAAGCGGCTTTAGCACTTTATGAAGCAGGCTATCAACCACCTGTCCCAACAAAAGTTCCTGTGGTTGGTGCATCAGGCTACGGTACATTACTCATTGGTGCGCAAGGTATGTATGAGTCAGGCTTTATCAGTAAGCATGATTTGAAAATTGCTAAAAAGCTAGCTTATGTGATTGCGGGTGGTAAGGTTCCATATGGCACATTAGTAGATGAACAGTATCTATTAAACTTAGAGCGTGAGGCATTCCTTAGCCTTGTTGCTGATCCACTTTCACAGCAAAGAATGCAACATATGCTGTTAAAGGGGAAACCACTTCGTAACTAATGGACGAAATAGACAAAACTTGCACATGAAACAAAGGGGGATTATACGATGCGTGAAGCCGTTATTGTAGCAGGAGCACGAACTCCAATTGGAAAAGCAAAAAAAGGTTCTTTAGCAACAGTAAGACCAGATGACTTTGGTGCTGCCGTTGTCAAAGAAACATTAAAAAGAGCAGGCTATGAGGGACCGATAGATGATTTAATTTTAGGCTGTGCTATGCCAGAAGCAGAACAGGGGATGAATGTAGCTCGTAGCATCGGTGCACTTGCCGGACTACCAGATACAACTCCTGCACTAACCATTAATAGATTTTGTTCTTCGGGTCTACAGGCGATTGCCTATGCAGCTGAGCGAATCATGCTCGGGCACTCAAAGGCCATCCTCGCTGGTGGTGTTGAATCAATGAGTATGGTACCAATGGTGGGGAACACGCCCCGCTTAAATCCAACGTTAGCTGAAACAGCTCCACAATATTATATGGGAATGGGGCATACAGCTGAGGAAGTAGCTCGTCAATACAATGTAAGTCGCGAAGATCAAGATGCTTTTGCTGTTCGCTCACATGCACTTGCTGAAAAGGCAATTAAAGAAGGTAAATTTAATGATGAGATTGTACCTATAGAAGTGGAACAACATTATGTTGATGAGAACAATAAGCCACAGGTGAAAAAATTCACTTTCAGCATGGATGAGGGTGTCCGTTCAGGTACATCGGTTGAAGGTTTAGCGAAGCTTCGTCCAGCTTTCCATGTGAAAGGGAGTGTGACAGCAGGGAACGCTTCTCAAACATCTGATGGTGCAGCAGCTGTATTGGTAATGGAGCGTGAAGAGGCAGTCAAGCAAGGTTTAACACCAATGGCAAAATTCCTAGGTTTTGCAGTGGGTGGTGTACCACCTGAAGTAATGGGGATTGGTCCCATTGTGGCGGTACCAAAAGCGTTAGAAATCGCAGGTTTATCAATAGATGCGATTGATCTATGGGAAATCAATGAAGCATTTGCATCGCAATCCTTACAGGTGGTCCGTCATTTAGGCATCGACCAAGATAAGGTCAATGTAAATGGTGGAGCTATCGCATTAGGACATCCACTTGGTGCAACGGGTGCTATTTTAACACTAAAACTTATTCATGAATTAAAGCGGCAAGGTAAGAAATATGGCGTGGTAACTATGTGTATTGGTGGCGGCATGGGAGCCGCTGGAGTATTTGAAATTCTATAATTTTTCACTAGATCAGCTTGAGGTGTACTGTTTCCGGTTGCCTCCGAGCAAGTATATTTCAAGCTTTTCTATATATATATTTGTCTTCACTCAGCAAAAGGTTTTTGGACCAAAATGAAAGCGTCAGAAACCTTCTCTAAAAGGTAGGAGAGTAGGCTGAATAAAAATCAAGCCTCTGAGCAAATACTACAGATTTTGAAGAGGCAGCATTCAATAGGGGATTAAACTATCAAAATAGATAAATTGGGAGGATTTTATATGACTGAAAAAACAACGGATTTCATTAAAGGCGGCGGATTTCTAATTGAAGATGTGGAATTAGATCGTGTGTTTACACCTGAAGATTTCACTGACGAGCATAAAATGATTGCCAAAACAACAGAAGAATATGTAGCAAATGAAGTTTTACCTGTAGTTGAAAATTTAGAGCATCATGAATTCGAGCACTCAGTACGTCTCCTTAAAAGTGCTGGTGAATTAGGCTTGCTTGGAGCAGATGTGCCAGAAGAATACGAAGGACTAGGCTTAGATAAAGTTTCTTCAGCATTAATTGCAGAAAAAATGTCTGTAGCAGGTGGTTTCTCCATTACTCATGGTGCACATGTAGGGATTGGCTCATTACCAATCGTGCTATTCGGTGGCGAGAATCAGAAGAAAAAATATTTACCTAAGCTTGCCTCGGGTGAATTAATTGCTGCTTATGCTTTAACAGAGCCAGGTTCAGGCTCGGATGCTTTAGGGGCAAAAACAACTGCGAAACTAAACGATGCAGGCACACATTATATTTTAAATGGTGAAAAGCAATGGATTACAAATGCGGGCTTTGCAGATGTATTTGTTGTTTATGCTAAAATTGATGGTGATAAGTTCTCTGCCTTTATTGTGGAACGTACATTCAATGGTGTTTCAGTCGGTCCTGAGGAGAAGAAAATGGGGATTAAGTCTTCATCTACCCGTACACTTGTGTTAGAAGATGCAGAAGTGCCAGTAGAAAATTTATTAGGTGAAATTGGTCGTGGGCATGTCATTGCCTTCAATATATTAAATATCGGTCGCTATAAACTAGGGGTTGGAACAATTGGTGGATCAAAACGCGCATTTGAGCTAGCGGTACAATATACAAACCAACGTCAGCAATTTAAAACAAAGCTATCTGACTTCAACCTAACAAAAGAAAAATTATCAACAATGGCTTCTCATTTGTATGCATCAGAGTCATTAAACTATCGTACTGTGGGTTTATTTGAAGACCGTTTAAGCCAGCTAAGCCCAGAGGAGCAAAAGGAAGGAAAAGTGATTGCAGGTGCTATCGCTGAATATGCGATTGAATGCTCCATTGCTAAAGTATTTGGATCAGAAACATTAGATTATATTGCAGATGAAGCTGTACAATTACACGGCGGTTATGGCTTTATGGCTGAATATGAGGTAGAGCGTATATACCGTGATTCTCGTATTAATCGAATTTTTGAAGGTACAAATGAAATTAATCGCATGATTGTACCAGGTACATTTATGAAAAAGGCACTAAAAGGTGAGCTGCCATTATTACAGGTTGCGCAAAATTTACAGCAAGAGCTTCTAATGCTAATGCCAGAGGATATTGGCACTGAGCCACTAGCTCAGGAAAAATACTTAGTGAAAAATGCCAAGAAGATTGCTGTATTAGCTGCAGGCTTAGCCGCACAACGCTTTGGTGCGAAGCTTGACCAAGAGCAAGAAGTATTAGTGAATATTGCTAATATCGCTAATCAATTATTTGCAATGGAATCAGCTGTATTACGCACAGAAAAAGCGATTGCTCGTGATGGCGTTGAAAAAGCACATCAAAAATTGCTATACACTCAAATTTTCTGCCAAGAAGCATTTGCAGAAATCGAAAAAGAAGCAAAAGATACAATTCTGGCTTCCGCAGATGGTGATGCAGCACGTATGACATTATCTGCATTACGTAAATTAACACGTAATAATCCATACAACCTCATTACGAAGAAACGTGAAGCATCTGTGAAATTAATTGAAGCAGAAAAATATATCGTTTAATCGTAGGAAAATGCTAGCTATCCGTAAGTGGGTAGCTAGTTTTTTATTGTGCCAAATAAATTATTTGTCAAAGTAACGGATAAAAATACAAAATGGATGGATAGACTTACGGAAATGAGCGAAGTTCCACCATTCTCGATGATTATGATGGTATACTACAGAAAAAGACAGCAAAGGAGCATTTTAATGACGATTCAATTTTTCCATTATCCCAAATGTACAACATGTAAAAAAGCGCAAAAGTGGTTAAATGATCATGACGTTTCCTATGAAGAGGTACATATCGTAGAGCAGCCGCCAACAAAGGATGAAATAACAGCTTTATGGCAAGTCAGTGGTCTTCCTTTGAAGAAGTTTTTTAATACTTCAGGCATGAAATATCGTGACCTTGGTTTGAAGGACAAGCTAGCTGATATGACTGAGGAAGAACAGCTTGAGCTACTTGCTTCGGATGGGATGTTAATAAAACGTCCACTCGTAACAGATGGAAAAAAAGTAACTTTAGGGTTTAAAGAATCCGATTTTGAGCAAGCTTGGATATAGCCGTTTTTATTCTTGTTTTTATAGGAGAAGTATGGCACACTGAAAGTGAATATATTACATAATTATGGAGGGGTTTTTTGCATGAGCACACCGAAAGACTTACGTTACTCTGAAGAGCATGAATGGGTTAAAGTAGAAGATGGAAAAGTACGTATTGGTATTACGCACTTCGCACAATCTGAATTAGGAGATATCGTTTTCGTTGAGCTTCCACAAGTTGGCGATGAAATCAAAACGGATGATCCATTCGGTAGCGTAGAATCAGTAAAAACTGTTTCTGAATTATATGCACCAATCTCAGGTACTGTAGTTGAAGTTAATGCAGATTTAGAAGATAGCCCAGAATTCGTTAATGAATCACCATATGAAAAAGCATGGATGATCGTCGTAGAGCCTGCTGATGCATCAGAAGTTGATAAACTTATGACAGCTGAACAATACGAAGAGATGACAGCAGAATAAGACAAGCCATAATCAAAAAACGTCGGAAACTACCGGCGTTTTTTATTATATAATAACGTATAAGTGGGAATGTCTAAATGGAGGTGGCGTAATGTTCGATGGGAAATGCTTGATAGTAGAAGGACGCTCAGATAAGCTACAAATTGAGCCAATTTTAAACGAGAATGTTACAATACTATGTACGAATGGAACAATTGGTGTGCATCAATTAGAAGAGCTAATCGATCCCTATGAGGGCTATGAGCTATTTACCTTTTTTGATGCCGATACTTCAGGCGATAAGCTACGTGCATTAATGGACAGACATTATCCTGAAGCAGAGCATTTACGGACAATGCCAACATATAAGGAAGTAGAAACGACACCTAGAAAAGTGTTAGCCATGATTTTACTTCGTGCGCATTTCTCAATCCATAATGAATATATTTTGTAAGGTTGCGTGAACTAAATGGAAGAATGGTCGAAAGAGCAGTGGGAAACGGCATTACAGTCCGGAGAAAAAGCTGCGTTTTATTTATATACACCGATGTGCGGTACTTGTGCAGTGGCATCAAAAATGATGTCAATTGTAGAACAACTATTACCTCACCTAAAGCTAGGGAAAGCAAATATTAATTTTTTGGAGCAAATTGCTTTTGAGCATCAAATTGAAAGCGTTCCGTGCTTACTTGTTTGTGACGGTGGCAAAGTGACAGAAAAGATTTATGCTTTTCAATCCGTACCTTTTTTGTACGAATTGTTAAAAAAATCAATTGACTGAACTTTATTAGCGTGGTAAAGTAACAAATATATTACTAAAACATTAAATATATCGAACTCTTATGAAGAGCGGCGGAGGGAAGTGCCCTATGAAGCCCGGCAACCATCACATAGTGAAAAGGTGCCAAATCACCCAAAGATTTTTCTTTGAAAGATGAGAGAACGGTTCAACGTATAATACGTGACCCCTTCTACTTGTCTATAAGTGGAGGGGTTTTTTTATATAAGAAAAGGAGTATTCGCTATGATACAGCTTCAAAATATAACGAAGAAATACAAAACAGCAAATGGCGAATTAACGGCAGTCAAAGATGTTAACCTGACTATTAATAAGGGTGAAATTTTTGGCATTATCGGCTATAGTGGCGCTGGTAAAAGTACGATGATTCGTTTACTTAATGGTTTAGAGAAACCAACAACAGGAACAGTAACAGTGAACAATCAGGCTTTTTCATCGATTAAAGGTCAAAAGCTTAGAGCAGCTAGACAAAAGGTTAGTATGATTTTTCAACATTTCAACCTACTTTGGTCACGAACAGTTGCAGAAAACATTGCCTTCCCATTAGAAATCGCAGGTGTATCAAAAGCTCAACGTGAGGCACGGGTGAAGGAATTGATAGCACTTGTTGGCCTAGAAGGTCGTGATCAAGCATATCCATCACAGCTCTCTGGTGGACAAAAGCAACGTGTAGGGATTGCGCGAGCATTAGCCAATAATCCAGAGGTTTTACTATGTGATGAGGCTACATCTGCTCTAGACCCTGAGACAACAGATGCCATTCTTGATTTACTGGTGGATATTAATGAACGTTTAGGGTTAACGATTGTCCTCATTACTCATGAAATGCATGTCATCCGCAAGATTTGTCATCGTGTAGCAGTGATGGAGGCAGGCGAAATTGTAGAGCGTGGAGAAGTATTGCAAGTTTTCCAGGCTCCTCAGGCTGCCATTACTAAGAAATTTGTAGCACAAATTACCAATACAAAGGAAACACAGGATACAGTAGAACAAATCAAAGCAAATTATCCAACTGGACAACTTGTCAAATTGATTTTTGTTGGTGAAAAAACAGAACAGCCAGTTATTTCACATCTAGTGAAGCAATTCGATGTGGAAGTAAGCATTGTACATGGGAATATTTCGCAAACCAAAAATGGTGCATATGGTACTTTCATTGTGCAAATTGATGGGCCGAAAGCAAACGTGACTGAAGCCTTAAGCTATTTAAATACAGTGGAAGTGCAAACGGAGGTGATTGCAGATGCTAACTAATCTCTTTCCGAATGTAGACTGGGATAGCATGTGGCAGGCTACATATGAAACATTATATATGACGGCCATTTCAACAGTTATTACATTTATTCTAGGGTTAGCCATTGGGATTGTTCTGTTTTTAACTAGTCCGAATCAGTTATGGGCTAATAAAATTGTTAGTTTTTTAACAGGGTCACTCGTTAATATATTCCGTTCTATTCCATTTATCGTGTTAATTATTTTATTAATTCCATTTACTAAGTTTTTACTTGGTACAATCCGTGGAGCCAATGCTGCTTTACCTGCTTTAATTATCGGTGCGGCTCCGTTCTATGCGCGTATGGTATTAATTGCGCTACGAGAAATTGATAAGGGTGTTATTGAAGCAGCTCGTTCAATGGGGGCTAAAACAGCCACAATTATTTGGAAAGTACTGATCCCTGAATCATTACCAGCACTCATTTCGGGTATTACTGTTACGGCTGTAGCACTTGTCGGTTATACAGCAATGGCAGGGATAATCGGTGCAGGGGGTCTCGGGAACTTAGCCTTCCTAGACGGTTTCCAAAGAAATCGTCAAGATGTGACATTAATGGCAACTATTTTGATCTTAGTAGTAGTCTTTATCATCCAATGGATAGGTGATTTCATTACAGAAAAAATGGATAAACGTTAATAAAACTGAGGTTATTCCGGTTCTTACCGCTAACATATTTTCATTAAAATAAAGGGAGTGTCATACATGAAAAAGTTATTAACAGGATTATTTTTATCAATACTTGTACTAGCATTAGCAGCTTGCGGTACTGATAAAAAAGAGGATTCAAATGCAGCATCTGGTGATAAAACAGATAGTAAAGAAAACGTTACTTTAACAGTGGGAGCTTCTAATACACCACATGCAGTAATTTTAGATAAAGCAAAACCGATTTTAGCTGAGAAAGGTATTGACCTTAAAGTAGAAACATATACAGACTATGTGCTACCAAACCAAGATTTAGAATCAAAAGAGTTGGATGCAAATTACTTCCAACATATTCCGTATTTAGAGTTGCAAATTAAAGACAATGGCTATGATTTCGTCAATGCTGGTGGTGTTCATATTGAGCCAATTGGTATTTACTCTAAAAAGTATAAGTCTTTAGAAGACCTTCCAGAAGGCGCAACAATCTTACTTTCTAACTCGGTATCAGACCACGGTCGTATGCTGTCATTATTAGAAGCTAAGGGCTTAATTAAATTAAAAGATGGTATTGATAAAACAGCAGCAGAAATTAAGGATATAGAAGAGAATCCTAAAAACTTTAAATTTGATGCGAATACAGCACCAGAAATGCTTGTACAAATGTACGAAAACAATGAAGGGGACGCAGTACTTATCAACTCTAACTTTGCTATTGATAATGGCTTAAACCCTATTGAAGATGCTATTTCTCTTGAAGACAAAGAGTCACCATACGTTAACATCATCGCAGTACGTGCTGGAGATGAAACAAGACCTGAAATTAAAACATTATTAGAAGTATTAACTTCTAAAGAAATCCAAGACTTTATCTTAGAAGAATGGAAAGGTGCAGTAGTACCTGTTCAATAATCTACAAAAAAGGGTACGTAAGTATTGAGTTACTTACGTACTCTTTTCTTTTGAGGTTGCTTACCTGCTTTTAATAGTGATTATCGATAGGATGTCGATTTCCGTGGAAATAAAAATAGCTATATCAAGTATTTAAAAGCTCCTATAATCCCCTATTCTACATGTTTGTCTAATCCCTCCAGTATCGGTGAAAGCCAATGCTGTGAGGGATTTTTAGCAACTTCCTGAAAAGGAAAAATGTTAATTCCTATTTATTAACATTCTTCAGTGTTGCCTAGCATCTTTTTCGTTTACGCTTAATAAGTGACTCTGAATATATTTGTTAAATATCTTAATAATTAATGAATTATTTTGTTGTGTATGTAAAAAAAAGTAGGTGTTTTTTCGTGAGTAAAGAAATTATTTAGAAATTGTTTAGTTACGAGTAGTACTATATAATTGTTAGAAAAGTTTTTTTGTGAAATTTGGATTTTATTAATCTATTTTGACTAAAAAAATCATACTAAAGTATGTGGAGAAGAAAGGGGTTTGTACAGAATGGCGATGAGGAAAAGAAATAACCTATTACGTTGCAAAATACTCGATATGACTAAATATTGAGGATGAATAGATAACGGAAAAATGGCGATAAAAATTACATGTAAGTTTAGCCAAAGGAGTTATTGTTATGACGATAAACACGAAATCGATGAGCTCAGCTTTATTAAATAAAATTCAATTAAAAAAAGCGACAATAGG
This sequence comes from Lysinibacillus sp. fkY74-1, assembly GCF_053165895.1. Classification (NCBI taxonomy): domain Bacteria; kingdom Bacillati; phylum Bacillota; class Bacilli; order Caryophanales; family Bacillaceae; genus Lysinibacillus; species Lysinibacillus sp. fkY74-1. The sequence goes on along the minus strand of NZ_CP170173.1, from coordinate 3,661,181 downwards.
GGTAATTGGTCTCGGCTATGTAGGCCTACCATTTGCCATTGAAATTGTCCAGAAAGGTTTTCATGTTTTAGGCTTTGATAAAAATCAAGAAAAAATCGCCATGTTGCAAAACGGTGAGAGCTATATAGCTGATATCCCGAAAGAAAATATACAGCAAATATTAAAAGATCAACATTTTGAAGCAACCTTTGATTTTTCCAAACTTGCTTCTGTAGATGTCGTCATTATTTGTGTACCGACTCCTACAACAGTGGATGGTACTCCTGATATTTCCTATATAGAAGAGGCAGCACATGACATCGGGCGTTATATTAAAGCAAATGCATTAGTTATTCTTGAAAGTACGACCTATCCTGGGACAACAGAGGAAATTGTTCAGCCTATTTTGCAAAAGCATGGCTTTGCTGTGGGTCAAGATTTATTCTTAGCTTATTCACCAGAGCGAGTGGACCCTGGTAATAGTAATTTTTCAGTTTCCAATACACCCAAAGTTGTTGGCGGTGTTACTTCTAATTGTTTGGAAGTTTCAAAGGGTTTTTATGAAACAGTCATTCATACTAGTGTATTTACGGTAACAAGTCCCAAAGTTGCTGAAATGGAGAAATTGCTGGAAAATACATTTCGCCAAATCAATATCGCCCTTGTCAATGAGCTCAGTCAAATGTGCTATAAAATGAACATTGATGTTTGGGAAGTCATAGATGCTGCCTCAACAAAGCCTTATGGCTTTATGCCATTCAAGCCTGGCCCAGGAGTAGGGGGGCATTGTATCCCTGTCGATCCCAAATATTTATTATGGGCGGGTCAACAGCATGGTATCTCAGCAACTTTAATTGAAGCAGCAGATAAAATAAATGATTCGATGCCTAATTTTGTTGTGGAGAGGCTGGAACAGTACTTACGTATTCAAAATATTGAGCTGTGCCACGCAAAAATTGTTATTATTGGTGTCACTTATAAGCCAGATATAAACGACTCACGCGAATCTCCTGCACTACGAGTCATTCAGCAATTACTTGATAGTCAGAGCTCATTACAGATTATCGACCCTTATATACAAACGTTCCCGGTAGAACAAACTCTTTTAAACACAGTTCCTTTAACAGAGAAAAGTGTTAAAGATGCAGATGCTGTGTTGATTTTAACCAATCATTCCAACATTGATTATTCATTAATTGATCAGGAAGCCTCATTAATTTTTGATACTCGTAATACCCATTTTTTATTTAAGAATAAAAATTATTACAGACTATAAGGAGAGTTCGTGGGACATGAAACAGCTAAAAATATGTGGGCTTCTAATCCTGATGTTCTTAGCAGGATGTCAATCCACTCCACAAAAAACGATTCAACCAATTGATTCTTCTATAGAGATTAAGGAATCTGATGGTACGATGAGTGATTCAATCAGTCATGTCGATATTATTAAGCCAAAAGTAGCTCTAACGTTTAATGGCTTTGCGGATAATCAAACAATGGAGCTACTATTGGCGAAATTAGATGAATCTAATATGAAAGCCACCTTTTTCTTAGAGGGGCTACGTGTGGCACAGGAACCAGAGCTTGTTCGAGACATTCTAAAAAGAGGCCATGATGTACAAAACGGTACATTGTCATTTCCAGATGTCACAGCTTTAAACTATGACCAAACCTATGAGGAGATTTATTTAACGAATCAAATATTTGAAGAACATTTAGGATATAAGCCGAAATTTGTTCGAAGTCGTTCAGGTGATATTACAGATAATATGCGCTTAGCAGCTGCTGCACTGGATATGAAGGCAGTGATAGGTTTATCCATTAATCCACTTGATCGAAAAATGCAAAGTGCCCAAGATTTGATTGATTATATTGACAAATATATTGATAGAGGTTCTATTATTCATCTCAACACTTATATTAATCCTGCTATTATAGATGCCATTCCTTTACTAGCACAATTAGCAGAAAAACATGATTACACCATTACTACTTTAAGTGATGTGATAGATGAGCGATATTTAACAAAGTCTTTAGAAGAAATAGCAGGTTATGATGCCGTCAAACCTAATTTGAATTATGAAAATGTCGAACCACATTTGTATTATCGAAAAGAGACCTCTAAAAAAGAAATCGCCATTACCTTTGATGATTGGGCACATGAACAGCAGGTGAAAGCTGTTTTAGATGTATTAAAAAAATATAATATTAAAAGTACATTTTTTTTAATCGGTAGTGGGGTGGAGAAAAATCCACAATTAGCCAAGTTAATACTAGAGGAAGGTCATGAAGTGGCAAGTCACTCTTATTACCATTTAGATGTAACTAAAATGACGCCAGAGGAAATACAAGATGATTTAGTGAAGGCCCATAATGCTCTTACTTATGCGTTACAGGAGCCACCATTACTTTATTTTAGACCAGCACAAGGAATTATGGATGAGCGTACTGCTAAAGTGATTACCGCTGCCGGAATTAAAACCATTGCCATGTATGATATTGCTTCCTTTGACTGGAATTTGGATTACAGTGCTCAGGACATTTATGATCGGGTCATATCTAGAGCAGCACCAGGAAAGGTTATTGTCATGCACATCTTAGACGGTACGAAAACAGTTGAAGCACTTCCATTAATTATTGAAAAGTTGCAACAAGATGGTTATAGCTTTAGTAAAATGTCAAATTGGATTGAAGAAGATGCAAATGGGGATGTGAATAAATGATAAAAACGAAAAAAGAGGTTTTAACAGTACCGCGCTCAGATCGTCGGATTCTATCAAATATTCCTGATCCCGAAAATGTCCGAAACCTTGTCAATCGTCGAGGTGCATCTTATCAGAAAGAAGAAATTGATCCGACAGATGTCAATGAAATTTATCGTCTTCAACAGCTTAGCTTACGCTATGAAACTCATTTTGAGGTTCAGGTTAGAAGAGCAAGACATAAAATGAGTTCAGACAAATACTATGCTGAAGATATTTCCGTAACGGGAATTCTTGTTTATTCTCAACAGCCTCAGCAATTATTAATTGATGAAATTTTAGAAATGAATTTTACGATCCCAGGTGGGGCAATGCCTGAAGGATATGAGGCAAAAGTGAAGTTGAAGGCAAAGGTGATCCGGCATTTTACCAAAGAGGTGGATGGTCAAACGCTATATTACTTTGCTTGCGAATTTCTCCAACCTTTAAATAAATATATGGTAAAAAAACGTTGGGGCATTTCTGTTTTTATGGCGAGTTTATTCTTATTGGTTGTCTCACTTATTGTCATGCTGATGAGAGCAGAAAGTGTTATTTATTTTAGATTCAATAAATTTTTATACCTTTATAGTATTATAGCGGCAACGTTTCTATTAAGTAGATACCTATTTGGTATTTTTTATAAAAATGTACCCATCAATCCAAACTATGAGCCCGGTGTATCCATAATTATCCCTGTGTTTAACGAGGAAGAATGGATACATCGCACGATTTCAAGCTGTATTAATCAGTACTATCCTGTAGATAAGTTAGAAGTCATTGTCGTGGATGATTGCTCTACGGATAGGACGGAGGAAAAAGCTAAGGAAATGATAGATCTTATTCATTTTGAGGGTGGGCGTTTTAAAACAACCGATCGCTTAAAGTTTTCTAAGCTTCCTCAAAATGGTGGAAAACGTGAAGCGCTGGTAGCCGGTGTTCATCAAGCAAAGCATGACTTAGTGGTTTTTGTGGATTCCGATAGTTTTTTGGAGCCACATGCAATCCGCAATCTAGTCCAGCCTTTCCAAGACCCTAAAATGGGTGGTGTAGCTGGACGGACAGAGGTAGAAAATAAATTTACAAATGCTCTGACAAAATTACAGACAGTTCGTTATTATATTGCCTTTCGTATTATGAAGGCCGCTGAATCTTGGTTTGATACGGTGACTTGCTTATCAGGACCATTAGCTTGTTATCGAAAAGAACTTATTTTAAAAAATGAAACAGCCTGGCTCAATCAAAAATTTCTTGGGCAGCCTGCTACATTTGGTGATGATCGTAGTATGACAAACTATATTTTGAAAACACATCGAACAGGTTATCAGGATAATGCCATTTGTTCGACGATTGTTCCCTCTGACACTAAAGTTTTTTTATCTCAGCAAATGAGATGGAAACGTTCTTGGCTAAGAGAATCTTTACGAGCCTTTCTATTTATGTGGAAAAAAGAACCCTTCATGTTCCTTTTCTTCATAATAGGCTTAATTGTCCCAATTGCGGCACCAATTGTCGTCGTCTACAACTTAATCTATGTGCCAATCATGTATGGTGTTTTTCCGACTACCTTTTTATTAGGCTTACTTTTAATGGCCATGCTCATGAGTTTGGCTCATCTATTCTTTAGGAAAAGTAAATTATGGTTATTCGGGTTTATCTTCGTTCTTTATTATGAATTTATTTTGCTCTGGCAAATGCCAGTTGCATGGGTAACATTCTGGAAATCAACATGGGGAACAAGGGAAACACCACAAGACGTTTTGGCAAAAGAAAAGAAAATGGAAAAGCAAAAATTACGAAAATCCCGATTTTCAATGTTGAAAATTAGAAAAATGGGTGAGAAGGAATGAAAGAAAAAAATGTAATTTTACAGCCAGCTAAAAAAAATCGAAGGAAAATTATACGCTCGATTATACAATTAGTAGTTGTTATCTTTTTAGCAGTCGTGTTAATTAAAGCCGTCTTTCTGACAGACAAGCGATTTGCTGAGGCGGTCCCGTTAAACAATAAAGACGGATTTATTGCACTGTCCTATTTTGGTGTAAGTAGAAATGACTCCTCTAAATACGTGTCAAAGAAAAATTTAGAAGAACAGCTTACATTGCTTGAAAAACAAGGCTATCAAACGATTACACAAAAGGATATATTGGATTTTTATCAAAAGAATAAACCACTACCAGAAAAAGCCTTGTTTTTATCATTTGAGGATGGCCGTACCGATTCTAGTATTTTCGCACAAAACGTTATGGAAAAATTAAATTATAAGGCTACGATGTTTACGTATGCCAATAAAATGGATACCCGCGACCATAAATTTTTAAAGCCAAAAGATTTGAAGTTGATGGAGAAAAGCGGCTATTGGGAATTAGGCTCTAACGGATATAGACTAACCTACATTAATATTTTTAATGATAAAGGGCAGTCCTTAGGGATGATTGACGAAAATAATATACCGAATAAAACAACAATCGAATACTATAACCACTATTTAATGGATTTTATTCGTAATCAATATATGATCCCAAGTGAAACTCGACAAGAGATGGAAGCTCGAATTAAGAAGGATTACAAGCTTATGCAGGAAATTTATCAGCAAGAGTTTGGGGAAGTTCCTAAAGCCTATGCCATTATGCATGCTAATTCATTGTATAATAATATGGACCCTCTGGTGCAGAGTGTGAATGACAAGGAAATTAAAGACAAGTTTCGTATGCACTTTAATTTAGAATTGAGTGCCTATAATGATAAAGATAGTGATCTATATAACTTGAATCGATTACAAGTTTCTCCTTATTGGTCAACCAATCATGTCATGATGAAAATTAAACAGGCAAGTAATCAAAATATCGAATTTAAAATAGGAGATCCTCAATTAGCCCAAAAATGGCAAACCATTAATGGGGCAGCAGAATTTGATAATAATGAAGTTACATTAACATCGGCTCCTTCTAGTGAAGGTAGGATTCTCTTAAAGGAGATGATGCCACAGCAATATAACGTGAACTTTACATTTAAAGGGAATGTTGTTGGTGAACAAGCGTTGTATGTAAATTATGATGAGAAAACAAATAGCTATTTACGTATTGCCTTGGTAGACAATGAGCTTGTAGTGAGTGAAAAATTACCTGCTTCAGATATTGTGGAAAAGGCTCGTTTCCCATTGAATGAGATTAAGTGGAATGAAGAGGAGTATGCGTTTAATAAGGCGACCGTCTATACGTATCAGGACACCCAAAAGGGATCGCGGATTGTTGAAGAAGAATACCCAAGAAACTTAACTAAAAATAGAGTATTTAACATTACAGTAAATAAGGATAAAATAAAAGTAGATGTAGATCATGTATTATCTGAAACTATTCAAATAAACCCTGGCCTCCATGGCTCTCAAATTGGATTTGGAGCATTGTTTAGCCATAAAGATACATCTCATGAACAGTATGCAGATGATATATACGATACAATAATTGAAGATATTTTAATTACAGATAGGAAAGATCAAACTATTTTTACAAACCAATATACGAATTTCGAGAAGGTTAAGCATAAAAGCACAACATTGTTTAATCATGTTGTAGATTTCTTTATTGAAACCTTCTAATTTGGGGTGAAATTTGAAACAAGTGAAAAATTTTATATTATTTATCTGTATAGCCCTGTTGTTTATCACTGCTTGTAGTAATAGTAAAGAACCACCTGCTATAGCAAAGGAAGAATTAAAGGATAAAGCGAAGTTGCGTTTATCGATGTGGTTACCTGAATGGCAAAATCAATCAGCCTTAGAAGATGTCCAAAACTCCCAACAAGGATTACAAGATATGCGCGTTTTCGGTGCCTATTTTAATCATAAAGATGAATTGCTATTAACGGATAATGCAGTCGATATGTTGCGACAGACACAGCAGCAATTCAATGAATCACATCATGTAATTCTAACGCTTATAAATGATTATGTGACAGATAATGCCTCTTCTGTTCAAAAGGATAGTACACTTTTGCATAGGTTAGTACAGGATTCTTCAGCAAGAAAAAAGCATATCAATAATATATTGCAGGTAGTTGAACAATACCAACCAGATGGCATTGAAATTGATTATGAAAAGATAGCTAAAGAAGACCTTTCAAAATATGTTCAATTTTTAAAGGAGCTATACCGAGAACTTGCGAAAAAGAATGTTACACTGCATGTAGTGCTAGAGCCGAGCTTTCCATTTGATGTGAAGTTACCGAATGGGCCTAGCTATACCGTAATGGCTTATAATGTACATGGCTATCATAGTGGTCCAGGTGCGAAGGCTACATTTTCATTTCTTAATGATTTAATAAAAAATATCAAAAAATCCAACCAAAAATTAGCTATCGCCTTTGCTACAGGTGGTTTCGATTGGGTAGCTCAAGGTAATACGGTTGCATTAACGGAACTTGAGGCGGAGAAAGTATTAGCTGAAACAAACGCAAAGAAACAACGAGATAAAGCAAGTGGTGCTGTTTATTTTACGTATACAGATACTAGCAATATGAGTCATGAGATTTGGTATGCTGATCAGGAAACACTTGAAAAATGGGTCAAATATGTCCAAAGGAAAAGCTATCATGATGTAGTGTTGTGGCGTGCTGGTGGATTAGGTGTCAAAACATTACAGTGGATTAATGAGCAAGAAACTGGTGAGCGTTTGTCTCCCTAAAAAATCGGTAATATAGACACGTTCAACAAAAGTCATCGAGAAGTTCACGCTCGATGGCTTTTTGTCATTCTCTTGTTCGATTTTTGGAGAAACAAAACAGAAATGATGTTGACAAAGAATGAAATCAATAAACGTAACGATTTGCCAATTAGTTACCCAAAACCCTTCAATTTGGGAAAGTCTAGCGAACGTAGAGAGGGAAGCGGCTCGCCTCGGCCGTCATATCCAGGTTTTACCTTATTTGATTGTAAAAAAAGACTATCGGCAAACTCATAATTTTTGAGTTTATCTATAGTCCCAAATCGCCAGTAAAGGCAATTTTTTTATTGAAATTGAGATAGACGTGAAAAGAAATCTTTGACGAAATTTAAAAAAATGGCTTCTGATGGGGCGATTTCTCGATTTACAGGAGAAATAATACCAACCGTCCTTGGAATGGAGGGTGATTCAATAGGCACCTTTACAGTAAAGCGAGCAGCAGAATCGTAAAGTGAACTTTCTGGTAACAGACTAACGCCTATTCCAGCTGCTACTAAGCCTTTAAGTGCATCCAAATCTTCACCCTCTGAAATAATATTAGGCATATAGCCTGCAGCACGACAAGCATCCATTGCCACTTTATGTAATATATAACCATTTGGAAATAACACAAATAAATCATTTCTCAATTCAGCAAGCTGAATACTCTCTCTTTTTGCTAACGGATGATTAGCTGGTAGAAGAGCGGCAATATTTTCCGTAAACAATATAGTCGACTCAATGGATTCATCTTTTGGAGGAAGCGGACCTAAAAAGGCAAGGTTTAACTCTCGATTTTTGACAGCATCAATTAAAAATCGATAAGATCCTTGTCGTAGCTGAAATTGCAAATTGGGATACTCTCGTTTAAAGGCTGAGATAACGGTTGGCAGTACATAGCTTGCTAAACTTGTTGGAAAGCCAATCTTAATAGAGCCCTTAGCAGGATCAAGATACTCTTCTACTTGTTTGGCAGCAAAATCAATGGCCTTCAATGCCGTAATGGTATGTTCAAGAAAGGTCTTTCCAATCGGCGTTAATTTCACATTGCGTCCCACTCGTTCAAATAACGGAGTGCCTAACTCATCTTCAAGATTTGCGATTTGCCGACTAATGGCTGATTGAGCGACGTGAAGATGCTCAGCAGCTTCTGAAATATGCTCGCGTTCAGCAACCTCCACAAAATAGCGTAATTGACGTAACTCCACTAACATTTCACCTCTATTAATCTAAAAATAAGATTGATTATAGCTCAATTATATAATATTGAAGATAAAAAGTGACTGTAAATACAAAAAAAGTTTAAGTATTCAGTAATCTTGCACAATAGAATTTTTTAGTGTGTAAAAGAGACTGCCATGAAAATATCTTATTTTTAATTGATTCCATTTTAATGAAATAGGTTATAGTATAGTTATGGTTGTTACTGCAAATTTGTCACAAAACCTCTACAATTAGCCCTTTTCACGAGGTTTACACTATGTAGCTAGATGAAATCAATTCTCAATTAGAGATATTTCATTGAAAATGAAGAAAGTCTATTCTCAATATCTATTCCAGATAGTAATAATCTGAAAATGCTTACAAAGCCTTTATTTTTCAAGATTTTATTTGAGGAGAAGGAAAGTAATTGAAATGGTTTGCATAGAGAACGATTTTCAGTTAAGATTAGAATGATGATAATTAAGGAATGGTTGACCCATTCACTGAACACTATGGAGGTATTTTCATGTCAACTTTAGTTATTAAAGATCTTCACGTTGCTATCGACGGAAAAGAGATTTTAAAAGGCGTAAATCTTACAATTAATACAAACGAAATTCACGCAATCATGGGACCAAACGGAACTGGTAAATCCACACTAGCTTCTGCTATTATGGGTCATCCTAAATATGAGGTTACTTCGGGTACTGTTGAGCTAGATGGCGAAGATGTACTTGAGATGGAAGTAGACGAGCGTGCTCAAGCTGGTTTATTCCTAGCTATGCAATACCCATCTGAAATTGCGGGTGTTACAAATGCTGATTTCTTACGCTCAGCTATCAATGCTCGCCGTGAAGAGGGCGATGAAATTTCATTAATGAAATTTATCCGTGAATTAGATAAAAACATGGAATTCCTAGAAATGAACGAAGATATGGCTCAGCGTTATTTAAATGAAGGTTTCTCTGGCGGTGAGAAAAAACGTAATGAGATTCTTCAATTAATGATGATTAAACCGACGTTCGCAATTTTAGACGAAATTGACTCTGGACTTGATATTGATGCACTTAAAGTAGTATCTAAAGGAATTAACGCAATGCGCGGTGAAGGCTTTGGCTGCTTAATGATCACGCACTATCAACGTCTACTTAACTATATTACACCAGACCATGTACACGTAATGATGCAGGGACGTGTTGTGAAATCAGGTGGTGCAGAGCTGGCACAACGCTTAGAAGCAGAAGGCTATGACTGGATTAAAAAAGAATTAGGTATTGTAGAAGAAACAGAAGAACAAGAAGCATAAGAGGGAGGACGAACTAGCATGACAGTGGAACTTAACTTGCCTGTAACAGTACAGGACGTGCGCTCGTTCTCAGAAGCAAATGGTGAACCAACTTGGTTTACAGAGCTTCGCGCGGCAGCACTAGACAAAGTAACTGGTTTAGATTTGCCAAAACCAGATAGAACTAATATTACAAAATGGGATTTCATGAACTTCCCAGCATTTACAGTTCATAGTGAGGCATTTCCATCGTTAGATGCTTTACCTGAAGAAGCAAAAGGGTTAATTGACCTTGAAGCGCAAGAGAATCTTTATATTCAGCGCAATAATACACCAGCTTACATTAAAATATCACAAGAGCTTGTTGATAAAGGCGTTGTTTTTACGGATATTTTTACAGCAGTTCGTGAACATGGTGAGCTTGTTCAAAAATACTTTATGACTGAAGCTGTTAAAGTGGATGAACATAAGTTAACAGCGCTTCATACAGCACTAGTTAATGGTGGCGTATTTGTTTACGTCCCAAAAAATGTAGTCATTGAACAACCACTTCAAGTTGTTTTCTTAAACGATAATGCTGAAGCATCATTATACAACCATGTATTAGTAGTGGCAGAAGCAAATTCTGCTGTAACATACGTGGAAACATATGTTTCAACGGTGGAACAAGCAAAAGGCCAAGCAAATATTATTGCGGAAGTAGTTGTCCAAGATAATGCGCAAGTAACATATGGAGCAGTAGATGTACTTGCAAAAGGCTTTACGACTTATGTAAACCGTCGTGCACGCTTAGCACGTGACGCAAAAGTAGATTGGGCTCTTGGTTTAATGAATGACTCAGATACAATCTCAGAAAATATTACTCATCTAATTGGTGACGGTTCACATGCAGATACAAAAACAGTAGTTGTTGGTCGTGGAGAACAAAAACTTAACTTCACTACGGAGGTTCGTCACTGGGGTAAAAACTCAAACGGGCATATCTTAAAGCATGGTGTTATGAAAGATGCAGCTCAATCTATCTTTAATGGTATTGGCTATATCGAACATGGTGCGACGAAAGCAGATGCACAGCAAGAATCACGTGTATTAATGCTTTCAGAAAAAGCTCGTGGGGATGCAAATCCAATTTTATTAATTGATGAAGATGATGTAACAGCAGGACACGCAGCATCTGTTGGTCGAGTAGATCCATTACAGCTTTACTATTTAATGAGCCGTGGTATCTCGAAAGCAGAAGCAGAGCGCCTTGTTATCCATGGATTCCTTGCGCCAGTTGTTACGCAATTACCAATTGAGGGCGTTCAAAAGCAACTGACGGAGGTTATCGAAAGGAAAGTTCGCTAATGATGAATAAAGACATTAAAAGCTATTTCCCAATTTTAAATCAGGATGTAAATGGTCATAGACTTGTTTATCTTGATAGTGCGGCAACGTCTCAAAAACCTGTTCAAGTGATTGAGGCAATTAAAGCCTATTATGAATTTGATAATTCCAATGTTCACCGTGGAGTGCATACTCTAGGGAACCGTGCTACAGATAAATATGAAGGTGCACGTGAAAAGGTTCGTAAGTTTATTAACGCTCAATCAACACAAGAAATTATTTTTACTCGTGGAACAACGACCTCTTTAAATACAGTAGCAGCCAGTTATGGACGTGCAAATGTTGCTGAGGGTGATGAAATTGTCATTACTCAAATGGAGCATCATTCCAATATTATTCCTTGGCAACAGTTAGCCAAAGAAAAAAAGGCGACATTGAAGTACATTGAGCTAGAAGCTGATGGAACGATTAGTCTAGAAAAAGTACGTGCAACGATTACACCTCAAACGAAAATCGTTTCGGTGTCAATGGCGTCAAACGTGCTTGGAACTATAAATCCAATTAAAGAAATTGCGCAAATTGCACATGCTAATGGTGCTGTTATGGTAGTTGATGGAGCTCAAGCGGCTCCGCATATGAAAATTGATGTGCAAGAATTGGATGTAGATTTCTTAGGGTTCTCTGGGCATAAAATGTGCGGACCTACTGGAATAGGTGTACTATATGGTAAAAAGGAACACCTTGAAAAGATGGAGCCAATTGAATTTGGTGGCGAAATGATCGATTTTGTTGGGTTATATGATTCAACGTGGAAGGAATTACCGTGGAAATTTGAAGGTGGAACGCCTATTATTGCAGGTGCAATAGGATTAGGAGCTGCTATTGATTTCTTAACTGAGATTGGGCTAGATAATATTGCAGAACATGAACATAAGCTTGTTGGCTATGCAATGGATCAGCTTGAAACAATTGACGGTTTGAAAATTTTCGGCCCACGTGACCCAATGAAACGTTGTGGACTTGTGACATTTAATTTGGATGATGTCCATCCACATGATGTGGCAACGGTGCTTGATATGAATGGTATTGCTGTTCGTGCGGGTCATCATTGTGCGCAACCACTAATGAAATGTCTTCAGCAAGTAGCGACAGCGCGTGCAAGCTTCTATCTGTACAATACAGAGGAGGATATTGACCGTCTTGTTGCAGGGTTACGTTCTGCGAAGGAGTATTTTGGCGATGTCTTTTAATAATTTAGATCAACTATATCGTTCAGTCATTATGGATCACTATAAAAATCCTCGTAATAAGGGTTCTTTAGAAGGTGAAGCTGTAACGATTGATATGAACAATCCGACATGTGGAGACCGTATACACTTAACATTAAAAGTGACTGACGGTGTTGTAGAGGATGCCAAATTTGAAGGTGAAGGCTGTTCAATTTCTATGTCCTCTGCATCCATGATGACTCAACTTATCAAAGGGAAAAAGGTAGATGAAGCTTTAGAGCTTGCTGATATTTTTTCTAAAATGATGATGGGTGAAGAGTATAGCGATAAATATGACCTTGAGGATGTTGAAGCACTGCAAGGTGTCTCTCAATTCCCTGCACGTATTAAATGTGCAACATTAGCTTGGAAAGCAATGGAAAAAGGTGTGAAATAAAGCATACTGCCTTGTCAGCTGGGTGAAAGTGACATACTTTCACTCATGGCAAAGGTTGAATACCTCGAAAATATAGCTCAATGAACGGAGGAGAAACGATGGCTAAAAAAATGCCTGATATCGGCGATTACAAATACGGTTTCCATGACAAGGACGTATCAATTTTCCGTTCAAAACGTGGTTTGACTGAAGAAATCGTCCGTGAAATTTCAAATATGAAACAAGAGCCAGAGTGGATGCTAGAGTACCGCTTAAAGGCACTTGAAACATTTTATACAAAACCAATGCCGCAATGGGGTGGCGATCTTGGCGATTTAGATTTTGATGAAATTACGTACTATGTGAAACCATCAGAAGCGACACAAAAATCATGGGATGAAGTTCCTGATGAAATCAAAGCTACTTTTGATAAATTAGGTATTCCAGAAGCAGAACAAAAATATCTTGCGGGTGTATCTGCGCAGTATGAGTCAGAGGTAGTTTATCACAACATGAAGCAAGACCTTGAAGATCTTGGTATTGTGTTTAAAGATACAGACTCAGCATTACGTGAAAACGAAGATATTTTCAAACAATATTGGGGTAAAGTAATCCCATACACAGATAATAAATTTGCGGCATTGAACTCAGCTGTATGGTCAGGTGGATCATTTATCTATGTACCACCAGGCGTTAAAGTTGAAACACCTCTACAAGCTTACTTCCGCATTAACTCTGAAAACATGGGTCAATTCGAACGTACGCTAATTATTGTGGATGAAGGCGCACATGTACACTATGTTGAAGGTTGTACAGCCCCTGTTTACACAACAAACTCTTTACACTCAGCTGTTGTAGAAATTGTTGTTCGTAAAGATGCCTACTGCCGTTATACAACGATTCAAAACTGGGCAAACAACGTATACAATCTTGTAACGAAACGTACAGTTGTTGAAGAAAACGGTACAATGGAATGGATTGATGGTAACATCGGTTCTAAATTAACAATGAAATACCCAGCATGTATCCTAAAAGGTGAAGGCGCTCGTGGTATGACGCTATCTATCGCATTAGCAGGTAAAGGTCAACATCAACATGCTGGAGCGAAAATGATTCATATGGCACCAAACACATCTTCTACAATCGTTTCTAAATCGATTGCTAAACAAGGTGGTAAGGTAACATATATGGGACAAGTTCGTTTCGGTCCTAAAGCTAGTGGTGCTCGTGCCAATATTGAATGTGATACGCTGATTATGGATAACCAATCAACATCTGATACAATTCCATACAACGAAATCCTTAATGATAATGTTTCTTTAGAGCATGAAGCTAAAGTTTCAAAAGTGTCTGAAGAACAATTATTCTATTTAATGTCTCGCGGAATCTCTGAAGAAGAAGCGACAGAAATGATTGTAATGGGCTTCATTGAGCCATTTACAAAAGAATTACCAATGGAATACGCAGTAGAAATGAACCGTCTTATCAAGTTTGAGATGGAAGGTTCTATTGGGTAATTTATCAATTAACCCTTGTCACAACGATGTGTGTGGCAAGGGTTTTTGTTTTGTAAAGAAAACAACTTCCTTAATATATTGAAATAATAGTGGATTTTTATAAGGAGACATACTAAAATGATAATGAGAATCAATATCAATTAAAGAAGGGAGAATGAATACGTGAGAAACAAGTTTCTATTTATTAGTATGATAGCGGTATTTATGCTGAGCCTCGCTGCATGCGGAGAGAAGAAAACAACAGAGGAAGATAGGTCCACAGAGTCGATGAAAGAGGAAGTGGCACAAACACAAGATAGTACTACCAATGAAAATTTGACAAGAACAATAGATTATCTAGGAGAAAGCTATGAAGTGCCAGAAAAGGTCGAAAGAATTGTTGTGACGGGTGCGATGGAAGCCATGGAAGATATGGTGGTACTTGATGTCCATCCAGTAGGAGCGATTGCGGTTGGTGGTAAATTCCCTAAGTTATACGCTGCTGTTACAGATAAGGCAGAGTCGATTGGGGAGAAGATTAAGCCAAACTTTGAAAAAATATTAGAATTAGATCCAGATGTGATTTTAGGCTCAACGAAATTTCCAGAGGAAGTACAAAGTAAATTAGAAAAAATTGCTCCAACCATTTTAGTTTCGCATATCTCTACGAATTGGGAATCTAATTTAAACTTATTAGCTGAATTAACAGGCAAGCAAGCAGAGGCAGAAAAAATATTATCTACATATAAGGCAGATATTGAAACGGCAAAGTCTAGCTTAACAAAAAAACTAGAAGACAAAAAAGTAGCAGCCATTCGAATTCGTGGGGGACAAGCTTATGTCTATCCAAAAGAAGTATTTTTAAACCCTGTTCTATATGGTGAGCTTGGTTTAGAAGTTCCTGCTGAAATTGCTAAGGCAACATCTCAAGAAGCGATTTCTGTTGAGCAACTAGCGGATATGAATCCAGATTTTTTATTTGTCCAGTTTTCAACGGATGAAAATGCGGATGCTCCAAATGCGTTAGAAGATTTTAAACAGAATCCCATTATCCAAAATATAAATGCCTTTAAAAATGAGCAAGTGTTTGTTAATGTTGTGGACCCACTAATGGAAGGTGGCCCAGCGTTTAGTCGTATTACTTTTTTAGAGGCCTTCCAACAAAATCTTGATAAATAGCTTGTTTGGCATGAGTTCAATCGTATAAGGACTCATGCTTTTTCTTGTGAAAAGCTATATTTTTTTTACATGATGTTTAATTGTAGGAGAAGACTGTATGCTATGATTATGTTGTAGATAAAGGAGGATGTCACATGATTGTAGTTGGATTAACTGGATGGGGCGATCACCCTTCACTTTATAGTGGAGTGACTTCTTCAAAGGATAAATTATTTGACTATACAGGTCATTTTTTAGCGGTGGAAGTAGATACTTCTTTTTATGCCATACCATCCAAAGATAATGTTCGTAAATGGTGTGAGAATACACCTGAGAATTTTCGTTTTGTAGTGAAGGCCTATCAAGGCATGACTGGACATTTACGGGGAGATATTCCCTTTGAATCAAAGAATGATATGTTTAACGCTTTTATTGAATGTGCCCAAGAATTTAAACGTTTTGGAAAATTAGGAATGATTTTAGCTCAGTTTCCACCATGGTTTGATTGTCAGTCAAAAAATGTTCAATACTTATTGTATATTCGTCAACAATTAAAGGATTTCCAAGTGGCTATCGAATTTCGCAATCAAACATGGTATGCAGATAATGTAGTACAACAAACAATGGACTTTTTAAGAGAGCATCAATTTATTCATACGATTTGTGATGAGCCGCAGGCTGGCGTAGGATCGGTACCCTTCTATCCTGTAGTAACTGCCGATAAGGCGCTGGTGCGTATTCATGGGCGAAATATACATGGCTGGCGTAATACAGGGAATGCAGAAAACTGGCGCAAAGTGCGCTTTTTATATGACTACAATAAAGAAGAATTGCAACAGCTTGGGCATCAAATTCTCAAGCTTGAGCCAGAGGTGCAGGAACTTTTTATATTATTTAATAACAATTCAGGTAATCATGCAGCGAAGAACGCAAAGGAATTACAGGGTGTTTTGAATATTAAAGATGTTGGGTTAGCGCCTAAACAATTAAACATGTTTGAAGGGGAATTATAATGGCGTTTATTTTATTAGTAATTATTGCATTATTTTCAGGTCTCCTTGGCTCATTAGTTGGGCTTGGTGGTGGCGTGGTATTAGTGCCAGCAACTTTATATATCGGTTTAAACCTTGGTATGATCCCAGATATAACACCACAAAAAGTTGTTGGTTTATCTGTTGTCATGATGATTTTTACAGGACTTGCCTCGACATTAAGCTATATGAAATCGAAAACGGTGGATTATAAAACTGGCTATATATTTTTTATCGGCAGTATTCCAGGCTCCATTTTGGGTGCATGGGTTAATAAAGGATTAGATTTACCATCCTTCAATTTATACTTTGGTATTTTGCTTATTATTTTATCCATTATTTTACTTGTTCGCGACAAATTGAAGCCGGTAGAATGGTTTGTGAAAAATGGCCTGCAACAGGAGTTTACTGATGCACAAGGGAAAACCTTTGTCTATGGATATCCGATTTGGTTTGCCATTTTATTTACATTTGGGGTAGGGTTTGCCTCAGGTCTGTTTGGTATAGGTGGGGGCTCAATGATTGTGCCGGCTATGATTATTTTGTTCTTATTTCCACCACATGTAGCAATAGCAACTTCGATGTTTTTAGTTTTTTTAACGTCTGTTGTAAATACGGCTAGCCATATATATTTAGGGCATGTTCCATGGCTTTATACAATTCCCGTAATACCAGGAGCATATATTGGAGCGAAGCTAGGTGCAGCCTTAAATAAAAAAATTAAATCAGATACGCTTGTACTGGTTCTTCGGATTATTTTATTATTATTAGGAATTCGTTCCATCGTTGAAGGGATATTGGCTTAATCGGCTATACTAGCGAATGAAATGAGGTGGCTTTAATGCTTGAAAAAATCCATATTTTTCACACAAATGATTTGCATAGTCATTTTAAGTATTGGCCACGAATGCAAAGCTATGTGAAAGAGAAGCGCAGCAGTCTAGCGAAAATAGGGGAAACAAGTTATTTGTTTGATGTGGGGGATCATTTAGATCGCTCTAATATTTATACTGAAGCGACGATTGGTAAGGGGAACGTACAATTACTTAATGAGGCAGCATACGATGTAGTGACAATTGGGAATAACGAGGGCATTACATTGTCCCATGATGAGCTTTTTCATTTATATGATGATGCGAATTTTGATGTTGTCGTAGGTAATATTGATGCGTATCAGGGGAGAAATCCAGCCTGGCTGAAGCCCTATGTTGTGCTTACAACGGAAAAGGGTACGAAGCTAGGAATAATTGCAGCAACGGCTATGTTTGAAGTGTATTATCAGGCGTTAAATTGGCAAATGGTTGAAGCACGAAGCACACTTCTTCGTTTAGCTCATCAACTACGTAAAGAGGTTGATATTGTTTTATGCCTATCCCATTTAGGGATAACTGAAGACGAGCTATTAGCAGAGGAATGTCCAGAAATTGATGTCATATTTGGATCACATACACATCATGTCTTGCCAGAAGGGAAACTCGTCAATGGTGTTTTATTGACAGGTGGAGGGAAATTTGGTCAATACACAGGACATCTTGTTATCGAATATGATAAAAAAATGAGGAAAATTGTTGAAAAAAAGGATGCTTTAATTCATAATAAGGACTTGCCAAATATCCAAAACGAACAGCAAATTGTACAATCCCTAGAGGATGAAGGAATTAGAATATTGGATACACCAGTATTTACGACAAAGAAATCTTATAATAAGGAATGGTTCCACTACTCACAGCTATCTGATTTATTTGCACATGCTATTTTAGAAAAAAGTGGTGCTGATTGTGCCTTGTTTAATGCTGGTATTTTTTTAGACGGTCTCCCAAAGGGAACTGTGACAGCATTAGATTTGCATCGAATTTTTCCACATCCTATTAATTTATGTACAATTGAATTATCTGTTATGGAAATGAAGGAAATCTATATGCAATCCAAAAATGAGGAATGGCCTTATATTGAATTAAAAGGATTAGGGTTTAGAGGTGTGATCTTTGGAAAAATGTTGACATATGGTTTTTCCATGAACGACAATCGTCAGTTGTTGATTAATGGTAAGCTGGCAGATGACAATCACATCTATAAACTTGTTACATTAGATTTGTTTACTTTTGGATATTTTTATCCAAGTTTCAAATATGCAAAGAAGCAATATATTTTACCAGAATTTTTACGAAACATTATGATAGATTATGGTCAAAGTTTCTTTAAGTAATAGAGTGAGCTTAAAGAATGGATTGGGGAAGAAATCATGCGATTAATTTCAATCGATGTATTAAAAGAAGGAATGGTATTAGGCAGAACCATTTGGAATGAGGCGGGGCATCCGCTTTTAAAGAAGGATGTTATCATTAATGACCGTATTATTCAGCGACTTCAACAGTTAAATACACATTACCTATACATTGACGATGATATTTCGGAGGGCATTGAAGTAGAAGAAACTGTGCCACCTGCAATGCGAAATAAAGTCATTACAACAATTAAAGATTCATTTCAATCAATCGATGGTTTAAATTCAGTAAATGCCTCTTATATATTAGATCAACAATCAAAGACAATTGTCTCGATTGTAGATGAATTACTTTCTGCTGTTACTGGAAATGATGAAATTTTAACGATATTAACAGATGCTTATTTATTTGATGAGTATTTATATCAACACTCCTTTCAAGTGACACTTTACTCGATAGCCATCGCCAAAGAGCTCGGCTACTCTGCTGAGGATTTACGGTTAGTAGGGATAGGTGCATTACTACATGATGTAGGTAAACTAATGGTACCAAAAGATATCCTAACGAAACCAGGTCGCTTAACCAATGAAGAATTTGAAGCCATGAAAATGCATGCCCGCTATGGCTTTGATTTATTACGCAATTTACATTCTATTTCATTGCTTGTGGCCCATTGTGCGTTTCAACATCATGAGCGTATTGACGGTAGTGGCTATCCACGAGGACTAGTTGATTTTGAAATTCACCCATTTGCCAAGATTATTGGCGTGGCTGATGTTTTTGACGCGGTTACGACTAATCGAGTATATCGTGAAAAAATGCTTCCTTCACAGGGACTAGCTATTGTAGAGGCAGGCTCTGGTACGCTATATGATGCTCGCATTGTAAATGCCCTAAAAAGAGCAGTCGTTCATTATCCAAATGGAGTTATCTTAAAATTATCAGATGGTCGACGTGGCATAGTATCTAGACAAAACCCGTTGGATGCCGCATTACCATGGATTCGTATTTTTGAGGAGCAAAATCAATTGCTCGCAGCTACATATGAAATCAATTTAGTGGACTTTCCTAGCATTCTAATTGAAAATGTTGAGACGGATTACATGGTTCCTGCAAAGGTAGAATAAAAATCTCCTCCTGTTCATACGTTATGGAACAGGAGGAGATTTTTTTGTTTTTCCCTCGAAAAAGGATGAAATTGCGCTCTTATCATAAAAGGGGAATACGTCTTAATCGTTTAACCATTTTAATTGTTAGTATCGTTGTTTGTCTTATATTATTTATTTATTATTTAAATGAACGGCTCATGCCCACCTATTTGCAATATGCAGAAGTACAAACTACAAAAATTGCATCATATGTAGTAAGTAAAGCCATTAACTCACGTACCTCCAATGTATTAGATGTAAATGATATTATTGAAGATATTCCTCCAGGTAGTTCTGATATGATGACAACCAAGTTTAATACGGAAATTATTAATCGCGTTCGAGCGGAGACATTAGAGCTTGTAAAAATGTATTTAGAGCAGGCAGAACAAGGAGAACTATCACATTTACCTGAATTAGATAATGTTGAATATGATATTAACAGAATTCAGGAAGGGGATGGTATTGTCTTTTTTGTACCACTCGGGCAAGCAGCGAATATTCCTTTGCTCGGAAATTTAGGACCAAAAATCCCTATACGATTCCATGTGATAGGAAATGTCCACAGTAACGTGACCTCATCTATTCAGGAATTTGGGATTAATAGTGCGTATGTTGAGGTGGGCATTCATTTAGAGGTAAATGTCCAAATTATTGTTCCTTTTGCAAGTAAATCTTCAACCGTTGCACAGGATATTCCTGTTGCTATGGGATTAACTAGAGGTCCAGTACCGAACATCTATACCAATAGCAGTGATGCGCCTCAACCTTCCATTGAAATACCTGTGCCTTTTAAATAGAAATGTTTACTGTGATAGTTGTTGGAGTTCATTTAATATGTTACATTGACAACAGTGAAGATAGTTAATATAAAAAATGCATATTTTTGATAGGGGCGATATCCGTATGACATCTTGTAAACCTACAAGTAAAGAAGAACATTTAAGAAAACCAGACTGGCTAAAAATAAAACTAAACACTAATGATGAATATAAAGGTCTTAAAAAGCTTATGCGTGAGAAAAATCTTCATACTGTTTGTGAAGAGGCTCGCTGTCCAAATATTCATGAATGCTGGGGAGAAAGACGTACGGCTACAATGATGATTCTTGGTTCGGTTTGTACACGTGCTTGTCGATTCTGTGCAGTAAAAACAGGTTTACCAAATGAGTTAGACTTGGCAGAGCCAGAACGCGTTGCAGATTCAGTAGCTATTATGAACCTAAAACACGTTGTCATTACTATGGTAGCACGTGACGATTTAAAAGATGGTGGAGCGGAAGTTTTAGCAGAAACAGTACGTGCTATTCGTCGCAAAAGTCCTTTCACATCTGTTGAAGTATTACCATCTGATTTAGGTGGTATGAAGGAAAATCTTCAAATGCTAATGGATGCGAAGCCAGACATTTTAAACCATAACATTGAAACCGTACGTCGTTTAACACCAAGAGTCCGTGCTCGTGCAAAATACGAGCGTTCTTTGGAGTTCCTACGTCTAGCTAAAGAAATGCAACCAGAAATTCCGACGAAATCATCGTTAATGATTGGTTTAGGAGAAACGCATGAAGAAATTTTAGAAGTAATGGATGATTTACGAGCAAATAATGTGGATATCATGACGATTGGTCAATATTTACAGCCTACGAAAAAGCATTTACCAGTTAAAAAATATTATTCACCGATAGAGTTTGGGAAACTGCGAAAAATTGCTATGGAAAAAGGCTTTAAACATTGCGAAGCTGGCCCACTTGTACGTAGTAGTTATCATGCTGACGAACAAGTAAATGCTGCAACAAAAGAACGTCAGTTACAAGCAGAGCTCTAAACGTCAAGGATGAACAAGAGGGTGGTGTCACTTTGATCATAGTTGAAGGATTAGAATATGAACTATTAGAAGATTTTCGCGAAGCCTTTCAGGAGGAAGTTTTTCAGGAAAGGTATTCCGATATATTAGCTAGATACGACTATATAGTAGGTGATTGGGGCTATAATCAATTACGATTAAAGGGCTTTTTTGATGATAAAAATCAAAAGTCAACTTTTGATACGAAAATAAGCACGCTTCAAGATTATTTATATGAATATTGTAATTTTGGCTGCGCTTATTTTGTCTTACGTAAAACAGGGAAAGTTATGAAACAGCCAGAGGTGCTGGATGTGAATGAAGTAACTGCACAGCCAACCGACCAAGAACCATTAACAGAATAAAAAGAAGAAACTTGATGTGATCATACATCAAGTTAGACTGTAGACAAAAGTCATCGAGAAGTTTATTCTCGATGGCTTTTGTCATGTTTCTTTCTCTTTCATTTTCAATATCTGGTAAATCATTGCTGTATCCAACATACTCTTCGAGCATAGAGGCTCTCTTAAGCTGTCTGCCACGTCCAAGTAGCTAGTTTCTTTAAATTCATGGCAGCAAAAGTAAGCATCGCCTGCATGGACCATTTTTTAGACCTCTTAAGGTTGTCCATCGCATACCATGCTTTTCTTTTGCATCCGCAAAGACACGCTCAATCGTTTCTTTGCGCTTGGCATAAATTTGTTTGATGTCATAGGAATGGCGTAAATGTTGAGCTTCCTCCACATACGACGCCCAAATATGACGTTGAATGAGTTTTTGATGAAGCTTACTTTCTGTACATCGGGAAAGGCTTGGACACTTCGCACAAATCAAAGGATTCGATTTATATTGGTGATATCCTTCCTTCGCCGTTGTCGCATACTTCAATATCTGCCCTTTGTTTCTTTCCATTCTTCCTTTTCAAACTACTCCAGGGGAAAGGGCTTTTTTCCATGTTCTTCACGATCCATATTTACCTCTAATGGAAGTTTTTCTTCATAAGCCCGTGTTTCTTTTCGCACAACCTTTTTATCATACTTCCGTTTATTCGCACTCGCTTTCACATGCGTGGAATCGATAAATAAATGTTCTGCATGGAGCATTTACTTTTCAACACCCTATGTAGAAGTTGATGGGAACGAAGGGTGGCGACTCCTGCGGGAAAAGCGGGAAAGTCGAGATCCTGGACTGAGCGAAGCGAGGGAAGCAGCTCGACCCCGCCCGCGGAAAGCGTCCGCCCGTAGTGGAAATCAACGGCTTTACTTTATTTCATTGTAAAAGAAAAAAGACTGTAGGCAAACTCTCAAATTTTTTGAGTTTGTCTACAGTCTGACTTGATGTGATGATACATCAAGTTTTTTCTTTGTTTTTATTAGCTTTTGTATAATTGGGGAATAATAAAGCTCAAAACAGCTGATTAAAGGTGAGATACAAATGAAAAGAGCCGTCTTTTTAGACCGTGATGGTGTGATCAATGAAGTATTAACAAAACGTGTGAAATTTGTTAATAAACCTAGGGATTTATACTTTTTACCCCAAGTTCCAGAAGCCATTCGAAAATTAAATAAACATTTTGACTATATTTTTGTTGTGACAAATCAGGGTGGCGTGGGTTTAGGTTTTATGAGCGAGAGTGGTTTGCAAAAAATACATGAACATATGGTGAAGGAGCTAAAGAAAAAAGGCGCCATTATTCATGAAGTTGTTTATTGTCCCCATAAGCCTAAGTCGGGCTGTGCCTGTAGAAAACCTAATAGTAAGCTCATTATTGATTTAGGAAAGAAATATAACATTGATTTATCGAAATCCTATATGGTTGGCGATACGGATACAGATATTATAGCGGGAAAACAAGCGGGTACAAAGGGCGTATTTTTAGGCGAGGATGACCCCTTAGCAGATGCAATTTTTCCTGATTTGATGAGAGCTGCGCGATGGATCATAAAAGATGCAACAGCTTAAGCAATGAAGGTACAAGAAGTATAAAACTTTGAAAAAGGGATAATTTATGAGTGGAGGTGATGATGTTGACGAAGGATAAGCGCAATAAAAAGCACCTAGATCGTGAAGAATACGGATATGGTTTTGATATTAGTGTAGATGATTTAGGCGTTATTGGTCAAAATAATGAAGCGAAAAAGCAAAATGACAATGAAAATAAAGACAAGCCACATAATAAGGATAATCCATCCACGCTCAATAAATAATCGACCTTAAAAGATTTCGCAAAAGCCGACTGGTGAGCGGAATTTTTTTATCTTGATTTAAAAATCCTCAGAAAAATATCTAGTGCAATGTAATGATGTCATACAAAAAACACCCTGTAAAAAGGGTGTTAATTCAATAGTTCACGTAAATATTCTCGAAGTTCTTCGGTTTCGTCTTCTGTCCGATTGTAAACATGTTCTAAATAGCCAGGCTCTTCTACATCATCAGGGCCAATAATAGCAAAGCGACCAAATTGAATATCCATGACAAGTACTTTCCCAAAGAAGCGGCCAGATTGTAATATCGCTAAATCATAGCGTAGTTTTTTTCCTGCAAAGCTAACAAAGCGTGTTTTTGTATCTTCTACATCATCATATAAAAAAAAACGTTCCATCTTTTAATCTCCTTCCAGTCCTATAGTTATGGTACTATAGAAGAGAAAAGACTATCAACTTTTAAAGATTTGAATGGGGGCTTTCCTTGTGTATTTTGTAGATCGTAATAAAATCACAAAAAATTTACAGTACTTAGATGGGCTATTAGACATTTTGGAGACAGAGAATAACTGGTCTCAAAATGATATAAAGAAATTAGCTATCGAGCGAATTGGACACAACATTATGGAGTCAATGATGGACGTAGGAAATTTAATGATTGACGGTTTCATAATGCGCGATCCAGGAAGCTACGAGGATATTATTGATATATTAATCGATGAAAAAGTCGTAGTTGCTGAAATGGAGGCACCATATAAAGCAGTTGTTGGCTTGCGTAAAATGCTTGTACGTGAGTTTATAGAAGTAGATATTGATGAAGTTATACACGTACTTACAGCCAATTTATCGGCATTAAAGCAATTTTCACCTGCAGTCCATCATTATTTAACAAATGAGCTAGGCCCAGTTTCTGCATTTTTACCAGAGGATCATCAATGAGAGCGTATAAGGCCTATTGCTTTGATTTAGACGGCACTGTTTACCGTGGAAAGGAAGGAATTCCTTCTGCGATTGCATTTATTCATCGCTTACAGCAAGCAGGAATTGAGCCTTTTTATGTCACGAATAACTCTTCTAAAACGCGAGAACAACTGCAAGATGCTTTACTGTCTATAGGGATTCGTGCACCATTAGAGCATATTTATTCAAGTGCGTCCGTCACAGCGAAGTATGTAGCACTCCATTATGCAGGAAAAAAAGTAGCTATGATGGGTTCAGATGGTATTCGTCAGGCATTACTTAGTGAAAATATTGTGCCTGTTGAAGACGAGGCAGATGTATTTGTCATGGGGATTGATCGAACGCTTGATTATATGGCACTTGCTAGAGCGGCAATTTTTGTCCAAAAAGGAGCAATTTTTATTGCCACTAATCAGGATATTAAGTTCCCAACAGAATATGGCTTCTTACCAGGGAATGGTTCTTTTGCTCGTTTAGTAGGAGAGGTTGCGGGCGTTGATCCTATTTATATAGGAAAGCCATCACCTGCTATCCTAGAAGTGATTGCGACAGAACACAATTTTTCTAAAGAAGACATGGTTATGATTGGTGATAATTATGATACGGACATTATGTGCGGTATTAATTTTGGCTGTGATACAATCCATGTGAATACAGGCGTTACGCCCACAAAGGTTGTACAAGAGAAAGAACTTCAACCTACATATGTAGTGGATGCGTTACAATAAATAAAGGATGTTATGCAGATTTATTAGCATAACATCCATTTTTTTTGTTCAAATTTATTTATATAGGTGCGTTTTAGGAACCTACCATAAAGGGTTTTCTTCAATAAACTGATAAATGGCTTTCGTTAACGCTTCTGGAGAATCAGCTTCTACTAATTCACCATTGACAATAGCATAAAAAGATTCTGAGCACTTTGTACAATAACTGAGGCAGCCATATTCCAAAACGTCAATATTCGGATCGCGTTCGAGTACTTCATAAGTTGCTTGAGAGCCATTTGCTAAATTACTAATACAAAATTCAACCATTGGATTCATCCATGTCACCTCACCAAAGTAATGCTACTCGGTTTTACGAATTTCGTCAATTATTTAAGTTGAAAGTATTAAAGTGTTTTTATATAAAAAATAAAGGGAAAACCGTTATTAATTGCTTAAAAGTCTATCGAAATGAACATCTTTTCATTTATTTTGTGAAATCTTTCACAAAATTTCATTCTGATATTGTGAAACTTCTCACAATCGGTTATACTCGTTTGTGGATACTTTGTGAACAATTATTAAAAGAGATATAAAAGGAGAATATTATGGGTAAATTAGTACTTTTAGGTGGCGGCTATGGCAATATGCGTGTCATGCTTCGTCTATTAAATAATCTGCCATTAGACAGAGAGGTAGTCATAGTAGATAGAGCCCCTTTCCATAGTTTAAAAACGGAGTTTTATGCGCTAGCAGCAGGAACTGCTACCGATAAAGAAATTCGTGTAAGCTTCCCTGAGCATGAACGTTTAACGCCTGTATATGGAGAAATAACTGAAATTAATCGTGCGGAAAAAGTAGTCGTTTTAGAAGATGGACAACGTATTGAATATGATGATTTAGTCGTTGGTCTTGGTTGCGAAGATAAATATCATGGTGTACCGGGTGCAGAGGAGTACACTTATAGCATTCAAACGATGGGGCAATCACGTGCCACACTTCAAGCGCTATGTGGTTTACCTGCTGGTTCTACAGTTGGGATTGTAGGGGCTGGCTTA
Source organism: Lysinibacillus sp. fkY74-1 (assembly GCF_053165895.1). Lineage (NCBI taxonomy): Bacteria > Bacillati > Bacillota > Bacilli > Caryophanales > Bacillaceae > Lysinibacillus > Lysinibacillus sp. fkY74-1. Next base: position 3,634,474 of record NZ_CP170173.1, on the reverse strand, counting down.
AGTGGTATTGAACTTGCAAGTGAGCTCCGTGAAAGTCGATCTGATTTAAAAATTAAGCTATTTGACCGAGGGCCACGTATTTTAAAGGATTTCCCAGAAAAATTAAGTAAATATGTAAAAGATTGGTTTGTTAAGCATAACGTTGATGTTATTGCCAATTCCAATATTACTAAAGTGGAACAAGGTAAAATTTTCAATCATGAGGAAGAAATTTTACTCGACAAGGTGGTATGGACTGCTGGCGTACAGCCTGTCAAAATCGTACGTGATATGGATGTTGAGAAGGATAAACATGGTCGTCCACTAGTAACACAGTATTTTAATGTACTTGACGATGAACATGTATATATTGTTGGGGATTGTGCTTCCTCAGATTTACCTCCAACGGCACAGTTAGCAGAGGAACAAGCAGAGCTAATTGTAAAAGTACTTCGTATGCGTTGGAAGGGCGAACAATTACCTGAAAAAATGCCAGAAATTAAATTAAAAGGTTTCATGGGTGCGCTTGGTAAAAAACAAGGCTTTGTCTATTTGGCAGATACAACAGTTACAGGCCGTATTGCTCGTTTAATGAAATCCGGACTATTATGGTATTATAAACGTCAAAATGATTAGTTAGTAAAAGGGATTGTTTCCATTTGAAACAATCCCTTAGCTTTGGTTATACTGTTTCATCTGGGACAAAACCTAAACCTTCAAGTGCAGTAAATACCGGTTTCAGCTGTACATAACCTTCGCCTACAACTTCATTATTTATGAGGACAAGCGGATAGAAAAACTCATCCTCCTGGATACGAGTCGCATAGTCTTGATCACGTTCATTCTCAATTGGTCCTTCAATATCGATATAGCGAATATCGTATTGTTGATCTGGATATTTTCGATCGATAGCTGCTTGTAGCCACTCATATGTATCTTTGGAAGATGGAGCATTGACACAGCTAGCGCAAATTACAGCTGTTCCATAAATTTCAATCATAGGTTTAGTTGGTTGCATCGTATTTTCTCTCCTTGTGATTCAATATTGGATTTTTTCTGTTGCTAACATTATAATCATTATAAGGAAAGGAGTCGAGATAAAATGGCAGAAGCAACAATTAACGACCAAGTTCAAGAGGTATTAGATAAATTACGTCCATTCTTACTACGTGACGGTGGAGACTGTGAATTAGTAGATGTTGAGGATGGCGTTGTAAAATTACGTTTATTAGGTGCTTGTGGCAGTTGCCCAAGTTCTACTATTACATTGAAAGCTGGTATTGAACGTGCATTATTGGAGGAAGTACCAGGTATTGTGGAAGTAGAGCAAGTATTCTAAGACATTAAAAAGTTCTAGCTGAATCTCAGACTAGAACTTTTTTTAAATTATATGTGGCGCGCATGCTCTTTTTCTTCACGGATGATAGCCCATTGCTCTTTTGCCATATCTACAATTTTAGCCTCGCCACCGCTACTTTGTTTTTCAATCACTCTCGAAAAGAAACGTGTCGCATTTTCAATGTCTCCGATTCTTCTTGATAATTCCGCAATCATATACATGATGCGTACAGCAGACATTTGTGTAGAACTGTAATCTTCTGTGGAGTACGATTCCATATAATGATCACGTGCTAGTTTCATAAAGCGTTCCTCTTGCCCACTATTTTTGAGCGAACGGTAAAGCCAAGCAAGACGTAAAGCTAAACCAGCAATAGCGACATGTTTTTCTTTTTTTATTGTGCCACAGAGGAAAGCTAATTTATAAGCTTGTATGGCCTGAAAAACAGTACGCTCTCCCTTAAAATCATGATGCACCCACTTTTTTGTAATTTGTGTGTGTATTTCATCTTGAATACCTGGTGCAAAATATTTTGTAAAGTCCTCTGTAAACGAAAAGCCACAATGCTCGCAAACGAAGACATTGTAATAAAGCGCATTCACATCATCTGTGTAAATAGGGTGGAAATCGGTTTCTGTATGTTCTACTTTAATAAATTTAGAACGTACTTTTAACGTCGGAAAATCCTTTTTACAATTCAAACATTGAATTTGTTTTTCATAATACGGTGAAATATCCATATATATTACCCCCTACATAGAAGTCATTGTAACTATTATACCAATGGAGCTGTTAGAAGCATGAACAAAAAATCCTAAACATGTGAAAAATATAAGAACTATCACTAAAATTTACCTTGAAGCTGAATGTTTGTCATACATTGGTCAAAATTGATATGATAATACGTAAGAAGGAAGGTGATGGGGATGACAAGTACAAAGCAAGTTATTGAAATTACACAGGCTGCCGGCTTTCATATTAATGAAATGATGGAGCATAACGAAGAGCAAGGTTCTTTTTTACGTGTAGTAGTAAACGGTGGCGGCTGTAGTGGACTATCCTATGGCATGCATTTTGATCAAGAGAAAAAAGAGGATGACTTTGTAGATGTACAACATGGTTTAACAATTCTTGTTTCCCGTGAAGATGCGCCGATTTTGATGGGAACAAAAATTGACTATAAACAATCGCTAATGGGCGGTGGCTTCACAATTGATAATCCAAATGCCATTGCATCGTGTGGCTGCGGTACATCTTTCAAAACAGCAAAGCGTGAAGGTACACCTGAGATTTGTGAGTAATTAAACGTCATATAAATGTAGAAGAAGGATTGTAAATAACGGTTAGAATTGATGTGTACACAATCCAGATTATATGTAAACACAACCCTAAAATAGCGTATTTAGGGCTGTGAATACCAAGCCTTTTTGATTTGTTTGTTTTGATAACAACAAATTGAAGAGGCTTTTACTATGGCTTGAAAACATCAAAACCTAAAACAAAAGCCCTGTTTACATAATTAAACAACGCATTCGGATTATTTAAAATCTATAATACCAAAAAATTGCTATTTCATTTGCTGTTGGAAAGTTTGAATAAAGCATGGTATCCACTGCACCTATTACAAATTGATTTTTGGCATAAAAATGACAGGCTGAAACATTGATATCCTGTGTTTCAAGCATGAGACCACAGTAATTCCTTTCTTTTGCCCACTCAATGGCTTTATTTATTAAAGCTGTACCAATGCCATCTTTTCTGTAATCTTTTGCAACAGCAATGTCTTCAATAAGTGCATATCCATTCCAGTTAGAGCACAACTTAATCTGCCCTACACAATTGGATTCAATATAGTAAAAAAATACGGCTTTCTCCATATCGTTTATGTAGCTAAGGTCAATTTCATCATCTTCATATTTTTTAAAAAAAGGCTCAGTGCCTATTTCCTCTGTAAATGTCCAAACTTTATTTTTGTATGTCGGTATAATTTTTCCTGAGACTATAAAACCGTGGTTTGATTTATTATAATCCTTCATATTAGAAGAAGTCATTTTTATAATCATTTTACTCTCCCTTTCTGTATTCATTCATGAGGTAGGATGTGAGGACGTGAAGGGCTTTTATTTTATGAAAATCTATATCCTCTCTCTCAGCTCCTGCTGGATATTGAAATATAAGAAAAGTGGTCTTTTCCTGAAGATCAATAAAGCCTTTTCGCATTGAGTTAATCCAATTTTTCGCGTTCCGTAAACTTTACCCCATTTAAAACAGCTAGCTTATAAATGGCCCTCTTTTCGTCGAGACCAAATTGTCCGTTCTCCACAATCATAAATTGTTCATTGTTTGTTGTTAGAAAAAAATAGGTTCCCACTGTACCTATTTCGTATTCATAGGTAACCTCCTTTATATCTTGCCATTTATAAATAGTTTGGTGGTGATACTGTTGAAAAACGATTTCCTCCTTTTTTATAGCGCTATAGCTTAATAAAGAATAATAACCTAAGACGATACTACCTAAGATGATTACACATGCGAGGATGTAGATTTTTGTATTCCTTTTTAAACCGAGTACTAGTAAAACTAAGAAAATCAATCCTAAGGCGATTAAAAGCATAATAAAGTTGCTAGGTGGTGTCATCAGGACGACATCCTCTCTATGAGCATAGAATGTCTGCGATATGGTTAGAGGCATAAAAAAGGCTAAAAAAGGCGTGAGTATCGCGAATATAAGGGCTACTATAAAGTACTTTGCTCGTACTGATAGTGCATGTAACATACAATCTCCTTTCGTACCTAAAATGATGAGTTTCATTAAGTGTAACATATTGACAAATGAGGATTGTAAATGTATTTTTTCACTTTATAAGGATTGGTCTTAAAATTCTGAATAAAAGCTTTTTTCCATTGAAAGCAAGCAGGTATAATAGATATATAGAGGTGAAGGTTATGAGAAAAGATCGAGGGAAAATATGGTTGGGTGTATCAGGTGTTACAGTTAATGAGCTTGGACAATGGTTAGTGGTGAAAAAGGCTTATAGTGGATTGAAAGGACGTTGGTCATTACCAGCAGGATTTGTTAACGCAGGAGAAACAGTGGATGAGGCAGTCATTCGTGAAATAAAAGAAGAAACAGGGATAGATTGCAGCGTATCAGGGTTAATTGGATTTCGTACAGGCGTCATCCGTGACGATATCAGCGATAATATGGCAATTTTTTATTGTCGTATGCTGGATGAACAGCAGCAAGTATGCATTCAGGAGAAAGAAATACTAGAAGCCAAATGGTTGTATCCTCAGGAGCTCGCACAAGATGAAGCAACCTCCGTTATGTTAAAAGAAATGGCAACTAATCAATTTCAAAAGCATCAATTAGAAGCGATAGAGGGGATTAATCCTGGGGATATTTTTGGTTATACCTCTTATCGACTGTTCTTTAAAAAATAATATGACTTCGAGAGGGGACCTATGATGGAGCTATTTTTATTTATGTTAGAGCGAGTTGGGCTGATCATTGTGTTTGCCTTTTTAATGTCGAGATGGAGACTGTTTCGAGAGAAGCTATTTCAGGAGCAAGGGACGAAGGAGAAAATATGGCTCATCATTACCTTTAGTAGCTTATGTATTATTAGTAGTTATACAGGGATTAAAATTGAAAGCGGTACGATACATCCTTTAAATCAGATGATACATAGTACGATTAACGCTGAGGAGGCTATTGCCAATACGAGATTGATCGGTGTAGCCATTGCAGGTATTTTTGGTGGGCCTCTTGTTGGTGTATGCGTGGGGATTATTGCAGGTATTCACCGCATGACACTTGGGGGCTTTACAGCAATAGCCTGTGGCATTTCGACGATTTTAGCGGGCTTTATGACTGGTGGTTTAAGCAAACGTTTCAAAATACGTCAAACTTTTTCCTACAAGAAAGCTGTCATCATTGGAATTTGTGCGGAAACGATTCAAATGATTGTGATTTTAGCTGTTGCGAAACCATTTGAGCAAGCTTTGCAGCTAGTCACGTTAATTGCCATGCCAATGATTTTGATGAATGCTTTTGGAATCTTTTTATTTTTTATGATTATAAAAACATTTATTGATGAAGAAGAACGAACAAAGGCATTGCAAACACATCAAGCTTTTTCAATTGCCCAACAAACGATTGAGCATTTCAGAAAAGGATTGAATGAGGAATCCTGTCAAACGGTGGCTGAAATTATTAAAAGAGAAATTAAAGTAGAGGCGGTCGCTATTACCGATAAAAACGGTGTATTAGCACATGTTGGTGTTGGAGAGGACCATCATTTAATTCATCGGGAAATTATGACGGCTTTGACGAAGCGAGTATTAGAGGAAGGCAAAATTTTAATGGCTACCTCGGCAACGGAAATTCAATGTCCACATGAGGATTGTCCTTTAAGCGCTGCCATTGTTTTACCTTTAATGGTACAGCATCGTACTGTTGGAAGCCTCAAGCTGTATTTCACGAAAGCAGATTCATTAACAGGGGTGCAGAAGGAGCTTGCGGAGGGCTTAAGTAGACTATTCTCTTCACAGCTTGAATATGCTGAAATTGAACAACAGCGGAAGTTATTAAAGGACGCTGAAATTAAAGCGTTACAGGCACAAGTGCATCCGCATTTCTTCTTTAATAGCCTTAATACCATATCAAGCTTGATCCGTACAGATGCAGATGAGGCAAGAGCATTATTAATCAAACTTAGTACTTTTTTTAGAAGCAATTTGCAAGGCGCACGGCAAATGCTCATTCCATTGAAAAATGAAATTGATCATGTTGAGGCATATTTATCTATTGAGCAAACAAGGTTTCCTAATCGTTACGAAGTTGAGTTTTTTATGGATGAATCACTTTTCGATGTACAGATTCCACCATTTACATTACAGCCTCTTGTTGAAAATGCTATTTATCATGCATTTAAAAATCGTAAGGAAGGAAAGATTTTTGTCCAAGTACAACGAGTAAACGATAAGCTAGTCCTGTTAACAGAAGATAACGGCTGTGGCATGAGAAAAGAGCAGGTAAAGCAGCTTGGTAAACGGATTATGCAATCGGAGCAAGGGACTGGAACGGCTTTATGGAATATTTATCAGCGTATTCATGAAATTTATGGCACAGAGGCTGATTTTCATATAACCAGTACATTGGATGTAGGAACAAAAATAATGATTCAGCTGCCGTTAAAGGCGACTAGATGGGAGTAGAATAGAGTGAATGTATATATTGTGGATGATGAACCGTTGGCACGTGCTGAATTGCGCTATTTATTAGAGCAAACAGCGTTAGTAAATATTTGTGGTGAATCTGAAAGTCTAGATGAATTCTACCATACGACACAGTATGAACAAGTAGATTGTTTATTTTTGGATATTGAGTTAGGCATGAATAATGGGCTCGATTTGGCTAAGCAATTACTGTTGCATGAACAAAAACCAGAAATTATTTTTGCTACTGCCTTTGATGAATACGCATTACAGGCATTCGAGGTCAATGCTTTTGATTATATTTTGAAACCTTTCGAAGCACAGAGAGTACAAGCTGCAGTAGAAAAGTTAGTAGCTAAAAGAAGAGCCGCACAGGTGAAAACAATAGAAGAAATAAAAGTTTCACAGCTGGACAAGCTTGATAAATTAACGGTTTATGTCAACGATCGAATTTTATTAATGAAAATACAGGATATTTTATATTGTACATCAGAGGACAGTAAAACGGTGGTTGTGACAGAGCAAGGGAGGTTTTTTGCTTCGGAGTCATTGGCGGCATTAGAAAGGAAGTTGACATTAAAAGGATTTGTGCGTGTCCATCGTGCGTTTATCGTGAATTTAGAGCATATTGTGGAACTAGAGCCTTGGAGTAGCTCTAAATATAATTTAATATTGTACAACAGACATTCCATTCCAGTCAGTAGGCTCTATATGAAGGATGTACGAAAAATTTTTGACCTATCGAGATAATTGCATTTCAACAGAAGAATACTACGTTTCAACTTTTAATTCTGACATTTCAGTTAATTTTGCGAATATAGTGGACATTCCTTTGCTATGATGTGGAAAAAGTATAAGGGGTGTTGATATGAATGCGATTACAATTGTGATAGGTTCTATTTGTGTTTTGGTGATTAGCTATCGTTTGTATGGCATATTTTTTACAAAAAAGGTACTCAAAATAAAAGATGATACGCCCACGCCCGCCCACGCTTTGGAAGATGGTAAAGACTATGTTCCGACGAATAAATGGGTAACCTTTGGGCATCACTTTGCAGCAATCGCTGCTGCGGGCCCATTGGTAGGGCCGATTTTAGCTGCTCAATTTGGTTACTTACCTGGCCTTCTATGGTTATTGATAGGGGCGGTCATTGGGGGAGCTGTACATGATGCAGTGGTATTATTTGCTTCTATGCGCCATGGTGGGAAGTCTTTATCAGAAGTGATGAAGGAAGAGCTCGGCCCAATAGCTGGCTTCTGTACAGGCCTTGCGATGCTGTTTATTATTACAATTACAATGGCAGGTCTATCTATGGTGGTTTTAGGAGCTTTAGAACGAAATCCATGGGGGACGTTTGCCGTAGGGATCACCATTCCAATTGCTATGCTTGTAGGTATTGCTTATCGTAAAACAGGCAATTTACTTGCCACGTCAGCAGTTGGGTTTATTTTATTAATGATAGGTGTATTTATTGGACCGCTTATTCAAGGAACTGCATTTGGTGATTTTTTAACATTTGATCGTGATACATTAGCAATTATTTTACCTATCTATGCATTTTTTGCTGCGGCATTGCCTGTGTGGCTATTATTGGCTCCACGTGATTATTTAAGTAGTTTTATGAAAATAGGGGTGTTCATCGCTTTAATTATTGGCGTATTTTTCGTTAACCCAGCTATTCAGTTCCCACCATTTACAGAGTTTATTCATGGGGGAGGTCCGGTAATTGCTGGTCCTGTGTGGCCATTTGTATCCATTACGATTGCCTGTGGAGCTATTTCTGGCTTCCATGCCTTTGTAGGCTCAGGAACGACACCTAAAATGATTGACCGTTGGGAAGATATTCGAATTGTTGGCTTTGGAGCAATGTTAGTTGAGTCGTTAGTAGGTGTGATGGCATTGATTGCAGCTACCGCTCTTCATCCGGCAGACTATTTTGCTATTAACTCAGCGCCAGCAGTTTTTGCTACATTAGGAATGGAGCCTGTTCATTTACAAGCATTATCTCAAAGTATTGGAATGGACTTAGAGGGACGAACAGGAGGAGCCGTGACATTAGCTGTCGGAATGACGGATATTTTTACAGGTATTCCTTGGTTTGCGGAGTTATCCTCCTATTTCTATCAATTTGTCATTATGTTTGAGGCTGTGTTTATTCTAACAGCGATAGATGCAGGAACACGAGTGGCACGCTATTTAATTCAAGACTTTGGGGGCAATGTTTATAAGCCATTGAAGCGAACTAATTGGATACCGGGCACAATTTTTGCTAGTGCACTGGCTTGCTTTATGTGGGGTTACTTATTGTATTCAGGGGATATTAGCTCCATTTGGGTATTATTCGGTGTTTCTAATCAGCTCATGGCAGCAATTGGTTTAGTATGTGGAGTGACGATGGTACTGAAGGTGGCAGATAAACGAATCTATGCACTAACTTGTTTTATCCCATTAACTTATTTATATATCACTGTGAATGTTGCAGGCTATTGGATGATTAAAAATGTTTATTGGAATCCAGCAGCAGCCGGCTTCAATATGTTAAACGGCATCTTATCCGTTATTATGCTGATGCTTGGGCTACTCATCGTTATTTCAGCCTTTAAGAAATGGGCACAGCTGTGGAAATCTCAAAAGTTTGTATTAACTCAATCAACTTCATAATGTAAGAGAAGAAACTATTGTAGATAAGAAATTGTCTTCAATAGTTTTTGTGGTATTTGCTAGGATAAAATATCCCTGATTAATCACAATCGATGAAAATGATTTCCTAAATATGTCGAACAAGCGAAAACAAGGATATGTTCATTGAAAGCGTTGTCGTAATCATGTAAACTAATGAGAGGAAAACGGAGGTTATACATACATGGATGGTCCAGTTTCATTAGTACAGTTAATCATTTCTATTTTGTTATTTTTCGTCATGTTCTTTGGTATCGGATTCTTATTAAACATGCTGTTACGTATGACGTGGTTAATGGCGATTGTATATCCAATTGTTGTGATCTTTATCGTGGATGAAGTAAGCTTCTTAGATTATATTTTCAAGCCAGGTTCTGCATTTCCAGCGTTAATCGATAAATTACAAGCTCTTCAGTTTGTAGATATTGCTATTTTATCAGGTGGCTTGGCAGGCTCAATCGTTGCAGGTATTGTGATGATTTATTTACGAAAAAGTGGATATCGTATGTTCTAATTTGCTCAGTATTCTTCTTTCTATTGAATGAAAGAAGAGTACTTTTTTTATTCGATAAAAAACACATCCTTCATTATTAAAAGGATGTGCTTAGCTATCATATGAAAAATTCGTAGGTTATGATGGCGATAAAAATACCTGTGAGAGCCCCAAAAAATACTTCGCTTCGTTTGTGTCCTAATAACGTTTTTAATTCCTCCATTTTCTCTTGCCCATCCATCTGAGGCCATTTTTTTAAATCATGAAGTAGTGTTTGGAAATCCTTACGCAATTGATTTAAAATCGCAGCATGTTGCCCAGCTTGGTAACGTACACCGCTGGCATCGTACATAACAATGATGGAAAACATAGCGGCTACCGCAAAAATTGGGGATGCTAAACCTGTCTCATAGGCAATAGATGTTGCCAGTCCAGTAACAGAAGCGGAGTGAGAGCTAGGCATTCCACCTGTAGAAGTAAAGAGGCTCCATTTCACCTGTCTGGTCATTAGAAAATGAATGGGAATCTTGACAAACTGAGCAAAGATAACTGAAAAGAGGGCAATCAGTAATGGGGTGTTTTGGAGTAAACTCATATTCATCACAACCTTCGCAAATAATTGCTTTTATTATAACATTCATTATTTTCTAAAAGAAGATATAGGCAAATATTACGCGCTTTTCAGAAACTTCGTTATAATAGGAGATGGAATGGAGGAATTTACATGAATATTTTAAAAGAAGCAAAGACATTTGAAACGATTTCGACTGAATTATTAGTGGTGGGTGTCACAAAACACCGTGAACAAATGCAGAATTGGACAAGCTTTTCATCTTTTTATGGTGAATCTCTTGATATGTGGGTTAGCGCGGGAGATGTGTCAACTGATCTTAAGAAGTTAACGAAGTTACCATTTGTGAAGGAGCATGCCAATCTAAAACGTATTTTATTTGTAGGGCTGGATGAGCGTAAAAACTTAACAGAAGGGGATGTTCGAGCAGCCTTTGGTTTAGTTGGGAAAGAGTTAAGGGCTTTAAAAGTGAAAGAGTATTCGATCTGGCTTGAGTCATTTATAACGGAAACAATCTCAGTGACAGATGTAGCTTTCTTAGCAGGTGAGGGAATTGGTCTAGGCTATTATTCTATTCCTCATTACAAAACAACTTCAAACGAAGTGGATAAACGTATTGAAGCTGTTCATCTTGTGACAACAGCAGGGGATTTAGATGAAGTTGTAGCAGGCTTCGAGGTCGGCGTCATTTATGCGGATGCAGTAAATGAGGCACGTAGTCTCATTAATTTACCACCGAATTTACTAACAGCAACTGATTTAGCAAACTATGCGGAATCTCTGGCAAGTGAATATAACTTTGAAGTAGAGATTTTAGGTAAAGCGCAATTAGAAGAACTTGGAATGGGCGGTATTTTAAGTGTCAACCAAGGCTCTTATGAGGAACCTCGATTAATCACATTAAAATATAAAGCGACTGATGATTTTGAAAATCCAATTGGTCTCGTTGGTAAAGGTGTAACATATGATACAGGTGGCTATTCCTTAAAACCAAAGGACTCAATGGTTGGGATGAAAGGCGATATGGGCGGTGCAGCAGCAGTGCTCGGTGCTATGAAAATTATCGGTGAATTACGTCCAAATAAAAATGTAGTAGCCGTTATCGGATCTACTGATAATATGGTATCTGACACAGCATTTAAACCAGATGACGTAATTACAACGTATAGTGGAAAAACAGTTGAAGTATTAAATACAGATGCAGAAGGACGTTTAGTTCTGGCAGATGCAACTACATATGCAAAGCAGCAGGGGGCTGCATCACTTATTGATGTAGCTACTTTAACAGGAGGCGTTATTACTGCGCTAGGTATGGATAAAACAGGTGCTCTTTCTAATGATGATGAATTTTTTGCAGCATTTATGGAAGCAGCAGGGGAAACGGATGAATTTGTTTGGCGCATGCCTTTAACAGAGAGTGATAAAAAGAGAATTCGTAAATCTGATGTGGCAGATTTAAACAATTCACCTGGCCGTGATGGTCATATGATTTTTGGTGGGGGCTTTGTCGGCGAGTTTGTTGGTGAAACACCTTGGATTCACCTTGATATTGCTGGAACATCAGATGCAGTAGCTGCACACGATCTAGGTCCTAAAGGTGGGACAGGTGTAATGGTACGTACACTCGCTAATTTTGTGCAACGTTTAGGAGAAGAAAAATAAGAGAGCATTTGAAACAGCGGGGTTGTCTTCCCGCTGTTTCTTTGCATTTTAAGTACTTATCCCGATAGAATAGGCATTGTACATATGATAGATGTATCTTCCTTCATACGATAGAGTAAAAAGGGAGGTAGCATATGCGTAATTTCGGAGGTTACCCAGGAGGAGGATTTGGAGGTTTTATTTGGCCATTCGGTGCACCGTTTTTTGGTGGCTTTTTAGGAAGTTTCCTTGGCTCTCAATTTAATCAATATCCTTACAATCCATATTATCCAAACTATCGGCCGTATCCACCTGGTCCATTTTACCGACCAGGACCACGGTATCGTAGACCTTGGTAAGAACATAAAATGAAAAAACCAGTTGCCTATTCAAAAATCGGCAACTGGTTTTTTTGTTGTGTGGAGGAAGTATCAAATTTTGTGTTGACAGAATATACTAAATTATTTATTATTCTTATTATATTACTAAGAATTAAATAAGTAGCTGACTAGCAAACTAGAGGCTTTTATTGTCCATAGGCATTTTTGTGCCTAGGGATAATATTGGCCTTTTTTCTTTATCTTGTTTATAGAAAATTTTTCCTCTATAGGAAGAATCAAAAGCTTTGTTCAAATGTCCACCCAATGGGGACATCGCCTCTTGCAGATGTCAAAGAGTGTGGTGATAACTACTCGTTAACTAAAAAACTGGACCCTATGACGCGGGCACAACGAATAGAAGGAGTGAAATGGAATGGGGAAAGTATATATCGTTGGTGCTGGTCCTGGAGATGTTGATCTCATTACGGTCAAGGGATTACGTTGTATTGAATGTGCAGATGTCATTTTATACGACAGACTCATTAATAAAGAGCTATTAAACTATGCTAAACAAGATGCTCAATTGATATTTTGCGGAAAACTGCCACAACAACATGCCATGATTCAGGAACATATTAACCAAACACTTGTCAGTTATGCACAGCAAGGATTAATCGTTACCAGATTAAAGGGAGGTGACCCATTTGTCTTCGGAAGAGGGGCAGAGGAGGCTGAAGTGCTAGTCAAGCATCATATCCCATTTGAAATTGTACCAGGGATTACTTCAGGTATAGCAGCCCCTGCTTATGCAGGAATTCCTGTGACACATCGGGACCTAGGCTCAAGTTTTGCCATGGTTACTGGACATATGCAGGAAGGAAAAGATGATGCAATACGTTGGGAAAGTCTTGCGAAAGGGATCGATACGATTGCTATTTATATGGGGGTAGGTAATCTGCCGTACATCCGACAGCAACTTCTCCAATATGGGCGTGGAGAAGAAACGCCTGTAGCTGTTATTCATTGGGGAACTTTTACTGCTAAGCAAAAAACGGTTACGGGTACTTTAGCGACAATTGAAGAAATCGTTCAAACAGAAAATATTCAGAACCCGAGTATCATTTTAGTTGGGGAGGTTGTGAGATTAAGAGAAACTATTCAATGGTTCGAGCATAACGGTCCACAACCAATTCAAGTTACGGGATAAGGATGTGACTTTATGCAGGCTATTTTATATATTGCCCATGGTAGTCGTGTTAAGGCAGGCGTAGATCAAGCTGTAGCTTTTTTACAAGGGGTTCAACAAGAGGTTAAGGTTTCTATTCAGGAAATATGCTTTTTGGAGCTTGCAACACCCACCATTGGAGAGGGGATTGCAAACTGTGTTAGACAAGGGGCAACTAGGATTGCTATTGTACCCATTCTACTGCTAGCTGCACAGCATGCAAAGGAGGATATTCCAATAGAAATTGCAAAAGCTCAAAAGCTCTTTCCATATATCCTATTTTCCTATGGTGAGCCATTAGGCATTCATGAACGAATCATCGACTCGTTACAGGCTAGAATTCTTGAAAAGCAGCAGCCTAAGCATGAAGCCAGTGTTTTACTAATAGGACGTGGCAGTAGTGATCCGGCCGTAAAGAGAGATTTAGCTGAAATTGCAGCAAGGTTGCGAATGAAATACAACTATCAAACAGTAGATACTTGCTTCTTATATGGAATGGGTCCGAGTTTTGATGACTGGCTCCAGCAAGAAAAAGAGAGGCAGCATCAAGTTTTTATTGTGCCGTATCTCTTATTTACAGGTATTTTACGGCAAAGCATTGCAAAACGATTACAAGGGTTATCAAACAACAACATGGTGTTATGTGAAAGCTTGGGTTATGACGTCAATGTAAAAAAAGTGTTAGTGGAACGTATTAATGAATTACTACATTTCAAAGAGGAAGGTGTTTCGTAATGGTAGATAAAAGGCTTGAAAATGTAAATCTAGCATTAGATAATGTCCGCCAAATGCTAAATACTGTGAACCATGGTTCGATTACATTGATTGTTCAAAACTCTTATGTGGTTCAAATCGAAAAAAAAGAAAAAATAAGACTCCGATAATTTTTTTAGAGGATGAAATGATGACGATTCGCGAGGTGGCAAAGATTGAAACTGCAAGTTATAAACAGTCCATTTAATGAAGAGCAGGTAAAATTATTAAACGAACTTTTACCTCAATTAACACTGGAGCAAAAAATTTGGTTAAACGGTTATTTAAGTGCAGCACAAGCTACTCAGGAGCCCATAGTTGTAACTGCTCCAGCTACAACTCAATCGATTACGAAAACGATGACGATTTTATATGGGTCGCAAACTGGTAATAGTCAAGGGCTAGCTGAAAAATATGCATCTCTATTAGAGGCTCAAAACGTAGACGTTACTGTCTCATCATTAGGGAAATTTAAAGCAAGTAACTTAAAGAAAATCACAAATCTATTACTTATTGTGAGTACACATGGTGAGGGTGATCCGCCAGATCAGGCGATTCAATTCTATGAATTTTTGCATAGTAAACGAGCACCAAAATTAGAGCATCTTCAATATTCGGTACTGGCATTAGGGGATAGTTCCTATGAATTTTTCTGCAAAACAGGTAAAGACTTTGATGAGCAATTTGCTAAACTAGGTGCAACAAGAATGGTTCCTCGTACAGATTGTGATGTGGATTATGATGACGCGGCTGCACAATGGTTCTCAGCGGTTCAACAAGAATTTCTCAAACAAGCTACTGCAATATCGGTAACTTCAACAGAGAGCGATGAAATCCTAGGAGCTACTACATATTCAAGAAAAAATCCATTTTACGCTGAAGTGTTAGAAAATATTAATCTAAATGGTCGTGGATCCAACAAAGAAACACGACATTTAGAATTATCCATTGAAGGTGCTAATTTTCAATTTGAGCCGGGGGACAGCATTGGTATTCAACCAGAGAATAGTGAATCATTAGTCGATGCATTACTGGTAGCTCTGCAATTTGATCCAGCTACTGAGGTGACTGTTTTTGATGAAATCTTGTCCTTAAAAAATGCTTTACAAAAAAGATTGGAAATTACAGTGTTATCTAAGCCTGTTCTTGAAAAAATTAAGGCTTACACAGAACATAATGAGTTTTCAAGGTTATTGGAAGAACCTAATGCGTGGAAGGATTATGCCAAAGGAAGGGATTTACTTGATGTTGTAGAAGATTTTGCTCCTTTCACATGGAGTGCGCAGCAATTCGTGGACATTTTGCGAAAAATTCCATCACGACTGTATTCTATTGCAAGTAGCCAATTGGCGAATAATGATGAGGTACATTTAACGATTAGCAAGGTAAGCTATGAGACGAACGGTCGACAACGTCTGGGAGTTTGTTCAGGTAGTGTGGCGGACCTTCAAATTGGCGATACATTACCAATCTATGTTCATAAAAATCCAAATTTCAGATTACCAGAGCAGAAGGAAACACCAATAATTATGATTGGTGCTGGCACAGGTATAGCCCCATATCGAGCTTTTCTAGAGGAACGAGAAGAGTTAGGGGTTGTGGGTAAAGCTTGGCTCATTTTTGGGGATCAGCATTTTGTTACAGACTTCCTCTATCAAACAGATTGGCAACGCTGGCTAGCTTCTGGTACTTTAAGCCAAATGCATATAGCCTTCTCACGTGATACCGATAAAAAAATCTATGTTCAACACAAAATAGAAGAGAATGCGGCAAATTTTTATGAATGGCTTGAACAAGGTGCTGTCATTTATGTATGTGGCGATGAGAAATCAATGGCAGCTGATGTGGATGCAACTATTCACCGTATTATAGAACAGCAGGGGCAAAAATCGTCTGAGCAAGCAAAAACCTTTGTACAAGAACTAAAGCAACAAAAACGATACCAGCGGGATGTTTATTAACTGTATTCAGGAAAAAAACTTCCTTGTAGGAAGATGACTATTTGCTAGCAAGCGGAGCCTCTGGAGAGGTTAAAGGAGCGATAAAGAATGACAGAGAAAATTGTTTTGCCTCCACAATCAGGGAAACCAAGTGATGTAGAGCGCATTAAGACTGAAAGTAACTATCTTCGTGGGACACTTGAACGGACTATGAATGATCCATTAAGTTCTGGTATTCCTGAGGATGACAATCGTTTAATGAAATTCCATGGTAGTTACCTACAGGATGACCGAGACCTTCGCAATGAACGACAACGACAAAAACTAGAGCCTGCCTATCAATTCATGGTACGTGTACGAACACCTGGAGGAGCGGCTACTCCAGCTCAATGGCTGGTCATGGATGAAATGGCTAGAAAGTATGGCAATGGCTCCTTAAAACTAACGACACGTCAAGCGTTTCAGGTACACGGCATTTTAAAATGGAATGTCAAAAAATATATGCAAGAAATTAATGAAGTGTTATTGGATTCTCTTGCTGCCTGCGGGGATGTAAACCGTAATGTCATGTGTAATGTAAATCCAAATCAGTCAGCATTACATGAAGAAGTTTATAACTGGTCTGCTAAACTAAGTGAGCATTTACTACCTCGTACACGTGCATACCATGAATTATGGTTAGACGGAGAAAAGGTCATAGACAGTCAGGATGATGAAATTGAACCGATTTATGGAGCACAATATTTGCCACGTAAATTTAAAATTGCCATTGCGATTCCGCCAAGTAATGATGTCGATGTGTTTTCACAAGATATCGGGCTTATCGCGATCGTAGAAGATGAAAAGCTTATTGGCTTTAATGTAGCTGTTGGTGGAGGAATGGGGATGACGCATGGAGATCATGCTACCTATCCACAGCTTGCGCGAGAAATTGGCTTTATTACACCTGATAAACTATTGGAAACAGCAGAAAAGATTATAACAATTCAGCGGGATTATGGGAATCGCTCTGTCCGTAAAAATGCACGTTTCAAATATACGATTGATGCGAGAGGACTAGAATGGTTTAACGAAGAACTAACTAGACGTTTGGGTTGGAGCATTCAAGAGGCACGTCCTTATACGTTTGAGCGTACAGGAGATGAGTTCGGTTGGATTAAAGGGGCTGAGGGTAAATGGCATTATACGCTATTTATTCAAAATGGTCGCATTAAAGATTTCCAAGATTATAAGCTGTTAACAGGGTTACGTGAAATAGCTAAGGTGCATACAGGTGATTTTCGTTTAACACCTAACCAGAATTTAATGATTAGTAATGTAACACCACAGAAAAAGAAAAAGATTGCTGCTATTATCGAGCAATATAAGCTGACAGATGGTGCACATTATTCCGCACTGCGTCGTAATTCTATTGCCTGTGTCTCCTTACCAACCTGTGGTTTAGCCATGGCAGAGGCGGAGCGTTATTTGCCATCTCTTATTACTAAAATAGAAACAATCATTGATGAAACAGGGTTAAATGATACAGAAATTGTTATCCGGATGTCAGGCTGTCCAAATGGTTGCTCCCGCGCAGCGATGGCTGAAATAGGCTTTATCGGTAAAGGTCCTGGAAAATATAATTTGTATCTTGGGGCAAGTTTTACTGGTAATCGATTGAATAAAATCTATCGTGAAAATATAGGGGAGGAAGAGATACTAGCGGAGCTCCGACCAATTCTTGTACATTATGCGAAGGAACGTTTAGTCGGTGAGCATTTTGGTGATTTTGTCATTCGTGCTGGGTATGTGACGGCTGTTTATGATGGTAGAGAATTTCACGTCTAATATAAATGCCATGTAGCAAAGAAATTTGCTACATGGTTTTTTAAATGGAGTAATCTTCGGGGATAAAGACCTTTAATTGCTTCGGCCTAACAAATATATGATCACCCACTTCAAGCTGAAGGTGAAGGAACTGTTCTTTTGATAATTCTGCCTCTAAAAATTCATCTAAATCCTCACGGCGTAGCTCAATTTGGACAATAGGTCCCAACAGATGGATATGATTGATTTTGACGGGTACCGTACCTGGAATATTTACCTTTTCTATTTGTATATCATGGGGGCGAACATAGCCAATCACATTATCCTTGCTATGTGATTGTACATCAGGCACATCCAGTGCGACTTCTCCGTGCATCAGCTTACCGTTATGTAAGCGTCCTTTAAAAAGATTGACGTTCCCTAAAAAATCATAGACAAATGGACTTTTAGGATGCGTATATACTTCATCTGGACTTCCGATTTGCTCAATTTTGCCATTGTTCATGACAACTATGCGATCTGCTACATCCAATGCTTCCTCTTGATCATGCGTAACAAAAATACTTGTAATATGAAATTCATCGTGTAACTTTCGTAGCCAGCGACGCAACTCCTTGCGAACCTTTGCATCGAGTGCTCCAAATGGCTCATCGAGTAGAAGAACTTTTGGCTCTACTGCAAGTGCTCTCGCTAGTGCCACACGCTGTCTCTGACCACCTGAAAGCTGTGTGGGATAGCGGTCAGAGAAATTTTCAAGTTTAACTAATTGTAGCAATTCCATCACTTTGTCTCGTATTTCTTGCTTAGTAGGTCTAGTTTTTCGAGGGCGAACCTTTAGGCCATAAGCGACATTTTCAAAGACGGTCATATGACGAAATAGAGCATAATGCTGAAACACAAAGCCTACATTACGTTCCTTTGGATGTCGATCCGTCATGGAATGTCCATCAAAAAAAATATCACCCGTATCGGTGGTTTCCAGCCCTGCAATAACACGTAATAGAGAGGTTTTTCCTGATCCAGAGGGGCCGAGCAATGCAACAAGCTCCCCTGACTGAATATGAATAGAAATATCCTCTAATGCTTGAAAAGATCCGTATATTTTCGAGACATTTTGAATTTGAATACTCATGTTAATTATCTCCTTTTAACTAGATTTGGACTTCCATGCAATGATGTCTTTTAAAATTAATGTAAAGATAGCTATGACACTCATTAAGGATGCAACAGCAAAGGCGGCTGAAAATTGATATTCATTATAGAGAATTTCAATATGAAGGGGCATTGTATTCGTCATGCCTCGTATATGGCCAGATACAACTGAAACTGCACCAAATTCTCCTATAGCTCGTGCATTACACAATATGAGACCATAAAATAAACCCCATTTAATATTGGGTAAGGTGACGTACCAAAAGGTCTTAAAGCCACTCGCACCAAGAGAAATCGACGCCTCCTCCTCAGACGTTCCCTGTGCTTGCATTAGAGGTATTAGCTCACGGGCAACAAAGGGCAGTGTGACAAATATCGTCGCAAGGACAATGCCTGGTAGGGCAAAAACAATTTTAATATCTTTGGCGAATAACCAATCACCAAATAATCCCTGCGATCCAAATAGTAAAATAAATACCAAACCTGCGATAACAGGGGAGACCGCAAAAGGTAAATCAACAATGGTTAGTAAAAGATTTTTCCCCTTAAAATTAAATTTTGTAAGGGTCCATGCAGCCATTACGCCAAAGATTGCATTTAGGGGTACAGCAATCGCTACAACTGTTAAAGTGAGCTTAATAGCAGCTAATGCATCTGGATGTGTGATAGCTGCCAAGTAAACATCCACACCTTTTTGAAAGGCTGTAATAAAAATTGAAGCTAATGGCAGGACGATAAAAAAAGCTAAAAAGACTAGTGCAATACATGTAAGTGTATAGCGAATAACACGAGGCTCCTGTAGGGCGACAGACTTAGGTACCTTATTTTTTTCTGGACTAGCCTGTTGAATAAATGCTGATTGTTCCATAAAGCTCCTCCTAATGTACAAACCGACGATTGGCTAGCCATTGTATGACGTTAATGGTTAATAATAAAATAAATGAAGTAACAAGCATGACTACCGCAATTGCAGTGGCACCAGCATAATCGTATTGCTCAAGTTTAGTCATAATAATTAAAGGGGTAATTTCGGTTTTCATAGGCATATTTCCCGCAATGAAAACAACTGAGCCATACTCACCAAGAGCACGAGCAAAGGCTAATGAAAAGCCCGTTAATATGGCTGGTAATAACTCTGGCAAAATGACTTTACGAAAGGTTTGTAAACGATTTGCTCCAAGGCTGGCAGAAGCCTCCTCAACTTCAGCACTAATATTTTGCAATACTGGCTGTACTGTTCGTACAACGAAAGGAAGCCCAATAAAAGTTAAGGCAATAATAATACCAAGGGGCGTAAAGGCAATTTTAAAATCAAAAAACTGGCCAATCCAACCATTGGGGGCGTAGAGAGATGTTAAAGCAATCCCTGCTACAGCAGTAGGTAAAGCAAAAGGCAAATCTACTAATCCATCCATCATTCTTTTAAAAGGGAACTGGTAGCGAACCAGAACCCATGCGATAATTGTGCCGAAAAGTACATTTAATAGACCTGCAATGAGGGCTGTGCTAAAGCTAACTTTATAGGAAGCAACAGCACGAGGATCAGTGATAATATCAAGAAACACTGTCCAGCTTAAGGACATTGTATGGAAAAAGATCATAGAAAGTGGTAATAACACTAGTAAACTAACATATAACATCGTATATCCAAGAGATAGGTGAAATCCTGGAATAATGCGACGTGATTTCTTCGTCAGGGTTAAACTACTCATCAGAACACTCCTTATTGTGGCAAGTAAATTTCATCAAAGGTACCGCCGTCTTTAAAGTGAGTTGCTTGTGCTTTGGTCCAGCCACCAAAATCATCGATTGAAACAAGTTCAAGCTGTGGGAATTGGTCTTTATATTTAGCTAGAACAGCCTCGTTGCGAGGGCGGTAATAATTTTTGGCAGCAATTTCTTGACCCGTATCGCTATATAAATGCTGTAAGTAAGCCTCCGCTACTTCCCGTGTTCCTTTTTTATCGACGATTTTGTCAACAATCGCCACTGGTGGCTCCGCTAAAATACTTAATGATGGAGTAATTATTTCGAATTCGTCCTTCCCCAATTCATGAAGTGATAAGTAAGCTTCATTTTCCCATGCAATTAAGACATCCCCAATTTTGCGTTCCACAAAAGTTGTGGTAGCACCTCGGGCACCAGAATCCAGTACTTCAACATTGCTGTATAGTGATTTCATAAATTCTTTGATTTTTGTTTCATCATTGTTATATAACTTTCCAGCATAGCCCCAAGCAGCTAGGTAGTTCCACCTTGCACCACCAGATGTTTTTGGGTTAGGGGTAATGACGGATACATCTTTTTTGATGAGATCATCCCAATCTTGTATATCTTTCGGGTTGCCCTTGCGTACTAAAAAGACAATAGTGGATGTATAGGGAGTAGAGTTATGGTCAAATTCGGTTTGCCAATCTTTATTCAGCAGCTCACGAGTTTGGGCAATTTCATCAATATCATAGGCGAGAGCAAGGGTGACAACGTCTGCTTCAAGACCATCAATCACTGCTCTACCTTGTTTTCCTGAGCCTCCATGAGATTGTTTAATCGTGACATCTTGCCCTGTTTCATCCTTCCACTTTTTTATAAAATCTTGATTGAACTCATCGTAAAGCTCGCGTGTTGGGTCATAGGATACATTTAATAGCTCAACGGACTTATTACCTTCCTGGCCACTTGTATCTTCATTTGAGTTAGCACTACTACATCCTGTTACAGATAAAGTTAATACAGCAAGCAGTGCCAAAGATTGAAAGACATTCTTTCTTTTCTTCATTCTATGTCGCTCCCTTTCTGGCTGAAGAATGCAAAAAGCCATCCCCCATAACGATAATTCGTCATAGGTAGATGGCCTTCAGATCCTCTGATCAGCATTTTAGTAGTTGTGTCAAAGCTTTAGATAATACATTAAACACATATTTCCTATTAGTCAACAAGGAATTATAAAATGTTGAAAATCATGGTGATTACCTAGCTGTCATTTATCTTATGCAACTAAGAGTGTCAAAAATGGGTTTATTGCATAAGATATTTGAAAAAACCTAGTTGACTGCTTGGTGTACTTTAGTATATATTTGGTAATAAGAAAAACGATTAAAGAACGAGGTAGCAATTACTAGTGAAAAATCGTTGAATAATGAGCTGGCTAGTCAAACTAGAGGCGTTTTAACAAAGGCATGTTTTTTGGGTGTCTTTAGTTAGAACGCCTTTTTTTGCTATGAGGGGGATTCTATGTTAACACATGCAAATTGGCAAGAACCAAACATTAATTTTCAAGTTGATGAAATGTATAGGGGAGCATTAGAGGTTTTACGATGGAGCTATCAAGAGTATGGGAATGAAATAGTTTATGCCTGTAGCTTTGGGATTGAGGGCATAGTCTTAATTGATCTCATTTCGAAGGTAAAGCCAAATGCAACCATTGTCTTTTTAGATACAGATGTCCATTTTAAAGAGACCTATGAAACGATCCGGCGAGTAAAAGAAAAATATCCACAATTAAACATTGTGATGAAAAAGTCTGCACTCACACTTGAACAACAAGCAGCTCAATATGGTGAAGAACTTTGGAAGTCAGATCCAAATCAATGCTGTGCTATACGCAAGATTAAGCCGCTACATGAAGCCCTTTCAGGCACAAAGGCTTGGATATCTGGTTTACGACGTGAACAATCGCCAACACGTCAACAAACAAATTTTCTTAATCGTGATGATAAATTTAAGTCGATTAAAGTTTGCCCACTTATCCATTGGACTTGGAAGGATGTTTGGCGCTATGTCTCGAAAAACAATCTGCCATACAATCCGTTGCATGATCAAGGCTATCCAAGTATCGGTTGTGAGCATTGTACAAAGCCGGCATTTACGATGGATGATTTACGTTCAGGTAGATGGCAAGGCTCTGGGAAGACAGAATGTGGGTTACATGAATAAAGGAGTTATGCCATGCTTGAATATTTTGCCATAGCTATTAGTTTATTTTTTGCCATGAATATAGGTGCAAGTGGGGCAGCAGCTTCAATGGGAGTTGCTTATGGGGCAGGTGCTATTAAAAAGGCTTGGCAAGCATTATTATTATGCGCCATAGGCGTTTATAGCGGAGCGGTGTTGGGCGGAGGAGAAGTAGTCAAAACGATTAGCTCAGGTATTATGCCTCAGGAGTACATTACGGTTAAAATTGTTATCATTATTTTAATTTCTGCAACAAGCAGTTTATTTTTTGCCAACCTTTTAGGCATCCCATTATCTACCAGTGAGGTTACCGTCGGCGCAGTTGTTGGTGTGGGAATAGCTTATAAAGTGTTATTCGTCCAATCTTTGCTGGTCATTATGTCCTTTTGGGTTATTGTCCCACTTATAGCTTTTGTAATGGCCCTTATATTGGGGAAGTTGTTATATAAATTACAACTTAGGGGGCTATTAAAAGATCATCCGATTTTAACGATTCTACTTGTATTAGCAGGATTTTTTGAAGCCTTTTCGGCAGGTATGAATAACGTGGCGAATGCAGTTGGGCCGCTGGTAGGTGCTGGCATGCTGGATGTTACTATCGGCATTATGCTTGGGGGTGCATTTGTAGCTGCAGGAGCTATCCTACTTGGTAAACGAGTTCTTGAAACAAACGGTAAAAAAATTATGCGTTTTCAAAAGGCAGAGGGTATTTTAATTTCAAGTACTGGGGCGCTACTCGTAGGCATAAGCTCTATTTTTGGACTTCCAGTACCACTAACGCAAGTAACATCTTCCTCTATTATCGGCATGGGAATGGCGAAAAACGGAAAACAAATTTTTCATAAGCATATTGTGAAAAAGATTATTCGTATATGGGTTGTATCCCCCATCTTTTCATTAGCCATTTCTTATTTTTTAGTACAGTTGTTTTTAGAAAAAGATCTATATGCGGTTATTATAAATGGCAGCATTATCGTTGGAACGCTTGGAGTTATTAGTTTAATGCGTACCATTCGAGAAGAAGAGCAATCCATATATGATGCAGGTGAGGGAATTTAATTTTACTAGTGTTACTACATCATTGATGTTGATCTTACTATTAAACTTAGTATTTAACTAGAATTAGGAGGAGATAATATGAGTTTACAACCACATGGAGGGTTTCTTGTGCAAGCTTTTCATCCCGATAAGGAAATAACATCTATTCATAAGGAGATTGAGCTGGATGCCATTTCTTTGAGTGATTTAGAGTTAATTGCCATAGGAGGCTACAGTCCCATCCAAGGGTTTTTAACACAAGCAGATTATGAATCTGTGGTGGAAAAAAGTCGATTAGTATCAGGTATAGTATGGAGTATTCCAATTACCCTCCCAGTGACGGAAGAGAAAGCAGCAACCTTACAACCTGGTGAAGAGGTAAAACTAGTCTATCAAGGTGAAACTTTTGGTGTTATTCAGGTGGCTGATATTTTTGAGCCGAATAAGCGAAAAGAGGCTTTACTTGTTTATGGCACTGAGGATTTAGCACATCCTGGAGTTCACAAGCTACATGAACGTCCTGCCATATATGTTGGTGGAAAAATTACGTTAATTAAACGTCTAGCACAAAAGTTTCCTACGTATTCATTTGATCCAGTGGAAACCCGACAACTATTTGCTTCAAAGGGTTGGCAAACCATTGTGGGCTTTCAAACGCGTAACCCAGTGCATCGGGCCCATGAATATATCCAAAAGGCAGCACTTGAAACGATAGATGGTTTATTTTTAAACCCTCTTGTTGGTGAAACAAAATCGGATGATGTATCTGCGGCTATCCGTATGGAGAGCTATGAGATTTTATTGAAAAATTACTATCCTGAAAATCGTGTGCAATTAGGTGTATTTCCAGCTGCTATGCGTTACGCAGGACCAAGGGAGGCCATTTTCCATGCGCTTGTAAGGAAAAATTATGGCTGTACACATTTTATCGTGGGTAGAGATCATGCAGGTGTTGGGGATTACTATGGCACGTACGATGCCCAAAAAATCTTTGAACAGTTTACGGAAGATGAATTAGGGATTATTCCATTGAAGTTTGAGCATAGTTTTTATTGTCAGCAGTGTGAAGGGATGGCTACTACAAAAACTTGTCCCCATGATAGCTCTGCCCATATTATTTTATCAGGTACAAAAGTACGAGAGATGCTTCGCAATGGAGAAGTACCACCAAGTACATTTAGCCGTAAAGAGGTAGTAGACGTACTAATAAAAGGCATGCAGAAGGAGGTAGTCAAATGAGTTCAAATATTGTTTGGCATGAAGCCTCTGTTACAAAAGATGAGCGTCGCTCTCAAAATAAACATCAAAGCTTTATTTTATGGTTTACGGGTTTGTCTGCTTCAGGAAAATCATCTATAGCCAATGCATTTGCCCGTCAATTATATGAAAGGGGTAATCAAGCTTTTGTGTTGGATGGCGATAATGTCCGTCATGGCTTAAATAAGGATTTAGGTTTTGATGAGTCAGGGCGTAAAGAAAACATCCGTCGTATAGGGGAAGTTTCGAAGCTTTTTATAGAAAGCGGTCAAATTGTGCTAACGGCATTTATTTCACCTTATCGAGAAGATCGTCAAGTAGTTCGTGAGCTTGTTGAAGATGGTGAATTTATAGAAGTCTTTGTAAAGTGTTCAGTAGAAACATGTGAAAAAAGGGATCCAAAGGGACTATATAAAAAAGCTAGAAAAGCAGAGATTGCAAATTTTACTGGTATTAGCGCTCCTTATGAGGAACCCGAAAACCCAGAAATTATTTTAGATTCAGAACATCATACTGTAGAAGAATGTGTGGAACAGTTGACTAGTATTTTAACTGCCAAAGGCTATATTTAACTAACCAATAAAAAAATCTGCTCGTTCATAATGATTGAGCAGATTTTTTATATGTTTTATCGAACATCTTGTTCTTTTTTCATTCTGTCAATTTCAGGGCCTAATTCATCACGTACTGTACCTTTCCAAGGCTTTACACCAGCAATATAAGAGGATCGAGTCATAATATGTCCTCCAACAGGGCCAGTGATGAAGAGGAATAGTATACCTAATAATATACGTGGATTAAAATGATCTTCAATTAGCCAAAAGTGAAAGAATACACCAATTAGTACGCACATAACACCAAGTGTAGCACTTTTTGAGGCAGCATGTGCTCGCGTATATAAATCAGGTAGGCGGATAAGCCCAATGGCTGTGACGACAATAAAAAGTACTCCAACAGAAATGAAAAAAATAACTAAACTATTAGCGAGAATTGTCACGTTTAATGATATCTCCTTTCTCTATGAATTTAGAGAAAGCAACTGTCCCAATAAATGATAAAATAGCTAGTAATAAAATAATCTCAAGGAAGAAGCTTGTTTCCACTAGTATTGAAAATAATCCAATCAAGGAAATAAGAGAGACACCCAGTGAATCCAAAGCGACAACACGGTCAGATGCAGAAGGTCCTTTAATCATTCGATAAATGACCGCAATCATCGATAAGCAAATCACTACAATGACTGCAATAATAAATGTTGTCATGATTTACTCACCTCCAAAATCGCTTTCTCAAATGAATCTCGAATGGAAGCAACAGCCTCATCCACATCGTTTATATCAATAGCATGTACATATAATGTTTTAGCATCATCGGATACA
Organism: Lysinibacillus sp. fkY74-1; assembly: GCF_053165895.1. Taxonomy (NCBI): domain Bacteria; kingdom Bacillati; phylum Bacillota; class Bacilli; order Caryophanales; family Bacillaceae; genus Lysinibacillus; species Lysinibacillus sp. fkY74-1. The sequence continues at coordinate 3,607,730 of NZ_CP170173.1, read as the reverse complement.
TGTACGACTACAGTCCCGGGCGTTAAAGTAATAAGGCTGGATAGTAAAGTGATTTCCCAGTCTTCCGTTAATACAGTAGGGTAAGCAAAAAAGGCAGGCTGCATGTCCAATTTAGGCTTTAATACTACCTTCAGGACTTGCACATTCGCTAATACTAACTCTTTAAAGAACAGCGAAGTCAATTTTAAAATGGCCCATAGTCGGTAGACATAAAGACGAGACTTAAAAAATCTTCGCATTATTATGAGCAGAATGATACCCATTAAGAACCCAATTATAAAGCCGGTTGCTGTGTAATTAGAGGATAGGAACATCCATACGAAGGCAAGTACAAAGTTTAAAATCATTTGAAATGCCATAGCGTTAATCCCCCTTCATCACAGCATCTATATAGATAGATGGATCATTTAAAAGTTTTGCTGCATCGTCCATAAATGGCGTCATCCATTCGGAACCCACACCATATACGACAGAAATAAGTACTAATAGGGCTGAAGGCATAAACAGCATCTTGTAGATAGATTTGTCAACGGTACCCTTTGTTTCTTTCTCCTCGCCCCAAAAGGCATAGATGAAGATACGGATGACTGATAATAGTACGAGCAGTGAGGACGCTAATATGAAAATACTACTCCACATATTTCCCGCTTCAAAACCACCTTGAACAATCAAAAGTTTGCCCACAAATCCGCTAAGTGGTGGAATTCCGGCTAAGCCAAATGCTGCAATTAAATAACACCAACCAAGCACCGGGTATTTCTTCATCAGGCCACCCATCTTACGCAAATCAGATGTACCTGTAATGTAGATGATAATACCGATTAACATAAAGAGTGCAGCCTTTATGAGCATATCGTGTACTAAATAAAACATCGCTCCCTTTAAAGAAGCTTCATTCATTTGTGAGACACCAAATAAAATAACTCCTACAGCAATGACAATATTGTAGATAATAATAAGTTTGACATCAAAGTAGGCGAGTGCCCCAATGCATCCAGCTACAATTGTAGCAATGGCAAGTACCATCAATAAATCATGAGTATATGATAAATCGTGTACAAAGAATAGTGTATAGGTACGTGTAATTGCATAGACACCTACCTTTGTGAGCAATGCACCGAATAGTGTTAATACAGGTATAGGCGCTGCTGCATACGAAGTAGGAAGCCAAAAATACAATGGGAAAATGGCTGCTTTCAATCCGAAAACCATTAAAAAGAGTACAGCTATAACCGTAATGATACCTGGCTGATTGATTTCAGCTATTTTAACGGCAATATCAGCCATGTTCAATGTTCCTACAACCGAGTATAAAAAGGCTACGGTAATGACAAATAAGGCCGACGAAATAACATTAATTAAAATATATTTGATCGATCCTTTCAGTTGCCCTTTCTCGCCACCTAGCACGATCAGTAAATATGAAGCCATTAATAATACTTCGAAGAAAACGAATAAGTTAAAAATATCACCTGTAGTAAAAGCCCCATTAACCCCAGTTAAAATAAACATGATACCAGGGTAATAAAAGAATCTTTCCCGTTCCTTCGTAATAGAACCAAAGCCATACCAAACAACAAAAAAAGCAATTAACAATGTTGTTGTAACGAGCAATGCGGATACCATATCAGAAACCATGGTAATGCCATAAGGGACAGGCCAATCTCCAAAGGTAACCTTTTGGATACCATCATGTTTCACTTTCAATAGAAGTGAAATGGCAGTAATCAAGGATATCCCGATTCCAAGTAATGAAAATGTTCGTTGATACATTAAATTTTTTTGCCCAAACATTAAAATCATACCGAAGAAAAACGGAATGATGATAGGCAGCAGTAGGAAGTTATTCATCCTCATCACTTCCTCTCATTAAGCTAATATCATCAGTTTGTAGCTCCTGATAGGAACGATATGCTAGCACAAGGAAAAACGCTGTGACGCCAAAGCTAATAACAATAGCGGTTAAAATAAGTGCCTGGGGTAATGGATCTGCAAAGGGTTTAGCTCCTTCGTTTAACACGGGTGGAGCCTCACCACCAAGACCACCCATCGTTAATATCAGTAGGTGAGCACCGTGACTTAAAAGTCCCGTACCAATAATAATTCGTAATAAACTTTTTGATAAAATTAAATAGACAGCTGCCATAAAGAGGAAGCCAATGACAAAGGCCATAATTATTTCCATTATTCATCCTCTCCAATCGTTTGAATAATGGTCATCGTAACACCCACAACAACCAGATAGACACCGCTATCAAAAAGCATAGCCGTGTGTAAAGACTGTTTGCCTAGAAGCGGTAAATCGAAATAATTAAAGAAATGCGTAAAAAAAGGTTCGCCAACAAACATAGGAAATGCCGCAGTGGCAAGGGCTAATAATAAACCAATAGCCGTTAAATACGTGTAATTAATAGGTAAAATATGTCGTACAGTACGAATATCAAAGGCTAACACTAATAGCACGATGGCACTGGAGGTTAAAAGTCCTCCAACAAAGCCACCACCAGGCGTGTAATGACCTGCTAAAAAAATATGAATGGAGAAGAAGAAAATAATGAAAAATACAATTTTAGCCGTAAATTGTATTATCACATCATTTGTTTTCATGTGTTTTCTCCTTTCTATTCATGCGCAATTTAATCATAGCCAAAATGGCCATTCCAGCAATACCGAGCACTGTAATTTCAAACAATGTATCAAAGCCACGATAGTCTACTAAAATTACATTAACAATATTTCCTCCGCCCGCTAAGGAGTAAACGGTTTCCTCATAGTATTTAGAAATAGAAGGAATAAGTTTTTGTGAATGAGCAGATAATGCGACAAGTGTTACCATGGCACCTATTGTAATAGATACAACAGCTCGATTTAATTGAAATCTCATACGTTCTTCTCGTTTACCAAGTTTTGGCAGATGGTAGAATGCCATTAAAAAGAGAGCAACAGATATAGTCTCTATAACAAGCTGTGTTAAGGCTAAATCTGGCGCATTAAAAATAACAAAAAATAATGCTACCGTATAACCAACAGAGCCAAGACCTATAATGGCTGTTAAACGCGATTTGGCTAGTATAGTGATAGCTGTTCCAATTAATAAAACCACGACTAAAATAATTTCATAGGGCCTAATTGGAGCTGTCTCTTGGAATGAAAAACTAAAGGCATTTTTCACAAAAAGCGAACCAATGACGATAATAGCAATACCACTAAACATATAAAGTAGATAATGACGCATTGACCCCGTCATGTAGAGTCGAGAAAGGCGATTCAAGCCAACATCTAACCCCTGCATAATTTTGTCATAAGCATTATTCAAGGTGAAAGCCTTTGGGAATCGTTGATACATCCCTTGCCATTTCGGTAGTGATACAAATAGCAGTACTCCTATGATAATAATTCCTATCGTCATTAGAAGCTCTGGATTGATTCCATGCCAGGCAGATACATGAATGTCAATATCTTGTGGTACCTCGTATAAAAATGGCTGAATCGCTAGTACAGCAGGTTTGACAAATGTATCACCAATAAAATTCGGGATAAAGAATATAAGCACAACTAATCCTGCTAAAAGCATTGGAGAAACTAGCATCCCAATAGGTGCTTCATGTGGTTTATGCGGTAATTGTTCTGGTTTGTAGTTGCCATTAAATGTTCGGAAAACAAAATAAAAGCTATAAATAAATGTGAAAATACTAGCAACCCAAGCCACGATTGGGAAGAGCACTCCCCATGTATCGAAGCCAAAAAACTCAAACTTTTGAAGCGCGAGCATGGCTGTTAAAAACATTTCTTTACTTAAGAAGCCATTAAACGGTGGAAGACCAGCCATCGATAAGCTTCCTATTGCCGCAACTGTAAAACTGATAGGCATAATACTCATTAACCCACCCAATTTACGAATATCACGTGTCCCTGTTTCATGATCGATAATCCCGGCAATCATGAATAGGCTACCTTTAAATGTAGCGTGATTGATCAGATGGAAGATGGCAGCAAATGCCGCAAATTTAATTGTATCTACGGATTCGTTGGCATGAAACGCCACTGCGCTTGCCCCAAGTAGTGACATAATAAGTCCAAGTTGACTGACGGTCGAGAAGGCAAGAATCCCTTTCAAGTCCGTTTGTTTGACTGCAAAGAATGAACCCCAGAATAAAGTTAAAATACCTATACCTGTTACAAGCCATACCCAGAGCTCAGAAGCCGCAAAAATTGGGGTAAAGCGTGCTACTAAATAAATACCTGCTTTGACCATTGTGGCAGAGTGAAGGTATGCACTTACTGGTGTAGGTGCTTCCATTGCATCTGGTAGCCAAATGTAAAATGGGAATTGAGCCGATTTTGTAAATGCTCCTAGAAGGAGTAACACAAGCGACCAAGTAAATAAAGGGTGATCAACTAGATTTGGAGCCATAACCATTAGCTCTCGAATGGAATAAGTTCCACCCATTAAGTAGAGAAGAACGAATCCACCTAACATCATTAAGCCACCGCCAACTGTTATCATCATTGACTTCAGTGCTCCAAGGCGTGACGCATCACGGTTATACCAATAACCAATGAGTAGGAATGAGGAAATGGACGTTAATTCCCAAAAGAAATAAAGTGTAATTAAATGATCTGACTGTACTACTCCAAGCATTGCAGACATAAATAACAGTAAGTAAACATAAAAATTATGTAATTTTTCTTTATGTTTATCTAAGTAAAAAATGGAGTAGAGGACAACTAATGATCCGATCCCAGTAATTAGTAGCGAGAATAATAAGCTAAGGCCATCCAAATAGGAGACGAAGGAAATATCAAGCGATGGAATCCAAGGAAGTTTAGCTGTAAACACTCCACCTTTAGCTACTTGTGCAATATAAGATGCATAAATCACCACGAGCGTAGCTGGAACAGCGAGAACAAACCAGCCAGTATGAATATTCTTTATGCTTTTATATAAAAATGGTACGAATATTGCAGCAAGCATGGGAATGAAAATATAAAGTACTTGTAACAAAAAAACCCTCCTTTATGCAGGTAAGTATATCAATTATAACGTACTTTAATCGGGAATGCATACGTACTATTGGGATTTAGCTTGCGGTAGTAGGAGAATTTTCGTTATATTATAAATAGGAAGTTATCAATAAAAATAGAGGAAAAAATTTTTTATGAAGAATCCGTATATCTATGGTTATTTACCATTAATTACAATTTTATTGTTTAGTTTGACATTTGGTATGTATGCAGTTGGAGAATCTTTACAAATTTTTCGAGCAATCGGTGTATATTCAGGTATGCGAGAATTTTTGTCTGATGTTGAATTACGTGTATTTTTACTCATTGTGTTTGCTATTGTTTTTTTTATGCTATTTTCAGCACTCAAACTAGTAGGAGAAACAATCCATGAGTTAGGAATGCTCTTTTTTTCAAAAGACAACGATGGAGCAACTGTTAGTCAAGCACGAGGCGGCTATATTATTTTGTTTATTGGTGCCATGTGTTCAGCATTTGCCATCCAATTTATTTATGTGTTAATAGGAATTTTTGTTCTAACTGTTTTTACATATTTCATTTATCTTATTTACAAAATGAGTCATTTTATGTCAATGGGCGGCACAATCGGTCTATTAATCTTTGAGCTTTTTATGTGGACTATTCTATTAACATTCATCGTTTATGTTGTATTGAAACTATATAATGGAATATTAGCAAGTCTGCCATTTGCTCAATAAATGCATACTGTAGGCAAAAGCCCTCGAGAATCTCAATCTCGAGGGCTTTTGCTATTTCTTAAATGACTGTTTGCATGGGGGTTCTGTTATTTTGCCTGGCACGTCCAAGTAACCCGTTCCTTTTTGTCATACAACCAAACTACTAATTTTACTCAAGTAAAACATTAAATAATTGATGATGAATTTTGTATTCTTCTAATTTTTGCATGGATTGAGGCTTATCATAGCCAATCCATACGGCCGCTGTATAGGTATCATTAAGTCCGGCAAGCCAATAGTCTCGATAGTCATTCGTTGTCCCTGTTTTGGCCCCAACGTAGCTGCTATTACTGTAGACTCCCTGTCCCGTACCGTTCGTCACAACATCGGCAAGTAGCTCACGCATGTATTTTACTGTTTTAGGAGACCAAATTTGATCACGCTGTGTATCCCAACTATAGAGTTCTGTTCCATCTAAAGCTGTCACTTTACGAATGCTATGTGCTAGAACATAAGATCCATCAATAAAGCTTGTATAGGCATCTGCTAGCTCTAAAGCTGTTACACCGTAAGTAAGCCCGCCCAAGGAAGCTGCATAATTATGGTCCTTTTCTACAATGGAGCGAAAATGAAAGCGATCTAAATATTGAAATGCTGTATCAATGCCAACTGTCTGGAAGAGTCGCAGTGCCGATGTATTGTAGCTATGTCGAAATGCAGTGCGCAGCGACACATCCCCATACTTGTAGCCCCCGTAGTTTTGAGGGCAAAATGATCCGACACAATAACTGCCACCATTTACAATCGAATCAGGTGTATGTGTTGTTGTTTCAAAGAAAGGAGCATAGACGGCCAGTGGCTTAAACGCGGAACCTGGTTGCCGTGTTCCTTGAAATGCACGATGATAATCAAACTTTTCATAGCTTTTTCCTGCATATAAGCTAACGATTTCTCTTGATTGGTTTTGAATAACAGCACCTGCTGCTTGCAATGAACCGGCACCTAAGGTAGCTGTCATTTGTTGTTCATCATGCCGCTGTTTTTGTGGATCCAACGCAGTGTTAATAATCAGTCCATTTTGAAATAATGAATCAAGTCGATTGTCTAATTGTGTCTTAATTTTTTTCTTCTCTTCCTCATTATCTGTATGGTTAAGTCGATCCGCATAGCCTTCTTTTTCTGCAACTAACCATTTTAATTCTTGAAGAACGTAAGTACTGTACATAGGATAGCTTTGAATTTTATCCTTAATATGCAATGTAATCGGTTTTGCCTTATAAGTTGTCGCTTCTTCCTTTGTAATGCTACCTTTCACGGCAAGTGTATCTAATAAGCGTTCTTGACGTGCTTTAGTTTGTTCAAAGTTTTTTAAAGGGTTATAAAGTGAAGGGTTATTGGGAATCGCTGCAATAAAAGCAATTTCAGCTATAGATAATTGCTGAAGTGGTCTTTGAAAATAATAGGTTGCTGCTCCACCAATACCGTAAACTTGATTGCTAAAATAGGACTCGTTAAGATACATGGTTAATATTGCTTCTTTATCGAATTCTTTTTCTAATTCATAAGCATAAAAAAGTTCGGTTAATTTTCGTTCATATGTTTTTTCATCAGATAAATAACGCATTCGAACAAGCTGCTGTGTAATCGTACTGCCACCCTGTGAGCTAGTACTTGTACTTGAATTGGCGACTACTGCACGCATAATAGCACTTAAATCAAAGCCAATGTGTTCATAAAAGTCGGCATCCTCACTTGCAATGAATATTTCCTGGGCAATTTGTGGAATTTCTTGCAATGTTAATGGCTGCCGCCATTCGACATATTCTTCACTAAATGTTTGCCCATTTTGATCCTTAAGTGTTATAGGGAGCTGGGGTTGTACTTCAGGTAAATGAATCGCCTGTGAAATTTGTTCTTCATGTGCTTGTGCTGTATTGATTTCTGTTCGTATGTTTGTGCTAATCCACCATAGAACAGGTAGGGAAAGAAGTATAATAAAAAACCCAAAAGCCTTTTTCATGTGTGCCTCCACTCTTTCTATGAATCCTTCAACAGAATAACATATTTTGGATTGATTCCAAATACTCGGTCAGACCTATTTCCATTGTTTTTAGAAAGGAAGTTAAAAGTGCATAAATCGTCAATACTTTGTTGAAGAAAACCAATTGGAATTATGTTAGACTAAAATGAGGTCAAGAAGGATGAATTGTCATCTTTTTCATTGAAACTGAAAATTATCATTAAAGGAGAGACTTCCATGTTTCCACAATTAACAACAGACGTACAAGCAGGCGAAGTGCTTGTAGAAATGAACACAACATTAGGTGCAGTTAAAATTAAGCTGTTCCCAGAGTTTGCACCAAAAACTGTTGAAAACTTTTTGGGTCATGCTAAATCAGGTTATTATAACGGCATCATTTTCCACCGAGTTATTCAAGACTTTATGATTCAAGGTGGTGACCCAACAGGAACAGGTATGGGCGGAGAGTCAATTTGGGGTGATTCTTTTGAAGATGAATTCTCAGATAAATTGTTTAACCTACGTGGTGCGCTATCAATGGCTAACGCTGGTCCAAACACAAATGGTTCTCAATTCTTTATCGTACAAATGAAACATCTTCCAAGCGATATGCTTCGTCAATTACAAGGAGCAGGCTTCCCAGAGGAAATTATCGAAGCTTATGCACAAAATGGTGGTACTCCTTGGTTAGACCATAAACATACTGTATTCGGTCATGTTGTAGAAGGAATGGATATTGTAGATAAAATTGCGGATGTAGAAAAAGATCCTCGTGATAAGCCATTAGAAGATGTGAAAATTGAGTCAATTACAGTCTTTGAATAATAATTATAAGGACGTGTAGAGCATGGAAAACTTAATGTATCAATTTTTATATTTCCCTGAAGATAAATCAGGATATATTCCAGCAGCATTTGAATTTTTAATCATGCTTATTTTATGTGTAATCGTGTTTACGCTTTTCCGAAAAATTTCTAAAAAGCAGGAAATGAAATCAAAGGAAATTGAAGCGCGTATATTAGCAGAAAAGAAAAGCACAAACAACCAACAAAATGTCTAATGAAAAAGAATCTGCCTCCAATGGAGACAGATTCTTTATTTTAAATTTTTCTTTTTGAACGACGAACCATGTTTTGTATTGTTTTGAAGGCATGGAAGCAAACGAGTACAATGGATAGGCCAATTCCACTTAAGGCGGTAATGAAGGCAACCCATTCGAACGGTGTATAGCTCCAAACACTATCTAAATCATTACTGTCCTTCCATTCTTCAATGACTAAATTCATTCCGTAAATACCGGAAATAACCGTAAATACGGTTAAAATAAATAGTAAATTATTGCTTCGATTATCGGATTGATCTTCTTGTGTTCGATATAGGCTGTTCAATGTCGCTTTTGTTCCTACATAATGTTCATTAATACGGAAATGCTTTCGTAGCATTTGAGCTATTTCTCTACCTTCAGTCCGAACAACGACCTCTTCAAAATAATAACGTGCAGAAAACTCTGTGATAAGTTCGATTAATTCATTAACAATTTGTTTATCTTTCCCCCATTTAATTTCACTGTATTCATAGGAAAGCTTTAGAAGCATCATTTTATAAAAATAATGAATGAATAAATTGTAATAGTGAGTCCCCATAAACTCCTGAATGCTATGTGAACAATGTTCAAAAGGCCTATTTGTAAGTGTCATTTGTGACTGTGCTGAAGAGATAATAAAACTATTAGGTGCCCACCGTGTATGGGCGTGTTCCTGCACATAGTTTGAAATATATTGAGAGTTAGTACTCGAAATAAAGGGCTTGCCATCAGGTGTTCTTCCATCTACTTGCCCTAATCGAAAAAGATGCTCAGGTAATAGTTCTGCTTTTTCATCACAAATTAAATAGGCTGAGGAAAACATTCGCTCATCTTCAAAAAAAGGTAACCCTTCATAGGTATGGTCTTGGTGATGCTGAAGGAACGGTTTTAAGAAGGGGATAAAATAGTTGAATAATAGCTCACTTGTTGAATCACAATGACCGAATGAGAAATGATGACTAGCGCCTTTTTCCTCTCGCAGTTTTGCCTCCAGCACCCTAAAGTAATGAATAAAATTTAAAATATCACTAATATCATATTGGCTGTCTATGCTTGTTCGAACGGTGACGATGCCATTGCCGAAAGGGCATAGTGTCACATCGATGCTCATAAGCTCGTAGTTAATACAATTTTCATGATGGTGTAAGGCTCCTTGTGTATAGAATGCTTTTGAGAAGCGAAGAAAGTCTGGGCTATCCATTTTATTTGGAAATAATTTATCCTCAAGAAAGGGATAGAAAAATTGGGCAAGCTCCTCATGTATAATTGTTATGTCTCCATAAAAGGCATGTTCAAGATTAGCGTTGTTCAATTCAAAAAAAGAAAATCCTTCTTCTAAAAGGGTATGACCAATCTTTTGCCGATCTTTTATTTGGTAGGCGAAGGGAAATAAGAATGTCATATATGCACGTTCAATTGTTAAAGGAACTAAGTCCATTTGAAAACACCCCTTTTTCCATCTGTTTGTTAAGAGACTTTTCCACATCGTAAGAATTTTAAACATATAAAAAGAAGGAATCCTAAATAATCAGAATTCCTTCTCTTATTTTTATTGTTCAAAGGCTTTTTTAAAGCGCTCTACGCCGTCTCGTACTGTTTCAAATGAACAAGCTACATTCATACGTAGGAAGCCTCGACCCTCTTCTCCGTATTTTGTACCTGGCTCTAATGCCAGTTGACCAATTTCTAATAGTCGTTTCATAATGTCTTTTTCTTCAAGCTTAAGCTCTCGATAATCAATCCATATTAAATAAGTGGATTGTGGTTTAATGATACGAATGCCTGGAATCTGCTCTAACTCGGCTTTGACATAATCCATATTTGCTGAAATATACGGCAGCAATTCATCTAGCCAAGGGGTGCCTTCCGTATACGCAGCTTGCAATGCTACAGAGGCAAAAGTATTTAAAGAGCCTTGTCCACTTGCCATATTCACGGCTTCTAGCTGTAGACGTTTTTTCTTATCTGGCACAATCATATAGGAAACTTGAATACCTGCTAAATTAAATGTTTTAGTAGGAGCCATACACGTTACGATCCGATTGATTTCATCGCCTGCTATTTTGGCAATAGGAATATGCTTTTCTCCATTGATCATTAAATCAGCATGAATTTCATCTGAAATAATAAGAACATCGTATTGAGCACAGAGTCTTACAATTTCCTTTAAAGTAGCTTCATCCCATACATAACCTCCAGGGTTGTGAGGGTTGCATAATATGTAGGCTTTCACATTTTGAGCTAGTGCCTGTTCAAAAGCTTCAAAATCTACGATAAATTTACCATCATTTTTTTCAACTAGCGGACAGCTTACCACTTCGCGTCCATTGCTTTTTGGAATGTTAAAAAATGGTGGGTAAACGGGTGTTGATATAAGGACTTTATCTCCTGGATTAGTAAAGGCTACAATGCTATTTGCTAAGGCGGCAACAACACCATTACAGAATACGATAGAATCCTTGTCAATTTGCCAATCATGACGAGTATTTTGCCAGTCCACTATTGACTGTATTGCTTCCTCGCTCATAAAGCTATAACCAAAAACAGTACGTTCAGCATGTTCCTGCAATGCTTTTGAAACGGCTGTCGGAGCAGCAAAATCCATATCAGCTACCCACATTGGCAATATCTCGGACGCATCGTTTAGTCCATAAACCATTTTCATTGCGTCCCATTTTACGGAGTTTGTAAAACGGCGTTTGATAGTTTGATCAAAAATAGACAAGCAAATCACTCTTTTCTTTTTTATTTACTATGGTATCATACGATTATGATCAAAGGATAAATAGGTGAGTATTTTGGAAAATGTAAAAATGAATCAAGCAGCTGTGCATCTGCTAGAGGAGTGGGATCCATTCCACTTAGGTCCAGACCATTATGATACGGAAACAGCAGATGTTGTAGCGGCATTGCAAGGAATCGATGATCCGTCGACACTTGCAAAAGTTATTCAAGAAACATATGAGCATTCGTTTGAGCAATGGATTCCTTTTGAGGAATGTGTAGCCATTTCTTACAAACTGATTGCTATTAAATTTGAAGCAAAATGTATTATTTAAAATATTTTGCATATTTCCTATAAAAAAGGGGTTGTCATGTGACAACCTCTTTTTTCATCCTAATGTTGGAGGTTCTTTATTCTTATTTAAATAATGGTAAGATGCCCTGAATGAAAATAATTAATATAGCAATAGGGGACACGTAGCGAATTAACATGTACCAAATTGTAAATATCCAACTAGATGCGGCTAGCTCTTTACGTGAAATATCTTTTGTATAATAATAACCTGCAAAAATTGATATGAGCAGAGCACCAATAGGCATTCCGATGCTGTTGGTCATAAAATCAACAAAATCAAAAATAGAACGGTCTAAAATCTTCACATCTGATAGTATACCAAATGACAATGCACTAGGAATACCAACAATAAAGATAATGATGCCACCAATCCATGCAATTTTTTTCCGTTTTTCTGGCTTATCTCCGATTGCTATTGCTACGACAATTTCTAACATGGAGATGGAAGATGTAACTGTGGCAAATAGTAATAAAATAAAGAAGATGGTTAAGAAAAGAGCACCGAGAGGCAGTTGCTCGAAAACAGCCGGCAAAATAATGAATACGAGGCCAGGTCCTTGATCGGGTGTATAGCCAAGTGCGAATACTGCTGGGAAAATAACAAGACCAGCAAGTAAAGAGATGATGATGTTCATAGATGCAACATTAATGGCTGAGTTACCAATTTTTTCTGTTTTCGATAGATAGGAAGCATAGGTAATCATAACCGCAATACCAACACTTAATGAGAAAAATGCTTGTCCTAATGCCATTAAAAATGTTTCGGCATTCAGGTAAGACCAATCTGGCACAAACATAAATTTAACGCCTTCCATTGCTCCATCCAATGTTAAAGAGCGTATGACTAATATAATGAAGAAAATAAACAAGAGCGGCATCATCCATGTGCTGGCTTTTTCAATGCCACCCTTAATACCAGCTGACACAATGACTACTGTCAATAACATAAATAGCCCTTGCACAAGAACTGCTTCAAATGGACTCGCAATTATATTGCCAAATAAATCTGCATAATTGATGTCAGAACCTGCATTCGTTAGCTTAAAAGTAAAGGCACGACCCAAATAGCTTAAAATCCACCCACCTACAACACTATAGAAAGATAAGATAAGGCCCGCAATGACCATACCGCCCCATCCAATTAAATACCATGGCTTTCCTGGCGCCTGTTCTTTAAAGGATGTGACAGCATCCTTTTGTCCACGACGACCAATCATAAACTCTGCAATGAGTACTGGTAAGCCGATAAAGAATGTACATAAAACGAATAATAAAATAAAGACACTACCACCATTAGTACCAGCCATATATGGGAATTTCCAAATGGCTCCTAGTCCTATAGCACTTCCAGCAGCAGCTAAAATAAACCCAATTTTAGTTGTAAATTGATCTCTTGATGACACAAAAATAAAGCCTCCTTATACTAAAGTTTTATTTTACCGCATTATTTTCATAACACAAGCAAATATCTGAATATTGACTAGGGTGTTTCTACACTAGTAGCCATTGAGATGGAATTTTAGTTGGATACTTCCTTTATTGGTAAAAAATCTTATTGATATGTAACAATTAGGATATTTCTGTCGTTCCATAAACAAAAGGAGGGATCGCTTTGGTAGAGGCCGATTTAATAGCAAGAGCACAGCAAGGAGACAAAGATGCCTATATCGACCTAATTCGAATTCATCAACAGACAGTTGAAAGGTTTGCCTTTCAGTGTGGCGTACATAGCAATGATTTAGCTGATGTTTCACAGGAGGTATTTGTTAAACTGTATCGCTTTTTACATCAATTTAAACAGGATCGGTTTACGACATGGCTCTATAAAATTACATTGAATGCTACACGGGATTATTATCGGAAGGAACAGAGAGAACTGGCGAAAGGGGACAAGCTTAATGCGCATCGTCAAACTATTTTTCTCTCTGCTGAAGACGATGTTCTATTATTTGAAGAAGATAGAACTTTACATAATGCTATTCAATCCCTAGATGAAAAATATCGGTACCCTATCGTACTGTATTATTTTCACGAGTTAAAATACGAAGAAATCGCAGAGGTTTTAAATATTTCATTATCAACGGTCAAAGTACGGCTATTACGTGCGAAAGAAAAGTTGAAGGCAGCATTAATGCAAGAAGGGAGTGTTGAAAATGGATGATAAACAATTTAATCAACGTATAGCACTACTGAAAAAATCCTATGAGCGAATGGAGTCAAAACTAGATCCACAACATGTACTTCAGCAAATTGAAAATGAAGATGCCATTAGGGATTCTCAAGAAACCATAAATACGATTCTAAAGTCTTCAGCAAAATGGCAAAAGCCTGCTGTTTGGATTGCTAGCATCGCCAGCGTTTTATTAGTTGGACTATTAATATCATCGTTTATGCTCCACCCATCAGTTCTCGTGCATTCAAATGAAGAAAAGATAGAAAGCAGCTATGAAGAATGGTTCTCTAGCTTACAAAAGAAGTATCAAGAGAAACGTGAAAAAACACGTGTTGAGCTTGACATACCTGAGGAAGACTTTAAGAAACTCTCGTTTGTTGAATCTGCTGATTATAAATACAATGATAAAGCTAAAAATAAAAAAATAGTACTAAATAAAATGGCTTATGATCCTAAATATTTAACACAGTTAGAGCAAGAGATACTAGACAGTTTGCAAACACCTCGAGAGCTGATAGAGCGGATTGAAACGTACGAAAATCCGATGTCATTTGCCGAGTCTAGATATTTCTTTAGCATATATTACCCAACAAAAGATGTTTTGCAATATTATACAAATGAACTTTCCCAATATAATAAAGTACTGTCACAAAAAAAGAAAGATTATCCTAAAGAACTAAATCAATTAATTGCAACGGCCAAAAAACAATATTTCGAGTTGTCTTATGATGGACAAAACTATAGTTTTAGAACGAATCCGATTTTTATGAAAGATGCACCAGTATCCATTGACCGTCTTCATCCTGATATATTAGGTTATTTTAAATATTTGGCTACAGGCTCTTTATTCAATGGTGAGGATTTACGTTTTTCTGCAGAAGAATCTGCTCGTATTTTAAAATTATACGAAAGAACATTAGTTAATGATTTATCAAATTCATACCTCGATTTCCAATTGCGAAATTTAAACAAAGAGTTTGAAAATACGTGGCTTGTACTTTTGAAAGGTGATGACAAAACTAGATACTCACCAGAACATATAGAGCTATTAAATGATACGGCTAATGGGAAGTATGGGGAATCGATGCGTTTGACCGCACAATTCATCCTCGAAGAATTTAAGAGAGAAGGAACATCCAAAACCATAGACAAACTAACAAGACAGGATATTAGGATGGAGCTTTCATATTTGAGTAATGAAGTCTATATAGAAATATATGATGGTTCAACAGGTTTACAAATTGATAACCGTTGGATTATCCAAACGGAAGGTTTATACAACGCGTATGTGTCAAGTAAAGATGATACCATCCTAGATTCATTAAACCCAATGAATGTTGTGAGCCTATTCTTATATGCACAAGGAAAAGGCGATCAAGAAACAGTAAAACAGTTAGTGTCTCAAGCTGTAGATGTGGATAAATTGGTTCAATTTGATGGTATGCAACATTTTACAGTTCTATATGCAACAGATACATCCCAAACAACCATTAAAGTAGGTGTTAAACCAGAATCCATTCAAATGATTGGCCAGCGCTTAACCTTCCAATTAGGTACAGTTCCTATAGAAAAAGGAGAAAAACGTTTCATCATTACAGCTATTCCCGAATAAGGAGATTTTTTGCCCCGTTTTTACACGTATGTTATAATTTAAGCGATATATACGTAGCAAACCAAAAGAAAGTGGGCAAAGGTTATGGTAAAAAAATATGAATTAGGAGACGTGTTGACCGGAAAAGTTACAGGTATTCAACCATACGGTGCATTTGTTGCATTAGATGACAATACGCAAGGCCTTGTGCATATTTCGGAAATAACATACGGCTTTGTGAAGGACGTTAGTGAATTTTTAGCTGTTGGGCAAGAAGTAGCGGTCAAGATACTTGAAATCGATGAAGAGGCCGAAAAAATTAGTTTATCGATGAGAGCGCTACAGGAACGCCCAGTAACCGTAAGAAAAAAAGAATCACCACCACGAAAATCATTGCAGGACCGTGTAGATGAATCGGATGCGAATGGTTTTAATTCCTTAAAAGATAAATTACAGGACTGGATTGAGCAATCTGGACAATAAAAAAGCGAGGATACTTTCAGCGTGAAGGTATTCCTCGTTTTTTATTATTGCTTTTTTATTTTTCGGATTCGATATTGAAGGTTTTGTCTACTCATCCCAAGTGCATTCGCTGCTTTTGTAATATTGCCCTCATATAAATTTAAGACATTTTGCACATAATATGATTCGGCTTCGCGCAAATAAGCATCTAATGGCATGACATCGTGATTTTGATGGAACATAAAGAATTCTGGTTCACGGTTATTGGTATCTTGCTGCTGTACCTTGAAGCGGAAATGAAGCGGCAATAGATCGGAGGTAACCGTAGATTCTATCGTCATAAATGAAACAATTTCATCCAATAATAACTCGAGTTCCTTTAAATTGCCAGGCCAATCATATTGTAAGAATAATTCCTGTACATCTGGTGCTAGCTCTGTAACTTGTGAAGCAAATCGTTCTCGATGTCGGCTAAAATAATCATCCACAAATGGGAGAATATCTTCTTTTCGATCAGTTAAATTGGGAATCGTAATAGCCATCGTTGCAAAGAAATAATAAAGTGATTTGGACAGTTTTTTTTCAGCAATTAATGTAATCGGATCGCTACCTACACTGCCAATTAACATATACTTGGACTGCGGTAGAGATTGGAGTATATCTAATAGCTGTTCTTGAATGTCTAAGCTCAAAAAATCAATGCGCTCAAAGAAAAAGGTATAGTCTTTATCTTCTTCTAAAAGCTGATTTAATTTATCAAGCACCGATTGAGCTGAACGACGACTAACGAGTGTCATAAAGGCTTCAGGATCTGGTGAAGCTGCGTGGTGGATGCCTTCAGCTACTAAATCCTTGCCTGTCCCGGATTCCCCAATTAATAATACCGGTAATTTTACAGCCGCTGCTTTTTTAGCATTTTCGATGACTTGCTTCATTGCTTCAGATTTAGCTTTTATCATGTCAAACGTCAAAGGCTCATCATAACGACGAAGGGGTTGATAAACAAGCTTTTCCAATGATGTAATATCACGTGCAAATTCTATTGCACCAATTAGTTTTCCTTCTACAATAAGTGGAAAAGTATCATTAATGGTTGTAATTTCATGGCCATTTTTATTCCAATAGGTTTGTTTAACATTAATTTCTTTCTTTCCGGTTTGCAATACACGCATTAATGTACTTTCGTGCTGACGGAAGGAAAACATTTCAATAATCGAACGATCCGCAAGTTCATCAAAATGGAATCCTTCAATTTCTTTCATTTTTGTATTATAAATAATCGTCTTGCCGGATAGGTCTACTGCATGAATACCAACGGATACATTTGTTGCAATAAACTCATAAAAAGGTAGTAAAGGTTCAGAATTTTTCATAAAAATGTGCACCTCAAAAATTTTTTACTTGAAATATGCAACGAAATTTTGCATTATAATAAGTGTAAGAATATTTTATACGCAAAGATATTTTGCGTCAATGTTTTTTGCATACCCAAATACATCTCACAAGGGAGGATTAAGTATGATTCCATACAAACACGAACCATTCACAGATTTTTCACAAGAGGCAAACTACAATGCTTATGTAGAGGCTTTAAATAAAGTTGAAGGTTACTTAGGGCAAGACTACCCACTTATTATCGGTGGTGAGCGTATTACAACTGAAGATAAAATTGTTTCGTACAATCCTGCAAAGAAAACAGAAGTTATCGGCCGTGTGTCAAAAGCAAGCAAAGATTTAGCTGAAAAAGCGATGCAAGCAGCAGATGAAACATTCAAAACTTGGAAAAAGGTAGATCCAGCTATTCGTGCAGACGTTCTTTTCAAAGCAGCAGCTATTATTCGTCGTCGTAAACATGAATTCTCAGCATTATTAACAAAAGAAGCTGGGAAACCATGGGGTGAGGCAGATGCAGATACAGCAGAAGCAATCGACTTCTTAGAATACTATGGTCGCCAAATGCTACGCATTAAAAACGGTCAACCAGTAGAAAGCCGTCCAGGTGAATACAACCGCTATGACTATATTCCACTAGGAATCGGTATCGTCATCTCACCTTGGAACTTCCCATTTGCGATTATGGCTGGTACAACAGTGGCTGCTTTAGTAACAGGTAACACAGTATTACTAAAACCAGCTTCTACAACACCAGTAGTGGCATATAAATTTATCGAAGTATTAGAAGAAGCAGGTCTTCCAGCAGGAGCTGTTAACTTTGTACCAGGTTCTGGTGCAGAAGTGGGCGACTACTTAGTGGATCACCCAAAAACTCGTTTCATCAGCTTCACAGGTTCACGTGATGTTGGTTTACGTATTAACCAACGAGCGTCTGTCCTAAATGATGGTCAAATTTGGATCAAACGCGTTATCGCTGAAATGGGCGGTAAAGATACAATCGTTGTCGATAAAGAAGCAGATCTTGAATTAGCTGCACAATCGATCGTGAAATCAGCATTTGGTTTCTCAGGTCAAAAATGTTCAGCATGTTCTCGTGCTGTTATCGTAGAAGATGTGTATGACCAAGTAGTGAACCGTGTAGAAGAGTTAACAAACGCACTAACAGTTGGAGATCCAACAGATTTCAGCAACTTCATGGCAACGGTTATTGACCAAGCAGCATTCAATAAAATTACGGAATACATCGAAATCGGTAAAGGCGAAGGTCGTCTAGTAGCTGGTGGTACAGCAGATGATTCAGTAGGCTACTTCGTACAACCAACTGTATTTGCGGACGTAGAGCCTTCTGCACGCATTATGAAAGAAGAAATCTTCGGACCAGTAGTAGCGATTGCAAAAGCAAAGGATTTCGATCATGCGATTGAAATTGCGAACGATACAGAATACGGTTTAACAGGTGCTGTCATTACGACAAACCGCATGAACTTAGAAAAAGCACGTGAAGAATTCCATGTTGGCAACCTTTACTTCAACCGTGGCTGTACAGGTGCGATTGTTGGCTACCAACCATTTGGTGGCTTCAACATGTCAGGTACAGACTCAAAAGCTGGTGGCCCAGACTACCTACAACTTCACATGCAAGCAAAAACAACTTCTGAAATGCTTTAATTTTACATGGACGTTAGGGCTATTTAATAAGTAGTAATTGAAGCATTGTGACAGAATTTGTGAAACTTCTCCAGGTAATATTGCCTCTCGCTATACCATAGACACTTATGAGGTAGTTACTTGGGGGGAGTTTGCAAATTTAGCGTTTTAATTGTTACTAAATTAATTAGTTACTTACCGAAATACATAGTCCTTTCTTCCATAGATTTTTTATCATCATTTAGTAAGGAGAGAATAGAATATGACAAAAACTCAACAAGTTATTGAACAAACACAAAATTATGGTGCAGCAAACTATCATCCACTGCCGATCGTAATTTCAGAGGCTGAGGGTGCTTGGGTTAAAGATCCAGAAGGCAACAAATATTTAGATATGTTATCAGCTTATTCAGCTGTAAACCAAGGACACCGTCACCCAAAAATTATCGCTGCTTTAAAAGAGCAAGCTGATAAAGTAACATTAACTTCACGTGCATTCTACAGCGAAAACCTTGGTGAATGGTATGAGCTAGTAGGAAAGTTAACAAATAAAGAAATGGTATTACCAATGAATACAGGTGCTGAAGCAGTAGAGACTGCTTTTAAAGCAGCTCGTCGTTGGGCATATGATGTAAAAGGCGTAGAAGAAGGCAAGGCAGAAGTTATTGCATGTAATGGTAACTTCCATGGTCGTACAATGCTTGCTGTATCTCTTTCTTCTGATGAGGAATATCGTCGTGGATTCGGTCCAATGTTACCAAACGTTAAATTAGTAGACTACGGTAATCTTGAAGCATTAAAAGCGGCTATTACACCAAACACAGCAGCATTCTTAATTGAACCAATTCAAGGTGAAGCTGGTATTGTCATTCCAACAGAGGGCTTCCTAAAAGCAGCTCGCGAACTTTGCCGTGAAAACAACGTATTATTCATTGCTGACGAAATCCAAGCAGGTTTAGCACGTACTGGTAAAATGTTTGCTTGTGATTGGGAAGAAGTAGAACCAGATATGTACATCTTAGGTAAAGCACTAGGCGGCGGTGTATTCCCAATTTCTTGTGTAGCTGCAAACCGTAACATTTTAGGTGTATTTAATCCAGGTTCACACGGATCAACTTTCGGTGGAAATCCTTTAGCTTGTGCAGTTTCAATTGCATCTATTAAAGTATTATTAGATGAAAAATTAGCTGAACGTTCACATGATCTTGGTGAATACTTCAAAGGTAAGTTAAAAGAAATTAACAACCCAGTTATTAAAGAAGTACGTGGTCGTGGTTTATTCATTGGTATGGAATTAACAGAGGCAGCTCGTCCATACTGTGAAAAACTAAAAGAATTAGGTTTATTATGTAAAGAAACACATGATACAGTTATTCGTTTTGCTCCACCACTTGTTATTTCACAAGAGGATTTAGATTGGTCAATCGAACAAATTGAAAAAGTATTTAAACTTTAACAAAATGTTCACATTTTAATTCGGAAGTATGTTACAATGATGCCGATATACTATCATTAAATAAAACAAAGAGGCGATTTAATAATGTCTGAAAACTTAAATCTTTTCACATCAACACAAGATGTCATTCAAGATGCTCTAAACAAACTTGGCTATGATGAAGCAATGTATGAATTACTAAAAGAACCGCTTCGCATGCTCCAAGTACGTATCCCGGTGAAAATGGATGATGGTACAACAAAAGTATTCACAGGTTACCGTGCACAACATAACGATGCTGTAGGACCAACTAAAGGTGGAGTTCGTTTCCACCCACAAGTGTCTGAGGAGGAAGTTAAAGCGCTTTCAATGTGGATGACATTGAAGTGTGGTATTGTCGATCTACCATATGGCGGTGGTAAAGGCGGTGTCATCTGTGACCCTCGTCAAATGTCTATGGGCGAAATCGAGCGTTTAAGCCGCGGTTACGTTCGTGCTGTAAGTCAAATCGTAGGACCAACAAAAGACATTCCTGCACCAGATGTATTTACAAATGCACAAATTATGGCATGGATGATGGATGAGTATAGCCGTATGGATGAATTTAACTCACCAGGCTTTATCACAGGTAAGCCATTAGTTCTTGGTGGTTCACAAGGTCGTGACCGTGCGACTGCACAAGGTGTTACAATTGTAATCGAAGAAGCAGCGAAAAAACGTGGTATTGATATTAAAGGTGCGCGAGTTGTTATTCAAGGATTTGGTAACGCAGGTAGCTTCCTTGCGAAATTTATGCATGATTTAGGTGCAAAGGTAATCGGTATTTCAGATGCTTATGGTGCACTTCATGATCCAGAAGGTTTAGATATCGACTACTTATTAGATCGTCGTGATAGCTTTGGTACTGTAACAACTTTATTTGAAAACACGATTTCAAATAAAGAATTATTAGAACTTGATTGTGATATTTTAGTGCCTGCTGCGATTGAGAACCAAATTACTGCTGACAATGCACACAATATTAAAGCTGATATCGTAGTAGAAGCAGCAAATGGACCAACAACTGCTGAAGCAACTAAAATCCTGACAGAACGTGGCATTTTACTTGTGCCAGACGTATTAGCATCTGCTGGTGGTGTTACAGTTTCTTACTTCGAATGGGTACAAAATAACCAAGGTTATTATTGGACAGAAGAAGAGGTTGAAGAACGTCTATACAAAAAAATGGTAGAAGCATTTGATAATGTTTATACAACAGCTACAACACGTAACATTAACATGCGCTTAGCTGCTTATATGGTAGGTGTTCGCCGCACTGCAGAAGCTTCACGCTTCCGTGGATGGGTTTAAAATAAGTTCAATCTAAAACGAGTTTCTCCTATTGTAATGGGAGGACTCGTTTTTTTATATTTACATGAATGGGAAGCTAAGAGGCATTCAATTAAACAGATGTACTAAATTCTTTAATAAATTAAAGAGACCGTCCAAACCGAAACTAATTAACAGAGTTGTGCTATACTGCACCAAACGTTATCTTTGCTTTCTTTAATATAAATATGAGAAAATCCAACTAGAAAGGGGCGAATTAAATGGATTCATTTACATTTTTTAACCCAGTGAAACTGCATTTTGGTGAAGATGCGCTGGAAAAGTTACCAAAGGAATTAGAGCAGTATGGAAAAAAAGTATTGGTTGTATATGGTGGTGGTAGCATCAAGACAAATGGTGTTTACGACGCTGTTATCGACAAATTACAACAAGCAGATAAAACAATTTTTGAATTAAGTGGGGTAGAACCTAATCCTCGTGTGGAAACAGCTAGACGTGGTATTGAAATTTGTAAAACAGAAGGAATCGACTTAGTTCTTGCGGTTGGTGGTGGTTCTGTAATTGATTGTTCCAAATTAATTGTTGCTGGTGCAAAATATGATGGAGACGCATGGGATATCGTTAAACGTAAGGTTTTGGTGGAACAAGCTCTACCATTAGGAACCGTGTTAACATTGGCTGCTACAGGCTCTGAAATGAACTCTGGATCGGTTATTACTAACGCTGCTACTGAAGAAAAATTAGGCTGGGGTAGCCCTGCGGCATTCCCGAAATTTTCAATATTAAATCCTGCGTATACGGTGAGTGTACCTAAAAATCATACGGTTTATGGAATCGTTGATATGATGTCACATATATTCGAACAGTACTTCCATAATACAACGAATACACCAATCACTGATGAAATGTGTGAGGGGGTATTACGGACGGTTATTAAGACAGCACCTAAATTATTAGAGGATCTAGAAAATACACAGTTACGTGAAACGATTCTATTAGCAGGAACAATTGGATTAAATGGATTCTTATCAATCGGTTCTCGTGGAGACTGGGCATCTCATAATATCGAGCATGCTGTATCGGCGGTTTATGATATTCCGCATGCAGGTGGTTTAGCTATTCTTCAGCCGCATTGGATGCGTTTAAGTGTACCAGTGAATCCTGAACGCTTTGCGGGTATAGCAACACGAGTATTCGGAGTGGATGCAACAGATAAAACGGTAGAAGAGGTTGCTTATGAAGGGATTGATCGCTTGTCAGCATTTTGGTCATCGTTAGGGGCACCGAATCGTTTAGCTGATTATAATATCGATGATTCGAAATTCCAACAGATTGTAGAGCATGCTATGCATAATGGTCCTTTTGGAAACTTCCATCAGTTACAAGAAAAAGATGTACGAACAATTTTACAAAATTCTCTTTAAGATAATGATTGAGTGTGAGGCTGTGTAGTTAGCCTCACACTTTTTTGTTAAAAGTTAAGAAAAATTAGTCAGCTGAATAGTTTGTATAGGACTTTAAGAAAGTCTCTACACCATTTTTTTGATAACGGTGAACCCATTCAGTCACACCGATATCTTTCGCAATTTCAAGCATGGTTTCATATCCATTTAAATATCGTTGAACTGCTTGAATACGTTGTTCAACACTTACTTTTCCCATAAAAAAACCCGTAAAAGTTAGATTGATGTCTAACTTTTACGGGGCTGTTTAAAACAAGGCAATTGGCTTGTTAGCTTTTAGTTTTAATGGTCAGGTCTTTCACCAAGATGTATCCAGCTAGCTTTTCCGTCATCTTCATCAAATAAAATGGCGACCTTTGATACACCCTTCTGACTTAATATAACTTCTGTTAAATGATCTCGAACATCGTCTAAAAATGCTAAGGATAGTTTAGGGTCAGCTTCTGCCACTAATTCAACATGTAAAAACTCCCCTTCTTTAATAACTTCAAGGCGTACAATATCTTTAATATTTGGATCATCCATTACAAGGTGGGCGATATGATTTAACATTTCTTCATCTGTCTCACCGATTACACCACGAGCATTGTCCAAGAATACTTTACCAACAACATAAAACATCATGGCCCCAATAATCATCGAAACAAGACCTTCTATTCTAGTCCAACCTGTAAAATGAGCGATTACAATAGCAATGAAGGCCAAAATATTTCCGCTTGTAGCGACTAAATCTTCCATAAAAACTAATTTAGTCGCAGGTTTTGCACGATTTAAATAATTGAAAGCTTTTGGAATAGTTGTAATACCTGCTTTTTCCTGCCCAGCTTCATGTAATACTTCTACAGCGGCTTTTGCAAGTACTGTTCCTTCTAAAACAATACCTATGAATAATACTCCAAGAGCAATGAGTACCCCGCTCGATTCTCCAGTAGGATGGATAAAATGATGCCATCCTTCCTTGATTGTTTCATAGGAAAGAATTGCTACGATAATAACTGCAAATAAGCATACTAAATTGACAATACGACCGAAGCCACTAGGGAATTTTTTTGTAGGTGCTTTTTTAGATAGAGCGGAACCAATATACACGAACAATTGGTTTGCTGCATCTCCAAGTGAATGCATCATTTCTGCGAACATAGCTACATTACCTGTTAAGAAAAAGGCAATGCCTTTAATAATACCTAAAAAGGCATTGACACAAGCCGCCATCAGGGAAGGTTTGTTGCCATCCTTTAGTAGTTTAAATAATTCTCCCATAAAAAATCCTCCAACTAGTTTAAAATTTCCATTTCGATTTTTTCAATATATGATAATGTTCGTAATGAACGGTAAAACGACAGTAAATTATCAGAGACAATTAAGGACAAACGTAAATCCAACTCATGTAAAACAGTATCATTTTTTAAAGGTACATCTTTAATACGGATATTTTCGATGATGATATTGTTGTTTTTAAGGAATAGCAGAAAGGATTCCGTATGTTTATCATCATCTATTTGAACTTTTAATAAAATCTCTCTCATGCGAATACGTTTTGGTCCAATTTTCATTAGGAAAGGGGAGAGAATTTCAATTCCGAATACAATAATAATCACAGCTAACGTGGCATCCATATAAAAACCAGCGCCTACAGCGATTCCAATGCCGGCAGCTCCCCATATCATGGCTGCAGTTGTTAAACCAGAAATGCTATCATTACCACGTCTTAAAATTACGCCTGCTCCTAGAAATCCAATACCACTGACAATTTGAGCAGCTAAGCGAAGGGGATCCATTGTAATATTAATATCTTCTCTAGAAGGGGTGGAGTAAGCTGTTTCAATGGAAATAATGGTTAGCAAACAGCTGAATGTTGCTATGACTAAACTGGTCTTTAATCCAACTGGTTTCTTCTTTAATTCCCTTTCAATTCCGATTACTAAACTTAATGTGGCTGCTAAAACTAATTTTATGCCAACTTCATATGTAATCATATTTTCCAATAATGTTCCCATACACAACCCTCCATAGATATTTCGCATTGCTAAGAGATATGCAAGCAGTCATTATTATATGTGCATTACTTTTTTGTATTGTACAACATGGAAGGGAGGAAATATATGTGTTTTATTTTATAGAAATCTAAAATTCATCTATACATCCATATCGTAATTGGTATCACAATGATTAAAGGTCGATTATTTATGTAAAACATGCATCTGAGGAAGTTGAGAGCGTTGCATTTTCTCATATGCTCTTTTCTAATTTAATTATGGCACCATTGTTTTTAGAGGAATGAACAATGGAGTTATTGATATGAAGCGAGCGAAATAGGTGTTTCTTTAGGTTGTAGGAATTATTTTAGGCTGTTTTTTTACATATTTTCAAAAAACAATCGGAATAGAGCGTACTAATGGTACTAGTCCTAGACATGGTGCATAAAATCAAGACGTGCCAGCCAAGATTAAAATAGATTCATGACAATTAGCTATGGGAATATTTAATTAGAAATGATAATGGAAGATGAAACAAGTAGCGTGCTTGCTACAAGAATTGATGATGGATATGCCGAGGTTCCTATATAAATTACATTTCCAAAAACTATATTTTATTCACATAAAATGGTATAATAAATGGGTAACTAGATAGAGGTTTCATGGGCGGTAAGCATACATTCTTCACCCGTTCTTCAGGTATCTGGAGGGGAAGGAGGTGTTGCTAATGACAACTTACGAGGCAATGTCCTTAATGATCAGTTTTAGCGGATTGATCGTTTCGGTAATCGTTCTGTCATTTACTTTTTCTCAGAAAAAAAAGTAAACCGCCCCTGCCCTCCAAGCATGTGAGTGGTTTACTCCTTCATTATGCAAATCGCCTTTGAAGCGATTCGTCGGTTACATGACCATTTGGTGGTGACACACCAAGTGGTCCTTTTTTTATATCCATCTTCATGAAAAATTATAACATGCATTCTTAAATTACTCAAATTAATTGGAAATGAGTACAATTCTAAATTTCAAAGGACACAAGGAATAAGAGAAAAACTTTAAGTGATATAAAAAGTATGTTTTGTTTTCCCTATTTAGATATGTCGAAACTCAGATTAAAGATAACCATTGATTTTTTAGTTGTAATCTGGGGATGCGCTCGTCACCTGTGCACTTGTTACATCTTATTGTATAATAGGATGGGATATACGTAGAGATGATCGTTTGTTACTAATATAATAGTTGTCTATGTTGGTAGTATGATCAATTTATTTATCTATAAAATCTAAAAGACGCACAGAAGGACCGTATAATGGATGGGTTATGTTTTTTATTAATAGCGTTAATACTTAACTTATTTGGTCACCTTTTGTTTAATTGGCTATGGTTCTAAACCTGTTGGTACTGTTATTTAAATGGTTGGATATTCTTTTAGTAGGAAGCATTCTATTTCCTTGCTATCAATATAAAAAAGATTTTTAACTTTTTTTAAGAAAATGCTTGATTTTTAAAATGCTATATTATATATTATTACTTGTCCTTAACAAGAAGAAACGCTTTGAAATTTTAAAAACAAAAAAGTTGTTGACTTCCTGTTATAAATAAGTTATCATAATGAAGTCGCTGAAAACGACTAAGATAATTATGAACCTTGAAAACTGAACATGCAAAACGTAATCAATAAAGTTTTAAGTAGCTAGCCTAGCTAGTGAACGAAACAAAATTTTGGACATCAAAATGATGCCAGCAAAACAATTTGAGCTAATCAAATTTCTTTTATGGAGAGTTTGATCATGGCTCAGATTGAACGCTGGCGGCAGGCCTAACACATGCAAGTCGAGCGAACAGAGAAGGAGCTTGCTCCTTTGACGTTAGCGGCGGACGGGTGAGTAACACGTGGGCAACCTACCTTATAGTTTGGGATAACTCCGGGAAACCGGGGCTAATACCGAATAATCTGTTTCACCTCATGGTGAAATATTGAAAGACGGTTTCGGCTGTCGCTATAGGATGGGCCCGCGGCGCATTAGCTAGTAGGTGGGGTAACGGCTCACCTAGGCGACGATCCCTAGCTGGTCTGAGAGGATGACCAGCCACACTGGAACTGAGACACGGTCCAGACTCCTACGGGAGGCAGCAGTGGGGAATATTGCACAATGGGCGCAAGCCTGATGCAGCCATGCCGCGTGTATGAAGAAGGATTTCGGTTCGTAAAACTCTGTTGTAAGGGAAGAACAAGTACAGTAGTAACTGGCTGTACCTTGACGGTACCTTATTAGAAAGCCACGGCTAACTCCGTGCCAGCAGCCGCGGTAATACGGAGGGTGCAAGCGTTAATCGGAATTACTGGGCGTAAAGCGCACGCAGGCGGTCTGTCAAGTCGGATGTGAAATCCCCGGGCTCAACCTGGGAACTGCATTCGAAACTGGCAGGCTAGAGTCTTGTAGAGGGGGGTAGAATTCCAGGTGTAGCGGTGAAATGCGTAGAGATCTGGAGGAATACCGGTGGCGAAGGCGGCCCCCTGGACAAAGACTGACGCTCAGGTGCGAAAGCGTGGGGAGCAAACAGGATTAGATACCCTGGTAGTCCACGCCGTAAACGATGAGTGCTAAGTGTTAGGGGGTTTCCGCCCCTTAGTGCTGCAGCTAACGCATTAAGCACTCCGCCTGGGGAGTACGGCCGCAAGGTTAAAACTCAAATGAATTGACGGGGGCCCGCACAAGCGGTGGAGCATGTGGTTTAATTCGATGCAACGCGAAGAACCTTACCTACTCTTGACATCCCGTTGACCACTGTAGAGATATGGTTTCCCCTTCGGGGGCAACGGTGACAGGTGCTGCATGGCTGTCGTCAGCTCGTGTTGTGAAATGTTGGGTTAAGTCCCGCAACGAGCGCAACCCTTATCCTTTGTTGCCAGCGGTTAGGCCGGGAACTCAAAGGAGACTGCCAGTGATAAACTGGAGGAAGGTGGGGATGACGTCAAGTCATCATGGCCCTTACGAGTAGGGCTACACACGTGCTACAATGGCGCATACAAAGAGAAGCGACCTCGCGAGAGCAAGCGGACCTCATAAAGTGCGTCGTAGTCCGGATTGGAGTCTGCAACTCGACTCCATGAAGTCGGAATCGCTAGTAATCGTAGATCAGAATGCTACGGTGAATACGTTCCCGGGCCTTGTACACACCGCCCGTCACACCATGAGAGTTTGTAACACCCGAAGTCGGTGAGGTAACCTTTTGGAGCCAGCCGCCGAAGGTGGGATAGATGATTGGGGTGAAGTCGTAACAAGGTAACCGTAGGGGAACCTGCGGTTGGATCACCTCCTTTCTAAGGATATTTTCGGAATACAAACCTTGGGTTTGTAAGATTACGTTTTGCGTTCAGTTTTGAAGGTTCATTCTTTCTGAATGAAATACTTCAAAACTTGTTCTTTGAAAACTGGATAAAACGACATTGAAATTGTAACAAACACATTTATTTTTTTAAGTTTTTTATAGGCTTAATAACATGATAAGGTTTTCAGACACGAGCAGTTCTAGGAAGCAATCGAGTAAATGAAGGAGCGTACTTCAGTACGTGACTGATTGAACGAGTGAGGCTGACAACGAAATGTGAAGTGTATGGAAAGCTGATAGGTTAAGTTATTAAGGGCGCACGGCGAATGCCTTGGCACTAGGAGCCGAAGAAGGACGGCACTAACACCGATATGCTTCGGGGAGCTGTAAGTGAGCTTTGATCCGGAGATTTCCGAATGGGGGAACCCACTACGTTTAATCGCGTAGTATCTTGACGTGAATACATAGCGTCTTGAAGGCAGACCCAGGGAACTGAAACATCTAAGTACCTGGAGGAAGAGAAAGAAAAATCGATTCCCTGAGTAGCGGCGAGCGAAACGGGAAGAGCCCAAACCAAGAGGCTTGCCTCTTGGGGTTGTAGGACACTCAATACGGAGTTACAAAAGAGCGAGTTAGATGAAGCGACTTGGAAAGGTCCGCCAGAGCAGGTAAAAGCCCTGTAGTCGAAAGTTCGTTCTCTCCTGAGTGGATCCTGAGTACGGCGGAACACGTGAAATTCCGTCGGAATCCGGGAGGACCATCTCCCAAGGCTAAATACTACCTAGTGACCGATAGTGAACCAGTACCGTGAGGGAAAGGTGAAAAGCACCCCGGAAGGGGAGTGAAAGAGATCCTGAAACCGTGTGCCTACAAGTAGTTAGAGCCCGTTAATGGGTGATAGCGTGCCTTTTGTAGAATGAACCGGCGAGTTACGATTACGTGCGAGGTTAAGCTTTAGAAGGCGGAGCCGCAGCGAAAGCGAGTCTGAATAGGGCGAAATAGTACGTGGTCGTAGACCCGAAACCAGGTGATCTACCCATGTCCAGGGTGAAGGTAAGGTAACACTTACTGGAGGCCCGAACCCACGCACGTTGAAAAGTGCGGGGATGAGGTGTGGGTAGCGGAGAAATTCCAATCGAACTTGGAGATAGCTGGTTCTCTCCGAAATAGCTTTAGGGCTAGCCTCGTGATGAGAATACTGGAGGTAGAGCACTGTTTGGACTAGGGGGCCATCCCGGTTTACCGAATTCAGACAAACTCCGAATGCCAGATATTTATACACGGGAGTCAGACTGCGAGTGATAAGATCCGTAGTCAAAAGGGAAACAGCCCAGACCACCAGCTAAGGTCCCAAAGTAATCGTTAAGTGGAAAAGGATGTGGCGTTGCACAGACAACCAGGATGTTGGCTTAGAAGCAGCCATCATTTAAAGAGTGCGTAATAGCTCACTGGTCGAGTGACACTGCGCCGAAAATGTATCGGGGCTAAACGATTCACCGAAGCTGTGGATTGACATCTACGATGTCAGTGGTAGGAGAGCGTTCTAAGTGCGTTGAAGTCAGACCGGAAGGACTGGTGGAGCGCTTAGAAGTGAGAATGCCGGTATGAGTAGCGAAAGACGGGTGAGAATCCCGTCCACCGTATGACTAAGGTTTCCTGAGGAAGGCTCGTCCGCTCAGGGTTAGTCGGGACCTAAGCCGAGGCCGATAGGCGTAGGCGATGGACAACAGGTTGATATTCCTGTACCACCTCCTCACCGTTTGAGAAATGGGGGGACGCAGTAGGATAGGGTAAGCGCGCTGTTGGTTATGCGCGTCCAAGCAGTAAGGCGTGTGTGTAGGCAAATCCGCACACTGTAACGTTGAGCTGTGATGGCGAGTCCGTATGGACGAAGTTCCTGATTTCACACTGCCAAGAAAAGCCTCTATCGAGGTGAGAGGTGCCCGTACCGCAAACCGACACAGGTAGTCGAGGAGAGAATCCTAAGGTGTGCGAGAGAACTCTCGTTAAGGAACTCGGCAAAATGACCCCGTAACTTCGGGAGAAGGGGTGCTCTTGAGCGTGCAAGCGCATGAGAGCCGCAGTGAATAGGCCCAGGCGACTGTTTAGCAAAAACACAGGTCTCTGCAAAACCGTAAGGTGACGTATAGGGGCTGACGCCTGCCCGGTGCTGGAAGGTTAAGAGGAGTGGTTAGCGCAAGCGAAGCTGCGAATTGAAGCCCCAGTAAACGGCGGCCGTAACTATAACGGTCCTAAGGTAGCGAAATTCCTTGTCGGGTAAGTTCCGACCCGCACGAAAGGCGTAACGATCTGGGCACTGTCTCAACGAGAGACTCGGTGAAATTATAGTACCTGTGAAGATGCAGGTTACCCGCGACAGGACGGAAAGACCCCGTGGAGCTTTACTGTAGCCTGATATTGAATTTTGGTACAACTTGTACAGGATAGGTAGGAGCCAGAGATCTCGGAGCGCCAGCTTCGAAGGAGGCGTCGGTGGGATACTACCCTGGTTGTATTGAAATTCTAACCCATGCCCCTTAGCGGGGCAGGAGACAGTGTCAGGCGGACAGTTTGACTGGGGCGGTCGCCTCCTAAAAGGTAACGGAGGCGCCCAAAGGTTCCCTCAGAATGGTTGGAAATCATTCGTAGAGTGTAAAGGCACAAGGGAGCTTGACTGCGAGACCTACAAGTCGAGCAGGGTCGAAAGACGGGCTTAGTGATCCGGTGGTTCCGCATGGAAGGGCCATCGCTCAACGGATAAAAGCTACCCCGGGGATAACAGGCTTATCTCCCCCAAGAGTCCACATCGACGGGGAGGTTTGGCACCTCGATGTCGGCTCATCGCATCCTGGGGCTGTAGTCGGTCCCAAGGGTTGGGCTGTTCGCCCATTAAAGCGGTACGCGAGCTGGGTTCAGAACGTCGTGAGACAGTTCGGTCCCTATCCGTCGTGGGCGTAGGAAATTTGAGAGGAGCTGTCCTTAGTACGAGAGGACCGGGATGGACACACCGCTGGTGTACCAGTTGTCTTGCCAAAGGCATCGCTGGGTAGCTATGTGTGGACGGGATAAGTGCTGAAAGCATCTAAGCATGAAGCCCCCCTCAAGATGAGATTTCCCATTACGCAAGTAAGTAAGATCCCTCAAAGACGATGAGGTAGATAGGTTCGAGGTGGAAGTGTGGTGACACATGGAGCTGACGAATACTAATCGATCGAGGACTTAACCAAAAAGTTTGAAGCATTCAATGAACCGTTTATCCAGTTTTGAAAGAATAATTTCTTTTATAAAGGGTTTCAAGATACGAGTAGTTCGAGGAAGCAATGGAGAGAGGGAAGGAGCGTACTCAAGTACGTGACTGACTGAACGACAGAAGCTGACGAAGAAATGCGATGTATATTGAAAGCCGAACATAGTCTAGTGATGATGGCAAAGAGGTCACACCCGTTCCCATACCGAACACGGAAGTTAAGCTCTTTAGCGCCGATGGTAGTTGGGGGCTTCCCCCTGTGAGAGTAGGACGTCGCTAGGCATAATACCCAGGAGGATTAGCTCAGCTGGGAGAGCATCTGCCTTACAAGCAGAGGGTCGGCGGTTCGAGCCCGTCATCCTCCACCATTCGCCGGTTTAGCTCAGCAGGTAGAGCAACTGACTTGTAATCAGTAGGTCGTGGGTTCGATTCCTATAGCCGGCACCATTTTTTGAGCCATTAGCTCAGTTGGTAGAGCATCTGACTTTTAATCAGAGGGTCGAAGGTTCGAGTCCTTCATGGCTCACCATTTAAGTACCAACCATATTAAGCGGGTGTGGCGGAATTGGCAGACGCACTAGACTTAGGATCTAGCGCCGCAAGGCGTGGGGGTTCGACTCCCTTCACCCGCACCATTTTTCAATATGCCAGATAAAAAAACTTATGCACATGCGGAAGTAGTTCAGTGGTAGAACACCACCTTGCCAAGGTGGGGGTCGCGAGTTCGAACCTCGTCTTCCGCTCCAAATGTGCCGGGGTGGCGGAACTGGCAGACGCACAGGACTTAAAATCCTGCGGTAGGTGACTACCGTACCGGTTCGATTCCGGTCCTCGGCACCATTTTATATGCGCCCGTAGCTCAATTGGATAGAGCGTCTGACTACGGATCAGAAGGTTATGGGTTCGACTCCTGTCGGGCGCGCCATAAGAACAACGGGAAGTAGCTCAGCTTGGTAGAGCACTTGGTTTGGGACCAAGGGGTCGCAGGTTCGAATCCTGTCTTCCCGACCATTTCCAAAAAATATTATGGGGCCTTAGCTCAGCTGGGAGAGCGCCTGCCTTGCACGCAGGAGGTCAGCGGTTCGATCCCGCTAGGCTCCACCATAGTAAAATAACCAGTATAAAGATCCTGGCGGCGTAGCTCAGCTGGCTAGAGCGTACGGTTCATACCCGTAAGGTCGGGGGTTCGATCCCCTCTGCCGCCATCTTAAAGGACCTTTAGCTCAGTTGGTTAGAGCAGACGGCTCATAACCGTCCGGTCGCAGGTTCGAGTCCTGCAAGGTCCACCATTTATATATTGTTACGGAGGTATACCCAAGTCTGGCTGAAGGGATCGGTCTTGAAAACCGACAGGCGGGTAACACCGCGCGGGGGTTCGAATCCCTCTACCTCCTCCAGTTTCTATGAATGAATGGTGCTTTAAAAACTCGAAAAGACAATATGATTATCGCGGGGTGGAGCAGTGGTAGCTCGTCGGGCTCATAACCCGAAGGTCGTTGGTTCAAATCCGGCCCCCGCAACCAAATGGTCCCGTGGTGTAGCGGTTAACATGCCTGCCTGTCACGCAGGAGATCGCCGGTTCGATCCCGGTCGGGACCGCCATTATTTATTGATAGACGTGATAAGCAAAGAGTGAGCAAGCTTAGCATGGACGAAATGGGTCAGTAGCTCAGTTGGTAGAGCATTAGATTGAAGCTCTAAGTGTCGGCGGTTCGATTCCGTCCTGACCCACCATTTATGCGGGTGTAGTTTAATGGTAAAACCTCAGCCTTCCAAGCTGATGTCGTGAGTTCGATTCTCATCACCCGCTCCAAGGGCCTATAGCTCAGCTGGTTAGAGCGCACGCCTGATAAGCGTGAGGTCGATGGTTCGAGTCCATTTAGGCCCATTATTATTCCGAAGTAGCTCAGTTGGTAGTAGCACCTGACTGTTAATCAGGTTGTCGCAGGTTCGAGTCCTGCCTTCGGAGCCATTTTTTTATGGGGAAGTACTCAAGAGGCTGAAGAGGCGCCCCTGCTAAGGGTGTAGGTCGGGTAACCGGCGCGAGGGTTCAAATCCCTCCTTCTCCGCCATTGGCCCGTTGGTCAAGTGGTTAAGACACCGCCCTTTCACGGCGGTAACACGGGTTCGAATCCCGTACGGGTCATATAAAAAACAGTAGATGCACTAGCGTCTACTGTTTTTTTATAGAAAAATAATGTTAGATAATCGATTTACTCTTGATTCATTGCATGTTCATCCATATAAACTACTTCCCAAATATGTCCATCTAAATCTTGAAAACCCCAGCCATACATAAATCCATGATCTTGTGGATCACTATAAGGTTTTCCCCCGGAGGCAAGTGCCTTATTTACTAGCTGATCTACTTGCTCGCGATTATCTGCAGATAGACATAAAATTGCTTCTGCAGAAACAGTAGTATCCGTAATTTTCTTGTTAGTAAATCCTTTGAAACGATCTTCGACCATTAGTAAAGCAAAAATATTCTCACTAATAATCATTGAGGCAGTCGTTTCGTCACTGAATTGTTGATTGAACTCAAAACCTAACTTCTGAAAAAACGACGTGGATTTGTTTAAATTTTTTACTGGTAAATTAATGAAAATATTTTTTGATTGAAAAGACATTTCTTATCACCTCCAAATCGACATTATCATAAAGAATAAATTGCTGTCAATTTCAGGAGGTAACCTGGATACTTAATTCTATACAAGTAAAAAGCAGAAATATTGTTATTTTACAACATCAACATCTCTGCTTTAATATCCTGATTTATCTTCTTGCTAACATTCTTTCCAACGAACTAAGAGCTTCCTTGCTAGTATGATCATCAACTTGTATACGGTTATGCGGTTGACCGTGATCAATACTTTCAAGGCACCACAGCAAATGGGGAAGATCAATGCGATTCATCGTTAAGCAAGGACAAAAGTTTTCATTTAAAGAGATAATTTGCTTATCTGGATGCTGCTTTATAATACGATTGACCAGATTCATTTCTGTCCCTATTGCCCATGCAGACCCACTAGGTGCTTGATTAATTGTATCAATAATGTACTTAGTTGAGCCAGCATCATCAGCCGCGTCTACAACCTCTCGACTACATTCAGGATGAACAATAATTCTCATGGATGGATATTCCTTACGAACAGTCTCCGTATGTTGAACTGTAAACCCTTCATGCACAGAGCAATGCCCCTTCCATAGAATAACTTGGATGTTTTCAATAGGTTGTTTAGTCTCAAGTATATTCTTATGTGGATTCCAAACCGCCATATTTTCGAGCGGAACACCTAAGTCATAAGCAGTATTTCTTCCTAAATGTTGGTCAGGTAAAAAGAAGATACGCTGTTTTTGTGTAAATGCCCACTGAACAAGCTCCTTAGCATTAGATGATGTTACACAAGCACCTCCATGTCTTCCTGTAAAGGCTTTAATAGCTGCTGTTGAATTAACATAGGTAAGTGGGATGATCGTATCGCCAAAGAGCTGCTGCAAAATTGGCCATGCTTGTTCAGTTTGATAGATATCTGCCATATCAGCCATCGAACAACCTGCACGCATATCTGGTAAATATACATGTTGCCGTTTTGATGTTAGCATATCAGCAGTTTCAGCCATAAAATGCACGCCACAAAATACAATGTGCTCTGCCTCTTTGTTTGCGGCAGATAACTGAGCCAGCTGTAGGGAATCTCCTGTTGCATCAGCAAATTGTATAACTTCATCTTTTTGATAGTGATGTCCCGGAATAAAAAGCTTGGATCCTAATTTTTTTTTGATTGATAAAATACGTGATTCCATTTCCGTTATCGATAATGCACGATAATGCTCAGGAAGTAACGTCGTCTGTTGTAATAAGCTAGTGATGGACAATGGAATGGCCTCCTTTCATTTGGACGAGGGCGCTAATGTCAAAGGCTTTGACTGAATGGGTTAGAGTACCAAGTGAAATCCATTGTACACCGGCTTGAGCATAGGCCCTTATATTTTCAAGTGTAATGCCTCCTGATGCTTCAGTCGTTATAGAAGAAGGAACAGCAGGCAGCCATGCACGTATTTCCTCAGGACTTCGATTATCAAACATTATAATATCTGCTCCAGCTAAAATGGCTTCATCTAGCTGTTTTTTCGTTTCAATTTCTACTTCAATTTTAACGGTATGACCAACTTTCTCTCTAGCAGCCTGAATGGCTTTTGTGATGCTACCAGCAAAAGCAATATGATTATCCTTTAGCATGATTGCATCATATAGACCATTGCGATGGTTAAAAGCACCACCAGTTCTAACAGCATATTTATCAAGCATACGCAAACCCGGTATTGTTTTACGCGTATCACATATTTTTGTGTTCGTTCCTGCAATTTCCTGGACGGCTAGGTGAGCAGCCGTAGCTATCGCAGACATACGTTGTATAAGATTTAAAATCACACGTTCTCCCATTAGTAATTTTTGTAAGGGACCATCTATAATGGCAATGACATCACCAACCTCTATGGATTCTCCATCTTTTTTAGGAAGGTTGACTTCTATAGACCGATCTAATAAGAGGAAGCCGTGCTCAATAATAGATGCCCCACAAAAAATGCCACTTTCTTTGGCATAAAATGAAAAGGTTCCTTGCTGTTTAGGAGAAAAAATATATTCACTCGATAAATCCCCATCACCTATATCCTCATTAAAAAATTGCTTGAGCATTTCCTCGAGTTTGATGATATTCATACAATGAATTCCTCACTTTCATTTGTCCTTGCGAAAAAATTATCCATCGATTTGCCCATTGTGCTTCCATTGTTGGGTTATCGCTACGAATGTGTGCTCCACGTGTTTCAGTTCTTGTAATGGCTGCATGGGTTATTAGTGTGGCGACAACATGCATCATATATAGTTCCAGCTCAATCTGTTGCAAACCCTTTAAATTTGCATGGAGAAGTGCGTGTATAGAGGGTAATTGCTGGAGGGAATATTGCAAGTCGTCACCGTTTCTAACGATGCCTAAGTACTGCATCATGTGTTGTTGTAATTGTTGTTTGCTAAATAATAACGGCATTGAATCGACATTTTTATCGTTAGCAAGTAAGAAATCTTTTTGGCTACAGCCTTGTTGAATAATGAAATATGCCATTCTTTGACCAAAAGTAATTCCTTCCAATAGGGAGTTACTGGCTAAACGATTAGCGCCATGGACCCCCGTACAGGCCACTTCGCCGATAGCATACAAGTTGGCTATAGTGGTCCTTCCTTTGTCATCAGCAATAATACCGCCCATTAAAAAATGACTTCCTGGTGAAACGGGAATCAGGCCTTCTTGTAAGTCAACATGGTTATTACGGCAAAGCTGTGTGATTGATGGAAATTTAACATCAAAATTTTGGATAGAGGAAATATCAAGGAATGTTTCCTCACCAGCAGCCCGTTTCTTAAATAATGCGAGTGCTGTAATATGTCTTGGTGCTAAGTCTAGTTGTGCATGTATGCCCTTCATAATTGGACGACGTTGTGCATCGACAAAGATACCGCCAGCACCACGTACTGCTTCAGAAATCAATCCTTTTGCCTCATTTTCACACCAAAGTAGGCTTGGATGAAACTGTATAAATTCCATATCACTAATTGCAGCGCCTGCTCGAAAGGCTAAAGCAATACCATCACCAGTATTTGTTGGATCATTAGATGTACTTGAATAAAGTGCTCCAGCACCACCTGTCGCTAAAATAACATGATGAGCAAAGTAGCGTTTAGTGCCTTCTCTTCCTTTTGTGAGTACACCTATACAGTCACCATTTTTATTCAGTAAAAGCTCATAGGCCATTTCATAGCAATTTATCTTCGTGTTAGGTGAAAGTTTATGAAGCAAGTAATCTATGAAAATTTGACCAGTACGATCACCACCTGCATGTAGAATACGATGATGACTATGTGCACCCTCTAGACCTAGAGCAGGAGCTCCATTGTTATGCCGATCAATAGGAAAACCAGCTTTAAGGTAATTGCGCATTATTTTTGTGCCTTCTTCTATGAGTGTTTGAACATGTCTACTTTCATGATGAAACTCTCCAGCCTTCAATGTATCCGCAACATGGCAATCAATATGGTCCTCCTCACTTATCACAGCAGCAATGCCACCCTGGGCACGATAAGAACTACTTGTATGGACGGATGATTTTGTAACTATTTGTATTTTAAAATGTTCTTCAAGCAATAGAGCAGCCTGAAGTGCTGCAATACCACTGCCAATTATCAGGACGTCTGTCTTTACATCCATAGTTATACCTTCTTTACAGTTGTCTTGACAACTATCTTTACATAAAATAAAAAAGAAAACAAGACCTGTTGAACGAGAGAGGAAGAATACGATGATCTACATGGATTACGCAGCAACATCACCAATGACGAAAAAAGCGCTTGAAGCATATGTAGAGGTGGCACAGCGTTATTATGGAAATAGCTCAAGCCTCCATGATTTAGGAGGGCAAGCTCATTATTTTATCCAGCAGTCAAGAGAGATTATAGCCCATGAGCTCGGTGTCAATAGTGATGGTGTTATCTTTACTGGAAGTGGAACAGAAGGAAATATTATGGCCATTTTGTCATTAGCATTAGCCTCTAAAAAAGGGAGGCA
Organism: Lysinibacillus sp. fkY74-1; assembly: GCF_053165895.1. NCBI lineage: Bacteria > Bacillati > Bacillota > Bacilli > Caryophanales > Bacillaceae > Lysinibacillus > Lysinibacillus sp. fkY74-1. The sequence continues at coordinate 3,569,171 of NZ_CP170173.1, read as the reverse complement.
TATTATTTCATCACAAGCTGAACATACGTCTGTACATGCGGCCATGAATACATTGGAGAAAATGGGCTTTGAAGTGACAAAATTACCGTTGCAAAAGGATGGCTGTATTGACTCAGAGCAACTTCTACATGCTATTCGAAAAGATACAGCATTAATTTCTATTCAACATGTAAATTCAGAAATTGGCTCTATTCAACCTGTGGAAAAAATAATTGAGGCAGCCAAAGAATCCGCTGTTTACTGTCATATAGATTGTGTGCAATCCTTTGGAAAATTAACTATACCAAGAGGGGGAGACGCCATGACAATCTCTGCACATAAAATAGGAGGACCTAAAGGATGTGGTGCAGTTTATATAAACCCTGCAATCCGTGTTCCAGCACTAACGCCAGGCGTAACTCATGAGAGAGGACTAAGAGGGGGGACTTTAGATACACCTTCAATTGTTTCCTTTGCGGCAGCGGTTGAAAATAATAATTATGAAAGACAGCATTACGAGGAATTAAGAAGATATTTTAAAAGTCGCCTACCTAAAACAGGCCAACTAATAGAGTGTAAGCAGCAATTGCCGAATATTTGTGGTGTTATGATGAGTAAAGTGGAGGGGCAGTATGTATTATTAAAATTAAACGAGGCAGGGATTAGTATATCAACAGGAAGTGCGTGTGATATTCATAGCGAATCCGGAACAAAAGCCATTTTATCGATGAATTATTCAATCGAAGCGGCTCGCCGATTCTTTAGAATATCTTTCGGAGATTCAACAACATTTAAAGAAATTGATAGATTGACTAGGGAACTTGCTACTATTTAGTAGCAAGTTTTAAGTTAGATAATAAGCTGAAAATATATAGATGAAAAATAATTGTTTTCTTTTGAAACAACTATTGCTATAATATTTTGCAGGGCAATATTTTCTCTTACTTAACAAAAATATCTTTTAAAAGTAATAATTTCTTTTTTTTATAAAAAAGTATTGCACAATATGAGAAAACGTTATACAATAATTCTTGTCTTGAAGGACAGGTAAACAACTTCAAAACAAGATACATAATAAAACAGTCTAGTGATGATGGCAAAGAGGTCACACCCGTTCCCATACCGAACACGGAAGTTAAGCTCTTTAGCGCCGATGGTAGTTGGGGGCTTCCCCCTGTGAGAGTAGGACGTCGCTAGGCATAATACCCAGGAGGATTAGCTCAGCTGGGAGAGCATCTGCCTTACAAGCAGAGGGTCGGCGGTTCGAGCCCGTCATCCTCCACCATTCGCCGGTTTAGCTCAGCAGGTAGAGCAACTGACTTGTAATCAGTAGGTCGTGGGTTCGATTCCTATAGCCGGCACCATTTTTTGAGCCATTAGCTCAGTTGGTAGAGCATCTGACTTTTAATCAGAGGGTCGAAGGTTCGAGTCCTTCATGGCTCACCATTTAAGTACCAACCATATTAAGCGGGTGTGGCGGAATTGGCAGACGCACTAGACTTAGGATCTAGCGCCGCAAGGCGTGGGGGTTCGACTCCCTTCACCCGCACCATTTTTCAATATGCCAGATAAAAAAACTTATGCACATGCGGAAGTAGTTCAGTGGTAGAACACCACCTTGCCAAGGTGGGGGTCGCGAGTTCGAACCTCGTCTTCCGCTCCAAATGTGCCGGGGTGGCGGAACTGGCAGACGCACAGGACTTAAAATCCTGCGGTAGGTGACTACCGTACCGGTTCGATTCCGGTCCTCGGCACCATTTTATATGCGCCCGTAGCTCAATTGGATAGAGCGTCTGACTACGGATCAGAAGGTTATGGGTTCGACTCCTGTCGGGCGCGCCATAAGAACAACGGGAAGTAGCTCAGCTTGGTAGAGCACTTGGTTTGGGACCAAGGGGTCGCAGGTTCGAATCCTGTCTTCCCGACCATTTCCAAAAAATATTATGGGGCCTTAGCTCAGCTGGGAGAGCGCCTGCCTTGCACGCAGGAGGTCAGCGGTTCGATCCCGCTAGGCTCCACCATAGTAAAATAACCAGTATAAAGATCCTGGCGGCGTAGCTCAGCTGGCTAGAGCGTACGGTTCATACCCGTAAGGTCGGGGGTTCGATCCCCTCTGCCGCCATCTTAAAGGACCTTTAGCTCAGTTGGTTAGAGCAGACGGCTCATAACCGTCCGGTCGCAGGTTCGAGTCCTGCAAGGTCCACCATTTATATATTGTTACGGAGGTATACCCAAGTCTGGCTGAAGGGATCGGTCTTGAAAACCGACAGGCGGGTAACACCGCGCGGGGGTTCGAATCCCTCTACCTCCTCCAGTTTCTATGAATGAATGGTGCTTTAAAAACTCGAAAAGACAATATGATTATCGCGGGGTGGAGCAGTGGTAGCTCGTCGGGCTCATAACCCGAAGGTCGTTGGTTCAAATCCGGCCCCCGCAACCAAATGGTCCCGTGGTGTAGCGGTTAACATGCCTGCCTGTCACGCAGGAGATCGCCGGTTCGATCCCGGTCGGGACCGCCATTATTTATTGATAGACGTGATAAGCAAAGAGTGAGCAAGCTTAGCATGGACGAAATGGGTCAGTAGCTCAGTTGGTAGAGCATTAGATTGAAGCTCTAAGTGTCGGCGGTTCGATTCCGTCCTGACCCACCATTTATGCGGGTGTAGTTTAATGGTAAAACCTCAGCCTTCCAAGCTGATGTCGTGGGTTCGATTCCCATCACCCGCTCCAAGGGCCTATAGCTCAGCTGGTTAGAGCGCACGCCTGATAAGCGTGAGGTCGATGGTTCGAGTCCATTTAGGCCCACCAATATTCCGAAGTAGCTCAGTTGGTAGTAGCACCTGACTGTTAATCAGGTTGTCGCAGGTTCGAGTCCTGCCTTCGGAGCCATTTTTTTATGGGGAAGTACTCAAGAGGCTGAAGAGGCGCCCCTGCTAAGGGTGTAGGTCGGGTAACCGGCGCGAGGGTTCAAATCCCTCCTTCTCCGCCATCGGCCCGTTGGTCAAGTGGTTAAGACACCGCCCTTTCACGGCGGTAACACGGGTTCGAATCCCGTACGGGTCATACTAAGTGCAGTAGATGAATTTACATCTACTGCACTTTTTTTATGAACTGAAAAGCTAGAAAACTTAGCAGTAGAGGTAGGGAAAGAAGTAATCCCCCAAATGGATGGGAATGTTATTTTCTTCTTCACATACATGCCAATAGGTGATGATTCAGCATTAGCAACTGAACAAGAGTGGACAGAGATCCTCTTTGGAAAAACCTTTCTGCTGTACAAAAAGGCAATGCACATAAAGTAGATGATGTCATTTGGAGTACAGCTGGAGGAATTTTAGCTGCTGCTATTATGCTAGATCAAGTAGAAGAAATCTTTGCGAAATAATTAATGGATAAGCTATACATTCATGGAAATAAGGTGAGTGTATAGTTTTTTTATTTCCTACGTTAGATAGTAAGAGCATTTTGTATTTTTTAGAGAAATAGACTAAGATGTGGAGAGAGGGGGAGAGATATGAGAGAAAAATTAAAATGGATTCCTAATCAACATGATGTAGGCCAAGATAATGACGGACAAATAACAGCCTTACTTTCGAATTTTACACTTGAACAAGTAAAGAAAGTTAGTCAATTCCAACGTACATATGAGAAGTTTGAAAAGACACCACTCCATCATTTAGCATCATTAGCTTCTTATTTAGATGTAGAAAAAATCTGGATAAAAGATGAATCGTTTCGATTTGGTTTGAATGCCTTTAAAGTACTAGGAGGCGTTTATGCTATCGCACAATATGTTGCCAATCTGCTCAATAAAGATATTGAAGATCTTTCATTTGAACAATTAAAGTCATCCAAAATAAAAGATCAGTTGGGAGAGTTAACCTTTATTTCAACAACAGATGGGAACCATGGTCGTGGGGTAGCTTGGGCAGCTCGAGAGCTAGGTTTTCAAGCACGAATCTATATGCCTGCTGGTAGCGCCAAGGAACGATTACAAAACATTATAAATGAGGGAGCCCATGCTGAAATTACGGCAATGAATTATGATGATACGGTTCGTTATACTTCACACCTTGCTAAAGAACATGGTTGGGTTTTAATTCAGGATACAATGTGGGATGGCTATGAGGAAATCCCATTATGGATTATGCAGGGCTATACAACTCTAATACAAGAGGTTGTTGAAGAGATAGAACAAGCTCCAACCCATGTGTTTTTACAAGCCGGAGTAGGGTCTTTTGCAGCAGCAGTCGTTGCCTTTTTAAGACAATACTATGAGCATGAAATTACTATTGTTTTAGTAGAGCCACATGTAGCTAATTGTTATTATGAAAGCTTTAAAGCAGGAACCAATGAATTTATAACTGTTGGTGGCGACATGCAAACGATAATGGCAGGGCTTGCGTGCGGCGAACCGAATCCTCAGGCATGGCAACTGTTAAATGCCTATACGAAAGTAAGCATTAGTTGCGGGGAAGAAGTAGCAGCAACAGGAATGCGTATCCTTGGTAATCCATTGAACACAGATACACGCATTGTAGCAGGAGAATCGGGAGCAGCTCCATTTGGTTGTTTTTATGAAATCATGACAAATAATCGTTATAGACAATTAAAAGATACGTTACAGTTAAATAGCGCTTCGAGAGTATTATTAATTAATACAGAGGGTGACACGGATAAAGAAAATTATCGACAAATAGTGTGGCATGGAAAATATCAATAGTAATTTAGACGAAAGCCATCGAGAAGTTCACTCTCGATGGCTTTCATTGTAAAAAAAGATGATATTAGTGAATTTTAATAGTGGCAATTTTATAAGCACCGTATTCATCTGTGATCACAGTATACGTCTTATACCGATCGTAAAATTGATAATTACCTTGGGCATCATAGAAATCAAAGGTTTTATTCATATCCACATAGTATTGGCCGTTCGAATATTGTACATCAAGTACTTCATTGTTTGTAAAATAGAAGTAGTTGCCTTGATACGCAATCTCATTAATATATTTTTCTAGTTCTTTATAAGCAGAACTACTAGGCGCAAGCATATCGGCAATCCAATAAAAATCCCCCTCATTAAGAGCCATTTCATAGTATAGGCGGAATGCTTGTACGAATTGACCTGCTAACAAATTGTCCGTTTCATTAGTAATATCTGATTTACTAACAGGTTGTTGATTATTTTCGTATAGATTAGCAACAGAAAGAACCTCATTTGCAGAAAGAGGCTGAGCAATCCAACCATCAAATTGATCTACCATACTGTAAAGAGGGATAGAGAAGGCGAAGTGTGTACTTGTTTCGGTTGTGTAAAGTAGTGAGTTAATGCCAATTACATTTCCTGTATTAACATCCACCAATGGCCCCCCACTACTACCTTTATCAATTTGAGCATCGACCTGATATATTTGTTTGTATATAAAATTTTCAAGTTTCATATCACGTTTGTTACCTGTTATATAGCCAATGGAAGCTGAATTTTCAAAGCCTTGTGGACTTCCGAAGGCAATGACCTCTAAGCCAATAGGTGATTCTGTTGTTTCAATTCCTAATGGGGGTTTGTCTTGATAGTTAGGAACATGTATTAAAGCTATATCATAACGATTAGATATACCGACTACAGTACCAGGTGATTCTTGACCCATAGAGTTACGAACCATTACTTCGACTGCACCTTGCACAACATGCGCATTAGTAATAACATACCCTCCTTTTTTATAGAGGAAGCCTGAACCTTGCGCATTGTTCGTTAGGATGGTGAATACCTTTTGCTGAATTTCCTTTATAAGAGTAACGCGATCAACCTGCTGTGCATGAGCCTCTTGCTTTTTCGTCAGTTCCTCAGAGGAAACTTGTTGTATCTGTGTCTCTAAATTCTGATTGCCGTTTATTTCTGAGTAAGTGGCTGAATTTTTATTTGAGAAAAAGTCCCAGTACGCATAGCCTAGCCCACCAATTGCAATGAAACAGACGGACAATACAATAATGGCCCATGCTGGGACACCTTGTTTTGATGATGAATTAGTCAATTTAGTACCACAACCTGAGCAAAATTTACTGTCATTTAGATTTTCATGCTGACAATTCGGACATTTCATCCTATTACCCTCCTGTGAAATATTTACTATTTGTATCGGTTAAAAATTATAGATTTATAGGTAGTTATGGAATTGTATGAATGGAGAGGATGATTTTAGGGGGGGAAATAATTTTAATTTGCCTATTGACCTTAACGTTGCGTCAAAGTTTACAGTAGCATTAATGGAGGTGAAAACATGGAATATACAATTCAAGAGCTTGCCCAATTGTCTGGGGTAAGTACGAGAACTCTGCGCTATTACGATGAAATTGGACTACTGAAGCCAGCAAGAACCAATGAGGCAGGTTATCGATTTTACGGTCAAGCGGAAGTTGATCTGCTACAGCAGATTTTATTTTACCGAGCGTTGGATATGAAGCTAGCAACTATTCAGGATATTATTCAAGCTCCTCATTTTCAACATTTCAAGGCGCTAAAGTCACATAGAGCTGCTCTGCTTAAACGAAAAGAACAGCTTGAGACGATCTTACAGACGGTAGAAAAAACGATACTATCAATTGAGGGGGAAAAACCTATGTCAAATGAAGAAAAATTTAATGGATTTAAAGAAAAGTTAGTTGAGGATAACGAAAATAAGTATGGTCAAGAAATCCGTGCCAAATATGGAGACAAAACAGTAGATGCTTCGAATGCTAAGCTTATGAATATGACAGAGGAACAGTTTCAGGCAATGCAGCAATTGGAGCAGCAAATGTTTGAGCGTTTAACAGAAGCAATAGGGGTGGGAGACGCAACAAATGAAATTGCGATGGAAGTTGCGGAGCTCCATAAACGATGGCTGAGCTTTACATGGAAAGAATATTCTAAAGAGGCACATGTAGGACTCGCTCAAATGTATATTGCGGATGAACGGTTCACCGCTTATTACGACGAGCGTAGTGTAGTGGGAGCTGCGCAGTATTTACATGATGCAATCGTAGCGTATACGAATAAATAAAAATATAAATAAATAAACCTTCCTTATGCTGATGTTTTAGAAATAATAAATTAGGAAAAAATGAAAGCATAAGGAGGAGATTTTTTTGGATCAACAAGTTATGAAAAAATTAAAAAGGCAATTAGAGCAAGAATTACAAGAAATCGAAAAGCGAATAGATGAATCAGAGCGTCCCCAAGCGACAGAGCTATCTAATTATGATAATCATCCTGCTGATAATGCCAGTGATTTAACGGATCAGCTCACAGAAATGGCTATTGACGAGCATCGTGGTGACAATGCAGAGGAAATAAAAGAAGCTCTTCAAGCAATGGTAGACGGAACATATGGCAAATGTGCTGTCTGTGGTAAAGAGATTCCAATTGGACGTTTAGAGGCTATGCCGCAGGCTTTGACATGTGTCGAACATGCGGAAAAGAAAGAGGATAATTTACGACCAGTGGAAGAGGATGTGCTCTCTTCAACACCAAGATCGGATGATTTTATTGAGCTTGAAGAATTTGGCTCTTCTGATACTCCACAGGACAAAAGTCAGTAAGTATTTTGCTTACCAAAGCAGTATAATAGCTGTAGAGGTGAGAAGATGAACATTATTGATTTACATTGTGATGCACTGTTGAAATTAACAACGCTTGAAGCGGCAAGTTTTGCAGAGGATGTACGTATGCATGTCAATCATAAAAGACTGCAATTAGGGCAAATAAAAGCACAGGTATTCGCCATCTTTATTGACCCTGAAATCCCACAAAATCAGCAATTTCTTGAAGTCATACGTCAAATGGAAGCATTTCATACTCATGTTTTACAAACAGAGGGCATGGTGCATATTACAGATTGGGCACAGTTAGAGCTATTAGCTCCCCATGAAATAGGAGCTATCTTAAGCTTAGAAGGCTGTGGTGCTATTGGCGAAGATTTAACAAAGCTAACTGCTGTACTTGATGCAGGCGTCAAATTAGTAGGTTTAACGTGGAATGAAGAAAATGCTGTTGCCCATGGAGCTGAGCAAGAGGCAAGTCTTGGATTGAAGCCATTTGGTAAAGAAGTCATTCAAGTATTAAATGACCGTGATATAATAATTGACGTCTCCCATCTAAACGAACAAAGTTTTTGGGATGTGTTGCCATTAGCGAAGCATATTATTGCTAGTCATAGTAATGCACGAGCATTATGTGATCATCCTCGTAATTTAACAGATGCACAAGCGAAGGCTCTTGTAAAACATGGAGGGCATATCCATGTTGTTTATTTTCCACTCTTTATTAGTGAACAAGATGCAACGCTGGAACAATTGGTTGATCATGTGGAGCATTTAGCCCACTTAGTAGGTGTGGAGCATATAGGGTTAGGATCAGATTTTGATGGCATAGGTGTGACCGTAAAAGGATTAGCTCATGCGGGAGAGGCTCAAAATTTATTAGAGGCATTACGAACTCGCTTTTCAGCAGAAGAAGTACAAGGAATCGCTAGTCAGAATTTCAAACGCTATGTAAAAAAAGCAGCAACCCGTTAAGGCTGCCGCACTTTTTAAAAGAAATAATCAATTAATAAACCAATTCCTAATAGGAAGCCGAAGATTGTATTCGTTTGCGCTGTATATTTCATCGCAGGCATCACTTCTTTGGCTTCTTTTTTATCTCTGAATATTTGAATGGCACGTAATGGTTTAGGAATACTTAAGAAAATAATCAAAGCCCAAAAAGTAATGCCATCAATTGCAACAAGGGCGATTACCCATAGGTAGGATACAATAAAAAATCCTGATAGCACGGAGATTGCATTATCACGTCCTACTAAAATAGCCAGTGTTTTGCGTCCACCTTCTGTATCGCCAACAATATCACGAATATTATTGGATAGCATAATAGCACCAACTAAAATCATACTTGGAACGGAAAGTAAAACGGCATCAAGTGTTACTGTAAGCGTTTGAATATAGAAAGCAATCAAAACGATTCCCATTCCCATTACTGCCCCAGAAACTATTTCGCCAAAAGGTGAATAGGCTATTGGGTATGGACCACCTGTATATAAGAAACCAATTAGCATACAAACTAGTCCAACAGCAGCTAACCACCAAGATGTTGAGGCACATATGTAAATGCCAAGTAGCATGGCAATAGCATAGAAGCTTTGCGCAATCATCATGATCGTTTTTGGTTGTACACCATGACGGACAATCGTACCGCCAATTCCGACAGAATGCTCGTTATCTAATCCTAATTTGTAATCATAATATTCATTGAACATATTCGTTGCTGCTTGAATAAGCATACTTGCAATGAGCATAGCAAAAAATAGTCCAAAATCAATTGTTTCTTTTTCAATTGCTAGTGCAATTGCTGTTCCTAGGAATACTGGAACAAATGAAGCGGTTAAAGTATGTGGACGTGTTAAATGCCACCAAACTTTAATACCCCTATCAGCTTCAATGACTTTGGTCATAAGGTCTTTCTCTCCTTCAAATGTTGTCGACTCTTCTTATTTTAAACGAAGATTGAGAAAATGGGTAGGTTCACAGCTTATTACATACTGTAAAATGAAAAAAAGTGATACAATAGAACATGCATTTATGAACTGAAAATAAAAATAGGGTGAATAGCAACAGTACGAATGACACGGTTGCCAGCCCCAAAAATGATGTAATTTTCGCCATCATTGATTATGTACATTGCAACAACGGAGGTAATTTTCATGCAACAGAAGTGGTACCAAGCCACAGAAGTAGAAGTGGACTCTTTGGGCCAAAGCCTTCATTTTTATATGGAAACAATGGAAGTGAGTCACCTGTCTGCATTAGCGTTTTATACAGCAGGTGAAGAGTGCTATAAAGGTGAACGATTTTATTGGCAAAATAGAGAAAAAACAATGACTTTAGTTGGGCTAGGACATGCCCATACCATTCAAAATAATAAAAAAAATGAACGTTTTGATGCTGTAGAAGCTGAATGGAAAAATTTAACGAAAAATTGTCTGAAAGGACAACGTGAGCTCCAACCTATTTTGTTCGGGGGCTTTACATTTGATCCACAGAATAATGTTGCTGGGGAATGGACGGGTTTTCCAGAGGCTTATTTTGCATTAGCAACATTTCAGCTTGTTATACGGGATGAAAAGGCATATGTGAGTATTCATCTTCTGACACAGGATCAGGATGGTGAGGCTCAGTTTGAGGCATTAAGAAAAGAGCGAGATTATTTAGTTCATGCAGCACAGGTTAAAGAAGTGAAAACGTATTCAAAGCCTGAAATATCAAGCTACTTTGAGCCTTATAAAGAGCCTTATTTAGCTTCTATAGACCAAGTGACAGCTTTAATTAAGCAAAAGAAAGCGGATAAGGTTGTTATTGCACGATCACTTGCACTGCAATTTAAAGAGCAAGTAACTGCTCCACAAGTGTTATCACAAATTATCCATGAACAACCAGAAAGTTATTTGTTCGGCTTAGAGCATGAACATCTTTTGTTCTTCGGAGCATCGCCTGAGCGTCTTGTAAAAGTGGAGGATGGTCGAGCCTTTTCTTCATGTGTTGCCGGTTCAATTAAGCGAGGAAAAACAGCAGAAGAAGATGAAGCTTATGGACAAAGCTTGTTACACGATCCAAAAAACGGAGGAGAACACCAATATGTTGTCGATATGATAGCAGACACATTCCGAAAAAATTGTGTGGATATAAACCTTCCTGAAAGTCCTCGTCTATTAAAAATACGAGATATTCAGCATTTATATACACCTATTGAAGGACAACTAAATAAGGATGCTACAATATTACAACTCACTAAAACTTTACATCCCACCCCAGCATTAGGTGGTGTACCACGTATGGAAGCGTTGGCAGCTATACGTAAGTATGAACCGATGAATCGAGGCTTGTATGCTGCGCCAATCGGCTGGTTGGATGCAGAGGGAAACGGTGAATTTGCAGTCGCGATACGGTCAGCGGCATTGCTTCACGATAAAGCTTATTTATATGCTGGTGGCGGTATTGTAGCGGATTCAGAGCCACAATCTGAATATGATGAAACATTAGTGAAATTCCGTCCAATGCTTCGTGCGCTAGGGGGACAATTACATGAGTGAACGAAAAAATTTAACAGATTATGTATATAAAATGGTTGCGTCATTAGTACAAGTAGGGGTAGAAAATGTTGTTGTTAGCCCAGGCTCGCGTTCAACACCTCTTGCCTACGCCGTCGCTTCTACAAAACAAATAAAAATGTATCGTCAAGTAGATGAGCGCTCAGCTGCTTTCTTTGCTTTAGGGCTTGCGAAAGCTACTGCTAAGCCTGTTGTCCTCTTATGTACGTCTGGTACAGCGGCAGCAAACTACTTTCCAGCAATTGTTGAGGCTAGCTATGCCCGTGTACCACTGATTATCATTACGGCTGATCGACCACATGAATTACGTGAGGTAGGCGCACCACAGACCATTAATCAGCCTCATCTATATGGTTCACATGTGAAATGGAGTGTTGATTTTCCATTAGCAGATGGTGCTGCTCCCACATTGCCTTTTATCGAACGTCATATAGCGCGGGCAGTGGCAATTGCAACAAGTGCACCTTTTGGGCCAGTGCATTTGAATGTTCCATTCCGAGAGCCTTTATTAATTGATTTACAGGATGAATTGCCAACCATGACATTTAAACATAGCAGTATGGGACAATTAATCCCTACAACCTCTGCTATGCAGGAACTTTCCTCTATTTTAAATTCGACTAGAAAAGGCTTTATGATTGTTGGAGAATTAGCTCTTGGTACGGATCTAGCATTTCTCTGGGAATTTGTGCGTCAGTTGAAATGGCCAGTCATAGTGGAAAGCTTGTCAAATATGCGTGCAGCTGTACCAGAGGATTGCTTACCATATCTCGTGACTACCTATGATGCCATTATGAAGAGTGAGGATTTTAAGGCACTTGTTCAGCCAGATACAGTTTTACGAATAGGGGCACAGCCCGTTTCAAAATTCATTATGCAATTTATTACAAAAACACAGCCTAGTGCTTATGTAATTATTGATGAAGATCCTATGTTTAGAGATGCTACGGGCGTATCTACACATTTTATTCATGCAAATATCGATCAATGGTTAACACATCTAACCCTTACTAACACAGCATTTGAGGAATCATACTTAGCCGAATGGCAAAAAGCTAATCAGTTGGCTTCTACCTATATTGAACAGTATTCGGAAATAGAAAAAGATGAGGGAGCGATGGTCAGTCGTTTACTGAAAATGATTCCTGATGGTAGCGATATATTCGTTAGCAGTAGTATGCCAGTGCGTGATATTGATACATTTTTATTAGCAACACCAAAGGATATCCGTTTCTTTGCGAATCGCGGAACGAATGGGATTGATGGCGTAGTATCAACAGCATTAGGCTTCAGTCAAGGAAATGACCGAGAAACTTATTTATTGATTGGTGATTTAGCTTTTCTACATGATGTAAATGGGCTGATTGCTACTAGATACCAAGAATGTAACTTAACTATTCTTGTAATGAATAATGATGGTGGAGGAATTTTTTCTTATTTACCACAATCAACAGTAGAAGCTCATTATGAGGATCTGTTTGGCACACCGACTGCACTTGAATTCCAAGATATTGCCCATATGTATAATATGGATTATGTACGTGTAGATACAATAGCTGAATTATCAGGGAAGTTTTCATCAGTCAAAAAACGTCCTTTACGCTTAGTTGAAATATTTACAGATAGAGCGGAAAACGTTCAGGCTCATCGAGAGCTATGGAATCGTATTAACGCGGAGCTAAAAGCATGACGAGCTTAGTAATCCGAGGACTTGAAACCAATGTGGATATATGGAATGAAAACGGTATCCATACATTAGTTGCTTTGCATGGATTTACAGGGAGTACGGCTACATGGCACAATCTAGCACAAGCACTACCGAATGTCCGGGTTATTGCCATAGATTTAATTGGGCATGGGCAAACAGCTACCCCAGAGCAAATTAAGCGTTTTTCAATGGAGGAACAATTACAGGACTTAGAGGAACTGTTTTGTCAGCTCCATATTGAGAAATTTACATTGCTGGGCTATTCAATGGGGGGAAGAATTGCATTATCTTATGCCATTACGTTTCCAAATCGGATTCAAAAGCTCATTTTAGAAAGTGCTTCTCCTGGTTTACGAACAGTAGAGGAACGACGTGAACGTAGGGAGCGAGATGACATATTGGCACAAAAAATCATCACCAATGGATTAGTCTCTTTTGTGAATGCATGGGAGAATATACCGCTTTTTGCATCACAGCGTCATCTTTCTGACACTGTGCAAAAGGCCATTCGGGCTGAAAGACTTTCACAAAAGGAAGAAGGTTTATCAGGAAGCTTAAAAGGTATCGGAACAGGAACCCAACCTTCCAATTGGCATCTCATGGACCAGCTTGAAATACCTGTGCTACTAATTACAGGTTCATTAGATGAGAAATTTTGTAAAATTGCACTAGAAATGAAAGCGCTATTAAAAACTGTTAGGCATATGACAGTAATTGATGCTGGACATGCAATTCATGTGGAAAATCCCGCTGAGTTTGCTACAATAGTAGAGGAGTATATAACGTAATATTATTTTTACGTTAGCGCCTCGATAATAACGAGACGAATTTACAATATAGGAGGCAATTCAATGACACGTCAATGGACTTCATTACATACTTATGAAGATATTAAGTATGAGTTCTATAACGGAATCGCAAAAATTACGATTAATCGTCCAGAAGTGCGTAATGCATTCCGCCCAAAAACGGTTATGGAAATGATTGATGCATTTTCACGTGCACGCGATGATAAAAATATCGGTGTAATTATTTTAACAGGTGAAGGTGAACATGCCTTCTGCTCAGGCGGAGATCAAAAAGTTCGCGGACATGGTGGCTATGTAGGAGACGATGAAATCCCACGTCTAAACGTTCTTGATTTACAACGTTTAATCCGTGTAATCCCAAAACCTGTCGTGGCAATGGTTGCAGGCTATGCAATTGGTGGAGGACACGTATTACATGTTGTTTGTGATTTAACTATTGCTGCTGACAACGCTCGCTTTGGACAAACAGGTCCAAAAGTAGGTTCATTTGATGCTGGTTACGGCTCAGGCTATCTTGCTCGTATTATTGGACATAAAAAAGCTCGTGAAATTTGGTACCTTTGCCGTCAATACGATGCACAGCAAGCACTTGATATGGGCTTAGTTAATACAGTGGTTCCTTATGACCAATTAGAAGATGAAACTGTTCAATGGTGTGAAGAAATGCTACAAATGTCACCAACTGCATTGCGCTTCTTAAAAGCAGCGATGAACGCAGATACAGATGGCTTAGCAGGTCTTCAACAAATGGCTGGTGACGCTACTCTTCTTTACTACACAACAGATGAAGCAAAAGAAGGTCGCGACGCTTTCAAAGAAAAACGTCAACCAGACTTTGGCCAATTCCCAAGATTCCCTTGATTTAGTTAGGGTGTAAGGCTCGTATCTTTTTGGATACGAGCTTTTTTGTATGCCTGGGAAAGAGGATAGAAGCAAAATACTAACGTTTAAAAGCAAATGTAACATGAATAGACAAGCGATAGGGTAAAGCGTTAAGATGTAGGGTGATTGGAGTGACAAATATGTATCCGAATTGGATTATACAGCGAGCCTATTTAACACCGTTACGTAAGGCATTAACTTATAAAGAACAAAGTTGGACTTTTCAAGAGTTGAATGATTTATCTATCAAGCGTGCCCGCCAATTAGTAGGACTAGGTATACAGCAGGGAGATCGGATTGCCATCATGGGTCCAAGTAAACCTGAGCTTGTAATTACCATGTACGCTTGTATGCATCTGCAATGTGAGATGGTTATGCTAAATCGTAGGTTGTCACAGGATGAACTTAGTTACCAAATGACGGACTCTGAGGCAGTTGCCGTATTGATTGCAGATGAGGATGTAAATAAGTTGCCTGCAAATATGGCTCATTATTTATTTTCAACGATTGAAAAGGTTGAGGAAGGTGCATTCGATATAACAAAGGAATGGCCTTTGGAACAAACAACAACGATTATGTATACATCTGGGACAACAGGCTTTCCAAAGGGCGTCCGTCAAACGGTAGGCAACCATCAGGCTAGTGCAACGGCCTCGGTTTTAAATATTGGTCTACAGACTGATGATGTTTGGCTTTGTGCTGTACCATTATTCCATATTAGTGGATTTTCGATATTAGTGCGTTCGCTGTTATATGGCAATCAAGTCTATTTATATGATCATTTTGATGTAGACGCTATTACGCATCATATTATGAAGGGTGAAGTAACACATATGTCAGTTGTAGCTGTGACGTTGGAAAGAATCTTACATACGTTGGAGCAACACAACGCTAAAGCTTCCTCGCGTTTTAAATTAATGCTTGCTGGTGGAGGACCGGTGCCAGCTGATTACTTAGCGAGAGCACATACGTTAAACTTGGCTGTAGCTCAAACGTATGGTATGACAGAAACCTCCTCACAAACAGCTACATTAGCAAGTGAGGATGCGATACGGAAAATTGGCTCTGCCGGGAAGCCTTTATTTTTTAATCAAATCAAAATTGTAGAGCCAAACGCACAAGGAGAAGGAGAAATTTGCATTAGAGGGCCCCATGTTACACCTGGATATATCGGCCGTTTTGCACAAAAAAGCGCCACGCGAGATGGCTGGTTGCATACCGGAGATATTGGTTATCTAGATGAAGAAGGCTATTTATTTGTCATAGATCGCAGAGCAGATTTGATAATTTCTGGTGGAGAAAATATATATCCCGCAGAAATAGAGAATGTTCTGCTTATGCATCCAGCTGTTAAGGAGGCGGGCGTATGTGGTGCCGATGATAAGCAATGGGGACAAGTACCAGTTGCCTTTGTTGTGTTAAATAAACAAGCATCAGTCGAACAATTACAAGCCTTCTGTCGACAGAAGCTGGCTAAATATAAATTGCCAAAAGAAATTATTATTACAAACAGTCTTCCACGAAACGGAGCTAATAAGCTGCTTAGACGTAAATTACTACAATAAAATAAATGTAAAAAGAAGCCCATTGAACGCTAGGCTTCTTTTTATTTTGTAAATTATTGAACTTTTAGCATGAAATTAATCATTCATTAACATAATAAAAAAAGAGAGGCATAAACTATTTAGTAAAGGAGAATGACTCATATGAGGAAATATATATATAATGCTGTCATTATATTATTTGTTCTACAAATGAGTCATGTGCAAGTTTTTGCAAACTATGAAAAAGATGATGTAGCAACTGCTCATTCAATTCAAACACTACAATCTCTCATTAATAAAGAAGTTATGCAGCTATCAACGGAATTCTCTATTTACTATACTGGTGACATATCTGATATTAAAGATGAACTAACAGACATTACGAAAGGTGCGATTCAAAACTCTTATATTTATACTAATATTTCTAGCTTTAAATGGAAGTATGATGGTTATAACCATAAAATTGCGATTGCTTTTACGTTTACCTATCATCTTTCACCAAGTGAAGAAGCATTTGTCGAGCAAACATTGACGGATATTATTGCACCTATGCAAGGATTAAGTGACCTACAAAAATTACAGGCTGCACATGATTTTATTGTTCTAACTGCGGAATATTCCAAGGAAACGGAAGGAAGTCAATATTCCCCTTACACGCTACTGACGGAAAATAAGGGAGTCTGCCAGGCATATGCATTAGTGCTTTATCGAATGCTAGAATTGCTGGGTTTTGAGGTGCAATATGTCCCTGGAAAAGTGGGCGAACAGCTTCATGCCTGGGTATTAGTGAAAGTTGATCATAATTGGTATCACATCGATGTGACATGGGATGATCCGTTACCTGATCGGAAAGGGGAAGTACGTTATCAATATTTCCTAGTGTCGGATCGGCAATTATCACAGGACCATACCTGGGATTATGCAAGCTTCCCGGCTGCAACAAGCGAAAACTATTCAGACTTGCAGGAAGTAACTAAAAGACAAAGTGTAACAACCCCTTTGCATGAAGGTTTCAACCCAAATAAGGGGATGTCTATAATGGGTGAAAATAGGCTGGCTATCAAACCATTCATGGAGATGCCTACAAAACTTGTCTCACAAAATCAAAATGATTCAAACACTATAGTTCCGTTTGACTTTAATGAATGGGCAACGATTTTAGTAGAAAGTATGGTGGCTTTCCTAGTGCCTCATTCAAAAGATTTCCATGTGCCCAAAACAAATAAGCGGTTCTTGTCTATTGAGCGAACAGAAAAACGAATGCCGCAAGAAAAATACGTCATAATAAAGGAGGTGTCCCATCCATTTTCGGGGCACCTCCTTCTTTCAATTATTGATTGCTTAAAGCCTTATCTAAAGTTTGAATATTTTTCTTCATCAATGTGAAGTAAGTTTCTTTATTTTTTTCATCGTCTGTCGTTAATACACTTAAATTATGCAATACAAGTGATTTCGCACCGACTTCTTTTTGAATAACCTCTGCTAATTTAGAGGAAACATTTTGTTCAAATAAAATATGGTGAATATGCAATTCATTGGCTTTATCAACAATCATTGTTAGTTCTTTTTGTGAAGGTTCATTTTGAGAATTTAAGCCAGCAATAGGTATTTGTGTTAGCCCATATTGACCTGCAATATAGCCGAATGCTGCATGAGATACAAAAAATGTTTTATTTTGTGCTTGATCAGCCATTACTTTAAATTCCTGATCTAAATCCTGTAACTCTTTTACCAATGCTTCGTAATTTTGAGTAAAAGTAGCTTCTTGAGCAGGCATTTTTTCTACTAATGCATTTTTAATAGCAAGTGCTAAATCTTCACTAATTGTTGGAGATAGCCAAACATGAGGATCGATATCGCCATGCTCATGGTCGTCATGTCCATGTTCTTCTTCTGCATGATCGTGATCTTCCTCGGTTGCAGCATGAACATGGCCTGTGCTAATAGCTAATTTTTCATCTGAAACTTTATCAGCAGTTGCCACCATTGTGACATCTTCATTGGCTAAAGTCTTTTTAGCATTTTCAACAAAGCCCTCAAGCCCTAAGCCAATATAGAAAAAGATATTGGCATCTGCTAATTTCATCATATCCTTTTGTGTTGGTTCAAAGGTATGTTCATTAGCACCAGCCGGATAAATAGAAGAGACATCCACAAAGTCACCCCCAATACGCTGTGCAAAATAGCTTAAAGGATAAACAGTTGTATAAATTGTTAATTTATCTGTCTCATTAGAAGACTTTTGGGAAGTTGATGATTGGTCTCCGCAAGCAGCGGTAAACAGGGCAAGAACTGTGACTAGCAATAATACATAAACTTTTTTCATATAATATAATCCCTTTCTTAAATAGTAACCATTACGATTTATTTTTTAGAACAGTTATTATAATAACGCACAACTTCAAAAAGTACAAGAAAAAATGACCTCCGAAAATTAATTCTTTTTCGAAGGCCATTTTTCTGGCACTGGATCAAAGCCACCAGGATGAAATGGATGGCATTTGGATATACGTGTGATGGTTAAAATAAATCCTTTTAGCGCCCCATGCTTTTGAAAAGCTTCGAGGCCATAAGAAGAACATGTGGGATGGAAACGACAAGTAGGTGGCGTCATAGGTGAAATGTATTTTCTGTAAAACTTAATGAGCCAAATAAAGGGATATTTCATCGTTGTTCTTCCTCTTGTTGCGATGTAATTTGCTCTGGCTTTGCATCAATTGTTTGCGTAAAGATATGATTTTTTTTCTTGATAATGAAAATGACAGAAAGACCAAACATTAACATCATCATAGCAATCATAACGATAATTGGTAATGGCACACCCATTGCTTTCACTCCAAATTCAATTAATAAAATTTATAAATCATGAATGACCTACTAGTTTTCCTTTTGATGATAGCTTTGTTTCGGTTTTTCATCAACGGTATGTTTAAAGGCATAGGCACGGTTGACACTGATAACGGTCGCAATAGTGATAATAATAACGATGATGATTGCGACGATTAAGAGCGTAGTTAAACTCATCATACTCACTCCGTTCTTTGTTCATCATACTTATTATAAGTTATATGGACATTTTAATTGTGAAGGAAGTTTGACATTCCAGGGAATAAAACAACACCTTTCTCTCCATACTATGGGAAAAGGAGTGAATCGTAAAGATGGATCGTCAACGTGTATATTTTTCACTTGCCAATAGAACCTATTATACCAATCCTTATGCAGGACCTTGGAATTTTGAACTCAATGTGGATCGACAAGCATTAGATGTTTTTGAGAAAATTTTTCAGCAAATGCAGTTGTTGGAGATCTCCAATGCATGGCGTGCTCAGTTACCGTACATTCAATATCATTTAGATAGAGAAAATGATGAAATCGATTTAAGATTGATGAAAATTTATGCACTAGTTCATGAGTATGGAGATGAGGAAACCAAGGCGTTTGTAGAGCAGTTACCTTATTTTAACAAGCGTGTCTAACGGGGAAATTTCAGCTTAGGTTGATTTTCACTTTGAGTGTCGCCACTCTCAGTGAAAATCAATCACCTCAGTAGGGGGTATTAACATATTGCCTTTAATATAGTAAAAACAGCTTCACGTGGGACGATTACAGGTATATTTAGCTGATGTTTAATCATATTTTTCATAGGTGTGGAATAGCCCATACAATCAAGAATGAGCAGATCAGCGCCATCGGATTCTAATTGCTGTGCCTTTGCTAATAAATCATGTGCATTAAAGCGGTAGGGTGAACTTGCAGAGTAGTTCACATCAAAATGAGCTTTTTGCCATTTTTCTGCAACCGTTATTTGTTGCTCAGGCTCCGGACCTATTAAACCAATTGCTAATTCCGTATGAAGACCCTTCACTAAGTTAGTCATCATTCGATCGGGAAGCAAAAGATTTTTAACGGATAGTTTATTGGCAAAATCGCCTGTACACATCAGCAAAATCCAAGTAAAGTCTTGGAGATCATGAAGGCATTGCTGAATATAGGGCATGAGCTTCGCTTTACTTAACCGTACCTGCTGACTATTTGCCAGGAGAGTCACTAAAACATCAGTTTCTTCCTGTGAGGGAGAAAGGGCAGCGATTTCAGATGGTGAAAGCGAATCAAGGACACCAAATTCATGAACATGTAGACCCCCATGTCTTAATTGCTGAATATCCTCCGCCATATCCTTGCGAGGGGCTTGACCGATAGTTACAATGGCAATTTTTGAGTTTTCCATGGTGCTTCCTCCGCTTCGAAATATTTTTCTCCGTTTACATAAGTTTGTAGGACCTTCGCTTCGGTTTCAAAAATAGGGTGTGACCAAACAACAAAATCAGCATCCTTACCTTTCTCAAGACTACCAATTCGATGATCAAGCTGTACGAGCTTAGCTGCATGTATAGTAATGCTTTTTAAGGCTGTTTGTTCATCTAATCCATAACGTATTGCTTCAGAGGCACAATACTTTAAGTACTGAATCGGTACAAAGGGATGATCCGTCATGATAGCAAAAGGAATATTATGCTCTTTAAATATGGCAGCAATCGCTGGTGTAGAATGACGTGTTTCATATTTAGATGGGGTTAACATATAGGGACCAAGCGTTGCATGGTATCCACTATTTTTTACTGCATCAACTATCAGATAGCCTTCTGTACAATGCTCTAAATGGAGCTTCACATTAAATTCCTTGGCAATTCGTATAGCGGTCATTATATCATCTGCTCTATGGCAGTGAAGACGAAGCGGCATTTCACCACGGAGTACCTCAATAAATGGACGTAATTCAGAATTTTGTTGTACTTTTTCAGCTTGTTCCTGTTCATTCAGCAGGCTAGCTCGTTGGAAGCCATCACGTAGTAGCTGAGCAATCGCCATACGGGTCATTGGCTTTCGTTTATATTGAATACCAAAGACGTTCTTTGGGTTTTCCCCTAATGCCCCTTTTAATCCACTTCGTTCTACTAAGACGCGAGAAGCAAGGGTAGGACCCGCTGTTTTCAGGATACTCCAAATGCCACCAATAACATTGGCACTTCCCGGACCAGTTTGTACAGTTGTCACACCACCTGCAAGTGCATGCTGGAAGGAGAAATGGCGAATATCAACACTGTCTAAAGCATGCATAAGCGGTGTAAAAGGCTCGCTATATTCATTAGCATCATTAATATCTTCGGTTACTTCAGCCCATGTTCCAACATGTGCATGGATATCTATTAATCCTGGTGTGACATATGCTCCCTGTAGATCGATTAAGTGCGCATGAGGGGGGATATCTTTGGCTGGCCCTACATAAACAATGCGTCCATCTTCAACCCATAGCTGTTCAAAAACATCATTTTGTTCATTAACTGTGAGAAACGTTGCATGATGATAAATGTTCATTTTGACATACCTTCTTCCGTTGCATAAACTTTTTTCCCTTTAATAAAAGTTGCGATAACCTGTGCATCTAAATTTAATGGATGCTTATCCCATATCACAAAATCAGCATAAAGGCCATCACGAATAGCCCCTATTTTATCGTCAATGCCAAGGAAATTAGCAGCTCCTGTTGTTAATGTATAGAGAACATCCGAGCGGGACATACCTTCTCGAACAGCTAAACACCCTTCTAATGTTAGATGGGATGTGCTACTAACAGGGTGATCTGTACAAAAAACAAATGGTATTGTTTGAGTGAATAGCTGAGGATAAAGCTTTGGTGACAGCTCCAGCATCTCATTATGCTCAATATAACGGAATGTCGGGCCAGCAATAACGGTATGGAAACCTGTCTCCTTAAGAAGAGGAATTTCCGTGCCATGAATAATATGAAAGTCAAAATCGTTAGTAAATTCTTGTTGTAGTCGATGAATTAGTTCAATATCGACAGCTTTATGCGCCCGCACAACAATCTTATGGATGGAGGGCTCCTGCTGTTGAATTTGTTGGAGTGTGTCCCTTAAGATTTTAGCGATACCCATGCGAGTCAGTGGCTTTCTCTTTTCAGCAAAAAATGTACTTTTTGCCTGGTGTCCAATAGAAAAGGAATAAGCGACATCTTTTACAATAACCATATCATCTACAGTTGTATGTGTATGATGAATGATTGCCGTTTTGGCCCCAATTAAGCTTTTAGCGGAGGGAACAATATGAGATGCTGTAACCCCATGTGAGACAGACTTTTGAAAGGCTACATCAAACGGGTAAATGCCATCAATAACAGAATATTGTAAGTGTGAATCAAATTCATAGCTATCATCACCTTCCCAACGAATCCCAATTTCAGCTAAACCAATTTGTGAACAACTATCGATTAGGCCAGGCGTAATATAATAGCCATCTAAATTTATTTCATTTTCTGCAGTATGTGTTGCTGGTTTGAAATATTCCCCTTGCACTTGGAACGACTGTTTATCAAAGCTACGAGTGTCAGAGTTAAATACAAGCCCATTGATGTATCGAGTCATCGGATCAAATCTCTCCTTATGAAGAGAAAAGCGGAGACAAGAATCTCCACTTTTCTAGTTAAGTTATTTTGAAATGGATACGTTTGTGCCGTTTGGATGCACAATTTGAACAGAGTTATCAGCAGAAACCTCAAAGCCATGTACATTTTTATTTACGCCTGCAACAGTTTGAGTTGCTTCTAATTCGATACGAGGAACATCCGTTAGTATAAGTTTTAATGCCTCTTGGTATAATTTTGCTCGCTCTTCTTGTACGACTGTTTCGGATACAGCGCGCTCTAATAATTTATCAACCTCTGGATTGCTGTAGCCTTTACCATTACCCAACGCTCCGATTTGATTTGTGTGGAATAATTGATAGAGGAAGAAATATGGATCTGGATACCAAGTCCAACCACCAATATTCATTGGAGCATTTCCTTTTGCAACTGTATCACTGTAAGTACCCCATTCCAGTACTTTAATTTCAACATCTATATTTAAATTTTTCTTCAACTGACTTTGGAAAATCGTTGCATAAGGGACACGCGCCTCTGATACGTAAATCTCAGTTTTAAAGCCATCAGCATAGCCCGCATCTGCTAATAATTTTTTAGCTTCTTCAGGGTTATATTTCGGTACCATATCGACTAAGGATTTATCATAGCCCCAAGAGCCTGGAGGTAATGGTAAATAAGAGACATCACCGCCACCCCATTGGTTAACACCAGAAATGATTTCCTCAACATTTGTTGCCATATAAATGGCTTCACGTACACGTTTATCGGCAGTTGGACCTACCTTATTGTTAAGATCCAGATAAACAATGGATAATCCAGGATTTGTTAAGAGCTCAAGATTACTATCTTGATTGATAATTTCTCGGTTTTGGCCTTTTACGTCCATCGCAATATCAATATCACCTGAACGTAATGCATTGGTCATCATATTTTGATCAGAGATAAATTTCATTGTTAAATGGTCGAGATGTGGCTTGTCTCCCCAGTAATTTTCATGGCGTACCAGTTTTACTTCTTGGTCTTTTTTCCATTCTGTTAACTGGAATGGACCAGTACCGACGAAATGCTCAGAAAATTTATCGCCCCAGCCCTCAATCTCTTCTTTTGGAATAATCATATTACCAGCATCTGTTAGCATAGCAAGTAGGGCAGCATTAGGAGTAGCTAAGTGAATCTCTACTTCATAATTAGACAGTACCTTAACCTCTGTCACACCACTAAGGCGATTCATAGCTGATTCTTTAGCGGAACGTTCTAATGAATATTTCACGTCTTCAGCTGTCATCTCACGACCATCTTGGTATTGCCCCTTTTGGAATTTTACACCTTCACGTAATTTGAAGGTATAGACTAACATATCATCTGATACTTTCCATTCCGTTGCTAAAGATGGAATGATATCTGACAGATCTTTGTTATAAACAACTAAAGTATCACCCATTTGACGCATAACCTGTGATTCATAAACCCCAGTATATTTGATTGGGTCAAACGTTTTGGCATTCGCTGAAAGACCAACATTTAATGAGCCTCCAGAAGTAACTTCTCCATCTTTTCCATCTGATGAATTATTTTTTTCTGTATTCCCACCACAAGCAGCTAAAACAGCCATCATTAAAGTTAAAAAGAAAAGTAGGAAAGATTTTTTTACGTTTATTTTCTTCATCCGTGCTAGCCTCCTTTATTTTGTTTCACAATATGAACCGTTGATTCAAAAAATAGTAGGTTCGAAATAAAAGTAGCACATTTGTAAACAGGAAGTAAATATAAAATTAAAAAAATTCAGAAAAAATATATTTACAAACAATTGTCGCTAGGTGTAGTATTTAGTTATTCACAATATGAACCACTGATTCTAATAATGAAAAGGAGGTCTTTGTAGGATGGGTTCATTTATTTTAAGAAGGTTAGTAAACCTTATTCCCACACTGTTAGTAGTTGGTATCATCGTATTTATTATTACGCGAATGATTCCAGGTGACCCAGCTTCTGTCATGCTTGGTCCCCAGGCTAGTGTGGAAGATGTAGAGAATTTAAGGGAAGAGCTGGGGTTGAATAAGTCAATGCCTTCACAATTTATATCATATGTAGGTGATTTAGCTCGGCTGAATTTGGGCTATTCCTATTCTTATAGCGAGTCTGTTTTGGGGCTTATTATCGAAAGATTCCCAAATACAGTTGTACTGGCACTAGCAGCCTTATTAATAGCTGTTGTAATAGGAATCCCAGCAGGTATATTGGCAGCTAGAAAACAAAATACAATAATTGATTATGTTGTCATGCTTGTGTCACTAGTAGGAGTATCCATGCCAATTTTTTGGTTGGGGATCATGCTTGTTTTATTCTTTAGTGTCAATCTTGGCTGGTTCCCTGCGACTGGGATGGGGAATATGAGTGAAGGTTTCTGGCCTTATTTGAAGCATTTAATTTTGCCTGCCTTTGCTTTAGCAACAATTCCGATGGCCACATTCGCGCGTATTACACGTTCGAGTATGTTAGAGGTCATTTCACAAGATTATATTAAAACAGCACGTTCTAAAGGTATTAAAGAATATTTGGTTATTGGTAAGCATGCCTTTAAAAATGCTTTAACGCCAATCTTAACAGTACTAGGTATGCAAATTTCTAATTTACTAGGTGGTGCCGTTTTAACAGAAACAATTTTTAGCTGGCCTGGGATGGGTCGACTGATTGTAGATGCAATAGATAAACGTGACTTTGTCGTTGTACAAGGTACAGTTATTTTCATTGCCTTTATTTTTGTACTAATTAATTTGATTGTTGATGTGCTGTATAAGGTTGTGAATCCAAAGGTCAATCTTGAATCGAATGGAGGGAAGAAATAACAATGACTCAAGCAGTTGTCAATGAAACTAGAAAAAGAAATACATTGTTGCGAAAGTTGCTTAAAAATAAATTAGCAACAATTGGGTTAGTGATTGTATCCTTGATGGCCATTGTTGCTATCTTCGCTCCGTTAATTGCAACCCACCCACCAAATGAAATGACTGTTGGTAAATCATTTCTACCCATGAATACCGAAGGACATTGGCTTGGAACTGATAACTATGGTCGAGATTTGTTTAGTCGTTTAGTTTATGGAACTCGAATATCTATGATTGTTGGGATTGCAGCAGTGTTATTTGGTGCTGTGTTTGGTACATTACTTGGTCTTGTGGCGGGATATTTTGGGGGTCGTAGTGACTCTATTATTATGCGTACGATGGATGGCCTTTTCGCCTTTCCATTCATTTTATTAGCTATTACACTTATGACGGTATTAGGACAAGGGCTTGTCAATGTTATTGTCGCCATTGGTATAGCCAATATCCCAGGGTTTGCTAGGCTTGTTCGTGGTCAGGTTTTAAGTGTTAAGGAAGAAGAGTTTATTGAGGTGACGCATTCCTTAGGGGCTACACATTCACGAATTATTTTTAGTCATATACTACCCAACTGTTTAGCTCCATTGATTGTCTATGGAACGATGAGTACAGCAGGAGCTATTATTTCGGAGGCTGCGCTTAGCTTTTTAGGGTTAGGGGTACAACCTCCAACAGCTTCATGGGGGAGCATTTTAAAGGATGGTAAAGACTTTTTAGTATTAAATCCTCAAATGGCGACATTCTCAGGTATCTGTATTTTATTAACAGTCCTTGGAATAAACCTTTTAGGGGATGGATTACGTGATGCATTAGATCCGAAAATGAAAGTTTAATGAAAGGGGGTGGCGTCATGACTGAACGTTTACTAGATGTAGAAAACTTGACAGTAGAATTTAAAAGTGGCGGCTCTACAATGAAAGCTGTTAATGGAGTTAATTTACAATTGAATAAGAAGGAAACACTAGGAATAGTTGGCGAGTCTGGATCAGGGAAAAGTGTTACTGCCACTGCTCTCATGCGTTTGATTCCCTCTCCGCCAGGAAAAATAACGAACGGAGCCATCCATTTTAATGGACGCGATTTAATGGGGGTTTCAGAAAAGGAAATGCGAAATGTCCGAGGCAATGAAATGTCGATGATTTTTCAAGACCCTATTACCAGTTTGAATCCCGTTTTAACAGTGGGCAATCAAATTTTAGAAGTGATCCAAGCTCATGAACGCTTATCCAAGAAGGATGCAGCAATAAAAGCTGTTGATATGCTGAAAATGGTTGGTATTCCAGAGCCAGAAAAGCGTTTGAAAATGTACCCTCATGAATTTTCAGGTGGGATGCGTCAACGTGTCATGATTGCTATTGCGCTTGCTTGTAATCCACAGTTACTTATTGCTGATGAACCAACTACAGCATTGGATGTAACTGTGCAGGCTCAAATTCTTGATTTGATGAAAAAATTACAGCTAGAACATGATACGGCCATTATTATGATTACGCATGATTTAGGTGTAGTTTGGGAGCTTTGTGACAAAGTGAATGTCATGTATGCAGGTCGTACTGTGGAGTCAACTACGACAAGACAGCTCTATGAAAAGCCTTTACACCCCTATACTTGGGGATTATTAGAGTCGCAGATTACGATGGGGACACATGGACAGCAAAGGTTGCCGGCCATCCCAGGAAGTCCACCCGATTTAACAATGCCGCATAGTGGTTGTCATTTTGCAGCTCGCTGCCCATTAGCAACGGATATATGCCGTAGTACAATACCCGATTTAGTGGAAGTCCAGGACAATCATTTTGTAGCCTGCCATTTGCAATCAAAAGGTCAAATTGTCGCAAGGAAGGTGGGGGTTTTTCATGCAACAGCCCAATGAATTGATCTTAAAGGTAAATAATTTAAAAAAGCATTTTCCTATTAAAAGCTCAATTCCTTTTAAAAAGTCCACCCAATTTGTGAAAGCAGTAGATGGGGTAAGCTTTGAATTATTTAAAGGAGAAACACTTGGGATTGTGGGTGAATCAGGCTGTGGGAAATCGACGGTTGCTCGTTTAATCAACCAGTTAATATCACCAACCGAGGGCATTGTTGAGTTTAAGGGAACCGATTTAGCAAGCTTAAATACGAAGGATATCCGCTCTGCACGAAAATCTATACAAATGGTTTTCCAAAATCCCTATGCATCATTAGATCCTCGTAAAACGATTGAATATTTAATTGCTGAACCATTAGTGATACATGGTATAGGCGATGAATCATCACGTAAAAAGCGTGTCATGGAACTACTTGAAACAGTAGGATTGAGTGCTTATCATGCAAAGCGCTATCCCCATGAGTTTTCAGGTGGACAAAGACAGCGCATCAATATTGCACGGGCGCTTGCTCTCCAACCAGATATTGTTGTGTGTGATGAACCTGTATCCGCCTTAGATGTATCTGTACAGGCACAGGTAATCAATCTATTAAAAGATTTACAGAAGGATTTTGGTTTAACCTATATTTTTATTTCACATGATCTCAATGTTGTAAATTATATGTGTGATCGCATTGCTGTGATGTATTTAGGCAAAATTGTTGAAATGGGCACATATAAGGAAATTTATGATAATCCTCAACACCCATATACACAGGCTTTGTTATCGGCCATTCCTAAGGAAAATCCTTTTGATACAAAGGAAAGAATTATTTTAACAGGGGATGTTCCTAGTCCTGTGAATCCTCCGAGTGGCTGTGCTTTCCATAAACGTTGTCGTTTTGCCACAGACAAATGTGCAAAAGAGCAACCCATACTCGATACGGTGTCAGTAACCCATCAAGTATCATGCCATTTATGGAAAGCTATTCAGCAAGAAGAATCTACAATATAGATGAGTAGCTTACGAATCGTAATGAATAAAATTTTTAGATAGAAAAAGGAGCGGACTAATTATGTCATTGAAGTATGTTATGGAGTTATACGAGGTAATGGATAGTATGTATGTAAATGGTGAGGTGATTAAAGAATATTTACACACTATTAATCCAACAGCAGATGTAGTAGTAAAAACCATTAAAGGTGAAAGTGGATCAACCGATTTTGTCCGCGTTCTAGTGCAAGGAAAAAGTGGAAAATCCTCAGGTGGCCATGCACCTACATTAGGTATCATCGGTCGCTTAGGAGGTATTGGGGCACGCCCTGAAATGACGGGCTTTGTATCGGATGGAGATGGTGCACTAGCCTGTATGGCCGGCGCAGCAAAAGCAATTGATATGGCATTAAAGGGTGACCAGTTAGAGGGAGATGTAATTTTCTCCACTCATATTTGTCCAACTGCACCCACTTTACCACATGAGCCAGTGCCATTTATGAATTCTCCCGTCGATATTAGCGTCATGAACGAGAATGAAGTGGAAGAATCAATGGATGCTATTCTTTCGATTGATACAACAAAAGGTAATCAAGTATGTAACCATAAAGGATTTGCCATTACACCGACGGTTAAAGAAGGTTACATATTAAAAATTAGTGATGATTTGCTGCAAATCTACACGCAATCAGCCGGTATTGCACCTGTTGTACTGCCATTGACAATGCAAGACATTACCCCATATGGGAATGGCCTATTCCATATCAATAGTATTTTACAACCCGCTGTGGCAACATCAAGTCCCGTTGTAGGTGTAGCGATTACAACTGAATCTATTGTGGCAGGCTGTGCAACAGGTGCAACACATGTTACAGACGTAGAGAGTGTTGTTCGATTTGTCTTAGAAGTAGCGAAAACGTATGGTGCTCATAAATGTTCGTTCTTTGATGAAAAGCAGTTTACACATATGAAGAATTTATACGGTAGCATGAAGCATTTACAAACTAAAGGAAATGAGGTGCAAGCACATGAATGACTTACATGCTCTAAAAATGAAATTAGTAGATGAAGTAGAAAATCATCAAGCAGAGTTAATTGATTTTTGTTCGAAACTCATTCAAATTCCAAGTGTTAATCCCCCAGGAGATACGACTGAGATAACAGCCTTTATCGAGCGCTATCTAAATGATGTAGGCATTGTTTACCAAAAATATGAAGCTACTGATAAAATGTTTAACTTAGTAGCTTCTATTGGAAAGGATGAAGGCAAAGAACTAATTTATTGTGGGCATACAGATGTCGTGCCTGTTGGAGATTTATCTAAATGGGATTTTAATCCTTTCTCTGGAGAAGCGAAGGATGGTTGGATGCTTGGTCGTGGTGCAAGCGATATGAAGGCGGGTTTAGCAGGTATTATTTTTGCAACAAAATTACTCAAGAAATTGAATATTGAATTGCCAGGAAAATTAACATTAGCAATTGTACCTGATGAAGAAACTGGTGGAGAATATGGTGTTCCTTGGTTGTTGGAGCGTGGTTTAATAAAAGGCGATGGATGTTTAATTGCAGAGCCTTCATCTCCATTAAATCCGACAATAGGGCAAAAAGGGTCCTTCTGGTTTGAATTAGAGGTGCATGGGGAACCAGGACATGGAAGCTTATCCCCTTTAGCAGGTCGTAATGCAATTAATGATGCAATCCGTGCTATTCAAGAAATTCGCACACTATGGGACATGAATATTGTCATTCCTGAGGAAGTACAGTCACTAATAGAAGTATCGAAAAAATACATGCGTGAAGTGGAGAAAGACCGCCTGAAATATCAAGAAGTACTAGAGAAAATTACTGTAAATATTGGTACAATTGAGGGGGGGACGAAATCCAACGTTATCCCAGATTATTGTAAGGTACAGGTCGATTGTCGCTTACCATTCGGTATTACACAAGAAGAAGTAACAGAAATCTTGAAGAATAAATTAGATGCCTTAGACATTGAGTATTCGATCAGACGTTTTGGTTTCAAAAGTGTAGCCAATTATACCCCAGCTGAAAATCCTGTTTGCCAATCGATTGTGGAAAATATTTCATTTGTAACAGGGTTAGAAGCTTATGGTGTCATGCAATGGGCAAGCAGTGATGCTCGACATTTCAGACAGTATGATATTCCGGTTTTACAATATGGGCCAGCCTATTTACCAAGTATTCACGGGTATAATGAAAAAGTGCGTGTTGAGGATATCGTACGCTGTGCAAAAGTATATATTACTGCTGCTATTGATTTCCTCTATCAAAAGTAAGAGATTAGCTACTCTCTTACTTTTGCTAAAGTGATGTCAGGTGCTTATGGCTGTTAAATCTTTCAATTAATTCCCCCTTAAGAGAGAGATTTACAGCCGTTTGTACAGATAAATAGATCAAAAGGATGAGAGATATGCTAAAGACGTTAAATTTATCAATTGAGGTTTTAAAAATGTTTACAAAGGAAAAGCCGGTGTGGGGTGGTCGAGAGTTAGCGATGGCGATGAATATGAATCATACAAATTTATATCGCATTCTTGAAACATTTGAGAATAATGGGTTTATTACAAAAGATCCTGTAACCAAAAAGTACTCCTTGGGTATTGCATTATGGGAAATTGGTATGAATATGTATGATTCATTAAACATAGATCAGCTATGTATGCCTATTCTTGATAGCTTAAAGGATGTTACTGGTGAAACCGCTATATTTACAGTTTTGAATGGGTTGGAAGCTTTAACTTTATTAAAAGCAGAGCCTGTGAATAAGGTGAAATTTACTGTTTCAAGAGGAAGTAGATCTCCGCTTTATGTAGGTGCTTCCTACCGTTCGATGCTTGCTTTCCTAAGTGAAGAGCAAATTTCTAAGGTTATTGATGAACCACTAACTGCCTATACAACGAATACGATGACGAATGCAAATGACATACGATTAGAGCTTGAAAAAATTCGTAGTTGTGGCTATGCGATAAGTAACAGTGAATATTCCGTCGATGTATTGGCACTTGCTATGCCTATTTTTAATAGTGACAAAAAGGTCGTAGCTTCTATTACTGTTTCTGGTCCCATCTACCGATTTACAGAACAACGGGTACCAGAATTTTTAGGGCCTTTAACAGAGGCTAGAAATGAAATAGAAGGAATCATTCGTAGATATCATTTAAATTTTAATTAAGGAGTACTATTATGCAGCATTTACATGATATTGCACTGAAGGTATTAAAAGATCATTTAAATGTTCAATCGTCAGAAACGCTTTTAATTTTGACAGATGTTCAAAAGCAAGACTTAGCAACCATCTTTTATAAGGCTGGGCTAACAATAACAGCTAATACAATGTTTATGGTTATGCCGTTATTAGAAAAATCAGGGCAGGAGCCTATTCAAGCAGTTTCATCGCTTATGGCAAATGCTGATGTCTCACTTTGTTTGACCGCTCACTCCTTAACACATACAGTAGCATGCAAAAATGCCTGTGAAAAAGGTGGACGTGTAGCGACAATGCCCGGTATTTCATGGGAAATGCTTGAACAAGGTGCGCTTCATGCGGATGCGCAAGAGATTGAGGAAATGGTAGAAAAGTATGTCCAGCTGCTCGATATGGCGGCAGAAACTCGAATTGTCAAAGATGGTCATGAGCTAATATTTAGTATTGCAAACCGTTTAGGCATTCGTTCAACTGGCGTTATTCGCCAAGCAGGAGAGCATGGTAATATACCCTCGGGTGAATCCTATATTGCGCCGATAGAAACATCTGCAAATGGGGAAATTTTAGTGGATGGTTCGATTGCTAATATTGGTGTCTTAAAGGAACCATTATTATTGAAAATTTCAAACGGACGATTAATAGAAGCTATTGGTCCGGATGGTCCTCGATTGCTGGAGTTACTTGGGGAAGGGAATGGTCGAATCATTGCAGAGTTCGGCATTGGAGCTAATAAAAGTGCCATTTTATGTGGAAATGTACTGGAAGATGAAAAAGTCTATGGGACAATCCATATCGCATTTGGTAGCAATACGCCATTTGGTGGAGCAAATGCAGCGGATGTCCATATTGATTGTGTAGTAAAAAATCCGATTGTTTATTTCGATGGTGAACGAGTAATGTAATGAAAAGCGTGACTTCATAAGAAGCACGCTTTTTTGCTTGCTTGACCTATATTTAGAGTTGCTTGTTTCTGTATGATTACACTATAGTTAAATTAGATAAGCTAGAGGAAATTGAATGATTTGCACCTAGTGGAAATGCATGGCTAGCAAAGCAGAAATGATAAATTCAATACGCCTATAAGTGTAGGCAATGAAAAAATAACTTCTGTTATTCAGCATGAAAGAACGTGAGGTTGAAGATATGTTAACATTTACAGATTTACATGGCCTGCGCGTAGATTTGAGTTTTACGAGAGGTGAGTTTGACGTAGAACCCAAACACGTCCTTGTTTTTTTAAAGCACCAAAATAAGTGGCTATGTACTATTCATAAAAGACGTGGTGTCGAGGTGCCAGGGGGCAAACTGGAGAAAGGTGAAACGCTAGAGGATGCAGCCATAAGGGAAGTGTATGAAGAAACGGGTGTCCGTGTGAAAAATCTTCAATGGTTTGCAGAATATGCGGTTCATGACGACAGCTTATTTTGTAAAACGGTTTTTACAGCACAATTTGCTGGGCAGGAGGACATTGAATTTGATTTAGAAACATCCGGTATGCTGTGGTTAACTGATGAGGAATTTGCCCATCATCCAAACTTAAGCTTTCATATGAAGGATGAGGGAATGGAGAAAATGCTGGAGGAGCTGAAAAGACGTGACAAATAATGGTGATATCGTTGAAAAGCGTGCATATCCTTCACCCAATCCAGCAATACGGTTAACAGAAATCACTTATATATCACAGGGCTTGCGAATAAAAGGACTTTTAGCAGAGCCGAAGACTGAAGGTACATATGATGGCTTTTTATATTTAAGAGGGGGTATGCAAAGCATTGGCATGGTAAGGCCCTCGCGTATTGCCCAATTTGCCGCTCAAGGTTTTATCGTCTTTGCACCTTATTATCGTGGGAATAGAGGTGGCGAAGGCAAGGATGAGTTTGCAGGGGCAGACCGTTATGATGCTGTTTATGCTGTCGATGTACTGAAGCAATTTTGCAACGACAATATACATGTTTTTGGCTTTTCGCGTGGAGGTATCATGGCTCTATGGACAGCTATTTTACGAAGGGATATTACTTCCGTTGTGACATGGGCTGGAGTCTCTGATGCAACGGCCACTTACTGGGAACGTACAGATATGCGACGGATGATGAAGCGCGTTATCGGAGGAACACCCAACCGTGTACCGGAAGCCTATGATGCTCGTACACCTTTATTCGAAGTTGAGCATATAACAGCCCCAGTGTTAATTATTCATGGCTATCAGGATGAGAATGTGGATATAGAGCATGCTAGACAGCTGGCATTTTTTTTAGAGGATGCTCATAAAACATACGAAACATGGTATGACCTTCATTATGCACATCAATACCCACCAGCTAAAAATCGTGAAACCGTTCGTGCTCTTTGTGAATGGATGAAGCAACATTAGAAAATGAAAAAATTAATGCCCCTTCCTTTACATAGCTATCATCTGGAGATGAATAGTATTCTAAAGGAAGGGGCGTTTAATTATTTTGTATAAGTTTCCAAGAATTGTTGAATCGTTTCCCAATAGAGCTCGCCTGCTAAGCTTTCCGCACCACCGTGACCAGCCCCTTCGACCATTAACTTTTGTTTCGGTACATTTGCTGCTTCATATACGTCATCCAACATGGTCGAAGGAACAAAAGTATCGTTGTCTCCATGAATAAACAGCATAGGGGTTTTCGATTTTGCCACTTGATCAACAGCACTAGCTTCTGCTAGTGTATAGCCTGCTTTTAGTTTAGTTACGACCGAAGAGAATTGCATAATTGGGAAAGAAGGTAAGTGAAAGATGGCTTGTAACTGATAGGAAAATTCATCCCATACGGAAGAATACCCGCAATCCTCAATAATTGCCTTTACATTTGAGGGCAAATCCTCGCCTGAAGCCATCATGACAGTGGCTCCTCCCATCGAAACCCCAAATAGAACGATTTCAGCATCTTCATTCATATTTACAATGTCGTCAATCCATGAAATTACATCAAAACGATCATGCCACCCCATGCCGATATAATCACCTTCACTTTGACCATGTCCTCTTGCATCGGGAATGAGTACATGATAGCCCATATCATAAAATTGTTTAGCATACTTAGTCATTTGTGTACCATCACTTGAATAGCCATGAAAGATAATTGCCCATTTGTCTGTGGGATGGCTGTTTTGGATAGAGTATGCATGTAGCTTAAGGGAATCAAAGGATGGAATTGACTTCTCCTCAGAATGCTTGTTAAACCACTGCTCACGTGCCTCTTTCTCTCGAGCTTCATCTGAATTGCTATCGATTAGATTGTGGGGGGCATCTAGAACTGCTGTTTTATCAGTATCAGGATTTAATGCCAGATTATAAAAGTAGTTGCCTGCAAAAAAACCAGCACCAATAATTAATGCCAATAATATAGTAATTAATGCTACTAGTAATTTGTATTTTCTTTTCATATGTATCTCCTATATTAGCTTCTGT
Organism: Lysinibacillus sp. fkY74-1; assembly: GCF_053165895.1. Classification (NCBI taxonomy): domain Bacteria; kingdom Bacillati; phylum Bacillota; class Bacilli; order Caryophanales; family Bacillaceae; genus Lysinibacillus; species Lysinibacillus sp. fkY74-1. The sequence continues at coordinate 3,534,282 of NZ_CP170173.1, read as the reverse complement.
TTATGTATGGGAAAGAAAAAGAGAACGAATCATATCGTTCCCTTTTCTTGTTCTAGTTGTTATTTTAATGGACCACCAAGTGTAGTAATGGCTTCCGAAACGTTTGCAAATTTCTTGAAGTTTTCGTTGAATAAGCCTGCAAGTTCAGCAGCTTTAGCATCGTATGCAGCTTTATCTGCCCATGCTTCACGAGGATTTAACACTTGCGAAGGTACACCTTCAACTGCTGTTGGGATGTGTAAGCCAAAGACAGCATCTTGTGTCGTTTCAACATTTGTTAATTTACCATCGATAGCTGCACGTACCATTGTACGTGTATAAGAAAGCTTCATACGGCTACCAGTACCATATTCGCCACCAGTCCAACCAGTGTTCACTAGGTATACTTGTGCGCCATGTTCATCAATTTTTTGACCTAACATTTCTGCATACACTGTTGCAGGAAGTGGAAGGAATGGAGAACCGAAGCAAGTAGAGAATACTGGTTCTGGCTCTGTTACACCACGTTCAGTTCCAGCAAGTTTTGAAGTGAAACCACTTAAGAAGTGATACATAGCTTGCTCTTTTGTTAATTTGCTGATAGGAGGTAATACGCCAAACGCATCAGCTGTTAGGAAGATGATTGTTTTTGGATGACCTGCTACAGATGGATCAACAATATTTTCGATGTATTGGATTGGATAAGCTACACGTGTATTTTCTGTTAATGAGCCATCATCATAGTCACAAATACGAGTTTCTGGATCAACAGCTACGTTTTCTAAAACAGAACCGAAGCGGATTGCATTGTAGATTTCTGGTTCTTTCTCAGCAGAAAGGTTGATCGTTTTTGCATAGCAACCCCCCTCAATGTTGAATACTCCATTATCAGACCAACCATGTTCATCGTCACCGATTAGCTTACGGTCTGGATCAGCGGATAATGTCGTTTTACCAGTACCAGATAAACCGAAGAATAATGCTACATCGCCAGCTTCACCAACGTTTGCTGAACAGTGCATAGAAAGGATTCCTTGTTGTGGTAATAAGTAGTTCATAATTCCGAAAATAGATTTTTTCATTTCACCAGCATATTCAGTACCACCAATTAAGATAATTTTCTTTTCAAGTGATACAATGATGAATGTTTCAGAAGCAGTACCGTCAACCGCAGGATCTGCTTTAAAGTTAGGAGCTGAGATGACAGTGAAGTCTGCAACATGCGAAGCTAATTCTTCTTTAGTCGGACGGATAAATAATTGATGAGCGAAAAGGTTGTGCCAAGCGTATTCATTAATCACTTGGATGCTTAATTGTGAATCTTTGTCAGCACCAGCAAAACCTTTGAATACGAATAATTCATCACGTTCTTTTAAATATTTTATTACTTTTACATACAGATTATCGAACACTTCAGAGGAAATTGGTTGATTGACTTTACCCCAGTCAATTTGATCTTTTGTGCTTTCTTCTTCTACTGTATATTTATCTTTAGGTGAACGACCAGTGTATTTGCCAGTTTCTGCACGAACTGCGCCATCTACTGTTAACATTGCCTCACCACGAGAAGTAGCTTTTTCTGCTAATTGTGGTACTGAAAGTTGAACATTAATGTTACCGCCGTTTAATAATTCCTTCAGTTCGTTTGCAATTTCTACTGAATTCATCGATTAAATACCATCCTTTTTTATAGTATTCCCTTGGTTTAGAGGGATTTTTTCTTAATTTCAAAAATAGTATAACACAATGGGTTAAATAATCTATACTAATTAAGAAATTATTTTAGAGTTTTTATTACTTTTCAATAAACTGACAAAAAATAATGTTTTTCGAGTAGAAAACATTCAATGCTACAGTAAATTGTCTAAAATTTGAGCCACACATATGTTACCACAAGAAGCTAGGTATGTTGTAGGGATTAAATTTCTTCTATTTACATCATCACCCAAGTATGAAAATTTTATGGTGATAATTTTGTTCTTCCTTTCTATACAGTAATACATAAGAAAATATTTGACAACGATTGACCTTTTCAGTAACATGAAAATTGAACGGATACTCTTATCCCGAGCTGGTGGAGGGTCAGGCCCTGTGAAACCCGGCAACCTGCATGTATTATTTCACAACATGCGTTGGTGCCAACCTGATGCAAGGGAAAATCCCTTGAACGATAAGAGTGAAAGGTAACGAAGTCATTATTCCTTTCCTCATGTATAGTAACGTGAGAAAAGGATTTTTTTATTGTTAAAAATTAATGTAAAGGTAAGTATATGTAGTTCTTTCCTTATTATAATGACGGGTCTTTCGAAATCCTCGTGTTTTTAAGTAGCAGTTATTTTTTCTCGTAAAGTGAAATGACAACAACAGCGGCTTGAGAGAGTTCAATCCTTAGGAGCGGACTTGACATGGGTAATGAGTACCGTACAAATACTTTTTGTAAGAGTAATAGGAGGAAAACTAAATGACAAACCGTCGACTGTTTACATCAGAAAGTGTAACAGAAGGGCATCCAGATAAAATCTGTGACCAGATTTCGGATGCCATTTTAGATGCTATTTTAGCAGAAGATCCAAATGCACGTGTAGCGTGCGAGACAACTGTAACAACAGGATTAGTATTAGTAGCAGGAGAAATCACTACTTCTACTTATGTAGATATTAAAGGCATTGTACGTGATACTGTGGCGGAAATTGGATACACACGTGGTAAATATGGCTTTGATGCTGAAAACTTAGCAGTACTTGTAGCAATTGGTGAGCAATCTCCAGATATTGCCCAAGGCGTTGACCAAGCTTTAGAGGCCCGTGAGGGTTCTATGACAGATGCAGATATTGAAGCGATTGGTGCAGGAGACCAAGGCTTAATGTTTGGCTATGCATGTAATGAAACACCCGAGTTAATGCCATTACCAATTAGCTTAGCTCATAAATTAGCACGTCGTTTAACAGAAGTTCGTAAATCTGGGGAGTTAGCTTATTTACGCCCAGATGGTAAAACACAAGTAACAATTGAGTATGATGACAATAACGTACCTGTTCGTGTCGATACAATTGTTATTTCAACTCAGCATGATGAAGAAGCAACACTTGAACAAATTCAGGCCGATCTAAAACAATTCGTGATTGCTCCTGTAGTGCCAAGCGAATTATTAGATACAAACACAAAATACTTTATCAATCCAACTGGCCGTTTCGTAATTGGCGGACCAAAAGGAGATGCTGGTTTAACGGGCCGTAAAATCATTGTTGATACATACGGTGGTTATGCACGACATGGTGGTGGTGCATTCTCAGGTAAGGATGCAACAAAAGTAGACCGTTCAGCTGCCTATGCGGCACGTTATGTAGCTAAAAATATTGTAGCAGCTGGTTTAGCAGAACGCGCTGAAGTACAGTTGGCTTATGCAATTGGCGTTGCACAGCCTGTTTCCATTGCTGTAGATACATTTGGTACAGGAAAAGTGACGGAAAGCAAAATTGTAGAATGGGTTCGTGAACTATTTGATTTACGCCCAGCAGGTATCATTAAAATGCTTGATCTTCGTCGTCCAATTTATAAACAAACTGCAGCTTATGGACACTTTGGTCGTACAGATGTAAACGTCCCATGGGAACAAACTGATAAAGCTGACGCATTACGCATAAAAGCACAGCTGTAAACTATTGTGCTAAAGTGCTGAAGTCTTTAGAAAATTATTCTAATGTATTATGAACAAAAGGGGCTTTTCTGCCCCTTTTGTTTTTTTGCAAAAATACCTCGCCCTTATTCCTTGAACAAATAGTGTCATGGAAAGCGAGGAATTTTTTATGAAGGTACAATTTCTTTGTAGGTTTTTATTTTTGTAGAGATTTATAATACTGACCCTTTTCAGCGTATTCACGTACGATACGTTCCATATCCTCTTTATCCTCAGCATTTAATTCTCGTACAACTTTGGCTGGACGTCCTAATGCTAAGCTATTTGGAGGAATGACTTTACCAGGAGGCACTAAACTTCCGGCTCCAATAAATGCACCCTCTCCAATCTCCGCACCGTCTAAAATAATGGAGCCCATTCCGATTAAGGCTTTTTTTCGAATGGTACAGCTATGTAAAGTTACTTGGTGTCCTACTGTGACCTCATCTTCAATAATGAGTGGAAACTTAGGACTTTGATGTAAGCAGCAAAGATCTTGTATACTTACTCGTTTACCTATTATTGTTGGGGAAACATCGCCGCGGATCACGGTATTGAACCAAATAGTTGTTTCAGCTCCAATAGTTACGTCTCCAGTAATGGTTGCGTAATCGGCAATAAAAACAGATGGATCGATCGTTGGTGTTTTATCTTTGAATGGATAAATCATGAGAATCGCCTCTTTTCTTTTTGTAGATATAGTATTATCGTATCAAATACGCAACTTTAAGGAAATATAAAATTAAAATGAGCTGTTATTTCGATATAATCAAAGTGTAATTATTTTTTAGGAGGACTATGTAAATGTGGAAATGGGAAGCTGATGGACAAGCAAAGGCTGTGATTGCTATTCTTCATGGTGCTTATGAAAACCACCGTTGGTATGCATGGCTGATAGAAAAATTAAGATTGGAAGGCTTCCACATAGTCATGGGAGATTTACCGAATCATGGTGTCAATGCAAGATTTGCCCGTGTCCATGATGAGGACTTCAAATTGTACAATAAATATACAAGAAATTTGATTGAGAATGCATTTTCATATAATTTACCAACCTTTGTAATAGGACATGGACTAGGCGCTACTTTAGTTCTTCATACAATGCAAAAGAAAAAGTATGAGTGTGCAGGTATTATTTTGACATCACCATGGCTGCAATTGAAGCTATTACCAGGTAAATTATCAAATGCTTTAACAAGCCTGAGTGCATTAACAGCAAATGTAAAATTGACACATGACCTGACATTTGAAAAATTGACGCGTAGCGTAGAGGGTAGAGAAGAAATGAAGGATGATATACCATTTATGTCTGTAGTTTCGGTGAAATGGTATCGTGAGCTTCAGCAGATGATGAGAAATTTAGTTATGCTACCTAAGGACGAATTTCCTAATATGCCTATGTTAATTATGACAGCTGAAAAAGATAAAATTACGGAAACTCGACAAATGCGTAATTGGCTTCATCAACAAGAGTTAACGGAATTTCAATTTAAAGAATGGGCAAATTGTTATCACAATTTATTTCATGAAGTAGAGCGTGAAGAGATTTTTATGTACATTCGAGATTTTATCAATAATGCTCTTAGACGAATTGGATATATAATAAAATAGTTTCGATCCCTTCTAAATAGTAGGATACTTACTTAATTATTGTTACTTGAATATAATATTGTAATTTTCTGAAAAGTGTAATAATATAGTGACTTAAAGTAAGGTAATTCAAATTGGAGGGGTAAGATGGATGTAGTTGTTGGTAAAATGAATGACATATTATGGGGACCTTGGTTTATTTATGGTATTTTATTGATTGGGCTTTTTTTCTCAGTCATTACAAGGTTCCTGCAAGTAAGGCATATTAAAGATATGTTCGTGCTAATGTTTAAAGGGGAGAAATCAGAAAAGGGGATTTCCTCCTTCCAAGCAATGTCTATCGCTCTATCGGGTCGTGTAGGTACAGGGAATATCGCCGGTACTGCAACAGCTATTGGGATGGGGGGACCTGGTGCTGTCTTTTGGATGTGGGCAATTGCTTTCATTGGTGCGGCAACCGCATATGTAGAGTCTACTTTAGCGCAAATCTATAAAGAAGAGAAGGATACTGAATACCGTGGTGGACCGGCCTATTACATAGAAAAAGGAATGGGTCAAAAATGGTTTGCAGTGATTTTCGCTGTAGCTGCTTTAATTGCTATGCTTATACTTATGCCAGGTGTGCAATCTAATGCCATTGCAGGAGCTGTTGAAAATGCCTTCGGTATTGAAACTTGGATTACAGGACTAATTATTGTTGTTTTACTCGGTGCCATCATTATTGGAGGCGTTAAATCGATTGCCAACGCCGCACAAATTATTGTACCGTTCATGGCATTAGCTTACATTATTATGGCTATTATTATTATCGCTATGAATATTTCAGAGGTACCATCTGTCTTTGCTTTAATTTTCTCAAGTGCATTTGGAGCACAAGAAATATTTGGAGGTATTATTGGCTCCGCGATTGCTTGGGGTGTGAAACGAGGAATCTATTCAAACGAGGCTGGTCAAGGGACTGGTGCGCACCCTGCTGCTGCAGCAGAAGTATCTCACCCTGCTAAACAAGGGATTGTCCAAGCAGCGTCTGTATACATTGATACATTATTAATTTGTTCAGCTACAGCCTTTATGATTTTATTTACAGGTATGTATAATGTACAAGATGAAAAGGCAGTTGAAGGAACAGATTCATTTATTCACGTTGGGGAATTCAATAAAGGTGGCTTAACGGGTGACGAGCAAATGACATTTGCTAAAAGTATTAAGGAAGGTGCTGCCTATACGCAATATGCAGTAGAATCATCCTTACCTGGATTTGGCGCACCATTCGTAGCTATCGCACTATTCTTCTTTGCCTTTACTACGATTATGGCTTACTACTATATCGCCGAAACAAATGTCGCTTATTTATTTAGAGGTAGTACCGAAAAGGTTTTCATTTGGATTGCGAAAATCGCTATTTTAGTCGCAGCATTCTATGGCACGGTTCGTACGTCTGAACTGGCTTGGGCTATGGGGGATGTTGGCCTTGGTTTAATGGTATGGATTAACGTTCTAGCTATTTTAATTATTATGAAACCAGCCATTGTTGCATTAAAAGATTACGAGAAGCAGAAAAAAGAAGGAAAAGACCCTGTCTTTGATCCTCGTAAACTAGGCATTAAAGGTGCAGATTTCTGGGTTGACTATAATGAAGAACGTAAAAATAAATAGGTAAAGAGAAAGGCTAACTAATAGTTACAACTATACTATTAGTTAGCCTTTTAAATTGTCTATAAAGTAGGATAATCCTTCATCTTTTCTAACGCAATGATGAATGGAGGATCATTTTGCTGATTGAGAAATTCGTATTTTAAAACATGTACATATTTTTGTGGAAGCTGGCTGACATAGTCAGTCACGGTATCTCGCTCTTCTTTGCCCCCAGGGTGGCCGTGATAAATAACAAGAATGATTAGACCGCCAACTTTTAAAAGCTTAAGTAAGTCTTCAATAGCTTGTATGGTTGTAGTAGGCTTGGTAATAATATCATGATTGCTACCAGGCAAATAGCCGAGATTAAAGATGGCTGCAGCTACTGGCTTGTGTATAAAATTGGCTACTTCTTCATGCCCTTTATTTAACACAAGAGCCCGATGCTCCAAACTTTGATCTAGTAGACGATGTAGCGTTGCATCCACTGCTTTTTTTTGAACATCAAAGGCATAAACTTGCCCTTCATCCCCGACTAGCTGTGCTAAAAATAGCGTATCGTGGCCATTTCCAGCAGTGGCATCAACAACCGTATCTCCTTCCTCCACACTATCTTTTAGTAGCTGCTGAGCATATTGTAAAACTCGTTGTAGTTTCATTTTCCAACCTCAGCTTTATAAAATTTCCCTTGCCAACTACCACGACGCTCCAATTCGGCATCGATGCCATTTAATACTTCCCATTTATTAACGCTCCACATTGGGCCAATCATTAAATCTATAGGTCCATCACCTGTAATGCGATGAATGACCATATCAGGTGGTAAAATTTCTAGCTGATCAGCGACTAGTTTTGTATAAACATCCTGATCTAAAAACTCAAGCATCCCTTTTTCATATTGCTTCACCATTGGGGTCCCTTTTAATAAATGAAGTAAGTGGATTTTAATACCTTGAACATCTAGCTTGGCCACTGCACGAGCTGTTTCCATCATCATGTCATAATCTTCAAGCGGTAGACCATTTATAATATGTGAGCAAACACGAATACCATGCTTCCGAAGCTTTTCAACGCCCTCCACATAGGTTGCATAATCATGCGCACGATTAATAAGATTTGCTGTTTTTTCATGAACAGTTTGAAGACCAAGCTCAATCCATAAATACGTACGTTCGTTTAATTCTGCTAAATATTCTACAACATCATCTGGTAAACAATCAGGGCGAGTAGCGATAGAAAGGCCTATAACACCTTCCTGCGCCAAAGCAGCTTCGAATTTTTCCTTTAAAACAGGGAGCGGGGCATGTGTATTTGTATAGGCTTGAAAATAGGCCATATACTTGCCATCTTTCCATTTTTGATGCATTTTGTCTCGAATTTCAGCAAATTGAACATCGATCGGATCAACTTTATTACCTGCGAAGTCACCAGAGCCTGCTGCACTGCAAAATGTACAGCCACCAAAGGCAACCGTACCATCACGGTTTGGACAATCAAAGCCAGCATCTAATGCTACTTTAAATACTTTGTGACCAAATTGATCGCGTAAATAGCGGTTCCATGTATAGTATCTTTTCCCTTCTGAAGGAAAAGGAAAATTTATTTCTGTCATTTATTTCACTCCTCTAACGCCTTATTTTATCATGAGCACCTCGTTCCGTCATGGGGTAAGGGTTTATCCTGCAAGATGCTACTCTAACTTTTAATTGTATCTAGTAAATTATAGCTATTTATAGTATTTAATAAAATGTAAAAAGGGTAAATTTATTTTCCTTGTACTTTCAAGTATTTCAGCATAAACTAGCTATTTAGAGAAGCGAAATAATGGAGGTCATCAAATGCCAAAACGTGTTTGGTTTTTAATTATCGGAATGCTTGTGAACACAACAGGTAACTCATTTTTATGGCCTTTAAATGCCATATACATGCATGATTATTTAGGGAAATCCTTAGCGATGGCTGGCTTTGTGCTGATGCTGAATTCTGCTGCAGGTGTTTTAGGTAATCTATTAGGTGGTTACCTATTTGATAGAATTGGTGGCTATAAAGCCATCATGCTTGGAATCCTTTTAACAATTGCTTCATTAATTGGTTTAACGCTTTGGCACGGTTGGCCACATTATGTATGGTTTTTAACAATACTAGGCTTTAGTGGGGGGATTGTTTTTCCTAGCATGTTCGCATTGGCCGGAGCTGCCTGGCCAGAGGGTGGACGAAAGGCCTTTAATGCCATTTATTTGGCTCAAAATGTCGGTGTTGCTGTAGGTCCTGCACTTGCAGGTGTGGTGGCCGATTATCAATTTGACTATGTGTTTAAGGTCAATTTAGGGATGTATATAGTATTCTTTTTCATTGCTTTACTTACATTTAAACGTTTAGAGGTAGGGAGTATTGCACCAAAGAATGTGGTCGGTGAAAGTAAGCGAATTATTAACAAGGCACCATTCTATGCCTTATTAATCATTAGTTCGTCCTCCGTTTTATGTTGGTTAGCCTATTCGCAATGGAGTGCAACGATTTCATCTTATACGCAAGATTTAGGTTTAGGATTAAAGCAATATAGTTTACTATGGACGATAAATGGTCTGCTAATTGTTATAGGGCAGCCGCTCATTGCGCCGCTTGTAAAACGTTGGGAACATCAGTTAAAACGACAGTTGGTTTTTGGTGTCATCTTAATCGCTATATCCTTTGGTATTATCGCCTTTGCGAGTGATTTTAAAATGTTTGGTGCAGCCATGCTTGTCTTAACTTTTGGAGAAATGTTTTATACACCAGCATTACCAACTATTGCTAATCAACTTGCGCCAAAAGGCCGACAAGGATTCTATCAGGGAATTATCAACAGTGCTGCGACCGGTGGACGTATGATTGGTCCTTTATTCGGTGGAATTATGGTGGATCAATTTGGCATGATTCCTCTCGTTTTAACATTAGTAGTAATTGTACTGTTCGCGATTATACCATGTCTTATTTATGATTATCCTCTAAAGAAGAACAACATAGTAGTAGATTAATAGTGAAAAATGTAAAGAGCAAATCAAGTATTCCACACTTGGTTTGCTCTTTTTTAAATAGTAGATATTGAAAAATTATCGATTGAGGCGTACAATCATACATATTCAAATATTTGAATATGTAGTTGTATGGAGGGATTTATTTAATGGAAGAAGGATTGCAGCAGTTTAAGGCAGATTTTTTTAAAGCGTTAGCACATCCATTACGTATAAGAATATTGGAACTTCTTGTAGATGGTCAGAGGAGTGTTAATGAGATTCAAGATTGCTTAGAGAAAGAGGGCTCCGCCGTTTCTCAGCAGCTAAGTGTATTACGAGCTAAAAATATTGTTTATGGAGTGAAAGAAGGCAAAAAGGTTTACTATTCTTTAAGCGATCCAATGATTGGTGAATTACTTGGCGTGGCCAAGGATATTTTTAATAACCATTTAGTTCATACCATTTCAAGATTAGAGGAAATGACGAGTAATGATAGTGACGAAGAAAATAAGTAACCTCCATAATGTGGAAAAGTTATGCTTTGCTTATTATTGGGAAGGGAAGATTTATCTATGAAGTCGCTGTTTACAGGACGTTTTGAAGGGTATTCAGTCCATCATGCTAAAAAGGATTTATTGTCTGGAATCATTGTTGGAATTGTTGCTATTCCACTTGCTATGTCCTTTGCTATTGCATCAGGAGTAAAGCCCGAATATGGCATTTATACGGCTTGTATTGCAGGTATTCTGATTTCAATTTTTGGTGGATCAAAATATCAAATTGGAGGGCCCACAGGAGCTTTTGTGCCAATTCTTTTAGGAATTGTCCTAACGTATGGTTATGAGGATTTATTACTGGCTGGTTTAATGGCAGGGGTATTGCTTTGCTTAATGGGTATTTTTAAGCTAGGGACTTTAATCAAATTTATCCCTCGCCCTGTAACCATCGGTTTTACAGCGGGTATAGCGGTGATTATTTTTACAGGTCAAATTGCCAATTTTTTAGGTTTAAGCAATATGACAAGACATGAGTATTTTATAGCGAATATTCAAGAGATAGGAAAGCAAATTGGTACTACTAATATTTACAGTATTTTAACGGCAGTCATTTGTTTAATCACCATAATAATGACACCTAAATTTTTTCCAAAGGTTCCCGGGGCATTGGTAGGGATTGTTGTCTCCACTCTTGTGGCGACTTTCTTTTTTTCAGGACAAGTGGCTACGATTGCCACAGCCTATGGTCAAATACCTAATACATTACCCAATTTTGCACTACCTACTATGACATTTGAGCGTCTACAGCAGCTCATTGGACCAGCATTTGTCATCGCAATGCTTGGAGGTATAGAGTCTTTGTTATCTGCAGTCGTGGCAGATGGAATGACTAATAGCAAGCATAATAGTAATCGAGAGCTAATCGGACAAGGAATTGCCAATATCGTAACGCCTATGTTTGGAGGAATACCCGCGACAGGTGCGATTGCTCGTACAGCAACTAATATTAAAACTGGGGCAGTATCCCCAATGTCTGGTATCATCCATGGTGTGTTTGTATTACTTACATTATTGTTATTAGCGCCATATGCTTCACATATACCTTTAGCAAGTATGGCACCAGTATTAATGGTAGTTGCTTGGAATATGAGTGAACGGAAGCATTTTTCTCATATTATAAAGTTGAAATCTGGAGATTCGCTTGTTTTATTAATTACCTTTTTATTAACCGTATTTACTAGCCTTACATTAGCTGTTGAAGTGGGGCTTGTGTTAGCCGTGCTATTATTTGCGAAACGAATGAGTGAAAAGCTTGTTGTGACAAAGGTACTGCCAGATCATTCGAATAAAAGTGAGAAGGTACAGCCTCATGTCGTTCATCAACAGCATGATTGTCCACAAATAAGCATGTATACCATCGAAGGTCCGCTGTTCTTTGGTGCAGCACAAAGATTTGAACAAATGATTGAAGGCACCTTACAACAGCGACCAAGAGTTTTGATATTACGCATGGGGAAAGTGCCCTTTATGGACTCTACAGGGGAAGCATATTTTAGCAATATTATAGACAACTTTACAGCACAGGGAGGTAATATTTTGGTAACAGGGGTGCAGGATGACCTAAAGGTTGCCCTTCAGCAAAATGGTCTTTACGCTAAAATAGGAGCGCATCATTTTTATCAGCATACAGGAGAAGCGATTTCAAGAGCCCTCAACTATTTGGACAGAACTCAATGTATCGGATGTCAGCATTTTGCTTTTCATGAATGCAAAGATTTATCAAAATCTGAGGAAAAAAAGGATTTAATTGTTCAGTAATGGGTAACCTGTAAACAAAGGCTTGTGCTTTTCAATACTTTCCATTAGAATAAATGCAATATCATGTAAAGACTGTGATGAGGAATAGTAGATTTGTGGTTCTTTTTAGAGAGCTAGCGGCTGGTGAGAGCTAGTAGGAAAGCAAATCGAACTCGCCTACTGAGTCTGCCCGCGTGAAATAGCGCGTGTCGTTTCTTCCGCGTTAAGGAAGCTTAAGCCGAGTGTAATCACTAATTTGGGTGGTACCGCGGGAGTGCTAATTCTCTCGTCCCTTCTATAAGGAAGGGGCGAGTTTTTTTATTTTTTAAATATTTTGTCAATTCTAACGGAGAACAGCAGATTCATTGAAGGAGGAAAAAAAATGAGTTTTAATCATCAACAAATTGAAAAAAAGTGGCAGCAATATTGGGCTGATAACAAAACATTTAAAACTGAAAATGAAACAGAAAAGCCTAAATTCTTTGCACTAGATATGTTCCCATATCCATCTGGCGCAGGCTTGCACGTAGGACATCCAGAAGGATATACGGCGACAGATATTCTATCTCGCTTTAAACGTATGCAAGGCTACAATGTATTACATCCAATGGGCTGGGATGCATTTGGTTTACCAGCGGAGCAATATGCACTTGATACAGGAAATGATCCCGCAGAATTTACAGCGAAAAATATTGCGACCTTTAAACGCCAAATTCAAGAGCTAGGCTTTAGTTATGATTGGGATCGTGAAATTAACACGACTGATCCAGCGTATTATAAATGGACACAATGGATTTTTATTCAGCTATATAAAAAAGGTTTAGCTTATGTGGATGAAGTAGCTGTTAACTGGTGTCCAGCACTTGGTACGGTATTGGCGAATGAAGAAGTAATTGATGGCAAATCAGAGCGTGGTGGGCATCCAGTAGAACGTCGACCAATGAAGCAATGGATGCTTAAAATTACTGCATATGCAGATCGTTTAATTGATGACTTAGAGGAAGTTGATTGGCCAGAGTCTATTAAAGATATGCAGCGTAACTGGATTGGTCGTTCGGAAGGTGCAGAAGTAACATTTGGTATTGATGGCACAGATGAAAACTTCACGGTATTTACAACACGTCCTGATACATTATTTGGTGCTACATATTGCGTGCTTGCACCTGAACATAAATTAGTAGAACAAATTACTACAGTTGAACAACGCCAAGCAGTCGAGGATTATTTAGAAAAGGTTAAAATGAAATCTGATCTTGAGCGTACAGATTTAGCGAAAGAAAAAACAGGCGTATTTACAGGTGCCTATGCAGTAAATCCGATTAACGGTAAAAAAGTACCGATTTGGATTGCAGACTATGTGTTAGTGTCTTATGGAACAGGTGCTATTATGGCAGTTCCTGCACATGATGAACGAGACTATGAATTTGCATCAGCATTTAGCTTAGACATTGTTCCTGTACTTGAAGGTGGGGACATCAGTAAAGAAGCGTTTACAGGTGATGGGCAACATATTAACTCTGATTTCCTAAATGGCTTAAATAAAGTAGAGGGTATTGCTAAAGCAATTGAATGGTTAGAGGAAAAAGGCGTAGGAGAGAAGAAAATTTCCTATCGTCTACGTGACTGGTTATTCTCTCGTCAACGTTACTGGGGTGAACCGATTCCAATGATTCATTGGGAAGATGGTACCATCACTCCTGTTCCAGAAGAGGAGCTACCATTAATGCTTCCGAAAACAGATAATATTCGTCCATCGGGTACTGGTGAGTCACCATTAGCAAATATTGCTGAATGGGTAAACGTTGTAGATCCAGCGACAGGTAAAAAAGGCCGTCGTGAAACAAATACAATGCCGCAATGGGCAGGTTCTAGCTGGTACTTCCTACGCTATATCGATCCTACTAATACAGAAGCAATTGCAGATCCAGAATTGCTAAAACGATGGCTACCAGTTGATATTTATATTGGTGGGGCTGAGCACGCTGTACTACATTTACTATACGCTCGCTTCTGGCATAAAGTTCTATATGATTTAGGTGTTGTTCACACGAAAGAGCCTTTCCAAAAATTATTTAACCAAGGTATGATTCTTGGTGAAGGTAATGAAAAAATGTCTAAATCTAAGGGCAATGTCGTGAATCCAGATGAAATCATTGAGTCACATGGTTCAGATACATTGCGTCTATATGAAATGTTTATGGGACCACTTGAGGCTTCTGTAGCTTGGTCTACAAATGGTTTAGATGGGGCACGTCGCTTCTTAGACCGTATTTGGCGTCTACTTGTCAATGAAGAGGATGGAACGATCTCAGCGAAAATTCAAGTGTCTGACGATAAAACACTAGAAAAATCATATCATCAAACAGTGAAAAAAGTGACAGAGGATTATGAAGGTATCCGCTTTAACACGGCTATTTCACAAATGATGGTATTTATCAATGATTGTTATAAAGCTGAAGTCATCCCAACAGCTTATGCGGAAGGCTTTGTTAAAATGCTAGCACCAATTGCGCCGCATATCGCAGAAGAGCTATGGAACTTATTAGGTCATGAAGGAACACTTTCTTATGAGCAATGGCCAACATATGATGAGTCGAAACTTGTAGATGATGAAGTAGAAGTAGCAGTGCAGGTTGCTGGTAAAGTTCGTGCAAAAATTGTCGTAGCTAAAGATGCTTCAAAAGAAGACATTGAAAAAGTAGCACTTGCTGATGAAAAAGTACAAGAATATATGGCAGGAAAGGACTTAGTAAAAGTCATCGTTATTCCAGGCAAACTTGTCAATATTGTCGTTAAATAAATTGATATAACTAATAAAGATGTACATGACTAAATTAAATTTTAGTGATGTACATTTTTTATGTTAGAGAAAGTCCTAATGTTATAAAAAACTGCACCAACAGATAGATGTAGGTGCAGTTTAAATAACAAAATGACTTTCAACTTAAATAATCAAGCCAACAATTATTGCCGTTAAAATACTTACAAGTGTCGCTCCGTAAAGCAATTTTAAGCCAAATCGTGCAACAACATTTCCTTGTCTTTCATTTAACCCTTTAACTGCTCCTGAAATAATACCAATGGATGAAAAGTTGGCAAAGGATACAAGGAATACCGAAATAATGCCTAGTGTACGTTCACTCATGGACTCTGAGACATCGCCAAGGTTGATCATAGCAACAAATTCATTCGTTACTAATTTAGTGGCCATTATTCCTCCAGCTGAAACAGCGTCTGCCCATGGGATACCCATTAAGAAAGCTATTGGTGCAAAAATATAGCCTAATATTTCTTGGAAAGAAACACCGATAATCATATCAAACAATGAATTGATTAAATCCATTAATGCTACGAAACCGATAAGCATCGCTCCAACAATGATGGCTACCTTAAAGCCATCCATAATATATTCACCAAGCATTTGGAAGAAAGCTTGCTTTTGTTCGTCTTCAATGGTTAAGATATCTTCCTCTTCTTTGACAGTATAAGGATTAATGATGGAAACAATTATAAAACCACCAAATAAGTTTAAAACAATCGCCGTTACGACATACTTAGGCTCAATCATTGTCATATACGCGCCAACAACTGACATAGAGACGGTCGACATCGCTGATGCACATAATGTATACATACGCTGAGGAGTAACCTTGTCTAGTTGTTTTTTTACTGTAATGAAAACCTCAGATTGACCTACCATTGCCGAAGCAACAGCATTATAGGACTCTAATTTTCCCATGCCACTTACTTTACTTAAAAAATAGCCGATCCATCTCATAAGGAAAGGAAGGATTTTGAAATGCTGTAAAATCCCAATTAACACAGATATAAAAACAATTGGTAATAAGACACCTAAGAAGAATGGGGATTCTCCTTCATTCGCTATACCACCAAAAACAAATGATATACCTGTATTTGCGTAGGATAATAAATGATCAAATACATTTGTTATTCCTTTAATTAGTACATAACCAAACGTTGTATTTAATAGTAAAGCTGCTAATATAAATTGGATGATTAACATAATCAATATATATTTATATTTTATTTCTTTTTTGTTTTTACTCATTAACAGAGCTAAGCCAAAAACAAGTAACAATCCACAAAGGGATATTAAGTATTTCATAAATTCCTCCATAAGTATAATTTAGGGCGTTTGATTCCAAGACAACAAATGCTCTTTCGCTCATTATGTTTTTCTAAAAAATTTCAGAGCAGCCAAAGATTTTAATTTGTCAGACGTCAGACAAACAATCTCACTATAACAGTTTTTTAACTAGCTATTCAAGAGCTAAAAGAAAAAAAGTATGCGACTCGGCATACAAGAAGGAAAAATCCAGTATCAAAACAACTAAATCATATTTTTTTTAGACTTTCTTAAATGATGATTTCCCTGAATGGATGAATACAAAACTTTGTCTTGCTTAAAGTTGTTAACATAAATTTAATAGTGGGAATCTCCTACAAACGTCGATTCCCATTTTATTGTGTGATGTTTTTGAAATATTATGTCCATCGTTTGAATTAAAAGTATACTTTGAAATGATATTTCTTTTAAGGGAACCACCAATAAGGAGGTGTTAGGGTGGAAGCATTTAGAGGAAGAGGAGCATAAAGAAAATTATTTACGAGTATGTAAAGGACTGAACGATTAGCTACAGAAATTGTTCAAAATATAGATTTCACCTACTATGTCAACTGGGATTACATCGAGCAAAGATTCTCTTTAAAAGACGTATATAAATGTAAAACAAATGCCTGAACCCGCTATTTTGGGAGTTCAGGCGTTTTTATCTTCCGTTTCAGTCTGAAGCATTAATAGATAAATACTAGAAATCATCATGCTAGTTGCTAATCCGTAAAGAGCATTGAAGATTAAACCAACACCGATTCCTATAATGATGGATAACAGTATGACAAGCCAGGTATATTTATGGATATGACGATTTGTAAATAAAAGAATGAACATAAATGGTAGCATGGTAATATGTAGAAATGCGAAAGAATAAATAACTCCTAAAATCGTTAAATCTACAGATAAGAAAAAGGTAAATAAGATGCCTAGTAGACCTATTAAATAAAAGTAGTAGGGTCTTTTCTTCACAAAAAATCGTTTGGTTGCTCGCAAATCTACAAGGAGGGTTGTAACAACGGCCAACAGTGCAATAACAAGGAAAGCAAATGTCAAAAACCCTGGCTGTACTTCATATAAAAACGTAAAAATTAGAACTTGGAACTGACCAAATGAGCCACTATATAAAGCAATCATTAAAATAGCTGTAAAGGATAGCGTTAATAAAGCTAAAATCACACCTGATGAAAATAGGCTACGACGTACCTTTTTAGGTTTAATAAAAGCGATTAAATACCATGTTGATTTATCAAAAAGAACTTGTCCTAAGACGGCTAGTTGAATGATGACATAGAACAGCAGGATTTCGCTATTTTTAAAGTAAAATAAATAAGGGTGATATAAGCGAATACCTTCATAAACGGTGCTAGCCCCATTTTGGACAAAGTAATAAATGGGTATAAAAATAAGTAAAGAAAATAGAGAGATAATAAATAAAATCTCTAGCCACAATATACTTTTCACAGACATAATGCGGTCCAGCAGTAACATCCCCATCAAAAATAAAAATAGTGTAATGGGGACCGGTATCGTTAACATAATTTCTGAAAGCACACTAATACTTATTAATTGAATTAACCAGAGTTCGATGCCTGTCAGAAGGTAAAAAAATCGTATGACTTTTAAATTCATTCCACTCAATTTTTTTTGTATCGTAAAGAGTAAAAAGCTTTGTGTATGCTGATTTTGTGTGTAATCACTCTTTTTTAATAATGAACCCAGTACCATAAAAGATATAGCTGTTGCGAATGTATAACAAATGCCCGCCATAAAGCCATAAGAAATAAGGGCAGAAGGAGAGGACAATAATAAATTACCATTAATCCATCTAGCTAAAAGTATGATGACACCTGCTGCTGTGCTTAAACTAGCAAATGGTACAAGCAATGAAAATTTTTTTAACATACCTTCAATTACCTTTACTCGTTTTAGATGTTTTGTATTGACGAGGTGATTGATTATATTTTTTCTTAAAAGCTACACTAAAATAGTGCTGGCTATTAAAACCACAGCTCTCAGCAATTGCTGACATACTAGCATCCAGATTTTCACCTATTTTCTTCACGGCCATCTCTAGGCGATAATTATTAATATATTCATTAATGCCGATGGATTGCTCCTCCAAAAACTTACGGCTTAAATAACTAGGATTCAAATGGATTTTTTCGGCAATAATATTTAAACTCAGTTTTTCATGATAGTTTTCATGAATATAGGAAAGAGCACTTTGTATCGCATCGTGATTAGAGCTCCATACTTTATATTTCTCCACAATGGCATTTAATTCACTTGCAATAACAGGTTTTGTTAGATAGTCCTTCACCCCGATACGTAATGCTTGCTGGGCATATTCGAAGGTCTGATAAGCAGTTACCATAATAATGTCTACATCATAAAGTCCTTTTAATTCTTTACTTAAGGTGATTCCATCTTTCCCAGGCATTTGAATATCCAAAAAGGCGATAGTCATACGGTGCTTTTTAGCTAATTGCAGTGCTTGTGAGGCATCCTGAGCAGTATGGAATGTCCAATTAGGGAAATGTGGCTTTAATAAATAAATCATTTGCTCAAGCTCTAAAGGTTCATCATCTGCGATTAAAATATTCATGTTGAGATTCTCCTTTCGCATTCAAATTAGTAGAAAGCCTAAGCGGGAACATGGATTGTTACAGTGTAAAAATGTTGATCGTTTTGAATTGAAAATAAAATACTTTCGAGTCCATAAATAAGCTCGAGTCGTTTTCTTATATTTTCTAGACCATAACCTTGCTGCAATTCATCTTCTACTTGCTCAATAGCCGTTTCTATCTTTTCTGATGGCTGTGTATTTTTAATTTCAATTAATAAAAACTTGTCCATTTTCTTTATATAAATGGAAAGTTCTGCCGGTCCTATATGCTTTTCAAAGCCATGTTTATATGCATTTTCAATAATGGTCTGGAGAATAAATGGTGGTATTTGTACAGATAAGGCTGCATCATCAACATACTTATGGATCGTCAAACGATGTCCAAAGCGTAGCTGTTGAATATTTAAATAGCTATCGACAAATAGCACCTCGTTTTTTAAAGCAATTAACACCTCATGATTATTATATTTAAATTTAAAAAACGTTGCTAAGGCTTCAATGCCCGCCACCAAATCTTCCTTTCGATTGATGCGGGCTAGGCTCAGTAATGAATTTAATGCGTTAAAAAAGAAATGAGGCTGTATTTGCTGATTTAGCTGAAGAATATTAGCTCTTTGTAAATCTTGCTTCAGCTCTAAATTTCTTTTTTCTTCCTCTAGGCTATCAATTTGTTTTTCGAAAATAAATATAAAAGTAAGCAGAAAAGCTCCAATAATTGGAGCGATTACACATAGGAGAATATATATGTTGAAGGTTTCTAGTTGTAACATAATGACCTCTCCATTGAATTTATAAGTGTAAGTTACATTAAACTAAATTTTCTGCAAAATGGCAAGCTACCTTATGTGTTGTGGTAATTTCCCGTAATGCGGGCACCTCTGCTTTACATTTATCTGTAGCGAACGGACAACGTGTATGGAAGCTACAGCCTGTCGGGGGATTTAACGGTGACGGTAGATCTCCCTTTAATATAATCCGTTCCTTACGATGCTCCTTATCGATGACTGGAATCGATGAAAATAGTGCTTTTGTATAAGGGTGATGTGGCTGTGTGAAAAGAGATGGTTTATCCGCAATTTCCACGACTTTTCCAAGATACATAACCATTATCCGGTCTGATATATGGCGCACTACACTTAAATCATGTGAGATAAATAAAAAGGTTAAATCTAAATCTTTTTGTAGCTGTTTCAATAAATTTAAAATTTGTGCTTGGATAGATACGTCCAGGGCAGAAACCGATTCATCACAAATAATAATTTTGGGATTGACGGCAAGTGCTCTTGCGATCCCAATACGTTGACGTTGCCCACCAGAGAATTCATGTGGATAACGCTCCAAATATTCTGGTCGCAGTCCGACAAGTGACATTAATTCGATCATGCGTGCCTCTTGCTGCTCTGGAGGAACTATTTTTTGAATAGACATGGCCTCTGTTAACATTTTGCGAATAGTGCGTCTTGGGTTCAAAGATGCATACGGATCTTGGAAAATTATTTGAATGTCCTTGCGCGCTACTCGCAGCTCTTTTTTATTCATCGTTACTAAATTTTTGCCGAATAATAACACTTCTCCAGATGTAGGTTCGTCTAATCTTAAAATAGAGCGACCTGTCGTTGATTTACCACAGCCAGATTCTCCAACAATACTAAGTGTTTCACCGGGCATAATCTCAAAAGAAACACCGTCCACCGCTTTAACCACCTGCTGTGGACCGAAGAGTTTTTCTTTTTTTAAGGAAAAATGTTGTTTTAAATTATTTACTTGTAATAGTGGCTGTGCTTGCTGCTCTTTTATCATACGGTCATCTCCTCCATAAGTGTTGCTCCCTGCCATTCCTTACTGTACATCCAGCATCTTACCTTTTTCTCTGGCTCAATCGTAAGAAGTTCAGGCTGTTTTTCACGACATAATTCTGTAGCAAATGGACAGCGTTCTGCATAGCGGCAGCCACTTGGATAATGATAAGGACTTGGGACGGTTCCTTGAATAGTAGATAATTCCTCTTGGTCCTCATATAGCTTTGGTAAGGATTGAATTAAACCATTAGTATAAGGATGTAATGGTTTTTCAAAAAGACTATCAGTTGTGCCTTCCTCTACAACCTGCCCTGCATACATAACGGCAATTTTATCGCAAATCTCAGCTACAACACCAAGATCATGGGTAATGAAGAGAATGCTCATTCCTAACTGCTTTTGCAAATTTTGAATAATATCAATAATTTGAGCTTGAATGGTTACATCGAGGGCAGTCGTCGGTTCGTCAGCAATTAAAACATCTGGGGTACAAGCAAGTGCCATCGCGATCATAATACGTTGACGCATTCCACCACTTAGCTGATACGGCTCTTGTTTCGCTCTTTTTTCAGGTGCTGGAATTCCAACTAGGCGAATCATATCTACCGCTTTTTGCCATGCCTCTTTACGTGATAAACCTTGGTGTAAACGAATGGATTCAGCGATTTGCTCGCCAACGGATAGCACAGGATTTAAGCTTGTCATTGGCTCTTGGAAAATCATTGATATTTTATTGCCTCGAATTTTACGTAATTCTTCATCCGACAATTTCAAGATGTCTGTATTGTTTAAAAGAATTTCACCATTAATAATTTTGCCAGGGGGTGAAGGGACTAATCGAAGTAATGATAGGGAAGTCATGGATTTCCCACAACCAGATTCTCCGACAATGCCAAGTGTTTCTCCTTTTTGAAGTGTAAAAGAAACACCGTCCACAGCTTTAGCGACTCCCTCACTCGAATAAAAATAAGTTTGTAAATTTTTTACTTCTAACACTGTATCTTGTTTCATCTGTTTTATCCCTCCTAGTTTAAATCCATCCGTTTATTAAAGATTCGATACAAAATATCGACGAAAAGATTGATGAAAACGAATATTAATGAGGCGACCAGCACGCCGCCTTGAACGATTGGTATATCTCGTGTGCGAATCGCATCGACAATCATTCGACCTAATCCGTTCACGGCGAAAACAGATTCTACTAATACTGTGCCGCCAAGTAAACTACCAAACTGTAAGCCTACTACTGTAATAACTGGAATTAAGGCATTTCGTAATGCATGCTTTAAAATGATAATGTAACCTTTTAAGCCTTTAGCTTTAGCTGTTCGAATATAATCTTGATGGACAACTTCTAACATACTTGAACGCGTCATACGTGCAACGATGGCAGCACCACCTGCGCCGAGTGTAACCGCAGGGAGAATGATATGTTTAGCACTTTCCCAGCCTGCAACAGGTAGCCAATGTAACTGTACGGAGAAAACATACATTAATAAAATACCTAACCAGAAACTAGGGAGGGAGATTCCTAATAATGCCACAATCATTAAACCAACATCCATGAAGGAATAAGGGCGGATTGCTGAGATGATGCCGGCAATAAGCCCAAGAACAATGGTGATTAAAATACTATAAAAGGCCAGCTCAATTGTAATTGGTAAACGAGCCGTAATTTCTTCAAATACAGGTTGATTATTTTTTAAAGAATGACCCATGTCTCCTTGTAAAAGATTTTTGATGTAATCTGTATACTGAATGGCTAAAGGCTTATTCAGTCCTAAATTTTCACGTAATTCATTAACGGTTTCTTGTGAAGCGCCTTCACCTGCTAAAATAATGGCTGGATCGCCTGGAATCATTTGCATAATTAGAAAAACAACAAGCGTTACACCGAGTGTCACGGGAATAATTTGAGCAAGTCGTTTTAAGATAAATAATGTCATATAACTTCTCTCCTTTAATTTTTCATTCTTGGATCTAAAGCATCCCGTAAACCATCTCCGAATAGGTTAAATCCTAGAACAAGGATGGAAATCATAATACCAGGGAAAAGGGCCATATATGGGGCGGTAAAAAGAAAATCCCGACCATTGGATAGCATAGCACCCCATTCTGGCGATGGCGGTTGTGCACCTAATCCTAAGAATGACAGACCTGCTGCAGATAAAATGGCTGTTGCTAAACGCATAGATGCTTGGACAATAATAGGTGATAAAATATTCGGGAAGATATGCTTGAGTAATATGGTCATATCATTTGCACCAAGAGTTTTCACAGCATCGATATATTCTAATTTTTTTACTTCCATTGTCGATCCACGGACAATACGGGCAAACATAGGGATCGAGAAGAATCCAACAGCAATAGTTACATTAATAAGACTTGGTCCCAATGCGCTGACAATTGCTAAAGCTAGTAATATACCAGGAAAGGCAAGCATGATATCTAAAATACGACTTATAATCGAATCAATCCATTTTCCATAGTAGCCTGAGATAAGGCCGAGGATTGTCCCAATTGTCCCGCCAAACAACACGGCTGAAATACCAACACCAATCGATAAACGGGAGCCATATAATATTCGACTTAAAATATCTCGTCCTTTGTCATCTGTACCCATTAAATGATCTAAACTTGGTCCTTGTAATTTTTGATCTAACTGAACATCGAATGGATCATAAGGAGCTATAATTGGCCCGATAAGAAACATCAATATATATAGAAGAATGATGATACCCCCTGCGGCGGCAGCCTTATTTTTTTTGATTTTGTTTAGGAATGAGACAAGATTTTTTTTTCTAGAAGCCTTACGTGCATTCACTAAAACAGCATGGTCGATAGTAGTAGTTACTTTATCCATAATGAAACTCCTTTTCTATTTGATTTGTTTTCAATTTAGTGAAAAGCGTAAAGAATGTAAATATTATAGGGAGTATTAGTCAGAAAATTTAAAAAACAAGTAAAAATTTTAAAAAACAAGTGAATTTTATTTCTTTATAATTCGAAATGTAAGGACCACAACATAAAAGGAGGAAATGTCTATGAAGAAAATGAAGCTTGTTTTATTCATGACACTCATTACTGTTCTAGTTTTGCAGGCGTGCTCAACTGCTAGTAATAAGAGTGTAGAGGGTTCCAATGAGGAGGCTAAAAGTGTAGGAGGGGAATTAGTTGTTTTAAGAGCATCAGATGCAACAAGCCTTGATCCTCACTTTATTACAGATATTCCGTCAGCGAATATTATTCATGGCAAAGTATATGAAACACTTGTTGCTTTTGATAGAGATCGTAAAATTGCTCCATTACTTGCAAAAGAGTGGGAACAGAAAGATGATGTCACTTGGACGTTTATTTTAAATGAAGGTATTAAATTCCATGATGGAGCAGATTTTAATGCTGAGGCTGTAAAAGCTACATTCGATCGCATTTTAGATCCTGAGACTGGGTCACCTCAGCGTGATAAATTATCAATGATTAGTGAAGTAGTAGTAGACGATACGTTTGTGGTTACGTTGAAATTAAAAGAGCCTTATGCACCACTTTTATCAATTTTAGCAAGTCAGGAAGGTAGTATGATTAGCCCGAAAGCTATTGCAGAAGAGGGAGATCAATTAGCAACACATCCAGTAGGGACAGGTCCATTTGTATTTGATTCTTGGAAAACGGGTCAAGAAATTACATTAAGTTCAAATAAGGACTACTGGGGTACGGTACCAAAAGTAGATAAAGTAACATTTAAAGTAGTACCTGAGGACTCTACACGTTTAGCAATGATTGAAAGTGGAGAAGCACATATCGCTGAGCAAGTACCAGTAACTGAAATTGATCGTATTGAAAATTCGTCAACTATGAATCTATTCCGAGCAGAAGGACTGGCAGTAGAATTTATCGGTTTCAATGTAAAAGATGCACTGTTATCTGATGTCAAAGTACGTCAAGCAGTTAGTTATGCAGTAGACCGTGAAGCAATTATTAGTGGTATTTATGATAATGTTGGCACACTTGCAAATTCCGCAATGAGTCCAAAAATTATCGGTTACTCTAGTGAGACAAAGCCATATGATTACGATGTAGTCAAAGCAAAAGAACTATTAAAGGAAGCGGGTGTTAAAGAAGGAACAAAAGTAAAATTACTAACGAGCGACCGTAAAGAGCGTATTAATATGGCAGAGGTTATTCAATCTCAATTGAAGGGCATTGGTCTTGACGTTGAAATTCAAGTTATGGAATACGGCGCATTTATTTCTGAAATTACGAAAGAACAACACCAAATATTTATTAGTGGCTGGGGTAATGCAACTGGCGATGCTGATTATAACCAATTTAATCTATTCCATACTGCTTCTATGGGGCCTCCTGGAAACCATTTCTACTATTCAAATCCAGAAATAGACAAGCTAATTGAGCAAGGACGTTCTGAATCAAATCAAGAGGCACGTAATGAAATCTACAAAAAAGCAATGCAAATGGAGTTAGATGATGCTGTTTATATTCCAGTTCGAAACTACGAGCACTTAGCTGTTTATAGTAATGCTGTCAAAGGGTTCTGGTTAGATGCGTCAAACTATACGATGATTAGTGGCGTTGAAATTGTAGAATAATCAAACTTGGTGAAACCTAAAAATACCAATGAGGAGGAAACTATGAATAAATTACTGCTGAAAAATGTGAGATTAGAAGAGGCATTTGAGCATGAAAATGAATGCATTGTTGCAACTCGTACTGCTATTTATGATGTTCTAATTGTAGATGGATATGTTCAACAAGTAGATAAAAATATAGTAGTTGATGGCAATGTTGAAATAGTAGATGCTCAGAAGCAATTATTAGTCCCTTCTTTCCGAGAAATGCATATTCATATTGATAAAACTTATTTTGGTGGGGAGTGGCAAGCGCCAAGACCTATTACAAAAGGGATATTAACGCGCATTGAGGAAGAAAAAACACTGCTTCCTAAACAATTACCAACCGCGGCTTATCGGGCTGAGGAAATGGTCAAGTGGTTAATTTCACAAGGGCATACACATATACGGTCGCATTGTAATGTGGACCCACAAATTGGAACCAAGCATATTGAAATTACAAAGCAAGTACTAGAAAAATATCAAAATCAAATTACTTATGATATTGTGGCTTTCCCACAGCATGGTTTACTGCGCTCTAATGTGGAGGGACTTATCCGTGAGGCGATGGCAATGGGTGCAACGCTTGTTGGAGGAGTTGACCCATCCATTGTAGATAGAAATATTGAGAAGTCATTGCAAACAACGATGGCCATTGCCCAAGACTACCATGCAGGGATAGATATTCATATTCATACAGCTAATACTTTAGGTGAATTTGAATTTTATAAACTAATAGAATTAACAAAACAGGCGAAAAAAGAAGGACAAGTTACGATTAGTCATGCAATGGCGCTTGCGGATTTAGAGCAAGCGCGATTAGAGAACTTAGTTCAGGCAATGGCTGCTGTTCAAATGGATGTTACAACAACGGTACCAACGGATATTAATCGCTCGACGATACCGATTCCATACCTTTATAACAATGGTGTAAACGTTTCTGTTGGACATGACAGTTTAACAGATCATTGGTCTCCTTATGGTACAGGAAACACTATTATGAAATTAAATGTAATGGCGGAGAGATTCCGTTTTATCGATGAATATTCATTAAGTCGCGCTTGGAAATATGCTTCGGGTGGCATTACACCATTGAATGATGCAGGAGAACGAGTTTGGCCACAGGTTGGTGATAAAGCCAATATGCTTTTAGTAGATGGAATTAGTACTGCACATGTTGTAGCAAGAAGATGCCCTATTTCTACAGTTATTTCACAAGGATATATTATTCACCAACAGGAAATTGGAGAGTTGAAAGGAGAATACAGATGAAGCACTGGCTTACAAATGTTCTACTTGAAACAGGAGAATATCTAAAAGAAAATGGTACTGTCGGTACAAAGGTGGAGCTTTTTCACCTTGAAATTACAGATGGCTTTATTTCTCAAATGGTACCAGCAACAGAAACCATTGATTCTCTAGATGAAGTAACAGATATGAAAGGGAAGCTGCTATTACCAGCCTTTAAAGAAATGCATAATCACTTAGATAAGACATACTTGTCCTTACCGTGGAAAGCATGCGTGCCTGTGAAGAACTTAAAGGAACGCTTGGCTCGTGAAGCACAAGAATTATCGATTCTTGCAACGACTGGTAAACAACGAGCAACAGCCATGATTGAGAAAATTCTCAATAATGGTGCCAATCATATCCGTACACATGTCAATATCGATCCGTACATTGGCTTAAAAAACTTAGAGGGTGTACTAGAGGCATTAGAAGATTATAAAGATGTTGTGACATCAGAAGTTATTGCCTTTCCACAGCATGGCTTACTAAGAGACGATGTGCCTAAATTATTACGTGAAGCCTTGCGCAATGGGGCAACGATGATTGGTGGGCTAGATCCTGCTGGCATAGATAATTCGATTGAGCCTTCTCTTTATGAAGTAATGAATATTGCACAAGAATTTAACGTAGATGTTGATATTCACCTCCATGATGGAGGCCATGTGGGTTATTATACAATCGATAAATGGATAGATATTGTAGAGGATGCAAACTATCAGGGGAGAACGGCTATTAGTCACGCCTTTTCACTTGGAGATGTATCGGCTTTGGAACAGCACAAAATTGCAGATCGTCTAGCACAACAGCAAGTAAAAATTATGTCAACGGTGCCATTTGATTTGAGACGATTAATCCCACCGATTGACTTACTAACAGAGCATGGAGTAGATGTTCGCTTTGGTTGTGATGGTTTTTATGATTCATGGAGTCCAAATGGCTCGGGAGATATTTTAGAAAAAGCAACAACTTTTGCAGATAATACACGTAAGCTAGATGAGCGTTCTATTCGACAAACCTTAAAATATATTACAAATGGTGTCACACCATTGGATGGCAATGGTCAAAAGGTTTGGCCAAACGTGCAAGATGAAGCGAGCTTTGTTTTCTTTGACGCCATTTCTAGCGCTGAAGTCATTGCACGTAAACCATCCAAACGGGTGGTGATGTCAAAAGGCAAGTTTATCAATTAAGTATCAATCTAAATCCCCCTTATTTAGATTACATAGCAAACTAGAAAATTTTCTAGTTTGCTATACTTATGTTTTAATAGATAGGAAGAAATACAAGAAAGGGAAGTAGATGTTTAAAAGAATTCATCATTAACGATGTAGAAGTCTCTTATATACAGGTGTGATAAATATGAAGCAACTAACAATCTATATGATTTTATTTAGCTGTGTATTTTTTTGGGCCAGTAACTTTATTATTGGCTCTATTTTAATTGAACATTGGTCTCCGATCATGGTTGCCATTTTTAGATTAATTGTCATTGTCCTATTTTTAGGCTGCATTAGTTGGAAGGCTATTATTCGTACAAGATTAACACGCAATGACCTCCTATTACTAATCATTGCAGGGATACTAGGTGTTTCCATCAATCACTTTAGCTTTTACGCAAGTCTTCAGCATACCTCTCCTATTACCGCGGCTTTAATTTTAGCCTGCGCACCGATTGTCACGTCTTTGCTTAATAAAATGATGTATCAGGAATCACGAAACGGTATATTTTGGCTAGGTGCAATCATTTCGTTCGTAGGAGTTGGCCTCATCCTTACTAAGGGAGCCCTCATCACCATTTCTATAGGGAAGGGGGAGGTGCTAAGTTTAATAACGATGCTAAGCTTTGCCTTATTCCTTATTATTGTGAATCATCTCAGTCTGAAATTGTCAGCTCAGTCCATCACCTTCTATACAAACTTAATCGGTTTGCTAGTGCTTGTACCATTTTCGTTTACAATGTGGACACAAACAAATTGGCAAGTAGCATACCCTTATTGGATTCTACTCATTTTATCAGCGGTTATTATTCATGGGATTAGTAATTTATTATGGAATCAAAAAATGAAGGAGATTGGCTCAACGAATGCTTCGCTATTATTGAATTTTGAGCCAGCTATCGCAATGCTATTAAGTGCAATTTTTTTAAAGCAATTTCCTACAAGTGTCCAAATATACGGCTCCTTATTGATTTTACTAGGAATTCTACTATGTATTTACTATAAGGAAATAAGAACTTTACTTTTTATGAAAAGAAAAATAACTTAAACAATCTTTTTTTCCGTACAGTATGTTGGAAATGTTTCTAGCATGCTGTTTTTTTCTGTATATATTGTTTTTTTGAAAAAATAATATGTCTTAAAAAAGGGTCTTGTTCTAGCATGTTTGTCACCTGATAGAAGCGAATTATTCTGTTACAGAGTGTTGAGTGTTCAACTTTAAGTTGAAAAAATATATATTTGAATAATAAAAATGTAGAGATATTGAAAGTGATTTAAAAATTATACATTCCATGTATTGTTATAAAAATATCATTTTACAAATATAAGTAAAAAAACAGTCGTTATTATATTTTTAAGGTTATTTTTAATGATGAAAATTTTGTTCGTTTCTATTGTAAATTTCTCTCTTATTCTAAAAATTTCTACATTATATCTTTAGCGTCTGCTTCGTTTTAAGTGATAGAGAGGTACTGTTAGAAATGGTGAAAAGAGACGTATACATCTAGTGAATGTGAAAATATGCACAAAAATAATTATCTCAATATAATTAATAGTTATTTATAAAATAGAGTAGAAAAGTAATAATAGCTAAATGGTGTAATGTTTTTTGTAGGATAAACGCTGTTCTGCTTAGAGACTGTAAGGGTTATGTGATGAAATACACTAATGGGAAAACAAAATACTTTTTGGAGAAATAATATTTTTTAGAAAAACATCTTGCATTTGAATAATTCTAAGTGGTAAATTGTTTTACATGGACGTTCATAGAATTTTCACAGGTAGCAAAAGAGGGGAGAAATGAGAATTTATGAATAAAAATAGATGGTTAATTGCATTATCTGCAATCGCTATTCACCTTTCAATCGGTGGAGCCTATGCATACAGTGTATACAAGCTACCGATTGTCACAGAAATGGGATGGAGTGAAACAAAGGTAACGGTTGCCTTTACCATTATGATGGGGCTTGCTGGGTTTTCAGCTGCATTATTTGGTAGTTTAGTAGAGAAAATGGGACCACGTAAATCGGCGATGGTAGCAGCTGTCTTATTTGGAGCAGGACAAGCTGGTGCAGGTGTAGCGATTTCAATGGATTCTGTCGTGTTGTACTGGTTAACATATGGTGTACTAAGTGGATTAGGTATGGGGATTGGTTATATTGCGCCAGTATCAACGCTTGTAAAATGGTTCCCAGATCGACGAGGTCTAGCAACAGGGATGGCCGTACTTGGGTTTGGATCTGGTGCCCTGATTACTGCACCAGTGGCAGCAAACTTAATGGAGGCAGTTGGCATCTCTACAACATACTTTATTTTAGGTGCAAGTTATTTCACGTTAATGATTTTAGGGGCTTCATATATAGCGCCGCCTAAGCCTGGTTATATGCCAGCTAATATGAAGGCAGCAGCCGATAACGGCAAAGGAGTAGTAAAGAAAGATTTAGCAGTTATGTCAGCACGTGAGGCTGTCAAAACAAAGCATTTCTGGATGCTATGGTCTATGCATTTAGTTAATGTTACAGCAGGAATTATGATGATATCTGTTGCCTCACCAATGGCGCAGGAAATTGTTGGCCTATCAGTCGCAGGAGCAGCAGCGATGGTAGGAATCATGGGGTTATTTAATGGTGGTGGTCGTTTAATCTGGGCGGCTGTGTCTGATTATATTGGGCGTTCAAATGTTTTTGTTATTTTCTTTACAGCACAGCTAATCACATTTATCGTTTTACCACATACTACAAACGTAATTATTTTCCAAGTACTTATTTTCTTAGTAGTTAGTTGCTATGGTGGAGGGTTCTCAAATTTACCTGCTTTTGCAAGTGATTTATTTGGAACAAAGCAACTGGGTGTTATTCATGGGTATTTATTAACAACTTGGTCATTGGGTGGTATTTTCGGACCGTTGTTAGTAAGCACAATTAAAAATGCTTATGGAAGCTATATTCCTGTATTCTATGTATTTGCAGGTTTAATCGCTGCTTCATTAATCATTTCATTAACATTACGTGCAGATGTACGTAAACAAACAGCTTTAAAAGCGGCACAAAATGTTGGAGACGTTTCCGCTACTCAATAATATATTTTTGGGATAACTGTATAGGTGTCATTTCGCACGTGGCACTTATATAGTTATTTTTTTGCTTTTGTTGTTATATAACAATATTCAATTACTTATTTAATGTATAACAGCGCATTTCTGATGTCAATACCATTACTGGAAATAAAAAGATTTCTTTATTAAAAGAGAAAATTTGTAACGAAAGAGGAGATAAGGGATAAACAGCTAAAATTTGAATCTTTTCTCAAGGGTAATCGTATATAAAGTATTTAGGGAGGGATTTACTATGGGGAAATTTTCTTTAGATGAATTTGTTCAAAAAACACAGCAGGATGATCTTGAAAATGATTATTTTGAATTGGAAACTGAGCGTGTATTAGAGGTAAATTTAAACGGTGAAGTATGGTCCAAAATGGGCGCAATGATTTCCTATACAGGAGACATTAAATTCGAACGTGAGCGCGTATTGGAGCACGGACTTGGTAAGATGTTTAAGAAGGCTTTAACAGGTGAAGGTACACAATTGATGAAAGCGAGCGGGAAGGGTAGACTTTATTTAGCAGATCAAGGCAAGAAAGTAACCGTCTTCGATTTGAAAAATGACAGTCTCTGCGTTAATGGTAATGATCTGCTCGCATTTGAGCCTAGCATCAACTGGGATATACGTTTAATGCGAAAAATGGCTGGCATCATGTCAGGTGGCTTATTTAATGTAACGTTACAAGGTACAGGAAAAGTAGCGATTACAACACATTTCGAACCATTAACCTTATTAGTAAAACCTGGCGAAACAGTATATACTGATCCACATGCTACGGTTGCGTGGTCAGGTAATTTAACACCTGAGTTTAAAACAGATATCAGCTTCCGTACATTTATCGGTCGTGGGAGTGGCGAATCAATCCAGATGGCGTTTTCGGGTGAGGGCTTTGTCATTATCCAACCATTTGAGGAAGTATATATGTCTAGTGAAAGCTAAAAAAAGCGTGTCCGTTTTGTCCGGACACGCTTTTCTTCTATTATTTTAATGCAGCGTGCATACCTGCAATGCGTCCTGTTACTAAGGCTGAGGTAATATTATATCCCCCTGTATAGCCGTGAATATCTAGAATTTCACCACAGAAGAATAATCCTTCTTTTCTCTTTGAAGCCATTGTTTTTGGTTCAATTTCTTTTACGGAGACACCACCGCCCGTAACAAATGCTTTATCAAGTGATTGTGTGCCACTTACCGTCAATGTGAAGTTAACGAGTAAACGCGCTAGGTGACGAATTTTATCTTGGGATAATTCAGCCCCCGTTAATTGTACATCGATATTGGCCCGTTCACATAAAAATAATAGCCAACGTTCAGGAGCAATACCTTTCCAAGCATTTTTCACAGCCTTTTTCGGATCTTCTTTAATCAACTTATTTAAATATTGGAGACATGTTTCTTCATTATAATTAGTTAAAGTTTGTATACGCATTGTCACGGGCTCGTAGCCTGTTTTCATTAATTCTTTCACAACGAATTGGCTACAGCGTAAAACGGCAGGACCGCTTAAGCCAAAGTGCGTAAAGAGCATATCCATTTGATGGGTAACGAGTACCTTACCTTTTTTATTTAGCACAGAGACAGCAACATCACGCAATGCAAGACCCTGTAGTTCACGTGATAAAATAAAGTCCTCTTTCGATATGACAGGGACTTCTGTTGGGAATAATGTTGTGATTGTATGGCCAGCCCGTTCTGCCCATGGATAGCCATCACCTGTCGAGCCTGTTTGTGGGACAGCCTTGCCACCAACGGCCACAATGACGGCTTGGCTACGAATTTCTGAGCCATCTGCAAGGCGCACACCCAAAATTTTTTCTTCATCCATAACAAGCTTGTTAACGGCTGTGTGTAAACGAACTTCAACATGTAAACGTTGAAGCTGACGAATTAGCGCATCGACAACATCTTGTGCTCGGTTAGATACCGGAAACATTCTACCATGATCCTCTTCTTTTAAAGACACACCAAGCCCTTCAAAAAATGCGATAATATCTTCATTATTATAAACGGTAAAAGGACTATAAAGGAAACGGCCATTACCAGGTATATGTTTTACTATTTCTTCAACAGGCAAACGATTGGTCACATTACAGCGCCCGCCGCCAGAAATGGCTAATTTTTTGCCAAGTTTTGCACCTTTTTCTAACAATAAAACTTTCTTTTTCCGCTCTCCAGCAGCAATCGCCGCCATTAAACCAGATGGGCCACCACCGATCACGATTACATCATACATAGTTAGAAACTCACTTTCTTTTCAATTTAGGAATCTTTCCTATTATACATGAAGTCTATATAGAGGAGGGGCTTCTTTGACATTGAAAATATTAGCAAAGTGTTTTATAATTCTTTATCCCTTCCCTCGTGTAGAAGGGGATTTTATAGTAGAATGAAACACAATAAATTTTATTATACAATTATATCGATGAAAGTTTCCTTTATTAGCATTGTCAGCATGAAATGAATGTCTTTTCATGCTATTATGGTAAAGGTTATGCACTAAATTATGAGGTGAAAATAGAATGTGCGGATTTATAGGTTATATTAATGGAACAAATGTGATTGATCATCATCAAACAATTGAAAATATGATGAATACAATTATTCACCGCGGGCCAGATAGTGGTGGTATTCATAGTGACGATACAGTAACGTTAGGATTCAGACGATTAAGTATTATTGATTTATCGGATGTAGCGAATCAACCACTATATAGTGAAGACGGCAATATTGTGCTTGTATTTAATGGAGAAATTTTTAATTTCCAAGAGCTACGTGCAGATCTGATTGAAAAAGGACATACCTTTAAAACGCAATCAGATAGTGAAGTTATTATTTATGGTTATGTAGAATACGGTGTAGATTTTGTGAAAAAGCTACGTGGTATGTTTGCTTTCTGTATTTGGGATAAAAAGAATGATTTACAATTCATTGCTCGTGATGGCTTTGGCATTAAACCATTGTATTACTCTGAACATACAACAGACGGTACGTTTATTTTTGGTTCTGAAATTAAATCATTTTTACCACATCCTTCATTTATTAAAGAATTAAATAAAAAGGCATTACGTCCTTATTTAACATTCCAATATTCTTCGATGGATGAGACCTTCTTTAAAGGGGTCTTTAAATTACCACCAGCACACTATATGCTTATTCAAAATGGCAAAAAGCAAATTGTGCAATATTGGGATAAAAAATTCCATGCAAAAGAAGCTTCCATTGAAAAATACATTGAAGAAATTCGTACAACTGTTAAAGAATCAGTAGAGGCACATAAAATCAGTGATGTAAAAGTTGGTTCTTTCTTATCGGGGGGTATTGACTCAAGTTATATTACTTCATTATTGCGTCCCGATAAATCATTCTCAGTTGGGTTTGCTGATTATGAAGATATGTTTAATGAAACGAACCTCGCAAAAGATTTATCGGATACACTAAATATTCAAAATGAACGTAAATATATTACAGCAGACGAGTGCTTTGAAGCTCTTCCGAAAATCCAATGGCATATGGATGAGCCGCAATCGAATCCTTCTTCTGTACCACTGTACTTCCTTTCAGAGCTAGCCTCTAAAGATGTAACAGTTGTCCTATCAGGTGAAGGAGCGGATGAAATTTTTGGTGGCTACTCTTGGTATCAAAACTCAGGAAGAATGCAAAAATATGAAAAACTTCCATGGGGTGTTCGTAAAACGTTACGGGGAATAGCAGAAGCTCTACCTAAAAGCCAATATACTAACTTCCTCATTAAAGGTGGTCAAACGGTAGAAGAACGCTTTATAGGAGAAGCAGTAGTTTGGGATGAAGTAGATGCGATTAATGTTTTAAAGCCTGACTATAAAAATGCACCATCTGTAAAATCGATTACAAAACGTATTTATGACGAAGTACCAGGCGAAGATGATGTGACGAAAATGCAATACTTAGATTTAAATCTTTGGATGCCAGGAGATATTTTATTAAAAGCTGACAAGATGAGTATGGCGCATTCGATTGAATTACGTGTACCATTCTTAGATAAAGAAGTTATGGAATTAGCTAAAAATATTCCATCTCAATATCGTGTCAACGACATTGATACAAAATATGTTCTACGCCAAGCTGCACATCAAGAATTACCAGAAGAATGGGCAAAACGTCCAAAGTTAGGCTTCCCAGTGCCAATTCGCCACTGGTTGCGTGAAGAGAAATACTACAATATGGTAAAAGAAATGTTTACAACTGACTTTGCCAATGAATTCTTTGATACAAAACAATTGGTTGGCTATCTAGATGAACACTATGAAGGAAAAGCAAACCGTGGCCGTTATATTTGGACAGCCTATGTATTCCTAGTATGGTATAAAAAGTTCTTTGTGGACATGTAATAATGAAATGAGCTTTAATCGGTGGGGTTTTTGTAATCCTCACCGATTATTTTCAGGTCTTTTTTCATCAAGTATACTTTTAAATGAACTTTTTGTTGTTTTTATGCGTCTCATTTCCTATAAATATGTTAAGATTACAGTTGGTTTACTTATGAAACATACATGCTATAGCGCTTGTATGTTGTTACTTCAAAAAATAATAAAAAGATTTATAGGTCAGCTTTTGAGTATTTCTATAATATTGATTTTACAATGAATGGATGGGTATGATGTCCAATTTAATGAAAGGTACTGCGATATTAACATTGGGGATGTTTTTATCGAAGGTGCTCGGATTAATTTATATTTTCCCGTTTTATGCAATTGTTGGAGAGAAAAATATCGCGCTCTATCAGTATGCATACATCCCTTATTCTATTATGCTGGCAATTGCCATTTCAGGTGCGCCCATTGCCGTCTCTAAATTTGTTTCTAAATACAATGCAATGGGGGACTATCAATCAGGTCGTAAACTGATGAAATCGGGCATAATCATTATGATGATGACCGGTTTTGCAGCATTTATTGCACTCTTCTTCCTTGCTACGCCTATTGCGGGATTGGTTATTAAGAGTGAAGAACAAGTTTTTACAGTAGATCAGATTGCATCGGTTATAAGATGGGTTAGTTTTGCCTTAATCGTTGTACCATTTATGAGTCTTTGGCGAGGTTTCTTCCAAGGCTATGACAAAATGGAGCCTACCGCTGTATCACAATTAGTGGAGCAAATTGTGCGAATTGTCGTGTTACTAGGTGGTTCCTTTATCGTGGTTGTTGTGTTCAAAGGTAAACCTGAGACAGCCATTTCCTTTGCCGTATTTGCAGCCTTTATCGGAGCAATTGGTGGCTTAGGTGTTCTATATTATTATTGGAAAAAATATCAGCCTGAATTTAACTTACTACGCAGTCAAAGTGTAACCTCTACACAGCTGCCAATGTCCAATATTTATAAAGAAGTTATTACCTACTCCATACCAATGGTGTTTGTAGGTGTAGCCAATCCACTATTCCAATTAGTCGATATGCTTACTTTTAACGGGGCCATGACATCTATTGGCTTGGCTGAGGTGACAGATACCTATTTATCGATGATTAACTTTATGACACATAAGGTAGTTATCATTCCTGTCATGCTAGCAACAGGTTTTTCGATGGCACTTGTCCCAACCATTACAAAATATTACACACAGGGTGAATATTTATCCTTGCGTCATGCGATGGATAAAACCTATCAAATTTTAATCTTCATTACATTGCCAGCAGTGGTTGGTATTTCTCTGTTAGCAAATGAGATTTACTTTATGCTTTATTCCGAAAGTGAAATGGGTGCGATGATTTTAGCCCATTATGCACCTGTGGCCATTTTATTTGCGTTATTCCAAGTCACAGCAGCCCTATTACAGGGAATTGATTTTCAAAAATGGATTGTTTTCAGCTTATTATCAGGTATTTTCGTTAAGCTAGCGTTAAATATCCCATTAATTCGTTTGTTGGAGGCAGATGGTGCAATTGTAGCAACTGCTATCGGGTATAGTGTATCAATTCTTATTAATATACTTGTGCTACGTAAAACATTAAATTATCGATCAGAAATGGTCGTTCGGCGAGTCCTGTTAATTGCATTATTGACGATGGCAATGGCAATCAGTGTGTTGATTGTGCATAAGCTACTAGAATTACTAATGGGTCCTGTCGATAGTAAATTCTCTGCATTACTGTTCTCAGTTATTTGTGCAGTTGTTGGAGTGGCTGTCTACGGCTTCTTGTCACTTCGTATAGGTTTAGCACAGAAGCTATTAGGTGAACGGTTGACTCGTATTATGAGCAAGCTGGGAATGAAATAGGAGTGGTAAGATGCGTTTAGATAAATTACTTGCAAATATGGGGTATGGCTCGCGCAAGGAAGTTAAGCAGCTATTAAAGCAAAAAGCTGTCACAGTAGACGGTGCTTCTGTCAAGGATGCTGCCATGCATGTAGATCCAGAACAGCAAAATGTATCCGTCTATGGAGAGCGTGTCATTTATACGGAGTTTGTCTATTTTATGATGAATAAACCACCAGGTGTTATTTCTGCAACAGAAGATTTAAGAGATGAAACAGTTATTGACTTACTGGAGCCAGTAGACCAGCATTTTCAACCTTTTCCGGTTGGCCGACTCGATAAAGATACAGAAGGCTTACTGGTATTAACGAATGATGGCATATTAGCTCATAATTTATTGTCTCCTAAAAAACATGTGCCAAAGGTTTATTACGCACATATTGAAGGTGTTGTAACGGAAGAGGACGTAGAGAAGTTTGCGAATGGTGTGGAGCTAGATGACGGGTATATGACAAAGCCTGGAAAGCTTGTCATTCTCAAATCTGCACCACAATCTGAGATTGAGTTAACCATTCAGGAGGGCAAGTTTCATCAGGTGAAGCGAATGTTCGAGGCTGTAGGGAAACGCGTAACCTATTTAAAACGTATATCTATGGGGAATCTAAAGTTAGACGATCAACTGGAGCTAGGTGAATATCGTGAGCTAACTGTAGAAGAATTAGACTGCTTACAAAATAACCCTTAACATGTTCCTCGGTGCTGACTTAGCATCGGGGATTTTTATATACAGCCTTATAACCGTAACTGTATAATATGTAATGTGTTATCTTAATATAGTGAAGAAACGTATCATTCTCTAAGATATTTCCAAAAAATGATGGTGAAAATAAGTAGAGGGCGGGCCAATAAATGAAGAACCTGCGAATTAAATTATTACTATCTTTAATAGCTTTTGCAGTCATACTTGTTGCTGTGATTTCGTATGTGAATAGGCAAATATTAGCTGACGATATAGAAGAACAAGTAGCCAGAAATAGAGTGTTAATAGAAAATCATATTCTTACAGATATGCGAGCTGTAGATAATGCGCACTTATATTTTGATGCAAATATGTCAGACGAAATGGAGCAGGCACTTAGAGCTTTAAAAAACTATTATCGTGAGAACCCTAATGTTGCTACATGGGATTTACAACAATTGAAAAATAAACATGATATGGATATATACATATTAGATCAGACTAATACAGTGTTATACACAACATTTGATAAAGATATAGGTTTCAATTTTTCTAAGTGCTGTCAACGTTTTTCTGCCTTATTGGATGAACGGCGTGCGAGTGGAGAATTTTTTACAGACGGAATAGACATTTCCACAACGACAGGAGAATACCGAAAATTTGCCTACCTTGCGACACATGATAAGAAATATCTACTTGAACTAAGTATAGACTTATTGAAAAACCCAGTCTTTCAAACCTTTAACTTTGAAAAAACTTCAGAATATTTGGTAGCGAAATATGTTGATTTAGTAGAAGTGCAAACGATTAGTGCTGGTGGGGTTTTCTTTAATGATTCAAAATCGAAGCGGATAACCGTTCAAGAACAATCCGAACAGTTTCAGAAATATTTTGAGCTAGCAAGGAAGAAGATGCAGCCTGTCGAGTATCAAGAAGCATTTAATCAGGGTTATATGGAAACGCATCTTTTTTTACCATATGAAGCAGAGACGGTCAGAGGGGAGTCTTCCCACAGAATTGTTTATGTGAAGTATGCTAATTTCACAAAAATGGAAGCGCTTCAAAAAAACACAAAACAGTTTTGGGTTTTATTAACCATTGCTTTAATAACTGCCTTTGTCATGCTGTTAGTTATCAATAAAATACTCTCTAAAACAATCCATCTCGCCACTTTTGATCCGTTAACAGGTGTCTATAATCGAGCGACCTATATTCGAAAAATGGATAGCTTACTAAAGAAACGAAAATTAAATAGACCTGGACTATTGTTAATCGATTTGGATAATTTTAAACAAGTAAATGATCAATTTGGCCATGCGGAAGGCGATCAGATCCTAATTGGAACAGCCAAAATCCTAAAAAAAGTAGTGAAAAAAGACGGATTTGTCGTAAGATTTGGTGGCGATGAATTTGCCATGGTTTTGTACGATACAACAGAGCATCATATGCAGCAGGTAGCAGATGCTATCTTGACGCAAATAAGGACTCTTAAATTGGAAGATCATGCCATTCAAAAATGGTCCGTTCTATCAGTGAGTATGGGGGGGGCTATCTATCATCATCCCGAAGATTCAGAAATGAGCTTATTTGAACGAGCAGATCGAGCACTCTATCAATCGAAAAATGCTGGTAAAGACCAATATTCTAGCTTTGTCGAAGTGGCAGAGGTCGAAGATACCAAGATTTAAAAAAACGCCCCATACTATAGATAGCAAGGTGAGCTATTTTATAGATATGGAGCGTTTTTTAATGTGTTGATGTTTTAGATCGATAAAAGATACAGCTACATAATACAAGAATGGCAATAATTGCAAACATGGCACCCATATAGTGCGTTAATAGCCAACCTCCAATAATGGGTCCTATAAAGCCCCCTAAATTTTTAAATTGTGCAGCGCCAAGGTAGGTCGCTTTTTGGGTGTCAGGCGCAATTTCATCAATCATGACATTCATTGTAGGGAAGGCAAAGATTTCGCCAATTGTAAAAATAATCATCGCGATGATATAGAGTGTATAGTTGCTAGAGAACCCAAACATAAATAGTCCGATAGCAAAAAACAGAATACCGACTAATAGAGTGGCGGAGGATGAAAATCGTTCAGACACAATACTAATAGGCAATTGTAATAATAAGACGACCGCTGCATTGAGTGAAATCAATAGGGAATACAATTTTGTCCCATTTTCAACGGTTAATTCAATAACTTGTGGTAATGTCGAATCAAATTGAGAGTAGCCAATATTGATAAGGATTGCTCCAAAAATAAAGCTAAGTAACACACGATTTGTTAAAAGGATTGTGAAGGTATGCAATATTTTTGTTTGAGTTACAGCTTTTTGTTGTTGCATTTGATAACGATTTAACACGAAAAATAAAAATACAGCGTAAATTATATACATAATACCTGTTAGCATAAAAGGTATACTAGGACTTGCTAACTGAGAGATATAGACGCCTATTATTGGACCAATGACTGCGGCAATATTAATGGCCGTGTAACGTAATGAAAAAAGTCTTTTCCGTTTATCAGCAGGTGTAAAATCAATCATTAATGCCTGAGTGGAAGGTTCAAAAAATGAGCGACAAAGACCATTCAAGGCGTTGAATAGAATAAATAACCAAACCGTATGGACAGTGGCAAAGCCAAAGAATACGAGGCTCCACACTATAATCGTTATTAGAATGACACTTTTCCTTCCAAAACGATCCGTTAAATATCCACCGAAAAACCCGCCAACAGTGGAAATAAGGGGTGCAATACCAATTGTCAATCCAATTTGTAAAGGAGTGGCTTCAATTTCATTATGTAAATAAATAGCTAAAAAAGGCATTGCCATAAAGCTTGCAATCCGTGTGAAAACTGTTCCACCTAAAATAATCCAAACTAATGGATGAAACAAATTTGACAGTTTCATATAAAGCCCTCCTCTCAACAATTTAGAATGTTTCGAGTTTAACGGATTGTTAAGCAACTGTAAATAGTCAAAATATTCTCTAGAGATACACGTCAGTGAAATAAACTAAATGACTGAACGAGCTACACTTCATTTAAAAGAGAAAAATGAGACAGAGCTACTACGTAGAAGACCGTTCAATTTGTTAGCTTATTTCCCTGCCGATTCAACACGATAAAAATTATCTAATAATCTTCTAACAACAAAAAAAGAATGACCCCGACGAAAGGTCATTCTTTTCCATACACAATGCTTTACGCATTCTACGTAAAACTAAGACGTCAATTTTACTTTTTTCTTCGTCGTTGTCCATCTGCCTCGACTTGGACTCGTCACCAAATCGTTAAAGGCTAACACGTTCAAATCTCTTTGAACGGTGCGAGGAGTGATACTAAACTCTTCGACTAAATCCTGTGTAGACACGGTTCCTTTGTCTAAAATAAACATGTACACGTCTTTAATACGATTAAGCATTCGATCAGTAGTTGGTTTCATTAAATGAACCACTCCTTCATCTTAATTCTCTTGGCAAAGACTAGCGGACGACAATATGTGCGGAGTGCACTTAGGCTATTAAGTAGCTGCCTTAGACATCCCCTTTTCTAATTTTTATGTCAGAACAATTATTCTGATAACTTCATTATATAGAAAAACTACATGATTTTCTAGTGAATGCAAGAGAAATTTACAATAGAAACATAAAATTTTCACTGTATTTTGTGGGAATACGTGAAAAACATGCTATATGTGGTAGTGTCAGTAGAAGTTACTGAAAATAGTTGTCAGAAAGAGGATTGTCATATATGTTGTAAGGTGTAGAATAATGTTACTACTTGAAGGAGGTACATGGTATGGATTGGTTACAGGCTGCAAAAGAAAGGCAAGATGAATTAGTACAAGAGTTACAGGAGCTTGTGCAAATTAATAGTGTTCTTGATGAGGATACGAAAACTACTGAGGTACCTTTTGGTAATGGTCCACTTCAAGCGCTTGAATGGTTACTTGCGAAGGGCCAAAAAGAAGGGTTACTAACGAAAAATGTTGATAACTATGCTGGACATATAGAAATGGGTACAGGTGAAGAATTATTAGGTATTTTATGTCATGTTGATGTTGTTCCAGTTGGAGATGAAGCTGATTGGACATACCCGCCATTTAGCGGTACTGTAGCTGATGGTAGGCTGTATGCACGTGGTGCAATTGATGATAAAGGCCCTACAGTTGCGGCATGGATGGCCATGAAGCTTGTCAAGGATGCAGGTATTCAATTAGATAAAAGAGTGCGAATGATTATTGGTACGGATGAAGAAACAGGGTTCCGCTGTGTCGACCACTATTTCAAACAGGAGGAAATGCCGTCAATCGGTTTTGCCCCCGATGCAGATTTCCCGCTCATTAATGCTGAGAAAGGCATTGCAGAGCTTGTGTTCTCTCAAAATAAAGTAGGTGATGTAACGAAAGAACAACTACTATTATTTAATGCAGGAAAGCGTCC
The DNA here is from genome assembly GCF_053165895.1 of Lysinibacillus sp. fkY74-1. Classification (NCBI taxonomy): domain Bacteria; kingdom Bacillati; phylum Bacillota; class Bacilli; order Caryophanales; family Bacillaceae; genus Lysinibacillus; species Lysinibacillus sp. fkY74-1. Next base: position 3,491,901 of record NZ_CP170173.1, on the reverse strand, counting down.
AAATATGGTACCAGATTTGGCAGAAGCCTCAATTCAGCATGCCTCAGCGGAATTCGAACAGAATTTTCAAACATTCTTAAGCAAAAATCAGCTAGATGGCTCTTTATTAATGGAGGACTCTCGCTATATAATAACTATCAAAGGTAAAGCAGCCCATGCAATGGAACCAGAAAAAGGAATCAATGCAGCTGTTTATCTTGCTGCGTTTTTACAACAAGAGTTGACGACTGAGTCAAGTAAGCAATTTGTCGACTTTATCGCAGATGTTTTTTATCAGGATCATTATGGCCATCAGCTTGAGTTGCAATTCGAGGATGCCATGTCTGGTCAGACAACATTAAATCCAGGCATTGTTAGCTATGATGTCAGTAAAGGTGGCAGTTTAGTGATTAGTATGCGCTATTCTGTGTCCTATCCATTCGATGAAAAAATTACGGACGCTCAACGTTTAGTTGTAAAAAGAGGATTTTCATTAGATATTCAAGACGACTCCAAGCCCCATTATGTCAGTGAAGATGATCCATTTATCCAAACATTAGCGGCTATTTATAGACGTCAATCAGGAGATACAGAAACACCGTTATTATCTACAGGTGGTGGAACGTATGCACGTGTGCTGAAAAAAGGCGTGGCCTTTGGCATGCTATTCCCTGGGGAGCAGGATGTGGCGCATCGGGCGGATGAGTTTGTAGTGATTGAAAATCTTGTAAAAGCAGCGGCTATTTATGCGGAAGCAATTGTTGAGCTTGCGGGAAAAAAATAACATAAAGACGAAAAGGATGAACGGAAAATGGCATATTCATTATGGAATGATCAAATTGTTGAAGAAGGATCTATTGCAATCTCACCAGAAGACAGAGGTTATCAGTTTGGTGACGGTATTTATGAAGTAATTAAAGTTTATAACGGAAATATGTTTACAGCACAAGAGCACATTGATCGTTTCTATGCGAGCGCCGAAAAAATTCGCCTTGTTATCCCTTATACAAAAGATGTTTTACACAAGTTACTACATGAGCTAATTGAAAAGAATAATCTAGAAACAGGACATGTTTATTTTCAAATCACTCGTGGGGCTAATTCACGTAATCACGTTTTCCCGGATGCAAGTATTCCTGCTGTATTAACTGGAAATGTAAAAGCGGGTGAACGTGCATATGAAAACTTTGAAAAAGGTGTTAAAGCCACTTTTGTTGAGGATATTCGTTGGTTGCGTTGTGACATTAAATCTTTAAACTTGCTTGGTGCAGTATTAGCAAAACAAGAAGCTGCGGAGAAAGGTTGTTATGAAGCGATCTTACATCGCGGAGATATCGTGACAGAATGCTCTTCAGCTAATGTTTACGGAATTAAAGATGGAAAACTTTATACACATCCAGCTAATAATTTCATCTTAAATGGTATTACACGTCAAGTCATTTTAAAATGTGCGGAAGAAATTAATTTACCAGTAAACGAAGAGCCAATGACGAAAGCTGATTTACTAACAATGGATGAAATCATTGTGTCGTCTGTATCTTCTGAGGTTACGCCAGTCATTGATGTGGACGGCAACCAAATTGGGGCTGGAGTTCCCGGTGAATGGACTCGTCAATTACAGCAATCATTTGAAGCGAAATTACCACTTTCAATGAATACCAAATAAAAGAACCTTGTAGAGAACTATCTGTATGGATAGTTCTCTTTATTTATGGGTGTAATGTTGGGTCTCGTCATGTAAAATAAAAAGGATAGTAGAATAATCTTACAGATTGAAATTTGTAGAGCAAATGTCGATGTAATGAATACATAAGAATGCATAGACTCTTTTTTACAAAAGGGATCGAGAAAAAAGAGAACTAAAGAGATGGTAAGTAAGAATGGAGTGACCTTTACATGGCACAATTAGTAAAAATACAAGATTATATTTCTCGCTATCAAATTGACTTAGCAAGATATCCTACACAATTTGTACGCTTGAAGAAAAGCCAATGGGACCGTATTAAGCGTCAATGGGAATTGGGCGAAGATATAAGCGAATGGCAACATATTGATAATGAGACAGAAGCGGATACTTTAGAGGAAAAAGAGCGATTTTCCTTCATAAAAAAAATATTTACTGGACGACAAAAAGAAACAGAAGATGTTGAAGATATAGAAATATCAAACGAACTCATAAGTAGTGAGGATACTATTCCAGAAGAAGAAACAACACTAACATTTGAACCTAAGATTGTGTATGCTCCACAATCCATCCATGAACTGAAGCGTATGTTTATTGATCAATTCTTCCATTTCCAAATGAAATGGGCTAGCTCAACATTACGTGAAAAATCATATGTAGATCCTCGCTTCATGCGTGATTCGTTACTACGTACTTTGTTACAAACATTACCAGATAATTTTTTGTTGTTTTATTATCCTATCCTACAAATCAGAAAAGCACCGATTGAGCTTGATGTCGTATTAATGTCTCCGACGGAGTGTATTTGTATTACCGTTTTAGAAGCAGAAAATCAAGCTGTATATGTTGGTGGCAGTGATCGCTTTTGGATGAAAAAAGTAGGAACAAAGGACTTAAAAGTTTTGAATCCAACGATAAACTTAGCACGTATGGAGTCGGTACTATCTCAATTATTTAAAGAAGAAAACATAGATATGCCCATTCGTAAAGTTGTACTAACGCGGAATGGTTATTTTGATTATCCGGGTTCACCGTATGGGGTTCGTTTTGTTGATCGCCGTAATTACGGAGAATGGATGGAGCATTTGCGAAAGGTTTCTTCTCCAATGAAGCATATGCAAATACGTGCGGCTCAAACAATTTTAAATACTGTACAAACCACTTCGTTTAATCGAGATATTTGGCAGCAAGCATCACAAACAACAGAGGACTAAGTATGCAGATTCTATTTATTGTCAATGAAGCTGCCGGGAACGGAAAAGGGAAGAAAGTTTGGACTCAACTTCAAAAGCACCTAACGATAGACTATCAAGTGACTTTTACGGAATATGAAGGACATGGACGAGAGATTGCCAAACAATGGGTATTACAACAGCTGAATCCAAAGTTACTTATAGTTGTTGGTGGAGATGGTACCATCCATGAGGTGTTTAGTGCTGTTGTACATAATGAATTGTTAGTACTGGGTGTGGTTCGTGCTGGCTCTGGTAATGATTTTGCTCGCTCGTTTCCTACATTTTACAATGCTCAGCAAATCGAGGACTATGTAATGGCTTCTACCATGGCATATACACAAATAGATGCAGGGAACATTCAGCTCAGCGATAGCTGGGATGAATTCTTTGTCAATAATGCTGGCATTGGTTTTGATGCATATGTCACAAAATCGATTAATACATCACGCCTTAAATTTTACCTCAATAAATTAGGATTGGGTAAGCTATCGTATGCTGTTGCTGTCATTAGAGGCTTATTTAGCTTTAAATGTTTTAACGTCACCATACGTTCTGATCATCAAGAGTGGCAATTCCAACGAGCATGGTTTGTCGCCATGTGCAATCAGCCTTATTTCGGCGGAGGTATGAAAATATCACCAGCCGCAAAAGCAGATGATGGCCGAATGGACATTACAATTGTCCATGATATTTCTCGTCTAAAATTATTACTTATTTTTGTTACTGTTTTTTTTGAAAGGCATACGAAGTTTAAAGAAATCACATTTTTACAAGGACAACATTTCGATATTATCGTGAATGATGATCACAAGGTTGATTGTCATATGGATGGTAATTATAGCGGACGTGTCCATCAGGGTACTAACATCCACTGTACAGTGCAACAGAAGGCATGGAACATTACGACAAAGAGTTCTTAAATAATATCATTGCGCAATAATTTTATGCGAATGTAAGAGGAATACGTTATACTATAAAAAATCAATAATTTTATAAGAAAGAAATGAGGAACAACAGTGAGATTAAGAAATAAGCCTTGGGCAGAGGAAATGATTACAAATCATCCAGAGGTAATCGTTCCGAATCCTGAAGACTTTAAAGGAAATTGGCAGGTTGTTTTCGGAAATAACAACCCCATTCATATTGAAGTTGGTACTGGGAAGGGACAGTTTGTTACGGGAATGGCTTTGCAAAATCCAGATATTAATTATATTGGGATCGAACTTTATGATAGTGTAATCGTTTGTGCATTAGAGAAAGTTCTAGAAGCAAAATCTCCAGCGAATTTACGTTTACTTAAAGTAAATGGCGCGGATTTAAATAAATTCTTTAATAAAAATGATGTAGCACGTGTGTATTTGAATTTCTCAGATCCTTGGCCAAAAACACGTCATGCCAAAAGACGTTTGACGCATGGGGATTTTTTGAAATTATATGAGTCGATTTTGGTGGATAATGGGGAAATCCATTTTAAAACGGATAACCGTGGTTTGTTTGAATTTTCGTTAATCAGTATATCTGAATATGGTATGTTATTAAAGTATGTATCACTCGACCTACATGCAAACATGCCAGAGGATAATGTGATGACTGAATATGAGCAGAAATTCTCTGCGAAAGGACAGCCGATTTACCGCTTAGAGTCGCAATTTATCACTAAATTGTAGGGGGAATATGGATGGATCAGTTACAGTTTCACAATATGTCATTATCATGGCTTAACGGGGGTGTTACGTGTCTAGATGGTGGTGCGATGTTTGGAGTTGTCCCAAAACCACTTTGGTCGCGCAAATATCCAGTCAACGAAAAAAATCAAATTGAATTACCAACGGAACCAATTCTTGTTCAATATGAGGGCAGAAACTATCTTATTGATACGGGTGTTGGCTTTAACAAATTAAATGAAAAACAGCTAAGAAACTTTGGTGTAACAGAAGAATCTTCGTTAGCGGATAGTTTACAAGAGCTTGGTTTAACGACAGCAGATATCCATGCGGTGCTAATGACACATTTACATTTTGATCATGCTGGTGGTTTAACTCAGTGGCAAGATGATGTGCTTGTGCCTACTTTCCCAAACGCTAAAATTTTCGTAACAAAAATTGAATGGGACGAGATGCGTAACCCAAATATTCGCTCCAAAAATACGTACTGGAAAGAAAATTGGGAGCCTGTACAGCACTTAGTTGAAACCTATGAAGGTACGTTGGAAGTAGCTCCAGGAATTGAAATGATTCATACAGGTGGTCATAGTGAAGGTCATGCTGTAATCAAACTTACTCAACAAGGTGAAGTACTTTTGCATATGGCAGACATTATGCCTACACATGCTCATCAAAATCCATTATGGGTTTTAGCTTATGATGACTATCCAATGACTAGTGTTTTTGCGAAAGAACGTCTTATGAAAGAAGCTCTTGCCAATAACTATGGCTTTATTTTCTACCATGATGCCTATTATCGTATGATTAAATGGGATGAAACGGGGAAAGAAATCAAGGCTAAGCTCGAACGTAGTAGACAAGCTGTTATTACATTCTAACAATGACGAGGTAGTTGACATGAAAATGTCGATACCTCGCTTTTTTGTTCGTGAAGATGATGGAAAATATGATACACTAAACACGAAACTAAAATATAAAAGAGAGTTGAAATAAACATGGCAGCTGAACAACCATTTTTACCAGTTTTACTAGGGTCAGATATGAATGCATATGGGATGGCCCGTGCATTTTATGAAGCATATGGAATTAAACCACTTGTCTTAGGACGTTCTCATTTAACAGCAACACAAGATAGCCATATCCTGGAGTTTCAAGAAATCGACCGTTTAAATGAGCAGGATGTATTTGCACCTGCGCTTGCACAAGTTGCAAAACAATATGCTGATCAAAAGCTATTGCTATTAGCGTGTGGTGACGATTATGCTAAGCTTATTATTAAAAATAAGCCAGCGCTGCAGGAGCATTTCACAGTGCCTTACATCGATGAATCTTTAATGGATGAAATTTTACTTAAAGAGAATTTCTACAAGATGTGTGATAAATACGATTTTAAATATCCAGGGACAACGACTGTAACAGCAGATAATTATGAAAATTTTACACCTCCATTCGAGTATCCAATTATTTTAAAGGCGTCAAATTCGGTGGAATATTGGGCATGTAAATTCCCAGGGAAGAAAAAAGTTTTTGTTGCGCATGACGAGGCAGAAAAAACAGCTATTTTAAAAGCGATTTATAGCTCAAGCTATCAAGATACAATGATTATTCAAGAATTTATCCCTGGTGATGATTCTTATATGCGTGTGCTTAATGCTTATGTGGGCAAAGACGGGAAAGTGAAGCTAATGTGTCTAGGAAATCCTATTCTAGAAGAGCATTCACCTGAAGGAATCGGCAGTTATGCAGCTATCGTAACAACATACGATAAAGAATTAATGGACCAAGTACGTTTCTTCTTAGAGGACATCGGCTATACAGGCTTTGCCAATTTCGATATGAAATACGATATTCGTGATAAACAGTACAAGCTGTTTGAAATTAATTTACGTAATGGACGTTCCAGCTATTATGTAACGGCAAGTGGACATAACTTAATGAAGTATGTTGCTGATGATCATATGTTAAACATTAAGCAAGAAGTTACTTATGTGGAGGATAAACATCTATGGATGATTATTCCAAAAGGTGTATTGTTCAAATATGCATCGAACGAAAAGCTTAAATTAGAGGCAAAAAAATTAATTAGCGAGGGTAAATACACAAACTCCCTTTACTATAATGAAGATATGAATACAAAGCGTTGGGTGAAGCTAACACTCAATAACTTAAATTACTATCGTAAATATAAAAAATACTTTAATAATAAAGGTTTATCAGAATAATAAAGAGAAGCCATCTCAATTGAAAAGGAGATGGCTTCTTTTGCTTCTTTTTTAGCGCTAAACCTCTGTTAATTCAACTACAACGCCTGAGCGTGCATCAGCAGCAAATTCAAATGTTTGCATGTCACCTTCATGCATACGTGAGATTCCTCCACGATAGACAGGAATAGTAATGATACCATTTGTATAATCTTCTGTTTTCATAAAAATCCAGGAACCATCAATCGGTGCATCCTTTTTAAATTCTTTTTTTATGTTTTCAAGTACTTGTCCTGCAGGTACGAACGGAGAAACTTTTTCACTAGCTTCTTTAATAATGACTGCGGCAGCTAAGCCAGTTGCAACACCAATTAAAAAATCACGTAATTTCATACATCTTCCTCCTTTTTCTGTACCTATATTTTAGCATAGCCTATAGAGTGAATGCACGTTCACACGATAACAGTTTTAGGAAATGTATCAATATTTCGAATTCGGAAATAAATATGTTACAATAGGCGAGGAAGAATATTCTACTTCGTGGGGAGAGAGTCAACATGAATGAGGAAACATTGCAATTATTTAAAACATTAACAGAGTTACCAGGTGCTCCTGGTAATGAGCACGCTGTTCGCGCGTTCATGCGATCTGAGTTGGAAAAGTATTCAGATGAAATCGTTCAAGACAATTTAGGGGGGATTTTTGGGGTAAAGCATAGTGAAGTTGCGGATGCTCCAAAAATTTTAGTTGCAGGTCATATGGATGAAGTAGCATTTATGGTTACTTCTATTACTGATAACGGCATGATCCGCTTCCAGACGTTAGGTGGCTGGTGGAGCCAGGTTATGCTTGCACAACGTGTAGAAGTCTATACGAAAAATGGAGCTATCCCTGGTGTGATTGCATCTATTCCACCGCATTTATTAACGGATGCAGAGCGCTCTAAGCCCATGGATATAAAAAATATGTTAATCGATATTGGCGCTGACAACAAGGAAGATGCGGTAGCAATGGGGGTTCGTCCAGGACAATCCATTATTCCTGTTTGTCCATTTACACCTATGGCCAATCCGAAAAAAATTATGGCCAAAGCTTGGGATAACCGTTATGGCTGTGGTTTAGCAATTGAATTAATGAAAGAAGTCAAAAATGATAAGCTCGGATCTCATTTATATTCAGGCGCAAATGTAATGGAAGAGGTTGGTTTACGTGGTGCTCAAGTGTCAGCAAACATGATTAAACCAGATTTATTCTTTGCATTAGATGCATCACCTGCAAATGATACTTCAGGTAAAAAAGATCAATTTGGACAGCTTGGTAAAGGAACATTACTTCGTATTCTAGACCGTACAATGGTGACACATCGTGGAATGAGAGAGTTTATTTTAGATACGGCCGAGTCCAACCATATTCCATACCAATACTTTGTATCACAGGGTGGAACTGACGCTGGGCGAGTACATACAGCGAACGATGGTGTACCAAGTGCAGTAATTGGTGTTTGCTCACGTTATATTCACACATCTGCGTCTATCATTCACATTGATGATTATGCTGCTGCTAAAGCATTAATTGTTGAATTAGTGAAAAAAGCAGATCGTTCGACTTTAGAGTCTATTCGCGCTAATGTATAAGTAGTTGGAAAGATGCCTGTAAAAGGCATCTTTTTCTATGGAAAGAAAGTAGGGGTTTGATGAAAATAGCAATTGGAACAACTAATAAAGCGAAAACTGAAGCAGTTGAAGCTATTGCTCAAAATTATTTTGTGGATACAATCTTTACATATGTGAAAGCTGCTTCAGAAGTGTCAGATCAACCTAGGTCGAATGAGGAAACGAGATTAGGTGCCATCAACCGCGCCAAAAATGCCATGCTAAAAACAGATGCATCATTATCCTTTGGCTTGGAAGGCGGTGTCACTGAAATCGAAGGCGAGATGTATGTATGTAATTGGGGTGCATTAACAGTCTCTGATGGGACAACTTTTACAGCGGCAGGTGCACAAATTATTTTACCAAAAGAAATTGCCCAGGAAATTAGAGCTGGTGGAGAGCTTGGCCCACTCATGGAGCAATATACACAGCGCAGAGATATTCGACAGGGGGCTGGAGCAGTAGGGATTTTCACTCAAGGTTTAGTCAGTCGACAAATGATGTTTGAGCATATTGTATCACTATTGGTTGGTCAATATTTGTTCACATTTCCCGAAAAATAGTTAAATGGAATTAGTGGTGCGTATGCGGAGAGGTTGCATCTTCCTAATAATTTTTTTAAAATAGAAAAAAGTTAGTAGTGAAAGAGAAAGGAAGAGAGACATGTCATATAAATGGCTAAAAGCTATTGGCCTGACGCTGTTACTTCTGATGCTTTCTGGCTGCAATCAATCGATCGATGAGCAAATTGCCAACGGGCTTCAATTCACAGAAACGGTTTTTGCAGAAGAGCCTGAAGAACATACCGAGGAAATTGGAGATATTAATTTTTACCTACCTTCAAATTTTAAAGTTGAAGATAGTTCAGATGCTTACAATATTGTTATTTCAAAAGGAAAAGAAAGCTATATCCTTTTCATTAACGATAGAGAGGCACCAAATAGTAAACTTTATTATCAACTTTTAAAAGAAAATGAAGCTGATAAAATCATTCAGGAAACCACTTATGATAAGGATGGTCGTTTTGGCTTTACAGCGGTACTAAAAACAGATGATGAGAATGAAATGGAGCTCATTGTGAGTAGTGGTGGCGTGAAAATGACCACGATTTCTCAGGCAAAGCATATAGAAGATAATTTACGAGAGATGACGAAAATAGTTCATTCGGTTAAGATAAAGTAAATAAACAAGATTGAACAAAACGGTTCACAAACATGTGAACCGTTTCATTTTGAAGACAGGATGTGAGAACGAATGAAGCAATTGAAATCAGAGCAACTTGTAGAGCTTTTAAAAAAACGATTAAACGCAGAGAAATACGATTTTCATTTCGATAAAAAGCACGAAAAATTAAGATTGAATCATAAAACGATTGAAAAAGGTATGGAGCTTTCACTACCTGGGATTTTAGCAAAATACAATGATAAACAAGAGGCAGCTATTGATGAAGTTGTGTATACGATTACACAAACTTTTAATGCGATGGAACAAGAAAAAGAACAGGGTTTTCAAATGACTACACAAATTTATCCTGTTATACGTGCCACATCATATCCTCAAGCATCGAAAGAGGGCCATGCATTTATTACAACAGATCATACAGCGGAAACACGCATCTTTTATGCGCTTGATTTAGGCAAAACCTATCGTTTTATCGATGAATCTATGCTAGAAGCTTTACAATTAAGTGTAGAGCAAATTCGTGAAATGGCACGTTTTTCAGTAAAACAATTACCAACTTCCTATAAAAAGGATGAGGTCGCCGATAATATCTTTTATTTTGTTAATATGAATGATGGCTATGATGCCAGTCGAATTTTAAATGAGAGCTTTCTAAAAGATATGCGGACTCAGATAGAGGGGGATATGACATTGTCTGTGCCTCATCAAGATGTGCTGATTATAGGTGATATTCGGAATGAAACAGGGTATGATGTATTAGCGCAGATGACTATGCATTTCTTTGCAGTCGGTACAGTACCGATTACGTCGTTATCTTTTATTTATGAAGATGGGGAATTAGAACCGATCTTTATCTTAGCAAAAAACAGAGTGAAAAAGGAGCAAGAAAAACAATGAATGTATTTTACAACAAAGAGCATGTAGGAGATGTATTACTAGTTCAACTAGCAACGGAGTCTATCGTGAACACAGCAGTAGAACGTGCTGGGGATATTGCTATATTAAAAGAAGCTCAAACTGGTGAAATTAAAGCATTTAATTTATTTAACGCGAGCCAATATATACAAACAGATGCAAAAGGATTAGTTGAGGTAACACCAGTGTTAGTTGAACAATTAGCTGCAGCAATCGAAAAGAACGGTGCTAGCATTAGCCTAGATGTTGACTTTTCTCCGAAGTTTGTCATAGGTTTTTTAGAAACGAAAGAAAAGCATCCAAATGCTGATAAATTAAGTATCTGTTCTGTAAACGTTGGAGATGAAACTTTACAAATTGTTTGTGGCGCACCAAATGTAGAGGCGGGACAAAAGGTGGTTGTTGCAAAAATTGGTGCGGTCATGCCTTCAGGAATGCTTATAAAAGAAGGGAATTTAAGAGGCGTGGATTCATTTGGCATGCTTTGTTCAGCACGTGAGCTAGCAATTCCGAATGCTCCTTCTGAAAAAGGAATCTTAGTTTTGCCTGAGGATGCTATCGTTGGTAGTGCATTTGAATCATCAGGTAAATAATAAATACATCTTTTGATAATAAAGTTATTAAAAGTTTAGTTTTTTATCATGATATTATCCAATGGGTCAAGGTGAAAATCCCTAAATCGTTATGTTACTAATATGCTAGTAACATAACGATTTTTTTGTGTAGAATGAGCCTCTAAATGCAAGTTTCGCGATCGTTTTTATGGTATGCTTTTGATATAGACATTGAGCTATTTTGATTTGAAGAAAATTAGACAATGCTATAAATGAAGTGTAAGAGAAATGAGTGAAATGAAGTGAATTGGTTTAAAAAACAAATAAATAAAATTTTAAATAAAGATGAATATGAGTACGAGTATGAAGAATTTTATGAGGACTACGAAGAGGAACAAACAGAACAGCTACATATGCAGCAAGAACAACCCATGACTAAGCAAAAAACTTTCCGTTTCCCATTGATTGACGATGATGAGGAAGGCGTCGTGTCACAAACGCGCCAAAAAGAAATGTTTGATCAGGTAGAAAATGATGATTATTATGGGCAAATTGAGGATTTATCTTTACCCAAGCATTTAAATCAACATATCGTTGATTCAAGTGTTTACGATGTAGATGTTACAGGGATTCGAGATTTGTTAGCGAATCGTTCAAAACGCACTGGTAGAAAATCAACAATGAAAAGTCAACCAGTCCAACACGAACATCGTTCAAGAGCGAGTTTAGTTTTTCGAGATGCACAAGATCGAGAAGAGTCAATCATACCTCAGACGACATCTGTACCAAAAGATAAACTCGAGTGGAAAGAACAAAAAGTTCAAAAAGTAGATAGCGATTTTCTTGAAAATCGTAAACGCTTTATCCCAACGGACGTACCTTCACCCGTCTATGGGTTTGCGAAACCAAGTCCTATTAATGAATTATTGGATAAAAGAAAAGAAGAACATGAGTCACAAGAAACAACTAGGATGACCTCTGATTTATTGACAATTCATCAGCCATTAAAAGAAGCGACAACAAATGAGGCTAATGAAAATATACTAGAAGAAAAAGAGCCGCCTAGTACAGCTCATCGTGTTGAATTCGAACATGAAATCCATGAACCGATTGTTGAACCTATTACATTTGATGATGATGTATTGGATGAAGAAAAGGATGTACCAGACAGTGCGCCCACGGATATCGTGGTACCACAAACCACACCTTTTGCCATGGCATTTGAAGATCAAGTGAAGGAAGCTGCTAAGCAAGATCAAACCATACAACAGCTTTCAGCAGATCAGTCTGAGATTCATGTTAAAGAATTGATTGTGGAACAAGTCCAAATTGAAAATTCTACCATTCATATTGGAGAGGTAACGGTTGTACAGCCTCCGAGTAATGAAGAGGACCATCCGGTGAAGCTTGATGAACAATCATCATCAGATGCTATCCCAAAAGAAGAAAAAAGTCGCATTCCTTTCAATGTGCTAATGCTAAAAACAGATAAAGAAAAATGGCGAATTCAACAGCAAATGAAAGTGGTCCAACCTATTCGTGTGGAAAGTAATCCGGAAGCGGTAGAAGATGTGCTGATTGATGGGGCGGAAGCTAAAGAAGAGGAACACTCGCCTTCTGAGAGCATAGATTCAAATGCTATACAGCTAGTTGAACCACAGCTGGAGGAAGAAAGTGATTCACAATCTGCTTTTTGTAGTCAAGAAGATGTTGAATGCCATCGACACGAAGAAGACAGAGATTTTAACACAGAAACTAAATCAGAAAGTCCGGTAGCGGTTATTACGATGGCTCCTGTAACAACTTTGACTAGTGTATCCGAGAATGATGCAATAGAAATTGAAAGAATTAATGCTGATGAAGTTGCTGCAACAACAGAGCTAGAAGCAGAGGTCATTTCAGTTACTGAAGTTCTTCCTGAAATTGTAGAGGATTCTCCAGTTAAACCTGTGGAAAACCAACAACAGGTTTTAGAAGCAGAACAGGAGCTACCAGTTGAGGAAAAAACAAAACCTGTTCATGTTTATCAAAAGCCTACTGACGAATATTTAGAGCCACCAGAGGAAAAAACACAGGATACAGATTGGATGGAGCAGCAGGGTGATACATTGGTGGAAGCACTTTCTTATTTCCAGGTTTCTGCTCAAATTGAATCGATTATGCAGGGACCTGCAGTTACTCAATTTGAAATTACTGTGAGTCACGGTACGAAAGTAAGCAAGATTAGAAATTTAGCAGATGATTTAAAGCTTGCTTTAGCAGCAAAGGATATTCGTATTCAAGCACCGATCCCTGGGAAAAGTTCGATTGGTATTGAGATTCCAAACCGAGTATCAAGAGCTGTACGATTATCTGAAGTGACGAATAGCGCATCCTTCCTTGAATCAAATTCGCCGTTAGAGGCAGCTTTAGGTCTTGATCTAACAGGTAAGCCTGTTACACTAGATTTACGAAAAATGCCCCACGGTTTAATTGCTGGTGCGACAGGCTCGGGTAAATCCGTTTGTATTAATTCTATTTTGGTTAGTTTATTATATAAAGCTGCACCACATGAACTAAAACTAATGTTGATCGATCCTAAAATGGTAGAACTGGCACCATTTAACCATATCCCACACTTAGTAAGCCCTGTAATCACAGATGTGAAGGCTGCAACAGCAGCACTTAAATGGGCTGTAGAGGAGATGGAACGTCGATATCAACTGTTTGCGCATGCAGGTGCAAGGGATATTACGCGTTATAATACAATTGCAGATAAAAATAATGAACATAGCCTGAAATTGCCATATATTTTAATTGTTATTGACGAGTTGGCCGATTTAATGATGATGTCTCCAGCAGATGTAGAGGAGGCAATTTGCCGTATTGCTCAAAAGGCACGTGCATGTGGAATTCATTTAATTGTTGCAACACAAAGACCATCTGTAGACGTTATTACAGGATTAATTAAATCCAATATTCCTACACGTATTGCCTTTGCAGTATCTTCACAAATTGATTCTCGTACAATTTTGGATGGGCAGGGAGCAGAAAGGTTACTTGGACGAGGCGATATGCTATATTTAGGTAACGGTATGTCTGCACCAGTACGTCTCCAGGGAACATTTGTTACAGATGATGAAATTGAAGCAATTATCGAGCATGTTCGTGAACAAGGAGAGCCTGATTATATTTTTGATCAAGAGGAACTATTGAAGAAAACAGAGGTATCCGCAGAACAGGATGATTTATTTGAAGATGTTTGTCGTTTTGTTTTTGAACAGGGTGGAGCTTCTACGTCATTGATTCAAAGAAAATATCATATTGGCTATAATCGTGCTGCTCGTTTAATTGATATGTTGGAATCACATGGCTTTATCTCAGAGGCAAGAGGTAGTAAGCCGCGTGAAAGTTTCATTACAGAAGAAGATTTAATTACTATGTTTGAATAAGAATTGCCTTGATTTCGTCTACATTAACTAATTTACGTCGAAATTAGTTTTTTTAGAAAAGTTACACATCTATCCTTATGCATAAAAAGTGCTATAATAGACAAGATGTGTTGAATAGTACGTATTTTTTAATACTTGTGAAGGTATTAATACCTAATCATTCGTGAAATAATACGATACACCTAATAGATGATAGATGGGATATTGAAATTCCCGGGGGGTTTAATTAATGACAGTTTTTCATTTCACAGGCATTAAAGGTTCTGGCATGAGTTCACTTGCACAAATCTTATTTGATGCTGGTGAACAAGTACAGGGCTCAGATGTCGATAAATATTTCTTCACGGAGCAGCCGTTACGTGAACGTAATATTCCAATTTTTACATTTAATGCAGATAATATTAAAGAAGGCATGACTGTAATTGCAGGTAATGCTTTTCCTGATGATCATCCAGAATTAATTCGTGCCCGAGAAATCGGAGTAGAGATTATTCGTTACCATAAATTTTTAGGAGAATATATCGGTAACTATATTTCCATTGCCATAACAGGTGCCCACGGTAAAACTTCAACTACAGGTTTAATGGCACATGTGGTAGGTGGTTACAAACCAACTTCTTATTTAATCGGTGATGGTACTGGTGCTGGTCATGCAAATGCTGACTTCTTCGTGATGGAGGCATGTGAATACCGACGCCATTTCTTAGCATATAATCCTGACTATGCGGTAATGACAAATATTGATTTTGATCACCCAGACTACTTTGCAAATATAGAGGATGTCTATTCTGCTTTTCAATCATTAGCTTTACAAGTAAAAAAAGCTATTATTGCATGTGGTGATGATGAACAACTTCAGCGTATCCAAGCAAAAGTACCAGTTGTTTATTATGGATTTGGTTCAGAGAATGATTTCGAAGCTCGTAATGTTGAAAAAACGACAGAAGGTACAAAATTTGATGTTTTTGTTCGCAATGAATTTTATAGCACTTTCTTTATTCCATTATTTGGGGATCATGCGATTTTAAATACATTAGCGGTCATTACTCTATGTGAATATGAAGGAATTTCACCTGACATTATTCAAGATCGTTTGCACACATATAAAGGTGTAAAAAGACGTTTTACCGAAACAGATATAGGGGATAATGTATTAATAGATGACTATGCCCATCATCCAACGGAAATTCGTGCTACCATTCAATCAGCGCGACAAAAGTTCCCAGATCGTGAGCTAGTTGCTATATTCCAACCACATACATTTACACGTACACAAGCTTTTTTACAAGATTTCGCAGATAGTCTAAGCCTTGCAGATACAGCCTATTTATGTGATATTTTTGGCTCTGCAAGAGAAACGCAAGGCGCACTTTCTATTCAAGATTTGGCGTCATTAATCGAGGGCAGTGCAGTGATTACCACTGAAGGAATTGATATACTAACAAAACATCAAGGCGCAGTATTCTTATTTATGGGTGCTGGAGATGTTCATAAATTCCAAGATGCTTTTGAAGCCGTGCTTAAAAACGATGAAACAGCTTAGTCCGTAGGGGTTAAGCTGTTTTTTTAAAATTTGAGCAGGAATTCCGTTTTTTTTGTCGAAGATAGGGAAAGTAATAGTAAAGAGAATTTACTAGCAGGAGGTCAACTTATGGAAGTGATTTTGTATATTGCAGCTATTATCGCTGCAATCGGGTTTTTAATTTTATGTGTGAGTGTAGGAATGACATTATTCTCGCTCAAGTCCATCTTAAGCAGTTTATCTGGGACATTATCAGGTATTGAAGGACAAATGGAAGGGGTCACACGTGAAACGACTTCTTTATTAACCAAAACAAATAGCTTAGCAGAGGATATTCAACATAAATCTGAACAGTTAAATTCAGTGGTTCAAGCTGTTAAAGGTATTGGTGATTCTGTCAATGGTTTAAATAATTCTGTACAGCAAATTACTTCTTCTGTTTCAAAAAGCGTAGAACAAAATGAAGAAAAAATTGCGCAAGTAGTACAGTGGAGCAATGTTGCAATGGGTATTGCTGATAAATGGAAAAAGCGCAAAATCATAGAGCAAGAATCTGTATCTGAGGATGTGTATGGCTTTGAAACGGTACAAGTAGAAAAGCCAAAAAGAAAATGGGGTCGTAAATAGTGAAAATTATTCAGTAAGTATTTGATACTGTCTGAATAAAAATAAAGTCTTGGACATAAATTGAACATGCCTCTGTAAAAAGTAGATGGACAACCTGTCCAGACAAAATTGATAATATGATGGGGAGGAATTGTTGCATGACAACACAAAAGCCAAATTTTAATGAAGTAAAGGAAAAACAGCTTGAAAGTTCATTGCCTCAGCTTTATCATCCGCAAGACTCGATTTATGAAGAGGAGCGTGTAAACATGAAAGATTTTGTGATTGGCGCATTAGTAGGTGGAATTGTAGGTGCTGCAGCAGGTCTACTATTAGCTCCAAAATCAGGAAAAGATTTACGTAGTGATGTGGCTGTACAAGCTGTTCATTTAAAAGATAAGAGTGCAGACTTCTCGACAACTGCAAAAGATAAAACAGTACAACTTTCTAAACAAATTCAAGAACAATCTACACAATTAGTGGAGAAAGTAAAAACTTTAAAAACGGCAAAGGCCCCTGCTGTTTTTGACGATGGTACGGTTTCCTTTGAGGGCGAGGAACCACTAGAGGATTTTATTCCTAACGAGGAAGTCAAAGCAGAAGAGAAAAAAGACGAAACAAAAGAGTCAAATGAAGAAGTACGTGCATAATGCATAACGAAAAGGGATACGTTACATGATCGTCGTGTAACGTATCCCTTTTTTAAACGATAGGGGTTTCGGCTAATAGTATTTCAAGTCGATCGCCACCGAAAATTTCCGTATCAAAACTTGCAGGCTGACCGTTTCTTAAAATGGTGAAGTTTCCTTTGAATGTGCTTGGGAGCTGCCAATTAGAAAAGCGAAATACATCTTGATAGATCCAAGGACTACGATCTTTTTCTGTAAAAATTAAAGTGGCTCCATTCGGTACAGTTGAAAGAGGAGATACAATCATTTGATTGACCAGTGCTTCATGTACTGTTTTGGAAAGCTCCACTACTTCATTTTGGAAATGAATGATCATTTTATCTTCCAGCAAAAGATTCATTTGGTCCGCAATTCGCTGAACAGTTGGCAATGATTGCTGCTGAAAGTTAATCACATCGCCATCCTGCACTGCATAGCTCAATTTTGCCGTTTTTCCATTTATCATTAATGGAGAAGAAAACTCAGGTAAAAATAATGGCTGTCCATCGACATGAATGGTATAAGACTCAAATTGCTTTAATAAATCCCAATTATTTGTAACTTTGAAAATTTCCTCAATGGTTTCCGCTATATCAAAAACGACGCTATCACGATCATTTAAAACAGTATCAATGGATGCAGGAGAGTGATTGACTGTAATTTTCGGTTCAATTACATATTTTGTATTTTGGATAGTAATGGTCTTGATTGCAGCATTATCAATAAGATCTCTCACCGTTACTGTGGCTGGCTGTCCATCTTGTCCCTCCACTAGCTGAATGGCATCGCCTGTTTTAATCAATGTTTTCGTTGATGCCTGTTGTCCGTTTACTACTATTTCAGCCGGCTGCCCATGACCACCAGGAATGAATATATCTTGTCCATTGACACTAATAGATAAACCGTGGCCAGGTTTTCCATACAATTGTTTAGCACGGATATTGGCCGCTAAAAAAGCATCGGCAACTGTCATTTCTTTCAGCTCAAAAAGACGGACCACCTGATTATTGACAGTTAAACTCATATATTGGATGGGCATTTTTTTCGCTGCAATGGCAATACCGATTGGCGTAACTAACTCTGGTGATGCTTTAATATGCTCTTCCTTCGTCAGGTTTTGAATAGCATCAATGCCTCTAACAGCTATACGGTTTGCTGGTAAATCTAGGACTAGACCAAGTTCTGTTGTTAGGTTAGGTGTTAAGCTACCTCCTCCAACAAGCATAACAGCCTTTGGAGCCACTCGGTTATTGAGTCGTAAAATTTCTTCGCCAATGGACTTGGCAAGCTGCTTGACGGCAGGTTCAATGGCTAATAAAACTTCAGTCTTTGGGTAATACTGATCAAAACCAAGAATATCTTGAATCAATATTTCTTCTGCTGTTTGGAGCTGACGTTTTGCTATTTCGGCAACAGGGAAGTCTAGTAAATAATGGTCACTTAAAGCTTCTGTTATTTCATCGCCTGCTGTTGGAACCATACCATAGGCCACAACAGTACTTTTATCAGTAATGGCAATATCAGAAGTACCTGCGCCTATATCGACTAGAGCCACATTTAAGCGACGCATAGTTGAAGGAATAAGGACATTTATAGCTGCGATAGGTTCTAATGTCAAAGCTTCCATCTCTAAATCAGCTCGTTTTAAAGCGGCAATTAGTGATTCGACTACCACACGAGGTAGGAAAGTGGCAATGACTTCAATTTGTGCCTCATCCCCTTGTTGATCTAAGAGGCTGCCAATTTCTTCACCATCCAAGCGATAGTAGAGAACTGAGTAGCCTACGCAGTAATAGTGGCTTATTTTAGCATCTTCTTTATGTTGTAAAAGTTGTTGTTGGGCTTGTTGAACTGCTTGGAGCTCTAAGCGGCTTATATCTTCTTCTGTAAAAATAGGACGATTACGTATATTAATCGTTACGCTAGCTTGTTCAGTTTTCAAGGATCGGCCCGCTGCCGCAACACTTACTTTCGTAAGAGGACCATGTTTCTCTTCAAGTTCGTATTTAATTGTATTAATTAATTCTGCCACATACATGACATTATGTATTTGACCATCTACCATGGCACGTTCTTTATGCTCTTTCACTACTATATCTTCCACGTGAAAATGGTCATTTTCTTCTTGAAGAATAATCCCGACCACTGAGCGTGTACCAATATCAAGTGCAAATAATTTAGAACTCAATGTAATCGCTTCCTTTCGCGTTATATCTCAATTTCAATTTAGCGAGTTGAAGCGCTAAATTAAAAATGCGTGACATTCTGAACAACATTGATTATAATATTGCTATTATCTAAAAATGTAACATACATTTCAGAGTTCTGAAAGTGTCTGTCATGAGGAGAGGAGCAAGAAAGCATGAGCCAAAAAGATTTAGAAAGCTTACGTAGCCAAATCGACGAATTAAACTTAGAAATTCTTCGTCTTATTAACGAACGTGCAGCTGTAGTTGATGAAATCGGTAAAATTAAAGAAAAACAAGGTGTAAATCGCTATGATCCACTGCGTGAAAGACACATGCTTGATCTTATTAAAGAACACAACCAAGGTCCATTAAACCAAATGACGGTAGACTATATATTTAAACAAATCTTTAAAACAGCTTTAAAGCAGCTTGAAGCTGATAAAAAGAAAGAATTACTTGTATCTCGTAAGAAAAAATCCGAAGATACAGTTATTAATATCAATGGTGAGTTAATTGGTCAAGGGAAGCCATCTTTCGTATTTGGTCCTTGTGCTGTTGAATCTTATGAACAAGTAGCTGCAGTAGCGGCTTCTATTAAAGCAAAAGGTGAAAAGCTAATCCGTGGTGGTGCCTATAAGCCACGTACTTCTCCATACGACTTCCAAGGTCTTGGATTAGAGGGCTTAAAAATCTTAAAACGTGTGTCTGAGGAATATGGTTTAGGTGTGATTACAGAAATTGTGACACCAGGTCATTTAGAGGAAGCCTTAGATTATATTGATGTGATTCAAATCGGGGCACGAAATATGCAAAACTTTGAATTATTAAAAGCAGCAGGTGCAACTAATAAACCAGTCCTACTAAAACGAGGTTTAGCTGCAACAATTGATGAGTTCATCCATGCAGCAGAATACATTATGTCTAAAGGAAATGAAAATATTATCCTTTGTGAACGTGGTATTCGTACTTATGAAAAAGCAACTCGTAATACGTTAGATATTTCTGCTGTACCAGTGTTAAAACAAGAAACGCATTTGCCAGTATTCGTAGATGTAACACACTCAACAGGTCGTCGTGATTTATTGTTACCATGTGCCAAAGCAGCCATTGCAATCGGTGCTGATGGTGTCATGGCAGAAGTACATCCAGATCCATCTGTAGCACTTTCTGATTCACAACAACAAATGGACATCCCAACATTCGATGCATTCTATGAAACACTACAAAAATTCATGAAAAATCATGAAATTCATGCTTAATTGTTAACAGCACACACCGCTTGCTTACTTTAGCAGGCGGTGTTTGTTATATCGTGACAAAATAATGTCTAGAATAGGACTATTAGTACTTGGTTTTTACGTAGTTCTTCTTGAAAGTAATATGAAAATTATCGTATGATAAGGCTATAATAGGAAAAAAGGGAGGCACGTACGATGACTGTTACAATTTATGATGTTGCAAGAGAAGCAAATGTTTCTATGGCAACCGTCTCTCGTGTAGTCAATGGCAATCAAAACGTAAAACCAGCAACACGAAAAAAAGTACTAGAAGTAATTGAACGATTGGAATACCGTCCAAACGCAGTAGCGCGTGGATTAGCAAGTAAGAAAACAACAACAGTTGGCGTGATTATCCCAGATATTGCAAACAATGTTTATGCAGAGCTGGCTCGTGGTGTAGAGGATATTGCCACAATGTACCGTTATAATATTATTTTAGCCAACTCAGATCAACATGAAGATAAAGAGTTACAGTTACTTGATACTATGCTTGGGAAACAAGTAGATGGTATTGTGATGATGAGTGATGAAGTAACAGAAAAGATGCAACAAACAATGGATCATTCACCAGTCCCGATTGTACTAGCAGGCTCTGTAGATGAATCGCAAACAATAGCTACGGTCAATATAGACTATTTCCAAGCGGCTTATGAAGCGATATCTTTACTCATTCAAAATGGACATACGCGCATTGGCTTCGTAACAGGTCCACTTTCGTATACAATTAACGGAAAATTCAAGCTAGCAGCCTATAAGAAAGCATTACAGGATGCTGGCTTGCCAATAGATGAAGCATTAATTGCTGCTGAAGAATCAAGCTATGACATGGGCTTAGAAGCTTGGGAGATTTTATCAGTGCTTGAACAGCCACCTACAGCCTATTTTGCGGGTAGTGATGAATTGGCAATTGGTTTAATTCATGGTGCACAAGATGCTGGTAAAAATGTTCCAGAGGATATCGAAGTAATTAGCTTTGAGAATTCTAAGCTAGCACGAATGGTTCGTCCACAACTAACAAGTGTTGCATTACCCCTGTACGACATTGGTGCTGTTGCTATGCGCTTACTTACTAAATTGATGAGTAAGGAGCCTGTCGAGGATGAGGCAGTGATTTTACCACATCGTATTGAACATCGACAATCTGTTAAAAGTAAATAATAAGTAGGAACACGTAAATCTTATCAAGGATTTGCGTGTTTTTTAATTTAAAATGGAGCGGGAAAGAGGCATGATAAAATGACCAATGCAGGGAGATCTGGCTGCAAACCAATAAAAAAACCCCACGAAAATCGTGAGGAAAAGTGCTAATCTCGTTTTTCATTTCGAATAAGGTGTAGTGCTTTTGCTAACATTTGAGCATTTTTTTCCTCTATTTCTGCCTTCCTTGGAATGGGCTCATACAGAGGAATTGGGTCCTCCCAAGTTGGAATAAAAGGTACGGGAGCTTCGGGTTGCCATTTGTCAAGCCATGCCTGTGGGAGAGGTCCAGTTGGTAACGCTTGGTCAGTCATTTCTAACCAAAGTAGGGACCAAGCACGTGGAACTACTCGCCATATATCATAGCCTCCTCCACCCACTGCAATCCACTTACCATCGCAATATTCATGGGCTAATTGATGTGCGAGCTTTGGGATTTCACGATATATATTCATTGTGCCATGAAGGTGTGTCAAAGGATCAAAAAAATGGGCATCTGCTCCATTTTGTGTGAGTACTACATCTGGCTTGAAATATTCGAAAACCTCTCTCATGGATTGTTCATAGATTTCTAGGAAACTTTCATCCTCTGTAAAAGCATCCATAGGGAAATTAAAGGAGGTACCATATCCTTGTCCGTTGCCTCTTTCGGTGATATTTCCAGTTCCAGGAAATAGATAGCGTCCTGTTTCGTGAATAGACAATGTACAAACATTTGGGTCCTCGTAAAAGCTCCATTGTACTCCGTCCCCATGATGTGCGTCTGTATCAACATATAGTACACGGGCATTATATTTTTCCTGTAAATATCGAATCGCAACCGTACTATCATTGTAAATACAAAATCCTGATGCGCGACCACGAAAACCGTGATGTAGCCCTCCTCCAAGATTGAGAGCATGCTCAGCTTTACCTTCCATTACATAATCAACGGCAGTTAACGTCCCACCGACTAGTTGGGCACTTGCTTCATGCATATTTTCAAAAATCGGTGTGTCTTCAGTGCCGATACCATAGCTTTCACATTGGGCTACCGATAATTCACCATGACCTGCCCTCTTCACAATATCAATATACTTAGGGTCATGGGCAAGCAGTAGCTCCTCTTCTGTTGCAACACGAGCGGGAATAATGTCTACATCATCAAGTCCATCTATATTTTTTAGTAAATCCATCGTTAGCGTCAAGCGTTTATGATTAAAAGGATGTGAATCTGAAAATTTATATCCGAGTTGTTCTGGCGAGTAAATGAATACAGCCTTTTTCATTATAACGAAACACCTGGCAAATTAGGCCATAGTACATCAAAGCCTTCTTTGCGAAGGTCTTGAATCATAGCTAAAGGATTCAGTGTTTTTACTCGGACGCTTAAAATTTTATTTTGCGTATTTTCAGAATCAGGATAAACTAAGACGCTTTGGACATTGGCATGATGATGATGAAATATCTTTGTTATTTCAAATAAAACACCTGGCGTGTCAGCTACTCGAATTTCAATTTTTGAGCCAGGTTCCGTTCCGCCGGTCAGCTCTATATATGTATAGAGTAAATCCGTTGTAGTAACAATTCCTACTAATTTCCCTCCAGAGACAATAGGTAAACACCCTACTTTAGATTCATAGAAGGTAAGAGCGACTTCTTCAACAAAATCAAGTGGATGACCAACAAGCGGATCTTTGACCATTATTTCTTCTACTTTTGCATGAAAAACAGGAGAATTAGGTTCATCTTGTAAAGAGGAGGGCAAAACTTCTTTAATGTCTCGTTCTGTAATCACTCCTATAACGTGACGTTCCTCATCTATAACAGGTAAATGGCGAACTTTTTTGTCACGCATTAGCTTTAGTGCCTCCAACACGGTATTGGTAGGAGCTAATGTGTAAGGTTCTTCATTCATAATTTCTTCTACGATCATATACGTATCCCCTTTGCATTGGTTTTAATACATGAAACGATTTCTAAAACGAAGTCTATCAAATCTTTCGATGGTCTCAGGAGGCACGCGCTTACCTTCGCGCGCCATTAAACAATTAGCTGGGTGTGATGTGATTTCTGGATCATCCGTAGCAAAATATTCAAATCCGACAGAGCTCATCATCTTCTCCATCATTTTGCGGTAGTCCCAAACATTTAAGCCGGTCCCCTTTAAATCCCAATGCCAATAATATTCGGTAGTTATCACCAGATAATCCTCCATTTCATCACCCATAAATGAAACGGCTAGTAATGCCTTTCCTGAACCTGTTCCGCGATAGTCAGGAATCACTTCAATGGCACCTAATTCAATCATGTCATCAATTCGATCCTCTGCCCATCGTTCAAGTGGATCAGGATAAAGATAGGTAACATAGCCTACAATAATATCTTCGTTTCGAATAATAACTATACGTCCTTCAGGAAGCCCCGCAATTTCAATAATAGCTTGTTGTTGCTGTTTTGGAGGTCTAAAGGCAACCAAGCCTTCATGGAAAGAATATGTAGCTAATTTTTCTGGAGGCACAGGTCCTTCCACATACACAGTACCATGCTTAGTTTCCCTTTTGACAGAAAAAAAAGTTTTTTTATGTTCCATAATGACACCACCTGAGTTTAATAATTCCATTATAGCTGATTTCGTGCGTAAAAACGCTTATTTTTGCAAAATATACCTGTATTTTTGGAAAAGTGAAAATATTAAGACAATCCCCTTGGATTCGTGTAAAATATAATATATCGCTTCTGTTATTTAACAGATAAAAGTAGCGTAATTAAGAGTTAGGACATTTCTGATGCAGTAAGCTGTTATATAACAAAAGCTGGGTAAATATGTTGCTTAGAACGTAAATTTATTATTTCAGCAGAGGGGATTGTTGAAAATAGCAAATGAACAGTTTGAAGCAAACGTAAAGAAAGGGGTAGTTTCATGGGGATGAAAATGAAGGAGAAGTTAACGGCTTTAGCTGGTCAGCACCAGTTAATGAATTATGAAGAAGTGGCAAAGTCTCATAATTGGGCTGATACAGAAAAAGCATTTAGTTGGTACGAGACAGGTTTAGTGAATATGGCGTATGAGGCAATCGATCGCCATACTGAAACACATCGTAAAAATAAAGTTGCTCTTTATTTTAATGATGGTAAACGGAAAGAGGCGTATTCATTTAATGAAATGAAAAGGTTAACAAACAAGGCTGCTAACGTTCTTAAAACAGCTACTAATCTACAAAAAGGTGATCGTTTATTTATTTTTATGCCACGGTCGCCTGAGCTCTATTTTTCATTATTAGGTGCGTTGAAAATGGGTGTTATTGTTGGACCATTATTTGAAGCTTTTATGGAAGGTGCTGTGTATGATCGGCTAGCAGATAGTGAGGCAAAAGTATTGGTTACGACACCGGCGTTACTTGAACGTGTACCTATAGCTAAATTACCTCACCTAGAGCATGTCCTTTTAATAGGTGAAGATATTGAAGAAACATCACAAATTCTAGACTTTAATCAACGATTAAAAAGGGCTTCAGCTCAATTTGATATAGAGTGGGTAGATCAGGAAGATGGGATGATTCTTCACTATACTTCTGGATCAACTGGTGCGCCAAAAGGAGTGCTACATGTTCATTATGCAATGCTTCAACAATACCAATCTACGCAATGGGTTCTTGATTTACGTGAAGATGATATTTATTGGTGTACTGCTGATCCAGGATGGGTGACAGGAACAGCCTATGGTATTTTTGGTCCATGGTTAAATGGGGTAACAATGGTGATTGTTGGGGGAAGATTCTCACCGCAGGCATGGTATCAAGCCATTGAAGATTATGGTGTTACGGTATGGTATAGTGCACCAACTGCATTCCGTATGCTGATGGGGGCAGGGAGTGGCTTGCTTGAGAGCTATGATCTATCATCTTTGCGTCATGTGCTATCTGTCGGTGAACCATTGAACCCCGAAGTGATTCGCTGGGGAGTAGAAGAATTGGGTCATCGAATCCATGATACATGGTGGATGACAGAAACAGGAGCGCATATGATTTGTAATTATCCTTCGATGGATATTAAGCCAGGCTCAATGGGAAAACCACTTCCAGGTATTCATGCGACGATTGTAGATGATGCTGGCAACGAAGTACCACCGTTTACAATGGGGAATTTAGCTATTCAACGGGGGTGGCCAGCTATGATGCGTCAAATTTGGGGCAATCCAGAGCGCTATGAATCTTATTTCTTAAAAGGGAAATGGTATGTATCTGGAGATTCTGCCTATATGGATGATGACGGATACTTCTGGTTCCAAGGTCGAGTGGATGATGTCATTATGACGGCCGGAGAGCGTGTGGGACCATTCGAAGTGGAAAGCAAGTTATTGGAGCATCCAGATATTGTTGAAGCAGGAGTCATTGGAAAACCAGACCCAGTACGAGGGGAAATCATCAAAGCCTTTGTATCCTTACGAGAAGGAGTAGAACCTTCCGAACGATTAATTGAGGATATAAGAGATTTTGTTAAAAAAGGGTTATCGGCTCATGCAGCACCACGTGAAATTGATTTTAAGGAAAAACTACCAAAAACACGCAGTGGTAAGATTATGCGTCGTGTATTGAAGGCATGGGAGTTAAATTTACCTACGGGTGACCTATCGACGATGGAAGACTGATAAAGTAAAGAACATCAATTGATATTTATACAACATATGCATAAAAAGAAGGCAAGCATTCTTTCATCAATCGAGTGAATGCTTACCTTCTTTTTTCTGCATTTACAATGCTTAAGAGCTGTATTAACGAGAAGTATTTAAATGCGTAAAAAATATAGAATTAAATAAAAATTCAGTTGACTTAATATTTATGCAGACGTATACTATTTTTAACTTATTTCAGAGGTGAGTGCATTGAAAGTAGGAATTGTAGGAGCAACAGGTTATGGTGGACTAGAGCTTATTCGGTTTTTACATAATCATCCAGCTGTAGAGCAGCTAGCGTTATTTACTTCTTCAGAGGAGGGAGTTCTTTTTTCTTCAAAATTTGGTCATCTTATGACGATTATTGATAGGCCATTACAGAAAATAGAGGAAGATACTTTAGCGGAATTTGATGTAGTTTTTACAAGTACACCATCTGGCGTAACAAGTAAGTTATTACCATCATTGGTTAACACGGGTCCGAAATTTATAGATTTGTCTGGTGATTACCGGTTAAAAAATCTTGCAAGCTATGAAGCGTGGTATGGCAAACAAGCAGCACCATTTGATACGGTTCAGCAAAGTGTTTATGGTTTAACTGAATGGAATTCAGAGCATATTCGACAGGCTACTCTTATTGCTAACCCAGGTTGTTACCCAACAGCGGTGTTATTATCATTACTACCGCTAGTGAAGGAACGATTAATTGATCCGAGCTTTTTAGTAATTGATGCGAAAAGTGGCATCTCAGGAGCTGGTAATAAGCCGTCACAAACTACTCATTTTAGCGAGGCGAATGAGAACTTCTCTATCTATAAAGTAAATACACATCAACATATACCAGAAATAGAACAGGCATTATCCGTATTTGCTCATACTGAAACAAACATTACTTTCAATACTCATTTAGTACCTATGACAAGAGGGATTTTAGCGACATCCTATGCGCCAGTAATGGCAGGCGTTACAGAGGCTCAGTTGGTTGGTTGCTTGCAGGAAACGTATGAAAAGCATCCATTTGTTCGAATGGTTACAAATGCTACTAGCTTAGGAACTAATCGTGTTAAGGGGTCCAATTATTGCGATATTTTGGTGAAAGTAGATTCTCGTACAAATCGTGCCACGATTGTAAGTGTGATTGACAATCTAGTCAAAGGGGCTGCAGGGCAAGCTATCCAAAATATGAATGTACAATTTGACCTACCACAAACGACAGGTCTTGATGTCGTACCGTTCTTTATTTAACAGTTTTTATGTTTAGTTTGATGAAAAATAAGGAGGAATTATGGATGATAGTTACTACATCAATAAATGTAATGAAAAAGTTATCAAGTAAAAATATCGTTTCACCAAAAGGCTTTAAGGCAGCTGGGTTACATTGTGGTTTAAAACATAAGAAGAAAGATTTAGCCATTTTAGTAAGTGAGGTACCAGCTAGTGTTGCTGGTGTTTTTACAACAAATGCTGTGCAGGCAGCCCCGTTAAAAGTAACAAAGGAAGTTGTTTACACAACAAAAAAAATGCAGGCGATAATCGTGAATTCGGGCAATGCCAATGCTTGTACAGGGAAGCAAGGCGTTAAGGATGCCCAAACAATGCAGGCGCAAGTGGCTGAAAAATTAGGGATTGCGCCTGAATTGGTGGGAGTTTGTTCAACGGGCGTCATTGGCGAAATGATGAAGCTGGAGCCAGTAGTAAATGGTATTCAACAGCTAGAACCGAAGGACAATTTAGAAAGTGCTATTGACTTTGCGCAGGCAATTTTAACAACAGATACAGTTATGAAGAACACAAGCTATAGTACAACGGTAGATGGCAAGGAAATCATTATCGCTGGTGTTGCGAAGGGTTCAGGCATGATTGAACCAAATATGGCAACCATGTTGGGCTTTATTACGACAGATGCCCAAATAGAATCTGATGTATTACAAAGTGCATTATCCGATATTACCAATCTCACGTTTAATGCCATTACCGTAGATGGGGATACATCTACAAACGACACAGTTGTTGTATTGGCGAACGGCTTCGCAGGAAATAAGACGTTAACACCTGATCATCCAGATTGGTTAAATTTCTATTACACATTGAAAACGGTAGCCGAAGATTTAGCAAAAATGATTGCCAAGGATGGAGAAGGGGCAACTAAGCTCATTGAAGTGGAAGTTGTTGGCGCAGTTGCAGATGAAGAGGCACGAAAAATCGCCAAGACCGTCGTAGGCTCGCCACTTGTAAAGACTGCTGTTTTTGGCTGTGATGCGAACTGGGGACGAATTATTGCAGCAGTAGGGTATAGTGGTGCCACTGTAGACCCAGATAAAATTACGATTCAAATTGGAGGCGCTACAATGGTAGAAAACGGCGAACCAATTCCTTTCTCAGAGGATGAATTAATACAAATTTTAAAAATGCATGAAGTGAAAATATATGTGTCTCTTGGTATGGGTGAAGGTAAGGGGCATGCTTGGGGATGTGACTTAACGTATGACTACGTCCAAATCAACGCATCATACCGCTCGTAAACGAATGGTGATTAAGCTCGGTGGTAGTACACTGGAGGGCTTAAATAAAGATTTTTTTTATCATTTTAAAAAGCTTCAAGATAGCGGTGTGGAGCTTATTATTACTCATGGCGGGGGCCCAGCTATTAATCGTGAATTAGCTGCTCGAGGCATAGAATCGCATACATTAAATGGTATACGTGTGACAAATGAGGCAGCTATGAATGTTGTCCAATCCACTCTAATTGGGCAGGTTAACCCTGCTTTAGTTCATGACTTAACAAGTGCTGGCGTCGAGGCCATTGGGCTAAACGGTTATGATGGTCAATTAATGGTGGCAGATTATTTAGATAAAGATGTTTATGGTTATGTAGGAGCAGTAAAAGCCATCCATACAGCCTTACTTGAAGCTTTATTGTCAGTGGGAATTGTACCCGTTATTGCTTGTGTTGGAGTAAGTGAAGCAGGTCAGGCTTTAAACATTAACGGCGATACAGTCGCAAGTGAAATAGCATTAGCCTTAGGGGCAGATAGCTTATTACTCGTTACAGATGTAAGTGGTATTCGAGTCTATGATGAATATCAAACAATGGCAACACCCACTCTCATTAATCAATGGATAGAACAAGGGCATCTATATGGAGGGATGATTCCGAAAGTACAAGGAGCGATCGATTGTTTACGTGCAGGTATACCTTCCGTGCAAATTGTGGGAGAGACATTGATTGGCACTACGATTGTCACTTCCGATAAACTTCATGCTACCTAGTGTTCTAATAAGAGCTTATGAAAAGTATAGATGTTGAAAGAAGACCATTTCAAATAATAGCGGAGATGATAACATGAGTGCGTTATTCGGGAACTACGGTAAACGTCGTGCGCAAATTGTCAAAGGGCAGGGCACCGTTGTAGAGGATTCTACAGGAAAACAATATTTAGATTTTACTAGTGGTATTGCAGTAGCAAGTCTGGGGCATGCGCATCCAGCCATTGTGCAGGCACTACAAGAGCAAAGTGAAAAGCTGTGGCATATATCGAACCTTTTTGATATCCCTGGTCAGGAAACCGTGGCTAAAAAATTAATCGCTCATACGCATTTTGCACATGCTTTTTTCTGTAATAGTGGAGCGGAGGCAAATGAAGCGGCCATTAAGTTAGCACGAAAGCATACAGGGAAAAACCATATGATTACTTTCGAAAAATCATTTCATGGTCGCACATTCGGAGCAATGTCTGCAACAGGTCAAGGCAAAATACATAACGGCTTTGGACCACTCGTTGAAAAATTTACGATTTTACCATTCAATGACGCTGCCGCACTAGAAGCTACTATTGATGACTCTGTAGCAGCCATTATGCTGGAAATGATTCAAGGAGAAGGTGGCGTTAATTGTGTATCGTTAGAATTCGCTACCACGATTGCAAAAGCATGTGAGGACAAGGGAATATTACTCATTATTGACGAAGTACAGACTGGAATTGGAAGAACAGGAACACGCTATGCGTTTGAGCAAACGGTGTTAAAGCCACATATAGTGACATTAGCAAAAGGCTTAGGTGGTGGCTTTCCGGTAGGGGCAATGCTAGGAACTGCCGAGCTTTATGCAACCTTTAGTCCGGGTACACATGGTACTACATTTGGGGGAAACCCACTTGCAATGAATGTAGCTCAGGCCGTCTTAAGTCATGTATTTGAGCCAGCATTCTTACAGCAAGTACAAGAACAGTCAGCCTATTTTGTCGCACAACTAAAAGCGCATTTACCTTCTAATTATACCATTCAGGGTAAGGGATTAATGCTTGGAATTGGCTGTGGTGAAACAGAAGTAGCCGCGTATATTGCTGCTGCAGAAGAGAAGGGTCTCTTATTAGTAGGGGCAGGGCCAAATGTTATTCGACTATTGCCGCCACTAACTGTAACGAAGAAAGAGATAGACGAAGCAGTAGCCATTTTAAAGACCATATTATATTAATTTACTGACAAAGAATCTGCTTATTTAGCAGACTCTTTGTCTTTCTTTTTTATTGAAGCTGTTTTACTAATGTATTTACTAGTTTTGGCAACCAATCATGAAGTTGACTAAATGTAAATCCTGCTTTCTCTGCTTTCGCATTTGTCATATACCAGTCAGCAGGTACACCATATGGTGATTGTGATTCTTCATCGCCACCAACAAGTGAAATTTTTGCGCGCTTCCCACTCTTTTCTTCAATTAACGCAAGGAGTTCCTTCAATGACATGGCACCAGATGCTGTAGCATTGTATGGTCCTTCTATAGGTGTCATGCCTGCAAAATATAAGAAATTAGCTGCTTCCTCATCTGTAATATAGCTCATCTGCGCATCGATATTCGGTAAGGAGATTGGCTGATCGTGTAAAATACGTTCAACATGAAAATGCAAACGACGTGTGTAATCATGTTCACCCATGACAATTGGGAAACGTACAGCAACAACTGGGAATGAAGCCTCTTTAAACAATACAGCCTCTGCCTGTCTTTTTCCTTCTCCGTAGGAAAATTCATTTCGATCCCCCATGAGAATTTGATAATGATAAGGATCGAAATCTTCTTCCTTTTTCATCTTGCCATCAACTTCATAGGTTGAAAGAGTTGAAGTAAAGACAAGTTTTTTCGTTTTCCCTTTTAAAAGCTCACAAATGGTATGTGCCTCGTTAGGAGAGTAGCATATATTATCATAAACAATATCCCACGTTGTATGGGCGAGAGCATTTTCTAATGCGTCACGATCATCCCGATTAACAATTAATTGTTTGACAGCTGTTCCAAAAGGATTGCCGCTTTGACCGCGTGTTAAAATCGTTACAACATGTCCATTCGCAATGCAAAGTTCCACTAATTTTTTTCCGAAAAAACGTGTGCCCCCTAAAACTAAAATGTTCATATTTTTCCTCTCCTTCAAAATAGTAGTCTTCTTAATAATGACAAAAAAATAGACTTACTACAAATCAAAAGTGAATTGTAGTAAGCCTGTTTGACACAGAAAATGAAACTGATTATCGCCTTGATGTTTCAGGGGGAGTTGTATTGCCGTTGTCTCCTCCATTTGAGCCATCTTCAGGTTGACCTGATCCGTTACCACCAGATCCATCCCCATTGTTGGAGCCGTTGCCATTGCCACCAGATTCATTCCCGTTGTTGGAGCCGTTGCCGTTGCCACCAGATCCATTCCCGTTGTTAGAGCCGTTGCCATTGCCACCAGATCCATTCCCATTGTTAGAACCGTTACCATTATTACCAGACCCATTGCCATTTGTAGGCGGTGTTGTAGGTGGAATTGTTTCTTGACCATTATCCTCTGGATCAGGTTCATTTTCACTACCACCAGTAGAGGCTACATTAGAATGTGGTGACACTAAGCCTGTAATATCTACAGCCACTACAACATAGGCCTGTCCACTAGCGACCGTTATACTTTGTGTAGATTCAAGAACAGAAGTTACTAATGTGTTGGCACCGTTTGTAACATTGTAAATCCGATAGCCAACTACATCGTTTGATGACTCTGTCCAAGATAAAGTTGAGCCATTTACGGATGCTGTTACTGCTGCAGGTGCACTTCCATCCGCAGGGAAATCAACGGCCGAAACAGATGAATTGGTTAAAGTTGAATTTTTCGGTAATAAACTTGCTGGGTTACCGCCAAGACGGCCTAACATACGTTTAATAAACGCCTGATTAATACCTGCGCCACCTGATTTGACAAATTCAGCTGGTGTACTAGGTAATGCATTATAAGTTTTTCCTTTAATCGTTACAACACTTGAAGCAGCTAAGCTATCATCTGGTTGTGAAGGTAAAAATACTTTCGCATTAAATAAGTCTGAACGAACTAAACCTGCATCTGCACAGGCAGCAGAAGGTGCCATTCCAGAAATTCCGCAGAATGAAGCGGTCACCACATTTTTAGGTGCCTTAAAGCTTGTTGGTGGGTCAATAAACTCAGGAGCCACATCGTAAACGGAATTCATTAAAGTACCCCATAATTTATTGACACGAACACTTGGCTGTAGGTACGTATTATTAAATGCGTACAACGTACGAGGTTGGTCGTAACCCATCCAAACACCTAGAGATACATTAGGGTTATAGCCAACTAACCAAACATCTTTATACTCTTGAGAAGTCCCTGTTTTAGCAGCGAAATCAGAAGAGAATTTTAATGTATTACGAGCAAGAGTTCCTGTTCCTTTTGTTAATACGTCACGTAGCATATCTGTCACAATATAAGATGTTTCTGGACTAAATACTTGGACGGGTTCTACTTCGTGTTTGTAAATAATATTTCCTTCTTGATCTTCAATTCGATCAATCATATAAGCATCAATGAATTGACCACCATTTGCAAAAGTAGCAAAGGCATTCGTATTCTCTTCTACAGTAGTCCCCTCACTTAAAGCACCGATACCGGTTGCAAGGTTAGTGAAATCATCGGGGTGTAATTTTGTGAATCCCATTTTTACTAATAGATCAGCTGGTCGTTTGTTAATAATATCATTATATAAACGTAACGCTGATATGTTTTGAGAATCTGCTAAAGCTTCACGCGCCGGAATAAGTCCTCGCTCATCACTAGTAATATAGTTACTTGGGCTCCATGAACCAATTGAGAATTTTACGTCAACGAGTGGGCTACCTGCACCAATTACGCCATACTCAATAGCAGGTGCGTATACAAGTAATGGTTTCATCGTAGAACCATTTGAACGATAAGCTTGTGTTGCATGGTTAACTTGAGTTGTATTAAAGTCTCGACCACCTACAAAACTTAAAATGCGACCTGTCGTATTCTCCATTAAAATACTGCCCACTTGTACGGGCATTTCGATATCAACTTCCTCACCGGTTACAGGGTCTTTCCCTTTACCAGTATATGTGTGGCCGTAATATTGGAAGTCCTTAGCAGCTTTTTGCATGGCATCATACATATCTTTGTTAATGGTTGAATAAATACGATAACCTTTTGAGCGAACATCTCGATCTGCTAAGATTTTATATTTATCTTTTAATTTTTTTTCTGTTTTTAATCGCTCTGGGTCAATACCGTCATCTTCTGCGAGTTTTTCTGCAATAATATCTTTTGCGCGGCTCTCAAGCTCATATGTAAGCCATGGATAACGATCCTCCGCTCGCATTTCTGGACCACGGAAGTCAGCAGCAATATCATAATTCAGTGTTTCTTTATATTGAGCATCGTCAATATAACCAGCTTCTTTCATACGATAAAGAACTGTTTTCATACGATCAATACCTGGTTTTAAAGCTTCCTCACTTTTCAGTTCACCCGTATTTGTAAAAGGTGTGTAAGCAAATGGCGCCTGAGGAATACCAGCGATGTAAGCTGCTTGCGCAAGTGATAAATCCTTAGCTTTGACACCAAAGATTCCTTCTGCGGCTGTTTCTACGCCTGCAATATTTCGCCCTGAAGAGTTACGACCGTATGGAATAATATTTAAATAAGCCTCTAATATTTCTTCCTTTGTCATAAAATGCTCTAAACGCATAGCAAGTAAAATTTCTTTTGCTTTACGTTCATAGGAAACTTCATTGGTTAATACTTGGTTTTTAATAAGTTGTTGCGTAAGTGTAGAGCCACCTGTCTGTGTAGCAGAATTCGTAACATCTTGTAATAAGCCTCGTACAACCGCTTTTGGTACAATGCCGTTATGTTCACGGAAATACTCATCTTCTGTTGCCAGTACTGCATTAATAACATCTGGTGCAACATTTTTTAGTGAAGTTTCGCGGCGATCTAAATCTGTCCGTAATTTTCCGATATAAATATCGTTGGCAAAATAAATTTCACTTGTTTCTTCATAGCTAAAAATTTGATCTCGCAATTCATCTTTTGAGCGTAAAGGCTCTTCTTTTACAAGAGAAGCGAAATAACCAGCTCCTACTGAACCGACAAATACAGTGCCAACCAATGCAAAGACTAAAAATAGTAAAAATAAGTTCCAGGTAACGCTACCTGAAATACGTAATTTCTTCATCCATTTTTGTTCAATTAATGTATCGATCTTTGCATTGATTTTTTCAATCCAATCCTTCAATGTATCGACCTCCTAAAATCTTGTTTATTATAGCACATATTGTTTTAGCTCGAACATAGTTATTGACTTTGAAATAGATTCGTATAGAATAATGTTTATAGTTTTCTAGTGATGAAGAGTTTGGAGTAGTTTCTATATTCCCTGTTTAGAGAGCCAGTGGTTGGTGAAAACTGGTCATAATGTAGAGACGAATTACGTGCTTGGAGCTTAGACGTGCGCGCCTGCGATAAAGGCGGTTGAATGAAGTGGAAGGTGGATGACATCTTCAAGCCGGGTGGTACCGCGTTAATTTACAATTTAACGTCCCTGCATGCAATTGTTTGCGTGTAGGGATTTTTTTATTTCATGAACTTGTCCATGCACGTAGCGAATTTCAATCAATTAGGAGGAATCATCATGACAAACGAATTATTACAAGATTTAGAATGGCGTGGGCTGCTATACCAACAAACCGATGCTGATGGTATGGCAAAACTATTAGAAGAACAGTCCGTCTCTTTATACTGTGGTGTTGATCCAACAGCAGATTCTATGCATATCGGGCATATTGTCCCGCTTTTAACATTACGTCGCTTCCAAAAAGCTGGTCACCGTCCAATTTTACTTGTGGGTGGGGCTACAGGCATGATTGGAGATCCATCAGGTCGTTCAGAAGAGCGTCAATTACAAACTGTGGAGCAAATCGATAAAAATGTTCAAGGGATTCGCGGTCAACTAGAACGAATTTTTGACTTTGCTGAAGATGGTAATGGCGCTCAGCTTGTGAACAATCGTGACTGGATTGGCAATATAAATACGATTGAATTTTTACGTGATTATGGGAAATTAATTAATGTTAACTACATGTTGGCAAAAGATACAATTGCTTCTCGTCTTGACACGGGGATATCTTTTACAGAGTTTGCTTATACATTAATTCAAGGGATTGATTACAATCATTTATACAACCACTACAATTGTCGTATTCAAGTAGGTGGCTCTGATCAATGGGGTAATATTACAACAGGTTTAGAGGTTATTCGTAAGACACATGAAGAAGAAACTAAAGCCTTTGGGATTACGATTCCATTAGTAACGAAAGCAGATGGTACGAAATTTGGTAAAACAGCTGGTGGTGCTGTCTGGTTAGATGGTAAGAAAACATCTCCATATGAATTCTATCAATTTTGGATCAATGCTGCTGATGCAGATGTCATCAAATACTTGAAAATATTCACTTTCCTTACTCGTGAAGAGATTGAAGCATTAGCTGTTTCTGTAGAAGAAGAGCCACATTTACGTAAGGCTCAAAAATCACTTGCTGAGGAAATGACACGATTAATTCATGGTCAAGCGGCGTTAGAGCAAGCTATTCGCATTACAGCAGCTTTATTTTCAGGCGATTTAAAAGCACTTTCGGCTGAAGAAATGAAGGATGCCTTTAAAGATGTTCCTTCTATTGAAATGGCAAAAGAAGATAAAAATATTGTGGACCTTCTTGTAGAAGCTGGTATCTCATCATCGAAACGTCAGGCACGTGAGGACGTTTCGAATGGTGCAATTAGTGTCAATGGTGAAAAAGTGACGGATTTAGAATATGTAGTCGATGCAAAGGATCGTCTAGAGGATGCCTTTAGCATTGTTCGTCGCGGTAAGAAAAAATATCATATGGTAAAGTTTGTATAATGATTTTAATTTAAACAACATCCCCGATCATAAAGGGGATGTTGTTTTTTTATTATAGAAAACTTGGCGATTTTATGTGTTCATATTGCTGAGGGTGCAGTATTTTTGCCAGTTTTATAGCCCCTTCAATAAGACGGGGAGAAGGCCGACAATAAAGCCATTCCTCCATTACATGAAGCTGTTCCATTTTCACAGCATGTAGCTCACTTGCATGGGGACGCTTTAATAAGTTGGCCGGCTGTATACGCTCAAAAGCTACACCTACCCAAGCCATCATGATATAGTCGGGCTTTCGTTTAACAACATCTGCCCAATCAGTTTGAACACTGGCTAGTTCTACATCGTGAAATAAATTGACTCCGCCTGCAATAGCACTAATTTCTGTTAGCCAATTTATTTTTCCTGGTGTAAAAATTGGGTTTGGCCACCATTCCCAGTATAGAGTAGGTTTCTTCGTGAGAGAGTTAGCAACTATACGCATTTTGTCAATGGATTGCAAATATTCTTCTGCGATTATTTTAGCACGTTCTTCTACATGGCAAGCTCTCCCGAGTGAAAGGAGATCTTGTGCAATTTCCTCTAACGAGTTCGCATTAAAAACAATATGAGGGATATTTCTTCTTTGCAATTCCTCGATGTTTTTTTCCATTCCAGGCACACTTAAAGAAGCAAGAACAAGATCGGGGTGTAATGCCTCTAAATCGTTCATATTAATAGATAAATCTGGACCAAGCTGTGGCAAATCTTTAACGCTTGATGGCCAATCGGAGAAATCATCTACTCCAACAAGCTGGTCTGTCAGTCCTAAATAGGCTACAAGCTCTGTATTGCTTGGACATATCGAGATTAAACGCATTTGTTATCTCCTATTCTTTTTAAGAAAAGTATAGCGAGAGTTTCCATTCTAAACAATGTGTTTACATCATTTTCATCTTTGAGCATAGAAAAAAGGTGGAGAAAAACTTGGTTTATCTCCACCTTTTGTTTTTTTATTAATTATGAAAGAGCAGCAACAGCTTCAAGCGATTCCTCTTTTTTCACGATAGGGCCCATTGCATTTGTAATAATTTGTTTAATATCATCTAGTGTTGCTTTACGAGGATTTGTCTCAGCACAAACATCTAACATCGCATTTTTTGCTAAAATTTCAATATCCTCATCTTTTGCACCTAGTTCGCGGAAGCCACTAGGAATATTTAAATCCTTTGATAGCTTTTCAATAGCTGAAATAGCTTTTTCAGCAGCATCACGCTTACTTAATCCTGTCACATTTTCACCTAATAATTCAGCAATGCGAGCAAAACGCTCAGTACGTGCTGTTACATTGAAGCGGCAAACATGTGGTAATAAAATGGCATTACATACGCCATGAGGTAGATTATAATAGCCACCTAACTGATGAGCAATCGCATGGACATAGCCTAGTGAAGCATTATTAAAAGCCATACCAGCTAAAAATTGTGCATATACCATTTGTTCACGTGCTTCTAAATCAGCTCCATTTGCATAGGCACGTGGTAAAAATTCAGGAACTAGTTGAAGTACCTTCTCAGCACAAGCGTCTGTAATTGGTGTTGCATTTGTCGAAACAAATGATTCAATAGCATGTGTCAATGCATCAACACCAGTAGCAGCTGTTAGAGCAGGAGGTAACCCAATCATCAGTTCGGGATCATTAATCGAAAGTAACGGAGTCACATGTTTATCAACAATGGCCATTTTTACTTTACGTGCTGTATCTGTAATAATCGTGAAACGAGTCATTTCACTAGCAGTACCAGCCGTTGTATTAATAGCAATTAATGGCACAAGTGGATTTTGTGATTTATCAACGCCTTCATAATCTTGAATGCGTCCACCATTCGAAGCAATAAGTCCGATACCTTTTGCTGCATCATGAGCGCTCCCTCCTCCAAGAGAAACGATTGAATCACAGCTTTCAGCATGGTAAGCTGCTATGCCATCTTCAATATTTTGATCTGTTGGATTTGGTTCTGCTTTAGGGAAAATTGCTACATCAATTCCAGCAGCTGTAATGATGTTTGCAATTTGTTCAGAGAGACCTAATTTGTGTAAGCCCTCATCTGTTACGATTAATGTCTTCTTCACTTCTAAATCATTTAAGTGTTTACCAACTTCTTGAATTGCTCCAGGTCCAAATAAGTTTTTTTTCGGCATAACAAATTGCTTTAGAACGTCTGACATACTTCCAACCCCTTTTTAAAAATTATTATTGCTTGAATGATGGTGAACCACCTTTCGGAATTCATCGTATTCTATTTTTTATTAAAGTTCAACTCGTATTTTTATTAAAATTGCTCGCTTTATCCTTGTTATTATTTTACAAAAAAGTTAGCTTGTTAAAATGTTCTTTAAAAATGTGAAAGGTATAAGAATGCTGATTGTAATATGTTTTATAAAATGTTTTACTATAAAAATAAAATATATTTTTTTGGAAATGGTTCTATTTGAAGGGGTCTAAGAATAGTAAATAACTGATATTTGTTTTTTAATATTAAGATAGTGGTTATGTTATTTTGAAGCGATGTAATTATTATTTTAAAGTATATAAAATTTTCATAAATGAGAGGGAGTTATGATTGTTGATTATAATAATATTAAGAAATTCTGAATATACGGACGGTGTATTTCTAGAATAACCCTCATACCAATCTCTACGCCCTGAGAACCCAAGGGATATATAAGAAAAGAAGCTTATTTCGTTAATGCCCTCATCTTCAGATAGTTTAAATTTTTTAAATGGCTAATTTGTTGAATAGCGCAACCAAGAAATTGATTGAAATGGAAGTTTTCAATTTCGTTAAAAATTATTTTTAAAAATTTGTTCAATAAAAGAGCATTATTCAACTTAAGTTATAGTCCTTTCAACTGCTCTTTTAATCCAAGATAGTCATTGATGACAAATAATAAAGAATCCAATTCTCTCTTAGAGTGACGGTCAACAGCAATGTATTGCAATTGCTAGGGCACTTGCCCCTAAACCTCGTTTACTACTGTTAGACGAGCCTTTTAGTAACTTAGATACCGAGCTTCAAGTAAAAATTAGAAAAGATTTACGTGACATTTTAAAGCGCGCAAATATTACATCTATTTTGTTACACACGATGAAGAGGATGCCTATGCTATCGCTGATTTTATCGTGCAATTAAAAAATGGAAGAATCGAACAAATGGGAAATCCTTGCTATCTTTAAAAAAAGGGGTAAAAGATTGTCCTAACTTTGTTTGAACATAGTGTGAAAATATCATTTAACAATTTAGGGTACTGAGAAATTAGAGCTTCACAGTACCTTCTTCGTCTTTGTTTAATAAGGGGGCGGGTTTTGGTAGTCAAACTGAGGCTAAAAAGTTTTTTATAAAGTGTTTAAAAACTCATGTGTCTTGAAGGTGATAAAACGACCTCTTAAACAAGTGGAAACATTAAAACAGCATTTCTCTGACCGAGAATACTATCAACTTTCTGTCAATAATAACACGTTGATTTCCATCCTTCTCTAACTTAAATCTAACGTGATAAGGGCTTTACTTCTCTCAACTAATTCCCTTTTCTTTGAATTTAAGGATCTCTGTAGCAATAAAGGGAAATCATTAAGCATTAGTTAAATAAAAAAACCTATTTATCAAAATGCAATTTCTAGAAAATGATACTCTTGAGAATAAAGCAACATATTCTTCAATGAACAAGTAATTGGTTGTTTATTTAATTCTCCTCCAACCCACATAACACACGTTCTAAATGTTCCTTCTTTACATGAGTAATTCCCCATTCACAAATCATATCGAGTAAAGGAATAAGGGACAATCCTTTTTTAGTTATGGAATATTCTACACGAGGAGGAACTTCTGGATATACATTTTTTACTATTAATCCATCCATTTCAAGTTCTCTTAATTGTCTGGATAGTGTTTTATGTGAAATATCCTCAATATATCTTTGAAGCTCTCCAAATCGTTTGAGAGGGTTTTCGTATAGTTCATATAAAATCATTATTTTCCATTTTCCTTGAATAATTTGCATTGTAGCATCAAACTCATTTAAATATTTTTTCTTATCCAATTCATTGCTCTCCTTTATTAAGTACCTTAAGGTTACTAAGGGACAAAGAGGTGCCTACTTTATCTTAAGTAGATTTAATTGTAAACTGATTTTACTTAGAAATCAAAGAAGGAGTGACAATCAGAATGAAAACAGGATATATTGCAATTACAGGTGCTTCATCAGGTATTGGTGAAGCAACAGCAAAGAAGTTTATACAAAATGGATATAACGTTTTAGTTATAGCACGTCGTGCACATTTGTTAGATCAATTTACAGGAGATAATGTAATTAAAGCAAGTGTGGATGTAACAGATAGAGAGGCTTTAGATAAAGCTCTTATGGCAGCTGAAGACAAATTTGGACCAGTTGAAGCAATCGTAAATAATGCTGGACGTATGTTATTGGGCGATATCGCTAAACAAAATCCTCTTGAATGGAAAGAAATGTATGATGTAAATGTGTTAGGTATGTTAAATGGAATGCAAGCAGTATTGCCTTCTATGATTGAACGTCAAACAGGAACTATTATTAATGTAAGTTCTATTGCTGGAAAGAAAACATTTGCTGATCATGCGGCATATGTGGGGACGAAATTCGCAGTTCATTCAATGAGTGAAAATGTTCGTGAAGAGGTTTCAAAGCATAACGTACGTGTGATAACAATTGCACCAGGTGTGGTTGAGACCGAGTTACTATCACACACATCTGACGAACAAATTAAAGAGAACTACATAGAATGGAAGGAATCAATTCATGGTGGTTTAAATCCAAGTACAGTAGCAGAAACAATTTATTTTGTATTTAATCAGCCTCAAAGTGTAAATATTAGAGAAATCGTATTAGCACCAACAAAACAACAAGCATAAAATGAAGAGAATAATATAGACCGCTCTCTTTTATTATACTGATGTTATATACTGGTATATTAGCGTGAGTAATTATGTATTCTTGCGAAAAAAACGGGGCTGATAGTGTGAGTGAAAAAATGGTGCAACAAACATTATTGGGAGATCTGGAATGGAAAAATCCAATTGAAATGGTCGATATAGAATTGTTTGAAGAGTATATTTATTATAACTGTATTTACTTTAAGTTGCCTGAAGAACAAGACTATATTTCTTTATTACGAAGGGAAATTTTAAAGCGAATGTGAGATTTATCGAAGGAGTAGCACTAGCTGCTCTTTTTCTTTTTTAGCTCTTGAAAAAACATCCGTTTCTTTAACGAAATGGACGCAATGAGCAGAAATTTTTGAGTGATTGATCAATTAACGGAGTTTATTTCCGTGTGGGTAAATTATGGAATTAGTTACACTTAATAATTATGACAAACACAGTGGCCATAGCGGAAGTGTCAACGTTGAGTACTAAAATGAATGCTCCAATATTAAAAAAGATTAACAGTATAAGAGTTATATTATATAGGTAAATATACTTGTTAGTAGTTAGATATCCTTTTTATCAATTACGATGTAAAATTACCTAAATAATAAAATGCGAAACTATGGATATTATAGGTATTTTATATTAATATAGATGATAGTTATTCTAACATACTTTTAATAATTATTTTAGGCTATGGATATTTAGAAAAATATACAGATAGGAGTGTAAAAGTTGATAATACTAGATAGACCTTATGTTTCTGATTTATTAGCGCACACAGTTAGTAAGAATAAAATTCCAGTTATCAAATTAAATGAAGTTTTTATACCAAATGAATCTACTATAAGTTTAAAAAAGGTAGACGATTTGTTGATTGAATTAGAGAAGAAGAATTATCAAATTCTCTTTAACTCTGAAAATGGACTTAATATTTTATCTAAATATGCACCTAATCACTACTTAACAATTGTTACAGATATTTTGAAAAATAAAGTTACTTTCAGGAAAACATTAAGTAGTCATTTTAAAGATTTCTTTTTCACAGAAGTATCTCTAAAAGAATTAGATGAATTAGATCCTGGTTCACTACCTTTCCCTATTATTGTTAAGCCTGTTATAGGATATTCAAGTGTAGGAGTACATCGTATTGATAAGGTAGAAGAATATAAAGAAACTATTGAACAACTTAAGTTTGAAATGGAAGTTACAAGTGCAGAGTATCCAATCGAAGTTATTAATAATCAATCCTTTATAATTGAGAAATTAATTGAAGGTGATGAATACGCTGTTGACGTATATTTTACAGAAGAAGGCGAGCCTGTTATCCTAAATATTTTTAAAAGA
Organism: Lysinibacillus sp. fkY74-1; assembly: GCF_053165895.1. Lineage (NCBI taxonomy): Bacteria > Bacillati > Bacillota > Bacilli > Caryophanales > Bacillaceae > Lysinibacillus > Lysinibacillus sp. fkY74-1. The sequence goes on along the minus strand of NZ_CP170173.1, from coordinate 3,448,762 downwards.
ATGTTTAGGCATGAGAAGGACATGAGCGATAGAATTTACTATACGAGTAAGCAAGTAATAAATGAGTCCCTCAACAACATTCAACAATTTTTAAAAACTATTTCATCGCTCTTCGCATTAAAGCTTGTCCCTATACATATTGAAATTCGCATCGATAATCTCGGACAGATAGTTCCTATTGAAGTAAACCCACTTAGATTTGCTGGTATCGGTACAAATGAACTTGGCGTTTATGCATATGGTGTCAACGCATGCGAGTACTTTTTTAAACAACAAAAGCCTGATTGGGAAAATATAATTAATCAAATGGATGATTCAATTTATAGTTTTTGTTGTGCTGAAATAGATGCATCTATTGATTGTAAGAAAGTTGTGTCTATTAATCATGAAGCGTTTAAACTAAATTTTGAAGAAATTTTAGAATATCGACGGATGAAAGTGAATGAAAGCTCTACTTTTGCTGTAATATTCCATAAATCACCAGATTTAAAAGAAAATACTAGGTTATTGAATTTAGATCTGAATCAATATATTACGTTAAATGAATTGGTATTTGTTTAATAATAGTTAATTTTATATTACAGTTAGGAGCGTTAACGATGTTTAAAGGTATGACCATTAGAAAGAAAATATTATTAAACGTATTAATGCCTATTATTGTTATAAGCACAATTTTTAGTTTTGCCATATTTATTGTAGCTGAGCGTTTAATCGATGGATATATTATTCCTCAGTTTGAAGAGAGCTTAACAATGAAAATGGATGACTTTGAAGAGTTATTTGATAAAGAATTAATCAATAGTGCTAAAACAAACAAAAGTGCATATCAAGAACTGTTGTCCAGAGGAAATGACTTTCAAAAAGAGTATGAATTAGAAAATGTGTATATTATGAGTAAAGTAGATAATAAAGAAGTCATTTTATTTTTAGGTAATGACGATAAGTATTTATCACCACTAGCGTTTACAGATGAACAAAAAGCAGCGCTAGATACAACTAAAATGGTTACAAGTGATATTTATATAGATGATTACGGCGCTCATAAGTCTACATTTTTACAAGTTCCAGGAACAGATTCTGTCTTAGGGTTAGATGAAGATGCAGATTTTATAGTTGATCTGGAGAATTTATTAATAAAGGTATGTGTGTTATTAGCACTTATATTTATTGTGGTAAGTGGTATACTAGCATATTTCACTGCTAAAAGAATTTCTAAACCGTTAAATGAACTTGTTGATTATACTAAAGTAATTGCTGCTGGTGATTTAACACAGGAAATTAAAAATACAAGTAATGATGAAATTGGTCAGCTTGCATCAAGTTTTAATAGTATGCAAGTGCAGCTAAAAGAAGTTATAGGTCATGTATCCTCAACAGCAGACTATGTAGCAAGCGGGTCTAAAGAATTGACGCAAAGTATAGAGCAAGTGACAGAAATGGCCAATCAGGTATCAGCAGCAATTCAGGAAGTTTCAGTAAGTAGTGAAATGGTAACAACTGGGGCTATTCAAAATCAAATTGCGATTAGAGAAATATCAGAGGGGATAGTAGAAATCACAGAATCTACTACAAACGTTTCTGATGAATCTATTAGAACATCTGAAGAATCCAATCAAGGTAATCATGTCATTCAACAATCCGTACAAGGAATTGATTCAATTAACGAGCTTTCAAAAGCCTCTATGCAAATGACAGAACAAATGCATCGACGTTCTAAAGAAGTAGGACAAATTACAAATGTTATTACAAGTATTTCAGATCAAATTAATTTACTAGCATTAAATGCAGCTATTGAGGCTGCTCGTGCAGGTGAATACGGAAAAGGATTTGCTGTTGTCGCAGATGAAATAAGACATTTAGCAGAACAATCTGCCCAATCTGCTAATGACATAACTAAATTAATCTCTGAAATGCAAAACAATTCTAATGAATCGGTTGAAGCTATTACGAGAGTAGTAGATGAAATTAATCATGAGACTATCGCAATAAGATTGGCTGGAGATACTTTTCAAAAAATCTCATCTCTAATTTCAAACATTAGTATGCGAACGCAATCAATTGCTTCAACAGTAGAACAAATATCAGCAAGCTCTGAACAAGTATTAGGGACTACTGAGACAACTGTGCAATCATTGGAGCAAACATCAGCAGGTACCCAAAATATTGCTTCAACTATGCAAGAGCAATCTGCTTTTATGGAAGAAATGCTAGGAACAGCTAATCAATTAAACGAGATGGTTGAAAACTTAAAAGGTCAAATTGCACATTTTAAAATTAAGTAATCCTAGCAAAGTTAAAAGGATAAATTACAACCAGGAATGTATGTTCTGATGGAGGAGTCAGTGAATTGGAAGTTGTGAAGACGATGTCTTTGTCTTATTAGTAGATTCTTATATGAAGATTATTTCAGAGGTCTTAGATTTTACAAATATTCTAGAGCAAAAAGCATTATCACCAATACGGTAAAAAGCTACTATGAAGACCCACTGTCCTATAAAAATGATATATATAAACACCTTTTGTTGAGATATGGGTATAAGGATAACCAAACAATCAACGGAGGTGTTTTTTCTATGGGAACAAAAGTAGGTTATCCAATAGAAGTAAAAATGAAGGCAATTGAGAAGAGATTAGCAGGAACCCCGGTCAAACAGGTATTAGAAGAATTAATAATAATAACATTGGTGTGTAATATACTACGATGGACTGCCTGAATCCCTTCGTAGATGTAGAAGTAGGAGCAATTATTATCTTTTATCCTAATTATTGAAAAGTAGTTAATCAAACACCTTCTCCATATAAATAATAGTCGTTTCAATCTTTTCGTGGCCGAGGGAATTTTTATTATTTAGACTGTTATCTGCATACGGCTCTTTTGTTTGTGAAGAAATAAATACATAACCATTTTCTTTAAGCTGTTCACCATCTTCTAATAGAATTTCAGAACGCCACACTCTATACTTTTTAACACTGCACGAACTCCTTTTATGAATTCACTGGAATCTGAACAGTTTATTGTTGCTCCAAGGATCGCTCCGATTGTATGGTTCGTTGCAGTTACATGTGTTAAACTAGTTGTAAAATAAATTCCAAAAGCAACAGTGAAATTTTCTTCACACGCAGTTATACAGGCTAACGCACGTCAACTTTCTTCCAAACAAGTTGCTGATGTAATTGTAAATGGAAGAAAATTCATGGATAAACATACACGTGCTAGAGCTATTTAGGATAAAAATCAAAATATTAATGTAGTTTTTATAGGGAATTCAAAAGAGGTTGCAACGGTTTACAAACCTGATAGTGGGGAAATCGCTAAGAAATTTATTAATAGTAACTGGGGATGGTAAGATTTAATTATGGCAACCTTATACGATAGATCATTTGATGCATCAAAGACAAGTTTAGAAGTTGTTAATATAGAGAGTGATACTGTTTCCAGTAATATTTTGATTAAACTTAATTGTGGTGAACATCATTTAGATTTTAAGTTTTTGGTTTTACGAAGTGACCTTATAATGCTGCATACGCTGATATTAAATAATTGGGACGAATTATTGGAAGCAGAAGTATGGGACTCAACGGATCCTTCTTTTTCATTTGCTATTTTAGCGAATAATAGTGACCTAATTGATGAACAGATTTATCAATTCCAATTTTGGATTGATGCAGGAGAATATAACTCTCATAGAGCTACTCGTTCTGGTATTGGTATTACAATTTATCAAGATAGAAAATCTATTGAAGAATTTGCATTACAGATAAAAAAGAATTTGATTAGGATTTAAAGCAAAGACCAGGCGCTCAATTGAGAGTGAGTACCTGGTTTTTATTAATTTATTCACTTTTTAATTCAGCCAAGTCATCTAAATCACAGTACTTATTAATGTAACTCTTAGCTGAACTCTTCGCTGAATGTTTCCTTGTTTTATCTCTGTTTTTTTCTCTGTAAGCCTGTGTAGCTCGTTTTTGTGCTTCGGAATGAAGATAAATGTACATCTGTCCGTTGATTTTTTTGAAATAAATTAAAGTGACGTTCCCTCATTCGCTCCCCTAAACCCCTAGTAAAAAACGCTAATTATCCAAAGTAAAATACAAAACAAAAACCCCGTAAACACTTGGTATACCAAGGCTACGGGGTTTAAGAATCCGAAGATTTCTATCGTTAAAAAATTAACGAGAGTAGTACTCTACGATGAATGATTCGTTGATTTCAGCTGATAACTCAGAACGCTCTGGAAGGCGAGTGAATGTACCTTCTTTTTTGTCAGCGTCAAAAGTTAAGTAGTCAGGTACGAAGTTGTTTACTTCGATTGCTTCTCCAACAACAGCAAGGTTTTGAGATTTTTCGCGAAGAGAAATCGTTTGACCTGGTTTTACGCTGAATGATGGGATATCAACGCGTTTGCCATCTACTAAGATGTGACCGTGGTTTACTAATTGACGAGCTCCACGACGAGTACGAGCTAAACCTAAACGGTAAACTAAGTTGTCAAGGCGAGTTTCAAGAAGGATCATGAAGTTTTCACCGTGTACACCTTTCATTTTACCAGCGCGGTTAAACAATGTACGGAATTGACGTTCGTTCATGCCGTACATGTGACGAAGTTTTTGCTTCTCTTGAAGTTGTAAACCGTATTCTGATAATTTTTTACGTTGGTTTGGACCGTGTTGTCCTGGTGCGTAAGGACGTTTTTCGATTTCTTTACCTGTACCGCTTAGTGAGATACCAAGACGACGTGATAATTTCCAAGATGGACCTGTATAACGAGACATATTGTTGTCTCCTCCTTTAAATTTGGTTTTTTTGTTGTAAAACAAAAACCAGTAGTACCCATTCTTACACGCATTTTATTTTCATGTATTTTCGCCTATGCAGCCGTTAGGTTACACAATACACCATCTATTTTTAAAAGTTGACTATCTAATTAGTTGTACAGAAGAAAATAGAGGAATAAAATACAATATAAGCTTATACCACTGCTGCGTTCATTTTACACAACCTCCATTGTAACTGCTTAGGACATGTACGTCAATTAATAGTATTTAAAATTTTATTACAGGTATATAGTAGAAAATTCTCACTGTCCATTCCTAATGTGTTAGAAATAGTTAAAGATGCGCTGTAAAATCTAAAATGTAAAAGTAAGGGAGAATTTACATAGTCAAAATGACACAAATTATGTATAATATATTATAAGTTAATAGTAATTGATTTGGACGTTATATAGAAAAGGTGATTTCATGACAGACCATTTACAAACGCTAAAATATATAAAATCTGATGTTTTGAGCTTTTGGGTGAGTTCTAATGAAGAACAAGCTAGTTTTAATGGGTATTTTTATTCATTAAAACAGTGTCTTAAGAAACACTTGGAAATTGATAATGTAGCTTTTCTTAGTTTTGAAGGTAATTCTTTAATACCTATTGAGGAGATGGCTTCATTAACGATTGAAACAAAGCTAAATGCTGTGTCATGGCTGATGATTGAAGCTAGTTTTTATCAACAAAAAGTAGTGAAAATTCCTTATATATTAAAGGCAAGACAGGCCTATTCAATGATGACAGATATGGTGCTTTTCCAAGCAGAGGGCAATAATCCCATTGGTGTATTACTTGTGGAGGCAACAGAGTCTTGGACAGACTTTATGACCTCAGATTACGGCGAAAAATGTATAGAAATACTTTCTCAGGTTCTTCAAATGATGAAAGATAATTTAGATGTAAAAATAAATGAAGACCAATATAGAAAACTATATAACATGACTGATTTATTTCATTCAACAATGGATATTGATTTAATTTTGGAAAATGTATTGAAAAATATAAGGGATAACTTCCCTGAATTTAATGTAGAGCTTATATTATCGAATGATCAAGACCGACACACGACCATCGATATTAAGCTTTTTGATTATTTATCGGAAAGACCTACCACTATTGAGGCTTTTGTATCAGGAGAGTTAACAACAGAACTTGCGAGTGATTTAAATTGCCGTTTATTAAATGCCCCTATTAAAGGAAGGCAAGCTATTTATGGCATATTACAAGTGAGTGCTCCAACTACTTACCTTTTTTCAACGACTGAAAAAGATTTTGTACGGATGCTTGCGCAGGCGTCAGGAAATGCACTAGAAAATGCAAAGCTATATCATCAGTCGCATCGCCTCGTCAGTGACTTACAACTTATCAATGAAACATCACATCGTTTAAATATGAGGATTGACATTCATGAAATGTTACTTTTCCTGCAAAAGCAGTTACTGAAATCCTTTCAACCAATGGAAGTTTGCTTCGCCTTTAAAAAAGATGACACCTTTGAAGTAGCGGGGGCAAGTACTTCGCTATTTAGTTCTGAAGAGGGTCAAACCTATATTAAGCATGTTGAACAACATTTTACTCAAACTAATGATCCGCTGTTTATAGCTGATTTTAGTCGATTAACCTCTAAACAAATTGAATATCGTTCCATAATGGCCATCCCCATTCTAATGGAAGAAAAGATCAATGGCTTTAGTATCGTTTTACATAAAGAGCCGTATTTCTTTTCGTTTGATAGCTTTAAATTAATGCAGTCTTTAATCCACCACTCATCTTTAGCAATTGCAAACTCTATTTTACGAACACAGCTTCAGGAAATGGTCGATTTGGATCATTTAACGAAACTATATGCACGTAGTTACCTTGATCATTTTGTAGAAAAGTCTCTTGAATATGATCAATCAGGTATGTTTTTGCTCATTGATATTGATAATTTTAAACGCATAAATGACACGTATGGTCATCAAGTAGGTGATAAAATACTGATGCAGATTGCCGTTCAGTTGAAGGAAACAATAGGTAGTCGAGGAATTTGTGCAAGATGGGGCGGTGAAGAGATGTCCATATATGTACCTAACATTAGTGAAAAAGAAGCTTTGGAATTAGCATCAGCCATCGTTGAAGTAATTCCAAGTGCCACCGATCCTCAAGTAACAATTTCAGCAGGACTCATTACATGGAATGATCAAGACCGACCAGCATTCCAATCCGTTTTCTTACATGCTGATACCGCTCTATATGAAGCAAAAAATAGTGGTAAAAATCGTTTTTGCATCCATGATGGTTCTTTTCAAAACCAATAATATGGATGGAGTTCTTGTAAATGGTTCTATAAAATAAATTGCCCTGAAATGACAATGCATTTCAGGGCAATTTTTTAACATCTTATATATGAAGTAGTAGTGTTTGAACAAAATGCTCTAAACCAGCTTGATCTTCCTTGGAGAAGCGATTCACAGTAGGGCTATCGATATCAAGTACACCCATGACCTCACCTTGTTTCATTAATGGTATGACAATTTCAGATTGGGAGGCAGCATCGCACGCAATATGTCCTGGGAATTCGTGAACATCTTTGACAACAATCGTTTCTTTTGTTGCCACAGCTGTTCCGCAAACCCCACGGCCAATTGGTATTCTAACACAGGCAGGCAGACCTTGAAATGGACCGAGTACAAGCTCATTTTCCTGTAAGAGATAGAACCCCACCCAGTTAATATTTGTTAAAAATTGATGGAGGAGTGCAGAAGCATTGCTTAAATTTGCAATCTGATCCTTTTCACCAGTTAGTAGTGCGTCTAATTGCTTAGATAGTGTAAGATACTGGTCAGCAATGGATCCTTCATAATTAATTTGTGTAAACATACAAGCACCTCGTTTAAAAGTTATTTAGATCGGTAATATAACATTATAATGTTGATGTAAATCAGTCACACTATGGGCATCGGAACCAAATACATAAGGTAATTCAATCGCCTGACAATAATTGATAAAGGCAAATGGTGGATAGGGCTCCTGACAAAATGGTTTACTTATACCAGCACTATTTACATCTAATTCATAGCCATTTTGCTTCATACTGTCCAAAACTTGGTAAAGTCGAGTGTCGTCATTAATTTTCTCATGATGAGCTAGCTGAAATTTATGAATCAGTGATGGGTGCCCAATCCTTTTTGGCTTATAAGAACCAAGGTCTGCTTTTATAGAGTGTAGGACTGTATCATAATATAAATGATACACCTGTTCAATAGAGCCAACTTTCTTAGAGAAATCAATAAAGCATTTAGGAGAGAAGTCGATACATTCAAAGGTGTCCTGCCACTGTAAAAAATGGACTGACAAGATGGCATCATCTAAAAAATGTCCATATGTATCAAGAAAATGACGAGTTTCTTGTTCAAAACCTTTGATATAATCAACTTCTAATCCGATACGAATTCGAATGTCTTTTGCATATTGTTTTTGCAGGCATTGTAATTCTTCAATGTATGGCATGAGATACTCGGGTTTCATCCCACTATCTTGGAGTGGGGTAGGATCAATAAACCCTGCTGGTAATGGGGCGTGTTCTGTAAACGTTATATCTGTGAAATTATGAGAAATTGCTTTTTCAATATATTGAATGAACGTGTCCGAACTGCCATGTGGACAATAAGGACTATGTATATGCCCATCACGTTTCAAAATGTACCACTCCTTTAGATCTATAGACTGCTATCTTAATATTTTACAATAGCAAAAATACAGTTTTCTGAAAATCACTTAAATTTTAGTACAAAAGGCGAAAACATAGTATATAATAAATACAACTAGCCAATTCGTTTATTGTAGAATAGGAGGCTTACGATGGAGTATATCATCATTCCGATTATCCTACTATTAATTTTAGCCATAGTAGGATTTATGATGCGAAGAAAACATGTTGCAATTATTGCAAAACTTGAAAATGAAAAATTACAAATACAACATAAACCTATAAATGAAGAAATTTCAAAAGTAAAATCTTTGAACATGAACGGTGAAACGGAAGAAATGTTTGAACGATGGCGCAATATTTGGGATGAAGTCATCGATGTACATATGACTAAAATCGATTCACTTTTATTTGATGCAGAAGATCAAATTAATCGACTTCGTTTTAAAAAAGCGACATTAATTGAACGTGAAATCGAAGACTATATCAAAAAATGTGACCAAGATAAAGATAAAATTTTAGAGGAATTAAATGAATTAATTGGCAGCGAAGAAAAAAATAGAATTGAAATTGAACAGTTAAAGGAATATTACCGTTCTGCAAGAAAAACATTGCTAGCACACCAGCATTCCTTTGGTGTAGCATTACCTGCACTGGAGAAAAAGCTAGAGGAATTTGTTGAGCAGTTTGAAAAATTTGATGTTCTGACGAATGAAGGTAATTACTTGCAGGCGAGAGAAATTGTGATTAGCTTAAATCAAGAATCCCAGCAGACATTCGAATATATTAATGATGTCCCAACAATTTTGACGGAATTACAAGTTAAGCTGCCGGGAGCCGTTCAAGAATTGCGTAATGGTCAACGTGAAATGGAAGACCAATCCTACTATCTGCAGCATTTAGAATTAGCAGAGGCATTAAATAATTATGAAAAAGAATTTGCTAAGTTAAAAAATGACCTAGCAGAGCTAAATTTAATGGTGGTTAAACCTCGTGTAACAGAAATCAATGAAGAAATCGATCATTTTTATGATTTACTGGAAAAAGAGGTTATTGCCAAAAATTATGTGGATCAAAATTGTGATCGTTTATTAAGCTCAATTACAAATGTTATTACGTCTACAAAATCAGTGAGTGATGAGGCAACCTATGTACAACAAAGCTATCACTTAAATGAAAAGGATGCTGAAATTCCAAAAGCAGCATTAAAGCAATTGGAAGCACTGCAACGTCGTTACGATTTATTAGCCATGCGTGTCAAAGAAGAAAAGTCTGCGTATTCAAGCTTACAAGAAGAATTAATTGAAATAAGTGAAGAGCTTGAACGAATTCATGAAGAGCAAGGTCATTTGTCTAATACAATGAAGAAACTTCGTATTGATGAAAACAAGGCCCGCGCTCAAGTTGAAAACTTAAAGAAAATATTACAAGATACAGATCGTCTCCTAAATAAGGCGAATATTCCAGGAGTCCCAGAGGAGATGGACGCACGACTTGATGAAGCGGCAGAGCATATATATGTAGTTATGCAAAGTCTGCAGGAAGTTCCGCTTAATATGGGAACGGTTCATAATAATTTAAATGCTGCAACACTTTGTGTAGAGGATGTTAGAGCAAAAGCTCATGAGTTAATAGAGAATGTAATGCTCATAGAACGTATTATTCAGTATGGTAATCGTCATCGTGCATCCAATCCAACATTAAATGCGCGTTTAAAAGAGGCGGAGGAAGCATTCCATCAATTCCGTTATTCCAAAGCATTAGAGGAAGCAGGGACAGCTGTGGAAGAAATGGAGCCAGGTGCATTAAAACGTATTCAAGAAATGGTAGCAGAGCAGACTATGACTAACAATTAAAACTACATTTATGCTGTCTAAAAAGTTTAGAAATTACTTTTTAGACAGCTTTCTTTTTAAATTTGGATAAGGGTGTGAGACTGATGGGATTGTTCATTCGAAAAATGAATGAAAAGTATGCTCAGGAAATTATATGTTGGCAATATGAAGAACCCTATGATTTTTATAATAATGAATTATCCGAGGAATCCTTGCGGGAGTTTCTTGATAATCCTTACTTTGCCATAATTAATGAGCAAGAGGACTTAATCGGTTTTTATTGCACGGGGTCAGCTGCGCAAGTGCCAAAAGGACATGATTATAATGCTTATTCAGAAGATTATATAGATATTGGTATTGGCATGAAACCAACGCTAACAGGAAAAGGTTTTGGCACAAAGTTCTTTTCATTTATCATCAAGAATATGGAGGAAGAATATCCTCTGCCACTCCGTTTAACAGTCGCCCTATTCAATAAGCGAGCTATATTCCTATATGAAAAATTAGGATTTGTGAAAGAGCTCGAATTTAGTACGCCAACGGAATTTATTACGATGTTAAAAAAATTGTGAGTTCCATCACTCTTGAGATTAAAATATGAATTATCGTTAAAGTTAGTGGTCAATCGCTAAAGATTGCGTTATGATAAATACCGTTACATCAACGTTTTGAAAGTGTGTGAAAAATAATGAATGATACAATTTATTTAGATAATAGTGCCACAACTAAACCATTAAAAGAAGTTCTTCAGGCGTTTATGGTTGTAAATGAGCAGTATTATGCCAATCCTGCATCCATCCATGCTATGGGTGTTGAAGCAAATGATTTATTAATGCGGGCACGTGAGCAAGTAGCAGATATTTTGCAAACAGAAGCAAAAAATGTGCTATTTACTTCAGGTGGTACGGAATCGAATAATGCGGCTATTTTTGGAATAGCGCGTAGCAATACACATATAGGAAAGCATATTTTAACAACTGAAATTGAGCATCCTTCTGTTTTAGAGACTGTGAAACAGCTCGCAACAGAGGGCTTTGAAGTGGAATATTTAAAGGTTGATCATCATGGTATTATTTCATTGGATGAACTTCGTGCAAAAATACGTAAAGATACAATTTTAGTAAGTATGATGCATGTAAACAATGAGATGGGTGCTATCCAACCGATTGATGAAGCAGCTAAATTAATCCATGAAATGAGTCGTGCAGCCTTACATGTGGATGCTGTACAAAGCTTCGGGAAATTAGCTGTATCCTTTAAGGGTGAAGAGGGACCGGATTGTATTTCGATCTCTGGCCATAAAATTCATGGCTTTAAAGGCTCTGGCGTATTAGCATTTCGTAAAGCGATAAGATGGCAGCCCTATGCACTTGGAGGTGGCCAAGAATTTGGATTGCGTAGTGGGACTGTAGCTGTTCCACAAGCTGTGGCTTTATCTAAGGCAGCTCGTATTGCGGTTGAAACCATGCATGACCATGCAAAAAAATACCGTCAATGGCATGATGAAATTCTTGCACAGCTAAATGAATATAGAGAGGCTATTCATATTTTGTCGACTCCACAGGGAGCGTCACATATTATATCTTTCAGTGTTCGCGATTTAAAAGGAGAAGTCATCATTAATGCGATGCAAAAACGAGGTGTGATTGTATCAACATCCAGTGCTTGTTCTTCGAAGCAAACTAAAACAAGTCATGTTGTCGAAGCATTGCATCTAGATGAGCATTATAAAAAAGGTGTCATCCGTATTAGTTTTGGTGCACATAACACAGCCGAAGATATTAAAAAGTTTAAACAAGTATTAGCAGAAGTAATGCTAGAGCTTAAAGGAGAAATAAAGTAATGATTTGGAAAGAAATTTTAATTCGATATGGTGAACTTTCTACAAAAGGTCGCAATAAGATGGATTTTATCCGCCGTTTACGTGAGAATATCCGCCATGCTTTTGCAGATTTAGGACATCTTCATATTCGTACCGAACGTGATCGAATGTTTATTGCAATAGAGAATGACGCACAAATGCAAACACTTGTAACAGGTTTGCCTAAAATTTTTGGCATCCAATCATTTAGCCCTGTTGCAGCGTGTGAAAAAGATATGGAAAGTATGAAAAAACTTGCGATTACGATAATGGAAACATTTAAAGACCAGCCATATACGTTTAAAGTGGAAGTGAAACGTACTGATAAAACCTTCCCATTAGAATCACATGCGATTCAGCGGGAAATTGGTGGATATGTTTTACCTCAATTTAACAATTTATCGGTGAAAGTGAAGCAACCAGATATCGAGTTACGTGTAGAAGTCCGTCATGATGCAACCTATATGATGGCGCAAGTCATTCCAGGTGCAGGAGGAATGCCTGTAGGATCAAATGGGAAGTCATTGTTAATGCTTTCAGGTGGTATTGATAGTCCTGTTGCAGGTTATTTAATGATGAAACGCGGAGTCCGTTTAGAAGCTATTCACTTTTTTAGTCCACCCTATACAAGCCAAAATTCATTAGAAAAAGTAAAAGTGCTTGCAAATGAGTTAACGAAATTTGGTGCTAATATTCGTTTGCACGTTATTCCTTTTACTGAAATACAAGTATTGATTAAAGAGAAAGTACCATCTAATGTATCAATGACAACAACTCGTCGTATGATGTTAAAGGTTGCTGATCAAGTACGTGAGGAAATCGGAGCTCTTGCGATTGTCACGGGAGAAAGCCTTGGACAAGTAGCGAGTCAAACACTTGAAAGCTTAACGGCTATAAATGCAGTAACGAATACGCCTATTTTACGACCATTAATTTCATCAGATAAATTAGAAATCATTGAGTTAGCTGAACAAATTGGCACCTATGAAATATCTATTCAGCCTTTCGAGGACTGCTGTACAATCTTTACGCCTGCTAGTCCTAAAACAAAGCCTAAGCTCGAAAAGGTTGAGCATTACGAAAGCTTTTCTGATTTTGATGAACTTATAGCACGTGCTGTCAAAAATCGTGAGGTCTATATTTTCCCTAAGAAAGAAGAAGAGCAACAGCAAGATAAGTTTGCTGATCTTTTATAAATCAAAAGTTCAAAAACCGTCTCAAATAGCCTATTTGAGACGTTTTTTTTTGTATAGTTCGGCATATGCCAATAGAGGTACAATTTACCTTTATTTTTTTTGTATTAAAAATCTAATAACGCACATTCTATATTCACAAGGAGGTGAGAAACATGGCTTCAAACAACAACCGCAGTTCAAACCAGCTTGCAGTACCTGGTGTACAACAAGCACTTGATCAAATGAAATACGAAATTGCACAAGAATTTGGTGTTCAATTAGGGGCTGACGCTTCAGCTCGTGCTAACGGTTCCGTTGGTGGTGAAATCACTAAACGTCTTGTACAAATGGCAGAATCTCAATTAAAGGGTATGCCAAACAACAACCAATAAATGCTAAATAAGCATTTATAAACTTAAAACCAGTGACCGTAAAAGGCACTGGTTTTAGTTTGTTTAAAGATCATCTTTTTATGCGATTTAAAGACTTAAATATGGATACTGTTTGTTCAATATCCTCACTTTCACAGAGAGCAGAGATAACAGCAACTCCATCAGCACCAGCTTGAAAAACAATATCAGCATTTATCCCATTTATGCCACCTATAGCCACGATAGGTAAGTTAGGCTGTAATTTGGAAGCCTTCTGTAAAAAATTGGTGCCACATGGTGGCTGTGCATCACTTTTAGATGTTGTGGCAAAAATAGGGCCGATACCTACATAATCAGCATGATGATCAATAGCTATTTGTAGTTCCTCCTGCGAATGTACGGAAACGCCAAGAATTCGGTTCGCCATTTTTTTCCGTGCAATGGCAATCTGTTCATCATCTTGTCCAATATGGACACCATCAGCACCAAGTCGTACTGCTAGATCCACGTCATCGTTAACAATAAACGGCACATGGTAATGTTGACATAATTGTTGACACTGGCGGGCAAATTGCTCATAAGCTAGTCCTGTTAATGCGTAAGGACCTTTTTCACGTAATTGAAACATGGTTATGCCAGCCCTCAGCGCTTTTTCGAGAACAACTAACGGCTCTTGATGGGAAACATTGCTTGTACCCATAATAAAATAAAGCTGTAAATCCTCACGTTTCAACTAACTTCACCTCGCAGGCACCATTATGCAGCCGATAAGCAAAATGATTTGTAGGGCCATGACCATTACCAATGGCTAAATCATGCATAATAGCTAATTGTATAAATTTTTTAGCTTCAATAACAGCTTTTTCAATTGTCAAACCTTGAGCAATAAAAGCAGTGAGAGCTGCTGAAAATGTACAACCTGTACCATGTGTGTTTTTCGTTGGAATACGAGGAGACTGCATGGAAAAATATTTGTCATTTTTTATAAATACATAATCAATCGCATATAACGAATTGGGGAGATGCCCACCTTTAATGATGACACAGTGAACACCTAGTTGGAAAAAGCATTGAGCGACCTCCTCCATATCAGAGAATTGATTTATTTTTCTTCCAGTAAGTGCCTCTGCTTCTGGTATATTTGGTGTCACAATTGTAGCAAGTGGTAGTAAAGAAATGCGCATGGCTTCAATAGCCTCTTGCTGCAATAAGTTTTCTCCACCTTTTGCAATCATAACTGGATCAACAATTAGTGGGATTTTTAAATCCTGTAAAATGTGTGCGATTGTCTGAATAATATCCGAGGAATAAAGCATCCCCGTTTTAATCGCAGCAATCGAAAAATCTTCTAGTAATGCATGAAATTGTTTTTCAACAAAATTAACTTCAATTGGGAAAACCCCTGTTACACCTCGTGTGTTTTGAGCAGTTAAAGCTGTAATAACTGAGGTACCGAAAACCCCTAATTCCTGGAATGTTTTTAAATCAGCCTGAATACCAGCGCCACCACCACTATCTGAGCCTGCAATTGTCGTTACAATATGCATGAAGCCTCACCCTCCTTTGAAAGACGATGAAGGGCATTTAGCAAAGCAATTTGAATATCCCCGATATCCTCTGTAAAGGCTGATGCTAGCTCAGCTGCTTTTTTGTAGTAAGTGAGGGTTTCCACTAATTGACTGTATGGATCTTCTCCTGAAGAGTATGCGGCTCCACATATAGCACTAAGTAAACAGCCTGTACCAGTGACTTCTGTCATTTGTGAATTTCCACCAGTTATCCATTGGCTCTGCACACCGTCTGTCATAAAATCATGTTCGCCTGTAACAATGACTATACAGTTGTAGCGTTGAGCCAATAATGTTGCTTCTGTTTCTATGTCAATAAATCCATCACCACTATCAACACCTTTTTGTTGCCATTCCACATTCACTAATGCCGCAAGTTCTCCCTTGTTACAGCGTATGACCGCAAATTGTATGTCTGTAAGTAATTGGTGTACGGTTTCCTTGCGATAAACTGTGGCACCTGCGCCAACTGGATCTAATATAACAGGAATACCAAGGGTATTTGCCTTTTTTCCTGCTAACAGCATCGCTTCCTTTGTTCGATCATTCAGTGTACCAATATTGATTAAAAGAGCTTCTGCAATGGCGACCATTTCTTCTACCTCATGGCTGTCATCAGCCATGACAGGAGAGGCTCCTAATGCCAATAAGCCATTTGCTTGGAAATTAGCCACAACATAATTAGTTATACAGTGTATAAGCGGTTGTTGTTGACGAATCGTTTGAAAAATCATTTTAGTCCTCCTTCATGGGTGGACGTAAGCACGCAAAAAAAGGCTCTTTTGTGTAAAAATGCACGAAAAAGAGCCTTTCATCTGAAAAAAAGATGTTCATTGCTCCCTACGTCAGTATTAACTAACAGGTTCAAAGGGTCAGGTTTTACCTTCTCAACTCTTTATGAGTCCCCCTGCAATCTTGCTTTTAGTTGACCAAAATGTACCATACTTTTCATATGTATTCAATAGCAAGTTTTCCTATCAGCAAAACGTGACTGATGCCATATAGGTAAGTATGATAGTTGTCATGACTTTACTCAAATCAAGTGTAAACCATTGAAAATTCTAAGAAAGGAGTATAATGTGTCTTATCAAAAGGGGGCATTTGCCATGAAAAGACAAGAATTAGTAGCACCAGAATGGTATAACATAACTGATGAATTTGAAAAATATGCTAAGGATTCAACTAAAAATGCATTGATAATTTATGAAG
The DNA here is from genome assembly GCF_053165895.1 of Lysinibacillus sp. fkY74-1. Classification (NCBI taxonomy): domain Bacteria; kingdom Bacillati; phylum Bacillota; class Bacilli; order Caryophanales; family Bacillaceae; genus Lysinibacillus; species Lysinibacillus sp. fkY74-1. The sequence continues at coordinate 3,432,230 of NZ_CP170173.1, read as the reverse complement.
AGCATTCTGATGTACAATTTATCACCTACGCACATTTACTTGAAAGAGCGAATCAGGCGGCACATGTATTTACAAAAAATGGATTAACTAAAGGTGATGTCATTTTAGTGATGGTACCACGCTCAGTAGAAGCATACATTGTCTATATTGCTGCATTAAAAGCGGGTTTAACAATCATTCCAAGCTCTGAAATGCTAAGAACAAAAGATATTGAGTATCGTATTCATCATGCCGATGCTAAAGCAATTGTGGCCTTTGAGCCTTACATTCAGCAATTTGATCAAGTAGAAAATTTACAAGAGGTGCAGCTATTTGTTATTGGAAATGCTCATGAGCCATGGCAGCCATTGTTAGACATAATGCGAAAGCAACCAACAACTTACATAAGTTCTACACCAACAAAAAGTACAGACCATGCATTTTTAGCTTATACAAGTGGCACAACAGGAAATCCGAAAGCTGCAGTGCATACGCATAGCTGGGGCTATGCACATTTACGGACAACAGCTCCTCATTGGCTAGGAGTACAAGAAAATGATATTGTATGGGCAACCGCAGCACCAGGATGGCAAAAATGGATTTGGAGCCCGTTTCTCGCCATTTTAGGCAGTGGTGCCACTGCTTTTGTCTATAAAGGAAAGTTTGATGCGGCAACCTATTTAACATTGCTTGAAAAATTTAAAATGAATATCTTATGTTGTACACCGACTGAATATCGTTTTATGGCAGCACTTGACAATTTACAGGAGTATGATATCAGTTCAATTCGACAAGCTGTTTCAGCAGGTGAGCCCTTGAACAGTGAAGTTATAAAAAAATTCGCGGATACTTTTCATCTACAGGTGCGAGATGGTTATGGTCAAACAGAAAATACCTTACTGGTAGGGACTATGGTAGGTATGGAGGCAAGAGTTGGTTCGATGGGGAAGCCTACCCCTGGCAACACCGTTGAAATTATAGACGATTTTGGTGAGCCAGTAGCTATAGGAGAAGTAGGTGATATTGCCGTTCATCGAGAAACACCTGCACTCTTTAAAAGATATTTAAATGATCCAGAACGTACAAATTTACAATTTCGTGGTGATTGGTATATAACAGGGGATCGAGCTTATAAAGATGCGGACGGCTACTTTTGGTTTGAAGGACGCGGGGATGATGTCATTATTTCCTCAGGTTACACAATTGGACCCTTTGAAGTGGAGGATGCGTTGATGAAGCATCCGACTGTGAAAGAGGTTGCTGTCATTGCAAGCCCTGATAGAGTTCGCGGGAACATCGTTAAAGCATTTATTATCCTGCAGTATGGTGTTAATGGTGATCAAGGGCTTATTCAAACCCTTCAAAATCATGTGAAATCATTAACAGCACCTTATAAATATCCACGTGCTATTGAATTTGTTACAGAGTTACCCAAAACTGCATCTGGTAAAATTAGACGTGTCGAATTAAGGCAACAAGAAATAAAAAAATGTATACAATAATCATTTCCTAGGAAATAATGTCGAAAATCAGAGTTCATCAAAGAAATGAACTTTGATTTTTTTTGTAATTTTAGGTAAGGTATTATGAGGAAATAAATAGAATAAAACTAATTGCATATTATTGCAAAAAAATGAAACTAATGAGCAAGTCATACGTATTACGTCATAAGGAGGCGGAAAGAGATGAATGTTAAAAGGTGGGTTGCATTAATAGTAGCAGGTGTTCTTTTACTGTTTTCATTGGGGATTAATACCATTTTTGCGCTATTTAAAGCAGATTTCCTAGGTAATTTTGATAGTTTAATGGCAGGAAATAACTTAGATGTATATGAAAATGTAATCGAAGGGGATAATTTTGATAAAAGGATTGCCTATTTAAAGGTGGATGGCACGATCCAAGATATTGGCTCAAGTTCACTATGGCAGCCTGTTGCATATGATCATCAATTTTTCCTAGAACAATTGGATAGTATTTTGTACGATGATACGATTGAAGGAATTGTTTTAAGTGTTAACTCTCCTGGTGGAGGGGTAAAAGAATCTGCTGAAATTTATAAAAAGCTGTTAAAAATTAAAGAAGAAAGACAAATTCCAATTTATGTATCAATGGATTCAATGGCAGCATCTGGTGGTTATTATATTTCAGCTCCAGCAGACAAAATATTTGCACATCGTGATACAATAACAGGCTCAATTGGTGTTATCATGCAATCTATTAATTATCAAGCATTGGCTGAAAAAGTCGGTGTCAAATTCGAAACGTTTAAATCTGGTGAGCATAAGGATATGCTAAGTCCAATGCGTGATGTGACACCAGAGGAACGTGCAATGATGCAGGATATGATCAATGAAACATATGAAGAATTTGTGGATATCGTTGAACAAGGACGTAATATGTCAGAAGCCGATGTGAAGAAAGTGGCGGATGGCCGTATTCTTGGTGGTACAAAAGCACTTGAAGCTGGTTTAGTCGATGAAATTGGCGACGAAGAAGCTGCCATTGCAGCCTTACGCGCCGATTTTGGACTAGAAGATGCTGTATTATTTGAATATGCTTATGATATGGGCGGATGGCAATCATATGTTGGGATGAAAATTGGCTCCATGTTCGGTCCTTCAGCAGAGGAAAAAATGCTAATGAAAATTATGACAGATTACAATGCACCTAAAATGATGTATTTATACGGGGAATACTAAGGAGGGAGTTCAATGACAAACAATGAAGTTGTTATGCAAGGTTCACCCTCAATGGAAAATAACTTTTTTAACAATGGCACGGAAGATTTAGCAAGGCAAAAAAACTACACATTAAAAACAGCAGGCTTTTGGATTCGATTGTGGGCATTTTTATTGGATGGGTTTATTGTGTCTGCTGTAGTTGGAATACTCTTTAATCCTATCTTTTATTTAATGGATTGGTCCTTATCAGAATCAGTTTGGTATGCTCCAATCTCCATTATTTCAGCGGTTCTTTATTATAGTTATTTTGTCCTTATGACAAAATTCTTTGGTCAAACGCTAGGGAAGATGGTATTTGGATTACGTGTCATTTCATTAAAGCATGGTAACCTTACTTGGTCAGATGTATTATTCCGTGAATGGATTGGGCGTATTATTAATAATATTGTGATGCCTCTTTATATTTTGGTAGTTATTTTACCAGACAATCAAGGGCTGCATGACTATTTCGCCGATACAACAGTGGTGCATGAGAAAGTCTATATTGAAAAGAATTTAGTGCCACTTTCTATAGAGAAAAAAGATGAAAAGATAGCTTCTATTGAACAAGAGGGAAAACCTGAGCTAGAAAAACTAGAAGAAAAAAATGAACAATAAACAAGAGACTGTCTCAAACGATGAGACAGTCTTTTCTATTGCTAGCTAACACTTTGAATAAAGTAAGCTATCTTAGTTGCAATTAATTCCCTTCATTTAGTAATATTATGTACATATGATGATTAGGAGGCGTTTATATGGCACAAGTAACATTTAAAAATGGTCCAGTGACACTAGTAGGTAATGAAGTAAAGGTGGGCGATTTAGCACCAGCTTTTACAGTATTAGCGAATGACCTTTCACCTGTAACATTAAAAGATTCAGAGGGGAAAATTCGTTTATTTAGTGTTGTACCATCATTAGATACTGGTGTATGTGATGCTCAAACACGTCGTTTCAATGAAGAAGCAGCTAACTTAGGTGATAATGTAGTGATTTACACAGTATCTGTAGATCTTCCATTCGCTCAAAAACGTTGGTGTGGGGCAGCAGGTATTGATGCGGTTCAAACGGTTTCTGATCACCGCGACCTTTCATTTGGTGAGGCTTATGGCGTGTATATTCAAGAATTACGTCTTCTGACACGTGCTGTGTTTGTTGTGGATGAAAACAATAAAGTAACATATGTTGAGTATGTACCTGAGGCAACAGATCATCCAAACTATGAAGCGGCTATTGCAGCTGTCAAAGCACTAGCATAATGGCCTGCTTTTAGGCTAAGATAATACTAGACAAAGGGGCTGTGACGAGTGTTTGTCACGGCTCTTTTCTGCTTGAAAGGAAGTTATCTATGGAAAATATCGAGAAATTATTTGGTATGTTAAATGAGCATGCTGAAAAAATCGAAAAAGAGCACAATACAACTTTGTTAGAGGGGTTGCTAGATGGGCTAGAGGCATGGCTTGATGGCGAGGTTGATTTCTCACAAAAAGATGCAACGAAAGAGGATATTCGCAAGGCTATACAAATTGCCATTCTAAAAGGAATGCGTAAAAGCTCTCAACCAAACCATCAAATGACACCTGATACGTTAGGGTTATTAGTGGGCTATTTTGTTGAGCAAATCTTTGCTGAACGTCTTGAGCAAGAAAAAATATCGATTATGGATCCAGCAGTAGGTACGGGAAATTTATTGCTAACAGTTATGAATTTATTAGATGGAAAAGTCGAGGCTACAGGTGTAGAAGTAGATGAGCTACTTATACGTTTAGCGGCAGCTACAGCTGATTTAACAGAGCAGCCAATTTCTTTATATCGACAGGATGCCTTGCAAGATTTACTAGCAAATCCAGTTGATGCAGTTGTTTGTGATTTACCTGTTGGTTATTATCCAAATGAAGAAATTGCCCTTGAGTATGAATTGTGCTCGTCAGAGGGAATGAGCTATGCCCACCATTTATTTATGGAGCAATCTATGAATTATACAAAGGATGGTGGCTACTTATTTTTCCTTGCGCCATCACATCTGTTTGATTCAGAGCAGTCTAAGCAACTTCACAAGTACATTCAAAAGCACGCTTGGATTCAAGCAATTATTCAGCTACCTGATTCCATGTTTGCTAATAAATCATTAGAAAAGAGCATTGTCATTTTGCAAAAGCAATCGAAGGAATGTCAATCACCTAAAGAAGTGCTTTTAGCAAAGGTACCAAATATGCAAAATAAACAAGCACTTGCCTTATTCTTTGAAAAAGTGAAAATGTGGAAAGAAGGCAAATAATTGCTCATAGAATTCAAAAAGGTATCCTACTGTAGGATACCTTTTTATGTATTGCTGATTAGTTTTCAGGTGTGCGGATTACAAGAACGTCACAATTAGCTGAACGTACAATTGCTTCAGATACTGAACCAATTAGGAAACGTTCTACTGCATTTAGACCTGTGGCACCACAAATGATTAGATCTGCGTCTACGATTTTAGAAAGCTCTTTAGTAATAATATTTTTTGGAGAACCATATTCGATGATTAGGTTAACGTTTGCGATACCTTCATCTTCAGCTTGCTTTTTGTAACCATTTAATAGTTCTTCAGAGAATGCTTGTGCACGTTCTGCAATAGAACGGTCGTATGCTTCGATTGCAGCGAATGAACGTGTATCAATAACATTTACTAAATTTAATACCGAACCTTCATTACGCTTCGCCACGTCAATTGATTTACGAAAGGCGTATTCAGCTTCCTTAGAACCGTCTACTGCAACCACAATGCTTTTATAATGATTAGCCATTTGAAAAACCTCCCTGATTTGTATATGTTGATTATACCAAATGATTTTCTAAAGGAAATACTTTCCGGAAGAAAAATTATGAAAAAGTGAAGGCATTTCATGAAGAAAATATAATTACTTCATTCCCACTATTTGCAGCGTGCAAACGTATTTTTGGCTTTCGGAATGGCTAGTTCCTATTGTTATAAGCTTCCTTTTTATTTTTTAAATATAGTAATTTATTAGCTGGAATTACCGTTTAAATATTTTGTATTTTGGAAATGTTAGAAATTTTATTTGTATTTACTTTAATTAAAGCTTTTTTTTTATTTGTTTGGTAATATGGAATTGCAAGGGGTGCATCTATTTTTAATTACATAAATGATGCTGATTTTTTACGTAATGGAAGGGGATAGGGAACTATGAAAATTGGTATTCCAAAGGAAATTAAAAACAATGAAAATCGTGTAGCGATGACACCAGCAGGAGTTGTTACTTTAACACATGCAGGCCATGAGGTGTACATTGAAACTGGAGCAGGCTTAGGATCAAGCTTTACGGATGCTGATTATATTGCAGCTGGTGCTCATATTGTGAATACTGCTAAGGAAGCTTGGTCACAAGAGATGATTATGAAGGTGAAAGAGCCTGTAGCTTCTGAGTATAATTACTTTTATGAAGGTCAAATCCTATTCACTTACTTACACTTAGCGCCAGAAGTTGAATTGACTCAGGCACTTTTAAATAAAAAAGTTGTAGGGATTGCCTACGAAACCGTTCAATTAGCAAATGGTTCACTACCGTTATTAACACCAATGAGTGAAGTAGCAGGTAAAATGGCTACACAAATTGGTGCACAGTTCTTAGAGAGAAATCATGCTGGTAAAGGGATTTTACTTGGCGGTGTATCAGGTGTACAACGCGGTAAAGTGACAGTCATCGGTGGTGGTATCGCGGGAACGAACGCTGCGAAAATCGCTGTTGGCATGGGAGCAGACGTAACAGTTATCGATTTAAGTCCTGAGCGTTTACGCCAATTAGAAGATATGTTTGGCCGTGATGTTCAAACTTTGATTTCTAATCCTTATAATATTGCAGAATCTGTGAAAACTTCTGATTTAGTAATTGGTGCCGTGTTAATTCCAGGCGCAAAAGCACCGAAGCTTGTGTCTGAAGAAATGATTCAATCAATGCAAGCTGGCTCTGTAGTAGTGGATATCGCTATTGACCAAGGTGGTATTTTTGCTTCTTCAGATCGTGTCACAACACATGATGATCCAACTTACGTAAAACACGGCGTTGTCCATTATGCAGTTGCGAATATGCCGGGAGCTGTACCACGTACATCAACAATTGCTTTAACAAATAATACAATTCCTTACGCACTTCAAATTGCAAATAAAGGCTATAAACAAGCTTGCCTAGACAATGCTGCACTAAAAAAAGGTGTGAATACATTAGATGGACAACTAGTATATAAAGCTGTAGCAGATTCACAAGGAATTCCATATGTCAATGTGGATGAGCTTATTCAATAATTTCCTGTAAAAATGAAAAATCCTTCGAGAAATTCACTCTCGAAGGATTTTGTTATTTTTCTTACAAACATTTCCCAAGTAAAGATCAACGACGCTTTTATAGGCAAGCTCTCAAAAATTTTGTGTTTGTCTACAGTCTGTAGGAAGACAAATTCGATGCTTCCTTTTTTATATTATAGAATGATTAAATCTTTCGGGAATTTTGTTAGTACTTCCACACCATCTTTTGTTACAACAACATCATCCTCAATACGTACACCTGTTACATCTGATTTATAAATACCAGGCTCAATCGTAAAGACCATGCCTTCTTCCATTGTCATATCATTTGTTCCTGTAACGGATGGGAATTCATGTACAGAGATGCCGAGACCATGTCCAAGACGATGTGTGAAATACTCTCCGAAACCTGCTTCTGTAATCGTATCGCGTGCAATTTTATCTAAGTCCATGGCACGAACACCAGGCTTCACAGCTGAAACAGCATTTTGGTTGGCCGCTAACACAGCGTGATATATTTCTTTTTGTGCTTCACTTGGCTCACCAAAGGCAACTGTACGCGTAATATCAGAGCAATAGCCATCATAAATGACACCAAGGTCAAATAGCACCATATCCCCTTTTTCTATTTTACGTGCGCCTGGATGACCATGAGGAGAGGCTGTTTTTGGTCCACTTAGTACCATTGTTTCAAAGGACATTTTACAGCCTTTATCTTGAATAGCATTTTCAATGGCTGTTAAAATTTCCATTTCTGTTTTACCTTCAGCAATTTCCTTGCAACCGATTTCAATAGCATAATCAGCTAACTCCGCAGCTTTGCGTAATTTGTCTAATTCACTTTCATCCTTAATTACGCGCATTGCATTAATTTTTTCGTCTAAACGTACAAAATTTGCTTGTGGGAAGGATTGCTGTAGTGCCTCTAAGCGTTCCACAATGAGCTGTGCTTTTTCAATGGCAAACGTAGTTGGTTTAATTTCACGTGATGTAATGGCTTGTGCAAGCACTTCCATCGAATTGTCAGTATCTTGGTGACCAATAACCTCATAAGACCAACCAGCCGCTTTTGCATCTGGAATCTCCATTTGCGGACAAATTAGAAAAGGTTCAGCATCTTTAAAAATCATGACACCTAGTAATCTCTCATGTGGATTACTTTTAAAGCCTGAAACGTAAAAAACATTGTCAGGTGTAGTGATAAATGCTGCATCAATGTGATTTTGCTGTAAATAACTTTGGATTTCTTCAACCTTTGACATAAATATGTCCTCCTTTTTAGTACATGGAAAATTTTAATGAGGAACCTTCGACTTTCTAAAGAAAAGGGCTGTTCCTTTTTATCACTGAATAATTGTGATCTAACAAAGTATAAAATTGTTAGAGAGTGATACGATTATTCTCTGTACAAGCATATCAAAAAAAGGAAAAAAGCGCATGGGTAGCGAATTAAAATGGAGGGGTTGTCATTTATAAACGAGGAGGACATTAAGATGGAAATAAGCTATCATGGACATTCAATTGTCAAAATTCAAACAAATGGGAAAACAATTTTAATTGATCCTTTTATTAACGGTAATGGACAAACAGATTTAAAGGTTGCTGAAGAAGCACCAGATATTATTTTATTAACACATGGTCATAATGATCATGTTGGAGACACCATAGAACTAGCGAAGAAAAAAGATGCGCTAGTCATTGCTCCAAATGAATTAGCCAATTGGATTTCCTGGCAAGGAGTTAAAACACACCCAATGCATATTGGAGGGGCTAAGGAATTCGATTTTGGGAAGGTAAAGTTTACGCAGGCTTTCCATGGCTCTTCTTATGTAACAGATACAAAAGAAATTATTTATATGGGAATGCCAGCTGGGATATTACTATTTGTTGAAGGGCTAACGATTTATCATGCAGGTGACACAGCTCTATTTAGTGATATGAAATTAATTGGGGAGCGACATCCAATAGATATAGCATTCCTACCAATTGGTGATAATTTTACAATGGGTCCAGAAGACGCTGCATGCGCAGTTTCATTCTTACAGCCTAAAATAGTTGTACCTATTCATTACAATACATTCCCACCTATCGAGCAAGATCCACAGATTTTTGCTGATTTAGTACAAAACTCAGAGGTTCAAATTTTAAAAGCTGGTGAGAAAGTAAACTGTTTCTAATCGTTGATTATGCTGTACTATATGAATTGACACCACGCTGGTAGTTGGAATGATAGGGTTTTTTAAACAATTTGATCACTTTATATTAAATATTTTTATAAAAAATATGGTACACTAAGAGCAGAATTGAAGCTTAGGAAATAGGTGATATTTTGTCTACAAAACATGAGAAAATTTTACAATACATCGAGTCACTACCTGTGGGCGATAAAATTTCAGTACGTCAAATTGCGAAAGAAATGCAAGTGAGTGAAGGGACTGCATATCGTGCTATAAAAGAAGCAGAAAACCGTCGCTTAGTAAGTTCAATTGAACGTGTTGGAACAATTCGTATTGAAAAGAAAAAGAAAGAAAACATTGAACGTTTAACTTTTGCAGAAATTGTCAACATCGTAGATGGTCAAGTTTTAGGTGGAAAATCAGGTCTACATAAAACGTTAACGAAATTTGTTATAGGGGCAATGCAATTAGAAGATATGATGCGGTATACAGATGCGGGTAGCTTATTGATTGTAGGGAATCGTTTTAAAGCCCATGAAAATGCACTTCGAGCAGGTGCTGCTGTTTTAATTACAGGGGGTTTTGATACAACAGATGCCAATAAACAACTGGCTGATTCATTAGATTTACCTATAATTTCAACTAGCTATGATACGTTTACTGTAGCAACGATGATTAACCGAGCTATTTATGATCAGCTCATCAAAAAGGATATTTTATTTATTGAAGATATTTATGTTCCAATGACTGACACAGCAGCGTTAAAAAATGATGAGACCATCCGTCATTTCCAGAAGTTAAATGAACGCACCACACATGGTGCATTTCCAGTTGTCACTCATCAAAATAAACTTGTCGGAATGATTACTGTAAAAGACGTTATTGGTCGAGAAGAAAATGAGTTAGTTGAAAAGGTTATGACGAAGAATCCAATTGCTGGTTCCATGAAAATGAGTGTTGCTTCAGCTGGGCATCGTATGATTTGGGAAGGGATTGATCTGTTACCTATCGTAGATGACGACAACATTTTACAGGGTGTCATTAGTCGTCAGGACGTGCTTAAAGCATTGCAGCTAGCTCAAAGGCAGCCACAGCATGGTGAAACTATAGATGATTTAGTGAAAAATGAGATGAAGGTACTTGGTGATGATGAGCTGGTCGTGGAATTTAAAGTTACACCTCAAATGACAAATCAATACGGGGCAATTTCTTACGGTGCTTTCACCACTCTACTTGCTGAAGTGGGTTCATTTGCATTAAAGCGTCGCAAACGAGGGGATGCAGTAGCTGAGAATATGACCATTTATTTTATTAAACCGGTACAGATGGAAAGTACACTTACAGTCAAGCCACGAATTTTAGACATGAGTCGTAAGTTTGTGAAAATGGATTTTGAAGTGTATAATCAACAAATACTTGTTGGTAAGGCAATGATGATGTTCCAGCTTTTAGAACGTTAAGTATTAAAAGGGATGGCCTAGCGCAATTGCTTGGTCATCCCTTTGTTACATATTATCGATTAATGCGGAATTCTTCTTCAACAAATTGACCATAATGACGCGCTTGTTTCGTATTTTCTACTACGACAAAGATGCCTAGCACGACAAGAATTGCTACAATTACAAATGTATATAAGCTAGGGAATAAATAGGCTTGATTAAATCCGAAAAACAGTAGGAAGGAACCGAAGCCGATATTCGCCTTACTTTTATACCAATTTTTAGCGATTGGTAATGATGAACGGAACTGTTTTGTTTTAAAATAAAAATAAAAGACAAAAGATATAATTATCGCAAACACAAATATTAAATTGAGCATAGTAAACCTCCTAGCATAACTAGACATTATTGTAACGATAATTCTGGAAAAATGCTAACGGTTCTTACTATCATTTTGGAGGAATTTATTGTGAAAAGACAAATCATCGACACAATTGCTGCCTATGAAACAATCATTATTCATCGTCATGTACGACCAGATCCAGATGCTTATGGCTCACAACAAGGATTGAAAGAATTGATTTTAACAAATTATCCAGATAAAAAGGTTTTTGCTGTAGGTGAGCATGATACTTCCTTAACATTTATGGCACAGCCTGATCAAGTAGCTGATGATGTTTATGATCATGCTTTAGTAATTGTGACTGACACGGCCAATACCGAACGTGTTGACGATCCACGCTATACTAAGGGGAAAATGATTATTAAAATTGATCATCACCCTAATGATGATGCCTATGGTGACCTTTTATGGGTCGATACGACAGCAAGTTCTTGCAGTGAAATGATTTACGAACTGTATGAGGAAGGTAAGGAAGTGGCTAACTGGCAAATGTCTGATACTGCTGCACGATTATTATTTGCTGGAATTGTAGGAGATACAGGTAGATTCCAATTCCCAAGTACTACGGCTAAAACATTTAAAGTGGCTGCAGACCTGATTACATATGATTTTGATCGAAATCAAATTTTTGATGGTATGTATGAAATGGAGCAAAAACTGCTTAATTTACAAGGTTATATTTATCAAAACTTTAAAATGGATGAATATGGAGCAGCTCATGTGAAGCTAACAAAAGAATTATTAGCAGAACATGATATTGTACCGTCAGAAGCATCACTGCTAGTAGGTTGCCTAGGTAGTGTTAAGGGGATTTGCTCGTGGGTTGTATTCATTGAAGAGGTAGATCAAATTCGTGTACGTTTACGTTCGAAGGGTCCTATTATTAATACATTAGCAAAAGAGTTTAATGGTGGTGGACATCCGCTGGCTTCTGGAGCTACGGCTTATTCATGGAAAGAAGCAGATAACGTCATCACAAGATTACAAGAGATTTGTAAAGCGTATCATTAAAAAGAAAAGGAAGGGATTCATTTGACACATGTATACACAAAGATGCATACGAGCGCGGATTTATTGAAAAGCACAATTCGGCTTGAGCAATTGATTCCTTTTTTACTAGAACAAAAGACGCAGGCCTGTGCAATCGTAAATACGAAATTGTACGGGCTTTTGCCTTTTTGTAAAGCCATGCAGCAAGCAAAAATACATGCCGTCATGGGGCTTTCTGTTAATGTGCAATGGCATGACACAACGCTTCCTCTTGTACTGTATGCACAGTCTCAGGAGGGCTATCAACAGTTATTGAAAATTAGCAGTGCGGCTTCAATTAGGGAAGACGGAGTGCTACCTTGGAAATGGCTAGAGGGCTATGCAGCAGGCTGCTTGGCATTGCTTTCATCCGATGATTTAGCCGAATTAAAAGATTGGCATGGAGTAGTATCTGCCTTAGCTCATCTCTTTCAGCATCACTTTTATATGGGAATTACCAGACCTGGAGGGGTGGCGCTAGCTAATGAGAATGAGCTTGTAGAGTGGTGTGAGGGACAGAGGATTCCACTTGTAGCTGTTCAGAGCTGTTATTTTTTACGACCTGAAGATCATTTTGCATACGAAGTAGCAAGAGCAATCGATACGGGAGACAAGCTTGGAGATACGATGCTAACAGCTAAATTACAGGGTTATTTTGCACCAACAGCACAAGAGTGGCAAAGTTGGTTTACTGATCGACCAGAATGGCTTGAGACCTGTGGACAAATGCTTGCTAGCTGTCGTGCTATCATTCCTGAAATGTCTGTACAAATGCCTAAATTTCCTGTGCCAGTAGGTGAAACAGCTGAGAGTTTACTTGTTAAAGAAGCATTTTCTGGATTAGAGGAACGATTTAACCAGCTGGACATTCCGTATGGTTACCGAGAAAGACTACAATATGAGCTTGAAATAATATGTTCAATGGGCTTCGCTGATTATTTTTTAGTTGTAGCTGATTTTATGCGCTTTGCCAAAGACAATCGCATTTTAACTGGACCAGGTCGTGGTTCCTCCGCTGGGTCACTAGTTGCCTATAGTCTAGCTATTACGCAAGTAGATCCACTCGCCTATGGTTTATTATTTGAACGATTTTTAAACCCTGAACGGATATCCTTACCTGATATTGATATTGATTTTGTCGATAGTAAACGACATCAAGTGATTCAGTACGTTGCACAAAAATATGGTAAAGGCAATGTCGCCCAAATCATTACATTCGGTACATTGTCTGCCAAAGCAGTGGCTCGAGATGTCGCAAGAGTATTTGGTTTTGGTGCAGAGGTATTAGAGAAAATTTCAAAAATGATTCCGAATAAACCGGGGATTACATTGCAAAAGGCTTTAGAAGAATCATATGATTTACAGGAGTGGCTCTCTGAGGATCACCAGCATCAGCGTTGGTTCGAAGTAGCGCAAAAATTAGAAGGTCTGCCTAGAAATTCCTCTACCCATGCGGCAGGCATCGTTATTGCTCCTTCCTCCTTAGTCAATACAGTCCCTATTGAGGATGGACATGAAGGCATATATTGCACACAATGGCCGATGGGTGATGTAGAGGCGAGTGGGCTTGTCAAAATGGATTTTTTAGGTTTACGCAATCTAACTATTTTAGAGCAAATTCGTTGGTCCATTTATAAAGCGGGTGGACCTTGGATTGATTTTGAACGAATTCCTATGCATGATGAAAAAACTTTTCAATTATTGCAAAGTGGTGATACATCAGGTATTTTCCAATTAGAATCGGAAGGAATGAAACAAGCATTACGAGACATTCATCCTACACAATTTTTAGATATTGTGGCTGTGAACGCACTTTATCGTCCGGGTCCAATGGAATTTATACCTGTCTATGCTAGACGAAAAGCCGGTAAAGAATTAGTGGTTATGCCTCACCCTGTGTTAGAGCCAATTCTACAAGAGACTTTTGGTGTTATTGTCTATCAAGAGCAGATTATCAAGATTGCCTCTGTGCTAGCAGGATTTTCAATGGGTCAAGCAGATTTACTTCGCCGTGCCGTTAGCAAAAAAAATCGTCAAGTCCTGGAGGAGCAACAGGTTACCTTTGTACAAGGGGCATTAAAACAAGGCTATGATCAGCATGTGGCGACAGAGGTGTATGAATTAATTGTCCGCTTTGCTGATTACGGATTTCCTAAAAGTCATGCTGTAGCTTATAGTATTATTTCTTATCAAATGGCTTATTTAAAGGCACATTTCCCTCAAAGCTTTTATGCTGCATTATTATCTAATGCAACGGGAAATGTAGATAAAATTCAACAGCTAGTACAAGAGGCCAAAGACAAAGGTATCCCGTTTTATCCACCTTCATTAAAGGACAGTACAAAATATTTTACGGTTGAGCAGGAGGGGATCCGTTATAGTTTAGCAGGGATTAAAGGCGTCCCTCATACTTTTATTGAAAGTATCAATACATTGCGCCAAACGAACCCTCAGGCATTATATAACCTTTTTGATTTAGCTGTGGCATTAAGTGCACAGCATTTTAAACCGAAAGTAATAGAATCATTAATTTATGCTGGAGCCCTAGATTTTCTAGAAAAGGACCGTGCAGTACTAATCATGACAATAGATGCTGCCTTAAAACACGCTGAACTACTACGGCCAAATGAGGATATTGATATATCAACTGCTACAGAATTTAACTTTGGAAAGCCAAAATATATGCAAGTTGATGATATGCCACAAAAGGAAAAATTGATACATGAGAAGGAAAGTTTAGGCTTTTACATTTCTGCCCATCCGGTTACGCAAGAAAGACCATATTGGGCTGATGTGAATTGTACAAGTCGTGAGTTAAAGCAAATGCGAGATGGTACGTATGTGAAAATGATTGGTGTCATGGAAGAAGTAAAAAAAATTCGTACCAAAAAAGGGGAGCAGATGGCCTTTGTCCAGTTACAGGATGAGCATGGATCTGTTTCTGCTACATTATTTCCACAAGTTTTTCAATTCGTTCAAGATTTTTTAGTAGAAGATGAAATTCTGGTTGTAGAAGGGAATCTAGAAAGACGTTTTGGAAAACCGCAAATTAAAGTAAAACATGCGCAAGCGACGAAAAAGATATGAAATGAAACAAGAATTAAGAAACTGCATTGAATTTTATGCAGTTTTTTCTTTACTTTTTAACAGTTATTCTGTAAGCTAGAGTCAACGTTAAAAAGTGGTCAGACCACTTTTCTGATAAGGGGAGTTAGTCGTATGGATAAAAAAACCGAACAAAAAAAAGTGTTTTTAGAAATCGTCCAACAACTACGTCAACTCATTAAAATGGAAAAAATACAAGCAGGTGAAAAGCTTCCCTCCGAACGAGTCTTATCGGAGCGTCTAGGTGTCGGGCGATCCTCTGTCAGAGAGGCATTGCGAAGTCTAGAATTACTAGGTCTTATTGAAACGAGGCATGGTGGTGGTACTTTTCTTGCTTCCACACATAAGCATCAGCTTGTAGAAATACTGTCGATGTTTATATTAGAAGATGAAAAATCGAAAAAAGATGTCGAATTTACGCGACAAATTCATGAAAAGGAAGCTATTCGCGTAATAAGTTGTACAGAGATTCTTCGCACACTACCTGTGTGGGATAGTTTTTTTGTGAAACTAGAATTAGAAGGTATGATTAATTGTCGTGATATATTGCGAGAACTTCTAATCACAACAGGCAATCGTTTATCATTAAAAATCTGGTTTCAGTTGGCAGCTTACGATGGCGACCGTTTAAATCGAAACTCAACAGAAGATGAAAAAATAATCATTCAAACCATGTTGAAATCGATGCAGCTAGGGTACGAAAAAGAAGCACTAAAAGCTTATGAGCAGTGGATGAGTACTGTACAAAGCACTTAGACAACAACAAAGGGGGAGTCAAACATGGCAATACGTAGCTTATTTAGTGGTAACCGAAAAAAGAAAGAGGATGGACAGGAAAAAGCATTTCCAGAAGGATTAATGACAAAATGTCCTGAATGCCGCCATATTCAATTAACGAAAGAACTAGAAAAAAATCATAAAGTGTGTACGAAATGTAGTCATCATTTCAAAATGACTGCACAAGAACGTGTAGACTACTTCTTGGATGAAGGTTCATTTGTTTCGATGGATGACCATTTACAAACAAGCAATCCATTAAACTTCCCAGCATATGTGGAGAAAATTTCAGCTGACCAAGAAAAAACGGGCTTGAATGAAGCTGTGCTAACGGGTGTTGGTACATTAGACGGAGAGGAAATTGTTGTGGCCATTATGGATTCTCACTTCCGTATGGGTTCCATGGGTTCAGTTGTGGGCGAAAAAATTACTCGTGCAGTAGAAAAAGCAACTGAATTAGGTGTGCCTTTTATTATCTTTACGGCTAGTGGTGGTGCACGTATGCAAGAAGGTGTACTATCTTTAATGCAAATGGCAAAAACAAGTGTTGCTTTAAAGCGTCATAGTGATCAAGGCTTATTGTTTATTTCTATTTTAACGCATCCTACAACTGGTGGGGTTTCAGCAAGCTTTGCCTCTGTAGGTGATATAAATATTGCAGAACCACAAGCATTGATTGGCTTTGCTGGTCGTCGTGTCATTGAAGAAACTGTAAGAGAAAAACTACCGAATGATTTCCAAACAGCCGAATTTTTATTAGAGCATGGCCAATTGGATGCCATTTTCCCTCGCAAAGATTTACGTAAACAAGTTTCATTACTTGTAAAAATGCATACGAAAGGCGGCGTGCAACATGTCTAAAAATTTAGCTTTTGAAGAACCAGTTATCCAACTACGAGAAAAAATTGATGAATTAAAAACAATTGCTACTGAAGCAGATGTAGATATGACAGGTGAGATTGAGAAATTAGAAACACGGTTATCACAATTAGAGCAATCTATTTATGCGAATATGAAGCCGTGGGATCGTGTGCAAGTAGCAAGACATCCAGAAAGACCTACTACTTTACAATATATTGAAGCGATATGTGAGAATTTTATTGAGTTGCATGGAGATCGTACTTTTGGTGATGATGCTGCAATCCTTGGTGGAATTGGTATTTTTGAAGGGCAACCTGTAACAATAATCGGACACCAACGTGGGAAATCTACAAAAGAAAATATACGACGTAATTTTGGTATGCCTCACCCAGAAGGGTATCGTAAAGCCTTACGTTTGATGAAGCAAGCAGAAAAATTCAAACGGCCAATTATTTGTTTTATCGATACAAAAGGTGCTTATCCAGGTAAAGCTGCAGAAGAACGAGGGCAAAGTGAAGCAATTGCTAGAAACCTTGTTGAAATGGCAGGCTTAACAGTTCCAGTCATCAGTATTGTGATTGGAGAAGGAGGAAGTGGCGGTGCCTTAGCATTAGGTGTAGCAAACCGTGTCTTTATGCTTGAAAACTCAACATATTCCGTTATTTCTCCAGAAGGAGCAGCGTCGATTTTATGGCGTGATGGTAGCCTTGCTAAGCAAGCGGCTGAAGCAATGCGAATAACAGCACCGGATTTAAAAGAGCTTGGTGTTATAGATGGTATCATCCCTGAGATTATTGGTGGTGCGCATCGCAATGTAGCAAAACAGGCACTTTATATTAAAGAATGCATTAGCACTACACTTCATGCATTAAATTCTCTAAATGGAGAACAATTAATTAACGATCGTTATGAAAAGTTCAAAAAAATCGGACAATATACAGAAGTATAAAACCATTTTTTAAGGCTTTCTTTTGATAGCATCAACAATTATGGGGATATGAATTTGCTCGTTAAGAGACAAAAATTGTTTCTTAACCTATTAAAAAGCTATAAAAAATAAAGAAGCTAGGTACGCAATCTGAACGTCAGACTTCTTGAAAAAATGTTAGATTTAGGATGTTTTTGGATGGAAAGAGTGTGTGAAAGCGCATTCTTTTCATTTTTTATGTAAAAGTTATGTTTTTGTATCATCAGAACCCTTACATAGTTTGTTTTTTCATGTTAATGTGAATAATAATAGTAACTGCAGGAGGTTCGACAATGAAAAAAATTGCTGTATTAACTAGTGGTGGAGATGCGCCTGGAATGAACGCAGCTATTCGAGCGGTTGTTCGTAAGGCAGCATTCCATGGAATTGATGTTGTCGGAATTAAACATGGTTATGAGGGCTTAGTAAAAGGTTATTTAGAAGAACTTGATCTAGGCTCAGTTGGTGGTATTATTCAGCGTGGTGGTACCCATTTAAATTCTGCCAGATGTCCAGAATTTAAAGAAGATGCCGTGCAACAACAAGGAATTGAAAACTTACGAGCTGCCGGAATAGAAGGACTTGTTGTCATTGGTGGTGATGGTTCTTATAGAGGGGCTATGGATCTAGTGAAAAAAGGCTTCCCTGCTGTAGGTGTACCAGGGACTATCGATAATGATGTTCCAGGGACGGAATATACGATAGGCTTTGATACGGCACTCAATACAGTAGTAGAATCCATCGATAAAATCCGAGACACAGCTACTTCACATGAAAATTCCTTCATAGTTGAGGTTATGGGTCGTGATGCAGGGGATATTGCTTTATGGGCAGGGCTTGCTGCGGGTGCTGAAACAGTTTTAATTCCAGAAGAGGATTATGATTTAGATGATATTGTGGCACGCTTAGATCGTGGTGCAGCACGTGGGAAGAAGCATAGTATTATTATTGTGGCAGAAGGTGTTATGTCTGGAAATGAACTAGCTAAGCTGATAAAAGAAAAGACTGGAAAAGAAACTAGAGTTTCGGTGTTAGGTCATATTCAGCGTGGCGGTTCACCAACTGCACGTGATCGCGTATTGGCAAGTCAGTTTGGCGCACATGCAGTGGAGTTACTAATGGAAGGCAAGTATGGCCGAGCAGTAGGTATTCGCAATCATCAAGTTATTGATTATGATATGCCTGAGGCCTTTGAAAAGAATCATGAGGCAGATGTAAGTCTATACACGCTTATGAAAGAACTATCAATATAATTTGTTATAAACGGAGTGGGCAAAAAATGAGAAAAACAAAAATCGTATGTACAATTGGACCTGCAAGTGAGTCATCAGAAACATTAGAAAAATTAATTGAAGCAGGTATGAATGTAGCCCGCTTGAATTTTTCACATGGCTCTCATGAAGAGCATGCGGGGCGAATTCATTTAATTCGTGAAGTGGCACAAAAGTTAAATAAACCAGTAGGAATTTTATTAGACACAAAAGGTCCTGAAATTCGTACGCATAACATGAAAAATGGTGAGCTTCATTTAACAGCTGGTCAAGTGATTGATATTTCAATGACTGAAGTGGAAGGCACGGAGACAAGCTTTTCTGTTACGTATGAGCAATTAGTAGAAGATGTTGAACAAAACTCCATTATTTTACTTGATGATGGTCTTATTCAATTACGTGTATTAGCTACAGATGTTGAAAAAGGTTTAATTCATACGATTGTAGAAAATGCTGGTGTATTAAAAAATAAAAAGGGTGTTAACGTACCAGGTGTATCTGTACAGCTTCCAGGTATTACAGAAAAGGATGCACAGGATATTTTATTTGGTATTGAGCAAGGCGTTGACTTCATTGCTGCTTCATTCGTTCGTCGCGCAAAAGATGTACTAGAAATTCGTGAGTTGCTTGAGCAAAATGGCGGTGGGCATATCCAAATCATTCCTAAAATTGAAAACCAAGAGGGTGTCGATAATATAGATGAGATTATCCTTGTGTCTGATGGATTAATGGTAGCACGTGGAGATCTTGGTGTTGAAATTCCAGCAGAAGAAGTACCACTTGTACAAAAGAAATTAATTTTAAAATGTAATCAAGTAGGGAAACCCGTTATTACGGCCACTCAAATGTTGGATTCAATGCAACGTAACCCACGTCCAACACGTGCAGAAGCAAGTGATGTAGCGAATGCAATCATTGATGGTACAGATGCGATTATGTTGTCAGGAGAAACTGCTGCAGGTCTATATCCAGTGGAGTCAGTACAAACCATGAATAAAATTGCTCAACGTACTGAAAATTCGTTAGATTATAAATCGATTGTTTCTACACGTAGTCGTGAAAAAGAAGCCAATATGACAGAAGCTATTTCACAAGCAGTCGCGTATACATCCATTAATTTAGGTGTTAAAGCCGTATTAGCACCAACAGAAAGTGGTAATACAGCTAGAATGATTGCCAAATATCGACCTGGTGTACCAATTGTTGCAGTAACAGGCTCAACAAATACAGCCCAAACATTAACTTTAGTATGGGGTGTGCATCCAATTGTTTGCCAACGTGTTACAACAACAGATGAGATATTAGAATTAGCTGTGGATGAAAGCTTAAAGCATGGTTTCGTCACACATGGTGATGCTGTTGTAATTACAGCAGGTGTGCCTGTTGGAGAAGCAGGAACAACAAACCTAATGAAAGTACACATTATTGGCGATTTACTTGCTCGTGGTCAAGGAATTGGCAAGGCATCCGTTGTAGGTAAAACGGTAATCGCTAAAAATGCAGCTGAAGCACTTGCTTATGATACAGAAGGAAGTATTCTTGTAACAGTGGGTTCAGACCGTGAAATGATGCCAGCAATAGAAAATTGTATAGGGCTAATTACTGAAGAAGGTGGACTAACGAGTCATGCTGCAGTAGTTGGACTAAGTCTTGGTATCCCTGTAATTGTTGGTGTAAAAGAAGCAACAACATTATTACGCCATGGTCAAGAAATTACGATGGATGCTGAAACAGGCGTTATCTATAAAGGACATGCTAGCGTTCTTTAATAATAAACAAAAAGCTCTAGTGTGATTTGTTGTACTAGAGCTTTTTAATAAGGGTTGTACAAATTAACTATATTAAGTGCTATATGGAAAGCTTCTTATTATATCTCCATTAATAAACAAAAGTGATTTGGTATTATTTGATGAGAGGCATTCATTTTTTTATGAAACTAAATGGGCTATAATAACGTATATAAGGTATACCTTTTCAAGTAGAAAGGAGAAAAATATGCGAAAAATTTTTCTTGGTTTCATTGTCTACGCATTAGCCGAATTGGCGTTATTAATAGTTATTGGACAAAACATTGGTGTTTTAAGTACATTATTACTCATTATTGTCACTAGTGTACTTGGGATTTATGTAATGAAAAATAAAGGTATGAATTCTGTCCAAAGTGTAAAAAATACATTAGCACGTGGAGAGGCTCCGGGATCTGCGTTGGTAGATACATTATTAACTTTTAGTGGTGGGCTACTTTTAGCATTACCAGGGTTTATTACAGATATTATTGGCTTACTACTGCTTCTGCCTTTTTCACGAAAAATGTTCCAACCAGTTGTCTATTATTGGATGCGTAAAAAAATGAAAAAAGGTCAATTTATTATCGTTCAAAGATAGAGTTTTCTTTTAGCTTAACTGCTAAAAATAAAAAGATTGGGCTAAGTAATATTCCATAAAAGCCAAATAATAGAATAGAGGCGGCGCTGATGAAAAATGTATGGAATGTACGTAATTGAAGCGTGTTGGACCAAAGCATGGAGTCAGCTAGCTGCCTTGTTAATTGTACAAATAAATACAATAGTAAAATGGCTACACATAAAAATGTATTACCATTGAAATAAAAATAAATACTCATCGGTACAAGAAATACACCAATACCGAAAAATGGCAGTACATCTGCAAATGCGACAATAAAAGCTTTAATAATAGCTTGTTCAAACTGAAGGATCATAAAGCCTCCACAAAGAATAAGTAAGGTAATTGTAAATAATTGAAATTCCACAAATATAAAATAATGAAAAAGTTGCATGATTTTCGCAAAATGTGATTGCCACTCATGACGATATTTCTTTGGCACATATTGAAAAAACCAATAGCGTGATTTACGTGTTTCAAGTAAAGCGAAATAATAAGCTACCAAGAAAATGAATACCTCAATGACATGTTTCATTAATAATTGGAAAAGATCAGCTGTATATATAATGATCGAATCAAAAATAGAAAGTGATTTCTCCTTTAAAACTTGTATAAACATCGATTCATATTCACTGAAAAGTGGGAAGTTTTGTAATGTATTACGTATCTCCGGAAAGATGACAATTACACTGTTGATGGATATGACAACAAGCAAAAAAATACAAGTTAAAATCAATACCTCCACAATTATTGCTGCTATCCAATAGGCGATCCTACAATATTTATGCAAAAAATTTATGATAGGATACGTCGAAAATGATAAAAAAATCGCGAGTGAAACTGGCAGCACGAACCAAAGTATGACTAAATAAAAGATAAACAGTAAAATACTTGTGGTTCTTTCGTATGAAAAATACTTTAAATTCCTCATTTTAACAAAATCACCTCAAATCATAATGTCAAAAAATACAAAAAAAACTCTTTAGGGCATATATATAGTCGTTCGGACGTCTTTTTCTTTATTTGGAGGATTTTCATTCACAAAGCTGTCAAAAATGATTATAATAGCAATGTAAGCGATTTACTTAATGGTTCATATGAGCAAAATCCGTAAATGCAAGAAAAAAACGCATTTACAACAAAATATAAATATGAGGGAGCGATAATTTATGTCAGCAACTAAAGGTTTAGAAGGTATCGTAGCAGCGGAATCTAAAATCAGTTCAATTATCGATGACACACTTACATATGTTGGTTACAACATTGATGATTTAGCACAAAATGCGTCATTTGAAGAGGTAATTTACTTGTTATGGCATACTCGTTTACCAAAAGCGGACGAGCTAGCTGAATTAAAACAACAATTGGCAGACAATATGTCAATTCCGCAAGCGATTGTCGACCAATTCAAAACATACCCACTTTCAACTGTACATCCAATGGCTGCACTACGTACTGCAGTATCTTTACTTGGTGTATTCGATGAAGAAGCGGATGTTATGGACCCAGAAGCAAACTACCGTAAAGCAATTCGTCTTCAAGCTAAAATTGCTACAGTAGTGACTGCATTTGCGCGTGTTCGTAAAGGTTTAGAACCAGTTTCACCAAAACCTGAACTAGGATATGCGGCAAACTTCTTATACATGCTTAAAGGCGAAGAGCCAGCAGATATTGAAATTGAAGCTTTCGACAAAGCATTAGTATTGCATGCTGACCATGAGTTAAATGCATCTACATTCACTGCACGTGTATGTGTAGCTACATTATCAGATGTTTATTCAGGGGTAACTGCGGCAATCGGCGCGTTAAAAGGGCCACTTCATGGTGGAGCAAATGAGCAAGTTATGAAAATGTTAACTGAAATTGGCTCACTTGAAAATGTTGAATCTTACATTCAAAATAAATTAGACAACAAAGAAAAAATCATGGGCTTCGGTCACCGTGTATATCGCAAAGGCGACCCTCGTGCACCACATTTACGCGTAATGTCTAAAAAATTAACTGAACTAACTGGTAAACCAGAGCTTTATGAAATGTCAGTTAAAATCCATGACATGATCGTAGAACAAAAGAAATTACCAGCTAACGTAGATTTCTTCTCTGCGTCAGTGTATGATTCTTTAGGTATTGATCATGACCTGTTCACACCAATTTTCGCAGTATCACGTACTTCAGGTTGGGTGGCACACATCCTTGAGCAATATGCAAATAACCGCCTAATCCGTCCACGTGCTGAGTATGTTGGACCAGGCATGCAAAAATATGTTCCAATCAGCGAGCGCTAATTTGGAAAATATGCTAGAATGTTTGGGACTGTGTTATCACTAACACAGTCCTATGATTATGAATTTAGGAGGCAACAGAATGTCAAACAAAATTGTAGTTGAAAATGGCGTACTTAATGTACCAAATAATCCAGTAATTCCTTTCATCGAAGGTGATGGAATTGGTCCAGATATCTGGGCAGCAGCATCACGCGTAATCGACGCAGCAGTAGAAAAAGCTTATAACGGTGAAAAGAAAATTGAATGGTTAGAAGTTTTAGCTGGTGAAAAAGCATTTAACCAAACTGGTGAATGGTTACCACAAGAAACTTTAGACAAAATTAATGAATACTTAATTGCAATCAAAGGTCCTCTTACTACACCAATCGGTGGTGGTATCCGCTCTCTTAACGTAGCATTACGTCAACAACTTGACTTATATGTATGCTTACGCCCAGTACGTCACTTTGATGGAGTGCCTTCTCCAGTTAAACGCCCAGAAGACGTTGATATGGTTATCTTCCGCGAAAACACAGAAGACATCTACGCTGGTATTGAATTCGAATCTGGTTCAGAACAAGCTCAAAAAATCATCAACTTCCTACAATCTGAATTTGGTGTAAATCAAATCCGCTTCCCAGAAACTTCTGGTATCGGTGTAAAACCTGTATCTAAAGAAGGTACTGAGCGTTTAGTACGTTCTGCTATTGAATATGCAATTAAACATAAACGCCCATCTGTTACTTTAGTTCATAAAGGTAACATCATGAAATTCACTGAAGGTGGATTCAAAAAATGGGGTTATGAATTAGCAGAAAAAGAATTTGCTGATCAAACTTTCACTTGGAATCAATACGATGCAATCAAAGCTGAACAAGGTGAAGAAGCAGCAAACAAAGCACAATCTGATGCTTTAGCAGCAGGTAAAATCTTAGTAAAAGATTCTATCGCAGATATCTTCTTACAACAAATCTTAACTCGTCCAACTGAGTTCGATGTAGTAGCTACAATGAACTTAAATGGTGACTATATTTCTGATGCACTTGCTGCACAAGTTGGTGGTATCGGTATCGCTCCAGGAGCTAACATTAACTATGTAACTGGACATGCGATCTTCGAAGCTACTCACGGTACAGCTCCAAAATATGCTGGTTTAGATAAAGTAAACCCATCTTCAGTATTACTTTCAGGTGTATTAATGCTTGAACACTTAGGATGGCAAGAGGCTGCTGACATGATCACTAAATCTGTTGAGCAAACAATTTCTTCTAAAGTTGTAACTTATGACTTTGCTCGTTTAATGGATGGCGCTACAGAAGTGAAATGTTCAGAATTCGCTAATGAGTTAATCAAAAACTTATAATTTTCTATTCTGATATAGAAATTTTCACGTAAAAGTGTGCTTATAAATGCCGATATAATTAGGGTAAAAGTGAATTTTCGTTAAATAAAATATTTACGATGAACTTGTTTAATCGAGGGAGTGAGATGTATTTCTCCTCCCTCTTTTAAAATATATAACCCCATTTTAAAGGAGCGTATTCAAATGTCTCTGAAACGTAAAAAATTATCAGTAATCGGTGGAGGATTTACAGGTGCTACAGCAGCGTTCTTAGCAGCTCAGAAAGAACTTGGTGACGTTGTATTAGTAGATATCCCTCAAGCAGAAAATCCTACAAAGGGAAAAGCTTTAGATATGTGGGAAGCAGCGCCTATACAAGGGTATGATGCGTATGTAAAAGGTACTTCCGATTATGCGGATACAGCGGATTCTGACGTAGTCATTATTACAGCTGGAGTAGCCCGTAAACCAGGTATGAGTCGTGATGATCTTGTACAAATCAACCAAGGCGTCATGAAAACGGTGTCCAAAGAGATTGCCAAACATTCACCAAATGCCACAATTATCGTACTTACCAATCCAGTGGATGCCATGACCTATACAGTCTATAAAGAAACTGGTTTCCCAAAAAATCGTGT
The DNA here is from genome assembly GCF_053165895.1 of Lysinibacillus sp. fkY74-1. Lineage (NCBI taxonomy): Bacteria > Bacillati > Bacillota > Bacilli > Caryophanales > Bacillaceae > Lysinibacillus > Lysinibacillus sp. fkY74-1. The sequence goes on along the minus strand of NZ_CP170173.1, from coordinate 3,406,552 downwards.
GATCGGACAATCCGGTGTTCTTGATACGGCGCGTTTCTGTGCATTTGTCGCAGAAGAGTTGAATGTGTCAGTGAAAGACATTACTGGTTTTGTATTAGGTGGTCATGGAGATACGATGGTGCCTTTAACACGTTATTCGTTTGCAGGTGGTATTCCATTAGAATCATTAATCTCTGCTGAACGTCTAGAAGCAATTGTAGATCGCACACGTAATGGTGGTGCTGAAATCGTTAACTTACTTGGTAACGGTTCAGCGTACTATGCACCTGCTGCAGCATTGATTGAAATGGCAGAAGCTATTATAAAAGATCAGAAGCGTATTCTTCCATCTATTGCTTATTTAGAAGGTGAATATGGCTATAGCGATTTATATCTGGGTGTTCCTACATTACTTGGCGAAAATGGTATTGAAAAAATCTTTGAGCTTGAGTTAACAGACAAAGAAAAAGAAGCTTTAGACCAATCGGCAGATGCAGTACGCAGCGTGATGAAAATTCTAGTTTAGGTTAATAATGTCCGACTCAAGGTGCTGTCCGTCAGAAACTTTAGGGGAGCATATCGATCTCTCTTTATTTCAGCTATTGAAAAAATATATAGCAGTGTCTGTGTATCTGAAGTTCAACAGTGGTACATGAGTATTTGCTGGATTAAGAAAACGAGTAGGTAACTCCTGCTCGTTTTTTTATGTATACGTGTTGTGAGACTTAGGGTACTTCGGCTTTTCGTTGTACTTTTGGCATAAAATTGATACTATGAATGTAGTATGATAGAAAAGGGGTTGGCGTATCTTTGCTTCAAAAAAATAGTAAACTTGGTCTGACAATTGATGAAATTACAGTTGGCGAAAAGATCCATATCACTGAAAAGATTGAGGATAGGGATCTGTTGTTGTATTTGGGGCTCACGAATGATAGTAATCCACTATACATTCAACATGATTATGCGGCGATGACACCTTTTGAAAAACCGATTGTCCCGACCATCATGTTAAATGGTATTATTACATCAGCTGTGTCAAAGTATATTCCTGGACCAGGTGCACGAATTATTGAGCAACATTTAAAATATTTAGGTCCTCTCTATCATTATGAATTGTTTGATACGCTTTTAGAGGTAACAGCAGTTAATAAATACGAAAATACGATTACTGTGTCTGTTCACTCTTATAATGAGCAAAAGCAGCTTGTGATTGAAGGTATGTTGTTGGTGACACCACCACTTGCATTATAGACGTCTTGAGATTTGAAATGGGGGTTTCAAATCACTAACGGAGGCATTATATTATGACAAAAACGATATTAGTTATTGAAGATGAATTTTCAATCGCAACATTATTGAAATATAATTTAGAACAGGCTGGCTATTTAGTGGAAACAGCTGCGGATGGACAAGAAGGTCTGGAAAAAGCAATTGACATACAGCCTAATTTAATCCTGTTAGATTTGATGCTACCAAAACTAGATGGTATGGAAGTATGCAAACAAATACGTCAGCAGCGTATGAATACGCCCATTATTATGTTAACAGCAAAAGATGATGAATTTGATAAAGTACTTGGTCTAGAATTAGGTGCAGATGATTATATGACTAAACCCTTTAGTCCGCGGGAAGTATTAGCACGAGTTAAGGCTGTTTTAAGACGTTTTACACAAAATGTTGTATCAGATGAGAAAGATGAGCCTCAAGAGAAAATGTTTGAGTTTGGGCAATTGCGTGTATTTCCAGAGCGCTTTGAAGTCTTTTTACAAGATGAAGCATTGGAGTTTACACCAAAGGAATTTGAATTACTCATTTACTTACTAGAAAATAAAAATCGTGTATTAACACGTGATCAGCTATTAAGCGCTGTATGGAAATACGATTTTGCTGGCGATACTCGAATTGTGGATGTTCATATTAGCCACCTTCGCGATAAAATAGAGGAAAATAGTCGTAAGCCAATGTTTATTAAAACAATTAGAGGGCTGGGCTATAAATTTGAGGAGCCGAAAACGTCATGAAATCAATGAGCAACCGCTTATTTTTGACATTCATGTTTTTACTTGGAACGATACTAGCTGTCCTAATGATTGTTATAGGTCAGCTTTTTCCTGTTTATATTAAGCAACACAATGAGGAAGCAAATACTCATAAACAAGCATTAATGACTCAAATAATAGATGAACGCAAGATTCAACTTTCACAGGAAGATCAAGAAGCATTAATTGCATCACTGAGCTTGGATCAAGAGGATTCTTTGACCTTTGTGCGGGCGAGGCTCTATATCATATTGGCGATTCTCTTCACTATCACACTGATTTTAATCGGAATTGTCAGTCGCTATATGATTCGAAATTTTACAGCACCAATCGATAATGTTACGGAAACGGCTCTTGAACTTGCAAAGGGGAACTATCGTGCACGTGCACAGGAAAATGAATATGAACGCATGATACCATTAAGTCATTCGATTAATATTTTAGCTCGTAATTTACAGGATATTACGACTGTCCGTGAAGTAGAAGAAGAGAGGCTGAAAACGTTAATCGAAAATATGGGCAGCTCTCTCATGATGATTGGGCGTGAAGGCAATATTTCAATCGTAAATCGCGTTTTTTTAGAGCGATTTGGTATGCAGATTGATGAAGTTCAGGGAAAGGTCTTCCGGACAATTGGTTTACCCAAATCATTAGAGCAGTTTATCGATCACGTATTTCTTACAGAGATGCCTTATCGACAGCAGATTAAAATGGAGATAAAGCAGGAGCTATATAATAAAGAAGTATATGGAGCACCTGTAATAGGGGACCATGGACGATGGCTAGGCGTTGTTATCGTTATGCATGATATAACGGAGCTTGTCCGTTTAGAGCAAATTCGCAAAGACTTTGTTGCCAATGTATCTCATGAATTGCGAACGCCGATTACCTCTATTAAAGGTTTTTCCGAAACTTTATTGGATGGAGCCTATAAAGACGAAAAAATGTTAATATCTTTCTTAGAAATTATTTATAAAGAAAGTAATCGTCTTCAAATGCTCATTCAGGATTTATTAGAGCTTTCTAAGATTGAGCAGCATGGCTTCACGGTTAACATTATGCCAATGGGCTTGCAGGATGTGCTGATTCGTGGAGCAGAGCTAACAGCGCCACGCTTAGATGAAAAAAATATGAGCTTTCAAGTGGATATTGACGGTGACGTACAAGTAATGGGAGATGCCAATCGTATTATTCAAATAGTGACGAATTTAATTACCAATGCGATCACCTATTCCCCAGAAAATACAACAGTGTCTATTCGTTTAAAGGAAAATGAAACATATGGCATTATTGAAATTGAAGATCAAGGAATCGGCATTGAAAAGCATGAAATTGCCCGCGTGTTTGAGCGCTTTTATCGTGTTGATCGCGCGAGAAGCAGAAATTCAGGCGGCACAGGTCTAGGCTTAGCGATTGTAAAGCATCTTGTTGAGGCCCATCATGGACGTATTCAAGTAGAAAGTGAAGTTGGAGTAGGGACAACAATGATTGTGATGATTCCGAAAAATTAACAAATCCTTTACATGAACAAAATGTTACATTCATATTTGGGGACTATACTTGTCAGTAGAAACCCCCTTATATGATTGTTAAGACTATAACCTAAAAAATCACTCACCATCTTTGTGTTGGGGGATTTTTTAATAACTGCTTTATTTTTCACTACAGGAGAATCTATTGTCTAATGATTAGGCACTAGATTCTTTTTTCTGTTTTACAGAGAGGGTAAATAGGTGTAAAGTATAGTAGCATAAAAGTTTAACATCAATCCATTGTAGATTGTTTGTCAAATTACAGCTTGTACAGTCAGTGAAAGCATAACTTCTTTTCATTTGAATCGTGTTTTCTGACTGTTGAAGCAGAGAAAAAAATGAGAGAAGGATGACCATGAAAATCGTCAAAAGTATCGTGCAAATTGGCTTTCTTTATTTCCTTTTATTGATTGGAAATAGTATTGCACGCCTACTTCACTTGCCGATTCCAGGGAGCATAATAGGACTCGTTCTATTATTTTTACTTTTACAGTTTCATATTATCAAGCTTGAATGGATTGAGCTAGGGGCAGCATTATTACTAAGTGAACTTTTACTCTTCTTCATCCCATCTGCTATTGGTGTCATCGATTATGATGCATTATTCGGTGTCCAAGGCATGAAGGTTGTATTGGTCATTGTTGGAAGCGCGATTATTGTGATGTTTGTAACGGGCTATACGGCACAATGGCTAGAACATCGAAAGAAGGGTGATACGGTATGAGTTTTGGGATAGCCGGTATTAGCTTACTTGGAACAATTATTATTTTTTATATTTGTAAAATGATTTATAAGAAATATAAAAAAGAATGGCTGACACCGATGCTGGTGACGCCAATTGTCATTATTATCTTATTATTACTAACAGGTATACCATATAAATCTTATAATGCAGGAGCCAGTGTTTTAACAAATTTACTAGGACCAGCAACAGTTGCTTTTGCGGTTCCTATCTATAAAAACATCAATTTATTAAAAAAACATGCCTTCGAAATATTTATAAGTATTGCGGTTGGTTCAACAGTTGCTATTATTTCATCTTTTATTATGGCCATAGTAGTAGGGTTAAACAATGAGCTTGTGCATAGTTTAGTGCCACGTTCAGTGACAACACCTATTGCAATGGACATTTCAAATATGATTGGGGGCTCCCCTACTCTAACAGCTGTCTTTGTTATGACGACAGGCATTTTAGGAAGCCTATTAGCACCTATCGTTATTAAAATATGTCGATTCCACAACCCATCGTCTAGAGGCTTAATGTTAGGAATGGGCGCACATGGGGCAGGTACATCAAGAGCTTTTGAATTTGGTGAACTAGAAGGAACATTTGCCAGTTTAGCAATGATTGTGGCTGCTTTAATTAGCATTGTATTAACCACAACCATTTTCCCAGTCTTTGAACATCTAGTTATTAATATCCTGTTACCATAAAAGGTAGCAGGATTTTTTTATGCTAAATTCACTATATTTTGAAACTTTTTATAAGACTTTCCCGTAAACATAAGTAAATAATAAAAGGGAGGAATAGACATGAGTGTGAAAAGGACACTAATGATGGTTGGACTTGGGATTTTTGGAGTTATTGCACTTATTACCGTATTTACATCTTGGTACACTGTAGATGAATCAGAACAAGCGGTTGTCATTACATTTGGTCGTGCCGATGAAATGGTTACAAACCCAGGACTACATTTTAAATTACCTTGGCCAGTTCAATCAGTTGAAATTTTATCGAAAGAAACGTTCAGTTTACAGTTTGGCTATAAGCAAAATAAGGCAGGAGAGCTAGAGGCCTATGATGCTGAGACAAAGATGATTACAGGCGATGAATATATTGTATTAACTGACCTTGTTGTACAATGGAAAATTACTGATCCTCGTAAATTTTTATTTAACGCGCAAAGCCCCGAAGAAATTTTACATAGCGCCACATCAAGCGCCATTCGTTCAATTATTGGTAGCTCTACAATTGATGCAGCATTAACAGATGGGAAGGCTGAAATTGAAGCAAAAACACGCGATTTACTAGTGTCCTTAATCGAAAAATATGATATTGGTATTGGCGTATTAGGTGTGAAGTTGCAAGATGTTGAATTACCGAACAAGGAAGTGCGAGCTGCCTTTACAGCAGTAACAGATGCACGTGAAACAAAGAATACAAAAACGAATGAGGCACAAAAGTATATGAATCAGCGTAAAAGTGAAGCTGAGGGTGAAAAAGATGCTATTATTTCCAAGGCACAAGGTGCAAAAACAGCCCGTATTGAGCAAGCTCAAGGTGATGTAGCTGTCTTTAATAAGATGTATGAGCAATATAAGGGGAATCAACAAATTACACGAGAACGATTAATTTTAGAGACACTTGAAAATGTTTTACCGAAGGCGCAAATATATATTATGAATGATGATGGTAGTACAATGAAGTACTTACCGCTACAGCCATTACAGCCTCAGCAGCCACAAACAGATAAAAAAGAAGGGAGTGGGAATTAATGGACCAAAAAAATAAGGACCTTGACAAATTCCTCAATTTTTTATCAGGAAAAAGTAAAAAAAAGGCTCCAACAGACGGTAACTCGGGAGACAATGTCGTGAAAATGGAGAAAAAAGGCACGCTCAATCCTAAAAAATATCTGTCTCTTGCCATTACATTAACAATTGTCTTTGCGGCAGCCCTTACTATCTTTGCTAATGTTTATATTGTAAAGGAATCTGAGTATGCCGTTGTTCGCCAGTTTGGAGAGGTAGTAAAATTTGAACGAGATCCAGGCTTAAAAATGAAAATTCCTTTTATTCAAAGTGTTACACGATTACCAAAAAATCAGATGACCTATAATATTTCAGAAGAAGAAATTAATACAAAGGATAAGAAACGAATTATCATCGATAACTATGCTGTTTGGCGTATTACGGATCCAAAAGCTTTAATATCGAATGCAGGTACACTTAGTAAGGCAGAGACTCGAATGGAGGAGTTTATTTACTCAGTAATTAGAACAGAGCTAGGGCAACTACGATACGATGAAATTATTAATGATGAAAATTCCTCACGAGGAAGCATCAACGATCGTGTAACAGAGCGAGTTAATGAATTGTTACAAAACGACAAATATGGCGTAGAAGTAGTGGATGTACGTATTCGTCGTACAGACTTACCCGCTGAAAATGAACAATCTGTATTTACCCGTATGATTTCAGAGCGTGAATCAACTGCTCAATTATATCTTTCTGAGGGGGATGCAGATAAACGACGTATCGAAGCGCAAACTGATCAACAGGTGCAGGCAATGTTAGCTACAGCGAATAAGGAGGCATCCATTATTCAAGCTGAGGGAGAAGCAGAAGCTGCAAAAATATACAATAAATCATTTTCTCAAGATCCTGAATTTTACTCCCTATACCGCACGCTAGAATCCTATAAGAAAACGGTTGGAGAGGATACGGTCATTATTTTGCCAGCGTCATCACCTTATGCGAAAATTTTATCTGGTTATTTAAAATAATAGATAGTAAAGTCGTCTCTCCTATTAGGAGGGCGACTTTTTTTAAATATGAAAATTATAAGTATCCATACAATTGGATTGTTATATTGTGAAAATAATAGAAACTTACAAATTTCTATTCCCCAACCGCCTATAATTTGATAGAATAATAATGTTTAAAAAAGAACTGTTGGGGGTAATAGTTGTGAAATTAAGAATTAGCACATGGCTCCAAAATGTAGGAATTGCTTGTAGTATAGCGTCGTTATTGACTCTTTTTTTCCGCCTATCTGATTTTGCATGGATGACAAAGAGTGTTTATCATATACCTGTATTTTTTGTCAGTATCTTTTTAGTGAGTATTATTATTGCGAATGATGTAAGAAATCTGTTTAAAAAGTTGTTTTGGTATGAAAAACGGAAGGTCAAGCGTCCTATATGGCAAGTCGGTATTGGCTTTATTTTCTTTTTAGCACAAATTAGTGCTGTGATGGTATTTAGTAAAGAGTTAACACAGCCACAGCTGGGTGGAATGCCATTATTTTTAGTATTTGCCTTTATGAATGCATTTATCTTAACGATTATATATGAAGAAATTTTTTATCGAACAGCTAATCAATAAATCCATTATAGAACTTTCATTCACAGGAGTTTTCTCCACGAATGAAAGTTTTTTACGTTTTTTGCATTGAATACGTAGAATCATCTACCCTGTTAATATGGAAATAATTAACTTTCTTTACTGTTCAGAGAAGGTCGATAACTGAACGCATTCTATTTTGTATGATCAGTAAAATTTCACGGATTGGCTTGTCGCTATAGATTGAAATACAGAAGTAATGGATAGGATTTTAAAAGTGACGGGTAAAACCAAGAGAATGACGGATAGCGACTCGAAAGTAGCGAATATCCAAGGGGATGACCGTCTGCTTTTTTTTACTTGAAATGTATTGTTATGATAAAGTAGAAGGAAGTAGAAGACAACGCAGGAGGATCATATTATGACAAAAGAAAAATTACTATTATTGGACGGTAATAGTTTAGCATATCGCGCGTTTTTTGCGTTGCCATTGTTGACGAATGATAGTGGTATTCATACAAATGCTGTATACGGCTTTACAACAATGCTACAAAGAATATTAGAGGAAGAACAACCAACGAAAATTTTAGTGGCTTTTGATGCAGGAAAAACAACTTTCCGTCATGAAACTTTTACAGAATATAAAGGTGGACGACAAAAGACTCCACCAGAATTATCGGAGCAATTCCCTTATATACGAAAGCTAATTGATGCTTATGGAATAAAACAATACGAGCAAGATTTATATGAAGCGGATGATATTATCGGGACGCTGGCGAAAGAAGCTTCATCACAGGATATGGATGTGATTATCGTTTCTGGTGACCGTGATTTAACACAGCTTGCGACGGAGCAAGTAACAGTTTATATAACGAAAAAGGGGATTACAGAAATTGAGAGAAATACTCCGGCCTTTATTGCAGAAAAGTACGGTTTAACGCCGCTACAGATTATTGATATGAAAGGCTTAATGGGTGATTCTTCAGATAATATTCCTGGTGTGCCAGGTGTTGGTGAAAAGACTGCCGTCAAACTATTAAAAGAGCATGGCTCCGTTGAGGCACTTTATGAGGCGATGGATACATTGAAAGCTTCTAAAATGAAAGAAAAGCTGGTAGCCAATGAAGAGCAGGCTATTATGAGTAAGAAACTGGCAACGATTTATACAGATGCACCAATTACCATTTCACTAACTGATCTCGCTTACAACGGACCAAATGAAGAAGAATTAATGAATGTATGGCGTGAGCTGGGCTTTAAATCACTGCTCGAGAAAAGTGATTTTACTGTGCAAGAGCAAGAGCAAACACCTTTTGATTTTGAACAAGTTCAAGAAGTACGCCAAGAAGACTTACAAGATGTGATGGCTGTGCATGTGGAGCTAGAGAATGAACATTACCACACTTGTGCGCTACTAGGGATGGCATTATCTGATGGAACAAAGACTCAATACATTCCTTTTGAGATTGCGGCAAAATCAGATATACTACGTCGCTGGTTAGAGGATTCATCAAAAATAAAATATATGTCTGATTCCAAAGCGTCTAAAGCGGCATTAAAACGAGCAGGTATTCAATTAGCTGGCGTTGATTTTGATTTAGTGCTTGCTTCGTATATTAATAATCCCGGACTTAGTGGAGATGATGTTGCCACTCTTGCAAGAGAGCTTGGGTATTATGATGTACAAGCAGATGAAACGGTCTATGGAAAGGGAGCTAAACGTGCTGTACCTGAAATAGATAAGCTTGCTCAGCATGTTAGCCGAAAAGCCTATGCTGTATGGTCATTACAGCCGAAGCTAGAGGCATTATTAAAAGAAAATGAACAATTTGACCTTTATAAAGAGTTGGAATTGCCTCTGGCAGCCATTTTAGGTGAGATGGAAAGTGAAGGCATTACTGTTAACCGTGCCACGCTAGAAAAAATGGGACAAGAGCTTAACGATAAGCTTGTCGTACTTGAACAAGAAATTTATGCGGAGGCAGGAGAAACCTTCAATATTAATTCACCAAAACAATTAGGTGTTATTTTATTCGATAAATTGGGCTTACCTGTTATTAAAAAAACGAAGACGGGCTATTCGACGGCTGCTGATGTATTAGAAAAATTAAAATCAGAGCATGCAATTATTGAATATATTCTGTTATATCGTCAGCTTGGTAAATTACAATCTACTTATATTGAAGGGTTGCTAAAGGAAATACATGAAAAGGATAGCAAGGTGCATACTCGTTTCCAACAAGCTCTAACCGCTACAGGACGACTAAGCTCGACAGATCCAAATTTACAAAACATCCCTATCCGTTTAGAGGAGGGACGTAAAATCCGTCAAGCATTTGTCCCTTCAAAAGAGGATTGGATCCTGTTTTCTGCGGATTATTCGCAAATCGAATTACGTGTACTCGCTCATATGTCGGAAGATAAAAACCTTGTAGAGGCCTTCCGTGAAGGGATGGATGTTCATACACGAACAGCGATGGATGTATTCCATGTATCCGAAGAAGAAGTTGATAGTAATATGCGTCGTGCAGCAAAGGCTGTGAACTTTGGGATTGTTTATGGGATCAGTGATTATGGTCTATCACAAAATCTAGATATTACCCGTAAGGAAGCGGCAACTTTTATTGAGAAATATTTCGCTAGTTTCCCAGGCGTCAAACAGTATATGGATGATATTGTGCAAAATGCGAAGTTCAATGGCTATGTCACAACGATTTTAAATAGACGTCGGTATTTACCAGATATCACAAGCTCGAACTTTAATTTAAGAAGTTTTGCTGAGCGTACGGCTATGAATACCCCGATTCAGGGAAGTGCTGCGGATATTATTAAAAAAGCAATGATTGATATGGATGCTCGACTAAAAAAGGAAAATATGCAGGCAAAGCTACTCTTACAAGTGCATGATGAATTAATCTTTGAAGCACCTAAGGAAGAGATTGCGATGTTAGAAAAAATTGTACCAGAGGTAATGGAAAATGCGATTGAGCTTTCCGTACCGCTAAAAGTAGATTTTAACCATGGTTCGACATGGTATGAAGCAAAATAAGGAGGGGTTCAAATGCCTGAGTTACCAGAGGTAGAAGGTGTCGTCCAGGCATTGAAGCCAAAGGTTGAAGGACGTACAATTCAACATGTTCAGCTATCTGAAAGGGTACACTTTTCTTTTAGTGAGGGGAAACAATGTATTGTTAAACAAGCGGAGCCTGATGCATTTGAATTAACATTGTCTGAAATGACGATTACAAAAATTGAACGACGTGCGAAATATATTTTCTTTCATTTATTGAAAGATGAGGTTCCTTATGTTCTTGTTAGTCACTTAGGAATGACAGGTGCATGGTTTGTTGTAAATTCACCAGAAGACATCAATGAAGCCAAATTCCAAAAGCATATACATGCAACATTTAAGATGGCTGATGGTGGTTACTTAATTTATTCAGATATACGACGTTTTGGTGAACTACGATTTTTGGCAAAAATTGAAGATCATATACCATTAACAAAAATGGCACCAGAGCCCTTTGATGAATTAGCGTGTGAATTTTTTATAACAAAATCTACATTACCGAAATATGCGAATAAGGCCGTAAAAGAAGTGATTATGGATGGTCAAGTCATTTCGGGTTGTGGCAATATTTATGCAACGGAGGCGCTATTCGCTCAGAAAATTCATCCTGCACGAAAAATGAACCGCATAAGTGAGAAGCGCAAACGAGCATTATTTGAGGAGATCGTTGCTGTTTTACGTCAAAGTATAGAAGCAGGTGGTTCAACTATCTCTGATTATCGAAATATTAATGGGGAAGCTGGGAGCATGCAGAATCGTTTGAAAATGTATGGGAAAAAAATATGCCCCGCCTGTGAAACAGCAACAAGTCAAATGACGATTGGTGGGCGGACGTCGTCTTTTTGCCCAAATTGTCAACATTAAAGGGGATTTAACAATGATTATCGGACTTACAGGAAGTATTGCAAGCGGAAAAAGTACAGTAGCAAAAATGATGCTCGAACTAGGATTACCGATTGTGGATGCAGACATTGTAGCGCGAGATGTTGTCGAACCAGGAACGGAGACATTGGCATTTATTGCAGAAAACTTCGGCCAAGATATTTTACTAGAGGATGGCAATTTGAATCGGACAATGCTTGGAAATATTATTTTTCATGAGCCAGCCAAACGAAAAATTTTAAATGATATTATGCATCCGGCCATTAGAAAGGAAATGCTACGTCAACGGGATGCCTATTTAGAGGGCGGTCATGAACATGTTGTCATGGATATTCCCCTGTTATTTGAAAGTAAGCTTCAGCATTTTGTAGAGCGTATCATTGTAGTGTCGGTAAGTGAAGAGGTTCAGCTTCGACGTTTAATGGAACGCAATCATTTAACAAAAGAGGATGCCTTGGCGCGCATGCATTCACAGTTGCCTATGTCTGTGAAAGAAAAGGGAGCTCATGCAGTCATTTATAATAATGAGAATCTGGAAAATACAGAGGAACAATTAAAGAAAATTCTAGCTTTCTGGGGTGTAATTTAAATGGCTTCAGACTAAAAATGTGTAGCAAGTACATCTTGCTACACATTTTTTTATGGGTGAATGCCATAATAAGAGATAATTTTTCAGAAAATAAGAACTTTAATAATATGAGTATATAATGTTCATCTTTTTTAAAATTGTGTTATACTAATCACCATAAAGTATATAATTAATCTGAGTATGTACTCACAGGAGGATTTTTAAATGACAGTATCAATTGCTATTAATGGTTTCGGACGTATCGGACGTATGGTTTTCCGCCAAGCGATCGTACAAGAAAATTTAAATATTGTTGCTATTAACGCTAGCTATCCAGCAGAAACGTTAGCACATTTGATTAAGTATGACACAAATCACGGAACATTTGAAGGTACAGTAGAACCAGCAGGCGATGCTTTAGTTGTAAATGGCAAACGAGTTCAAATTATTAGCGAACGCGACCCATTAAAATTACCTTGGGCTACAATGGGTGTTGATATCGTTATAGAAGCTACAGGTAAATTTAATGAACGTGACAAAGCAGCAATGCACTTAGAGGCTGGCGCGAAAAAAGTTATCTTAACAGCACCTGGTAAAAACGAAGATGTAACAATTGTTTTAGGTGTTAATGATGACAAACTTGATATTGCTAAACATGATGTAATTTCAAACGCTTCTTGTACAACAAACTGCTTAGCACCAGTAGCAAAAGTATTAAATGATACATTTGGTATTGAAAATGGTTTGATGACAACTGTTCATGCTTATACAAACGATCAAAAGAACTTAGATAATCCACATAAAGATTTACGTCGTGCACGTGGGTGCGCACAATCAATTATTCCTACATCTACAGGTGCTGCCAAAGCATTAAAATTAGTTCTACCTGAATTAGAAGGTAAAATTCATGGTATGGCACTTCGCGTTCCAACACCAAATGTTTCTTTAGTGGACCTTGTAGTAGATTTAAATACAGATGTAACAGTTGATGCTGTTAATGCAGCTTTTGTAAAAGCTGCAACAGAAGGTCCAATGAAAGGTATTTTAAATTTCTCAGTTGAACCACTAGTATCTTCTGATTACAACACAACGACTTACTCATCAACAGTTGATGGGCTTTCCACAATGGTATTAGGTAACCGTAAAGTGAAAGTACTTGCTTGGTATGACAATGAATGGGGTTACTCTGCGCGTGTTGTGGACCTAGTGAAAAAAGTAGCTAATGCATTAGAAACAGTTAACGCATAATAATATTTTTATCTTGAGCACATTGAAATCTAACGGGTTTCAATGTGCTTTTTTAAAAAAACTTTCCTTGTACTTTAAGTGCTTTAGGTTTATCATGAGCTCACTACGGGAATGCACTTTTCTTATATGTAGGAAATTTGTTATAATAGAAATATTAAATTGTTGTAAACCAGGAGAGTAATTATATGAGATGTCCATCTTGCCAATTTAACGGAACGCGTGTTGTGGATTCGAGGCCAGTAGATGATAACAAAGAAATTCGTAGACGTCGTGAATGTGAGTCATGTGGCTTCCGTTTTACAACGTTTGAAAAAATTGAAGAGACCCCATTAGTTGTAGTGAAAAAGGAAGGTTCACGAGAGGAATTTAGCCGTGAAAAGGTACTTCGTGGCCTTATTCGTGCCTGTGAGAAACGCCCAGTTGCGCTTGATATACTGGAGCAACTTGTCCTATCAATTGAAAAAGATCTTCGTCGTATTGGAAATTCGGAGGTACGCTCAGAAGATGTCGGTGAATTGGTCATGGATCGCTTAGCCAAAATTGATGAGGTGGCGTATGTCCGTTTTGCATCGGTCTACCGACAGTTTAAAGATATCAATGTCTTTATCGAGGAGATTAAAGATATTATTCAACGTCAAACGGAGCAGAAATCATAGAAAATAGAGAGGATGAATGACGTTGATTCATTTATATAAGGAATTGCAGCCTGGCGATCCTTTTGACATTCGTCTACCTCATGCATTTTCTACTCAAGAGCGTCAATTAGTAACATTATTCTATCAACCGTTAACGGGCTCAGACCCCATCAGCCTATACTTAACTTTATGGGCTGAAGCAGAGCAGATACCAAAGCAGCAAATGACACATTATTATTTAATGAATGTGCTTGGTCTGCCCATTGGTAAAGTGTTTGAGGCACGAATAGCCCTTGAAGCGATTGGTTTACTACGTACATGGAAAAAAGAAAATGCTGGTGAGCGGAGTTTTTTATATGAGCTACAGCGTCCATTAGATGCAGAAAGCTTTATGAAAGACCCGTTGTTGTCGATGTTTTTATTTAGCAAAATTGGAGAGCAGGCATATCGTAATTTGCGTCAACGTTTTATATCCCCTGTAAGGGACGCGGAGTTAAAGGATGTATCTCGTGCCTTTATAGATGTCTATAAGCCCGTTCATTCCAATATTCCATCAGATTTACAAGTGGATACGAATCGTAAGGATAAACAACAAAGGGTGTATCCTTTTTATTTGGAGCAATTTGACTTCGATTTGTTACAAGCAGGGTTATCCGAGCAATTGGTACCGTCTAGTTTACTGACATTAGAAGTTCGTGAGGCTATCGCAAAGCTAGCATTTTTATATCATTTAACAGCGCTCGATATGCAAAAAGTGGTGATTCTTGCTTTAGACGATGATTTAGGAATTTCTCAAGAGCGCTTACGCAAGGCAGCTGCTGATTTCTATAAGTTAACTGTGTCAAAAGAGCCGCCAAAAATAGCGAGAGTTAGCGAACAGTTGCCATTAGAAGAAACGGGACAAAAAACGAAGGATCAGGAGCTACAACACTATTTAGAGACTACAGCTCCTATTCAAGTGTTACGTGACATTAATAATGGAAAAGAACCTTTGCAAACCTCTGTACAACTTGCGGAAAGCTTGATTGTACAGCATGGCATGCCGGTTGGGGTAGTCAATGCTTTGCTAGAGTATGTTATGTTAACAACGGATATGAAGTTACCTAAAAAATATGTGGAAACGATTGCGGATCATTGGGTTCGTAAAAATATTCAAACCGCTAAAGAAGCAATGGAACTTGCACGCCAAGAGCATGATAAATATACAACTTGGAAAAATAAACCTCAAACGACCACTAAAACGAGTCAGCGTGTTAAGGGACGTTCAGGACATCAACGAGAAGAAAAAGTCCCTGAGTGGTTTTATAAACGTGATGAGAAACAAGAGGAAAGTACTTCTAGCACGATAGATTTTGAAAAAGAACGTCAAAAAATATTAGAAATGCTAGGGAAAAGTGAATAGTAAAGAAGGTGAACAACAATCGAACCAATAAATGGACCATTAAAACGAGCTATTAATGTACCCTCGTTTCAAGAACGCTATGAAGCTATGCGACGTGAAATTTTAGATAATCCCCGAGTACAGGAATTTCTTGCACGTCATGCAGATGAATTAAGCTATGATAATATCGAACGAAATTTACCTAAGCTGCATGAATTTATTAGTCAATCTACGGAATGTTGTGGTTGTGATAACACAGAACATTGTACAAACTATTTAAAAGGCTTCCTCCCTACTCTAAGGGTAGTTCGGAATACAGTTGAAATTGATTATGTACGCTGTGAGCAAAAGATCAGGGAAGAAGAGCGTCGGGATGTCGCGAATATGATTGCAAGTATGCATATGCCAAAAGATGTGCTTCAAGCAACTATTCAAGATTTAAGTATCGATGATGAGTCTCGGGTGATGATTGCCCAAAAAGCAGCACAATTTGTAAAAGCGACAAAAGAATCAGGTCATTTACCATCAAAGGGTTTTTACTTATACGGTAAATTCGGCGTGGGGAAGTCTTTTGTGCTTGGTGCAATCGCCAATGAGCTAGCGTCTATTAAAATACGTTCAGTGGTTGTCTTCGTGCCAGAATTTTTACGGGAAATGAAAAATGCTATTGGCGATAATACATTGAATGAAAAAATAGATTATATTAAAAAGGCACCTGTTTTAATGCTCGATGATTTAGGTGCAGAAACAATGACCGCCTGGACACGGGATGAAATTTTAGGGACTATTTTCCATTATCGTATGGCGGAACAATTGCCAACGTTTATTACATCAAATTTTAATTATGGAGAATTAGAGCACCATTTAGCTCAATCACAAAAAGGTGATATTGAGGTTGTTAAGGCAGGCCGTATAATGGAGCGTATTAAAGCCTTGACAGAGCCAATTGAAATGCGTGGCAATAACCGTAGGATGTAACATTGGTAGTTGCATTTTTCGACAATCGAGCGTATACTGACTCATATACTAAATATCAATATGCATTGATGAGGACATGAATTTTGTGTATCAGCTTCTAGAGAGGGAAGTCAACGGCTGAAAGCTTCCTAGTTTGAACGCATCATTTACTACCTGCTGAGCAGCGAAAGGGATAATCTTTCGCCGGTCCCTAGCCCGTTAGCTAGCCTTGAGCTTCGTCTGACTTGATAAGTCGGAAGGAAGAAGGGTGGAACCACGAGCATACGCTTCGTCCCTTTTGTGAGGGACGGGGCTTTTTTTATTATTTTAGATGTGGAGACTTCGCTTAGACCAATTGTGGAGAGCGCTCATATAGGCAGCTGAATCACTTTATTAGTCTACAATCAATCATTATGTATTCAACTTAACAAAGGAGTGCAAAGAATATGTCAGAAATGATTAAATTAACTTTCCCAGATGGCGCTGTAAAGGAATTTGTAAAAGGTACATCAACAGATGACGTAGCCTTATCAATTAGCCCTGGCTTACGAAAAAAAGCTTATGCAGGTAAAATTAATGGTGTATTGGTAGATTTAAAAACACCAATCGAAGAAGATGCTACAATTGCCATTATTACACAAGATGATGAAGAAGCACTTGAGATTTTACGTCACTCAACAGCTCATTTAACAGCACAGGCAATTAAACGTTTATTCCCAGATGTAAAGCTTGGTATTGGTCCTGTCATTGATGGTGGATTCTACTACGATATTGATTCTCCTACACCCATCACTGCCGAGGATTTACCAGCAATTGAAAAGGAAATGAAAAAAATTATTGCTGAAAATCTAGAGGTAGAACGTAAAAATGTAAGTCGTGCGGAAGCACAAGCAATGTATGAAGAAATTGGCGATGAATATAAATTAGAATTACTAGAGGCAATCCCTGCAGATGAGCAAGTGTCCATTTATTATCAAGGGGAATTTTTCGATCTTTGCCGTGGTATTCACGTACCATCTACTGGTAAACTTCGCGAATTCAAGCTGCTATCATTAGCAGGTGCCTATTGGAGAGGGAACTCTGATAACAAAATGCTACAACGTATTTATGGTACAGCGTTCTTCAAAAAAGAAGAATTAAAACATCACCTACAAATGCTAGAAGAAGCAAAAGAACGTGATCACCGTAAAATCGGGAAGGAATTAGAGCTATTTACAACTTCTCAAAAGGTCGGCCAAGGTTTACCACTTTGGTTACCAAATGGTGCAACAATTCGTCGTGTTATTGAGCGTTATATTGTCGATAAAGAATTATCTCTTGGATATAAGCATGTTTATACACCTGTATTAGGTTCAAAAGAGCTTTATCAAACTTCAGGTCACTGGGATCATTACCAAGATTCTATTTTCCCACCAATGGAAATGGACAATGAGACATTAATTATGCGTCCAATGAACTGTCCTCACCATATGATGGTTTACAAAAATAGCATGCATTCTTATCGTAGCTTACCATTACGTATTGCTGAGCTTGGAACAATGCACCGCTATGAAATGTCGGGAGCAGTTTCTGGCCTGCAGCGCGTACGTGGGATGACTTTAAATGATGCACATATCTTTGTTCGTCCAGACCAAATTAAAGCAGAATTCCAAAAAGTCGTGCAGTTAATCTTAGAGGTGTATAAAGATTTCGATTTAAATGATTATTCATTCCGTTTATCATATCGCGACCCTGCTGATACTGAAAAATACTTTAATGATGATGCTATGTGGGAAAAAGCACAAAGTATGTTAAAAGAAGCAATGGATGAGCTTGGCTTAGATTACTTCGAGGCTGAGGGTGAAGCAGCATTCTATGGTCCTAAACTGGATGTGCAAGTAAAAACAGCGATTGGTAAAGAAGAAACTTTATCAACAGTTCAGCTAGACTTCTTATTACCAGAACGTTTCGACCTAAGCTACGTTGGGGAGGATGGCAAACCACATCGTCCAGTCGTTATTCACCGTGGCGTTGTATCAACAATGGAGCGTTTCGTTGCCTTCTTAATTGAAGAATATAAAGGTGCATTCCCAACTTGGTTAGCTCCTGTCCAAGTAGAAGTCATTCCAGTATCGAATGAAGCACACTTCGATTATGCAAAACAAATCGAAGAGCAATTAACAGCAGCGGGCTTACGTGTGGAAATGGATGATCGTGAAGAGAAATTAGGCTATAAAATTCGTGAAGCACAAATGAAAAAGATTCCGTATATGCTTGTCATTGGTGATAAAGAAGTTGAAGCTAATGGTGTTAATGTTCGTCGCTATGGCTCAAAAGATTCCGAAACAATTAGCTTTGAGAATTTCCTAGCAGCTATAAAAGCAGAAATTACAAAATAATCTTTCTTAAAAAACCTCACTTGCATAAGTGAGGTTTTTTGTATAAAATGAATCTTGCTGTTGTATAAATTATTTAATAGTAGGTCAATCTAGAAATGATAAGAAAATTAGTATTTGACAGCTTATCATATACATGCTAATATAATTAAGGTTAATGAATACAAAGTTTGTGGTTGAAGTAGAGGCTGCCCGCTTCTCACCTGATACAACGCTTTAAAGGCTGTGAACAGGTATGACACGTTGAATTGTTTTGCGTAGACTTGCGCATGCACATATAGCGGGCGGACATCTTCAAAATGTCCGTCCTTTTTTTATGGACATGACAAGAGGATGTACCGTTCAACCGGGCAAGGCTTTGCCCAAACCATGTATTCGCGACAACTACTTGGAGGTGGATTACTATTAGCAAAGACATGTATGTAAACGAAGGCATTCGCGCACGTGAACTTCGATTAATCGATCACAATGGTGACCAGCTTGGTGTAAAGACACGTAATGAAGCGCTAGAAATCGCCGCTCGTGTAAACTTGGATCTTGTCCTTGTGGCCCCTCAAGCCAAGCCGCCAGTCGCTCGTATCATGGACTATGGTAAATTTAAGTTTGAACAGCAAAAGAAAGACCGTGAAATTCGTAAAAATCAAAAAGTCATCGTAATGAAAGAGGTTCGTCTGAGCCCGACAATCGATGAACATGATTTCCAAACGAAGCTACGTAATGCGATTAAATTCCTTGAAAAAGGCGATAAAGTAAAATGTAGCCTACGTTTCAAAGGTCGTGCGATTACACACAAAGATATTGGTCAACGTGTGTTAGATCGTTTTGCTGAAGCTTGTGCTGAAGTATCAACGGTAGAACAAAAACCGAAGATGGAAGGCCGAAGCATGTTCTTAGTTCTTCAACCAAAGAACGAGAAATAATATTAGACGAACAGTTTAGGAGGAATTCGACATGCCAAAAATGAAAACTCACCGTGGAGCTGCGAAACGTTTCAAAAAAACGGGTTCAGGTAAATTAAAATATGACCGTGCTTATGGAAGCCACTTATTCGCAAACAAATCTACGAAACAAAAACGTCACTTACGTAAAGCAAACATCGTTTCATCTGGTGACTTCAAACGCATCAAATCTTTACTTGTTTACATGAAATAATTGACTACAAAAATACTAACATTCATTTTTTAATGAAAAGCAGGAGGTAATTCATATGCCACGCGTAAAAGGCGGAACAGTGACGCGCAAACGTCGTAAAAAAG
Source organism: Lysinibacillus sp. fkY74-1 (assembly GCF_053165895.1). NCBI lineage: Bacteria > Bacillati > Bacillota > Bacilli > Caryophanales > Bacillaceae > Lysinibacillus > Lysinibacillus sp. fkY74-1. The sequence goes on along the minus strand of NZ_CP170173.1, from coordinate 3,386,565 downwards.
TATTAAAATTAGCTAAAGGTTACTATGGTTCAAAACATACATTATATAAAGTTGCTAACCAAGCAGTAATGAAGTCAGGTCAATATGCATACCGTGACCGTCGTCAGAAAAAACGTGATTTCCGTAAATTATGGATCACTCGTATCAACGCAGCTGCTCGTATGAACGGTCTTTCTTACAGCCGTTTAATGCACGGTTTAAAAGTTGCTGGTATCGAAGTTAACCGTAAAATGTTAGCTGACCTTGCTGTAACTGATGCTGCTGCATTCACTCAATTAGCAGACGCTGCTAAAAAAGCAGTAGCTAAATAATATTTGACTCAGTTAAATATTATTTCTGCACCGAAAGCGAATGCGATAGGTGAAGAAAAAGACTGATGGATTTTTCCATCAGTCTTTTTTGTGTTAGATTAATCATATACGTTTTTTTGATAAAGGAGTAGAAAATGGGACAAGCAGTATTAGCTTATATGAGTATTATATCGATTGTGTTGCTCATTTTAATGGGGATGGACAAATCGCGTGCTAAAAAGCATGAATGGCGTATTGCAGAGCGTACTTTGTTCACACTAGCCATCGTAGGAGGGGCAGTAGGTGGAGTGCTTGGCATGTATTTATTCCGTCACAAAACACGCCATAATAGTTTTGCCTTTGGATTTCCTCTACTGGCAGCCATCCAAATTTTTATTATCGTACAGCTTTGGATATAAATAAAAACATTTTAAAACACACATCCTCATCAAGAGGATGTGTTACGCATAAGCTGTTCAATGGGCTGCTTCCAATTGATTTTCGCACTTGGATAATTCAATAGTATTTCTTGCTGTAAATATTCAAAGTCGCCTTTTGTAAAGCCCTGCAATGTTGCAGTATCACGTGCGCCGACAAAAATAGTGACAACCTCGAAGGCATCCTCTGTTGTACCTAAGTATTTTTCGCCTTCAAAAAGAGCACCCTTATAGGAAATAAAGAAATTTTTCCGGACATTTTTAACGTCATCATAAAAGTAATATTGGCCTTTTTCATAGGCTTCGTCAAGTTTGCGTTTAGGATCAGTTATATAACGAATCGCTTTATAAAATACATAAATAATAAGCGCTATTACAGCAAGTCGAATTAGTAACGGCAACATGTTTAAATTTCCCCCTTGAAGAAAGGTTATTCTTTCCTATACGATTGGGGAGGTCAAATAGTTTCACTTTTATTTAAATATTTTTTAGAAATTTAGGAGAAAAAAATGAATATACAACAATTGTTTATGATGCAAAAAGAGCTGGATGATTTCATTGAGCAAACTCAAAATATTCAGCAAGATGTATTTCAAGAAAAAGGACTAGCATTATTGGTAGAGCTAGCTGAGCTAGCCAATGAAACGCGCTGCTTTAAATTTTGGAGTACAAAAGGGCCTTCAGCACGAGAAGTCATTCTAGAAGAATATGTGGATTCTATTCATTTTATCCTTTCCTTAGGCTTATTAAAGAACTATACAACCATCGAAAAATGGCCTGTGATAGAAGAACAGAGACATTTAACAGCAACATTTATAGAGACACAAAGTGCTATTTTAGCTTTTATCGAGCAACCGACAGAGGATCGATATCTAGCAATTTGGCAATGCTATGGTTTACTTGCATACAATCTTGGTTTTACTTTCGAAGATGTAGTTCATGCTTATATTGAAAAAAACCAAGAAAATTATAATCGTCAGCGTACAGGATATTAAATAATTAAGAAATACACCAATTTTCAGACGATTAAGCTAGGAATATTTCGGTAAACGAAGTATAATAAAATAGATATAAGAAGTAGGAGGCAAAAGAATGACACAACTAGATCCAACATTACAAATGTTTAAAGATTTAACAGATGCAAATGGTATTGCAGGTAATGAACGTGCACCGCGTGAGGTCATGAAAAAATATATTGCACCGTATGCAGATACTGTAGAAACAGATAACCTAGGTAGTGTAATCGCTAAAAAAGTAGGCGATGAAAACGGACCTAAAATCGTCGTGGCAGGACATTTAGATGAAGTAGGTTTCATGGTTACACAAATTGATGACAAAGGCTTTATCAAATTCCAAACAGTAGGTGGCTGGTGGAGCCAAGTTATGCTGGCACAGCGCGTGACAATTACAACACGTAAAGGTGATGAAGTAATAGGGGTTATCGGTTCAAAGCCACCTCATATTTTACCTGCTGATGTCCGCAATAAAGTAGTAGACATTAAAGATATGTTTATTGATATTGGTGCAGCTTCTAAAGATGAAGTGCTTGAATGGGGCGTACGTCCTGGCGATATGGTAACACCATATTTCGAGTTTAATGTTATGAAAAATGAAAAATATTTATTGGCCAAAGCTTGGGATAATCGTATTGGTTGTGCCATTGCTATTGATGTAATGAAAGCTTTACAAAATGAAAAACACCCTAATATTCTTTACTCTGTAGGAAATGTGCAAGAAGAAGTTGGACTTCGTGGTGCTAAAACAGCTACACATAAAATCCAACCGGATATTGGATTTGCCGTTGATGTGGGTGTAGCAGGAGATACTCCAGGAGTAACAGCTAAAGAATCAACGAGTAAAATGGGTGCAGGTCCTCAAATCGTTGTGTATGATGCATCTATGGTTTCACACCGTGGCTTACGTGAATTCGTATTAGACGTAGCAGACGAAAACAATATTCCATACCAATTTGAGGCAATGGCTGGCGGCGGTACAGATGCTGGCTCCATCCATGTAACAGCAAATGGTGTACCAGCATTATCCATCGGTATTGCGACACGTTATATCCATTCACATGCAGGTATCCTACATCGTGATGATTATGATAACGCTGTTAAATTAATGGTTGAAGTCATTAAAAAATTAGACCGTGATGCAGTCAATAAAATTACATTCGACTGATTGAATGGAGAGTAAATAGATAAACAGTAGTTTTGCCTTCTAACTAAAATGTTAGAAGGCTTTTTTGTTAATGAAAAAAGATAGTAGACATATCGCACAAAATTAACATAATAGTTATCATAATAATCATAAGTACATATTATTTGCACAATAAAAAATGAAACGAAAATACTATATTTGAAAATTATTTTTATATGGTATAATTTCCTATAAAAGGAGTGGATTTATTTGGGAATTAAAAAAACAATCAAGTTTATATTATGTTTATCTATTAGTTTATGCATTCTAAATTATCCAAGTATTTCATTTGCTGAAACACTTGATACTAATAGTTCTAGTGTAAAAAGCAAATCTGACATTGATACGGGTATAGCAAACTTGAACTACAACAACAGGGAAGTACTAGCAGTGAATGGTGACAGAGTTGATAGCTTTGTTCCAAAAGAAGGGCTTAACTCCAATGATAAATTTATAGTGGTGGAGCGCAATAAGAAATCACTGACAACTTCACCAGTGGATATATCAATTATTGATTCGATGGCGAATCGTACATATCCAGGAGCCCTACAACTTGCCAACCAAGCTTTTGTAGACAATCAACCCAACTTATTGGTGGCTAAAAGAAAACCCCTAAATATTAGCATTGATTTACCTGGTATGAAAAGAGAAAATACTTTGACTGTTGATAATCCAACATATGGTAATGTATCTGGAGCCGTGGATGAGTTAGTATCTACTTGGAGCGAGAAATATTCCTCTACACATACTTTACCTGCAAGACTACAATATTCAGAATCAATGGTTTATAGCAAATCTCAAATAGCAAGCGCTTTGAATGTAAACGCCCAAGTTCTCGACAATTCACTGGGAATTGACTTTAATGCGATTGCGAATGGAGAGAAAAAAGTGATGGTTGCCGCATATAAACAAATTTTTTATACGGTAAGTGCAGAACTGCCTAACAATCCATCAGATCTTTTCGATGATAGTGTTGATTTTGCAGAGCTAACTCGTAAAGGGGTAAGCAATGATGCTCCTCCTGTAATGGTGTCGAATGTAGCTTATGGTAGAACAATTTATGTGAAATTAGAAACAAGCTCTAAGAGTAAGGATGTACAAGCAGCATTTAAAGCATTACTGAAGAATGTTAACACGAATGTAGAAACTAGTGCACAATACAAGGATATTTTTGAGGAAAGTTCCTTTACGGCTGTAGTATTAGGCGGAGATTCACAAAAGCATAATCAAATTGTCTCAAAGGACTTTAATGATATTAGAGAAGTCATTAAAGATAATGGAGAATTTAGTCTTAAAAATCCAGCTTATCCAATTTCCTATACAAGTGTTTTCTTAAAGGATCATTCAATTGCTGCTGTTCATAATAATACAGATTATATTGAGACGACAGCTACAGAATATTCTAAAGGCAAGATCATCCTTGATCATTATGGTGCATACGTTGCTCAATTTGAAATAGCATGGGATGAATTTTCCTATGATGAGAATGGAAATGAAGTATTAACTCATAAAACGTGGGATGGAAACTGGAGAGATAAAACAGCTCATTTTTCTACAGTCATACCGCTTCCGGCTAATTCGAAAAATATAAGAATTTATGCAAGAGAATGTACAGGTCTTGCTTGGGAATGGTGGAGAACGGTTATTGATGAATATAATGTTCCATTGTCTAATGAAATCAAAGTCTCCATTGGAGGAACTACATTATACCCAACAGGCAGTATCGAGTAAGTAGCCGTATATAAAGATAAAGAATTTTTACCTCCTAACAAATTATTGTTAGGAGGTTTTTACGTTTTCAAGTTCTTTCAATAACTGCCCCATGTTCCTTCTTTATTCATACCCCTTTCTATAATTAAACTACAAAGGATTCAATCTTAAAAAATGTTATTATGCATAAATATTCAATATGACGAATTTTTGTCACATTTAATATTTATCGAAAAAAAATTATAAAAATTCAGTTGATTTTATATTTATGCATGATATACTGATTTCAACAGCAATGAAACAAGGAGCGAAGGCCATGAAATTACTCGAAGAAGTACAGCTAAAGTTAGTTTCTAGTTTAAAAGGAAAAGACCTATTAACGTTGCTTGACTATACAAGTCAAGAAGTTAAAGAACTTATTGAATTAGCAACTCAGCTTAAAATGATTACCAAAGAGGGGAAATGTCCAAGATTACTAGAAGGCAAAACACTTGGTATGATCTTTGAAAAACATTCAACGCGTACTCGTATTTCCTTTGAAGTTGGTATGAATCAGCTAGGTGGAAAAAGTATGTTTATGCATGCACGTGACTTACAAATAGGCCGTGGTGAATCCATTTACGATACAGCACATGTCTTATCAGGCTATTTGGATGGGATTATGATCCGAGCAAATTCCCACGCAATGGTGAAGGAACTAGCAGAGCATGCGGCTATTCCCGTCATCAATGGATTAACAGATATTTATCATCCATGCCAAGCTTTAGCGGACTTAGAAACAATTGCAGAAAACAAAGGTTTTTTAAAGGGACTTAAAATTGCCTATGTAGGAGATGGCAACAATGTAGCACATTCTTTAATAGTGGCTTCAGCACATGTTGGGATGAATGTAGCTGTGGCGACACCAGCAGGCTATGAATGTGATGCGGAAGTGATCGCTAACGCACAAGCAATTGCCGCGGCAAATGGCAGTACAATTATGGTGACACATGACCCTGTGGAAGCTGTATTACAGGCAGATGTTGTTTATGCAGATGTTTGGACTTCGATGGGCCAAGAGGAAGAAGCAGCAAAACGTTTGCAAGATTTTGCAGATTACCAAATCAATGATGAGCTTGTAGCATATGCGAAACCGAACTACATGTTCCTGCATTGCTTGCCAGCACATCGTGAGGAAGAAGTGGCAACATCTGTTATTGATGGCCCTAATTCTTACATTTTTGAGCAAGCTGAGAACAGACTTCATGCACAGAAAGCAGTTCTTGCATCAATTCTAGCGTAAGATTTGAACTATACTTTTCGAGTTGAAAAGTACAATAAATAGAGTTTATATGCGCAACAGAGGGTGCCCATATGAATAACCTACAAGTGGCTGACAGACAGAGGGATGATCACCACGCGCGATGCTTGTTGTCAAGATGGATGGCTACATCGCTACATAGTCAAGTAACCTGGGAGACGCTGGGTTACTTTTTTCTTTTGTATGGAGTGATAGAGGACTAAAAACTAAGTTTTCCTATAAAGTATAGAGAATATAAAAAATTATTTATATAATAGATTTAAATAAGGAGTGAAGGGATGGAACTCACATGAATATAGACCATATAGAGGCTTTTTTATATGTTGTCCATTACAAGAGTACGCATAAGGCAGCCAACGCTTTGTTTCTTTCTCAACCGACGGTGACTGCACGTATCAAATCATTGGAGAGGGAGCTAGGGGTTGAATTATTTTATCGAGAGGGACGAAGTGTAACCTTATCAGATAAAGGCAAAGATTTCTTACCTTTCGCCACTCAAATCGTGCAAACATTTCAGCAAGGAAAGAAGCAATTGGAAAAGACACAGGAAACAGACGATGTATGTATTGGTGCAAATGGCGTAACAGCTCAGTATTTTTTAGCGGATGCGTTACCTAAATGGAAAGAACAATTTCCTAATTTGCGTTTTCAATTGGTGACAGGCTCAACAGCTATGCTATTAGAAAAATTGGAGAGTCACCAAATACATGTAGCTTTCATTCAGTATGTGCACAGAGAAGGAATATTCAACGAGTTATTATTAAAAAATGCAGTGAAACTTGTGAAGCATTGTGAACATCCTTTACGACAATATGAATGCATCGAGGCGAAAGAATTGGCACAACAGAAAATGGTGTTTTTTGAGTGTGGAGCGTTTGATTGGAATTATGTGCATAAAATGTTCGAGGTAGAGGGTGTAGCAGCCAATATAGAGGTTCGAACAGATCATTTAGAAATCGCTAAGGCCTTCATTCGCACAAAAAACTATATTAGCTTTTTACCACAGCTTTGTGTCAAAAATGAGCTTGAAAGCGGCGAATTTGTTGAGGTAGATGTGAAGCATTTACTGGATATGAATCAACATATATTCCTAACTTATAAAAATAAAGATACATTGATTTCAGATTTTTGGGAGACAATTTGTCATACAGCGAAGGATTTTGAAAGGGGACAAATGATGGAGTGATAAAATTTTTTATGTAGCCGATAAATTTTTTCTATTACTTAACCTATTGCATATTGTCTGAATGAACTGTAATATCATTCTCAATCCAAATTTATTTATGAATGATCGTAAATAAATATTTTTTTAACTCGAAAACATACTTAACCACTATGTTTAGTAAAAAATAAAAATAAGGAGGAATTGATATGGCTAGACAAGACAAAATTCGTTTGGGAGCAATTATTCACGGAGTAGGTGGTAATATTTCAAGCTGGCGTCATCCAAAGGTAGCGAGCAATCAAAGTGTCAACTTGCCTTTTTATATTCAGCAGGCTCAAAAAGCAGAGGAAGGGAAATTTGATGTTGCTTTTATTGCGGACGGCTTATTTATTAATGAAAAATCGATTCCTCATTTTTTAAATCGTTTTGAGCCTATTACGATATTATCGGCATTAGCATTAGCAACCAATAATATAGGGCTAGTTGGAACGGTATCGACATCCTATAGCGAACCATTCACAGTGGCACGTCAATTTGCCTCTTTAGATCATATTAGTGCAGGGCGTGCAGGCTGGAATGTGGTAACTACTCCTTTAGAAAGTACAGCTTTGAACTACAATAAAACAATAGATCAACATCCTAGTCATGCAGAACGTTATCAAATCGCCGAAGAATATTTAGAGGTTGTTAAAGGATTATGGGACTCCTGGGAAGATGATGCATTTATTGCAGATGTCGAAAATGACCAATTTTTTGATCCAGAAAAATTACACACGTTACATCATAAAGGGCAGTATTTTTCAGTCCAAGGTCCACTAAATATTGGGCGAACAAGGCAAGGCCAGCCAGTTATATTCCAAGCGGGTGCATCTGATGCTGGGATTCGATTGGCTGCTAAGGATGCAGATGCCATTTTTACACATGGGACATCTATAGAAGAATCACAAAAGTTTTATAAAAGAGTAAAGACTGAGGTTGCAGCATTTAAGCGAAATCCAGATGAAGTAAAGATTTTTCCGGGTATTTCTCCAATCATTGGCGATACAGTAGAGGAGGCAGAGGCAAAGTATCAGGAAATCGTTGAATTAGTTTCCATTGACCGTGCTTTGGCTTATCTTGGTCGTTACTTCGATCATCATGATTTTACACAGTATGATGTGAATGCGCCGTTTCCAGAGCTGGGAGAAATTGGGTCAAATAGCTTTAGAAGTACGACTGATTATATTAAACGCTATGCTAAGCAGGAGGGGCTTACATTACGTCAAGTTGCTTTACGTGAGGCGACTCCGAAAACGGCATTTTTTGGGACGGCAGAGCAAGTGGCTGATCTTGTACAGGAATGGTTTGAGCAGGAGGCAGCAGATGGCTTCATAATCGGTGTAACGGTACCAGGTGCCTTAGAGGATTTTGTTGATAAAGTAGTACCGATATTACAAGCTAGAGGGCTTTATCGAGAAGACTATGAAGCTGATACATTGCGTGGAAATTTAGGATTGCCATTTAAGAAAAGTAGGTATATCAAACAGTCTGTTTAAAAACCTAGTAAATTTATTTGAATAAGTGAAATTAAGGAGGCTGTGTATGAGTTATACATTAGGCATATTAGATCAAAGTCCAATTATGGATGGAGCTACAAATGAGCAAACATTACAAAAAACTGTCGCATTGGCACAGAATGCAGAGCAGTTAGGCTACTCTCGTTTTTGGGTATCGGAACATCATCATTCGGATGCACTAGCAGGGTCATCTCCCGAAGTATTAGTGTCCTATTTACTTGCAAAAACCGCATCTATTCGTATTGGTTCTGGAGGAGTCATGCTCCAGCATTACAGTCCATACAAAGTAGCTGAAAATTTTCATGTCCTTTCATCCTTAGAGCCGGGGCGTGTTGATTTAGGTGTTGGGAAGGCACCAGGTGGTTTACCGCTTTCTACAAAAGCCTTACAATATGGCACGCTCAATCAAGGCGAGGATTTTGAAAAGAGACTCACATTTTTACAGCAATTAATTGAACAAAATGTACCTACGGATCATGATCTTCATGGTGTGCAAGCCACACCTATCCCAAAAGTAAGTCCGGCACTATTCTTATTAGGGGCAAGTCCACAAAGTGCAGAACTTGCTGGAAGACTTGGTATTGCATTCGTCTTTGCACGATTTATTAATAGTGACAATGAATTACTAGCACAGGCGTCTAGTATTTATCGTGAACATCATCCTAAAGGCCACTTTGTGGTCTCAATCGCAGCTGTTGCAGCACCTACAAATAAAGAAGCAAAGGGACTGATAGAAGACCAAAAAATTACAAAAGTTCATTTAGCAAGCGGTAGGACGTTGACTCTACAATCCGTAGAGCTAGCAGAAAAATTTGGGCAGGAGTCTGGAGAGGAATATACGGTCAAACAATATGATGCGGATATTGTTTATGGATCACCAGAAGAAATTAAAAATCTACTTGATCATTTTCACGTTCAATACCAAATAGATGAGTTCATTTTGCACACGCCTGTACGAAAGGAATTTGAACGGCAACGCTCCTTTGAACTTTTAAGTCCTATTCATTTAAAGTTGCAGCAACAAGTAACAGTAAGATAAGGAGGAAAAATAATGAGTGTGACTAGAGATATAATTGTTTGGTCAAAGCAGGGATGCAGCTATTGCGATGATATAAAAGCGTATTTACAAGAACAGCACCTTCCTTATAAAACGGTAGATGTAACAAATCATGATTCATTTAGAGATATTCTTGACTTAAAATATGGTGTTCGTTACGTGCCCATTGTAGAAATTGGCTCGAGAGAAAGTGGTGTCTATAGAGCCATAACAGAAATTGGTTTAGAACACGTAAAGAATGCACTTGCCGTGAGCTTACCCTCACAAACATAGAAGAAGGAGAGGAAATTATATGAAAAAAATATTATTTTATATGCTACTTTTGCTGACGGCGCTTTTAACAGCATGTGTAGAAAAATCGGACGGAGATTCGAATGAACAAAAAACAGCGCAAGGAGGAGAAGATGTCCAAAAAATTATCGTTGGTACAGGTACACAGTTTCCAAATATTTGTTTTATCGATGAAAAAGGCAACTTAACCGGCTATGATGTGGAGCTAGTTCGAGCAATTGATGAAAAGTTACCTGAGTATGAATTTGACTTGAAAACAATGGAATTTTCAAATTTATTACTAAGTTTAGAAACAAGAAAAATAGATTTCATCGCCCATCAAATGGAAGTTAATAGTGAACGAGAGGAAAAGTTTTTATTTAATAAAGAACCGTATAATGTTTTCCCATTAAAGGTGACAGTAAATGAAAAAAATAATGAGATCCAATCTATTGAAGATTTGAAAGGGAAAAACGTAAGTGTTTCGCCAACAAGTAACTCCGCTGTCTTTCTTGAAAAATATAATAAGGACCATCATTTAGGCGCGAATATCGTGTATTCTTCAGGTTCAGTCGATGTCAATAATCAACTAGCAAGTGGCCGTATTGATGCCATTATTACGACACCCTTTGCCGTGAAATACTATAACGAAAGCAATGAAGCACAGCAAAAGGTTGTTGGGGATGCATTATTAAATTCGAAGGTTTATTTCTTATTAAATAAGGATGAGGTGAAGTTACAAGAGCGTTTAGATGAGGCTATTGTTGAGCTGAAGAAAGAGGGGGTTATTAGCAAACTAAGTAAGAAATGGTTAGGTGATGATTATACAGTAGACTTCTAACAATCAAGGAAGGAAGAAAGAGGCATGGATAATAATCTTGATTTTGTACTCATTGCGAAAGTACTTCCAACATTGCTTCAGTATTTACCAGTAACTGCAGAAATACTAGTGTTCTCCATAATTTTTGGTATAGTGCTAGGAATTATGCTAGCAATACCAAAGCTTTTAAACGTAGCGCTATTAAAGCAAATTATTACAATTTATATTTCATTTATTCGTGGCACACCAATCTTAGTGCAATTGTTTTTAGTGTTTTATGGAGTACCAGCACTCCTAAAGCTCATTCATATTGATGTTACTCGATTGGATGCTATGTATTTTGTCATTATTACGTATACACTGAGCAATGCGGCAGCCTTTGCTGAAATATTTCGTGCAGCCATATTAACTGTTGATCGTGGGCAAATAGAAGCAGCCTTTTCCGTGGGCTTAAACGGGCCTCAAGCCTTTTTGCGAATTGTTTTCCCTCAAGCAATCCGCGTTGCTTTTCCAAATATAGCGAACACCATGATTAGTTCATTAAAAGATACCTCACTCGCTTTTTCTATAGGTGTAATGGATATGGTTGGGCGAGGAGAGACTTTAATTGCGTCCACAACACGGGCTTTTGAAATATATGTGGCATTATCGATCGTTTACTTTGCGATTGTCATAATTCTTGAAAAAATATTCAAATTCAATGAACGTTATTTCAATCGCTATATGCCAAAAGAAGTTGAAACTTATTAGGGGGATGTGCTATGACCATTGATATTGTATTTGTGATGGAGGCTTTACGAGAAATTAGTAAAGTAATACCGCTAACACTATTCATGACATTTACCCCAGTTTTTTTGGGTATTGTAATTGGAATTATGGTAGCCTTTGTACGGATAAAACAAATAAGATTTTTGACGCCCTTCTTAAATTTTTATGTTTCCTTTTTCAGAGGCACACCTATTATTATGCATATCATGCTTGTTTATTTTGGATTACCCATGCTAGTGGATGGTGTGGTAAATACTTTTCACTTATCATTTCAATCTAGTTCAATTCCTATATTATTTTTTGTAATACTTGCACTCACATTCAGTGCAGGGGCATATGCATCGGAAATTATTCGCTCTGGTATTTTAAGTGTCCCCAAAGGGCAATTAGAAGCGGCATATGCAATAGGTTTAACATTTACACAAGCAATGCGACGTTATGTTTTACCACAAGCATTTGGTAAGTCAATTCCTAACTTTACTAATGTCTTTATTGGTTTTTTACATGCCACATCATTAGCTTTTTTTCTGTCCATCAAAGAATTGACAGGAGTGGCGAACATTGTTGCTTCTGTGAACTTGAAATTTTTAGAGGCTTTCATTGCGGTTGGTATCATTTATTGGGGGATTTCGATTATTACAGAATCGATCTCACATCGTATTGAAAAAAGAGTAATGGCCTATAGTAAAAGTGGGCTTTAGTTGAAAGGGGAAAATATATGACAACAGCGGAAATTGTTATTGAACATTTACAAGAGGAAGAGTATGCAGATTATCGTAAGGTTTTAGTAGAAAGCTATGGGCAATATGAAAAGGATTATAAGGACCCAGAGCAATGGGCGTCCTATTTAAATGATATTCGAGCATCCGTTGGCAATCCAAACGCCCAAACTATTCTAATAGCAAGGAGAGGGGATGAGATTTTAGGGGGACTGCAATTATTTACCGATGCAGAGAGAGCATATGGGCTGCCAGAGCTTAATATACAATCGACCATCGTTCGTTTATTGGGGGTTCATCCAAAAGGAAGAGGGCAGGGAGTTGCTAAGAAATTATTGCATGAAAGCTTTGCCTTTGCAAGAAAGAGACAGGATCAGGCACTATACTTGCATTCAGGAGATATTATGCAGGCTGCTATTAATCTTTATTTATCTTTAGGTTTTGTAAGAGACGAGTCAAAGGAATTTTATAAGGGAGATATATTAGTAAAGAGCTTCCGCTATGATTTATAAATAAAAACCGCTGATTGTTGGAATCGGCGGTTTGTTTATGGTTATAGGGAGAAGACTTTCCCGGGATTCATTATGTTAAGGGGGTCAAGTGCTATCTTAATACTTTTCATCACTGCAAGAGAGGTACCATGTTCAGTAGCTTGATATTTCATCTTACCAATGCCAACACCATGTTCTCCTGTACATGTGCCACCTCGAAGCAGAGCATATTGAACAATTTGCTCGTTGAAGCGATCGGCTTTTGTCTGCTCCTCCGCATCATCGGGGTTTAACATTAATAGCGCATGAAAGTTACCGTCTCCTACATGCCCGACAATTCCTCCTACTAATCCCACATTATTTAGCTGCTCCCTTGCATATAAAATGGTTTCGGCAAGCATGGAAATAGGAACACAAACATCTGTTGACATAAGCTTTTTACCAGGATGAGCATGCATATAGGCATAGGCCAATGAATGGCGTGCTTCCCAAAGTTTATTACGTCCAGCATTATCCTGTTCAAATTCAACAGATAGGCAATGAAAATCCTTAAAAATTTCTGTGGCAAATGCTATATCTGCATGCATACCTGCCTCATTACCCTGGAACTCTAAAAATAGTGTCGGCTTTTCGTTAAAGGATATGTCATGATAAGTATTGACTTGTTGAATGGAGGCTTCATCAACTAACTCCACCCGACCAACCATTATTCCTGTTTGTAATAATGCAGTGACGGAACTGACAGCATCGCCCACTGTATTAAAAACAGCCCGTCCTGCGGTCACAAATTCAGGTATTCCATATACTTTCAGTGTAAGCTCAGTAAAGCAACCAAGCGTACCTTCTGAGCCAACGAATAAACCGTTTAAATGATAGCCAGAAGAGGACTTCGCTGCTAAATTTCCAGTATGAATCACAGAGCCATCTGCCAATACTACCTCTAAATCACGAACTTGATCGCGCATAACACCGTAGCGAACAGCAGTAGTGCCACTAGCATTAGTAGCTGCCATACCACCTAGTGTGGCATCAGCACCCGGGTCCACTGTAAATTGTAGCCCATGCTTTTTTAATTCTTTATTCAATTGTGAACGTGTGACGCCTGGCTGTACTTTTACAAGAAGGTCTTCAGGTCTAACTTCTAAAATAGCATTCATTTCAGAGAAATCGATTGAAATACCATTTGCAATGGGAATTGCATTTCCTTCTAGACTTGAGCCAACACCGAATGGTACAACCGGAACACGTTGTGCATGCGCGACTTTTAAGATGGCACTGACATCAGCGGTGGAACGTGGAAAAACAACGATATCAGGTAAGCTCATCGCATGATGGGATTCATCCTTACCATGTAGCTGTCGTACCGTTTCGTTTGTTGACACTTGCTCTTCTAATAATACCTGTTTGAGTTGATTGACAATAAATTCTACTACAACAGTCATTCCAATCCCTCCAAATTTTCTGATAAGTAAAACATTATCATGCATTTATTGGAAAGGGAATGCATTGCTTATAAAAAATCAGTTTGCAAATGCTTTTTCTAACTTTTGAACGAATGCTTCTTGTTCAGTAGAGCTTGATTGCTTCCACCATTTTTCAAAAAATACCCCAAGTCCTGGGAGTAAATGCTCTTCTCCACGGCTAATGGCATCTTCAACAATATCTTTAATTTCTGCTGCAGATTGACCGTGTACATTGGCTGTAATCGCATCTCTAATTTGAAAATTCATCTATTTCGCCTCCTTAATAGTAATTTGTCCAAGTATCGTTTTAATATGTACGAAATACCAAAGAAAATAGTTCAATTTTACAAAAACAAGGTGTAATTATGATGAATACTGCTAGTAATTTGAATCATATTGAGCGATTAAATGATAAAAGTGAACATTCGATTTTTATATATATCCATTTTAAGATAACATCACCTAGGAATATCGGACTGTGCATAGTTGACAGGAAGAGACAAATGACTATCCATAACAATCGAAAGCCCACAACTACCCAATCATTTGAGGAAATATTGGAAAGTGTGCAACCGATGATTAGTTCTATTCTTACAAACTTTAGAATTTATAAAGATTATGATTATTATCGCCAAGTAGCGACTATTGCTGTTTGGAGGGCATGGTTAAAAGCAGATCCAGCAAAAGGACAATTATCTGGTTATATTTATTCCAACATAAAAGGAGAAATATTAAATGAATTAATAAAGGAAAAAAACTATTTAGAGAAAATAGCAACAGTTGATGATGAAACACTTGATTTTCTTCGTAGTGAGTTCGAGCGAGAGGAATATAACCATCCACAAAGTTCCAACTTTCTAGAGAATTTGATAGGACAGTTAAAACAGGTAGAAAGAAGCATCTTATATTTATATTATGTAGAAGATCGCAGTGATCAAGACATCGCTAATATACTAGGTTTTTCCGTAGCAGCCAGTAAAAAAAGAAGGGAAAGAATCATTAAGAAGTTAAGAAATAAGGATTCTAGAGTGGAAAAAAAGCAATAATATATCAAAAGTATGCTAATATTGTAACAAAATGAATATTAGCATGCTTCTCTTGCCTGCATACAAATTACGATAAAAGTGTTATGATTTGTAAGTAGTCAAAGAAAAATACAATTTTACATAAATTATTCAGTTGCAGTAGTTAAAAATACCTAGTGATTTTACATAGTAGTATGGAGGGTTTGTGTTGGGCAAATGGTTTAATCAGATCGATAAAAAAGAGGTTTGGTACATGGTATTACCATTACTACTGGTCATACCATTATTAATTTTTAGCAATCAAGTATATGATGTTTTTCAAGGTGAAATTTATACAAATTTAAAATTGATTATACAAGTATTGATTATTGTGTTTACAATGGCAATAGCCATACAATCCTATTTAGTATTTTCTCACTTACTATCCAATCAGACTTTATACATAGGAAATGTGTTTTTTATTTTAGCATTACTTGAATTAGTAAGTTTATTTTTTAGCCATAACCATTATATTAAATGGGACTATATAGATGGCACTTTACATATCTTAATACGTTTTTACTTATCACTTGGTTTTTTATTCATTATTTTATATCCTAAAAAACAATTAACAATAAAGTATAGAATCCTTAGTTATAGCGGTTCTCTACTTTTTGTTATAGCAAGTATTCTCCTAGTTTTTATTTCACCAAAATTTTTGCCAGTACAATGGATAGATCCTATTGATAATATGGTACACCTATTTTCTATTGTTCTTCAACTGATCACAATAAATATTATTAGTAGGTTTTTTAAGAAAATGCCAAAGCGTTCCATGTGGCTCATCAGTGCGGCTATATCGCTTATTGTAAGTGATACGCTTTTTATAATAAGCCAAGATACACATGCTATTTGGGATTTCTCCGCCCTTATTTATCAATTTTTAGCATTTTACTTTTTCTTAAAGGCAATTTATTATACATCGGTTGAAAAGCCGTTTCAACAACTGTTGAAAATCAAAAAAGATCTTGAACAATCACAACGGGAGCTTCAATTTCAAGCCTATCATGATGATATTACACTATTGCCAAATGAGCATTTATTACTTAAAACATTAAAGGAAAAATTACATGAAAACGAACTTCAAAAGGCAATCATTGCGATAGAAATTGATCGGTTTGCAGCCATTCGTTCTTCCATAGGAATCAGTCATTCTAATAAAATGATGAAGTTAGTGGCAGACCGTATTCAAACGATTTTACCACCGCACTATTTTGCGACCAAACTACAAGAGGGCCAATTTGTCATTTACATTCACCATGTAAAGACTGTTGAGGAGCTATTACAATTTTGCTTAAATCTAAAAAGTGCCATGAAAAAACCTTTACAGGTACAATTATTTTCGTTAAATGGCAATTTGAATATGGGAATTGCCCTACAAGAGGAAAAGTGGTCGGGGGAAGAGCTATTGATGCATGCCCAACTAGCCATGCGAGAGTCTAGACAAATACCTCAAAGATTTCTTTTTTATAAGCCATACATGTCTAAAGGAATTGCAGATCGTATATTGCTTGAGCAAGATTTACATAATGCATTAGCCAATAATGAATTTTATTTAGATTATCAACCACAGGTAAATTTAAAGAGTGGTGCGATTGAATCTGTTGAAGCATTAGTACGCTGGCGACATCCAAGTCGGGGGTTTGTGTCACCTGAATTATTTATTCCGATTGCTGAAGAATGTGGTCTTATTATTCCTCTTGGAAAATGGATATTAGAAACAGCCTGTCAGCAAGCGAAACAATGGGAGGAACAAGGGTTACCTCCAATCAAAGTAGCTGTTAATCTTTCACTTGGACAATTATTTCAACAGGATTTAGTTGAAATGGTGGCTGGAATATTACAACATTCAAAATTGGATGCTCATTATCTACAATTAGAAATTACAGAAAGTATGACAATGAATATTGATCAAATGACACAGCTACTGCATGAATTAAAGGCGCTTGGCATTCAAATAGCAGTAGATGATTTTGGAACAGGATATTCATCTTTATCCTATTTAAAGGATTTTCCAATAGATTGTCTAAAAATTGACCGCACTTTTATTAGAAATGTTCCACATAATCCAAATGATGAAGCACTTGTATCGATGATTATTTCGATGGCCAAGCATTTACGCTTGAAGGTTGTGGCGGAGGGGATTGAAGAGGTTGAACAGCTTTCGTTTCTGATGGAAGGTGGATGTGATTATATTCAAGGTTACTTATTTAGTAAACCGATTTCACCTCAGCAAATTTCGGAAACCTTTCATGATTTGCACCACCATGTAAATGACGTCTTGATGCAGCTTCAATATAAAGAAAATTATAGTGTGTAAGCAATGCAAAGAACCTGCATAGTGATGAAGCAGGTTCTTTCTTTTCTAGTGAACGAGATATTCTTCCTTCAGTTCGGATATATCTACTTCAGAACGCTCCTCTAAAGAGCGTCGTAGGTGAACAGTCGCTGTTTTCTCATCATCATGGAGTTTATCAATCCAAACGGATACACCATTATAGCTCACTTCATATTCTAACGGTGAGGCGACAATTTCATGTGCACGTTGATAATCCAACAGAAGACCCCCTTATTTTTTCTTCTTATTGTGCTGATTTTGGGTTACTGAATTAATCAGCTCCATGAACTCTTGAGAAAATTCCTCGCTAACCTTATTAGGGGCGATCTTCTGATTTTTTGGTGTTTGAGGTAATGAACCTTTATTGTTACTTTGACCTTGTTTATTGTCTCTTCCCATGTGAGTTGCTCCTTTCAAATTGATATATCTTAATATGGCTTTGAAATGAGCTTTTTATCATGGGAAAAAATCGGGAAAATGTAGCATATCTTTATTAGTTGAGTACACAATAAGAAAAAGCTAAGGTTTTATTATAGAAAAATTTTCATTTAAAAGTACCCAATTTTGTGGAAATGGGAAACCTAAAGCCCAATAACTAATTCCTCGAAGGTTATATTGTTTGACTAAGTCAAATTTAGCTTGGGCACTTCTTGCATCTTCAAACCATACCTCGTGATTTCTCCCTTGTTCATCGACATAACGATAGAATGGGGATTGTGCTGTTTGGTCAAATTGGATAGTAGCGCCATATTCAATGGCTCGATTAAGAGCCTGCTGTGGACTAAAAGTTTCGGCTTCTTGGCCTTTGACATGGGGTAATAGCCAATCACGAGCATATAGCTCAAAGCCTAATAAAATTTTATTTGCTGGTATTTCTGTCAGTGCATATTCCACAACTCTTCTCATCTCATTAATAGGGGAAATCGCTTGAGGAGAACCAAAGCGATACCCCCATTCATAGGTCATCAAAACCACAAAATCTGCTATTCGACCGTGCGCCGCGTAATCGTGTGCTTCATATAACGTTCCAGCTTGCGTTGCACTTGTTTTAGGTGCGAGTGCAGTTGACAC
This sequence comes from Lysinibacillus sp. fkY74-1, assembly GCF_053165895.1. NCBI lineage: Bacteria > Bacillati > Bacillota > Bacilli > Caryophanales > Bacillaceae > Lysinibacillus > Lysinibacillus sp. fkY74-1. Next base: position 3,367,847 of record NZ_CP170173.1, on the reverse strand, counting down.
GAGATAGCCCATTGGATGAAGCGTATCCGCAGCTAATTGTATAAACGCATTGTAATTTTCTCGATCTGCTGGTAAAACATTTTCAAAATCAATATTCAAAACTTGATAGCCCTTCTCTTGCATTACTTGCAAAACATTATTCATCACCTTGACACGTAAATCTTCATTGGACAAGACAACATGTGCTAAATTAGAGCCACCCTCTGTAGAAGTAAAATTAGTGAGCGTTAGCATAGGAATGATGTTTTTAGCCTGTGCAGCTGCTATCATTTTTTCGTCGTTTATAGGCTGTAGTGTACCGTCTTCCTTCATCATATATGCAAAAGGACTAAAATAAGTAAGTAGATGACCAACGGCATTAATGGAATCAATCGCTTCCTCAGATGGTTGGTAAGAATAAGCATTTACTTCAATGAGGGGTAATTTTCTAGGGATGATTAACTGAGCGCCGACATAAATCATATTAGGGTTGTTTATATGATTTACAGCAACAATTGCTTGGATGGTCGTCTCATACTCTTGAGCTATTTGCCATAAAGTTTCTCCAGGCTCCACAATATGAATGATTGGTGGAATAATTAATTTAGTGCCAGGGGTTAACATATCAGGGTTAGTTAGATGATTGTCTGCAATGATGGCTTCTAGCGGAACGCCAAATTGCTGTGCAATTGCCCATAATGTATCTCCGCTTTTAACGGTATAGGTGGTATAGGGTGACGGTATAACAAGTGATTGTCCGATGGCTAATTGATCTGGTGTGGCTAACGCATTTAATAAGGTAATAGATTGCACAGATACCCCATAACGATTGGCAATATGCCATAGCGTTTCCCCAGCACTTACTACATGAATAATCATAGAACACCTCCTACATGATAGTTCATTACTGCATCATATGATTCAAATGAAGAAATGAGTATTTTTATAAGAGAAAAGTAAAATGCTTAAAACTTCAAATTCTTTCCCTATGATACCTAGCATAGGATATGACATAAGTTAGGTATGATAGGAAAGGGGTTTGAGGTGAAAAAAGCGAAACTTACAGGCAGAATCGTTACTCCTGAAGATCCGAATTATGAACAAGCCAGGACGAATAATAATTTAAGTAATCCAAAATATCCGAGAATAATTGTATTTTGTCAAAGAACAAAAGATGTGGTGAATGCCTTGAGATGGGCAAGAGAAAACAATGAACCTTTCAGGGTTCGCAGTGGCCGCCATAGCTATGAAAATTATTCGATATTAAATAAAGGACTTGTCATTGATATAAGTGATATGAATCACATGGCTATTAATTTGCAAGATATGTCGGTCAAAATCGGTGCTGGAGCCAATTTAGGAAAGGTGTACAGAGAATTATGGGAAAATGGTGTAACGATACCTGCTGGCACAGAAAGTAGCGTTGGTGTAGTTGGCTTAACTCTTGGTGGGGGGATTGGCATGCTGTCACGACCTTTTGGGCTAACTTGTGATAATCTCCTCGAAGTAGAGATAGTGACGGCAAGTGGACAGGATGGGGCTAGAATCATCCAAGCAAATAGGCAAAATCATAATGACCTCTTTTGGGCAAGTTGTGGTGGCGGCGGCGGTAATTTTGGGATTGTTACTTCATTAACATTCAAGCTTCATGCTATCAGTGAAGTTTCGCTCTTTTCTATCACATGGGGATGGGACGATTTTGAGCTTGCTTTTAATACTTGGCAAAAATGGGCTCCCTTTACCGATAAGCGTTTGACATCGCAAATTGAGTTAAAGACTAAGGAAGTTGGAGAGGTTGTAGCACAAGGGGAATTTGTGGGTCCTACAGCTGAGTTAAAAAAACTTCTTCGACCTCTAAGGAAGGCAGGTTCACCAACAAATATATGGATAAAGGAAGTACCCTATATCAAGGCTGTAGAATTTTTTGATCTACCGAGTGGTAATCAACCAGTTCTCTATAAAAGATCAGGTTCCTTTATAGAGAGACCACTTCCTTTTGAGGCCATTAAAAGAATGAAGGATTTTTTAACGCTTGCCCCTAATCCAAATACGACAATTTGGCAACAATCCTTAAGAGGAGCAGTCAGTGAAATTTCGCCAACTCGCACAGCCTATTATTACCGAAATGCAATAATGGCTCAAGAATACAATACTTCTTGGAAAAAGCCAGCTGAAGAAAAGAAAAATATCGAATGGGTGGAGAACATACGAAGAGCTTTATCTCCATATACCACTGGTGATTATGTCAATTTCCCAGATCGATTTATTCAGGATTGGCCAACAGCCTATTATGGTCGTAATTTTAGAAGGCTGAGAGAAGTGAAAACAAAATATGATCCATTTAATGTTTTTCACTTTCCGCAAAGTATTCCGCCAATTAGAAAATGGTTATAGACAATATGATGAGCAGTATGCGGACGCATTGCTGCTCTTTTTAATGATCAAAGTATGTCCAATCTACAAGTGGAAATTAATCTTGATAATTACCGTACCAAAGTTCACAATAAAACTATTACATATATTTCTAAAAGGAGTTAGTTGGATGGAAAATATTGTTGTTCGTAATCATGTAAAAATAGTTGGACAAGGAGATCAATCGATTATTTTTGGACATGGTTTTGGCTGTGATCAAAACATGTGGCGTTATATTACGCCTGCATTTATGGACAAATATAAAATTATCTTATTCGATTATGTCGGCTCTGGAAGATCAGATAAAAATGCCTATATATCAGAGAAATATAAAAATTTGGAAGGCTACATGCAAGATTTATTGGATATTATTGAATCTTTAAAATTACAGCAAAGTGTTTTTGTAGGACATTCTATTAGTTCCATGATTGGATTACTTGCATCCATCAAAAGACCGGAATACTTTAAAAAATTAATTATGATTGGTCCTTCTCCATGTTATTTAAATGATGGTGAATATATTGGTGGATTTGAGCGTAGTGATATTTCGGAATTATTAGAGATGATGGAAATGAACTTTGCGGGTTGGGCAAGTTATATGGCCCCTATCGCAATGAGCAATCCTGAAAATCCAGCATTAACGGATGAACTCAAACAAACATTTAAATCTGCAGATCCTGTCATTGCGAGAGAATTTGCCGAGGTAACATTTTTATCGGATCATCGAAATGAATTATCACAGGTAACAGTCCCTGTTTTAATTATACAATGCTCCGAGGACAGTATTGTGCCCATAAGTGTAGGAGATTATTTACATAAACATATTAAAGACAGTACTTTTAGCTTAATGGAAGCGAAAGGACATTACCCTCACATTAGTCACCCAAATGAAACCATTCAGTGTATTATGGATTTTTTGTAGAGAAGATAATGAAAGGATTATTGTAAATGGAACAACAACTTAATGATGCGCCCTGTGGTTTTCTTTCCATCACTCATGAAGGAGTGATTGCCGAGGTCAATCACACCTTACTAAAATGGATAGGCTTTGAACAGGTGGATTTGCTACAACAACATTTAGAAATACTTCTATCTACTCCTAATAAATTAATTTTTCACTCCTATTTTTATCCGGCGATAAATTTAGAACAGCAAGTAGAGGAATTGTTTATTCATCTCAAACATAAGGAAGGTATGGCCATACCTTTTCTAATGAATGCTAGATTGTATACGGAAGATACGGTAGAGCGAATTGATTGTATTTTAGTCAAAATGCAAAAGCGTATTGATTATGAACAAGAGTTACGTTCAGCTAAGAAGCTACTAGAGGCAGCCTACCAAGAAAAAGAACAGGCGTTAGCCAATTTGGAGCAAATATATGTAGAAATCGAACAACAACAGGCAAAATTATTAACCGTGAATGCTTCCTTAGTTGAATTATCAGAGACAGACAAACTGACGGGTTTAAAAAATAGGAGATTCTTCCAAGAAAAACTTGAACAACAGCTCAATAGTTATTATGAATCAGCTAAGCCTTTCTCTCTATGCATTCTTGATATTGACCACTTTAAAAAGGTTAATGATACGTTTGGACATCAAGTAGGTGACGATGTTCTTGCTCAATTGGCACAGCTATTAACACAACGAGCGCGTAAAGAAGATACCGTCGTTCGTTATGGTGGTGAGGAATTTGTTATGATTTTACCGGAAACCGAGATTGCCGCAGCAAAAGAGATAGGGGAGCAAATAAGAAAAACCGTTGCGTTAGATCATTGGCCAGCTGGTCAAGTGACCATAAGTATTGGTTTGGCAACCGTCACATCTAAAGATACTGGTACGACCTTGCTAAAGAATGCGGATGATGCCTTGTATGCATCGAAAAAAAATGGTCGTAACCAAGTGACCCATTTTTATGATATGAAGTAAATGTGTTTTATTGTTCCGCTAATAATTTTTGAATGGAAGGTAAATCTGCAGGAGCGAAAGAAAGCTCAAGCAATTGCTGACGAGGAACCCATTTTGCTTCAGCGTGTTCCAATATTTGTGGAGTACCTTCGACAATAGTGGCTAGATAAGTTTCTAGGTGAAAGAAAAATGGTTCATATTCATAAAGAGTTTGCGTTACTGGATCACCAACTTGAATGATGCAGTTGAATTCTTCAAGGATTTCTCGATAAAGTGCTTGCTGAGGAGTTTCGCCGGATTCAATTTTACCACCAGGGAATTCCCAATAATTAGCGAGCACCATATGGGTATTTCTTAAAGCACAAAAAATTTCTTGTCGATCATTTTCAATTATGGCACCAACTACATGGATTGTTTTTTTCATCCGCATCCCCTTTTTTGATACTGTAAAATTACTGAGAAATATGTATGATTATAGCATAATGGATTTATTAGAGCTGTACTAAAATTATACTTGTCTTAGAAAAATAACAGTTTTCTCACATAGCTATGAAATTTGGTATTTCCTAAGGTATAATAATGGTCAATATATAGGAAAAAGGCGGTAATAGGTAGCAATGAAGAGAATCGAATCTACGCAAAATGCGTTAGTGAAATATTGGAAAAAATTGGCGACAACAAGAAAAGAGCGGGAACGATCAGGTGAATTCATAGTCGAAGGCTTTCACCTCATAGAAGAAGCATTAAAACATAAGGAGCAAGTCCTACAGATTATTGTGCGTGAAGGTGTAGATTTACCGATGCTATGGCCAATTGATGGAATCGCTATTGTAGAGGTGACGTCAGTAGTAGCGAAGGAATTTGCTGAAACAGAAACGTCACAAGGTGTTTTTGCTATTTGTAAACAGCCTGTTTTAGAGGAGGAAGCGAAGACATCTTGGCGTAAAGTGCTATTGATCGATGCTGTTCAAGATCCAGGTAATATTGGGACAATGATACGTACAGCTGATGCTGCTGGGTTAGACGCTGTTATTTTAGGGAAGGGTTGTGCCGATATCTACAATCCTAAAACATTACGAGCTGCACAAGGCTCACATTTCCACATCCCTGTAGTACGTGAAGAATTAACAGAATGTGTCGACTTTTTACAGGATCAAGGAGTACCTGTATTTGGTACGGCATTGGATGAAGACGCAGTGCCTTATAGCGACATTCATCATACTGGTGCATTTGCGATTATAATGGGGAATGAAGGAAGTGGTATTCAGCCACAGCTTTTAGCAATGACAGACCAAAATATAATCATTCCTATTTTGGGTCAGGCAGAATCACTAAACGTAGCTGTTGCAACCGGTATAGTTCTATATGGTTTTGTGAGATAATTAAGTGATTCATGCTTGTTGCTAGTTGTCCCTTGATTTGCAACAGTTTATTATTGTATAATTAACTCTAAAATGTAAGTTTAAATATGAAATGCAATGACCGGGAAGTAGTAAAAATTGTGAATGGACGACAGGGAGCGTGTGGCCGGAGATTGAGAGCCAACGCCGTACCGATGCAATTTTGAATTCAGCCCGTGAGCAGCTACCGGGACCAGCCTAATGCTGTAAAGGTAAGCCGGCTTTATCAAGTCGTTATGTCAATGAAGTGATTGTAAGGATATTGGGCCTTGCAATAACTAGGGTGGTACCGCGAATATGTCCTCGTCCCTTTTTTAGGGGCGAGTTTTTTTATGCCTAAAAACAGGCGTTAATTTTCTAGGGAGGTTTTAACATGGAAGAGCAATTAAAGCAATTAGAGCAAGAAGCACTTGCTAAAATTGAAGCGGCAGCAAGTCTAAAAGAATTAAATGAAGTACGTGTTGCATATTTAGGGAAAAAAGGGCCTATTACTGATTTATTAAAAGGTATGGGTAAATTATCAGCTGAAGAGCGACCAAAAATGGGTGCTTTAGTGAATAATGTTCGTGAAAACGTAACGGCAGTATTAGAGTCAAAGGCTGCTGTACTTGAAGAAGCGGCTATTGCTGAAAAATTAGCAAGTGAGTCGATTGATGTTACTTTACCTGGACGTGAAATAAAAGTCGGGAATCGTCATCCATTGACACGTGTTATTGAAGAAATTGAAGATTTATTTATTGGCATGGGCTATGAAATTGCAGAGGGTCCTGAAGTAGAGAAGGACTACTATAACTTTGAAGCATTAAATTTACCAAAGGGTCATCCTGCTCGTGACATGCAAGACTCGTTCTATATTTCCGAGGAAATATTATTACGTACCCATACATCACCTGTACAGGCTCGTACTATGGAAGCTAAAAAAGGTGAATCTATTCGTATCATCTGTCCAGGAAAAGTATTCCGTCGTGATAATGATGATGCCACTCACTCACATCAATTTATGCAAATTGAAGGTTTAGTAATTGGGGAAAATATTCGTATGAGTGATTTAAAAGGAACTTTAGATACCTTAGCAAAAAAAATGTTTGGTGCTGAACGTGAAATTCGACTTCGTCCGAGCTTCTTCCCATTCACAGAACCATCTGTTGAAATGGATATTTCATGCTTTAAATGCGGTGGTGCAGGATGTAACGTATGTAAGAGCACTGGCTGGATTGAGATACTAGGAGCAGGTATGGTTCATCCAAACGTCTTAGAAATGGCTGGCTATGATCCGAAGAAAGTTTCTGGTTTCGCATTTGGTATTGGTGCAGAGCGTATTGCCATGTTGAAATATGGTGTCGACGATATTCGACATTTCTATACAAGTGACACTCGTTTCTTATCACAATTCGAGCGAACAGAGGCGTAAGGGGGATAAAACATGTTAGTATCATTAGAATGGTTAAAAGAATATGTCAATACACAGGACTTAGCACCTGAGCTATTAGCAGAAAAAATTACACGCTCAGGGATTGAAGTAGACGCAGTCATTGATCGTGCGAATGCAATGGATAAAGTTGTAGTCGGATATGTTGTATCAAAGGATAAACATCCAGAAGCCGATAAATTAAATATTTGTCAAGTTGATGTTGGAGAAGAAGAGCCTCAACAAATTATTTGTGGTGCTCCCAATGTAGATGCTGGTCAAAAAGTAATTGTGGCTCGCCCAGGTGCCCATTTGCCAGGCGGTATTAAAATTAAAAAGGCCAAACTCCGAGGACATGAATCAAATGGCATGATCTGTTCATTACAAGAGCTTGGTATTGAAGGAAAGCTTGTTCCTAAAGCTTATTCTGAGGGCATTTACGTGCTTCCGGAGGATGCGGAAGTAGGAACTGACGCGCTAGCCATTCTAGGCTTACGCGATACGGTGCTAGAGCTTGGTTTAACACCAAATCGCTCAGATGCACTTTCAATGCTGGGTGTAGCGTATGAGGTGGGTGCTATCCTGTCAGAGGAAGTAAAGTATCCAAATATCGCTTATCAAGCTGCCAATGAAAAAGCAGAGGATTTACTAAAGCTTCGCGTGGAAGATATGCAAGCAAATCCAATGTACGTCGCAAAAGTTGTGAAAAATGTCAAAATTGGTGAGTCTCCAATGTGGCTTCAAAATCGTTTGATGGCAGCAGGTGTGCGCCCGCATAATAACGTAGTGGATGTGACGAATTATGTGTTAATGGAATATGGTCAACCACTTCATGCCTTCGACTATGATAGCCTAGCAACGGGTGAAATCGTTGTTCGTAAAGCGACAGATGGTGAGAAAATCACAACTTTGGATGATCAAGAACGTACATTAAGAGCGTCAGATTTAGTTATTACGAATGGCAAAGAGCCAGTTGCTATAGCTGGTGTAATGGGTGGTGCTAATTCTGAGGTAACGGATTCTACAACGACTGTTGTCATTGAATCAGCTTATTTCGATGGCTTAACAGTGCGTCAAACATCTCGTCATCTTGGCCTTCGATCAGATGCATCTGCTCGCTTTGAAAAAGGGGTGGACCCTAACCGTGTTTTACCTGCTGCCGAACGTGCTGCAACATTACTTGCTGCATTAGCTGGTGGTGAAGTATTGGAAGGAACATGTATAGTAGACGAGTTAGACAAAACACCAGCACGTGTTGTCGTTTCACCAGATTTTATTAACGAACGTTTAGGCATGAAGATCGCATTAGAGGATATGCTTTCTATTTTAGAGCGCCTAAAATTCGGAGTAGAAGCTGCAAATGGTTTATTAATTATTGATGCACCAACACGTCGTCAGGATATTAAAATCGAAGAGGATATCGTAGAGGAAATTGCTCGACTTTATGGCTATGATGAGATTCCAATGACATTACCAGAAGGTGCAACACAAGTAGGTAGTTTGACATCTTATCAAGCTAATCGTCGTGTTGTTCGTAGCTATATGGAGGGTGCTGGTCTGTATCAAGCTGTGACGTATTCATTAACATCTGATGCGCTGTCACAACGATTTGCATTGAAAGCCGAGCCAGTAACTCGTTTACTAATGCCTATGAGCGAAGATCGCTCTACACTACGACAAAGCCTAGTTCCACACTTAATCGAAGCAGCAGCCTATAATGTTGCCCGCCAAGCAGACAGTGTAGCACTATATGAAATTGGCTCAGTATTTCTTGGTCAATCGGAGGAAGGACAGCCTTTCGAAGAAGAGCATCTAGCAGCAGTCCTTACAGGGAAATGGCTAGATCACGCATGGCAAGGTGAGAAAAAGGCTGTAGATTTCTTCGTCTTAAAAGGTGTTATCGAGGGTGTCATTGGCAAGCTTGGTCTAGGAAATCGTATTTCATTTGAAAAAGCACAAATTGATGGATTACATCCAGGTCGTACAGCTAGCATATTATTAGATGGCGAGCAAGTTGGGATCATAGGTGGACTACATCCTGCAGAGGAAAAAGCATGGGGTGTAAAAGATACTTATATCATGGAAATGAATCTCGTTGCTCTATTAAATGCAACAAATCAAGAAGCGCCACTTGCTTATACACCAGTACCTCGTTTCCCTGCAATGTCTCGTGATATTGCGCTCATTATGGACCGTATAACAACTGCAGGTGAAGTCGTTAAAGCTATTAATGAAGCCGGCGTGAAATTATTGAAGGATATCCGTGTATTTGACGTTTACGAAGGTGAGAAAATGGAGCAAGGGAAAAAATCTGTAGCATTCTCACTCACATACTTCGACCCAGAACGTACGTTAACAGATGAAGAAGTAGTAGCTGCACACAATAAAGTACTAAAAGCAATTGCTACAATCGACGGTACAGAGGTACGCTAAAATTTATAATAAAGACTGTCGTTTTAGATGGTCTTAAACTTAGTCAAAAGTCATCGAGAAGTTTACTCTCGATGACTTTTGTCATTTTTCTTTCTCTTTTATTTTCAATATTTAGTAAATCATTGCTATCCAACATTCTCTTCGAGCATAGATGCTCTCTTAAGCTGTCTGCCACGTCCAAATAGCTAGTTTCTTTAAATTCATGGCAGCAAAAGTAAGCATCGCCTGCATGGACCATTTTTTTAGACCTCTTAAGGTTGTCCATCGCTTACCATGCTTTTCTTTTGCATCCGCAAAGACACGCTCAATCGTTTCTTTGCGCTTGGCATAAATTTGTTTGATGTCATAGGAATGGCGTAAATGTTCAGCTTCCTCCACATACGACTCCCAAATATGACGTTGAATGAGTTTTTGATGATGCTTACTTTCTGTACATTGGGAAAGGCATGGACACTTCGCACAAATCAAAGGATTCGATTTATATTGGCGATATCCTTCCTTCGTCGTTGTCGCATACTTCAATATCTGCCCTTGTGGGCAAAGATAACAATTATAGTGCTCGTCATATATATACTCATGCTTTCGGAAGAATCCATCTTTCGTTTTAGGACGTGTATATGGAAGAACAGGCAACATTTAATTCTCTAACAAAAAGTTCGTAATCGCTGGTGTTTTATAGGCTGCGTCTGCCGCAACAGCTAATGGTTTTTGAACGTTTTGAATGACCCTTTCCACAAGTGGCTACAATACATGGCTATCGTGCACATTTTCCAGATTCACAATGGCACCTAAGACAAAGCCTTCTAAAGGATAGATAAATGAAAAATCAATAGCAGCCTCTAGTTTTCGCACTAAATGATTGTTGGGAACTAATGGATCAATCGTTAACATTTCTAATTGTTCTCGTTCATTGGATGGATTCTTCGTCATCATCGTTTATCACCTCAAAAATTTACTTTTCAACACCCTATGTAGATGGAGTACTTTATGTAGAAGTTGATGGGAACGAAGGGCGGCGACTCCTGCGGGAAAAGCGGGAAAGTCGAGATCCTGGACTGAGCGAAGCGAGGGAAGCAGCTCGACCCCGCCCGCGGAAAGCGTCCGCCCGTAGTGGAAATCAACGGCTTTACTTTATTTCATTGTAAAAGAAAAAAGACTGTCATATAGACAATCTTTTTTAGTGGTTAATTTATATATAGTAGTTTTTTAAATCATCTTTCTCGCTTTTTCTGTATTAGCAAAATGCCATTTTGTAATGGAGCGTAGAAATTCTTCGCCTTGTTTACGCCAAATACGTACAGCTTGCACATCTACCTTGTTTGAGGCCCCTTTCATTAACTCTAGACCCGCTATATCACTTAGACGATCCATTTCCTTTAAAAACGCAGCACGAGCTAGAATGGATGCTGTGGCCACGGCTACATGCAATTGCTCGGCTTTAGTAGAAAAGTACACGCTTTCCTGTACAATTTCTCGTTCGTTTTTTAAGTAATTGTAATAAACACCCCGTTCTGCAAACTGATCAATTAAGATACATTCAGGTGTTTCGGGAGCCATTTTTGCCAGGGTGTTGTGCAGTGCCTTGTTGTGCATCATGGCTTTCATTTTCCCTTGTGAATAGCCTTTTGCTTGTAGGCTGTTATATTTTTCATTGCGTAAGATGAGAACACTATGAACGCAGGCTGCTCGTAAATCAGGAGCAATTTTCCGCATATAATCATCCGATAACATTTTTGAGTCTTTGACACCAAGCTCATTGATTAGTTCAATTTTGGATGAAGGTACATACACGGCAGCTACTGTCATGGGGCCAAAATAATCCCCTGTGCCTGTTTCATCTGAGCCTAATACGGACATCGATGCAAATTGGTCTGGTAGTGTATCCCCCTTTGCCCCAATAATAGCTGATTTCGAATTCGGTGTTTTTTCAATTGTCCCCCAGCGGGCAGCTTCACGCTCAGCGCCACCACCTTGAAACATTAATTTTCCTGATTTATACATTGTTATGGAGGTATCTGGTAGTTTTGCGGCGAAGATTACACCAGCAGCCTTACGTTCAATATAGTTGGCTGCATAGTATGCCATCACCTCTTTTTGAATATTTGTTGAAATGGAAAGCACAATATTTGACATTTAATCGATCCTTTCTGTCCTCATTGTTCACAATTTTATACCTTTCATGGTATGATAATAAATAGCTTTTTTGTGTGATGGTGCTAGCAAGCGAAAAAAATCTTGCGAGTATCGAATTTATAGGAGGGTGCGACTATGGAAAAACAAGAAAAGAATAAAATTTCTGTGGAAATATATGGTCATACATATAAAATGGTCGGCTTGGAATCCATTGGCCATATGCGACTTGTTGCTTCGATTGTTGATGACCGTATGCGCGAGATGAACGTACATAATCCCTCACTTGATAGCACAAAACTTGCTGTTCTGACAGCAGTAAATACAGTACATGATAATTTACTATTAAAAGAGCGGCTGGAGCAACTGGAAGAAGAATTGAAAAAATTAAAGGGTTGAAGAGAATGTTAGATTTAATCATATTAGTGGTACTGTTAGCTGGAATTGGTGTCGGTGCAAAACGTGGTTTTATTGTACAAATGATGCACATTGTCAGCTTTATAGTAGCCCTAATTGTTGCGTATATTTATTATAAGCCATTAGCACAAAAATTTGTATTTTGGGTTCCATATCCAGGAGTTACTGATACAGGTAGTCTTGGTGTCGTGATAGACAGTCTAGATTTAGACCGCACATTCTATCGTGTAATTGCTTTTGCGGTAATTTTCTTCGCCGTAAAAATAACATTGCAAATTGTGGCATCGATTTTTGACTTTATCGCTTATTTACCTGTACTGAACACAGTAAATCGTTGGCTAGGAGCGCTGTTCGGCATGATTGAAAACTATTTAATTATGTTTATTTTGCTATACGTATGCGCTTTACTACCGATTGATAGCATACAAAATTTAATGTCGAAGTCATTGTTAAGTGGTCTTATTTTAGAGCATACACCGGTCATTACAAAGATGTTCCAAAACTGGTGGTATATTTATATGCAATAGTCAACTATGCACTTCTCTCTGTTTTGAGAGAAGTGTTTTTACGATAGGAGGAATTATTGGTGAATAAAAAAACCATTATTCGTACACTCGAAAAAATTGCTCTGTACATGGAATTGCAAGGTGAAAATCCATTCAAGGTATCTGCTTTTCGAAAAGCAGCCGCAGCACTGGAAGGAGACGAGCGTTCATTAAGTGAAATGGATGATGTAACCAAACTTAAAGGTATTGGCAAGGGGACGGCTGCTGTTATTGAGGATTTGATGGTAACGGGTGAATCGAGTTTGCTAAAAGACCTAGAAGAGATTGTACCTAAAGGATTATTGCCATTGTTAAAGTTGCCAGGTTTAGGTGGAAAAAAGATAGCCAAGCTTCACCAAGAGCTAGGCATCGATTCAGCGGAAAGCTTAAAGGAGGCTTGTGAAGCAGGCAAGGTTCGTGAATTAGCCGGCTTTGCTGCCAAAACAGAAGAGAAAATTTTAAAGGAGCTTGCCAATTTAGCTAATCGTTCTGATCGTTTACCCATTTGGCAGCTAGAGCCTGTGGTTTTACAAATAGAGGCCCTTCTAGATAGTATGGAGGAAGTGGAACGTTTTTCAGTAGCTGGAAGTTTCCGTCGGGCAGTGGAGACTAGTAAAGATATTGATTTTATTGTTGTAACAGAAGCGGTTGAGGTAGTCCGTGAAAATTTAATAAATACATTAGCCATTCAAGAGGTTGTTGCAGGAGGAGATACAAAAATCTCGGTGATTTTGGATTTAGATGAGCCAGTCAGCGTTGATTTTCGCTTAGTGAAGGACAAGGAATATGCAACTGCCTTGCATCATTTTACCGGCTCTAAGGACCATAATGTACGCATGCGCCAACTTGCAAAAGCGCGAGGAGAAAAAATTAGTGAATATGGTGTAGAGCAGGAAGATGGTACGGTTCTAACATTTCAAGATGAAGCGGCATTTTTTGCTCATTTTGATTTACCCTGGATTCCACCTAGCTTACGTTCAGGGGCAAAGGAGTTTGACAAAACAGAGGAAATACAAAAATTAGTTCGACTTGAGGATATTAAGGCTGATTTGCATATGCATACGACGTGGTCGGATGGTGCATATTCTGTTGCAGAAATGGGCAAGGCATTACTAGCACGTGGCTATCAATATGGCGTTATTACGGATCATTCTCAATTTCTAAAAGTCGCAAATGGTTTAACACCAGAGCGTTTAAAAAAACAGCGAGTGGAAATTGAAGCTTTTAATGAAGCTCACCCAGAATTTCATTTATTTACAGGTACAGAAATGGATATTTTACCGGATGGAACCTTAGATTTTGATGATCAAGTATTGCGGGAATTAGATTTTGTGATTGCTTCTATCCATTCAAGTTTTACACAATCACAGGAAAAAATTATGGCACGCCTACTGACAGCTATGCAAAATCCTTATGTCCATATGATTGCCCATCCTACAGGGCGAATTATTGAAGATCGTGATGGCTATAATCCTAATATGAAACAGTTAATTGCCTGGGCGAAGGAATATGGTAAAATTTTAGAGTTAAATGCCAACCCTTACCGTCTTGATTTATGTGTTGAACATTTAGAAATGGCTTTAGCAGCAGGTGTACCAATAGCAATTAATACGGATGCCCATGATTCGGCACATTTACGTTTTATGGATATTGGAGTTCGCTATGCCAATAGAGCATGGATACCAAAAGATTTGATTGTGAATACATGGACGCGTGATCAATTTGAAGCGTTCATACGACGAAATAAATAGGTTGAGGAGGTGTTCTCAGTGATTGCAGAACGCGCATTGAAAACACTAGAATACGATAAAGTACGGCAACAAGTGGCTACCTATTGTACTTCTTCAATTGGGAAATCAGCCATCGAGGAGCTTGTACCACAGACTGATTATGATAAAGTAGTACAACTATTAGAAGAAATGGATGAGGGTTTATCCATTTTACGTGTAAAAGGTAATGTACCGATGGGTGGGATATTTGATGTTCGACCATCTGCAAGAAGAGCACAAATAGGGGGCATGTTAGCAGCGATAGAGCTAATGGAAATTTCTAGTACAATTCGAGCGAGTAGAATTCTCCGCAATTTTATCGAGGATTTAGAAGCCGATGAAGTAATTGAGATTCCACATTTCATCGCTAAAAAGGAAACAATGCCTGTATTAACGGGATTACAGCATGAAATTAATAACTGTATTGATGATAACGGAGCCGTTTTAGATTCGGCTAGTACAACTTTACGAACTATTCGCCAATCCTTACGCTCGGAAGAAGCCAAGGTGCGTTCTAAATTGGAGAGCTTAATCCGTGGCAGTAATGCATCGAAAATGCTATCTGATACACTTGTTACAATTCGGAATGATCGCTTTGTCATTCCTGTCAAGCAAGAATATCGTCATCATTACGGTGGAATCGTCCATGACCAATCCTCTTCTGGACAAACATTATTCATTGAGCCAGATTCTATCGTCCAAGCGAATAATGAAATTCATCGTTTGAAAATGAAAGAACAGGCTGAGGTTGAAAGAATTTTACTAGCTTTAAGTGCAATGGTGCAAGATGTAGCACCAGATTTATTTAACTTAGTAAAGGTATTAGGGGATATCGATGTCATTTTAGCTAAAGGCAAGTATGGCCAAGCCAATAAGTGTACAATGCCTAAAATGAATCAGGACGGCTATATCCGCCTTGTTCGTGCACGCCACCCTCTGTTACCAATAGATATAGCTGTGCCAAACGATATTGAGTTTGGGAAAGACATAACAGCAATAGTCATTACGGGTCCAAATACAGGTGGTAAAACGGTCACTTTAAAAACAGTTGGCTTGTGTACATTAATGGCTCAAGCAGGGTTACCGGTACCAGCATTGGATGGATCTCAACTTGCTGTGTTTAAACAATTGTTTGCTGATATTGGAGATGAGCAATCTATAGAGCAATCGCTTTCCACATTCTCATCTCATATGGTCAATATTGTCGACATCTTACAAAAATTTGATCATGAGTCACTTGTTCTATTTGATGAGTTAGGAGCAGGGACGGACCCACAAGAAGGGGCAGCTTTAGCCATTTCTATTTTAGATGAGGTGCATGGTCGTGGTGCTCGTGTGATGGCTACAACTCACTATCCTGAACTCAAAGCATACGGTTATAATCGACCTGGTGTTGCCAATGCCAGTGTAGAATTTGATATTGAAACATTGAGTCCTACCTATCGTTTATTAATTGGTGTTCCTGGACGTTCAAATGCATTTGAAATATCCAGTCGCCTTGGTCTCCCAGAGTCCATTATTGAGCGTGCTAAAGGCTTTACAGGAACAGATCGACATGAGGTTGAATCGATGATTGCTTCATTAGAGGAAACACGTCGTCAATCGGAGGATGATGCAGAGCGTTCCCATGCATTATTGTTAGAGTCAGAGAGCTTACGTAAAGAGCTACAAGATAAATTGCAAGCCTATGAAGAGCGTAAAGAGGCACTTGATAAGAAAGCTAAAGAAAAAGCTCGTAAAATTGTAGAAGAAGCGAAACGTGAAGCGGAAGGTATTATTGCTGAGCTGAGAGAAATGCGTAAAAATGCCGACCAAGTTGTTAAAGAGCACGAACTGATTGAAGCACGTAAACGTTTGGAAGAAGCAACACCGCTTGAAAATAATAAAGTACTAAAAAAAGCTGCACAAGTAAAAGCCCGTGCACAAAACTTAGTTGTCGGGGATGAGGTAAAGGTGTTAAGCTATGGTCAAAGAGGTACTTTGTTAGAAAAAGTTTCGAATACTGAATGGGTTGTCCAAATGGGGATTTTAAAAATGAAAATCTCTGATAGTGATTTGGAGTATATTAAACCTGAAAAAGAGCCTATTGTACGAACAGCTGGTGTAAAAAATCGAAATGGCCATGTGAAATTAGAATTGGATTTGCGTGGAGAGCGCTATGAAGATGCAATTTTAAGGACAGAAAAGTATATTGATGATGCTTTACTCGCGAATTATGGTCGTGTATCTATTATCCATGGTGTTGGTACTGGGGCTTTACGCCAAGGTATTCAAAGCTATTTGAAAAACAATAAGCGTGTGAAATCCTTCCGTTTTGGTGAAGCCGGCGAAGGGGGCTTAGGCGTCACAGTTGTTGAATTGAAATAAGCTATAAAGGGGACGGAGAAAGATGCTGAATTCTGGCTTTTGGCGATATCCAATTATCGAAACGGCAGGATACTTTAGTGTTGTTGTGTTATGTTTAGTCGTGTCGATGGCATTGTTCGAAGTCGTGACGAAGTATAAAAATTGGGAAGAAATTAAAAAAGGTAATGTAGCTGTGGCACTTGCAACAGGCGGAAAAATACTAGGAATTTGTAATATTTTTCGTTTTTCCATTGCTCGTCATAGTACATTAAGTGAAATGATTGGCTGGGGTCTTTTTGGTTTTACGCTGTTAATTGTTGCCTATTTCTTATTTGAATTTATGACACCTCGTTTTAATGTTGATCAAGAGATTGCCAATGATAATCGCTCAGTTGGTTTCATTTCCTTTACCATTTCAGTTGGTCTATCGTTTGTAATTGGGGCAAGTATTGCATAGGAGTGTCATGACATGGAAAAATTAGCAAAGGTACTAATCATTGTCTGTATCGCATTTTTGGCAGTGGGCGTCTATTATATGATGACTATTTAAACATTTGAACGCATCCTTTTAAAGGGTGCGTTTTTTATTGAGCTAGCTTATTGCAGGTAGCCTCAACTAAATTTACGAAAGACTTGAGAGAAAAAATATTTTTCAAATATAGAAATACGTAGGTTATTTTTAATCTGAAAGACTTGAGAATGAATGAGTGTTCATCGTATCTAACCGCACAAATACTATATAGAATAAGTCATAATAATGTTGTTAAATGCATAATAATTAATCGAAAATACGTTTATTTTCTATTTTCTGTTTGAAAGTGCATTTCTTTTTCATTATAATAAAATTAAGAATTGACAAAGTTTGGGACAAAGGGGAGAGGACGTATGACAGCAAAACCATGGCTAGCAAATTATCCTGAAGAAGTACCATCGTCTTTAACGTTTGAGGAAATTCCAGTGCAAGAGTTTTTGACACGCGCCTATAAAAAGAATCCATCAAAAATAGCGATTCATTTTATGGGGAAGGATTTGACGTACACCGAACTATATGAATCTGCTTTAAGATTCGCAAACTATTTACAATCATTAGGTGTGGAAAAGGGAGACCGGGTGGCCATTATGTTACCTAACTCGCCTCAAAGTGTAATCGCTTACTACGGTGCCATGTATGCGGGTGCTGTTGTCGTACAAACAAATCCACTTTATACTGAACGTGAGCTTCAATATCAAATGGCAGATTCGGGTGCAAAAGTTATACTTGTGATGGATATTTTGTACCCAAGAGTTATGAAAATTATCAAAGACACTGCCCTAGAAAATGTCATTGTGACAGCCATCAAAGACTATTTACCATTCCCAAAAAATTTAGTCTATCCATTTATTCAAAAAAAGCAATATGGCTTTAGTGTCAAGGTTGAACATAGTGGACAAAATCATTTGTTTTCAGAAATAATGCGCTCTGCACCAATCAAGGTAATGGATCATATTCCTTTTGATTTTGAAGAAGACCTAGCATTACTTCAATACACAGGTGGTACAACCGGATTCCCGAAAGGAGTCATGCTTACCCATAAAAATTTAATAGCCAATACGACAATGTGTGATGCATGGATGTATAAATGTGTACACGGTGAAGAGGTTATTATGGGTATCCTACCATTCTTCCACGTCTATGGTATGACAACGGTTATGCTTTTATCAGTTTTCACTCAAAATAAAATGGTGCTTTTACCGAAATTTGATGCGGAAACAGCATTAAAGACAATCGATAAGCAAAAGCCGACCCTTTTCCCTGGTGCGCCAACCCTATACATTGGTTTATTAAATCATCCAGACATTGCTAATTATGACTTATCATCTATAAAGGCCTGCCTAAGTGGTTCAGCTTCTTTGCCAATTGAAGTGCAAGAGAAATTTGAAGAGGTAACAGGTGGAAAATTAGTAGAAGGTTATGGATTAACTGAAACATCGCCAGTGACACATGCTACTCCCATTTGGGGCAAGCGGGTGATTGGCTCGATTGGATTACCTTGGCCTAATACAGAAGCAGTTATTTTGCGGACAGGGGATACTGAAGAATTGCCAGTTGGAGAAGTTGGTGAAATTGCAGTAAAAGGGCCACAAGTGATGAAGGGCTATTGGAATCGTCCAGAGGATACTGCCGCTACATTTGCAGATGACTGGTTTTTAACAGGAGATCTTGGCTATATGGATGAGCAAGGCTTTTTCTATGTAGTGGATCGTAAAAAAGATTTGATCATTGCTGGAGGCTTTAACATCTATCCTCGAGAGGTTGAGGAAGTGCTATACGAACGAGAGGAAATCCAAGAATGCGTTGTAGCAGGTATACCTGACCCTTATCGAGGAGAAACGGTAAAAGCTTATATTGTTTTAAAAGAAGGGTATTCGATTACAGAAGACGAATTAAATAAATATTGCCGTCAGCATCTAGCGGCATTTAAAGTTCCACGGTATTATGAATTTAAACAGGAGTTGCCAAAAACAGCCGTAGGTAAAATTTTGCGTCGTACATTAGTGGAAGAAGAAAAAACGAAAATGGCGAATAAAGAAGCGAAATAAATACGTGTTAAAGTATTGACAAGCAATGGTGTAAAATATAATATGAAAATATGAATGAATGACCATTCATATTTTCATATTTTTTTAGGTTCTCACGTCATACGTGATTATGTTGACGTGCGCATGTTTTTTAGGTGGTGATATAAAAGTGAAACGAGATAAGCCAAAATATAAGCAAATTATTGATGCAGCTGTCATCGTTATTGCGGAGAATGGGTATCACCAAGCGCAAGTATCGAAAATCGCCAAACAGGCTGGGGTGGCCGATGGAACTATCTATTTATATTTTAAAAATAAAGAAGATATATTAATTTCTGTCTTTAATGAAAAAATGGCTGTTTTTGTAGAGTCATTACAAGATATAATAGAAAATGGGAATACGTCTAAAGACAAACTTTCCCGAATGATTGAAAATCATTTTAATGTTCTAGCGACAGATCGATACCTAGCAACCGTCACGCAATTAGAGCTTCGCCAATCAAACAAAGACTTACGACTAAAAATTAATTCGGTATTACGTGAGTATTTACATTTACTTGATCAAATTTTAATCGAAGGTATGCTTTCAGGTGAGTTCAATCAAACGATGGATGTACGCTTGGCACGTCAAATGGTTTTTGGAACAATCGATGAAACTATTACGTCGTGGGTTATGAATGACTATCGATATGATTTGATGGAACAGGTTCCGAAGGTTCAGGCATTAATCCTGAACGCCATAAAAGGTTAAAAGGATGTGGAGAAATGGAATTTCTAAGTTGGAAAGTGGAAGATGGGGTAGCAAATATTACAATTGCACGTCCGCCAGCAAATGCGTTATCACGCGGTATTATTGCAGAAGTAAATTCTGTGCTAGATGCTGTAGAACATGATGATGCTGTAAGAGTCCTTGTACTTCATGGTGAAGGCCGTTTCTTCTCTGCAGGTGCAGATATTAAAGAATTTATTGGGGTAGAATCTGGAGAAGAGTTCACGAAGCTAGCTAGCAATGGACAGCAAGTATTTGAGCGTGTGGAATCGTTCCCTAAGCCAGTTATCGCAGCTATTCATGGTGCAGCATTAGGCGGTGGGCTTGAGCTAGCAATGAGCTGTCATATGCGCTTTGTTACAGAATCAGCGAAACTAGGTTTACCAGAGTTACAATTAGGTCTTATTCCTGGCTTTGGCGGTACACAGCGATTACCACGTTATGTTGGTGTAGCAAAGGCTGCTGAAATGATG
The DNA here is from genome assembly GCF_053165895.1 of Lysinibacillus sp. fkY74-1. Lineage (NCBI taxonomy): Bacteria > Bacillati > Bacillota > Bacilli > Caryophanales > Bacillaceae > Lysinibacillus > Lysinibacillus sp. fkY74-1. The sequence goes on along the minus strand of NZ_CP170173.1, from coordinate 3,347,302 downwards.
TTTACGAGCGAACCGATTTCTGGTACAGAAGCTGTGCAATGGGGCTTAGCAAACCGTGCATTCTCAGAAGAGACACTTTTAGAGGAAACGCTAAAAATTGCAAAGAATATTGCAAAGAAGAGTCCAATTGCTTTGAAGGCAGCTATTCAAACATTGCAATATGCAAAGCATGCATCATTTTATGAAGGTATTGATGCGGAAGCAAAATCCTTTGGTACAGTGTTCGTCACAGAAGATGCAAAAGAAGGAATTCAAGCATTCATTGAAAAGCGTGAGCCTATGTTTACTGGCAAATAATTTTCCCATATGTCGATAGCAACAAACAAGTATGTTATCGATGTTATTGAAACTAAATATATATAATATTTATAAGTTTACTTAGAATTATAAAACGTTCCAGGAGGTATGGATATATGAATATTTTTGCATTAATTAAACGTACGTTTGATACAGAAGAAAAAATCGTTGTGTCGGGTGGTAAAATCCAAGAGGACGGCGCAGAATTCATCATTAACCCTTACGATGAATATGCCATCGAAGAAGCAATCCAAGTGCGTGACGCTGCAGGTGGAAAAGTGACAGTAGTGACAATTGGTGGCGAGGATGCTGAGAAGCAATTACGTACAGCTTTAGCAATGGGCGCAGATGAGGCAGTGCTCATCAATACGGAAGATGATTTAGACGAATTAGACCAAAATGCTGCTGCTTATTTATTAGCAGAATACTTAAAAGATAAAGATGCTGATTTAATTTTAACAGGAAATGTTGCGATTGATGGTGGTTCAGGTCAAGTGGGTCCACGTGTTGCAGACTTACTAGATATTAATTATGTAACAACGATTACAAAACTTGAAATTGATGGAACTTCTGCGAAAATTGTTCGTGATATAGAAGGGGATTCAGAAGTAATTGAAACTTCTTTACCACTGTTAGTAACAGCTCAACAAGGTTTAAATGAGCCACGTTATCCATCCCTACCAGGTATTATGAAAGCGAAGAAGAAACCGCTTGCAGAACTTGAGTTAGATGATTTAGATATCGATGAAGACGATGTAGAAGTGAAGATTGAAACGATTGATATCTTCTTACCAGCTCAAAAAGCAGCAGGCCGTGTGCTTGAAGGCGACCTTTCTGTACAAGTAAAAGAACTGGTAAATCTACTTCATACGGAAGCAAAAGTAGTTTAAAAAATCGAATCTTAAAGGGTAACGGAGGGAATATGCTATGTCAAAAAAAGTATTAGTATTAAGTGAAGTTCGTGAAGGAAGCTTACGTAATGTTTCTTTCGAAGCAATTGCAACTGCAAAACAAATTGCTGATGGTGGCGAGGTTGTAGGGGTACTTTTAGGGGATGCTGTAGCAAATTTAACAGGTCCATTATTTGAGTATGGTGCTGATCGTGTTGTAACGGTGGAACACCCACATTTAAAACAATATACATCTGATGGCTATAGTCAAGCACTACTAGCTATTATTGAGCAAGAAAAGCCAGCTGGCATTGTCTTTGGCCATACGGCAAATGGAAAAGATTTATCGCCAAAAATCGCAAGTAAATTACAGGCAGGTCTTGTATCTGATGTTACTACAATTGAAGGCGCAGGCGATGATGTTGTATTCATTCGACCAATCTACTCTGGTAAAGCTTTTGAAAAGGTGAAGGTAAAAGACGGTATCGTATTAGTATCTATTCGTCCAAATAACATTGCACCTTTAGAAAAAGTTGATGGTAAAACAGGAGATGTTTCGGCAGTAACTGTAGAAATTACAAACCTTCGCACAATTATTAAAGAGGTTGTTCGTAAATCTTCAGAAGGTGTTGACTTATCAGAGGCAAAAGTTGTTGTTGCTGGTGGTCGCGGTGTGAAATCTGAAGAAGGATTTGAGCCACTGAAAGAGCTTGCTGACTTATTAGGCGGTGCGGTTGGAGCATCTCGTGGTGCATGTGATGCTGAGTATTGTGACTATTCACTTCAAATTGGTCAAACTGGTAAGGTTGTAACTCCAGACCTTTATATTGCAGCTGGTATTTCAGGGGCAATTCAGCATTTAGCAGGAATGTCAAATTCTAAAGTAATTGTTGCTATTAATAAAGATCCTGAAGCAAATATTTTCAAAGTAGCAGACTATGGAATTGTTGGAGATTTATTTGAAGTAGTTCCGTTATTAATTGAGGAATTTAAGGCTCTAAAAGTGAATGCATAAACGTTATTGCAGGGAGGGATGATCCTTCCTGCTTTTTTAATTTTCTAAGAAAGTAGCTGCTATTTGAAAATTATTGCAAAATAAAATATTGACATAATTAACAGATACGATTATAGTGTTGAATAATCATTAAATATTCAAATAATGTTTTTAAACGCAAAGATTAGGAGTAGTAAAAGCTCATTATTCGGTAAAGAGAGCTGCGGGTTGGTGCAACGCAGACCAATAAGACTTTGAACTTGCCTAGGAGTGGTAAGATAAATAGAATTGTCGGATTATTCTATTTGTTTGACGATTGACCTTCGTTACAAGGTTTTAAGTTGGGTTCATAAAGAACCAATTAGAGTGGTACCGCGGTTTGCTTATGGCATATCGTCTCTTCTTTCATTTGATGATGAAGGAACAGACGGTATGCCTTTTTTGATTTTTAGGAGGTAAGAAAGTGGAAAAGAACAATCAACAACAATTAAAAAGAACAATGACCTCGCGTCACATTACGATGATGGCATTAGGTGGTGCCATTGGCGCAGGATTATTTAAAGGAAGTAGTGCAGCCATTGATATGGCAGGTCCATCGGTGCTTATAGCCTATTTATTAGGGGGCATTATTTTATTATTTGTTATGCAAGGTCTCGCAGAAATGGCAGTCCGCAATAAGGAAGCAAGAACGTTTAGAGATTTAGTCGAATCCGTTTTAGGCAAATATCCTGCTTATTTTTTAGACTGGATTTATTGGAAGATGTGGGTATTAAATATTGCAGCAGAATCTGTTGTCGCCGCTATTTTTATACAATATTGGTTGCCTGAATACCCAATTTGGATATTGGCGTTATCTGTTTCGGTGCTAGTGACAGCTATTAATCTGTTATCCGTGAAGATTTTTGCTGAAACGGAATACTGGCTAGCATTGATTAAAATTACGGTTATTATTGTATTTATTATTGCAGGACTCATTTTATTGCTTGTCTCATTTGGTCAACATAGTGCTGTAGGTTTTTCTAACTTAACCTCGCACGGCGGTTTTTTCCCAAATGGATCAATGGGATTAATTGCAGCTATGCTTGTGGTGATCTATTCCTATGGTGGAACTGAAATCATTGGGATTACATTAGCTGAAACAAAAAATCCTGAAAAGGTAGTACCAAAAGCTGTGCGCAGTACATTAGTACGGATTGTTACTTTCTATTTACTGCCATTCTTTATTATCGTTAGTTTGATTCCTTGGAATGAAGTGAATGGAGTACCAGAAAGTCCATTTGTAATGGTATTTAAAATGATCGGAATTCCTGGTGCGGATCATATAATGAATGCTGTAGTGTTACTTGCTATTATTTCTTCTATGAATTCGGGCCTTTATGGTTCGTCACGTGTACTTTATACACAAGCAGTAGACGGGCGTGTTCCTAAAATTTTTGCTCAATTATCCAAAAGAAATGTTCCCGTATATGCGATTTTGATGTGTACATTAGCGTTATATTTAGGTGTCATCGTTTCGTTATATGCTGGAAGCAAGACATTTGATTTTCTGATGGGATCACTTGGATATACTGTGCTATTTATTTGGTTAATTATTGCCATAGCTCATCTGAAATCAAGAAAAAAACAATCAGCAAACTCAAGTGTGTATGAAGTGAAATGGTACCCTTATACTACATGGATTGCGATTATTGCACTGAGTACGATCTTAATTGGTATTATTTTTACCACTTCAATAATCGTGACGGGTATTACATTAGCCATCTACATTTTTATTACGTTAACTTATTTATGGAAAGGCCGTTATCAACAAAATTAATCGGTACGTTTAATTTTCGACAAGGATTTTCATAAAAAATACATTACAGGCAGATTGTTCGCTCAAGTGAATTTATCCATGCTATACTACAATCATAGTAAGTTTAAGGAGGATTTCAAATGGCAATTGTACATGCAACAGATGCTACGTTCCAAAGTGATATTAAAGAAGGGTTAGTATTAGTGGACTTTTGGGCTGCTTGGTGCGGACCTTGTAAAATGATCGGGCCAGTTCTTGAGGAAATGGACGCTGCAGGTAGCGCGGCTAAAATTGTAAAAGTTGACGTAGATAATAACCAAGGTACTGCAGCTGAGTATCAAATCATGTCAATCCCATCATTATTATTATTTAAAGATGGAGAATTAGTTGACAAAACTGTAGGCTTCCAACCAAAAGAAGCTTTAGAAGCATTTATCGCAAAACATGCGTAATGAATGAAGTTCACAAAAGCCGGACCATCAATTGATGTGTTCGGCTTTTTTTCGTTATATACTATAGAAAGATAAAATGATTTATTGAGGGGAATTTTAAGTAGGAGGCAGGTAGGTAATGAACGATTTAATCAAGCGTAAACTGGATATTCTACCAGATCAGCCTGGCTGCTATTTGATGAAGGATCGACAGGGGACCATTATATATGTCGGGAAAGCGAAGGTACTGAAAAATCGTGTCCGTTCATACTTTACAGGAACACATGAAGGTAAAACGCAAAGACTTGTAAGCGAAATAGAAGATTTTGAGTATATCGTGACATCATCAAATATAGAAGCACTTATTTTAGAGCTGAATCTCATTAAACTGCATGACCCAAAATACAATGTCATGTTGACCGATGATAAGACGTATCCGTATTTAAAAATTACGAATGAAAAACATCCTCGTCTAATTACGACACGTAAAGTAAAAAAGGACAAAGCTAAATATTTTGGACCGTATCCTAATGCCTATGCGGCAAGTGAAACAAAGAAGCTGTTGGATCGCTTATATCCACTACGAAAATGTGTGCAACTACCTTCAAAAGTTTGTTTGTATTATCATATGGGCCAATGTATAGCACCATGTGTGAAAGAAATTGAAGGTCACGTTTATCAGGAAATGATTGAGGATATGACGAAGTTTCTTAACGGTGGAGTTGAGGCAGTCAAAAAGGAGCTTGAAGTAAAAATGCTTGCGGCTGCTGAAAACTTGGAGTTTGAACGAGCTAAGGAGTTTCGTGATCAAATTGCTCATATAGATACGGTTATGCAAAAGCAAAAAATAGTATCAAGTGATACGACCAACCGCGATGTCTTTGGCTATGCTGTGGAAAAAGGATGGATGTGTGTACAGGTTTTCTTCGTTCGCCAAGGGAAGCTGATCGAACGGGATGTTTCTATTTTCCCCATCTATCAAGATCCAGAGGAAGAGTTCCTAACCTTTGTAGGACGGTTTTATGAAAAACCAGAACATATTAAGCCAAAAGAAGTCTTTATTCCACAAGCAATTGATGGTGCGATTTTAACGGAATTATTAGGCATTAAAGTTCTTACACCAAAAAGAGGTCAAAAGAAGGAGTTGGTGGATTTAGCGACGAAAAATGCTGAAATTGCAGTTGCCGCTAAATTCCAGCTTATCGAACGGCAGGAAGAACGTACTATTGGTGCATGTGAGGCACTAGGCGATGCAATGGGTATAACGACACCATTACGAATTGAAGCTTTTGATAATAGTCATATGCATGGAACGGACGCAGTATCTGCAATGGTTGTTTTCATTGATGGCAAGCCTGCCAAAAAGGAATATCGCAAATATAAAACTCGGACAGCAGCTAAGCATGATGATTATGGTGCTATGCAAGAGGTCATTCGCCGGCGCTATATTCGTGTTTTGAAGGAAGGTCTTCCACTACCAGATTTAGTGCTAATAGATGGTGGTAAAGGTCAAATGGAAGTAGCACGAGAAGTATTAGAGGATGAGCTAGGACTTGTTATACCTATTGCTGGTTTAGCAAAGGATGACAAGCATAATACATCGCAACTATTGTTTGGTGATCCGCCCGAGGTCATTGCCTTAAAACGTACAAGTGACGGTTTTTATTTATTACAACGAATTCAAGATGAAGTCCACCGTTTTGCGATTACCTTTTTACGTCAACAGCATGAAAAGCATGCTATCCAATCTGTGCTGGATCAAATTGAGGGTGTCGGTCCAAAACGAAAACAGCAGCTACTTAAACACTTTGGGTCCGTTAAGAAAATACGTGAGGCTAGTGAGCTGGCTTTACAGGAAGCCGGGATGCCAGCTAATTTAGCAAGTCATATTTATGCCTATTTTCAGCAGGAGTCATTGTCAAAGGAATAGACATATGCTAAGGTTATAAATAACATTGTTGTCCAATGTTAACAGCCCACTTGTTTTAATGAGGGCGAACATAAATTTAATACATTCACTTTTAAGGTGATGATAGAGGTGCAAGATTCAAAAGTAGCGCAATAGAGGATGAACAAATCCTAAGACATTGCGTGAAAGGGGAGCTTGCCGAAGTACAGTAATGTTGTTTCCACTGTTGTACTGGTTTTGCATTTAAGAAATGTAAGACTGTCGATTCTACAAGTTTCGGAGAGCTATCACACATGCGCAAGTTTCATTTATTGTACATGTTAGAGGCAGCTTTCACGTTTTGTGAAGGCTGCCTTTTAGTTTTCTAGAGGCTGTTTTACACCTTATATTAGGTGAATTACCAGACTGGAAAGGAGAACAAAAGAAATGTCTAGAATAGTGATGAAATTTGGAGGGGCTGCATTAGCATCACCCGAACAAATTCAAGAGGCTGTACGAAAAGCGATTGCTGAAAAAGATAGAGGTTTCGATGTGGTAGTAGTAGTAGCTGCAATGAGACAAACGATACAAGACGTGAAAATGAGCGTACTTCATTTCACAGATGATGTGTCAAAACGTGAATTAGACGCAGTTGTGTCTTCATGCTCTCAGCTATCAAGCTCAGTCTTTGCCATTGCGTTACAAGAAGCTGGCTATAATGCGGTGTCATTAACAGGCTGGCAGGCTGGTATTTACACGGATCATATGTATAGTCATGCACGGATAGATCATATCGATGTTAGTCGTATCGAAGAACATTTAATGCAAGGACAAATCGTCGTTATTGCTGGAGATCAAGGCATTGACAATGACCACAATATAACAACGCTTGGGAAAGGTGGGACCGAAACGACAGCCGTCGCACTTGCTGTTGCATTAGATGCCGAGCGGACAGACATATACACGAATGTTGACGGTGTGTATACAGCAGATCCACGCTTTGTTGTACAGGCACAAAAACTACAGGAAATTTCCTATGATGAAATGTTAGAGATAGCTCATTTAGGATCACAGGTCATACATCCACGTGCAGTTGAGTTAGCTAAAAAGTTTCAAATACCAGTTATCATACGCTCTAGTTTAGTGGAGTCAGTAGGTACTTTATTGAAGGAGGAAGTAGAGATGGAGAAAAATTTAATAGTTCGTGGTGTTGCCTTTGAATCAGATGTTATTCGTTTAACAATTGGCTATGATGCATATTCGGGTGCTTCATTAGCGGATATATTTTCAACTCTTGCTGAAAATCGCATCAACGTGGATATTATTGTTCAAGCCATTATTGATGGATTAAAACCAACTGTGTCCTTTTCAATTTTGAAAGAAGAATTTGCGGAAGCATTACGTGTTTTAGAGGACAGTAAAGTATCGCTTGGCTTTAGCTTTGCTGATTTCGAAATTGGATTAGCAAAAGTTTCTATTGTTGGCTCTGGTATGGTTTCTAATCCAGGTGTCGCTGCCCGTATGTTCGACCGGTTACGTCGTGAAAATATCCCTGTGAAGATGGTCAGCACCTCGGAAATTAAAGTGTCTGTTGTAGTTCCGCAGGATGAAATGATTCGTGCGGCAAATGCATTACATGATGAATTTAATTTAGAGCAGGCTCTTTACATATAATAATAGAAGAAACAGCATTTTCTGTCATTGTCCGAAATAAAAGGAAGGATTGTCATCCCGTTTATTGATTGGGGAGACAATCCTTTTTTGTTACTCTGTTGGGATCGTATGCATGATCCGTTCCTTTACGTCCCATTTGACTGTAAACATAACGTAATGTTGCTTTTCACGTTTTTCATCATAGCATTCTGTTAAATAGCCTTTAGCTAGCTGAATTTGTTCAGCTATAAATCCTGCCTCAAGTCTAAAGCTACGTTGTTTGATTTGTAATATTTCAGGGTCGTTTGTCAACTGGAAAATGCGTCCGTCTTTCGATTCTTTCATGAGCTCTAATGTACCCCAACAGGCATCTGCGAAAAATGCGATAAGTTCGTCTTGACTTTTACATGGAAACTTACGCGCAAGCTCTTTGCCTGCCCAATAAAGGACATCATTCTCATGTTTACCGAGTATAGAAGATAGAATATGATCGCGAATGATCTCATAACCAAAGGAAGAGATTGTAGGAGATGGAGTGTTTAACATTGTTATCCTTCTTTCTTAGAATTTTCTTAAAATTTAACGTTAATAAAGTAATGGTAGATTTTTCGAGAAAAAACGACGCATTATGCACTAGATTAGTTCTTTAATAAGCTCTATGAAAAACTTCGAGTTGCCTTGACGCTCGTAGCTCTTGAGAGTACAATAAACATGTCATAATATTGTACCATGATGAAATACACAGTCAATGAAGTATCATTTACAAAATGATGACTTCTTTTGTTGTGCTATTTTAAGTACTAAGGGGGGTAACAGTCTTGTCGAAAGATCGAGAGTTTTTATGGCGTCGCTTACATTCTCTACTTGGGATCATTCCAGTAGGTCTGTTTTTAACGATGCACCTGTTCATTAACTTTACAGCAACAGGCGGGGCAGATAGTTATAACGATGCTACCGCAGTAATGGAGAAGATTCCATTCCTTATCCTAGTTGAATGGATTGTCATCTATATTCCATTGATGTTCCATGCATTTTATGGAGTGTTCATTGCATTCACTGCTACACCAAACACAGGACGTTTCAGCACATACCGTAACTGGATGTTCTCATTACAACGTTTCACAGGTGTATTCCTAGTGATTTTCATTGCATGGCATATTTTCCAAACTCGTATTCAAAAAGCACTTGGCACACACGTTGATTACGACATGATGGCGAATATCGTTGCTAATCCATTCATGCTTGGATTCTACATTGTTGGTATTTTATCAGCAACTTTCCACTTATCTAACGGTTTATGGGCATTCCTAGTAAGCTGGGGTATTACACAATCTCCACAGGCTCAAAAGATTGCTACTTACGTAACAAACATCATTTTCGTAATTCTAAGTGTAGTTGGTATTGCTGCTATTTTAGCTTTTGTATAATTCCATAGAAAGCTACGATAGAGCAAATGCAATCAATGCAATTTTTTAAGAGGAGTGAGAAATAATCATGGCGAAAAGCAAAATAATTGTTGTCGGCGGTGGTCTTGCCGGTCTGATGGCAACGATTAAAGCAGCTGAAGTTGGTACTGAAGTTGATTTATTCTCATTAGTTCCTGTAAAACGCTCACACTCTGTTTGTGCGCAGGGCGGAATTAATGGTGCGGTAAATACTAAAGGTGAAGGGGATTCTCCATGGATCCACTTTGATGATACAGTATATGGTGGTGACTTTTTAGCGAACCAACCACCAGTTAAGGGTATGTGTGATGCAGCCCCTGGGATTATCCATTTAATGGACCGTATGGGTGTTATGTTCAACCGTACACCAGAAGGATTATTAGATTTCCGTCGTTTTGGTGGTACTTTAATGCACCGTACAGCTTTCTCTGGTGCAACAACTGGTCAACAATTACTATATGCGCTTGATGAGCAAGTTCGTTCTCATGAAGTAGCTGGTTTAGTAAATAAATATGAGCACTGGGAATTCCTTGGTGTTATTATCGATGAAGACGGCGTGTGCCGTGGTATCGTAGCGCAAGATATGCGTACAGAAGAAATTAAATCATTCCGTGCAGACGCTGTTATTATGGCGACTGGTGGCCCTGGTATTATTTTCGGTAAAACAACAAACTCTGTTATTAACACAGGTTCTGCTGCTTCTATCGTTTACCAACAAGGTGCTTCATATGCGAATGGTGAGTTCATCCAAATTCACCCAACAGCGATTCCTGGAGATGACAAAAACCGTCTAATGTCAGAATCAGCTCGTGGTGAAGGTGGTCGTATTTGGACTTATAAAGACGGTAAACCTTGGTACTTCTTAGAAGAGAAATACCCAGCTTATGGTAACTTAGTACCACGTGATATTGCAACACGTGAAATTTTCGACGTTTGTGTAAACCAAAAACTTGGTATCAATGGCGAAAACATGGTATACCTAGATCTTTCACATAAAGATCCACATGAGTTAGACGTTAAACTTGGTGGTATCATTGAAATCTACGAAAAATTCGTAGGAGATGACCCACGTAAATTACCTATGAAGATTTTCCCAGCAGTTCACTATTCAATGGGTGGATTATGGGTTGACTACAACCAAATGACTGAAATTCCTGGTCTATTTGCAGCAGGTGAGTGTGATTACTCTCAACACGGTGCCAACCGTCTTGGTGCGAACTCATTATTATCTGCTATCTATGGCGGTATGGTTGCAGGACCAAACGCAGTAGATTATGTAAAACATCTTAAAAAGCATGCAGAAGATATTCCACAAGAGATTTACGATGCTCGCGTAACAGAAGAACAAGCGAAATGGGATGCTATCATGAAAATGGAAGGCACAGAAAACGCTTACTTACTGCATAAAGAGCTTGGTGAAATGATGACTGCTACAATGACTGTAGTACGTTACAATGATCAGCTTGAAGATACATTGAAAAAACTTGATGACCTTACTGAGCGTTGGAACAACATCAACATTAACGATACGCAAAAATGGAGTAATCAAGGCGCACACTTTACACGTCAGCTTAAAAATATGTTAGTGCTTGCGAAAGTAATGACAAAAGGCGCATTATTACGTAATGAATCTCGTGGTGCGCACTATAAACCTGATTTCCCTAATCGTGATGACGAGCAATTCTTGAAAACAACAATGGCGAAGTTTGACCCAACTACTGGTAATCCAATCATCACGTACCAAGAAGTCGACGTTTCTTTAATCCCACCACGTAAACGCGACTACTCTGCGAAAGGAGACTAAAAGTTATGCAAATCGCAGCTAATACTGGAAGAATGGTTAAAGTAGAAATCTTACGTCAAGATACACAGGGCGGCAATAGCTACTGGCAAAAATTCCAAGTGCCTTACCGTCATGGTATGAACGTAATTTCTATTTTAATGGAAATTCAAAAAAATCCTGTTACTGAAAATGGTGAAAATACATCACCAGTTTCATGGGATATGAACTGTTTAGAAGAAGTTTGTGGTGCATGTTCAATGGTTATTAATGGCCGTCCACGTCAATCATGTTCAACACTTGTTGACCAATTGACTGAGCCTATTAAATTGGAGCCAATGAAAACATTCCCTGTTATTCGTGACTTACAGGTTGACCGTGAACGTATGTTTAACGCGCTTAAAAAAGTGAAAGCATGGGTACCAATCGATGGTACGTATGATTTAGGTGAAGGTCCTCGTATGCCAGAAGGTAAACGTCAATGGGCTTATGAATTATCTAAATGTATGACTTGTGGTGTATGTATGGAAGCATGTCCAAACGTGTCTGAAAAAGCTTCATTCATCGGGCCAGCTCCATTATCACAAGTACGTCTTTTCAACACTCACCCAACTGGTGCAATGATTAAAGACGAACGTTTAAATGCTATTATGGGCGATGGTGGCCTAGCGAACTGTGGTAACTCTCAAAACTGTGTTGCTGCATGTCCAAAAGGTATTCCTTTAACAACATCAATCGCTTCATTAAACCGTGCTACTACAGTGCAAATGTTCCGTAACTTCTTCGGTTCTGACCACTACGTAGATTAATATCGGACAAGCTGAACTCCCTTACACTTAGTGTGAGGGAGTTTTTTTATAGTGATATAAACATAGTTAACATGTTTCAAGAAAAAACCATACTATTTAAAGAAAAAGGGATTTTAGTAATAAAATAAGGGGAATTCGGTTTTTCCTATGATAATATAGTGTTTTCTTATATAATGAATAAGTATTCATTGCTGATTGACAGTCTAAACTGACTGAAAAGGATGGTAAATAAATGATAGGGGATGGCGTTATTATGAAAGCAAGCTATATTGGAAATTTACAAGAGTGGGAAAAGGGGTTTTCCTTTTATAGTGAGGCACGTGTACGATTCTCAGAAACAGATATGTATGGGCATATGAACAATACTGTAAGCTTTACTTATTTTGAACAGGCGAGAATTGATTATTTTCGACATATAGGTATTTTAATGCCATCAGTAGCTGATGAGAATGTGAGGAGTATACCGATTGTAGCTGATTTACAATGTGATTATGTAAAGCAGGTTTTCTTTGATGACCTACTAAGAATTTATACAAAGGTAGCGAAAGTTGGAAGTTCATCAATGGACCTTCATTATCTAGCAAAAAATCAAAAGGACGAAGTTTGCTTCACAGGTCGTGGAACAATTGTGCAAATGGACCCTCGAACAGGCAAGAGTGTACCGATTTCTAAAGAAGAAAGAGCGCACTTGATTGATTTGGGAATTATACCCAATTAGTGAGTTGCGTTACAACGTAAAAAATTATGAACATAGTAGGAATATTGTTTTACATAAAATTGTTGAAAATGTCGAAGCAATTTCCGAAATTTTTAAGGAAACATGTAATAATCATGCAAATAGCCGTCACCGCTTCAAGCCCCTTAACATAAGTTACAATACGTGCGGGGGAGGAGGGTGTAACTGAATGAATGGCTCTCATCATCGTTCTCTATTGACAAACCGAGAACGTGAAATATTTGCGCTTTTATTAGCTGAAAAAACAACGAGAGATATTGCAGAGCAGCTTGGTATTAGTGAAAAAACAGTGCGAAATCACATTTCCAATACAATTCAAAAGCTAGGTGTAACGAATCGATCTCAGGCGTTAATTGAGCTGTTACGCTTAGAAGAATTTAAATTAGACTAATGGACACTTGCTATTTCGTGAAAAAAACGACAAAATAGAACTATTCAACGTATCTTTAGGAGTGAAATAGTTATATGTCGGATGAAGTAACAAAACACTCACCTGAAACCGTTGCAACGGTTGAAAAGGAATTACGCTATATAGCGGCCATCGTGAAGCAAAAGGGAAGAGAAATTGTTTCCGACTATGCGATTACGCCGCCACAATTTGTTGCGTTACAGTGGTTAGAAGAGCTTGGTGATATTACAATTGGCGAATTATCAAACCGTTTATATTTAGCTTTTAGCACGACAACAGATTTAGTGGACCGGATGGAGAAAAATGAATTAGTCAAGCGTATGCGTGATGAAAATGACCGCCGTGTCGTTGTTGTTCATCTTCTCGAAAAGGGCGAACGTATTATTCAAGAGGTTATAGAAAAAAGACAGCAATATTTGCAAGAGATGCTTGTTGGTTTTAATGAGCAAGAAGTCGCGCAATTATCAAGCTACCTAGAAAAACTACATGTACACATGAAACAGGATTGAGGCGGAAAGTATGAATGCCCCGATAGGCGTTATTGATTCAGGAGTAGGCGGGTTAACCGTAGCAAAAGAAATTATAAAGCGATTGCCAAACGAAACGATTTATTACATTGGCGATACAGCAAGATGTCCATATGGTCCAAGAAGCCGTCAGGAAGTACGGAACTTCACTTGGCAAATGGCGAAAGCGCTAGAAAAAATGAATATTAAGATGCTCGTTATTGCTTGTAATACAGCGACTGCAGTAGCACTCGAAAGTTTACAAAGAAATATGCCTTTTCCGGTACTAGGCGTTATAAATGCTGGCGCACGTGCAGCTGTAAAGAAAACGAAGCGACATGAAGTCGTTGTGCTTGCAACAGAAGGAACAATAAAAAGTGGTGCATATGAAGAGGCCTTACTGTCACTTAATACGTCAACACATATTATTCCACTAGCCTGTCCAACCTTCGTTCCACTTGTAGAAAGTGGCGAATATAAAGGTGAATTTGCAACGAAGTTAATAGCAGAAGGCTTAAAGCCGTTGAAAAATCAACAATTTGACACGGTTATTTTAGGGTGTACACATTACCCTATTTTACAAAAACAAATTGAAGCTGTCGTAGGAGAAGAAGTGAATGTTTTATCTTCTGCGGAGGAAACAGCAAAGGATGCTCAAGAAATGCTAGCTTATAATGGCACTTTAGCAAATGCAAATACAGTGCCTGCTCATAAATTTTTTGCAACTGGTTCTGTTCCAATTTTCCGTTCAATCGCTGAAAATTGGTTGGAGCAAGGTACTCTCGACATAAGACGCATTACATTAAAATAAAAAATCAGCTTAGCAATGGGCTAGGCTGATTTTTGCCGTTTTCAGCATTTTACATAAACGTTGAGTACTTTTTTGAAGAAATAAATTATGTTAAGATGAGGGCGCGAAAGTTTTTAGGAGGAACAATAAATATGACAAGATTTGATGGAAGAATGGCAGATGAACTGCGATCTGTAAAAATGGATAGTGAATACCTAATACACCCAGAAGGCTCGGTTTTAATTCAAGTAGGAAATACAAAAGTAATTTGTACAGCAACAATTGAAGATAAGGTTCCTGGCTTTTTACGTGGGCAAGGGAAAGGCTGGATCACAGCAGAATATTCGATGCTACCTCGTGCAACCGCTCAACGTACACCACGTGAATCATCTCGTGGGAAGGTTAATGGACGGACGATGGAAATTCAACGATTAATTGGGCGTGCATTACGTGCTGTGGTCGATTTAGAGGCACTAGGAGAGCGTACAGTATGGATCGATTGTGATGTGATTCAAGCAGATGGTGGCACTCGTACAGCCTCCATTACGGGAGCATTTGTAGCAATGACACAGGCAATTGCTAAATTTGCAGAAGAAAAGCCGTTCGTTAAGTTCCCTGTAACAGATTTTTTAGCCGCAACTAGTGTAGGGATTGTAGAAGAGCAAGGTGCCGTTTTAGATTTAAATTATGTAGAAGATGTGGCTGCTGCTGTTGATATGAATATTGTTATGACAGGTGCAGGTCGCTTTGTAGAATTACAAGGCACTGGCGAGGAAGCAACATTCTCTCGGGAAGAATTGAATGAATTATTAGCTTTAGGTGAAAAAGGCATCCAGCAATTAGTTGAGCTCCAAAAAACAGCGCTTGCTGAACAAGCAAACATGGTCGGAGGGAAATAATATGAAACAGGTAGTCATTGCAACCAAAAATAAAGGGAAAGCAAAAGATTTCGAAGCATTATTTGGCCCACTGGGTTATGAAGTTGTCACAATGTTTGAAGTAGCACCAGATATGGAAATAGAGGAAACAGGTACAACATTTGAAGAAAATGCAATCTTAAAGGCAGAAGCCTTAGCGAAAAATCTTGGCACCATTGTTATTGCTGACGATAGTGGTTTAGCAGTGGATGCATTAAATGGTGAGCCAGGGGTCTACTCTGCGCGTTACGCTGGTGATCATGATGATGAGGCTAATATGGTGAAGCTGTTAGAAAATCTACAAGGTGTTGAAGATGACAAACGTACAGCTCGATTCTGCTGCTGTATTGCCATTGCAGGTCCAGATTTTAACACGACAACAGTATTTGGCACATGCGAGGGCGTCATTGCACATGAAAAACGTGGCACGAATGGGTTTGGCTATGATCCCATTTTCTTTGTCCCAAGTCTAAATCGTATGATGGCTGAGCTTACGCCAGAAGAAAAGGGCGCCATTTCTCACCGAGGTAATGCTATTCGTAAGCTGAAGGAGCAATTGCCGAATCTTATGAAATAAGAGGTGGTATACATGGAAATACTAATCATGAGCGATACACATGGCGACAGTCATGTGATCGACAAGGTCAGAAATTTTTATCCTGAAATAGATGTTCGGATACATTGTGGAGATAGTGAGCTTCCTTATGTGCACGATGCATTAAAGGGAATGAAAAAAGTACGAGGGAACTGTGATCGGGAGGAAGCTTTTCCTGAGGAAGAATTTTTTACGATCGAGGATGTAAAAATTTTGGTGACTCATGGCCATTTATTTAATGTAAAAAGTTCCATGTTGTCATTATCCTATCGTGCAAAAGAATTGAATGCCCAAATTGTTTGTTTTGGGCACTCTCATATTCTCGGTGCTGAAATGTTGGATAATATTTTATTTATCAATCCAGGAAGCCTACTAAAGCCTCGGGGTCGCAAAGAAAAAAGCTTTGCTATGCTAAAAATAGAAGATTCGACTTTTACAGTGGAATTTTGGACGGATGATCAGCAGTGTATGTCACGTCATACTTTCCAACGAAATTAATACGACCTAAAAATCCGCCTTACTCTTAAAGTAAGCGGATTTTTAGGTTGGATGGTAAAATTGACTAGGAATGAATGATGTTGAAATAGAAAAAATAAATGGAAAAGGTAACAAAGGAGAAAATATGGAAAAGACAATTGGCTGGAATCTAGACAATAGTTATGTACAATTACCAAGTATTTTTTATTCCGAAATGACATTAAACCCCGTTCCTTCACCTAAATTAGTCCTGTTAAATGAAACGGTTGTTGCGTCATTGGGATTAAATAGTCAAGCTTTAAAAAGAGAAGAGGGCATAGCTGTATTAGCGGGTAATAAAGCACCTAGTGGTAGTAATCCTATTGCGCAAGCGTATGCAGGTCACCAGTTTGGGCATTTTAATATGTTAGGCGATGGAAGGGCCCTTTTATATGGTGAACAAATAACACCCTCAAAGGAACGCATGGATATCGCGTTAAAAGGATCTGGAAGAACACCTTATTCCCGTGGTGGGGATGGAAGAGCCGCATTGGGACCTATGCTTAGGGAGTACATTATTAGTGAAGCGATGTTTGGGTTGGGGATTCCTACTTCTCGAAGTTTAGCGGTAGTGAGCACAGGTGAAACGATTATCCGTGAAACTGACCTACCTGGTGCTATCCTTACGAGAATTGCCAGCAGTCATTTACGGGTAGGGACCTTTCAATATGCTGCACAATGGGGAACAGACGAGGAGCTCCAGACCTTAGCAGATTATACATTAGAACGACATTTCCCCAATTATCTTGGGAACACAAATCCCTATCTTTATTTACTACAGGAAGTCATAAAAAAACAAGCATCCCTTATAGCAAAGTGGCAGTTAGTGGGCTTTATTCATGGGGTCATGAACACAGATAACATGACCATCAGTGGGGAAACCATTGATTATGGACCATGTGCGTTTATGGATGCCTACGACCCAGCAACCGTGTTCAGTTCCATTGACCGACAAGGACGTTATGCATATGGTAACCAGCCAAGCATGGGGGGCTGGAACTTAACACGGTTGGCAGAGGCGTTACTTCCTTTAATTCATGAAAATCAAGAGCAGGCCATTGAACTTGCTCAAGCTGCCCTAGAACAATACCCTCAGTTGTACGTTCAAAACTGGCTAAAAGGAATGCGAGCAAAATTAGGATTATTTGATGAAGAGCAAGACGATATGAAGCTTATAGAAGAACTTCTGCAGCTTATGCAACAAGACAAAGCAGACTATACAAATACGTTTATCGCCCTAAGTTTTGACCATATCGACAAAACCTCATTATGGCGGACTTCAGCATTTAAAGAGTGGCATCAAAAATGGCTCGCACGATTAGCGAGACAGCCACAAACAAAAGACATGTCCCAACAATTGATGCGCCAGCATAATCCTGCTGTTATTGCACGTAATCATAGGGTAGAGGAGGCATTGGAAGCGGCTGTAGAGAGGGAAGACTTTAGTGTGATGAATAAATTAGTAACAGCCCTGTCCCAGCCCTTTGCCCACACAAATGAACAACAGGAATATGCTTCATTACCAGAGACGTCTAGTCAACCATACCGTACTTTTTGCGGCACATAAGAAGACAACGAGAGGGAATGCTCCTCTCGTTTTTTTATTATGCCATGACACCATACCCAAACCAGGCGCATACCCTATGTATGAATAAAGGTAAAGGGGAATGGATTCGATGCACAAATATTCAAAAGGTTGGTTTGTAAAAGAGTTACGAGCATATGGCATTCTAGTACATCCACAACTTAAAAGTCATTTAGGGTTATTTAAAGAATCTGAATTACGAAATCTATATTATCGCTATGTAGAAATAGAAACGACAGAGCAGGAACAAAAATAGCCTTTATGGTTTGAATAACTCCTTTCTAGGAAAAAATGAGGGTAGAAAGGAGTTTTACTATGTGGATGATAGCACAGACATGGCAGGATGTACTATTTTTACATTGGCCGGTATCACCCCTAGAATTAGAAAAGCATTTACCTCCAGAAGTAGAGCTAGATTTATTTGCACATGATGCCTGGGTGAGTGCGGTTCTTTTTAAAGTGCATGGGCATCGCTTGCGATTTCTGCCACCTATTCCGGGCTTGAATACCTCCTTACAATTGAACGTACGAACATATATTGAGTATGAGGGCAAGAAAGGCATCTATTTTTTTCATTTAGATGTGACCAATTTTATCTTCTCAAAAATAACAGCATTGGGCAGTTTACCATATCGATACTCAAAAATTATAGGAACGCAAAGGAACAATGACAATACCTATACCAGCTATTACAAAACGTTGGACGAAAGATTAAGGGTGTCCTATACAATAGGGGATAACACTCAAACTAATTTTGATCAATGGCTAGTCGAACGTTATCATTCATGGGCAAAATGGAACCATACATTATTTCGTATTGATATTCAACATACACCGTGGGATTTACAACAGGCTGATGTGAAAATTCAAAGTAATACGTTAGCTTCTTTTATGAAGGGAACCTTTCAGGGAATTCAACCCATTGCGCATTATGCAAAGAAAAAGGAGACAAAGATTTTTCTTCCAGTGATTGAATGATAAAAAATATTGTAAGTGAGAGCATTAAAAGAGATAACAAAATTGCATGACGATAGCGCCCGCTATCATATCTGACATGGCAAGCGCCTCTGCCTCTATTTCATCAAATATGTCCACGTCGGCTTGATAATTTTTTTGAATCATGGTCACAGCTTCGTTTTTTGTTAAAGACAAATGCATATAAAACATCTTTTGTACGGCCTCCATACTTAAGTATGGATTAATCGTATGCAAAAATTGTGCAATATCGTCTGCATTACGATACCAATCTCTCTCTTTTGCCTCAGCCGTGGCAGTATCCCCTTTAGTCGCAGCAGTCACTAACTGAGCAGCAATAACAAGATGCTCTTTAATTAAAGCCGCATAACGATCTGCTATAGAGTCGCCATAAAAAGGGCGAAGGCAATTGCCCAAATCAGTCGCATTTCTTAACAAACGCTGCTGCACAAAAGGTAAATCTGGCAAATTGAAAACGATGCTAATAATCGTCATCCGTGTCCAATTCACATGCTCCATCCATAGTAATTGATTCATCGCCATATAATCTGCCTCAGTTTTACTAATGCAGTGTCGATGATCAGTTGAACGTAAAAAATGACGAATCGGTGCTGTATATTGTGTAGAGGGTGATTGGTACAACTGGCTTAATGAAAACCTACTTGAATAAGGGTACAAAACCTCGCTCCTTTTCATTTGTTCTCCTACATTAGCATACTCCTAAGCAGCTCTATGTATGAAAGCAATGAAGACAAAGGGAAGGTATGACATTAATCCTCGTACATCATTTTCTTTGTCATCCCACCGTCGACCGTTAAATTAATACCTGTAACGAAATCATTCAGCGGATTTGTTAAATAGAGACATGCTTGAGCAATATCCTCCGGTACACCCACTCTCCCTGACAAATGCTGCGCATGATCTATCGGACGAAGCTCCTCATAATTGCCAGTCTCAATCCACCCGGGCGAAATACAATTTACAGTGATCTGATCAGGACCAAACGATCGTGCTAAAGCATGAGTTAATGCCACAATCCCCCCTTTTGTAGCAGCATAGGCTTCAGTAAAAGGCTCAGACATCTCAGCCCGTGTAGACGCTAGAGATACAATCGAGCCACCTTTGACATTGTGCCTCATCACCTTCGCAGCCTCTCTTGCACAGAAAAAGGCACTCGTTAAATTCGTTTGCAAAAGATCATTCCATGCCTCCAACGTAATATCATAAGGAGATGTATGTTGTAACTTTCCAGCATTATTAATTAATATATGAATCGACCCATACTGTTCGACTGCTTGTTTCATTAATGAAACAATATCCTGTTCCTTCGCCACATCCGTATGAACAAAGATGACAGAGAAGCCCTGCTCGAGCAACTCTCTCTCTAATTGCTCACCTAAGCCCTTATTGATATCAGCAATCACCACCTTCGCACCCTGTCGTGCATATGCTAGCACAATCCCCTTACCAATCCCTTGTGCACCACCAGTAACAACTACAACAGAATCCTTAAACATCTATATACCTCCTATTGATTTCTAGTCAATATTCTAACAAAAATTTTTATGTTCTTGCTATCGATAAGGCAAAGACGTGGTATAATCTATATGGCGAAAACATATGATAAAACATAGATGAGGGAAACCTTGCCTACATAGTAAAATTATTGTTGACATTACGCCATATAATACATATAATAAATATTGTCCTTCCTATGGAATACATAAGAAACGACATCATGTCTCAGTAGCTCAGCAGGATAGAGCAACGGCCTTCTAAGCCGTCGGTCGGGGGTTCGAATCCCTCCTGGGACGTCAATAAAAGCCTTACAGCCACAACGGTTGTAAGGCTTTTTATTTTTATGCAAGAATGTATAATTCTTTGTTTGGTGCCCAAGAGGTGCCCAAATCAATCTTTATCATCAAAAAGTTTATCAAAGTGGGAACTGGCTCGCTGATCCGTTTCTTGTAAAAGATGTCCATAAGTATTCATGGTAGTTGTGATATTAGAATGACCTAATCTCGACTGAATAACTTTTGGATGTTCACCAGCATGAATCAAGAGGGTAGCAGAAGTATGTCTTAAATCGTGAGAACGAATTCTAGGTAAATCAGGATTCTTTTTCATAAAACGATCCCACCACTGACTTATTGAATCTGGTCGATAAGGTTTACCAAAATCATTTGAAAAAAGAAAAGTATGTCCTTCCCATACTCGTTCATCGCCAGCCTCTTCTAGTTGATATTTTTTCACTGCAGCCAGCGTTACTAAATCATTCATAATATTTGAAGGAATAGTAACTACTCGTTTTCTTTTACCTTTTGTTTCTTTTACGATAATTCCATCCCCAGTTAAATTAACTAAAGCTTGTTCTATTAATAAGGTATTGTTTTCGACGTTTAAATGTTTTTCTTCAATGGCAACTAGTTCACCTTGTCGAGCAGCACTTACCACGGCTAGTTCAACTAACAACCGTTTTTCAGCAGTCTCTCTATTATTTAATCGTTCAAACAATAATTTAACTTGTTCCTCGCTGTAGGCCTTACCTTCTTCATATTTGAGTTTTGGTAGCTTTATATTTTTACAAGGACTCTCCTCGATTAAATTCCACTCAACTGCTACATTCATAATACTAGCGAACGCCTTGTAAATATTATGAATAGTGGAAGGGGCTAACTCGCTTTCTTTGCCGTCTAATCTTCGTTTTTTCTTCTGTAAATCACCTACAAAAAATACTACATCTACTTTTTTAATATCCTTTAATTTGATATCACCGAAAATAGGGAGGATGCGTTTTTCTAAATGCGTACAATTATCATGAAATGATCGTGCACTATAATGTTGTTTAGCATAATTATCTTTCCATCGTGGAAAAAGATGATTTAATGTAATTGATTCAATATCACTAAAATAAACATCCTTATTTTGCTTCATTTCTTCTTCAAACAGTATTAGTTGGCGCATCGCTTCTTTTTCGCTTTTGGCTTCTACATTTTTAGTTTTACGAATACGGCGATTACCTCGATAACCTAAATCTGCGATAAGTTTGAATTTATTCTTACTGATTTTTTGTACATATCCCATTGCTAACAGCTCCTTCGAAACAGAGTACAACGTTATGTTAATAAAATAACCTATTATATTAAATTATCCTTCTTTCTAAATCATCTCATAGTTAGTGATAAAGTATTATTCCAATCGAGCATAATTTTATATTGCAAAAGCAATGAATATATCTCAACAAGCAGTCAACAAGGCAAAAAATAAAGCTATTGATGAAATTAGACTAAATGCTAGTAAATAAGGAGTATCACCATGGAAAATAAAATAGATTCATTAGAAGTAATCGAAATGATGCAACCAAAAATTAAGAAACTGTTATATCAAACGTCTATTGACAATAGAGAAGATTTGGAACAAGAGTTAAATTTGTTAATTATAACTTCAATGGAAAAGATTAAATTTAAGAATATGCCGAGCTTTTCTAAATTAATAAGTTTATTTGAGTACAGTGAAAAAGTTAGCTGATCTACAATTAAATGACACACATTTTATTGTGTTTTTCAATATTAATAAGCTGTTACGATTGTTAAATTGAGAGCTAGCATAGTAGAGAAAGTAAGAGATCCTAATTTTAATATGAAGACATAGTAATCTGCTTATATTATTACTTGATATAAGAGGGGATTTTTCAGCACTTATTATTTAACAAATACATGGGTTAATGTTAATCATGTATTAGTAACTAAAAACTAGAACTAAAAGATATTTTAATAAGATTAAAGACTAGCCAAGCAATTTGCCAGGCTAGTCTTTTTTATTTGTAAAGGTCACTGTTAAATAATGAGAAATTATAGTCATTATTAATGTACAATTATATTTCCAAGGTAGATCACTGTAGAAGTTGTAAAATTCCTTCTGGTTGTTTATTTGATTGAGCCAGCATTGATTGAATAGCTTGTAGTAAAATATTATTTTTTGTGAATATCATCATTTCTTTAGCCATATCAGTGTCACGAATACGTGATTCAGCTTGAGTTAAATTATTGGATGTATTACTAAGATTATTCATTGCTTGTTCTAGCTTATTATTATAAGCCCCAAATTCACTTCGATGAAGGGATACAGTTTCAATTGCTTTATTTATTATAGATATTGCTGAACCTGCGCTTGTTTGTGAAGTTAAATCTAAATCACTCAATTTTAAATTTGAAATTCTAACATCACATAGATTAATTTTCATATTCTGATTACTATTAGCACCTAACTGAAAATGTAAAATTCCATTAGGTGAACTGCTTTGGTTTGATTCATCCGGATTTTTTTCTATACTAAAAGATAAATTCTTTGTCTCGAACAGTAATTCTCCTACGGCATTACCAGAGAAATTGTTAATGATACCATCACCATGTTTAGTAAATACCAGATGGTTTGAAGTGTCGAATTCAGCGAATAAGTCAATACCCTTATTAATTAACTGGTTATTAATCTCATTTATTAATTGGTTTGGACTATAACTACCTATAGAAAGAACAATTGAGTGAGTGACTCCGTTAATATCAAAATTAAGCGTGTCGTTTTCACCAGATAGGATATTCATCCCGTTTGATAGGTCTACTCTACCTTGAACTGTAGTATTCGAAGAAGTAATACTACCATTCACTAATGAAGAGGAATCAATAAGTGTCCACCCATCTAAAATGTTTTGAAAAAGAGTATCTTTAGCATTTCCACCGAAATTTCCAAACGTATGATTGCCATCAGTAAGTTGGTATAACCCATCTTGATCTGATGAAGCGATTAATGTAAGTACAGTTCCATCTAGAGGAGGAGAATCTCTTAGATATAAAAACTGTGCTTTTACTGGAGCACCAGCAGCAGTAAATTGTTTATTTAATTCGTTTATAAATTGAGAGTTTATATTTTGGCCACTTTGATTAGGTCCGTAAATTGTGTATGCGCCTGGGCTTAAAGTAATTGAATATGTTTGTGAATCTATATCAAATGTTAAAGTATCATTCACTCCAGAGGTTATAGTAATACCTGGGTTTAGAGTAGGGTATCCATCTATTTTGATATTGCCAGTTCTATTGGAAGCTGAAATTATAGGTGATAAAAAATTAGCTCCGATATTCCCTTTGATACTATTAAAGATTAGATTTTTGTTTGAACTAACAAATTCAATGTTATTAGTTTTATCTGAGAATTTAGCTGTTAAGTCTATCTGATTATTGTTAAATACATTATTAAGTTCTTGTATAAAGTTATTTGCAGAATAAGTATTTGCAGGTATTTGAACTACTTTAGATACACCATTTATTTCTACTTCTAAAGTGTCATTAACGTTAGCTAGAACAGTGTATATTGGTTTATAAGTGAGTGAAGAAATTATTTTAGTAGCTACTTCATCGCTAGGATTTTCTGGGGAGGTAATATCACTCACCTTTTGATTTAAAAGATTTATTGTATTGAAATGTGTGTTATTTGCTATTTCGTCGATTCCGTTTTTCAAATGATTTATTTCATGTTGAATTTTTAAACGATCTTCATAGACCGAAGTATCGTTTGCTGCTTGTATTGCCAATTCTCTCATTCTTTGAAGCAAAGAATGCACCTCGTTTAATGCACCTTCAGCAGTTTGTAAGAGTGAAATACCATCCTGAATGTTTTTACCTGCCATATTAAGACCGCGAATTTGACCACGCATTTTTTCAGAGATTGCTAAACCAGCAGCATCGTCTCCAGCTTTATTAATTTTATATCCAGAAGACAGTTTTTCTAATACACTATTAGTCTTTTTATTATTTTGAGTTAATCTATTATTTGCATTTAGAGATGAGATGTTGTGTCTAATAATCAAAACAGATCCTCCGTTTATAACTTTCATTTAAAATAAAGTATATTTCTAATTTAAGATAATATTACCATTTACCCTTTATTTTTGTAACTATTAGATTAAAACTCCTAATTTATAAGAAATCTCCTCATTTGGTTGAAAGAAATAACGAGAAGGACTCCTAACTTGATATGAAGAAATAGTAACTTGCTATTACTTTATTGAGTCACCTAAGAACTTTTCCGCACTTATTAATTAACAAATACTAGGGTTAATGCTAAACAAGCTTTAATAAATAAAAACTAAATTTTAAAAGATATTTTAATTATACCTACAGGGACACCTTGAGGATTCACTGGCTATGATTATATAGTAGAGTCTTTTAAATGTTTTTTTTGTGGTTGAAATACGCTTTCATTTGATGGAGTTTTTTCATTGATTAAAGCATCCTTTAATTAAAGATAGGATGCTTTTTATTATCTCGATATTCACACAGCTATTCCACATCAAAGATCGTTTGAACCAGTAATGTACAAGGCTGTTTCAATGAATGTGAATCAGGTTGAAGTACTGCATATTGCATCTGGTCAAATGTATCATTGGAGGATTAAAGGTAGGTGCCCAAGGGGTGCCCAAACAAATACCAAAACGTATAAATAGAAGGAAATATTCAATAAGTTTTTAATATATCGGTTGATAAAAAGCTATAAATACAGGTTTTATAGTAATGTATAAAAGTTTAAAAACCTATTACCACAGCCTTCTAAGCCGTCGGTCGGGGGTTCGAATCCCTCCTGGGACGTCAATAACAAATCAAAGGTTGATGTTTAACCGAAATAAAAAGCGCTTGAAACCTTATGAAAATTGGGTTTTGAGCGTTTTTTGTTTGTATGGATATTTATAAGAATCGTATTGAATGACATATAAAAAATAAATTTGGTAAACAAAATGTAAACATGGTGAACAAAGAAATTAAGATGAATAAACATTAATCGCTATTGCTTCATCTCGTTCTTCCATTTCTTTTAATACGTGCGAATAGTGATCAAGGGTTGTTTGAATATCTGAATGTCCTAATCATTTAGAAACAGAATGATTATTAGCTCCTTTATAGATTAAGGCACTGGCATGCGTGTGTCGTAAACCATGAATGGAGATATGTTCGATTCCTAATGCATCTAATGTTTTTCGTAATAATTTATTAGCTCCTTCATTTTTTACTGTTTTTATGGAAGATTGTCTATAGAAAACCAAGTTGTTTTCATTTTCAGGTACCGCCAATATTAGTTTCTTAAATTCATTCATAACTTTCTTATTTATAGATGTTTTTCTTTCGGATTGTTCATTTTTTAATGGTCCAAAACCAGTTCCTCTTTTATAGTCCTATGCTCGGTAAACTTTTAATTGGTTTAGTTTAAAATCCAAACATCTGAAGTGAGTCCTGTTAACTCCCCAAACTGCAATCATGATACAAGCCCCAATAAAATTAAATGGTATGTGCTTGTGGAAGGCGAAAGGCGATAAAAAAAAGTTCTTTGTATAATTTTGCGCAATCATTGTAATTCAAATGTTTATCTTCACTCTTTTTAGCGTTATTAGTAGCGTTTAATTCTAATATCCTTCCTCAATTGCATCCCTTACATACGCTCTTATATGTGTATTGAGCTTTCTAAAAGTCTCCTTTGATTTACCTTTACCATTCATTTAAAAACATTTGGTAATCAGCTCGAGTAATTTTTTGAATCGGTTTATCTTTAAAATGTTCCTTGACCCGTTCAACAGAATTTGAATACCGGTTATAGGTGTTAATATGTTTGTTGGATTTATACAATTCAATCCATTCTTCAAAATAATTCGCAAATGTTTTTTCTTTAACAATTACTTGATTACCTTTTTAATAATAATACTTTTTCTGCAGCTTCTCTTTGTGCTTCTCCTTTAGTCGCAAAACCACCTTTTGAATGATTCATTATGCTTACACCGATACAGAGTTAAACAAAATCATGAAAACCATGACGATAGTGGTTGATACTCGCGAACAAGTAAACGGCCATATTCTTGAATATTTACGCAGCAAGGATGTATCTATTAAATTAAAAAAACTCTACCCTGCCTGGCGATTACACAGCTATGCTGCCGAAAAATGAGGAACTTGGTATCATGCGAGATATTTATTTAAACAGTAGAGAGTTGAACGGAAAGCTAGTGTAGACGAGATAGTAGGAAACTTAGGTAAGGACGAGCGTACATGCTTTGAAAATGAATTAATTCTAACTCAGAATATGCCATTCACAATCTTACTTGAAGATCCAGAAGGATATAAAAAAATTCTAAATGGGACCTACAGAAGTAAATACGATCGACTTGCATTACTTTGCTCATTGAATACTTTCAAAGCTCGTTACGGCTTTGAAATTACGTACTTAAATAATAAGTTTAGTGGGAATTTTATTTACTACCATTTCTATTACCAAATGAAGAACTACCTAAAGAGAGAGGTGTTCTAACTATCATGAACATGTGGAATGAGAACGAGGATTTATGATAAAAAATACATTTCTTAGCTGGCTAATAACCTCGAATAATTTAAAATATATCTTAGGTAATTTAATTAAAGTATTTGGAGGATATAATGGTAAGTTTATTTATTTTACAAGGTTTATCACTTTCGGGTGCTGAAAAGTATTTATTTGAAGCAGGTTATATAGAAGAAGAAACCATCGAGAAAAATAGCCTAGAATGTGACATTATCATAACTTATGTTTATGTACTTTATGATATAGAAGGCAAAGTTATAGATCGAGTTGGCTACGTTGAATATTGTTTTATTGATGAAGATGGTGATCAAGATGCATTTAAAGTTGAATGGATAAGATTATAATACTAAAAGTGTAGCAAGGAATGACTATAGCTCACTTTTAAAAAATAAACAAACAAGGTAGGTGCTGCACATGCATTATGAGTGGTTAAAAAACTATCAAAAATTAGAGGATGAAATTGCAGATATCGAATTTAATTTAGAATGTAGTAAAAATGAATTGAAACGTTGGGTGGAGGGCGACTTAACAAAAGTTAAATTAACTTCAGAAAGCCATGGTGCTCAATTAGATGAAATCATTGAAGCTGCTGAACGTGAATTAGCACATAAAATGAATGATTTAGATGAAATGAAAAATCTGATTAATACATTCTGAGGGTTAGATAATCAGATACTGTACAAGAAAATAGTTAAATTAGGTTTAAAGTCAAATATTTGGGGAGTTATAACTACCCTTACAATAATTCAGGTAGAGTGTGCAGCAGAAATGGATAAAAAATTCCCAGGGAAAAGTAATTGTGAGTAAGATAGTGTGGCAAAATAGAATGTAAAAGATGGAGACTACTAAATTGGTAGTCTTTTTCTTTAACTAAAATTGTTAATTTATTCAACCTTCTAGTATATAATTCTGTAGTGAAGGTTGATAAATATTGCATGATTACCCAATAACAAGATATATCGGATTCGCAATAATTGCACTAGCTGTTTTGGAAGTATTGGAAATTACGAATTTCAAACCTTTGTTTTTACTTGGGTTTTCTTTTTCTGCACTTCTACTAACATTTGTTGATTTTATTGAAATAAAAGCAGAAGAAAAAAATGATCCTTTCAAATATAGAAAAATAAAATTGGGTGTTTTAAATACTGTTTCAAAACTTCTCTATCATACCCCAAGAAATAACCTTTTTCGTTAGTAACTACACCTTTCTCATAAATTAACCCTAAGGAATCTTCCATTAATGCAATCTCTTCTAAATTCTCATTTTCTCTTGCATTAGTGTTTTCACTAAATACCCCTAGGATTGAAAACATAGCGATTGCTACTACCATAATAATTTCGAACAATCCATTTTTTATTATAAATGTCATATTATACCTATTGTTGTATATAATACCATTTCATTTTTTTATATTCAATGAATAATTAAATAAGAAAAATAGTGTAGACAACATTATTGTAATAATAATTTGTATAAACAAATTTATATTTGTTTGTAGCTGCATAATAAGTAATAATGCTACAAAGAAAAAAACAGATGCCCAAAACACTTTATTTTTTATTATACTTTTTATAGAGCTCAACTAAAAATCACCTCATTTTAATATAATAAATACCCAATTAATTATACACTAAATTATGTAATAAATGTTGTTTAATTGTATGGATCGGATCTTAATACCACATTCTTGGTAATAAATTCAATTGTTTAGTTATAAGTTAATTCACTAGTGTTCTAGCAAAAAAGTCACGACTCACATTGAGCGTGACCTACCACTTGTTTCCGATATATACGGACAAGCGAACGTGTTTTTTTGTAATTTTGTTAGCAAATTTCGGCGCGCTTTTTGATACTCCTAAAATTTCTGAACAACATACAGAAAAGGATGATGATACGATGAAATTCACAAGCACAACCGCAAAAGCTGCAGTACATGATTATATTCAACAAGCAGTCGATAAAGGATTGATTAATGAATCTTGGTTGGAGAAATTCGATAATGGAACTATGACTAGTGTTGATTTTGAAGGATTGAAGATTATCATTTTCACAACGTAGCGCTTAACAGCAGATGCCTGTTACCTTAATTGGTAATTGGCTTTTTTTTATTACTTATAAGATGGTATAATATAGGTATTAAAGGGAAATTAAGGATGTGAATTTATGAAATGTAAATACTTCTTATATATTATTTTAAGTTTGAGTATATTGAATGGATGTAGCAAGCATGATGAGTTAGAAAAAGGAAAAGCAACCGTCACTGAAGAAGGCGTAACCTTATTGGCTAAGTATGAAAATTTAACAAAAAAGTCGCAAAAAGCATTATTAGAGAATTTAGATGACAATAATATAGATTATGTAATTGATAATCAAGGATCTGTGTTTGTAAACATAAAAGTTATGGACAAAGCCATTTCGTGTTGCATGCAATAATATATAGATTTTATTACCACAGATTTCACTTGATAAAATACGAACCAAAATAAAAACTAAGATAACTTAATTGTTGTCTGATATCATCCCCTTTAGGTAGACAATGTTAAAAAAACTACAGTACACTGTAGATAACATTATACGTAAAGGGGATAATATCACCACCGAAGTGGTTGTCATAAAAGATTCGAAACACTCGTTTACAAAACGGGTGTTTTTTTGTGGGAAAACGTTGATATATCAATGTTTGTGTTAGTTCATTAAATTATTAATGCTGAATGTAATAGGGAGAGGGGGAAGTAGGAAAAGGCATGTACCCCAAAATCATTATGTTTTGATTTCCTTCGATTTTTCAAAATTCAAAGTGCTGATATCATCCAGGAGGTTAGATGCATGTATCTCATCTTTTTCGAATGAAAGGTAATCGTGTTTCTATTGGTGTAGAAATTTGTTACAGCAAAAGTGGTGATGTCGCTATAGGATTGCAGAGGAAAACGCTGTTCAATATATATCTGAGCTATTAAAGCAACTTGGTTGGGTCATTGAGCGAGTTAAGAAGCATCAGGATTGGAACGGCAAATATTGTCCGCACCGTATATTGGCAGAAAATCGTTGGAATAGTTTCTTGAAACGTATTGCAGAAGCAATGAAGCCGATGGAAATAAAAAAACCAACAGAAAAGGATGAGGATACTATGAAATTTACAAACTTAACAACTAAGACTTAGGTACATGATTATATTAAAAAATTTATAGGAAAAGGAAGGATAGATAAATAATGGTTAGAAAAATTCGATTCAGGTGCAATGAAAAGTGGTAATTTTGAAAGTTTTGAAGGTTATCATTAAATAGCGAAATAACTAGCTATCCTGAAATAAAATATTATTATCATTTTAAAACAAGAAATTTCAAGAAATAATTTTAAGTTTTTACTTTGGAGCAAAAATGTATCTTTTGGCTTATGAAGGGATAAAACAACGCCAATTCACGCCAGTAAATGAAGAAATAATTGGCGTGAACTGGCGTGATATGAAATGTACGCCATATAATTGGAATATGACCACCAAGAATTCGGTGGTAATACACCCTTGAAGTGGCGTTGTTGGCAATGATAGGATAATAATTACTCGAGGTAAGTTTAGCTATAGCTATTCAAAATATTATTATCTGAAAATAAGGTGGTTCATTATGAAATTTAAAAATATAATCTTAGCATCGACTTTAACTCTATCAATGATTTCTTTTTCTAACATACAGGATGCATCAGCATATGAAATAAGTAATCCATCAAATTTTGCAGACCAAGAATTTTTTTCTAATACAGTAGAAACAAATACAAGTGCAAATGATGTTGATATAATAAAGTTAAATAATAGTTCATTACAGATTAATATCACTAATGAAAATGTAAACGTTGACTTCAATGAAAATGGAGTAGTGACATTAACTAACGGTGAAAATTCAGAAGTTTTACCGACAACTGCAATTGATGTAAATGGAAATACTGTTAATTTAGTCTATAATGAAATTGAAAATGGGTTATTAGTTGAATTACAAAATGATACTGAAACAAATCAAGTATCGTTATCAAGAAGCAAAAGGAGTTTTAATCCAGTAAAATGCGCACTTGGAACTGCAGGAGCCTGGATAAGTGGAGGAGTTGCTGGCGCAGGTACTGGTGCTGCTATAGGCGAAAAATCGGGTGCAAATGGTAAAGCTGTAACAGGTGTTGGAGGTGCTATAGTTGGTGCTATAGGTGGCGGTATGGCTGGATTTGCTACATTCTGTACTGATTAATGAGGTGATGATTTTTGAATGAATGGTTTTCTAGACCGATGATATTGAGCTATCTTGTAATATGGATTCTGTTTATATTTTTACAATTTGCATTAGAAGCAGATTTAAAATGGATTATTTTTAATCCTTTAAATTTACTTTTTATATTTAATCTTATTACAGGTGTCACTTATCAAATCAAAAAAAATGATACTCAGTAATTAATTCGGAGTATAGACAAAAAGCTCAGGTACTCAATTAATTGATATGCTCCCTATTAGGTAGACAGATGAAAAAATAAAATCTGTTTATCTAAGGGGAGTCTTTTTTTGGGGGCGAAGCAAACATCCACTCGAGTTAAAATGACATATCCTTCAATTGTTTGAAGAAGGTAACTATTCTATCAACGAATTGTGTGAAAAATTTTCATTAAATCATCAAACTTTATATAGCTAGAAAATGAAATACGAGGCAAGTGGACGTGATGGATTACACAAAGCTACTTCATGTAAATTCTATTCAAAAGAGTTAAAGTTAGCGGCCATGGAGGACTACGTTCAACGGAATTATTCACAGATGGAAGTGTTAGCGAAATACGAGATTAGTAGTACCTCAGTTTTAAAAAGGTGGGTAAAAAAGTATACTAGTCATAGTGAATATTTTTCGTGCGGTAAGTACACCTAAACCAGGTGCAAATTTGATTATTGATTAAGAGGCGAGGATGAAAAATTTCATGGAAAAATTGCATTCGAACGGACATTCACTTATACAAAATGAAAATACACTATCTTTCGCAAGTTTTTCTGAAGAAGAGGATAAGACTTACTATTATCAATATAATGGTGAAAATCTAAGAGAAATATCAAAAAAAACGTATGTAGAAAGTAAATTTGGTGATAAATGGGGCAATATATCTAGTCAATTAGAGGAGTCAAATTATTCATACATCGAAAGTATAGCGAAATGCTGGATAAATGAAAAAGGAAAAAGAAAATTAATTAGTCTTAGTGAATACTATAATAATACATTTGGAGAAAATTGGGGAGATAACTATGGTTTTAATATCATACCTAATCATATTTTTTCTGATGTTACTAATTTTATGACATGTGTTATAAGAAATGAAACAATTTGTCTTCTGTGGCCTCATAATATCATACTGCACTTTAATGAGGATGATAAGCTTGTTCAATATATTTTGTTGGAAACCTCTGACTATTATGATACATTGTATAAAATTTGTTCAGATGGACAAGCAGTCTGGGGCGTATCTCCCACTTTGAATTCTGTTGTAAAATATAAATTTCCGAGTTTTGAAATAGAAAAAATCTACCACTATATGCCTGATGAAGAACTCTCACGAAAGACAGAAGTTATAAGTAATGAAATCAATGTAATTTATTGTGAAAATGAACTAACAGGTTTAAATTACCCAGAATATATTTCTTATATTGATGAGAAATTATATATTTGTGATATGGAAAATAAACGAATTGTAACGTTGAATCCAAACAGTGGAAAAATTGAACAGTATATAGCTCTGAATTCTAAACCGTTTGAGTTTTTAAAATATAAAAATCAATTTGTTATTCAAACAGACACAGGAATATATTTATTGAATAAGAATGAAAAGAAGGATTTTTCCGATTAGAGATTTCTCAAAAATGACCAGGCGCTCAATTAATTTTATTGAAAGTGTAGAAGTAACTGACGATGAAGAAACTGTTTCTTTGAAGTTAAAGATAGGCTATCGACTGTTTCCAATAATCAAGGTGGTGGTGTAGGTATCTCATGGATTTATGAGTATACAAATCCCGGTTCTTTTAATTTAACAAGTATTACTACTTCTGTTGTTATAGGAATTCTAGCCACAATTGCTACAGCACTAATAGCTACAATGACAAACAACGAGAAGAAAACTATATATTGTATTGAAGAAGATATTGGCAACCAGACTAAAACTGGCCACTAGTATACAAAAACTATACATTAGAAGTAACTTTTTATGAATACAGCACATATAAAGGGGTATATAACTTCTACAACAATATACCATCAATAGAATAATTTAATAATTTGATAAAATTAAAAAAATTCTTGAATCTACATTTCTCACAATTGCCCAAACAGAACACTGTTAAGTTCAAACTACACTTATTAGTTGTAATAAGTGTAGTTTTTTATTTACATTTTAATGTAATTTGTTTTGAGATTCTTTTTAGTCGAATCCACATGTAGTTGAATATGTAACTTTTGGTAGACAATTGGTGTCTATATAAAAGAGGTGGGTGGTTTGAAAATAAAAAAATTATTCTATGGTTTGATCGCATTAGCTTTATTCATGATTACAGGATGCAATATTCAAGGGGGAACTACAACCGTATCAATTGACAGGATAGATGCCGAAGAAGTTTTAACATTAGATTCTGATGCTGATATTTTTCAGTATGATGGAGTTATCTACAAAGCTAATATTGATTGGGTTGAAGAATTGTCTTTAACAAAAGATGTTCAAATCGGTGAAATAAAAACAAAAAATGATGCTAATACAGATTTTAGAGATGGGATGTCGAATAAACTTCCTGTTGGTACAAAGATTTTTTCCACCAAAGAACGAGGAGAGATTTTAATTGTTGAATCTAAAGGAGAAATCAAAAAATATCTTGCAATTGTTGAAGGGTAAACAAAATAACTTGTTCAACAAACGTGGTGCTTTAATTGAATAGCTAGAATGATGTATCCATCTCATACGAGGTGGTCTTTTTTTATTTATACAGTGCCAACTTAAAAGTTTTGATTCTTATAAAAAATAGGCGGGAGGAATATTCGTGTTAGATATCACTACTAGGAGGCAAAACGATTACCCTTAGACCATATTCTAAAAAACTTTCCTTGTTAATTCCTTTGCCATTTTATCTTTGTTGAGCCTAGGCTATTTGTGTAATTTCTTAAATACTTGACCATTCTATGATAGATAGGGGTGAAACAATGAACGATGTAAGCTACTTACAGATAGCGAGTGAAACAGTTATTACTTTTTTTGTCCTTCTAGCTCTTACACGTCTTTTAGGAAAAAAACAATTAAGTCATTTAACTTTTTTTAACTATGTAACAGGAATAACAATAGGATCAATGGCTGCAAATATGGTTGTTCTTAGTACAAAAGATTACACAAAGGATTTACTCAGCCTAGTAATTTGGTGTTCACTTACTATAATAGTCAGTTATATAAGTCTTAAGTCTGGAAAAATTAGAGTGATCTTTGATGGTCAACCTACCATTATTATAAAACATGGAAAGATAGACAGAAAAGCATTAAAAAGAACAGGTGTTAATATCGATGACCTGACGATGTTGATTAGGCAATATCAAATCTTTTCAATAGCAGAAATAGATTTCGCCATTCTAGAACCAAATGGTAGACTTAGTATTCTCAAAAAACCTGAATATCAAGGAACACAAAAAAGCGACTTACAAATATATCCTTCGCCGCCGACTTATTTACCTATTGAAATAATTGCTGATGGAAAATTATTACCGAAAAATTTATTGGAGGTTGGTAAAAGTAGAGATTGGTTAGAAAACGAATTAAGCAGGGCAAATATAAAAGAGGTCAAAGAAGTGTTTTATGCTGAAATTCAATCTGATGGAAGTTTATTTATACAAAAATTCTAAACAAAAGTAACCAGGCGCTCAATTAAAAATGAGTATCTGGTCACTTTTTTGTTTTTATTGCTGTTTGTTAATGATACCTAAACGCTGAAGTATTTTAATGCTGCATGGATCGAAGGGTTAGGAATTCCTTCTCAATCTTCGTCCATTCCATATAAGAAACCTGCTAATAATTACTTAGCCATATAGATACAGCTTCCTCCATTTCGGAACGGGTGTTTTTTATTGTAAAGCGTAAAATATGTAGAAATATGAAAATAGTAATAGATATTCCTTCATTATCCATGTATATTTGTGGAGAAGGGAGATTGAAAAAAATGAAAAAATTTCTTATTTTACCACTTACATTGCTATTAAGTATTTTGTTAATAGCTTGTAATCAGGATGATGATAGTGGGAAGAAAACAGATGGTGCTGATAAAGCATCCGAAGAACCATTAAAAGTTGATAAAGGTCTTATAAATGTTGAAGTCACAATACCAGCTACATTATACAAGGGGCAAGACATAGATTCTATTATTTCTGAGGCAAAAAATAGTGGCATTAAGGAAGTTATTAAGAATGAAGACGGATCTTTAACTTATAAAATGTCTAAATCCGAGCACAAAAAGATGATGAAGGAATTAAAAGAAAGAATTGTAAAAAGTGTAGAAGAACTTAAAACAAGCGAAGATTTTGTTTCCATAAATGATGTAACTTATAATAAATCTTTTTCTGAGTTTACACTGACAGTAAATAAAGAAAAGTTTGAAGGTAGTTTCGATGCAATTGCATCTTTTGGACTAGCTTTAGCAGGCATGTACTACCAGCTATTTAACGGTGCAGACATTGAAGATTATAAAGTCACAGTAAATTTAAAAGATGAAACAAATGGAGAGATATTTGACACGATGGTTTATCCAGATTCCTTAAATGAAAATAACAATAAGTAAGTTGAAGAGCACCTATAATATAGGAGGGGTTTTCATGAAAAAATTAGCATTATTATTATGGGTGTCTATGTTATTGGTGGCTTGTGGTCAAAGCGATAAAAATAACAATTCAGATAGTAATCCAAAAGAATCTGTTGGAAAAAATGCAGAAGAAGAAGTATCTGAAAATAATAATGAAAATGAAACAGAGGTAGAGGAAGTTCTGACGATTACTAAAGGAAACGCATTGGTAGTTGATAATTACGCAGAAATCACTATTAACAACAATGTTTTCGGTAAACAAATTTCACCGCCAAATCCAAACTCTATGTATACATATTACAAAAATGAAGAGGAGGGTGAAGTGTACTTAGATACTATTATTTCGGTAAAAAGTTTACTAACAACAGGTCAATCATCTGATGAATTTTTAAATGTGAAAATTATTTATGATGGAAAATATGAATATACAACTTTCTCAACAATAGAAGATCGAGGTGGAGCGGATTTCACGTTTACCAATATTACATCGATCGAGCCTTTGAAAACGGGTACTCTACATTTTATAGCTTCTGTACCAGAACAAGTGGAGAAGGATGGGAAACCATTAAAAGCAATCATTACAGTAAAAGGGAAAAAGTATGAACAAATAATTAGGTAAATAGAAATTATACTGTTCTTTTTTATTTCAATAGCCAAGAGAGTAAAAGTACTCCTCACTTTTAGTAGAACAAGGTTTACTACAACCAAACTATTCAAAGCGAGGAGCACTATCTGTTGAAATTATTAGTAGTAATTTCCCCTTACCAAACAAATCCGACTGGCCAATATGGCATTTTATAGAGGCCGGAAATATCATGCCTTTCCGCCATTTCTTCCATTTTGTCCATTGTATAAGCATAGGTATCTTCGTTTATTTTCTCGACCGACTCTGGAATACGGATATAGCCTGATAGCAATTCACCGATATGGTAAGCATGTTGAAAAACAGCTGCTTCTCCAACAGGTTTGTAATGAGGTATAAAATGAGGTATAACGATGGTGTGATCCAAGTTCACATCTTGTAGGGCACCAACGTTCATTGAAAAACCAACACCTGAATGATAAAAACCAACGACTTGAAAATCCATTACTTCAGAAATTAATTCCAAGGAAAATATATCGCCAATTTTATAAATATCCTTATACGCATTCCCCAACACAACACTAATAGGTTTGTTGGGTGCCTCAAGCGAAAAATCAGACTTTTGAAGGTTTCTGCCTTCTTCAATACTATTATCGAAGTGATTAAAAGTGCCTTCACCTAATAAAATTGTTTTTAATGGGGTTGTCAACACTTCATTACCTTCCTGATCAAGCGAAACAACATTCACTGGGTTTGAAATAATTTTATCGTTGCCAGCGGCTTGATACTCTTCATATCCTTCTACAAAACTTGTTTCGCCTTCATAATGTCCTCAATAAACTAAGGGGTATTCATTCACAAGAATATAATCAAAAGCTGTTTTTATTTCGTTATACATAGCCTTTACTTCTTCAATTGGCACAGATTTGATGCCATCTGGAAGTTCTTCAAAAGCAAAAACGGTTTTATAGTACGGTTCAAATTCAGGTATATCGGAGACGTAATTAATATAATCCTCGTAATCATCAAATGACTCAGGCTTAGGTGTCGTCGTTTGTGATTTTTCTGGTTCAACTGTGTTGGTTTGAGGTTGCTGTACATCTGGTATACTTACTTCATCTGTTGCGCTACATGCAGTTAAAACGACGAGGAATAGAATTTCGACAATTGTATAAATAGGTCTTATCAAGCGTAGCAATAAGTTTTTTCTCTTCATTACCAATTATAGAAAATACGAGGTGTCGCATCTGGAACTAGGCCTGTAGCTAGATAAGAAGTTGCATTGGCTCTAATCCCACTATTCAAATGGTTATTACCAGTAGTGTTAAGTCGACCATTGGACCAAACTTCTGCACGTGCAGTAAATCGTGGCTACCCAGCCAGATGCAAAATGGTCACCGCCATGCCCATGTGAAGAATCCACATACAACCGAACATCACTACCTGTAACTTTATAAGAATTTCTAGAGATACTCATAGTGTTGTTGTCTTGTGACGCACTATCACTTCCACCGCCAGCGGACTTATCCATTACCAACACTTTCCCATCCATAGTAATTGATTCTGGCAATTCTACCATAGTATTTGACTCTGGCAATTCTGTGGCAAAGGCAGGAATGCTTGAAAATATAATTCCAGAAACCACCATGATAGGGGTCATCTTGCTTATAAATTTTTTCTTTTTCATACGAATCATCCTTTCTTTTTTCACACTTTGACCTTTCGCTTATAAAACCTAAATGAATAATAATGTATATGGTAATATAAGAAAATTTAATATAATGATGTAAATTTATTTATACACCTAACCTGAAGATTGGCAGGAGTTACAGAGGTTTTAGCAATGGCAGTTTGGAGATAAGATGGGGCGGTCAGTTTATCTAAGTGGATTAATAGGAGCCCGTGATAATTGCTAAGTATTTTATATATAGCTACACAAACTAAAAACATATTAAGTATTGGCTAATGAACAACAAAAGATCAGCTACTCAATTAATAGTGAGGCTGATCCTTTTATGTTGACGAAAAGTTAAATTCATTTAAAAAAAATTTTTATGGTCCACAAATTGAGAAACAATTGTGCTCCTTGAAATTTTCATTCACCCAATAATCAATTTTATTGAAAAGTCGTAAGAATTGGATATCCGCTGTATTATTTAGTGAACATGCATTGAAAGCGATTTGATTCCATTGTTCTTGATTAACGCAGTTGGGACCAAAGTAATTGAAAGCAGGTAATACATCTTCTATAAATAAATGTAAAAAATCAAAGGCTTCTGTTGTTAGATAAATAGAAGTATCATGCCAATGTTTATTTTTAAAAGGACCTTGCATGAATTCAAAAACATCATGCCTTCCCTGTAAATTTTCTAAAGTATTTATTTTCAGTATATATTCCTCCAATGTAAGGTTAAGTTATTTTAGGGTAGAAAGTGAATTTAAAAGATTTGCATCTCTAAAAATTACTCTTTATGCCAATTTCTTTTCGTGTTGTTAAGGGATTTGTATTACTTACAAAAATAAATAAATGTCAATGTTGAGTCAAGATAATCTTATTGTTGAATTTTTATTTTTACTTATTCTAACATTACACGATTGTCCCGTTCATCCCTTAATTAAATGAAAAAGACCCGCTTAAGAATAGTGCTTAAGCGGTTTTTTTTATAAAAAACAATCAGGTTTACGTTGGTATGAATCAGCAGATACACCCCATTTTATTGACAGTTAAGATGGAAATTAGAACACCTATTTTAGTTAACTAGGACACCTAAGTATAGAGGAGCGGTTTGTATGAAAAGAATGAATAACTGTAGATTTCTCGAGTTATAGTGTGTATGTAAATAAATGAAAGGAGAAAAGAAAAATGGAAAAAGAACGGAATGCAAATGAATTCGATTTAGAAGTAGAATTATTAGATTTGGATGAAGTGTCAGCGATTCCAGAAACAACAGCAAGCAGTGGCTCGACAAGCTGTTCGGCATCATCGACATGTGGCTCAACATCATGCTGCGGTTCTTGTTAAATCATTTAGAGGAATTGGTGTAAGTTTTTATTGTAGTAGCCAAATAATCACTATTTATAGGAGGAACTAAAGATGAAAAAAGAGATGAATACTCAAACAGTAAATGCAAAAGAATTTGATTTAGAAGTAGAATTATTAGATTTGGATGAAGTGTCAGCGATCCCAGAAACTACAGCTAGCAGTGGCTCAACAAGTTGTTCAGCATCATCAACATGCGGTTCAACATCATGCTGTGGTTCTTGTTAATAAATTGTTTGGAAGATGTAGAGTCGGTTTCGAAAATAGTATAAACAACTAATTACTATTTATGGGAGGAACTAAGGATGAAAAAAGAGATGCATACTCAGGAAGTAAATACAAATGAATTCGATTTAGAAGTGGAATTACTAGATTTAGACGAGGTGTCAGCAATTCCGGAAACAACAGCAAGCAGTGGCTCGACAAGCTGTTCAGCATCATCAACATGTGGCTCAACGTCATGCTGTGGTTCTTGTTAATGACTTGAAAAATAATGGAGCGGTTGAAACAAACTATTGTGACAACCGCCCGATTATCTTCTATCTAAGAGTTGTATTTGGAGAATCCAACAGGGTAAAAAAAATACATAAGGGTGTGTTGCAATGTATCAAACCTGTATTTATAACTATGACAGTTCATTAGAACAATCATTGCTATTACTTATTGATGATATGTGGAATACAAATCAATATTTTGTGTCAAAGGGGTGGGAGGGTGGACCTCATATTCAGTTAGTTACAAAAAATAAAATATCGCAATCTGAATATAAAACTCTGAAAAAGAGAGTGCACCAGCTAATCGAAGAGAGACCATTGGATAAATCCTATATGGATCAAGTGAAGAAAAAATATGAACAAAGTTCCCTATTGATTTCTAATTTGGAAAATAAGAAAAGTGAACGTGCAATTCGAGAACACGGAGAAATAGACATACATCCTTATTTTTTGCAATTTCATAATGAACGATTAACTAATTTATTTATGAACGAACGATTCAGACATTACCAATTGCTACTGGATACTAGAAAATATATAGAAGCGCAGAATATTAAGCTAGATGAGCTGTTTCCACTTATTTTTTCAAGAATTTCAGATGTCTATCATGAAAAAAATAATAATAAAGGTTACTTTTCATTTGTCTCGCATGTTCATGGCTTCTTTGAGCTTTCTGCCAAGCAAGAGAAACCCTACAACGAAAATTTATTTGAGACACTTTATGTAGAAAGGCAATTAGGTTTTGAAATTGCAGAGAAAGCACATTCTCAGCTAATTAATAGATGGTATAAATATTTTTCAGAGTTTTATGGATGTTGTTTAAGTCAGGTGGACGAATTATTAGACGATCATTATAAAGCTGAATTGGCTCGTACTATAGAGGAATTAGAAAAAAATTTTAAAAATGATTTTCATAGGAATTTTGTTGCCTATTCAAAGAAAAATAACTTTATGGAAAAACCTGAAGCAACGGCCTATAGATTTACAGTCAATCTGCTGTATTTACTATTACCTTACTTTAATATAAGTGCCTTGAAGAAGCAAAAGTATATTTATATGGCTTACAGAGTAGTGGAAAGTAAAAAAGGGATGACTTGGAGGGAGGAGTTAGGACTTGACTATAACAGTTACTCAAAATCCATTTAGTATTTATCGAGGAACCAATACCTCTGATTATTGGTACTTTGAAATGCGAGAAAAAGCGAAGGAAATTCAGTCTGCTAAAGACGAGATTGACAATGTTCATGAACAAATTGAAAGAGAGAAAGAAATTGTAGTCAGTCAAATTGAAGAAGAGTTCTCTCTACAAAAGGATCCTAAGCTATTGAATCTGAAACGGGATGTTCATAATTTACGTAGCATTCGTTTAAGAAAATACTCAGGGCCAATTTTGTTGAAGCAACTAGTAGACCTTTTAGATCAATTAGAGTTGTACCAAGAAGCACTGCATCGACGTTATGAGGAAGCCGTATTGAAATCGAGGGAGATTCTTCAAAGAGAAATAGCGGATGAACAACTGCAAAAGACCGTTTTATTTTTTAATCAAACTATTTATAAGAACATTGAAAAGTATTTATCCAAACCGGTACAAACACATAATAAAAAAGAAAAAAAGTTGGACAATTTTATTATCAACTTATTAATGCGCAGCTCTATGAAAACTAGTCCGTTTTCTTACCTTACCCAAACGGGCTCTTCTGGTAATCGATTTTTAATAAAAAAGAAGGCAAACATCGAATTAAATCATGCTCTACTTTTTAGAATATTTTTGGAAGCTATTCGTACCGACGAGGAATCATTAGAAAAAATCCCTGTCCATGTTTCTAAATTTGGGCAAAGGAATTCTAAGATTTTCTTTGTCACGCAAGAGAATGTTCCACAATCTAAGAAAATATATGAAACAAGAGATAAGCTGGTTGAAATGGGGATTGCGGAAGAAGTAATTCAATTTCTAAAGAAAAAACAAGGGCAAACTATATTTTATAAAGAATTTGCTCAATTTCTAAGGGAAAAAGAACTTTATTCGGGGCATGAGTTGGATGTATTTAAAAAACTTGTTTCCACAAAAATAGTAGTACAAAAAATTTCAGTAAATGCTAAAAGAAATCTTGTAAAAGAAATGATTTCCTTTTTAAACGAACATGGTATTTGCGAAGAGCTATCACGCCAGCTTCAATTAATGAATGAAATGCAAAAGGAGTTTGAGCAGGCAGATACAAATGAGCGGTTAGTCCTTTGGAGAAAGATTGAGGATATGATTAAAAGTTTGAGTGAAACCATTCCGAATTTTGGTACGGAAATTCTATATGAAGATATCTTGTTTGATGCTCAGAGCAATAAGAGCAGTCTCAAAGATATTGAAAATAAGTTTTCTAATCGTTTTTTTGAAGAAATTACGGCATTTTTACTGTTATTTGATGTGAATATTCGTGTGCAATACGAAGTGGCAGCGCTATATAAAAAATTATATGGCCATTCGGAAATCAGTTTGTCTGACAGCAATTTATTAAACAATGTATTCTTCGAAAAATTGAGATACTTCTTCCCTTATTTCCAGGACATGGATTACCGATATGATGAAGCGATTGCACCTGAAGTAAAGATTTTGGATGATCTTAGAGATGAATTTAAGGCATTCTTTTCTCAATACTTAGATGAAAATCAAGCTGGAGAAATTGACTTTCAGGAACTAATACAACCTTTTTCTAAAAAAATTCCTAAATATATTAAATACGGCAATGAATTTAGTATGACCTTTTTTTATCAGCTTTTTCAGGAGAAAGTAATTTTAAACGATATTTATGATGGTCAGGAGAAATTTTTATCTAGATTTAAAGACTTCTTCGAGGACTTAAATAGTGATACACAGTATCAAGAATATATAGGGAAAAATTATTATGACAAAAATTATTACGAAGTAACAGAGCTGTTTGGATTTAATGGCGGCATTCATGATAGAAATTATAGTCAAAAATTAAATCTGGAATTTGGATATCAGAGATTCCATGATGTTGGGCATCCTCATATATCAGATTTTTCGGTTAAATATGATGAGAAAAAGAAAAAATTGATAGTGCTTGACCATCAGAAGAATGAAGCGAGAGTAGCCTATAAATCATCATTAGTTCCAGTGTTTCTCCCGGGAGTTTTATCTGTATTGCTACTTTTGTTTCAAAGCGGAAGAATCAACTTTGATATAAATTACTTTTTGAAAAAAAGAAGTGATATGCCAAGAATTATTTTTGAAAATATTGTGATGTACAGAAAGAAATGGACTATCAAACTCGAAGATTTAAAGCGTATCAGTAAAGAAGCCGCAGATGAAGTAGAGCTATATTCATGCATTAATAACTATTTTAAAGATCGGCATTTACCTGAAACTTTCTTTTTAAAGAAATATCGTATGGGTGAAGAAATTTCTGCGATGAAGCCATTGTTTATTGA
This sequence comes from Lysinibacillus sp. fkY74-1, assembly GCF_053165895.1. NCBI lineage: Bacteria > Bacillati > Bacillota > Bacilli > Caryophanales > Bacillaceae > Lysinibacillus > Lysinibacillus sp. fkY74-1. The sequence goes on along the minus strand of NZ_CP170173.1, from coordinate 3,303,523 downwards.
TATTACAGTACCAATACTATTCAAACATTTTATGAATGAAATTACCAATGAAGAAAGTCAAGATCCTACGTTCTTTATCGAAGAGGTGTTACCTGAATTTAAGAATGACCTTAGGGAATTTGTTGTGGAATATACGATTGACAATTAGGAGGGTGAACAATGCAGAATTTTAATGTAAAGGTAGAAAAACTAACAAAGAACTATGGAAAAAAAGCTGTTCTGAAAGGAATAGATTTTATTGCTGAAAAAGGTGAAATTATTGGTGTTATTGGAAAAAATGGTGCGGGGAAATCGACATTCTTAGAAATTTTAATGACCATTAAGGACTTCAATGATGGGAAGGTTGTTGTCTTTGGTAATAATTTAAAGGAAATTGATCAAGCCCAGCTCGGAAAAATTAAAAGCAATATATCCGCGGTTCTGCAACCTACACAGTTTTATAAAAAATTAAAAGTAAAAGAATTACTAGATCTTTTTAGATCCTATTATGGTAGCAAAGTAGATCTGAATGAAATTATTGAAGAGTTTGAATTGCAGGAGCATCTCAATACATTCTTTGATAATTTATCTGGGGGCTGGAAGCAAAAGGTTAGCCTAGCAATTGCTTTTTCTTCTAAACCGCGTTTGATTATTTTGGATGAACCGACTACTGGCCTGGATCCTCATATGCGAAATATATTATGGGAAAGCATCACAGGATATATTAAAAAAAATGATAGTACAGTGATTTTATCGACGCATTATATGGACGAAATCGAACTCTATTGTGATAAAGTTCTTTTCATTAATGACGGTGTAACCGAAGTATTTGATACGCCAGAAAATATACTAAAATCCGGTCATAAATCTATTAATAGCTTCTATCTTGATAAAATTGCCAAATAAGGGGGAGTAAATATGTTATTAACACAAATTAAATATGACTTAAAAATGTTCTTTAGAGAGTTATTTTATTTAGTCTTCACGGTTGTTGTACCGCCTGTCACATATATTTTAATGGGACAAATGTTTAGTAATGCAACCTATAGCGGAGGGATGAACTATGTTCAAATGTATACACCTTCGTTTATTGTCCTGATTAGTTTTTCAGTCGTATTTTTTGCCTTTGGTTTTGATCAGGTAATGAATCGTGCAGCTGGAATTGAAAAAAGACTTTTCATTACGCCCATCACTGATAAAATTCTTCTCATGTCCAGCATTGCTAAGTCATTCATTATTGCTACTGCAGGATTTTTCTTAATAACTTTAATCGGCTTACTTGTTTATGATTTGCAGCTTTCCATTGTTAATTTCTTGGTTTCATATTTAAGCTTATTACTCATTAATGCGGTGATGCTGGTTTATTCTCACGCAATTTATTCAAACTTTAAGGAAGTTAAAACAGCACTTATTTTGTCTATTGTGTTATTCCAAATTGTTATGTTCACTGGTGGCTTCTCTGTTCCAGTGGAAAGTCTCCCGAATTTTGTGAAGTATGTATCTTATGTGAATCCGTTCTATCATTTAAATAATATTTATATTTCAATTTGGAATGAGACATTTGAATTCAATCAAGATATGTTGATTTCAATCGGGTACACGTCAGCTCTTCTGATTATTTCATTAGTTGTCATTAAGTTCAACAATAAGAAGGAGTGAGTAATATGCTAATAAAGGCTCGAAGAAATATTCGTTATCATTATAATGAACCAGACTTATTTATATATGGGCCAAACGAACTAATAAAATTAAAACTAAGTGTTTCAGAATATGAAGATATCACTTCCTTGATTAGTAATGCCTATCAGGGAAGTGAAGAAACAGCACTTTTTGAAGAGTTTAGCCGCTACACAAAACTTATTCAATTTCTTATAAAAAAACATGTTTTTTATTTAATTGATCCGAAGGTCTATGATCTTCACAAAAGCAGCCTCTATTTACCATGGGTAGAAGAGCAATGTCTATCAGTAGAAAAAGGTTTGAGAGACATTGAGAAAGTTTATGTGAAAATTCCCACATCCTATTTTGGTGCAATTTGTCTCAGTGAATTATTGGCAGAAAATCATATTCAACATGAAATTGTAGAAGTTGAGAATATAGAAGTTTTTGCAGACGGGAAAACCGTTGTAAATTATTATATTGGGAAAAAAGAAGAGAGAATATGGATTACCACAAGAAAGCATACAAATTTTGAGTCCGTATCCGCTGAGGATATTTCAGAGAAACTTCTTGCAGGCTTCCTTTATTATGGCGTCATTATATCTATTGTTGCGGAAAGTGCCCCGGTATTCAATATTAATTCTCTTATGGAAGTTGAGAGGAAATTGGCGTTTGACGGAATTAAAAAGGTGGATTATCAAATTTCAGGACGAGCGCCTCAAGATGCTATCAAGAATTATAATTCACTTGAAAATTTTGTGAAAAAATATGATTCAAAGATAGTATCTTTTAATAAAAATAAAGAGTATTTTACTTACAACCAATCACCGTTGCAGATTATTACCGTGCAAACAGAAGACAAAGAAAATTATTACTTTGCAGATATTTCTTATGAAAGACTCGCACAGTTTCTCTCAGAGGCAGCATTTATCGAAATATTAAAAAATAGCTATTCAAAAGATCTTCTATTGAAGCAACAGGAAAAAGTTATCTATAGTACCCAACATAATAAAGCAGGGAAACTGTCCAGATTATATCTGAATGAGCTGGAAGAATCAGAGCTTATTATTAATTTAATGAATCAAGAAAAGCTATCTACTCATTTCTACCTTCAGGCATGTATTAGTGGGGGGTATTACTTGTATGCTGTAAATCATAATTCAGAAGCATTCATTTTTCAGCTACCCGTAAGAACAGCAGCCCAGTTGATAACAGTTTTACTGACTTGGATTAGTATGCATATGAATGCTGTATCCATTAAAGAATCATTCTTCCAATCCATAGACGTAAATGAGCTCCACTTAAAAGAAGGCAGCTCTTTCAATTGGGACATATCTCATCAACAAAATCTAGTAAGTGGACAGCAGACAACTGTGGGGAAAATTCTCAATGATCATGGTTTTGAATATGAACTTTTGGAGGTGGAGTGATGACCATACTAACAAACGTTGCTACGATTATTACAAACCAAAAGTATATTTTTGTACATTCATCCAAGAATGATTCATTCTTTTGCCTAAACTGCTTTAAGGAGCGAACAAAAGAACTGAAAAGCTACCAACAATATTTTGGTTGGCAAGAAGATGAGCCTAGCCACCTAGAAGCAGAAATAATTGCTACTCTCTTGCAAAAGCTTCAAACAAGTAATGAACCGTACCTTTATGAAATAAATCGAGATACATTGGAAATTCAAGCGAAAGCAACTTTCAAGCGAGGAGATTGTCACTGTAATGAAGATACTGCTCCACATAAACTTCAGGAATTGGATACGATGTTCGATGCAAAGGATAATCGGCAATTGAGCTTTGAACAGGTAAGAGAGAAGATTGAAAGAAACAAAAAACTAATCTATGCGCATCCATCGTCGATCGTGAATGCATTGGCTCGTTCTGGAGATTCTTATGGTACACCAATGGTTCAGACAGAAGTATTGTACAAGGGGATTTCAATGCTTTCCTATGGTCGGACAGGGACGTATGAGAAGTCAAAATATATTTCTATTTTGGAATCGTTAGAGCGCTATGCTACAGCGTTTCCTTATAAAAAGCAAAAAAGGTCAATGCGAGAAAAGGATTCAGAAGTGATCGACCTAACGCTAAGTGAAGTAATGGCGCAATGCAATTATGGCAATCCAGAAAATTATTCAGAAGATCAGCCACTGAATTATGAGAAAGTTTGGGCATTGCATAGTGAAAAAGATGTTTTGATTCCCGAGCAGCTAATTTATTATAACTCTCATGTTGTTTCTGATGAAAAAAGATTTATTTATGAAAGTTCTAATGGCAGTGCTCTCGGTTCAACAGAAGCAGAAGCTAGCCTTCATGCGATGCTAGAACTGATAGAACGAGATGCCTTTTTAGCTACTTGGTATGGACAAATTCCACCTGTCAGAATTGATGAATCAAGCATTCATTCTAAAAAAATCCAAGCTTATTTGGAATCCCTAAAGCAAAAAAATATTCGTGTACATTTGTTTGATATATCTATGGAAGTGAAAATTCCGACTATCTGGGTCCTATTAGAAAAAAAGGAGCCTAGGGAAAATGAAATGGCCTTTTACACAGCTGCGGCAGCTTCCTTTGATTTGGAAGAGTCAATAGAACGAGCATTAATTGAAGCTACAACAGCGATTACTGTATTTACAAATGTATTTAATAACGAGGATTATCAGACAAGAAAGAGACAATTATTGATGAATCCTCAATCGGTTCACAAGTTGGAAGACCACTTGCTGCTTTACTCAAATAAGGAGATGAAGTATGCATTTTCGTTTGCATTAAATACAGAGATGGTGTCTTCCTATGAGCAATTGGAAACAGGATATACAGCATATCAAGGGAAATTTTCCGAGGTTGTTCGAACGCTTGAGAAGCAATTGGTCGATATTTCTGGTAAAGCGTATCGGGCTACGATGGAAAACCCGAATTTATTTTCTGCAGGATTTGTTAATGTGAAATATGTAGTGCCTGGCATGCTGACAATGACTTTTGGGCATCAAAATAGACGAGTTGTCAGTCAGCGAATTGAAAAGGCTATTCAATATAAGAAGAAAGGGAAGCTAGATAAAAACTGGATAGAGAAAACACCACATCCATTTCCATAATTGAACGGGAGGGAATAAGGATGATTGATCAACAATATTTAGATCGATTCGGAGAGAATCGTTATAAGCAAACATTGTCTGTTGCACAAGTGGATGATGAACCGCTATTTAAAAATCATTTAGATGTGATTGACATGAAATTTTTGAAGGAGCTTGGTAAAAGTGATGGCTGGAGTTCCATTATTTACGATCTCTATTATTATTTAGAAATGATTCAGCGGATAGATTTTTTCAGCAAATACTATTTCCATTCTTTTTCTCCAAAAGCTAGAAATATAGATAGTCTCAAATTGGTATTCGTTCATAAAACGCATATGTTTGTATACAAAGCATTAACAGACAAAATTTATGTATATAACCAAGAGTATTTTAAAGGGTTGAATGCTGAAAGAGATTATCTAGTAATCGTAAATGACAATCGTCAGCTCCAAAAATTCTATGGTGAATTTTCTTTGATGCTAGGTTTATTGAATACAGGTCATTATCTTTATAATCTTGACTATGTTTTAAAGGGCCATCGAATTCGTCACCGAAAACTAACAACAGCTTCACTTGAAAAGGCTCGTGATTTTGTAACAATTCCGCTTGTACTGGAAATAGCTTTAGACCAAGAATATCATTTGAGTACAGTAGATATAAAAGAGCAACCGGAAACCGAATTTTTCAGGAGAAGAGTATCGGAGCAAAATATTAAAGGCGATTCAGTAGTAAAAAAGTTAATGTTAGCTACTACACATCATCAATTCCTAAAGGAATTCCTAGTAGCAGCACAGGACTATCCTGAAATAGGTTTGTGGACCTTTATAGATAATATTGCTGATCTCAAAAGTGGATTTTATCGGATTGGAGAAACATGTGAATTTATTCAACCGAAAGAAAAACTTATGTATAAGAAGATGTTGCAAGAATATCAAGATTTCACTAATTTGGAAGGCATGTATTATTGGATATTTTTTACCTTTGAGAAAACAAGACAAGATTATGATGACATTTTTTTAAGGATTGGTCATTTTGCACAACATTTATCTATTATTGCTGCGAAGTATGGAATGGCTGCTCGAGGGATTAAAAATTACAATGACAAAATAATAAAAGAGAAATTCAATTTAGAGAACAATGTACAGCTTGGCTACTCATTAAATCTTTTTAAGAGCTGGAATACAAGTCACAGTATATTTTTAAAATAAAGGAGAGCCTTATGTGGATATCTAAACATTTATTCATTCATGATTATGTGTTAATTGAAGAGTTTTTAAAAGAGTATTTGTTGCCATTTTTAGAAAGAGAAAAGGTTCGATATTTTTTCATTCGTTATTGGGATGGTGGTCCCCACATCCGTTTGAGATACCAAACTGCACAAGATATAGCAGAGAAAGTTGATAAAGATTTGGAGCAAATATTAGAGAGCTTTCACCAAAAACATAAGAGCCATTCATTTCAAGCTATTTCCTATGATGAGGCGATTGTTCAGACAGAAGGTATTGTACCAACTGCTCCATATCCGAATTTTTCAATTCAGACGATTGAGTATGTACCAGAGCTAAACCGTTATGGGGGAGAGACAGCAATGGCGCTATCCGAAGAACTATTTGTCCACTCGTCAAAATTTGCTGGACAAATAATTCAAAACCTTAATCGAACTCAGCGTTATGTGTTAGCGATTGATCTCATGTACAACTGTACAAAAATTGCTCAAGAATTAGGGTATATCGAGAAGCATGAGACAATGTTTCATGCATATCGTGAAATATGGACGCAATTTTCTCAGAATAAGGCCCCGGAGCATATATTCAAAGTGATTAACAACAGAATCGATCAATTGAAAAATGGCGAGCTTGCAATTGAATTCTATCAACCATATCTTAAGGTGTTCAAATCTTTGCTTGCTCAAATAAAGTTATGTCAAACAACAATGGAGCCAAAGTACGCCTTTTATATTGTCATTTCTCATCTCCATATGTTGAATAATCGATTAGGAGTATCTCCGGAATATGAATTCATTTTTTCAGATGCTTTTCTTAAAGCTGGATGATTTCTTAAAAAGGAGGACATTAATTTGTGGAATTTTAAAGGTGAGCGGAATATAGAGAAAAAATTCATGGATTATCATATGATGTCAATCAATGAACCTGAATTTACCAATACTCAAGTATATGCTCATAGACCGAGGGAATTACAGGCAAATGGACATTATCCGTTAATAGATTTAGAGTATACGATAGACGAAAATAATATATTTGAAAAAATTTTAGGGACAAGATATACGGCAAGGGAACCATTCAAAGCGAATGTCAAAGTCAATAAAAAGTTAATGGCGCAATTTACTCAATTGGCTATGATTGGTGGTGAAAAAGAAAATCGTACATACCCTTCTGGGGGGGCACAGTACTATGTTAACATTTATTTTTTATTCAATGAGCAATTGGTTGACATGGATTTGATAGAGCAGGGAAATATTATGCTACTGAATAGTGATACTCAAAAGCTATTAGTTAAACAGTACGTGTCGTGGGATGAAATTAGTAAAGCGTTTATCCAAAAGTATTTGGCTAATACCGCTCAGTTTGCTGTTGCTTTGAGCTGTGATATGTCTGGAATCTCTGGAAAGTATACAGATATCTCCTATAAACTAGTTCAACAGGAGGCTGGACATATTGGACAAAATATCCAATTAGTAGCGAATTACCTTGGATTGGAAAGTGTTCCCCTGGGTGGTTTTTATGATATTGAGCTATCAAAACTTTTGAGTGATCATCAAACATCCTTGTATGCATTTCTGATAGGATAGAAAGGAGCTGAGGTAGAATATGTATTGCTTAAAATTAAAATATCAAGTAAAAAAAATGAACGATTTCTTTATGATTCAGGATTGTATAACATTAGAAACAGTCATGGCCTTTAAAGTCAAAGATATTGAGTTTAATAAATTAAAAGAGATTATCTATCATGGAATAGATGAAACAACAGACTCTTCGGAGAATAAGCTTGGAAAACAGCTTTTGGAAAAGGACCCTACATTGTTTATCTCCTATGAAAAACAAAAATCCAGAGATCTTTTGAATCTAGTTAGGAGCTATACAGAATTTTTTACACCTTATTTCATTTCCACGGAAGCAATTGTTGAATACTTGATTTTTGCAGAAAAAATTATTGATACAGGGAAAATCTTTAACATTCAAGTCATATTAGAAGATAAATTCCCAAATGTTCAAGAGTTTCTGGAAAAATCGCCGTTTGTACAAACTGTCTATGATGATAAGCCTCAGGACAATATTGATCTCCTAATTGGAACACAAAAGAAAATCGCAGAAATGAATCCAGTGGAGTCTTTTTCAAAGTATGTACTGGCATTGAGTTGTCAGGAAAAAAGTTTGGAGATTGGTCCATTAATTAATACAACAAAGTTCGAAATCCCAAAATTTTCAATAGAAGGCGAGCAGAATGCAGCCATAATGCATCATGAAGAGTTATTGATATGTTTCTTCCTAGAAAGAATTCTATTTATTCAGTTATTTAATTTGTATAATAAAATGCGGCAAAATGAATTTTTCCCAACAAGAAACAAAGTCTGTATCAATCGTATGAATCTTCAAGGATACAGTGAAGCGGTTACGCTTTATCCCAAATATTTTGTAGAGTTTGTCGTATGATAAATTTCATGATTGTAAGGAAAATACTCGTAACTGTGTATTTTCCTCTTTTTTTTTTGCATATAAGTAATCAGAGTAGTAAGTTACTAAACATTTGAAAAAATGCTAGATAACAAAGCTATACTTTTATTGTAAAGACAAACAAGGAGGGGGAAAAATGGAAATACTGCTAAAAGGATTTAGGGAAGACGTGTTGGCAGAATATATGGTTAGGAAATTAAAAGCAAGACAAGATTTAACCAGAATTCAAGAACTGAAGTGTAAATTGGGTATTGAAGTCTGCCTCATTAATCTCGGGAAGGCCATTCCTGTTTATTTAACTGCATTTCTACTTCATTCAGTTTGGCTAACATTTATCTTTCACAGTGCTTATTTATTAGTACGGCTCTATGCTAGAGGTATTCATGCTAAAAAAAGCAGTACCTGCACGTTGATAAGCATTTTCCTTTTTGGAATACTACCGATCATCATACGAGATATTTCAATTTCAGAATCGATTTTCTGGATTGGCATTCTAGCTGTATATATCTGTCTTTATAAATATGCCCCTCAAGATACAGAAAAGAACCGTGTTAATGATAAAGCGTTGAGAGTAAAACTGAGAAATAGAGCCATTATTGGCTATTCGATTTGTGTAGCAGTAATGATTAGTACAAGCTCAGAAATAGTAATCAATCAAGTATTTTTTGGAAGTCTACTAGCTGTATTTTGTATTCTTCCGTTGACATATAAATTATTGAAAAAATAAGGGAGGAAGAAGAAAATGAAAAAAATCCAACATATGTTTGCAGAAGGTCTAACAAAGCTGTTTGTTGTAGTAGGAGGGTTGAGTGTTCATAATTTCTGTGTATTGTATTCCTTTGAACCAACAATTCCAGAAGAATTGAAGAAGTAATTTATGTGTGAAATGATAGATTTTCACTAAAAATTCTAAATTTTGCTAATTCCATTATCTATAGTATAATATTCATAATAGATGACTAAAGAGAGATGAGGATTAGTGAGTGATTCTATTAGCTATTGTTCAAGTTGCCATTCAGTGTATTTTAGTAGCTTTTGTCATAGGTAAACCTTTTTTTCGAAAGGAAACTATTTTTGCAGTCATATTGTTTAGTCTAATAATGGGTTGGCTATATCCATACCTGGATATTTTTGGTTCGCTCTTAATATTTGCGTTTGTTCTTGGTATGTTTAAGTATACATATCTAAAGTGGATACCTGCACTGTACTACGCATCAACAATAATGATTGGTATGATCCTCATTGATCATATAACTACTTTCATTTTGGGAAAAGTTTTAGATATTGATACAATCTCCTCAGAAACAAACGAACTCATTTTTTCAGCGGTATTACTTCATCAATTTATTACCCTCATCATTGGTATTATATTTATAAAGTTTTGGAAAAAAATCACTTTTAGAATTTTTGAAAAGGATGCAGAAGATAGGATTACAAAACGTATTTTAGCTTTCTTGGGTCTTTTTACGTATACAATTTATTTTACAATGATTGTTTATGTACGATTAACAGGAAATCAAAAAACGCTAGTATTGATGAATACGCTATACTTATTTATCTATTTCGTCATTTTTGCTGTTAGCTTGTCGTTCCTAGTATACACCTTCAGAAAGCAGCTAGAGATGAGGGAGAAGGAAATTGAGCTGAACAGTATACAAATGTACACGGAACAGCTAGAAAAAAACTATTATGAAATGCGAACTTTTCGCCATGATTACATCAATATCCTATCTTCTATGTCCGAATATATTAATAATCGTGATATGGATGCTTTAGAAAGCTATTTTAATGACAATATTATGCGTGTCAGTCAAGAGATTCGTGATAATGATTTTAAAATGAGGGGTTTGTCTGAAATTAAAATTCCAGAAGTAAAAGGTTTGGTTTCCTCCAAACTGATTACAGCACAAGAAAAGGGGATAGATGTGGTTTTTGAATGCCCTAACGAAATACATTATTTGAATATGGATAGTGTACTGTTGTGTCGCTGTATTGGAATTATTTTAGACAATGCCATTGAAGCAGCAGAAGAGATAGAGAAGGGTATGATACGAGTGGGGTTTGTAGAGCTCGAACAATCCGTGTCCTTTGTAGTTTGGAATACGTTTAGAGATACCGGTCATAAGCTTTTTCAATATTTCGAAGAAGGTTTCTCGACAAAAGGAGAAAATCGCGGATTGGGGCTGAACAGTCTGAAGAAGATGGTTGATCAAGAAAATATGACACAGTTGGATACAGTAATAGAGGATGGTTTTTTTAAACAGGAAATTGTAATTTTAAAGTGAGGGATTGAGATGATTGATGTTTTTATCTGCGAAGATCAAAAGGAACAAAGAGAAAGAATAGCCAGATATGTGTCAAATTATATAATGATTGAAAATCTGGATATGCAGCTGGTACTAACAACCGCAGATCCAGAAGAGATATTACACTATATTAATGAGAGTCAACGATCTGGTTTATATTTTCTTGATATCGACCTAAATCATGAGATGAATGGTATCACACTTGGCGCAGAAATCAGAAAAATTGATCCTATAGGTGATATTGTTTTTATCACAACACACTCAGAGCTTACTTATTTAAATTTCATTTATAAAGTAGCAGCGATGGATTTTATTATTAAGGATGATGTTGATTCTATACAGAGTAAAATTATAAGCTGTTTGAAGGTGACGAATGAAAGAAGGCAAGTGACGAACAAGGCATCCAATAAAAAATTCGTTCAAAGAATTGCTGATAAAATTATTAGTGTTAACTTTGATGAAATTATGTTTTTTGAGTCCTCTCCATTACATAAAGTTGTTTTACATTTGGATAATCGTCAAGTGGAGTTTTATGGGAAACTGAAAGACGTAGAAAAAGAGTATGAAGGTTTCATACGTTGCCATAATTCTTTTGTAGTTAATATCGACAATATTCAGGAAGTGGATTTTAAGAGGAAAGAAATATTAATGAAAAATGGAGAAATTTGTTATGGGTCAGCACGAATGATAAAGGCTGTACAGAAAAAATTAGAAATCAATGTTTTCGAATAAAGGTTGCTTGGCCCTCTCTTAATGTAAAATAGATGAACTTAAAGAAATTAAAAAAGATACAGTTATTATTTAAAATATCCGGTAAATGATAGTTAAAAAAACTAACATTTACTGGATATTTTTATGACAGCATTTGTGTTAATTAGTAATGATTATACGAATTGTCTATTGTGATACCTAACAACTTGACATAAGTCTAAATGGGGAGTACTATACATTGGTCGCGAAAAAAGCTATCGTGACCTAACATTATTTTAAATGCAACGTTAATACTTATAATCTCTAAGTTAATATACATCAAGATTCAATTCAATAAGTAAAAGGTAGGTGCAAGAAATGAGAAATCTAATAAGTAAAAAAGACGACCTATTGAACAACTTTTTTGGAATATATGTAGTAGCTGTTTTAATGTTATGGATTAAAACATATATCTCGCAACAAACACAATTTGACTTAGGCGTAGAAGGAGTTATTCAACAATTTCTTTTACTATTAAATCCATTAGGCTCAGCAATGCTATTTCTAGGATTTTCATTTATCTTTAGAGGAAAACGAAAATATACATCACTCGTTGTAGTGTACATGCTGATGTCAATCCTTTTGTATGCTAATATTGTTTATTACCGATTTTTTAGTGATTTCATTACATTACCTACACTTTCTCAAACGCAGAACTTTGGTGATTTAGGTGGTAGTGTTCTTTCTTTATTAAAACCATATGATATCTTATTCTTTGTAGATGTATTCGTAATGTTTTATCTACGCTTCTCAAAAAGAATTCAAAAAGATACTACACGCTTTGGATATAAAAAAGCGATGACGGTCATTACATGTGCTTTAGCTATTTCAATCCTTAATTTAGGGCTAGCTGAGGCTAATCGTCCGCAGCTATTAACAAGAGGTTTTGATAGAAACTATATTGTGAAATATTTAGGGATGTATAACTATACGATTTATGATTCAGTCGAAACGATGAAAGCATCCTCACAAAGAGCTTTGGCGGATAGTAGTGATATTACAGAAGTGATTAACTATACTAAATCTAACTATGCAAAGCCAAATGCAAACTATTTTGGTAAAGCAAAAGGAATGAACGTTATTTATTTACATTTAGAATCATTCCAGAACTTTCTTATCGACTATAAATTAAACGGTGAAGAAGTTACACCATTTTTAAATTCATTAGCAAAAGATCAAAATACATTGTATTTTGATAATTTTTTCCATCAAACTGGGCAGGGTAAAACATCCGATGCAGAATTTATGCTAGAAAACTCTTTATTTGGGCTACCACAAGGTTCTGCTTATATTACAAAAGCACAAAATACGTACCAGGCAGCTCCTAGCATTTTAAAAGATTATGGTTATACATCGGCTGTATTCCATGGTAATAACGGAAGCTTCTGGAACAGAAATGTGATTTATAAATCCTTTGGCTTTGATAAATTCTATGATGCTAGTTATTATAATACGGGCACTTCAGGTGACATGGCTGAATATGGGTTATTGGATAAACCGTTCTTTGAACAATCGCAAAGTCTTTTAAGTTCTTTACCACAACCGTTTTATACAAAATTAATTACGGTTGGGAATCACTATCCATATAAAATGAATCAAGACCTAGTAACAATCGATAAAGCAAATACTGGAGATGCAAGTGTTGATAATTATTTCCAAACTGCTCGTTATGCGGATGAAGCAATCGAACAAGTTTTCCAACAATTAAAAGAATCTGGTTTATATGATCATTCGATGATTGTTCTTTATGGCGACCATTATGGTATTTCAGATAATCATAACGCTGCAATGAGCCAAGTAATTGGAAAAGATATTACACCATATGAAAGTGCTAATTTACAACGCGTTCCATTATTCATACATGTTCCAGGTATGGAGGGTGGAGCTAACCATACGTATGGTGGGCAAACAGACCTTCTTCCAACGCTATTACATTTACTTGGAATTGATTCGCAACAATTTGTTCAATTTGGCTCTGACCTATTGTCAGAAGAGCATCATGAAATTGTGCCTTTTAGAAATGGCGATTTTGTCAGCCCTAAAATCTATTCAATTAATGAAAAATTTTATGATAATGAAACAGGTTTACCACTAGATGATAGTCAATTAGAGTCTGCGAGAACAATTAAGAATGAAGTAGATCTTAAATTGCAACTATCTGATAAAGTCGTGAATGGCGACTTATTAAGATTTTATAAGCCAACAGGCTATACGCCAGTTGATCCTTCCCAATTTAATTACTCCAAAGAAGACGATGTAGAATCGCATTAATGGTTAGCCTTTGCTAGGCAGGTTAAGAAAATGAGTAAGGTATCTAGGAGAGTATATAAAGTACTCTAATGATATCTTACCGTTAGCTTGACCTGTTTTTTTATGTTTGGTGATTCAACACTAAGCAAACTATATCAGTTAAACCTTACAGCCATTACGGTTGTAAGGCTTTTTTTTGCAGAAAGGGGGCTGCAATTTTAATGAAACTAACGAGTATCAGCAGTAATAACCTAAAAAAATTCTGAGAAAATGGAGGGAAACTATCCATAAAGGAAGAAGTAGTAGAGGGCTATTATATTTTTTTAGAGGGGGATTATTTTGCAATTATTGTTTAAATATAATTGGATGGTAAGAGAAGATTGGTTTCGTTGGTGTGAAGAGTTGAGTGAAGAAGAACTTTTAGAAAATCGAACAGGTGGTATGGGAAATATACTACATACACTCTTCCATATAGTGGATGTAGAGTGGAGTTGGATACGCGTTTTACAAGGTAAAGAGGATTTTCAGGAGAATTTTGATGACTATAAAAGCCTTGAGAAAGTTCGAAAATTAACAGCTGAATTTCATTTAGAAGTAGAAAGTTTTGTAAACAAATGGGATGCTAGTATGGAAGAGCGTTTACTTCATCTTCCATTAGAGGATGGAACAATTGAAACGCATACATGGGGTGAAATCATTCGTCATACCATTGCACATGAAATTCACCATATAGGACAATTATCAATTTGGTCTAGGGAAATTGGGAGAAAGCCAGTTTCTGCAAACCTAATTAGACGAGGTCTTTCTTCAGCATTTGTGGATTCAGTAGATGCACTCCAAGCAGACTCAAAATAAAAAGTCACTCAGTTGAGTGACAATTTCAAGATAATCTTTGAATGGATGAATTTCTAACAAAGAAAAGCAGACGAACCTCGCTCATTTGGGTGAGGTTTTTATAGAGTTTCGAACTTTTTTACAGAATGGCTTAGGCCAAAATCATCCATCAAATGTCTATCTTTTCATCTTACGAATATATGCTAATTGTCCAATATGGTAGGCATTATGTGTTGTGGCATTGGAAATGATAGCCCACCATTCCGCCTTCACTGGGTAACCATTTACAACAGATAGAAGTTGCTCCTCCTCAAGAAGCTCCTGCCACTGAAGTAGCGTTTTTAATAATTTATCCTTTAGCTCCAAAAAAGTCACCTTATCTCTCAATAGAAAAGTATCATGATTGCTTTGGACTTGTGGACTAGCTTGAACATGATTTTCAATGTATCTGATTTGCCAAGTTTCATTCCAATAAATGAGATGTTGGACAATTTCAGCAATACTATGACTGGTATTATCGGGTTTCCAAAATGCTTCTTCCTCAGATAGTCCTTCAACTGCCTCATGAAATGAAATATACCAGCTACGATCATTTGCATTTGCTAGAAGTTGGTCCAATAAAATGGTCTTAGCATCCATCATTCACATTCCATCTCCTTCCTATCATGCTTCTTACTAGTTTATCATTTTAATGAATGGCAAGGAAATTGTGCCAGATGAAATATGTAAATACGAGCTAAATTTGTACAAAACATTCTTTATTATCGTGAGTGCATTGATATAATAAAAAATGCACCTGTCGCACAGCTTGAAATGGGATTGGAGGAATCAGATGAAGAAAGAGCAAATTATAGCAAAAGCTATTTGTATATTTAGGAAAGAAGATGCAATACTTGTCTCTGAAGGCTTTGATGAAGTAAAGCAGACATTTTATTATCGACCAATTGGTGGGAAAATTGAATATGGTGAGACGAGTTCAAAGGCAATAAGGCGAGAAATATTGGAGGAAATCGAGGCGAGTATTACTAACCTAAAGCATGTAGTTACAATTGAAAATATATTTACATATAATGGTGATAATGGACATGAAGTAGTGTTTGTTTATGAAGCGGATTTTATTGAAATGTCCTTTTATGAAAATGCTTCTTTTTTTGGGGAAGAAGATAATGGCACACGCTTCAAATTGCTTTGGAAGCCCATTAGTGACTTCTCAAATAATAAATTAGTATTAGTTCCAAATGGATTATTTGAATTGCTCTAGCTTTACATAATGACTTGTAAAATCTAATGTAATGATCTTATGATGGCTAAGTTTAGTGAGGTGAGGATATGAGTAAAACAAGACTTTTTGTGATGTTCGTCTTATTTGCTTTTGTAGCCTTATTTGTAGCAGGTGTTTATTCTCTTAATAATGTACAAGTTGAAAGCACCTATCTTCTTGACGAACAAAACATTATGGAAAAAAATGGTCAATACTATTTGTTAATTGATGACCGAGAGTTGACTTTATCAAAGAAGTTTTACGAAAAAATACAATTAGAAAAGTACAATGAATATAAAATTAATTATGTATATAATCGTTTGGTCAATAATGATGGTGAAATCGTGAAGCTTAAAAGATATGGTGAACAGCCATGGGGGAAATAACGAAACACTTTGAATGTTCAACATTAATTTTACAGGGTAAGGAATTCACGGATATTCAAATACATCTGCAATTAATCTACCTATACCTCTAAGCAACCAAAATACTAATCTGAATGGGACTAGAAAGAGCTCTGGTAACCAAAAAAGCACATCAAGTAATAATTCAAATAGGGAGTAATTATTATTTACTTTCCTTTTTGTCGTTTTTCTTTTCTTACTTTGCCACCATTCCTTCATCAAACAACCTCGTTTTCTAAAAATAGTCGAATTTAAATAAATTTACGTGCTAGCTTTGATTTAGTTTCATTTTTGGAACGTTTGCCTTTGTATTCACAAGTGTCATAGCCAGTTACTCACTATTCGAGTAACTGGCTATATGAATAAGCTATAAAAGGAAGTTGAGTTAAAACTTGTTCTCGTTTAGAGTGGCCTATGTAGAAAATCCTATTAAATTCATCTTAAAAAGAGTCGGGCATCCTGATTATCTACATACTAAAACATTCCATAGACAATTAATCTAGCGCTTTCCTTTTTGTCATAATGAGTATAATCCCCCATGTTAAATATAGAATACAAGCCCATATAGTGCTATACAATAATACCGATATAGAGGTCGGTGCCCACACCTTAATAAATGCCCAATTTAAACCGCCAAGTAAAACTTCTGGTGCCAGAAAAATTGCGATTAACATGCTGGCAACAAGCATTGAATGGAGAGTTAATAATAGTATTCTCTTGGAAGCAAGCTTTGTCAATTGGCGTTGTTTTTTATAAATGCTTGAGGTCATTTTGATTACAAAATAGCAAAAGATTAGACTGATTCCTATAATAATGATACTTATAATCGTGGCGATTTTATCCAACTTTTGATAGCTGTTAGTATGTAGAGGAGTTGTTGTTTTACCTTCCCACAAATCCATAATCCCTTGTCCAATAGCAGTTGTCGAGCTTGTATTCATATTGGCTAAGATGGCTACCCCTATTTGCTCATCGGGCTGCATGATGAAATACGATGTAAAGGTTGGATTTTCTCCAGCATGGTAAATGTATGGCTTGTTTTCTTTTTCAACCACTGCCCAACCGGTAGCATAATAAGTATTTGTATCAAAAGGTTCTACCGTTTGGTCAGGGTTATGTGATTCTTTAATGGTTGTAGCATCAATTGAATAAATTTCACTATTGCCTAACTGTAATTTCAACCATTTTGCGATATCATTTGCGTTACTGATAATATAGCCAGCAGGGATATTTCCACGGTAAATAGGTGGTGTAAAAGGTAACTCTCTCATAAGTCCTATTTTATAACCAGAAGCCATATGAGGGAATGCTACTTGATGAATTCCTACAAACGATTGATACATACCAATAGGTTGTAAAATCTTCTGTTTGACATATTGATCATAGGGCAGCTTAGTTACTTGCTCTATGATTAGTCCTAACACATCATAATTAATAGTTGCATACTCAAAAGAACTTCCTGGTTTTCTATTTAATGTTTGATCTAGTAATGTTTTGACCGTTAATTCAAGGGCGTTTTTGGCTGTGCTTTCTGGAATTTGAACAATTGAATTAGAAGGAATTCCACTTGTATGCGACAGTAACTGCTGAATTGTTATGATTTCCTTTTTTCCATTATAGGTCAATGTTAACCATGGGATATACGTTTGAATATCATCCGAACGCTTTAGTAACCCTTGTTTTTCCAATTGAAGAATGGCAAGGCCTGTAAAGGCTTTAGATGTGGAGCCTAGCTCAAAAAGAGTATCTGAAGTGACGGGTGTTTTTGTTTTTATATTTGCATACCCAAATCCCTTTTGATATACGGTTACCCCCTTATCGACAATAGTGACAGAAAGGCCGGGGATTTTACTAATGGCTTGTTGCTCCTCAATAAAGAGTTCAATGTTACGAATTTTGTCATCAGATGCTGCATGCGCAAATTCTGGTAGCATTGTACAACATACTAGCATTACAGTCATCATCACAGTTTTTTTAATAAATTGTGTCATGCTCATTTCTCCTTAACTTATAAATTACTTGTTTCAACAACGATTACTATAACAAGCAAATTATGGTCAAACCATCGATTCACATGACTATTCAATGGAGTACATGACAATTTTGTCATGTACTAGAAAAGGGCTACTCCTTATAGTGAATAGGAGAGCCCCAAAAACATTATTTTGTTTGTTCTGGAAGTAAATCGTTACCGTGAATGATTAACTTCGATGCTGAGATTAGAATGTCTCTATTTGCCGAATAATAGGGATCTAAAATTTGATAGAAGGCTTCCCATTGGGCAGCAGCCTTTTCATCTTCACCTTTTTGATCTAAGGCATTTGCTTCCTCATAGAGCTGTTTTAATTTTGTGTAATCCGATTCGCTAATGTCAAATTCGATATCTGACATATATTCTTCAAAGGAAACAGGTTTGTAATATGAATTAATTATTTCATAGAATTGATCCCATAACTTGATTGAGAGCTCTTCGTTTTTATCTTTATCTGCTTTTTGAGCTTCCTCATAGAACGCCTTAAGCTTTACGAGATCCTCTTTTGTTATGTCTAAGTCCATATCAGCCATATATTGTTCAAAAGTTAGTGGAGGATATAGCTCTTGGAAGTATGGCTCTAAAATAGTAAAGATTTTATCTATTTTTTCTCCTGCCTCATCTGTTTTATCTTCTTTAGTGAATTTTACCCAGTCATTATAAAGTGCTTTAAGCTGTTCTTTATCTTGTTTTTTGATGACTATGTTTTGCTCAGAAAATGCAGCTTCGTTAATAAAATCTTCAAAAGGCTCAGGCTGCCAATTTGCTAATTCATAAGGTCTTGTAATGTTATTCATGGCTTGATAAACTCGATCCATTTCTTCATAATTCTCTTCTTTTTCTGCTTTTTTCATGTCAGTAAAGAGTTTTTCTAATTGAACTAACTCTTCTTTTGTGACTTCTTTAGGTAAGCTTTTTTTATACACATCAAAAGTATAGAAATCTGAATAATCTTCTACAATGCTTCCTTCAACAGCGATTTCCTGTCCTTCCACTAGCTTCAATTTTTCGATTTGCTTGTCAGAGAATTTGTGTAAGCCAATAAAATAATTTTTGCCGTCAGACCCTTTAATTGAGATGCCATCGCCATCAAAGTACTTAATAGTACCTTTTATTTTTTGTTCTACTTGTATAGTGACTTGTTTAGTTGTATCTACTGAAGTTGCACCAGCTTGAAGCGGGGTCATTACGGCCATTCCTAGTGTTAATGCGGAAGCTAAAATCCATGTTTTCTTAAACGGTTTTTTCATCTTTATTCATTCTCCTTTAGGTTAACTTCTGTTACCAATTATTAGACGTTTTACCAAACAAAAAAGTTTTATCTTTTTAAGAAAAATTTGAAAAGAAATAGTGTTTTTTTAAGACAAAAGAGCAACTCCTAAAATGGGAATGTCTCTTTTACAAAAAAATAAAAGCGTTGATTTTCACTACAGCGGTCGAGCTGTAGCACTCTAAAAAGATAAAAACCATCGAGCGTGAACTTTTCGATGGTTTTGGTCAATAATTTGAGGCATTTTTAAGTGAGCCTCCTTTATATTTCATCCTGGAAATAAATCTTATAAAATTTTCGATTTGTTGCCTCATCATAGCCAACTTCAATCAGTTCGTCTATTTGATCAATATGCTGAATATTGACTTGAATTTCAATATTGGAATCAAGCTTTATTTTACGTTTGTATTTTTTTTCAGCTTTTTCTAGTGCACTATCAGAAATAACTGTTTCATAAGGTTTGACTGCATTGACGAGGATATCTTTTTGGGTAGCATCCGCTTGATCAAATACGGTTTCGATGTAATGGTCCACTTGAAACTCATCTTCGTTTCTAAAGTAGTCCAATGTTTTATTTAAAAAGCCTAGCTTCTCTGTGTTCGAATAATTCTCTTCTTTTAAAATATACTTTTTGCATTCATTTAGCGCTAAATCTGTATTGTGATAATGTTCATCGGCTGCTTTAATGTTTAAAAATCGTTCCTGCCAGTATACGATATCCTCTTTTCGCTTCGTTTTTATAAAAACAACAGGGGGTTTCTCTTCCCCCATATCTACAATGATGGCCATATTATTAATTTTTTTCACGTTTATGCCATCAACACCATGAATGATCATCTTATTATTGTCATTTTTGACATCTAAAAACATCTCTTTTTCATCAATTTTGACAATGGCAATGACCTTTTTAACTTCATTTAATAGAAAGCAATTTTCAAACAAGCCAATAAATAGCTCTCCGCTTTTAATATTTGGGTGCTGGGATACACTGTGTAAGTGCTTCGCCATATTTTGAGATTGTTCAAGAAAGCTACTGTCCTGTTCGAATATTTTTTTTGAATAGGTAAAAACTTCATTAAGCGCAATATCTGTTTCATGGAAAAATTCATATTGCTGCTCAAGTTCTACTTTACTAAATGCAAGCTGTGTAAAGGCTGCTTCTAGCATGAGCTCTGGCTGTATATAATCCTCTTCTCCTAAAATTAGTGTCGTCTCGCTCAAAAAATGGATACTATAGTGAGCTAATTTACTTTCATTAACTTCTAACATTTATTTCACCTTCTAATTTTTCATAGTAGCTAGTATACCATATCTTATTTTCTAAATTTCAATGATTAGAAATAATAAAACGGGATGTAAGGACTTGGAAATTCATGGATTAGAAAACAAAAAATATACCCCAATGTCAGCACTCAGGCATATTGAGGCTGATTTTTTGTCATGGGAGGATGTTGATGTTTAGAAGTTTAAAATAGGACTGCTTAGATAAAAATATGTAGTAATTAATTCCTTGTGGATTGTTAAAGAGGGTGATCATCATGTGGGAAAGGGTAATATCCTATATACCACAATGGCAAGTTTTTATGCAGGGTTTTTTAGTATTCGTTATTCCATTTTTGATTTTCAAATTATTTAATGGTTTAATACTTGAAAAAAAGAATAATGGCAAGATCGACATGAAAGAATACACGAATCAAAAGGAAGTAGATCAGCCATCTAGCCAAGAAACAGTTGCCTCGCTAACGGGTGATTTTATCAAAGATTTTGAACAAATAAAACAAGAACTTGGGCATAATTGGGATGCCCACTTTAGAGAATTTCACATAGGAAATACTCATATTCGTGCGGCTATTGTTTATCTTGAAGGTCTAGCAGATAAAGGGCAAATCGAAGAGCATATTTTGACTTCGATGATGGAGCGTTTTTCGGACACATCCGCCACTGCTTTAACAGAAAACGGCAACATGCAGAACCTCATGAAAAATAATATACCTATCGGGGATGTACTAGAAGAATCAACGATGCAAGGAATAGTAAGTAAGGTATTAATAGGTTATACAGCTTTATTTGTAGATGGTATGCCTAATGCTTTATTACTTTGTACGATAAATGGCAAGACGCGTAATATAGAGGAGCCTATTTCAGAAGCGGTTGTTAGAGGGCCAAGGGTAGGCTTTACAGAAAGATTAAGTGACAATACAGCTCTTCTAAGACAGCAAGGTGAAAATCAGCAATTATCTATCATTCAGATGAAAGTGGGGAAGAGGGTAAAAAAAGAGTTAGTCATTGCCTATATGGATGAGATAGTGGATCCGGAGTTGGTGGATGAAGTAAAAAATCGGATACAAACAATCGACCTTGATAACCTATTAGAATCGGGCTATATAGAGCAGTTAATTGAAGATAATTTTCTGAGCCCTTTTACACAAGTGCAGAACACGGAGCGTCCTGATCGAGTATATGGGGCATTAATGGAGGGGCGGGTTGCCATTATATTAGATGGCACACCATTTGCTTTAATTGTACCAGTTACAATTAATATGCTACTACAATCTCCGGAAGATTATTATGAACGCTGGTTTGCAAGTTCGCTCATTCGGCTTCTACGATACTTGGCTGCTGCGATAACACTTTTTGGTCCATCCATGTATATTGCTTTTGTGTCGTTCCATCAGGGATTAATCCCAACTAAGCTAGCACTGTCCATGATGTCCACAAGGGAAGGAGTTCCATTTCCAGCGTTAATCGAGGCGCTTATTATGGAGGTAGCCATCGAAATTTTACGAGAAGCTGGACTTCGTTTGCCCAAGCCGATCGGTCCCACAATGGGTATCGTCGGGGGTCTTGTTATTGGAGAAGCAGCTGTACAGGCTGGAATTGTAAGTCCGATTATGGTTATCGTCGTTGCTTTAACCGCTATTTCGTCCTTTGCTATCCCTCAATATAACGCAGGGATTACATTACGAATGCTACGATTTGTTGCTATGTTTTTTGCTGCCATATTTGGTCTTTACGGGGTCATTCTATTTTTCCTTTTCCTGGGCAGTCATTTAGTAAAGCTGAAGAGTTTTGGTGTTCCTTATGTTAGTCCGACTGTCCCATATAGAGCAGGGGATTGGAAAGATTTTATGGTACGTATGCCATTAATGATGATGAAACGCCGACCAAAATTATTACAGCCAAAAGATTCTGTTCGTAAAGGGGAAATACGAGGAAAGGAAAACAGTAGCCATGATTACCAGTCCAAAAGATAACATTACGACGTCCCAAACAATGGTCATTATTATTAATTATATTCTTGCAACTGGCATCCTCACCTTGCCTCGTGCCTCGGTAGAGAAGGTAAAAACGCCAGATGTTTGGATTAGTGTTTTTTTAGGTGGTCTTATCGCCATGATTGCTGGAGTGATTATCGTCAAGCTAAGTCAACAATATCCAGACAAGACATTTTATCAATACAATCAAGATATTGTTGGAAAATGGCTAGGATGGTTGATTAGTGCACTTGTCATTACTTATTTCTTTACGATTTCTGCTTTTGAGGTTCGAATAATGGCTGAAGTAACCTCCCTCTTTTTATTGGAGGGAACACCCACATGGGCTATTATTCTACCTTTCTTATGGGTGGGGCTCTATTTGGTGAGTGGTGGAATTAATTCGATCGGTCGTTTATTCGAAATTATATTTCCCATTACCTTTGTGATTTTCTTACTTGTCGCTTTTTTAAGCTTAGGAATCTTTGAAATCGATAATCTTCGACCAGTTTTAGGGCTGGGAGTCGTTCCGATGCTGAAAGGAATAAAAACGGCAACATTAGCGTTTCTAGGTCCTGAGATTATGTTGCTCTTAGTGGCATTTATGTACCCATCTGATAAAAAGAAAGCAGTCAAAGTCGTCTTAGTGGGCATAGCGATTCCATTACTTTTTTATGTTATTACTGTTGTAATGGTGATTGGCGCTCTTTCCATCGAAGGGGTCATGACAAGAACATGGCCAACAATCGAACTCATGCGGAGTTTTGAAATTCCAGGATTAATTTTCGAACGCTTTGAATCATTTTTACTTGTTATATGGATTATGCAAATTTTCGCCACCTTTACCATTACCTATTATGCTGCCGCTCTAGGGTTAGCTCAGCTTTTTAAAAAAAGTATGCACCCTTTTCTATATGGATTATTACCGATTATTTATATTATCGCGATGACACCCAAAAATATAAATGACCTTTTTAAATTTGGCGATAAGATCGGTCATGCTGCTTTATTTTTATTTGGTGCACTACCCGTAACCTTACTCCTTATATCAAAATTGAAGGGCGATAAAACATGAAGAAACTCTATCCATTTTTACGTATTTCTCTAGTAATGATTGTATCTCTCCTACTTACTGGTTGCTGGAGTAGTAAAGAGATTGAGGATTTAGGATTGATTGTTGGTACCTCATTAGATTTAGCAACAGAAGAGGCTACCACTGAGGAACAAAAAGAGGCTAAATATGCTAATAGAACGTTACTCACCGTTACGAATCAAATGGTCACTTCTGAGACAACTGTTACAGGAATGAAAGATGGAACATTACGAGAAAAGGCATATAAAAATGTTTCTGAAACAGGGGATGTTGTTTTGCCTACATTACGAAATATGCTATTAAAGTCTGACAAACATTCATTCGCGGAGCATTCCAAGGTTACCATTATTGGCGAAGAACTTGCCAGCACCATTAACCTGCAACAGCTGTTGGACTTTTTTCTAAGAGAGCTGGAGATACGGCCAAGCGGATTGCTTCTTATTGCTCAGGGGCGGGCAAGTGAGACACTTGAAACAAATGAACCAACGAAAATTCCTGCCTTTCAATTGGTAGAGATGATGGAGGGGAATGAAAGAACAACCAAAATTTTGCCACCTATGACCATTGCAAAATTAGAGGGGAAATTATATTCTGATTCAAGCTTTTTATTACAAAACGTCGTTTCAGAAGATGGAGAAGTAAAATTTGTAGGTGCTGCTGTCATTGATGGGAAAACTAAAAAACTTCGAGGCTTTCTGGATGAAAACGACTTAGGGGGCATTGCATGGATCACGGGGAAAGGGGAAGGGGGGTTAGTGAAGGGGTTTGATAAAGAATCGGATTCACCTATCGTTTATGAAATAATGTCTATGAAAAGTAAAATCATACCAAAAATAGATGATGATCGTATTTCATTTACAGTGAACATTCAATCGGAAGGAAGAATTGCTGAACATTGGGTACTGTCAGACAAAGCATTTAATAATAAATTTTTAAAAAAAGCAGAGAAAACAATTGAGGAAGAAATTCAACGATTAGTGATGAAAACGTCGGAAAAGCTGCAACAGGAATATCAAACAGATGTTGCAGGATTCGGCAATAAATTAAGAATAAAGTATCCAAAAGAGTGGGAAAAGATAAAAAAGGATTGGGATAAAATATTTAGTGAAGCAGCTATAAAATGTGAAGTTTCCATAACCATCAAGGATTATGGAACGTCAGGTGATTAACGTATTAATCACCTTTTTATTTATTTCTATATATTGGAATTATAGGGAGGATTATAATATTCAATAATGTCTTTGAAAGACTGGTGCCAACTGCCGCAAAGCTGTTACAGAATATGTAGAAGCCGCTAAATATGTTTTAAATTGAACAATCTGAGTTCCTTTAAATAGTTTGTAATTCCTCTTTTTAGGATAGACTTTTATCAAGTGAAAGGAGGAGGTTTCAACATGCTACAGTTTGATTCAAAAATAGTTGGAAAAGAGATAGGCTATGGTTATTTGCGAGATCATATTATTCATCGCGGTTTTACAATTGGTGGGAATTGGGAGTATCATAAAGGGAGCTTCGACGCGGTACTATGGAGAGGCGGCGGCGAAACAATATATTTACGCGTGCCCTTTATCGTAACAGCAGGGGAATTAGACAATGAAGATGCCCAAATTCGATTTCAAAAGCCGTTTGTCATTAAACATGTTGCTAACGTTGGTTTAGATTATGATGAAGGTTCTCTACTGGATGCTACAGGTGCTAGCCAGTTCCAGACACCGCTTGATAAGGATGGGCATATTCATGATAAAAGTAGATGGATTCAGGCGGGTGAACAAGTTGTAGAAGAAAAAGTACTGCCTTTTTTTATCAACTAATTAGATAAATATGTATATTCTTTCGAGCGTTCTTATGTCTTTTATCCTTCCATTTTTGGGAACTTATAATCAAAAATAGAAAATAGAATTGTCGTAAGAATTTACCAACCTTATAATAGTGGTAGCAGACAACTACTATAAGAGGTGAGTTTATGGATAAAATAGCTATAGATGACTTTTATTATTCCTATCTAAAATTACGACAAGAACGACTCATCCATCGAAAAGAAGCTTATCTTAAAGTGCTAGAGCACACAAAAACATTTGGTGAAATAATTATGTTCGAAAGTATAAAAGTAAGTAAAAGAGACGTCTAGGGCGACGTCTTTTTCTATTTCAAAAAATAGTATTATTTTTATGACAGAAAAGGAGGAAACAAAATGAGGCGAATGATTCCGTTTTTACTGCTAGTCATTTTTCTATGTTTGGGCTGTACATCTACAGAGGGGAAGGATGAACGGAAGGTCATACAAGAGGAACCCTTAAAAGTCACTCCAAACGTTGAAGTAATAGCAGAGCAATTACATACACCATGGTCTATTGAAAAGAGTGATACAGCGTTATATGTAGCAGAAAGACCAGGGAATATTGTGAAGATTACGGAAGATGTAGTTGAAAGACAACAGGTTTTATTAAAGAAGGATTTGTCGTCAGCTCCAGAAGCAGGTCTCCTAGGATTTGTGTTAGCTCCTGATTTTACAACAACATATATTGCTTATGCGTACTATACGTATGAAGAGGAATCAGCGCAATTTAATCGGGTTGTGACATTAACGTTAATCGATAATAAGTGGCAGGAAACGGATCTCCTAATTGATCGAATACAGAGTGGTACATATCATCATGGTGGACGTTTAAAAATAGGTCCCGATAGCAAATTGTATGTTACTGTGGGCGATGCCACCCAGCCATCATTAGCACAGGATTTAGATGCGTTGGAAGGAAAAATTTTACGTCTCAATTTGGACGGTTCCATACCGAATGACAATCCCTTTCCTCGTTCTTATGTGTATAGCTATGGGCATCGAAATCCGCAGGGATTAGCATGGGCAACGGATGGTACGATGTACGCAAGCGAACATGGCAATGCAGCAAATGACGAAATCAACGTGATTGAAAAAGGGAAGAATTATGGTTGGCCGCTCATGGAGGGAACAGACAAACAGCAACGAATGGTTACACCTCTATTTACTTCAGGCCCATCAAAAACGTGGGCACCCTCTGGCATAACCGTAGTGAATGATCGATTATATGTTGCGGCACTAAGGGGGACAGCGGTGCTAACATTTGATATGAGCAAGCATAAACAAGATGTACTATTATCAGATTTCGGAAGAATACGAGATGTCTTTATGGATGATAGCTATTTGTACTTTATCAGCAATAATACGGATGGACGTGGCAATCCACAACCCGATGACGATAAACTATACAGAACACCGTTATGATATAATATTTGTGAAAACATGGAATGCCATGTTGAAGGGAGAGGACTAATATGGCTAATTATCTAAAAATCGCAGTAGCAATTGATTTCTCAGAACAATCATTGAAGGCTTTAGAAAGAGCGAGTCAATTAGCGATGCAACACAATGCTACTTTGCAACTAGTGAATGTAATTGATACAAAATCTTTTGGTGCGGTGTCAGCCTATGATTTAAAATATGCAGAGGAATTGAAGAAAGAAAACAAGAGCAAAATGGCAAGCTTGGAAGAGCAAGTGGTTCAGACCGGTGTTCAAAGCGTAGAGTCAGTTGTAGAAACGGGTTCGCCAAAGGGGATTTTGACACAGCTTACGAATGTTGATTTGATTGTATGTGGAGCAACAGGGTTAAATCGAATGGAAAAAATGATGCTAGGGTCTGTAGCAGAAAAAGTAGTACGTCATGCTCATTGTGATGTATTAATCGTTCGATAATTTTACGGAAATCTTCGTCATATTTATATGGATAATAACACAACAAACCTGCTTGTCATCTATATACAAGCAGGTTTGTTTTTTATTCGATTGTTTGTGCGTTATCTACTATGTTTTGAGGAATATCAATTGTTTTAAGGTGATTGAAATCAGTATAAGTAACGACTGATTTTGTATTCATTAACAATTCATCACCTTCTACTGCCATTTTCAAATCAAAATTCATATCCATTTTGTTTGTATCGAAAGTCTTTTTATCGATGTGTAGCACATAGTTGATTTTTTCAATTGTTAGTTGATCCATAGGGTTTTCTTCTAATCCCATATCCTGCATTGATTTATTAATCTCAGAATCAATTAGCTCTTTAAATTTATCACCTTTTGCTTCTAATGTAAGGACGTATTCTTTATCAGTTTGTTCAAATGTAAAATCTTTGATGAACTTTTTAAGTTGTTCTAACTGTTCCTTTGCATCAGCAGAAGCAGCCGTTTGATCTAAAATAGCATCAAAATTCTCATCAGGAAGTTTTAACCAACTGTCTGTAGTCACATCTTTCATGAAAAGGCCAGCGTCTTTTTTCATATACATTTCAATAGGCATGTCCGTTGTTTCTTGGCCTTCACTCATCATATCTGGCATTGACATTGAGCCTGATAAATGCATAGCAAGTGGATCAACGATAATGTCCATTTCCATTTTAGAGTTGATAGAGAATTCCATAGCCTCTTCGCCAGCTCCAACCTTTGTTACCTGTGTCATGTCCATATTAGCACTAGCACTTTTAATATCAGCCTGGCGATCCACTGCTTTGTCATACACTTGTTCTAAAGTGAGTTTGCTTTTTTCGGTTGTGTCTTTCGTAGGTGTGGCACTTGAATTACAAGCAGCAAGCGTTAATGCTAGTGTTCCAACTGCTAATACTTTAAAAATCTTCTTCATTACTTTCATCTCCTATTCTTGGTAAAAAACACTATCTACTAGTATACGCCCAAGAAAAGGAAAAGTTTCGTTATTTTATAAAATGAATCTAATTCCTTAGTAATAAAACAATAATCTTGCAACAACGACCAGTGACAAGCATGAAAATTATTAAAAAAGCTGTCACTGACCAATCGAATAATGCGAAAGGCCGTGACAGCTTTTAGAGGAGCTTTTCTTCAACAAGCTCGAAAATATCTAAATGAAATTAATTACTTAGTAACCCCAGATCATGGCGAACAATGTACCAATGATTGTTACAACACCTACAAATACTGAATATAAAATCGTTGTATATAACGTTTTCTTATCTTCAGATTCACCGATGTGCATAAATAACACTAATTGTACAGTTGCTTGTGCAAGGGCAGTGACAAGTAAAATAGCGAATGCCATTTTATAACTCATATCAAAGGTTACAACGGCTAAAGCGACAAGTGTCAGTAATAGTGAGAAGCCGAAGCCCATGACATGTTGTTTTGGGAATAATTCCTTCATCAGCTAATCAGTCCTTTCAAATAGACGAAGCTGAAGATGAAAATCCAAACAACGTCTAGGAAATGCCAGTACAATGAGAAGATAAACGCTTTGTTCGCTGTTTGTGGATTTAAACCACGTTTAGCTACTTGGATAATGATAGCTAGTCCCCAGAAGAAACCAAATGTTACGTGGGCACCGTGTGTTCCAAGTAAAGTCATTAATGATGACAAGAATGCGCTTGTTTGAATTGTCGCACCTTCATGTACATAAGTGATGAACTCATCAATCTCAATAGCTAAGAAACCTAGTCCAAGTAAAAGGGTAATGATGAAGAAAGTCATCATTGCCTTTTTACGACCAATACGCATTGCATGAACACCCAGACCAATGGTGAAACTACTTGTTAATAATAAGAATGTTTCCCATAGTACTGGTGTTAACTCAAAGATTTCGGCACCATTCGGGCCATTACCTGTCCGTGTGTGAAGTGTGAAATACACAGTAAACAATGTGGCAAATAACACGATCTCGGCGCCAAGGAATATCCAGAAACCAAAGATTTTTAGGCGATTTTCCTCTGTACTATATTCTAATGGAAGTGAAGAATCGATTTTCATATTATTTATCACCTCTCAAGCTTTTCTCAGTTGCCATAACTTCCTCAACTGAAATATAACGACCATGGTCTTTTTCGAAAGAACGATGGATCATGAAGCCAAATACACCAAGCATACTAATGATGGCTGGAACCCATAGATTAAATACAGCGAAGAATGCTGCAAGGAAGAAGAATCCACTCATCCAGAATGGTGTGCCTGTATTATTTGGCATGTGAATTTTTTCAATTTTACCTGCTGTAATATCGCGACCTTCTTTTTTCGCGAACCAGAACTCATCTAAGCGAGTAACAGTTGGAACTACTGCAAAGTTGTATTCTGGTACTGGAGAATGAGTAGCCCATTCAAGTGTACGACCATCCCATACATCTGCCTTTTCATTGCGAGGCATATGTTTCCAGCTGTAGTAGATATTATAAACGATCAACGCAAAGCCGACTGCAAGTCCTAAAGCACCAACGAATGATAACATGTTCAATGGTCCATAGCCTGTTGATTCTGAGTAAGTGTACATACGACGAGCATAGCCATCTAAACCTAAAATGAATAATGGGAAGAATGTTACATTGAAGCTGATTGCAATAAACCAGAACGCAGTTTTCCCTAATTTTTCATTTAAACGGAAACCGAACATTTTTGGCCACCAGTAGTGATAACCTGCAAGTACACCGAATACTGTACCTGGAATTAAAACGTAGTGGAAGTGGGCAACTAGGAACATCGTATTATGATATTGATAGTCAGCACTTGCCATCGCTAACATTACCCCTGTAACCCCACCAATTGTGAAAATTGGAATAAAGCCAAGTGCATAAAGCATCGGTGTTGTAAATTGAATTTTCCCGTGCCTCATCGTCAGTAGCCAGTTAAATATTTTAACACCAGTAGGAACGGCGATTGCCATTGTCGTAATAGAGAATACGCTGTTTACCATTACCCCGTGACCCATTGTATAGAAGTGGTGAGCCCAAACTAAGAATGATAGTAAAGAAATGACAACCATACTCATAACCATTGATTTATAACCATACAAGTTTTTACGTGCAAATGTTGCAATGATTTCTGAGAAAATACCGAAAGCAGGTAGAATAACGATATAAACTTCAGGATGTCCCCAAACCCAGAATAGGTTGGCCCAAAGCATATCCATACCGCCGTCTTGCATAGCAAAGAATTTTGTACCGAATTGACGGTCTAACATCATAAGAGCAAGCGCTACAGTTAATACTGGGAATGCGAATACAATAATTACGTTTGTAATTAAAATCGACCACGTAAACATTGGCATTTTCATTAATTTCATACCAGGTGCACGCATTTTAATAATGGTCGTGATGAAGTTAACACCTGTCATCAATGTACCAATACCTGATAATTGAAGTGCTAAAGAATAATAGTTATTCCCTACAGTCGGACTAAAATCCGTACTTGCAAGTGGGAAGTAGGCTGTCCAACCAGCATCTGGCGAACCACCGATAATGAATGATAAGTTTAATAAACCCGCACCTGCTGCAAATAACCAAAAGCTGACAGCATTTAGACGTGGGAAAGCAACGTCACGTGCACCGATTTGAAGGGGGATGACAATGTTCATTAAACCAATAACAAATGGCATAGCCATAAATAAAATCATTAATAAACCGTGTGTTGTAAAAATCTCATTATAATGTTGTGCATCAAGAAGTCCGTTATCCGGAACTGCTGTTTGTGCACGCATTAACAGTGCATCGATACCACCGCGGAATAGCATTAATAATGCTACAGCGATATACATAATCCCGATTTTTTTATGGTCAACAGTTGATAGCCAGTTTTTGTAGAAATAGCCCCATTTTTTGAAATAAGTAAGGCCAGCTACGATAACGACTGCTCCAACTACGATACTAATAGCTGCCGCTAAAATCATCGGTTCTTGCATTGGATGGAATAATTCTTCCATACTCATTGGATGCGCTCCTTTCAAAATTAAAAATTAATATTCTACTCGTTCAAGTTAAATGTAAATTAATGACCTGAATGTTCATTATTCATATCTTCTTCAGACATGTCACCATGATCCATGTCACCCATTTTCATGTTTTTACCATGTTCCATTGGGGCAGGGCTGAATTCTAAGTGTGTAGATGAGAAGCTTTGGCGACCAACATGCTCAGCCTTTAAAAGCTCATCAAATTTTTCTTCTGTTAATGGTTTTTCTTTTGCTTTAACATCAGCTACCCATTTGTCGAAGTCTTCTTGTGTCATAGATTGTGCTTCAAATTCCATTTCTGCAAATCCGCGTCCATTGAAGTTAGAGTTACGTCCCATGAATGAACCCACCTCATCTGCAGCAAGGTGAATGGTTGTTAACATATCACTCATGGCATATTTTTGACCTGCTAATTGAGGAATCCAGAAACTTGTGATCGGACCAAATGAGTATAATTTAAACTCAATTGGACGATCCACTGGAATGTTGACATAGTTAACTGTTTCAACACCTTCTTCAGGGTAACTAAAATGCCATTTCCAGTTTGATGATGAAGCATAAATTACTAAAGGTTCTTTATCGTCATATCCTGCTGGCTGAGCCTCTACAGTAGATGTTGTTCTTACAGTTACAACGGCCAAGAATGCAACAATAATAATTGGAATTACTGTCCATGTGATTTCTAGAAGATGGCTACCCTCTTCATGAGGTGGCTCATAATCAGCAGCTGTTTTAGATGCACGATATTTAGTTAGCATAAAGGCTAAAAGCACATACACGACTAGTAATATAAAGGCCATTGTAATAATGGATAAAATAATTGTGTTTGATAATGTTTCGGCATTTGGCCCTTTAGGATTGAACACTGTTAATGGCTCACATCCAGAAAGAAGTGCAAGAGCACCCAATGCTACAAACATTAAACTTAATTTTTTCTTCATGTTTGACTCCTTTCTATAGAACGGCTATTCATAAAATTCATGTGTTTTTTGTCAGTTCACATTTATAAATAGTGGATACTGAGGTCACCTCTTTTATCTTGGCGTACCAATCAACAACTTAAGAATTTACAATGGCATGGTTCAATATGAAACATAAATCTTGAAGTTGATTGGTCTAATGCAAGCGTTAGCAAAATCAATGATTTGTGCAATCGTTTCACATACGTACATGTCTATAACGATTGTCACATCTTGTCGTTGTTTGCACATTGGATTATACGCCCTGTTTTTAAGAAAAAACATAATTTTGTTATGAAAAAGATAGTAAAGATACATTGAATTTGAACATTTTTTGAACAAAAATCGTTATTTTAGTATTGGTATTTTAAGGTTTTGTTCATTAAACACTGTGGAAACGTTGAAAACACTGGATTCTTCATGTTTAACTAAGTAAATAGTTTTTTTTATGAAAAATTGCATTTCACATTTTGGACGCTGTTTTGTAATAAAATCAGTATCTCATCGGGCATAATTATGTTTTTTATTTGCCTTTTTTATATAAAAGGAGTAGCTAAAGAGTCTTTGTATGGAAACATTAGGATGAACTATCAATGAAAGGAATGATTGAAAAGGGAATAAATGGGGAGTGTTATTAATTATGTTAATATAACAAATAGTTTTCTTGATTATACATAAATTTACATATCCATATTCTGTTTGAAAAACAAAAAGCAAACTAAGAAAAGTCTTAGTTTG
The DNA here is from genome assembly GCF_053165895.1 of Lysinibacillus sp. fkY74-1. Classification (NCBI taxonomy): domain Bacteria; kingdom Bacillati; phylum Bacillota; class Bacilli; order Caryophanales; family Bacillaceae; genus Lysinibacillus; species Lysinibacillus sp. fkY74-1. The sequence goes on along the minus strand of NZ_CP170173.1, from coordinate 3,270,186 downwards.
CTAGTATGGTAGAAATTTTTCATGTTTTTGAGAAAGAAACGTATTGAATCAGCATTTTTTAGTCAGTCACCAAGCTTTAGCCATTTGGCTACTTGTCCATAAATTGTATTTTGTAATAGAGGGGCTTTATTATTCATTTTTAAAGAAAAATATAATGTCTTCATGAAGTTTAATGTACAAGTACGCCCACTAAAAAAGCTTTCGTTATAACCTTGAGTCATTAAATGCATTTCAAATTTGTCAAAGGCTTGTTCAACAAATTCAATCAAAGCTTCCTCCGAGTAATTTTGTTGTAATAAAGCATCTACGATGTTAATTAATCGCTCTTCTTCATCGTTAACATAGACTGTACCTTTCCAAGTGGCAAGCTTTAGTGCATGTAAAATGGACGGAGCATATTGCAAATCGAATTTTGGGTGTTTAATGGTCATGGCGGCTAAATCAGCTCCATGTGAAATACTATGTGCCCATCCTTTATTCTGTACGTAACCTCTTGTATCTTGCTCTAATAATAGATAACGTCCAATTTTTTTAAAAAACGGTTGCAACTCATCGTCCTTTAAAACAAGCATCTCGGCATCCTTTGCAAGCAAACCTGCAATAAGCAATGCAGAGAATGACCTAGTAAAGACACTGTCTGTTGGCGCTTCTCCGATATGTAAATATAAGGAGTTATCACTAGTTGCTGTTTCAAATAAAAATTGTAATTGTTGTGTGCTTAATAAATTATCACTCAGTAAATTAATAAACGTACGATAAATTAAATGATCGCGCAATTCAGCATCAGTTGAGCCAATATGAATCATCATTTCCTGTAAGAGCCATTCTCCTTTGTCCTTCATCATTGCCTGACGTTCATGCAGTGTCATGGTAGAAAAAGATTGTAGTGTTTCTTTTAAATTCATATTTAAATGTGCCTCCATCATAAGGATTGTTCTATTATTATAGCTCTTTTTTTAAGCAAATCGACCAATTTGCAATCCTGATGGACGGTAAGTATACAAATACTTTAATGTTGAGAGTTGCTATAATATTATTTCCAGAAGCTATAGAAAGTTGTTATGATAGAAACGCAACAAAATGGAAATGCTTAAATAGGAGTAACAAAAAAAGACATACCGATGAAGTATGTCTATCTCTACCTATATTATGGCGGCTGACTTTATACCGATTGGCCACTCAATCAGTGAGTGTTGGTTTGTCTTCAGCTCAACGAGAATATTGGTATTTTTTATAGCATCAATAAGCCATTCACTGTAATGACGATTCGGCTCAGGATGTTGTAAAATTTGATGCATATCTTTTTTGTCAACATGTAACAGTTTGTCATTACATTCAATATTTACTTTTTGAGGAATTATAGAAAGAGTTTCATTTTGATGTCCAATTGCAATAGAACCGGGGATTGTTCCAAGAATACGTAAAAGATAAGTGCTAGCCTCTTGCGTGTAAACATCAATTTTTGTACGTGTTAAAAATTCAAATTCAATCGGACTATCTTGAGTAGGTCCGTCCGCTGTAGAAAATGAAATGACTTTAATCGATAATGCCTCGAATGCAGGTGAGATACAATGGTCAAATTCTGTGATTGTATCTAGTAATTGCATGTATTCCACTCCTTGTTAAGAACTTGATTTTCTGGATGCAGACAACCGTGTAGAAAGTCTGCAAGTTGTAATAGATTTTCGACTAATGTAATTATAATACATTTTATTACAAAATATGAATGTAAAAACAATTATTTTTGTAAAAAATAAGAAACTTGTGGATATTTTTAGTAAATAATTGAAAAGAAAAATAGAACGGAGGAGGTGAGGGGAATGACAAAACGTAAGCGTCATGTCATTAAACATGACAATATTGTTGTTTTTCCAGGAGCTGTCCAAACATTAATACGTGAAGGGCATATGTTTGCAGAAAATTATCAATATGAGAAAGCTATTGCAAGTTTTGAAAAGGCCTTTATATATGAAACGGGTGATGAATTTGCACTTAGTGCTTATGCCTTTGCTCTATACGAGTTAAAGGATTATGACAAAGCGAAAGGTGTTTGTGAACAGCTTTTTGCCATGGGGACAACCATGTATGTGGAAGTCATGGAATTGTACATTACAATTTGTATGCAGCTGAAGGAATACCATCAAGTAGAGACGTTAATCACAACCCTCCTTGAGGAAAGCGTACTGCCAAGTGATCAAGTGGAGAAATTTGAACGATTAAAAAACCTTAATAGAGAAGTATCTAAAAATCTTGAAAAAAAAGAAAATGTGCAACAGTTTATTGAGGAGCAGGAATATGAACTAGAAAAATTCAGTGCACTAACAGCCAATGAGCAATCTATAAAATTACATCGTCTGATGGATACCAATGTAAGGCAATTAAAAACGGCATTGCAAGAAATTATTGAAAGTTCGACCGTTCATCCTTTTGTCCAGAGCTTGGCTTTAATCTTATTAGTTGAACAGGAAGTTTCAATGGATATTATGGTTTCGAAATTAGGGCATTCAAAAACGATAAACCCAGCACAACTATCGTTACCTAATCAATTACCACAATATGGTGAAATAAAAAATATAATTGAAGATAAGTTGGCACAAGACCCAACGACGTTAGAAATGGTACAATATTTAATGGCGAAACATGCTATTGTCACATTTCCCTTTGAATGGCATCCTTTTGTGGCAGAGGATGTAGCCTATAGTTATATAGATTTTGTATCATCAATGCTAGGAAATGTGAAAGAAATGGATGATGAAATCGTAGACTTTTTACAAATGTTAGAAAAGCTAACAGAACTACATTAGGCATGAAAAAAGTTGAAACTATACACATCTATGTTATACTAAAATGGTTGTCAAAATCGTAGTTACGAATGAATTGTCTAACATCCTAAACTTGATTATTTATTTGGAGGTATTTATACATGTCAGCAAAATGGGAAAAACAAGAAGGTAATATCGGTACTCTTACAATTGAAGTACCAGCTGCAGAAGTAGATGCAGCAATGGACCAAGCGTTCAAAAAAGTTGTAAAACAAATTAATGTACCAGGTTTCCGTAAAGGTAAAATGCCTCGTAAAATGTTCGAACAACGTTTTGGTATCGAATCTTTATACCAAGATGCATTAGAAATTATCGTTCCTGATTCTTATGCAAAGGCAATCGATGAAGCTGGAATTATGCCAGTTGATTACCCAGAAATCGCAGGTACAGAAAACTTTGTACATGGTCAAGATTTCTCATTCACTGCACAAGTAACAGTTAAACCAGAACCAAAACTAGGTGACTACAAAGGTCTAGAAGTAGCTAAGCTTCCAGTTGAAGTAACTGATGAAGAAGTAGATGCTCAAATTCAAGAGCAATTAGCTCGTAAAGCTGAACTAGAAATTAAAGAAGATGAAGCAATCGTTGAAGGCGATACAGCAGTAATTGATTTCGAAGGTTTCGTAGGTGACGAAGCTTTTGAAGGTGGTAAAGGTGAAGACTACCCACTAGAAATCGGTTCAGGTTCTTTCATTCCTGGTTTTGAAGAGCAATTAACTGGTGTGAAAGCTGGCGAATCTAAAGATGTAGTTGTTACATTCCCAGAAGAATACCATGCGGCTGAATTAGCAGGTAAAGAAGCTACTTTCAAAGTAACAGTGAAAGAAGTTAAAACAAAAGTTCTTCCTGAATTAAATGATGAATTCGCAAAAGAATTAGATTCAGAAGTGGAAAGCGTAGAAGCTTTACGCGCTAAAATTAAAGAACAAACTGCAGCACAAAAGGTAGCTGAATCTGATGCAGCTCTTCGTGATGAGCTAGTAGAAAAAGCTTCTGAAAATGCTGAGTTTGAAGTACCAGCAGGTATGATTAACTCTGAAACTGATCGTATGTTACAAGAGTTTGGCCAACGTCTACAAACACAAGGTATGAACTTAGATTTATACTACCAATTCTCTGGTCAATCAGAAGAAGATTTACGTGGTCAAATGAAAGAAGAAGCAGAAAGCCGTGTACGTGTATCTTTAACACTAGAAGCGATTGCTGAAGCTGAAAAAATTGAAGCAACTGAAGCTGATATTGAAGCAGAATTAGAAAAAATGGCTGCTCAATTCAACATGACTAAAGAGCAAATCACAGGTGCTTTAGGTGGTACGGCAGTACTTGAAAACGACATCAAAATCCAAAAAACAGTTGAGTTTTTAGTAGAAAACGCTAAAATTACTGAATAAGATTTTATGTAATTAGATAGCTAAAAAAAACAAGGTACGGCATTAAACCGTGCCTTGTTTTATCACATCAACTAAAAATCAGTCCCCTTAAAGTTTAGTACGACTCACTTTACACTTCACATACATAGTATTGTTTTTATTTTTACACGATGCTCATTTAACTTCATTCTGTAAGATCATAAGGACATTAACAATCAACATATCTTCGAATGAACAAAGCCTTTGTAGATGAATGTAGTAGATTTATAAATAAAAAGCTATGTAGCTGATCGAGAAATCAGTAGTTGATGACAGCTTGAATCTTATGTGTCAGTAGTGAAGAACCGAGACCTTAGGTAACGAAAGGTTACGCAAATGGGTTCCTGAAAAATATGCTGCAGACGGCGAAGGAAGTAAACAACATGACGTTATAATCTACTTGCATGAATGCGAAGGCGTAAATGATGCAGACAATTTATTTGATAAAGGTTCAATAATCTTGTAAGATTGTTGCTTGAATAGGGGTGAAACATATTGTTCAAATTTAATGATGAAAAAGGCAATTTAAAATGCTCATTCTGTGGAAAACCACAAGAACAAGTACGTAAATTAGTAGCAGGTCCTGGTGTGTATATTTGTGATGAGTGTATTGAGCTTTGTTCAGAAATCGTTGTTGAGGAACTAGGTGTAGAAGAGGAAATCGAATTTCAAGATATTCCAAAACCAAAAGAGATTCTAACGATTTTAGATGAGTATGTAATTGGACAAGAGCGTGCTAAAAAAGCATTAGCAGTTGCGGTTTATAATCACTATAAACGCATCAATACAAACAGTAAAATTGATGATGTAGAATTGGCAAAATCGAACATTGTGTTAATCGGCCCAACTGGTAGCGGTAAAACTTTATTAGCTCAAACGTTAGCACGTATATTAAATGTTCCATTCGCCATCGCGGATGCTACTTCATTAACTGAAGCAGGATATGTTGGTGAGGACGTTGAAAATATTTTATTAAAGCTAATCCAATCAGCAGATTATGATATCGAACGCGCTGAAAAAGGTATTATCTATATTGATGAAATTGATAAAGTTGCACGTAAGTCAGAAAACCCATCCATTACACGTGATGTTTCTGGCGAAGGTGTTCAACAAGCACTTCTTAAAATTTTAGAAGGAACTGTTGCAAGTGTTCCACCACAAGGTGGCCGAAAACATCCTCATCAAGAGTTTTTACAAATCGATACAACCAATATTCTATTCATTGTAGGTGGAGCATTCGATGGTATTGAATCCATCATTAAACGTCGCCAAGGTGAAAAAATAATTGGATTTGGATCAGATCCGAATATAGTGGACGTAGATGAAGGTTCTATCATGTCTAAGCTGATTCCTGAGGATTTACTGAAATTTGGTCTAATACCAGAGTTCATTGGTCGATTACCAGTACTAGCTAGCCTAGAGCAATTAAATGAAGCTGCACTTGTACAAATTTTGACGGAGCCTAAAAATGCACTAGCTAAGCAATATCAGAAAATGCTTGAACTAGACGGTGTTGAGCTTGAGTTTGATGAAGGTGCGCTTGCGGAAATTGCGAAGGAAGCAATCGAGCGTAAAACAGGTGCACGTGGTCTTCGTTCAATAATTGAGTCAACGATGCTTGATGTAATGTACGAACTGCCTTCACGTGAAGACGTAAAAAAATGTATCATTACTGCAAAAACAATTACGGATAAAGAAAAACCGAAATTGCTTCTTGAAGATGGCACTGAACTCGATGAAGGTAGCGACACAAAAACTTCAGCATAGCGTATAGAATTGGCTGTCTACCGTTATGAGATAAAGAGTAATTAGCTGACTTCGATTGTGCAATGTTCGCACATATCGACAGTCAGCTTTTTATTCATTCTTACATATTGGCCAACTGACTTGTAGAAATTTTTGGCTCGTTTCAATAACTAGTGTGAATCAGTTTTTTAAACACATACTAGTAGCGCGGGAATTGAACATGAAAATTTTGACGGAGGTGAATACCCGCATGGTAACTATACAAAAAACAACAAATGTACCATTATTACCTTTACGTGGACTTTTAGTATTCCCATCGATGGTGTTACATATTGATGTGGGTAGAAATCGTTCTGTAGCGGCGCTAGAACAGGCAATGTTAGAGGACCAGATGATTTTATTGGTAACACAAAAGGAAATGCACGATGAACAGCCAGAAGAACAAGATTTATATGCGATTGGTACAATGGCTTATGTCAAACAAATGTTAAAATTACCAAATGGTACGTTGCGAATTTTAGTTGAAGGAGTTGCGCGTGCTTCTTGGAAAAACTATCATGCGCTAGAAAATTATACATTGGTTGATATTGATGTAAAAGAGGATTTGTTGGATAAGGATGTGGAAACGCAAGCTTTAATGCGTACACTCTTAACGTATTTTGAAAAATATGCCAAATCATCTAATAAAATAACAGCCGAAACCATCAACACTGTTGCAGATATTGAGGAACCTGGACGTTTAGCAGATATTATTGCATCACATTTGCCTTTTAAAATTGCAGATAAGCAAGAAGTATTGGAAATGCTAAATGTAAAAAAACGACTAGATCACTTAATTATTCGTTTGCATGATGAGCAAGAAGTACTCGATCTGGAAAAGAAGATTAATTCAAAAGTAAAGCAATCGATGGAGCGCACGCAAAAAGAGTACTATTTACGTGAACAGATGAAGGCTATCCAAACAGAGCTTGGCGATCGTGAAGGAAAAACGGGTGAAGTAGCCGAATTACGAAAATCCATTGATGAGTCTGGGATGCCAGAGTCGACAAAAGAAGTGGCACTAAAAGAATTAGATAGATATGAAAAAATTCCAAGTGCTAGTGCCGAGAGTGGCGTTATCCGAAATTACATCGATTGGCTCATTTCATTACCTTGGACAAATGCAACTGAGGATCGTATGAGTATCGATCATGCTGAGAACATTTTGAATCGTGATCATGCTGGCTTAGAAAAAGTTAAAGAAAGGGTTCTTGAATATTTAGCTGTACGTCAGTTGAAAAATTCACTTCGTGGCCCAATACTTTGCTTAGCGGGACCACCAGGGGTGGGGAAAACTTCATTAGCTCGCTCCATCGCGGAAAGCTTAGATCGTAAATTTATTCGTATTTCATTAGGTGGGGTTCGTGATGAATCTGAAATTCGTGGGCACCGTCGTACGTATGTCGGCGCTATGCCAGGTCGTATTATCCAAGGAATGAAAAAGGCTGGTACCATTAACCCGGTATTTTTATTAGATGAAATTGATAAAATGTCTAATGACTTCAGAGGAGATCCTGCAGCAGCAATGCTAGAAGTTTTAGACCCTGCGCAAAACAATACATTTAGTGATCACTATATCGAGGAAACATATGATTTATCTAATGTCCTATTTATTGCCACTGCCAATGATTTAAGTAGTATTCCAGGGCCATTGTTAGATCGTATGGAAGTAATTTCTATAGCGGGCTATACAGAAATTGAAAAAGCGCAAATTACAAATAATCATTTAATTCCTAAGCAATTGAAAGAACACGGTTTGAAAAAGACACAAGTTGTTATTAAAGATGAAGCAGTAATTGATATAATACGTTATTATACACGTGAGGCTGGGGTACGTGGTTTAGAACGTCAAATTGCTACGCTATGTCGTAAAATTGCCAAAATAATTGTCTCTGGTGAGAAAAAACGAGTGACGGTTAGCTCAAAATCCTTACAAGAATTGCTTGGTAAACACCGTTTCCGTTATGGACAGGCTGAAAAGGAAAATCAAGTAGGGGTTGCAACTGGTCTTGCTTACACAACAGTTGGTGGCGACACGTTACAAATTGAAGTATCCTTAACCCCTGGAAAAGGCAAATTGCAACTAACAGGTAAGCTGGGAGATGTCATGAAGGAATCAGCTCAAACTGCTTTATCCTATGTTCGAACAAAAATGGAGCAGCTTCAAGTAGATCCAGAATACTTTGATACACATGATATTCATATTCATGTTCCAGAAGGTGCTGTCCCTAAAGATGGACCATCTGCAGGTATTACAATGGCAACAGCCATTGTCTCTGCAATTCTTAACCGACCGATTCGCAGGGAAGTAGGGATGACAGGCGAGATCACATTACGTGGTCGAGTACTACCTATAGGTGGTTTGAAAGAAAAAACATTAAGTGCTCATCGTGCAGGATTAACGACTATTATTTGTCCAAAGGATAATGAACGCGATATAGAAGATATTCCTGACAGTGTCCGTGAGCAACTTACATTTAAACTAGTGTCATCGGCAGATGAAGTATTAGCCTATGCACTGGACGGAGGTATTTAGAAAAATGAAAGTCCATAATGTCGAAATGGTCATTAGTGCGGTAAGACCAGACCAATATCCAGAAGATGGACTGCCAGAATTTGCATTAGCTGGTCGTTCAAATGTAGGGAAATCTTCCTTCATTAATCGAATGATCGGACGTAAAGCTTTAGCGCGTATTTCGTCAAAACCAGGTAAGACACAAACACTTAACTTCTATAAAATCGAAGAACAATTATTTTTTGTAGACGTTCCAGGTTATGGTTATGCTAAGGTTTCGAAATCAGAGCGTGAAGCGTGGGGAAAAATGATTGAGCGTTACTTTACAGGGCGCCAAGAATTAAAAGCAGTTGTACAAATTGTTGATTTGCGTCATCCTCCAACGGCAGATGATCGCATGATGTATGATTTTTTAAAGCATTATAATATTCCTTGCATTGTGATTGCAACAAAGGCAGATAAAATTCCAAAAGGTAAATGGGATAAGCATAAAAAAATTGTCAAAGAGACATTGGAGATGGAAAAAAATGATCCACTTATTGTCTTTTCTTCAGAATCAGGCCTTGGTTTTGAAGAGGCTTGGCGAACTATCGAAAATAGAATGTAAAAAAAAGCATCTATTGGTTCTATTGATTAGGACTGTAGATGCTTTTTATTTTTGTATAAGGTATGGAGAGAAAGTTGGAGAATATACTTGAGAAATTAAATATTTGACCGATAAGGTAGATAGGAGGTGGACTGTATGGATATAGCAGCTTTATCGATGGCAATGAATCAAGCAACACTTATGCAAAATGTATCTTTAGCTGTAACAAAACAAGCGATGGAGATGCAACAGCAAAACACAGAACAATTAGTTGAAATGTTAGATGCTCCACATCCGACAGCTGGACATACAATTGATGTTCAGGTCTGAGCAGGAAAGGTAGCTTTAATTGAAAGCTACCTCTACTTTTAAAAATTAACGGGTAGCGATAGAAATTGTAACTTTATGAATGAGAAAAACTACCAATAATACGATATACTATTCATGACTAAATTTTAGCAAGGAGGCAGCAGTTTTGAAAAAGTATTCATACATACTATCGATTATGTTACTAATGGTTCTAGTTTTTTCCTTTAACCAAACAGCTAAGGCAGCCCAACTAGTGACTGGTACCTTTGTCGATGTAACATATTCAGAATATACAAAACCAGATGGCACGATTGAAAAGCAGCTTAGTAAAGTGACATTGCAAAATGATCGAGGGCGTACTGTAACCTACAATATCAATAAGAACACTCGATTATTTATTAATAATACGTCCACAACTATAGAAGGTTTTAAACTGGGTATGGAAGTGGAAGCTGACATTTCTTTAAGAAGTGTGGTGGAACTACGAGGGAAATCAAATTTACCAACAGAAACGAATGTTCCATCGACTGGAGGCAACAGTACAACAATTGCTGGTGTTGTAACGAGTATTGATCCTAATGGATTATTTATTATGGTAAAACCAGATGTTGGTGCAGAATCTATCTATTATATAAATAAAGAAACCGTTTATCAAAAAAGCTCATCAGCAACAGATATCAGTGCACTGTATGTTGGAGATCGAATTAAATTGAGCTTGAAGAATAAAAATACTTCTATCGTTACTAAAATAGCGATAAGTGAAACGGGTACTCTAGTAGAAAACCTATATAAAGGCGAAATACAAGCGGTAAACCCTAATGCCAATAAATTAACTGTCAAAAATCAACATGCTTTTGTTAACTGGCAGTTTGGCTCTAAAATTACTACAGACCTTTCAACGATGCCTTTTACTTCCAAGGTGCCAATATATGTTGGAAATACTAAAGTAGAGAAGGGTCAACTTAAAAATTATATTGGTAGTGAAGCATACTACGCGACTGTAAAACAATTTGGAAAAGAAGTTATAGAGAAAATTGTAGTATTAAAAAACAATGAACGCACTTATTATGAACCAATGCTATCTGTGGATACAGATTACAAACTGTTAAAGCTTAAAACAGCGGGTTCAATGTATTTCCATAACGGAACTATTTTAATTCGTAATGGACGTTTAATTGAACCAACGGGGCTTATGGCTTATGGTACTGCATTTGTGATTGCAGATGGTGCTGCCCGTGATCATTATGCACAGGTAGTGCAAGTGACGAGTGATAGCTTTATGTCACCAAACTTAGCTGGTCATGAATTATATTATGGACGATTATCTCAAGCTGATGGATATCTGATTGAAATTGATGATGCTATGAAAATTGAATCCAATGTTTTCAAGAAAACGGATCGTACTGTACTTTCTGTAAGTAATTCAACAAAGGCAAAAGTTGATGACGGAAATAGAACCTATAGTGTTATGCCTGATATTGAACTTTATTTATCCGAGGGCCGTTATGGTTACTTCTATGTGAAGGATGGCCATGTACAAGCACTTCACATTTTAGATAATGCGAAGCCTGTTGCACCATTAATGCTTACAGGGAAGTTGCAATCTGTGAAATCAACGTACCCTGCTGTCATTAACGTTAAGAGTGTTAGTCAATGGCAAAATGGCCGTTGGTATGAAGCAGGTGAGATGATTAATATGAATATTGATCAAGCGACACTGATAAAAGCAGGCAAAGTGATTCAGGCCTCTGATTTACAGCCATCGGATCGTTTAGTTGTATTATCGGATCGCTTTGTGAAGGGACATTTTATTTTAGTAGATTAATGTAAATAACAAATTAAAAAATCTGCGAGTCTAATGCGAACAGTATTAGCAAAAAAGGCGATGTATTCCTGATTAAAAAGAATTCTTCGCTTAGGCTTATAGGCTAAAATTGTCAATACTTTCGAAGGATAAGCAGATTTTTGTTTTAGAGTTTAAAGCTAGCATCATGATTCACTTTATGTACAGTGAAAGAGAGGATAAACGCATGCAAAAACATTGGTCAAAATTAGTGTTAGTCGTTCTGGCTATTTTTGTCATTAATTCGATTACGCCATTCAGTGCTTCTGCTGCTTCATTAGAAACAACGGGTGCCGTGAAAAATGAATATACATATGAGGAAGCGATATTTCTTTCAGGGTCACCTGTTATTTTTAAAGGAACAAGCAAAGATATTAAAATTTCACAAAAAGAATCCAAGGGCAAACTAACTGAAACGTATAGTATGAAGTTAACTGGCAACAATGGCGCTACATTAACAAGAAACATTGCCTATGAGTCAGATGTTGTGGATTATGCAAGTATTGGTCAGAAAACTTCTAATGGAGAGGTTAAGAAATATACTGAAAAAATTACTATCGGATCGATTACTTATTCTTTAGTCGATTATCAATTTTCCCAAGGAACTGTTACAGATAATCGCGCAGCTTCTGATTATTACTCGGGAAATGTAATTTCGAGAAAGACCTATGCTTATGAAACTGGCAAAGGGAAAAATGCGGTTAAAAACACGATTACAATTGAAACTGATAGCAGACATGCAGGCTATGAAAACTTTTGGGGTGCAACTGAAACACAAATTTCAGAGTCTGTTTATACATTTAGTGATGGTAAGACAAGCCATGTGAAAAATCGTGTATCTACAAGTAAATCACGTGTCTTGAATTACGAGGAGAATCTAGGTACTTTAGGCAGCTTCGAAGGTGGATATGCTGTTGTCAGTGAAAAGGATGTTATATCGGAATACACTTATAATTTAGCTTCAGGACAAAAAGGCACACTAGATTTAGATACAGAATATATGCCAACTATTGAACGCCTTATTATTCCTAAATTCCGGGATTTAACAAACCATTATGCGAAAGAAGCAATTGAAAAACTTTATTCTCTAGGTATTTATTCGGATTCAAGCAATTTCTTCTCACCTAAAACGCCAATGAAACGTATTGATTTTACTACAGCTATTGGTAAAGCAGTTGACTTACGCGTGTTTGAAGAGAAGAAATCAAGAAAGGCTCCTACTGCAAGTGTCTTTAAGGATTTAAAAAGATCGACTAAAGACTATTCCTATATTGAATCAGCCTTAAATAAAGGAATCATTAAAGGGGTTTCTGCCGATTATTTCATGCCTGATGGTGCTATCACAAGAGCACAGGCTGCTACTATCTTTGTTCGTGCCTTAGGACTAGAAAATAGAGCGCCGAATCCTGGCTATTTAACGAAATTTACTGATGACAATCAAATTCCGAACTATGCAAGAGATGGTATCTATATCGCCAATGAGCTTGGATTGATGATTGGCGATTCTGCTGGACGTTTTAATCCAAATAAGCCGCTATCTCGTGCAGAAGCTTCCGTTGTCCTAGAACGATTCCTGAAATATTTGGAGGACGACTTAAAACAAAACTATCGTGATGACATATTGTTCTTTAACTAAAGAAAGGGCTGAACTACCATGACATATATAAAAAAAGCATGGCTTACTATGCTGTGCTTCATGCTTCTCTTGATGACAGCAACACCTGTTGTTACACAAGCAGCAACAACAATTAGAGATGTTCCGACAAATAGTAGCAACTATAAAGCCATTTCTTGGGCTGTTGACAATGAATTGATGTCTTTGAACAATGCCAATAACTTTTTACCAAATGAGCAAGTGACAGATCGAGAGCTTGTCCTTATGTTTGCTAAGCTAGACCGCAACTACGCATTATCTTATATCGATAGTGTGGCTTATAACTTTTATAGTGACTTTTATTTACCGTTTAATGGAACGCACGTAAATGCTAATCGATCAAAAGCGATTACTCGGGGTCAATTTGCACGAATATATGCTGCTTTTAAAGGTGTGGATTTAGATGAACCACAGGCAGTTCAATATTTATATTCAAATAATTTATCTACAAGTAGTTCAGGCAAAAAGACATTTGCAAGCTTTAATCCATCAACAAAATTAACGCGTGGTGATGTCGCAACATTCTTATACAGAGCAGTTCAAAATGGTAACTTTGCAGTACAAGGATTAACACGTAGTGCGGCTGGCCGTGATAATGATAGCATTACGTTACCACCAGGGTTTATGGGCTCCAATAGTGCTGATTTTGAAGAACCAAAGGATAATTCCAATGATTTTACTGGACCCGAGTATGTAAATAATGCATTGCAAAGTATTGTGGTGGAAAAACCTGATTTAATTGCGAATGAAGTGGATTCAACACTTGTGACGGTATCGTTAAAGGCTTGTAATGGTGATCCTATTGCGGATGATAAATCCTATACATTCCGTGTGACTTCAAATTACGGTACGATTATCGATACTTCCGGTGAAGCAGTTAGAACTGTCCAATCTGATGGTTCAACTGTGTCAGCTATTGTTGTAGCACCAAAATTAATGAAATCTGCTCGTGACATTATTTCCTTTGAATTAGTTAATAACACTGATCCAGCAATGAAGTGTCTTGTTGGGCAAAAATTAAAAGCAGAGGTGCGTTATTCACCACAACCAGAATTGCGTATTGATTACCAAGTATATGATCCTACAAATACAGATGATGATAATGGCAATGTGACACCACCATATGTCCCATATGAGAAATTGCCAGAGTTCTTCACACAAAACTTAATTGATGTGTACGCACCAGTTCCATTGAAGTATGATGGGGATAAAAAGCTATTTAGTATTGGGCAGCAAACTAATGTAACAGACGCTTTAGGTAATGTACAAAATGTCTATTTACGTTACGGAGGCTCAGATTCTAGATATCCAGCCCTAGGCTATGAAAATGCTATTTTACAATTTGAAAACTACAATATTTCTGTTTATCTATTTGAGGAACTTTTAAATCGTCGTTTGGATAACTCTGTAACATCCCCAGCTAAAACAGAAATTATGTATATGATTTCTGAAGATGGTCGTCCGATTTATCGTGTTCAAGGTATTGATGATGCTATCGCCTCTCAGGTAGAGAACATTAACCCAGTTGGAGCCATCATCCAGCTTATGAACCATATGCCAGAAGAAAAAAAATTGACACTAGAACATTACGATAGTGTCATGAAAATTTATTCTATCTTTACAAACTTAAGTAACTATGATCGTACGGTACTATTAAAATATCAAGGCGGGAAGCTACTAGGACAAGTAGAGGCCTATAAAAAACGAGTAGAGGCATTGAAAGAAAGTGCAGATGCTGCTTCTAGACCATCTGGCAAGGATCGATATACAAAAGTCATGGTGACTTTAGTTCGTCCTGGTGGAGAACCTGTTACGGATTATCAAGGAACAGTGAAAATTAAGTTTGATGGAGTAGAAAAAACAGCTTCATTTATTACGAATACTTCAGATCCATTAAACAATACAGGTAGTCCAGGTACGGCTGTTGCATACTTTGATTCCATTATTTATGGGAAATCCAAAGTAGAAGCAACCCTTGTCAATCCAATAGACCCTCGCTATGCAACGATTTTGAAGGGTTTAAAAGATAAAACAGTGACGAAAGATATTTTCACTAATCCGAACTTCAGTAAAAATTCATGCTCATTAGCAACAGAAATGGCTTATGTAGTGGATTATTCTTCTTCTATGAAGGCTGTTGATCCAACGAATTATCGTGGTAAGAAAATGATTGAATTCATCAATCAATTGAAGGCGAAAAATAACATTGTTATCGAAACCAACACAAAGGCAACAATTCTTGGTGAGGGTACAACAGATGCGGTATTGAAGAAGGACCTCTATAAAGCATCTAAAGATAAAGGTGCTACAGATATTTTTGCAGGTATTGATATTGCATTAACGAAATTCTCAAACGATACAAAAACAGCTAAGGCTATTGTGGTTGTATCTGATGGAAAAACAAGCAAATCAAAAATGATAAAAGCTATTAATGATGCGAAAAAGCAAGGTGTAAAAATATATACCGTGAGTATGGGCAAGAAATCACAAATAAATGATGCTACGTTAATGCAACTGTCTACAGAAACAGGCGGAGCTTATTATCATGCGCTTGATAATTTACAATTGCATCAGGTGTTCCAAAAGTTGATTGATGCTATTTTATGTAAAACTCCAGCATCAAGCTGTATCAATCCTGATGATTTATTTGAAGAAGCCAATGTGTCATTACGAAAAGGCTATCTCACAATGAGCGCTCGTATTGATGGTAATTGTCCAAACGTTGCGAAGATTAATGTACGTTACAAATCAATTAGTGGAGATGTACAATTCGAGTTGCTAAAACGTAGTGATCATGTGTTTATGTTAACGAAAACAGTACAAACTATGCAGGACTTTAAAGTTAGCAATGAGATTGACTTAATCGCATACGATAAAGATGGAAATATTATTTCAATGAAAACTGTTTCCATCACAAATTAATGGAAAAAACTGCCGCCATCTAGGGGCAGTTTTTTAATTTGAAACAAAACGTATAATTTGTTACACTTAGTTTATAATAATTCTAATGTAGGTAACGGAATGCGGTTCTTCATGACATGTTCACAAATTATAGATGAACTATTGTCGAACTGTGCTATAATGAGATTTGTGAATTAGAACGTGTGAGGTGTTATTCATGCATACCATCGTAGTAGGCTTGAATTATAAAACAGCGCCTGTTGAAATAAGAGAGAAGTTATCATTCATTGAGAGTGAACTACCTCAGGCAATGGAAGCGCTGCAAAAGCAGAAAAGTATATTAGAAAACGTTATTGTTTCGACATGTAATCGTACAGAAATTTATGCTGTTGTGGATCAATTGCATACTGGACGTCATTTTGTGAAACAATTTTTAGCAGATTGGTTTGACTTGCCTGTGGAGACATTTTCTTCGTATTTAACAATTCGTGAAGAGGATGAGGCAGTCGAACATTTATTTAAAGTGACAGCTGGGATCGATTCAATGGTTCTAGGTGAAACACAAATTTTAGGGCAAGTAAAAAAAAGCTTTTTAAGTGGACAAGAGATTGGCACGACAGGAACGGTTTACAATCAACTATTTAAACAAGCGGTAACATTTGCAAAGCGAGCACATAATGAGACAGCTATCGGCGAGAATGCGGTATCCGTTTCTTATGCAGCAGTAGAATTAGCAAAGAAAATTTTTGGCTCTTTACAACGTAAGCATGTAGCTATTCTAGGTGCAGGGAAAATGGGGGAGCTTGCGATTGAAAATCTCTACGGCAGTGGAGTAGGAAAAGTAACCGTGATTAATCGTACGTTTGAAAAAGCGGAAAGCTTAGCCGCAAAATTCCATGGTCAAGCTAAATCTATGAAGGAATTACAATGTTCCTTATTAGAAGCAGATATTTTAATTACATCGACTGGTGCAACAGATTATGTCATTGATTATGAGCTGATGCAATTTGTCGAACGTTTGCGTAAAGGAAAACCGTTATTTATGGTAGATATAGCTGTTCCTCGTGATATCGATCCACGTGTTGGGGATTTACCAAATGTGTTCTTGTATGATATTGATGATTTACAAGGAATTGTCGAAGCCAATTTAGCTGAGCGCGAACGTGCTGCCGCTGATATTACCGATATGATTGGGCATGAAGTGATTCAATTTAAAGACTGGGTGTCAACACTTGGTGTCGTACCTGTGATTTCTGCATTACGTAAAAAAGCAAATCGTATTCAAGAAGAGACGATGACTAGTATCGAGAACAAAATGCCAGATTTAACGGAACGTGAACGTAAAATTTTAAGTAAACATACAAAATCAATTATTAATCAATTATTAAAAGAGCCAATCTTACAGGCTAAAGAAATGGCCAATTCTCCAAAAGCAAATGAACAGTTACGTTTATTCCAACAAATTTTTGGTATAGAAGAAGCTGTGGAAGCTGAAGTTCAAGAGATGACGAAGCAAGAGCTTGAGCGTAAAGAACGCGCACAGGCAACTCAAACTTCTGCTGAACCAAAGTATTCTTTCTAAATTATCTATTGCGTTTTGTACACTGAAGCTGTACGAAGTGGTTTTATGCAATTGGATTCTCTACTGATATTACATGAGGCGTTTTCGTATCTGTATGGTAAACTTAGGATACGAAAACGTTTTTTGTTTTCTTATTTCAGCATTACAATTTCACTACAAAGAAGGGATGTCTATTGGCGGATTTGACCATGACAAGGCTTTATGAGGTGATGATCGTCTTGTATGCAATCAGTCTAGTTTTTTACTTTACTGATTATTTTTATAAGCAAGTACGAGCAAGGCGCATTGCTTTCTGGCTTGTTTCATTTGTATGGATGATTCAAGGTGCCATTATTATTTTAACGTTTGTGGAAACAAAACGCTTTCCGATCTTATCTTTGTCTGAGGGGATCCTCTTTTATTCCTGGTTACTTGTGACGTTATCCATTATCCTGCACTGTATTGCAAGAGTAGACTTGCCGGTATTTATTATAAATATATTAGGATTTTTGTTCGCTAGTATATTTACGTTTATGCCTAAACGTCCTACTGGGACTGTCGGAGATACTTTAATTTCGGAAATGCTTTTTATTCATATATCATTTGCAATTTTGTCATATGCAGCATTCACTTTAACATTTGTGTTTGCCATATTATATCTAGTTTTATATCGTTTATTGAAGAAGAAAAAGTGGTCGCATCTATGGACAAGACTGCCATCTTTACAGCAAACGAGCAACTGGATGAATGTATCATTCTTTATTGGGATCCCAATGCTATTTATAAGTTTAATATTAGGGTTTGAATGGGCATTATTAACATTAGAAAGTCTTTCGATTTTCGATGCAAAAATCATAGGGTCCTTCATTATTTTAATTTTGTATTGCTTTATCTTATATGTGAATCGCAAAAGCAAGCTGACAGGTACAACTTATGCATGGGTACATATTTATGCCTATCTATTAGTTGTTGTGAATTTCTTCTTAGGAAGTAGTTTATCGCGATTCCATTTATGGTATTAGAGGAAAGGTTGGAGACTGTTGAGAAAAATTATTGTAGGTTCTAGGAGAAGTAAGCTAGCACTAACGCAAACAAATTGGTTCATTAATGAATTAAAGGCTGCTGGTGCTCCATTTGAATTTGAAGTAAAAGAAATTGTGACAAAAGGTGATCAGATTTTAGATGTACAGCTTTCAAAGGTAGGCGGAAAAGGATTGTTCGTTAAAGAAATTGAACAAGCCCTTTACGAAAAAGAGATTGATTTTGCTGTCCATTCTATGAAAGATATGCCTGCTGTATTGCCGGAAGGTTTAGTAATTGGCTGTATTCCTCCACGTGAAGATGCACGTGACGCATTTATTTCGAAGGGACATGTTAAATTTTCTGAACTACCTGCAGGAGCTGTAGTCGGGACAAGTTCTTTACGTCGTAGTGCGCAGCTACTAACAGTACGTCCTGACCTTGAAATTAAATGGATTAGAGGGAACGTTGATACACGTTTAGCTAAGCTTGAGACCGAAGAATATGACGCGATTATTTTAGCAGCAGCCGGTTTAAAACGACTTGGTTGGAGTGAAGATGTTGTCACTGAATTTTTATCAGTGGAGGATTGCCTGCCAGCCGTAGCACAAGGTTCTCTTGGTATTGAATGCCGTGAAGATGATACCGAGCTACTAGACG
The DNA here is from genome assembly GCF_053165895.1 of Lysinibacillus sp. fkY74-1. Classification (NCBI taxonomy): domain Bacteria; kingdom Bacillati; phylum Bacillota; class Bacilli; order Caryophanales; family Bacillaceae; genus Lysinibacillus; species Lysinibacillus sp. fkY74-1. Next base: position 3,251,121 of record NZ_CP170173.1, on the reverse strand, counting down.
AGTTAGCTAAATTAACAGACCAATTAACATGGCAAGAGGCACATGCAGAACGAGCATTCTTGGCGGCTATGGATGGCGGGTGCCAAGTACCAATCGCTGGCTATGCCACATCAAATGGGGAAGAAATTACTTTAACAGGCCTTGTTGCTGCACCTGATGCATCAGTTGTATATAAAGAAACAGTAGTTGGTTCGGACGCACAAAAAATAGGGGAAGAGCTGGCTACTATTTTAACGAAGCAAGGAGCCTTCGATTTAATTCAACGTGTGAAGGCAGAGCAAGATGCAAAATGATTTACCTTTAAGAGGTAAAACGGTACTTTTAACAGGTACATCTAAAACAACAGCTATTGTAGATGATATTGCAGCTTTAGGTGGCCATGCAGTAATTGCCCCATTAATTGAAACATGCGAACGTATGGACAACAATGATGCAAAACTAATGAATAGTGCGCTTCAATTTGACTGGGTTATCTTTACGAGTCAAAATGCTGTTGATGCCTTTGCTAATAAAATGGGACGGCATCAAATAAGTGCCAAAAATTTTCGCGCAAAAATTGCTTCCATTGGCACTAAAACAACTACAGCGTTAGAAAATCTAGGATTTCAAGTGAGCTTTATGCCTTCCGTATTTAGTGCTGATATTTTCGTCAAGGAATTTCCAAATATAGCTGGTGACCATCCAAGTTGTCTGTTTATTCGTGGAGAAAAGGCGAAAAGTACGTTGAAGGATGGACTGCCCTTTAATTTAAAAGAATGGACAGTTTATGAAACGATAGAACGACAAGATCAAACGTTAGCTATTATTAATTGCATTCAGCACAATGAGGACGTCACAGTGATTTTTGCTAGTCCTTCAGCTGTAGATGTATATGCAAAAAGTGTAGCGGTACATGTTGGATGGCAGGCTACAAGGGTTGCAGCCATCGGTCATATTACGGAAGCGGCTCTTGAACAATACGGTGCAACTGTGGATATTATGCCGAGTGTATATACAATGCAAGCAGTCATCGAAGAATTAATGAAAGTAGGGGACAAATCATGACAAAACTACAATTTCAAAGACATCGTCGTTTGCGTGCCAATGCAACGATGCGATCAATGGTAAAAGAAACATACTTACATAAAGAGGACCTGATTTATCCTATTTTTGTAATAGAGGGCGAAAATATTAAAAATGAAGTACAGTCTATGCCTGGTGTTTTTCAATTTTCATTAGATAAACTAGAAGCAGAAATTGATGAGGTTGTTGCATTAGGAATCCCAGCTGTCATTTTATTTGGTTTACCAGCTGAAAAAGATGCTGTTGGAACTGGTGCATTCCATGATCATGGTATTGTCCAAGAAGCGACTCGCTTAATTAAAACGCGTCACCCTGAGCTTTTGGTCATTGCGGATACATGCTTATGTGAGTTTACGGATCACGGTCATTGCGGCCTAATTGAAGGCGATCAAATTTTAAATGACCCTTCATTAGATGTTTTAGCTCGCACTGCAGTATCACAAGTAAAGGCAGGCGCAGATATAATTGCTCCGTCTAATATGATGGATGGTTTTGTTGCGGCGATTCGTGCTGGGCTTGATGAAGCCGGCTTTGAACATATTCCAATCATGTCATACGCGGTGAAATATGCGTCAAGTTACTATGGCCCATTCCGTGACGCGGCGGATGGTGCACCACAATTTGGTGATCGTAAATCATATCAAATGGACCCATCAAATCGATTAGAGGCATTCCGTGAGGCAGAATCTGATATTGAAGAGGGGGCGGATTTCTTAATTGTTAAGCCTGCCCTAAGTTATTTAGATATTATCCGAGATATGAAAAATAATTATCCATTACCACTAGTAGCGTATAATGTTTCAGGTGAGTATGCGATGATTAAAGCAGCTGCTATTAATGGTTGGATTGAAGAGAAAAAAGTTGTGCTTGAAACATTATTAGGTATGAAACGTGCAGGCTCTGATTTAATTATTACGTATCATGCAAAAGATGTTGCACGTTGGTTGGAGGAGAAATAAATGACACGCTCTTACGAAAAATCAAAACAAGCCTATGCTGAAGCTGTTCAGTTAATGCCAGGAGGTGTTAACAGCCCTGTACGTGCATTCAAATCAGTAAATATGGACCCTATTTTTATGGAATCTGGCCATGGGGCTATTATTAAAGATATTGATGGTAATGAATATATCGATTATGTATTATCTTGGGGACCACTCATTTTAGGACATACTCATCCAGAGGTTGTCAAAGCAATTGCTGAAACTGCGGCAAAAGGCTCTTCCTTTGGTGCACCAACCTATACAGAAAATCGATTAGCTCAATTAGTATTAGATCGATTACCAGGCATGGAAATGATTCGCTTTGTTTCTTCAGGGACAGAAGCTACGATGTCTGCATTACGTGTAGCACGTGGTGTTACAGGTCGTGATAAGATTTTAAAATTTGAAGGATCGTATCATGGTCATGGTGACTCATTATTAATTAAAGCAGGATCTGGAGTTGCCACATTAGGTCTTCCTGATAGCCCTGGAGTACCAGCAGATGTTGCTCGTAATACGTTAACGGTAGCCTATAATGATTTAGAAGGCGCTAAAGCTGTTTTTGAAAAATTTGGTGCCGAGTTAGCAGCAGTTATTGTAGAGCCAGTTGCAGGGAATATGGGTGTTGTACCACCACAATCAGGTTTCTTAGAAGGTTTACGCGAATTAACATCTACACATGGTTCGTTATTAATCTTTGATGAGGTTATGACGGGCTTCCGTGTCGATTATGGTTGTGCACAAGGTTATTTTGGAGTTACACCTGATATAACGACGTTAGGGAAAGTAATTGGCGGCGGCCTTCCTGTAGGAGCCTTTGCCGGTACAAAAGAAATTATGGAGCAAGTAGCACCAGCCGGTCCAATTTATCAAGCAGGTACACTTTCAGGAAATCCATTAGCTATGACAGCAGGCTATGAAACGTTATCACGTTTAGATCGCAGTACTTATGAATACTTTAAACAACTAGGCGATCAGTTAGAGGCTGGTTTCCGCGAAGCGGCGACGAAATACAATATTCCTCACACTGTTAATCGTGCGGGTTCAATGATTGGCTTCTTCTTTACGAATGAAGAGGTAATTGATTTTGCAACTGCAAAATCATCGGATTTAGCTTTATTTGCTGAATACTTCCGATTGATGGCTGAGGAAGGAATTTTCCTACCACCATCTCAGTTTGAAGGGTTATTTATTTCGACAGCTCATACGGAAGAACATATTGCTAAAACAGTAGCTGCATTCCATAAAGTGTTTGCTCAATTGGCTAAGTAAAGTTTTATAGGGCATGCTAGAAAAAATCTAGCATGCCCTTTTTATATAAGTTAGAAGTCATTGTAGTACTTGAGCAATAAAAGAACAAAAGAGAAAATATAGCATATATTAACTACCAGGGACAATCATCTATACTGGATGAAGGACCTGCTTTTGTCAAAATTATATCTTTCAGCATAGCCAAAATGTGGACGATATCGTTTATAATATAGCTATTCATAAAAGAAAGTAGTGAATTAATATGGCAACAGGCACACATACAGTCGAAGTACCCGTAGGAATTGAACATGTATGGGATTTCGTCAGTGATATGGAGAAATGGGCAAAGCTTGTCCCAGGTTATAACGCACATGAAATGATTGATGACAAACATTCAACATGGACTTTTAAAGGAAATGTTGGAGTTCTGAAAAAAACAGTAGAAGTAGAAATTATTATTTTGGAGTGGGTAGCCCCATCTAAAGTAACATTTGAACTAAAAGGTCTTTCTGATAATTTTACAGGAAATGGCTATTTCCTTGCAGAAAGCATCGATGCTGAAAATACAAAAATGACAGGCTTCTTAGAAGTGATTGCTGGTGGGTTAGCTGGCCCTGTTTTAAACCCGATTTTCAAGCCGATTGTACCAAAGGCAACACAAATATTAACAGATCGTGTAGCGAATAAAATTAAATTAGTACATGTTTAACGGATGTTAGTACATTCATAAAAATGGCATGCTAGAAGTAATGTTCTAGCATGCCATTTTTATACTAATTGCCTCTTTTTTATACTGTTCAATAGGAAGCTTTCTAGCATACTATCCCCTTATAAGACATATGATGCAAAGGGAGGGATTATTATCGAACACAAAACATGGAACATGAGCGAAACATTTTGTTTTCCTGGGTACGGTTGCCCAACAGAAATAGCGGCAGTGCAAATTAAGCCACAGTGGCAAGCAATGCAGTTAGAGGATTCACTTCGACTAATAGGCATATATCATATCACCGCACATGTACGCTTCGATTTTCAAAATATGCAAGCTTTTACAGGCGATGAGGATTTAATTTCAATTGATGCCCTAGATGTCCAAGGAGATACAGGTTATTTTGAGTATGCCGTGCCATTACATGTCGATTTACCAAAAGAATCAGACCTGAAGGATATAATGGTCAAAGATATTCGACCGAGCTTGACGAATCAGAAATGTCAGCTCGAGTGGACAGTCACAAGCGTTTTTAACGAATATGAGCCAGTTGTTGAAAATGACCATGTGATCGAAAATCAGCCCTTTACTGCCAGTGCCTTTGAACATGAAGAGACACTTGCTGTGCTGGAAGAAAGCACGCAAGTGAAAAAACAAACTACCGCAGTAGTAGCGGCTTCACACCAAGAGAAGACTACAACAGTTGACCAAAAAACAATTTTGAGAGAATCCTCAAGTCATATTGTTGTACGTGAGTCCAGCTCTTGGCATGAAGTGCCTTCTATGATTTGGGATCTAACAGAAGAATATACACCGCTTAAAGTTCGTGTATCAAATGATGTCTTTCAAAAGTAAATAGCTGAGAAGTAGCAAGAGTAATAAGAAAATTAAATCACCGGATGTTGGAACAATAATGACACGAATAAACTGAAAACAACAAATCGGCACGATAATCGTTCTACAGTAAAAACGAACTTGCCTTATCCAAGGTGGTAAAAGCCAGGGGTTATACTTGCGTCGACGCATTTGAAAATTCACTTCCTTTTCTATTTACTTTACTCTTATTAAAAGATGACTAAATCACTTGAAAAATTACACGTTTTTGCGGTACAATAAGGAAAATTAAATACAGATGCTATGATAGGGAAGAGTAAATTATGCTTACATTTTCAGAGAGGAAACGGTAGCTGAGAAGTTTCTATTTGTACTTAATTGAAGGTAGCCCTTGAGCAGCTTTAGTGAACTAACAGTAGTTAAAGCCGGTTAAACACCGTTACCGAATTAAGAGCCAGTAGATAAGGCTGAGAAATGTATTCGATGATCATTTTCTTAACCGCTGCTGGAATTAAAGGTGGTACCGCGAACTAAAACTCCTTCGTCCTTTTAGACGAGAGGAGTTTTTTTATTTGGTAAAGTGATTGCTTTATCAATAGTCTTCAAACATTAGGAGGAGTCAATATGACAGAAAACATTTCAATGCCAACTAAATATGACCCACAGTCCATTGAAGCCGGTCGCTATGAATGGTGGCTACAAGGGAAATTTTTTGAGGCGCAGCCAGAAAGCGGGAAAAAACCTTATTCAATTGTTATTCCACCACCGAACGTAACAGGTAAATTACACCTTGGTCATGCATGGGATACGACTTTACAAGACATCCTCATTCGTATGAAGCGTATGCAAGGATATGATGCACTTTGGTTACCAGGTATGGACCATGCCGGTATTGCTACACAGGCAAAAGTAGAAGCAAAGCTACGTGAGGATAATATTACACGTTATGATTTAGGACGTGAAAAATTCCTCGAGAAGACATGGGAATGGAAAGAAGAATATGCTGGACATATTCGTGATCAATGGGCAAAGCTTGGCCTTGGATTAGACTACACACGTGAGCGTTTCACACTTGATAAAGGTCTTTCAGAGGCAGTTAACACAGTATTTGTTCAATTATATGAAAAAGGCTTAATCTATCGTGGTGAACGCATTATTAACTGGGATCCGGCTGCTAAAACGGCATTGTCTGATATTGAGGTTATTTACCAGGATGTGCAGGGTGCCTTCTATCATATGAAATATCCTTTGGCTGATGGCTCAGGATATGTAGAGGTTGCGACAACACGTCCTGAGACAATGCTTGGCGACTCTGGAGTAGCTGTTCACCCGAAAGATGAACGTTATCAGCATTTAATTGGTAAAACAGTTATCTTACCGATTGTAGGTCGCGAAATTCCGATTGTAGCTGATGACTATGTTGATATGGAATTTGGAACAGGGGTTGTAAAAATGACACCTGCACATGATCCAAATGACTTTGAAGTTGGTAATCGTCACAACCTTGAGCGTATCCTTGTGATGAATGAAGATGGCACAATGAACGAACTTGCTGGCAAATACAACGGTATGGACCGCTTTGAATGCCGTAAACAAATTGTTGCTGATTTACAAGAAGCAGGCGTGTTAATACGCATCGAAGAACATATGCATTCAGTAGGGCATTCTGAACGCTCTGGTGCTGTTGTAGAGCCATATCTTTCAGCACAATGGTTCGTTAAAATGCAACCACTTGCAGACTCTTCATTAGAGCTTCAAAAAGACCAAGAAGGTAAAGTAAACTTTGTTCCAGCTCGTTTTGAAAACACTTATTCTCGCTGGATGGAAAATATTCGTGATTGGTGTATTTCTCGTCAATTATGGTGGGGCCATCAAATCCCAGCTTGGTACCATAATGAAACAGGTGAAATTTACGTAGGAAAAGAAGCACCGGTTGATGCAGAAAATTGGACACAGGATGAAGATGTACTAGATACATGGTTCTCTTCAGCACTATGGCCGTTTTCTACAATGGGCTGGCCAGACGAGGCAAATGAAGAATATAAACGTTATTACCCAACAAATACACTCGTAACAGGCTATGATATTATTTTCTTCTGGGTATCTCGAATGATTTTCCAAGGTCTTGAATTTACAGAACAACGCCCATTCAAGGATGTATTAATTCACGGATTAGTACGTGATGGTGAAGGGCGAAAAATGAGTAAGTCACTTGGCAATGGTGTAGATCCAATGGATGTTATTGAGCAGTATGGTGCAGACTCATTACGCTACTTCTTAGCAACAGGTTCATCACCTGGTCAAGACTTACGCTATACTACTGAGAAAGTAGAGGCTGTATGGAATTTTTCGAATAAGATTTGGAATGCATCCCGTTTTGCACTTATGAATATGGATGGAATGACATATGATGAAATTGATTTAACAGGTGAAAAATCAGTTGCTGACAAATGGATTTTAACACGCTTAAATGAAACAATTGAACGTGTAACATCTCTGGCAGAGCGCTATGAGTTTGGTGAAGTTGGTCGTGAGCTTTACAATTTCATTTGGGATGATTTCTGTTCTTGGTATATTGAAATGGCGAAGTTACCACTTTATGGTGAGGATGAAGCTGCTAAAAAGACAACTCGTTCTATTTTAGCGTACGTACTCGATCAAACGATGCGTCTATTACATCCATTTATGCCATTCATTACAGAAGAAATTTGGCAACACTTACCACATGATGGAGAATCAATTACAGTAGCTGCATGGCCAACAGTACGCACGGATCTTCATTTTGCTGACGAATCAGATAATATGAAGCTCCTAATGGATATTATACGTTCAGTTCGTAATATTCGTGCGGAAGTAAACACGCCAATGAGCAAAAAAGTGCCGTTGTTTATCTCTGCGAAAGATGCTGCAACAGTGGCAGTACTTGAAGCGAATAAAGCTTATTTAGAGAAATTCTGTAATCCAGATACGTTAACAATTGGTGAAGGTTTAGAGGCACCAGGTCAATCGATGACAGCAGTTATTACAGGTGCCCAAGTTTTCCTACCACTTGTTGGGCTAATTAATTTAGAGGAAGAAATCGCTCGTCTTGAAAAAGAGTTAGAGAAATGGGCGAAAGAAGTAAAGTTAGTGACAGGTAAGCTATCAAATGAAAAGTTCGTATCGAAAGCACCTGAGGCATTAGTAAATGTTGAACGTGAAAAATTAGCAGATTATGAAAGTAAGCACGCGGTTGTATTAAAACGTTTAGAAGAACTAAAAAATATGTAATAGTTGAGCAATGGATGACAATAAAGTCATCCATTGCTTTTTTTATATGGAGCAAAAGTTATGCGTTGAAATGGGTAAAAATATATAGTACTATTTAGAATAATTAGTCTAATAGGTTAGGGTGTTTATTAATGTAGTAGGAAACAAAACCTAATATGATGTTGTGTAATCGAGAAAAATGATCTGTAATGAAATAGCTATGGCAATTGAACGTTTTTTTGCGGGTTTGAGGTATGAATGGAGATGTGAAAATGACAGGTAATATGACAACCTATATTACGAAAGTCAATAAAGCATGTGATGACTTAGATTTTGTTAGTGCAAGGGTATTAATTGAAACAAATCTAGTAAAATTATCAGAAGCGAAAAATTATCGTTTATTAAATACCAGTGCGCGTGTGCTTATTAAACATGTATTAGCAAATAGGCAAACTCAACAGGAGTGTACAAAACTATCACGGGCAGATATGTTAATCATCAATAGAATAAATGAGTATTGCTCGAATTTTGATATTTCAATGTTAAAAAGAACATTAAAAAATTCTTTTGAATTAGTACAACGTCCTGATGTTATACCTTTATTAAACAATGATGCAAGAATTATTTTGGACAATATGGGTGCTCTGCTAGGGACTCACCAAGTACATTAACCGAATTACTTATCAAACACGCAGTAGCTAGCTGTGTGTTTTTTCTATTTTTTTGTCATTAATCTATGTTATTAAATGTTACTTGTACTAAAATAGAGATATTGCAGTAAGAGGGAGTGTTTCTTTTGTTTAACACAATGAACGAATGTACGGAATTTATTTTTACCCTAAAAGCCGTTGACCATAAACGTGCACCGCTTGTACTAATGAAAGAAGTACTAGCACATTTAGAGAATCCTCACAATAAACTACGCGTGATTCATGTGGCCGGTTCGAATGGAAAGGGTTCTACAGTGAATGCCCTTAGAGAAATGCTACAACACGCTGGGTACCAAGTAGGGGCATTTACTTCCCCACATTTAGAGCGAGTTAATGAAAGGATGACCATTAATGGTGAGCCGATAACTGATGAACAATTTTTATACTATTTCAATAAACTAGCTAAGATTATAGAAGAACAGTATAATGGAGATTTTCCAAGCTTTTTTGAAGTAGTAACACTAGTAATGTTTCAATTTTTTGCCGATCAGGGAATTGATATAGCGCTTATTGAAACGGGGCTTGGAGGGCGTTTAGATGCAACCAATGTCGTGTCGCCACTACTAGCAATTATTACGACAATTTCACTTGAGCATACTGCCTTTTTAGGTGATACATTTGCCAAGGTTGCCTCTGAAAAGGCTGGCATCATAAAAAAGGGTGTTCCGGTTGTTATAGGGGTTAGCAATGAAGAAGCATTAGCTGTTATAAAACAAACAGCAGATGCACAACAGGCTCAATGCTTCATTTTAGGACAAGATTTTACTGTTTCAGATATTTTACAAGGTACAGACGTTCAGCAATTCACGTATGAAAAGAGTAATATTGTAATGACTGATATAGCTTTAAAAATGGCTGGTCCCCATCAAATCAATAATGCAAGCCTTGCCATTACAGCAATCCTCGCATTACGGGAAGAGGGAGCCATTACCCTGTCAGACCAATCCATTCGGCATGGACTTCTATATGCACATTGGGCTGGTCGCTTCGAACAATGGCCACAAAAAATTGTTTTAGATGGTGCCCATAATTCAGAGGGGACTGCTGCACTTATCCAAACACTTAAAAATGTATTTCCAAAAAGCCATTATCGTTTTGTGTATGCAGCATTAGCAGATAAGGATCACGCAAATAGTATTGCACTAATGGATGATGTTGCAACGTCAATTACTTTTACACAAATTAACCTACCCAATGCAATGCCTGCTAAAGATTTATCCATATTATCAACGAATGCCAATAAATCGTACCATGAGGATTGGATGGAATCTGTACAAACTGTACTACGTGAAAGAGCTGAAGAGGATGTTGTTGTGATTACCGGTTCTTTATATTTCATAGCGAATGTTCGCCAGTGGCTACAGGAGGAAGGACGATGATACCGGGATTCAATCACTATAAAGAGAAGTGGGCTGTCCACAGTGATGATGTCATAAAACCTGGTCTTGTGGCGATGGAGGAGGCTTTGCTATTAGTTGGAAACCCTCAGCAAGCCTTACATGTTGTACACTTGGCAGGCACAAATGGGAAGGGCTCCACATTAACCTTTCTTGAGGCTCTCGCCAAAGAACATACATTACGAGTGGGTAAATTTATGTCACCTTGTATAGTCGATGTGCACGACCAAATTCAAATAGATGGTCAACCTATTACCGAAGCTGATATGGATGCCGTTTTTCGACAAATGCATGCAGCCGGTTTAAGTGGGAAACTAACAGATTTTGAACTTTTGACTGTGGCAGCATTTTTATATTTTGTGAATAATGATGTTGATCTTTCATTGATTGAAGCGGGTATGGGGGGATTATTGGATAGTACGAATGTGGTCATACCCATCGTCTCCATTATCCCAAGTATAGCTTTAGAGCACACCCAATTTTTGGGCAATACAATTGACAGTATTGCGCGCCATAAAGCAGGTATTATTAAACAAAATCGCCCTGTCATTATCGGTAATTTGCCAGAAGATGCCAAGCGTGTTGTTTATGCAGAGGCTGCTCAGAAAAAAGCCAACGTATATGAAATAGGTCAACATTTTTCAATATCCTCATCGACTGAAGGAGAATGTTATTTAAATGACGGACGAAATGTCCAATTCTCCCATCTAACACGTTCAATGAAAGGGCCTCATCAGGCCAATAATATGGCACTTGCTATCTCAGCATTCCTTGAAGTGGCAGCATTTTTTAATGTGCCTGTGAAAAAAACAGCAGTTCGAGAGGCTGTGAAAAAAGCGGCTATTTTAGGCCGTTTTGAAGAAATCATACCATTTGTTATTGTCGATGGGGCGCATAACCCAGCCAGTGCTGAAACATTAGTAGAAACGATAAAAAATGAGTTTCCAGGAGAGCAAATCACATTTGTTGTGGGCATACTAGCAGACAAAGATGTTCAACAAATTCTTCGACTGTTAGAGCAAGTTAGTGATGAATTTTATTTTGTTGATTTTGATAAACCAAGAGCGATGGCTGCGCAAAATTTGCTGGGTCTTTCCAAAGCAACATCTAAAAATATCTTAGTGGATTATGTGCAATTTTTACAGGTACAATCAGACAGCAAGCGAAGAACGGTTGTATCTGGCTCATTATATTTATTAACGGCAGTACGAAATAGCTTAAAAGTATGAAATGACTAGGGCTCCTAATAGGAAGTCCTAGTTTTTTTATGAATGTATGCCGCTTTTGTTATGAATCAAATCTCATTAAATTCGCATTTACACCACTAATTCTACATATACTTTTATATATTGAAATCTCGTTTTATTGAAACGTGTACGGATAGGTGGAAGGATGAGGTGATAGATGGATGAAAATTGTAAGTCATGTGATGAAAAAACAAATATTTCGGGCAATGATTATTGGTGGATTTGTGGGTTTGTTAGGTGTAGCCATTTTTTTAGGTGTTTTACAAGCCAGTACCCAGTTACCGATAAAGAATAAGGGTAGTGATGTGGCAACTAATCAATCACAATCAGAAACCATTCCAACTGCCGGTGAGACAACCAGTACATCTAATGCACCTATGTTTTATGCTAGTCAAGCAGGCGTATATTCTAACTATGAGAGTGCAAGTGCATTTGTTGCTGAGTATCCTGCATTAAAAGAGAGCGCCATTATTGAGGTTGATGGTAAGTTTTATGTTTGGACAAGCATGGTAAATGAAGAAAGTCAGCTTAAATTTTTACAGGAACCCGCAACCTTTAAAAAAGCATTTAGTGTTAGTGGTGAAAGCTGTAAGGAGCCAACTCTTGTAGAACTGCCAACAGCATTAGCAGACAAAAAAGCTACAAAATTAAATTTTAAGGAAAACGGGAAGGATTCAACTTTACCTGAGGATTGGCAATCAATTGGAGCGGCTGCCTCTACTATTTCTAACGATGTCAGCGTCATCCGTTTGCAAGTTTTTGCTCATTATCAGGCGAAAAATACTTGTCTCCAAGTGAAATTTTAAAAGTAAAAGATAGTAAATCATTATTATCTTGATTTTTAGAAAATTTTCAAATCGAACATTCTTCTGTATCATAAGGATAAGGAAGGATGGTCGGATCATGTTAAAAACAAACCACAAGCTTATACTTGCCTCTGCTTCACCAAGAAGAAAGGAATTGTTAGAAATGTTAGCACTTCCGTTTGAGGTCATGACAAGTGAAGTTGAAGAAACAAGTGTACAAGCAAGTTCCATGCAGGAATATGTAAAAGGAGTAGCCCTCTTAAAAACACGAGATGTAGCGAAAAAAGTATCCAATGCAACAATCATTGGTGCTGATACAATTGTTGTCGACAATGATGAGCTGCTACATAAACCAAAATCTCGTGAGGAAGCTATTGCTCATTTATTACGTTTATCAGACCGTAAACACGTCGTGATGACAGCGGTCGCTATTATTGAACCTAATGGGAAGGAAAACCTCTTTGTGGAAGAAACCACAGTTGTTTTTCATCCTCTATCGAAGGTATTGATTGAAGCCTATGTCGATTCTGGAGATCCTTTCGATAAAGCAGGAGGCTATGGTATTCAGACGTTAGGCACACTTTTAGTGAAACGAATTGAAGGAGATTATAACAATGTTGTAGGTTTACCACTTGCAGCGTTGTTTTCGCAATTGGTCAACCTACAAATAGTCCAATATGCGAAGGAGTGAGCATTTTTGCTAGATAAAGCTTTACCTACTTTGATGTTACGTGATGTTCATTTGGAGGATCGCCCGCGTGAAAGACTAATGCGACAAGGGGCAGAAAGTCTATCCAATCAAGAGCTAATTGCTATTTTATTGAGGACTGGCACAAAAGAAGAATCCGTTCTTGTCCTCGCGAATAGAGTATTAACTGTTTTCGAACGTCTCCATTATTTAAAACACGCTACCATTGAGGAAATGGTCGCTATTAAAGGAATTGGTGAGGTAAAGGCTATTCAATTATTAGCCGCCATTGAACTTGGTCGACGACTCGCTCAAAAACAAAATGATGAAAAATTTACAATTCGTTCTCCACAAGATGCGGCTGCTTATTTAATGCCTGACATGACTTCTCTTAATCAGGAACATTTTGTTGTTCTTTTTTTAAATATCAAAAACCAAATCATTCACAGACAAACGATTTTCATTGGCAGCTTAAATGCCTCTATCGTGCACCCACGGGAAATTTTTCGAGAAGCAGTGAAGCGATCTGCTGCTTCAATTATTTGTGCGCATAATCATCCTAGTGGAGTACCAACTCCAAGTGAGGAGGACATTGAGGTCACAAAGCGAATTGAAGAGGCTGGTTATATTATGGGGATTGAATTAATTGATCATGTAATTATCGGCGATCACCAATTCATTAGTTTGAAGGAAAAAGGGTATTTTTAACTCTGCAAGAAATTTGCAGAGTTTTTTAGTTTGATTAGATGTCTTAGGAGAGCTTTACAATCAAATTTGAATATCTTATCGCTATGACAATAGAGGCATTTTCCTAAAATTTTTGTATTTTTTTGTGGTTTAATGGCGAACCTTTTTCGATTCAAATCGTTAATGTATTCTAGAAACTGATATTATCTTCACAAAAATTGGTAGCTTGATACACATTGTCTTATGAGAATAAAAATTATATGCTAATCTATACGTACTATTTTTAGTTTAAGAGGGAATTAAAATAGTATCTTTTCTGCGAGATAAAGTATGTGACACTACAAATTCTTGCGCTTTTCCGTTATAATGAAGGGTATGAATTTTATCTTGATTCAGGAAAGACTCCCATCGAAAATGATGGTGAGCTAAATAAGTGTGTAGTTTTTTCAAGGTGTGAAACACTAACTGATGAAGATAAAAACTTTGGCGGAGTGTTATGGGTTTTGAGGAGGAGTCAATTGTATTTTTATACAATTCAAATTCCTATACATGACTGTCAAAGATAATGGATGTCAATGAAAGTATGGCTTAAATAGAAAGGGAGTACACAATTTGTTTGGACTAGGAAGCAAAGATGTCGGGATTGACCTCGGCACAGCGAATACATTAGTGTTTATTAAAGGAAAGGGAATCGTTTTACGCGAACCTTCAGTAGTAGCAAAAAATACGAAAACGGGAGATATCGTTGCCGTTGGTAATGATGCTAAAAATATGATTGGTCGTACACCTGGCTCAATCGTAGCAATTCGCCCAATGAAAGATGGCGTTATCGCTGATTTCGATATTACGACAGCAATGATTCAGTATTATTTAAGAGAAGCCTCTAAAAATTCTGGCGGCAATTGGAAAAAACCAAATGTTATGATTTGTGTGCCTTATGGTATTACTTCAGTGGAACAACGTGCGGTTATTGATGCAGCTCGACAAGCGGGCGCAAAAGAGGCTTTCACAATCGAAGAGCCATTTGCAGCGGCAATCGGATCAAATTTACCAGTATGGGATCCAACAGGGTCAATGGTAGTTGACATCGGCGGTGGTACAACAGAAGTAGCTGTTATTTCACTAGGCGGTATTGTAACAAGTGAGTCCGTACGTGTTGGTGGGGACGCAATGGATCAATCTATCATTTCATATATCCGTAAAACGTATAATTTAACAATTGGTGAACGTACTGCAGAAGCGGTAAAAATGGAAATTGGTACGGCATTAGCTGAAGGACCAGAAGAGAAGATGGAAATTAGAGGTCGTGACCTTCTAACAGGTTTACCAAAAACAATTGAAATCTCTTCACAAGAAATTTCTGAGTCATTACGCGAAGCAGTTGCATCAATTATTGATGGCGTTCGAAAAACATTAGAACAGACACCTCCCGAATTATCTGCGGACGTGATGGAGCGCGGTATCGTATTAACTGGCGGTGGCGCACTATTAACAAACTTAGATAAAGTGATTAGTAAAGAAACAAATATGCCAGTATTTATCGCAGAAGATCCTTTAGACTGTGTAGCAATTGGTACGGGTAAAGCTTTAGATCATATGGACTTAATTCGTCAACAACAGGTTAAAGGGTAAGGAGGTTTAGGCAATGCCACATTTTTTTTTCAATAAGAAAGTAATTTTGCTGCTCGTAGGCATGGTTTTTCTTGTGGCATTGATTAGCTTCTCATTACGTGATCGGACGAATGCTACTTTACCAGAGCAAATTATTAAAGATACTGTCGGCGTCGCACAATCGCTTGTTGCGAAGCCGGCGAATTATGTTAATGGTATTTTTAATAGTATTGACTCCCTCTTAAACACGTACGAAGAAAATAAACGTTTAAAAGCACGCTTAGAAGATTTTGCAGTTGTACAAGCTGAGGCTACGGATTTAAAATCAGAGAATAAAAAGCTTCGTGAGCTTTTGGATAAAAGTGAGAGCTTAAAGGCGTATAATCCTATTCAAGCAACAGTGATTGCTAGAAATCCTGACCAATGGGAAGAGAAAATCATTTTAGACAAAGGATCTTCTCATGGAGTTCAAAAAAACATGGCAGTTATGACGGCGAAGGGGCTAGTTGGGAAAATTACACTAGTGACGCCTTTCACTTCTGAGGTAGAGCTTTTAAATACAAATAATCCTAACTATCGTGTTTCTGCAATGGTGTTAGGTGAAAAAGAAGCATACGGTTTAATCGAGGGCTTTGATGAAGAACGTAATGAACTCATTATGAAGCGAATCGATTCTAGTTTTAAGGTTAAAGAAGGCGAGCAGGTAGTTTCTTCAGGACTCGGAGGTATTTTCCCTAAAGGTGTCCCTATCGGAGAAATTACAGAGGTTAGTACAGATGATCACGGCTTAACAAAAATGGCGTATGTCAGACCATCTGCTGATTTTTCGATTTTAGAGCATGTTGTTATTGCTAAGCGTACATCTACAGTTATTGATGGTTCAGATGGTAGCTCAACGAACGAAGATTTAACAAACCCGCAAGATACGAATGAAGAGGAGGCGGAATGATGGTTCGTTTTCTCATTCCTTCTGTGGCGGTTTTACTATTCTTGCTAGAACCAGAGTTTGCGATGCTTTCTCCAATTGAAATTAAGGGGGAAGTGTATTTTCTAGTACCGCGTTTTTTAATCTTATATCTCATTTTTATCTCCATCTATTACAGCCGTCAACGCGCGGTAATGTATGGACTTTTTTTTGGTGTCTTGTATGATGTGTTTTACATTGATATTATTGGATTATATTCAGTTCTATATCCACTTATATGTTTTTTAGCAGGGTCTATCGTGAAAGTTATACATCAGCACTTAGTCGTAACAACAACTATTTCAGTTGTGTTAGTAGCCATTTTAGAATTTATACTCTATCAATTTTTCTTCTTGATCGATTTTACAGCAATACCTTTAGCAGATTTCTTACGTTCACGACTACTGCCAACAATCATTGCAAATGCTTTATTTTTAATGATTCTTGGTTGGGCCTTCAAGTATCTAATTAATGCGCGTGTCTTACAGAGAGCACGTGAGGTTTCTTAACAAAGAACAACGTGAGGTGAGGCATTCATGAAAAAACAATTAGTTAATATGAAGGGAACGAAGGACGGATTTGTACTGCGTCTTGACGACCAATGTGCTTATAGCGATTTAGTAGAAGAATTAAAGAAAAAAGTGTTAGAAGGCGGTATCGATGGTAAAGTAGATGTACAATTATACTTAGGCTATCGATACTGTACTGATGAACAGATCGATGAACTTATCCATATTGTGCAAGAAACAGAGCAACTCATTGTAGCGAGTGTACAAAGCGAAGTACTGACTGTCCATGAAAGCAACCAGAAAATGATTGAAAGTCAACAAGATACATATTTAGGTGTGGTCAGATCAGGGCAGATTCTACGTTCGTCTGGGGACATTATCATTGTAGGAAATGTCAATCCAAACGGTCGGGTTGAAGCTGGTGGCAATGTGTATGTCTTAGGTAAACTAAAAGGAATCGTGCATGCTGGTGTACAGGGCAATAAGGAAGCAATCATTGCTGCCTCTCAATTTGAAGCTACGCATATTATGATTGCTGATCAAGTGGAAGCAATGTCAGATGAGCATGTGAAAGAAATTAATCAAGCAGAAATGACTTGTGCATTTATTGGTTACGATGGACGCATTACGTACGATCAAATTCACGCCTTAAAAAATATTCGACCATTGTTAAATGTGTCTAAGGGAGGAAGCTAGTGTGGGAGAAGCGATCGTCATAACTTCGGGTAAAGGTGGTGTCGGAAAAACAACGACATCGGCTAACCTTGGGACTGCATTGGCTCTACAAGGTAAAAAAGTATGTTTAGTTGATACAGATATTGGCCTGCGTAATTTAGATGTTATTTTAGGCCTAGAAAATCGTATTATTTATGACCTAGTAGATGTAGTAGAAGGGCGCTGTAAAATACATCAAGCATTGATTAAAGATAAGCGCGTGGATGATAAACTATTTTTATTACCTGCTGCTCAAACGACAGATAAAAATGCTGTTACCCCTGAGCAAATGAAGAGCTTAGTAGAGGAATTAAAAAGGGACTATGATTATGTATTAATAGATTGTCCGGCAGGTATTGAACAAGGCTATAGAAATGCCGTAGCAGGTGCAGATCATGCGATTGTTGTCACAACACCTGAAATTTCTGCTGTTCGAGATGCAGATCGAATTATTGGTTTATTAGAACAGGAAGACATAACTGCTCCTAAGCTCATCATCAATCGTATTCGACAACATATGATGAAGAGCGGTGACACTTTGGATGTTAATGAAATTACAACCCATTTGTCTATCGATTTATTAGGAATTATTGTTGATAGTGAAGGTGTTATTTCATCTTCCAATAAAGGAGAACCAATCGTAATGGACCCTGCTAATAAAGCATCTTTGGGCTATCGAAATATTGCACGTCGTATTCTGGGCGAATCGGTTCCATTAATGGCTATTCAAGATGAGCAAAGAGGTATGTTTTCAAAACTTAAATCATTATTTTCAAGATAAATTAAAACCTTTTCGTGCAATTGTGCGAGAAGGTTTTTTGCATGTTTGGACATGCAATCACATATAGTGTGGAAAAAAGGATGAGGGCTTGTTTAAAAAATGGAAATGGTTTATCACGATACTACTTGTGGCAGCAACTATGCTTGTAATTCGTTTAGAAGATCAGGGTGTAGTTGATACTCCTATTCGAAAAATGGTAACAACCTCGGCAGATTTAACGTACTTAAGTGAGCTAGGGCAAAGTTGGTTCGACCAAGAAAATGAAACCATTACAGTATCTAGTGATGTCGGGCAAGCAGATCTTTTAACATTTGCTAATGCCCAGGTTTTTAAAGAGGGATATTTATTGCAGTACGATGTTGGTTTACCAGTTTATGCCGGACAGAATGGTTTAGTCGTGTTCACAGGTCATACCAAATATACTGGTAAGACTATGACCATTAGTTATGATGATGGTACAACCGTCTCTTATGGCATGCTAGATAGCTTAGCACAGCTTCCGTATACATCTATACAGGCAAATGATTTGATTGGTATGAAAGAAGCTGGGCAACTTTATCTTTCCATTGAAAAGGGAGATAGCCATTACGATTTAGAGCAAATTGTACAATGGTTGGAAACGATGGAGACTAATGAAGATTAAATTACATCTTCTTTGTATTCCTCTCGTATTTGTCATGATTTTTAGTGGACAACTTGCTTATTACGCTATTATTTTTTTCTCGCTATTGTGGCATGAAGCAGGTCATTTATTAGTAGCTTTACTGTGCGGCGTAAGAGTGAAATCATGTGTTATTACACCTTACGGGGGGGAAATACAATTTGAAAATCCAGCGGTTGTGCAAGCATCGTCACTCCTATGGATTGCATTAGGAGGACCAATCGCTACTATCTTGGGGATTGGCCTCGCTTTTTTTATGCCTGAACTAATTGCAGGTAAGCTTATTAGTGTTCAACTTGTGCTATTATTAGTGAATATGATCCCCATCCTACCATTAGATGGTGGTAGGATATTGTTAGCGTGGTTATTCTTAAATTTTCCAAAAGCTCAAGTGGTGGAAGTGTATTATTGGCTGTCCTTCATAATGGCCACTACATTATTTCTGATAACTTTAAATTTCCTACCGCAATCTATTTTTTTAGCAATTATTTGTTTATTCATTTGGTTACAAGTTTTAAAAGAATGGCGTTACCGAAAATATCGTATAGCTTTTGAAAAATATGTTATGAATAGATTGACTTAAAAAAAGCCGTGTGGTAATATTTTAATGTTATTGTTTGTAGCACCCGTGCTACTACAACCGCTCTGGGAAGGTATAAGTATCTTACTATAAGATCACCTTTATAAAACAGGCGAGTCTGAGTTTAAGAGGAGGTGCAGTAAAATGTACGCAATTATTGAAACTGGTGGTAAACAAATCAAAGTAGAAGCTGGTCAAGAAATCTACGTTGAAAAATTAGGCGTAGAAGCTGACGAGGTTGTAACTTTTGATAAAGTTTTATTCGTAGGTGGCGAAAACGTTAAAGTTGGTGCTCCATTCGTAGATGGTGCTACTGTAACAGCGAAAGTTGTTAAAGAAGGCCGTGCGAAAAAAATCGTTGTTTTCAAATTGAAAGCTAAAAAGAACTACCGTCGTAAACAAGGTCACCGTCAACCTTACACAAAATTAGTTGTTGAAGCAATCAACGCTTAATAGTGAGGTGTAGCGAATGATACAAGTTACGATTCATCATGATGAAAATAGACATGTGTCAGCATTCGAATTTTCAGGACATGCTGGGTACGATGAATCTGGGAAAGATTTAGTATGTGCAGGAGCATCTACCATTGCCATTGGTACGGTAAATGCTATTTATGCATTATTACAAATTCAACCAGAAGTCGAACAAGCTGCTGAAGGTGGAGGCTATCTTAAGGTGGATCTTCCAACAGATTTAGAGCCTGAAGTAGATGCAAAACTACAGTTAATTGTTCAAGTAATGACTGCCCAAGTGTATTCTATGGTGCAGAATTACGGACAATACATCCAAATCAACTACAACCAAGTAGGAGGTGGAACTCGATGAAATTATTATTAGCATTAGACCTTCAACTTTTTGCATCGAAAAAAGGGGTAGGTTCTACTAAAAACGGACGTGACTCTGAGTCTAAACGACTTGGTGCTAAACGTGCTGATGGCCAATTCGTAACTGGTGGTTCAATTCTTTACCGTCAACGCGGTACAAAAATTTACCCAGGTACAAACGTAGGTCGTGGTGGTGACGATACACTATTTGCTAAAGTTGACGGCGTTGTTAAATTCGAACGTTTAGGTCGCGATCGCAAACAAGTATCTGTATACCCAGCACCACAAGAAGCTTAATCTTTTATAAGATATCATAAAGCGGAGGACTGCATTTATTGCAGTCCTTTTTTTGGCTAAATTTCAGCCTCTTTCAACAGACGACTGTAGAATTAAACGTGGATCAATAGCTCAAGGTGATGACGGTTTTCATTTTATTTCAGTAGAGTTAAAACCATCGAAATAAAGGAATTCTGTCTATGGTAGCCATGCCTTGAGGCAAGGACTAATCAACATCTTGTTGGTCCAAAGCAAACTGATTCTTTATTCAAATATGCTCAGGGATAATTGAATAAAGAATTAAGGGAAAAATACAGCAAAACTTGTTATACTAGTAAAGATAACTTTATTGGAGTGAATGGGATGAACAATCAATCACTAACCATTAGTGAAGTATTACGTTTTGCAAATCATGATTTTGTGAATCAACTGCAATTGATTCGCATGAATTTAGATTTAGGTAGAGTTGATGAATCAAAGGAACTTATTCAGCATTTTTCAGAACAGTTAAGAGTGTTTTCTATCCTCAATCGACTACAATTACCACAAACAATTGAATGGCTCCAAACAGCAGGATGGCGTTTCCCTTCCTTCACTTGGAAAATAAACGGCGAGATAAAAAAGCCTGTGACCAATGAGATTGATCAGGAAGTTGTAGATTACTTAAACAAAACAGTTATGCATGTTTATGATACATTAGATCCATTTACAGAGCAGATCCTAACGCTTGATGTACGTGTTGACGATCATACATTTGCCGTGACATTCACGCTAAATGGGTTATGGAGTGCTGATGCATTCACCGAAAAAGGTTTGAAACAATTCGACATTCAAACAATTGAGCAGACAAATACACGCTGGCAATATGTCTTGAGTGCAAATAGGGAGTGAACTAAATGTTTGTCGATCACGTAAAGATTTATGTTAAAGGTGGAGACGGCGGAGATGGCATGGTTGCCTTTCGCCGAGAAAAATATGTACCGAATGGTGGTCCAGCTGGTGGAGATGGTGGACATGGCGGGAATGTCGTATTTGAAGTAGAGGAAGGCTTACGTACGTTAATGGATTTCCGCTATAAACGCCATTTTAAAGCACCGCGTGGCGAGCATGGTATGAGTAAAGGCATGCACGGTAAAAATGCGGAAGATTTAATTGTTAAAGTTCCACCAGGTACAGTGGTTATGAATGAAGAAACAAATGCTGTTATTGCTGACTTAGTCGAGCATGGGCAAAGAGCCGTTATTGCGAAAGCAGGGCGAGGTGGACGTGGAAATTCTCGCTTTGCAACACCTGCCAACCCAGCGCCAGAACTTTCTGAAAAAGGTGAGCCAGGACAAGAATTAAATGTTATATTAGAGTTAAAAGTTTTAGCAGATGTAGGATTAGTTGGTTTCCCAAGTGTTGGTAAATCAACACTTTTATCTGTTGTTTCTGCTGCTAAGCCAAAAATTGGTGCGTATCATTTCACGACAATTGTACCGAACTTAGGCATGATTGAAACAGATGATCACCGAAGCTTTGCGATGGCAGATTTACCAGGGCTAATTGAGGGAGCTCATGAAGGGGTAGGATTAGGCCACCAATTTTTACGACATATTGAACGTACACGCGTTATTGTCCATGTGATTGATATGTCAGGAATGGAAGGTCGCGATCCATATGAGGATTATTTAACAATCAATGAAGAACTAAAACAATATAATCTTCGGTTAACAGAGCGTCCACAAATTATTGTAGCCAATAAAATGGATATGCCAGATGCAGAGGAAAACTTAACAGCATTCCGCCAAAAGGTAGGGGAAGACGTTCAGATTTTCCCAATTTCTGCTGTTTCTCGTCAAGGATTAAAAGAGCTATTGTTTGCTATTGCGGATCTATTAGAAGTAACGCCTGAATTCCCACTGTATGATGAAGTAGAGGAACAATCAGACGCAACGGTTATGTACAAGCATGAGGCAAAAGGTGAAGATTTTGAAATCACTCGTGACGATGATGGTACATTTATTATTAGTGGCTATGCCATTGAACGTTTATTTAAAATGACGGACTTTAGCCGTGAAGATGGAATACGTCGTTTTGCTCGTCAATTGCGTGCAATGGGTGTGGACGAGGCTCTACGTGAACGTGGAGCACAGGATGGCGATACAGTTCGCCTACAAGAGTTTGAATTTGAATTTGTCGATTAAGACATGAGTTTTAGGGGGAAGCGTATGAAGAATGTTGCGAATCAGCGATATTATTTAGTTCGTGAGGATGTTTTAACGGATGCAATGCAAAAAACTTTGGAGGCGAAACACTTATTATCAAGTGGTTCAGTATCTTCCATTTGGGATGCGGTAAAGCAGGTGGATTTATCGCGAAGTGCGTTTTACAAATATCGTGATGCGGTTTTTCCTTTTCATTCAATCGTGCAGGAACGCATTTTAACAGTCTTTTTACAGCTTCAAGATAGAAAAGGAACACTTGCTAAGCTTCTAGAAACTGTGACAATTACACATTGTAACGTATTGACGATTCATCAAACAATCCCTATTCAGGGACGTGCCAATGTTACATTATCACTAGATGTAACAAGTATGACATGTGATCTTGATGACCTAATCCAGCAATTAAAACGGTTAGATTTTGTTGAGTCAGCGGAAGTCATTAGTTCTGGTGCTTTATAATCATAGTAAGGTGTTCGATCCTTTAATTTTTGACAAAAATGACAATTATCGTGTTTAATAATCCATATGCTCTTGAAGCACTGGAGTAATAATACGATACCAAAGCTCAAATAAGGAGCTGTCCCTCAGTGATACATCATCGCTAGGGACTGCTCCTTATTCCATAAAGGAGGTTTTTGCAATGACAAAGCAACAATGGAGAAATCGAATCGCATATTTAGGACCGGAAGCATCATTTACATACTTAGCAACAAAGGCTACTTTTCCAAATGAGTGGCTTGTACCCTGTGCAACGATTCCTGAATGTATTGAGGCAGTAGCAGAGGGAAAGGTAGATCTAGCCGTTGTACCATTAGAAAATGCCTTAGAAGGTTCAGTTACGCTTACACTTGATTATTTATTCCATGAAGCATCACTATATGTAACAGGTGAATTATTACTGAAAATACAGCAGCATTTAATGGTCAATAAAGCACAAAAAGATAATTGGCAGTCCATTGAAGGGGTCTATTCCCATCCACATGCTCTAGCACAATGCCATAAATATTTATTTTATCGTTTCAGTCATGTACCACTACAACAAACAACTTCAACAGCAGCTGCCGCAAAATACGTATCTGAAAACCCAGAACAATGTATAGCAGCGGTTGGAAATGCAGCTGCCGCAGAAAAATATGGCCTTGAAATAGTAGAGTCCAATATCCATGATTTCCATTTTAACCATACTCGTTTCTTTGTTCTGTCTAAGCAAAACCAACGATTGCCACAAGAACTTTCAAATGGGCAAGCGAAAACAACTTTAATGATTACATTGCCGACTGACCGTTCAGGGGCATTGCATCAAGTGCTATCTGTCTTTGCATGGCGTCAACTGAATTTAAGTAAAATTGAATCGCGTCCATTGAAAACAGGACTAGGGGATTATTTCTTCATGATAGATGTGTTAGCGGATGAAAAAGTACCGATGATGCGCGGTGCAATGGAAGAACTAGCTGCACTAGGTTGCAAAGTAAAGTCACTCGGTACATACTTTACGTATCTTACGTCTGACGAAGCATAATAGCTATAAGGGGGAAATAGAATGCGTGGGATTATTTTATTTGATGGTATTTGTAACTTTTGTGATAGCAGCGTTCAATTTATTATCAAACATGATCAAGCAGGCTATTTTCAATTTGCTTCGTTACAAAGTGATGTCGGGCAAACATTGCTCCGACAGTTCAAAATATCTGAGAATATAGATAGTGTAATCCTCATTGAAAATGGGAAAGCATATGTTGAATCGACAGCAGCCTTAAAAATATGCAGAAATTTGGAGAAGATTTGGCTTTGTTATTATCTTTTCATCCTAGTGCCTCCAATTATTCGCAATGCGTTGTATAGAAGGTTTGCTAAGCACCGCTATCGTTTATTTGGTACAAAAAAGGAATGTCTATTACCTACACCTTCACAAAGACAACGATTTCTTTCCTAATAGGTTGGGGTAAAGGGAGAGGAATACTCGAAACACACATTGAAGCACAGTATGAGCAAAT
Organism: Lysinibacillus sp. fkY74-1; assembly: GCF_053165895.1. NCBI lineage: Bacteria > Bacillati > Bacillota > Bacilli > Caryophanales > Bacillaceae > Lysinibacillus > Lysinibacillus sp. fkY74-1. The sequence continues at coordinate 3,226,379 of NZ_CP170173.1, read as the reverse complement.
ACTGTGCTTTTTTATTTTATTGGTCTGTTACCAAATAGCCCTTTTTTTGTAAGGCTTGTTCAATTAACGTTAATACTTCAACAGAGGGGGCTGTAATGACATGAAGATGAATGCCACCCGTTAGTGCAGATAAGTAATTAGCCTGAGTGGCATTAACCCGTTCGATAAATTGTGTTACCTCATGACGGTTTGACACCATGATTGAGGCAGTTAACTCACCATAAATAGGATGTTCAACCATAACATTTTTGACTGTGCCACCACAATCTACAATCGTCATTAGCTCGTCCTCTGTTTGTTCAGATGTGTGTATGCATGGAAATGTGCGTTCAACAGTTTGCTGTAATTGTTCCTGATGCATATAAAGATAACCCTGACTCGTAGCGATAATGGGTTCGTTTCTTGCCTTTAATAAAGTCATATCATTGACGATAACTTGCCTAGAAACATTGGCGAATTTAGCTAAGTCTGTCCCTGTTATAGGTGTTTTACTTTTTTTTAATTGCGCTAATAGTTGCAGTCGGCGTTCCTCGCCTAACATTTTTTTCATAAGAGATCACCTCTGCCCGTAATAATGGAAACAGTATTCCCTATAGGTTAGTGTACCATGAAGCATTTCTAACTTGTTGAAATTTTTGTATCCAAATGAAACATTGAACATATGATACGTAGAGAGGAAGGGAGGAAAAAATTGCGTATTCATATTGTTCAAAAGGGAGACACATTGTGGAAGATTGCGAAAGAGTACGGCATTTCGTTTGAAGATTTGAAGCGGCTCAATGTCCATCTTGCCAACCCAGATTATATTGTCCCGGGCATGGAAATTATTTTGCCTGAAAAAATAAACAAAGAGCCACATAAAGAAATGCCAAAAAAGGAATCACAAATGCATAAGGAGACACCTAAGGAAGTTCCGAAAAAAGAGGTACAGAGACCAATGCCACCGCCACCACCAATTGTACCACCTGCTCCAATGCCAATGCCTGAGCCACAAATGATTCCAATACCTATACCAATGCCAATGCCAATGCAGATGCCACAACAACCGATGTGGGTTCCACAGCCTGTAGAAATGAATTGGCACCAACAGGTAGTCATGCCACAAGTAGAGCAAACAGTCACAACACCACCACCAGTACAAATACAGCCAGCGCCGCCACCGCCACCACCACCACCAGTAGCGAAGCCAATGCCACATCCAGTACCACAACCAGCACCACCAATGCATATCATGCCACATCCAGTACCACATTGCTCAAGCTGCCATCAACCAATTTATCATCAAATGTGGTGGCCAATGCCAATGCAGCCACAGGCCGAGCAGTATATGATGCCGCAGCAGCCGATGTCCTTTGAGATGCCAGAAAATAAAATGGGCGAGATGGAAGACTTCTTAGAGTCTACATCACCATTTTTCCACACGCCTAATCAACAAATGCAGCCACAATTTAATATGATGCCTGACATGAACATGGGCAAATCATGTGGCTGTGAAGCACAATCATGTGGCTGTCAATCACAACCAATGCAGATGCCAATGCCTGCATGGCAAATGGATCCGTGTCATTGTCCACCACCACCATGCCCAACGCATTGTCCACCGCCATGCCCGTCATCAGTAGGACCTTGGATGTCACCGCATTATTTCCCAGGCGGGATGACGCCTTATCGATGGTGAAAAAGCGTATATTGTCGAAGAGGTAAAATCAAATATTTGGAAATATAGGTATCGATCGAATACTTACTTTGTCAAACGAGCAAAACAACTAGAAATTGCAGAGAAGGTAAGAACAATTCATCGCCAGCTAGGTCGAATTGAACCTAATCTTATCCTACCATTAGTCCAAAGTGACGATGAGCAGCTAATTGTGCAAGAATGGCAAGAAGGTAGCCATGGTGCCAATTTTGCTCATAAAAAGGATCGCAGGGAATCTCTTCAACTACTAATAGCTTTACATGACACATATAAAAAAGTTGCTTGGCAACGCTTGCCTGGCTTGCATACCTATTCACAACTTTTAAAATGGCAAATGCGTCATATGCGTTTTAAAAGCAGAAGAAATGAGTTTCGGGCTTTCTTAACAAAAGAAGAGATCGATCAAATATTGCATTATAGTGATAAATCGCTGCAGTTAATTGCGCTGGAAGATGTAGCCGAAAAAGAAATTACACTATTGCACGGGGATGTCGTGCATCATAATTTTTTATGGTGCACGGATGGACAATTGCGTTTAATTGATTTTGATTTGGCACATCTTGGAGAAGCGGATGACGAGTATATTTTATGGTTGCATCGGGTGCTACCTGCAGTTGATTATGATTTAGCCAAAGTCTTTGCGGAGTTACCAGAACTGAAACGGCTTGATAAAAGAAAGCTTCATCGTTTAAAATATCCGAATGAACTATTAAGGGAATGGCTTTTCGCTGTGGATTTACCCCTTGATCAGCAACTAGTATTTTTAGATTATTTAGTACCATTTACTAAACGAGCCCTCACCTATTGGCCAAAACTGTGGTACGATATTGATAGATTTGTGAAGAAATGACCGTCATTTGGCGGTCATTTTTGTCTTGAACAGCGTTTTGAACAGGACTTTCTGTCGAGCATTCGTTCGCTATATGCTATAATCGAAGACGATGATTGTGAGGGAATATAGATGTATGATTATTTAAAAGGACTAATTACTCGTATTACACCAGAATATATTGTGCTAGAACAAAAGGGTATTGGCTGGCAATTGAATACGCCCAATCCGTTTGCATTTCGAACATCAGCCATGGAGCAACAAATTTATGTTCATTTGCATGTACGAGAGGATGCACAAGTGCTTTATGGTTTCCCAAATCTAGATCAGCGCGAGCTTTTTCGAAAGTTAATTTTAGTATCTGGAATAGGTCCTAAGGGAGCGCTGGCTATCTTAGCGACTGGCAACCCACAGCAGGTTATAAGTGCGATTGAACGGGAAGATGAAACGTTTTTAGTGAAGTTCCCAGGAGTAGGTAAAAAAACTGCTCGTCAGATGATATTAGATTTAAAAGGCAAGCTAGGCTCTTTATTAGAGACAATCGAACTGCCGAGTACAGAAGATGAGCTGCCATTGTTTGGCGTTCATCCTTATAAACACGAATTAGAAGAAGCAATACTTGCTTTAGCGGCACTTGGTTACTCTGAAAAGGAGCTCGAAAAAATTCGCCCACTGCTTGAGGATAACGACAAGCTGGAAACGACAGATGCCTATATGAAACAAGCGTTACAACTATTATTAAAATTAAAATAAGGAAGGAGGGAAGAGGCATGTCTGAACGTATGATGGCTAGTGAGGCAAGTGGCTATGATGAACAATTTGAATTATCTTTACGCCCGCAAAGGTTAGCCCAATACATAGGGCAACATAAAGTAAAGGAAAATTTACAAATTTTCATTGAGGCAGCAAAACTTCGGCAGGAAAGTTTAGATCATGTGCTGTTATATGGGCCACCAGGGCTTGGCAAAACAACATTAGCTGTTGTTATTGCAAATGAGATGAGTGTCAATGTACGCATGACAAGTGGTCCTGCAATTGAACGTCCAGGAGATTTAGCAGCGATTTTAAGTTCACTAGAGCCTGGTGATGTTTTATTTATTGATGAGATTCATCGATTACCTCGTGCCATTGAAGAAGTGTTATATCCAGCAATGGAGGACTTCTGTTTAGATATTGTTGTGGGAAAAGGTCCTGAAGCACGTTCTGTACGCCTTGATTTACCTCCCTTTACCCTTGTAGGTGCTACAACCAGAGCTGGTGCCTTATCAGCACCTCTAAGAGATCGCTTTGGTGTTTTATTACGCTTAGAGTACTATGATGATATTTCCCTTGCTGAAATAGTTGCTCGCAGTGCTCATTTATTTGAGGTAGAAATTGAGCAAATAGCAGCAATGGAAATGGCGAAACGCTCTCGTGGCACACCTCGAATTGCCAATCGCTTATTGAAACGAGTACGAGATTATGCACAAGTGCTTGGAGATGGTATGATAACGGAGGGCCTTGCAAAGCAAGCGCTAGAGCTGTTACAAGTCGATCCAAGAGGGCTTGATCACATTGATCATAAACTTGTCACTAACATGATTGAGCGCTTTCGAGGAGGTCCTGTGGGCTTAGATACGCTTGCAGCATCGATTGGTGAGGAACGGGTGACTATAGAAGATGTATATGAACCCTATCTCATGCAAATTGGGCTTATTCAACGTACACCACGAGGAAGAGTAGCGACACATTTAGCCTACGAACATTTTGGATATGAGTATCCCCAACAAACATAAAGAAGGAAGTTTTTTTCATGCGTGTAGAAGATTTTGATTTTGAATTACCAGAGGAGCTTATTGCTCAAACACCTTTAGTAGATCGGACAGCTAGTCGATTAATGGTCGTAACACCTGGCTCAAATGAAGTAGAGCATCACCATTTTGCTCATGTCTTAGAGGAGTTACGTACTGGAGACTGCCTTGTGTTAAACGATACAAGAGTCTTACCTGCTCGCTTAATGGGTGTAAAAGAGGAGACAGGTGCCCATATAGAGGTACTATTATTAAAGCAATTGCCAGGTACAGATGAGTGGGAAACACTTGTAAAACCAGCAAAACGTGTAAAAGTAGGGACAGTTATTACATTTGGAGATGGATTGTTAACAGCTACTTGTACAGGTGAGCTTGACCATGGTGGACGAACATTTGAATTTCATTATGATGGAATCTTTTTTGAAATACTAGAGCAGCTTGGTGAAATGCCATTACCGCCTTATATACGAGAAAAATTAGAAGACAAAGATCGCTATCAAACGGTCTATGCGAAAGAGCGTGGGTCAGCTGCTGCTCCAACGGCCGGGCTCCATTTTACAGAAGAATTATTAGAACAAGTAAAGGCAAAAGGGGTAGAGGTTGTCTTTATTACACTTCATGTAGGACTTGGAACATTCCGTCCAGTTAGTGTAGATTCTATTGAAAACCATGAAATGCACGCAGAATTTTATAGTGTGACAGAAGAAGCAGCAGACACGATTAATCGTGTAAAGCGTAATGGCGGGAAGATAATAGCTGTTGGGACTACCTCTACACGTACATTGGAGACAATTGGCTCTAAATATGATGGTGAGGTACGAGCAGAGCAAGGTTGGACGTCTATTTTCATCTATCCAGGCTATACTTTTACCGTGGTAGATGGTTTAATTACAAACTTCCATTTACCAAAGTCAACCCTTGTTATGCTAGTGAGTACGCTAGCCACTCGTGAAACTATTTTAAGTGCTTATCAGCAAGCTGTAGAAGAAAAATATCGCTTCTTTAGTTTTGGTGATGCTATGTTTATTCGACCAAAAGAATAAAAAAGAAAAAATCGGAGTACTGTTTTTACTTCAGATCAGAGAGGATTTTTATTTTTATGACACAACCAGCTATTCGCTATGAATTACTTCATACATGTAAACAAACAGGAGCACGTCTTGGCATTGTGCATACACCACACGGCTCTTTTGAAACACCAGCATTTATGCCTGTTGGAACACAAGCAACAGTTAAAACAATGTCACCAGAGGAATTAAAAGAAATGAATGCTGGTATTATCTTATCCAACACGTATCATTTATGGCTTCGTCCAGGCAATGATATCGTTAAGGAAGCAGGCGGACTGCATAAATTTATGAATTGGGATAGACCCATTTTAACAGATTCAGGTGGTTTCCAAGTATTCTCCCTAAGCCAGTTCCGCAAAATTGAAGAGGAAGGCGTACATTTCCGTAACCATCTTAATGGGGATAAATTATTCCTAAGTCCAGAAAAAGCGATGGAAATTCAAAATGACTTAGGCTCGGATATCATGATGGCTTTCGACGAATGTCCACCGTATCCTGCAACACATGAATATATGTTGCAATCGGTAGACCGTACAACACGTTGGGCAAAACGCTGCAAAGAAGCCCATAGTCGTCCAGAAGAACAAGGGTTATTCGGAATTATTCAAGGTGGTGAGTATGAGGATCTACGCCGTCGTTCTGCAGAAGCATTAGTGGAGTTAGATTTCCCAGGCTACGCGATAGGAGGACTATCTGTTGGTGAACCAAAAGATATCATGAACCGTGTTCTTGAGTTCACAACACCGTTAATGCCAGCAAATAAACCTCGATATTTAATGGGAGTGGGTTCACCAGATTCATTAATCGATGGAGCTATTCGTGGTGTTGATATGTTCGACTGTGTTCTACCAACACGTATTGCTCGTAATGGTACACTGATGACATCAGAAGGTCGTTTAGTCGTAAAGAATGCAAAATATGCTCGTGACTTTGGGCCGATTGATCCGAACTGTGATTGCTATACATGTAAAAACTATTCACGTGCTTATATTCGTCACCTGATTCGCACAGAAGAAACGTTCGGTATTCGTTTAACGTCTTATCATAACTTACACTTCCTGTTAAAGCTAATGGAACAAGTGCGTGAGGCAATTCGTCAAGATCGCTTAGGTGATTTCCGAGAAGAATTTTTCGAGAAATATGGCTTTAATGGACCAAATGCGAAAAACTTTTAATTAATTACTTTTCTAAGGATAATAAAGTGAACGAGTTTTTTCATAAAAAGGGACATTAGAAAACCTCTAATGTCCTACATTACTTGCCATAGTATGGCAAAATCATTCAAAACTTTGTAAAAAGTGAATATTTCTAGCAAAATATTGTCAATCATAGAAAAAATATTAGTAAATGAGAAAATTTTTGGGCTTGTCCATCGCTTTTTAATGGTGGAATAGTCTATACTAAAAAAGTGAGATTTGGAAAGGGGGCAAGAAGTAATATGGATCAATTATTAGGCTTAGCACCGATATTATTAATGTTCGTTGCTATGTGGTTTATCTTAATCCGTCCAGCTAAAAAAAGACAGCAGGAAACACAAAATATGCAAGGTAGTTTGCAACGTGGAGATAAAGTCATTACAATCGGTGGCCTGCATGGTGTCATTGATGCAATTGAGGACACAGCAGTAACATTAAAAATCGCTGATAATGTACGTGTAAAATTTGACCGTCAAGCAATCGGACGAGTTGAGAAAGACATTTAAACATTATAAAGAAAAAGGCTTACAATAGCTATATTGTAAGCCTTTTCTTGTGCGCTGAAGCGAAAGGGAGGGGTATATTCCTCCTGTCACTATTTCATTGTATTTATTTTATGAATTAAGTCGGGACCTGAATCATTGCCATTTACAATAATTCTACTTAATGTGAATAATCCATCGCCCTTTTTAACACTTTTATTCTGAATAACAAAGCCCATCTTAAAACCAGCCTCCTGTGCAATTTTAATGGTGGCAGCAGATTGAATACCGTATGGATAGCTAATGGCGATGGGCTCGTAGCCTAATTTTTCTTTAATTATTTTTCGGGAGTGAATAAAATCATTTCTGACTCTAGCCTCGTACTGCTGCTGGCTCTCTAATTGTCCATTCAAATAGCTTGGACCGTAAATAGCCCCATTCAGTCTGCCGAATCTTGAAGGTAATTTATAATGGGAGTCCCAAGTATGGCTTTGAATCGTTATATAATCTTGCATTTCTTTTAATTGATCCCAGTTCATCTTGGCAATTTCATGTGGATAGGCAAAATCTTTACTTGTATCGACTATTCGGCTTGCAATAACAAAAATTTCCGCATGTATGTCATATTTTTTCAAAATCGGATACGCCATTTCGTAATTGCTGAGATAGCCATCATCGAAAGTAATTAATATAGGCTTTGCGGGTAATTTGCTTTGGTTAGTCAAGTAATCGTGTAATTCTTTGACAGAAATCGCATGATAACCTTCTTCCTTAAGGGACCTCATTTGTTTCTCAAAATTATTGGGTGAAATAACTGTATTATTGTTTATATTTTCCGCTAAATGGTGGTACATAAGAACGGGTATATTCTGTTCTTGGTATCCATAAGTAAGAAATGGATGAGTAAACAGAACAATATAAACAACAACGAAAGCAATTATTTTCCTTATCATTTTCTCACCTTTTTGCTGTTTATAGTCTTAACTGTTTCGTTCTTTATATTTTGTACGAACAACTACGGACTATTCCTTGTATTTTTAGCAATATCCAGTCATTCTTCTGTATAAAAAACAAAAATAAGGTCACCTTGATATTATGGGGGTGTTATTGATGGAAGAATATTTCCACATCATTTTTAGAACCTGTTTTTTATATGTGTTTATCATCATTGTCTTTCGTTTAATGGGTAAACGAGAATTGGGTGAGCTATCTGTCATTGATTTAGTGGTTTTTGTATTAATTGCAGAAGTGGCTGCTTTTGCGTTAGATGATTATAAGAATCCTCTTTTTAATGCCATTTTACCCATTATTATTTTGCTCTTTATACAAATATTAAGTGCTTATTTATCGTTGAAGTTCAAAGGTATACGCGACTTAGTTGATGGTGATCCAGCGTTACTAGTGAAAGACGGTGTGATTTTAGAGAGTGTAATGCGTAAACACCGTTATAATTTAGATGATTTATGTCAGCAATTACGAGAAAATGGTATCGCCTCTGTCACCGATGTTGCATTTGCCTATTTAGAACCTTCGGGAAACCTTTCTGTTTACAAAAAAGATGAAAAAGCATTCGTTTATCCTTTGATTATTGATGGAGAGATTCAAGAGAGACATTTATTAACCATGCATAAAGACGTGGAATGGTTAAAGAGTGAATTAGCTAAAAATAATATTACAGATAGTGAAAAAGTATTTTTTTGTATTTGGGAAGACGAGCGACTGTATATTCAATTAAAGGAAAACTAAACTTTCTTTGCTAATTTACGGATATAGCGGAAATCTGTTATACGTAATTGATTTGTAAATAATAAACTCGTAAATAGTAAAAATAATGTGACAAAGCTATTTAAAATAAATGGTAGTGATAGTAAGGGCATTAGGAAGTACTGGGCGATACAAACGACAATAAAGCAACTATAAGGTACGACAAACATTCTAAAGCCTGCTCGTAAATTTTTCCGTTGTCTAACAGTTGCTATATGCAAGAAAGAGGTCATCAATACGCCAAAACCAATAGCTACCACAGCTCCTTTTTCTTGAATACCGGGCTGAGAGGCAAGTACAAACATAACAAATAATTTCCCTAGTCCCCCATAGATGGAGTTCATCATCGCTGCCCGAGCTTCGCCAATCGCCTGAAGGATGGAGTGCAGAGGGCTTTGAATATAATAAAAATAAAAAATGGGTGCTAAAATTTTTACGTAACCACGATTTTCTTCTAAATGGAAAAGCTTCATAGCCAATTCATCACCATGTACAAAGAAATATGTAGCGGCAAAACAGCCCACTAAAGAAGATAATCTTAGGGAAACCGAAATTCGTTCCTGTAACAAAGGGATATGCTGTCTAGCAACGGCATCACTAACAGCCGGAATAAGGACAATCGATAAAGCGGTTGACACAAAAGCAGGAAATAGTAGTAGTGGCACCAAAACACCTGAGATGACACCGTATAGAATGGTAGCTGCTGATGCTGTTAAGCCTGCTACTGTTAAAGCTTTTAAAAAGATAATTGGTTCTAAAAACCAAGTGAAAGAACCAAAAAGCTTGCTGCCTGCGGAAGGCAGAGCTATACGTAGCATGGGCGATGAAGGATAACCTTCGATTTTTGTTTTGCGCGCAATTAATTTCTTTTTTGAAACTATATAATGCAGCCATAAATAAAGGAATGCTACTACCTCTGCAGCAAGCGTAATACCCATGGCGGCAGCAGCTGTCACAGCGGCATTATTATAATTAGCCACGTATGGAAGCATTAGTGTAATAAAGCTAATCCGAACAACTTGTTCAATCATTTGTGACCATGCGGTAGGTGTAATTTTAGCGATACCTTGTAAATAAGCACGTAATAAACCAGATCCTACTGATACTGGTACGGCAAAGAGAGCAATCCATAAAGTGAAAGTTGTATGTTCATTATGTAAGAGCGTTGTAGAAATATATGGTATAGTGAGTGCAACAAGGGGCATAAAAACGATCATACCAATAAACGACCAAAGAATCGCAGTACGCATGACGCCAAATATGCTTTCGCGTTTATTTTTAGCTAGTAATTCTGCCACAATTTTAGCTACAGCAATAGGTAGTCCAAGTTGAATGAGTGAGATGAAGAAAATAAATGCTGGATAGACGGTCATATAAATACCGACTGCCTCCTCACCAGCAATTCGCATAAATTGCATTCTATAAAAGAAGCCAAAAAGTTTAGATAAGAAAATGACAAACATTAAAAATAATGTACCTCGTACAAAAGAACTCATGCCATCCGTCCCTTCTCAAGCCGCAAAAATTCATTTACACTATTTGTATGCAAGCATGTCTTACGTTACGACTTTGATTGGAGATGATTCAAAATGAGTATGCAATATGAGCAACTGTTTGAAAAAATTCGTCCTGCCATTGATAGTAAGATAGCAGAGTTCAAGTATTTTCGATATGATGCTATAACGGCTGAAGAGCTTTGGCGGTACTGTGTTGAAAAAAAATGGCGTAAAAAGAAAGTAGAACAACTTCGCTTATATGAGGTGATTGCTACCATATTCTCGGTATCACCATCTGATATTGTCTCATTCAATCAAGTAGAGTTTTTACAAAGTGACAATTGGTTTGAAGAATTGAATACAGAAGAATTACAATTACTGCTTGGTCCAGTCAAAACGTAAATTACGATGTGTCAAATCTTGTAATAATTCAAAGAAACCTACATGTGTTGAATTGACACCAAGCGCAACCTGTTTCATAATAAGTGTGTTGCGCTTTTTTTATTTTGAATAACTGTTTACTTACATAAATCTTCTATGCGATTGTACTTGCATTAGGAAGGTTAGTACCTAATAATACAAAGATAAACTTGCGCGTTATGAACGAATGAACTAAGTGAGGCAACCTTTTTGAAACACAGGTAACATGATTCTAAGGAAAAGGAGGATTAATCGTTTCAAAAGGTATTGCTAGTTACTTGTTTGGCGTGTAAGGACAACCCTTACACCATTTCGAGGAGGATTTTCGATGAAACTAAAAAGTCGTATAGTTGCATTCCTATTAATTCTAGTGCTTCTGGCAGCTGGAATTGGTACGACTGTAAACGGCGTCTTAAAGGACATTAAGCTTGGTCTTGACTTACAGGGCGGGTTTGAGGTGCTTTATGAGGTAAATGAATTAAAGGCAGGACAAAAAATCACACCGGAAGTTGTTGCAGCTACGGCAACAGCCCTTGGTAACCGTGTCAATGCCATTGGTGTTAGTGAGCCAAGCATTCAGGTAGAGGGAGAAAACCGTATTCGTGTGCAATTAGCTGGTGTTGAAGATCAGGAATCGGCACGTAAGCTACTATCTACTTCTGCAAATTTAACATTCCGTGATGTGGATGATAATTTATTATTAGATGGGAATGATTTAAAAGAAAATGGGGCTAGTGCTTCCTTTGACCAACAAAATCGCCCAATCGTATCATTAAAATTAAAAGATGCGGGAAAATTTGCTGATGTAACAAGTAAAATTGCTGCGAAACCTGCAGGACAAAATTTATTAGTTGTATGGTTAGACTTTGAAGAGGGTGTAGACTCTTATAAAGCGGAGTCACAAAAAGCGAAGCCACGCTATGCATCAGCAGCAACAGTTAGCCAAACATTAAATACTACAGACGTTATGATAAGTGGTAGTTTCTCTGTTGATGAAACAAAAAATTTATCAGGAATTTTAAATGCAGGGGCACTACCTGTTAAGCTTGATGAAATTTACTCAACTTCTGTTGGTGCTCAGTTTGGTGATGAGGCACTGAAAAGTACCATTTTTGCAGGTATTGTCGGCGTAGTAATTATTTTCTTATTTATGTTATTCTACTATCGTCTACCAGGGGTTATTTCCATCATTACACTTGTTGTATTCACATTCTTAGTATTGGTTGTATTTGATTGGATTAATGCGGTATTAACGCTTCCAGGTATTGCCGCCATTGTCCTTGGTATAGGGATGGCTGTAGACGCTAACATTTTAGCGGCAGAACGTATACGTGAAGAGCTTCGAGTAGGGTATTCTGCTAAGCAGGCATTCCAAATTGGTTCTAAACAATCTTTATCGGCTATTGTGGATGCACAGTTGACAACGCTATTAGCAGCGGGCATTCTATTTTACTTCGGGACAAGCTCTGTAAAAGGTTTCGCAACTACATTAATTATAAGTATTCTATTGAGCTTCTTAACAGCAGTTTGGGGTTCCCGTGTTCTATTAGGGTTCCTTGTTAACAGTGGCTATTTCAATAATCCAGCATGGTATGGTATTGCTAAATCAAAACAACATAGCTTGGATGAAAACATTGGTACATTAGATTTAACAACGAAATTTGATCGTTTCGATTTTGTTCACAATCGTAAGAAATTTTATACATTCTCTTTAGCCATTTTAGTGGCTGGTTTAGTGGTTATAGGTATTTTCCGACTAAACCTTGGTATCGATTTCTCTAGTGGTACACGTATTCAAATTGAAGCAGAACAAACGTTAACACAAGAAGAAGTGGCAAAATTCGTTGATAGTATCGGTTTCCCTTCGGAGGATATTGTCCTTTCAGGAGAAAAGAGCACATCTGCAGTTGTTCGTTATAAATCTGATTTATCACAAGCAGATATTTTAAAATTCCAAAAGGAAACAACCGATAAATATGGTCATAAGCCTACTGTAAGTACGGTATCGCCAACAGTTGGTAAGGAGCTTGTGAAAAATGCCATTAAAGCATTGTCACTTGCAGCACTTGGGATTATCATTTATGTAGCAATTCGCTTTGAATGGCGTATGGGTATTGGAGCAATTGTGTCATTATTACACGATGTATTCTTAATCGTTGCTGTCTTTAGCTTTATGCGCTTAGAGGTGGATATTACTTTTATTGCGGCAGTTTTAACCATTGTTGGTTACTCCATCAATGATACGATTGTTACCTTTGACCGTATGCGTGAAAACTTAGATCGATATGATACCATTAATGACCGTGAATTATTGGCGGATATTGTGAATAAGTCGCTCCGTCAAACAATGGGACGTTCTGTTAATACCGTCTTAACAGTTATTATTGTTGTTATAGCTTTATTAATTTTTGGCGCACCATCTATTCAAAACTTCTCAATTGCGTTATTGATTGGTCTAATTACAGGTATGTATTCTTCCATCTGTATCGCAGCTCAAATCTGGTATTCATTAAAAATTCGTGAAATGAAAAAATCAGATGGGCAGCTACACAAAAAAGAGAAAAAACAATGGGGTACAGACGAACCTGTTGTATAATTATGGGCAGGGTATAGAAAACGAATTGTTTTCTATACCCTGCTTTTATGATGCAAAAAATCTGCTGGCTTTCTAAAAAGCAGCAGATTTTTATAGGTTATAATTTAAATTGCTGAAGCAATGTCTGTAGCTGCTGAGCATGTTGACTTAATTCTTCAGCGACCGCATTCACTTGCTGCATAGTCGCAACTTGTTCATCAACAGACTCTGCAATTATTTGTGAATTGCTGGCTGATTGATTTGAAACGCTTGCTATTTCCGTGACAGAGGCAGCAACCTGCTCAGCACTGGCGGAAATTTCTTCAGATGTGGCAGAGATTTCCTCAATTTGCTCCGTAAATGCTGTCACTGCTGATGTGATGGAGTAGAAAGCATCTCCTGCCTCATGAATTTTGTTTACGCCGTCTTTTACAGAAGCTAGACCATTATCGACAGCGGCTGCAACATTGCGTGTATCTGTCAGAATTTCTTTTGTAATGGCAACGATTTGATTGGCAGACTGATTAGATTCCTCAGCAAGTTTACGTACTTCATCCGCTACTACCGCAAAGCCCTTACCGTGCTCCCCAGCTCTTGCCGCTTCAATTGCCGCATTTAAGGCCAGCAAATTTGTTTGCTCTGAAATGGCCGTGATGACGGCTGTAATTTGTCCGATTTCTTCTGATTGTTTACTTAGTTTATCTGTCAATGTAGCAATTTCAGAGGTAGCCACAGAAATGATAGACATCTGCTCTTTCGCTGTGGAAATGGTTGTTCCTCCTGTTCGCGCGAGCTGGGTCATACTTTCTGCATTGGCATGAAGGCTTTGTGTCGCCTCTGCAATGCGTTGAACACCGGATGCTGTTTCATCCATTGCCACAGCACTTTGCTGTGAAGCACTTGCAGATGAAACGATATGTGTTGAATTTTCTTGAATTCGTTGGGCAATATCATCAGAAGTTGCCGTCACTTCCTCTGTGCTAGCAGACAGCTCTTCAGAGACAGCTGATAGGTGGGAGGCGCTATCTTGAATATTTGACATTAATCCAGTTAGATTTTGCTTTAAAGTATTGACTGCCACGGCTAGTGTACCAATTTCATCATTTGATTGGTGAGTAAGCTCATCAATCGATAAATCTCCTTGTGCTAAAGTATCAGCCGCTCCAATTGCAAGATGCAATGGCTGAACAATCGATTTTTTAACAAAATACATAAAGTAAACGCCAATAACGGCACTAGCCAATAGAAGCGTGATGGAAATAATAATTGCTCTTGCAACCGTTTGATTAACTTCAGCATCAACCTTTTGTAGCTGCTCATTATGATAATCTAACATTTCCTTCGTTAATTGGAAGAGTTCTTTATTATCTTTTGTCACATCATTATTTATGTAAGAGAGGGCTAAATCGACATTTCCATTATTGAAGGCTTGGACTGCCTTTTCGGAATGAGTAAGTAAATCTTTTTGTAATGCTGTGATTTGCTGCATAATATTTTTTGTGTAGTCTGAACGAACAAGGGTAGAAAGCTCATTCACCGATTCTGGTAAACGCTTTTCATAGCGCGCTAAGTTTGCTTTAGCGGTTTCATCCTTTGGATTTAAAATATAGGAACGTAAAAATAAACCTTGTGATGCGAGTTCTTGCTGAATTTTCACTGTTAATTGCATTTGTACAATACGGTGCTGCAGTACTTCTTCTAGATCATTTTGCGTAGCTTTGAATTGCAGAAAGCTCACAATACTAGAAATGAAGAGTAAACATGTTAATGAAATGAAGCCCAGATTTAGTTTTTTACGAACGGACATAGACGTTCCTACCTTCTTTTGTTATATGGAAAAAATAAATGTTCTGAAATTACTATAGCTTGATATTTTTACAAGGTCAATACTCAGAAAATTTTCAACAGGAGAAGTATTATTTACTTTTTATGGAATTTAAAAAGGTTTATATACCTATGTAAAAGGCTTCTGAAATCCATGTTATCCACTTGATTCTTCAAAATTGATTGACAATTATATTTATTTAGCATAAAATTAAGGCTAACTTTTTGTTCGGTCAAGGTAGAAGGCTACGGGAGCGTGGTCAACCTAAGAACAGATGAGCTGAGTGTAGATGAGAATAGCTGAGAAATTGTTGAATAAGAGTAGTAGCATAGGTGTGCAATATAGAGAGTCAGTGGCTGGTGAGAACTGATTTGTAGCTTATGTGAATGGACTTATGAGAGTCGCTTTTAAAAAGCGAACGTGAATCCCCACGTTATAGGGAATGCTTGAACGTATAGAGGCCTTGCAATCAATATGATTAGCAATGGACCGTACAGGAGCAGGCATTAAAGTGAGAGCAATATGCTCTAATATGAGGTGGCAACGCGGTCATGATCGTCCTCTGCAATTAGGAATAATCCTTTTTGCAGGGGATTTTTTTATTTTCATTCAACAGTACATTTTTCTTCATTCGTCTAGACATTAGCAAAAGGAATCTTTGGAAAAGGAGATTAAAAGCTATGCAAACAACGAGTTCAAGAACAAAAATGAAAACCATCAACGGCGATTCTTTAACACCGATTTTAATTTTTAGACGTTTACAGGGTAAGCATAAATTTTTGCTTGAAAGTTCAGCCCAACATGAGGGAGCGGGAAGGTTTTCTTTTATTGGTGCTAATCCAAGAAAAACGTATAAGGGGATGGGGCAAGAAATTCAGGAGTATTCCTATCAAACTGGAAAAACCTCTGTCCATAAAGGAGAGCTCTTTGCCCTATTGAAAGGACTCATGCCCCGTATTTCCAATACAACTGATTTTCCGTTCTCTGGAGGGGCCATTGGTTATATAGGTCATGGAGCAACATCGATGCTACGAACAGATGGAAAGGATCTCCCAGAAGCTCATTTTCATGTCTATGAAACAATTATTATTTTTGATCATGTAACTGATGAGGTGACATTGATTCATACAAATATAGATGTGGAAAAACAAGAGCCTGATTTGGAGAAATTAGCACAACAGATATTAGAAGGGCATGTAAGTGAAGAAGCAACTTACATGTATCAATCACTTGATACTTCTACACAGGATCAATTTTCAATAGCTCTACAAAATATTCAACGTAATTTGAATGGGGAAATAACAAGAGTTATATTACCGAAGCGCCATGTTGCAAACTTTCAGGGAGATGCTTTTTCGTTATATAGACAGCTTCGTAAAAAAAAGTCAGCTGCCTATATGTATTATGTAGAGTTTGAAGATTATATGGTTTTAGGAACTTCTCCTGAAAGTCTAATACGAGTGAAAGGAGACCGAGTGATTGCAACTCCAACAGAGGGCACATACCCACGGGGGAAAACGAAAAGCGATGACCTAATTAATGAGCGTAAACTATACAACCATCTAAAAATTAGAAAATCACATGCCGTCCTTGTGAGTGCAGTGCAGCAAGAGTTACAGTCTGTTTGTTTTCGGGATTCTGTTCAAGTAATCGATGCTATGCACATTGAGAGATCGAAGCAAGCTATACACATGACTTCAAGGATAGAGGGGCGACTTTTGCCGATGCTACATGCCCTTGATGTATTAGCAGCAATGCTACCACCATATTCAACTACAGGGATACCTAAAGAACAGGCAACCTATTATTTGGAAAAATGGCATCATACTGCGGGTATATTTGGTGGAGCTCTCGGTTTCATCGGTTTTAATGGGCATTTGGATTTTGCTTTAACAGGGCAATCCATTGTGGTGAAACAAACAATGATGCATATGCAATCCACTATTGCGGTGACAAAATATACGGACGTATTAAAAGTTTTACAACAGTTGGAAGAGGAAGAACGTGCATATTTACAGTTATTGGCGAATAATGGAGGGCAAAATAAATGAAACATTTACAGCGGAAAGTGTTACAAGGGCAGCATTTGATGTATGAAGAAATGCTAGAGGTGGCGCAATGGCTATTTCAGGATGACACACCTAAAGATGAAATCGCAAGCTTTTTAACAGCCCTATCTATAAAGGGGGAGACTGCTCATGAGGTAGCGGCCTTAGCAACAATTATGCGGTCATTTGCCAGTAATGTCCCAGTAAAAGAAGGACGTTATATGGATAATTGTGGAACTGGTGGAGATGGCCTTCATACATTTAATATCAGCACTGCCTCTGCATTCGTACTAGCTGGAGCTGGTGTTAAAATTGCCAAGCATGGAAATCGTAAAATTTCGTCCTCCTCTGGCAGTTCGGACGTTTTAGAGGCATTAGGCATTCATACAGAGATGACAATTCCACAAACTGTAGAGCTATTGGAAAAGGAAGGAGTTTCTTTTTTGTATGCACCGAATGTTCATCCCAAACTAAGGAGGATTGGGGAAGTGCGACGTTCACTTGGTAGACCAACCATCTTCAATCTAGTTGGTCCTTTAACAAATCCTGTAGCCCTTTCAACACAATTCACAGGCATTAATCGGCCCCAATTTGTCATGGAATATGCTTCTGTTCTACAAATGCTAGGACGTGAACGTGCCATTGTAGTATCAGGTCCTCAAGGGCTCGACGAGGCTTCCTTAGCAGGGCAAAATACATTGGTTTTACTAGATAAAGGGGATTTGATTCCATTCTCATTAACCGCAGAGGATGTCGGTCTTCGCTCGGCACCATTAGAGGCCATTCGAGGTGGCAATGCTGATGAAAATGCGGTGATTATGAAAAATTTACTGGCTGGGGAGCAAAGTGCCTACTTAGATACGGTATTGATAAATGCCGGCATCGGATTATTCGCTCATGGTCATGCAGAAACGATTAAAGAAGGAGTGGCTATGGCGAAAGACAGTATTGGTAGTGGGCGAGCACTACAAAAATTGGAAACGGTTGTAGCTTATAGTGAGCAATTAAAAGGAGTGGAGGTCGGACAATGAATATTCTTCAAAAAATACTTCAGCAAAAGAGGATAGAGGTAGGAGCATTATTAGAGCAGCCCGATCCTTTAGCAAATTTTTCAGAAAAGCAACGCCCTTCGTTATTTCAATCATTACGGCAAGCAAACACATTGCAGGTGATTGCTGAAATGAAACGTGCTTCGCCTTCCAAAGGGTTAATTGCTGGCGGGGCAGACCCAGTTGCACAAGCACAAGTTTATGCCCAGGCAGGAGCAGCAGCTATTTCTGTATTAACGGACAAGGAATTTTTTAAAGGCTCCTTTGAAGATTTAGCCGCAGTTGCTCGTGCTGTGGATACGCCACTTCTTTGTAAAGATTTTATGGTGGATCGAGTGCAAATTCGATTTGCTAAGGCAGCAGGTGCATCTATTATTTTATTGATCGTGGCAGCATTAACGGATGAAGCTTTAGATGATTTATATAGCTATGCAACGAGCTTAGGCTTAGAGGTTTTAGTGGAAGTGCATGATAGAGAGGAGCTAGAACGTGCACTTGCAGTAGATGCGAAATTGATCGGCGTTAATAATCGAGATTTACGTACTTTTAAGGTCAATTTGCAGCGCACAAAGGAGATTGCAAAAGTTTTTCCGTTTGATGAGGGACACATTTTAATTAGCGAAAGTGGCATTTGGTCCCAGGACGATGCGAAACAAGTGGCGGCTATGGGCGCTAGTGGCGTTCTTGTTGGAGAAGCATTAATGCGGAGCGGAGATGCAGGGCTAGCACTCAGGCGTTTACAAGTTCAAACCGAGGAGACTTCAGTATGACAAAAGTTAAAATTTGTGGTTTACAAGAATTAGAACATATCCAAACAGCAATTCAAGCTGGTGCAGATGCTGTGGGCTTTGTTTTTGCACCAAGTAAACGTCGTGTATCCATTGAACAGGCACGGCTATTAGCAAAGCAAGTGCCACAAGGTGTTTTGAAAATTGGTGTCTTTGTCAATCCAACTGCTGCTGAATTACAGGAAGCGGTTGAGCGAGTGCCTTTAGATTACGTGCAATACCACGGAGAGGAAACAGCAACATTTATTTTAGAACAAGGTTATCCAGCTATTAAAGCATTGTCTATCAGGACAAAAGAGGATGTGCAAGCTGCTGCTAATTTTCAGGTGGACTATTATTTATTCGATGCTCCTGGAACTACTTTTAAGGGTGGAAGTGGTCAAACTTTTGACTGGACTCTACTCGATGAGGTGGGCATTCCACGAGAAAGATTAATACTAGCTGGTGGACTGAAGGCGGATAATGTTGAAGAAGCCATCACAGCTGTAGACCCATACATGGTGGATGTATCAAGTGGTGTAGAAACAGATGGCATTAAGGATCATAAAAAAATAAGGACATTTTTACAAGTAGTAAAGAGGGGGGATAAATAATGACCATTTCGATAGCTAATAGTGTACCAACAAAGGCAGGGCGGTTCGGTCAATTTGGAGGGCGGTTCGTACCTGAAACATTAATGACTGCCTTGCTAGAATTAGAGAATGCCTACGAGGAAGCTTTAGAAGATTCCTCGTTTACAGAAGAGCTATCCTACTATTTGCAGGACTATGTGGGACGTGAAACCCCGCTTTATTTCGCAGAAAATCTTACAAAGAAGCTTGGTGGAGCTAAAATCTATCTAAAGCGTGAAGACTTAAATCATACAGGTGCTCATAAAATTAATAACGCGATTGGCCAGGCACTTCTTGCCAAACGAATGGGAAAAAAGAAGATTGTTGCAGAGACAGGAGCTGGGCAACATGGTGTAGCAACGGCTACCGCATGTGCCTTATTAAATCTTGAATGTGTTGTTTTTATGGGTGCAGAAGATATTAAACGGCAGCAGTTAAATGTTTTCCGTATGGAACTACTTGGCACGAAGGTTCAGTCGGTAGAAAGTGGGTCAAAAACTTTAAAGGACGCTGTAAATGCTGCTTTGCGCTATTGGGTGACAAATGTGGAGGATACGCATTATATTTTAGGCTCTGCCTTAGGCCCACATCCATTTCCAAAAATTGTTCGTGATTTTCAGCGGATTATCGGGGTTGAGACAAGAACGCAAATTTTGCAAAAGGAAGGTCGTTTACCAGATGCAGTTGTCGCTTGTATTGGTGGTGGCAGTAATGCAATTGGTATGTTTCATCCATTCGTTGACGACGAATCGGTTGCCTTATATGGTGTAGAGGCAGCAGGGAGTGGTCTTGAAACTGGGCGGCATGCAGCGGCTATTGCAGGTGGACAATTAGGGGTATTACATGGCGCTTACATGTATTTACTACAAGATGCAAATGGCTTTGTTCAAGAAGCGCACTCTATTTCAGCGGGGTTAGACTATCCGGGAAAAGGGCCAGAACATTGTTATTTACACGATATTGGTCGAGCTCAATTTAACGCCATTACAGATGCTGAAGCGTTAGAAGGATTACAATTATTAAGTAGAACAGAGGGCATACTTCCCGCGCTTGAAAGCTCCCATGCAATTGCTTATACTGCAAAGCTTGCCAAAACAATGCAGAGTGACAGCATTATTGTGGTGTGCTTATCTGGCCGAGGGGATAAAGATGTACACACAGTTCGTGCAGCACTAGGAGGGGATATGAAATGACGACTTTACAACAGGCGATTGCCCAGACAAAGATTGAAGGACATAAGGCTTTTATCCCGTATATTATGGCAGGCGATGGAGGGCTAGAAACTATCAAGCCAACGATTTTAAAACTACAGCAGCTTGGCGTAACAGCTGTTGAAGTAGGTATTCCCTTTACAGACCCTGTTGCAGATGGTCCAACAATTGAGCGGGCTGGAGAACGTGCATTGGCAGCAGGTGTAACGTTGAGGAAAGTATTACAAACTCTTGCTTCATTTAGAGAGGAAATAACAGTCCCTTTAGTTATAATGACGTATTTTAATCCAGTAATAGCATATGGCTTGGAGGCCTTTGCTCAAGCTTGTATTGCTGGAGGAGTCAAAGGAATTATCGTGCCAGATGTGCCATTAGAGGAAAGCGGAATTTTACGAGAGGCCTTAAATCCCTATAGCATTGATGTGGTCCAGCTTGTATCATTAACAAGTCCTCCTGAGCGTATTGCTCGAATTGCTGCTGCAAGCCAAGGATTTGTTTATGCAGTGACTGTAAATGGAATTACAGGGGAACGCTTTAATTTTGCTACTAATTTAGAACAACATTTTGCCCACTTACGTCAGGCAAGTCCAATCCCAGTACTAGCGGGATTTGGCATTTCAACACCCGAGCAAGTGAAAAGTATGGGAATGTTGGGGGATGGGGTCATCGTTGGGAGTGCCATTGTGACGGCCTTACATGAAGGCAAGATGGCAACAGTAGAAGCATTAATAGCTGCTTCAACAAACGTTTATGAAAAGTCTACTCTTTACTAGAGTGGGCTTTTTTTGCTGTGTGACGGATAGCGAGAGGAGAGTGGCGAATAGCAGTGAGAAAGTGAAAGATAGCGAGCAAAACCAGTCGGATAGCCTTCTTAAACCGATGGATAAAACTATCAATCTAACGGATAGTGCGTATCGTCTAGAATTTCGGTATAATAACTTTCGTAAGGAAGTGAGAAGATGATTCTATCGAAAAAAAGATGGCAAGTGGAACGCCCAGACGTAGAACTTGTACAAGCATTACAAAATGACTTACAACTTTCTGCGATTGCAGCAAAAATTTTAGCAGCGCGAGGCTGTGAAACAACTGCTGATGCAGAAAGCTTATTAAATATGACAGAAGCGAATGTTCATGACCCATTTCTTATGCACGGTATGGCAGAAGCAGTGGCACGAATTGAGCAGGCTCTAGATAATGGAGAGAAAATTTTAGTCTATGGCGACTATGATGCGGATGGTGTGACAAGTACGACTGTTATGTTAAATGTCCTACTGGATCTTGGTGCTAATGTATCGTTTAAAATACCGAACCGCTTTATTCATGGCTATGGGCCACACGAGGCTCTTTTTCGGGAAGCCTATGAAGAGGGTGTGCAGTTAATTATCACAGTGGATAATGGGATTTCAGGGATTGAACCTATTCGTGTAGCAAAGGAACTTGGTCTGGATGTTATTGTGACTGATCACCATGAACCAGGGGAGGAACTGCCACCGGCTGATATTATTTTACACCCACGTTTACCTGAAGGACATTATCCTTTTGGAGAGCTTGCCGGTGTAGGTGTAGCTTTTAAGCTTGCACATGCTCTATACGGAGAACTACCAACTCATTTAATAGAATATGTTGCAATTGGAACGGTGGCTGATTTAGTACCATTAGTGGATGAAAATCGTTATCTCGTTAAACGAGGCATAGAAGAAATGCGTCGTTCTCTTAGTCCGTGGGTACAAGCCATGTGTGATATTGCGAGCACAGAACAAGCAAAAATTAGTGAAGAAACGATAGGCTTTTATTTTGGTCCTCGCTTAAATGCAGTGGGTCGACTTGGTGAAGCATCGCCTGGAGTCGAATTATTAATGGCTGAGGATAGTGTAAAGGCAACAGCATTGGCCAAACAGCTAAATGCCTCCAATACCGAGCGTAAGGATATTGTTAAAAATATTACCGAGGAAGCCATTGCTCTAATTGAATCAGAGAAGAAAATTAGCGATTCTTTAGTCCTTGTTGTAGCAGGAGAAGGCTGGAATGCAGGGGTTGTAGGAATTGTTGCTTCACGTCTTGTTGAACAATACTATCGTCCAACGATTGTCCTTTCACTTGACCCTGATAAAGGTACAGCAAAAGGCTCTGCACGAAGCATTGATGGCTTCCATTTATATAATGAATTGGCCAAAAATCGTGATATTTTACCTCACTTTGGAGGGCATCCGATGGCAGCAGGTATGACTTTATCAATCGAGCATGTGGATGAACTACGGTCACGCTTGGATACACAGGCAAGAGCATGTTTAACAGAAGAGCATTTAACTCCTGTGGTTCACATTGATATTCCTCTAAGCCTAGATGAAATTTCTGCAGATGCTATTGAGGAAATAGCATCACTTGGCCCGTTTGGCACCGATTTTCCGAAGCCCGTTTATGTGCTTGAGGATGTTGAAATATCCTCCATGCGAAAAATTGGAGCGGCTGAGAACCATATAAAAATGGAATTAACGAATGGCTGTGACAAATTAGATAGTGTCGGTTTCCATAAGGGCCACTTACACGATGAATTAACCTATGGCATAAAAGTGTCCTTTATTGGTGATTTGCAAATAAACGAGTGGCAGGGTCGTAAAAAAGCTCAATTTATGATTGAAGATGTTCAAACCACTGAATGGCAGCTTTTTGATATTCGTGGTATTCGTCAAACGGCTCGCTGGCTCAATACAGTGCCAAAGGAAGAGGCGACATTTATTGCCTTTCGTCCAGCAACAATGACCTATTATCAATCGTTAATTGATGTTCCTATAATAGTAGCTGATCCTACTCTTTCAAACATCGGACAAAGTGAATATATTGTCCTGTTAGATTTGCCTGAAACTATTCAAAGGCTAGAAGAGGTTTTACAGAAGACGGCCCCTTCACGCATCTATGCACACTTTTATATGCCAGATTCACAATACTTTAATGTTTTACCTACCCGTGAGCAATTTGCATGGTATTATAAATTCCTGAAAAATCGACCAGCATTTCCACTTGATATGCATATAGCAGACATAGCTAAGCATACTGGCTGGCCATTAGAAACATTAAAATTTATGACACAGGTGTTTTTTGAGCTTGATTTTGTTAAAATGGAGAGTGGACTGACGACTGTCAACGAGGATGCTCCAAAACAAGCATTGACCGAGGCACCGTCGTACAAACAACGTTCAGAACAGATTGAAATGGAGCAAATGCTCGTCTATGCTCCTTATATAGAATTAAAACAATGGTTTGATGAACGAATACATGACTAGACGAATACGTTTCGTAGGAGGAGCAATAAAATGGATTTAAAGCAATACGTTACAACGGTTGAAAACTGGCCGAAAGAGGGTATTACATTCAGAGATATTACTACAATTATGGATCATGGACCAGCATACAAATATGCAACAGATCAAATTGTAGAATATGCAAAAGAATTAGGCGCAGAAATTGTAGTGGGTCCTGAAGCACGTGGTTTTATTATTGGATGCCCAGTTGCCTATGCCCTTGAAATCGGCTTTGCCCCTGTGCGTAAACCGGGTAAGTTACCACGCAAAGTTATTAGTGCAGGCTATGGTCTTGAATATGGAAAAGATACATTAACGATGCATAATGATGCGATTAAGCCTGGTCAAAAAGTATTAATCTGTGATGATTTACTAGCAACTGGCGGTACAGTAGAAGCCACTGTTCGTCTAGTGGAACAATTAGGTGGTCAGGTAGTAGGTTGTGCCTTCTTAATTGAACTTTTAGAATTAAATGGTCGCGAAAAGCTTGGCGACTTAAATATTAAAACCCTTATTCAATATTAAAAATGTTAAAAAAGCGCCACAACAACGGGCGCTTTTTTTATTGTTTCTCATAGGACTGAATGATCTTCTGCATTGTTCGCAAAGTATCGAAGAAATCAGCATATTTTTCTACGCCAATATCATCAATGATTTTATCTTGAATCGTTTGCCAAATGGGTGCAGCCTCATGCAGCTTTTCTAACCCTTTTTCAGTGAGCATAATATTTTTAGTGCGTGCGTCCTGTGGATCGCGCTTTAACTCGACGTAGCCATATTGCTTTAATAGATTGATATTCCGTGTCACGGTCGTTTGGTCGAGCAATAAAATTTCACCTAAACGACTAATGGAAACGGCTTGTTGAAGGTCGATGTGTGCCAGCATAGAATATTGAGTCACTTTTAAACCGGTAGGCTGCAGTAATTTATCATATAACTGTGTCACGACCCTTGTTTTTTTTCGAAGGTTTGCACAAACACATATTTGTGTGTAATCGATAGTATTCTGTTGATTTTTCATGGTCAGTACTCCTTTGAGGGAATTCTACTAATTTTAAGTATACACCTAAGAGCTAAAAAATACGTATTGACAGCTATCTAATGGAATGGTTACTATCATCATACATGTATATACATATAAATGAACGAATATACTCTAAAACATGTATATACATGCTTTTTAGAGTGACTTTAACAAGAAGAGTAGGTGGAATGATGAAGCGGATTCATTACAGTTGGTTTATTTTAGTAGTCACGTTTTTCTCGATTATCGTTGCTGGGATTACGATGTCATCATCTGGCGTGTTTATTGATTCTTTAGAAAAGGAATTTCAATGGGATCGATCGACGATTGCTCTAGCATTTGCCGTTAGTTTATTTTTATATGGTATCTCTGGCCCATTCATGGCAGCTTTACTTGACGTTATTGGTTTAAAAAAGATGATGATAAGTGCCATGTCTACATTAGTGTTAGGCATGATTTTAACATTTTTCATGAATCAATCATGGCAATTAATCATAATTTGGGGTGGCATTATTGGTCTGGGCGCAAGTCTCTTTTTAACGGTGCTTAGCCCTTATGTTGCTAATCATTGGTTTGTTAAAAGAAGAGGGTTAGCAGTAGGAATTTTGACCGCCAGTACTGCCACAGGCCAACTTATTTTATTGCCTGTACTTGCGATTATCATTGATCACTATTCCTGGAGGTGGGCAATCGGCTTCATTCTTCTTCTGAGTATAGTGATGCTAATCATGATTGCTATTTTTATAAAAAATAAACCTCAGGATTTAGGATTAACACCCTATGGACAAGAGGAGATATTTGATAAACAGCATGTGCAACTAAAGAAAAATCCAATTAGTATTGCCTTCAATGGCTTATTAGAAGCGGTTAAGGTCAAAACCTTTTGGCTGCTAGCAGGGAGTTTTTTCATTTGTGGTCTTTCAACAAGTGGATTAATTGGTACTCATTTTGTCTCTTATTGTATTAGCTTTGGTATTCCATTAGTAACCGCTGCGTCCCTCCTTTCTTTTATGGGAGTGTTTAATTTACTAGGTACCACTGCATCTGGCTGGCTATCAGATCGTTTCGATAATCGTTGGTTATTATTTTGGTATTACTTGTTAAGGGGAGCTTCTTTACTGTTACTTCCATATGCTTTGGCACAGGGCTCCTTTGTTTTATTGACTATTTTTACTATATTTTATGGCCTGGATTGGATTGCTACAGTGCCGCCAACCATTAGTATTACACGACAAATTTTTGGTGTGCAGAAGAGTAGTATTATTTATGGATGGATATTCGCCTCTCATCAAGCTGGAGCAGCAGTCGCTGCTTATGGTGGCGGTTTGATTTATAAATTTTTCAATTCTTATACATGGGCTTTTTTTCTTGCAGGGATGTTTTGTACATTAGCTGGCTTATTCGTTATCATGGTTAAAAAGCAAACGTCTCAGCAAGCACAAACGAACTAATCATGAAAAGTTGAACCTCCTTACGATGGGTTCAACTTTTTTTTGACAAAAACCAAACAAAAGTTTATAATATAAACAAATATAATAAAAGGTGATGCTATGAATGAAAGAGAACAGGCGGTGCTTGCTTTAATTCGCCAAAATCCGTTTATGTCTCAGCAAGAGATGGCGGATGCCATGAATTTATCTCGTCCCGTGCTTGCTAATTTAGTGTCTAGTTTAACGAAGGAAGGAAAAATAGTAGGTCGAGCTTATATTTTACCCGAGGCAAATGAAATTATTTGTATCGGTGGAGCTAACTTAGACCGAAAATTCCACGTGAAGGGCAATGTTCAATTTGGAACATCTAACCCTGCTAGTTCTTCCTTTAGTGTAGGTGGTGTCGGTCGAAACATTGCTGAAAACTTAGGCCGATTAAATCATCAAGTGACGTTGCTCACAACAGCTGGTAAGGATGCGGATTGGCAAGTGATCCAAGATGCTTCAGAATCCTTTATGAATCTACGTTATGTGGAGCAGATACCAGAAGCTTCAACGGGTTCCTATACGGCCATTATGGATGAGCAAGGCGAGCTAGCACTAGCTGTAGCCAATATGGAAGTATATGACTTATTATTGCCTAACTTGTTAAAAAAGCATGAAACGATGCTTGTGAACGCTGGCTGCTTTATTTTGGACTTAAATTGTCCGAAAGAAACAGTGGCTTATATCCAGCAAGTAGCTATTGCTCGCGAAATACCACTGGTCATTGTGCCAGTATCCTCGCCTAAAATGAATCGACTACCTGAAACATTACAAGGCGTAACATGGTTTATCTGTAACACGGATGAAGCAGAAACAATTGTAGGACATACAATTGAAAACGTGAGTCATTATGAAAAAGCATTACAACAGCTTCTACAATTAGGTGCTGAGCATGTAATTATCACGGCTGGCAGTAAGGGCGTATATGCTGCTTCGACAACAATTGCGCCTAGTCATTTTGCTGCCAAAGTAATTGAAAAGATTGAAGATGTGACAGGCGCGGGTGATGCCTTTGTCAGTGCAGTTATTCATGGCTGGCTGACTGGACAAGATTTTGCGACATGTCTTGATGCAGGGTTAACTAATGCAAAAAATACCTTAGCATCTCCGTATACAGTGAGACCTGAATTATCTGTAGATTTGTTAAAAAGTGAAATGGAGGAATTATAATATGAAAGAATTCATCGTATTATCAGAAGAAGTAAAAGCAGGACAAGCAAAGGGTTTACCAATCGTAGCTTTAGAATCAACAATTATTTCACACGGTATGCCATACCCACAAAACGTACAAACTGCCCGTGAAGTTGAGCAAATTATTCGTGATAATGGTGCCGTACCTGCAACAATTGCGTTAATTGATGGGAAAATTAAAATTGGTTTATCAGATGAAGAGCTTGAAATGTTTGGGAACGCACAAGGTGTTGCTAAAGCTTCACGTCGTGACCTTGGCTACCTACTTGCGACAAAAAAACTTGGAGCGACAACAGTTGCAGCTACAATGATCTGTGCAGAGCTAGCAGGCATTGAGATCTTTGTCACAGGTGGTATTGGCGGTGTTCACCGTGGGGCTGAAACGACAATGGATGTCTCTGCTGACTTAGAAGAATTAGCTCAAACAAATGTTGCTGTCATTTGTGCTGGTGCAAAATCTATTTTAGATATCGGCCTTACATTAGAATACCTCGAAACAAAAGGTGTACCTGTAGTTGGCTATGGTACAGATGAATTACCAGCATTCTACACACGTCAAAGTGGTTTTGATGTAAACTTCCAGCTTGATACACCAGAAGAAATTGCCGAAATGCTAAGTGCAAAATGGCAATTAGGTTTAAAAGGAGGAGCAGTTATTGCTAACCCAATCCCTGAAGCAGAAGCTTTAGAGCATGGATTTATTACGAATATAATTGAAAAAGCTTTAGTTGAAGCTGAAGAGAATGGTATTCAAGGTAAAAACGTGACACCATTCCTACTAGGTAAAGTAAAAGAATTAACAGAAGGTAAAAGCCTTGATGCGAATATTGCATTAGTGAAAAACAATGCAGTAGTGGGCGCAAAAATTGCTGTAGCTTTCAATCAATTACACTAATTCCCTTGTCGAAACAAAGACTCTTTGTGACATCATGTCGCAAAGGGTCTTTTTCATTAAAAAGGAGAATATATTTTCCATTTTTAATACTGTTCACGAGATTAACTAAACTAAATGACACAGTCTCTTTACAATGGGCTACAAAATTTTATACAATTAAGTTTATATCTAATCTGAAAAATTTGACGAGCAAGGTGGACATGTTATGGCGAAAGAGCAAATTTTGACTCCTGAGGACGTTTTTGAGTTAGTCAAATCCTACATGAATGATGAAAATGTCGCATTCGTGAAAAAAGCATATGAATTAGCAAGGGATGCCCATATTGAGCAATTCCGTAGCTCTGGTGAACCGTATATTATTCACCCAGTACAAGTAGCGGGTATTCTAGCTGAATTACAAATGGACCCAGAAACTGTAGCGGCAGGTTTTTTACATGATGTTGTCGAAGATACAGATTTTACGCGGGATGATTTGGTACGGGAATTTGGCGAAGAAGTAGCGGTACTTGTGGACGGAGTTACAAAATTAGGGAAAATTAAATATTTATCAAAAGAAGCGCAGCAAGCAGAAAATCATCGAAAAATGTTTGTAGCCATGGCGCAGGACATCCGTGTCATTTTAATAAAGCTAGCAGACCGTCTTCACAATATGCGTACGCTAAAGCATTTGCCTGCCGAAAAGCAAAGACGTATTTCGAAAGAAACATTAGAAATTTTTGCACCGCTTGCACATCGTCTTGGAATATCGACTGTTAAGTGGGAGCTTGAAGATACAGCTCTTCGCTATTTAAACCCACAGCAATATTATCGTATTGTCAGTTTGATGAAGAAAAAGCGAGATGAGCGTGAAGCATATTTGGACAATGTCATGGCTGAGATGAAATCACAGCTGAATGAAGTTGAAATTGATGCAGATGTATATGGACGTCCAAAGCATATTTACAGTATTTATCGAAAAATGGTGCTACAAAAAAAACAATTTAATGAAATTTATGATTTATTAGCCATTCGTGTATTGGTCGATAGTATTAAAGATTGCTATGCCGTATTAGGGATTGTGCATACGCTGTGGAAGCCAATGCCAGGTCGTTTTAAAGATTATATTGCTATGCCAAAACAAAACCTATATCAATCATTACACACAACCGTTATTGGTCCATATGGGGATCCGTTAGAGGTACAGATTCGTACGAAGGAAATGCATAAGATTGCTGAGTACGGGATTGCGGCACACTGGGCGTATAAAGAGGGGAAAAAGGCTGACCATCAAAAACAAAATGTTGATCAAAAATTAACATGGTTCCGTGAAATATTAGAATTTCAAAATGAGTCTTCCAACGCTGAAGAGTTCATGGAATCCTTAAAATTTGATCTGTTTTCTGATATGGTTTATGTCTTTACACCTGAAGGTGACGTCATTGAATTACCTGCTGGTTCAGTGCCAATCGATTTCGCCTATCGTGTCCATTCTGAGGTTGGGAATCGTACAATAGGAGCAAAAATTAATGGCAAAATGGTACCGCTTGATACACCGCTGAAAACGGGAGACATCATTGAAATACTTACATCTAAACAATCCTTTGGGCCAAGCAGAGATTGGCTGAAGATAGCACAATCCTCACAGGCAAAAAATAAAATTAAGCAATTTTTTAAACGACACTTGCGTGAGGAGAACATTGTCAAAGGTAAAGAGATGATTGAAAAAGAAATCCGTTCGCAGGATTTCGATTTAAAGGAAACAATGTCTGCAGAAAATCTCAAACGAGTATGTGATAAGTTTAATTATACAAATGAAGAGGACTTATATGCTGCTGTTGGTGTAAGCGGCATAACGGCACAACAGGTTGTTAATCGTTTAGCTGAAAAACGCCGAAAAGAGCGTGAACAGGAAGAAGCCTTAGAAAAAATCGAACAAAAAATGAAAAATCCGATTCCCCAAAAACGTACGGAATCAGGTGTCATTGTTAAGGGTATTGATAATATGCTCATTCGACTTTCACGCTGCTGTACGCCTGTTCCAGGAGATGATATTGTTGGCTTTATTACAAAAGGTCGTGGCGTATCAGTGCATCGTGCCGACTGTCCTAATATTCAAATTGAGGATGAGCAGGAGCGTTTAATAGAGGTCGAGTGGGAGCATGGTGTTATCCCTGAGAAAAAGGAATACCCAGTAGATATTGAGGTTTCTGCTTTTGATCGACCTGGTATTCTAAATGAGATTATGCAAATTGTTAGTGAAACTAAAACTAATATTTTAGCGGTAAGTGGCCGGGCTGATCGTGATAAAATGGCCACGATTCATTTAACAATCTCTATTTCAAATATTTCGCATTTGCATAAGGTAGTAGAGCGAATTAAACAAACACCTGATATTTATTCGGTACAACGAGTTATCAATTAAGCAACAGTTAGAATTGGGGTTATTGAAATGAAGGTAGTATTACAGCGTAGTAAAGCAGCTTCTGTTACAGTTGACGGAACTGTCACAGGAGCCATTGATAGTGGCTACGTTCTTCTAGTTGGTATTACACATGAAGATACTCAGGAAGATGTCGCTTACTTAGCAAAAAAAGTAGCCAATTTACGCCTTTGGGAAGATGCTGATGGAAAAATGAATCATTCTATTTTAGAGCAGGGTGGCGCTATTTTATCCGTCTCGCAATTTACGTTATATGGGGATGCAAAAAAGGGAAATCGTCCAAGTTTCACAAGTGCTGCAAGACCAGAAGTAGCAGAACCGCTGTGGGAAGCTTTTAACCAAGCATTACGTGAACACGGTTTACATGTGGAGACAGGCATTTTTGGTGCAATGATGGATGTTGCTCTCATTAATGATGGTCCAGTGACAATACTTCTAGAGTCAAAATAATGGTACATTTCCTATAATTCCTTCATATACTAAAGAGTATGGTTAGTTTTATAGGAGGGAGTGTCAAATACATGGCGCAGACAGGAAGTATATCCAATCCATATTTATACGAAACTCTTAAAATGATGATTGGTCAGGCTATTGTAGTGCAAACAGAAAAAAATATTCAAACAGGTATTTTATTATCCATATTACCTGACCATATTATTTTAGAGATTAGTCGTACACCTTTCTTCATACAGTTGGAGGAAATTGTATGGGTTACATTGGAAACAACAAAAAAATGAGTATGTGTGAACCTTCGTTGATGGAAGGTTCTTTTTTATTTATTTACGTTATAATGAATGAGTTTAATTATTAGAAAATTTGATTTATTAGAGAGGTTGAAAATTATGCAAACAATAGCAATTTTAGGTTCTTTGTTTTTTTGGAATAATATAAAGGAGCATTTTACAGCGTTTCCTCAAGTACAATTTATTCATTTTCCATACACGCACCCTGAACAGTGTGTGGACTTGATGGACACAGCGGCATCGCAATCGGATATGGTATTATTTGCTGGCTCTATTCCCTATTACTACTGCTATGAAAAAATAAAGGCGTATTCTATACAGGCGACATATCTCCCTTTTGATGAATTGTCATTAGCCCTTTCGTTATTATCTCTACACCATCATGAACGAATAGAACTGAGCGAATTGTCGATAGATTTGCCTAAAAAGGATAGCTTTTATCAAGTGATGAAGCAGGCAGGTATTGCATCTACAGGTGTGTATGTAAAAGATTATGCATGGGTCCATGAAAAACCGGAAAAAATAGCAGATTTGAGTATGGCTGATTATGTCCATTATCATAAGGAGTTATATGAAGATGGAAAAACTAGATTAGCTCTTACTAGCCTTCACGCTGTTTTTATAGAGCTACAGCAATTAGGAATACCTGCGAAGTATATGGTTGAAAGTAAACAAACGTTTACAGCAGCCATTACAAGAGCCCTAGACGCGTATCATCATCAATTATTGGCGTCCTCGCAAATTGCTGTTGTCTCTATTTATAGCCAAGAAAATTTATCTCACCTGCATCCTGTATTTCTAAGTACTTTAGAAACATTAAGCGATCGGTTACAGGCAAAGGTCATGCCAGCACAGCACGAGCCTTATTTAATTATTTCAACTAGAGGGGTAATTGAAAAACTTGAACCTTCGTATTTATGCTCCCTAAAGGAACAGCTTGAAGAGCAATTTGCCACTTTTTTCAGAGTGGGAGTGGGCTATGGTTATTCGCTGCATGAGGCAGAAGCGCATTCATCCCAGGCTTTGTTTTTTACAACCAAATATAGCGAGACCTCTACAGTAATGTGCTTGGTGGATGAACATAATCGATTACATGGACCATTATTTGAAAATAATAATAACGTAGCCTTAAGTACTAATAATAAAAATATTTTAGAGATTGCAGAAAAAGTGAAAATGAGTGCTAAAAATATTAATGTTATGAAGCAATTCATGTTGGTAACAAATAATCGCCCATTTTCCGCTGCTGAATTAGCAGACTATATGAATCTGTCACGTAGATCTGCTGAACGGATAATTAATCGTTTAATGGAACAGAACTATTTTACATTTGCAGGGGAGGAGCACCCTTATCATAAAGGGCGTCCAAGAAAGCTCTATAAGGCAACGACAAAATGGGAAATCTGAAATAATAGAAAATTAACACTTTACAATAAATTTGAACTAATGTATATTTATTTTCAATTAACGACATATAGCGACAAATAGGTGAGGGGGGATTTTTGACAGAGTTTGCTAATGTCAAAGTCTATCAATAGGTTGGTGATATTTTGGAAAATGAACAGCGTGTAAAAAAGAAGAGTTGGCTGAAAGTACCTCATACATATACGATTATTTTTGCTATTATTTTTCTAGCAGGTATTGCAAGCTATATTATTCCAGCAGGTGAGTTTGACCGAGTAGAAGATCCAGAAGGACGTATGCTTGTGGTGGATGGGAGCTATCATCATATTGACAGTAATCCAGTCTCTATTTTTGAAATGTTTACAGCTATACCGATGGGACTTGAAAAAGGTGCCCAAATTATCTTCTATATTTTCTTAGTTAGTGGTGTATTTGGTATTATTCGTTCGACAGGTGCTATCGAGGCTGGTGTTTATAAAGGTGTAAAAGCATTAGAGGGTAGAGAGAAGCTATTAATTCCATTATCTATGATTCTATTCTCTGTTGGTGGTTTTACAATGGGGATGGCAGAAGAAACGATTATTTTCGTACCGATTGGCGTAGCAATTGCTCGTGCTATGGGCTTTGATGCGGTAACAGGAACTGCCATGATTACACTAGGAGCAGCCAGTGGATTTTTTGGTGGAATGCTTAATCCCTTTACGGTTGGTGTTGCGCAGTCATTAGCAGATGTTCCTTTATTCTCGGGGATTGGTTTCCGTGCAGTTGTCTATATTTTTGTATTAAGTTTTGCTATTTTCTATGTATCTCGCTATGCTTTTAAGGTAAAAAAGAATCCTCAAGCAAGTGTGATTTATGAGATTGAACAACAGGCAAAGTCTAATGTGTCTAAAATCGACATTCCTTCATTAACAGGGAAACATAAGCTAGTATTTATTGTCATGGCATGTGGCATTGGATTTAATATTTATGGTGTGTTTAATTGGGATTGGTTTTTAACACAATTAACGGCTTCATTTTTAATTATGGGCTTAATTGCAGGACTAATTGGCGGTTTAAAGCCTGGCACTATTTTCGACTCCTTTATTGATGGGGCAAAGGCAGTAACGTTTGGTGCTCTTATTGTAGGCTTTGCACGTGCTATTACAGTCGTTTTAGAGCAAGGGAAAATCATTGATACGATTGTTTATGCAGCATCAGAGACAATCGGGCATTTACCGCATGCTATTAGTGCAATCGGTATGTTGTTTATTCAGGCCCTTTTGAATTTATTTATATCATCTGGTAGTGGACAGGCGGCAGCCACTATGCCAATCATGATTCCGATTACTGATTTATTAGGATTAGAACGACAAGTTGCAGTCTTAGCTTTCCAGTATGGAGATTCATTAACAAACTCAATTATTCCTACTTCATCTGCGTTAATGGCCTATTTAGCTGTAGCAGGTATTCCATATGAAAAGTGGATTAAATTCATTTGGAAGATGATACTTGGCTGGGCAATAATTGCATGTTTAGCATTAATAGCTGCAGTAGCATTAGGTATTTCTTAAAATATGAAAAAAGCTGTGGAAAAGATCATTCCACAGCTTTTTGTATTATTCTTCATTCGCATTAAAGTAATTTAAGATGCCTTGATATATTCCAAGAGTAGCCTGCTCACGGAATTTAGCCGTGGTGATGGAACGCTCTTCACTAGCATTACTTAAGTAACCTAATTCAATAAGCACGGCCTTTTGTCGATTTTCACGTAGCACTAAGTAGTTGCCTTGTTGGGTTCCACGATCTCTCAAATCAATTTTACTCGAAAGTCCATCGTGTATTGCCTCTGCAAGCCCTTTTTGATTACTATTCATATAATAAGACGTGAAGCCGTTAATAGAACTATCATCTGTTGCATCATAATGAAGACTAATAAAGGCGTCTGCCTCATACTGATGGGCAATCGAGACTCGCTTTCGTAATGCCACATATTCGTCCGACTCTCTTGTCATAACAACATTGGCACCTGCTGCACTTAGCTTAGAAGCAAGGAGAGTGGCTGTTTTCAAAGTAATTCCTTTTTCTTCTGTTCCTCGTTGACCTGTTGTCCCATGGTCATTGCCCCCATGTCCAGCATCTACAACAATGGTTAATCCATTTAATGTTCCTTTTTTACGAGGTTCTTGTGGATCCTTTTGTGGGATGGAAGTTTTATTGGAGCTCGTTGTGACAACCCAATTCGCAACAAACGCTGTTTCTTTGTCTAATTGAATTTCGTAAAAATCATTTTTTACGCCGACGATTGGATAGGTTTTACCAGCATCTACTCGTTCGATAACTTCAGCTGCAGTTGACGCATCAGTTCGCAAGTTTGTCCCATTATAAATAATGGTAACGGATTCTAAATCTTTTGAAGAGGACGATTTAGATGTACTCTTTACTTTATTTGAAAAAGTACCGTAAAAACTATAGACCCATCCAGCTTTTTTATCATTGTACTGAATTTGTACCCAATTGTGCTCATGCGCAAGGACTTTATAAGCCTGTCCTTTAGTAACTGTGCCAATTTTTTTGGCATTCAAGTCAGGTTTTTTACGAACATTCAGTGCATCCACCAAAATAGTAAAGGTTGTATCTTTATTAACAGGAGTAGTTGTTGTAGAAACCTCTACAGAATCCTCTTTTGGCTTGGTTTCTTTTTTAGGACTCTCGTTAATCGTCACATAATCCTTAGAGACCCAACCGGATTGTCCATTCCAATCAATTTTTGCCCATTCATTATTTTCCTCTATAAGGTTAGCTTGGTTACCCGTAGAAAGCTGTCCAAGAACAGCTGAAGAAATATCTGGATCAGTGCGAATATTTAAACGGTCAACCTGTGAAATAACAGTTTTATCAATGGTTTTTTGAGTGCTTGTAGAGGCAGTTAGCCAGGATGCTACCCAGCCTTCATAGCTACCTGCTTTTACTTGTATCCAATCACCTTCACGATCAATTGAAGTTAAAGGATCACCTTCTTCTAAAGTTGTAATAATTGGATAAGACAATCCAGGACCCTCACGTAAATGAAGAATCGTACCTGCTACTTTTAAATCACTAGTATCAGCGGAAGCATTTTGAATAAAGTTCTTATTTGGAATCGCAATTGTTACTATTAGTACGAAGATGATAATACTATGTAAAATTTTTGTCCTCATCAGATTCCTCCTATTCCTTGTGCTATTTTACCATGCTTTTGTATAATAATTCGTGGTAAAAAGGTAATGGAATTTAATATTTTCGTTACTGTCTGATGAAAAATACAAAAATAGTTGACATTAGGTTAGCTAGTGACTAACATAAAGGGTAATCGAAAAATGATTAATCGCTTATGACCAAGCAAGTAGCGTGTACCTCTATTGGAACAGAGAGGGAAAGACTTAGGCTGCAATCTTTCCTACAAAAATGTATGACGTGAATAACACTTGAGAGGCTTTTTTCTGAAAGGCAGTGCCTAGTAGGAAAAAACGGAATCGGCCGTTATCCGATTACGAGGAGGACACATGTAAAATTTTGTGTCAACTAGGGTGGAACCGCGGAAGCTTATACAGCTCTCGTCCCTTGCATAGGCAAGGTGACGGGAGCTTTTTGTGTTGTCCAAAAACATGGAATGCTTTTTATGAACCGGTTTGTGCTCAGTATGAGAATGTCCGCTACTCGCTCTGCATGAGGTAAACCAGCTTAGTCTCGATAAAAATGTCTTAAATGTGGCGTAATCTCGTCTAAACTTGGCGAGAAAATGGCTAAATCATAGGCAATCAATATAGGAGGGAATTACATGAGTTTTAAAGTGCCAAGAGGGACACAAGATATTTTGCCAGGCCAATCTGAAAAGTGGCAGAAGGTTGAAGCAATTATTCGTGATATTTGTCGTGTTTATCGCTACAACGAAATACGTACACCGATTTTCGAGCAGACTGATTTATTTGCACGTGGTGTAGGGGAAACAACGGATGTTGTCCAAAAAGAAATGTATACATTTGAGGATCGTGGAGGTCGTTCATTAACACTACGTCCTGAAAATACAGCTGGTGTTGTACGTGCATATGTTGAACATAAAATGTTTGGTGCTCCCGATCAACCTGTTAAGCTGTCATATTTAGGACCTATGTTCCGCTATGAGCGTCAACAAGCTGGTCGCTATCGCCAATTTGTTCAATTTGGTGTAGAGGCAATTGGTTCAGCAGATCCTGCAATTGATGCAGAAGTCATTGCTCTTGCAATGGATGTCTATGAATCAGCTGGCTTAAAGGATTTAAAATTAGTGATCAATTCACTGGGTGATAAAGAAACACGTGATACGCACCGTACAGCTTTATTACAGCATTTTGAGCCACATATTCATGAGTTTTGCTCAGATTGCCAAAATCGTTTACAAAAAAACCCATTGCGAATTTTAGATTGTAAGGTGGATCGTGAGCACCCATTAATGAAAACAGCTCCTGCATTAACAGAGTTCCTTACAGAGGAATCGGCTGCTTATTTTGCTCAAGTGAAATCATATTTAGATACTCTCGGCATTACGTATGTGGTTGATCCAAATCTTGTAAGAGGACTGGATTATTACAACCATACGACATTCGAAATTATGTCAACGGCATCTGGCTTTGGAGCTATTACAACACTTTGTGGTGGTGGACGATACAATGGTCTGGTACAAGAAATAGGCGGTCCAGATGTACCTGGTATTGGTTTCGCTTTAAGTATTGAACGTTTGTTATTAGCACTTGAAGCAGAAGGTGTTGAATTAGATACGGCTTCTGGATTAGACGTTTATATTATTGCCATGGGTGAGGATGCAAAGCAAAAGGCGGTAGAGTTAACTAGTACTTTCCGTGCAAAGGGCCTTGCAACAGAGATGGATTATTTAGATCGTAAAATGAAAGCCCAAATGAAATCAGCTGACCGTCTAGGGGCAAAGTATACAATTGTCCTTGGTGAAACAGAGCTTGAAGAGCAAGCGGCTGCTGTGAAACATATGGAATCTGGTGAGCAGCACAAGGTTGCATTTTCAGAGTTAGTCAATTATTTATCACAACAATCCTAAACAAAGATGGCATTTCTCGTTGAATGCTACATAATCGAATTTATTTTGGAGGAATTTAACAATGGCTACTAGAACACATGCTAGTAACGAGCTTTCAGAAACGTTACAAGGCGAAAAAGTCGTATTAAAAGGATGGGTACAGCGTCGTCGTGACCTTGGTGGATTAATTTTCATTGATTTACGTGACCGTACAGGTATTACACAAGTTGTCTTTAGTCCAGACGTTGCAGAAGCGCATGCATTAGCGGATAAAGTGCGTAGTGAGTATGTAATTGAAATAGAAGGGACAGTTATCCTACGTACAGAGGACCAAATCAACCCGAATGTCCCAAATGGTAAAATCGAAGTGGAAGCCACGCGATTAGTCGTCATTAATACAGCAAAAACTACACCATTCCAAATTGAAGATCGTACAGACGTATCAGAAGATTTACGTTTAAAATACCGTTATCTTGACCTTCGTCGTCCAGTTATGTTTGATACTTTCAAAATGCGTTCTGATGTTACACGTACAATCCGTAACTTCTTGCAAAACGAAGGTTTCCTAGAGGTCGAAACTCCAATTTTAACAAAATCAACGCCAGAGGGTGCTCGTGACTATTTAGTGCCATCCCGTGTCCATGAAGGCGAATTTTATGCGTTACCGCAATCTCCACAGCTATTTAAACAATTATTAATGGTTGCTGGCTTTGAGAAGTATTTCCAAATTGCACGTTGCTTCCGAGATGAGGACTTACGTGCTGACCGTCAACCTGAGTTTACACAGGTGGACATTGAAACAAGCTTCTTAACACAAGAGGAAGTTTTAGAAATGAACGAGCGATTAATCCAAGCAGTGATGAAAGAAGTGAAAGGGATTGATATCCCTGCACCATTCCAACGCATGAAGTACCAAGAAGCCATGGATCGCTATGGTTCTGATAAACCAGATGTACGTTTTGGATTAGAATTAGTGGCTTTAAATGATGTTTTTGAAGGCTGTGGTTTCAAGGTGTTTGCTGATACAGTGGCACAAGGAAAACAAGTAAAAAGTATCAATATTAAAGGTGCAGCTGACAAATATTCCCGTAAAGATATGGATGAACTAACTAAGTTCGTAGGTATTTACGGCGCAAAAGGTCTTGCTTGGTTAAAGGTAACAGAGGAAGGCTTAAATGGTCCAATCGCAAAATTCTTCGATGAGGCGTTAGCGGCAGCATTAATCGAACGAATGGGTGCGGAAGTTGGCGATATTCTAGTATTCGTTGCGGATAAAGCATCTGTTGTAGCAGCTTCTTTAGGGGCACTTCGTACGAAATTAGGTCAAGACTTAGATTTAATCGATGAATCACAATTTGCATTCCTATGGATTACAGACTGGCCATTATTTGAATACTCTGAGGAGGACGGTCGTTATTATGCGGCTCACCATCCATTTACACGTCCGTTTGACGAGGATATTCCGTTAATGGATACAGATCCATCAGCTGTTCGTGCACAGGCATATGATATCGTATTAAACGGCTATGAGCTTGGTGGTGGTTCACTACGTATTTACGAACGTGACCTACAAGAAAAAATGTTTGAATTACTTGGTTTCTCAGAAGAAGAAGCTCAAGCTCAATTTGGTTTCTTATTAGAAGCATTTGAATATGGCGTGCCACCACATGCTGGACTTGCATTTGGTCTTGATCGCTTTGTGATGCTTTTAGCAGGCCGTCACAATTTACGTGATACAATTGCATTCCCAAAAACAGCAAGTGCAAGCTGCTTAATGACAGAGGCACCAAGCGAAGTATCTCCTGAGCAACTAAGCGAGTTGAGTTTGGCGATTAAACCATTTAGAAAATAATTAATAATACGAAATACCTGGATTTCCTAGCAAAAAATGTTGGGAATCTAGGTATTTTTTGCGTTTTTCAAGAAATCATAGATTATTAGATATAATCGTTTGAATTATCAGAAAATTAATGCTATGATAACTGTAATACGAATCCTGATGTGTTTGTCTAACTGCTAATTCTACTTCAAAGTTTTGACCGAACACTAACGAATCGGGAGCCTTCATTTTGTAGTCGCAAACATGCCCCTAGCGGAGCGGGACGTTTAAAGCTGCAAAGCGGGCACCCCCCTGCAAATTGCGGGTTCAAAACGAATGTTTCTTGGCATTACGGCACAATTGGGATTCGTCCTATACATAGGGTTGAAAAGGGGCTGATAAAAAAGCTCCTTTTTTATGTGAAAATGAATATATACCTACCATGCAGGCGTATTAGTTTTTTTCAGAATGATTTCAAAGAATTAAATATAATGTATGAAAAATTTAGAAAATAGAAAAAACAGCTTTATATTTTTGGTAAATCGGCATATAATTGGTATAGACAACTATACCTTGAAGAGGATGTTGAAAATTTCTCAGAGCTTTTAATATTTAGCTGGAGGTGAAATTTTGAAGGATACGCTATTAATCTCCCATGTCACAATGATTAATCCTGAGGGAAGACCATTTGAGGGTGATATCTATATTCAGGATGGTGAAATTGCCCAAATTGGCCGCAACTTTAAAATGGAAGCCGCTCAATATATAGATGGTACAGCTAAGGATTGGCTTCTGCTCCCAGGTTTTATTGATATGCATATTCATGGTTCAGCTGGTCATGATACGATGGATGCTACTCAACAGTCCTTACATGCCATAGCTCGTTCTTTAGTGCAAGAAGGTGTTACAAGTTTTCTTGCCACAACGATGACACAATCCATTGGTAAAATTGAAAGCGCTTTAATGAATGTAGCAAAATTCCATCGTAATGTAGGGGAAGCCAATTTATTGGGCATACATGTGGAGGGTCCATTTGTTTCGAAAATACGTGCTGGTGCTCAGCCAGTAGCTTACATGATTAGTCCTACGATTGAGCAATTTGCTCATTGGCAAAACATTAGTAACTATCAAATAAGACAAATCACGATGGCACCAGAACTAGAGGGCGGCTTTACATTTCTTGAAGCACTAATGAACTTTCATGTCATTCCATCAATTGGTCACTCTGATGCTTCAATAGAGGAAGTCCAAAAGGCAGTAGCTTTGGGTGTAAATCAGGTCACTCATTTATATAATCAAATGCGACCCTTTCACCATCGTGACCCTGGTGTTGTGGGAGGAGCATTACTAGACGACAAAATTAAGGTTGAACTTATTGTCGATTTTGTGCATAGTCATCCTCAATCAGTGATGTTAGCATATCGTATGAAGGGTGCAAAGGGCATTATACTTATTACAGATGCAATGCGTGCGAAAGGGTTAATATATGGCGAATATGATTTAGGCGGGCAAACCGTGTTCGTGAGCGAAAAAGGTGCTCATTTAGCAAACGGAGCATTAGCTGGGAGTATTTTAACGATGGAGCAGGCAGTAAAAAATATGAAGGCTGTTACAAATTGTTCACTTCAAGAAATAGTTGCCATGTCCTCTACGAATGCTGCTGAGCAGTTAGGGTTGTCCAAAAAAGGACGAATTAAAGAAGGTTTTGATGCAGATTTTGTATTGCTTGATCGAAAATTAAATGTGCAAAAAACTATTTGTCGAGGTAAAGTTGTATTTGAGAAATCATAAATGAGGCGATAAGGATGGTGCAAGAATTGTTAGAGAAAAATTCTCATATACCTATCTATATACAAATAGAAGAGATTATTAAACAACGAATTTATTTAGAAGAGTACAAAATTGGTGAGACAATACCTTCAGAACGAGAGCTTTCTGCACAATTTGATGTTAGTAGAATGACTGTTCGTCAGTCCATTACTAATCTAGTGAATAGCGGTTTGTTATATCGTGAAAAAGGAAGAGGTACCTATGTTGCCAATCCAAAATTGGAGCAGCCGTTAAAAGGCTTAACAAGTTTTACTGAGGATATGCGAGCAAGAGGGATGGAACCAAGTAGTAAAGTGTTACGATTTGAAAAAATCATACCACCAGTGGATATCGCAAGGGATTTAATGATGGAGCCAGGAGAAGAAGTATTTTATGTCGTACGAATAAGAAATGCCGATTCACAACCAATGGCGATTGAAAAAACATATATACCTGTGAAAGTATATCCGGAGTTAGATGAGAAGCAAATAATGGGCTCTCTCTATGCATTAATTGAGGCGAAGTTCCATCAAAAAATTGGTAATGCCGTTCAACAAATGGAAGCAGCTATTGTGTCTAAAGAGGATGGTAAGTTTTTGCAGATTAATCAAACAGCACCTGTTTTAATTATTAAACGTACGAGTTATTTATCTGACGGTCGACCGTTTGAGCTTGTACGTAGTACGTATCGTGCTGATCGCTACAAATTTATAAGTGAAATTAAAAGGTGATTATATGGATGCATATTTTACTGAAATTGAAAAGCTGATCCACGTTGTGAAGGAGAAGGAGTCTGCTTGTATAAAAGAAGCAGCACAAATTATTGTGCAACGCCTTCAAAAAGGTGGGATTATCCAATTATTTGGTTGTGGTCATTCACAGCTATTAGCACAGGAGGCCTTTTACCGTGCGGGAGGTTTAGTACCTGTTCGTCCGATTTTTATTGAGCCTCTAGCATTACATGCAGGTGCCATAGCCTCTTCAATTAATGAAAAGGACCCAGCAATTATTGAACAACATAAAAAGCAATTTGACTTTCGTGAAAATGATATTTGCATTGTGATTTCAACTTCTGGAAGAAATTCAGCACCGATTGATGCTGCTCTATTAGCCAAAAATGCTAACGTATTAGTCCTCTCTCTCCAATCACTTGAATATAGAGAGCAGGCTACACGTCATCACAGTGGGCTACGACTGGAAGAAGTGGTAGATCACGTTATTAATACTCATATACCTATTGGCGATGGTGTTCTACATGCACAAAACATGCAATATGCACCTGCATCGACAGTTATCGGTTCGCTGCTATTGAATGCTTTATTCAGCGAAGTTATTGAAGAAATTGCAAAGACTTCAACCGAGCTGCCCATTTTTGTTAGCAATAATGTAGACTCCGATTGGTCACATAATGAGATAATGATTGCCAATTATCAAGATCGGATAGATTTCACATGAAAATGGAGGCGTTGTGAATGAAGAAAATGTATAAAATTACGACACCAGAAGGAATACATGCAAGGCCCGCTGCATTACTTGTCACTGCGGTTACACCATTCGAAAGTGACATTACCTTAACTTTTCAAGAGAAGGCAGTAAATTTAAAGTCTATTATGGGCGTCATGTCACTTGGGGTTAAACCAGGAAGTGTAGTGGAAATTTCAGCAGATGGTTCAGACGTTGAAAAATTATTTCAAACAATAACAGACATTATGGTGTCGAAGGAAATAGGAGAAGAGCTTTAAGGATTCAAGCAAGCAGTGGTTTCTTTTCAAGCCACTGCAGATGAATCTCATTTAACAGATTGTAGCTATTGAATTATAAGAATATTCAGTTTTTAAAGGGGTGGTTTTTTGGACATTCGTATCATTTCACCGAATGATTATGAGCAGATTCATCAATTACGGGATTATTGTTTTCCAAATAAATATATAGGGCCACGTAGAGAGGATTTTCATTATTGGATCGAGCATAGTACAACACTAGGTGCCTATGATGCCAAAAAGGTGGTGGGGCAGCTATTAATCCTACCACTTAATATGACCGTGCACGGTATCAGCTACAAAATGGGGGGCATAGGGTTTGTCGCTACATATCCGGAGTATCGTCAGCAGGGAATTATAAAAAGACTGATGATAGAAGCCCTACGAAATATGCGTGAGAATGGGCAGACCATTTCTGTATTAGCCCCTTTCTCTGTATCCTTCTACCGTCATTTCGGATGGGAGCTGTTCTTCGAGAAGTTATATTACACAATACCACAATCAATGTTTCCTTCATTGGGAAGGCAATTAGATGTCATTAAACGGATGAGCTTTGAATGGCCAGACTCCGAGCTTTTCGAGAGGATCAAGGATTTTCAACAGGCAATGGCTATCTCTCAAAATGGTGGTATGATCCGAGATGATGCATGGTGGAAAAGAATTGAAAGAAGGAGCCCAGATAGTCATTTTGCTGCCTATTTAAACGAGGATTATGTAGAGGGATATATCCGATATACGATTCAGCATAATACGTTTGAAATTCAGGATTTTATTGTAGCAAATTATTCAGCAGAGCAAGCAATGTGGCGTTACATAACATCTCATGCAGCGAGTG
The DNA here is from genome assembly GCF_053165895.1 of Lysinibacillus sp. fkY74-1. Lineage (NCBI taxonomy): Bacteria > Bacillati > Bacillota > Bacilli > Caryophanales > Bacillaceae > Lysinibacillus > Lysinibacillus sp. fkY74-1. Next base: position 3,181,809 of record NZ_CP170173.1, on the reverse strand, counting down.
TTAGTAGTATTAAAGGGGTTACTTCCAACCATATGCCATTTGGCTTTTATTTCGAAGAGCCACAATTTAAAAAGGAAGTTAAACAGGATGTAATGGTCAGAGTAGTCGATGTTTATGCATTTATGCAGCAATATCCTTGGAAGGATATTCATGAAACGTTGTATGTCCGTATTGAAGATAAGTTTTGTCAGTGGAATGAACAAATCTATGAAATAAATAAAAGTGGTCATGTCTCAATAATTAAGACAAATTCGATCATTGACATGCATATGTTAACATTACCAATTAATCTTTTTTCAGCAATGATGGTGGGCTATCTGTCAGTAAAAGAAGCTGTTATGTATGCAAATCAACCTATAGATAAGAAGATTATTCAGCATTGGCAGTGGGCATTATCTACCGAAAAACCAGCATTTTATGAATATTTTTAAGGAATGAATAGTCAGGAATATTAAAATTTTTTTGAATTCTTTTGTGGACTATACCAGATAAGTAGAATCGTTTATTTTTCTATACAAGAACAATAGCCCAATTTTGTAAATAGTTCTAAAAGTAGAAAATTACTGTAAAAAACATATTGTGGTATATACCAATAGGTGCTATTCTCAAATTAAGTAAGCGATTACACGATTGGAAAATGAAAAAAGGAGTGTTACGAATGAAAAATATTATGTTAGTGTGTGTAGCCGGTATGAGTACTAGTTTATTAGTATCAAAGATGCAAAAAGCTGCACAAGAGCAAAATATTGAGGCAGATATTTATGCAATTGCAGAAGGGGAAGTTGAAAAAGTACTGGCGACTAAAAAAGCTGATGTGCTGTTATTAGGTCCTCAAGTACGCTATTTAAAGGGCTCGTATGAAACAAAATTCAAGGGCATGGATTTCCCAATCGATGTCATTAATATGGCAGATTACGGCATGATGAATGGAGAAAAAGTCTTGCAGCAAGCATTACAATTAATAGGTTAAAGGAGACTCGAAGGGGATGGAAGAAAAAGCATTAATGGAATCCATTATGGGGCTTATTGTTCATAGTGGTCATACAAAAAGTGAATGCATGGAAGCTCTACAACTGGCAAAAAAGGGACAGATAGACGAAGCAAAGGAAAAGATTAAATTAGCGAATGAGGCATTGATTGAGGCGCACCATTCTCAAACAGGTTTATTATCACAAGAGGCAAGGGGAGAAAAAGTCGAAGTATCGATGTTATTAATTCATGCGCAGGATCATTTAATGAACGCTATTACATTTCGGGATTTAGCACAGGAAATGATTGAATTATATGAACGAATCAAAGGGGAGTAACATCAAATTTTGATGTCACAATAAAAAGCAAAGGGAGTGTATGAGAATGTTCCGTTTTTTAGAAGAAAAATTTGTACCGGTTGCTGCTAAGGTTGGGAATCAGCGTCATTTAGTTGCCATTCGTGATGGATTTATTACGATCATGCCTTTGACGATTGTAGGATCACTGGCTGTACTTATTAACAATTTGCCTATCAAATTTTATCAAAATGCACTCGATGCCATTTGGAAACATGAGACATGGACACAGTTTGGAGGCAATGTCTGGGGCGCAACATTTGGAATCATCTCACTATTATTAGCCTTCTCTGTTGCCTACCATTTGACAAAAAGCTATGACAAGGATGCACTATCCGGAGGGGTTATCGGTCTTGCCAGTTATATGACGTTTGGAACGTTTGGGGAAGGTGGTTTAACAGGATTAACGACAGGTACAGGAGGAATATTTGTTGCCCTTATAACGGCTCTAATTTCCGCAGAGCTGTTCTCACGATTATCGGGTAACCCTAAACTACTGATTAAAATGCCTGCAGGTGTACCATCGGCTGTATCCAAATCTTTTGCTGCATTACTGCCTGCAATTATTACGATCGGATTATTTGCATTAGTTCGGACAATTATTTCGGCTGGCTTTGATGTACCAGATATTATTGGATCGTTTTATTCGTCAATTCAAGAGCCTTTTATGGGCTTAACAAATACATGGGTAGCTGGTCTTATTTTAGCTTTCATTCCTACGTTTTTATGGTCATTTGGTATACATGGCGCGAATATTATCGAGCCATTTATGCAATCCATTAACCTACAAGCAATTGATGCCAACGTTGCAGCTATTTCTGCTGGTAAGGTAGCACCGTATATTATTAATAAACCGTTCTTCGATGCATTTATTAATATGGGTGGATCAGGCACAACGATTGCCTTAATTATTGCCATCTTCATTATTGCTCGTAAAAACAAACAATATAATACAGTAGGGAAGCTATCAGCTGCTCCTGGATTATTTAATATTAATGAACCATTATTATTTGGTTTACCAATTGTATTAAATCCAATCTTATTTGTACCATTTATTTTGACACCAATGGTCAATGTGACGATTGCATTCTTCGCAACAAAATGGGGGTTTGTGCCTGCGGCAACCATTGCGGTTCCATGGACGACACCACCGATTATTAATGGTTTCCTAGTAACACAATCTTGGCGTGGAGCCGTATTAAGTATCGTTTTAATTGTAGTAGCTATATGCATTTACTTGCCATTCCTTTCTATGGCAAATCGCATGGCAAAGCAAAACGAACAAAAAGCTGTTTCAGCGGCACAGGGTGAACAATCACCTGTAGCCCAAACGGAAGGCCAAAAGGTAGAAGTATAAGCGTTTACTAACGGAGGGTTTGAAGTGAAGAGATTAGGTATTTCGCTATATCCACAGCATAGTACACTAGACGAAATGAAGCGTTATGTTCAGCTTGCTCATGACAATGGTTTCGATCGTATTTTTACATGTTTGATGTCATTAAGGCAGGAAGAAGAACGACAGAAATTACAACAAATAAATCAATTTGCACAGCAATTGGGCTTTGACATTTCTGCAGATATAGCGCCAGCCGTTTTTCAAGAGCTAAATTTAAGCTATAAAGATATAGGGTATTTGAAAGAGCATTATCATTTAGCTGCTTTGCGTTTAGACATGGGTTTCTCAGGTCAGGAAGAAGCATTCATGTCACTTGATGCCAGTAATCTAAAAATTGAATTAAATATAAGTAATGGTACGAAATATCTAGACAATATTTTATCGTACCGCCCGAATAAAGAAAATATTATCGGCTGTCATAATTTTTATCCGAGACAATTTACAGGTTTATCTCGTCAGCATTTTTTACAAACCTCTCAACAGTTTAAAGCAAATAATATTCGGACAGCTGCCATGATTTCCTCTCAGCATGGTAAGTTTGGACCATGGGAAATAACAGAACAAGGTTTACCAACATTAGAGGAGCACCGTCACCTTCCCATTACGGTGCAGGCAAAAGATTTATGGCATACAGGGTTAATTGATGATTGCATCATTGGCAATATGTATGCATCGGAGGAAGAAATACGAGCTTTAGGACAATTAAACCGCCAGAAGCTTGAATTAAAGCTTGTTCAGTCAGCAGATACGAGTATATTAGAGGAAACAATTCTTTATAAGGAACAGCATTTTAATCGAGGCGATGTATCTGAGTATGTGATTCGCAGCACACAATCTCGCGTGAAATACAAAAATGGTGACTTTCCTGTGCATAATACACGACCATTAAAGATGGGTGATGTCACAATCGATAATAATTTGGATGTTCGATATAAAGGTGAGCTACAAATCGTACTAAAGGAAATTCCAAATGCTGGGTCAAGTAATGTTGTCGCAAGTGTTGTCGAAGAAGAACAATTTTTACTAGCGCACATTCAACCATGGTCGTCATTTGGTTTTACGAAATGAAAATAAGAGAGGAAGGGATTGAGCTATCAATCTCTTTTTCTTTATGCGAAAGGAAATGGTGTTATGTATGTTTTAGCCATTGATGGTGGAGGCACCAAAACGACAGCGATTATTTGTGATGAAAAAGGTCAATGCTTTGCCCAAATAGACACAACTCGCAGTAACCCCACAGCTATGGACCAACCATATTTCGAGGCAACCATTCATTCAATCATGCAAAGTTTACAGCAACAAAATCCTCAAATAGTAGCAGAGGTGACGAGCTGCTTTGCGGGTATGGCGGGTGTCATGGAGCTTCAAGCTGAGAGCATGGTGGAATCTATATTACGGCAATATGTGTGTGACTCCGCGACCATTACGGTAGACAATGATGCGTTAATCGCTCTTTATGCGGGTACACTGGGAAAGGCAGGAATTGTTCAAATCGCGGGGACAGGCGCTATCACAATGGGATATGATAAGCAGCAGCATTATCACCGAGTAGGCGGTTGGGGATATCTGTTTGATGATGAAGGAAGTGGCTATGATTTAGGTGTCCAATTACTAAAGGCTGTTCTACAAAGCTATGATGGCAGGGCTCCTCGTACTATATTGACAGAAGCTGTAATGAAGCATTTCTCAGTAGATGATGTACCACAATTAATTGCCTGTGTTTATGGAGAGGAGCATCCGCGCACAGTCATCGCGCCATTGAGTGCCTATATTGTTGCAGCGGCTGATGATGGTGATCTAGTAGCCAAGAGAATCATTGAGGAAGCCTGTCAAAACTATTTTAAGGCAATTAAAGCATGCTATTTACGGATGGCGTGGGGGCAAGAAGAAGTGCCTGTCGTCCTATGTGGAGGCGTATTTACGAATGAAAATTACTTTGTTCCAAGGCTTCAAGCAATGGCAATGGAGCAGACATTACCGTTCCGCTTTAAGACCCCTGCATTACCCCCAATAGGAGGAGCTGTCATTGCCGCCCTTCAACAAATAAATGTCCAGTATAGTAATTCTTTTATAGAGACCTTTCAAAAAAATATGTATAATGAAGTACAGAGCAATTGAATCGATTCAATTGCTCTATTTTTTTCTTTCTAATTTTCACTTGATGTATAACATGATAAAATGTAATATAGGTTTTGATTTTATCTTAGTATATAACTAGGTTTACTAATAAAATTTCATAGATGGAGAGTGTCAGGATGTTACATCAATTTTCACGTAACGAGCTCGCTATAGGAACAGAGGGTCTCGAAAAATTAAAAAATACAACGGTTGCTATTCTTGGTGTAGGTGGCGTTGGATCATTTGCTGCTGAAGCATGTGCACGAAGTGGTATCGGCCGAATTATATTAGTCGATAAGGATAATGTAGATATTACCAATGTGAATAGACAATTAGTAGCGTATCTATCTACAGTTGGACAATCTAAATCAGCTATTATGAAAGAGCGCATTGCAGATATTAATCCCGAATGTGAAGTCATTGATATGCATATGTTTTATACGGAAGAAACGTATGAAAAATTTTTCGCACAAGGCATTGATTATGTAATCGATGCAAGTGATACAGTCATGTATAAAATTCATATTATGAAAGAATGCTTAAAGCGTAATATTCCTATTATTTCTAGTATGGGTGCTGCGAATAAGATGGACCCTACTCGCTTCCAAATTGCAGATATTTCAAAAACACATACAGACCCACTAGCAAAAATTATACGCACAAAGTTACGTAAAGAAGGAATCCATAAGGGTGTGACAGTTGTATTTTCGGATGAAAGTCCGATTGTCGTACGTCCAGATGTGGTTGAACATGTAGGGAAGCCGGATGCTGCAATTCGTAAAGCGAAGATGCCACCTTCTTCCAATGCCTTCGTGCCATCAGTTGCAGGTTTAATTGCAGCAAGTTGGGTTGTTAATACGATCCTAAAAGATGTGAAAATCACACGCGTACAAGGTTAATACCCTATAAGATTTCAAAAAACAGCATAATGAATCATTTTCGTAGAAGTAGCCGCCTTTATTATTTTTAAAGGGGCTACTTTTTCTATGTTACAATAAGATCGTTATAAAAAGGAGGCATATACAGATGGAAAAAATTTATCAAATGGAGTATAGAGGTTTAAATCTATTCGATGAAATAAGCACTGTCGAGTTGGCTATAGATGAAGAGAAGCAAACGATACATATTTATGATATCGGACAGGTTGTAAGCCCCATTTTTAATTTTGATGTATCTGCCTATGAATTGTCAGATGGGTTTTATAAAATGGCCGATATTTTACGGCATAAGAAAATATTAACGAATGAACAAGCAGGTAGTGACCTAACATTGAGTGAATGGTTAATTAAAAACAATGCTTATTTTTATATCCCGAATAAACGTATTAAAAAATATGTCCAGGGAAGTATTGTGGAAATTGTTGATCGAACAATGGAACAAGCGCTATTTGATGAATATGTACAAAGGGTATAATTTTACCAAAATAGTTCTTCTTATGTGCATAAAATGCTATTAATTCACGAAATTGTCTTATTTTTTTCATGTCCCCACTACTCTAATTGGTTTATTGCTATAATTTGAATAATTCCAATAGATAATCGATCAGTTTGTTTGGGATGCTTTGAGCTAATCAAAAATAGCCATGAAGTGCGAAATCAACAAATGACAAATGGGAGAGTGGGAAAATGGAAATTCAAATTATTCGAGATCATTTAGATATTGTCAAGCTTCAAGAGAAAATGAATGCCATTGTATTTGATTACTTAGACACATCTGATAATTATCCGAAAGCGATGCGAGAATTGAATCCTTTATATACACAAGTGACAACTTTTTATAAGGAATATATCGATAATCGGTCAGGGGAAATCCCTAGTGCAAATACGTATTGGCATTTGTTTATCGACTGTAGTGCCAAGCTATGCTATTTTTTAGCTGCTTCAACGTTCTATTCATCTAATGCTTTACAAAAGACGCCTAATAAAGTGGAGAAGTTATTACATATTGCGGCCTCTTCTTTGCCTAGCATCGATCAAGAGGAAAATGAGCAATTATTGACAGATATTTTTACCCTCATGGCTGAAGTAGTAGAGGATAAAGAAAAAGTGACTACTTTGCGTAATGAAGTGCTCGTACAAAAGGGTGATGTAAAGAAATGTCTACAACAGTTTAAATTATTTGTTGATCATGAATTGAATATCTAGACAATTAAAGAAAGTCTATTTTCTGAAAATAGACTATAGATAAGAATCTACGTGAACTTTTGTAATTATTTCTAGTTTTCAACAACGGTACGTGTTGAAAAATGGATGTATTTGCCCATTCAAGTTTCGTGGGTTCTTTTTTTGTATTTAAAAAAGCAAAGTCGCTTCTAAAGATAGAAGGAAGGACTTTGCTCTGGAAAACTATTTTTTATTTTGATGAAAAGATTTAAGCTTTTCGTAGATACTAGCCATGCGTTTTTCCTCACCTGCAACAACAGGTTTATAAAACTCGGTCCCAACAAGCTCATCGGGTAAGTATTGTTGGTCTACCCAGCCACCGAATGTTCCGATGGGTGTGTTATGAGGATACTGATACCCAACATGACCTAAATCTTTTGCCCCTGCATAATGAGCATCACGCAAATGATGAGGGATACCCCCCGTTTTGCCATCATGAATCGCCTTTATCGCTTCATCGATTGCCAGAATAGCTGAATTAGATTTTGATGCTAAACACATCTCAATAACGGCACTTGCAAGTGGGATACGTGCCTCTGGTAATCCAAGACGTTCTGCTGCCTGAACTGCGGCTAGCATATGAGGACCTACCTCAGGATTAGCAAGGCCAATATCTTCATACGCCATGACAAGCAATCGTCTGCTGACAGCCACTAAATCACCAGTTTCTAATAAATGTGCTAAATAATATAGTGCGGCATTGGTATCACTGCCACGGACAGACTTCTGCAAGGCAGAAAGTAGATTATAAAAATGGGAGCCCTTTTTATCACCATAAACACCAATTCGGCTAATCAGGTGATCAATAATATGATCGGCTGCAATCGTTTGCCCTTCCACTTCATCACTTGCATAATAAATAGATTCTAGCAAAGTCAATGCCTTTCGTGCATCGCCATTAGCTGCTTCTGCAATACGCTCAATTTGTGAATCTGTTAAGATAAAATGATATTTACCTAAGCCCCGCCTTTCATCTGCAAGTGCTTTTTCTACAAGCTCCATTAGATTTTCCTTGGTTAATCGTTTTAGTTGATATATCTCACCACAGCGAGAACGAATAGCTGGATTGACATCGTGGTAAGGATTTTCTGTTGTTGCACCGATTAACACAATCGAGCCGTTTTCAACATGCGGTAGCAAAGTGTCTTGTTGTAATTTATTGAAGCGATGAATTTCATCTAAAAAAAGTAGAACTTTCCCTGAGATTCTAGCTTCCTGGACAATATCTTCCACATCTTTTTTACCAGCTCGTGTCGCGTTAAGTGCGAAGAAAGGGAGCTGAGAGCTTCCAGCAATTGCATTTGCAATCGAGGTTTTGCCTATGCCAGGTTCTCCGTAAAGCAACATGGAAGGGACATGTTCATTTTGAATCATTTTATATAGAGCTGTGTTTGGACCAATAAAGTCCTGATGACCTACAATTTCATCAAGTGTTAAAGGGCGCATTCGAAAAGCAAGTGGTTCATTGTGCAATATAAATCCCCCTTTCAGTCGGTGTCATTTTACATTCATCCATTTATTTGCACTAAAATACAGTGCGGATAGTGGATCACTGAACAATGTTGAATCGCATTATTTAGTATATCATATCCTTCTAGGTGTATTTCCGAGTTCATCAAGAGGAGATTATGATATACTGTTGGTAGTAATTTTGACTAGACTAATTGAGGGTGATAAAATGAAAATTTCAACAAAGGGCCGTTATGGGCTTACGATTATGATTGAATTAGCAAAGCATTACGGAGAGGGTCCTATTCCTTTACGTAAAATTGCTGCCGAAAAGGAGCTTTCAGAGGCGTATTTAGAGCAATTAGTGTCACCGCTTCGTAATTCAGGCTTAGTAAAAAGTGTACGTGGCGCTTATGGTGGTTATATGCTAGCAAATCCACCGAGCGAAATTTCTGCAGCCCATGTTATTAGTGTACTAGAGGGGCCAATTCAACCAGTAGAGGGCATTGAAAACGAGGAAGCACCACAACGAGAGTTATGGTTGCGCATTCGTGACGCAGTAAAAAATGTGTTAGATACAACAACAATTGAAGATTTAGCACAATACACAGAAGAAAATGTAGCGGAAGGCTATATGTTCTATATTTAAAATGTTTAAGCTAAAGCGCTGCTTCCCATACGTATCATAGTTGAGTTGAAACATAAATGGTGAAACTGTTTGTGCACACGGAATGTTTTTCATAAACTTATGATAAATGAGGGTTCCAGCGTTTTTTATTAAAAAGGAGTTTTCAACATGAATTCATATATCTATCTCGATCATGCGGCCACATCACCGATGAATGGCCAAGTTATAGAAGCGATGACGACTGCCATGCAACAGGTATTTGGCAACGCATCCAGTATCCATGGGGCAGGTCGAGAAGCGCGCAAATATCTTGATGATGCTCGCGACATATTAGCCAAATCTATCGGTGCTCAGGCGGGAGAAATAATCTTTACAAGTGGTGGTACTGAAGCGGATAATACGGCAATTCTGGGCACTGTCTATGCACGAGCTAAAGAGGGAAAGCACATCATTACAACACAAGTAGAGCATCATGCAGTGTTACATACATGTGAAAAACTTGAACGAGACGGCTTTGATGTGACTTATTTACCTGTGGATAAGACAGGACGTGTAGCTGTTGAGGACGTCCAAAAAGCACTTCGTGATGATACGATTTTAGTAACAATTATGTATGGGAATAATGAAGTCGGTACGATTCAGCCTATTGCTGAAATTGGTGAGCTATTGCAAGGGCATCAAGCTACTTTCCATACAGATGCAGTTCAGGCATATGGTTTAGAACAAATTGATGTGGGTCAATTAAAGGTAGATTTATTGAGTGTATCAGCTCATAAAATTAATGGGCCTAAAGGAATTGGGTTCCTTTTCCAAAAGGCTGGAACACCTTTAGCTAATTATGCCTTAGGTGGTGCACAAGAGAAAAAACGTCGTGCAGGAACTGAAAATATACCAGCAATTATTGGCTTTGCGACAGCTGTGCAAGTTGCAAATCAGTTGCGTGAAGAAAAGCGTTCACTATACAATCACTTTAAGCAAATTATGCTTGATGTATTTTCACAGGAAAATTTAGCGTTCCATATTAATGGTGATGAAGAGCAGTCATTGCCACATGTTTTAAATATTAGCTTTGAGGGCATGGAAGTAGAATCATTTTTAGTAAATCTTGATATGGCAGGAATCTGTGTATCTAGTGGTTCTGCATGTACCGCTGGGTCGATTGATCCATCACATGTGTTAGTAGCCATGTTTGGACAAGGTACAGAGGAATTACGAAACTCTATACGATTTAGCTTTGGTCAGGATTTAACAGAAAAAGATATACGTGACGCAGCTGAAAAAACAGCACAAATAGTGAAAAGACTAGCAAAAAGATAATTTGTGAAGAACATGTTAGGTTTCTACAATTGATGAAGCATTAACTGTAAATAGATAAAAGAAAAGGTGACCACAATGAAAGAAACACGTGACCCCTCTCAAATTCGCGTTGTTGTCGGCATGTCTGGTGGGGTAGATTCGTCGGTGGCTGCGTACTTGTTAAAACAACAAGGTTACGAAGTAATCGGGATCTTTATGAAAAACTGGGATGATACTGACGAAAATGGTGTTTGTACAGCAACAGAAGATTATGATGATGTCATAAAAGTATGTAATCAAATCGGCATTCCCTATTATGCTGTAAATTTTGAGAAACAGTACTGGGATAAAGTTTTCACATATTTTTTAGAAGAATATAAAGCAGGACGTACACCAAATCCAGATGTCATGTGCAACAAAGAAATTAAATTTAAAGCATTTTTAGAGCATGCGATGAGCCTGGGCGCTGATTATTTAGCGACAGGTCACTATGCACGTATCGATCGTAGTGGTGACGGAGAAGTAAAAATGTTACGTGGTGTGGATAATAATAAAGATCAAACATACTTTTTAAATCAACTATCACAGGAGCAATTGGCCCATGTAATGTTCCCAATTGGCGATATTGAGAAAAAAGAAGTGCGTAAAATTGCAGAAGAAGCAGGATTGGCAACAGCGAAGAAAAAAGATTCAACGGGGATTTGTTTCATAGGAGAACGTAATTTTAAAGAATTTTTAAGTCAATTTTTACCAGCCCAACCTGGTAATATGGAGACGATGGATGGCGTTGTCATGGGAAAACATGACGGTTTAATGTATTATACACTTGGGCAACGACATGGTCTTGGTATTGGTGGAGACGGTGAACCTTGGTTTGTGTTAGGGAAAGATTTAGAGCGTAATGTTCTTCTTGTTGGACAGGGTTTTGACAATGAGCATCTATATTCTACTTCATTATCTGCTGTAAAAATGAACTATACTTCGACAAAAAAATTGCCTGGGAAATTTTCTTGTACAGCGAAATTCCGCTATCGTCAAACTGATACACCAGTAGAAGTTGAACTATTAGCAGATGGCCGTACTCATATTACATTTGCAGAGCCTGTTCGTGCTATCACTCCAGGACAAGCGGTGGTTCTTTATGATGGAGAAGAATGTATTGGCGGCGGAACAATTGATGAAGTCTTTAAAAGTAATGAAAAACTAACATATGTTGGATAACTTGCGCTAAGACTGCTTTTATTGCCATGTGGCTTCATGGAAGCAGTCTTTCGCTACATAGAGGTGGACAAATAATGAATTATAATGAACAGGGCATTCAAGCGTTTCAAGATAAACGTTATGAAGAGGCTGCACAACTATTTACAAAGGCGATAGAAGCGGAACCTGAAAATGCTATTGGTTATGTAAACTTTGGCAATTTATTAGCAGTCTTAGAGGATACAGAACGTGCAGAGCGTTTTTTCCAAAAGGCTATTACCGTGGATGAGACAGCGGCTACAGCTTATTATGGCTTAGCAAACCTCTATTATAATGCAGAACGCTATGCAGAGGCTGTAAAACTTTATGAACAAGCACTTAAGCATCATATTGAAGGCGCAGATGTGTATTATATGATGGGGAAATGCTTTGAGCGTATGGAAAATTCAAAATTAGCATTGCCTTATTTACAAAGAGCCGTGGAAATTGCTCCCGAAGACACACAGATTCGTTTAGCCTATGCAATCGTGCTATGCGCACTAGAAATGTTTGAGCAAGGGAAGAAGGAACTGGATCTTTTAATTGAACAGGACTGGAATAATGCAGATGCTCACTATAATTTAGGGGTATTGTATGCAGTGTCTACAGAGCAAACAGAAGATGCCATGTATCATTTAAAACAGGCCTTTACCTTACAGCCGGAATACGATCAAGCACGTTATATTTATGATATGATTGCTCAGCGATTTAACTAATAGATAAAAGCAGCAAGTGTGATTGGATGAACTTGCTGCTTTTTTATGTAGTTTATAGTGGGGTGTTGATAGAAAGAATGTGGATCAAATTCTTATGATTACTCAATATTTTTTGTAAAATGTATCCCATCCTCTTTTATTTTAAGGTTAAATTTGTTAGTGTATGTCATGCAGGAAAGGAATGGATGACACGATGAATAAAGTATTTATAGCACTATTACTTGTAACAGCGCTTGCGGCAATTGAAGGGACGATTGTTAGTACAGCTATTCCAAGTATAACGGCAGATTTATTAGGCGTAGACTTAATAAGCTGGATTTATTCCGCTTACTTATTAGCATCTGCTATCGCTGCGATTATTTTTGGTAAGCTAGCTGATTTATTTGGGCGCAAACGGATGATTATTACGGGAATCATTATATTTTTAATGGGTTCCATGTTATGTGGGTTAGCACAATCAATGGAACAATTAATTGTCTTTCGTGCAATCCAAGGGATAGGTGCAGGCTCAATTTTACCAATTACATTAACAATGGTTGGTGAGCTATTTACGACTGAAAAGGCACGTGCTAAAGGACAAAGCTATTTAAGCATGGTATGGGGCGTATCAGGCGTGGTTGGTCCACTATTTGGAGGTTTTATTGTTGACCAAGTATCATGGCACTTTATATTTTTCATTAATGTACCATTTGGGTTAGCTTCTATTTATCTAATTGTTAAACACTATAAAGAACAGCTAGAGGCAGTGAAGCGGAAAATTGATTATTTAGGTGCTGGCCTATTTACGATCGGAATGGTTTCGTTATTATATGTAATTATCGAAAATAGTAAAACACAAGCGTGGTTATCGAATCAATCGCTCATCATGTATGCTGTTGCAGCTATATTTTTAAGCGTGTTTGTATGGGTGGAGCTACGTGCAGAGGAGCCGATTATTCCGTTAACATTGTTTAAAAATGGTCGCCTTATGGTGATTAATTCACTAACGTTAAGTACTATGTCGATCGTTATTGGTGTGACAGTCTATATTCCGATATATGCGCAAAGTGTTCTTGGTAAAAATGCCACACAAGCTGGTCTTCTTCTAACACCCATGTCTATTTTTTGGACAATGAATTCTATTGCAGCAGGCTATTTAATCGGACGTTTAACAAATAAACGAATTATCCAAATGGGGACGATTTTATTAGTTATAGGAACCATTATGCTTGCTAGATTATCTTCAGGCTCTAGTGATATAAGTGTATATCTTGGCTCTTCATTAATCGGGCTTGGTATGGGCTTTATCATGCCGATGTTAATGATTTCTATTCAAAAGGTCGCTCATCCTAAGCAACTGGGTATTTCAATTGGCCTCAATTCCTTCACCAATACATTTAGTCAAGCGGTTGGTGCAGCCCTATTTGGGATGATCTTTAACCTTGCGACAAATGAGAAAATGGCCTCATTAGGTAAAGGGGAAATTCAGCTAAATGGTGAATTTGCAAAAGGTGGCTTTAGTTTAGAAGAAATAAGCTTTTTAAAGGGAACCATTGCTAATGGTGTAAGCTATGTATATATAACAACCTTAGTTTTTGCCATTTGTGCTCTTATTTTATCTTTCTTTATTGTGACGAAATTAAAAGACAAGGCTTAAAAATGAACGAAAATCCACTTCACTTTCAGGCAGACACGTTTGTAGTCTATGCTAGAAGATAGGTGGATTTTTTTGTTCAATAAAATCTGAATGTGTTTAATTATTATTAATATTATTAAGGTTGGGAAGTTGCGCAAAATATTTAGCTAGCTGCGATATAGGCGTACTATCTAATAAAGTGGGCTCGGCCTCATTTTCCTTTAATATATTGATCTCCTTATTTAACCGCTCCATTTTTCGATCTAGCTCTGCAGCTTGTAGTGCGGCTTCTTTTAATTCAATACGAATATGCTCTGGTACTTCTTTATTATATTTATAATAAATTTTATGTTCCAAACTGGCCCAGAAGTCCATCGCAATGGTCCTGATTTGTATTTCTGTATATACCTTCTCCATATGGTCTGACATGAAAATAGGGATTTTTATAATAAGGTGTAAGCTTTGATAGCCATTGTCTTTAGGACTAGCAATATAATCCTTCACCTCTACAACCTCAATGTCGTGCTGTGCCTGCAACATGGCACTGACTTTATAAATATCTTCGACAAATGAACAAGTAATACGAGCACCTGCAATATCACGAATGTTTTCGCGTACGTCTTCCATCGTTGGAGGAAGTTCCTTTTTTAACATCTTTGTTAAAATACTTTTCGGTGATTTTACTCGTGTGGAGATATGCTCGATGGGATTATATTCATGAATAAGCTTAAATTCTTCTTGCAAAATATTAATTTTCGTTTCCACTTCCTGTAAAGCAAATTTATAGGCTAAAAAGAAGCGTGTTAACTCAGTTTGAAATGATTTTAAAGAGCTTACTTCGAGTTCGGTTTTCATATTTTAATAATCCTTTCCTCTATGATGTGTCCACTTTTTTATGTTCTACTTCTTATTCTATGTAGAATTGTCATTCATCTCAATAAAATAGCAGCCAATTATTGGTGAGGTTTAAATGTTAGATAGTTTTTCATAAGGATAAAACATTTCTACCTCATATATAACTTACATAAGAGGTAAAAGGTTTCAAAAAGGCTAAATGAATTGATAAAGGTGAAGGAAAGGTGAGGTGTTACAAACAAAGGGGAGAAAACTCTCCCTTTGTGTTAACTAATAATTTCAGCATTTAAGTTATACCGTTTATTAAACTCATCCACAAATATTTGTAGATCAATATATGTCCCTATATAAGGCTCTGTTTCTTGATCGCGTAGGAGACCACAAGTTGCCTTTAATGATTTTGAAAACTCAAGCAGCATTTGTTCATTATCTAGTTGAACATGGATAGCAAGAGAATGATCCTTTTTATTTACTTTGAAATATTTGCCATCAATGATTCGTTCTAAATTTGTTTCTTGAAATGGAAAAATATAATCTTTATAAATGAGATTCACATGATCCCGCCCTTTTACAATATTTCACTACATCTGTATAGGGTAGCTCTCCTCCAAAAAGAGAAAGGGCACTCCCAATTGTGATATGAAGCTTTCCATTGGCTAATTGGTTAAATTTTTCTAAGTCTTTTATTGAACGAATGCCACCTGCATAAGTGGTTGGAATCGAGGTCCAGGCAGCAAGATCTCGTACTAATCTTTCCTGCATCCCCCCTTTTTTTCCTTCCACATCGACTGCGTGAATTAACAGTTCATCACAATAATTCTCGATAGCTTGAATAGTTTCAGCATTGACTTCGAAGTGACTAAATCTTGTCCATTTATCAGTTACGACATACCACTTACCATCTCGCATTTTGCAGCTGAGATCAATGACAAGATGCTCTTTACCGATTAATTTGTTTAAATGTTGTAAACGTTCTAAATCCAGCCTTCCATCATGGAAGATATAGGAAGTGACAATCACGTGTGAGGCACCAGCATCAATATATTTTTGGGCATTTGCAGCAGTAATGCCACCACCAACTTGTAACCCTTGTGGAAATGCAGCTAAAGCAGCTAGAGCAGCATCTTCATTTCCCTGACCAAGCATGATGACGTGTCCACCTGTTAAGTGATCCTGTGCAAACATTTGTGCATAGTAGCTAGAATCATAACTAGAAATAAAATTCTCAACGACTGTTTGATTGGTATAACCTAAAGTACTTCCAACAATTTGTTTTACTTTGCCTTCATGTAAATCGATGCAGGGTCTAAATTCCAAGAACTTCACGATCCTTCCGTGCCATTAATTCTTATTTATCATAGCATGGAAATATGGATAAAAGCAGAGAATTATCATTTGTCGAAATAATGTAAAAATAATGAATGGGAAATATTTTTATCAACGATATTTTGAGATGTCTATGGTAAAATAAAAAGATTGAAAACAATTAGAAAGGGCGGACCGAACATGACAGATCATCTCGATTTATTTGAACTCAATAAATTTTTTATTCTCGGACGTCCGATCGTCTCTATTTTTCATAACACCCAAAATATGTATTCCATTATTCGAGTGAAAATTCAAGAGACAAACTTACAATATGAAGATAAAGAAATTATTGTTGTTGGCTATTTTCCACCGTTACAAATGGATGAGCAATACCGCTTTACAGGTATATTAAAACAGCATCCTAAATATGGTGCACAATTTCAAATCGAGACATTTACAAAAGAGGTACCCGCTACTGAACAAGGAATTATTCATTATTTATCCAGTGACCTATTTGTGGGAATTGGGAGAAAAACAGCTGAAACCATTGTTGAAAAACTGGGTGCTAATGCATTACGCCTTATTTTAGAAGATCCGAGTGCACTGGATGCTGTTCCACGTTTATCATCTGAAAAAAAAGAAGTGATTCATCGGACGATTGAGCAAAACCTTGGTTTAGAACGGGTAATGATACAGTTGAATGAATGGGGCTTTGGTCCACAGCTGGGAATGAAGATCTATCAAACCTATCGAACGGAGGCTGTTGAATTACTAACAGAAAATCCATATCGCTTGATAGAAGATGTGGAAGGTGTTGGGTTCTTTCGAGCAGATGAGCTGGGTGCAAAGCTAGGGATTACCGGTAAACATCCTGATCGTGTCAAAGCAGCGATTTTACATATTTTAAATACGGCTGCATTATCTGACGGGCATGTATATTTAGACGCGGAGCATGTACTACCACTTGTAAAGGAAATGCTTGAACAAAGTCAACGTCAGGAAATTCCGTTTGAAGACATCTCAAAAGCATGTATTGAGCTACGGGAAGATGGAAAAGTTTGCGGAGAAGAAACAAGGTTATATTTGCCTTCACTTTATTTTTCTGAGGTAGGAATTGCCTCCAAAATATTGACGCTTGTTGAACGAAATAGCAAGACTGAACATTTTAGCAAAGATGAGATTCGTAAAGCGATTGGTGAAACTGAGGAACTACTCCAGGTGACATATGCTGAAACACAAGCAAATGCTATTGAACAGGCTTTAAATTCAGCTGTAATGATTTTAACAGGTGGACCTGGTACGGGTAAAACGACTGTTGTACGTGGGGTTGTTGAGGTGTATGCGAAGCTTCATGGTTTATCATTGAATCCAAAAGAATATGCTCAAAAAGAGGAGCCTTTTCCCATTATCCTTTGTGCACCCACTGGGCGAGCTGCCAAGCGCTTAGCTGAATCGACTGAACTACCAGCTATGACCATTCATCGTTTACTCGGCTTTACAGGTCAAGAAAAAGAAGAAGAGACTGAACGGGAGGTAACAGGTAAGCTTATTATTGTAGATGAAATGTCCATGGTGGATACTTGGCTTGCTCATCAGTTATTAAAAGCTTTACATGAGGATGTACAGGTTGTCTTTGTAGGGGACCAGGACCAATTACCGCCTGTAGGACCAGGACAGGTATTAAAGGATTTATTAGCATCCAAGCAACTCCCAACGGTGGAATTGACAGATGTTTACCGACAAGCAGAGGGTTCTACCATTATTGAATTAGCCCATCAAATAAAAAAAGGAACCATTCCGCAAGATTTAACATCGAAAACTACTGATCGCTCGTTTATTAAATCTTCCGTCGATCAGATTGGAAATGTTGTGACACAGGTAGTAAAAAGTGCCGTTGCTAAAGGGCAAGAAATTCGTAATATTCAGGTGTTAGCACCGATGTATAAAGGTCCCGCTGGCATTGATAATTTAAATAAGATGATTCAAGAGCTTATTAATCCTAATGATACAGGGACACGAAAGGAACTTGTCTTTGGGGACGTAACGTATCGGATAAAGGATAAAGTTCTGCAGCTAGTCAATCAGCCTGAAAGTAATGTTTTTAATGGGGATATGGGAGAGGTCATTAGTATTATTAAGGCAAAGGAGACAGTAGAAAAACAAGATTTACTAATTGTATCCTTTGATGGCATTGAAGTGACCTATCAACGCAGTGACCTCAATCAATTGACACTTGCTTATTGCTGCTCCATTCATAAATCTCAAGGTTCAGAGTTTCAAACCGTCATTATGCCTGTTGTCAAAGGGTATTCGAAAATGCTGCGGCGGAATCTTTTATACACAGGTATTACAAGAGCGAAAAACTTTTTAATTTTATGTGGGGAACCAGACGTTCTAGCAGATGGCTTGCAGCGGACAGATGATTTACAGCGTTTTACTTCGTTGCGTGCTCGATTAAATCCAATGGATGTCGACGAAGTAATGGTTGAGGTTGAGGCAGTTCCAGTAAAACAAGAGGCTGTGCAAGAAATAGCTATCGAGGACCATAAATTAACAGTTGAAACAGCTCCTTATATTCATCCAATGATTGGGATGGATGATGTCTCCCCCTATGATTTTTTGGAGATGTAAAGATTGTACCCGATTAGATTCTCGCTAATCGGGTTTTTCTACTGTGCTGTCGTCACCTAATATTTGGACATTTCATATACTACATAAGTACAAAAACATAGGAAATGTTTAGGAGTGACAACATGCCAATAATGACAGGACAGCAGTATATTGAACGTATCGATGCTTTAAACACGTATATTTCAATTGATGGGGAAGTGGTGACGGGCAAGGTGTCAGAACATCCTGCATTTAAGGGAATCATGCAAAGTCAGGCAAAGCTTTTTGATTTACAGCATCAAGAATCATACCTTGAAAAAATGACATATGAATCGCCAACTAGCAAACAGAGAGTCGGCATGTCTTTCCTTCAAGTATTGAGTCCCGAGGATCTCGTAAAAAGACGTATGGCCGCAAGAGAATGGGCTTTACAAACAAACGGTTTGATGGGAAGAAGTCCTGACTACATGAATACGACATTGATGGCTTTGGCATCAGCATCGAACTTTTTGAAAGATAAGCCAAATTGTTTTCCAGACCATTTGCAGAAGTTTTATGAATATGCCCGTGAGAATGATATTTCCATGACACATACGTTTATAGAGCCGCAAGTAAACCGTAAACGTTATTACTATGAGGATGAAGAAGTAACAATAGCTGCCAAAATTGTTGCAAAAACGGGCGAAGGCTTAGTCATTAAAGGAGCTAGGTTACTAGCCACTCAGGGAGGAATAACGGATGAACTTCTTGTTCTATCCACAAATGGCTTTGATGAAGGAAAAGGTTTTGGCTTTTCTATACCGAGTAACACAAAGGGCTTAAAGTTTTTATGTCGGCAATCTTTTGTCGGAGGAGATTCTAGGTTTGATCATCCTTTAAGTGCACGTTTTGAAGAAATGGATGCGATTGTTGTTTTTGATGATGTAGTGGTTCCGTGGGAGCGGGTATTTTATTACGAAAATGTTGAAGTAGCCAATCAATTTATGAATGTTAGTGGCTTCCAATCGTATACTTTGCATCATGTGCTATCACGTCAAATTGCTAAAACAGAATTTATCCTAGGGATTGTACAAACGATTGTAGATACCATAAATATTGGGGATTACCAACATGTCCATCAAAAAGTGGTAGATGTCATCGTAGCATTAGAAACGATGAAAGCACTGCAATTAAAATCAGAAATTGAGGCACAAAGGGATTCCTTCGGCTTTATACGACCAGACCTATCGACATTACAGGTTGCTATTCATATTTTCCCGAAAGTATATCCTACCTTTACAGATATCATCCAGCTATTGGGAGCAAGTGGATTAATGTCCATACCGAGTGAAAAAGCTTTTGCCACAGATGATGGGGATCTTGATCATTATCTGCAATCATTTCAAGACAAAGGGGAAGAACGAGTTAAAAAGTTCCGTTTAGCTTGGGATTTAACGATGAGTAATTTCGGCACAAGGCAAACACTATATGAACGATTTTTCTTTGGAGATCCTGTTCGTCTGTCAAGCCTACTCTATCAATCGTATAAACGCGATCATTTAGTGAAAAGAGTAGAAGACTTTTTGAAAAATGATTGATAGAAAGTTTGACAGTTATGAAACTATCCGTTATTATTTACAGGAACAAAAAAATAAGACTCCCTTCGTTAGGTGAGGCTCCTATGTGGAGATACGCTACTACCCAAAAATGTCGAGAGACGCCAATGGGTCAACAGAAATCATCGAAATAAGGTGTTTTTTAACGTAGCTGGGCAATTTCCTATGCCGCATAGTGCTAAAACTCAACGTTTGAAGGTAACAAATAGGCAAAGTTTTTTTGCTATTTTTTGATATGTGTATTCAACACGCCTTCATTCGTAGAAGGCGTGTTTTTGTTATGAAAGGAAGGTGATGAGAAATGGATAGTAGTCCTGAACCGAGTAAGCATGGGGTAGGTAGTCAGCATTTATGGAGACAGCCGTCGTTTCTTATCGCCGGCACAGACAGAAGGTTTGAAAAGATGACCTTTTGTTACTTTTTATAATAAAACACGAGGTGAAGTATCATGATTAAAATTCACTATTTCAATCACAATAGCAAAACAGTTCAACACGATTTCAATATGAATGATTTACGACTTCCCATTCATAGCGAGGATTTACTATGGGTAGATTTATATGCGTATAGTCATAATGAATTAAATAATATAGCAGATGTATTTGGCTTTCATCCACTAGCAGTGGAAGATTGCTTACATGAAGGCTCACGCCCAAAAATGGATAGTTATGGGGATTATAAATTTTTCGTTTTCCATGCACCTATCTATAATGAAAAAAGTAACAATGAAATTTCAACGGTCGAGTTGAATATTTTTATGGGACCAAATTATATTGTTACAGTCCATAAACAAAAATTACAATGGCTAGGCCAGATAGAAAAAGTTTGTTTAAATAGTCCTAAATATTTGGAAAAAGGCACTGACTTTTTATTGCATACCATCATTGATGGAATAACAGATGAGTATTTCCCTGTATTAGAACGAATTCGAGCACGGATTGATGAGCTAGAACAAGAGGTTTATGATTATCAACCGAAAGTAGTAACAGAGGAATTCCTTTCATTAAAACGAACAATTATTTTAATTCGTCAGGCCATCATGCCACAGCGAAGAATTTTTTCTACCATTAATGGTCAATGGAAATTTGATGTACAAGAGGAAAATATCCCCTTCTATAAGGATTTAAATGATCATCTTGAACGGATTGTCGACTCCACTGAAACGTATAGAGATTTAGTCAACAGCACGCTAGATACGTATTACTCCATTATTAGCGGCAAGTCTATTGAAAAGCTGAACCTGTTAACCGTTATTTCCACAATTATGCTACCGTTAACTGTTATTACTAGCTTCTTTGGCATGAATGTACCTTTACCTTATCAGGATTCACCTATTACAACAATTGCACTAAGTGCCTTTTTAGTGTTATTTACATGGGGAATGTGGGCATACTTCAGAAAAATGATTGCCTAGTTATAATTAGTCATACGAGTGCTAATTGACAGGTGAATATATTTTTCTTATAATTTTCGTTAGAAAAAGTAAACACGATGATGGAAAAAGTACGTAATTGCACGTGTAGTAGAAAGGGATTTCTAGGCTGGAAAAATCCTCACAGTGCAAATGCCGAAAGCTACTCCGGAGTGCAGTTAATCCCTGCCGTTCACTGACGTTACAAGTGCTAAAGAGGTAAGTAAGAGCTTTTACTTACAACTAGGGTGGTACCGCGAGACAGCTGATAAGTCCTCGTCCCTTTTTGGGATGAGGGCTTTTTTATTTTCATTTAGTAAAAGAAACCCATTTATAGTGGTTGATGCCAATTATTGCTGGCAGGGAATAGATGGGTCGTCAAGGTTTGATTCATATCGTGATTTTACAATATAAACTAGGAGGAATTTATCCAATGAAAGCAGTAGATATTCGTCAAATGTATTTGGAATTTTTTAAAGAAAAGGGGCATCACCATGAACCTTCTGCACCTCTAGTGCCAATCAATGATCCATCCCTACTTTGGATTAATTCTGGTGTTGCTACACTTAAACCGTATTTTGACGGTCGTGTTATTCCTGACAACCCTCGAATTACAAATGCACAAAAATCAATTCGTACCAACGATATTGAAAACGTAGGGAAAACAGCGCGTCACCATACTTTTTTTGAAATGTTAGGGAACTTCTCTATTGGTGATTACTTTAAAAAAGAAGCTATTCACTATGCTTGGGAATTTTTAACGGATAAAAAGTGGATGGGCTTTGATCCTGAATTACTATCAATCACAATCCATCCTGAAGATCAGGAAGCATATGATGTTTGGCATCAAGAAATTGGTATTCCTGAAGAACGTTTAATTCGTTTAGAAGGGAACTTTTGGGATATTGGTGAAGGTCCATCTGGTCCAAACTCAGAGATTTTCTATGACCGGGGCGTAGAATACGGCTCAGACGAAAATGACCCAGAAATGTACCCAGGTGGGGAAAATGAGCGTTATTTAGAAATTTGGAACCTAGTGTTCTCTCAATTCAACCATAATCCTGATGGGACGTATACACCGCTACCAAAGCAAAATATTGATACTGGTATGGGGCTGGAGCGTATTGTCTCAGTTGTTCAAAATGTACCAACAAATTTTGATACGGATTTATTTATGCCTATCATTGAAAAAATTGAGGAATTTGCCAACCGTAAATACAAACGACCAAGTGAAGTGGATTTAAATGAAATTTTTGGCTCAGAAGAAGATATTAATACGCCATTTAAAGTTATTGCAGACCACATTCGTACTGTAGCGTTTGCTATTGGTGACGGCGCACTTCCTTCAAACGAAGGGCGTGGCTATGTATTACGTCGCTTACTTCGTCGTGCTGTACGTTATGCAAAACAAATTGGCATTGAGAAACCATTTATGTTTGAACTGGTCCCAACAGTGGGTAAAATTATGGAAGACTTCTATCCAGAGGTAACGGAAAAATGTGAATTTATCCAACGCGTGATTAAGAATGAAGAAATTCGTTTCCATGAAACATTAGATGGTGGTCTTGCAATCTTTAATGAAGTGGCAGAATCACAAAAAGCCGCTGGTCATGATTTTATCCCAGGAGCAGATGCTTTCCGTTTATATGATACTTACGGTTTCCCAATCGAGTTAACGGAAGAATATGCAGAAGAAGTAGGAATGAAAGTCGATCATGAAGGCTTCGAAACAGCAATGGAGGAACAACGTGAACGTGCGCGTGCGGCTCGTCAAGATGTTGACTCTATGCAAGTACAAAATGAAGTATTAGCAAACTTAACAGTTGCCAGCGAATTTGTTGGCTTTGATACATTAGTAGCCAATACTGAAATTGCTGCAATGATTGTGAATGGTCAAGTAGAAAAAGTAGCATCTGAAGGCCAAGAAGCTTTAGTTATTTTAGCTAAAACACCATTCTATGCTGAAATGGGTGGTCAAATTGCCGATAGCGGTATCATTTCTAATGATAGCTTCACTGCTGTGGTAAAGGATGTTCAAAAAGCACCAAATGGTCAACCGCTCCACACAGTAATTGTTGAATCTGGTGAAATGCATGTGGAAGATGCTGTCCAAGCAATCGTTCATCGTGATGATCGCAATCTAATTATTAAAAACCATACAGCGACACATATTATGCAGCGTGCGTTAAAAGATGTATTAGGTGATCATGTCAACCAAGCAGGATCATATGTAGGTCCTGATCGTTTACGCTTTGACTTCTCTCACTTTGGTCAAGTGACTAAAGAGGAATTACAGCAAATTGAACGTATTGTAAATGAAAAAGTGTGGGATGATATAGAGGTCGTTATTGAAGAAATGGCCATCGATCAAGCGAAAGCAAAGGGTGCTATGGCATTATTCGGCGAAAAATATGGCGACGTTGTCCGTGTTGTTTCAATCGGAGACTATTCCATCGAGCTATGTGGTGGTATCCATGTAAAACGCTCTTCTGAAATAGGTTTCTTTAAAATTGTTTCAGAAGGTGGAATTGGTGCGGGTACTCGTCGTATTGAAGCTGTTACAGGTAAAGTGGCTTATGAAGTCGTAAAAGAAGAAGAAGCACTTTTAAATGATGCAGCAGCATTGTTAAAAGCAAATCCTAAAGATATCGTAACAAAAGTACAAGCATTACAGGGTGACTACAAAGAATTACAACGTGACAATGAAGCATTATCTCAAAAAATTGCCAATGCTCAAGCTGGGGCAATTGTAGATGCAGCACAAACAATTGGAGATGTCACAGTTCTTTCTACAAAAGTAGAAGCAAAAGACAATAACCAACTGCGTCAGATGATGGATGATTTAAAGGCAAAAATGCCAAAGGCTGTCATCGTCCTGGGAGCCGTGGATGGTGATAAAGTGATGCTATGTGCAGGGGTATCAAAAGAATTAGTTGGTGGCAATTACCATGCTGGAAATATCGTGAAAATGGTGGCAGAAGCTTGTGGTGGTAAAGGTGGCGGTCGCCCAGATATGGCAATGGCAGGAGCAAAGGATGCTTCAAAACTTGATGAAGCACTACTTTCTGTGTATGATTATGTTAAATCCATTTAATTAATTCACCAAAACATGTTATAATAAAGAGAAATTGGAGATGAGCTTGTTCGCACATCTCCTTATTTCTGAAAGCGAGGTGCTGGTCATGAGTTCATTTGATCAAACGATGAAATTTAATTTTCCAGAAGAATCAATGGAACAGGAAGTCAAGCAGGTAATGTTGAAAGTTCATTCTTCGTTAGAGGAAAAGGGATATAACCCTATCAATCAGATTGTTGGTTACTTACTTTCTGGTGATCCGGCGTATATTCCTCGCCATCAGGATGCTCGTAATTTAATTCGCAAGCTTGAGCGTGACGAAATTCTAGAAGAGCTTGTTAAATTTTATATCAAAAAGAATAACGAGGACTAGAAATGAGAATTATGGGATTAGACGTTGGGTCGAAAACCGTTGGAGTGGCTGTCAGTGATGCACTCGGTTGGACTGCCCAAGGTATTGAAACCGTAAAAATTGATGAGGCTAACGGCGAGTTCGGCATTGACCGTATCGCTGAGCTAGTAAAGGAATATGCAATAACACAATTTGTTGTAGGATTTCCGAAAAACATGAATAATACGGTTGGACCGCGTGGAGAGGCTTCTGAAAACTATAAAAAGTTATTGGAAGAAACGTTCTCACTACCGGTTACATTATGGGATGAACGTTTAACAACGATGGCAGCAGAACGTATGCTAATCGAAGCAGATGTGAGTCGCAAAAAGCGCAAGCAAGTCATTGATAAAATGGCGGCTGTGATGATTTTACAAGGCTATTTGGATAGCAAAAATTAATTGATGAGGTGACTATACATGGCAAACGAGCATAACCATGAAGAAGAATTACACGTTCAACACATTACAGTGATTGATGAAAACGGAAATGAACAGCTTTGTGAAGTGATTCACGTACATGAATCTCCAGAGTTTGGAAAATCATACGTATTTTACTCAATGGTAGGCGCAGAAGAAGATGAAGATGGCTCAGTTGAAATTTTCGTTTCTTCATTCGTACCATCTGATAACGGTGAAGATGGGGAACTAACACCTATCGAAACTGAAGCAGAATGGGATATGGTAGAAGACGTATTAAACGCTTTAGAAGATGAATACGAAGACTAATCTTCTTTCTTAAAGCTTGGAACAAGGATCGCAGCTTGCAGTCCTTGTTCCTTTTTTATTGAAAGTATTTATAGAGGCAACAAATTTCTAGAAAAATGATTATACAGTGGTTAAAGGAACTTTTTGGTAAATAACAAAAAACTGTCAGAAGGAGCAATTCGAATGAATGAGGAAACGCAAGAATTTATGATGATCGATGAAAATGGGAAGGAACAACATTGTCATGTAGTCTTTACATTTGATGCAGCGGATAAATCCTATGTGCTATTCTCCATGCTAGATGCTAATGGTGAAGAAATTCCAGGCGATCTTTCAGCCATGACTTTCGATTATGACGATAACAATGGCGAGATGACAAATCTCCAGCCTGTCAAAACGGATGCAGAATGGGAAATGATTAATGAGGTGGTATTAACACTCCTAGATGAATTTGAAGAAGAACCACAGCTTATTACCGTGATAAATGAAGATGGAACCGATCAAGTTTGTGAGGTGATTCATACTTTTACATCTGAGCAATTTGGTAAATCGTATGTATTATATGTGCCTGCGACAGATGAACCAATGGATGAACGTGAAATTTTCGCATCTCAATACCTGGCTGGCAATGACGGTTCTATCGAAGAATTATTACCCATTGAAACAGATGAGGAATGGGTGTACGTTGAAGATATATTAAACGAACTGTAAGAACTCTGAGTGGTTAGGGGCCACTCGGAGTTTTTTTGTTTTAGATAGAGAAGGAACTATTACAGTCTGTTATTATTGCAAAATGTTTATATTTATGCGATCCAAAAGCCTATAAGATACTAGCGAATTAGAAACAAACGATAGGAAGATACTGAAGCGTAAAAATTTTTAGCGAGCCAATCAGCCAGCAAAAATAGCTGGTTGATTTTTTATATATGCAAATTCTCCTGAATTGTCGATTTCTGTTTGTCGTGATAGTTGATTTCTAGTATGATATTGGATAGTGATAGGGGGGAAACCCGTGAATAACGGTACTAAAAAACAAGAAATGTTTTCAAAAATGCAGGAAAAAAAATCAGAGGTAAAAATCGTGAGAAAAATCGTTGCTATTGTGGCAATTGTTTTTGTCCTCGTAATAGGGATTGTCGGTTTATTTGGGTACAATTATGTTAAAGGTGCTTTAAAACCATTGGATCCTGATGCGACAAAAACAATTGCAGTAGAAGTACCAATCGGCTCTAGCTTGAGTTCAATTTCAACATTATTAGAGAAAAAAGGTGTTATTAAAGATGCGCGTGTTTTTAAATACTATGCAAAATTTAAAAACGAATCTCAATTCCAAGCAGGTAATTACGATTTAACGCAAGCAATGACATTTGATGAACTCATCGAAAGCTTAAAAACAGGGAAGGTATACCGAAAACCTGTCTTTACGATGACGATCCCCGAAGGCTTAACCATTGAGCAAATTGGGAAAGTGATTGAAAAGAAAACGCCATATTCACAAAAAGAATTTATGGATTTAGTAACGAGTGACACATTTGTTCAACAAATGATGGCTAACTATCCTGAACTAGTAACAGATGCAGTGTTAGCTGAAAATATTCGCTATGATTTAGAAGGCTATTTATATCCAGCTACTTACTCGTACTATGAGGAAAAGCCATCTCTAGAAGCAATTGTTGAAGAGATGATCGCGGCTATGAACAAAGTGGTGAAAAATTATAGTGATGTTTTAGTGGAAAAACAAATGTCCGTTCACCAGCTGTTAACATTTGCCTCATTATTAGAAGAAGAAGCTACGGCTCAAACAGATCGAGAAACAATAGCAAGTGTCTTCTATAATCGTATTGATGAAGGGATGCCACTACAAACAGACCCAACTGTTTTATATGCACTTGGCGATCATAAAGATCGTGTGCTGTATGAAGACTTAGAAGTAGATAATGCCTATAATACTTACAAAAATAAAGGTTTACCACCAGGCCCAATTGCAGGTGCTGGAAAGACTTCTATTGAGGCGACATTGAACCCTAGTCAAACAGATTATTTCTATTTCTTAGCAGATAAAGAGGGTGTCAACCACTTCTCGAAAACATATGATGAACATTTACAGAAAATAGCGAAATATTTACAAAAAGAAGAATAGACGTATGTGAAGAGAAAATTGCATAGAACAAACATAGAAAGTAGAAGGAAAGAAAAATAGCTTTCCTTCTATTTTCATGCTATTATAAAGTGTGATTTTTGATCAATCCGTTATTCGGGACAAATATACGTGGTGGCAATTGTTTTGAGCATGTAAAAAACAATTGCTCATTTTTGTATGGCAAAGTACCAAGACATCACGTTTGGTCTTTTTCTTTTTGTTGATAAATGATGAAGTACGGACAACGTCTACATGCACGTTGCCATTTAATTGAGGGTGGAACAATGGAATTATCAGATGCATATATACAATCATTTATACAGCCACGTAATGAATTGCTTTTAGAAATGGAAGCCTATGCGGAGGAGAATCATGTACCGATTATGCAGCTTGCAGGTATTGATGCATTAAATCAATTG
This sequence comes from Lysinibacillus sp. fkY74-1, assembly GCF_053165895.1. Taxonomy (NCBI): domain Bacteria; kingdom Bacillati; phylum Bacillota; class Bacilli; order Caryophanales; family Bacillaceae; genus Lysinibacillus; species Lysinibacillus sp. fkY74-1. Next base: position 3,153,353 of record NZ_CP170173.1, on the reverse strand, counting down.
TTGCGCATTCAAAATCCGCAAAAAATTTTAGAAATTGGCACGGCAATTGGATATTCTGCTATTCGGATGGCAGAAGCTTTGCCAAATGTCCAGATCGTTACGATTGAACGCGATATAGAGCGTGTTACAAAAGCAAAGGCCTATATTGAACGGTCAACCGTATCTAATCGAATTAGGGTCATTGAAGGCGACGCTTTAGAGATAGACGATAAGGCCATTGACACAGAGTTTGATGCAGTATTTATCGATGCCGCAAAGGGACAATATCAGCGCTTCTTTGAAAAGTACGCTCCCCTCGTGAAATCAGGTGGAGTCTTGTATATCGACAATATGTATATGCATGGCTTGTCAGATTTAGATTTGAAGGATGTTCCACGTCGTAAACGTACAATGATCCGCAATTTAAAAAACTTCACAGAATGGATAATGCAGCACCCGGATTATACCAGTGCTTTTTTACCAGTAGGTGACGGTTTATTACTATGTTTGAAGAGGTGACTACTATGAAAAAACCAGAATTGCTTGTGACACCACAATCATTAGAACATATTAAAGCACTTTTAGAAGCTGGAGCAGATGCTTTTGTTATTGGTGAACAACAATTTGGTCTACGTCTAGCAGGAGAATTCTCAGTAGATGAAGTGGAAGAGGCAACGAAGCTCATTCACGCAGCTGGTAAAAAAGTTTATGTTGCAGTGAATGCCCTTTTCCATAATGAAAAGCTGGAGGCACTTGCCGACTATTTAAAAGACATGCAACGTATTGGTGTGGATCGTTTAATTTATGGCGACCCAGCAGTATTAATTATTCGTCGTGAGCAAGGCGTAACGATTCCATTGCATTGGAATCCGGAGACGACTGCAACAAACTGGTTTACGGCTAATTACTGGGGAAAACGCGGTGCGACTCGTGCAGTGTTAGCACGTGAGCTTTCTCTTGATGAGGTATTAGAAATTAAAGAAAGTGCGGAATTAGAAATTGAAGTACAAGTACATGGTATGACATGTATGTTCCAATCAAAACGCCCGCTACTTGGCCATTATTTCTTATATCAAGATAAAGTGATGGAAATTGAAAATCGTAAAGATAATCGAAACATGTTCCTACATGATGATGAGCGCAATAATAAATATCCAATTTATGAAGATGTAAACGGTACGCATATTTTTAGTCCTAATGACATGTGTGTTATTGATGAGCTTGGCGAATTATTCGAAGGCGGCATCGATGCCCTAAAAATTGAGGGTGTGCTACAAACCCCAGAGTATGTCGTAACTGTGACGGAGGCCTATCGCAAGGCCATCGATGCATATTTTGACGAATCCGAAGAAGCATATGATGACATAAAAGATGAATTATTAGCAAAAATTGAAGATATTCAACCAGCCATTAGACCATTAGATACAGGCTTTATCTTCAAGGAAACGGTTTACTAAGAGGGGGGCAATAACATGGCATTAGCGTTAGAACAAAATGACAAAATCCGTGACATTGTCGACGGTAAACGTGTCATTACAAAAAAACCAGAGCTACTTGCCCCAGCGGGTAGCTTAGAAAAATTAAAAGTAGCTGTGCATTACGGTGCAGATGCTGTATTTATTGGTGGACAAGAGTTTGGTCTACGTTCCAATGCAGATAATTTCTCTATTGAAGAAATGCGTGAGGGTGTAGAGTTTGCTAATCGATATGGTGCGAAAATTTATGTAACAACAAATATATTTGCACATAATGAAAATATGGAAGGCTTGGAGCGATATTTAAAAGATATTGAGTCGGCAGGTGTTACAGGTATCATCGTAGCAGATCCACTAATTATTGAAACATGCCGCACAGCGGCTCCTAAGCTTGAAATTCACCTTTCTACACAGCAGTCATTGTCCAACTGGAAGGCAGTGCAGTACTGGAAGGAAGAAGGCTTACATCGTGTTGTGTTAGCACGTGAAGTAGGCGGAGAAGAAATGAAATTGATGAAGGAAAAAGTCGATATTGAAATCGAGGCCTTTGTTCATGGCGCTATGTGTATTGCTTATTCGGGCCGTTGCGTATTATCTAACCATATGACTGCTCGTGACTCTAACCGTGGTGGTTGTTGCCAATCTTGTCGTTGGGATTACGATTTATATGAATTAGAAGATGGGGAAGAAAAAGCACTGTTTGATGATACTCATGCACCTTTTGCTATGAGCCCAAAAGATTTGAAGTTAATTGAAGCGATTCCACATATGATCGAGCTCGGTATTGATTCTTTAAAAGTGGAAGGTCGTATGAAATCGATTCACTATGTAGCAACAGTTGTATCCGTCTACCGCAAAGTTATCGATGCTTATTGCGCAGATCCAGATAATTTTAAAATTAAACGTGAATGGCTAGAGGAGCTAGATAAATGTGCAAACCGTGATACGGCTGAAGCATTCTTCCATGATGCACCTGGCTCAGAGGAGCAAATGTTTGGTATACATGGCCGAAAAACTACATTTGAATTTGCTGGTTTAATTTTAGAACATGATCCAGAAACAAAAATGGTCACTATGCAGCAACGAAATTATTTTAAACCTGGTGACGAAGTAGAGTTCTTTGGCCCAGAAATTGAGAATTTCCGTCTGACAATGGGAGAAATTTGGGATGAAGATGGCAATAGCCTAGATGCAGCACGTCATCCATTACAAATTGTTAAATTTAAATGTGACACACCATTAATGCCGCATAACATGATGCGAAAGGAGAATAACTAATGGAAGTGAAGCGTCCTGTTGTTATCGGTATAGCAGGTGGCTCATGCTCAGGAAAAACGAGTGTGACGCGCGCCATCTATGATGTTTTCCGAGAGCATTCAGTTGTTGTGATTGAACAAGACTTTTATTATAAAGATCAAAGTCATTTAACATTTGAAGAGCGATTAGGAACAAACTATGATCATCCGTTAGCATTCGATAATGATTTATTAATACAGCACATAAAAAAACTTTTAGTACGTCAACCAATCGAAAAACCGGTTTATGATTACGTGCAGCATACTAGAGCAGCAGAAGTAATCCATGTTGAACCGGTAGATGTTATTATTCTAGAAGGGATTCTCGTGCTAGAGGATGCTGATTTACGTGATTTAATGGATATTAAATTATTTGTAGATACCGATTCTGATTTACGAATCATTCGTCGTATCATGCGTGATATTAAAGAACGCGGACGTACTACAGATTCAGTCATTGATCAGTACTTATCAGCGGTTCGACCAATGCATAATTTATTCATTGAACCTACAAAACGTTATGCTGATATCATTATTCCTGAAGGTGGGGATAATGAGGTTGCCATCGATTTAATGGTAACGAAAATTAAAACTATTCTTGAAACCGACAACGTATTGTAATAAGATAGAGTGGTATTGACAATATTTACATGCATATTTTAAAAAGGCATGCATACTATTAGGTCAAAGCGTATTTGAAAAACGTTTAAAAATAATAAAATTCGATTAAATGCACCTTGCAAGCATTTAATCGAGTTTTATGTTTTTATATTGAAGAAACAAGGAGTGAAGGACTTTGGCAAATGAAAAACAGTACCCTATGACAGCTGAGGGAAAACGTAAATTAGAAGAAGAATTAGTGAAATTAGAAACAGAAACACGTAAAGAAATCGTGGAACGTATAAAAATAGCTCGTGATTTTGGTGATCTTTCTGAGAACGCTGAATACGATTCAGCAAAAGAAGAACAAGCCTTTTTAGAAGGGCGTATTTCAACTTTAAAATCAATGATCCGTAATGCAGTGATTATTTCTGAGGATGAAACTGATAACAGCGTTGTATCACTTGGGAAAACGGTTACATTTGTAGAAATTATTAATGGGAAACCATCAACTGAAGAAGAATCTTATACAATTGTAGGTTCGGCTGAAGCAGATCCAATGGAATTCCGTATTTCCAACGAATCACCAATTGCCAAGGGCTTACTTGGCCGTGCTGAAGGCGAAGAAGTAGCCGTTCAAACTCCTGGTGGTGAAATGAAAGTTAAGATTGTTTCAATTAAATAAAATGTAAGTGGACAAGCAGTTGGTCTTTCTAATTTAGAGAGGCTAGCTGCTTTTATTTTTCGAGCTGAAGTGCCACGAAGTAAATTAATGAGTATAATTATTTTGCAAGTACTGCCGAACTTGATAGAATATTTGCTAGAGAGGGGGAGGAAATATGAGTGAACGACAAACTCGTAGTAGTCGTCATTTGCAGCCATCTCGTAATAAAAAGCTAGATAAACTATTGAATGTTTTAATTGGTGTAGTGGTTGTACTAATTATTATCACAGCAACTTATGTGTTTAAATGGCAAGATGATGCAGAACAAACAGTGAAAGATGAACCAGCTCAAGAGGAAAAAGACGACAACAAAGAAGTAGATAAAGAGCCTGTGAAAGAGGATGAAAAGGATTTGGCTGTAGAGGAAGATAAAGCTTCAGAGGAAGAGGATGTATCAGAGCCTGAAGAAATGCAGCAGGATCAAGGTACACCAGAAGAATCCACTTCAGATAATCCAAACGTAGAGAAAGTTATAACAAATAAAAATTGGCAGCCAACAGCTACTACTCAAACAGGCCAACATGTGTCTTCCTACGATTCTTCATCAGTAGACTGGTCTGAAAAGGTAGCAACTGTTTCTGGTGTAACGGGTATCGACCAAGACAATATGATTATTTGGCGTATGCAAAATAATGGTGGTCCTAATTCTTCAATAGCCACAGTGTCAACAAAAGATAAATCACAGATGTACCGTGTAAGTATGGAATGGGTGGACAATGAAGGATGGTTACCTGTAAAGCTTGAGCAGCTGAATACTTTAGAAGGTGCCTATTGACGAAAATCACACTTTTGATTATTTTTAATAGAGTTGATAAAGAAGGGAAGTAACATTACATGAAAATTGCAGTAATTGGGGCAATGGAAGAGGAAGTAGAATTACTACGAGCATCTTTAAACAATGCACAACGTACAACAATAGCAGGCAGTGAATATACAACAGGAACCTATGAAGGCAAGGAAGTTGTGTTATTAAAAAGTGGTATTGGTAAAGTCAATGCAGCTATGTCCACTACCATTCTTTTGCATGAGTTTAAGCCGGATGTTGTTATTAATACAGGCTCTGCTGGTGGTTATGATGAAGCCCTTGAGGTGGGAGCTGTAGTCATTTCCGATGAAGTTCGTCACCATGATGTGGATGTCACAATTTTTGGTTATGAAATTGGACAAATGGCTGGTATGCCAGCAGCTTATAAATCAGATGAACGATTAATGAAAGTAGCGGAGGAAGCTGTTAAGGCAGTTGGAGAGCATCAATATGGGATTGGTTTAATTTGCTCTGGGGATGCATTTATGAATGATCCTGAGCGTGTAGAAGCTGTTCGTCATCATTTCCCTCAAATGAAGGCGGTAGAAATGGAAGCGGCTGCGGTTGCACAAGTTTGTTATCAATTTGCCACACCTTTTGTAGTAATTCGTGCTTTATCAGATATAGCAGGAAAAGAGTCGAATATTAGCTTTGATGAGTTTTTACCAGTTGCTGCAAAACATTCGACACAAGTTGTCTTAAAAGCAATTGCCTCACTTTAATACACAAAACGGTCAAAATGTGTTATTGCTTATGTGAGAAAAATCACAGTGAATGAATGGTATAAATGCTACACTAGCTGTAATAAATCTCTTCATAATAGAATGGGAGGCATTCATGATGCTCGTATTAACAGTAGGTGTAGTGATTATCACTACTTTAATAGGTACATTGATTACGGCAGAACTTTCAGAATCAGCACATTCATAGAGTATAAAAAGTTCCTTTGCGACATTAGCTATATCGCAAAGGAACTTTTTTATGCCATAGAATCGGCACATTCTCCGGCAAACATGCATTGAATTTTTCTAGTGAACATTTTACAATATATTACTCAATTGACTTTTGGTCTCGTTTGTATAATTGATAGAGTTTAATGAGTGCCCGTTTTTCAATCCGAGATACATAGCTTCGAGAAATATTTAGCCGAGCTGCAATTTCCTTTTGCGTAAGGGCATCTTGTTGATTTAATCCATAGCGAAGCGTCACAATTTCTAGTTCGCGTTCATCAAGCATATGCAAATAATGATATAGCTGTGCCACATGTTCTTTATGTTCGATTTTCTCGGTTGCACTTTCTTCATCACATTGGAGTAAATCTCGAATTTGAAGCGCATTGCCATCTTTATCTGTTCCGATCGGCTCAAATAAGGAAACGTCTTTCTGCACTTTTTTCTGTGTGCGTAGATGCATTAAAATTTCATTTTCAATACATCGAGCTGCATATGTGGCAAGTCTTGTTTTTTTGTCCGGGGTATAGCTTTCTACCGCCTTCATTAGCCCGATTGTCCCAATGGAAATATAATCATCAAGTTGTTCATGTTTTGGATGGAATTTTTTTACGACGTGCGCGACGAGCCTCATATTGCGTTCTATTAGGTCCAGGCGTGCTTGCTCATCGCCACCTAAAAATCGTTCAATACAAGCAGCTTCCTCTTCTTTTGAAAAGGGTTTATGGAATGTTTGCCCCTTTAAGTAGCCAAGTAACGCTGGGATCTCAAGCCATAACTGCAACATTGATGTAAAAATTCCGCTCATTGAATGATTTCATCCTTTCCCCATTTTTCGACAGTATATGTTTCAAAGCTGTGGGAAATGAAAAAAGTGCAACAGCAATTGTGCTGTTACACTTTTTTTAACGTAAATGTACTAATCATGAGTAAAGCTAAAATTGGGAAAAGGAAAAGATAAAAGGCCGGATGGAACGTAGTGGCTACAAAATACGTTAAAGTTAAGAACGTACCAGCAGCTGTAATAGGTAAACCTGTGAAATAGCCATTTGCTTCACTAATATTAAAGCGGGCTAATCGCATCGCACCACAAACGATAAACAGGACGGCCATCATCATGCCGGCAAAACCAAAATCAACTAGAACAACTTCGTACATTAATAATGCAGGCGCCACGCCAAATGATATAATATCACTCATAGAATCTAATTGTTTACCTAACTCAGACACTTGTCCGAGTGCTCTAGCTACCTTACCATCATAGCGATCAAGAAGAGCTGCAATAAAGATAAACAAGACACTATAGCTATAGTATTCATGTAAAGTGGCCATAATAGCCGCGCCTCCAAAGGACATATTACTAATTGTAATGAAGTTAGCTGCGTGCGATTTCATTTTCTTAACCGTGGTATCCACCAACTTGTGATAAAAAAACAAGGGGGATCACTCCTTTGCACTTAAGATATTGTACCATTATACTTCGAATGCGAAAAAATTGACAGTCTAAATTAATGGATAGGGGTTTTACTGATGAAAGAAAAACTATATCAACGCTTGATAGAACTAACGAATGGTAAGCAGTCCTCTCACCTTTTGCAAGCTATTGCGAAAGCCAAGTGGAGTAAACGTATAATTCCAAGCTACATGAAGTTATACGATATAAACCTTGAAGAAGTTTCAAAAAAACAACAACAATTTGCAAGTTTACACGATTTTTTTACAAGAGAGCTTTTACAAGATGCACGCCCGATTGAAAAAAATCCGATGGTGTATGTAAGTCCTGTAGATGCCAAGGTAGAATCCTTTGGAAGAATTGAATGGGATATGACATTTCTTGTAAAGGGTAAGCCCTATGCACTAGAAGATTTACTTGGTAATTCGGAGCGAGCTGCCAACTATGCAGACGGCCATTTTATTGTTTTTTATTTAAGCCCTGCTGATTATCATCGTATTCACAGTCCAATTGATGGAGAAGTACTAAGACAGTATACGCTTGGTCAGAAATCTTATCCTGTGAATCAAATAGGCCTTACATACGGTAAAAAGCCAATTTCCCACAATTACCGTTTAGTAACAGAGTTGAAAACAGCCCATAATCAGCAAGTGGCGTTTATAAAAGTGGGGGCGACCTTCGTAAATTCAATAGTGCTCACAAACAGGACAATAAACTGGTATAAAGGGCAGGAAGTTGGCTATTTCTCCTTTGGTTCGACAGTGGTAATGCTGTTTGAAAAGGATGCGATTGAGTTTACGGAAAATGTTGTACAGGGCAACCCAATTCGAATGGGTGAAGCCTTTGCAAATATGCTATAATGGTCGAATAATACGTTAAGATTAGGGGTCGCTATTTTGTATAATTTTTTATTACCAAACGAATTTGTGACGAATATTTTCGAAATTACACCTGAAAAACTTCAAGAATTAGGGATAAGAGGGATCATTACCGATCTAGATAATACCCTTGTGGAATGGGATCGTGAGGATGCAACAGAAGAACTAATCATTTGGCTGCGCATCATGAAGGAATCCGGTATTCGTGTTATTATTGCGTCGAATAACAAGGAGGCACGTGTTAAACGTTTCGCAGAGCCTTTAGGTATTCCATACATTCATAAGGCAAAAAAACCATTGCGAAATGCTTTTTATAATGCCCTTATTCAATTAGGCTTACGCCCTAATGAAGTAGTAATGGTAGGGGATCAGCTCCTTACAGATGTAATGGGTGCGAACCGCTTAGGCTTGCATACCGTGCTAGTCAAACCTGTCGCACAATCTGATGGGTTAGTAACAAAATTGAATCGATTCATTGAACGTCGAGTGTTTAATGATTTGAAACGAAAAGGAATTATAACTTGGGAGGAACAAGAATGATTGAAATGCCAAATTGTATTGGCTGTGGTACAACAATTCAAACAGAAGATAAAACAGCAGTTGGGTATGCACCCCCATCATCACTAGAAAAGGATGTGGTCATTTGCCAACGTTGCTTCCGTTTGAAAAATTACAATGAAATTCAACCAGTGTCATTAACAGATGACGACTTTTTACGTATTTTAAATGGCCTTGGTACACAGCAAGGCTTAATCGTGAAAATTGTTGATATTTTTGATTTTAATGGAAGCTGGCTACCTGGCCTACACCGTTTTGTAGGGAAGAATCCTGTGCTGTTGATAGCTAATAAAGCTGATTTATTACCGAAATCGGTGAAACCGAAAAAAGTTATTAATTGGTTAAAACGTGAAGCAAAAGCGTTGGGGCTTCAGCCTGTTGATGTGTTGTTAGTAAGTGCACATAAAGGTAAGGGAATGGCTGAAGCAATGGAAGCCATTGATGAATATCGCCAAGGACAAAATGTCTATGTGGTGGGCTGTACCAATGTCGGAAAATCCACATTCATCAACCGCATTATTAAGCAGGCAACAGGGGAAGGTGAAGTTATTACTACATCCCATTTCCCAGGTACTACTTTAGATATGATTGAAATTCCTTTGGATGATGGAAGTGCATTATTTGATACGCCTGGTATTATTAATCATCACCAAATGGCCCATCATATTGATTCAAGTGAATTAAAATATATTATGCCAAAAAAAGAGATCAAGCCGAAGGTCTACCAACAAAATGCGGGACAAACCTTGTTTATTGGGGCATTGGCAAGATTTGATTTTATTCAAGGGGACCGTTCTGCCTTTACAATCCATGTGGCAAATGACTTACCAATTCACCGAACTAAGCTTGAGAAGGCAGATACGCTGTATACAGAACATAAGGGAGACCTTTTGGCACCGCCAACTGCGGAGTTTATTGACCAACTTCCGCCTTTAGTTCGTCATGAGTTCTCCATTAAAGAAGCTAAAACTGATGTTGTATTTTCTGGACTAGGCTGGATTACTGTACAGCATGCCAATGTCGTAGTAGCAGCATACGCGCCTAAAGGTGTACAAGTTTCGATACGTCCATCACTTATATAGAGGGTGAAGGATGGAGAAGAGAAGAGGGACTAGGAAATGAAGAAGTGGTTTGCAGTTATTGGTGATCCAATTGAACATTCAAAATCACCAGCCATGCACAATGCTTGGTTTGAGGAAATGTCCGTAGAGGCAACATATATTCCGCTACATGTGTCTTCTGAGCAATTGGGAGCAGCAGTTGCTGGCTTAAAAACTTTAGGGGCAAGTGGCTGGAATGTAACAATTCCTCATAAAACAGCAATCATTCCCTATTTAGATGAGCTAGATGAGTTGGCGCAAAAAATGGGAGCAGTGAACACAGTAGTACGAACTACAGAAGGAAAGCTGATAGGCTATAATACAGATGGTGTTGGCTTTGTGCGTTCACTAGAAGAAGCAGTAGGTTCGTCTCATAAAGACAAGCCTGTGTTACTTGTTGGCGCAGGTGGCGCTGCCCGAGGTATAGCCTTTGCCATTCAGCAGCAAGGCTACAGTGATTTGACCATGACCAATCGTACCGTAGCCAATGCCCAAGCAATTGTGGATGAAATGGGGATTGGCCGTGCAATTTCATTAAAGGAAGCGGAAGAAACATTAGCTCATTTCAGCATTATAGTGCAAATGACTTCGGCAGGCCTTGCTACAGGCAATTTTTCAATGCCATTTTCCTTAAATCGTCTTGCCAAAGGAGCAATTGTTGCGGATATTGTGTATAATCCATTAATGACGCCTTTTTTACAAGCGGCTGAAGAAAAAGGGGCAACAATTGTGACAGGCTTAGGGATGTTTGTGCATCAAGGAGCCATTGCTTTTGAGCACTGGTTAGGCAACTATCCAAATACAAATTCAATGATTGTGCAGCTAAATGCGCAATTAGGAGGAAACTAATTTTTATGTTAACAGGTAAACAAAAACGTTTTTTACGTGCTGAAGCACACCATTTATCACCAATATTCCAAGTGGGAAAAGGTGGCGTAAATGATGAAATGACTAAACAAATTCGTGAGGCATTAGAAGTACGTGAACTAATTAAAGTCCGTATTTTAGATAATTGTGAGGAGGACAAACATGAAGTGGCAGAGGCACTTGCAAAAGGTGCACATGCAGAGCTTGTCCAATTAATCGGCCTGACAGTTGTTTTATATAAAGAATCACGCAATCAAAAAAAGATTGTATTACCAAAAGCAACGAAATAAGGTGAGACGATGAAAAGGGTCGGTTTACTTGGAGGCACGTTTAATCCTCCTCATATGGGGCATTTATTAATGGCGAATGAGGTATTTCATGCATTGCAACTCGATGAAATACGCTTTATGCCGAATGCCATACCACCACATAAGCATGCACGATTTGATGCTAGTAATGTGGAACGACTTGAAATGGTGAAGCGTGCCATTCGCCCGTTCCCTTATTTTTCAGTGGAGTCGTATGAGGTAGACAAGGGTGGCGTATCCTATTCCTATGAGACACTTTCTGCATTATGTAGGAAGGAACCTACTGTCAAATTTTACTTTATCATCGGTGGCGATATGATTGATTCGCTACATACATGGCATTGTATAGATGACCTAGTAGAACTTGTCCAATTTGTTGGTGTGAAACGTCCAGGAACAGCAGCCATTACAGAGTACCCTATATGCATGGTGGAGGTGCCTCAAATCGATTTATCGTCCACACTGATTCGTGAACGCCTGGCGACTGGAGGAACGGTGACACTTTTACTACCAGAAGCGGTAGAGACGTTCATACGAGAGGAAGGTCTTTATGGAACGCGAACAGTATTTAGCGGCGATTAAGCCCAGAATGCCGGAAAAACGTTATATTCATACAATCGGTGTTATGGAAACGGCCATCAATCTAGCACGAAAGTACGGCGAGGATGAGAAAAAGGCTGAAATAGCTGCAATCCTTCATGATATAGCAAAATATGCAGATATAGAGTGGATGGAGAACATCGTCCGAACGGAAAAGTTAGATGCACGACTCATTGGCTGGGGCAGTGAACTACTTCATGGCCCAGTCGGTGCATATATTGCAGAAAGTGAATTCGGGATCAAAGATGATGAGCTTTTGAATGCTATTCGTTTTCATACAACAGGGCGACCTAATATGAGTCGTTTAGAAAAAATCATTTTTGTCGCAGATATGATTGAACCGAATCGTCAATTTGATGGTGTGGAACGTCTGCGCAAAAAAGCGCAAAAAAATTTGGATAAGGCCATGAGTGCATGTGTCCGTCATACATTGGCATTTTTAATCGACACAAAGCAGCCTATTTATCCGTTATCAATAGAATGTTATAACGATATGATGAACAGAGAGGATAGTGAAGGATGACTTCAACTTTATTACAAGCAGCTTACAAAGCGATTGACGACAAACATGGTGAGGATATTGTCGTTTTAAATATGCAAGGAATTTCCCTTTTAGCAGATTACTTTATCATTGCACATGGTAACTCAGATCGTCAGGTGCAAGCCATTGCACGCGAATTGCAGGATGTAGCTGAAAAAGATGGCTATGAAATTCGCCGTGTCGAAGGTTTTGATGGTGCTCGTTGGGTTCTAGTAGACTTAGGAGATGTAGTAGCACACGTATTCCATAAAGATGAGCGTGCTTATTATAATTTAGAGCGTCTATGGGGCGATGCACCACAATTAGACATGCCAGAGGCCTAAGTGAGTAGTTACGAACGCTTCGCCCATGTCTATGATGAGTTACAAACGGATATTCCTTACAATCTTTATGTAGATTGGATTGTACAGCATGCACCTAGCAACCAATACAAAAAACTATTAGATATTGGGTGTGGCACAGGTGTACTTAGCTTGTTATTTGCACAGGCTGGCTACAAAGTCAGCGGTGTTGATTTATCAGAAGAAATGCTTTCCATTGCGACTGAACGTTTTACTGGTGCAGGATACGAGGCTCCGTTTTATTGTATGTCCATGGACGAACTAGATGGCTTTGAGGCAGTAGATGTGGTCACAATTGCCATAGATTCTCTGAATTATGTTGTAGAGGAGCAAGCAGTCTTTACAACATTAGAACGGATTTATCATGCATTACGTGATGGAGGCCAACTTTTTTTTGATGTCCATTCACTATTTAAAATGACGGAAATCTTTTTGGATGGTCCATTTACGTATGACAATGGTGATATTAGTTATGTATGGCATACAGAGCCAGGAGAATTCGAGCATTCCATTATTCATCAAATGACCTTTTATGTGCGTGATACAAAGAGTGATTTATATGAACGGTTTGATGAGGAGCATATTCAACGTACGTATCCTATCGAACAATATATGAATTGGCTTCGCGCTATCGGCTTTAGTGATGTGGTAGTAACAGCAGATTTTACAAACGAAGCACCAGAATATGAAAGTGAACGCATTTTTATCCGTGCGGTAAAATAAATATGGCAAGCACCACACTGCTGATTGGCAGTGTGGATTTTTTTGAGGCCGCGGAATGGTGGATAAGTGCAGTCAAATTAACCGATTACTTGGGAGCTTTTCGTTCCCGCTTTCAGGTTTGCAATCTATGGATGTTAGTGTATGATGAATGTACCTCCATATGATGACCTTTTGCATTGAAAGGATGGTACTATGTTGCAATCTTTATGGCAAAAGTACAAAAAGAGTATGCTAATCCCCGGCGTACTAATAATAAGTGGACTATTTTTTTACTTCTCTTTATCGAGTTCTGACTCTTCACGACCCCAAGAAGAGCTCATCGAAACCATCCAACCTATTGAAGAAACGATTCCCATGGAATCTACTGCTGAGGAAGCGGTTCAACAGCAGGTATTTGTTGATATAAAGGGTGCTGTTATGTATCCGGGCGTTTATGAGCTTCAACCAGACAAGCGTATTTTCGATGCTATTCAGCTTGCAGGTGGTTATATTGAGAATGCGGATACGCAACTTGTTAATCATGCGCAAAAAGTTCAGGATGAAATGGTGATTTATATTCCCATCAAGGGAGAACAGCTTGAAGATATATCTAGTAATCTACTTATGTTACCTTTGGAAAGCCAGAATAAGAGTCAGAAGATTAATGTCAATACCGCTGATGCGGAGACTCTTGCAACATTACCAGGAATCGGCCCTTCAAAAGCTCATAGTATTCTTAGTTATCGGGAGGAAAAAGGACGCTTTCAAACCATTGATGATGTAAGAAATATTAATGGTATAGGTGATAAAACATTTGAAAAAATAAAGGATTCTATTACCGTTAAGTAAAGCTAATAGCTTATGAGATATTGACGCCGCTTTTCCAAAAGAGCTACACTATAGTAGAAAAGCAACAAGATCGAAAACTTGTAAGGCAAAATTTTGGAGGTAGTCATATGGAGCGAATTACTTGGGATCAATTTTTTATGGCACAAAGCCATTTACTCGCATTGCGTAGTACTTGTACAAGACTAGCAGTAGGAGCAACTGTTGTTCGTGATAAGAGGATCATAGCAGGGGGCTATAATGGGTCTATTACTGGTGATGAGCATTGTATCGAAAATGGCTGCTATGTGGTGGACAACCATTGTGTCCGTACAGTGCATGCTGAAATGAATGCTTTACTACAGTGTGCTAAATACGGTACACCAACAAAAGGTGCTGATTTATACGTGACACACTTCCCATGTCTCCCTTGTACCAAATCTATTATTCAAGCAGGCATTGAGCGAGTTTATTATGCAACTGACTATAAAAATAATCCATATGCTCAGGAATTATTTGAAAAAGCAGGCGTGACAGTCGTTCATGTACCATTTGATGAACGAAAAATCGATTTTCTACGAGATGAAAAGCTAGCCTTATATACAGAGATGCTTCATGAGCTTCGCGAGAACGGACTGCCATCCGAAAAATTGCTTCCGTATGAACAGAAGGTGAGTGCACTATTCGGTATAAAGCTTTAAGGCAAAAATGGATTTTTCTAGCGCTTGCTGTACTTGTCGCTTCCTTAGCAGCTCACAAGTCGGCTTGGCTACTCCTATTAGTACTTCTTTTAGCTCTGTGGCTCATCGTAAAGGGTGAGTCACGGTTCTTAGCAATGATAGTATTAACGATTGGCTTATTATCGTATATATTTTTTGCTACAATTCAACTGGTTCAACCTTCCCCACTACCATCCTCTTTCCCTTTAACTTGGTCAAACGATTATAAAATAAGCGGTCAAAAGCTCCGTGGTTTTGCTACAACTACAAACGGTCAAAAGTTATATGTAGTGTATACATTTTCCTCTGAACAAGAAAAAATTAATTATGAACATACATCTATGGCAGGAATGACGTATCTTGCGAAAGGTGAGCTTGTGAGCCCTTCTCCATCAGCCCATGATTACGCCTTTTCCATGTCCAATTATTTAACGAGTAAGGGAGCAACCGGTATTGTTGAAATCACTAGTTGGACCTTTATAGAGAAGCGCAATTCCCCCATCATATTTCTCGCTAAGCTAAGACAACAAATGAAACAGCATATAGAAATGACATTTCCCCAACCATTAGTAGCGGAGGCTCAAGCCCTTCTCATTGGAGAGCAGGATCAAATGGATAATGAGCTACAACGAGCCTATCAAAAGCTAGGGATCACTCATTTATTTGCGATCTCTGGTCTACATGTAGCACTGGTGTCATGGTTATTTATTGAAGGTCTACTACGCATAGGTATTCGCAAAGAGATGGCTACTATTGCCTTGGTCATCTTACTCCCTATCTACGGAGTCATTGCAGGGGGGGCACCATCTGTATGGCGAGCCGTTTCAGTAGTGGAATTAATGATGTTGCTTCGTTATTTGAAATGGACGCTGTCAATCGATGATGCACTTGCTATTAGCTTTGCAGGCTTTGTTTTACTTGAACCGGGAGTAATCTTTCAAATTGGTTTCCAACTGTCTTATTTAGCAGCGGCTAGTCTTGTTTATTCTAGTTATATTTTTACACAGACGAGCAACTGGTTATCCCGTTCTTTTTTCGTCACATTCGTCTGTCAGCTACTTGTCTATCCTTTATTACTTCATCATTTCTATGAACTTTCCATTTCCTCGTTTTTTGTCAATATTATCTTCGTTCCTTTGTTTTCATTCGTTATTTTACCTTTTAATATTGTGGCCTTAGCTCTAACCTATATTTCCTTACCATTAGCCAACCTGTTATTTGCAGGCTACGAGCCTCTGCGAAATGGGCTAACGAATGTAATATATCTAATACAAGCTCTACCATTTCAATTATGGTCCCCAGGTAAACCATCCGTTTGGCTTTGTTGTTTAGCAATGCTAAGCGTTCTCACGTGTTTCTATTTCTTAGAAACAAAACGATTTAAGAATGCGATTTTGGTTTTACTCTTCCCGGCCATCTGTATTCATCTTTCCCCAATGCTTTATAGCGACACAAAGATAACGTTTTTAAATGTAGGACAGGGTGATTGCACTGTGATTGAATTGCCATTTAGGGAGGCTGTATACGTCATTGATGCGGGTGGACTGTTGCGCTTTGAACAAGAGCAATGGAAGAAGGCAAATAAAGACTATGAGGTGGGGAAACAAATTGTGGTTCCGTTTCTAAAAGGGAAGGGAATACGAACCATCGATATTTTTATTGTTACGCATGCGGACGCGGATCATGTAGAAGGCGCTGAGGAAATTTTACAGGAGATTGGGATGAAAGAAATTCACGTGACACCTGGATCGTTGAAACAGCCTATTATGAGGGACTTACTAAGGGAAGCCCAAAAACATAACGTCCCTATAAAAGAAAAGATGAAGGGCACTATATGGCAGAAGGGTGAGTCAAGCTTTTATTATTTATGGCCGCAGGATACCCATTATGAAGGCAATGATGACTCGCTTGTTTTATACATGCAACAGAAGGCATTTAAAGCGCTATTTACAGGTGATTTAGAGAAATATGGCGAACAACAGCTAATGATGTATTATGGACCTCTAATAGCTAATCTAACCCTTCTGAAGGCTGGTCATCATGGCAGTAAAACATCTAGTATCGAATCATTTGTAGAGCTCGTACGACCCCAATTCACCGTTTTTAGTGCTGGGCTTCAAAATCGTTATGGTCATCCACATGAAGAGGTAGTTGAGCGATTTGCCAATCGGAATTTAGCTACTTGGACAACAGGGGTGGATGGCACGATCGAAATACGTATTCAGGGCAATCGTTTGACAGTTAAAGCAAAAGAAAAAGACCTTGTCCAATGAGCAAGGTCTTTTTCCTTCGTATTTTAGTCTGATTACTGTGATACGAACTCTACTATTGTCGCGATAATAAACATTAGTGTGAAAACGCCAAATGATACACCGAAACCAACACCTGAATCGATTGCATCGTTACGTCGACATTGTATGTTTTTTCCTTCAAATGGATTCATTGTTATCCCTCCAATTCTGTTATTTATTATAAGACAACATGTACATAAAAGCTATATCCAAAAGGAGAATTCCCCGTCTGGCAAGGAATCGACACATTTCGGTCAAACTCACTACAGGACAACTAAAATGGCTTGGATATTGCTCGACAGAAATTAAATCTTGGATTGACCTACCAAATGAATGCCATATAAGCATGGTATCT
Source organism: Lysinibacillus sp. fkY74-1 (assembly GCF_053165895.1). NCBI lineage: Bacteria > Bacillati > Bacillota > Bacilli > Caryophanales > Bacillaceae > Lysinibacillus > Lysinibacillus sp. fkY74-1. The sequence goes on along the minus strand of NZ_CP170173.1, from coordinate 3,135,987 downwards.
ATCGAGGTTGGAGCCTGCTCAATCCAGACAAAATCATGTATACTTATAGTATTGCTAGATGGAGGGAAAATTATGATTTCAACGGTTTGGAAAACAATAAAAAAAGGTGAGCTAGCACCAGTATATCTACTTGTTGGTGAAGAAAGCTATTTTATAGATGAAACCATTAAGCGTATAAAAGAAGCAATGGGGCCAGAAGAAGAGCTGGAAATGAACACATTTGATTTAGATGAAGTGCCTGTGGACGCTGTTATGGATGAAGCAGATACCATTCCCTTTTTCTCTGAACAAAAGCTTATTATTGCCAAAAATGCTTCGTTTTTAAAGGCAGCTGAGAAAGGAAAAGAAAAGATCGACCATGATGTGAAGCGACTTGAGGCATGGTTGTCCAATCCTTCTGATTTTTCCGTAACCGTTTTTATTGCTCCTTATGAAAAGCTAGATGAGCGTAAAAAAGTGACAAAAATGATGAAAGAGCATGCATTACTTATCGAAGCAGCAACACCTAAAGAGCAGGATTTAGCCGTTTGGATCCAAAGTATTGTTAAGGGACAGGGCAATAGCATCACACAGGATGCTATCGAACTTCTTGTGACGATGGTTGGAGCGAACATGCTTCAATTACAAATGGAAATAGACAAGCTTACCCTTTATCTTGGTGAAGGTGGAGAAATTACGGTATCGCTAGTGGAGGATTTAGTGGCAAAAACATTGGAGCAGGACGCCTTTAAAATGCTCAACGCCTATTTGGCCAATGATTCGGTCAGCGCTTTGTCGATTTATCATGATTTATTGCGACAAAAGCAAGAGCCTATTATGCTTGTTGGACTACTTGCATCCAATGTTCGTACGATGTCGAATGTTTTTTATTTGTTGAAGAAAGGGTACCATCCGCAGCAAATCGCCAAAAACTTAAAAATTCATCCGTATCGTGTCAAATTAATGACTGAGCAACGTAATCGTCCATCAGAAGAAAGCTTATTGAGAGCATTATATCAACTAGCAGAGGTGGATTTACAGTTGAAATCCACAGGTGGCAATCGAGAACGATATTTGGAGCTCTTTTTACTTCGTCAACTTTAACACAAAAGCTGTCCGTTATAGGACAGCTCAGACTGTAGACAAACTCAAAAAATTTGAGAGATTGCCTACAGTCTTTTTTCTTTTACAATGAAATAAAGTAAAGTCGTTGATTTTCACTACGGGCGGACGCTTTCCGCGGGCGGGGTCGAGCTGCTTCCCTCGCCTCGCTCAGTCCAGGATCTCGACTTTCCCGCTTATCCCGCAGGAGTCGCCGCCCATCGTTCCCATCAACTTCTACATAAAGTACTTACTTTATCTACATAGAGTGTTGAAAAGTAAATTTTTGAGGTGATAAACGATGATGACGAAGAATCCATCCAATGAACGAGAACAATTAGAAATGTTAACGATTGATCAATTAGTTCCCAACAATCATTTAGTGCGAAAACTAGAGGCTGCTATTGATTTTTCATTTATCTATCCTTTAGTCGAACAGCTCTATTTGCCTAATGGGCGTCCTAGTATTGATCCTTCAGTACGTTTTTGGTATTCGGTCCATGCGTCAAACCATTAAAGAAATTGAAACGAATATGGCGTATCGTTGGTTTTTAGGATTTGGCTTCCATACAGAAGTCCCGCATTTCTCTACCTTCAGTAAAAATTATGTCCGTCGCTTTCAAGACACCGATATATTTGAGCAGATTTTCTATCGTATTTTAAAAGAGATTATGCATCAAGGACTCCTCCATGCAGACCATTTATTTATCGATTCCACGCATGTTAAAACTAGCTACTTGGACATGGCAGACAGCTTAAGAGAGCATCTATGCTCGAAGAGGATGTTGGATACAGCAATGATATACCAAATAATGAATATGAAAGAGAAAGAAAAATGACAAAAGCCATCGAGAATGAACTTCTCGACAGCTTTTGTATTTCTATAAAAATTAAAAAGATCAGCTACTCTTAATAGAGCATCTGATCCTTTAAACAATTACGCTTTTTTAGCAAGGCGAGACTTTTTACGAGCCGCCGCGTTTTTGTGGATAAGTCCTTTTGAAGCTGCTTTATCTAAAGATTTGAAAGCTGCTTGTAAAAGTTCTTGTTTGTTTTCAGCATTTTCAGCAACAGCGTTTTCAGCTTTTTTCACTGTAGTACGCATAGCAGATTTCGCTTGAGAATTAGCAATGTTTGCTTTTTCGTTAACTTTTACGCGTTTAATCGCAGATTTAATGTTTGGCATATATTTCACCTCCTAAATTAGGTACGAGATGATATCTTCTCATTGATTTCTTGTGTTAATACAACAAAAATCATTTTAACAAACGCTAGGCTAAATTGCAATAGATAAATGCAAAGAATATTTACTTGACAGTTTGAACAAACTACTGCTTGAGGTGATTTGTATGCAAAATTTAAACTGGTATCGAACAGATTTAATCGATGAATCTGAAGAGGTAGTTGTCCATCAGACGAAAGAGCAAAAAGAAAAGCTTAAACAATCGAGTGGCGTTCAAATTGAAGATCGAACAGCCGGTCGCGTGAAAATTACGGATGTGCTAGTAGATAGAGAAGGTGAGAAACAAATTGGCAAAAAAGAAGGCCAATATATTACACTTTCTGTTCCGACACTGACATTAGAAGATCAGGACGGATTTGAACAGCTGGAGCAAGAATTGCTTGTGAATTTTAAAAAATTGCATGAATCGCTCTCCTGGCAAGAGAACGACAAAATTTTAATAATTGGGTTGGGCAATCGTACTATTACACCTGATGCGATTGGTCCGTATCTGATTGATCATTTGCATAGTTTAGATGTCATTGATGATAAGTTTGTTATGTATGCCCCAGGCGTTACTGGACAAACGGGCTATGAAACAGGAGAGTTTGTAGCTGCTATTGCAGAGCGACTCAAGCCAAAATTAGTCATTGTCGTGGATGCCCTTGCTACAAGAGCTAGTAATCGACTTTGTAAAACCATTCAATTAACGAATACAGGCATACATCCAGGGTCAGGTGTAGGGAATCAAAGGCAAGAAATTTCCTACGAAATGCTTGGTATCCCTGTAACAGCCATTGGTATACCGACAGTGGTAGATGCGCCTGTATTAATTGCTGATGCGGTAGAAGTCATGCTGCGATCAATAGCGGCTCGTGTAGCTGAACGTAGTAATCCTTCATCGAAGCTATCCTTATCCTCATGGCAGCCAAATATAGACAAGGAGCTTGACATGTCCTTAGTTGAACCAATTTTCGGTGAATGGGCGACATGGACAAGAGAAGAGCGTCAACAATTGTTTGAAGAAACCTTTGCAGCCTCACATAGACAATTGATGGTAACGCCTAAAGAAGCGGACTACTGGATAGATCGCTACGCCAATTTAGTTGCTTCAATGCTGATGAACTGGGCAAGCGATTTATAAAAAATAAGCTAGCTATATGCATAAATCGAGAAAAATTTTTACGTTCTAAATGACACCCCCCCTCCATACGATATGGGGAGGAGGGTGTGACTTTGCTAAAAAAACTACAATGGTCATTTGGTATATTATTGTTTTTTTTCGTATTACCTGTCATTGCTGGGCAACTTCCGTTCAACAAGCAAGCATCGACTCCGATTAAACAACCTGAAGATAAACAAGTCGTGTTTGCCGCTACTAATTTAGAAGAACAGAATGTACTTGAACAAACGAAAGAGCCCGAACCAGATTTAGATCCGTTTAAGGTGTTAGTATTATTTACGCATACCCATGAAGCATACGAACCGATGGTGAAAGCTGTGAGTGGTAAGGTAGCGACTTCTCATGAAACGGTTAACATTATGAGTTTGAAGGATAAGATTGTGAATCATTTTAATGTAAATGGTTTAAAGACTGATGTTCTTGATGTAGATACGATGAAGGAATTACAAGCACAGGGAAAGGGCTATCATCAATCCTATGATGTAATAAGACCTTTTCTTAGTAAACATTTAGAAACCAATAATTATGATTTAATACTAGATTTACATCGTGATTCCTTAAAACATGATCTTACAACGATCTCATATAATGGGGAAAACTATGCGAAAATTGCTATCGTTGTTGGGGCAGAGCATCCTAATTATCGCTGGAACACAGCCTATGCAGAAAGTTTATCATCGACATTGAATGCCATCGTTCCGAAAATATCAAAAGGTGTTATTTCCAAAAGTGGAGATGGTGTCGATGGAAGATATAATCAAGATTTAGCAAAGCAAATGATGATTATTGAAATCGGTGGGATTGGCAATACAGAAGATGAGGTAAATAGAACGATTGCGGTAATCGGGAAAGCCATATCAAAGGCATTTGTTAATGATTCAAAAAAATAAACATATTATTCAAAAAGTGAGTCTCATATTGGCTCACTTTTTGATATTCTCTAATAATAAAAATTTCCAGAAAAAAATCTAATTATTGGGCTTTCCATTGCTCCATTCTTGCCTTATAATTTTCAAGTTGGCTCACGATTTTATAATGAATGAAGGCATATGGTAACAGGGTAAAATAGCTTTTGTAGTATCTTCCATTTATGGTAATGCCTTTTTGAAAATACATATGTAGAGAATGAATTTTATAAGAGACTAGAAAAGTAATGACACTCCCTATTTCTCTAAAACTTTTATCGTTTCTCAAACGTCAAACATATAAGTGAACAAACTAATCATTTGAGAGGGGATGGTTTTCAATCAAGGTTTCTTATTACTTGACAATAGGTTTTATAGATTATTGAAGGAAGGAATAGTATGTCAGGCAAGTCATTAAATCATCGTTACATTCCTGGACTAGACGGGATTCGAGCATTAGCCGTATTAGCAGTTATTGCTTATCATTTTAACTTCAGTTGGGCTAGAGGTGGCTTTTTAGGAGTTGATATCTTTTTTGTACTATCAGGCTATTTAATCACCTCTACCATTTTACCTTTAAAGGGCAACCAATTAACAGTCAGTCTAAAGAAATTTTGGATTGGACGATTTAGACGGTTACTACCGGCTGCCTACGTTATGATTATTACATCATTTGTTTGGGCAATGCTCTTTCATAAAGAGCTCCTTCATACATTACGTGGAGATGCGCTGTCTTCTATTTTCTATTCAAGTAATTGGTGGTTCATCTTTCATAAACTCTCTTATTTTGATAGTTTCGGTTCTCCATCACCCATAAAAAATTTATGGTCATTAGCCATTGAAGAACAATTCTATGTGATTTGGCCATTGCTTTTAATGATAGGGCTGTATGTTGTAAAAAAGCAAAGTAAATTAGCAAAGGTTGTTTTTATTGGGGCAATTTGCTCGGCCTTATTAATGGCGATACTTTACCAGCCAGGTGCCGATCCAAGTCGGGTTTACTATGGAACGGACACGCGCTGTTTTGAATTATTAATTGGCTGCTGGTTAGCGCTTGTTTGGCCAATGAAAAGACTATCATCACAAAAATTATCAACAAGCCATATGAACAAATTAAATGCTATTAGCTTTATTACGTTTACTATTTTTCTTGTCTGCATTATGTATGTGGATGAATTTCAAACATTCCTTTATAGAGGCGGAATGTTCCTGTTTTGCTTGAATGCAGCCGTATTAATTGCTTGTATTTGTCATCCCGTTAGTATCTTAGGAAGAATACTTGCGTGGAAACCTCTATGTTGGATTGGCTCACGATCCTACGGAATTTATCTTTGGCATTACCCAGTCATGGTATTAGGCACACCTATACATGAGATTGGAAACCCCTCCTATTGGCGAATAGTGCTTCAGATAATACTGATTGTGATAATTGCAGAATGTTCCTATCGCTTCATTGAGATGCCAATCCGAAAAGATGGGTTCTGGGCATATTATCGGAACTATTTCGTATTCAATAAAAAGAAATGGGAAAGCCTCACATTTTTAAGAAAAGTATCTACTGTCATCGTTCCACTTTTCCTTCTTGTATTTTTCACAGGGATTACAGGGGTCGTGGGAGAAGGCCAGCAAACTTCTAAGGATTCATATCCAACTGCCGTTAAAATTAATGGTGATGAACCTACTGCTAATCAAATAAAGCAACCAGACAAGACGACTGACAATCCTTCGCCTAGTAAGGAAGAAGTAGTTGAAGTGCCAAATATAGAAACACCAAAGCCAGAAGAAAACGAAACAAATGCTGTGCCCGAGAAAGATGATACTTATCAAAACATACTAGCAATTGGTGATTCCGTTATGATCGATATAGCAACGAGCTTACATAAGGTTTTTCCAAACATCACAATTGATGGAAAGATAGGTCGTCAAGTTTCACAAGCTGTTAAACTAGCACCAAATTATGCGAGTTTTAACCAAACTAATAATGCGATAATTATCCAATTGGGGACAAATGGCTATTTTACCAATGACCAAATAGATACACTTCTCGCTGCATTTGCCAATGCTGATATTTATTTAGTGAATACACGTGTGCCTCGTCCATGGGAAGGGAAAGTGAATGCAGCTTTACTTGAAAAGGCAGAGGAACATGAAAATATTACACTAATTGACTGGCATGCGGAAGCGCTTAATCATCCAGAATACTTCGCTCCAGACGGTGTTCATTTAGAGAAAAAAGGTGTAGAAGTTTTAACAAATCTTATTCAGCAATCTATCAACAATTAAACTAATGAAAAAAGTCGGGACATACAGCTTCGGTCTGTGTAACTGACTTTTTTTATTTTGTAGAATAAAATAAATTTTTTCATCCATACTTTATGAGGCGTCCAATCCTACTGTATTTATATACTTAAAACTATGAAATTTAATAACAGGCGTAAACATTGAAAGTATTGATATTATAGGCTTTCTAGTCTAGTTGCTGTTGTACTTTGCATAGCGTTCATAGTATAATTCATTATAGTTTAATTAGGAGTGGAAAAGATGAACCGAGAAGCACGTTTAAAACGACAAGAGAATATACGAAATTTCTCTATTATTGCACATATTGACCACGGGAAATCAACGCTTGCTGACCGTATTTTAGAGCAAACAAAATCATTAACATCCCGTGAAATGAAAGCACAGCTCCTCGACTCAATGGATTTAGAGCGTGAGCGAGGCATTACGATTAAATTAAATGCAGTTCAATTAAAGTACGAAGCGAAAAACGGTGAAGTATATACATTTCATTTAATCGACACACCAGGACATGTCGATTTCACATATGAGGTTTCCCGTAGTTTAGCTGCTTGTGAGGGCGCCATTTTAGTTGTGGATGCTGCACAAGGTATTGAAGCGCAAACACTTGCAAATGTTTATTTAGCTCTTGATAATGATCTAGAAATTTTACCCGTTATTAATAAAATTGATTTACCAGCAGCAGATCCTGAACGCGTACGTCAAGAGGTTGAGGATGTAATCGGGTTAGATGCATCTGAAGCAGTATTAGCTTCTGCTAAAGCAGGAATTGGGATTGAGGATATTTTAGAGCAAATCGTTGAAAAGGTACCAGCACCAACTGGTGATCCAGATGCACCTCTACAAGCCTTAATCTTTGACTCAATTTATGATGCCTATAAAGGCGTTATCATCTCCATTCGTGTTATCAACGGGACTGTAAAGCCTGGAGATAAAATTCGCATGATGGCAACAGGAGCGGAATTCGAAGTGATAGAAGTTGGGGTACATACACCAAAAGTTGTGCCACAAACTGAATTAACAGTTGGGGATGTAGGCTATTTAACAGCATCTATTAAAAATGTAGGGGACACACGCGTAGGGGATACAGTAACCTTTGCAAATCGTCCTGCTACTGAGCCGCTAGCAGGTTACCGCCGCTTAAACCCAATGGTTTACTGTGGTTTATATCCAATTGATACAGCCAAATACAATGATTTACGTGAGGCTTTAGAAAAATTAGAGTTAAATGACTCGGCTCTCCAGTATGAGCCTGAGACATCTCAAGCACTTGGTTTTGGTTTCCGTTGTGGATTCTTAGGATTACTACATATGGAGATTATACAGGAGCGAATTGAGCGTGAATTCAATATTGACCTAATTACAACAGCGCCTTCGGTAATTTACGAAGTTCATATGACAGATGGTTCTTCCATCAAAGTAGATAATCCTTCCTTTATGCCAGATCCACAAAAAATTGATCGAGTAGAGGAGCCATATGTAAAAGCTACAATTATGGTACCAAATGATTATGTAGGAGCGGTCATGGAGCTTTGTCAAATGAAGCGTGGTAATTTCATGACAATGGATTATATTGATACTACTCGTGTAAGTATTATTTATGAAATGCCTTTATCCGAAATCGTATATGATTTCTTTGATTATTTGAAATCAAATACAAAAGGCTATGCATCATTTGACTATGAATTAATCGGTTACCAGCAATCAAAATTAGTGAAAATGGATATTTTACTAAATGGTGAGCAAGTCGATGCACTAAGCTTTATCGTACACCGTGACTTTGCCTATGATCGTGGTAAAATTATCGTTGAAAAATTAAAAGAATTAATCCCACGTCAACAATTTGAAGTTCCAATTCAAGCAGCAGTTGGACAAAAAATTGTGGCACGTTCAACTATTAAAGCTATCCGTAAAAACGTGTTAGCAAAATGTTACGGTGGGGATATCTCACGTAAACGAAAGCTTCTTGATAAACAAAAAGAAGGTAAAAAACGTATGAAACAAGTAGGTTCAGTCGAGGTCCCTCAAGAGGCATTCATGGCTGTACTGAAGATGGATGATACGAAGTAAGGTTGATGTAACAGCGTTTATAGGGGTTTAATTAAATAGTTTTGTATCAGTTGGGTGGAGATTGCCACCGAATTGCCAGTAATTTATAAATCCTCAGCGATGGAATCAAATATATCGGCAGCATCTCTTGCCATCTTCTGTGTTAAATGGACATAGCAGACCTCAGTAATTGCTGATCTGCTGTGTCCTAATCTTTTTTGAACAGTTTTTATTGGTTGTCCACTTTCAATTAACATCATTGCATGGGTATGTCGTAAAGAATGATCATTGAAATCGATACCTAACTTTTTCTGATTAAAGCTCTTGTTTGATACTTTATAACAGCAGGGGTGTAATGTTCTCCGTTTTCTTTTTTACAAACAAAATCATGATCAGGGTCTTGAAGATAAAATTCTCCATACTTTAATCGATTTTCAATTTGTTTCTTTTTGGCTTTCTTTAATATCTCCATTAAAATTCTGCCAACTGGAATAGTACGATATCCAGTTTTAGATTTTGGAGTAGCAACAACCCATTTAAAGTATTCAATTCCATTTTCATCTGTAATCTTTTTATTAATGAATTGCTGTTCAATTGCTACTGTCATTTCATCGAAGTTTATATACTTCCATTCAAGTCCACATATTTCCCCGACTCGAACTCCACAATGAAATTATAAATATAGAAATCAACTGGAAATTACGCCTTCAACATAAGCAATTTTGGATGTCATAAATCGCATTACTACTAGTGCTCGCTAATCAAACAGCGGGCATTTTTAATTATTAGAGTCTTAGCAATGAATTAGCTTTGCAAGCTGAAAAGAAAAAAGAGTACATGAATGAGTATTAGAGAATGCTATTTGATTTCATGAACTCACTACCATTAGCAGATAATTTAATAGATGAATTGCACAAGGTTGTATTAGGTACTCATGTTCAAAGTGCAAAGGAATTTGTAAAAGCTAAAAACGTGCTATTTAAAATTGCTATGGATATTAAAGAGGGTACTTTAACAGTAGCAAGTACATTAAGAGCGGAATTTGTGCGAGCTTATAGTAGGGCTGTAGAGCGATTAAGTAAAATCGTTATCTATAGAAGAAACTCCATCTAAAGAACGTCCTGTACCTTTCTGTTATTGGTTAGAGGAAAGGGGATTTGTGTTTAAACAATATTAATTGCTGCACTTGCTTTGCCAAGAATATCAGCAATTCCAAAAGTATCTGTTGCCGACGAAATATAAAATACCATTAATAAACGGTCATCTACAGTTACTGGTACCGGTGGGATATTAGCTGAAGCAAAAGCTATTTGTCCAAATGGAAAAGGATCTGTTATAGGTGGAGCTAAATCAACGCTAGCACTTGTGCCAGTAAAAATATTACTACCTTTAGGTGCAAGGAAAATTTGCGCTCGAATCGTAATAGAGCCTTCAAAAATAAACTCATCAAATGGAAAAAATGACGCTGAAATCGCTGTGATTTTACCATCACATGGAACTGGGAAGGCTTCATTGAAAAGGTTAGTTAAATCAATTGTATTATTTTTCATCAACATTAAGAGAGTTGCGGTCCCGAACCCTAACAAGCTTACCTCTCTATTCCCAAATTTATCGGTAATTCTAGATAGTGAGATTCCAGAGGAAAAAGGAATTATTGAGCTATCAGCAGGAATGGGAGGGTTTATACAGTTTACATCATTAGCTGTAAATGTTCCGAGCCTATTGCATTTAAATGTCGATGATTCATTATTACATCCACAGTTATTCATAGGATTATCTCCTTTTTGTCTTTATCCTATGTAGTAAATGGAAGGGGAACAAAGGCTAAACCACATTTACTGATATTAAACCTAAACATGGTAATCGAAATAATAACGGCTAATGAGCGTGATAGCCTCCCACAATCAATAGTGCAAGGTGAACCATCGTTAGAGAACTGGCTTGAATGGTAATTTATTCAGTACCCACGGAAAAGGGGATACCTGAACACAATATGTAGGTACTTGTAAATTGCAGGTACCGTCATAGTGACGGCATCTATATAACTAAGTCATCGTATTCCAACTATGGACAGATTGTCAGTGGTTGAAATTTAACTGACCTGAATTTTCAAGAACAAAAAGGAGATTGACTCATTTTGAATACATGGAGCGGCAGGAATAATTAACCGTTTTAGAGTTTCTGAACAACACCTAACGTATATTTTAAGTGTTTCATTTGTAGGACTTTATTTGTAGTTAGGTTATTTTAATTAGGTAATTTTAGGTTAAAATGTAAATAATTATCCATTTTCTGATTTAGTATGTTATGATAATAATTGGGAAATACAATTTCTAATATTTACAATAATAAGGAGCGATTTTATGAGTAAAATTTTCACTAAATTATCTTCACTAGCTTTAGCTACGGCTGTTGTAGGTAGCGGATTTAGCGTTAATGCAAGCGCTGCTGAATTAGAATCGCAGGCACTAGATTCTAATGAATTTAAGAATGAAGTAGTTTATGAAACACAAGAAAATGTAGGTGTAAATGATATAGGACCAGGCGTAGGTGAACCAAATCAAATTGTACCTTATGGTACTTCAAAGCCAACTTCTACTTGGAATCTTTCTAAAAAGGGTAGATATTCTTTTAACGGAAGCTCTAACAGTTCTACTTTATACACAGATTATTTATTAACTGGGAAAAGTTCAGTTAAAATTTATGTAAGAAATAATGATCATCAATATTCATTGAAATTTAAAGTAAAACGTAAGGACCTTGTTTTCGATAACACGGTAGAATCATACGAACTAGCATTAGGTAAAGATACTACTATTAATTTGACATTGGATAAGTCTTCTAACTATTACATTGAATTTACTGGACCAAATACGTTTTCTGGATATATTGAATAATTTCACCGATATGGTTGCAACTTCGTTGAAAGTGAATACAAATAATTTCTATGTTGATTGATATTGAGCAATTTATAAAAAGCATTCTTGATAAGAAAAGGGGAAATCGATTGTATTCGATTTCTCTTTTTTTAGGAAAAATAGCTAATAATCGTTACCTCCTTATATATTTGATTGTTACTAGCAAGGTTAAAGGCGTAATTTATATTAATAAAAGACCACTCCGTGATGGGTGGTCTTGATGTTTTTGCCACCTCCATGCCACCGTGTTCAGAGAGTAAACGTGACACATTAGGAGATAAAGAAAAATATAATATGGTATAAAGAAACCGACAAACCCTTGAAAAATAAAGGTTTGTCGGATATGAAAAGATATAAAAAAACGTATTTTAATACTGCCATACTTCAAGAGGCATTCATGGATGTACTGAAGATGGATGATACGAAGTAATATTGGTATGACAGCCTTTATAGGGGTTTTAAACAATTGATTTTATATCAAATTGGTGGGGTTTCCCACCAAAGAGAGGGCGTTCTAACCATAGTGAACATGTAAAATCTGTGGTAAGTGCAATAGTGGCATTAGTGGATTGGAAATTTAATTTAAGATGATAATGCGAAAAGTTTCTCAGTTAAAAACACTAGGGGATTAGGATTTTATTAAGCTAAATTATTTAGCGTAAATATAACCTTTGTATACAGCATGATAGACATTAAATTCGCCCTCTTTAGCATAATTAAATAAACTTAAGTCTCCTCCATATAGGAAACTACCTCTCATCTCACTATGATAAATAGTTCCTGGCGGAAATGAACTAAACGTTTTATTAACTGTGACATAATAAGAACTTGGGTTAGAAGCAAATTGATCTATAGTTGGAATAGGGTTGTGAATTGTAAGTTCTGCAGCCGAAGCGTTACCTGATGGATAGATGAATAAAGCAAGAAGTAAAGCTGTTAGTAAACTAATACCAATATTACTTTTAATCTTTTTTAACATTATTTTTTCCTCCATTCTAGTAATATCCCCTAGTAGTTTTAGTTTTAACATAATTGGCATTTAATTTAAATAAATAGAAAATATTTCTATGTAAATTATTGGGTTGTTAATGGTGGTAAATTCATATCTGCCATGTAAATAAGAGAAATAAATAAAATTTCAGTAAAAAAGGTAGGTGCTGACTATGCATTACGAGTGGTTAGTAAACTATCAAAAATTAGAGGATGAAATTGCAGAGATCGAATTTAATTTAGAACGTTGTAAAAAAATTGCAACGTTTGGTGGAGGGCGATTTAACAAAAGTAAAATTAACTTCAGAAAGCCATGGAGCTCAATTAGAAGAAATTATTGAGGCTGCTGAACGTGAGTGAGCACATAAAATAAATGACTTAAAATCTAATTAATACACGTTTGCTAGTACGTGTATGTCGGAAACAAGCAATTGAGACTACTAAATTGATAGTCTTTTTTTATGACAATCTATCCCTTTTAAACTATAATATAGGATATATTATTCGGAAATGAGGTATTGGATTATGAGCTTTGAAGAATTCAAATCAACAATAGTAAACTCTAGACCGCAGAATTGGCTCTATGATGATGAGTTCGGTAAATATATTTACTTAAATGACATCAGTATTTCCATTACAGCAGATAGACGTGAGGAAAGCTTTAACGAAGAGTTTTACGAATCGTGGGTGACTAATTACTCTGATAAAAAAGCAACAAAACAAATTTTCTTCTTAAACTACAATGGAGACATGATTGAACCATTCTTCACAGCTTCTGTAGATGGAGGGAGAAGCTACATTCCGTTTCCGGATAGAAAAGATATGACGATTACTAGTGAACAGTATTCCATTGGGAAAATCGTGAATATACTTTTAAATGAAATAGGCTTTAATTTTGATAGTTACCTATCTGAAGCTGGAATTACAGTTAAATAAAACTATATATCACATCTAACAAGGTGTGGCTTTTTAATATTGGCTGTTTTCGAAAAGATTGTTGCTATGCAACGAACGAGGCAGTTTAGTTGAACAACAATATGGGTTTTTGTGGCAGGAAAGTGGTATGGGCTATCGTTTAGTTAGGGGTTAGAGGTTTTGGCTGTTTATGGTGTTTGGGGTGTTATGATTTTGGTAGTTGCAATAATTTTATTTTGGTCGGCTGGATTACCTAATATTAAAAGTAAAAAATTAACATTTGTTATGATTAGTTTGGGATTGAATGTAATCGCAACCCCATTGGCTTTCTTTATAGGTGGAATGGCAACAGCTTCACCGACCAGACTATGAATGATTTTTGGACAGGATTTCTTATCGTCCAGGGAATGCCACTTTTAATACTAATAATTGTAATCTTAAAATGGATTATCATTGATAGAAGAAAAAATAAATAAGCATATAAGTAGTAATAATTAATTAGGTTTTAAAAAGACAAGTTTGTGAAGAAACCTCAAATGATTCTAAGTCACGCTTACAATGAATTCTAGAAATGGCAGTTCAATCATTGCGACGTAATTTCTCAGTAATTGAAAATTTGAAAATAAGTAAAGTTTATTTACCAATCCTTGATAAGTTATTAAATGCCATCAGGCAAGATTATTACAATTCAAAAATGCTTTTGGCAAAAGATCATATAGCTAGGTAGAAAAATTATTAATCAGTTACCAAAATAAACACCAGGCGCTCAATTGATAGTGAGTACCTGGTCATTATTTGTTTAATATTCTCTTATTTCAAATGAAGCAATTTTATCATGTACAATATATTCTGTTACTTTTTTATAAGGAGATATTGTTTTAGAAAATTTAAATGTTGAAGTTCCTTTTGCACTATCAAACCAATTTAAGTAGTTGTTTAAAACGGTATTTGTAACATCATATTCTTTTGTTATACCGTTTACTAATGTAATGCTTAAAATAGCATTTGAAAATTCATTGTTTGGTTTTTTAACAATCACTGTACTTGTGGCTGCAATATCAGTACCTTCAATTTTGGCAGTAATTATTGCTTGACCTTCGTGAAGGGCTGTGACATTACCATCCTGATCTACTGTAGCAATTGATTCATCACTTGATGACCAGATTACTTTTGAAGTATCTGGAGTAACGGTAGCGGTTAATTTATCTTGACTACCCTCAAAAAGTTCTAATGTATTTCTATCTATTGAAATTAGTTCAGGTTCAGAAGGTTTTGAAATATTTTCCATCATTTGTAATTCGCAAATTGCTAGGTTAACTTGGTTATTAGTACTATTTGTAAGAGAAACATTAACCCTGTATTTGTTGTATTTATTAGTATTTTCAAATGTAAAACTTTGTTCTGGCTTTTGTACCCAATCACTCTTAGTTACATTGCTATGAGAATCTAATACAATCCAATTTGAACCATCCCAAGCTTCAAATGTCCAAGAATTTGGAAATTGTTCTGGCCAATTACCTTTATTATGCATTACGTATTTACTAATTGCCTTTGGCTCTGTAAACTCATACGCTAACCAACCTGTTTTTTGAGATGTTCCCCAAGCACGGTAATCCCCTCCACTTTGATAAGTTAATACACCATCAAATGCTTTCCAACTTGGAGTAGAACCATAGTTATTTGAAGATGATGCTTTACCAAAGTCTGATTCATTTGAAGTCATTTTAGGTATTAGATTTTCTGTATACCCATCTTCAGCATGTGCCTTTTCAACATTAAAACTTACTAGTGCTAGCATAATTAATGCTAAATAAATAAAACTTTTCTTTAATAAATTAACCACCTATGTATCCTCCTTTAAATTAACAAGGCCATTATAAATAACCTATAAAAACAACTTTAACCAATATAATACTTATTTACCATAATAAATATCGAGTATATTTATTAATAAAAAACCACTCGTATTTGTAGTGAACCCTAAACGACATGGAGGATACAATCTATGAGTAGTTCACCAAGAAATTTAGAATATTGATGGGAATGCTAAATAGTCAATAATATCCATATGAATGTAAAAAGAGGTATAATAAAACTAAACAAAACAGATTAGAAGAAGAATGACTTGATAGGGGGAGTAGGAAACGTTTATTAATAGGTATAGCAGTAATTTGGTTGATTTTATGAGCTATGTGGTTTTTACTTTCAGGGTAACCAAGGTAGAGTGTTATCAGGTTATTAAAATAACAGAGCAGGATTTGTAAGGGGAGATTTGAAATGGCTGATTTATTTTTCTATTATTATTTTTTACCGTTGTTATTTTCTTTACTATGGTTTATCAATTTAGTTCAGTTAATGGAAAAACTAAAAAAAGATAGAGATATCAAAAATCAAAAAATACTAGGTTCGTTATGGAGTATCGGCTTTACATTTTCAGTTCTTTTATCGATATCTCTATTATTTTAGAGGATACATAAGAAAGGCCGCTCCGATATGGGGGTCTTTCTGTTTATATATTCCCACCATTTAATAAATAAAAATATCCATGAATAAATTAAAAGCACTCATATTAATTAAGTGCTTTTATATCTGTTAGGAACGTATATTACTAAAAAATTTTAGCCATTCTTTTATATCATATGGGAATATGTCAAAGGTATTTGTAACATTTTTAAGCATTTTATCAGTAAAATGGGCATAGTGATTCTGTTGCGGCAGCTTGCTATGCCTTATTCTTTGTTTTCAAAAGTGTATCAGTTGTTGGCTTCATTAATCTTTAGCATTAATGAATAGGTTCCTTTATCTGATTAGTAAAGCTCTATACGAATGTGAAAAAAGACCACTTTGAATGAGCGGTCTGAATAGGTAAAACGTTAAATAGTCTTAGATTATAATGAAGTGGACTTTCCTTTTTTCTCATTAATAATAAGGTCTTCTTTATCCGGGTGAGGGGGCTCAGTATACCCTTTACCCCTAGTAGATTCTTTCATGTTGCCTGGTTCTGCACCAGTAGAAAATGTTTGTTTTGTTGGCTCATCTGTTGCGAATTCTGTATCTTTTTTATCTCTTTTCATTTTGTCACCTCCTCCAAATATTATTTAACGTATTCCAATTAAATATCCCTCGTTTATTTCAAATTTTTTCAACAAGCTTTTTAAAACATATTTAGCAATTATTTGTTACACACTTAAAAACTTATTTCGACATAGTGAGTTTCATTAAAGGCTGTATCTTGATAGGCAGTTTGTCGTGAAGGATAAATACTTTTGGTTATAAAAATGGAAATTATTTGTAAATAAAATATGATGGAGGCAGTTAGCATGGCCTAACTGTATGAGGAATATACTAGCTTTAATGAAAAGTAGAACAAAGGGGATGGGGAATATTGGATTATTAAATATTATCATGAGCGCTTTTGGGATTACTATGATTACTTTATTTATTTTTCTTTGGTCTCTTGATGAAGGGAAATGGAGTTTAATAGGTATTTCCTCTTACGCAATTCCTGTAGTTTTAGTTTATTTTGTTGTTTTTGTGTATGTGTAGAAGTTTAATAATTCTAGTAATATGAACTTCATATAGATCTGATGGATGGCTTGCTCTATAACAAAACAAAAAAGGAATCACCATAAAATGGGTGATTCCTTTTAGCATTTTTTTCGCGTGAAATATTTATTGAAACAATAGGAAAAATTTAGCCAATAAAAAGATAGGGACCCCTACAATTATTACGCCTGCCAAGAAATAACAAAATAGCATAAATACATCGAAAATCGCACCGGCTAAATCATCAATGAATTTTAACATTTCATTTCCCTCCAAACATAATAAGTATAGGCACTTACAAATTGCGAAAGAGAAAAGCCTCAACGTTACTGTTGAAGCTATTAAAATCTTACATATTTTTAACTATCTCACTATTTAAAACTAAATCTGTATAAACAATACTAACATTCATCTAGATGTATAACAAATATTTAGGACTGCTCACATAGATGGAAGGCAATGATTTAGAGCTTCACTCATCATCAAAGATTTAATCACGGCTTACATCATCCATATCATATTGTAAAGTCTTTTTTAAATAATAATGCTTAAAGTCTCTTCCTACTTGATCGAGGGTCCCAAAAATTTCATAATCATGATTTTCATAAAACGTTAATGCTTGAAAGCTTAAGGTGTCAACCTTAATGAAATCGCATTTATTCTGTAATGCAATTTGCTCAATGGCTGCTAACAGTTTAGAACCATATCCTTGACCACGAAATTTTTCATCGACCATTAACGTGTGTATTTCTAACCAGTTCCAGCAAACTTCCCCTAATATACCACCAAAAATTTGATTGTCTTGGTCTGTTAGGAATAAATTAATTTCCTTATAGCGCCCTTGTAGGTCTTTTGGAAAGTGTTCTACATTATATTCATAAAGCATGTGATTAACATAAGATTTATTTTTTGCATCTAATTGTTGTGTAATTTGTAAGGACATCTTTTACTCCTTTAGTTGAAATGGTAAATTGCGTTTCCAAATCATATGGTGATTATTTGTTCCCCAAAAATGTTCAAGAACATAGTTTGGCTGTCCAAATTTTTTCTGCCAAACCAGTTGTGCTTGTTTATAGCCACTGTCTAAACAAAAGCTAGGGACGTTTTTCATTTCTAACGTTGTTAGCATTTTGTTTACTAGCATCGTTCCAATCCCACGACCTTGGTAGCTTGGATGAACATAAACAGTCCCAATTTCGGGACAATTCGACAGGTCTTCCTTTATCATTTTTTGAATGAATTCATTGGACTCCCCATACTCGATGGTGCCCACAATTTCTTTTGTATCTGCATCCTCAGCCAGCCAGAAAAACCTTTTTTGGCCCTGACTGTCAAAGTCAGCAGCTAAGTATTGTTTTTTCGTCGCCCATTCATGTTGTTGATCGTCCACCAGCTCTGCAAGTCCTTCTTTAGCAAAAGTATCCTGAATAACATGTAAAAAGAATTGGTGTAACGCAGGAGTATCTGTTTGCTCAGGGCGTCTGATGAATATTTTTCTCAAAAAAGAATTCCCCTTTTTATGTTTTAATCAAAATCTAGTCTTATCAATCAGTGGCAAGTTATAGCCACTAAATGTAGTTACGGCTTGGATAAAAGTTTTAAGATTACAGACGAATTTATGAAATAATTATGGCTGTGCACTTTAAAATTATAACATGTTCTCCTGCATTGGGTAATGATAGGGTATGATAAAATGCAAAGCAGTAAGGAGGGAACTACAAATGAAAGAAGTACTTAGGGACATAGATGAAGTAATAGAGAACATGCGTAGTTTTATTGCAGAGATTCAAAAACAAGATCCTTCATTTTACGCTGTATACCCAATGGTTTTTCACGATCCAATAGAAGATGAGAGTAGTCGATTGTTGGAGAGTCATTGGCAATTACCTGAAGAATATATTTACTTTTTGAAACATTATGTGGTGGAAGGAATTACATGGAATACAGGTGACTATTTAAACCTACAAATTTTTGGGGCTACGGATTTAGTGCGAGGACAGGATGGGTACAATTATAATCCTGTCACAGAAGAAGTCATTTCAGATTGGCCCCAACATTATTTAGTCATTGCTACGGATGAGGGAGATCCATATTGTATAGATTTATCGAGAGGAGATACGGCTATTTTTACCGCCTATCATGGTGCAGGAAGGTGGGATTTTGAAATGGCCTATGATCATCTCGTAGCGTTTCTTCAGAGTGTTCTAGTACCATCGCATTTAGAGGAGGAGCAGCTGGAGGAGCATTCTTACAATTACTATGAAGTGTATATTACCGGCAATGGGAAGGATAAGCTTAAAACTTTATTACTACTTAAAAAAATAATGTCCTGTGATTATTCAATAGCCAGAAAGTCTTTAGAACAGACGCCGATATTAATTTATAGGGGTGTGGAAGCGGGGGTGCTTCAATTAGAAAAAGAACTACAAGCGATTAGCGCAGATTATCAAAAAAAGAAAATAAGCTTAGCAGAATTTTTAACATGAGAAATTCAGCAAATTCATTAAATTTCTTATGATATACCTGAAAGGATGAGTAACGATGAAAGTAAATAAAGCAATAGCTGAATTAATCGAAACAGGAAGGGATAGAAATTCCAGCGAATCAGCCACACCAGATACGAAATGATTCGCAGGAGAATGTAGAGTTTTTGTTTTTTTCTCAGCCTACTGGCAGAAGTGGTTTGTAAGTTATCTAGATAAAACTTCATTCTTTTGTACGAAGTAAACGCCTTGTCTGACTAGTATAGTAGGGTTAACTAAAACGCAAGGGGTGGATTTTATGAAAATTTCGAGGGTTAAACTAGTTGTTCATGATGTACAAAAAATGCAGCAATTTTATTGTGAGCAAATGGGATTTGCATTGGTCAAAGGTACAGAGGATTATTTTACAATAGCTGTTGGGGAGAGTGAGATGACTTTCGAGAAGGTCTCTTCTCAAATACAAAAACAATATCATTTTGCTTTAAACATTCCAAGTAATTTATTTCAACAAGCAAAGGATTGGGCGAATGAACGAGTTGGCCTACTTTTTTCGGAAGGTCAGGATGAAGTTTATTTTCAATTTTTAAAAGCCTATTCATGTTATTTTTATGATCCTGAGGGCAATATAGTGGAGTTTATTTCTAGACAGGAAGTGAATCCAAAGCTCAATATAACGACTTTTTCAATCGATCAAGTGTTACATATTGGTGAAATTAATTTAACAACAGATGATATTCCAGCAGTAGCAGGAGAGTTAAATGAATATGGTATAAAGCCTATTAATAACAAAAATATTCAACAAGATTCCCTGAATTTTCTAGGCAACTATGAAGATGGAGCCAATATTTTAGTAGGACCTAGTGCTCGTCTGTGGTATTTTTCAGATAAGATTGCGCAGGTCAGCCCCATATGTATAGAAATAAATGACACTCTCCAATTAATAATGGATGAAATAGGTCATCTAACTGTCGTCAAATTATAGTACCTTGAATTTTGATTAAATATGTATAAATTGTATGTTCATTCTGATAGCTAGGGCGGGTTATTATTTGTATGTGATCAGTGATGTGATGGTGCACTCGGATTTTCAGTTAAATCATTGTCAGCAGGAAAAGAGTGTGACGAACGAGCCACTGGAATGACGCTGTTTAATAGATAATCCATAAAGGAGCTAGTAATAGTGAAAGTAAAATCTCTTAAAATATATGACTATGGAAATCCTAAAGAGGTAATACGAGTTGAAAATAAAACCATTACACTTCCTACTCAACAGGAAATTCTTGTGCGTATGCTAGCAAGGCCGATCAATCCTTCTGATCTAATACCAATATGGGGAAAATATGCTCATCGAATCACTTTACCAACTGTTCCTGGCTATGAGGGCGTTGGAATTGTAGAGGCTGTCGGACCGCTTGTTACACCCAAGCTTCTTGGTCAGCGAGTGCTGCCTTTACGTGGAGAGGGAACTTGGCAAGAAATGGTGAAAACACAAGCTGCGTTTGCTGTAGCTATTCCTACTGAGATGGATAATTTTACTGCGGCACAAATGTATATTAATCCCCTTACAGCACTTGTAACTTGTACAGAGGTTTTAAAATTACGATCAAGTGATGTTTTATTAGTGAACGCTTGTGGCTCTGCTATTGGACATCTTTATGCGCAATTCGCGAAAGTATTAGGTTTCCAATTAATTGCGGTTACAAGAAATGGTCTGCATACAAATGCCTTACAGCAACTTGGCGCTAACGATGTCATTGATACGTCTCATATGCCACTTTATGAGACCGTGATGGCATTAACGAATGGAAAAGGTGCGGATGCTGCCATCGATTCCATAGGAGGAGACGCTGGCAATCAACTTGCATTTTGTGTGAAACCTGGTGGGAATTTTTTAGCCATTGGTCTTTTATCAGGAGTACAGGTAAATTGGGCAACCATTGTGAATGAAGCAAAGGTTCAGGCTAGGATGTTTCATTTACGCCACTGGCAACATCAGTCGACCCCAGAGAAATGGCAACAATTCATGCAACGGCTGATAAACCTCGTACATAATGGGGTATTAGCAATGATGAGCGTAAATACCTGCTTTCCATTATTGGACATTCACAAGGCCATAGATGCTGTTGAATCTGCCCATACTAATAAAGGAAAGGTTTTTTTAACAACTTAATAAAAGAAGAACACATTAACAAACAGCAGCATGTTAAGCTAATTTTGTTAGTGTGTTTTTTATTGGTGAGGATTTATTATGCAAGGAAATGGCTCGATACAAAAATATCCTATTTAAAAATGAATGAATCAAGAATTGTTTTTTGAAGAAACACTTTTTGTTCCGTCATATAAAGTTAATAACCAGAAGTGCTGTATTTAGAAAAGGGGAACAAACTGAAAGAGGTTATAAATCGGTTGAGTGAAGCAGATGCAAAGTCCATGCTCTTTTTGTCTTTATTGTACGAATCTGCAAATCTTAAAACGAATGCTCCATTAGTAAGTAAAGTTATTTGATTAAAGTGTTCAGGCTGGTTTTATGGTATAATTTTGTGGACTATAAAGGCTTAAAGGAGTGAGAACATTGTTAAAAACTGAGGTATTTGAACAATTAAAAACGGCAATGAAAGAAAAAGATATTTTAGCAAAGGGTGTATTATCTCTATTAAAATCAGCTTTAGATTTGGCTGAAAAAGAAAAAGGAGAGCCTTTAACTGCAGATGAAGAAATGGCCATTGTAAATCGAGAGGTCAAACAAACAAATCAGGCTTTAGAGGGTGCTCAAAAAGCTGAGCGAGCAGATTTAATCGAGAAAGAGGAAGCTAAATTAGTACTTTTGAAATCTTTCTTACCAAAGCAACTATCGGAAGAAGAGATTGCTGAAAAATTAGTAGCCGCTGGTGTTGAAAAAGGAATGAATATGGGAGAAGCTATGAAAATTGCTAAACCATTACTTTCTGGTCAAGCTGAGGGTGCAGTGATTTCAAAAGTTGTAAAAAGTATTATTGCTTAATCTTCTACCATCTTGGTAGAAGATTTTTTTGTCCTCTAAAAAACCGCTATGCCTTTTTGAGCACAGCGGTTTTGTTTATTTATAATTTAAATTTCTGGATGATATGGCGAAGTTCCTGTGCCATTTCAGCTAGGTTATTTGAGGATGCAGTAATTTCTTCAATACTTGCAGATTGCTCCTCGGAAGCAGCTGCCACGTTTTGAATATTGCCTGATGATTGGACAGCTACGACTCCCACTTGTTCAACAGAAACAGCAATACTGCTAACTCCTTCGTTGATATTGGACATAATATTATTCACATGATCCATTTCCTTCGTCAGGTCTGTGATGTGGGCGTAAATATCAGCAAATGCTTCGCCTGAGGCATTGAAGGTTGTGGAGCTTTCCGCGAGATTGCTACTGCTAATCGCCATTGATTTCACGGCTTGCGCAGATTCCTCTTTAATCGTTTCAATGCGTGTACGAATACTATTTGTTGCATCTAATGATTGATCTGCTAGTTTACGTACTTCCTCTGCAACAACTGCAAAGCCCTTCCCATGTTCGCCTGCACGAGCTGCCTCAATCGAAGCATTTAAAGCAAGTAAATTGGTTTGATCCGTAATCTGTGTAATTAATGTTACAATATCTCCAATCTCATTTGTGTATGTGCTTAAGCGCTCCACAACTGTTGCGGATTCTTGAATAGCTTGAGAGGTAACGGCCATTTTTTCAGTGGCATCTTTAATGGTCGTATTGCCTTTTTCTGAAATCGCTGACGCATCAAATGCCTTTTCCGTCACATCCGTAACGCTTGTCACAACTTCAGACATTTTGCCCGAGATAGATGTAATATGACTCTCGACTTCCTCAATTGAATGGGTTTGTTTTTCTGAACCGGCTGCAACTTCTTGCATAGAAGAAGTAATTTGCTGTATGGATGCACTTGTTTGTTCAGAGCTTGCCGTTAATTCCTCAGACATGGCTGCCACTTGCTCAGCATTTTGAGCAATTTGCTGAATCAAAATGCGTAAATCCTCTGTCATATTTTCAATGCCTGATGAAAGTTGAGCAATTTCATTGGAACCCTTTATTTTAAGAGGTTCAACCGCTAATTCTCCCTGTGCAACTTGTCCTACATATTGCGTCATTTTTTTGATTGGCTTCGTAATGCCTACGCTAATAAAGTAAGCAACAATGATACCTAAAATCACAAAAATAACCGTCATAATAATACAAATCCAAAGTGTTTCTGCTTGAAGTTTAGAAATGAAGGATGCGTCCATATCTAAACCAAAAATAATATCTGTATCTTTAAATGGAATAAATATGGATTTATGGATACCATACTCATCTTTATAAATATCACTAGTTTGGATCGTTCCTGTGTTTATAGCTTCACGCATTTCTTCACTAAATTCATAATCTTGTTGATGATTGTCAGTATCACTTAAAGCGACGATATGCTCTTTACCATTTGCATTAGAAAGCACATAGGCATTTTCAATATCGTATTTTTTAACTGTTGCGTTCAATTGATCTAATAATTTTTTATATTTATCAGGACTACCATTATCCGCAGCCTTTACATCATTTTTCTCGATATCTTCAAATATAGTGCTCGATGTTATTTCTAATGTCGATTCAAATTGTTTAATAACAAAATTGTCGATAATACGATACGAAACAGCAAACAATACAATACTAAATATTAATGAAATAATTGCTATCGGAATAGTAAAGCTAGCAATATATTTATAGAGTAAAGAACTCTTAAATTTATTGACGATACGCAATTTGAGACGCCTCCAATACTTGAAGCTTTTTCTGTAAGAACTGAATCATATTAGGGATATGCTCAATTTCTGTATAGGGTGAAATGGAGAAGAACTTTGCCGCAGCCACTGGGACATGTTGTGTTGTATCATTTGTACGTACTGTGCAAACTCGAGTTGTATCACCAAAAAATACTTCGTCTCGACCTTCTCCGATAATCTCAAATAAAGAAGCATTGATAGCATTAATACGTTCAATTTGATCTTGTGAATAATGACCAGCTTGTTCTGCTTGCCAGCTCAAACCATCTGGGTATAAACGGAAGGCAGTGACTGGCCCAATATTCATTTCATTGACAACCTGTAGGCTTGGTATTTTTGCAGCTAACTGTGAACGGAATGCTAAATTCACGCGTACATAATTGGCTAGTATTTGTTGATAGCCTTCCTTCCCAAATGCCTGCAAAGCAGCCAAAATGGCAATAGAGCTACCCATGCGAGAACATTCTAACGTGTAACCTGTATGATAGGAGCCGTAGCCACGATTACCAACATATGGTGTATCAAAGTCCTCTATATCTAATAGCTGTAAGCTTTTACCGTCTTTAATTAAGAATAAGCTTGTTAAATAAGGTGTTTGTCCAAGCTTTTGGAAATCAAAGCATAGGCTATCGGCAATTGCTAGATGCTGCATACGTTCATGGATCTGTGACAGACCCTGTAAAACATCCTCTTCAAATTGTAGTGGGTTTTTCTTGAAATCATAATCATTGAAGAAGGCATAAAAACCACCTAATGCTGAGTCCGCGTGAATATGTACTGGTTGTAGATTGTACTTTTGCTCAAGGCTAGTTGTGACTTCTTTTACCGCCTTTACATCATCAATGCCAAATTGATCTGTTGCACCTGTTGTTGCTACGACATAGACAGGAATACCGCCTTTTTCAATGACCTCAGTCATACGTGCGCGTAAGTCTTCCACATCCATTGCGTGATCTTTGCCTGCTTTTACGCGTACTAAATGTTTACTACCAATACCTACTGCTTCAATAGATTTCAAAAGACTATAATGTGCGTTTTCTGAAGCAAAGCAATATAAATTATTAGGAATACCATCTTCTTTAGCGTGTGGGAATTGCTTTGCAATAGCTAGACGTAATCCGCTGAAAACAGCCCCTTGACCGCCCCATGTAGTATAGCCAAAGCTTTTCGTGTAATCATAGCCTACTAATTTAGACATCATGGCCACTACTTTTACTTCGCATTCAGCGGCAGCCGGCCCATAAACGTCCCATAAGTTATTGCCATTCAGAAGGGCATTTGTAAACTGGCCTAATACGCCAGGAATGCTGGCCATAGGTAAAACATTAGTGACAAAGTTACGCGTATGATAAGGATGCCCTTGCATTAATTGTGTTAATTCTTCTACCACTTGATCGAGCCCAACACCAGTAGTTGGCACTTGATGATCCTGCATCAGCTCTTGATAAAAATTAGCAGAGCGGTCTTTCATTGGACCTAGTGTAGTTTTATTTGGATCCTTTAACTTATCTAATGAAGAAACAATTTTCTCTAATAAGGATAAAAAATTCTCTCTTTGTTGAACATTTCCATCTTCGCTCTGGAATAATTGTTGGATATTTTGCATCATCATCATCCTTCGTAGTTCATATTTCCTCTGTTTTCAATTAAATGAAAATAGGTCCTTATACTAAAAGTATAATAGCATATTTTAGCAGAGGTGGTGATTATATTTTACTGAAAAAATATATATTAACATTTCTGAAAAATCCAACATTGAGGAATTTTGTTGTTTAACTTTGTAATAAGGGAATATAGGCTGTGTAAAATTTGTGAAGGTGGAATAGTAGGAGAGTAAATAATATAAAATGCTATAATGTTAATATTATAGTAGATGTCCATAATATTGCTGCTTCATGGCTATTATTGACTAAGGAATCTGTCCTATAGTAGGCACAGATTCCTTAGTGTTTTTTTATTAATCGTTTTTGATGGTTAAAAGTTCATCAATTGTTACAAATGTATAACCCTCATCCTTCAATGTCTGTAAAATCTCCTTTATGGCCTGTAATTCATTATCTGTAGCATCATACATAGGATGCATTAAAATAATGGAACCCGGTTGGATGTTTTCCTTTACATACCTCACTTTTTCATCAGCCTGAGTGAAAAACGTATCAGGTTCTAAGTTCCATGTAATCGTCTCTCGCTGGTGTTTATTTAAGTAATAGGGAAGTCCAATTAGTTTTTTGCCGTATGGAGGTCTTACTACGATTGATTTCGTATAGCCAATATCAGCAATTAAATCATCGGTTTTTTCGATTTCATGTTTGATAAAGGAAGGACTTTTCAATACCATACGTTTGTGTGAATACGTATGATTACCAATTTGATGACCTGCCTCAGCAATTTTTCTTGCCTCCTCAGGCTGATCCTCGATATCCTTTCCGATTAGAAAAAAAGTTGCTTTCACTTGATACTCGTCTAGTAACGATAAAATAGCATCCGAATTTTTTGTGGGTCCATCATCAAAAGTCAACGCAACAACTTTGTTGTTTGTTTCAACATGAGAGGTTAGGTTTCCAAATAATTGATAATTGCGGGCGTTCATTAGTTTATAGGAGGAAAATGCTAAAGTGAGTATTATTAAAGTGACAATTCCACAATAGACGAGCCTACGTTTCATGAAAAATATCTCCTTCTAATATGAATTTGTGTATCTGAAGTAAATGTATGTCATCACGTATTCTTTTTCAATGACATTTTTTGTTTGAATAACAAAAAAGTAACCATACTATATCGGAGGTGAAGATATGTATAAATTACTATCACATAACGATTTAGATGGTGTAGGTTGTGGGATTCTAGCTAAGCTAGCGTTTAGCGATCAGGTGAAAATACGGTATAACTCTGTTACGGCACTTGACCGCGAGATTGAGTTCTTTTTGGACCATGAACAGTCAAAAACTTTTTTATTTATTACAGATCTTTCTCCGAATGAGGGGAACGAAAAAAGAATTGATGATTACTTTCAGGCTACTGGGAACGTGCAGCTTTTAGACCATCATCAAACAGCCCTCCACCTCAATCAGTACGAGTGGGGTAAGGTTATAATAGAAGATGAGCATGGCCTTTTAACGTCTGCCACATCATTATTTTATCAATATCTTGTCATGCATGGACTGTTAGAAAAAACAGATGTTCTTACAGAGTTTGTTGAGTTAGTGAGACAATATGATACATGGGAATGGGAAAAGAATGGAAATTATCAGGCTCAACGATTGAATGCACTCTTTTTTTTAGTGTCTATAGAGGAATTCGAAGAAAAAATGCTGGATCGTTTAAAAAGTCAGTCTCATTTAGACTTTGATGAATTCGAAAAGAAAATTTTAAGCATGGAAGAGGAGAAAATAGAACGTTATATTCGCCGAAAAAAACGTGAGCTTATACAAACTAATTTAGGTGACTTCTATGGTGGAGTGGTTTATGCAGAATCCTATCATTCTGAGCTTGGCAATGAATTAGGAAAAGAAAATATACATCTTGATTATATTGCAATGATTAATATGGGAAGTAAAAGAGTTTCCTTCCGTACGATACATGATCATATTAATGTGGCTTCCATCGCAACCTTGTTTGGTGGAGGAGGGCATCAAAAAGCAGCAGGGTGCTCATTAACAGTGGAGGCATATAAGCAATTTGTGTTAGAAACATTCCACCTAGAGCCAATTCCTGAGGACGCAAAAAGAAATCGCTATAACCTTAAGGGCGCCACCTTTGGAACCCTCTATAAAAATCGCCATGATGAATTCTTTCTTCTTTATTCAAATAATGAAATGAATTGGATCATTGAAATAAATAAAAATCGACTTGAGCAAACCTATAGGAGCTTTGAGGATGCCGAATGGTATGTAAAGCGATTTTACCAGGCTTGGCTAGTAAGAGATGATCTATTCGTGGACTATTTAATGGAAGAAGTAAATAAGGTGCGTCAACTAAAAAAAGGGATTGAATGATTCCTTTTATACATATTGAATTTGTCCAACTATGCTTTCTATTCAGGTTATATAATGACTCTTTACTAACTACAATAAAACATAACTATTTAAAAAAAAGAGGTGTACTTGTTGTCCGATGATATCTTTCGAGTTGTAGATTTAAATAAGGAAAATCGAGGACGCAAAAAGTGGAGAATTGTTGTTGTATTCTTATTAGTCTTAGTAGTTAGTAGTTCCTCTTTGCTGTATTGGCTGCGGGATAGGGGGGTGGATTTTGAAGCTTATAAAACAGAGGTAGGGGAAACAGCTAACAATAGTTTAGGGCGTTTAACATTAAATGAAGTAATCATGGATGACAATCAAATTTTACTGAATGCAACCTTCAAACCAACCAAAGAGTTTAAGCCAGATCATCAGGTGTTTTTCTTTCCTCAAATACTTGTGAATGGTAAGGATTATATGGTTCGTAATGGAGGGCAGTCTATTGCCAAATCTGCAAATGTTTATACCATCTACAATAGCATCAAAATGGATGATTTCCCGACAGATGAACATGTGGAATTGGACATTCGTTATAAAGATTGGAATGTAGAAACACGCATTGAAAAGCCGTGGGAATTTCAAGTAGAGGCATCACAAGAGCAATTACAAGAAGATCGACACATTTTTTCAATCGAAAAAAAAGTAAAACATATTGATCAGCAGGAATTAATGATTGATCGTGTTGTTTCCACACCTATCTCAACTACAATTTATTTTTCTACGGAGAAGAATATTGTCAACGATGCTTTACACTTTAAAATTCAATCTAAAGGAGGGCAATCATGGACTTTTGAAACACCCTATCCTTTAAATAAAGAAGGAACAAAATGGGGAAGCCGTGTGGATGGACTATACTTATCTGAGAAAAATTATACGTTAACCCCTGTCGATAAGGATGGCAGTAAACTTGATACCACCATTAAAATAAAAAAAGATTAGCAATGAATGAAAATTTACAAACTCTTAATCTGAAAAAATCTATTTTCCATGTATGATGGATAAAAAGCTATGGAAAGTAGTGGAGAGTTTGCGAACGCTATGGGAGATTTTTTATGTTTCATTAAAATTAGGCTGTACCTCGTTTGGGGGACCAACAGCTCATTTAGGTTATTTTCAACAAGAATATGTGCAAAAGCGTAAATGGCTATCAGCCCAGGATTATAGCCAGCTTGTCATATTGAGTCAATTTTTACCAGGACCTGCATCTAGTCAGGTAGGTATGGGAATTGGCTTATTAAGGGGTGGTTTATTAGGAAGTGTACTCTCCTTTTTGGGCTTTACGCTACCTTCTGTGTTGTTATTGATGGTATTTGCCTATTTTTCCATGTATACAGAAATAAAAATGGATTGGATTCATGGCTTGAAGTTAGTGGCTGTTGCGATTGTGGCAAATGCAATATTTGATATGAGCAAAAAATTACTGTCAACAAAATTACATTGGTTAATGGCTATAATGTCGCTCATCATCGTGCTAGTATGGATCCATCCGTTGGCACAAATAGCAGCGATAGTACTAGCTGCTTGTATCGGTTTTCAACAAATAAAAAAAAGTAATGAAGATGCCCCTTTAGTGATTCAAGTACCTATTTCTAAATCCACGGGTATTGTTTTATTAAGCTTTTTTTTAATACTGCTCTTTGGCTTACCGATGATAAGTGCTTTATGGAATGATGAATGGATAACAATGTTTGAGAAGTTTTATCTAGCAGGTGCATTGGTATTTGGTGGGGGCCATGTGGTCTTACCTTTATTAGAGACACAGTTTGTTCAAAGTGGACAAATGAGTACAGCAGACTTTTTAGCAGGCTACGGTATGACACAGGGAGTTCCAGGGCCTTTATTTACATTTGCAGCTTATATCGGCATGGCTATTGCAGGTGTACCAGGAGCAATGATAGCCACTTTGGCAATTTTTCTGCCGGCATTTTTGTTAGTAATAGGCGCCCTCCCTTTTTGGTTCAGCTTAAGTCGTCATACCCGACTGAAGGGGGCAATGGCAGGAGCCAATGCGGCAGTTGTTGGTATTTTGACCGCCGCCTTTATCCATCCGATTGTGACACAGACTATTCAAAACGGTTTAGATATTATCTTTGTCGCGGTCTTTTTATGGGGTTTAATTCGATGGAAAATGCAGCCTTATTTATTGGTGCTTTTAGGCATAGTAGTCGGAATCGTTTGTTATTCATGAATTACATTTTTTCTAGTGCTCGATTCATGCTTTACTTAGGAAATTAGCTAATTTTTTTGCTTCTTTTTCGCATTTCTCCATTAAAGCAGCACTTGTTACTGTAGGTATTTTTATAACATCATAGAATCATTTGTTCACTAGTAGGCTAGAGGAATATCTTTGGCTACTAGTTTTTAGTTTGTAAAAAAATAATGGGGGAAAATATTTGTGTAAACCCACTAGATGGTTTCATAGCGTTCCTTCTATTGATTCGTTATAATGTAGAAATGGAAAAGACTTAACGAGAAAGAAGGGATAGCTATGGCACGAGGTGTTTACATTCATATTCCTTTCTGTCATCAGATCTGTAATTATTGTGATTTCAATAAATTTTACTTTAAAAATCAACCAGTGGATGAATATATAGAAGCTCTTGGAAAGGAAATGGCGCTTGCAACGCAAAAAAATCCCGAAGGCTTTCGTCATATCGAAACAATTTTCTTAGGTGGGGGAACACCCACAGCATTATCACCACAGCAATTGGACAAACTTCTAACATTAATTCATACGTATATTCCAATGAATAGTGTGACAGAATTTACATCAGAGGCTAATCCAGATGAATTGTCTGCGGAGAAATTGCAAGTTTTGTTTGATGGCGGTGTCAACCGACTAAGCATGGGCGTGCAATCCTTCAATCAAGAACTGTTACAAAAAATCGGACGCACACATAGTAATGAGCATGTGTATAAAACAATAGCTTTAGCTAAAAAAATCGGCTTCCAAAATATTAGTATTGATTTAATGTATGGATTGCCAGGACAAACGATGGCCCAATGGAAGGACTCATTAGAAAAAGCATTGGCCCTTGATTTGCCTCATTTTTCTGCGTATTCCCTTATTGTGGAGCCAAAAACGATTTTTTATAATCAGTACGCAAAAGGAAAGCTCCTTTTACCAACAGAAGATTTAGAAGCAGATATGTACGATGTTTTAATGCAGCAAATGGAATTGCATGGTCTCCAACAATACGAAATTAGTAATTTTGCGAAGCCTGGTTATCATTCAGAACATAACAAGATTTACTGGGATAATGACGAATATGCTGGCTTTGGTGCTGGTGCTCATGGATATCTAGCAGGTGTAC
Source organism: Lysinibacillus sp. fkY74-1 (assembly GCF_053165895.1). Lineage (NCBI taxonomy): Bacteria > Bacillati > Bacillota > Bacilli > Caryophanales > Bacillaceae > Lysinibacillus > Lysinibacillus sp. fkY74-1. The sequence continues at coordinate 3,104,266 of NZ_CP170173.1, read as the reverse complement.
GCTACTCCAATCATGGACCATTAAAAAAATATATGGAAACTGTTTTGGCGGGGGAGCTTCCAATTGTCCATGAGCATGAGGTATCGCAGGCTGAAAAAAGAGAAGAACAAATGTTTTTAGGACTGCGTAAAACAGATGGAGTTAAGCACAGAATATATGAAGAAAAGTTGAAAACACCAATCGTAGCTCATTATGATTCTGTTCTGAAAGAGCTAGTATCAAAAGGACTTTTAGAACATGATGATATAGGTGTTCGACTCACAAGAAAAGGACGTTTTGTGGGGAATGAAGTATTTCAACAATTTTTGCTAGAAGAATGAGCGATATCGTTGACATAAATTGTGGGATTTGATAATTTAATAATAGTATTAGCACTCCTCTTGGTTGAGTGCTAACAGAGGTGATAATCATGCTAACAAATCGGCAGTTACAGATTTTGCAAGTAATTATAGATGACTTTATTTTATCTGCACAGCCGGTAGGTTCTCGCCAAATCTCCAAAAAACAAGGGATTACATTTAGTCCAGCCACAATTCGAAATGAAATGGCGGATTTAGAGGAATTAGGCTATTTAGAAAAAACACACACTTCCTCTGGTCGAGTGCCTTCGGAAAAGGGTTACAGATTTTATGTAGATCATTTGTTGAGTCCTCAAGGTATTAATTCGAGAGACATTCAACAGATCCAATCGATTTTCAATGATCGACTTGTAGAAGTAGAGCATATTATCCGAAAGTCAGCCAATATTCTATCAGAGCTGACATCTTATACTTCCATACTATTAGGGCCTGATGTTCAAAGACATCGTGTCAAAAGATTTTCGATTGTACCACTGTCTAGTGATACAGCAGTAGCGATTATCGTGACGAATAATGGACATGTTGAAAATCGCTTATTTAATTTACCACCTGATTTTACCGCTTCGGATTTAGAAAAAATGGTCAATATCTTGAATGATCGCTTAATAGGTGTGTCATTAGAAGAGCTCCATAAAAGCCTTGAAGCTGAAGTGTTGGCAGTTTTACAGCAACATGTACAATCAGCGGATGATTTTATCCACGCACTCGTAACAGCGACAATGCATAATTCAGAAAGTAAAATTTTCTATGGTGGTAAAACGAATATGTTTAACCAACCTGAGTTTCATGATTTAAATAAAGTCCGTATGATATTGGACTTAATGGAAACGACCAGCCAAGTGCAGTCACTATTCCATCCAAATGAATCAGGAATTCATATTCGAATAGGCTCAGAAAATAAACAGCTAGAAATGGAAAATTGCAGTGTCATTACCACTACTTATTCTATTGGTGATGATCAACAGGGGGCCATTGCTATTATTGGTCCAACACGCATGGATTATAAGCGTGTGGTGGCATTATTAGACGTAATACGCTTGGACTTAACGCAAGCATTTACGAAGAATCGTAGTGAATGATAATGAGGAGGATTCAAGTGACGGAAACAACTGAAAACAAAGATTTAGTACAAGAGGATGTACAAGCAGAAACGGCAACAGAGGAAGTAGAACGTTCAGAGGTTCAAGAGGAAATTGAATTATCAGTGGAAGAGCAATATGAGGCGAAGCTTGCTGAATTACAAGCAAAGCTAGATGACGAGGAAAACCGACATTTACGCCTACGTGCAGATTTCGATAATATGCGTCGTCGTCAACAACTAGATCGTGAGGCTGCTGAAAAGTACCGAGCGCAAAGCTTATTATCTGATTTATTGCCAGTCCTTGATAATTTTGAGCGTGCATTACAGGTGGAGACAACTTCTGAAGAAACTGCATCTATTATTAAAGGAATTGAAATGGTGTATCGCTCATTGCTAGAAGCTACAGAAAAAGAAGGCCTGCAAGTGATAAAAGCAGAAGGCGAGCAATTTGATCCAAATATCCACCAAGCTGTTATGCAGGAACAGGATAGTGAAAAAGAAACGGGTGTAGTCTTACGCGAGCTACAAAAAGGATATATCTTAAAAGATCGTGTGTTACGCCCAACAATGGTATCTGTGAACGAATAGTCTTAGCACTATTTAGTCAATTAAAATTAGTGAAAAAACGCATCCCGTGCGTCGAATTAATAGGAGGAAATTTTAATGAGCAAAATTATTGGTATTGACTTAGGAACAACAAACTCTTGCGTTTCTGTACTTGAAGGTGGCGAACCAAAAGTAATTCCAAATCCAGAAGGTAATCGTACTACACCATCTGTTGTTGCATTTAAAAATGGCGAACGTCAAGTTGGTGAAGTAGCAAAACGTCAATCAGTAACAAACCCAAACACAATCATTTCTATTAAATCAAAAATGGGTACAGCTGAAAAAGTGACGGTGGAAGACAAAGATTACACTCCACAAGAAGTATCAGCTATGATTCTTCAATATTTAAAGGGTTATGCAGAAGATTACCTAGGTGAAAAAGTGACGAAAGCAGTAATTACAGTTCCTGCTTACTTTAACGATGCACAGCGCCAAGCAACAAAAGATGCTGGTAAAATCGCTGGTCTAGAAGTAGAGCGTATCATCAATGAACCAACGGCTGCAGCGCTAGCTTATGGCTTAGATAAACAAGATCAAGATCAAAAAGTGTTAGTATTTGACCTTGGTGGTGGTACGTTTGACGTATCGATCCTTGAGTTAGGTGATGGTGTCTTTGAAGTATTAGCAACAGCTGGTGATAACAAACTAGGTGGGGATGATTTCGATGACGCGATTATCGAATATCTAGTAGCAGAATTCAAAAAAGAAAATGGCATTGATTTATCAAAAGATAAAATGGCGATGCAACGTTTAAAAGATGCTGCTGAAAAAGCGAAAAAAGATTTATCTGGTGTAACATCCACTCAAATCTCTTTACCGTTCATTACTGCTGGTGAAGCAGGTCCTTTACACTTAGAAATCTCTTTAACTCGTGCAAAATTTGATGAAATTACATTACCATTAGTAAATCGTACAGTTGGTCCAGTACGACAAGCATTATCTGATGCAGGTCTTTCAACTTCTGAAATTGATCAAGTTATTTTAGTTGGTGGTTCTACTCGTATTCCTGCAGTACAAGAAGCAGTACGTAAAGAAACTAACAAAGAACCTCACCGTGGTGTAAACCCAGACGAGGTTGTAGCAATGGGTGCTGCAGTACAAGGTGGCGTATTAACAGGTGATGTGAAAGACGTTGTATTACTTGACGTAACACCACTTTCACTTGGTATTGAAACAATGGGTGGCGTGTTCACAAAATTAATTGACCGTAACACGACAATCCCAACTTCTAAATCACAAGTATTCTCTACAGCGGCTGACAACCAACCAGCAGTAGATATTCACGTACTACAAGGTGAACGCTCAATGGCGGCAGACAACAAAACATTAGGTCGCTTCCAATTAGCTGATATTCCACCAGCACCACGTGGTGTACCTCAAATCGAAGTAACTTTCGATATTGATAAAAATGGTATCGTATCGGTAAAAGCGAAAGACCTAGGTACAAACAAAGAGCAAACAATTGTAATTCAATCTGATTCAGGTTTATCAGAGGCAGAAATTGAACGTATGGTAAAAGACGCAGAGGCTAATGCTGATGCAGATGCTAAACGTAAAGAAGAGGCAGATCTTCGCAACGAAGCTGACCAATTAGTATTCCAAGTGGATAAAACAATTACTGACCTAGGTGAACAAATTACAGAAGACGAGAAAAAATCTGTAGAAGATGCTCGTGATGAATTGAAAAAGGCACTTGAAGCTGGCGAATTAGAAGGCATTAAAGCAGCTAAAGAAAAATTAGAAGGTGTTTTACAGCCATTAGTTATGAAAGTTTATGAACAAGCGGCAGCAGCTGCTCAAGCAGCACAAGGCGGAGAAGCAGACGCTGGTGCTGGTAAAAAAGATGATGGTGTTGTAGACGCTGATTTCGAAGAAGTAAAAGACGATAAATAAGAATTAAAAGCACAGTAAAGTGAAAAAGCCAAAGACCGCTTGCGGCTTTGGCTTTTGTCATGAAGTAAGGTTATGGAACTAGTAAAGGTACCAATTAAGGAATACTTGCATACGTTAACACTGCTAGGAAGTAGTAAAAACCTCAAATTTATAGAGCGATTACTCGAAAAAATAAGGCAGTTTTATCGACTGCATGTTACAATAGATTTTATGCAAACAGAGCGGAGTGTGAATCATGGAGAAACGCGATTATTACGAGGTGCTTGGCCTAACAAAATCGGCAACAAAAGATGAAATCAAAAAAGCATACCGTAAATTATCAAAGCAATATCACCCTGACCTTAATAAAGAGCCGGGTGCAGATGAAAAATTCAAAGAAATCGCTGAAGCATATGAAGTATTAAGTGATGATCAGAAAAAAGCACGCTACGACCAATTTGGTCATGAGGACCCAAATGCTGGCTTTGGTGGTGGCTTTGGAGGCGGCGGCTTTGGCGGCTTCGAGGATATTTTCAGTTCATTCTTTGGCGGAGGTGGACGTCGTCAGGACCCAAATGCGCCACGCAAAGGTGACGACCTGCAATATCGCATGAATATTAAATTTGAAGAAGCTATTTTTGGGAAAGAAACAGAAATTGAAATTCCTAAAGATGAAACTTGCGAGACTTGTCATGGCTCAGGAGCAAAGCCTGGTACGCAACCTGAAACATGTTCGACATGTAATGGCGCTGGCCAAATCAACCAAGCAGTGGATACACCATTTGGTCGTATGATGAACCGTCGTTCTTGTACAACTTGTCATGGTACAGGGAAGATCATTAAAGAAAAATGTTCAACTTGTCGTGGAGAAGGAAAAGTTCAAAAACGCAAAAAAATTAAAGTGTCAATTCCAGCTGGTGTCGATGATGGTCAACAAATTCGTGTATCTGGTCAAGGTGAGCCAGGTATAAACGGTGGACCAGCAGGGGATTTATATATTATGTTCCGTGTTCAAGGTCATAATGATTTCGAACGTGATGGGGATGATATTTATTTCGAGTTGAAATTGACATTCCCGCAAGCTGCACTTGGAGATGAAATTGAAGTACCAACTGTTCACGGTAAAGTAAAACTACGCATTCCAGCCGGAACACAGTCAGGAGCTCAATTCCGATTAAAAGACAAAGGTGTAAAAAATGTTCATGGCTATGGCATGGGCAACCAGTATGTTACCGTGAAGGTGATGACACCAGAGAAGTTAACGGAAAAACAAAAGCAATTATTACGAGAATTTGCAGAAATTAGTGGCGATATCCCTGAAGAGCAAGGAAGTTCACTATTCGATAAAATTAAGAAAAAATTCCAAGGTGAATAATTAGAGGAGCTGAAGAGCTACGTGAAGTGGTCAGAATTATCCATTCATACAAAAAATGAAGCGGTAGAAGCAATTTCGAATATTTTGCATGAAGCAGGAGCAAGTGGTGTTGTTATTGAAGATTCTGCAGAGTTTGCGAAGCCCCGTGAAGATCAATATGGTGAAATTTATGCACTAAATGAAGAGGATTTCCCGAAGGATGGCGTCATTGTTAAAGCTTATTTATCAGAGTCTAGTTTCTTAAATGAAACGGTCGAGGAGATTAAAGCAGCTATTACGAATCTAACGAACTTTAACATTGATATCGGTGAAAATGTAGTATCCATTGTTGAGGTCAACGAAGAGGATTGGGCAACTGCATGGAAGCAATACTACCATCCAGTTAAAATTTCTGAACGCTTTACCATTGTCCCTACATGGGAGCAATATACGCCTGTTTCTACAGATGAATTAATTATAGAATTAGATCCAGGGATGGCATTTGGTACAGGAACACACCCAACTACAGTCATGTGTCTACAAGGACTTGAAAAGGTCATTAAAGAAGGGGATACAGTTGTTGATATTGGAACAGGGTCCGGCGTATTGTCTATTGGAGCGGCATTACTTGGGGCTAAAAATGTGCATGCCCTTGATTTAGATGAGGTAGCAGTTCGCTCAGCACAAGAAAATGTTGCCTTAAATAAAGTAGAAGACAAAGTAGCTGTTTTCCATGGAAATTTATTAGACACTGTTAAAGAACCAGCAGATGTGGTTGTCGCAAATATTTTGGCAGAAATTATTATGTCCTTCACTGATGATGCATTTACCATTGTGAAACCAGGTGGATTATATGTCACTTCAGGCATTATCGGTGCCAAACGCGATGATGTTAAAGTAGCTCTTGAGGCTTCAGGCTTTATGATTGAAGAAGTATTATTAATGGAAGATTGGGTAGCGATCATTGCCCGTCGTCCACTATAACTTGACGGAGGAAGCGCCAAATCGTAAGCCATGTGCTGGTGATTTGGTGCTTTATTTCTTGCTAGAAAGGACTGTGGAGCATGCAACGTTATTTTATTGAAACAGCCATAGAGAATGCACGTATTAGCGGAGAAGATGCACGGCATATTGAACGAGTGATGCGCATGAAACAAGGCGATCAGATCATTGTTGTTGCACAAAATATTGCTCATATTTGTAAGATTACAGGCTTTGAAGGTGATGAGGTAGCGATTGACGCTACGGGCGAAACAATCCCTTCTTCTGAGCTACCTATTCAAATAACAGTAGCTTGTGGCTTACCAAAGGGTGATAAGCTAGAGCTGATTACACAAAAAGCGACAGAGCTTGGCATGTTTGCCTTACTGCCATTCGAAGCCGAACGCTCAATTGTGAAATGGGACAAGAAAAAAGGGGCTAAAAAGCAAGAAAGATTGCAAAAAATTGCAAAAGAGGCGGCTGAACAAGCCCATCGTACACATATTCCAGCGGTGTATGAACCTGTTACATTTAAACAATTGTTACAAGATATAGACCAATTTGATGCCGTTTTTATTGCAGACGAAGAGGATGCAAAGGCTGAGAAACGCACCAGATTTGCGGATAAGCTTAAATTTGTGCATGAGAAAAAATTAACATCAATCCTTATTATATTTGGTCCAGAGGGTGGCATTTCTCGTAAAGAGGCAGAGGCCTTGTTACAAGCAGGTGCTCAAACCATGTCTTTAGGACCAAGAATTTTACGAGCAGAAACAGCACCACTGTATGCGTTGTCTGCCATCTCATATGAATTTGAATAATACTGAGTCATATATAAATTCTTTCATGAGGAGCAATAAGAAGGCCACCTAATATTAATTTAGGTGGTTTTTTTATGGGTTTCCCACTACGGTAAAAGGAGTGGAATCAAATTCATAAAAAAATTTAGGCGCAAAAATTCCAAATAAAATATGTAAGAGAACAAGTTCAATGTCCATATATAGTTTTTATTGCTACATATTCTAGCGATAGGAGAGCTCACTAAAACTATAAATTGAAAAGAGGTAATTTTTTTGAGTGAACAATTTGATAGTCAGATTCAACCTTGTCCAGTAACATCAACAGAACAAATTCCATTGACGAATGATTTTACGCCACTGGTTGCTACTCCAGTAACAGCGCCAACTATTAAAATTCCAGTTGTACTGGCAGAGCCAACTTTACAAATCGTTGTAGAGTCAGATATTACACTTACTCCGGCAGCAACTGAAATCAAAAGAGTCAAAAAACATGTCTTTCTAAATCAAGTGAAGCTAGTACCAGTTAGCTTTGCACGAATTGCTGGCACAGACTTCTTTAGAGTAACAAGAGCTAAATTATTTGTAGCAGGACATATTCGTAAAAATATCGAATATGCTGCAGCAGCATGTAATGGGGCACTTCGAGATAGAATTGCAGATGTTCCGTTTTCAGGATTTACAGATCTTACTTTCCCACAAACGATTGGAGGCTCAACACCCATTTTAGGAATTTCCGAGTTTGCGGAAGCGAACTTCCTGAATGAAGCTACTCAAATGGATGCTCGTCTAGATAAGGCTTTCTTCCAAAATCTTGTGAAATACAATGAACAACCATTTGGGGAATTAGTAGCAGCGAACTTCTTTGAGCTTGATTTTTCACCAATTATGGCAGCGCCAGAAGGTACTTTCAGCACATTACGTGAAAAAATCGTATTAGAATTAACTGTGAAAGTATTACAAGTTCAACAAATTCGTTTGGGAGCTGGAAGTAGCGTAGTAACGCCTGTTCTTCCAGGACTTACACCACCAGCTTCACCAATAGTTAATCCTACGCCTCCTTCAGAATTTTGTTAATCTCAAATATTGAATAGAGTCATAACAGGGCACTAATAAAAATTCATTATTTTAGCTGGCAGTTGAAAGTTCGGATGTACTCGAACTTTTAACTGCCTTTTTACATCTAAAAAAGGAATAAAGCCATAAACATATGACCCCGAGGATACTGTGACAAAAGGGAAAATCAAGCATACTATAAATTGTAATGAGAATGGTAATCTTTACATTAATAACGTTGTTCATTGTGTTGTAAATGTACTTAATATTGTTTAGGAGTGAATAAATGAATACTCCATGGATTAACTTTAGAGAAATGAGAGAAGTATCCACTAAGCTAAATAAATACTCTGATTGGGCGTATCAAACAATAGATGATGAATCTCCAGCTAATCAAGAAGAAAGCAATACGCTGCTTAGGGATATAAAAGATGAGATTAGGCTTGGAGAGGAATCACCAGATCCTGTAGTCTCCAATCAGGACATACCTAGTTCCGTAGAAACGTTTGTTGAGGTAGATAACAAGCTCCAGCTTTGTAGCAATGAGAATCCTTTGGAGGACCATGTACTATCCGATCTAGACTTAGCAATACCTAAAGAGGAATTTCAAAATAGTGAACAGCACCTTGATAAGGAAATAGCTTTAACAGACCTATCAGATGCCAATGAAGACCTATCCATTTCAACCATTGAGGGAGAAATCGAACCCTCCCCAGACATGAAAGAGGGGACTGTAGAGGAATCGATTGTAACAGAGATTGTATCCGAACCTACAGAAACGATGGCTGAGGACATTGATGAATTTCCTTCTGACCGTGATGAATCCCAAGTGGAAAAACAAGATTTAGCAATTCACTCAGATGTTGAATCCACAGTTGAACATAAATGGCATTTTGAGGGGACAGGGAATTCGGAGAAAAACAATCCTACTTCTAAATCGTTGGATGGGGAGATATACTCCATCACCCAAAAATGCTTGTTTTCTACGTATGTAGAAATTCATGATTTTCTCCATGCTCCTATTTATGGCGAACATGTTCAAAATACTACATTTGAATTTCTAAACGTAAAAGATCCCTTAACTCCACAGCTTGAAACAAAGCTTTTCCAAACGACAACAGATTACCCTGAACATCCTGAATGTCGTTTAGTTCGTTCAGACATCAATCAATTGATTTCAATCATGCAAACTGATAAGAATGATAAAAATAATGGGCAGCATCAATCCTTTCAATCAGTGGTCACTCCCTTACATCATTCACCATCAATTAAAAAAGGGGAAGCCACCTCATACGAATCTGATTTAATACATATTCGAGTACCTGTTATAGTTGGGGAATATAAAATTGAAATATGTCTAGAAGAGATTATGGCATTTGAAAAAGGGATTGTAGGGGTGAAAGAGATCTCGAATGAAGTAGTACTCACCAATTGTAGATTTATACCTATTCGTTTATCCCAATCATTTGGAAATGGAACATGTACAGCAAAAAATGGAAAATTATTGATAGAAGGCTATATACAGCAGAGTATTGAATATACAGCTTTAGATACACAAAATGCCTCAACAACTTATGCCAATCAATTATGTCAAAATATAGTATTAGATTTAACGATTCATATGATACAAGTACAAAAAATTCGGGTTCTATATGACAGTCTGTACTCTGGACAATAAATGAATTTCATTCAGTATAAAAGTTCGTTTTCTAATATATACGTCTATGTATAGATTTAATTGCTACATATTCTAGCGATAGGAGAGCTCTCTAATACTAAAAATGAAAAGAGGAAATTTTTTGAGTGAACAATTTGAAAATCAAAATCTACCTTGTCCTGTGGCATCAACGGAGCAAATACCATTAACAAATGAAATTACACCAGTCATTACTACACCGGTTTTGGCACCCACTATAAAAGTTCCAGTTGTGCTGGCAGAACCAACATTGCAAATCGTTGTAGAGTCAGATATTACACTTACTCCGGCAGCAACTGAAATCAAAAGAGTGAAAAAAAATGTATTCCTAAATCAAGTGAAGCTAGTACCAGTTAGCTTTGCGCGTATTGATGGTACAGACTTCTTTAGAGTAACAAGAGCTAAATTATTTGTAGCAGGACATATTCGTAAAAATATCGAATATGCTTCATCAGCATGTAATGGAGCACTTCGAGATAGAATTGCTGACGTCCCATTTTCTGGTTTTACAGATCTTACTTTCCCACAAATAATTGGAGGCTCAACACCCATTTTAGGAATTTCTGAGTTTGCAGAAGCGAATTTCCTGAATGAAGCTACTCAAATGGATGCTCGTCTAGATAAGGCTTTCTTCCAAAATCTTGTGAAATACAATGAACAACCATTTGGGGAATTAGTAGCAGCGAACTTCTTTGAGCTTGATTTTTCACCAATTATGGCTGCGCCAGAATGTACGTTTAGCACATTGCGTGAAAAAATTGTATTAGAATTAACTGTGAAAGTATTGCAAGTTCAACAAATTCGTTTAGGCGTAGGAAGTAGTGTTATAACACCAGTACTATTCGGACTCACACCTCCTACTAGCCCTTGATCATTGCTAGTTAAAAATGATAAAGACAAATAAACCAATAAAAGGGGTTGCCCATATTCCAGGCAACCCATTTTATTGTTCATTATTTAACTGTCTCTAAAACACGTACAAATTGTCCTTGTGAATGTGGGTAGCCTGCTTGTGTAATTTTCACCTTTACAAGCTGTCCGATGAGACTTTCAGGACCCTCAAACACTACTTTTAAGTAATTATCTGTATAGCCCGTTAAAAGGCCTTCCTCTTCACTACCATCATGAACAAATTCTTCGGGAATAACTTCTAACACCTGATCTTCAAAGCGAGAAGCATACTCTTTAGCTAGCTGATCATTTAGTGAGATGAGTCGGTGTACACGCTCATTTTTAATGTCTTCATCAATTTGATCCTCCATACGTGCAGCAGGAGTTCCTGTACGTGGAGAGAATGGGAAAACATGTAATTCGGAGAATTTATGATCACGAATAAAGTTGTACGTATCCATAAATTCTTCTTCAGTCTCACCAGGGAAACCGACAATTACATCAGACGTGACAGCTAAATCAGGTAAAGCCTCATGTAATTTTGTTAAACGTTCGCCGAAAAATTCCATAGTATATTTACGACGCATACGTTTTAACACAGTATCCGATCCAGATTGAATAGGAATGTGTAAGTGATTTACGACAATTTTAGATTCACGTAATACGTCAATGACTTCATCAGTCAATTGGCTAGCTTCAATGGACGAAATACGGAGACGCTTTAATCCTGTAACATTGGCTTCTAAATCACGTAATAATTGGGCAAGGTTATAATCTTTTAAATCTTGTCCATAGCCACCAGTATGAATACCTGTCAGGACTATTTCAAGATAGCCTGCATCTACTAATTGCTGTGCTTGATGTAATACTTCTTGTGGATCGCGAGAACGCATTAAGCCGCGTGCCCACGGAATAATACAAAACGTACAGAAGTTATTACAACCCTCTTGTATTTTTAAGGAAGCACGTGTGCGGTCTGTAAATGCAGGTACATCTAACTCCTCATACACACGATTTTTCATAATATTACGTACAGCATTTATTGGCTGACGCTCAGCACGATATTGGTCAATATAACCAAGTAATTTTGTACGGTCCTGCGTACCAACAACAATATCGACTCCAGGAATCGCCATAATTTCTGCTGGCGAAGTTTGTGCATAGCAGCCTGTTACACATATAACTGCATCTGGGTTTTGGCGGATTGCTCGACGAATCACCTGACGTGACTTCTTATCCCCAGTGTTAGTAACTGTACATGTATTAATGACATAAACATCCGCCTGCTGATCAAATTCAGTGCGATCATAGCCTTCATCTTTAAATAGTTGCCAAATGGCTTCTGTTTCGTAGTGGTTCACTTTACAACCTAGAGTATGGAAACTCACGATTTTTGATCGCTCGTTACTCATAATTTATATCATCCTTTCAACTTCACATTACCTTGTGTTTCTTCTCATTTTAAATTATTTTGTAGTGTACTTATTTTAGATACGTGATTTATGATAACATAAACCTTTTAAAATCAATACTTTAAAGATTTTTTTATGCTTGTTTTTGTCCTCTTTTTTAAAGGACTAATTGTTTCACTAGGGGGTAAACTATACTTATGTAAAAGTTGTTCAAGGATACTATTACTTGAACGGACCCTCATTATAGCTAATAATTAAAAGCTACATTCACAAGGACAACACCAACAATCTTTTAAATAGAAAGAAATTAGACGACAACGTGAAAAAATGGTATGATTCGAAGAGGTACGTACATCTTGATTAAAGAAGGGGCGTTAAAAAATGGAACAAAATTTTGCGCGTATGATCGATCATACATTATTAAAGGCTGAGGCAACAAAAGAACAAATTGAAAAACTATGTGCAGAAGCGAAGCAATTTAATTTTGCCTCTGTATGTGTAAATCCGACTTGGGTGAAACACAGTAGTGAATTATTACAAGGATCAGACGTGTTAGTTTGTACGGTAATTGGATTCCCTCTTGGTGCCAATACACCAGCTGTGAAAGCATTTGAAGTAAAAGATGCAATTGCGAACGGTGCAAATGAGGTAGATATGGTCATTAATATTGGCGCATTGAAAGATAAAAATTATGACCTTGTACAAGCTGACATCGCTGCAGTTGTACAAGCAGCTAAAGGCAGCGCACTTGTAAAAGTCATCATTGAATCATGTTTATTAACAGATGAAGAAAAAGTAAAAGCATGTGAGCTTGCTGTGGCAGCTGGTGCTGATTATGTAAAAACATCTACTGGTTTTTCAACTGGTGGCGCAACGGCAGCAGATATTGCCCTAATGCGTAAAACAGTAGGTCCTGAACTTGGTGTTAAAGCCTCAGGCGGTGTTCGTAGCTTAGAGGATATGAAAAGCATGGTGGAAGCAGGAGCAACTCGTATTGGTGCAAGCTCTGGCGTAGCCATCATGAATGGTTTAATAGCAGATTCTAATTATTAATAATTTCTTTATGGATATTAAGCTACTAGCTCTGTAAGAAGCTAGTGGCTTTTTTGCATGTAGAATAATGCCTACTACCATCACATATACTCCACTGATGATTTTGAATATAGAAAGGAGGATGTCATGTTTACGCAGTATAAGTATTGGAAGCCCTATATTAGTCCCTTTGATCCCTGCAAGCCCATCGAAGTAAAGTATTATGCTACGCCACCACAATTATATATGGGCTTTCAACCACCTGGACTCCCCCAATTCCAAACCCCGAGAGAGGCACTTAGGTCGGGAACACTATGGCCACAATTATTTAGCCCCTATCCATTTCCGATGAAAAGGAGGGAGAAAGCATGACTAAAAAGATGCCGCCCGAATTTTATACCTTACTTGAAGAAATACAGGCAATTGATTTCGTCATCGTTGAGTTAAATCTCTATTTAGACACACACCCACATGACTATACTGCTATTCAACAATTTAATGAAAACACCGAAAAAAGTATGAAGCTCAAAGTAAATTTTGAACAAAAATTTGGTCCATTAATGAATTTTGGAAGAAGTTATTCAGATTATCCTTTTAATTGGGTTGATACCCCATGGCCGTGGCAAGTATAACAAATCATTAGGAGGAATTTATTCTTGTGGTATTATGAAAAAAAACTTCAATACCCGGTAAAGGTTAGTACTTGTAACCCTATGCTTGCTAAGTTTTTAATTGAGCAATATGGAGGAGCTGACGGGGAATTAGCAGCAGCCCTTCGTTATATGAATCAACGCTATACGATTCCTGATAAAGTGGTTGGATTATTAACAGATATAGCGACTGAAGAGTTTTCCCATTTAGAAATGATTGCTACGATGATTTACAAGCTTACAAAAGATGCTACGCCAGAAATGCTAAAAGAAGCGGGATTAGGGGACCATTATGTAAATCATGACAGAGCTTTATTCTATCAAAATGCTTCTGGTGTGCCATTTACAGCAACTTATATTCAGGCAAAAGGGGACCCCATAGCAGATTTATATGAAGATATTGCGGCTGAGGAAAAGGCACGTGCCACCTATCAATGGATTATTGATTTATCTGATGATACCGATTTAAATGACAGTTTGAAGTTTTTACGTGAACGTGAAATTGTCCATTCTCAACGTTTTAGAGAGGCAGTAGAAATTTTAAAAGATGATAGGGATCAACAGAAGATTTTCTAAGAAAAAGTGGCTGGCTGTATCAAGGGGTCTTGAAACAGCCTTTTTTTTGTTATTGTATGTTTGAAAAAAAAGCGAGATCTTTTCGATGACCAATCATCACTAAAATATCTTCCTGTTCCAAGTTTTGCTCAGGGGAAGGGGAAATAATGATGTCTCCTACTCGAACAATGGCAATAACACTAACGTTATATTTCGCACGCAAATCTAAATCTCGCAGATTTTGCCCAGCCATTTTTGAAGGGATCATAATTTCTTCTATACTATATTCCTTAGACAATTCGATATAATTCAGCATATTCGGAGACAATAGCTGATTTGCCACGCGCTCTCCCATATCTCGCTCGGGATAAATAATCCAATCAGCACCTACTTTATCCAAAACCTGCCCATGTCTTTTACCAAGGGCCTTAGCAATAATTTTTTTTATCCCTAGTTCTTTTAATAGAGATACCGTTAAAATACTTGACTGCATATCGTTACCTATAGCCACTATAACGCAATCAAAATTTCCTATACCAATAGAGGTTAAAGCTTTTTCTTCAGTTGTATCAGCTACTACAGCGTGGGTAACATAGGGTTCTGCATCCTCCACTCTTTCTTCGTTAATATCAATTCCTAAAATTTCCTGTCCAGCTTCGTGGAGCCTGCGGGCAACGCTTGTTCCGAATCTTCCTAGGCCAATAACTGCATATTGTTTAATAGCCATAGCTATAGCACACTCCTCTAATTTTGTTATCCAATCATAATATTACCTTTAGGATGTCGAAAGGCTTCTGTTTTTCGTCGTTTTGTAATAGCGAAAGCAATGGTTAATGGACCTAGTCTTCCAGCAAACATCGTTAAAATAATGAGAATTCTACCAGTAGGGGATAACTCAGGTGTCAACCCCATCGAAAGACCGACAGTACCAAATGCAGAGGTTGCTTCAAATAAATACATCATGAAACTATGACGTTGTTCAGTAATGCTAAGAATGATTGTCACCACAACAACGATAAGTACGCCACACATTGTGACAGTCAAAGCCTTTAAGATAGTCTCAGTGACAATTCTACGTTTAAATAAAACAACATCTTCTTTTCCACGGATTTGTGACCACATTGTAGCAACTAATACTGCGAAAGTTGTTATTTTTATACCACCTGCAGTGGAACCAGATCCAGCTCCAATAAACATTAAGAGAATTATTAAAAATAATGTAGAATGTGTTAAGTCACCGATAGCCAGTGTATTGGAACCTGCTGTTCTTGGTGTAACAGCTTGGTAAAAAGAACCTAATACTTTGCCCCATTCAGTTAAAGGACCAAGTGTTTTATCATTTCCAAATTCAAACAAAAATATCAAAATTGTAGCGCTTACCGTTAAAATAATTGTAGACGCTAAAACAATTTTTGTATGAACGGAAAGTCTTTTAGTAACTCGATATTCATATAGTTCATTCATGACAATAAACCCCAAGCCTCCAATTGTAATGAGCGCGCAAATTGTTAAAACGACAAATGGGTCATCTACATAAGCTGTCATTCCATTAAATCCGCCCATTAAATCAAAACCTGCATTATTGAAATTAGAAATTGCATGAAAAAAGCCAAAATACACAGCTTTTCCTATAGGCATATCAAAAGAAAAACGAATCGATAAAATAAGACCACCAATTATTTCAATCAATGCTGTAAAGAGCAGTATTCTCTTTACTAATTTAACAAGGCCAGCAATGGAAATATTATTAAATGCTTCCTTAAGCAAAAGTCTTTCTTTTAAAGATATTTTTTTCCCGAGTAGTAAAAATAACAATGTTGCAAATGTCATGAATCCTAAACCACCAATTTGGATTAGGCATAAAATGACTACTTCTCCGAAAACTGAAAATGTATCACCTGTATCGACAACAATTAATCCCGTTACACAAGTTGCTGATGTAGCGGTGAATAATGCATCTAAAAACGAAAGTCCTTTTCCATCTTCTGTAGAAAGAGGCATCGTTAAAAGAAAAGTCCCGATGATAATAATAAGTGCAAAGCCAAGTACAAGAATTTTGGGAGGATTTAATGTGTTTCTAAAAGTGTTCATCTTGTTCTCCTCTATAGATGTTAAATTACTTGATTTTAAATATGCATAAAAAAAGACCAACTAAAAAAGCATGTAAAGAATAGGAGAAAACATGCTGATAGGTGGTCGAATAGGACCTCCTTCGCTTTAGCCGACGAAGTTAGCTGACGGGTAGGATGGCGAAAGAGTTTCTCATCCTTTCTGCATGTGCAGAATTAACCCCAATATATTGGGTCCTCCGTTCTCAATGTTTGAGATTTGGCCAGTATTAAATTGAATGTGATTATTCTACGCCCATATTCTATTTTTTGTAAACCCCTATATGAATAGAAAAATACAATTATTTTTTTATTGGGAGCCAAATTTGCTCTTCGAATTCCAATTAGAAATAAAACCAAAATTTCACTTGATATTTTCGCACACTTTCTATTGACCATTATTAGACAATACGATATAATTTTTTAGTACACAACAGAAGGTGATTTGCCTAAATTGTGTATTGACGTGTGTTCGGAGGGAGGGAAAGAGAGATGTCAAAAACTGTCGTTCGCAAAAACGAATCGCTTGAAGATGCTCTTCGCCGCTTCAAACGTACTGTATCAAAAAGTGGTACAATTCAAGAAGTTAGAAAGCGCGAGTTCTACGAAAAACCTAGCGTAAAACGTAAAAAGAAATCAGAAGCTGCACGTAAACGTAAGTGGTAATTTAATTTCCCATTAAAAATCCCTACGTTCATAACACGCAATCGTATGATTCACTGAGCAGACAAAGATATACCTGGAATTAATTACAGCTGTAATTAATTTCAGGTATTTTACATTGCTCGATTTACGTACATATGAAAAAGCCGGATGGATATCAACTAGATTCATTCGGCTTTTTTGTGTAATACTAAGTTGTAAGCAACATGTACAAATAGTCGAAATAATTTTTCAGATATGTGAAACTTTTTACATGTTTGACCGTATATACAGAGGAGAAGCATGTTAGAAGGGAGGGAAAAAGGTGCGAAAACGGAGAATCCTAAGCTATTTACTAGTAATATGGATGACTTTTTTGTTAGCGTTTCCATTAACTTCGGCGTTTGCAAGCAGTAAGGTCTACCACGTTCCTATTCATAATGAAGTAGAGCGAGGGCTTCACGCATTTTTAGAACGAGCTTTTAATGAGGCTAAAGAAAACAATGCGAAAGCGATTATCTTAGATATACATACGCCTGGCGGATTTGTAAATGCAGCAAGTGATATCGCCATGCTTATGGATGCAACGGATATATGGACAATTGCTTTTATTAATAAGGATGCCCATTCAGCAGGAGCTTTTTTAGCCTTACATGCGGATGAAATCTACATGGTGCCCAATGGAACAATCGGTGCTGCAGCGGTTATCGATTCAGCGGGTAATACAGCTGATTTGAAAGCAAATAGTGCGTGGCTTGCTCAAATGTCAGCAGCAGCAGAGACATCTGGTCGAGATCCAAAGTATGCTTTAGCAATGGCTGATTCCAATTATGAATTGCCAGAGTATCGTGCGGAGGGAAAAAATTTATTAACGCTTTCAGCATCGGAGGCATTAAAGGTCAAATACTCAGAGGGTACCGTGAAAAATTTTCAGGAACTTTTAGAGAAAAAAGACTTACAAGATCGTGATGTCGTTTCAATCGAACCAACATTCTCTGAGAAATTAGCTCGGTTTATTACAAATCCAATTATTGTTCCAATTTTATTATCCATTGCAAGTCTAGGTCTTGTCATGGAGCTCTATTCGCCAGGATTTGGCGTTCCGGGTATAATGGGATTATCAGCGCTTGGTTTATTTTTCTTTGGACATATGGTTGCGGGCTTTGCTGGCTATGAATCCTTATTGTTATTGATTATTGGTTTAGCACTTGTAGTGGCAGAGTTTTTTGTTCCTGGTGGAATTGTCGGTATTTTAGGTGGTGTGCTCATAATACTAAGTTTATTACTGGCAGGTGCAAATATTATGCAAATGATAATAGCAATTCTCATTGCGCTTGTAATAGCGATTATAGGAATGGTGATTCTGATGAAATTTTTCGGGAAAAAACTGCATGTCTTAAACAGGCTGGTGTTAATGGATGCAACTACGACAGAAGAGGGCTATGTCTCCAACGTCAATCGCACAGAATTGTTAGGAAAAGTAGGGACTACACTTACTCCTTTACGTCCAGCGGGTACAATGGTTCTTGACAGTGAACGCATTGATGTTGTATCAGAGGGTGGCTATGTCGATGCAAATAAACATGTAGAAATTATTAAAGTTGAAGGCTCACGTATTGTCGTGAGACAAACAAAAAAAGAGATGGAGGAATAGGAAATGGGTTTTGATTTAGCATTAATTGGTCCTATAGCTGGACTGGTTATTTTATTTATTGTACTAGCGGTATTCTTTACCTTTGTACCAGTAGCACTATGGATTTCTGCACTGGCTGCAGGCGTCCGTGTTAGTATTTTCACATTAATTGGGATGCGCTTACGTCGTGTAATTCCGTCTCGAATTGTAAATCCGTTGATTAAAGCACATAAAGCAGGTTTACCTGTAACGATAAACCAGCTTGAAAGTCACTATTTAGCTGGTGGTAATGTAGACCGAGTTGTCAATGCATTAATTGCTGCACACCGTGCGAATATTGAATTATCCTTTGAGCGCTGTGCTGCAATTGATTTAGCTGGGCGAGATGTACTTGAAGCAGTTCAAATGTCTGTAAACCCAAAAGTGATTGAAACACCATTTATTTCAGGTGTAGCAATGAACGGGATTGAGGTAAAGGCTAAAGCGCGTATTACCGTACGTGCCAACATTGAGCGTTTAGTTGGTGGTGCTGGTGAAGAAACTGTTATTGCCCGTGTAGGGGAAGGGATTGTTTCTACAATTGGTTCAGCAACTAGCCATACGGAAGTATTAGAAAATCCGGATATGATTTCACAAACCGTTTTATCAAAAGGTTTGGATTCTGGAACAGCCTTTGAAATCTTATCCATTGATATTGCTGATGTAGATATCGGTAAAAACATTGGGGCAGAATTACAAATTGAACAAGCGCAAGCAGATAAAAACATTGCTCAAGCAAAGGCTGAGGAACGTCGTGCAATGGCTGTAGCGAATGAGCAAGAGATGATTGCCCGCGTCCAAGAGATGAAAGCGAAAGTAGTAGAAGCAGAAGCAGAAGTACCTCAAGCGATGGCAGAAGCATTACGCTCAGGTAATCTTGGCATAATGGATTATATGAACTATCGTAATATTCAAGCTGATACGGCTATGCGTGATTCCATTTCAAAAGTAAGTAACGATAAACCAGAAACAAACGAACCAAATGTTTAAAAACGGAAAGGAGCAGAACTAACATATGGAACAATTAATTATTTTTGCAATAATTGCCATAGTCAGCTCTATTTTCGGAAAATCAAAAAATAAAAAACCACAAAAATCAATGCCTCCTTTTAATAATAAGGACACACGTGTAGAGTCACCTGTGCTTGAAGAAACTCCACAGCATCATCAAAAACCACAAAGTTTTGAAGATTTTGCTCGAGAATTTATAGGGGATTGGATTCCGGAAAATGAAAAGGTTCAAGAGACTAAGAAATTGGTTGAGGAACAAGTGACGAAGGAAGTCCCAAGCTATGTTGCGCCACCTGTCATTCCAGCGGATGTGCCAAAGCGCTCGTTTATCCGAGAGCAAAAAGGACGATTAGCAGCTGGGAAAGAAGAAGTGAAAGTAACTGGGACACATTCTCCTTTTCAAGTCCCGCAATCTAAAAATGCTCTCATGCAGGCTGTGGTAATGGCTGAAATATTAGGCCCTCCAAAAGCAAAAAGAAAATAACTAGCATGTCCTCCTTTTTCGATGCATATATTGCCGAAGAAGGAGGCATTTTTTTATGAAAAAATTATTTCAATTAACGCCACTACTTGAATTGTCAGAATATGAATCATTAAAAATTATTGGACCTTACCGTTTTATTCATGCAGATGCAACGACCTGTTCGTTTGCTTATGCAGATTATCATATTACTGTTACGGCTGATTTGGTGAAAATTCATGCACTAAAAGAAGAAATGCTTCATCTCTCTGTTGAAAACTTACAAGAGATTCATATGAAAATGACAAAGAATATGGGTGTGAGCTAAAATGTGGAATAATCGGCCAATCATTATACGTATAAAGCGCCATGAAAATGTTCATCCTTTTATTCAAGCATTGCACGCACAACATGTTCCTTTAAAGCGTGTCGTCTTTAGAGAACAAGAGGTTTCGTTTGAAACAACGATGCATCATTTACCTAAAATTCGTCGTATACGGAGAGGCTTTCGCTTGAAAATGGCTGTATTTTACGCCGATGAGCAGCAAGTTTTTCGAGCTCAGGTTTGGACTTTGCTTGGTCTGGCTTTAATGATTGCCATTCCAATACTTGGTGCGCAGGTGATTTGGAAGGTAGACATTGAAGCAGCAACACCAGAACTGGAGCAGCGCCTAGGTAAAACGTTTCATGATACCTTTCAAATAGAAACACCGCTTTCTAAAAAAAATTTACCGTCTAATACGGTTATTCGCCAAAAGCTGTTAGAACAGCATCGAGAGCTCTCGTGGGTGCATATTGAAAAAAGTGGAGGGCGAGTTGTACTAAGGCCACAGGAATCTCCTAAACAAACGAAGCAGGCAAATGAAAAATTAGCGTCGCAATTAGTAGCAACCAAAAGTGGTATTATTACTCACTTTGATATCCAAAATGGCGAGCGGAAAATTTCAGTGAATGATACAGCCTATGAGGGGGATGTTCTTGTTAGTGGCGTGATTGAAAGTGGAGCGGATTATGTTTTTGTCGGCGCAAAGGGCGAGGTTTTTGCAGATTATTGGCTTGAATGTACCTTTAAAATTCCTACAAAAATTACAATGGAAACATTGCAACAAAAGCAATGGCGCGTTTTGGTGAAAGGTATTCATCAAGAAAAGGTTGATTATGTGCAAAAAAAGGATTTACCGAATTGGCTAGACCCTTATGTTTCAATTGTAGAGGAGCAGCAAACGAAAACGATGCAGGTGGAGCTTGATGAATCGAAAATCGAGTCTTTACTTATCCCGCTTCTTCATGAAAAGGTAATACGTTCGTTACCTGCCAAATCAATCATCAAAAAAGAAAACCTTTTACAGGCAAAGTGGGGTAATGGTACAGTTGAAGGGAAAGTTCTATTTTTAGTCAATGAAAACATTGCAAGTCCAATACATGGCCTACAAGGAGAATGATTATGTCAGAACAGTTAACTGTATTACAAGTGGATAATCCAAACGAAGCGGTTATGCTACTCGGAATTTCCGATGCAAATATGAAGCTAGTTGAGGAAGCACTTAATGTTCATATCATTACCCGTGGTGAACAAATTCAACTTGCGGGTGAAGAAAGTGCTAAGGAACAGGCAACATTTCTGCTGCATGCATTATTGAAGGTCATTCGCAAAGGAATTAATATTGATCAACGTGATGTAACGACAGCTATTGAAATGACTCAAAAAGGTACCATTGAATATTTCGCAGAGCTTTATGATGAAGAAATAGCACGCACGACCAAAGGTAAACCCATTCGTGCAAAAACAATTGGTCAACGAGAATACATACAAGCAATCCGTCATAAAGACGTTGTTTTTGGTATTGGTCCAGCCGGTACTGGGAAAACGTATTTAGCGGTAGTCATGGCAACGCAGGCACTTAAAAATGGGCATGTCAAGCGTATTATTTTAACTCGTCCTGCTGTTGAAGCAGGAGAGTCTCTAGGGTTCCTGCCAGGTGATTTAAAGGAAAAGGTAGATCCTTATTTAAGACCTCTCTATGATGCCTTAAATGATATCTACGGGGCTGAACAGACGCAACGATTAATTGAGCGCGGGACCATTGAAATTGCACCATTGGCTTACATGCGTGGCCGTACACTAGATGATGCTTTTGTTATATTAGATGAAGCACAAAATACAACTCATCAACAAATGAAAATGTTCTTAACACGACTAGGCTTTGGTTCGAAAATGGTCATCACAGGTGATAAAACACAAATCGATTTGCCTAAAAATACGGAGTCTGGCTTAATCGTGGCAGAACGCACATTAAAATATGTAAAATCGATTCATTTCCAAGTGTTAGAACAAGGTGATGTCGTCCGCCACCCAATAGTAGCCAAAATCATCCAAGCCTACGAAGAACAGCAACTTTAGAATGGCAAAGCCATTCTAAAGTCTGCCCCGAAAGCGAAGCGACAGGGGCACCGTGTTTAAAAAAAGTCTGCCCCATGACTGTGAATTAAGAAAATGATCAAAATATGGAAAAAAATGTGACAGCTATACGAATTTGTATAGCTGTTTTTTGCTTTCTTATACATTTTTCGAGAAAAATGTATGTTGAATTGGTATGATAGTAGGTAGATAGAGGAGGTGCCAGATGGAGAAACAACTTCGAAAATTTACTGAGCTTATCGGTTTTCGCTATTTTATTATCATCATTCTCATTTTAACAGGATGCCTACAATTTGGCTTGATGTATGGCAATGTTAAAGGAGTTACATATGATTTCAAACCTTTACAGCTAGCGCCTGAAACCGTACGATCTACTAAAACAATAGAAGATACCTACAAGACACAACAAGAGCGGGAAAAAGCCGCAAATGCAGTAGGCCCGGTCTATCAATTTTCGGAGGATGTCGCCAAGCAGCGAGCAGCGATTGTCACATCGTTATTTGATTATGTACTAGAGGTAAAAAAGGATGTGGCCAATAGCAAGGAACCAATTGCAATTGCCGATCAAGTAGGGCAGCTTCGCAAAAAATTTGAATCGCTCGATGAAGATCAAATGCCACTCATCTTTACGGATTCACAGCTAGAAGGACTATTAGTGCAAAGCGATGAGGATTTAAATAGAACAAGTATCCAATTATCCAAAACAGTAGAGGAATACTTACAAAAATCCATTCGACCTGAAAATGTCTTTGTCGCTCAAAATGACTTTGAGACGAAGATTAGAGGACAAAGAGGGTATCCCGATAAAATATTCAATACGGTTGTTTTAATTGGTCGTACAAGTATCATTGAAAATGAAACCGTTAACGAAGAGCAAACAAAAATAAGAAGAGAGCAAGCGAAGGAAAGCGTTGAGCCTACAAGAATTTTACAAGGTCAGATTATTGTGCAGGAAGGCCAGATTATTGATAAAGAGGCATTTCGACAATTAGAGCTTTTAGGGATGATTAGTAATCAAGCTTCCTTAAAACCGATTGCAGGACTCATAATTTTAACACTGCTCCAAATGGTGTTTATGTATATTTTATTCGAGCGCTGGGAGGCTAACGAACGGAAAAAACGTAATGCATTGTTGGTAACAGTGATTGTTTATAGTTTGTCCATCGTGCTAATGAAATTCATTAGTTTAGTTTCTGGCGGGTTTGATGTGACCATTGCCTTTCTTTTCCCAACAGCATTGGCTACAATGCTTGTGCGCCTGTTGGCAGATGATAAAGCCGCAGTGCTTGTTACAGTCATGACTGCTGCTTCAGCTGGCGTTATTTTTCAAGAAGGCTATTCATCCGTTATGCAAATGGAAATTACGCTTTATATCATTTTTGGAGGGTTTGCAAGTTTATTCTTTTTACGTAGTGTTGAAAAGCGCTCACATATTTTACAGGCAGTTGCGGTTATCTCCCTTGTGAATATGGCGTTTATCGCCTTTTATTTATTAATGACACAATCATCCTATGGTTTACCAGAATTAGTGTTTTACTTTGTTGCAGCCATGTTATCTGCATTGCTTTCTGGAGCGTTGACAATGGGGCTCTTACCATTCTTTGAGTCAGCATTTAGTTTATTATCGTCATTACGTTTAATTGAGCTATCGAATCCGAATCATCCATTACTAAAAAAATTACTAATGGAAGCACCAGGAACATATCATCATAGTGTAATGGTCGCAAACTTAGCTGAAGCTGCCTGCGAAGAAATAGGAGCAGATGGTTTACTAGCACGTGTAGGGTGTTACTATCATGATATCGGAAAAACGAAGAGACCCGCTTTTTTCATTGAAAATCAGATGTCAGGTATTAATCCGCACGATTCATTGCCTCCTGAAACAAGTGCAGAAATTATCATTGCCCATACAACTGACGGTGCTGACATGTTAAGACGCTATAAAATGCCTCAGGAAATTATTGATATTGCGCTGCAGCATCATGGGACAAGTCTGTTAAAGTTTTTCTTGTTTAAAGCGAAAGAACAAGGGAAATCCATTGAAGAAGCTACTTTCAGATATCCTGGTCCTAAACCGCAAACAAAGGAAGCGGCCGTAATAAGTGTGGCAGATAGTGTAGAGGCAGCAGTGCGTTCAATGAAAGAGCCAAATTCTGAGAAAATTCATAAGCTAGTAAGAGCTATCATTGACGATCGAGTACAAGATAACCAGTTTGATGAATGCGATATTTCAATAAAAGAGTTAAAATGTATAGAGAGAGTACTTTGCGAAACATTGAACGGAATTTTCCATTCACGTATTGAGTATCCTAAGGCAGATAAGTAGGAGGATCTATGATTTTAACAATTGATTTTACTGATGAAACAAATGAAGTTGCAGCACAGCATACAGAGCTTGTAGAAAAGCTTTTGCAACATGCAGCGAGTGTAGAAAGCATTGAACCAGAAACAGAGGTTTCTGTAACGTTTGTCACAAATGACACGATTCAAGATATAAACCGCGAGTATCGTGGGAAAGATCAACCAACCGATGTCATTTCCTTTGCATTGGAGGAACTAGGTGAAGGTGAAATGGCAGTAACTTTTGAAGGAATGCCCCGTGTACTAGGCGATATTATTATTTCTACAGATCGTGCAAAAGAGCAGGCCGAGGAATACAATCACTCCTTTGAAAGAGAGTTAGGTTTTTTAGCGGTCCATGGCTTCTTACATTTACTCGGTTATGACCATATGGAGCCTGAAGAGGAAAAAGTAATGTTTACAAAACAAGATGAAATATTACAAACTTTTGGTTTAGGACGAGATTAAATGAATTTGCGTAAATACTTGCGATCATTTGGCTATGCGTTTGAAGGCATTATAACTGCAAGTACAGAACAAAATTTTAAATCACATATTGTGAGTGCAGTCATTGTCATACTGGCTGGTTATTTTACAGGTTTGTCTCGAACGGAATGGTATATTGTGCTACTATTAATAGCACTTATGTTTGCATTGGAAATGATCAATACAGCTATTGAGAGGGTTGTGGATTTGGCTTCGCCGAACTTCCATCCACTCGCCAAGCAGGCAAAAGATATCGCAGCAGGTGCTGTGCTTGTATTTGCGCTATTCAGTGCTATAATCGGATTACTTATCTTCCTACCCAAATGGTTGTAATCGAAGTGAGTATCTGATATGAAAAAAGAACTGTATTATACTAACGTGAGGGAGAAATATTATAGATGACAATTGATATGCATGCATTACTAGAGGAATCTAAAAAAGCGCGTGAAAAAGCATATGTTCCATACTCAAAATTTAAAGTAGGAGCAGCTCTTTTAACGAAGGCCGGAGAAGTTATTCACGGTTGTAATATTGAAAATGCAGGCTATAGTATGACGAATTGTGCTGAACGTACAGCATTTTTTAAGGCTGTGTCAGAAGGTACTTATGAATTCGAGGCTATTGCCATTGTTGCAGATACAGAAGGCCCATGCGCACCTTGTGGAGCATGTCGTCAGGTGATGATGGAATTTTGCGCACCGACGATGCCTGTTTATTTAACGAATTTAAAAGGTGATGTTACGGTAACGTCAGTGGGCGAATTATTACCGTTTGCATTTACAACGGAGGATTTAGAGAATGCTGGAAACTAGAAGTGGCTATAAGTCAGGCTTTATCTCTATTATTGGTCGCCCGAATGTTGGCAAATCGACATTTTTGAATCGGGTCATTGGCCAGAAAATTGCGATCATGAGTGATAAACCACAAACAACACGAAATAAAGTACAAGGTGTACTGACAACAACTGATAGCCAAATGATTTTTATTGATACACCAGGTATCCATAAGCCCAAACATAAACTTGGCGATTTTATGTTGAAAGTTGCCAAAAATACATTGCGTGAAGTGGACGTGATTATGTTCATGGTTAATGCTGAGCAGAAGCTTGGCAAAGGCGATGAATTTATTCTTGAAATGTTGGCGGGAAATTCGACGCCGGTATTCCTTGTTATTAATAAAATCGATCAGATTCATCCAGATGAATTACTTGGAATTATAGAGAGCTATAAGGAACGCTATGAATTTGCTGAAATTATTCCTATTTCAGCGTTACAAGGCAATAACGTAGAAAGCTTATTGGACACATTGCCGAAGTATTTACCAGAGGGGCCTCAATATTACCCTGCAGATCAAGTGACGGACCATCCAGAGCGTTTCATCATTTCTGAGCTTATTCGTGAAAAAGTGTTACATTTAACACGCGAAGAAATTCCACATTCTATTGCGGTTGTTATTGATAAAATCCGTCGAGATGAGGAGAACAATGATAAAATTCATGTAGCAGCCACGATAATGGTTGAACGTGATTCACAAAAAGGTATTGTCATTGGTAAGCGTGGAGCCCTATTAAAAGAAGTAGGGACACGTGCACGAAAGGATATCGAAATGCTTTTAGGTTCTAAAGTCTATTTAGAACTATGGGTCAAGGTCCAAAAAGATTGGCGTAATAAATCAACACATTTACGTGATTTCGGCTTCCGAGATGATGAGTATTAACAGGCTTTGCTGACATAGGTAGGGAAACACCGTCAAAAAATAAGCTTATGGCATTGGCGGTGTGAATACCCTCCCAAATGGTGAGAGATTTCTCTATACCTAGACAAAATTGATAGTTTTTACTTTGAGCTGTCCAAAACATTTTGGAGAGCTCTATTTTCATGGACAGTTTACGGGAAAGGAGGGGGACTATGCTTCATAAATGGGAAGGAATTGTGTTAAAAGTACGCGCTTATGGTGAGTCCAATAAAATCGTTACGTTGCTCACACGAGAGGCAGGAAAGGTAGCTACTATGGCGAGAGGTGCTAAAAAGCCTTCTAGTAGATTAGCTTCGGTCACACAACCATTTACATATGGCATGTTTATGGTACAACACCATACTGGTATGGGCACATTACAGCAAGGGGAGCATTTGAATTCAATGCGCCATATTCGAGAGGATATTATGGCTACTGCCTATGCTAGCTATATTATGGAACTTGTGGAGCGAGTCGTAGAAGAAGGAAAACCAGAGCCTTTCGCCTTTGATGTTCTGCTGCAAGCACTACAAGCGATAGAGGATGGCTATGACCCTGAATCCATCACACTCTTTGCAGAATGGAAGATGCTACCCTATACAGGAGTCCAACCTATATTACATGCCTGTGCTGCATGCGGTGCTGTAGATGGGGAATTTGCTTTTTCCTTTGCACAAGGAGGTTTTTTATGTCATCGCTGTTATCAGCATGATCCCTATATTATTCGTTTAACGCCAATGCAGCTTAAGCTTATCCGTATGTTTTATACCGTTCCCATCGATCAAATTGGGAAAATAGAATTAAAAAAGGAAACGAAATATTTTATCAAAAAAATTATAACAACTATCTATGAGGAACAAACCGGAATTCGTTTTAAAACGAGAAAATTCATCGAGCAACTGGAAAGAACCCCTGAATTACAAATACGCCCTACAAACGAAGAAATGCCAGAGGAACCTTAACATTCCTCTGGCATTTTATGTGATTTAAAATTCTCCATCTGACATTAGGTTATATAGTAATGCCCATTGACCTGCGAATTTTTTAGTTTCAATATAAAGGTACTCCGTTTCTCCATTTTTACCTGTTAAATGGAGAACAGCTGAGCCTTCCGCTTTAGGTGTAATAAGAAGTTGTCCTTTAACAATTGTAGCTTTTACAGAGGCGGGTTCAAAACCTAAATCCTCTAGAGCCACACTAGCTGGTTCAAAAGACAATGCTTGTGTCGTCAAAGTTAATTCATCTGTAAAATGGTACAAATCAATATAGCGAACTAAATCAAGCGAGTATACATCAGCAGCCATCTTTTGTTGATGCTCACCATCTGAAAAGGTAACAATGAACTCTCCATTTTGCAAAATAGACAAAGTTTGATCAGTTGTATTGAAATTATATAAATTAGAAGCAAGTGCCTGCCCATTCGCATTTTGCACAGTGACCTGTGTTGGGACAAATGATAGTTTGCTCTCAGATAAATCCAGTGGTAAATTTTCTGTATAATCCCCTTCTTGTACTTGTTCAAGAGTTACCTTCAATTTGCCATTTACATTTTTAACATGTACTAAATAAAAGATATCTATAAAATCCTCTGAATCATCGGAAAATCCAGTTATCACTAATTTTCCTGTACCTTCTTTTAGAGGCTTCATCGTAATAGCTTCCGACATATCCTCATTTTCATCCCATGTGAAAATAGCCTCTGCAGGTTCGATACCACCATATACAGCCATGATATATTCTTGGTTAAATTGGCTAGCATAAACAGTTGCATTTCCAAGCATCTTTTCAGCACGAACTACAAAAGCGGCTAACTGGGAACGCTTCACATTGCTTTTTGGTCCGTAGGTTGTTGGTGATGTTCCTTTTGTTATGCCATTGTCAAACAAAGCTTGAATATAAGGCTCAAATTCAGTTCCCCTCTTTACATCCGTAAAGGGTAGCTTTGCGCTAGTTGAACTTGTCAGGCCAAAACCTTTTGCAATCATTTTTGACATTTGTTCACGTGTAATATTTTGATTTGGGTAGAAATAACCATTTGCACCATTAATAATACCCGCATTTGCCAAGGCCGCAATGGCTCCGTAGTTTTCCGATCCCGGCTTAATATCCTTGAATTGAGGGTTTTTGACATGAATCGTATCTAGCTTCAATATACCTGCTAAAATTTTAGCCGCTTGTGTTCGTGTGATTGGATTAGCTGGCTTAAATGTACCATCCATTAGCCAGAAATAATGCCACGTCCGGCTAATTCCATAATAGCCTTTCCTTCTTCTGTTGCTGGATTGACATCAGGGAAAAATGTTGCTGCATGTGCTGTTGGTGTAATGACAATCGCACTTGTTGCAAGTGCTGATGCCATCGCTAGTTGAAATAAACGCTGAGACTTCAAAAGTATTCCTCCAAATGGTAATATTAAAAATTTTATAGTATGAATGTTGCGGACCTTCCTATGTATCAGTTCAGACTTCCGGACGAATGAATGTGGAAAGGGTGGTATAGTTTTAGCTTGTTAATTATTCAATATTTAACAGCTAAAACTAACTATAATACCTTATTTATACCAAAATTTTGGAGCGGCGAATAGAGGAAATTATATCCTTTGTATTATGTAATTGGTCATGAATCGTCAAAATCCTAAACCAACAGTTCCTATTAAGCTATGTTATAAATGAATAAAATTTCAATTTTTACAAAATAAAATTTTTACATAATTTTAGTTTTTTTTATTAAATAATAAATTTATATATTTATTTTGTGAGTCTAAATATCGTGTTATTCCATTTTATTCTTTATCTAAGAATATAATATTGTGAAAATAGTCATGTGTTTTTATGCGGTTTTCAATATATAAATAGTAGAAACTAATCACTCAAGTCCCATATACTAGTTGAAAAGGTATTTTAACCTATGATATTGTAATTGGTATAGATATTCTTATTTATATTTTT
The DNA here is from genome assembly GCF_053165895.1 of Lysinibacillus sp. fkY74-1. Classification (NCBI taxonomy): domain Bacteria; kingdom Bacillati; phylum Bacillota; class Bacilli; order Caryophanales; family Bacillaceae; genus Lysinibacillus; species Lysinibacillus sp. fkY74-1. The sequence continues at coordinate 3,074,104 of NZ_CP170173.1, read as the reverse complement.
TTAAAATAACTTAGTCGTTTAATCCCCTGTCGAAATAAATGTACTTAATATAGATCTGACATGCCTATGAAATAGAAAACAAGCCTCTATCAGCAAAGCGTATTTTATACGTTTATCAGAATAACGCAGTCCTATGGAAGAAGGAGGGAGTCACATAGTGCTTAGTACATTGCGTATGTGGCAGAAAATATGCTACGAAAAGTAACCTTAAGTATTCGTGAAGTTGAAGCGAATGATATTTTAGCGGAAGATATTTTTTCGGATTATCGTTTATTGGCTAAAAAGGATTTAGTGTTAACGGAGCGAATTATTGCTTTACTTAAACTTCGAAAAGTGGATGAATTATCTGTCTATCTACCATCGGATTCGATTCGAATTGTTCATGATTTAAGTGCTCAGCGAACGAGAGAATACGAAGATTTATTTTCACCACTAATGGAGGAAAAAGACCCAATCGATGACTATAAAGAAACTGTCCATCAACTTTTTATGACAACCCTAGAGAATGTTGTCCATGAATTGCGTTATGGTCAAATACTAAAAAGCATACAAGACACTGCTTATGTTCGCGGGGTTTTTGAAAAGATTTTAGAAGAGAAACATCGCTATGAGTTACTTATGCATTTAAAGGAATGGGATGAATATTCTTTTGTCCATTCATTTGATGTATTTGTATTAGGAACCATTTTTGCTCGTTATTTAGGTTTGACAGATATCGAAACATTAGCAAGAGGTTATTTGTTCCATGATATTGGAAAGGTCTTTATCCCCCAAGAAATTTTAAATTTAAAACGAAAACTCTCAGAAGATGAGTTTGAAATTGTTAAAACACATACAACTAAGGGCTATGAGTTACTTTTAGAAAATAACGAGGAAGAAATCGCCTATTTAGCACGAGATCATCATGAACGCTTTGCTGGGAAAGGCTATCCTAATCAGCTCTGTGCAGATGATATGAGTGAAGGGGTACAGTTGCTACAAATCATTGATGTGTATTCAGCGATGACGTCTAAGCGAGTCTATCACAATGGTTATGGAGCAACGGATGCGCTAGCTGTTTTATACAAGGACCGACATTTGTATAACGAAAAATTTATGCATAAATTTGTAGAATGTTTAGGCATCTACCCTGTCAACTCCGTTGTAATGCTTTCAGATAATCGTAGTGCACAAGTCGAGCTTGTTTATGATTTATTTCCTACCTTGCCCAAAGTGAAATTATTGGATGAGCAAAAATCCATGAACCTGCCCTTGAATTATAGTGTTAGAATCGCAAAAATGATTGATTATCGTGCAAATAGCTTTGAAGAGATTTTCAACCTATTCGTGGAACAATTAATCAGGTGTGACGAGCCTAATTTAAGAATGCATTTTAGTAAATTAATTGATCATTTACACCCGAAAGAAATTGTCCTAAAAATTTTCTTACCAGCTTTTCGCATATTACGTCTGTTAACAAGAGAAATACAAACGGATATGACGAAATATAGAAATTCTATTTCTATTTTAAAGAAACTATTAGAAGAGCAATTAAACGTTTTGTATATGGACTATCAGCATGAAAAAACGACCATTCTAGTTGTGGAAACAACCCTTCGTGAAAATTTCTTCATTAAGCTTGTGCAAAGTATTCTGTATATTGATAAAATTGTACCTTTCTTCATAAATCCAGGTGATGATCAACGTATTACTCAGCTAATGGGGCATTGTGATGTTAATGTTGCTTATTTTATTGAGGATGAACAAACTGTTGAAAAGCGAGTTCGTCCGATGCGAGAAGGAGCCTTTCTATATTATTCATTAGCGGATATAGAGGAATTACTTGTTAGCTTGATTGGTATGAGCGTGAAAAAGTTTTCGTTTGAGGAAAAAATGCAAGAGCGTTTATTTTCAACCTATAAAGCATAAGAAGAGGGAGTTGCCTACAATGGCGACCCCCTCCTTATTATTTAAAAAGATTAGAATTGAAGATGTTTTTCAATATATGCTTTCACTTCTGAAATTGGCATACGTTCTTGTGTCATAGAATCGCGGTGACGTACTGTTACTTGACCATCTTCTTTTGAGTCAAAATCATATGTGATACAGAATGGTGTACCGATCTCATCTTGGCGACGGTAACGTTTACCGATTGATTGTGATTCATCAAAATCAACTGGGAAGGCTTTGCGAAGTTCAGCCCAAACGTCTGTAGCTTCATCAGATAATTTTTTAGAAAGAGGTAGGACAGCAGCTTTAAATGGTGCAATTGCTGGGTGGAAACGTAAAACAGTACGTTTATCGTCACCTTCCAACTCCTCTTCATCATATGCATCGCATAGGAATGCCAATGTCACACGGTCAGCCCCTAAAGATGGTTCGATACAATATGGAATATAACGGTCATTTGAAACAGGATCAATATAAGTGAAATCTTCACCTGAATGCTCCATATGTTGTTTCAAATCATAATCTGTACGGTCAGCGATACCCCACAGCTCTCCCCAACCGAATGGGAATTTAAATTCGATATCTGTTGTCGCGTTAGAGTAGTGAGACAGTTCATCATCCTCGTGGTCACGAAGACGCATAGAATCTTCTTTCATGCCTAGATTTAATAACCAATTTTTACAGAATTCTTTCCAATAAGAGTGCCATTCAAGATCTTCGCCTGGTTTGCAGAAGAATTCAAGTTCCATTTGTTCGAATTCACGTGTACGGAAAGTAAAATTACCTGGTGTGATTTCATTTCGGAAGGATTTACCAATTTGTGCAATACCAAATGGAGTGCGTTTACGCATAGAACGTTGAACATTTTTAAAGTTTACGAAAATACCTTGTGCTGTTTCTGGACGTAAGAAAATTTCGTTTGTAGAAGACTCCGTTACACCTTGGAATGTTTTAAACATTAGGTTGAATTGACGAATATCTGTGAAATCCGCTTTTCCGCAATCAGGGCATACTACATCGTATTTAATCATTGTTTCTTTCATTTGATCGAATGTCATACCATCAACAATGATTTCATCGCCTTTTGCTAACGCTGCGTCTTCAATGATTTTATCAGCGCGATGACGTGCCTTACATGATTTACAGTCGATCATCGGGTCATTAAAGTTTCCAACGTGACCAGAAGCCACCCAAGCTTTTGGGTTCATTAGGATGGCAGCATCGATACCAACATTGTGCTCTGATTCCTGAACGAATTTTTGCCACCAAGCTTTTTTAATATTGTTTTTTAATTCAACACCAAGTGGACCATAATCCCAAGTGTTTGCTAGACCACCGTAGATTTCTGAGCCTGGAAAGACAAAGCCTCGGTGTTTTGCTAATGATACAATTGTTTCCATTGATTTGTTAGCCATAAAATAGCCTCCTTTAAAATTTTGTTAGCGGTAAAACGCTAAAGATATTCATTCAGTGTAGACTAAATGAAAATAGCACCCGTCTCCGGGCACAATGTATGCCCAGGGACGAGTGCTAATACCCGCGGTTCCACCCTGATTGTTTTAAACAAAACGTTTAAAACCTCTTTTCAAAAAGTTAGCTCAGGGAGTGCCTTTTCTCTGTTACTATGTAGACTTTCACCATCTTCTACTCGCTCTTGAATGGAACAGATACTTTTTTCCCATCATCGCCTGTATAACGCAATTTGCTCGAATATAAAGATAGAGCAAGCGTATGTGTCAACATTGTAGCATGTAGTTCTTTGATTCGCAATCATTATTAAAAACCAGTATTTTTACTATCATGGTCGAAGATGTTGGTTTTTAACCGACTAGGACAGCAGCCTTCATAGCAAAAATCAAATAAAAAAAATGAAAGGAATTAGCCTTAATCTAAAATCCTGTACACATATCAGCTATAATTCACCACAGATTACTGCTATTTTATACAGACTGTTGTATAATTGAACTATTGCTTTAATCATACAAAGCATTATTATAACACCTTTTATATAGAATTAGTGTAATACTTTGCATACCTATCATTCTATAGTATATAATAATTGAGCATAAGTATAACACTATTAGATTTGAGGCGGTGAGTCCAATCGAACTCAATAAACGTCAGGAAAACATTTTACAAATTGTGAAAGAAAACGGTCCTATCACTGGGGAACATATTGCAGAACGTCTCAATCTGACTAGAGCGACTTTAAGACCAGATTTAGCGATCCTTACGATGGCGGGATTTTTAGATGCAAGACCACGAGTTGGTTATTTCTATTCAGGGAAAAAGGCATCCGTTACATTGATGGATAGTATTCACAATTTAAAAGTAAAGGATTTTCATTCAGGCCCTGTAGTTGTCCCAGAAACAATGACGGTTTATGATGCAATTTGCTTTATGTTTTCAGAAGATGTTGGTACACTCTTTGTCGTAGATAAGAATGAGTTTTTGACAGGCGTACTATCTCGCAAAGATTTACTGCGTACAAGTATTGGCACGCAGGATTTAAATAAAATTCCTGTACATATAATTATGACACGTATGCCTAATATTTCGTACTGTGAAAGATCAGATTCTTTGGTTGTTGCCGCGAACAAGCTCATTGAACGAGAAGTTGATTCGCTACCAGTAGTCGAACCACAAGAGGGTGGTTTGACGATTATAGGCCGTCTTACAAAAACAACGATTACACGAGCTTTCTTATCTCTTGCGCAAAATGACTAAATTTGAAGGAGAGCTGCATGAAAAGACTACGCGTATTTGTTGTATCTGACTCTGTTGGTGAAACTGGCGACCAAGTTGCGAAGGCAGTGATTAGCCAGTTTCGGCCCGGTCTAGAGAATACTGTTATCCGACGATTTCCACATATTCAATCGGAGGAGCTTATTCGTAAGATTGTTTTCCTTGCAGCACAACAACAAGCATTTATTGTTTACACACTTGTTCGTCAAGAAATGCGAAAGCTATTACGTGATTTATGTGAACAGGAAAAGATACATGCTGTCGATATAATAGGTCCTGCATTACAATCAATGGCAACCTTTATGGAAGAAAATCCATTGGAGACACCTGGGATTGTTCATATGCTTGACGATGATTATTTTAAAAAAATTGAAGCAATAGAATTTGCAGTTAAATACGATGATGGTCGAGATCCCCGTGGATTATTACAGGCCGATATCGTGTTGGTAGGCGTATCCCGAACATCTAAAACGCCCCTCTCACAATATTTAGCACATAAAAAATATAAGGTGGCGAATGTCCCTTTAGTTCCTGAAGTAGAACCACCCGAAGAGCTATTACAGTTGGACCCTAAAAAATGTTTCGGATTAATCATTTCTCCTGAGAAGTTAAATTCTATAAGGAAAGAAAGATTAATGTCTCTTGGATTAAATGATGATGCCATCTATGCACAACATAATCGTATTTTAGAAGAGATTCAACATTTTGAAAAAATTGTCGGCAAGATAGGCTGTCGAGTAATTGATGTGACTAATAAAGCTGTGGAAGAGACTGCCAATACCATCATTGAACATATTTTGACTTGTAAATAAATTGTACGAAAATAAACCACCTCGGTTCATAGAGGCGGTTTTTTTGAGTGGATTTTGAAATTAGTATAGATAAAAACTAATTTTTGTTTTATAATAATAAAATTGTGGTAAAAATATTTATAAGAGAAAAATCCTAATTTTTTGTCGAGAAATAAAGGAATTTTAAAACGAATAGCGAATTGTGTTTCTAGAACGTAATTATTAAAGATGGTGATGGATTTGGCAGGGAAGATTCCAGAGGAAGTAATTGAACAGATTCGTACACAATCGGATATCGTTGATGTTATTAGTGAATACATGCAGCTGACCAAGCGTGGGCGAAATTGGTTTGGCCTCTGTCCATTCCATGGAGAACAAACACCGTCTTTTTCTGTATCATCGGACAAGCAAATTTTCCATTGCTTTGGTTGTGGTGCAGGGGGTAATGCCATTACTTTTGTAATGGACATTGAAGGCATATCTTTTCCTGATGCAGTTGTGAAACTTGGAGAACGAGCTGGCATACATTTAGATGTTGAGCCAACTTTTCCTGGAGGAACAAAAAAGATTTCTAAAGCGGAAGAAAGGATGAAAGAAGCACACGCTTTTACAGCAGATTTTTTCCACCATCTACTGTTAAATACAGAGGATGGCGAAGAACCTTTAAATTATTTGCTAGAAAGAGGATTTACAAGGGAGCTTATAGAATCTAATAACATTGGTTGGTCTCTCCCCAGCTTTGACGCATTAACAATATTGCTTGAAAGAAAAGGTTATAACTTACAAGAAATGGCGGAAAGTGGGTTAATTATTAAGCGAGAGGGAGAAGAACGTTATTTTGATCGTTTTAGAGGAAGGATCATGTTCCCGATTCGAGATGAGAATGGTAAAATTATTGCCTTCTCAGGACGAATACTTTCATCAACGGGTGAGGAAGCGAAATATTTAAATAGCCCAGAATCACCAATATTTCAAAAAAGTGAAGTGCTCTATAACCTAGATAAAGCACGAACTTCTATCAGAAAAAATCGTCAAGTAGTATTGATGGAAGGTTTTATGGATGTATTAGCAGCTAACTCTGTAGGTGTTATGAATGCCGTAGCAACAATGGGTACTTCCCTAACAAATCAGCATATCACAAAGCTAAAGCGCTTAGTTGAGCAAGTTACGATTTGCTATGATGGTGATAATGCTGGATTTGATGCAGCGAAAAGAGCGGCACAGCTTTTGCATACGGAGCGCATGAAAGTAGATATTGCTGTGTTACCAGAAAAGTTGGACCCTGATGAATATATTCGCACGTTAGGCGGACAAGCATTTAAGGAACAAATTTTGGAAAACCCTCATGCGTATATTGCTTTTATGATGATGCATGCTAGACGAAATAAGAACTTTCAATTTGAAAATGATACGCTTCAATATATACAAGAAGTCCTTGAACAGCTCACAGGTAGATCTTCGCCAGTTGAACGAGATTTGTATATACGACAGCTATCAAATGAAACAAATATCTCGGAAGAAGCCATTTATGCCCAATTCCGAAAGCTGGAGGCTAATCAGGTACGTTCTGCAAAACCAGAAATGCCGACACAAATGCCTTCAATGCCAGTCACGCAACAACAAAAGCCTATGGATGCAGCTGAACGTGCCGAACGTTTATTACTGGCCCATATGCTTCATAATATAGATGTAGTGGACAGGGTATTACGGAGTGAGCAAAAAGAGCCATTTGTACGAGATGCTTATATGGCTGTTTTTGTTCGCTTAGTAGGATTTTATGAGGAATATGGTCATCCTGATTATCAACGCTTTATGGAGATTTTGGATGACGCTGAATTACGGAAGATTGTTATGGAAGCGGCTTTAGTCGAGCGAGATCCTGATCAAGCAGAGGCAGAGGTTGTGGACTCAATCCGTCAGCTTCAAAAATATAGAATTGAGCAAGAAATTTATCAAAAGATGCATGAGTCAAAGGAAGCGGAGAAGATGCATGAGTATGCACGTGCACTTGAAATCGCCCAACAGATTATTCATTTAAGAAAATCGTTATCGGCGATTTAACCCGATTCGGTTGTTTAGAAGGAGGAAGGTTTATGGCGGACAAGTCAGAACGTTCAAAAGAGATAGAAGTAGAAATTACATTAGATGATGCAAAAAAATTCCTACAAGAAAAGGCAAAAACAGAGGGTGAAATTTCTATGAAAGAAATTTCAGAGAAACTAACACCTTATGAATTGGAAAACGAAGAAATTTTCCATTTTGCTGAGGATCTTGAAAAGCATAAAGACATTCAAATTATTGGAAAAGAAGAATTTGAAGAAGAAAGTCTAATGAAAGAAGAAGCAAACGAAGAGACTTTCGACTTAAATGATTTGAGTGTACCACCGGGTGTTAAAATCAATGACCCTGTACGGATGTATTTAAAAGAAATCGGTCGAGTTGATTTACTATCTGCAGAGCAAGAAATCAAACTTGCTGAGCGTATTGAACAAGGTGATGAAGAAGCACGTAAACGTCTTGCAGAAGCAAACTTACGTCTGGTAGTATCTATCGCTAAACGTTATGTAGGTCGTGGAATGCTATTCCTTGATTTAATTCAAGAAGGGAATATGGGGCTGATTAAGGCCGTTGAAAAATTTGATTACCGCAAAGGTTTTAAATTCTCTACTTACGCTACATGGTGGATTCGTCAGGCTATTACGCGTGCGATTGCAGACCAAGCACGTACCATTCGTATTCCGGTTCATATGGTCGAAACCATTAATAAATTAATCCGTGTACAACGTCAACTTTTACAAGATCTTGGCCGTGAACCTTCGCCAGAAGAAATTGGTGAAGAAATGGATCTAACACCAGAAAAAGTACGCGAAATTTTAAAAATTGCTCAAGAACCAGTATCTCTTGAAACACCGATAGGAGAAGAAGATGATTCTCATTTAGGAGACTTTATTGAGGATTCTGAAGCACAATCTCCATCTGACCATGCAGCATATGAATTGTTAAAAGAACAGCTAGAAGATGTCCTAGATACTTTAACAGACCGTGAAGAAAACGTACTTCGTTTACGTTTTGGTTTAGATGATGGTCGTACACGAACTTTAGAAGAGGTAGGTAAGGTTTTTGGCGTAACACGTGAACGTATTCGTCAAATTGAAGCGAAAGCTTTAAGAAAATTACGCCACCCTTCTCGTAGTAAACGTCTAAAAGACTTCTTAGAATAATTTAAATAGATGGAGCTATCCAACTAGTGTAAAAATACCTAGTTGGATAGCTCCTTTTTTATACCATTGAAAAGGTAATTAGCCTCGATATTCCGCAAACTTGTTTTCGCTAATAATAGATAATTAGAATGAAGGAAATGAGAGATTTGCTACTTTATACAGATGTATTTCCCAAAAGTGTGAGATAAAATTGTAATACAACCATTATTAAGCAATGTTTGGAGCTAACATTATGACGAATCCCCGGAAAAAAATTATTCTCAATGAAATTCTGTTTTGGAAGCAAAATAAACTATTACCAGAGCACTATTGTGACTTCTTAGCAGCTCTTTATACAGAGGGGGCTGATATAGAGGAGTTAGAACCTGTGCAAGATCCTAAACAAGCGATTTTACCATCTGAAAAAAGAAAAATGATACTTCTGATAGCAAGTCTATGTATCGCCATAATAGCTGTTTTGGCAATCTATTTTACAATAAAATCATTCACATTGATTTTAACCGTTGTCATAGGTATTAGTGCATGTATATTATTTATCGTTGCGTTTCAAATGGCGCAAAAGAAACATCTACTAGCTCCTATATATCATTTACTTGCCGCTATCCTATTATTTAGTATGTCTATACGTTTGTGTACTACATATTTTAGTGGAGATAATATCGTTTTATTTTGCTTGATTGCCGCCAACTGTCTTATTTGGCTTTGGTCAGGTATTAAAATGAAGCTCCTTTATTTCACGGTCTCCGGTGTTTTAGGATTACTAGCACTGATTGGCTACTATATCATAAATTTATAGTAATTTTTTGCACTTATAAATGATTGACATTTGCACACTACTTCCATGGTGTGCAGGTTTTTTTATTTTTTTAGTATATGAATGTATGCAACGGGTATGATAACAGTATGAAAAAAAAGCTATGAAATTGACCAAAATTTGGTGTTTGCAAGACATATTTTATCCAATAGATACAGAAATGTCGAATTTGTTACAAACAAAGGAAAACTTAGCGAATAGGGCTTTTCGTTTCTTTGTTAATGAAGTACAATATTAGATGTTGACTGATTCTATATTATAATAGAAGTAGACTTAAAATGAGGAGGGGAAACTTATGAAAAACAATCCAGTCGTTCCTTACATCTTAATTCTGGCATTTGGTATTGGTCTTATTTTCTTCATGTCTTTACAAGGTGCAGATAACAAGAAAGAAATTGCTGCTGAACAAGAGGGCGGTGGCGAAACTACTGAAACTACAGACGCAAATGCTGACGGTGCAGCACTAGTACAATCTTGTATCGGTTGTCACGGTGGTGATTTAACTGGTAGTATGGGTCCAAACCTACATGGCTTAGATGAAGCCCGTATCGTTGAGGTTTTAACAAAGGGTATCGAAGGTACTCCGATGCAACCAAACATGAAAACTGAAGCAGAAGCAAAAGCTATTGCTGAATACATTTCTACTTTAGAATAGTATGACTGACAAGTAGCTGTACTGAAATAGTACAGCTACTTTTTAAATGCAAAAAATCATGAAATGGGGTTGTCCACATGAGTATTGTGAGACAACTCCATTTGTTTTTTTTCACGACATCCTCCATACTAGTAATGGACTCTATTTAAGGTAGGCGGTATAAAATGAACGCACAAAAACTTTCGAAACGATTAGAAACTGTAGCAAAATTTGTTCCCACAGGAGCGGTAGTAGCGGATATAGGTAGTGACCATGCCTATCTACCCTGCTATTTAATTCATCAAGGAGTAGCTTCTTCAGCGATAGCTGGGGAGGTAGTAGCTGGGCCCTATGAATCCGCAGTGGGACAAGTACAAAAAGAAGGATTACACCATGAAATTACGGTACGTCTCGCAGATGGATTAGCCGCAATAGAATTAACTGACCATGTGGATACAGTAACGATTGCAGGAATGGGCGGTCCCTTAATTGTCTCTATTTTAGAGAAGCATCCTGAAAAGCTGCAAGGTGTTACACGTCTTATTTTACAACCGAATATTCATGCCAAGGTGATCCGTGAATGGGCTTTAGCACATAATTGGGCTATTCTCGATGAAGAGATTTTAGAGGAAGATGATAAAATCTATGAAATTCTTGTGTTGCAAAGGGCACAAATGGAGCTTTCGACAGCAGAGATTTTATTTGGTCCAAAACTAAGCACACGTAAAGCACCAGCGTTTGTAAAAAAATGGACGCGTGAAAAAGAAAATTGGCAACGTGTATTACTATCCATAAAAGATGCAGAACAAACACCTGAAATTGAAGAAAAACGTGCAGAGTTATTGGCTCTTATTCAATTAGTAGAAGGAGTTTTGTAAATGAAGACGGTAAACGGTCAAGAAATTATTCAAGTGTTCGAATCATGGTCACCTAAAAAACTGGCTTGCATGGAGAATGATCCTATTGGTTTAGCGATTGGTACACTCAATAAACCTGTTAGCAAAGTATTAGTCACTTTAGATGTCAATGAAGCTGTTGCGAATGAGGCCATTGAAAAAGGATGTGAGCTAATCATTGCTCATCATCCTCCTATTTTTAGACGTCTCGCAAATATTCGTACAGACCATCCAGCAGGGCGATTATATGAAAAGCTTATAAAACATGATATCGCTGTTTATGCGGCGCATACAAATTTAGATGTAGCTGAAGGTGGAGTCAATGATTTACTTGCAGATGCCCTTCAGCTACAGGACCGTACGATACTAGAAGAAACTTACTCAGAACATCTTTTAAAGCTTGCTGTTTTTATCCCGTCTGCAAATGCTGAGGATTTACGCGAGACGCTAGCAAAAGCTGGAGCAGGGCGCATTGGAGAATATGAAGCATGTAGTTATACAACTGCCGGAGAAGGACGTTTCCGGGCGTTAGCAGGTGCAAATCCATTCGTTGGCACTATTGGTGAATTACATGTTGAAGAGGAAGTTAAGGTAGAAGTCGTATTTCCTGAATCCATCAAAAACCGAGTTTTAAAGGCCATGCTTATTAGCCATCCTTATGAAGAGCCAGCCTATGATGTAATTCGACTTGATCAGCAAACGAATAGTATGGGATTAGGGCGTGTAGGTTACTTATCTAAGGAAATGACCTTACATCAATTCGCAGAGTACGTGAAGCAGCAGCTACAGGTTCCAGCGGTTCGTGTCGTAGGTGATTTACAGTCAAAGATTAAGAAGATTGCACTGGTTGGTGGAGATGGTAATAAATATATTTATGCAGCAAAACGTGCAGGGGCAGATGTTTTTTTAACGGGAGATATGTACTTCCATACAGCACAGGATGCCCAAGCAATAGATCTGCAAATTGTCGATCCAGGTCATCATGTCGAAAAAGTGATGATTGCAGGAGTAGCGGAAAAAATGACGAAGCTATGTGCGGATAAAAAATATGAGGTTGAATTTGTACAATCAACAATCAATACAGAACCATTTTTATTTGTGTAAGCGAGGGGAATAGATGTGACTAATGAAAGACCTGCTGGCAATAAGGCTGGTAAACTGTGGATTATAATCGGTTTATTTATCGCTGTTTTTGGTATAGGCATGACGATTATGACGAATATGATGAATGAAAAGAAAATGGATGCCATGACCGAACAATGTGAAGATGATGGCGGTCAAGCCATTATATCAAAGGAAAAAAACTTCCTTTCCACGAGTTATTCATTTGAATGTAAACAATAATAAAAGGTTGAACATTACTAGGGACTGAACCTCATAAGTAAGACAGTCTCAAAAAAGCATCACCCAACCAGTTTCCGATCATTAATTGGAGACTGGTTGTTTAATTTCAATTGAATTTGAGTATTGTTATAATCTCTTACGGTTTGAACTACAATGCGTTGTAGTTCGAGTTAATCTGTCGAGATAAAACGTTTCTGCTTTGAGTGTCGCATGAAACGATTCAATGGGGGGATTATCAGCGGGCGTTCCTTTACAGGACATGCTCATGGTAATGCCCTTTGCTTGGATTGCTTGTTGGTACGCTGCTGAAGTATAAACCGACCCCTGATAGCTGTGTAAAGATAACCTTGCTAACCCGAAGGGGGTCAGTTCACTAGGTAGTGTTCAGCCTTTTTGTATGCAAAGAATAGATAGAAAATGATAAGATGAGCATGAAATCAATTAGTAGAAATGGAGAGATAGGCCTTGTTTATTCGTTTATCTAAAGAGCAGCAAGAAATGATTCTAGCTGATATTCAGCGATTTTTCTATACTCATCGTGATGAAGATATTACTGAATTTGAAGCAGAACGTGTGTTAGATTTTATCAAGGAAAATATCGCCCCATATATTTATAACGCAGCAGTATCTGACGCAAAATATGTAGTGGAAAGACAATTTACCTCCATGGAAGAAGAATTAGAGGCACTGGAGCAGCCCATTAAATTAAAGTAAGCTAGTAAAAAAAGCCTCAAATTTTAATAATTGACAGAAAATAAAGAAATATGGTAATTTAATTTTGAATTAAAGATTATTTGATTCAAAATATTACTAGCGACTACAACATAAAGGTCATGAATAATACTGTATGTACCTGACCAAAATGGTTACGAGTGTTGTTTGGCGTACAGGGAATGACGATGATTCACACAAAATGAATGGGAAAACGAGGAGGATCATATGTTAAAAATCGGTATTATTTTAGGAAGTACGCGAGAAGGTCGTGTTAGCCCACAAGTTGGAGCGTGGGTAAAGGAAGTTGCTGAAAAACGTCGTGATGCGGAATATGAAATAATTGATATCGCTGATTTTAAATTACCGTTTCTTGGTGAGCCGGGAGGAGATACTTCTGGAGTAGCTATATGGTCAGAGAAAGTAGCCGCATGTGACGGCTTTGTCTTTATTGTGGCTGAGTATAACCATTCAATCACAGGTGCACTAAAAAATGCATTAGACTTTTTACGAGTAGAATGGAACAATAAAGCCGCAGGTATCGTTTCCTATGGTTCAGTTGGAGGAGCACGTGCTGCGGAGCATTTACGAGGGATTCTAGGAGAATTACTAGTTGCCGATGTGCGAGTTCATCCTGCTTTATCTTTATTTACTGATTTTGAAAACGGCTCGGTCTTTAAGCCAAAAGAGGTGCAGGCAGATTCCGTCCATCAAATGTTAGATCAGCTAATTCCTTGGTCAACAGCTTTAAAAACAATTCGTTCTTAATTTTGAGGCAATAGGTATCTTAAACGTATACATTCGTTTTATTTAAAACAATCATATAGACAGCCGCTTTCAGCTATATTCACAGCATGGAAGCGGTTGTTTTTGTTTGGATCATTCCTATTAATGTTCGATTTCTTCGATAACCTTTTCTTTCAAATCTGCATCCATAGAGGATAGCTTGACCGTATTTGAGAGACGTTCCTTTAATTCCTTATCCGTCATAATGCCACGTTCTTTTAAAATTTGTACGAGTAGATTCAAGGTCATAATATTTTTAATTTCCGCTGCTTTTGCATCCATATAAAACCCTCCAAAAATATAGAATTACTACCCCTTTAGTGTACTCCTATTTTAGAATCATGACACAGAAAGGACAAAACATAGCAAATTTATTTCGTGTTCCGGAATATGTGAGAGAAATTTAGCAATACCAGAAATGGTCCATAGCATAGTAACTATAAAACAGTGATAGAAAACGGTGAATATTGTATTTGCAGAGTTCATACCTTCCTAACAGGGGGGATTTCATGTGAAACGGATTGGAGTCGTTACAGGATTAATGCTGGTCATTATCGCGATCATCATCCTGTTTAATAAATATGTAGATGGCAAGCCTGTGGAAGCGAATATCGAGAAAGGTCCAATTATTACGAAAGAAGAGCTGAGTTTATCACTATTGAAAGATAAGCTCCTTGAAAAATACGTTGGTATTGATGTTAAAACAACTGCGGACAAGGAATTGGTCATCCAAATTGTAGGAGGAGAAGAGTATGTACAGTCGGTTAAAAAAGACATGGAGGCTATTGCTAAAAGCGCTTTAAAAACTTCGGCATTAAAGGATTATTCCATTGTTTTTGAAAGATGGGAATTTACTACTTTGCTCGATGGTAATAAAACGATAGGCAATGATATTAATCTATTAATCGAAGATTTAATTAAAGGGTTACAGGCATTTGATGTATATGAATACTTAATACTAGAGAATCGTACAACCATTACGATTCAAACAACTATAAATGGTGACAATGAGGAGGCACTTCAATTAGCGACTAAGATGGAAGGGGCAGTAAAAAAGATTGTCCAAACAAATGTGAATCAAAGTGATTCCTATATCATTCATATACTAAATGAGGAACGAGAAAAAATTAATTGAAAAGCATCGAGACTATAATCTAGATGCCTTCCTTTTTGCTAGGTAATTTATTTATGGGAATCTACATTAATTATTCATGGCAAATAGAGCTTGATAGAGTGTTGCCAGTAGTGCAACAAAGTGCATGTCGTCAGCTTGGAAAAGTTTAAACATAAGTCCCGTCCGTATGAGCTCAGTCTCTATTGGGCTTGCACTCGCAATTTTCACATCATTACAATATAAATAGGCGGTAGAAGTAAAATCCTTCTCAAAACGAAATGCCAAGTTGTCCATTGTAAAGGTGTAAGAGGATTCTAATAATTGAACTGTTCTTCGGACAATCGGTATGATGCTACCATCAGGCATAACGAGCTGATGACTAACCCCTTTTGTTAATAGAGTAGATTGTACTTGAAAAAGCGGGGCACCTAGAGTTGTACGTGTTTCATAACGATAGGGTAAAGTTTGCTGTGTCGCGACTAATAATACGGCGTTTAAAACTTTTCCAGTAGAAGAACGTTCTACTTTTTGAAGCATACACACTGTTTCGTTGTGTTCATTCATAATTGGAATAGCGGAAAAGCTTTTAAAGCCCTTTGGATAGGTAAGTGTAAATGTTGCCATAAAGAACCTCCATTCATTATATATACGAGTAGGTCATCCAGGAGGTTTCACAAAATGACAGAAGGGGAAGTTTTGAACTATCGATTTCAAACAATTACACAAGAACAAGCGAAGATATTGCCTATAACTGGCATTATAATGGCGACTATTCTTTCTATGATATGAAGGCTGATCAGGAGGATTTACAAGCATTTCTCAATACGAATATAAGAGGGAATTCTATTTTTGCTGTCACAACAAAACACGAATTAGTTGCTTATTTTAGCATGATGACCATACCTATATGCAAGGAAATGGTGGTGTCTATGAATTTCTAAAAATGGACTATATAAAAGGCTACTAAAGAGAGACAAGTATCTCGCTTTCAGTAGCCTTTTTAACTATTTAAGATTGCGCGATTTGACCTGAGAGAGCCCGCTTTTCCTGCTCTGTGTCAAATTCCTTCTCCATTTTTGAAACGACCACTGTCGCCACACCATTACCAATTAGATTGGTAACAGCTCGGGCTTCGGACATGAATCGGTCAACCCCGATTAATAATGCAATCCCTTCTACGGGAATCATCGGGAATGCCGCTAATGTAGCAGCAAGTGTGATAAACCCAGAGCCGGTTACGCCAGCAGCCCCTTTAGATGTAAGCATTAGAATGGCTAGTAATGTGATTTGATGCCAAATATCTAAATCAACCCCGTAAGCTTGGGCAATAAATATAGCTGCCATCGATAAGTATATGGATGTTCCATCTAAGTTAAACGAATAACCTGTTGGTATAACTAGTCCCACAACTTGTTTAGAACAGCCGTAGTTTTCTAATTTACGCATCATGGAAGGCAATGCTGATTCAGAAGAAGATGTACCAATCACGATGAAAATTTCATCTTTAATGTATTTAATAAATTTAAAAATACTAAATCCAAAGTAGCGTGTAATGGCCCCTATAATAACAACGATAAAAATAAACATTGTGATATAGACGGATAGCATTAAAAATCCTAAGTTGCCAAGAGATTTAAGTCCAAAGTTTCCGATTGTATAACTCATGGCACCAAATGCGCCAATAGGAGAAACTTTCATGACCATATTAACGATTTTAAAGAAGATATCCGCAACTTGCTCAAAAAATTTAATAACTGGTTTAGCTGGTTCTCCAATCGCTGCTGCTGCTAAACCAAATAATACGGCTGAGAATAAGACAGGTAATAATTCACCATTTGCGAGAGCACCCACAACATTATCAGGGATAATTTGCATAATAAATGCACCCAGACCGTGCTCTGCCGCCGCCGCGTCTGTATATTGAGAGACATCTGCTCCATTGGCAGCTTCCGTATTAAAACCTTTACCTGGTTTTACAATATTGACAACTATAAGTCCAATCGCTAAGGCAAATGTGGAAACAATTTCAAAATAGATTAAGGCTTTTCCCCCAATTTTCCCTACCTTTTTGACATCTCCCATACTACCAATTCCAATTACAACTGTTAAGAAGATAATTGGTGCTATTAACATTTTAATAAGTTTAATAAATATATCCGCTAATATTTTTAGCTTCGCTCCAAATTCTGGGAACGTAGCACCTACTATAATTCCTAGTACAATAGCAATCAATACTTGTACTGTTAAGTTTTTGAAATTTATACGCATATAATTCTCCCCCTACAACATCTATGAAGATTGTGTGAACGCTTTCATGTCGTTATCATAGCTGAAATTTTCCGACAATAGTTTTTATGACCGTAATGTTTCTATTGTTCATTTTGTTCATTTTTCAATGATAGGGATGGTAAATGCAGTAATAGCAATGGTTTTAAGCTGTTTTATAGTAGTTTTGATTTTTCGGAATCTATTATAATACAAAAGAAAAGATCCCTACGAAAAGTAAGGATCTATCATTAATGAACAAAAGTATTAGGGTGCAACAATTTTTTCAATCTCCGTCAAAATGGAATCATTTTGTAGTTGAGCCCTATAAAAATCATAGACAGGGGCGAGTTGCTCCTTAAAGCGCTGTCTTTCCTTGAGACTCATTGTAGAAACATCAAAATCATCTTGCTGTTTGAGCTTTAACATATCTTGTTCATTCATACGGGCAGCCTGTTCAAACTGCCAATCTGTTGTTTCCTTCATAGCCTCCACTAATTGATGTTGAATTTTCACGGGTAGGGAATCCCAAAAGTTTTCATTCATTAATACCGCATATCCTAAAATACCATGCTGTGTGATGGTCATATGTTTTTGAACCTTGTAGAAGCCTTTTGAATAAATATTTGACGCTGTATTTTCCTGTGCATCAATGGCATGTTTCTCTAGGTCTGTATAAACCTCACTAAAGGAAATCGGGATAGGTGTTGCTTTCAATACTTCAAATTGCTTTTCCAATGTTTTGCTTGGCATTGTGCGGATGCGTAAACCCTGTAAATCTTCAAATGTATGAATGGGGTGATCAACAGAGGTTAGATGTTTAAAGCCGTTGTACCAAAAGCCGAGTCCTTTAATATGAATAGCTTCTAGTTCGTTTAATAATTGATCACCTATCGTTCCTGTCAGAACTTCTTGTACTTCTTCATTTGTATTAAACAGGTAGGGTAAGTCAAGAACTTGCCAATTCGGTACATACGTGGTCATTTTAGAAAAGGTAGGGATAATCATTTCGACTTCTCCCTTTTGCAAAGCTTGAAACTCATTTTCATCATTAAATAAAGAGGAATTGGAGTAAACATGTACTTTGACCTTCCCTTTTGTCTTTTCTTCTACTAATTCAGCAAATTTATTGGCAGCCTGTCCTTTTGGCGTATTTTCAGCTACTACATGACTTAAATGGATGGTAATCTGTGTGTCTAATCCCTTCTGCTCATCATCGTAGGGAAGCGGCTTAGCAAAAAGTAAACCTTGTTGAACACTAATAGTGATCACTAAAATTAAGACAGTTACAATCGTTCCAATAATAAATTTTTTCATTGAATACACCCAATTAATTCGTATTTTCTATTGTTTTTGTTATTCTAACATATGGAGTAAGCTAAAATATAGTAGGGGGGAGGCGAGCATCTTGAAATTTCAGAAGTTATCGATGCAAAGAAAAATTATGTCGCTAACTTTTTTTATTCTTATGCTTTCCTTTAGTATTGGTGGTACTTTTTTGTTGGGATATGTAATGAATGAGCAAAAGAGCAAGCTTAGTGACCAAGCGTTACTAGTCGCTAAAACAGTCTCGCAGCTTCCCGAAATCAAAACCTATATTGCCCATGAAAACATGGAAATGGCCATACAACATATTAACCCTGTAGTTGAAGAAATCCGAGATATAAATGGTGCTCAATATATTGTTGTTTTGGATACGAAAAGACGGAAATATTCTCACCCTAACAGGGAGGAACTTGGAAGCATTTCGCAATCGGCTGATTTAAATGCCGCTTTTTCTGAACATTATTATACATCAATCGCGCATGGGGAGCATGGTAACATGGTTCGCGCGTTTGTACCAATCATGAACAATCAAGGACAACAAATAGGTGTTACGGTCGTTGGATATAGTGTTTTGACGGTGGCGGAATTACTGCAATCGATGCAGACCGAGCTTATCATTACGTTACTATTATCACTAATCTTTAGCGTATGGGGTGCGCGAACATTAGGGCTTCATATGAAAAAGCAAATGTTTGGATTAGAGCCCCATGAAATTGCCAAAATGTATGTTGAACGAACGGAAACCTTTAATGCGATGCATGAAGGTATTATTGCCATCGATAATGATTTGACCATTACCATTTTTAACGAGAAAGCCTGTGTAATACTCGGGGTTCACGAAAAGCCATCCAAATTAATTGGTCAGAAAATATTTCACGTCCTACCGGATACAAGGCTACCTGAAATTTTAGAGCTTGATCAGCCACTATTTAACCGTGAGCTATATATAAATGATCATAGTATTATGAGTAATCGTATCCCCATACAGGTAAATGGAGAAACTGTGGGAGCAGTGGCTATGTTTAAAGATCGTACAGAAGTGAAAAGGCTTGCTGAAGAACTGACAGGAGTACGAGCATTTGTCCAAGCGCTTCGTGTTCAAACTCATGAGCATAAAAATAAATTGCATACGATAGCTGGGCTTTTACAACTTGGACATCATGATCAGGCATTATCCTACTTGACACAGGTAAAGGAAGAACATGATGAAATTACTAACTTTTTAAATGAACGCATTAAAAATGAAAATATTTCAGGGCTATTGCTTAGTAAAATTTCCTATGCCAAAGAACAAGGGATTCGATTGGAAATTGACCGTGAAAGTCGCTTAACATCCTTTCCACCTAATTTAGATCATCATGATTTCGTCATTCTATTTGGGAATTTAATAGAAAATGCCTTTGATGCATTAAGGGATACTCAGGTGGAGGAGAAGGTCATTCATGTTTCTGTCGATGAGGATGAGGATGTATTAGCCATTCTTGTGACGGATAATGGTGTTGGCATGACAGATGAGATCAAGAGTCATATTTTTGACAATGGCTATTCAACAAAAGAGAAAAATTACCGAGGCATAGGGCTATTTTTAATAAAAGAGATTGTTGAAAAAGGACAAGGTGATATCGAAGTCATCAGTGAACCAAATAAAGGGACTAGTTTTTTAATAACGTTTTACTATGCGTAAGCATTAATTTGGAATGGAGGGCTGATAGTGGTAAAAATTAAGGTATTATTAATTGAGGATGATCCAATGGTGCGTGAGGTAAATCGACAATTTATTGAAAAGGTAGATCAATTTCAAGTGATTGGACAAGCATCAAATGGCTTAGATGGGGTTACGCAAATTCGTCAACATCAGCCTGACTTGGTATTTATGGATATATTTATGCCGGAGCAAGATGGCATCACTAGTTTACGTAAAATACGCGAGCTGGACTTACCAGTAGATGTCATCACTGTAACGGCTGCGAATGATATGGACACGGTGAAACAAGTACTACACCTAGGTGTCTTTGATTATATTATGAAACCCTTTTCGTTTGAACGTGTCAAAGGGACCCTAGAAAATTATTTACACTTTAAAAAACAAACGCAAACGGAACGCGAGCTAACACAAGGCGAATTGGATCAATTATTCCATTATCGCGATGGGCAAAAACCTTTGGAACAGACTATCTTGTTACAAACAGAAAAAAACCTTCCGAAAGGCTTTAATCGTACAACCCTTGATAAGGTAGTGCACTTTTTGCAATCAGTAGATGGCGCATCAGCAGAAGATGTAGCGAGTGGGGTCGGGATTGCCCGAGTTACAGCTAGAAGATATTTAGATTATTTAGAGAAACAGGAAAAAATTACGATGGATGTCCATTATGGTGGAATTGGTCGTCCGATAAACTATTATTTTAGTAAATAAAGAAAAAAATCCTGATTGTCATAATAGCAATCAGGATTTTTTATCGTCATTTATGGGGCATAATCTTATCGACTGGTTTAGGTGTTTTAATCTTCGGTAGAATTTTATCTAATGTCACCGTACGTTTGATAACATGTGTGGATGGATCATTTTCATCAAATTGGTCCAAGAATGAAATGACCTCTTTGACAATAGGTGTTGGTGTTGAAGCTCCTGCTGTAACCGCAACTTTATTAATTCCTTTTAACCAATCTATTTTAAGCTCTGAAACGTCCGCAATACGATAGGAAGGTGTTCCAGCGATTTCAACAGAAACTTGCGTTAAACGATTGGAGTTATTCGATTTAGGGTCGCCTACAACAATCAATAGATCCGCTTCTCCTGCCTGCTGAGCGACAGCTTCTTGACGGACTTGAGTAGCTAAACAAATCTCTTTGTGTACCTCAATATGTGGGAACTTTTCTTTTAAACTATCCATTAAATGGGCAACATCCCATTGGCTCATTGTCGTTTGATTTGTGACAAGCAACTTATCATTCGTTAAATTTAACGCATCAATATCATTGGAAGATTGAACTAAATGGACATGATCAGGTGCAACGCCAATGGCACCCTCAGGTTCCGGATGTCCTTTTTTCCCAATATAAATAATATCATAGCCTTCTGCAGATTTTTCACGAATTAAATCGTGGGTAACTGTTACATCAGGACATGTAGCATCAATGGACACTAGGCCTTTACGCTTCGCAATGTCACGAATTTCAGGTGAAACACCATGTGCTGTGAAAATCACAGTACCAGATTCAACTTGTTCGATAATTTCTAAGCGATTATCGCCGTCTAAAGTGATGATACCATCTTCTTCGAACGCGTCTGTGACATGTTTATTATGGACAATCATTCCTAAAATGTAGATAGGTCTTGGTAATGTTTTATCGAGTGCGGCGTTTCGTGCGATGACCATCGCATCAACAACACCGTAGCAATAGCCACGTGGATTAATTTTTAATACTTGCATGGTTGTGACTCCTTTCAAGCTTTACCTATCTACATTATAACGGACAGGGGCGGCGAATACAAAGAAACGTTCATTTACATGGGTGGCTGGAAAATACGTGGTTTAGATGGAATTGGTTCAGGAGGCGAAAATGATGCTGATGTATTTTGCCTCGCTGATCGTTTATTTCCAGCAGCAGCCTTGCTTTCACTGCCTCCACGATCAGCGCCAGCCGCTCCGCCTCCCGTCGAAGGTAGTCCTTGGAATCCTTTATATAGTTTTAATAAGGACGGTATATTTTTAACCATTGGCATCGCTTGTTGGATATATGGTGTATAAGTTTTAGCGGAATTAAATAGACTGTTTGCTTGTTGTAAGAATGAACCGATTTTAGATGGTTCTTGCACAGGTGGCATCGGCATTTGTCCTCCAAAGGAACCTATTCCATTTGCCATTGGAAAGCCGCCTGGAATTCGTGGTTGAGCAGGGAAGCCTCCAGGCGGGAAAAAGGACTGCGGTGACATCTGTGGTGGTGTTGGCATGGGCATTCTCATGCCACCGGGATACATAGGGTATGGATAAGGTGGTCGAAATACCATAATGATCTCCTTTCTACTTGTTTTTCATTGATGACATACCTGATTATAGCTATGATATGCAGAGGCTAATGGGAGGGTGCGATAATTTATAAGACGAATTCATCCATGAAAGAGCAGAAGGGCGAATAAGCCTTCTGCTACAATTCTCCTATCTTATTCATCTTCATGATAGCGAAGCATTCGATAGCCGACTCGCACATGTGTCTGTATTAGTTTAGGCTGTGCTGGGTCATCTTCTATCTTTTTTCGAAGTGTCGCCATAAACACTCGTAAACTTGGAATATCTGATTGCAGAGCGTTGTGCCAGATTTCCTTTAAAATAAAATTATGGGTTAAAACTTTCCCAACATGCTTGGATAAAACAACTAAAAGTTTATATTCAATAGGTGTGACATGTATTTCCTTTCCATTCACTAATACCGTTTGATCTACGTAATTAATTTGAAGATAGCCATTGGTAAAAGTTGCATTTTCCTGTTCAGGTGGATATTCATACGCTGCTCTTCTTAAGGCAACACGAATTCTTGCTAATAATTCTTCCACACTGAATGGCTTTGTGACATAATCATCTGCACCTGCGTCCAGAGCGTTAATTTTGTCATATTCTTCTCCGCGCGCACTGACGACAATAATGGGCGTTTGCGTCCAACTTCTAATTTTTGTAATAAGCTCTACACCATCTATGTCCGGTAGTCCTAAATCTAAAATATAAACATCTGGTTTCATGGTAATAGCCTTTTGAAGTGCGCTGTTCCCATCTTGGGCAATGTCGAATTCATAATGCTGGGTAGCTAATGTCATTTTAATTAAATTGGCAATGGCCACATCATCTTCTACTACAAGAATTCGTTTATTCATCAAATTTCTTACTCCTTTTTCAGTGAAAAGTTAAAAATGGTTCCTTGAGGTTTATTATCAGAAACAGTTATCTGACTACCATGTAATTTTAAAATGGTTTGACACAGTGCTAAGCCTAAACCGAGCCCTCGTCTACTATCACTGCGTTGTACCTTGCCAGTTGTAAACGGCTCAAACAAGCTACTTTTTAAGGAATCATCAATTCCTGGTCCATTATCTGAAATACTGAAGTTTACTAAACCATCACATTCCTTCACCAAAATAGTTATATCACTGCCTGGAGGGGTGTAAGTCAATGCATTATCGATGATATTGATGAAAACCTGTATCATCAATCTAGCATCCATTAGGCTTAGCAAAAATTCTGGTTCTATTTGATAAGATATTTTATGTGAACTGTTTTGGTGAACAACATGGGAAAGAGCCTCCTGAATGATATCTTCTACTAATTCCAACTGCATTTCTAAAGCAAATTGTCCATCCTCTAGCCTAGAAACAGCTAATAAGTTTTCTACCATTTGTACAAGCCATTTCGAATTATTAAAAATATCCTCATACAATTTGTTTTTTTCAATGTCGGGTATTAATGGTGCGTTGTTCAGTAAGATATCCGCATTTCCAGAAATAGCAGTGAGTGGTGTTCGAAGGTCATGGGATATTGCCCGTAAAAGGTTAGCACGCATCTGTTCCATTTCAGCTTCTCGCGCTACTTCTTCATGGAGCTTCTGTAAATACCATTTATCCATCGCGAATGAAAAATCATTAATGATAGCGTGTAAAATATTGCGTTCAAATGCAGGTAATGGTAGTAGTTTAGACAGTGCAATACCAATCACCCCCCTAACATTTCCATTAGAAATAACGGGTATATAGTAAGCATGTACTTCAGGAAATATATCCGTAGATACACCCGCTACATGCTTATTATTCGTCACCCAGTTCACAACGCCATGCTCGTTTGGGTTATTGAAAAGCGTAGCTATTTTTTGATTTTCAATCGTAGATATTTTGTCGTTACGAAAAAAAGTAGATTTCCCAATTACCCGATTGTCTATTTCAAAAAATTGCACAGGTTTTTCTACTAATTTGACAATTTGAGACATACCTTCCGTAATAATTTCCTCAATTGACTTCGCATGTTGGAGTCTACGATTTGTTTCAAGGAGTACTTCCATTCGATAAGATTTCCGTATAGCTATAATCGTTTGCTCCTTGATCTTCTTCGTTAAACTACTTGTAATTACTCCAGAAAGAAACATGATAAAAAAAGTCATAGGATAGTCACGATGATACGCATCAAATGAAAACCGTGGTTCAGTAAAAAAATAATTAAAAAGTAAGACAGCAACGATGGAACTAATGATGCTCATGAGCCAACCTGATGACCATATAGCAAGAATGAGAACACCTAGAATATAAATGGTTATAATATTTGGCTCACTAATCCCAATTGAATATAAATATAAGCCGACTATGGATATTACGGTAAATACAATAAACATTTTAAAAAGATCCAGCCATTCAAATGCCAGTTTATTTTTTATACGAGGAAAGTAAAATTGTTCATTTTCTTGATCAGGTACTATGTGTATAGATAAGTTGGGCACATATTCATTCAGACGGTCACTAATTTTCGCGTTAGGCTGCCACCATTTTTTTCTCATACTTGATCGACCGATGACAAGTTTAGTAACACCACTAATTTGAGCATAGTTGGCAAGGGCTGCAGCTATGTCATCCTCTTGAACAATGACAACATGACCGCCAAGCTGTTCTACTAGCTTGATATACTGTTGTAGGCGTTCAGAATCAGCATGATTTCTTTCATGCGCCTGCGTGTTTTGAACATAAAGAGCGGTAAATTTGCCATGTAATGCTTGAGCAAGTCTTGCAGTAGTCCGAATCACTTTTGCATTTGTAGGAGAACTACTTATACCTACAAGTAAGTGTTCTTCGATTTGTACATAGTTTCTGACAGATTCATTA
The DNA here is from genome assembly GCF_053165895.1 of Lysinibacillus sp. fkY74-1. Taxonomy (NCBI): domain Bacteria; kingdom Bacillati; phylum Bacillota; class Bacilli; order Caryophanales; family Bacillaceae; genus Lysinibacillus; species Lysinibacillus sp. fkY74-1. Next base: position 3,048,675 of record NZ_CP170173.1, on the reverse strand, counting down.
CTGTTTAATTGTTGATAGTTGATGGTATCGGCTGTTCGCCGTAATGCGATTTCCCGTAGCGATACTAAATTTTGCTTACGGAAAAATGAATCTAAAGCTTTCTCTGCCTGTTGTTTGACATATACCTTCCCATCTTGCAGACGTTGAATTAATTCGTCTGGTTCAATGTCGACAACCTTTATTTGCGCGGCTTGATCGATTAAATAATCAGGAATACGCTCCCGCACTTTAATCTCAGTGATTTCTTCCACTAAATCATGAAGACTTTCAATATGTTGAATATTTACAGTTGTAAAAACATGAATTCCTTTAGCAAGTAGTTCTTCAACATCTCCAAAACGCTTCTTGTGTCGCATTGATGGAACATTAGTATGGGCCAATTCATCAATCAGGACAATTTCTGGTTTGCGCTGCAATACCGCATCTATATCTAATTCCTGAAAAATTTTCCCCTTATAGGTTATTTTCTTTGTAGGGATTTGCTCAAGTCCTTCTAGTAATGCTAACGTTTCTGGACGAGGGTGCGGTTCCACATAGCCAACCACTACATCTTTACCGAGTTTTTTCGCCTGATGTGCCGCATCCAACATAGCGTAAGTTTTACCTACCCCAGCAGCATAGCCGAGAAAGATTTTTAATTTCCCTATAGAATGTTCCTCCTGTTGAAGCCTCGCAAGAAACATCTCTGGAGTTGGACGTGTATTTTCCATCCTCTTTCACCTCATTTGTATTATAGCCTTAACTTTCATAAAGAAAGTGTAAAGATTTTACTTCTTTATCCTTTCTTAATAGAAAAGAAGATTTCCTAACACTACATTAATTTGAAAGTCAGTATGATGAGAGCATCCTTAAGGAGAAGGGGTGTTACGATTGATGGATTTTTTTATGATGGGCTTATTGATTATAAGCTTCGCTTGCGTTTTAGCGTTAACAGTATGGTGCTACAAACTAGTAGAAGAGTCATGAGGAGGATAGCAAATGTGGATTTTTATGGGAGTTGTACTCGTATTTCTGTTTGGTTATTTAGGGCATGCATTACTTTATCCAGAAGATTATTAAAGGCAGGGGGGACACAATATGTGGCAAATAGCCATCGTATTCATAATTTATTTACCGCTCGTTATCTTAACGGGTCATTATTTATATCGGGTAACGTTGCAACAAAAAACATGGCTCGATCCTCTATTAGATAAAGTCGATGCAGCAATTTATAAAGTTTGCGGCATTAAACGCGTTAATATGACGGGCAAAGAATATGTACTTTCATTAATTATTTCAAATGCCATGATGGTGTTTGTAGGGTATATCATTCTACGCATTCAAGCATTACTAGTTTTAAATCCAAATAACATTAACAACATGGAAGCTACCCTTTCATTTAACACGATTATTTCCTTTATAACGAATACAAATCTTCAACATTATAGTGGTGAATCTGGACTCAGTTATTTATCACAGATGCTAGTCATTACTTTTATGATGTTTACATCAGCAGCTACTGGTTATGCAGCTTGTATGGCTTTCTGTCGTAGATTGGTTGCTAAAACAGATACGATAGGTAATTTTTTTGTCGATTTTGTTCGTGTTATTACTCGCATTTTAATGCCTTTTTCCATTGTTGTGGCTCTTATTTTAGTATCACAAGGATCACCACAAACCATTGAGGGCAATCAAACAGTACAAACAATAGAGGGCAAGTTACAAGATATTGCACTTGGACCTATTGCTTCTCTTGAATCTATTAAGCATATAGGGACAAATGGTGGCGGTTTTAATGGAGCAAATTCAACCACACCTTTTGAAAATCCAACTGTTCTATCAAATATAGTAGAGATATTATCTATGATGTTATTACCAGGGGCATGTGTCGTTGCTTTTAGTCTGATGGTCGCCTACAGAAAAAAGAAAACTATTTTTGGAAAACAGGGGCTAGCTATTTTTACTGCGATGAGTATATTGTTCCTCGTGGGATTAGTGACTGTGTACATAGCAGAGAAGGCAGGTAATCCATTCATTAGTGAACTCGGCATTACGCAGGAGCTTGGGAGTATGGAAGGCAAAGAAATGCGCTTTGGAGTAGCGCAATCAGCATTATTTACGACCGTTACGACCGCATTTACTACAGGGTCAATTAACAACATGCATGATACATTAACGCCACTTGGTGGTCTAGTGCCTATGTTTAATATGATGCTCAATGTTGTGTTCGGTGGTAAAGGAGTTGGCCTGATGAACATGATGATGTATGTTTTACTTACCATTTTCATTGCCTGTTTAATGATTGGTCGATCTCCACAGTTTTTAGGTAAAAAAATTGAAGAAAAAGAAATGAAGTTAATTGCTCTTTGTATTCTAATTCATCCTGCTATTATCTTGCTATTTTCAGCACTTGCGGTTGCGACACCATCTGGAATAGCTGGAATAACGAATCCAGGGGCACATGGATTATCACAAGTACTATATGAATTCGCCTCCGCCTCTGCCAACAACGGCTCTGGCTTCGAAGGGTTAGCGGATAATTCAACATTTTGGAATGTAACTACAGGGCTGGCTATGTTCTTTGGTCGTTATTTAACCATCATTATTCAATTAGCTATAGCCTCTTTACTTGCTAATAAAGTAAGGCATAGTGATTCAGTAGGAACATTAAAAACGGATACGACTACCTTTACTTTTTTACTAGTTGCTATTGTTTTGATGATTGGTGCGCTGACCTTTTTACCAGCTTTAGCACTTGGTCCAATTACCGAGCATTTACAACTTTATTCTTAATGAGGAGAGACACATATGGAAACAGTAAGAAAAAGTTTTATGACTGGCATCATACTAAAAAGAGCATTAATAGAAGCTTTTAAAAAATTTAGCCCCCTATATATGCTGAAAAATCCTGTTATGTTTGTCGTAGAGGTAGGGTTTTTGTTTGTGTTACTGTTAGTTCTTTTTCCAAATTTGTTTGGTGATGAGGGGGGAGAACATGCACGATTATATAATGGGATTGTAGCTATTATCCTTTTTGTTACGATTCTATTTGCAAATTTAGCAGAGTCGATTGCAGAAGGGAGAGGGAAAGCACAGGTTCAAACATTAAAAAAAACAAAGACAGTGACACAGGCACGTGTTTTGCTTCATGATGGTTCTGAAATTTTTAAATTGGCCCATGAATTAAAAAAAGGAGATATTGTATTAGTTCAAGCTGGAGAGATCATTCCTAATGATGGTGAAGTCATTGATGGAATTGCTACTGTAGATGAATCCGCAATTACTGGTGAATCAGCTCCTGTAGTGAAAGAACGGGGAGGAGATTTCTCGTCAGTGACGGGGGGGACGACGGTAACAAGTGATTGGCTGATGATTGAAATCACTTCTATGCCTGGTGAATCATTTTTAGATAAAATGATAACGCTTATTGAAGGAGCCAGTCGAAAGAAAACGCCAAATGAAATAGCACTCAATACACTTCTAGTAAGTTTAACAATTATCTTCCTTTTGGTTGTGGTGTCACTATATCCTATGACAACTTATTTAAATGTACCGATTTCTATCGCTACGCTAATTGCCCTGACCGTTTGTTTAATACCGACAACGATTGGTGGATTATTGTCGGCGATTGGTATTGCAGGAATGGACCGCGTAACACAATTTAATGTTATAGCGATGTCTGGCAGAGCGGTAGAGGCATGTGGAGATGTGGATACGTTAATCTTAGATAAAACAGGAACGATCACTTATGGAAATCGTATGGCGGCTGAGTTTCTACCCGTTAAAGGAGTGGAAAGTCAGGATTTAATTCAAGCTGCATGGCTTAGTTCACTAACAGACGATACACCAGAGGGGAAATCTATTTTATCACTGGCCTGCGAATTAGGGGTCAATTCAGACGGTGAAGAAATGATTATTAAGTCAAGTAAGCATGTTCCATTTACGGCACAGACACGCATGAGTGGTTTAGATAAAGTCGATGGCACAAAAGTTCGAAAAGGAGCCTCTGATACGATCAAAAAAGAAAGTATGAAAGCTGGGCATAGCATCCCTAGCAATTTAGATCAATTGGTTCAACAAGTCTCTTCTGTAGGGGGGACACCACTGTTAGTAGCGTTAAATGATAAAATTCTAGGCGTAATTTACTTAAAGGATGTCGTCAAGGCTGGACTGAAGGAGCGATTTGACCAGCTTCGTGCAATGGGGATTAAAACGGTTATGTGTACGGGAGATAATCCACTTACTGCTGCAGCTATTGCAAAGGAAGCAGGAGTAGATAGCTTTATTGCAGAAAGTAAGCCTGAGGATAAAATTCAAGTGATTAAAGATGAGCAGGCACAGGGTAAGGTTGTAGCTATGACTGGTGATGGGACGAATGATGCGCCTGCACTGGCACAGGCGAATGTAGGGCTTGCTATGAATTCAGGAACAAATGCAGCAAAGGAAGCTGCGAATATGGTAGATTTAGATTCAAATCCAACTAAAATTATTGAAGTTGTAGAAATTGGCAAGCAATTGCTAATGACTCGCGGTGCCTTAACCACATTTAGTATTGCAAATGATATCGCAAAATATTTTGCCATTATTCCAGCTATGCTAATGGTCGCTGTGCCTGAGATGAAGGCACTAAATATTATGAATCTCAATTCACCTACAAGTGCCATTATTTCTGCCTTGATTTTTAATGCAATCATTATTCCATTGCTTATTCCAATTGCCATGAGAGGGGTAAAGTATAAGCCAATGAGTGCTGCAAAATTATTAAATAAAAATTTACTTGTGTATGGTATGGGTGGAATAATAGCCCCCTTTATTGGCATTAAGATCATTGATCTACTAGTAGGACCACTATTTCGTATAGTTGGATTATAGGGAGGAAGCTGTATGCGAAAAATTATTGAGAACTCCAAGCAGGCATTATTTGTGACAATAACCATGTTCATTATATGTGGTTTAATATATCCGTTTGCCGTGACAGCCTTAGCTCAAGGGGTGTTTCCTCACAAAGCAAATGGCAGTTTAATAGAAATGGACGATCAAGCGGTTGGTTCTGTATTAATTGGTCAAAGCTTTACCGCTCCAGAATATTTCTGGGGGCGTGTCTCATCCGTTAACTATAATGTTTATACGACAGAGGATACGCTACCAGATGACAATGATCAGGTGAACTATAGTGGTGTAAGCTCAGGTACATTTAACTATGCACCAACCAATCCAGAATTGAAGAAACGAATAGAGGGGGATATCGAGAGGTTTTTACTTGCAAATCCAACCGTACAACGGCAAGATATACCATCGGATCTAATGACTGCCTCAGGTTCAGGGTTGGACCCCCATATTAGTGTGAAGGCAGCACAAATACAGGTGGATCGAATTGCCCAAGCAAGTGGGCTTTCTAAGGAAGACATTAATAAAATTATAGAGGCAAATATAGAAAAACGTACATTTGGAGTATTGGGAGAACATAAGGTGAACTTCCTTATGGCGAATATAGATATTATGAAAAAAATGGAGAGTACTAAGGATTAAAAAAATGAAAGACAGGTAGAGAAAGCTTCTCTACCTGTCTTTCTATATATTAAGCTTGTGAATTAACAAGGATTTTAATATGGTTTCGCTCTTTCATTAATGCCTCAAAGCCCTCTGTTACGACCTCTTCAAGAGCTATACGTTTTGTTACAAGTTTATCAGCAGGGAAGTAACCTTGCTTCATTAATTCCATCACTGCTGGAAAAATATCGCGATAAGCAATAATACCTTTAACAGAACGCTCAGTTAGTACGATATTGTTTGGCAGAATAGATGCGTCAGTTTCCCAAATAGAAACAATAATGGTTTCACCTTCAAAAGTTGTGGAATCTATAGCTTGCTGTAATACTACTGGAACACCTGTTACTTCAAATGCTACATCAACGCCACCATTTGTTAATTCATGTAGACGAGCTACCGCGTCCTCCTCTTTAGGATTAATCACTGCTGTAGCACCTAGTTCTAATGCTTTAGCGGCACGCTCTGCTGAAAGCTCTACGGCATATATCTCTGACGCGCCTGCAGCACGTAACGCTTCAATGACAAGAAGCCCGATTGGACCTGTTCCAAAGACAGCTGCTTTATCGCCTGCTTTTAATTTACTTTGGCGTACTGCGTGTAGGGCTACCGCTGCAGGTTCGACCAATGCGCCTTGCTCGTAGGAAAGTCCTTCGGGCATTTTGTGAACCAATTTTTCGTCTACCATTGTAAATTCAGAGAATCCACCACCACCGCCTGAAAGACCGTGGAAGCCTAAATGCTTACAAATATTATATTTACCTTTTTTACAGGCAGCACATTCGCCACAGGAAAGAATGGGTTCAACTACGACAGGATCTCCCACTTTTACGGATGTTACACCATCACCAATTTCAACTACTTCGCCTGAGAATTCATGTCCCATTACAATTGGCGCGATATCTTTACTTACATAGTGAGGTTGCTCCACAGGAATAAAGATTGGACCAGCTGCGTATTCATGTAAATCACTACCACAAATTCCTGTCCAATGTACTTTAATTTTTACTTTTCCAGGTGCAATGACTGGTTCATCAATATTTTCTACACGGATGTCTTTTGCTTTATACCATCTTGCTGCTTTCATCATCTATCAACCTCCTATAATATCTTACAGCTCTATCATAACATGTGGGAATAATGCTAATCATTAGCTCCCTATAAATTGACATAAAATTTACATATACCCAGCTTTTTCGAGTATTGATACAGCGCTTTTTTGATTGCATATTCTCCGTATTTCAAGTACCTTTGATAAGGGCTTTGTTACGGTGATCATAAAACGATAAAATTATGTTTATGCTTGTAAGAATAGGATGTAAATATACCTTAAAGTTCGAATCATGGTACAATGAAAAAAGATGTTAGGAGGAACGAATGATGTCAAAATATACTGATTATAATTTTCAGCCATTTTTGCAGGACGCCATTGCAGAACTTGGCTTTACAGAACCGACACCAATTCAAAAAGAAATTATTCCATTAATATTAAAAGGGAAGAGTGCCATTGGACAGGCACATACAGGAACAGGGAAAACACATAGTTTTTTAATTCCGATTGTTCAACGTATTGATGTAGAGAAACAGGAAGTACAGGCCGTTATTACTTCTCCTACACGTGAGCTGGCACAGCAAATTTATGATGCATTGAATCAATTAATAGAAGGAACAGCTATACAGGCAAAACTTTTTATTGGGGGTACGGACAAACAACGCTCTATTGATAAGTTAAAAACGCAACCTCAAATTGTTGTTGGAACACCTGGACGTATTCGTGACCTTGTTTCAGCACAAGCGTTATTTGTGCATACGGCACCAATTCTAGTTGTTGATGAAGCAGATTTAGCTTTCGATATGGGCTTTATTGAGGAAATTGATGGATTTGCATCTCAAATGCCAGAGAAACTTGAAATGTTCGTATTTTCAGCAACAATCCCAGAAAAGCTACAGCCTTTCTTAAAAAAATATATGGACGCACCTGTCCATGTACACATGAACGATAAACGACCTGTGGCAGAGGGCATTGATTTTATGCTTGTACCTGTTCGTTCTAAATCACGTAATAAACGTTTATTAGAAGTCATTGAAGGCATCAATCCATTTTTGGCTGTTATTTTTACAAATACACGTAAATCGGCTGAGCATGTTGCTGGTTATTTAAATGAGCATGGTATCCGTTGTGGACAAATCCATGGTGATTTAAGCCCACGTGATCGTAAGAAAATGATGAAGCAAATTCGTGATCTCGAATATCAATATATTGTTGCAACAGATTTGGCGGCACGTGGAATTGATATTCAAGGAATTTCTCATGTCATTAACTATGAAATCCCTGAGGATTTAGAATTCTTTATTCACCGTGTAGGACGTACTGCTCGTGCAGGTAATAAAGGAACAGCCATTACATTATTTGAGCCATCTGAAGAGGATGCAGTAGTACGTGTGGAAAAAATGGGTATTCCATTTGTGCAAATGGACGTTAAAAACGGAGAATGGTCTGAGTTAAAAGAGCGTCATGCCCGTAAAAATCGTGTTAAACAAGAGAATGAAATAGATGTGAAAGCGAAGGCGTTGGTGCGTAAACCTAAAAAGGTGAAACCAGGCTATAAGCGTAATATGAAATGGGAAATGGAAAAAATTAAAAAACGCGAACGCCGCTTAAAAGCGAGAGGTAAAAAATAAGGGGGCTTTTACATGCTACTTGGCTCACATGTTTCGATGAGTGGGAAAGAAATGTTACTTGGCTCTAGTAAAGAGGCATTATCGTACGGAGCTAATACATTTATGATCTATACAGGAGCGCCACAAAACACACGTCGGAAAGCGATTGCCGATCTGAACATTATGAATGGTCTCCTTCATATGAAAGAGCATGGCATGACTAATATTGTTGTTCATGCTCCTTATATCATCAATATTGGCAATACGGAAAAACCAGAAACTTTTCGACTCGGTGTAGATTTTTTACAGTCGGAAATTGAACGTACAGCAGCATTAGAGGCAACACAAATTGTCTTGCATCCTGGTGCACATGTGGGTGCTGGGGCAGATGCAGGGATTGCCAAAATTATTGAAGGCTTAAATGAAGTATTGTCGCAAGATTATCCCGTCCAAATTGCATTAGAAACAATGGCAGGGAAAGGAACAGAATGTGGCCGTTCCTTTGAAGAGTTAGCTAAAATCATAGACGGTGTCACTCATAACGAACGTCTTTCTGTATGCTTTGATACTTGTCATACACACGATGCTGGCTATAACATTGTCGAGGATTTCGATGGTGTTCTCAACGAATTTGATAAATTAATAGGTGTTGATCGCATCAAAGTTCTGCACATTAATGATTCAAAAAATGTGCGAGGCGCTGCTAAAGACCGTCACGAAAATATCGGCTTTGGTCACATTGGTTTTGATGCCTTGAACTATGTTGTGCACCATCCACAATTAATGGCGATTCCTAAAATTTTAGAAACACCATTCGTTCCACTTGCTAGTGATGCCAAATCAAAATCAGCTCCATACAAAGCTGAAATTGATATGCTGCGCAGCAGTACATTTAAGCCTGAGCTTATCGAGGCTTTAAAAGGCTAACAAAGAAGCCCAACATCCAGCCACAGTGCTGATGTTGGGCCTTATTACGTTATTTTGTAAAAAGTGCGATTAGCTGACGAGAGCGCTTTCTTCCTAAAACAGCCTCCACTTCAACTAAAATATCTTTAGGAATGCCTAAAAAAAGCCAGGAAAATGAGAATTGCTCCAAATAAGGCCGAAGTTTTTTTACTTCAGAAGTTGTAATGTCAAAGCCCTCTTCACGAGCAATCGCGACAATTTCCTTATCCGTGCTTTGTGCCAATTGCTGTAAAAATTGAATACTCAAAGTCAATCCTCCTTTATGATATGGTTAATCAAATGCTTTAAACGGTCGCCATTTCCTCATTCAAAAAGAATAGACATCTTCTTTTCTTTACAAAAACTGCACTTTCCTATATACTTACAACTTGTAAATCGTAATGATTTTGAATTAGAAAGAAGCGATCATGCATGAAAACAACATTAATTGACATTGAAAATGTGTCATTTCAATATGACTATACACAAGTTTTAAAAAATATTTCCTTTCGTGTAGAAGAGGGCGATTTTTTAGCGCTACTCGGCCCAAACGGTTCGGGGAAATCAACGTTATTAAAAATCCTTTTAGGTTTATTGAAGCCTCTTTCGGGAGAAATAAAGCTTTTTGGTGAACCAAGTGCAACGTTTAAACATCGAGAATGGATCGGTTATGTTTCACAAAAATCCAATGCCTTTAATTCAGGATTCCCAGCAACCGTGCAAGAGGTCGTGAAAAGTGGATTAACGAAAAAATTAGGGCTATTTAAAAGACCTGGACGAGAAGCTAAAGGAAAAGTTCAAGAAGCGTTAAAGGCAGTTGGTATGGATGCATTTGAACATCGTAATATTGGTGAATTATCAGGTGGACAACAGCAACGAGCGTTTATTGCGAGAGCTTTAGTCAGTGATCCCAAATTACTTATTTTAGATGAACCGACTGTTGGTATTGATCACGAGAACGTGCAGTCATTTTATGATATGCTGGCGAAATTAAATCGGGAACAGGGAATTACAATGATTCTTGTCACACATGATGTCGATACCGTATCTAATCGCATTAGCCATGTGGCTTGTTTAAATCAAACGATTCACTTCCATGGCTACAAAAATGAATTTGATAATATTTCCCAGGGTGCGCTAGATGCTTGGTATGGCCATTCTGTGAGAAAGATTCATTAGAAGGAGAAGGCACAATGATTGAAGCAATTTTACATTATGAATTTTTACAAAACGCCTTTTTCTCTGGATTATTAATTGGCATACTTGCCCCACTATTAGGCGTTTTTATTGTAGTACGAAGGCTATCGCTTATTGCCGATGCTTTGTCACATGTCACACTTGCTGGAATAGCAGGGAGCTTATATATTAGCCAATCTGTGACCGCCTTAGCGTTGCTCAACCCTATTTATCTAGGGATTTTAGCGTCTGTTAGTGGTTCTATTTTAATTGAGCGTCTAAGACGTTTATATAAGCACTATGAGGAGTTAGCTATACCCATCATTATGTCAGGCGGTATAGGTATAAGCGCTATCTTTATATCGCTTGCCAGCGGCTTTAGCACAGATTTAATGAGTTATCTGTTTGGCTCAGTATCAGCTGTATCCCGCCAAGATCTTTGGGTAGTGATTGGAATTGCTGCTGTCGTCATCCTCTTTTTGTTTTTATTTTTTAAAGAATTATTTGTTTTATCCTTTGATGAAGAGTATGCAAAAGCAAGCGGCCTTCCAGCACGATGGGTGCATCTATTGTTTATGATTGTGACTGCCCTTGTCATTGCTGCAAGTATGCGCATTGTAGGTATTTTACTTGTATCATCATTAATGACGTTACCGGTTGCAGCAGCTATGCGATTAGCAAAAGGCTTTAAGCAAACTATCTTTTATGCTATTGTTTTTGGTGAAACGGCTGTATTAATCGGTCTGATTAGTGCGTTTTATTTGGATTTAGCGCCGGGAGGTACAATTGTTGTCACTTCGATTTTGATATTGCTACTTGTGATTCTTGGAAAGAAAGTAGCATTTAAAATGGCTGCGAAGCAAGGGGAGGTAGCACAATGAATGTTTCAAGAGCGTGGGAAATTTTAAAAGAAAATGGTTTTAAAAAAACAGATAAGCGGGAGTTAATATTAGATATGTTTGCAGCAACAGATAAATATCTAACCGCCCGTGATTTATTGGATGTTTTAAAGAAGGATTTTCCGGGAATGAGTTTTGATACCATTTACCGCAACCTTGCTACATTTGTGAAGCTAGGGATTTTAGAGGAAACAGAGCTATCTGGAGAACGTAATTTCCGAATGCACTGTGAATCCGCACATCATCACCATCATTTTATTTGTATGGATTGTGGAAATGTAAAAGAGCTCAATCTTTGTCCGATGGAAATGTTAGGAGAAAAACTACCTGACTATGAAATTGAAAATCATAAGTTTGAAATATATGGGAAATGCCCGGACTGTAAGCAAGAAACTCTGTCACCTTAAAAAATGGACAGAGTTTTTTTATGTAAAAGAGAGGGTTGTTCCTTATAGGAATGTACCCTCTCTAATTTTATTAAGCTACTGCTACTCTACGAATCGCAACAATTTTATTACAGTCTACAATTAAAGGTGAAGCAGCAGCCGCACCTGGCTCAAGGAAGTAAGCACAGCAATTTCTTGGATCGAAAGAAATGAAAGTCACACCTAAGAAGCTAATACCTCCAGATAAGAAGATGTCTAGTGTAGTAGCTAGCTCTAATTTTCTTAATTGCTGACAAATACAGCCTCTACAATTGCTGCTCATTTTCGGTGTACATTTTTCTTCTTTTTGACAAGGGCATTTTTCTTCTTTTCGTGGACAACATTTCTCTTCCTTTTTTGGACATTTACAACCTTGCCAGTTCATCTGTGTTGTATATCGTCTATCCTCCATCGTTCAGACCTCCCTTCCTCTATGTTCGTAAGAGTATCCTTACAGTAATAATCTATGTTTAGTAAATAGATAGAGGCTGGTAATCTGTCCGATAGTCCGCATAAAAATCTATATTTTTCTCTAAAACTTTGGCATTGTGCAAAGTCCTAAAAGTAAATTTTGCTATAAAAATCTAATAATGATATTTGTATGGGGATAGATTATCATTGGAAACAAAAAAAAAGACGAGTCATTACAGAAACGTAACTCATCGTCATTTTTCATAACATTATTGATGTTTTTGTTGGAAATCGACCATAAAGTCTCTTAAAGCTTCACAAGCCTCTAATGGCACAGCATTATAAGTTGACGCACGACAGCCACCTACAGAACGATGGCCATTTAGCCCTACAAAGCCAGCTGCTTTTGCTTCCGCTAGGAATTGTTTTTCAAGCTCCTCATCGGCTACACGGAATGTAATATTCATAAGTGAACGGCTCTCTGGAGTGGCATGGCCTTTATAGAAGCCGTTGCTATTGTCAATCGCATCATAAATAACTTTAGCCTTTAATTCATTGCGCTTCTCAACTGCAGTGACTCCACCATTAGATTCTACCCATTTCAACACTTCGCCTAGCATATAGATACCAAATGTAGGTGGTGTATTATATAAAGAATTACTATCAGCATGTGTTGTATATTTAAGCATTGTTGGAATACTTTTATTTGCTTTTTCAAGAAGATCTTTGCGTATAATAACAACTGTAACACCTGAAGGACCTAGGTTTTTTTGAGCACCTGCATAAATAAGTCCAAATTTCTGAATATCAATTGGTTTAGAAAGAATATCACTAGACATATCGGCAACTAATGGTACATTTCCCGTATCTGGATAATCTCTCCACTGTGTACCGTAAATAGTATTATTAGAAGTGATGTGCACATAGGCATCATCTTCATCGAACTGAATGTCTGCTAGGGCAGGAATATTGCGGTATTGGTTGTCTTTCGTGCTAGCAGCCTCCACAGGTGTACCGAAAAATTTAGCCTCCTTGAATGCCTTCTCAGACCAAGAGCCTGATAATACATAACTTGCTTTTTGGTCAGTAGATAGGAAGTTCATTGGCACCATTGTAAATTGGAGGCTTGCCCCCCCTTGTAAAAATAGCACCTCGTAATTTTCAGGTATTGCATATAGCTTTTTCAATAAGGCGATAGCTTCGTTATGTACTTCATCGAAAATGGCACTACGATGGCTCATTTCCATAATCGACATACCTGAGTCACGGAAGTCTACTAATTGTTGTTGAGCTTTTTCTAATACTTCTTGGGGCAGAGCAGATGGGCCTGCGTTGAAATTGTATGCACGTTGTGTCAAAGTGGGTACACTCCTTGTTTGGTTAATATGTGAAATTTTATCCAGTGGCTATGAACTGCTGAATATACACTGTACTGATCGGGCTTTAATCGTCTAAGAACAATCATTAGCAAATAGGACCATTAAAGCGGGATAACAGAACTTTACTGGATTATAACTTAATTTTCAAGAGAAAAAATAAAATTCTTAATATTTGAGCAGAATAGCGACAGCCTCGCAACAAAATGTACACAATTAACAGACGTTTTTAATTCAAATACGAACAAAAAGTATAATTTCATAGGTAATAAAGTTAGAATTTTCGTAATTAAAATAAATTCAGTCGATTGCGAACGGTTTAATGTTCGGATTTTGTATCTGTAGAAAAAGTCATTCTTGTTGGAGTTATAGAAAAGGATAGACTAGAAAATAAAACGATTATTTATGAAGACGATGCATGAAAATGTATGAAATTAACCCATTACCTAGTAAGTTTTTGTATAATAGATTGAGAATAGTAAAGGGGTGTTCATAATGTTTACAGTAGAAAATGCTTGTTTAGTAGTCGTAGATGTGCAGGGAAAGCTAGCAACGATTGTTGATGAAAGTGAAGCAACGATTGCCAATATTGCTAAGCTGATACAAGCAATGGAAGCACTGAAAGTCCCTGTTTTATGGCTAGAACAAAACCCAAGTCGTTTAGGCGGTACGGCACTCGATATAGCACAACATTTACAAGGACAAGCTATTGCTAAGATGGCTTTTAGTGCATGGGAAGAAGACGAATTTGTGAAAGCAATAAAGGAAAGTGGACGTTCTCAATTTATTGTTACGGGCATTGAAACGCATATTTGCGTATACCAAACAGCTAGACAACTGAAAGAACAAGGATTTGAAGTTGAAGTAGTGGTAGATGCTGTTTCTTCACGAACAAAGGCCAATAAGGAAGTCGGATTAGCTAAAATGAGTGCCCTAGGTATTTATCCAACGAGTATGGAAATGATTTTATATGAACTTTTGCAACGAGCAGACCATGAACATTTTAAAACAATCTTACAGCTTGTGAAGTGATACCAATAAGTTGTACCCATTGGTCTGTATCAAAAATAATAGGAATGACAATTTACAATCTTGCTTTAAAAAGGAAATTAAAAAAATATAGTTTTTATAGAATAATTGTGTAATGCCTGATGGGTCTATAGACCTCGTTTGGGCATTTTTTTTTTAGAGTATATTTAAAGTATGATTCTACTCATATAAAATCTTAGCCATTCTAATTGTAGTATACTACATGATAAAATCTGGTTTCATTATAGAAAAATAACTCTTAATGAGGAAGATGACAATGATAAAAATTTTAAAATGGTTTTTTTTAATAACTAGTGTTGTTTTTCTTTTAATAAGCTGTAATGGAAATGAGGTAGCATTACAAAAAGAACCCGCAATTTCGCAGACGGAACAATTTGTCATTGAAGATTTAATGAATGAAAAAGGATTGTTACGCACAGATTTAGCTAACCAAAAGGATGTATTTTTATCTGAATCGGTTGGGCTATGGCTTGCTTATCTAGTAGAAAAAGGTGATCATGCACGTTTTGATGAACAGGTTGATGTATTGAAATTGTATTTTTTGTCAAATGACTTTATTGTATGGCGATTAGAAGATACTAAAAAAGCTTCTGTGAATGCACTAATCGATGATCTACGTATTATTCGAGTGTTACTAGATGCAAGTGAGAAGTGGCATGATTCAGATTATGAACAATTGGGTAAAAAAATTGGAGAAAATTTGGTTCAGTATGGGATGAATCAAGAGCTGTTTGTCGATTTTGTGGATGTCAGCAGTCATGATAAAGCAACTACTTTAACCATAAGCTATATTATGCCTTCTGCTTTTCAGAAGATGGAACAGCATGACCTATTATCTCCACAACAAGTTCAATATCAGTTAGATATTTTACAAAATGCTCCTATAGCTGAGGCAGGATTTTTCCCAAAATATTTTGACCTTTCCTCCAAAAGTTATGTGTTCGACGAGGAATTGCATATGATTGATCAATTATATACAGCCTATCATCTTGCTTCGATGGATGGGGACACAATTCCATTTAAAAACTGGCTGTTAAAGCTTTTGAAAAGAGATGGCAGACTCTATGGTCGTTATAGTGCTCAAACAAATCAACCGACCGTTACCTTTGAATCGCCCGCTGTTTATGCCATGGCAGCAAGATATATGCTGGCGTTAAATGAAAAGCAATTAGCTCAGCAGTTCATGGAGAAGATGATAGCACTAAAAGATCCTTCATCAGGTTATGTCGATAAAAATACAAAGTTAACGCATAGTTTTGATAATTTGCTACCACTATTAGCAGAAAGGGAGGTAAAAAATGCGTACCACAATGAATAGAAATAGAGCTATTTTGCTTTATGGAACGATACTCATTTTATTGTTACAAATACCAGCTTATTTTTTACTCCGTCAGGATGCTGAAGGCATATTATTATATATTTTTTTAATGATTCTCATTGTACTTACCCTTTGGAGGGGGACTGTATTTGGGCTTGTTAGTAGCCTTATCTTTATTTTTATAACGGGCTCTACATTACTATATACAGGAATAGCAGGAGCCGTCATTTTTCTAAACACTACTTTTTCCATGCAAATGTTTTTCGCTTATGGGATTCTGCTATTGATCCTCATTCTTTGTGCTGGTAAGGTGCATGAATTAATGAGAGAACAGAGAAACTATTTAAAAAAACTGCAAGACGATGTTAGAAATTATGTAGCCATTGATGTGGAAACAGGATTTGATAATGAAACGAGAATGCGTATAAGTGTCAATGAAGAAATGCGTAGGTCAGACCGACATAAACATACGTTTGTCTTTATGATTTTAAAGCTTGAAAATTATGATAAATTCCAAAAGCTGTATGGTGCGAAAGAGGTACAGCATTTATGGCAACAGCTTTCACAACGAATTCAACAAACGGTCAGACAAACTGATAAAAAGTTTCGTTTTCGTGAAAACCATATAGGTTTGCTATTAATCGATACAACAGAACAGCATATGGAAGTTATTTATGACAAACTAGATCAAGCATTAAAAAACCATCAATTGGTCAATGGCAAATGGGTAACACTTAATTATAAAACAAGCTTTATTACCTATCGTCCATTGATGGAAGCAACATTTGATGATTTTTTAACAGAATTAGAAAGAGAGATGAAAACAAGTGCGCTCTAAATACAACTTATGGTTCGCCATTGGAATGCTTTGTTTTTATACTTTCATATCAAGTGAGACTGTATTTGCTGTCCAAGATGACAAAGATATAGCATTAATCTTTGTTACAAGTACTCAACAACCAAATCTTGATGTAATGGCATTGCAAGAAATGCTTCAAGTATATACGTCCGTGGATGTTTTAGCGATTGAAGAAATAGATGAACAGATGCTACAACGATATAAACGCCTGGTTATTTTAAATGCTTATCCAACAGCTATTCCTGGAAAGGCTCTAGCAGCGGTGAATCGTTTTCAGGGTTCTGCGATTCTAATTGGTGAGAATGCTCTTCAATTCAGTCCCTTTGCTAAATGGCAGCAAGGTCAAATAGTGGAGCTACGAACAATTGGGGGAGAGAGTTTAGACAATCCTGTGAAATGGAAAAGTGTCCTACCATCTGCTGATTTCGAAGTCATGAATAGGGCTTCTTCCATGAATGAATCGTATCCTTTCATCGTTAAAAAGAACAATTGGGCTTATATCGGAGATTTTGTCAATAGAGGGACTTTACAATATCAATGGCCTAGTGTTATGGGTGACTTGCTGCAATTACCCAAGCCTCAGTCACATCCTGCTTTTATTGTACTATCAGATATTAATATGAAAACAGATGTGAAAAAGTTAGAAAAGGTAGTAAAGGAATTCACTAGAAATAGTGTGCCTATTGCTCTTGAGGTAACACCTATATTATTGGATAAATTTGAAAAAAATATATATTATTTACATGATAATAAAAAATTATTAAGTTATTTACAAAAGCTACAAATTGAAGGTTATCCTTTTATCCTTTCTTCCTCTACATCACCTGAAAAAAGTCTTGAATATTTAGCACTCCGGAAAATTTATCCGGCGATAAGCCGTGAAGAGAGTAGCCTATTTAAAGGAAGTATCGAGGAAGAAGGTCAATCCTTCTATATTAAACAAATGGACAACCGGACCATTTATCCAATGACGGTGGGAACCATTTCTGATACAGACATCAATCCTTTGTATACTGTGAAACAAAAAATAGATTATTTATTACAGGTTCCCAGTTCAATAATTGGCATTCAATACCCTGCTTATGTAAATGCATCCTATGTTCAAGAACTCGTTGATGTGCTAAAAGGGCATCCTCAGCTAGAACTCATGAATTTCCGACAAACAAACCAACAAGTAAAGTCAGAGAATGTTACAATCGTCCAACATAAAGATGGTGAACAGACCATTGACCTAACTTTTTCTAAAACAGAGCTTTTAAAAATTGTATTCGATGAACGGCCATTCGAATTAATTTTATGGGTACTTGTCCTTATTGTTTCTTTGTTTGTTACATTATTTTTTATAAGCACCTTACGTTTACGAATCACATTGCGTAAGAGATTATTTGAGGAGAGGAAGACAACTGGCTAATCTTTTATTTTTTATTTCACTTTTCCTCATTTGGATTATGCTGCTCTACCATATGTTTTTAATGGAGGGAGGCTATTTACATTTTCGTTTATTTGAAAAACCGATCGATGAATGGTCTAAAAAAATGACCGATGTACCCTCTGTCAGTGTTTTTATTCCTGCTCATAATGAAGCACTCGTAATTGAGCAAACTTTACGGGCTATGTCTCGTTTGTATTATCCAAAAGATAAATTAGAGGTGATTGTTATTAATGATAATTCCTCTGATGAAACTGGAAATATTGCCTTGCAGTATGCTGAAAAGTTTCCATTTATGCGAGTCATTGAAACCGTGGAGCCGAACAAAGGGAAGGGTAAATCCTCGGCATTAAATTCTGCGTTAGCGGATTCGACAGGAGACATTGTAGTGGTCTATGATGCCGATAATACACCTGAACGCATGGCAGTTTGGTATTTAGTAATGGGTCTCATGAATGACCCTAAAGCTGCTGCAACTGTAGGGAAGTTTCGTGTCATCAATGCGGCTGAAACATGGTTGACAAGGTTTATTAATATAGAGACGATTTGCTTCCAGTGGATGGCTCAGGGAGGTCGTTGGAAGTGGTTTAAAGTAGCGACCATTCCTGGTACTAATTTTGCAATCCGCCGTACAGTTTTAGAGCAGTTAGGTGGATGGGATGTCAAAGCATTAGCAGAGGACACTGAGCTGACCATCCGTGTCTATAATTTAGGCTATCATATTCGATTTTTCCCAAAAGCTATTACTTGGGAGCAGGAGCCAGAGACATTAAAAGTTTGGTGGAAACAACGAACAAGGTGGGCAAGGGGCAATCAATATGTGGTTCTGAAATTTTTAAGCCAATTTTTCACCTTAAAAAGAAAAAGTATTATATTTGATTTATTTTACTTCTTCTTCACATATTTCTTATTTTTCTTTGGCGTTATTTTATCCAATGCTTTATTTGTTATTAATTTATTTTATGACATTGGTTTAACCGTAGGTGATATTGCTCTTGTTTTATGGGTACTAGCCTTTTTACTATTTCTAGGAGAAGTAATGATTACTTTAAGTATTGAAAAAACTGAAATGAATAAAAAGAATTTTTTATATGTCATTCTTATGTATTTTACTTATTCTCAAATGTGGATCGTATTAGTCGTATGGTCATTATTTTTAGAAATAAAGCGCATGTTTACCGGACAAGAAGTGCAATGGTATAAAACTGAACGATTTTCAAAGCAAACAGATAAAGGAGCGGAATAATGAGAGCCAAATTTTTCTATCTACTTACTTTTATAGGCTTTTTATGTTTTACAAACGACGCTGTTGCGGCTACCATTACCGTAGATGATAATACAATGGCAATAGAAGGTAATCAGAAGCAAAACAAGCCATTATTATCACAGCCCATTGAATTACAGGGACCTTCTTCGTCGAGAGATTTTTATTATAATCTAGTAGATGATGTGAAACAAAATGGCCAGCAGGTAACCTTTCAAATTCAACATTCAGAGCTACTTATAGCACCATCCTCCTTTACCGTAAAAGTGGATGATGTAGCGATTATATCGGTGCCATTAAAAGCCGATTCGCTCAAGCAAAACATTGTGGTAAATCTTCCGAAAGAGGCTTTATTAAAAGGGACTCACAAGATTACTGCAAGTTTTTATGGGATTTTAAAAGAAGGTATTTGTGTGCCACCTGGTAATGCAGGTAATTGGTTACGTATCGATATCCTATCTTCCATTTCCGCCTTTAGCGAGGAGAACCCTGCATGGACCTTAGCTAATTATCCAACTGCATTTTTGGGCTATGAGGGATATGAAACAACAGTTATTTTACCAAAGAAAGCTTCTGGAGCGACTTTAAATAGTGGATACCAGCTCGCTGCTTATTTATCGGAGCATGGTGATACGAATGTACAGATACAACGGGAAGATGCGGTCAATCAAGTGTCTGGTCCTATTGTTATCGTAGGCTCACAACAGGAATTTAGTACAAGCTTAATTAAAAATGTATTAGCTAAAATCAATGTTAGTGACGACACCATGACATTATCTATACAGGAATTACTAAATACAGATTCCAATCGCCGGCTCCCTATTTTGGCTGTGACTTCTAATAGTGCTAAAGCGATTGAGGAACGATTATCCTTTTTAACAGAGTCTAGATTATCCGAGCAATTAATCGGAAATACATTAGCTATTAAAGATTTACCGAAAATAGACAGCACTTCAGATACAACGATTTCCTTTAAGCAGTTTGGCTTTGAAAGCCAAACATTGTCTAGTCAATTAACGATGACCCCGCGTTATTATGTTTCCTTGCCACAATTAGAGGCTAATAAAGAAGCGGTCATGCGATTAATATTAAAGAAATCAGCCAGTATACCGGACCATTATGAAGATGACGATCGGAAACTTGAATTGATTGCTTATATTAATAATGTCCCACACTCGGTAGATGTACGAAAGATAAAGCAAACTACTACAGATATGTATGAAGCTTTACTACCTATTCAAACCAATGTTCTTAATCAACAATCCATGACAGATATTCAGTTCGAAGTAACAGGCTTTCAATTAGAGGATCCATGTGAAACGACGAATGAACGTTATTGGTTATATATAGATAGTGATAGTACTTTATCTATTACTAAAGATGTAGCTGAACCGACCTTTACTCTACGTGATTTTCCGAATTCCTTTCATGATCATACATTAATGGTGGTTCCTGATAATGAAAGCATGGATGATGTCACGATGGTATCAATGTATAAAGCATTAATGATGAATGGTAAAATGGCTAACATCACGCTTATGAATGACAAAGACGTCACAGAAGAAGATTTACAAAAGCATGCGGTCATTTTCATGGGGGACATGAAGCAGCTCAAATGGCTTTCCAAAAATGGTACCCATATTCCACATTCATCGGAGCAGTTAATCCAACAAGGCTTTTTACCTGAGGCAATTGGACAATATGCTTATATGACTAGGAACTTCTGGCAGAAAAAGCGGCCGTTATTGTGGATTCAAACGTTAGAGAATGCTTCTGTAAAAGGGGACTTTTTTGCACACCTGAAAGAGACTGATTCGCAAGCAGGTGCAGCGATTGAAACAAAAGAAGGACAGTTTGTCGTAGCAGTAAATCAAAACGTTAATAAAAATGATGTAAAAACGGATAAAAAAGGAGAAATTTCATTTATCCTAATTGCAGAATTTGTAGGATTAATAATGATCATTGCAGTGATTTTATATGTCAGCCTTCGGAAAAGAAAGAAAAATCAAGTGAAACAATAAAAGCGAGGTTAAGCGACTTTGCGTCAGACTATAGTCAAACTCATTGAATTTTGAGTTTGCCTACAGTCTTTTTTTAAAAAATGAAGTAAAGCCGTTGATTTCCACTACCGCTTTGCTTTTGCACAGAAAACATCCGCTCAGTCCAGGTTTTAGACTTTCCAGCAGGAGTCGCCGCCCTTCGTTCCAATCACCCATAATGACGAATAATCCAATCAATGAATGTGAACAATTAGAACTGTTAACGGTGGATCAAAGAGTTCCCAAAGATTATTTAGTGCGAAAACTCGAAGCTGCTATAGATTTTTCATTTATCTTCCTTACAAATTGTCCATGCAGGCGATGGATGCTTACTTTTGCTGCCATGAATTGAAAGAAAATATGGCAAATAGCTTAAGAAGAGCAACTATGCTCGAAGCGTATATTGAAATCGACAGTGATTTACCGAATATCGGAAATAAAAAAGAAAGAAAAAATGACAAAATCCATCGAGAGTGAATTTCTCGATGGACGTTGCTTTTTTATGCTGGCATATCAGTTGGTGTTGGTTTTGCATAGCCTTCTTTATAAGTCTCATCAATAAACTGGCGAATTTCTTTTAGACTCTTGCCATCCTGATGCATTTTAGCTGACTGTACAGCAATTTCTAAACAGACTAAACAACGAGTGCCATGATCATCCCAGACGATGGATCCATCCTCACGTTTTTCCTGAATAAAGCAGTTTAAATTACTTTTGTGGCCAGAAGATTCACCACATCCACAATAACATGGCATCCATTCAAGAATTTCTGTAGATTGTCCAGCGACTTGATACACTAAGCGAATATTTTCTTGTTTATCCTCTAAAAACGATGGAAGAACGTTTGCTGAAGCTGTTTCTTCCTGAATATCACCTGAAGCATGACTATCCCCTTCGTGGGACGCTTCCCCCTCTGTAGCTACATGTTCATTTTCAACATTTTTCGTATTTTCTCCACAAGCACTTAATAACATTAACGCCAAAACAATAAAAATAGAAACCCTTTTCTTCAACGATAGCGCCTCCTACATGTTTACAATACTTCCATTATAACATCGTTCTCATAAACATTTACATGAAGCCTAGTTGAAGCTCAATGAAATATATCTAGCCCGCGTGTTTTGTTCATAAAATGTTCTATTTTTTCGCTCAGTAACTTTTTTAAGAAAAAGCCGAATAGGATAAAGACAATCCAGAAACCAACTAAGAAAAGGAGATCTATCCATACCGTTGACCAAATAATGCCTCCCACAGCCTCACGCATCATTTCAATTGCATACGTAAAAGGTAAAAATGGGTTAATAATTTGGAAGAACCTTGGCAGTAATTCAACAGGATATGTTCCACCAGAGCCCGCAATTTGTAAAACAAGCATGACAATCGCTAAAGCCTTTCCAACATTTCCAAAGACTGAGACTAATGTATACACAACTGTTACAAATACTACGCTAATCAAAAGTCCAAACAAGATAAAATAAGTGGGTGCCTGAATAGAGCCGTCAACTAAAAAAGTATCACCAATTGTAATAATAAGGGTCTGAATAATAGAAAAAGTTGCAAATGTTAGTAAGCGACCAAAATAAATTTCACGAATACTATAAGGTGAGTTCTCATGAAGATTTACGGATAATAGTGAAATTAATAATAAACAACCGACCCAGATGGACAGCACTGTGTAAAATGGTGTCATCGCTGTTCCGTAGTTTGCAATAGGGAATATTCGATGTTCCTTTAGTTTAATGGGCTCTTCAAAGAAATCACGCTCGGCATTGACATCATTCTTTAATAATTGCACAATCTCAGAAATATCAGCTTCATTTTCTAAAGTTCGAAGTTTAGTGGCTAAGTCTTTGATTTTTGTACTCAGCGTAGGGAACTCTCCTTGAATTTTTTGTAGCGCATTATTAGCCGTTCCTAACGTATTTTTTGCTTGTGTCAATTTATCAGTTGCCTGGGGTATGAATTGTTTTACATCCGTCAACATGGAAGATGCGCTTGATAATGTACTTTTAGCACTAGACAATGTTGAGCGGATTTGTGGCTCCAGATGATCGTTATAGTAGACCAAAAACTTTTGCAAATTAGCCGTGGCATTTTGTGCCATCTTCTGAATCGCTATAATGTCTTGTTGAATAACTTCTTTATCAATTGGCTGTAATTGTTCAATTTTTGTAAGGATATCTGCATGTAAAGTGTTTAGTTGTTGCAGATCTTTTAAGGCGTTTAAAGTTGAATCGGTAAAGCTCGGATTATTTTGCAAGGCATCACGGATGCCAGTAAGTTGCTTTATAATTTGCTGATTATCTTGGGCATTACTTTGCTGTAAGGATGTGATGATATTGTCTAAGGAATCCTGTAACTGATTTCGGGTTAAAGTATCTGCTTGAATCAACTTCTGCAGTGCCTCAAGTGTTTGGATACTATGTGCTATATTTTCTTTGGACGTCGACAATTGATTTTTTAGTGCTTCTTTTGTTTGGGCGATAGAGCTTGAATCAAGATCAATACTATTGAGCTTGTTTATCATATCTGTGAAGTGCTGTGCAATATTTTGAACAGTTTGTACATCCTTTTTGATAAGAGGAGATAGTTCATTAAACAGAGCATCTGCTTCGTTCACAAGATTTAGACCTTTTTGAATGGTAGTTAAACCATTCGTTGTTAATTGTTCCACTTGTGGAATTTGTGTAAGCGCACGATTGAGTAATTGATCGGCCTCCTTCCCTTCAAGGGAAGCCTGACCTAAAAATGAATTGATATCAGGTAAATGCTGCTCTATGGTAAAGACATAGTTTTCAAATTTTCGAAAGTCAGGAATGTCACGTTCCATTTCGAGACCAATGGTATTAAAAATGGAGAATAACGTACCATTCACCGTCGATACAAATTCACTAGATACCTGCTGGGTGAGGACACTTGCTCCTTTACTTGTAATTTTGGGAGCAATTGGATTCTTTTTTTCATTTACATAATAATCAATATGAGCTTTTGTCGGTTGATCTGTTAGAATGGAGGTGAGCTTTTGTGAAAAGTCACTAGGAATAACAATCATGGCAAAATAATCTCCATTTTTCAAATGCTCCATAGCTTGCTTTTCGTTATCAAGCTCCCAAGTAAAGCTTTCATTGGTTTTTAAATTCTCGATGACTTCATTGCCAACATTAATCGCTTCATTTCGAACGGTGGTTCCTGTATCCTCGTTAACAATCGCGATTTTCATATTGGATGTGTGGGCATATGGGTCCATAGAGGCATAGATATTTAGCCAGGCATAGAGTGAAGGAAGAAAAATCAATCCGCCTACAATGACAGCTACGACCCAGTTTGTGACAATATTCCGGATATCCTTCGTGTAAATTTGAAATACATGCTGAAACGAATTTTTCATATAATCACCCCACATTCAAATTTTGCATGAGCTCTCAATATGTATGTTCCCAAATATACTTAAAATTATGTTATAAATGTGAAATTTCTTTTTTTAAAGGCGAATTAGTTTACTAGGTTTTCAAAACACTTTATAATCAATCCGGATACACTAAAATTAGGATTTTAGTGTAAAAAAGGAGGTCACTATTCTAGTGAAAAAATTATTAATTATTGGTTCTGTTATTGTTGTATTATTTGCAGCAATCATTGTACTTACCAATGTCTCAAACAAAAGTAAACTAGAAAGCGCAAACAACCCTTATGGCGATAAAAAGCTTAAACAAGAAACAATTGATCAATTAGATGACAAAAACTATCAAAACATTATGTTACCAGACGAATTAGAGGCAAAAATTAAAGCAGGTGAACCTGTCAATGCCTATTTCTTCAGCCCGATTTGTGTACACTGTCAAGCATTTACTCCTGAGTTAATGCCAATTGCAGATGAACTGGGTGTCGACATTGCTCAATTGAACGTCTATGAATATGAAGATCTATGGGATAAATATCATATTGAAGCAACACCAACGTTTATCCGTTTTGAAGATGGAAAAGAAGTGAACCGTTTTGTAGGGGCACTTAAAGAAGAGGACTTACGCAACTTCTTAAACACGGTAGTGTTAAAAAAATAGCACTAAAAGAGACTGTATCAAAATTTTGATCAGTCTCTTTTTATGTTGTAGTGTATACTAAAAATACTGAATAGTTATACACTGGAGGGGATTTTTAATGTCAATGGATGATTATTTTTACAATGGCGAACTAATGAAATGTTATGAGGCGGCAAAAATGGTGACAAATGAAAAGGAAAAAGCATACGCGCAGAAATATATAGCTTTATTAGAAGAGTATGATTTCGCTCATTATCCAAAGCCAACTCTTTATGAAGAAATGCAGCATGTAGAACGTGCGGACGAAAGCTATCCAGAATCCGATAAGGTTGTAGAAATACGATCAATCAAAGTTGAAGAAGCATTTGCAGACAATATTAAGCAATTAGAAGAAGTGGCAAAGACAGGAACAGCTAATGAAAAAGCTCAATCCTTCTTTACGCAAGGAGAGTTGTTTTTATTTGCTCATCAATACAATGAAAGTGTACATTGCTTTCAACAAGCCGTTAAAGAAAATCCAAATAAGGCCGTATATTGGGGGATAACTGGCCAGACGATGCACCGCTTTGGATGGATGCCTTTTGATGCACTTGGTTATTTGGAACAGGCGATCAATTTAGATCCAACAAACCCTCGTTGGAAATGGAATAAGGCATTAGTTCTTATTCAATTGGCCAAGGATTTGCAAATGGCACCGTTTATGGCGAATGCTGCAATCGCTTTGGAGGAGGCATTGGCTTCCTGTGGTGAACGTCAACAATCATTGAAAGCTGCCATTCAAAACACTATGAATACTATGGATAGCTATGTTTTCTCGTAGTTCATTGAGGATGTCTTCCTATACAAATGGAGACATCCTTTTGTGAAAATGACTATAGAGAGGGCTTCGTTGCCATATTTCACAATCATGGTATGATAAGATAGGAAAAAATGATTTGTAGTATAAAGGACGGATTTTTTATGGCGCAAGAAGTGGCAAATAAGTTTATTGAAAACGTATGTAATCATTTAGTTCGACATATGAATATTACAAAGGTAGAAGAACACTTTAAAGAAACTATTGCAATGCAACGAAATTCAGCAGCTACGGCCGTTGATTTTTGGGACATGCTAATGATCAATATGCTCTACTTTACTGAGAATGAACAGGCATGGGAGCAAGAATTTCTGAACATGCTAGAGGCTAAAAAGTGGTTGAAGCCCTCAACTTTAGAAGAGGAATTATTGATGCATCAGATGCGTATCCGACAACAAGTTGCAGAGCAAATGGATACTGTAAAGGAATTGTTCCATCAACAATATGAGACAGAGGGCCTGACAGAGGAAGCAATTATCTACGACTATGCATATAGCTCTGCTGGTCATTCTATGCGTATGGATTTATTAACGGTTCTTGTGTCCACACCTGAGCAATCCCAAGTACTTTTTGACGCAAATCCACTAGAGACCATTCGTGTTGTCAATGGATATATTGCCTACCATACAGATGGATTAATCAATAAAACAAAATTACTGTAGCTTCATTGTTACAAAGATTTACTGTGAAGGGAATTTGAAGATATGAATACACCATTTACTTTTAAGCATACACCACCTACAAATATGGATACTACAAAAAAATACCCAGCTATTTTTTTATTGCATGGGATGGGGAGTAATGAAGAGGATTTACCACAATTAGTACAGGACTTTCAAGAACAATGTCATATATTTAGTTTGCGTGGACCCATTACACAAAAACCAGGGTATGCTTTTTTCACTATTCAAGAGGTAGGACAACCAGATCGTGCCATCTTTGATAAAGTATTAGTGGCATTGCAACGATTTATATTAGAGGCAATTGATGAATATCAAGTGGATCCTCATAAAGTATTTTTATTAGGCTTTAGTCAGGGGGCTGTGCTAGCACAATCATTAGCCTTTGTGATGGGAAATTTAGTGACAGGCATTGTCGCATTAAGTGGCTATACACCTAAATTTGTAACAGAGGAATATTCTATTCGCTCCGTTGAACATTTACAAGCCTTTATTTCCCATGGCGATTATGATTATGTTATTCCGTCACAATGGGGAATGGAAAGTAAAGAGGTTTTCGAACAATTTGGTGCAACTGTGACATTTAAGCAATATCCAGATGGGCATGGAGTAACACCTGATAATATGCGTGATCTAGTGGCGTTTTTGGCCCAGCAACTTCAAGGAGATCTTCAATAATAGAAACCGGGGCAAAATTCTGCCTCGGCTTTTTTCTTTTCCTGAATAGTAATGATAAGAATCGAGCAAGAAGGTTCAAATTCATGCCAGTCGGTGGTATCATAGAAGATGTTGTGAATGAGCGTGCTTTACTAGATAAAAACATGTACTTTATGTGAACTTAGAGACAGAACAGATCTAAAAGGGGTAAAATAATAATTTGATGTGCTAGATGCAAATTTTGTCGCTTTCTATCGATTGTGGCGTGTCGAAATTATGGAGAAAAGGAATTAAGATAAATGGAACAAAATCTGAACTCGGAGCAGAAACCGCAATCCTCCGCAAAACCACGAGGGAAATCGTCCCGCTCTACTATTTTAGCGCAAACAGTCAAAACAGGAATTATCAAATCCAATTTAATACCAATGTGGGCTGGTTTAACGCTAGGGATGTACAAAAATAAAATGACGTTCATAGACAATATACCAGAAATGATTTTTTCGACAGTTGGTTCTGCCCTTGTCATTGGAGCAGCAGGGGCCTTTAATAATGTGTATGACCGTGATATCGATGCAATCATGCCTCGTACGCAAAGCAGACCGACCGTCACTGGGGAAATGTCAGCAAAATCGACTCTATCATTAGCGATAGTTATGTTAATCATCGGCTTAGCTGTATTGGCGCTTGCGTCACCATTAGCAGCGGCATTTGGTTTGCTCGGAGTATTTTTATATGTAGTCCCTTATACAATGTGGACAAAACGTCGTACGATTTATAATACAGAAATTGGTAGTATAAGTGGTGCTGTCCCGCCATTAATTGGCTGGTCTGCCGTATCGACAGATATTACACACCCTGCAATACTAGGTTTATTTTTTGTTATGGTTATTTGGCAAATGCCGCATTTTTATGCCATTGCAATTCGCAAACGTGTAGATTATGAAGCAGCAAGCGTGCCGATGCTTCCTGTTGTTAAAGGTATGCGCCGTACGTATTATCAAACAAATTTCTATCTAATTTTATTAATTCTATCAAGCTTTTTATTTGGTTCCCTAAGTGTGGGAATTATGCTCGTTGCATTACTATTAAGTATTGCATGGCTAGTAATGAGTATATATGGCTATCATAGTAATAAAGATCAAGTGAAGTGGGCAACCAAAATGTTTGTTTTCTCACTGTTCCATATGACCATATTATTCACAACAGTTATTGTGTACTCTTTAGTAGGTGTTATCTTCAAGTTATATTAATGGAAAAACCAACAAGTTAATCGTCACTTGTTGGTTTTTTATGTTCGACCGATATTATTTGACGACTGGGCCATTCAAATACGTGTAATTGGCCACCAAATACAGCACCACCATCAATACCGATAATATTGTTTTCACCAAAGTAGACACTGTAATCTGTTGGATTTTGGTGAAGCCTATACGTAGGTGTATGTCCAAAGATAACGGTTTTATCTCCTTCATAGCCTGCATGAAATTCTTCTCGAATCCACAGTAATTGCATGGGGTCTGTTTCTGCCATCGCAACGCCTGGTACAACTCCGCCATGTACAAATATAGCATCCTCTAATTCAATGTATGTTTCGAAGTTTTCAATTAATTGTAAATGTTCCTCTAGCTTTGGCAGCGTTTTGATAAAGTTAGGCAATGTTTGGGTAGCAATGGCATCCTCAAAATCGCTTAGCTGGTAACCATAGCTTGCCAATGTTGCATCTCCACCACAAAGTCCTACCCAATGGTTCCATGGTTTAGCAAGACTTGAACGACATGCATTAAGCATGATCGCCTCGTGGTTGCCAAGGAGAACTCGTGCTCCTTTTTCTTGTAATTCACTCACTAAATTTAACACGCCGCTAGAAGCAGGGCCTCTGTCGATGTAATCACCCAGTAAAAAAAGTTGATCTTCTTCTGGATTATAGCTTGCTTTTAATAATAATTCTTCAAAAAGCGCTAATTCTCCGTGTATATCACTTATTGCTAGAATTCTATTCATGTATGCCATCCTTTCAATATCACAGCGGTTACTATTAAGTATAGGAAATATTTCTGCAAATTTCGACCTTCCTAGCTTCAACTATCTATCCTTCATAGAAATTTCACAGAATTCATTCTCTCTATCATATGGCAAGTCATTTCTTTGCTTTATATATTTGTCTATAGTGTATGGGTGTGAGAGGGGGAGGAGGGCAAACAAACAACTAACAGCAGAAGCAAGAATGCTGCTTCTACTGTTATGCTAGAGTCTAGTAGATGGCGGTAGAGTTACATCTGTAGCTTTTCCCATGCTTGTTTTGCTACTTGTTCATCAAATGTTGAGATTAAACGAAAATTATTGTTGTCTAAAATGCGGAAATGAAGGCTAATGATATTTTGTTGTAGTCGAAACCCTCCTT
Organism: Lysinibacillus sp. fkY74-1; assembly: GCF_053165895.1. Taxonomy (NCBI): domain Bacteria; kingdom Bacillati; phylum Bacillota; class Bacilli; order Caryophanales; family Bacillaceae; genus Lysinibacillus; species Lysinibacillus sp. fkY74-1. Next base: position 3,018,663 of record NZ_CP170173.1, on the reverse strand, counting down.
GCTCATGTATATTTTTCCACCATATGTATCCACCCATTGTTTTATCTTTAGGCTGTAATGTTCCATTATTCGCGATTAAATCCACTACCTCTAATGGATCTCCACCTAGTTCATGCTGCAAAATCGTACTGTCACGAAACAAAGTACATACGGCAACAGTAGTTGTCCATCCAGCCTGTATACGCCCCTTTTCAATTTGGACAAGTGTTTTTTTGGATAGTCCAAGTAAGTCACTCATTTGATCCTGAGTAAAAGCTCTTTCAGTACGGATTAATTTCAGTTTTTCTGAAATGAGTGTGATTAATTGTTCACGATTCATTCTAAACACCCCTTTTTTCAGATTGTTATGTCCCATTATACATGAAAGTCAAGAAGCGTGTTTTTGTTTCCACTAGAGAGGAACGGGAAAAGAAAACAGACTGTCCAAAATAAACAGTCTGTGAGAGGTTAAATTTCATATTTTTTCGTATCAGAAATGACACGAAAATGGATGCCTTTTATTTGTGCACTTACTTTATGGCGGAGTGTGTCAATATCAACTAGCTCGTCTTTACTTTGGACGCACTCAGCGATTTGTTGTAATAGCTTTGTAAAGGCTTCTTTAAATAAAGCGCGCATATTATCGAAATCTAGGCTACGGAAACTGCCATCAATATCAAATGCTTCTACAGAATTTAACTGCTTAGAGGCACCTGCAAAACGATCGTCGTACACTGTGTAGTTTTCATCTGTTACGACGATAATATATAATACTTCACCTGTAATTGTTTTTAATTCAATATTTGTTTTATGTTTTTTTACGTCTGTAATAATGTGTATACCATCTGAATGATATAGTTTAAACAATGTCATGTGTATAGCCCCCTGAAACTAGAATCATATTCCTATATTCATTATAGCTTGAAATGGCTAATAATGGAATGGAGAAAATATGGTTTTAAGATAATAGGGCTATAGCTGTGCCTTTGTAATGACAGGTGTCGGTGCACTAATTCGTAGAGGTCGAACCTCGATATAATGTATCTGATGTCCTTGTTGTTCATAGATACTGAAGATATAAGAGGCAAGCTCAATATTAGTAGATGCTTTTATGCCATTATTCACAGATAAGAACCAGCCACCTAAAGTTTCAACTTCCTCAGATTCTAATGTTATATTTAGTAGATTTTCAACATCTTCAACAAGCATTTTAGCATTTAATATATAATGGTTTTCTGTGATTTTTCGAATATCTGCAATTTCATCATCGTCAAATTCATCTCGAATTTCACCAACAATCTCTTCTAAAATATCTTCAACAGTTACCAGACCAGATGTCCCACCATATTCATCCATTAAAATAGCCATATGAATACGTTCTTTTTGCATTCGTACAAGTAATTCTTGAATAGGGATTGTTTCAATCACTCGAATAACTGGATTAATAAAATCTTCGATGACTAATGTCTCATCTGTAAGCTGTTCAAGTAAACCGTGCGTAAACAATTCCTTGGCATTGATAAACCCTAAAATATTGTCACGGTCGCCCTCATAAATAGGGTAACGTGTATATTTTTCAGCGGCAAAATGATGGATGATAGTTGTAAACGAGTCATTTCGTTCAATCCCAACAATTTCTGTTCGAGGAACCATGATTTCACGAGCAATACGTTCGTCAAACTCAAAGACGTTATTTACATATTTAAGCTCTGTTTTATTGATTTCACCACTTTTAAAGCTTTCAGACAGTAATAGTCGTAGTTCTTCCTCCGTATGGGAAAGCTCATGCTCACTTGCAGGCTTCATACCGAATAAACCAATCAAAACGCGTGCAGAGCCGTTCAAGAACCAAATGAATGGGTACATGATTTTGTAGAAAAACATGATTGGCTTTGCGAAAAGAAGGGTAATTGTTTCTGCTTTTTGAATAGCTGCTGTTTTCGGGGCTAATTCACCGACAACGACATGTAAAAATGTAGCGATTGCAAAGGCTGTACCAATGGTAAAGATGGTCATATATTTATCTGAAATACCGATCATTTCGAAAAGAGGGTGCAGCATAAATTCAAACGTTTTTTCACCAACCATACCGATACCAAGAGCTGTTACTGTAATCCCTAATTGACAGGCAGATAAATATTCATCTAAATGATTGACCACTTGCTTGGCAGCAATGGCTTTTTTATGGCCCTCTGCAATAAGCTGATCAAGTCTTGAGGAACGAACCTTTACAATGGCAAATTCTGTTGCCACGAAAAAACCTGTTAAAGCTATTAAAATGGTAAAAATCGATAAGTTTATTATGGTATCCAAATAGTCGTTCTGTAAAAACAGAACGTCACCTCCTAATTATGAATAAGTAAAAGTAAGGATTGCATTAATGCAATGCTTTCAGGCGAAACATTTTTTTTTATGGTTTCAATTTTTTTATCATCTTGCTTGTTCATTTGTTCTAGCAGAGAAGCTACATCATGCTCTAAATCTTGCATTTTCAAACGAAGCATTTGTACATCGATTTCTTCATAGGGTGTGATGTTTAATTCCTGTTGGATTTCCACGAGTGAAAGCCCTTGTTGTTTGCGCTGTTCAATGAATTGAAGTCGTTCAATCATGACGGGATCATAGTATCGATAATTTGTTGCAGAGCGTTCTGCAACCAATAAGCCTATGTTTGTATAATAATCGATTGTTCGTTTTGTAATGCCAGTTTTTTCAGCAAGCTCGCCAATTTTTAATTTTTCTGTCCCAATGCAAACACCTCCAAACCATCACGTTGTACTTTGATTATAACGTGATGGTTTTATTTTATTCAAATGAAAGCACCTAATATTTCAAAATTGTAAGACTTATTATAAAAAAAAGCTTCTGCCAGTCTTCTTGGCAGAAACGTTTTTAGTGTGTTGAAATTAAATAGGTATCATATAGGTGATGAAGTGCTTCTTCTCCATTTTTTTGTAGGAGATTTTCATTATTAAAAATAACTGTGATTGTAGTTTGAGAGCTATCAATTTTATCATCAATAATTTTACATGTAACGTATACAATGCCTGACTCAGCAAGCTTTTCTTTCAACTCATCATTCCATTGTTGATCAGAAAATAGTGGGGGTTGCCAAGTGCCTCTCACATGAAGCTCATTTTTTTCAGGGTCATAATCCCAGCGTATGTCACGTAAAATAGTTTTAAATAGGTCATTAACCGTAAAAGTTGTTTCTTTATAGTTAATGTCTATAGCGCGTATGGCATGAACATCTCGACTAACTGCACTAGCCGCGGAGTTTGCCGCTGTATTGATGCCAGAAGCTGCATCTTTGATTTCTGATAATCGACCACCACAGCCTGTCAGTAGTGCGCAGATGCAAGTCATACAAGCTAATTTTGTCATCCATTTCACAAGTAGTCCCTCCAGTCTAGCAAGTTGTTACTACTATCTTATCGAAAAGAAAAATACGAAGAAAGGGCATGAAAGCGGTAGATTGTGACGGTTTTGCAACGATGCGACCTCCACTCGATTGTTCGTCATTTGGGAAGTATAGAAGTATGGAAATTTGGTAAAAACCAAGGAGAAAGGGAGCGGTTTGTGATGAAAATTAATGATGAAATGCTTGATCGTTTAGGAACTTATTTTGTTTATCATGCCGTCTACGATAATTATGGGATTACCTTTGAAAACTTTGTGGAGCGTTGGATACGGGGAATTTTGGAAGTATAGAGTAAAATAAGCAGACCTACCGTCAAACAAGCTTGTTTGAACGGCGGTTGCTCAAAACTATGCCAATCGTAGGAGGCACATAAAAGAGTCGTGTTCTTTATTTGAACACGACTCTCCTTTATTTTATTTGAAATAATTTGTGATGAATTGATTGGCTTCTTGCCAGTTATACACCCTTACTACATTGTCAGGAACAGCAAGACGGTTATAGGGCGTATCAAACAACACGACAGGTATTTTTAGCTCCTCTGCCAGCATCACTGCATTATCATGCTTATCCTCAAAGAAAGCATCTACATGATGCTTTTTAGCAACCGCTAACTTATCATGGCTGCCTAAAAGTTCGATATGGTCATAAGGAATCGCCTGATTTTCAAACCAATTTACTGTAATGTCTGCTACATTTTCGCCTCGTGCCGATATATAATAGAGCTCAAACGTATTTTGCCAGGCAGTTAGAATATTTTTTGCATCTTTTGCTACTTCTGACACTTCGTACATATAAGGCTCATTTTCTTTAAACCATGTATTAAAGGCACTTCGATCTACAGGGTGAGGAAAGGCCGATAAAAAATCATACTCACAAACATCATCAAGCGTAATATTTACGTTATATTGTTTATTAATATGTGGTATGAGTGTACTTGGACATGTTACAGTCCCATCAATATCAATACCAAAGCGGGGCTTTTTCATGCTAGTACCTCCTTAGGCATTCGCTTTTTGTACTTCTTCTGCTGCGCGCTTTTCTTCCATCTCTGCCGCTAATTTATCAATTTCTTTTTTCAACTCTTCAACCATTGTTTCTTCAGGAACTTTACGAACAGTTTTCCCTTTCATGAATAACAAGCCTTCACCACGCGCACCCGCAATACCGATATCCGCTTCACGTGCTTCACCAGGACCGTTTACCGCACAGCCTAACACCGCTACTTTTAAAGGTACATTCAATTTAGAAATATATTCTTCTACTTCATTAGCAATGGAAATTAAATCAATCTCAATGCGCCCACATGTTGGACAAGAGATTAGTGTTGCCATATTAGAAGCTAGACCAAAAGATTTTAATAGTTCACGTGCTACTTTGATTTCCTCAACAGGGTCTGCTGAAAGTGAAATACGTAACGTGTTACCAATTCCTTTTGATAGGATGGCACCAAGTCCAGCCGCTGATTTTACAGTACCAGCAAATAGTGTTCCTGATTCTGTAATACCTAAATGTAGCGGATAATTAAAGGCCTTAGCAGCTTTTTCATAGGCTTCAATGGCAAGATTTACGTCAGATGCCTTCATCGATACAATAATATCGTGGAAGTCCAAGTCTTCTAAAATTTTAATATGGTGAAGTGCAGATTCAACCATACCATCAGCAGTAGGATAGCCGTATTTTTCTAAAATATGACGCTCTAATGAACCAGCATTTACCCCAATACGAATGGGGATACCTTTTGCTTTAGCTGCATTCACGACAGCCTCCACTTTCTCTTTACGACCAATATTACCAGGGTTAATACGTACTTTATCGATACCATTTTCAATGGCTTTTAATGCTAATCTATAGTCAAAATGAATATCAGCTACTAATGGAATATGGATACGTTTTTTGATTTCGGCAATTGCATCTGCAGCACGCTCATCTGGAACTGCAACACGAACTATTTGACAGCCTGCTTCTTCAAGTCGAAGAATTTCTGCCACTGTTGCTTCTACATCATGTGTTTTTGTTGTACACATACTTTGAATGAATAATTCATTACTACCACCAATTGTTAAGTTACCGACACGTACAGGACGTGTATTTGAACGGTGACAAATTTCACTCATTTAACTTTCTCTCCTTTTCGGGCCACTATTTTCAGCCGTCACTGTCATTTATTTTAGCAGTGTAAGAAAATAAGGACAAGGAAGAAACGTTAACTTTTCATTTTCCACATTTGTTTTCGAATTCAAACGTAAGAGGAAGCTTAATATTTCCACCAGGAATTAATTCCTGTAATTGTAAGTGTGGGTTTAAGTTGTAAAATAATTGTAAGCGTTCTGGGAATGTCATGGGAACTTTTGCAGGGTGTAAGGCAAATAAACTATGAATAGTATCTCCTTCAATAGTTTGTACGGTGATATAATTTGGCTCACGTTGCTGTACACATTGGCTATTAGTACTTTTTGTTTGTAAAGCTGCAAGTGGGATCGATCCCTCAGTTAAATCTACCTTCACGACAAAAGCAATGACAATAATGATAGCTGTTAAGATGAATGCCCGCAAAAAAACCCCTCCTTTTCTACACTATATTTAGAAGAGGGGGGATTCATGCACATTATTTTGATATTGGTTGTTTAGGATATTTTGTAAAGGCCACAATTAATAGAACAATAGTCAGTAATAAAGAAAAAACAGAGATAATTGTACTGTTAATCGGTAAATATTCTGCTAGCATCGACAATAATGTTGCCCACGTGATGGCAAAAGTTGTTGTGCGCCAAATATGACGGTATTCACCACGACGTTTCATGACTTTTAAAATAAATAAACCGGCTAAAGCATAGAGAGCAATTTGGGCAAAAATCAGCATGGTTGTAAAGACAAAAAGCATTAAGAATGTGAATGGATATAAGAGCCATTTAATGCCATCTATGTATTCAGTTAAACCATTTAAACTATTCATATCAATCGTATCAACAGACATACCTGCTGCAAATCTACCTAAAGAGAATACGGTTACAAGGGTAATGAGCAGAAAAGTATATTGAATAACTTTTCCGATAGGTAGTAAACGATAGGCTGCTAGTTTTTTAGGATGAATAAGACTATCGATAAATAGCTGTGAGTGTTTCATACTATATCTCCTCCAATCAATATATTAACATGATCAAAGAGCATAGGGTATGAAAGAAGCATGAATGAAGGGACACTTAATGATAAAATGTTAACATTATGTAAAGAAGTTAAAGGATTTCTTTACTTTTTGTTTGTAATCAATTAAAGATTAGAATTAGAGTAGTAGAGACGTAGGAATTGGAGCGAAAATAATTGACAATAGATTGGCAAAGCATACTCTTTCAGTTTTTAGGTGGGTTAGGAGTCTTTTTATTTTCCATTAAATTTATGGGTGATGGGCTTCAGAAATCAGCGGATGATCGATTACGTGAATGGTTAAATCGCTTTACAACTAACCCGATCATGGGAGTCTTAGTAGGCATATTTGTAACCATTTGCATTCAGTCAAGTTCTGCAACGACAGTCATCACTGTAGGGTTAGTGAGTGCCGGATTTTTAACGTTACGTCAAGCAATCGGCGTAATTATGGGAGCAAATATTGGTACAACCATTACAGCATTTATTATTGGCATTGATATCGGTATCTATTTTTATCCCTTGTTAGCAATCGGGGCAGGCTTTTTATTTTTCCTCAAAAGGGCAACATACCAACATATTGGTCAAATTTTGTTTGGCTTTGGTGGCTTATTTTTAGGGCTAGAGCTAATGAGTGCAAGTATGCAGTCACTACATCAACTGGCAGATTTTGCATCGCTCACGCTTCATTTAAGTAATCAACCCATTTTAGGTATATTTTTAGGTACCGTTTTTACCTTGCTTGTACAAAGCTCTACGGCCACAGTCGGTGTGCTTCAAGGCTTATATGCTGAGCATTTGATTGGTTTGAACAATGCCTTACCGATTTTATTTGGAGAAAACATCGGAACGACGATTACGGCGGTATTAGCGTCACTGGGCGCTTCTATTTATGCGAAACGGGCAGCCGCAGCACATGTACTCTTCAATGTGATCGGTACGATTATTTTCATGATTTTTTTTACCCCATTTATGCATTATGTTCAATGGGTCAGCGAATTATTTCATTTAGAGCCTCGTATGCAAATTGCAATTGCCCATGGCTCATTCAATGTACTTAATATGATGATTCAACTTCCATTTATTGCAGGATTGGCAGCATTAGTAACGAAATTGATACCAGGACATGATGGTCATATCAATGTCACAACAAAGCATTTAGATCCATCTTTTATTGATTCCTCCCCAGCAATTGCACTTGGTCAAGCTAAAGAGGAAGTATTACGAATGGGTGAACATGCTTTACGAGGCTTAGAAGAAACATTTCTCTATATGAAATCAGGGGAAGCCGAACATATTCCTACAGTTTTACAATTAGAGGCTGGCCTTAATCATTTAGATAATGAAATTACCGATTATTTAGTGATGGTGTCTAAGCAGCCCCTTTCTCGTGCAGACTCAGTAAGACATCATACACTATTAACAAATGTACGAGATTTCGAACGAATTGGTGATCACTTTGAAAATATCTTAGAGCTTTTACAATACAAGGACCATCATGAAGTGACCCTAAGTAAATCGGCACGACAAGATTTAATTGGCATGTTTAGTTTAGCCATTGAGGCTGTCCGTAAAAGTATAGAGGCCTTGGATACAGCTAGCTTAAGTTTAGCTCAAGAGGTGACGGAGCTAGAAAGCTTGATTGACGATATGGAGGATAAACTTCGTCAGAAACATATTGCACGTCTGAATACGAATGAATGCAGTGGGGCGGCTGGGATTGTCTATATGGACATTGTAAGTAACCTGGAACGTATTGGTGACCATGCGGTCAATATTGCAGACTCTATTTTGGGTATACGCCATTAACAAAGTGAAACTTTTCACTTTGTTTGTCCGTATGAAAGACAACGTACGATAAAAGGAGAGAAATTTTATGGAAGTTGTTGGCTGGATTTTAGTAGTAGCCTGCTTTATTATTTCATTTGTTGGTTTAGTCTATCCGATCATTCCAGGTGTCTTATTTTTAGTCGGAGGATTCCTACTATATGGCTTATTTTTCTCCTTCGCAGAGTTAAGCTGGTGGTTCTGGATTATTGAAATATTATTTGTAGTGCTGTTATTTGGCGCAGATACATTGGCAAATGCATTTGGCATTAAAAAGTTTGGTGGCTCTAGCGCAGGAATGTGGGGAAGCACCATTGGATTATTATTTGGCCCATTCGTCATTCCTGTGGCTGGAATATTAATTGGCCCATTTTTAGGGGCTGTCATAGCCGAATTAATTGTGGAGAAACGAACATTTAGTGAGGCTGTGAAAAGTGGTGTTGGTTCGTTAGTAGGGTTTTTAACTTCTACTATTGCAAAGGCTGTCATTCAAATTGTGATGATTATTGTATTTTTCTTCGCGATTTAATGTCTACGAGTGGGGTTTAATGAATCAAGCTAATGGGTAAGATAGTTAACGTATTGGTTTTTCAGTCAAAAGGCTGAAATCTTCTAAATGAAGTATTTTTCATTGAATGGTTTGACCAATTTTGATAATCTATTGATGTACTAAATATTTCTTATTTTAGGGAGGAACTTAACAATGGCTTACGAATTACCACAATTAACTTACGCTTACGACGCATTAGAGCCACATATCGATGCAAAAACTATGGAAATTCACCATTCTAAACACCACAATACTTATGTAACTAACTTAAACGCAGCAGTAGAAGGTACTGAATTTGCAGAAAAAGACATTAACGACTTAATCGCAAACCTTGACGCTCTTCCAGCTGACAAACAAACTGCTGTACGCAACAACGGTGGCGGACATGCTAACCATACACTATTCTGGGAAGTAATCGCTCCAGGCGGTTCTAATACTCCAGTTGGCGAAGTTGCAAAAGCAATTGATGCGAAATTCGGTTCTTTCGATGCTTTCAAAGAAGAATTTGCAAAAGCTGCTACAACTCGCTTCGGTTCAGGTTGGGCATGGTTAATCGTGGATGGTGACTCAGTTGCTGTTACGTCAACTCCAAACCAAGACTCTCCAGTAATGGAAGGTAAAAAACCAATTCTAGGCCTTGATGTTTGGGAGCATGCATACTACTTAAACTACCAAAACCGTCGTCCAGATTATATTGGTGCTTTCTGGAACGTAGTAAACTGGGATGTAGTAGAAGCTAAATTCCAAGCTGCTAAATAATGATTGAATAGTAAATGGCTATGCTAAGGTGAGAAATCACTAAGGTATAGCCTTTTTTTGTTGGATAAAAATGAAAAAGAAATGGATAGAACAAATAGGGCAACCTTTCCACTTTTGATACCGTCAAATAAATGATGTTTTCCGTAATAATTGTCAAGTGCATGCTTTCCTGTCAAACCTACGAATGGTATACTAAGTATCGTGTATTGAAATGAAAAAAGATAAGGAGGGGAATACATATGCGCAAAGCACCAGGGAAAAATCGCGCAGCGAGTGTTAAAGCAAAACATCACTCTAATTTAACATTTCGTATGAATATCCTTTTCTTTGCAATATTTATCGTATTTTCAATGTTGATTTTTAGACTGGGGTATATGCAAATCGTGAAAGGGGAAGAGTATGTACGACTTTTAGAGAGTACAGAAGAAGTTCCTGTCAATACGAGTGTGCCTCGGGGTAGAATGTATGATCGTTACGGTCGTATTTTAGTAGATAATCACCCAGAAAATGCGATTACGTATACGAAAATGCAAACGACTACAACAGATGAAATGCTAAATATAGCTGAAAAGCTGGCACAATTAATTGAACAACCAACAAATCGTGTCACATTGCGTGATAAACAAGATTTTTGGATTATCAAAAATCATGACGCGGCCTACGAAAAAGTGACAAAGGCAGAAGAAGCTAAAATTCGAGCGAAAGAAAATATTACGACAAGTCAAATCAATGCAGAGGTTGATAAACTAGTACGTGAACGCATTACCAATGAAGAGCTATTGCAATTGTCAGAGAAAGATTTAGAAGTATTAGCAATCTTTAGGGAGATGACATCTGGTTATAATTTATCACCTCAAATTATAAAAAGTGAAAATGTTTCGGCAGATGAATTTGCACGTGTCTCCGAGCGTTTAACGGAACTACCAGGAGTTAACACAACAACAGATTGGAAACGCGTAAAACTATCTTCTCTATCGATTCTTGGTCGTACAACTGTCCCAACAAAAGGGATACCAAAAGAAAAGCTGAATTATTATTTAGCCCGTGATTATTCACGAAATGATCGAGTAGGGGAAAGTTATATTGAGGCGCAGTATGAAGAACTACTCCAAGGTCAAAAAACAGTTGTCAAAAATATTACCAATAAAAAAGGGCAGGTAGTCGATACTATTACAACTTATGAAGGTGAGCCAGGTAAAGATTTAGTTTTATCACTGGATAGTGAGCTACAGGCTGAAACTGAGAAGATTGTAGAAGAAGAACTGCTTAATTTAAAAGCTCTTCCTGGATCGTATTTATTAGATCGTGCCTTTTTAATTATGATGGACCCTCATACAGGGGATGTCCTATCTATGGTTGGTAAGAAAATAGAAAAAAACCCTGAGACGGGGAAAAGTGAAATTGTTGATTATGGATACGGAACATTTACGACAGCTTATGAGGCAGGTTCATCTATTAAGGGAGCAACAGTTCTTACGGGGTACAATCAAGACGTTATCTCAATGGGCACCTCTATGGGGGATGAACCGATTAAATTGGCAGGTACGGATTTTAAAAGTTCCATTTTTAACAGGAGCGGCTATGTGCCAATGAACGATTTAATGGCCCTGGAACGTTCTTCTAACTCCTATATGTTTAAAATTGCACTATTGATTAATAAAACACCTTACAGCTATGGTATGCCATTACGTTTAAAGGATGATACATTCCCCAAAATGCGCAATAATTTTGCACAATTTGGGCTAGGTGTGAAAACAGGCATTGATTTACCAAATGAATTTAGTGGCGTGCGTGGTCCATCAGGTCCAACAATGGGTGGTAAAACATTAGACTTAGCGATTGGTCAGTATGACACATATACACCTTTACAATTAGCACAATATATTTCAACGATTGCTAACGGTGGTTATCGTATTCAGCCACATGTTGTGAAAGAGGTACGTGATCCATCACAGGATGGCAAGCAGTTAGGGCAATTAGTGACTGAAATAGGACCAACTATCCTCAATCAAATAGATAATCCTAAAGAAGAGATTGACTATGTAAAACAAGGATTACGTCGTGTATATACTGGATCATATGGGACGGCTCGTGGACAATTCTCAAATGCTCCATTTACAGCAGCAGGGAAAACAGGTACTGCAGAGGTAGTTTACTATGGTCCATTACGAGAACATTTTGGTACAAATACGATTACATTAACACATGTTGGCTTTGCGCCGTACGAAAATCCTGAAATTGCTTATGCAGTTGTTATTCCATGGGCAACAACTAATATGAATCAACATTTAGTCAATAACAATGTTATTGCTAGACGTTCTTTAGACAAATACTTTGAATTAAAAGCAAAATATGAAGCTGAAAAAGTAACAGAAAATAATGTGAAACAACCGATTTTACCAGCTATTACAGAGGAAAAAATTGGTGAGGATGAGCAAGAATAAGAAAACCGCTAGGCACTGGGATGCCTAGCGGTTATTTTTTTGGAAGAAGGTAAGCATCACGCAGATAACTGTCGGATGGCTAATTCAAATTGTTCTCTTGGTTTTACGCCATACAGTTCTAAATTATGATAGAAATACGAAGCTAGCATAAAATCAATCGCTTCTTGTAGTGTTAATTCGCGATGGTCCATAAGCAAAGTTAGATAGGTTTTAAAATAATCGGCATTTTGTACGTTTGCATGTTTCATGACAAAGGTAAAACTCCTCATCCATTACGCCTTATCCATATAATGTCCATATTTTCTCGTTGAAAATCTGTGACATCCTCTGAAGGCTTTATCTTTCCCTTTTCTAAAAATAGGGACTGTACCTAGCTTAGAGGTTGGTACAAAAATATTTACTGAATCAAGATAAAGTATTTCCTGACACAATTGATTATTATAGCATCTTTCCAATCGGAAGCAAATTTAACTTCTTTCATTTAGAAGTATGCGCTCCTCCAAATATAGAAGAGTGAAATATATATAGGATTTGCCCTTTCGATGGGTATCCAGTCACTCAGTGTATGTGGAGAAATCCTTCGGGGAACGTCGCGGATTTTGAATGAAAAGAGTAGATGAATTTAAAATCTGGGCACAGCCATGGCAAGGTGAAAATGAATTGTAAATGTATCTTTACAATCGTTTACAAAGCATTACATTCCTTTACATCTCTTTTACGAACCGTTTATACGACTTCAACATTCAGTCATTATAGTAAAGATTGTAAGACAAATAACTATAAAACAGTTCATGACGGAGGCAAATGAGATGAAAAAGTGGAAGTACTTAACGATGACAGCAGTAATGGGTTCTGCATTAATGCTAGGTGCATGTGGTAGCGATTCTGCACAAAATGGAAACAATACTGAAACGAACGCACCTGCTAGTTCAGGACAAGAAGCTGCTGATGAAAAGCTACAAGGCTCTGTAGCTGGAGATGGCTCATCAACAGTTGCACCAATTATTGAGGCAGTTGTTGAAGAGTATGCAGGCGCACAACCAGATGTCAAAGTATCAGTAGGGGTTTCTGGTACAGGTGGTGGTTTTGAAAAATTCATCGCAGGTGAAACAGACTTTTCAAATGCATCTCGTAATATAAAAGATGAAGAGAAAGCGAAACTAGGAGAAGCTGGTATTGATTATACAGAGCTAGCTCTAGCATATGATGGTTTATCAGTAGTCGTGAATCCAGAAAATGATTGGGCGAAAGATTTAACTGTAGAACAATTACAAAAGATATGGATTGAAGATGGAAAAGAGAAGAAATGGTCGGACATTGATCCATCTTGGCCAGATGAGAAAATCGTTTACTATTCACCAGGTACTGATTCAGGCACATACGATTACTTTGATGAAATCATTTTAGATGGAGCTGATCTAGTAAGCTCAGCAACATTATCAGAGGATGATAATATGCTAGTTCAAGGTGTATCAGGTGACAAAAACGCGATCGGATTCTTCGGTTATGCTTACTATCTAGAAAATAAAGATAAATTAAATATCGTTAAAGTAAATGGTGTAGAGCCAAATAATGAAACAATTGAAGCTGGTGAATATACACCACTTTCACGCCCACTTTTCACATATGTGAAAAATAGCGCTATGAAAGATAACGAAGCAGCATATGATTTCATTAAATTTACATTAGAAAACGCAGGTGATATGGCTGAGGCTGTTGGCTATGTTCGTTTACCTGAAGAAAAATATACTGAAGGCTTAAAAACTTTAGAAGGTTTAAAATAAGTAGACATGCATAGAGGGAAAGAGATGTATGCTCTTTCCCTCCCTTATTTGAAAGGAGCTCCCAATGGTTTCTCAAAAGGAAAATAAGACCTCATCTGTGCAGCAATTAATTGCAAATTCGCGCAATCATAAAACTAAGAAAATAGTGGAAAAAGCAATGCCAGCTCTATTATTTTCTGCAGCAATTATCTCTATTTTAACGACATTTGGCATTGTTTTCACCCTTATTTTTGAAACGTTTGAATTCTTCAAACGTGTGTCGATAACGGATTTCCTTTTTGGGACGAAGTGGTTACCGTTTTCGGGGAATGAACCGTTATTTGGAATTTTGCCGTTAATCGCTGGTACATTAAAAGTGACACTTATTGCAGTTGTAGTAGCCGTGCCATTTGGAATTGCTTCAGCTATCTATTTAAGTGAATATGCAAGTGAAAAAACAAGACGTATTGTGAAACCTATTTTAGAGGTTTTAGCAGGTGTACCGACTATCGTTTACGGATTCTTTGCTTTAACGTTTGTCACACCTTTATTACAAGAAATTGTACCTGGACTTAAATTATTTAATGCACTTAGCCCAGGGATTGTTGTAGGGATTATGATTTTACCAATGATTACATCTCTATCTGAGGATGCCATGTCTTCAGTACCAAATAGTATGCGCGAAGGGGCTTTAGCTCTAGGTGCAACAAAATTTGAGGTAGCCATTAAAGTAGTTCTGCCTGCTGCCCTATCCGGCATTATCGCCTCTATAGTATTAGCTATTTCCCGGGCAATTGGAGAAACGATGATTGTGTCGCTTGCAGGTGGATCAACACCGAAATTTGATCTCAATGTGACGGATTCTATCCAAACAATGACAGCATACATTGTACAAGTTTCAACTGGTGATGCAGGTTATGGAACTACTATTTACTACTCCATCTATTCTGTTGGATTTACACTATTTATCTTTACGCTAGTAATGAATTTACTGGCTCACTATATTTCGAAACGCTTCAGGGAGGTTTACTAGATGCGCTATATGGATGACACAGCCGTCATGAAACGAATGACAAAGCGTATTACATTCAATAAAGTTTGGAAAACCTTATTTTTCTTAGCTACTACGTTTGCGCTTGTTACCTTAGCTATTTTGCTTTACCGCATAGTGACACAAGGAATTGACTATTTAAATATTGATTTCTTAACGAATTTTGCATCACGTTTTGCAGATAAAGCAGGTGTCAAAGCTGCCCTAATTGGTTCACTTTGGTTAATGGCAGTTGTAGCGCCAGTATCCATTATTTTAGGTGTAGGTACGGCAATATATTTAGAGGAGTACGCAAAGAAAAATAGAATCAACGACTTTATTCGTATGAATATCTCAAATCTAGCGGGTGTACCTTCCATCGTTTTTGGATTACTAGGTTTAACTATTTTTGTACGCATGATGGGTTTAGGAAAAAGCGTTTTAGCTGCTGGCTTAACAATGAGTTTATTAATTCTACCTGTCATTATTGTAGCGGCACAAGAGGCCATTCGTGCTGTACCCAACGAGCAACGAGAAGCTTCATATGGGATGGGCGCAACAAAATGGCAAACGATTTTACGAGTGGTACTTCCAGCCGCTATTCCCGGTATTTTGACAGGAAGTATTTTGGCTATGTCCCGTGCCATTGGGGAGACAGCGCCACTTGTTGTCATCGGAATTCCAGTCATTCTACAATTTTTGCCGAATGGTTTACTAAGCCAATTCACAGCCCTACCGATGCAAATCTATGATTGGGCAAAACGTCCGCAAGAAGCATTTCAGTATGTGGCCGCAGCTGGTATTTTAGTGCTTATGACTGTTCTTCTATTGATGAACTCTATTGCCATCTTTATTCGAAATAAATTCCAAAAACGTTATTAATGAGGTGACCTTATGGTACTAGATTTAAAAGAGGAAAAAACAATTGTCAAATTGAATCAAGCGACGACGAAATCTTCCGCTGATATAGCGAAAAATATTGTTTATGATACACGTAACTTGAATTTATGGTACGGTGATCATCAAGGCCTAAAGGATATTAATTTAAGTATTTATGAAAATGAAGTAACGGCGATTATCGGGCCTTCTGGCTGTGGTAAATCTACGTATTTAAAAACATTAAACAGAATGGTAGAGCTTGTTCCTAGCGTTCGTACATCTGGTGAAATTTTATACCGTGAGCGTAATATTTTAAATAAAAACTATACGGTAGAGGAATTAAGAACACGCGTAGGAATGGTGTTCCAAAAGCCAAACCCGTTCCCAAAATCTATTTATGATAATATCGCGTATGGACCAAGAATTCATGGCATTAAAAATAAAAAGATTTTAGATGAAATCGTTGAGAAGTCTCTAAGAGGAGCAGCTATTTGGGATGAGGTCAAAGATCGTTTAAATCAAAATGCCTATGGATTATCTGGTGGTCAGCAGCAGCGTATTTGTATTGCAAGATGCCTAGCGATTGAACCGGATGTCATTTTAATGGATGAGCCAACATCTGCATTAGACCCAATTTCTACATTAAAAGTGGAAGAGCTTGTGCAAGAGTTGAAAAAAGACTATTCCATTATCATTGTGACGCATAATATGCAGCAAGCTGCACGTATCTCTGATCGAACAGCGTTCTTCCTGAGTGGAGAAGTGGTAGAATACGATAAAACAGATATCATCTTCCAAACACCATCCGATCAACGTACGGAAGATTATATCTCAGGACGTTTCGGCTAAGGAGGAGCAATCAATGGTAGTACGTGAGCGTTTTGAACAGGAGTTAAAAGAAGTTCAGGGGCAATTTATTGCACTTGCCAATAGCAGCATTTTTGCATTAAAAACAGCTTTTGAGGCATTAGTCGAACAGGATTTAGAAAAAGCATTGAAAATACTTGAGGACGATTTAATCATAAATCGGCTAGAAGAAGAAATAAATGATCATGTGATTCTTATGATTGCTAAGCAACAACCTGTAGCTACTGATTTACGTCGTCTCATGGTCCTTGTGAAAGCAGCAGCAGATATGGAAAGAGTGGGCGATTATGCTGTGAATATCGCTAAAGAAGCAATTCGAATTGGAAAAGAACCGATTGTGTTCCCTATGACAAATCTACAAACAATGTGCAATAAAACTGTAGAAATGCTAGAGAGCATTATGAAGGCCTTTACAGAGGAAGATACCGTTCGTGCTAAAGAAATCGCTGAATTAGATGATTATGTGGATGATTTATACGGAGCTACGGTTACACTTTTGCTGCGTGCAGGCGTGGAAGACCCCGCACATATTTCTCAAATTACCCATCTAACATTTATTTGCCGATATTTAGAGCGCTCTGCAGATCATGCTACTAATATTGCGGAGCATCTTTTTTACTTAGTGAAAGGCAAGCATTATGAATTAAATAATTAAAGAAGAAGAGCTATTTGCTAGCTCTTCTTTTCATTTGAAAAAAATAATGAGAAGCAGCAACATTGTGTTTTTATGTGGCGTCTATATAGCGAGCGTTTTGTATTGTCAAAAAAATTTTTTGGTTATACTATAGACAATATCCAAAAAAACGTGGTGCTTAGGAGGTGCTGCTTCGTGAAAGACGCGATAGAATCACTCATAGAAAAGTTTAATCAAGATATGTCACTAGAACAACGTAATTATTTACGTTTTCTCTATGAAAACTTACATCTTGAGGAATTAAGCAGCAGGGAACAACATTATTTTATTGACTATTTTTTAAAGAGTGAACCATTACGAAAAATGGCAGCATTTGCATTAGAATTAGCAGACATTCTGCATGAGGTTCGTGAAAATATTCCCGCTATCGAAAAGGCTGAGAGACTGGCTAATGGCAAGGAGCAGCGTTTGTATTACGAACGGAAATGGTCAGAGCTAAGACGTCAAAAGCTCAAACAGCAAACAACAAAAAATGGCAATGTGTTTTATATACCCTTTCACGACTACAAACAGGATCCTGGGCCCATAATTATTTGTTTAGAGCAGACGACAGGGATGGAAGCTTATTCAGAGCTATGTAAAAGCATGATTTTACCGTTATTTATGAATGCCCATCGCGAAAATCGCGATTTATATATCATCCCATATGACCGGCAAATCAATGTTCACTATCGCTTTGAAAATGGTCATTTAAATTTAGCTGATTTTAAGAGCTTTATTGAATATAAAGCTAAAGGAGAAGCTGAGCTTTTGCCTGTTCTACAGTTTGTCAGATCAATATTGCATGAAAATCAACTAGTCACCGAAGCAGAAGTCATTATATTTACAGAGGGCACTCCTATAGATGGACAGCATCTCGTCAGTAAGCAAGCCAAAGTGATGCTGGAGGAAATGAAACGAAAATACCTTGCTGAATTTTCGGTCATTGCAATGCATGAAGATAATTTTAATGAACAACAATTTTGGTTTGCCAATAAGGCTTTCTTTGCGGATGATGCCATACAATAACAGAAAGGGGCTAACCTTTACGGAAGGTCAGCTCCTTTTTATTGGAGATACATAGGTACTAAAAGGAGATATACATGGATTCATTACATTGGATTATACCTAAATTTACAGTCCCAACTTGGATGGATGTCTTAGTAGCGATTATTATTTGTATAGTTGGTTGGCTGATTCAACGATTTATCATAAAAAAGATCATTAATCGCCTGGTCATCTTTTTAAGAAATCGCCACCGAAATTTCCAAGCCAATGTGCTTGCACAATTTAGTAAAGCCATTGGCTATGCATTTATGACAGCAGTCATTGTGCTTAGCTTATCTTATTTAATAGAAGTTCCTTTATTTACGCATAAATCAACGAAAAATTTTGTATTGTCTATTATGGTGTTTTTTGCTTTTAAGGGCGTATATGACGTTTTAAATTTCTATACAAAGCAGCCACTTCAATTAACTAGCGAAGAGGACCAAAATGTACTATTACCTTTTTTCCTACGAATTGGTAAAGTACTCATTATGATTTTTGCCATGTTTACCATCGCATCATTTTGGAACTTTAATCTGAATGGCTTTTTAACAGGGATTGGCTTAACGGGAGTAGCGATTGCTTTTGGAATTCGAGATACGTTAGCCCATGTGTTTGGTGGTATGTCCGTGGCACTTGATAATCCATTTCAAATTGGCGATTGGATTGCGACCGAAGATCAAAAAATCGAAGGGACGATTGAAGATATTAATCTTCGCAGTACCTTAATTCAAACAGGAGACAAAGGCCTTGTCTATGTGCCAAACTCTTATTTGGTTAATCGTCCCATTTACAACTTATCGAGACGAGAGAAGCGTAAATGTGAGCAATATTTATATGTAGCTGCTACAAATGAAGAAGACACAATACGCAGTGCCTTAACAGCTATTCATAAGGAAATTTATTTACATGCTAACACAGAGAAAGACATGATCCATGTTTATATTGATGAATTTCATTATGACAGGTATCGTGTGCTTATTCGCTTCTTCGTTGCTACGAACGATACAGCAGTCATGCTAGAGGTACGCCAGGAAATTTTCTTTGCCATTCGCCAAATTGTGGAGGAGCTATCAATTACTTTAGCAGCCCCAGAGGACGATGAAGGACCGAGAAAGAAAAAATAAATTGAATTGTAAGATAGTTTGCATTACAATATAACCTAGTAATCAGCGTTGATGAAGAGTAGTAGCTATTAGTATTTGTCATAGAGAGCTAGTGGTTGGTGGAAACTAGTACAAATAAATAGTGAATGGACTTCGGAGCTCTAATTCTGAACTACTAGTATGGATTAGCGTATGCCTACGTTATAAGGCTTAGAGAGGGTCTTTTTATTGACCAATGAAGGTGGCACCACGGCTTTTCCGTCCTTTTGTGATGGAAAGGCCTTTTTATATGGATTTTGGTGTAGAAGAGCAGAGCTTAGAGAAGGAGAGAAGAGAATGACAGTTGAGATGAGAAAGTATGCCATGAAAGTATTACAGGGTGATATGATGACCCCTATCTCTGTCTATCAATCATTGAAGGGGCAGCATAAAATGCTGTTCGAATCGTCAGCCAAGCATGAGGAAAGTGGACGTTACTCCTTTATTGCAGTTGATCCAGTGGCTGAATTAAAAGGAAATAATGAGGGGTATACCTTTATTAAAGGACTGGAAAAGGAAAAATCGAATGGGAATGTACTCGATTATTTAAAGCGAGTGATGCCGTTCCATGAAGAAACGTATCCATTCCATTTTTTTGGAGGCGCTATCGGTTTCTTTGGATATGAAACAGCTTTTTATACAGAAAAAATCGGTGAATATTTACAGGATGAATTAGCCATGCCTGATGTCCATGTTTTTTTCTATGACACATTTATTGTTTTTGATCATATGACACAGAAAATTACATTGGCTTCAATAGATTTATTTAGAGAAGGGCGTTCCTTCGAAGAGATGAAAGCATCTATTTCAAAGATGGAGCAGCAGCTATACAAGGGGACAGCTTTTGCTGCCCTCAAAGTAGATAGTCTTGATTTTAAGCCAATGATTTCGAAGGAGCAATTTGTCGCTTTAGTGGAGCGTGCGAAGCAACATATTTTGAAAGGGGATATTTTCCAAATAGTGCTATCCCAACGGTTCTCAGCCTCGTTTACAGGCTCACCTTTTGCGCTATACCGCCAATTACGGACCTCCAATCCCTCTCCATATATGTTCTACATGGATTATGGGTCCTATATTATTTTAGGAACATCTCCAGAAAGCCTTGTAAAAGTTAAAAATCGGCAGGTGACGACAAATCCAATCGCTGGTACCAAGCCGCGTGGTGTGACAAAGGAGCAGGATGAAGCCATTGCCAATGCGCTATTGGAGGATGAAAAAGAAGTGGCAGAACATCGTATGCTCGTGGATTTAGGTCGCAATGATCTTGGTCGCATTGCAAAGGTGGGGTCTGTAAGGCTGATGAAATTCATGCATATTGAACGGTATAAATATGTCATGCATATTGTATCTGAGGTATTAGCAGACCTACGTGACGACCTCCAAGTTTTGGATGTCCTTCGTGCTTGTTTACCTGCGGGCACAGTGTCAGGAGCACCAAAGATTCGTGCGATGCAGCTTATAAATGAATTAGAGCCTGTAAAGCGTGGCGTCTATGCAGGAGCTGTTGGGTATATATCTACGACAGGTGATATGGATTTAGCCCTTGCTATTCGTACCATGATTATTAAAGATGGGAAAGCTCATGTACAGGCAGGTGCAGGTATTGTTCACGACTCTGTTCCATTATCTGAATATGAGGAAACGCTGAATAAAGCTCGAGCACTATTGGAGGTAAAAAAATGATTTTATTAATTGATAATTATGATTCCTTTACCTACAATCTATTTCAACAAATAAGCATGCTTGGGAAAAACGTTAAAGTTGTGAGGAATGATGCTATTACAATAGAAGAAATTCAAAAAATGTCACCGGAAGCTATTGTTTTATCTCCCGGACCAGGAACACCAGCGGAAGCAGGTATTACAGTTAATGTTATTAAGGAGCTATATCGAAAATTTCCTATATTAGGGATTTGTCTTGGACATCAATCCATTGGGTACGCATTTGGAGCAAACATCGTGCAGGCTCAAACCATCATGCATGGCAAGCTGTCACATCTACAATATGAACAAACGGGTTTGTTTGCACAATTAGATGGAGATATTCAAGTAATGCGCTACCACTCTCTCGTTATTGAAGAACCTTCATTACACAGTGATTTTCACATTATCGCAACAGCAGGTGATGACGAGGAGATTATGGCTATACAACACAAAAAATATCCTCTTTACGGTTTGCAATTTCATCCTGAATCTATCGGTACAAAAGAGGGAAGTAGAATGATGCAAGCCTTCTTTGAAAGTATTGCTTAAATAAAAAAAGCTGTCGCCTCCTAATTTGGATCTAGCGACAGCTTTTCTTTATTGTTTTTTACCTGTAATTAATTTCGCAATTTCCTCTAAAGACATGGAGGAATTGACTTCATAGGACCCAATTTGTAAGCTTCGTGCATATTTTGCGTTTGCGAGTAGTAACTCCATTTCAACGCTATTAGAAATAATACCACCGTCTTCAAGCTTTTGGGCGACAATATATGGTGTAATTCCACTATATATTTGCAATGTCATTGTTGTACCATCCGCATTTGTATCTTCTTTAACAGATGGTTCTGAAGAAACAGCAGTAGTAGTTTCTTCAGTAGTATGTACTTGTTTGACTTGTTTTTTCAGCGTAGCAATTTCTTGATTGGCCTGATGAAGCTTATTTTGTAGCTCTTCAACTTGCTGTTGGTTGGAAGAATTTTTTTCAGGTAGTCCAATGTTCACATCAAATCGACTTGCAAGAGCAAGTAAGGCACCGACTAGAAAAATGGCTAGGCCAAATGAGCGAATGGAAGACGTATTCATACATTAACGCCCCCCATTTGCAATCACTTGACGAACTTGTTCTTCTGTTAAATTTGAGCGGATACTAATATCGCCTACTGAAAGTCCTTGTTTATTCAATTCGAGCACCTGACTTACAATTATTTGATGAATCGGCTTTACTTGTGATGGATTAGGCGCAACTTTTGAAGCTTGTGCCGCTTGTTGGACGGCTTGCATGACTTGTTGTACTTTAGGACTTTGGACGCTAGGATTAGGTTTAGGTGTTGAGTTTGATTTTACTTGAAACTCTGGCTCTAATAGTAGCTCTTCCTCTACAATTTTTAAACGGCGCTTTAAATTATTCGTTTCTTGGAAAATGGAGATAGATAATTCTTCGACATCTTTCTCGACTTTTTTCGAGCTATTTTTGAAAAAGAACGATACTATCATCAAAAGAATCCCAAAAATCATTAGTATAATGGATAAATCCAATAGTTTCACCTCGTTGTAGTATGTAATTATAAGATATTTTACCATATGCAAACTTAATATGAAATGAAGGTAGATTTTTTTTCAGTTTGTGTTATAATAGGTTAGTCGTATAAATCATGCTCAAATTTAAATTCTTGATATAGAGTGGGAGGGTTAATGATGCGCGTAAACATTACTTTAGCTTGCACAGATTGCGGCGAACGTAACTACATTTCTAAAAAGAACAAGCGTAACAATCCAGAGCGTCTTGAACTTAAAAAATATTGCTCTCGCGAGAAGAAATACACTCTTCACCGTGAAACTAAGTAATTGCTCATTAAGCCAAAACCACAAGTGGTTTTGGCTTTCTACATTTTATGAATGATTGAGGTTTTACTATATAGGAGGTAGCCTGCATGGATAAAACAACATTACGAAACAAGGTACGAGAAACACTTGCGATGATAAATGAAGAAGTTTATCGCAGACAATCTAAAGCTGTAGTGAAAAGGGTGCTACAGGAACCATATATAATAGAAGCAAATACGATCGGCATTACCATTTCAAATCAGCCAGAAGTCGACACAATTCTTTTAATTGAAGAACTTTGGCAGCTTGGGAAAAAGGTCGCTGTGCCAAAGTGCCACCCCAAAACAAGAGAAATGACATTTTACGCCATTGAATCGTTTGCTCAGCTTGAAACAGTATATATGCATTTGCGTGAGCCTATTCCCGAACGATGTGAGTTAGTTGACGCAAATGAGATGGATATTATCTTGGTACCAGGAGTTGTTTTTGATCGATTAGGCTATCGAATAGGATATGGCGGTGGTTATTATGATCGCTATGTATTAAACTATAAAAAGGGTAAATTGATGTCATTACTTTTTGACGAGCAGATCGTTAATCGTGTTCCTATGGAAGAACATGATTGCCCTGTAGACATCATAGTGACACCGACAGAACGCATTGACTGTCTAGCACATCGAGGAGCGAGCGAAAATGGATAAAATGTTAGATATTTATGAACTCTTGAAAACCTATGGTACTTATATTTATACAAGGGACCCTATTGGCGATTTGATGTTAATGGAGGATGAAATAAAAGAGCTCTATAAAGCGAATGTACTAGACATAAAAGATTACCAAATGGCATTATTACTAATTCGACAAGAAACGACAAGATTTCGTATGGAAGAGAATAAAAAGTAATGTTTGAAATATAATGTAATGGGGTATTGTAAAATTAATGTAACATGTATGTAATATTCTTAAAAACAGTGGGTTTCCGCTGTTTTTATGTTTTTACGAAACTTTTTACAATGTAAAACGTATATATAGATATCTGGTGCATATACGAGCAAGGAGAGTAAAATTTCTAAAAGATATGTGTTGATTATCTGTAAAAAAAGGATTAAGATATATTTTGTTTCAGTAACAAAATGTAAAAAATTATTATTTTTTTGTAAGGAAGTAGGGAGGATGTTAGGAATGAGATCAATAAAGTGGCCTAAACATTCATTTATGATACTAGCAATTATAGCAACTTGGATCAAAACGGTCATTGTTTACCACACGAGCTTTGAGATGAAAATTGAAAATGCAATGCAACAATTTATTTTGTTTATTAACCCATTAAGTTTCTTGCTATTTACGTATGGTTTAGCACTTTTCTTTAAATCAGCAAAAGCTAGAAATCGTTATTTAATTACAGTCAGCATTATTTTATCAATAGTCCTTTACGGAAATGTAGCGTTCTATCGTTTTTATAATGACTTTATAACACTACCGGTATTATTCCAAACAAGTAACTTTAGTGACTTAGGAACTTCAGTAGCAGCCATTGTAGAGCCTTGGGATGTATTGTATTTTGTTGATGTACTTATTTTAATCTTAGCAAATAAATTTATACCAAAAATGAAAAATTCGTTTAAAGTAAATGTGGAATTCCGTCGTGCATTTTTTGTGCTGGCAATCGCTATGTCATTCTTAAACTTAGGTTTAGCTGAAACAGAGCGTCCACAATTATTAACACGTAGTTTTGACCGCGAATTACTTGTAAAAAATATTGGTACGTACAATTACCATCTGTATGATATTTATATTCAAACAAAATCATCTGCCCAACGTGCGCTAGCGGACGGTAGTGAATTAGTTGAAGTAAACAACTATGTTCGCTCTAATCAGGCAGCAGTTAACCCAGAAATGTTTGGGAAGTATAAAGGTCGCAACTTAATTGTTGTGTCTATGGAGTCTTTACAAAACTTTGTTATTAACAATGATATGAATGGACATGAAGTTACGCCATTCTTAAACTCTTTAACAAAAGATAAAGATACGTATTATTTCAGTAACTTCTACCACCAAACAGGTCTAGGAAAAACATCTGACTCTGAGTTTATTGTAGAAAATTCATTGTTTGGTTTAGGACGTGGAGCAGTATTCTTCACACACGGTGGAAATACGTATAACTCAATGGCAGAGCGCCTTGGGGAAAATGGTTACTTTACTAATGTCATGCACCCTAATAATAAATCATTCTGGAACCGTGACATCATGTATCAATCTTTAAAAATCAATAAGTTCTACGATATAGATTCTTATACGGTAGAAGAAGGGCAAGCTGTGAACTGGGGAATGAAGGATACGCCATTCTTAGAGCAATCTGCAGCGTTAATGAAAGATATGCCGCAACCATTCTACTCAAGACTTATTACGTTAACGAACCACTATCCATTTACATTGGATCCGGAAGATATTATGATTCCTGAGTATGATTCGAACTCAGGGACATTAAATCGCTACTTCCAAACGGTACGCTATATGGATGAAGCTTTAAAAGATTTCTTCCAACAATTGAAAGATCAAGGTGTTTATGATAATTCAATTATTGTCATGTATGGTGACCACTACGGTATTTCAGAAAACCATAATAAAGCAATGGCACAATATTTAGGAAAAGATCAAATTACACCATTTGATAATGCATTACTACAGGAAGTGCCTTTATTCATCCATATCCCAGGATCTGACGATGGGAAAGAAATGACTGAAATAGCTGGGCAAATGGATTTACGTCCAACGATTTTACACCTACTAGGCATTGAAACGTCAAAAGATATGCAAATGGGTGCAGATTTATTCTCTCCAGAGCATGAAAACTTCGTAGTGTTCCGTGATGGACGCTTTATCACAGATAAATATGTGTATGCGGGAGAAGCTTGCTATGATAAATCAACTGGCGAAGAAATAGAAGTTGAGCCATGTCAGCCATACGCTGATCGTGCAACAATGGAGCTAGAAAATTCCGACGCCATTATCAATGGAGACCTTCTTCGATTCTATGATGAGAAGACAGGTAATTTAAAACAAGAATCCGTTAAGTAAACAAAGGGAGATCTCGTTATGAGATCTCTCTTTTTACTTTATACAATTGACAAATTTGTTGAAGTGATTATAATTAGTGTAAATATCTGCATAACGAAGATTTGTTTTTCACATTTCGGAGTATAAGAGTCAAAGGCATGGAAAAGAACAAGTAACTTTAATAGAACTGACAGAGAGTAGCCGGTAGCTGAGAGGCGCAAGGGATATTAAAGTGAATACATCTTGGAGCTGCGTACCGAAATTCTAGTAGGCTACGACGGGTTTGCATCCGTAATCATTGCAATAGTATCGCCGCGGCTGTACTAATGGAGGAGTGCTATTTGAGTAGCTCTCGAAAAAAGGTGGTACCACGTTCATTAACGTCCTTAGGATTTAATCCTAAGGGCGTTTTTTGCATCTGGACGTCCTATTACGACATTAGGGCGACAGCAGTCCTTTTAGAAACTCTTATAGATCTTGCAATATTAATTTTTAATATTACAAGGAGATGTTTTGTATGTTTTTAACACCAAAGGAGCAGTTAGCTATTATTAAAAAAGGTGCTAACAAAATTGTTGATGAACTCGAGCTACTACAAAAATTAGAGCGCTCATTTCAAGAGAAAAAACCCTTAACAATTAAGTTAGGGCTCGATCCATCCGCACCAGATATTCATTTGGGCCACGCAGTTGTGTTACGAAAAATAAAACAGCTGCAAGATTTAGGGCATCATGCTGTCATTGTCATTGGCGATTTTACCGGCCGTATTGGTGATCCTACAGGAAAATCTAAGGGACGTGTGGCATTAAGTGATGAATTGGTGGGGGAAAATGCCAAAACATATTGTGAGCAAATTTTTAAAGTGTTAGATGAAGAAAAAACGACTATCCGATTCAATAGTGAATGGTTAGCAAAATTAAATTTTGAAGAAGTTATCCAGCTGGCAGCCACTACCTCTGTTGCCCGTATTTTAGAGCGTGAAGACTTCCAAAAGCGTTACCATCAGCAAATACCAATTGGTATGCATGAATTTTTTTACCCCCTCATGCAGGCGTATGATTCTGTAGAATTAAAAGCTGACATTGAATTAGGGGGAACCGATCAAACGTTCAATATTCTCATGGGACGCACCTTGCAAAGGCATCGTGGGCTAGAAAAACAAATTGCTATTTTTATGCCATTACTTGAAGGGTTAGATGGTGTGGAAAAAATGAGTAAAAGCTTGGGGAATTATATTGGTATCCATGAAGCACCCGAAGTTATGTTTAAAAAAATAATGGAAATACCAGATTCGCTCATTATCAAATATTTTGAATTAGCAACAGATGAGCATCCACTTCAAGTGCAGGCCATTCAAGAAAGACTTCGAATGGGGGAGAACCCTCGTGACTTAAAACTACACTTAGCAGAAATAGTGACAGCCTTGTATCACGGTCACGCTGCTACGATGGATGCAAAATCCTATTTTGAAGCTGCTTTTCAAAAGAAGGTTATTCCAACTAACATTCCTACATTGCTACTTGAAATTGATAAAGAACGAATAGAGGATATCATTCCGCAATTAATTTCTATCCATTTTATTCAGAGCAAAAGTGATTTTTTAAGGCTCATTAAGCAAAATGGGGTTTCCTTGAATAGAGAAAAAATTGCTGCGGACGATCTATCTCGCGTATTAATGAATGAGGATGTCCTACAAATTGGTAAGAAGAGATTTCTAAAATTAAATAAGTAAAATCAGATAATATTCAAGAAAAAAAGAGCAATCTCAAATCGAGACTGCTCTTTTTTCTGTCTAAATTTTAGTGTAATTTTGGTGGGTAACCGCTATGAACGATTGTCATGATGACAAACCATCCAAACACGACAGCACTTAATAAGTTGAAAACAACGCTTAAAAGGTTCTTTTCTTTAATTGCTTGGAATGTACCAACTACAGCTAAAATCGCTACTAGACCAAAAATAACCATTAATAAGTTCATTAAAATAGACACTCCTTTCGACATCAGAAAATGAATGTCGTAAACAATATTCCTCCTTAATTGTAAACGTTCTACCTGTTTTTGTCGAGAACTAATATAGCGCAAACTATGAACATTTATCGTCAAATTGTGGCAAAGCCTGTATAATAGAAAAATGAGGTGATATCTATGATGAACGTACGAAGTTTTTCTCTTGGTCCAGTCCAAACGAATTGCTATATCGTATCGAATAAAGACAAAGAATGTATCGTTTTTGATCCAGGTGAAGAAGCGGAGCGTCTTCTTAAAACAATCCGTAGCAATGGCCTAAAGCCGCTAGCCATTTTCTTAACACATGCACATTTTGACCATATTGGTGCGGTGGATGCGGTTCGGGAAGCATTTAATATACCTGTATGGATTCATGAAAAAGAGGTCAGCTGGCTAGGAGATCCAGAAAAGAACGGCTCTAGTAAATATGCTGCATTACCAGATTATAGGGTAGCTGCACCTGCTCAAGACACTATCATTAAAAAAGAGCAACAATTCGAAATAAGCAATTTTGTTTTTCAAGCAGTATTTACACCAGGACATTCACCTGGTAGCATTTCTTATGTATTTGAAAAAGACGGCTTTGCGATTGTGGGAGACACATTATTTGAACAGGGCGTAGGACGGACGGATTTAATTGGTGGGTCCACCAAAATATTATTAGCATCTATTCATGACAAATTATTAACACTACCTGAGGATACAATCATTTATCCTGGTCATGGGAATTATACAACTGTCAGTGCAGAAATGGAAACTAATCCGTTTTTAAATGGGTTTTAAAATACCAATGCCCATAAAAAAAGCGTATCTCGTAAATGAGATACGCTTTTTTAGTTGTATTAATGACCGCCACCAGGTACGTGAATGAATGTTGTATAGTACGTGAAGCCAGCGAAGAATACAGTTAAATATGCTCCGAAAATGTACATGTACATACGTTCTGAAAGGTTTAAGAAGCCTAATAATAAGAATAAACCTGTATTACCTAAGAATAATAGCGATACCTCGTTCATACCACCAAGGTAGAACATAACGGCAAAAATACCTGTCCAGAATGCCATAACTTTATACATATTATCCATGAAATTTCCCCTCCTTTTGCCCACGACACAATAATCTCTTACTCATTATAAATGATATGAAAGGTGTCTGTAAACTGGAACTTATGCGTCTTTGTGACAAACAAATGGATTTTTTAACTAGCTTTCGATTTCTGTCACGTTTATTTCATATTTACATAAATCACAATTATGTATCATACTCTCAATTTGTACAAATTCATTGTTTGAAAATAACGCATCTAACTGCCCTTTTAAATAGGATTCATGTAAGGAGCAGACTATCTCCGAATAAGTTGTAAGTTGCTCTTGGAATGGACAATTGAAAATGGAGAATATCACCTTTTTGCCATGTTCTGTTTGTTGAATTTGTGGAACATAGCCAATTAATGCGGCATTGTCAGTTAATAGTTGAAGCTTCTCGTCGAAGGAAAGGGAATTATTGATGGTCAATTCAGCGTTCATATTTTGTTTCATTTGCTGATAACCATCTTGATAGCTAATTTCCTGACATTTTTCTAAGACAGATGGTCCAAGCTCTTCCACTAATTGAATCGTCCATTTCAGTAAACGGTCTTCATCACGTCTAGGAAATGATAATGATACACCTTTCTCTGAAGCCTTATACACACGGCCAGGTCTTCCACCCTTACCTGTTTTCACATAGTCTGCGGAAATAATATTAATTTCTGAAAGCTTTGTTAAATGAAGTCGAGCGACATTTGGATGGATGCTAAACTGATCAGCAATATGTTGGACGGTCACTGTTTTTTTCTCTTGCAATATGTACTCATAAATAGAGTATCTTGTTTCATCAGCTAAAGTGCTGGTAATTTTCAATGGATGGATCATATGCTTCACCTCATTAGTTTTTTTATAAAATTATGTTCGTCTACCAAGTGTTAGGAAAATAATCATGTTCATTCTATTATATTCCATTATTGAAAAAGATACAGTTCATTTCGACATAAATATTAATTTTTTCATGTATGTAACTTCTTTTTTAGTGGGAAATTGCACTTTATCCACATTTCTATAGCAAAAAACATGAATGATGGGAAATTTTATAACAAATTTTTATTTTCAGAAAAGGGCTTTTCTCGTAGGAAGATCCTATTTATACTAGGAAATAACGAATAGTGCGGTCATATTCGAATGAACTAGAAAAGGGGTGCATATATGCAGAATTTTGAAATAGTCGTTGAACAAAAATGTGAGCAACTTTTACTAAAAGCCTATCATTTTGGGGCAACCGATTTATTATTGGTGCCAGGCAACGTGAATTATCAGGTCTATTTTCGTAAATATGATAAGCTGCTTCACGCAGGTGAACTTCCCAACGATCTTACGGAACGGATGATATCCTATTATAAGTTTCTTGCACAATTAGATATAAGTGAGCGTCGTAAGCCCCAAAGCGGCTCCTTCCAAAAGGCGATGGAACAACAGCCATATGCTTTTCGAGTATCTACACTGCCTTCCGTATTTTTAAAAGAAAGCCTCATTATCCGCTTGCTTCTCCAAAATCATTCTTTTCCACTAACTTCCTTATCTTTTTTTAAAAGCTCAGCTTACAAATTAATGGAACTTGTGCAAAATCGACAAGGCCTTTTGTTTTTTACAGGGGCGACAGGCTCTGGTAAGTCCACTTCTCTCTATTCCTTAATACATTACTGTTCTACAGAATTAAATAGGCATGCAATTTCCTTGGAAGACCCAGTAGAAAATAACCAAGCAAATTTACTTCAAATTCAAGTGAATGAACGAGCAGGCGTTACATACGCTTCGGGATTAAAAGCTATATTAAGGCATTCACCTGATGTAATCATGATTGGAGAAATTCGTGATAAAGAAACAGCAAAAGTTGCAATCGAGGCAAGCTTGACAGGGCATTTAGTCGTTTCAACCATTCATGCGAAGGATTCTCTTAGCTGTCTTTACCGTTTAATGGACTTAGGGGTATCAATAGATGAGATTAGGCAAACTGTCATCGGTATTGTTGCCCAAGTTCTTTTTCAGTCTTCAGATTTACAGGACGAACGTCGTGCGTTGTACGAGATTTTATCGGATGTTCATCTCAATCAGGCCATAACCGCTATTCAAAATAAGGGGAATTTTCGACTACCCCACGAATTAACATTAAAGGGACAAAAAGAATTAGTGGAGAGCCATTATGCTGCTACAAACATATATCGGTAAATTCCAATTATATTACAACAGAGCTACCAAGTGGCGTGTAAAGGAGCAAGCAAGATTTATTCAACGTTTATCTGTATTAATGCAGGAGGGCTATTTATTTCCACAGGCTATGTCGATGCTATTACCTCATCATATAGAAGATCATGAAATTATTCAGCAACAAATTAATGAAAAACTAAGACAAGGGGAGGGGGTAACAAGCATATTGGAAACATTACACCTTGCTAAACATCATCTAGTAGCGATTAAAGTGGCAGAAAACAACGGGCGTATGCTTGATGTATTAAAAGGTGTGGCAAAGCAAATGATTGTCAGTGAGCAGACAAAGAAAAAGCTAATCAAATTGCTTATCTATCCTGTCATGCTAATTTCATTTTTATTGATACTATTTTTTATATTCCGAACAATTTTCTTGCCTAATATTGAAAAAATGGTGTCAAGCCGTTCGATTGAAGGTGAGAAGTCAAGCTTGGCTCTATCTAAAATATTACTGCATGTCCCCGATTACGTGATGCTAACATCTTCGATTGTGATAGTCAGCTTATTAATAGTACATTTCTTTCTTAAGCGCCAACCCATTCCTCTACAACTATCAATACGATTAAAAATCCCGCTTTATCAATTCTATATTCGATTGTCGTGGACAAGACAATTTGCTGCTTATTTAGGGAGTTTACTACAGAGTGGTTTTTCATTGCAGGCTAGTCTTCAAATTCTAGAGGAACAATCCTTTCAGCCTTTTCTACAGTATTTGTCGCGGCAAATTAAAGAAAGGGTAATCTTTGGAGAATCATTGACGCAAGCAGTACAGATTGTGTCTATTTTTCACAGGGATTTTGCTACTTTTGTAGAGCATGGAGAACAAAGTGGTTATTTAGGGAAGGAACTTACTTTGTATAGCGAATTACTAATGGAAAAGCAGGAGCTTCTATTGCATAAGTTACTAGCCTTCATTCAACCAAGCTTTTTTATTGTTATTGCTATATGTATTCTAGCCGCTTATGTTAGTTTACTATTACCAATTTATCAGATGATTGATTTAGTTTAGGAGGAGCAAGATGAAACAAATCAAACAACAAAATGGCTTTACTTTAATCGAAATGCTGATTGTTTTGTTAATTATATCAATCCTTATTTTAATTACAATTCCAAATGTTACGAAGCACTTTGCTACGATTGATGAGAAGGGCTGTGCGGCCTATATTAATATGGTGCAGGGGCAAGTAGAGGCCTATAGAGTGGATTTTATGACATTTCCGACCCTTGAGGATTTAGTGAAGGAGGGCTATTTGAAAGAAAATGAAACAACTTGCCCTAATAAAGAAGAAATAGTCATTACGATTAAAGGAGAGGTACGCTTAGCAAATGCTGATGCAGGTACTCAAGGATAATGAGGGAGCGACAAAATGAGTTGGGCTTTACGATTCTCGAAATGCTAATTGTTTTATTCCTTGTTATGAGTCTAACAGCCATTGTGAGCAAATTTTCTATAAAATTAGCGGAGTCAAAGGAATTAGACCGTTTTTTTACACAAATTCAACTAGATATTCAGTATATTCAAACCTATAGCATGAACCAGCGACAATATATCGCGATGAAATTTGAAAGCTCTACAAGGCGCTACGTTATTCAAAAAGATGCTTTTTCCAATCTATATGTCCGACCCTTTCCAAAAGGAGTTGAATTTTCCCCCGATGAGAGCTCTATTTATACGATTGTTTATAATATAAATGGCAATGTCAGGTCCGCTGGCACTATTGCCTTTCACACACCACAGGGAAAGAAAAAGGTCATCATTACATTAGGGCGAGGGAGAGCAAGAATTGAATGAATCAGGCTATTCTTTTGTTGAATCGATTTTGGCTATGGGTATCTTAATGTTACTTTGCGGCTCCTTATTGCCCATTAGCTACACGATGAAAACGAATCTTATGAATAAAAAAATGGAAATGATTGCAGCTGAAACAGCTTACGAGGGCATGAAGCTATTTCAAGCTGTACAACAAACTGAGGGCACAAGAATCATTGAAGAAGTTGAGTATCAATGGGTGTTTAATGGTGAAGAGATTTGTGTTCGTTTTCACAATATACTCAAGCAACGACAAAAATGTATTCTCCTTACAGGTAATAGCAATGAATAATGAGAAGGGCTATACCTTACTAGAAGCGTTGTTTCAATTAATTGTGTTTGCGCTTATTTCTCATCTTTTTGTCCTAATTATGCTGTGTTATGCTGAAATGACCTCAACTATGCAATCGGATGAACAGGCGAAATGGGAGCTGTTTGTGTATGATTTCAATAAAGGTCTAAAGGATATTTTAGCGTTCTCCGTACGAGAGGATCAAAAAAGAATATCTTTTCAGACTAGGGAAACAGTCCACTATATTGATTGCTATCGTACTATTATTCGTGAACAAGTAAATGGAGGACATGTTCCCATGCTAAATGGCATTCATAAATGTCACTTTACCTATAGCGAAAATAGGCTGACTGTGTCGGTGGAAATGCCTAGTGGTATGAAAAAGGAGCGAACCTTCTATGTGCCAATTATTGAAAAATGACAGAGGGGCTATATTTTTAATCGCAATTGCATTATTATTTCTTGTAACTACTTTTCTTCTTGCGTATTGTATGTCATATGAAATGCAATTTCGAACTTATGACGGGCTCGAAAAATTGAATGTTAAAGCTACGATAAATTTATTGGGACAAATTTTGTCAGACAGTGTAGAATCGTAGTTATAAGAAGGTGATTCGAATTGCGAAAAATATATTTGGTTGGTTTTATGGGCAGTGGAAAAAGTGCTTTAGGAAGACGTTTAAGCTTTTTATTAAAGATGCCATATTATGATATGGATCATGAAATAGTGAGACAGCAAGGAATGTCCATCCCGCAGATATTTGAAAAGTACGGAGAGGCCCATTTCCGAAAAATAGAAACAGAATTTTTGAAAAGTTTCCGTGACGAGGCTTGTATTATTTCTACGGGCGGTGGAGTTGCGATCAATGCTGAAAATCGAAAAATTATGAGGCGTAGTGGCTTAGTATTTTTTTTAGATGCTTCGTTTGAGGATATTTATAAACGAGTTCAGCATGATCCCAATAGACCAATCGTACAAAGTTCGACTAAAGAGGAGCTAGAAAATCTGTATCATTACAGGAGAAAGTATTATCGTGATGCAGGGCATATTCAGGTCTTGACAGAGGGCAGAACCATTCGTCAAATTTTAGAGTATTTAGTGTTTCAAGTAAAAAGGCTTAAAAACGAACGATAAATAATTAACAGCCGCTTAATGTTCGTCTTTTATTATCTTTTAAAAAATGATTGCCTTTTCAATGCATTTAATGTTAGGATATAGACAAATAAGTAACTAAATGTTCATTGAATACTAAATAGTACCAAGATGTATCTTGGGCGGATGATTGTACGGGG
This sequence comes from Lysinibacillus sp. fkY74-1, assembly GCF_053165895.1. Taxonomy (NCBI): domain Bacteria; kingdom Bacillati; phylum Bacillota; class Bacilli; order Caryophanales; family Bacillaceae; genus Lysinibacillus; species Lysinibacillus sp. fkY74-1. The sequence continues at coordinate 2,983,851 of NZ_CP170173.1, read as the reverse complement.
AGAGAGCGTGGTTAGACGCCACCGAAGGAGCAAGTAGCAATGGCTATGAATCTCTCAGGTAAAAGGACTCGTATAAGACGCAACTCTGGAGAGAGCTGTAGTATAACAATAGCAGCCACCAAAGGGGAAAGCCGACTAATTGGCAGTATCAACCATGCGAGTTAGTCTGGTGTAACTTTCAGGTGCAAGGACAGAGAATCCCGAAAAGGGGTTCGTCTGTCTTTTTTTATGTCTATAGGTACTCTGTAAAAGCTTTACATTGCCGAGTCATGACTGTACCAATACAAAAAGCAGACGAACTACTACCAGTAAAAATGTAACTAACAATAAGGGGGCAAAAAAGAATGACGAGTGAATTAAAACGTACACCTCTATTTGAAGAATACGCGAAATACGGTGCTAAGACGGTTGACTTCGGTGGATGGGAATTACCAGTTCAATTCTCTTCTATTAAAGATGAACATGATGCAGTACGTAATCGTGCGGGATTATTTGATGTATCCCATATGGGTGAAATTTTAGTAACAGGTCCCGATGCATTAAATTTTTTACAAAATCTTTTATCCAATGATGTTTCAAAAATAGCTACTGGCCAAGCACAATACACAGCTATGTGCTATGAGAACGGCGGTGTAGTCGATGATTTACTAACGTATAAGTTAGCTGATGACCACTATTTATTGTGTGTGAATGCAGCTAATATCGAAAAAGATTACGATTGGATGCTGGAAAACCAACATCAATATGATGTGACAATTGACAATCAATCAGATGCCTATGCACAAATTGCCCTACAAGGACCTTTAGCAGAGGAAGTTCTTCAATCCTTAACTTCAACTGATGTTAGTGCTATTAAATTTTTCCGATTCCAAGAGAATGTAGAAGTCGCAGGACATAAAGTACTAGTTTCACGTAGTGGATACACAGGAGAAGATGGCTTCGAATTATATGGAGCACCCGAAGACATTAAAGCATTATGGGGTAAAATTTTAGATGCTGGTCAAGACAAAGGTGTTGTCCCTGCAGGTCTAGGCTGTCGAGATACACTACGTTTTGAAGCGGGTCTGCCACTTTACGGTCAAGAATTATCAGCAACCATCTCTCCTCTTGAAGCAGGTATCGGCTTTGCTGTGAAATTAAATAAAGAAGATTTTATTGGTCATGATGCATTAGTAGCTCAGAAGGAAAATGGTCTTCCACGCAAACTAGTCGGCATTGAAATGATTGATAAAGGGATTCCACGCCATGGCTATAAGGTGTTTAAGGATGGTAAGGAAATTGGTGAAGTTACAACAGGAACACAGCTTCCTTCCTCAAAACGTAATGTTGGTCACGCGTTAATTGACAGTCAATTCGCAACAATCGGAAATGAAATGGAAATTGAAATCCGTGGAAAGCAACTAAAAGTAGTTACAGTTGAAACACCGTTTTATAAGCGTTCAAAATAATAGTTGAAAAGAGGGACCTACATTTATGAAACATCGTTATTTACCAATGACGGAGCAAGACCAAAAAGAAATGTTAGACGTAATCGGTGTATCCTCAGTTGATGAATTATTCGAGGATATTCCAGAGAAAGTACGTTTTAAAGGCCTTTATGACATCAAAGCAGCGAAATCGGAATCTGCTTTATTAAAAGAGTTAACAGCACTTGCTGCTAAAAATAAAGACACAAATGCGAATGTATCATTTTTAGGTGCTGGCGTTTATAACCACTATAAGCCAGTAATCGTGGATCATGTTATTTCTCGTTCAGAGTTCTATACAGCTTATACACCCTATCAACCTGAAATCTCACAAGGTGAGCTTCAAGCTATTTTTGAATTCCAAACAATGATTGCAGAGCTTACTGGTATGGATCTTGCCAACTCTTCTATGTATGATGGAGGTACAGCATTGGCTGAGGCAGGGATGTTGGCAGCAGGTCATACACGTCGTAAGAAAATTTTAGTATCTGAAACGGTACACCCAGAATATCGTGATGTTGTGGCTACATATGCCTACGGTCAATCTATTGAAATCGTAACAATTCCACATAAAGATGGTGTGACAGATATTGCAGCTTTAAAAGAGCTGATTGATGACAACACAGCAGCAGTTATTGCTCAATATCCAAACTTCTTTGGCCAAGTTGAGGATATTCAAGTAATCGGGGATATCGCGCATGAAGCAAAAAGCTTATTCGTTGTGTCGTCTAACCCACTTGCCCTAGGTATTTTAACTCCTCCAGGCAAACTAGGTGCTGATATATGTGTAGGTGATGCACAAGTTTTCGGTATCTCTGAAGCATTTGGTGGTCCACACTGTGGTTTCTTTGCAGTCACAACTAAATTAATGCGTAAGGTACCAGGACGTCTTGTTGGTGAAACAGTCGATGGTGAAGGTCGTCGTGGTTATGTATTAACCCTTCAAGCGCGTGAACAACATATCCGTCGCGATAAAGCAACCTCTAATATCTGTTCGAACCAAGCGCTTCTTGCACTTGCAGCTTCTGTAGCGATGACAGCTCTAGGGAAACAAGGTATTCGCGAGATGGCTACACAAAATATTGCGAAAACACGTTATGCAAAAAATGCCTTTGAAGCAGCAGGCTTTACAGTAGCATTCCAAGGTGCACATTTTAATGAAATCGTAGTGAAAACAAATAAATGTGTGAAGGAAATCAATAAAGGCTTGATTGAAAAAGGTATTATCGGTGGATATCCTTTAGGTCAAAATTATGACTCTCTTAAACATCATGTGCTAATCGCAGTGACTGAATTACGCACAAAAGAAGAAATTGATGCACTAGTTGCAGAAATGGGGGCTCTTCATGCATAACGAAAATCAAACACTCATTTTTGAAATTTCAAAAGAAGGCCGCGTTGGCTATAGCTTAGAAGCGCTTGATGTACCTGAAGTAGATTTAGCAGATGTATTACCTGCCAATCTAGTACGTTCAGAGGCAGCAGAATTACCTGAAGTATCTGAGCTTGATATCATGCGTCACTACACAGCACTTTCTCGTAGAAACCATGGAGTAGACTCTGGCTTCTACCCACTTGGCTCTTGTACGATGAAATATAATCCAAAAATTAATGAAGCGGTTGCTCGTTTTTCTGGCTTTGCCAATGTTCACCCACTGCAGGATGAATCAACAGCACAGGGTGCTATGGAGCTCCTTTATGATCTACAAACGTCGTTAGTGGAAATTACTGGGATGGATGAAGTGACATTACAGCCAGCAGCAGGCGCGCATGGAGAGTGGACAGCATTAATGATGATTCGTGCTTTCCATGAAGCAAATGGAGAAGGTCATCGTAACAAAGTTATCGTCCCTGACTCTGCTCACGGAACTAACCCAGCTTCAGCAACAGTAGCAGGCTTTGAAACAATCACTGTTAAATCCGATGATAATGGCTTAGTTGATATCGAAGACCTTCGTAAAGTCGTTGGTGCTGATACAGCTGCATTAATGCTAACAAACCCGAATACGCTTGGGTTATTTGAAGAAAACATTATCGAAATGGCAGAGCTTATTCACTCTGTAGGCGGGAAAGTTTACTATGATGGCGCAAACTTAAATGCTGTTATGAGTAAAGCACGTCCTGGCGATATGGGCTTTGACTGTGTGCACTTAAATCTGCATAAAACATTTACAGGTCCACACGGTGGTGGTGGTCCAGGTTCAGGTCCAGTAGGCGTAAAGGCAGATTTAATTCCATTCCTACCAAAGCCAGTCCTTGTAAGAACGGAAGAAGGAGCATACCATTTCGATTACAACCGTCCACAATCTATCGGACGAGTAAAACCATACTATGGTAACTTTGGTATCAATGTGCGTGCTTATACGTACATCCGTACAATGGGTCCAGATGGCCTAAAAGCTGTTACGGAATATGCTGTATTAAACGCCAACTATATGATGCGCCGTTTAGAGCCATTCTACGATCTTCCATATAACCGACATTGTAAACATGAATTTGTTTTATCTGGTCATCGCCAAAAGAAATTGGGCGTTCGTACACTAGATATCGCAAAACGTCTGTTAGACTTTGGCTACCATCCACCAACAACATACTTCCCATTAAATGTGGAAGAAGCGTTAATGATTGAGCCAACAGAAACAGAATCTAAAGAAACATTAGATGCATTCTGCGATGTGATGATTCAAATTGCGAAAGAAGCAGAAGAAAATCCATCCATCGTTCAAGAAGCACCACATACAACAGTCGTATCTCGTCTTGATGAAACACGCGCTGCTCGTACACCAGTGCTGCGCTATCAAAAAGCTTAATATTGTAAAACCGCTCACTTTTTTGGTGAGCGGTTTTTATATGAATATTTTAAGTAATGATAATATTTACATAAAAATCAATTAATTGTTATAATTCCCTTGAGATGGTTTGTGAAAGGAGGAGATTAAAATGCAAACGACATCGTCTGAATTGAGTTTACCAACGAATAGTCTATTAAATAATACATACAGAGTCAAACACCTTCTTGCAACGAGTAAATTATCATTTGTTTATATAGCTGAATACATAAGCACTGGAGAAAAAATTATTATAAAAGAGTTTTACCCTTTAGAGATTGCTTTACGAGATTTGGATAACATATCAGTAATCAATCGTTTACCCTCTACAAAGGAAAAATTTCAGGAATTAAAGGAGAGATTTCTAAGTGAAGCTTGCATGCTCCAGCAATTGAACCATCAACATATTGTTAAGTATAGACAGCATTTTTTTGAAAATGGCTCCGTTTATCTTGTTACAGATTATTATGAAGGAGTTCTATTGGAGCAATATATACATACATATTCTATTCATGAAAGGCATCATCTATATGAAGAAGTATTCCTTCCCTTAATTGATGCCATCTCGTATTTACATAGTAAAGGCATTATTCATCGGGATATAAAGCCGAATAATATTATAATTGATGCGCAAGGGAAACCTCGCTTATTAGATTTTGGTTCAGCAATTTATTATAAAACAGTAGAGAAATATCCAATATTTACTACACCAGGATATTCACCTATTGAGCAGTATTCTATTAAAGGAGAGCAAGGCATTTATACAGATATTTATAGTTTGATGGCAACTTTTTACTACGCATTAACGAATGAAGTTCCACTAGATGTTTCACAAAGAATAATCGAAGATAAACTTGTAAATGTGAGAAAATATAATAGAAAAGTGAGCATTCCTATGTCATTAACTATTTTATGGGGCTTGCAAGTGCAGCATAAAAAAAGATGTTCTTCTCTTTCTTTTATTAAATACATCATTATTCTGGAAGGAAAGTTCAAATGTCTAAAGAACTATTTTAAGTAAATTAATTCTAAAAGACCAAAATTACTATATTTTCAATACTTTTTATTCATTTTTATCTTCAAGTGATAATACTCGAAAGAACGACTTAGGGCCTAATATCAAAAAGACCCTTAGTTGTTTTTTTTATAAAAAAATACGATTTATCCACTATTTTCCTTATAAATATCATAATTATTACCATGTGATTTTTTTAATAAAATATATTTAAATTGTTTTTTCTTACAATATATTCTATAGAAAATATTGACATTGATTTTATGTATTGTATAGTTACTTTTGTGATACATAAAATCATTAGTGAATTCTGTATAAAAAATGCATAAAGTTGGATTAGAGTTTCTCGTACATAGCTTAGTACATCATTGTTTTTATTGTAAAATTTTATCTTAAATGTATATATTGACTTAATTTAAGTGTCTAAATGTTCTTTTAAGATGCTCGGTTCAAGTAGTTATACAATTCTAATTCTGTATTTTTTAAGCACTAATGTTTATGCTTACTCGAAATTCGTTATCTAAAGGAGGGATGGCTGTAGTAATATGCAGCCAAATGAATGGAGATTATTAGTCAAACGAACAGAACAATGCTCTTTGAAGAAATAAACCCAGAAAAATTGGATTTAATTACGCTTGTTGGCGATGTAAAAGGAATCGACAGCCTAAGTGATGAAAAGATCAAGGAAATTAGTCAACATCTTCTTGTAAAAAGCTTCGACGAATTTTTAGATAAGTTTTCACCTACCGTTTATTCATTTTATAACGCGGCAAATCAAAAGGTTATGTATACCTTGAAAAAGCCAGACGGAATTCAAGATGATTGTATATCTGAAATAGCAATCGACCAAAATAATGATTTTTTAAAAATGTTATTTACGCTCATTGATACAAAAAGAAGTCAGGGCATTACCAATGTAGATTTTAAATTTGAAAATTTACTAGACATGATTTCACCTAAAAAAGTCATGGATGATATTCGCCAAGTTCGTAAGGAAATTCATTACCTTTACAGTGAGTATGACAAGCTGGATGAGGGAGATCCGAAAAAATTAGATACTGGTGACAAGCTAAATCTTATGTTTGAAGTAGCTAGTAGAAACTACAACAATGTAATGGCGATGCTGCCTTTAGCAATTGAAGATATTAAAACAAGATTATTATTAGGGGCTAGTCAAGACGAGGATGAGTCCGAAAAATTACAAATAGGAACGCTTACTATTGGTGATAATGGTGAATTGAAAATTATTGAGGCACCTCAAACGAATAGTGCAGAACTGATGGTCATTGAAGAAAATAGTAATTACGGCTTGAGTACAGTTTTCGAAGAAGACTATGAGGCTATTACAGAATCGCCGTCTTCCTATGTAAAAGATTTAGTTGTAAGAACATTCTCACCTCTACCAGCTGTAAAAGCCGAATTTGATGTTGAAACAGAAGTTCAAAATTACAATACATACCTGGAGTTCTATAAGGATGCAAAGGATGAATTTGTAAAAACGGTCAAGCCTTTAGTCGAAAAGCTATTAGGTGTCAAAATGTACTTCGATCAATATGCTACGAAAAATAAAGGTATGCAGCCGTCATTATTAGTTACAAACACGAAGCTCGATATGCTTGTGAAAAGTAATAACCTACCAAGATTACGCACGTATTTAAATACGGTTAACGCTAAAAATGATTTTACAGATACTGTATGGTATGGTATTGTACCTGCTCTTGAATTAGAATCTTCTGGAAAAATGAAAGTTAGCCGATCAAGATTCAAAGGGAATGAAAAGGTTACAAAGCAAGAGGGTAACACAATGGAATCTTTATCAATCCTCTTAGATACGGTAAAAGATTACAAGGTACAAATTTTCTTTAACTTTATGGCTGAAGAGGAAACTACCTTTAACGGCATCGCAACTGCTGGGATTGATCGCCTAATCGATAAATGCTCGGTTCTTGTCAGAAAAGAATTTAGTGAGTTCGCGATACCATGCCTACCAAACTTTACGATTATTCCAAAAGATAAATCAGGCGTAGTTATTGATACGAGAATGCATACTACCGAAAATGGAGCTCGTCTATCGAAAGAAAAGGAAGATATTTTAAAGCTTTGGATAGAAGGCGTTTATGTAGGTGCTAGCTATGTAGCAGCAGGTATCGTTTCCGCCTACCAATGCCCAGAGTATTTAAAGGAATCATTTAAAAATGTAAAACGTAATTACCCTGGAGTTCGATTTGATATTGAAGCCGGAGACAACTCACTTAGAGCTGTAACGACGATGGCGAAGGAAATTTCAGGTTTTACGAATAATATTAAAGACGCTATTAACAGCAGAAGCTTCGGTTTTGTATTCTCTTCCGAAAATGCCCAACTACAGGATAAAGATATTAGACGTATTACTGTTTATAAAGCAAGAAGCCTAGCGATGGAAGAAGATGGATTCGATTCAATCTATAAAACGCAAGTTAGTACGTATATTGAAAGAATACTTCGATTCCAATCTGGTGACTTTAAGCACGAGAATATCGTTCGCTTCTTTAGTAATAATCCAAGTAGTCAAAAAAGTAAGTGGCTCAATGATAAAGGTCATGTAAACTCTATTATTCATGATGGAGATGATATCGGCTACATCATTGATGAGAAAACAAGCTTATGTCAGATCGATCTTGTGTTTAACGGTAATGTTAAAAATCTTGAGGTCACGATTACTAAAGGGACAAGTGCTGTTAAAGCCTAACAATTTATTTATCGCAATTTTCAATTATTTAAGTAGGGTGTTTAAGATTTATCATTTATAAATCTTTTAACATAAATATGAATCGAGCGACTAATTGCTGAAATGGAAAATATTACATATTTCATAGTGTCAGTTTGAAACATGGCACTGTGAAATGAATAGTTGTACCAAAATTTATTTCATTAGCACAGTTAGAAGTTACGATTCAACAAAATTTAGGAGGTACTGAGCATGGGTTTTGTATTAAAAGTAGAAGGATCAGAAGCAATTGAATTAGGGTTAGAAAGCATTATGACTGTCGAATATGAGACAGATACACCGAACGATTCTAACGCTCGCTCTACAGATGTTGGGGCAACTTTAAAAGTGAAAGGTAAAATTTTAACTGCCACTGATGGTGATAATTCTGATGACACGATGAAATTAGGATTATGGTCATTAGTACCAGCTGAAAAAGCTGATTGCTACCGTAAAGTGACACTTGAAGTGATCTCAGCTGATCAAGTGGTTAGAAAAATTCATTTCCCAAATGCTTTCGTTGTGGACTATACAGAAAGATATGGTGACACTGAAGGTATTGGTGAATTCTTCTTATTCATTAAACAAAAGAAAGACAAAACAGACTTGGCAAAAATCGAGGGCGGCTACGCTGTCTAAGATTGCAGCACGATAAAACACTACTATATCTAAGGAACTTTTATAGTTCCTTAGATTATTTTTAATCATCCTAAATTGGGGTTGAAAACATGAAAACGCATTATGAAACATTAGGTATAGACCGAAATGCAACACAAGAGCAAATAAAATTAGCTTATCGGAAGCTTTCCAAAAAGCATCACCCTGATGTGAGTGGTGGAAATCAAGAGTCAGAGAAAATTTTTTTAGAGGTTCAAGAGGCATATAAGGTACTTAAAGATCCAGCGCTGAAAGAAACTTACGATGCCCGTTTCGATGGCAAAGGTACCAGCTGGCAAAATGAACATCAAAATGAAAAGCATTCAAACGGACATCAGTCTACAGAGAAAAAGCCAGATTTTAATATGAATAATATTGAAAGAAACTTTGAACATTTTTTTGGCTTCAATCCTAAAACAAAGGAGATGTCTTCAACGCTTCATAAACAATCGAAGAAAAATCCACTGGATACAACGGATTTATTTGAACGCTTTTTTAATAAATAAGCCATGGCAAAAAGAGAGGAGCGTGATTATATGTATGAGCCATTTTCAGCTGAAGCTTACAGTGGAAATACACGAAAAAAAATGTTTATAAAAATTATCGATATCGTTATTGTCACAATTGCCTTCTTTTTCATTCTATATGTTTTTGTAATGAATCAGGATGTCCTTTTGAAATTTGTTATTGGGACGGTAATAGTCATACTTGCCATTATTTATATATCGCTTAAATACGAAGCAAAGGCAATCACTCAAGTGATGGCTAAGAAGGACATTTCAAAGCTTGTTCTTCTTAATGAACGTGGAGTAGAAATAGATGAATGGGAACTTGGCGATCATATTTCATTGCTTATTGGAAAAAGTTCAGCTGAACACAAGGCGGATATTGATTTAAGTGGAACAGAGTATGAATCTCTTGTGAATTATGAGCATGCGGTACTAAATTGTGTAGCTGGAATTTGGTATTTAGAGGATATAGATTCGGTTAATGGTGTTGGCTTAAAAAAAGCGAATAAGCGCGTAAAAAATAGATTAAAACATGAGATTCCTTACCCATTAGGTAATGGAGACACAATATACATAGCGAATACGCGAATTTTGGTTAAATAGAGAAAAAATTCGTAACAAAGATGGGGGATATCGAAATGAGTTTGATTAGATGTACAAATGGTCATATGTTTAGTTCAAGGAGACATCGCAATATTTGTCCTTACTGTAACGTGATGGTGGAACAGGAGCAAAGACAAAATAGTCCTTCCTCACCTGTCATTGAAGCAGATGATAAAACATTGCCTTACTTAGGAGAAATGGATGGGATAGATCCTGTAACAGGATGGTTAGTTTGTATTGAAGGGCCGCAAATGGGTAGAGATTATCGTATCTTATCTGAAAAGAATTTTATAGGTAGAGCAGAAGATATGCATATCCGCATTGCAGGGGACAATTCCATCTCTAAGCGAAATCATGCAGTCATTGTGTATGATCCTAAAAAACGTAATTTTTACTTACTGCCAGGAGATGCATCAGGATTAGCCTATCTGAATAATGAGGCCGTTTATACACCAACGGAATTAGCAGCCTATGATGTGATACAGCTAGGGAGAAGTATATTTTTATTTATTCCACTTTGTGGTGTTCACTTTGAATGGGAAAATAATCAAAGTGAGGAATGATGACATATGGACCAAAAGTTATTGCCGTACATAATTACCTTAATCTTTATCATTGTCCTTATCTTGTTACTGCTAATAAGAAGTATACTTGCTCAAAAAATGGATAAAGGGAAAATTTATATTGGAAATGGTCAAACAATCGGAAGACGTGATGAGCAGGATGATTATTTCTCAACTGCCGAAACGACATATGGCACAATCGCGGTGCTTGCAGATGGAATTAGCGGCTTAGCCAATGGTCGGATGGCTAGCACGATTGCAGTGACAACCTTCATAGAAGAATTTAAAAAGCTTAGTAGCTTAAATAATCTACAAAACTTTTTTAAGGAAGCTGCTATAGCAAGCAATCATATGATTGTGGAAAACTTAAATGGCTCCAATGGAGGAACAACATTAGTCACGGCCGTTATTGATAGTGAAGGCTATCTTCATTGGGGGGCAGTAGGGGATAGTGTTCTCACGATCTTTAGAAATGGTGAATTTCTAAAGATTAACCAAAAACATATTTTTGAGTCAGTTTTAACCGAAAGATATATTTCAGGTGAAATTTCGCAACTTGAGGTGCAGGAAAATCCTCTAAAAAAGAGATTAATCAATTATTTAGGATATACAGGCTTTAAAAATTTGGATACAGGAAATAATCCGATTCAGCTAAATAGAGGGGACAAGGTATGTCTTTTTAGTGATGGAATCTATGATGCTTTAACGGAGGTTGAAATGGAAAAAATTCTCTCTCAGCAAGCTCCACCCTATGATTTAGCACAAAGCATGATAAAAGCCGTTGAACAAAAACGCTTAAAAAATCAAGATAATGCTACCATCGTGATTTTAGAAAAAACTTGGTGACGATGAATAGGGAATAGAGAAGGAGGAGACGTATGAGAAAGGAAAATTGCGACTTTAAAACGGGCTTTTTATCTGAAGCAGGGTCCTTTCTGCAAAATAAAGACTATTTTGCCTATACAGAACTTGACGATGTAGCTTGTTGGGTAGCTGTAAAGGGCTTGGATGCAGATCAGGAAATTAGTAGTGCAGAGCTTGCCGTAAAGGCTATTTTGGAGAAGTTTATGGAAAAGCCAGCTATGTCAAGGAGAGCTATCAATAAATACCTTAGACATGCACAAATTATACTACAAGCGCAAAGCTTACGAGTAAGATTAAAGGCTAGTATTGTCATAGTTGTTTCCGACTACTCAAAAATGATTGTTGGAGTAGCGGGGAATTCGCGACTGTATCACTTCCGAAACAGTACATTAACCTATAAAAGTACAGACCAAAGTTTAGCACAGGAAATAGTAAACAGTCAGAACCGTTCATTAGATATTAGCCAGCATGAAGAAAGAGGGAATTTGTTGAATTATCTAGGTAAACCAAACAAATTTCAACCCTTTGTGTCTAAAAAGATGAAGCTTACTGATGGTGATGTCCTATTACTTTGTACAGCTGGCTTTTGGGGAGATGTCAGTGAGATTGAGATGGCTGACGCTTTGGAAGGTGTCAAAGATTCTGAACAATATACAGATTTGTTGGAAGAAATATTGTTGAGTAGACAAAGAAAAGTTGTAGAAAATTACACGGTTGCTGCCATATTTGTGAACAAGGTGTATCAAGAAACGAACAAAAACAAGATGAAGTATATAAAAATGATTGCTGCTGCATTAGTTTTAGCCTTGGTTGTAGGTGGCGGCACGATTTTTTATCAAGTAAAACAAGCAAAAAAATTAGCAGAGTTAACAGTCGAGATGAAGGACCATGAAAAGAGTGGAAATGTTTACTTTCAAGACGGAAATTATGATGAAGCATTACTTGAATATAGTGAGGGAAGAAATGCAGCAAAAAAATTAAAAGATCCTATACATAGAAATTTACTAGCTAGAAAATTAAGAGTGACACAACTAATTATCAATGGTGATAAATCAGCGGAAACTGGAAAATTTACAGAGGCATTAGAACATTATGAAAAAGCTAAAAAAGAGGGAAAACTCATTAATGGATTTGGTAAGGAAGAAGTAGAGCAAAGAATTGCCAACATGGATTCCGTTGTGGAGATTGTTGATGCTATAAAAGATGCAGATTTTCGTTTTGAGGCAGAGGACTACAATGGGGCTTTAGCCATTTATGAGAAAGCTAGAAAAAAAGCACTCGCCATTTCATTTACTGGAGAGACACAAATTAAAACAAAAATTGAAGATACAGAAGAAAAAATAAATGAATTGAAGAAGGCTCAAAAAGAATTAAAGGCAGAAGGGTTAGAAAAAAGTGGGGATCAGAGCTATGCCCGTCAGGAATACGTTCAAGCGATAGAGTCCTATACGCTTGCGCAGGAAATTTATCAAGAAACAGAATTACTGGCAAAAGTTCTTGGACTAGAGAGAAAAATTATGAATGCAAATGATAAATTAAACCCTGTACCACAGGTTCAACCAGCAGATAGTGCACTTCCTAATGAAGCAGAACCTCCAGTAGATGAAGTAACTGATGCCAGTTAGCATTCAAATCCTGAGTCATGAAAGAAGGAAAGTAAATTGTTAAAAGAGCTCATGTTTGAACGTTTACGAAAAATAGAAAATCTAGAGCAACGTCAATTACTAAAGGACATTGTAAGTGGCGTTTTTGTAAATCTAATTGATTATCAAGAAGATATGAATAAAAAGCTTGAAGAACGTATTTTTAATGAAATCGATGATTACGAGAATAGATATGACATTTACACAACGCTTAGTGCCCGAGAAGATGTCGACCCCATTCATGATTGTTTGTTTCCGATATGTCCAACAGATTTGGAAGAGACAAAAATAGACATGGAGAAGCTTCTTGAATCTATTAAAAATAATGAACCTGCAATACTCATGACATTATTTATAGAGTGTGATTCTATCGAAATACAGCATTTACTTGCACAGCAACGAATTTTCAATGGTCATCTTGCTACATCGCAGGGATTGGTTGAAATAAAGCTGAGTCTTACTAAAAATAATCGCTATTTGCAAAAAATTAAAGACCTTTATTCAATCTTCCAAAGAAATGGCCTACCTTGGAAAACAATCAACCATCCTTTTGTGAGTAAGTTCATTGATGTCATACTTATAGGCTGTCCACCATTAAATGAGGATGTAGAAATTTTCGAGGTTACGATTGATTTAGAGGAATATGAGCAGCAAAAACGATTGAATATGGTTCCGCTTTGGAATGTTCAGCGTCACGAGGTTAAGAATAGCGGTTTTCCATTCCCAGCCATTGATAGAATAAATTATGAGCATGTCTTATCGTTACGAAAAACGGGTACTCAACATGGTTATCTCATTGATGCGGAAGAAGACAATATTAGATATATAAAACGTTCAGATAGTGAATTAACCATTGTTTCACCTCAGGATCAGTCAGGAGTATGGCAGCTACTTAAAATTGCTAAAGTAGAAAAAGAACAAGTAGGTAAAATGACTTATGAACTAGTCTCGAATCGGCGAAATGAGCACTTTATGCACAAGCTCTCTAGTAAATATAATGTAAATGTTTCAACAAAAGGAGAAATAATTCGACTGATAAACTCCTTTCAGGCAGCAGATAATCTTGAACTTTTGAGAATAGATATTTTGGAAGGGCATTTAGATAATCGTCTCTTCGTGCATCCATTTTTAAAAGACGCAACAGAAGATGCCAGTCATAAAAAGACGATGCTATTACAATTCCTGTCAAAACAAGATCGAGATTTTATGACGAATGATGTCTTAAGCTTTCTCCTTGCTGAAGTCCAGAGGTATTTCACTGAGTATAAATGTGTAGGTAAATGGATATGAATTATATTTGGGATTTACTTATACAAGCTGAAGAAGAGGGCTTTTTAGCAAAGGATATTTACTTTCATCTTGCCAAAATCTATTCACCTTATATGGAGCTTAGTCCACAACTATTAAATTCACAGGCAATAGAGCAACATGTGGAAGTAAACCCCTATTATCGTTACTTTGATATTTTTAAAGATCTCTTTCATCCTGATCATATGACTGATGAGGCCTTTAGAGACGCTTTATTAGATATTACATTGCACTTTTTAGCTGAAATTGATCGAATGCAAGGCTTGAATAAAAAGGAATATTATATTCGCTTTATGCTGAGAGACATTGAAGCAAATGTATTTGGAAAACTGGTTCGCGATAAAATCAAATCTTTTTCAAAGAAAGAGCAAGAAATTATTGCGCTTAACATGCTCAGACTCTATCAAACAGGAGAGGCATTATATCTGATAAAGGACACGCTGAAAAATATATTTAGAAATTGTTTTATTTATGTGAAGTCAGAGGGAAATGATGAATTACTGCTTTACATTCATCAAAAAAAGACAATAGAAAATATCAATAAAGTTCAGCTAATCCAAGAAATCTTTTTACCTATTGGCTTTCATATGGAGGTTTACTGGCAATACCATTTTGGCATTATTGACGTAGAAGAGACTATGAAGCTAGATCGAATAGCTCTTTATTAAAAAGTGGGGAGGGGTATAAATTGACGACTAAATATTCATATAAGCTTTATGCGAATAAGCGTTATACAGAAAAGAAATATATGACCTATACACGTGTAGAGTTGATGGAGATGACCACTTTTCAGCTTAGAAATATTTGTTATAAAGAAAAGCTCATAACAGGTTTAATTAATACGCTAACTAGGGACGAACTAATCGAGAAGATTTTAAGATACCGTGGAGCTGAAGAACATCTATTGATTAAAGAAAAACAAGATGGGGGCTTTGAAAGAGTCGAGGAGGCACTGCAAAAATATTTAAAAACACCACTTTCAGATAATGGTGATATTAAAATACCTGCCAAAATGAATCTCTATAAAGGCATGAAAATAGATAAGCCAGATCAATACCTCATTGAAACAGGTGGCTTTCTTGTAGAATCTAATGTGCTACTAGTAAATGAGCATTTTGAGTTATGTGGCATTCTAAATATCGTAAAAGACGATGAAAAAGCAAATTGCTATTACCTAGTGGCAGATCAAGCGCTAGGAATACGCGAGACAAAGAATAAGAACTATAGCTTTATTTTTTTCCGAAAGCAAGACTCAGAGTACATCTATAAAACATATTATCAGGAGACACCACTCCCTCCAACAAATCTACATTACTACAAAGTGCCAATACCAGATTTAGAGATGAAACAATTAGAGACAACCAATGCCATTCTTGCCATTGATTTTGGCACAACCAATACAACAGCTGGTGTATTTTTGGATAGCGATTATGTCTCATCACCTTGTAGCCATGATCTTTTAAATAAGAGAATTACGCTCAATAGCATCAATTTTGTACAATTCCCAGATCCATTACACCAAAAAGAATGGATCGAAGTTGTGCCTACAGTGGTTGCGGTTGCAGATTGCTCGAACGCTGATCACATAAACTATCATTTCGGCTATGAAGCCTTGAAGGTTATGAAAAAAAATAGCTATACATCATTAGCCACTAAATTTCAGGGCATCAAACGTTGGGTTAGTAATTATGCGAAATTGGAGGAAATAATGGATGCGAATGGGAATACAGCGGTTATCCCACGCAGTCAAATCCTCAGAGAATTTTTACTCTATATCATTCAAATGGCTGAGCATCAATTTAAATGTCGCTTCAAACATTTGCATATTTCAAGCCCTGTTAAGCTGAAAACTCAATTTTTAGATATGTTTCACGCCATTTTACCTGAATATCAAATTGAAATTGAGCATGCTCTCGATGAAGGAATGGCAGTGCTCTATAATACGATAGCCAATCAAATAGAGAATCAGAGCTTTATGGATGGCAAAGAATACAAGGCTCTAGTAATCGATTGTGGAGGGGGAACAACAGACCTCTCATCCTGTAAGTTTCGAATAGAGGACGGACATATTTCCTACAAAATTGATATTCATACAACCTATGAAAATGGGGATACCAATTTTGGTGGTAATAATATTACGTATCGAATTTTTCAATTTATGAAAATTGTCTTTGCGAATTATTATAGTCGTGGGAAAAATGCCTATGACATCGATGCGCTAATTGATATTCCAGGGAAGGATATTTATCGGTATGTTGATGATTATGGCGTCGAGGCGGTTTACAAGCAATTTGAAAAGACATTTGAGGATGCTGAATCTATTATCCCTACACGTTTTAAAGAATATGAAAATCATACGCGTGATGAGTATTTAAGGGTTCGTAATAATCATTATTTCTTATGGGAAATGGCCGAGGAAATGAAGAAAGAATTTTTCCGAAAAACCGGTATTCTTAGGAGTCGCTTTTACTCAGAAAGCGATATACAGCAAGATAGTGATTTGAATATCACAACGGTAGATCGCTGGTGTTTATCCCTATTAGAAAACCACCAATTTAAAGATGTTTATGACTATCCAAACGTTTATTTCAATATTAAAGAAATTAACCACCTAATCAAGGCGGATATTTATGATATTGTACGAGAGTTTTTAGAAGGTTTTTATGAAAGTGGCATGCTTGGCGAATATTCCATTATTAAGCTGACAGGGCAATCCTGTAGAATTGACGCTTTTCGAGAGGCTTTAAAGGAATTTGTACCAGGTCGTAGCATTGAATTTAGACAAAAGGCTGAAAACGTTGGAAAAGTGCCAGAATTAAAGCTCGCCTGTTTAAGAGGCGCATTACGCTACTTAAATGCGAAAAAGATTGGCATGATCGAAACGGAAGTAACAAATGATGCACCTATTGTACCGTATACGGTTAGTGCATTTACTCATAATCGTCAGGAAAAGCTTCTGATTAGTAGTCTAGAGAGACTGAATCAAATTCATGGAACTATTTCCCGTCCATGGGGCGTCACAGAGGTTGAATTTTTCCTAACTGGAAGCGATCCTCAAGCAGCATATAAGTATACCTATATTAATCGTCAAGAGAATTTTGTCCCTGTGCTATATGAGAGTATTGCATCGAATTATTTTGATAAAATTCCACAGGACGAAACAGATTCAATCGTCAATGGGGAGGTTAAATTCTTTGTCTTTGCAGGAGAGGATCATTGGGGCTTCCATGTCGTGCCAGTGGCTAGGAAAGAGGAGCAGCTAATGATCGGGAGCAAGGAATTCTTTGCCTTTGAAACAGATTTATCAGAGCTAGATTTCTTTGATGGATTAAAGTAAGTAGGCATCTGCCAAAAAATAAAAGAGGTGAGTGACAGATGTTTACCAATCAATATCCACATTTTCAAAAAGGCAGAATTTTAAAAAGAGAAATGCTGGAGAACTTGCGCGATTATCCAAGGGAATTTTTAGATTTATATTTCCAGGATTATTCAAATGGCATTATAGCAGGTGCCAATATTACGATTGCAGATACCATTATCCATATTACAAAAGGGATCGTTAAACATAATAATAGGCTTTATTTACTACGTAATAGCTATGAACTTCCATATGAGGCAACAGGGCAAGAAACCATTATAAAAATAAAGTTTGCTGAAGCAGTGAATAAATTAGATTTCACGGATTTTACAGCCACTATTTTTCTCGATGAGTCTCTGAATCTTGCCCTAAACGAATTAGAAATAGCCCGCTTTAAATTAAAGGCTGGAGCAAGGCTGCGATCCGAGCCAAATAATTTTTTAGATTTTGCCACGGAATACAATACAGTGAATTATCTGCACTGTCAGTATGCAGGTATACAAGAAAGCACATACCACCCTAAAGTTTTACAGTTTTACGCAAAGGAATTATTAAAAAATCGCCCAACCAATGTATATGATATTACCTTTGCTTTTGAATGTTTGAATCAGGAGCGGGTACAGCGAGATGTCATTGAAATGTATATTTGCAATCGATTAGAGTTAGAATTTCAAGCGTTTTCCAATAGTCAAATTCATAAATATTTGTACCGGATATTATCTGAATCAAAAAAAGGTGGTCGTCGAGTAGGACATAGTCCAGAACGACCAAAGCGTATGATAGTCGATTGACTAAAATTCAGTTGGTGAACAACGCTTAAGCATAAACAGGAGCTGAACTAAAAGGAGTGGTAAAAGATGAATTTCATGGATGAAGAAGTCATTGAGATGACGAAACAAGCGCGGCAGAAGAAACGATTGGAAAACCTAGAAAAACAATTGGTACATACAGACGTTGTTCAAGCGATTAAAGATGGTCAGCTAATGATTGAAGATGAGACAATCGAATTTACGAAAATGGACTTTTATGATGGGCAAATCCAAATGCGTATTCCAGCCGCTTTTGAAGTAATGGAATCTGATTTAATGGATATTAAATATCCGTCCAGCCGAAGACCCGATTACATCTATACAAGTGAAAGTACATCTATTAATGTCACGCTGAAAATCATGGAACAACAAATAAAAGCAGAGGAGTTAGAAGATTTCACACAGACTATGATGGAGATACTTCAAAAAATGCAGCCAACAACAAAAATGTTGGATATCGGCTTTAATGAAGTGAACGATGTCCAAATTGGTTACTTTGATTTCATAACACCTGCACTAGATAACAAGATTTATAATTTAATGTTTTTGTTTATAGTAGGCGAAAATGTGACGATGGGCTCTATAAATTGTTTGAAGAAAGAGATGAATATTTGGAAACCTATTGCTTATGGGATGATGGAAACTATCTCAATCCAGAATAAATTAGATGGAGAGGGTGTTGTTTGATGGATCGGATAAAAAATGAAACAGCCTTAACATATAAAGATATGATCGTGATGCCCTATAACATTCGCGTCCATCAAATCGAAATTACGCAACAAATGAACGATCATGCTACATTGCATTTAACGGGTGTAATTCCAGATGAACTCGAAGATTCCTATGTATATATGACAGATGCAGAAACATCTATAGAGGTATTGCAAATAGATGGTAATGGTCAATCGAAGCCTATTTTTAATGGGTTAGCATTAGATGTACAAGTGAAATCAGTGATGGGCACTTATTATTTGGACGTTAAAGCCGTTTCACATACGTATTTACTAGATGTTAAGAAAAAAAATCAAACCTATCAAAATGCTAGTATGCCATACAGTGAATTAATCGATGTGTGTATTGCCGATCAAAAAGGTGCAGATTTCATAGATCATGTCACAAAGGGAGCTAGTATTGGTCGTTTTACAATGCAATATATAGAGACAGATTGGGAGTTTCTTAAACGAATGGCCTCGCGTTTTCATACAGGTCTAGTGCCAGATACAGTTCATTCATCTGCAAAATTTTATTTTGGTATTCCATTTCAAGCTGGGAGCACAAAGAAAATGGAGGCCATTAATTATCGGGTTAAAAAGGCAATTGGCAATTTTCTTATCTCAAGTAAAAATCATCTCGAAAGTATTACTGATAGTGACTACATGTATTATGAAGTAGAATCGCTGCAATCCTTCAAAATAGGCAATGAAGTTACTTTCCAATCTAAAAAATTGTATGTTTATAAAATTTTTTCAACTTTAAAAGATGGCTTGTTCAAGCATATTTATACGTTAACACCTCGGAATGGTTTCAGTGTCCACACTACCTATAATCAAGCTATTATTGGTGCTTCCATTCAAGGAAAGGTAATTGATGTTGCCGGGGACAAAATTCGTATTCATGTCGATTTCGATGAGGGGCAAGAAAAGGATACGGCCTATTGGTTTCCATATTCAACAATTTATGCATCAGAAGATAACACAGGTTGGTATTTTATGCCAGAGCTATCTGATAATGTAAGAATCTATTTTCCAAGCAATCATGAGGATGAAGGGATTGCGATTAGCTCTGTTTCAAAAGCGCCTCCACAATCAAATACGATGTTAGCAGCAACTAATCCAACCAGTCAAGATGGGGGTGGCGGGTCAAGTGCTACACCACCAGAGGATAGTCGCCAAGATCCAGGACGTATGGCTGATCCAGATGTAAAAACACTCAGAACAAAGCATGGAAAACAAATTCTACTTGCACCTGATCGGATTGTTATATCGGGTGGAGGGTTGATGATTTCACTGATGGATGATAATGGTATTTCGATAATAAGTGATAAGAATATTAACTTAAAAGCTACAGATAAAGTGGTCATTAATGCCAAACAAATAATGATTAATGCGAACGAGAAAATTGAGATGACCTGTAAAGAAAATTCAATCAAGATGGAAGATAAAATGGAAATTAAAGGAACAGAAGTGCGAGCAAATTAGTAAGGATGTGAATGCATGAAACGAGAAGAAGCATTACAGCATTTTATGGATGAATGCGTTTCAGTTCATGTCAGCCGATTGCAAGAGAAAGTTGATCGACAGTTTCGCCAAAACAAGGAAATTTTGCTACAACCACTCATTTACTCACTTGAACAGTTGTTTGCGAATATTAGAAATCAGCAAAGACAGGGAAAGTTAGCACCAATTGCCTTTATTCATCTCTCTTTGCTGCGAACCTCATTACTAGAAAACAAGTGTACGTATTTGCTAGAGGCATATGGTGAAGCATGGTACTTTGATTGGGTCGAATGTACAGCACATTATGAAGCAACATGGCTTAGTGAGGCAATGGTTGATTTACAAAAGACGCTTGAGAAAGAAAGAAAACCGTATCTCATGATTCAAGCAGCTGATGTTAGAGGGATTATTCAAAAGTTAGTAGTTCTATTTCATCAGTATATCATTCAATTGGTTCGCTATCTTTTTCGCTATCAAAAGGAAAGCGTACCTGAACTCCATTTTCAACGAGCAGAGTGCTTGCGATTTCGTGTTGGTGAGTACAAAGGGGTTAGTGAGGATGTTGCTATCATTGACGAACGAGAACGGGTGGATAAAAACCTTCTCTCATGGTTAGAGCAAAAAGAGATGGACAAAACGTATACATTCGAAAACTTCTCAAACCTACCATTACAACAGAAAAATTTTAACCAGATGGATTTTTCCTACGCAATTTTTAACAGTTGTGATTTAGCAGGGTCTTCATTGAAGGAAAGTATTTGTGTTGGTACTAGCTTTGTAGATTGTAGTTTAGAGAATGTTGACTTTTCCTATGCAGCTATTCAAGATACGGATTTTCGAAATGCCAATTTGGTAAGCGCTAATTTTAGTTATGCTCAAGGAAAAAAGCCAAGGCTTTCGGGAGGGGAAGTGGCATGCTACCTCGGTACTGATTTCAGTAATGCCAATTTGGAAAATGCGAGATTTGACTTTGCGCAGATTGAAGGTGCCAATTTTACAGGTGCTAATTTAAAGGGGGCTACCTTCTTTAAACGTGATCAAGAGAAATATCAATTTAGCGCAGAACAGGTGAAAGATGTTCATTGGATTTATTAGCAATGATAGATACAGGAGGAAAAGATGGAATATTTTATTCTTCGGCAAGATCTAAGCATTCTCAATCCAATCATCCCTTTGAAAACGGACCTCGATGAAAACTTTGTCTGTTCTTCTGTATTCGGCGAAGTGGTAGAAAAAGGGAATGCGGTATATCTAGATTATTTAGACAAGCCTCGAAGAATCGTGTCTGATAATTTAAAAGCGCTGTTAATGAAATACGAGGATAACTTAGGTTTTACAGCTATTGTCTTTACGGATGTCAAGAAAGGGACACAGCGCGTGTATTGGCTTATGGATATAGTGAAGAAGGACTGTATTTCTCATGAAACCGCTTATTATCCTGACGGAGGAATAAAAGAGCTAGTGATAGACCCCAAGAAAGTGGAATTGGATTGTATTTTTCAAGTTGAAAGCCATAAGGAAGCTTTTACAATCATTAATTTAGATGTGGCAGAAAGTATATTGCGACGCCCCTTTCTTGGGATTCAGTTGCAGCGAGTAAGACAGGAAAGAGAGTAAGTAATTTTAATCATTCCAAACCATTGCTGCTATGTAGTGCTAAAGCGGAAATTTATCACAAATGATAGGAAGGGAAGGATATTTAATGGCTCAAGTTGTAGAAAATTTGGAGACAGAAGGTTCGGAACAAGAGCAATTTAGTTATGTAGTACATGGCGCAATCATTGCCTGTGAGCATGGTAGCCACCTCAATTATTTAAATTTGCCGCAAGATCATGGTGTTTATATTAAAGAGAAAGCAGTTATGAATGTTGGTGATAGAAACCCTGATAACATCCCAACCTTTGGTGTTTGCTTAAAGTTGAAAAAACCATGTACACCTGTATGCTCCATCGACTGGATGGAAGGGATGGAAAATGTCAATATCGAGGGCAAGCAAGCGTTACTTAATCGTTGCCATACGCAATGCTCTGCAGGCGGAGGCAAAATCGATATTGTTCATGACGGGCAAGAAGACTTAGAAATACCGAAACAAGGTTTTTAAAGAATAGATCGATTGAAAGGAGGTAAGTAATGAAAGCGCTAGGAGAAAAAGAAGTCCACATGATTAGTACATATGAGGATCTTGTAGTCGAATGGCCTTATCCACTTATTCATTTAGACAAGCTAACAATAAAACATAAAGGTAATGATCATGCCAGGTTGTCCTTTACCGGAATGATTGCTGAAGAGCAAGCGCAAAAGTATATTCAGCGAGTTAGTCATACAGATGAAATTGTTGTGAAATTTGGACGAGACAAGAGCATATTGTTCTCAGGAAGAATTGAAAATGCAGAGTTACAGGCATCTCAAGGCGTGCACACTGTCACAGTAGAGGCAGTATCTTTTACAGCAAATCTGGATATTGAAAAGCGCTCACGTTCTTTTCAAGATGCGAATATGACGTATGTGGAGTTAATGGATAATATTGTGGGGGCCTATCCTTATGGGGATTACATTGATCATGCCTCTAATAGTCAAACCATTGGTCATATTGCGATTCAATATTTGGAAACGGATTGGGCATTTATTAAAAGAATGGCCTCCAATCTACATGCGGTTGTTTTTCCTGATTTAAAAGGGAAGGGTCCACGATTCTGGTTTGGTACACCCCAAAGCAGGAAAAGCATAACGATTGATCATCTTCCTTCCATATTACGTATGGATGTAGATACGTATCGGTTGAATACAGAAAATGATGGTTCGGATGTAAGCGAAGCTGATTATACATTTTGTGAGTTTGAAAGCACAGAGGCCTTTGAGCTAGGCACTTCGGTGCAATTAAAGGGAAGGCCCTATATTATAACAGTTCGAGAAGTCCACCTTGATGATGGTGTATTAAAGTTTCAATATACTGCACAACCAGAGAAAAGTATTCGCCAACGATTGGTACGCAATTTAGATTTGATTGGGGCAGCTTTTACAGGAAAGATTATTGATGTCACGCAAAACACCGTTAAAATCCATTTAGATATCGATAAAAAACAGGAGAAAGAAAAAGCGCACTGGTTTGCTTATTCAGCAGATGCTAACGGTGTGATGTATTTAATGCCGCAAAAAGGTGCACGTGCCCAATTACATTTTCCAAGTGCTGTGGAAGAAGATGCCATTGTGATTAGTTCGGTACGTGTCAATCCAGCCACACCTGAGGGTGGACAAAAACAAACGAAAAAAATGGCAGACACGACCGTGAAATCATTAGCGACCAACGCGGGAAAAGATATGACATTAGGTGTTGGGGATATTACCTTTAGTGCAGTAGATGGCGTTTTGGACCTTAAGATGGATGATGGGGAAGGTGTAACATTTCAAAGTAACAGTACCATCATGCTAGCGGCAGATGAAACACTTGAAATGAGTGGAATGAAAGAGCTATCTGTAGAGGCGGAGGAATGGATTGCTATTTCAGCGAAGGAGCAAAGTCATGTAATCCTTGCAGCTGACACACAGTTAATTAGTACACTTATAGATCAAGAGGGTACGGAGAAGCAAAGCCAACCACCTAAGCTAAATGAAGAAGCAATCGAAGCTACAACAAAAGTGGACGTCATTTTCCCACAAAAAGCAGAGCAGAAGAAAGAGAAAAAAGGCTTCTTTAGTAAGTTGCTTGATAATGTTAGTTTAGCGTTAGATGTCGCTGGATTTATTCCAGGTATCGGGACCATTGCAGATATTGCGAATGCAGGTATTAGCTTGGCAAGAGGAGACTATATGGGAGCAGCCATGAACTTAGTGGGCGCAGTTCCAATAGTGGGCGATGCAGCAAAAACTGCTTACAAGGTCAATAAAGCCGCAAAAGTAGCAGAGGCAGCCAGTAAAACCGCCAAGGCTGCGGATAAGGCAGTGGATGCCTCAAAAGCAGTAAAAGGAATGAAAGCGGCTTATACAAAAGTATCACAAACGTTAGATACAGTTTCGGCACTAGCGAACAAAGGCTCTAAAGGCGTGAAGACAGCCGCGGATAAAGTTATTGCCTCGATGGATGAAGTGCTAGCTGTTTCAAAGGCAGTAGACGGTATGAAGGCTATGGCTAAAACAGAGCTGACGAAATTTAATCATGGGGTATTAAAGAAATTTAATTGTACAAAAGGATTAAGTGATAAATTCTGTAAAAAAGGCTTTGAACCGGTTGATTTAATCACAGGGCGTATGATTTATGAAGGTGTCGACTTTGAACTACCTGGACCTATCCCACTATCATGGGAACGTGCTTGGTACAGTGATAGTAGTCGAGTTGGTTTGTCAGGTCATGGTATGCACTTTACATACGATTTAGCCTTAGAGATATTTGAAGAAGAAGATATGATTGGGATTGTGGTGACAGATGGTCGCGCAGTAGGGTTTCCAATTTTACCAATAAATTTTCCATATTTTAATAAAAAAGATAGAATGACCCTAAAAAATACAGGTAAGGAATATCATTTATTTGAGCATGATACACGCTTGCTTTATGTATTTGAACAAACAACAGAGACGACATACCGATTAAAAGAAGTAAGAAATGAGCAAGACCACCATATTCAATTTGCCTATAACCCAAAAGGCTTCTTATCGCAAGTAACAGATAGCGTAGGGCGCGTACTAGACGTTACGACCAATGAAGCGGGAAGAATGACGGAAGTTGCTTTACGCAATCAAATGAGTCGTGAAGTGTTAGTCCGCTATGTTTACAATGATGTTCAAGATTTAATCGAAATCCAAGATGCATTAGGACAAAGTACATATATCCAGTATGTCAATCACTTAATGATGCAAAAAATAGACCGCAATAAAAATAGCTTCTTCTGGCGCTATGATGGTCCAACAACAGGTGCACGCGTTATTAAAACATGGGGAGATGGCAATGTCCTTGCGGGTGAGCTTACATATCACGAGGGCTATAACGAAATTACGAATAGCTTAGGCCATAAAAGCTATTATTATTTTAATGAAGATAACCTCTGTACAAAAATTGTTCATCCAGATGGTAGTGAGATCAGCTATGACTATAATGAGGACTTTGAATTACTGCAAGAAGTGGATGAAGATGGGCGTGTGACAACATTCAGCTATGATGAGTGGGCAAACCCAATAAAGATGACGCTTGCAGATGGCAGTACATTATCCTCTCAGCATGATGACAAGGATCGATTGATTCAGGCAGTTGATCCAGAGGGTGGCAGTCGTCAGTGGATTTATAATGAAGACGGGACATTACAGGCAACGATTTTAGAAGATGGTACAAAGACTGAATTTTCCTATAATGAGCATCGTTTGATTGAGACAGTGACAAATGCGCAGGGTCATATGGTAAGCTTAGCGTATGATGCTGATCTGAACTTGAGTCAAGTGACATTGCCAGACGGGACAAGTTCAACCTGGACATATGATCGTCGAGGTAACTGCATTAGCACGACCAATCCACTAGGGGCCACAGAGAAATTCCGTTATGACCATTTAAATCGCCTTGTACGAGCCAACCTTTCAGATGGTAACGACGTTCAATTAAAGTACAATGCCTATGACGATATTATTTTTGCGAAGGATAACCATACGCAAGTTGCCTTTGATTACACGATTCTTGGTAGCCTAACGTCTCGAAAGCAAGGTGGCAAGAAAGTACAATTTACCTACGATACAGAGGAGCAATTAACCGCTGTGATCAATGAAAAAGGCGAAGCATACACCTTTGAACGCGATACCAAAGGCAATATTATCAAGGAAAACGGCTTTGATAGCATGGAAAAAGTGTATGAGCGAAGCCTAGCAGGATTCGTGCAACGGATTCAACGGCCAGGAAATCGTTGGACAGCGTATCAGCACGATGCGCTAGGAAATGTCATTCGATCAGATTACTATGATGGCACTTGGGAAACGTTTGCCTATGACAAAAACGGTTCGCTACTAGAAACGGAAAACGAGCATGTAACCGTCAAGCTAGAACGAGATTCATCTGGACAAGTGATCAAGGAATGGCAAAATGACCAGTGGATTGCGAGTAGCTACGATGAATTAGGCAATCGCTCCCAAATGACAAGTAGCCTCGGTGCCAAAATCGATGTCACACGTAATGAGCTGGGCAATGTCTTGCAAATGACAGCTTCTCGCTCTGAGCAAGCTCAGTGGACAGCCTCGATGCAGTACAATGTACTCGGACAAGAGATTGAAAGAACCCTACCAGGGGATGTCATTAGTAAATGGCAATATGATATAACTGGTAGACCGACACACCATCGCGTAAGTAGTCAAAACCGCGATACGCGAAGACGCGTGTATAATTGGGATGTAAATCACCAATTACGCAGCATGGTCAACGAGCTAACGGGTGTAAAAGTGACATACGGCTATGACGAATTTAGTAATCTCGTATGGGCCAATCAAGACAGTCGTCAATTCGACTTTTTATATCGTAGCGTCGATGATGTTGGGAATCTATATGAAACAAAAGATAAAAAAGATCGTATCTATGGCGCAGGCAGTAGATTATTAGAAACACAAGATGCCAAATTCTCCTATGACGAAGAAGGAAATCTCGTAGAGAAAGTCGAAAAGAATGGTGATACGTGGAAGTATGAGTATTATGGCAATGGGATGATGTCGAAGGTCATTAAGCCAGATAATACGGAAGTTACTTTCAAATATGATTCATTAGGTAGGCGAATAGAGAAGAGTTCTGATGAAAAAATAATGAGATTCGTGTGGGATGGGAATACTGTCCTACATGAGTTTGATTCGCAGAATGATTTGGCTGAACTAGAAAATCAAGTTGAGTCACAGAACAAATCTGAAATACCAGATAATCTAGTCACATGGGTATTTAATGATGGGTTAATACCTTCAGCTAAAATCACGAGTGAAGGTAATTATAGTATTATTAGCGATTATCTCGGAACGCCTGTAGAGACCTATGATGAAGAAGGAAATCTAGTTTGGTCAGCGGAACTTGACATTTATGGAAGAGTAAGAGATTATACAGGGGAAGGAGACTTTATTCCTTACCGATTTGCAGGGCAATACGAAGATGACGAAACTGGATTATACTATAACCGTTGGCGTTATTATGATCCTAGCATGGGAACGTATACGCAAATAGACCCTATAGGGCTTGTAGGGGGAAATCCTACACTCTATGGCTATGTGAAAGATACTAATAAGTTTATCGATCCGTTTGGGTTGGAGATTGATGATCCATTTAAAATATTCTTTAGCCAAGATACTATTGGTGCAAATTTTGGCGATAATTCTAGCCCTAATGTTTTGATAGAACAGTTAAAAAATAATCCAAACTATTATAAACAGGTAGAACCAATAAGACTTGTGAAATTAGCAGATCTTCCGCCGAAAGTTCAAGATAGATTATTAAAGCAAGGGGCAGGAGCGAACGATGTTTTCACGGTAGATAATAGAAGGCTACATGCTGCTAGAGAGGCTAATTCAAAGGTGAATTCCATATGGGCGACTAAAGAAAATTTAGGGAATATTAATTTAAATAGACGATTTAGCACTAAGACAGCCGGTAGGACAATTGAAATTCGTTGCCCTTAGGTAAAGAAATGGAGGGCATTATGAAAACCATATTTATAGATACAACAATTGGTGTAATAGATGCTAGAGATGCGTTGATTTTAAAAAAGTTCAATATTGATCGATTTCCAAGCGAAGTTGAAATTTCATTAAATTTAGCAACAGAGTTGGCATCAAATATTTCGACAGAAGAACGATACATTGATATTTCTTTCATTTTTAAAAATGTAGTCAAATTTGGACTTTGTGCTCTTGATTATTTTAATGAAAATATATTGGATACTTGTTTTTGTGAAGTGATTGATTCCGACTTTTTGAATCAGCAAGAGTCACTGGTTGAAAAGGAATATAAGCATTATTTTCTTGAATGTTATGATGAAGTTTTTGAAATTGTTGCTCAAGAATACAATCTTATTTTGCTAGATGGACTTAGAATAGCTGATGAAAAAATGGATAAAAGCAATTAAATGAGGTTGAATCTAAGGATTCAAGGAGCTGTAAGATAAATGAATTATGATAAACTTAGTAAAGAGGTGGCATATGCTCTACGCCATTCTCCGGGAAAGTATGAATTAGAATTAGATGCTAATGGATGGGTTTCAGTTGATCAATTGTTAGAATCATTAAGAAAATCTGATAAATGGTCTCGTATTGAGATTGATGATTTGAAAAAAATGATTGAGAAGTCAGAAAAGAAGCGTTACGAAATTTTAGATGATAAAATAAGAGCGTTTTATGGACATTCGACTCCTATGAAAATTCAAAAAAAGGAAATGAAGCCACCTAGTACACTTTATCATGGAACTAGTCGTCGTTTTCTTGAGTCAATAATAAAGAATGGCTTGGTTCCAAAAACAAGGCAATATGTTCATTTATCTGAAGACATTCATACAGCTATCTTAGTAGGTAAAAGGAGAGACACTGCCCCTATAGTTTTAAAAATCAATTCAGAAGATGCATATAAAAATGGTGTAAAATTTTATTTTGCGCATGAAACGATATGGTTAGCAGATGCTATATCGTATGATTTTATCAGCTACTAAAAATATTAACAGTACAGAAATCTACAATATGTAGCAGAGAAATAAAACACATGTATGTGGTAAAAACCCATGTGCATGTGTTTTTATTATTAGTAGTAATATATTCCTTCTCTATTTCCTGATATTTCAAACACATTGCTTATTTTATCCCTAAAAACTAATCTCGCTTCCACTATTATGGCCCCAGCATTGGCACGTACACACAGATAGGTCCGACTGGGTTAAGTGGCAGAATGGCTTCGTATGGATATGTAAAAGATACAAATACACAATATGAACCGCTTGGATGGAGTATATAGATGAAGAAATAAAAAAATTATCAATCTCA
Organism: Lysinibacillus sp. fkY74-1; assembly: GCF_053165895.1. NCBI lineage: Bacteria > Bacillati > Bacillota > Bacilli > Caryophanales > Bacillaceae > Lysinibacillus > Lysinibacillus sp. fkY74-1. The sequence continues at coordinate 2,954,296 of NZ_CP170173.1, read as the reverse complement.
TATTACTCTCAAAAATATGTAAAGAGGAGCCTTTAAGCTCTTTCTTTTCATATTTTTTGCTTTAGAAAGGGAATTGTTTTTATGTTTTAGTGTATAACCTTAATCATCAGGTGAGTAGTATTGTATCGTCTTACATGTGTAATCTTTCAGAACGTTTATTTAGAATATGATGCGACGAGACCCTTCTGGACAAGTCATCAAAGAGTGGCAAAACGACCATTGAATTGCTAGTAGCTATGACGAGTTAGGCAATCGTTCACAGATAACAAGTAGCCTCGGTGCCAAAATCGATGTCACGCGTAATGAGCTGGGCAATGTCTTGCAAATGACAGCTTCTCGCTCTGAGCAAGCTCAGTGGACAGCCTCGATGCAGTACAATGTACTCGGACAAGAGATTGAAAGAACCCTACCAGGGATGTCATTAGTAAATGGCAATATGATATAACTGGTAGACCGACACACCATCGCGTAAGTAGTCAAAACCGCGATACGCGAAGACGCGTGTATAATTGGGATGTGAATCACCAATTACGCAGCATGGTCAACGAGCTAACAGGTGTAAAAGTGACATACGGCTATGACGAATTTAGTAATCTCGTATGGGCCAATCAAGACAGTCGTCAATTTGATTTCTTATACCGCAGTGTCGATGATGTCGGCAATCTATATGAAACAAAAGATAAAAAAGATCGTATCTATGGCGCAGGTAGTAGACTACTAGAAACACAAGATGCCAAATTCTCTTATGATGAAGAAGGAAATCTCGTAGAGAAAGTTGAAAAGAATGGTGATACGTGGAAGTATGAGTATTATGGCAATGGGATGATGTCGAAGGTCATTCGACCTGATCTCACAGAAGTTACTTTCAAGTATGATTCACTAGGTAGACGGATAGCGAAAAGTTCTGACGAAAAAACGATAAGATTCGTGTGGGACGGGAATACGATTCTACATGAGTTTGATTCACGGAATGATTTGGCTGAACTAGACAGTGAAAATTTAGTCACATGGGTATTTAATGATGGCTTTGTCCCTTCTGCAAAAATAACAAGTGAAGGTCATTACAGTATTATTAGTGATTATCTAGGAACACCTGTTGAAGCCTATGATGAAGAGGGTAAAAAAGTTTGGTCAGCTGAACTTGATATTTATGGACGAGTGAAGGAATTTACGGGTGAGAAAGATTTCATTCCGTTTAGGTATCAAGGGCAGTATGAAGATATTGAAATAGGCTTGTATTATAACCGATTCCGATATTACGACCCAGAGCAAGGGAATTATACGCAGGTTGACCCGATTGGGCTTGCGGGTGGGAATCCTACTTTGTATGGTTATGTCCGGGATACAAATAACAATATTGATAAATTTGGTTTATATTCAGATTTGTTGGATACTGGTATGGGACATCATTTGATGCCGAGATCTATAGCAAAGGCTTTAGACATTTCAGAGTTAAGTCAAATTCATTCAATTTCTTGGTATCCAGATGAAGGAGCCGGAACGGCAGAACTTCACAAAAAATTGCATAGAAAGCTTATAGAAGATGGAATACCTTATCATGGTTCAAAATTTACTGGTACAACAGATGAATTTTTTGAAAAAGCTGCTAAAGCATACAAAGACATTGACGTTAAAGGTTATTTAAAAATCCCATACACAAAAGAAAAGTTATTTAAAGATTTAACTCCTGCAGAAGCTTTAGAGAAATTAAAAGAATTACATTCTAATGGAAAAATCCCTTGTAAATAGAAAAAAAGGAGATGTTATAATGGATAGAATTTTAGATACTGGAAGTTACGGAATTTGTTTATTTTCAATAGAAGTCCTGCAAGACTTTTTAAAGAAAGAAAAAGTTAGAACAAAAAAAATTTTAAAAAATTTTCAGGATAATCATAATCGTTATTTAGCTTCACTTGAAAATGGTATTTGGATACCTTTTTTACCTATAAATTCTATAGAGTATATTATCAAACTTGAAAATTGTAATCAGTCATTTGACGATGAATGGGAAGAAAAATTCGTTTATCATGACTTTAATATTGAAGTTAAAGATTCATTATGGATTGCAGATATTGGTTCATTTTATGAATTTGATAAAAATGAATTTTTAGGAAATTATGAAGTATCTTATGAAACATTAGATGGTAAAACACTATATTCCGGATTTAGATACAGTGTTTCTTCTGGTAAATATTCCGTATCTATAAAAGGATACGTACGTAAGAAGAAATTAGATTATCCAAATTCAAACTTTGGTTTTTTGTTTTCTCTTAAAAAAGTAAACGAATTTAAAGGTTTTAATGATCCACGGGAAGATGAAAGATATAACTTTAACGTGGCAAAGATAGTTTAAATTAGTATTCTAAAAAAATATAATAAAAGAAATACCTTAATATCAATTCTGAAGGGCAAAAAATCACACTAAAGGGATTTTTGCCCTTTTTAACTACAATGATTTCAAGAAATATGGAAAACAATTCTCCATGAGTATTTCACGCAAAATGATGAAGTTGAACGAGAAAATTTAGTTGAGTCACAGATCAAGCCTGAATTACAAAACAATCTAGTTACATGGGTATTTAATGATGGCTTTGTCCCTTCTGCAAAAATAACATGTGAAGGTCATTACAGTATTATTAGTGATTATCTAGGAACACCTGTTGAAGCCTATGATGTAGAGGGTAAAAAGGTTTGATCAGCTGAACTTGATGTATATAGTAGAGTGAAAGAATTTACAGGTGAGAAAGACTTTATTCAATTCCGTTATCAAGGACAGTATGAAGATGTAGAAATTGGCTTGTATTATAACCGATTCCGATACTACGACCCAGAGCAAGGGAATTATACGCAGGTTGACCCGATTGGGCTTGCGGGTGGGAATCCTACGCTTTATGGATACGTTGGCAATCCATTACTATGGACTGACCCTTTTGGTTTGATTGAGACTTATTATAGAACAATGTCGGAAAAACATTATAATCGCCTTGTAAAGAGTGGCAGGATTCCTGCTACAGGTGAAATATTTATTTCACCAACTAAGCAGTTTGCTGAGGGATATAAAGGGGTTTCTGTAGAAATTAATGTTAAAGATGGAACAACTAAACTTTTAGCAGGAATTGGAGTGAGGGGACAAGGTGAAGATCTTCGAGCGTTATACCCTAACATGCCTGAAGCGAAAAAGGGGTGGAACACTAATAATGTTCTGTTTAAGTTGGAGGATCCAAATATTAATATAGGACTAGGAAAAGGAAAAGGTCTAGAAATTTTTAATGACAATATTGAGAGTTTTAAGGTATGCGGAAGGAGATAGACAGGGATGGAGATAGAAATGGCTCGCAAATTATGGTTGAATGAAATTACTGAGAAAGAATTTATAGATGCTTTTTTTCCAAACGGTATAGTCTCTGAATATGTTTTAAAATTACTATATGGAGCTTATAAAATTCGAGATGTGGAAGCTGTTAGATGGATGTTATATGTTGCTTCCAAATTTGACTTGTTCACTTTAAATTATACAAGTGTACTATGTAGTCTTATTGAAGAGGATTGGCACAAATCTCATGAAGACATTGCTTTTACATTATCAAAACTAAAGCCATTAAACGCTGTTGAATCGCTTTATAAAGCTGTATTTCATGAACTTGAATACCTTGATTACGATGATAATTTTGCATTAGCTGTAAAATGTATTTGGGGTCTGGGTAATATAAACAGCCCTGACTCTATTGAAAAATTAAAGTCTCTTTCTAAATCTAACAATGAAACAATTAAAAGAAATGCGATGGAACAGCTCGAAATATGTGGTCTGTTTACTGAAAGACAATCTGAACTGATTTTAAATCTTTTTAAGAATGAGATTTCAAAAGGAGATTTTATTGAAGAGTTTTATCTAGATTATCTTTACACTGCTGATGAGTTTAAGCGTTCGGATTATGTGTTAAAATTGATTTGTGATGAATATAAAAAAAGAGATGCCCAATCTGTAGAGTATTTGCTTTATGTTGCTTCGGTTTTTGGGCTGATAACTGAGGAATACAAGAAAATAGCAAGTAATTTGATTAAAGAAGAGTGGTATCAAAAACAAGAAGAAACCATCTCTCTTGTGGATTTGGCCAAATTCTCTTTGAATCAATAAAATTTTGTTCGGAAACTACTTTTTGTGGGACGGAAAAATGATTTAGCATGAATGGGTTGCAGATGGTGGCTATACATGTATAAACAGTGCTACGAAGGCATCTGCAAGCAATGTGAAACATGATTCAAAAGGAAACTTACAAAGCCCATGTTCAAATAGAAAATAGACACGCCATGACTTTTAAAGTCATAATGTGTCTGTTTTCTATTATTTTTGTTTTAGCAATGAGTATTAAGTATAATTAGGTCTTTTGGTGGTCAAGGAGATTACAATTATTAGTTTAAAAGGGTAACGGCGTTCAACTAAAGTACAATGCCTATGACGATAGTTATTTTTGCAAAGGATAACCATACAAAAGTGGCCTTAATGGCAAAGGTCATTAAGCCAGATAATACGGAAGTTACTTTCAAATATGATTCATTAGGTAGGCGAATAGAGAAGAGTTCTGAAGATAAGGCTACTCACTTTGTATGGGATGGAAATACGATTCTGCATGAGTGGAATAGAACTTCAGAAGATTTATCATATATGCATAAATCCTTTATAACATGGATATACGATAATAAGTCATTTACTCCGATAGCTAAAATCTCAAGAGAAGGTGTTTTTAGTATTATCAGAGATTACCTTGGTACCCCTTTTGAAGCATATGATGTACAAGGAAAGCAAATTTGGTCTTGTGAGCTTGATATTTATGGACGAGTTAAACATTTCATTGGGGCAAGAGATTTTATTCCATTCCGTTATCAAGGACAGAATGAAGATAAAGAAACTGGACTCTACTATAATCGATTCCGTTATTATTCAGCAAGTGAGGGTATATATACCCATTCTGATCCAATTGGACTAGCAGGAAATAATCCAACGTTGTATGGGTATGTTGGGAATCCTAATATTACGGTTGATCCGCTAGGTTTAAGTAGTTTTGACCCTTTTGAATTTGGTGAAATAACCCCATTTCCAAGAGACATACATTTTGGTCAAAATAGAATAGCACCTAATTTTAGTACAATTGGATCCCAAGCTAATGATTCGATTGTTGGTAGGCCAATACTTGATGTTGCCAAAGATATTAGTCTCGGTAGAATCAATCCTAATGAGTTTTTAATTTCGTATACAATCGATCCTGCAACAGGTAAAAATTAGTAACATTAAATAATAGAGGATTGGCTACATTGGCTGAAGGAGGCAAATTTCCAGAACACGCAATCTTTGTTCCATATGATTAAGTTCCTAGTTTTCTAGTCGCTGATATAAAAAATAGACCACCATCTAAAACAATATCTATAACAAGGAATAAAGACGGTTCTGGTCTTGTTAAGAATGTTACAAATTGTCTAGGCTAAAAAATTGGGAGGTATTAAGATGTTCACTTTAAAGCCAGTAAATTTTAATTTCAAAATATCTACTACTGATTTAGAGTTAGTGTATACAGAATCAGGTGGCGTAAAAATTGAAGTTGGTGCTATACCATTAAAGAGTATAGACAATACATGTGTTAGCATAGAAATTATTTTTTCAATTGTAGCGGAAGTTAAATGCGTAACGTTAAATTTCGATGAATCTAATTATAATGGTTTTTGTATTTCTGAGGAAGTGTCAATTGGAGATCATTTGGAGAAAGATGAAGAAAGATTTCGTCATCCAGATTCAGGATTTTATGAAGTGGTAGATTCAGAATATTTACAGAAAAATATAATGAAGTACGATCCCAAAAATAGGTTAAATTTGAAACATTATATTGTTAAAGGATATGATAGTTATATTGAACTGGTGGCATCTTCTTCATATTCTTTAAAAGAACTACATTAATCTTCTCTAAGAAGCTGTTTGAGTAATTAGGATGAGATTCAGTGGATTTCTTCAGTAATAACACCTACAAACACTGGTGAAATGAATTGTTTTTTGTAATGGTTAAATTAAATCTAGTACGTTGTTTAGATATCGAGAAATCGGAGTATAGACCATTATTAAAATCCTTACTAGACGGACCAATCAAACTACTGACTATAAAATATGTTCCCCATTCTTTAGAAGGGCATCATATTGTTAGAATGAAAGAATATACAGGGAATATCATTGTTGATGAATTATTTATAAAAGCATGTAAAGAAGAAAAGATAAAAGGAGTACTGTTTGTCAAAGAGGGAATTACCCAACGACCGGAATTCGTTGAATTGTAGGTATTACAATGTTTTTTTATATTATCTAATATGCTATGAAGAGAATTATTTCTCTTCATAGTCACTATAATGATTCCCGTTAATGAATGTATCTGAAGTGTCTAGATTCAAAAAAGCTAATTCTCCTAGCTCACAGACAGAGTTAGTAAGTTTTAATATTGCAAACTGTTTTTCATTAAAATTCACAATGATATTAAGAAAGTTATCTAAGTCGTCCACACTAAATCCTTTTGGACAATACCAGCTTTGATGTTAAAGGAAATTTCTTGAATCATATCTGTATGAAAGTTATTTAAAATAGATTTATAAATAGGATGACTAATTTCCTCTAAGGTGTCATTCCAAACTCTCATGTTCTCTTCAAAAGGCATCATTTTATTATTCCTCCAATGTTTTTTTGTTTAATTTTACCATATGAATATTAGATAATCACAATTTTATGGATAATATTTGTCGAGCTGCTTTGACGAATTCGTATGGGATGGCAATACGATTCTGCATAAGTGGCATGAACCTAGCGATGCTAGTGAAACTAATAAAGAGCTAGGGATATTCTAGAAAGGCATAAGATTGATGTCAATAGTGCAGATAATGGGATTTATTTAAAACATGGATCCAAATAGTATACAACCTGGTGCTTATCATAGAATAATCCATACTAAAGATTATTTTAGAAATGTTGCTGATAGGTTGGAGGCTGCGGAGCATTTTGGTGGAGCAAAAGCAAAAGAAGCAGTATTAGCCGAGCTAGAAAATATTAGGACGGACGGATTTATTATTTAACGTTAAAATTTGGTAAAGGGAGTTTTGTAAATGAATGTATATAGATTTGTAAATGATGATGATTTTAAAGATTTAACCTTTTTAAATAAGGACTATGTTCGTCTTTTTTCAACTTTTACAGGGCAAAAAATTACTCTGGATTGGAACGAAGAGATATTTGGTATTTCAGAAGATAAACTGAATAGAGGAAAATTGTTAGATTTTGATTCACGTTGTTATGGAGCTACATTAATAGTAAAAAAGAAATTTGAAAAGTTTTTTATTGATGAATTTTCAGAAATTATAGAAACTCTCCCCATAAAAATCAAAGGTATTACAGAGGATTATATATATATAAATATAACAAATGTTTTAACAGCAATTAATTTTGATGGTTTAGATATGCAAGAATCTCTTGCAATGTTGCGAGGTGAAAACATTACATTTAATTTAGAAAAAATAGAAAATGAAACTATTTTTAGAGATATTAGAATTAACAACTTTTATTTCTGTACACAAAATTTTAAATATTTTATTGAAAAAAATGGAATTAATGGATTGCGTTTTATGAAAGTAGGGACAGGACTTTGACTCTAATAAATGAATAGCATATTTTAAACATACTCTTATTTCTTAATATGAATTTCCTCAAGAGAATTATTTCTCTTCATAGTCACTATAATGGTTACCATTAATGAATGTATCTAAGTGTCTAGATTTAGAAAAGCTAATTCTCCTAGAAACAATCTAGGTAATTTTGCTGAGTTATCAGAAGTTCAACCTCTTTCGTTAAATCCGAATGAAATTTATTTTATGCATAGCAATATCAAAAATATAGTACAGGTCCACTTACAGTTTTAGAAAATGCTGCATCATTAAAAAGTAAGTGATTAGCCTACAGTAAATGTTTGGAAAGATACAGATGGCAAGATATGGATGCTTGATCATAGAAGAGTTGCGGCATTAAGACTAGCAAATATTGATGAAATTCCAGTAAACTGGGCTAGTAGAAGACAGGTGAAGGATCAATGGCGTAAAATGTCAACTAAGGAATAAATCTATAGATTTATTCTCCCATTCATCTCTATTCTTTTTATAATCAGCTGATAATAAATTTACAAATTCTAAGAACTATTGCTTATTTGAAACGCTTTCAATTTTGTCAAACCAATCCATACAATTCTCCCCTTTCAATTTTTACTACAATTTTACTTTTATTTTTTCTTACAAATTACTTGTCGAGTACCACCTTCCATCTTCAGAACAATTGATGTTCCTCCATTCCAAGCCATTGAGGGGTGGATGGAAGATATGGAAGGATTTTATGAAAATTCTGGTCTAGATACACCTAAAAATATTGATTGGAACTTTTTGGCGAATATGTTGTATGTGGATAAAATCTATGAGTAAAAAGTCTACTCTAAAAAATATTGCCAGATGGACAAAAGTAATGGAAAAGAGGTTGAATTTAAGGCTTCAAGGAGCTGTAAGATAAATGAATTATGATAAACTTAGTAAAGAGGTGGCATATGCTCTACGCCATTCTCCGGGAAAGTATGAATTAGAATTAGATGCTAATGGGTGGGTTTCAGTTGATCAATTGTTAGAAACATTAAGAAATCTGATAAATGGTCTCGTATTGAGATTGATGATTTGAAAAAAATGATTGAGAAGTCAGAAAAGAAGCGTTACGAAATTTTAGATGATAAAATAAGAGCATTTTATGGCATTCGACTCCTATGAAAATTCAAAAAAAGGAAATGAAGCCACCTAGTACACTTTATCATGGAACTAGTCGTCGTTTTCTTGATTTAATAATAAAGAATGGCTTGGTTCCAAAAACAAGGCAATATGTTTATTTATCTGAAGACATTCATACAGCTATTTTAGTAGGTAAAAGAAGAGACACTGCCCCTATAGTTTTAAAAATCAATTCAGAAGATGCATATAAAAATGGTGTGAAATTTTATTTTGCGCATGAAACGATATGGTTAGCAGATGCTATATCGTATGATTTTATCAGCTACTAAAAATATGTACAGTACAGAGATCTACAGTATGTAGCAGAGAAATAAAACACATGTATATGGTATTAACCCATGTGCATGTGTTTTTATTGTTAGTCGTAATATAACGGTTTATAGAGCATTGAATGGTGCCCAAGAGTCTCAGGGCTTCAAGTACAATTATTGCTATTGATACTGATAAGCTAGACCCCAACAAAACTTTTGATGTATCTAATGGAATTGACCCCCAAACAGGTAAACCTCTTAAAAATCCAGCATATAAATTTGCAACTAAAGATGCTGAGGTTCTAATACAGGGTGAAATACCTAAAAGTGTTATATTATTCATAAAAAGGGAAGGTGTCGTTAAATTATTTTTATGAAAATATATTATCGAAGTGAAATCGACAAAATTAGAAATTCTCTAAAGAACTACTACAATAAGCAATTCAATAGTGAAAAGGAAGATTTCATTGAAAACAAAAAGAACAAAGAACAAATAAAAAAATTAATAATTCAAGTTTATAATGATAGTACTCTGTCTGAACCAGACATAAGGAATTTAATAAAAGCAGGGTTAGAACTTCTGGCAAAAAATATAGGTAGTGCAGAAGATGGAGAGATTGCTGAAAATATTCTTGATAGTCTTTATTACGATATGAAAATACTAAGACAGGAAGATATTGATAATTATTACGAGCAATTTTCAAATAGGAGATGGGATTAAAATATGCTTATAGTAGATGAGAAATTGTCATGGTTGAATGATAAGGAAAGTATCATATAGTTTAATGCCTCCAATAGGAAATCACTATGATATTAGCCTAAAACCCTCTGCAAATTTAATACTTTTGGGGTAGGGACAATTGAATAATTGTTAACTATTTCATTCTAGGTCATAATTAAGATTCTTACAATGTTGTGTATTTCAGCAATAAAACGTTATATGTTTTAAACACCTCAATAGGATTCAAACATCTAAGGAGTGGCATTAATCCCTACGGATTATATTGCTACTCTTTTCTTTATAGGGTTAATAGGCAATGAAGCAAGCCGAGTAGATTTAGTTACGATAGTCATAGAATGGGAAGAATTGAAGAAAAAATATCAAGAACGGAGGCATTACTATCAAGTTAGGACAGAAGATGGGGGAAATTCGCATCTGCAATTATAGTCTACTTTATAGTATGTTAGGTAGAGAAGGGGGACATGTAATCCTATGGTAGATGCAAAGATGAAAGAGCGATTGTTTGCCACTTTATATGGTGGGATAGTTGGTGATTTGATGGGCGTACCTGTCGAGTTTAAGAAGCGGGGGACTTTCCGTGTAGAAGATGTGATAGGATATGGAACTTACAATCAACCACCGGGAACATGGTCAGATGATACTTCTTTAACGCTATGTTTAGTGGAAAACATGATTGAAAAAGGCGATACAGGAAGCTTAATGGATAAGTTTGTACGATATATGGAGCAAGGCTATTTGACACCTTTTGGGGAAATGTTTGATATTGGCATCACGACTGCTGAAGCTGTGTCAAGCTATAAAAAGGGAGTTGTGCCTGAGCAATGTGGAAAAACGGGCGAGTTTGATAATGGCAACGGAACGCTGATGAGGATTGCACCTTTAGTGTTTGTATTGATGAATGAAGGTGATTTTAACAAAAGAAAAGCGTTGGTCCAGGAATATACCATGATCACGCATGGTCATCCACGTTCAATAGTAGGGTCTATCATTTATATTGAGTTATTATTAAGTTTATATCGAAATAATTCACTGGAGCTTGCATTAAATGAGGTATATAACTTGCTGCTAAATAATTTACAGCGTGAATTGCATACAGAGTTAAATGCCTACAGTAGAATCTTTGATGAGAACTTTTTACGTATCTCTGAAGACGAAATTTATTCAAGTGGTTATATTGTCCACTCACTTGAGGCAGCCATATGGAGTGTTGGTCATGCAGCTACATTCAAAGAAGCTATTTTAAAGGCAGTCAATTTAGGAGAAGATACGGATACTATAGCGGCAATAACGGGTGCTTTAGCGGGTATGTGCTATCAAATGGAGGGAATTCCAGCTGATTGGTTGAACGCAATTGTAAAAAAACAAGAGATTGATGATTTAATCGAAGCTTTTTATGAGTTTTGTTTGGTAAAGAATTGAAGAATCTTCAAAGAGGAGGTGACAAAATGTCTCCTTTACATAATATTGTTACTGGCAATCCTCCAGCAAGTGAGCATGATATTCTGCTAATAGAACAGACGATGGCTATTCATCTTCCACAAGAATATAAAAATGTTCTGAAAGAGGCCAATGGTTTTGCACTTACGAATGGTGTTTTAATATATGGTACCGAGGAAATAATGGAAAGAAATGAGACTTGGGAAGTGAGTGAATATGCAAAAGGCTATGTTGCCATAGGGGATGATGGTGGCGGAATGGTCTTTTTAATGGCGTTAGAGAAAGAAGCTTGTCAGGTTTTTGTTGTGGATGTTGGCGATATGAATCCGCAGCATGCTATATTGGTCTCTTCCCAATTAAACAGGTGGCTACAAGAAGGTTAATACGGATTGAAAAAGTATAAAATGAAGAAGCTTGTTCCTAGCATTAGGAGCAAGCTTTTTCTATGTCAAACTATGGAGAACTAAGCAAATTCATTACATATTCTATTATATTATTGTATTTTTTAGAAAATTATGTTGAATTGTAGGTGAATGATGGTATAATCAATTTATAGTTACAAATATGGTTAATAATTCCTTTGTGTGGAGGTTTTATTGGATAATAATAGTAACTATAAAAAACTAATGAAATGGAGCGATTTTATGATTAACATGGTTCAATATTTAGAGCAAAATCCGTCGTTGGTAACATTGTTAAAAGAAAAGAAAGCTTCTCTTGTTGGTGTAACAGAACTGGAACAAAAGGCAATTTTGGATTCGTTTGATGAAGATGTATGTTTAGAAAGTACAATTTGGTATTAAATTTTAATTATAAAAAATGGTTTTGGCTTGCTGTAAGTACATATTTGGTAATTGGGCTTTATTTACTAAATGTTACATACAGCAAGCCTATTTTAAGTATGGATGTTCAAAACGAGAATGGACAATGGATTTTAATAGAGCCATATTATAAAGAATGGGCTGAAAAACATAAAATAAAAAAAGGCGATATTATTTTAGAAGTTGATGGAAAACAGATTGATAGTCTCCGTGATTTAAAGTACGAACCTGTAATTCGTGCCGCTAGAGAATTGACAATAATGAAAGATAATGGGGCTGTTATAAACCTAAATATTAAGTTATATGATATACCTGAACAATTTTTTTATGTTTTAATAGTTCCTTTTTGTTATTTCCTTCTTACGTTATTTATCACTTTATATTTGTATTATAAACAAAAAAATACAATTCTCTTAAATTTATTGATTCTTTTTATCTTAACGGTTTCATTAGCTTATGTTAGTAGTGGAGCATCTGCTAGGTTAAATCTTTTAGGAATAATAATCAATCGAAGCAGTATGCTACTTTGTTTAGTTATACTATTACACTTTTTAAAAATATATTTTGAGTTTATGGATTTAAAATGGTTGTTTACTAAAAAAATTAATTTGTTTTATACGATTCCCATTGCAGGTGTGGTATTAAGTGTCTTTAGCAATCTGTATCCCTCTACTCATTTTGAAAATTCGTTCATTATTTTAAGCCTTTTTTTCTTTTTATTGCTGGTGATTCTAGGAATAATAATATTAGGATACATCAAATATAAAACGCCCCAGTTAAAAATATTGTTAAGTAGTATTATCATTCCATTTTTGCCGTTTTTATTTCTTTATGCACTACCTGAAATACTATTTCATAAACAATTATTAGAAGCTGATATATGTTCTTTATTTCTCATGCTCATTCCTTTAAGCTTCTTGTTCACACAACTTACAGAACGTATATTTGATATGGAGTACTTTATATCGAGAATACGCTATTACTTTAATTTCTCATTTGCTTTTACCATTTGGCTTTTGGGTGGTTTGTATTTATTGACGGATTTATCGATTACACGTATGACGGAGCTATTCTTTTTTACGTTTCTTTCCTTAATGGCGTTGTTTTACATTAAGGAGCGGGTTGATTATCGTAAGCGAAAGATTTTGTTTTCTACGAAAGGTGACTATATCCATCGCTTATATACGACCGTCGATAGTATAGGCAGAGTTGTGAAGATCGAGGATTTATTGGAGAAGTTTGTCCAGGAAGTTGTGCTCCAGCTTGAGATGGAGAGCGTTTATGTTCTCACGTATGATTTTCAAACACACCAAGTTACATTAACGAACAAATCCAAGGAATACAATCAACATCAAATTGATGAGGTTTTACTTGAGCGATTAGTTTTAGGGGATATTAAAAAGACAGATCATTTCTATATAGCCTTTATTCATCAAGATGCAAATTATAAAAGAATCCTTGTGGTGGATCATAATAAATCTATTTATCTGAAGGATGAGGAATTGCTATGGCTGGAATTGTTGCTGTTATATTTAAATAACTTTATTGAAAATACTAAAATGGTCGAGGACCTCTTAGATCAGTTAAAGCATATGAAAGAGGCAGATAATCGTCAGCTGCCCTGGCTCAATAAATTACTTTGGCTCCGTTTTGAGGAGGAGAAGTATCAGTTAGCCCAAGAGCTTCATGATACGATATTACAGGAGCAGCTTCATATTGCCAGAGAAATGGATGTCCTGATGCACATGAAGGATTCAGAAAATATACCCATTAAACTGAGGAAGATCCACGAGCATATGATTACCTCTCTGAATGATTTACGAGGATACTGTGAAAATTTAAAGCCCCCTTTGTTAGATACATTGGGCTTAAATGCTGCACTTGAGAAGCTGATTCAAAAAATTCAAAAACGGGCTAATTTTGTATTGTTATATACTATAGATCGACTTTACTTAGAGGATGAGCGTTTAAATTTAATGATTTATCGACTGTTTCAAGAATTATTAAACAATGCGTTAAAACATTCCTATGCCAATACCGTTACCATCTATTTATTAAGCACGGAAGAAGGCTTTGAAGTTTTGTATAGTGATGATGGGGTAGGGTGTAATTTAGATGACATTATGCTGGCCGAATCAATGGGCATTCAAGGTATGCAAGAGAGGGTTCAGGCTTTTAATGGGAAATTCACATTAAACAGTAAGGTAGGAGAAGGGATGATGATTCGTATATGCGTAAGTGAAACTCAACATCCGTATCCTTATGCGTATAGTACGCTGAACCGCCCTACTTATATGATTCGAGGATAAGTAGATGAACAGAAGGCATATATCCAATACAATTTTCACCTTTTAATCTCTTCATGTTTTTTTATGAATGTGGATTAGAAGGCTTTTGTTTTTTGAGTATAAACTAATATCAAAATATTGTTATTGTAGAGATAAGAATACAGGAGAATATACACTTTTTTGAATTCTTTCCCCTGAATAAAGGAAATCAGGGAGATGTGGCCGATATAATTCAATAGAAGGATTGAGGAGGTCAACTAATTTGAATAAAAAATTATTTTTAACAGCAGCAGCACTACCCGTAGCGCTTATTGTACCGGCTGTTGCAAGTGCAGAGGAAACGGTGACGGTCACGGGGCAGAATATTGTCAATGAAACATTAACGGTTCATCAATTACCCAATAATGCTATAGTTAATGCCTACCAATGGTATTATCTAGAAAAGGTGGCTAGTGAAGACGGTTCAAAAACGTCCACGAATAAACCGATTGCAGGAGCTACTTCTGCTTCGCTAAAGGTGCCAGTAGAAGCAGCGGGTAAAACTATTTTTGTGGAAGCCACTACAACTGAGGGAAAAAAATATCAAAGTGAACCAAGAACCATTAATGCGTTGAATCTTGCTATTACAACGCCAACGTTAGAGGGTTTTTCAACTTCAGATTTTGTTGCACCTGGCGAAACGGTGAAAGTAGCAGGTATTACTGTTACGGATAAGGCAGGAGCGACATTAACAAGTGGTCAAATTACATATAGTTATCAATGGTTTTATCAGCTAGGTGAGGGTGAAAATTCCTTTACTATTATTGAGGGAGCTTCAGGTAGCACCTATACCATACCGAAAGATGCGATAGAAAAGGGCATCAAAGATATTATTGTTAAAGTCAAAGCTCAGGTAGGCACTTCTTTTGTGGAATCTCCACGTTCTGAAGTGATTTCTATATCAAAAGAACCAACAGATACATTAACAAATGATATTAAGAATCTATTAGTGAATGATAACAAATACAATGTTACTGATATAAAGTCTTTCGAAGAAAAAATTAAGGCATTAGAAAGTAAGTATCAGGCTTTATCAGAGCCAGCTAAAGGGAATGTGTCGAATTATGCTGTCCTCAAACGAGCACTTGCAGATGTGGACCTTATCAATAAGTTAAATGAAAAAGTGGACAAGGTGGGTGGAATTAACGACAAAGATTTGCCTACCTACATTAAGGAGATTGAAGCGGCATACGATAAGTTCGATTTATTACAGCGTAGCTTAGATGTCAATGATGCTTTATATACGAGCATTAAGAACCTTTTAAATGAGCCAAATGATCTTGAGGAAATTAAAGAAGTCAGAAGACTTAATCTGGCCATCGTTAATTTATTAACCTACACAAATGGTATTGCCCAATATGTCCCTTCTGATAAGGATTCCTTGCAAGGTGTCGTGAATACGATTGAGGCAGATATCGCCAAATTATCCCAAAATTATCGTGGCGCTATTCAAAACCTAACGATTCTTAATGAGGCTAAAGCAGATATTAAAAAAGTGGAGCAATTTATTAAATCATTTGATAAATTATCATCCAATAATACGCCGAACAAGCAGGTCACGGTTGCCAAGTCTATTCGTTCCAACTATGAAAAATTAACGTATAAGCAATTAAAATTGGTGCCAGACAAGTACGGACAGCTTTTAGCGACAGCAGAGAGTGCGGAAGAAAGTCAAATTGCCACATTAAACAATGATATAGATAGCTATATTGGGGATGATATTTATCCAATAAACCCATCTGCTAGTTCTTGGCAAAGTCATGTCAATAATGTGGCTCGTATGGTAAAAGAATATAAGAGCTTAACAAAAGCATCAGCAGCACAAATAGAGGGATATGACAGTCTTATTACTTTACAAAAGGATTTAAAAACGGCTGAAAAAGTCATAAAAGATATGGATGCTTATCAAAAGCTTTCTGGCGTAACGGGTGTAACTGAAAGTAAATTGAATTCAAGCTATACGAATACATTAAAAGCTTATAATAAACTGACGTCTTTACAGCAATCGCTTGTCTATAATGCTGAAGAGTTTTTACTAAATACGCCAAAAGTTTCAGTGGATGGGAAAGTACCTGCTGATAAAGCTGCGGCAGAGGCATTGAAAGCTGATATCGCCAAATTTGCGGATGTCACTAAATTTACATTCAATCAATTAGAAAAAGCTGTTGATACGGCGGCGCAGTCCTATAAAAAGCTGTCATCTGGTGCAAGAAAATATGTAACCAATAACTATTTACTAACAGGTGCTCAGAAGGATATTACAGGTGTCAAATCTTTCTATAAAAAAATTCAAGCCGCTAAAGAAGAAACAGATGCAGCTAAACAAGCTAAAAAAATAGAGTCTGTGCAAAAAGCGTATGCTAAATTACCTGCTAATCAACAGCATTTAGCAAAAGAGCAATACGAAGCATTGTTAAAGAATCAAATTATTGATGAAAATGCACCAAATATAAAGCAATTGAATGATGAAATAGCTATGATTGTTGCCAATGATCAATATTTAGTGTCAATAGATAAAATTAATACACTTTCTAAGCAATACAGTAGCTTAAGCTCAAGTGATAAAAAGCTAATTACCAATTATGATATTTTAAAAGCGGCCATCGCAGATGTGAAAAAAGTAGAGTCCTTTATGAAGACCTATGATAAATCGTTTAGCGCTAACCCAAGTACTGTTATCAAGGCTTTTGAAAAGCTTACGTCTAAGCAAGTGAGCCTTATTCATTCAGATATCCAAAAATTAATTAGCGAAAAGCAACAAGGTCAACAACAAACGAATGAAAATGCTTTGACATTAATTGAATCAATCAATTCTCTCCTCGTCAATGGTGAGTATATAGTTGATCTAGAGGGTAAAGTAAAAGAAATTCGTACGGCATATGATGCATTGAGCGCTAGTGATAAAAAGATCATCAAAAACTATTCGAAGCTTACGCAAGCCGAAACTGATTTGAAGAAGGTTGCCGATGTCCATGCATTATACAAAGAGGATGGCGACGAGGCGGCTCGTAAGGCCTGGCAATCAGCTTATGGGAAGCTTTCCAAAAAATTAGAATTACTTTATAAAAACATGTATCCACAGGATATGAAATGAGGTAAGCCCCGAGAAATTCGGGGTTTTTCTTTATAAATTTTTTTATTTGTCTAGTAAATTGGTTGTCCGCTATACTATGAACAGAAGAGTAAAGAAATTTTTTACATAACCATTGTAGTTTCACAAAGAAGGTAGGAACAATAGATGTATAAAATAGGTGTTGTGGGTCCTGTCAAATCCGTCAATAGAATTATCGCTTTAGCCAGAGAGATTGAACAGGATATGGAATTTATTCCGTATATTTATTCTATTGCGACAGAGACAAAGCATCTTGTGGAGACATATAACCAAGATGTGGATTTCTGGCTGTTTTCTGGCTACATCCCTTATAAGATAGCGTGTCAAACAACAGTTTCGCACGATAAATTGGCACATATCATTTTTTCGGAGGCGGCTATTTACAGAGGATTTTTAGAGCAATCCTATCGACAAAAGAAGTTTATTGAAAATGTTAGTATCGACCTTATCCCTTCTCCCTCACAAATGGCTTCAGAGGGTTTAGCGGAGATCCAAAAAAATGTGAATAACATGTATTTAAAGGAATTTGATGTAGCGATTGATCCAAAAGAGTTGTTTGATTTCCACTATACTCTTTGGCAGGAGGGAAAGATTGATTTTGCTATCACTTGCTATCCTTCCGTAGATGAGGAGCTGAAAGGTCGAGGGGTTCCTTCCTATTGGGTATCTCCTACAAAAACAGAGATTTACCATACAGTCCAGCTGTTTACCGAAAAAATCAAAACATCCTACTATAAAGAAACCCAAATTGGTGCTGTGATGCTTGAAATCAAGGACTTCGATTCCTTAAAGGAACGTATGAAGCAAGGGTATCGTATTCAATATTTAGAGCTACGTACCAAGGAACATCTACTGCAACTTTGTGAACAAATTGACGGTTCCCTCATTGAAGAAGGGAATGGAAAATATACAATTTTTAGTACAAGGGGAGCCATTGAAGGGCAAATTAAATTTCTACAGGAAAAAATGTATCAACTATCAATTGAAATGGAGGCCAAAGTAACAGCAGGTATTGGTTTTGCGCAAACCGTATTCAATGCGGAGCTACATGCTCATCGTGGGCTTAGACAGACCAAAGAAAATGAGGCCGTCGATATTGTGATGATTCAGGATGATGGTACGATTATTGAGTCGGTTGGACATATAGAAGAACTGTCTTATTCTTACCGAGCAGAAGACCCTGATATTTTAGAAAAGCTAAAAAAGGGTAATATTAGTATTAAAACGTATATGAAAATCCATGCGCTTGTGCAGAAAATGCGCTGGAAACATTTTACGACAAAGGATTTAGCGACACAGCTTCAAATGAGTGAAAGAAACGCACAGCGTATTGTTGCTGATTTATGTAGTGTGGATTTAGCAAGAATTTGTGGTGAAGAGTTACAGCATACGCGTGGTAGACCAATAAAAATGTATCAGCTTGTCTAGAAACTAAAAAGATGCTCCAAACCAGCCCATGGTTTGGGCATTTTTTTTTTCTCAAATTTTAGGATTGAAAACAAAGGTCAGTTCATGAGTTGTGAGCTTTTTGAGGAAATCATTCATAGTGAAGGATGCGATTATCTATTAGAAATTTTCAAAAAAATATTGTATTTTTTGACTACTTTGATTATTATACGAATATATAACGAAAATGTCGGTATATAAAAGGGGTTTTGATTTTACTAGATTTACAAGGGGGCAAGAATCTTAAAGAGTAATCGTAGCGGTGATGCAATCACTGCCATAAAAAGGGATCATGGGAGGGATATAAATGACAACAAATGACGTAACGAAAAAATCTAGAAATGTCATCCTTGCACTATTATTTTTAGGCTGGTCTTTAGGGAACTTAGATCGCTATATTATGAACTACGCGGTCGTTTCAATTACAGGTGATTTGCAATTGGATGCATCTTCGACGGGTATCATTTTAAGCGCTTTCTTTTTAGGGTATGCCATTATGCAAATACCAGGAGGCTGGCTAGCTGATAAATTTGGCGCAAAACGAATCTTACTAATGGCAGTCATCATGTGGTCTATTTTTACGGGACTAACGGCTATTGCCTGGTCTTTAACAGCAATGATTGTTATTCGTTTCTTATTCGGCATTGGCGAGGGTGGATTCCAGCCGTCTAGCTCTAAAATTATTGCCACGATTTTTCCGAAAGAAGAAAGAGGAAGAGCGATGTCGATTATGCTTACCTCTGGTGGGATTGTTTCGCTAATTGTACCGCTGTTAGCCGCATATTTATTAGGAACAATTGGCTGGCGTATGATGTTTATCATTATCGGGGCTATTGGAGCCATTATTGCTTATTTATATTGGAAATACATTCAGCTACCAAAAGCTGAAACAGCAGATGCTGCTGAGACAGGTAGTCCGACAGTCAAAGTAAGCTTTAAAGAACTATTGAAAACACCGCTGATGTGGAATTTGATTATTGCTTATTTCTGTATTTATGCGGTGAACTGGGGATTAGTATCGTGGATTCCAACGTATCTTCAAAAAAATCGTGGACTAGATTTAATGTCCATTGGTTGGGCACAAACGATTCCTGCCATTACAACAATTATTGGGGTGTATGGTAGTGGCTATATCATCGATAAGCTTCCAAAAGGAATGGAAAAGGTGTTAGGCTCCATTTCCTGTGCAGTGATCGGTATTTTACTGTATTTAATGTTTACTGCGAAAACGGTGACATTATTTATTGGCTATCAAACAGTTGTTTCTATTTTTATCGCATTTGTCATCACGCTACTACCCGTAATCGTTTTAAAGAAATTGCCTTCGTCTATAACAGGCTCAGCGATGGGGATTGCGAATACAGGCGGACAGCTAGCGGGGTTTGTTACGCCCATGGCTATTGGTTTTATGGTCGATGCCTTTAATGGTTCCTTTGATGCAGCCTTTTGGATGCTGATTGGATTCGCACTCATTTGTATTGTGTCGCTTGTGACGCTAAACGATCAAAAGGGAGCATTATTGAAAGCATAAAGAACAAATTGGAGGGACAATTATGAGATTTCAAGAGAAAATTTCTACATTGATTGAGGCAAAGAAGGAAGCGAGTGTGGCCTTAAGCGATGCGATTTGGGCAGTACCGGAGCTTCATTTTCAAGAGAAACAATCGATGCAATATATGAAAGAGGCACTAGAAAAAGAGGGTTTTCAAGCTGAGGTTGGCGTGGCTGGTCTTGATACGGCGCTGGTCGGAACATTTGGCTCAGGAAAGCCAGTTATCGCCTTTTTAGGGGAATACGACGCACTCCCAGGCTTGAGCCAAAAGGGTGGTGTTACCAATCATGAGCCTCTAGAGAATGGCGGAAGCGGTCATGGCTGTGGCCATAATTTGTTAGGAACAGGAGCATTTGCAGCAGCTGTTGCAGTAAAGGATTATTTAGAGCAACATCAGCAATCTGCAACCATCCGTTTCTACGGTTGCCCTGCCGAAGAAAATGGATCTGGTAAAGCTTATATGGCGAAAGCTGGCTTATTCGATGATGTAGATATCGCCATTTCCTGGCATCCTGGTACTTTTTCAACGGTGATGACTTGTAGCTCTCTTGCAAACTATGCCGTTACATTTAAGTTTACAGGTAAAAGTGCTCATGCAGCAGCTGCTCCTCATCTTGGAAGAAGTGCTTTAGATGCTGTTGAGCTTATGAACGTTGGGGTAAACTACTTACGAGAGCATATCATTCCAGAAGCACGAGTGCATTATGCTATTACAAACTCTGGTGGTTCATCTCCGAATGTTGTTCAACCATATGCCGAAGTTACCTACTTAGTGCGAGCACCTAAAAAGCAACAAGTGCAAGAAATCTATCAGCGCGTTGAAAATATTGCGAAGGGTGCAACGCTTATGACAGGCACTTCCCTAGAAATTGATTTCGAAGGTGCTGCTTCTAATTTAATAACAAATAAGACACTTTATGATGTCATGTATCAACAAATACTTGAAATTGGCATGCCAGACTATACAATAGAAGATGAACAGTATGCTCAGGCTATTTTCCATACGTTTTCTCCTGAAGTACAAGCCTCATCATTGGTCGGTCTACATAAAGGTGATGTACAACAATTACAAGGAAAAGTTATTGCTGATCATATTCCTCGTATACTCCCTGAATTTATTATGGGTGGCTCTACTGATGTGGGAGATGTCAGCTGGAATGTGCCAACTGTTCAATGTACAACAGTATGTATGGCATTAGGAACACCATTGCATACTTGGCAAGTTGTTTCTCAAGGTGTCACGCCAATCGCCCATAAAGGTATGCTACAAGCTGCTAAAATTATGGCGTGTACAGCGATTGAGTTATTGGCTAATCCAGTACTAATTGAAGAAGCTAAAAAGGAATGGCAAGAACGTCTTGATGGGGAGACGTATAAATCGTTAATTCCGGAGGGGACAATGCCTCCAAAGCTATAAAAGAATAGCAAAAATATGGATAGAGTCTTCATAGGAGAACTATGAAGACTCTGTTTTTGCACATTTTGAAAGGAGTCCACAGTAATGACAACACAACCTAGTCACGATCAGCTTGTGGCACAATGGGTAACACAGTTTCGCTCTGCTGCTAAAGAAGGACAGTGCGCTAACTATATCCCTGCATTAGCTAAAAAAGACCCGAATCAATTAGCTATAGCTATTATCGGAACTGAAGGGCACGAAATGAAAGCTGGGGATACGACTGAACTATTTACGCTTCAGAGTGTTTCTAAAGTAATCACCTTTATATTGGCCTGTATGGACAGAGGATTGCCATATGTATTAGAAAGGGTAGATGTTGAGCCGACAGGGGATACATTCAACTCCATTATTCGTTTAGAAAGTCATCAACCAGGAAAGCCCTTTAATCCAATGATTAATGCTGGGGCGATTACTGTTTCCTCTATGATGATGGGAAATTCACCACAAGAGAAGATTGACAAAATCCTGCATTTTTTAGAGCAAATCATAGGCAAACCTTTAAGTATTAATGAGGAAGTGTTTCAATCAGAGTGGCAAACAGCGAACCGTAATCGAGCACTAGCCTACTACCTCAAGGATTCTGGTTTCTTAGACTGCCCAGTAGAAGCGGCTCTTGAGGTTTACTTAAAGCAATGTGCGATTGAAGTCAATGTATCCGATTTAGCGATGATTGGTTTAGTTATTGCCAATGATGGCTATCATCCGCTATTAAAGAAAAAATTATTTCCTAAACAAGTGGCGAAATTAGCAAAGGCTTTAATGGTGACATGCGGTATGTACAATGCTTCAGGAAAATTTGCAGCATTTATTGGACTTCCTGCTAAAAGTGGTGTCTCCGGTGCCATTCTTACAGCTGTGCCTGGCCATGCAGGACTAGATTCACCCTTTCCTGCTGGCTGCGGGATAGGTATTTATGGACCAGCCATCGATCCAATCGGGAATAGTGTCGCAGGTGTCCAATTACTGAAACATTTAGCGACAGAATGGGATATGACCATTTTTTAAAAAGTAGAAGATGACTTCAGAGCTTAGTCTGAAGTCATCTTTTTTTCATTTTATATAGAATAAATAAGGCAATAAACCAAATAGGTGTTAGTAGCAGAGCTGTACGTGTTGCCTCGGAAATAAACATCACAATTAATAGAAAAGTAAAAAACGCAAGCACTACATAGTTGATAAAAGGTGTCAGCGGTGCTTTAAAGCTTGAGGCCTCATGAAGGGCACGATTTTTCCGTTTATAGATAATGTGAGAAATGATGATAATACTCCACACCCATATGAAGCAAATCGCACTAATAGTCGTAACGATACTAAAGGCATTCTCTGGCATTAGCTTACTTAACAGCGCCCCCACAGAGACAACAATTGCGGAAATAACTAGCGCGTTACTGGGAACACTATTTTTATTGAGCTTAGCAAAAGCAGGTGATGCTTGTTTATTTTTACCAAGATTAAAGAGCATGCGACTTGTTGAAAATAAACCACTATTACCAGCAGATGCGGCTGAAGTAAGCACGACAAAATTAATAATACCTGCAGCAATTGGAATACCTGCTAACGTAAATACTTGGACAAATGGGCTGCTTGCGGCAGACATTTCATACCATGGGTTGATACATAGGATGACAAACAGTGCCCCTACATAAAAGAGTAAAATTCGAAACGGTATTTTATTAATAGCCGAAGGAATGTTTTTTTGTGGGTTTGCAGTCTCGGCTGCTGATACGCCTACTAATTCCACACCGACGAAAGCGAAAACGACCATCTGAAAGGCCATTAAAAAGCCATATACGCCATTTGGAAACAGGCCGCCGTGAACCCAAAGATTATCTACTGAAACTGTTCCAGAGCTTGTTTGAAAGCCTGTCACTAACATAATAAGCCCAAGGATAATGAGTGCCACAATGGTAATCACTTTAATGATTGCAAACCAAAATTCTAACTCCCCAAATAGTTTGACCGTCAATAAATTCAGTAGTAGCAATAATACTAAACAACCGATAGCGGGAACCCATTGGGGAATATTAAACCAATACTGTGTATAGACACCTACAGCAATAATATCTGCCATCGCTGTCATGATCCAACAGAACCAGTATGTCCAGCCTGTTACATATCCTGCCCATGGTCCTATGTATTCGGAGGCAAAATCC
The DNA here is from genome assembly GCF_053165895.1 of Lysinibacillus sp. fkY74-1. NCBI lineage: Bacteria > Bacillati > Bacillota > Bacilli > Caryophanales > Bacillaceae > Lysinibacillus > Lysinibacillus sp. fkY74-1. The sequence goes on along the minus strand of NZ_CP170173.1, from coordinate 2,930,155 downwards.
GTAAATGATGTATATCCTGAATTCGATAATAATAGTTCGCCCAATGCACGCATAACAAAAAAGAGTGCCGTTCCGACAATTAAATAGGCAAGAATGATGGAAGGCCCTGCTAACGCAATGGCTTTCCCGGAGCCTAGAAATAAACCGGTTCCTATTGTTCCACCAATGGCAATAAGCTGCACATGACGATTTTTTAATTCACGTTTTAATTGTTGCTGTTCCACGTTAATCCCCCCAAAGATGCATAAAAAATGATGACTGGAAAAATAAAAAGAGACTAGTTGTGACACTAGTCTCGGAAAAACGTCAGAATAACAAATACCATTTGACCACGGATGCTTCATCAAATCATCTTAATCTTTGTGTGGCATCGCTTAAAAAAGCTGTTATTACTCCTCTGTCCTTTTGCCTGAGATAGTGAACCCTTCGGCGACGCAAATGCGCTCTCTCCAGAACTGCTCCTGCTATAGTTTGATCCATAGCATTCATAGCTAATTAATTTTTATACTTAATATTATTTTAAGATATTATATATCCTAGCAGTGCTATTCCAATTATTCAACTATAAATTTATATTATTTTCAGAAAAATAGAAGAATGCAGTGCATACATGAAAAATACTAACGAAAATTAGTATTTTTGGACATACAAAATTTCTCCTATTATGTGAAAATGAATAAATTTGAAAGGCTTCTGGGAAGAATGATGAAGACCTTCAAAGTAGGTTCAAATAAGGTGGGACGAGGAAGCGGATGGCATAGTATGAACAAGCACCATAAATAGACACTTAAAATTTTGCAATAGATATAATATAGTAGAAACTCTGAATTTTTTGTATAAAAAGAAGTCGTCTCCTAGTTCTTTGAGACGACTTTTTTAGGGAAATATTAATATTTTTTGGTTTTTATTTTACCTGTCCAAGTTTTGAAACCGCCTTGAAGTTGGTAAATTTGGTTGTACCCACGTTTTTTAAGAAATAGTGCAGCACGTGAGCTACGGCCTGTATTTTGACAGTATAAATATACTGGTAAATCTGGGCGAATTTCTTTATAACGTTGACGTAGTGTTGTGGAAGGAACGTTTCGTGCTCCAAGAATGTGACCAGCATCAAATTCTTTTTGTTCACGAACATCGATTAGCTGTGCTTTACGATAGCCTTCAATAAATTGTTCTTGTGTTAAGTTGGTTACAGCTTTTTTGAGTCGTAGTGCATTAATACCGATGTATGCAATTATGACTACTAAAACGACACCGATTGTGATAAGTATGTCCAAGATTTTCTTACCCCTTTCTATCTTCTTTATTATTATAAAAGATGCGCTAGCGATAGTCCAATGAGTTTGATAAAATTAACTAGATTGTGGCGAATTCGTCTATCTCGCTTCAAAAGCAACAACTTGAACGGTAACGTAATCTTCGTTAAGGTTGAACCACAGGTGAGGCCTGAGGTACTTTTATAAATTGTAGGAGATGAACAAATGACAACTTGGTATTTTTTAAATTCAGGGAAATGTAGTCCGTCTTTTAATATGGCACTAGATGAAGCATTACTTGATTGGCATAGTGAGGGGTTAATTCCACCAGTCATTCGTTTTTATGAGTGGGAACCAGCAACACTATCAATTGGTTATTTTCAGCAGGCCAAAAAGGATATAAATTTAGACGCTGTACGAGAACAAGGCTTAGGCTTTGTACGTCGACCTACTGGTGGACGAGCTGTGCTGCATGAGCATGAGCTTACATATAGTGTCATCGTAACAGAAAGCTATCCCGATATGCCAGAGTCCGTGACAGAGGCGTACCGTGTGCTAAGTGAGGGAATCTTGCAAGGTTTCCACAACTTAGGAATGGATGCCTATTTTAGTGTCCCGGATACAGAGGAAAAAAGAGCAGACTTAAAGAGTCCAAAAAGTGCTGTATGCTTTGATGCTCCAAGCTGGTACGAGCTGGTAGTCGAAGGGAAAAAAATAGCTGGAAGTGCGCAAACACGTCAAAAAGGCGTTATATTGCAGCATGGTGCCATTTTATTAGATTTAGATCAAGAGAAGCTATTATCGGTCTTTAATTTTTCGAGTGAAGAAGCGAAGGATCGTATGCGCAGAAAATTACCGGAGAAAGCAGTAGCGATTAACAGTCTTGTGGATGAGCCTGTGACAGTTGAACAATGTGTGACAGCTTTTCGAGATGGATTTGCAAAATCGTTGCAAATTGAATTAAAACCATTTACACTTTCTGAGGAGCAGTTAGAATATGTCCGTGCATTAGAAGAAAAAAAATATGCATGTGATGAGTGGAACTTCAAAAAGTAAAAAATGGTATAAAAAAATATTTTTAAGCTTTCAATCCTTGCTATTACAAGTAGTTCCGATTCTATTGAAAAAAGCAAGAGTTGAATTGAAAATCTATATATAGTATCTTTTTTAAAGACATATACACAATATGTAGTGTTTAACAACACATGATATTGTGTATTTATTTTGTAAGGGAGGCAAAACGATGGTACTCACAAATCATCAACCCGATGTAAACAATCAATTTGAACAGTTAAACAAAGATATCGAACAATTCCCGCAGGTACACCCTGTAACGCCTGATATGCACATCACGCACAAAGGTGTATCTAGACTTGTCATGATCGATCGCTACTCGTTTAAAGACACAGAAAAGAAAACACTGAAAGCTGGTGACTTTGTTGTTTTAACGGTCAAAGCTGATCCAAAATTCCCTGCACGTGGTTTAGGGACCATTCAAAAGCTGGACATGACTACAAAAACAGCAGATATTTTGATTGAGGAAGATTATCGTAGCGCTTTAGACGATCCAAAAGAGCAAGAAACGGGTGTGATTACGCGTTCAATTGACGTGCTAGAGAAGCCTCTTGAGATTTTTTATGAACAAATCGCTAAACGAAATGCAACAGGACTTGCAATTGTTGAAAAAACGCCAGAAAAACGTCAAGAATGGTTTGAAAAATTTTATGATCAATTAGTGTCCTTAAAATTCATTCCTGCAGGACGAGTGATATACGGAGCAGGGTCTGAAACAGATGTAACATTCTTTAACTGCTACGTAATGCCTTTTGTTGCTGATTCACGTGAAGGTATTAGTGATCATCGTAAGCAAGTAATGGAAATTATGAGCCGTGGTGGTGGAGTAGGAACAAATGGCTCTACATTACGTCCACGCAACACACTGGCACGTGGTGTAAACGGCAAATCATCTGGTTCTGTTTCTTGGTTAGATGATATTGCTAAATTGACACATCTTGTAGAGCAAGGTGGCTCACGTCGTGGAGCACAAATGATTATGCTTGCAGATTGGCATCCTGATATTGTGGAGTTTATTATTTCTAAAATGCAAAACCCACGTATTCTTCGTTACCTAATTGAAAATACAACGGATGAAACAATCATTCGTCTAGCCAAAGAAAAATTAAACTTCAAGCCGCTTTCTATGCAAGAAGAAGCTATGTATCAAGGCATTGTAAACTATAAAAGCATTGAAGGTTTAGGTGGATTCGATACAGCCATTATTCGAGAGGCTGAAAATAAACTACGTGATGGTGGCACATATACCGTTCACAATCCAGAGTTTTTAACGGGTGCAAACATATCCGTAACATTAACTAAAGAATTTATGGAAGCTGTTGAAAACGATGATGATTTCGAACTACGTTTCCCAGCGGTGGAAGAATACTCAAAAGAGGAAATGAGTGCTTATAATACAGAATGGCATAATGTTGGTGACGTTCGTGAGTGGGAGAAGATGGGCTATAAAATCCGCACATATCGCACGATTAAAGCGAAAGAATTGTGGAATTTAATTAACGTATGTGCAACTTACTCCGCAGAGCCAGGAATTTTCTTTATCGACAATGCCAATGATATGACGAATGCAAAGGCATATGGTCAAAGCGTTGTAGCGACAAACCCATGTGGGGAACAGCCACTTGCGCCATACTCAGTGTGTAACTTGGCAGCAGTAAACCTTGCACAATTTGCTAATAAAGACAACCAAACTGTAGATTACGAAGCACTACGTGAAACGGTTCGTGTAGGTGTTCGAATGCAGGATAATGTTATTGATGCCACACCATACTTCTTAGAAGAAAATCGTGTACAAGCACTAGGTGAGCGTCGTGTCGGTTTAGGCGTAATGGGCTTAGCTGATTTACTTATTTATTGTGAGAAAGAATATGGTTCTGAAGCAGGTAATGCTTTAGTCGATGAAATCTTTAAAACAATTGCTGAAACAGCGTATGAGGCGTCTACAGAGCTTGCTAAGGAGCGTGGTAGCTTCCCATTCTTAGTCGGTGCTACTGACGAAGAAACAGCTCGTTTACGTAAAGCTTTCACAGAAACAGGCTTTATGGAAAAAATGCCTGCTCATATCAAGGAGCAAATTTTAGCAACGGGTATTCGTAACTCCCATTTATTAACGGTTGCTCCAACTGGTTCAACAGGAACGATGGTAGGTGTAGCGACAGGTCTTGAACCATACTTCTCCTTCACATACTACCGTTCTGGTCGTCTTGGTAAGTTCATTGAAGTGAAAGCTGAAATCGTAAAAGAATACTTAGACCGTCATCCAGAAGCTAATGAGCAAGAGCTTCCAGAATGGTTTGTAACGGCAATGGAGCTAAAACCAGAGGCACATGCTGATGTACAATGTATTATTCAAAAATGGATTGATTCATCAATCTCTAAAACAGTAAATGCACCAAAAGGCTACACTGTACAACAAGTTGAAAAAGTTTACGAGCGACTGTATAAAGGTGGCGCTAAAGGTGGTACGGTCTATGTGGATGGTAGCCGTGATTCACAGGTACTTACGCTAAAAGCTGAGGAAAATGATATGGATCAATTATCATTTGAAGAAGAATTAGTGGAAGAACATACAAAACGTCCAGTCGTATTAGTGGATACGATTCAAGCACTAGAGTCCACAACGGTAATTGGCTCAGACGTAGGAAATACATGTCCGGTTTGCCGCAAAGGAACAGTCGAAGAAATGGGTGGCTGTAATACATGTACAAACTGTGGCGCACAGTTAAAATGCGGCCTGTAAATATTGTTTATACCACGTTATTGTAGCGTTCTATAAACAATTTCAGTCATAAAAATTTAAAGTAACCTCTTCGGTATGATGACCGTAAGAGGTTACTTTTTTATTTTTTCTGAAAATTATAGGGTATCTATATAACCGCAAATAACCCCTATATTCCAATAGCAGGTATTACAAAAGCCTTGTTGGATTCTGTTACTTCAACTGTTACCTATGAACAATGAAGTTCACAGATACAGGAGTAAAAAAACGAACTGAGTCCTTTCAGCTACTAGACCCTTCCTAAAATCATGAATATAAAGCAAGAACCGTGCAACTGGTTAACGAAATGGGTGCTTTTCCATCATAAAAAAACGTATTTATTTTGTAGAAGGACTATGATGAGGAATAAGAATAATGGTGGATAGTAGATGAAGAAATAACTAAAAAACTAATGGTTTAATTTGTAAAATTAGAATATATAACATTATGATAAAATCTTTATTAGAAAAAATTACCAATTTAACATTTCTTAATTTTCTGTGGTGCAGTGTCGATTAGTCTTCATGAATCGCTACTCTAGTAAAATAGAGTGCCATCAAAAAAACGCTTATAGGGAGCATCGGGATTTACAAAAATAAGTACAAAATTCCGAAAAGAAGGTTTGGGAACATCTTAATTACAATTTATGTCTATATTGAAAAAAGGAGGTATCAATATGTGGTTCATATTCGGAATTATTGCTATAGTTGCAACCTTTATAAATCTTTATATGTATAAAACAGGTAAAGATTATAAGCTTGCGATGGCAATGGGGGTATCATTTACAGCATTGACACTTTGTTCAGAGTATAGTCTTGTATCTAGATGGGTAAAAGTGGAGGATTGGGCAGCTTTAGAGGATGTAGTACCTGGTATGGAAAGGGCATTATGGTTTTTAACAATTGTTTCTATCTTACTAAATATAGCACCTATACTTTTAGAACCGAAAAATAAAAAATAGACGCTTACTCGAGCTCATACCGATATGGTAAGCAGCATAAAGTTCTCAAACAACGCTTTGGGGACTTCTTTTTAATAAAAAATCTTAATCCTAAAAATATGAAGGTAGAGGTAAACGATGCATGATAGGTCTATCAAGGCCTCAGGCTTTTGCTGCATGATTAAAATAAAAAGGCATCTGAAGGCTATCTGAACTCGTTCCTATACTTGAATTGCAGGGGCCTTAGTTGAAAACAATCTTTCACAATCGTGCAAATAAAAAAGACTGTCTTTATGAAGAAAGTTTGATTAAATGAAGGAGTCTATAGCCATATGTGGAATTAAAATATAAATGTCTGGTCAATTGTAATTTGTCATAAAGATTGGTTACAAAATCTATTTTGTAAAGTGCTTGAAGATGGTATTTGTTCACTTTAAGGGTTGTTTGTTTGAGTTTCTCGTACATCCACCTAGATGAACATGCTGAAAGGGGAGAAAGAAATGAGTGTAGTACTTTTTAATGGAGAACGTTCTGAAGAAAGTGTCCAATTTGAACAGTTGTTATTTTCCCAAAGTAATAAAGTGAGTTTTTCTAGTGTTGAAAATGCTAAACAGTTTATCAAACAAAGGGCAACGGTGAATAATCAGCCCTATGTTATTGAAGATGAAGTTCAATTTTTAAGTGTTAAGGACGAACAAACTTTTCAGGATATGCAAGTTTTTACTTTAAATGATCAAAAGTCCTCGAAACAAAAAGTGATTCTCTATATTCATGGTGGCGCTTGGACGAATCAGCCTTTACCTTTTCACTGGCTGTTTATGGATAAAATGGCGCAAGCATTACAGGCAAAAGTTATTGCTCCGATTTATCCAAAAGTACCTCATTTTAATCATAAGGATACGTACCAAAAAATGCTCAATCTCTATACTAGAATTTTAGAAACAATTGAAAGCTCCAGTCAATTAACTATTATAGGGGATTCTGCAGGAGGCAATATAACACTTGGTTTGGTCCAGCTTTTAAAAGAAAACCATTTGCCGCAGCCACAAAATATTATTTTATTATCTGCTTGTGTTGACCTAAGTTTAGAAAATCCTCTTATTCCTGAATATGAAGAAAAGGACCCAATGCTAGCTAGTGAAGGAATGGGAGTCATCACAAAGCTATGGGCAGCTGATAAGGATTTAAAAGATCCATTAATTAGTCCCATTTACGGTGATTTTCAGGGTCTTGCGACAATCACCCATTTTATTGGTACCCATGAAAGCTTATATCCTGATGCTGTAAAATTTGATGAACAACTAACCGAGCAAGGAATTGATATAACAACCTTTGTTTATCCTAAAATGAACCATGTGTTTGTTGTAATGCCCATCCCAGAAGCTTTAGACGCTCAACAGAAAATTATTAATATTATTGATAGTAAAGGAATGAAATAGAGAAGGACACTAAATAAAAATAGTGTGACTATCCTAAGCGTGTTTTGATTTTTCAATACACGCTTTTTCTATGTCCAATTTGGATAGGGGATTTTTTTTCAGAAACCAGTCGCCTCTAATCCTGTCCTATTTCATTGTTTAAACGAACATAAAAATGTAAAGCTAACTTGACATATCAAAAGATGTAAAGTAAACTTTACTTATTGCTAAATGTATAGTTTACTTTACATTTGATGAGGAGGCATTATGAAAAATAGAATTCGTGAATTGCGGAAATTGAGGAAGATTACGCAGGAGGATTTGTCTAAATTAGTGGGTGTCTCACGCCAATCAATCATTGCAATTGAATCAGGGAAATTCAATCCATCACTAGAGCTTGCCTACAATATTTCAAAAGCTTTCAACTGCACGATTGAGGAAGTTTTTATTTTCGAAGAGGAGGGAATGGCATAATGGAATTTTCTATAGGCGGTATTGTTGGACTATACGGCGGGATGATTTTTGGCATCCTTGGCTGGTGGTTTGGAAGGAAAAAAGCGAAGAAAAATCGAGGCTTAGATGAGCTACACGACCATATTTGGCAAAGGGCGAAAGCTTATTCATGGTATATGACGTTAGCAGCAATTTATATTTTCTTTTCTTTAGTAGTGTTTGGGATTAAATTAAGCACTGCCATGGTTTTAGCTGTCCTTTTATTTGTACACTTAGGGAGCTGGGCGATCATTGGGCTCATTTTGACTATCAACATGTACAGACCAATACCTTTTAAGCCTTCTTATGTGAAGTTAGGTATAAGCATCAATGTCGCATCACTACTTATTTTTACCATTATCTCGATTCTAACAAATAATTGGCTGTTTTTATTATTTAGTATTTTGCCTAGTATGATGGGTATATTTACTGCACTTACAGTCCGTAGGAAAGATTCTAAATAAATTTAGTTGTCCGATTCATCCCTTTGGATAGGTTTATCGAGCTGCGATTATGGCATTTAAACGAAAAATGCAAGGCTCGCATCTATATAAAAAAGGCAGGTCCAACAACATACGTTGGGACTGCCTTTTCCTTAATCATGATTTAATGTTGCTGCAATTTCTGGCTGTTGCTCTACTTGAAGTAGCATATTAAAGGATGCAATGGCAACTTCCACTTGATCATCCTTTGGTTCGCGAGTTGTTAGCAATTGAAGCCATAGACCAGGATAGCCAAGGAAACGTAATACTGGAATATTACGGCAGGCGTTTGTCGCCTGTAATACTTCAAATGATATTCCTAGTACTACGGGAATTAATAATATACGATCTAAAATACGTAGCCACAGCGGGTCCGTTGGCACAAAGAAATATAAAAACATGCCGACAAAGACTGTGAAAAGAATAAAGCTACTACCACAACGGTAGTGTAGACGTGATTGTGCTTGGACGTTCTCCACTGTAATGTCTAAACCAGCTTCATAGCAGTTGATGACTTTATGCTCCGCCCCATGGTATTGGAATACTCGTTTAATGAGAGGCGTTAACGAAATAAAATATAAATATGTGAGCAGTAATAATAGTTTAATACCGCTTTCAAGTAAAATTTGACCCGTTTTTCCTTCAATCCATTTAGAGAAAAAATCAGCTATAAAAACCGGAATTAGTGTAAAGGCAAATTTTCCAAATAAGAAGGAAAGAATACCTACTACAGCAACGCCAAGTATCATTTGAAGTTTGGAGCCTTCTTCTTTATTTTCTTCTTCTTCGCCAGGTACCACATCATAACGATCCCCAGCAAATTGCATATGACGAGAACCTAAGCCTGCTGATTCAATCAGTGCGACCACGCCTCGAACAAATGGGATTTTTTTAAGCTTTTGTAAAATAGGTTTTTGTACTTTTTTAAAATGATAATAATCAATGGAATCATCGTTACGACGAATGGCAGTAACTGTATGATCCTTTCCTCCGAACATCACACCTTCTAATTGTGCTTGTCCCCCGTATACAGGTGAATTGCTCAAGGCTAACACCACTCTCTTTATATATTTCAACTGTACCATTGTACTAAATTTAGTCAAAAACCTCTACAGTTACGCATAGTAAATTTTCTATATGGCTACACTAATCGTACATTTTAGGAAATGATTAGTACGCAATGGAGGAAAAATTGTGAAAATAGGAACAATAACGGCACTGGTAAATGCTCTTGTTTTAGCATTGTGCTTAAAAGGCTTACATTATTTTAATCTCATTAAATGGCATCCGATTGGGTTTTATAAGAAATGGGGATGGTTTGAAGAAAGCTCTAAGCTATTTCATTGGACCTTCTTTATACTTCTTTTATTCATTATCGGATTATTGGTATATATGACAATGCGCTATGTCTATGTTATTCCGGCTGTCTTTTCTTCACTACTACTAGGGCTTTTTGTAACAATTACATTAGAGTGGATTGCATTAGATTTACCATTACAACTTTCTTCCTTTAAAAAGCTTTCGATTCCATTCATAGTTGTGGTGGTTTGTCTTTTACGGTTCTTGTTAGAAACAGCTAATTTTCATCAGCGGGAGCATACGGCGCAAAAAGGAAATTAGTTGCTGTATGCGCCTTGTATGATAAAATAAATGGCAAGTACATAGAAAGAGGCGAATAGAAGCGTGAAGTTATTATGTTTGAATGGACCTAACTTAAATCGACTTGGAAAAAGAGAGCCACATATTTATGGACATGAAACATTGGATGATGTTAAAGAAAATGTTCAAAATCTTGCGGCTTCTTTAGGTGCCACTGTTGAATTTCGTCAATCCAATCACGAAGGGGTACTTGTGGACTGGGTGCATGAAGCAGAAGACGAAAAGTATGATGGCATTATCTTTAATCCTGGTGCATATACCCATACAAGCATCGCGTTACATGATGCCATTGCAGGGATTACGGTGCCAGTAATCGAAGTACATATTTCCAATATCCATAAACGTGAGGCTTTCCGTCATCATTCCTATCTTGCTCCGGCCTGCCTTGGTCAAATTTGTGGACTAGGTACGAAAGGCTATGAACTGGCACTACGTACATTTATCGAGAGGGAGAATTGATTATGTTGAAATTACAAAAGCTACGTAAAGCACTTCAAGAACAAAATATCGATGGCATTTTAGTTACGAATGGGTATAACCGCCGCTATATGACTGGTTTTACAGGGACAGCGGGCGTAGCAATTGTGTCCCAAAATGATGCTGTTTTTATTACAGATTTCCGATATACAGAACAAGCTGCCACACAAATTCAGGACTTCCGAATTGTTAAGCATGAAGCAACCATTATTGAAGAGATTGCTACACAAGTAAAAAATATGGGCATCAAATTACTGGGCTTTGAGAGAGATACTGTAAGCTACGGCACATATGAACTGTATAAATCGAACATTCAAGCTGATTTAGTGCCGATTTCTGGGCTAATTGAAAAAATTCGCTTGATTAAGACGGAACAAGAGATTAATATTATTAAGGCTGCGTGTGAAATTGCAGATCACGCATTTACACATATTTTAGGCTTCATCAAGCCTGGTAAAACAGAGCTTGAAGTTTCGAATGAATTAGAATTTTTCATGCGTAAACAAGGAGCGACTCAGTCTTCGTTTGACATAATTGTTGCGTCTGGTCTTCGCTCAGCATTACCACATGGCGTTGCAACGGATAAAGTGATTGAAAAAGGCGACTTTGTTACATTAGACTTTGGTGCGCTATACAATGGCTATATTTCGGATATTACACGTACTGTGGCTGTTGGAGAACCATCTGAAAAATTAGTAGATATGTACAATGCAGTCCTTGCTTCTCAGCTGTTAGCACTTGAAAAAGTGGGTCCTGGATTAACAGGTATTCAAGCGGACGCTATTGCACGTGACTACTTAAAAGAAAAAGGATATGGCGAAGCATTTGGTCATTCTTTAGGACACGGTATCGGTCTTGAAGTACATGAAGGCCCTGGCTTATCGATGCGTTCTGATGCAGTGCTAGAGCCAGGTATGGCCGTGACGATTGAACCGGGTGTTTATTTACCTGGTATCGGTGGTGTCCGTATTGAGGATGATATTTTAATCACTGAGACGGGGAATGAATTACTCACACATTCGTCAAAAGAACTCATTATTTTATAAACTTTGGAGGAACACAAATGATTTCAGTAAACGATTTCCGTACAGGTCTAACAATTGTTGTTGATGGCCAATTATATCGCGTGTTAGATTTCCAACACGTTAAACCAGGTAAAGGTGCTGCTTTCGTACGTTCTAAATTACGTAACCTACGTAATGGCTCAGTGAATGAAAAAACATTCCGTGCTGGTGAAAAAGTAGAAAAGGCACAAATCGATAACCGTAAAATGCAATATCTATATGCACAAGGTGACGAGCATGTATTCATGGACCTAGAATCATACGAGCAAACTGAACTAGCTTCATCAGCAATCGAGTATGAATTGAAATTCTTAAAAGAAAACATGGAAGTTCATATTCAATCTTACCAAGGTGAAATGCTAGGTGTTGAATTACCAAACACGGTTCAATTAGAGGTAACTGAAACAGAACCAGGCATTAAAGGTGATACAGCTTCAGGCGGCACTAAACCTGCTACACTTGAAACAGGTCTTATTGTACAAGTACCTTTCTTCGTCAACCAAGGTGATGTACTAATTATTAACACAGAAGAGGGCTCTTACGTTTCTCGTGCCTAATTATTATTAATCCTCAACCTACTCTTTTTTATTGAAAGAGTAGGTTTTTATTTTTTTCTTATACATTTCTTGTGAAAGGACAGGGACATTGTGATAATGGATAGAGAAACGGTCTCTTTTTTTCGTGTCTCCCTCCAAGTTTCTACCATCAGATAGATGGTCATTATTGGGAGAAATGTCTACAATAATCATAAGGAGTGAGAGTTATGCTACAAACAATACTAGATAGTCAACATCCTATTATTCAAGCACCTATGGCAGGTGTAACATCACCTAAATTCGTGGTAGCCTGTACCGAGGCAGGGTTATTAGGCTCCATAGGTGCAGGTTACTTAGATGGTGAACAAACTAAGCAATTTATTCAGGAAGTAAAGAAGCTAACGACCAAGCCTTTTGCGGTCAATCTTTTCGTACAAGAGGAGCCACAAATTGATATCGAGGTCTTACAAAAGGCTCGCATGGCACTTCAACCTTTTTATGATGAGCTTGGACTGTCGCCTGTACAAAGCGTTGTATCCAAGGAAGTTTTTGCTGGACAAGTACAAGCGGTTATTGAGGAGAAGGTGAAGATTTGCTCTTTTACATTCGGTATTCCGTCAGCGGAGGTACTGAAACAGTTAAAGGAACATGGGGTATATACAATTGGGACAGCCACTACATTAGAGGAGGCTCAACTAGTTGAGCAGGCAGGCATGGATGCAGTGGTCCTACAAGGTGGAGAAGCTGGCGGTCATCGAGGTTCCTTTACAGCCCCGCTCCAATTAATCCCTTTATATGACTTGCTGCAGCAGGTAGCAGGAAAAATAGCTATTCCTATTATCGCAGCGGGGGGCCTCGTGACGAAGAAGGATATTCAGAAGGCTTTAGAGAGCGGTGCACAAGCAGTTCAAGTGGGGACGGCTTTACTGGTGGCAGAAGAATGCGAAATTTCTCCGCTCTATAAAAATGCGGTGTTGGCATCAAAAGAGCAGGAAACAACTATTACACTCGCATTTACGGGAAAACCAGCAAGAGGCATAGCCAATGATTTTACTAAACGTATGAAGGACGCGACAGTTGCACCATATCCGTTGCAAAATTATTTAACGACAACTATTCGTAAGGAAAGTGCCAAACAGGGCAATGCCGAATATTTATCGATGTGGATGGGCGAAAATAGCCATCTTGTACAACATGCTGGTACGGTCCAAAGTATTGTAGATAAATGGCTATAAAATTTTTAGATAGAAGATCTCTATACAACTGTATAGAGGTCTTTTTTTTGGTAGAGCAACATATATTGCTGTACACGAGGGGGCGTAGGAATGGAATTACAAGACGTATTAAGAGTTGCTGGAGTGGGACTAGTAGTTGCGCTTCTTCATGTTTTCTTCGATCAAACGGGGAAGAAGGAATTTTCATTTTTCCTATTTTTCATTGCCTACTTATATATGACAGCAGAATTACTCCGATTTTTACGTCTATTTTTTAATGAAATTCTCACATTCTTCCAATGGCTGACATCTTCCGGGTAGGGTAAATGGAAATTGTTATCGTTGCTGTTGTCATGCTGCTTTTATTATTGCTAATAAAAGAAGTCATACAGCCACTCCACGCGCTAATAAGTGTGATGTTCTCTTTTTTGCTTTTTGGCATGCTGTTCTCGACACTTTTATTGCCCTTCGTCAAGCAACTTTTAGAAACGCTTGCGTTTTTGCCTTATGCAAAGGCTATCTTAATTAGTGCAAGTATGTTCTATGTCGGGCAATGGGTGTCATTGCTGCTTGTAGAACATAACTATAAAGTGCTCGGGAGCATTGTTTTTGCAGCGGTGAAAATTGTTATTTTATTGTATTGGTTCAAAGAATTTTTGGCTGTATTACAGGAGGTGTCGGCCATTTTACAAAGGCTAAACTAAGGAGCGAAGCCATTGCAGGAGCAAATACTTTCGTTTTTAATCGACCCATTCTTTCTCTTGCTCAAGATGACACTGTTGCTTTGTAGTTATGTCATCATTATTTTAATTATCAATATGCTATTACCAGAATTTGAAAAAGGGACAAGAATCCTCTTTTTTCTAATTGTCTTAGCGACGATAGGACCAGTTGTTGTTAAATCTTTTACATTAATTGATGAAATTGCACAAGGACTAGCCCATTTATTTACGGCGTTCTATCCTATTTTGACCTCAAGCTTTATGTTATCAAGTAGTATTACAGCCATTGCATCCTGGCAGCCATTTTTGCTGTTTTTTGTACAAGTTCTCACCATTATTAGTAGTAAGTGGCTTATTCCAGGTGTTTTATTAGCCATTGTCTTTGATGTGTGCAGTGTGATTGTCAAGGAAATTTCTTTTACAAGAATCGCAGATTTAATTCGTTTTACCATTATGAGTATCGTTTCTGCCTCTGTTATTTGCTATGTCCTATTGATGACCGCAGGTGGGGTGGCAGCGTTTAGCGTCAATGCAGCTGTTGCTGAGCCGGTCAAAAAGTTAATTGAAGAAAATATTCCGGTTGTTGGTTCGTTTATAGTTGATAGTTTTTCGATGTTTCAGCATATGACACAATTTACATCCTCCCTTACAAGCATTAGTGCCTTTATTGCAGTTATTACCGTATCGTTTATTCCAACTGTTCAACTTGTTGTCAGTGCCTATTCTTTGAAAATGCTGGCAGCTATTTTAGAACCAATTGCCTTTGATGATATTTGTAGACTACTCGATCAAATTAGTAAATCCCTATTTACCTTATGTGCTGTATCATTTCTGATTGCTTTTTCATTTATGTTCTCTTGTTTTTTCCTCATTGTGTTCGTACAAGTTATGGCAGGGGGGAGATAAATTGATTCTTTTATTGGCATTGCTGTTTGTTTGTCAGATTTTTGTGTTTCTAACGGATGATAAGGAAATAATTTCGCTCACAAAATTGGTCATCACGTTAGTATTTTTGCAATTGCTATTAAAGATTCCATTTATCAATTCATAGGAAGAAACAAGCGTACATACACTTGAAAAAGAGAAGATGAAAGGAGGCAATGTACAAGTGATGTGGAAAAGACACGAAAAAAAACAACGTCATTAATGGTTTTAATACTGGTAGCTGCCTCCGTGGGTATTTTCATCATTTTGCCTATGTATCAAACGAATTCAACGAACGACAAAGGTTCACCGCTCTCTAATGAAGAAAAACTTGAGCAAACACTGAAAGCAATGCAAGGTGTTGGGGAGGTTAAAGTCTATTTTTATTATGGAGAGATGACAGATGATCAAGATGCCAATAAACTATTCAGCCAATATTTTCGAGGGACTGAGCAAGGCGCGAAAAACGTAACAGGAATGCTAGTTGTTTCAGAAGGTGCATCCGATATCTTTGTGAAAAATGAAATTCGTGCAGTCGTCAGTCAAGTGATGCAGTTGCCGATTCATCGAATTATTATCGTTCCAATGGAAAATAAGGAGGAAAAGTAAATGCGCGTACGTAGAAGAACAGTTTGGTTTATGACATTATTAAGTTTAGTAGCAGTCATTTCAGTGTATTATTTGGTTGATCCAGCAAAACAGTTCAATGGCCTTACTATTTTTACGGATGATACATTACAACAAACAGCTGTAAGTGGTGTTACAGATCAGAAAGCAACGAATGATGTGACACAAGAAGTTTCTTCACCGAGTCATTTATTCGAAGAAATGCGTATGCAAGTTAGTGATGAGAGAAGTCAACTTCGTGAGCAGCTAACACAAAAAATTGCTTCAGAAGAATCTTCCGCTGACGAAAAAAATGAGGCATTCAATGAAATGGATGGTCTTATTAAACGAGAATCAGCAGAAGCGATGCTTGAAATGCTCATTAAATCATTAGGTTATTCTGATGCATTTGTTCGCGCTGAAGGAGAGAAAGTTTCTGTTACAGTTATGGCTGAAGAATTATCAAAATCCCAAGCAAATGAAATTATATACTTAGTGAGAACAGAGATGGAAGGCGCAAATGATGTACAAGTAAAGTTCAGCGCGAATAATTATTAAAAATATAGAAAATAATAAATTTTTAGTTTATTCAAAGGGCGTTGTTATATATCAGCGTTATGAAAAGGCTTTCGCTTAGTAAAGGAAAGCCTTTTATTTTGTTCATATTTACTTAATTTTCATTTAACTGTTTCAAATTGATTCGAAAAAATATAAAATAGTTATTGTAGTAGATTTTATTTCATAAGGAGAGTTAGAAATGTTCAAAATTCAAGAAATTCGCGAAATTATTAAATTAGTAGATTCTTCTTCAATTGACGAGTTTGTGTATGAGGTAGATGGCGCAAAAGTTAAGTTAAAAAAGAATAATATTGTTGTTACAGAAACTGTAGCACCTAAAAAAGAAGTAGTAGCACCTGTTGTACAACAATCTGCACCAGCAGAAGCTCCTGTAGCAGCGCCAGCTAAAGTGGAAGAAGCACCAGCTGCAGCCGCGCCAGCGATTAACGACCCATCGCTACATAAAATTGTATCTCCAATGGTTGGTACTTTCTATCAATCACCAAACCCAGATTCACCAGCTTACGTAAAAGCAGGCGACAAAGTAGGGAACGAAACAATTGTATGTATCGTAGAAGCAATGAAATTATTCAACGAAATTGAAGCAGAAGTGCAAGGGGAAATCGTTGAAGTACTTGTGAAAGATGGCGAATTAGTAGAATACGGCCAACCATTATTCCTTGTAAAAGCTGAGTAAGGAGTGCAAATCCATGAAAAAAGTTTTAATTGCAAACCGCGGCGAAATCGCTGTGCGTATTATTCGTGCTTGTAAAGAGTTAGGCATTCAATCAGTTGCTGTGTACTCTGAAGCAGATGCAGACGCATTACATGTGAAATTAGCAGACGAAGCCTATTGTATTGGTCCGAAGCTATCAAAAGATTCTTATCTTAGCTTCCCAGCCCTACTTAGTGTAGCTGAAAAAACAGGTGCTGACGGTATCCACCCAGGCTATGGCTTTGTATCGGAAAACGCTGATTTTGCAGAAGCTTGTGAAAACGCTGGCATTAAGTTTATCGGTCCATCATCTGATTCCATTAAAATTATGGGTATCAAGGACGTAGCACGTACAACAATGGAAGCAGCAGGAGTTCCGCTTGTTCCTGGTACTGGTATTGTGCCAGATATCGAAACAGGTAAAGAATGGGCTGCTAAAATTGGTTATCCTGTAATCATCAAAGCAACTGCTGGTGGTGGTGGTAAAGGGATTCGTGTAGCACGTACAGAAGAAGATCTTGTCAAAGGTATTGATATTACGCAAAAAGAGGCTGCTGCTGCATTCGGTAACCCTGGCGTATATTTAGAGAAATTCATCGAGTACTTCCGTCACTGTGAAATCCAAATTTTAGCGGATGGCTATGGTAATGTCGTGCATTTAGGCGAGCGTGACTGTACTGTTCAACGTCGTATGCAGAAGTTAGTAGAGGAAGCTCCATCTCCAGCTCTTTCTTCTGAACGCCGAGCTGAAATGGGCGCAGCTGCAGTAAAAGCAGCTCAAGCCTGTGACTATGAAGGTGCTGGAACAATTGAGTTCATTTATGACTATCAAGAAGACAAGTTCTACTTCATGGAAATGAATACTCGTATTCAAGTAGAGCACCCAGTAACAGAAATGATTTCTGGTGTAGATCTTGTACAACAACAATTAAAGATTGCATCTGGTGAAAAACTTCCTTTCACTCAAGATGATATACAATTAAATGGTTGGGCAATTGAATGCCGTATTAACGCAGAAAATGCCTACAAAAACTTCATGCCTTCAGCAGGAACTGTTGATACGTATGTAACGCCAGGCGGCTATGGTGTACGTATTGATTCTGCTGTTTATGCAGGTTATACAATTCCACCATACTATGATTCAATGGTGGCAAAACTAATTGTACATGCCAATACACGAGAAGAGGCGATTGCGAAAATGAATCGCGCGCTAAGTGAATTTGAAGTATCTGGACCTGGAATCAACACAACGATTCCATTCCACCAAGCACTCATGAACAACGACGTGTTCAAATCAGCACAATTCAATACGAAGTTCCTTGAAGAGAATGATGTATTGGGGACAAGCAAGTAATTGATTTGTGGGTTTAGGGAATCGAATAGGGAATAGAACACCTATCAAAGTTCGCAATTTTATTACCTTCTAACTTTTATTAGTTAGGAGGTTTTTTATGTCCAAAAATAAACAGAGAACAGGGATATATGATTTGAATTACATTACAGGGAGTATACAGCTTCCAAACTTTAATGGGGCATTTCAACAGGATGACACAGAGCTAATTGCACCTCCGAAAATGATAGTGGACGTAACTGAGGTGAAGAAGGGCATCAAAGTCGTTAATGCACTACTAATCGTAAAAGAACAAATGCGGCTATGGAAGGGTAAGTAATGTGAAAAAAGCGGGTACATTAAAACCAAATTTATCAAGTTAACTATATGGAAATGTAGTAGCACTACGATCCCTGCAAACCGTAATGAATTGTGTAAATCCTTAATTCTTAACTATCTTTAATAAAATAGATTATAATTATTCATACCTGAAGGGGCTACTAAAGATTACGTCATTTACACTCAAATATAGAACAGATCAAGATAGAGGGATAATTAGATGAATTATTATATTGTAATGCAAGGGCACACCTATTTAGAAGAGAAAGAAGCGGGCATTATTTGGTCACCGCAAAAAGATAAATCTGGTAAAGTACCACACTCATGGAATCGGATGAAAGAGATATTAAAAGGGGATTGTATATTTCATTATGTACGTGGAGAGTTAGTTGCTATTAGTATCGCACAGTCAAATTATTATGAAGCTTCAAAACCAGGAGAGATGCAAAGTTATTCACAATGGGAAGATGCAGGTTATTTAGTAGATTTAAAATATCATGAGTTAGATATACCACTAAATATAAAGGCAAGTTTTGATGTGATTTTACCGCTTCTACCCATAAAGTATTCTCCTTTCCAGCAAGATGGGAATGGCAATCAAGGTTATTTATACCCATGTAATGAAACGCTCGCAATTAAATTATTAGAATTGACTAGTGACTTAAATATATATGAAGAAAATCAGGAGCAATTAGAGTTTGCAATTGGTTCTGTTGTAAGTAGAGAAAGTAATAAACTTGTACCAATCCTAGCTGAGACAGAAGCGGAAGCAAAAGTGAAAATTCGTAAAGGTCAGCAGAGATATAAAGAGGCGTTAGCTCCTTTATGGAATCATCAATGTGCATTGTGTGGCATAGATTTACCTGCAATGCTAAGAGCAAGTCATTCAAAGCCTTGGAAGGATAGCGCACATGAAGAAAGATTGGATGCTTATAACGGTTTATTGTTATGCTGTAATCATGATGCATTATATGACAAAGGCTATATTGCATTTGATGGGACAGGTAAGATTCATATCTCTGAACGGATTGATGAGGAGGATTATGTGAAGTACGGTATTCATCCTAAAATGCGCGTGAATCGCCATGAGGAAAATAAGAAGTATTTTAAATGGCATAAGAAGCATGTATTTGTATAGTAGTAATCATAAGAGAAGCTGGATTAATATGCTTCTCTTTTTGTATGTTACTAGAATAGATTTTACAAGCCTTTTTAAAAGTAATTTAAAAGTAAAATTATGAAAAAAGATGGTAATAGAAGAGCGTTCTGAAATTTTTCTATTCTTAGATATATCGTTAAAGCTTGAGGGAGTTGGCATTGACAGGATTTTTAACGTTACTAGTCTTTTGTAAAACAACCATTCCACCAAGCACTCATGAACTTGATAAAATTTTAATTATTAAATAGGCCGAAAAAATCAGTTGTTATCGTAAAAGTTATTATAAAAGCAATTAAGATAATCCGTGTTTCAAAATTTCGATAAACGACAAATGAATCGTTGTTATTCATATAAACTGTACTAAAAAAAATAGACTTATAAAAAATATTCTTACTGACCAATCAAGTTTTTTATGTCTTTCATTAAGATGATTATAAGAAAACCATTTTTTTCTCTCGACACCTAACAATTTTCTAATTACAAATCCAAAAATACTAATTACTAACACTAACACAATTTAAAAATAGTAATAATGTTCCTATTTCATTCTTGTCAATTTATTCACCTCTCAAATCTGCTTTTTCTTAACTAGCTAAAACTTTATTCATAATAGAGAGCATATCATAGTAAATTATTAGTTGGTATAAAAATGGAAAATGTAAACTTTATAAATTAACTGATATAGCAGTGTGAATTAATAAATGTTGAGGAGCAATAAAGATCATTTCATGAAGCTTCTTTATAAATTAAAACGGCTTTCGACAGCCAAACCTTCCTTTTTATAGTATAATAAGCGTAAGTACAGCATTTGTTTGTGATGTGTAAGGGAAAGGATGATATTTGTATGGCAGAGAAAGTAGGACAATCTTTCGTACAACCAACACCTTCTGGAAAAGAAGAGCTTGGAAAAATTGAAGTAGCGGCAGAGGTTATCGAAGTTGTGGCTGGAATCGCTGTAAATGAGATCGAAGGCATTGCTGCAACACGTGGTAATATTGCGACAGGTGTCGTGGAACGTTTCGGTAAAAAAGTACACAATAAAGGCATTAAATCAGGTGTAACAGAAACGGGTGAAATCGCTATTGATGTATTTTGCTCTGTGAAATATGGATATGCCATTCCTAAGGTAGCGAAGGAGGTACAAACACAGATACGCCAAGCTATTTTTAATATGACAGCACTGGAAACAGCAGAAGTAAATGTGCATATTACAGGGATTCACTTCGAAAAAGAAGAAACTGTGGTACATGAATAAAACGAATAGGATTGCCCAAAGATGATTCATTCATCTTTGGGCAATCCTTTGTTATTTGGAAATTCATTCATAATATTGTATCGCTGTAAGTTTATAATTCAATATGCTTTGGCTTTCTCCAGAATAACGCAAGGATGACACCTAGCACTAAAACAATTGTCGCAAAGTAATAGGGATAGTTCAAATTAATATCAAACAGTATCCCGCCTAAAATAGGACCGAAAATATTACCTAGGCTTGTAAACATAGAGTTCATGCCACCAACAAACCCTTGCTCATTACCAGCAATTTTAGATAAATATGAAGTGACAGCTGGACGAATTAAATCGAAACCGACAAAAATAAAGAATGTGACAAATAAGATGGCAAAATAATGATTGACGATGGTCATAGCAAATGTTAAAACGGCTGAGAGGATTAGCGAGTAACGAATGACATTAATTTCTCCCATTTTCTTTGTCAGCCAATCAAATAGTAATAATTGTGCCAATGCACCTACAATCCCACTGCCTGTAATGATAATGGCGATATCCGAAGGCGTAAAGGCGAATTTATGATCGACGAATAAACTAAATAATGATTCGAACGCTGCTAAGCCAAATGATAGGACGAAAATAAGAATAAATGGAATGAAATAAAGCGGGCTAAATACTCGCTTTGCACTACCTAACATGGATGTTGGTGTATCTTCCTTATCTCCAGCTCGTGTTGGTTCCTTTAATAATACGAAGGAAAAGATGGCTGCTACAAGGCCAAGGACACCTGCCGCATAGAATGGTACCCGCGTACCATATTCGGCTAAAAATCCTCCAATTCCAGGACCGATTATAAAGCCTGTACTAATTGCTGCACTCATATAGCCAAGAGCTTTTGGGCGTTGAGATAGTGTAGTAATATCGGCAATATAAGCAGTGACGGCAGGCATAATGAAGGCCGCACTGACTCCACCTAGCATTCGAGAGATAAAGAGTATTTCAATGGAACGTCCTAATCCAAATAAAAACTCTGAAAGTCCAAAAATAAAAAGCCCTGCAACAATCATGACTTTGCGGCCAATATTATCGACTAGCTTACCTGCAATAGGTGACACAATCAGTTGCGTAATGGCAAAGGCTGCAACCATATACCCAACGACGGAGCCCGAAATATGAAGCTCATTCATGATGGTTGGTAAAACAGGAATGACTAAACCAATACCTAAAAAGGCAATGAATAGATTCGATAGTAAAATTGCTAATGTTATATTTTGTTTCTTGCTCATAAAGTTCTCCTTTTATTCGTTCACGATACATGAAATTGACATTCTACTAGAATATTTCCATGTAATACGATAAACCCTATAGTAACTATAGGGTCAAAAGATTTGTTTTCAATTTTAATGTTTTTTATCAGTTTGGAAATTAATGTAGAGAGTTATACATAAAGGAAGATGATATCTTATTGTTTTTTGCGAACCTTTAATTCAACAATGAATTTCTTTTCATGCTCTATAGTAAGAGTAGCTGGCATATAGAGCTCATAAACTTGGGATTCAAAAGCCTCTGACTGAGCCATCACATAATTTCTTAATTTTTCATAAAAAGAAAAATAGGTATCCGGATGGTAGATAAATGCGATACATACAAATGTACCTGCAGGTATAATTGTTTGTTCAATGTTTGACGATAGCTTCGAAAAAATACGCTCTGTTAATAGCGGGGTGAAAATAGCATCATAAATAATTGCATTCACATCTTCATAGGGAGCGAGTGGATATATACAACCATAGCGACTATTTAATACACTGCCTTCTTTCTCAATAATTTTTGTAAGGGTTGCGTAATATGTATTGGTACTAGAAGTTGGTGTTAATTTGTTAGTTGTCACTTGTAGAATAGGCATCGCTTCCTCTACCTGTATATATACCTCACCAAAGAAGGGGATATCAATTTGTTCCTGTAATTGCTTTTTGGTTTTTAATAATGTGTTTTTTACTTCATTCAATCGTGAAATTTTATCATCAATTCTTAGCTCTTGCTGTGCTAAAAAGTCAAGCAGTTCTTCAGACGTTAATTTGAGCGCCTTTTTTATATCTTCTAGTGAAATACCGATATATTTAAGTGATTTAATGATGTCTAAATAAAAAACTTGACTATCTTTATAATAGCGATAATTGGTATAAGTATCAGTGTATGCAGGCTTAAATAAATCAATCTGATCATAATAGCGTAAAGTTTGAACAGATAGATTCGACAGTTTGGCAACCTCACCGATTGTATAATAATGTTCCTTCATACTTACTTGCCTCCACTAGTAGCTAAAGAAGTTTCGGATGGCATCAAAGCGAATTTTATGCTTGCACTCTTCGCAATAAAATAGGTGAGCTTTACGTTCTTTCATTTGTTTATATTGTGCTTCACCCTCTCGGAGCTTGAATGGTTTTTTACAGCTTGTGCAAATAGCTTCATATTGCATTGTGAACACCTCTGAAGATTCTTTCAATTTTCTTTATTATAACATTTTGTGATTTAAACAATCATTTTGGAATGCTTAACATGAATTGTTAGATGCGCAAAAAGTTTCTTGAAAAAGGTTTCAGATTATTGAAAACTTGCTTGAAATCGTGTTTCTCGGGCGATTTTATGCTATTATAAACCTTAATGCCACTTAAGAAGGAGAGCTTTACATGAAACGACATGAAGCACGCGAAAAAGCGTTGCAAGTTTTGTTTCAGCTAGACAATACAGATTTAACAGTTGAAGAAGCAATGGGTCATATTAAAGGCCAACCGACAAATGTCTTCTACGAAAAAATTGTTACTGGAACAGCTGAACATTTGGAGGAAATTGATGCTACATTAGAACAGCATCTTGAAAAGTGGTCACTTGCCCGTTTACCCAAAATTGAAAGAACTGTTTTACGCCTAGCTGTATACGAGCTGTTATACATGCCAGAAACACCAAAAAGAGTAGTACTAAACGAAGCAATCGAGTTATGTAAAACATTTGGCGATGATAGTTCATCTAAATTCGTCAATGGTGTACTTTCTAAATTTACAGAACAAGAATAATGTGTTGAATTGGAAGGAGTAACGAAGGTTTATGTCAAGTGCAATTATTAATGGTAAAGAGATTGGTCAAGAAATTCGTAATGCTGTAGCAGAGCGTGTAATTCGTTTAAAAGAACAGGGGTTAACACCTGGTTTAGCGGTTGTGTTAGTTGGGGACAACCAAGCTTCAGCTACATATGTGAGAAATAAGCAAAAATCTTGTGAAGCAATTGGTATGTATTCGGAACTGATTAAATTACCAGAAGAAACGAAGCAAGAGGAATTATTAACACAAATTCAACAATTAAATCAACGTGAAGATATTCACGGTATTTTAGTACAATTACCACTTCCCAAACATATTGATGAGGATACAGTCATCGCGACAATTGCTGTCGAGAAGGATGTTGATGGCTTCTCACCTGTCAGTGTTGGGAAAATGATGCTTGGCCAAGAAACATTTTTACCTTGTACTCCTTTTGGCGTAATGAAGCTTCTTGAGTATTCAGGAATTGAAATTGCAGGAAAACATGCTGTAATCGTAGGACGTAGTCATATTGTTGGTAAGCCAATGGGACAACTACTATTGCAAAAAGATGCTACGGTTACGTATACACATTCCAAAACGCCAGATTTACCTTCATTTACAAAACAAGCGGATATATTAATTGCTGCTGTTGGACGTGCAAACTTTATTACAAAAGAGCATGTGAAAGAAGGGGCTGTTGTAATTGATGTTGGCATTAATCGTGATGACAACAATAAATTATGCGGCGACGTAAACTTTGCTGAAGTAGATGGTATAGCGTCTCATATCACCCCTGTTCCAGGCGGTGTTGGACCGATGACCATCACCATGTTACTATTCAACACTGTGCAAGCAGCTGAAAATAAGCTTGCTAATTAAATAGCCTTTTCCAGAAGTCATCTCAATATCGTGTTGAGATGACTTCTTTTATGGATCGATGCCAGAACTTTTATGCTAATTTTGACGTCTAATGTAACGTTTGGGACATACATACTTAGTAGGAGGTTTTTATGGAAAATATCGATATTGTGTTAATTGTGAAGCATATCATTATTGGCCTTGTCCAAGGGTTTACAGAACCAATTCCCGTATCGTCAAGTGGACATGTGATGATTGCCAGCGAAATACTAGGGCTTGGTGAACAAGGGTTTACGTTCGCCATTCTAACCAATACAGCGTCGTTACTTGCTATTGTTTATATTTATCGTGAGGATATAGTGCGATTGATTTCCCATTTCTTCTTGTACTTGAAAACACGTGAGAAGCGCTATAATGCTGATTTTCGTTTTGCTTTGTATATTATTATCGGTTCAATTCCGGCGGGCGTTTTAGGAGTATTATTAAGTGATGTTATTGGAGACAATGTGAGCATGACGACAATTGCACTCATGTTGTTTGTTACGGGTGCGGCATTATGGTTGATTCGTAATATGCGTGGGAAGAAAAAAGATGCAGATTTAAGTACGAAGGATGCCATTATTGTTGGGTTAGGGCAAGCAGTCGCTCTCACACCAGGTATTAGCCGATCAGGTGCTACGATTATTTCAGCTATTGCAGTAGGTATGAGACAGGATACGGCATTACGTTTCTCCTTTATGCTTTATATTCCAGTAAGCTTAGGTGGGGTTGTATTAGGTATAACTGATTTTTTAGGTGAGCCTAATAAAGGTGCGTTAGCGCTTCCATATGCAGCCACTTTTCTAGCTACACTTATTATGACGTACTTTGCCATGCGTTGGTTTATGGGCATTATGAAAAGTGGTAAACTTAGCTATTTTACGTACTACTGTTTTATTGTAGGAACATTATTATTATTATTCTATTAAAATGTAAAGTCTCATAACAACTGTTGTTATGAGACCTTCTTTTGTTATTCATTGAATAGTCAATTTCTATTAGTTAGAACGTGTATGAATATGTTATAGTTGTTTTTTGATAGATAAAAGACAGGCATTTTTTCTAGCGAAACTGCATTTAAACGCGTCAACACCAGTAAAAAATGTTATGATAGGTGTAGTTTTTGTGAAAAACTTGATCTTAGTAAAGGAGCCGAAAACATGTCCTCTGCTTCTTATTTAACTGTAAAAGCATTAACAAAATATATTAAACGAAAATTCGATGCTGACCCTCACCTACGCGAAGTGTATGTGAAAGGCGAACTATCAAATGTGAAAATTCATCAATCTGGCCATATTTACTTTACATTAAAGGATGATGGGGCAAGAATTGCTGCCACGATGTTTAAAGCGGCTGCCACGAAATTAGCATTTGAACCAAAAGAAGGTATGCAAGTATTTATTCGTGGGGATGTAAACGTTTACGAAGGCTATGGGACTTATCAGCTATATGTCCAAGAAATGCAACCGGATGGTATCGGTAGTCTATTTGTTGCCTTTAATCAATTAAAAGAACAATTACAAAAAGAAGGGCTTTTTAAATTAGATTGGAAACAATCGATCCCAAAGTTTCCTGAAAAAATTGGTGTGCTAACATCAACAACAGGAGCAGCGATTCGAGATATTTGTACGACTTTAAAGAGACGTTACCCTCTAGCTGAAATTCTGATTTACCCTACACTCGTTCAAGGAGCACAGGCGGCACCAAATATTGTGCGAAATATTCAACGTGCCAATCAAGATGCTACGTGTCAAGTGTTGATTGTCGGACGAGGGGGAGGCTCTATCGAGGACTTATGGGCATTCAATGAAGAAATAGTAGCGAGAGCTATTTTTGAAAGTCGAATCCCTATTATTAGCGCAGTTGGTCATGAAACAGATACGACAATTGCCGACTATGTCTCTGATTTACGCGCACCTACACCAACAGCAGCCGCAGAGATGGCAGTACCAGATCAAACGGAGCTATTCCAGCGGGTACTTTCACAAAAATCTCAAATTCACCAAATGGTTAGGTCGCAACTTATGGCTGAACGACAACGTCTTAATAAGCTCCAACAGTCTTATCCATTGTCAATGCCAGAAAGACTTTATCGACCGTTTACTGAAAGATTGGCACAGCTCGAGTCAGGATTGCAAACAGCCATGCAAGTAGATTTGATGAAGAAGAGTGCACAGCTTCAACAATTACATAGTACGGTGGCACAACATTCACCAAAAAAAGCACTTGCTTTCCATCAACGGGAGCTAGAAGCGCGCATGCAACAGTTAACACGTGCTGCAACGTATTATGTAGCGAAGCAGCAACAACAATTTGAGGCAACCATTCGAACACTAGAAGCATTAAATCCACTATCCATTTTAACAAGAGGATTTACAGTCGCTTATAAAGATCAACATATGATCAAATCATCCACTGAAGTACAAGAACAGGATTATCTGACATTAGCTTTCCATGATGGGAAGGTTGTGGCTGAAGTGAAGGATATTTTGCCAAAGAATGAGGGGGAATCGTTGTGACAGAAAAGCAACAAACTTTCGCAGAGGCTATGACGGCATTGGAAGAAATAGTTCGCCAGCTAGAACAAGGCGATGTGCCATTGGAAAATGCGATTGATTTATACAAGCAAGGAATGGAGCTATCAAAGTTTTGCCATAGTAAGCTGCAACATGCTGAAGAGCAGCTAGTATCTATTGTCCAAGAGACAGGTGAAACAACAGCATTTGATCCACTAAAGGGAGAGAATTAGGAAATGAATGAGCCATTAAAGTACTTTATTGAAAGCAACATACCACAAATCGAAGAAACGATGTTTGCACTTGTTTCAAAAATTGATGCTCCAGTAGATTTAAAGGACTCCATGCTATATTCATTAAAGGCGGGCGGAAAACGTATACGACCACTTTTTGTATTAGCTGTCCTTGAGCTTTACCGAAAAAATTTACAGGATGGTTTAATTGTAGGGGCTGTCATTGAAATCATTCATACGTACTCGTTAATTCATGATGATTTACCAAGCATGGATAATGATGATTTTAGAAGAGGAAAGCCAACAAACCACAAAGTTTATGGAGAAGCACTTGCAACACTAGCTGGTGATGCATTAAACACATTGGCATTTGGTATTTTAGCGCGCATGGATGTAACAGCTGAAAAGCGTATAGAGCTTGTGCAGTTATTAAGCGTTGCCGCAGGTGCTGAAGGCATGGTTGGTGGTCAAGTACTCGATATGGAGGGTGAGCAGCGTCAGCTTGATTTAACGGAACTGGAACAAGTCCATGTCAATAAAACTGGTGCTTTATTAAGATTTAGTATTGAAGCGGGAGCCGTATTAGCAGACGCGTCTAAACAAGACCGTGCTACATTGAAGGAATATGCCCATCACATCGGCCTAGCTTTCCAAATCCAAGACGATATTTTAGATATCGAAGGGACAACAGAAGAACTAGGGAAAACGGCAGGCAAAGATGTAGCTAGTGATAAGAGTACTTATCCAGCACTTTTAACGCTAGATGGAGCGAAAGAAAAGCTTGCGGAGCATTATCAACATGCCATTAATGCACTCGATCAATTACCAATAGATGCTAGCTTGTTACGAGACTTTGCGGCATATATTGTTCATCGTAAAAACTAAGAGAAAATCAAGGCATTGAAGGAAAAGAATATGCTAGAATAGGTGGGAACGTTTACAAATTGTAAACAATGAAGTGCTCGTGCTTTTAGCATATTGATAACACTGCTATAATAGTGAAAACAAATGCGGTGAATATTTTATTGAAAAGGTGTGTGAGAAAGGTGGATTTAAATAAAATAACTAGTCCATCCTTTTTAAAAAACTTAAATAAGAAGGAGCTTGAGCAGGTAGCGCAAGAAATTCGTACCTTCTTAATCGAAAAATGTTCTGTCACAGGTGGACATATCGGGCCGAATTTAGGAGTAGTCGAGCTTACGATGATGTTGCATAAAATGTTTGACAGTCCAAAAGATAAGTTTTTGTGGGATGTTGGCCACCAAGCTTACGTGCATAAAATTTTAACAGGTCGTGCGAGTCAATTTGACACACTACGTCAGTTCAAAGGGCTTTGTGGATTTCCAAAGCGCGTGGAGAGTGAACATGATGAATGGGAAACAGGTCATAGCTCAACTTCCTTATCAGCAGCCATGGGTATGGCAGCAGCACGTGATATAAAAAAAGAACATAACTATGTAATTCCTATTATTGGGGATGGCGCTTTAACTGGCGGTATGGCGCTTGAAGCGTTAAATCATATCGGACATGCGAAAACGAATATGATTGTCATCCTAAATGATAATGAAATGTCCATTGCTCCAAATGTTGGTGCGCTTCACAGTGTTTTAGGACGTTTGCGTACTGCCAAGGAGTATTCAAAAGCCAAAGAAGAGCTCGAATCACTGATTAATAAAATTCCGGTATTAGGTGGGAAGCTTGCATCTACTGCGGAACGCTTGAAGGATAGCTTAAAATATTTAGTGGTGTCAGGGGTCTTTTTTGAAGAACTAGGCTTTAAATATCTTGGTCCTATTGATGGTCATGATTTTGAAGCATTGGAAATGACATTATCCCATGCAAAAAAAGTGAAAGGGCCAGTCCTGGTTCACGTGATTACGAAAAAAGGGAAGGGCTATAAACCTGCTGAAGACGATACAATTGGTAATTGGCATGGAACAGGTCCTTATAAAATTGAAAATGGTGCCTTTGTTAAGTCAGAGACAAAAGGGCCAGCATGGAGTAGTTTAATTGCAGAAACAGTTCGTAAAATTGCTCATGAAGATGAGCGAATCGTGACGATCACACCTGCTATGCCTGTCGGGTCAAAATTACAAGGTATTCAACAGGATTTTCCAAATCGTTTCTTTGACGTGGGGATTGCTGAGCAGCATGCAGCAACAATGGCAGCAGGTTTAGCTACACAAAATATGAAGCCATTTTTAGCGATTTATTCCACATTCCTACAACGTGCTTATGACCAAGTTTTACATGATATTGCACGTCCGAATCTAAATGTCTTTATCGGTATTGATCGTGCTGGTTTAGTTGGGGCAGACGGGGAAACACATCAGGGCGTATTTGATATCGCTTTCCTTCGTCATATTCCAAACATGACGATCATGATGCCTAAGGATGAGAATGAGGGGCAGCATATGGTGAAAACAGCTATTGAGTATGATGGAGGTCCAATTGCGTTACGTTATCCACGTGGTAATGGGATTGGTGTACCACTAGATGATGAGCTTGTGGCATTACCAATTGGTAGCTGGGAAGTTTTACGAGAAGGAAAAGACGCTTCCATTTTAACATTTGGCACAACGATTCCGATGGCCATGCAAGCAGCAGACATGTTAGCACAGCAAGGTATTGATATTGAGGTGGTCAATGCACGCTTTATCAAACCAATGGATAAGGATATGCTACATCGAATTTTATCTAATCATAAACCGATTTTAACGATTGAAGAAGCGGTTCTAAAAGGTGGATTTGGCAGCGGCGTATTAGAATTTGCTCATGACCATGGCTATCTTAATGCAATTGTTGATCGTATGGGTATTCCAGATCAATATATCGAGCATGGTAATGTCGATCAGCTGCTTGAAGAAATTCATATGACAGCAGAGGATGCGGTAGCGCGTATGCAGGTATTACTTCAACAAAAACAGCAAGTAGGTTTGAATAAATAATGACAAAACAACCAAAAGAACGCGTGGATATTTTACTAGTAGAGCGTGGATTATGTGAAACAAGAGAAAAAGCAAAACGTTCCATTATGGCAGGACTTGTTTTTTCAAATGAAATACGTATTGATAAAGCAGGAGAAAAAATTGCTATCGATTCCCCTCTACAAGTAAAAGGCTCCGATTTAAAATATGTTAGTCGTGGTGGTCTGAAGCTTGAAAAGGCCCTACAAATTTTTGATATGTCTGTAGAAGGGAAGCTGATGCTTGACATTGGCTCCTCTACAGGTGGATTTACAGATTGTGCGTTGCAGCATGGAGCAAGACATTGCTATGCGCTGGATGTTGGCTCCAATCAATTAGCATGGAAAATTCGGTCGGATGAACGTGTGACTGTCATGGAAAAAACTAATTTCCGATATACTACGGCGGCAGATTTATCTGAAGGGTTACCTGATTTTGCAACAATAGATGTTAGTTTTATTTCTTTATCATTAATTTTACCAGTGTTAAAGACATTATTGCTACCAGGTGGCGATGTCATGGCATTGGTGAAGCCGCAGTTTGAAGCGGGAAAAGATAAGGTTGGAAAAAAAGGTATCGTTCGTGATAAAAAAGTCCATCTTGAAGTATTAGAAAAAACGGCAGCAATGGCCACAGAAGTTGGATTTGTGGTGAAGGATGCTTCTTATTCCCCGATAACAGGTGGGGAAGGAAATATTGAATTTTTATTCCATTTAGTGAATCCTGTTGGAGAAGAAGACATTCCTGCATATACAGCTTTTAATGCACTCGTAGAAGAAGCGCATAATTCTTTAAAATAACACGTGCTCGCTTATAGAGCCGTGTTTTTTCTTGTGCTTTTTTGTTGAAAATGGTAGTGTGATTATACACATAATTAATTATTTATTAGAGGTGGCTATGATGAATAAAGGACAACGACATATACGGATTCGGGATATTATTGCTAATCATGAAATTGAAACACAAGATGATTTAGTCGATTTTCTAAAAGATGCAGGCTATAATGTGACACAAGCTACGGTATCCCGTGATATCAAAGAGCTACATTTGGTGAAAGTACCATTACAGGACGGCCGCTATAAGTATAGCTTGCCCGCAGATCAAAGATTTAACCCAGTACAAAAATTACATCGCGCATTAGCGGATGCCTTTATCAGCATTGATGGAGCTTCGCACTTTTTAGTGATGAAAGCTCTTCCTGGAAATGCGAATGCGATTGCATCCTTATTAGACCATTTAGATTGGCCAGAAATTTTAGGTACAATTTCTGGAGACGATACCATTTTAATTATTTGTCGAGATGAAAACGAGCGGGAAAATACAAAAAATCGCTTACTAGACATGCTTTAAAAAATGGGGAAATGGATTCAGAGGTGACAATTAGTGTTAAGAGAGCTTAGTATCCGAAACTTTGCTATCATTGAGGATTTGACTGTAAGTTTTTCAGAAGGATTGACAGTGCTAACTGGGGAAACTGGTGCTGGTAAATCAATTATCATTGATGCTGTTCATTTACTTGCTGGTGGGCGGGGAAATACTGAATTTATTCGTCATGGAGCAAGGAAAGCAGAATTAGGTGGTTTATTTCAAATTTCGAATTCCACGCATCCAGTGCTGAAAAAATTAGAAGAAGCAGGCATTGAAATTGAAGAAGATACAGTTATTTTACGTCGTGATTTAAATGATTCTGGGAAAAGTATTTGCCGTGTAAATGGTAAACTTGTGCCATTATCAGTGCTGAGGGAAATTGGTGCGAGTCTTATTGATATTCATGGCCAACATGAAAATCAAGAGCTGATGGATGAAAAACAACATATCAATTTACTCGACCAGTTTGCAGAAGAACAGCTGTTGCCTATTCAAAAAACATACAGCGAACAATATGAAGAATATCGAATGCTGAAAAAGGACCTGGCTTCAATTTCTATTGATGAACAATTGATGGCACAACGCATTGATTTGTATCAATTTCAAATAAAAGAGCTAGAAGAAGCCAATTTAAGGCTAGGTGAGGAAGATGAGCTTCTTGATGAACGCCGTCGACTCATGAATTACAATAAAATTTTTGAGCGCTCTAGTGCTGCCTATGAGGCTATTCAGGGAGAATCAAAAGGTCTTGATTGGATTGGTAATGCAATGGGAGCTTTGGACGATGCAGCAACAGTGGATGAACAATTCAAAGAAGCTTCCGAGGCAGTGACAACGGCATTTTATGCGCTACAAGATGCGGCTTATCAGGTCAAAAATGTATTAGATGAGTTAGAGTTTGATCCAGCACGTTTAAATGAGGTGGAGCAACGGTTAGCTTTATTCCAAAATTTAAAACGCAAATATGGTTCGACAGTGGAGGACATTTTAGCGTATTTTGAAAAAATAAAAATAGAGTTAAATGAACTGCTCAATCGCGATGAAATTTTACAGGTGAAAGAGCGAAGAGTGCTTGAAATGGAATCGGTGCTCAATGAGCTTGCTGCAGAACTTTCAACCGTGCGTAAAGCTGCTGCCCAACAGTTAAGTGAAGCCATTATGGCAGAGTTACGTGAATTACATATGGAAAAAGCTAAATTCATTGTCAATTTTGAAGAATTGCCATATTTCGATGCAAATGGAAAAGATCAAATTGTTTTCCATATTTCTACCAATGTTGGAGAACCACCAAAGTCCTTACCGAAAATTGCTTCAGGAGGAGAGTTATCACGAATGATGCTGGCGCTGAAAACCATTTTCTCTTCTTCGAATGGTATTACATCCATCATTTTTGATGAAGTGGACACAGGTGTTAGTGGAAGAGTAGCGCAGGCCATTGCAGAAAAAATTGCTGCAGTATCCATTAATTCTCAAGTGCTTTGCATTTCACACTTACCTCAAGTTGCAGCAATGGCTGATCATCATTACTTTATAAAAAAAGAAGTAGAACATGATCGAACATTTACTTCTTTATCAGAAATTGATCAGAAGGCACGGATTGAAGAAGTCAGCCGTATGATGTCTGGAACAGAAATTACTGCTTTAACGCTACAGCATGCAACAGAGTTATTAACCATGGCAGAAGAACGTAAAAAACAAATGCGTTAAGCATATTCCAGAAACAGTTGTTGATACTGTTTCTGGTTTTTTTCTTTTTGCACAAATATTTACCGCTTATAAGAATGCCACAACAACACATAGTAAAAAGACAAAAATGAAAAGGAGGTGTCGTATGAATCGTCGTTGGCGTCAATTAGTCATTTTGCCTATGCTCATCTTTTTGTTAGTGTTGCCTATACAAGCTTTAGCCGCCAAAAAGCTTATACCGATGGGAGAAGCCATTGGAATCCAACTTCAATTATCGCATGTGTTTGTAGCGCATGATGTACTGTTAGCTTCCAATCAGTGGATGAAAGGCGGCGCAGTGATTGAAAAAATTAATGATATACCTGTAAAATCGCTGGCAGATGCCAAACAAGCTATGGCTAAAGAAGGCCAACAGAAATGGACGATCAATAATGACGGAAAACAAGTTACACTTGAATTACAAAATCAAGAAGCAGAGCACATCATATCCTTTTTAAAAGATGAAACAGATGGAGTAGGAACACTGACTTATATTGATCCAGAGACAAAAAACTATGGCGCACTAGGTCATCAAATTGTTGATTCAACCCTACAAGAAGCCCCTGTATTTAGAGCTGGCTCCATTTTTTTAGCTTCCATTCAACAAATCCGTAAAAGTATGCCTGGCCAACCGGGATACAAAATCTCCTCCATTGAAAAACATCAGGAACGTTTAGGGAGTATAGATAAAAATACTGTTTATGGAATTTTTGGCCGTTGGGAAGAAGGCTATCCACAAAGATTACCCAAAGCGATTGAAATTATGCATGAAAAGGATATAAAAACGGGGAAAGCGGAAATATATACGGCGATTGAAGGCCGTAAAGTCGAAACTTTTTCCATTGAAATAACAAAGGTTGAAAATGAACGACTTGAATTTATAGTATCTGACGAAAAGCTCATTGAAAAAACGGGTGGAATTTTGCAAGGAATGAGTGGCAGTCCTATCATTCAAGACGGTCGGTTTGTCGGTGCTGTGACACATATGTTTGTGGAGGAGCCGAAAAAGGGAGCAGCTCTAACGGTAGCTGAAATGTTAAGAAAGTCTTCCTAAAAAGAGGGATGGCATTTGGTAAAAATCCGCATTTTCCGCAGGCAGAACAGGTGCCGCTGGAGACTTGCGGATTTTTACCTTTTTGTTAAAAAGACCTTGAATTCAACAAGTATTTCTCATAATAACCTTAAGGAGTCATGATATTTAAAAAAACTGTAGTTTTATCTTATTTTTTTATCTAAAATAGGTAATAAGAGCATTTCGACAGTTTGCCATTATTTAGCGCAACTTGTCGATATTAAAAGAAAGTATCGGACTACATACTCATTTTTGGAAATGAAAAAGGTTTTTAAACAAAAATGTCGAAAATTCCACAGTGTGCCAAAAACGGCATTTAGGGGTTAGGTTAACGCTTTGGAGTGTTCAAAGCAAGTCCAGAAGGAGGAATTGAAATGACAAAGGTAAAAGTAGCGATTGCAGATGATAATCGTGAGTTATTAAAAACAATGGAGCAATATTTCCAGGGACATGCCGAAATAGAAATTATTGCGACAGCTTCAAATGGAAAAATTTGTCTACAAATGCTTGAGGAATTTACACCTGATATTTTACTTCTAGATATAATTATGCCTCATCTTGACGGCTTAGCTGTTTTAGAATCGATGTATCAAAATGAGAAAATGTCATCAGTCCAAGTAATTATGTTAACAGCCTTTGGCCAAGAAGATGTCATGAAGCAGGCTGTAGATTTAGGGGCTTCCTATTTCATGCTAAAGCCATTTGAATTTGACCAATTGGTACAAAAGATTTTACACTGTGCTGGACAGAAGGCGACACTTCCTAAAAAGACAAGCGTTTTACAACCAACAGTGCCTCAAAAATTAAATCAGCATCAATTAGACAGCACAATTACAGCCATCATTAAAGAAATTGGTGTACCTGCTCATATTAAAGGGTACTCTTATTTGCGCGAAGCCATTCAAATGGTATTCGAAGATATTGAATTATTAGGATCTGTGACAAAAATTTTATATCCGGAAATTGCAAAAAAATTCAACACAACACCATCACGCGTTGAACGTGCTATTCGTCATGCTATTGAAGTGGCATGGAATCGTGGCAATTATGAATCCATTTCGTCGATGTTTGGTTACACAGTCCATCATTTGAAATCCAAGCCGACGAATAGTGAGTTCATTGCTATGATAGCAGACAAAATCCGTATCGACATGATGGCTAGCTAAACGTACAGCTTTTAGCAATAAATGATAGAAAAACTGAAATAGCAATTATACTTCGAGTTTTTATAACGCCATTTTTAGACAGTGGAATCACTGTTTAGAAGGGCGTATTTTTTTATGCCTTAATCCCTTACTATAAAAAATATTTCAAAAAAATTGGTTTGATGGTAATCTTATCTTATAGGGGTGATACTAATGTAATGCAATTTAGGTTTAGATATTAGTATTAAAGGGTGGATTCTAGAATAAAATGTGGAGGTATACATATGAGAAAAGTGTTATGTTCATTGTTTTTTGTATTAATTTTGTCTATTCTTTCATTTAATAGTTCAGAAGTGAATGCTGCAGAAAAGGTTTCAAATCGTGCCGAATCAATTGTTGAAATTGGGAAGCTTTTAGGATTGGATGGTACTCAAAGAGCAACACAATTTAAAGATGTTCCGAAAAGTCACTACGCAAGTGGTTATATCCAATCAGCAGTTGATAAAGGAATTGTAAGTGGATATTCTGATGGTACATTCAAGCCCTCGCAAGAATTAACTAGAGCACATATTGCGATTTTTATTTCAAGAGCTTTTGGTTCAAAATTACCTACAGGGAATGCTACGTTTAAAGATGTCCCTCGAGAAAATAGTGCATATAATGCGATTCAACAATTAGTAGCTGCTGGTATAACAGCTGGTTATTCTGATGGTACATTTAAGCCTAATAATAAATTGACTCAAACGCACCTAAAAGCTTTTATAAATAGAACAGAGCAATATATAAAATCTGGTAAAGTTTCTAGTAATCCAAATACATCCAACACCAGCAGAGGAAACGGTGCTATAAAGGGTACGGTTGTTTGGAAGTATAACGACTTCATTGGTACTTTAGGAGATACAGGTGCTACAGTTTATCTATTTTCAACAACTGCAACATATCCAAGTTACACTAAACAAGAATTATTCGATTGGCTTGATAATAAAACTGAGTTGAAAAATGTATATAGAACTTTAGTAGATAAGAATGGGAATTATAGTATTAATAGTATTCCCTCTGGAAATTATATCGCAGTAATCTCATCGAAAAATGCAAAACGGAATATTTCTGAACCTTTAAATTCGCATAGTCAGCTTAAATCTATATTTGGTAATTATAATTATAAAGTTTTTGAAGATAACACAATGTTCCTTTATAAACATCAAATTAAAAACATAGAAATTACGAATAATACAACAGTAGATTTTAGTAATGACTTTGGTTATACTGCTTGGTAATACTTCCTTTTCTACCCTGTTTTTTTGGGGTAGTTTTTTATTACATACGGTTAGATGAAATAACTAGAAGCAGGTGATTCAAATGAAAAGTGTCAATTTTCAATTAGATGGAATGAATTCAATAGAAATTATACAAATAGATGAACAATTATTTGAAGTCCGTCTCGTAGTAGACGGTAAAATAAATATGCGATATATGACTAAGGAAGAATTAGAACAACTTGGTTCGACCTTCCAAATTGGAAATATAAAGAGTTATCTTGAATAAAGAGCCTTAATATCTGAAAATTTTATAGTTCTAAAGACCTTTTATTATTTATTTTTTATGACGATCCCATCCTATAATATATATCTAGGGAATACTATTTGTTCAAATGATCCTAATAGAATATCCATGTAATTAAGGGTAATTTTATTAAAAAAATAAAATAATAAACATTTTTTTAGTATTATAAACCTATTTATATTTAATGGAAATAAAAAATAGTTCGATGTTTTAATGATTAAGTAGTACTATTTTCTTTCTCGTTAGTGACAATGGTCTCTAAACAAATGTAAGTGGATTGTATATACTTACATATAGAGGGAAGGAGGAGGTAGCTTGATTCTAGTTCGAAATGAAAACTTCGAAATTTCTGAAGAAAATGGCAAGGTATTTATGCTTACTTTTAGTGCCGGATTCCCATTAAAAGAATTTGATAGCATTTTACGTAGTCATCCGCGACTTAAATTATCTAATTTTTCAATTTTAAAAAACGTGCTGTCTACTCAAAATACAAGTCCAGTAGAAATTGGCCGCTGGCTTCCAAATATTGAAGCTGAAATTGCCCGTGATAAAATGTCAGCCTCTATTTTTATCTATGAAACAAACGAATATATTGCCAATCATAAAGAAAAGCTGACACAGCAAATTCAAGAAATACTTGCTGAAAATGAAATTGTGCATGGAATTTTAGATTTTGATATTTCGAAGGCTGAACCAGGAAAAGCATTTTTAATTGCTCAGGGGCAACCACCGATAGCAGGCACGGATGCACAAATTACATACTTACCTAAGCCGGAGAGAAAACCGGTCATTCGTGATGATGGAAAAGCGGATTACTTTGATATGAATTTTATCTCAGAAATTTCGGAAGGCTCATGGCTAGGTGAAAAGATTCCTGCTACATTAGGTAAACCAGGGAAAAATGTGCTAGGTGAGGTAGTGGCTGCCGCACCAGGACGGGATTTTCCAATCCGATACGATACAAAATCAGCATATGAAGTGGAAGAGGACGGGAAAATTGTGATCCGCTCGAAAATTGCTGGTGTTCTAGATGATGTGAAAGGTATGATTGGTGTAAACAGACACCTACCTATTAACGGTGATGTAGGCGTTGAAACAGGTAATCTAGAATTTAATGGTTCTCTTAGTATTAAAGGAACAGTAACAAATGGCTATACAGTTATTGCAACTGGTGATATTTCTATTGATGGCGCTGAAGGTGTAAGCGGTGCCAAACTGATTAAATCCATCGAAGGAGATGTTTATATTCGCGGTGGCATATTTGGTCTTGGGTCAACAGTTGTGGAAGCGGGTGGCAATATTTTTGTCAAACATGTCAATGAAGCAAATTTAATGGCAGCAGATAGTATCCATATTGGTTTCTATGCATTAGGTTCACAGCTTTCAGCCCATTCCATTTTAGTGGATGAACGAAAAGGTAAAATTATTGGAGGGCGTGCTGTAGCTAAAAATACGATTGTCACGGCCATATCTGGTAATCGATTGGAACGGCGAACGGATTTGATTATTGAAAGTGTCAATAAACAAGAGAATAATTCGATCATGCAGGAAAAAGCTGTCCAGCTTAAAGAGTTACAATCAGAAATTGCAGCCCATGAATCCAAAATGAAAAGTTTATTGCCATTTCTCAACCAAATGTCTAAAGAACAAACAGCATCCTTTGAAGAGACAAAGCAAGCTTTAACAAAGTTAAAGGCAGAAGCGGTTACATTAGATCGTGAAATAAAGCTAATAATGGACGAAATGCGTCATATTGGTAAAGAAGAGATTGTTGTGACAAAGGAAGCGCATCCGGGGACGTATATTCAAATTGGTAAAAAATCATCTTTATTAAGCAAAATGACCAATGGTAAATTTCTGCTAGAGTTTGGTGAGTTAAATGTCTAATTCGTCCTATATTCCGGTGTTTGCACATCGAGGAGCATCGGCCTATGCGCTAGAAAATACCTTTAAAGCTTTTGAAAAGGCATTGGAGCTTGGGGCTGATGGCATTGAGTTAGACATCCAATTTTCAAAAGATGGTTGTCCAATAGTCTACCATGATCCACAATTGTCAAGATTAGTAGGTATCAATAAACTGGTGAGTGATTGTACGATGGAAGAGTTATTACGTTTTAAACTCGGCAAGCCTTGGAGGCGTCTTTTTTCATCGGCTAAAATACCAGCATTTGATGCAGTTTTAGCATGGGCTAAAACACATAAGCTCCCTTTAAATATTGAATTAAAATCAACCATTTTAGACAATCAAAGTGGGCTGAATGACTTTCTTC
This sequence comes from Lysinibacillus sp. fkY74-1, assembly GCF_053165895.1. NCBI lineage: Bacteria > Bacillati > Bacillota > Bacilli > Caryophanales > Bacillaceae > Lysinibacillus > Lysinibacillus sp. fkY74-1. Next base: position 2,890,369 of record NZ_CP170173.1, on the reverse strand, counting down.
AAGGGCTATCGTTACCAGCAGGGAGCCACTTCTCGTCGTTCCATTACGAAATACTGGAATATGTGAAAAAGCAAAGACCTGAATATGAAACGGCTCTAATAGCCACGAAAAAATTAAAATGGGATCTGTTAGCTGATTACAAAGCTGCTGATACTGTCCATATGCATAAAAGGTACTACAAGCCAAGATATTTAGAGGCATGCGTAACAAGCGGCAAAGCCTGTCGTTTTTATGCAATTGATGGTAATGAACCATTCTTAACCAATCCTCACCATGCTGTAATAGGTTGGATAACAGATTACCCTGATAAAGTCATCACTACACAGCAGCGTGTATAAAAATAGCTATCCAGTAAGTCCATGTGACTTATTTGGATAGCTATTTTTATTTTTTTTGGAAGCGAGGTGCTACTTTTCCATTTTTGCGGTCACGATGTAGTAAAAATCCTGCGAAAAAGCCAAAGCCTATAACAAAGAATATAACACCTACTACAAATTGTAGCCATAAAAATGGGAAAGGCGAAAGAAGCTTCCCAAATAATGTATCACGCATAAATTTAATGCCGCCTGCAGCCATAAGACCTGGAATAAGCATTACAATAAATGCAGCTAAACGGGCCATATATACCCCTCCTTATTCCTATGATTAATTGTACCTGTGGATGGGGGAATGTCAAGAAAGGCTAGTAATCAATATAATAATTATTCGTCAAAACTAGACGGAGCATATAGTAGTTTTTGTTACTGAATGTTTAGAAAATTCTTACTTAAACAAGAATATGTAATAATAGTTGCGAAATTGTGAATTTGTCAGTATTGTAAAAATAAGTGGAGCAATATTATCCATTACTAAACAATTTTTATCCTAGGGTCTAAACACCTACTGAAAAATGGGGCTCAGTATTATAGCTGAGGCGAGGACAACAAGTGGTAAGATTGTTAGATAAAACTTGATTGGGACGGGCATTTGGGGATGCACTTTCCAAAGCAAAGGGGCGAGTTTCATGGAAATCTTCAAGTATATGGAAAAGTATGATTATGAACAATTGGTATTTTGCCAAGATGAAGCATCAGGGTTAAAAGCGGTTATCGCTATCCATGATACAACACTTGGACCAGCATTAGGCGGGGCACGTATGTGGACATATGCATCAGAGGAAAATGCAGTGGAAGACGCATTGCGTTTAGCACGAGGTATGACCTACAAAAATGCGGCAGCTGGTTTAAACCTTGGCGGTGGAAAAACGGTCATTATCGGTGACCCATTTAAAGATAAAAACGAAGAAATGTTCCGTGCATTAGGTCGTTTCATCCAAGGCTTAAATGGTCGTTATATCACGGCAGAAGACGTAGGTACAACAGTTACAGATATGGATTTAATCCATGAGGAAACAGATTATGTAACAGGAATCTCACCTGCATTCGGTTCATCAGGGAACCCATCTCCAGTAACGGCGTATGGTGTTTACCGCGGTATGAAAGCGGCTGCAAAAGAAGCATTTGGTTCAGAATCATTAGAGGGATTAAAAATTTCTGTACAAGGTCTAGGAAATGTAGCCTACAAGCTTTGCGAGTATTTACATAATGAAGGGGCAAAACTTGTTGTAACAGATATCAATCAAGCAGCAATTGATAGAGTTGTGAGTGACTTTGACGCAATTGCAGTAGCTCCAGATGAAATCTACGCGCAAGAAGTTGATATTTTCTCTCCTTGTGCTTTAGGTGCTATATTAAATGATGAAACAATTCCACAATTAAAAGCAAAAGTAATTGCTGGGTCTGCTAATAATCAGTTAAAAGATTCACGTCATGGTGATTTCCTACATGAATTAGGTATTGTCTATGCACCAGACTATGTCATTAATGCTGGTGGCGTTATTAACGTTGCGGATGAATTATATGGCTATAATCGTGAACGAGCTCTGAAACGCGTTGACGGTATTTATGATAGTATTGAAAAGATCTTTGCTATTTCAAAACGAGATGGCATTCCAACATATGTGGCAGCGAATCGTTTAGCTGAAGAACGTATTGCGCGTGTGGCGAAATCTCGCAGCCAATTCTTAAAAAATGAAAAAAATATTTTACACGGTCGCTAATATACAAGGTTTGAAAATTTGGAGAAGTCGCATTGTCGACTTCTTCTAATTTTACCAACAAATAAGAGCACCGTTGTAGTAAAGCTAAAGTTCAGTTCTTCTTAAGCAAAAATAGACCGCAAGCTAATTGGTAGGGTAATGGTTTAATAGATAGAATACTTTAGCACTTTTCTCAAAAGGGGGAATAAACATGGCTCAAAATTATGATGTTGTCATTTTAGGTGGAGGTACAGGCGGTTATGTGGCGGCCATCCGCGCTGCGCAACTAGGCTTGAAAACAGCTATTGTAGAGCGGGATCGTTTAGGTGGAACATGCTTGCACAAAGGCTGTATCCCAAGTAAAGCTTTACTTCGAAGTGCAGAAGTATATCGAATGGCTAATAAAACGGCTAGTGAGTATGGTGTTGACATTGAAGGTGTGACACTGCAATTTGACAAAGTGCAAGCTAGGAAGCAAGCGATCGTTGAGCAATTAAGCCAAGGTGTGAATACACTGATGAAAAAAGGCAAAATAGATGTTTATCATGGTACAGGACGAATTTTAGGTCCCTCTATTTTCTCTCCTATGCCAGGAACTATTTCCGTAGAAATGTCCAATGGGCAAGAAAATGAAATGCTTGTACCGACGAATGTTGTCATTGCAACTGGCTCAAAGCCAAGAGGTATGGCAGGATTAACAGTTGATGGCCAATATGTGATGAATTCAGATCATGCGTTGGAGCTTGACAATTTACCAAAATCATTGTTAATCGTTGGCGGTGGTGTCATTGGAATTGAGTGGGCATCTATGCTTTGCGATTTTGGCGTATATGTAACAGTTCTAGAATACGGACCAACTATCTTACCTGCAGAGGATGCTGATATCGTCAAAGAAGTAACAAAGCAGCTTGAAAAGAGGGGAGTTCGCATTGTCACAAATGCCCGTTTAGATGCAGATACATTCAAAATAGAAAATGATAACGTTTTCATTTCTGCGAAAGTGAATGAGCAGGAAGAAATCTTTGAGGCAGATAAACTTTTACTTTGTGTTGGTCGTGAAGCCAACACGCAAGACATTGGCTTGGAAAATACAGAAATCGAAGTGGAAAATGGCTTCATTAAAGTGAATGATTCTTATCAAACGAAGGAATCACATATGTATGCCATAGGTGATGTGATTGGTGGCTTACAGTTAGCGCATGTGGCTTCTCATGAAGGACTGTCAGCAATCGAGCATATAGCGACAGGTAAAGCAGAGCATATCGATGATCTGAAGGTACCGAAATGTGTTTATTCATATCCAGAGGTTGCTAGCATTGGCTTAACCGAAGGTGCTGCCAAAGAGCGAGGCTTTTCATTAAAAATCGGTAAATTCCCTTTCAAGGCAATTGGTAAGGCATTGGTAAATGGGGAAGCAGAAGGTTTTGTAAAAATAATTGCTGATGAAGAAACAGATGATATTTTGGGTATTCATATGGTAGGGCCGCACGTGACAGATTTAATTGGAGAGGCATCTTTAGCTAAATTGTTGGATGCAACACCATGGGAAATTAGTCAGGCAATTCATCCACATCCTTCATTAAACGAGGTATTAGTGGAATCTGCTTTAGCAGTTGATGGTCGTGCTATCCATTTTTAAATTTTCTGAATTTCATAACTAACATATCCAAATGTGGGGATATAGGATAAGATAGTTATTTCTCTATAATACGAAAGGGGTGTTCGTATGCAAGATGTTCAAATCAAACATGAAGATTTAGGTTTGTCAAATGAAGATGTACTTGCTATGTTCGAAACAATGTTAATGGCCAGAAGATTAGATGAGCGTATGTGGTTATTAAACCGTTCTGGTAAAATTCCGTTTGTAATTTCTTGTCAAGGTCAGGAGGCAGCACAAGTAGGGGCGGCCTTTGCGTTAAATAAAGATAAAGATTATATTGCGCCATATTATCGTGATATGGGGGTTGTTTTACACTTTGGTATGACACCAAGAGAGTTGATGCTATCTGCATTTGCAAAAGCGGAAGATCCAAACTCTGGTGGACGTCAAATGCCTGGCCATTTCGGTCAAAAGAAAAACCGTATTTTAACAGGATCTTCACCTGTTACTACGCAGGTGCCACATGCAGTTGGCGTTGCACTTGCTGGACGACTACAAAATGAGGATTTTGTTTCTTTTGTGACACTTGGTGAAGGTTCCTCTAACCAAGGGGATTTCCATGAAGGGGCCAACTTCGCAGGTGTTCATAAATTGCCAGTTATTATTATGGTGGAAAACAATCAATATGCCATCTCTGTACCAGTAGAACGTCAGTTAGGCTGTGCGAAGGTTTCTGATCGTGGGATTGGGTATGGTATGCCAGGTGTGACAGTTGATGGAAAATGCCCATTACAAGTTTACAAAGTGGTGAAAGAAGCAGCCGATCGTGCACGTAATGGAGAGGGCCCAAGCTTAATCGAAACAGTCACATATCGTTTAACAGCCCATTCCTCGGACGACGATGATCGTCAATACCGTACGGCTGAAGATATTGCAGAAGGAAAGGCAAAAGATCCGATTGTGTTATTTGAAAAGTATCTGACTGATGCAGGCGTCATGACTGAAAAAGTACGTACAGAAATCGAAGAACGTGTTATGGTAGAAGTAAATGAAGCTACTGATTATGCAGAAGCGGCTCCATATGCACAACCAGAGGATGCCATGAAATATGTTTATGCACCAGTGGACGGAGGTGACGTGTAATGGCAGTTATGTCTTATATTGATGCGATTACATTAGCAATGAAAGAAGAAATGGAACGTGATGAACGAGTTTTCATTTTAGGGGAAGACGTTGGCCGTAAGGGCGGTGTATTTAAAGCAACTACTGGTCTGTATGATCAATTCGGCGAATACCGTGTACTAGATACGCCACTTGCAGAAAGTGCTATTGCAGGGGTCGGTATTGGGGCAGCAATGTATGGTATGCGTCCAATCGCAGAAATGCAATTTGCTGATTTCATTATGCCAGCTGTCAACCAAATCGTCTCTGAGGCAGCCAAAATCCGTTACCGTTCTAACAATGATTGGACTTGTCCAATGGTAATCCGTGCACCTTTTGGCGGAGGAATTCACGGGGCTCTTTACCATTCTCAATCTGTTGAAGCCCTTTTTGCGGGTACACCTGGGTTGAAAATAGTTATCCCATCAACACCATATGATGCTAAAGGATTGCTAAAAGCAGCTATTCGTGATGAAGATCCTGTATTATTCTTTGAACATAAGCGTGCTTATCGATTAATTAAGGGTGAGGTGCCTCTAGACGATTATACATTACCAATCGGCAAGGCAGATGTGAAGCGTGAAGGGGATGATGTGACGGTTATTACCTATGGGTTAGCTGTCCACTTTGCGCTACAAGCTGCAGAACGTCTTGCTGCAGATGGTATTTCTGCGCATATACTTGACCTACGCACAGTCTATCCCCTTGATAAGGAAGCAATTATCGAGGCGGCGACTAAAACAGGGAAAGTATTACTTGTTACGGAGGATAATAAAGAAGGCAGTATCATGAGTGAAGTTGCTGCCATTATTGCGGAGCATTGTTTATTTGAGCTTGATGCACCGATTCAACGTCTAGCAGGACCCGATGTGCCAGCAATGCCATATGCACCAACCATGGAGAAATATTTTATGATTAATCCTGATAAAGTGGAACGTGCGATGCGAGAACTTGCGGCATTTTAACATACCAAGCAAGGCTGATTGAAAAAATGAAAGCCTCAGACGGAAGAACAGATTTTGACTTAGCCGTTTGAAAGTCAAAATCTGTCTATTTGCCTATCTACGTTTACTAATATAGCGCTGCATCAGGTACAATGACGCCTAGGCTTAATTGATGGGAGGAATAAATGATGGCGGTTCAAAATATTACTATGCCACAGCTCGGCGAAAGTGTAACAGAAGGTACAATTGAAAAATGGCTTGTAAAGCCTGGCGATACAGTAAAGAAATATGATTCTTTAGCAGAAGTTGTGACAGATAAAGTAAATGCAGAAATTCCATCGTCGTTTGAAGGGGTTATTACGGAGTTAATTGCACAAGAAGGTCAAACATTACCAGTGGGCGCAGTCGTATGCTCGATTGAAATTGCAGGGGATAGTGAGTTACCACCACCACCACCTGAAAAAAAATCGGCAGTAAGCACAGCCATTTTAAATGCAGGTGTTCAAAAGAAACAAGAAGCATCACAACCCGTTTCTACTCCTTCTTCAGTCGCTCCAAAAGAAGCGCGTAAGGACAAAGTACGCTATTCACCTGCTGTTCTACGACTTGCACAGGAGCATGATATTGCCCTTGATCAAGTTACAGGAACGGGCGAGGGTGGTCGCATTACAAGAAAAGATTTATTAAAACTTATAGAAACGGGCAATATTCCAACAGCAACTACTGCGGCACCAACGCCAGCAGCGATTCAAACAACAACTGAACAACCAGCTCCTGCACCAGCACAGCTTGCAGAAAAGCCTGCAGCACCAGTACCACCTATACAGCCTGGGGACATTGAAATCCCAGTGACAAAGGTCCGTCGTGCCATTGCTAATAACATGGTAAGAAGCGTCCATGAAGCTCCACATGCTTGGATGATGATGGAAGTGGATGTAACAGATTTAGTTGCTTATCGAGATAGCCTAAAAGGTGAATTTAAGCAAAAGGAAGGCTTTAATCTTACATATTTCGCCTTCTTTGTAAAAGCAGTGGCTCAGGCCTTGAAGGAATTCCCAATGATGAATTCTATGTGGGCTGAGGATAAAATTATTCAAAAGCATGACATCAATATTTCGATTGCAGTAGCGACGGATGATGCACTATTCGTACCTGTTATAAAACACGCGGATGAAAAATCCATTAAAGGAATTGCTAAAGAAATTCATGAGCTTGCTAACAAAGTTCGAACTGGAAAATTAGCCATGGATGATATTAAAGGTGGTACATTTACCGTTAATAATACGGGAGCATTTGGCTCTATTCAATCAATGGGTATCATTAATTATCCACAAGCTGCCATTCTCCAAGTGGAAAGTATTGTAAAAAAACCGGTCATTTTACCAGGTGGAATGTTCGCCGCTCGTGATATTGTGAATTTATGTTTATCATTAGATCATCGTGTGTTGGATGGACTAGTATGTGGTAAATTCCTAAATAGAGTAAAAGAAATACTCGAAAATACAAATAAATCTTCGACGTCAGTCTACTGATGACTTGTCGGAAACCTGCTGTATAAGGGTTTCCGATTTTTTTTATGCTTTCCGAGTCGCAATTTGTCATGTAGAATAACAAATAGAAACTACTAAGGGGGGAAGCTGATTAAGCGTCCGCATGTCAAACAACATGAAAAATATTGAATTTGAAAAGCCGGCCTATTCTGACTGGCAAGATGCAGCAATCAAAGCTTTAAAGGGGAAACCATTTGAGTCTCTATTCACGAAAACAAATGAGGGTGTTACACTACAGCCCATTTACACACAAGAAAGTTTAGTAGCTAAGCTTGGTGATGAGCTCGATCGACAAGTTGCCACAATCCGTTCTCTACAAAATAGTCAAGCATTCCAAGTAGCTCAGCAAGTTCATGCAGATACGAGTGAAGCATTTTTTGCACAGCTTGATGACAGTTTAGCTAGGGGTAATGAAATTATTACAATTGACAGTCGTGTTAATTTTGATTGGACAGAAGACGTATTGGTCAAATTAGCATCATATTTCTCAGAATATTCATTTAAAATTACTATTAAAGATACAAAAGACCCATTATTAACAGTGTTTGACAAAATTGCTTTGGATCAACGAGAAGCTGTGCAAGGATTCATCGTTTCGACCCAACCCATCTCTTTACATGCATTTCCGAGCGTGCGCTCAGTCGGCGCTAACACAGTTATTTATCATAATGAAGGTGCCAACGCCATTCAAGAATTAGCCTATGCACTTGCATTAGCAGCAAAATGGGTAGAACAGGAAGAAAGCTTCGAGGCATTCTCCAAGAAATTTTTTGTATCCTTTGCAGTTGATACACAATTCTTTACAGAGATTGCAAAACTCCGTGCTTTTAAAGTACTTTGGAAAGCGTTCTCATCTGCCTATGGTGTTACACAAAATGTAAAAATACCAACAGTTGCTGAAACATCATTAAGAAGCTTCTCTAAATTGGATGTCTACGTGAATTTATTACGATCCTCCAATGAAGCGCTTTCTGGCTTAATAGGCGGTGCTGATCTCTTTACAGTTCATCCACATGATGTATTAACAAAGCCTACAGAACAGTCAGTACGTATTGCTCGTAACGTGTCATTGATTTTAAAGGAAGAAACAAATGTCTTAAAAGTTATAGATCCTGCAGGTGGCTCTTACTTTATCGAGTCGTTAACGGCAGATTTTGTCAAAGAAGCATGGGCATTATTCTTAGAAATCGAGGCAGCTGGAGGCATTGATGAATACACAGCATCTGGCAAGCTCGCTGAAGAAGTAGAGAAATCGTATCAATCTCGTATTCACGCTGTACAAACACGTAAGCAATCATTAATTGGAACAAATATTTATGCTAATCCAGCAGACGCATTTGAATGTGAAACAAATCCGTTATTTGCTAGCATTAAACGAAGTGCTATTCCATTCGAAAAGCTGCGTGCTGAAATGACGGCAGCCGATGTGAAAACAGGCATTTTAACATTAGGTACTTTAAAAAGCTCCAAGCCAAGAGCAGATTTTATTGCTGGATTCTTAAATACGGTTGGTCTTGTTCCTGAAAAAAGTGAACCAGCGACGACTGTTGAAGAGGCAATTGCTTGGTTAAAGGCAACAGAGGCTAAATATGTTGTCATTGCAGGTAATGACGAAGATACAAAAGAATTTGTCCATGCCATTTTAGCAGACAAGCCAGCGGATGTACTTGTGGATGTAGCTGGGAAATTTAAAGACGAAGAAGAAGCTTGGTTAGCAAATGGCTTAAACGGTTTTATTTTCGCAGGACAGAACATCATTGAAAAATTACAGTCAGTGTTTGCGAGCATGAAGGAGGTCCAACGATGAGTAAGCCAAATTTTAATGCAATTGAAATAGAAAAAGTTTTATCAGCTAATGCGCCTCAAGCGTCTGATGATAAGTTTATGACAAATGAAGGAATTGAAATTAAAGATATTTATACAAAAGAAGATATCAAGGATGCTAAACATTTAAATGATGTAGCAGGTATCGCACCAAATACACGTGGACCATACCCTACCATGTATGTGGCTCGCCCATGGACAGTTCGTCAATATGCTGGCTTCTCAACAGCTGAAGAGTCCAATGCCTTTTACAAGCGAAATCTGGCAATGGGACAAAAGGGTTTATCTGTAGCGTTTGACCTAGCAACTCATAGAGGCTATGACTCTGATCATCCACGTGTTACAGGAGATGTGGGGAAAGCGGGTGTTGCTATTGACTCTGTCGAGGATATGAAAATTCTATTCGATCAAATCCCTTTAGATCAAATGTCTGTTTCTATGACGATGAATGGCGCAGTGCTACCAGTTCTTGCATTTTATATAGTGGCAGCAGAGGAACAAGGAGTAACGCCAGAAAAATTAGCAGGGACGATTCAAAACGATATTTTAAAAGAATATATGGTGCGTAATACATACATTTACCCACCAGCTATGTCGATGAAAATCATTGCAGATATTTTTGAATATACAGCGAAGTATATGCCGAAATTTAACTCTATTTCGATTTCTGGTTATCATATTCAAGAAGCGGGGGCAACGAATGACATAGAACTTGCCTACACGTTAGCAGATGGTTTGGAATATGTTCGTACAGGACTGAAAGCAGGCATTGATATCGATGCATTTGCACCACGTCTATCGTTCTTCTGGGCTATTGGCATGAACTATTATATGGAAGTTGCTAAAATGCGCGCGGCACGCCGTATTTGGGCACAGATGATGTCAACGTTTAATCCAAAAAATCCGAAAACTTTAGCTTTACGTACCCATTCGCAAACATCTGGGTGGTCATTAACAGAGCAAGATCCGTTTAATAATGTAGCACGTACGTTAATTGAAGCAAATGCATCATCAATGGGACATACACAATCACTGCATACGAATGCATTGGATGAAGCCATTGCACTTCCAACGGATTTCTCCGCACGTATTGCACGTAATACGCAGTTATTTTTACAAGAGGAAACAGCAATGACAAAAGTAATTGATCCATGGGGTGGATCATACTACGTGGAGAAATTGACAGAAGAAATTACCAAATCTGCATGGGCATTAATCGAAGAGATTGAGGCACTTGGAGGGATGGCGAAAGCAATTGAAACAGGTCTTCCTAAAATGAAAGTCGAAGAAGCTGCTGCTAAACGTCAAGCGAAAATTGACTCCAAGACAGAGACGATTGTCGGTGTAAATAAATATCGCCTGACGAAGGAAGAGCCAATTGACATTCTAGATATTGATAATACCATTGTTCGACAAAAGCAAATTGAACGTTTAGAAGCGATGAAAGCAGCACGTGATGAAGCTGAGGTTCAAAAACATTTAGCTCGTTTGACAAAAGCCGCACAAGATGGCGAGGAAAACTTACTAGCTGTAGCGGTTGATGCGGCTCGTGCACGTGCCTCTTTAGGTGAAATCTCAGATGCAATTGAAGCGGTTTCTGGACGACACAAAGCCGTAATTCGTTCTATTTCGGGTGTATACTCTGCCAACTTCTCTGATGAGGAGCAAATTTCAGAAGTGAAACAAATGACAGAAGAATTCCTTGAAAACGAAGGCCGCCGTCCGCGTATTTTAGTCGCTAAAATGGGACAAGATGGACATGACCGTGGAGCCAAGGTCGTCGCAACAGGCTATGCCGATTTAGGCTTTGATGTAGATATTTCTCCGTTATTTATGACGCCTGCTGAGGCAGCGCAAATGGCCGTTGAAAATGATGTACATGTCATCGGTGTCTCTTCGTTAGCAGCAGGTCATAAAACATTAGTGCCCGAATTGATTACGGAGTTAGAAAAGTTAGGGCGTGAAGATATTATCATCATTGTGGGTGGTGTTATACCTGCACAAGACTATGATTTCCTTTACAATGCTGGAGCAGTAGCTATCTTTGGACCGGGTACCGTGATTCCTGTATCCGCACAGAAAATCATTGAGGAAATTTACAAACGTTTAGGCTATGAGGAAGTGTCTGAATAATGGACAACAACAAAGGAATGGAAGAAAGTGCGCTGTTTGTGATGGACGGAGTCGAGGCGACTCACGACGGTATGCAATATGGTACACCTAAAAAATTCCGAAAGAAAAAAGCCGACACTGTTAATATTCGAGAGCTTGCACAACAAGTACGTGCAGGCTCTCGCACACATTTGTCAAAAGCAATTACCCTCATTGAAAGCTCGAATGCCACTCATAAAGTTCAAGCTCAAGAGCTTTTGCAGGAACTTCTACCACATACAGGAAAGAGTATTCGAATCGGCATTACGGGTGTTCCAGGAGCAGGGAAGAGCTCGTTCATTGAGGCTTTCGGAACAATGCTTTGTGACATGGGAAAACGAGTAGCAGTTCTTGCGATTGATCCAAGCTCCTCTTTATCCGGAGGCAGTATTTTAGGAGATAAAACGCGTATGGAAGAGCTCGTCAAGAAGCCGACTGCTTTTGTACGCCCTTCACCATCGGCTGGTACCCTTGGGGGTGTTCACAAAAAAACACGTGAAACGATGTTAGTTTGTGAAGCGGCTGGCTATGATGTCATTCTCATTGAAACAGTTGGTGTGGGACAAAGCGAAACCTATGTCCGAGGCATGGTAGATTTCTTCTTGCTTTTAGTTTTAACTGGGGCCGGGGATGAATTGCAGGGCATGAAAAAGGGCATTATGGAATTAGCAGATGCCATTGTTGTGCATAAGGCAGATGGTGATAATGTGCGACTTGCCAAAAAAACTGTCGCAGAATATAAACAGATTCTACATTTTTTACAGCCGGCAACACCAGGCTGGATGTCTACTGCAATGCCCGTTAGTTCACTGGAAAAACGGGGTCTCGATAAGGTTTGGGGAACCATAAAGGAATTCAAACAAATTGTTGAAACAAATCATTATTGGGCTACTCGACGTCAAAAACAAACAAAAGAGTGGTTCCAATCCATGATTACTGATCATTTAATAGATATGTTTTATGGGAATCCACAACGTAAAGCACAGGTACAGCTACTGGAACGTCAAATCTTAAGTGGCCAACTAACGGTTACACAAGGTGTAGATCGTTTATTTAGCGAGGAATAGGTAGAGAAGTAAACTAGTTTCTTTAAAAGCTTAGAAAATTCAACTGACTTGTATGAGCAAGTGGGTGCACAAATTCGTTGCAAACTGCTATGATAAGAGATGTATGTGCGTCAAATACCTACTATAAAAGCTGAATTGACGCGATTTGAAAGGAGCTATCGCTATATGAATATGGATTACGATTTATTTATGCAGGAAATTTTAAAAACAGCTCGTGCTGAAATTGAAACGGCTGGTTACGAACAGCTAAAAACACCAGAGGCTGTTGAAGAGGCATTTGCTCGCCCAGGTACAACATTAGTTATGGTGAACTCAGTGTGCGGTTGTGCGGGTGGTATTGCTCGTCCAGCGGCAGCGCAATGTGTACATTACGATAAACGCCCGGATCACTTAGTAACAGTATTTGCAGGGCAAGATAAAGAAGCGACTGCAGCGGCACGTTATCATTTTGGGGAAGATCACCTACCTTCTTCACCATCATTTGTTTTATTAAAAGATGGACAAGTAGTGGCTGAAGTCGGGCGCTATGAAATTGAAGGACATGACCCGATGTCAGTTGTAACAAACTTACAAGCAAACTTTGAAGAGTATTGTGACGAGCTTTAAGACAATTCTTGCATAAGAACAATCCTTTATAACTAAGTAGAAGAGCCTCATAGAATGTTAGTTAATCTATGTAGGCTTCCTACTTATTATCATGTACAGATAGTTCAGCACTACCATTAAAATTTTTGTAATATTGGCTAAATAATTAGTGGTATTTACTGAAGAGTACTAAAAGATAGGAGGCAGTCGACCTGAAGAAGTTTTCAATCGGCTATCGAACTTTAAAAACAGCAATTGGTGCAGCACTTGCTATTGCCATTGCTCAATATTTTCATTTAGCCTCGTATGCCTCTGCTGGTATTCTAACGATATTATGTGTACAGCCAACAAAGAAAAAATCCATTCACGCAGCCTACACTCGATTGGTTGCTAGTATAGTGGCCATGGTGTTTGCCTTTATGAGCTTTGAGCTTTTTTCCTATCAGCCACTTACACTTGCGGGTATGTTACTACTTTTTATTCCAACGATTGTGTCCTTGAGAGTTGCAGACGGATTTATTTCTAGTGTCGTTATTATTATGCACATTTACGCCGCTAAAAGTTTTTCGATGGCGCTTGTTTATAATGAATTGGCATTAATGGCTATTGGCTATGGAACCGGTATAGCCATTAATATGTATATGCCAGATATTCAAAAGGAATTAAATTACTATAGAGTTAAAATTGAGGAACTATACAGCAAGATATTTTTAGAAATTGCTAGCTATTTACGGCAAGGGGATACGTTATGGGATGGGCATGAGATCATTGAAGCTATTCGAACTTTAAATGATGCAAAGTCCTTAGCATTTAAAGATGTTGAAAACCATTTTACGAGACGTAAAAATGATTACTATATGTATTTCGATATGCGAGAAAGGCAACTAGAAATAATCGAAAGAGTGTTGCCAAAAATTACAACATTACCTGTTATAGTACAAGAGGCTGAAATTGTGGCAGATTTTTTACAAGACCTCGGAGGACATATTCATTCTGGAAATACAGCAAGTCACTATCGTGAAAAGCTAGAGCAGGTGAAACATGATTTCTCGCAGCTACCATTACCGCAAAATCATGAGCAATTCATCGCACAAGCCGCACTCTATCAGTTTATCGAGGAAATGGACAGGTATTTAGAAATAAAGCAATCATTTAAGGGTTTAAAGGTAAAAAAAGAGCGCCCACAGTAGTGTGGACGCTATGGTCTTGCCTTAAACTAGCATCGATAAGCCAAATGCTAGAGATGAAATTAGCATGATTGCGACCATAGTATAAACAACGATTTTTTGAAACTTTTTATTACTCATATGCTCGTTCGCTCCTTCTTTTCTTATAAATAGTTTATCAAATCTGAAAAATTTCTCAAGTAGTAGAGTTTTGACAAAAAAGTCTGTAAAATAGAGTATGTACCATAACAGAAGGAGATGTCACCATGGAGAAAGTAGACCATATTGGGATTGCGGTGCGCGATCTTGATGAACGCATTACATATTATACAGAAACTTTAGGTTTAAAGTTGTTAAAAGTGGAAGAAGTAGACTCACAACAAGTTCGAGTTGCCTTTATCGACGCAGGCAACGTGAAATTGGAGCTATTAGAACCAATGAGTGAAAAAAGTGCCATTCATGGATTTATTGAAAAACGTGGAGAAGGTATTCACCATATTGCTTTTGGTGTGACAGGAATTCGTGAGCGTATGGTTGAGCTTCGTGAAAAAGGTGTACGTCTTTTATCGGAAGAGCCAGGACCTGGTGCTGGAGGTGCAGAGGTTGCGTTCATGCATCCTAAATCTTCTTTCGGGGTGTTATATGAATTATGTGATAAAAGTGGAAAAGGGGATAAGTGATTAATATGGATATGTTCGACAAAATCAATGACTTGTATGATCGTAAGACGGTAATTGAACTTGGTGGTGGCTATGAGCGCATCGAAAAACAGCATGAAAAAGGGAAATTAACAGCTCGTGAACGTATTGATTTATTACTAGACGAAGGTACATTTTTTGAAATTAACCCATTTATTACTCACCGTACAGTAGACTTCGGAATGGAGAAAATGGAAGGCCCTGGGGATGGTGTTGTAACTGGGTTCGGTAAAATTAACGGGCGTCCAGTATACTTATTCTCTCAAGACTTTACAGTGTTTGGTGGAGCACTAGGTGAAATGCATGCAAAAAAAATGGCAACAGTTATGGATCTCGCTGCAAAAAATGGCACACCATTTATCGGTATTAACGATTCAGGTGGCGCCCGTATCCAAGAGGGTGTTCTTTCACTAGATGGCTATGGTCATATTTTCTACCGTAATGCGATTTACTCAGGCGTTATTCCGCAAATCTCAGTGATTATGGGGCCATGTGCTGGAGGAGCAGTATACTCTCCTGCAATTACAGACTTTATCTTAATGGTAGACAAAACATCTCAAATGTTTATAACAGGACCTAAAGTAATAGAAACAGTGACAGGCGAAAAAATCTCTGCTGAAGATTTAGGTGGTTCGAAAGTAAATAATGCAGTAAGTGGAAATGCCCATTTCCGTGCACCATCTGAAGAAGAGGCAATTCAAGAAATAAAAAAACTATTAAGCTATTTACCACAAAACAATAAAGAAAAAGCACCTCGTCAAGCTCGACCAGAGGGAGATGACTACCGTCCAGAAATCGTGGATACAGTGCCAATTGAAACAACACGTCCTTACGATGTACGTAAAGTCGTTGAGCAAGTAGTGGATGAAGGTTCATTCATGGAAGTTCATGCAGAATTTGCGAAAAACGTTGTCGTTGGCTTTGCACGTATTGCTGGTGAGTCAGTTGGCCTTGTTTGTAACCAACCAAAAGTTCTTGCTGGAGGATTAGATATTGATTCTTCCGATAAAGCGGCTCGTTTTATCCGTACTTGCGATGCTTACAATATTCCAATCATTACATTTGAAGACGTATCTGGTTTCTTCCCAGGTGTTAAACAAGAACATGGCGGAATCATTCGTCATGGTGCGAAAATTCTTTATGCTTATTCAGAAGCAACTGTACCAAAGATTACAGTGATTTTACGTAAAGCTTATGGAGGCGCTTACGTGGCCCTGAATTCTAAATCAATCGGTGCGGACCTTGTATTTGCTTGGCCAAATGCTGAAATTGCAGTTATGGGAGCTGCCGGAGCTGCAAACATCATTTTTGCCCGTGAAATTGCGAAATCAGATGATCCAGAAGCAACACGTGCCGCAAAAATTGAAGAATATAAAGAAAAATTTGCCAATCCATATGTTGCAGCATCTCGCGGTATGGTAGACGATGTTATTGATCCAAGAGATACACGTATCAAACTGATTCAAGGACTTGATATGTTATCTACTAAACAGGAAACGCGTCCTGAGAAAAAACATGGTAATATTCCATTATAAAATGTCCAAGCCTAGTAGCTATATAGTTACTAGGCTTTTACTTTTCAAAAATTGGTATGCCAGATAATCAATGAAAGTTGAAACATTTTTCTTTTTCAACCGTACTGATATATAAGGAGTTGATATGAATGGAATGGAAGCAATTACAAAAAGAGCAGGAAAAGATTCATACACAACTAAGAAAATCGGCAAGGCTAAACGAGCAAGGACTGTTAATTGACAAGCAGATTGACTATACACAACAGGAAATCTATAAACATTCTAGGGCACTCGATCATATTCGGTCAAAGCTCCATAAATTAGAGGGTTTCTCATTTATGAATATGATTCGGACTTGGACGGGGCAACAGGATGAATTACGGGCTGAGAAAATTGATAAAGCGGCCGTGCTTGAATTAAAAATTAAAGAAGCGAAGAAAATGCAGATGGATTTAAGCGAAGATAAGTTTCATGTAACCCAGAAATTAGCTCAGATTGATGAAATAGCATTACAGGATGAGCTTCAGAAGATACACGCTAAAAAGAAGGGCTATTTACAAAGGCATGATTCTATACAAGCACAGAGATTGGAGCATTTAGCTGAGGAAAAATTACTCACAAAGCAACTGATTGCTGAAATTCAAGAAGCAGAGGAGGCAGGGGAGGTGGCTCTGACAAAGTTGGGGCAAGCAGCTGCTTCCCTCCATTCGGCTAACGGATATTCGACGTGGGATACATTTTTTGGCGGTGGAATTATTGCAACACACTTAAAACATGATGCGCTTAATCACTCAGAAAATTATATACATAGTGCCCAAATAGCGTTACAGCGTTTTCATAATGAGTTATTAGATGTTCATGTGATGTCTACCAAGACACTACAGATCGAAACAGATGGTTTTGTTAAATTTGCTGATTACTTCTTCGATGATCTTTTTTCAGCTTGGTCGGTCCATTCCAAAATTTCAACCGCAAGAGAACAGGTGTCACGTATCCAAGATGATGTACATAATACAATTTGGCGTTTACAGGATAAACATCATAAAGCATCGAACTATCTACAAACAATTGAACAAGAGCAAGGAGCGATTTTGAATGCTTAAGCTGAGTCTGAGATGAATGTCTCAGACTTTTTTATGTGGGTAGTGTTGTGGAATGATTTCAACTCTTCTGACGTTGTGCTAAAATAATACCTATACTATAACGTGGAAAAACACGTAAACTAAGGGAGTTTTACAACATGACAAGTCGTTTAGTGGAAGAGTTTTTTGAGCTCGTTCAGATTGATTCAGAAACAAAATATGAACAAGAAATTGCACCAATATTAGTCGATAAGTTATCAGCACTTGGATTTACAGTAGTCCAAGATGACGCACATACACGTAACGGACATGGTGCAGGCAATATTATTGCCACTTTAAAAGGTACATTAGATGTTGAGCCAATCTATTTTACCTCTCATATGGATACGGTTGTTCCTGGTAAAGGCATAAAGCCATCATTACGTGAAGATGGTTATATTGTATCTGATGGTACAACGATTTTAGGTGCGGACGATAAGGCTGGACTAGCAGCATTACTAGAAATGGTCAAACGCTTAAAAGAGCAAAATATTGAGCACGGGGATATTGAGTTTATTATTACAGCTGGTGAAGAAAGCGGTCTTGTTGGTGCCAAAGAATTAGACCCATCTATGATTAAAGCAAAATATGGCTTTGCTGTGGATAGTGATGGTAAAGTTGGAGGTATCGTCACAGCAGCTCCGTTCCAAGCTAAAATTTTCGCAAAGATTATCGGTAAAACTGCGCATGCTGGGGTTGCGCCAGAAAAAGGAATTTCAGCTATTACAGTCGCGTCAAAATGTATTGCACAAATGAAGCTAGGTCGATTAGATGAAGAAACAACCGCCAATATTGGACGATTTGAGGGTGGACAGGCGACAAACATTGTTTGCGATGAAGTTACGATTCTAGCTGAAGCGCGTTCGATTGATAAAACTAAATTAGATGCTCAAACAAAGCATATGCAAGAAACATTTGAACAAGTATCTGCATCATTAGGGGCACGAGCTGAAGTTGAAGTGAAGCTTATGTATCCAGGTTTCCGTGTAACCGAGTCAGACAAAGTCGTTCAAGTGGCAATGGCTGCTGCACGTCAAATAGATCGTACACCTACATTAGGAATTTCAGGTGGAGGGTCCGACGCAAATGTAATTGCAGGCTTTGGTATCCCAACCGTTAATCTATCTGTAGGGTATGAGGATATTCATACGACAAATGAAAAAATTCCCGTTGAAGAATTAGAGAAATTAGCAGATTTACTAGTTGAGATTGTTAAAGAATCTGCCAAAAAATAATGAGTTGAATTTGAAGGGTGTGACCATATGGAAAGTGTAAAAGCAGTAGTTTTTGCTTGTGGTACAGAAGAATATGCAGTGCCAGTAGAGCAAGCGATTTCAATTGAAAAATTAGAGCAGGTAACACCTATTCCTCACTTACCTAACTATCTTTTAGGTTTTACAAGAATTCGTGGGGAACTTGTGCCTGTTCTAGACTTTGAACGAATATTATATAATCGCTCTTCCAATACAGCAACTGCTCGGGTAATTGTATTGAATACTGATGTTGTTAACTATGGGTTACTTGTTACGGAAGCTCGTGAAATTCTTGATTTAGATGAGTCAATACTTCAACAGTTAGGACTTGTGAATTATAGTAAAACTCGCTACTTTACAGCTGTGGCTAATCTTGAAAACCGAATGATTACGTATGTTGACCCAAAAATACTCGTCAATTCATTAGAAGGAATACGTGAAATTATTAATTATTTACACAAAATGCTCGAGAATGAAAAGGAAAACGTAGAGGCTTAGGCTTCTACGTTTTCCTTTAGAATGTAATTGTGAACACACCCCAATATGGCTATCACAACGTTGAAAGTTAGAAGACTATACAGCTAAAAAAGCCCTTCCTGCAAAAAACGGAAGGGCTTTTTCATGTTCTTAAGAAAGACGACCACTGTAGTCTTCAAATTTGAATTCGCGAATAATTTTAATACCTTCTTCATCATTGTATGAAACGATAGAAGGTAGGTTAACACCGTTAAACATATGGTTTTTGACCATGGAATAATGCGCCATATCCGTAAATACCAGACGATCTCCTGGTTTTAATGGCTGTTCAAATGAATAGTCGCCTATAACATCACCAGCAAGACATGTTAGTCCACCCAAGCGGTACGTGTGGGCAAATTCATTAGCTTGACCAGAACCAATAATCATTGGACGGTATGGCATTTCAAGTACATCAGGCATATGACATGTTGCCGACGTATCTAAAATAGCAAGATCCATCCCATTTTCTTGAATATCTAACACTGTAGCTACTAAATAGCCAGTATTAAGGGCCACTGCTTCACCTGGCTCTAAATACACAAGCAGGTTATATTTCTCTTGGATATAATTAATGATGTTCACAAGCTTCTCTACATCATAATCTTCACGTGTAATATGGTGACCACCACCGAAATTCAACCATTTCATTTGATGTAAGACATCACCAAATTTTTCTTCAACTACTTCAATAATACGCTCTAACGTATCCGAGTTTTGTTCACACATTGCATGGAAGTGTAAGCCATCAATGCCGTCAAGTTGAGATTTATCGAAGTTAGCCAAAGTCGTTCCAAGACGGGAATTCGTATAGCAAGGATCGTAAAGAGCTGTTTCAATTTCAGAGTACTCAGGATTCACACGAATACCACATTCAATTGTTTTACCAGCAGATTTCACTTTATCCTTGAACTGAGCCCATTGGTTAAATGAGTTAAATACAATGTGATCCACATAGCCTAGAAGCTCGTCCATTTCATGCTCAATATAAGCAGGTGCATAAACGTGAACTTCTTTGCCCATTTTTTCGTAGCCTAGACGGGCCTCATGCAGGGAGCTAGCTGTAATGCCTGCTAAATATTCCCCTACTAGTGGGAATGTTGAATGCATAGAGAATCCTTTCAGGGCTAGTAATATACGGCAGCCTGTACGATCTTGAATTGATTTTAAAAGCTCAAGATTTTTTGTTAATAATCGCTCATCCACTACATAAGAAGGGGATGGAACTTTTGAAAAATCAATTGGTTTCATCGGCTTAATTCCTTTGCATCTAAATCAAGGTCAAGTAACTCTGGGTTATGGCTTTCTTGCCATGGTAGACCCCATTTATTTAATGCATCCATGAATGGATCTGGATTGAAATCTTCTACATTCCAAACACCTGGTTTACGCCATTCCCCGTTCATTACAAGCATTGCACCAATCATAGCAGGTACGCCAGTTGTGTAAGAAATCGCTTGTGACCCCACTTCGTTATAGCATTCTTCGTGGTCACATACGTTGTACACATAATACGTTTTTTCTTGACCGTCTTTTAGACCGCGAATGATACAACCGATATTTGTTTTACCTTTTGTGCGAGGTCCTAGAGAAGCTGGGTCTGGTAACACCGCTTTTAGGAAGTGGATTGGTTGAATCATTTGACCTTCAAATTCGATTGGCTCGATAGATGTCATACCAACGTTTTCTAATACTTTTAAGTGTGTTAAGTATTTTTCAGAGAACGTCATCCAGAAGCGGATTTGTTTTAAACCTTTAATATTTTTTGCAAGTGATTCAAGCTCTTCATGGTATAGAAGGTAAATATCTTTTGGTCCGATTTCTGGTAAGTTATAAACTTCTTTTTTCTCAAGTGGTGCTGTTTCAACCCACTCGCCTTCTTTCCAGTAACGACCATTCGCAGTAATTTCACGAATGTTAATTTCTGGGTTGAAGTTTGTTGCGAAATGATAACCATGATCTCCTGCATTTGCATCCACAATATCAATATAGTGGATTTCATCAAATTCATGTTTTTGCGCATGAGCTGTGAAAACCCCTGTTACACCTGGGTCAAAACCGCTACCAAGTAATGCAGTTAAGCCAGCTTTTTCAAACTTTTCTTTATAAGCCCATTGCCATTTATATTCAAATTTTGCCGTCTCAGGTGGCTCGTAGTTTGCAGTATCCACATAGTGCACACCTGTCGCTAAGCAAGCATCCATAATCGTTAAGTCCTGATAAGGTAGGGCAACGTTAATCACTACATCTGGTCCAAAAGCTTTAATAAGCTCAATAACCTCTTCTGTATTATCTGCGTCTACCTGTGCAGTATGAATTTTTGTTTTTCCGCCGTCTAGTTTTTCTTTTAGAGCGTCACATTTTGAAACAGTTCTACTTGCGATACAAATTTCCTCAAATACGTCCGAATTTTGAACACACTTGTGTACCACAACACTGGCAACTCCGCCAGCTCCGATAATCAATGCTTTACCCAATTGTCTACCCCCAAGTTCATAAAAGTATTGTCAAACAAGCTGATTATACAGAAATTTGATATAGTACTCAATCATTGTTTTAAAATTTTCTACAAAAAATTTAATTTTTCTACATCAATTAGACGTAATCATAATGAAATAGCCTGGAAAACATGGAAAAATCCCTGTTCTACAAAGGTAGCAAGGGACATCATTGCTTGAAACATCAGAACTGCTCATCACTCTTTTTATTTTAAAAATCGACTTGATATTTGTTGCTTTTCATCTCCCCATACATAAAAGAAAATCACAAGTAATGTACTTAGAAATCCCATTACTAGTCCATACGTACTGAGGGCTACATGTACTTGGCTTTGCATAGCATAAATGAAGATAGCTCCTATTGTTAGCAAATTTCCAGTAATAAGCGATACAAAATGAAAACGTTTATTCATTGTAAGCCCCCCTAGTAGATGATTTATTGAATGCCTCATAATTAAGTTAGTGAACCCCAATTATTGCATAATTCAGAACTTTTATCCAATGTTTTTGTTTCTTTAGAAAAAATAAAGATGCTTTTTAAATACATCTTTTTATAGTATGATGAAAAAATAAGGGGGAAATTTTTAGATTATTACAAGAAAGGGGGAGAAGATGAATCGTGAAATTACGAAATTCATTAACTTTTCAACTTGGAACGATTATTGCTGGTATTTTAGTGGTCATGCTAGGGATTACATCGTTCGCTACATACATAACTGCTTACAATAAACTTTATGATGCTGCTGGTGTGGAGGCATATGGATGTGCCAATATTACAACCGGTTTATTATCTCCTGAGCAGATGGACAAGGCCAAGCGTGGGGACCAGGCTGCTCGGGAACGTATTGGGAATGATTTAAACTGGACAACTGGACACAAAGATATTTTTCAAACTCAATATATTCTGTCCCTTGATGGAACATTGTTAGCGCTGGATGACCATTTAGCCGAGAAAGGTTTTGCACCTGGGGATTCTTTCTATCTTGATAAAGAAGCGATTGATAGGCTGTTACAAGATAAGCATCCAACTTATTCTCAGCCCTATACATTTGCTGGCATGGATCGCTTATCAGGCTATGCCCCCATTTTCAAAGACCACGATTCGAGTAAAGAGATTATTGCCATCAGTGTCATCGATTTTGATGCCAATATTGTTAAGGAACGTACATGGGATGTTGTTCGGAGCGGCATATTAATTAGTATTTTCCCTATGCTAATTGCTTCAATTATTACAGGGTTTTTAATCCGGCGAAAAGTGAAGCCAATTAGTGTCCTTATTCAACAAGCCAAAGAAATTGCAAATGGCAATTTAGCGGTAGCGGAAACAAAAATAAACAGCAAGGATGAGGTTGAGGATTTAGCGAAGACATTAAATCGTATGACAGCTAGCCTGCAAAGTATGATCATGACCATGCGTTCTACCTCTAATACACTTGCTAATAATGCAGATGAAACCGCTTGCACCTTAAACGATATGACGAACACAATTCAAGAGGTCGCTCATAATATCGAAGAAGTAACAAGCACTGTGACGGCAGGTATGCATCACGCTGAAAATGCTACCGAAGTGTTAACCTCCTTAGCTAAGGACTTGCAGGTAATCCAGAACAATGCTACTGATAGTGCTCATAATGCACGAGAAACTATGAAACTAGCAACAGATGGAGAAAGGCTAGCCAAAGATATAAACAATGATATGGTATCGATTCAAAGTGGTTCAGATGAAGTAAAGCATACTGTTGAAAACTTAGTTACGTCTGCTGCTAAAATACAGGCAATTACAACATCGATTGCTAGTATTGCATCACAAACGAATTTACTAGCCCTGAATGCTTCTATCGAGGCGGCTAGGGCAGGAGAGCATGGAAAAGGTTTTGCGATTGTTGCTGAGGAGGTGCGAAAGCTAGCAGAGCAGTCCAATGCAGAAGTATTACAGGTTGAACAGCTTATTCAGGATATGCTGAAACATGTTCAGCAAGTGATGTCATCAACGAATGATAATACGCAATATATTGAAAAAGGAACAGAGACAGTTGGTTTGACAGCACAATCCTTAGGAAATATTTCAAGCGCTGTAGCGAAGACAGTTGAGGAAATCATAAGTATTTCTCATGCAGTGACTGCTGAAAATGAAAAGTCAGCTCAAATTGTCCAGATGATACAACAACTAACAGAATCCATTAGAGACATTGAGGAAGCCATGAATAGAATTACCTTAGCAGCCCAGCAAACAACAGCAAGTATTGATGAGGTTGCACAAAGTTCGAATGAAACGACCCATATGGCACATACACTAGAGCAACACGTAAAAGCATTTAAATTAAAAGAATTGTAGAAAAATTAGGATAAGTTATCTTTTGCTTGCCTGTCTAAGATGGTACACTATCCATAAGATTTTTCTTTTAGTGAAGGTGAGGATTTAATGGTGGTAAAACAAATGGATGAGCAAGTACAGCAAATAAATGACTTATTTTTAAGTGGTCAAGTAAAAGAGAGCTACCAGCTAGCAAAGGAGATACTTGCCAGCCAAATAAATTTAACTGACGAGACCCATCAACTTATTCAGCAACATGTTGCATTACTGGAGGCAAATGGATATGCCGATATGCCTGAAACGACTGATGAAAAAATAATGCAAAGTAAAGAACGTACAGATGGTTCGTACCCAGAGCGAGATGTTCTTACAGCCTATATCGGTACTCAAGATGATGAACAGTTTGGGAAAGTAATAGAAGAATTATTAGCAGGACCCATTGAAGCACAGGCAAACGCTTATTATACGATGGCTGAATATTACGTCCTTACTAAAGAACAAGACAAAGCGATGGTTCAATTTGCAGAGGCTATTAAATTACAGCCTAACAAAGGTCTGTATTGGGGTGCTTTTGCTCAATTTTTAAATCGTCATGAGGGAAGCCCTTATTTAGCACTTAGACTAATTGAGGAGGCTATAAAGCTAGATGGTATGAATCCTCGCTGGCACTATATTCAAGGTAATATTTTTTTACAGCTTGTAGCTACTACAAAAAATTTAAGCTATTTACCTGCTTTAGAGGAGGCTTGGAAGAGAGCTGAAAAACGCTGTTCTACAAAGCAAATCACCTTGAAAATGGATCTTGTGAAATCGAATGATGTGTTAGGACAATGGAAAAAACAAATGCTATAAATCTAGATAAGAGACGTTAAACTATTAATAATTATTTCCTTTTAAGTATATTTATGCTAATGTAGAAGTATAAACGGACGTATGAAGCTTATCGATGACATGAAAGAAGTGTTTTTTTGAGTTTATATGTAGCGTATGTATTGGTGGGACTTGCCATTGCCATGCCTGTAGGTGCAATTACAGTCGAAATGACAAAGCAAGGACTTAAAAATGGTTTTCTGCACGGCTGGGCTGTAGGGCTTGGTGGCATGACCATTGACATCGTATTAGTTTTTGCCTTGTATATGGGATTAGCCTCCATTTTGGCTATGCCCATGGTACAGCTTCCGATGTGGATCATTGGAGCGGGCTTTTTATTCTTGTTAGGGTATGACTCTATTAAGAATGCCGATCATGATATTACATTGGCAGGAGAAAAAGTAACCAAGTCCTTTTTTGCTTCTTACTTGAATGGATTATTGGTAGCTATATCCCCTGGTAACCTTGTTTTTTGGGTCAATGTATTCGGCGTTGTTCTAGCTAAATCTTACGGACAAGGGGAGCAAACAAGCTTTTTAATTATTGCTGCTGGTGTCCTGAGTGGAATTTTACTCCACGATATCGGTTTACTAACTATTGTCTCAGTTACACGTAAAGCGATGAATCGGAAGATGATTAAAACATTTACGATTGTCGCAGGATTCTTGTTATTTGGCTTTGCTGGTTATTTTATATATGAATTTATACAAGCAATTAAAATTTATATATGAAAAGTGCGATCTCTCAGATCGCACTTTTTTTTATGATGGAGTAACTACAATTGTCTGCTCTTGGAGACAAGCCAAAATTTCTTCTGCTACTTGATGTGCTAAGGAGAGCTCTGAAGTAAAGCCCACACATGAACAATTCATTTCACCTAAAATATAGCAATCCTTGCCAGCTTCATCTGTGTCTAACATAAAATCAGCTGTCCAGATAAGAGGTAAGTCATATCCTCCTAACAGGTTCGTTACTTGAGGTAGCTGTGATAAAAAGCTTTCGACAAGCTCAGGCCAATCCTCTGGTTGATCATAGCGATATTGTGCACCTGAGAATAATGTTGCACTAAAGGCATCCTCAGTATTAGCAGGTTTTTTATGTACCACGTGAACGGGGTGATTGCGCAACATCAATAAGCGAACTTCACCTTCTGTAATACGTGGAAGAAATCGCATATCGATTAACATACCATTCAATCCAGTAATATATGGCTCACAAAATGTCATGAAGTCTCCGAGAGACCAATATTCAACATGATTATCTTTTGCTTCGGTACATTTAATTTGTGCATCTAATGGAACTTCGGTAATTCCTTCGGCTAGAGGCTCTACTAATTTTACACGCCAAATACCTTCACCCGTAGAACCACGATTTTGCTTCAGAACACGTTCTGTTAACGCTAGAGAAGTAGGAAATTGTGCTTTAAATGCCTCGATTGTATAGTAGGCAAATGTATCATCAGGTACTAAATTGGTAGCAGTAAGCTTTGATAATACATCTTTAGAGCCATAGCTAATCATCGCATCGGGATGTGGCATGCCGATGACGCCTACTTGGCAAAGTTCTCGAAGCATCGCGAAATATTCTTCCTCATGCTGCAAGTTGCCGGGGTTTATACGGGATACATAGGCAGCACCATGTTCCTTTACGTAGTCAAAAATTTGCTGTTTTTTTGCAATATCAAAAAATAACACCTCTGCATCTTGCCCACGTTGCTTTAAAGCTTCCACCATTGGCATTGTATCTGGACGATAGCCATCTGATCCTTTGTCTGTGCCACCTTCAACCTCAAAAAAAATAACTTTTTTATTCATAACTAATACCTCCCTTTTTATTTGTCATTTATTTTCAGTATAGTAGACAAACAAGGAGAAAAGATATATGAAATATGTAAATTTTATGTATTAATTCATATAAACCAATATTTAATATAGGAGGTATTGACTACTGACAGTCAGAAAAATCAGATATTAAGGTGTTTAAGCCTGTTTCTTTTGAAACACTGTGAGATATAGAATCATTAGAAGAATTAGTAAAGTACCAATAAATTGGTAACCTCCAAAGCTTATTTTTAACCACCATACACTTGTGATGACAGCCATTAGTGGTTCTAAGCTTCCTAATAAGCTTGACTCCTTTGGGGATAAATAATGCAAGCTAGCAATATAAAACCAAAACGCTAGCATTGTGCCGAATATAATAATAAAAAGAAAATAGGCAATCGTAGAAAATGTCCAGTTCGATACATCAATAGACCATGGTTGATGGAAGAAACTCATAACAATCCCACCGATGACCATGGACCACCCTACAACAAGTAAGGAATGGAATTGCTGTAAAAGGGGAACAGCATATAGTGTATAAAAGGCAACTGAAAGTCCTGATACTACACCCCAGAATACGGCCATAAAAGGTACTGACAAAGTTGAAAAGGACCCATTTGTTAATAATAAAAAAGTTCCAACAAGTGTAAGTGTAACGGCAATACTATCCTGTTTTGTCAAAGGGCTTTGCTTAGATAAAAAGTAATATGCCATGATGAACAAAGGTGCTAAATACTGTAGAAGCGTGGCTACCGCTGAATTTCCAATGGAAATAGACATCATATACGTATATTGGACAGCAAGCATGCCTAATAAACTAAATAATAATTGTCTCATGGCATTTTGTTTTGTCCGCCACATGATAAAGATTGACTCATGTCGATGGGTAATTTTATATATTCCTATGAGTAATAGACCAGACAAAAGTAAGCGACTAGAAACTAGCCATTCTACAGCTATTTGCTCCTCCTGAAATAGTTTTTGGGCTACGGTTCCACCGATTCCCCAAAAACTTGCCCCAAGGATTACTAGTAAAAAACCGAGGGTACGATTTTTTTTGATGATTTGATTCATTGACGAACATCTCCTAAACTATCAATATAAGGTGATTATAAGATGTCCGGAACAGAATAAATATCGTGTTAACACATTAAAAATATCAAAATATTGAGGTGATGAGGTTGCCTTTAACCCATATAAAAATTGCGAAAGATTTGCAAGAGCTAACATTGCACGGATCAAAAGAATTTCCAGTTGCCTTGTATGAAACGACCATGAACATGGATAGTATGGATTTTCTACCGCTCCATTGGCATAAAGAAATTCAATTTGTTTATCTCAAAAGCGGATGTGCTAAGTATCGGGTAGGAGCGAATGTTTTAGTCTTAGAGGAGGGGGAGGGGCTATTCATCAATACCTCAGAATTACATGAGGCGAAGCCCTTTCAAATGGAGCATGCGATTGTTTACTGTATAAACGTGGACCCAATAATCATTGGAGGGCATGATGGCAGTATTTTTATGACTAATTATGTTCAACCTTATTTAACTACTCATCGACAGCCCTACCTTAAACTTACGAAGGAGTTAACTCAAAAAGTGGCATGTATGGCTGATATATTACAAAAGCAAGAGGCCTTTTATCAACTTAAAGTATGGAGGGAGCTACTATACATTTGGGAAGTGATGTTAACCCAATCCTTGCTGACGGAGGAAATTGTGGACCCCTCAATTATTGTGCAACAAGAACGGGCTAAAGCGATGCTGAATTTTTTACATACACACTATCAGCAAAAAATAACGCTAGAGGATTTAGCGAAGCACGTGTATTTAAGTAGGGCTGAATGCAGTCGGTATTTTAAGAAAGTAATTGGACTGACCCCATTTACTTATTTATTACAATATCGACTTCGCAAAAGTATTGAATTATTGAGGGATGACGAGCAAAACGTCACTATTATTGCTGCCAATACAGGCTTTAGTACTGTCAGTTACTATATTGAGAAGTTTAAAGAATATACAGGCTATTCACCACATGTTTATCGCAAGAAATTTCTGTAAAGTTTTAAAATGTGAAAAAATATTGAACATCAATGGAAAAAATATAATCATTTATGCCTGTAATATATACATAATTCACCATTTACAATAAAGTGTAATTAATAGTGTGTAGGGGGCGTTAGAATGATGGTTTTAAGGAAAAAGCAAAATATATGGCTAGCTCTGTTATTCATCGTGCTAGTCAGCAATTATACGCTTTATAATTCGGGTCTTGGTTCGGTCATCTTGCCTATCGAAACAAATGGAGTTGTTTTAGGTTCCCTCATTGATTTAGTAGTTGTCATACCTATATTATGGATGCTTTATAAAGGGAAGTTCTCATTAAAGCAGTCCATATTGTTAGTCGCAATTGGCTGTATTGCCGCA
Organism: Lysinibacillus sp. fkY74-1; assembly: GCF_053165895.1. Classification (NCBI taxonomy): domain Bacteria; kingdom Bacillati; phylum Bacillota; class Bacilli; order Caryophanales; family Bacillaceae; genus Lysinibacillus; species Lysinibacillus sp. fkY74-1. Next base: position 2,861,211 of record NZ_CP170173.1, on the reverse strand, counting down.
CGTTTTATCATTCCAATTGAGCATCTTCAGCCATTTGTGGCAGTCACGTGGGCAGGCTTTGCTCTTGAAGGTATTATAATCGTGTTAGAAATTTTACTCATTGCTACACTTGTCCGCTATCTGCCAAGAGTTCTAGCTGATGTACGTGCCAGTTCATTACCAGATATATTTTCATTTTCAAAAGCTGTAGAAAAACAATTTCCGCAGCATCCTGTCATTCAAATGATTTGTTCGGATTTACTTGTCCTTTATTATGGGGTTGCTAGCTGGAAGCGACAAGAACGCCTCGGTTTTACTTTGCATAAAAATTCAAGCTATATCGCCTTTCAACTTATGATTATCCACGGTATTGCGATTGAAACGATTGGCATTCACTGGTGGCTACATGAGAAGTCCATGATTCTTTCCATTGTTTTGCTCATTCTTAATATATATTCAGTGATCTTTTTGATCGCAGATATGCAGGCGATTCGATTAAATCCTGTATACGTAACAGACGAAACAATATATATTTCGCTAGGTTTAATGAAGCGTACAGAAATCGATTTTAATAAAATAGAAGAGGTTATAGAGGATAAGGGTCAGTTAGAAGGAAAATTATCGAAGGATACGATAGATTTCGTGGCACGTGATTTTGGTGAGGCTTATCCGCACGTCATTTTAAAAATGAAAGAGCCAGTGGAAGTGACTTTTATGTTAGGCATTAAAAAACATTATAATCAAGTAGCGATTAAAGTTGACCAGTCACAAGAGTTTAAACAAATGCTTCAACTAAGAATGTCAAAGTATTTTGCCTAAATAGATAGCCAACGTTTTGAATAAAAACGTTGGCTTTTTTTATTTAATCAAGGTCTGCGATTGCATGTAAAATGTCATCGCGGATGGCTTCCCAAAATTGCAGCTGAACCGAGTCACAATACGTATAAAGCTCTTTATGCTGAATGTGATCGTATAGAGCGGCAATGTCTTCTTGATGGAAGGACAGTCGATGATTTAGGTTCGCTCGTTCTTCCTCCAGACAAAATAATTTATAAATATCAGCTAGGCGCTCAAGTTTAGCTAGTTTTTTTGTCATCGCTTCATATTGTTTTTGATGAAAGCGTCCTACTGCAGAGGTCATCGAAATTTTTGCACGATGTTCCGCTTGAAGACTACGACACTCCTCCTGACGAATAGCTACACGATACCAAAATTCATAGCGAGTTGGTAATTCTTTTAGTTCATAGGTAAGCAATGATTTTAAAATTGAATGCACTTGTTCATATGTATCAATGCTTTTTTCTGCGTCTTTAAAAATCCCAAACATACAACCACCCCCATATAGTGTAATACTACACAACTAGATAAAACTCCTTTCATTTAAGAAGTATCTCCTGCTTTATTTTATGAGAAAGCAAATTCAGTTAGCGCATTCCTTGAAAGGGTTAAATTTTCAAGAAGCTATGACAAGATTTTGCTATTTTTGTACAAGTTTCTGAGAAATTAAAGAATAGGCATTTACAAAAAGAAAATAAATGTGTTAACTTTTAAAGTGTCTTAGGTTAACTTAAAAAGAGGGGGAGGTTAACGATGCAACATTTTTGGGTAGTCGGTACTGATACAGATGTTGGTAAAACGATTGTCACGACACTGTTGATGTGTCAATTGCAAAGGTTGGGGTTGGAAATTATACCTTTCAAGCCAGTTCAAACAGGCGAGATATACGACAATTTGCATAGCTATTATGCAGATACAGCTATGTATGAAAAGTATTCCTTGCAAGTGTTAAATAAAGAGCATATGAATGGCTATTCGTTTAAGGAGGCCGCATCGCCACATTTTGCTGCTCAACTGGAGGGACAGCAAATTGATGTAGAAAATCTTTTACAGCGTATTCAATTCTTACAAGAATCCTATGATGTTGTTATAGCTGAGGGAGCAGGGGGATTGTTTGTGCCTTTAGATGTTCAACAAAGCATCACACTGCTTGATGTCATTGTGAGCAGCAAATTGCCAGTAGTGCTTGTTACAAGGACAACCTTAGGGACAATCAATCATACCTTGTTAACAATGGAGGCATTGCAATCACGCCAGATTGACGTTCTTGGTATTGTTTTTAACGGTGACACGGGCAGTATGATGGAACAGGATAATATTCATACGATTTTACAGTACCATCCATTGCCCTATGCGATTATCCCACGTCTTCAGGATATTTCAGAACTAGCGAATATCAACATTACACACACAACATTATTTGAAAGGCTTTATGGAAATGATCCGAGAAATAACTGACTTACAGGCTAGAGATTTACGGCATATTTGGCATCCGTGCTCACAAATGAAAGATTATGAAGCATTTCCACCTATCGTTATAAAAAAGGGACAAGGTGTGTGGCTTTATGATGAGCATGACAAACGCTATTTGGACGCTGTTTCCTCCTGGTGGGTAAATTTATTTGGACATACCAATCCGCGTATTAGTCAGGCCTTAAGTCATCAAGCCTTTACATTGGAGCATACGATTTTTGCTAATTTTACACATGAACCGGCTATCCAATTAGCTGAAAAATTAGTCGCTTTATCACCACCTGGTTTACATAAAGTATTTTTTGCGGATAACGGCTCTTCTGCCGTCGAAGTGGCATTGAAGATGAGCTTTCAATACCATATGCAGACTGGAAAACAAACAAAAACTCGGTTTCTAGCGTTTACAGATGCGTATCATGGTGAAACCGTTGGTGCTTTATCTGTAGGAGGGGTAGGGCTTTACAATGAAGTATTTGAGCCACTTTTATTGGATACTGTACGTGCCCAGGGGCCGGATTGTTTTCGTTGCCCGTTCCAAAAACTACCAGAAAGCTGTGATGCACCATGTAGTCATTTTGTAGAAGAACAGCTTAAGATGCATCATGAGGAAATCACGGCTGTTATTATAGAACCACTTATTCAAGCAGCAGCGGGGATGAAAATGTATCCACCCATTTATTTACAACGGCTACGAGCATTATGCTCACAATATGATGTTCATTTAATTGCAGATGAAATTGCTGTTGGGTTCGGCCGTACAGGGACAATGTTTGCCTGTGAGCAGGCCAGTATCACACCAGATTTTATGTGCTTATCAAAAGGCATAACAGGAGGTTATTTACCATTATCCGCTGTTCTAACAAGTGATCAAGTTTACAACGCATTTTATGATGAATATGGAACGATGAAAGCATTTTTACATTCTCATAGCTACTCTGGCAATACGTTGGCATGTCGTGTGGCGCTTGAAGTATTAACAATATTTGAAGAAGAACAAATAATGGACATGATTCAACGCAAGGGGCAACAAATGCGTCAGCTAGCAATGGAAGCATTTGGTCATATGCCTTATGTGGGTGAATACCGACAAGTTGGTTTAGTGGGGGCTATTGAACTTGTTGCAGACCGTCAGACGAAAACGCCATTTGCAAGTGAAGAGAGAATTGGTTACCAAATTTATCAGCAAGCATTAGAAAAAGGTCTACTCATACGACCTCTTGGCAATATTTTATATTTTATGCCACCTTACATCATTACAAATGAAGAAATGACTTTCATGATTAATACAACGAAAGAAACGATTGAACAATTTTTCAAAGACAGGGGGGAATAAAGTTGGTTAGACGGCACTCCACATTAGCATTAGTCATGATTGCCATGTTTGCTGCTTTAACGGCTATAGGAGCTTTTATTAAAATCCCTTTACCAATTGTACCGTTTACCTTACAAATTGTTTTCGTCTTTTTAGCAGGTTGTTTACTAGGTAGCCGCAATGGGTTTTATAGTCAGCTTGTTTATATCGGCGTTGGCTTAGTAGGGCTACCTGTTTTTACGCAGGGCGGGGGCATCACGTATGTTTTACAGCCGACATTTGGCTATCTTATTGGCTTTGCTCTTGCCGCTTATGTAATTGGAATAATCGTTGAAAGAATAGAGAAGCCAACGAAGAAACATTTTATTGGAGCGACAATCTTAGGGCTTTTCATTGTATATGCCGTAGCTGTTCCATATTTATATATAGCTTTAAACTTCTGGTTAGATATGAAAACAAGCTGGTCACATGTTTTAGTTGTTGGCTTCTTAAGCAGTATCGTTGCTGATTTTGGCTTAGCTATTTCAGCCGGCTTATTAGCTGAGAAATTGTATAAAGTATTTCAGTCAGCTAGAAGAGTAAGTATTTCTCAAGGGGAAGGGGAAACTATGATATGAATTTTTTACAGGTAGCACAGGAAGTAATTGATGGCAAAATCATTAGCAATGAGGAGGCACTTGCTATTTTAAATAGTAAGGATGATGAGCTATTACAACTCATGGACGGTGCCTTTGCTATTCGTCGGCATTATTATGGTAAAAAAGTAAAGCTCAATATGATTATGAATGCTAAAAGCGGCTATTGCCCAGAGGATTGTGGCTATTGTTCTCAATCCTCTAAATCAACTGCACCTATTGAAAAATATCCTTTTATTACGAAAGAGGAAATCTTGGCTGGTGCAAAAAGAGCATTTGACAACAAGATTGGAACGTATTGTATTGTGGCAAGTGGTCGAGGGCCCACACGGAAGGATGTCAATGTCGTAAGCGAGGCAGTTGTAGAAATTAAAGAAAAGTATGGCTTGAAAGTTTGTGCCTGCCTTGGCTTGCTAAAAGAAGAACAGGCACAGCAATTAAAGGAGGCAGGGGTGGATCGTTACAACCATAATTTGAATACCTCTGAGCGTCACCATTCCTTCATTACAACTTCACATACGTATGAGGATCGTGTTAATACAGTAGAGATTGTTAAAAAACATGGTATCTCTCCTTGTTCGGGTGCCATTATTGGGATGAAGGAAACAAAGGAGGATGTCGTCAATATTGCACGTGCTCTCCATCAATTAGATGCCGATTCTATTCCTGTTAATTTTTTAAATGCGATTGATGGGACAAAGCTAGAAGGGACTAAGGACTTAAACCCACGCTATTGTTTAAAGGTCTTAGCGTTATTCCGTTACATCAATCCAACAAAGGAAATCCGAATTTCGGGTGGACGTGAAATCAATCTCGGCTGTCTACAGCCGCTGGGCCTCTATGCAGCAAATAGTATATTTGTTGGGGATTATTTAACAACTGCTGGTCAGGAAGCAAATAGTGATTATCGTATGTTGGAGGATTTAGGCTTTGAGATTGAATTAACACAAAAGCAAGAAGCAGCATTTTGCTAGGGGCTATAGAAATAAAATCTACTACTACAGTTAAAACCGTACGCTTGTACGGTTTTTTTTTAGGAGATGGATAGAGCTATAATGGCGATGGATAAAGAGCGAAATGTAGAGGATAGAAAGCAAAAAGTGACGGATAAACCTAACATCCCATATCCTTTATATACCTAAAAAATAAAGAAATTCACAAATTGTTCAATGTAAGCGGTTTGAAATTGAACAGTTTGTGAAGACCTTCACATAAAGCTTTCTTTTTCTAAAATTCAGCGTAAAATAAGTATTAAGTAAGGGATTGTTGTAAAACAGTTGACGAGAAGTCGCATAAATTTTGGTGATTGTTATAGTACAAAAAATAAGAGAAGGGAGCTTTTTACATGTGGGTTATTACAGTATTTGATAAAAAGGATGTTCGTATTTTTGAGTATGCAAATAAAAATGAGGCAACGGAAGCTTTGGCGAAATTCAAAAAAAATGCAGTTTTAACATATACAAAATAAAAGTTCAGTTCTTTTTTACTTACAGCCCTCGACAGTTGAGGGCTGTTTTTTTAATGAACAACAATTGAAATGGCACTATACACAAGTAATAAAGCCATGATGATATTAAATATTTGTCGATGCTGTTGCAATAGTTTTTGGAAAACGGACCCACATAATGCCCAACTGAACGTACTAATAATTCCTACGAAACCTAAAAGGAGTGAGAAAAGCAGATAGCTTATGTAGGAAGAATAGTAAGGAAGGATGTAAGTGGCAACAACGGTAATCCCAAATAGTATTCCTTTTGGATTGATAAATTGTAAGAAGGTTCCTACAAAAAATAAGTTCCGCTTTTCTTCGACCTCGTTGTTTGCGTCCTGCTCTTTGCTTGTCACAATTTTAAAGGCTAAGTATAGCATATAGCCGACACCAAAAATGGTTAAGGGTAATTTAATAATCGGTATAATATTCAGCATGATTATGTTGAAAAAGCTACTCAAAGTAATAATCATAAAAAAACCAATCCCTACACCTAAACAGAAGGGCAAAGTTTTTGATAAGCCGTGCTGTTTGGCAAATACCATAGCCATAAAGTTATTAGGACCAGGGGTGAAGCTTGTAATCGTAATAAATACTAAAAAGGAAAATACAGGCAAATACCATCACCTCATTTATGTTGTATGTTATAATGTCCGAAATGGACATTATAATGTTGTTTGTTTTATTATACATAATGTACGTTATATTGTATATAAACGGAGGTTAGATGATGGAGGATATTCAACTGATTTTTGCTCGAAATTTAAAGACTATTCGAGAGAGAGAGAAATTAAGTTTAGAGAAAGTATCACAACTTAGCGGTGTAAGTAAAGCTATGATCGGGCAAATTGAAAGAGGGGAATCGAGCCCGACATTAACGACCATTTGGAAAATAGCTAATGGGTTAAAGGTTTCATTTACAGAGCTCATTCATCAACCGCAGGCAGAGACAGAGCTCATCTTAGGCAAGGACATTCATGCAATACAGGGAGATAATGGGAAATATGTCGTCTACCCTCATTTTCCTTTTCAAAAGGATAGTCGCTTTGAAATTTATAGTATCGAGATAAAGGAGAAGGGAACATTACACGCTGAGGCGCATAGAGAAGGAACAGTGGAATATTTAACCGTTTTTGATGGTGAGTTAACGATTCGAATACAGGAAAAGGACTATCGATTAGCAAGCGGTGATGCAATCCGTTTTAAAGCTGATTGTCCCCACACATATATCAACCCAGGGAAGACTTTAACACGTCTCAGCATGACCATATACTATCCACATTAATAGAACCGTATAAACGCCTTTCAGAGCGTTTATACGGTTTCATTTTTTTACAGTATACTTGCTAAACGTTTGATACCCTCGCGGATTACTTCAGGTGTTGCATTTGTATAGTTTAATCGCATAGTATTCACGTTCGTTTTAGATGTATAGAATGGATCCCCAGGCACGAAGGCCACCTTTTGTTCCATCGCTTTATGGAATACATCAAGAGCTGGTGTACCATCCTTCATTGTCGCCCAAATGAACATGCCTCCCTCTGGTCGTGTATATTCAACATGAGGAGGGAAAAATTCTTGCATCGCAGCAAGCATCGCTTCTGATTGATTTTTATACAAACTAATTATTTTATTAACATGTTCCGTGTAATCATTACTTGCTAAATAATCATAGATAACATATTGCGAGAAAATATTAGTATGAAGATCAGAGGCTTGCTTAGCAGTTTCTATATGCTGTAAAAGCTCTTTGTTTTTTGTAATGATAAACCCAAGGCGCATGCCAGGTGTGACTGTTTTAGAGAAAGAACCTAGTAAAATACTATTTTCTAATTTACCAGCACCGATATATGGAAGTGGCTCGCCTTGGAAACGAAGCTCCCCATACGGATCATCCTCAATTAAAGCAACATCGTATTTGGCAACCAATTCGTAAATTTGCTCACGCTTTTCTTTCGAGTATGTGAGACCAGTTGGATTTTGGAAGTTTGGAACGGTGTAAATAAATTTTACATTTGGTTGTTGTAGGGCTTGCTCTAATTCTTCTAGATTAAGACCATCGTTTTCTAGTGTTACCCCATGGAAGGTTGGTTCAGCTAATGTAAAGGCTTGAATAGCTCCTAAGTAACCAGGCTCTTCAATAATAATGCCATCGCCCTTATTAATAAGCACCTTTCCAATTAATTCAAGTGCTTGCTGTGAACCTGTTGTAATAAAGACGTCGTCAGCATGTATATCAAGTCCGTGAACACGTTGATATTTAGCAGCAATGTACTCTCGTAATGGTGCATAACCTTGTGTTGAAGAATACTGAAATAGGCGGCTACCGTTTTTTGTAATAGCGTGATCTACTGATGCTCTTAACGCATCAATTGGGAAAGAGATAGGATTTGGAAGCCCGCCTGCAAAGGAAATGACATCCTCTGCATCTGTCACTTTTAAAATATTTCGAATAAATGAGGATGGAGTATTTAAGATTCTTTCAGAATATTGCATAATGATCGGTCCTTTTTTTCTGATTTTTTAAAAATTATATCATTGTCATCGATTGCATACAATATTATCATTGTATGCAAGACAATTAAACTATTGTATGCAAATTAATAGAAAGAAGGCGCTTTGCGAATGCCTATTAATTCATTTGATGCGTATCCTATGAGTTGGAAGCCAGATATTAGTAATAGCACGGCTCCATTATATATAGCCATTGCACAACAGCTAGAGGAAGACATTAAAGAAGGAAAGCTAACGCCAGGAACAAAATTACCACCACAACGCGAATTAGCCGATTTTTTAGATGTGAATTTAAGCACGATTACACGTGCATTTAAGCTCTGTGGACAAAAGGGATTAATATATGCCTCGATTGGTAGTGGTACATTTGTTTCAACGGATGCAGCTAGCAATAAAATTTTATTACCAACAAACCGTACGACCCCCATGATTGAAATGGGCTCCGTATTACCAGACAACTTTGTCAATGAGGATATTACTCGCTATATGAAAAAAATGGTAGGTGAACCTAGCTTCAATAAACTATTTCAATATGGACGACCTGAGGGCAATGCATGGCAAAATGAGGCCGTGCTAAAGCTCTTCGAATGGGTGAACTTTCAAACAGATCAGCCCATTTTGCTTGGCGCGGGCGGACAAAATGCCATTGTCGGAACACTTGCGGCATTATTCCAGCCAGGGGATCGAATTGGGACAGATCCCATTACTTACGCTGGGATGAAAACGGCCGCGAATATGCTAGGCATACAGCTTGTTGCTATTCAACAATGCCGGGGCGAAATGACAAAAGAAGGACTGTTGTATGCTTGTAAAAATGAACATATTAAAGGTATCTATGTCATCCCTGATTTTCATAATCCAACAACACATACGATGTCGGTGGAAACAAGAAAAATGATTGCGGAAGTAGCTAGACAGAAAAATTTGGTGGTCATTGAGGATGCAATTTATAGTTTTCTAAAGGAAAAACCATATGCACCGATTGCTTCCTATGCACCTGATAAAGTAATCTATATTGCTAGCCTATCGAAAACCATCTCACCAGGGTTACGACTCTCCTTTATTGTCACACCTCCTGCTCTTCGTAAAAAAATAATGGAGACTCTCTATAATATCAATATATCAGTCTCTCCAATTATGCTAGAGCTTGCAGCAAGATTGATACATGAGGGGGTCGCACAAACGATATTGGAAAAACATCGAGCATATGCAAAACAGCAAAATGCACTAGTTAATCATTATTTAGCAGAGTATCACATTCTAGGTGATGAGGAATGTATTTTTAGATGGCTCCTCTTGCCAGAGAAATTCACAGGTGTACAATTTGAATTGCTGGCTTCGAAAGCCGGTGTACAGGTATATGCAGCAGAACGATTTGCAGTCGGCAATGCAAAGCCAGTAAATGCTGTGCGTATGGCGATAGCAGCTCCCGAATATCAGCTGGAGCAAGCATTAATTATCTTAAAGGATATTCTCGAAAGTAATGGTGACTATGCATTTGTTGACTAACCGTCCTATTTATTTTATGAGCAAGCCTATAGCTATGGCAGGTATCAATGTAATCCCGCAGAATGTATATAATTTTTTGGCTATGATTCATATATGTTTTAATGTGAATGAGGTGCCAATATAACAAAGAGGTATACAAAAAACATGCTTTGCTAAGTCAGTAGATTAAGTGTAAAAGGACTCGCATGTGATAAAATATAGCTAACATTAAAGTTAAAATGAGGTGAAAGAAATTGCATAAAGGAAGAATCATTTTACATATTGACCTTAATTGCTTTTATGCCTCAGTAGAACAAATTTATGATCCATCATTAAAAGGAAAACCTATAGCCATTGCAGGTAATCCAAAAGAACGTAGGGGTATCGTTATTACATGTAGCTATGAGGCTAGAAAAAGTGGTGTTTATACTACCATGAATGTCGGTGAAGCAAGAAGAAAATGCCCAGAGTTAATTGTATTACCTCCAAATTTTGATCGATATAGAGCTGCCTCAAAATCCTTTTTTGGATTACTGAAAGAGTATAGTGACATACTTCAACCAGTTTCTATAGATGAAGGTTATATACAATTGCCTATAATCGAAGGACAAAATGTGTTAGAGCATGTACATGGTATACAAAATCGAATTTGGAACGAGCTACAATTGCCTTGTTCAATAGGCATTGCGCCCAATAAGTTTTTAGCAAAAATGGCCAGTGATATGAGAAAGCCGATGGGCATCACAATATTACGTAAACGTGATGTCCCATCAGTTTTATGGCCATTGCATGTTAAAGAAATGCATGGAATTGGGAAGAGCACTGCAGAAAAATTAAAAGAATTAGGTATACAAACAATTGGAGAGTTAGCTGCGGCTGATGAATACACATTAAAACAGAAATTTGGCATCAACGGACTTCGTTTGAAACAGAAGGCCAATGGCGAGGATGATCGACCTGTTGATCCAGAAGCAATATATGATACGAAGAGTGTAGGAAATTCAACAACACTCTCACAAGATACGACTGACCGAGATGAATTATATAAAATATTGACAACACTTTCTGAAAAGGTAGCAGAGAGGTTAAAAGCTAAAAAACTTGCTGGTGTGACTGTGAGTATTATAATTCGTACAGCTTCTTGGGAAACCTATACTCGGAGTAAATCAGTCAATAACGCGATATTTTTAAAAGAGGATATAGTTGAACAGGCATGGAATCTATTTAATAAAAATTGGAATGAGGAACCTGTCCGATTACTTGGTGTGACTATTTCAAATGTTAGTGACATTAAAGAGATGACACAGCAGTTAACTTTTTTTGATTTTGAAGAACATATTAAAGATGAACCGATTATTAAATTGGTAGATCAAATTGAACAGAAATTTGGAAAAGGTGTTATTTTGAGAGGGTCCGATATTGTAAAGCCAGGAGGGAAACATCAGGCAAACACCAGTTTTAGTAAGGACTTTTGGGATGATCACATTTAAAAGATGGTCAATTTTCACGGGATTAAAGGATTTAGGGGTATACTGCAACGGTTGATGAGAGCTATATGGAGATGATAGAGCTAATCAGGCATGCATGACAATTTCCCAGGAAATACAAAATAGCTTTTTAACCAGATGAAAATCAACGAAAGTAGGTGTGTACTTCCATTATGCAGTATAAAGAGTATGGTGATATCAGCGGTCCGGTAATGATGTTTCTTCATGGGGGTGGTGTCGGGGGATGGATGTGGGAACAACAAATTCAGTACTTCTTCAATTATCACTGTGTGGTACCTGAGCTTATGTCCAATCATCCATTTTCCATTGAGCAGTGTGCACAACATCTCGTACAGCTTTTAGAGGAAAAGGGGAATGGCAAGCAGATCATTGTGATTGGTTTTTCATTAGGTGCTCAAATTGCCATACAAATGTTAAGTATAAAGCCTAGTTTAATCCACTTTTCGATAATTAATAGTGCTCTTGTTATCCCTTCTCCTACTACAGCATGGATGATTCGGCCGCTTCTGCGATTCTCATTCCCGCTTATTAAAAATAAAGCCTTCGCAAAGCTTCAAGCGAAAACCTTATACATCGATGATCGCTATTTTAACGACTATTATCATGATAGCTCTAAAATGACATACGATACATTAATTCAGGTTTTACAAGAGAACATGACGTTTTCAATCCCGCACAATTTCCACAATGCACGGGGGAATATTTTAATTACTGTTGGCAATCAAGAGAAAAAAATAATGAAAAAGTCCGCACAAGCGCTTGTACAAAGCCATCCAAATGCGAAAGGGGTCATTTTAAACAACATAGGACATGGAGTATCATTTGCTCAGCCTGCATTTTTCAATTGTTTTGTAGCTAATTGGATAAAAGAAGGACAATTGCCAGTGGGCACAGTCATTCAATAGTAAAACTCCATTATGAATAACGATACTCATAATAGAGTTGAAGTTTTTAAGAAATATAGTGAGGATATAAATCCTTGTGCTGCAATATCCATTCTTTCATGTCGATGATCATTTCTTCGTAGCTAGGGACTGTAAAGGAAAAATCATTTCTAGTATTTATTAATGTTTTATTAACATTAACAAGCGGATGAGGAGTAATCTTTATTGTATGGTCCATAAAGTGCTTATTCAATAACTGAAGAAGATCGTATTTAGATATAGGTAATGTATTTACAAGATGATAGAGTCCAGTTATTCCTTCTTGGGCCGCTTGCTCGATGGCTTTTGCTAAGGTGAGCGTTGTAACCCCGGTCCAAATAGCACCAGTATAGCCGTTAATAGGGCCTTTTTGATGCATAAACCAATTGAAAAGCCCAATTCCATCCTTCTTCAAATCAGGACCAATAATTGAATTACGGAAAGTTAAATGCTTCTTATGATTAATTTCGCCTAAACCCTTTGTGCGGTCATAAAATGTAGTTCCGTCCTGTACACTTTTTTCATAATAGGGTGCGTTTTCTCCTGAAAATACACAATCTGTACTCATATGAATAAGCTTCGTCTGGCGGTTTTCAAGGAGAGATACGATCGCATGTGGTAAATAGCTATTTAAGAAAATACTCTTTTCAGAATTTTCCTCACAGGCTTTATTTAATATACCGATACAATTAACGACGATATCATAATGATGGTCTTGAAGAAGTGAACATAAAAAGTTTAGGTCCGTAATATCACCAGTAATATTCTGTCCAAATGGGAAAGCAGTTCTCGTATACGTGGTCACATCATGTCCTTGCTCTCGCAAATAGATGGAAATGGTATGACCAGCCATGCCAGAAGCACCTAGCACTAAAAATTTCATGGTGTTCCTCCAGTCCAATGGAGCAGCTCTTCCTGAATTAGAGATAAGGTTAGTAACTTTTCTTTAATGGCCACCACGTTTAACATTTGTGTATTATTGGAATTATATTCATCCGATAACGTAATCTTAGGAGAGCCTTCATCCAGGTATTTTCCATAATTCAAATCCCGATTATCTGCTGGAATTCGATAAAAATGACCTAAATCTATGGCCTTTGCTGCTTCTTCCTTAGTACATAATACCTCATATCGTTTCTCCCCATGCCTTGTGCCGATAATGTGAATGGCATTGTTCACTTGGAAAATTTCAAGGAGAGCTTGTGCTAAATTCTCGATCGTAGCAGCGGGTGATTTTTGCACCATAATATCGCCATTTTGGGCATGTAAGAAGGCATATAATACTAATTCAACTGCTTCCTCAAGGCTCATCATAAAACGAGTCATGTGAGGATCGGTAATGGTTAAAGGTTTGCCGGCTTTTATTTGTTCGATGAAAAGTGGAATGACCGAACCTCTTGAAGCCATCACATTACCGTATCGAGTGCCGCAAATCAATGTTTGCTTAGGGTCGACCATCCGCGATTTAGCAATAAATGTTTTCTCCATCATCGCCTTGGATATCCCCATTGCATTGACAGGGTATGCTGCCTTATCTGTTGATAGACAAATAATTTTTTTAACGCCAGCTTGAATAGCCGCAGTTAAAACATTGTCTGTTCCTATAATATTTGTTTTCACTGCCTCTAAAGGGAAGAATTCACAAGAGGGCACTTGCTTAAGCGCAGCAGCATGAAACACATAATCTACGTTATACATAGCAGGGTGGAGGCTTTGTAAATCACGTACATCCCCGATATAGAATTTAATTTTAGAATTCTGATAAAGCTTTCGCATATCATCTTGCTTTTTCTCATCCCTTGAAAAAATGCGTATTTCCTTAATATCCGTATTTAAAAATCGATTTAATACCGCATTACCAAAAGACCCTGTTCCTCCAGTAATCAGTAAAGTTTTATCTTTAAACATTGTATGGTTTGTGACACCTCCCACATGCTTACGTCCGTTCATGATATTATTTCAATCCTCTTTCATGCAAATCACATTCTGAGTTTTCTCGTGGATAGTTGTACCAATAAGCGTATTCATGGGTATACTTGCTGGTTGGATTTTTGTCCATAAGCGCACAATTAAAATCCCAATCTCCTGCAATATCCTTACGTATCGTAAACTTCGCATCCCCGATGAAGCTTCTTCGAATAATTTTAAATTGTCCTGGCAATGAGTAACGATTTGATTCATCTTTAATAAACGCATAGCCATTCTTAATAATCATGTTGTAGTAGTAAATATCAAATTCACCATCCACCTGTGCTAATACATTGCGGATGGCAGGCAAATAATGGTCATCACTATCGATGATGGCAATATAATCACCTGTTGCTTCAGCAATGCATCGGTTATAGGCAACACTTGCACCTAGATTCGTTGGATGAACAATGATTTTTAAAGCTGGGCAGACTTTTTGATAGTCCTGTAAAATGGCTAACGTATTGTCTGTGGAGCCGTCATCTACAACGATAATTTCATAGGCATATTCTTTAGGAATACTGTCAAGCATTGTTAAGATCCATTCTTCACTATTAAACGCAGGTGATAAAAAGCTTATTTTCATTTTATCCCTCCATCCTGATTAGGTAGTTTAGTTTGTCAGGTTCACTGAACAGATTCTTTATTACAATATGCGGGGATAGAGGTCTATTATAGGCAATTGCTTGTTAACATAAGTTTTTTAAGAGAGTAATTTTATGGATTGCATTTATTTTTGCTAGAGATCTATGGAGAAGGGGGTGACATTTTACTAAGTTATACACGTTTGACAGGTGTGGGCATAAACTAGGAAAGAGCGCTTTTTAAGAAAGAGGGATTCAATGACAAAAAGAATCGCATTTATTTGTAGCGTGGAATCAGCTAAACTTTCCGATGCACACATCTTCAAAGATCTATGTTTAGTGCCTATTTTACTAGGGGAGTATTTAGGCTATGAAGTTAGTATAGTGACGGCAGAGATGAATGAAGCTCTGCTGCAACAATCTTTTCCGACTGTTAAATTCGAGCGAATTCCAATAGGGATTGATTATGTTGCCAATATGAATGCTTATTTAGTCAAGCATGCCAAGGACATTGATCTAGTTTTTGCTATAGGACCTTACCCATCCTATCTTTCCATTCTTCAAACGTATAAGCAGTTTAATCCTAATGGCAAAGTTTATATGAAGTTAGATGTTAATCGATTTTGGTTAAGTCGATTAAAAACCTATCCATACTTTCTAGAATTGCTACAGCTTTGTGATCTTCTGACCTCCGAATGTGTATCGATTCAAACTGACATTCGAGAGTTTTCACAATTAGATGTTCAACATATCCCAAATGGCTTTTATGAGTATTTTCACACAGAGCCCGTGCAATTTCATGAGAAAGAAAATAGAATTCTATCAGTGGGCCGATTAGATGCACCAGAGAAGCAGACCACTTTTACAATAAAAGCCTTTCTAGCAGCACAGCTGACAGACTGGGAGCTTCGTTTGGTAGGACCTATGTCTGAATCGTTTCAGCAGGAAATAAAACAATTACTGGACAGTCATCCTTATCCTGCGCAAGTCACAATGGTAGGGCCAATCTCAGACAAGATGCAGCTAGAGGAGGAGTATCGCAAGGCAAAAATCTTTTGCATAACATCCACAGTTGAATGCTTTGCACATGTTTTTGCAGAGGCGGCTAAAAATGGTTGTTATATTGTGACAACTGATGTGGATGGGGCTGCAGATATTACCCAGCAACAACGTTTTGGCTGTATTCATCCAACACATGATTGGGAAAGTATAGCTCGGACGTTACAGCAAGTCACTCAGCAGGAAGAATTGTTGGCAAATACTTGTCTACAGCTACAAGCCGATGCGCGGAGGGATTTGAACTGGCAGCATATCGTGAAAGATGTCGCAGCATATTTAAATGAAATTAAGTAGAACTTCTCTCGATGAAGAGGAGTATTCTTTTCTTTGTGCCATTTTTTCCTATATAATAAAACTAGATTTATAATGTTAGAAACAATCAGGGGAAGACACAAGGGGAGACAAGAATGGAAATACTACAAGCATCGATGAACGAACTAGAAGAGTTAACGAAGCTATTTGATGAATATCGTCAGTTTTATGGTATAGAATCGGACGAAAGTAGCGCAAAAGCATTTTTACAATTACGATTGGCCCTCAAAGAGTCAGTCATTTTTATGGCGTTAGTAGACGGCAAGATGGTTGGATTTACACAATTATATCCAACGTTTTCTTCTATAGCTTTACAGCGAGCCTATATTTTGAATGATATTTATGTCACGGAAGATGCTAGAGGCCTAGGGGTGGGCAAGGCATTGATGGAAAAGGTTTTTCACTATTGTGAGCAACAGAATGCGCGCTATGTGACACTGCAAACAGCAGCTGATAATGTGAATGCGCGTAAGCTGTATGAAAGGCTTCATATGAAGCAAGATGAATACTGTAATTATGTCAAATATTTTATGTAATCAGCATTTTATTTTAGGATGAATATGCTTTTTGTACAAAACTCCCCTAGATATTTCGTTATCTAGGGGAGTTTATTGATATTATTTAATTTCTAACGTATATGGCTGTGTACTTGCTTGGCCATAATATTCACTAACTTCAATATAGTATTTGCCTGCGTCCAGCTCCACAGTACCTACTTCAGCATCTCCAGCTCCGTAAAGATCCAAAGTTTTAACTGTTTTTCCGTTGGCATCTATCACTCGAATCACACCATCCAGTGCTTTTTCTGTTTGAAGTGAGAAGAAGATATTACGTTTTTGGACGTTGTTAAATTCAAAGTAATCCTTATCTCCAAATGGAATACCCGCATTTAAATATTGTGTGGCAACCCATTTGTCGTCTTCTTTCGTTAGGGCAGACGTTTTACTTGGTACACCATTCACTAATTTGGAATCTGCATCTTCGTCTGCTCGTTTATGGTCGAACAAAGTTAATGTATAGGGCTGAATGGACATTTGGCCAAGACCCGTGCTATTGACTTGAATAAAGTAACCTCGATCCTTTTTAGCCTTAAAGGATGTATTTACGTCTGTCGTTCCTACCATGCCAAGGAGTATCTCAAGAATATTATCGCTCAGTCCAAATGGAATGGCTGTTTCCATTTCCTTCGGATCAATTTTCATATTGCCGTTTGTATCCTCAATAATCGAACCTGCAAATTTTAAGTCCTTTTGTAGCTCTTTTGGCAGTTGATTTAATTGTTCATTGGTAAATGGAACAGAGGAAAGCAATAAACTCATAATTTCATCATTGCCCTCTTGCTTATAATAATAGTAATCCTCATCGTCTTGATAAATTAGATGATCCTTATAAGTTGTGCCAGGTTGAATTTTTAACGCCTTTGCTTCTTCATAATTCTCTGGATTATAATCTTTCGGAATATCACCTATTTTACTTGTTTTCAACGTATAAGGCTCAGTTGAACGTTCACCAGCATTTACAACAGCTACTACATAGGTTTTATCCTTCTTCAATGCCATTACTTTTGCATCGTTTTCATTACCGGCAGAGCCAAGAAGTAACGAAAGTAAGCCTAGGTCATTGGTTAAGGACGACACAGGAATTAGTTCCTTGGCTTTTTCATCATATTCAAACACAGTACCGGCAGGCATTTGGCTTGCATCTTTGTTAAAGCTAAAGCTATAAAGAGCGTCTTCTTTTGTTTTAAATAAGAAGTAGTCCTCATCATATTCTGTTTGGAAATAAGCTTTTTGATCCTCACCAATGTTGAAGCGAATAGCTTGCTTAATAATCGGATCAACATTTTCTAAATTGTCCGTCGTAAAGGAATTCATGAGCATATTCATCATGCCTTCAATTTCATTCCGTTTTTTTGTTGTACTTGGTGTTATTGGTAACTGGTCGACCGAGACATTTTCGTCATACATGGCATCCTCTAATGGTAGTCCATCCTCATCTGGTGGGAGCGTAACAACCTCACCTTTTAATGTGTATGGGATCATTGACTCACTGACTGTTTCCTCTTTTTCAATGCCACCACTGAAAAACATCTCCATTGAAAACTCGCTATTACTCTCATTAGATACACTTAAAATGTACTCTTGATCGGGTACAGCATCGATGATCATGCTCACTGCTTCACCTTTAGCTGCACCGTAGGAGCTTTGAATTGGGAAGGCTTCTTCTTCTTCGCTTTCCTCTTTTTTAGCTTGCTTTACCTCTTCTGGTGGAATCGGATTGAAATCCTCTTTTAAGTATAAATCCATAGAGGCAGTAACACCTGGTATACCAGATAGATCAAACTTCAATGTTGTCGGTTTTTTTACAGAAAACGTAAAATAATCTTGATCCTTTTGTTGATCTTTAGACAGTAGGGTATAGTTTTTTCCTGCCGTATTGTATGGGAACTTTTTAATAGACTCCATTGAAGACTTATTTAATGCATCGATTGGTAAATCTGAGTTTTTCGTAGTTTGTGCTGTAAAGATATAAGTAGATTTGCCTTTTAAGCTATAACTACCATTATGATCTTTCACACCAATTAACAATGTTCCTTTTTGGTCTGCTTTAAAGAGGTGACCTTCTTTTTTTCCTACACGAACATCATTAACTTTAATTGGCTCTACTTCACCCTGCTTGTTAGTAGGGTAGAAGTATAAATCAAAGGCATAGTCGTATTGTTCAGCACCTTTTAAAGTTAGCTGTGCATATTCATTTGCCTCTAAATCAACCTTATACCATTTTTTTTCATCTTGCTGCTCGAAAACACCTTGTTCGATATTTAATGTATTTTTGGCAAGAACTTTGGCATTTTTGATACGCTCTTCTTTGGATTCAGAATAATGTTTAGGTAATTTATTTAAATCGAACTGTAAGGCTTTCACAGGATCGACAAGCCCATGACCATAAGTAAGGTCATAACCTTTTTTACCTAAATCTTGTGCTGTCATTTCAAGAATTGCTTCAATCTCATGTGGCTTTAAATTCGGATGCTTTGATTTAAGTAGGGAGACGATGCCTGCCACTACAGGAGATGCCATGGAAGTACCACTAAACTTGACAAAAGATGATCCTTTTTTCTCATCGTGTACGGTACTGTAGATGTCTTCGCCAGGAGCCACGACATCAACAGAAGGACCGTAATTGGAATAGCTGGATAGTTTATTTCGATCATTCGTGGAACCAACACTTATAACGCCTTCATAGGAAGCAGGGAAGGAATAGTCATCTGTCGACTCATTTCCAGCGGCTGCAACAATCGTAATTCCACTATCAATAGCTTTTTGAACAACATCCTGCATAAGTGGGGATTCACCATAGCCTCCAAGACTCATATTAATGACGTCCACACCTTGCTCAATAGCGTACAGAATACCTTGTGCAATGATAAAATCATTTGCTCCTTCTTTTCCGTTAAAGACATCAATAGGTAGTAGCTTCGCTTGTGGATTAATTCCATGTCCACCAATACCATTGTCTTTGGCTGCGGCAATAATCCCAGCAACATGTGTCCCATGGTCACCTGGATAAGATGTATTTGCCGGAGCAGCTGCATTATAAGGTGTGAGTACTTGAGATTTTAGGTCGGGATGTTTAAAATCAACACCCGAATCGATGACAGCTACTGTTACGTCATTTTCCCCAGCTAATGCTAATGCCTGATCCATTTGCAAAAGGCTTAGATGATACATATCTTTTATCTTTGGGTCAGCCTCTTTGTTGAAAGAATGATAGACATAACTAGGGGATACACTTGTAATCCCTTGCTGCTTTAAATAGTAAGAGACGGCTTTTTCAATGGATACACCTTTGTTAAGTTGAATCACATCATAGCCTAATGAAGGAATAGAGCGGATGACCTTGGAGCCAATTTTTTTATGTACGCTTTTATCAAGGCCAGAATGCTTGATAATAATCGTATCCTTACTCATCCATTTGTCTTCATTTTTAAGATTCTTACCTGCATGTTGTGAATTGCTTGCTAATACGTTCTTCGCTGTTTGATGTGGTGCCTCCTCTGCAAAAGCTGAAGCCACAGGAACCATTAGCGCAGCGGATGCTGCGACAGCGACTGATTTTTTAAACCAACTTTTCAATTGTATCTCTCCTTGATGTTCTATAATAGGTCTCGACTATACTAATACGGATAAGCGATAGAAAAGTTTCGTAAATGAGGAAAATTTTTCTTCGCAATTTGAAAAATCGAACAGTAAAGGGATGAGCTGTCCGTTATTTTATTATTAATAATGCTTATTAAACCTGAACGGGTAGCTGTTCGATCAATTGTAATAAGTCATGCTTAGAGCGAGGAACTGAAATATTTTCTTGCCATAATTTCTTTTTTTGTAGAGCCATGGTCATTTCAAAGACCCATGGTCGTTCAAGATGTGCCCGTTTTAGCAATTCTTCTTCATAGAACAGGGCGATAGGATCACCATGATAAATAATGTTTCCTGCCTCCATGACGATGATGTGATCCGCCCATTCATAGGCAAGGGAAATGTCGTGAGTAGCAGCGATAATCGTTCGTTCACAGTCTTCTAATTTGGCTAAGTACTGAAAAACCTGAGAAGCATAATAGCTATCAAGACCAGCCGTTGGTTCATCTAATAAAAGGACAGCCGGTTCCATCGCTAATACACCTGCCATTGCCACACGTTTTTTCTGTCCTACACTTAAGAAGTGAATCGGTTTATCAAGTAGCTCTGTTACTTCAGTTTGTGCCACAGCCCAGGCTATTTTTTCTTCAATTTTTTCCGTAGACCAACCTAAATTCAATGGACCATAGGCTATATCTTGCTTAACGGTTCCTGAAAAAAGCTGATTATCAGCATCTTGAAAGACAATTCCCACCTGTTGGCGAAGTGCTTTTAATGCTTTTCTACTATATTGAAGTTCGTTCCCATTAAATGAAATGGTTCCGGCTGTCGGTTTCAAAATGCCATTAAGATGTTGAAATAAAGTGGATTTTCCTGCTCCATTATGACCGAGTATAGCGATTTTTTTCCCTTTTGGAATGTCTAGTGAAATATCTGTCAAAGCCTTTGTTCCATCTGCATAGGCATAAGACAAATTAGTCAGTTGAAAATAATATGCTGTCATGAGAAGTATCCTCCATATACGATAAGGAATAAAAAAATAGCCATCATGCCGAGCCAGTTTTTTTTATTATAGACGGCCGTTTCGTGCCAATAAACCGTTTCACCGCCACGTGCCTGCATGGCATTGTTAAGCTCTCGACTACGCTGAAACATTTCAATAAACAACGCTGTAATCAGCATAGACATCGAACGTAACCATTGCATGGGTGAATGATGGCCAAGGCGGGCTTGCTGGGCTAAATGAATTTTTTGCATGCTTTCGAAAAAAATAAAAATAAAACGATAGGTGAGTTCTACTAACTCAACTAATAAAGGAGGGAGCCTCCATTGGCGAAGCACATAACAAATCTCTTGTACAGATGTTGTTAAAATTAAAAAATATAAGCAGCTTATACTGCCGAGTACGATAAAGAATAGCTGCTGTGCGGTAGCGATACTGGCTCTCCCAAT
Organism: Lysinibacillus sp. fkY74-1; assembly: GCF_053165895.1. Taxonomy (NCBI): domain Bacteria; kingdom Bacillati; phylum Bacillota; class Bacilli; order Caryophanales; family Bacillaceae; genus Lysinibacillus; species Lysinibacillus sp. fkY74-1. Next base: position 2,839,539 of record NZ_CP170173.1, on the reverse strand, counting down.
AAAAATTGTCCAGCTCATATACGTAAATGATCCCATATGGGCTGGTAATACATGCGTTGCTGGCGCTATCGAAATTAGGATGGAGATGAGACTTGTGAATAAGAAAAATCCTGGTAGTAATAATAGCTTCGCATAGTATTTTAGTGGGATTTTCGCACCCCAAATGATAAAAGCACTCATTACAAAAAATGTAATGAGTGAAAGTCGTTCCTCTCTCATAATAAGCGTGAATAAAAGTAGTCCTAATGAAAATATCATTTTTTCTAGAGGATGAACGTACGCTAGCTTATTGAGATACGCATACTTATCAATGAGTAACATCATTCTTAACCTTCTTTATGTTTGCCACGCATATAGCCGATAAAGTAGCCGATAAAACCAGCACCAATAGCTGCTTGTAGCACGAATAATAAGCTTTCAATTTCACCACTGGGCGGTTCCCATAAACTATCAAACCATGGCTCATACTCTGCATTAATCTCTCCAATGGCAGCTTCGGCTTCACCATCAGCTCCGCCAAATTCTGCTCCCTTTTGGACGAAGAGCGGGATAATGGCCAATAGCACTACAATCGCTAATAGTAATAAATTTCGTTTCATATTAGTGCGCCTCCTTTGTAGAGAAAACACGTAAAGACTTTAATTCGCTAATATTATATTTTTTCAAGAAGTTCATGACAATAACTGTTAATATCCCTTCACTCACAGCTAACGGGATTTGTGTTAAGGCAAAAATACTTGCGAACTTTGTAAATGAAGCCATAAAGCCACCGACTTCAGATGGGAAGGCAAGTGCTAATTGAATAGAAGTCACCACATATGTACCTAAATCCCCAAGCATAGCCGCAAAGAAAATAGCTAATGAAAACGATAACCCCATTTTTTGCGCCCCTTTAAATACAAAGTAGACGATAAACGGACCTACGATAGCCATCGAAAATGCATTAGCCCCTAATGTTGTGATTCCACCATGTGCTAAAAGTAAAGATTGAAATAATAAAACAATTGTCCCGATGACACTCATCGCTAACGGTCCAAATAAGACTGTTCCGAGACCTACCCCTGTTGGATGTGAACAGCTCCCTGTAACTGAAGGGATTTTTAAGGCTGATAGAACAAAGGCAAATGCACCAGACAGTCCCAGAATCATTTTTGTTTCTGGGTTTTCTTCGATTGTTTTACGAATAGAGCGCAATCCTAAAATAATAAATGGGACGGAGATTACCCACCAAAAAATAGCCCATTCGATTGGTAAAAAACCTTCCATGATATGCATGGCGAAGGCACGTTTTGGCACCATTAAAAAAGCCAATACAAAATAACTAAGTTTCCACCAAGACAGCTTCAATTTTCTTCCTCCAAACTATAAATAGATTTTTAGAATGTAGCGTGCGTAATAAAAAAAGCACTTTTCCGTTGTTGGAAAAGTGCATAGCTAAAAAAGCAAATAACATTCTCATCTGCTAAGCCGCACACCTATCCTCGTAGGATGAAACGATCACATATTTTCGGCAGGTCTCCTGGCTCTAGTTCAACACTTTATAGGTCTTCCCATCCATTGGACAGTGACATTTTCTATAAAGCTCCCTATTACAGTGGCGGGACCGCGCCGGACTTGAACCGGCTTCCCTTTTAAGTAAAATGACGAGCATTTTACACCAAAAATAGTAAGTTGTGAGATTTCACGACAAAGTGTACCACGAATTTCCATAAATATGCTATACTTTTTTATAAAAATTTTGAAATAGACTATCAATTTCGAAAATTCTGATTACTAAGGATTTTGAGAATAAAAGGGAACAACCCCAATTTTAAATAACCAAAAATTCTCTGATAAAATTGATAAATTTGTCATGAATTTTTAAAGAAATATTGAAATTTTAAAATAATAAGATATGATTAAGACAGTTTTCTATTAAATATACAATTAAAAATTTCATATAAAACGTCGATAAGTGCTCGAAAAACTCGAGATAATAGGGAAATTGGTGAAAGTCCAATACAGCCCCCGCTACTGTAATAGCTGATGAAATCGCAATGCCACCTGTGCAAACTAGGGAAGGTGCGACAGTAAAATGAAGCTTAAGTCAGGAAACCTGCTTATCAGATTGTGCATGCAAACTTTTCGGAGGGAGAAGTTGAAGCAAAAGCGAGGATCTGTCTTTCAGTCTATTCGTTTTTATTTGGCTTCTACAAACCTTTACTCTTCGGGAGAGTAAAGGTTTTTCTTTTTCCAAAAGCAAAAGAGGGGAGACATAAAATGACAACGTGGAATTTAGAGGGGATGAAAACACATCTCTTTATTTGCAATGGCAGTAGCTGTATGAACAAGGATGGAGAAGAAATTACCCAAGCTATACGGGACGAAATACAGCGAAACGCACTAGATAAAGAAATACATACGACAAGAACACGCTGTAATGGACGATGTAAGGATGCTTGTGTGGTTATTGCTTACCCCCAGGGGAATTGGTACCGTGTACCATCAACGGAGCATGCTAGAACACTTGTACAGGATTTGCATCATGAATCCTTACATAGCGATCATGTTTATACACTTCGGGAAGGGACATTGCAGCGAACAGCGCAAACGACAGCCATTAAAGGGATTGAAAAGGTGAAAGAGGGGTAAAAACATGGCGCAAAAAGGGAAAATTTTCGTAGTAGGCTTTGGACCTGGAGACTTTAAGCATATTACAACACGTGCAGTAGAGGCTTTACAACAAAGTGATATGATCATAGGCTATAAAACCTATGTTGAGCTGATTCAAGATTTAGTGAGTGCAAAATCTATTGTCAGTACAGGCATGACAGAAGAAGTGTCCCGTGCTCAGGAGGCAGTTCGTCAAGCAGAGGCAGGAAGTATAGTTTCGGTCATTTCGAGTGGAGATGCGGGCGTTTATGGTATGGCGGGATTAGTGTATGAAGTTTTAATTGAGCTAGGCTGGACAGAGGCAACTGGTATTGAAGTCGAGATTGTCCCGGGTATTTCAGCCATCAATTCATGTGCTAGTTTACTTGGTGCACCGATTATGCATGATGCTTGTACCATTAGTTTAAGTGACCACCTCACTCCGTGGAATTTAATTGCGAAGCGTGTGGAAGCTGCAGCAATGGCCGATTTTGTCATTGCTCTATACAATCCTAAAAGCGGTCGCCGTACAAGACAAATTGTCGAAGCACAGCGAATTCTTTTAGAATATCGTTCACCTGACACTCCAGTAGGGCTTGTGAAAAGTGCCTATCGAGAACGTCAAGAAGTGACGATGACCACATTGGCAGACATGTTGGAACATGATATCGGTATGCTGACAACCGTCATTATCGGAAACTCATCTACGTTTTTCTATGATAATAAAATGATTACGCCACGTGGCTACCAACGTAAATATACACTTGGCGAGGAAAAGCAGCCATTACGTCCACATCAGCGTTTACGGGAAGAAAATGAGCCATGGGCGATGAATCAAGAGACAGGAACAGCACGCAATGACTTTGCGGCAGACCCCAATGCAGGGCGAATGAATAAACCCAGTGTAGCCGTTATGCCAAAGCCGAAAAAAACGGCACTTGAAATGGCTACAGCGGCACTTGCAATGGTAAAGGGAACAAATGCTATCAAGGTTACTCCAAAGCTTGTACAACAAAAAATAGAATCCATTTTTGAATTAGCAGTGAGCCCTGGAGTGGCCAATAAATTTTTTACACCACAGCAAATGATGACGTTAGCAGAGGTCGTAGGCGAAGATGGATCGATGGAATACACACCAGATCATCAAATCCATTTAAAAATACCTACAACTACGCCTGAACGCATTACTGAAAAATTACAGCAAGTGGGCTTTTTATTAGCACCAATTGGTGATGTATTGTCGTTGAAGGCTTGCGATTTTTGCTACGGTGAAAAAGCAGATTCCATACCATATGCGGAGGAAATTCAAGAAAAGCTTGGTGGTCTGTCTTTACCGAAAACATTAAATATTGGCTTTAATGGCTGTGGGATGGCTTGTTATCGAGCAGTATTTGACGATATTGGGATTGTCTATCGTAAAAGTAAATTTGATGTCTTTATTGGAGCGAAACCAGTCGGACGTACGGCTCATGCAGCACAGCCTGTTGTAGAAGGCTTGGAGCCTGAACAATTGATTCCTTTAATTACAGATATTATTGAAGAATATAAAGCCAATGCGCATCCAAACGAACGCTTATTTAAATACTTCAAGCGTGTGAAAAAGATATTGCATTTTACGTATCAAGATATGTCTTCCAAAATAAAAATAGAGCCAGCTCCGTGCGGCGACTAGTGAGGAGAAAAGAGATGAAAGCTATATTATTTGTTGGCCATGGTAGCCGTTTAGCAGCAGGAAATGATGAGGTACGTACATTTATCGAGCAAATGACATCTCGCATTGATGAACAATATCTAGTAGAAACATGTTTCCTAGAATTTGCTTCTCCTAACATTGAAGAAGGTATTACAAATTGTGTGAAAAAGGGTGCTACAGAGGTACATGTAATCCCGATTATATTACTTCATGCAGGTCATTCCAAGCTACATATCCCAGCAGAAATCGAGCATGCCCGTGAGCATTATCCGAATATCACATTCACATATGGTCAAACAATTGGCATTCATGAAGAAATATTTGCGATATTACAAGATCGTTTAGTTGAAATTGGATTTAATACAGAACAAGAACAGGAAGATACAGCCGTTTTATTAATTGCTCGAGGTGGCAGTGATCCTTATGCAAATGGGGACTTTTATAAAATCACACGATTGCTATGGGAAAAACTACCTGTTAAATACGTAGAAAGTGCCTTTATGGGTGTAACGGACCCACGTGTTGAAGAAGGCATTGAACGCTGCGTCAAACTAGGTGCTAAGAAAATAATCATGCTTCCTTACTTTTTATTCACTGGTATTTTAATGGAGCGTATGCATGTTATGTGTGAGAAATTCAATGAGCAATTTCCTGCATGTGAAATTCAAATTGCCAACTACTTTGGCTACCACGAACGTTTACAAAATGTTTTATTAGAGCGTATTGAGCAAGCGATGAATGGTACATCTACAGGTATGCAAGATCTTGAAGATTATCGTGCTTACGCTGCTATTCATGGACATGCACATCATCATCACCATCATGATCACGATCATGGACATGACCATCATCATCACCATCATCATCACGATCATGGACATGACCACCACCATGACCATGACCATCATCATCATGAAAAGGAGCCCGTTAAATGATTTTCATGTTAGCAGGGACGAGTGATGCAAGAAATCTGGGCCTTGAATTGCAAAGTACAGGTCATGCTGTAACTGCCACTGTTGTGACGGAATCGGCAGCCTCTAGTCTTGCTGACGTTGGCTTGCCTTCCTTAATAGGGAGACTAACAGCGGAAGAAATGGCGACTATTATAATGGAACAAGGCTTTCAATTGGTCGTAGATGCCTCTCATCCATTTGCTGAAGAGGCATCGAAAAATGCTATGGCAGCAGCTGAAAAAGCGCAAGTACCATATATCCGCTATGAACGTGCCCATGAGCATTATGCTCACCCACTTATTACAGTTGTAAAGGATTATGAAGAGGCGGCTCAGTTAGCAGCTGAAAAGCGTGGTGTCATTATGCTGACAACAGGCAGTAAAACGCTTGCTACATTTACGAAAGTTTTACAAGGCTTAGAAAACACAAGAGTCATTGCTCGTATGCTCCCACGACTTGACAATATGGAAAAATGTGAGGCGCTCGGTGTCGCACAGCGAGATATTGTAGCCATTCAAGGCCCATTTTCAAAGGAATTAAATGAAGCATTATTCCGTCAATATGGAGTGACCTTAATGATCACTAAAGAAAGCGGCAAAGTGGGCTCGGTAGACGAGAAGCTAGAGGCAGCCCTTGCCTGTTCTATAGAAACAATTCTTATTGCAAGACCCAATATTAAATATGGCCAACAATATTCCACTTTTGAAGAAGTGTTACAGGCTGTAAAACATACACTTTAGGAGGCAATAACAATGGATTTTAAAACTGATTTCAAACCATTAACAGTAGACCCAGATAAAATTTACGATTACAGTTTCTCAATTATCGCAGAAGAAATGGGGGAGCATAACTTTTCAGAGGATGAATGGAAGGTTGTGCGCCGTATTATCCATGCATCTGCTGACTTTGAGCTAGGTCGTAGCGTTATTATTACACCAGGAGCACTTGAAGCAGGTGTTAAGTCTATTCTGGCAGGGCGTCATGTAATTGCGGATGTGCAAATGATTGAAAGTGGTTCTGGTAAAAAACGTTTCCAAAAACATGGTGGCGATTTACATTGCTATATTGCGGATGAGGATGTATCTGTAGAAGCGAAAAAGCAAAATACAACGCGTGCCATTATATCGATGCAAAAAGCCTCAAAATTACATGAAGGCGGTATTTATGCTATTGGTAATGCCCCAACTGCATTACTAGAATTGATTCGTTTAATTAAGGAAGGCTTAGCAAAACCAGATTTAATTATTGGTATGCCTGTAGGTTTCGTGTCTGCGGCTGAATCGAAAGAGGAGCTGCTAAAACTTGAAGGTATTCCGTACATTACAAATGTTGGTCGTAAAGGCGGTAGTACAGTGACGGTTGCCGCATTAAATGCCATTTCACTTTTAGCGGATGAACAGGCGAAAAAATAATGGAGCGGAAGCCAAAAAAGGATCCTAAGGACATGCGTCACGGTTATACAACAGGAGCCTGTGCAACTGCAGTAACAAAGGCAGCTTTACTTGCCCTTATTACAAATGAAGAGCAAGAAACAAGCACGATTCATTTGCCAATAGGTAGGGATGCGACCTTTACTATTGAAAAATGCCTATTTGAAAACAATGCCGTCAGCTGTGAAACGATTAAAGATGCTGGTGATGACCCAGATGCCACACATCAGGCACTCATCGTCGGTACTGTGAGCTGGGCAGAGATACCTGGTATTCATTTAGATGGAGGGATTGGAGTCGGGCGTGTCACAAAGCCCGGCTTACCAGTGCCTGTTGGAGAGGCGGCCATTAATCCTGTCCCACGGAAAATGATTCACAGCACTGTTCAAGGTGTATTGGATGAATTTCAAATTACGCGAGGGGTTAACGTAGTGATTTCCGTACCTAGGGGCGAGGAGATTGCAAAAAAAACGTTAAATGGTCGTCTTGGTATACTTGGAGGCATCTCTATTTTAGGCACAAGGGGAACCGTCGTGCCTTTTTCAAGTTCTGCGTATATGGCTAGTATTGTACAGGCCATTAGCGTCGCTAAAGAGGCTGGCTGTGAGCATTTAGTAGTGACAACAGGTGGTCGCAGTGAAAAATTTGCGATGAAACAATACCCCCATTTACCTGAAGAAGCTTTTGTGGAAATGGGTGATTTTGTTGGCTTTACTTTAAAGCATTGTAAGCGACTCGGTATTAAACAAGTGTCCCTTGTTGGGATGATGGGGAAATTTTCAAAGGTGGCACAAGGGGTAATGATGGTGCATTCCAAAAGTGCTCCGATTGATTTTAACTTTTTAGCACAACTTGCCGAAGATGTAGGGGCAGATGCAGACATAATAGCCGAAATACGAGAGGCCAACACAGCGTCGCAAGTAGGTGAAATTATGATGGAAAAAGGATATGAATCATTTTTCCATCGTTTGTGTGAGGCCTGCTGCTATTCCTCCATTCATCATATAAAGGGCGGTTTAACGCTTTCCACATCGATTTATTCGATGCAGGGACAATTATTAGGAAGGGCTGATGACATTGCATCGATCGATGAAATTAATTGGAATCGGGGATAACGGATTAGCAAGCTTATTACCACAATACCACCAGTGGATTGAAGACTGTGAGGTACTTGTCGGTGGTGAGCGCGTGCTTGATTTTTTTCCACATTTTACAGGGGAAAAAATCAAGATCAAAGGAGGTCTTTCAGCACTTGTTGAGAGATTGTCAGAGGAAACAAGAGATACGATTATTCTCGCATCAGGAGATCCATTATTTTACGGCGTTGGCGGCTATTTAGCGAAAAAGCTAGATTTGGAGGTTTATCCATACATGAGCTCCATACAACTAGCCTTCGCGAAAATGGGAGAAAGCTGGCAGGATGCTTATGTCACAAGTATTCATGGACGACCTATGAAAGGTTTGGCACAGCGCATCGATGGGAACAAGAAAATAGCTCTATTAACAGATGCTGAAAATAGCCCAAATGCGCTCGCACGTTATTTAAAGCATTTTGGAATGACCGAATATCGAGCATTTGTAGCCGAAAATCTACAGGGTGAAGGTGAAAAATATGGTTGGTATTCGTTAGATGAAATGGAGACCACACATTTTTCCCCTCTCAACGTAGTTATTTTACAACAAACCTTTGAACCAAAACGCTACAAGCTCGGTATTGATGATGAAGAATTTTCTCAACGAAAGCCAGATAAAGGACTCATTACCAAAAAGGAAATTCGTGTTTTAAGCTTACAGGCGATGCAACTTCAAAAGGATAGTGTTATTTGGGATATTGGCACATGTACAGGATCTATGGCCATTGAAGCAGGTAAGCTTGCACCTGAGGGGCAAGTATACGCCGTTGAAAAAAATGCACCTGATTTAGAAAACTGTCTACACAATCAGCAAAAATTCCGTGTGGATCTAACAGCCATTCATAGTAAAGCTCCAGAGGGACTCGAATATTTCCCAGACCCTGATGCCATTTTTATCGGTGGGACTGGTGGTGAAATGGTCGAATTACTACAATTGTGCTGTAACCGCTTAAAACCAAATGGTCGCATTGTTTTAAATGCAGCGACAATTGAAAATTTATATAAAGCAGTGGAAGCGTTTAAGGCTTGTGATTTTGCGGTTGATATTTTACAGGCACAGCTTGCGCGTAGCAAACCGATTTTAGATATGACACGCTTTGTGCCATTAAATCCAATATATATTATTTCGGCTTATCGAAAGGAAGAAAATCATGACTAATTTAGGTGTTTTATATGGCTTGGGCGTTGGTCCTGGCGATCCAGAATTAATTACAGTGAAGGCGTTTCGTGTGATTCAAGAGTCACCTGTTATTGCTTATCCCAAAAAGCTGAGAGGCAGTAAGAGCTATGCCCATCGTATTGTAGACGTTTATATTAATCCAGAGGAAAAAGATATGCTTGGTCTTGTATTTCCTATGACGAAGGATGAAGCTGTCCTTGAGCGTGAATGGACAAAGTCAGTCGAGCTTGTATATGAAAAATTACAGGAGGGCAAGGATGTGGCCTTCGTTACAGAAGGTGATCCGTTATTATATAGTACGTTTATCCATATGATGAAGTTAATGCAGGACATGCATCCAGATGTAGAAATTCGTACGGTTCCGGGGATATCTTCATTTAATGGCTCCGCTTCTCGCCTGGGCATTGCATTAGCTGATGGTGATGATCGTGTGGCGATCATTCCTGCCTATGATGATTATGCGGCAATGCGAGAAGCGATTGAAAGTCATGATGCTGTAGTCTTTATTAAAGTAGCAAAAGTAATTGATTTAATGCTACAGGTACTACGTGATTTAGATTTACTGGATCAAGCATCTGTTGTGACAAAGGTAACATCTGACGAAGAAGTCATTTGGGATGTACGCGAGTTGGATGGTGTCGATTTAGAATATTTAACATTAATGGTGGTGCGTAAATAATGAAAAAAATCTATATAGTCGGCGCTGGTCCTGGTGATCCAGATTTAATTACAGTAAAAGGCTTACATATGTTACAGACAGCAGATGTAGTGATGTATACAGATTCATTAGTGAGTGAAGATCTCATTGCGAAAGCTAGACCAGATGCGGAAATTATTCGAACAGCTGGAATGCATTTAGAGGAAATGGTCGCTGTGATGGCTGATCGGGTCCATGCGGGGAAAATAGTAGCTCGCATGCATACAGGTGATCCGGCTATGTATGGAGCGATTATGGAACAAGTAGCACTCTTAAAAAAGCAAGGCATTGGCTACGAAGTTATTCCAGGGGTTAGCTCTGTTTTTGCATCAGCAGCGGCAATTGGGGCTGAGCTAACGATTCCTGATTTAACACAAACTTTAATTTTAACTCGTGCTGAAGGGCGTACCCCTGTACCCGAATTTGAAAAATTACGTGATTTAGCAAGCCATCATTGTACAATTGCTCTATTCTTAAGTGCGACGCTCACAAAGAAAATTGTCAAAGAACTTCAAAGTGCTGGTTGGGCTGATGACACACCCGTAGCAGTTATTCAACGTGCTTCTTGGCCAGATCAAAAAATTGTTCGTACAACATTAATCGAATTAGATGAAGCGATGCGTGTGAATGGAATTCGTAAGCATGCGATGATTCTAGCAGGCTGGGCGCTAGATCCTAATATTCATGATAAGGATCAATATCGCTCGAAATTATATGATGCAACCTTTACACACGGCTTTAGAAAAGGTGTGAAGACAAGTGATTGAGTTACAAGAGGGGATATTACCAGAAGTTGATCAGCGCAATCCATATGCTGTTGTAGCGATTACAAAGCACGGTGTTCAAATAGGACGACGACTCCAACAAACGTTTGCAGCAAGTGATTTGTATTATATGAGTAAATTTGAACAGGGTGATGAGGAGGAAAAGCATATTCAACTGTTTACCGGAACAGTGCGTTTGCTTTTGCCGACTCTATTTAAACAATACAAAGGTTTGATTTTAATTATTTCTTTAGGAGCAGTTGTACGAATGATTGCCCCCATTTTAAAGGATAAAAAGACTGATCCAGGTGTTGTAGTTATTGATGATCGAGGCGAAAACGTAATAAGTGTCTTGTCAGGACATCTTGGAGGTGCCAATGAACTAACGCATGAGGTAGCGGCAGCTCTTGGTGCCAACCCTATTATTACAACAGCTTCCGATGTGCAAAAGACTATTCCTGTCGATTTATTTGGTGCACGCTTTGGCTGGGTTTGGGATAGTGCCGATAAATTAACGCCTGTCAGTGCTTCTGTCGTCAATGAGGAACATGTGGCTATTGTACAGGAAACTGGTGAACGGGATTGGTGGATGCGTGATACACCAATGCCAGAGCAAATTAAAATTTATCCATCTACACAGACGGCCATAGAGGCTAAGCCTCATGCAACATTGTTAATAACGGACCGTATAATCGAACGAGAAGAAGAAGTTTTGCTTGAAAATGGTGTCATTTATCGACCAAAATCAATTGTCTTAGGCATGGGCTGTAATCGTGGTACATCTATTGAGGAGATTGAACAAGTCATTGATGAAACCCTGGCAGAGCTTAATCTTTCGAAAAAAAGTGTGAAGGCACTTTGTACAATTGATTTGAAGAAAGATGAGCAATGCTTCCTCGATATTACAAAAAAATATGATTGGGAGTTCGTTACCTATTCACCATCAGAATTAAATGAAATTGAGTTTCCATCACCTTCGGAAACAGTCTTTAAATATACAGGGGCATACGGTGTCAGTGAACCTGCGGCAATGCGTTATGCTCAGGCCAAATCACTTATCTTAGAAAAGAAAAAATCAGGTAATGCTACGATTTCAGTTGCTAGATACCAATTTTAAGGAGGAAGTCCATGCAAACCAATCGCTTTGTATTAGCCGGGACAGGCAGTGGGGTAGGCAAAACTACTTTTACCATTGGACTGATGAAGGCTTTACAAAATAAAGGGAAAGTCGTGCAGGGCTTTAAATGCGGACCTGATTATATCGATCCAACCTATCATACGGCCGTAACAGGTAGAATATCACGCAATATTGATAGTTGGATGTTCTCGCATGAAGCAGTATGTGATATTGTAGCACGCGCTAGTGAGGATGCGGATGTATCTATTATTGAGGGGGTGATGGGCTTTTATGATGGCAAAAGTCCATTATCAGATGCTGGCTCTGCCGCAGATATCAGTGTAGTGACAGAGAGTCCTGTTATTTTAATCGTTAATTGTGCAAGTATGGCTAGAAGTGTTGCGGCAGTTGTCAAAGGATTTCAATTATTATCAGATAAACCAAATATCGTTGGTGTGATAGCCAATCAGGTGGGTAGTGTGGGTCATTATGAAATTGCTAAGGCTGCTATTGAACAAGAATGTGGTATTCCTGTAATCGGCTACTTAAAGCGCGAGGAAGGGATTGATATTCCAAGTCGTCATTTAGGACTAGTCCCTGCTATTGAAAGAGGAGAGCTGCATTCATTTTTTGACAAGCTAGGAGAACTAATGGCCAAGACCATTGACTTAGAGCAATTACTCCGTATCACTAAGGCCCCTGTACTTCAGGAATCAGGCAAATTATTTACAGAGGAGCCTACACAAAATATTTGTCTCGCTGTAGCAAAAGATGCGGCATTTAATTTTTATTATGAAGAAAATTTGGCGTTATTACGGGCGAAAGGTGCGACATTACAATTTTTCTCACCACTTGCCAATGAGCCAGTACCAAGTGAGGCTGATGGCTTATATATAGGGGGTGGCTTTCCTGAAGAGTTTGCACAGACACTTGCTGCAAATACGATTGCCAAACAATCTATACGTGCAGCCATAAACAAAGGTCTACCGACATTGGCTGAATGTGGGGGCTTCATGTATTTAACAGAAGCTATTACAGATAGCCATGGAGAGCGTTATGACATGATAGGTGTAATCCCAGGGGAGGTAGCTATGCAAACAAAGCTAGCAGCACTTGGCTATCGTGAAATTTTTGGTACAGCAGGTAATTTCTTAATCGGTTCAGAGGAACAGGCAAAGGGACATGAATTCCACTATTCCAAATATAATGGCTCCCATCACACACCGGCCTACGAAACGATTGGTCGCTTTGGCAAAAAACAAGAAGGCTATCAAGTAGGGAATTTGGTGGCTGGTTATACGCATTTTCATTTTGTATCAAACCCAAAGCTAGTTGACAATTGGTTAACAGCTTGCAAGAAGGTGAAGAATGATGACTAATTATTTTCCTATTCATATTAATCTAGAATATAAAACAGTTGTAATCGTAGGCGGTGGTCACGTAGCCACACAAAAAGTGGCATCCCTTTTACCAGCGAAGGCGAATATCGTCATCGTTAGTCCGACCTTACATGAAGATTTACAGCCACTAGTCGAATGGGGGCAAATTACTTGGAAACGAAAAGAGTTTGAACCACGTGATTTGGATGATGCAATCCTTATTATTGCTGCCACAAATGTGACGACTGTTAACGAAGCCGTGCAAGAGGCGGCACAGCATTGGCAATTAATGAATCGAACAGATAGACAAAGTGAAAGTGATTTTATTACTCCCGCGACAGTTCGTCGTGGTCCTTTAGTGTTAACTGTCTCGACATCGGGAGCAAGTCCTGGGCTAGCACGAAAAATTAAAGCAGATTTAGAGGATCAATTTGATGATGCCTATGAAGATTACGTATGCTTTTTGCAGCAAGCTCGTTTAATGATTGTTGCCAAGTTTGATAAAGGCCCACAAAGACGTGAGGCATTACAGGCCTTGCTAGAGCCAAACATCCTAGAATGGACACGTCAAGGTGAGATGGATAGACGTGAAGCTTATTTACAACAACTATTGATGGGAGCAAAGCAATGAAGGATGGAATAGTTTATATCGTTGGCGCAGGACCTGGAGATCCAAAGCTCATTACGGTTTATGGTCTGGAATGTATTCAAAAGGCTGATATTATTGCATATGACCGTCTTGTGAATCCAGCATTGCTAGACTTCGCGAAAAAGGATGCGGAACTCGTTTATTGTGGGAAATTACCAGGAAAGCACCACCTAATTCAAGATGAAATTAATGCATTACTTGTGGAGAAGGCGCAGCAGGGAAAAATTGTCACACGTCTTAAAGGTGGCGATCCATTCGTCTTTGGTCGTGGTGCAGAAGAGGCTGAAATCTTAAAAAATCATGGCATTTCCTATGAAATTGTGCCGGGTATAACTGCAGGTATTGCGGCTCCAGCTTATGCTGGGATTCCTGTGACACATAGAGACTTTGCCACAAGCTTTGCCCTCGTGACTGGACATGGCCGAGAAGAAAAAGGACAGGATTTTTTGAATTGGCCAGCATTAGCAACGGGCATTGATACTGTCGCTTTTTATATGAGCGTTGGCAATATTGCCTATATAGCTCGAAAATTAATCGAGAATGGGCGTAAAGCCACAACGCCAGTAGCGGTTATTGAATGGGGAACAACTGCTCAACAACGAACGATAACAGGGCAACTAGATGAAATTGCGAACATTATTGAACGTGAAGGGTATCATAATCCTTCCATGATTGTAGTTGGCGATGTCGTCAATGTACGTGAAAAAATACAATGGTTTGAAGAGCAGGGACTTGCTTTTTCATAATCATCTCATAAGAGAGCAGAAGGAGGAAGCAACATGACAGTCATCGAAGCACTAAAAAAGCGTCGAGCTATTCGAAATTACACAGCACAACCAGTAGAAAAAGAGAAAATTGAGCAAATCTTAGAGGCTGCTACATTTGCCCCTAATGACAGAATGAGAGAGCCTTGGCATTTCTACATCATTCAAGGTGAAGCTATGGATCGTTATGAGGAAATGGCAAGCGCTTATTTACAAGAACGCTTTCCGACAAAGCCGAATTTAGTGGAAAGCTCATTAAAGGTTGTACAAACAACCCCCGTCGCTATTGTTGTAACAGCAGATGTGGTGGAAGGGGATACCGATGCGACAGAGGACAACGTTTTTGCTGTATGTAGCGCCATTATGTCAATGTGGTTAACAGCAGAGGAGCTAGGTCTTGGCTTTGTTTGGCGTACACGTGGTGTTGGTCTTGTACATGATTCACGCATGCATTCGTTTATCGGTGCAAGTGAAGCACAGAAAGTGGTAGGGACAATTTTTATTGGCTACCCACAAGTGCAGGAGTTCACCGACAAGAAGCGTACGCCATTTGAAGAAAAGACAACTTGGCTATAAGGAGGCTAACAGCATGGCAAGAAAAGGCTTGTTTTTAGTGTATACAGGCGAAGGAAAGGGCAAAACGACAGCATCCCTAGGTGTTACATTACGTGCGATCGGTCGTGGGTTAAATGTGCGCTATATGCAATTTATTAAATCACCTGAGCGTACGTATGGAGAGCAAATTGCCCTGCGTAAGCTTGGTGTGGAAATGGAACAAATGGGTATTGGCTTCACTTGGACCAAAACACCTGAGGAGCATCGTGTAGCCTTAGCAAAGGCTTGGAAAAAAACGAAGGCAGCTCTACAAGATGACAGCATTGATTTATTAGTGCTAGATGAGCTAAATAATGCATTGGCTATAAGTAAGTTTCCAATTGATGATGTTCTACCACTGGCAGAAGTCATAGAAGCAATTCAGCAACGTCCTTCGACCATGCATCTAGTGGTGACTGGACGCAGTGCCAACCCCGCGTTGCTAGCAATGGCGGATTTAGTTTCTACGATTGATGCTACTAAGCATTATTATGATGAAGGTATTCCAGCTGTGAAGGGGCTTGAATTTTAATATACCTTTACCTTTAGGATCGAGGATTTACTCCTGAGCTAGGTAACGCATGATGGATAGGAGAGAAAACCTAACGAAAGAAAGGCAAATATCTGTGTCTCGTGGAACAGCGTGACACCTATAATGACGGAGGATAATTGATTATGCCAGCAAAATCAATCATGATTCAAGGAACAGCTTCCGATGTTGGAAAAAGTATGATTTGTACGGCGTTGTGTCGTATATTTTCAGATGATGGCTTTAAAGTTGTCCCCTTTAAATCGCAAAATATGGCGCTTAATTCATTTGTAACAAAAGATGGCGGAGAAATTGGTCGAGCACAAGGAGTACAGGCTGAAGCTGCCCGTGTTGTTGCGACGACTGATATGAACCCTATTTTGCTGAAACCAAAGCAAGATATGATGTCTGAGGTCATTGTCCACGGGAAGCATTTTTTAAATATGGATGCCAAAACATATCGCAATAATTTTGTACAGGAAGCCATGCCCATTGTGGAAAAATCAGTTCGTTCGCTTCAAAATACATATGATGTCATTGTCTTAGAGGGGGCAGGAAGCCCAGCAGAGATTAACTTAAAGGATCGTGATATTGCTAATATGCGAATGGCTCATTTAGCAGATGCAGCGGTTGTCCTTGTTGCCGACATTGATCGTGGTGGGGTTTTTGCCTCGATTGTTGGTACACTGGCATTGCTAGATGAAGCGGAGCGAGCACGAGTGAAAGGGTTAATCATCAATAAATTTAGAGGCATGCGTGAATTATTGGATGATGGTTTGGCATGGGTGGAGCAAGAAACAGGCATTCCCGTACTAGGTGTTGTGCCTTATTTAGAGGTCAATATTGAAGCGGAGGACTCGCTCGCTTTATCATCATTACGCTTTAAAAAGCCAAAACCAGGGGAATTTGCTGTCGATGTGGCGATGATTCGTTTACCCCGTATTTCAAACTTCACAGATGTTGATCCATTTTTTGATGAGCCTGAAGTGGGAGTTCGATTAATTGGAAAAGTTCATGAACTCGGTACGCCAGATTTGCTGATACTCCCAGGAACGAAAAGTACCATCGATGATTTAGCCTGGTTAAAGGCTCAAGGCTTCGATCAAGCCATTGCCCGATTAAGGGAGCATGGCACCAAAATTATTGGAATATGTGGTGGTTTTCAAATGCTTGGTGAGACGCTATTAGATCCAGATGCAGTGGAGGGAAATGGTGAATCTGCTGATGGTCTTGGCTTATTGCCGATGGAAACTATTTTCGTAGGCAATAAAAAAACGGTTCAAATGACTGGCACAAGAGGACAGGATACTTTGACAGGCTATGAAATTCATCTAGGGCGAACAAAAATTTTACGTGAAGAAGTTACACCGTTTTTACTGCTTGAAGATGGTCGTGAAGATGGGGCTGTTAGTCAAGACGAACATGTAATTGGTACGTATTTCCATGGTTTATTTCATAATCGTACCTATACTCGTCAGCTTATCAATGACATCCGTATGAAAAAAGGTTTAGCTGCTTTACCACGTGAAGTAAAAAGTGATGCTGAACGAAGAGAAGATGCCTATAACATGTTAGCTAGTCATGTACGAGCAAATCTTGATATGAAAAAAATATATGAATTATTATCTATAGAGGTATCTGTATGACAAGAAAAGGACCATTAGCCATTAATTTTGAAGCATTATGGCAAGAAGGTATGAAAGACTGGCAAGGGCATATGCCTGAGCGTATGGTGAATGATCAGCTAGAGGAGCAATTTTGGGCTCAATCTGTGGCACGGAAAAATATGGGGCAAACGGATCCATATGCTGCTCGTATTTTTCAGGAGCTTCAAAAAAGTATTGACCCCCAACATTCTGTATTAGAAATTGGTCCTGGCTGGGGCAATTACACGTTTCCTTTAGCAGATAGAGTAGACAAGCTCACATGTGTGGATAGCTCTGAAAGTATGCTACAGTATTTACAGCAGTGCATGCCTCATCAGAAGCACGTTTCATATGTACATGCAAAATGGGAACGTTTAGAAAAAGATGATATAGAGCCCCATGATATCGTCTTAGGCGTGAATTGTTTTTACCGTATGTATGAAATTAAAGCTGCTTTAGGGCATATGAATCGACTGGCGACGAAACGTGCCATCATAGGGATGACGACAGGGCCTATTCAGCCACACTATGAACGACTATATGAAAAGTATGGCTATACAATTAAATTCCCTCGAAGAGATTATATTGAGTTTTTAAATCTACTGTACGAAATGGATATTTACGCTGATTGCCAAATCATCCCTTTAGAACGCGTATATACTTATGAAAGCTATGAGCAGCTAGTGACGGCACAAAGTAAAAAAATATTAAATACAGATGTCCTACAAGCACATATTGAGGAATCTCTGGAGCCTTTTATTGAAGAAAAAGATGGACGCTATTACTATCGTCATGATTTTCATGCAGCTCTTGTTTCTTGGCAACCAAAATAAACGACAAAACCTTTGGATAAAGCTTTTACCAAAGGTTTTTCTTATGAGACTCAATAAGGTACAATAAAACGATAAAACATGAATTGAGGTGGCATTTGTGCAGCTACATTTTTTAGGAACAGGCGCAGGCATGCCTTCCAAAGAACGAAATACGAGTGCCCTGATGGTGAAGCTATTAGACGAAATAAGCGAAATGTGGCTTTTTGATTGTGGAGAGGCGACTCAACATCAAATTTTACACACCTCGCTAAAGCCCCGGAAGGTATCCAAAATTTTTATAACGCATCTTCATGGTGATCATATTTTCGGATTGCCGGGCTTTTTAAGCTCTCGTTCATTTCAAGGAGGAGATGAACCTCTAACGATTTTTGGTCCAGTCGGCTTACAGCAATGGATTGAACAAACTTTTGCTTTATCAAAGACTCATTTAACATATCCCTTGCACTTTGTAGAGGTTCAGGAAGGGATTGTATACGAGGATGCCTGTTTTACGGTTTATGCCAAGGAATTGCGTCATGTTGTTCCATGCTATGGATATCGTATTGAACAAAAGGATTTACCTGGTGAATTATTAATTGAAAAAGCCAAGGATTTAGGTGTTCCCAAGGGTCCTCTTTTAGGACAATTAAAAAGAGGGCATGATATCGTACTTGAAAATGGTGATGTCATTCAAGCGAAAGATGTTGTAGCATCAGCCAAAAAAGGCTTTACACTAACTATTTTAGGCGACACGAAATATTGTGAGGAGGCTGTTCAGCTATCAATGGGCGCTGATATCATTGTACATGAAGCAACCTTTGACGGCACAACAACGGATTTAGCAGCCAATTATGGTCATGCAACTAATGTGGAGGCAGCCAAGGTTGCACAGCAAGCAGGAGCACAATATTTACTATTAAATCATTTAAGTGCTCGTTTTCTTCCACAAGATTTACCTCCATTTTTGGCAGAGGCTCAGGAAACTTTCCCGCAAACATTTCTAACTGCCGATCAAGCTATTTATACTTGGCAAAACAATACATTACTTTAATACTGAAAAACATCTATTAATTGGAATGACAGCTAATAGATGTTTTTTGTATTGATGCTATATATTTATAGCGTCTAAAAGGAAAAATATAGTACGATCAATCACTTATTTCCCGTATAATTGAAAAAAGGGGTGTGGTTAAAATGAATCAGCAAAAGATGCCGCCAGCACTATTACGACTAATCGTGATCTTTCCAAATGTGCTGAGCTATTTATTACTATTCGGTCTCATCATGTTTGTCATAACAAATTATGAAACGTTAAAAGCAACAAATAATCTAACAGTCTGGATCATTTTTATTGTCGTTTTAGCACCAGCTGCTACATATACGACTTTTAGTATTGTGAGAAAGATTAGGGCTGGACATATGTAAGAGCTTATGCGTGTTACTTGTAGAAAATTAGGTCTACAGGTAATGCGTTTTTTTTGACAAGGAGAAGAAAATCATCTGTATTTTTGTTAGTATCATAGGAGTTTGTCTTGTCTTTCTTATTAGAAAACAAGAACGTTTCATAGCACTAGCTTTCAGTGACGCATAAAAATAGCTTTTCCAGGGAAACTAAGAGAGGAAAGCTTTTATAAAAAGAGAGGTGCCTTTTGTGAATCCAATAAATTGTGATTTTTCACCAATGAAAGAAACATTAAAAGATGAGCTTCTCCACGTGATTATGTCATTACAGCAAAGTGTTCAACAGATGGATACAGAAACAAATTGTCTCCTTGGCAATTTTGAAAAAATTAAAGAAAGATTTGTGGCAATTGAAATGAAAGCAGCCACGTTTTATTTAAATTGTTATCTTTCCCCGTTTACAGAAAAGTATCCTGAACTGTCGCATAGTGTACAAAATATGTCACTGAGAAGACACGGTGGTTTAATCGTGATCCAGCGAGAAGACGCTTTGGAGAAGCTAGTCCAGCCTGGTATTCATATAGGTGCTGACTTAACCCATTCGTTAGTAGAATCAATTTTTTTCCCAGGCAATCCTCTTCATGATGGCGCAGTATTAGTCAACCATAATCAAATTGAATCGGCGGCAAATGTATTACCACTGTCAGAGCGTTATACAGGGGAAAGGAAATTAGGCACAAGACATCGTGCTGCATTGGGATTAAGTGAGGTAAGTGATGCACTCGTTATGGTCGTATCCGAAGAAACGGGGAGAATATCATTTGCCTTTAAAGGCAACTTATACCC
The DNA here is from genome assembly GCF_053165895.1 of Lysinibacillus sp. fkY74-1. Taxonomy (NCBI): domain Bacteria; kingdom Bacillati; phylum Bacillota; class Bacilli; order Caryophanales; family Bacillaceae; genus Lysinibacillus; species Lysinibacillus sp. fkY74-1. Next base: position 2,819,321 of record NZ_CP170173.1, on the reverse strand, counting down.
TATTACCACACATGGCATTATATAGGGATGATATTCCCTATGTATTTAATATCTCAAATTCGAGATATTTCTCTTGCTTCTTTATCACTTGAGTGGTAAAGTGATAACAGAAGGGAGGATAAAGTCGTGAAAAATCATACATTAGGTACTTTAACCTGGATTCGCATGATGCGCTTTACAGCCCAAAGTAATCAATTATCCAATGAATTTTTAAAACGTTTTGATCTAACCACCGCACAATTTGATGTGCTAATCCAAATAAAAACCTATGCACCTATTACACAATGTCAACTAGCAGAAAAAGTAACGGTCACACAAGGTGGAATGTCTCGCATGCTGGCAAGGCTTGAAAAAGAGGGACTGATTGAGCGTAAGCAAAATTGGAAGACGAAAACGATTTCGTTGACGGCAAAAGGGGAGCAAATGATTGATGCAGCAACACCTAGTCAGCTTCACTTCCAATCCTCATTTTTTGAAGATGTATTAACAGATGAAGAAATGAAAACTTTATATAAATTGATGACAAAGCTGGAAAAGCATAGTCAGGAAAAAAAATTACCACTAGCGTAATTTTTTTTACCCTATCACTTGCTTAATCAAGTGATTTCGAGGAGGAGCATACAATGAACAAATTAAGTGGACATCATCATATTTCGATGCTAACGAAAAATGGCAAACAAAATAATCATTTTTATACTAAAATTTTAGGGTTACGACGTGTAAAGAAAACCGTGAATCAAGACTCCCCATCCATGTATCACTTATTTTATGGGGACTTAACAGGGTCGGTGGGTACAGAATTAACATTTTTTGAGATGCCTGTTGCGGGACGTACTGTGCGAGGAACCAATGCGATAACACGTATTGGTTTACTTGTACCAAGCTATGAGAGTTTACTTTATTGGAAATTTCGTTTCCAAGAGCTAAAGGTAGAACATAGTGACATCTCCACATATGCGGGGAAAGACGCCTTATTTTTTGAGGATCATGAAGGGTTGAGAATGGTGTTATTAAACCATCATGGTCAAGAAACACCAGCGCAATGGCAACCATGGGGTGGCAATGAAATCCCTGAAGAGCATCGCATTTTAGGGATGGGTACAGTTGAAATGACGGTGCGTTATCTACAACGGACAGTGAATTTACTACAAGATTTATTTCACTATACCGTTGTTGCAGAAAATGACCAAGAGGCAGTTCTGCAATCGATAGAGGGGGAAGTGCTTGGAGAGATTCTTGTCAAAGAATTAGAAGGACCAAGTGAAAAACCAGGTAAAGGAAGTATCCACCATCTTGCTATACGTGTAGCAACGGTCGATGAGCTACTAGAATGGGATACAAAAATTAAAGAGCTAGGTTTAACTAGCACAGGTGTTGTCGATCGTTATTATTTCCAAAGTCTTTATTTTAGAGATCGTAACGGAATTCTATTTGAAATGGCGACAGATGGCCCAGGGTTTACGGTAGATTCCTCGGTAGATGAACTAGGAAAAGAGCTAGATCTTCCACCATTTTTAGAAGAAAAACGAGCAGAAATTGAAGCGATTTTAGAGCCGCTTGAATAAGGAGAGGTAATTCATAATGGAAAAATATCGTATTGATCAATCACAAGGACTTGAATTTGGGCTGTATTCTTTAGGAGACCATATTCCCAACCCATTAACAGGAGAACGAATTTCTGCGCAGCAACGACTAAAAGAGCTGGTTGAAGCTAGCCAATTAGCGGAGCAAGCAGGCATTGATGTATTTGGAGTTGGTGAAAGTCATCAATCTTATTTTACAACACAGGCACATACTGTTGTGTTGGGGGCTATCGCGCAAGCAACTTCTAAAATTAAACTATCCAGCTCTGCCACTGTGTTAAGTGTTTCAGATCCTGTGCGTGTTTATGAGGATTTTGCAACCATTGATTTATTATCAAATGGTCGTGCCGAAATTGTGGCGGGACGCGGATCACGAGTAGGAGCATACCATTTGCTTGGTGTAGATTTACAGGATTATGAAGAACTTTTTGAAGAAAAATTAGAGCTACTTATGAAAATCAATGATGAAGAGCTTGTGACATGGGAAGGCCAATTCCGTGCCCCACTTCATAATGCTCAAATATTACCGCAGCCAAAAAACGGCTCTTTACCGATTTGGCGTGCAGTTGGTGGGCCGCCAGCGAGTGCGATAAAAGCAGGGTATATGGGAATTCCCATGATGTTAACGACTCTAGGTGGGCCCGCTGTAAACTTTAAGCCATCTGTTGATGCTTATCGAGAAGCGGCAGAGCGACAAGGTTTTGTTCCAAATGAATTGCCAGTTGCCACAACAAGCCTGTTTTATGTAGCAGATACAACAAAAGAGGCATTACAAGGGATGTATCCACATTTAAACGGTGGTTTCCAAGCGATTCGTGGGGGAGGCTATCCTAAACAACAATTTGCTCAAGCTACAGATACACGAGATGCCTTAATGGTCGGTAGTAAAGAACAAATTATTGAGAAATTACTCTATCAATATGAATTATATGGGATGCAGCGTTTTATGGCACAAATTGATTTTGGCGGGGTCCCATTCGATAAAATCATGAAAAACATTGAAATCATCGGCAACGATATTATCCCAGCAATGAAAAAATATACAGCAAAATAAGGAGTGTACCATCATATGAAGATTGTCGCACTTGCCGGTTCCATTATTGGCTCAAAAACAAGAACAGCGATGCATAAATTTGCCGAGATCGTCCAAAAAAAATACCCGGAGCATGAAGTGACGCTTCTCGATCTTGCTAACTATCAACTAGTATTTAGTGATGGACGTAATTACTTTGACTATGAGGGCGATACGAAATATGTCACAGAAACGATCATGGCTGCGGATGCTATTGTCATTGGGACGCCAACATTCCAGGCTTCTATTCCAGCAACATTGAAAAATATCTTTGACCTATTACCAGTCAATGCTTTTCGCGATAAAGTAGTCAGCGTCATTGTTACCGCAGGGACGTCAAAGCACTATTTAATGGTGGAGCAGCAATTAAAGCCGATTCTTGCCTACATGAAGGCCCATATTGTGCCAACCTATGTATTTATAGAAGAAAAAGACTTTTTACGCAAAGAAATTGTCAATGATGATGTCCGTTTCCGTCTTGAACGATTAGCAGAGGATACTGTAATGGTAACAGACGCATTTGCAGAAATTCGTGCGAAAAAAGATGCTGAATACGATTTTTAAAGAGTAGTAGAAACGCTGTGTCACTAGGCTGCCACAGCGTTTTGTAGATGATGATCTTTATCCCCATACCGTTAAACAAGAACGTGTATCATTTTCATCAGTGATCAATTGAATGTTTGTGTAATAGGAAGCTGTTGCACGTTCGAACAACTTATCAATAATAGATTCTTCTTTGACAAAAAGGGATACATAGCTTGAATCAATGATTAATAGTACCATTTCACATGAGCTTTTTAAAAAATCTTCATAGCTTTTAATTTCCACAACATCTTCACGTTGAGGAAAGGCTTTCAAGTCAGCAAATATTACATAGTATTCATCAACTGATATACAGTTTAAAAATGATAGGCCATTTAAAATGGTATCATCGGGGAAAAGGTTTGCACCAAGTGTTCCATTCTCTATCTTGTAAGATTCTCCAGGTCCTATAGACCAATGCCAAGTCGCACTAATTAGATTTGTTAAAATATCCAATATATATCGGCCATATTCATTTTTTATTTCAAAGCTAATTCCTCGCATTTTAACGTCCTTTCTACTGATGAATCGATTTATAAGGTTTAAATTGAAGGCGCTCCATAACCACAACTGCATAGAAAAAAACACGCATCTCTTGGTTTCAGTAGCCACCTTAACTATTTGACCATTGAAACCATCGTCCATGGCCGTCAGGACGTTCCATTGTCCGAATAGATTGTATGGTGCCCTGATTCAGAAAATCCTGGTGTAGCTGTACGTCAAATAAATTGTTATAGCAATGGTAGAGTGGGCGTTTCATGCTAATCTCTTTTAATTGCTCCATTAATGAATGTCGTGATTCGAGTGACATTTGGTTGGCAACATGTGTATGATAAACGACTAACATGGCTTCTTCCTCAATGGTTTGACTGATCTCCATTATTAGTTGGATTGCATCACCCTTTATTAACTGAATTTCTAATTGACTGAAGATAGGGAGAGCTTCATTTAACAACAATCGACGTTCGTGGTGTTCAGGCCAGATTAAAGCTTGCAGCCATTGACTTTCTTTCTTTTGTCGGAGATCAATGGGATTTAAATCGATGCCAATCCTTTGGTAAACAACGGGTGGCTTTGACACAGACTTAGGAAGTGTTTCCCCTCGGTTTTCTGAAGATATTATACTTCCATTGTTCGTATTGTTAATGGATAATTGATGATTGTAGCAATAATTGTAGTGATCCATACCAAGCTGAAGTCCAGCACTTGCTCCTATTTCTATGAAGGCCAATGGTCGCTGGTGCTTGTGATAAATGTCAGTCATCATAGGATAGAGGTAGGCACAACGTCGAATTTCATTGGTTTGGACAAGTTTTTCTTGAAATAATGACTTTAATTGTTTTGCATGATCCATCACAAATGCTTTGAAGACAGGGTAAACCCCTTGAATGGGATGTGGAGTTGCCGTAAAAGACGCGTAATACTTAGCTAAAGGATCTTTCAAGGAAATCAATAAATATTGAACAGCTGCCAACAATAGATTGGGTGCTGGTTGATTTGGTGGAATCAGGGAGGCAATCTCCAATAGCTCCTCATCCGCAGCCATTTTATTAGCTAAATGTTCATACAGAGGGCTAGAGTTCACGCATTCCTGTTCGGCAAAAAGTCGAAATTGACGACTTAATGTAGCATATGACATGTATATCTCTCCTTTTGCACATCTATTTATTTTTCAGTCTAATAGTATTGTATAATTTAGTAAATTAAATATATGTTTTAATGAAAAAATAGTAATCATGAAGCATGGAGTATAAATGGTGACAGTCCTTTATTATAGCGGCTCAAACTTGTAATTTCCGAACAGGACACAAAAACTTCATCTTTTACAGCTACGTATTTCAACAGTTGGAGAGACGTTTTAATATTGTGCCATTTGAAGATTTTTCATTGCCAAATGTACCCGTATACTTGTTCTATAAAGAGTCGACAAATGTCTCAAATCGCCTATTAGAGTTACTACGCACTAGGAATTATTTATAATTCACATGATGTTCAAAAATGAGAAAGATCAGAGTGAAATATTTGTAAGGGGGAATAAACATGGTATTTTCTCTTTTTAAAAAGAAGAAAGATTCACAGCCATTAAAATTAAAAAATAGAGTCGAGTTTTGCATGACGAATTTATCGCTTGGTGCCGCAGATGCATATGATGTTTTGTTAGAACGTGATGATTTTGACATCGAGGAGTCGGGGTGTACATCGCATTGTGAAATCTGTGAGCAAGGTATTTTTGCTATAGTTAATGGAGAAATCATCACTGCGGATGATGCGGCGGCATTAATAGAGGCTATTGATGAAGAAATAAAGCAAAATCCACTTTTCTAATTAAATAATTAAAAACAGCTTGTGAACGCACAAGCTGTTTTGTTATGGAAATAAGTTTACCAACCACGGACATATTGTACGGGTGGTTGTAGTTCTTCACTTAATTCTTTAGCTGCATGGAGCGGCCAATACGGCTCACGGAGTAAAACACGAGCTAAGAAAATTAAATCTGCACGGTTATTTTGTAAAATTTCTTCGGCTTGAATGGCTGTTGTAATAAGGCCTACTGCGCCAGTAGCGATATCAGCCCCATGTTTGATGGCTTCAGCATGAGAAACTTGGTATCCTGGAAAGACATTGATAGTAGCAGGGACAACGCCACCTGTTGATACATCTACTAAATCTACTCCTTGTGATTTCATCCAGCGGCTAAAGACGATGAAGTCATCCATTGTAGTGCCATCTTCTGCGTAATCTTCTGCAGAAACACGTACCAATAATGGCCCATCCCAAACACTGCGAATGGCATCAATAATTTGGCGTAATATGCGATAGCGATTTTCCTGTGAGCCACCATATTGATCTTCTCGTTTGTTCGTAGCAGGCGATAAAAATTCACTAATTAAATAGCCATGTGCCCCATGAATTTCGAGTACATCAAAGCCTGCCTTTGCCGCACGAATAGCAGCAAGTTTGAACGCTTCAATCACATGTTGAATGTTCTCTTCAGACATGGCTGTAGGTGTTTGATAGTCTGAACTAAAGGCAATGGCTGATGGGGCAAAAATTTCGCCCTCTACGGTTGCTTTACGTCCAGCATGACCAAGCTGGATGCCTGTTTTAGCCCCATATGCTTTCATACCCTCTACTAATTGACGTAAGCCATCAATATGCGCGTCATCCCAAATGCCTAAATCTTTATTGGAGATACGACCTTCTGGAACAACACCAGTAGCTTCTAAAATGATTAATCCTACTTGCCCAGCTGCCCTTGTCGCATAATGGACTTGATGGAAAGGTGTGACCAGACCATCATCCTCAGCTGAGTACATACACATGGGTGCCATGACAACACGATTTTTTAAGGAAATGGATTGTAATTGATAAGGTTCGAATAATTTACTCAAAATAAAGCCCCCTAATTCCTAGTGATAAACTCTATTTTGCACCGAATGTTATCCATTTGCAAGTGAACGAGATCGTGCTACAGCTTCTTTGATACAAGCTTCAATCGCCTTATTAAATTGATATTGCTCTAGCGCTTGAATTCCAGCCTCTGTTGTCCCGCCAGGGCTTGTTACTTTTTTGCGTAGAACATCTGGTTCATCTAAGGATTGCTTGAGCATTTCGGCAGTACCTGCAAGTGTTTGTGTCATCAATAATCGTACGGTATCTTTAGATAGGCCTACCTCTGTCCCTACACGCTCGAACGCCTCCATTAAATAATAAATATAAGCAGGGCCACTACCTGAAAGGGCTGTGACTGCATGTAATTGATCCTCATCGACTTCAATAACAGAGCCAACAGCCTCTAATAACTGGAGAAAAAGAATACGCTGTGCAGTAGACACTTCGTTATTGAATGAAATGCCACTTGCGGACATACCAATAGTGGCAGACGTGTTAGGCATCACCCGTGCGACTGGACGGCTCCCTAAAAGTTCAGTAATCGTCCCAATGCCAATACCCGCTAGAATCGACAGAATCGCAGACTGTGCTGTAATTTTGGGTTTTAACTCACGCATCGCTGCAATTGCGTCTTTTGGCTTCATCGCCAAAATAATTAGATCTGCCTGACGATAAATGGCCTGATCAAACATGCAGTGGATGCCATATGTTTCTTGTAAGAAATGCAGACGTTCTTTATCAGAGCGATTGGTGACGTAAATTTCCTGTGGTGAAAATACCTTTTGCTTTATCCACCCTTGAATCAATGCCTCTGCCATTGAGCCCGCACCGATAAATAGAATTTTTTTCATGAATAAAACCTCCAGTTCAAAATAAAAAAGCGCTCTCGTCCTTATTTAGAAGGACGAAAACGCTCTTGTTTCCGCGGTACCACCTTTGTTTGCCAATATTGGCACAACTCTTAGCCCTCTTATCGCAAGGGAGACGGTTATGTTTGCATAACTGCTCAGAAATAGGTTCGGTAATGGGAGTGGGTGATGTTACTCTCAGCAAATGTAACACTCTCTAACACCTTCACCAATTACGTACTCGGCTTCTTCAACGCACATTAATAATTAGATTATTCAAAATTATAGTGATGGAAAAGCAACCTGTCAACAGGAAGATGACGAAAACAGAAAAAACTTGTAAAATAGAATGAATCAGTATTCACTAGCGAGTAAAAAGGGGGAGACAACTTTGTCTATATACAAAATAGAAATACCAACACCCTATGAAGTAGGAGATGTCAATGCATTTATTGTGAAAGGTGATGCACTTAGCATTTTTGATGTTGGACCAAAAACAGTAGAAGCCTATGATGCTCTGAAATGGGGGATTCGCGCTGCGGGCTATGATATGCGAGATATTGAACAAGTTGTACTCACCCATCATCACCCTGATCATGCGGGATGGGTCGATGCTTTTCCATATGCTGAAATTTTAGGCCATGCCTATAATGATAAATGGCTTCGTCATGACGAAGAGTTTTTACGTTATCACGAGCAATTTTACAGTGCATGTTTATTTGAACATGGGGTGCCACAAGAGTATATTGCTAAAAGCGTGCATGTACGTCGTGAATTAGAGCTTGTAGGAGAACGTCCATTGACACAAATTTTGACCGATGGAGATGAAGTACCTGGGCATCCAGGATTAAAGGCAATTGAAACATTAGGGCATGCACAAAGCCATTTTATTTTTTGGGATGAACAAACACATCATGTGATTGGCGGAGATTTATTACTTGAAAAAATCACCCCAAACCCTTTAATTGAACCACCATTAGATCCTTCATTGGGACGTACAAAGTCATTATTACAATATAATGAATCCCTCGAAATCTTACGCCAATTGCCTGTCAAAATGATGTATACAGGACATGGGGCTGAACTACAAGACATTCCGATATTAATTGATAAACGACTAGAAAGACAGCATCAGCAATCCATGAAAGTTTGTGAATTACTAGGGGATGATCAATTAACGGTTGTGCAAGTGACGAAACGATTGTATCCAGCTATCTTCCAGCATATGCTTGGATTAACCTTGTCTAAAACGTTGGGGCATTTAGATTATTTAGAGGCAAATAATTATATTACTTCATCGAAGACAGAAGAAGGTATTTATTTATTTAAAAGAAAGTAGGACTATATATGAATAGGAAGACGATCTTCGTAACAGGGGCCACAAGTGGTGTAGGCTTAAAAATAACAGAGTTGCTAGTAGCCCAAGGTCATACCGTTTATGCCACAGGCCGCAATGCTGTAGCATTAAAAGTTTTAGAACGTTTGGGAGCCAAAGTCATCCAAGCTGATTTAACCCATTTACATACACTCGACGCTGTTTGTGCCCAGCTTCCTCCTATTGATGTCGCCATCCTTTCAGCTGGTGTTGGAAAGTTTGCTGAGGCTCCTAAGTTAATGGATGAAGATATTGCACAAATGATTGAATTGAATATTGGTGTACCCATTTATCTTGCTAAACGGTTAGCTTCCACGATGATGAAGCGAAATCAAGGGCATTTGATTTTTATTGGTTCACAGGCTGGCAAGGTCGCCACTCCGAAAGCAAGTGTTTATGCAGCTACTAAACATGCAATTGTAGGATTTACCAATGGACTACGCATGGAGCTTGCACCATATCATGTAAAAGTAACAGCCATTCACCCTGGTCCAATCGATACACCATTTTTAGACAAGGTCAATGATCAAAGTGGCTATCGCGCATCTTTAGGCAGATTTTTATTATCAGCTGATGAAGTAGCACAGGCGACAATTAAAACAATTGAACGCCCAGTTCGAGAGGTCAACCTCCCAAAAATCATGGGGCTGTCTAGTAAACTGTATGCATTGGCACCTGCAACAATTGAGTTCCTAGGGAAGTCATTCTTCCATAAAAAATAATGAACATCTAGCTGTAAACATGTTCTTGGCATGTCTACAGTTTTTTCATACTGGCAAAGAAAAGGGGGGTAATATGTATACAATTGGACAAGTGGCAAAATTTTTAGGCATTTCTAGAGATACGATCAAATATTATGAGGAAAAGGGATTGGTCAAGCCTCACCAAAATAGCGAAAATGGCTATAGAACGTATAATCAATTGGATATTTATAATTTGACAACCGTCAATTTTTATCGAGAATTGGATTTAGAAATTAAACGAATACAAGAAGTGAGAAAGGGCATGAGCATAGAGGGAATCCAACTCGTATTGGAGGAGAAAGAACAACAAGTGTTAGAGGAGATAGCCTATAAAAAACTACTGTTAAAAAAACTCCAAAATGCTAAAGAAGATTGCCAAAAAATTCAACAATATGTAGGTACCTTTACGATAAAAGAAATGAAACCTCTAGCCATGTTAGGCGTAATAGACCATTATACAGCTTATGAAGAGTATGACGCACTCAAAGAAAATACAGACAGTTTAAAAAAAGCGGTGATCCTGACATCATTAAGAAGGGTCATTCACTTTAATGAACAGGGCATGCAGAAAGATAAATTTATGATTGTGCGAAAGCTAGAAGAAAACGAGAAAACATTAGAAGAGCAAGTTTTATATCATCCTAAATGTTTATATACGGTAATTGAAGACGGAAGATGGTCAACCGGGGGCAAAAATACAGATGACCAAGTGGAAGCGACTATTAGAAGAGTAGCAAAAGAAAATGGCTATAAACTTTTAGGTCTCGTTTATATTAACTTATTACTAGCGACTTACGAGGGAGGGTTAGAACGAATTTTTTTAGAAATGTATGTCCCAATAAAATAGAGTGATGGCCAGAAATATGTATTGACCTGTGAGCAACCCCCAGGTTTAAGCTGAAGGTATTCAGAACGAAACGGGGGATTTATTATATGAACAGAAAAAAGAAGCTAAAAAGACCAGTAGCAAGCTTCGTTATCCTCACTAATATCATCTTTTTACCACTTTTTTGCCTTGTAGGCGCTGTCAAAATGCTAGGGCTTCCTACATGGGTATTCGATATAGTCCGCTGTCTATCAGCATGGTCATCGACTTTTGCCTTTGCCATACTATTTCCAAAAATTTATCCAGGGCAGCACTTTTTACATTTCGTGAAACAAAAATTTAAACATCAACTCCAATTTTCTGTCATTCTTTCTGTCTTGCTCATTCAAGGCACCATCTTTATCATCATCTTACTTCTAGCTATGAATCATGCTGAAGCTGACGCAATTTTTACTATTTCATCCTGGGGAATGCTTAGTTATTATTTCTTTAAAAATCTGTTGTCAGGACCTATAGGAGAAGAATTAGGGTGGAGAGGCTTTGCCTTGCTTGAGCTTCAAAAGAAATATGGGTCATTACAATGTGCGATTATCATAGGATTTTGGTGGGGGATTTGGCATTTACCGATTTGGTTTACAACTGGATTTACAGGGTTGGAGCTACTGAAATACATCGTATTCTTTATGCTTTCCATCATTTCTACGACCATCATTATGACAGCCTTCTATTCAATTAATCAAAATTTAATAATTCCTATAATCATTCATCAATTCTTCAATTTTTTTATTGGCATAATAAACGAGAATTTAATTATTTTAATGATGTATAACGCTATCCTGTATTCAATAGCAGCCTTTCTACTTATACTGATGAATCCAAAGAAGGTTTGGTCAAATAAATCTATCCAATGCAAGTAAACGCGTAGATTTCCATTACGCGTGGTCGAGCTGTTCCAAGCAATAGTTCGTTTTTTTATCCAGTAATAGCGGCGCACAAGAATCCAATTTATACATTGGATTCTTTTTTGTTGTAATTTATATAGTATACATTTATGTCTATAGTAGAAAAGTGTTTTTCCGAGTGAATATCATTGATTTTCTTCAGAGTGATGTATGGATAAACGGACTTTTTATAAGAAAAATAAAAGTCTATTAATTTATAAAAATACGCTTGTTTTTATTTTTATAACATGATACTATTCGTGTATAAACTTTTAATTGAATGTATAAACATACATATCTATAGAGCAATGGAGGCGTATTTAGTTATGGCAAATAAAAAGGTTGTACTAGCATATTCAGGTGGACTTGATACTTCGGTCGCAATTCCATGGTTAAAAGAACAAGGTTGGGACGTAATCGCAGTATGTCTTGACGTTGGTGAAGGGAAAGATCTGGAGTTTGTAAAAAACAAAGCTCTACAAGTAGGAGCGATTGAATCTTATATGGTGGATGCAAAGGATGAATTTGCTGAAAACTATGCATTAATTTCATTACAAGCACACACATGGTATGAACAAAAGTATCCATTAGTGTCGGCTCTTTCTCGTCCATTAATCTCGAAAAAATTAGTTGAGATTGCGAACCAAGTAGGTGCGGATGCTGTAGCTCATGGTTGCACAGGAAAAGGAAATGACCAAGTACGTTTTGAAGTTTCTATTAAAGCATTGAATCCTGATTTAGAGGTATTAGCACCAGTACGTGAGTGGGGCTGGAGCCGTGATGAGGAAATCGAATATGCGATGAAACATAATGTACCTATTCCTGCGACATTAGATTCTCCATTTTCAATTGACCAAAACTTATGGGGTCGTGCGAATGAAGCGGGCATTATGGAAGATCCATGGGTATCTCCACCAGAAGAAGCTTATGGCTTAACGGTTTCAGTAGAAAATGCACCAAATGAAGCAGAGTACGTGGAAATCGAATTCGTGGCTGGTAAACCAGTTGCTTTAAACGGCAAAGAAATGAAGCTTGCTGATTTAATACAGGAATTAAACGCAGTAGCAGGTGCACATGGCATTGGACGTATCGATCACGTTGAAAATCGTTTAGTCGGTATTAAATCTCGTGAGGTTTATGAAATTCCTGGTGCTAAGGTGTTGTTAACGGCTCATAAAGAGCTTGAGGATTTAACACTTGTCAAAGAATTAGCCCACTTCAAGCCAGTCATTGAGAAAAAACTATCTGAATTAATTTATGATGGTTTATGGTTCTCTCCATTACGTGATGCACTTGAGGCATTCCTTACCCAGTCACAGCAATATGTGAATGGTACAGTGCGTGTGAAATTATTCAAAGGGCATGCCATTGTAGAAGGACGTAAATCACCAAATTCACTATACAATGAAAAATTAGCCACATATTCGAAGGAAGATCAATTCAACCACGCTTCCGCTGTAGGCTTTATCGAACTATGGGGTCTACCAACTGTAGTGAACTCAGCTGTTAATAAAAAGTAATCGTAATAAGCAGGGTGGGGTGAAGCATTTGTGCTTGACCTACACCTTTTGAAAAGTAATAAAGGAAAAGGTGAGCTGACATGACAAAACTATGGGGTGGACGTTTCCAAAAATCAGCAGAAGCATGGGTAGATGAATTTGGTGCATCCATTGGCTTTGATCAACAACTTGTGCTAGAGGACCTTGAAGGTAGTGTTGCACATGTCACAATGCTTGGCGCAACAGGGATTTTACCATCAGCTGATGTACAGGCCATACTGAGTGGTCTTGCCCAACTGAAAGATAAGGCAATAGCAGGTGAGCTTGAATTTAGCATTGCTAATGAAGATATACATTTAAATTTAGAAAAGATGCTCATTGATTTAATTGGTCCTGTTGGTGGCAAACTTCATACAGGGCGTAGCCGCAATGACCAAGTTGCGACGGATATGCATCTATTTTTGAAAAAGCGTGTCCAGGAAACGATTGATTTAATTGCTACATTCCAACAAACTTTATTAGTCCAAGCCGAGGAGCATATTGAAACGATTGCACCAGGCTATACACATTTACAGCGTGCACAGCCCATTTCATTTGCCCACCATTTAATGGCTTATTTTTGGATGCTAGAGCGTGATAAGCAACGCTTCACAGAATCCATCAAACGCATTGATATTTTGCCATTAGGGGCAGGAGCGATGGCAGGGACAACATTCCCAATAGACCGTTTAAAATCAGCAGAATTGCTTGGGTTTAGTGAGGTTTATGCCAACTCGATGGATGCTGTAAGTGACCGTGACTTTATTGTAGAATTTTTAAGTAATGCATCCTTGTTAATGGCTCATTTATCGCGCTTTGCTGAGGAAATCATTTTATGGTCTACAGATGAATTTAAATTTATTGAATTGGATGATGCCTTTTCAACAGGTTCTTCCATTATGCCACAAAAGAAAAATCCCGATATGGCTGAGCTCATTCGAGGCAAAACAGGGCGTGTTTATGGAAATCTAATGGGCTTGTTAACGGTTTTAAAGGGAACACCATTAACGTACAACAAAGATATGCAAGAAGATAAAGAAGGCATGTTCGATACAGTGCATACGATTCTTGGCTCTCTGAAAATCTTTGAAGGTATGGTTCGTACGATGACCGTCAATACGGATCGCTTACAGCAGGCTGTCCATGCTGACTTTTCGAACGCAACAGAGCTAGCTGATTACCTTGCTACAAAAGGTATGCCATTCCGTGAAGCACATGAGGTAACAGGTAAACTTGTCTTCACTTGTATTCAAAAAGGCATTTACCTATTAGATTTACCATTGGATGAGATGAAGCATGAAAGCGAGTTAATTGATTCGGATATTTACGATGTGTTAGCGCCAGAAGCGGCCGTTCGACGTCGTCACTCTCTTGGGGGCACTGGCTTTGACCAAGTCAAAATTCAAATTGAAAAAGCCCAAGCTTGTCTAGTTGCCCAACATTAATTTTGCGTGCATGTCCTCGTGACCTTTGCATAGATATTCATTAAAGCTGTCCTGTGAGGCACTATGAAAACCTTGTCCTTTTTCAACAGAGCCAGTGGGTGACGTGAAAAAGAGTACCTTACATACGTGAAGGACAATCCCCAATTCTGGAGACGCGGAATTGGGGTTTTTGTATAAAAACGTGGTGGGAGGAACAAAATGATGGGTGATGAATCGATTAAACAATAGATGACAAAGGAAGATGCAGCAAAGGTGACGGAATCCAATGCGTTAGCAGATGTAGAGTTGGTTTACGGAAAATGATTGGATTTCGCTGCACGATCAATCAGGACTTAATGACTGTTGCTGCACGCCACAAGACCAAAATACAAATTCACCATGGCTGGCATAGTTTCTTAGCCAAAGAAAACATTATAATCATGCATAAACAGAAGGGCAATGGTTCATAATAAGACTGGAAACACTTATTCATCTAAACTGATGGGGAGGATGCAGAATGAGTAATAGTCAAACACCCAAAGACCAAGAATCTCAGGAAAGTCCGCCACAGCTGTGGAGGGTTGAAGCTTCTTAATACTTAAGGCTAAAGGTGAAGCAGAGATCTGTTTCACTGTAGATTAAGGTGAAGCGTAAACCATTCCGGTAAAAAATCAACTAGAAGCAATAAGTGTCCATGGATCCAGAATTATTCTGGGTCCTTTTTTATTGCTGCTTTTCAATGGGGGAAGATAACAAAACGGACACCAAAAAATAGCTACATTTGACAACGAAAAAAATCTGTACTACTCTTAGTAGAACAGATTTTACTTTGTTACAATTAGTTAATCCATATACCTATTAGGGTGGCAAGTACCAGGTGTTTAAAAAAAGAGCCATGACAAATTTGTCCTTGTTTATTTTAAAACAATGGAAGTAGGGGTATTATGCTTATAAATAGTAGACATTTTTGATGCTATGGCACTACCATTTCACGATTGCAAGGCGCATTTTTTTGACAGTACATAAGATACATCCTCGTTAGTTTAAAAAATAAGGCATTGGTTGGATAGTTAATTATGCTAACAAATAGTGTTTATGAATCAGTATGGCAGTATTGCCAAAAATATTGGTAATTTTCACATAGGGAGGGAGATTGTATTGAAGAAATTGTTTGTGTTATGCTGTACGCTTTTACTTTTAGCTGGCTGTGGGCAAAAGGGAGTGATTGCAGAAAACAATGAAACAAAGGGGGGAAGTGCCATGAGCGAACAGTTTATTGGAAAATGGGAAGGCAATATTGAAACACCGAATGGACAGCTACCAATCATTGTTGATTTACAGAAAGATGGTGGTACTCTATCCGTGCCAGCACAGGGAATATCCAATTTTCCGTTGAAGAGTGTGAAATATACAGGTGATCAGGTAACTGTGTCCATTCAATTAAATGGCTCATTTATAGATATTGATGGTACATTCAAAAATGAACAAATTGAAGCAACATTTCAACAAAATGGGGGGACATTCCCACTTATCTTAAAAGCATATAAAGAGGAACCAGTCACCTACGATACATTAAAAATTCCAGTTCAGCAAGGTGACCTAATGGTGGCTCTTCAAAAAGCTAATACAACATCTCCATCACCAGTTGCAGTTATTATAGCTGGCTCTGGGCCAACAGATAAGGATGGTAATTCAGTTTTAGCTGGTAAAAATAATAGCTTAAAAATGATTGCTGAAGGTTTAGCTCAGGAGGGCATCACAACTGTACGCTATGATAAGCGCGGTATTGGGGATAATCAAGCACTCTTGACAAAAGAAGAAGATGTGACGTTTGACCAATATGTGGAGGATGCAGTGAAAATCATTCAATCCTTGCAGGCTAATAAAGCCTATACAAATATTCATGTAATTGGGCATAGTGAAGGTTCATTAATTGGTTTATTAGCTGCTCAACAAACAGGAGTAGAATCCTTTGTTTCGATTGCGGGTGCTGGGCGTCCAATGGATGAAGTATTGATGGAGCAATTAAAAAGTCAACTAGCACCAAATTTATTCAAAGAATCCAAGGACATTTTGAAAGCTCTTAAGCAAGGAAAGCAAGTAGAAAGTATTTCGCCAGAATTACAAGCAGTCTTCCGTCCTTCTGTACAGCCATTCCTTATTTCAATGTTCAAGTATAATCCAGCCGTAGAGCTTGGGAAAGTAAAGAGTCGTGTACTACTTGTGCAAGGAACGACTGATTTACAAGTGAAGGAAGTCGATGCAGAGGCATTAAAGAAAGGTAACGCTAATGCAAAGCTTCTTTATATGAAGGGGATGAACCATGTGTTGAAAAAGGCACCAGAAGACTATGCCGCGAATTTAGCAACCTATGCAGATCCAACACTTCCATTACATGAGGATTTACTACCGACTATTCAACAATTTATTCACGGAAAGTAGGCTGATTCACTGTGGGTGTCTTTGTATATTTAATCATTATGCTCCCGTTTCTTAGCTTTGCCCTTGTATTATCGCAGGGGAAAGGGATATTTTTAATTGCTGGCTTTAACACCATGTCATCAGATAAAAAAGATAAATATGACGAAGTAGCACTTGCAAAATTTATGGGGAAGATGATGTATGGCTACTGTTTTTGTGTACTTTTATGGGTGCTGAATGAAATATTTCAAACACAGTGGTTATTTATTGTAGGTCTTATTCTTTTCGTAGTACTTACGATGTTTTTAATGATTTATATGAACACGGGCAATCGATTTAAAAGATAAAATTATAAAAGGGGCTTGATCGCAAAAGCGATTTTGTATGAGAATCATTATTATTTATCAGAAATTCTGTTAAACAAGAGCGATGTCAATGGTAAAACTAGAAGGAGTGCTTGAGGGAAATTAGTAGCATCGAATATACGAATTTAAGTAGAACCTATGAAGCATGGTTCTCAAGAAGTTCGTATGCATTTAGAGGGGCAAATTCGTCATTATGCTGATCAAGTTGGTACAGCACAGGTAATTTATGAATACGGTACTAGTCGTCATCAATGGTAAAGCTAGTGCCGACTTAGTTGAACGTTTAGCGATTGAGCATTTTGATGCCGAAGCCTATCATTTAGACGTTCCAACAAGGGGTGGCGAGGATTTCAGCTTTTTATTGAAATGAAGTGCGAGGCTGTTTTGCATTAGTAGGCGCTGGAAATACTGAAAAAGCTACTCGTTGGGCACATCATATGGTCATTTTAATATTGACGAAGATGGTTTACGCATTGAAGCAGAATGAGATGTGCAATATGCCTTAACTTGACTAAAAGAAAATAAATAATAGGAAAACCATAAGCGACTATTAGAGGGGTTGTATAATTCCATCCTAGCTGGTCATAATATAAAAGATTTCACTTATGAAATCTATAATGATGAGGAGGATGAAAAATGAGTAGGTTCGAACAATTAGACCCCAAATCTCAAAAAATCCACCGCAACTGGTCAAGGATTAAGCGATCAAAATCGCAAGTAAACGGGGAAACGGAGATAACCCTTCATAACCGTCTCTTGCGAAGCGAAGCAAAGGCCCGTCAGTTTTAATCATGCTAGAAAAGTAAGTGTCATCAAGTCCAGAAAAATTTCTGGGCTTTTCTTTTTGTGTAAAATTTCATTAAATTATAATACGGTATAAGATGTATGAGGATTTTATCGAATAAAAAAGGGGAGAAGCAAACATGAATAATCCTATTCCTACCTACTTACAGTATTTTGCCAAAAGGATTCAACCATCAGAAGTGGTCGAATCACAATTACAGCTTTGCTCTAGTTCAAATAACACACAATTTGAAATTTGGTACTATGGTGATTTATTAACCTTAGAAGGAGAGGTTTTACCATTCATTTCAGGTTCGACTGCTAAAATAATTGCCAAGGACCCTTTGTCAGCAGAGGAGATTTTACTTTTTGATGCGACTCTACATGGTTATAATGCGTTGTTTTGCGATGACTATACTGAAGAACATCGTAGCAACCGTCCTCTTCAGCAATATAATATGCCCGCCACTGAAGTTGTCTTATCATTTTTCTACAATATTGATTATGACGAAGAAGCAGATGACTATGAGGTGGATAAACAAGGAAATGTTCAGTTAATGAATGGTAAAATAACAGACTGGGAGACGGTAAAAAGAAATGGCTATGATGCATTTATTTTTTATTACAAGAAAGAGGATGGTACGTTATTAGCATTTGCACAAGAAGAATTAGCATAGCGTGATAGGAATCAAATTAGATGCAACTGATTTATTTATATCGAGCCAAATGGTATGGTAGGCTTGCATGAAGTCCCTGAACCACCATTATTGATTGTTATCCGAGGTGAAGGCTGGGTTTGTGGTGAGGGTGGAAATAGTGTCGATATTCAAACAGGAGATGATGTTCTTTGGAGACAAGGACAAGCACATGAATCTGGCAGTACAAGAGGATTAACAGCACTTGTTATTCAGGGCAAACAAATTAATCTTACATCAATAAAAGTGTGGGAAAAGCACTAGGCAACGCAGAATCCTATGGTTGAAAAATATACGTCAATCGTTGCCAGATAAAAATATTCCAATGAGACCCATTGAAATCGGTGACAGAAGCGATTTGTATGACACAGTCTGATGTTTCGTGAGGTATGATTCCTTCATATGTATGATGCCAGCCTTGACTGGTCATTTCTTGTACAAAAGTAATGTCATTTTCTTGCATCTAACGTATAATAAGTGTCAACACTTTTCACCTGCTATTCCAATTTTTGTATTTATGTAACACACAATTAGATAGGGGGAAGACTTCATGCAAGTAGTTGAAAAAGCATTTGGCTATATTACGAGAGAGCATGAGGAACAAATTCAAGTTCTCGTCTTTGAACAAAATACAATAGGGGCAGGTATTCAAGTTCCCAAAGGTACGATAGAAGAAGGAGAAACACCATTAGAGGACGTAAAGAGGGAGATGTTGGAGGAGACAGGCCTAACAACACTTGTTGTCCAAGGGCTTATTGCACAGGATTATTTTAACCATCCATCAGGTGTTTTACAGAAACGCTATTTTTATCATTTAACCACTTCTGAGGAAACAAGGGAAACCTGGCAACATCATCCTACGGGTATGAATGAAGCAGATTTACTTTTTTCTTTTTACTGGATATCAGCTGAGCAAGATACTAAGTTAGCTAAGGGGCATGGCGATTATTTATATCGCGTGTTGGCTAAGGTGAAGTATTGAGCATGCAGAAAAACCGCGTCATTATGGGCGCGGTTTTTAACGTCTATTCCATTATGCTTTTGCAGCGACCTCTAAAGCTTGTGCGAAATCGGCTATTAAATCATCTACATGCTCGAGTCCTACAGAAAAGCGTAGAAGTCCATCTGTGATTCCGCGTTTGGCACGTTCCTCAGCCTCCATAGCGGCATGGCTCATCTTTGCTGGATACGAAAGAATGGATTCTACACCACCGAGTGAGACAGCGAAAACTGGAATTTTCATTGCCTCGACTAAAGCTTTTGCGGAAGCATAGTTCGGTAAGCGGAAGGATAAAACAGCTCCAGAGCTTGTACTTTGACGCTGATGGATGTCATAACCTGGATGTGACGAGAGGCCAGGGTAGTAGACTTGTTCAACCAGTGTATGTGTTGCTAAAAACTCAGCAATTTTTTGAGCAGATTGTGCAGAACGGCTAAAGCGTACATCTGTCGTTTTGATGTTCTGCAAGAGTGTGAATGAATCCTGTACTCCTAAAATATTGCCAAATGAATTTTGGATAAAGTATAAGTCCTCTCCTAGCTTTTCGTCAGCTGTTACTGTTAATCCTGCAATAATATCAGAATGCCCTGATAAAAACTTCGTCGCACTATGAATCACGACATCAACACCAAGCTCTAACGGGCGTTGATGTAATGGAGTCATAAAGGTATTATCCAAAAATGTGAGGCATTGATGTTGTTTGGCCAGTTCTACTACACCACGAATATCAGTAATGCCTAACGTTGGATTAGATGGTGTTTCTATATAAAGCAGCTTAGTAGTCGGTGTTATAGCGGCCTCCACGGCTGCTAAATCTGAGAAATCTACAAAAGTATGGGAAATCCCAAAACGCGGTAAAACCTTCGTCACAAAACGATATGTTCCACCATAAACATCTTCTGTCATCACGATATGATCGCCCTGTGACAACAGCATTAAAGCACCTGAAACAGCAGCAATCCCTGAGGAAAAGGCATGGGCACGTACTCCACCTTCAAGCTCTGCTATCGCTTTTTCTAGAGCATCGCGCGTAGGGTTACCTGAACGAGCATAATCATATTCGCCAAACTCATCTATACTCTCTTGGTGGAAAGTAGAGGAAAGATATATAGGAACATTGACTGCTCCTTTTTTATTTGAGTAGCCATCACGGACACCCGCGTGAATGAGGCTAGTTTCAATATGTTGCTTCATAATTATGCCTCTTTTCTAAGGATATCAAATACTTGTCGTAAGTCTGCAATTAAATCTTCTGCTTCCTCGATCCCAACTGAGAAACGTAGTAAACGATCGCAAACTCCTCGTTCAACTCGTTCTTCATAAGGCATATCTGCATGTGTTTGAGTAGCTGGGTAGGTAATAAAGCTTTCTACACCACCAAGACTTTCTGCAAAAGTAATTAACTTTAAGTTACGAAGGAATGGGTCAATCCATTCAGGCTTTTGTAAGCGGAATGACAGCATACCACCTTTTCCTGTGTAAAGGACGTCTGTAACTAGTGCCTCTTCCTCTAAATAAGCAGCAATAGCTTTGGCATTGGCATCATGTTGCTTTAAGCGAAGGTGCATTGTTTTTAAGCCGCGAATAAGTAACCAAGAGTCCATAGCACCAAGAACCATGCCGCTACCATTATGAATAAAACCAATGCGTTCAGCTAATTCGGTACCTTTAGCCACTACGATTCCAGCTAAGACATCATTATGTCCGCCAATATATTTTGTTGCAGAGTGAAGCACAATGTCTGCTCCCAAATCAATAGGGCGTTGGAAGTATGGTGTATAGAATGTATTATCAACAATTAGCAATGCACCATGCTTATGTGCAAGCTCAGCATATACTTGTAAATCAAATTCCTGCATAAGCGGATTCGTTGGTGTTTCGATGAATAATGCACGTGTATGTTCATTTATTAATGCTTCTACCTGTTCAACCGATTCAAATTTTGAATAAACAGGCTTGATATTATATGTCTCTTGGAAGAAGTTAAATAGTCTATATGTACCGCCATATAAATCATCTGGCACCACTAATTCATCGCCTGGTTTAAAAATGGATAATACTAATTGAATGGCAGCCATCCCAGAGCTACAGGCAAAGCCCATATCGCCACCCTCTAAATCAGCAAAGCCTGCTTCTAAAAGAGCACGAGTTGGATTTTTTGTGCGTGTGTAGTCAAAGCCTGTGGATTCCCCGATTCCAGCATGTTTATAAGCAGTCGATAAATGAATAGGTGGACTAACTGCTCCCGTGGTTGGGTCACTTAAATTGCCTAGTTGTACAAGTTTTGTTTCAATGCTTCTGTTTAATGTCATGACGTCACTCTTTTCTCCATTATGATGAAAAGCATGCTATTCGCTTTTCATTTAATAATAGTAATCTCAATAATTGTTACCAATTTAACATGGATATTCAAGAAGAACAAGGGTGATTTCAGAAAATTAGCTAGATTATTTTATGTTAATCACGTAGGAATAGTAGGGAATGGTGGGGGATAGATAAATACCGGTTCTACCAAGGAGGCTTTATGGTAGTATATAATTATTCATGGAGCAGAGGGGAAGCCTTGTGAGTATGTTTCTTTCAAATTAAAAAGAATCTGCCCCATCAGAATGAGACAGATTCAATCTAGTGATAGATTAGGCTTGTTCTTTTTTTAATAAATCGCGGATTTCTTTTAGGAGTTCTTCCTTAGCATCCAGTTCAGGAGTGGGTTCTTCCACGACAGCTTCTTCCTTTTTATTGGTAAGCTTCGTCATAATTCGTAAAGCCATAAAAATGGCAAATGCAATAATTAAAAAGTCAATAATTGATTGTAAAAATACGCCTAATTTGATTTGTGCGTCACCTGAGCCGTAGACAAAGCTTGCTGTTAAATCAATACCACCTGTTAACACACCGACTAATGGCATAATGATATTTTCAACTAAGGAGGTAACAATTTTACCGAAAGCACCACCAATGACAACTGCCACTGCTAAATCGATAATATTGCCTTTCATCGCAAATTCTTTAAAGTCTTTCCACAAAATAATATTCCTCCCTATTATTATCCTTAAAATTAATCAATTTGTATTTTACTATATTTTTCCCAAGTCTTTCAACTGCTTTCGTAGTGGAAATGATGTCCTATGATGCTAGGTTGTATGACATAAAAAAATTCACTACTTTTTTCGAAAAATTTGGTAATATGGAAGTAGAATACTAGATTAGGTGTGACTTATGGCTAAAAAAAAGAATAACAAACCGATGTTATCACCCGCCACAAAATTGGGTATGATAGCATTATTAATACCAATAGCAATAACCGTATATGTCCTTACTTTTTTCGCTTGGAAGGAGCTTCAAACCTTACCGATTTTTGAAAAGCTTGCCCAGGAAAAGGCCATAGAAGAAATTCAGGAGCAATTTGATATAAGCATTCCTGAGAAATTTATTCCCGTTTACATAGCAGCGGAGGAAAAGTATGGTGTACCGTGGACCTTACTTGCTGCACATCATCGCATTGAGACTCGTTTTTCTACGGTAAAAACAATGGTATCGTCAGCGGGAGCAGAAGGGCATATGCAATTCATGCCTTGCACATTTGTTGGTTGGAAGCATCCTACTTGTTCAGGTTTAGGGAAGGGGAACATTTCCAAAAACGAGTTAATGAGCCCGCAAACCATTGCGAAATATGGGGGCTATGGTGTTGATGCAAATGGGGATGGTATAGCAGATCCATATGACATAGAGGATGCAGTCTTTAGTGCAGCGAATTACTTGTCGAAATATGGTGCAGCAAAAGGAGAGATTAAAAAGGCAGTTTTTCAATATAATCACAGTGAGGAATATGTGGAAAATGTGTTGCATTACTATCAATTGTACAACGCTTATCATGATGAGTTAAAAGCGGCAGTTCTTTTACATCAAGAAAAATAAAGAGCCATCACATTGGATGGCTCTTCATCGCATATTTAAGTCGCTTTACGCATACCTTTTAGAATAAGGCTTACGATAAATATCAGCACGATAGCACCGATTAAAGCAGGGAATACGTAGAAATCACTAACTCTCCAACCCCAGTTCCCTAAAACCATACTACCAATCCAAGAACCGACAATCCCTGCAATAATATTACCGATGATACCACCAGGAACATCCTTACCTAAAATTACGCCTGCTAACCATCCAAGAATCCCTCCGATGATTAAATACCAAATGAAACTAATCATAATTTTCATCTCCTTAAAGTTAAGATATAATGGCGATTACTTAGTTATACCCTGAATGAAGCAGATTAAACGTTGCCATCTTTTTTAGTAATAATTACATGCTTTTATCAGGCTGTCGTTAAACCTTGCAGCTCTTCACCATGTCGATGAATCGTTAGCTAAAGTGACAGCCAAATCATCTGCATAAATTGTTGCAAAAATGCCTACATTACATAGAACAGCTTTTATATAATACATACACCGATTATCGCTTACTTCTATAGTATGTTTGCGCCTTCAAATCGTACCTAAAATACGTTCACCACCTTTCGAAATAAATGAATGAGCCTTTTCTAAAATTATTTGCAAAAACAGTCTATTCATTCGTAAAAATATTTTTGACTCATCTCCTCAATCGCCCACCCATAATTTGATGTAGCACATTCCTTATAGGAAGTCTTTTTAAATGGGTAATTTTATATTATTTGAATAGTTTGAAAAATAAACTAAAAAAGAGTATAATGAGAAAAAGGAGCGTGTTATATATGAATATGGCTGTAATGAAACGATTAAATCGTCAAGGACTACTAATTGCGGGCTTGCATTTGTTAGTTTTATTAAATCTAGCAGCGGATTTCCTTTACGCATCGTAATCAATTTAATAGAAAGGTGAATGAAATGTTTGTCCCATTTTAAAACAACCGTGTAGGCATAGTTAGTTAATTGCTCACGGTTGTTTTTATTTTAATGAAAGGAATTATTCTATTTCATGTCTAATACTTAGTACTTAAAAGGGAGGGATTAAATGACAACAAGGTGGGATGAATTGTTTTGTCATTTGGAACGGCCATTTGCTTGGTTGGATTTTGATGCACTTGATAAAAATATTCAAATTATACAGGATGCATGTGGGCGAAAGCCAATTCGTCTAGCAACAAAATCGATTCGTTCAGTAGAGGTGCTTCGTTATATTCAACAAAAACTTCCGAATGTAGTAGGGTTTATGACTTTTACAGCAGCAGAGACGGTTTTTTTATTGCAACAGCAATTTGATGATTTACTACTGGGCTATCCAGTAATGGAAGAGGCGGCTATACGTCAATTATTGTATTTTGTTCAAGAGGGGAAAACCGTTACGTTTATGGTTGATCGACAGGAACATATCGAACTATTATCCAAGTTAGGGAATGAAGTGGGTGTGCGCGTCCCAGTCTGCATTGATATTAATGTTTCAAATGATTTTAAATTATTGTATTTTGGTACGAAACGTTCATCATTATATTCCCTTGAGACGTTAACGCCATTTTTGCAAGCCACCAAAAATAGTCCTTCTATTGAAGTAGTCGGGGCTATGGGCTATGAGGCGCAAATCGCTGGTGTTGGTAATCGTCCAGCGAATGTTATAAAAGGTAGAGTAATAGAAGTCATGCAATCACAGGCGAAAAAGCAGGTCACCCAATTTCGTCGATTAGCTATCGCTCATATCAAGGCCTATTTTCCAACTTTACGTTTTGTAAATGGAGGAGGCTCAGGTAGTATGACCTACACAACTAAACAGAAAGAAGTAACTGAAATTACGGTAGGCTCTGCATTTTATGCCCCTGCTCTGTTTGACCAATTTACCCATTTGCGACTTGAAAAAGCAGCCGGATTTGCCTTACGTGTCACAAGACAGCCTGAAAAAAATATCGTTGTTTGTCATGGTGGAGGATATACCGCTTCAGGTGCGATTGGTAGCGATCGGTTACCTGTATTCTATGAACCTACCAAGTTTGCATATCTTAGCTTAGAAGGGGCAGGAGAGGTGCAAACACCCATTAAGGTCAAGGGGAAAAACATTCAAATTGGCGACACCATTTATTTTAGACATGCAAAGGCTGGGGAGCTTTGTGAGCGATTTCCATTATTACATGGTGTACGAGGGGACAAGTATGTAGGACCATTTACAACATACAGGGGGGATGGACAATGTTTTCTATAGAGAAGTGGAAGAATGGAGAAAAATGGACAAATTGGGCTGGGAATGTTATTTCTTACCCAAGTGAAATGTATTTACCTCATTCCATTGAGGAGGTTTCAATGATTGTAAAACATGCCCGGGAATCAGTAAAGACGATTCGTGTTACGGGGGCCGCACACTCATTTAGCGCTGTGGCAATGCCGGAGCATATAGCTATTTCCTTACATAATATGCGCGGATTAATCGCTGTGAATGAGGAAAAGCAGGAGGCTACATTATGGGCGGGAACCTATTTATATGAAATTGGACCAATGCTAGCAAAGCATGGATTTGCATTAATTAATATGGGAGATATTCAGGAGCAAACCATTGCAGGTGCAGTTTCAACGGGTACACACGGCACAGGGGTTACACTTGGTTCCTTGTCCTCGACCGTGATGTCGTGGGGGTTTGTGGATGGGACGGGAACTTATCAGGAGCATCGACGAGGACTGGACGATTTATCAGAAGCGCTTCATGTCTCGCTAGGAATGCTCGGTATTCTTGTCAAAGTAACTATTAAAGTCATGCCATTATATGGTCTTCATTATGTGGGGGCAAGAGATACATTAGCTAATGGACTCATCGGGTTTTCGGAGGATATCCAACAACATCGTCATGTGGAATGGTTTTATTTCCCTGGTAGTGAGACGATACAGGTGAAGCGAATGAATGTTGTTGCTCCTATCTATCAAAGTGAATGGAATAAGAAAATAGAAAACCTCAAGCTACAAATTGTAGAAAATGGTGCTTTTTTTGCTATGTCTGAGCTTTGTAGGTGGAAACCAGCTTTAAGTGGTGCCATGAGTAAAATAGCAGCAGCTAATGTAGTAGAAAGTGAAAGAATAGGTATAAGCTATGAAATTTATCCTTCACCTCGTAGTGTGAAGTTTCAGGAAAGTGAATATGCTATCCCATTATCTCAATTTGAAGCTTGTTTAGAGGAAATTCATGCAACCTTTAAAAAGGGCGTTTATAATGTTCATTTTCCATTAGAATGTCGAACAACGGCAGGGGAAGCTGGTTTTTTAAGCCCTACACAGGGGCGAGAGTCCGCCTTTATCGCCTTTCATATGTATAAAGGGATGTCAGAGGAGCCCTATTTTA
The DNA here is from genome assembly GCF_053165895.1 of Lysinibacillus sp. fkY74-1. Lineage (NCBI taxonomy): Bacteria > Bacillati > Bacillota > Bacilli > Caryophanales > Bacillaceae > Lysinibacillus > Lysinibacillus sp. fkY74-1. The sequence goes on along the minus strand of NZ_CP170173.1, from coordinate 2,792,436 downwards.
AATGGGTGCATACTCTAATGCAAAAATATGAAGGTCGCCCACATTGGGGAAAACAACATCATTTAACGGCTCCAAAGGTTTATGAATTATATCCTGAAATTGAAAAATTTATAAACATTCGCCACCAATATGATCCCGATCATGTGTTTTTTACAGGATATTTAAAAAAGTTATTTCTATTGTAAGCGCTATCTCCTTCACTTTCCTTTCCAACTCTCTGTTCATATTTAGAAAACTATTGTTCTATATTTTAAAAAAATTAAAATTTGAACGAAATGTCAAAATTTTTATCAAAGCGAGATAAAACTGATGCTTAATCAGCATGTAAACGATTTCAATTTTGACAGATTTTTTGAATTGTTTAAACAATTCAAAAAATAGTGTTGACGAGACCTTTTTTTCGTACTATGATAACAACAATTTAACACGTTCGTTACAGCAGTAATACTTTAGAAAGCTGTTATCTATAAACAAAAAATAAAAAGACAGAAGATTGTGATTTTTGTATATAGCAACGAACATAGTATGGAAAGCAATAAATGAGGGGCGTTTAAAATGAGAAGTGACATGATAAAAGTAGGCGTAGATCGAGCGCCACATCGAAGTCTTTTATATGCAACAGGCAAAGTAAAAGCAAAAGATTTAGGAAAGCCATTTATTGGGGTTTGTAACTCTTATATCGACATAATACCAGGTCACGTTCATTTACGTACGTTCGCTGATGTTGTAAAAGAAGCCATTATTGAAGCGGGTGGTATTCCATTCGAATTTAATACAATTGGTGTCGATGATGGTATTGCAATGGGGCATATTGGTATGCGCTATTCATTACCAAGTCGTGAAATTATAGCAGACTCAGCTGAGACGGTTATTAATGCACACTGGTTTGATGGCGTATTTTATATTCCAAACTGTGACAAAATTACACCAGGTATGCTTATGGCAGCAGTTCGTACTAATGTACCATCGATTTTTGTGTCCGGTGGTCCAATGGAGGCCGGGACATCTGCATCAGGTAAACAGCTTTCATTAACTTCTGTTTTTGAAGGTGTAGGTGCTCATAAATCAGGAAATATGTCTGCTGAAGAGCTATTAGATATTGAAAATAATGCTTGTCCGACTTGCGGTTCCTGCTCAGGAATGTTTACCGCAAACTCTATGAACTGTTTAATGGAAATGCTTGGTGTTGCTTTACCAGGTAACGGAACAATCGTAGCTACTTCTGAAGAGCGTCATAAGCTGATTAAAGAAGCGGCGAAACAATTAATTCGTATGGTAAAGGAAGACATTAAGCCACGCGATATTATTACAAAAGAAGCAATCGACGATGCTTTTGCATTAGATATGGCTATGGGTGGCTCTACTAACACGGTTCTACATACATTAGCCATTGCCAATGAAGCGGAAATAGATTACAACATTGAGGATATTAATAAGGTCGCAGAACGAGTACCTTATTTAGCAAAAATCATGCCTGCTTCCGATATTTCAATGGATGATATTAATAAAGCTGGTGGCGTTAGTGCCATTATTAATGAATTGGTGTCTATCCCAGGTGCTATACATCCTAATCGTCCAACAGTGGCAGGGCTGACAATGGGTGAATTAGTCAAAGATCATCACATTACGAATAATCAAGTCATTCGAACGAAAGAAAATCCATATAGTGCTGTAGGCGGTTTATCGGTGTTATTCGGTAATATCGCGCCAGAGGGCTCAGTGATTAAAGTTGGTGCAGTAGATCCTTCCATCCAAGTATTCAAAGGTCAAGCCATCGTTTTTGATTCACAGGAGGCAGCACAAGAAAATATTGATAATGGAATAGTGAAAGAGGGCCATGTAGTCGTCATTCGCTATGAAGGTCCTAAAGGTGGCCCAGGAATGCCGGAAATGCTGGCACCAACATCTGCGATTCAAGGTCGTGGCCTTGGTACAAAGGTGGCATTGATTACAGATGGTCGTTTCTCAGGAGCATCACGTGGTATTTCAATCGGGCATATTTCACCAGAAGCTGCTGAAGGTGGTCCAATTGCTTTAGTAGAAGATGGAGATATGATTGAAATTGATCTACCAAATCGTACGATTAATTTACAAGTTTCAGAGGAAATTTTAGCTGAACGTCGTGCGAAATTACCAGTCTTTGAGCCTAAAATCAAACGAGGTTGGCTCGCAAGATATTCAAAATTAGTGACGAACGCTTCCACTGGTGGCGTTATGAAGATTTAAAACTAGATAAATGAAAACGTTGATGAGGTTAAAGGTTCTAGAGCCTTGTATCTACCAGAGAGCCGGTCGTGCTGGAAGCCGGCGATACAACTAGATCCGACATCCCCTCGGAGTGAGCTATTAAACGTGTTTACACTATTAGATAGCTTCGGGCATATTCGAAAGTGCTCGTTATTAATGAATAAATGTTTTATGACACCCTATTGGATGCGATATATTCCGCATTGGTGCATAAATGCTGTCATTTATTCGCGAGGTAGCAATTATTTGCTATAAAAAAGGGTGGTACCATGGAAAGTCTTTTTCATCCCTACGTAAGGTAGTTCTTTGCGTGTGGAGAAAAGGGCTTTTTATTATTTTCATAATGGCATGTGCTAACTCTCTTTCTTCAGGAGGAGAGCATAGACTAACCAGCTAGTGACACTTCATTAATCTACAACACTGATGTGTGAGTTTGAAAGAAATAAAGGAGGCATATTGATGAGTGCGAATGTTTCAATCAATGAAAAAGAACAATTAGCAACAACTGCAACAGTTGAGCAAACCTATCAAGCAAAGGACGGGGCCGATGTACTAGTGCAGGCATTGCATGATCAGGGTGTTGAAATCATCTTTGGCTATCCAGGTGGTGCTGTATTACCAATTTATGATGCGATGTATAAAAATCCAATCCGTCATATTTTAACAAGACATGAACAGGGTGCCATCCATGCGGCGGAAGGCTATGCGCGTGTTTCAGGGAAAACGGGTGTTGTTATTGCTACAAGTGGCCCAGGTGCAACAAACCTTGTCACAGGGATAGCCGATGCCATGATTGATTCTATACCTTTAGTGGTATTCACTGGTCAGGTTGCTACATCTGTTATTGGTACGGATGCTTTCCAAGAAGCAGATATTATGGGTATTACTACACCCATTACAAAGCACAATTATCAAGTACAAGATGTGAATGACATCCCACGTATAGTAAAAGAAGCTTTCCATATTGCCAGCACAGGTCGTAAGGGACCAGTGGTCGTGGATTTCCCAAAGGACGTTTCACAAATGTTATTTGATGTAGAGAATCCACCGCAAGCACCAGATGAAATTTATTTACCAGGCTATCAACCAACCTATAAACCTAACTATTTACAAATTCAAAAGGCGATACAAGCTATTTCTTTGGCAAAAAAACCAGTCATCTTAGCTGGTGCAGGTGTTCTTTTTGCTGACGCACGTGAAGAATTAACGGCATTTGCTGAAAAATATCGTATTCCAGTAACGAATACATTACTAGGCTTAGGCTCCATTCACGGTGAACATGAATTATTCCTAGGGATGGCCGGCATGCACGGTACGGCAACAGCAAACACAGCTATAACAAAGGCAGATTTATTACTTAATATTGGTGCTCGTTTTGATGATCGCTTAACAGGTAATTTAGCTACATTTGCACCAAATGCGACAATTGTTCATATCGATATTGATCCAGCAGAAATTGGTAAAAACGTACCGACAGATATCCCAATTGTGGCAGACGCAAAAGAAGCATTGAAAGCCGTACTGAAAAAGGATTTTGACGGTCCTGATACAACCGATTGGCTAGCCTTTTTAAAATCTCATGCCAATGATTATCCATTATGGTATTGCAAGAATGATCATGATCAAGAAATTTTACCACAAGAGGCATTGCGATTAGTTCATGAGATTACAGAGGGTGATGCCATTGTGACAACAGATGTTGGTCAGCATCAAATGTGGACAGCGCAATATTATCACTTAAACAACGATCATTCATGGGTAACGTCTGGTGGACTTGGTACGATGGGCTTCGGCTTCCCAGCCGCAATTGGTGCCCAATTTGCGAAGCCAGACAAAAAAGTTATTTCGATTGTAGGAGATGCAGGCTTTCAAATGACTGCACAGGAGCTGTCTATCCTACAGGAATTTAACTTACCAGTAAAAATAGTGATCTTGAATAATAGCTGTTTAGGAATGGTTCGCCAATGGCAAGAAACATTCTATGAAGAGCGTTATTCATCCTCACTTATGCCAATCCAACCGGATTTTGTTAAATTGGCGGATGCGTATAGTATTAAAGGCTATCGCATTAACACAATGGATGAAGCGGAAGCTATTTTCCGAGAGGCACTACTTTCTGATGAGCCTGTGTTAATTGATTGTCGTGTGAAACAGCTTGAATGTGTATACCCAATGGTAGCACCAGGCAAAGGCTTACATGAAATGATTGGGGTGAAAAAGAATTGAAACGAGTAATTACCGTAACTGTGATTAACCAAAGTGGTGTGTTAAACCGATTAACAGGTTTACTTATGAAACGTCAGTTTAATATTGAATCCATTACAGTTGGTCATACAGAGCAACCGAATTTTTCAAAAATGACCTTTGTTGTCAATGTAGAGGATGAACGCAAAATTGAACAACTGGTGAAGCAATTATCCAAACAAATTGATGTATTAAAGGTCAATGACATTACTGACAAATCGATTGTCCTGCGAGAACTAGCATTAGTAAAGGTTATTTCACCGCCAAATTTACGCTTGGAAATGAACTCGATTGTCGAACCGTTCCGCGCTCAAATAATTGACACAGCTAAAAATGTTGTGACATATCAGGTAGTTGGACACCCAGACAAAATAGATGCCTTTATTGAACTCATTCGACCATATGGCATTAAAGAACTTACACGTACAGGAGCAACAGCCTCAGTTCGTGAAACGCAAAAAATCTCAAATCCACAGCTCTCTATTTTAAAATAGTTTGCCTATAAAATTGAAGGTTTTAGATGCTGGCTTCTTAAATGGGCTGCATCTAGAGCTATGAAAATAAACTAAATTCTAGGAGGAAACAACAATGGCTACAATGTACTATGAACAAAATATTAACGAGGAAGTTTTAAAAGGAAAGAAAATCGCTATTATCGGATACGGCTCACAAGGTCATGCACATGCATTAAACCTTAAAGAATCAGGCTTTGACGTAGTGGTAGGGGTTCGTCCAGGTGGATCTTTCGATGCTGCTAAAGCAGATGGCGTTGACGTAAAAACAGTGGCTGAAGCAGCACAAGAAGCAGATGTGATCCAAATTTTACTACCAGATGAGCGACAAAAAGCTGTATATGAGGCAGAGATTGCTCCACATCTAGAAGCAGGGAAAGCCCTAATGTTTGCACACGGCTTCAATATTCACTTTGGGCAAATTACGCCACCAGCAGATGTAGACGTATTTTTAGTAGCACCAAAAGGGCCAGGGCATTTAGTTCGTCGTCAATTCCAAGAAGGTGCTGGTGTACCAGGTTTATTCGCTATCCATCAAGATGCAACAGGCCAAGCAAAAGATTTAGCACTTGCTTACGGTAAAGGCATTGGTGCCGCACGTGGTGGTCTTCTTGAAACAACATTTAAAGAAGAAACAGAAACAGATCTATTTGGCGAACAAGCAGTACTTTGTGGTGGTGCAACGCAGCTAGTAAAAGCAGGATTTGAAACATTAGTGGAAGCAGGCTACCAACCAGAATTAGCATATTTTGAAACACTACATGAGCTGAAACTTATTGTTGACTTAATGTTTGAAGGTGGAATGGCAACAATGCGTTACTCAGTATCAGATACAGCTGAGTGGGGAGATTATGTGGCAGGACCGCGCATCATCGATGAGTCTGTAAAAGCTCGTATGAAAGACGTGTTAACGGATATCCAAGATGGTACGTTTGCTCGCCGCTGGATTCAAGAAAATGAAAATGGTCGTCCTGAATATACAAAGTTCAAAGAAGCAGGTGCAAACCATCAAATCGAAGAAGTAGGTGCAAAACTACGTGAGATGATGCCATTCATCAACGAAGGTAAAGAAAAAGTGGTAAGAGAAGTGGCGACAAGTGCGAAAAATTGATATTTTCGATACTACGCTTCGCGATGGTGAACAATCTGCGGGGATTAATTTAAATACAGCAGAGAAAATAGAGATAGCTAAGCAGTTAGAGCGTCTTGGTGTGACAATTATTGAAGCAGGGTTTCCTGCTTCGTCACCAGGTGACTTTGATGCAGTCCATCGCATTGCTGAAACAGTAAAAAATTCAGTCGTAACGGGTCTTGCCCGGTGTATTCAAAAGGATATTGATACGACATGGGAAGCTATTAAAGGTGCTCAACAGCCACATATTCATATTTTTCTAGCTACTTCGCCTATTCATATGGAATACAAGCTGAAAAAATCACCAGAACAAGTGATTGAGCAAGCGGTTGAAGCGGTTAAATATGCGAAAAAATATTTTCCACTTGTACAATGGTCTGCTGAGGATGCGTTCCGTTCAGATCGTGAATTTTTAGTACGAATTATGAATGAGGTAGTTACCGCAGGTGCAACAACGATTAACGTTCCTGACACAGTCGGCTATGCCTCTCCATACGAATATGGTGCTCTATTTAAGTATCTGCTGGAAAACGTAAAAGGTGCTGATAAAGTCAAGTTCTCTGCCCATTGTCATGACGACTTAGGAATGGCAACGGCCAACACGTTGGCGGCAATTGAAAATGGTGCTGGACAAGTGGAAGGAACAATTAATGGCATTGGAGAGCGAGCAGGGAATGTAGCGTTAGAAGAGATTGCCGTGGCACTTCATATTCGCAAGGATTATTATCAGGTAGAAACAGGGATACAGCTGCAAGAGATTAAACGTACGTCCCAATTAGTCAGTAAATTGACAAACGTCGTGATTCAGCCAAACAAAGCGATTGTTGGGAGAAATGCATTTGCACATGAATCTGGTATTCACCAGGACGGTGTGTTAAAAAATCCAGAAACTTATGAAATTATTTCACCTGCACTTATCGGTGAGGGAGAAATACCTTTAGTTCTTGGAAAACATTCTGGTCGAGCAGCCTTCCGTGATCGAGCTGAAACATTGGGCTTTGATCTATCAGATGAAAAGTTAAATAAGGCATTTGTAGAATTTAAAAAATTGGCGGATCGTAAAAAGGAAATTACAGAGGAAGATTTGCTGACTTTACTTACAGAACAGCAAATCCAATTAGAAGATGTACCACTATTTGAATTGAAAATGGTTCAAGTGCAATACGGTACAGAAAATATTCCGACGGCCACAGCCATTGTGCTAACACCAGAAGGATTAGAGAAAACGGTAGTTGCCACTGGGGCTGGTTCAGTAGAAGCCATTTTTAACACGCTAGAGCAGCTAGTGCCAAATGCTGTTCATGTGATTGATTACCGTGTGACATCAGTCGGTAAAGGCCGTGACGCACTTGGTGAAGCTGTCGTAAATATTCGTTATGATCATGTATCGACGACTGGCCGCAACTCCTCTCAGGATGTTTTGGAAGCATCGGCAAAAGCTTATTTAAATGCTATTAACCGTCATTTAATAAAAGAAAGTCTTCGTGCACATCCAGTTTAAATAATCGTCCTGTTTTATAAGTAGTGAAATGTGTGAGGTTCATTCACAAGTCGGATGCAATAATCATGGCGTATAGGTTAATCAAGAAAAATTGAATACGCTCACCACCCATTAATTTGGTGAGCGTTTTTACTAAATTAGCGAATGCGCTATACAAAGAAGGGTGTTTTGATGATGGAGAAAAAAATTACAGTACTTCCTGGTGATGGAATTGGGCCAGAGGTTGTTGCTTCTGCTGTGCGTGTATTACAAGTGATTGGTAAACGATTTAATCATACTTTCCATTTAGGGTATGGAACAATCGGGGGCGCTGCCATTGACCAACATAATAATCCACTACCAGATGAGACAATTGAGATGTGTGAGAATAGTGATGCGATTCTACTAGGAGCTGTAGGTGGACCAAAGTGGGATCAGAATCCACCAGAATTACGCCCTGAAAAGGGATTATTGCGAATCCGCAAACACTTTGATTTATTTGCTAATCTGCGTCCTGTAAAGGCGTTCCCGAGTTTACTAGATGCTTCTCCATTGAAGCGTGAAGTAGCAGAAAACGTTGATTTAGTGATTGTTCGTGAACTAACAGGGGGCGTATACTTCGGGGAACCACGTATGCGTACTGAAAATGGCGCAATTGATACAACTGTTTACTCGAAAGTGGAAGTTGAGCGTATCGTTGAAAATGCCTTTGAGCTAGCACGTTTACGTGGAGGCAAGTTATGCTCTGTTGACAAGGCAAATGTTCTTGAAACAAGTCGTTTATGGCGAGAAGTCGTAGAAGCAAAGAAAAAAGATTATCCAGATGTAGTAGTAGAGCATAACCTAGTGGATTCTGTAGCGATGAAACTTATTACAAATCCTGGACACTATGATGTAGTAGTTACGGAAAACATGTTTGGGGATATTTTAAGTGATGAAGCATCAGTCATTACAGGTTCTCTAGGTGTATTACCATCGGCATCTATTCGTGGAGATAATTTTGGCTTATATGAACCAGTACATGGGTCAGCACCTGAGATTGCTGGTCAAGGAGTGGCAAATCCTGCAGCAACCATACTTTCTGTAGCGATGATGCTTCAATACTCATTTGGCTTGAAGGAAGAGGCATCAGAAATTGAACGTGCTGTAAGTGCGGTATTTGATGATGGTTATTTTACAGCAGATCTTGCTCGTAATGGCAGTCGAGTTTTATCAACGAATGAATGGACAGACAAGGTTATGAATGAAATTGATACTAGTTTTGTTTCACAAAGTATTATGACAACATATATTTAAAGAAATAGGTGAAGATAATGGGCAAAAATATAATTGAAAAGATTTGGGATAAACATGTTGTTTATCAGGAAGAGGGCAAACCGGACCTGTTATATATTGATCTTCATTTAATTCATGAAGTAACTTCTCCGCAAGCTTTTGAAGGGCTTCGGATGAATGGTCGTCAAGTACGTCGTCCAGATTTAAGCTTTGCGACAATGGATCATAATGTTCCAACAAAAAATCTACCAACAATCCGTGATCCGATTGCACGCAACCAAATTGAAACTCTAGCCAAAAATGCTGAAGAGTTTGGTGTTGAGCTGGCAGGTATGGGCCATCCTGATCAAGGAATTGTCCATGTTATTGGACCAGAGCTAGGACTTACACAGCCAGGTAAAACAATTGTCTGCGGTGATTCACATACATCTACACATGGTGCATTTGGGGCGATTGCCTTTGGTATTGGAACTTCTGAGGTAGAGCATGTATTATCGACGCAAACGTTATGGCAAAATAAGCCAAAGACAATGGAAATTCGTGTTGAAGGGGAGCTATCAGTCGGAGTTGCCGCTAAAGATATTATTTTAGCCATTATTGCAAAGTTCGGAATTGGCGTTGGCACAGGATATATTGTGGAATTTACTGGAGAGGCTATCCACAAACTGTCCATGGAAGAACGGATGACGATTTGTAATATGTCGATTGAGGCTGGTGCCAAGGCAGGGCTTATATCTCCTGATCAAATAACTGTAGACTATATTCGAGGTCGTAAATATGCTCCACAAGGCGAACAATTTGAGGAAGCGGCTAACTATTGGTTAAGCCTTGCCTCTGATGAAGATGCTACTTACGATACAGTCCGTATTATTCATGCAGAAGAAATCGAACCTATCATTACATGGGGGACAAATCCATCGATGGGTACGGGTGTTTCTGGCCACGTCCCAACACTAGCAGACTATAAGGATGAATCCGATAAAGCTGCGCTTCAAAAAGCACTTGATTATATGGGCTTAGAGGAAGGGCAACCATTAACGTCCATTGATATCCAGCATGTCTTTATTGGCTCCTGTACAAATTCGCGTATGAGCGATTTACGTGCAGCTGCAAATGTTATTAAAGGAAGAAAGGTACATGGCGATGTTACAGCAATCGTTGTACCAGGCTCTTATTCTACGAAAAAACAAGCAGAGGCAGAAGGTTTGGATAAAATCTTTATAGATGCCGGCTTTGAATGGCGGGAGTCGGGTTGCTCTATGTGTTTAGCAATGAATGATGATGTAGTCCCAGCGGGTGAACGCTGTGCTTCAACGTCCAACCGCAACTTTGAAGGACGTCAGGGAGCGGGTTCTCGTACACATTTGGTATCGCCACCAATGGCAGCCGCAGCGGCGATTGCAGGCCATTTTGTAGATGTACGTGAATTTGTAAAGGAAACTGTGTGAAGCTTGTTTTTACATGGAAGGGATGTTGAAAATGGAACCAATTAATATCGTAAATAGTGTCATTACACCACTTGATCGCAAAAATGTTGATACCGACCAAATTATTTCAAAAGAGTTTTTAAAGCGTATTGAGCGCACAGGTTTTGGACAGTTTTTATTTTATCACTGGCGCTTTGATGCAGATGGTAATGAAATAAAAGACTTTGTATTAAATAAACCAGAATTTAAAGAGTCAAAAATTCTAGTGGCACAGGATAATTTCGGCTGTGGTTCTTCGCGAGAGCACGCACCATGGGCCATTTTGGATTATGGATTTAATGTTGTCATTGCGCCTTCCTTTGCAGATATTTTCCATAATAACTGCTTTAAAAATGGCATTCTTCCTATTAAGCTAACAGAAGCGGAATGTGATGAAATCCTAGCCAAGGGTAAAGCAAATCCATATGCAGTGGAAGTGAATCTTGCGGCACAAACGGTGTCTGATGGTGATGGGACAGTCTATCATTTCACAATAGATCCGTACTATAAGGAAACCTTGCTAAATGGTTGGGATGAAATTGCCTTAACGTTTAAATACGAAGACCATATTGCTGCATATGAAGAGAAGCGGGTAGCCTATTAATATATTTTTGTAGACTGAAGACAAACTGAGCGTTGTCTTCAGTTTTTTTATGCGTTAGCAAATATCCATCCTAGCATTTATGGATAGAATGTGAATAACAGTAAATTTAACAAGAATATTCTGAATATAAACATTGTGAATAAATGGTATATTTTGATAATGTGGAAGTAGCAAGTTATTTGAAAGGAGAATAGATAATGATAACTTATTCAGTTTCCTGTATTTTTTGTAAAAAGACGTTTGAGGTTGTGGAAGGGACAAGGAAATATACCTTGTATAAAAGGAATATGAAAGGAAAATTCTCCTGCGAGGATTGTGATAGTAGAATTGAACATGAGGCTAGAAAAGGATTGTTAGGAAAACTTTAAAAAGGCCTTTAACATACCCTGTCCCTGACCTTGGTTCTCCATTAAAATAGAGCTTAGAAGGAAGGTAGGGAAATCAATGATTACAGTTATAGGAAGTCTAAATATGGATTTAGTTGTACAAATGAATGCTTTTCCAAAGCAAGGAGAAACCATTCTCGGTCATGCATTTCAAACAGTTCCAGGAGGAAAGGGGGCAAATCAGGCAGTGGCTGCTTCTCGACTGGGAAGTGACGTGGCGATGATTGGCTGCGTCGGTCAGGATAGTTTTGGTGAAACATTATGTGCGGGTTTGCAGCAAGAGCGAGTAAACACAGAAGCCATTGTTCATAGTGCTACAGCTCCAACAGGCATTGCTAATATTCTTATTTACAATCAAGATAATCGTATAGTAGTAGTGCCTGGTGCAAACTATGAATTAGCACCTTCACATATAGAGGCATCAAAAGAGCTGATACAAAAAAGCCAAATGGTGATCATTCAACTGGAAATTCCAAAAGAAACAACAGCATATGCCATTCAACTTTGTAAAGAAGCAGGAGTGCCAGTATTGTTAAATCCTGCACCAGCAGCAAATTTTGATAAACAGTGGATGAAGGATATCGCCTATTTAACACCAAATGAAACAGAATGTGCAGAAATTTTTAATGAGCCCGTCGATCAGCTACTAGAAAAGTATCCTAATAAGCTTATTATAACGCTAGGTAGTGATGGTGCGCGTTATTTTGATGGGACATTTCCCAGTCATATCCCAGGCTATATGACGACAGCTGTGGATACAACAGGTGCAGGTGATACCTTTAACGGTGCACTAGCTCATGCCTTAGTAGAGGGTCAATCATTGGATGAGGCAGTGTACTTTGCTAATCTTGCTGCCTCATTGTCTGTTGAAAAGTTTAGTGCACAAGGAGGGATGCCTACACTTGGGGAAGTATACGCGCGTATGGCGGGTCTAGGTGAATAGTATGCCTATAGGAATAAGAGAGAACTGGATAGCTGTAATAAAGCATAATTTTGATGGCAATTTTAGTAAAATTCATCAAATGGGCTATTTCTTTTAGTCTGAATTGTGAATGAAATGTGAAATGAACATTGTAGTGATATAAGGATGAATTCCTATTTGCCTTATAAATGCATAAGTATATTGTCCTCTTTTCGTTGATCTATATATTAGTAAAGCATTAGTTTCATTTATAATGGTCTTATAGATGCATACGAAAAGAGGTTTTGAGGATGACGAACATTGACCATACGCCAATCGAATATACAACCTCAGCGAATAATATATTGCCACAATTTGTTGATCAACTGCGACAATTGTACGGTATTATTGTCCAAAATACATATGTGAAAGATACAGCTAAACATTTAAACCGTATTATTCAAGATGCAAATAACCAAACGATGATTTTAATCGTCGGAAAAGAACGAGTAGGCAAAACAACACTAGTTAACGGATTACTAGGACGTGAGGTACTATCTGTAAATGATCGACATCCGACAGGTGTCAATACATTTATTCGATATGGCGAACAAGAGGAGATTAAAGCCTATTTTTTAGATGGTGTTGTAGCCATATTTGATCTTAGCAAATTAGAGCTACTGACAACAGGTGATACGTTTGCTTCTCAGATTTTACGTGAACATTTGGATTACCTAGAAGTATATTTGAAAAATGATTTATTAAAATCTGTGACGATCATTGACTCTGTTTCCTTAGAAGCAGGGGGAGGTGAAATGGCCTATTTCTCTGAAGCACTTATGAACCGTGTAGATGAAATTTTCTGGGTTTTACGTGCCGGCTCTAGGGCAATAGATGCTGAGCTTTTATTAATGGATGCGTTAAATCATAAAGGAGTGGTACCTTTATGTGTCATCAATGGAATTGATGCTGATGAGCATGCAGATGCATTTATCATTTCAGAACAACAACGTATTGGCCATTTGATGAGTGATTTTATAGCTATTTCCGCAACAAATGCCCTGGTAGCTAAGCAAACGGACAACCTTGAGCTTTGGCAAAAAAGTCAATATGACCATTTAATAGCCCACATACATCGTGTGGCCGAAAATAGTGAAAAAAAAACCTATGCCATTTTAATTCGTTTCTTGCAATGGCTTGAACGGTTCCGCTTCGAATTAACTGTTATTCCACGACGTGACCCATTTCAATCTGCTGTTGAGAATATTGAAAAATATGCAGGCGATACCCAATTTGAGTTTTCTCGCTATCAGCGTGACTTAGCAATAGTTAAGGAATATGAGCAAGAATATGAGCAGGTGGCAAATACGTTTAAACATGTTCAAACCCTTTACCAGCTATTACAAACCATCTCACAACATGATTATTTACAAGATGATAAGGTAGAGACATTTACCGAAATCGCTGTTTACTATCAACAAATGTTACGAGAGTATCGTAATATGCACAGTGAATATTCAAGAGAATATGAGCGTTTAGATGCACAGCATAAAAAAATTCATGGTAAAGGGCTTATGAAAGCTATTTTTGGTCAGCATAACCAAAATGAATTTTTTAAAGAGCGTGTGCAAAAATTAAATGACCAACAAGTGGTTTGTGTCGCTCAATACGATAAAGTATTACAAGCAGAAGCTTCGATGTTACAAGCAGTTCGAGACATTCAGCCTTACTTAGTCAATTTAGTAAAGGAGCGTATGAGTCGTATTGAACAAAAAGTGCTTGAACTAAATCAACAACGAGCCAAAGAGAAGCGACAATTAAAGCGTTATGCTGATAAACTAAATGAATTTTCATGTTTAATTGAAGCACAGGGTTATATTAAGGAACATCTTCAACCCTTCTTAATACAGGAACAGATGCCATTGAAAACAAAGGATCTTGAAATGCTTGAAGAAACTGTGGAGGCTATTCTTAGCATTGATCTTTCAAAGAATGGCTTACTGGCACGTAGTCAAATGAATAATAAAATGGAAAGTATTGCTATTCCTTTTGATGTCGAGGAAATGTATCCGCAGCAAATGCTATCCTTACAAGAAGAAGATGTGAAATCGAACGATATTCCAGTAATACCAAATAAACTAGCCATACAATATGCAGACTAACTTCACAAAACGTTCTAAAAGAATGAATCTTTTAGGGCGTTTTTTTATGGAATGAAACATATCATTCCATTTGTACGTATAAATGGTAGGGAGGGATAATCATGATTGAAATTAAGGGACGTTATACGGAGGCTAAAATTTATGCTGAAACAGCATTACCATCCGCCATCGACCAAATTCAAGAATTGACAAATCAGGCGTTTATGACAGGCACAAAGGTACGTATTATGCCTGATTATCATGCAGGGAAGGGCTGTGTTATTGGCACGACCATTCACCTACAGGAGCGGGTTGTACCAAATCTGGTCGGTGTGGATGTGGGATGTGGTGTATTTGTAGCGCAATTAGATGTAACGACGGTTAATTATGAGAAACTCGATGCTATCATTCGAACGTATGTACCGAGTGGTCAAGAGGTTCATAAGGAACTATCGCCTGATCGACATTTTTTAGCGTTTGAAGGTAAACAGTTCAAAGCAACTGGCCTAAAGGATGAGTATACGAATCTATCATTAGGGACACTTGGTGGAGGCAATCATTTTATTGAATTGGCTAAGGATGAGGAGAATCAGTACTATTTACTGATTCATACTGGTTCACGTTATGTAGGGGCAAAAGTAGCAAACTGGCATCAAAAAAGGGCCTATGAAAATTTGCGTCAGCAAGATTTGACTGGAAAAATAGAGGACTTTAAACAACAGGGGCGAGAAAAGGAAATTCAAGCGATGATCCAAGCCTATAAAAAGAAACATCCTGCGGTTCCGAAAGAGTTAGCTTATTTAGAGGGCGAATATTTCCATGACTACATTCATGATATGAAAATCGCGCAGCAATTTGCGCAAATGAATCGTTGGACGATTGCTGAAACCATTGCAAAACATATGGATTGGCAGCTGATAGATACATTTGATACGATTCATAACTATATTGAGACGGAGACAATGACGCTACGTAAGGGAGCTGTCCGTGCCAATAAAGGAGAAATGCTTGTCATTCCTATGAATATGCGAGATGGATCACTTATTTGTATAGGGAAGGGCAATGCTGATTGGAATCATTCAGCACCACATGGAGCAGGACGTATGTACTCACGTCGTGCTGCTAAAAAAGCATTGAATATGGAAGATTTTAAAGAGACGATGCAGGGGATTTGGACAACGTCAGTCAATGAAGAAACATTAGATGAGGCACCAATGGCCTATAAGCCTATGGCAGAAATAACATCTGTCATTGGAGAAACAGTAGATATTATTAAGGTGATTAAACCTGTCTATAATTTCAAAGCAAGTGAGGCGGCAAAGCCTTATGAGAGAAAGTGACCCCCGAATTCCCTATAACTAGTAGACATATATGGTATAATATAGCTTTACAAAAACGAAGTGGGTGGTTTTTTTGGTCTCTTCAAAAGATGTGGCAAAGCATGCTGGTGTATCTCAAACAACCGTGTCAAGAGTGTTGAATACACCAGAGCTGGTAAAGCCAAAAACAGTTGAAAAAGTGATGAAAGCGATTGAGGACCTAAATTATATTCCAAATGATATAGCTAGATCGCTTGTTCAGAAAAAGACAGGCATTATCACATTAATATCAGGTCCTTTACACAATCCTTTTTTTGTGGATACGACGACAGCTATCGTTAATTATGTCAACGCCCGTGGCTATAAAGTTAATGTTTATTTTGGTACAGAAGATAATTTACACTCAATCTATAATGCAGTTTTAGAAACGAAGGCGGATGCCATTATATTGTCTTCCATGCTTTATCAAGACGATTTATTTTTTAAATTAGAAAAACTCGAAATCCCTTTTATTATGTTTAATCGTAAGCATCAAGAAAATAGACATTTTGTAGAAATTGATAATGTGCAAGCAGGATATCTTGCGGCCAATTATATTTTGTCTTTAGGGCATCAATCATTATGCTGGATTGGTGGTCCCCATCAAATGAGTACATTTTTTGGACGATACCAAGGATTTGAAAAGGCATTAAAGGATCATGGAATAAAAGCTAAATCCGTACCTACATTTTTTACCAATACGAATAAGGAAGATATCGAAAAGACTTTTGAGGAACTGTTAAAACTAGACAGAAAACCTACAGCAATTTGTGCAGCAACAGATGCCATCGCTATAGAAATTTTGAACCTTTGTTTAGAAAGAGGCTTTCAGGTTCCTAGGGATTTCAATGTAATTGGTATTGATAATGTGGAACTCAGTAAACATCATTCCATTGCTTTAACAACAGTTGGGATATCAACAGAAGAAAACCTGGGGTTTTTAGCGATTGAAAAATTATTTGAGGTCATGGAGAAAAAAAGTACTTGCATTCAGCAAACAGAGTCTGTTAAACTTTTCCCAAGAAATACAACGTGTAAAAAATGAACTGATTTTTAACATCAGTTTATTTTTTACACTAAAATGGTTACGTATTCATTTCTTTATTTTCAGAAATGAATACGTAACCATAACGAAAGGAGTGAGATAAGTCTTGAAAAGGGGCTTATGGATTCATGGAGAATGGAAGATGACGGCAGATTATATGGAGGTTCAAGCCCCGCATTCACAAGAGGTGATTGCACATTTTGCAATGGCCACTGAACAAGATGTACAGGAGGCCATTGCAAGTGCACAGGCAGCAGCGAAGAGCATGGCTTCCTTAACTGCTTTTCAACGAGCAGAAATTTTGGAGCATTTATCCACACTATTTTTGGAAAACCGAGAAGAGGCAGCTAGTATTATTTCACTAGAATCTGCAAAACCGCTCAAGTATGCCTACGCTGAAATTGACCGCACCATTGAAACCTATAAATTTGCCGCAGAGGAAGCCAAACGATTATCGGGCGAAATGATTCCGATGGACGCTTCTAAAAATGGGGAAGGGCGCTTTGGCTATACAATACGAGAGCCTATCGGCGTAATTGCAGCAATTACACCGTTTAATTTTCCACAAAATTTAGTTGCGCATAAAGTAGGTCCTGCTTTAGCGGCGGGCAATACAATTGTGCTAAAGCCAGCTACTCAAACGGCTTTATCTGCTCATTTTCTAGCAAAATTATTAGCACAAACTAATTTACCGGCTGGAGCTTTTAATCTAGTGACCGGGCAGGGAAAATTGGTAGGAGATGTATTTTTAGCACATCCTCATGTGAAAATGATAACGTTTACGGGAAGCCCTGCCGTAGGGATTTCATTACGAAACCGAGCAGGTTTAAAAAAGGTTACGTTAGAATTAGGCTCAAATGCAGGGGTGATTGTTGACGAAGGCGTTCAACTTGATCAGATTATGGACCGAATGATTATGGGAGCATTTTCAAATCAGGGTCAGGTATGCATTTCGTTGCAGCGAATATATGTAATGGAAAGTATGGTAAATGAGTTTTTAGACAAGCTCAGCGCTAAAGTAGCACAGTTAGTCATCGGCGATCCTCTTGATAAAACAACCGATGTAGCCATGATGATTTCAGCAGATGAACAACAACGAGCTCATGAGTGGATTGAAGAAGCGGTTGCTGAAGGGGCTAAAATCATTGCTGGTGGTTATATTGACAATCAGGTTTTAATGCCAACAGTGTTATCGAATGTTTCGTCATATAGCAAGGTATCCTGTGAGGAAATTTTTGCACCAGTTGTTATTGTGAATGCAGTAGCTACTATTGAGGAGGCAATAGAAGCTATTAATGATTCTCATTATGGACTACAGGCTGGTATTTTTACACCATCGATTGAGACAGCTTTTAAAGCGTCCAGAGCATTACAGGTAGGAGGCGTCCTTATTAATGACGTGCCAACTTACCGTGTAGATCATATGCCGTATGGTGGCGTGAAAGAAAGTGGCACAGGTCGTGAAGGCATTAAATATGCAATGGAAGAAATGACAGAAATGAAGCTCATTATTTGGAATAACCAATAATCACGAATGGAGATGGGAAACATGAAAATGATCAAACAACACCCAAAATTGTATGTAATGGACAACGGTACGATGCGAATGGATAAGAATTATATGATTGCCATGCACAATCCAGCAACAATCGATCATCCAAATCAACCAAATGAATTTGTAGAATTCCCTGTTTACACAGTACTTATCGATCATCCAGAGGGCAAAATTTTATTTGATACGGCGTGTAATCCAAATGCTATGGGGCCCGATGGACGTTGGGGGGAATTTACACAAAAAGCGTTCCCTATTAATATGCCAGAAGAATGCTATTTACATCATCGATTAGAAGAATTAAACGTTCGCCCTGAAGATATCAAATTTGTTGTGGCATCCCACTTGCATCTCGACCATGCAGGCTGCTTAGAATTATTTACGAATGCGACGATCATTGTGCAAGAAGATGAGTTTAACGGCACATTACAAACATATGCAAGAAATGTCAAAGACGGTGCCTATATTTGGGGAGACATTGATATGTGGATTAAAAATAATCTACAATGGCGTCTTATTAAACGTGGTGAAGATAATGTGAAGCTGGCAGAAGGTATTCAAGTATTAAATTTTGGTAGTGGACATGCTTGGGGGATGCTTGGTCTGCATATTCAGATGCCAGAATCAGGTGGAATTATTTTAGCGTCAGATGCCATCTACACAGCAGAAAGCTTTGGTCCACCTGTTAAGCCACCAGGCATTATTTATGATTCGGTTGGCTATAATTCAACAGTTGAACGCATTCGCCGACTTGCCAATGAAACGAATTCACAGGTTTGGTTTGGCCATGATCCTGTCCAATTTAAATCATTTAGAAAATCGACAGAAGGATATTATGAATAGATAGGAGTAGAGAGGCCATGCATAAATTAACCTTTACGCCTGTAAGCTATACAGGTTGGGGATGTTTAAATCAGCTTCTGCCTGAAGTAGAAAGATTGAAGGCTACAAATATTTTAATTGTCACAGACCCATTTTTAAAGGAATTAGGGCTAACAGATAAAGTTCAACAGCCCTTGCTTTCAAAAGGATATGCGACGACCATTTATACAGATATTGCCCCAGAGCCCCCACTTGCTATTGGAGAAAAACTAGTTGATTTTACTAGAAAACATCAATTTGATCTTGTCATCGGTTTAGGTGGAGGAAGTGCTCTTGATTTAGCTAAGCTTGCTGCTGTTTTAGCAGTCCATGATGGGAAAGTAGCGGATTATTTAAATTTAACAGGCACACAGGCGCTTGAACAAAAAGGATTACCTAAAATTTTAATCCCAACTACATCTGGAACAGGCTCAGAAGTGACAAATATTTCTGTCCTGTCCCTGGACACAACAAAAGACGTTGTGACACATGACTACTTATTGGCGGACAGTGCGATTGTAGACCCAGAGCTAACGATTTCATTACCACCAAAGGTAACAGCTGCAACGGGGGTTGATGCTTTAACACATGCCATTGAGGCATATGTTTCAGTCAATGCCAATGAAGTAACAGATTCCCTTGCATTGCAGGCCATTCGCTTAATCAGTGGCTCTATTCGTACAGCTGTACTGGAAGGGGAAAATAAGCAGGCGCGTTCAGATATGAGCTACGGTAGTTATTTAGCAGGATTAGCCTTCTTCAATGCTGGAGTAGCCGGTGTTCATGCGTTAGCCTATCCATTGGGAGGACAATTTCATATAGCTCATGGCGATTCCAACGCCGTACTATTACCCTATGTCATGGGGTATATTCGTCAAAGCTGTGAAAAACGAATGAAAGATATTTTAGATGCCATGGGTTTATCATCTGCCTACTTATCACAAGAAGAGGCTTCCTATAAATGTGTGGATGCCTTACAACAGCTCGTTCAAGATGTGAATATTCCTTCCACATTAAAGGGATTTGATATTCCAGAAGAAGCTTTAGAACAATTAACAGATGATGCAACAAAGCAAACAAGAATTTTAGCTCGAAGTCCGATGCCATTAGAACGAGAAGATATTTATGCTATTTATCGGGCTGCATTTGATGGAGAAGTTCGAGAACCCGATGCATCATAAAGAAGAAAAGACATGTTTCTTATAAAAAATAGCTATAGCTTTAGTATATCTAATGCCTAAAATAACAAAAGCTACGAAGTATCTTGGATGAAACTTCGTAGCCATTGTTATTTTTAGCTAAATTTTCCCATATATTATGCCTGTGCATCAGGCGTAAATGTACGCGTAGCTAATTCTGCATCTAGCATAAAGATAGCGTTGGAGTCGTTTTCGATACGTTCGATTTTACGAATTAATGTATCAAATGTAGATTCTTCCTCCACTTGCTCATCGATGAACCATTTTAAAAACGCCATCGTCGCATGCTCACGTTCATCTAAAGCGATATCTGATAAATTATAAATACGGCGCGTCACTTCTTTTTCATGAGAAAGAGCTGTTTTAAAGGCATCTAAAATCGATTCAAAATGATTGCCTGGGCTCTCAAAGCCTTGAATTGTTGCACGGTAGCCCATATCACTTAAGAAGTTATAAAACTTCATCGCATGGAAGCGTTCTTCTTCGGCTTGTACTAAAAAGAAGTTAGCGAAGCCATCGTAATCCTGGTCTGTGCAATAAGCCGCCATTGCCATGTAAGCATGAGCCGAGTAAAATTCAAAATTCATTTGTTCGTTAAGTGCTGTGTGTAGTTTTTCAGATAACATAAAAGTTTTCCTCCTTTTGCAGTAAATGCCTTCTTCACTAGTATACAGCGTTATTAGTTCTTCATACAAAAATTTTAAATTTCATGGGAAAATGTGCAAAACTTAATTGATATTAGTTCTCAATTAGAAAATTTATACTTCTTCCTATTTGTCGTATGTATAGTCAAGTGTTAGTTGGGTAGTGGGATAGGGCCACTAGTGAGGTAGCAAAGATGTGTAGATTTGTGGCATAGGAGAGGGACTGGCTATAAAATAAAATCTTACCCGTAAAGAAGAAAATCACCTCGACATAGGTCGTGGCGATTTTTTTCATCACTATTGTGCTTGAGTCTTTTGATTTTTGACCCCAACTAAGTAACCACCTAGGGCAATTGCTACTAGGACAATCCAGAATATCGCTTTCCAAATTGTAGAATGTGGGAACTCATGCGGAATAACCCCTAGTTTTTCATGTGCCAATGTTAGCACGGCTAATTTCACACCAACCCAACCAACGATTAGGAAGGCAGCCGTTTCCAATGAAGGGAATTTATCAAGAACTTTTACGAACCAACGAGCCGCAAATCGCATCATGATGACCCCAATAAGGCCACCTAAGAACATAACGGCGAATTGTCCTGCATTAATGCCACCAATATCAAAATCGCCGAGATGTGGTAATGTTACGGCAATAGCAACCGCAGCTAGGATAGAATCCACCGCGAACGCGATATCAGCAAGCTCCACTTTTACAACTGTCATCCAGAAGCCAGATTGTTTCTTCGGCTCTTGGATTTCTTCGGAGTTTTGGGATGCCTTCCGTGAATCATAAATATGCTTAATAGACATAAACAATAGATAAGCAGCACCTATTGCTTGGATCTGCCAGAAATTAACGAGCGTTGTAATAAGGAATAATGCGGCGAAGCGGAAAACAAACGCCCCCACTAATCCATATAATAAAGCTTTTTGTTGTTGTGCTTTTGGTAAATGCTTAACCATAACTGCCATTACGACTGCGTTGTCAGCTGCCAACAAACCTTCTAATACAATTAATACGACGAGTACCCATGCGTATTCTAAAATAATTGCCTCCAAATTTGTTTCCTCCTTTAATTGTTGAACAGAAATGAATGGTTGCTTCTAACATATTCTTCCCAATTTTAAGCAAAAGAAAAAGACCCCTGCCTAAAAAATAGGCAAAGGTCTTGCTAAGCAATTTACTGTTCGTTGCACAGAAAGTATTGTTCTGTGAGACAAATTATGCCATCACACCCGATGGTACGAAACCATGTAATGACGAATGTGAATCAGATGCTTCGATCGCATCTGCTAGCTACTCCCCTTTGACAATAAAGTCAAAAGCTATTCAATTCTTACACCAATCATAGCATGAGAAAAATTGAAAGTAAATAAAAATATACTGCTATGGAGAAAAAATACTTTTCCGTTACGTTTGCACAAATGGTACTATTAAAAGATAGGCGAAATTTTTACAACTTAGAAAGGAGACAAACATGTATAGAAAATTTTTTTCCTATTATAAACCGCATAAACGATTGTTTGTCATCGATTTTTCAAGTGCAATCATTGTAGCCATTTTAGAGCTTGCCTTTCCATTAGCCGTTCAGTGGTTTATTGATGAATTATTACCAACCGGCGATTGGGGCATGATTGTAAAAATAAGTGTATTATTGCTGCTAGTGTATGCAATAAGTACATTATTAAATTTTATCGTGAACTATTTAGGTCATAAATTGGGGACTAATATTGAGACAGATATGCGTCAGGAATTATTTACGCATGTACAAAGGCAATCATTCCGATTCTTTGATAATACTAAAACAGGTCATATAATGAGCCGCATTACTAATGATTTATTTGACATTGGGGAATTTGCCCATCACGGACCTGAGGATTTATTTATTGCCATTATGACCTTTGTTGGGGCCTTTGCCATAATGTTTAATGTGAATCCAACACTCGCTTTAATTGCAGCGATTATGGTGCCATTTTTAACATGGCTTGTGACATTTAGTAATATAAAAATGAACAATGCTTGGAAAACGATGTATGGCAAAATTGCTGATGTTAACGGACGTGTAGAGGATAGTGTATCCGGTGTCCGTGTTGTGAAATCCTTTACAAATGAAGATTTTGAAATTAAACGCTTTGAGGAGCAAAATGGATTTTTCCGTGCGGCTAAATTATATGCCTATAAAATAATGGCAGGAACTAACTCGACTATTTACATGATGACACGCCTCCTTACATTAATGGTGTTAGTGGTCGGCGCTTGGCTCAGCTTTAATGGGAAATTATCTTACGGGGAGCTAGTGAGCTTTGTTTTATATACCAATGTACTCATTAAACCAATAGATAAGATTAGTGCTTTATTAGAGCTTTATCCAAAGGGAATGGCTGGCTTCAAGCGATTCCGTGAATTAATTGAGCAGGAACCAGAAATTCAAGATCGTGAAAATGCGAAGGTTATTAACCATTTAGATGGTAATATTTCCTTCAACAATGTTCACTTCAATTACGATGCATCAAAACAGGTGTTAAAAGATATTTCATTTGATGTAAAGGCTGGACAAACCATTGCGTTTGTCGGTCCATCGGGTGCTGGTAAAACGACCATTTGTTCGTTAATTCCTCGCTTCTATGAAGTTTCAAAAGGTGCTATTTCGATTGATGGCATCGATATTCGCAATATGACCCAGGCTTCCTTACGATCTCAAATTGGTATTGTACAGCAGGATGTCTTCTTATTTACAGGGACAATTCGTGAGAATATTGCCTATGGAAAGCTAAACGCCAGTGAAGAAGAAATTCGCGAAGCGGCAAAAAAGGCCCATTTAGAAGCATTCATCGCAGAGCTACCAGAGGGGTATGATACGCAAATTGGGGAACGAGGCTTGAAATTATCCGGTGGACAAAAACAACGATTAGCCATTGCTCGTATGTTCCTGAAAAACCCACCAATTTTAATTTTAGATGAAGCGACTTCTGCGTTAGATACAGAAACAGAGATGATTATTCAGCAATCTTTATCAGAGCTAGCTGAAAACCGTACTACTTTAGTTATTGCCCATCGCCTGGCAACTATAAGGAACGCAGATCGGGTAATGGTCGTGACGCCAAAAGGTATTGAGGAAGATGGTACTTATGATGAGCTAGTGGCTCATAATGGTATTTTTGCTAAGCTCCATCACATCCAATTCCGTAAGGGACAAAACAAACAAAGCATTCAAAATGATTATGTAGAGATGACTTAAAGTTAATCAATTCAACAAAAGGCAGAAATGTGTGATAGCATTTCTGCCTTTTTCTGCTTTCATATACTTATCAAATAAATAAAATTGTACAAGGATTTTTTAGAAGAGGGGAGGAACTATTAGTAGTGAATAGTTAATGACAGATTAATAGATGGGGGTTAAGACATGGATAGACAAAGAAGTATAGGACTTACCAAAACCGTTGGATATCAAGTAGGGGTTAGAAAAACGTTCCCAATCTCACAACAG
Organism: Lysinibacillus sp. fkY74-1; assembly: GCF_053165895.1. Taxonomy (NCBI): domain Bacteria; kingdom Bacillati; phylum Bacillota; class Bacilli; order Caryophanales; family Bacillaceae; genus Lysinibacillus; species Lysinibacillus sp. fkY74-1. The sequence goes on along the minus strand of NZ_CP170173.1, from coordinate 2,767,901 downwards.
CAAGCATGGTCAATTATTACAGCAGAGGAAGGTTTGAATGCATGGTTTGGAGGAGGAGAAAATATAATTCTTGTACCTGGTTGTCAGTATCATACAAAGGCTGGAACTGGAGAAATTCGGATTGTCAAACCACTTCTGCAACTTCGATTTACTTGGCAAAAAGAGGGATGGCAACGACCTTCTACCGTACAAATTCGAATCCTCTCTAAAGAAAGTAATAAAACGACCATAAGTTTCCATCAGGAACATCTTTCCAATCAACAAGTGAGAGAAGAAATGAAGCGATATTGGGAAGCGATTTTAGAAACCATTGAAGTTAGCATACAAAAGATGTAGCCAAAAATACTAGCATCTCCTCAACATTTGAGGGGATGCTAGTTATTTTCTTGCTCTCTACTTTCTTCGTGATGGCCATTGGCTGTTCGGGTTGAATCCTGAGGTGCAAGGGCTTTATTACGCTCCGCGTAACCTTTTGGTGATAGGCGAAAAATAGATTTTTTGATGGTGGACCACCTTAAATCTGTCGCAAGGTTCATGTAAGAATAGCCGTAAATTCGAATATTGCACAAGTACAGAAGTGTCAAATATAAAGAAACAAAAAAGCCAAATAATCCGAAAAAGGCGCTTGCTAGGATGAAAGCAATACGTAATATACTGACTGATGTCACAAGTGATTGATTGACCAAGGTAAATGAAGCGATGGTAGAGATGGCGATAACAACAATCATTTCGGGGCTTGTTACACCTGCTCGAATTGCAGCATCTCCGATAATAATTCCACCTACAACACTGATGGTTCCACCAATAACTGAAGGAAGTCGTAACCCTGCTTCACGGAACAATTCAAACATCAGAAGCATTAGGAGCATCTCAAGTGAAGAAGGGAGAGGCAATCCAGCCTTGGCCTGTACAACGGTTGCTAGTAATTGTAATGGTAATTGATTTTGATGATAGGTTGTTAAAGCAAGCCAAAAGGCAGGTAGTAGCAACCCTATAAGAATACCGATTATCCGTAGTACTCGTTCTACAGAACTAAAAATGATCGGATACTCATTATCTTCGGCAGATTTCAATAATAAGAAAAGATTTACAGGTGTGATAATGCCATATGCGACACCATCTACGAAAATAATAAAGCGTCCCCTTGCTAATGCTTGGACGGCATAATCGGGTCGCCCAGTATAATCGAACTTTGGAAATAACTTTGAATTTTTATTAACACGTTCCATCAATAAATCACCACTAAAAACGATATCCGTATCGACCGCAGCTAGCTGTTTCTTAATACCGTGCAGAATATCCATATCTACAATATCTTCAAAGTATAAGATGGCCACAGTTGTTTTTGAGCGTTTTCCAAGTTCCACCTTTTCTACACAAAATGAATTGGTCGGTAATCGTTTTCTAATTAAAGCAATATTGACGCGGATATCTTCAATAAAGTTATCTCTGGGTCCTTTAACAAGAACCTCCATACGCGTTTCTTCCGGCTTACGATTAGGTTTTTTAGCGATATTGCTTGCATATAAAAGATTAGCTTCCTCAAAATACAGCAACAGGAAGCCACTATAAACTGATGAAATAAGCTGTTCCTTATCTTGGATTTTTTGAAGGCTTGGAATATGGAGATGCCTCGCTATATTTTCCTCAAAAGAAACTTCATCCAAATGATCATATAAATACTGAATCCGCTGAATAATAACGCCGTTCAGCATTTGTTGATCAATCATGGCATCACAAGTTATAAATTGTACCTTCTGTTCATTAAAGCTATATTCCTGAAATTGTATATCTGCGGATTTTTGAAATAGTTTTTTTATTGTATTTAAATCTAACTCATGCTCCTGCTGAGACATTATGATTCACCACTTTTCATGTCTTGTTTTTCAGTTTTCCCCTTTTTAGGAGATTTATCCGATAAGTAAGCAACGACAATGAAAAAAATAGATAATGCAAATAAAAAAATAAAAGTAGCACTTAAAATATAATGTCCCTTTACCTTTAAAAATAAGCTTTCATTTAACATAATTAACGGTAAACAAATGATGAAAAAGGGTGGAGCTAGCATTTGCCAAATACGCTTTGGATCACCAGTCATTTTTAATAAATCTACCACAATGTATAAAAGGAAACTTACACGAATGAAGGTCCCTGTTAGCCATTGGTAAATAGAGAAGAAGTCTAAATGCTCAATATAACGTCCGATGGTCACTAATCCCCATTCTTCATAAGCGGGATAACGTTGTTTCGCTGCTTCACTTGGCCCAAATTCAGTAATGGCTCCAATTAATGGACCTAATGTAAGACCAATTAAGATAGCCAGTATAATTGTGAAGTGATACCACCGAAGTCGTTCTTTAAATTGATGCTGTAAAAATAATAGCAATAATAGCTCTATAAACCCTGAAGCAGGAAAAATCATACCATGTAGAATGGGCTGAAAACCATGCTCAAAAAAGGGGCGCAACAAACTATAATCCTTTACTTGTATATTGGTAAAGGCAACAAAAAAGCCAAGGATGACAACGCCAAATAATACAAAAACATTGACAATAACAATGGTTTGTAAGCTAGTTGTCACTAGTAAAATGCAAAGAATGGTATAAACAAACAGTAATATTAGGACCGGTGTCTGTGGTAAAAACGTGGTATTTACCCATTGTAATGTTTCTACCATTGTAAAAGCTGCGATAATCAATAAAAAAATGGCAACAATATAGATGACTATAGAAGAAGCGACTTTTCCCACTTTTTCGTTGAGCCAGTCTCGAATAGGTTCTTGTTTTGATTTTTTTTGGATGTAAACTAATAAAAATAACCAAAAGAAAAGTATACCCCCAGAAAATAGTACAGAAAGCCAGCCATCTCTTTTGGCGGCATCTAGCAGTGGAGGAATAATAGTCACATGATTTTTTAAGCCAATAACGGTCATGGATAAGAAGATTACATGTAAAATACTGATGGATCCTACACTTTTCATGATGAAAACCCTCTAACATTGATTGATACATATAAGCTTAGACAAAAAACTGTAGCTTTATAAGCAAAAAATGGGTTAATGGCCATGAAAAAACGAGGTATTTGATGGTGTTATCTTCAAATACCTCGTTAAGTCCTATTTAATTAATGGATATATTTTGTGCTAACAAGCTCATCTTTTAAGACGTCTGTTGGGATTTCAAATTCCACAACGCCCATAAAACCTGGTGCCACTTCATATTTATCGAATGAAATCACTAACTTACCTTTATCAGAAATATAGAATTGTTGATCTGGTTGAATAGCTGTAAAGTCTTCCATCAACTCTTCGTCAGCCAGGCCAGCTCCCTTTACCCAGTAAACTTTATCCTGATTGGATTCAGCCATTTGTGTACGCATTTGTTCCTTAATATTTTCACTAATAGCTTCAATATAGTTCTTATCTTTAAAGAGCATAGGTAAAGTAATTAAAATTTCGTTTTCTTTATCAATAGTATCGTATTCCATGACAGTGGAGGATGAGCCGACAGTATTGACTACATAACGACCAATCGATAAAATTTGGTCATTATCGGTTTTAATTTCAAAGCCACTATCAACGCCTAAATGACCACCAATACCACTGGCCTTTAAATCACCAACTTCTGTAATAAATTCATCGTAGAGAGCTTTTCCTTCTGCACGATACTTTTCATTTAACGAATTTGCAAGATCTTGATTATCTAGATTTTCAATAGCAGGTACTTTAATATTGGCATCAAAATTATCTTCTGCAACCTCATATTCTGTCCAAGTTAATACTTTGACCACACTTCCTACAACAGGTATGTCAGATAGCGTTCGAGCCATTGCTGGACTCGCATTTAAACTAGCTGTAAATAGCATAGCTGCAGCTGCCGAGCCAAGCAACCATTGAGGAGTACGGTTCTTTTTCTTTTTCCGACCTTGCTTCAAAGCTCGTTCAACCACCAAGTCTAATTCCTTAGGAATGGAAACATCCGTATATTGTTTTTCTATATTTTTTAATTTTTTATCCATGTGCAGTTTCTCCCTTCACATCTTCCAATTGTATTTTCAATAGTTTTAATGCTTTATAAAGACGCGATTTGGTTGTACTTAACTTAATATCGAGGATATTCGCAACGTCTGCGAGCTTTAAATCCTCAAAATAATGAAGAATCACAACCTCTCGATACATTTGCGGGAGCTCATCCAATGCATGTTCTAGGTCTACGTTTTCATAGACATCCTCTTGAGCGGGGGTTAAATATTGCAAAGTATCATCATCAGTTACTTGTAAGCGTTTATGCTTTCGTAAAAAATCAATGGAAGTACGAACGACTATTTTATAAAACCAGCTTTTCATATAATCAACATTTTCTAGTCGATCTAATGACAGCATGGCCTTTTGAATACTGTCCTGTACAACATCTAGTGCGTCCTGTTCATTTTTTGTATAGCTATACGCGAGCAAATAAAAACGCTCTTTTTGTTCACGAATGAATTGGACAAACACCTCTTCATGTTGAAATGCATTTCTTGTTTTCATGTCCAAAGAAGCTCCTTTTTTAACATTGTCAAATTGTATACATGTACTAGACGTACGAAATGAGGGAAAAAGTTGATGATCATAAAAAAAACTTACCCCAATATGAGATAAGTTTTATCCTTCTATACTGTTGGCATACGTCAGCATAACAGATGATTATGAGAAATAGTCATATGTATTTTTCAAGAGTAATAGAATGGTCACAACGATAAATAACTTACGTACATAACCGCTGCCACGTTTAATCGCAAATTTTGACCCGACTATGGCCCCAGCAATTTGCGCAAGACCCATTGGTAAACCATAGGCATAATTGATTTGTCCTAAGTATATAAACATAAGAAGGGCTGCCACATTACTACCGAAATTTAAAAATTTCGCATTACCAGCTGATTGTAAAAAATCAAAACCAACCATGAGAAAGGCAAATAATAAAAATGAACCAGTACCAGGACCCAAGAAGCCATCATAAAAACCAATGACTGTAATAACTACTACAAATAATAGATAACGTTTTGGTGTTAATTTTTTATAGGTAGTGATGCTTCCCCAATCTTTTTTAAAAATCGTATAGATAGCTACGGCAGCCAGCATAATGAGCATGAGCGGCTTTAGGACACTAGGATTCATTAAGTGGACAATCCACGCACCTAGCATAGACCCGAAAAAGACAAAGGGGAATAGCTTATAGACCGCTTTAATATCAAGCTTGCCAGAGCGATAAAATGTCAAAGTACTCGTAAGTGATCCCATTGTACCTGCTAATTTATTGGTTGCCACCGCTGTAGAAGGTGGGAGACCTACAAACATAAGAGCTGGTAAAGAAATGAGTCCACCACCGCCAACAACTGAATCAATAAATGCTGCTAAAAAACCAAATACAATAAGAATGACTAAAATATTTAGATCTAAATCAAATGGCACAACAGGTCATCTCTTTTCTATCATAGTAATCTGATAGTAGCGAACTGAGGTTGGGCTGTAAATACTCTTTATAAAGTTTTGCGGATTTTGAACGAATGGTTTTCGTATAATTTCTATAAAAATCAAATATTTTCTGCTTAGAGTTAGAAATTTGATGTATTATGTAAATGATAGTGTTTTTACGTAAAGGGGACGTGATGACATGAGTTTAGCAAATCATATACGTGTATTTCTCTGTGTCGTATTTATGGGGATGCTTGTTGGATATGTCTTTAATGCAAAAAAAGATATAACAGATCATGAGTATATTGATATCGTCAAAGAAGGTTATTTGGAGAATTTTTCGGACGTCACAGTTCGTAATGCATTTAACTACGCATTCTTTGAACCATATTGGCGATATTATCAAGCGAAAACAGGGGAGCAAGTTATAGAATTATCAGGTGAAATTACGTTTCAAGGTGAAAAAGGACATGCTATATTACAATTCGTTGTTGACGAACAAACAAAACAATTTTCCCTTCGTGCGATGAAGTTTAATGAAAATGTTCTAAATGCTGAACAAAAACAGAAACTCGTCGGCATGGTCTATCAAACATGGGAAATGAAACAACTAGCTTATGAGTAAGGTTTTTTGCTTTGTAAATGAGCAGAACTATATTACAGTTAAAAGGGGGAGCTTACAGACAGAGAGGATGTTTTGAATGAAGTTAAGTATTTTAGATCAAATGCCTATACCAAAAGGTCATTCGGCAGAGGAAGCCTTCCAACGTACAGAACAACTAGCGTTATTAGGGGAAGAACTTGGATATCATCGTATGTGGCTAGCTGAACACCATAATAGTCAGTCGCTAGCAAGCTCAGCTCCCGAAGTAACCGCTGCTTTTTTAGCTGCGAAAACGAAGCGCCTGCGCATTGGGACAGGTGGGGTCATGATGATGCATTATTCACCCTATAAGATCGCAGAGGTTTTTAAAACATTGTCAGGCTTAGCACCTCATCGAATTGATTTCGGAGTGGGGAGAGCGCCAGGTGGTGATCATGCCTCTATTTATGCGCTTGCAGAGGGAAGAAGACAACGCTTCACTGAGCAATATGATAAGCTTGAAATTATACTAAAGCTCATGAATAACCAAAAAACGGGTGAGCATGTCTATGATCAAGTCGTTGCGGCACCAGTTGATAGTTCATTACCTGAGGCGTGGCTGCTAGGTTCAAGTGGTCAAAGTGCAATGCAGGCAGGACAGCTAGGTGTAGGCTATTCCTATGCCCAGTTTTTCACGGGTAATATGTCGAAGGATATTTTTGATGCCTACAAAGCCTATTTTACGCCTTCTTATTATATGGAAAAACCACAAATCATTGTGACCTATGCGGCGACGGTGGCACCTACTTTAGAGGAAGCCGAGTACTTGGCAAAACCAATCGATATTTCTCGTCTTCAGCTTATGAAAGGGCAAATTATTCAAACTATATCGCCTGAAGAAGCAAAGGATTATCCATTAACTGAAATGGATAAAATGACAATTGCCAATAATCGCAAAGCCAATCTTGTCGGCACACCGAAGGATATTGCTGCTTTTTTAATGAAAGAACAAGAACATTATGGCTTTGATGAAGTCATGCTGAACTGTAATCAATATGAATTAGCAAGTCGTTTAAACACCTATAAATTCCTAGCGGAGGAATTATTATAGAACAAAATCACCTCGTTGTAACTCTTCGAGGTGATTTTTATTAGGATTGACGCTTTTTAACGTACATAAAATAGAAAAACCCGGAAATAAATTTCCGGGTTCGATTACCACTTACATTAAATACTCCATGACACTCTGCCTCGCTTCTGCATAGAATCTTAAGATATTCCTAAGAACTGTACTTTACTCAGCTTTGATGGTCCTTTTGAGTTATCGATCAATCGCACTCATCGGGTTAACCCTCCTAGTCATAGGATTTGAAGTGAAATCTTTAATAGTATAGACCGCGCCATATTTTTTATACATAGTTAAGAAATTTTTTTAAAACAATAAAAGGAAACTCCCTTTTGATACAGATTTTTAAAAAAGGAGTTTCTTTCTTTATGAGTTGCTTAAACGCGGGCAGAGCCACTAACAAACGTGTGATCTCGATAATACATATTTTTCACTAAAACGTTAGGACCTAGGCATTTAACAGCTGGACAATGACAATTGAGTGTTTTAGCTAAATCAGTTGCCATCCATTTATCAAAGATAGTTGGAAGCTCATCATGTACAATATTACCTAAAGCAGGTGTATCACCGAAATCAGTAACGATGACATCGCCCGTAAAAATATTGATATTCAAACGTGAACGGCCATCTGGGTCGTTACGCAATGTGACATTTTTCGCTGTACGAAGACGTTGAAGTAATCGTTGATCTTCTTCATTCGCACTGCAAGGGTAAAATGGAAGTGTTCCGAATAACATCCATGTATTGTCATCACGAATATCTAGTAGATGATGGATCGCTTCACGTGTTTCCTCCAGTGACAGAGATGTGAGAGCACTAGCGAAATCTGATGGGTACATTGGATGTACCTCATGACGTGCACATTTCATTTCATGGATGATTTGGTTATGAATATGTTCTAAGTACGGTAAAGTTTTTTTGTTTAGCATGGTTTCAGCTGAAACCATTACACCATGTTCCGCAAGCATTTTTGAGTTATCAATCATGCGTTGAAATAGAGCTGCACGTTGGTCATAAGTAGGTTTGCGCTCCATCATGGCAAAGCCTGTTTCCACGAATTCATCGATTGTACCCCAGTTATGTGAAATATGAAGGACATCTAAATAAGGGGCAATTAGTAAATAACGTGCAGGCTCCAATGTTAAATTGGAGTTGATTTGTGTTCGCACGCCTCGTTCATGCGCATATTTCAATAAAGGCAATACATAGCTTTGTACGGATTTCTTAGACATCATCGGTTCGCCACCTGTGATACTTAGCGTTTTTAAATGAGGTATTTCATCTAGCCGTTGGAGAATTAAGTCAATCGGCAATGCCTCGGGGTCTTTATTTTGTAGCGTATAGCCAACCGCACAGTGTGCGCAACGCATATTACAAAGTGTAGTTGTTGTAAATTCAATATTTGAGAGTGTCATCTGTCCATGTTGCTCCATGTCTATATAAGCTTCCCATGGATCAAAGACAGGCGTTATTTTTTGTAAGGTCGTCATCTTTCGTACATCTTCCTTTCTAGCATTCTATTGTCTCATATTCATCGATAATTTCAAATATGAAATTACTGAAAGGGCTATTTTATGACTAGATAAACATTTTTTACCCATTTAAAGGAAAATGTTCACCAATTCATTTGTATCGAAATGGATGAAGATAAAATGCTTACAAGTCCTACTATTCTGAAAAAGGTGGATTTACTGTTATTTTTCTAAAAAAACGTTATCATGGATAGAGAAAATAGCACAATGCATCATAGAAAGTAGGTACGGACATGACGAAATATGAAATATTATTATTTGACGTGGATGATACGTTACTAGATTTTGATTTAGCTGAAAATGCTGCACTTGACCGCATGTTTAAAGAAGAAAATATACAAGTTACTCCCAACATGATTGCACGTTACAAAGAAATTAATGAGTCAATGTGGCGAGCTTTTGAGTGTGGAGAAGTAACGAAAAATACCTTACATAATACACGTTTTTCGATTGCTTTAAAGGAATTTGGCATAGAAGTCGATGGGACATACTTTGAATCACTTTTCCAAAAATATTTACGGGAGGCCCACCATTATGTAGAGGGGGCCTATGAGGTAATCGCTCACCTAGCCAATCATTATCATTTATATGTAGTGTCCAACGGGATAACGGTTACACAAAATAAACGTCTTGTGGATGCGAATTTAGCGCAATATTTTAAAGGCATTTTTATTTCAGAGCAAACGGGCTATCAAAAGCCTATGCCAGCCTTTTTCGATTATGTGTTTGAACGAATTGATAATTTTGATAAAGAAAAAGCACTAATTATTGGAGACTCTTTGACATCTGATATAAAAGGTGGTTTACAGTCCGGAATAGATACTTGTTGGTTTAATATCCGCAATGTTGAAAATACAAGTGGCATTGAACCGCATTATGAAATTAAAAAATTGCAGGATTTACATGATTTACTGAATCAAAAAATTGCACTTTAAGTAAGCATGAGGCACCTTCTTTGTTTTGTAGACAGGGAGGTGCTTTTTTTGCTCATTTTTTGAGCAGGTTTATAGGTATAAAAAAACGAGGAAAGGGCAAAACCATTGTTGAGACTAGTTTCCATGAAAGGGGAAATATTCGATGAATACGATACTAACAGCCAGTAAACGCCAAAAAGGACGACAATCTTCACTAACACAGCTTCGACAAAACGGTGCCATTCCTGGTGTTGTCTATGGCTTCCAAATGGAATCAACAGCCATTACATTAGACGCAAGAACATTTGGGAAAATACTAGCAGCGCATGGTACAAAAAGTGTTTTTCAATTAGATGTGGATGGAAAGCGTATTAATGCCGTTTTATCAGAAGTTCAGCGTTGTGCTCTAAAAGGGAATATTAAACATGTTGATTTTAAATCGATCAACATGTCACAAGAGCTGGAAGTGGAGATTCCAGTAACAGTAATCGGTGATGCCATCGGAGTAGCAGATGGAGGTTTCCTATTACAGCCTAATCGTGAGGTTCGCATTAAAGTGAAGCCAACAGAAATTCCCGAAACGATCGAAATCGATGTCACGAATATAGCAATCGGAACATCCCTATATGTGGGAGATATACGTCAACAATTTTCATTTGAAATTTTACAAGAAGATGACTTTACACTAGTGACGATCACACCTCCATCTGCTGAAAACGTACAAGAAGATGACACTGTGGACGACACGCCCGAAGTAATTGAAGCAACAGGGCAAAATACCTCTGAGCCAGAAGCATAGCGTAAAAAAAGGGAGCCATTTTCCAAAATGGCTCCTTGTTTATTCTATCCATAAAAAGACAATGCAATTTTTGCATTGTCAGAAAGCTTATATGACGGCGCTTTTCACGCCAGTCCATTTCATAAATAATTTTTCGTTATAGGTTAAGGCGAATTGTACGATTGGTCCAAGTCCAAAGGCCATTATCACCGTACCGATGCCTATAGGACCACCAAGTAAGAAGCCAATTACAGCGACTGTAACTTCCATTGTCGTCCGGGAACGTGTGACACTCCAGCCAAGTTTATGAACCATCATTAGCATTAAGGTATCGCGCGGACCAATTCCTAAATTAGCCACCATATACATACCACAGCCCCAGCCAAGTAATACTAACCCTGTTAGATAAGAAACAAGCTGCATCCAAAAGCCATCGATATCAGGTAGCCAATAATTAAAAATATCAATAAAAATGCCAGCTAAAAACATATCGATAAAAGTTCCTGGTAATGGGAATTTTTTCGTTATTAGCATATCAAAGGCTAAAATTGCCAGTCCTAAAATGATCGACCATGAACCGATCGTTAATCCGAGTGTTTTAGTTAAGCCAATATGTAAAACATCCCAAGAGCCTACGCCAAAAAGCTGCCCTTTAATTGTTAATGTAACGCCAAAAGATAGCACGATAATGCCTGTTATGAAAAATAAACAGCGTGTATAAAAAGCTTGTTTCATTTTTTAACCCTCATTCATCCGTAAATTCCTATTGTCCATCAAATAATTATAACAAGATATTTTCAATTTGCCAGAAGTTTGTCATTTCACATTTTTCAAAAAAAACAGTTTAGCTTTAGGTAGAGAGGGCAAAATATAGTTGTAGAAGAAAGGATGGGATGAAATGACTTCAGTACGTGATGAAATTTTAGAAGTTTTGAACCGTGAAAAGATCGGAACGATGGCTACTGTAGAAAACGGGAAGCCTTATTCGCGCTATATGACGTTCCAGCATGAGGATTTTGTGTTATATACTGTGACGAATAAGCATTCTGAGAAAATGGAAGAGCTCCGTAAAAATCCATATACCCATATATTGTATGGCTATGAAAATGGGAGCTTTGGTGATTCCTATGTGGAAATAGAGGGAAAGCTCACTGAAGTACACGAAGAAGGCATTAAAAATAAAATTGCAGAATTTTTTACGAGTATTTTTATTGGCAATCAGGATGAAATGGTGACCCTAAAAATTGAACCTATTCGTATGCGTTTAATGAATAAAAAAGGACAACCACCAAAAGAACTAGAATTTTCGAGCGACCATTAATCAATGGTCGTTTTTTACGGACTTTACGATTAATAGTTGCAATAACAGACATCTTTCAGGCATGATAGTTCTTAAAAGAAAAAGGAGTATTGGCTATGACGACAAAATTACAACAGTTAACGCAAAATATTTTATCATCTCAAGGTAAGTTAGAGGCAGATTTTATTCTTAAAAATGCACAAGTTGCCGATGTCTATACATTAACGTGGAGGAAAGCGGACATTGTTGTGAAGAATGGCACAATTGTCGCACTGGATCACAGCAATAGATTTCATGCAAAAGAGGTAGAGGATGCAGCGGGGAGCTATGTTATTCCTGGATTGATTGATGGTCATATACATATTGAATCTTCGATGCTAACACCTGGAGAATTCAGCCGTGTCTTAATTCCACATGGGATTACAACCGTGATTACTGATCCACATGAAATTGCTAACGTAGCAGGAGCAGAAGGAATCCAATTTATGCTGGATGATGCACAAAAGGCCGATATGGATATTTTTGTGATGCTTCCTTCAAGTGTACCAGGGACACAGTTTGAAAACGCCGGGGCAACATTAACAGCACAGGATTTGGAGCCATTTCTGCATCATGAACAAGTTCGTGGATTAGCGGAGGTTATGGATTTCCCAGCCGTCTTAAATGGAGAAGAGGGAATGCTGCAAAAAATTTTATTATCAAAGGAAGCGAACCTAGTAATTGATGGGCATTGTGCGGGCTTACAAAGTGAGCAAATAACAGGCTACCGAGCTGCAGGTATTCAAACGGATCATGAATGTGTGACAGCCGAAGAAGCCATTGATCGTGTAGAGCAGGGGATGTATGTCCTTATTCGAGAGGGATCAGCAGCGAAAAATTTGCGTGATTTATTGCCAGCCATTCAGTCACACAATGCGCGTCGTTTTGGTTTTTGTACGGATGATAAATATGTCGATGAATTGATGGATGAAGGTAGCATCAATTATGATGTTGCAATGGCAATAGCCGAAGGGATGACACCTTTGCAGGCAATTCAGCTAGCAACCGTAAATACCGCAGAATGCTATCGTTTATTTGATCGAGGGGTACTTGCACCAGGCTATAAGGCTGATTTTGTACTAGTAGACGATTTATCGACGATGCAGGCAAAAGCGGTTTGGAAAAATGGTCATAAAGTGGCTGAAAATGGGGAAATGCTGACAAGTCGTCAAGAGGCAAAGGTTCCTGCCCATATTCATCACTCTGTTCATTTACCAAGCATCACAAAGGATAGTTTACAACTATCATTCAAAAAGGGGACAAGAGCGAATGTCATGGAAATTGTGCCGAATCAGCTGATTACCAATCATTTAGTCATAGATGTACCTGTGAAAGAAGGCGTATTTGTCCCCTCAATCGAACAAGATTTACTGAAACTAGCAGTCATCGAACGCCATCATCATTTGCATACGACGGGCTTAGGTATTGTGAAAGGGTTTGGTTTACAAAAAGGTGCGGTTGCGACTACCGTAGCCCATGATTCACATAATGCCCTTGTCGTTGGCACAAATGATGAGGATATGATTCTGGCACTTTCCCGCATTCAGGAAATCCAAGGTGGCTTCGTTATTGTAGCCGATGGTGAAATACTCGCGGAGATGCCTTTAACAATCGGTGGCTTAATGACAGATGTGCCAGCACAGCAAGCGAAGGAACAGCTAGCGGGCTTGCACAATGCTTTACAGAAACTCAATCCAACTTTAGATTTTCATTTTCTACTGACATTTTCTTTTGTAGCATTACCCGTAATTCCTGCTTTAAAATTAACAGATACAGGGCTATTTGATGTGACAACCTTCCAGCATATAGAAGTGGAAGCATAGACAAAAAAACGACCTAGTTGCGGAAAGCGATTAGGTCTTTTTTATTCGCTTAAAAATGTCTCATAACAGAGGATAGAAAGCCGTCTCAATGTAAAATCAAATTAAAGTTTATAAAGCCGCTTTATAATGATTGGTAACCGAGTAAGGGGCATTAATGATAGACTGTTTTTAGATACTTTGAGATAGATAGATTTACCATTTTAATCTATCCAGCGAAGAGCAATCTTTAAGGTCACTTTACAAACGGAGAGGAAAGAAGACATGAGAAGGAAAGGCTTAGTCATTAGTTTAGCAGTAATTGCTGTATTGTGGATATTACATACAACATCTAAAAATTTTGTGGTCGACCCCACATTTTCGACATTTCTTTCGAACAAGGAAATAGAACTTCCGAATGCAAATGTATGGATTATGATGATCCAACTACATATCATTTTAGCCATTATTGCCTTAATTACGGGGCCATTAGGTCTTTCGAGAACAATAAGAATGGAAAAACCTATTCTACACCGCTGGAATGGTCGAATCTATGTAATAGTGATTGTAGTCAATATACTTCCAGGATATTATATAGCGCTCTATGCAAATGGGGGCATGTGGAGTACGATTGGTTTCTTCATTTTAAATACGCTGTGGTTGCTTACGACGATAAACGGTTTTCGTTTTATAAAAAAGGGACAAGTAAATAGCCATCGGAGTTGGATGCTAAGAAGCTTTTTCTTAACGTTTGCCAATCTAACCATTTACATAGTTGTGACGATACTGCATTATGGAGCGAATCTTCCATATGGGTTGTCGTATTCGTTAGGAGCGTGGTTAGCCTTTACTATTAATTTAGTATTAGCAGAGATGGTGATTAGAAAATCGACCATTTAACGCCATAGAATTAATTTGAAAAGGAAGATTTTATGAAAAAATGGATACTATTTTTTGGGTTTATAGCTGCTTTGATAATTGTGCTAACGATTAATGATTCGGAAATAAAACAGGCTAAGACTATATTTGTAGATAGTAATGGAAATGATTCAAATAATGGTTCAAAATTAAGCCCATACCGTACGCTAAAAAAGGCGGCATTAGAAGCGGAAGCAGGGTCAACCGTATTTATACGGAAAGGCATTTATAAGGAAAAGCTTTCTGTTATACATAGTGGTACAAAATCAAACCCCATTATTTTCAAGGCGTATGAAAATGAAGAAGTTATTCTTAGTGGAGAGTCCATGAAGAATACGGATGGTGATGCATCTCTTGTAACAATAAAGAATAAAAATTACATTACCATTAGTGGATTCACTATACAGGATTTAACGACGAAACAATTAGATGAAACAGTGATAGGAATTTACGTAACAGGCTCCAGTAGCCATATTACCCTAGCGAATAATCATGTGAAAAGAATAAAAACCTTTGCTGAGGATGGAAATGGTCATGGGATCGCTGTCTACGGAACAGGGTCAATGAGAGATATAAATATTGTAGGTAATACAGTGGAGGATTTAGTGTTAGGTGCAAGTGAATCTATAGTTCTTAATGGGAATATTAATGGATTTAAAATAGAAAATAATATAGTTCGACGGAGCAATAATATCGGAATTGATCTGATTGGGTTTGAAGGAATTTCAAAGGATAAAAAAAGGGACTATGTACGAAACGGTGCTGTAAAAAATAATTACGTTTATGAAATTTCCTCCTATGGGAATCCAGCATATGGCGAGAATTATTCTGCTGGGGGAATATATGTCGATGGTGGTAAGAATATAACGATTGAGTACAATACCCTTTATAAGAATGATATCGGAATTGAAGTAACATCTGAACATGCAAACAAGTATGCAGACAATATAAAAGTACTAAATAATACAGTATATAATAATTTTTTTACAGGAATATCGATTGGCGGGTATGATGAAAAAAGAGGGGGGACGAAAAATTCAACCATTTCTCATAATATTATATACCGTAATGATACAAAGGGATTAGATGGAGGACAGCTTTTATTACAGTATGATACCCACAATAACGTTATAGAAAAAAATATACTAACAGCTGGATCTTCTCGAATATTTATAGCCAATTATTTTACAAGTAATAAAAAAAACAAGTTGGTTAGGAATGTGTTTCATAAAGAAAAAGGGGAGGATGGCATTTGGATATGGAAGGATAAGGAATATGACTCGTTTAAAAAGTTTAAAATCGCATCCAATAGTGATTCGACATCTAGTTACCTAGATCCTCAATATAAAAACATGGATAAATTTGATTTTAGACTTGAAAAAGATTCTCCTGCGGAACATATAGTGAAGTAAAAAAATATGAGGGCTAAGGCTAAAAAGACAATCGAGTTGTCGAGAAACCATTTGTTAAACTAAAGGTAATTTTGTGGAAGTGACAAACTTTTTTCTCTACTTACGGAGGTTAATCATGATGAAAATAATGAAGAAAACAGCCAAGTTTGTGGGAATATTGCTAGCTATATTGGTTTTGATGATAGGGTTTGGCTATGCTTTTCTTGAGATCAATCCTTTTGGTAATAAACCAGGTAAGCCAGTTGCCGATATTGAACGAAAGGTTGAAATTTGGGGAGAAGAAGTCGCAGGTAATCATTCTGGTAGTAAGCTAGACGATATGAATATTAAAGGTAACCCTAATAGACTGCTAGCTACAGTCAAATTTTTCACTAATATTGTAGGAGAAGACTATCAAGATAATGAGGCTGCCATTGATACGTTTACATATGTCCATGAAATGGAGGGAGGCTATGAAAAGACCACCTATGAGGATGAACCTTATTTGATTCCTTATGCCGTGGCAAATAGTGATAGTGCGGTCATTGTAATCCCCGGTGGTGGCTATAGCTTTAAGGAAATGGATGGCGGAACTACTGAAGGAAAAGAGGTCGCTGAAGCATTAAATAAGGCAGGTATTAATGCGTTCGTTCTACACTATCGTTCCAACCCCTATGAATGGCCCATTCCCCAATTGGATGTGCAGCGTGCTGTCCGTTATCTACGTTATCATGCAAATGATTATGGTATACATCCTAATAAAATTGGATTGATAGGCTTTAGCGCAGGTGGTTTTCAAACGGGGAGTTTTATTAATCTCATACAGGGAGAAAAACGGCTTCCCAAAAATTATCAGCTTGATGCTATCGATGCAGTTGATGACCAAGTAGCATCTGCAGCCATGATTTATCCTGCATTGACGTACCGCTATAATGTCCCCATGCTTTTTGCTTCTTTTGATGATAAGGCTGTTAGAAATCCAGAAGAGCGTGAAGAACTTTTGAATAAAACTGATTTGTCCAAGCATTTCAGAACTGCACATATTCCTCAATTTATTGCTTATGGAACGAAGGATTCAGCTGTTGGGGTAAAGGGACCACAGGAATATATTCAGTCCGCACGAACTGCAGGTGCGGATGTCACTGTAATTGTAGCAGAAGGTCAGAATCATGGTTTTAAGCAGCCATACTATATGCGTGAGTATCTTGAATGGGTAAAGAAAATTTTTGCTTCTTTATAATGTGGTGGGTCTGACCATGAAGATGGCTACTTCCCACATTTGAATAAAAAACCTTTTTCTGGAAGTTTTTATGGTGTAATTCCCACGTTAGTCACTTCTCTATAATCGATTATTTCGATTCATTTTATCGAAATAATCATCTTTATCGATTTGCGAAATCATTATAAGATAAAACTATTCGGGAACAATACTAGAAAACTTTAAGGAAGAAGGGATCACCAACATGTCAATAGCCGTTATTTATGGTGGAAATCGTCCGAATGGGAACGTAGAAACTTTAACAAAATTAGTCACTCAAGATTTAAAAGTTGAAGAAATTTATCTAAAGGATTATTCAATTCAACCTATAATAGATAAGCGCCATACAGAGGAGGGCTTTTCAGAAGTCAATGATGACTATAATTCCATCATTGAACGTATTCTTCCACATGATATTCTACTATTTTCTACACCTATTTATTGGTATAGCATGGCAGGACCGATGAAAAACTTTATTGATCGATGGTCACAAACTTTAAGAGATTCAACTTACCCCAATTTCAAGGACAACATGTCTTCTAAAAAAGCGTATGTCATAGCAGTTGGTGGTGATATGCCCTATATAAAAGGGCTACCAATGATCCAGCAGTTTCAACATATCTTTGACTTTATAGGGACATCATTTGAAGGGTATATTTTAGGAGAAGGAAATAAACCCGGAGATATAGTTCAAGATTTAAAAGCGATGGCAGCAGCTGAATGTCTTAGAAAAGAGCTACAATAACAGGAGATTAAAAAGGGATTTGGACGATAAAGTTTCCAAATCCTTTTCTGTTTAATGGACCTCGTTTGGTTGAAAAATTGTTCACTCTTGCTAAGCTAGTGTAAACTGGATTTAATATCGATAAAAGTGAATCTTCCATAAAAATGTATCGAAAAAAATGATTAGAGAGGTGAGGAAATGGATATAAAGCAGCTCCAAACGTTTCTAACAGCAGCAGAAACATTAAGCTTTACACAAACAGCACAGCGTCTAGACTATGCTCAATCAAGTATTACTGCGCAGATTAAAACTTTGGAACAAGAGTTAGGGGTTATACTTTTTGAGAGGCTTGGGAAGCGGATCATTTTAACAGAGGAAGGCAAGCGTTTACAACAATATGCCGAAAAAATGCTAGAGCTAGATCGTGAAATGAAAAAAGCAATGTCCAATGAACAAGAACAAGTGGTGTTAAAAGTAGGGGCACAGGAAAGTCAATGTGTTTATCGACTGCCAAGCATTTTACAGCATTTTCAACAGGCGCATCCCCATGTGAAAATTATATTTAAGCCTGTGCATACGACTGACATTGCCAAGGAGTTATTGCAATCAGGTAAGTTAGATGTGGCCTTTATTACAGATATTTATCAGGAAACAGCGATGCTACATCGAGAGCGTTTACTCGAAGAACAGCTTATTTTTGTGAGTACTTCGAAAGATAGAAGGGAGCCTCTTGTGGCTTCTCATCTTTCTGCTGAAACCATGCTACTAACGGAAACAGGGTGCTCCTATCGCAATCATTTAGAAGCACAGCTACAGCAGGAAAATAGTATGCCGCTACAAATGATAGAATTTGCGAGCATAGAAGCGATTAAGCAATGTGTGATAGCTGGTTTAGGTATTACATTTTTACCGAGAATGGTCGTAGAAAAGGAATTAGCAAATGGACAATTAGAGGAAATTCCCTCGACAATCAGCTTAGCACCAATTTTTACAGACATTGCTTGGCATAAAGATAAACATATGCAGCCTTTCCTTCTCGATTTTATTACCATAGCCAAGCAGCACTATAAAATTTTGGGCGCTCAAAAAAGAGCCTGAACGAATCAGACTCTCTTGTGAACTATTGTTGTTTTAGCGTACCAGAAAAATTGGTGCCTTCACTACGCTCTGCACGACAATCGACTTCCGTAACTTTCAGCGCATTATTCGTTAATCGCTCTAGCTCGACGACACATCGATTGCCGTTTGAGGACTTATTCATTAATGCCTTATTTGAACTTGTTATCGTGGCAGTTCCGTTGACTTTCCCTGAAGCTGTCCCATCATTTGCAGTTAAAGCAATGGAAAAACTGTTGCTTGTGGCGTTTGAAATAACAGCATCTCGACGGTTAAAGTCATTTGTTCCTTTACCCCATTTATAATAATACGTATAAACGCCTTCCCATGCACTCTTGCTAGGTGTAGTTTGCTGCAATGATTTATCGAGTTGATTTTGGGCATTTTTAGCACGTGTATTTAACGATAATTTGTTGGCATTGTCATGAATAGCTTGTGCATCCCCTGAAATTTCATAAAAATTTCGTTCATCCATGCGATACAGCATTGTCACAACTTGTGCACGTGTCATATTGTTGGTCACACCATAAAACTTTTGTAAATTACGGTCTTCATACTGTGGATTTTGCCCAGATGAAATATAGTAATCAAGTAAAAATTGAATAGATGAATCTAATCCTTTTTTGCCACTAGCTAAATGAGTAATAGCTTGTGCCACGACACCACGCTTCACGGTAGCAGCTCGTAGCCGATTATCGAAATAGCCGTTTAAAGGGACACCATAGCTAGCAAGCTGGTTATAAAATTCATCCGACCACATGGCAGAAGGGGTCTGTTTTTTTAATTCATCAATGGGAGATTCAAGCTCGTAAAAAATAGCTAAAAGTTTAGCTAATTGCTGCTCGGTAATAGTAGCATTCGGTTTAAATGTACCATCTGCAAAACCATTTACAATATCATATTCTTCTGCCCATAAGATTGCTTCATAGGCATAATGATCCTCAGACACATCTTTGAAACCAGCAGCTTGTACATTGCTTGCACTGCCTACGATAAGAATGGAAAATAATAATATACCTATTAATTTTTTCATTTGTCATCTTCATCCTTTCTTGCTCGATATGTTAATAGTTTGCAGGAAATGGATAAAAACTGCAAATTTTTCTCAATAAAAAATAATCGCTTCCTTCTACAGAGGAAGCGATTATTTTGTGTTATTTATTGGGCAGTATAGCCACCATCCACCGTTAATGTGTTGCCTGTCATAAATGTTGAATCATCGCACGCCATGAATAAAACGGCTTTTGCCATTTCCTCTGGTTGACCTAAACGTTGCATAGGTGTTACATGACGTAATGGCTCTTTGCTCTCCTCAGGAATAATCGGTGTATCAATAAAACCAGGGCAAAGTGCATTAACGCGGATACCGCGTGTAGCAAACTCTAATGCTAGTGAACGTGTTAAGTTGATGACGCCACCTTTAGCTGCATTGTAGGCTGCAGACCCTGGTGAACCAACCCATCCATACATGGAGGCAGTATTGACAATTGTCCCGCCATTCGCTTTTAGCATCTCCTTAATGGCAGCCTGTGCCATTAAAAATACGCCATCTAAATCCACATTCACTGTTTGACGCCACTCTGCATAAGGCAAATCCTCAGTTGGCGTTACTCGCCCAATTCCTGCATTATTAAAAAGAACATCGACTTTGCCAAATGTCCCTAGTGTTGTTTGATAAATGGCGGCTACTTCATTTTCATCTGTTACATTTGCTTTCATAAAGATAGCCTCTGCTCCTTTTGCCTGCAGTTGAGCTGCAAATGCTTGACCTTTTTCTTCATTAAGGTCCACAAGTACCACTTTAGCACCTTCTGCTACAAATAATTCAGCAGTTGCTGCTCCAATTCCAGAAGCACCACCTGTAATAATTGCTACTTTATCTTGTAATTTCCCCATACATGACACTCCCTTAAAAGTAATTTTCTTGCACACTGCGTCGATTACGGTGTACTTTTATTGTAAAACTCTATAAAACGGAAACAATCATTAATGTCATGGCAAGTGTCTAACTAGTAGACATATCTATGTAAAATGTCTAAAAGGGAGGAAGAAATAGTGACAAAATGGACACAAAGACAGGAAAGAACCCGTCGTCATTTTTATAGCGCTTTAGTTGATTTAATTAAAAAACAAGGATTTCAGGCAATTACAGTAAAAGATATTGTAGAACAAGCAGGCTATAATCGTAGTACCTTTTATGTGCATTTTCAGGATAAATTTGAGCTAGCAGAAAATTTGCTAGAGCAGATGTTAAATGGCCTAGAAGTAGCGGTAGGGGAACCATACCTGTTTGGAGAAAGAGTGTATACAACGAAGCTAAAAGCTCCTTCTTTTAATATTATTCATTACATTTATAAGAATCGTACATTTTTTGAGCTATTAAACTTTGAAGATACGATTCCTGGATTGCATACCCGGATGCCTCTTACGATAACAAAAATTTATCAAGAACAATTTAACTTTGAGACCATCAACCATCAACCAGTGAATATGGATATGTTCAAACATTATACCTCTTATGGTTTTTACGGATTAATGATGCAATGGATTGCAAGCAACTATGAAAAATCAGAAGAAGCTTTAATAAAAGACATTATTGAATTAACTAAAACGCATATTTATGCATTTGAATTTATAGGAAAACCACTTGGAATCAATGATAAACGCATGTAATATCACTATTTTATAAAAAATCTCTAATCATAGCATTAGAGATTTTTTGTTTGGGCGAAAGTAAATTTTCCTCTAGAAAAAAATTTTTTAAAAGAAATTTTCATAAAGTAGTTGAATTATTTTTGTTTTAAGCATATATTTTTCCTAAGGGAAACAAAATATCTCTAAAGAAAGAAGAGTGCGTGAATGAAAGAGTTAGGTGATTTCAAGCTGACGATTCTTCCAATGGTTGTTTTATTACTTCTTACGATTCTTTGGAAACTTACAGAGTCTGTAGGAGCGGGCATAATATTAATCCTTTTCTGGATGAGCTGGCGCCAGTTTATTCGGAAAATTATATAAATAAAGTAGGCTGTATGAGAAAAAGCAATGCATTTAAGGATGCAAGTCTGACAAGGCGGGCGTAGTCAAAAGATTTAATAAGGCATGTCCGCCACCCCCTTTATCGGTGTATCATGACTGCTTTTTTTCAAGCAATGGCTAATAAAATGAAAGTAGAGGTAAGTCAATGAAACAATGGTTAGGTGTATTCGTACTATCACTCTCACTTCTGTTATTCGGTTGTTCAACTGAAGCAGATGGAGAAAAAAAAGGAATTGTTGTCGCAACGACAGGACAAATTGCAGATGCCATAAAAGAAATTAGTGGCGATCATTTACAAGTATCAGCATTAATGGGACCTGGGGTAGACCCCCATTTATACAAGGCTACGCAAAGTGATTTATCGAAATTGGATAAGGCTGAAGTTATTTTTTACAATGGTTTACATTTAGAAGGACAGATGCTCGATATTTTTGAACAAATGGCAAAGGATAAAACCGTGTTAGCTGTTGGGGAAACGTTAGATACTAAGCAGTTACTTGCAAGTGATAGCGATGCCATGCTACATGATCCTCATATTTGGTTTGATATCGAGCTATGGAAGGGCGTTGTCCAAGCAATCAGTTTGCAACTTCAAGAAGAATACCCAGAATTCAAAGAAGATTTTCAAGAAAATGAAGAGTCTTACTTAAACAAGCTAGACGATTTACAAAGCTATGCGCAACAGCGTGTCAAAGAAATTCCAGAGCCGCAAAGGATTCTAGTTACTGCCCATGATGCTTTTAATTATTTTGGTCGAAGCCGAGGTTTCCAAGTGCGTGGCTTACAAGGACTAAGTACGGATTCAGAGTACGGAGTCAAAGACGTACAGGAAATGGTTGATTTTTTAGTAGCTCATAAAATCAAGGCCCTTTTTATCGAATCTAGTGTGTCTGATAAAGCGATGAAGGCAGTGATTGAAGGGGCTAAAGAAAAGGGACATGACATCGTGATCGGTGGAGAACTATTTTCGGATGCGATGGGTGCGGAAGGCACTACAGAAGGTACGTATATAGGGATGTATAAATATAACATCGACACAATTGTCGATGCATTAAAGTAGGTGGATAAAATGGATGCATTAACAGTGGAAAATCTTTCAGTAGCTTATGATAAGAAAACAGTATTGGAAAATGCCTGTGTGACGGTTCCTAAAGGTCATCTAGCTGCGATAATCGGGCCAAATGGTGCCGGAAAATCAACGTTTTTAAAGGCTATATTAAATCAACTTCCTAATAAAGTGGGGAAAGTTGAGATTCTTGGTAAAATCTTTGAGCCAAAAAGTTTAGTAGTTGGATATGTACCTCAGCGAAATGCCGTTGATTGGGATTTTCCAACGAATGCCCTCGATGTCGTGTTGATGGGGAGATATGGCCATACAGGTTTATTTAAAAGACCGACGAAGCAAGATAAACTGGTCGCTCGGCAAGCATTAGCAAGTGTAGGGATGCTGGACTTTGCAGACCGTTCTATAGGACAACTTTCGGGCGGACAGCAGCAGCGTGTATTCCTAGCAAGAGCTCTAGCACAAAATGCAGATATTTATTTCTTAGATGAGCCATTTGCTGGGGTAGATGCTGCAACAGAAAAAACGATTATTGATATTTTAAAAGCATTAAAGGCTCAGGGCAAAAGTATTTTTGTTGTGCATCACGATCTTCAAACGGTCAAGGAATATTTTGATTATACGATTCTACTAAACAAAACGATATTAGCATCAGGTGCAACAGAAGATGTTTTTACACCAGAACAATTACAAAAAACATATGGTGGTAAACTTTTCATGATGCAGCATGCATAAGGAGGGTTCAAGATGTTAAGTGGTAACTTATTGTGGGTACTTAGTGGCACTATGTTACTGGGTATAGCTGCAGGCATAACTGGAACTTTCTCCTTCTTGCAAAAACAAAGCTTAGTGGGCGATGCTGCGGCACATGCAGCATTACCAGGTATCGCACTTGCGTTCCTGCTCACAGGGCAAAAGGAATTACCGATTTTAATGCTGGGAGCGGGTATTACATCTGCTTTATCTGTGTATTGTATACAATGGATTGTATCTTTTTCAAAATTGAAGGCGGATGCAGCTATTGGATTAGTACTGACCGTATTTTTTGGTGTCGGTGTAGTGTTTTTAACAGTTGTCAACAGAAGTCCAATTGGAAACCAGAGTGGCCTTAATAATTTTATATTTGGCAAAGCCGCAACGATGACAAAAGCTGATTTAATGTGGCTGTTCATCAGTGCAGCCATAATTATTTTAGTTAGTCTTTTCTTTTATAAGGAATGGAAATTACTCATCTTTGATCCTGTTTATGCAAAAGGAATTGGCTTACCGATTGAAGCTTTAAAGGCCACGCTAACAGTGTTAATTGTCATGACAATTGTTACAGGGATCCAGGCTGTAGGCGTAATTTTAATGTCAGCTTTATTAATTATTCCTGCTGCATGCGCCAAATTATGGACTAAAAAATTGAGTACGATGCTCCTCTTGAGTGCAGCGATTGGAGGTATCTCAGGTGTTACAGGTACTTTTATTAGCGCGATTCGAACAGGATTATCAACCGGTCCTATTATCGTTCTAGTGGCGGCAGGTATATTCTTGATCTCCTATTTTATAAGTCCTGCTGGTCAAATTAATAAATATCGTAGAAAAATGCAATTTCGAAAGCAGGGTGATGTAGGATGATAGAATTCTGGGTGGTAGTAACTGGCTTATTAGTGGGTATAACATGTGGGATTGCAGGCGTTTTTCTTATTTTGCGTAAAATGTCCATGATAGCTGATGCCATTAGTCATACTGTACTCTTTGGGATTGTGATGGCCTATATCATTACCCAATCATTAAATGGCTTTTGGATGTTGATAGGTGCAGCAGTTGCGGGTATTTTAACTGCTTATCTTGTGCAATTATTACATTCTTCTGGTATTCAAGAGGATGCAGCGATAGGGGTGGTATTTACATCGTTATTCGCGGCGGGAGTCCTGCTAATTACATTATTTGCAAGTAATGTTCATTTGGATGTAGAGCATGTCTTAATGGGAGAGATTGCTTTCGTTCCATGGGATCGATGGACGATTTTAGGTCTAGCAATGCCTAAGGCAGTATGGATGCTTTTACTTGTCTTAATCATCAATATTGGATTTTTGCTACTATTCTTTAAGGAAATGAAGCTTGCAACCTTTGACCCTGTCTATGCCGCAACAATTGGTATACCTGTTGTCTTTCTCCACTATGGATTTATGACCTCGATTTCATTTACAACTGTTGCAGCCTTTGATAGCGTAGGAGCTATTTTAGTCGTGGCCATGCTAATTGGTCCAGCAGCAACTTCTTATTTAATTAGTCAAACGATTAAGCAAATGTTTATCTACAGCATGCTCTTTGGGGCTGCAGCTTCCGTGATCGGCTATTATTTAGCGAAGCTATGGGATACCTCTATAGCAGGGATGATGGCCACAACTGTAGGCTTGTTGTTTATCATTACATTAATTAGTCAAAAAATAATCGAGCGCAGAAGAAAAGCGCTTGTGCATAAGCTGGAGCTATCATAATAAAAAACATCGTTTGATTAATTCATCAAACGGTGTTTTTTTGCTTATATAATTCAAACTTTTGGATGATTTTTCTTTATAGGAAAAATAGTATACTTCTTAAAAAAAGATAGAAAAGGGTGGAATGGCATAGAACCTAGTAATATTTTTTTATATCACTGTGTACGAATATTTTAAATTTTGTTACGATAGGTTTTATGACATTGTAGGAACAACGAGGAGAACTGCATGTGGCGAAATCGAAATGTATGGATTATTTTATTAGGTGAATTCGTCGTAGGTCTAGGCTTGTGGGCTGGTATTATTGGAAATCTCGCCTTTATGCAAGAGGTAGTACCTTCAGACTTTCACAAATCATTAATTATTTCTTGTGGTATTTTAGCGGGCTTGGTCGTAGGGCCTATGGCTGGTCGTATTATCGATCAATCGAAGAAAAAAACGGTTGTACAAATGGCGAGTATTGGGCGAATAGTGAGTGTATTATTTATGTTTATCGCACTTTATACAAATTCGGTTGTATGGATGATTTTATTTTTAATTACATTGCAAATAGCAGCTGCCTTTTATATGCCTGCACTGCAATCCATTATTCCAATGATTGCAAAGGAGCAAGACTTAATTACATTGAATGCCTGGCAAATGAACGCTAGAACTATTTCTAGAATCATCGGTACAGCCGCAGCTGGATTCATGCTAAGCTTTTTTGAATTAAAATGGTTATATATCATTTCATTTATCGTATATATCGTCATGTTTGTTATTACTAGTTTATTGCAATTAGATGAAGTGACAAATGCAACAGTAACAAACAAAGAAAAAGGAAACTTTAAAGAGGTATTACCGATGGTGAAAGAGCATCCAATGGTTCTAATGACATTGGTGCTTATGTTAATTCCAACGTTATTTTTAGGCTCTTTTAATTTAGTTATTATGAAAATTTCTGAAATGCATCAATCGACAACGATTTCAGGTTTGTTGTATACAGTGGAAGGTATCGGCTTTATGCTTGGTGCGGCAGGCTTAAAAATAATAGCTGATCGAGTACAAATGGGCACACTCCTCTTCACATTGGCATTTATTATTGGGTCCATGGAGCTCTTGCTATTACTAGCAGATATCAAACTTTTTGCTTTAGTAGCCTTTGGAGTATTTGGCTTTACAGTAGGCTGTTTCTTCCCAACGACTATGGTTATTTTTCAGAAACAGGTTCCAAAACAATTTCATGGACGTTTTTTCTCTTTCCGAAATATGATTGATTCGGTCGTCTTTCAAGTCGTGCTATTGTCTACAGGTATGATGCTAGATGTAATTGGCTTAAGTGGGATGGGGCTTGTATTTGGCATTATTAGTTTGAGCTTAACGACGACATTTTTATTTTATTCTAAGAAAAAGAAAGTCGTCATGCACGCCCTTTAGTCCTATTGCTAGAACATGTTTTTAAAACATGTTCTTTTTTGTGCTTAAAAAATGGTTTTTTTCGTAAAATTAAGTAATTGACAATGGTAAAATAAAGAATTAATATTCAACTATTCAATAAATTAATTGAATAGTTGAAAGGTGGTACTCAACATTGCATGAACGACATTTAAAGGATTTGTTATATCAAGAATTCGCTAGAATTGGAAAAAGTTTATCAAGCCCTAAACGATTAGAAATACTTGATATTCTCTCTCAAGGTCCAAAGTCTGTTGATGCATTAGCCAAAAGTACAGATATGTCCGTAGCTAATGTGTCTCAGCATTTAAAGACACTTTTTAATGCCAGATTAGTCAAATTTTCAAAGGAAGGTAATTTTGTTATCTACGAATTAGCAGATGAAGTGATTGCTAAATTTTTAACGACATTACATGCGCTATCTGAAAAACAATTGATTCAGGTTCAACAAATAAAAGAAGAATTTTTTAATGAGCATCTTGGCATAGAGGGAGTAACGCCTTCGGATCTCGTATTACGCATGGATAAAGGAGAAGTGCTATTACTCGATGTTCGACCAAAAGAAGAATTTGAACAAGCACATATTCCAGGAGCCGTTTCTATGCCTATTGAAGAATTAGAGAATCAACTATCTACCCTGCCAACACATATTGACATTGTAGCTTACTGTAGAGGACCTTATTGCTTAATGTCAGCCGAAGCTGTAAAAATGTTGAAAGCAAAAGGGATCAATGCTTTCCGGTTAGAAGAGGGTGTATTAGAATGGCAGAGGCTGGCTAGAGAATAACGTAGAGCCAGTTGGAACGATTTATAGGATACATAAAATGGCTACATGTATTATCTTATGCAACTAGAAAGAGGGGTAAAGAGAATGTCTGGAAAAGCGGAATTTTCGATAGAATCATATATGGAGTCACCAGAAAAATTAAAAAGCTTATATAGGCGTGTATTAATAGTAGTGAGCCTATCTCAAATATTTGGGGGAGCAGGGCTAGCGGCTGGTATTACAGTAGGTGCTTTATTAGCCCAACAAATGCTTGGAACCGATGCATATGCAGGTGTACCATCGGCATTATTTACATTAGGGTCAGCTGGTGCAGCTTTTATTGTTGGTAAATTATCACAACGTCATGGCCGTAGAACAGGGTTATCCACTGGTTTTATTGTTGGGGGGCTAGGAGCCATTGGAGTCGTCATGGCTGCGATATTTAATAGTGTTATTATGCTGTTTATATCTCTATTAATCTATGGAGCAGGAACTGCAACCAACTTACAGGCACGGTACGCGGGTACAGACTTAGCGAATGACAAACAACGTGCAACAGCTATAAGTACGACTATGCTTATGACAACATTTGGTGCTGTTTTAGGTCCGAATTTAGTAGAATTGATGGGGAAAGTGGCATTATCGATTGGTATTCCTGCGCTTGCTGGTCCTTTTCTGCTATCTGCTGCCGCTTTTATAGTAGCAGGATTTGTCCTATTTGTGATGCTGCGTCCGGATCCCTTAGAAATCGCTAAAGGAATTGAGGCGCTTAAGCAAAAATATGCTATAGAAAATGAAATACCGTCCACACATCCAACAGCTAATAAACGTGGTTTGGCGGTAGGGGCAACCGTGATGGTTTTAACACAAACTGTCATGGTAGCGATTATGACGATGACACCCATACATATGAGACACCATGGACATGGTTTATCGGAAGTAGGTATTGTGATTGGATTTCATGTAGGTGCTATGTATCTGCCATCGCTTGTCACAGGTATTCTTGTTGATAAAGTCGGACGAACAGTCATGAGTATTGCTGCCGGTGTTACCTTGCTTCTAGCGGGTTTATTAGCGGCATTTGCTCCAAGCGATTCGATGGTTTTACTTATAGTGGCACTTTCTTTACTTGGGTTAGGCTGGAATTTCGGTTTAATTAGTGGTACTGCACAAATCGTTGATGCAACGGAGCCGTCTACCCGCGCAAAAACACAGGGGAAAATGGATGTTTTTGTGGCATTGGCAGGGGCATCTGGGGGAGCGCTATCTGGGATGGTCGTTGCGAATGCTAGTTATGCGGCATTGTCCTTAGCAGGCGGCCTAATGTCGTTGCTGCTCATTCCAGTAGTCATTTGGTCTAGAAGAGCAGTTTAATATAATGAGAGAAGGAAAATGGAAACTACGCTAGAATTCCAATCTGTTAGTGGAAGAATGACCATTGCGAAAAATCTTCGCAATGGTCATTCTGCTTCAAAGGGATGTTTTTTGGCGTACTATGTTTATGGTTCATGATAGAGAGGGATTAAGGGAAAGGGTGTTGTTAGTTTTTAACGGATAAAAAACCTTACCTATGCTTTTTATATTTAAGGTAGATAAGATTTTTCAATCGGAACTATTTTGATTGTTTTGCGTCAGTATGTAAAATCGTTAGAAAGCAAAGAGTAGGTACATAGTGTGGATTTAATAACAAATAAATTGATAATGATTGCCTTGTTTATTTTAATCATTCATGCCATTGAAACGCTTGCCTATGCCGTACGTTTATCAGGAGCGCGTGTCAGATTACTAGCATCTGCTTTAGCACTTTTTAATGTAATGGTCATGGTTTCGCGGCTCGCTAATATGATGCAACAACCATTTACTGGTAGTTTGGTCGATACTGCACCTGTGGGCGATGCCTTGACACATGTAGAACAGCAGTTTCGTATAATTATTGGAGCGGCATCAGTTGGAACACTAGTAGGCATCTTACTCATCCCAACTTTCGTGGCCATTTTTTCAAGAGCTATCGTCCATCTGGCTGAGGAAAGGGGTTCCATCCCAGCATTACTGAAAAAGGGTTTTACATTTGAATATGTAAGACGTAGCTTGAAGCATATTCATAAGCCACGCTTTACCTATTTAAAAGATATAGGATTGGGAGATATCCCTCTGCAATTATTTATTACCAATATAGTCATTACGGCAATCTATACGATTGGCGTTTTATCAGCTTTGTATGCCACTTTATTAGTCCCAGAATTAAAAACAACTGCCGTTATGGCATCTGGTTTAATTAATGGCATAGCGACCATTCTATTAATTCTATTCATTGATCCAAAAATCTCCATTCTTGCCGATGATGTAATTAATAAAAGGGGGAGCTATATAGATTTAAAAAGAGCCTCGGTCATGATGATGTTTTCAAGATTTTTAGGAACGATTGTGGCACAGTTATTATTCATCCCAGGAGCTCATTATGTGGCATGGTTTGCAAAGCTGATTGCCTAATTGAGGGTGCTAGATTTACGAGCATACTTTTACTTATAGGGAAAAAGGAAAAATCTAAGTCCGGTATGGTCCGAACTTAGATTTTTTGTGCTGACGTGGGTCTCTTTACTACCTTTCAAAAAATGTAGGATCAAGCTGGAGAATAATTGTATTAGTATCATAGAAATCAGGCAATTTTAATTTTTCTTCATAGGTAAACCGTGGTTGATTGTTAATAAAGGCTAACCAATCCATTTCAATTTCACTAACGCTTTTTCCGTATACTACTTCTATTTTCTTTGCCAGGTCTTTCTTATCATAGATTTGTTCAAACTTTTCTATCCCGTACTTTTCAACTAAATATTTAACAAATGAAGCAGCATGTATATAGCTCATCCCCCAAAGGACACTCTGTTCTTCTTTGTTTGGAAGCTCTGCGCGAAAATAATGATCATCTTGATTTGGGTCTATTAATTTGCTAATGGGAATTAATTTGTCTGAATCCAGAAAATGCTTCATATACTTTTCAAGATTTAATTCATTTTTACCGAATTGATCGTCCATATAAACCGCATAACCTTCCTGCGTAAAGTAGCCATTATCGGTATCAAAATTGCCCCCGTAACCAAGTAAGGAATGTGTCAATTCATGGACAAGTGGGGGATTTTCTAAGCTGAGATCTAACACGATTTTTGATGCTAATCCCCATGAGGGAGTACCATCATTTAGAAATACTGTTATATGCTCAGATGGAACATAGGATGTATGGATGGATTGCAAAATATTCTCATAAGCCTTACATAGTTCATCTTTTATCGTATCTACAGTTTCTTGGGGAGCCTCCATGTTATTAATAATCTCAAAGGTAAGTTTACCATCTGCTGTTACCACGATATTCTCTTTATTTTTTTCTTCTTGTATTTGCTCTTTAGGAATTGCGGTATTCTGAGAGCAGGCTGTTAAAAAGCATATAAAGATAAGGGTAAAGCCTCTAGTTTTAAACATATGACCTCCAGAAAAATCAATATTTTCTAAATAGTACGGATTCAAAACCCAAAAGTTTCATTTTATGTAAAAAGAGAAGAAATGAAGAAAAGCTGCGGGTCTTAAGGAAGAGTTCCCTTGAAAGGAGAGGCATGAAGGTGAGAAGTGAAGTTCATTTATAGTATAATAGGGTTGACTTTTATATTGGAAATGAGGGAACGGATGTATGACAACTATACTTGTTGCTGATGACGATCCGAATATTCGCGAGCTTGTATGCCTGTTTCTGCGCAAGGAAGGATTCGCAACAGTGGAAGCCGAAGATGGTAAGGAAGCATTATCCATCTATCACTCAACACCTGTTGATCTCGTAGTGCTTGATATTATGATGCCAACGATGGATGGTTGGACTTTATGTAAGGAGCTACGGAGAGCCAATGCTGAAATCCCATTACTCATGCTGACAGCAAGAGGTGAGACGTGGGAAAAAGTCAAAGGCTTTGAGCTCGGGACAGATGATTATTTGACCAAGCCATTCGATCCTTTAGAGCTGACGGTACGTGTAAAGGCTTTATTAAAGCGCTACAGAATTGGTTATTCGCAGACCATTCAGCTCGGAGCTATTACTCTTGACCGTCAGACCTTTAAAATTATGACTGGAACGGATGCTATTACGCTGCCACTTAAAGAGTTTGAATTATTATATAAGTTAGCCGAAACACCTGGACAGGTATATACACGTGAACAGCTGATCGATCAAATTTGGGGAATTGATTATGCTGGTGATAATCGAACAATTGATGTACATATAAAGCGCTTGCGTGAGCGCTTCGCTTTGATAGCTGATTTTCATATTGAGACGATACGAGGTCTTGGTTACAGGCTAGAGGTTGATGAATGATCAAATCTTTATATACACGCGTCGTGTTAACATTTCTAGTTGCGGTCATTGGTGGTACAGTCGTTTCCTTCTTCGTAGCCACATGGTTATTTAAAGATAAATTGAATGAATACTTACAAATCCCCTTGCTGAATTTTGGACAGGACATTGTCTTAATTTTTGACACAATGCCTTTTCAGGAGGCAGACCATTTACTTAGCCAAATGAATCAACTGAAATCGTATGATGTCTATGTTTATGATGAAGCAGGGGGGATGAAGGCTTATGGAGACGCTCAAAGTGATACATTGAATAAAGTGACTAAGAAGCAGGTTCGAGACGTGTTGGATGGTAAAGTTGTGCAAGTGAATCCGAACGTTTCTTCAGGACTTGTCGGTATGCCTTTAACAACTGACAAAGGAACCAAAGCGATGTTTATCGAACCAAAAGCTGTCTCCTCGGTCTCATTTGCGCTCACGTTAATTTTAAATTTTTCCACATATGCGCTAGTTATAGGCAGTGTAGTATTTCTAATAGCGGCTATGTTTTTAGTCAGACCGATTAAAAAATTAACAAAAGCGACGAGACATATAGCAGGTGGAGATTTTAATGTCGAGCTCAACATTAAACAATCAGGAGAATTAGGTGTTTTAGCCAGAAGCTTTGAAGAAATGGCTTCCGATTTGCAGCAATTAGAGCAAATGAGGAAAGAATTCGTCTCGAATGTGTCCCATGAGGTTCAGTCACCACTTACTTCGATATCTGGCTATGCTTTGGCACTAAAGCAAGTAGACTTAACGATTGAGGAAAAAAACCGTTATCTTGATATTATTATGGCTGAAGCTCAACGAATGTCTAAAATGAGTGATAGCCTACTAAAACTAAGTTTGCTTGAATCCAAGGCACCACCGATGCAGCTTGTGTCGTTAAGCCTAGATGAACAAATTAGACGTGTAATCGTCGCAATCCAGCCACAATGGATGGCTAAAAACATCCATTTTAACCTCCAGTTGCAATCGGTTTATGTCATGGCAGATTACGACCAATTAAATCAGGTATGGACAAATCTTCTTACGAATAGTATTAAATTTTCAAAGGATGGCGACACAATAAAGATTAGCATGTCACAAGAGGCTCATCATGTGTTAGTTCGCATAACAGATACGGGCATTGGCATTTCTCAAGAAGATCAGAAGCGAGTATTCGAGCGATTTTTTAAGGCGGACCGTTCCCACAGTCGAAAATATGAGGGAAGTGGGATGGGACTTGCTATTGTGAAACAAATCGTTTCCTTGCATAAAGGGGACGTTCAGGTGGAGAGTAAACTTGAACAAGGAACGACATTTATTGTTACATTGCCAACCACAGCTAATTAAAAAATAAAAGGTACGATTGTACGATTCCTATGTGATTCTTCATGTAGGATATCGTACCATTTTTTTTTATTGTTCATATTGCGTTCATATTACCGTCATTGGGAAGACATCTTCGTCCTTTACACTGTTGTTAACGGCTCATAAGGTAGCTGTTAACAACAGTGTAAAGGAGGCAGGCATGAGTAAAGGTGAACCCCCTCGTGCGTCAAACATGAAAAAATTTACTAGAATATTATTGAAATCGATAGCGATTATAGGTGCAATAGGAGTGCTACTACTCGCTATTGTTTTTACAGTTAACATTATTTTCAACAAAATAGAACAAGGTAAAATAGAACCCTATGGTCAGCTCGTTGCTGTTAATGGAGAAAATATGAATATTACTATTCAAGGTAAGGGGACAGAAACCATTGTCTTACTCCCAGGCTTCGGAACAGCAGCTCCAACGCTTGATTTTCAGCCACTGATTGAAGAACTAGCTCCAAACTATAAGGTAGTTTCTGTAGAGCCTTTTGGCTATGGGCTAAGCGATGATACTAAGAAAGAGCGCAGCACAGAGAATATAGTAAGTGAGATTCATGAAGCGCTACAGACATTAAAAATTGACCAGTATATGTTAATGGGACATTCGATAGCAGGGATCTATGGGCTCAATTATGTCAATAAATATCCGGATGAGGTAACTGCATTTATCGGAATTGATAGCAGTGTTCCAACTCAGGGTGGTATGGATACAGAATTCCCCATTAAGTCGCTACAGCTTTTGAAAAAATCAGGCATTGCTAGAGTAGCTCTAAAACTATCGGGTACTGATCCATATGCTGGGTTACCTTATGACGATGAAACAAAAGAGCAAATTAGGATGATTACCCTTAAAAACTTTTATAATACGAGTACTTCTAATGAACTAAAGGGGATATATCAAAAGTTTAAAGAAGCAGAAAACCTTACATTCCCTAAAGATTTACCTCTTTTGTTATTTGTTCAGGCGAACAACAGTGATGGAATTGAGAAAAACTGGATACCACTCCATGAGGAGCAGGTTGAAAATTCAGTGCATGGCAAAGTCATTATAATGGATGGAGATCATTACTTACACCATACAAAATCACGAGAAATTGCTGAAAATCTGAAAAAATTTATGAATCATGAATCGTGAAAGTGTCTTACCTCTATCATGATGGAGGTAAGTTTTTTTATGTTTCAAAACTAGATGTAATCCATACTTCGATGAATGTTGAATCATTGCCTGTTTATAATTCAAATAGAATGATCAAAAATCAGCTAAGGAGTATGTTGTATGAAAAACTATCAATTTATAGCTTTATTAGTAGTAACAACCTTTTTAATGGGTTCATCTTTCGCAGTCGTAAAATTAGGTTTACCTTATTCATCCCCTTTATTGCTTGCTGCCCTGAGATTTATATTGGCAGGAATCATCATGGCTATTATCGTTATCCTCTTGAAAAGACCGCATCCAACATCAAGGAAAGAGTGGGGGAAGCTATTAATCCTTGGCGGATTTCAAACGGCGGGAGTGATGGGGTGTATATTTCTAAGCCTCCGTACCATTACAGCAAGTGAGTCCTCTATTTTAACATTTACAAACCCACTACTTGTTGTCCTATTTGCCACCCTTTTTACTAAAGCACGTTACCATGTGCATCAATGGGTAGGTGTTTTTCTTGGTTTAATCGGTGTGATGATTACGATGGGTGCCCAGGTTGAATGGAAAATAGGGCTTCTATTTGGATTTTTATCGGCTGTTTTTTGGGCGATTGCCACATTATTAGCGAAAGAATGGGGGGCGTTATTTGATACTTGGGTTTTATCAGCCTATCAAATGCTGTTTGGGGGCTTGCTTCTTTTCCTAGCGAGTACATTATTAGAGCAACCGTTTTTTATGGTCAATCAGCATTCATTGCTGATTTTATTATGGCTTAGCCTCTTTTCCTCCATTATCCAATTTGCAGGCTGGTATTATTTACTGCAAAATAGTGACCCTGGGAAAACAAGCGCCTATTTGTTTTTAGCTCCTTTTTTTGGCGTGTTAACGGGCTGGCTGTTATTAGATGAACCATTACAACCATCTTTCATGGGAGGGGGATTATTCATACTAGTCGGAATTTACCTAGTCAATCGTACGTTTAGTCGAACAAAAGACTTGAGGTCATAATGTTTTGCCTCAAGTCCAATATTAGTTTACATCTCTATTTGAAATACGTCTTTCAATCCAATTTTACCTTTCTCCGTCACCTGAATGGCGCGAATAGCAGGGACACGAGTAAGCCAGCCAAGCTGGAATAAATGATTGAATAGCTCACTACCAAGAGCACCAGCCAAATGATAACGCCGTTCGCTCCAATCTAAACAGGCGTGTGAGAAGGATCTTCTTTTCTTTTTTAATGCAGGTAAATCGATACCAAATGATGTGAAAAATAATGTGCCTTCATCTGTTAAAACAAACTGCTTTTCTTCTAATTTTAAATAGCCCGCTCGCATCATCGATTCTGTCAAATGAACACCTAATTTACCAGCCAGATGGTCATAGCAAGTTCGAGCCTCCTGCAACAATTTTATTTGGCTAGATTGTTTTAAAGATCGTATTTCAGGAGGAGGTGAAATGGCTAGGAAGGATTCAAGAAATTGAGCAATTTCCTCGTCTGCTAATTGAAAATAGCGGTGTCTACCCTGTTTTTCCACCTTTATTAGTTTTCCTTCTACTAATTTAGCTAGATGGAAGCTAGCTGTTTGAGGTTTAATAGCGGCCATATAGGCTAGCTCACTAGCCGTATGGAGGCGACCGTCCATCATACTAGAGAGTATAGTAGCTCTTGAAGTTTCGCCGAGGAGTGCTGCGACTTCAGCCATATTTGGATTAATTCCCATATGTCACAATCCTTTCGTTTGCTATATTTTGATTTTAGTCAAAGTCATTATCGTTTACAATAAAAGTTATAGAGGGGGAGAAATAAATGGAAACATATTATGCAGTGATCTTTACTTCACAAAGAACCGAACATGATGGGGAGGGCTATGGCAAGATGGCCGAAATAATAGATGCCTTAGCCAAGCAACAGCCTGGCTTCATACGTGTTGAAAGTGTAAGGGATGAGGAAGGGAAGGGCATGACCGTATCCTATTGGGAATCACTAGAGGCTATTCAAGCATGGAAAGCTAATGCCAAGCATTTAGCGGCCCAGCAATTAGGAAAAGAGAAATGGTACACGCATTATCAAGTTGAAATTTGCCAAGTCATGAAAGAGTATTCTTTTTAATAGTAAAATTAGGCAAACGAAGGAGGCAGATTTTGATGACAATTGCTGAAGAATGGCAAGAGCTTAGAAATAATTTCAATCCTTCTCAACCAATCACGGTTAACCGGATGCATATTTTTAAAGAGCAATTAAAGAATGAGCCACAAACGCAAGAAACATTGAGAATACTTGTCGAGGTCTATTGTTTACTAAGGATGTATCCAGAAGCGTATCAACTATTTACTGCTATTATGAATAATAATGATAAAAAAGATCGTAAAAAATTTGGAACGCTACAAACCTACATAAATCAACCAAATTCAATGGTTCCGTTGATGCCACAAAAAATACGAGATCAACGGCCTATTAAAACGTTCATCCCTACGTTTAAATATTTACCAAAGCCATTAGAGGCGAAAATTTTTGAGACAGATGATATCGTTGTATGCGATTGTTGTCAACAGGAAGTGGATGTCTATTATACTGGCGGTATTTACGCGATAGAGGATGTAGATTATCTTTGCCCTTCATGTATCCATAGTGGGGAAGCGGCGCAAAAATATGATGGCTCTTACCAGCAAGATTTAATTCATGATGAACATATTACAAATCCTAGATTGGCGGAGGAAGTGCTATATCGAACGCCAGGCTATGTGAGCTGGCAAGGGAATAATTGGGTAGCCCATTGCTCAGATTATTGTGCATTTATTGGCTATGTTGGCTGGAGTGATATGGTGGAGCTAGGCATTGACGATCAGTTTGACAATTATACGGGCTTTTCGCTAGAAGAGGTTTCTGCTTCCTTAATGAACAATGGTCATCATCAGGGGTATTTATTTCAATGCCTGGAATGTGATCGCTATGTGCTTTATTCTGATTTTAGCTAAGGTTGTTTAGTAGAGGAGGTAGTAAAGTGGAACAATTTCTTCAACGGTATATGTATTCCTGGCGCTTCAATGGCTGGCTTGTTCACGATATTTTTTTAGGGATTATCTTTGGACTGGGATTGTTATTGTTAGTATTTATAGCTATTAAACGGAAGCGTCTAGTTATTTCTATCAGCTTGCTCGTCATTTATTTAGTAGTAAGTAATGGACTCATGATAGTTTTTGGTTTAGCAGGACGAAGCTTTCCAATCAAATCGGACTCCTCTATTTATACAGATGAATCACAAAAAATAGCTGTACAAATGGTACAGGGCTATGAAAATAATGGTTCATCAAATGGCATTACACATTTGATTTCACACTATCTTATTGTAGCTGTGAATTTGGAGACAGGTGAAAAACAATGGACAAAATCTGCTTCTTATAAAGAAACACTGATTGGGAATTTTATGGGTGGCTTACTTGTTCACCATCGAGATGGGGAGTATGGGCAATTGTCACTTTTAGATATAGAAACGGGAAAAGAAATACTTTCTGAAAAGGAATTTCGCCAACAGCATCAGCCTTTAATAGATATTTTGAGCAGTGGTGCGCAACAAATGATAGCGTTACAAAACGAACTTTATCTAGAAGGTGTCGATGGCCATTTTTATCATTATGATGGCAAGGCCTTAAACAAAGATACCAAAGCTGAAAATTATATATCTGCACGTTTTTTTATTGAATCGGATTTGCCAGGTTATTTTGCTACTCATCAGCAGCCTTTAGAGAATTATCAAGAGATTCAAGATTTTAGTCAACAAGTGTTGTCAGAGCCTGCTATACGAAATTATCAAAATTTAGAGCCAAAAGTGATGGCTATAGATATTGTGGAAAGCGTTGCCCTCCTTTCCTATCGACAGACCCAGCGAGAGAGTGCAGATCATATGCTTGTGCTGTACGATATGAAAAAGCATCAATTGCTATGGGAAGAAAAGATTGGTGCTCTTAATTCCTATCAACAGCAGCCTAAAGTAAGAACGCTAGAGAAGGGCTATATCATCCAGACGGGTGATCAGCTTTTAGTCCTAGATAAACAGTCAAGGGATAAAGTTGTTCAATATCACCTACGTTGGAATCGTCCTGTTGATGATGATATAACTTGAGGCAAAAAATGATGAAGCTCGGGAAAGTATTTTTCGCTTCTACTAAATAAGAGTATAATTTAATAGGAAGAAACTCTGAATGATAAGATTGGAGCAAGATAATGAACGAGCAAATATTAGATTGGATTACACGCTTTCAAAGGGATAAAGATATTGAAGCTCTCGCTCATTTAAAAAAATATTGTTTTCGGATGATTGAACCTTTAATTGTGGAATTTACATGTAAGCATGGTAAAGAAGCGGGAGAATTATTGCGTTTAAAATGGGATAAACGATTTTATTTTATTTTTACAAAATATCAGGTGAATGTAGGGCTTCCATTAGATACATTTGTCCACAATACGTATCGTTTTTATTTCATGCAAGAATTAAAAAAGGCTGGCTATTAGTAATCCATTAAAAACGGTGAATGCTCGAAAGATCACGTTCGTTTGTGATTATTTGGGCAGTGCTGTAAAAAATAGCGGGGAATAAATAGAATCCCTTGATTTGTGTATATGCAAATCAAGGGATTTTTTTATTGATAGAGCAAATCTTCTGCTAGGTGAGTGAAAATTTCACCAATAATTGTATCTGCATCATACACGGAGGAGCCTGTATTTTCTTCAGGTTGAGCAAAAGGAATATGTGCTAAAACATTCGTATTCAGTAATTCGGCTAATTGCTCAGCCCCACCTTGTCCAAAAAGATAGTTTTTTTGACCATCTGCCCCTTCAAAATAGGCCATATTTTCGACGACGCCAAGTATGGTGTGTTTGGTATGTTGAGCCATTAAACCTGCACGGGAAGCAACGTGAGATGCAGCAAGATGTGGTGTTGTAACAATAATCTCCTGTGCTTGAGGGATCATCGCTGCCATATCAATTGCCACATCACCTGTACCTGGAGGCAAATCAATGAGGAGATAATCTAAATCTCCCCAATGTGTGTTGACTAGGAAATTTCGAATCCATTTGTTAAGCATAGGCCCACGCCACATGACAGGCTGATTGTCATTTGTAAAAAAGCCCATCGACATGATTTTAACACCATGAACCATCACAGGAATTGCAGTTTGGTCCAGCATGGTTGGTTTTTGGTCAACATTCATCATCGTAGGTATACTGAAGCCGTAAATATCTGCATCTAAAATACCGACACGTTTTCCAAGACGGGCAAGAGCAACAGCTAGGTTGATGGTTACGGTAGACTTACCAACACCACCTTTACCACTAGTTACTGCGATAAATTGAACGCCAGAATGGGGCAACAGCATTTTGGGCATACCTGTGTCTGTCACCTTTTCTGCTTGTAGAGAGGCAGTTAAGGTGCGACGTTCCAGTTCGGTCATTGCCCCAAAGCTAATGACAACAGGGGAGACACCGAGCGTTTTTAACGCCTCCTCCACATCCTGTTGGATTTTTGCCTTTAAAGGGCAGCCAGGAATAGTCAAAATGATATCAAGCGATACTTGTGTACCGTTGATTTGAATATTTCGCACCATATTTAAGTCTATGATACTTTGGTGAAGCTCTGGATCTTCTACCTGTTTCAAGGTGTTTAGTATATTTTCTTTCGTTAACATGAAGGCACCACCTAATCTTTCAAGCCTTTGCCAAGTCCTTTTAAGAAATGGACACCAAAATTGAGTGCACGATTAACATCTGGATCATTTAACATTTTAACTAGCTTAAAAGCACTCACTTTTTCATCAGTCTCTAGAGCTTTATTGGCTTCGTCCACTCCAGCATGTAAGCCTTCAATAAGTTTTGCTGTTGTTTCAGGATTTAGCTCTGTCAAGGCTCCTGCAACACCCATCAAATTATTAATAATATTCGTCACAGGCTTTCGTGTTAATTGTCCAAGTGCTATATGAGCCACATCCTCTTTCGCTTCAAGTAACTTAGTAGCGGCTTCTAATGCACCAATATCATTTAATTCTGACATAATGGTAAATACTTGCTGAACTGCTTCTTCATGTTCAGAAAGTAATTGTTTTAGATTGTCTATTTTTTGTTCTTTTAGTTGTTCTTCCGTAAATGGTTGCTTTTTTATGTTTGTAATCGGGACAGCCATGCTCTCACTCTCTTTCATTAGTAGTTGTTAAGTGAACGTAGCCAGGACGATTCCATTTCCGTTGTACCTCGACGCCATTTTGAGGATGGCGCTTTTTATAACGTGGGTTTGTTCGAGGAAGTGGTGATTTTCCTTTTGCTTTTAGCACTTCTACTCGGACTTTCGTTTGTTTATAAGCAGGTGTTGACGTATTCACATCTGCGGCTGGACCTGTTAAGAAATTAATAGCTGAATCCTTGCTAACAGAGTTCATTGGTAAGAATAACTCGTTACCTTGTACACGATCTGTGACAAGAGCATTTAGCTTTAATGCACCATATGGCGATACTAAGCGTAGTAGGGCTCCATCCTCAATGCCTCGTTCTTTCGCTAATTCTGGTGATACTTCTACGAAAATCTCAGGAACTTTTGATTGTATACCCTTTGATTTATTCGTTAAGTTGCCTTCATGGAAGTGTTCAAGCATACGTCCGTTATTAATATGGCAATCATACTGTGCCTCAAATTCAACTGGTTCCACCCAGTCATTTAATGCAAAGCGTGCCTTTTTATCAGGGAAGTTAAATCCGTCCTCATAGAGTAAAGGTGTATCTTTCCCATCATGACTACCCCAGCAGAAGCTACCCCAGCCTTCCAGTACATCGTAGTTTGCTTGTGAGAAAAGGGGAGATAGGCTAGCCATTTCATCGAATATATCGCTTGGATGATTGTAATGCCAGTCAGCACCTAGACGACAAGCGACTGCTTGCAGGATTTCCCAATCTGCCTTTGACTCTCCCAGCGTCGGTAAAACCTGATACAGTCGTTGAACGCGACGTTCTGTATTAGTGAATGTACCTTCTTTTTCGAGTGAAGGAGCAGCTGGTAAAATAACATCCGCATATTGTGCCGTACGTGATAGGAAACAATCTTGGACCACAAAGAAGTCTAATTGGGATAGAACTTCATCTACATGGTTAGCATTACAGTCGACAAGTGCCATATCTTCACCTACCAAATACATTGCTTTCATTTTACCTTCCATAATCGCATCTAACATTTGCATATTATTACGACCTGGTTGTGGTTGAATATTAACACCGTATGCTTTTTCAAATTTAGCTCGCGCTTCATCATCTGTTACTTTTTGATAGCCTGGCAATAGATTCGGTAGTGTACCCATATCACAAGCGCCTTGAACATTATTATGGCCGCGAAGAGGGTAGGCACCTGCACCTGGACGACGGTAGTTACCAGTTGCTAAAAGTAAATTAGAAATGGCAGCTGACGTATATGAACCACCTGTATTTTGTGTGACACCCATACCCCAAAGAACGCAAGTCCCGTCTGCCTCGCGAATCATTTCTGCCACCTGAATTAAGGTTTCTTTTGAGATACCAGTCATTTCTTGTGCATAATCAAGTGTGTATTTTTCAAGAACTTGTTTGAACTCATCCAAGTGTAGGACATTTTTCTGAATGAAGGCTTCATCATGCCAACCCTGATCCATCATATACTTGGTTACTGCCATTAACCATACTTGGTCCGTACCTTGTTTCGGACGCATGAATATGTCAGAACGCTCAGCCATTTCATGTTTACGTATATCGGCAACAATTAGTTTCTGACCATGTAATTTATGGGCACGTTTGACACGAGTGGCCAAAACAGGATGACCTTCAGCTGGGTTAGCCCCGATAATAATGACAAGACCAGCATTGGCAATATCTTTGATGGTTCCTGCATCCCCACCCATACCTACTGTGCGTAATAAACCGTCCGTTGCCGGTGATTGGCAATAACGGGAGCAATTATCTACATCATTTGTCTCAAACAATTGGCGTGCCATTTTTTGAATTAAGTAATTTTCCTCGTTTGTAATTTTAGAAGAAGAGATAAAGCCCACAGAACCAGGGCCATATTGTTGTTGAATCCCCCCCAGTTTAGCGGCAATTAAATCAAGTGCTTCATCCCAAGAAGATTCCACAAAGGCATCATCTTTACGAATTAATGGCTTTGTAATACGTTCTTCAGAGTTGATGAAGTCCCAACCGA
The DNA here is from genome assembly GCF_053165895.1 of Lysinibacillus sp. fkY74-1. Taxonomy (NCBI): domain Bacteria; kingdom Bacillati; phylum Bacillota; class Bacilli; order Caryophanales; family Bacillaceae; genus Lysinibacillus; species Lysinibacillus sp. fkY74-1. The sequence continues at coordinate 2,725,096 of NZ_CP170173.1, read as the reverse complement.
ATTTCCCTTTGACACAAGTAGAAATGGCATTTACAGGACCATCGGAAGGTTGTACTTTTAAAATTTTACGATCTTTTGTCCACACTTCGAATGAGCAGCCTACACCACAGAATGTACAGACTGTTTTTGTCTTTTTCGTCCGTTTACTACGCATCGCTGCTTCCACTTCAGAAACAGCAAAGATACCACTATAGCCGGGTTCTACTTCTTTTATCAAGCTAATCATTGGATCTAACATATCCTGTTTAAGACCAGTCATAAATCCAGCCTCTCCAAGCATGGATTTTTCCATTAACGCATTACATGGGCAAACGGTTACACATTGACCGCAGCTGACACAGGAAGAATCATTAATCGCAACGCCGGTATCCCAAATTACGCGAGGTCTTTCTGCTTCCCAATCCAAAGATAGTGTTTCATTCACCTGTAAACTTTGACAGACCTCTACACATTGTCCACATGCGATACATTGATTTGGATCATAGCGGTAAAATGGGTGTGACATGTCCACTTCATGTGGCTCCACTTTTGGTTTGTATGGATACTTTTGATGTTCGATTTCCATTAACTCGGCTGTGTTGTGTAACGTACAATTCCCATTATTATTATCACAAACTGTACAGTACAATAAATGATTTTCAAGAAGACGATCCATCGCTTCTGTTTGCGCCGTTTTTGCTTTGTCAGAGGTTAATAATACATTCATGCCATCGACTGCTTTTGTTGAGCATGATCGAACTAATTGGCCGTTTACCTCAACGATACATGTATCACACGTTTCGATTGGATCGACGGTAGGTACATGACAAATCTGTGGATGAGGGATGTCATGTTGATTAATGGTATCAAGGATTGTAGCGCCTTCTTTTACATCGTACGTTACGCCATTAATATGAATTTGAGTCAAGGTAATTTCCTCCTTTTACACTATGAGACTACTCGGACAACCTGTTACGGCTTAAGACAAAAGGGAATTACAATACGAGCTTTCCAAAAATGATGAAAAGATTGTCTTGCTATCATTGTAATTCCCAAATCGACGTGAAGCTACCTCAAAATAGAGTAATTGTTAGAACATAACAAGTTATCCATGTCTCGGGTTAAAAAATAAAAAAAATCCACCATGAAATGGCACGTCTAAGACATGCTAATACATTCATGGTGGATAAAATTCTTAGCAGGCCTTGCTAAAAACTCAATCAACTTTTATTTTTAGGTCATCATAGAATTCAAATATTTATAAACACTATGCGACTTCTAAGTAGAGGAAGACATAGGGATCAAAATACATAAATTCCATTTGTGCTATTATTATAGCCCTTTCCTGCAAAAGGAACAATATGAATTATCAATATTTTTACATGAGAATAATTATCAAAAATATTTTCTCTTTTATTTTTTTAAAAGTTACTATATGATTAACAAACTGTAAGGGTGACCCCCATAGTGATTGCCTAAAAAAGTATAATGATGATGGGAGAATCGTTACTATGTCTAAAAAAGTTCATGAATTTAACGATATGATTCGTAAATTACGAAAAGAAGTTTTTGGTAAAGGACCAGAACGTATTCATACGGTTTTTGTTGAAAATATGGCTGTCTCCACTTTATATGGGAATATCACTCCAACTGAAAAATTTATTGCGGGTTCACCCGAAGGATTAAAAATGGTTCATGCCGCAAGGACGAGCATGATTCAAGATTTATATGCACAATCCCCACCGGAAGGCATGGAAGAATTAATGGGCAGTAAATTACTCCACTTATTTTCAGATATTAAAATTGAAGAGGATTTTGCGATTTCCGTCTTTGTTTTTGAAAAGCCTATAAGTGAATAAAGGAGGATGCCTTATGGAGAGAGCCGTTACGAGGAAGATTGTGCGAGTTGAAGGGCAGCAAGCGAAGGAAATGGATGATTTAATTGTCTCAGAATATGCTGTGACCGTGAAAATTAATCAACAAGAATTTGTCACGATGGTTTGTACGCCGGAGTATGTCGAGGATATGGTTATCGGTTATTTAGCGTCCGAACGGGTGATCCGTAGTTACGAGGATATTGAGGACATTTGGCATCAAGAACAAGAAGGCTTTGTGCACATTAAAACAAAGCATGTCAATCCTTATTATCAGCAAACACAAAACAAACGCTATATAACATCTTGTTGTGGAATGAGTCGACAAGGCTTTGTTTTTACAAACGATGCTTTAGTAGCAAAAAAAATGGAAGATATTCATGTGCAAATTACTGCTGCGGATTGCTTTCGCTTAATGCATGCCATGCAGGATACTGCTGATATATTTAAAAAAACAGGTGGTGTGCATAATGCAGCGCTTTGCGATGTCAATGGCATTGTTTTAAGTCGCATGGATATTGGTCGCCATAATGCTTTAGATAAAATTTACGGCTATTGTTTACGTCATAATATTAGTATACAAGATAAAATTATTGTTTTTAGTGGACGAATATCATCAGAGATTTTACTAAAAGTATCCAAAATAGGCTGTGAAATAGTATTGTCCAAATCGGCACCAACCGAATTAGCCTTGCAATTGGCCGAGCAGCTTGGTATTACGACGGTAGGCTTTATTCGACAACAAACATTGAATATTTATACACATCCACAACGCATCATCATACCAGCTCAGAATGTACGGAAAGAAGGAGATTAAATGACGGATCTACAAGACCAACTACAAAGACCGTTAAGAGATTTAAGAATATCCGTGACAGATCGCTGCAACTTTCGCTGTCGATATTGTATGCCAGCTGAAGTGTTTGGTCCTGATTATGCATTTTTATCATCTGATAAAATTTTAAACTTCGATGAGATTGAAAGATTAGTCAAAATATTCGTCTCACTAGGTGTCAAAAAGGTCCGCATTACAGGTGGGGAGCCTTTATTACGCCGCGATTTAACGGAATTAATTGCCCGAATTCATCGCCTAGAAGGTGTAGAAGATATCGCTTTAACAACAAATGGCACTTTATTAAAAAAATATGCACAGCCATTGGCACAAGCAGGCTTATCTCGCGTTTCAATTAGTTTAGATTCACTAAACGACGAGCGTTTTTTTGAGATGAATGGACATCGCGGGAAGGTGTCAAATGTGTTAGAGGGTATTGAAAAGGCAGCGGAAGCCGGTTTACAAGTAAAGATTAATATGGTCGTTCAAAAGGGAAAAAATGACCAAGATGTTATAGAAATGGCACGATTTTTTAAAGAAAAACAACATATTTTACGCTTTATTGAGTATATGGATGTTGGAAATTCGAATGGTTGGCGCATGGATGATGTGTTGGCCAAAAAAGACATCGTTGAGCAAATCCATCAGCATTCACCGCTGCGACCGATTGCTCCTAATTATCTAGGGGAAGTGGCGACTCGTTACCAATACAAGGATAATCAAGGGGAGATTGGTATTATATCATCAGTCACAGATTCTTTTTGCACGTCTTGCTCACGTGCACGCCTCTCAGCAGAGGGTAAATTATATACTTGTTTGTTTGCTACAGAGGGGACGGATTTAAGAGAGCTATTAAGATCTGGCCAAGATGATACAGCAATTCTTAATTGTATAAAGAGTGTCTGGACAGAAAGAAATGATCGCTATTCAGACGAGCGGAACGAACAGACGATAGCAAATAGGAAAAAGGCTAAAGTTGAAATGTCCCATATCGGAGGGTAAACATAAAAACAGAAAAAAATCGGCAAGATGCCGAATTTTTTCTGTTTATTTATGCGTAAAGGTACCGCTTTTGCCGCCTGTTTTTTCTATAAGATAGGTTTCTTTAATGACCATCGTTTTATCAACCGCCTTACACATGTCGTAAAAGGTGAGGGCAGCAATGGAGACAGCTGTAAGGGCCTCCATTTCGACACCCGTTTTTCCATTGCATTTGACAGTAGCTTGAATGTGTAGCGCATAACCATTATCGATTTTCTCATAGTCAAATTGCAGATCTGTGCCCTGTAGCATAATAGGGTGGCACATAGGGATGATATCAGCTGTTTTTTTAGCGCCCATAATCCCTGCGATTTGAGCGACTTGTGTAGGATCACCTTTCTTTATACCACCTTGTTGGATGGCCTGATAGACCTCATTGGATAATGTAATGGTACTGCGTGCTATGGCTGTACGCGTTGTTATTTCTTTTTCAGAAATGTCGACCATTTTAGGACGACCTGCTTCGTTCCAGTGGGAAAAATTATTCATTGTTAGACTCCTTTGTCACTGTTTGTAGCCAATCATGTTGAGCGTTGATATTAATAAATGTTGGACAGTTCTCCTTAAAAGGAACATAACATACACGAAGTTGATCTAAAAGCACTTTCATACTCCGTTTGTTTTGTTCCGTCAATTGTTTCGCCATGGGTAATGCCGTGTGGCGATATAGGGCCGCTAATGGCTGATAGTGTAAATTTTGTTTAGGAACAATCGCATCATAAGAATCATTTATATAACCTAGCAGCTCTTCAATAAACGCTGCGTTCATATAGGGCATATCACTGGCGACGACAAAAAACCATTCAATGTCAGGAAAAGACGCTAGAATTTGATGAAGGGCAAAAAGTGGCCCTTGATGCGGCTGCTGTTCAATGATCCATTGCACATTCTCAGATGCAAACCTAGGTTGCAGGCTAGCGTTTGTAGCAATCACCAAAGGATTTAATTGATTTTCTTGGAGGGCATTGAGGCTGTGCTTATATAAGGGTAGTCCTGCAAACGTCTCAAACATTTTCGGTTGACCATATCGAGAGGATTGACCACCAGCTAAGACAACACCAGCAACTTTCATAGGCGATTCAATTCTCCAACGAAATGTTGTATGGTTGGTAAAATAAGCTTGGTCATGGCCAATGTCACAGCGTTAGTAGAACCTGGTAAAACATAGATAGCTGTTTGATGGCGACTACCTGCTGTGGCACGACTAAACATAGCTTTGGGGCCAATTTCCTCATAGCTTAACGTTCGAAATAATTCTCCGAACCCCATCATTTCTTTTTCAAAAAGAGGCAAAATGGTGTCGTAGGTTTGGTCTCTTGGTGTAAAACCAGTTCCACCAGTGACGATAATAGCATTGATGTTGGCATGATTACACCATGTATGAATATGTTCTGAGATATCGAGCGGTTCATCCCTTGTTATTTGGTAGTCCACTACTTCAAAAGTAGCCTCCAAAAGTAAAGAATGAATGCGCTGACCAGCTAAATCCTCTGCCTTTGTCCGTGTATCACTCACGGTTAAAATGGCAGCATGGATGGGTTGTTGAAGATGTGTAGGATGCAAGGTAGAACGACCTCCTTTTCTTGCGTTATGGGAGTTTTTTAATAAAAAATGCTCCATTCATGAAGTGAAGAATGAGCACGAAATAGAAAAAAATTTCTAAGTAAGTTTCACTTTATTATAATGCTATCAATGAAAAGGTCAAACGAAAATTCATAGAAAGAAAGGCAAAATGCTCATGAATAATAGATATTCGAGACAACAATTATTTAGCCCTATTGGACAAGCAGGGCAGCAGGCAATGAAACAAAAACATGTCCTAATCGTAGGGGTTGGTGCCTTGGGCAGTGCTAGCGCAGAAGCACTCGTGCGGGCAGGTGTTGGAAAATTGACGCTGATTGATCGAGATTATGTGGAATGGAGTAATTTGCAAAGACAGCAATTATATACTGAGCAAGACGCACAAGAGAAATTGCCAAAAGTGATCGCAGCCAAAAATCGACTACAACAAATTAACACAGAGGTCGCCATTCATGTCGCCATTATGGAAGCCTGCACAGAATCATTGCTACCGTTGCTAGACGATATAGATGTCATCGTAGACGCCACTGATAATTTTGATGTCCGCTTTCTGATGAACGATCTTGCACAACAGCATCGTATTCCATGGGTGTACGGCTCTTGTGTGAGTAGTTATGGGGCTACCTATACGATTGTGCCAGGGAAAACACCATGTTTACGCTGTTTGCTGAAGGTCATGCCTCAAACAGGGATGACCTGTGATACAGTAGGAATTATTAGTCCTCCTGTCCAAATAGTAGCGGCATATCAAGTAGCAGAGGTGTTAAAATTGCTAGTTGGCGATGACAAGGCCTTACGAAAAAGCTATTTGACGTTTGATGTTTGGCAAAATCAACATTATGAAATCAACGTAGATAAAATACGTCAGGATGATTGTCCAACCTGTGGTCACCACCCTACATATCCATCTTTAGCTTATGAAAATCAAACAAAACTAGAGGTGCTTTGTGGTCGTGATGCTGTACAAATCCGACCGCCAAATCCGGCTCACTATAATTTAGAGCAGTTGGCAGACCAACTTCGTCCCTATGGGGATATTCACATGAATCCTTATTTGCTTTCTTGCCAAACAGAAGAATATCGCATTGTCATTTTTCAGGATGGGCGCGTAGTGATTCATGGAATTCAGGAGATACAAAAAGCAAAAACCATTTACTATCGTTTATTAGGATAAAGGAGTGTGCTAAATGTTGGAAAAGAGACAACCAATTCCAGTGTCGGAAGCTGTACATCGTGTAATGGAATATGCTTTTCAAGCCAAAAAGGAGTTTGTGCCATTATCGCAAGCATATGGTCGCTTTATTGCGGAGGATATTGTCGCCGATCATGATGTACCAGCCTTTGATCGATCCCCTTATGATGGCTATGCTATTCGTTCTATTGATAGTCAGGAAGCGTCCTCAGCACAGCCAGTCATATTTCAAGTCGTTGGAGAAATTGGAGCAGGCTTTGTTTACGAGGACGTAGTCGGATATCGGCAAGCCGTACGCATTATGACGGGTGCGCCAATACCAAAAGGTTGCGATGCAGTTGTAATGCTAGAATTAACCCAAACATTTGAAGAAAATCAGCAAACATGTATGTCGATTAAACGGGCGTATGTAGCTGGCACTAATATTTCCTATAAAGGTGAAGATGTGCAGCAACATACTGTTCTCGTTGAAAGAGGACAATATATTAACCCCGGCATTATGGCATTACTAGCTACATTTGGCTATGCGGAAGTGCCTATATATCGTAAATTGGTGGTGGGTGTCATTGCTACTGGCAGTGAGTTACTAGAGCCAGAGGAATCTTTACAGCCAGGAAAAATTCGAAATAGCAATGCTTATATGATCATGGCACAAATCGAACGAACAGGTGCAGAGGTTCGATACTTTGGCAAATTTAGCGATGATCTTGATTTATGTATTCATATTGTTGAAAAAGCATTACAGGAAGTCGATATTTTATTGACAACGGGAGGCGTTTCCGTTGGAGACTATGATTACTTACCAGCTATCTACAAAGCTATTGACGCAAAGGTATTATTTAATAAAGTGGCGATGCGTCCAGGGAGTGTGACAACGGTTGCTGCTCGTGATAATCAATTATTATTTGGACTTTCTGGTAATCCTTCAGCATGCTATGTTGGTTTTGAGCTATTTGTACGTCCCATTATTCGCACAGCATTTGGCAATCAACAACCGCATGTCCGCAGAGAGCAGGCTATTTTAGGGGCAGATTTTACAAAGCCCAATCCATTTACTCGCTTTGTAAGAGCTCTAGTATACTATGAAAATGGTCAACTAATGGCTGTACCATCTGGTTTTGATAAATCGAGCGCTGTTTCTTCATTAGCGTCAGCTAATGCTTTTATCGTCTTACCTGGTGGCTCTCGTGGCTATGAAAAAAACATGCAAGTAGCAGTTTTATTGCTAGAAGATTTGCAAGGAAGTGAGTGGCCTTGGAACAACATCGAAAAATCATACAGATAGTTGGCTATCAAAATAGCGGAAAAACGACTTTAATGGAGCAATTGATCAAGCACGCCACGAAAGAAGGGCTACGTGTAGGGACCATTAAACACCATGGGCATGGTGGGGCGCCGGTAGAAAATCTTTCAAAGGATAGTAATCGACACGAACAGGCAGGTGCCCGTGTTTCAGCAGTGGAGGGGGGCGGAACATTACGTTTAAGTATTCACCAACATAGCTGGCGGCTTGCGGATATACTTACGATTTATGCTACCCTTTCAATGGATATTATTTTGATTGAGGGATATAAGAGAGAACATTACCCAAAAGTCGTGTTACTACGAACAGCACAGGACCGTGTGTTACTACAACAAATTTCTAATATCCTTTGTGTCATATATTGGCCAAGCTATCCAATTGATCAGAATTTACCGAGCCCAGCCTTTTCTATTTATGAAGATACAGAATATATGGAGTTTTTGTTGAATGAAATGAGGGGAAAACTATGACGACAGCAATGTTTGAAATTATTGATAAGCCGATTGATGTGGAAGAAGTAAGGCACAAGGTACTAAGTCGAAACGCTGGTGCGATAACGCTATTCATCGGAACTGTACGTGAAATCACCCAAGGGAAGAAAACATTGTATTTGGAATATCAAGCATACCCGGCTATGGCAATTAAAATGTTTGAGCAAATTGCACAAGAACTAAAACAGCTATGGCCGGAAGCAGAAATAGCGATTACACATCGTGTAGGGCGATTGGATATTACAGATATTGCCGTAGTCATTGCCGTATCATCCCCACATCGAAAAGTAGCCTATTTGGCAAATGAATATGCAATTGACCGCATTAAGCAGATTGTGCCTATTTGGAAAAAAGAACATTGGGAAGATGGTACGCAATGGATGGGAGATCAATTAGAAAATGTCCCATATCCTGAAGGAAAACCAGCGATAGATGAGGAGGGAAATTGTGATTAACATCTTATTATTCGCTCATTTACAAGAAGTGGTTGGTGCGTCACAGCTATCAGTAGATCTGTCAAATGTGACAGTTGCTCAAGTGAAAGAGTGGATGGAACAGCACTATCCTCAATTGACATTACAGCAGATGATGACAGCCATTAATGAGGAATTTGCAACGGATACTACCATTGTTAAATCGGGCGACACAATCGCCTTTATTCCACCTATTAGTGGGGGATGACGAAAAAGAGGCAGCTAGTTTAACTAGCTACCTCTTTTATACTTTTAGGACATGAATGCTAAGAAGCATCAGAAATGAAATAGTGATCATGCACAAGACCCATGTCCAGGCAAGGGTCATGTTCCCCGAATCGATGGCCATATAAATCGCTAAAGGGGTTGTTTGTGTTTTCCCTGGAATATTACCCGCAAACATCAGCGTAGCCCCAAACTCACCTAATGCACGAGTAAAGCTCAATATTGCTCCCGAAACAAGAGCCTTTAGTGCCAATGGAATGGAAACGAACATAAAGACTTGCCATTCGTTAGCCCCATCTACACGTGCTGCATGTTCGATATCTCGATCAATCGAGGCAAAGCCCGTTTTGGCGGATTGATACATTAATGGAAAGGCAACAATGGTTGAGGCGATGACGGCGGCCCACCAAGTAAACATGACAGGCTGATCAAAAAGCCAGATAATCAGATTCCCTAATATACTATTCTTCCCAAATAGAACGATAAGCAGGAAACCTACTACAGTCGGAGGTAATACTAGGGGCATTAGCAATAACGTTTCCAGTAATAGCTTCCCCTTAAAGTGATGTGTCGCCATCCATTTACCCATTAAAATTCCTGTCAATATAGCAATGATACCCGCAACAAAGGCAATTTCTATCGAAAGCCTAAGAGGAGACCAAAAATCGGTACCCATCCTTTATTGTGCTCCTTTAAACCCATACTTTTTAAAGACATCCATCGCCTCATCGCTTTGTAAGAAGTGATAAAAATCTTCAGCCTCTTGTACATACTTACTATTTTTTATGACTCCAACCGGATAGATAATCGGCGTGTGTGTACGTTCATCTGCAGTTGCAACAACTTCGACCTTAGTAGATACAAGAGCATCTGTTTTATAAACAATTCCTGCATCTACATTTTCTGTTTCACTATAAGTAAGGACTTGACGTACATCTTTTGTATACACTATCTTGGACTCAAGTGACTCCCATAGTTGGCTATTTTTTAACGTTTCCACCCCATATTGTCCAGCAGGGACTGTTTCAGGTGTACCAAGTGCAATTTTCCCTGCTTGTTTTAAATCTTCAAAGGATTGGATTTGTTTTTCATTATTTTTTGGAACAATTAATACTAATTCATTTGCTAAAAGATCCATCCCCAATTTTGGATCAATAATCTCGTTTTTTACAAGAGCATCGAATTTATCCTCGGCTGCCGAAAAGAAAAGATCTGCAGGGGCCCCTTGTAAAATTTGTTGCTGCAATGCACCAGAACCACCAAAGTTATAGAGGATTTTAATGGTATTGTGTTCTTTTTCATAAGTTGTTTTTAGTTCTTCTAAGGCATCTTGTAAACTAGCAGCCGCAGAAATGGTTAATTCAATCGGCTCATTTACGTGCGGATCTTTATCTTCATTACCACAAGCAGCTAATAGGCCAACTAGAAGCATGGATGCAAAGAAACGATAAAATTTTTTCACTTCGTTTTTCTCCTTTTATAACTCGTTATAACAAGACATAACTAATTATAATAAGTTATAAGTGAAAAAGAAACCTGGAATTGGTAGAAAATTTTAAGATGTTCACATGTAAACAAATAAGTTACCATGTAAGAAGAGGCTTATAGGAGGAGAAAGAGATGTCACAAGAACAATCCTATACAATTGAAGAGGTTGCACAATTATTAAAGGTATCGAAATTAACGGTCTATGATTTAGTGAAAAAAGGGGATTTGCCCGTTTTCCGAGTAGGACGCCAAATGCGGGTGGACCGTACTGATTTACAAGGCTATATACAAAAACGGAAGACAGGTACCACTCCTGCTATGTCACCCGTGGCTATTTCACCTAAAAATCATTCAAAAATTATTATTAGTGGGCAAGATTTCGTGTTGGATTTAATGGCAAAATATCTAGAGAAAAGGCAATTAATAAAAGTATTACGTTCACATGAGGGTAGTTTTAATGGGGTCATGGCGTTGTACCATGGAGACTGTGACATTGCGAGTTTACATATGTTTGATGGGGATACAGGGGATTACAATACACCTTATGTAAAAAAGATTTTTGTGAGCCTTCCTTTTGTTCTCATCAATGTGATATCACGTAGGGCGGGTTTCTATGTTCAAAAGGGTAATCCGTTACAGATCCATTCATTTGAGGATTTTCAAACAAAGTCATTTACATTCATCAATCGTGAGAAAGGCTCAGGTACACGCACCTTATTAGATGAACAATTGCGTATTCATCACATCGCTCCGTCTACAATTAATGGGTATGACAAAGAAGAGATGAGCCATCTCGATGTCGCATCAGCTGTAGCAAATGGGCATGCAGATGTTGGGATAGGGATTGAGAAAACCGCCAAACTTGTCAACGTTGATTTTATTCCTGTTATGAGAGAGCGCTATGATATTGTGCTATTAAAAACACCTGACAATCAACGGTTAATTGAAGCGGTAAAGGGAATTTTGACATCAACAGACTTCCAATCCGAAGTGATCGCATTAGGAGATTATGATGTCTCCCAAATGGGACAGGTTATCTATGAAACACTGTAATTCAAACTGTATTTCTAAAATAAAAGGATTTATAATTTTTGGAAATTTTATGGTTGTTGTGTTATCTAAACATTGCAGAACATCTATGAAATTTTGAATGTAGAATTGGTGAGATGGATAATTTAGTAGGTAAAACAACTGCTAAGATATTAGCCCGCCATCAAATAGTTTGCGTAATAACGCGCAACTATTTGATGGCGGGCCTTTTTTCGTTTATAAAAAGGAGTTGGAAAACGTGACATGGACAGTATTACACATTATTGGTAGTATTGCCTACGCTATTAGCGGCGCATTTGTTCCTTACAGACCAAGTATTCTTTTATAGGTATATTTGTGCTGGGTCATACTACATCTTATGGTGGGTCCATTATTCGTAACATTGTACTTGATATACCTGTGTCCAATATATGGGAGCGGCAAACCTTATTTGTTGTTTTAGTTACACGGACGACTATTTTATTTGTAAAAAGGAATTGGATTCATCACTGGAACCGCTGGGGCTATTTTTTTGATTCTATTGGCCTTGCTTCCTTTGCGCCGCTCGCACTAAGAGAAGAAATCCATGCTGTTTTGACATTTTTTTGTGGGCTTTCCATCTGGGTAGGGTGGAAAGCCCGCTTGAATTGTCAGCTATTGTTATCTTGATTGTGGTCCTCCGATGTTATTTGTGAATAATAAATGGAAGCTTCCTTGGACATTTTTGCATGAGCCTAAATTTTCTTGTGGCTTTAAATGAAAGAATGGTTTGCTGCATCTAGTACAAATGGTTTTAAGAAGGGAGGTGTAAACGTTTAATTTATGATGTTGTTTTTCATCATCAAGGATACTTCTCTGCTGGAGTTGGATTGGTAATTGATTTTAGTCATCGAACATTCGAATATTTGTCCAATAAACAAACATGCTTATCACTTTCAACATAGTACAATTTTGTTTTAAAAGGAATTCTATATGAGTAGAATCCTTTTTTTTTGTGATTTTTTAGAGTTTTAACATGACTCTATGGAAATACTCGTAGACTAAGAGTAATGAATGGTAAATATAACTGAATTGGTATTTTTTATAAATTATGGTAGGTTATTTATTGACTATTTATTCCATGGTGTTTAATATTATAAATGGAAAATAGGTTTATTTTTTCAAGTTAATATCCTTTAATGTAATTTAAAGGGATTTATACTCTGAGGTTATAAAGAAAATTTTGGGGGCGTGATATGTGATAGAAATTTGTTTAATTAAAGTACCTGTACATATTTCAAATTATTCTGAACTAATGAATTTTGTATGTACAAAAAAAGCAAGAAGAATAGAAGCTTACTTAAATAAAATAGATGCATATAGGTCCTTACTATCCGAATTGTTGATGAAATATTTATTGATGAAGCATTTGAAATGTCATCCTTCCGACATAAATATCCAAACGAATACATATGGGAAGCCATATTGTATCAATGGAGATTATGAATTTAACATCTCTCATTCAGGTGAATGGGTTATAGGTGTCATTGGCAATTGTGATGTAGGAATTGATATTGAAGAAATGAAAGATAATTACGAAGATGAAATAATTAAAAATTATTTTTCGAGTATAGAATACACTTCGTACAATCAAACACCAACTGAAATGAAAAAAGAACGTTTTTATGACTTATGGACTTTGAAGGAAGCTTTTGTGAAAAATATTGGACTAGGTTTAAGCATTCCTTTAGATTCTTTCTCCATCGAGACTAGTCATAATGAAATTTCAATTGTACAAGATATTAGTCCGTATCCTTATTATTTCAAGCAATATAACTTGGTTACTGGTTATAAAATTTCCGTATGTAGTAAAATGAATGAATTTCCATCAGAGCAACAACTAAAGATAAAAGAGTTTTCGGCCTTAGAAAAAATTTTTTTGAATAATCTAATATTAGAGGAGGATAAATATTATGAGTAAATTAATACCTCAAGTTTTAAATCTTCTTAAAAATAAGGAACTAACAAAAGACGCAGCGAAGCAAATCATTGAATCGGTGAATGAAATTAAAAGTGAGTCTAAACCGAAAGTTGATAAAAAAATTGCCATAATCGGCATTTCTGCAGAATTACCCGGTGCTAAAAATTTTGATGAATTTTGGAATGTTTTAAGCAATGAACAGGACAAAATAACAGAATTAAGTGATAGTAGGAGATCGTTGTGTGAGGGATTCCTTGTTAATAATATGGAAAAACTTAAAATTTCAAAAGAGAAGCCGTTTTGGGATGCAGCGTGGCTAGATGAAGTTGATAAATTTGATGCTGGATTTTTTAATATTTCAGCTGCTGAAGCAAAAGTAATGGATCCACAACAGCGTAGATTTCTTCAAATCGCATACCAATGTTTTGAAGATGCTGGTTACGCAGGGAGTCGAATAAAAAATTCAAATACGGGTGTTTACATTTCAGCAGCTATGACCAATTACTCTGAAGGATTGGCTGAATTCACACCATTAAGTGTTCCAGGAAATATTCCTGCTTTTACGGCCTCAAGAATTTCTTATATTTTTAATTTAAAAGGACCGTCTTATGTCGTGAATGCTACCTGTGCCTCCTCCATGTTGGCAATTCATGAAGCCTGTGTGGGTTTAATGAATAATGATTGTGAAACGGCATTAGTCGGCGGTGTTAATATTTTCCCTTATCCAATAAATAGTGAAAAACTGTTTATGAATGCTGCGGGTATTATGTCTGAGCAACAAAAGTGTAAACCTTTTGACGACTCAGCTAGTGGGATTGGAAGAGGAGAAGGGGCAGTAGCCCTGTTATTAAAACCTTTAGATCAAGCAATAGAAGATAATGATAATATCCACGCTGTTATAATTGCCTCTAAGGTAAATAATGATGGGACTTCAGCGGGTATTACGGCGCCAAATCCTAAAGCACATGCAGATTTATTAGCTGAAACATGGGATTTAGCGGGCATTAAGCCTGAGCAAATTGACTACATTGAAGCGCATGGCACAGGTACTCATTTAGGTGATCCTATTGAAATAAAAGGCATTCAAGAAGCAGTTGAACGAAGTAATAACGATAAACAATTTTTACCAATTGGTTCTGTGAAGGGTAATATTGGCCATTTACTTGATGGAGCTGCAGGTTTATCGGGTGTAATCAAAGCACTACATGTAATAAAAAAGGGAATAGTTCCACCTACAATAAATTTAGTTGAACCAAATACACATATTGATTTTGTAAATTCTCCAGTTTTTATTCCGACAGTACCATTTAATATTAAAGAGAATAAAAAAGAAAACGAACCTATTATAGCTGGTGTAAGTTGCTTTGGCTTTAATGGTACGAATGTTCATTTACTATTAGAGGGAGCTCCAACGAAGGCTGAAATTCATAAGAAAGATCATAAAAGAAAAGCATATGTCATTCCTTTTTCAGCAAAATCTGAATTATCTTTGCGAGGTACTATTGAACATTTCTCTAATTTATCTGGGGATACGATTAATCTAAGTAATTTAGCATATACGATGTGTACAGGTAGGGAGCATCATGAAATAAGATTAGCTATTATAGCTGAGACAATGGACGATCTAATAGGTGCCTGTAAAAATTTAGTCAATCTTGATATGACTAATTGGGAAAAAATTATTGATATGACAACCGATGACGATAACACTATCAAGAAATTAGCAGAAAATTTTATTACAGGTGAAAAATGTAGTTGGCATAAACAATTTCAGGATGAGAATAATCATAAAATTTCTTTACCTACATACTACTTTGATGAAAAATCTTATTGGTTACAGAGTGATGCTAGCGTAAAAGCTATAGAGGTAAAAGGAAAAACAGCTCTTGAAGAAATCATTAGTTTAGCAGAAATAATCTTAGAAACTGAGAATATTAAGCAAACGGATAGTTTTATTTCTGTAGGTGGAAACTCTCTTTCAGGACTACAATTTATTACCCGTTTGAAAAAACAATTTAATAGAGACTTTGTCTTAGATGATGTATTTCTTACATTTGAACAACTAAGTAAACAAGTAAACAATGATCATTCAGAATCGACAGAAGTCATACCTCAAATTAGTGTAGAAAACCATGAATTTCCATTATCATATGGTCAAAACAGATTGAGCATTATAGAACAATTAACAGACCAAAAAATGGTTTACAATACTCCGTTTATTTTTAAAGTTAACGGGTTAGTTGACATTGAGAGGTTACGCCAAACATTTGATGTACTTTCACAAAGACATGAATCTTTAAGAACAGTATTTGTAAAGCATGAGGATGGAAATAAACAGAAAATACTGCAAAAACCAAACTATTTATTTGAATACAAAGATTTTAGTATAGAAGATAACGCAGAAGCAAAAGCAATGGATCAACTAAATCGTTGGAAAGAAACTCCGTATGATTTAGAAGCGGGACCACTTTTAAGAGTATTTGTGTATAAAACAGAAAAAAATAAAAGTCTGTTTGCTTTAATGATGCACCATATTATTGTAGATGGCTGGTCATTATCACTATTATCGGATGAACTTTTCACTTTGTACAATAGTAGTAATAATGAAGCCTTGCCGGAAATAGAAAATACGTATGTAGATTTTGCTGCATGGCAACGTGAAAATATAGAGGGTGGTAGGTTTAAACAACATGAAGATTACTGGCTTGAAACATTAAGAGGAAGTCTACCTATTACAGAAATAACGGGCGATAAATTAAGACCAAGCACTTTCCGATATACTGGAAGGCTTAAAAGATTTGATATTAGTGCTAGCTTAGCAGATAAATTAAGAGCTTTTGCAAATACAAATGAAAGTACATTATACATGGTTTTAGTGTCGAGTGTATTTAAACTAATTAATCAGATGACTGGTGATACAGATATGGTAATCGGTACACCGGTATCTGGAAGAGTAAATGAAGAACTGGAAAAAATCATTGGTTTATTTACGAATACTATCCCATTAAGGGTTAATTATGAAGAACATGATAATTTCCTTACTTTATTAAGAAATGTTAAGACCATGTTATTGGATAGCTTTAAACATCAAGAATATCCTTTCGATTTATTAGTGGAGAAATTAGATTTACCTCGGGATACTAGTCGTTCTCCTTTATTTAATATAAACGTGGCACTTCAAAATTTTAAATTTAAAAATACGACATCAGCTTTTGATGAAGCAGAATTAACACCTATTCTTTCTGAACACAAAACGAGTAAATGGGATCTTGAATTCGAATTTGTTGAATTACCAAATGGAGAGCTATTCTGTAATCTTGAGTATTACGACGGTGTCTATTCATCAAGATTTATTGATTCATTAATTGAAACGTATTTAAAAATACTAGATATGATTTTACATGAGCATGAATTAACTAATATTGATGTAGAAAAAAGTAAAAGTGCTATAAATGGTCAATTTGTCGAGGATGGCAAAAACTTTTTAACTACTATATTAATGATGGCAGAAAAGAACCCACAAAAAACAGCATTGGAAGATAGCGCAGGTTCATTAACATATCAAGAGTTAGTAGATAGAAGTAAATCAATAGCAGAAAAATTGTTGAACAGCAACAGTGAAGTTAAAAATGCTGTCATTATTTCTGACAATAATAGAACGGCTATTTTAGGTATTTTATCTTGTTTAATGAGTAATGTCACATTTATACCTGTATCACCTAAAAACCCAAGAGCTAGAATTGAATCTATTATCAAACAAAGTCAAGCTAACTTTATTATTTCGGAAAAGAAATTCTATTCCTTATGTAATAGGCTGTTATTTGAAAATAAGAATATTCAAACGGTTATGGTGTTAGGAGAAACAGATTTAGATCAGTGTGCTGTTGTAGATTCAAGTGATTTAATGAACGAATCATTGTGGAACTATTTTGCAGAAGGACAGAAAACAGAAATAGAGGCTAGTGGTTGGAATAGTAGTTATACAGGTGAAGCTTTCAGTGCCTTAGAAATGCAGGAATATGCGGAAAACGCAGTAAACAAAATCAGAAAGTACCTACCTCAAGATTCAAATGTATTAGAGCTTGGCTGTGGCTCAGGTTTGACAACATTTGCACTTGCTCCATATACAAAAACGTATACAGCTATGGATTTATCTTCCTCTATTATCGAGAGGAATAAACAGATTGCTCAGAAATCTAACTTTAGCAATATTAAATTTGACATTTCGAAGGCTCATGCCTTTAAGAAGTTTGAAACAGCATTAGATGCAGTTGTCATTAATAGTGTTATTCATTGTTTCCCAAGCTATGGCTATTTAAAGGTAGTCCTTAAAAAAGCTATTGACTCTTTAAAAGAGGGCGGAATAATTTTCTTGGGGGATTTATTAAATATTGATAAAAAAGATGAATTTGTTTCTTCTTTACAAGCATTTAAAGAAGAAAATATGGATAAAAATACTAAATTAGATTGGGATACAGATTTATTTATTAATGAAGAAATTTTAAAAGAGCTTCTCAGTGATGTAGGAGCAGATATACAAATTGAATGTTCTGAGAAGACATACACTGTAAGCAATGAACTCAATCAATATAGATTTGATGCTGTGATCATTGTTAAAGATAAGGGCGAAAAATATAAACGAAGCAGCTCTAAAAATATGCTAAGTGAAGGTATTCATCTAGATGAGCATGTGGAAATTGAGTTAAATTCTTTTGCTAAAACTTCCCCTGCATATATTCTCTTTACATCTGGAAGTACTGGAAAACCAAAAGGTGTAGTTGTTTCAGGTAAAAATCTTAATAATTATTTAAACTGGGCTACTGCATACTATTCACCTACTGGAACATCGCTAGATATGCCATTTTTCACTTCCATATCTGTCGATTTAACGATTACTTCAATGTTTATTCCATTGATAACGGGCGGAAAAATCATTTGCTGTGAAGGGGAAATTGATCAGGCTTTTGAAAGTGTAGCCAAGATAAAAGAAACCATAACGATAAAGGGTACACCTAAACAGATCCAATATTTAGTTGAGGATGAGAGATTTGCACCAAATGTAGAATGCTTCATCCTAGGGGGAGAAGCTTTAGATATAACTTTATGTAAAACGTTGAGAGATCGATTCCCTCATGCTCGTATCATTAATGAATATGGGCCAACTGAGGCAACTGTTGGAACGATTTATCATGAAGTAACAGAAGAAGATTTACACTCAGATTATAGTCATGCGCCAATCGGATTACCGATTCATAACACGTCTGTTTACATTTTGAATAATCAGAATCAGCTAGTCCCTTCATACGGGGTTGGAGAAATCGTATTAAGTGGTGAGAGTGTTGCCCTAGGCTATTTGGGAGAGCCTAATTTAACTAGAAATAAGTTTATAGCTAACCATATTAATCATTTACAATCAGGATATTTATATAAGACAGGGGATTTAGGACAAGTATTGCCGAACGGTAAAATTGTTTGTTATGGACGGAAAGATAATATGGTTAAAATTCGCGGCCACAGAGTGGAACTGGAAGAAATCGAAAGATATTTGCGAGAAATTCCAAGTATTAAAGATGCCGTAGTTAAACTATATAAAAATGAAGATGGTGAACAGCTTTGTGCTTACTTAGTCAGTCAACAAGATATTAATCAAAGGGATATTGAAAAACATCTTTTACGATATTTACCAGAATCATTAATTCCAACGTATTACCAAAAAATAGAACAAATTCCAATGTCTAATAGTGGAAAAGTAGATAGACTTTCACTGCCAAGTCCTGAATTATACGACGATAGAAAAGTTCAGACAGATGATATTAGTAGTTTGACAGAGATTGAAAGAGAATTGCTGTCCATACTAAAAGGAATTTTAAGTGACCGTCAATTTAACATTGATTCTGATTTCTTTAAAATTGGAGGGGACTCCATCAAGGCATTAAAGTTTATCTCAAAGGCAAAGGAAAAAAATATTAATTTGAAAATTGACCATATCTTTAATTGTAGAAGTATTCGAAAAATAGCTATGAACACTACTAAAGAAATGGACACTCAAAAAGAATGGCAGGAATTAAGTTCTAAGGAGATTCCACTTGCTCCAATGCAAAGATGGTTCTTCCAACAAACATTTAAACATGCCCACTATTGGAACTTATTAATGTCAGTAGAGCTGCCTGAGAAAGTGGATGTAGCTGCTTTAGAAAAGTCTTTCCAATCAATTATTTCGGTTAATGAGAGCTTGATGACATGGTTCGATGTGAATGAGAGCAAACCAAAGGCTTTTGTTGAACCAAGCTTAGTTAACACATTTAAGCTCATTGTGAAGGATCTAAAATTAACACCTCCGGGTAGGCTAAAAGAGGAAATTGAGAACATTCAATTCCAATTACAAAATAACTTTAATTTTGGAAAGGTATTACCAATAGGAGCAGTAGTGTTCCTAACAGCTAAGAAGCCTATTTTGACATTCTTTATTCATCATCTAGTTGTTGATGGGGTTTCATGGAGGGTTTTATTAGAGGAATTAGAAAATAATTATTTAGCTATAGTAAATGGTGAAGATAAAATCAGCTTCCCTATGACGCAGTTTTCTGATTGGATAGGAGAATTGTATAACAAAGAATTACACACGAATCATTCATATTGGGAAAATATAGATGTGAAAAATGTACATCCATTATGCATGCAGCCTGTCAGAAAAGATTATTTATTTAAGGATCGATATCATGTAACCAAAACTCTGAGTGAGGAAAGTACAAAGCAATTTTTACATGCTAGAGAACATTCAGAAATTTATAAACCTGATGTTCTTATTGCAGTAACATTTGCTCAAGCGTTTAGTCAACTATTCGGTCAACAAGATGTGTTATTTAACTTTGAAGGGCATGGACGAGATAGTCGCCAATCAGCGTTAGATCTTAGTAGAACAATAGGTTGGTTTACTACGATGTATCCACTACAGGTGACAATTAGTACGCTAGAAGAAATGCTTTACACAGTTGGACAATCATTGAGCGAAATAGGCATTGGATTGGACTTTATGATAGCAAGATGGATCAAAGAAAATAACAACATTACGCATATTCAACCATCCATATTGGTCAATTATTTAGGAGATTTTGATAACGATATTAGTACTTCTACAAATAGTAAAAATGGAGGGAACGGGGTGCTACAATACTCCTCAAATCTTCCTCAGGCTCCTGCTATTCATCCTGATAATGAGCTTTCTAATATTTTGGAAATAAACATCTTTATTTTGGATGGAAAACTTAATCTAAGCTTAGAGGTAGATACACAAGTGATTAGTAATGAAAAAGCTCAACTCCTCTTATCAAAATTTGAAGAAGCTTTGGTTGAATGTAGTGGAAATGCAAAGGAGCCCCAAAATACATGATAACTTCTTTTAGCAAACCAACAAACAGAGGATTTACAATCTTTTTAATGGTTGTAGCTACTCACTTTATATCTTTATTAGGTTCTTCTGTTGCAAGGTTTGGACTTGGTGTCTGGGCTTACCAAAGTACAGGTCAAGTATCTAGTTTTGCGGTCGTTTTAGTTGCAGGATTTCTTCCGGCAATTGTGTTATCGCCTTTTATAGGAATATGGATAGATAGGAAAGGTCCTCGATTATTAATATTATTAGGAGATATTATTGGACTAATTATTTCTTCAATAATTTTCTCCTCCCTTTTATTAGGGAATATAAGTATGGTTCATGTAATTGCAGGTGCTATATCGCTTTCGATAGTGAGCTCAATGCAAACGCCAGCATTACAAACATTAGCACCTAATCTAGTACCTAAAGAAATGTTATCAAGAGCAAATGGTGTATTTTCTATGGCATCATCGACTAGTGATGTTCTGGGTCCTGTAATTGGTGGAGTAATAATGGGGTTTGGAAGTATTGTTTATATCATTGGTGCAGAGCTAGTTACTTATTGTATTGCCATTCCTATTCTCTTAATACTTTGGACAAAATTAAGTGTAAAAGTGAACAATGACAATGAAGATAGCCATGAAAATAACTCCATTTTAGGTGATCTAAAATATGGTTTCAATTATTTAATCGAGCATAAATCTCTTCTAACTTTAGTGCTATTATTCACGGTTTTAAATTTTGCACTAGGGTTCAATCAAGTAGTTGGACAGCCATATATATTGAGCTTTGGAACTGTTGAACAATTTGGCTTACTAAGCTCTATATATGGAGGAGGAATGGTATTAGGTGGGGTACTAATGTCATTCATCAAGCTGAAGAAGCACATAATATGGTTAGTACTGATTTCAAATTTTGGTATTGGTGTATTTATAACGCTCACAGGGTTATTCAATAATATGCTACTCATTGCAGTTTTTTGGGGTGGTTTAGGGTTATTACTGCCAGTGGTTAATACAGGTACACTTACTTTAATTCAACTCCATACAGAACCCAAATTACTAGGAAGAGTTTTTTCAATTGCTAGAACATTCGCTTGGATTTCATTACCCCTCGCTTATATTATAGGAGGAATACTTGCTGATAAATTAGTTGCCTCAAACGTAAATATTATCCCTTATTTAGGTAGTGGAGAACGAGGAGTGTATGGGACGCTACTCTTACTAGCTGGAGGTTTAATTATATTAACTGTGGCAATTTTCGCTCAACTAAAATACATTAAAGAATTGGATAGGAGAGAAGAAAATGATGTACAGCACAATGTCTAAAAAAATATTAAGTTTAGTAGAAGAAAATAAATTGGATACAAATTTAGCATTAAATTTACTAGATGAAATAGAAAAAGAAACAAGTGAACCACTTGCAATTGTTGGTATGTCTTTAAGATTTCCTAATGTCTCAAATCTGGATGATTTATGGACAGGTCTCATAAATAAAAAGGATTTTGTGACTGAATTTTCGAAAGAGCGTTTTGAATTGATTGTTAATTCTAATCCTAAATTGCAAGAAATGTATAGCCATTTAAAAAATAATATAACGAATGATCCAAGATCGTATGGCTCGTGGCTATCTAGCATTGAACAGTTTGATCCTGAACAATTCGGATTGAATGAACATGAAGCTCAATTTATGGGACCAGCAGAGCGTCTGTTTTTACAGGTGGCATTAGAGTCCTTATACATGGCAGGTTACAAGGAAAATGATCTAAAGGATTCAAATACTGGCGTATTTATAGCACATACACCTCATCCTGCATTTGATTATTTAAATTTATTTGAAGAAAAAGATGAACGAGCTTTTATTTCAAACATACCTGCTAATCTGGGCTATCATTTATCATATGCATTTGATCTTAAAGGTCCAGTTATGACCATTAATACGAGTTGTTCCTCTTCTTTAGCTGCTGTTCATGTTGCTAAAAATGCGCTTAAGCAGGGGGATTGTAACTTAGCAGTAGTTGCGGGAGTGAATTTGAATTTATTTCCGTATTGGGAAGAGGAAGCACCTGATTATGTTGTAAGGAGCACAAAATATAGATGTTCACCATTCGATGAAAGTGCAGATGGGATTATCGGAGGTGAAGGGGTTGCTGCTATTGTTGTAAAGAGATTATCGGATGCTATAAAGGACAACAATCACATTCATGCTGTGTTAAAGGGTTCGAGTATTAGTAGTGATGGTGCATCAAATGGCATGCAAGTCCCTAATCCTGACGCTCAATCTAAAGCAATAATGGATGCTCTGGACGATGCAAAGTTATCATTTAATGATATTGATTTTGTTGAGGCGCATGGCGCAGGTACTCAAGTAGGTGATTTACTCGAAGTAGAGGGGCTTAAAAAGGCCTATCTACAAAAATCAACTAAGACAACGGAATGTCAATTAGGCTCAATTAAGTCGAATTTTGGCCATATGGGTGATGCAGCAGGTATTGCAGGATTAATAAAAGCTGTACTATCCATAGAGAAAAGAACAGTTCCAGGTCTTAATCATTTTGCAGCAGAAAATCCTAAAATAAACTTCAAAGAAACGCCGTTCAAAGTTAGCTCAGAAAATAAAACGTTTGATGAACATAAAATTTTAAGCGCAGGTGTGAATTCTATAGGCATAAGTGGTACGAATGTTCATGTCATACTAGAGGAGTATCGACACAATAAACAGGAGCAATTAACTGAAAAATTGACACCATTGTTTATTTCAAGTAAAACTCGTAGAGCGCTATGGGATCAAATAAAAACCTTAGCTATTCACCTTAAAAATAATGAAAATTACAGTATTCAAGATTTAGCCTATTCATTCAATAATAGAAGAAGTCATGAGCAGTCTAGAGTATGTATTTTTGCAAGCAATTGTCATGAACTACTTCGAAAAGTCGAAAGATTATTAAATGTAAGAACATTTGAAAAGGTACCGAGTAATTTTTATACACAAGGTATATTTTTAGCTGATGAACATGAAACGAAAGTTGATAGTATTAAAAATTTAGATGAATTTACCGCTACATCTCCAGCAGATAAAGCACTTATTAAGCGATACCTAGAAGGTAACAATATTATGGAGGAGTGTCGCGAATTATTTAATAATGGGAAATTACTACCGTTACCAGTCAGTATTTTTAATACAAAAAGAATATGGCCATCTAGTAAAGAGACATTCCAAAATCAGACGAAAGAGCTGTTCTTTGAAAAGAAATGGCTACATTATCCACATGATAATGAGACTACACATGAAGCATTAAAAGAAGGAACGACTTGGCTATACTTTATGAATAAAGATGATGAAAATATCGTTGCACTAAAGAATAGAATGACTGCTTTAGGTATAAAAATAATTGAAGTACTTGAAGCAGATAAATTTGTGCAATATACATCTGAACAATATGGTATTGACATCAATTCTGAAAAAGATATGTATAAGTTGTTTGAACACATAGGTGTGGAAGAATTAAGAAATTTAAAAGGGATTATCCACTCTTACACATTTAAGCATTTAGATGAAACAATGGAATCAAAAGAAAATATGGAAAAATCCCAAGAAGAAGGTATTTTCTCACTATTCAATATAACAAAAATGTTATTAGAGTTTGAGGTTACACATCCAATTCAATTAAATGTCATATCATCATTAACGGAGCAAGTTAAGGACAATGAAAAAATAATTCCTGCTAGGGTAACAACCTTTGGCTTAGCGAAAGTTATCTCGCAGGAACAACCGACTATTTCATCCTACTCTATCGATCATGATTTGGACGGAAGCTCTGAAGACATTGCTTCCCAATTATTAAAAGAGTTACAACAAGATAAAGATCATAGACCAGAATTAGTGGCATTTAGACAATCAAAAAGATATACAAAAGTTATTGAAAGACAAAGCGATGACTTTAATGGCAATGAAATTATAGTAAGAGAGAATGGCAATTATGTTATTGCCGGCGGTACAGGATATTTAGGTGTTCAATTAGGAAAGTTTTTAAGTGAAAAGCAAAACGTCAATATCATTTTATTGGCTAGAAATTTATTACCAGACCGAATGGAATGGGAAAAAATTATTGAGAATAATCAAGAAAAAGATGACATGTTGATTTATAAGCTGACATCAATTATGGAAATTGAAAGTCGAGGTTCTACAGTTACAATCATGGAGTGTGATGTGACTGAGGAACACGCTGTTAAAGAAACATTTGCGAAAATTAGACAGGATTTCGGTGAAATCAATGGTGCGTTTATGTTGGTCAAACAACTTTACCATCTATGGATAAAAGAGTTAAAGCTTAGTCAATTCAAAAAAGGCATTCATAACAGAGTAATCGGCACCTATTTAGTAGAAAAAGAATTAAATCCAGAACCATTAGATTTCTTTATCCTATTTTCTTCAATCTCTTCTTTAATGGGGACGAAATCTGCAAGTGAATGCTGCGCTGTGAATCAATATTTAGACTCAATGGCTGGGTATTTGAATCAAAAGGGAATAAAAGGTAAAACGATGAACTTTACGTTAATACTAGATGATAAAAAAGATTTTGGAAGTGATACGGCCATACCTCCGATTGATTTTGTAGATTTCCAAAATTCATTGAACTTATTCTTCAATAAGGGCTATGAATGGAGTCTAATTTCACGTTTTGATTTAGAGCAAGTCCATTATCTTAAACCAGTCATTAAAATCCCATTTGGCGAGAGTTTCTGGAGCGAAGTAGAACACTTTAATCATTCAAAAAATAATCAAAACGAAAGTATTTCGATGGAAGAAGAAGTAGTGAAAAGTGAGTTTACACTATCTGAGATTGAAGCAAGTATACGTGAAATTTGGAAAACAGTTTTAGGCATTTCAACTATTAAAGAAATTGATAATTTCTTTAGTTTAGGAGGAAGCTCTTTAAGTGCTCTAAGATTTGTTCATTTATTTAAAAATAAATTCATTGGTTTAAAATTTGAAATCTCTGATTTATATAGCAATCCTACATTCCAAGACCAAATTGTATACTGTGATCATTTTTATAACGCAAAAGATGAATTAAGCGATATTCTAGATGCATTTGAAAGTGATGATATTTCATCAGAAGAGGCACTGTCTCTATTATTGAATAAGCATTGAGTTGAAAGGGAAATGACTATTAACATTTGGAGGGATATCGTTTGAACACTGCAATTGTATTTCCAGGTCAAGGTTCACAATATGATTCTATGGGACAAGAATTATGCGAGAATTACCAAATAGCTCGCGATTTGTATAATGAGGCTAGCGATATTTTGGGCTACGATTTATTGAAAGCATGTGAAAACAAAAATGGAGAGCTTCGTAATACGGTCATAGTTCAGCCTGCAATTCTAGTTTATAGTATTGCCTGCTGGGAGATATTTAAAAAGAATAACGATGTAAAACAACTCTATTTAACTGGACATAGTCTAGGTGAACTGTCGGCAGTAGTTGCTGCCGACGGTATCCCTTTTGCAAAGTCCGTTGAATTAGTAAAGCTTCGTGCAACTGCTATGAGTGAATGTACTCAAGAAGGCGGTATGGTTGTTTGCTTTGGACTTAGTGGAGAAGAAGTAGAGGAAGTATGTCGAAGATTAGATACGGACGATAATCATGTAACTGTTGCAAACTTTAATTCGACAAATCAAATTGTGCTAAGTGGTCATAAAAACGCATTGGAGCTGGCATCCATTGAGTTACAGAAAAAGGGAGCCGTTACAAAGATACTACCTGTTAGTGTTCCTGCTCATAGTAGACTCATGAAGCCTGCAGAAATAAGATTTCAAGCAGCTCTACAACAAACACAGATGAATGATTGTCAATATCCTATATTTTCCTGCGCTACAGGTCAACTATACAGTAAGGCTGACGAAATAGCAGATCAATTAAGTAAACAACTTACCGAAAGTGTTAGATGGCCAAAAGTTATGGACGTTCTCATTAATAAAGATGTTGACACATTTATTGAGATGGGTCCTAAAACAATTCTAACGGATATTATAAAGATGGAATATCCTGATTATCGAGCGATACCGGTTAACGAGAAAAATGGCATCCATTCTATTTTAAATAATCTTAATGAGAATATGTTAAAAGTAGAAGAGACTATCCACTTTTTACAAGCCTGTTTAAGAGTTATTATTGGAACACCTTTTAAAGCGAAAATCGATAAGCAAGACTTTGAAAGAGAAATCCATTCTCCTTATCAGCTTATTAAACAGGAATTGAAAGAGATGAAAGAGAGCAAACAGATTACAGTAGATTCTCATAGAGTGGCAAGTTTATCTCAACAATTTTTCTCTATTTTAACGCATAAAGGATTTCATAAAAATGAAACATTGGAAATTTTAAAATTATCAATCGCAAATCCGAATTTATATTCTAAATATCTAAAAATTAATAGTTTTAAATAATTTGTTAGATTGGGGTAATAGAATGTCAAATTTCTATGAAAGTTTTTTTAGTGAAGAAATCGATTACTATGATGGACAAAGCTTATGGTTCAATCAAAAAAAATACAGTTTAAAACAATTGACTCATAAATCGTTTAAGTTAGCAACCGCTATGCAAGAAAATGGGATTATACCGGGCTGTGAACAAAAGGTTTTAATTGTTCTTAGGAGGTCACCTGCTCTTCTTGTTGCACATTTATCAACATTTATTGCTGGTGGGGTTATTGTTTGTATTGATCCAGAAACACCAAGGGACAGAATCGACAACATCATTGACGATATCAAACCTAGCATCATCATTACGCATCCAGATATTTATGAGGCAAATGCTTTTCAAGATCAGATCATTTTTAAGCTTGATGATGTTCTTCAGCATTTTAATCTGGATCATAAGGAAATTAACATAAATATTCATTTTTCTTTGAAATCAGCTGCTTATATAGTTTTTACATCAGGTACTACAGGCAAACCTAAGGGTGTAGTCGTTGAATGGAATTCTTTAAATCGCTTAATCGATTGGCATACAAAAACGTTTGATGTGACCAAAGATTCAATAGTATCTTTAACCTCTTCACCTGGATTTGACGCTTCCATTTGGGAGATTTGGGGTGCAATAGCTTCAAGAGCGTCTATATATATGACGACATTAGATGAAAGACTTAATCCAGAGCTTCTAAAAAATACGTGGATAAAGCACCAAGTAACGCATTCATTTGTATCTACCCCTATTGCTGAGCGACTAATGGAACTGGACTGGGATAATAGTCACGTAGCTTTAAAATATCTTTTAGTAGGGGGAGATAAACTAACAAAATACCCTTCAAAAGATTTACCTTTTCATGTGGTAAACAATTATGGACCAAGTGAAGGGACTGTTGTAAGTACTTCTGGGATTGTAGAGAGAGCAGATGGCAAGGTGAAAAAGCTACCTCATATTGGTTCCGCTTTACCTTATGTAAAGTGTTTTATTTTAGATCGAAATTTACAAATCATTCATGAGATAGATAGAAAAGGAACACTGTGGATATCTGGTGATGGATTAGCACGAGAGTATATTAATTTGCCGCATGAGACAAATGAAAAATTTAAACAGTTAGAAATTGACGGTGAAAATGTAAGAGCCTACAACACCGGAGATGTTGTAAGTAGAGATATTCAAGGAAATTTTAATTTCCATGGTAGAGAAGATTTTCAATTAAGCATTAATGGAGTGAGAATTGAATTAGGGGATATTGAGAGTACTCTTCAAAAACATAATAGAGTAAGTCAAGCTATAGCACTACCATTACATATAGCTTCAAATACGCTATTGACAGCATCCATTGTATTAGAAGAGGAATCCTCGATTTCAGAACTTGAACTATTTAGCTATTTGAAAGAGAAGCTGCCTAAAAATATGATACCCGTTCAACTTATTTTTCATCAACATTTACCGTTGACTAGAAACGGTAAAATAGATCGTGAATTGTTGAACAAACAGCATATAGAATATTTTAATAGTAAACAATTACTTGAATCTTCAACGAATATAAGTGAATCTTTGCAAAAGATTATTGATATTTTTTCTTCTACCTTAAACTTAAAATGCTCATCACAAACAGATTTATTTGAAGTTGGAGGAAATTCCTTAGACGCAGCACAAATTGCTATGAACGTTTCAAAAGCGTTTAATGTTGATTGTTTACCATGGCAAGTACAGCAGCAGAGAAAACCTTGTAATTTATTGGATATTCTTTCTACTTTACCAGCCTTATCATCAAATAATGAACCTACTATGTTTGATCAAAACGAGTGGTTTCCTGCAACGAGTATGCAGAAAGGTCTTTGGTATTTGTGGAAAACAAATGAAGGAAATCCATTTTATAATGTAGGCGCTACTTTTCAGATTAACGGTCTTTTTGATGAACATAAGTTTTATAGCGCCTTTGTCAATATCATAAAGAAAAATGCCGCCTTTTTTGTGAATTTTAGAGAAAATACTTCCTATGGAATTGAACAAAAAATTAGAAATATAGATGAAATAGGAGAGCATGTAGATCATCACATACAAATCCTACAGGTGAAAAATATGGAGGAGGCGCACACTCTTGCAAAGACAATTTATAATCAGCCTTTCCAGTTAGAGAGCGATTTATTGTTTAGAGGGGCAATCATTCATACAGAGAATGCAGGAGCTGTTTTTGTACTTGTATCTCATCATATTGTATGTGATGGCTTATCTTTAAAAAATATACTGCAAAATATAGCTAAAGTTTATAATGAGGAAATTACTATAGATGACATAAAATCAAGTAGTTCTGAAAATCTATATAATAACATCAATAAATTGGTTAATAAATCAGAGGATCAAAATTTGAAGGATTTTTGGTTTGAGCAATCTAAGGCATTTAAACTTGCCCAACTACCTATTCAAGAGAAATCCGAAGAATATATAAGAATTGGAAAGATTTTAGAGATTGAAAGCCATAGAGAGCTAGGTAAAAAAATTGATCAATTTTCACAGGAAATGAAATTGAGTCAGTTTACAATATTACTAACTGCTTGGGCACTAAATTTAGCAAAATATTGCATGCAAGATACAATAACGATAGGAATTCCTTATCATGGCAGAACTAATGAAAATTTAAATGATGTTGGAATGTTTGTTAATTTAGTTCCTTTAACGCTTTCCTTAAATAAAAAGGCCTCTTTTAAAGAGCTCCTGCTTGAAATTAGTAACACTGTTCATGAAAATATTGCTCATGGAGATTTCTCAATTGTTGATATTGCGGCTAACATTGATAAAAGAGAGTATCTTGATGTAGTAAATAATACATTCAGTCTTAAAGTGAATCTTGAAATGGATTTAAAGAATATCAACACAAGCTTTATCGAGCAAGATACTGGTGGATCAAGATTTCCTTTAAGTTGTTTCTTCAATGTAGAAAATGGAGAAGTAAAAGGACATATAGAATATTCATTTGCCCATTTTACTGAAGTAGAGATTCAATTGCTGGCGAAGAATTATTTGAGTTTACTTGCCTCATTAATTAATGAACCAGATCAATTATGGGGTACTGCATTTACTAAAGGTTCTATTATATCCTCCAATGATAATGGGAAACTATTACAAAAGGCTAAGCCACTCCACTGTCAATTTGAAGAGGCAGCGAAAAAATATAAGGATTATATTGCCATTCAAGAGCTGGATAGAGCATTAACATATGAACAACTCAATCAAGAAGCAGAAAAATATTCTTCATTACTGCTATCAATGGGTATTGAAAAAGGCGATTACGTGCCTATGTATATGGACAGAGGAATAGATGCCATTGCAGTAATACTAGGTGCTCTAAAAGCAGGCGCAGTATATGTTCCTTTAGATACGGAGCATCCTATAGCAAGAACACAGAAATTATTAGAGCGATTAAATCCAAAGGTTTTAATGGTAAATACAATAGATGAAATACCATATGGTGAATGGGAAGTTGTAAATACTCTAGAAAAAAATATAGTTAAAAATAATGTAAAAGCAATGGGACCTGTCTCTGTCGATGATCCAGCATATCTTATGTTTACTTCTGGCTCGACGGGTGAGCCGAAAGGTGTAGTATGTCCACATTTAGGGGCTTCTTTACGTATAGAATGGCAAAAAAACCAAAATAAACTTAAACCTGGTAATAAAACATTGTTTAAAACGCCATATACATTTGATGTATCTGTTTGGGAAATATTTTATACCCTTTGTACGGGTGCTACGTTAATTGTTGCTCCTAAAGACTTGCATCGTGATCCTTTAGGTTTATTGAAATTTATTTGTAATGAGTCAATTGATTTGTGTCATTTTGTCCCTTCTGTGTTGCAATTAATGCTTAATGAAATGGACTCTCAAAAAGATTACAAATTGCCATTAAAGTATCTTCATTTAAGTGGGGAAGCACTACCAGCTCCATTAGCTAAAAAAATAAATGAGTTGTTACCACAAGTTGAAGCATTCAATTTATATGGTCCAACTGAGGCGGGAATTGAAGTTACTGTTCAACAGGTAACAAAAGATCATTATAATATTGGTTTTCCATTACCGTATGTAGAAATGGAAGTGGTCGATGAAGCCGGGCTACCAGTTCCAAAAGGTTTTCCAGGTGAATTAATGATTGGAGGACCTTCTTTAGCAAAAGGTTATTTCAAGAATGAAATCGAAACGAACAAAGTTTTTGTAAAGCGAAATGGAAAAACCTTTTACAAGTCTGGCGATTTGGTAAAAATTTCAGCGAATGGCAGTATAGATTTTCTAGGAAGAAAAGATTCACAAGTTAAGGTAAACGGTGTAAGAATTGAGATAGAAGAAATTGAAGCTTGTGTTATACAGCAACCACAAGTTAACGATACAGCAGTCGTATTAGGGCATGATCAAAATAACAAACCATGCTTAGTCTGCTTCTACACTTTAAATGTGAAAGATAGTCTAAGTAGAGATGATTTGAAAAAAGCAGTGTCTAAAGACTTACCAGTAACGTATATCCCATCGATGTTCGTTGAGTTAGAAAAATTACCATTAACATCTAGCGGAAAAAGAGACAGAAAACTACTTAGCTTAGAAGCTTCACAATACCTTGCAGACGGTGCTCAAAATACATTTAGGGAGCCAACGACTGAACTGGAAAAATCAATTGTAGAGGTTTGGGCTGAAGTGCTAAAGGTTAACGAAATAGGTATCGATGATAACTTTTTTGAAATCGGTGGAGATTCCATTAAATCACTTCAAATAGTATCTAAATTGCGTACCAATGGTATTGATATTACTCCGAAAGACTTTTTGAAACACCCTACGGTATCAGAGATGTCTCTCATACTTAAATAATGTGGAAGGAGGTTAGCGTAGAATGGTACAAAATGAAAAAAAACTCCCGTTAACACCATTGCAATTAGTTATGTTAATGGAAACATTAAAAGACCCAACGTCAGAAGCTTATTGGCAAATTTTGTCTTATGAAATTCCTAACTCATTTACATTCAAAGAGATTCAAGAAGCTTGGTTAAATACTGCCAGAGCTAATCCAGCATTAAGAACAAAATTTGAGTGGGAGCAAGAGATAGAACCAATCCAAATTATTCAAAGCAATGTAGAAGAAATTAATGTATTAGAGGTTAATTATTTATGGATTCAAGATGAATTTATGAATATAGAGAATTGGTTTAAAAGTGAGATTGGTAGGCTACAGCGAACGTTGCTAAATAAGACACAACAATTTTACCTTATTCAAAACTGGAAACCTTCTAAAAACCTATTAGTATGGGTGCATCATCATATTATTATGGATGGTTGGTCAATTGCTCAGACACTTGAGGATTTCTTTAAGCTGTTAAATAAGGATGTCACTTCATTAGCAATTCGTCCAGATATCGAACCATATTTACATTATATTAATGATCCAATGTATCAAAAAGGGCTGGAAAAATATTGGGGAAATGTGTTAAGTGATTTAGCTGAAGCAGAAACATTAGCGATAGAAAAATCGCAACATATGGGTCAAAAACCATTATTTAAGTATTTGGATAAAGAGTTAAGTAAGAGAGCGGCAGAAAATCTTCATGCCTATAGCATAAAGAACAGAGTGACTACTTCAAGTGTCGCTTTAACAATATGGGGCGTGTTGATTAATCGATATCAACATACGAATAATCTATACGTAGGTTCGACTTTTGCATTAAGGCCGTATCAATTACTAGAGTCGAGTGATATGAACGGGATGCTCATAAACACATTACCAGTCAAAATAGGTATAGAAGATGAACTAACATTAAAAGAAGTATGCCTCCAGACAATGGATCATCTGCAAGATATTTCTGAAAATAGCGGAATTCCGTATTCTAAATTATTACAGTTTGGTGGTGTATCTGGAAATACAGAAATCTTTAAAACCTCTGTCATTTTCCAAAATTTCAAGGGAAGCTTAACTAATAAAAAGAATGGTGATTTGGTTCACCAGTATGGAACAAGCTCTGATCCTTTATCAGTAACATTTAATATTACACAAGGCTCCATATGCTTACGATTAGGTTGGGATCAACAACGTTATGAGCAAACAGAGCTTCTGAGACTTCTAGATTCTCTTGAGTATATATTTGAAAATATAGATAACTATAATAATATGTTGGTTAAAAATATTAACTTAACACAAATCGAAGAGCTATATTTAAAAAATGTTTTAACGACAGATGTTTCTGCAACGTCTGAAAACTTTTCGATTCACTCTATTTTAGGAGACTACAGGGAAGATTCTTTAGCCATTTCAGATGATCAAAGAAATTTAAGCTATCAAGATGTGAAAAGATATATCAATATTGTGGCTAATGAACTACTCAAAGAAGGAGTACAGAGTGGGGATACTGTTGCATTGGTAGGAAAAAAAGGTATTGAAACAGCAATCGGTATTTTTGCTGCTTGGACAATAGGCGCTGCATGGTGTGCTATTGATACGAGTATACCTGAAGCAAGAACTAAACGTACATTAGAGATATTGCAGCCAAAAACATTATTATTCCTAGATAACATTCCAGCTATTATTGAACGTAGTACGGATGAGAAAGAAATAATAAGTGAGGCCTACAAGTTTAACCCGGGAGATGTGGCATATTATATTTCTACTTCTGGTAGTACAGGAGAACCTAAAATCGTTTCATTAAAAGCAGAAGGGTTGTTACAAATCATACAAAGCTGGAAACAATTTTATCACCTTGATAGTGAACAGTATGTTCTTCAACTAGGGAGCTGGACATCGGATGTTTTTTTAGGTGATTTGCTGAAGGCATGGTCAACGAATGGATATTTGTTTATTTGCGAGGAAGAAAAAAGAATTGATATGGCCTATTTAGCAGAAATGGCAGCTAAATATAATATTTCATTTTTAGAGTCAACCCCTGTTTTAGTAAGGGAATTTATCCACTTTTTAAATGAAGAAAATAGGGTCTTAAAAGATTTAAAAACAATCGTAGTAGGTGCTGATACGTTCAGACTTGAAGAAAAGAATGAAATATGTGACATGCTTTGGGAAGGTATCAATTTTTATAATGGCTATGGTCTAAGTGAATGTACAATTGAGTCTCTAGTTTATAAGTGTAATAACAATCAGGATAGTTCTAAATCAGGACTTTGCCCAATAGGTAAACCATTACCGGGAACCATGCTGAGAATTGTTGATAAATCAGGTAATTCTGTAGCCCCTGGCATGATAGGCGAACTACACATTGGAGGGAAACAAGTAACAAAAGGCTATGTAACCGAGGATGGTTTCGTTACCTCCACTTGTTATACTCTGGATGGTGTTAGCTACTTCCGGACTGGTGATTTAGTAAGATTAAATGCTAATGGAGTGATTGAATTTTATGGACGCAGTGATCAGCAAGTAAAAATTCGAGGCTATCGATTAGAATTAGGTGAAGTAGAGAACGCGTTATTATCACTTCAACCTGGCATGGAATGCTTTGTTAGCTG
Organism: Lysinibacillus sp. fkY74-1; assembly: GCF_053165895.1. Classification (NCBI taxonomy): domain Bacteria; kingdom Bacillati; phylum Bacillota; class Bacilli; order Caryophanales; family Bacillaceae; genus Lysinibacillus; species Lysinibacillus sp. fkY74-1. The sequence continues at coordinate 2,690,294 of NZ_CP170173.1, read as the reverse complement.
TCTTCCAAGTAATAACGGTGAAAATACTTTAATTGCCTTTGTTAGTGGGACAGACCAAAGTATTGAGACCATTAATAGTAGGATTTCAAAGATACTTCCGGATTTTGCGATTCCGAATGAAATCGTTCCATTAGAAAAGCTACCTCGCAATACGAATGGCAAGATTGATAGAGTGTCGCTAAGGAAACAAGCTGAAGAATTACTGAATCAATTAACCGCTACGTCGACTATCTCAATGTCAGGCGATATGGTTGATATGGTAAGAGAGACATGGGAAGTAGTTTTAGGAAAGAAAGTACAGTTGAATCGGAGTCTATTCGATCAAGGTGGCCACTCTTTAATTGTACTGAAATTATATAACTTACTTCGAAAAGTGTTACCTTCTTATGAGTTTGTAGTGGGTGATCTTTTCCGATATCCAACTATCAATCGGTTTGTAGAAGAAATTACGGCTAGAAAAGAGGCAGAGCCTATTGAAGAAAGTACTATACCATCTTTCAGCAAAATTGAAGTACTTGAAAAAGTGAAACAAGGCGAGCTTACAGTAGAGGAAGCTATGAAAATAATAGGTGGTCATAGATTGTGAAGATGAAACAAGAAAAAGGCTATTTAGTATATAACCCAAATCCACATGCAAAATTAAAATTGCTATGTTTTCATCATGCTGGAGGTTCAGCACTTTCAATGGTTCCTTTAGTGAGAGATTTATCTGAAGATGTAGAAGTATGTTTGTTTGAATTACCTGGTAGAGGAATGACAAATGATTTACCTTTCCTATCAACATTTTGTGAGGCAAAAGAATATCTATTTAAAACAGTATTTCATTATATTGATCGCCCAGCCGTTTTATTTGGTCATAGTTTGGGAGGACTATTTGTCTATGCTTTATCAAGTTTATTGGATGAGAAAAGTCAATATATTAAAAAATTAATTATTTCAGCTGCTAGGTCCCCCATAACTGTAGCTAATCATGCGACGCATCCTGAAGCTCCGTTTACGAGGCGAACGAGGGAAAGTATTATAGCAGATATTAGAAGGCTAGGTGGAGTGCCAAATGAGCTTGAGTCTGATTCGAGGCTATTCAATTCAATAGTGGATGTTACAGGCAGAGATTTTCATTTGCTCGATACATTTAAATTCGATGATAAAGCATTGGTCAACTATCCAATGGAACTTTGGTTAGGTACACAAGATTCAGCAGTTCCAGATGGGGAAGTTAAACTGTGGGAGAAAATGGCGCTCAATGACTATAAGTGTAAGTATTTTAATGGTGGTCATTTTTACTTGAGTGAGAGTGAGGAGCCTGCTCAAGAATTGAGACAGGAACTCATGAATATTTATACCAACATCAAAGGAGGGGTGATTCATGCAAACTAAACTTAAACCAGGGGAAAGAAGACATTATAGGGAAATTGAACTTTGGAAAGATATTACCAAAGAGCAATGGGATGATTGGCATTGGCAATTAACGAACACTATTAAAACTTTAGATGATTTAAAGAAAGTTGTAAACTTAACTGAGGAAGAAGAAGAAGGAGTCAAAATTTCTCTACAAACGATTCCTTTAAATATAACTCCTTATTATGCATCTTTAATGAATCCTGATGATGTACGATGTCCAATACGTATGCAGTCAGTGCCATTATCTGCTGAAATTATGAAGAGTCACTATGATCTAGAGGATCCATTGGATGAAGATGAAGATTCCCCTGTACCAGGTATAACTCACAGGTATCCTGATAGAGTATTGTTCCTAGTTACCAACCAATGCTCCATGTATTGTCGATATTGTACAAGAAGAAGATTTTCTGGACAGGTGGGAATGGCAGTACCTAAAAAGCAGCTTGATAGAGCTATTGATTACATTAGGAATAATGAAGAAATTAGAGACGTTTTATTGTCTGGCGGAGATGCCTTATTAATTAACGATAAAATTCTTGAATATATTTTAAGCAGTTTAAGAGATATACCGCATGTTGAAATAATTCGAATTGGTACTAGAGCACCAGTCGTATTTCCTCAAAGAATAACGACTGAGTTGTGTTCGATTCTAAAAAAATATCATCCTGTATGGCTAAATACACACTTTAATACGTCGATCGAGTTAACTGATGAGGCGAAAGAAGCCTGCGAGAAGTTAGTCAATGCGGGGGTTCCAGTGGGGAATCAGTCTGTTATACTGACAGGGATAAATGATAGTGTGCCAATAATGAAAAAATTAGTGCATGATTTAGTGAAAATCCGAGTTAGACCATATTATATTTATCAGTGTGACCTGTCTGAGGGGATTAGCCATTTTAGAGCACCTATTTCTAAAGGATTGGAAATAATTGAATCTTTAAGAGGACATACTTCTGGTTATGCTGTGCCAACATTCGTGGTAGATGCACCAAACGGAGGTGGGAAGATAGCGTTACAACCAAATTATATAATTTCCCAGAGTCCTGAGAAAGTAGTTTTAAGAAATTATGAAGGCGTTATTTCTTCTTATCCAGAGATAAAGCACTATGAATCAGGTACAGCCGATAGTTATTTTTCTGAGGTTTATGATTTAAAATCATATGACTCAACAGGCGTTTCAAAGCTTTTAGAGACTGAACCTTCGAAAAGCTTAGTTCCTACAAATCTTCGACGATATAAATTAAGAGAAAGATATAAAGAAGAGGGAGCGGAGACATTAAAGGATAAAAGAGAAAATAGAGATGTGTTAAAACAAAAGAAAATATTACAAGCACAGAAAACAAATAAATGTTAGATAGGGGAATCGTGATGGTAAGCTTTTATGGTAGTTTATCTACAGAATTATATGATATAGATAAATATATTGGTAAATCATTTGGAGATGTAGAGTATTATTCAAAAAGGTTAGAAGGTGTAAAGGGAAAGATATTAGAGCCTGCCGTTGGTAATGGTCGTATCCTAATACCTTTATTGCATAAAGGACTAAATATTGAAGGTTTTGATCTTTCTGATGACATGTTACAATTATGCAAAAAAAATTGTGCAGAAAGTGAGCTTACACCAAATCTATATTCATTAAATATGTGCAATTTTTCTTTGGAACAAAAATATGAGGCGATTATTATTCCGACTGGTTCATTCCTATTATTACATCAAAGAGAAGATTCTTTAAAAGCCTTAAAGTGTTTTTATGATCATTTAGAGGATGGAGGCCGTTTAATAGTAGACACTTTCCTTCCTGATTCGTTTGAGAAGGGGTATGTTTCAACTAGAGTATTTAAGAATCAAGACGGTGACTCTATAACATTGGAGGAAGTATTGGTAGATGTGGATTACATTAATCAATTTACGATTACTCACAATAAATATCAGAAATGGGAAAACACTAAACTAATTGATACTGAGTTAGAGATCTTCCCGTTAAAGTGGTATGGAGTAGAAGAGTTTAGAGGAATTTTACAAGATATTGGATTTAAGGATGTAACAATTTCTTCAGATTATGAGTATAATAAATATCCAACAGATGGTTCACAGGTATTTACGTATGAAGCAATAAAATAATAGCACTTAATAATGAAAGAACCCCGCAATAAAAAGTGTTTGTTCTTCAAGTCCTTAAAAGTTCGATTGGTAAACGATTTGTTTACCAAATCGAACTTTTTCTTTTTTTGTTGAAAGTAGTATGGGATTCGTTTTCAGTAGGTCAAGGGCAAAAGAATACATTGGGTCAAGTTTTGAGGTAAAACACGTCATTCAACTGCACATGATGACAGAAGGAAAAAGGCTAAGATTTACAATAGACAACTGTATTTAATTCGACAGTAGATGGGAAAATAAAAGAACCTATACATTTAAAAGAGGCGCCCTTATAAAACTAAGAGACGCCTAAAACATTTGAGGTAAAAATTCCCTCATGAATCGTTGATTTTTACGTAACCATATTTTTAATATCATCCGATGTGTTAATAATCTATGTCGCTTATTAGGCCTTGCCTTCGCTTCTATTAAGCTTTGTAGTAGAATACAAGTCTCCGTTGCAAAGGCTTGAGGCTCTACGAGAACATCAAGCTTATAATCGATTAGCTGTGCTGCCTGAACCTTTGCCAGTAATTGAGCAAATTGTCTATTCATAGCTGCATAATTTTCTGCTAATTCTAGGTCGATTAGGGAATATAGTGCTTGTTCAATTTCAAGTTCCAATTCTAGTAGTAGCTCTTTGGATAGCTGTGTCATTCATATCACCTCTTTTACACGGCTATAAAACCAATAGTGGCAAATAGTATGCCAAACAACAGGGTACTAGCTATATAGCCTATAACTTGCCCCCATTTTTGCTGTTCAATTAGCTGTAATGATTCAAATCCAAAAGTTGAAAATGTCGTATAGGCTCCTAAAAAACCAATGCCGATCAGCTGCCATAACCAATCATGGAGATGGAGGGCAAAAACAAGACCGAGTGCAAAGGAACCTGTACAATTGATGATAAAAGTTGCCCACGGATAAGGATGGGCCAATAATTTACCTAAATAAAACCTTGAAATGGCGCCTAAAAATCCTCCAATTCCAACAAGAATCATGCCAGTCGCCCCCTTGCTAGTCGTATACCCAGCCAGGCGCAGAATAAACCACCAGCAATACTTATGACAACATAGAGAACTGCTAGGAGCCACTCATTTTGTTGAACGAGTAATAATGTCTCTAAGGAAAATGTCGAATAGGTTGTAAAGGCCCCACAAAAACCAGTGCCAATCCCAAGGACAATAGGTGTGCGCTTTGTAAAAGTAGTGAAAAGCCATGCTAGGCAAAAGCAGCCAAGTAAATTTATCAATAATGTTGTGGATGGAAATCCTTCCGAGTTTGGAATGGCAAGACTCAGTCCATACCGGCAAATGGCTCCAAGAATGCCACCAATCCCAACAGTGAAAAATGATTTCAACGTAAAGACCCCTTACTAAAATGACTATTATTAAAAAGTGTATCACGAGAAGAAAATTTTAGAAATATTTCGATGTTGGGAATTTTATTAAATCGAGTTTTCAACTTTCAATGCTAACAAATGAACGAATATGTCTCTAATTATTATTTAATTACTTAGCTAGTTTATAGCTAGTACTATTAGTAGGGTGAACGATTTTGTTGTAACAAAATAATATATAAATATAGTATATAAAAATAGATTTACAGCAGGTTTTGAGAGAAAGTGTAGTCGAGATTCTAGCTAAAAAAAGTGATAGGAAATACATCATAAAACATCGCTTACGGTTTATCCGAATGCTGAGCGCGTAGCAGCATTTTTGGGGCTGCTCATTTCAGACTTTAGGTTAATGTCAGCTTTAAAAAAATGATGTAATGTTAAAAGTAATAAATGTCGAACATGCTTTCCTTTTGAGCATAGGTGTAAAATTGTATTTTAGTGCTTTAAAGCGTTAACTATTTTCCGGAAATGATAAAAAATAACAGTGTGATAGTTGACAATTATTTCTATAGTGTGATAATCTTCAAGAACACTATAACAAATAAACTAAAGGAGGGCATGACAATGTTAATTTTATCAGTATCATATTTAATCACAGCTACATACATTGTCCATGCCTAACGCTTATTTAAGATTGCACACAAAGGTATGGATTTCATCCGGCCTTTTATAAGAGACACATGCTCTTTTGAGGGGTATGTGTCTTTTTTGGTGCCTAAAAAGGTTATAGTAAAATTCAAAAAAGGAGTGTATGTTTATGCGAAACACTGTACGTCGAATGATTTTCAAAAAGGAATTTCTAGAAAGTGGGTAGCAATGCCACAACAGCACGGAAGAAAGAAGGTAATTATGTATGTTTGATGTTTTAAGTAAATTAGGCTGGTTCTTTAAACGCTATTGGAAACAATATACAGTCGCGATTGTGCTATTGATGATTGCTAGTGGGTTAGAGGTTGTTCCTCCATATTTACTGGGCTCAATTATTGATATTTTGACAGCAGGTGAAATGACGCCAGCAATTTTAACAAAGTATGTGTTTATTTTTATCGGGATCATTATTGGGGGCTATCTGCTGAATTTTGTGTGGCAATTCCGACTATTTGAAGGGGCTATTAACCTTGAAAAAATTTTACGTCGAAATTTGATGCAGCATTTTTTACGTATGACTCCAACCTTTTATGAAAAAAATCGCACAGGGGATTTAATGGCTCGGGCAACAAATGACTTAAATGCCGTTTCCACTACTGCTGGGTTTGGGATCATGACGTTGATTGACTCAACGATTTATATGGGGTTTATCATTTTTGCGATGGGTTATATGATTTCTTGGAAGTTAACACTATTTGCCATGCTACCAGTTCCTATTATGGCCATCCTCATTCAATATTTAGGGAAAATTGTACATGAACGTTATATGAAGGCTCAGGATTCTTTTGGGGAATTGAACGATAGTGTCCTTGAATCAGTAGCAGGTGTGCGAGTAGTGCGTGCCTATGTGCAGGAAAAAAAGGATGAGGCTAATTTTGCGGATATGAGTGAAATCGTTTATGCAAAAAATATTCATACAGCTAAAATTAACGCTTTATTTGGCCCTATTACTAAAGTGGGTACAGGAATCAGTTATGTTGTTGCGCTTGGGTATGGTGCTCATTTAGTAGCGACAGAGGCCATGACAGTAGGGCAACTTGTAACCTTTAATGTCTATTTAGGATTAGCGGTTTGGCCAATATTTGCCATTGGCGAGCTGATCAATGTCATGCAACAAGGGAATGCATCACTCGATCGTGTGCAGGAAACGTTAAACTACGAGGCGGATGTTCGAAATATTCCGAATCCACAAATGATTGCGACACCTAAAGCAATTGGCTTTGATGATTTAACTTTCCAATATCCTATGAGCCAAGTGAAAAACCTACAACAAATTTCACTGTCATTGAAAAAAGGGCAAACACTTGGAATTGTTGGAAAAACTGGCGCCGGGAAAACTACCTTCCTCCGTCAATTATTACGAGAATATCCAATCGGTCAGGGACAGCTTTCCATTGACGGTATTGATATTACTGCTCAAACGAAGGAGCAAATTCTTGATTGGATTGGCTATGTTCCACAAGATCATGTGTTATTCTCCCGTACCATTCGTGAAAATATATTATTCGGGAAAGAAGATGCGACGCAGGCAGAATTACAGCAGGCGATACGGGCTGCATATTTTGAAAAGGATTTAGAAAATCTACCAATGGGTCTTGAAACGCTTGTAGGCGAAAAAGGTGTATCTCTTTCAGGCGGTCAAAAGCAACGTGTATCTATTGCTCGTGCGCTAATTAAGGACCCTGAAATTTTAATGCTTGATGATTCACTGTCTGCTGTTGATGCGAAGACAGAGGCAAGAATTATTGAAAATATTCAGCGAGAGCGTGATGGAAAAACAACGATTATTACCACACACCGATTATCGGGTATTCAACATGCTGATATTATTATCGTGTTGGATGATGGGCAAGTTGTTGAGCAAGGAACACATGAGGAACTTCTTTCACGACAAGGATGGTACAAGGAGCAATTTGACCGTCAGCAGCTAGAAGGAGGTGCCTCATGAGTACGAGTCAACGTTTAATGCGCTATGCAATGTATTTTAAAAAGCCTATTTTTCTAGGCTTATTCTTCCTGACAATCGCCGTTTTTACGGAGCTTGTTGGGCCATTTATTGCTAAACATATTATTGATAATTACATGACGATTGGTCATATTGAAATCAAACCGATTACGTGGTTGCTAATTGTTTATTTACTATTAGCTATTGCTACGGCGATATTACGCTATTTTATGTATATTTATTTACAAATTGGTGCAAATCGGGTTGTTCAAAAATTACGTAAAGATGTTTTTGAGCATATACAAACTTTACCGATCCAGTACTTTGACAATCTACCAGCTGGCAAAATTGTTGCGCGTGTTACAAATGATACAGAGGCGGTTCGGAATTTATATGTACAGGTACTCTCCAATTTTGTGACGAGTTTCATATCCATTTTTGGCGTTTATATAGCACTCTTTATTTTAAATTGGAAAATGGCAATGCTTGCTTTAACGATGATTCCTATTGTGTATTTATGGATGATTTTATATCGAAAAGTTGCTTCCAAATATAATGATGTTATCCGTACGAAAATTGCTGATATTAATGCCATGATCAATGAATCTATCCAGGGGATGACAATTATTCAAGCATTCCGACGTGAGCAACAAATGACAAAGGAATTTGATGATATGAATAACGAGCATTACGCATATGAGCGAAAGCTGTTAGTTCTTGATTCCGCTACTTCCTTTAACCTTGTCAATACTTTAAGGCTTATTATGTTTACTGTCTTTATTGTCTATTTTGGTACACAATCATACACAGCCACAGAAATCATTTCAGCGGGGACATTATATGCGTTTGTCGATTATTTAACAAAGCTATTTAATCCTATTACGAATATCGTGAACCAATTTTCTCAGCTTGAACGATCCCTTATTGCAGGGAAACGGGTGTTTGAGGTGCTAGATACAGATGGTGAGCCTGTCTCAGAAAAAAGTTTACCAAGATATAAGGGCAATGTCCTTTTCGAGGATGTTTCATTTGCTTATAAAGATAATGAATATGTACTTAAGAACCTATCATTCGAGGCACATCAAGGCGAAACTATTGCCTTAGTTGGTCATACAGGCTCAGGGAAAAGTTCGATTATGAATTTATTGTTCCGCTTCTATGATCCATCGAAAGGTAAGATTTCCATTGATGGCATTGATATTACATCTGTTCCTCGACAAACAATGCGGGAGCATATGGGAATTGTGCTTCAAGATCCTTATTTATTCACAGGAACCATTGCCTCCAATGTGAGCTTAAATAATCCAAACATTTCTCCAGAGAAGATTAAAGATTCTTTGAATGCTGTTGGAGGAGAACGTGTTTTAGCGAATTTGCCAAACGGATATGATGAGCCTGTAATCGAGAAAGGAAGCACATTATCTTCAGGACAACGTCAGCTCATTTCCTTTGCAAGAGCACTTGCCTTCGATCCTGCTATTTTAATACTGGATGAAGCAACATCCAATATTGATACAGAGACAGAGGAAATTATTCAGCATGCAATGGATGTCCTGAAAAAAGGACGGACAACGTTTATTATTGCCCACCGACTTTCTACGATTAAAAACGCAGATCGAATCCTAGTGCTAGATCGAGGGAGAATTGTCGAGAATGGCACACATGATGAATTGCTTGAGCTTGGCGGTATTTATGAAAAGATGTATCAAATGCAAGCCAATTCCTTACAATAATTTAAATAATAAAATCTTGCGGGTCAGACCGTAGATAGGAGCCATCGAGAATGCATTCTCGATGGCTTTTGTCATTTTCTCTCAAGACGCTCATGGAAAAGAAAAAAGAAAGACTATAGGCAGCTCAAACGTTTTAGGTTTGATCTATAGTCTAACTTCTATTAAATTAGGGTATTTTATTCATTTCACATATTTCAAGACATTGATAAAGAATAATAAGACGGAAAGGGCTACGGCAATGCCACCACCAGAAACGAATAGCTCAAATAACCACCTTGGCACATCTAGATAGACCATCATCATGCCAACTAATAGGAATGGTAGGCCAATATTGTATAGCCAGAACTGTGCTTTGGCGAGACCTGTTTCCGCAGCATCTTTATAAGTCGAATAAATGAAACCTATGAATCCAGTAGTCAGCCAACCTACCACACCAATATGAGCATGTGTCGTTTTCCATTGAAGTTGAACAGTATAATGCATAAACAGTCCAAAAGCAAAAACAATCAATAAATACAAGACTGAGAGCTTAATCCATTTAGCACCCATTTTTTTAACAACTCCCTTCCTGAAAGTGAACTTAGCTAGCTGCTACAGTATATTCGTGTCAAATAAAAATGATGCTTGGATGTATTTGAAAATAAATGTTGTTTGTTTTCATTAAACTAAAATATTTAATGGGAACTTTTTGTAATATGTAAACTTTTCATGGAGTTCTGCGTTGTATAGGCAGAAGGGAGGTGGACATGGTAAAGCAATCAATGAATGCGTTTTTACAGCAAGCAGGAACTTTGCTATATCGTTATTTGAGAAAACGTGGATTAGCCCATGAGGATGCAGAAGATATCGTCCAAGATACATGTTATAAATTTTTATTACATAAAAATGGAATTCAGTCAGACAAAGTAATGAGTTGGTTATATCGTGTAGCAACCAATCAATTTTATGATCTCAAAAGAAAAGAAACACGTCATCCAACAACAGAATTAGATGAAGTTCAATTGACTTCATTAATTCATATTCCTGAGATCCAGATGCTAAAAAAAGAAAAATTAAAGGACATACAGAACACATTAGAAACATTATCCATTTTGCATCAGGAATTACTAATCTTGAAATATGAGTTGGGATTATCGTATAAGGAAATATCAGCCTTGATGAATAAGAATGAAAACACACTAAAAACGCATGTCAGACGTGCTAGAGAAGAATTTACGGAACGATTTAAGGAGGATATTCATGATGAATAATGAAGAAAATGAATTTTTGTTTGATGATAAAAAAACGAAAAAAATAATGAGAAAGGCAAGGTTTTGGTCAACAGTCAAAATGATTGGGGTTACATTGGTCGTTACACCCATTGTGCTAATAGCATTATGGTATGGGCTGAGGACTTTATCGTTAAATAGTGCGCAAAAAGTAATGGATGATATTCATTTATTTAACGAAATAAGTGCGCCAAATGTCCAAATTAGTAATCAGGTTTATGACGATAATTTGTTGGGAGGGAAAATAGCAATAACAACCTATAAGGTGCTTGGAGTTCAGCATCGGCCATATATTTGGAAGCCTATTAAAAGCAATTATAATCTATTTGGAACGCTTACACGAACTGCCACTTCTAGCCCCATCCAAATAGAAGGTTCAGAATCACTGGCAGAAACATATCAAATCGAAAGGTTTAATGACTACACAGGTGATCGAGAAATGTTTTTTTATCATCCAAAAATTTCTTACGACCATTATAAAGATAATATTAGTGAACTGAATCAATTGGAGAAAAATACTTTAGTAGAATTAGCTATTTCTTTTGATGATGCCTATAGTTTTGGTGAAATTAAAAGCAAGCTTCCTTCTGAAGTACAAGTAGATTGGTGGTGGGTGGATGCATATACAGATGATACTCTAGATTTTTTTAAGCAAGGACAGAATACTATTTCAGCCAATGACTCATACATTTACGGCTTCCAATCAGAGCAATCCCAACCAAAACCCCGACGCTCTTCAAACGACGAGGTTGAGACCTTTATTCGAAATATTGAGCTTCTTCGCAAAAGCAAGAACTTTGAGTGGGAAACAAACCAGGTTTATCAAGCTTTAGTAGGAGAAAATGGAACCTTGGAGAAAAGTGATGTGAAAATAACTGGGGCTGTAGTAACTGGTACACCAGAGCAGTTGCAGTCATTACAAGGACAAACATACATTAAAGGGTCTATATTTGGTGTAATATCAAATCAGAAATAGAGAGCTCGAAAAGAGTAATCGGTACAATCATGTAGGAAAGATCAATTTTAGAAAAGCTTATTTTGGATTAACTCTTCTCCAGAATAGGCTTTTTATCTGAAGTTAATTAGTTTAAAAATAAATAGTTTAATGTTAAACTATATTTAAATAGACATGAAGGAGATGTGTTATGAATGGGTAAATTAGATAACAAAGTAGTCATTATTACTGGTGGTGCAGGTGGTATTGGTAGTGGTATGGCTAAAGCAATGGCAAAGGAAGGTGCCATTGTCACGATTGTTGACTTAAATGCAGAAGCAGGCGAAGCAATGGAGAAAGAGTTACAACAAATTTCTCCGAAGTCTATGTTTTTGCAAGCAAATTTAATGGAACGGGATCAATTACCAAAAATTATTGATACAGTTGTAGAAAAATACGGTAAACTAGATGTGCTAGTTAATAACGCTCATGCTGCGAAACAAGTTACAATAGAAGAAACAACACAAGCGGATCTTGACTTATCTTTTGGAACAGGTTTCTATCCGACATTCTATTTAATGCAAGCGGCATTACCACATTTAAAAGAAACACAAGGTAATATTATTAATTTTGCATCTGGGGCAGGTATTCAAGGCCATGAGACACAGGCAGCCTATGCTGCTGCTAAGGAAGCGATCCGAGGCATTTCTCGAGTTGCTGCAAATGAATGGGGCAGATTTGGTATTAACGTCAATATCATTAGCCCACTTGCAGATTCACCAGGTGTACAAGCATGGGCAAAAGCACAGCCAGAGTATTATGAAGCAGTGAGAAGTAAAATCCCACTAGGTCGTTTTGGGCATATTGAACAGGATATTGGACGAGTAGCTGTCTTCTTAGCTTCCGACGATTCACAATACATTACAGGTCAAACGATTATGGTAGATGGTGGTTCATTAATGCTTCATTAATCCTAGGCGTTTGAGGAGGAATTTTTTGAAACAGACAAGTATTTTTAAATTGATTCATATGATTGAACAGGTGAATAACGCCAATATTATTCGTTTTACAAAAGCGTTTCCTTATCCATTAGGAATTTCACCGATTTTAGTATTAAATGAGCTACATGTAAAAGGCCCTCAAAAACAGGCTGAACTAGCTGAAACCATTGGGTATACAAAAGGAGCAATGACAAGCATTGCTGAAAAATTAGTCAAACTTGGCTTAGCAGAAAGGCTGTATGATCCATCTGATCGCCGCACTATTCGCCTTGACATTACCGATGAGGGAAAAATAGCCTTATCAAAGGCTCAATCCATAGGGAAAGAAGTCTTTGTACAACTATTTGAAGTATTAGATGATACAGAAATTGCCCAGTATTTACAGATTCAAGAGAAGCTAGTACAGGGCATTCAAAATAAAAATGAATAGAAAAAGTTGTTTCATGTAAGAAGATCTATCCAGATCAACTCACCTCGATTAATTTTATGGAGGTGGGTTGATTTTTTTATTGGTTATTTATGCTAAAAATAATAGGTAATATTTTGTTTATTAATGGGGGTCCCATATGAAGATGAAGGCATACGCTCAAGACAGCCAATTAGAATGAAAGTAAGCCAGCTAGAAGTTCAACCGGTCACCTAATCGTTTTACATCTAATTGTAAAATAGTTGAATTTATTGAAAATTGTCCGCCTTCATTTTATAATACAATTACGGTTCTATTATAGAGACATATGAGGTGTAAAATGACATTAAAAACATTAGATAACTCATTAGAGGTTCTAAAATATTTTAATAAAGAAAATCCTACTTGGGGTGTTCGAGAATTAGCGAAAGAAATGAACATTAGCCACTCTATTATTTATAGGATATTAGCAACATTTGAACATCAGGGTTTTCTAATTCAACACCCTGAAACAAAGAAGTATGAACTTGGACTTCGTTTTCTAGAGTACGGTCAAATGGTAAAGGATAAATTAAATCTTTCTGATTTTGTGTTACCGATTATGAAAAATCTAGCTGAAGCCATTAAGGAATCCGTATTTTTAACATGGCTAGATGGCACAGATGGTGTGACGGTAGAGATTGCAGAAAGTTCTCAAACTATTAAGTTTTCTGTGTCGATTGGCACACGCACACCTTTACATATCGGAGCATCCTGTAAAACAATCATGGCTTTTCTTCCAGATGAGAAGAAAAAAGAGATAATGGATCATGGCATGAAAAAAGTAACACCGGAAACAATTACAGATCCAGATCAAATGTTAGCGGACTTAGAGAAAATTCAACAGCAAGGCTGGTGCTTTACGACGGGAGAATATTCTCACTCGGTATTTGGGGTAGGGGTCCCTCTTTTTAATAGCAAAAAAGAGGTGATTGCTTCACTAACAATTGCAGGTCCTATTTATCGAAAACCAACGGAGGAAAAGCTACCTGAAATGATTAATGTTCTTCAGTATGGCGCGATGAATATTCAGCGATATTTTGATCAATATAGCTTTAAATTGTACCAAGAATAGGGTGAAAAAGAGCCCGAGATAGTTAATGACTGTCTTGGGCCTTTGTTTTGGTTAGTTCTATAAATTCCTTGATGCTGGATACGGCGCTATCGATTTCTTCAAACGTATTAAAATAATGAGGAGATAAGCGAGCCATTTTACGAATATGATTGCGCTCCATGATGGTATTAGCCATAAATGTCCCAGCTTCTATAATGATGCCTCGATCCGCTAAAAAATTTGTCACATCATCTGGAGATATTCCCTCAATATTAAACGGTGTAACCGATAATCGATATTCACTATTTTGAGGGCCATAGAGGACAATGCCTGGAATCGTTTTAAGCTGCTCTATTAAATACTTCGTCAGCTGTTGAACACGCTGATAGATCAGTTGTATACCAATGGCATTTGCGTAATCGATGGCCGCCCCTAACCCTAATATACTTGGAATAACAGGACAGCCTGGCTCAAAACGTTTAGCTGTTTCAACAAATGAATAATCGTTGTTTTCATAATCCCAGTTAGTGCTACCCCAGCCGATTATAATGGGATCAATGGTTGAAATCAGAGCTTGTCTTACATATAAAAGACCAGAGCCTTCTGGACCACGTAGCCATTTTCGCCCACTAGCAACTAAAAAATCACAGCCTAGCTCTGCCACATCGATAGGGAGTAAACCCACTGTTTGATTGGCATTAATTAACGTAAGCACACTGTATTGCTGGGCAAGCTCACAGATTTCCTTTGCTGGCTGAAGAGCACCAGCCGCGTTTGACATGTGGGCAAAGGCTATTAATCTTGTATGAGGCGTGATGAGCTGTTTAAGCTCTTGTAAGTCCACCATATAGTCCGTATTCGTTTTCAAAACTTTTAAGCGAACCCCTCGTTGCTGAAGGGCAAGCCAAGGTACATGGTTACTTAACATTTCAGTATCAAGTACAATCACCTCATCATCTATTTTCCAATCTAAGCCTCCTGAAATATAATTAATCGCCATTGAACCATTTGGTACAAAGGCAATTTCTTCTTTTCTTGCACCGATAAATAAAGCTGTTTTTTCCCGAATTTGCTCCACCTGTTCATACGTTTCTTTCCGAAAAGAAGGTAAATAGGGGCCGATACTTGCCTGTTTTTGAAGGTAACTTGTCATCACATTCACTACAGGCTGAGGCATGGCAGAAGCGGCAGCTGTATTCAAATAAATATATTGCGCTAGAAGGGGCATATCCTTTTGAATGGTCCTCATATTTATCATTGCATGCACCAGCCTTATAAAATGATTAACTCTTTTGAAAAGGTCATTAAATTCTCATAACTATTGTCAGTAACTAGTAGGTTATCCTCGATACGAACTCCACCAACATTCGGTAGATAGATCCCTGGCTCCACAGTAAATGCCATGCCTTCTTCTAACACTATTAAATTACGTTGCATTAAATAAGGTTCTTCATGTGCGCTTAAACCAATGCCATGACCAAGTCGATGTGTGAAATAGTCACCATAACCACCATTCCGGATAATTCCTCTTGCAATACCATCTAGGTCTTGGGCAGTCATCCCTGGTTTAATAGCGTCTATGGCTGCTTCATTGGCTTGTTTAACAAGGCTATAAATGTTTTGTAACGTTGGTGATACATCTCCTAAAGCTACCGTTCTAGTCATATCAGCCACATAGCCCTTATAAATAGCACCAAAATCAATGACAATGAATTCGCCCGCCTCAATTTTTTTAGTACTTGCTCTGCCGTGTGGGAGTGCACCACGATAGCCTGAAGCAACGATCGTACCAAAAGGTGTTCCTTCTGAGCCACGACGTCTCATTTCATATTCTAATTGGGCTGCGACTTCCATTTCTGTCACACCGGCTTGAATCGTTGGTAAAGTAGCTGCAAGACTTTCCTCAACAATTTGTACAGCCTGTCGCATAAAGGCTATTTCCTGCAGTTCTTTTTTCATGCGTAATTCGCGTATATTCTCACCAATATCGTATAAATTTTCATATGTAAGCATTTCAATCGATTTCTGCTCATGCACATGCATAGTGTCAAATTCTACACCAATGGTCTGCAATGGTCCCAATTCTTTTTTTAGCTGCTGAATCGCCTGTTTGGGCCCTTCCTCATCAGAATAGGAAAAAATAACACCACCATAGCTAGGATCAATTTTATTTAGTTCTACTTGTGGCAAAAGAAAATATAAATCATTATGAGCTGTTATGACAGCGAATGTTAGACGTTCACTTTGCTTGAGATGAAGACCGGTAAAATAATGCATGTTTGGCCCGGGTACTAAAATAGCTAAATCCACGTCCTGCTGCATACGGGAAACTAACTTCTCTCTTCTTGTTTGAAACATAGTGATTCCTCCTAAAAAAGTAAGCAATAAAATCTATAGTAAATCGTTTCTATTATAGAGACGTTGTACCTTAAAAACAGTATAAATCAACAATAATGAATTTTCAATTTATTAAAATGGCGAAACATATAATGAAGAAGGAAATGAAATAACAAATGTGGGAATAGATTGGAGTAAATAAAGTAAATACTAGTGTACGTCTTTTTTTCGTCCAATATGCATATAAGTAGACTAGATAAACTTTTTTCCAACTTAATACGTCAAAAAGAGGGGCAAAATTGTTAAGCAAGAGAGGACTAACGTATGGAAAAAAATATGAAACGCTCTAAAGAGAAAAAGAGCAAGAAAAAATTATGGCTGTGGATTGTTGGTAGCCTACTAACTATTTTTTTAATTTTTATAGGAACTGCCTACTTTACCATCCAAAAAACTATGAACAAAATAAATACACCACTTTTACAAACAACAGATGCAGCACAGCTAGAAGAAAAAACAGTGATTAAAAAAGAACCTTTCTCGGTTCTGATGCTCGGTGTAGATGAACGAAAGGATGATAGTGGACGTTCAGATACGATGATTGTGATTACTGTGAATCCTGAAAAGCAAACCATGAAAATGCTTAGTATTCCCCGTGATACTCGTACAGAAATTGTCGGTCATGATACCGTTGATAAAATTAATCATGCCTATGCTTTTGGCGGTGTTCCAATGGCTGTAGATACGGTGGAAAATTTTCTAAATATACCGATTGATTATTATGTGTTTATTAATATGGAAGGTTTTTTACAAATTATAGATACGCTTGGTGGCGTAACCATTAATAATGATATGGATTTAACCTATGACGAATATCATTACCCAAAGGGAGAAATTACATTAGATGGTAATGAAGCACTTATTTTTTCACGTATTCGTTATGAGGATCCACGAGGAGATTTTGGACGTCAAATTCGACAACGTCAAATTATTGAAGCGGTTATGAAAAAGGCTTCAACTCCGTCTACCTTATTAAAGGCAACAGATATGCTGACGGTTTTAGGTGATAATGTTCGCATGAACTTCTCTGTAAAAGAGCTTATTCAGCTTCAAGGTATTTATAAGAAAATGGATAAGGATATTGAGCAATTATCGTTTGAAAAGGGTGATGGTGAAAGAATTAACCGCATTTGGTACTACATTCCGAACGAGGAAGAGCTACAAAAAATACAAGCCGATCTAAAAAACCATTTACAAAGCAAGTAAGCTTTTGCTTACAACAAGTGATAACATACATGTAAAATTTTTGGCCATGAAGGGAGGGAGATGAATGAATGGGAGGACCCAGGTCCTTAGGTATACAGCTCTTAATCATTGCATGCAAAGCTATGTACCTAAACGCAAAATGCGAAGAAATCCAGTCCGATCAACTATCAGAGGCCTACAAGTATTATGTTTAAAATTGTTTATGTAGTGCATTAAAAAATCATTCATGTAGGGTGCATGCCTAGTTGAATGATTTTTTTTGACATCAATCATTTATCTATATTTCTTGAAATATCTGAAAATTCGTTGTATACTGACATTAGAAGTGGTTAAAAGGAGTGATTGTGATGATTATAGGCACAATATTGTTAGCATTTGCATTACCAGTGGGTATCATATTAGCAGTAGATTTATTGAACGAGCAGCAACAGGTTGCTTCACAATCTAGCCATTCTTAATTGTCAAATGAACAGAATTAGATACAATTAGATATTAATAGACAAGGCTACTTAGTAGCCTTGTCTATTTTTTATGGCGAATGAAACAATTTCTGTGATTCATTCGTCAATGAAGTATAGAAAATGTTATACTATTAAAAAAACAGTATCGGGGAATGAACATGCAAGAGGAAAAAACAACAAACTTTAAAAAAGAAATACTATCCTACATCAAAATTATTGTTATTACAGCAATTGTCGTATTAGGCTGTAAGCAATTTTTATTTGCGCCCATTAAAGTACAGGGGGCATCGATGTACCCAACCTACCATGATAAAGATATTATAATTGTCAGTAAAACAAGTAAAATCGAGCGTTTCGATCAAATTGTTTTCCAATCACCTGTAGAAGATGAGCTATATATTAAACGTGTCATCGGTTTACCAGGTGATAAGGTGGAAATGAAAGATGATGTATTGTATGTGAATGGCAAAGCCTACAATGAAGATTACGTCAATCGTGAAACAGATGATCCTAACCAATTACGCATTACGGAAAACTTTACATTAGAGCAATTAGTGAATGAAAAAGAGGTGCCAAAGGGCATGTATTTTGTGCTTGGAGACAATCGCCTAAAAAGTAGTGATAGTCGCCATTACGGTTTAATTTCAGAGGATGCTGTTTATGGTGAGTCAAAGCTAATCGTCTATCCATTTAAGCATTTTCACGTTGGCTCAAAATAAGAAATAAGTAAGTGGCCACTTCATAGTGGTCTCTCAGACTATAGACAAACGCTCAATGAATGTTGAGCTTGCCTATAGTCTTTTTCTTTTACCATGAATTAAAGTAATCCGTTGCTATACACTACAGGCGAAATCCATTAGTTCCTAAAAATCATTGAGTGACAACTACTTGGACATGGCAAGTAGATGAAGAGAAAAGCTATGCTCAAAGAGTATGTTGAATTCAGCTGTAATTTACTCAATAATGGAAATAAAAGAAAAAAACAGAAGCCATTGAGAGTAACGTCTCGATGGCTAGTCTACAGTCTAAGGGGTTACTTTAATAGTGGCCTCTTTCTTTATTTGATAGTACATCTTTACATATTTTGTCAGAAGGATAATAGACACATATCATTGAATTTTCAACGGTTTCTTTAATAGGGGGTTGATTATTTTTTATAGGAGAACTGAGAGCGGGTTCTTCGATTGTGAGCTCTTCTGCTACTAATTCAACACCATAAAATAGTAATAAAAAATAGCATAAAAATCCTACTATTCGCAAACAATCACCTCGTAAAATAGATATTGTATGTTATTATGTATGGTCAAATTCATCAAAATATAAGCAAAAAATCAAAATTTTCTCTCTAGCAATCGAAATTTTTATGAGACTGATTCTATGAAAAAAAGTATTGTCAATGAAATTTTGGTGTGCTACTATAGCTAAAGTAAATATTTGAACTGTATAACCTCAATAATATGGATTGAGGGTCTCTACCAGGAACCATAAAATCCTGACTACAAAACTTTGTTTCATTTTTGTAGTCAGGATTTTTTTATTTGATTGAGCCTATGATGTTGATAAAGAAACGTCTTCGGTATCAGGCTTATGCAGCCTCGGACATAGGAAATAGATTTTACAAAGGAGCTTATTGTGGCAAGTCCCTATGCAAAATTTGGATTCCTATGATGTAGAGGTATCAAGGCTATTAAAAAAATCTCCTATAAAAATGAAAATGTAACGAAAGGGAGATTACAATGAATTGGAGAGTTTATATTCTTGCAGTGACTACCTTTGCGGTAGGTTTAGTTGAATTAATCGTAGGTGGAATCCTACCCAATATTGCAGAGGATTTGCACGTTTCGTTAGCAACTGCAGGGCAATTAATCACTATTTTTGCACTTGTTTATGCGATTTCTGCGCCTGTCCTACTATCTTTGACAGCCAAGATAGAACGGAAACGCTTATTTCTTATATCTTTATTTATTTTCACATTAGGTAATTTAATGACCTTCTTTAGCACAACGTTCACCGTTGTCTTAATTGCACGAATTTTTACAGCGATGAGTACAGCCTTGGTCATCGTGCTATCATTAACCATTACAACGAGAATTGTAGAGCCAAGACATCGTGCAAAAGCACTGGGGCTTGTTTTTATGGGCGTAAGCTCTGCACTTGTTATCGGTGTGCCAATGGGGATATTTATTACGGAAGCTTTCGGTTGGAGAGCCGTATTTTTAGGCATTAGCATTCTTTCGACAATCTCAATGGTTTTAATAGCTTTGTTATTAGACAAAATGCCAATCGGAGAAGTCGTACCACTGAAGAAGCAAATGAAATCATTGGCGAATTTAAAAATTCTTACAGCACAATTAACGACTTTGTTTATGCTAGCAGGTCATTATATGCTCTACGCATATTTAACACCATTTTTAGTCGAAGCCTTTGATATGAATGCTTCATGGATTAGTATTTGTTACTTAATCTTTGGTATTGCCTCTGTCAGTGGTAATGCTGTAGGTGGCTGGGTGAGCGATAAAATCGGGACAAGTAAAGCCCTTATTTTAATCGTCTCTACATTTGCGGTTGTCCTGTTCAGTATTCCTTACACAGTCATTGCCTTACCGGTCTTTTTACTGTTTACCGTTTTATGGGGGGCATTAAGTTGGGCTTTAACACCACCATTACAAAATTATTTAATTCAAGCAGATCCTCAATCATCCGATATACAGCAAAGCTTAAATACAGCAGCGCTCCAAATTGGGATTTCCATTGGCTCAGCGCTAGGTGGTGCCGTATTTGCCTTTACTGGATCTGTCATGCATTTAGCAAGTTTCGGAACTCTATTAGTTCTCTGTGCTTTAGGATGTGCTATCTTCTCCATTAAAAGAGCGCCAGTCTCACAAGAGCATTCTGCGGAATATCCGTCAGCGCAGCACCCTTCATAATAAATGGTGGAATTATCCAAAAATGATTCTGCTATAGCAGGACAATAGCGGTTTGATAGCGAATGTAAGGATAGAGGAGGTTGGTAATAGATGCAAGTAGATTTAACCGATTTTCAACATGTCAAAGTCATCGCAACGATTGATCAAACTTTTTATAGAAATGTTGGTGCTATCATACTATATGAGGAGGATTCACACACATTATCTGTACGAAAATTGACACGAAAAACAGTCGATCAATATATACCAACAGACGAACTCGAACACTTTACGTTTGCCTCTCATGCTGATGCCATTAAGTTCACACACAAACTTACACGCATGAGTGCCTTGGATTACTTATTAGTGGCCCATAAAGAGAGACCCATACAATCATAACTGCTTTTATAAAAGCATTGGGAAAGCCATTCCCGGTGCTTTTTTTGTTTAAATGAATCTATTTGAGTGTTCTCTTTAAAAATTAATTTCTCACTAGTTTATTATCATACTCTAGTTATCTATGGAATAGATTGTTGTAGTTAATGAATTTCACACAGACTTAAGAAGTTTGAGATTATAAGGTGCCTATTATTTTCCAGAAAATAGTATACCACCTTTAAATCTTGTGAATGGAAGGAGAACCCTATGACTGAATATCATCAACAATCGTCTACTGAAGTCATGAAGATATTGAATGTCACCACAGAAGGCTTGTCCGATGGGGACGTTCAAAAAAGACAACAAGTCTATGGCTATAATGTATTAGAGGAAGGTAAAAAGATTAGTACATGGGCAGTTTTTATGGGCCAATTTAAAGATTTATTAGTCATTATTTTACTAGTTGCTGCCTTCGTTTCCTTTCTACTAGGAGAGGTAGAAAGTACAATTGTCATTATGATTGTTGTCTTTCTAAATGCTATTTTAGGCACGGTACAGCATGTTAAAGCAGAGCAATCTTTAGACAATCTGAAGGCACTAACCTCACCTATTGCCAAAGTAATGAGGAATAATCAGCTTATGGAAATTCCTTCTGAGGAGATTGTGGTGGGGGATCTTCTTATTTTGGAGGCTGGCGATTACATCAATGCGGATGGCAGACTATTGGAAAGTCATAATTTGCACATCAATGAAAGCTCTCTAACCGGAGAATCAATTGCCGTTGCCAAAAGTACTGAGCCTATTCGAAAAAACAATGTTACGATTGCAGATAAGAAAAATATGGTGTATTCAGGTAGCTTCGTCACCAATGGACGAGGGATTGTAATGGTTACAGCTATCGGGATGCAGACTGAAATAGGGAAAATCGCAAATTTACTCGATACAGCAAAGGAAAAGAAAACACCCTTACAAATTAGCTTGGACCAATTTGGTGAAAAATTAGCATTAGGTATTACAATCATTTGCTTAGCCATTTTTACAATTGACCTTATTCGCGGACGAGCTTTAGTAGAATCCTTTATGTTTGCAGTATCTCTAGCTGTCGCAGCTATTCCTGAGGCTTTGAGTTCCATCGTTACAATCGTTTTAGCATTCGGCACACAGAAGATGGCCAAGGAAAATGCGATTATTCGTAAGCTCTATGCGGTTGAAAGCTTAGGAAGTGTATCTGTTATTTGTTCTGATAAAACGGGTACTTTAACAGAAAATAAAATGGTTGTACAGGAAGTCTTTGTCGATCAGAAAAAAATTCCTCATGATTGGCTAAACCCAACAAATCCAGTGGAAAAAGAGCTGATGGTTAAGGCACTTTTATGTAGTGATGCTGTTGAGCGTGATCAGAAGGAAATTGGTGATCCGACAGAAATAGCGCTTGTAAAATTAGGGAAGCAGTACGGCTTAGATGAATTGATGATTCGCGAGCAATATCCAAGACTGGCTGAAATTCCATTTGATTCGGCGCGAAAGCTTATGAGTACTGTAAATCAAATAGATAAACGGCCTGTTCTGATTACCAAAGGGGCATTAGATGTTCTCTTACCTAAAGTGACTAGAATAAAAACGGCAGCAGGCATTTTTGATATGACAGCTCAGCATCGTCAAAAAATCGAAGCGGTCAATCATGATTTTTCGAGGAATGGTTTACGGGTGATAGCCATTGCCTATAAAGATGTTTTACCACAGCAAACAATTGATACAAGAGTGGAAAAGGATTTAATATTTGTCGGCCTAGTGGCTATGATGGACCCTCCAAGAAAAGAGTCCAAAGAGGCAGTGGAAAATTGTATTAAGGCAGGCATTAAGCCAGTTATGATTACGGGTGACCATAAAATTACGGCCACAGCGATTGCCCAACAAATTGGGATATTAAAAAATCCAGATGAAGCCATTGAAGGACATGCTCTCGAAAGCTTCACAGATCAAGAGCTACAGGAAAAAGTAGATGATTACTCTGTATATGCCCGTGTGACACCTGCTCAAAAAATCCGTATCGTCAAGGCGTGGCAGGATAAGGGACATGTTGTCGCAATGACGGGGGATGGCGTCAATGATGGACCTGCATTAAAACAAGCAGATATCGGGGTGGCAATGGGAGTGACTGGTACAGAGGTAGCAAAAGATGCCTCGTCTATGATTTTAACTGATGATAATTTTTCAACGATTGTCAAGGCTATTGCCAATGGTCGTAGCATTTATACAAATATTAAAAATGCCATTTTGTTCTTATTATCAGGAAATGCGGGAGCTATTTTTGTAGTGTTGTATGCCACAGTCCTTGGCTTACCAGTTCCTTTTGCGCCCGTCCATCTATTATTCATTAACCTATTAACAGATAGCCTTCCAGCAATCGCAATCGGATTAGAGCCGAATAATAAGAAAACGATGAAGGACAAGCCTAGAAATGTTCATACCCCTCTATTAAATAAATCATTTACGACACAGGTGGTGCTTGAAGGAATTTTAATTGCCATCTCCACCATCATTGCTTTTCAAATTGGATTATCAACTGGCGATACATTAACGGCAAGTACAATGGCGTTTACAACACTTTGTTTATCAAGATTAGTGCATGGCTTTAACTCCAGAGCCAAACAATCGATCTTTACGATTGGTGTATTTTCGAATAAATATGCATGGATTGCATTTTTAATCGGTGTCCTAAGCTTGCATATTGTATTGTTTATGCCAATGCTAACAACGGTCTTTGAAGTGGCTCCATTAACAATTGCCCAATTAGGCTTTATTTATAGTCTATCCGTGTTACCGTTCCTCGTAAATCAATGGTATAAGCTCCTGTTTGTAAGAAGTCGATAGGAGAGAAATGAAAGTTCAAAGCCACCTACATATAACGAGTAGGTGGTTTTGCTATTGTTTAATGAGATCGGAGATGTTAAGTGAGATGCACAAGCTTAAAATGTACAAAAAAAACACACTATTAAAAATTGATTTAATAATGTGCAACGTAATGGATGGTTAGCATCATCCATCATGCCATTTTTATTGGGCTGGCGCTAGTAGCCAGCCTTTATTCTTACTGAGTTCAATCAATTTAGACCCAAGTATAGCATAGCGCATATGGAGTTCACCATATTTGGCAAGGTGCTTTTGCTTCACTGACAATTCCAATGCTTGGCTTACAGCAACTAAAGAGGAAGCAATATTCATAGATATAATGGCACTAATTTCGCTATCATGAATGATGGATTTTCCACGGATATCCGTTATTTTCATTTTACTGAATGCCAAAGTTGGAGTGGGGGCAAGCACGCCATTTTCCTTTAATAACAATGTCAGCTGTTTATTTTCCTCTTTTAAACATTGAATAAATTCCAAAATCATAATCTTTAATTTTTTATCCCGGGTATGATTAAAAAATCCATGGCTTGAGGCAATATAGCTTTGATTGACACCGAGCTGCGACCAAAGTCTAAACATTTCCTTAAACTGTAATGATGCTAGATTGTCATTTATCATCGTTATTGTGACACTTCCTAACTCCTAGTATTTATCTAAGATTAGGATGGAACAGTTTATGACATTCTATTCATCTTTTACAATAAAAGTTTAATACAAGGGGCATTTTAATAATACGTGCCATACGGATACATATGTGGGGAAGGGTAATGGTATGGATATGGATAAGGGTATTGGCATGGTTTCGGCTTCTTTTGCTTGCACGAAGAATTATCAGTTGCTGATTCTACACGATTACAGCTTTTTGGTGGTCCAATGTAAGTAGATGGAACAATCGGTGCAATAGTTTTCTTCCATTGTTCCTCATCTAAACAATAGGTGTGCGCCATTATATTCGCTGGTGTAAATTTCAATATATCGGAGCCTAAAATAACCTCTGGTGTTGGAGCATCAAAAATAGCTAGTAAATGGGTGTTATCTTCTGTGGCAATCTCATAATGCCACCAGCCCTGTGGGATATTGGCTACTTGCCCAGGCTTAATCGGGTAGTTTTGAAGTTTTTTTGTAAAGGGATTTAATAGGGAAACCGTTGCTGCACCAGAAATACAATAGACAAGCTCAGCTGCATTTTGGTGATAGTGTGGCTCAATAACATTATCTTTGCTTAAAAAAATATCCAGTAAAGAGGTATTTTCTAACGTATTTAATTGCTCAACACCAAGAATATTAATGTAATTTCGTGCATCTTTTTTAAAAAGCGTACTTTTGTTGACATCAAAGGTGAACTCTGCAGAAGGCGATGTATAATCGACATTTGTGTTAATACTTACATCCTTTCTCACTAAAATTGTGATATTCATCATCATCACAGATTATGATTGAAATGTTTATAGACTTATACAAATGCCTAGCGTTTGTCTAGAACTCCTCGCAAGCACATGCTAGAGAAATTGTATGAAATTACCACTGCTATTAAAGAACGTATGTGCGTATACTAAAAGGAACGTATGTTTTGTTTTGTGGGGAATGGAAATTTTAGCATAGTAGCCATGACTTTCAATGTTGAAGTTTTCTCGCAAACGTCCCCCGAAACATAGTAGAAAGGATGAGACAATTTGATCAAAGATCGAGGAGCCATGAAATGGACATCGATGATGCTTCCAGAGCATTTAATGCTTTTGAAAAAGTGGAAACAAGAGGTACTGACAGAACCGCCAAGGGAACGTGCAGAATGGGAACTGGAGGAATTACAGCAAACCATCACGCATGCATTATCGCAACGTAACTATATTATGTTAACTATTTGGGAAGAGGCTAATTTTGTACAATATGGTGGCATAATTAAAGGGATGAACGAGTTGGAGCTTCTGCTAGAAACAATTACAACAACGAAGCATATCGCATTGAAACATATTTATGCTGCATATATAGAAGTGGATGGCAATAACGGTATTTAATGCAAAATCAAGTAAATGATATTCGTGCAGATCATCGTATGAATGGTACGATTCCAGCGGATGACAAAGTCACTCATTTGAACATCGCAAATGAGTGACTGTCTCCTTATAGGTGCAATTGCATCACTATTTGCTCACCAATTGGTCCCATTCGTCTTTCACCATTATCTTCAAAACCTACGTTGGTATACAAATTCTGCGCAGCGATGTTCTTGTGATTTACCACTAACACTACTTCGTTAAATTCTTTAAATTCATGTTTGACAAAGTCAGCCAGTAACAGCATTGCTTTTTTTGCATAACCCTTTCCTTGCTGTTTATGGTCCATAGATAAAGCAGTAAGTAACATCGCCTGAGGATTACTAGAATATTCCTGTACTCTTTCAGTGGCATGAAGTACGAAAAAACCAACAGGTATTGTATTACTTAAAATCACAATAGGGTACTGTCCAACTTTTTCGATTGTAATCTCTTTTGGTAAGGCAGTAAATCGGTGCTGTTCTGCAGGCAATTCAAACTCATTTAACTGCTCTACATAGTCTTCTGAAAAATGTACTAATTCAATGTTAATTGTGTCTTGCATAAACAAGCCTCCTTTTTTATTATTGTATATATAGAACAAACGTTCGTCAAGGGAGCTTGTTTAATCATCATGCGAGCCAGAGTTCTTTTACACTATAAATTACCAAAAAATAAAATAAAAGAAACACTCACAATTAGAATCAGTGTTAAAGCCATTGTCACTATACCTCTCAGCAAGGTCGCTAAATTTCTGACATCTTTCATTCCTACAACACTCAGGTAGAAACATACGATTGACAATAACAATGTCAGTGTCAATGGGTGAAGATGGACATAGGTAACAAAAAAGTCTTTTAAGGAACCGGACAGAAAAAATAATAAGATGCAACCTAAAGATAAAATAAAGGACCAGAAATTTAAATTAATTCCCATTTGTTTCCTCCTCTCTACTAAAACGATATTTCTATAAAATCTATAATAGAGTAAAGGATGCAAAAAGAGGCCACTTGGATGTAAGTGACCCCTAGAACCAATAAAGGAGTGTCATGTAAAGTAGAAAGAACTTTACAATACTATTATTATGTTAAGTTATCAATTGGAGATAGTTATCTATCTTCAATGGCATAAGAAATATAATTTGCTTATCTCATTAGGTATATCATGAGAGGGAGGGAAATAAAAAAGGCTTTGAGCTTCTTCATCATTAGAAATGACCGGAAGCTAAAGCCTTAAGATGACCATTAGCAAATGAAACTTGCGCCAACAATAATAAGTAGAATAAATAGTACAACGATTAGCACGAAAGTTGAACTGTTACCATTGCCGTCATTTCCGCCACAATAGTTATTAAAATTACCTATATTTCCACAGTATCCCACAAAGGACACCCCCTCTCTCCCTATCTATTGTATGTATAAGATTCAAATGGAGGAGCGATCATCATCCAAGTAACTAGTATTAAAATGGTGCCATCAAACAAACATCCTACACGAATGTTTCAGACTGTAGACAAACTCAATGAAATAAAGTAAAGCCGTTGATTTCCACTACGGGCGGGGTCGAGCTGCTTCCCTCGCTTCGCTCAGTCCAAGATTTCGTCTTTCCCGCTTTCCCGCTGGAGTCACCGCCCTTCGTTCCCATCAACTTCTACATAAAGTACCCCATCTACATAGGTAAATTTTTGAGAAACATCGAAACCTTTGAATGGTGCGAAGTGTCCAAGCCTTTCCCAATGTACAGAAAGTAAGAATCACAAAAAGCTCATTCAACGCCATATTGGGGAACTGTATGTGGAGGAAGCTGAACATTTATGCCATTCCTATGACATCAAACAAATTTATGCAAGCGTAAAGAAACGATTGAGCATGTCTTTGCCGATTCAAAGGAAAAGCATGGAATGTGATGGACAACCTAGAGGTCTGAAAAAATTATCCATGCAGGCGATACCTACTACTTGCTGCCATGAATTTAAAGAAACTAGCTACTTGGACGTGGCAGGCGGCTTCAAAGAGTTCTTATACTTGAAGAGTCTGTTTTATTGGATATCAAATTACCATTTTTAAACATAATGAAAAAGAAAAAAATGACAAAAGGAATCGAGTGTGAACTTCTCAATTCCTTTTGTCGACAGTCTGAAACATACTTTTAATATAACGGCTGCCGCATTTGACAAGGCGGAAAACCATTAACATCTTGAATCATATGAAAATCATATTGCTTTAAAGCAAATTGGCTTTGATACAAATATTCAAGAACAAGAAGCTTCCCACCTGAAACGCCACAAAGAACACCAGATGTCCCTTGCCCATTCGTCAACGAAACACCGACCGGTTGCCCAATTAAATAGTAAATTTTATGTTGCCAAGGCACTATTGCCACTCCCTTCAGTACAATTATATGAATGTAATGGTCGATGGTGCATAGGGTAATGCCTAGGTAGGGATGACTTTAAGAGCGGACTATCAATTACGCCTGTATCAATTAGTGTATAAGATATGGGAATAATTGATTTATTGGTTAACGGAGAGGTGATAGTAGTGAGGGAATATATGATGTTTGCATAGCAATGGCTATCGTTAGGGGTGGTGAGGATACAAGCCATTGTTGCTGAAGAAAACATAGCAGTTACTAACCAAATTCAATTTTAAAGAAGAGAGCTATTTAAGACAATATGTATGTCCAAGTGTGACTGGCGAATGTAGAGATATGTTGAGCTATTCTTTACTACGGAAGGGATAACAACGAGGAGAACGGGTTAAAAAAGCAAATACACGCTGTAAAGGTGGGATAGCGTTGTACAAAAACATCTTGGGGGCGATGTTAAAGTTGCTATCCCGCAATTAATGTATGTTGTCGTAGTTATGAACATAACCACTGTCAATAAATTGAAAAGTAAATGAAAAAAGAGGAAAAGTTGTTAAAATATTTTTTTAAACCTTTGAAGAGAGAAATTAAAAAAACTCAGCATACGATTAATTGTTGCCTGAGTTTTCTTTCCGAGCTACGAATGGGTGGATTCTCCACCATCCACATGTAAAACTTGCCCCGTTACATGTCTAGAATCATCCGATGCTAAATAAACGAATGTAGGGGCCACCTCAAAGGGCTGTGCCATTCGGTTAAAAAGATTTCCTCCATGTAATGCGTTTTCGTCAGAGGAAAAACTGGAGGGGATCAGTGGTGTCCAAATACGACCAGGGGCAATAGCATTGACGCGAATCTGCTTTTTAGCAATGCTTTTTGCTAAAGAACGAGTCCAGCCGACGATAGCTGCTTTTGTTGCAGAGTAATCGATTAATAAAGGCTCCCCAGCATAAGCTACAACTGAAGCGGTACCAATAATGGAGCTACCAGCTTGTAAATAAGGGAGGGCTGCTCTTGTCGTATAAAAGTGTGAATAAATATTAAGTTTAAACGTTTCATCGTATTGTTCATCTGTAATGTCAGTCAGGTCATTTTGTTGAAACTGAATGCCAACATGGTTACATAATATATCTAAGCGTCCAAGCGTATGAATTGTTTCAAAAACAATATCTTCGCATTGTTTTTTTTCACGGAGATCCCCTGGAAGGAGTAAACATTTTTTTCCTAGTTCCTCAATTCTATTTTTAGTTCGAGTAGCGTCCTCTTGCTCATCTAAATAAGCAATTGCTACATCAGCCCCCTCTTTCGCAAAGGCAATCGCAGCAGCTGCACCCATACCACTATCACCTCCAGTAATAAGGGCAACTTTCCCTTTTAATTTTCCACTACCTTTATAATGAGGGTTTTCAATGATAGGCTTCGGCACCATTAAGCTTTCGAGACCAGGTTGACGAAGCTGCCTTTGTTCGGGTTGGGTAAGGGGTACTTCTTTATATTGCGTAATTTTTCCATAGACAGGATATTGAGGGTATGGATCTTCTTTTTTATTGTCCTCAAACCATTTTTGATAAAAACGAATTTGTTCCATTAAATCTTGGTTATCTTTAGCTTGCCCGCCACTTGGATTGTTAATAACCAATCCCTCCTTTTCAACATATACTATGATTGATTACCTTCGTATGTTAAAGCAAGGAAACGACTATAATCGCAGGGGGATTGTTAGCATGGAGATTGAATTTTTCCCAGAAGTGACACGGTTACTAGAAAATAACGTAAATCCATTAAACATTCATTATGTAAATGACAGCTGGTTTACACCGAGTATTGGTGTTAGACCCCCATATTATTGGCATCCAATTTATGAACCTTATTATCCATTAGGATAAAAGAATCTATGAGCTCAAGTTTTGATCGAGCTCATTTTATTTTGTTTTAAATGAGGATGCAGGCATTACAGCAACGATGGCACAAGAGAGTAGGGGGATAAATATAATAAGTATGCGATAGTTGAATATTGATGTTTAGGAGTGAAACTTGGACATGTTCATGACCGCTATATGGGTAACGTTCATTTTTGGCAGTTTTTCATATATATTGTTGAAATATCCTCATGATGTTTTAAAGGTGAGCCCCTTTTCAAGAGGATTTGCAGATAGCCCAGTATTAAAAGTCTACATTCAGTTTGTAGGCTGGGTATTTGTATTACTGATCATTGGTGTTTGGACAGATGCCATCATCGAATGGCAGATCTTGTAATTTAAAGGATGAAAAATGCAGAATATTATTCCAATTTGGTGATTTTTTGCTTATTATTAAATTGGAGGTGTTTATTAGATGTATAGTAATACTGCTAATATGCTAAAACAAACTACAAATCTTATAAATTCATTGAAAAAATTAAAACAAAATCTGACATTTGTAAAATCATATGTCACGAGCGATAAAATATTAGCTATCTATTTTTTAAGTAATGCATATAGTGACTTTAATTTATTCAAAACTATTTATTTATCAGTCACACCTGGCGATCAAAAAATTGATGAGTTCTTACAAGAGTTTGAAAAATTCTTTTTGGAAGTAAATAAATACTTACAGTTTATTTCTGAGGAAAATATGGAGGATCAACTGCATAAAGAAATAATGCTTTCGATCAATGAAACTGAAATGTACCTATTAAATTTATTAGATATCTATAGATAAATGCTTAGACATTCCTTGAAGGAATGTCTTTTTATGTACATTAAGGTGTAACTTTTTGTAAATTGTGGACAGCTGAGGATTGTTATTACTTTATATTAATCTGTACACATTAAAGTTACCTATACATTTAAAAGCCGCAGCATCTCACACACGCTACAGTTCGAATTAAACAAATTGTCGGAAATTTAGAATTAGAAGGAGTTTCTTGTACATGCTATTATTCAACAACGTTTTAAGGAGCTAAGTATTGTATGGACCACTTTTTTGCACTTAATTTTGGTGAAATGACTGTTAGAACATTGTTTTCTTTTTTTGCACTACTTATTTTGGCGAGAATCCTTGGAAAAAAACAACTTGGGCAACTTACTTTTTTCCACTATATAACCGGTATTTCGATTGGTTCAATAGCATCTCAGGTTGCTGCAGTAGCTGAAACACCTTTTTTGAATGGAATGATATCGTTAATTTGGTGGGCTTTTTTAACATTTGTAGTAACCATCATTTCTTTGAAATCTAAAAAAGCACGTGTACTATTTGATGACAAACCAACGATTGTCATTCAAAATGGCCGAATTCTAGAATTCGCTTTAAAGAAAAATCGGTTGCATATGGACGAACTTACAATGATGTTAAGGGAGCAAGCAATTTTCTCTGTCCAGGATATACAATTTGCAATACTGGAGACTGATGGTAAGTTGAGCGTTTTACAAAAGACTTCAGCACAAGCAGCTACTAAGCAAGATGTACATGCAAACATTGCACCTCCAACATACTTGCCAACAGAGGTTATTTCAGATGGCCAGCTTATTTATGAGAATATAGTTGAACTTGAATTAACAGAAGAGTGGCTTATGAAGAAGCTGAAAAAACAAAAAGTTCATAATATTGAGGATGTTTATTTTGCCCAGATTCAAACAAATGGCTCATTGTATATTAGCCTGAAAGATAACAAGAGACAAGCAGGCCTTTAATACATTTTTCCTAGCTGTTCATTTAGTTAGAGCATAAAGTTTCGAAACATGAGAAATGACCTCATTATTAGTCGCTGGAGGATGAAGAAAAATAACTCGCTATAATCCATATCATTTTAGGTAGATGATTCTGGTGAATAGCATGAAGATACGGTCTGATGTATAGGTGGAACTTTAAAAAATGAGCCATTTCCAAAGGAGGAAATGGCTTAAGGAGAATTTGAAAAAATGAAAAATTTACAGGACCACTTTCTGTTTAGAAAATGATCAAGCTGAAAAAAGGAGCCACCCATACGTAAAGTGGTTCCTATTATTTGTGTCTCAAACGAGCATTTAGCTGAGCGATTAACATTATAAAACAAAAAAGCCACAGAGGATGAATAACTCTGTAGCTCCTTTAAGTAGTGGCGCACTACGCAACTTTATAGTGGCTTTTAATTTAATATTTATACGGGAAATTATTTTTATTGGCTATCTAAAGTAAAGGGGTGTGGTACTTAGAAAAAAGATAAAGGGCCATATAGTAGATATTCCATTATAATTCATTTTGGAAAGTCTTATTAATTATAGCCGCCGTTGTACAAATGCTACTGCTCGAAATGGGTTTTGCCCTTTGGATAATGACTTTGTCATTAGCATTTCCTAATTTAGGATGTTAAACCTATCGTAAAAGAAAGCATACTAATGAATACAGCAGATGCTTTAGGATTCAGAAAGGGTTGCTGGTGATAGAGAGGTTCAAATTCTAAACTGGGTGATTAGATGGAAAAAACAGCATTGGATAGCCTCACACATCGCTTTATCATCATCAACTATTAAGCGCGGTAAGGAAAATATCGTAAAAAGGACGTGGCATGAAAGAGTTGCTGAATGCAACCATTAAAAAATATCATTCTATATTATGGTATTATATGTTAAATGGTATGAAAATAATAGATACAAAGAGGATGTGGGAATCAAAATGGTTTTGCTTAAACTTAAATATGAATTAGAAGAAAGTGATCTACCAATGTTAAAAGATATTTATCAATCGGTTGGATGGATGAAGCATGACGAAGGTATAATAAAAAAAGTTTTCAACGCCAGTACTCATATGGTAATTGGATTAAAAGACAACAAAATTGTTGGTGTTTGTAGAGCCCTTTCTGACGGTGTATTTAATGCTGCTATTTACGATGTTGTTGTTCATAAAGATTACCAGGGAAGAGGCATTGCACGAATTCTATTAAATGACATCATTAAACAGTTAGAAGATGTTTCTTGCATTCAATTAATCGCAACAACAGGAAATGATTCTTTTTATGAAAAATTGGGTTTTAAAAAATTAAAAACAGGTATGGCAATCTATAAAAACCAGAAACTAGCTCAAGAGTATTTAGAATGATGGATAAAAGGTGGGCATAGATCGTATGGGCTAATATCTTCTATAAACATTTGTATCAGTGCAATAGATGGGGGGGAAATAAAAATTATTCTGAAGGAATAAAAATTATTTCAAAAGAAGAACCTAAACAATATTAAGTGAAAAATGAAAGTCACTCAAAATAATGAGTGATTTTTCCTGTGTCTAAAATAGAAAGATGATATGAAATCAGGGTGCTAATCAAGCAGAGCAGAAACATACTCCTTTGACATAGAAAAATGTAAGTGGAAGGTGCTATAAAGAAGAAGCCAAAAGTAAAACATACTCTATCAGAATTAAATTTATGGAACATAAAGACCAATTATTTTTTAAGAAATGGATGAATTTAAAATACTTGCGAAAGAACGATATAATTGAAGCGAAAAATAATGAATTTAAAAATTTACAGGGCTATAATATGGCTAAAACAGCGGGCTTATTTGGCATAGAAATACAAGGAGCAACAATATTCGCCGTCAATCTGAAACGAATATTGAAACTTCTATGTGAAAAAGAAGGAATAGACAAAAAACAAGGTACATCTATTTGATTGAACCAAAATGTACCTTACTTTTATCTAAAAAAGTTAAGCCGTCATAGGAATGTAAGTTTTTCAGTGCCCCGCAGCAACCGTAGTCATTTAATCGCTGTTTAATGAAGAGAATGGTCTCTTATTCAACTGTCTACTTTATCGTGTTCAGTTCAGAATAGTTGGGCTTTTTTAAAATTTAAAATAATAAAAGTATCTTACATGTATAAGTTAAGCATACGATTTTTTATTATGAAACTCGTTTTGAAAAATGCACATACGAAGAGCATCTCTATAAGAACCACCAGTAAAAAACTCCTCCCTAAGTTCTCCCTCTATACTAAATCCAGCTTTTTTATAAATATGAATAGCTTTTTCGTTTTGTTTATCGACTAATAAATAAACTTTGTGTAGATTTAAATTATTAAACGCATATTTCATAGCGAGTGTAGTAACAGTGAAAGCATACCCTTTTCCTTGAAAGTTAGGATCAATAATAATCTGGAATTCCGCGTTACGATGGATTAGGTCAATCTCTACTAGCTCAACTAGCCCGATAATTTTCTTTTCATCTTCCACAATAAAGCGTCTTTCACTTTGTTTATGAATATGTTTATCAAATAAATCTTGCAGCTCTACAAAAGATTCATAGGGTTCTTCAAACCAATAAGACATTATCTTAGAATCATTGTTTAATTTATGAACATATTTTAAATCTTCTCGTTCTAAAGGTCTTAATTTTATACTATCTAGCATTCTTTTTCTCTCCTAAAAAATAGATTTCTCAAGAATTTTAGACTGTATAGTAACTATATAGTCAAGTAATTATATAGTTGTTTCTATTAAAAAGGCCACTCGTTTAGTGGCTAATCATTTATTTCTTTAAAAGAGCTTTCTTCATTTGTTCTTCAACTTATTTTACGATTTCACTTTCTACTGTATCGACACCACGTTATGTATATTTCATGTTTTGGAAGTAGTCAAATACAAAGTCATTTAGCTTACCTATGCTATTTTTCTCCATAAAGTCATTTTAAAATGTTCAATAACATGCGTTTCGCGATAATCGAGGAATGGGAATGGATGAAGATGATTCAAGATGGCTACTATCATTACGGAACTTGGAAATCAAAAGCACCGAGGCTTTGGGGCATTGCATCAATGGATATTCAGGGTCGTTGCCATACGATTTATAGGGTGAATGGCAAGCTACCAGAGTATAGACGAGGCAGAGCAGATTGGAAGCATGTAGAATGGTTAGGTTTAACAGCCAACGAATCTAAGGTTCAATACCACGGATTTTCTACAGTCAATGTAGAGATAAGTTTTTGTGCTAAAAGCCCACAACAAACAGACCTAGCGTTGTGTGAGATTACTGAGGCAGCAACTAAGTTTTTTTAACGGTCATTAGAAAAGGGATATCATTCCAATGCTCCTAGGTTTAAAAGCGTAGATATTTCAAGACTTGGTGATGCTCTTAAGGCTGCTGTTAAAAATTTAAATAAGAAAGTTGTAGGAGACACTGAATTGGACTGCATCGTATTTAGTAAGCCTAAGAAAGGACGGAATATAATGAAAATACTATATGTAACATTTGAATCATATGTAGTTTTGTAAAAAAAGATAAACGTTTATAATAAAGTTTGATATAAATCACCTCATTAGTTTTTCTTAGAGCTGATTTTATTGTTGAATGTTTATTTGAAATTAATTTGAATATTGTGAAGAAATGTACTTTAACTAACGAATTAGTAAAAGAACAAATGGATGTTACACTTTAAAGGAATTAGCAAAGTTTGATGGTCAGTAATCTAATAAAGTCTAAGAATATGTATTCAAAATAATGATGAAAATGATATCCCTTGAGCATTTAGCCACTATTAAAGTAATTGGGTATTGTAATTTTCTTCAATGTTAATGAAGGGGAGATTATATGGAAAACGACTGGGACAAAGCTATAGATTCTCTTTCTAAAATTAAAGTTTTTTCAAATCCAAATAACGAGCCAGTAACTATAAGTGGTGAAGCTAATGATTTGAAGTGTATAGGTGTCGGAACAGATGCGGCTGTTTTTCAGTCCCTTTCCTCCCCAGCTTATGCATTTAAAATATATGCCAAGGACAAAGTACACAAAGTAAAAGTTGAAGCTGATGTTTACCGAATATTACAAAATTCACCTTTCTTTCCAACGTGTTTTGCTTCATATGACGAGTTCCTTGTTTTAAGTTACGAAGAAGGAAAAACTCTCTTTGACTGCATATTACTAGGTATTCACATTCCAGAACAGGTTGTAAATGAAGTGGAGGATGCAAGAGAATATGTTCGGAATAAGGGCCTTAACCCTCGTGATATCCATTTGAAAAATATTTTACTACAAAATGGAAGAGCAAAAATAATTGATGTTTCTGAATACACACTAAAAGGTAATGATTTTCGATGGGAGCATTTAAAAAAAGGATATGAGCAATACTATCATTTAATAGATGGAAATTCTGTGCCGTTTTGGTTAGTAGAAACGATTCGAAAGTGGTATAACCAGCGGGGAAAGAATTCTTCATATGAAGAGCTTACAAAAAATATTTCTAAATTTCTGTATAAAAAATAATTGAACTAATCGAGGCCTTACTTCATGCATGGAGTAGAGCCTTTTCTACTTAAACAAACGAAGCAAGTTAATTGAAGAAGGATGTTAAATTTCAAAGTAAAGTTGCAAAAATAAGGAGAGCAACATGAAAGATATAATAGAAATAATCCTTTGTGTTATAAATGCTGTTATGTTTTTTTGTGTCTGGTTGTTTCTTTCTGTTTTTCTATCGACAGGGGATGAATGGTGGTCCTTATACATGTTTAATATGTAGGAAATGTCGCCTTTTAATGTAGAAGTATCTTGGTTAAAAGTCTTTATTTTCTAATTTTATAGTTAATTCTCCTCGTTTTGTTTCATAGCTTAACCACTAAGACCCCTAGCAGCATTTCTTTTAATAAAATCTTTAAAAGTGTCTTTTGAAAGAATGCCTACACTTCAGAAAGAAGTTTCTTCAGCAGTCATTTCCCAATTTTTGTTGATAGTTACATAAGGTATCTTAACCTCATGGCTCGGTATAAATCGCCTTTTTCTAATTTTCTGAAAGTCAATATAATGTCAATAGATATTTAAGTACAAATTGTAAATTTATGATTACAAAATGAACAGTTACTACAATGTAATGAAGGTCAAACAATATGTTTAATAAACGTTGATAATGTAACTTTAGTATCGCTTTCTTATATAAGAACCGCCAAAATATGGCGTAACAAACGGCATTATGTGGCGGTGATTGTAAAGGTGTTGTAAAAACACGCCAAAAAATGACGGGAAGAACGCCAAAAAACCGGCGTTAATTTTACCTTGATATACCATTGTTGGTAATGATAGGATGTAATTGATCTAGAAACGGAATAGCAACAAAAGTTGAATATGTTACAAATACTATAGTAAAAATGTACTTTGTAACTTCTAGCGATGCTAATTGTTTAGATGAAGATTTACTAGTTAATCTAAAAATAATTCCGTTAGATTAAATTATTTTTTTCAAAGGAGTGTTTTTATGTTAGGCTGCAGTAGTTTATCAATTCACACAACTGATGAGAAAAGTTTATTCGCTCGTACAATGGATTTTACAATGGAACCAGATAGTAAAGTGATTATTGTGCCACGTAATTATGGAATTCGATTGTTAGAGAAAGATAATAAGGTAATCAAAAATCCATATGCGTTTGTCGGAATGGGAAGTACTGACATCTCATCACCAGTTCTCTATGATGGGGTGAACGAAAAAGGATTGATGGGTGCTATGCTATACTATGCAACTTTTGCGACCTATGCGGACGAACCGAAAGAAGGCTCAAGAGGCATTAATCCGGTTTACGTCGTTTCACAAGTATTAGGAAGCTGCGCAACAATCAATGATGTCGTAGAGAAATTAGCCTCATTTACATTATTAAATGAACCAAACGAAATACTTGGCTTTGCACCACCCCTTCATTATACATTTACAGACTCTACTGGTGAATCGATTGTGATTGAACCAGATAAAACAGGAATTACCATTCATCGACCAACGATTGGGGTCATGACAAATAGCCCTGGTTATGAATGGCATCAGACAAACTTAAGAGCTTACATCGGTGTCACTCCTAATCCACCAGAAGACATTACAATGGGAGAGTTTGAATTAACACCGTTTGGACAAGGGGCAGGTGGATTGGGATTACCAGGTGATTTCACACCATCTGCACGCTTTCTTCGCGTGGCTTATTGGAAGAAATATACGCAACAAGCGAAAAATGAAACAGAAGGTGTGACAAACTTGTTCCACATTCTATCTTCTGTTAATATCCCGAAAGGAGTTGTCATGACAAAAGAAGGGAAAACAGACTATACGATTTACACGGCTACTATGTGTGCACAAAGTAAAAACTATTACTTCAAGCTTTATGATAATAGCCGAATCTCAGCTGTTTCTTTAATGAATGAAGATTTGAATGGCAAAGAGCTAATTACCTTCGAGTGGGATCGTAAACAAGATATAAAACAGTTAAACCAAGCAAATGTTATGAGTTGATATCTGCACCTGTTGTATAGGTGAGCTCCATTTCTATTGTTTTCATTAAGTAGCTACAGAATTATTAATAAGTCACCAAAATAAAGACCAGGCGCTCAATTGTATATGCTCCCTATTAGGTAGACAGATGAAAAAATAAAATCTGTTTATCTAAGGGGAGTATTTTTTATGGGGCGAAGCAAACATCCATTCGAGTTAAAACTACATAACCTTCAATTGTTTGAAGAAGGTCACTATTCTATCAACGAATTGTGTGAAAAATTTTCATTAAATCATCAAACTTTTCATAGATGGAAAATGAAATTTGAGGAGGTGGACGTGAAGGATTACAAGAAGCTACTTCATGTAAGTTCTATTCAAAAGAGTTAAAATTAGCAGCTGTGGAGGACTACATTCAACGAAATTATTCACAGATGGAGGTGTTGGCGAAATACGAGATTAGCAGTACCTCCGTTTTAAAAAGCTGGGTAAAAAAGTATACTAGTCATTTGAAAGATTCAGGTAAAGGAATGAGTATTGAAGTCTGTTATTCGTAGAAAGCGCAAGCCTTATCATAAATCCCCTGTACATCATGTGGCTGAGAACGTATTAAATCGAGCATTCACGTTTAATTGTGAGTTTTGTGTTAGGTCATTCGAATAATAATTCCCTTGTTTTCAAAACAATAAAATCAGCTATTCAATCATTACAATCAGCCATTAATACATAGTGATCGAGGTTTTCAATATACATCGAAGGAATTTAAGCGAATTGTGGAAACAGCCAATATGGCACAAAGTATGTCCCGTGTTGGTCGATGTATTGATAACGGACCAACCGAATCATTTTGGGGCACACTGAAGTGTGAGACTGCTTTCCTCTTTTCCATTACATGGTGGCAATACAATAAAATTGTATCAATACTGATAGGTGTTGTCAGCAAGACATTACTATTTGCCCAAGTTGATATAAAACTAGATAAGTAGATAACACAAACAAATTTAAATACTGAAGTAATCAAAACTGTTATTTTAATAGCCTTATATAAGCTTAAATTAATGTATAAAATAGGTACGGAAGCTTCTAAGCTGTTAGTTGGTAATAAGTACATAAAGAAATTAGATATTATGTTTTTATTGTTCTTAGTTACCTGTCCGTCTATTTTTCAGTACTCCAAGTAACCCCAGCAAAAAATCTTCTGTACCCCATTTGTACCCCACATAAGAATACAATTAAAGGCATATATAAAAAGGTAGTCCAAAAGTTGATTTCTTAGAACGTTGATATCATCATAGTTCCTCAACTTACTAGCAAACAAACCTAAATCTTAAGAAATTCTTCAGGTTCTGCTAAGGAAATATTTAAGATTAATAGTATATACTTATAAAAAAAGGAAATTCACGAAACCATTTGAAGTTTTAAAACGTATTGGTAGTTGTAGAAAGAATATTGGAGTAGGTGAAGAAATGGCACATACGATTTACATAGTATTAACTAAAACAGGGACATTATTATCGAAAGCAATAGGTATGTATACTGGTAGAGAGATGAATCATGCATCAATTGCATTTGATGAGGGGCTATACGAAATGTTTAGCTTTGGACGTAGGCAATTAAACAATCCTTTAAGTGGTGGTTTTTTGCGAGAGGATGCTGAAAGAGGGCTATTTGAGTCAGCGGATTGTGTCATTTATCGTTGTAGAATTTCTCATTATCAATATTTAGAAATGGCTAAAATCGTGCGTTATATGTATTGGAATCGAGATCGTTATAAATACAACTTTATCGGGCTTTTTGGTGTGATGATGCAGAAGGAAGTAAGAAGAGAACGCGCCTATTTTTGTTCCCAGTTTGTAGCCACGCTATTAAAAGTTGGAGGTTTAAAGATTTACCAAAATCCAGCATTAATGACACCTCACTGCCTAGCTCAATTACCATACTTAGAGCAAGTATTTGCTGGGAAACTGGCAGACTATTTACATGTTGTACGTGAGCCAGTTATGATGTATGGCTAACATCTTTCGATTGATAGAACGTATATATTAAAATGCCAGAATAGTAGGTTATTCAGGCAATCTTTTTGGGTATCGAGAAGATGGCCTGATTTTTTGCGTTAGTAATATTTTCCTCGTACGGAATGAAAATAAACCTAGTTGCACGGAAGGTGAAAATGAGTCCTATTGCTGTTAATTGGCTACCATAAAATTGGTATCATAATAATTAGGTTAGTAGAGCTGATAGTGGCAGCTGCAAGGAGGATACGTAGATGAGTGAAGAGGTTACGGTAGGCTGGGATGCGATTGATGAAGCAGTATCACAGGTGTATGGGGAACAGGGGCCAAAGCATTACGGCACCATGATTCCTTATTCTTTAGGTGGACAAGAACCTTTGGATGGTATAAGTGCCTATAAAAGTGAAACACCGGTTCCACATTGGCACTTTGTCACATATGGATTCTCGGAGTTATATGAAAAAGAGCTTGAGAATAAAGACTATAGTGGCTATGGATTTGAATTGACGTTTCGCTTAGTGCGCAGTGAAGATGAAGAGGAGCCCCCAGCGTGGGCGTTGAATTTATTACAGAATATGGGGAGATATGTTTTTAATAGTGGGAATGTTTTTAGAGCAGGTGATTATTTGGATGCTAATGGTCCCATCTGTCTGGATGCTGATACACAATTAACAGCGCTAGCCTTTACGCATGATCCTGAACTTGCTGAAATGGATACGCCGAATGGCAGGGTGGAGTTTATCCAAATGGTCGGTATTACAGAGGATGAACTAGAAGCGATGCAGACATGGAAAACACTCGGTGTGCTACAGGCGGGCATCAACCACATTCCAAGCTATGTTACTGACTTAACACGCTCCTCACTTTTAGGAAACCCTGAAATTGTAGAGGCGGTTGAGCAAGGAATGATGGAAGATGGTTCAAGTACAGGTTTTTTATTTGTTGATCAACTGGCTTGGCAAGCAGGGAAAAAGGGCTGGTTTAACAAACAATCCAATGTTGTTCAATTAGGAGCGAAACAGGCGGATGTCATTGGCAAATTATTACGTGGACGGATTTTAAAGGACAGGAATCTTAGCTTAGTCGGTCAAGAGTTAACTATCGTATTTAAACCAGATAATCTAGTAGACTATCAGCAAAATGAACAGGAAATTACCATTACCTTGAATAAAGAGGCGGTT
The DNA here is from genome assembly GCF_053165895.1 of Lysinibacillus sp. fkY74-1. Lineage (NCBI taxonomy): Bacteria > Bacillati > Bacillota > Bacilli > Caryophanales > Bacillaceae > Lysinibacillus > Lysinibacillus sp. fkY74-1. The sequence goes on along the minus strand of NZ_CP170173.1, from coordinate 2,648,291 downwards.
GAGGAGTTAAGTCAAAAGTTAGTACCGCTAGAAAAACAATTTGCCATATCTTCTTTAAAAGATGTCAGTTTTGAAATTATGAAAACATATATAAAAGATCAAGAAGGAGCGGTTGTGAAAACAATCGGATAAGGTAATCTCTCGCTAAATAATTTTTGGCGAGAGATTTTTCTCTAAGAAAGGGTGAAGCATATGCAGCCATCTATAGAATATTTTTTAGCGGATGTGTGGGATCAACTTACCACCGTCTATCAGCAAGAAAGTCAGCGTCTTGAAGGTATTCAACATCAAAGCCGATTACAAGCAGGTATCTTTAATTATTTAAAAGTCACATGGAAAAAAGGAAACAGTCAATATGGGACTATTTGTATAGATATCTATGAACCATTTAGCTGGAGTGATAGTGCTTATAAGGTAAATGCAGGGACATACATACAGGAAATTATAGAACATAACTATGCTGAGGATCTTTTTTCGGCTTTATGTACAAAAATGGAGCAAATGTTTCAGGCACAGCCATATGGACCCCGATTTTTTGATTACCACTTTCAAGTGATGCTTGAAAGTGAGTTTGGTGAGACTAAGTGGCGGTTTCAAAAGGAGCTTCTTAATCATCAGAAACTAGCGTTAATGAAACAAGAGTTAGCATCTTTTCTTGAAAAGAAGGTGATGGCAGCGCTTCCTGTGCGTCCAAGTGACAATGATGAGTTTTTCTTAGCACAGCATTTAGTCAATCCCCATTTTTTTCAACAAACAGCAGAGGAAATCGAACCGATTATTCGTCAGCTACAGGAAAAACATCTGGCGAATAAAGAGCGTTTAGAAAAGTGGAACTATTATTTTACAAATGCTTTTAAACAATGGGCAGAAGACCATTTTTTAAAGGGCTATTTTCAGCAAACAAGTGATTATAGCAATGAGTGGATACTTAAAAATGAAGAAATAGAACCTTATATGGAGAAGAAAAAGCTAGATTTCTTTCTTTATGTGGCGGTCAAAATCGGTTATAAAGAACCAGCTACTCGTTTAGAATACCTCCACCTTGCTAAACAGCTTGGCTCACAGCAGGCAACGGAGTATTTACAAAAAGGAAGCGGACGTTTTGAAAGTAAGCGCAAAAGTGATTTTTTTGAGGGCGCAGCAAATGATATTTTGCAAACTATAGATATACGAATAAAAAAGGAAGAAGAAGCGGCTTATCGTGAAGCACTTCATTATATCATTCATCTTTTACAGGAAGGCTTTCCAAAGGGCTATAAAATGATGTTAAATACAAAAGTGAAAAATTTTCTGCCACTAAAAAAGCTAGCCAAATCAAAGCTCCATCAGTTTTTTGCTAATTGCCTATCCTATCCTAGCCTTTTTCCTTTATTAGCAGACTATGCACAAGTGGCGATGGAGGAATATGCATGGTACCAGGATGTAGAGCCAAGTGAAAAATCAGCCATGCCTGGAACCTATGCGATTTTGGGATTAGGGCTATACAGTAAGGATTATTTTAAGCTTGTGCAAAGCTACATGACCCTCGTCGATTCTGAACATCAGTCCGTGCAGGATTCCTATGGGGAGGCTTTTATTGAAGCTCATGGCTTATCGGTTGAGTTTATTCCTGTGCTCGTGGCCATTCTTCTTGGTGCCAATGAATCAGCAAAACCGCTAAAAGGGATTGAAATGATGAAAGTAGACCTGCTAAAGGCGCTCGTTCAGGAATTAGAAAATAAAGAAAGCTATGAGCGTGAATTTGTTTTGTACCAATTATTTGGCGGTGCTAAGAAGCTTGCTCAGCATATTAAACAAGAAACCTCTGATAGGAAGGAGGAGCTTGAGAAATTACAAAAATGGATCACTTAGGAGGGAAAACCAAATGGGATGGGCGGAGGTTAGCAAATCCAACAATCTGGAGATGGTGCGAGATGCTGTGAACAAGCTTGATGTAAATGAACGCGACGCGCGAGGAAGAACACCGTTAATGCTATTTATCACAAACCGAATGACAACGGAAGGGATTGAGCTCCTGCTAGCGCAAAATATTGACTTGGAGGTACAAGATAGGCTGGGTGATACAGCACTCAAAAAAGCTGTGAAATTTAAGCAAAAGGAAGTTATTTCATTACTGCTTACCAGAGGGGTTCCTTTACAGAATCCAGAAGGAATGACAGCGACTGCCTGGTATGCTGCAAGAGCGCATAGCGAAATAGCCGATTTACTGTTGGATACACCTGGTGCCATCAGATTGACCTTGAATTCGGAAGAGCAACGACAAGTAGATACCATCCTATATGAAGAAAATCTCAATAAGATGTGTCAACACATTAGCGAAGTTTCATCGTCTATTATTTTGCATGCCATAGTCAATCGTTACAACTGGGATGATGGGCCAGAGCCGATGATAGCGGCATTCAACAATCCAGTATGTACGGTGATCACCTTTATGGAAATATTTGAGCTAATGGAGGGTGATTATTGGCTGGCGCAAACAGAAGATGAACTTGAGGGTTCACCTTGGAAGCAGCCGTGGAGAGAGATGGCGGAAAAACTAAAGGTCAAGTTAGGTCTTTAGTAGGAGGAGATTTTTGATGGATCAAAAGGCAAAGAAAATTTTAATGCAAACATATTGGCAATCTGGTAGATGGAGAGACGGGGAATACACGTATACAGAGGAAGATTTTCAGTATGCGAAAAGGATGGGGCTAATGTTTGATCGCTTAACGATTTCCCATGATGAGTGTATACAAAGACTCCGACAGCTTCATGATGAAATGATAACTAAGGATCTTGTAGTGAGGGCATTTTTGCACAGTCTCTCAACACGTAAAGTATATTTACGGAGTGCGTTATCAAGCTGGGCTCTAACTGCACAACTACCGATCCATACGTATCATGAGCGGCCGGAAGAGCTGGTATCCTATAGTGCCTGTGGCTTTTGTAACGAACATAAATTAATGTCGAATGAAGATTATATTAACGAAGATGTCAATGTCCTTAATTTTGAACGAGTGAAGTGGGGAGGTGTTCGCTTAAATTGGCTAGTGTATTGTTTGCTCGATCTAGAATGTTTAATCAAAGAACAAGAGTCATTGATAGTTTGTGAGGCAGATATAGAGATTGTCAAACAGATGCTAGAGGCTATAAAGTCCTGTAAAGATACGGATGCTGCCAGACAATTAGAAAAGCGTTGGAAGGATGTTTTTAAGTCCAACCAATATGAAAGAGATGCAGTTATGGAAATATGGGGGTATGCTGGCCTATTAGTATCGACAGATGATTATCGCAAGGAACGCGGACGGGGAACAGATTTTTTGGCTATGGCAACTTGGAGAGGACAGGACGGTTATTCAGAGGAAAAAGTGAAATTTTATTTTGGCTCTTATCTATAAAAAGAAGCTTTTTTTGCAATGATTATAGAGTGCTCAGAAGTTGATTGTTTGCCGTGGCTCTTTTTCATGACGGCTTCATTAGCTTAACAAGCACTAAAATCCTATATGAAGGGCGAGGTGCGACAGGATGGGCGCATGGGGCTATAAAGCATTGGAAAGTGATGAAGGATTAGATGTAGTTGGCATGGTACGGGATTATATAGAACATCATCAAGAATTAACGTATATTCCATTATCGAACATTGTACAGAAAATGAAAAGTAAAGGATTTTTTGGGGAGACCATAGAGGATGTTGACTTTTTCTATGATGTTAGTGCAATGGCGTTAGCAGAGTTGTATATAGATTATCTTGATAATGGGGAATTTTGTGGTCATAAAAGCATCCATTCACAAAAACAACTGATGGCAGACGAAGACTCCTTGGCATTTATTTTAAACTATTTAAAAGACATTCGGGATGAGATGCCAGATCAATACGGAGAGAGAGAAATGATAGAGCTATGGCGTGAGTCTGAGAATTGGCTTGAATGGTCATCTAATCTTGCCTATCTCATACAGAGAATCGAGCTCGATATTAGCCGTTTGCAACAAAAGGAATGATAGTAAATGCCTTTTACTTGTAATTTCTATTAAGATATAGGCTATGGAGGACAATGATGACTCTACTTTTTAGGCTCTGTCCTACACATATACATTGTTTTTTCACAACGTGCAGAGGTGCTTAGTATGAAAACACCATGAAAGGATTCGAACACGATAGTGTATGGAATCCTTTCAACAGATTAGACAAAGAAAAAGCTGAATAGGGCAAATAAGATGGAAATAATAATAATTGGGGCGATCAATTTCATATGTCGTTTCCGTTCTAAAACAACAATTGCCACATATTCACGAATCATGGCATTTGGCCAATAGTAAAAGGCTGTTTTCGATCCAATGCCCTGACTGTTTAAGCCAGCAAGTCTGGCATAAATTCCTGCACGGAACAAGTGAAAATTATTTGTTGTAAAGATACTGTTATATGTTTCGCCTTGTTTGATATCGTCCATGATTTGTTTCGAAAATAACATGTTTTGATACGTATTAACAGAACGATTTTCTTGTAGTGTATGCTCAATAGGAATGCCTTTTTCAATTGCATACCTTTGCATGGCCTCTGCCTCTGGTAAATTTTCATCAGATCCTTGACCACCAGAAAAGATGATGGTAGGAGGGGTGCTCACTGTTGCTTGTTTATGATAGAAATCGATTGCTTTTTGAATGCGGCTAGCTAACAGGGGCGGCACCTTGTCATTAATTAAGCCACTCCCCAGCACAATGATAAAATCTTGATTATACTTGGGGCGATTAAATTGGTATAGAAAATAAGCTGATAAGAAATTAGATAAATGGATAAAGAAATAAAACGTAATAAGGGATACCCCAGCAAATATCGGTTGGAGATGGCTTGAAAACAAGCTAGCAGGATAGATAATCGGTAGCAGGATAAATAATAAAATACCAAGAGCCACTAGCAAGGTTAAAGAATTAGCCAAGCGTCTACCTTCCCGTTTCATTAATACTCTAGCATTTAAAAACAGACCGAACATTAAAGCAATAATTGCAAAGGGGATGAGAAGAAATAGGGCAATTAGTGGAATAACGACAGCTATTCTTAAAATGTAAAAATCAGATGAAAAGGAAACAATAAAGCAGAATAACAGAAATGAACAGACAAACATATTAAATAGTAGTCCGTTGATCATCTTTCTCGGATCTTTCCAATAAGAAAAGAGAAAAATGAAAAATAGAATTAGTGGAATAATGCCAAAATACATAAAAATACACCTCTAATGATGTTGTGGATGGATGATATCTTTCTATTATAAGGAATTATTAGCTGAAATCAACTAACTTCCAGCAAGAGCAATAACATAGACCTTCAAATAAGGAATCGAATAGTATCGATTTCCGTTAAATATATAGAGATCAAACCATTCTTGCTCTCACACTATTTGTTCAAGCATCACGAAGATAAAATATTTCTGTTATACTATCAAACAGATAGAGGTGATGAACATGTATATTGTAGCGATAGAAGGTCTACCCTATGATTGGCTCGAGTCCTTGCAAGAACTACATGCCCATGTCTTTGATGGTGCTATACTAACTGCTGAAAAGCTAGCGATGAAAAATGGCCTTCTTTGCCTCCTGGCGGTAGAGGATGCACATGTAATCGGCTTTAAACTAGGATATCCACATCCCGATGGTGTATTTTATAGCTGGTTGGGTGGTGTTCATTTCACAAAGAGAGGTCAGGGGATTGCTGGAAAATTAATGAAAAAACAGCATGAACATATTAAAGCATTAGGCTTTGACAAGGTTCGTACATATGGCAGGAATACTCGCAAAGCTATGCTCATTGCCAATCTTAAGCATGGTTTTGATATTACTTCAACATTTGTGGATAAAAAGGGAAGACATAAAATCATTTTCGAAAAAACAATAGATTGAGGAGTTCAACATGAAAGCATATTTAGCAAATGGATTATTTTCTTTAGGAGATCGTTTAGTAAATGAACAACTAGCAGCAGCAATTCGTGAAGCAGTACCAGACATTGCCTTATATGTTCCGCAGGAGAATGATGCCATCAATGATAAATCGGCTTACGCGGATAGTTTAGCAATTGCTCAGGCAGACTTAGAGATGCTACAAAATAGTGATGTATTAATTGCCGTATTAGATGGGGTTGAGATTGATTCTGGTGTGGCTGCGGAAATTGGGGCGTTCTCCATGCTGAATCGTCCTATTATTGGTGTACTGACAGATGTTCGCCAACAAGGACGAGATAATTTGCAAAAAATAGAGGCATTGGTACGAGATGGGCTTGAGAATCAGTTTGTCTACCGTAATTTATTTGTAATTGGTTTAATTAAACGTAACGGGGTTATTACATCTTCTATTGAAGAGGCTGTGGAAGCTATACAAAAATTGTAACACGAGGAGGAATAATGATGTTATTAGCAACGTCAGATGTTGTAGCTGGAAAAGAAGTGATTGAAACATTAGGTTTAGTGAAGGGGAATTCTGTGCAGTCAAGAAACATTGGGCGTGATATGATGGCTGGACTTCGAAATATTGTGGGCGGAGAGATGAAAGAGTATGCTGAAATGTTAGTGCGCTCCCGTGAAATAGCCACACAGGCAATGGAGGAAGAGGCCAAACAATTAGGCGCAGATGCTGTTGTTGGCGTTCGTTATGCAACGTCTTCCGTGATGGATGGTACATCAGAAGTATTAGTATATGGCACAGCTGTCAGATTAAAATAATATAGTAAATGAATTAAAGTCCTTTCAGACTGTCGACAAAAGGAATTGAGAAGTTCACACTCAATTCCTTTTGTCATTTTTTTCTCTTTCATTATGTTTAAAAATGGTAATTTGATATCCAATAAAACAGACTCTTCAAGTATAACAACTCTTTGAAGCCGCCTGCCACGTCTAAGTAGCTAGTTTCTTTAAATTCATGGTAGCAAGAGAGTAAGTATCGCCTGCATGGATAATTTTTTCAGACCTCTAGGTTGTCCATCGCATACCATGCTTTTCCTTTGCATCGGCAAAGACATGCTCAATCGTTTCTTTACGCTATAAATTTGTTTGATGTCATAGGAATGGCGTAAATGTTCAGCTTCCTCCACATACAGTTCCCCAATATGGCGTTGAATGAGCTTTTTGTGATTCTTACTTTCTATACATTAGGAAAGGCTTGGACACTTCGCACCATTCAAAGGTTTCGATGTTTCTCAAAAATTTACCTATGTAGATGGGGTACTTTATGTAGAAGTTGATGGGAACGAAGGGCGGTGACTCCAGTGGGAAAAGCGGGAAAGTCGAGATCCTGGACTGAGCGAAGCGAGGGAAGCAGCTCGACCCCGCCCGCGGAAAGCGTCCGCCCGTAGTGGAAATCAACGGCTTTACTTTATTTAATCAAATGAATGAATGTCCTTTTTTCGAGTCTCCATTTTTGAATATAAAATTTTGTTTCAGTCTATGCAACAAAATGATCATTAGCAGATAAAAAAGAGGAATCGGACTTCGATTTCTCTTTTTCTTGTTATGGACAAACCATTCTATTTTATCTAACTGTTAAAGGTATCGTTTCTGTTTGGTTATCCCAGTTTATGGTGATTTCAACCTCTGTACTTTCAACTGCATTGGAGCATCCGTTAGCCATTATGAAAACACCATTTTTATCCAATGAATCTGAACCAGAAGTTTCTGTTTCATGCTGGAGTGTATAGTCAATTTGCTTAGGAAGAGGTTTATCGCCTATATACCGAATAGTACCACTTGTAGCACCACAATGTTCTTGTTTCATTTTGTCATAGGTTACCTCAAACTGTACTTCCCAGTTCTCATTTTCACCTGAAAAAGTCAAAGCCTTTGGTATACAACCAGATAAGAACAACATACAAAGGGAACTAATAAAAAGTTTAATCCTCATCTTTACCCCCTTCAAAAGGTATGGGAACTTATATCACGGATAGGAATATCCATTAGCATGGAGTGTGTCTATGTTTTTTTACTGAAAAAGCTTTTCTATGAATGACATATCGAAATCACTTGTAAGTTTGTAATCCTTCATATAGTTTTCTTCATATAAATAAACAAATAAATGTTCGGCATCATCTAAACGTAAGCCAACTTCACGGTCGCCGTTAATTGCTAATGTTATCCAATAAGCCTCTGTAAAATTAGATTTAGTAAACCATACTTTTTTTAATGGTTGCTCGTTCAGTTGCTGCATGATTTGATTCATTTCTGTTGCATCTGTTATCGTTATTGTTTTTTCATCTGAGGCACGAATAATTTCAATCGACTTAATTTCCTCTACATCAAGTCGTTCCGTAACCTCCGTTGAAAAATCCGTGTCACGTGTTAACAGCATTGTAGAGATATACAGAATAAGTAGTGGTAGTAAAATGCCTAGAACTATTTTATATCTTTTTTTCATGCTCTTCTCCTTAAATTCTAAAAATTCGCACATATGTATTCTTATCCACGCTATAATTGAGCATATACTGAAATGATAAAGGAAGGCAATAAAATGACACATAATCATGTAGAAAAAGAACTTTTTTATCCAGATGGAACGATCATGTATCAAGGTGGTGTCAAAAAGAATGATTTTGGTCACGATATTTATGACGGCAAAGGCATATTATTTGACCAAGATGGTGAACGATTATTCGAGGGTGAATTCGTCAATCATATGAAACAAGGAAATGGCAGGATGTATTTAAAAGGGCAACTTATTTATCAGGGCGAATTTATTCAAAATAAAAAACAAGGTCATGGCATTTTATATAAGAATGGTTTCATTCATTATGAAGGGCATTTTCGGAACGATTTAATGGATGGTTATGGCGTTTTATATTATAAAGAAGATCTCATTGCCCCTTATCATTCTTTGCGAGAACAATATCCTCATTTAAATCAGCCACAGTATGAGGGTGATTTTGTTCATGGCATGAAAAAGGGTAAAGGCAAACAATACTATCCAAATGGTTTTTTACAGTACGAAGGTGATTTTATTTGGCATCATATGCAGGGGGCGGGGAAGCTCTATTATTCTACGGAATCACCGACAGCTGAGGAGCTTTCTCTTGGTGTGACAACGCTCCAATATGAAGGCTACTTCTTTGAAGATATGAAGCATGGTAAAGGAAAAATCTATTCTCGACAAGGGGTCCTACAAGCTGAAGGCCAGTTTAAAGAGGATGCGATGACAGGACAAGGAGTACTTTATTATGCAAATGGACAGGCCTCTTATATAGGGGAGCTAGTGCAGGGCAAAAAGCATGGACGTGGTGACTTTTATAATGAAGAAGGAAAGCTTATTTACAGTGGCGAATTTATCGATGATGAACGGTTGCGGATTACGCCTGAAATCGAGCAAGAGATAGAGAAACTACAAATGCAGCTGGATAGCCTTGTAGGTCTGCCAAATGCCAAAAAGGAACTACATAATTTAATTAACTTTATAAAAATTCAAAGTTTGCGGGTGGACCATGGCTTAACAAGTTTTCCTATTACCTATCATCTTGTGTTTTCTGGCAATCCGGGCACAGGAAAAACAACAGTGGCACGTATTATCGGTCAAATTTATAAGTATCTAGGTGTACTATCTAGCGGTCATTTTGTGGAAACTGATCGTGCAGGACTTGTAGCAGGATATGTGGGACAGACAGCATTAAAGGTTCAAGAAGTGGTCCATAAAGCAAAAGGAGGTGTTCTTTTCATTGATGAAGCTTATTCCTTGATCAATGATAAACAAGATGCGTTTGGCAAGGAAGCCATTGATAGTTTATTAAAAGCGATGGAGGATTTACGAGATGACTTAGTGATCATCGTAGCCGGTTATACAGAGCTTATGGATGAATTTTTACAATCAAATCCAGGCTTTAAATCACGTTTTAATCATTTTGTACAGTTTGATAACTTTAGTACGCAGGAACTCTATGAGATTTTTGCTATGCTTTGTCAAACGAATGACTATCATTATGGTGAATCCTTTGCCCATCATATGAAAAGGCAGCTGAATCAAATACCAATAGAAAACATCTCTAATTTCTCGAACGGTCGTTATATTCGAAACTTATTTGAAAAACTAGTAACCATTCAGTCAAACCGGCTAATCCAACAGGCAACGATTACAAAGGAACAGCTGATGACATTTGAGGAGCATGACATCTTATTGGGCATGGCGGAAAATTTATTTGATAATACTTTTTAAAAATAATATGGTTGTGGGTCTGCTCTAGTGTGAGTCGGCTAGTCGATAATTAAATTAAAAGCCTTAGCTGGAATAAAGAGCGAAATAAGCAAAAGAAAACAACTAGTCTAATAGTTCTCAACATAGGAAGGGTATTCACCAAATGGGAGGGAAAAGAAAATGGATGTAAAGACACTTTTATTACAACAATGGACTAGCTGCTTAGATCAGGAAGACTGGTTTCCACCGCTTGAAAAAGTGCTAGAGGATATTACGCTTGAACAGGCAATCTGGAAACCGATGGACAACGAATTCCATTTGGGAAATCGTTTGTCATTTACTTTTCTATAAAAAGCGACTTCTCATGCGATATTTTGGTGAAACAGAGAATGAACCGCAGGCAGAAAATAATGACGCTACTTTCCGTTTACCAACTTTGACGTTGCAAAATTGGAAGGATACAAAAGAGGAATATTTGTATGTACATCGTGAACTTGAAAACATATTAGCAAAATCAACACAAGAGGAATTGGAGAGGGAGGTCCGTGGAGAACGAACATTAGTACTTGAACTGAAGAGTATAGCCATGCATGACGCCCATCATATTGGACAAATCGTCTGTCTAAGTAAAATGCTAGGGGGCTGGCCAGGGCAACGCGACTGTTAAAAAGGATTCTGTAGAGCATAGGAACGTCCAACTCGGATGTTCCTATATTTTATACCAGAGCAATGACAATGCCGAAAGAAAAGGGGGAAGCGAATGAAAAAGCTCATAGCCTTTATTCTAGTTTGTGCTATTTTACCACGTGTGCTCACCATCAATTTTACAGTGAATAACCATATCAATGTTCATCATAAAGGCGAGAAAAGTTGAAGAGTCATAACTAAAGTGGTAATATAAGACAAAACATACGCTATCGTATTTTACAGGAGGATGATCATGCAAGTAACGAGAGATGATTGGATAAAAGCTGGCCTACAACAATTAGCAGAAGACGGTATACATAAAGTACGTATCGAGGCACTAGCTCGATCCTTAAACATTAGTAAAGGCAGCTTTTATCATTATTTTCGTGATCATCAGCAACTATTAGAGGCCATGCTCGATTATTGGGAAACACATGCAACAAAGGCCATTATTGAAAGTATGAAGCAGGAAGGAGCTACATTAGAAGAGCTCTTGCGTATAAGTTTTCATAAAGATAAGAAAATAGAAATGGGCATCTATGCTTGGTCTAAATATGATGCCCATGTCGCTACTCGCATTGTTCAAATTGAGGAACAACGAATTGACTGTGTTGCCAAGCTTTATCAAAAAAAGGGTATGGATGGAGAACAATCAATCGATCGAGCAAGGCTTGCTTATTTAACCTATGTTGGCTGGATGACTCGATATGAAGCCAACCCTCATTTTGATTTAGAGAAAATGGTGAAGCTGCTGTTATAGCAATTGATGAGTCCCTAAGAAGGTAAATAACAAATTTCTAGGGACTATATTTATCCTCTAAACATACGATGGTGTATGTTGTTACTAGAAAGGGAGGAACGACTATGTTTATTTTATCACTAGTTTCAGTGTGTCTATTATCGTTGATAAGTATTATTCATGTATATTGGGCATTCGGCGGGGGCTGGGGGGCTGGAGCTGTTATTCCCATGAAAGAAGGCAGTCAACAAGCAGTTTTCAGTCCTAGAAGATGGGGAACTCTCAGTGTGGCGATGCTCGTTCTAACAGCGAGTGTTCTCATTCTTGTCCAAGGGGGTTATATAACTGCCATCCCTGCCTCCACCTATTCAAAAGTGGGATGTATCATCTGTGCTTTTGTTTTTAGTATACGAGCAATTGGTGATTTCAAATATGTTGGGTTTTTTAAAACCATCAAGCATTCTCAATTTGCTAAACATGATACGAAGTTATACAGTCCCTTATGTTTGTTTTTGGGCTTCGTTTATATCATGTTATTGCTTTAAAAGTATGAATCCTATAACATGATGAGAGTAAGCTATTGATAGGGGGAACCAATTAATGCAGCAATTGATTTACTTACTTCGTCATGGGGAGACTGAATATAATTCGGAGGGAAGATATCAAGGACAACTAGATTCACCTCTTACGGAGCTTGGTCGAGAGCAAGTGCAACAAAATGCTCGGATGCTGAAAGCCTTCATCGGTCATGCTCATGATTGGAAAATTATATCAAGCCCACTGGGAAGAGCCGTGGAGAGCACAGAAATACTTTGTGAAACGATTGATTACGATAAGAATAATGTGGAGTTTGATCAACGATTAACAGAAGTGGCAGTTGGGCAATGGGCTGGATTAAAAATGTCAGAGATTCAGCAAACTTGGCCTAATTTATTGTTGAACACAGATGCCTTTAATTGGTATTTCCATGCGCCAGATGGGGAAAGCTATGAACAGGTAGTAAACAGATTGTCCTCTTGGCTTAAAGAGATTCAGCAGCATCATCCAAAAGTGATTGTTGTCTCACACGGTCTAACGGGACGTATTTTACGAGGGATTTATGCAGGACTTCATAAAGAAGATGCACTTAAATTAGAGGTTTCTCAAGATGTGTTTTTTAAATTAGCTAATCAAGAAGTGACAAGAATTTGTTCTAATTTCGAAGATGATTATTAACGGATAAAAGCGTATTGGAGCTTTTTTCTTCTAAACTTAAGGAATATTCAAAATTGCCGCCTATTATAATGTGTAGGAGGCGTTTTTTATGAAAAAATCGGTCTTATTTTGCTGTATAATTATCGTGATTTTCGTTTTCTATTATACAAACAAAACACAAGAGTTTGCACAGCTGGAGCTACCATCCTTACATAGTAAAAATGCTTTGCTACTGAATGAACAGGGCGAGGTATTATTTGAAAAAAATGCGGATGCCATTATTTATCCTGCTTCATTAACTAAGATTATGACTGCTATTGTTGCGATTGAAATGACGGATGATTTACAAATGCAAACAATTGTCAAACCACAAACAATTGCCAAATATACAGCTCAAAATGCCTCTATGGCTGGCTTTCATGCAGGTGATTTTGTCACGATTGAAGATTTATTATATGGCACATTGCTTGCATCAGGAGCAGATGCATCGGGTACTCTTGCTGAAGCCATCGCTGGCAGTGAGGATGAATTCGTCACTTACATGAATAATAAAGCGCAGGAACTTGGCATGGACACTACGCATTTTGTCAATACAAGTGGCCTACATGATGAGGCACATGTATCAAGCCTACAGGATATTAGTAAGCTTCTCCGTTATGCATTAGAAAACCCTACTTTTTATCGAATATTTACTTCGAAAACATACACGACACATGTTCCTACAGCATTGCTAATATCTAATTCATTATTTACGAGAATGCCTGGCATGGATGGAACAATCTTGGGCGGAAAAACGGGATATACGCCAGAGGCAGGGTTATGTCTAGCATCTTTAATGGAAAAAGATGGGCGAAAATTTCTGTTTATTACGACAAATGCTCCAGGCTATGCTTGGACACCACCCCCGCATATCGAAGATGCTTTGACAGCCTACGATGCTCTATAATGGTTGGTTATTTATGTTAAACTATAAATGTTTGTGAGGGAATGAAAGAAATAAATAAATAACAGTTGCCAAATACCATGGAGGTAGAGGAATAGTGAACCAACACCCATTTAAAATTATCCCGTATAACCCCACATATGCGGAACAAACCGTGATGATGTGGCGAGACAGCAAGAAGCAGGCTATTGGCCAGGAAGAAAGGCATAGCATGGAAAGCCATATTTATTTTTTAAACCATATATTACTTGAAGAATTTCAAATAGATATAGCGCTAATGGATAATCAAGTCATTGGAATAATTGCTTATAATGAAAGTGAAATTAGTCAGCTATATATTCATATTGATTATCAAGGATTAGGGGTAGGCCAAACATTACTAGACAAAGTAAAAAAACAGTCGAATGGGAGATTAACACTATTTACGTTTGAAGTAAATAAAAACGCACAACGGTTTTATGAAAAGAATGGATTTACTATTATTGGAAGAGGGTATAAAAATGAAGAGAATTTACCGGATATTCAATATGAATGGATAAATAAATGAATAGGTAAAAAATTTGTTGAAAAGGAGCTTATCCATTTGTCACAAGGACTTATTCACCATATAGAAATAAATGTTTCTAATTTGCACAACACTATTCATTTTTGGGGATGGTTTTTAGAGGAATTAGGTTATCAACCTTTTCAGGAATGGGAAAGTGGTCGGAGCTGGAAAATAGACGACACCTATATTGTTTTTGTCCAAACGAAAGAAAGGTTTATGGATATCGCTTATCATCGAAGTCGTGTAGGTTTAAATCATTTAGCGTTCCATGCAAGTTCCCGTCAACAGGTGGATGATATGACAAAGAAACTAAGAGAAAGGGGTGTTACTATTCTTTATGCCAATAAGCATCCTTTTGGAGGGGGAGAAGAGCATTACGCTGTATATTTTGAGGACCCTGATAGAATAAAGGTTGAATTAGTAGCACCATAAATTTTATGCTTACAGCATGGCATACGTTGTTCGTATTGTTAAAACGCTTCTAATATTGGGAATCACTTGAAGCAAGAAATGTTGGTGCAGAAATCAACATGATGGATGCATAGTTTTATAGAAAATAGGGTAGGAGTACTGTATCCATGACTTTCTAAAAAACTTGAATTTGGAATCTAGTTGATTATAACTATTTTCTGGTATAGACGATTACTCTATAATGAAAGTTAAATCTTAGCAATTTTACAGACATGGAAAGACATCAAGGGCGGTGTAAATAATGAAAAAATTTTTACCTTATGCTTATGCTTTTTGTTTGACGTTTTTACTAGGCTTAATGATGGGGCAGCTGACAGCAAGTGCTGAAGGATCAGTAAAGATACAAAAGGTTAATAAAGATGCGGTTATTTTCGAGGAGCCATCCATAAATAGCACGCCAATCGGAGAAGTGGTGAAGGGCAGCTTCATCCAAGTAACCCAAGCAAGTAAAGGGTGGACACATATTCAAACGCCCGAACAGGCCGGCTATGTGACAACCGACGTTTTAGTTAAGGTAAAATCGGAGGGATATTTAGTCATTCAGAAGGGTGGCACTTCTTTATTTACGGAGCCAAGTCAAAATGCTCGGCATGTTGGTCAACTATACGAAGGACGTATGGTATATGTATATGGCACAGCACCGGGAGGCTGGTCTTTCGCCCAATACGGTGAAGATATAGGCTATGTAGCAACAAATGCTCTCAAGAAACCTGTACCAACAAAGAAGCAAATCTATGCTCCAAATGGTGCTGTTTTACGCTTGACGGCTAGTCCAAGTGGAGAAGTTTTAGGAACGTTGTCAAATAAGTTGACTGTACAGCATTACATAACGCTTGCGGGCTGGGCTTATGTAGAAGCGGGCGACCAAAAAGGGTATGTCAAAGCTTCTGAATTAGCCAATATCCAGCTTACTAATAATAAAGTTTATAATAAAGGTGTGCCAGCACCAAAGGGTTCAAAAAAACGTGTAGCTTTAACCTTTGATGATGGGCCAGACGCCAAAGTAACACCGCAAATATTAGCTACTTTACAAAAATACGATGCAAAGGCAACATTTTTTATGGTTGGGAGAAATGTTCCAAAAAACGCTACAATCGTCAAGCAAATCTATGACGCTGGGCATGAAATTGGCAATCATACATCAAACCATAAAAAATTAACTGCTTTATCTATCTCGGGTGTCAGACAAGAAGTAAATGGCACAAGCAATGCCATCTATGCAGCGATTGGTCAGTATCCAACTGTTTTCCGTCCACCATATGGGGCGACAAATGAACAAGTTTGTTCGGTAATGACAATTCCTTCAATCTTGTGGTCCATTGATACGCTTGATTGGAAGCATCATAATCCAGATAAAATTTTAGCGTATGTGAAAGCATCTGTAAAAGATGGCAGTATTATTTTAATGCATGATATCCATCAAACGACTGCCAATGGTTTAGATAATGTCCTTCTTTATTTACAAAAGCAAGGCTATGAGTTTGTTACTGTTAGTGAAATTTTACAATAATATACGATCTAAAATCTAAATCCGATCATTTTTCAGGATTTAGATTTTTTTGTTGGGTGAATTCTTTCAATGAATTTTGAGTGGAACTGGAGTAGTGACCTTACCATAATGGAAAAAGCCGTACTAGTCTTTTAGAGACAAAGCACGGCTTTTATTTATTTAAATAAATTAATAGTTGTAATAATAATAGGAATACCAAACACGTCGATTAAAAAGGCGCCTACAATTGGTACAACGAGAAATGCTTTTTTAGAAGGACCGAAGCGTGAGACAACGGCTGACATATTGGCCATGGCATTCGGCGTTGCGCCTAGTCCATGCCCTGCGAAACCGGCAACCATCACGGCCGCATCGTAGTTTTTGCCGAGTAATTTAAACAAGACGAAGGTACTGAATACAACAATAAAGAATACTTGCGCAAAGACGATGATAAATAATGGAAGCGCTAAATCAGCAATTTCCCATAATTTAATACTCATCAGTGCCATTGAAAGGAAAACACCTAATGTCACATCGCCAATTAATGAGATACTCTTCATATTGATTGCTTCAGGTTTAAATTTGTCCATAATATTGCGGACTAAGACAGCTACAAACATAGCCCCTACATAGCCTGGCAGAACGAAGCCTGTCGCTTCTGAGAATAATGTTCCAACATAAGTACCGACAGCCATACAGAACGTAATTAATAAAACTTGAGTAAAGAATGAATCAGATGTAATTTGTTCATGTTTATTTTCATATTCGATTTCTTCAGCTTCTTGTTCATCGGGTGTTAAATTGTATTTTCCAACTAAATATTTAACGATTGGACCACCAATTAAACCACCAGCCACTAAACCACAAGTTGCAGCTGCGGCACCAATTGTCATCGCTGAGGAAATGCCTAAATCTTCTAATGTTTGTCCAAATGCAGCTGCGGCACCATGACCGCCTTCCATAGACACGGCACCAGCCATCATACCAATCAGAGGATGAATCCCCATTAATGATGCCAGAGAAACACCAATTACATTTTGCATGAGGGCAAGGAAGCCACACGCTAGCCAGTATATAATAAGTAATTTTCCGCCAAGCTTAACAAGCTTAAAGCTTGCTCCTAAGCCGATGGTTGTGAAAAACGTGATCATAAACAAGCTTTGTAATGATGTATCCAGTGAAATTTCTAAAGTTCCAGTAGTCTTTAAAATGGTCGCTAGTGCAGCAAACAGTAAGCCACCGACCACTGGTGCTGGAATACAAAATCGTTTTAAAAAACCAATTTTATTAATGAGAAAGCCGCCTAATGCAAAGAGTGCTACGGCTAGAAACACCGTTGTAATTTGATTAATTTCGATCATAAACCTTGCCCCCCAAGTAAGTTGTTCAGTGCTTCATAGACAAAATAGGCACCTAATTTAACCGTTCGTCCGTTTTCATCTAATGATGGATTAACCTCGCAAATATCAAAAGAGTGTGTATGTGGATGCGAAGTCACTTTTTGAAGAATCGTACGCACAGTTGTCGGTTCAAGTCCAAACGGTGAAGGTGCACTTACGCCTGGTGCTGCTGCTGCGTTTAAAACATCCATACATAATG
Source organism: Lysinibacillus sp. fkY74-1 (assembly GCF_053165895.1). Classification (NCBI taxonomy): domain Bacteria; kingdom Bacillati; phylum Bacillota; class Bacilli; order Caryophanales; family Bacillaceae; genus Lysinibacillus; species Lysinibacillus sp. fkY74-1. Next base: position 2,630,490 of record NZ_CP170173.1, on the reverse strand, counting down.
TTAAAAGCACATAATCGTGTTGATCCATATAATGCTGTAAATCATCCATTAACGGCTGAATATTGGCCGCTGATGTCATGTCATCTTCTATTACATACTTCACTTGTAGCTCATCTGCTTTTTCGAATAGCTCTTTTGTATTGCCATAGCGTTGTATGCCAACAACAAAATAATCGACATGTGGATCTTGCTCTAAAATTTGACGGAACATTGTACCAGAAGAAGGCTGCTCGTCATATGGTCGTAAATCAAAATGAGCATCGATATTGATAATGCCGATTTTTGCGTCCTTTGGTAATGCCGCACGAACACCTAAATAATGACCGTACAGTGTTTCGTGACCACCACCCAGCACAACACATTGTAATTTCTTTTGTAGGAGAGTGCTAACAACATCACCAAGCTCTCGCTGTGCCTCCTCTAGTGCGTGATTGAGACAAATGATGTTCCCTACATCAATGATTTGTTGCTCCTCCTCAAACGTCCACGGTAAACTAGATAGTCCTTCACGTAGTGCGTTTGGTCCATTTGCTGCTCCTACTCGACCTTGATTTCGACGTACACCCTCATCGCAAATAAAGCCAATTATTGCAGCATCTTTCTTATCTGAAGCGCTTACATCATTCATCGCGATTCGTTTGACTTGTTGATGTAAACGGAAACTGCTTCTATTTGTTGTAGAATCTATACGGCCTTTCCATTGTTTTTGATCTGTCATTGTGTACATAATCTTATCATCCCCATTGCAAATATTATTGTAGAAAAAATATTGTTGTAATTCATTATATATTCACATAATTATAATTACTAATATATAATTAATATCAATCTATAGCTTTAAACTATAAATGAGGGAGGATCACCGTATTGGATATTAAACAACTACAATATTTTATCGCTGTTTCAGAGCATATGAATTTCTCGAAAGCCGCAGAAAGACTGCATATTTCGCAGCCTTCCTTAAGTAATGCCATCAAAAAATTAGAACATGAGATTGGCTCCCCCTTATTAGACAGAAATACTAGGAATCTGCAGTTGACGGGAGCTGGTGAGGTGCTATTTGAACGTGCAAAAGTTATTGTGAAAAATATGGAAGTGCTAAAAAAAGAAATGGATGAAGTCGTTGTACATGGCACGAGTGAAATTACGATTGGTGTGATGGAATCAATCAAGCATTGGCTCCCTAAAGTAATTGCCAACTATAAAAAAGACTATCCGCAAATGATGATCCATTTAGTGGATATTTTAGGCAGTAAGCGTGTGAAAAAATCCTTGAAAAGCTATAAAACGCATTTAATTATTACCAATCAGCTGATGGATGATCCTGAGCTTGAAGTTAAGACCTTATATGAGGAGCGTTTAGTAGCTGTTTTACCCCTACATCATCCATTAGCGAAGAAAGAGACTTTATCGATTTCAGATATTAGTGCAGAGCCTTTTATTATAAGTACAGAAGGATTTCAAACAAGACGTGATATTTTGAATACTTTTGAACAAGCAGGGAAGAGCATTGATATTCAATTTGAAATTGAACGCTTTGAAACGGCTGTATCTCTTGTCAGAGAAAATTTAGGGATAACCATCTTACCAGAAAACTATTTACAAGGCCCGACAGCTAAAACCATTGTTAAAAAGGAAATTGAAGGAGCGAATCTATGTCGGAATGTTTATTTGGTGTACTTAAAAAATCGCCATTTACCATTTGCTATCCGTCAATTACTGAAAGATGTACTGCAATTTTTTGAAACGAAAACAATGTAAACTAATCCAATTGCTATATACATGAAATTTTCCTTTTAATTAGAAAATTCATGAAATGGAATTGATTTACTAGAAAAATAGCGGTAACATTTAATGTAAGAATAAAATGAACAATCATTCATTTTTTCGGAGTTCAAGCAAAGGGGGTTTCTTCCAATGAATTTTTCCTATAGTGAAAAAGTTGTGAAGTTACAGGACAAGCTGACGAATTTTATGGAGCAATACATCTATCCGAATGAGGCCGTTTATGCTGCACAAATCGAGGCGATGGAGGATCGTTGGGGAGCGATTCCACCCATTATGGATGAGCTAAAGCAGAAAGCGCAGGAGGCAGGTTTATGGAATTTATTTTTACCAGATAGTGAATACGGAGCGGGTTTAACCAATCTAGAGTACGCTCCATTATGTGAAATTATGGGACGTTCACTATTGGCACCAGAAGTGTTTAATTGTAATGCACCAGATACAGGTAATATGGAGGTACTAGTTCGCTATGGTTCCACACAACAAAAAAAGCAGTGGCTTGAACCGTTATTACATGGGGAAATCCGATCCTGCTTTGCGATGACTGAACCTGCAGTTGCATCGAGTGATGCCACGAATATTGAGGCAAGTATTGAACGAGATGGTGATGAATATATTTTAAATGGTCATAAATGGTGGACAACAGGTGCTGGTGACCCACGCTGTAAAGTAGCTATTTTTATGGGTAAACATAAAGATTCAACAGCCCCTATTCATGAGCAACAATCTATGATTCTAGTACCAATGGATACGCCAGGAGTAAAAGTGGAGCGCATGTTAACGGCTTTTGGCTATGATCATGCACCAGAGGGACATGGAGAGGTTACCTTTACGAATGTACGCGTACCCATAGACCATATTTTATGGGGAGAGGGAAAAGGCTTTGCCATTGCTCAAGGTCGCTTAGGCCCAGGAAGAATTCATCATTGCATGCGTCTTATTGGCGCAGCGGAACGGGCATTAGAGGAAATGTGTGTTCGTGTACAGGAGCGTCATGCATTTCACAGACCTCTAGCAGATCAAGGAGTGATGCGTGAACGAATTGCTGAGTCCCGTATTGATATTGAGCAAGCAAGACTTTTGACTTTAAAGGCTGCTTATATGATGGACACGGTGGGCAATAAAGAGGCAAAAGCAGAAATTGCCATGATTAAGGTTGTTGCACCGAATATGGCATTGAGAGTTATAGACAGAGCGATTCAAGCATTTGGAGCTGCTGGTGTAGGGCCTGATACAATACTTGCTGCACAGTGGGCAAACTCTCGAACATTACGATTAGCAGATGGACCAGATGAAGTACATCGTAATACAGTTGCCAAACTAGAGTTAAAAAAGCATGCGAATAAACATAAGGAGCTGGTGAAATGACTGTATTGGAATTATTTAGCTTACAGGGGAAAACAGCCATTGTGACAGGAGGGGGACGAGGACTCGGTGCGCAAATTGCCCAAGGCTTTGCAGAGGCTGGAGCCAATGTTGTCTTATGCTCGCGAAAAGTGGAAGCCTGTGAGGAGGTTGCGACAGCTCTTGAAAAGTTAGGGGTTCAAACATTAGCGTTAGCCTGTGATGTGACAAAACCAGAGGATATTGCAAATGTTGTGGCGCAAACGATGACTACGTTCGGTAAAATTGATATTTTAGTCAATAACAGTGGTGCCTCATGGGGAACTCCTGCTATCGATATGCCTTATGAAGCCTGGCAAAAAGTATTTGATGTCAATGTGAATGGAACATTTCTAATGAGCCAAGCAGTAGGCAAAAGGATGGTAGAGCAGAAAACCGGGAAAATTATTAATATTGCTTCCATCGCAGGGCTTGGTGGTACTCTACCTGCGTTTATGGATACCGTTGCCTATAATGCAAGCAAAGGTGCTGTTATAACATTAACGAAGGATTTAGCTGTCAAATGGGGACCTTATGGTGTACATGTCAATGCCATTGCACCGGGTTTTTTTCCAACCAAAATGTCCAATGTATTAATTGAACGAGGTCAAGATTATTTGATGGGTGCTACACCTTTAAAAAGACTTGGCTCCGAAAATGATTTAAAGGGTGTGGCGTTATTTCTAGCATCAGCGGCATCAGATTATGTGACAGGGGACGTCGTTGTTGTTGATGGGGGCATGAGTGCCATTATTTAAGGGAGGGATAAGATGGATACAATGCAAGTAAGGTCAAGTGAACGACTAGATGCAGTCAAATTGCACGCTTTTTTAGAAAGCCATTTTTCTGAACTACCACAGGGTCAATTGGAAATTTCACAATTTAGTGCTGGTCATTCCAATTTAACATATTGCTTGAAAATAGCTGATTTTGAAGTGGTCCTTCGTAGACCGCCACTTGGCCCAGTTGCTAAGAAGGCCCACGATATGCAGCGGGAATTTACAATTTTATCGGCATTGCATCCATTTTTACCTGCGGTTCCAAAACCTTATGTTTATATTGAGGACCGAGACATCATTGGTAGCGATTTTTTTTTAATGGAGCGCAAAAAAGGTATCGTCCTCGACACCTATTTTCCAAAAGGAATAAAACCGACTGAGGAACTAGCCCGTCAGCTGTCTGAAAAGATGGTTGACTCATTAGTAGCACTTCATGCAATTCCATATGAAGACACGCCGCTAAAAGATATGGTGAAGCCTGACGGATTTATGGAACGACAGGTACATGGTTGGATCGAGCGCTATGAAAAAGCTAAAACAGCAGAGTATGCTGAAGTAAAAGCTTTGACAGACTGGTTAAAAAAACATATTCCTCTTAATAAGGAGGCAACCATTATTCATTATGACTATAAATTGAATAATGCTATGTTCTCTGAGGACTATTCCGACATGATTGGTTTATTTGATTGGGAAATGACCACAGTAGGGGATCCACTAGCTGATGTAGGTGTCGCGATGAGTTATTGGATGCAAGCGGATGATCCAATAATGCTATTACATGCACTAGGCGACCCACCCGTTACGGTTTTGCCAGGATTTTATTCTCGTCAGCAATTTATGGAACGTTATGCTGAAAAAAGTGGGAGAGATATTTCAGACATTCAGTATTATTGTACATTCGCTTATTTCAAATTAGCCGTCATTTGTCAGCAAATCTATTATCGCTATGCCAAAGGGCAAACACAGGATGATCGCTTCGCTCAAATGGATAAAATGGTCGCTGCCTTAATACAACAAGCTTCGGCTTCTATTTAATCGTTGGAAAAACAGTTACTTTTTTTATTGGAGTAGCTGTTTTTTTAAAAATCTTTTAACAGATTATCCGACATTATAATATTGTTAGTAAGTATCACTCGCACAAAAATTACTCAACTAACAAAACGTACACACGTAAAAATAATTTAAGAGAGGTGGAATGTATGTTCTTATTTTATCATATATTCTATCTTTTTGCGAAAGAATGAGTAGGGAATAAAAACAATAACAATTTATTGTTTTTCAATAAAAAAATATTGACTTAAGATGTGATGATAAGTATTATAACTATAGCAAATCAAAAAATATGTTTGATAACAATCACATACAATAATTAAATTATTTGGAGGAAGACATGATGAAGAAATATTTTTTAGCTACCATTCCTGTGATGGTAGGTGTTTTATGCTTATTTATAAAAGGAATTATTGGGGATGAGGTACTGACAAACGGAGTAATTGTGGAGAAGAACTTCTTTTTAATCCCGTTGAGCTATTTATTTTTCTTTAGTGGCATACTAACACTGATCTTTTTTTCAACATTAAAAACACAAAATGTCGCAAAATAACGCTAAAAACAGGCTTTTCATAGAAGCCTGTTTTTTTGTTAAGACCATGTTTGATCGAGCTTGTTGCTGTAATAATGAATAGCTTTTTTGTAATCTATAATACCTTGATGGTTGGTTGTGATGACTAAAGTATTTAATAATGTTTCCATAGATTTTGCATGTTCACCAAGATTATAAAGTGTCATAGCATAAAAAACCTTGACATGCTCTGCTTCAGGAAATTCGTGGATCGCTTGTTCCAATGTCCGTTTTGCTTGTTCGTACAGCCCCAATGTCCGATACGTGCTACCTAAACCTAGATAGGCATCCAATAGAATATCCGGTTCTAATCCTAATTGAATGGCTTTTTCATAGTGGGGAACAGCTTCTTTTTCTTGTCCTAAAGAATCGTAGGTCCAGGCACATTGAAATTGGTAATAAGCACTTTCAGGTTTTTCATTGACCAACTTCACCATTAATTGGTTGGCTTCCTCCAGCTGGCCATTCTCTCTCAATGTTAGTACTTGCTCTAATTGTTTATCCATTATTAATCCCCTTGTTTGTAATGTATTGCATTAAATAGGTTATCATTCAAAAAAATTTTCTTCGATCAGCTGCTCGAAAGAATCAGCTAATAATAGGATTGTACCATGATCACAAAAGAAAAACTTTCCAGATGAGTCCATAAAAATGGGATTCCCTCCACCATCCATTGAAATGACATAGCTAGTGTCCAGGCTATTTGGAGAAAGGACATCACTGAATTGTTGACGAAATGCCAGCGCTAAATCGATGACTGTTTCATTTCCTATACTGGAACCATTAGAAAAAGCATGAATTGCTAATCCTGCATAGGCTCCCCCAAACATTTTAATGAACTGCACGTAATCCTTATGGAATTGTACACTGAGCATCTGTTGAGCACAGATAGTTTCCTCTTCACTAGCTGGTTCGCCTAATAATGTGTGGTGTTCCATATTGAGTAGAAATACCTTCAAACGTTCTAATAGACTTTCTTTCATTTCCTCCCACCCTTTAGTAGATGCTTCCTTCATTATATAATCAATAATTTGCTAGAAACCAGTAGTAATGGTATTGTTTGTGTGAAAGAAAAATACATGAGGTGAATAGAATGCTGGAGCGTTCGATGGAAAAGACACGGGAATGCAAAGAGGAAAGGGAGTGATAGATTAATAAGAAAAGAGGAAAAAAAATGAAAAGTGAACAAAAGATTATTTGTGATGGATTTGAATTACATTATTATATAAAAGGGCAGGGTGAGCCTATTTTAGTCGTAGGGAGCAGTGTATATTATCCACGACTGTTCTCAGAAAACCTTTCCCAGCATTTTCAGCTTATTTTTTTAGATCATCGTGGATTTGTGAAGCCTCCTCGTCGTTTAAAACAAGAAGATTATACCTTGGAGAAAATAGTCGACGATATTGAACAAGCCCGACAATTGTTAAAGTTAGAGCATTTCATTATTTTAGGGCACTCAGGTCATGCATTTATGGCGATGGCGTATGCCAACACATACCCTCAACATGTTCGGAAGGTGATTCTATTAAATACAGCTACAACGAATAGCCAAGAAAGACAACAGCAAAGTCTGTCCTATTTTGAAGCCACTGCCAGTATTGCGCGAAAAAAACAATTTGAACGGGAGATTGCTTTCTTAGCGCAAGATCTAAAGAAGGAACCGGAACGACGTTTTGTTCATATGTGTATTCGTATGGGTGCACATAGTTTCTATGATTATTCGTACAATGCTACTGCCATGTGGGAAGGCGTTTATACGAATATGGAAGTGATCGATTATCTTTGGGGAAAAGCCTTTGCTGAGCAGGATCTTTTACACCTAACTCGATCATTTAGCAAACCCGTTTTTGTCGGACTAGGGATGTATGATTTTTTAGTTGCCCCTGTTTCACTATGGGACGCGATAGATGATACTTCTCAAGTAAAGAAAGTTATATTTGAAAAAAGTGGTCATAACCCTATGTTTGAAGAGCCCGAGTTTTTTGATAAACAGCTCATTAATTGGATAAACGAAGGGTAATTTTTTAAAACTTAGAGCAGTGGGTAACATTTATATGTTATCCTACTGCTCTTTCTTATGTAGAAAGAGGGAGCCATTAACGATGAAAATCTTTCAAAAATCTTGTTTGAGTTTTCGTCGCCTATTCCCTCTGGTTAGGTAGGTGATTTTGACTATTCGTTGTAGACGTACTCTCGTCCGGGATGACTATCGAATACAAGTAGGGAAAACTCATGACGAATCATCAGACAAAAAGGCTGCTTCCAAAAGGGAAGAGCCCATGCATTAGCTACCTGTATTAGTTTTGCTTAGGGCATTCACTTGCTGGCAGTCAATAATTACCGGTTTAGCGGTGTCATCGATTTGAAGGAAATACGCACAGCAGCTATGTGGATCGAGATAGAGAAAGTAAATACCACAAAAACAATGGCCATCAGAAAGATAGATATCTACTAATGTCCCTGGGTCCAAACGTTCTAATTGACTACAAACACAGCCTTCACAATGTTTTTTATCCTTGCTTCTTATGTGGTTTTCCAACTGTTTTTTTCTGTCTTGAGAACTATTATAATACTTGATGCGATAAGAATCATCTTCAGCCATTTCATCTATGCCGTAATAGTGACCTGTGCAATAGTTCTTCGATTCACAATAGCATTTAGAAAATTTATGATAATTATCTAAATCTCTATCCAATCTTGTTAAATATCGATTTTCATCCATTCTTGAAACGCTCCTTTATGGTTTGAATGTTAATTCCTGCGCCAATCTTCTATTTCTAATCTATGTAAAAGAGCTATCTTGAGCTGGTAATATGTCCATCTAACTGTCATTTAAAAGAAAAAACTAGACTCCTAAATAGAGTCTAGTTTTTTGAATGACTTACATAATCTTCTTTCAGTAGTCCATATATTTCTAGATCAACAACGCCTTTGCCAGACCATAATGTTGCTTGTCGTAATAAACCTTCATTGATAAAGCCATTCTTTAGTAGTACTTTTTTCGAAGGTTCATTTAATGGCATGACTTCAGCTTGAATTCGATTTACCTGAACCTCCTCTATAAGATAATTCACGACCATTTCAACTGCCTTCGTAGCAATGCCTTTTCCCCAAAAATCTTCTGCTAAGTAATATCCAATTGTCACCATATTTACTTTCTGATTAAAGTCCATAGCTTCAATAATACCCACTAATTTATTACTATGGGACGCTTCAAAAATACCCCATTTTATTCTACTTTTCTTCTTAAAGTCTCTTTCGAAATGCCCAATCATTTTTTGAACGGTTTGAAGGTTGTGTTTTGGAATAATACCACAAAACTCGAAAACCTTATTATTATCATAGATGGCAAACAAATCTTCCACATGAGACGCTTCTATTTTCTTTAATGTTAGACTAGTCGTATGTAGCAAAGGGAATTGAGTAAAAACCTTTTCAATCATCATTTTTTTGGCTCCTTTCTTAGCCTTTAATTGGAATGTAAATTTTCATTTTCAGATTATATGGATAGATAGATTGCATGACATCTGTTATTTCAAAATCAGGACCCATATCTCTATCATAATTGGAATTCGGCAACCATACCCCGTAAATGTAACGTCTTGTATTCTGAATACCTTCTGCACTACTATTCAAGATAAATTCTGCATATTGACCAGCGGGTAATTCTAAATGGGTAAATCCTTGCTGAACACGCTCCTCAAATGCTTGGACTTCCTCACCAACAATAAAGGAAAACTGACCATCCTCGTGAAAGCTTGTAGAGATTCCATATGCCACATTAGGGGCCACTTTTTGTGCAATACAGTCATAATATTGTTGACGACCAAAATCATGATAAAAGCCTGGGATTTCTTCATAATACCTCTCATCTTGTAAGGATGTTGGATAGACATAGCCGGTGATTAACTTTTTTCCTAAATGTACGATTGTAGGTTTTTGCATTGGAAGTTCACCATCTATTTTATAATCTAAAAAGTTTATTTTATTTTGCAATGGAATAGAATAGGTATTCTTTCTGTACTTAGTCGGTGTTATCCCAAAGTACTGAACAAATGCTCGTGTAAATGCTTCTTGAGAACCGTATTCAAAGCTAATCGCTATTTCGAGTATAGATTGGGAGGTTGTTATTAATAGAACGGCCGCTTCTGAAAGCCTTCTATTGCGAATATATTGCTGTACAGAAAATCCAGTTATCGCCTGAAACAGTCGCTGAAAATGGAAGGCTGAAAAATACGATTGCGAAGAAATATTTGTGATCGACATTTTTTCTTGTAGGTTATCCTCTATATATTCTATAGCGTTTTGAATTCTTTCAAAATAATCCATACGATCATCCTTTCTCATTCTCATCGTACTATTTAAAGGGAAATATTTCTTGATAATTTGTGCTAATTTTTACATTATAGTGGACCTATGTTTCTTTAGGAGTTATTTTGCACATCTTTAATGGGTGTGCCACTGTCAATTAAAGCCTTCATCATTACAATGAGTTTCGTTACATGGTATAAAAATTCCGTATTATAAAAAGGAGTAAAGTTAAACGCTTCAGTTTATAGACAATATGGGTTTATTACGATAAACTAATCAACAAGAGGTTTATCTCAATAAACTTAACAGGAGGGTGGTGGTCAGAATGGAGCCGTATAAATTGTTCGATGCCGAATATAAATTTACATGCCTGATTTGGGATAACGAACCTATTAATTCTACTGATCTTGTAAAGCTAAGCCAAGCAGTACTTGGCTGGAAGAAATCAACAACTTATACTGTTTTAAGAAAGTTATGTAAACGGGGAGTCCTTAAAAATGAGGAAGCAACGGTCACATCCATTGTTAAAAAAGAGGACGCACAGAAATACGAAAGTCAGATGGTTGTTGAAAAGTCCTTCAATGGATCCTTACCGCAGTTTCTAACTGCTTTTCTAGGTGGAAAGGGCATTTCTAATGAGGAAGCCGAAGAGTTGAAACGGATTATTGAGGAGGCAGCTAAATCATGAACCTGTTTCTAGTAATCCTTAATATGAGCATAACCGCAAGCTTTGTTGCACTTGCGGTTATCTTGGTGAGATTTCTTTTGACAAGAGCTCCTAAAATATTTTCTTATATTCTATGGGTAGCCGTAGCCATCCGACTGATCACCCCTGTTAGTTTTACCTCAAGTTTAAGTGTATTAGGTCTTGTAGATTTCCAAAAGAAAACTGGCACAGGTTTCATGGAATTTGTACCCCAAGAAATCGGGATGCAAAAAAATCCAGTTGTGGATATTGGAATTAAGGAGATAAGCTATTTTATAAACTCATCCTATCCAGTGGCTACCCCGATGGCAAGCGCAAACCCCATGCAAATCATCGTGTGGATTGGAAGTTTAATTTGGATTACAGGTATAGTCATTCTTTTGCTTTTTAGCATTCTGTCGTATTTGAAAATATTAGTTAAGGTCCGAACGGCAACACTTGTCAAGGATAATATATATGAGACAGATCAGATTGACACACCCTTTGTTTGCGGTTTCCTGAAACCGAAAATATATATCCCAATCGGCATGAGTGATCATGAGCTGTCTTACATTTTACTACACGAGAAGATTCATATTATGAGACGTGATTATCTGATAAAACCTTTTGCATTTATGCTCCTCATCATTCATTGGTTTAATCCGCTAATGTGGTTATCTTATGCTCTTATGAGTAAAGATATGGAGATGTCCTGCGATGAAAGTGTTGTTAACAAAATGGGGCATCAGATTAAAGGAAGCTATTCAACCTCATTGCTTACACTTTCTGTTAGTAAAAAGGGGGGACTAACCGGTAGTCCAATTGCTTTTGGAGAGAGCAATGTGAAGGCAAGAATTCAAAACATTCTTACTTACCGCCAACCTTCTAAAAGGATGATTGCAGCTTATATACTCGTTATTGCAACTTTAGTTGTAGGATGTACAGCCAATCCCAAGCCTTTGCAGCAGGGACCCTTGCAGTCATTATATTCTGGATATAATTTAGAAAAGCTAATGGAGAACAAAACTCTTTATGTAGGTAACGCTAGTAAGGTAGGCGGTCTTCTCAGTGGAATGCCCGAACCGACAGGTCTTGAATGGAACGGGATGGCACTTCAAACAACAGCTCAGCCTTATGAGGTAACTGTCAATTATATAATGAATGATTCTGTTCCCGGGATAGATAAGGGGGAAATAAATAATGAAATTTATTATCGTAATTCCATTCTCCTCTTAAGTATAATTGATAACGTCGATATTATAACCTATTCGATTGTTGACAGCCCACACCAAAACGATGGAATAGTTAATACCTTTACGTTTACAAGAGAACAGGCGGACAAACTATTGGGAGAGGATGTCAGGCATTATGCCACTGATGAAACAGGTCTCCGACAATTGATTGATCGTTTAGAAAGCCTTTCATTTAGCGAAACCAATAACACCCCTTAAATGTTTTTCATCCTAACTTGGCCTTGCGGGGATACTTTAATGGATCACACATAGCGAAAATGTTTTTCCTTTAATAGACGCTATTTTGAAGTAACTACAAAAGTTCAATTTCTCAATTTATATAATGAGAAATTGGACTTTTTATATTTTATTTATAGTGCAAAATAACGCCCAAAGTGATTACACATTTCATCAGCAGCCTGATGAAAATTCTTCATTCATTACATTTGAAGCTATACGAAAATTAGTAATGACCAGCACTCTCAAGGAGAGGCTGGTCATTTTTTATTCTCTAGCCTACTTTTAGCTTTCTAGCTGTACCAATGCCTTTTGTTTTCACCTTTACCTCAATATGCACGGGGAGATTGGGGTAAAGCGTGGCCCAATCTTTTTTAATACGTTTCCATGCCTGATGGTCTTCGCGATGTAGTACCTCACTAAACTTTAAAATATCAACCTGATAGGTTTTTTGAATAGTGTGAAATGTTTGTTCTAAATTCGCTTGAACTAACTTGCTTGTTTCTTTATTAAGAGTATCAATAGTTTCTGGCTTTGTTAGATCCAATGGACAACTTATTTCCGCTATATTTTGTTCAAGTTCAACCTGTACATGGATGGAGGGTTTATCATTTTTAAAGCTGCCAGTAACTTTTGTAGAAGAATTTAAAACTTCCGCTGATATTTTCCCCTTTTCCGAACAAGGGACTTTTTGAACGGTACCTTTTATATGGTTGTGTAAGAAATTATAGCCTCTGCTTTCTTCCTCTGATAAGAAGCCTATAAGCTTATAGTTTTTAAAAACAGCAAGTCCACCGTATTGTAAATTAGCAGGACTATCCATTTTTTCGATGTTGGAGCTACTCTTTCCTGCATCTGCATCTCCATGTATTTGAATGGAGGGCAGAACAGCACTATGATCAATACTCCCTAAAGAATTGATTAAATCGTCTAAAATCACTGATTCAGTTGTTCCCAATGCATCTTCAGAGTCCTTTAAGGATTTTAACAATTTACTGGCAGGAATATCTTCTAACGGTGTTAATATACTTAAAATATCTTGCGCTGTTGATTCATGGGCAACAATAATATTAAAATCACTTCTTCCCTCAGGGTCCCTTTGAAATAAATCTAAAATACTATTCATACCATATTCAGCCATTTCTTCACCAATAATAATAACTTGAGTATGTGCATAATAGGGTTTCCTTGGCGTCTGCGTTGTTAATTTCCGAATAGCTTCGAATAAGGTTTTCCCTTTTGCGTGATAGGTAACAACAGGGACTTGAAAGCTTGTTGAATTCTTCGTCGCTATTTGACTTGGGTTAACGATTTGAATGGATAGCTCTATAAATTCGTCTGTTTTATCGACCCCAACAGCAGTGACAATAGCTAATTCATTTAACTCTCGCTTATTCCAACATCCAGTTAACAACAAAACGGTTAGAAGTAGGAGAAAGAATGACACCGTGTGTTTAATGATTGGCACCTCCTCTAGGAAAAGGGCTAAGACATTTCCGATACTAATTAGGATAAGCAAATAATAGGGAAAATAAACAAGAAGAGGAGTACGGGGGAAATTTTTTTAGAGGACAAAAGCGTCTATTAATAGAAAAAAGTATATACATCATTTTAAATAGGAGGAAAAAAGGGATGCGATCATTATTAAATGGAGTAGAGGCCATTTTTATCCCGATAAAGGACCCTCAATTATCAGTTAAATGGTATGAGGAAAAGCTTGGGTTTAAGCTTTTAAATATTGAAGAAGACGCAGCGGTCATGAAAATAGGGGAACAATCTGTTACGGTCGTATGCTTAGTCAAAACGGAGAATCATCAACCATTACATTTTCCAGATAATCATTTTGGGGTAGGGAAATACTTCAATTTCCTATCTTCAACTATTGAAGATACCTACCAATCACTAGTAGAGCAACAAGTGAAAGTAAATCCTATCGGAGGAGAAGGACAAATAAAATTTTTCACCTTCTATGATCTAGATGGAAATCCTTTAGGGGTTTGCCAATCATAAGCGGGTCACTGTTTATAACAGTGACCCTAGTAACAAATCTAGGAGGTGTAAGGCTAATTAGCTTTACACTACTATCATATACATAAATATTATATCGAAATAGTTAATTGCCTGGGAAATAGATAGAAAATTAAGAATTGTTTTAAAAATGATTTGATTATACTTTACTTTTTAACAATGTGAAGATAATGGATTGTTTCAAAAGCGGATAGATAATCAGTTTGATGTTGAAAATAAAGCTGTTGAATTGCAGATAGAGATAGATGAGTAGCCCTGATTGATCTAGCGTCTTCTTCATTTCCTCATAGCATGAGTTCATTGGTTCACCACCAGCTGCCGCCATCTTCACCATATTCTCTACTCTGTTAGAGATACCTTTTTTCATAAATAACGATTCATCACCATAGTCAAAGACAAGTGAACTGCCTACTAGAACTAGGGCAAAAAGATGGTCTATTAAGCTAGCCAGTTGTTCTTTCGTTAAGTAATAGGAGACACCTAAGTGACTAAAAAATGTTTTTTTATACTGAAAGCCTTGTTTCAAAAGAGTCACTTTTCTCGTAATTGTGAGTCTTAATTGGCACCCACTTCATTCTGCAAAGTCGTCGGATGAAGTTGATTCATGTAAAAGAAAAGATTCTCAGCAAGGAGCAATCCCGAGGAAGTGGAAATGCACCGTAGACTTCTGGTGAATGATATATGTGCTACAACTGCAAATGGGAAATTTCATACCTCTTTTTACAGCAACCATCTCCATTCAAAGACACTGGAAAAGGCAGCTATACAATGTCAAAAGGGAGGTATAACTTTCCGTTATTACTAGGTGGGGCAGCGGGATTTTGCTATTCAAGTAAAAGCTTAAAATATTTTTAAATTTTATGTAACTTATCGCAACGTCAACCGTCTACCTTACTAGTAGAATACAAAAACTAAAGCAAGCTAGTAACATTCACTTTTCACAAAAAGGCCAGGATTCACTTATTCCGTGATTTCCTGGTCTTTTTGTGCAGACAATCCTATTTTATACGAAAAAATAGGACAAATAGTGAAACTTTTTAGCTGTTTTTTCGTATTCATAATTGAATCTAAAGCTAAGCAATATTATTAGTAAGATTCACTTTCACTTAAAAGGCTAGAACTTACATAATTATGTAGGCATCTAGTCTTTTTTGTTGGCTTTCTACTTTTATGAAAATCATGAACTTTAGAAAATTACATAGCAATGAGTAAATCCTATGCTCGAAAAAACAAGAATTCCCCCAAAAATTAGATTGGAAAATATTTTAACTTGTTCAACGCCTTAACTTAGCGTAGTATTAATACGAATCAAAACTAAGTAAATTAGTAAGATTCACTTTCACAATAAAACCAGGCGCTCTTCTATGAGGAGCATCTGGTTTTTGTTTTTATCTGAGATTTCAAGAACATTAATTTATGAGGCAAGCTATCCTTATCTTACAAACGTAGCCATACTTCCAACAAGTTATTTTTTGTTAATCGAATGTCATTAGTTGTGAAAAAGAGGCGAGAGCTGAAATTCCCATGGCCCGTTTTGCCATAAAGGGATAGATTTTTTGAGCGAACCGAATTTTACAAATGATTGTTTAAATGGGTATTGTTGGATTTTTTAAAATTATAAATCAATTTTTAAATGGTAATAGTTGTCACTATAGAGGTTAGACAAAGGATGCATCAATCGAAAAAATTAATCGGTCTTTTAGTCATTGTATATGTTTGTACATTGTTAGTTTTACCCTCTACAGATGGATTCGTTTCGGAATAATTGATGGAGGTTCTATTATAATTAGCTTTATTTCCTTATTCTTCTTCGGGTAACCATAGCGATATTAAAGAAGATAAAGATGAACTGGATAAGCATATTGAAGCACACAATGCTAAAATTGGATAGTATGTTTTAATGATTTTAGCTTGTCTAATTTTTTTTGCTTCAGAGGGTGTCTCCAATTTAAATGACATGAAAAATTATCCTTTGTTCTTAGTCGTTGGGTTTACATTGGTCATATCACCTATCATAGAATTTATTTATTCAAAAAAAGTTAGATAACTGACAGTATTTGTTTAAGCAAAAAGGGAGGAATCGTTTTGTTAAAAACAGTACAAATTATTTTATCAACGATAGGCATCACGCTTTCCGTTTATGGACTTATTACATATGAATACCGCCTAAATTTCTTAATGATCCTTTTCCTAGGTTTATTTATGTTAACATTAGGAATTAAAGAGTTTGGGAGAGAGAAAATTATATGGTTGTTTTCTAGTTGGCGCATTTATATTTTCGGTATATGTGTCTATACAAAGCTTCATATTAATCTAAAAAGTTGAATTCTGGACCTTAAAGATAGTGCCAAGAAATTTTTTCTAATTAAAAACATGTTGCAATTATGGATGTTTTATTTTAGTATTTTAATATTGTGTCAAAAATATAATATAATATTTTTCTTCTTATCAAGAGAGATGGAGGGACTGGCCCGATGAAATCTCGGCAGCGGAACTATTAAGTTACTGTGCCAAATCCAGCAAGCAATGTCCTTGATAGATAAGAGGAGCGTTTTAACTATAAGGCCTCTTCTTGTTATTTCAAGATGAGGCCTTTTTTATGGTGAACAAACAAAAATAGGGCTGATTTTTAATTTTTGGGAGGTAAACAATGAGGAGAGAGAATCCATGGGCGCTAATCCCATTTGTTGTTTTTATAATTTTATTTATTGGTTCAGGGGTTATGACGGGTGATTTTTATGCCTTCCCTGTTATTGTAGCTATTAGCATTTCGGGAGCTGTGGCTCTAGCGATGAATCGAAAAGAATCGTTTTCACGGAAGGTTGATATTTTTTGCCAAGGTGCTGGAAATTTAAATGTCATGCTGATGGTTATTATTTTTCTATTAGCAGGGGCATTTTCAGAGGTAGCCAAGGGGATGGGGGCCGTAGATTCCACTGTTAACTTTGCATTATCAATTATTCCGCAAAACTTGCTTGTTGTAGGTTTATTCATCATTGCCTGTTTTATCTCTCTATCCATGGGTACGTCAGTGGGGACAATTGTTGCACTGGCGCCCATAGGAGTTGGGATAAGCGATCAGACTGAGCTATCTATTGCTTTAGTGATAGCAGCGGTTATAGGCGGTTCAATGTTTGGTGATAATTTATCTTTTATTTCAGATACTACTATTACTGCCGTTCGTTCACAAGGAGCGCAAATGAAGGACAAATTTAAGGTCAATTTTTGGATTGTATTGCCGGCAGCTATGGTTACGAGCATTATTTTAGGGTTTATGACATCCGGTGGAACAGCTCAAGTAGAGCATTTAAGCTATAATTGGGTAAAAATTGTTCCCTATGTTTTAGTGATTATTTTAGCGTTATCGGGAATGAATGTTTTCCTCGTTCTTGCATTAGGGATTGTCCTCGCCGGTGCAGTTGGCTTAGCAGATGGCAGCTATCACCTAATGAGCCTTATACAAAAAATTGGCGAAGGAATGGAAGGTATGTTTGAAATCGCCTTTCTAGCTATATTAATAGCTGGAATGGTGGAGGTTATTAAATTTAATGGAGGAATTGACTTTTTGCTCCGCCTTGTAACACGCAGGATTAAATCGCAGAAGGGCGCTGAATTAGGTATAGCTGGTCTTGTGGGCCTAACTAATTTATCTACGGCCAATAATACAATTGCTATTTTAATTGCTGGGCCGCTTGCCAAAAATATTGCTGATCAGTATGAGATTGAGCCGAAAAAATCCGCAAGTATTTTAGATATTTTCTCCTGTACGGTTCAAGGTCTTCTCCCATACGGAGCTCAATTCCTAGTAGCCGCAAGCGTTGCCAAAATATCGCCAGTGAGTATCTTACCATACTCGTTCTATCCTATTCTTATTGGTATTTGTGGTATGATAGCTATTCTCATTGGGTACCCGAAAGAAAAGAAGGCCTAAACTTTTCTTTCAGACTGTAGACAAAAGTCATCGAGAAGTTCACTCTCGATGACTTTTGTCATTTTTAATATTTGGGTAATATACTACCAAACCTAACATGCTCCACTCTTAGGAAGCAGTCTATTTTCTAGGGGATAATTCATTCAAATACGGAGCCCATTACAATGGAAAGCCCGGTTGTCCGTTAATTGGAGCCAAATGTTCGGAATGAGCTATTACTTTCTTGCCTGAATTAAAGTAAACCAATCGTTGCCGTTGAACTTTCCTGCAACATTGTATATGGGCTGATAGAAACCTTTTGTATCATACATATACGAAAGCTCAATTGAATCAATCTCTATATGGTCTCCTTTTTTTATAATAAGGTCTTCCTCCTGAACGAGCGCATTATACTTTATTTGAGGAAAATCGCCTTCCTTGATCCGTTCATATACCTCTGTAGGGGATAGTATGTTTACCTCCCGTATAAATTGATTTTCATGAAGGCTGTAGGTTAATGAATACACGTGACCATCCGGTTTAAGACCAAGACTAACATCCCCAGTCCAGTAATCTTTATGTACATCGGTGCGATCTGGTAATGTCCATTCAAATTCACCATTCTCCTGTACAGCAAATTCTGCATCTTGAGGTAGTAAAGCAAGTTCATCCATCAATGATTTCGCCTTATCTTCTTGCCCTACAGCTGAAGTTTGCTCTGGGGTATAATTATTTTCGGTTAACCACCATTGGCCCTCGGAATCATTTGTAATCAATGTATAGGGGACCTCATTTTTATCTTCCAATAAAGTCTCGTCATTGTCCTGGTTATTAGATGTACTCACCTCTAATAATCCTAATTTCTGTTGTAACAGGTCTTTTACGTCATCATTTTTAACGTTTTTCTTAAAGACAGGAGCAACAATTGATGCTGCGCTTAATTCCAATGAAGTGGATACATGAACATCTGACATTTTTGATTTTGTATAAGCGTTTATTGCTAAATGACCAAACTCTTGTTGGGCGTAGACAATGCTCATAACGATAAAAATTAAGCCCATCAATAGGGGGATAGCAAGGTTTCCAATCAGACTTTTCACCTTGACCTTTTTGTGATTGGAAATAGAAACTGCAAGTTTGTATAATTGATAGCCAATAATACCCCCAAGTGAGTTATTGATTAAATCATCAAGCTCAAAAATCCCTGCTCCTGAAAGTGTTTGATATGTTTCAATAGAGGCTGTTGCCCCCACAACTACTAGAAGTAGCCACTTAAACTCTTTACATTTAGCCATAAGTAAAGGCAAGAACATTCCTAATGGCACAAACATTAATATATTAAATAGACAATTTTGGAGATCACGTAAAGAGTATTTTTTCCACGCGTCTATATAACCGCTGAATGGTTGTAGGTTCATCTGCATGTAATGTGAAGTGCCACGACCAATAACTGTTAGCTCTAAAACAAACACAATATATCCGATAAACATTGCGCCAAGAAGAAGCTTCTTTACAGGGATTTGTTTATGGCGATCTGTTCGTCGCCTTTGATAATAAAAGTAATAAAGTGCAATTAGTAAAAACTCAAAGCCAATAATTAGGATGACTGGCAACATCAAAATTTTAATATTGCTCATGATTTCTGCAATTCCCAAGGTGTGATACTCCTTTATCAAATAATAATTTTCAAATGCTACATCTCAGGTGAGAGAATTCTTAGTAATGTCGACTTTTATAGTGTAAATGGAAATTATTAATAATTAGAGAGAATATTTATGAAGATTTCTTAAGAAAAGCGGAAAAGCCCAAGCACGCAATTGTTTTGTGCCTGAGCAAATTAGACATATGGTTTTTTTGATGGCTTTTTAATGTATAAACAAAAACACAATAATAGGGATTATTAATGATGGCAAAAGATTTAAGGTATTGCATTTTTTTATACCTAAAATACTTAAACCAGACGCTAATATCAATATACCTCCTATAATCGTCAATTCATTTAGAAGATCAGTATTGATGGAATTCTCCATTAAACTAGCTATTAAGTAAATGGAGCCTTGCCATAGAAATAATACAATACCTGAAATAGCTATCCCAATACCGAATGTAGTGGCCAAAACAATCGAAGTAATTCCATCCAATATACCGTTCGTAAGCAGATAGGTATAATCTTTCTTTAATGCAGCCTCTATTGGACCTAATATAGATAATGATCCAATACAAAATAATAAGATCGCTGTCGATAATCCTTCAGCTAAATTCCCCTTAGAGTATTTATTCACTAACGTATTAAATTTTGATTCTAAATTAAGTTTTTGACCTAATAATCCGCCTATAGCTAGACTGACAATAAAAAGTACCGGATATTTACTGGCAGGTAAATGTTGAACTAGTGCATTTATACCTAATCCCATCGCTGCTAATCCCATGGCCTGCATGAGGATTTGATGGTATTCATCCTTTATCCCGTTTTTAAAAATACTTCCAACGATGCTTCCGACTATAATCATCATTGTATTAAATATCGTTCCTAACATTTTTCATTCTCCTTTAAAAATTGTTCTTACGTAAAAAAATAAACCCTCCTGTAAGGGGAGGGTCAACATTTTATTGGTATTTGTATTTCTGTCAAGTAATCTTCTTTACTTCCTGAAATGTAATGGTCAATTATTGTTCTTTCAATAGAATCTCCGATTACTTGGAAACCGTGATCTTTAATAAAATTCAGTAAGGATTTATAATGTACAGGAGAATGACTATGATTGCCATTAAAATAAATACAGGCATATTTTCCTGCGGGTAGCGTGGTCAATAAAGGACTTTGCCGATCCTCTTCCTCGACTACAATAAATATAGAGTTGTATTCATGAAACTGGTTATCCAATAGATGGCAACTACTTACGGTTAGGCCAACGCCTCCAATAAATATAGAAGAATTCATATTGGACAAATTCTCTAACTGTCTCAGAGAAACTTCCAATTGTGGTTCAGAACTGATTTTTTCCATTAATCGTACGATTCTTCTCTCTTGTTTTTCCATGATGAAAGGGACTCCCAATGCCTTTATCTCTCGTGCTAATTTAATATCCTTAATTCGATCTTGGAACCTTCGTTTAATTCGTTCTAGTTCTTGGATTTTTTCCTCGGTTAATCGTTTCTGTTCCTCTAAGAGATGCAAAAAGTCGTCGATATCTCGGTGATCCAAATGTCCTTTAATTTCCTTTAATGAAAAACCTAATTCCTTTAAATAATGTATAGTATTTAATTGCTCAAATTGTTCTGTTGAATAGTATCTATAACCGTTGTTTTTATCTGTGTACATAGGCTTTAATAAATCAATTTCATCATAATATCTAAGGGTTTTTATGGTGGTTTTATGTAGCTTTGCCATTTCTCCAATTGAAAATCTATTCTTCATTTAAAACTTCCTTTAAAAAACGTCCTATTATCATTATAGTACTTGATTTTGTCCATGATTTGTTTGGACCAAATGCTAGGATATGAACTGCGCGATCAAGGGAGGGGAGATAAGTGAGTGAATGTGTTTAACAAACTGCCCATTGAAAAGAACCGTAGTTGGAAGAAAGGAATGTCCAATGACGGTTCTATCTGTTGACTGTATAAAATTATTACCACTAGCATGAATCAAAATTTTTAGGTGATACGATCTTTGCTTAATTTTTGTCTTTCAAGGCCCAATCATTGTGTATGATGTCTTGTAGAACATTTTTCAATTGAATAAATTGCTGTTCTGAAATATTAGATTGCTTCATGACCTGACGTGATACCTCAGGTAGCTTTCGACGAACCTTATTACCTTCCTCTGTTAAATAGATTTGCATTTGTCGTTCATCATCTTTGGAACGTTCACGACAAATGTATCCCTTTGCTTCTAATTTTTTTAGTAATGGTGTTAATGTACCTGAATCTAAAAATAAACGCTGTCCTAATTCTTTCACTGTTATTTGTTCGTTTTCCTCCAATGCTAAAATGGTAATATAACCCGTATATGTTAAATCATATGGCTTTAATAATGATGTATAGTGTCGAATGATTTCCTTTGATGTGGCATACAAAAGAAAGCATAGTTGATTATCTAAATGATTAGGCATAAAAATCCCCTCTTCATGTTCTTCTATTAACATTTATATTAAAAATAAAATTCCTACTTGTCAAACACAATTAAATTGTGTACAATTCAATTTGTAAAAATTAAATTGTTTACAATTTAAAATATTGGATATAGAAAAGGAGTTTTGATGATGAAAGAATTATACTCAACTACTATGATTAATGAGGGTGGGCGTAGTGGTACATCCTATGCAGAGGATCAATCACTATCTTTAAAAATTGCACCCCCAGGTTCAAAATTAGACAATGTGACAAATCCAGAACAATTATTTGCTGCGGGTTATAGTGCCTGCTTTAATAGTGCGTTAGATTTAATTAAACGCCAAAAAAAGCTTAAACATGCCTCAACGATTCAAGTAACCGTTAAGTTAATGGAGCAAGCTACTTTTGATTATGTACTTGCTGTGGACATCGAAGGTCATATTGAAGGGGTAGAGTTGGAAGAGGCACAGCAATTATTAGAGCTAACACATACTGTATGTCCTTATTCAAAAGCGACAATGGGCAATATCAATGTAACAATTAAAGCAGTTTAAATTTTTTGAAAAAGAGGGAAATCATATGTTATCAACTACAACAGTAAAACAAGTTATGCAGGCACGTAAATCTGTTCGTAAATACAATGCGAATACTAAAATATCTCGTGAAACAATCATGCAGCTACTACAAGACGCTACTTCAGCTCCTTCTTCAAGCAATATGCAACCATGGCGATTTATTGTTATTGATGATAAGGAAATACAAAAAAATATTAATTTCTTTTCATTCAATCAAGAGCAAATCGAAACTGCCTCTTCTATTATTGCTGTCATTGGCGATATTGAGATGTATGTAAATGCTGAGGAAATCTATGCAAAAAATGTGGAGTTAGGTTATATGCCAGAAGAGATTGCCAAAAAACTGGCACAGGACGCATTCACAATGTATAGTTCAGCTTCGCCTAAAACATTAGAAAATATCGTCCACTTTGACGCTGGCTTAGTGTCCATGCAAATTATGCTATTGGCGAAAGAAATGGGTTATGATACAGTTCCAATGGGCGGATTTGATAAAGCTAAATTTGCGGAATACATGGAATTACCTGCAAATGAAGTACCTATTTTATTATTAGCAATTGGTGAAGCGGCGGCACCTGCTTATGGTTCTTCACGACTTCCAATTGAACGTCTTGTAAGATTTAATCGATAATGAATAATAAAACAAAGCACAGTCACTAAGAGGCTGTGCTTTGTTTCGGTATTTGTACTTTTGGGAGTTACCTATTTTTCTTGTGGAAGAATTCCTTTGCCATTGCTATGCGTTCACTAGGCAAGGTGCGATTAAGCTCTTCTTCTAACCATGCAATTGTTTTCCCTCGTAAATAGTTCCGCATCTGTTCTTCAGCTTCTAACATTACTATATTAATGGTGCAATCAGATGTGGCTGACGGACAGGAATCACAATTTCCAGTTTTGTTTGCAAAATTCGCTTTAATGTTCTTACATTGAAATATGGGACTTTCACCCTCTACAGCCTTTACAACATCCCAAAAAGAAATATCTTCAGGCCTCTTACTAAGCCTATATCCTCCTTTAACACCAGATACTGAACTGACAATACCTGCTTTAGATAGCTTACCTAATACTTTTGATAAATATGTTTCGGATAGTCCTTGAAATTCGGATAGATCCTTGATTCCGATACTTTCCTCTGGTGGCACATCTATTAAATAGACAAGACTGTGTAATGCATACTCTACCATGACGCTATATTTCATTCATATCACCTACTTCTAATCCCTTTAGAAAAACTTACATGTATCTTGTATATTATCATATCTTAAAAATACTTCATCTAAATTAAATCAGTTTGACAAAAATTAAAAACAGGCTTATATTAAAGACAATAATAATCAACGATTAAGTTAATCGTCGATTATTGTCATCCTTGATTTCTTGTGGGGAGACCGTATAGTGAGTAAATTTAATCGAAACAAGTGGTTTTCAAATGCTTCCTGCTCAAGGATGGCATGGTTGAATATGCATGAAATTTACTAAATTATCATCAAAATCAAGGAATTTAATTGAATCGGAGGAGTGTAACATGAAACAACGTATCGATTATTATGACATTGCACCTGATGCAATGAAGATAATGATGGAAATGGAGAAATACACGAAAAAGAATAGTATTGATAGAAAACTTCGTGAGCTCATTAAAATTCGTGCTTCACAAATTAATGGTTGTGCGTTCTGTATTAACATGCACACGGCTGATGCCAAAAAAATGGGGGAAACTGAACAACGTCTATACTGTATAAGTGCTTGGAGAGAGTGCACATTCTATTCAGAAGAAGAAAAGGTCGCTTTAGAATTAACTGAACACATTACTTTAGTGTCTGAAATGCGTGTACCTGATGATGTATATAAACGAGTTCGTAATTATTATACAGAGAAGGAATATGTCGATTTAGTAATTCTCATTAACCAAATCAACAGCTGGAATAGAATCTCGATTGCTATGGGCAACTTCGCAGAGTAATATAAAAAATTGGTTCTAAATGAATCTGGAGTAGGTAGAAATGTTGATAAAGCAGCATTTCTGCTTTTTTTATTTCTAATCGGAAATCAGCTTAATCGAATTATCTAATGAAATGGGGGAATCATGTTCCACGTTTGGACTGAGTAAATATGATTCCCTTTTTATTTCCAATGTAACCTCACTACGACAAACTTCTATTATATATCCACATTTCTCTGCAATTTTATTAATACTTTCACCTTAATAATCCTGTACCGTCGTACAAGTTAAAGTATATGTGAAAACTTGAATCTATTTATTTTTTCCTTTTTTTTGTTTCCAAAAATTTAATCTTGTCAAAAAGCAAACGTTTGTTCTAATATGTATACAAACAGATGTTCTTACATAGGATAAGTGCAGAGAAATCTATTCGTAAAATGGGATAAAGTCAGGTTCCCTGAAGCCGTTACCAGTACGCACAGTTGTAGGAATGGAAACTAAAGTTACATTAAATTAAAGTGATTAGCCAATTTTAAAAATTTTGAGAGATAGTGGAGGAAACTACGATGAGAGAGCAACTGATTAAAGCTATGCAACGCAATCAATTAGTGGACATTATGTATATAGCCAAAAATGGCTCCGTCACAAAAAGACGTGTAAGAGTCATTAAAATTGTTGGTGATTCATTGCAAGCATTCTGTTTTACGAGGCAAGCAAAGCGTTCCTTTATCATCCAAAATATTCTCGCTGTTACTCCTGTTTTCCGAAAAGAGCGTGAGGTTGTATGAACTATGAAGAAATGCCGAATAGACCTATTATGTGTATCGATATGAAGTGCTTTTATGCTAGCTGTATCGCCATGCTACATGGAATCGATATTTTAGAAACGCCTGTCGCTGTAGTAGCTAATTTCGACCAACCCGGCAGTGTAGTCCTTGCTGCATCACCATTAATGAAAGAAAAATATAAAATCAAGACTGGCAGTAGACGGTACGAAATTCCGAAGCATCCAGATATCCAATTATTTGAACCTAAAATGTCCTTTTTTATACAGATGTCCATGACCATTACTAAGCTCATTGCTAATTATGTTCCTGTGGATGCCATACATGTTTATAGTGTAGACGAAAGCTTTGTTGATTTAACGGGTACTGAAAAGCTTTGGGGATCACCTGAACAGGCAGCTCGAGAAATACAGGCTGCGATTCTGGATCAATATAATGTACCAAGTGCTGTTGGTCTGGGCCCAAATATGTTAATGGCTAAATTGGCATTGGACCTTGAAGCGAAGAAAACTGGTTTTGCTCAATGGACATATGATGATATTCCCAAAAAGCTTTGGCCAGTAAGACCCTTATCTGAAATGTGGGGAATTGGCAAACAAATGGAAGTCA
Organism: Lysinibacillus sp. fkY74-1; assembly: GCF_053165895.1. Taxonomy (NCBI): domain Bacteria; kingdom Bacillati; phylum Bacillota; class Bacilli; order Caryophanales; family Bacillaceae; genus Lysinibacillus; species Lysinibacillus sp. fkY74-1. Next base: position 2,604,495 of record NZ_CP170173.1, on the reverse strand, counting down.
ACCTAAATAAGATGGGGATTCAAACAGTTGGTGGATTAGCCAATGCAGATTTGAATGACTTAGAAGAGCGATTTGGTGTTATGGGCAATCAGCTATATCACCATGCATGGGGAATCGATTTATCAAAGCTAGGGGAACCGTTAATTACTAATGGAGCATTAAGCTTTGGAAAGGGTCAAATGTTAATGAGAGATTATCATACACGAAAAGAAATATCGATAGTGCTGTTAGAAATGTGTGAAGATGTCATGAAGCGAGCGAGAGATGCAGGTTTTGTTGGGCGTACAATCAGCCTGGGTCTTTCATATAGCCGAAATGCGATGACCAAAGGGTTTCATCGATCTAAAACGATTGATACACCAACAAATGAAACACTTGTTATGTATAAAACGTGCATAGAATTGCTGGATGAGTACTTTGCGGGAGAACCAGCAAGGCAGCTAACGGTAAGGATATCCAATCTTGAGAGGGAGCATAGTATCCAGTTGGATTTATTTGATGAAAGAAAGCCCCAACGGCAGCTCATTGGACCTACGATGGATGCTATACGCAACAGGTTTGGAGCAACAGCGCTGTTACGAGCGGTTTCATTTACTGGGGCAGGGACAGCCATCAAACGTGATCGCTTAGTTGGCGGCCATTTGGCATAGGAGTGATTGGATGATAAAAGACAGAGGTAATATAAAATGGGCGTCTATGATGATGCCAGAGCATTTGGACCTACTAAGGGAATGTAAAGAAGTCTATACAACGCAACCGAGAGAGCTGACAGAATGGGAACTGGAAGAGTTACAGCAAACCATTGATACAGCCTATCAGCAGCAGCAAGACGTTCAATTAAATGTTTGGAGCGATGGAAAAGTAATGCATTGGACGGGAATCATTCATACCATCAATCTATCGACAAACGAACTGTTACTTGAAACACTACTGACAATAAAACGTGTTCCTATCCATCTTATTCAATCAGCTCAACTAGAAGCTGATTATTATGATTAAAGCTGAACAACGCCAGCTAGTACACCAGTATTTATTATTGGAATTAGCTGTAAAGTCAGTACAGCATGATTATCGATTTGCTGAACAATTTAAAATGAAAATCGTGTTTGTACCCTTAATGGATGCATTATTAAAAGATTTGCGCCAAGACTATTTTAATCTCAAAAGACAGCTTAGCCAGCAACATATACGAGTGGTAGGCTGGCATCGTGTAGATGAATATTTTAGCGATGTACAAATTGCAACGGCAGGTAATGATGTAGTCCTCCGCTATGCTAATCAGGCATTGAAAACACAGGTGGAAAAGCTCGTCATCCGTTATCTCGATAAATGATTGGTTTTTGAAATGAGCCCTAGGTTACCATATATCAAAAGGGATATTTTGGGGGATGATTCTATTTATACAGCTACTAATAAGGATTATTATGCTGTGAATAGTCTTGTGAGTGAGGGGCACGAGGAACATGTTAAGGAAGAGCTAGCTGTTTTTAAAAGTATTGAATCGGTTATGCCTAAATCTTATTTTCAAGATTTGCCTGACAATCAAAACAGTCATATTTTTATCGCTAAGAACAAATGTTTGGGAGTTCAATACCAATGCAATTGCATTTTATAAACATATAGGAATGAGGGGGATAAGTAGAAAAATGAACATGAATATTTGAAGCTGTGGCAAACAAAGATAAACCAGGTGCTCTGAGAACCTGGTTTTTATTCTTCATTCATTGTATTGCTTCATAAGTTCCTGTAATTTGCTTTTAATTTGTTCTCGTACTATTGGAGGATGTTTTACATTAGCCTCCATGCCTAAGCCTAGAAAAAAATGGACTAACCACGGTGTAAAGGAAGAGTTCACTGTTGCGAGTATCTTCCCATGTCCGTTCTCACGAAGCTCTATCCATTGGGATAACCATAGTTCTGATTGACAACGTCTTACTCCTTCTGGGGTTAAATCTACCTCAAGATTGAACATATTTTCTTCGTGCGCTGGTATAATCCACGACTTGATGTGCTCATTCGTCATATCTAATTTCAAACTTTGATCTTCAGCAAAAGAAAAATCTTTCACCCGATCTATTCGAAATACTCGGTAATCCTCTGCTAGGAAACAATAAGCCTGACAGTACCATAACCCGTTCATCGTATAGATTCCAAGAGGTTGAATCGTTCTATTTTTAGTAGTAGCGGATTCATACAAGATTGTGACGACCTGTTGTTGAAGTGCAGCATCCAATAATTCCTTTAAAAAGGGCACCTCTAATTCATGAGGAGGTACCCAAAAAAGAAGACGTTGCTGCATACTTTCAATCTTTTGCTTTAGCTCACTTGATAAATAGTAGAAAAATTTATCTAATGCAGTATTTACTTCATTTTTGAAGGGGAGAGCTTTGTAATTATGTAATGATTGGCAAGCAAAGAACAAAGCAATTGCCTCGTGTTCGGTAAAGCTGATAGGTGGTAGCACTTTTTCACGCAAAACACGATAACCACCATTAGGCCCAGCTTCGGAATAAAGCGGGACACCTAGTTCACTCAGTTCCATTAAATCACGAATCATTGTTCGGCGTGAAACACCACATTCTTCAGCCATCTCCTGAATGGTAAACTTTTTACGTTCATTGACCTTCATCATGAGCTGAATAAGTCTTTGAGCCTTGTGCATGGAAAGCTCCTCCTCCTAAAAAACTAAATTAATAGTGACAATAGTTGTCACCATTATCCCGTATAGTAAAACTCGAAGTCAATGTTTATAAAGCTTTGACATCATGACAGGATACATGGACCTCATCATCAAAAGCCAAAAGGAGATAAAAAATGGAACTAGAAAAACAAAACTATGTAATGGAAGTTGTTTTATTTGAACTGAAGGAGGGGATTGACAAGCATCGTTTTTGTCAGGCGGCTGCGGCACTTACGGAGTTACTAAAGCTTGAAATATCAGGATTTGAGGGCCGCACTTTGCTACATACATTCAATGAAAATCAATGGACGGACATCATATATTGGGGTGATATGGATAGTGCTCGAAGTGCTATGGAGAAGCTGAAGTCTATGTCAGCATTTCAAATTTTTGTCTCTATGATTGATTCACGGGAGATTACACAAAGACTTCTAGTTCCGGCTAATTTAAACGAATTGAACTATAACTAAAGGGGAATGGACATGGCTGACACATTTGAGGGTAAATATACAACCGATTTCTTTCATCAATTCATAAATATATTACAGGGTGAATACCCTGCCTTTGATTCACATAAGTTCATGAATTTAATTTATGACGACGAATGGGAAACGAAAAAATTCAAACAACGTATTAGGCATATTAGTACTTCTTTACGGACAACTTTACCGACATCCTATCGTGAGGCATTATCTATATTGATACAAATGGCACCTAAATGTAAGGGAGTGGAATATTTATTTTTGCCTGATTTTGTCGAAGTAAATGGACTAGATGATTGGCAAGCCTCCATTCATGGATTAGAGGTGTTTACGGAATTTTCTAGCTCAGAGTTTGCTGTTCGGCCTTTTATTGTAAAAGACCCACAAAAGATGATAGATCAAATGTTAGAGTGGGCGAGTCATCCAAATCCTCATATCAGGCGATTGGCTAGTGAGGGGTGTCGCCCTAGGCTACCTTGGGCATCTGCATTGGAAATTTACAAATTGGATCCGTCACCAATCTTACCGATATTGAACCTGCTCAAACAGGATCCATCTGTCTATGTACAGAAAAGTGTCGCTAATAATTTGAATGATATTTCCAAGGATCATCCCGAACTAGTGAAACGGCTTGCACGTGAGTGGCACGGAGAAAGTTCAATCACCGATTGGATTATTAAGCATGGATGTCGTGGTTTATTGCGAAAAGGAGATGCTGAGGTACTTTTCTTGTTCGGCTTTGACAGCTTTCCAGACGTAACCGTCCATGAGTTAACACTAGGAAAAGAAAGGTTGTCGATTGGACAAACCCTTGATTTTGCATTTACTGTTCAGACAAATTCTACTGCACCACAGAAGCTCCGAATCGAATATGGGATAGATTTTGTCAAAGCGAATGGAGCGACTTCAAGAAAACTATTTAAAATAACGGAACGTATCTTCGAAAAAGAGGGTCACCAATATACACGGCGTCACCATTTTAAAGACTTGACAACCCGCAAGCATTACCCAGGCCAACATAAGCTAGCCGTAATTATAAATGGAAAAGAGCTCGCTACAACCGAATTTTGCGTGGAACACTAAAGTAACCATACTGAAAGATGGGGAACAGAAGATGAACAATGTAACAATAAGTGGCTTAGGATCAAGGGGCAACATTAGCCAGTGTGCTACTTAAAAGGGCTATCAAGTGACTAGATGGAATCGATCAATAGCAAAAGCAGAATCTAAGTAGACCACACGTGATAGGTGGCTTATTTCATAGAAGAAAACTATAAAACGCTTAGGGGTCACTGAAACGGAGGGAGTGACCCGTTTAACTAGAGGTTATTTAAAATATTGTGGTTTTTCCACTTTAATAGAGGCTACTTCTCCGCAGTCTTTACAAAAGGTAACAATAAACGGGGACCCAACTGAAAAGACAGAATCAATAGGTCTAATATTTCCTTGATTAAAATCGCCACCAACTTGTCCAATCGTAAAAGAATCATGACCACAGGACTTGCAAACCACCTTTTTATCTTTCACGCTATCACCTCTTTATGTAATATGTGTAAATTGTATCATAAAAAGGAGAATGTGACATGCAAGCTTACATTCCAACATTTTTGCGACTTGATATCGACATATTTCGGAGGATTTACTCGGAATTTGAAAAATAATTTTGTAGTAATATAGGGTATATAAAGATGGAGGAGGTTTTATATGCCTGATTTATTGCTAATCCTTTTTTTATTAAACCTTTCTATATTTCTTTTGCATGAAATGGATGCGATAAGGCGCTCAGAGTGGCGATTATTTATCGTATTAAAAGATATGAAAGATTCAAAGGCTTATCAAGTATTCATAGTTATACATCTTTTACTTTATGTCATTATTCTTTCCCTACTATTCAGTCCATATCAAACAATAACTTTTTGGGTTCTTGATATATTCTTTATCATACATACAATCCTACACTTATTATTTGAAAGACATCCTCGAAACGAATTTAAAAATACGTTTTCAAGAGCTATCATTTATCCCATGGGATTTCTTGCGACAATCCACTTATTCTTTTTAATAAATGTTTAGATATAATCGTATAAGGTACTATGGATTACCTTTTTTACCCATGAGGATACATGGAGCAAGTAGAATATGCTGAAGCTAGCTGGTACAAAGCTAATAATGGAAAGCCCTATAGGGAAGTATAAGGCTTTTCGGCATGAACTAACATTTAGAAAATCTGTGTTAATTCCGAATTTACAAACCGTTCGGCAGTAATGATAGTTCCTGAAGCTATGCGTCCATAAACGCTATATATTCCGCCATTTTAATTAGGAACAATTTCAACTTCATACTGAAGCTAGCTTCCAACGCCTGGAGCTACAAGTTTATTGGATATTTTTTCCAATCAGCTTCTATTTTTAGCTTTTTCCGTTTCGACTTTTTTACTTCTAAGTAGCAATGCCATGAATATAAAACTTGCTACCCAAAAGGAAAAGAATAAATTTTCGAACAATGCCCAATTATCGTTTTTGAAATAATCCCAAATCATTGTAATTAAAAACAGGGTTACAAGGAAAGCAAAATACAGTAATTTTCCTAATGTGGTCAACTGAAACACCTCTTATGTAAGTTATAATGGTGTAACTCATCACTTATAAGGAGGCTGTGACGGTCAACTAGCGCCACAGCCATAATCAGTGCGTGCGATACACTTCATTATAGTGTGTGTCATTTATGGTTACTTATACATAAAAAAACAGCTGTAACGTCGTCGCACGCTACAGCTTAGATTGTGTATAAATTAATGATGCGTATCTTTAAGGCCAGAACTATGTGCATTTGGCATAACTGGTACTGGGAATCCTGCAGTGTTGAGTCTAACAAAAAGTTAAATGGAGCATTAGGATAGCCCATTTCAACAAACTTTCTACACTTAGGATATTGGCATACACCCAAGAGAGCATCGACAGCTAAAGATGATTGTGCACCCAATATCATGGTATGGGTATACATGTCTAACCGCTTCTCTGAAGGAGCTTGGTCCATACCATTTGTTCTACATGGAAAACGCCACGAAGTAAATCACCATATTGTGTTTCTTTGCCCCTGAAATTAGAGCTGTGAATTGCATCATGATTCTCATTTTACCTTAACGACCATCTAATATTTCTTGCAATACACGTGCTGCTTGTTGATCCGGTTTATCAGGTTTAATGAGGTTCATTAATTCTTCTTTGTAAATAATTTACATGCCTCGATTAGGGGAAATAAGGTTTATTTTTCAGGATAATTCACATGTAATGGTGGTGGTACAAGCCAACCTTTATTTTTGTTAAGACGCAGTAGTTTAGCACCGATAAGAGCTTTTGCAGTATGGAACTGGCCATACATTAAAGCAATATCCTCTCGAGTGGAAGTGCCCATTGCCTGACTACATGCAACTAATCCAGCCGCTAGGTCTACTGACAGTGCAGCACTAATTTCTGTATCATTAAATTTAGCACCAGCAGGGATATCTTCCATTCTTGCTACAGGTCGTTCAGGTGAAGCAGGTGGTAAAGCAACACCATTCGTTTTTAGAATTTTTTCTAATTGCTTTACTTCATCCCTACATGTTTCGATGATATCTTCAATAATTTTTTTAAGATCTTCATCCCCAGCGTGATTATAAAACGTTTGATAGCCTGAAATCATACCATAATCAGCAATTAAATTTGACCAAACACTAAAAACTTCACCGTAATGCAATGGTTCATCTTTTGGATTTCCACCAAGAATACCCATACTTTCACTTCCTTTTCTGGTTTTCACCTTTATTTAACCAAAGGTAGTATGAGTGAAAAAAGAAATGAAATACCCTTTTAAAAAAATTATTTGAGGTATTAATAGTTGTTAGAATATTTATTGTATTAACGGCTAGCACAGAAAGAAGCCACAGCGATCGAATCACTGCAGCTCTTTAAGTAGTGAGACACTACGCAGGTTTTATATTGGCTGTTTATTGTCAAATTATACGTTATATATTTATCGGGAAAAATAAAGTTAAAAGTATAGAACATCACTAGAAGGATAAGTTAAAACTTATTGAAGGTGAATAAATTGACAAAAGAAAAGGAAAAGAATGAATTAGAGCAAGGAGAAATTGGATGGGAATTGAATCCTAAAAAACTCGAAATAAAAAAGAAAAAGAGCAAAAGAAATAAGAGATAATGCCACAAACCTAGGGTTGTGGCATTATCTCTAAAGAAAGAGGAGTTAATATGGACAAAGATTTAATGTATGGTGAAGACTATAAATTTATTCCGGCAACTTCTATTGGGAGTGGTGTTGGTATAGAAGTAGTGCCTGATTTATATCAATATACTATTCAAATCGTAAATATTGTGCTTTATGGTGACCCAAATACAAAAGAATTTGTACTCATTGATGCAGGAATGCCCAAAAGTGCAGAGGAGATAATATCGGTAGTTGAGGAACGCTTTGGCTCCAATGCTCAGCCTAAAGCGATTATTCTGACACATGGTCATTTTGATCATGTGGGAGGGATTATCGAACTAATAAAACGATGGAATATCCCTGTCTACGCTCATGCTTTGGAAATACCCTATTTAACTGGAACACAAGACTATCCAGTAGCTGACCCTGCTGTAAGTAGCGGATTGGTGGCAAAAATGTCTCCTATTTTTCCAAACGAAGCCATTAATTTAGGGGAAAACATTCAAGCAATCCCATCAGATGGTAGTGTCCCATTTATGCCAGATTTTCAATGGATTCACACCCCAGGGCATACGTCAGGTCATATATCATTATATCGTGAAAAGGATAAAGTACTTATTGTTGGAGATGCATTTGTGACTGTCAAACAAGAATCTCTTTATAAAGTTATTACACAGACAAAGGAAATTAGTGGTCCCCCTAGATATCTAACAACGAATTGGCAAGCCGCTCGAAAATCTGTTGAAAAATTAGAAGCTTTAAAACCTTCTGTGGCGATTACAGGTCATGGATTACCAATGGAAGGTAAAGAATTGGCAAGGGAACTAAAAAAACTTGTAGATAATTTTGAACAAATTGCTCTCCCAAAGCAAGGTAAATATCTTAATTAATATTTTTGAATAACGTAGCATTTTCTTGCACATTTAAATAGGTCAGCATGAATTATGTCTTTTATGAATGCTGAAGAAGTGTATGAGGTACAGTTTTACTATACAGAGAATTGGACTATCAGGAACATGGATTAATGGTGTTTTTAAGTAAACGGACTGATAACTAAAATAGATAAAACGGCAAAATCCATTTATTATGTTTGGATTTTTGCCGTTTTTTATTGTATTACCACTTTTTTGAAGTAAACATTTAAAATAATTTTAAATTATTTGCAACCTTTTGTGACCTTTATACGAGGATAGGTTGAAAGGTGGGAAGAGATGGAACTTGAAACAATATATATCACCTATATGAATGATATATATCGCTATTTATATTCACTTACGAAAAATCATAGTGCAGCGGAGGATTTGCTTCAGGACACATTTACAAAAGCGCATATTACCCTTCTTGGTCAAGAAATTCAAGACATCAAACCTTGGCTTTTTAAAGTAGCTTACTATACATATATCGACAGTACACGAAAAGAGAAGCGGTATGTAACTTCCGACAAAATTGATCAAATGCATTTCAATACACCAGAGCAAATCATCGTTGAACAAGATGCTTATTTAAAATTAATCAACCTACTTGAACAAATTAAACCAATCGAAAAGCAAATTATTTTGTTATGTGATGTACATGACTGTACAAATGAGCAAGCTGCAAACATTTTGCAATTAAACGTGAATACGGTGAAAAGTCATTTAGCGCGAGGTCGCAAAAAAATGCGCGTACTCATTAAAAGGGAGGAATAAAGGTGGATTCTTATCAACAATTATTACAGCAAGCAAAGAATAGTGAGAAAGGAGATGCACCTTCAACAAATGTGATAAAAAAAGCCATTGCGTCATCTAAGTGGAAGCTGATTGTAACAACGCTGACGATTGCCCTTTTAATCGTCCCCACTTGTTATATGCTCACTTTTTTGTACTATGCCTTTGGTACAAAGTCTACAACCTTAATGGATGTGACAAGTCAGACACTTTATGTAACGGAACCGAATACGACATTGGAGGAACTTGAATTTGATATGGAATTTTCGCTCTTTTCGATGGGATTATCATTTGAGCAATACAAGCAGATCGGTGACGAGGTCTATCCCGTGAAGCATTATGATACACGCTTTATGTTAAATAATTTAGTGGGAAAGAAGATTACTTCAAAACTGGAAAAATCGTATCCAAAATATCCAACTGAAACGAATCAATGGCTAGTACATCCTAATAATCGAGGAGAATTTAACACAATTGAGGAGCAAAGGAAATTAAAAGGATTACCTAATGAAACCGTTGTAGAAGCGTATCTTTCTTTCAATGATTTATATACAGTAGATCAAGTTATTCAGCAAATGCCAAATGTAGATGTCACCTGGGCAGCGATTTATACAGGAGTAGAAGACACCATGCTAAGTGCAAATGGGAATGTTGTATCGCCTATTGGCTATCCTGTACAACCAGATCAAACAAATTGGTCCCCATTTAAAGGTGCTACTTCTCATGAACAAACGTTTTTATCCATATTAAATTTTCTAGTTGATTATGAGGAGACGGCTACTGCTGTTTCCGCTCATAAAAATCTGGACCTAAAAGAGAGAATCCATTATTTAAAACAGCATGATATGAAAACATATGGGGTTGTCGTTACAGGACCCAAAGCTGAGGTTGAACAGCTACAAAGTTTAACCATGATTAAGCATATGAAACTAGGGGAGGTTAAATTATGGAATTGGGTACGTTAAAGCAGACTATTTTCAATGTTTTTGGCTGGGCTAGCATTAGCATTGGCCTATGGACGCTTATCATGGTTAATAGTTGGATTATCATTGGCTATGGTGCTCCATTTACTAGTAAGAATTTCATTACCTTGACAATCGTTTTTGGGTTCATTGCGATCCTTTCGAGACCCAGTCGTTCTCTAGGCAAGTGGGGAATCTTTATTGGTGGCTATCTTATTTTGTTTATGACGGTTCTATTCTTTGTTGGCTGGTTAATTACCCCATTTCCTTAAGACAAGCAAGTAGGCCATACCTATGGTTTGTGAGTCTTTTAGAACATACTATGTATAGGTAATAAAGTATAGATACTAGTTTTTTATAAGGCGACAGTTAGGATGTCATGTCAGTCTTTGTAATCAAAAATAGCGAAAACAATTGTCAGAAAATATCAATATATTCTATAATGAGTAAAAAAATAGAGAATAAGAGGTGGACTTATGGGTAAACCAGTAGATTACAATCTATATCCGGGTTATCAAAACACACAAGATTCTAGACTAGATGAAAGAAAAGAAGAATATATAGAAGTATTAGAAAAAGCAAAAATAGATGGGTATATACTTGAGTTTGAAAAATCCTCTGAATTACCCCAATAACTATGTTTAAATCTCAATCTAATACAAGGAAGCCAGGCGCTCTGCGGAGTACCTGGTTTTTTACATTTTTAAGCTTTATTTGCCAAGCCGTTATAAATAGCGGCTCCTAGACTATGTGCTTGTTCATATTTCATACATATTGTTTTTAATGATGATGACCTAGGTCTAGCTCATAATGGACTTAATGTAAAAGTTACTATAATCTACTAATTAATGCTGATATGGAAAGGGTGGTAAAAATGAGTAAAAATATTATTGTATTTGGAGCAAGTCAGGGGTTAGGCGACGCTTTTGTAAAAGGCTTACCCGTGAAGGGGGATACTGTATGGGTAGTTTCACGTACACGACCTAAAAGCTTAGATATCAATGATGGCGTAAATCGTCAATGGCTTTCTATTGATTTGTCTAGCCAACAACACATACCGTCATTAAAAGAACAATTAAAAGAAATTGCTATAGATGTATTAATTTATAATGTTGGGGTTTGGGAAAAACGTGGATTTGAGGATGATTATACATTTGATAGAGATGAAGTCGAGGATATTTCAAATTTAATCAATATCAATCTAACGTCCACTATTACATATATTCAGGCACTTTTACCGAATTTAAGACAAGCGAAAAATGGAAAGGTTATTTTAATTGGTTCAACTGCAGGGTTAGACCATACAAACAATGCACAGGTTTCATTTGTCACATCTAAATTCGGTTTACGAGGCATTACAAATGCTTTACGTGAACATTTAAGAGAAGACAGAATTTCTGTCACTTGCATTAATCCTGGGGAGCTAGCAGCAGAAGTCCCTTATGAGGCAGGCGCTGATAAGGCCATCCAATTATATGAAGGTACACGTATCCCTGTCCAAGATATTGTAGCTATTGTGCAATGTGTGGTTAATTTATCACCCGCTTCATGTGTAAAGGAAATTAATATCCCTGCCATAACAGATTTAAATGCTTAATGGTTCCATATTATTCTAGGGATCTCGTCCTATTAGAGTATAGTGTTAGCAGCTACATGAGCTATAACGGCGGGAATTAAAAAGGGTCACAGAGGATAGTGACCCTTTATAGAATAAGTGATATTAGTAGTTATGAACATTAGAGGCGAACAATATCATCAGAGAAGTGTTGGATGCCTTTAATATTTAGACATGAACTTAAGCTTGCATTAAAACAAATGATGATTTAGAGCCATAACCACCCCTTAATCTAGCAGACCGCATTACTCCCCCTCTCTAATTGTTCATGAATAGAGGTTCACAAGGAAATTTGAAAATATTGTTATGGTTGGGGAAGGTAATAGATTTTTAGTCTAGTGATTTGGGATGGAAAAAATGGCTCTAAAATGGCTATCTATCATTTTAATTTGTTCCTATATAGGACAAACGAGTAATGAGCGATTAATATAAAACTGAAGCGCCGACAATAATTAATAGAATAAATAGAACAACAACTAGAACGAATGTTGAACCGTAACCGCCGCCGTTATTGCCTCCGTAATAACTCATAAAGTATCCCTCCTTTCTCTCTATATGTATAGTATGTATCGTTATAGGAAGTTTAAAGGTATTTATCCAAACCTATAGAGCTCTAATGAAAGAAAAATTATTGCGACAAACTAAATTATAGGAAATGGTTGATTTTGCTATTCAAATAAAAAGTAACCAAATGCTTACTTGAAAGCTTATGTAAAATGCCCGACTTACTTTTGATAGAACGAATATGACATAAAGAATTACAGACACCTCTATCTACTGTAAACCAAAGGTATCGTGAAGAAGAACCCTCTTGGTGGCTTTTGTGATGTTAACATATTCATTTGAAGAACGCCCCCAAATAGAAGAGGGAAAATCAATGATTGTCTCTTGTTTTCGTCCTAACAGGATTTGAGGAGCTATGTTTTTAAAGGTGCCTTGTCCATCTATTTCATTCCCCAAAAAGTTCATTGGGAACGAATAGCGGAGACTTCTGTAGGAACAGCGTGAAAGTCGAGAACCTAGAATGGACCAAGCAGCTCGTCCCCCATGTGTAGTGAAAATTTCCATGCTTGGAATGGTGCTCGAAGCTTAGCATTTCGAATGGAATAATACCTCATTTCGGTTTATTTACATCGCTAATACGTACATCAGAATTCTCCTTAAAAAAATGACAAAATAAGAGGGGAGGCTGAAGCAATAAAAGAGCCTGTAGGTCTGACATTATCATACAGTTGATTATTTTCCGCAGGTAGTTGACCAGTTGCAAAAGAATTTATTTCACGAGCCTTGCCGACTAATTTTTTTGTCCCCATCTAATCACCTCAAGATTACAGTATATGTGAAAATAGCACATGAAAAACGACAGCGTTTAAGCCCACCTAGAAGGCATCAATAGGAAATTCATGAGGGTGAAAATAATATATTGAAATAAATGTTGGAGTGGCCGAAGACTGCTTCTTTAGGAAACGAATTTTTCCTGTAAGCAACTCTTTTATATCCCTTCCACTAATGTACGCTTAGGCAAAAAGGTTGCTGTAGACCCACTCGGGGTGGGGCTGTTATGATAAAACAGAACGTTAGTGGGAGGTAATGAATTGGAAGAAGAAAAATACAATAATCTTAAATTAGGTGAACGTGGTGCCATTATAAGTATTATTGCTTATATAATTTTGTCTGTTGTAAAAGTGGGAATTGGTTACATGAGTGGTTCAGAAGCCTTAAAGGCTGATGGTCTCAATAATACGACTGATATTATTGCCTCGATTGCAGTACTTATAGGCCTTAAGCTTTCACAAAAACCTGCAGATCATGATCATCGATATGGTCATTGGAAAAGTGAAACAATTGCTTCTATGGTAGCTTCCTTTATTATGATGGCAGTAGGTATTCAAGTATTATTTGGTGCATGTACTTCCATTTTTCAAGGTGGAAAAGAATCACCTGACATTTTCGCAGCCTATGTAGGTCTTGGATCGGCATTGGTCATGTATTTTGTATATCGTTATAACAAAAAATTGGCTGAAAAGATAAATAGTAAAGCCGTTATGGCTGCTGCCAAAGACAACTTGTCAGATGCCTGGGTAAGTATTGGGACAGCAGTAGGTATATTTGGATCACAATTACATATGCCATGGTTAGATACAGTAACAGCTATTATTGTAGGTTTTTTAATTTGTAAAACAGCTTGGGATATTTTCAAAGAAGCTTCTCATGAACTTTCTGACGGATTTGATGAAAACATACTTCAAAACTACAAAAATATTATTTTAAAGTTAGACGGAGTTATTGGAATTAAAGAAATTAGAGGTAGAAATTATGGCAACAACGAAGTGATTGATGTTGTCATTCTAGTCGATGCAAATTTAGATATTACAGAGGCTCATGATGTAGCTTGTCATGTTGAAGATAAGATGATTCATGAGCAGGGCGTATATGAAGTTCATGTGCATGTGGAACCCAATGAGGAGAAAATATAAAAAAGATTAGGCACTCAATGAATTTGAGTCCTAATCTTTTTTTATATTTGTCCATATTTAAGCCATTTCTTTCAAGGAAATGTATAAGTTTGTTTAAATTAATTAGAAATTATTAGTATAATAAACTTACTTTGGAAAATAATTATAGTAGGAGGATATCTTCATGCCAATTCATATAGATATAGTAAACAGAAAAGGGGCTAGAAAAGTTAGTGAAATCCCTGAAGAGGTATTAACGTTGTTGAACGAAGGAGAAATAGAAAGTGTTAATTTAACTGAATGGTTGGGGGTCAATCATATTTCTTTAGTGAAACATGTCCTACCTAAGATAGGATTATCTCATAAATTAGAAGGTATAGTAGAAGAAATGTTAAAACAGAATGCTGAATCGGGAATGAAGGCTATTCGTTTAACTGGTGAACTATTAAATACAGCAATAAACGAAGAAAACGAACGAACAAAAGAAGATATTATTAAAAAATTTGCAACGCATCCTTCTGATAGTGTTCGCTGTTGGGCAGCATTTATGAATAAAAATGAAAGCTCCTCTTTGGAAGAAAAATTAGCATATATTTATCCATTCGCTGGGGACCGTCATTTTGGGGTTCGAGAAATTTCTTGGATGTCGATTAGAGAGGAAATAGCGCAACAACTTGATGATAGTATAGAATTCTTAACAGAATGGGCAAAAGAAGAGGATGAAAATATACGAAGATTTTCTATTGAAGTCATTCGTCCTCGTGGTGTTTGGGCCAAGCATATCGAAGTTTTAAAACAGAATCCTAGTAAAGCCCTTCCTATTCTAAACCAACTGAAATCTGATCCATCAAAGTATGTACAAGATTCTGTAGGGAATTGGTTAAATGATGCCAGTAAAACCCAACCTGATTTTGTCATAATGCTTTGTGAAAAATGGAGTAAAGAATCTGAAACAAAAGAAACATCAAAAATTATAAAGAAAGCGAAAAGAACAATTATGAAGGGCAATTAATTAAAAAAGATAAAAACGTCAATCTAGCATATGCAAGAGCTAAAGGTTCTTGATATTTAAATGAATTAAAGTAGGTGGGAAGGGAAGGAAAACGAGTGAAGCCTTTTTAAATGCTGTTATTTTGTTTCTTCCCTGTTTCCATTCCTGCCTCGAAAATAAAGACGAGCATAAGAAAGAAGATAACAATTTTTATTGTGAGGGTTTCTGTCCAAAAGCCCAAATAATACATGAACACCATCATAATAGATAAAAGTGTTTTAACAATCTTTAGGGTCATTATGACACCTCCTAATAGTCGGATTACCTTATAACAAAAGGCTGTATAATAGAAACGCTTTTTTTTTCATAAAACAAAAAGTAGCCAAAAAGAAATAAACTTCAATGGCTACCTGTAACGTAAATGATTATTTATAATTGGCTGTTTTGAGTAGTGTATTAATCATTGCTTGGTCGTATCATTTAACCGTTAATCCGAGCAGTGAAGCAAACCCGATAGCTTGTTCAGAAGATACTTCACACCCATTCAAACTTTCGAGAGATACTTGAAGTCTTTTAAAGGTACACGTACTAATATCAATCCCCTTTAACGAAGTTTCAGTAAAATCAACCTCATTAATATCACATTCTTGAAATGCCACTTTCTTTAGTAAGGAATCAAAATAATTAGCTCCTTGTAGGTTGGTGTTATGGAATAATACTTGTTTTAAACGAGCCTCAGGAAAATTGCTTAAGGTTGCCATACAATTTTCAAAAGAAACATTTCCAAGATTAGCTTCGGAAAAATTCACACCTAATAATTTACAATTTTTAAAAACCACTCTATGTATAAGGCTTTCCTTTAAGTTTAAGTTAGATAAATCACAGTTTTCGAAAATGACATCCGTTACATCCATTTTTTTAAAAGAAGAATTGATGAATGTGACATTTTTAAAAATAACCTTAGCTACGATTAATCTTTCAACAACCTCCTTATCAATGACTGTATCTGCGATCATGCAATTTGATAAATAAGGTTCCTCCTCGTCATAAATAGCTTGAAAATTAGCTTTTTCTAAATCAGTAGGTATTTTTGGTGATGTAATTTGGAAATTATAGGACATATAAGCACACCCTTCGAAAGTAGTTAGCATCTATCTTATAGAATAAGAACTAAAATAAAAAGTCTTTCTTATTAAGTTAAAGTGTGTGCAAATCTAATTTTCTATAATAAAAGTGTTCATTCCAATGATATTCCGGAGTAGGGAAAGAGGCAAAGGCTTACCTATAGCTAGCATACATAAAACCATTTGTTACGGACTCAGTGTCTTCAGTAGAAGAACATTCTATAGCATATGACGAATACCTATTTGATGTTCCACTTAGCTTTCAGTGGTACTGAAAATCAATGAGTAGGATCCCAAACAGTTCATTAATGGAGGGCATCGGTATCGTTTATTTAGAAATTTCAAATAAATAAATGACCAAAACCACTTTAAATGGTAAAGTATAGAAATAGTGATTGGGGGAATGGTCATATGGAGAAATTAAACAGGGTTGAACTAAAGCATTTCATAAGTGAATATAAAGAAGAGTTAAACACTTTTGTCCTTACAGAGGAACAAAAACAATTCTCTGCGCTTCCAAGCAATTTTGAGGAAATCAATGAAGGACAATATCGTATTGTAATTTTAAGTGATCATACACCTGTTGGTTTTTTTCTATTGAATTCAAATGAAAGAGTAAAGAAGTACTCTAATAATTCGAACGCTTTGTTATTATCGGCACTTTCAATTAATCATGCTGAACAAGGAAAAGGTTACGCAAAACAGGGAATGACATTACTAGTTGAGTTTGTTCAATCAGAATTCCCTCATTGTGATGAACTTGTCTTAGTTGTAGATAAAGATAATATACCAGCACAAAAGTTATATTTAAAGGTAGGATTTGAAGATACGAATGAGCGATTAATAGGACGGATTGGCGAAGAAATTATTATGAGACAATTAATAAAATAATACACCCCACAAATACATAACGACCTACTTTTATGTATGGGAACGGCCATGTACGGCAGTACGACGACGTTCGGTAGCAGAAACAGTAAATTGAAAACAATGATGAAGTAGCCAAGCAGCTACTTCTTTTTAATGATGGCTAGATGAAATTTAATAAGCAGAGGTGATGATTTAAGATGCGAGAAAGTGTCAATCATTTTATGAACGATCCGTGGTGGCAGATTTCAAAAGGTATGTCAGAATCATTAAATGAAGAGTTAAAGAAATTTCACAACAACATATTCTTTATGGGAAAGAGGCAATTGCGGTGGCTAGAAGAGAAGATAATGATGATGTGATTTTTTGGATTGAAAAGATGAATAAATACGCAGTCGTTCATTTAACCTATTCGATAGAAACTTCAAGCGAATATCCTATCACATCATTATATACACGGAGAGAGTTAGAAGAATACTGTAAGAGTGTTTCAAAGCTTTATTAAGGTCTTTTAAATTTTATTTTGATACCATTTGCAATTTTGGTAATATAAAGGAGGATTTATTCGGTAAGTTATAAAAATGCCTTTATTAAAATTTCAGAGGATTCGGAAGTTACTTCGGCTGTTACTCCTCTCCCAAGAAACAACAGGCCTACTATAGCTTCAATTGAATTGAATTTAATTTAATTTGACATAACCCAGACAACTATACTGAGGAAGATGTGCAATTCCAAACGTATTTGATTAAAAATCAAATTGATTTAAATCGGATTCATTAAATGAAATCAGGAAACAATTTTTCCAAAAGTCTAAAGCGTGTTTTAGAGCTATTAATCATCTCATTTGTCCTCATTGCCTTTGTTTGGGTGATGATAGCGAAATCAGAATCCTACTCTGAACCTCATGAAGCGTTATGGTCAAAGGATAGTGATTTAGTGTTAATCCAAAGCTAACAGCTAAAGGATAAGGCACTCTTCTTTTTTATAAAAAATACGAATAATATAGGGGCTGCTTATGTTGAAAAAGGGCTCTTTGGATGGAATGCTGGGATGCTTACTTGGGACCCAATGGACAAGGAGAGAGGCTATGAAAAATTGGATCATTTAAAAGGACATAGAGATAGTCTAATCTATGGTCTCATTAGGAATGGTGACGAACAACTTATTAAAATCGGCGAAAGATATGCTACTATACTAGATTTAGCCGTCATACTGCCACCAAGTGAAGTAGAAAAGTATCAATTAGACGGCCTATTTATTTGGTATTTCGAAAGCCATACACCTCCCAACGAAGAGGAAATAACACGCATTAATAAAGTTACTTAAGAAGAACTAGGTACGAATTTTTAAAATGAATTTCAGGAGGGGAAAAGTTGTTATATATAGCTCTATTAATTGGCATCGCAGTTATTATGATTGCCGATAAGCTTACTCAGGCTTTTAAGCTATCAAGCATTTGGGGATTAATAAGTCAAATTTGTGCTTCACTTGTCTTGATAATGGTTGGTGGTCTTGAGGTGAATTATATTCATCTAAGTAACCACATCGAATTAGGGTATTTGGCGATTCCTTTTTCTTTATTATTTCTTGTAGGCTTTACAAATGTTATGAATATTGAAACAGGACAAAAATCTTTCATACTACTATTGCCATTGGTCTCTTTAGTGTGCTTCTCCATGGCAGCCTTCATTATGGGGCATTCATTTATTTTAATAATCGGGATTTCTAGCTGTTTAGCGATTCTACTTATTCTGCTTTATAGTTATGTCTCAGGTAACCTATTTATAGGAAAATCGCTTACCACATCAATAGGTTTTATCATAGCTGTACTTTCAATATCGCTCATTAAATTATTTATTGTAGCCATTTATATTCCGATATTTACGTTAGCACTACCATTCACTTTATATTATTTTATTCAAGATAAGTTTACGAGTGTTCAAGCAATTATCATTAGTACTTTAACAGCTGTAATATTTGGTGTATTTATATTCATCGTACCTACTCATCTATTATGGTATCCCGTTGTTGGCATAACCATTATATTGGTTATCATGCAATCTTCACGTAAATTTCGTATTATTTAGAAGCAACGCTCAGCCTCACTAATAGTTGAGTGGTTGCTTTTTTTACAGAATATAAGTTCTTAACTGTTTTAATTTTGTATTTGCAACCATATAATACCATAAGCGCTATTGTGAGTGTGAGTGGGGGTGAGGTAAATGTATATGAAGGCACAAACTAATTTTATTGATGTAGTAAAAAATACGATTAGTAATAACGGACAATCTATCGAAGAAAGACTTGGAGAAAAGCACAAAGGCTTTGAAAAAGGCTGGAAAATGGATGGAAATGAAGTTGTGTTTTGGGTCAGTCCTACATTAAGACTTAGTGAGTATACAGGAAGTATAATGAACGAATTTAGATTCACTCTATTATTTGACGAAGAAAATAAAAAGTTAATAGTATCTGGTAACAATGTTAAATCACGAAATTTATTATAAATAATCCATTACCTAGTCACATCCAATAGATGTGGCTTTTTAATATTGTAAGAATAGAAAACTCTAAAAAGGAAATAATCATCCATAATTTTAATAATTGCCTAAATAGAATATGGTACTATTCAATTATATTACTCTATAGTGAAAAGGAGAGTTATGATGAAAAGTGGGTTCGAATTTAAAGATTTCCCCGTATTAGAAACAGAACGCTTTATTCTAAGAAAAGGCACAGTAGATGATGGTAATGATATTTTTGAGCTTTATGCTAATGAAAATGTGGTTAAGTATCTTCCATTAAATTTATTTGAATCGCCTGATGACGCAATGGTTGAAATTAATTGGTATGAGAAAATTTTTAAAGAACAAATTGGTTTAAGATGGGTAATCGAAGAAGCCAAAACGAAAAAAGTGATTGGAACATGTGGCTATTTGAATTATGAAAAAGAACATAACCGTATAGAAATGGGTTATGATTTGAACCCTGCTTATTGGCGGCAGGGTATCATGCAAGAGACTTTAGGCAAGATTATTCATTTTGCTTTTACGTCGATGGCAATAAATAAAATAGAAGCGAAAGTTGAACCTGAAAATAAAGCATCCATCAGATTGCTGGAAAAATTAAAGTTTTGCCAAGAGGGTGTTTTAAGACAACATGAATTTGAAAAAGGGAAATATGTTGATCTTGTCCTCTTTTCAATGTTGAAAAGTGAATATATCGCGCTAAATGAGGAGTCACGCTTGTAATGAGCAGTGGCTTTTTTCTTTTCTTAATAGTGGGTATCAACTAGTCAAAACGTTAGTATGAATTTATGAGGTGAAAGGGAATAATGAAGCATTTATTATCTTTAATATTTGAGGTTATTGATTACCAAAATTTGTTTTTTATGCTTTAATATAAAAGAAGAGGGGAGGAAATGATTAACAAAAATCTATAAGATGCATGGTCATTAAGAAATAAGAGGATTGTGAAAAGATGTTACAAAATAAAATAATTTCAGCTGTAATTACATTAATTATAGGTGCTTTTATTATTCCATTATTTATTGGTTATACATACAGCATTTCATATGGTATTTATGGCACTGCATTTACTGCACCAGCTATGCTTATAGCTGTTACCATATCAATTTTGATTGAAAAATACAGTAAAAATAAAAATGCTATATTCATGTATTTGAAGCATTTACTATGTGCATTAATTTTTTCACTATTATTTAGCTTAATTAATTTTAATGTTAATACTTTTAAAGATACTATTTATCTAGTTTCTTTAATGGGAAGTATTTATATAACTATATTTGTAATCTTTGATTATTTGTTAAAAAGATTACAACTAAACCAATCAAATCGCAATTAGAGTATCTACAAAAACATTCAAGAATTTTTGAGGAAAAAGGGGAGATTATATGAATACTATCAATTATTCATATGGAGCAAGGGTGAATATAAATGAAGGGTTTTATGATTGATTATTTTGAGAGAAAATTAAGATTTAAAGATATGGAAGTCTGGGATATCTGGTTTGATAAAGATATATATAGATTGTTTATAGTAGATGAAAACCGTGCTTCTGAAATAAGGGATCTGAACTTGCCCCCTAATGCAAGGGTATTTGAAGAGGATTTAAGAGAGAATCTAATCACTGTGAAGGTATACTCCGAAAAACAAGTAAAAAGTGAACATGTAGAGTTAATCGATCAGTTTGCTAAACAATTAACGGATCATGTTGCATTAGCTCATTGTGATATCCAACTTACGTTTTATACGGGTAAAATAAATGATGATATTTTTGAAAAAATTCCTTTAAAGCATTTGCTACATTTCAACCAGGACTAATTTCAAGTAGCTCTTGACGTAGAAGTTGATTAGAACGAAGGGTGACCTCGCTCTGGGAAAGCGTCTGCACGTAGTGGTAATCAATGGCTTTACTGTATGGTAAAAGAAAAAAGACTGTAGATAAACTCAAAATTCATTGAGTTTGCCTACAGTCTGAAAGGATTTTTAAATAGAAGATCCTTTAGCTATTTCCTTGCTTGATTTTTTGTATGTTGTTTCGTTATTTCTTAACAAGCTATCTTTATCTAATATAGTTGGTAAACAAATACCAATAATGATTGTTACGATACCTGCAATTTGCAAAGTTGTAACCGTTTCGCTTAATAAGATAACGGATACCATCACTGCTATGGGTAATTCAACCGCACTTAAAATGGATGACATTCCTAAACCAACTTTAGGAACGGCAATAGTGAATAAGAATACGGGTATAATCATACCAAATAATCCCAACGCCAATCCGTAAACCCACAGTCCTTCATTAAACAAAGTACCATTCCAAATAATTTCTGGGGATTGAAAAACAGCCGTAATTATAAAGGCAAAGAAAGAAACAAATACTAAACGGTTGGACGTGGACATATTGGCAGTAGCTTTTCCGTTCACATATAAAAATAAGGAATAACAAAGAGCAGCTGCTAGCCCCCATAACCATCCCTGCATAGGGATTTGGGATAAATCAACATCAATGATGCCAGCAGCTGGAATGGTTCCAGCTACCAATATGAGTAAAGAGATTAATTCAATTCTACTTGGGAATTGTCGTTTTGTAATACAAGATATCAACATACCGATCCATGTAAATTGAAACAGTAGTACAACTGCCAACGAAGCGGGCAAAAAGTTTAAAGAATGACCATATAAAATGTTTGTTAATCCTGTTAAAATACCTGCGAATATAAGGATTTTAACACCTTTAAAGCTCATTTTGGCTCTGTTTGTAACTAAGAAGATACATACCGCTATACAAAAGCCTATAAAAAACTGACTTGTCACGGCCTCAGAGACAGAAAACCCACTACGCATGGCCAGTTTTATAATAGTTGAAACGATACCAAAACTACTAGCTGCGATAATAACTAGTAGGGGATAAAGATACATCTTCATTTATCCACTTCCCTCCTAAAACGTTTATATAAATAGAAATTTAGCTATGATTTTGAGATTTAGAAAAAAAATCATAATCTCCAATATAAATGACAGATTGCTATTTTACAATCTTTTTTTTATAATAATTGCTGGTGAAAAAGAGTTTTTCTGTGGAGGAAAGTAATATTTTAGAAAAGGTAAAAATACCAAAATCATATGTATCAAGGCTTTGGCTTATGGTTGTGGCTAAATATTTTTCAAAATGGAGAAATGTATTTGCTATCAAGAATAAATGAATAGCATTGACACTTCCCCAATTTTTTTATACAATTGTGCTAATTTTATAAGCAAACACTCACAGGTTCGTGAGTGGCGGAATTTTGTAGAGTGTTCACTCTGTTTCATTCGCTCGTTGTCTATTTATAGGCGACGAGATTTTTTATTTTTTGGAGGGATTTTTTGAACAAGTTGAAGTTTTCTTTAGTGGTTTTATTAGGGGCCTGTAGCTATGGGGTCCTATCATCCATTCTGAAAGTTGGATTTTCAAATGGCTATACTTTTCCTCAACTTTTAGGGGGACAATATGTATTCGGTTGGTTTGGACTTTTAATACTCGTTCTTACTTTTTCTCGTTATAAAGTATCCTTGAAAAATATAGTATCACTATTAGCGGTTGGGACAACGATGAGTTTAACGAGTATTTTTTACGGCTTTTCTGTAAAAGAACTTCCGGCATCTATTGCGATTGTGCTGTTATTTCAATTCACATGGATGGGTGTTCTCATTGAAGCGATTATTAATAAAAGTTTCCCAAGTCGCGAAAAGGTTTTGTCGATCATTATCTTATTTGTAGGAACGATGCTCGCTGGGGGTGTGTTTGAAGGGTTAGGACAACAATTATCTTTGAAAGGAATACTCTTTGGACTACTAGCAGCGATAACTTTTTCCTTCTATATATTTGCTAGTGGTCGTGTTTCTACCGAAGTACCGATCTATTCAAAAAGCTTTCTGATGACAACGAGTGCAACACTCTTTGTTTGCATAATGTTTCCCCCAACATACTTGATGGATGGTACATTGCAGGCTGGATTATGGAAATATGCGCTAATCCTAGGTTTCTTTGGTGTCGTTATACCAGTTATTTGTTTTTCTATTGGTATCCCAAAAGTAGGGACGGGTTTAGGAACCATTTTAGGAGCTGTCGAGCTACCAACAGCCGTGATCGCTTCAATTACGCTTGTTCATGAGGTCGTGTCTCTTTTGCAATGGCTGGGAATTGTCTGTATTTTACTAGGTATTTTCATCCCTCAAATGCTAAATGTACGAAAAGAGAGGCAGCTAGCTCGTTTTAGTAATGAAGCCACAGAATTTTAGAATGCTATCTACGGGGATCACCAATCAATCTAAGCATTTTATAAAGCTTGGTTTGCCTATCTATCATAGAAGCTTTCATCTTTGAATGAAGGCTTTTTTATGAGTCAAGAAGGAAGAGTTGTTTTAATAATTGTAGTCTAGACAGCTATGATAACCATATTTTATCCTCATTTTTGGTTATAAATTGGTAATTTATTTTGGAATTAACTATATAATTATAAAAAAGGGGGATGAATGTTATCTATTTATCTAAAAAAATAGGAATAGTAAGCTGGATAGTTACCATTTTATATTGCGTGATAGAGCCGATTTTTATTATGACTTCACTTGTACCTTATAATATAATGCAACAAGCTATGAGTGATTTAGGAGTGACAACATGTGGTAAGTATACGTATACAATCGCGCCGCATGAAATTTGTTCGCCATATCATTTTTGGATGAATGTATTGTTTATCGTAAATGGCTTATCATTTTCAGTTGGCGTTATATATATATATCAATATTTAGAAAAGAATTTGATTAATAAAATAGGAACAGTATGTATTCTTATTTTTGCAGTAGGAAATATTGTGTCTGGTATTATACCGGCAAATGTTCATTTATTTTGGCATTCGATTTTAGCTCAAATAGGCATGATTACTTTTTTAATTGGGCTGGGAATATATGCAAAATCATTAGATAGAGGTAAACATTGGACCTATTTCAACTTAATTGTACTGATAGTTTTACTAATCTTTATTGGTCTATTGTTTTTCCTTCCTTTGCCTGCAGGTTTATTACAAAGGCTTTTTTATGGTGTAATTTTCGTGTGGGGTATGGGGCTAACTATTCTATTAGGTTCATCAGAAATAAAACCAGGTACTCACTGACTTGAGCCTGTTATTTTTTATATAAACAGAAAAGTAAACATATAGGGCATCATCACAAAGAAGAGGACGACTCATGATGACCATTTCACTGGGAGAAGGATGTAAGAAAGGTACATAGCAATAAAAAAAGCTGCTTAATCTGACCAGAGATTAAACAGCACATGGATATTGTCAATATAAAACATAAAAAGGAAAAAGTCAACAAATTTTTAGTGGATAAAGTGCCAAGCATAATTTCGGCATGTACCCTATATACTATCTTCCATTAATTATACAGGTTTGACTTTAAGTTCTCTTTGGATTAAAACAACTCCAATTCCATACACAATCGAAATAGCTAAAGGGACAACAGTGAAAGCATAATCAACAAAGAAACCACCTAAGATGAGAGCAGAAAAACAGGTTCCTAAAGTAACGAATAAATAGGCTTTACTTTTATAAATCCATATGTATGGAAGAAAATGAGAGCCTGCAAGTAAACCAATTGTGAAGGGAAGGTATTCAGGTATTTTCATATACACAATGATAAATACAGGTATATAAAAAGCTTGAGGAGCCGCGACAATTCCTCCTAAAATCCCTAAAGGATTGTCTGTAGAGTTTAAACTGACACCAAGAATTTTACTAATGAAAATGCCAATAGGAAAAATAGCGCCCAATCCAAAGATCCAAATTAAACGGACAGCTTCTATTGGAAGGACAAAGTACATTAGGGTGAAAACTAAAAAGACAATAACGCCAGAAAGTAGAATTGGGAATCCTTTTTGTGTTTCAGCTATAAGCTCATTTTGCAAATTTACAAGAGTTTTACTCATAAACGTACCACCTTTCATAAAATGGGGAGAAGATAGTATAGTATAACAGTTCATAATCAAATTTACCGTAAATATCCTAAAAATGGTATCTTTTTCAGATGTTTTGGCGGAAGATATAGGGAAATGGAAATGGGGAAGAAATGGAAAAAATCATTCAAATGAAGGAGTAGCAGGCATTGATTCGTCGGTTTTTCTTCCATCCCTCTCTTTTGAAAACTAAACGTTAATAATTACAGTATGAAGCATTTGGATATGTTATGATCAAATTTGTGGAAAATATTCACAAACAGTCAGTGTGGTCTAATGAAATAGGGGGACAGATGATGGATAATCAGTATTTCGTAGGTTGGGGTACATTAGCGTTAATTAATGCAGGCCTGGCACAAGGGAAAAATAGAACAGGGTTAAATTGGTTTTTACTTTCTCTTTTATTAGGTCCATTTGCCACATTAATTTTATTATTTGTTGAAAAGAGACAGTAACTTCCTTCCATCTAGGAAGATTTGCGATAGAAGAGACGAGAATAGCGTTTTAGTAGGACTAGATAAAACTTCTATAAGTGGAACAATACTAAGTCAGTTACATTTAAAGGAGGAGAATATATTTATCTTACTCATAGTCTAAGTAAAATTAACGATGGAGCTCATTTGTTTAGCCATTTTGATGGTGACTCTCAATCTTTCATTACTTCTGCAATTTGAATCAAGTATTAAAATGACTATGATATCCTTGCAAATTCAACCGAGTTAAAGGGCAGTAAGAATGAACCTCACCTGATGGTGGGGCTTTTTCTTATAAAAATAGTCTAAACTAAAAGTGAAATCAAATAATAATAACGTTGTGGAGAAAACTCTATTTCCACCATCGAACGGATTCTTCATTTAGATTATCTGTTGTACTAACCTGTTGTATAATCTCGAAGAATAGTAGCATGTTTTACAAATGTAAAAGCAGCTTGTAAGTAAGCTGCTTTTACTTGAATCATTCTTTTGGAATAAAAAGATACTGAATCCTCTTACTAGAATACTGTCTTTTTATTAAATTTCTTTCCATAAAGACAGTGCGTTTATCCAATTTGGATCTCCATATCCTTGATAGCTTTGAACCGCTTCATAATTTTTACCTTGATACTCTACCTTATCTCCTTTTTTGTACGCCTTAAATGGACTCCATTGCTCATAAGAAGCACCTTGCTCCTTAGTCGTTACAGTTAAAATAGAACTTTTAATGGACTCATTTCCATCTGCATCTACGGCAGTTACTGCATACATATATGAAGTGCTTGATTGAAGATTCATGTCCATAAATGATGGGATTGTGGAAGTCCCAACTGCAGACATTTGTTCTTTTGTTGACCCTCTATATATAACATAATGGTCAACGGCTACATTATCCTCTGAAGCACCCCACATTAAGTCTACACTTGAAGAAGTAATTCCCATTGTATGTAGTGAAGTTGGTTGCGTAGGGGATTCTGTATCTGGAGCAGCATTCAATGTTTTTACAACTAGAGACTCACTTACTGTAGAAACATTCCCAGCTGCGTCTACAGCCTTTACAGAGTAAGTATAGGTTGTATTGGAATTTAAATGTTTATCTATAAATGTCGTTCCTGGGATAGTGGCAACTACCTTGCCATCACGTAATACTTGATATTCTTTTACACCTACATTATCAGTAGAAGGGTTCCATTTTAGCTCGGCGCTAGTAGAAGTAACTTTTGTTGTATGTAAACCATTTGGTTGAGATGGGGCTTCCATATCCACATTGCCACCATTATTAACCAAATTTATATCAATCACATTATAGAATGCATTTGAAGTGTCTGCGACATCCCAAACGGCTAGAATAACGTGGTAGCCATTACGGTCCGTCGGCACGTTAATGGTATGAGTTAAATTAGTCGATGCAGCAGTGCCATTATGTGCTACAGTACCAATTGGCTCAAGGTCAGCGCGGGTTAAAGGTTTGTTGGGATTCCAATCACGTTTTGTAATATAATAGTGCCATTTGCTTGTTAAATGTGGCGCAGTATATTTCCATGTAAAAGTATTGGGACCTCCCGTAATCGTATTCTTATACCAGCGATCTGCAGTTTGTTGATCAAGGATACCACCAAAAAGACCACCCGCAGATGCAATTTTTCCATCTAGAGGTCCACTTTGCGGAAATCCTTTAGGCGCCTCTAGACTCTGAGGCTCATACATGATGCTTCCACACATTAAGTTAAGTGCTCCATAATTTTGAGTACATAACGCTGCTCGGCTAGCTGGTTTTTCAACAAATCCATGAGCATATGCATTTGGAGCTGTCGAAATCCCTATGATTCCGGCTGCTAATAGGGCAGCACTCAGTCCTTTTTTGCTTAATTTTGAGAATTTAGTGTTCATCATCCATCGTCTCCTTAATTTGAATTTGTATTGCGACTAGTATGATAGCAATAGATTAATAATTATTCAAACTACGGAGAAATAATACAATAGTTTTATTTTGCAAAAAAACATTTTTATAAAAATATAGATATAAAGACCTTGTTTAGTGGAAATTGTTATTTTTAAAAGCTAATTTCTATTAAAAAAAGCTATAAATTCTAATAAAATATTTAAATTTGTCTATTTTCGTACTAATTGATATTATTCCAAAATATCCAACTGATTAAGCTTGTAAGGGCTATTGGAGATGTCTTTTTAAGGACAAACTAAGTTTCACCGCGAAGCAACAGTAAGTGGTGAGTTAAGGGATGAATCCAATATTTTTAGACACTATGTAGGTAAATGTCTGTTGCGATAGAATGCAGCTAAGAAAAAAATAACCTAAAGATGCTTTGCTCTTGCACATGCATGCAAATCCTTTTGGTGGTTTTCTACACACCATAAACAAAGGAGTTGATTACATAAAATGGTTTAGATTCTTTTGTTTCATGGTTAAACTAATAAAAATCTAGGAGGTGAATGGGTTGGATATATCAAAAATGAATGAGGTTAACCATCATACACACGAAAATCGTTTTCAGTATGGGAAACGTAATATGTGGACCGGCATATTATTTGGCTTTGGTGCAGTAGCATTTATAGACGAAGTAATTTTTCATCAATTATTACATTGGCATCATTTCTATGATAAATCTACGGCTAATATTGGATTAGTCTCTGATGGATTGTTTCATGCCTTTAGCTTTTTCGCCACAATTGGCTCTGCTTTTTTACTGGCAGATCTTCATCGAAAACATGGGTTTTGGTTAAAAAGGTGGCTTGGAGGTATTTTTCTAGGTTCAGGAACATTTCAACTATACGATGGTATCATTCAACATAAATTCATGAGGCTACATCAAATACGATATGATGTCGATATTGTCCCCTATGATATAGTTTGGAATGTGCTAGCGGCTATTTTAATTATTATTGGTATGGCCTTATTATTTAAAACTAATCAATAAGGAGGTACCATCTTTGCATTCACATGAAACTCACATCCAAAATCTTTCTGTCATTGTACAGCTAATAGTAGTTATCCCATTTTTCATTTCTTTGATTTCTTATATCGTGGCAGTCAAGCTCTCAAATCAACATAAAAAACAGTGGCCTTATATTCGTACATTATGTGGGATTCTTGGACATGTATGTGCCATATTAACATTAATGGGTCCATTAGCAGAGCTTGCACATGTTAATTTTTCAGCCCATATGGTGGGTCATTTATTGCTTGGAATGCTAGCACCACTACTTATAGCATTATCGGCACCTATTACCTTATTCTTAAGAACTATTCCTGTGAAAAAGGCCCGTTTTATTTCACGAATACTCCGCAACTCTTACTTTAAATTTGTGTCCAACCCGATCATAGCAACGATTCTGAATGTAGGTGGTTTATGGCTTCTCTATACTACGCCGCTTTTTAGCATGATGCACGAAAGCTCGATTTTATATATACTGATTCACATGCATATTTTTCTAGCAGGTTATTTGTTTACTAGTGCATTTATCTATATTGATCCAACGCCACATCGGTTATCTTATGTTTTTCGTTCAATCGTTTTATTGATAGCTTTAGCAGCTCATTCGATATTGTCCAAACATATTTATGCGTATCCCCCTAATCGTGTATCTACTGAACAAGCAGAGCAAGGTGCTATGATTATGTACTACGGTGGAGATTTAATTGAAATTGCACTGGTCTATATACTATTTTATCAGTGGTTTAAAAAGACAAGAAATCCTGTTTTTGCAAATCCTATTATTTCTTAACAACTCATCGTATACACTTATAAACAATCATGATGAGTATGAAATCGAGTGATTTCCAACTATTTTCTCATAGCCCAATTAGATTGAGCTATGAGAATAACGATGCTCCATCTTGAAATTTTATAGTAAAAGACAAAGCTCAGGTACTCATCATATGAGAGCCTGGGCATTTTTGTATTTTATTCTTTGTAAAAATGAAACTCAAGTGTAATTAATCTAGTTGCCTTATATTAAAGTTCGAATAAATGCCAATAATTGAAACTTCTGTATTTTCAGTTCGTATAAATGGGTAATACTATTTTTTCCAGGGGGTAAAAATGTTTAAGTTGAGAAGCTGCTATCTTATATTAGTCCTCTTACTAACTGCCTGTACTCAGGAGGCAGTCATTCCAAAAGAACAAGAAAAAAATGATGATAATATCGTGGTGACACCAGATGGAAAAATAACCTTTGAGATTATTAAAAATATCGAGATTTCACAAAGCAAAGTAGAATCATTAAAAGATGAACTTCTAATTGCCTATCATGATATTCAAAACTCAATTCAAACGGATTATGTTCCATCCGAGAGAATAAAAGTATATCTTAATGCAGGTAATGACTTATCTTGGGGCCTGAGGTCGGAAATCTATTTATATGGTGTTAAATCAAATTTCTATCCACTTGTTCATGAATTGACACATTCTATACTAGGCTATGGCAACAATTTTGATGCAAGTAATGGCTATTTTACGCAAGAAGGGTTTGCTACTTACATGGAAGATAAGTATGGAAAAAGCTCATATACCAATCAGTTTGTGAAGTCTTTTATCGATTCAAATACATTATTACCTATTAGTAATTTAATAGACCCGACTCAAGACGATTCTTATTTTCGACCAGATATTACAAGTGAAACAAGGTTCACCCTAATGAGGATGAGCTATATTCATTCAGCTTCATTTATTAATTACTTAATTGAAACTTATGGATTAGAAAAGTTTGAAAAGATATACAACGAAAAAAATGTAGCAAATAAAATAGAGGAAGTATACGGGAAGAATGTTAGTGAAATAGAGAAAGAATGGGTAGCTTTTATTAAACGTAGTCCAGAACCAACAAAAGAAGAAATAATAAAAATGAGGAATTATTCCGAATTAACTTCTTCACTTATTAATCAAATTGATGCCAAGTATTTTTCTAGAGATACTACAAATGACTAAGGACGTTCTGTTATATGAGAGAGAGAAAGAAAAAAACAGCTATTCCTTCTAAAAAATAGCTGTCTAAACTATAATGCTAACAGTGGAAATGGTTGAATCAGCTTATAATGTTGCTTGTGTGTTAACGGAAATAGTAATTTGATAGTTGCTTATCAAAAAAAAGTCTTACTAAAATTAATGCATTATTTTTTCTTTCTAGTAATTTTATTATGGATAATTATGTTAAAATTAATTTCGGAGATTGTGAAAGGAACTTATCATCCATATCCTATTCAAGCATATTTAGAAAATTAAGAGGGTCGTTTTTTGTACGACAAGCTAAATGTATTTAAACTAATGCCGCATTTTTGTATGCAACAATAGTGTATTAAAGCTACTGATGTTAATACAGAATCTGTGAAAACCTAAAGGAGGATTTATGTTGCAAATTAAATTGAACAAATCTCTTGCTTGGAAAATGGGGGAGATGATTGAATCTGGCTTAATAACGTATAAGCATTATGTATTATTTTGTGACGAAATTATTGAAAAATATGAAAATCCTCCTTATTGGATTATAGAACTATCATTAACAAAAGTTCAAAATGATGCAGTAAGAATAGTAAGAGAATTTGCGCATTCGGAACCCTTTGAAAATTTTCCAGAAGTAAATGATTTCTATTTGGCATGTTTATTTTTACAATATAAACAACGTCAAATATCTTGGGTAAGTTTTCTATTTAATGCTGGATGGTATTGTGACGGTTACCATTGTTCAATCCACTGTGAATTTTTTTATGACCTGCTAAATGCTTATGAAAAATCCAAAGCTTTAGAAGAAATCCAAGTAAGAAACGTTGAAAATTTTCTTCTAGTAAATATCAATGAAGCACAAGATATTTATAAGATATTTGAATATTACTTTGACAAATACATAGTAGCTAGTTCCTAATAATTCTAAAATTTTGTAAGATTAAATTCTGACCAAGACAGCTAAAGGCCGTCTTGGTCTCAAAATTATTCTATATGTATAGTAAAAAATGATTTGCTGGATAATCATATTAATATTTCCTTTTTGTAATCAATCCGAATTCATAAATAGCTTCTAGCTTGCCATTATTAAATTCTAAACTTACCATAGAATTTTCTTCTACACCGTTCTTTCCTTTATAATTAAGTTTATTTTCATCTGTGTGCAAAGCTCCGTATCCTACGATTTCTTTTACGGTTTCTTCACTCATACCAATTTTGAGCTTTCGAAACATTTCAGGCGTTATGGTTGAAATTTGTTTTGTCGGTTTTTCCTCCTCTGAGAAGATCATTTCTATCGATTGGCCAACTATCAATAATCCAATTATACTAATCAAAATTAAAGCGATTTTTTTAGGCCATTTTGGTGGAGTGACCTCTCTATAATAATAAGTTCTATTTGCTGACTCTCTGACTATTTCTGGGTGATTATATTCAAAATGAGTTTCTTTTTCTATAATCGTATAATCTTCTGAAACGGCACCACAATATTCACATACATATATATCTTTATATTCTTTGTGAGATTTTTTATATGAATTTGTAGCTAAACAGTTAGGGCAATTTTTCATAAATCCTTCTCCTTACCTTTGTCACTTCTTTCGGGTTGTGTCTTCAACAATCGTATGACAATATTCTCATTTTATTAACACTAAACCCACTTTATATACGTTCTTAAACATTACTGGCTAAACTATTAGGACAGTTATTCAACGACATACATCTCTCAATCTCTTCTTCTAATTACTATTTTAGGAAACTTAGTATGAATTGTATAGAGACAAATTGAGAATAAAAAATTATTGTTGTCACAGCTGGTGAGAATCAAGTGATTATTTTTGAGGAAAAGTGTGCTAAAGGCGCAGATGAAGAAACGAATACAGATAGCAAAGTAAAGACCAGAAGCTCAAATGAGTTACTGGTTATTTGTTGTGTATTATGTATAAAATATAAATTTAACCATTAGGCTGTATAACTTCCTAGTAAATCATTATACGAGTAGGCTTAAAAAAGCCGAGAAAATAAGCTATAATGTAATTCTAGAGAACTAGTAATGGGGCAGATTTTATCATAATTTTAAAGCAAGGAAGATGGAGATACAGTAGTTTACTCTCCATATCCCATTTCATATTTAGAAGATTGAGAGGGCTTGTATCAGTAGAACAAAAGTCCATTTGGTGAAAAAATGTATTTGGGTAGGCCAAGTAAAAAGAAGTATGATGTTATTTACTTATAAAAGTATTGGAGAAATTATATGAAATATACTTGTCCTTGTTGTGGATATAGAACATTAGGCGAAGAACCACCCGGAACTTATGATATTTGTGAAATTTGTTTTTGGGAAGATGATGGAATTCAATTTTCTGACCCTGATTGTATAGGAGGAGCTAATATTCCATCCTTAAGGCAAGCACAAAAAAATTTTATTGAATTTGGAGCTTGTGAAGAAAGATGTATTGAATTTGTAAGAAAACCTAATGAAAAAGACGAAAAAGACCCTAATTGGAAACGTATAGATTTCCAAGTTTTGAAATAGAAAAAATTTACCGTTATATGACGGATGAAGAACTTGCACAAAATTCAGAAGCGATAAATGATGATCTACATGCAATTTATTATGAAAATGAGCTTCATGTACAATACCCACCATGGGAAAATTGATCCATATAGTTCCTTAAAGAAAACCCAGGTACTTGTGTATCTGGGTTTTTATTCTTTTTCAAATTGCTATCATTTAATTTAATTTAGATAAAGTATCTATAATGAAAATCAGGATCATAAGTCCAATTACAATTACGAAAACCTTACCTGAAGATTTTTCATTTTGCACATCATTTTGAATTTCGTTACGTATTCTCTCTGACACTTCTCTCGTTTTTTTCGTTGTTGTTTTATCTTCAAAAATTGTATTACAATACTCACATTTCACAAATACTAAACCATCTCGATATACTTTTTTAAAAGGAGTATTGGCTAAACAATTAGGACAATTATTCATACATTCCACCTCGATTTATCTATCTTCTATTTACCATTTTAGGAAATTTGACATGAATTGTATATATAAATAAAATAAGTCATCAAATTTATGGAAGAGTATTTAATATGATTAATAATGCAAATATCAGATTTATTTTTGACTCATGAAGTATGTTTGACACGAAAGGATAAAAGCTTTAAAAATATTGCGATAGAGATACACCTGATTTCAGCGAGATATTTTTGTGGCTATCAAATAGTGAATTACTAAAGGTATACGATGAAATTTTAAAAGCCCAGGTACTCAATTAATTTTGAGCCGGGGCTTTTTCTGACTAACAGTTCTTCAGTTATAGATAAAATCTAAACTATTTCAGAGAATAATTTTTAATTTTAACCTATGATAAAATGAGTTGTCAATAATAAATTTGTGGAATTACTAAAAAAATGTTATAATAATGTTACAATTATTTTTAAAATCGTATTTTTGAATTCTGAAGTCCTTTTTGCTGATAGAGTTTGGGTACGTTTTTTTAATATCCTTTTATAAGCCAAAGAAAAAATCAAAACAATTATGTGAGCTTTTAAGGAAGTTAGTTGAAAATAAATTTATTAATTTACTATCTAATTGTAATTAAGTTTTTTATTCCTTAAGGAGGACTAAAATAATGAATCTAATCAATAAGAAAGTTACACACAAGCGTTTTGGTATAGGTAGTATAGTGAAGCATAACGATTCTAGTATTGAAATCCATTTCGCATCGGAAAATAAAAAGTTTGTTTATCCGGATGTATTTGGAAACCATCTAATATTACATGATAAAAGTGATGCTAAATTACTTGAAGAAATTATACAAAAAAAGGAAAAAGAACGAAAAGAAGAGGAACTAAAAAAGGAGGAGGAAAAAAAACAACAACGAAAAAATTTGGCACTTCGCTTGGAACATGAAAAACTTATGAAAAACCATAAACTACATCCATCCTCTCAAATGGTTTTTTGGTGTGACACAAATGAACAGAATAGTGCTTTTTCAGAGTGGAAAGTTTTTTCAGGAATATTGAAAAGTGGTAATAACATAGGAAAGCCAAACAAGCCGAGCCGATTGCACCCAAATAGTGCTGTCGTCTTAACAGCAATAGATCCCAAAATGCCTGAAAAAGACAGACGTATTTTAGGTGTCTATATGGTGAAAGAAGATTTTGTTGGTAAAATTTGTGAAGATGGATACATTCCAGCTCATTCCTTATACAGAATTCAGCTTACAGAACAAGAATCGAATCAGTTACTTTTCTGGAAATATTATATAAACGAAAAATCCCCT
Source organism: Lysinibacillus sp. fkY74-1 (assembly GCF_053165895.1). Taxonomy (NCBI): domain Bacteria; kingdom Bacillati; phylum Bacillota; class Bacilli; order Caryophanales; family Bacillaceae; genus Lysinibacillus; species Lysinibacillus sp. fkY74-1. Next base: position 2,569,160 of record NZ_CP170173.1, on the reverse strand, counting down.
GAAAAAATAATATGGAAAACAGGTAAATATCGTTATTTTGAAAATTTGTGGATGGCACAAATTTTGCTTGATATAGTTTCGTTGAAAAGTGATTCAAATGAACGGGAGCTGGCACAACAATTTTTCAAACATTTTTGTAAAATGAATCAGATATCAGCTCAAGAATTACCAAAACCAGATGGTGCATTAATGCGTATTTAGACATTAACCCAAATATTATGAGGATGACTAAAAACCACTCTTGATAGAGTGGTTTTGAAATTAGATAAGGCATGTTCAAACAGTATTGTAGCAATGGCATCATACGTAAATGGTTTAGGTACAGTTACATTCGTTTCTGGTGATTCGTGGAAAGCTACTTCATTGAGCATGACAAAGAAATAAATTATTCAAGGGACGCTCATATTGAGTGTCCTTTAATTTTTTGATACTAACTGGTTTGTATTAAAAATAATGAGATGGCTTTTTTTTATTATTTAAATACTGTTCTCTTACTAATTGTGCGTAGTCCTTTACTATTTTAGAAAGTGTGTCAGTATCTACAGAAGGAAGTGAAGGCATAATTTCAAAAAGTTGAGGGTCAAAAGATAAGGTTTTTCCTTTATATGTAGCAATAATTATTATTTTTATGAATCCAATATCCCCAAATGTTTTGTAGTGCTCACTTGTGATTAGTATCTCTTTTTGAGGGTGCAATTTAACCCATTTTCTTACACGGAATTTTTCCATTGAAACACCACTCCAATTATGATAATTTAACACTTTATATTTTATCATTAATTCCTATAAAAGGGTGCTTATATATGTATAATTTTAACTTTTAAAATAATAATAACCATTTTTATCGAGGTGTAATATGGGGTAAAAACAACTAGTTGAGTTATACACTATCTTGATTGGCGGTTGTAAGTAATTCCTGATAATCAATAAAAAAAACCGACCATTTAGTCGGTAATATTTCATTATCAATATTGGTTAATAAAGAATAAAAACCAAACTGCGTGATTCTGTTCATCTGAAGCATTGGAACTGAATTGATTACTAATATAAGGAATATTATATTCTCTAGCAACACGATGATAAAATTCCACGGCTTCTTGTTCATCTTTAAATGCCGTTAAAATACCACTCTTAAAGTTCTGTGGCAATGTTTCGTTTATTTGTAGAGTTGGTTGTTGAGCTGTAAGGTAAGTATAGGTATAAACAAAACCTTGGTAATGTCTTATTTCATCTTTTTGTATTTCTAGTATACGATTTTTAACTTCCTCATTTGGAGCAAGCTTTGCCAATTGTTCATAATATCGAATAGCATTATATTCGCCGTTAATGGCTTTATTAAGGTCGAGAATTAATCTATTGTTTGAAGTTGGTTGTACAGTGTATTGCAAAGGTTTACCCTCCTTTTTTATATTTTAATGTCACCTTTTAAGGTTTAGGAGAAGCTCTAGTAATCGACTTTTTAACTTGCATTAATTCATTTATTAAATAGTCTATTTGCTTTTGAAGAGCCTTTACTACCTTAGATTGATCACTGGATTTGAGGATTTTGGTTATTTGTTTTTTTTAAAGCATTTGATGCTAAACCTGCTGCAACAGCAGATAGGCCATCACCCAAAGTGAATTATTTTTGGTCATTTCAATCAATAACCTCTTTACTTACATAGTGATGAATTACCACAACCGTATTCTATGTATTGCGTTACATAAAGGTGACAGCTCACAATCGGGTTACAGACGATACAGCATACAGATGAACAAATAATGAGGGGGAGAACCATTCATATTAGTAAAAATCGAAGAAATCTAAATATAAAGCGCCTTTGCCGATTCAATAATTTGCTCATATAACTCATTGGCTTTCTTGAAAAGACTATTTAACAACAATTGGGTATAAGGGTGCCCATATAGAAAGGCTGTAGCATGTTCACGCTTCTGCTCGAATTGGTTTATGCCCTTTGATGGCTTGTCAGATAAGTCATGATAGCTCAGCTTGAAGGCAAACCTATGCTAAAAGAAAGAACACTACCAAAGGCAGCAATCGGCTTAGGCGATCCAATTATGCAGGATGCAATTAGACGTTCGAAAAATAGGAAACATGTTACTGAGTATGAAAAGAAGCTTTTTGAGGTTCAAAATTTAAACGAAGGAGTTGCTGGTGATAGAGAGGTCCAAGTGTTGAACTGGATGTTAGACGGCAAGTCCCAGCGATGGATAGGGCTACACATGGCTCTATCAGCAACAAGCATTAAACGTATTAAGCATGCATCGTTAAGATGATTGCATGAATTGGGGCCTTGGCTCCTACGAATTAATTGCCACAATTAAAGAGTGTGGCAATTAATAAGATTTATATTTAGGTATCAGTTATAACCTTCACGCAAATTAATAATAAATACTAATCATGGTATATATTATTCGTCCTCAAATACCTGTTTTATATTTAGAGATATTTTTTTCCTTTTCAAAAATAGAAGTATTCTGTTCATATTTTTGGGGATTAGATACCTTTTCAAGCTCTTGTATCAACATATCCTCTATATCTATAGACTCTTTCATGTTTTCTTTGGTTTGTTTTACCTCCTTAACAAGTACTCTAACTAATTTTTGTCCATTCGATTTCACAAGATATGTACGTATATATCCATCTTCATATCTGGTTTCCAATTTAGGTTTGATATTTTTTTCATTTTCGTCTTCATCTTTGTTTTTAATTCCAAATAAATCTAAGAGGCTTTCATTTTTTATATTTTTATTTACCTCAGTTTTCAAATAATTTAATGTATTATTGGTTTGGATTTTCATCAATAATTCTCCTTAATTACAAAATATTTTAAATTAAACACTTTGAAATAGGTTTAATTTAGTATTTTTTATACGTTATTATACCTTATATAGTTAAAAATTGGAGGTTTTTGAAAATTCATTCAGTGCTTTTAACATCAGTTTGCTGATATACAAATATTATAGCATTCATGACTACACTATAATTTGTTCATGTACAAATGTAATAGATGTATAAATGTTACATTCGTTACACATTAGGTATTTAAAATCTTTTCTTCTTGTAAACTGGAGGGGAGGTTGGAGACAGAAAAATGTTTCCTCTCTTGGTATTTATAAAAAACCTAACTATTAGGGAAAGACATACTTACGAGCGGCCAGTGCTGAACAAACTTGTTCGAAGCATCCCATACAACGCCAGCCCATTTTTTTAAGAGATTAAGTAATTCTAGTAAATCAAAAAGCCGCCGAGTCCGAGTGTAACAGTACCATTCATAAGCTTAGAGGATTCGAGAAAGCAATTTAGTGCAAAATAAAGTTTGATAAGTATCGTTATTATTTTAAAGTAATCAAATTTGTTTTGTATTTAAGTAAGAAAAATTATATGCGAAATTTATCAATGTGGTAAAATAAACCATAATAAAGTATTGAAATAACAGAAAAGATATTTAATAGGAGGTTGAGTGTATGAATGAAGAAAAGAATAATAAAATACATATTTTAGCGATATTATTGATGATATCGTTATTGGTTGCGGCGTTTGTAATTTTTTTCTTAGGTCATTACATGGTGGGTTCTATTTTATTTGTAATTTTTATGCTGATTTTGAATGCTATTAGTAGTTGGCAGAAAATGAAAAATGATGAGTACATCCATTTGAAAAATTTTAAAAATAATGAGAAATGGTAATTGGCAGGATTGAAAATCATCATTATCAAAGCCCAGGTACTCATAAATTTGAGCCTGGGCATTTTTAATGAACATATGTTAACTCTATCTTTTTAGAAGATAACGACAATTTATCTACTTATTCAAATGTCATTGTCCAATTTCCGTCGGCTGAAATATCAAAGAAATAAAACTAGCTATGATAACTATTATTACAGCTCTGGTGAATTCTCCCCAAATTATGTATATTTGTGTATGAGGAGGGATTAGATGCAAAGAGTTATTCACCTAATAATCATTTCGTTGGTTGGAATATATTTCGTGTATGGTTTGTCTAGTATATTTTTAAACACCCAAGGAAATACAGCTGCGGACTTTATAATTTTAGCTATTTTATTAGTACTAGTTGCTCTATTTGAGGGATTTTTAATTCAACTTTATAGAAGAAAATATAGTGCTAAAGCTATAAAAGCACGCAAAGAAAGAGAAGCTAATAGAAAGAGAGAACAATTCGATGCAGAGAGTAAAGTACTTGGTTCAAGAGCTCGACAACAACTATTCAATGCAGATTTATGTATTAAAGTAAAACATACAGCTGGTTTACCAATTGCTGAAGGTGCTGAAACCTTTGTTTACAGATGCACAGATAAGGTCATTTTTGAGAGGGGTCAAGACACAATCGAGTTAGATATAAATAAAGTTACCGATATTCTAATAAAAACAGATGTTGAGATTCAAAAAAGCTGGGTAAGTAATGCTGGAAGAGCTATAGCGGGGGATAATATTTTTGGTTCGTTAGGTGCTATAATTGGAGGACTAGAAAAAGAAAAAACAAGTACTGTCATAGAAAAGTATTTAATTTTTGCTTATGAAAAGAATGGTGGGCAAAAATATATATCTTTTGAAGTCACTAAAGAACCTAATGCAAACTTATTTAATTCAAATTATTACAATCTCTCCCATAACGAAAGAAGATTTACGAGTCTATAGAGTGCCAAATTGGTGCTCTTTTTTGTATTTGAAATTAGTTTTGAATAGTATAGAAAAGAATTGTAAATGCGGCTACAGAACAACAAAAACCAAGACAGCTACATGCCGTCTTGGTCTATTTTCATTTCTAATAATACTTGTTTTCGTTCTAAAATCAATTCCATAATCTCATCTAAATCTTCTTCTAAAGCATAATTTTTTATAAAGCTGCGCGCGCTTGATCGTGCACTAATGTATTTTGCTCCCTCCTTATTCTTCTCTTGCCAACGATTATTAACTTCGGTCTGGGAATTCCCCTCCATCTTAACCCTTCCACAGTTAAGATTCAGTTTTGATTTTAGAGGCTCCGGGCACTCGAAAGAGATACACCAAACCTTAAAGTAGTGTTTTCGGATGTGGGACATTAACATCCTGAAACCTATAAATATATTGATTATCTTGAAAAAGAGCTAGGGCCTGTTACAAGAATTAAGCCTGACTATAGCCAATGGTGAAAAGAAGTTGTATCAGAAAAGATTATCAAGCAAGCGTTAGAAGTACTGCATCCAACAGGTAATCCATTTTTATGTATGTGGAAAGGTCGTTTCCCTTCAACAATGGCAAGGTTTTGTACAGTTGAACTAAAAGTTAGACCGATGTTTGACCAAATATATGTACCAATCTTTGAGGCTGGCGACAAAGTAATAAGTTGGCAAGGAATTAGGGCGAATGAAAGTTTGAGACGATCTCTAAAATGGATGAGACAGAGGAAACGCCAGAAGGTTACACAATCTATCGGCCAATACTCAATTGGGATGTATATGACGTTTTTTAGCAGCATGATAAGCACGGTATTGAGCCAAATCCACTGTAAAAACAAGGTATGGGGCGAGTTGGTTGTATGCCATGTATCAATAGTAAAAAAGAAGAACTGTACGAAATTGTTAGACGATTCCCTGAAGAAATTGAGAGGGTGGCTGCTGGGGAGAGATTGTTTCAAAAGCACCTAAGCGTGGATTTGCAACTTTCTTTCAAGTGATGACAGAGGACATGGAATCCATGATGTAGTTGAATGGTCAAAACGACTTATGGCGGAGTACAATGCGACCTTTTGAAACTGATGGAGGAAGTTCCGATGTGTTCAAGCCAATATGGTTTGTGTGGAATAGGAGGGCAAACATGAACGTACTCACATTTGAAATACCAGGAGTCATACAACCGCAAGAACGACCTCGATTTAGTAGAAGTGGTAAAAATGTTGTCACACATGACTCACCAAAGAGTAAGGACTTTGTAAAGCTCGTAGCATGGCAAAATAAGCCGTCTGAATTGATTACAGGGCCGATTAAACTACAAGCTTAATTGATCTAATGCCACCGAAGAAATACCATACAGGACCCAAAAGAGCTCTAATAGCTAGAGGTGAATTACGACCTACAACGAAACCCGAAGCGGATAACCTGATTAAGGACAAAAAGGATTGGATGAGTAAAATCATCTGGCATGATGACGCACAAATCGTTGAAATTAAATGTTCGTAGGTTTTATTCGGAGCAGCCTAGAGCTGAGGTGACGATAGAATGGCACCAAAAATAGAGAGTCGATACATCTGCTACTTGAAATGGCAGGGAATATTGGGTGAAGAGCTGGTGGGTTGCTAGGGAAGAGGAAAGTGGTTAGTTGAAAGATAAAGCTACCTCGAATAGACCGTACTGTATTTCGGTAATCGAGGTAGGTTTAGCATGGAAAAAGTATAGCTTTGTTATAGAAGTAGAGGTGTTAAAATGACTTAAATTATTGCATATACATTAACTAAGAAAGTGCCATTAGGTCCATCCGGATTAGCGATATAAAGTGATGTTTGAGAATTTACTTCAGTTCTATTTCCACTCATTACATTGCTATAAATTACAGGATCTGTACCAGCACAAACATCTTGCATTACATTAAAAGTATAATCGTCACCATCTTCAATTTCCCATTTAAGTGACTTGGTGTTTTCAGGAAGTACTAAAGTACTAAAATTCCCACTTGATCGATTTTTTTGGCCAGTAAGTGGAACATCTTGCGATTTTACTCGAGCAATTAATTTTTTTTCCATTTTATAATCCTCCATTTCACAATTTTATTAATTGAAATTTGCGTAAACGCTAACTAAAAATTGTTCTGAAGCTCCAGTAGGGTTAGCTATATAAAGTGAGTTTTCACTTTCATAACCTGCTGTTGATGAACCATTTTTTAAACCCTTAAAAAGGACAGGGTCGATATCGGCACAAAGATCTTGCATTACATCAAAAGTAATGTCATTTAAAGCATTCCCATCTGCATCTTGAACTTCCCATGTGAATGACTCAGTTTCAAGAGAAGGAATTAATAGGGTATTAAAATTCCCACTCGAACGATGATTTTGACCCTTTAGCTTATTTTTCTCAGATAAAACAGAAGCAAGTAAATCTTTCATTTTTTATTCTCCTTTGTTATGTGATTAGGTGTTACGCCAACTATTGTTGGTGTATTTTTAAAATAAATGCGTGTAAATAAGATGAAGAAATTTAAATTTGTGTAAAAATTAGTTAATTATCTAGATATATGATTAAGATGGAAAATATAAAAAAGCTGCAGCGTTTGCAGACGCTACAGCTCGAATTGGTTTATGCCCTTCTAGGCTAGTCAGATAAGTCATTATACCACAACTTAGGAGGGGCAACCTATGTTAAAAGAAAGAACACTAACGATTACACCAGATGCTTTAGATTCAATGTTGATTTTCATCATAAGAGTTTATTAAACTACATCCTTTCTTCGTGGTTAATTTTTTTGGAAGTGATTTTATTATTGGGTATTTATGCTAAAATTTATATAGCATTAATGTAACAATAAAGGAGAGGGTTGTATGTGGCATCTGGGGTTAACAAACAACAATAAAACATATAGTTTAGCAAGACAAAGGTTCTCGAGTGATATAGATATAATGTATCTTACAGACAATAGTGAACATGAAACATACTATTTAATATCGCCTCATTTTAGTGACTTGCCAGAAGAAGATTATGTAAAAGCATACTACAAGGCACTGTCTTTTGTTCGTTTAATAAATGGGTGTTTACTTTTAACGGGTGATTACTTACTGCAAGCGGATAATTATTTGACTAATTTTGATGATTCATATACTGCTTTACGTAGGGGAAAAGAGGTATATGGCAGAAGTCTTATCGAATATGAGCAGATTGTAAATCCGTTCGAAAATATACAAATAGAGGATTTGGAAAGCAACTCATACCTAGCTAACTGTTTAACTATGGTTAAACATAATCAAAAAGTTAGAAGAGTAATTGGCCTATTATATCTATATCACAGAGACAATTTATATCTTTTAGTAAATGCCTATAAAATCTATGAAATTATTCTTGCTGATTTAAGTATTCAGAGAAATGCAAAGGAATATAAAAAAATTCGTACTACCTTATCAAAAGAGATTTTGCCTTATTTGGATTATTTTATCTTAGGAGATTTTACTCACTATGCAAACACTACAGCAAGTTCTGATGGAACAGAGGTGACTGGTATATTCTCGCGTCACGGAGAATCTGAAAAAGTTTATAATAAAAATCCTATAGATCTAAAGGAGCTTGATTTCAATTTGAGAAATTTAATCAACAGTTGGTTAAGTATAAAAATAGAAAATCAAATTGGTAAAGTCCTTAAGGTAGAATATCAAAGAAGTGATATTTTTGATATATAAGTTAACTTCATATAGTTTTTTGGGGTAAAAAAATTCTACAAAAGCCATTCATTTTGAGTGGTTTTTTATTTTGTCTTTATTCTCGCAGACGCTATAAAGAACGAGAACAAATAAACTTTCCAACAGTTTAGGGATTCATGAGAGTAACTAAATTGGGCAAGGAGGAAAACATGGCACGCAATCTATTCAATCTTAAAACTTTATTACCTTTAGATATTCAAATGCTTGCAGACGGTGGCGAAGGAACTCCCCCAACGGAAAACCCACCATCAGGAGATGACATAAACGGTCAAGAGTCTACATTGACACTTAAATCGGTTCAAACTTTCCTGAACGAAAATGCGGAAGGTAAGAGCTATTTCTTCCATAGAAACTGGAAGAAGAGATTTCTAAACGCTATCCACCTGAATTGGAGGAAGCAAAACAGTTACGTGATTTAAAAGCACAATTTGAACAGTCTCAAAAAGAAGCTGCACGAGAAAAGCTAGTGAATCCAGCACTGTCCACTGCTACCGAAAAGAGCTTACCGAGTAAATTAGTAGGGTTCTTTGTAGGCGATGATGCAGAAAAGACAACTACTAATCCAAATGCTTATGGACGAGAAGGGGCAGCTATTGGGCGAAACAACCGAGTCGACGGACTAGAATGGCTGGAAGTACTTACAGACGTCGCACAACATATGAAGATTTACGATATAGATCTCATTATGTCGTGGACGCCTAATGTACAAAGCTTTTAAGCAAGGTTCCATGTTACAGGTTGTTGACAATTACGACAACATGGCTCGTATGGCTGTATTTCATCGTATCGCCGCTGGATTACGGACAATTTAAAAGGCACGACACATAGAGATCCATATTTGTATTTAGCGAGTATGGGGATTACAAAGGAACAATTCAAACTACATATAAAGAACGGTTTAGAGGAAGTAAAAGAGACACAAGAAGCAAAAGTAATGCTTAATGATGCTAAGACTATCCCTGCTGTGATTACAAATAGTAGGACGCATGTACAAGTACGTGAGCTTGCAGGTTTGCTAGGATTGAAGATCGTTTATAACAACGAAAGCAAGATAACAAAATTCTATGAAGTAAAATAATTGTAAAGGCCCAGGTACTCAATTTTGAGCCTGGGCTTAATGTGTCCAATTTACAGTAAACTTTTAAAGTTTAGACTTTGAACAATTTTATTGCTTTTTTAATTAATTTCGTTAATTATGCGATTTATCCAATTAGTAACTAACAGATCTCTCTCTTCGAAAGTTATATTACTTTGCATCTTTAGACAGTGTAAATCTTTTTGTAGTTTTGGCAACTTTTCTCTTAAAGTGAAATTATTTTCAGATTCCTCGTCTATAAAAATTAATTTTTGGTCATTCACTAATGTTTGGTATACTCGGCCAGAATACTCTAGGTCATCAATATAAACATTAACATGCCCTCTAACCTTAGGGTGAACATAAACATGATTTCCTTTAAGTTTAGAGAGTGAATACATGAAAGCCTCTAATCTCATTTTATTAATATAAAATTTGTGGCCGTAATAGAGCTGTTTGTGTTTCTTTGGGTTAATATCAAATACCTCATATCTAACACAAATATCTGTTTCCTTAGGTCGTTTCTTATTAGTCCAATGAGAAAAAGGTAACAGCCGTTCTTTTACTAAATAATCAATATTACTATGATCTAAATCACACCCGTAGCTTAATATAAAAACTTCTTCATGTTCATTCACTTAATCGGAGTCCCCCATGCAGGTAAGCTATTATGTCTTAAAAGTGTTTGTTCATGATGATATTCAAAACCATCATATTTAAGGTGGTAGTGCCAGTTGGTTACAGTTTTATTTTGTTCAAGGCCTACATGTCCTCTCATGATAGAATTACCATTTTTTCCGTAAATTTCAAAAACGTGGTCGCCTTGTCTAATTCCATTTGCCCCAGAACCTTCTGGTCCTACGAATTTAGAATAGCCATGTTTATCAATTTCTTTTTCAGCTGCAGCTATCCATTTATCCTCAATTTTATCTTTTACTTCCTTACCAATCTCTTTTTTTATTTTATCACCCATTTTCTTTTTAAGTGCATCTTTAATCAATACTCTGATTAATACATTTGCTAAACGGGGTTGAATGTTATCATTGTTAGTTACATTCTGTGAAACAGCAAAGGCATTTAAAGTTACCGATGGATAATTAATATCATAAAAATATTTTAGTAATGCAATATTTTGATCTTCAAGACCATATGAATTAAGGACAGTAATATCAGCATTTTCAAGAAATAAACTGCTATTTTCAGAAATAATATCTAAACTTAATTGTATATCATCTTCTGTTAAACTTGTTTCTTGTCTAATTAAATCTAACCCATTTTGAGTGTTGGCAGAGCTAGTTAAAGGTAAAGTTAATTGAAGAATTAATGTAAATATTATTATTATAGATAATTTGTTAAATATTTTTTTCATTTTTGACTCCTTGTATTTCAATTTTATTAATATTCCGGAATATTAAGGAAATTATCTCATTTTAATTAATATTTTTCAATAATTTCCTTAAAGAAGGATAATTCCTAATATTTACAATATTCTTTTTGGATAATTATCTTCTTATCTAATAGATGAACGTATGAAAGAAGATTTATGTGGTATCGTTTATTCGCTTATTAACGTACCTACAAGCGTGTTTCAACAACAATGGGATTATTGGTTTAATCTTAAAAAACAGACGCTTGAGGATGATATGGAAGCGTGGCAATTACAGCAGAAAAATGACTTTGAGACGTGGCAAGCAATTAGGAAACAAGAATATTTAACTTGGATTGAATCGATTAAAGATATATTGGATGAAAATGTAGCAGCTAATTTAGCAGCTAGAATAGCAAGTTTAGAGCAAACAGTTAACCCACATATAGCTGATTTAGTTAAACATAATAATTACGGAAATGCTACTGGTACAAATACATTAGTTGTCACGTTAACGCCTGCACTGAGTACTCTAATAGAAGGTTTCACCTTACGGTTTAAAAATGGGCGCAACCACTTTGAAGGTTAATGGTCTAGGTGCTAAACCTCTCAGAAAAAATGGTGGTATTGCATTAAGTGCTGGTAATTTAAAAGCCGGTGGCATATACGCTGTCACTTAGGATGGAGCGTCTTTTCTCTTAGCGGATGAAGGGGGGAATATGGTAATGCGGTAGAAGGGGACGCACGTAAAGGAAAAACAATAGGGACTGCAGGTGGTGTTAAGACTGGTACTTTAGATTTGACGAATGTGAATCCTGAAAATATACGTCAAGGGATCATCATTGATGGAGTAACTGGTAACTTAGGTATTATAGGGGCTGGTGAAAATCAGATATTACCTTGGGAATGGAACACAACGCCAAGAGTAACGTCCGAATCTAAACCTTATTGGCTACTGTCTGATTATGGATTAGGTTGGAACAATGATCTTGATTTGAAAAATAAACGTTTTGTATTTGTTGTGAAAGAAGGAAGAAACTTAGTAGCCAATCAAACGGGGCTGCCACAAGCTATTTTCTCGACAGAGTTTGAAACAATTGAATCCCTAGAATACACCGAAAGTGATTTGGATTATAAGAACTTCGCAGTCGTAGCAGGTCAGGGTGAAGGCATTGAGCGCAGAATTATTTCGATTGGTGATGCTGCAGGTGCTGACCGTTATGAAATGTTTGTGGATGCCAGGGATGTATCAGAGGAAGACGATAAGGGAAACCCTCGTCCAGATGAAAAAGTTATAGCTGATTTAAACAAAAGTGGTAATGAAAAGATGTCAGGGCATGCTCAAGAAATTTACTTAAGTGGCCAGATACTGACTACATCACGTTTGATATTCGAAAAGATTACAGTGTAGGCGATATGGTGACGGCCCGTGATAAAGGTTGGGGCGTTACTATGGATACAAGAATTACGGCAGCAACAGTGATTTGCGAATATGGCAAACGAAAGGTTGCGGTAGTTTTTGATAATGATAAGCCTACCTTCATAAGTAAGATGAGACGAGAGATTGATGCATTCAAATATGAATTAAAGAAGTAGACGCAGCATAGGCTAGCGTTATTTTTTATAGTATTGCAGGAAATCATTCCCTTCTGTAAAGTAGATGAAGGGAGGTTTAATTATGATTAAAAATGTAAAAACAATTTTAAATGAACTTGGAGCAAACGAATTATTGGTTGCTATGTTTTTATTGCTAATTGGATTAGTGATATTTTCTTTGAAAAATTACGATAAATCGGAATATGAAATTGTATTATCTAATTATTTCAATAAATTATTAGTATTAATATCTAAGTCAATACCTGCATATATAATAGCTTTTATAATTTTTACTTTAAGTGTTGCCTTTAATAATGATGGAGTTGCCTTTATTGATGTAATGTTTATGAGTTTAATAGCTATTTCTATAATATTTTTTATTCATATTATCACTATTCAATGTATAGGTTTTACGGCTATTAAATATGATTATTTTATTTATATTGAAGAGAATTCAAAGAAAAGAATAATTAAATTAATTAATAATGAAATTATGATGGTTGAAAACACGGATACACATGAAATTGAATTTACAACAAAGTGGAAAGATAGTAGGATTAAAAGAGAAGTGTCAAATAGAGGTATATTTCAGGAGCTTTATAATGATTTGAAATATAAAAAAGCCATATGGCTTAGTTTATTCTTATTAATTTTTATTGTAATACTCTTTGGAATCGGAATATTATCCAATAATATAGGCTATACAATAATTTTTATATTCTTAGCATATATTCTGTTTATGAATTTTTTTTCTATTTGGATAAATATTTTATTTAATAAATTAGAAAAGATGATTATTAGAAATCCATAAACAAAGGCTGATAGTATTAGCAATTAACTATCAATACATCTATTCAATTTGAATGGTAATCACAAAGAGAAGACTAATTAATAATCCAGTAGCACTCTCAACCGATGGTGCTTTTTTATTGCCTTCCACAATCATCTGTGGAGGGCTATTTTTATACAACAAGACCTAGCAATGCACTGTGCCGAGCAGTGCTATTTTTATTTGTGAGGTGTTGACATGGATCAACGAATAGAAAGATTAGAAACTGATATGACTGATGTGAAAACACGTCTTGCTGTAGCTGAATCGAATATCAAGGAAATTCGAGAGGATTTAGGCGAGACTAAAGACAATACAATTTGGATATTGAGATTATTAATTGGCGGTCTCGCAAGTGCAGTATTGGCTTTTATTATTCAAGGAGGATTGATGTAATATGAAAATCAACTGGAAAGTACGCTTACAACATAAACAATTTTGGGTTTCATTAATTGCATTACTATTAGTGCTCGCTAATCAAACAGCGGGCATTTTTAATGTCGATATTACGATTTACAACGCACAAATCACAGCCATTTCAGAGACTGTATTAAGCATTTTGGGATTACTTGGTATTATCATCGACCCGACTACAAAAGGTACCTCGGACAGTGAGCAAGCATTGAATTATGACAAGCCAAAGGGTGATGTGAAATGACAAGCATTACAACAACCTGCCGAGATATTTCTGAACTATTACCAGCAGCACAAACTGCCTGTCGATTGTTGTTCCAAGAGTACTTTAAAGCAGGTATTAAGAACGTCTTTATTACTGAAACATATCGCTCACAAGAACGACAGAAGTACCTTTATGCACAGGGAAGAACTCGACCAGGGGAGATTGTCACTTGGACACTAGACAGTAACCATAAGTCACGATTAGCGTGGGATATTGCTGTTGGTCCTCCACAGTCTTTATATGATGTAGTAACCCTAAGTCGAGTAGTTGCTAATGCACATAGACTTGGTATTACATGGGGGGGAGATTGGATAAGTAAAATTGATCGTCCCCATTTTGAGGTTAAGCCAAATTGGATTATACCGAAGGGATACAAAATTGAAGGACAAGTAATTATACCAACCAATTGTAAATACCAAGTGCAATTAACTGTGGAAGGCAATACGACTAAACCAATAGCAAAGGATGATGACACAATGAAATTCACAAGTACAACCGCAAAAGTTGCAGTCCGTGATTATATTCAACAAGTAGTCGGTAAAGGATTGATTGATAAATCTTGGTTGGAGAAATTCGATAATGGAACTATGACTAGTGGTGATTTTGAAGGGTTGAAGATTATCATTGCGCAACGTATCAAATAAAGAAGGTATTATTCCCAATTAACACTTGAAGGGTGTACAGTGAATCGATGACTACTGATTGTTTAGTAGGAGTGTATACCAAGATTCAACAAAGCTTATTTTGTTAAGTGAGGTATTTATATTATTAATTAGATGGCTTGGATAAATATATATACAATCGATAGGGCAATGTGATTGTACAAACCTTAATTTACACGAAATCTTATTATATATTTTCTTGTTGAATTTAACTAAAATTCAAATATAAGGAGTGAATAATTATGAAAAAAATTTTATTAATGTTTTTAGTTAGTATTCCATTTTTTATTTTTTCTACAATCGGGGATGCACATGCAGCAACAGGTAATCCTACAAGTTTAGTACCAAAAATGACAGCAGATAATGCTCCAAGTGGTAAGGCAACAAGTAGTTCTGAATGGTTCAAACCTTATCTTGCATTTGATGGAGTACCTGATTATGCATCAAACGGAGGATTTCATGCATGGGGGACATCTCAAACAACAGGATGGCTTGCATATGAATTCGATCAACCTAAAATATTAACTAAATACGTTTTATTTTATGGTAAACACCAAAGTAGTAATCCAGGATATACATTTAATTTACCTAATTCTTGGACTTTCGAAGGGTCCAATGATGGTGTGAACTGGGTAGAACTTGATAAAGTCAATGATTATACTACTTGGGAAGATGGAGAAAATACATTCACAATATCTAATAATCAACCCTTCAAACATTTTAGAATTAATGTTACTAAAAATAATGGTAGTGTTTCAAATCAAGTAAATCTTACTATTCATGAACTACAACTTTGGGGTTATGATAGTACAGAAAAACCGAACCCCGAACCAAATCCTGAACCTAAACCAGATCCTACACCTGAACAAAATAGAGCTATCTTAGTAATATCTTTAATTACAGGAATAGAGAAAGAGTATGATTTGAGCCTTGAAGAAGTGAATAGTTTTATAAATTGGTATGAATTCACTACTGGTGAGAAGTCTTATGCTATTAATAGAACAAATAAGAATAAAGGACCCTTTAAATCAAGAAAAGATTACTTTGTACATGACAAAATATTAATGTATGAAGTTAGTGAATACTAATAAATCATGTGGACTAGGACAATAAATTTTGTTCCTAGTCTTTTTTTATTTCCACAATACTCGTTAAAATACAAACGTTTGTTCTAAAATAATACAAACGAATGTTCTTGTTTTGAGGGGTGTGGAATGATGAAAGAACAACTAATTAAAGCAATGCAACGGAACCAATTTTTGAACATGATGTATATGGCTAAAGACGGCACAGTGTCACAAAGGCGTATTAAGATTATTAAAATTGTTGGTGATTCGTTTCAGGCGTATTGTTTTACAAGGCAAGCCAAACGCACATTTATGATTGATAGTGTATTAGCAGTTGTTCCAATCAGCCACAAGGAACGTTCAGTTGTATGCTGAAACCTGAACAACGGAAAATTTTTCATAAATTTTTAATTCTAGAAATGGCAGTTCAATCATTGCAACGTGACTTCCCGATAATTGAAAATCTAAAAATGAGTAAAGTTTATTTACCAATCCTTGAAAGATTACTAAAGGACATAACGCATGATTATTACGATTCAAAAAGATTTTTGGCAAAAGACAAAATAAGATTAGTAAAAGTAGAAAAGATAGACGAGTATTTTAGTGATGTGGATAGAGCCAAGGTTGTATTGCAAAGTTCAATATTTGGAGAAAACAAATACTGGGTCACTACGAATTGTATCCTTTAAAGGATTTAATTTTGGTAAAATTCCAGAAGCAATAAACTAATAACCAGGCGCTTGGATGAGTGCCTGGTTTTAATCATTTACATCAAATTTTTCTCGTGTAAAAATAGGTATCATTTTTGATTTCCAGCACCTGCCCAGTATCTTTTATTTTTAAATTTTTGTACCCCAGTGTACCCCAATTGAGTGGGGTACAACGGGTAAAAACGGAAACCAACATCTATTACCAAATATTTTTCTGATTCTAATCTCTAATTTTTGTAAAAATGAATTTATTAACTTTTTCTAATCAATAGAGCAAAAACCCCACCAAACCAATACTTTTACGCTATAATGTAGGACGAGGTGAAGAAAATGTTTGTGAGTGAAAAACAGATTGAGATTCGATATGCAGAGACAGACCAAATGGGCGTTGTCTACCATGCCAACTATATAATTTGGATGGAGATTGGGCGTACGCAGCTTGTAAGTGATGTGGGCTTTAAGTATGCGGCGTTAGAAGAAGATGGTTATGTATCACCGGTTATGGATTTATCGATTTCCTATAAGGCTGCGATGCACTACGGACAGGTGGCAACGGTTCGTACTTGGGTAGAAAAGCATGACCGCTTACGAACAACCTATGGCTATGAAATTTTACATGAGGATGGTACAGTGGCGGCCACTGCACAGTCTGTACATATTTTAGCACGTAAGGATACATTGCGTCCGGTATCTTTAAGTAAGGTGGATCCTGCTTGGGATGCAAAATATAAAGAAATTGCCGTTGTGGCAAAATAGGAGAGAGCCTAAATGGAAATGTTTTTAGCGTTAGGTGCGATTTTGGCCTGCCTTGGTGTTATTTTAGGTGCATTTGGGGCCCATGCTTTAAAGGATAAGTTTGCATCGCCCCATTATGCAGCTATTTGGGAAACAGCAGTTCAATATCAGATGTACCATGCATTAGGGATTATCGGCTTAGGTATTCTTTCAAATGAGACGCTTCTAGGAAGTTCTAGTCTGCTTTCATGGGCGGTATATCTAATGTTTACTGGGATTGTTTTCTTTTCTGGTAGCCTGTATGTCCTTGCCGTGACAGGTGTGAAAAAACTAGGCGCGATTACGCCCATAGGGGGAATGTTATTTATTATCGCTTGGGTACTTGTAGCAATTGCGGCATTCTCTTAAAAGAAAACGAGACAGTTCTCATAGGAGCTGCTCGTTTTTTTATGTGCGAATAAAGAAAAGTGAAACAATTTGTCTGATTATGCGTATTACATATTGTTTATAGATGATAAAATAAGCTAAATATCAATGTGAAGGTGGGAAATCAAATGGGTTTATTAAAAGCGGGAATTGGCGCGTTATCTGGCGTTTTAGAGGATCAATGGCGTGAATACTTCTATTGTGAGGCATTATCAGCGGATGTGCTTGTGACAAAAGGTGTGAAGCGCACGTCCAAACGAGGATCCAATAAAGGGAATGACAATATAATTAGTAATGGTTCTATTATTGCGATAAACGAAGGGCAGTGTATGATGGTCGTTGAGCAGGGGAAAGTCGTAGAGTTTTCTTCGGAATCAGGCGAGTATGTTTATGATACGTCAACTGAACCTTCAATTATGTATGGCTCAGACCTGTCTCAGGGGATTATGGAGACTTTTAAGCAAATTGGCAAACGTTTTACATTTGGAGGAGAACCTGCGAAAGATCAGCGAGTTTACTATTTTAATAAGAAAGAAATAGTGGGGAATAAATACGGAACACCTGCACCTGTCCCTTTCCGTGTGATTGATCGCAATATTGGTTTAGATATTGATATTGCTATTCGTTGTCATGGCGAATATTCATATAAAATTATAGATCCACTACTATTCTATACAAATGTTTGTGGCAATGTAGAGCGTGAATATACAAGGGCTGCTATTGATAGCCAGTTGAAGTCAGAATTAATGACAGCTCTACAACCGGCGTTCGCACAGATTTCTGCTAGCGGCGTTCGCTATAGTGAAATACCTGCCCATACTGCTGCATTAGCAGAGGCTCTTAACAAAGTATTATCGGAGAAATGGCTTGCAACACGCGGATTAGCTGTTGTGTCTTTTGGTATTAGTACACTAAAAGCATCAGAAGAAGATGAGGCTATGATTAAGCAACTTCAACGCAGTGCTGTAATGCGTGACCCTGGAATGGCTGCGGCTCATTTAACAGGGGCACAGGCAGAAGCGATGATTGCAGCTGCCAACAATGAGGCGGGTGCAATGACAGGATTTATGGGCATGAACATGGCGGCACAAGCAGGTGGCATTAATGCTAGTCAGCTTTATCAAATGAATGAACAAAATAAGCAAGCACAAATGGCTCAAGCGGATAGGCAAAATCAATCAGCAAAAGAAGATAATTCATGGACATGTACATGTGGTCATGAAAATACTGGGAAGTTCTGTTCCAATTGTGGGACGGCAAAACCGGTTGAAGAAGGTTGGTCATGTGCATGTGGAGCGGTGAATAAAGGGAAGTTCTGCAGTGAATGTGGGACAAAAAAACCTACAGGAGCGTTATTATACGCATGTGATAAATGTGGATGGACACCAGTAGACCCTGCAAATCCACCTAAGTTCTGCCCTGAATGTGGCGATGTGTTTGATGAAAATGACGTGAAGTAAGGAGAGGATGATTCATGTCAACGCAAGAAGTTGAGAATGTCAAACAAGTAAAGCTTGATTTTGATGCAGAATGTCCATCATGCAGCGCAACAATTGAATTTAATCCTGCCACAGGTAAGCTAGCTTGCCCATATTGTGGCTTTGAGACAGAAATTGCAACTCCTGAGCAAGAGGAAGAAAAAGTTGCTCGAGAAATGGACTTTTTAACAGCCGAGGAACGTGGCAATTTCAATTGGGGTGTAGAGAAAAAAACAGTCATCTGTGAAGCCTGTGCCGCGGAAACGATATACGATGCGTTGCAAGTGGCCGACAGTTGTCCTTACTGTGGTTCCCATCAGGTCATGGAAGCGAGTGCTGAAAACACACTAGCACCAAATGGTGTATGTGCTTTTGAAGTAACGGATAAGCAAGCTGGGGAACATTTTCAAAAGTGGATAAAAGGTAGATGGTTTACACCGAAAGCCGCCAAAAATAGTGCTAGGCCTGATGCCTTTAAAGGGGTCTATCTTCCATACTGGACGTTTGATACGAAAACAAGCTCCAGATATTCTGCCCGATATGGACGACATCGCACCGTTACAGATAAAGATGGGAAAACACATACGGAAACAGATTGGTATTCCACAAGCGGCTTTTATCAGGAATTTATCGACGATCATTTAATAAGTGCAACTACTCGCTATGATCAGAATATGATGCGAAAAATCGAGCCTTTTAATCTTTTAAACAATAAGGCTTATAAACCAGAGTATGTATCTGGCTTTTTATCTGAACGATATAGCATCGGCTTACAGGATGGCTGGAATCAAGCCAAAAGGGATATCCATGATCATCTTCATGCGCAAATCACTTCAAAAATTCGTTGGGAAAATAGCGCGGATGTAGTATCGAATTTACGTTTTTCGACCAATCATGATGATATTACATACAAATATTTAATGTTACCGATTTGGTTATCCTCTTTCCGTTATAAAGAGAAAATTTATCGCTTTATGGTCAATGGGCAAACGGGTCGAGTGGGTGGAGATGCTCCTATATCACCACTTCGTGTAACGATAGCTGTTATCTTATCATTAATGGTAATAGCAATCATTTGGTATTTCTTCATGTCTGAATAATGACGAGCAGTATTCCATCAGGGGCGTAATTGACCATTTGGAATACTGCTTTTTTCATAAAATTGTCCATCCATGCTGGGTAAATGACTACTTTATGAATTATTATCATCTATTATCCCAACCACTAGTGACACTCGTAGCATAAATTAATATGAATAGGGAAAATGAGCGAACAGCCATGAACCAATAACATGTTCATGAGAACAAAAGCATAACATGACAAGATGGCGTAAAAAATAACCTTTTCTGTTAATAAGTCGTCGGAAATGATGGGAAATTATGAGTATGACACCTAAGTTGATCTGAAAATTTCTATTAGATAAGCTATAAATGTTAAGAAGTGAAGTTGCGATTTTACAATAAACAACTTATTATACAGTCAGAGAGCATTTTTTAAGCTATTTATAGACTATATATTGTTATTTTTGAATAACAAATAAAAGGTTATTCATAATGGAGGTTTCGAA
This sequence comes from Lysinibacillus sp. fkY74-1, assembly GCF_053165895.1. Lineage (NCBI taxonomy): Bacteria > Bacillati > Bacillota > Bacilli > Caryophanales > Bacillaceae > Lysinibacillus > Lysinibacillus sp. fkY74-1. Next base: position 2,548,569 of record NZ_CP170173.1, on the reverse strand, counting down.
GATGGACGCAATTGAAGTGTTAACGAATTTAGATCAAATACATGGGTATTATCAGCCGATATTTAGCGCAGATGCGCATACGGTGATAGCCTACGAAATTTCCGGACATCTACAAATTGAAGGTCAGCAAATTAATTTAAAGGATTTTGTCAATAATGAGGACATTCCAGAAGAATACCGAATAGATATGGAACATAAAATTTTGCATGCAGCACTCGCCCAAATTGATGAAATTGCATCTGATATTGATATTTACATTCCAAGTAACCCTAATTTATTGATGCAGGATTTTGGTGAGAGTCATTTTAATATCATCCAACAATATATTGGAGAAGAAGATTTACACAGAATCGTGTTTGTCGTATCTGAGCATCGATTTTTAGGCGATATTAATAAATTGCACCATGCACTGCGGTATTTTACGACATTTGGGGTAAAAATCGCTGTACAAGAGGTCGGAGCTGAAAGTCATTTAGAGCATATTGCATTATTGGCCCCCCATATTTTAAAAGTCAACACACGTGATTTAAATTATGATTCTTGGTCTGCTCAATCCGATATGATTTCTGCTATTGGCAGTCTTGCTTATAAAATAGGTGCCAATCTTTTATTCGAAGATATTGAAACGGTTTATCAGCTACAATTTGCTTGGAAAAACGGAGGACGCTATTATCAAGGTCCTTATTTAGCCAACCCTGCTAGAAATCTTGTCGATAAAGATGTATTAAAGGAACGATTTAAAAAAGAATGCCAGCAATTTATTACGTCTGAAAAGAAAATGCTAGAGGCGCAATTTTTGCAGCTAAAGAAATTAAGAGAAGAGTTGGAGGCTATTGTTCACCGTGTGAAACCAACGAGTGATAATGCCTCACAATTAGAGCATTTAGCTGAATTACTGGATAACTATTCTTTTAGACTATACATTTGTAATGAGGATGGTTTCCAATTAACGCCTAACGTCATGCGAATAGATGGAAATTGGGAGTTGCAGCCACGTGCCATCAACAAAAATTGGAGCTGGCGCCCATACTTCTTACAAACGATCATTAAAATGCGAAACGATCAAAGTGGGGAAATCTCTGAGCTTTATCGTGATATTGAAACAGGAGAAATTACAAGAACCTTTTCAATCGCCATCAACGAACATGAATACTTGTTTGTTGACCTTTCCTATGACTATCTTTATGAGCACAGTATTTTTAGGTAAGCCTAGAAATGCTTATATAGCAAGGTTTGTGGGGTATAACTTATGATTGTACCCCAAAATGATTGTTTATCATAATAGAGTTTGTACATTACCAGTTAGAAATAATATTTTGAGTCAGATGATGAAGTAGCCGAAAGGTTGCTTCTTTTTAGTTATATGTAAAAGTATTGTTTCTGCAACGATAGAGTAGTTTCATTGAATAAAGGTAGATGGTAAATTATGATAATAATAGAAATAAAATAGGGGGATTTTTCATGTATACTGACAATAAAATAGAATTAAAATTAGTGGAATTTGATAAATATGATGTCTTAGGCTTAGTAGAACTTTCTACATCAGTTGGCTGGGATTATGATGAATATGAAGTAAGAACCGTTATGGCATCTGGAAAAATATACGGACATAAAAATACTGTGGGGAAAATTGTTTCTAGTGCTGCAATTATACCTTATGATACTAATTTAGCTTCAATAGGTATGGTTATTGTTAATGAAGATTATAGGGGCTTAGGCTTAGGCAAGAAGGCCACTCAGAAGTGTATAGACAGTGTTTCTCAAAATACCTCAATCATGTTAATTTCAACCGAGGATGGAAAACCTTTATATGAAAGATTGGGTTTTAGTACGGTTGATTCTGTACATAAATATTTAAGTGATAATTATATTCCAACTAATTTGTTTAATCATCCTCAAATTACTTTAGAAAGATACAAAGAGGAAGAAATTCATAAAATTATTGAATTAGATTCTGCTGCATTTGGAGATAAGAGGGGGGAATTGCTTCTTAATAGGATAAATCAATCAAAACAATGTTTAGTTGTTAAAAATCAAAATGGGAAAATTATTGGATTTGGATTATCTATATTAGGTCCAGAGAATCTATTAATAGGACCTATTGTAGCACCAAATTCACAAACAGCTGCTTTAATAATCGATGGGTTAGTTATTAATCATCAAGGGAAGATAAGGATTGATGTGCCATCCAGTAATGACGAGTTAATGTTGTTCTTGGAGAAAAGTGGATTTATTAAAGTTAGTAATCCTCCAATAATGATAAAGAATTCTATTAAAATGCCATATAGGAATAAAGAGTTGTTTGCTATTGCTGCACAAATTTTTGGTTAGAGATATCAATATCCTTTGTTCATGTAACGTTTGGAACTAATATAAGGGGAAAAGGTAATATGGTAAAAAAAATAAAGAAAGTGTGGTCTTAGGAAAAAATTGATGATTACTTTGATTCCAAAACGGATCATTATTTAACTATTTATAATGGGATAAAATAGTATTGGATTGTCCAACTGCACCTTAAAAAAACCGAAGTTGGCAATGAATTATGATAATAGGACATCAAAGTCAAAATTAGAAATTCTGTGGGAAGATGAAAAGACTAGTGTTTGTGAAGCTAACACTTTCTACGATTCTGATAACGGGTTAGAACTAGATGATGATAATTATGAAGAATATGATGTTGCACTAGTTAAAGATGTGTTGAATGATTTTCAAAATTGAAATGGCAACAGGTGAAAATAAACCTACACGTATTAAGATAGAGAAAACAGGAGAAGTAATTTTTGACTGATTTTCTTGCAATTATTGAAAGAAAAATGTTATTACAGGGCCCAGGCACTCAATAAATCTTGAGCCTGGGCATTTTTTCCACAAAAGCGCCTGGTCTATTTGTGGTTTTTCTTAAGATTACCTATTTCGACTATCTAATTTAGGCTCTAAAAAGCACTATATTATTTCGTTTTTATAAATTATCTCATTTACATTGTGTCTTACGGTTTTGTGACCAGCCTTCGTCCCTTTACCAATCGCTATTAGCATAACATCTAAATATCTTTCAGAAATATTTAAGGCGTCTTTTAACTTTTTAGAATCATAGCCTGACATAGTAATTGTGTCAAAGCCCGCTTCATTTGCTAACAAGATTAATGACATTGAGGCAAGACTTACATCTCTAGTTAATTCTATCTTTAAATCTTCAGTTGATTTATTTTTATAATAATTTATCGCAGCATGCGCTAGATAATCTCTTAGAGATTCGTCAAAATAACCTGCTTGAAAGCCTTCTTCATGTATCCTAATAATATTTTCTTTATCGAATGCCTGATAATCTCCCAACATAACAATTAAAGTTGAAGCTTCTATTACTTGTTGCTGATTAAAAGCTATAGGCAATATTAAATTTCTTAAGTCAGGTTCATCAATTATTAAGTAACGTGTAGCTTGGATATTATTCCCATTAGGGGATTTGCTTGCAGTCTCAACTAAAGAAGTTATAATTTCTGAACTAATTTTATAACTTGGATCATAATGTCTAACTGAACGTCTTTTTTCCAAAATATTTTTTACACTCATGATATCACTCCATAATTTTTATTATTTCTTGCAGCTTTAATTATAGTAAGCAATAATAAATAAGAAAATAACGCACAAAAAAGTGGTATAGCTACTTTTTTGTGCCTATTTAGGGAGAGAAAGCATATGGTTAAATATAATACTGGCATCAATATTTTTATGAATATTGCAGGTGGAAAATGGAAGTGTTTAATCCTCTTTTTTTTGAGCCAAAAATCTGTAAGAACAAAAGAATTTTATGAATTCATACCAGGAATTACACAAAAAGTTTTAACAGATCAATTGAAACAACTAGAAAGAGATGGGCTTGTACAACGAGAAATATTTAAAGAAGTGCCACCAAAAGTAGAGTACAGCTTGACTGATTTAGGTAAGTCATTTGTACCAGTTTTAAACACAATGTGTGAATGGGGGAATAAGTATGCATTAATGAATGGTATAGATAAAGATCAAAAAATTGATTGTCATACATTCATTGCAAACGAAGTAAAGTCGTAATTGCTAAAAATTGTATCGTTTAAAGGGTGAAATTTCTGAAGTTACAAATAAATAACCCGGTGCTCATTTAATTGAGCACTGAGTTATTTTAAGCGCTAAACTACTAATTCATACTTGAGAAAAAGGCCATGACCCGTTTCATAAATGTAATACTAAAAAAATGCAAAATAATGAAAACAGACCACCTAGAAAAGTGGTCTCAGACTGTAGACAAAAGTCATCGAGAAGTTTATTGTCGATGGCTTTTGTCATTTTTCTTTCTCTTTCATTTTCAATATCTGGTAAATCATTGCTGTATCCAACATACTCTTCGAGCATAGAGGCTCTCTTAAGCTGTCTGCCACGTCCAAGTAGCTAGTTTCTTTAAATTCATGGCAGCAAAAGTAAGCATCGCTTGCATGGACCATTTTTTTAGACCTCTTAAGGTTGTCCATCGCATACCATGCTTTTCTTTTGCATCCGCAAAGACACGCTCAATCGTTTCTTTGCGCTTGGCATAAATTTGTTTGATGTCATAGGAATGGCGTAAATGTTCAGCTTCCTCCACATACGACGCCCAAATATGACGTTGAATGAGTTTTTGATGATGCTTACTTTCTGTACATTGGGAAAGGCTTGGACACCTCGCACAAATCAAAGGATTCGATTTATATTGGCGATATCCTTCCTTCGTCGTTGTCGTATTCTTCAATATCTGCCCTTTATTTCTTTCCATTCTTCCTTTTCAAACTTCTCCATGGGAAGGGGCTTTTTTCCGTGTTCTTCACGATCCATATTTAACTCTAATGGAAGTTTTTCTTCATAAGCCCGTGTTTCTTTTCGCACAACCTTTTTATCATACTTTCGTTTATTCACACTCGCTTTCACATGCGTGGAATCGATAAATAAATGGTCTGCATGGAGCATTTACTTTTCAACACCCTATGTAGATGGAGTACTTTATGTAGAAGTTGATGGGAACGAAGGGCGGCGACTCCTGCGGGAAAAGCGGGAAAGTCGAGATCCTGGACTGAGCGAAGCGAGGGAAGCAGCTCGACCCCGCCCGCGGAAAGCGTCCGCCCGTAGTGGAAATCAACGGCTTTACTTTATTTCATTGTAAAAGAAAAAAGAAGACTGTAGGCAAACTCTCAAATTTTTTGAGTTTGTCTACAGTCTGAGACCACCTAGAAAAGTGGTCTACTACATTTTTAGAAAATTTTCTTTTGATTTCTGTCATCCTTTAAAATTTCTAGAGCTGCAGCTAATTCCCCATCAGCATCACCATATTGCTCCGTTAAATACTTTGCGAGCATGGGATTACATGTACTAACCTTAACCGCAAAAATTATTCCTCCCGGACTCAGAATTTATACTTGCCATGGCCAAGGTGTATCAACCCAATTGAAAGGATAATCAGAATAACTTCTTCCAAAATTCATTAATGGACCAAATTTTTGCTCAAATTTGACTTTAAGTTTCATACTTTTTTCAGTGTTTTCATTAAATTGCTTAATGGCATCATAGTCATCGGGATGAGTATCCAGATATAAGTTTAATTCAACAATGACAAAATCGATCGCTTGTATTTCTTCAAGTAGGGTATAAAATTCGGGTGGCATCTTTTTACTCACTTTTCATCCCTCCTTTTTGGTGGTGGGTAGGGACTAAACAATTGAGGCCATAAAGTTCCGGCTAGAAGTGCTTCTTGAGGGGTTGGGAATTGAGGTAATCCGGGTGGTTGAAAGCCCATATATAATTGTGGTGGTGTAGCATAAACTTTAACTTTTATAGGTGGACATGGATCGAATGGGCCGATATAAGGTTTCCAATACTTATATTGTGAAGACATGATATCCTCCCTTCTATAATCATTTGCATCAGTGCAATATATGGGGAGGCGATAAGTATTATTCTGAAGAAATAAAGATATTTCAAAAGAAAGTCCTAAACCATTAAACAATTTTAAATTAAGTAGAGATTTTCAAACACCTGCCATATAATACTTATTATGCTAACCGATAATCTGGGGTACAAACTTCAATAACGGTCGTACACCCCCACTTGATTTACTTTTACAAACATTGATTTAACAATATCCTCTAGAATTACTTTAATGCGCCATTCTCTTATGATTGTGCGCCACAATGGACAATAATTATTCTATTTTAATTAAAATGAGTATGCTTGAGTTGCTTTTATTTTACGAAGTCATTAAAAACCCAACTACAAACAGATTGTAGTTGGGTTTTCGTAGCAGGATATTCATAGCTTGTACTGCTAAATAGCTACTTAATTTTTATACATTAATTCAGTATACGTATCACCAATTGGAGTTGCAGTTTCAGTTATATACGTGTTGATGATTGTACCCATAGGGTTTTTCACTACATTTTTTACTTTGTGGTAAATAACGTCTTTTCTAACACCAACTCGGACATATTTATTAGGGTATTGCGATTCATAAGTCCTTGTAGAAGTAAAGCTATGTGAAAATGAAATACCGAACGTCGATGAACCTTGTGCAAAGGAGCCGTTTATACTCCAAGTGATGCCACCAGCAATGGATACACTTTTCACTTTATCCCAACCTGGTGTAGCAGGGTGGTAACCAATAAATGCCCGTGAAACAGTATATTTTTCAAGTGTAGTCTGTGTTGTTTGATTACATGTAGCACATAATAGTTGTTTGCTGTTATTCAGATAGGATTGATAGTCTGCTTCTGATTCAAACAGAATCATGCCGCCGTCTTCTGTTGTTATGCTATACCTATTATCTGTCACTAATTCTAATTCCTCAAAGGGTAGTAATTCTGAATCACTCTCGGCTGCATGGACTAAAAGGCTACTGCAACTAAACACTAAAAATAACACAAAGCTAAAGAGTAACGAACTAAGTAACTTATTTCCAGTTATTGCTGTCATCTTTTAACAACCTCCCCTATATTTGTAATTAAATTTCCATTATATACTAAGTGGCAATATTTGTATATAGAAGGTTTGCTTATTGTATAATATGTAAGTATTAACCAATGTTATTAAATTTTAAGAGAAGGTGGAATAAGAGTCGTGAAAAAGAGGTTAACATTTTGTGCTTTACTCGGATTATTGTTGATGCAAACGGCTTGTAGCTATGGAGTAAATGTTAACTACGAAGAAGTGAGCAATCCTGAAATGGTAATTTCCGAAAATACAAAATTGGAGAATGTAAGAGTACTAGAACTGGATATTAATCATGAAGAAAGTAAAAGGGTTCTTAACACATTTGGAGATGATTTAAAGGATGGAATTTATGCTTACGACAAGAATAAGCATAAAACATATATTTTGATAAATTCAACTACTAGGAATTACTCTGATTACTCGTTTAAATTTGATAAGGAAAAGAAAATTTTAACTCTTACCTATACAACGACAGAAGGAAGTAATACAAATAAAAAAACGCTATTTCTGTTAGAGAGTTATAAGAAGAATCCATATAATGAAATCAAACTCGTTAATAACGGGAACGATGATGGATTCATCGGAGTGTATACGCAGTAAACCATATTCAAAAAACATTTTATGTTGAGTTCAGGTACCAAAAAGATTATTCCTCCAACAGAAATACCCTGTATATTTCTACACAGAAAGAGGTAATGAATACATAGAAATGTACGAATTGTTATAGATAAGTGAAACAAACGTAACATGCCTTTGCTGATGCACGGAACTTGGAGTTTCCCCATCTCACGGTAAAGGGTGGGCTTCTACAAAACCAGTAAGACACAGATATATTGAGTTTTGCTGGTTTTGTTCTATTGGTGATAATTAAATTTTTGAACGGAATGAAGAATTACTCCATCTAATGGAGGAAGGAGGTGGAAAGGATAAAATTTGAATTAGAAAGGCACGCAATACACAAAGGTATTTCGATTTCACGAGATGAGTAATACGAAGTGGAGAGAACACAATTTGAAGAATATAATGGAAAAGCAAAAACTTATTTGAATTATGATGCCAATCCCATGGGGGAAAATATTGAACTGAATATTCCTTTGCAATAAGAAAAAGATGTTCAAAAAGGCTCTCCTTTCTAGACATCTTTTTTATTACATCATTTAGTAGATGCATTAGGATTGATCAAAGCTGCCTAGAACCATAAAATCTACAACAACACCACTTACTGGATTTTCTGACCCTAATACATTAATGCCTAATACTGTTACACCGCTAATATTTGTCACATTTGCAGAAACATATTTTGCGGCAATATTCTTCTCTCTCATTTGTACCCGAGGTCTTAAATTAATGGTTGTATTTGTAGAGTATACGCTTGATACTGCGAAATCAATAGTTGTTAACAAAGGATTGCCACTCGCTATTGCATTGTCTGTGAAATAAAAAGTAGCGATACCATTTGCATCTGATGTAGCTTGTCCATAAATAACGCGCTTTTCTTTTTTAGGAATCGACTCTCCAGCTTTAAATACATGTAATAATGTTGGTGCGAGTTTAATAATTTCAATGCTCATAAACATTCTCCTTCGTTAAATAGTTTCGTACCCATCCTAATTATTTATGAATGATGCAATGCTATTCTATGAACTTTTTATTAGTTTATTACTTTTTTAAATCAGTTATTAAAGTGCATAAGAAAATTAAAATTTTGCTGTAGTGGCAATGCCTTGAAGTATTTGAAGGGTCACTTGGGATGTAGTGACCCTCGAACAAAAGGAATGTGAATTAATAACTCATTACGTTTGTGTAACTAATTCTACTGCTTCGATTACTAAAGGTGTACCTGCAGTAAGCGTGCCTGTAACGCCATTAAATGTTAATTCTGTCGCAGAAACTGTATAGGAGCCACCTTCTTGTAATACCCCATTAATATAGAAATTATAGTAGCCATTAGTTACTACTGGGAAAGCAGTAGCGGCATTTCCACTATCGTTTAAAAAGGCAGTTGCAGCAATAGTTGTGCCATCTGTGACAGTTAAATTGGCTGCTAAAATATTAAAGAATTTAGTCGAAGTTCCTGTAACATTTACATGAATATTTATAATTGAAAGTGCCATTTTTTCACCTCCTTCCAAAACAATAATATTTACTGAAAAACTTCAAATTCATTTACCTATCCAATGAGATTTACGGGTTTGTTATACGGGTGAAAAAAGTTGATTATTTTCACAGTGAAACATGTAAGTTTTTAAAAAAATACATCTTATCTTATTTTCATTAATAGTATATGAATCGAATATGGAAGATGATTGGTAATGTGTCTATTAAAAAAAATGAATATAGGATTAAAAAATAATGGGAAATGGGAGGCAGTCGATGGCCGAACACTACATAAACACGCGCGAGGCAAGACAAAAATGGCTGGCCGATAGATACAACATTCTTTTGGAAATTTCCTATCGACTATTATTGAAAGGCAATATGATGAGGGTAAGAATACTACTCGGATGCTTGAGTAAGTCAAGGATTATGATGAAATCAGTCGTCTAGTGTTAAAAGAGGAGACTAAACTTGTCATTTCTTGCGCTTACCCGGGAAATTATTTTTTTATTTCCTAGCTAGATAGCTTTTCACAAGGGAAATATAATACATCATCATGGGGGAATGAAATCATATCGACAAAGAGGAAATAGTCATGATCGTCTATTTCCTGTCTATTTATCTGTTGTTAACGTGTGATCTGCTTATAACCGCACTTTCTACAGGAGCAGTGAACTTTACATTTGCTCAATTCACCACGTTCTCATTCTCCCGTAGCATACTATTCTATTTAATGGCCCATTTCTTTTGAATAATTCGTACTCTTTGATGGCAAAAAATAGATTTTGAATGGGCTTTGATCCCAATTAGCTCTCTTGAGAAAGCAAGCTTGCAGGTGTTCAAGTTCAAGGGATGTGTTGGCACGCACTTCAAGCTTGTGTAGCTGATATTCTACACGAATCTTTTCATCTCATCATTTCCTCTTGATTAAAAACGCAACAGCATCACTTCAAGGGGGTTATGCCTTTTGGTTTTGCAGTTTGTTGTAAATTTGAACTCAGAAGCTTATTTACATAATGTTCTAGAAGGTGACGAAAGGAAATTTAGGCGTTCTGAAATGTGGGAAAAGGAAAAACTTATGTTGATAAAGACTTCTAATTTTTTTATTTCTACAATACATAATAATTAGAAAAAAATTCAAATTCTAACTAGCTGAGACCATTAATTCAATGAGATAATAATTAATGGGTAGGTTTGGAAATAAAGTGAATAGGTAGTGCCACTTTGATTTTATTTCCATGTTATTCACTCTTATGTAAGTTACTGTTAGTTAAAGGGGAGATTTTACATGAATGAGAAGGAGAACGTTTTAAAGGAAAAAAATAAAGAGGATATAAAATTTTCAGTTGTAATACCCGCGCATAACGAAGAACAGTACATTGGAAAATGCATAGAATCCATATTAAAAGCTTCCAAGCCATTTGAACATCAAGTGGAAATCATTGTTGTATTAAATCGATGTACAGACAGAACGGAGGATATTGCAAAATCGTACAATTGTATCGTATTAGAGAATAACGACAAGAACCTCTCTAAGATAAGGAATGCTGGTGTTGAGATAGCAAGAGGTGAAATCATCGTAACGATTGATGCAGATACACGGATGAATGACCATGTGTTGTTAAAGGCAGAGGAGTATTTAAGCTCTGGAAAATACATTGGCGGTGGAGTTACAGGGAAGTTTGAGAGAATGTCTTTAGGAATTTTTGTTTCAGCTATGTTATTGATTGGTCCATTATTCTTTAAATATGGAGCCATATCTGTGGGAATCTTTTGGTGTAATAAAAAGGATTTTAAATCGATTAATGGTTTTAATGAAGAAATGCTTATGGCAGAAGATGCGGATTTTGCTAAACGATTAAAAATGTGGGGAAAAAAGAACGGGAAAAAATATGGGACAATTCAAAATGGAATGATCACATCAAGTAGAAAATTTGATAAAAATGGGGATTGGATTTTACTTAAGCGTCCGACAATCATCCTAGCCTACCTAAAAGGAACAGACCGAAAATATGCGGATGAAGCTTATTATGAAAATCAGGATAGATGAATGATCTTAAGCTAGAGGTTAAAATGAGAGATAAAAATAAAGAAACATTTGTGACGTTAATCCTCCATCGATTAACGCTTTTTTTTTGCTGTGATAGTGATGTTGTAATAGATAACTAATAAAGGTGAATAGTAGGGTGAGGTAGAATTCTAAAGTATATGGAATGCTGGATTGGAAGGAGAGTGTATGAATGATTATTTCTAACAATAGTACCCCAATTAAAAACAGAGTGGGTGCTGTGTTTGTTCCAGTTCGTAACTTAGAGAAGGCAATAGAATGGTACAGGAAAATATTTGGTTTGGAGGGGGGAGAAGAACATTTTGGGCATTTATTCGTGGCACCCATGGAAGGAACGGCTGGGTTAATTTTAGATGCTATGCCAATGTGGAGAAAAGAGGATGGAGATATTGCCACCTACCAAGTTCCATCCATTCAGTTTGTGACGGACGATATCCAAGCTTCTTATCAATTTATGAAAGACAATTATGTTGAACTTTTAACAGAAATACAGGATGATTTTTATTTTGTGTTCAAAGATTTAGAAGGAAATGTATTAATGGTTTGTAAAAGTGTTGGAGCTTCGGAGGGCTAATAAAGTGTGAGTGATAATGAATTTTGGTAAGGTATGATCCTTATCTCCTTATCAAAACATTAAAGAAAATAGTGTGGGGAGGAAGGGTGTACAGTGAAAACAACTGAAAATTTTACGGACAAGGCCGAAATATATGCGAAATATCGCCCTAGTTACCCTAATGAATATATTGATTATTTGTTTTCAGCAAACCAACTTAAAGGAGAACAGACGGTGGCAGATATTGGTTCAGGTACGGGGATATTGAGCCGTCAGTTACTTGAAAAAGGGATGAATGTTATTGGTGTGGAGCCAAATGACGACATGAGAAAGATGGCTGAGGAGTCTTTAAGCTTCCATTCTCGTTTTAAATCAGTAAAAGGAACTGCTGAACATACCACATTAAAAGGCAATAGTGTTGATTTAGTAACTGTGGCACAGGCATTTCATTGGTTTGATAAAAAAGCTTTTAAAATGGAATGTCAACGGATATTAAAACAAAATGCAAATGTTGCTCTTGTGTGGAATAGTAGAGATTTAACTAGTCCAATTATTCAAGAGAATGCAGCAATTTGCCAAAAGACCTGTTCGAATTTCAAAGGATTTAGCGGTGGAATGGAAGATACTCCAGCAATTTTTAACAGCTTTTTTAAGGATGGAAAGTATGAGCTTATAAAGTATCAAAATGATTTGATTTTTAATTATGAGGATTTCTTGGGAAGGAATTTATCAGCTTCGTATGCTCCAAAAAAACACGACGACGAATATGAAAATTTCATTTTTCTCCTGTCGGGGTTATTCGAAAAATACAGTAAGAATGGACAAATTGTTCTTCAGAATATAACACGAAGCTATCTAGGTAATGTATAAATAGCCAATAGAAGGGGGTTCGTTTAAGGAAATACAAAAAGCCCCAATATACAGCTTTTTAAAAGGATATTGGGGCTACGTTCCACATTAATTATTTATTCTTTTCATTTATAATTTGACTGAAATCTATTTCCTCTGCGAACTCTTCTCTGTTTTTACGCTCTCTGTTAGCATTTTGATTTTGATTCTGTTGTTTTTTGTTGTCTTGCGTTTTATTATTTTTATGTTTATTATTACCCATCATCATCTCACCTCCACCATTAGTGTGGGTGAAAGATGTTTTTTTATCCCCTTAAAGTACATGAAGTGATGATAGGTAATATTTAGAGAAACTTTTACTCGTTTGTTTTAGTAGGTAAGCCAAAATGATAAGGTTGCTAATATGGATAAATTTAATGCATGAAATATTGAAACAAAAGACAGAATTTAATCTAAATGTATAGATTAAATCTGCCTTTTTGTTTTAACAGCAACAATCTTAGTAAAGCGCCATACTCTTTCTCTAGACAGTCACTTAACTTTTTTATAGGGATGTAAGAGCTATTGAATTAGCTGATTACCAGATGGAAACTCGATCTTTCGGAGCTACATACATGCCATCTCCAGGCTTAATTCCATAGGTGTCATAGAATTCCTGGAAGTTTACAATCGTGCGGTTTACCCGAACTTTATTGGATGAATGTACATCATTTTTGCTCAAAATTGCTGCAAATTCTTTTGTTGTTGTGGATTTCCACATTTTTGCATTACTTTCGAAATATGCTTTAAAATCTGGTTTACTCATTTGAGAGACAACCTGCAGTGAAGCCGCCATTCCACCTAAATCAGCGCCATTCTCGCTTAATGTAAGCTGACCGTCATTCAAAACACCAGGAATAATCTCAATGGCATTATAAAACTCAATCAGCTTTTGGTTTTTCTCTTCGAATTTCTTAAAGTCTTCTTCTGTCCACCAGTTATTTGCATTTCCATTTTCGTCGTATGCAGATCCATTGTTATCAAATGCATGGCTGATTTCATGACCAATAATCATGCCAATGGCACCATAATTTTCTTCAGGTTTAGCGTTAATATCATAAAAAGGCGCTTGAAGAATACCAGCAGGGAACGTAATTTCGTTATTAAGAGGATTGTAAAAAGCATTAACGGTATAGACACTCGTTACCCATGCCGTTCTATCTACTGGTTTTCCTAGCTTAGCTTTTGTGTTATCAATGTATGCTTTGGTTACTGTGAAGGTATTAGAAAATAGCGAACCACCTTCGTCATATGTCTTGATAGTTACTTTATCTAATGTCGTATCCCACTTATCTGGGTAACCGATTTTAACAATCATTGTATCCAGCTTTTTAATTGCTTTAGCTTTTGTTGTTTCTGACATCCAATCAAGGGATTTGATTCTTTCCTCATACGTAGCAATTAATTTATCTACCATTTGTTCAACATCTTTTTTAGCTTTTGGTGAAAAATGTTCTTCGGCGAACAGTTGCTCCAAGTATCCGCTCATTGTGCTAGTTGTCTTAGCTATTGCGATTTCCTTATCTGTTTTTACGCCTGAAACTCCATATAACGTTGCAGAAAACTCATTAGCAGCATCTCCGAATTCATCTGACAACAGACCGCCAGTTGCCATAAGGAGCTGCAATTTAGAGTAAGCTTTCAGCACATTAAGGTTCTTTTCATTCAAGAGCTCCGCGCCTTTTTGCGCCAGCTTCACATCAAATACGATGACTTTATCAACACTGTCAACTTTCATCGAATTTAAAACTTGTTTCATATCTACTGTTTTGAACATGCTGTTAAATTGCTCGATTGTATAAGGGTTATAGTATTTCTTAACGTCGCCTTGTTCATGAGGGTCAAGTGATACGGAAGCTAAGCTTTTTTCCATTTCATAAATTTTCTCTGCTAGAGCAATTGCCGTAGATTCTTTTTCGCCCGATAGTACTAATAGTCTGGTCATATACTGAATATAGGCTTTTTTCGCGTTAGAGTCTTCAGTTACAAAACTGTTCTTATCCAAACCAGTAGCTAACCCAGTGTAATACAAAGCATTTTCACTGCTATTCTTTGCATCGTTCATAATGGCAAAGCTGAATAGTGAGCTTATACCTAATTCTTTCTCCAAATGAAGATCTGCTTGCACAAGTTCAGCAAGAGTTTTAGCTTCATCAATTGCTTTTACATATGTTTGAATGGGCTCAATTCCTTGTTTATTTCTATTGTTTGTATCCAATGCTGTCGAATAGAAATCGGCAATTTTCTGCTCTTTTGATCCTTTTGCAAATTGTTTGCCAGAGAGCTCATCTATTATCTTTTCGATTTTATCAGTATTCTGTTTTTGAAGCTCAGAAAATCCGCCGCCCATGATTTCTCCGACTGGAATAGTCGATTTATTTAACCATTCCTTATTGATGGCTTCATAAAAATCATCGTTTAAATGGGAACCTTTAAGTGTCCATATTCTGGCAATCAGGTTTTGGAATTCATCGATAGTAATTTCTTCATTTGCTCCTAATGTACCGTCAGGGTTGCCTGTCAGTATGCCTGCTTTAGTCAGTTTATCGATATCTTTCTTAGCCCATGTAGGTACATCAGTATACTCAACTCCAAATGTGCCACTGCGAAGATCATTTCCAACAGGCTTTGGCAATTCGCCGAATGCTCTGCTCAACATAACTAAAGCTTCAACTTTCTTCGCTGGCTCATTTTCTCGTAAATCTTTGTTTTTAGAGCCTTGTATAATTGCCTCCTTATTTAGTCCTGGTTGATAGGTATCTGCAGCTATCAACAAGGTTTTAACAATTTCTCCTCTTGTCGCAGGTGGTGACTTTTCATCAGCATACACCGCTACACTTACGGACAGGACCATTATGACGGTCATGAGTAAGGATAAAAACTTCTTTTTCATGTTCGTGCTCCTTCACAGTAAATTTGTATAAATTAAGGTAATTGGGTAGATTTTAGAATTTCTACCATTTGTCCATTGTAGTTGATTTATTTCAGTTTGAAAATATGTTAGGAGCTTTTTCATTTTAAGGGAGCATTATCTAGCTAATTTTGCGCTAATAGAGCTGAGAAAGGTCACTTCTAACCGACTATAATAGTATTACTTTAGAGTGGATTATAGGATTTAAGTAATACTACACTCAGGTTTTATTTTTTACGAATAGTAATGAAACTATGCCCAGCTAAGATTTTATGAGCTGCTAAAATATAGCCTAGAATGACAGTGTAATTTCAGAAGAAGCAATTCTGGGATTTTGTATGAAAAAATCTATTTGACGTTTCGTACTATTTTTCGTATTATATGGAGGAAAAGAATGCCCGAACTTGATCGGGAGAGGTTCATAGCTGATACCCTCTATAAAAAACTATGGAAACATGACAATTTGCCATGTCCATATCGGACGTGGCTTTTTTATGTTTAGACGTATGTTTTAATAGATGAATTGGTAAAGCCTCTCTTGAAAGTGTTGGGAAACATTTTACAAGGAGGTTTTTTTATGTCTGGTCGAAGTCATGAAGAAGGACTAAAGGATTTAACATTATTAGGTAATCAAGGAACGAACTATTCATTTGAATATGCACCTGAGGTATTGGAGGCAGTAGATAATCTTCATTCCAATCGCGATTATTTCGTTAAGTTTAATTGTCCAGAGTTCACTAGTTTATGCCCGCTTACCAATCAACCTGATTTTGCAACGATGTACATCTCGTATATTCCAGACAAAAAAATTGTAGAGAGTAAATCACTAAAGTTGTATTTATTCAGTTTTAGAAATCACGGTGATTTCCATGAAGATTGCGTTAACATCATTATGAATGACTTAATTACATTGCTTGACCCTCGATATATCGAGGTTTGGGGGAAGTTTACGCCACGTGGGGGGATTTCAATCGATCCGTGGTGTAACTATGGGAAGCCAGAGACTAAATATGAAGAAATCGCAAATTACCGTTTAATGAACCATGACCTTTATCCAGAAAAAATTGATAATCGATAACGAGAAATTAGTTAGTCCAATCAAAAAAGAGGTTTTTAGCTACCCTCTTAAAAAAACTAAGGAGAAAGCAGCACCTTTTCTTAGCGTGCTGTTTTTTCCATCAAAGGGAGTTTTTATAGATGAAGCAGGAGAAAGCAATTGTTGTATTTAGTGGAGGTCAGGATAGTACAACTTGTCTGTTTTGGGCAAAAGAACGTTTTGCAGAGATTGAGGCCGTGACTTTTAATTATGGACAAAGACATCGCCTTGAAATTGAATGTGCGGAACAGATAGCAGAGGAGCTTGGTATTAAGCATCACATACTTGATATGACCCTCTTAAATCAGCTTGCTCCGAATGCATTGACACGACAAGACATTAAAGTGGAAGACGGTCAAAATGGTGAGCTTCCATCGACATTTGTACCTGGACGAAACCTTCTTTTTCTTTCATTCGCTGGTGTTTTAGCAAGTCAAATAGGAGCCAAGCATATTGTAACTGGTGTATGTGAAACGGATTTCAGTGGATATCCGGATTGCCGAGATGTTTTTATTAAGTCCTTGAATGTAACGTTAAATTTATCGATGGATAATTCCTTTGTGATTGATACACCGTTAATGTGGCTCAATAAAGCGCAGACATGGGAGCTTGCCGATCAGTTTGGGGCTCTAGAATTTGTTCGGGAAAGAACATTGACTTGCTATAACGGAGTAATCGCAGATGGTTGTGGGGAATGCCCCGCATGTAAACTGCGAAAAAAAGGGCTTGATGAGTATCTAAGCTATAGGAAGGAGTTTTAAGCATGTCAGATTTTAAAATCGTCGATAAGCTCCAAAAAATAGGGGTAGATATCCAAAGTAATCAATTGAACTATCATGCTAAGCGTGTGCTTGTAAGCAAAGAATTTACCTTCGATGCTGCTCATCATTTACATCATTATGAGGGCAAATGTAAAAACCTACATGGCCATACTTATCGTGTTGTATTGGGACTTAGTGGATATACAGATGAACGCGGCTTGATGATTGATTTTGGTGATATCAAAAGAATATGGAAACAAAAAATTGAGATTCATCTGGATCACCGTTATTTAAACGAAACGCTTCCACCTATGAATACCACAGCAGAAAATATAGTTGTTTGGATTTACGATACCATGGTAGTGGCCTTGCGTGATGAGCAAAGAAATAATGGTGCGCGTGTAGAATTTATCAGACTATATGAAACTCCAACAAGCTATGCAGAAGCGAGACGGGAGTGGATGGAAGTTGAGTAAGATACCTGTTGTCGAGATCTTTGGACCGACAATTCAAGGCGAGGGAATGGTAGTGGGCCAAAAGACCATGTTTGTAAGAACGGCTGGCTGTGATTATTCTTGTTCGTGGTGTGATTCGTCGTTTACGTGGGACGGTAGCGGAAAGCATCTTATTGTTCAAATGACAGCGGAAGAGATTTGGGCAGAGTTGAAGCGTCTTGGGGGTAATGGCTTTTCATATGTTACGATTTCAGGCGGCAATCCTGCACTTTATGCTAATTTAGAGGCGCTTATTGCCATTTTAAAAGAAAACAACATAAAGGTTGCGGTGGAAACACAAGGAAGTAGGTGGCAGAACTGGATGTACGACATTGATGAATTGACCATTTCTCCCAAGGCGCCTAGTTCAGGTATGACAACAGAGTATTCAGTGTTGGTGGATATTTTTGGAAAACTTAGATTGCAAAATAGTCATCACCATATTTCTCTAAAAATAGTCGTTTTTACTCAAGAGGATTACGATTTTGCTAAACAAATTCACCATCAATTTCCAACTATCCCCTTTTATCTTCAAGTCGGCAATGATGATCTCACAACGAATGACAATTCGCGATTAATGAAAAATTTACTAGATAAATATCATGCACTGATTGATAGCGTGTTGAAAGATGAGGAATTAAAGGATGTTAAAGTATTGCCACAGTTGCACACTCTTGTATGGGGAAATAAAAGAGGTGTATAGTGTGCCATTACGAAATGTCTATAAATGTATTAGAGGAGTACCAGAATGAGAATTTTATTTTATTTATTATCGATTATCATCGCTAATGTGGTAACAGCAGCATTTGCGCCATTACAGTTTGGGATGTTTATTGTTCCAATGGGGACGCTTTTAATAGGGGCGACCTTTATTTTCAGGGACCTTGTGCAAAATAAATATGGTAGAACAAAGACATATTTCTTTATCGTTACAGCTTTAATTTTATCAGCAGTAGTGTCATTCATACTCGGGGATACACTTTTAATTGTGGTAGCATCGGCTGTCTCATTTGTTGTGGCTGAAACAGCTGATACAGAAATCTATAGTCGACTGAAATTACCAATGGCTTGGCGAGTGCTTTACAGTGGAATCGTGGGAGGGTTTTTGGATTCTGCAATCTTTGTAGTCATTGGATTGAGTCCACTTGGAGCTAATATATTGCCTTGGGAAGCAGTACCTGCCGCTATTGTAGGACAAATTATAGTGAAGACGATTATACAAATGTTCGGAGCCCTAATTCTTGGTCAAGTGGGATCATTAAAAGAAAAACGTCTTATTTCAGGTTAATTCTTTGTAGAAGAGGCTACTCGTTTTCTGTGGGAAAAGTGAGTAGCCTGCAAAGAATAATCGTTATAACACATTGACATTTTCCATTTTAATACCAAATCGAAATCTAGTATGCTACAATCTTGTTTAAAGACAGGAGGTTTAGGATTTGAATAATTATAATAATGGAGATATTATATTTAGTTTATTTTCGATAGTAGGACTGTTGTTTTACATAATTCCGATTATTTTTATAATTTGGTTTGCTATTAGTACGATTAAGCAACTAAAAAGACAAACAAAATTATTAGAAGAAATGAAAGACAGTATAAATTATATCAATGGACATCCGACACGTAGTAAATGATAATGCCCTAAAAACTATAAAAAACGATGAAAAAAAAACAGGTACTCGAATGAGACCTGAATTTTTTAGAACGGTAATCGCTATGAACTTGGGGATGGAATAAAGGGTTTAGGGTTTAGTCACATTAGTGTTCATAGCGATTCCCCCCTTACAAAACATATTATTTACTTATTTTGTAAATTGTATACCTTACTTGATGTAAAAAGAAAAGAATATCATGCCAGTACATATAAGCGCACTTCAATCATGGTTTTTATGCTTACAGCACCTATTGGAAGTTTGTTGAAAAATTGTAGAGGATGATATGGTATACTGTGAATGAACACGCATACTAACAAAAAAACTAGGTACTCCACAAAGAGAGTACCTAGTTTTAATTGTGAAAAAAGGAAGGGCCACTTGGGATGGAGTAACCCTAGTAACAATTTCGGAGGTGTAAGGCTAATTTAGCTTTACACTATTAAGTATATGTTAGATTCGCTATGTTTAAATAGTTAATTGCCTCAGAGTCTTAAAAAGAAAATTCTTAATAATTTCAGTTATAAATTGAAAAAGAGGGATAGAAATGGTAATATGGCAATAACTTTAGGTAAAGGGGAGAAAGCTTATGAAAAAAAGATCTATCCGTTTTTTAAGCATGGGCATTGGATTCTCCACTGCTGTTTTTTTCTAGAATAGTTGAACAAGGGATAAGTCTGCACTTTTTTAGAAAAAAAGAACCTAAAGGAGATTCAACATGAAATCAAAACTAGTGCGTAAAAACCCAATAAAGGCACCAAAGCCTGTAGGGAAATATAGTCATGTCACAATTATTCCAAAAGATGCAACAATGTATGTTTTTTCTGGTCAAATTGGTTTGGACCAAGATGATCAATTACCACAGACATTAGATGAACAAATAACAAATACCTTTTATCATATTGAAACGATTTTAGCTTCAGAGGGAATTGATGCCTCTCACATTGTAAAGGTCAATATTTGGGCTACAGAGGAAATAGATTGGGATTATTTCGACGAGCAATGGCAAGGTATGTTTGGCGATTCCTATCCATCAATGACCATAGCCTATGTATCAGCACTAGGTTTGCCAGAGATTAAAATAGAGCTTGATATTTGGGCTGCTAAATGATTTGTCATTATCGTTTATACCCTTAAAAGTTCATTTTACGAAGACAGTTGGAAGGAAGGGCTATTCTGCCACCGAAAACAGACCATCCACCGTGAAGATTGCTTGCTTAACTTTATTTCATTGTAAAATTTAAAAACGAATATATCCTTTGAATATTGTCGTTTCAGACTGTAGACAAAAGCCGTTGAGAAGTTCATTCTCGATGGCTTTTGTCATTTTTCTTTCTCTTTCATATTCAATATTTGGTATATCATTGCTGTATCCAACATACTCTTCGAGCATAGATGCTCTCTTAAGCTGTCTGCCATGTCCAAGTAGCTAGTTTCTTTAACATGCGTGGAATCGATAAATAAATGGTCTGCATGGAGGAGTCCTTGATGCATAATCTCTTTTAAAATACCATAGAAAATCTGCTCAAATATATCGGTGTCTTAAAAGCGATGGACATAATTTTTACCGAAGGTAGAGAAATGCGGGACTTCTGTATGGAAGCCAAATCCTAAAAACCAACGATACGCCATATTCGTTTCAATTTCTTTGATGGTTTGACGTATGGACCGAATACCAAAAACGTACTGAATAAACGTCATTTTAAAGAGAACAACAGGATCAATACTAGGACGCCCATTAGTTGAATAGAGATGTTCGACTAAAGGATAGATAAATGAAAAATCAATAGCAGCCTCAAGTTTTCGCACTAAATGATCGTTGGGAACTAATGGATCAATCGTTAACATTTCTAATTGTTCTCGTTCATGGGATTGATTTTTCGTCATCATCGTTATCACCTCAAAAATTTACTTTTCAACACCCTATATAGATAAAAGTAAGTACTTTATGTAGAAGTTGATGGGAACGAAGGGCGGCGACTCCTGCAGGAAAAGCGGGAAAGTCGAGATCCTGGACTGAGCGCAGCGAGGGAAGCAGCTCGACCCCGCCCGCGGAAAGCGTCCGCCCGTAGTGGAAATCAACGGCTTTACTTTATTTCATTGTAAAAGAAAAAAGACTGTAGGCAAACTCTCAAATTTTTTGAGTTTGTCTACAGTCTGAGACGACAATATCCTTTGAATATTGTCGTTTTTTTTACGTTCATGGCTACATTTTACCGAAGCATTCTTTTTAATTGCTTCATTTCATAATTTAAATCGTCAATTTGCTTTTGCAGTTTATCAATATCATTATTTTTACCTTGGTTCTCTTGTAACTCATCTTCCAAGGCAAGACCTGCTGCAATGGTCGCTAGTGCATCACCAAGTGTTGTGATGGCTCCCGCAATAACAGCCAGCTTAGCAGCTTGACTCACTGACTCAGCTCCTTCACTATTCCGATAGCCTTTGTTATTTTTCATAAAATCCTCCCTGCAAAAAAGGGTATTATATGTATAGTATGCATGCTGTAAGAGACAGGTGCAGAACCATGGTGACTAGCAGCCAAAAAAGGTCACTTATTTTTCAATAAGTGACCAAAAAAAATGGGGATGTGTATCTTCCTGAAGATATGAGCAAAGATGGAAAGCGAGTAGGGTACATTACCAATATATGACGTTTTGCTTTATGCTGATAGGTATATATCCTTGGCTAAAAATCTTTTCTTTTTCTAAGGGGAGGGACTGTCCAATAGGTCCCCATTCGCCACAGCCACTCCAGTGGTCCGAAGCGGAAATAGTGTAACCATAGCTTACTGAAGATTAATTGTAAAACGTAAATACCTAGACAAATCCATAGTGACTCGAGGAATCGAATTTGCCCAATTAGTTGAAATGTATGACCGATTATTAAAATGAGTGCAGTTTGCCCTAAATAATTTGTTAGGGCCATGCGTCCATACGCCTTTAATGGTGATAATAGTCGTTGGAATAATACACTTTGTAAACATAGGATAATAACCCCCATGTAAAAAGCGGAAACAAATGGGCTAAACTGTAGTCCAATTAACGCAAATTGCTCCATATTAGTAATATGCTCTTCCAGTTGAATTTTGGATAAATGATTGATATTAACATTGGCTGTAGGGACATAGTGCCACTGATAAAGCCAGCTAACTATGCTAACACAGAACATTACAATCGTCACTAGCATGATTTTTTTTCGATGTACAGAGATGTTTTCAAATAGGCGGTATTGTCCAGCAGTTAAACCTAGCAAAATTAGTGGGAAAGGCATGAGGATCTTTATCCCAAAATAAGCTGACAGGGCTAATAGAATGATCCCAACTATTAAATTGATTTCTTTCCGTACTTTATAAAAAGGTAAGGCTAAAAAACCAAAGATGGCATAGACAGTTAATGCTTCTCCTGGTTGAAAATAGAAATGGATAAGCCCCATTAATAATAATATTAAAAGTCTGCGACTAAATAATACATAGGCTCTATCATTTCTAGCCATTGCACGCGAAAGAAAAAGATAAAATCCTATGCCAAATAAAAAAGAAAAAATAATAAAAAATTTCCCCTCTATAAAAAGCGTGAGAAATCGACTATAGGCCATATCACTAGCTATTTGTGGTGGTGCAATCCACATCAATGCAGGGATATTCACTAAAATAATGCCAAGTAAGGCAAACCCTCTTAAATAATCTAAAGTATCAATACGTTTGTTGTTGTCGGTTGGTTGCAACGTCATCTCCTCCTTACAACCAAGTATAAGGTCGTTTCCTAAAAATTAGTAACGAAGAATGTTACGTGAATCTTACAAAATCGTCATATTTGGAATTAGCTTTCTATAGGGTATGTCGCTAATATAGCATGAGCATGTTGACGCAAAAGCTGAATTAATTCAGGTGGTTCTTTGACAATCGCATCCGGACCTAGGCGATAAAAAAAGGAGCTAATAAAGTGAATCTCTCCTTGGTCAATCATTGTATTGATATAGCCAGTTCCATCACTATGACCAACCACCACCTTCTCGAAATTTGGCTCACTTCTGCATTGTCGTACACCTTCTCTTGTTAATTCGACATACAAGCGTATTGGCTGCTGAGGTTCATGGGGACTCTCTAGCCATTGCTGTAAATGAACAGATGTCTCATAGCCTTTATCGCTTTTATTCATTGAATGAATGCGATCAACTCGAAATAGAAGGATTTTCTCTGTTTGTAAATGAATAGCAGGCATATACCACAAGCCATCATGCGCATACACGCCAATAGGATGGACATGCTTAGTGGTGATGCCTGATTTTGATTCATATTGAATGTCTAATTGTAAATGGTTAATAACCGCTTCTAATACGTCTGATAATAGAGGTGTAGAAATAGCGCGTTTAGGATTCCAAAAGGCAATATAGGATTGCAGACTATCTACCTTTTTTTGCGCCTCTTTCTGTAACGATTCATATAGTTTTTGTGAAACAGACTTCATTTCCGTATTAAATGGTAAGTCACGATAATATTGCAGAGATTGGAACGCAAAGAAAATAGCAACCGCTTCTTCCTCTGTAAATAAAATAGGGGGAAGAATGGCACTTGAAAGCACTGTATATCCACCATTTCTTCCTTGCTCTGCGTAAATTGGCAGCCCCATATCACTTAAATCTAACAGGTAACGATGCACTGTTCTTACAGAAATGTTGAAGGCATCGGCAATTTCCTGGGCTGTAAATTGCTTTTTAGCGCTGACAAATAACAAAATATCAATTAATCGTTTAGCCTTGGACATATTCTTTCACCTTTTTTAATTAATCATGTCAATAGTTGTCATGTTTTATGTTTAGTATATACATTGTACGAAAGATTTTCAAAAGAAGAGGAGCTGACATGATGTCACGAGAAATAGTGGTATTTATCGGAATAAGTTTAGATGGGTTTATAGCTAAAGAAAATGATGACTTACAATGGCTGGAAGAAACAGAGGGGGAAGGGGATAATGGCTATGCGGATATGTATCAAACCATCGATACGATTATTATGGGGAAACGAACATATGATTATGTCAAAGAGCATCTCGATACATTCCCTTATCCTGATAAGAAATGTTATGTGTTCACCCAATCTCAAACAGGGAAAGATGAGCATGTGGAATTTGTCCAAGGGGATGTGGTGGCGTTCACTAAGAAATTAAAACAACAATCAGGCGCAAAAATTTGGATGGTCGGTGGAGCTCATATATTGGATGCTTTTTTACAGGAGCAGTTGGTTGATGAATGGATTATCACCATTACCCCGCATTTATTAGGGGCAGGTATTCCATTATTTAAACAACCGCGTCCATTTGAAGATTTAAAGCTACTCGAGACAAAGCGATACGGTCAAATGGTCCAAATGCATTATCAGGTGAGAAAAGAAGAGTAAGGTAGTACGGATTAAAAGGAAAGGATAGATGAAGAAAATCTATCCTTTTTTTCATGGAATAATAAGTTGCTTATTATGAAAAAGAACTTGCTTGACTCTGTATCTGTTATGTTAACAAGACCAGCCTCAATCGGTTCATCTTGTTTTTAATTGCATAAAAATATTCACTAATATAACTAATAATGGGTGCATGATAAATGCTATGGCTATTTGAGCATAAGAAGCGCCAAAATATTCAGCATCGGTATCGAAAAGAAAGATGTTCAGCATCGTAAATAGCGTTAATACAGCTATTAGAGTGTAGCGAATGGCATTTTGAGAGCCAATAATTGAGCCATACACAAATAACAGTGTGGAACTAAATAGGAGTACATGTAGAATCATGGCTTCATCAATTGCATATGAAACGGGTATATCAGAAGTAATCAATAACCGATAAGCGAAGGCCCCTAGTAAAACAAACGTGCCAAATAAAAGTAATAGATTAGAAATTAAATTTTCTCTCATTGTCTCACCTTTTATTAAAATTTAGGTGTTAGTTTGGTTGCAAATCCTTTTTAAAAGACCTGCACAGCAAACAGTACAATCCGTTTTGAATTGGCAACAATATTAATTACTTAACAAAAACAACATATTCGTACCATTGGTTTAGAAAAACAAGCAAAGAGTATTTAATCCTTTTGCTTATGTTTGATTGCTAAATGTAATGAGAAACTTATCCCAATGGTCATTATTATAGAAAAAATAATCGTGAACATTTCTTTATAATAGATGGATGTAATAGCCATGATAATTGAACTGATGATAAGGGCTACACGTAATAATATAGCCGTTTTTTCACTTGGATTAAAAAAATCTTGAAGAATAGCAAATAAATAACCCAATCCGAAAAATAGAATGTACTCATAAACCAACACAGGCTCAACAGAATCTGGAATTCCTAAATATAGGGCTTGAATTATGAGAATAAATAACGCTATATATTTTAAATATTTATAGGAGTTTTTTGACAAATGATCACCCTTTTTTATAATAGATTAACATTTTTAAACAAGTGTTGGTTATAAAAGCTATTATTTTAAAAATTTAGTATATTCAGTAAGGAATGTTCTTTCCATTTGGATAAAAGGAGACAATTTGAAGTGAATGATAAGAGATATTACAGATTAAACTTAGCGTTCATTTGTGTTGTTTCATACCTGAGATTCATAATCAGAAGGATTATTATAGGTTTGTACATTGTTTTGGATATTGGGTGGGTTCATGTATGGTCCTCCTATTTTATTGTATAATAAAGGGACATTTCTACAAGGATACAGAGGGGGATACTACAATGTCATTGGAACTTCCGCGAAAAATACATATTATTGGCTCTGTTGGTAGTGGGAAAACAACATTAGCACGTTCATTATCCAAAATGCTCCAGCTTTCTTTTCATGAATTAGACAATGTAGTTTGGATTCGTAACCAATCGGGGGATATTAGAAGGACGGAGCAAGAGAGACAGGAATATCTACAATGTATTATCCAAACAGACGGGTGGATTATTGAAGGAATCCATCAGGAGGAATGGGTGGCACAAAGCTTTCAGCAAGCGGATTGTATTATCTTTCTAGATACGCCTTATAAAATTCGTACTGCTCGGATTATAAAGAGGTTCGTCAAACAAAAAATAGGAATCGAAAAAGCCCATTATCAGCCAACTTTTTCGATTTTTTTTAAAATGTTTCGATGGAATAAACGTTTTGAAGAGGTGGGGAAGCCACAATTTTTTACAAAAAGGGAAGATCTATTAGATAAAGTATTATTAGTTCAGCACCAAAAGGATGTAGACAATTATTTTCGTCAGTTTTAATCAATAAAAAGCGTATCCCGATGAGTGGATACGCTTCATTTTTAGGCATTTTTCTTTGTGCGTGTTGTACGCTTTCTTGTAGTAGGCTTTTTCGTTTTATCTAAGGATGCCTGTAGCGCAGTCATTAAATCTGTGACATTATCGGGAACTGGTCGTTGTTGATCGTTCGTAGCTACCGTATTGGTTGCTTTTTTCTCTTCGATTAAGTCCAGCAATGCATTCCGATAATCGTCTGTATATTTCTCTGGATTAAATGTGGTCGTTAATTGGTCGACCAGCATCAGAGCTGTCTCTAACTCCTTTGGTACAACGTCCTGCTCACTTGGAATATTCGGGACATCCCCGACACTCCTCACCTCATCAGGATAATGAATGGTCTCCATCACGAGTGCATTTTGATACACTCGCACAACAGCAAGCTGTTCTTTTGAACGAATAATGATTTTAGCAATGCCAATTTTGCCAGATTGCTCTAATGTTTTACGCAATAATGAATAGGCTTTAGCACCAGTAGAATCAGGGGATAGGAAATAGGTGCGTTCAAAATAAATCGGATCGATTTCCGTCAATTGTACAAAATCAATAATTTCTACGGCTTTATCTTCATTTTCTTTCCGTAAGTTTTCTAAATCCGCTTGATCCAGTACGACAAATTTATTTTTTGTATATTCATAAGCTTTTACAATGTCCTCATCTTTTACTTCTTGATTGCACCCCTCGCAAACCTTTTTATAGCTAATCGGTGTATGGCATTCCTTATGGAGCTGTCGCAGTTTAATATCTTTATTTTCCGTAGCGGCATGAAGCTTTACTGGGATATTGACAAGTCCAAAGGAAATGCTTCCTTTCCATACTGTATGCATACAAATGTCACCTCTTTTTCTTACTATGATATTTTTTGCAGTATTTTATGTATCGTAAATCGAAATCATCAAACACTGTAGATAAAAAGCAAGGTAGGTATTGTGACATGAAACCAATGCTTTTAACGGAAGCAAATGAAATTCCAATAGGGGATGACTGGCTTTATGAAACGAAATATGATGGCTTTCGATGCCTCTTAATATGGGATGAGCAACCGATACTTATTAGTAGGAACGGGCGTAATTTAAATCATTCGTTTCCTGAAATTATAGATTATTGTCACCAAATACATGCTTCAGTGAAAGCATTTTTACCACTCATTTTTGATGGGGAGCTTGTGTATTTAAGCAATCCATATAAAAGTGAATTTTCTGTTGTCCAGCAAAGAGGGAGAATGCAAAATCAAGATGTCATTGCAAAGCATGCTCAAGCCTTCCCCATGAGGCTTCTCGTGTTTGATATGTTAATGATCAAAGGGGAATCGTTTAGCAACCGTTATTTAAAAACTCGTAAAGAGCAATTGGCAAAGCTAGCAGCAAAGGTAAAGCTTCCCAATGTAGATGATCAAGATGGAAAGGCCATACAAATTGTGCAGGCTAAGGAGGAAAGTAATATTTTATGGCAGGCGATTAAGGTCTATAATGGGGAGGGCATGGTTGCCAAGAAGAAAACTAGTAAATGGCTGGATAACACACGTTCAAGCCATTGGTTGAAAATTAAAAACTGGCGTTATGTGACGGTCATTGTGACGCAATATGATCATAGTAATGGCTATTTCCAAGGTTCCATTTATGACGGAGGAAATTTACGAGAGGTTGTTACATTTAAACATGGCATGAAGGAGGAAGAGCATCAAACACTCGTTGCCTTTTTTCAGGCTCAGGGGCAACGTAAGAAAGAATTGTGGGAGTTAGAGCCTTCTATTTGTGTTGATATTGCCTGCATAGATTTTGATGGTAGTAAGCTCCGAGAACCAAAATTTCATGCCTTTCGATTGGAATTAACACCAGATATTTGCCAATGGCAGCATATGCAGCGACAGCTGTTTCCTATTCCTGAAACAGTTCCTATAACACATCCTGATAAACCTGTATGGCCAGAAATAGGTGTAACAAAGGATCATTATTTATCGTACTTACAAAGTGTTTCGCCCTATTTATTGCCATTTCTTCAAGATCGCCCATTAACTTTAATACGCTATCCACATGGTGTTCCTGGGGAAAGCTTTTATCAAAAAAGTAGACCAGATAAATTACCTGATTTTGTAGGCACAGCGATGATGGATGAGATTGATTATATGGTCTGTAATAATCTTGAAACATTGTTATGGCTGGGCAATCAATTAGCATTAGAGTGGCATATTCCATTTCAAACACGACAAACTATGAATCCGACAGAGATTGTCTTCGATTTAGATCCCCCTTCAACGGACCATTTTTCTTTGGCGATTGCAGGGGCACTAGATTTAAAAGGAATTATTGATTATTTTCAGCTACAATCATTTGTCAAAACTTCAGGCGGGAAAGGGTTACAGCTCTATATCCCGTTACCAGCAAATAAATTTACCTATGAGGAGGTTCGCGTTTTTACTGAATTTGCTTGTCGTTTTTTATGCCAACAAAAGCCACATTTATATACAATCGAGCGATTTAAAAAAAATCGCCATAATAAATTATATTTAGATTATGTGCAGCATGCTGAAGGTAAGACGATAATTGCCCCTTATTCCACTCGTGGAAATGAATTAGGCTTAGTCGCAACGCCACTCCATTGGGAAGAGGTTAATGACGATTTAAAACCCTATTATTTTTCGATTCCTGCTGTTATGGAGCGAATGAAGAAAATAAGCAATCCCTTTAAATACTTTCGTGAAGTAGGGGAACAACAGGACTTTCAAGCAGTTTTAGATCGTATAAATGAATAATGCTCATCAGGTCAAGAAGTATTGTAAGCTACTTCTTGACCCTTTTTATGATTAAAGTGTAACCTGTGCTTTCACTTTTTCTAAATAATCCAATATTCCCATCGCTGACACAATCGTATCGAATGGAATGGTTTGATAGACAGGGTGGTCGGGTGATAGACCATTTGCTTGTAAGTAGCTAAATAACAGCTCCCTTAATCGAGCATCTAAATCGCGAATTTGTTCCTGGAGCTGGCTGGATGCTCCTTGTGCTTTACGGCCTTCTTCTAAAAAAAGAGGTGTCCAATAACGTACTTGACGATAGGCCTCTGCTGGATTTTTATAAGCTCCATAATGGCCAAAATATAATTCGCTTGCCTGTAGCTTTTCGTACAATTGAATGGAATGCTCCATCGTTTCAGGATTGTATTGATTTGGGGAAGTGGAAGGTATGATTAGATCAATTGCTTCACCGTCCATTTCTGGGTAACGTACACCTGTTGTATCCCCAACAAAAAGACCGTTAGTAGCGGAATAAAGCATAGAAACATGATGTTTTGCATGGCCCTCTGTATGATAAAACGTTAAATGATGTTGTCCTAAATGGAGTTGTTGTTCATGACTTACTTCTATAATTCGGGCTGCATCGATCGGCACAATCGGATGAAAAAGGCGGTCAAATTCGGTCCCATAAACGCCTTTAGCGCTGGAAATGAGTCTGCCCGGATCGATCATATGGGCCGACCCTCTAGGATGAACAACTAATTTAGCATGAGGGCAGCTCTGTAAAAATAAGCCTGCACCACCGGCATGGTCTAAATGAATATGTGTCACAATGACGTAGTGAATATCCTCTAAAGCGATATTTAATTCCTTTAATCCTTCCATAATGTATGGAACGGATGGACTAGCAGACGTTTCAATTAAGGTTATTTTTTCATCAATTAATAGATAGGAGCTTGTTCGTTGCTCTCTATTTAGATCATGCGTATCAATACAATAAAAATTTGTGGCGATTTGTTGGACTCTGCTCAAAAGAATTCCCCCTTTAATTTCAATAATGTGAAGTATATGCTCTAAAAGTCAATTTTTAGCTACAAAAAGTAGTAGTTATACTATATAATAATAGAAAATCAAACTGAATGTCCATTCATTTTTTAGGGGGATCATTATGGAGAACAAAATTCGTTATGATACAAGGAAAGTGCACCGAGTTAATTTGGCAATAATATCGATTTTAGCCATTCTAATTTGTGGACCTATGATTATATCAAAAGGAATACTATTTTTATTTGTCGGACTAGCCGTTATCGCCTTAGCTATATGCAATTATTTTTTGCCGATAAAAGCTTATGTAAAAGGGTTTATCTTTGGTCTTATTCCATCAAGTATAGTGTTTACATTATTTTTGCTAGATAGTTTTTCATTGAATAAACATTATATTTTGCTGTGCACCATTGCCATTATCGCGCTTTATTTTAAAAAGGAATTAATTGTGTTTTTTGGGTTGCTAACTAACATTAGCTTTATCATTTTATATTTGGTCAATTCTTCATCTTTATTAGGGCCCTTTGATGACATCATTGTTTTCATCACTCTTCTAGCGATTATGAACGGTGTCATTATTGCTTTTTATTTACTTGCTAAATGGGGGAATGAGC
Organism: Lysinibacillus sp. fkY74-1; assembly: GCF_053165895.1. Classification (NCBI taxonomy): domain Bacteria; kingdom Bacillati; phylum Bacillota; class Bacilli; order Caryophanales; family Bacillaceae; genus Lysinibacillus; species Lysinibacillus sp. fkY74-1. The sequence goes on along the minus strand of NZ_CP170173.1, from coordinate 2,517,381 downwards.
TTATTAAACATGCTGAAATTCAGCAAAATGAAGTCCAAGCTTCTTTCAATCAATTACAAAATACATTTCAGGAAATCGAGAAAAGCAGTCAGGCTTTGGACGAACATGTGACGCAATTCCAGCAAACCATGCAAAGTATTTCTGGCTCTAGTAAACAAATATTATTAGCCACTGAGGATATTTCTGCCAGTATTCAGCAAGAGGCTTCTAGTTTGCAAATGATTCATGTCACTATGAGTGATTCTGTTCATTTTGTAAATGAAACGTTGACGATTTCAAAGGACACAGTGGAGAAATCTACTGAACTTCAGCAAGAGGTTTTGGCAGGATGGGCTAAAATGCAGGACGCGATGGCTCAAATGAGCGTGATGAGTCATGCCATGAGCTCAACCGGAGAAACCGTCAACGAGCTTCAATTCAGTTTGCAAACGGTGGATAGCTTGCTACAGGGGATCACACATATTGCGCAGCAGACAAATTTATTGGCACTAAATGCAGCCATTGAAGCTGCTAGGGCGGGGGAACATGGTAAGGGATTTGCTATTGTAGCGGAAGAGGTACGAAAGCTAGCGGAGGAAAGTGCTGCCATTACGGTCAGTATTACGAATGTGACGAAAACGTTGTTTGAGAAAGCGACGGAGGCTCATCAACGTTCTGATGATGGTGAAAAAGCATTACAGCACGGGGAACAGCTTTTACAGGATGTCAGTTATTTCTTTAATAGTTTAAAGGAATCATTTACGCAAACGAATACAGACTTGACAAGGGGGATGCACGAATTAAGCAGTGCCATCTTACAATTTGAGGCAATCCAATCTCAAATTGAAAAGCTGAATAAAATGACAGAGCAAAATGCATCATCAACAGGTGATATAGTGCATTCAGTGGAGGACGAAAATAAGCTCTTAGTGAAGATGACGGATACGACAAATCGTATTCAGACTTTAAGCGATACATTAAAATCATTGGTTATGGCAAAGATTTGAAGGAGAGATTGAAATTGAAATAACTGGTAGGTTAAAATAACAGTATGATTAAACATCTTAGATGGAGGGTATAGTGTTGTTAGTCATCTGAGATATCCGAAGGACAAATTAAAGTCATATGCATCGGTAGCTTGACCTACATAACGATGTCCAGTTAAAAGGTGAAGTTGAAAGGGAGGAAGGATACCATGAACATTCGTAGCTTACAGAGTGCAGATTATTATACTTTATTGCCAGTAATTAATGAGTGGTGGGGCGGAAGGAATATGTCAGATAAACTGCCTAAATTATTTTTCGATCACTTTACGAACACAAGCCTCATCATGGAAAAGGATGGCGAGATCATTGGTTTTCTTGTCGGTTTTTTATCACAATCCAACACAAATGAAGCGTTCATTCATTTTGTAGGGGTTCACCCTGATTATAGAAAACAGAATATTGCAAAAAGGTTATATGATGTATTCTTTCATGTGGTGAAACAGTATCACCGTAATATCGTTAAGTGTGTTACATCCCCTATAAATGAAGTATCCATTGCCTTTCACAAAAATTTGGGATTTAGAATGGAGAAAGGTGACAAGGTGATGGATAATATGTCTATCCATAGTGATTATAGCGGCGAAAATCAAGACCGTGTGTTATTTTATAAAATTCTATCGTAATTTCCTTGAATGACCTTGCATATAGTCCCCAATAAGGGGGCTATAGATGTTTATCCAAAAACTATTTACCTTATGGTTTCTTATTTCCATCATTGTTAGTGTCGTCTTTTTCTTTTTTTCCCATACGCCTATTCAAAATGCTGAGAAATCAAATGCGTCTCTATCGCAACCTAGCAACGATGAACTATTAGGTTATATGCAACATTATCAATTTCTTATTAGTGATATTGTCATAGCCCTGCAAAAAGAATCTTATAGCTTTCAATTAGACTATGCTGTCCTGCCAAATGGGAAAATGGAGCTCCTTGTGTCTATACCTGAAACAATCAATCAGCTGTCCAAACAAAAAATAGAGGAAACGATACTTGATTGTATTCAAAAAAATGATTTAAACCCGATATCGTTTCAAATAACAATTAAAAATCTTTATGATCCTGTAGCCACTGACTCGACCAGGCTTAGCTATAATGATGTTATGGCTCATTTATTTGAAACGATGACTGCACAACATGTTGGTGTCTTCAGTATCGACCACACGATGACATCAGAACATGTCCACATCATCATCAATTTAACAGAAGAGAAGGATGATGTAATTCAAAAGGAAGTTCGACAAGTAGCCGAGGATGTTATAAAGCAGCATCAATTTGATATACAGCAATTCTATATTGAAATACAAAATAAAATGTTTGCGTACCATAAATGAATAAGGAGATGTGTGCTTCGAGCGCTCATATTCAAATGCCTAGCCTTTGTAGCAAGAAAAGGGATATACCCTTGCCATCGTAACAGGTGTAAAAAGCATCCTAAAGATTTAGGAGCTGCATTTGTAGAAAATCAGCGGTTGATAGTATACATATTTTTTCACGCACTAGCAAGTATATCAAAATAGCATTTAAGTAGTAAAAGGAGACAACGTTTACTGTCTCTTCCTCTACGAAAGCACCTCGCTAATTGAAGAAGAACAGCGACGTTTATTAAACAATCGCGCTCGTTGTCTTAATTAGGGACTGTCACCAAAATGAATTATTTATTCTCGACCTATCTACAATGCATCCATTTTTACATAAACAGAAAAACACCACAAGTTAATAACATACTTATTAATCCCACACCTCGGCCCCTATTATCCACCAAACAACGGATTTAGTGGATGTCTCTTTTCCTTCTTTCCTCTATGCTTTTTTTCATTGACATAAGGACAAAAAGTCCAGCTACGATTAAACCAACTGATATCCAAAGTAACAATTTCATTTTAACATCTCATTTTTTATAGTTTGCTATCTACGAATGGCACCAAATATAGATGTTATTTTTCTAGATAATAAAAGTTCCCTTTCTTTATAGCACCATTAACGGATCAAGCACGAAATTAACACTCAATTGACTACAGATAGAATTTAAGAGAGAATATATAAAGAATGCTGAAAGAAAGGAGGATTTCTGTGGAACATCGCTCACTAATTCTGCTTGGGTTATTAATGGGACAAAGTCAACATGGATATCAAATTAATGAATTTATCGAAAGAAACTTAAGTACAGTTACAGATATGAAAAAGCCAACCGCTTATGCTACTCTGGATAGACTAAATCAAAAGGGTTATATAGATATTCAATTAGTGCAAGAAGGAAATAGACCTACCCGAAAAGTGTACTCTATAAATGAAAGCGGCCGAACGTATTTTTATCAATTATTATTGGATAATCTATCCTCTGCAGAAAGTGTTAATTATCAAGGAGATATTGGGTTAATGTTTATTGATTTCCTTCCTATGGATCAAGCAATCCCGGCCTTGCAAGAACGATTAAAGAAAAACAAAAAACGCATAGATGTATTTAAGGAAACGCCAGCACATGGGATACGTACCGGTGTTAATCTAGCGGTCGAACATAAAATTATTATGCTAGAAGCAGAAATAGTCTTTCTTGAAAAAACTATTCAAAATTTTAATCATTCGGATTAAATAGTATATCCACAAAAAAAGGAACCAAAGAGGGTTCCTTTTTTTATTTGAGTCAAAAATAAAATTATATAGTCACGCTTGACTAATCAAAAAGAAACTATTAGAATTCAATTAGTCAAACGTGACTATATATTAATGATAAAGGAGTGTCGTACATTGTTTCTTGCTATGAAAGAATTAAAGTATGGTAAATTACGCTTTCTGATGATTGGCGTTATAACTATTCTAATTGCTTGGCTAGTATTCATACTATCAGGATTAGGTAACGGCCTGTCTACTCTTAGTGCAGCAACCTTTAAAAATATGGATACCGATTATGTAACCTTTGAAGAGGGATCAAGAGCCTCTATGAGCCGATCGTTATTAAGTGAAACATTAACAGGGAAACTAGAAAGCCAACCTCATGTTTCAGCGGTATCAGCAATGGGTGCCACTATGGGAACAGTAACAAATAATTCGAGTTCGAATAAAAATGAAAAAGTAGATATTGCCATTCTAGGAATCAATCCAGGTAGTTTTCTGGAACCTACTGTAGAAGAAGGAAAGCCCCTCGATGCAAATCAGTCTTTGGAAGTAATCGCGAATGATACTTTAAAGAAAAAGGGATTTAAAATTGGTGATACGTTGAAAATAGAAGGATCATTAGAAGAGTTGAAAATTGTCGGGTTTGTAAAAAATGAAACATACAATCATTTACCTGCAATTTTTACTACCTTAGATAAATGGCGCTCCATTCAATTTGCAGCACCTGGTTCTGATAAAGGGATTGAAAAACCTGTAAACGCAATTATGCTGCAAGGGGAGGAAATTGACTCCGAGAAACTAAATCAGGTCTTCAAAAATACTGAAACAGTAACTAAGGCCAAAGCCATACAGGGAATGCCCGGTTATAAAGAAGAGAATGGCACAATTATGATGATGCTTGCTTTCCTTTTGGCCATTTCGGCATTTGTACTGGGGGTATTCTTCTACGTACTTACCTTGCAAAAATCAAATCAGTTTGGCATATTGAAGGCCATCGGCGCCAGCAATCGTTTCCTCGGGAAAGCTATTGTATCCCAAGTATTTCTATTATCATTCATTAGTATTGCAGCAGGAATCTTGTTAACCTATGGGACAGCCCTTATTCTTCCTGATGAAATGCCATTTTCACTTGACCTTAAGTTAGTTGTCCTTTATGCCCTGTTCTTACTTGTCATTTCTATTTTAAGTTCATTAGTTTCAGTTAGGAAAATTACAAAAATAGACCCACTTCAAGCGATTGGGAGGATGGAATAAATGTCAGGTATACAATTAAAAAATGTCTCCAAACTGTATCAACAGGGGGGAAATCAAGTTCTTGCCCTTGATAATATATCCCTAACTGTGGAACAAGGTGAGTTTATAGCTGTTATTGGTCCATCAGGTTCGGGTAAAAGTACCTTTCTTGCCATTGCAGGCGCCTTACTCCAATCATCTGAAGGTGAAGTTATTCTTAACGGCAAAAGCCTTAATCAGTTAAACCAAAAGAACTTAGCTCAATTGCGGCTGGATGAAATAGGATTTATCCTACAAACTAGCAATCTTGTGCCTTATTTAACTGTTCTTGAACAATTACTTGTAGTAAAAAGAATGTCAGGGAAACTTTTAAAACAGGATAAGGAGTATGCAAAGGAGTTATTGCAAAGTCTGGGTTTAACAGAAAAACTGAATAAGTTGCCAGAACAGTTATCTGGAGGAGAACGCCAACGTACGGCAATTGCCCGCGCATTTATAAACAGCCCGTCTATTATTCTGGCAGATGAGCCAACAGCTAGTCTGGATTCAAAAAGAGCTCATGAAGTGGTTCAACTCATAGCTATACAAGCAAAAACAAGAAACAAAGCAGCAATTATGGTTACCCATGACGAACGAATGCTTGAATACTGCGATAAAGTGTATCGAATGGAAGATGGCAAACTTAAACATGATGAATCTTTTAAAAACTTGAAAATTACCTCTACTAAAGGATAGAAATGTTTATAGAAAATTTAGGAGGACTAATCAATGATCATTGTAACAAACAGAATTAAAACGAAATTAGGTTTTGCTGCAAAAATGGCGCCCATGTTCACTAGGTCAGGTCCCTTACAAAAAACAGAAGGTTTTATAAAAGTGGAGGTTTTAATTGCTAAAAATCTAACCGGATTTGATGAACTGAATGTAAATATGTATTGGAACACGATTGAAGACTTTACTCAATGGAAAAATAGCGCTGCTTTTAAAGAAACCCATGCAGGGTCAAATAACACGGAACAGGAATCTCCAATTTTGGGAAGTGAAATTATTTTTTCAGAGGCTGCTTCGGCTTTAGAGCCAATTGCATAATGCTATACAATATTTACTCCACGACCGATTGTGGAGTAAGAAAACATTAGATTCATTTTATTGTTGTAATAAATAGGGTCATTTGTAGTAAAAAGAGGATAGATAGAGCGAATTTTATTTAAGCTCTTCTATCCTTTTAATGTATATACATTTGATGTGTGATATTTACTAAGTTTTTCTATTTAAAAAGCATCAGTTTTAACTTGGACTTGTAATCATTAACTGATTCCTTTTGCTTAATGAATGAAATTTTGAGGAATACATTCACGAACACCAGAATTTCTTAACGAGTTAAATAGGGCTGCACTGATTCTTAATAGAACATGGTTATCAGTGCCATTTTCTAAATCATAGATGACGAAGTAGGAATTATCCACCGAAAAAATACATTTTCGTTCTAAGTCAAACCCAGGTGGTACAGGTGGAAGCTTTAAAACGGGTACAACTACAGGTGTATCTCCTTCTTCTCTAATAAATCTGAAAGTTTGTCGGTCAATCTCATAGATATTTACTGGGTCAATCTCCACACCTTTATCTGGAACTGTAATTTCATCTTCAACTATTAGAAAAAAGCGCTCGTTCCGAAAGTTGAAAAGACTTCTTGCTCCAATTTCAAATGATGCCATTTTATTTTCACCTCCATTCCTATAAATAGGTTATTCGTATGGAATAAGATTCTTTGGACTATAAGGAAGGTAGAGTGAAAAATTATAAATAGAAATATTACTAAGAGTTGCTTTTACTACAGAAGCATACGTTGAACCATATACATTGTTATTTTCAATCGTGACAATATAATTCTATAGAACGAAAAGTAGAATGATTTATTCACTTCCATACACACTTACTAGCAATTGATAAAAAGTATTTACTATATTAATAAATATTTTTTTTAAAATAGTTATAGTGAAATCCCTTCACATTCTGTATATTTGTGTAGGAGGAGGAGATTTAATGGCAAGAAAATGGATGTTACCATTACTTTTATTAGTAAGTGTTCTGATGGTTGCGTGTAGTCAGGATCAAGAAAAAGAGAGCAATAAGGGTGGGGAAGTAGAAGTAACCATTCCAGCTTTATTTTTCGAGGGACAGGATATTGATTCTGTTATTTCAAAGGCGAAAAATAGTGGAATTAAGGAAGTCATTAAGAATGATGATGGTTCTTTAACGTATAAAATGTCTAAACCTGAGCACGAAGAAATGATGAAAGGCTTAAAAGAAGGTATTTTAGCAAGTGTAGATGAAATTAAAGCTAGTCAAGATTACAAATCTGTTAAAGATATTACTTATAATAAATCCTTTTCAGAATTCACACTTTCTGTAAACAAGAAAGAGTTCGACGGTAGTCTTGATACAATGGCCTCAGTTGGACTTGCTTTAACAGGTATGTACTATCAATTATTTAATGGTGCAGACGTTGAAGATTATAAAGTCACAGTAATTTATAAAGATGCATCTAGCGGAGAAGTATTCAATACCATTGTTTATCCAGATGATGTAAATAAGAAGAAGTAATAAAAAGAAAACCTACATAGGTATATAGGAACGCTGTTGCCAAAAGTCGTTGAGACCCATTCTCGATGACTTTTGGCATTTTTCTCTTCTATAGCCAAATTTTAATGAAAAGATTAATCAAAGACATGCCGATCGTTTACATTGGATGTTTTATCCTTACTAGAACATAAGTTTTTTGGACAATCCTTTTAGTAGATCAGTATGGCTAAAAAAACTATTCTAAAAGAAAGAAATTCTAAAATATGCTCTAAGTAGGTTGAGCTGCAGAAGGTGATTGAGGCTGATGAAATGATAAAAGCAGAAGTTTCAGAGGACATATGATGTTATAGATGTCTTGCTTAAGAGAAAATAATGATTGAACCATCATTGTATCCCACAAGGTCCTTCTGCCTGATTGAGCAGGCAAAGGGAAACGTTGATTATTTTTCCTTTCGGGGTTTTCTAAGGTACGAAAAGGACATAACAGAAAGTCCTATAAAAAAGAATAGTATCGCAACATATTTATTTGGAATAAGTGAATTGTAATCGAGGGAACCTGTTAATCTTCCCATTCCACTTGAAATTAAGAGGGCAGCTGAAATAAATATGATATGTTTAATTATAGAATACTGTGTTTTCATTGCATATAAACTCCTAATATTTGGGTCATTAACTTATAAAAGGATAACATAATTGGGTAATGTTTGAAAATGTAGATTTATTCATGTAGTGCATAATATAAATACTGAATATTTCAACATAGAAAGTAGTGGCAAACGGCGAATAGGCAAGTTCTTGCACCTTTTTATACAGGTAACGTAAAAATGGGTGTAACAGTATTTTTACTTGTTTGGTTTGTTCTTCACTTTGCATAAAATTGTGTATATTTCTTAACGTTGTAAATCCATATAAATCTGATGGAACCCCATGTTTGCGGGAGATATGATAAATCCATGCAATTTATTAGGAAAAGTAAATTAGTTTAAACTAGTTTACTTTTTTGAATCAGAATTACTAAGGGTCATCTTAGCTGCGTGAAAAGAGCCAATTACAACGAGAATTAAGAGTGTACTTCCATACACTCGAAAAGCACTTCGCACTTGGGTTGGAACGGTATACATGGTATATATGACAAAGTAGAACTATATGGAGAACGAAATAATAGGGATATCGCTAAAAAAAGATAAAAATCCTGTTACATGGGTAGCCATACTATTGCCCTGCTTAATAGACATAAAATTCCGATTTTTGAAGTTAGGGAGTATTTACATCAAAAAAAGGGACAGTTAACCGTCCCTCTTTTGATGTAAATACTTATTCACTTCTTCCCAATGAAAAAACTCTTACTCAATGACTATATCAATAGTTTGTTTAATTATTTCAACATTTTCAGCAGAGAATTTGACAACTAATTCATATTTTCCTGGAGTTAGTTTTTTTGTATCTACTGCTATAGGATACTCTAGTGCTTCATTAGGCTTTAATATTATTTTATCGCCTATTTTTCGTTTAGGAATATCATATATCAATGATTCAGGCAGGATATATTCCATGCTTCCTTCTGTTCTTTGTAACGAGAGACTTATATCATTTATTTTACTAAATATAATTGTAATTGGTTCTGTTTCAGCAGATGTAACTGAAAAATTAAATTTATTTATTGGAGTATTTTCAGATTCAAGTTTGAGTTCTCCAATTAAATGTAATTTTTTTTCTTGGTCATCATTATTAATTAATAAATATGAAATCAATACTACGACAATTAATACTAAAAACAAAATTATTTTTTTCAATTTAACCACCTCATTTAGGTATTTTTGTCTATATACTTTACGTTTTCATTATACCGTAATTTGATATTAATTCTAAATATGGAAGAATAATGGCATAAATTAAAAAATTTGCATTTAACTTTTCGGATTATTTTTATTTGTTACTCTCGGTACAAGTAATGCTTTTGCGTCAGAAGGTTTAACACAAGAAGAAGAAATTCTATTAAATGAAGTAGGGTTAGAAAATGAAGATTTAGAAATATTACCTTTGGAACAACTTAGAATGTTTATAGCAGAAGGTGCAGAAGTTGTATTAGAAGAGTCTGAAATAGTAACTTTTAATGAAATCCCTACTTTTGAAGAAGGGAGAATTACTACATTTGGAAGTATTAGTGAAAGTAACTTAAAATCACTGGTAAAGCAGTGAAATTATCTAATAATCATTAAATTGGTAAAATCCAATAATAGTTATATAGAAAATTTAGAGTTTTAAAAAGCACCTATACGCAAATATTTATACATGTGTTGTAGCGTCACAAAAAAGCTAATAGAAGTTAATAAAGAGGTAGCCGTCTTACTTCTAATAATGAGCTAATTGAAACTAATAGTCTGCAAAACCTAGAGGTCTTGAACGCCATTGTCCTGTTTGAAAACGAGTTTCATGTGTTAAAAAAGATGATTCAAGAGCGCCTGCAGTTTATGGTTGGTTACTGATTGGGTTATTTTTATATGCGGTATGATATCAATGTACCAATTGACAGCTTCGTTATAATCAACATAAAAGTGGTTATCACGTGAAAATCGTCCACTTCCATTTGGTTCAGTCAAATAGGTTGCTATAGCAGGTGAAGATAATAAAATTGTATCGATATTGTGGGATGTTATCAGTACATAAAAAGTGCCACAGGATGTGGCAAAGAAATAATATTAACTTTAAGCACTTTAAATTTTTTCTTCTATATTATATAAAATAGTACAGTCTAAACTTTTTTACATTTTCATTTTACTAATGGGGGTACCTTTTTTAAAAAAAACCCAGCAAGTGCCCCACAAAGTACCCAGTTAAATACATTTAAATACACTTAGTTAGATAGTATAGAATCCCTCATAAATACAAACCCTTTTTATTATGTACATCAAAAATAAAAGCATCAGGGTAGAAACCAAGGTCATAAGTAATGCTTATCAAAAAAGATAATATTAATGTAATTTACTTATGAATATAAATACGTTATCATGGGTATTGGAGAAAAGATGCTACACTTTTATAAAGCCTTTTCAAAAAGATATATTTAGGGGGATCCGCAAATGGCACAAGGTAATTTACACAACAGCCGTGCATCATTCGAAGTGAATGGTAAAACTTACAATTACTATGACTTAGCTGCGATTGAAAAAGCTGGCGTTGCAAAAGTTTCAAACCTTCCTTACTCAATTAAAGTATTATTAGAATCTGTTTTACGTCAATATGATGCATATGTAATTAAAGAAGAGCACGTAAACGAATTAGCAAAATGGGGCAATGGTGCTGATCCAGAAGCAGAAGTACCATTCAAACCTTCTCGCGTTGTATTACAAGACTTTACTGGTGTACCAGTAGTTGTTGACCTTGCATCTCTTCGTTCAGCAATGAAGGAAATGGGCGGCGACCCAAGCAAAATCAACCCTGCTATTCCAGTTGACCTTGTAATTGACCACTCAGTACAAGTTGACAAATATGGTAATGCATCTGCATTACAAGCAAATATGGACCTAGAATTTGAACGTAATGCTGAGCGTTATAACTTCTTAAAATGGGCTCAAACTGCTTACAATAACTTCCGTGCTGTACCACCAGCAACAGGTATCGTTCACCAAGTAAACTTAGAGTACTTAGCTCCTGTTGTACACGTAAACGAAAATGCTGATGGCACATTCGAAACATTCCCAGATTCAGTAGTAGGTACTGACTCTCATACAACAATGATCAACGGTATCGGCGTTCTTGGATGGGGCGTAGGTGGTATCGAAGCTGAAGCAGGTATGCTTGGTCAGCCTTCATACTTCCCAATCCCAGAAGTTATCGGTGTTAAATTAGTGGGCGATCTACCTAACGGAACTACTGCTACTGACTTAGCATTAAAAGTAACACAAGTATTACGTCAACGTGGCGTAGTTGGTAAATTCGTTGAGTTCTTCGGACCTGGCGTATCTAAATTACCACTAGCTGACCGTGCGACAATCTCAAACATGGCTCCTGAATATGGTGCTACATGTGGTTACTTCGCAATTGACGAAGAATCATTAAACTACATGCGTTTAACAGGTCGTGACGAAGAGCACATCGCGGTTGTTGAAGCTTACTTAAAAGCAAACCACATGTTCTTCGATCCATCTTTAGAGCCAGTTTACACTGACGTGTTAGAAGTAAACTTAGCTGATATCGAACCAAACCTTTCTGGTCCTAAACGTCCACAAGACTTAATTCCACTATCTCAAATGCGTTCTCGTTACAAAGAAGCAGTAGTGGCACCACAAGGTACACAAGGTTTCGGTTTAACTGAAGACGAATTCGCAAAAACTTCTGTAGCTAAATTTGCTGAAGGCGATGTAGAAATTCCAACAGGTGCTGTTGCAATTGCTGCGATCACTTCTTGTACAAATACATCTAACCCATACGTATTAATTGCTGCTGGATTAGTTGCGAAAAAAGCTGTAGAAAAAGGTCTTACAGTACCTAAATGGGTAAAAACTTCTTTAGCACCAGGTTCTAAAGTTGTAACTGGTTACCTTGAAGATTCAGGTTTACAAACATACCTTGACCAAATCGGCTTCAACACTGTAGGTTACGGCTGTACAACATGTATCGGTAACTCAGGTCCATTATTACCAGAAATCGAAGATGCTATTAAAGCAAAAGACTTATTCGTAACATCTGTTCTTTCTGGTAACCGTAACTTCGAAGGTCGTGTACACCCACTTGTAAAAGCTAACTACTTAGCTTCTCCACCACTTGTTGTTGCTTATGCACTTGCTGGTACAGTGGATATCGATCTACAAAAAGATTCATTTGGTAAAGACAAAGATGGTAACGAAGTATTCTTCGCTGATATCTGGCCTTCAACTGAAGAAGTAAACGCAGTATTAGGTACTGTTGTTAACCGTGAGCTATTCCAAAAAGAATACGAAACTGTATTCACAGCAAACGAAAAATGGAATGCAATTGAAACATCAACTGAGTCTCTATACACATTTGATGATAAATCAACTTACATTCAAAACCCACCATTCTTCCAAGGTCTTGCGAAAGAACCAGAAGCTATTAAAGGCTTAGACGGTTTACGCATTATGGCGAAGTTCGGTGACTCAATCACAACTGACCATATTTCTCCAGCTGGTGCAATCGGTAAAGATACACCTGCAGGTAAATATTTAATTGAAAACGGTGTTGCTATCCGTGACTTTAACTCTTATGGTTCTCGTCGTGGTAACCACGAAGTAATGATGCGTGGTACATTTGCAAACATCCGTATCCGTAACCAAGTTGCTCCAGGTACAGAAGGTGGTTTCACTACTTACTGGCCAACAGGTGAAGTAGAGTACATCTATGACGCATGTATGAAATACCAAGAGCAAGGTACTGGCTTAGTCGTACTTGCTGGTAACGACTACGGTATGGGTTCTTCTCGTGACTGGGCTGCGAAAGGTACATTCCTACTTGGCGTGAAAACTGTTATCGCACAATCTTACGAGCGTATCCACCGTTCTAACTTAGTAATGATGGGTGTTCTTCCACTTCAATTCATGCCAGGTGAATCTGCTGAAACATTAGGCTTAACTGGTAAGGAAGAAATCTCTGTAAACATTACTGATAACGTGAAACCACGTGAAATCTTAACAGTAACTGCTAAATCTGAAGACGGCACAGTTAAAACTTTCCAAGCTTTAGCTCGTTTCGACTCGGAAGTAGAAGTAGACTACTACCGTCATGGTGGTATCCTACAAATGGTTCTACGCGCAAAAGCTGCTGAGTAATCATGACATTAGAAAGCCGATCTCTTAGGAGGTCGGCTTTTTTTGTTTGGCGCTCATCAAGAGGAGGAAAAGCAACGGATAGAGCGACCGAAGTGGCAGATAGAGAATTTCTCCTAAAATGATGGATAGAGCGGCAAAAGTGATGGATAAAGCACAAAATGTGACAGATAGAGAGAACAAAGAAGCTCGAATATTTCCAAATGCATAGCATTTTCCCAAATATTTATATACTATTAAAATGTAAGCCTTTAAATTTTTACATAAATGGGGGAAGATTTATCATGACAAAGAAAAATAAAAAGTTTTTTACGGTGGCAACTACGGCAGTGGCCTTGACGGCTGTAGCAGTTGTACCTGCATCGGCAGCTAGTCCATTTTCAGATGTGAGCGAAGATTATGCACATTTTAAAAGTATATCTACATTACATGCAGCAGATATAATTAATGGATTTCCTGATGGAACCTTTAAGCCAACATTGGACGTAACACGCGGACAAGCAGTGAAGATGATTGCAGGGGCTTTCGATCTTACAACAACGGATGTTGAAAATCCGAATTTCAAGGATGTCGATTCAACTAGTCCATACTATAAGGCGATTGTTACATTGGTTAATTTAGGTATTGTAAATGGCTATGAGGATGATACTTTCAGACCTGATGAGACGATTACGCGTGGACAGATGGCGGTTATGGTGGCACAGGCAACAGGCTTAACAGCAGAAGGAAAAAGTCCATTTACGGATGTACCTCAAACTAGTCCATTTGCAGATGCTGTAACGGCATTGCATGAAGCAGGAATTGCGAAGGGCGTGACGGCAACAGAATTCGGGGTGGATAAAAATGTAACGCGTGGTCAGTTAGCAACATTTATTGTTAACGCCTTAGGCTTAGAACAGCCTTCAACTGGGGAAGATAAGGAGCCGGTAACGGAAGAAAAGCCTGAAGTAAACGATCAAGCATTGCTAGAAGAAGTGTTTACTAAGGCTTTAGCTAAGCAAAAAGAGGTAAAAAGCATGAAGGCTTCTATGACGATTTCACAGTCTGTAGAAGCAAACGATGGTAAGGAAACCATGAAAATGGATTCTAAAGGCAATATGAAGATGGAGATTGTTACAGAGCCGATGCAATTCTTTGCAGATGGTACCATGTCACTAACAGATCCAACTAGTGGTGAAGCGATTAATTTACCCATTAAAATGTATATGACAGCTAAAGATGGTATGTATATGTATGAGGCAGACCAGAAGGCTTGGGTAAAATTCCCGAAACAATTATTTGACGACGTTCTAAGTCAAACAGGCATGCAACCAGATGCAGCGGAGCAATTAGAGATGCTTCAATCCTTTGCTGAGGATTTCACTTTAAAGGAAACAGCGAATCGTTATGAATTAACCTTGAAAGGTGCTGGTGATAAATTTACAGAGTTGGTGAAGCAGCAAATTGGTGCCATGGATTTAGGTATGGATGCTGATTTAGATAGCCAATTAGGCAATATGTCTTTTGATAGCCTCACATACAAATTGGTGATTAATAAAAAAACATTTGATGTAGAAGAAATTGCTATGGATATGACATTAGGTATGAAAGTAGAAGGCAATTCCATTAAAACAAAACAGCAAATGACGATCAAATATCATGATTTCAATGCTGTGACGACTATTACCATTCCAAAAGATGTGTTAGACAATGCGAAGGAAATCGATTTAAGCACAACTGAAACAGTACCACCAGTAAGCAAATAAACGTGAATCAAAAAGTAGGCTACGCCAAATATATGGTGTAGCCTACTTTTTTATCAATTAACGAAAGCCCATTAAGTCTTTTACTCTTGCTGTATTTGAGGTAGATGTCAGTGTTTCCAGTAAACAAAAGGCTACATCAAAGCCTGTTCCTGGATTGGAGGAAGTAATAATATGGTCTGTTTGTACAATTCGCTCGTTGACAACTGTCGCCCCAAAGCTTGCTAGCTGCGCTAATCGTTTACTAGTTGGATGATTGTAGGTTGTCGCCTGACGATTGTGGAGAATACCGCTATGTCCTAATATTAAGGAAGCCACACATATCGTTGCTATTGGTTTTTGCTGATCGTTAAAATGTCGAACAACTCTTTGAAATTCCTCGCTAAAGGCATCCTCATAAAATCCCGCTTCCTCAAAGCCACCTGGAATAGCCAAGGCATCAAAGTCGGCTAAATCAATTTCATGCAGCAATTTTTCAGGAGTGACCTTAAAATTCCATGTGCATTGAAGCTGTGTATGTAATCCTACCGTGACAACCTCTGTTGTTCCATCACCCTCCCATTTATTCCAACCTAGTACATCTGTAAAAACACTTGCTTCCACAGCCTCGAAGCCATTTGCTAAAAGTAACATTATTTTTTTCATTTGTTCTGCCTCCTTTATGCTTTTATTGTAATTAAAGAAGCTAATCGTTAACAGAAGCTATATAATGTAATTTAGATAAATCTCCTTATTAAAACAGGAATTATATAAATAAAAGTTAATTAAGAAAGGTGATTAATGGTGGATCAAATTGATATTCACATTTTACAGCAGTTACAGCAGAATGCTAAAATTTCGATGAAAGAATTAGCCGCTACTGTTCATTTATCTTCTCCGGCTGTAATAGAACGCGTCAAAAAGCTCGAGGAACAAGGTGTGATTGAAGGGTATCACACTAAAGTAAACATCAAAAAAATGGACCGAACGATTCAAGCGATTATTTTATTTAAATCCATCGATTGTAAAAGTCTATCTGCTTTTTGTAATAGCCACCCGGATGTACTCGAATGTTATCGCGTAGCAGGGGAGATTAGCTATATTGTCAAGCTAGCAACCTATTCTGTAGAAACATTAGAGCAATTTATTGATGCGACCATGCCCTATGGTACACCCTCTACTAATATCGTGTTATCTGCAAACGAAAAAATGGTGATTACACCTTTTACGGATCTTAACGATAATATGTAGGCTCAGGCGACTTCTGCAAAGCTTCCCTTTAGTAATGTCTTAAAAATGGTGATGGAGTGGAAGTGCCATATTACGAGACGAATGGCAAATCAGTATGAATGTGCACATCGACCAACATGTTCAATAACTAAGTCTGTTTCAAATGGCAGGCTTTTTTTTGTTTGTATCCAACCTTTTAATCTTTTCTGGTTTCAGTTACAATAGTTGTAATATTTTTCTAATTAAAGAGGTGGTCAGTTGATATTCGCTCTATTGGATAATGGGACTGCTTTTTTCCTAAGCCTGCCACTCCTACTCATTTATTTAAAAAGTAGGTCCCGGGATGAGTCCACTTGGCGCTGGTCGATGTCATTATGGATTGTTAATTACTTAGGCATTCGATATTTTGTCTCGTTTGGAGATGTGTTTTGGGTAGTCCTATGTTGGCAGTTACTATTTTTGTGGCCTATAAGTATTGCTATGTATATCCATTTATTCAACAAAGAAAAGAATTGGGCATTTTACATAGGTTTGAAGAAGAAGCATGTACTTCTTGTAGCGTCCTTCATGGTTCTATTCGGTGGTACTCTAGTTTATTCACTATTTCAGGCAAATGAGCAGGTAATTGCTTTTCACCGGCAGGTAATGGAAGAAATTGAGTCTAATCCGGATCGTCAAGAATATTTAATGTATCATACAATTGCACCTTCTACACTTCTTGGTGTAACCGATGATATAGCTGAGGTTCGTAGAGGGCAAATATATGCTTCCACCTTACCCTGGCGTAGCAGGGTAATTCTGCACACGGATGATTGGCAAAAGGAATTTACATATGTCCGTTTTAATAATGGTTGGAAGTTAGAGGGGCTCTACCGGGAGAACATAACCATAAGGAATAAAGGGGAGTTTGACAATTGATACAGGATATATTGATGGCAGGTGATTTAAAAGATAAGCTAAGCACAATAAAACAGCGTCAAACAACATGGGAACAAGTGAATCAAGAACAGCTATTACAGTCCATGCTAGCCCATATCGGCTCGACCGATAGTGAGCTAAGAGATACCTATATTTATAGTGGCTTCTATGAATGGATACTCGAAAAAAATTTGTTAGATATCGTTATAGGACAGACCTCTGGCATTACTGCTTGAACCATTTATTATGGAAAGATATTGAGGAAGTGGCATCAGATGGGGTCTTTACTAGTTCCTTTACAACTTTATTGGTTGCATTTATTTTAGCAAGAGATTTAGAGGATGATTTTTTAACGCAGGACAGGATAGACGAAGGTCAAACAAAATTACTGGCTTATGTAAAAGAAGAAATGGATGGAAGGGCTTTGTACCTGGCAAGGGATGGGCGCATAGTGTAGCACATGTATCAGGTGCGATCGATGAACTTGTGAAAAATCCTAAAATAAAGAAAACTGCCTATGTTGATATGTTACATGCATTAGGGTCCATTTATTTACAGCCTCAATATATCTTTATTCATGATGAGGATGAAAGGCTGTTAGTACCCATTTTTGCGATGTTGGAGCGAGGCTTAGCACAAAATGAGGTAGTCTGATCATTCCAGTAAATTCCATCAATCCTATCCACATTAAAAGATTAAGTGGACGAAGAGTATTTTTATCATGTAAGGTTTAATAGTAAAACATTGCTAAAGAGCTTTTTTATTCAAACGAATCACCAAGCTCAGTATGCAACCTTGCATCGAAGCATTATCACTTGTCTAAATGAGATTAATTAAGATTGTCCACCGTTGACAGACAATTGGTAAATCTGATAAGATGAGTGACAATAAAAGCATACAAATTCGTTGATGAGAAAAAGTAATGTTTCATTTTGTTCTACAGAGAGCCGACATTTGGTGGAAGTCGGTGTGCAGGTGTTACATGAAAATCCTCTCTGAGAAGGTTGGCTGAAAACAGTAAGCTAACCCGGGTGTCTACCGTTAAAAAGAACACGTATGATAGTACGTTGCTGAGTGCTATTGACTGGCGTCAATAGAATTAGGGTGGTATTCGCGGTTAACCCCGTCCCTTTCTTGGGACGGGGTTTTTTGTATGCCTTTTATACAAAATAGAATTGTATAGGAGGAATTAAATGCAAACAGAACAAAAGAAAGAAACGACGCTTGAACGAGAAACACGGATACGGACATTGTGGGAGCAAGAGGGAACATTTTTAGCCTCTGTCACAAATCGAGCTGGACAGCAGCCCTTTGTATTTTATGAGGGACCACCGACAGCAAATGGTTTACCACATGTTGGGCATGCCTTTGGAAGAACGATTAAAGATGTAGTGGCCCGCTATAAAACAATGCAAGGTTTTTTTGTTGAACGAAAAGCAGGCTGGGATACACATGGTTTACCTGTAGAACTAGGAGTAGAAAAAGCCTTAGGTATCTCAGGGAAGCAGGAGATTGAGAAGTATGGAGTGGAGCGCTTTATTCAAGCGTGTAAAAATAGTGTTTTTACCTATGAACAGAAATGGCGTTCCTTTACAGAACAGCTTGGCTATTGGCTTGATATGGATGATCCCTATCTCACATTAAGCAATGATTATATAGAATCGGTGTGGCATATTTTAAGTCATGTTCATAAGGAACAGCTTTTATATAAAGGGCATCGTGTTTCACCATATTGCCCGAGTTGTCAAACATCCTTAAGCTCACATGAGGTAGCTCAGGGCTATAAGGATGTGAAAGATTTATCTGTCACAGCTATGTTTAAGCTTGCTGATTGTGATGAATATTTCTTAGGCTGGACCACAACACCATGGACATTACCCGCCAATGTAGCGTTGGCGATGAACCCATCTTTACAATATGTACGGGTAAAGCAAGGGGATCAGGTATTTATTTTAGCCAAATCTTTGGTTTCTAAGGTTTTCACTGAAGCTGTGGAAATTTTAAGTGAGCATACTGGGCAGGAATTTGCTGGTGTGTCTTATCAGCCACCATTTTCATATGTAACGGTTCATCAAGGTCATGTTGTCGTGATGGCTGATTATGTCACGGAGAATAGCGGTACAGGGATTGTGCATATTGCTCCAGCATATGGGGAGGACGATTATAAAACGGTTCAACAGCATGGCTTGTCCTTTGTCAATGTAGTGGATCTGAAAGGCTGTTACACAGAAGAGGTGCCAGAGCTTGTCGGACGATTTGTAAAAGATTGTGATGTGGACATTATAAAAATGCTTGCGAAAAAGGAGCTCTTATTTAGTAAAGAAAAATATGAGCATAGCTACCCGCATTGCTGGCGCTGTGATTCTCCATTATTGTACTATGCAACGGATAGCTGGTTTATCAAAATGACCGCTTTAAAAGAGCAATTATTACAAAACAATCAGCAAGTGACTTGGTATCCTAGTCATATTAAGGATGGGCGATTTGGCAACTTCCTCGAAAATATAGTGGATTGGAATATAAGCCGCAACCGCTATTGGGGTACGCCGTTGAATGTCTGGATTTGTCAGAATTGCGGTCATGAGGAGGCTCCTCATAGTATCACAGCGTTAGAAAAATTAGCCAAGGGAGCTGTCGATCAGCAAATAGAGCTTCATAAACCGTTTATTGATGAAATTGTTTGTACTTGTCCTACATGTCAAGGAGATATGACGCGGACACCAGAGGTAATGGATGTATGGTTTGACAGCGGCTCAATGCCATTTGCACAGCAACATTATCCATTTGAAGATGTCAAGGCTTTTCACAATCAGTTTCCAGCAGATGTTGTGATTGAGGGAATCGACCAAACACGTGGTTTTTTCTATAGCTTATTAGCGGTTTCGACGTTATTTACTGGAAAGCCTGCTTATAAACAGGTGTTATCGTTAGGGCATGTGTTGGATGAACATGGACAAAAGATGTCAAAAAGTAAAGGCAATGCATTAGAGCCTGTAGAGTTAATGGACCAATATGGGGCAGATGCATTACGTTGGGCATTTTTAGTTGATAGCTCTCCTTGGAATCCAAAGCGTTTTTCCAAAAAGATTGTGGTGGATGCCAAATCAAAGCTAGTGGATACATTGGATAATACATTTAAATTTTATCAGCTCTATGCCAACATTGATGGATTTACGTATGATGCTACAAATACTGGTACACGAACACCTTTAGATCAGTGGATATTGTCACGATTGCATCACACAATTCAGCTTGTGACGGCAGCTATGGATGAATTTCAATTTACGTATGCTACAAGAGAAATCGCACAATTAATGGAAGAACTAAGCAATTGGTACATTCGTCGATCACGTGCAAGATTTTGGGCACATGGGCTGACAGCGGATAAACGAGGTGCATTTAGTACCCTTTATGAGGTTTTAACGAACATTTGCCGATTACTTGCACCATTTACGCCCTTTATCACCGAAGATATTTACCGACAATTAACAGGCAAGAGTGTGCATGTAGAAGACTACCCAATCTACGAAGAAAAGCTTGTGAATCCTCAGCTGGAACAAGAAATGTCTACGGTTTTAACGGTTGTAGAGCTGGGTAGGAGTATACGTAATAGTCAAGGAATGAAGGTCAAACAGCCTTTAAGTGAGCTTATTGTTGAGGTGTCTGGAGAGCTGACTGGCTATCAAGCTTATAGCCAGTTAATACAAGAGGAATTAAACATTAAGGCTTGCATATGGACGCATGATTTTTCAGCTTATGAAAGTGTCCAATATAGGCTTAATTTTAAAACAGCTGGTACTGCTTTTGGTTCACAGGTCAATCAAGTAAAATCGTATATGATGACGTTAACGGATGAAGAGAAAGAACAGCTACAGCAAAATGGGGAAGTGCCCATCATAGTGGAAGAGCAACAGCTAACATTATTATCAAGTCATGTCATAGCTGAAGCGATTGTGAAAGACGACTATATTTTAGCTGAAGATAGCAAATGCCGTGTATTGATGAATGTTCAATTAACCGAGAGTTTGCTACAAGAGGGACAAATACGAGAATTAATTCGGTTCATCCAAGATTCTCGTAAAAAGTGGCAGCTGCCTGTTGAACAATATATATCCATCGCCTTTTGCGGTAGTGAAGAGGTACTTTCCGTCATTCAACAGCATGAAGCGTTATTACAAGCCAATGTACTAGTCAAATCCATACATTATGGCGAAGAATGGACAGAAGTGAGATCGGCAGAAACAGAGCTATTTGATGAAAAGCTCACTGTTTGTATCTCCTTATAAAAGAAATGCTCAGGATTCATCCTGAGCATTTTCTCTGTAGGTTACAGTAAGCCAAATGCTAGATAACAAGCTGTCGCCCAAATGAAAATCGCTGAGCATCTATTAAAAATTCTCATCACATTTCCGGAGCTATCAAGCTTTTGGAAAGAGGATCCAGTTACAGTAAGGCCAAAAAACCATAGCCAAGAAATAAGGACACATGCTGTAGTGAAGATGAATTGCTCTGTACCACTATATTTTAAGGCACTCGTACCAATCACCCCAATAGTATCTAAAATGGCATGTGGATTTAGAAGTGATACAGAAAGTGCAAAGAGAATTTGTTTTTTTACGGGAAGTGCCTCATTCTTATTGCCAGTTACTGGACTTGAACGCCAAATCGTATAGCCCATATAAAGTAAGAACAATATACCAACCGACATTAAAGTAATGCGTAACCATTCAAATTGTAAGACGATTATTGACAGACCAAATACCGCCAGTAATATTAGCAATGTATCGCAAATGGCAGCTGTCAAACTAGCTGGCAGCGCTCGCCATATAGTTGGTTGTGTAGCACCTTGAGAGAAAACAAAAACATTTTGTACGCCTAATGGCAAAATGAGACCAAATGCTAAAATGATGCCGTGAAGAAATGCTTCCAATGATTAATCCCTCCTTTCCTTCATCATTTTAGCTATGGTATCACTAAAAGAAAACGACCAATTGGATGGTTTTTTATCCACCCAATTTTAAATGGAGGCGATAACCATGGGCTGGCAACCAAGTAGAAAAAGTGGCCATACATTACAGCAACAAATTGTTCAGTGGGTTACTGCCCAAGTCGAACGAGGAGATTGGGCAGCAGGGACTAAACTGCCTACTCAAAGACAACTGGCTATGCAATTCGGTGTAAATCGCAGTACAGTTCAACAGGCTTTAGATGAATTAAAAGCGATCGGTATTCTTGAAGCAAAGGTAGGATCAGGAGTTTATGTCACTCGCAATTCCTGGCATGCATTACTTCAACAAACACAGCCAAATTGGCAAAAATATATCGAAACGAGCCTGCATAAACCAAATTACCATACAATCCAATTAATTAACGAATATGAGCAGCGTGATGATGTGATTCGATTAGGGACAGGAGAACTAGCACCAAGTCTGTTACCAACAGAGAAAATTGAAGCTTCACTAAGGGAGCTATCCTTGCAGCCCAAAACATTAGGCTACTCATCACCACAGGGCAATGATCAACTCCGGGCAGCTATCTGCGATTATGTACAAAAACGAGGCATCGAAGCGGAGCCTCAGAACGTTTGTATTGTCTCTGGTGCATTACAAGCTTTACAGCTAATTGCCGTTGGTTTACTAGAGCAAGGGTCCATCGTTTTTCAGGAATCAACCTCCTATTTGAATTCTGTTCATCCATTTCAATCGGTTGGTATGCAAATGATTGGGATACAGCGAGATGAACAGCTTGCTCAAACACTATCTCAAAGGAAACGAAAAAAACAAGCCGTGTTTTATGCCATTCCTACATTGCATAATCCAACTAACCATGTATGGGCATCTTTGGAAAAAAAACAGCTATATGAGGTCTGCCAAGCAGCACGCATTCCTATAATTGAAGATGATGTTTATCATGAATTGCTTTTTGATGACCCGTCACCACCCATTAAGGCAATGGATAGTAGTGGACAAGTTCTATATATTGGGAGTGTCTCCAAAACCTTAAGTCCTGGGTTACGCATTGGCTGGCTAATCGGTCCAACGACTGTTATCGAACGATTGGCAGATATTAAAATGCAAACGGACTACGGCTCAAGTGCTATTTCACAAGAACTTGTGCTACATTGGCTACAATCAGGGAAATATGAAAAACATCTTATACGTTTACGACAGCAATTACAGGATCGTGCTGATTTTACAGAACAAATATTACAGGAAAAGTTTAGAGAGTTAGCTGATTGGAATAAGCCAAAGGGAGGCTTTTACATTTGGCTCAAGTTCCATTATCCTGTTGTCGATAAGGACTTCTTTGTCAAGCTATTACAGCATCGTGTCTTAATTAACCCAGGCTATATTTATGATCCTCAAGATCAGCATCATATTCGTTTATCCTACGCCTATGCAACCTATGAGGAAATGCAGGAGGGTTTACAAATTTTATATGATTATGTAGTGGAGGCTACGGATATTGGTAACGGTAGCAAAGTGAGTAAGAAGTAAGAAGGGGACACTCTGAAATTGTTGTACAGAAACGATTGATTGCATAATTACCTGTGAATGTAAAGGGCATAATCCGAGCTGTATACCCATACATTTTAGAGAATCATAGCATTTCAGTTCGATTTCTAACATAAAGAGGTGAATGATTGGAAAATTTGTCGTCAGGTTATTTTCAGGTGCCCCAACCCATACGTAGTGATGGGGCAGGAGGCATAGATAAAGGACCACGCGATATAATGAGAGATTTAGAAAATCCCGATATGCTGGTGCCCCCAACAACAGATGCAGGTTTGATTCCGAACCTACGATTTTCATTTTCAGACACACATATGACCTTAAATCAAGGGGGCTGGTCTCGCGAAATTACGGTACGTGAATTACCAATAGCGACCACATTGGCTGGTGTTAATATGAGTTTGACACCGGGTGGCGTACGTGAGCTACACTGGCATCAGCAGGCAGAGTGGTCCTACATGTTATTGGGGCATGCACGTATTACGGCGGTCGATCAAAATGGCTGTAATTTTATTGCGGATGTAGGCCCTGGCGATTTGTGGTATTTTCCACCAGGAATACCGCATTCCATACAAGGCTTAGCGGACGGCTGTGAATTTTTATTAGTATTTGATGATGGGAATTTCTCTGATCTCAATACGCTTTCCATTTCTGATTGGTTTGCTCATACGCCAAAGGAAGTGCTATCAGCGAATTTTGGTGTTCCAATTCGTGCCTTTGATGATATTCCGAGTGAACAGGTGTATATTTACCAAGGCAATGTACCAGGATCGATTGACTCGCAAAGAATTCAATCTCCCTATGGTAGGGTGCCACAAACTTTTAAACACCGTTTGTTGGCTCAGCCACCATTGAAAACACCGGGTGGCAGTGTACGCATTGTTGATTCGACCAATTTCCCAATCTCCAAAAATATTGCGGCAGCATTAGTGGAAATTGAGCCAGGTGCAATGCGGGAGCTGCATTGGCATCCGAATAATGATGAATGGCAATATTATTTACAAGGAAAAGGGCGTATGACGGTATTCACTGGGGATGGAACTGCTCGAACATTCGATTATCGCGCAGGAGATGTCGGCTATGTGCCGTTTGCGACCGGTCACTATATTGAAAATACAGGTACGGAGCCATTATGGTTTTTGGAAATGTTTAAAAGTGACCGATTCCAAGATGTATCGTTAAATCAATGGATGGCACTAACACCAACTGAGCTGATACAAAGCAATCTACAGGTTGGTCCGGAGCTA
This sequence comes from Lysinibacillus sp. fkY74-1, assembly GCF_053165895.1. Lineage (NCBI taxonomy): Bacteria > Bacillati > Bacillota > Bacilli > Caryophanales > Bacillaceae > Lysinibacillus > Lysinibacillus sp. fkY74-1. The sequence goes on along the minus strand of NZ_CP170173.1, from coordinate 2,492,518 downwards.
ATACAAGCATTAAGAAAGGAAAAGTGGCCAGTGGTGAAATATCCTGGATTTTCCTATTATCCGAAATGAAAAACGCAGGTGAAGTAATTCTCACCTGCGTTTCATATTAATATTGATATTTGCGTCGTGTCATGAGCACTATAGCGATGGCTGGAACGGTACAAATTAACATGGCTGCAAAGGATAAACCAGGCGATAGCTCGTATAAATAGCCTCCCAAAAATGTCAGGATGGCTGTACTTAACCCCATCGCTAATGCTGAATATATACCCTGTGCGTTTGGAATTTGCTCCTTCGGTAGGGTTTGTGTGAGATAACGAATAAAAGCAAAATGTGCCAGAGCAAAGGAGAATGCATGCAATGTTTGAGAGGCAATAAATACCCAAACATTTGGGAACATAAATATGAGTAACCAACGTAGAGAAGACCCGCTAGCTGCTAACAGTAATAATGAAGAAGAACGCCATTTCGTAAATAAAGTATCAGCCTTCATAAAGTATAGGATTTCGCAAATAACGGCGATATTAATAATCATGCCCATATAAAATGGATCTACTTGTAAATCTTCTAAATAAATATAACCATAGCTATAATAGGAGGCATGTGCACCTTGCAATAAAATAACAATGAATAAAACAATTGGGAAACCTTTAATAGTCCATAGTGTTTTCATGGACAATGATTTAGCACGTTGCTCCTTTGTTGGCACAATAAGCAATTCCTTTGGTGTAGCGAATAGCTGCATAAGCAGCATGCCGATTAAGCCAAGGATCATGCTCCAAAAGATAATATTTTTACCGAATACCCCTGTTAGCATACTTATAATTAATACGGCAATCACAAAGCCAAAGGAACCATAGGAGCGGCTTTTACCATAATGAATGTTGCCAGATTGGACAAGCGTTGCAGCACTACTTTCAACAGCTGGTAACAGTGCTGGGTAAAAAATACTAAACAAAATTGTGACCACTAATAATGCACTAAAGCCCGAACTTGGTATGTACAGCAGTGCTGTCAGAAGTGCACCGACTGCTAAAATGGTAATGAGACGTTTATTGTTAACATATTTAGCGAGCGTGGGGAAGAAGAATAGATTAGACGTGGCTCTAGCGAGTAACCCACAGCCCATTACAACGCTTGCTTGTGATACTGTCAAATGTTTAGCATCCACAAGCCAGCCTGTCCAGTAGGGTAAGAATATGCCCCAAGTAATAAAAAATGTAAAGAAATTTTGAGAAAGCCATCGTTGATTATTCATAAATATACCGTACCTCCATTTAACTATGTTGAATAATAGCACGTTCATCGCTACAATAATGTGAGATATCTCATATTTTTCAGAGGAGAGAGTAAAAAATGCATATTCTAACAGCTGAAACACGCACCCATTATCTCGAAAAATACCCTATTCATGATTTCTTCTCCTTTGACATTAATCCCTATTTAGAAGTTTGTGAATTTGACAAAGGAGAATGGATTTTCCAGGAAGGCTCTTTTCCAGAGACATTGTATTACATGATTGAGGGTAAGGCGAAGCTCTATATGACGCATAAAAATGGCAAGGTTTCACTCATCGAATATTTAGAGGCACCACGTTTTATGGGGGAGATTGAATTGCTGAATGAGGCAAGATATACAAAGGGCATTCAAACGGTATCTAAGACAATTTGTTACTCCATTACCCAATCATGTAAGGAAAAGTTACTTGCTGACGCTTTATTTTTACGACGACTTTGTGTGTTTTTAGGGGAAAAGGCCACAAAAATAACCTCCAAATATACACAAAATCAGGCATATCCTTTTGAAAGTCGTTTAGCAGCCTTTATTCAATTATCGGCTGATCAAGGTGTTTATAAGGAAAAGCATACAGAGATCTGTGAGTATTTAGGGGTTTCCTATCGCCATTTATTATATGTATTGGCACAGTTTTGTGAGGAGAAAATTTTAGAAAAACGCAAGACAGGCTACCATATTATTGATGAAAAACGTCTCGCACAATTAGCTCAGGAGATTCAGTAGTTGGGGAATTAAAAATAGGTGGAGTATATAAACCGTCGTTCAGACTTCAAATAAAGAAGTCATGGATAGATTTGTTATATTCACTTTTTTTAATGAGCCAGCGAGCAATTTCCTTGCCGCTATAATAAAAGTCTACTTCATTAACCCTGTTTTTTTGAATGGATTTGTCTAAGGTGCTTTCCATAACGTCAAAAGGTAGAACACCGATACTTACATGCTTGTTTGGTAATAAACTTTCAAGCGGCTTCCTTACAGTTTGTATCGTTTCACTGCTTTGGTTTACAGAAAATGTAAGTAGTTCTCCTTGTGCCGTTGTTGTGCTTAATGAGTAACCAGTACTTTTCATTCAACATGCCCCCTTTTGTCGTTACATTTATTGTACAAGACTGGTTCGAAAAATAGCCGTCATTTACAAGTCTTTTACGAAAACTTAAAGGTCCATGGAATATTTAGTAATTTGTAACCGTATTCATACCATCATTGGATGAAAATCATAGAAAACTGATATATATTCTTTCAAAAAAACTCATACTCAAACTATTGTGAATTTTTCTAACACGAAGTATTATTGTAGTTAGATTTAACGTGAAGGTTTTCACAAAGTCACGTAATCGTGAGGAGGAATTTTAATGAGTGCAATTCGAGTAGGTATTGTAGGTTATGGAAATTTAGGTCGTGGTGTGGAATATGCTATATCACAAAATCCAGATATGGAACTAGTAGCAGTATTCACACGTCGAGACCCTTCAACAGTAAACGTAGCAAGCAATGCTAGCGTATATGTAGTAGAGGACGCTGAAAAATTCCAAAATGACATTGATGTTATGATTCTATGTGGGGGCTCAGCAACAGATTTACCAGAGCAAGGTCCACATTTTGCTCAATGGTTTAATACAATTGATAGCTTTGATACACATGCGAAAATTCCTGAATTTTTCGATGCGGTTGATGGAGCAGCTCAAAAATCTGGTAAAGTATCTGTCATCTCAGTTGGTTGGGATCCAGGTTTATTCTCATTAAATCGTCTATTAGGAGAATCTGTATTACCAGTTGGTACAACGTATACGTTCTGGGGAGATGGTCTAAGTCAAGGTCACTCTGATGCAGTTCGTCGTATTGAGGGCGTTAAAAATGCTGTACAATACACTTTACCAATTAAAGAAGCAGTAGATCGTGTACGTAACGGTGAAAATCCAGAGCTAACAACACGGGAGAAACATGCTCGTGAATGCTGGGTTGTGCTGGAAGATGGCGCAGATGCAGCAAAAGTTGAACAAGAAATTGTGACAATGCCTAACTACTTCGATGAATATAATACAACTGTCAACTTCATCTCTGAAGAAGAGTTTAAAGCAAACCACACAGGTATGCCACATGGTGGTTTTGTTATTCGAAGTGGTGATAGTGGTGCAAACGATAAACAAATTCTTGAATTCTCATTAAAACTCGAAAGTAATCCAAACTTCACATCAAGTGTTTTAGTTGCTTATGCACGCGCAGCACACCGTCTGAACCAAGCTGGTGATAAAGGGGCGAAAACAGTATTTGATATCCCATTCAGTCTGCTTTCACCAAAATCAGCGGCTGAATTACGTAAAGAATTATTATAATTACAGAACTAAAACCCGATTATCATTGATTTGATAATCGGGTTTTTTATTTATCTCCATCAAAACTATTAAAATATGGTAAACTGTCAATCATTTAATAACCTGAATTTTTGTAACCTTACACTAACGGAGGTTATCGTTTACATGACAGATATTATCATTGAATCTAAATGTATAGCTCCAAATCCATCCAATTATTGTATTAATCGAGCAACTCTTATGAGAACATTAATAAAATGTCATCAGCATACATGCACACTTATTCATAGTGGAGCAGGATATGGCAAGACAACCATCCTCACTCAATTTCTATACCCGAATCTCGACGTTTTTCTTGGTATAGTATTTCCGATGAAGATGATACAGTTTTACCCTTTTTAAGGCATCTTTTTCTCAGTATACAGCAAATTGTACCTAATTTTGGTCAGACATTTGATACATGGGACCAATTATCTCGCTTTCCAAAATGGAGGAGCTCAATCGCTGGTACAAGCTGTTTATCAATTGCTTATGTAACATAGATAAGCCACTCCTAATTGCTCCGTTGTTGGCTATGAGGATGCCTTTCCAATCATAGGAAAATTAAAATCGTCAATTAAAGCGTAGTAAAGTCAAGGACGCTTATTTGTCCACATCTCTTCCCATCAGACCAACATATCAGTAAAATAGAGTAGGTTAGGGGGATTGTCTTGTGAAAGATCAACGCTTTAAAATTGCGCATCGAGAGGCACTTATTGGAATTGGACTAGTCCTTGTGAACTTTGCGATTTGGTTTGGCTTTGCATATGGACTAGGTGCAGGGGATCCCGCAAATTATTCGTATGTTTTGGGTTTTCCTGCTTGGTTTTTCTATAGCTGTATCGCAGGGACAGGCTTTATGATCCTGCTCGTCTGGATCGTTATGAAGCTCTTCTTTAAAGAGGTTCCATTTGATGATGGGGAGGAGGAGCGCTAATGCACTGGCAAGTTGTATTTCCATTGCTATTATTTCTAATTATTATTTTTGGAATTGGACTCTGGGCCAATAAACATGTTCGCTCCTCTAACTCGTTTCTACAGGAGTATTTCCTTGGTGGTCGAGAAATGGGTGGATTTATTCTAGCGATGACCATGATAGCTACCTATGGTAGTGCGAGCAGCTTTATCGGAGGGCCAGGAGTAGCTTATACGAAAGGACTTGGCTGGGTGCTACTTGCCATGGCACAGCTACCTGCGGGCTATTTTGTCCTGATGATTTTAGGGAAGAAATTTGCTATTATTGCTCGTCGTTACCAAGCTATTACGCTCATTGACTTTTTACGTGAGCGCTATAAAAGCCATGTCATTGTCATTCTGTCTGCTATTAGTATCATTGTCTTTTTATTTTCAGCGATGATGGCACAGTGGGTAGGGGGAGCCCGTTTAATCGAGTCTTTAACAGGCTTACATTACACGGCAGCATTGTTTATATTTGCGATATCAGTATTAGTGTATGTTATCATTGGTGGCTTCCGAGCAGTTGCTTTAACAGATACTGTTCAAGGTACGATAATGGTCATTGGAACTGTTATTTTATTAATCGGAACTATTATTGCAGGTGGAGGCATCGATAAAATTATGTCCTCGCTGGTCGCAGAAAATCCCCATTTTGTATCTCCATTTGGAGCAGAAGGGGATTTAACGCCTCTGTATGTTTCAACGTTTTGGCTATTAATTGGTGTAGGTGTGGTGGGACTTCCCCAAATTGCCGTGCGTGCGATGAGTTATAAAGATTCTAAAAGTATGCACTTAGCGATTATTATTGGTACGATTGCTATTGGGACCATTATGTTTGGGATGCATCTAATTGGTGTGTTAGCACGACCTGTCCTACCTGGCATCGACATTGGTGATAAAGTCATGCCACTCTTAACATTGAAGGTGCTGCCGCCATTTTTAGCAGGGATTGTCTTAGCAGCGCCAATGGCCGCTACCATGTCCACTGTCAATGCATTACTTATGCTAGTAAGCTCTACGGTTGTCAAAGACATCTATCTAAATTACATGAAGCCACAGGCAAGTGATGCCGAAATTAAACGCGCAAGCTTTATTGTAACGACTGTGATTGGCTTAGCAGTGATCGTCTTTGCACTCCATCCACCTGATTTATTAGTGTGGTTAAATTTATTTGCATTTGGTGGGCTTGAGGCAGTCTTTATTTGGACGGTAGTTCTCGGATTATACTGGAGGAAAGCAAACAAATATGGCGCCATTGCGTCCATGATTTCAGGTATGGCTTTATATATTTTCATCGACCGGTTCTATCCTACGGCCTTCGGTATGCATACCGTTACGATTCCAATTGTAGCTTCCCTTATTATTTTTGTAATCGTAAGTCTTGCTACTAGTCATAAATTTAAGGACGAGCACTTCCTCATATAATGTAAAACAACGCCGCAAATTTTGGACTGTGGCGTTGTTTTTTTATTAATGAATCATATAATCGTAGGCATTTTTTGCAAGGAGTGTCATTGTCACAATAATAAAAAGCGTCCGGACAAAGCTGCTTCCTTTTTGAATGGCCATACGAGAGCCAAGCATAGCCCCTCCAATTTGAGCAACCCCCATGACTAAACCATATACATAATGGATTTGACCTAGGTAAGCAAACATACAAACACCTGCCACATTACTTGCTAGATTTAAAAATTTCGCATTTCCTGCCGCCTTTAAAAAATCAAAGCCAACAAGCAAGAAGCTAAAGATTAAAAATGAGCCCGTTCCTGGGCCAAGAAACCCATCATAAAATCCAATAGCAAATAATAGCATCATAAATAAAAATAAGTGGGTTTTCGACAGATTTTTTACCGTTGAGACAGCGCCCCAATCTTTTTTAAAGATTGTATAAATCCCAACAGCTGCCAGCATGATAAGCATTAATGGTTTTAGTAGAGCTGGGTTAATTAAATGAACAGTCCATGCACCACATAATGATCCAATGAAGGCGAGAGGGAAATATTTCAGCACAGATCGAATTTCAAGCTGACCAGAACGGTAAAAGGAAATGGTCGAAGTAAGTGAGCCCATTGCGCCTGCTAACTTATTGGTTGCCACAGCGGCGGCTGGATTTAGGCCAACAAACAATAGAGCTGGTAAGGAAATTAAACCGCCACCTCCAACGACTGAATCGATAAATGCCGCCAGAAATCCAAACGAAATTAAAAGTATTAGAATATGTACATCCACATCAAAAACCATGTCTTACACCTCATTTTAATTAGTTACTACTGAAATAGTAACTAATTTATTTAAAGCTGTAAAGCCTAACTTTTTCATTGGCAAATGTTCACAACAGTAGCCTATAATAAAAATATGGAGGGATGATATGGATGAATTAATCGCCCAATTAAAAGAACTGGGATTGACAGAATATGAGGCAAAGGCCTATACAGCACTCGTACAAAATAGTCATGTCAGTGCCTATCAAGTTAGCAAAAACTCTGGGATTCCAAGAGCTAGAATCTATGACATATTAAATGGTCTTGTTGAAAAGGGATTCGTACTGAAAGAGGAAACGGCGGATCAAACGACGTATTCTTCTATTCCTGTCGAGATGTTTTTGCAGCAAATTCAACAGCGCTGGCAATCAAATTTTACATCGATTAGTGATCAGTTAGAAAAACTAGAAATGAAAGAACAGGAAGCGGAATCTAAAGTATTAATGCTAAAAGGGAAGCAGACGATCGTTAATTATTGTCAAACCTTATTAAAGAAAGCAGAGACAAAAGTCATCCTATCGATGTGGGAAGATATGTACGATACCTTACGTGAGGATATTGAAGAGGTATCTCAGCATGTGGAGGTGCATGGCATCACTTTATATGTCGAGGAACATCTAGCATCTATAGACATGCACAGAGCCACACACTATACGAGAAAGACTTCTACACCTCATTGGTTTATTTTATCGGTTGATGGTCAAGAAATGATTTATGGTCACTCGCCATCCAACCAAGAAACCGCATTTATAACGAATGACCCTGTGCATATTTATTTACTAGAGGATTATATTTGGCATGATGTTCTTATCAATAGACTAGTAAAACGCGATGATAATGAACTGGAGGACTGGATTGCTAAAGAACGTAAAGCATTTTTCTTAGAGTAGTTATAAGGGAAGGGGAGCATCTTGAAAAAATGGATGTTGCCAGTATTACTTTATTTATTAATGATGGGTGGATGTGATTCTGCACCGCTGCCAGTTTTTCCTAAGATTCAGGAGCTAACAATTATTCCTGACCATATCCAACAACATATTATAGCTACAGACAGAATTCAGTTATTGTATGAAGATGACGTGACGTACTATCTTGTCATGTTTTCAAAAGGAAATGTGCTAGCAAGTGTAGCAGCTAATGAAAATAGGTTAGTCATTCATTTCAAGGAAGGAAGCGAGCAAAAGAAAGAAGCTCTACCCTATGTCTATGCCATCAACAAAAGCGCGGAGGTGACTATTATCGAACTGTATATTAACGGCAAAAGCATGCCGATAGATCGTATTACCATGCTGTAATAAAAAACCGAAATCCCTAAAAAGAGATTTCGGTTTTTATTGATATTAATAAAATACTTTATCTACATTGTATTTGGAGCGGAACGTATTAATCGCATACGTTTCATAAATTTCACGTTCCATAGGATCTTCTACTTCATAGACTTCAATTTTGAAGACCTCGTCACGATAGTTTTTCATCGGAGATACATTGTCTTCAAAATGTTTTTTTATGCGTTGGCGAATTTTACGTGCTTTGCCGACAAATAATAACTCATTCTTTTCATTATAAAATAAGAAAATGCCGCCTTTATCACGTGTGATTTTGTGGAAGTCGATGAAACCAAAGTATGGTGTAATTGGGACATCACCTGGTTTTACATCTTGTTCGCGTTGGCGAATAACTACATCTGGTTTTGGAAATTCAATATTAATCAAAGTATTCACGTTCCTCTCTATTACTAAAGATATATGGTAACATAATAGCGGCATGTTTACCATAAAATTTCATGTAGAATAACCATATACAGCAAGCTTAGTGTTTATCAAATGAATGTAGAACATGCATGGGAATAACAAAATATTCTATGAATTATTGATATTCTAACTAGTCCATGTTACAATTCAAAATAATTAAATAATCTTATCAAGAGAAGCAGAGGGATTTGGCCCGATGACGCTTCAGCAACCTCTAACAAATGTTAGAAAGGTGCTAATTCCAGCAAAGGTTTTTCCTTTGAGAGATAAGAGTGAACGTGAAAAAAATCCTTCTCATTCTATCTCATATGGAATGTGGAGGATTTTTAATTTTTTTAGAAAAAGGAGCAAAAAAGAGAGGGGAATGCTAGATGCCAATTAATATTCCGAAAAATTTACCTGCTGGGGAGCATTTACGTGAGGAGAAAATCTTCGTGATGGAAGAGGATCGTGCGAGAACACAGCAAATACGTCCATTAAACATATTAATTTTAAATTTGATGCCCGAAAAAGAAAAAACGGAGCTACAATTATTACGTTTACTAGGAAATACACCATTACAGGTCAATATTACTTTTTTAAACACGGCTACTCATGAATCTAAAAATGTCAGTAAATCTCACTTACAATTATTTTACACAACGTTTAACCAAATTCGTCACCGACGTTATGATGGTATGATTATTACTGGGGCACCTGTAGAAAAAATGCCATTTGAAGAGGTTAACTATTGGCAGGAAATTGCTGAAATTATGGATTGGTCTAAAAAGAATGTGACATCCGTGCTACATATATGTTGGGGGGCACAGGCTGCGTTATATCATCATTATGGAATTGGAAAAATAGAGCTTTCTGCTAAATGCTCCGGCGTTTATTCTCATGTGATTACTGATTTAACAGTGGATTTAGTACGAGGCTTTAGTGATTTATTTACAGCCCCTCATTCTCGCTATACATCTGTCTCGATTGACGAGGTTCGCAATCATCCAGACTTACGCTTATTATCCTATTCAGAGGATGCAGGTGTGTTTATCGTGCAATCTAAAGATAATAAAAACATTATGATTACAGGTCATTTAGAATATGATGCGACAACACTGGCTGATGAATACAGTCGCGATGTTGCCAAGGGCATTGATATCAACGTTCCAGTAAACTACTTCCCAAATGATGATCCAGAAAAGGAACCGATGAATACATGGCGTGCCCATACACATTTATTGTTCTCCAACTGGTTGAACTACTATGTATACCAAGAGACACCATATGAATGGGACTTTGTGGACGAAATTGAATATCATATTTAAATAACAATGAAAAAGTCTAATTTCTTCGCTAAGTAGCTGAAGGAATTAGACTTTGTTATTCTAAATTCTTCTTGTCAGAAACCGTAATATCTGGTTTAGCCTGATCGTTCTGATTGGAATCTGTAGCAGCATCGTTAGTTGGATTATCTTGATTGGCATCCATATTATTAGGTTTCATCTGATTATCTTGGTTGGAATCTGTAGCAGCATCGTTAGTTGAATTATCTTGATTGGCATCCATTTTGTCAGGTTTACTGTGATTATCCTGGTTGGAATCAGTAGTAGCATGGTGAGTCTGATTATTTTGATTGGCATCCCTATTATTAGGTTTTATCTGATTATCCTGGTTGGAATCAGTAGTAGCATTGTTAGTTGGATTATTTTGATTGGCATCCCTATTATTAGGTTTCATCTGATTATCCTGGTTGGAATCTGTAGCAGCATGGTGAGTCTGATTTTCTTGATTGGCATCGCTATTATTAGGTTTCATCTGATTATCTTGGTTGGAATCTGTAGCAGCATGGTGAGTCTGATTATCTTGATTGGCATCGCTATTATTAGGTTTCATCTGATTATCCTGGTTGGAATCACTAGCAGCATCGTTAGTTGGATTATCTTGATTGGCATCCCTATTATTAGGTTTCATCTGATTATCCTGGTTGGAATCAGTAGTAGCATGGTGAGTCTGATTATCTTGATTGACATCCCTATTATTAGGTTTCATCTGATTATCCTGTTGGGAATCCGTATTAGCGGGATTAGGTTGATTTCCTTGATTAACATCCGTATTACCACCCACATCAGTTACTTGCTCCTGATTAGCCATTTCAGCCGCATTCCCTTGTGATTTTCGATTACGTATGACGGCAACAATTAGTAGCAGGATAGGTAATAAAATGGTAAAAATAAATGAATAGATAGGCCAAATTTCATTATTATAATTGTCGGAATGGACAATATCAGGATGAATAATTTGCGAAAGACCAATCATAATAATACCCATTGGTAAGATAAGTGGGCGGTGATCCTTCAGTTTCATAATTTGTGCAATTCCCACAACCGTTGTATAGAAATACATAAAGGTTCGAATAAAAATAGATGTAATCCACATAAAAGCCATGATAATTTCAATACGCTGTAAAAAGTTGCCGATCGAGATTCTCTGTGCTAAAGCATAGCTAGGAAAAGTTCGGGAAGCCGTATTGGCTGCCCCTAATACTAGTATGCAAAGGGTAATCAATGTTACTAAAACAAATCCACCGAGAATCGTGCCTATGTAAAAGCCTTTCTTTGAGGATTGCTGGACATTCACACTGGCAGGGTAAATCATTAATAACATAACTAGGGAAAAAGAAAAGACGCTCATAAAGCGAATAATACTATAGAACATGGATGTTTTGGATACTTCCATAATTGGTTGTATATTTTCAAACTTAATTTGTGGAGTAATACAAATAATAAAGAAAATAAAAATTAAGATAAACATAGGGAAAAGTATTTCTGCTGAGCGAGCAAAGGTCTCTAAGCCTAAATAGGCAGCATACATAATAATAATGCTAAACAACAAGGCGAATGCCAGTGTGGGTGTTTCTGGCATTACCTCAGTTTTCATAAAAATGCCAATAAAGTATAATAGTTCTCCTCCCGAAAATAGGGTAAGGGACAGAAAACCAATCACTGTAATTTTTCCAAAAAAGCGACCGAAAATTTTTTCATTTGCCTCAATAAAATTCAGTGTGGGTGTTTGGTTGCCTAACGTCAAAAATAATTTCACCACTAGTAAACTAAGAACAACGCCAATGCTTGCAGCAATCCATGCATCCTGCTTACTGGAGCTTGCAATAGTTGAAGGGATAATCAAAATGGCTGTACCGATAGAAAGGAGGGACGTAATGATTGTAAATTGTCTTGAACTAATGACTTCTTTTTCCATTTAACTGTCCTCCCATACATGTCGATGTGTCTACTATTTTGTGAGTGAAACGATAAAATCCTTAATGGGTGTAAAAATAAAAGTTACGAAATCTAAAGGGCTCGGGATATTTATTTTGAGGGCAATACCTATATTAAGTGCTGTCCCAATTAGTAAAAGAATAGAAAAAACAAGAATGGTCTTGGTTTCCTTTTGCTTTTTGAGCTTTGGGATGAATAGTAATGCAATAATGACCGAAATAATGAAGACAGCTACCGCTAATACCATGCTACTATTCCTCCTTTGGCTTTTTTAATAATGAATTTTGCATTGTCCCTAAGCCTTGTGTCGTTACTTTTACACGAACATGGACAGGAAGATCAGGAAAGATAGTTGGCCAATCATTTTTGATTTTTTTCCATTGTTTAGCATCTGCACGATGAAGGGCATCCCCATAGCCTAAAACATCCACTTGGTATTGCTGCTGAATTTTTTCTAACGTTTTTTCAATACGTTCATCGATGCCTTGTGCTGTTTTTTTATTGATATAATCCATCGTTTTATTTTTTGTGAGATTAATATTACATTCGACCTCACCTACATTTTGCTCCACATCTATTTGGACATCAATTTGCGGTTTCCCATTTTGAAATGACCCCTTTACTTTTGTGGAGGATTGCGTAATCTCAGTCGACAGCGTACCTTGTTTGGGACAGTTGACGATTTCAATGGTACTTTGTATTTTGTCACTGAGGAAGCTAATACTTTTACTTTCTCCCTCTGAAAGTAAACCAATGTATCGATCTCCTTTAAAGACAGCCAATCCTGCATATTTTAATAACACAGGAGTTTTAACACGTTGGACGTTTGTTTTATCGGCACCTAATCGTTTGTCCCCGTGAATTTCAATGGCAGAAATCAATGCGCCATTATCCTTTTCGTTGAGCCTCGTGACCAATTCGTCTATATTAATAGCAATTGTAGAGCCCCAAACTTTTTCAGAAACCTTGAGCGAATTTAATATTTTATTAGCAGGCACTTTTTCGATAGGGGTAAGAACATTTAACACTTCCTTAGCTGTAGCCTCATGAGACATAATGACATCGAAATCTTTTCTAAACTCATGGTCTCGTGCAATCAAATCCAATGAATCACTTATTCCTTCTTTGGCGAGGTCTTCACCTAAGACAACTACTTGTAAATGAGCAAAATAGGGTTTCCGAGCAGCAATAGTTGTCATTTTACGAATGGCCTCAAAAATTGTTTCCCCCCTCGAATGATAGCTAATAACTGGGGTGCGCTGAGTGGGAGCTTGTCGCATTGAAACCTCACTAGGATCAACGATTTGAACAGTAATTTCAAATTCGTCCTCTACTTTATCTATTCCAAGCGCTACGACAATGGCTAATTCATTTAATTCACGCTTACTCCAGCAGCCACTTAACAGTAAAGGGAGGATGCATAGTAAGCAAATTGTTTTTACTTTTGCCATATTTCATTCCTCATTTGTTCAGTAGTTTTATTTCCTGCCTGTTCTTGTGACATATTTATGCCCTCTGACAACATTTTTCTGATTCACCAAACGTGGACGTGTTAATAAACGTCTACGTGGGAGCAATAAAAAAGCATCTTTTTGATCCTGTATAATGAATGGAGCAAATGGGCTTAAATATGGTACACCAAATGAACGAATGCTGCATAAATGAAGAATAATGACTATAATGCCAAACATAACTCCAAAAAGACCAAACATAGCAGCTAAAATCATTAATGGAAAGCGAAGCACACGAATCGTATTGGACAACCCATAAGCAGGAAATAAAAAGCTACAAATGGCCGTCAATGCTACAATAATAACCATAACTGCTGAGACCACACCGGCATCTACCGCCGCCTGTCCGATAACCAATGTACCCACGATGGACACCGCTGGACCGATTGTTCGCGGCATTCGAAGCCCTGCCTCTCGTAGTATCTCAAAGGCAAGCTCCATAATAAGTGCCTCCACTACGGCAGGGAAGGGCACGCCTTCTCGTTGTGAGGCAATACTAATGAGCATGGCCGTCGGTAGCATTTCCTGATGAAACGTCGTAATCGCAACATAGAGAGATGGTGCTACCAATGCCAAACTAATACCAAAGAAACGTAAGATACGAATGAGGGAACTAATCATCCAATGCTGATAATAGTCTTCTGCTGATTGCAAAAAGGAAGTAAATAATGCAGGCACCACTAAGACAAAGGGGGTACCATCTACTAGAATCGCCACTTTACCATCTAATAATTCACCAGCTATCACATCAGGACGTTCGGAGTTGTAAACGGTTGGAAACATGGTGTTTTTAGAATCCTGAATAAAATCCTCAATATAGCCACTTTCTAAAATGCCATCGATATTAATGCGGTCTAACCGCGCTAACACCTCTGCTACAATTTTGTCACTGGCGATACCATTTATATACATCACAGCGACGTCTGTTTGTGTCACTTCACCAATGACTCGGGACTTAATCCAAAGATTTGGACTTTTTATTTTGCGTCGAATGAGTGCGGTATTCGTACGCAAAGTTTCAGTAAAGGACTCTCGAGGTCCCCTAATGACGGATTCGGTTGATGGCTCTGTCACAGCTCTGTCTTTTGCACTTTTCGTACTTGTTACAATGCCTTCCGCAAAGCCATCTAATAGAATAACGGTCTCACCATTCAGTATGGCATGATAAAGTGTGGTAAAATACTCGATATTCATCACGTCACCAACAGTTAAATAGGAACTTCGCACATATTGATTTATGGTAGTAATTTCTATTTCTTGTTCTTCCTCAATATTCGCCATTAATTTATCAATGACAGAATCCGAAATCATGGTTTTATCGGATAAGCCATCAATGGAAATAATAGCGAGCCGATGGGGTTCAGCTTCACCAATTGTAATTTCTCGTATAATGATGTCATTGCTATGACCAAGAGTGTTTTGAATGACCTTTATATTTTTGGCAAGGGAAGTATTTAATAAATCGTCCGTTGTAAGGGATGGGGAGGGATCGATCTTGTTTGATATGGACATGCGCTTTCCTCCTCAAATGAATGTTCATTATTTATAGAATGGACAACTTTATGCGGAGATAAACGAAAAAAGGAATGAAATTCTAGCTACTATTTTTCAAATAAAAAAACAGTATTTCCTTTCAAAGACTGAAAGGAAAATACTGTTTTATGTACGATACTCGTATTGTAATTCATCTAAACTAGCATCCACGTCCACATGTAAGTTATGATCGTTAAAGAACCATAAATCTTTTTCATCGATGTAATAGGTTACGCCATCAATGACTGCTTCAGCTCCAATAGCAATGGGCTCTTCTCGCGTCATACCTAGTGAAAAGCCTTCGTGAAAAGGACTTGAGCCACCATAGCGTGCATAAAAGCGAATAGTATCGCCTGGTTCTACTTCCATCTCTTGCTTGAACCATTGTAGGGCTTCATTTGTCAGTGCAATTTTCATAGTGAATGCTCCTCTCTTCCTACAGCCATTTTACCTTTGGCTCAGTGCCATTTTTAATACGTGCAATATTGGCACGGTGACGATAAATAATAAAGGTAAATAAAAAGGCTACCAAGATGCTTAATGCAAAGTCACCTGTAACAAAATAATAAACGATTGAATAGATAAGTGCTACTAAAGCGGCTATCATAGATGTTAGGCTGACGATTTTTGTGAGTTTCAATGTCACAAGAAAAGCAATTAGGAGCAAGACAAACAATGGCCATGAGTAGCCTAATAAAACACCTGCAGATGTGGCAACGGCTTTTCCACCACGGAAATTGGCGAAAATCGGAAACATATGACCAATCACTGCAACAAGACCTAGGATTAAGGGATGAATAGAACTGTCTGAGAATATGGGAAGTGCAGCTAGTAAGACAGCGGCAGTCCCTTTTAGAACATCCATCACAGTCACAACAATACCGGCCTTTTTTCCTAATGTTCGAAATGTATTCGTTGCTCCTAGATTACCGCTTCCGTGTTCTCGGATATCGGTAGTATAAAAAATTTTACCTATCCATAGCCCTGAAGGTATAGAGCCGATTAGATAAGCACATAAAATAATAAGTCCATTGATCATAGTTGGACTCCTTTCATTCATAGTCCATCACTTGGTACTAATAGTTTGTAACAAGTATTTTACACTTTTTCTTGCTAATCTACAATGTTATGAAGGAGAATTCCTAAGGAGTCTTGAATTCAATACAAAAGAAACTAAATGTAAATTGGAGATAGGCTTTTAGACATGATTGATGAAGGCACGAAAAAAGTCTTTCTTAAAATTTAGGCAAAATGGCAATTTTGTCAATCGTTCATTCCTTTGGTAGAATAGAAGTCTAACTTTATTCATTTACATGGAATGACGCAGAAACACTATTTTGCAACTAAATAAGCTACGATGCGTCAGGTGTTTACGGATACTAGTGGTTGTCTGTCTTGCTTAAATTCCAATTTTAAGCAACTGTTGAAGATGTTTACTATTGAAATGTTTATTAAAACTGTGAGCAATTTTTAAAAATTTAATTGGACCTGTCGCTAACTATTGACAGGAAATGCTATTATTATTAGGATGAGAACATAAATAGAACATGTGTTTGTTTTTTGGAGGGGAATTTTGTTGACGAATAAACAGTCACCTAGCGTCTATAATGATGACGCTATACAAGTATTAGAAGGATTAGAAGCGGTGCGCAAACGACCAGGCATGTATATCGGTTCGACAGATGGCCGTGGACTTCATCACCTTGTGTATGAAATCGTAGATAATGCGGTGGATGAAGCATTGGCTGGCTTTGGATCTCATATTATTGTCAAGATTCACAAAGACCAGAGTATTAGCGTACGCGATTTCGGCCGTGGAATGCCAACTGGTATGCATAAGATGGGTAAACCTACTCCTGAAATTATTTTTACCGTCCTACACGCAGGTGGTAAGTTTGGACAAGGTGGTTATAAAACAAGTGGCGGTTTGCACGGTGTAGGTTCTTCTGTTGTGAATGCGCTATCAACTTTTTTAGAAGTAACCATCCATCGTGATGGGAAAAAATATCGCCAGCGCTTCGAGCATGGTGGACATCCAGTGACAACACTTGAAGAAATTGGTCAAACAAAACAAACAGGAACGCTTGTTCATTTCCTACCTGATGAAACAATCTTCTCTGTCACAAAATTTAATTATGATACTTTAGCAGAACGTTTACGTGAGTCGGCTTTTTTATTAAAGGGCTTAAAAATTGAATTAATCGATGAGCGCGAGGAAGGCAAAAATGATGTGTTCTTTTATGAGAACGGCATTGAAGCTTTCGTTGCGTATTTGAATGAAGAGAAGGATGTTCTTCATCCTGTGAAATATGTTGAGGGTATTCAAGACGATATTGAAGTAGAGTTTGCCTTCCAATATAATGATGGTTATTCTGAAACGATTTTATCGTTTGTCAATAATGTACGTACACGAGATGGCGGTACACATGAAACAGGTGCAAAAGCAGCCTTGACGCGTGTCTTTAATGAATACGCAAGAAAAATTGGCTTATTAAAGGACAAGGACAAAAACTTAGAAGGAACGGATATTCGAGAGGGCTTAGCGGCTATCGTATCTGTTCGTATTCCAGAGCACTTATTACAATTTGAAGGACAAACAAAGGGCAAGCTTGGTACGAGTGAGGCTCGTTCAGCGGTAGATAGTGTGGTGTCTGAGCAAATTTTATATGTGCTAGAGGAAAATGCTGAATTGTCAGCGTCTCTTGTGCGTAAAGCGATTCGTGCGCAGCAAGTGCGTGAGGCGGCTCGTAAAGCCCGTGAGGATGCACGAAATGGTAAGAAAAACAAAAAGGGTAGTACGATTCTGTCTGGGAAATTAACGCCTGCACAGTCACGTAATGCGGCGAAAAATGAATTATATTTAGTCGAGGGTGATTCAGCGGGTGGTTCTGCAAAACAAGGTCGTGATCGAACATTCCAGGCGATATTACCACTGCGTGGGAAAGTTATTAACACAGAAAAAGCCAAGCTACAAGATATTATGAAAAACGAAGAAATTTCAACGATTATTCATGCGATCGGTGCAGGTGTAGGTACAGATTTTGCTGTGGAGGATTCAGCCTACAATAAGGTAGTCATTATGACCGATGCTGATACGGATGGTGCGCATATTCAAGTATTGCTACTAACGTTTTTCTATCGTTATATGCGTCCACTCATCGAGGCTGGAAAAGTCTTTATTGCGTTACCACCACTTTATAAGGTTTCGAAAGGAACTGGCAAAAAAGAAGTGATTGAATATGCTTGGACAGAAAACGATTTACAAAAGGCCATCAAACAAGTTGGAAAGGGTTACATATTACAGCGCTATAAAGGTCTTGGAGAGATGAATGCTGACCAGCTATGGGATACAACAATGAACCCTGACACACGGACATTAATTCGTGTCACTATCGAGGATGGTGCACGTGCAGAGAGACGTGTCACGACGTTAATGGGCGATAAAGTAGAGCCACGTCGTAAATGGATCGAAGCCAATGTAGACTTCGGTATGGAGGATGATGCTAACATTTTAGAAAATGAATTCATCCAACAAGAGGAGGGCCAAGCATGAGTAGTACAGAAAAGTTTCAAGATTTACCTTTAGAAGAAGTAATGGGTGACCGTTTTGGTCGCTATAGTAAATATATTATTCAAGACCGCGCGTTGCCAGATGCACGTGACGGTCTTAAACCAGTACAGCGTCGTATTTTATATGCAATGTTTACGGAAGGTAATACACATGAGAAACCGTTTCGTAAATCGGCTAAGACAGTCGGAAATGTAATCGGTAATTACCATCCGCACGGAGATAGCTCAGTCTATGAGGCGATGGTTCGTATGAGTCAGGATTGGAAAGCTCGCCATATGCTTATAGAAATGCATGGGAATAACGGTTCGGTTGATGGAGATCCACCAGCAGCCATGCGTTATACGGAGGCAAGACTTTCTGCAATTGCTGGTGAAATGTTACGAGATATTGGGAAGAAAACGGTTGAATTCGTGCCAAACTTCGATGACCAGGATATGGAACCAACTGTTTTACCAGCTCGTTTCCCTAATTTATTAGTAAACGGCTCTACAGGGATATCTGCGGGTTATGCAACAGATATTCCACCGCATGCATTAGATGAAGTGCTGGATGCTGTTTTGATGCGCTTAGACAAGCCTACTGTGACAGTGGATGAATTGATGACAGTTATCAAGGGTCCTGATTTCCCTACAGGCGGAATTATTCAAGGTGTAGACGGCATTAAAAAGGCATATGAAACAGGGCGCGGTAAAATTATTGTCCGTGCACAAGCTGTGGTCGAACCTATCAAGGGCGGAAAAGAGCAAATTGTCGTTACCGAATTACCATACGATGTGAATAAAGCGAATCTTGTGAAAAAAATTGATGAGCAACGTGTAGATAAACGCCTTGAAGGGATTGCTGAAATTCGTGATGAATCAGATCGTACAGGGTTACGTGTCGTTATCGAGCTGAAAAAGGATGTTCCTGGACAGGGGATTCTACAGTACCTATTTAAAACAACAGATTTACAAGTAGCTTACAATTTTAATATGATTGCCATTCATAATCGTCGTCCAACGATGATGACATTACCATTATTGCTGGATTCCTATATTACTCACCAAAAAGAAGTGGTCACAAATCGTTCTATATATGATTTACAAAAGGCAAAGGATCGCTCCCATATCGTGGATGGCTTAATTAAAGCCCTATCTATTCTAGACGAGGTTATTGCTACGATTCGTTCATCTAACGATAAGAAGGACGCCAAGCTCAATTTACAGGCGAAGTTCGATTTTACTGAGGTACAGGCAGAGGCGATTGTGAGCCTGCAATTATATCGTTTAACGAATACCGATATTACAGAACTCCGTCAAGAACAGGATGACTTAAACAAATTGATTGCCAAGCTAGAAGGAATTTTACAAAGCGAGGCCAAGCTTGTACGCGTCATTAAACAAGAATTGCTAGATATTAAAAAACGTTTCACAGAGCCACGTCGCTCGAAAATTGAACAAGAAATAGAAGAAATTAAAATTACATTAGATGTCCTTGTTCCAAGTGAAGAGGTTGTAGTGACTGTCACGAAAGATGGCTATATTAAACGTACATCTACACGATCCCATGCCGCCTCCAACGGTCAAGATTTTGCGATGAAAGATTCCGATTACTTATTGTATGAAGCAAACTTAAATACACAACATCATCTATTGTTATTTACAAATAGAGGGAATTATATTTATCAGCCTGTTCATGAATTACCTGATATTCGCTGGAAGGACCTTGGACAGCATATTTCAAGTATTGTGCCAACAAGTGAAGATGAGTCGATTATTGCAGTCTATGGCTTTGAAACATTTGAACAGCCAAATATGTATATTTTAACTGCTACGAAAGATGGCCAAATTAAACGTTCGCCATTAGCAGATTATGCTGTGACGCGTTATTCGAAGCCAATTAAAACAATGAATGTTAAAGCGGGCGATGCAATGATTTATGCATCGTTTATAACTGATGATGCGGAACTGCTCTTAACAACTGATACGGCCTATGCCATTCGTTTCCCTATTGAAGAACTACCAGTTACTGGAGTGAAAACGGGCGGTGTTAAAGGTATTACGCTAAAAGATGGAGAAGCTTTAGTCGGGGTCAATGTCCTACAGCCAGATGAAACACAATATGTCGTTATTGTGACACAACGAGGGGCTGTAAAGAAAATGAATGTCGCAGAGGTAGAAATAGCAAGTCGTGCCAAGCGTGGACTTAAAGTCCTTACAGAATTAAAAGCAAATCCTCATCGAATTGTCGCTGTTATTCAAGCAACAGACGATGAGCAGGTTGTGATTGAAACTGAAAAAGGCATACAAGAGGTTATCGATGTCCATGCATTGACGCGCGCTGATCGCCATTCTAATGGTTCATTTAAAGTGGACATTGCAACAGATGGAGCCATCTCACATGTTTTAACGGCCAAAAAAGAACAAAAAACAAGCTAACATCATGCCCAGTCTCTATAAGTAGAGCTGGGCTATTTGTTTATAGTGGCACAACTATCCAAAATTAGCATCTTGTCATTTAAGATCAACTATGGGTATAATAAACATCGAAAAGTTCATAGCGAAAGAATGTAGGGGGGCTAGTTATGGCTAGCTGAGATTGTGTCCGATAGACACTGACCCTTTGAACCTGATTTGGCTCGTACCAGCGTAGGGAACATCTATTCAAAAAAGCAAATGTTTTGGAGATTGATTGCAATACGTCTGGGAGGAATCCTAGGCGTTTTTTTATTTTCTAAGCAATATCTTACCAACCGTATAATACGCTTTCTTCTGGTGACAACATTCATTCATGAACACTTTCATATTACAAACTGGGAGGACCTAGCATGAAAAAATGGTTATTTATCCTATTAGCTACTCTATTGACGTTAGTAGGCTGTAGCGACAAGGAGGACAAGCAGTCTGCTGATACAAAGAAAAAGGTATCAGTGGTACTCGATTGGACACCGAATACGAATCATACAGGATTGTATGTTGCGAAAAAGCTCGGTTATTTTGAAGAAGTAGGCTTAGATGTTGATATTATAATGCCAGGAGAGGCAGGAGCCGATCAGCTCGTAGCTTCTGGTAAGGCAGAATTTGGCGTGAGTTATCAGGAGGGCATTACACAGGC
Organism: Lysinibacillus sp. fkY74-1; assembly: GCF_053165895.1. Classification (NCBI taxonomy): domain Bacteria; kingdom Bacillati; phylum Bacillota; class Bacilli; order Caryophanales; family Bacillaceae; genus Lysinibacillus; species Lysinibacillus sp. fkY74-1. The sequence goes on along the minus strand of NZ_CP170173.1, from coordinate 2,470,934 downwards.
TCGTGTTCAGGATGTGCCACTTGTCTCGATAGCGGCCATCATCCAGCATAATACATCTGGATTTGCTTCTGTAGCGTCAAAGGGTATTACCTCTCCAAAGGACTTTGAAGGAAAAACATATGGGGGCTGGGGAGCACCTCTCGAACAAGCGGTATTACAATCATTAATGCAAAAAGAAAACGCTGATATTAATAAATTAGACATTGTCAATGCGGGAGATTTAGATTTCTTTACGATGATGAAAAAGGACATCGACTTTGCTTGGATTTATTATGCATGGACAGGTATTGAGGCAGAGCTTCGTGGGGAAAAAATTAATATGCTGTATTTAACGGACTATAGTGATCAGTTAGATTACTATACACCTGTTTTAGCAACCAATGAAAAAATGATTCAAAACAATCCAGACAGCGTCAAAGCTTTTGTTGCGGCTGCATCGAAGGGCTATGAATATGCCATCGAGCATCCGAATGAAGCGGCTGATATTTTACTAGAAGCGGCACCAGACTTAGATAAGGAGTTAGTGCATAAAAGTCAAGAGTGGTTGGCTGATAAGTATCAGGATGACGCTAATCAATGGGGGGAGCAAAAGCTTTCTGTGTGGGAAAACTATGCTAAATGGATGTCGAGTAACAAAGTGTTAGAGGGCGAATTTGATGCTAAACAGGCGTTTACGAATGAGTTCCTACCGAAAAAGGAGGCCAATTAACATGGCAAATTCATTAATCAGTGTCCAAATCATTCCGAAGACAGAGAAATACGAGGATGTCATTCCTTATGTGGATGCGGCCATTGCGGTTATTGATGCATCTGGTGTGAACTACGAGGTTCATCCCCTTGAAACAACAATGGAAGGTGAGCTTACAACGCTTCTTCAAATCATTGAAAAAATGAATGTTAAGATGGTCGAGCTAGGAGCCATTAATGTCATTACACAAGTAAAAATTTTATATCAACCAAATGGGATTACCATGGCTACATTAACGGAGAAATATCAGTCATGAAACGGGCATTACAAAAGGGAAGGACGATAATGTTTATCGCCTTCCTCTTATTCATATGGGAGCTGGTTGTGCATATCGCTGATGTTCCTCCCTGGCTCCTACCAGCACCAAGCATAATCTTAAAGGAAGGCTTTCAATCATATCAAACGTTTCTGCCACATGCTCTGGCTACTGTGGAATTAGCTTTACTTGGACTTGCTATTGGGGTTGGCTGTGGTCTAACCGTGGCGATTGTTTTGCATCGTTTTACTTTCATTCGGTCGTTATTTTATCCGATTCTCATTATGTCGCAAAATATACCCATTCTTGTATTGGCGCCGTTACTTATTATTTGGTTTGGCTTTGGCTTATTACCAAAGCTCATCATTATTTGTCTAGTATGCTTTTTCCCTATTGTCATTGCGGCAATGGACGGTTTTCGTCAAACAGCACCCGAGTTAAAGCATTACTTCGAAATGATTGGAGCAACGAAGGCCCAAACGTTTTGGAAATTAGAATGGCCACATGCCTATCCGGCAATTTTCTCGGGCATAAAAATTGCTGCTACCTATAGTGTAATGGGAGCAGTTATTGCGGAATGGCTTGGTGCAAAAAAGGGAATAGGCGTATACATGACCTTAGCACAATCTTCCTTCCGTACAGATCGAGTGTTTGTCGCCATTTTTGCGATTGTCTTGCTAAGCTTATTGTTGTTTAGTAGTATCCGCTTGCTTGAAAAATTAATGGTAAAGGGGAGAGGTTATCATGCTCAGCATTCAAAACATCGCTAAATCGTTTGACAGTCTACATGTACTTGACCATGTTTCCTTTGATGTCAAGGATGGTGAGTTTGTGGCCATAGTAGGACCATCTGGCAGTGGTAAGAGTACCCTTTTTCAATTAATTGGTGGGGTCTCTTTGGTTGATCAAGGGACGATTTTATTAAATGGAGAGGAGATTCAGCAAAAAAGAGGAGCAATTGGCTATATGCCACAGCAGCCTTGTTTACTTCCTTGGCGTACTATTTTAGAGAATGTAACAATTGTCGAGGAATTACAGCAAAATCCAAATGTTGAACGTGCAAAAGGTTGGCTTGAAAAGGTGGGGCTTGCTTCCTTTAGTCAAGCTTACCCATACGAGCTCTCGGGAGGGATGCAACAACGTGTGTCTTTTATCCGTGCCATTGTCAGTGATAAACCTATTTTATGTCTAGATGAACCATTTTCTGCGCTTGATGAATTTACAAGACTGGAAATGCAGGCATGGCTCCTGTCCATTTGGGAAGAGCATAAAAAATCTATATTATTCGTCACACATAGTATTGAAGAGGCCCTCTTTTTAGCCGATCGTATAATTGTTTTATCGAAACGGCCTGCAACAGTGAAAAAAGAAATGATTGTGCCATTTGAGCGCCCCCGCAAAGAAGAAATTCGTCATTCTGCCACATTCACAGCCTTGAAGCAACAGTTATTCACGTATTTACAGGAAGAAAAGGGGGATTTGAATGTTGATTGATGCCCATATTCATTTAGATCAATATAAGGACGTGGAAATACCTTCATTATTGGCAGAAGTAGAGGCATTAATTGCGGTAAGTATGCAGTTGTCCTCCTGTCAAAAGACGTTGCATTTAGCGAAGGTCTATCCCAAGGTGAAGGCGGCTTTTGGGTTTCATCCTGAACAGCCTTTACTGGATGAAATAGAAGAGAAGGCTTTATTTGATTGGATTCGCGCGCATCGTGATAACATGGTAGCGGTTGGTGAGGTCGGTTTACCCTATTATTTAAGGCAAGAACAAGCCTTGGATGTTCGTCCATATGAAGCTTTATTGGAACGATTTATCGTATTTGCTAAGGAATTGGGCAAACCGATTGTGTTGCATGCTGTATATGAGGATGCTAGCATCGTGTGCGATTTGCTAGAAAAGCATCAGCTTTGTCAGGCTCATTTCCATTGGTTTAAAGGGGACGAGGCAGTCATGAAACGCATGATTCGGCGAGGTTATTTTATCTCTATTACGCCTGATGCCTTGTATGAAGAGGAAATTCAACAGCTAATTCAAATCTACCCGATTGACTTAATGATGGTAGAAACAGATGGCCCATGGTCGTTTGAGGGACCTTTTACAAATAAACCAACGTCTCCGTGGATGATGCATTCGACGATTGAGGTGATTGCAGCCATCAAGGGATTGTCTATTCAGCAAGCGGCTAAAATTATCACTCAGAATACAAAAAACTTTTATCGACTTTAAGGTAACGTGGCAATTGCCACTTATGTTTTCTACAATAATAAAAGCAGTATAGGATATCAATTAGTTATCCGTATACTGCTTTTTATGTTTAGTAAAATCATGCATCAATTTCTCTGTTTTTGTTTTGGTGGTGCGTTCATGTGTGCTGAAGGAATTGGATTGGCGATTTTTCTCTACATCCTTGCCAGCAGTTCTTTTTATATGCATCCGCTTCTTTTTCGCCCTAGATTGAGCCATTTTCATTCCCTCCTTTTAACAATTATAGTAACGAAAATGAATGAAAAAGTAAAACCTCGTAAGAAAGAACTTACGAGGTTTATGAAATCGATTTAGTGAGATACGTCCTGTACAGAAATACCTGTGTTTGCTTTAACGTCAACTTCACGATATTTTGCATCATCAGTTTCTTTAGAAAGTAATGTGCCGATGAAACCACCAAGGAAACCAAGCGGTACAGAGATTAAGGCAGGGTTCGTTAACATAATTAACGGATCACCAACAAAAATCGCCTTGCCTTCAACTGGATTCCATACGTTTGGTGACATAGCTACTAATACTAATGCAGAGATTAAGCCTGTTAACATCGCTGTAACAGCACCAGCTGTATTAAAGCGTTTCCAATAAATTGTGTAAATAATAACTGGAAGGTTAGCGGAACCTGCAATACAGAATGCTAAAGATACTAAGAATGCAACGTTTAATGTTTGTGCACCAAGAGCTAATAGAATAGATATTACAGCGATTGTAATCGAGCCAATACGAGCTGCAAGAACTTGCTCTTTTTCAGTAACTTTACCCTTTTTAATGATTTGACCATAAATATCATGTGATAGGGCAGAGGCACCTGAAAGTACAAGGCCTGCTACTACCGCTAAAATTGTTGCGAATGCTACCGCACAAACGAATGAGAATAGAATGTCGCCTCCTAGTGCTTCTGCAAGAAGAGGGGCTGCCATATTACCTGCAGCGTTAGCCGCAATAATATCTTCTTTTCCAACGAATGCTGCTGCACCGAAACCTAAGAAAATGGTTAAAACGTAGAATATACCTACAATCCAAGTTGCCCAAATAACAGATGAACGAGCTGTTTTTGCATCTTTTACTGTAAAGAAACGCATTAAGATATGTGGAAGACCAGCAGTACCTAATACTAATGCAATTAACATTGAAATTGTGTCAAGTCCCTCTGTATATTTTAGACCAGGATTTAAATAAGCAGCACCATTATCAGTCACTGTAGACATTTCTTTGAACATTGTTGCAATACTGAAGCCAAACTCTTTTAATACTAAGAATGAGATAATCACTGTACCTAGCATTAAAAGACAAGCTTTAATAATCTGAACCCATGAAGTCGCTGTCATACCACCGAATAATACGTAAGTTGTCATCATGAAACCTACGATCAATACAGCTACCCAGTAGTCGATACCTAAAAGTAATTGAATAAGTGCTCCTGCACCAACTAGTTGTGCAATCATGTAGAATAAAACAATGGTAATAGTGCTTAAAGCAGCTGTTCCACGTACTTTCGCATTATTGAAACGCGCTGTAATCATGTCAGCTAAAGTGAACTTTCCAAGGTTACGTAATGGCTCAGCAACGATGTATAATACCACTAAGTAAGCGACTAAATAACCAATAGAGAAGAAGAATCCGTCAAATCCAAATAGTGCTACTGCACCTGCAATCCCTAAGAAAGAGGCTGCCGATAAATAGTCACCTGCGATAGCTAGTCCATTTTGCCAGCCTGTTAAGCCCCCACCAGCTGTATAGAAGTCACTTGCAGAAGAAGTTCGTTTAGATGCCCACCATGTGATAACTAATGTTAAACCAACAATGGCTACAAAGAAGAATATGGCTGTAAAGCTCATTCCGTTATTCATCGGTGGCCACCTCCGTTCTCGTATTCTGCGATAATTGCTTTAGCTTCTCTGTCAAAGCTATTTGCTTTAGCTACATATAAATGACATAACCCCCATGTCATAATGAATAGCCCTGCGGAATAAATCCACACCCAAGTAATTTCCCCAAATGCCTTTTGGTGTAGAATTGTTGTGTACGATGTCAGAATTGGTAACAACATGTAGGCCAATAAAAATATGGCAGTCATAGACCAAAGAAAAGAGTTCTTTCTACGTACAAGAGACTTAAACGATTCTTGGTTTGCAATTGCATCATAGTCAATCACGACACCTTTTTTTGCTTGATTGTTCGCCATTAACATTCCCCATTTTGTGTATATTTTTTCTGCCTTAAGACTTGATTTTGCTAGTTTAGTGAATTCACATTCTCATTTTATGAAAGAGTTCACAAAATTGCAATACATTTCAGAAAAATTATGTAAAAAAAATTTTTCTGAAAATAGTCCTGAAAGAGAAAATAACCTCCTAAATCAAGAATATATAGGGTTTTAGAATATTCAGACAAATAAATGAAGCAAAGAGAAATCTAGATTCTTAACAAAAAAAGAACGATAAATTTATAAAAATGCCTAGATTTTTTATCCATATTTAAATACTATTGCCTTAGTGAAAATTGGTTTTTTTCTGTATTTTGGAAGTCAAATAATATTGTTCGATAAGTAAATTGCTAGTTGTGGAATAACAAAAAAGGCGAAAAACTCGACCAAAAATCGAATTTTTTGCCTATTTTTTTGTATATTTTGAATTTCGGTTCATTATGCATAAGGTGCATAAAAATTAATGTGAAATATCAGATACAGAAACGCCAGTATTCGCTTTTACACGAATTTCTTTATAAATACGCTCGGCCTCTTCAGTCGGTACTTTACTAGATGAAAGGACTGATCCCAAATAACCTGCAATAAAGCCTAATGGAATGGTAATAATGGCCGGAACAGCTAGTGGTACAAGTGGCTTACCAACAAAAATAGCTGCACCTTCAACAGGACTCCATACATTTGGTCCCATCGCTCCTAAGATTAAACAAGAAATTAACCCTGTTAGCATGGCTGCTACAGCACCAGTAGAATTGAATTTCTTCCAATAGATAGTATAAAGAATGACAGGTAAATTTGCGGAAGCACCAATACAAAACGCAAATGACACTAGAAACGAAACGTTTAAGCTTTGTGCAAACAGCGCCAAAACAATAGAGACAATTGCAATGGAAATAGAGCCTGTACGTGCTGCAACTACCTGTTGCTTTTCTGTTAATTTTCCACCTTTCATAATTTCTCCATATATATCATGTGAAATCGCGGATGCTCCTGTTAATACTAAGCCAGAAACGACGGCTAAAATTGTTGCAAAGGCTACAGCCCCAATAAATGCCATTAACACATCACCGCCTAAATAATGTGCGAGTAGTGGAGCAGCTGTGTTACCAGCCTTACTTTCAGCTAAAATTTGATCGAGACCGACAAAGTTTAACGCGCCGAATCCTAAAAATATAGTTAACGAGAAGAAGATAGCTGTAATCCAAGTTGTCCATGAAATAGAAGAACGAGCTGTTTTAGCATCTTTTACAGTAAAGAAGCGCATTAATATATGTGGTAAACCGGATGTTCCTAAAACTAGGGCCATCATCATAGAGACAGAATCAATCGTGCTTGTGTATTTAATTCCTGGTACAAGGAATTCCTCCCCATGATCGACTGCAATTGTGTCAAACATTTTCATTAGAGAGAAATCAAACTTCACTAATACTAATGTTGCTAATAAGCCTGTCCCGAATAATAGTAGACTAGCTTTAATAATTTGCACCCAAGACGTCGCTGTCATGCCACCGAATAAAACATAAGTAGTCATCATTACACCGACAATTAACACAGCAACCCAATATTCAATGCCGAACAGTAGTTTAATCAATGCGCCTGCACCTACAAGCTGTGCAATCATATAAAGAATCACAATAATAATCGTACCTGATGCAGCTACGCCACGAATTCGCTTTTCATTAAAACGAGCCGTTAACATGTCAGCTAGTGTATAGCGGCCTAAATTGCGCATAGGCTCAGCAATAACGTATAAAAGCACTAAATTGGCTACAACATAGCCCACTGAGAAGAAGAAACCGTCAAAGCCAGTTAAAGCAATCGCACCCGACACCCCAAGAAATGCCGCTGCTGATAAATAATCACCAGCAATGGCAAACCCGTTTTGCCATCCCTTTAATCCGCCGCCAGCTGTGTAAAAATCAGCTGCTGAGGAAGTGCGCTTTGCTGCAATATAGGTAACAACGAGTGTTAAACCAACAATAGCTAAAAAGAAACCAACGGATACAATATTCATTTAGTTACCACCTTTCGTTTGATACTCGGCTAACACAGCAGCTGCAGCTTTATCGAATGAAGCAGCTTTTTTTACATATACTGTACAGAGCACGATAGTCATCACAAATAATCCAGCTGAGTACACCCATACCCCTGTAATATTTCCGAAGAATTTTTGTTGTAGTACAGGCTGGAATGCGAGGATTGGAAGTAGGATATAAAGAATAAGAAACAGTGCTGTAATCGAAAAAAGAAAGGTGTTTTTCTTTTTCACAAAACTATTGAACGATTCCATAGCCTCGATTGCATGATAATCAATAGGTTGTGCTTGTTTTTTACTAGAAACATTCGCCATTATTATTCCCCCTAAAGTTATATATTTCTGTTTTAAACGACATATTTCTTTTTCGTTCGTCGTTATATTCACTTATTTTATGGGGGATATTCTTATAATGCAATACTAAATTTTGAGTTTTTATAATTTTTAGTCATTTCATTTTTATGGTAATAACATAGAAATATTAAGGATTTAATAGAGAAATATTGTTTGAAAGAGAGTGATTATTTTTATTGATATAATATTCTTAAAATAGCTTGCTGCTAATAAAAATGATTGCGGGAGAAAATTTGCACTTAAAAGAGAATTTTCTGTATTTTATTATTCTGCTATTAAAATTCCAGATTCATAATAAGGTGAAGAATCGTTTGTTATATAACAATCGTTATTTTCTTTGGGAAATAACGAAAATAATAAAAAAAAGCTATGAAAAAATTTCTGAAAAAGGAGAGCTATTCGGAAGAATAAGTATGATGGAGTTCCAAAATTAGTTAATGTTCACAACTTACACAAAATGCATTGCTTGCGGAAGTTCATTATCTTGTATTTGGTATCTAGAATGCATAAAATAAGGTGAAGAAATGAAGGGATGTGTGCAATACAAATGAAAAAGAAAAGCATACTGCTAGTTTTAGTACTAGCAATCAGTAGCATTTTAGCTGCTTGCGGAAGTTATAAATTTGAGCCATCTTTAAACATTGAGGTTCAAGATTTTAATGTAACCAATCAAAAAAATGAACAGGTAAGCCTGGATGATTTAAAGGGCAAGCCGTGGTTGGCTATGTTTATTTTTACAAACTGTACAACAATCTGTCCGCCCATGACATTTAATATGACAGAGGTACAGCAGGCACTGCAGGATGAAGGCCTTGAAGATTATCAAATTGTTGCATTTAGTGTAGATCCAGAAGTGGATAAGCCAGATGTATTAACAAACTACCTAAATACGTATAACGTTGCAGATGAAAGCAAGTGGCAGCTACTAACAGGTTATCAGCAAAAATTTATCGAGCAATTTGCACGTAAATCATTCAATTCTTTAGTCAAAAATGATCCTAACTCAGACCAAGTCATACATATGTCGAGCTATTATTTAGTGAATGCAGACGGCACAGTTGTAAAAGACTATGATGGCGCGACGAACGTACCAGTTGAAACAATCGTTGGAGATATGAAGGCACTTATTAAGGAGAGCAAGTAACGCAGAGGTCCATGGGACTTCTGTGTTTTTTTGTGGTCTAGGGAGTCTCCTTCAAAAATGGATTCGTCTCCATTTACTTTCTCAATATTGCATATTAAATGTTATGTATATACGCAAGTAAAAGCCCCTCTCGAAATTCGGTTTTTTACGACAAATTTTGCTATTAAGAAGCTCTAGTATTATGATGATAATTGACTATCCCATCACATATCCTTATACTGTTCTCATATTTCATTTAGAAAAAAGGATGATTTAAATGAAAAAAGCAGTGAAAATTGCCTCCTAAATCCAATAAAACATTTTAGGAGGCGTAAAAAATGGAATTTAATTTGATTGACCGTGAGAATTGGCACCGCAAAGAGTATTTTGAACACTATTTACAACAACAAACAACCTTTAGTATAACGAATGAAATTAATATTACTGTTTTGATGGAGAATTTAAAGAAAAAGAATTTTAAGCTATATCCCGCGTTTATTTTTATGATGACTAAAATAGTCAATGCTCATCAAGAATTCAGAACTAACTTTAACGAAGAAGGGCAATTAGGTTATTGGACGGAAATGTTACCATCTTACACAATTTTTGAAAAACAGTCGTGCACATTTTCTTGCGTTTGGACATCCAATTTAACTCCATTTTCTGAATTTCACAAACAATACGAGCAAGATGTAGATATGTATAAAGGTACAGGTCGAATGTTTCCAAAAATGCCTGTGCCAGAAAACAATATCCCAATCTCTATGATTCCTTGGTGTTCCTTTACTGGATTTAATTTGAACATTCATAATGGTGGAGATTACCTACTACCAATTATAACCGGCGCTCAGTATACGCGTATAAATGGGGAGTACCACCTACCAATCTCCCTACAATTTCATCATGCCGTTTGTGATGGTTATCATGCAGGTATCTTTATGAATGAGCTGCAAGGACTTGCTGATAATAGTGCGGAGTGGCTATAGTTTTTTTATGAAAGAAGCTGTGATTACAGCTTCTTTTTATTGCCGTAAGCATAAAGCCAAGTCTAGTGAGAGCTTTCTATTTGAATGGAATTTATAGTATGCTAACCAAAAGGGAGGAGAGGAATCTATGATTAAACAACTGATTATCGGCGACACATTGCATGAATTAGCCGCTACACGCCGCATTTTGGAACGTTTGCCTGAGGAGCACCTGTCGTGGAAGCCGCACGAGAAATCGATGACACTTGGTGGGTTAGCCACACATTTAATCAACTTACTGAACTGGCAAATCGCAATACTTCAGCACTCAGAGTTTGATCTTTTGACAGTACCGCTGAGAAGGGAGCCAATAGATAAGCAAGCTTCCATTCTGAATGAATTTGATGAAAACGTAGACAAGCTTGAAAAGTTGCTAGCTGAATGTAACGAGAAGCTGCTTGCTGAAGAATGGACATTACGTCAAGGTGAACATATCATCCGCAGTCAGCCACGAGCCATGGCGTTCCGTACCTTTGGATTAAGCCATATGATTCACCATAGAGCGCAAATCGGAGTATATTTACGCCTTCTCAATATTCCGGTGCCCGGCAGCTACGGTCCCTCGGCTGATGAAGAAGCACCATGAATGAAGTTTCTTAATTCGATAAGAGCAGAATCTTAATCTACCAATGATAAAAAGGAATGTCCAAAACGAATTGTCTTAAAAAGGACAAAAAGTTTTGGGCTTTTTATATTTTGCTGGATTAATAGGGTATTAGAAGTATTAGATTTACTTCGATACATGACATACCAGAGATGTTATTAGTACATAAGTGGATGGTCAAAAAAATTAAAAATTGGAGGGTGATAAATAATATAAATCCCTTATCATTGAAAGGTGGATGATAAACATCAATATAGCGTAATTACTGATTAATGAGAAATGAAATTATTAATATAGTAGTAGCTATTAAGAAAAAATAGCTGAAAGAGTTGATAGGATATGACAACGGGATTGATAATTACAATAGTGATTGGATCTATTATTAAATTGTTAATGAGCCCACCAAGTATAGCTGTGGCGTGGCTAGTAAATAAATTTGAGCTTCATAAAGAACTCGACTCAAAAGAGGTTACGATCTCATTTAAGGGAAAGAATTTAGAAGAGAGAGAAAAAATAAGATTTATAGACTTTTTTAACAAAGCTATCTTTTTGAAAAAATATTATATATTTCCGGGCAATGAAAAATTATTTTTACAGCCTGAGACGAATGTTACACCTTTTATCATCAACTTAAAAAGTGGTAAAAAAGATGTGAATTTCTTAATTTTTCCCTACGACAATCATGTGGATGTAGTCAGGAAGCGTAAGGAGAAAGTGATTTCATATAGTCTAAGTTCAGAAAGTCTACAAAACTTCACTATTTAAACTTCTAATGCGATTTTCGAAAAAATAGGGATTTGGTCGTACTTCGGTTATCGGTGCGAAATCCCTTTTTTTATACGAAATTATAGAGGGATAGAATAGGACATAGTTTTGTAGTGAATGTACTTGGTATCTTAATGGGTATTCTGGATGATGCGTTCAATGTTGCTTCTATCCTCCAAAGGCTTCTACAAGAAGTGATTCATATAAAATTAGAAAATGATGGGACGGTTTGAGGTAGATGTTATGACTTTTTAAAGAGAAGAGTTAGTTTTAATATATAAGGGCGCTTTCCTGGAAAGTGCTTTTTTAGATTCATTTATTATTACTTAATATGTGAGCTTATTATAATAAGGGTAATTCCCGTAAATAGGCAAATGATTCTCGTCACAGGAATTTTATCAGCTAATCCAAATAATGCAATTGCAGTCGTGACAATTAAAACGGTTGGGCCAAACAAAGCAAGCATTGTATTAATATAGAATGCTTTTTCCAAGTTATTCAGCTTCAGCATTAACAATCCAGCACTAACTTCAATACTTCCAGATAATACACGTAAAATAACCATAGCAAGAAGCGATTTATCAATTATTGTCATCATCCTATCTTTATAGATAATTTTCGCTTATTTTATAATTTCATGATTAGGCTAATAATAGACTCCTGTTTTCAAGCAATATTAAAATCAATATATGTAGGATTCATATTTAATATTCTTTTTATCTGATACTTTAAAGTTATTAAGTTAATAGGTAAATTTCTAGTTTTATTGTAGGTAAGGTTAGAATTTATCCTAATTACAAACAAATTATTAATAGTATAAAAATCTACTTGTTTTCGAGCACAACTTTTGAAGTGATTGATACCCCTGAGAACTTCAATCATACGTCCCTAATACCTACACCCTTTTGAAGCCAAAGAATACGATAATAAAAAACTATTATTGTATTAGTAGAGGTGACTGAAATGGAACAAGATTTTAAGCTTTTAAAAGGATTAACAGGTGAAGTGATAACGATAAAAAATCCTAATTATGATGAAGCACGACAAGAATGGAATCGAGCTAATCAGAAATTCCCGCTGGTAATTGTATATTGTGAAATAAAGCAGGATGTTGTTAACGCCGTTCTTTGGGCACGTAGACATTGCATCGGAATTCGCATTAGGTCGGGTGGACATCATTATGAGGGATATTCCTCTGGTGATTTTGTATTGGTAATTGATATAAGTCGCTTAAATGCAATGAGTTTGGAGAAAAAGGAAGATGTATTAACAATCGAAGCAGGAGCAAAAAATTCAGACGTATATGATTTTATAGGTTCAAATGGATATGTTTTTCCAGGGGGAACTTGCCCGACCGTTGGAGTTTCTGGCTTTACACTGGGTGGAGGTTGGGGATTCTCCAGTCGACTTTATGGTCTAGGGTGTGACAGTTTGATTGAACTTGAATTGGTAGATTTTGAGGGAAGAATCATAAAGGCAAATAAAAATTGCAACTCTGATCTTTTCTGGGCTTGTCGTGGTGCTGGTGGAGGTAATTTTGGGGTGGTTGTAAGCATGACTTTTCAGTTACCAAAACCAATAAAAGGCCCTGTCACATTAATTAGATTCTTTTATGTAAATACTACAAAGGCTAAGCAACTAGAAGTTATGGATATTTGGCAAAACTGGTTACCTGAATTGGATAAACGAATGACTTTGGTTGCAAGCTTTTATAACACGGAGGAAGAAGGGTTAGGTATTTTTGCAACAGGATTTTTTTACGGTTCTTCAAGATTGGCAAAGAAAATTTTACAACCTTTTGCAAAAATAGAGGGTTTTCGAATGAACTTAGAAGAATTATCCTTTCTAGAAGCAGTGAAAAGGGTAGAGGCAACTTATCCACCGTTTGAAAAATTTAAATCAACGGGTAGGTTTGTTCAAAGGAGCTATACATCCGATGAGCTCGAAAATATTGGAAGACTTGTGGAAAGCCCTCCCAATGGTTCAGTTTATGCAGCTATATCCTTTTATGCACTAGGGGGAGCAATCAATAACATAGATAAAAATGAAACGGCCTTTTACTATAGAGATGCCAAATATATCATGGGCATTCAGTCTGTATGGATAGACGATAGGTATGCTAAGGGAAATCAGGAATGGGTTCGTGAACGCTTTGAAATTATTAAAAAGATGACAAAAGGTTCCTATGTGAACTTTCCCATTAGTCATCTTAAAAATTTTGAGAAAGAGTATTTCGGAGGCAATGCACAGAGGTTGAATCGAGTAAAAAGTAAGTATGATCCCTTGAATGTATTTAGGTTTCCACAGGGGTTAAAGTAAAATAGAAAATTAGGATAGATTTTAAAATGATAAAAGTAAAGTGAACACCAAATTAACACTACACCACAGTTTAGTAGTTACTACTAACTGTGGTGTAGTTTTGCTGGGGCCAGTTTAGCCATCCCTCAGCTCTCACTCAGTTCCATTCAATAGCGAATAATGGTTCGATGTGAAACCCCGTATTTCTTTGCAATCTCCTGAGTGGTTCATTATGGATTATAAATATTTTATACATACAATGATTGAAGGAATAAATAGAACTCAATCACCTTCATTATCCTAAATAACAGTAGGTGAAGTTGAATTATTTTTTAGTTACTATATGAATACCTGCACTTGCAGTACCAATTAAATTAACTGGGAAGTTTACCATTATTGATGAGATATAAAATACCATTAATAAACAATCTCCAACTGATATAGATAAGGGTGAAATATTACTTGATGCGAAAGCAATTTGTCCGAAGGTTACTACTGGTAATGTTATAGGGGGAGTTAAATCAACAAAGGCACTTGTACCAGTGAACATATTACTTCCAACGGGTGCATGAAAAATTTGAGCTCGGATTGTAACAGATCCTTCTACTAAAGGTAATGATCCTAATGGAGAAAATGACGCTGAGATAGCTGTAATGTTACCATCACTAGGAACTGTGAAGGCTTCACTCGTGTTTCCATTTAAGTTAATGACATTATTTATAATCGAAACGGTATTTGCAGTACCGAACCCTATACTACTTGCAAGTCCAACTAGAGCTTGAATATGTGATGTTGAATTTCCAGTTGAGAATGCAATTATAGTGTTATCAGTAGGAGAAGAAGGGTTTATACAGTTGGTTTCTGTAGCCATAAATGGTCCGGAGTTATCGCATGCTCTAAATGTTGACAATCTACTATTATACCGACAATTATCCATACAAGAACTTATCCCCTCTCTATTTATAATATGTAGTAAAGAGTATTAGACATGAACAATCACCTTATGTATGGATATTTTAATGTAGTAAAAACACTGATACTGGTCTGTATTTGGTAGTGTTCTAGGGAAAAGAAGCACCTCTTTTATTTCATTAAACATGCGAATAATGAATCGCTGCTCTTGTGATAATGGTGGTTGCGATGGTCCCAGAGTAAATAGGTTTTGGTGGCTAAAAAAATGGGTATACGGAAAAAAGCACTCGCTGCCTCATTGAAAGCATCTACAGCTTTATAAAATTGATCTATTTCATTATTAGTAGCATTTTTTCTAGTTTTATTCTCACTCAATTTTTTATCACCTCCTCTCCATAACTTATTCATAAGTTATGGAGAGGAGGGGTGTGTTTACATACAAAGTTCACTATTCATTTTTGTATTCATGAATAATTTTAAATAGATATTTAATTCTAGAGTTATATTTTTTCATGAAAAAATATAATGAAGCTAATTATTCGTCTGTTCAACATTTTTGTTTCAGAAAAATCTTTATCTGCACATTTTATATTAATTTACATAAATTGTAGAAAGGAGTGTTGTTCTTATGATGAATCATGATCGAATGATTAAGGCTGTTAATATACCTAATCCATTATATCAATCATTACAGGGGAGATATTTTGTAGGACAAACTGAAGCGATTTGTTTCGGACAAGGAAAAAATGCTTGGGGTAGTTTAAGTAACCCCCATCATTCAAATGTAGATCTATTTGTCAATGCGTTTACCATAACGAATCACTCAAATCAACCTTTTGTAGCTGAAATCTGGTTTAAAGCAATTCCACCTGGAAATCCAATGGTTTCGAAAAATGTGACACCTTCAAACACAGCCATTTCTCCACTTCCAAAGCCGGAGGTGAACATCAAATTTGCTGAACTTGTTAATGGACTACCTAAGAATGGAATCAATGCGTTTAAGCGAATAGTACCCCCGCAAAGTACTTTAGTTAGTGATGAAGATGGAAAATATATTTTCCCATCGGGTGAATCATTTGTCATTTTTTTAGTTGCACCAGACAATGAATATATTGAGGCAGAAGTTGCATTTGGATGGTTTGAAAAAACGGTTAGGAAAAAGAAAATTATTAACTAAAATTCGAATATTAATATTTACTTAGTTCATATTTTAATAAAAGAGTTCTGACGGTGGATGCTTAACCTTCTTACTTATAGAAGATTTTCCATTAGAAATAACTCCGAAAAAATGGAATAGCCTTGTGTATTCGCACCAAAAAAACAGGTATCTATAGGTTTCGTTTCAGGATGAATATGTACTTTGGTCAGACAGTAATGGAATAATGGTTAAACAAAACAAAGCACAGTAACTAAGAAGCGGTGCTTTGTTTTGTTTACAACACAATAATTTTTAATATCTATAAAAATTTTTATTGCAATTTCCAATCAGTGTACATAATATAAGTGTATAGTTATATAAAAATTTATTCACCTGAATTGGTTAGGTGATTTTATTTAAAATAATATATAAGTAAATAGTTATATAAGGAGTGCAGATACATGGAAAATACACTAATTGAAAAACAATTAAAAGCAGCAGCAGATTTGAATCGCATTAAATTACTTGCATGCATGAAAAATGGGGAGGTATGTGTATGTGATTTTGTGGAGGTGTTAGGAATATCACAACCAGCCGTTAGTCAGCATCTACGAAAATTAAAGGAGGCAGGCATTATTACGGAACGAAAAGTAGGGACTTGGAAACATTACCGTTTAGTAGAGGATCAAACGCCACTGATGAAGGGGATTTTAGAACAAATTCAACCTTTAAACGGGTGCAACTGTGGCACAGATTGTTGCCATATAGGAGGGACTGATCATGCGTAATGAATCTTTAACCAAACAGCTTTCTTTTCTAGATCGTTACCTTACCCTTTGGATATTCGTTGCAATGGGTATCGGTGTCGTATTAAGTATCACCATGCCCAATATCGGCGAAGCATTAGAGGCCATGTCTATTGGTACAACGTCCATACCGATTGCAATAGGGTTAATTGTTATGATGTATCCACCATTAGCGAAAGTAAAATATGAAGAAATGT
This sequence comes from Lysinibacillus sp. fkY74-1, assembly GCF_053165895.1. Lineage (NCBI taxonomy): Bacteria > Bacillati > Bacillota > Bacilli > Caryophanales > Bacillaceae > Lysinibacillus > Lysinibacillus sp. fkY74-1. Next base: position 2,454,198 of record NZ_CP170173.1, on the reverse strand, counting down.
GGCGCGTGTTTAAGGATTGGAAGGTGCTTTTGCTATCCCTTTTTCAAAACTGGTTACTCGGACCGTTCTTAATGTTCTTTTTAGCCATCATCTTCCTGCATGATTATCCTGAATATATGGCTGGACTCATTATGATTGGCTTAGCTCGCTGTATAGCAATGGTCATTGTATGGAACGATTTAGCCCGTGGAGACCGGGAATACGTCGCTGGACTCGTTGCTTTTAACTCCATCTTTCAAATCGTGACATATTCTATTTTTGCTTATTTTTTCTTAAATGTATTGCCTGGTTGGTTTGGTTTAGAGAATTTCCATGTATCCATTTCTATGTGGGAGATTACTAAGAGTGTACTTATTTACTTAGGTATCCCGTTTGCTGCAGGGTTCCTCACACGATGGATAGGGATTAAAACAAAAGGGAAACAGTGGTATGAAGAAAAGTTCTTGCCAAAGATTTCACCACTTACTTTAATTGCACTGTTATTTACGATTATGATGATGTTTGCTTTAAAGGGTGAGCAATTAGTAGAACTGCCACTTGATGTAGTGCGAATTGCTATTCCATTATTTATTTACTTTGTGGTGATGTTTGCTGTGTCATTCTTCTCTTCTCGTAAAGCAGGTGCTTCTTATCCTGTCACAGCAGCTCTTTCTTTTACAGCTGCAAGTAACAACTTCGAGCTAGCGATCGCCGTGGCAGTTGGCGTGTTTGGCCTTCACAGTGGCGTGGCATTTGCTGCTGTTATTGGTCCACTTGTAGAAGTACCTGTTCTCATCGGACTTGTATGGGTTGCCTTACGTTGGCAGAAAAAATACTTTAAAACCGTTGAATTGTAAGGAGCAATTTTTATGACAAATACACTTTATTTCTTATGTACGGGGAACTCATGCCGTAGTCAAATGGCTGAAGGGTGGGCAAAAAAAATACTCCCTCCAAATTGGACTGTAAATAGTGCTGGGATCGAAGCACATGGCGTAAATCCGAAGGCCATTAAAGCGATGGCAGAGGTAGGGGTTGATATTTCGGATCACACATCAGATTTAATTGATTTTGAGACATTAAACAATGCCACAGTAGTTGTTACGTTATGCGGGGATGCCGCTGATAAATGCCCAATGACTCCACCGCACGTACGTCGTGAGCATTGGGGATTTGAAGATCCAGCGAAAGCGACAGGAACAGATGAAGAGAAATGGACTGTATTCCAAAATGTACGTGATGCAATCGGCAAACGCATTGAGCAATTTGTAGCTGATGAGCTGTAATTGAATGGAAGATTAAAAATGACAGTGATTCATGCTAGCGTATGAACTCTAGACTATTTTATCGCTTATTTAATAGTTATTATGAATAGTAGAGAGCACACATTGAGTCAGGCCAAAGAGTTCGCTTTTGATTTTTTTGAAGAAGCCTTGGATTGTTACGGCGCTTCGACAAGGTTGCAATTTAAAAGTGCTGTAAAAGAAATTGATAAACGATATGTGAAATGTGTTAATTACACATGCAAAGTTTAAACGTCTAGCTAACTGCTAGACGTAAAAAATATATTATATATAAGAGAATGCTTATATAAAGAAAAAGAGGAGAAGGTAATAATGAAAACACTAAATATAATCAACCAAAATGGCTCTTGTTGTACTACTAAAAAGGATATTGAAGTACAGAAGAGTGTTAATAAATCCAACAAGAATTTACCGATTGTCATAATTGGCGCAGGTCCTATTGGATTAGCTGCAGCTGCTCATTTAGTGGAACAAAAGCAAGCATTTATTTTACTTGAGGCTGGGCGTGAAATAGCACACAATATTCGTACCTGGGGGCATGTTACACTATTTTCACCATGGCGATATAATATTAATAAAGCAGCTAAAGCTTTATTAGATGACTCCGGATGGGTAGCACCTAATTTAGATACGTTACCGACAGGACATGAATTAATTGATCTTTATTTAAAGCCTTTTTCTGAGCTAGTACAAATGAAGCCGAACATTCAGTTGAACGCAAAAGTAGTAGGGATTTCACGACAGTTGAATGATAAGATGAAGACGAAAAATCGAGTTGAACAGCCCTTTACTATTTATATTGAACAAGAGAATGACATCCGTATGATTGAGGCGAGAGCAGTTATTGATGCAACGGGTACATGGGGAAATCCCAACCCAGCAAATTCTACAGGTGTATGGCTACAAAGTGAAAAGGCATTAGCCAATCACATTGAATATGGTATCCCAGACATTGCTACGAATACTAAGAGATATGCCAATAAGAAGGTTGCAGTTATTGGAGGTGGTCATTCAGCTATTAATACATTATTGGCGCTTGCAGAATTACAAACAGAGAATCCTGCAACCAAGCTAGTGTGGATTATGCGTAAAAAGTCTGTAGAAGAAGCCTATGGTGGCGAAGAAAAAGATGCATTAGCAGCCCGTGGCACACTTGGTATTCGCATTCATGAATTAGTGGATACAGGTAAGATTGAAGTAATAACACCTTTCTATATCTCACAGGTGAATAAAGTTGAGAACATCCATATTGTTGGTGCAATGAACGGAGAACAAAAAGTATTAACAGGATTTGAAGAGCTTATTGTCAATGCAGGAAGTAGACCAGACCTTTCAATTAACAGTGAATTACGGCTTTCCATTGATTCAGCAACTGAAAGTGCGCATTCCTTAGCACCATTAATTGATCCAAATGTGCATAGTTGTGGCACAGTAAGAGCACATGGAGAAGAAATTCTACGCCAACCAGAAAAGGACTTCTATATAGTCGGAGCTAAAAGCTATGGACGTGCACCAACTTTTTTAATGGCAACAGGCTACGAACAAGTTCGTTCCATAACAGCTTTTTTATCAGATGATGAAGAAGCTTCAAAACGTGTGGAATTGGAGTTACCTGAAACCGGTGTATGTGGAATAAATCTTGCCGGTCCATCAAATTCATGTTGTTAATGATTCCGACTGTTAGCGAAAGCTAGCAGTCCTTTTAAAATAATAAGGAGGGAATTAGGATGGACACACTCATTATTCGTAAAATGGAAAAGAAGGATTGAAAGAGGAATTACAGATTGATAAAGAAGGAATCGAAACAGGGTTGGCAACCTTTAAAATAATTGTGCCAAGTGAACAGGTAAGGGATGAAAGACAACATGCAACATTGCGTTTTGTTGCAGAAGAAGACAATAGGGTAGAGGGTTGGATTGGCATTTCCCCTGTCTCTACACTGTCGTCTACGATGCAACATGAAAAGATAAATCGAGGAATGACGTTTATAGAATTAGAATTTCCCTAACATTGTAATGCCGCATTAACTACATCAAGTTGTATGTGTAAAAAATCGCTTGAAAAGTGCAAAATATCTCCTGAAGCAACCTGTCCTAAATTAGAACGGGTTAGCTTTATAGATGATTATAAAAATAATTAGCTATTCGCTACAGTGTTATATAACCCTTATCAAACTATATGGAGAAAATAATTAAAATGGGTCTTATGCTTAAAGAAGTACTTGTGTAGAAACTTTCTTAAATATAGAGCTGGGTATAGAAATAAAATTACATACAACTACGAGCTTTTAAATGGCTGAAAATTTGGTATTATTTGGTTTGGTGGGCTGTTTTTTTGAAATGAGGAGATGTTATTTTTTTAATGGGTATGGGCGTGATTATTTCAATAGCTGCCGTGATGGCTTGTGGCAAAAATAAATAATGTTTTAAGAAATAGTACTAAATTCACTACATATTCATTTTAGATAAATTTCCAAAACCAAATTTTGAATTCAATGAAATATTCTTTAAACAGCTATTTATGCAATACATAAACAGGTCTACTATAAGTACTTTTCAAGAGTATGCTGAGTGTGTACTCAGCATAGAAACCTGTATATTAGACACTTTAAAACTACATTTTTTTATCGTTCATATACTTTAAATAATAGGCATTACAGCTAAAAGGAGTGGGATGATGTTTTTCTTAACACGTGAACGTCAGGAAGTATTCAACGCAGCACAAACATATCCATTTGAAGAGGAGTTCGATGGCGAATTTGAAGATCATTTATACGAGTATTTAACTGCGTATATAGATGTCTTACCACAAAAGTTTCAATCCGGAATGATTGAACGAACTCTATTTGGAAATGATACTTTAATGAAAGAGTTTCAAGAGTGGTGCAATGTGACAATTGAGCAGTTCATAACTAAGAGTAATGCTATTTATGAAGAGCGTGAATCAATTGTGGAAAGCTTTCATTCGTCTGCAAAAACTGTTTTTTCACAATCATTGCACGATGGAGAAATTTTGAATGCTGAGCAACAAGGAAATAATTTTATGCTTTTATTAGATATGAGTAACGGGTTTACAGTCGAGTCAATGGTCCAATTAGTTTTTCATGATGCCCATATAGAGGGTGATCTTGAAGGCTATTACGTGTATGACGAACTAATAAAGTTTGAAGGTAGATATGCCTTACGAGTTTTATCTAGCTTTGGTAGCCCTTATGCTGAATGTACGATTTTCTTCAAAGATGTGACAGCAAAATACTTGTATCGTCCTGCAGTTTATATTGAACCAGGAGGAGTCGCTACGTGGGATGATTATGTTATTGCACTAAACCTAGATGATAAACATTATATTGTAAAAGATACGCATTTTGTAGAGATTAATATGGCTAATATTTCGCAATCGGATAATGGGATTTTTGCTGGAGGAGTATTACTAGGTGATACTTTTGAGGAGGCAAGAGAGCGGATTTATTGTGCTACTTATGAAGATCCATATGCTCATTTTAGTGAGCCTATACCGGCTGATGAGCTGTTATCTGCTATGTTTGATTTAGACCAAAATATACGTGTGCGTGCCTTCAACACAATCTTTGCATTAGGAAAGGATGCCGCATATATCGCTAATGATGTGCTTCGTAAAGTCGATATAAACACAGATGAAAATATGTATTTTAATATTATTGCCAACCATTTCAATCAACTCGGTTGTTTAGAGGAGGATGTAAAACTGAAATGGCATAGTGAATAAGAAGAGTGCTGTTCAAAACGTTCAGTGATTGAACAGCCTTTTTTAGTATTATGGATAGTTGACACAACCAATCCCTCCTCCATGCCAAAAAAGAAATTAAAACATGGTAAAATATAGAATGGTATATAGTTAGTAAATGACGTGATGAATTGTATTCAAAAATCTAATGTGAGGAGGAAAATACATATGGCGAGGAAGAGAAAAACGTTACCGAAAAATTTTAGTGAACTAATTGAAGCAGGTGATATTGCGGCATTACAAGAGGTATTTACCAAATGCGAGCTAGATGCATATGGCGGTTATAGTAAAACAACAGCCTTAAGCTTTTTCGATGTACCGGATGAATTGGTTCGCTGGCTGGCGGAACAGGGAGCAAATATAAATGCGAGAGACAATTACAAAAGAACAGCTTTACATAATCAGGCAATAAATTGGCGGGGGAATATTGAATTGCTTCTTGAGTTAGATGCAGATATAGAAGCCTTGGATTATCAAAATGAAACACCTTTATTTGCTGCGGCTGCTTTTTTTAAACCAAATGCGGTGCGCACATTGGTTTCTAAAGGAGCAAATATAAGCGCGGTAAATATGTTGAATGAGACGCCTTTGGACAAAGCTTTAGCAGTATGTAGAAATATAAATATTGTTGATCTAGTGGAAGTTTCTGAGATTTTTTTGAGCGCAGGTATAGCTGTAACGCCGGAAATGAAAAATTCTATCAAGCGAATTGGAAAAGACTTTGAATTCCATAGACAAGGTTTAAATAAAGAATATTTGAAAGAAACGGATGAGGCACTTTCCCGTCTTTATGAGCTATTTGATGTTTCACCTGTAGAGAAGCGAAAAACGCATGATGGTAAGTCTAAAATAACAGTATGTACAAAGGGCTGGCAGGCACAACATAATGAACTTTGGGATTTACTAATTCCTTCGCAAGGACATGCCCAAACTGTACAAGGAGAGGTTATTCGTATTACTGGTAAAGTCTCATACGAAATTTTACATAATGGCGGCATCAACTGGGATAATGATTTTCGTAAAATGCTCAAAAGTTTGAACCATTACATTAGCTTAGGTACACCATTACATCCCGCTGCACTCCAGGAATCTATCACTTTAGCGAAAGAACTTTACAAAGGTGATGGAGATAAGGAGCCTGCGAGACTATGCGAGTTAGCAGTGCAATGGGTACTTAGCAATCCAAATCCAATTATTTTAAAACAACCCGAATATAAGCGCTAACATATTTAAAGAATCCAATAACCATTTTTATAAACAATACTATCCCCTTTTTCTAAGCACTTAACGGCAATGAAGGGCTTTGGAAAATTACCCCTTAGTTGCATAAACGGACCTTTTTATTGTAGAAATAATAATGTAAAGCTTATAGTTTAATTAGGTGATTAAAATGACGATACGACATAAAAAGATAATCAATTTCTATAATAGGCGTATACGGTTCAATAAATATCGTAAAAATACACCCAGCGTAATCTTTATTGCCGGGTTAGGCGATAGCCATGAAACAAGGAAAAAGGTCCAAGATCGAATATCGGAAGAAACGTCAACCTTGTCCTATGACAAGGCGGGTATTGGCAGGAGTCAAGACGTAGCTGTTACGCGAACTTGCTGTGATCTTGTTGAGGAGCTCTCCGAATTGGTACAAGCGCTTGATGTGGAGAAGCCTTATATATTAGTAGGCCATTCCTTTGGTGGATTGGTCGCCAGATTGTATACCAGTCTTTATCCGCTGGACATCTGTGGTATGGTTTTGGTTGACGCTGCACCGGAATATAAAGAACTTGCCTATGAAAAGGTTCTACCAGAAAATCTACTTGCAGGAAATAGGGAATATTTCGAGAACCCTATGTTAAATAGTGAGAAAATTGATAAAATACAGAGTTATAAGCAAATCGTTGATTATTCAAACCAAAGTGATATCCCTCTCTCAATTATTACAAGAGGTTTACCCGATACTAATGAAAATGAAGGTGGATGGCCCTCACAAGAAATATTAGGAATTGAACAAAGTCTACAAGCAGAATTCCAATGGCTGTCAACGTCTAGTAAGTTCCGGATTGCTAGTCGTAGTGGACATTATATACATCATGATGAGCCTGATATTGTAATAGAAGAGATTATATTCATGTTAAAGGAGATGGGAAAATGAGCGACATAAGGTTTAAACTTATGGAGGATTTACAAAGAATTGAGGAGAATGCGTATCAGTTAGGCGAAGGTGAGCAGCATCAAGATTTCTTACCTTTGTTACTTCAATATATCGGTGATCCTCAGCCAGAATTGCGGGATAACTTGATTTATCCGATGTTTTATATGTGGATTAAGGAAGAGAATAGGTTCAGTGAAGAGGAGTTGCGTAGTCTCTTAACTGTTCTGACGGATGAGAACCATTTGTTCTATAAAATTGGCAGTGAGGAGGATCAGTCAGTTTTTACAAGGACGTTTTCTGCCTTGCCTATCGCTTTGATTATACAACGCCACAGACAGAATCCATTTTTAACTCAAGAAGAAATTGAGCAATTAATGCGAGACATGCTCCGTTATTACAAGGAGGAGAAGGATCTGCGGGGTTACCTTTCAGTAGGAGGCTGGGCTCACAGCGCGTCTCACGGTGCAGATGTTTTTGTTGAGCTGGTGCAGTGCGAGGAGAGCAGCGTTGCAATGCTTCGTGAGGTGCTTGTCGCTATATCTAGCATGCTCCATAATGAAATACATATTTTTAGTGATGAGGATGATGAGCGGTTGGTCAATATCGTGGATACAATGATTGACAAAGAATTACTTCCACATCAAGAAATTGCTGATTGGATTAGCTGCTTAGCGCAATGCTGCAATTTGCCGAGAAGTCGCAGTCAGGTGATTGCTCGCGTGAACTGCAAGAATTTTTTACGCAGTCTCTATTTCAGAAGGGGACAAGATAGCCGAGGAAATGAGCTTAATACTGCCATACTTGGCACTGAGGCAAAATTAAACAGGTTTTCTATCAGTTAAAGGATTAAGGGGTTGTCCTAATCCTTGGATTTGGCTGAGAAGCGCTGTTTTTTGTTACATGGATGGCTAATGGAGTAGAATAATTGAATTAGGCTAAATTGCTACATTCAATTTTAGTATCGAGGAATTACGCTTTGTAGAATTAGAATTTTTCGAACATTGTAATGCCGCATTTTCTTAAACTACAACAAGTGGTATGTGTAAAAAATCGCTTGAAAAGTGCAAAATATCTCCTGAAGCAACCCGTCCTAGATTAGAACGGGTTAGCTTTACAGGGATTATAAAATATTACTTCATCTGGTGGTTGTGTCTTTCTCCAGCCATAAAACTGCATATCGTCTTTTGATCATATAAATCATTTCTATTCCCACCTTTCCTGTTTTTTGAAATTACAACATTAATATTGACGAATACGAATATAATTTTCTACTTTTCTTCTGTTCTCTTCAAAGATTTTTTTCGCATTTTCATGTTGAAGTGCTTTTTCAATAGAAATCTCACGTTTTGTAATAGTTATCGTAAGAGCAAAAATGTTTAACATCATTTATTATCACCTCCTTAAATTACCATGAGGAATGAAAAAAACCGCAGAGAGACTCCTCTACGGTGAAAAAAGACACAAAAATACCGCAGGGGCACACTTCTCCCTGCGGTATGGGTATACTTAATTACAAAAAACTTAAGCGATCCATTCCGATCTGGTCGAATGTGTGATTTTCATTTTTACTGAAGTTGTAACTACCAATGACTTTAATTTAGCGATAACGAACATTTCATTCGACCTCCTTAAGAATTTTTTACTTTGTAAGTATATCATTTTTTAAGTTGTTTGTAAACAACTTTTACTAAGACTTCCTGATTGTGTAAAAGTCTAGAAAAATTCTTTGCTGCTTTACATTGTTAGTTATCTGATTTTTTGGGGTAGCGAATAGTAGAAATAGTAGTCTTAAAGCCAACAAACATCATTAAGGCATTATCACTAAGGGTAAGGGTCAAGTTGTTGACAATTAAAAACAAAGTAAATAGATAAATTTTTATATAAAAACAATTTCTACTATTCTGAAATATATGGTATAGTAGGGGTATAACTGAATATAGTGTAAGAAATGGTGCCAGATGAAAGTTTGGCTTAAAAGGGAAGTCGGTGCAAATCCGACGCTGTCCCGCAACTGTAATTCGGAGCAAATCACAAATGCCACTGGGAAACTGGGAAGGCTGTGAGACGTGTTGATGAGAAGCCAGGAGACCTGCCAATTTCTAGTACACACCAAATACCTACGTGGAAATAGGTGGTGAATAGTGACCAAAAAGGCACTGTGCGTAGGTTTCAACGTTACATAGGAATGTGTAGTAGTAGACTCCACTTTAGGAGGAACTATTATGACACTGATTAAATTTTGCATTTCAGATTTTATGGATGAACGAGAACTAATGAACGTTAGTAAACACACCCTCATGAACTACAGGAGATTCTTTAAGAACTGGACTGACTGGTTGAGGGAGAATAACATCACTGACATAGAAGATGTCTCTACGAATACGCTACGGTCTTACTTGATGTACTGTAAGAATGAGTGCGGTAATGGTACAAGTACTATCAATAACAAGGTGAAGAATCTCAAAGCGTTCTATAATCATCTGATAGAGAATGAGTTCGTTACTCACAATCCAAGTCTTAAGCTTAAGAAGCAACAAGAAGATGTTAAGATAGAAGTATTCACAGACGAGCAAATCAGAATTATGCTACGATATTTGAGACGACAAGCTAGAGGTAGGAAAGACCACCAGTTCACAGCATATAGAAATATAACTGTAATCAAAGTGTTGTTAGGTACAGGCATCCGACTAGGTGAACTACAAGGTCTCAAATGGTCTGACGTAAACAATACTTACCTCAGCATCTATGGTAAGGGTAGAAGACAGGAGACTGTGCCATTAGCATCTAAGGTACATGAGGAGTTAGCAGACTGGAAGAGATACCAAGAGAGCTACTTCGACTCTAACATTGATTACGTATTTGTAGACAGGTCTGGTAAGCAAATCACATATGAAGCCTGCAAGAACATCTTCAAGACATTACAGAGTGCGCTAGGATTTAAAGACGTGAGGTTGAGTGCTCATACTTTTCGCCATACCTTTGCACAACGATATATAGAAGCAGGAGGAGACGTTTTCAGCTTGCAGAAGATTCTTAGACATCAGAATTTAAGTATGACACAGAAGTATCTAGCAATGTGGGGGTCAGCTTTACAGGAATCTAATGAGAAGTTTAATCCTCTTAACAATATGGACATCTAAGTGTTAGTATTATAATAGTTAAATAAAAGGAGATGTTTACAAGTGACTCAAGAAATAGTAGCACTAGGAGAGTTTCTGAGACGAGATGATGAGACCGCACGCAAATATATTACTGAGATTGCAAAGCGTCTTAAAGAGAGAGGTATCAATTTAGAATTTGGTGATAAGGCATTGGTATTACATATGCTGAATGAAGACCCAGAATTAATTTTAAATATTGCACACAACATTGGAATATTTGAAAGTAGTGTAACAATCGGATATAAAGAGAAGGGTTCGGATTATTAGTCCGACCCTTTTTCTTTGTCTAGATATAGTAACTCATGTAGTTCAATCTCCAGTACCTCACATACCTTGGCGATAGTATCTCTATGGTATTGCACTGTAGTATTGTTAGCGAGCTTTCTCAGCGTCTCAAATGTGATACCAGACATTCTTTCCAGTTCACGAATAGATAAGCCCCTAGAATCTAATATGTATTTCAAATTGGATTTTACAATCATACTATCACCTCTCACCAATACTAACATGGCAAAAGGAATCTGTAAAAGGAATGTGTACTCTATTAAGGTACTCTTTTTTGTTGTGGCTAAAAGGAAAAATCCAAAAGGTTACGTATAGAAACAAACATAATAACACTCATAATCTCACCTACGATTTATACGACTACTACTAATAAAAGTTTAAAAGGTTACATAGAGAAACAAACTAATAATACTAATATATATACTACTACTATCTACTACTACTTAATTCTATTACTATTATGACTACTAATAATTATAAGAGTAAATATGACTTATATTATATTTGTTTCATGGTGTAACCTTTTGAAATTAACGTTGATATATAAGGGTTTATCGACTATAGAATAGTAACGTAGATGAATCGTCTATGCAGGTCAGAATAGTTATAGTTAATTTTCCCACTGTTTACGCTTATATTTTTAAAAGGTTACGTATAGAAACAAATCAATATATATAATATTTAGATTAACAGTTAGGTGACAATTATTAGAGTAGTAGTTAATAGTTAATAATTAGTAGAGTGAATATGAGTAGTATTTATATTGTTTCTATGTGTAACCTTTCAGAATTTAACTAGTGTTCATGCAGTTTTAAGGAGTGGTAGATAGAGTCCGTCCAATTGGCACGTTGGTATGACTGAGTTTGTAGATGCTTACGGAAAGTAACTAATTAAAAATACTAAATCAAATAGGATAATCGAATAGAGTATCTACCAAAGTCTAAGGAAGGGTACTATGATAATACCTCACTAGGGTATACGATTCAAAAGTTGTCATTTTGGACAAAAATGTTTCGCAAAAGGTGTCACGAACCCTTGGTACGACTGACTTCCTAAGGTTCGCAAATGATAAGGGTAGACCATACATAGAATCATACGCTAATATGCTTGCTGTATATAGATAAAAGAGACACAGGGGGTATATGGTAGTTTGATTTAGAGAAAATCTTGAAACCTTTGAGCCACTTGGAACGTACAAGACGGATTGGAAAGTATAATTGTCACGAACATTGATAGAATAGTATTGTTGCTAAAAGTGTAATGGTCTTTAAGGGAGAGGTAGATAAAGTTGAAACTATAATTCCCTATAAATAGTACAATTTAGACACCACGAATTTTAGCACCTCTTAAAATTGTATTAAACACTGGTAAAAGTAGGTGTAGATTTTACAAGGATAAAGGAGACCCAGAAAAGCGTAACTGATAATGGTAGATAAAGCGTAACTGATAATCACCTCTATAATGCCTATCATTGTAACCATCCTAATTGAGAAAGTAAAATTATTCTCCAATCCCAATGAGGACGTGAAGAGTAAATAGTGTACAAAGGAAGGGTAGCGAAGTACCAGAAAGACATCTTAAAATAGATGCTGATATATCAACGTTTATAAAGGATTTCCAAAGTGGTACTCTACAAAGTCAATGATACTAATAGTTGCAGAGTTTCTGTCAACCTGTGTCAAAGGGAGGTAGATAAAGTGTAACGGCTACGAGACCTTCACAGCCCTACAGCCACAAGGGGTTCAAAAATGGATTTAATTGCCATTCTCAGAATCATAATGTTTATAAGGGTTTACAAATTTCTATCCACCTTGAATAAAGGAGACCTCATAGTGAACGAGAAAACTTTACCATTCAGAAACCTTCAGAACCCTTGGGAGAGTAAGGTTGAGTTTTCACATTTCAGGATGTTGCTCACAAATGTTGATATGACGGCATGTGTCAATTCTGAATAAAAAGGAGACCCATGTATCGTAGATAAAGTCAAAACGATAAAACGTTGATATAACAGCGTTTGTAAAGCATGGTCTGAAATGCTATGTTGAACTGTTCATTGTGGTTACTATGATAACTACACTTTTTATGAATCGTAAACAAAGGGGACATATGTAACGGAATGAGAAATAATAAAACGTTGTCATATCAACTCCTTTCACATGAGGTCTGAAATACTGCTTCACGTTAATTATGTAAGTTGCTATTATAATTAAACATTTTATGAAGCAAGAACTAAGGAGCACTTTACCAAGCCAGAAACGATAAACTCTATTGTTTAAAGCAATAAAAGAGGTACGATGCAAGCCACCATCTTAGAATACTATTAAACATTACATTTTGAGCAGGTGTCTAGTTCAAACATAAAGGAGACCAATCTAGAGTCACATTGCAACCCTACATATATTTTTACATTCACTTTTTAATACATAGCATATTCATACAACAGTCCTAGAGTCGAACTGGATATATTTATCATCTGTTCTCTAAGTCGTCTCAAATCGAACGCTATGATTAAGAGTGTGAAACCTGTATCTGTGAAACATAGGGTGCAGGGGTATACGGTGAAAAGTTAAAAAATATGAGAATTGGAAAGTACGATATTTATTTGTACTGGAATAAACACATTAAGCATTTTTGTATAAAATTTACAATCCAATGGAATAAGCAAAAATCGACTAAAGTAAAATGACCCTAATTCTTCGATTTTCCCTATTAGAAGAAATCGGTTGCTATCGTAGAATTTATTATACTTACTATATAAATTGCAGGTGGTAAGGGGTATATGGATTTTCGAAATCAATGAATCATACCTAAGGGAGGGGTACTGGAAATCCGAGAGACAGATTCCCTCTAACAGTGGCTTTATTCGATAGCCATTCTTGAACTCAGTTTTTAGATGTAACACATTTTGAAATAGACATGTAAATCTCAAGTTATGCAAGCAGACAAAGGAATAATAGAAGAATCATAGTTCTGTGAAACATTTTGAGATAGACATAAAAATTTTTTATATTAAAAAATGAACACAAAAAGTACAACGCTAAAATTCTAAACGTTGTAACAGTAGGGTTCATGATATATGTATAGTCTATCAAATAGGAGAGAGGGAAAAAAATATTTCGGTGTGAAATGTTGTCCTCAATCTAGCCTCAATCTTATATAAGGTGAGAGGTATGTATTTCGTTCGTTATCATATTTTGATGTTTGTAATTTGTCTAAAGATAGTAGGTGTGTACCTCCTCCAACACATCTATTATTTTTTTATATTAAAACTTTAATAAGAAATATTCAAGGGAATTTTGCCTCTTGAAATATTCCAAGTATAATAATATAATGGAGGATTTTTACTTTTGGCAAGAAAATAGGTATGATAGAATGCTAGACTATTTACCCAACCAACAAATAACCAATTAAAAGGAGATATTAACATGAACAAAACTGAATCAAATAACTATGCGGTGCGTAACTCGTACCTTGCACATTCTTTAGCTTTCATCACTAATCAGAAGTACACAGTAACTAATGATATAAATGATGCCAATAAGAAGGTGTACGTATTTGAGCGTACAGATATTCTAATGGAAGCTATGACAGAGTTATCAAATATGAAGAAGAAGTATTCTAACTAAGGAGAATTAACCAATTATGAAAAACAACCAATTTGATTTAAACAAGTATAACTCAATTTTAGAAAGCTTTAAACACATTGAAGAACATAGCAACGTATTTATGAGCAATCAGTATTTCAAGACTCTACCTGCTATCTTCGCAACAGATAAAAAGAGTCAATGGAACAATGTTGTATTCTCGTATGGCTACCTGTACTTACAAACTTATATGTACAGATGGACTACTTATAATCATTATATACCTTCTGTGAAAGAAGTCAAGAGTCTTCTAGGATTATACGAGAATGATAAACGCTATAACAATGTAATTAAGAAAGATGGAATCCTAGATTCATATAACTTAACACAAACAATTGGAATCAAAGAGATACCAGTACTATCAAGTTACCACAGTGAAACACCTTTTGACAAGGAATTAGAGTTCTCAACTGTAGAAGAGATTTACGCTCCATTAGGAGATATGTATAAGAACTGGATGAAAGAAGTAGGAGCAACTAATAGAACAACTAGTAAGAAGCCCACTCTAGCATTTCACAACAGTACTAAAGAAGAAGACAACTTAGGTACATTCTTTGCGCCAACAGACTTTACTAATATTCCATTTGAAGTATTTGCGTTCTGCATGAGCAAAGAAGATTTAGGGCTTGATGGTTTTTTCATCTACTCATATATCAAACATGGAAATGACATACACGGTGAAGACTATCAGCTATCACACAGAATGCTGGAGAAAGAGTTTGGCGGCAGTAAAGATACACACTATAAACGCTTAGTAAGACTAATGAAGCATGGTCTAATTGAACGCACAGAAGTAATGGAAGTGTTCAGCAGTGCTATTCCATTTGAAGAAAGAGAGGCATCAACGTTCATGGTAGTTGAGGATGTGGAGTTATTCGACAAAGAAGGAAACGTAGACTACACAAAAGCACGAGTATTAACTGCTCAAGAGTATAAAGAAGAGTTTGAGATTGAAGAAGAGGAAGAAGAAGTAGTTAAGGATAGAGACTACTACGCTGAAAAGCAAATTAAAGAGTCAAGAGACGCACGAATTAAGAAAGCTGTAATTGATATTGCAGACTTACCATTTTAAAATAACTCAATTTAAAGGAGACGGAATTAGTATGAAAACAACAACAGGACAATTAGCAGTATTAGTAACAGAAGGTTATGTAGCAGTGGAAGGTTACGAAGGTTTATACATGATTAATAAAGCAGGCTCAGTATGGAGTCTACGTTGGGCTAGAGAGATTAAGGTTACTACTGGAACATATAAGCGTGTGAAGCTAACAGACGAGAACAATCACCGTAGAACAGTAGATTTACACAGAATCTTAGCAGAAGCATTTATTCCTAGAGTAGAAGGGTGCAATGTTGTAGACCATTGGGATGAAGATAAACACAACAACGACCTATCTAATCTGCGTTGGACTACACACAGAGAAAACGTTACTCGTGGCACATCTAAAGAAAGAAGAATGAAGACTTATTTAGATAATGCAGAGAAGAACTTAGGACACCGTTATGAAGTAGCTCAGTACACTTTGGAAGGTGAGTTAGTAGCTACTTATGAATCAGCAACACAAGCAAGTAGAGAGCTTGGATACGACCAAGGAACTCTATCTAAAGTATGTAACGGCAAAAAGAAACAAGCATACGGATTCGTATGGAGTTTCGTAAAGACGGCTTAAAGATACCTAGCCAATTAAAAAAACTAAAATTCAATTACTGGAGGAAATATTATATCATGAACAACACTACTGGAATCTACATTAAATCAATCGAGGCAAGCATCATCTGGGAGGCTACTTACCGTAATTCAAAATTAAAAGAATCATATGATGGTTTCATCCCATACTCATTAGAAAGTATCAAGTTACGCAGTGAGGGCGTTAACGAGTTTGCTTTCAGACGTGTAAGAAACGAAGACGGTCATATGGAATCAAAACGAATTGATATTAACGACTTAGATAAGCGTACAGTTCGTACATTAACTAAATTCTACACTGACGACATCATCAATGTCAAGTTTTCAAGCAAGGTTCACAATGCATCAGCAGTATTAACTAAAGTTGATAAAGCTCATAAGCGTAACTTAGAAAGTATGAAAGCTAAACATTTAGAGCAACTTAAGTATACAACAGACTCTAAGGAAATGCAAGCAGAATTTGATAAAAAGATTGAAGAGTTTACAGCTAACCATGAAGCACGTATGCAACAGCTTAAACAAGAGATTGAAGACAATAAGGAGCTATGGGATAACGAAGTATCGCTATTAGACCTACGTACTCAAATGTACGAGAATGGCTTCACAATGAAAGACTATAAAGGTCAAGATGTACACTACGTACCATATAAACGTTCATCTGCAAAAGCTCGTACCGGTCAAATCTGGTTCATTCGTGAAGAGTTAGCAGAGACTATGATTACTTGGTCTCGCATGGGAATCGACTTCAAAGGTGAAGTAGACATTCCTGCTCTATCAGCTTATGAAAGTTTAGTAGCTTCAAGCATCAAAGGAACAGTAAAGATTAATCCTAAGAATATCTTCATTGTAGACGATGTTGAGTCAGTTTTCAATATCACAGCAAATGTTATTGAGAAGATTACAGTAGATGGTGAAGACCAACTAGTATCTAACATTAAAGACAATCAGCGTATTGCTAACAGCTTATTTGATGGTCAAGGCTTACTAGATGCTGAATACTTCACAGGTGATTACGAAGGTAAGGGAATGATGTTATTACGTCAACATATGTTCAAGAGCTGTATGTTTAACGCTAACGTTGTTCAATTTATGAAAGACCAATTCGGAGAAGCTTATGAAACAGCTACTCTAGTAGACTACACAGGAGCTAAAGTAAAAGTTAAAGATATTAAGTGTATCACTACTCCTTCTAGTTTAAAAGTTTTCAAGTTTAGCAAATTCGTTGGTACAAATGCAGATATGTATAAACACTGGAAGAGCACTCTTAAGTCTGAAAAAAACGTATTCGGCATTTGTAAGAGTGAGTCAAGCACTAAGCTAGGATACAAAGATGGTATGCCTCTACAACAGATGTCATATCAAATGGTGAACAGTTTAGGCTTGGATATGAAAGGTATGCAAGAGTTAAGCAAGAATGAAGTAGACTACATCAATTTGATCAAAACTGATACTGTAGCTTTCATTAACTTCCTACGTGAGAACTCAACTATTATGAATGCTCACGACATGATTATCGACTTGTGGGAACAAAACGAAGACTTCGCTAAGACTGAAATCTTCAACACTTACCGACTAGAAGAGATTCAACGTTACATGCAATACCTAAAGAAAGGGAAAGTTCGCATTGTTGCAGACTATACGACAATGGTTGGTAATCCAATTGAAATGTTAATGCACGCTGTAGGTAAGTTAGATTTAGACAACCCTACTTTAAAAGGTAACGAAATCTGCACACCATTGTTCAAAGACGGTGAAGAGGTAGCAGGATTCCGTAATCCACACACTGGAGCGATGAACATTGGATTCCAAAAGAACACTCACAATGAATTAGTTATAAAGTATATGAACCTATCAAACAACATTGCGGCTATCAATGTAATTGGAATGCCACAACTAGACGTATACAGTGGAATGGACTTTGACTCAGATACAGTAATGTTCACTAATGATTCTACTATTGTAGAGATTGCTCGTAATAATGAAGAACTAGTATGCCTAAACGGTGTAGATGCTCAGAAAAATAGTTTTGAGTTCACACCTGCTAACCGAGCTAAAGTAGACAAAGCCATTGCTTCTGACGTTATTGGACGTATCGTAAACGTTGGACAATTAGCTCAAAGTGTTTATTTCGACACTCTAGCAAATGGTGAGACTAAGATTGCTAGTCGTATGAAAGAAGTAATAGAAGTAATCTCAGTAGCTTCAACTATCGCTATCGACTTAGCTAAGAGAACATATGCTATCGACATTGAGAAAGAGTTAGTACGTCTAGACAAGTATGTTAAGAAGCATATGCAACATAACAAAGAGGATGAGTTACTATTCCCAATGTTTATGTCTGGTAAAGGCTCTAATCGTAAAACAGCACGCTATGACACTTCTATGGACTATCTAATTGATATTCTTACTGTAGCTAAGACTGATACTCAAGAAGATATGACAGTAAAGGTTAAACGTGCTAAGGAGTTAAAGTCTAGCGATATGATTAAAACATTTGACTTAGTTAGACGCTGTGACGATAACGGAGAAATCTACAAAGTACGTAATGCTAATAGTAAGCAAGAGAATGAGATTATCGAGCTAATCACTGAGCACACTATGAAGCTTAACTCTATCTTTGCAGTAGCTAGTAAGGCTAAAGGTAATGAGAAAGAGCGACTATTGAAAGAATCATACTCAGAAGCTATGGAACTAGATGTAAAGATGAAGAAGAAGACAATCAAGGATGATACTATCTATGCTATTATGTTCCATTTGTTCGAACAGAACACTATCAAAGGTAATACAGTACGCCTTATGAACGCTGTTTACATGAGCAACCCTAAGAACTTTGTAAACATGTTTTTACAAAAATAGAACATAGAATGTCAGACTTGAAGTATACCATACGTCCTAAAACGCAGTGGTATCAAGGGTATAAAGAAATAGATTAGTCTATGAAATAGGAGAGGCTTTCCATCCTTTTCTATTCCATAGTTTTGTTCATACTATAATATTCCTCCTAGTTAAAGTCGTCTAGCAATAGGCGGCTTTTTCTATATTAAGGATTTAAGAATGAACTACATTAAACAAACAACCATAGGAAGGTAGATATAAATGAACTATACAGAGCGATTGGAACTATTAATGATTATGAAGCAAAAGAAAATCAAAATGACAGAGTTGGCTAAAGAGTTGAACTGCTCTATTAGTTGGTGCTCACAGTTTTTCAGCGACAAAGTAGGTTGGAATGAAGAAACAATAGCAAAAGCAAAACATTACATTATGAACAAATAGGAGATAAGAGTATGAACATTGAAAAGGTATTAGAAACATGGATAGCAACTCAGGACGACAACCATGATAGAAGAAGTACAGGAACTACTAATTGATGTATGCGACAAACTAGTATATATCCATAACATAGCTTATGCGAACGATTATGATGATATTTCTATTGATACATTATTTGAGGTTCAAGATTTCTTTTATGAGGATAGAGTAGTTGGTTTAAATGGGGTACGGTCATTCATTGACGCAGTTAACTACATCTACAAAGTAGCAGTTGACTATTTGATTATTGATGAACCGTTAACAGATATGACAGGCGCAATCTTTGGAAGTAGATTCGAATATTTAGTAAACGAAGGAGACTATTAATATGGCAGACATGACAGTAAAAGTGGAATTGAAAGACTTTGACGAGGTTAAGACTATGATTGAAGCAATGAGTAAGATGGTTGATGCATTAGGATTCGAACAGGAAGATATTAGCTATATCAGCAGTATGACACAGGAAGAGCTACATCAAGAAATGCACAGACGTATTAATAGCATTGAAAACAAACTATCAAAGGGAGACAACTAATCATGGCAGACACTAATCAATTCACATTAACATTAAAGAACAATAAGAAAGCAGTAGTAAGCAATGTTGACTATGCTACAGGTGGCTCAGGTGGATTCTTAAACTTTGACCTAGACAATAGACAAGCGACATTCTCCATTAACACAAGTGAGGTACTATTCTTACAGAAAGATAACTATGAACCTCCAAAGGCTCCAGAAGGTAATAATACTGAATTAAATGATTACATTGTAACCTTTAAGACTGGTAAGACTGTAACACTAAAGAATGTCTATGATACTGGATTCATTGGTGAGTTAGTAACATTCACAGCATTCGGACGCTCAGTGTTCTACGCTGTAAACGCAAAAGACTTATTGTCTTATGACATCCTTAATCAAGGTGAAACAAAGTCAGAAACATTTGTAAAAATTATAGACCCTACAGAAAATAAATAAGAGGAGAGATATAGCATGGGCTTAACAGAAATCTTAACAATCATATTTGTAGTATTGAAATTAGTAGGAGTGATTACTTGGAGTTGGCTCTGGGTATTCAGTCCTCTTATTATTGTGTACGGCATCATCTTAGCATTATATCTATTAGGGTGTGCGCTAACATTTCTAGGCATTGCAACAGTGGATAAGAGTATTAAACGAGGTAGATGGTAATGACTAAATGGCTCAATGAAGTATATGACTATGCATTCGTTAGATTGTTATGGATAGAGTTTCAGATTAATAAAGTATGGAAGAGGTAATAATATGAATGAGAGAATTATATATCAATGTTTGGATAATGCGAAACATACTTTCTGGTTAGACAGAGGCAGAGATGGATTAACATGTCCTGTCTGTCAATTCCAAGTAGTGCCTATTGGATGCTATGACGAAAAAGATAGAGTCATGAACAAGTATAAGATGATTAGCAAAGACGGAACAGAGAATTATGTTTATAGCGATAAAGTATACATTAATGAAAACAAATATGTATTTGATACTCATGATGGTTCTACAATAGCTGAGTTCAGTAGGGAGCTATATCATGAGCCTATGTTAGTAGTCTATGGTGGGTTTAAGATTGTCCGCTTTAAAGATGAGACGTTAGAGATATGAGCAAAGATAAACTGTATGACCGCTACAAACGTGACCCACAAGCCACATCATTCTATCGTAGTTATGAATGGCAGAAGATGAGAGACTATGTATTCAAACGTGATTTAGGTTTATGCCAACCGTGTCTAGAGTTAGGGACATACACTACTGGAGATGTAGTCCATCATATCGTAGAGTTACGAGATGGTGAAGAAGGTTGGTCTAAGAGATTAGATGAAGACAACTTAGAAACAGTATGTCACAGTTGCCATAACAATATCCATAAGGGTGATGGTACAACAAGAGGTGCAGTTCCGAATGGCTGTATGTTTGATGAGAACGGACAACTAATAAAGAAACAATAGGCATGTACTCTTATGGGTATGTGCCTTTTTTATGTTGAGGAATCGTATATCTAGAAATTGAATATACCCTAACGATATTCTGGATTGCTGATATTACTATTACCATATTTAGATTGTAGGTATTTAGATTATACCATTTCAGATTATAGGGTTAGCGATATACCATACGGTAGATACGGTATAGGCATAGGGTATGTGGTATGTACTACACATGCGAGGATAGTAACAGTATATCAATATATAGAAATAAATAGAACAAAATGATTATCAAATGATAACCAATGTGTGAGCATGTGTGTGTGATAAAGCTGTGAGTTATTGTGAGTTGAATAAGAAGTAAGCTGAGCAATGATGAGCTGTTGATGTAAGCAAGCTGTAAGAGAACGAGAAGAAGCGAGAAGAAGAAGCATGATGATGTGATGATGGCATGGCGTGAGCTGAGCCTTGAAGTTAAAAGAAATAAAGAAAGAAGAAGAGTTGAAGCGAGTGTATGTGTGTAGTACATGATGAGGAAGGTTGATGAGATGTCGAAGGAGAGTAAGGAAAGTTCTGGAGAAATTTTTTCTGAAATGAAATCCCCCCTTGAAACGTGAAAGGCATAGCATCCCCTAGACCGACGAGTCCCCGCAAAAAAATATATAGGTCTTTTTTTACAACCCCCCTGTCCCAACAATTTACAACTTTTAGCCCACATCAGCAACTATTAAACGAAAGGAAACGATTTTAATGGCAAATAGAAGAGTCTATACAAGAGAAGATAAAATTAAGCGAGAGGTTGGACGTATCAAGCGTCTATTGAAAGCGGCAGACGTAGATGAGAACAAGGTTAAGGCACTTGAAGGAGTTATTCAGCGTGCAGGATTCTTGAGAGTCATGTGTGAAGAGTTCGAAGCCTACTTGCTTGAGCATGGTTTCACTGAGCCATTCACTCAGTCGGCTAACATCCCACCGTACAATAAGAAACGTGCAGAAGCAGACTTGTACGCTACGTCACTCAAAGACTACAAAGCATTGTGCAAGCAGATTACAGATGCTTTCGAGTCTAAGATGAACATTAATCTGATTGACGATGGGTTCGATGCTTTCGTAAACGGAGGGAAGTAGTATGGCAATCAGTAGAGTAAAGCAAGAGTTGAAGCATTATCCCATTGCCTACAATCCAGTAATAGAATACTACAACCAGATTGAGAGTGGAGAAATCTTAGTCAGCAAAAAGGTAGAACGAGTATACAAAGAGCTTGTAAGAAAGATTAACGACCCAGAGTGCAAGTATGAATACTCTTCTATGAAAGCTAACCATGCACTAGAGTTTATCGAGAACTTCTGTAAGAAGTCAAAGGTTAAGCGTGGAGAAGATACAAGATTGATTCTAGAGTTGTGGCAAAAGGCAATGGTAGCGGCTACGTTTGGCTTTGTAGATAAAGAAACACAGCTACGTATGATTCGTGAGCTAGTTCTGATTATAAGCAGGAAGCACGGAAAAAGCACCGTAGGGTCGGCTATGGCTTTATATTTACTGATTGCAGATGGAGAAGCAGGAGCAGAAGTCTACGCAGTATCAACTAAGAAAGATGCCGCTAAGATTGTCTGGAGCGAGTCAGTGAAGATGATTAAGAAGTCTCCTTCATTGTCTAAACGACTTAAGGCTCTAGTAAGTGAGATTAGATTCGATACAACAGAGTCAACATACAAGCCTTTATCATCTGATTCTAACTCTCTGGATGGTCTAAACGTTCATGCTTCATTCATGGATGAATTGCACGCTTGGAAGGATAAGAACTTGTATGACGTTATTGTAGATGGTATGACAGCTCGTGACCAACCTTTGAACATTATCATGACAACAGCAGGAACAGTCCGAGAGGGAATCTACGACATTAAGTATGCAGAGTGTGAACGTATCATCAATGGATATGACGACAAGCTGTATGAAGACGACAGAGTTCTACCAATCATCTATGAACTAGATAGCGCAGAAGAAATACATGATATGAACATGTGGGTAAAAGCTAACCCTGCTCTAAACACGTTCAAGAGTAGAGAAGAACTGGAGCGTAAATATAAGAAAGCTCTAGACAACTCTACTAATATGCCTAACTTGCTATGTAAGGACTTCAATATTCGTCAGAACGGTGTAAACGCTTGGCTATCATTTGAAGAAGCAGAGAACAAAGCTACATTCTCATGGGAAGAGTTGAAACCAAAGTATGCAGTAGGTGGAATAGACTTAGCAAAAGGTATCGACTTAACATCAGCTTGTGTAGGATTCATGCTACCAGATAGTAACACAGTTTATTATGAGCATATGTATTGGATGCTTGCTGATACTATTGAACAGCGAGAGCAAGAGGACAAAGTACCGTATCAAACTTGGGTAGATAAAGGGTATATAAGACTATGTGAAGGTACTATGATTGATTACAAAGAGATAACTCGTTGGTTCCTAGAGATACAACAAAAGTACAACTGCTATATCTATATGGTAGGCTATGACAGTTATAACGCTTCTTATTTAGTCGATGATATAGGAGACCATTTTGGTAAGCATTCGGTCAAGTCAGTTCCTCAGATTCCAAAGGTGTTATCTATACCTATGACAGAACTAGGAGCTAAGCTTAAAGCCAAAGAAGTCAACTATAATGATAACCCTGTAACAAAGTGGTGCTTAATGAACACTACAGTAAAGACAGACACGAATGGAAACATTCAACCACATAAAGGCTTAGATAGAACTAGACGTATTGATGGTCTTGCGGCAATGCTAGACTCGTTTGTAATCATGAGTGATAACAGACAAGAGTATTACGGTGCTATCGGCAAATATCAGTAGAAAGGAGAAAATAACTTGGCTTGGAATTTATTTAACAGAACTCCAAAGGTTGATAAACCTGTCCACAAACAACAAGTACAACTATTAACATCAGACACTAATAACTCGTTCTCAAGTTGGGATGGACAAATATATAACAATGATGTAGTTCGTTCAATCATTCGTACTAAAGCTAGAACAGTTGCTAAGTCCATGGCTACTCATATTCGCAATGACAGCACTAATGGTCTAAAGGTTAACCCAGAGCCGTACATGAGATTGCTATTAGAAGAACCTAATCCAATCATGACAATGCAACAGATGTTAGAGAAGGTTATAACTCAACTAGAGATTAATAACAACGCATTCATCTATGTGTCTAAGGATTCAAATGGATTTCCTATTGGGTTATATCCAGTAATCGGTACTAATATTCAAATCTATCAAACTCCAACAAACAGCTACTTGCTACAGTTCACATTGAAAAGTGGTAACACTGTAACGTTCAAGTATGAAGACTTGATTCATCTAAAGCAAGATTACAATGATAATGACTTGTTCGGCACTCCTAATAGAGAAGTGCTACAGCAAATCATGAACGTTCACAATACATTAGACCAAGCAATCGTTAAAGCAATCAAGAATAGTAACTTAGTTCAATGGTTGTTGAAGTACAAGCAGAACTTATCACCAGATGATATTAAGGCATCCACTAAGTCGTTCGTAGATTCATTCTTAGACATTGAACATGCAGACTTTTCAGGAGCCGCGGCATCTGACTCTAAGTATGATGTAGAACGTATTGAAAGTAAAAGTATCTTACCACAATCAGATATGCAAAAGGAAATTAACAAACGCCTCTATAACTACTTCAACATTAACGAGAAGATTATCCAGTCAGACTACAATGAGAATGAATGGATTGCATTCTTCGAGTCATGTATCGAGCCTATCCTTAAACAGCTCTCAGACACATTTACTAAAGCTCTATTCAATCGTAAAGAACGTTCATATGGGAATCGTATCTTGTTCGAAGGTTCAGATATGGCATTCGCTTCAATTAGAACTAAGCTAGCACTTCAAGCAATGGTAGACCGAGGAGCTATGAGTCCTAACGAATGGCGTAAAACTATGAACATGCCTCCAGTACCTAATGGAGATGTATACCTATTACGTAAAGATACAGGTACAGCAGAAGAGGGTACAAGCGGTGGAGATTACGTTCCAGAGTATGACAGTGAAGCTTACGAAGAATCAGACAAAGAGCCTACGAATATCAAGCGTAGACGTTAAAGGTGGTGAAATAGTTATCTATGAAACAGATTCAGATTAAAGGCGCAATCATTTCAAATGACCAGAAAGAGATTTACGATTGGTACGATATGGAGTCTACTAGTCCTTATGATGTTACTCAACATCTGACAGGTGAAGACGTAGAAGTATTAATTAACTCTGGTGGTGGCTCAGTCTTTGCAGGTAGTGAGATTTATACAGCACTCAAAGCGTACACAGGTAAAGTTACAGTTAAGATTATGTCATTAGCAGGTTCATCAGCATCTATTATCGCTATGGGTGGAGATGTAATTGAGATTAGTCCAACAGCACAAATCATGATTCACAATGTATCCATGCAATCTGGTGGAGACCATCATGATATGAACCAAGCGGCAGAGATTCTTAAATCTGCTACAGAAGGTCTAGCAAATGCTTATGTATTGAAAACAGGTATTGCTAAAGATGAGATTCTAGCAATGATGGACAAGGAAACTTGGTTGAACGCTGATAAAGCAGTTGAGCTAGGATTCGCAGACAAAGTTATGTTCACAGAGAATAAACAAGAGTCTCAACCGTTCAATCCTTTAGCTCTCGTAGCTTCATTCAATAATGAAAGTATCTTGCCACAACAGGCAATCAACAAGTTCATGGAAATGAAGAATGAGAAGAAGGAACAGGAGCAATTTGATCAAAAACGTGCTCAACATACAGCACAACTAAACCTATTAAAACTAAAGGAGATTAAGTAATTATGAATAAAGATAAATACTTAGAATTACGTAATGAATTATTAGCATCAGCAGAAGAGTTAGTTAATGCAGGTGACTTCGAAGCATCTACAGCTAAGCAAGAAGAAATCAAAGAATTAGACAACAAGTTTGAGTCTATCACTCGTGAAATGGCAAACTTGAACGCTCTTAAAGAGCAAGAAGTAGTTTCATTAGAAAACAAATCAGTAGACGTTGAATTAAACAACGCAACTAAATTAGAGACAGGAGTTTTTGAAACAATGGAAAACAAACAAGATTTAATGGTGAATGCATTCGCTAAGTCAGTACTAGGTCAAGAATTATCTCAAGCAGAATTATCAAACGTTCACTATGCAGAAGACAACAACGTAGTAATTCCAGAAACAACTATGAACGAAATTATCGGTCTAGTATCTGAGCAATACCCATTCTTCGGTGATGCTCGTAAATTAAACATTACTGGTACAGTTCGCTTACCACGTCATAAAGCTATCGTATCTGGTGACGCTAAAGGTTACAAAGAGAAAACAGCTACAGAAGAAGAAGTAAACACATTCACAGAAGTTATCCTTAAAGGTGTAGACGTTGCTAAAGTTATCGAAGTATCATTCCAACTTGAAGCTATGTCAATTCCTGCATTCATGGATTATTTAAAAGGTGAGTTAGTAGAGCGTATCGGTTCTTTCCTTGGTCGTCAAGTATTCGTTGGTGACGCTTCTACAGGTGAACAATTCGAGGGTGTAATTAAAGTATTAGATACAGAAGGTCAATCAGTTAAGTATACAGCAGGTACAAATATTGCTTACACTTCTGTAACAGAAGCATTATCTAAACTAGCTTCTCAATTCCAAAATGGTGCGGCTGTATATGTAAACAACGCTACTCTATGGAATCAATTATCTAACATTGTAGATGGCAATGGTCGTCCAATGTTCATTCCAACTCCAGAAGCAGGTGGCGTAGGTCGTCTATTCGGTTTAGTAGTTAAAGTTGACGGTGGCGCTCCAGACGGTGTTGTTGTTATCGGTAAACCATCAGCAGGTTACACAGTTAACACTAACAAAGCTATCACTATCGACTCTCAGAAAGACATCAAAGCTCGTAAAACTATCTTCGGTGCTTATGCATTAATGGATGGTAAAGTAACTGACGAGCGTGCGTTCGTAGCAATCGTTCCAGAACCATAAGAATAACAACAAAAGGAGAGGTAACATATGAATCACTTAGTTACTAAACTCTTCTCAGATAAGGAGTTAGGTTTATTCCTGCCTAACTCTTTTTATCCTTGTGAAGATTACAAGCGTATTCAACACTTATCTTCTCTTGGCTTTATTATTCCTAATTCTAACACAGAACAATTGAATAAACCAGTAGAAGAAGTGAAAGAAGAAGTTAAGCCTAAGCCAACACGTAAAGCAACTACTCGTAAGAAAGCAGTTGATACAGATGTTACAAAAGGTTAAGCATTCTTTACGTATTTTAAACACAGCATTTGATGATGAAGTCCAAGACATGATTGATGCCGCTATCATTGATTTATCACTAGGCGGTATTACTAAACTTGACCAAGACAATAAGATTATCATTCAAGCAGTCACTCTATACTGCAAGTCTCACTTCGGTCTAGAGAATAAAGACAGCGCTAAGTATGGTCAGTCTTATGAATGGCTTAAGACTCGTCTATCTCTATCTAAGGAATTTAACAATGCTCTATAAAGATATTCTTACACTGAGCAATGTAGAAGTATACAAGGATGAGTTACATCAGCAGAAGAAACGTGAGGTCAAGCGTGAAGTATTCTGTGACAAGAAAAGTGTATCTCAATTTGAGTTCCATCATGCCAGTCAATCTGGTATCTCACCACAATTCGTATTCATTGTTAGATTAGCAGACTACGAAGGTGAGGAACTAGCTTACTACAACAATAATAAATATGCTATCTATCGCTCTTATGAAAAAGGCGAGTTCATAGAACTATATGCTACCAAGAAAGTAGGTGCATAGTATGGCATCAATTGACGACTTATCAAGCTTGATTTCAAGAGAGCTTCGAGCATTCTCTAATCATGTTGAGGAAGAAGTAAGAAAAGCGGCACGAGATGAAGCTAAGAAAGGTGTCGAGAAGTTGAAAGCCACTTCACCAACTCGTGGAGGTAGCAACAGTTACGCTACAGGTTGGAAGACTAAGAAGAAGGGTGACAACTACATTATCTATAACGAGAAGAAACCACAACTTACACACTTGCTAGAGAACGGACACGTCAATAGAGACGGCTCACGTACATCTGCAATTGTTCATATCAAACCAGTGGAACAAGAAGTTATAGAAGGATTCTTAAGTGCTCTGGAAAGGGGAATTTAATTGCTTAAGATTAAAGAACTTGCCGATTTACTAGCTCAAGTTAATATTCCAGTAGCTTATTCCCACTTTGTTAATGCAGAAAACAATCCTATGCCAGAGCCACCATACATGGCTTATATAGAAGAGGATTCGAATAACTTCGGTGCTGATAACAAAGTATGGACTAAACTGCTAAACTATCGCATTGAACTATATTCGGACGTAAAAGATTTAGCACTAGAAAGTACACTAGAAGACTTACTAGATGAGTCTGGTACTTACTATGAAACAACAGAGGTTTATATACAATCTCAACAGTTATATGTAAAGAATTACTTTATCACAATCACAAAATAAAAGGAGTCAACTAACTTATGGCAAAGAATAAAGTATTGTACGGTTTATCTAATGTTCACTATGCAGTTATCGAACGTGAAGCAGACGGTACTTATAAATATGGCGTACCAGTTCCAGTTAAAGGTGCGGTATCACTACAATTAGACCCAACTGGAGACCCACTAAACTTCTACGCAGACAATGGCGTATACTTCTCTCGTACAGCTAACACAGGTTATGAAGGTACTCTAACAATCGCTATGATTACAGACGAGTTCCGTACAGATGTACTAGGTGAAAAAATGGTGAACGGTGGTTTCTTAGAAACATCTGACGCTAAAGCTAAAGACATTGCATTGTTATTTGAGGTTGATGGAGACGTAGACCAAACTCGTTTTGTATATTATGACGTATCAGTTAACCGTCCATCACAAACAGCTAACACAGTAGCAGAGTCTATCGAAATCGAAGGTCAAGAATTATCATTCACAGCTAAGCCACGTACTAGCGATAAAGCTATTCGTTGGAACACTGGTGAAGCTACTCCAGAAGAAATGTATAACAAGTTCTATGAAGCAGTTGTAGAACCAGTAACAGTTACACCTTAATCAAACTAAAACAAACAGGAGGCTATATTATTATGGCAGAGAAAATTATTAAAATTGGCGAGAAAGACGTAACATTCAAAATTACAGGTAGTACACCTCTTATGTATCTATCAGCATTCGGTACTGACTTCTTATCAGATTTCATGAAAGTATCAAGAGAGCTTAGTAGCGAAGAAGGATTGAAGGACTCTATGCCTATTTATCAAATGGCATGGATTATGGCTAAGAAAGCAGACGCAGAGTTACCACAGTTAATGGATTGGTTGGATGAGTTTGAAGACGGTTTCCCAATCTTTGAAGTACTAGAAGAGGTTGTTCCATTAGTTCAAGCTAATATGGAAAGCCGTAATGAGAAAGTTAAAGTTAGTCAAGCTAAAAAAAAGTAACAGGTGATGGAGAGCCTATATCCACAGGTGAGTATTTGCTTATGTCTACACAATCAAAGTTAACATTAGACCATCTTGAGATGATGTCTATAGGAATGGTCTTAGACCACATACAGTTATATGCTGATATGATTAATCCAGATGAGAGCAATAAAGGCGGTCAAGCAAAGAAAGCTACTCAAGCAGATATTAACGCTCTTAAAATTTAAAAAAACTACTAGGGGGATTGCTCAATTCGAGTAGTCTCCCTTTTTTTATGATTATACAAGAAAGGAGTAATCATATTGGCAGGTAACATCAAGGGTATTACCGTTGAAATAGGTGGTAATACAACCAAACTAACAACAGCTCTACGTGAAGTAGATGGTCAATCCAGAAGTTTACAACGTGAATTAAAAGCCGTTGAACGAGGATTGAAGTTTGATTCTGGTAACGTTCAATTAGCGGCACAGCGCCAACAGATATTACGAGAATCAGTCACACAGACTTCTCAACGATTAGAAACACTTAGACAAGCTCAAGCTCAAGTAGATGCACAGTTTGCTCGTGGTGAGATTGGCGCAGACCAATACAGAGCATTCCAACGTGAAGTTATGAATACAGAGTCTCAGTTAAATAGATTGCAAGGACAACTTACTCAAGTTACATCTAAGTGGAATCAGATGGACACAGCTATTCGTGCGGCAGGGGAAAGAATGAAAGCCGTAGGAGATAGAATGAAGTCTATCGGTTCTAATATGTCTATGTATGTAACAGCTCCACTAGCGGCAATGGGTGCAACAGTTGCTAAGATTGGTATGGACTTTGAAGCGGGAATGTCAAAGGTAGCGGCTATCTCTGGAGCCACAGGAGCAGAGTTCCAACAGCTCCATGATAAGGCACGAGAATTAGGTGCGACTACTAAGTTCTCAGCTACAGAAGTATCAGAAGGTTTCATGTACATGTCCATGGCAGGTTGGGACGCTACTAAAATGCTTGACGGTATTGGTGGCGTATTAAACTTAGCCGCGGCATCGGGTGAAGACTTAGGTTTAGTATCTGACATTGTAACAGATGCATTAACAGCTCTTGGTATGAGTGCAGACCAGACAGGAAGATTCGTGGACGTATTAGCCGCGGCTACTTCTAAGTCTAATACCAACGTAGCAATGTTAGGTGAGTCATTTAAGTATGCGGCTCCAGTTGCAGGTGCATTAGGATACTCAGCAGAAGATGTATCGTTAGCGTTAGGTCTTATGGCAAACGCAGGTATCAAAGCCTCAAACTCTGGTACAGCATTACGTTCTATGATGACAAACTTAGCGTCTCCTACTAAGGCTATGAATGATGCTATGAATGATTTAGGCATCTCGCTTACTGACAATGAAAACAATATGAAACCACTTAAGCAAGTTCTTGATGAGCTACGTGTTTCCTTAACTGGATTAGACGCAGATACTCAAGCGGCTTATGCGGCAACTATCTTTGGTAAAGAAGCAATGGCAGGAGCATTAGCTATTGTCAATGCATCAGAAGAAGATTATAACAACTTAGCAAACGCTATTAACAACTCAGCAGGTACAGCAGAGAAGATGGCTAAGATTATGTCAGATAACTTAGCAGGACGTATCAAGGAAATGCAATCAGCTTTAGAAGAGGTAGCGTTAACTCTATATGAGAAAATGCAACCTGCTTTAGAGTTTGTGGTAAAGATTATCACTAAACTAGCTGAGTGGTTCGGTAAACTATCTGGTAGTACTCAACTAATCATCATAGCAATAGCGGCAGTAGCCGCGGCAATCGGACCCGTTGTCCTAGTAATTGGTGCTTTAATAAGTGCTATCGGTACAATTATGACAGTTATGGGTGCGGCACTAGTTCCTGTATTAGCAATTGTTGCAGGTATTGCGGCTTTAGGTGCGGCATTTGTCGTGCTATGGAAGAAGTCAGAAACATTCAGAGATGGAGTTAAAGCAGTCTTTGAAGCTATCAAAGAAGTAGTTATGACTGCTCTTGATGCAGTAGTAACATTTGTTAAAGCTAAGCTAGATGAAATCAAGAAGTTCTGGGATGAGAACGGTGCTCAGATAATGCAAGCCGTACAGAATGTCTGGGGAGTTATACAGAAGATATTCGAGTTTGTTATGCCAATCATCATGAGTATTGTTAAAGACGCTTGGAACAACATTAAGAATATCATTGACGGAGTTCTGAAAGTAATCATGGGACTAGTCAAAGTCTTCACAGGTCTATTCACAGGTGACTGGGGCAAGATGTGGGAAGGCGTTAAACAAGTATTGTCTGGAGCTGTTCAAGCAGTCTGGAACGTAATTGAACTTTGGTTTATGGGTAAGATACTTGGAGTCTTCAAGACGTTTGGTAAGTTCGTAAAAGAATTATTCGACAAACTAGGTACTAGTCTTAAAGGTATCTGGGATAAGATTGGCTCTGTTGCATCTACAGCTTGGAACAAAGTTAAAGACGTAATCATGAAGCCAGTTGAAGGTGCTAAGAAAGGTGCATCAGATGCATTCGATGCATTGAAGAACGCTATCTCTACAGCATCTACAGCAATCTGGAACGCTGTTAAATCGAAGTTTGAACCATTGAAAGACTTGATGGTTAAGCCTATCGAGACAGCTAAGAATTTGATCAAATCAGCTATTGATGCAATCAAAGGATTCTTCTCTGGATTGAAATTAAAGTTCCCTAAAATTGAGATGCCTAAGCTACCAAGATTCACACTGAAAGGCGAGTTTAGTTTAAAGCCTCCATCAGTTCCGAAGATTGGCATTGATTGGTTCGCTAAGGGTGGTATCATGAATAGCCCTACAGCATTCGGTATGAATGGTAATAACCTAATGGTTGGTGGAGAAGCAGGAAGAGAAGCAATCTTACCTCTTAACGCTCGTAACCTATCAGGCATTGGTGAAGGTATTGCTAAGCATATGGGACAACAATCACAACAACAAGTAGTCTACGTACAACCTGCACCTATCTACTTAGATGGGCAACAAGTGGCAGAAGTAACATTCGACCATATCAACGGTATGCAATATAAACAAACAAACGTATTAGCAGTAACGAAAGGGGTACAACTATGATTCTACAATTACTCAACGGTAAGAAGTTAGACATAGCAGAACACAGCCTAAGACGTTTATTCCACTACATTCCATCTATCTCACTATCTCATTCAGTTGAGATGGTAGATGGACGTGATGGTGGCATCTTTACAGATAGTCAGTTCACAGAGCGTGTCATTACTGTAGAGCTATTGTATGAGTCACAAGACATACAAGATTTCTATTTACTACGAGATGAAATCAATGCTCTGTTCACACGCAAAGAATCATTCTATCTAATCTTTAAAGGTGAACCATATAAACGATACTTAGTAAAGCTTAACCAAGGTTTTGTAATAGAGCCTAACATGTACATGAACTCATTCGAACTAGAGTTTACTTGTGTGAACATCTACGGAGAATCTATATCTACTACTCAGCAATTAAAGAAAGAATGGGACGTTAACCAATGGGCTTGGAACGACCAGATTACATGGGATGATGATATAGCTTATTCATTCACCACTAATTCATTTGTTGTTAGGAATGAGGGTACAGCTCACATTGACCCTAGACAAAGTGAATTGAGTATATTCATACAGGGTGATTATCCTAACGGTCTAACACTAACTAACAATACTACTGGAGACGTATATCAATATACGAAGTCTCTCACAAGTGGAGACAGACTAGTATTAGATGGTGTGAGAACTCTGAAGAATGGGGTCAGTGCATTCAGAGATACAAATAAGAAGCTAATCACACTAGCTCAAGGGGGAAACTCCTTCACTATAACAGGTGGAACATTAACAAAAATAGATTTTGATTTCAGATATTTGTACTTATAGAAAGGAGTAACAACTTTGACAATTTTATTAAACACTACAGGCAATCCAATTACTCGTGAAGAACGTAATAAGATTAACGAGAACTGGAGTAGAATCATTGGCGGTCTTACAGAAATACAATATCAAATTAACGTTCTAGCAGGTGGTAAAGAGGTTAACGAAATTTTAGAAGCTATCCGTATTGCTACAGAGAATGCTATCAAGGCTACAGAAGATGCAGAAGATGTAACAGCACGAGCTAACGATGCTATCGCTCAATCTGAGATTGCTACAGATAACGCTAAGACAGCCGCACTAGATGCACTTAAAGCTAAACAAGAAGCAGAAGAAGCTACAAACAAAGCCCTAAATAAGATTACAGAGATGAATAATCTTATCCTTACTACTCAAGGACTAAACAATACATCTCAATTAAAGATTGATGAGATGAATACTCTTATCGCAACTTCAACTCAATTAAATAGTGATTTACAAACTCTTAAGACTCAGATTCAAACTGAGATTGCTTTATCTAAAGCGGCTACTGCTAATGCTAATGCCGCGGCAGATGCTATCAAAGGTTGGGGTACAGCAGAAGAATGGGTATCAACTAAAACTTATGCAAAGAACAACGTAGTAACTCGTAACGGTTCTACATTCCAATCAAAAGTAAACAACAATACAAATAAGCCACCAACAGTTACAGATGCTAACTGGATTCTATTGGCTCAGCGAGGAGTAGACGGTACTGGTGCAGTATCAACTGTAAATGGTGTATCACCAGATGCAAATGGTAACGTTCAAATCGACACAGGATTACTTGACACTTACACGAAAGCTGAGACAGATGGTCTTATTGCATTAGCAGAAAACAAGTTTACTTCTCAAGGCTACGCAACTAATGACTTAGATACAGTAATAGAGGAAGAGTTTAGAGATGCTAGCATTTCTGGATTAAAACATGTTACTTCTAACGGTCAAGACTTCTTACCAGAACAGACAGAATACATTGGTGAAGTGGTAGTAGATGTTGATGGTGCAGTGACAACTAAACTATACAGAGCAACAGATATTACAACAGGTGTTGTTAACACTCGTGTAATTCGTTCTGACTCTAATGGTATCATCTCAGACTCAACTTGGTCTAAAGGTGGCGGCACTGGTTCTGGTGGTAAGTTTGTAACTGTTCCACTTAAGCTTAAGACTACTGCTAAGAATCAAAAGAACTGGACTATTCCTAATGACCAACTGGATATGAGCACAGATAGCGTAATGGTTTACTTCAACACTGTATACCTACGTCCAGAGTCATACACAATTACTGGTTCTGTGGGAACTGGTTACAAGTTAAGCTTTGATTCTCCAGAGTCAGAGATTGCAGACAATAACATTGATATTGTAATCTTCAAGAACGTTCCAGACATCATGGGACTTATCAGTGGTACAGCACTAGTTGACGGCTCAGTAGGCATGTCTAAACTATCTAACGAAGTTAAGGATGCTATCAATGAAGCTAGTCAAGCTAAAGATGCATGGCAGAAAGGTAAGTTCAACGATGCCAATGTAATCAACTTAGGCTCTCGCTCTGTTTCCAAGACTCTTTACATTGATGGAATTGGCGGTGGATGGCATGGTACTACTAACGTAGAAAATCTCAATATCGTTATTGAGTTTGGCTCACAGTTTTCTGGGATTATCAAAGCAACTTACACAACGTTCTGGGGTAATCAAGAGTCCCATGGTGGAGCTACTGTAATTTATCAAGTTGCTAACTATACAGACCGTGGTGGAGTTAAGCAAGCAGACTTCTTAATCGAGTCTATCACAGAATCATTCGCTAAAACTTATAACATTAGAAAGCCTTTATTTGTTGGTACAGAGTTAACTATGCCAGTATTGAAAGCTCCACTAGGCTCTATGCCATTCATGATTAAGCTTGAAGTAGATGGTTACTTAGGAGAAGGTAAATCATTATTCGATGCTGTGAACGGTGCAACTTGTGCGTCAGTAGATTTAGGAAGTCCAACAGCAGGTGGATACCCTTGGAGAAACCAAACAAGTGGAATCATTAGTCAAGCAGATAGAGATTTCTGGAATAATAAACGTGACTTACATGTCCGAGAGATTGATACAGACCCTAATATAACTACTACAGGTTCATTTCTAACAACTCACGCAAACGCACAAAGCAATGGCTCAGCAGGTTATTGGTATGTTGAGAATACTTTCTGGAGCGAGAGTGGATATAGAATGCAACACGCTACAACGTATAACCAAGCAGTTCCAGACTATAAAGTAAGACACTACTATGCAGGAACGTGGTCTCCATGGTCTCCATCTCTACAAGGGCTTTTCACATCTGTAAGTAATGGTAAAGCGAAAGTAGCATCTGCCATTACTGGTAAAGGAGTTCAAACTGCTTCGGATGCTACATTTGATCAAATGGCAAATAATATTAATGCAATACCATCAGGAACGAAATATGCAAGCGGTGTAACTTATGTTGCTTCTCCAGAGAACTTCGCCTATGCAAGTTCATCAGCAGTAGGAGTGGCAAGCTTTGCAAACATATTACTGGATATACCTTTTACTCCTAAAAGAATCTTTGTTTATGCAACCGCAGGAGATATTTATTACTCTACTGTGTTCAACCGTGAAAGCGACTCAATCGCTTCTAACACGGCTAAAACATCTATGCACAATGGCTCTGCAAATAATATACAATCATACAACATGAGAGCAAAAGTATTTACAGATACACCAACACAATTCGTTGTTAGATTGCCAGTTCAAGCAAACTTAAATTTCAATTGGGAAGCATACGGCTACTAGAAAGGAAATGATTAAATGTTCACACGAGAAAATAGAGTATTCTTCGACACTACTTCTGGACGTATACTGTGGCAAACTGGAGAGATTACTTATTCCAATACGCCTATTCAACATGAAGACATTATAGGTCGCATTGAATATATAGACCTGCCTATGGGTTCTATTAAGTATGATGATGAAAGACTAGTCAGTATTAATCCAAGGACTAGAAAACCAATCGTAGAAGCTCTTAAGAAAGAGTTGACACCTCAAGAACTACTTGAGCAGAAGTTAAAAGAAATCGAAGAGTTGAAGAAACAACTAGAAGGGAATGGTAAGTAATGACTGGAAATATTTCTTATGAGAACTTATCAGATTCTCTTAAGTTAAAAATGTCCGAGTCTACTACTGAGATTGTAAATGACCTTACTACTGGAGGAGCTGATAAAGCTCTTTCAGCAGAGCAAGGTGTAGTACTAGACGAGAAGATTAATAGTGTAGTAAAGCCTTATGGAGTACAAGTAATCAATCCTAATCACGCTATCTTAAGACTTGAGCCATTCGATGGTTGGACTGGTAGCGATTTACCAGAGGTTCTATATATTGTATTCAATCACGAACGAATGGAAGTCGAAGGAGAATTTACAGTTAGAGCTACTATACCAAAGAGAGCAGGAGGCTTCGATACAGGTAGTTATAAATCCATTACAACAGTACGAAGCATTAATTCAGAAACAGCTCCTTGGGTAGCAAACTCTGATAACGGAGTAGTTAATATATCTGATAAGTTTGCACAGCAGTTTTATAGTAATGGTTCAGTTGGAGTAACTGACCCTGCACCAATAAATAGAAGACCGTATATCTCTTTTATTAAAATCAAACAACGAAGTGCTATTAACATAGAGATAGAACTATTCACAGCAAATGGGAAAGCAAAAGAAATCCTAGAGAGCTACGAGATTGTCCACAGAGACGATGTATATACATCAGCATGGACTCTACCTATGCAGAAATCAGCATTTGATAAAGCCAAGAGTGCAATAACAGAAACGGCATCAGCAATAAGTGTAACTGTCTCTCCTCTTGGTAATGATTTAACAGGAGAATGGAATAATGGAGGTAAAGCATTCAAAACAATTCAAGGTGCTATAAACTCTCTACCAAGATACAGTAACTATCCATTAAATGTTAGAGTACTTGATGGAACTTATGATGAGTGGGTTCAAATTAATGGATTCACAGGCTCAGGTACTTTAACAATTCAAGGTGGTTCTGTTATCACAGATGCTCCTAAGTTTAAAGTGCGAGGCATTCAAATGGTAGGTTGTTCTATGAGAGTTGATATAATTGGTATGCACTTTAATAGTGCAGGTGTAACAGGTATTTCAATTCAACATAGTCAACTTGTCAATGTGAGCAATTGTAATTTTGATGCAGGAGCTACAGGTCAAAATGGTGCAGTTACAACTTCAAGTATTCTCTATATAAATAATTGTAATATTTCAAACAGAGGTATGGGAATCCAAGCAAACTATGGCGCTACTGTCTTCTCAGTAAACAATAGCGGTAGTGGTAATAGTATTGGATTGGTAGCCAACACTGCATCAACAATAGGTAAATCTAGCACACAGCCATCGGGGACAACGCCAGAGCGAGTGAATGATGCAGGTATAATCAGAAGCTAAAATAAGAAAGGAAGATTAGATGATATACGTAACAAACAATGGACAGTCAGAACCATTAGTATATCTATCTAGTTTCGAAATGGAGCAAGAAGTTAAGGGAGATTTCAGCATCTCCTTTAACTCTGTTAATGATAGCAAGAATATTGGACACTCATTGCTATTAGAAGAATCTATTATCACTGTAGATGATTTTGATTTCAGAGTCAAGCAGATGAAAGAAACTAGACAAGGTAAACAAGTAACAGCTCTGTCTACATACTTTGATTTAGTAGACCAGAGGAAAGACGATATATATGGCGGCACGAGAACGTTTAACGAGTTCCTAGCATTCATCTTCTTAGGTTCTGGATGGACTACTTCTACAGACTTTAATGAATCAAGGATGATAGAGAACTTTGGAGAGAACAATTTAGTAGCTCTAACTAACGCTCTATGTCAAGTATTCGAATGTGAGTTTGAGATTAGAAAGAACAATCATGTCCACTTCTCCAAGAAGATTGGTAGAGACCATGATTTCCAATATAGATATGGACACAACGTACAAGCTCTCAGCAAGGACGTAGACACAACTAAGCTTAAGACAGCAGTCAAAGGATACGGAGCACCAAATGCAGACGGTAGCCAGTTATACGTATACTATGAGTCACCTAACGTAGCTAAGTTTGGTAAGCGTGAAGCAGACCCTATCCATGATGATAGGTTTACTAACTATGCATCACTCACTCAGCATCTAGCAGACTCACTACAAGATGAGCCAGAGGTTACATTTGAATTAGATTCTATTGAACTCTTAGACAATGAGTTAGGCGAGACGGTATGGCTTATCTATGAACCGCTTGATATTGAAATACAAACTCGTATCCTAGCTCAGTCTAAAGGGTTCGTAAATGGTCAATTGAAGACGGTCAAAGTGGTTCTAGGTAACTCTCTACCTAAGTCAACAACAGACATCTTAATCTCACAAAAGGTTGAGATAGACGAGCAGAAGAAGATAACACGTTCTAAGTTTGAACAGACTAATGACAAGATTGAGTTTGAAGTAGAGCGTATTGGAGATAGCATCTCTCAAATAAAACTTGATGCAGACAGTTTGACTTTACGAGTAGCGCAAAATGAGGGAGACATTACACGTCATGAAGCCTCTATTAATCTCAACTCCAGAGAGATTGACTTACGAGTAAAAGAAGTGGATTACAATGGTAACGAGATTGCTTCTCGCATTAATATGACATCTACAACTGTTCAAATAGAAGGTAAACATATCTATTTAAGAGGTGCTGTAACTGTATTATCTGACATCACTGGTGATTTAGGAACTATCACAACTGGGACATTGAACTCTGTAGACATTAACACTCATAAGGATATACACATTGGTAACTCTCTGTATTTTAATGGCGCAGTTGGTAATATCACAGCAGGTGGTAATGGTATTGCTATCAACTCTTTTGGTGGTTATGTATATCTAAACGGTACAATAGACTTCCAGAATCAGTCGTCTGTTAATGGCAGTAACATTAGAGTAGGATACGCAGAAGCTTCATCCTACTAATCACATATCAGGAAGTAATGTAAGCGGAGAAGTTGCAAGCGCAAGATATGCAAAAGATGCAGGTACAGCAAATGGAACTTATGTAGACTATGATAATAGATTTATCTATGTACGAAACTCAGCAGGAACAGTATTGGCTCGTGCAGACAGAGTAAGCGGAGCATAAAATAACAAATGAAACGGAGATAATAAATATGCATTACTTATTACAACTTAACAACAATATGAACTTTAACCTAACTAGTGACACACTAAACATGGATGAAGTTACAGCTAAGCTAAATGACAAGACAACTACATTCATTAACTTTGGTGGAATGGTAGTAAATAAACATATCGTAATTGGTGTCTTCCCTATTGATGGCACTCAAGCAGAAGATAAATAAGAAAAGGAATGAACCATTCGTACTAATCTTACGAGTGGTTTTTTGGTGTCTAAAAAATGGGAATCGTTGAATTAATAGCTTTAATAGTAGGCATCCTTGCGGCTGTTGGGGGCGGCTTAATCGGTGTCTGGAAAATTATGAACGGTGTAGACAATACGTTAATCAATCTTAATCATAGTGTTGACCGTCTCAATGAGCATCTAGAAGAGGTCAAAATAGACCAGAAAGAAACTCGTGAGAAAGTATTTGAGCACACTGTAGCAATCGAGAAACAGAATCTAAAACTAGAACAGCATGACGAAAGATTAAAAACATTGGAAGATAAAGTAAACAAATAAGGTCATAAGGAGTGGTTTACATGAAGCGCAAGCTACAAGAACAGCTATCGAAGTTACTAGAGATTAGAAACATCATAGCTGTATTGGTAACAATAACATTTCTAGTATTGTCATTTACAGGCGTGTTACAAGTTGAGTTCATTCAGTCTATCATCATGGCAGTAATTATATTCTTCTTTGCAAAAGGAACAACTTATGACGAAGCTAAGAAGATGGTAGATGATGTGAAGAAAGAAGATGATACAGATGGCAAGGTTTAATTGTCCTGTAGAGGGAGCTAGGTTGACTTGTAAGTTCGGATGGAGACCAGACCCATTCACTAACACAGGTCGCTATTGGCATCAAGGTGTCGACCTAGCGTCTCCAGTAGCAGGTAAGAAAGTTCCTGTCTATGCATCAGCAAAAGGTGTAGTATCACGAGCACAAACTTTAAGCACATACGGTCAACTAGTTATGATTAGACATACTATCAATGGTAAGACATACGAAACTAACTATGCACACCTAGATAAGATTATGGTAAAGGTTGGTCAGCGTGTTAAGCAAGGTGAGCAAATAGGAATCATGGGTATGACAGGTTCATCTACAGCAGTGCATTTACATTTTGAGATTCATAATGGACTATGGATGACCGGTCAGCCTAATGCAATTGACCCTATGAAAAATATCACACTGGATTCATACACACCACTAGGGAAAGAAGGAGAGCTTACAATGTCACAGTACAATGAATTGAAGAAAGAGATTGAAGATTTAAAGTCAGCGTTACGTAGCAAGCAAGATAAAGAAGCTACACGTAAAGCAGGAAAGTCACACGATGTCGATTGGGAATGGCTTACAGCAAACGGCATTACAGATGGTTCAAACCCACAGAATGACTTGACTCGTGAACAGATGGCAACTATGCTAAAACGCTTCGAACAATATTTGACAAAAAAGTTGAAGTAAAACATTTGACTTTTAAATGAAGTCGACTGTAATATGTAGTCAATAAGAAAAATATAACCAAAACAAAAAAAGAAAAGGATGGTACATTATCATGAAAAAACTATTATTAGCAGGTATCTTAGCGCTTGGATTATTCACAGGAGTGGCAACAGCTCAAGCGGCTGAGCCAGTTACATTGGATGCAGTATACTTTGAAGACGAATTGTTCTTAACTTCTACAGCTCCAGTAATTGTAACAGAAGTAGAGTTAGCTAAACATGGTGTTCAACTGGTATACGGTTACACATATGTAATCACATACAAAGATGCTACAGCTCAAGAAATCTTATCAATCGAAATGAAGTAACAACTAAGGGTTATCACATTAATTTGTGGTAGCCTTTTTTTATATTAAAAATTGACTTCAATATACATTTGAATCCTCAATTAAATCAATGCTAAGATATTACTTGTAAGGAAAATGCATACAGAAAAGGTGGATTTATTTATGAATATCAAAGGCAAAGTATTAGCAAGCGTATTAGCAATTGGAGTAGCAACAACAGGTGGATTTATTGCAGGAAGTTATAGTTCAGAGGATGCAGAAGCAAAATCTATCTATCCTTTTAATGACTATAAACCAGAAGATGCAAAATATAATGATATTCTAGAAGAGTATGTGCAGTCTGGTAGAACTTTAACTTATGCAACAATGTACTACGACCATAAAGATACACAAGCGCAAATTCAAGCAACAGGGGATAATAGCATACTAGCCTTTCGCGAGCTTGTCAGAGAAGATGTTGTTCAAGGTAGAACAATCTATATTAATTCAGTAGACATCCCAGAGATGGTTGATGGTAAAGAGTATCTAATTATTCAAGACTACTCTAAAAACAAGAATGAATCTTTGGTAGATGTGATAGTAGACCCATTCCAACCAGAACTATCTATTAATTATGATAATGTAAAATTCATTGGAATGAATAACGGTATGTTCAACTTTGAATCGTTGGACGGTTCTAAGCAGTACTCTTTCTATTCTAATGTGTATTACAGTGCAAGCCAATGGCAAACACCAAAAATTGGGGAAAATTATAAGTTAGAATTTAGATATGCAAATCAAGAGAGTCTTAAGAGTTCAGTTAAGATAGATGATGCTACACCAGTTGAACCAGATAATCCCGCATGTAAATAATCAATACTCGGACCATCCTTAATTGGGTGGTCTTTTTTATCTTTACAAATAGTAAACTACATATTACAATATTAACCAGAAACAAAAAAAGAATGTCTACTCTACTCATTGAAGTCTTTCGTACAGGAGACCTGCCAATTTCTAGTACACACCAAATACCTACGTGGAAATAGGTGGTGAATAGTGACCAATAGGCACTGTGCGAAAACAGATGATGTATACGGAAGTTCTTTTTTTTTCGTATTGTTTTTGTATTAATAATTTTACTATGCAGCCATTTTCCAAAAAGGAGAATGGCTTTTTATCATGCTAATATTGCAAAGTGAAGCCCACTGGTTTTCATATAGGGCAACGAAACTAGCATGTGGATAACCAAATTTGTAGAGCAAGCTAGAAGTAAATTTTTTTGATGAAAGGGAGATGAAAGATGACTTATACTAGTACACTCATTGGCTACCCATATATCGGAGATGATCGCGAATGGAAGAAGGCATTAGAAGCATTTTGGCGTCAAGAACTAACGGAAGAGGATTTTCAGGCTACACTAAAAAGTATTCGTTTATCAAGAATTGAAAAGCAGCTACAACTCGGCATAGATGTGGTGACAGTAGGAGATTTCACATTGTACGATAGAATGTTGGATACTGCCTTAATGTTCGGCTTAGTACCGAAGCGCTTTAACTGGCAAGGTGGAAGGGTAGATTTACATACCTACTACAGTGTAGCGAGAGGAAATCATTCAGCAGTAGCTAGTGAAATGACCAAATGGTTTAATACCAACTATCACTACATTGTTCCTGAGTATGAAGGACAACCGTTGCAGCTAACAGAAAATAAGGTATTAGCAGACTTTTTAGAGGCAAAGGAAGCGTTCGGTATTATGGCGAAGCCGACACTTATTGGCCCCTATACATTTTATAAGCTCACTAAGGGCTACAATAAATTAACGCAGGTCGAATACTTATTAGCCTTAATACCTCTCTATGCCCAGATTATTCAAGAATTAGTAGATGCAGGTGCCGAATGGATTCAAATAGAGGAGCCTTCTTTAGTGACGACACTTGACTCAGCAGAACTGAAGCTAGTTCAAGAAATCTATGCTCAATTGATGATGACAGTTCCAGCAGCAAAACTAATGCTACAAACATACTTTGAAGCATTATGCTCCTATGAAACATTAATTACACTGCCTGTACAAGGATTTGGCTTAGATTTTGTACATGGCTATAAAGGGAATATGGAGTCACTTCGACAATATGGTTTCCCTCCAGATAAAGTTTTAGCCATTGGGGTGGTCAATGGTCGTGATATATGGCGTTCAAACCTAGCGGAAGCGAATGCCATGATTCAAGCAATTGAAAAACTAAGTGATGCTAAGGAATTGTGGATTCAACCTTCAAGTAACCTGCAACATGTACCAATATCTACTTCATTTGAAAAGAAGTTGGACCCTGTTCTCAAACAAGCACTGGCGTTTGCCGATGAAAAAATCGAAGAGATTACTGAGCTAACTAAATATAGAAAGGGTCAAAACGGAACTCGACGTCATAATTTCTCAGAAAGTATGAAAGCCATTGAAGCACTAAAAAATCATCCGATTCGTCAAAATAAGATGATCCAGCAAGCCGTTCAATCCGTCTCCACAAAGGATTT
Source organism: Lysinibacillus sp. fkY74-1 (assembly GCF_053165895.1). NCBI lineage: Bacteria > Bacillati > Bacillota > Bacilli > Caryophanales > Bacillaceae > Lysinibacillus > Lysinibacillus sp. fkY74-1. Next base: position 2,410,013 of record NZ_CP170173.1, on the reverse strand, counting down.
TGAGCGACATAGTGATTTTAGTCAACGTCAAAAATTACAGCAGCAGGCGTTAGCCTTACCACTATTCCCTACAACAACAATCGGTAGCTTTCCTCAATCTGATGAGGTGAAGAGAAATCGGAATGCTTGGCGAAAGAAACAAATATCGAATACAGACTATGAAGCATTTATTGAACTGGAAACAAAGCGCTGGATTCACTTGCAGGAGGATATGGATATAGATGTACTGGTTCATGGAGAATTTGAACGGACAGACATGGTCGAGTATTTCGGTGAAAAACTGACGGGCTTTGCCTTTACTGAAAAAGCATGGGTGGTTTCGTATGGTTCTCGCTGTGTGAAGCCTCCGATTATTTATGGAGATGTTGAATGGACTTCATCCATTACCGTGAAAGAGTCAGCGTATGCCCAAAGCTTAACGAAGCGCTTTGTCAAAGGGATGCTGACAGGGCCAGTGACCATTTTAAATTGGTCCTTTGTACGTGATGATATTTCTCGGAAAGATGTGGCCTATCAAATTGCTTTAGCACTTTGTAAGGAAGTGAAAGCACTAGAAACGGCAGGTATCTCCATTATTCAAGTGGATGAACCAGCACTAAGAGAAGGGCTACCTCTTCGTAAAGAAAATTGGGGGGCTTACCTAGACTGGGCAATCAATGCCTTCAAACTTGCTACCTCGAGTGTAAAAGATACAACACAAATTCATACACATATGTGTTACTGCGAATTTAACGATTTCATAGAACCCATTAGTGCGCTAGATGCTGATGTGATTTCTATTGAAACATCACGAAGCCATGGAGAGCTTATTTCTTCACTTCAAGTGCATCCTTATACAAAAGGGATTGGATTAGGTGTATACGATATTCATAGTCCACGTGTGCCGAGTGAGGGAGAAATGTTAGCCATCATGAGAGATAGTTTACAAGTTTTAGACAAACATCAATTTTGGATTAATCCGGACTGTGGCTTAAAAACAAGGAAAGAGCCAGAAACAATAGCGGCTTTAGCTAATATGGTGGCTGCTACCAAACTATTGCGTCAGGAGGTGAAGGAATCTATATCGAGATAACGAGAGATAAAAGGAGTTAAGCAAAGATCAGGTTATCTGCCTGGTCTTTTTGTATCTGTTTATTATATTCAGAAAATAAAATTGACGTGAACATTTGAGCATGTTATGTTTATTACTAATTTCAAATATTGCATTACAAGTTTGAATGAAATTATTTTTCGTTCGATTAAAAGGAAAATGGGTGTAAATCCCATGCTGTCCCGCAGCTGTAAATGAGGAGTTTTGTTTCGATGACCACTGAGTTTTTTCTTGGGAAGGTGAAGCAAAATGATGATTCATAAGCCAGAATGCCTGCTTGTAAGAAGATTCATTGATGATCTACGAAAGATAGGGAGATGGATGGTAGCTTACGTATTGTAGGTTTATCTGTCCTTATTCTTGTAGAATAAGGTTTTTTTATGCCTTCTTTCTATTCAATTTGTAGATATGAACAGGGAATAGAGATAGGAGATAAAAAATGAGATGGACGAAGTATTTACTGCCTTACATGCTTGTTTTGACCTTCAGTTTTCTTGCAGGTTGTACAAGCACGGAAAAAGACAAAGGAAACTCAGCATCAACTGAACAGACAGATGAAAAAATGATTACGATTGGTTGGCCATTAGATGTAGGCCCATTAAACCCCCATACATATTTACCAAATCAGATGACTGCTCAAGCAATGGTTTATGAATCTTTAGTGGCGTATAACGATGATGGGACAATTACGCCAAAGCTAGCAGAAAGCTGGGTCATCTCAGAGGATAAAACTGCTTATACGTTCCATTTACGCAAGGATGTTAACTATTCGGATGGGACTGCCTTTAATGCTGATAATGTGATTCGCAATTTTGATGCGGTATTAGCGAATCGTGACATGCATTCTTGGATGGGCATGGTCAACCATATAAAAGAGGTCGTCAAAGTAGATGAATCAACAATACGTTTGCAATTAGACGAACCGTATTACCCTGTGTTAAACGAATTAGCCTTTGTCAGACCATTCCGTTTTTTAGGGGATAATGGCTTCCCAGACGGCGATAAGACAAATGATTCCATTCAATCAGCTATTGGCACAGGGCCATGGGTTTTAACCGACTATAAAAAAGATGAATATGCTTTATTTAGCCGTAATGAACATTATTGGGGAGAAAAGCCTCTCGTAGATAAAATAAAGGTTAAAATCATCCCAAATTCGGAATCCATTTCGTTAGCCTTTGAAAATGAAGAATTAGATGTCATTTATGGGCGAGGGGTTATTAGTTTAGATAACTATACGTATTTAAGAGATAGTGGCAAATATAGAACAGCTACATCTGAGCCATTGTCTACGAAAGCATTACTGTTCAATACACAGTCTGGACCGTTAGCTGAGCTAAAGGTTCGACAAGCAATGCAATATGCTATCAATAAGGAACAAATGGTAGAAAGCATTACACATGGTACAGAAAAAGTGGCTAACACGCTATTTTGGGAAGCAATTCCATATGCCAATATTGATTTAGCCCCCATTATATATAATCCTGAAAAAGCACAGAAATTGCTAGAGGAAGCTGGATGGACGCTACAGAAGGGTGAAAAAATTCGTTCAAAAAATGGTCAACCCCTTACATTAGATTTAATCTATATTGCTACTGATGCCATTCAAAAACCTATGGCAGAGTTAATGCAGGGCGAGCTAGCGAAAATAGGCGTACAGTTAAATATTGAAGGCGCCGATGTGATGGTCGGTCTGCAAAAATTAATGGATGATCAGGTTGATATTAACTTCTGGCGAACTAATGGACCGCCGACTGATCCACATAGCTTTGCAAATGAATCAGCTACACCAAATGCTAGTGGTGTTTATGAAGCAAAATTAGGCTTACCAAATACTCAAGAAATCGATACTAACATACATCAATTATTAGTCGGGACCGATGAAGAAGAACGCGTGCAGCTATACACGGATATTTTAACAATGTTCCACAAACAAGCATTGTTCTATCCAATATCATATGAAACGAATCAAGTTATTTATCAACCATATATGAAGGATTTTGCACCACGTGCTTCTGAGTATGACATTCCATATGCACAAATGGATAAAGAAAACTAAGTATGAAAGAGAGAGTGTGTCGAACCAGGACAACTCTCTTTTTATCATCGGATGAAATAGGAAGTGACGACATGTACGAATCGACTTGGATGTTTTGTGTAAAAAGAATTCTCACACTTCCATTTGTATTAGTAGGCGTATCTATTCTGACCTTTGTGTTTATTCGTTTCGTACCAGTAGAACCAGCAGAGGTCATTCTTCGACTTGCAAGAATAGCCCCAACACCAGAGGCTATACAAGCTTTACGAGAAGAATTAGGGACAGATAAGCCTTTTATCATGCAATATCTGCTATGGGTAAAAGGCGTTTTACAGCTAGACTTTGGGACATCTTTTGTTAGTAAATTACCCGTTGGTGATGAGCTATTTGCTAAGCTACCCGCTACCATCGAATTAGCTTTAGTAGCATTTATCCTTATTTTAACCTTTAGTATTCCGTTAGGGGTTGTGAGCGCATTATATAAGCATTCCTTTATCGATAAAATCATTCGATTATTTACAGTCCTAAGTGTTTCCATTCCAACATTTTGGTTAGGGTTTATCCTACTTTATCTATTCAGTTTAAAACTTGGGATTTTTCCGACGAATGGAAAAGGTTCAGGAGCACATTTAGTTTTACCAGCTTTCACATTAGCTTTACCTACAATCGGATTGTTCTCACAGTTTATCCGCTCTGCCATTATTGAAGAATACGAGCAGCCCTATGTAAAATATGCACAGCTTAGAGGCTTAAAAAAATCGGTCATTCTCATCCGACACGTGGGGAGGAATGCTGCCATACCGATATCAACTTTGTTAGGGATGACACTCGGAAATTTGCTAGGTGGGGCTGTCATTGTAGAGCAAGTATTTAGTTGGCCTGGACTCGGTAGATATTTAATAGAATCCATAACGAATCGTGATTACCCCGTTGTACAATGCTATGTGTTGGTGATCGCTGTCATCTATGTGCTCGCCAATCTAGGCACAGATGTATTGCATCGTTTATTGGATCCTCATCTGATGATGAAGAATAGGAGAGAGTAAAGTGAACTTAGAACGTATACATATGAGAAGATTTATGAGTCTCACTATACTAATCATCATTGGTTTACTAGGACTGTTTGCCCCAATCATGATGCCTCATGACCCTTTAGCAGTCGATATTTCTAAGAAATTTTTAGCACCTTCATGGGACTATCCATTAGGAACAGACCATTTAGGAAGATGTGTCTTCTCACGATTGCTTTTAGGGATTCGGTATTCTTTAGGTGCGGCGCTCGTCATACAAATAGTTGCTATTGTAGTAGCGATCCTGTTGGGCGCATGGGTCTCTTTAAAAAGAGGTATAATAGATGCGCTATTTATTCGGATATGCGATATTTTATTAGCTTTTCCAACACTTGTACTAGCATTTGGGCTTTTAGGTGTATTAGGGCCAAGCTTAAAAAATGTGTTAATCGCACTTATTTTGACACAGCTTATTTATTATTCAAGACTAATTCGAAGTTTATTTATCGGCATGAATGAAAAGGATTTTATTCTAGCGGCAAGAATAAGCGGTACTACAGGTGTGAAATTAATTATTCGTCACTATCTCCCTCATGTTTGGCCTCCTATTGTAACGATTGTTGCATTAGATATGGGAAAGGTTATTTTAGAGATTGCAGGCTTTTCCTTTATAGGGCTTGGCGTGCAGGCTCCCACTCCTGAGTGGGGAATGATGGTAAATGAAGGGAAGCAATATATCCGCCAACATCCCGAATTAATGCTATATCCTGGGCTTACTATCGTTCTAGTTGTCCTAGTATGTAATGTTTTGGCAAGTAGTTTAAAGACGCCTGACCAGTAAAGGGGAAGTTATGAAAAAAGTTTTAGAAGTGAAAGACTTATCGGTCAAAATTGGAGAACAAAATATTTTAAACGCCATTCATCTGACAGCCTATCAAGGCCGCGTTTTGGGGATTATTGGCGAAAGCGGTAGTGGGAAAACCATGCTTTGCCAAGCTATCATGCAAGCCTTACCGTCTAGAGCGCAGATTATCAAAGGGCACATATTCTACCATCAACAAGATTTATTGAAGATAAATGCTGCTCAAATGAGAGCTTATCGTGGAAGACATCTATCTATTATTATGCAAAATCCTTCAACTGCCTTTGACCGTGTGCAAACCATTGAAAGTCATTTTCGTGAATCATTAAAGGCTCATTTTGTTATAACTAAAAATGAAATTAGACAAATTGCTATGGAAAGCATGTCAAAAGTTAATTTACCTAATCCCGAGAAACTTTTACACTATTATCCATTCCAATTAAGTGGGGGAATGCTACAGCGTGTAATGATTGCTTTGTCACTGGCAATTCAAGCCTCGGTATACATAGCTGATGAGCCAACGACAGCTCTTGATACAGTCAACCAAAAACAGGTATTGACATTATTTGATCGGATTCGCCTGGAAACACAGGCAGCCATACTTCTTGTGACGCATGATTTAGGCGTTATTGCTGAACTAGCTGATGATGTAGCCGTGATGTATAAGGGGGAACTAATTGAACAAGCAAATGTCTATGATTTTTTTGATGCACCACAGCATCCTTATACAAAGAAACTATTACAATCCCGAATGATGTTTTAGAGGTGAAAAAATTGAAGCTACTAGAAGTGAGAAATATTGAGAAGAACTATGCACATAGACCGTTCATATTCAAGCGAAGACAGGATGCTCCTGAATTACAGAAAGTATCATTTTCACTTCAGGAGGGGGAATGCTTAGGCATTGTTGGACAAAGTGGCTCAGGAAAAAGTACATTGGGCCGAATTATATTAGGAATGGAAAGGCCAACAGCCGGTGAGGTTCTATTTCAAGGGGTTAATCTTTATGATGCCACTAGCCAACAGAAAAAAATGATACGGAGAGATTTACAAGCAGTCTTCCAAAATAGCTATCATTCATTAAATCCAAAGCACACTATTTTTCAAATTTTAGAGGAACCGTACCTAAATTTCGAGCATTATAGCTCAGCTGAGAGACACTATAAGGTAAAGGAATTACTTAATCATGTAGAGTTAGAAAAATCTATTGCCGAAAAGTATCCTTCCCAGCTTAGTGGGGGACAACAACAGCGTGTGAACATTGCAAGAGCGCTTGCCTTACATCCAAAATTAATTGTTTTAGATGAAGCCATTAGTAGTTTAGATATGATTTTGCGAAAACAAATCATTCAATTACTACAGACACTACAAAAGGATTTGCAACTTGCATACATTTTCATTTCTCATGACTTACAGGCTACACGTTTTATTTCAGATCGCATCCTCGTCATGCAAAATGGTCAGCTAGTAGAGGAAATCATGAAAGGTGAACCATTTAAGCATTCCGCATCACTTGAGCTATACAACGCGATTTTGCCCAGTCACCCTCGCGAAAGAATTCACAAGAATACTAGTTTGGAATGATCTGAAATGTCTTTGCGAAGAAAGTCCTTATTAAAATTCTTACATTGTTATTTGGAAAGCTTCGTAAAGGAGCTTTCGAACCCCCATATTTTGCCCTCTAGGTTGTTTAAGAGAGCGACCGTCCTCTGTTCCATATTATTCGGAAGTTCTTCCTTACTGAAATAAGTGAGGCTTAAGCTCTCACCATCCTTCATTTCCAATACACCCCTTACATGTTTAGCTCTATAAAGGTGAATGACTGTATAGATTTCATCGCCATTCGGATAACAGTAGTAATAATCAGGTCCTGAAAAAACACCGATAAACTCAAACTCTTTAGCCACGAGACCAGTTTCCTCATAAAGTTCACGAGCAGCAACCTGCTCTAATGTTTCGTTTATTTCCATTGAACCGCCAGGTAATCCCCAATCCAACGTATCTGAACGATGTTGAAAGAGTATTTTCTTATCATCATTAACAACAAGAACTGTCGAACCAACGCTTATAATTGGTCTATTACCGATAAGCTTTCTTAATTCAGTTATATAGCCCATCCCGTCACTCCTCGTTTCATCGTAATGCAAAACAAATCGCTTTTTTAAAGCAGACTTCATAAATATAGCTCCATTGGGATTGATTAACAATCTTTTTTTGAGCGAAATAATGCTTAAATATGCAGAATAGTTCGTCAAAAATGAAAAATAGCTTTTTATAATCAGTCTTTTCTGAATTTTACCTATATTGATTGTTTGGAAACCTCTATGTTAAGGTAAAAAGACAAATTGAATATGCTAAATTTTGGTGGTTCAAATGGGTTTGATTCCATTTGATTAAAAGGGAAGTTGGTGTGAGTCCAACACTGTCCCGCAACTGTATGTAGGAGTTCCATAACGAGACCACTGTTTTGTTCTTCAAAACGGGAAGGTGTTATAGGAATGTTGATGATAAGTCAGGAGACCTGCCACTAAATAAGCATCAATTGACCTACGAGGATAGGGAGGTGTTAGCTACTGTATGATGATTGTGAATGGATGTAAGTTCACTGTTTTTTGTTCTGTCATACTTTTGTAGATTAACAACTTCTAAAGGATAGAAGTTGTTTTTTTGTTGTTCTTTCGAGTTTGAATGGTAACGCTTACAAGAATGATTAAACAAAGGGGTTGTAATCTATGGAGTTAACGTATTCACCAGGTCTTGATGGAGTTATTGCTGCGGAAACAAAACTGTCTTTCTTAGACGTAGTAGGCAGTCAAATTGTTATACGTGGCTATGATTTGATTGAACTATCTCAGAGATACGCCTATTTAGATATTGTCCATTTATTATTGCACGGAAACCTACCAACTACTGAGCAACAAGCTGACGTACAGGATAAATTGAAAGAAAACTATCACGTTCCACAAGAGCTTTTTCAAATTTTCAACTTATTACCAAATGGGACACATGCGATGGACGGCCTTCGAACTGGAATTTCAGCGTTAGCAGGGTATGATCAGCACATCCATGATCATTCGACTGAAATGAATGTAACACGAGCATATCGACTTTTAGGTGGAATGCCCAACATCGTTGCGAATAGCTACCGTGTATTAAATGGTCAAGATGTTGTAGAACCGGATAGTCAGCTTTCTTATAGTGCTAATTTTTATTACATGATTACTGGAAGAAAACCAACACCATTAGAAGAGGGAATTTTTGACCAATCACTTGTTTTATATAGTGAACATGAAATGCCGAATTCGACCTTTACTGCTCGTGTTATTGCCTCCACACAATCCGATCTGTATGGTGCTCTAACTGGTGCTGTCGCATCATTGAAAGGAAATTTGCATGGTGGGGCGAACGAGGCAGTCATGTATATGCTGCTTGAAGCTAAGACTGTGGAGGGCTTTGAAGCGATGCTGAAAAACAAGCTCAAAAATAAAGATAAAATAATGGGCTTTGGCCATCGTGTCTATATGAAAAAAATGGACCCAAGAGCGCAGATCATGAAAGAAGCTTTGTATAAACTATGCTTGGAGCAAGGGGATGACTGCTTATATCACATGTGCGAAGCCGGTGAAAAAGTGATGGTGGAGGAAAAAGGCTTGTATCCAAATTTAGATTATTATGCTGCGCCTGTGTACTACATGCTGGGCTTACCAATTGAATTATATACGCCTATTTTCTTTGGCTCTCGAACGATCGGTTTATGTGCACATGTGATCGAACAACATGACAATAATCGATTATTTAGACCTCGTGTTCATTATATAGGCGAGCGTCATAACCTTGAAGAATTGTCGGTATAATCAAGTTTTAACAACTCGCCATAGAGCTGATGGACATTCTGACCAATGCCCATCAGCATACTAGTATATCAAATTCATACCTTGAAAGGAAGATATAGATGATTAAAACGAATGAAAAAACGATGACAGACCAGCTTCTTATTGATATTGCGGATTACGTATTAAACACAAAGATTACGAGCGAAGAAGCTTACGAAACGGCTCGATATGTTTTATTGGATACGTTAGGTTGTGGCATTTTAGCTTTACAATATCCTGAATGTACAAAACTTCTAGGTCCTGTAGTACCAGGTACAGTCGTTCCAAATGGTACTCGTATTCCAGGGACATCCTATGTCCTTGATCCAGTTAAAGGTGCCTTTAATATCGGTTGTATGATCCGTTGGTTGGATTATAACGATACATGGTTGGCGGCAGAATGGGGGCATCCTTCTGATAATCTTGGTGGTATTTTAGCTGTAGCTGATTATTTGAGTCGTGTACGTGTTGCAGAAGGGCAAGAGCCTCTCCAAATGAAAGATGTTTTAGAAATGATGATTCAAGCCCATGAAATACAAGGAATACTTGCACTCGAAAATAGCTTAAATCGTGTTGGCTTAGATCACGTTTTATTTGTCAAAATAGCGACAACAGCTGTTGTTACAAAGGCTTTAGGGGGCACTCATCAAGAGATTGTCAATGCTTTATCAAATGCTTGGATTGATAATTCAAGTTTAAGAACCTATCGACATGCTCCTAATACGGGATCAAGAAAATCATGGGCTGCTGGCGATGCTACAAGCAGGGCCGTACAACTAGCAATGATGGCTGTGAAAGGGGAAATGGGCTATGCAACTGCATTATCTGCACCAGGCTGGGGATTCCAAGATGTGCTCTTTCATAAGCAAGAATTAAAGCTTGCGAGACCACTTGCATCTTATGTTATGGAAAATGTCCTCTTTAAAGTTTCATATCCTGCAGAGTTTCATGCTCAAACGGCTGCAGAATGTGCCGTTCATTTGCATGCTGAAGTAAAAAATCGCCTAGCTGATATTGACCGCATAGAAATTACAACACATGAATCAGCCATGCGAATTATCGATAAAGAAGGGCCTCTTCACAATCCTGCAGATCGAGATCACTGCCTTCAATATATTACAGCGATTGGTCTTATTTATGGTGACATTACCGCAAATCACTATGAAGATGAGGTGGCGGCAGATCCACGAATCGATGACTTGCGTAATAAAATGGTTGTTGTGGAAAAAGGCCAATATACAATCGACTATTTAGACCCTGATAAACGATCCATTGCGAACGCTGTTCAAGTTTATTACAAAGATGGTACATCAACTGAGCTAATTGAGTGTGAATATCCTTTAGGACATCGTTTCCGCCGTGAGGAAGCATTCCCTCAGATTATTGATAAATTCCAGCAAAACCTTCGTACACATTATGCTCAAAAACAACTCAATAAAATAAACGATGTTTGTGTAAATAAAGAGCTGCTTGAACAAATTGCTGTTCATGAATTTGTTAATCTATTTATTTAATTTAGATGGATTCCGAACGCAATAAAGAGGAGGTATTTAAAAATGACATGGATTGTCCAAGAAGCAAAGACACAAAAACAATTAGCTGAACAATTTAAAGCTCATATCGCTCGTTCAGCTATTTTGCAAATACCAGGGGTACATGATGCAATGGCTGGTTTGATGGCTAAAAAAGTTGGCTTTGAGGCATTATATCTTTCTGGTGCCGCTTATACAGCGAGTAGAGGTTTACCAGACTTAGGGATGATTTATTCAAATGAGATAGCCCAGCGTGCTAGTGATATTATTCGGGCTACAAATTTACCGATGCTAGTGGACATTGATACGGGCTTTGGTGGCGTATTAAATGTTGCCCGTACTGCTCGTGAAATGCTAGAGGCAGGGGTTGCTGCCGTACAGCTAGAGGACCAAAATCTTCCTAAAAAGTGTGGACATTTAAATGGCAAAACTCTTGTTCCAAAGGAGGAAATGATTCAAAAAATAAAAATGATTAAACAAATAGCCCCTACATTAATGATTGTTGCTCGCACGGATGCAAGGTCTGTTGAAGGCTTAGAGCAGGCTATACTAAGAGCCAAAGCATATGTTACTGCTGGGGCAGATGTTATTTTTCCAGAGGCATTACAAACTGAAAAAGAGTTTAAACAATTTGCCAATGAGTTAGATGCCCCCTTATTAGCCAATATGACTGAATTCGGTCAAACTCCTTATTATACGGCTAAGGAATTTGAAAAGATGGGCTACTCGATGGTCATTTATCCCGTTACATCTATGAGAGTTGCAGCAAAAGCATACGAGCGCGTATTTGAATTAATAAAAAATACTGGAACACAACAAGAAGCAATTGAGGATATGCAAACAAGAAGCGAATTGTATGAAACGATTTCCTATTATAAATTCGAGGATTTAGATAGTGAATTAGCAAAAACCATCTTACCGAAGGAGGAAATAAAGTAGGAGAGGTAAATGGCTTTTCTCCACTTTCTTTCAAGGAGGGCTTATATGGATCGACTAAAAAACAACATGACGATCTTTACACCTGAGGATTTCCACGATGAAGAAGAGCTCATTGCAAAAACTGCTGAGCTCTTCATTAAACAGGATGTCTCACCGAATATCTCATCCATTGAACAGCAACAATATGAGATCACCCGAAAATTGTTCCAAAAAGCAGGTGATCTTGGATTACTGGCCATTGAAATACCCGAAGCTTATGGAGGACTTGAGCTCAATAAAAAAATTTCTGGTCTGGTAGCAGAAAAAATGGGTTTTGGGGGTTCTTTTAGTGTCTCCTACAATATTCATGCAGGGGTGGGCACATTACCCTATATCTATTTTGGAAATGAGGAGCAAAAACTGAAATACTTACCAAAGTTGGCTTCTGGAGAATGGATTGGAGCTTACGCCCTTACAGAGTCCGAAGCGGGTTCTGATGCACTGCGCCCCAAAACGAATGCTAGATTAACGGAAGACGGGAAAGCATGGCTAGTAAATGGAGAAAAGCAATGGATTACCAATGCTCAGCTAGCAGACGTCTTCGTTGTATTTGCCCAGACGAATAGGGGGATGACTGCGTTGATTGTCGAACGTTCCATTAAAGGGGTATCCGTGGGTCAGGAAGAAGAGAAGATGGGCATTAAAGGCTCTTCAACGGCCACGCTCATTTTAGAGGATGTTATTGTGCCAATCAATTGTGTTCTTGGAGAGGTTGGCAAAGGACATATAGTCGCTATGAACATTTTGAATATGGCACGTCTAAAGCTTGCCTTTTCTAATATAGGAACGGCCAAACAAGCATTTCAAATAGCCGTGAATTATGGGAAGGGACGGAAACAATTTGAACGACCTATCGTTGACTTTACATTGATACAGGAAAAGCTTGCTGACATGGCCGTTCTGATTTATGGAGCAGAAAGCGGTGCATACCGAACGGCTGGGAAAGTTGATGAGGCTATTGCATCATCAAGCAATGAAACGATAGTTCAGAAAATATCTGAATTTGCTCTGGAATGCGCACTTCATAAAGTACATTGTTCCGAAGCACTTGGAAGAATAGCTGATGAAGCTGTTCAAATACATGGTGGATATGGCTATATGCAAGATTATGAAGTGGAACGTTTGTATCGAGACGCAAGAATTAACCGTATTTTCGAGGGTACAAATGAAATCAATCGCCTCACAATGGCTAAAATGCTGTGGAAAAAATATGTACAAACAACTGCAATAGAGGGTGATTTTATTCACGCTCAACCATTAGAAAAAAATCACCATTACATCCTTCTCTCCAAGCATTTAATGCAACTAGCTATTCATGTCATTGCAAATGCACAAATTCAACTCGAACAGGAGCAAGAATTTATGCGTTTGTTGGCGGATATGGCCATGGAAACGTATGTCATGGAATCAGCCTGGCTCAGGTCGAAAAAAACTGCACATGTCCAAACAAAACAATTAATGACTGACATATTATGCCAGGAGGGTTACCGCAAAATAGAAGAAAGTGCGATTACTATCATTACGGCCGCTGAAAGCAATGAACAAAAACGAGTAAGCTTGCTAAATAACATTCGACAATTAAATATTCCGCTACAGCAAAATCTCTTTATGAAAAAACGGGCACTTGCGAGAACATTCATTGACAACCCAAAAATGATTAGTTAGGAGGAGCAGCATGATCGATACATTTGTCAACGTTAGTAAAGAGGATTCTATTTCAATTATTCATTTAAATCATCCACCTGCAAACACTTTGTCATCAGCCACTATTGAAAACCTACGTCTCATTTTCCAAGAGCTAGCAGAGGATGAAGACACAAGTGCCATTATTATTACAGGCACTGGCCGATTTTTTGTCGCTGGGGCTGATATAAAGGAGTTTGTTTCAGCCTTTGGCCAACAGGAAAAAGCATTGCAAATGGCTCAAGCAGGGCAAGCGCTATGCGATGAAGTAGAAGCCATGAAAAAACCAGTTATTGCTGCCATTAATGGACCGGCTCTTGGAGGAGGGCTTGAACTAGCGTTAGGATGTCATTTCCGAATTGCTTCGAATCAAGCCATTCTCGGCTTACCAGAATTAAAGCTTGGGCTACTCCCAACATTCGGGGGGACTCAACGACTTAGCAGAATGACGAATCAAGCAACAGCGCTCCAATTAATTTTAACAAGTAAACAACTGAGTGCAGACGAGGCATTACAGCTAGGTATTATTCAACTCGTAACAGAACCTGAGGAACTTTTGACGACGGCTAAAGCTGTTGCACAGTCCTTTGTTGCGGGTAAAAGTATGACATGTGTCTCTCGTACAATTGAATGTGTGATTCAAAGCACGAAGGATAACCTACAAAAAGGACTTGAACTTGAACGAACACGTTTTGCTGAGTTATTTTTAACAAATGATGCCAAAGAAGGTGTACAGGCATTTATTGAAAAAAGACAGCCACACTTTAAACACTGTTAAAGGAGGGGGCCAACATGGCAAACGAAGTTTTATTTTCGGTGGAAGATGGAGGAGCAGCCTTCATTACGTTGAATCGTCCTAAAGCTTTAAATTCTCTTTCCACTAACATGCTTAACCTCATTAGAGAAAAATTAAAAGAATGGGAAGCGAATGATCAAATCTGTCTTATTGTACTACAAGGGGCAGGGGAGAAGGGGTTTTGCGCTGGAGGTGACATTAAAACACTTTATCAAGCACAATCCAGTCAAGAAGCATTTAAAGTAGCTGAAAACTTTTTTGAAGTAGAGTATGAAGTGGATTTGGAAATCTATCATTATTCTAAACCAATTATTGCTTGCCTTGATGGCATAGTCATGGGTGGTGGAGTCGGATTAACCTATGGAGCAAGCCACCGAATCGTTACAGAGCGTACAAAATGGGCGATGCCGGAAATGGATATTGGCTTTTTTCCAGACGTTGGCGCGGGCTATTTCTTAAACAAAGCACCAGGATTTATTGGTTACTATCTGGCATTAACTGCGTCCATTATTAAAGCAGCAGATGTCCTTTTTGCGAACGGAGCAGATCATTATATGACGAGCGATAAGCTATTTGATTTCCTTCAAAGCGTTATACAGACAGATTGGCATTCTAACAATATAAACGCAACCTTACACCAACTAATTAAGAAATATTCTAGTAATCCATCCACGAACAGTGAACTTGAGAAGCTTCAAACAGTAATAAACCATCATTTTTCAAGAAATACAGTCGAGGAAATCATACAATCCTTAAACCATGACCCAAGCGAATTTGCCCGTGACACGAAGAACTTGCTGTTGTCGAAATCACCTTCCTCTTTAAAAATTACGTTACAGCAGCTTATTGACGCTCGTGAAAAAACAGTAGAGGAATGTTTGAATACAGATTTCATGTTGGCAAGAAACTTTTTAAGACATAAGGATTTCTATGAAGGTGTACGATCTGTTGTGATTGATAAGGATCGTAATCCACGCTATACCTATCAAAACCTAGAAGAATTTACAGAAGAGGAGAAGAAAAAGTTTTTTCAAGAAAATAATGTTACATGATAGACTTCATTTAAAAATCCTGTGCGTAGCAGGATTTTTATCTTTATAGAAGAAAGGGGGAAATGACATCACCCCATTCTAAGCAAGAAACAGAATATTTGGGTTTATACTAGCTTTCAATCTCTTCATTTTGATCATTTAGAGTGGTATTAGAGTGCTGTAGGAGGTTATCTAGTATTCTGCCAGTAATAGGCATAAAGAAATGGAGGATGAGCCCTCCCAAACAAACCGTTATGATTGTTCCAAAGCCAATTGGGCCTTTCCATAGTAACGCCAGCGCTAAAAACAGGAGATAAATAGTGGTTCTTGCAAAAAAGATGCTCCTTTTCGTGAGCTCTTTAATTATTAAGGTTAATCGATCAACAGGTATCGGTGCAAAATTCGTATGTAAATAGGTGGCAGTCCCTAACCCAATCACCATTAAACCTACACCAAAACTAACAACTTGACTATACCAAGCTACAGGCGTTATCCAATTGTGTAACACAAATAACCACATATCAATTCCAATTCCCGTAATAAAGGCTGTCATCAAGCCCAAGAATTCGGGCCTTTGCTTGGTTAACATAGAATTACCAACTATTAAAATAATAGCTATAATAATTTCCCAGCTACCTACAGTCAGCCCTATATTTTTAGATAATCCCACTAAAAGGGCATCGAAGGGGGAAGTGCCTAGATTAGATTGAATAGTTAAAGAAATGCCCAGTGTTAAAATGAAAATGCCTAAGACATAAAAAACATATTTCACTTTTATTACCTCCCTACACTTTTTATTGCATATACAACAAAAATAAGTTACATTCAATATATATTCTTTTTATTGCATTTGCAATATAAAATACATAAAGAGTTCTGAAGGAGTGTAATCAATGTCAATCAAATTATCAAAATGTAGCATAGGTGATCTAAAAAAACTCCAAGAGGTGAGTATCGAAACATTCAATGATACCTTTAAAGATCATAATTCACCTGAAAATATGACCGCTTACTTGGAGAAAGCATTTACAGAGTATCAGCTGGAAAAAGAATTATCTAATAAAGCTTCAGAATTTTATTTTATCTATAACAATGATGTCATTGCTGGTTACTTAAAGGTGAATGTCAATGATGCTCAGTCTGAACCAATGGGGGATGGGACACTTGAAATTGAACGTATTTATATTCGACAGCCATTTCAAGGAAGAGGTCTTGGCAAATATCTCATCAACAAGGCAGTCGAATTAGCTGAAGCTCAAAACAAAAGCAGCATCTGGTTAGGAGTTTGGGATAAAAATGACAATGCCATAGGCTTTTATAAGAATATAGGCTTTGTGCAGACCGGGGCACACAGCTTTTATATGGGTGAGGAAGAACAAATAGATGTAATTATGACAAAAATATTAATATAAATTTTTAAATAGCAGAAATGTTGCGGTATCAACGTTTTTGCTATTTTTCTATACTTATTTTTCTACAGGTACATCGTTTGTGAAATGGCACGTCTTTCAAACCATAAGAACCTTTGTTTCATTAAACAACCATTCTTGTTTTCTTGTAATATTTAAGCTTTTTAATCCATTAAATATTAAAAATCTCTAATATGTGATGCGGAAAACGCCAACTTTTTCTATACTTTTACCTATTTCAATGGTTTGTATTGTCATATAGGTCTTTAGACAGTTGAGTCATTTCCATATTACCTATAAAATGTAATTATTAATGAAAACGATAATCATTATCAATTGTTAACAACACCTCATTTGTTTCGATTTACTTTTACTTCTCAGTCTTTCTAATAAGGGAGACTTATTTTTTCAACAGTGAGTGATAATCATTATCAATTAATAGTAAAAAGGTTCTGTGAAAGGATTGGTTTATTTCATGCAGCAGATTGCTAAACAGATTGCAAAGAATGCAACGTTTCAGGCGTTTATGAATTGTTATATACGAGAGGTGAGAAGCGGGCATTGGGTCAAAAAGGAGGAATGGATTAAGGAACAACGACTATCAGCCCTGATTACCGAGGCATATATATTAGAGCTTGAGTTACCAAGACAAAACATACGTTTTGCATTTGGCGTGGAATATAAATCTCTTGTTGGAAGACAGGTATTTGGTGCATCGTTGAAATATTGTACAAAACAAAAACAATGGCTTGTTGAGGATAAATTAACGATTCTCATCACGCTTATTCAGGAACTACATTGTACGACTAAAATGGATGGCTGTCTGAAGCTTTCTTCCCATTTTGACGAACTCATTCTTCGCATAATTGAGAGCTATCAAACAATGGCCCATTATATTGAAAAGAGTTTTGAAGGTGACAAGCTACACCGAGCTAGCGATACGTTTATTGAAGCAGAGCAGTCCCTTCTACTTGGTCATTGGCTCCATCCAACACCTAAAAGTAGACAAGGGATGGCAGATTGGCAACAAACCAGTTTTGCTCCAGAGTTACAAGGTTCTTTCCAACTTCACTACTTTCGAGTCGACCGTAAAATGGTGAACGAGGCCTCCGTATTAGAAATAAGTGCTAGTGAACACATTGCTCGATCTTTAATCAAATCACAGCCTGAATTTGTTAAGTCAGAGAATGTCTGTTTCATTCCGGTACACCCCTTACAAGCACAATGGCTTCTACAGCAACAGTATGTCAAAAAGGCGATTGCTGAAGATTTAATAAAATACGAAGGAGCACTAGGGGCATATTATACAGCAACCTCTTCAATCAGAACGGTTTACAACGCCCAGGAAGAAATGATGTATAAGTTTTCAATTCCCGTAAAAATAACAAATTCATTGAGGGTCAATAGAACTCATGAACTCAAAGCGGGGATTGCTATGGCTCGATTAATGAAGAAGATAGATTTCTTACAAAAGCATTCATCCTTTCAAATGATGAATGACCCTGCGTATATGACTATAGAGTTTCCAAATCAGACGGAATCAGGATTTGAGGTTATTTTTCGTTCAAACATATTTCCTAAGGGGCATGATGAAGGAATCTGCATGATCGCTACGCTTGTGCAAGAGCCCCTGCTAGAAGAAAAATCAAAGCTATGTCAGCTCATCATGAAAATCGCTCAATCTGAATTCCGGTCATTAGAGAGCGTCAGTTTAGATTGGTTTAAAGTCTATTGGACAAATGCTATTGAACCATTATTAAGATTATACGATGAGCATGGGATCGCTCTTGAAGCCCATCAACAAAATAGTCTGTTAAACATCTCTTCAGGTTATCCAACTACATATTATTACCGCGATAACCAAGGTTATTACTTATCAAAAGCATATAAAGATGTACTTCTTTCAATAGAACCATCTTTACATGAAACGGAGGAGCTATTTTACGAAGATGCCCTTATCCATGATAGATTTACCTATTATTTATTTATGAATCAATTGTTCCCTGTTATTGCTCGATTTGGAGCAGATCAGTTAATTAATGAAAATGAACTTTTGAAGTGGTCTATGGATCAACTGCACTTATTAGAAAAAGAATTTACAGGTTTTGGAAAAATATTCGTTCGTAACATTCTAAAACAAGAGGAGCTTGCCTTCAAAGCAAACCTATTAACAAGGTTTCATGATGTAGATGAACTGGAGGCCGAACTGGAACAAGCCGTATATACTAAAATTCCTAATCCATTTGTTATTCAGTTTGAGGAGGCAGAGTATGCAGCAGCTACAGCCTTTAGCTAAACAAGGAGAACTCCGTGTAAGGCGGCAGCTTGTAGAAGCAATGATCTTTGAAGGACTAATCAAATATGAAGAAACACGTCTAGATCAAAGGACTATAATTTTTACACTTATTGGACAGAAATACACCTATCGTTGTGAAGGTAGAAGGATGGCATTTGATCGCATTCGAATAAAGGAAGATCATATTTTTTTAGTAAGCGAAGATGAAACGGTACATGAGGCAACGCTTGAGGAGCTAGTCGATGAGTTACTGACGAGTCGTCAAGACAAAATTCGATTACTGAAAGAACTTCATGGAACGAATAAGCTTTGTGAATGGAATGAACGACATCTCCAAATGCCCATGTCGAGAAGAAAATCAATCTATGAAGAATTAGAATCGGAAATTATGGAAGGACATCCCTATCATCCTTGTTTCAAATCCAGAACCGGCTTTACAATTGACGACCATGCAGCCTATGGCCCTGAGGGAAAGCAAGCATTTACTCTTCAATGGGTTGCAGTGAGAAGAAGCTATGTACGAATCGCTGTACTTGAGGATGAAGCGAATTTTTGGAAAAGAGAGCTAGGGCATTTACTGTGGGAAACCATTCTTGACAAGCTTGCAGTATTCAAAGGAACATTTGAGGACTATACGTTCTTACCTGTTCACCCATGGCAATGGCGTACCATGAAACAGGAACTTGCTGAATTAATAGAACAAAAAGATTTCATACCTCTTGATGTGAAAGGAGATTACTATAGGGCAACTCAATCAGTGCGAACATTATGGAATTCTTCAGATCCAAAAAAGGCACAATTAAAATGCTCCATGAATATGGTGAATACCTCTTCATTACGAAGGTTACATTCTCATGCTGTTTGTGCTGCTCCTCATATTTCTGCATGGCTTAAACAGGTCATTGAATCCGATGCCTACTTACAAAAGAGCGTTATTGTACTGGAAGAATATGCAGGCATTATTTTTGAACCGGATGCCACAATGCATAGTAGAAAATTAGAAGGTCAGTTTGGCACCATATGGCGAGAAAGTGTGCGCTTGTACATGAAGGAAGAAGAGAAAGCAGTACCGTTTACGGTACTCATGATGACGGAGTTAGATGGGCGTCCTTTTATTGATGACTGGCTATGCCGATATGGAACCGAGGCGTGGATAAAACGATTGATTGAAGTGAGTGTTATTCCTGTTTGGCACTTACTTGTTGCTCACGGAATTGCTGTAGAGGCCCATGCGCAAAATATGATTTTATTGCATCAAAATGGGTGGCCGACACGAATTGTATGGCGGGATTTTCATGACAGTATCGAATATACGGAAGAATTCATTGCCGATAGAAAACTCGTTCCAGATTTTGAAATGATACATGAACGCTTTAAAGATGCACCTGCCGATCAATATTATTGGATGTCTTCTGTAGAGGGTTTACGAGAGTTAGCTATGGATACACTCTTCGTGTTTCATTTAAGTGAGCTATCTTATTTGCTAGAAGAGCATTATGGATACGAAGAAACACGCTTTTGGAGTCAAGTTAACGACGGAATACAGAAGCACTTTGACCGCTTTCCATCTTTATGCCCAAGAAATGAACAGCTTCAGTTTACTAGCACACATATTTATGTTGAATCTTTACTAAAAAAGAAACTGCAAAATCAAGAAGAAGGAAATTTTCGACATATCGTCAACAATACGTTGGCACAAGCAGATGAAAAGGGGAAATAATGATGTTTTATGTTAACGATCAATTTTATACAGTAGAAAATATTGAACAACAATTTGATATATATGAAGGCTTATCTCATCTAAAGGAGTGTAGCAATCGCAGGATAGCGATTTGTACGGATGATGTTTTTCAATATATGACTCTTTGTTTATACATTCGTGAAAATGGAGGATCGGTTGTCCCAATCCATCCGGCTACGCCCAAAGAGGGGGCCATAAGGATTGCTTCTACTGCGGGTAGTCATCTGTTGTTGTTCCAATCGATTGATACGTTTATTGAACTATCCAATCATTCCAATAACCAAGAAGGGGTATTGGTTCAAATGAGCTCAGGTACAACAGGAGCTCCGAAGTGCATTGAACGAACGTGGAGCTCAGTGGAGGAGGAGATTGAAAGTTATGTAAAAGCGTTACCTGTTGATGCCATGACAAATTCTGTTGTTGCTTGTCCAGTTACTCATTCTTATGGATTTATTTGTGGGGTTCTAGCCTGCATAAGAAGAGGAGCAAAGCCGGTTATTATTACGAATAGTAATCCTAAATATATATTGAAAAAGCTAAAAGAACATCCTCAGCACATACTCTATGGAGCTCCAGCGTTACTGTATACATTAAGCCGATTATTACCGATTGATCAACAATTTGATCGTGTGATGACGTCAGGAACTGTGATGCCACATAGCTGGTTAACATCATTAAGAGAAAAATCTAACCAAGTACTACAGCAGTATGGATGCTCCGAATCTGGCTGTGTTGCGATTCACCCTCATGTGGAAGATCCAAAAGAGATGGGATATCCTCTACCTCATGTAAAGGTGACAGCTGGTGACAAACAAAGACCTAGCGAGATTATCATTGAAACGTCTACACAAACGATTTATACGAAAGACCTTGGCTATATAGAACATAATATTCTTTCTTTTCTTGCAAGAATCGATGACACAATTAATGTAGCAGGCTTGAATGTGTATCCGCAAGAAGTAGAAAGCGTGTTAATGGATGAGCCAAGAATAACAGAAGCCGTCGTATATAAGAAACAGGATAGTTTATCAGGAGAGCGAGTTTGCGCACTCTATGTGTCTTCTGAACCAATCGATACTATAGAACTTAGAGAATGGTGCCGGAAATTTCTTGCCCCCCATCAAATTCCGATTGAGTTCATATTTGTTCATGAAATCGAAAAGCTACCTAATGGAAAAGTAAGTAGAAAAAAACTTGGAGGCATCCCTGTATGAGTCGGCAACAATTGATTAAGAGCATCTATGATATTATGGAAAATTCATTAGAGTTGCAGACACTGTCTTCTTTTAATGAAGATGCCCGATTAAATGAGGATTTATATATGGATTCAATTATGGTTCTTCAACTCATCCTTCATATAGAATTGGATCTTGGCATTTCCATTCCCGATGAGGGGCTCGTTCCGAAAGATTTCAAAACAGTAGGGACACTAGCAAGCTTCTTAGAAGAACAGCAAAAGATAGATTAATCGGAGGCTAAAAATGATAAAAGTTCATTGTTTTGTAAGCTGTGTTTGTGAGGTTATTAAGAAGACAAAGGGTGTCGATCATAGGCCTTACTATTTTGGGGTATGGGATGCAGATTTCGATGTGCTTGATAATGGTGTGCTCACATACCATTCTGAACAAATAGATCATTATTTCTTTCAAACATGGTATGAAATGCTCTATGGCATCAAGCTTTACAAATGGTATGACGAAAAACAAACCAAACAAGAAAATATCAACAAGCTACTAGGGTTATTAGCGCATAAATCTCCCCAGCAACATGTAATGGTAATGTTAGATTTATCGAAGCTTCCAGAACGAGAGAATAAATTTCATCAAAGTCCATTCCCTCATTATGTGATGCTAGAATCGACAGAAAATGAAGAAGAGTGGTTCATGTATGATCCTGATTTTCGCTGGGAAGGGTTATTACCGAAGGAAAGAATTTTAGCTGCTATCCAAGAGCCATCTGTAGGAGGAGGCTATTACTTTGATTCGGAGACAATCATTGCTCCAACTACCGAGACGGTGGAAGCCTATTTTAATACATGTATTAAGCTTCATTGTAATCCATTGACAGATACCATTGCTGAAATTATTAAAGAGCATACTGCTGGGAATGACAAAGAAAGTATATCAAAACTTCCAGCTGCAATAAAACAATTGCCAGTTATAGCGATTAGAAAGTATGCATATGAGCATGCGTTTGCATTTTTTTGGGAAGCACTTGGCCGCGCTGAAGAAGGCTTTGATAAATGGTGTGATGATATTGAGCGTTTAGTGAATGGCTATACTACGATTCAGTATCGGGTGATGAAACTTGCGATGACGCAAGACCCGCTAGTAACAGAAGATATTTTTGCGAAGTTAGCAAAACAAAATCTCCTTGAGTTCAACATAAAGCAAGGATTACACGAATGTTTTCAAGCATGGTTAACACTACAGCATAAGAAAGAGGTCCAGTTATGAAACTATCTATTTGTACAATTTCGTTTCGCCACTATCTTCACTCAATAGATCAATTGGCTGACTTTGCCAAAGCTCAAGGCTTTCAGGGGATCGAGCTCTGGGGTGTTCATGCAAAGAACTTGGCTGATGACCTTCATTATGGAGCGGATTGGTTAAGATCCTTCGGTTTGGAAACGAGCATGCTTAGTGATTATTTACCATTAGATGCTCCTATTTCTGAGATGATGGCTGAAACGGAGAGGTTATCTGCACTTGCGGAACGCTGGGGAACCAATAAGATTCGTACATTTGTCGGAAAGAAGGGCAGCTCAGACACAAGTAAGAAAGAAAGAGAGGAACTTACTTTCAGACTAGAATTGCTCTGTGATTATCTTGAGTCAAAGGGACAATATTTACTTGTTGAAACTCATCCGAACACTTTGACAGATAATTTACCATCAACCATGCAGCTACTCGAAGAAACGAATCACCCAAGGCTACGAGTAAATTTTGACGTATTACATGTATGGGAATCAGGGATAAACCCTATTATCGCTATGGAGCAACTTCGTCCTTATATTTTACATTTCCACTTTAAAAATATTGCCTCCCGTACACAACTTGATGTTTTTGCACCACATAATGTTTATGCTGCATCAGGGTCTAGAGAAGGGATGGTTCCATTATTTGAAGGAGTCATTGATTATGGAGAATTCCTAGCGGAAGTAGATTCAACCATGGAGATAAATGCCTCACTGGAATGGTTTGGATCGAATGTGAAGAGTGTTTTAACAAAAGATATTCACGATGTTAAGAAGGCTTTGCAGCTGGTGCAAATATAATAAGTATAAGGCTATAGAGAATCCCAAGGAAAAATATGTATCATCTTTTCCTTGGGATTTTGTCTTTTTATTAGGGAGATAGCTTAGAGAGCTATTGATTTACAAACGTTCAGTTTTTATAGTTTCCTACTTAGCTACATAGAAATAATTTTGGTTGCCACGGTTTGCTGAAATGCCTGGTCATGCTCTACAAACACCATTGTAGGATTAAAGCTTTGGATGAGCTCTTCAATTTGCAGACGGGAATAGATATCTATAAAATTAAGTGGTTCATCCCAAATATATAAATGTGCTTTCTCACATAAACTTTTGGCAATAAGTAGTTTTTTCTTTTGTCCACCTGAATAATGAGCAATATCCTTCTCAAATTGGATTCGATCAAAATCCATTTTACGAAGGATGGATTTAAACAATGTTTCATCAATGCCGTTATCTTCAATAAAATCCGATAACGATCCCTTCAAATGGGAAGTATCCTGTTGAACATAGGATATTATGAGACCCGAGCCTACATGAATGTTGCCCGTATGCTGTATGTCGTTTCCAAGAATGAGTTTTAAAATACTACTTTTTCCGCTTCCATTTTTTCCATCAAGGACAATACGATCACCTTGCTCAACTTTAAAGCTTAATGGCTGATTAATCATTTGGTCATCATATCGAACAGATACATCGGTCAACGTCATTAGTTGCTTTGACTGAAACGTCAATGGCTCTAATTTTAATGACTCCGTCTTTTCTACATTTTTTAGCAATTTTGATTTTTCATCAATCGCTTTTTGTTGTCTTGATTCAATGTGCTTCGATCTCTTCATCATCTTAGCCGCCTTATGTCCGACAAAGCCTTTATCTAGCTTAGAACCTGAATTCGTCGTCCCATTTTTGGAAGCCTCGACTTGGTTGGACCAGCCTGCTGAACGCTTCGAGGAATGTTTTAATCTTTCTATATCCTTTTGTAGACGATGGTTTGTTGCTTCCTCGTGCTCCTGCTGTCTATCAAAATTTAACTTCCATGAAGAATAGTTACCACTTTGAACGTCAATATTTGCTCGATTAATGGATAGGATATGGTCCACACAGCCATCTAAAAACGTTCTATCATGCGAAATCAAAATAAATCCTTTTTTCTTCTTCAAATAGTTAGCAACCATTTTTCGCGCATCTGTATCTAGATGGTTAGTCGGCTCATCAATTAATAGAAATTGGCCCTCCGTCAAGAAAAGGGCAGCAAGCAATACCTTCGTTTGTTCTCCGTTCGATAATGTATTAAAGGGTCGGTACATGACCTCCGCATCTACATGTAGATACGATATTTCGCGAAGATACTCCCAATCCTCTGCCTGCGGGCAAATCTCCTCAAATATTTCATACGTAAATTTGTTTCGATCAGCAACAGGGTAGGGGAAATAAGTAAAGTCTACCGAAGCATTAATTTGCCCACTATACTCATAATGCCCTAATAATAAATGAAAGAATGTTGTCTTCCCTCGACCATTTCTACCGATAAATCCTAGTTTCCAATCCGTATCTAATTGAAAGTTAACACCTTCAAAAATAGGATCAAAGCTACCTGGATAGGAAAATGTTAAATTTTGAACTTGTATCATTGACATGATAATTCCTCCTTTGTATAGCAACACGTTTTTCTTTCTTATATACAAAGTCGGCATATCCATCTGGTGTTCATGTCTCCGCATAAGTAGGATGGATATTAACGACTTATACGGAGATTTACATGTGTAACAATTGTGTCTAAATCGCTCATTTTCCACACTCCTTTTTTGAATTTTGATGTAACTATGAGAGAATAAAAAAATCCCCCCAATTTCATTGGAAGGATTAGTCGGTTACAGGTAATAATAAAGGACCTTTTTGCCATAGGAAAATGACAAATAAAGTATAAACTGATGAATAAAAATGGACAGACTAATCCTATATTTTGTAGTTTGAAGTAATTGATTTCAACTTAAAATATAGATTAGTTCATCATTGTTCATCCATCAGTCCTCTCATAATTGTATATTCATCGTACCAAATTTTTTCATGAATGACAAATCAGCCTATTGTTCGCGTAACAGTAAATGAGGCACAATACGAATGTACATGATTTCTCCTATAATTTCGACAATCGTTTGTGTAACGATAATAGCAACCACAACTGTATGAATTGAATCCGGTAAAGATAAGGCCAAGGGCAGAACGACAAGTGAATTGCGTGTTGAACCACTAAAAATTAAAGCTCGACCAGATGCAAGATCAAGTTTGAATCGTTTGCCGATGTGTTTTGAAATAAATGGCATGATAAGCATAAAGGCAATATAAATTGGAATGACCTTTACAATCAAATCAATGGACGACGATAGTTTTCCAATTTGTGAAGCTACAACAACAAACAATGTTAACGCCATAAACGGAACAGGTAGCCATGCAGAAAAATGAATAATTTTTTGACCAATTATTGATTTTTTAGCTAGTAGTTGAAAAATAATAGCAATGACTAATGGGATGACGATCAGCTCTAAAAATGCCTCTAGGAAAGGACCTTTTTCAACTATTTCCGATGCTTCATGACCAATGAATAACCACAAATAGAAGGGGAGTAATAGCATTTGGGTAATGAAAAGAATAGGTGTGGAAATCAGCATAGCTTTTTCATTACCACCACCAAGTGCTGTAAAAACAATGACATAATCAATACAAGGTGTCAGTAATACTAAATAGACACCAAGTAATAAAGGCGGGTGGTTTGGTAAAAACAAAGTTAGTAGCCAAACAACAATGGGTACCGCTATATAGTTGACCGTTAGCAGAGCTCCCAAAAAACGACGGTTAGAAAAGGATTCTTTTAATGTAGTAAAAGGAATTTGTGAAAACATGCTATACATTAAAATAGCTATGACAAATGAAATGGTAATGTCTAAATGGATGCCCATCTCAGGGGCGAATAACCCTATACCTCCTGCCAACAATAAAACGAATACATACAGGGAAATCTGATTTCTTTCTAATGTTTCTCTTGCAATCATCATCATTGAACTCCTATTTTTTTAACCCCGTATATTTACTAGGGGAATTCCTCTATAAAAGTATCATATAAAAGGACCTTATTGGATGATATAAGCAAATTCCTTCATAAAAACAGATTTTTAATCGCAAGAAAATACCTATCCCCATTCGGGTGGGGGTACGGAGTCAGTAGAAATCAGCTAATAGAACGACTCCATATCATGAAAGTTTGACAATGGTAGAAGCTGAAGCGCGCTTTATGAAGGAGAATCGACCAACTTCTATTATACAACGACTTATTCGCCCAGAGGAAATTGCTCATTTCGTCACGTTTTTATGTAGTCCACTGTCATCTGCCATCAATGGCTCTGCATTAAGTATTGATGGTGGATTAGTACGCAGTGTATTTTAAGAAAATTTCCATCATATAAATACAATCATTAGCCTTGGAATACTATTAAAACATAAATATTAAGAACAAAAACGCGGGTTTAGCCTCCGCGTTTCTTTAACATTAAGGATTATTCTGCTGGTCTTGGTCCTCTATTGCCCTTTGTATTTTCAGAAGTTAGAATGGGGCGAACAGTAATATCACTAATGACACGGATTTGACAAGATAGTCGTAAGCAGTCGTCATATAAATTCTCATCTATATTTTTTAAAGCGAAGGCTGTTTTTTCTACTTTTGAAATATCTTTATACTCACCAGCTAAAACCTCCACTCTACAAGTGGTACATTTAGCTTTTCCGCCACATTGATGATAAATTTCTATCCCATTTTCCTCAAGTGCTAGCACTAGTTTTTTTCCTTCCTCAACTTCAAAAGTTTTTCCTCCAAACACGGTGACAAATGGCATCTAATAATACTCCCTTCATTTTTTCCTTATGGGGTTAACGAAGTAAATGTTTTTATCAGTTTGTATGGATGCTGCTATTTTTATACAAAAATCAATTTGAACAATAATACCTAGCGAGGATACTTGTATGGTGGAAATCCTTCCAATTCATATGCTGGGAAAACCACTCTATTTAAAGGATTACGCCCAAATCCGCCGTACATGGGGGATATATTTCCCTTGGATATGGGGAAATTTTCTTGTCACTTTCTAACCTTCTATCGGTGGCAAGCACTTAAAATTGGGTTAAGTGCCTACTTTACTACTACTATTTCAGTATCTTGGATTGAAATCGATGAACGAAGGCGAATTTTTGTTTTCCCATATTGCCCCTACATACTCCATTTCTCTATAGTCTCTTCACTTTATATTAACGTTTTTTGTAAAAATTAATTATTTTAAACTACATATTAATATTTTTAATTTTTTTGGATAAATAATTAAACTTAATTATTTATTTTTTAAATTCTTTGTTATATAATCAAATCAACCTAAAGAAAGGAATTTCATTATGGCCTATCAAGTAATCACAAATTGTCCTGTTTGCAGTCAAACATTGAAAATTACAAAGTTGCAGTGCTCTCATTGCCACACTACAATCGAAAATGAGTTTGAATTATCGAAACTGGCCTCCTTATCAAAGGATCAGCTTCATTTTGTGGAAGTATTTTTAACTTGTAGAGGGAATATTAAAGATGTTGAAAAAGAACTTGGGATTTCATATCCAACAGTTCGAGGAAAGCTAACAGATATTATTTCATCCCTCGGACATGTGGAGAAGAAGAAGAAAAATGAAGTAGACGAGAAAAATGTTGTTACGCTGCTAGAAAAGGGTGAAATCACAGCGGAAGAAGCCATTAAGCTTTTAAAAGAGGAATAGGAGGAAATGATCATGAAAGAGGAAATTGCACGAGTGTTAACGATGGTTCAGGAAGGAAAAATCGATGCAGAAAAAGGTTCAGAACTTATTCAAGTACTGCAAGAGAAAGATGAAGCAGGAAATAAGCTATTAGATAAACCAGCTAAGTATTTAGATAAAACTTTAAAAGTTCGTATTGTCTCAACTGAAAATGATAACGTAACAGTCAATTTACCTATCAAGCTGGTCAAGGTGGTATTAATGGCTGGACATAGTATCGCAGCTAGTATTCCTCAATCGGAAAAATACGTGAAAGATCTAGATATTAATCTTATAATGGAAGCCATCGAAAACGAATTAGATGGCCAAATCGTTGATATTAAATCGGCAAACGGGGATTCCGTTTCTGTGTTCATTGACTAGTGACTGATGATACATGTCAAAGTGAAAACAAAGGATGTTCGGCTTACCATCCCAATCCCATATGCTATGTTAAATATTGTTATTTCCATTTTGTCTTCACCATTATTTCAGCGGAATATAAACAAATGGACAAAAGAATACTTTGAAAGAAAAAAACTGAACTTTACTTTGCCGCCACTAGACAAAAAAACACTCAAGCCCATTGTCCAGGAGCTCAAGCATTATAAAGGCATCGTGCTAGTTGATGTCAAAGCACAGGATGGAACAGTAGTAAAAGTTAAATTATAATTTATTGACATACAACCACTTACATCTGAAATAGTAGGTGGTTTTTTTACATATTCGCTACCAATAAACACGTCAAAAAAAGTTTAATAGAACCACTATCCAATTCTTCCATGAATTTGTACCTTCATAGGTTTTTCTGCGAAATCACCACGCTAGATGTCAGATAACCATTAAAGTGTTCTACATCTATTATCAATCATAACTTACATCTAGCTACTAAATGGCTACCGAAAATCATTGTGGAAAAATGAGTATATAAGTTGAAATAACTTCAAAATTGAACTATTCTAAAGGCGGTGATATGAATGGCAGAGATACAAGCACATGAAGCAATTTTATTTAACTCCATAATTTCTACCGCAGTACAAGATGAATTAAAACAAGAGTTAAAACGATTAGGCTATACGGACTTAGCCCCAAGCCATTTCATGCTGTTATACGTTGTGTACAAAAATGGGGGACGCATACAAATAAAATGTATTTGTGATACAATGCAAAAACAAAAATCAACGATTACTGAAATGATTCTCCGTTTAGTCAAGTCAGGCTATCTTGTAAAAGAGGGACATAGCCAGGACAAACGAGTCATGTATGTGGTTGCAACTAAAAAAGCACTGGAGGTCCAGAAATATTTTGAAGAAATCTTTGATCATCTGACAACCAAAATGTTTCATGGATTTAGTGAGGAGGAGAAAGCTACTTCTTTTACTCTACTTCAAAAAGTGTTAGGTAATTTGAGTTAGAGCAGCTATGTTCTAACTTTTATTCCCTCTAATAGTTCATAATTGAACTATTTGTATAGAATTTGTCCTCTCAACACGTAGATGTATATTAGACATAGTGATATAAAGGACTCTTGGACTAACGAATTTTTCCCACTATGTGCTTTACAATACGTAGGCTGTTTATTGGCTATGTAGAAACAGAAGCCCATGCCAATAAAAGAGAAATGACAACATGTATTATTTACAGACGGCACTCGCATGATATACAACTGAGGTCTTTGTGACATGTATAACACAATCATTAGATTATTGAATTGTCGATGGGCAAATTGTTGGGCTTGTGGCGTAAAAAGGCGATGATGTATAATGCAGATTCATCTTCTAATAAAATGAAGAAAAGAGAGATAATAATGAAGGATTATTTAGTAAAAGGTTTAGCCTATAACGGACAGGTTCGAATAATAGCAGCAAGGACAGTCGATACAGTAGGTGAAGCACAACATCGTCACTATACATGGCCGACTGCATCAGCAGCGTTAGGACGTTCAATGACTTTCGGCGTGATGCTTGGTTCTATGTTAAACAATGAAGATAAATTAACCATTCGAATCAATGGTGGAGGCGATTTAGGTACAATCCTTGTAGACGCTAACGCGAATGGAAAAGTACGAGGATATGTTACGAATCCGCAAACACATTTCCCCCTCAACAGTATTGGCAAATTAGATGTTAGAAGAGCCGTAGGAACAGATGGTATGGTAACGATTTCAAAGGATATTGGTTTACAACAACCCTTTGTAGGACAAGTACCTATTATTTCAGGGGAGTTAGGGGAAGATTTCACATACTATTTAGCACAGTCAGAACAAATTCCTTCTTCAGTGGGGGTAGGAGTGATCGTGAACCCTGATAATACAATCCAAGCAGCAGGCGGCTTTATTATTCAAGCATTACCTGGTACAGCAGTAGAAATTATTGAAGAAATTGAAAAGCGTTTGGACAGTATTCCTACCATTTCAGCAATGGTACGTGATGGCCTAACACCGGAAGAAATTCTAACTATGGTTGTAGGAGAGGGGAATGTAAAAATTCTCGAAACACAAGAAGTACTATTCCAATGTACTTGCTCAAAAGATCGCTCTACTAAAGTGCTAGTTAGCTTAGGAAGCGCAGAACTCCAAGATATGATTGAAACAGATGGTCAAGCAGAAACACAATGTCACTTCTGTAATGAAACGTATCAATTTAACAAAAGTGAATTAGAAGCCATGTTAGAACAGGCCGTTTAATCTTTAAAATAAGTAACCAAAATTTATACCCACATTGGTAAAATGAATGCACGCTAAAGGAACTGACTTCCGTTCTTTTTAGCGTACATTCATTTTTTTGGTTACACTTAATCATGTTCTTTATTAAGAAAAGCATTTTATTATATGATTAGCTAATAGATTTGAACTTTAGCTGAAATTAAATCTATTCAGATACCTTTCAATTAAAATCTTTTTCACAAGACATGGACTAAATAAGCAAGGATTTAATCCCCGCAACAATCCAACATAATAGCGATAGTTAAACATGTATATCGAAGCTTCTTTAAAAGGGTTTACCATAGAAAAGGAGAATAACTATTGTAAACATTTGTTAGGAGAGAAGCTATGCAGAACTTATTAGGACAGGTTGTTCTCATCACAGGCGCAAGCTCCGGTATTGGGCTTGCTACCGCAGAGCTGATGGCATCTAAAGGCGCTAAAGTAATTATTCATTATCATACAAATGTGAATGGGGCCATGGAAACTGTCCAACGTATTCAAGAAAAGGATGGAGAGGCTATGGCCATTCAAGCTGATGTTACGAATAAAGAAGAAGTGAATGCAATGGTTGACCAAGCTATTTCCTCCTTTGGTGCGATTGATGTTTTAGTTAATAACGCTGGAGGAGGTATCCAACAAAGTACATTTATGGATATAAGTGAAAGACTATTGGAAGAAACGTTCAACTTAAATGTTACTAGTGTTCTCTTATGTTCCCAAGCTGTATTAAAGTATATGATTCCTAAAAAATCCGGAAAAATTATCAATATCTCTTCGGCGGCTGCACGAATTGGAGGAGCGGGAGAAAGTATTCATTATGCATCTGCTAAAGGAGCGATAAATACAATGACGATTGGTATGTCACGAGAGCTAATTGACTATGGGATTATTGTAAATGGGGTAGCGCCAGGAATGGTAGAAACACCTTTTCACAATAAATTTGCTCCTGGCGATAATCGTCTCGAGCGTATGACTTCAACTGTACCTATTAAACGGCCTGCAACCCCTGAGGAAATAGCAGAAGTAATTGCCTTCCTCACTTCTGATGCCTCCAATTATATTCTTGGTGAAATTATAAATGTTAGTGGTGGGAGATAAATAACATTGTAGAACGTGTATTTCAGGCTTTGTTGCTGCTAATAAACATGGCATAGATATCGAAATAATAGAGTTTCACCAAGAAAAACCTGCTCAAACTCGCATACCATGATGTTCAAGAATGTTTAAAGAAGAATTGGATGGCCTATTCGCATTGTAGGGCTATGAACAAGCCTGCTGTGGCTATTGTAGAAAAGATAGGGTTCCAGAAATATATGTGGTACTAGGCATTCAAGCCATTTTAATAGTAGATCATTTAAGGACTGTCAAAAGCAGTCCTTTTACTTTTGTCGTGATGAATGTACCTGTAACGAAAAAACTATTTTTAAAGCGGTGCATTGATAATGACTATACAAAATTGAAAGCTAATAATACGCAACATGAAAATTTGAATGGTTTAATAGTTTAGTTATTAAAAAGGAACTAAATTATATAGTATCTTATTATTATTTTGCTATTCCTCCAAAATCGTTAGTCTTTTTATTCGTAATATTCTAAACCTTTAATATACAAAAAATTGAAAAAATATCCACAAAGCATTATCATAGTAATCTAAAGACTTTCACATTGAAGAAGCTAGGAGGATGACCGTGTTAAAAGCATTAAAAGTAGGTCTAGTGATAGAGCGAGCGAATCGACGAAATTTAGTTGCACTAATAGCTGTTGTATTAATCGTTTTTGGCTTTATGTTTTATATAAAGGCGCAAGCCGTTGGTAATCAGCTTATTGAAAAAAAGGGTGATTATTATTCAACACAGGCCATACTATCAAAGTTTCAGGTGAAGGATGCCTCGGAAACAGGTGATGGCAGCGATATATTTAAAAATTTAACGAAGCAAAAAAGTAAGATTGCATTGCAAATAGCCACATTAACGATGGACAGACAATCCATGTATTATGAGGCGTCACTTCAGCTTGCTGAATTAAGACAAGAGGCATTCCAATTAGAAGGATACCATGATATCGCAGAATTATTACCCTCTAAATTACAAAATTCGATGGACTATCTTTATTTTAAATGGATGAATGATGCGGGAAGGGATAAAATAACTGACTTATTTCAATACATACCTTTCTTATTATTTTTCTTTAGTTACGTAGGTGCAGGCTGGTACATATTTATTAGCTTCCAAACAAGTTCTATTTTGCTAGATGATTTTGAGCATTCTAGTTTAATTCAAGGCTTTCCTGTTCGTTTTGATTCTTATATTTTATCCAAATGTATGATTTCTTTGTTCACCATCATCACAAGCTTTTTACTCATTTTTATTTGCGCCAGTCCATTGTGGGTATTAAATGGACTTGGTAACCCACAAGATCCAGTAGGCATATACGTAGGAGATGCTGTATTAATCTCTTCTATCCAATATATCGCGATGAGCCTTGGCTATATGTTCGTCATTTCCATTTTCGTCATGCTATTGTCGATTATATTAAATGTGTTACTGAAAAATATGTATTTAACATTATTTATACACTTTATTTTGTTCTTTTTACCGATGATTTTTCCATCACTAATTAGTGTATTTCCCTATAATCCTTTTAATTTCATGAACTTCAATGATATTTTAGGAGGCGTACCAGTTGATTTAGCACAGCCTGTTGAGATTACGATGAATCTTGGCTTACTTATTTTGTTTATCTGTATTATTTTAATGTTGTTCACTATTAAAACGTTTTTCTCAACAGGGAAAATCAAAAGGGCATAGGGGAGGTACTCATAAGCATGTGGAGTTATTTCAAATTTGAATTCAAACAATTTTTTACGAATAAGAAAAACTTAGCCATCTATTTTTTGCTTGCTTTTGCAACCTTTTTTTATGTATTTAAATTAGCACCCGCATACGATCCGATTGAGCAAGTCGAATATGAAGAAATTGAGGCTCGCTATTTAACACGGCAAGAGTTTTTAAATTCGATGGAAGGTCGCAACTTATATAGTCTACATCCTGCCATCATTTATGCTGTTGAGATATTTGGGCAAATTAATCCACTAGATAAAGCAAGATTAGAAGCATTAGAGGAGGGGGACCTAAAAAAATATGCCGAGGTAACTCGTGATTGGTACTACTTTACGAATGCGATTACATACAAAAGTGATTCATTCTCCTATAACTCAAAGTATTTTATAAAAAATAATGATTATGCAGAAGATGATGCCTTTTATGCTTATTTAGAGCAGGCAGCCCGTTATGATACGTACGCGGAAGCAAAGTATGAATTATCCATGGACATATTCGAACAGCGGACAGCCCTTCAAACGTTAGAGCGTTTATTAAAGGGATTACTACCTGTTATTTTAATTGTGTGTGTACTACTTTTAGCTATTGATATCGTGACAAAAGATCGCCGTCATCCATCTATTATCAAAGGATTTCCTATTAGCGATTGGAAAAAGCTATTGATGAAAATGATCGTTGCACTACTAGGTAGCTTCGTATTATTTGTACCACTTTTTGCTGGGTTCATTATTATAGGCTTACAATCCGGCTTTGGAAATTTCAATTTACCATCACCCATGTATGCTCCTCATCTCGATTGGCGTCAGGAGGGTAAATTTGAACCGATGACTTTAGGGATGTTTTTAGGACAAACCCTCATTCTGCTTTTAACTTGGTTTATGGTCATCATCAACGTTGTATTATTGTTCAGTATCCTATTCCGTAACGAGATGATGAATGTCGCCATCGGCTTACTCCTTATTTTTGGGGAGAAGTTTTATTTCAGCCGATATGTTGGCTACTTTTGGGATATTCAAATTTATCCAACCTCGTACATTCAAGTCGGACAAATTGTATCAAAACAACGAAATTTTTATTATATGAACGATTATTTAGATTTCAATTTAGGATTACAGTTGTTACTAGTCTTAGCTGTAGTCGTCATTTTATTCATGCTGCTTATTGTTATGAATAGACGGTATAAGCTAATAAAATAGGAGGGACACAGGTGATTGACATTCAAAATATTACTGTGCAATTTGCGGAAAATAAAGTGTTAAATGATATCTCAATGACATTTGAGCAAGGTGAAATGATTGGACTTGTTGCACCAAATGGAACAGGAAAATCCACATTTATGAATGTGTTGATGAATTATGTAAAGCCTATGAAAGGGAAAGTAGTATTTAAAGATGGTCTATGCTACTCGAATAAATCAAATGAAGTAAAAATTCATAGTTTTGTGTCGATGATGCCAGACCAAAGTGACTTGTATAATCACTTAAGCGGGCGCGAACATTTAAAAATGTTTGCAACCATGTGGCAATCCGATTTAAAACTTATAGATGAAACCATTGAAATGTTAAATATGGGGCATTATGTGAATAAAAAAACAGGCACGTATTCTCTGGGTATGCGCCAGCGCCTTTGCTTTGCTATGCAAATAGTGACGGATACGGACATTATGATGATGGACGAGGTGATGAACGGACTTGATCCAAATAATGTAGAAATTATTTCGAAGATATTAGTAGAGAAAAAGGCGGAGGGAAAGGTTATTATTATTGCCTCACATTTACTCGATAATTTAGAGAAATATGCAGATCGAATTTTCTTGTTTAACGAAGGAAAACTAGTGGATACCAATGAAATAATAGAAGGTTTCAGTCAAGCACATATTAAAACAATTCGCGTAAAAAATATGGAGCATCCTACTGAAAAACAGTTGTATGAGCTGTTTCCAAACATCAAACTTCAAACTCTTACAAATGGAATCACATTAATTCATTTACCAAGCTCTGAAGCCGCTTTATTAAGTTCGCTTACATCTTTTTTAGTGGAGAGAAATGTAGTGGATTTTGCATTTGGAAAAGTGACATTAAATGATTTGTATTCTATGTATTATCATGAGTATAAAAATGTGACCTAGTTTTTTTCAATTTTATGCTAGATTATATTAAAGGAAGATTTGAGTGAATGACGATAGATGTAGAACAATATTTAAATAAGACTTTTCCTGGACTCACGTTAACACCTAGCCTTTTTCAGCAATGGGATATTGGTATTCACGTTGAATTTGGGACTGGATTTTATCAATGGAAAAATAATGTTCGTCTAAATCTAGCCATGTTTAATGATGTATACCATCAAGCTTTGACCATTTTTAACGAAATTTTTTCGTATTCGGATGAAATTTTACTTGTGACAAATGTTTATCAGTATAAGCTTGCTGAAGGTAAGAAAAAGCGCATAAAGGTATATGATCGTTATATAAAAAATAAAGAGTTAAAATACCATTTAAATCAACAAACCTAGCCGTATGTATTGGATGATGAGGATGTTTATATTTCACGATTTTCCTTAAAGTGCCGCAAACAAGATATTCACTATGTATTACTTATCAAAGCAGCCTGTAATGAAGATTTCCACTTAAAGCCTAAATTTGGTACAGGCTATAGCTATCCAGATGTATTTTTTATTAATTTGACCAAAAATGTTATCTTGTTTATTTATGATGATAGAGGTTGTGAGGTCATCGCGACGAATAAAGAAACGATAAAACCTGTAGGTCTAAAATTTAGGAACTGGATAGATAATTGCAAATGAGATGACAGCGTTACACATTCTCAATGGAATAAATGGATGCAGGGATTAATCAACATAAGCTTTTATGCTTTTGCATCCATTTCGTTATGACAAGCAAAGGGTAGGAAAAATATTTCATTCAAAATCATGGAGTTGCACCAGCAGCTCTTTTTTTATAGGGCTTACAAGGCCGTTTAATGGAAATTATGCGCTATCTCTTGAGTATGGACGAGGAGGAAACAGAAAATTGATGATGATTACTGAAAATATAAGGGGGCAACGCTATTATCAGCTTATTGATATACTAGCGAAACGATGTAGCCGCTTTGCCTTTGTTGAGAACAGACAATTGATGGAAAATGAAGAATTACGCTTAGCCGCTGTCGATGAGCTAATAGCACCTATTGAAAACCTGCTTATCGAAAGAAAGGTTCAAAATGAATGGGAGACAACAACGCTTGGCGAGCATACAGCCTTTGTTTTTTACTTTCTATTAAATGATACGACTGCTCAATTCTTGAAGGAGCATAGCGATTCACTTTTTGGTTGGATTACGCCAGAATTACCAGAGGATTTAATGTTTTATGAAGATGAACAATGTGTATTAGCAGCTTGTTCGCACGAAGGTTTTTTCTGGGTGGATGAAAAGGTATGGGACCGTTTGTTATTAAGCTAAAGATGTCGCTTATTTGATTATTTTGTGAGGCAATTCTTAATGAAAAAGGGGGTTTACGTTATGTTATTTATACGTTGTTTGTCATACCAGTATTAGGAGTTTTATGTTTTTTAAATTTCACTACTTTTTTAAAGGAACTAATAAATGGGAAAAATACGTATAACCAAAAAGGTTTAAAGCAAAAAAAGTATAAAAACGAACCATTAATCAAATACATATTTAAAATATTCGTATTTTAAACTATGAAATGCGCTTTCTCCATCGACTGGAGACCGTCCATTTTGGATTAAACACGAATATTTAATGATTATGAAGATGTTTCTAACATTCAACGATGAAAACAGTAATTTTAACAGAAAGCATTTCAATAAATGATCTGCTTATACATTTAAAGAAATAGTTTCCATTATTGATAAATAAATGTATAATACGAAATGTCAATGGGATAGATACTAAATAGAAGGAGGCTTATGGTTAGTTGCATTCACTTTATACACCAAGCTTAACTGGTAAGAAAGTAAGAAGGACAAAAAGCTTTAGCATACATAATTTAGTCATCGTTGCCTTTATTGGAGGTCTACTTGCCATTACGATCGTTGGGTTTATAAATGCCAACGCCCTCAAACTAGAGAAGCATTACCTCAGACTACTAATAGTAAGCAGTGTATTTCTCCATACGGCTACTATAATCTTTTATGTTTTCCTTCCTTTTTCCGCTGAAATGGATTTGCTAATCAATCGGTTGCTGGCTGGAGTAAGTTATTTTATCTTTTGGGTGATTTTGAAAAGACCTTATAAAGAACATTTAGTATTTGTGGGGGAAACACAATCCCTGTACTGGATAGGGATTATCTATTGTTTAATTTCCATCATTATAGATGGTTTTCTTAGAAATAGTGTCCTAGCTAATTAGGGAAGGAATTTATGTGCATGAACAGTGAAAAAGAAAATACACCTATGGCTCTTATTGAACACTATTTTGCGATTGGAAGATACACAAATGTTATTTCCTTAGTGAAGCAACGGATGGCTGAAGATATGGAAAATAAGGAATTATGGTATATGCTAGCTGTCAGTCATTATTCCATAGGTCAATATGAAGAAGCATTTGAGCCATTTCTTAAAGCATTTCAGCTAGGATATGATAAAGGCGTCATTTACTATTTTTTAGGCGGCATCTATATGGCAACGGAACAGTGGCAAAAAGCAGAAGAATCTTTTTTGGAAGCATTACATAATAATCCAAATGATGCATATGTTTATTCAGCGTATGCAATTTTGATGAAAATGACAGGTCATAGAAAAAAAGGCAGTTTATTAGTAGAAAAAGCTCTAGCATTAGATCCTAACAGCACAGCCGTTTTATACCACTATACCCTTACTGAAATGGCTGCAAAAAAGGAAAAGCACAATACTGCACTAGCTCTTTATATGAATTCAGCGGATAGTGAGTTTGCAAAGTTAATTCATCTGGGCTGGAGTGCTGCCTTTAATAATCGATTTAAGGAAGCTAAAGAATATTATCGACAAGCTTTTCTTATAAAACCTGAGGATAAAAGAATTTTATCGAACTTAGAGGAATTGGAAATTAAAACTCACCCGCTTTTGCTTCCTTACCGTATAGTAGAGCGAATAGGCGGCATTGGATTTGTATTCATGATGTGGCTTATACTTTGCCTGCTTCTTGACAAGCTTATTTCCAATGATAACTTTGTCAATCACCTTCTTCGCTTTTCTATTTTTTTCACACTTTATTATTTTATATCTATTCCCATTGTAAAAGGCTTAAGAAAATGGAAGAGCCCTAAATAAGGAAGGAAAAAATTGAAAAGGAGACAACTAAGGAATAATGGAACATATTTATCAACCTAGTATACTAAACGAAAATGAGGATCGAACACGAAGTTATGTTGTAAACAATTTATTTTTCGTCGCTTTTTTTGGTGGAATTTTTGCCATTGTAGTATTAGGTATGCAAAATGCTAAGTGGTTAAAGCTTGAAAAAAAATATATCCGAATACTAACGATTCTTAGTGGTTTACTAATTATAGGAAAACTAATCATGGTTTATGCCATTGGACAAGGAATCCTAGCGATTGATGAAGACTACATAAAGGTTTTTGGACGAATTATTGCAGTGGCGGGCTATTTTATTTTTTTCGCCTTTTTAAATAGGCCCTATAAAGAACATCTAGTTGTTGGTGGACAAACTGAGTCCTTA
Organism: Lysinibacillus sp. fkY74-1; assembly: GCF_053165895.1. Classification (NCBI taxonomy): domain Bacteria; kingdom Bacillati; phylum Bacillota; class Bacilli; order Caryophanales; family Bacillaceae; genus Lysinibacillus; species Lysinibacillus sp. fkY74-1. The sequence goes on along the minus strand of NZ_CP170173.1, from coordinate 2,370,370 downwards.
TGGATGCCAGGCTTTCTAGCATGTATTGTTTCTGGATTTATCGAATTTATCGCTATAGCATTCCTATTAGCGCTTTAAAAAGGAGCTTTACTACAGAATGATTGAACGTGAAGATATTGAAATGAATGAAAACTATGAAGGGGCAACATTTGAAGTAATAGAACACTATTTTGAAGTAGGGAAATATGCACAAACGATTGAACTTATTCATGAGGTGATAGCTGATCACCTTGAAAACAGTCGACTATGGTTTATTTTAGGCTACAGTTATTATCTTATGGGAGATTACAATAGAGCTGAATTGCAATTAAAGGAAGCCTTGCATTTGGGGTATAGTGAAGAAATAATTTTCTATTTTCTTGGATTTATTTATATGAAAAAGGAGCGTTGGAAGGAGGCTGAGGAAGCTTTTCTAGAAGCATTACGAGCCAATCCAGATGATGCTGAAAACCACGCTGCTTATGCAGTTCTAATGAAAAAAATGGGGCATCGAAAAAAAGCAAAGCAATTAATTACTAAAGCACGTGAGATGGCTCCTGAAAATAGTTTTGTATTACGTAACTATTTTATATTAGAGGAGATTAATAGCCCTAAAAAACAACGAGTCCTTGCATTAGAGCAATATATGAATTCAAGTGATAGTGAATTATCTAAACTATTACACTTGGGAATCCATGCTGCCTTTCATAATAAAGAAAAAGAAGCACAAGAATATTTTAGACAGGCCTTTCTACTTAACCCTGAGGATAAAGAATTGTATGAATTATTAGAGGAGTTTGAACTGTCAGGACACCCGCTATTAATACCTAATCACCTCGTTGAAGTGGTAGGTGGTACTGCTGGCATATGGCTGATAGGGGTGGTCATTTACTTTTCATTAATAGGTTTAGATTTTAATACGGCAGCGGTTCTATTTATAAAATGCTATATTGCATTAGCTCTATATACATGGATTTCACTTCCTCTTGTAAAGGGATTAAAAAAATTAAGGGGCTACAAGTATGGATAAAATAAAATGGTTACAACAAATGGTAGATCAAAATGCTAATGATCCACAAGCGTATTTATGGCTTGGCAAAGAACTAGCTGATCAGCATCGTTGGCTTGAAGCGGTTCAAACTTATTCATTGGGTCTTTCTTTTTGCTCGGACGATGAACTACGAAATAACATCATTCAGGAATTAACAAAGGCTAGTTTACAAATTCAACACTCTCCAAAGGTTGCTAGCGCCGTTGAAATTGACGATGAAGATAAGGCTGAATTAGCTATCGTAGATCATTGTCTAGACACAGAAGCAGAGGTGGAACTGGATAATTTAGATAACATTTCTGTAGAAGATAGGAAAGTAAAAAACCTTGAACCGAAGTTTAGGGTGATTGATGGGGATGCACCTAAAAAGGCTATAAAAAAAATCGAGGAAATAGTAACTTTTGCGGATGTTGCTGGTCTTGAGGATTTAAAGAAAACGATCAACTTACGTATTATTAGTCCATTTTATAACAAGGGATTGTTTGCAAAGTTCCGTAAAAAAGTTGGGGGTGGCGTTCTTCTTTATGGACCACCTGGCTGTGGGAAAACCTATATCGCTAAAGCGACAGCGGGAGAATGTAAGGCTAATTTTTATCCCGTTCATATTACAGATATTTTAGACCCTTATATAGGAGTAAGTGAACAGAATTTAAAAGCTATATTCGATAAGGCTCGCTTCCAAAAGCCTAGCATTATGTTTTTTGATGAAGTAGATACTATTGGCATGAGTCGTTCACAAACGTCCTCCCATGTTCGTGGCATAATCGATACGTTTCTAACCGAGATGGAAGGTGTGGATACAAACAATGATGAGGTTCTTGTGATGGCTGCTACCAATACACCATGGGATGTTGATAGCGCTCTAAAAAGACCTGGTAGATTTGACCGGCTCATCTTTGTAGCGCCACCAGATGAAAAAGCAAGAGAGCAAATTTTTAATTTGAAATTAAAGGGAAGATTTGTTGAAAATGTTGATACAGCCGTATTAGCAGCCAAAACGCCATTTTTCTCAGGCGCTGATATAGCAAATGTAGTGGAATTAGCTACTGAGTATGTGCTAGAAGAAATATTACTTTCAGGTAATGAAAGACCCATTACTACCGACGACTTAGTAAGGGCACTACATGAACTTCAGCCTTCTACATTAGATTGGCTTCGTACAGCAAAAAATTATGTTAAATACGCAAATCAATCAGGGTTGTATAATGACGTAGAAAAATATCTTCGAGCACATGCACGAAATATATAAAATGGCTATCTCCAAATATCGATAGCAAAACATGAAGAAAACCTTTTAAACATTCAAAGTTTAGAAGGTTTACTTTTTTACATGGTACTTTATATAAATAGGTAGTTACTTTAATCGCATATCTTTGGGCATGAGCATTGATAAACAACAAACAGTAGCCCATGGTGGATAGTACTCCCGGAGAGGGTACTGTAATTGTATTTTTAAATTTTATTCTTGATGGCGTTTAATTAATTCCTCAAGAAAGGAGAAAGAATGCAAAAGCCAACAACTAATATAAGGTCTTATTTTTGTGTATTTGGAGATAATTTTCCACTAGATGAATTCACACAAAAAATAGCAATAACACCAACAGAAACACGTACAAAAGGTGCACTCTATACAATCGGAAAAACACAACACGAAAGTTATACTTCATCGTGGACTTACGAAATAGATGATCAACGAACAAGTGATCCTACTTTACAAATAAATGAACTAATAGATATTTTCACGAATAAGGTAAACATTATCAATCACTTTAAAAAGAAATATAAGTTACAATGTAAAATAGCAGTGATCCTTGTTTTTCCTGAAACTTCCGGTCTTTTTATAAATCAAAAACTTATTAAATTTGCTTATGACACCAACTCAGAATACGATATTGATATTTATCGCGATGAAATATGAATTGCAAAAAGTAAAAAGCCTTTTATTTCGTACTACAAACAGAACTTATAAAAGCAGGTAATAATGACGGAGGTACACATGAAAACACACTATTATTTAGGGTGGTTTAATGATTTTTTTCCAGAGAATCTAGGCAGGGTGTTACAGGAGGATATAACTGATAGAAAATCGCTTGCTATGATTAGCTCGAATCCACTTTTGTATGAAGAGGCGGGTGCTACTGAACGCTCATGGCTTGACCAAGCAGGTATCCTATTCGATGACTATCATTTAATTAATTATCACGTACAGAAGGAAGATGCCCAAACCTTTATTCGAAATGCGTCAGCCATTTTTTTGTTAGGTGGAGATACGCTGAAACAAAATGAGTTTTTACTAGACTATGAATTGTCGGATTTAATCAAAAAAAGCACAGCGGTTGTGATGGGAGCAAGCGCAGGAGCAATCAATATGTCCGCTAAATGGTTATGCTCAAAAAACTTTGGCTATCCAGTTGAAAAAAGCTCTTTATACGATGGAATCGGTCTTGACAATTTTTCCGTCCTCTCGCATTTTGATCTTGAAAATAACATAGAGTTGGTGCAAAACGAGTTGTCTCCCTTATCGGAAGAACTAAATATTTATGCGTCGAACAAAGATTGTGCAGTACGTGTAAAGGGAAACAGCATCGACATTTTAGGTAATGTATATGTAATTTCCCAGTCAAAAATTAAGAAGTTGGATGAGACGCTCTAGATAGGGCGAATGGCAATAGCTTACCTGAATTATTGGAAATAAGAAGAGCGTATTTGGATTATCTTTTTCCAAAACACGCTCTTTCTTTGTTCTCCTTTATACCAGATTAGGTGTTAATATTGTAGTGAGTTTAACAGTTAGTGCGTTTACAAGAAAATTTTTCATGAAGCATGATGGGGCTTCCAACGAGGAAATCGTGGAAAGTTTACCATAATAACATTACATTATTGATGGATTGTAGGATAGATTTACATTTATAATAGAGCCTGTGATTATATGATAGCTCGCAAAGAATAGTTGAAAAAGAGCATGTTTTTGATTCATTTGTTTCAAAGCATGCTCTTTATAATTGTTCTCATCTTAAAATTTTTTTAATAAAGGACACGCCATAAATAAAAGGTAGCGTAGGATTCCCAGTTTTTCCATGGTATCGATAATTCCAAGATCTCATCTTTCGTCGGCTTTTGATTCATGTTCAGTAATATTTTGATTGAATTGATAAGACCCACATCATCAATTGGAAAGGCGGTTCGGAACCTGAGGCAGCGCATTAGCACATAATTGGCTGTCCAAGGACCGATTCCTCGTATTTTAATTAAGCTTTTTTCAGCATCTTTAAAGTTCATCTTCATTAATTTTTCCCTCGATAATTCTCCACTTGCCATTAATTTCGCAATGCCAATGATATATTCACTTTTTCTTACCGTCATTTTAATATCTGCAAGGTCAGAGGGTGTTAACTGTGCAATTCTTTCGTACGATGGGAACACCCAAAATTGCTTACCATTCCATTCGATGAAATCGCCAAATTTTTCAACAAATTGCCTCTTTAAGGTGTACGCGAAGGCTAAGTTAATTTGTTGGCCTAAAACTCCCCAGCATAAAGCTTCAAATAAATCAGGAATGCCAATAACTCGCAATCCATAGAAGCTTTCAGCAGGTATTTTTAATAAAGGATCTGCCTTTGCCATTTCATAAAAGGGTGTTAAATCGTTATGAAGATCAAACCACTCATGAATATATTTTACAACCTGTTCTCGTTGCCAGCTTTCAATAGGTCTTGTTTCATTTAAGAATTGAACAATCATTTGTTTATTCTTCATGACGTTTACCTGTACCAGAGACCGAATTTCTCCAATAGCAATCACTTTTGTAATACTATCGTTCTCTATTTCATACATGCATTCATTCTTTTCTCTTGTTAGATAGCCTAGATTGGCATTCATGTTGAAATGTTTAGGTAGGGTAATGACAATATTATTATTGACTTCATGCCATTTCATTTTTTCATTCTCCTTTACAAAATACACTGATGTCATTTTTACTTTATCACATCATCATCTTTACTAATTTTGTTATCTTGCTCTTACATTCTAAATACCTTATTTTTTTCGATTGATGAGGTTATAGTGTTAGTTATCAACAATGCTAAATAGGAGGGATAACATGGTGCAAGACATAAAGACACGTGTCGAAGGCTTAGATTGGGAGTGCATTCAAAATGAATTAGATGATCAGGGTTTCGCAAAGCTTCCAACAATTTTAACAAAAGAGGAATGTGAATCTTTCATGGAAATGTATGGGGAGGAAGAGCTATACAGGACGACAATCAATATGACAAGATATCGTTTTGGGAATGGGGAGTACAAATATTTTTCTTATCCATTTCCTGATATCATCCAACATTTAAGAGAGTCCTTTTATTCGGAATTAGCGAAAACTGCTAATCGATGGCTGGGCTATTTGAAGAAAACAGAACGGTATCCACAACATCTTCAAGATTTTTTGAACACCTGTGAGGAGTTTAATCAAACGAGACCGACACCTTTACTATTAAAGTATGAAGCAGGCGGGTTTAATTGTCTGCATCAAGATTTATATGGCGATCTATTTTTTCCGTTTCAAGTAGTGTTTGTATTAAATCAGCGAGATCAAGACTATTGCGGTGGGGAATCTCTATTAGTAGAACAAATTCCACGTGCGCAAAGCAGGGGTCATGTCATTACGTTAGAACAAGGTAGTGCCCTTATTTTCCCCACTAACCACAGACCCGTTCTCGGTAAAAAAGGCTATTATAAAAATACAATTCGTCACGGTGTAAGCACCGTTACTTCTGGAGAACGATACGGACTTGGAATCATTTTTCATGATTCTCAATAATATTACGTTTCAATATTTTGCTATTCCATTCTTTGAGATATCCATTCGAATGGATAGGGAGTATATTATAAGGTGAGGTGAGAAAATGTCAGATAGAATGGATCACGGCTACAAAGAGAGCTATGCTCAAAGTCATTTGAATGATGGAGAAATGATAACTGATGAGAAGTGGCAAGCCATTATAAATAATGATATTGCATACAATAATCAATTTTTCTACGCTGTCAAGTCAACAGGGATATTTTGTAAGCCTTCTTGTAAATCACGCGTCCCCAAAAAAGAAAATGTATGTATTTTTCTAAATGCAGAACAAGCTCTCCGTGCTAATTTTCGCCCATGTAAACGATGTAAGCCGACAAATGAAAATCTACCTGATAGTGAGTGGGTCAATTTAATTACGGAATACATTGATAAAAATTTCACAGAAAAATTAACGCTAGAATCGTTAGCATATATTTGTCATGGAAGTCCGTATCATATGCAGCGGACATTTAAAAAGATTAAAGGCATTACGCCAGTAGAGTATATACAGCAAGTTAGAGTTCACGCAGCTAAAAGGTATTTGATTCAGACGAATAAATCAATTGGTGATATCGCCATATGTGTGGGTATGGCTAACACGCCTTATTTTATTACTTTATTTAAAAAGAAAACGGGCCAGACACCAGCGCAATTTCGTCAAATGATGAAGATGGAGGAACAGTGCAATGGAAAAAATGAATAAACCAACCCTTTATTGGTCTTTACTAAAGTTTAAAGAGTGGAAATTCTATGTAGCTTCAACATCAAAGGGGCTTGTGTTTGTTGGGTCACAGAACAATCCATTCGAGGAATTATTAGAATGGGCTTCGAAACACTTTCCAGGAAGTCCGCTTGTGGAAGATGCTGAAAAGCTTGAGCCCTTTGTCGATGAAATCACTCAGTATCTAGAAGGAACGCGGAAAACCTTTACGATTCCATTTGAGTATGTAGGTACACCATTCCAGCTAGCAGTCTGGCAGGCACTTTGTGATATCCCTTATGGCGAGACGAAATCCTATTCTGATATTGCCAATGCTATCAATAATCCAGCAGCTGTGCGGGCAGTAGGCGCAGCGATCGGGGCTAATCCGGTATTGATTACTGTGCCATGCCATCGCGTAATAGGAAAGAACGGCTCATTAACTGGCTATCGAGGTGGATTAGAAATGAAGACATTGCTCCTTGATCTGGAAAAGCGAGCTTTATCAAGCATTATGTAATCTAGTTATTGCTGTACAACAAATGGAGGTACCGTCATGAGTAGTGAATTATTCTATAAAAATCCGAAAACCATTCTGAATAAAGGGACAGGCTTCCTCTCTGGCTATACGCATTCACTTAATCCCTATACAGGCTGTTCTTTTGGGTGCTCCTATTGTTATGTCCGTGAAATGCCTGTATCTCTGTTTCGGGAGGGTGAATGGGGAAATTGGGTGGATGTTAAAAATGGAGCTGCAAATTTATTAAAAAAAGAACTTTATCGAGCCAAAGCTAAAGGGAATGTAACTATTTTTATGTCATCAAGTACAGACCCATATCAACCTATAGAGCAAAAGGAAAAGGTCACGCGATCTTTACTAGAAGTAATGGTAGAAGATCCACCTGATTTTCTATTAGTACAGACTAGAAGTCCACTTGTAAGTCGAGATATCGATTTGCTGCAACAATTGAAGGACAAAGTTCGAGTAAGTATGACGATTGAGACCGATTCGGAAACGATACGAAAACACTTTACTCCGAAGGCCCCTCCCATTCAGGCACGCTTTAAAACATTGGAAAAATTAGCAGCCGCGGGCATACCCATCCAAGTGGCTATAGCTCCCATATTGCCAAGTGGGGATGATTTTCCGTTAAAGCTAAAGTCTTATGTCGATCGGATATGTATAGATGACTACTTCATGGGCGATGGTAGTGGTGGTAAACGCACACGAAAACTCGGTATTGACAGCAAATACGCCCAGCTTGGTTTAGAGGAATGGTACGGATCGGATGTTCTTAGAAAAGTATATAAAAGATTTATTGAAGTCTTTCCCGAAAATCAAGTTTATGTGAGCCAGGCTGGGTTTGTGCCCTAAAGATAGCATTTTTAATAATGAATAGAGGTAGTAAGCTACTTGATTCAGCTGTATTAAAAAATGATAGAATAATAATATAGCATATACATGAAATAGATAATAACTTTAGCTAGTTGGAATTAATAACGATTTAAAAAACATATTTAATGTTTTTTCGGGAAGATTACTAAAAAGGAGAAACCATGATACCCAAAATTCTTGTTATAGATGATGATAATGATATTAGAAATTTGATTTCTGTTTACTTAGAAAATGAAGGGATGGAGACCATTAAAGTAGCCGATGCGATAAAAGGGCTAGAATTTTTAAAATCAAATGATGTAGATTTAATAATCCTCGATATTATGATGCCAAAAATGGATGGTATTCAAGCCTGTTTAAAGATACGAGAAGAAAAAAGTATGCCTATAATTATGCTATCAGCAAAGTCAGAAGATATAGATAAGATTCAAGGACTGACTTCTGGAGCTGATGATTATTTATCGAAACCATTTAACCCATTAGAGTTAATTGCAAGGGTTAAATCGCAGCTAAGACGCTCCAGTAAATATAATGTAAACATGAAAAACAATAAGAAAATTATAGAAATAGGAAATTTAGTTATAAATACAGATACTCGACAGGTTATTGTACAAGAAAAAGAAATTAGATTAACACCTAAAGAATTTGATATTTTAGAACTTCTAGCATACAACAAAGGTATTGTACTCAGCATTCAAAAAATATATGAAGCTGTATGGAAAGAAGATTATTTTAAGTCAGACAACACGGTTATGGTTCATATCACTAATATAAGGGAAAAGATAGAACAAGATCCTAAACATCCAATATATATTAAAACCGTTTGGGGTGTGGGATATAAGATATGAAAAACATTAAGCTTAGGAACAAACTTACTGTCAGATTACTAAGTTCATTTGCAATCAGTTTATTCTTTTCATTGTTTATTTCTTTACTTACATCGCAATTATTTTTATACTATATAACTTATAAAAATATAGAAATGAACACTACTAATGCAAGTATTTTTATTACATTCCAATTTCTAGTTATAATTTTTTCGTTTATAGCTTGTTTTTTATTTTTGATAAGAAATAAACTAAAATATTTAAAGCATATTTCTGATAGTGTACAACAAATTGCTAATGGAAACCTAGGGTTTAACATTAATATAATGGGGAAAGATGAGTTAACCTTACTTGCACAAAATATTAATTTTATGTCAAATGAATTAGAAAACCAATTCCAGCATGAAAGAGAAATAGAAAAAGGAAAGAATGAACTCATAACAAATGTCTCTCATGATCTAAGAACACCCTTGACATCATTAATCGGGTATTTAGATTTATTGAAAAAAGGGAACTACAGTGATAGCGAAAAATATAAAGAGTATTTAGAGATAACCTATTTAAAGTCACAGAGACTCAAATTATTAATTGATGAATTGTTTGAATATACTCGTTTATCGAATCCAAATATAAATCTGAATTTATGTGAATTAGACATGAGTGATTTGTTACAACAAATCGTAGGAGAGTATATCCCCATTTTTGAAAAAGAAAAATTAAATGTTATAAAGTCAATTGAAGTGAAAGCTCCTGTACTCATTGATATAGAACAGGTAGTAAGGGTTTATGAAAATCTTTTCACAAATGCAATAAAATTTAGTATGAAGCCCTCAGAATTACAAATATCTCTACAGGCAAAGGGAAATTACGTAATTTTTAAAATTATGAATCAGGTTGAAGAAAAGCCGAGTAAAGATTTAAATAGTTTATTCGAGCGGTTTTATACTGGAGATAAGGCTCGCGTAAGTAATCAAGGGGGAGGTTTAGGACTGGCCATTTCTAAAAGGATTGTGGAATTACACAATGGGAAAATTTATGCAGAATATGATAATGGGTTTTTGAGTATTACTGTCGAATATCCTTTAAAAAAATAAAAGGGTCTTGGAATATATAAATTCCAAGACCCTTTTTCTTAAGAATTCTTAAGGAATTTCATGATAACTACTTAAGGTTTTAAGTTTAGATTTTAAGTAGAAATAACTTTAACGCAATGGAGTGTTATCATGAAAAACCTATCTTTTATTTTTCAATATATGTTTAACCCTAGATCAGTGGGAGCAATTCTTCCAAGTTCCAAGTATCTTAGTAAAAAAATGGTTAAAGAAATCGATTTTGAACAAGCAGAATATATAGTTGAGTTTGGCCCAGGTACCGGAGTATTCACAGAGAATATTCTAAAAAAGAGGAAACAAACAACTAAAGTTGTTTTAGTAGAAAATAATAAAGAATTTTACACATTATTAAAAGCAAGATATATAAAAGAAAAAAACTTTGTAATTATAGATAGTTCTGCTGAGTATATTGAAGATATTTTAATCGAAAACGATATACCTTACGCAGACTATATAATTTCAGGGTTACCATTTGCAAGTTTGCCTAAAAATGTATCAAGTAATATATTACGAAACTCTTTAAAAGTCCTTAAAGAAGATGGGCTCTTTATAACGTTTCAATACACCAAATTTAAATTAACATTTCTAGAAAGCTATTTTTCTAAAATTGATATTAATAGAGAAATTAGAAATTTCCCACCTGCTTATATAATGAGCTGCAAAAAGTGAGAGCGGTTAGTTGTAAAAAAACTCTCTAAATAGCTTTAGTTGGAAATAATACAAAGACAGGTAATTATTTTTAATCTTACAAAAGATACTTATATGGATTTTTTATATGAAAATTATTTTCAAACAAGCTAGGTTTTTAACCCTGCTTGTTTTTTAATACGGATAGTTTGTTCATATTTATTGGTTTTTTTCGCGATATATACACCTATACTGAAACTCTTGATTTAGTAAAGTGGCGACAATTATAAAAAGTTACGATTAATAACCCTGGATATTGGCTCAGTGGGCCACGTCCGAACGATGCCAGGTACGTGCTTTCCTTGTAAGACGCCGTTTACAAATGGCCTTTATTAGCTTCAGGATGAGTTTGGAAGAGTATCTGCAACCTTATTCCAGAAAGTTTCTCATCTTGTTCAAGAGCTGTTATTAGAAGATGAATTGCTTTACAGTGAGAGAACGCTTGAAAAGCGCTTTGGTAGACCTCAAGTGAAAGTACATGCACAAACGACGAAAAGAATATGAAATTGAAGTAATTTTAGAAATTACAAAAATTTTTATACAGTTTCTTCTTTACTTTTAAATAATTATTTTGTAAGATAAAGCCAATTCAAAAGTGGCCAGACCACTTTTGAATTCATTCAGTAAGAGACGCCACCATCTGGAGGTGGTGGATTTTGTTTCTTTATAGTAGGTATCCAAACACCTATTGAATGAAGATAAAGCCTTAGGATGGATTGTTTATCTGCGCGAAAGGAAAGCGACAGCGATAATTATTCCAAGGCGAATAGATTGACCCAGGAGTTGATCGTATGGATAAAAAACGAACAAAAGAAAGTGTTTTTAGATGTCGTCCAACAATTACGACAACTTATTAAAATGAAAAAACACAGGCTGGTGAAAAGGAACCTTTCGAATGAGTCCTTTCAGAACGTCTGGGTGTCGGGCAATCCTCTGTGGGAGAGGCATTGCGAAGTTTAGAGTTGTTAGGTCTTATTGAAACGAGACATGGGGTAGGTACGTTTCTAGCTTCTACACAAAAGCATCCGCTCGTAGAAAAATTGTCGATGTTTATATTAGAAGATGAAAAATCAAAAAAAGGATGTCGAATTAACGCGACAAATTCATGAAATGGAAGCCATTCGCGTTATAAGTTGTACAGTGACTCTGCGAACACTACCTATGTGGGACAGTTTTTTGTAAGCTAGAGATAGAGGTACGATTAATTGTCTGCATGTTTTACGAGAAATAGTCATCACGTCAGAAATCGTTTTTTACTTAAAGTCTGGTTTCAATTAGCAGTTAATGCCGGTGACGTTTAAATCGAAACTCAACAGAAGAAGAGAAATTAATCATTCAAACTATGTTGAAATCGATGCAGCTTGGCTATGAAAAAGAAGCATTACAAGCTTACGAACATAAATGCTGAACAAGGCATTTAGACAAACATAGGAGGAGTAAAACATGGCAATACGTAGCTTATTTAGTAAAAAGAATGAGGACGGACAGGAAAAGGGATTTCCAGAAGGACTTATGACAAAATGTCCAGAATGCCGTCACATTCAGTTAACAAAGGAATTAGAAAAAAATCATAAAGTGTGTACAAAATGCGACCATCATTTCAAAATGACTGCACAGGAGCGCGTAGCATATTTCATAGATGAAGGTTCATTTGTTTCAATGGATGATCATTTACAAACAAGTAATCCACTTAATTTCCCTGATTATGTAGAAAAAATTTCAGTGGCTAAACAACAAACGGGATTAAGCGAAGCTGTACTGACTGGGGTAGGTACTCTTGATGGAGAAGAAATTGTTGTAGCAATTATGGATTCTCATTTCCGTATGGGCTCAATGGGCTCCGTTGTAGGAGAAAAAATCACACGTGCCGTTGAAAAAGCTATTGAATTACGTGTACCTGTTATTATCTTTACTGCTAGTGGTGGAGCGCGCATGCAAGAAGGTATTCTATCATTAATGCAAATGGTAAAAACGAGTGTGGCATTAAAACGTCATAGTGAAGAAGGACTATTATTTATTTCGATCATGACGCACCCTACATACGGTGGCGTTTCAGCAAGCTTTGCTTCTGTTGGAGATATAAATATTGCAGAACCGCAAGCATTAATTGGCTTTGCTGGTCGCCGTGTAATCGAAGAAACATTAAGAGAAAAATTACCAAATGATTTCCAAAAGTCAGAGTTCTTACTAGCGCATGGTCAGCTTGATGCAGTTTTCCATAGGAAGGATTTACGAAACCAAGTAGCAATGCTTGTAAAAATGCATACAAAAGGCGGTGTGCAACATGTCTAAAAATTTTGCTTTTGAAGAACCAGTAGTACAATTACGAGAAAAAATTGATGAATTAAAAACGATTGCTACAGAGGCAAATGTAGACATGACAGGCGAAATCGAAAGGCTTGAAACACGTCTAACACAGCTAGAACAATCTATTTATGCCAATATGAAGCCATGGGATCGTGTACAGGTTGCTAGACATCCAGAACGACCAACAACTTTACAATATATAGAAGCTATGTGTGAAAACTTTATTGAGTTACATGGAGATCGTAAATTTGGTGATGATGCAGCTATTCTTGGAGGAATTGCTCTCTTTGAAGGACAGCCCGTAACAATTGTTGGACATCAGCGCGGAAAATCAACTAAAGAAAATATTCGACGAAATTTTGGTATGCCACACCCTGAAGGATATCGTAAAGCATTACGCTTAATGAAGCAAGCTGAGAAATTTAAGCGCCCAATTATTTGTTTTATTGATACAAAAGGAGCCTATCCGGGTAAGGCAGCCGAGGAACGCGGCCCAAGTGAAGCCATTGCTAGAACTCTCTCAGAAATGGCGATTCTAACAGTACCAGTTATTAGCATTGTTATTGGGGAAGGCGGAAGTGGGGGTGCAATTGCATTAGGGGTAGCTAATCGCGTCTTTATGTTAGAGAACTCAACGTATTCGGTTATCTCGCCTGAAGGGGCTGCATCGATCTTATGGCGAGATGGTAGCCTAGGGAAGCAAGCTGCAGAAGCAATGCGGATAACAGCACCTGACTTAAAAGAGCTTGACGTTATTGATGGAATAATCCCTGAAATAACGGGTGGAGCACACCACAATGTTGTGAAGCAAGCATTTTATATAAAAGAATGTATAAGCGTCACACTAAAAGCATTGAATTCCCTAAATGGCGAACAATTAATTGAAGATCGCTATGAGAAATTCAGAAAGATTGGACAATATACAGAAGCTTAAATTCATTTTTAGGTTTTTGGACATGTGAATTTGTTCGTAAAGAAAGAGAGAAAAATTGTTTCTTAAATAAATTAATATCCCAATGATGGATTTCGCATTTAAATAAAACCCATTCATTTTGATAAAAGTTTGATCAAAATGAATGGGTTTCTTCTATTTTTATAAAATCAACGTTTGCAACAAACTTTTAATCAAACTTTATTCCAATTAGAAAATCGTGAATGAAAGCCTAAAATATACAAAAGTTAATTATAATAATTCGATATTAAAATAATCGTTAAGTTTAGACTTTGATGTCTATGTACAAATTTCATCTCACTATTATTAGTATACTCTTAATTGATACATAACTTCCTATAATTTATATTATGTAAACTAAAATTATTTGGCGTGGAGGAGGGCTTGGATTCGTCAACTACCCATAATATCTGTACTTTTCGACTTGTAATTCTAAAGTTCCTTATAATTTTCATGTGAACGATAACTCTCCTTTTTTACGATAATGGGATGATTTTGTACGGATAATAATTATTGTTTAATACGATATCTGGAGGTTTTATACTTGCAACTACATGCTGCCATTGATGACTTTGTTTTGTATATTGAGATTGAAAAAAATTACTCAGTTAATACGGTTACGAGTTCGCGCCCAATCACGTTTTTCAAAGCATAATGAGCTCATGTTTAAATTATTAGCAACAACAGGTCTAAGACATTCTGAACTTGTTTCATTAACATGGGAACAAGTTGATCTGGTAAATGAAACGATTCGAATTGATGGAAAAGGAAAAAAAGAACGGATATTGCCCCTTCATCCACACTTAATACCGCTTCTGGCATCCTATAAAGCCTCTTTAAGATCCTATCAAATTTATCCATCAGAACCTGTTTTTCTTAATAAAAATCGTAAAGCATTCGATCCGCGGGGTTTACATGTCAACTTTAAAGATGTATTGAAAAAGGCAGGCTTCCCACCTACCGACTTTACACTGCATAACTGATGTTACAACAAAATAAGGAAAACGTGTTAGAGTGCCTTTTAAGCCCAATAGAGATGGGAAGATTAAAAAAACAACATCCTTTCGTATAGTTATACAAAAAGAATAGCGTTTTTTCTTGTTTAGTGGATATATGTTCTTCAGCTGCTGGCTTACGTTAAAATGTGACCGCCTTCTACATGAAGAACGGTTCCAGTCACGAAACTATTTTCTAGCAAGTATAGTACGCTTTGTGCAACATCTTCAGCTCTTCCTATTCGTTTCACAGGGAGTTTGTTTTCAACTGCATTATAGAAGTTATTACGTGCTTCTTCTGCCATTTTGCTACGGGAAGGTGTATCAATTATTCCAGGTGAAACGATGTTTACTCGGATCGGAGCAAGTTCTAAAGCCAAAGTCTGGCCTAGATTCGAAATAGCCGCATTGACTGCACCTAGAATTGCTGAGCCAACCATAGACTTGTAGGCTACAACCCCAGAGAACAAAGTGATTGAACCATTTGGTAAAATTTTGGAAGCACCGTATTTCGCTGCATAATATTGTCCCCAGAATTTGTTTTCAAACAGTTTTCGGGCTAGTGCTGTATCCGTTTGGAGGAATGACCCACCGGATGTTTCTGCAGCGCTTACCACAAGATGATCGAACTGGCCGATCTTTTCAAAGAAAGACTGGACTTGCTGTTCTTGCGTTGTATCTAGAGTATAAGCCGTTGCTCTATCTCCTAGTTGCTCTTTTGCATTCCGTAATTTATCTTCGGAACGGCTGGCAATGATTACTTCTGCACCATGAGCTATTAGCTGTTTAGCTGATTCCAAACCAATCCCAGAGCTTCCACCGATCATTACAACTTTTTTATCTTTTAACATGTTTTTCTCCCCTTATACGTTTACTTAATAGATTAAAAATTCAATACCTCTTGCAGATGTAAATCAAGTTCGGATACAAACTTTTCAACTTTCGGATTTTTGACTACATCATAACAAGAGAAACTCTTTAAAGGTTTCATTCCGAGAAATTTATGTATACGATGTAAATGACTTAATGCATCTTCTAGGTTGCTCCCTTCAAAAAATTGACTTGGATCGTTAAATGCTTTTTCAGGAGCATTCCAGGTAGTCGAAAACATATATTTCTTTTCAGTCATCAACCCGCCTTTTCCATACTGATCAGCACCCCTAAAAAATAAACCATAAGCATATACTTCATCCATATACGACTTCAATAAGCCGGGGACACTGAACCAATAGATAGGTGTTTGGTAAATGACAATATCAGCCCATATAAATTTTTGTTGTTCTTCTTCGATTTTATATCCTTTTTGAATAATTGTTGTTTTTACATTGTTTTTTTCACTTAAAAAACTGACCATTTTGTTCATCAATGTTTGGTTTAAATTACCCTCTGCTGAACTATACTTCTGATGACCGTTAATTATAAGTATATTTTTCATCTTTATCTAGCTCCTTCAATTATATGATTTCTAAAAAAACTGCCTAGCGTGTAGTTGATAACCCTACTGCACTTAGTAAAATTCAAATCGTTTGCTTCATCCGGAAGAATACTCATGATTATGTATCAATAGCAAACCATTGATTTATATAGCAATGAGAGCAAACGGTAGTTTGTTTCGTTGATTTCTTGCAATAATTTTAGTCACCTCCTCAATAAGGGATGAAATTATAAGTACAACGATATTATAAATATAGTAACTTTATTTATGGAAGTAGTGATATTTATTTCATTAAGTTTCTGAAAGTATACTATTGTGAAATGATAAGGTGAATTAAACAAAAAAATTTTCAGGAGGATGTTCCATATGAGTGTTATTGAGCCAGTAATATTAACCAAAGGAGCACCAGATGAGACTTGCCCCATTGCTAAAACGCTCAACGTGATTGGGACTAAATGGACTTTTTTAATTATTCACGATCTGCTTATAGAAGGAACAATGCGATTCAGTGACCTATTGAAATCAATGAATGGAATTAGCCCGAAAACACTTTCACTCCGTCTTAAGACACTAGAAGATCATGGGATATTGAATAAAAAGGTATTCCCGGAGGTTCCCCCTCGTGTGGAATATACGTTAACAGACAAAGGAAAACAATTGGAAGGTATTTTCATTGCATTAAGAGATTTGGATTAAATTTATAAAAAATTAAAATAAGTCATTCTTTAAATTTTGGTAAGTTAATTATGAATCATATCAGAGCATTTTTATTTTTAAATCTATTACTCAGGCTATGAACTATACAAACTACGTCATCACTGCATATTGATAGTAAAGCTATTTTAGCCTTACACCTCCGATTCTTGTTACTTAGGGTCACTCCTATCCCAAGTGACCTTTTTATTTTTTTCTTTAAAGTCTTCATTAACACTTGTTTAAATTTATTTACATGAATCTAGGCTGCTTCGCTTTTGTCTTTTATTAGATTTTGCAAGATCATAATCAACACCTTTTTTAAATACTTTTTAAAAATTCAGAGTATCAAATTTATTACTTGTCGCTACTTTCAATCCTTTAGTAAACTTTTATCAGTCAATTCAACAATATAAAAAAATTATCCATAGGTTCTATATAATGTGTAAAAAGAGTCGAACATACAAATTTGTATGTTCGACTCTTCAAGTATTCCCGCTTTAGAATCTCAATATATATTTTCTTATGAACTTTAATCGTGATTCTGTAACAACAAGCTAAGTTCATCTCTCTTAGAATAATTTTTATGAATATTGGCCAAATCTACATTAAACGATCATTAACATTATTTAAACGAATAATCCCCTTTTGAACGATAAATTATGAGAAGCCTCCGATAATTTTAAAGTTGTGACTCAGGTATTTATATTATGTAAACAATAATTATTTTGAATTAATAAAAATTCGATAAACGTTATTAGGGTTATTTATGTATAAGTTATAAATCCTTGTTTCAATAAAGCCTCCGTTACTTTAAGTACATTGCTTTACAATCTTTAAGGAAGCTTTAGCTTTCTTTGTGTTTCAAAACTACCCATAACGCACCCTGATAGATTAAGAAGTTTTTAGTTTTGTCCCCATTTATTTTCAAAAATAAGATGTTCTAAAGAACGCCTTTTTTCCCAATTAGCTAACTCTAAAATGGGCTTTTCTGGGTAATTTTCAGTATAACCGATTGATATAAGAGCAATGGGATCGATGTGTGGTGGTATTTCTAAAATGTCTCTAATATCATTTTTTTTATAAAAACTTACCCACCCCATTCCAAGTCCTTCAGCACAAGCAGCTAACCACATATTTTGAATAGCACAAGCTGTAGATAATATATCTGTTTCAGGAATTGAATTTCGTCCTAATACATGGGAACCTCCTCTTGTAGGGTCACATGTAACACAAATAGTTATAGGAGCTTCTTTTAAACCCTCAATTTTTAAATCAAGGAATTTCATTTTTTTCTCCCCATCATAATGAACAGCTAATGCTCTGCTTTCTTTTTCTGCTGCCCAGGCCAATTTTTCTTTAATTTCGTCAGTGGAAATCAAAATAAAGTTCCAAGGTTGCATAAATCCTACTGAAGGTGCATGATGAGCTGCATTTAATATTCTATGTATAATGTTTTCAGGGATAGGAGTTGATAAAAAACTTCGAATATCTCTCCTATTATAAATAACTTTATAAATAGACTCTCTTTCTTCATTAGAAAACATAAATTTTTCCCCTTTTCTTTACAAAAATATTTATTTTTAATATTAACTAATTTTTCATTATTCTGCCACGTAAGTGAAGTAAAAATACATCAAAAAGCGTGGTTTGGATATGTTGTCCTTATCGTTGTATCCGCATAAATCTGACTCCACCTCTTCTTACTTCGGATTAACATTCGTCAAATCGATTATATATGGATAATGGCATCATTAATAATAAACCTGTTTAAAGACACCTTATGCAGATTTCACAATTGCCTTTGGCTGATGAATCGATAGTCGTACAAATAGCCAACGAAGCTCTTGCTGTGAGAAAGTTCATACTTCAGCGTTTCTTCTACAACATAAACAAAATGTACCCTATAAGATGACCTCTTTGAAAGTGTCTATCTTATAGAGTACATTTTAAAACGTAAACTTCACGTTTTCTCTAATATTTTTACGCTAACTGCAGCATACGTAATAATTACTTTTTTAATCCTTTTTTCAATGAACCCCCACAATGGATAAGCTACTTCTATTCTTCTTGTAAACTTATTCCTTAGCGTTCAGATTTAGCCTCTCTGAAGATTATCTCAAGGGAAATTATTAGCAGATATACTATTGCGAATTTCACGCTTATTTTTCCGGTGAATAGATAGTATTACTATTTCCATCAATAATTAACACCGATTTTCCTGGTATTGTCTTGCCTTGATAGTTACATTCATCTTCTGAAAAATTTGCGACTACTCTTAATGCTTCACCATATTCCGTCATTTGAACGAGTCTATCATCTGATATAATTTTAAAATCTGTCATTTCTTTCGTTATTGCTTTTTTGCTAAAATTTGACCATACCTTTGAATGCCTTACAATTGTTTCTTTATGTTTTTCCCACTCGTGTTTATCTATATGATATAAAGGAGGAACATTATAAAGTATCTCATACAACATTCTATTTGTTATTTCGTCTTTAAATTTTAAGGTTCCCCATCCCCACCAATGAGTTGTGATCACTGAATCGTTGTAAACCAACTTATACAATGGGATCGTGTAGTTTGAATCCAAAAATAACTTCTTGTACTTATCCTTTAGTGGTATTTGTTTAGAAAACATTTCGGGAACTCCACCATTGCTCGAATAGTATCTCCCTACGTAATACTCACTTTGTTTGTTTTTTGCCATATCCTCGTCCATCCAAGAAAATGATGGCGTTTCTATTCCATGTGCAAAGGCAATCGATTTGCTAGCAAAATCATTTCCGCCCTCAGTTCCTACTACCATATCCCATTCTTTTTGCAGATACTCCATTCTCTTAATCCTAGCCTGGATATCTTCCTTTTCAGTAGTAATATGTTCTGGCGAATAGTCATCGAAGATTTCTCCAGTGCCATCTGTGTCTAAAAACCATGAGTTAAATGCTAAGCCGGTATTTAAAATCGAAGTTACTCTTTCTTTTACACTAGGCATTGCAAGCGTTGGATTCAACTTTCTACCTGCACCTTGGAATCCTTCAATCTTTTCTCCATTTTTATTTGTTACAGTTGCATTCTCGTAAAGTAAAGCATTCTTAAACTTAGCAGTTTCCCACTTCTCTTTACCTGGTTCATGGATTGAATGATATGAATCATAGGTACCAAATAGATAGCCGAATTCTTCTGCATCTTTTACTAACTCAGGTTTAATGAAGCCTTCCTGCCAATCATCCAAGCCGATCCACATATGTTCTAGCCCAGAATCCTTCATGTCCTTTATCACATCTACAGTATTAGCATCTGCCCACTTCTTTATTGGGTCAACTACATCTCCAAGTATGCTTTTTAATAATCTCTTATTTAGGTCAATTAATTCAACGGGATTTAATTTTTCTATTCCTTTGTTTAACAGCCTCTGAGTATCTTTATCTATTTCAGTAAATACTTCCGGATTATAGAATTCATTTAGTTGCATTACTGCACTTAAGGATTTTATTATTCTTTTCTTATTGTATTTATCTACATAATCTAAGCTTTTTAACTCTTCAAAAGCTGATGAAAGCTCTGATCCATCCTCAACATTAGTAGTTAATAGCCTCTGAATCCATAATTTCAGTTTTTCGGGAAAAATGTCTCTCAGCTTTGCCCATTTAATATTTTCTTCTGAAATCACAGTTCTGTCCCAAAAATAAGCATGAGGTGCTCCATAAAGCTTTTCAATATTACTATTTTCTTTAGCCTTATCCGCCAAGCTTTTGAAGTCCCCCTGTTCAATCAAATAATTTTTATAGGTTTTTGCAACATCTACTGGATTTTTTTTCGTTATATATATTCTGAAACCATATTCCTTCTCTTTATTTATAGTTGGAAACTCATGATTAAAAGTAAACTCAATATCGTTTTCTGTATGATAAACAATTTCACTATTATAAGGGTTTTTAATTATATATACTAGTGAATACCCACTTTTATCAACTGCAAAAAATTGCATAGATAAAGCCTCAATTACCTTCATTTTTTCTTCACTTAAGTAATTTTTCCAAATTGAATCATCGCTTGGAATATACTTCCCTTGATTTAATGGGAGCATATATCCGTCACCTTTCACTTTTGGCCATGCAAACATGTTGTCTTCATCCTTGCTGGATTTTATGGTTACATCAACATACTTATCTTTTTTTTCGATATCAACCTTAATTCCCTGTTCTGAATAGGTCCAGCTAATGTTATCTCCACTGTCTTTTAAATTTGACACTTTCATTTTCTCCAATGGTTCAGATAATTTCTCAGTAATTCCATTGGATTCCACCTCAAGCGCAAATGTCTCAGGATTCACACTAAAGTTAAAGTCTAAATTATTTATTTGTGGCTTACTCTCTATACCTGTATTCATTTTTTCTTTCTTGCATCCCGTAAGAACGCTTGTTAATAGTGCAGCAATTAACATGATTGATAGAATTTTTTTCATGTAACACACCTCCATACCTAGTGTAATATCGGTTTGTTACACGAATGTCACAAAAAAAATCTAACTTATTATTTTTTAATTCAAAAAAAGGCAAGACCAAATCCTTAGTAGCAAGCTCCCTATTAGAAATCTCGTCAATCAGATTTTGGTTGACCGTCATATCTTCCCTCATTCAGGGTCAGTTTAACTCAGTGACCCCTTTTATAATTTCTATTCTCAGATAAAGAATAAAGACCCAGTTCCAAAATCCACTTCAATTATTTCCGATATGAAAAAATAGTGATTGCCATTAAATTTAACTTCTGCGTTACAATCCTTGCCCCTTATTACCTTTACACCTAACTCTTCTAGCGCTTCTCTGCTACATCTGTTGGCTTAGATTAAATTATTGTCTGACAATTGGAAGTGCAATTAATTGTGACGATGAATATTTTATTCGTCTTAAGGAGAATCCAGCTTAAACGATAATTAGTATTATTTGAACGAATAATTCCCTTTTGAACGATAAATTATAGGAAGCTTTTAATAATAAGAAAGTAGTGACCAAGGTATTTATACGAGGAGGAGAGCTTGGACGTCACCCTAACAGTCTCAACAGAAATACGATTAATGGTAATAACTCGATCCAGCTAATGGATCGAGTTTTACTTTTTGATTATTGAATAACTTTCTTCTTAAAAATAGACGGTATTACCTCTAACAACCGTTCACGTGTAATGGGATCACAATGATTCCATGTAAAATCTATAAAATGAGTCTTACCAGGGGCTAGCTCGATTAACGTGGCGATTTGTGGACAGTGAGTAATGGTTAGTAAATCTTGGGGGGAAGCCAAGATACAATTACGCTCTCCAGCATAGTGATTTATTTGATGCTGCTGAATTTCTATCCATGCTTGACCTTGCTCGATTAGCTGCATTACCTTGAGAGTAGGACGAAAGCCAAGTGATTCATACAAGCTGGCAGCCAATCCAGTCTGACACATAACATAATATTTAGTTTCTAACTTGAGATAAACAGTAGCCGTCTCCCCAGCAACATAAACATCTGCTAATTGCCTACGTACTAATCTTACTTTGTTCTCATATGTTGTAATCCACTTCTCCGCCGCTTTACACCGTCCAAATAGTTTAGCGATATATCGTAACCGCTCAAATAGACTAAACTTGCTATTCAGTATAATAGTAGGAGCAATCGCATCTAGTTTCTGCAAGTCATGTTCAGGATGAAAATAGCTAAGCAATAATAACTCTGGCTGCAGCTGTGCTATTTTATCCGGATCTACCCAATGCCCGATACTATGAATGTTCCTTAATTGATTGTGATAAACCACGTTATCTTTCATTATTGAGATGGCCGCTCCTATAGGGGGTATACCTAGAACAAGCAATTCCCCAAGTGTAAATTTGCCATCAGTCACAATACGTGTTACATCTTTAGGAACATGAATCTTTCTACCAAACGAATCAATAACTGTTCTTTCTGGAGTATAAAGATGACTGTTTGTATATTCACGTGGGGTGTTTCCAGTTAATTTATGAAAGCATCGACTAAAATAATATTCATCCTTAAACCCAATTTGTCGAGCTATTTTTCTCAATGGCTCTGTGGAATTACTTAGAAGTTTTTTTGCCTGATTTATACGTACCTGAGTCAAATAGTCAGTCGGTTTTTTACCGGTCAATATTTTAAACTTTTGACTATATTGCCATCTTACCATTCCAGCCATGGTAGCTAATTGTTCAACTGTCAAATCCTCATCATAATGCTGTTCTATGTACTGTACAGTTTGTTGAACCAATTGTGTCTTTTCTTCGTTCTGTAGCTGGTTAGCTTGTTCATCTAACTGAACCATCATAGCTAGTAATTGCTGAAGTTTACCTTGCAGCATGGCCATGGAACTAAAATCGATTATTTATCATTGCTTCATTTCCTAATACCTGCTTGACTTGAGAAAATAACAGATGATAGGGATAACCATAAAGCAAGGGTGGATGAGCAATTCGGTTCAAAGTGATTCCTTCTACTTCAAAGGTTTCAAAGGTAAAGCGAGCAAGCTGTGCCTCTTTATTACTTGACTCTACCGTGTAGCTTTGTACAGGTAAAATGAGAGCGCAGCTTCCTTGTCGTAGATCGATTGCCATTTTGTCTACATACAGTCGTATGTCATGACTGAGAGCTATCAATAATGTGCATACATTTGTTTCATAATTATTTATTCCCTCTTTATGGCTATTAGCTGACATGATTCGATCAACTTGAAATCGGTCAAAGTGTTGTAGTCTAATATATAAGGATGCCAGATTCATAAGCAACTCTCCAACTATTGAAAATGATTATCATTATCGTTATTGTAACATAGAATGACCCACTATCAACTATTGTTCGAATATGTGCTATTTAGCATACTAGCCGTTTAAAAATTGATGGGACGGATACAATTTTTACTGTTTGCGTATCCACTCTGGTAGCTTTTGGAATAATTGCTCCAAAGCTAATAAATTATCTGTATTCCATTCATTAGGAACAACATAAACTGTTCCCTTTTTGACCGCAGGCAAAGTTCCCCATATCGGGCTTTGTAGCAGCCGATCAGCTTCTGCTTCACTTTCACTATCCTCTTGTACAATTACAAACAAATGATCACCAGCAAACTCAGGAAGCACCTCTTCGGAAACCTCAAGGAAAGATACCCCTTCTACATCAATAATATTTTTTTGTACTGCTGATGGGACGGCAAAGCCATTTTTTCCATAAATAATAGCACCTAGGCTACGATCCCCCATAACATAAAGCGTCTTACCTAGCTGATAGAAAACTGTTGCGGTCTCTCTTTCTGTTAAATGAAACTTGTCAAACATTTCTTTAGATTTTGTTTCATACGTAGCAAGCAATTGAGCTACTTCTTCCTGCTTACCTAGGATATTCCCCATCTCTTTTACTCGTTCTGTATAAGGAAGAGCAGGGTTAAAAGGAATCGTAGTAGCAATTTTTGACAATTCTTCGTTAAGATTTGGATCCGCCTTGTAATAGCCATTAATAATAAGATCAGGTTTTAAAGTCAGAATCGTCTCTAAGTCAGCAGGGTTTCCAATATCCACGATTCCTTCAAGTTTGCCTTCATAGTAACTTGGAGAATCTTTGGGAAGATTATTACCAACAACCGGAATATCCATCGCCAAGAAATCACCAACTGTCTGACCAATATAAACGACTCGTTTTGGATCTGCAGGTATTTCAATCTGTTCACCTGTAATCGTTGTATATGGAACAGTTGTCTCACTTTTCTCTGTTTGCACATCAGATTGAGCTGTTTTCTCGTTTTCCTTTTCCTGCGCATCAGATGTGTTGCTAATAGAACTACATGCCACCAATACCAATAGCAACAGGAGGAAACTCCCCCATAGCATAATTCGTTTTTCTATATACTGCTTCATATTTGTTACCCCTTTCCGATTTACCCTTAATTGAAAATGATTATCATTTACAGAGTTATTATAGATGTTATGAAAGGGCGAAACAATGAAAAAAACGCAATAATTTATTTGGATAAATGTCAATAATCAGGATTATGAAAGCCATTTGGTTTTTTATCTTCATGTTTAGTGAAGAAGCATAAGGATTATCTCGCTATAGAAAAAAGAAACCATTTTAGTGATTTCTTTTCATATCAACAAGCTGTTGATTAGCTATCTATTTGATTTCTCCAGCAAGCTCCACGAACGTAGCATAATTTATAAGCGTGTAAGTTCTGCGCCCGTCTTTATCGTGACAATATTTGAAAATTTCTTTTTTCAACTCCGTTAAACAATCCATCGGAATTAGGATTTGTTTATCCTTTTATCGATATTACTGTAGTTTTGGAATAAAGATTGATTAAAAATATCCCTCAATCCTTAAAAGTTTGATTATTTTCCAGCTATGTTGTTCAATAATAGCGCCCTTTAACGGAATAAAACATGGGCTTCTATTTGGCTCTACTACTTAGTAGAAGGTGATTGGCAGCCATAAGAGTATGCAAGACATAGAAAACCACACTTTTCTAGGATAGGTCTACTCATTGGACTGGCGTCAACAGTAAGGAAAGGATGCCCATTTTCATAAGCCTTTTTTGCTCGAGTAGCTAAAAGTGCTGTATAATAACCTTTTCCTCGGGACAACGGTAGCGTTGAACCTCCCCATAAGCTAGCAAAGGAGGAGTTTTTCTCTAAGTACATCCAAGCAGCACTTATAAGCAGACCATCTTCATAAATTCCATAAAGGTATAGGGAGTCAGGATTATTCTGTTTATCTCTCCAAAGTCTTTCTCCCAGCTCAGCGTGCGATGCATTCCAGATGGTATCTTCTAGAACAATAATGTCTTGAATACCTTGTTCATCCGTTATTTCCTTAATGTCGATGTGTTGGTCATGAATAAGCAAGGGATGCTGATTATCTAACTTCAGGACCATTAGTGCTTCAGGATCCTCTATTGTGAATCCTTCTTGTTTAAGAATATCTTTTAAACTATCAGGCTTGTCGTAGCTATACACTTTCCACTCAAAATCCTGCTCAAAGTTACTAAAATAGTTTAACTCGTTCTTAATAATTTCTCTTACATTGCCTTCGGTTACATTAGATGAGATAATGAACCCTTTTTCACCAAACTGTGAAATGTGGCGCACGACATGCTCTGTTTCCTCTCTTATGTAACCTTGTACGTGAGCCTCTTGTCGAAGTTCTTTGTGGAATAGTGATATTAATTCATTTTTATCCATGAGCGACCCTCCTATATGTATTAAATTTTTTCTATTGAATATTTTTCCATTAATTAATCTATTGATTAGTACCAATTATCGTAAAAACGCAAGTGTTCGGCATCTTACCCAACCAGTCTTATCATTAACTCATAGTCTCTAATAATCACTAATTTCCCTTCAGTGTTTAAAGATGATTTATACGCTCATCCCTTAAAAAAGATGCACCCCGTTAAATTTGTTCGCGATTTTCATAATATACCGCCTCCTTCTCATGAACATTATTTTATCAGATTTTTCCAAAATATACACTGATAAATGACAGATTTCATACACTATAAAATCCCCCAAAAAGAAAAAGTACAATTCTTCTGCAGAACAATACTAAATAACCAGTCGTCAAATAAATTCCGACAACTGGTTAGGTGTATACTTTTTCGACTGTATTCTATCAGCAATTTTCACTTCTACCTGTAAAGGATACTAAACATTAGTTTTCAACAGGACGACTTTATTTCATTAATCCCACTCGTTCATCTACTAGTATTCCTATTTTATTATCAGATTAGCCGTTTCACTTGGATGGTTAAGAGGAAAATGATGACCATATGGAACAAAATCAATCTTACCAAGATGTGAAGGAGCCGAATAGCCTCTGTCATAATCCCCCCAAATAATGTGAAGATTAACCTTTGTTACTTCATTGAAATCACCTTGAACGTTTTTCAATAGTAAACTATTAAGCTGAACCGTAGTATTTAAAATTCTAGGAGAAGTAAAACTGTTACTTAGTTTCTCAATATAATGTTCAGGGATGCTCTCCGTACTTTCAAATAAACCATTACTTAATAAATAACGCTCTATCAAATTAGTAGTTGCCAATTTCAATGTCCATTTGTTCATAAATTGAGGAACATTTATCGATTTAGCATTTTTTTTAGCAACAGGTGGCTGAAGTAAAGTAATTGTATACTTCTTATCTATGTACTTTTGTTCTAATGCTTTCAGCAGAATATACGCACCAAACGAATGGCCAATTAGATGGGCACCACTAGTAGCTTTCTCCAATAACTTTCTCAATACATTCAAATAGATATTTAAAAGATTTTTCTCTCGTTTAAAAGGAGAACGTCCCAAACCTGGAAGGTCCATAATCCATACAGGTCGACCCGTTTTTTCATGAAGCTCTTTCCCTAAAGGAAATAAATCCTCTCCATCACTTAATAAACCATGTAATAAAATAAATGGTTTACCCTCTCCTTGTAATTGGTAAAGGGTATTGTTGTCACATAATGTTCGCTCAAATAAATGATGATGCTCACCATTTTGATACATCAATCGATAATCCAGATCAGCTACTACGGCTGGGAAAAATTTCATTACATTTGTCTCCTTAAACCAATCTTCTCCCATAATCTTTTTCGCTGAACCATTTGAAAATGTTCGATTTGTAATAAAGTTCAGCCCATCAGCAGGAATTTGGGTTATTTTGCTTACGCCACTATTCATTATTGTTTTCATAAGCGGCATGGGAACAGAGATTTTTGGTGCCCTCATATTCATACTTTCCGACATAACACTTAATAATTCAGCAATGTTCGGATCGTTCTCTTTGTCTTCAACAAGTGTATATGTTTGAATAGCCGGCTGCTCCAATTTGAAAACCTGCACAATAAACTTCGCAAACTCATCGTTTGAAATCAGTGGCAACCTATATCCCTTACCACCAGGAATCACTGGCATGAGCCCTCTTCGCATACTTGTCACAAGCAAACCTAATCCTGCTATCTGCTCTGTACTCCCTGTTTTACTACTACCGACCACAGTTGGCGGATTAATGACAGACAGCGGGTAACCTACTGCTGAGGCCTGCTGACGGATATAAAGATCTGCTAAAAATTTTGTTTTCTCATATGGATTTTTTATTTTTAAATAATTGTTTCCTTCTTTAAACACATCAATTGCAATCTTGCTATTTTTATCATCAAAGGGACTCATATAGCCTACAACATGAATAAATTGCTGCAAGCCCTTCAATTGATGAATACTTTTAGCGAATTCACTAATATGTTTGGCGCCATTTAAAAAGACGGAAGATGCCTCTTTGCTTGTCGATTGAATATCCATGGGGCCTCCTGCGTGAATAATTACATCCGTTTTCAATACCAACTCCTTATCTTCAGCACTTAGACCTAAGTCTATTTTTGTCAAATCACCTTCAATAAAGTGCATAACTGCCTCTTTTAAGATGCCTCTTTCTTGATAAATGCGTGTTGCTTTACTTTTCGATCTCACTAATAGAAGAATTTTAACATGCTCTTTGGCTAATTCCTTCACTAATTGCTTTCCTATAAAACCTGTTCCACCCGTTAAAAATACTGTTTTCATAAAAATCCTCCTTGTAGTACTAATCAGTACTAATTTGGTGTAAAAAAAATGCTTCTTTTATCGAAGCAAGTTAAAAAAATGATCTGCTGTTTTCATAATTACAGTTGCATCCTCCAGTGTTTCTGAAATAAATAGCGCTCCTTCAAGATTTGTAATAAAAAGAGATGCAACCTCGTCAATATTAATTGTCTTTCTAAATTCACCATTCTCTACCCCTTGTTTAAGTAATAGAGAAACTTTCGTTTGTAATCCTTGAAAAAAAAGACCTATTTTCTCTTTTACTTTAGTGGCATTTGTTGGACTTTGAATATAGAGCGTAATAAACGGACAGCTCCCCTTATATTCCCTCGTCTGAACTCCTTGTGATAATTGCTTTAAAAACAGTTGGATACGATCTTCAACTAATAATTGGTTTTGAGATAGTAAGTCATCAATTGCAGATTGATACATTTCAATCCAATAATCCACGACCCCTTCCAACAATTCTTCCTTATTAGAAAAGTGATAATACACATTAGACTTTGAAACTTTGCTTACACGAACTAATTCATCCATGCTAGTATAAGCAAACCCTTTTTCTAAAAATAATGTTGCAGCGACTTCAATCACACGTTTTTGATTCATTAATTTTACCTTTGTCATAATTAGTACTGTACAGTACTACAATGCGTATTGCAAGTATTTTTGTTAGTTTAATAAAAAAATTGATTAAAAAAGCTATACTTTAATTGATTTTACTGCTAATAATTTCATTTTTTTGGGGGAAGCTTGTTGTGGAGTTTTATTTAATAGATTTATTATTGGTGACTGTCGCCTTAATTTCTTCAAAAAACAGATTTTGAAAAAGCTGCCGACTGTTAAATACAGACAGCAGCTTTCTTTAATAATTTTTATGACTTTATTGTTCCTTAATACATTAACTTATTTCTACAATGCAACTACCTATAGACGTTGAATTGATAAGATGCATTACCCTGTATTTCAACCAAAGATGTTATTATTTGTCTCATGTTTTTATAATGTAATTTTATTTCGACTTCAGAAAATTCTTTAATACACTAGATAATTAAAATTTGATATCTATTGAATTTTATTAATTACACTTTGGAATATACTTTCTTTTATTTCATCAAGTGAAGCATACCAATAAGATTTCGTATAAACGGCTACAGCCTTTTTATGACTAAGACAATATTGCTTTAACGAACGATGAGACAATGTACTTGTAGAACTCTTCCTCGGTGACGAAGTGAGACTGATATTGCTGGTGAATCAGCTCGCTCATCTGAAAGCCGTAGCACGTCGAGAGAAAAGACATGGCGGCAAGACGCGCATCATGACTGGCTATGATTTTTTTCTTCTGCAGTCGTTCAAAATATTCAACGAGCAAAGAGTGCAGCTTCACTGGTGGTTCTGCCAGCACTCTGTCTAATTCAGGAAATATGCCTTTTTCGCGGATGCCAATCAAAATAATATCCTTATTTTTATGGAAAAACAAGCGGTACTGCTGGCTTACATTCAGCAGATCAACTTCCGGATTATCGGTCGCTTCCTCCATTAACAGCTTCTCAAATTGTGGGATATCCGAATGCCTTTCAATGATGGCTTCCAGTATGCCTTGCTTGCTTCCAAAGTGCCGGAAAATTGTAGATTCATTGACTGTAGCTTCCGCTGCGATGGCTTTAGTGCTTACTCCCCGATAGCCATTCTTTTTTATGAGCCGTGTCGCGGCCTCAATGATTCTGTCTGAAGTATGCATTGTATTACTCCTTTTGCATATGTTAAACCCATTATACAACAAGTTATACATAGACAATAGGGTCGGGGTTCATCATCTTCGTAAACGTTTATTTAAACTCCTCTCTTTTCGCTCATGTGTGTTCTCTTTTCAGCAGATTTACGCCAGCATTTCTCAGATGTCTTGGCGTCATCCCGAAATCAATAAGTGCAGCCGGGTTCGGAATCGGCGGCAGCAGTTTTACCCCTGTAATTGGACAGATTTCATTTTCATTGAATTGATGCGGCTGTCTAACAGCGTATTGCATGAGCTCCTTAGCGGCAGTAGCAAATGTTGTGGATAGCTGTCCATACTTTTCAGACTGTCAACGAATGTCCCTTGCTTTTTCATAATTGCGGCAAAAGACACGACAAATTTCTCATTAATGACAAGTCCAAAAAATCTCCTTTCGAAGTTTCGATTTGAAAGGTTACCAGTTTCATGTTTGTAGCGCCTCCATCCATGTAGTGTGGTGTTGTTCAGTTATTATCATATTACATAATAGAATGAATGCACGCAAGTGCTCGCTTGCTTTTTGTTTTCCATTCTCTATAATAAAGATATAGGGTGACTAACCTCAATAAACATATATGTAAAGGGGAATTGTTATGCAGTATAAAAGTATTATCCAAAAACCTCGGGTTAAATTTTTTGAAGTCGCAGATGGCGTCTTTGCCGGTATTTCGCCGTATCGTGGTATCAGTTGGGCCAATGCTGGGTTTATCAACAAAGGCGAAGGTCTGGTGTATGACACGTTCTTTGATCTGTTCCATGCGCAAGAAATGCGAGAGGCTTTTAAGGAAGTAAGCAATGGCGGCTCTCCCGCCTACGTGGTGAACTCGCACTATAACAGCGACCATACTTGGGGGAACAAAGTGTTTGAAGAAGCCTGCATTATTATGCACAAGGAAGCGGCCAGGGAGCGTCTTTCTGAAAATATAGCCTGGATGGATAGCGTCATCAAAAGAGGGAAACATTCTCCAGAATCGACTCAGGGAGAGCAGTTTTTTGCAGCGGAATTTGAAGGATTCGACCTGGAGGGCGTAGAATGGGTGCACCCGAATATAGAGTTAAAGGACGATATTAACATACGGCTTGGCGATACTGAAGTTATGATTTACAATGTAGCTCCGGCCCACTCTGACAGTGACTTGCTGTTGTGGATGCCAAAAGAAAAAGTGCTGTTCGCCGGCGATGTCGTGTTTAACGGTTGTACGGCATACAGTGAAGAAGGAACCCTCAACTGGATTAAAGTACTTGATCGCATTATTGATGACATTCAACCTGAAATCGTTGTTCCAGGGCATGGCGCCATATGCGGCCTGGATTTCGTGAAGGAACAGAGAGACTACCTCTTGAACGTGATAAGCGAGTTCAACAAGCATTACAATGACGAGATTGATTCCTTGTCCCTAACTAAGGAAATCGATATTTCTCGCTTCCTTCATTGGATTCAGCCAGAACGTTTATATGTTACGGTAGATATTCTCTTAAAAAGCAAACGCGGGTTGCCATCTCTTCCAAATTGGAACGAGGTTCCTACAAAACTGGAAGACATGAAAGCTTTTTTATCCGAGAAATATGGCAATCGAATTAAGCCATGGGACCCTATGAGCGTGTGGCAGGAATAGAGTATACATCTGCAGAGGCGATTGGATTCGTACATCTCTTACCACAACTAATTCAAGGAACTAACTACCTGTCTCACTGTTAGGCATTTCTATAAAGCTTGAAAATTTTTCTGATTACGAGGCAATTACCAGTATGATTAAGATTAAAGGAGGAAGCTTTAGACTTCTCGGAATTACATATAAAAAAGCTATCCCCCTTGGATAGCTTTTTTATATGTAAAATGCAAAACAACACCTAAAGTGGATAGATGTCACTTCTGTTAACTCTCTGGGAATTTCTGCATTCAGGTGTTCCGTAGCAATTACACTTGCAGAAACTGGTTGTACCCCCTCGTCACTAGAGAAGGAACGAATGACCAATGAAATATCTTATGGGCCTGAGGTAAAAAATATCACACTCTCCTAAAAACGTATTAATATCCACCAGAATAATTTGTGGCTTTAGGAGAAAGTTTGATTAGAAAATCTCATAAATCCATATTCCATGATAAATGAAAAGACTCTCTTCTGAAAATAAGTTCACCAAAAGAGAGTCTTATTAAGCAATATCTATGTTGTTCAACAATTGCGCCCGATTGTTGAACATAAGTTCTTCTTTAAACATAAGACCAATTTTAATTTTTTTCTCCTTATAGTTTGAAAGGTGTTCATAAGGGTTATATAACACTGTAGCGAAATACTTAAAATACAAAATAGGAGATGGATAGTATGAGTTTTATTTGGTTTTTAATAATCGGCGGGATTATCGGTTGGCTTGCAGGAATAATTTTAGGAAAAGATATTCCTGGTGGCATTATTGGTAATATTATTGCAGGGATTATCGGTGCTTGGATTGGTGGGATGCTTCTAGGAAGTTGGGGTCCTAAAATTTCTGATTTCTACATCTTCCCTGCTCTCATTGGAGCCATTATACTAGTGTTCATTGTAAGCTTAATAATGAAATCATTGCGTCAAGCGTAGTACGCTAAATTACTTCGTTTAGTTTTTATTTCAAGACGGTTAAATGAATCACATGTAACCGACTATAAATGGTGACTTTGTTTATAATAAAAAGGCGGTCCTCCACAAACTTATCTGTGGAGGACCGTTTTTACTTTGATGCTAATTTATGAATTTGTTCTTTATCACGAACTTCTCCATTTACTATGTGCCTTACCATATAGGATTATTTACTAATATCATCTTCTGTCTAATTAACTAAACTAATCTTTCACTCTCCAACATTTTAACATCCTCGCCTTCTCCAATTAATTATATGGAGAAAATAAAAAATGGAACCTGATTAGTTGATGTATACATATCGTTTCATTTCCGCAAAGTATCCCGCCGGCTATATCAAGGATTAAGAACTTTAAAGCTCCCCTTTCCAACAGATACCTACAGGGGGACTTTCGCTCTTTTTTAACACCAGATTCTTAAAAAGGAGAACCCTAAACAGGCTCTCCCATTCGTTTATATATTTGATTGTAGATGTTGTAATTTTACCATACTCGTTTTCACAACATAGCCCTTACCATGAATGACGGTAAGGGTTTGAAACATTTGGGGTATATTGTAATTTATTATTTGATAAATTTCATTCGCTCTTCAAGCGGTCGGAAATCTTTTTCACCTGGTGTTACCGTTGGGTTACCAAAGGGCATTTGTGCAATAAGTTTCCAATTTTCAGGTATATTCCATTCTTTTTTCACTTCATCATCAATTAGTGGATTATAATGTTGTAAAGAAGCTCCTAATCCTTCTGCTTCCAAACCTGCCCATACGACCAATTGATGCATACCTGATGCTTGATTTGACCAAATTGGAAAGTTCTCAGCATAGGGTGCAAATTGCTCCTGAAGCGATCTAACTACAGCCTGATCTTCAAAGAATAATACTGTGCCATAACCTGCCTTAAAGGAATCCATTTTTTGTTGAGTTCCTGAAAAATCTTGATCGCCTACTACTTTTCTTAATGTTTCAGTAGTGATGTCCCATAATTTATTATGTGCGTCACCAGATAATACAACAATACGAGCTGTTTGGGAATTAAATGCTGACGGAGTATATTTCACAGCAAATTCTACAATTTCTTTAATTCTTTCATCCGATATTTTTACCTCTTTACTAATTCCGTAGTAAGAACGTCTTTCTTTAAGTGTAGTGTAGAAATCTTTTGTCATCATTTTTTCCTCCTGAAATTTAAATTGTACCTGGCGCTTCGAGATTTTTACTTACCAAAACTTTTTTAAAATTTTCAAATGGCCATTTTATTTCTAAGACCTCCACCAAGTAAAACAAACTGGACTTGTCCGTCACTCCTACTTTTAAATCAAAAAAGAATTGAAAGTTATATAATCACGTTTAATGTTCAAAAATATATTACCCAAACAAAAGTAAGAATATTCAGGGGTAAATTGGAGAAAAGATTCAATCATTTTGTTTAATCAAAAATCAACAGTACAATAGATGTTCTGTGAAAGTTGTTACTCCTAGTCCATCTCATCAATAATGATTAATCGTTAAATAACGATAGCTTAAGAAAAGTTAATTTTTTCGGTATATAAATAAGACCTCAAAGTTTAACTCTGTTAAAAGCATTTCGTTTTATAAAGGAATGTGCGAAAAATTACTGATTTACTATATCTCTTAAAGTCTTATTCTAAAATCTATATAACAGCCATAATTTCCTCATCTTTTCCTCAACAAAATCAACTACTTGTTTCGCCTTCTCGTTTTCCAGCACTACCTAAAAGTATGTGATGATACTCCGGAATTTACCTTCCTCCTGTTATTGACGAGTACGAAAGGGGAAAAATGGCTCCTGGCTACCAACTAAACCAATAATTAATAAAAATTTAGTAAGACAGGTCCTCCACTTCAATGGCAGCAAAGATATTAGAGTAATGGACATAAAATGTACCTGTACTACTTAAGCCTCTTTCTAAACAGTTAATGTCTCAAACTCCTTTTTCACACTAATTCCACAAATGAAAAAAAGTTTGCAACGTCTATAGTCCGTGATTCCTCACTTCATGACGTTGCAAACTTAATGGATAATGGTTATTGAACCATTCTTTAAACTTATTTTGTAATACGTGTACCTGCTTTTCCATCTAATGCAGCTACTGCTTGATCGATTGAACAAATGATTGACTCTTTCCCTAATTTTGCGAATTCTATAGCTGCTTGCATTTTTGGTAACATACTGCCTGCCGGGAATTGTCCTTCTTTAACATACTGTTCAGCTTCTGCTACAGTAATGTGGCTTAGCTTTTGCTCATTTTCTTTACCGAAATTAATATAGACATTTGGTACATCTGTTAGCATCATGAAAACTTCTGCATTCACTTGTTGTGCTAGCTTTAATCCTGAACGGTCTTTGTCAATGACTGCTTCAATACCATGTAATTGACCACTGTCTTCACGATATACAGGTATACCGCCACCACCAGATGAAATAACAATCGTTTCATCAAGTAAACGTTTAATTTCATCGATACCATGAATCACTTTTGGTTCTGGTGAAGGGACAACTCGTCTATATCCTCGCCCAGCATCTTCTGCCATAGTAAAGCCTTGTTCTTCTAAACGATGCGCTTCTTCTTCTGAAAAAAATACACCGATTGGTTTAGTCGGATTTTTAAAAGCTTGATCATCCTTGTCGACTTCAACCATCGTTAGCAATGTCACTACATTTGTAGCTATGCCACGTTCTTTCATATGGTTTTTTAAAGCTGTTTCCATCATATAACCAATGAAACCTTGTGATTCTGCGTTGCAGACATGAATTGGTAGTGGTTCGACTACATTTTTCGCAGCTTCATTTTGGGCAATGATATTCCCCACTTGCGGACCATTACCATGTGTAATGACGATGTTATGACCCGCTTCTCGAATTTCTACCATATGGCCTGTTGCCGACACTACATTTTTGAATTGATTATCATAAGTTGCTTCTTGTTTCGGCTGTAAAATAGCATTACCACCTAAAGCAATAACTACACTTTTCCCCATTTCTTTCACTCCTTAGTTAATGACAAGTAAATGCCATATAACGTATCCATTCCAGATGATGATCCTACTTTTATAAGCCTGTTCATGCTTTCTAAAGATGGATCATGTTGCAATGCTGTAATCTTCGAACTAAATACACCGTCTATAGCACAGGTTAAGAAACGCTTACTGACAATGGTTGTTAAAGGTTCCTTGATTAGAGCTTTTAGTGTTTCTAGATGTTTAGGTTCGATAAAATTTTTAATAAAATGTCCGTACAATATGCCGACTAGTATATCATCACCAGTTGGTGTTAAACCTTGTCCACGCCCAATAAAGTAACGGAATGTCTCGTCAAGATTTTGGGTTGGATCTTGTAATTGATTAATTAAGGATAATACACGTGCTCGTTCAAAATCTGATGATTCATAGGATGTAAATGAAATGTATTTAAAATTTTCTTTCAATTTATTTATATTTGCATGTTCAAAATCCATATATAACGGTAGTATTTTTATATTAAACACCATTTCGAAGCGGTTATGAAAAAGACGATTATTCCGAAATATTAATGTATCGCCTACCTTAATATTGGTTTTTACTGTTTGTCTCGTTTGAGGATCAAGCAAGATCCCGAACGGAAATGTCCCATTTTCATCGGTACCAACAAATATCAATTCTCCATCTTGATCAACCATATTTAAACCTTTTTCAAACATACTGTGCACGGTAAAGGTTTTTCCTTCATTCAATAATTGAAGTGCGATTGAACCAACCGCACTTGCTTGTAAAATCATCCTTTAAATCCTAGCTTTTCAGCATATGCTGTGATAGCTTTCTCAAAACATTCGATTGGCGGATGTACTGTACCGGCACCAATTTGTCCGTACCCCGCAATTTTATGGGCAATACCAGTGTTGATAACTGGTGTGATCCCTGTTTCAACAACTTTCCGTGCATCAATACCTAAGCATGCGCCTTTAAAGTCCCAAGTTGGGATGACAAAGTTTGGATTTTCGCTAATACAGATTTCAGTCATTTGATTACTTGTTTCAAGCGCATCATTAAATCCACCCGAACCAACAAAGCGTGTTACGGCAGGTGCTGCAATCATCGCCATACCTCCGACACCAATTGTTTCTGTAATCGCTGAATCACCGATATCTGTGTTGGCATCTTCTGCTGAGTAACCAGTGAAATATAATCCTTGCGGGGTATTAACAGGACCAGTAAACCATTCGTCTCCCATACCGGCAATACGAATACCAAAGTTTTCACCGTTTCGGCACATTGCGGTAACAACTGTACCGTGTTCGATTGTCCGTGCTGCATCCATCATCGCTTTTCCAGTCGCCATAGCAATATTTAAGAAAAATTGGTCTGTGTCAGCTAAGAATTGGATTACTTCTGTACGTTGATCTTTTTCAACGTCATCTAATGAAGCAATTACTGGAGATAGTTCTTTTAAAAATGCAAGTGAAGCTGCAATATTTCGCTGGTGGAACTCATCTCCCATAGCAATAGCTTTAGCAATCAATACGTTGACGTTCAAGCCTCCATCAATTCTTTTTAAGGCTTTACTTAATACGGGACCTAATACATCTTTCATCCAGTGTAAACGATTAATGACTTGCTCATTATAAGCGCCGAAACGTAATACTGCGCCAATCCCTTCGTTCATTTGACAATACGCTTCGTTACCACTCTCCTTGTTAATAACAACAAGGACTGGCATGTTAGGTGAAGTAATACCACCCATTGGTCCAACCGCATTCACATGATGACATGGAATGAATTTGATTTTATCGTTTTCAAGTAATTCACGTGCATTCTTTTCGTCTTCTGCCCATCCTTCAAAAAGGATGGCGCCAACACAGGAACCTTGCATTGGGTCTGTCATGTTTTCATATTTAATTGGAGGTCCAGCATGTAATAACACGTACTCTTCTAATTCAGGAATCACAGATTTAGCAGGTACAACATCCGTTAAAAATGGTGCTGCTGCTATGATCTTTTGGATAACGGCTTCGTTCGCTTCATTTATTGTTTTGTATCCCATTAGATTGTGCCTCCTTCATAATAGTTTAAGAATTGAAGTACTTTCATTAACTTCTCATCGCCACCAGCAATTGGGCGCCAGTTAAATTGAACACACTCTGAGCCACTGTTTTGAACAGCTTCCGTAAAGCTTTTTAGCCCAATATTGATAACGCTAGGTTTCATATTGATGAAGGACATGATTTTCTCATCCACTACTAAGCTTTCTTCTGTATAGTCAAATTTTTGTACATCAGTAATTGGTTGTTCCACTTTACCACCTACAAGTTGGATAGCTGTGCGGACCATTTGATCATTGGTTTTACAAATAATTGCACCACTCTCTTTTAAAATGGCAATTTGTTTATCGTAACCTTGAATATCCTGTGCTGTACCTACAACCGTTGCAAGCACTGCAAGCTGACGACCTTCTTGACGTGCATTATCCAAAATACGTTTGATGGTTGGTGCTAGCTCACTAGCCATATCTTCATGACCACCGTTACCGATTACGTTATCAATCATAATGACTGCAGTATCAGGGTCATTCATAGATTTTTCAAGCATTTCGATACGTTTTTCAGGGTCAATCATCGGATGTGGTTTACCTTTTGTATAAACATCATCACCTAAATCAATGATTTCATGAGTGTTTGTTTTTAAAACATAGCTTTCGCTTTTCTCTTCAGTCATTGTATCTTTAAAAGCATCTCTCACTAGCATAGCCGCTTCAGATGCTAATGTACCACCTGAATAATAACCTTTAATACCAACTTGTGATTCTTTTAATACAACGTTAACATCAGCTGTTGTCGGTTCAAAATTCGGTTTATCACCATTTGATAATTGGACAGCTATAACTGCTGCTTCTTCAAGTGTATAAGCATGATAGATGTTCTCTTCTTGATAGGAAGGTTTGTCACCTAAAAATAGCGTAACCACTGGTTTATCAATATTTCTTAATAAGTTTAATACTTTGCGTTGTACTTCCTCTGCAGGTGGTTTGGAGATCACTGTAATGACTTTTACTTTTGGATCTTGATTTAACGCTTTGATGCTATCTAACATCGTGATAGCACCAACCTCCGTCGATAAATCACGTCCACCTGTTCCAAGAGCATTTGTAACACCTTTACCATAACGGTCAATAATTGTAGTGACTTCTTGAATCCCTGTACCTGATGCCCCAACAATACCGATATCGCCTTCGTTGACGTTATTTGTAAAAGCAATAGGGACACCGTGAATAAGGGCAGTACCACAGTCTGGACCCATCACTAATAACCCTTTTTCATGCGCTTTTTGTTTTAGTTTCACTTCGTCTTCTTTCGAAACATTGTCACTAAACATGAACACATGTAAACCTTCGTTCAATGCGTTTTCCGCTTCCATTGCGGCATATTGACCAGGAATTGAAATTAACGCTAAATTTGGATTGTTCGCAAGCTCCATTGCACGTTTCCAGTTATGAGCTTCTTGACCTTTAGACGTATTTTGTGAATCTGAATCACCTTTTAAAGCGATTTCTACTTCTTCTTTCACTTCGTCTACTTTTTCTTCCTGCTCTGTATCTACAACGATGACGATATCATTTGGCTTTGCTTTTTCTAATTCATCCGTGCCTAAGCCAGAAGATTTAAAAATGTCCTTATTCGCTGGTGTTCCCATCATGATCGATACTTTGTTTACACCATCAATTGCAGACAGCTTGTTGGATAAAAGCATTAACACGATGGAGTCTTTATAAGTGTTTTCTTTTATAATTGTGTATAACATGATGAACCTCCAATTTTATTATTCTGCAAATCTATTTTTTCCATGATAACGATCGTAATGAACGTCGTCTGACACAAGATAGTTGTAAATGTCGTCTACGATTTCAATACCTTCCTTATCATATTCCTTACTTCTTAATATACCGCGTTCACCTGGATAATAAATTTCTCCATAGCCCTCTGCCGCAGGCTGTGCTTTTAATTCATTGAGCATAGTTGTAATTTGTAGCTTGAAAGCATCCAAATCTGTGAAATAGGCAGGGTTAATGACGATATGAATTTGACCTAAATCGCGTCCTTTAGTTAAGTCTTGATACATAGAAGATACATGTATACCATGTGGGACTCCTAGAAGACTACCTGATAAAATATCTACCATCATCATCAAGCCGTATCCTTTTGGACCTGCAATTGGTAGGAGTGCATGAACATCTCTTGCATTCGTTGTAGGTGCACCAGTAGCATCCACAGCCCATGTGTCTGGAATCGATGCATTTTTACTTCTTGCATCTAAGATTTTGCCCCATGCTTGGACAGTAGTCGCCATATCAAATGTAATGATGCGGTCATCAGCAGATGGTGCACTATAAGCAATTGGGTTTGTCCCAAAATAAGGTTCAGTTCCGCCAAACGGTACGACCATTGGATCTGATTGACACATACTTAGAGCAACCATATCTTGTTCTGCTGCCATTTCAACAAAGTAACCTAAAGCACCACTATGTGAGATATTTTTCATACCAACAACGGCAACACCTGATTTTTTAGCCATTTCAATCGCTTTTTCCATCGCTTGTTTTGCTATTTGGTGACCTGGACCATTATCCCCATTAAAGATCGCAGATGCTGGTCCTGTTTGTTCAAATGTGTAGTTGGGATTGTTTGTAATCCCGCCTTTTGCAATTCGTTCAGAATAGTATTCAACACGTACAGCACCATGTGAATGAATACCTCTATGATCAGCGTATGTTAATACGTCTGCAACATCATGTGCCGCTCCTTCATTTAATCCAGCTTTTATAAACTTTTGCTTCATTAAATTAAATAGTTCTTCTTTAGATACACGCATCTTGTTTACTCCTCATTTAATTAATATTTTGTTTCACATTCTGAATAATCAGAATTTTATTTTAGAAATTTTTTTGTAACTAAGATGCCTAGTTTATCTTTGGTTCACTATCGGAGATAATAGACTCCCTTTTTATAAATCAATATCTCTATTTGCATCTTTAGAATAAATGTATGAGAATGGTTCATCTAAACCAATTGCATAGGTTGCTTGTGGTACATAAGCGCCCATAAAGATATAATCACCTTTATCAACCGGCATCCATTCATTGTCTAAGTTGTACATGCCTCGCCCGCTTAAAACATAAGCGCCGTGTTCTTGAACGTGTGTTTCAATGTAACCATGTGAAGCACCTGGTTTGAATGAAAGAATATGAATGTTCATATCATAGCCAATTTCTTTTGGTAATAAGTCTTGAATTAATACTTCTTTCATACCTTCATATGCCTCTTGTTCGATGTCGTGCACATTACCTGTAACGACTTCTGGCGTAAACCCTTTAAGAGGTTGTCCTTTAAGAGGTTGATAACGTTTTTTGTATAAGAATAAACGGCTATCTTCACCGTTATTATTATTTTCAAAAGTTAACTGTAAGTGTGGAGGCACATATAAATACCCACCTTCAGTTAATTCGTATTTTTTACCATCTGCAAAAGCATTGATTTTGCCATAAACAACGTATACAAAAGATTGAATACCATCACCAGCGAAGCCAGCTTTGTTTCCACCTTGGTTTTTTACTGTTACTAAGTAATCTACAAATCTTGCACCTAAACGAGGGGACCCTAAAATTGTGACGTCACAATCTTTGAAGCCAGGTACAACATTATTAACTAGGCCATCTGGTGTGATTACCGCATAATTGTCTTTTTTAATGACAGAACGTGTTTCTAATAAACCTTCTCTGTATCCTTGAACTTGATTTAAGTAACCCATAAGTATCTGGCTCCTTTTTCATTATTTTTATTCTTTGTATGCTAGTTCATAAAGTACATCACTTAATACTTCAATACCTTTAACAAGGTCTTCTATCTTCGTTTCTTCACTAATGTTGTGACTAATTCCACCAATAGAAGGTACAAATAACATTGCCGTTGGAACATATTGTGCAAAGATTTGTGAATCATGTCCTGCACCAGATGGCATCACTTTATATTGATTCCCTACATTGTTCTTTGCTGCTTGCTCAATGATTTGAACAATTTTTTTGTCCATCAATGTTGGTGCTTCATCCATCCATAAATTAATGTCATAAGTCATGCTATTTGCTTCAGCGACTAATTTAATTTTGTCTTCGATTTCTACTGCAAAATCATTTAATATTTGCTGATCAATATGACGACAGTCTACTGAGAACGTAATTTCACCAGGAACTAC
Organism: Lysinibacillus sp. fkY74-1; assembly: GCF_053165895.1. Lineage (NCBI taxonomy): Bacteria > Bacillati > Bacillota > Bacilli > Caryophanales > Bacillaceae > Lysinibacillus > Lysinibacillus sp. fkY74-1. Next base: position 2,328,168 of record NZ_CP170173.1, on the reverse strand, counting down.
ATTTACTGTGTTTGGTACAAGTGTGATATGACCAAACGTTAATACAAGTGGTTCCCCAATTTCTCTAGCACGTTTTGTTAAATTTGAGACAATTTCACTATAGGCAACAACTGTATCGCGACGTAATGACATTGGCGTAGTACCAGCGTGGTTTGCTTCACCTTTTAAATTGATCGTGAAGCGTTTTTGACCAACGATGCCATTAACAACACCGATTGTTTTGTTTTCCGTCTCTAGCACTTTGCCTTGTTCAATATGAATTTCAACAAATGCTTTGATGTCATTACGAACGGCAGTATTTTTACGATAATCAAAGCCTGATTTACGCATCGCGTCTTCGAACTTAATGCCCTCAGCATCTGCAATTGTGTCAACATCCGATTTTTTAGCTAAGTTAAAGAAGTTTTTGCTACCCCAAAATGTGTAAGGGAATCGACTGCCTTCTTCTTCTGCAAGAGATAATACTTCTAATGAGCGTAGTGGTTGGCCGTGTTTAGCTTTTAAATATTTCACAGCCACTAGTGCAGCTAAGATACCGAATTGGCCATCTAGATGACCGCCTTCAACTACTGTGTCGATATGTGATCCTGTTAAAATGGTTTCTTCCGGATATTTACTGCCAACCAGACGCCCAGTTAAGTTCCCGATATCGTCAAAGCTTGCTTCTAATCCTTCTTCTTTGAATGTTTTTTCCAGTTCACGAACTGCATCATTCCATTCTTGAGAATATAAAAGGCGTGTAATTCCACCTTGTTCTAAGCCACCAAAACCTGTAAATTTCTTATCTAACATTTCAAAAGTTGATTGAATATCCATACCTCTTTCACTCCTTCCTTCTACACTTTTATTATAGGTCCTCCCCCATAACCATTCATTGACACAATGAACAATAATGGATAGTCTTTTTATGCACTTTAGACAAATAGATATGGATAAGGAGCAAGTAGCTGTCGGAGTAAAAAAGAACGCTTTTTGCTATCGATTATGGAAAGGCTTTAAGACGGGGTATGAGTGGAGTAAATCATCCATTCTATCCTTACTAAAAAACAAAAACCACATAGTAAATCTATGTGGTATAGTCCCTATTAAAATGATTAAAGGATAAATCATGAACCTTACAAATAGGAGCAAGCCAGTTATATCGTATTGGCTATTGAAAGGTTTCTGACTCATCCCCGGTTTGATGAACGGCTGCTGCTGCAATCGGGATAGAATGTGGAGAAATCACTTTTGCTTTGCTTCCCCCAGCAGTGTTAGCTGCTATTAGCATAAACGCGAGATGCCAATCTGCTTCCCAGTAACTGCCTGTAAGCTTTCGAATAGTGCATGATTATTTACAACCGATTCCGTTAGAAAGACACCCATCCATCCTAATACTGGACTAACAAATGGGAAGAATTCATCCGTTTTGGCAGGTCGGGTCCTAGAGAAGTGCTAAGCCCAGAGAAGTCAGAAAGATTGGCAAAAGTCATTACAAGTACGATTGTAAGATTCCTCCTTTACTATTTCGAAATAAAGAATTATACGTATATTAACCTTCAAAAATAGTATACAATCAGAGTGATAGGTTATCCTTGTAGCGTTTTACAAATATATTTCTTATTATTTTGGTCTTTTTCTAACAAATATAAAGGAGATGATCCTTATGACAACATTAAAAGAAATCATGTCTGTCCAACAATTTTCTGATTTAACATTATTAAATGATGAGGGAGATTTAGATAGAGAAGTAGAAATGGTCGATATTACGGAAACACCAGATATTAAAAATTTCACAGCACCTCATTCATTTATCGTCACTACGGGTATGTGTTATCAACACGACCAATCCGGATTAAAGGATCTCATTCTAGAATTAAATGATATACAAGTTGCTGGCATAGGCGTTAAATTATCGCGTTTTTTAGAAAAAATTGATGATGAAGTAATAGAATTTGCAAACAAGTTAAAATTCCCCATTATTAGAATCCCTGATAGTTGGAATCTCGGATCCATTACACATCATATATCATCCTATATCTTGGATGAAGAAACTGAAAAGTTATATTTTGCATTAGATATCCAACAAGAATTAAATACCATGCTGATGAGAGGTTTGAGCTTGGAAATGATGATTGAACGAATGAGCAGACTTCTTAGAGTCCCTGTGATGCTCTTAAATCCTTTTCATCAAATTAAAACGATGAGCCATCACTTCCAAGAACAATCAGAGCAAATTCAAAAAAATCTTAGTTACTTCAAAAGATGTGTTAATTCCAAGCAAATTTCACCTAATAATAAAGCATCTTTCCAAGAGGAGCATATTATATTTGAAGTTCCAGCATTTAAATATTTCCCGTATTATTTGATGGTTTCAAATGTTAATACGCTCACCTATCCATTTAGTTTGCTTGCCATAGAACAAGCCGTCAATACACTCAGCCTCGCCATTTATAAAAACAGTAAAATCAAAGAAGCGGAACAACAAGATGTCAACCGATTTTTCGAAACATTGATGTCTGAGCATCCTGATAATCTTATTTCAGTCAAACAGCACCCTGAGTTTTTAAAAAAGCACCATATTCACCCATCCAATTTCTATCAAGTAATCGTTTGTGCGATTGATCAAGAAAGGGATGTGGAAAATAATATCTATTTGAATGAACGTTATCAAATGACTTTTGAGTGGCTAACACATAAATTTACTGACATTGATCCTTCTATCAGTGTTTATAGGTCTCCAGGTAATCATCGATTTACGATCCTATTACAAACTAAACATCAATATTATTTAGATTACTGCAAATATATCCAAAAAGAGTATCATAAACTTTTTAATAGTACACTGTCATTCGGTATTGGTAATGAAGTGACTGAATTCTCACAGTTACCACTCTCTTATTTTGAAGCGAATGAAGCTTTTGATCATAAGTCTGAAAGTAGTAAAGTGGAATTTATTGAACTCTATAAATCTAAAAGTGTAGAAGAATTGTTACAACTCATTCCAGCCAATAAATTAAAACCGTTTATCACGTATACACTAGGTTCATTAGCCTATCCAAAATCGACGAAAGAAAAAGAACTAAAGCATACATTGAAAATCTATTTGGCGAATCATTGTGATCTGACAAAGACCTCTGAAGATATATTTATTCATCGGAATACAGTAAAATATCGTATTAAAAAATGTGAAGAGATTTTAGGTCAGTCTATCGAATCGCCTGATATTTCATTGGATCTACGATTAGCATTATTTGCCTCAGAGAAAGTAAATTTTTAAACTTAAAAATCCCGCTAAAAAGCTGTTATGAATGCTTTTTAGCGGGATTCTTTTTACCTATTTTACCATTCAATGTAGCAGCTCCTACTCAAGCTATTATCAATAAACCGACACGCTTATTCGATTGAATCCACATTTAAATGAAGCTGCTTTCACAACGGTTCCACGAGCATCGTCGCTTTTAGGCAGCAATAACAAAACTACCTATCAGCGGGAGATGTATTAAATCTCCGCTAATAGGTAGCTTTACTTTATTCATTAGTTAGGGGATGGGTTGCTTTCTTCTCTTTCAACATCACGACCAGGAAGAATAAAATCGCTGCTGCTGCAAGAAGTATTGCTGCAATATAGAATGCTAATACTTTTGAACCAGTGATATCACCAATATAACCTGTAAGAGTTGGCGCAATAACTGATGAAGTCATTCCAAAGAAGTTAAAGATACCTAGTGCTTTGGCCATGCTGTTGGAAGGTACTGAATCCGTTACATATGTGATTAAAACTGGATCAATGGCAAGTTTACCTAATAAACCGTATAAAATTAATGCTGCATAGAGGACAGAAGGGTTAGGTGCAAATACGGTTAAACTAATAGTTACGGCTGCCCCAATTAACAAGAAGATTATTAATTTCTGACGCATATGTGCATTTTTATCAATATACTTAGAAAATATCAATGCACCAGGTACTGCTGTGACTGCAACTAAAGCAGCTACATATCCTACTGAACCTTGTTCAAATCCTTTTTCTCCGACAAGGAATGATGGTAACCATGTCACTATCATGTAATAACCATAACATGTTGCAAAATAGACGAAGTAAATAACTAATTTTTTTATCGAGAATAATTCTACGCCTTGAGATACTGTGGCTTGAGCTGTTATTTTATCTTCGGATGTTTCGTTTGTAGCTTTTTTGTCTTGTTTAACAAATAAGATAAACACAAATGTTACAGCTACAATTAAGACTGCTATCATATAAAGCATGTAATTCCATTGGATTTCAAGGCCACCTACTAATACAGATGAGCCTACTAGACCAATAACCATCCCTAATGCCGAACCACTGTTGATGATCGCATTAGAAAAGCTTTTCTTATCTTTTGGCATATATTTAGCGGATAAAGAGAAGGCCGCACCATAGTATGAGCCAGTCGAAAGACCTGCCATTAAGGCGCCTACATAAACTTGAGTGATTGTCGTGCTTGATCCAATGACGAATGCTGCTAATGCAAATATGATAAACGCAGGGATCAATACTCGTTTTTGTCCAAATTTATCAACGAGTATTCCTGATGGAATTTGCATACCCGTATAGGCAAAGAAATAAATAGAAGCAATAAGTCCTACTTGAGTATCGCTAATATTACCAAGCGATTCTTGAATTTGTGGATATATTGGTGTAAGTATTGTACGATAAATCCAAATAGCTACCCAACCTAAACACAGAGTAAAAATGATTTTTTTGTAATAATTCGGGTCATTCTTAACTGTTTGTCCCATAATATGACACTCCCATTTTTCTTTTTTTTTACTTATGTAGTGCTTAATTTAATTTTAGGTGATGAGTACGTAAATAACATTGTTCACTTTTAACAAAAACAGAACCAGCATTGCACATTTTAGACAAAAGCCAATGTTTGAATTGTTTATAAATGCATGACTTATGGCATTCTTATTTGCCGATTCCTACTCAGTGCTTTTGTATCTACAAACTTTTCTCGGCTCGAATAAACAAAAATAAGCCCGACTACCCTATAGGTAATCGGACTGATCGCCATCCTCGTGCAAACATCTTTGCTCAAATCCTATTTTGTAAAATGGAATTTTTCTCATGTGACAATCCTTTGTGATCGCAGAAAAGATTCCACCTTGTAGATAATGGATCATCAAGGAGGAATCTTTTTACTATGAAAACTAGTTAATCAACAGACGTGATCGTTAATTTAATGATGTTTATGCGCAATAAAGCCTATTGGTGTGGGACCTGCGAACCCTAACATGACGAAATCTCTACTAGAATTATTAGTCATTCCGTGCTTTTCTCCTGCACGTGAAACGACAACATCACCAGCTTTAATTTGAACCATTTCACCACATTCTGGATAATAATCAGCTGTCCCTTCAATAACAACCCATATATCATCCGCTTTCTCGTGTGAGTGAAGTGGCAAAGTTTGTCCTGGACGCATACACCATATAGCTCCAACAGTATTAGGTGTTTCATAAAAAATATGTTTTGTCGCTTCTTCTTCTCTAAACTCTTGAATATCAGGCCAATGGAAAATACGATTTTTTAAATCTTCTCTTGCTAATTGTTTTAATGTCATAGTATTTTCTCCTTGTTTCGAATTTCAAACTATACCCACGTCATTTAGCGTTTATTAGAAAATGATTATCTGCGAATAATATTTTGAGGTTTTCCCTCTAAAAAAGCCATGGTGTTATCAAATGCAATTTTAGCACGCAGTTCCATTGCCTCATTTGTAAGGAAGCCTACATGGGGTGTTAAAATAACATTTTTGGCTTGTAATAGTTTATAGTCTCCAGGAATTGGCGGTTCCATATCAAATACGTCAATCCCCGCTCCTGCAATTCGCCCTTCATTTAAAGCATCGGCTAATGCATCATTATCAACAATTGGACCTCGTGCACAGTTGATTAGAATAGCTGATTCTTTCATTAATTCTAATTTTTCTTTAGAGATTAATCCTTTTGTACTTGAAAGTAGTGGTATATGTAATGACACAATATCTGATTGTGCTAATAACTCATCTAATTCCATGTACTCGATACCCAAAGCTTCAGCTTCTGGATTTCTTCTAGATTGGTCTGAAGCTACTATTTTTGCGCCAAATGCTTTAAACAAACGAGCAGTCATCATGCCAATCTTTCCTGTACCAATCAAACCAACTGTTTTCCCTTTAATTTCACTACCTTGGAATGCTCCTGGGAAATGATCGGCATGGATTTCTTTATTACCCTGAGAGATACGGCGGTACACATCTAATACTAAACCAATTGTTAATTCAGCAACTGCTTGATTCGCATATCCAGCTGCATTACATATCATAACATCTTGATTTCTCGCTTGCCCGATACCTACATGATCAACACCTGTAAAGGCTACATTTATTAATTTTAAATTGGCATTTTGATCAATCACTTCTGTAGGATAAGGATTATTAGCAATCATAATCACATCTGCACCTTCACTACGTTTTGCTAATTCTGCACTATCCGTTGTTTTCTTGTTGTAATAAACAAATTCGTGTCCGGCCTGTTTGATTGGCTCCGCTAATTTTTCAATGATCGAATCTGAAACATTTAATGGTTCTAATAATTTGACTAACATTTCAATCAATTCCTTCCTATTATTTTTTTACTAATACGTCTGTTGATTAACTAGTTACCATAGTTTTCTAGAAGAGACATTCGCATCTCTTCAAGACTGTTATTTCACAGCAAGAGGTGGTTGAGATTTTTTGCACATATTGCACAAAAAAATCAGGTATTTTCGTTTTCAATCACTTCCTTTTTTATTTTTTATTATGTTAATTGCTTAATTTAATTGTAGGATAGGAGCATTTAAATAACATTGTTCACTTTAAACAAAAACAGAAACGACATTACATGTTTTTGACTAAAGCTACTATGTAAAATAACTAGAAATACGCTTTATCTAAATTGGAAACTTGCCTCTGATTGAATATTCTTTGGCTGATAGTGTCTTACCTAGATGAAGATTTCATTCATTCAAGTCAATTGACCATAATTCCCTCCTTTCTATTTTTATAACGAAGATTCATTATTAAATCTCCACTATTTATATTTTGCTAGTAAGAGATATTGATTATGGAATTTAGCATAAATATAATTAATATCTCTTTTATCCCTAAACATCCAATTAATTCATATATTTTTAGTAAAATTGACCATAATTATTGCAGATACATTACATGATTAAAAATAACATGTCAGAATCATAGGAAAGTGTTAATCAGTAATATGATTGAAAAATAACTCTTAACCGTTTCATGATATTCTTACTTTAGTTCAAAAGCGATTGCTTTTTGAAAGGGGTAAGGATTAATTGAAGAAAAAAATATTACTACCGATTTTTGCGTCTTTTATGTTCTTTACAGGAATAGGTATTCACGATGCGCAAGCAGCTACATATACAGATATAACAAATACAGCTAAAGCATATATTGGCACTCCTTATAAATATGGGGGCACAGATATTAAGACAGGTATTGATTGTTCAGCCTATACACAATTAGTATTTTCTAAGGTAGGTATTTCATTAGAACGTACATCGAATGCTCAATATCAACAAGGTACTTCTATCGCAAAAGATAATTTAAAGACTGGCGATCTTGTATTTTTTAATACTTCGGGAAGCGGTGTTTCACACGTTGGCATTTACATAGGTGACAGCAATTTTATTTCGGCTACGACAAGTTCAGGGGTTAAAATGGATAAAATCAATGACCCTTATTATTGGGGATCTCGTTACGTGGGGGCAAAACGTGTTGCAAGCTTCTCGGATTATGGAGAGGTAAAAGATGCTGAAATAGACTTTACTATTTATTCATCACGTGGAGAAGTCGCTCTTAAAATAGCTAAAAAACTACAATTAGATACTAGTCAAACAAATTCAAGTTTTCCTGATGTAAAGCCAGGGTCTAAATATGCAGGTGCTGCTGAAGCGCTAAAAAAAATCGGTGTCTTTACTGGTGATGAAAACGGGAAATTCAATCCAGGTTCACCTATTACACGCGGTCAACTATCAAAAGTTTTAGTAGAAGCATTCCACTTAAAACAACAAGGAGCAACAGAAAACTTTGTAGATGTTCCTGGAGCTCATTGGGCTAACAGCTATGTATCCATCCTTGCATCCAATAAAATTACGGTAGGTAAAGGTGATAATTTATTTGGTGTTAACGATTATGTGACAATCGAACATTTAGATGCTTTTATCCAACGATTAACTCAATAATATGAAATGGTGTTTCACATGGATGAAACGCCATTTTTTTATGTCAAGCTCCCCTTCTCCGCTCGCCCCTCAACCCAAAGCATTTTTAACCGTTTTGTTGCACCATTTTTTTAGAGGGAACCAATCACGTTAAAATAAAGGCGATAATCGCCTAGATGGTCATGAAATAATAGGTATCACTGGACTAAGATAGAGAACCATTTCAGCCGTAGCATTGAGTGTTTCTACAAATAGGCTTTTCGTTTGTGTTGTAAAAAGGGTAATACAACAGCAGCTCCTATCGCACAAAGCCAGTAGATAACCACTGTATAGTTGTAGCTGAAGCCGAGGTTTATTTTCACTAAAAAACGGGTGCTGCTTATCATTAGCAACACCCGTTTTTGACTACTTATTTCACGTCTACTTGTTGTTCAGCATCCTCATGAGTCATCATATTTTCATGATTTGGTTGAACTCTCTTAATAAAGAATGCAAGAATGAGTGCGATTACCGCAATCAATGTTGAAATAAAGAAGGTATAATTAATACCATGAAGCATGGCTTCATTCATGATTTGTTGTTTTAGCTCAGCGGCACCCTGTGTAGATGTCTGTGCATTGGCACTCATATTATTCATAGCGCTAGCAGCTATTTCTTCTGCCTTGGCAGTTGTTTTATTGTTCATGACTGTAATCAATACAGCCGACCCAATAGCACCGGATACTTGCTGAAGTGTATTGTTCATTGCTGTTCCGTGTGGATTATTATATGCTGGTAGCTGATTCAGCCCATTAGTCATAACTGGCATCATGACCATTGACATCCCAAACATCCGTAATGTATACAGAAGAACAAGTGTCGAATAAGCCGTATCCATACTTATTTTACTAAAGTAATAGGATGTGACAATGGTGATGATTAAACCAAATACGGCTAAACTTCTTGCGCCATATTTATCAAAGAGCTTCCCGGTAATTGGAGACATGATTCCCATTACAATTGCACCTGGTAGCATTAATAAACCTGAATCCATTGGTGAAATACCACGAATTGTTTGCACATAAATAGGCATTAAAATCATTGCAGAGAACATGGCCACCGCAATGACGATGGAAATTGCCGATGATAAGGCGAACATAGGATATTTGAAAATACGAAACTCAAGCATTGGTTCATCCATTCGAAGTTGACGAAGGACAAAGGTAATTAAAGCAATCGTCCCGATGATGATTGTTCCATAGACAAGTATGTCGTCCCAACCTTTTTCCCCTGCTGAACTAAAACCATACAGCAGGCCGCCGAATCCGATACTTGATAAAATGAGTGATATCACATCAAGCTTAATGGCACGTTGTGGTGTCACATCCTTCAATTTAAACGCTGCAAAAATTAATGTCAAAATGGCAATTGGCAGAACAAGATCGAATAACATTCTCCAGCTATAATGTTCAATGATCCAGCCGGAAAGTGTAGGTCCTATTGCGGGAGCAGTAATCATCACGAGACCAAACATCCCCATCGCTGCCCCTCTTTTTTCAACTGGAAATGCAGTAAGCATAACATTCATTAGTAAAGGCATCATTATGGCTGAGCCTGCAGCTTGTATCATACGGGCTGCTAATAATACACCAAATGCTGGTGCAATACTCGCTAGGAACGTACCTAGCGTAAATAAGGCCATGGCGGTAATAAATAGCTTTTTATCCGTAAAGCGTTGAATAAAGAACGCACTCGCAGGTATTAAAATACCGTTAATCAACATATAGCCCGTTGAAAGCCATTGTACGGCAGTGGCTTTTACGTCAAATTCCGTCATAATGGCTGGGAGGGCAATGTTTAATAATGTTTCATTCAAAATCGCTACAAATGCCCCAATAAATAAAATGGCAATCATGCCGTATGGCGTTTTTGTCTGGGCAGACATGGTATTCTCCGACATATAATATCAATCCTACTTTCTTTTATCTTTTTCATTTTCTTGAGAATTTCGATTATCTTTTTAGGTCTCGACTTCTTCGTCAATGAGCTGAGTAGGTTTTCCTCCCATCTGTTGTAGTGCCTTTGCTGATTTCATAGCAACCACTCCTTTAAAAATAAATAATAAAACTGTTGACGAAAGAATAGAGTATATTGTATAATTAAAATAGGGAAAGTGCGTGGTACGTTAATTATACAATGTCTATCTCTATAAATTTACCATAAACCATTGTTGATTTCAATGTGTTGTACATATATTTTTTTGTAAAAAGTCGATTCTTTTCTTACAGAGAATTGACTTTTTTTATTGTTGATTTCTTGATTAAGCCATCATTCGTTAATTCATAAATGGTTGATACAACTTCCTTTAAATATCGGCGGTCATACGAAATACTAATAATGGTGCCACCATATTGGGCTAACGCATTACACAACAGTACAGGCGTTGTCAAAGGACTAAAAATTCATCTGCATCACCCCAACGTTTGATAAAATCAAAAAATGCTTCTATTTATCAACAGAAGCATCTTGTGCAATAAAAATAGTTTCCCTATGTATCAATTAGCCCAGAGCTTTCAATCTGTGCACCATTTGATATTTTATGTCAATTGAGGGGCTGTTAATAGATCTTGCACAAGAAACCACCCGTGTTCCAGTCATCCTATAATGACCCCCCTGCATCTTGAAAAACCTTCGTAAAAAAATTCCACATCTCCCCTTGTAAATATGTGTTCTAATGTTATTTCACACCTACCTGTACTTCCACCATCATTCCCCTTAGCGAGTAAACAAGAATGAAACTAGGTATTTTCTCAATCTTTCTATAAAAGTAGCCACCTAGCGCGCTGATGGTATTGCGGAGCTAGGTGGCTAAGTGATGTTTTTAACTAGATTTAATTGAATATATAAGGGGTGCCTATATCCCTTCTATATTCTCGTGGGCATAAAAATATAATAAGTAGTGACTGCCTTGATTTTTTTCATCAGCAGCTAAAGCTAAAAATGAGACTGTTCGAACAGGTAAAGCTTTCAGACAACATTAACGATAGGTGTTGTGAATGTTATAACCTCTTTATTAAAAGTGGCTTTCTAGCATTTTTTCCTAAACCTTTGTGAAGCGCAAAACCTACTAGCATTAGTGATCTACCTCATCCCTAATGTCCTCGGCATTGCAGTCAAGGTTCCTCTATCACCTTCCCTATTTACAGATTTCATTACTTGTGCGAATAATTGTGAATCGTTCCACACGTCCATGATTGTTGATAGCTTTGATGGATGTTGGTTATCCATGTTTCTATCATAAATACTTTCCCTACTTTTTTAACCATCCACATCATTGTTAATTTAACCATCCACTTGTCTATAATTGACAAAAATTCATCTTTTTCCATTTAGACAATGCAGTGCTTCTGCAAACCTTTTGATTCCTTCGTCTATTGACTCGGTATCCTCTCTGGCGTACGTAAAACGGACAAATCCCTTTTGTGATCCCATAGTAGAGCCAGGCACATAGATGACCCCACGTTGAATGGATTCTTCTAGTAATTGGGTTTCATTATAATCTTCCATCATTACTTGGCACCAAATATGAATGCCACCCTGTGGCGCGTAAAATGTCACCTCATCCTTTAAGTACGTATGGAGACTTTGGACAATAGTATCTCGGCGTCTTTCCAATTCCTTCACTAAATGCTCGATATGCAGGTTAAAATTGGAGGACTCTAAAAAATCATTCGCTATCCATTGTGTGAAGCTGGAATGGCCAAAGTCAATTTGTTGCTTGGCATCGGATAGTCTTTCAATAACGGATGTAGGACCAATAATCCAGCCGATTCGTAAACCTGAAGCTACGATTTTGGACAAGGAGCTAATGTATAATACATTTCCGTTTGTATCTAATGATTTTAAAGTTGGTCTTTTCTCACCTGAAAAGGCCGTTAAGCTATAGGGATCGTCTTCTACTACCGGAATCCCGAGCTTGGACGATATGTCTAGAATAGCCTCTCGTTTCTTTATATTTAACGAAGATCCAGTTGGATTATGAAAATCTGGGTTTAAAAATATCATTTTAATTCGATGTTTTTTATAAAGGGCTTGCAAATCATCGGGATTAATGCCATCCTTATAAACAGGAAGATAATGGATTTTTAATCCAGCCGATTTAAAAATTGGTAAATTAAAGTTATACGAAGGATCTTCAATCGCGACAGCATCTCCAGGCTTTAACAAGCATTGGACAATCAAATGTAATGCTTGTTGAGCTCCAGACGTAATGAGGATGGAAGAAGGATTTGTATCAATTCCTCTGCTAGTTTTTATATGGTTTGCTAGGGTCGTTCGTAAAATCTCACTTCCTTGAGGATGATCATATCCTAGACTACCAATGAAAGAGCGTGTTGCCGTAATCTCTCTTAATGCGCTTTTAGGAAAAAGATCCTCCGATAATTCTCCGGTTGCTAAATTGATGAGTTTATGATCCACTGCCTCTTTTCTTATTTTTTGCGTAACTGGTAGATTCGGTAAAAAGGAGCCTGCCTCAATATATCGATTCCAGCTCGGAATTCGCTTTCGTGTGATTCCCCAAATATCTTTGCTAATGGTCGTACCGCTTCCTCTATTGCGTTCAATGAGTCCCATTGCTTCTAATTCGTCATAGGCACTAACAACTGTACTTCTGTTTACTTGTAAAGTATTCGCTAAATATCGCTCTGATGGTAATGGTTTATCGGGCGGAAATGTTCCATCAGCAATCCCTTTTTCCATATATTCTGCAAGTTGTTTATAGATAGCTTTTTTTGCATGTCGATCTGGTTTCCAATTCATAGTTTTTCACCTCTATATTGCCTCTTATTTCTAGCTTTGTCTGAAAAGCTAAAAAGTCAATCATAATAGAATGTTAATGATTAATAACCATCCACTTCCTTATTACTTTCACCATCCACTTTTAATTATAACCCGTAGAATTCTACGAGAACCCTTATCTGACGCTTATTCCTCTCGATAATATTATACTAAAATTATTTTTGTTGTTTTAGAACGTTCTGTGTAATCTTGCAAAACACCTTGTCTTTCAAAATATGGACCACTATCATAAAAATCAATTGTGAATCAAAATCCATACAAGCCTATAGTAACCGATAGCACTTCAAAGAATCAGTTAAAGGGGTTTGTTTATGAAAAAAAGTTGGCTCAGATTAATTGGTCTTTTCACTATTATCACTATGTTAACGGGCTGTGACCCGCTTTTAGTATTAGACCCAAAAGGTCCTCAAGCTCAAGTGCAAGCCAAAGATATTATGCTTTCGATAGGGATTATGTCCTTTATCGTGCTAGTCGTTTTTGTGATTTTAGCTTATATGTTAATGAAATTTCGCGCTTCCAAGCAAAGTCCCGACTATAAGCCTCCCCATATTAAGGGAAGTACAATGGTTGAAATAATTTGTGTAGGTATCCCTGTGTTAATTGTTGCGTACATGTCTATTATTTCAGTTCAAAGTAATTACAAGGTGGAGTCAACGCCGGAAAAATACAAAGATGAAAAGCCTTTAGTCGTTTATGCTGCAACATCTAACTGGAAATGGCATTTTAGTTATCCAGAAGAAGATATTGAAACCGTAAATTATTTGTATATTCCTGCAGAGCGTCCAATCGAATTTAAGCTTTATTCGTATGGACCGATTACTAGCTTCTGGATTCCACAACTTGGGGGTCAAAAATATGCGATGGCCGATATGGTGAATACCTTGCATTTGGCTGCGGATATGCCCGGAGAGTTTATGGGAAGAAATGCAAACTTTAATGGAAAAGGATTTGCGGAAAATACGTTTAATGTTACAGCGGTGACTCATGATGAATTTGATGAATGGGTCAAGGAAGTAAAGGAAACAGCAGATTTATTAACGGAGGAAAAGTTTAATACGTTACTACAACCAGGTCATGTGGGACAATCCACATTCAATGGAACGCATTTAACGTTTCTACCAGCGCCTGAGGGTGAAAATGGCGGACATCAGCATGGCTCTTCCCACGTAAAAGATCATGCCACTCCATAAATTAATGATGAATTTCTCAAACGAAACTAGTTTACGATAAGGTTTATGTCGAAAGGAGACCTAGTCAGATGGATTACTTTGAACGTTTTGCTATACCCCATCCAAGCCCAGCTATTTATGCATCTATGGTCGCTATTGGTCTAACGGTTATAGCGATTATTGTAGGATTAACTTATTTTAAAAAGTGGAGTTATCTTTGGCGGGAATGGTTAACAACAGTGGATCATAAACGCATTGGTATTATGTATTTAATTTCAGCCATTCTTATGCTATTCCGTGGTGGTGCGGATGCTATTATGATGCGAGCGCAAATGGCAGTACCTGATAATAAATTACTAGATGCCCAGCATTATAATGAAATATTTACAACACACGGAACAGTCATGATTATCTTTATGGCGATGCCGTTTATTATGGCCTTTATGAATTACATTGTGCCGCTTCAAATCGGCGCAAGAGACGTGGCCTTCCCACGTTTGAATGCATTAAGCTTTTGGCTATTTTTCATGGGAGCTATGCTATTAAATATTTCCTTTGTTATTGGGGGTTCACCTGATGCTGGCTGGACGAATTATTTCCCTCTTGCTAATAATGAATTTAGTCAATCTGTAGGGGTCAACTATTACTTGTTTGCTCTACAAATTTCAGGGTTAGGTACATTAATTACTGGTATTAATATGATTGTTACCATTCTCAAAATGCGTGCTCCAGGAATGACATTAATGAAAATGCCTATGTTTACGTGGTCTTCATTAGTCGCAAACGTTATTATTGTTTTTGCCTTTCCTGTATTAACGGTAGCACTTGTCATGGGAACATTCGACCGCCTATTTGCTACGAATTTCTTCACAACATCCAATGGTGGTATGGATATGCTATGGGCGAATTTCTTTTGGGTCTGGGGACATCCTGAGGTTTATATTCTCATATTACCTGCCTTTGGGCTTTACAGTGAAATTATTTCGACCTTCTCTGGACGCAATCTCTATGGCTATAAATCGATGGTCGGCTCCATGGTGATTATCTCCTTCCTATCGTTTTTAGTATGGACCCATCATTTCTTTACAATGGGGCAAGGTGCTTTAACAAATAGTATTTTTTCAATAACAACGATGGCGATTGCTGTGCCCACTGGGGTGAAGATTTTTAACTGGTTATTCACCCTGTGGAAAGGAAAAATTGTCTTTACCACGCCGATGCTGTATGCCATGTTGTTTATCCCTACTTTTACAATTGGTGGCGTAACAGGGGTAATGCTAGGTATGTCAGCAGCAGATTACCAGTACCATAATACGATGTTTTTAGTAGCTCACTTTCACATGGTCATTATTCCTGGTGTTGTATTTGCCATGCTAGCAGGATTACATTACTATTGGCCAAAAATGTTTGGCTTTATGTTAAATGAAAAAATCGGCAAAGTGACGGCTTGGATTATTGCACTTAGCACCCTACTTGCCTTTATGCCGATGTTCTTCTCTGGCTTAGATGGACAAGCACGCCGCATGTATACTTACTCAGCTTCCACAGGTTTTGGTATGTGGAATATGGTTTCCTTTGTCGGCGCTATTGGTCTTACGATTGGCTTTATGTTAATTGTATACAACGTTTATTACAGCATTCGTTATGCACCAAGAAACATTGGCTCAGACCCATGGGACGCACGTACATTAGAATGGGCTACACCAAATCCAGTGCCGTACTATAATTTTGCAAAAGTACCGCATGTCATTTCAACTGAGGCATTATGGGATGCAAAATATCGCCAGCATGATTTGTTCCCAGAAAAATACGAAAACATTCATATGCCAAATAACAGTGGGATACCATTCATTCTAGGCTGTATATTCTTTGCTTGGGGCTTCTCATTTGTATTTGGTATGTGGATTCCAACTATTGTTACAACTATCGGTATTTTTATTTGCATGGCTCATCGTTCATTGGAAAAAGACCCTGGACACTATGTACCTGTCGAAAAAGTGAAAGAAACGGAATCAAAATTGCGAGGTAGTCAATCATGAAAATCGATCAATCACTCCCTTTAGAATATAGTACACAGCAAAATCAATTGAATATACTAGGCTTTTGGGTTTTTATCGGCGCTGAAATCATGCTCTTTGGAACGCTGTTCGCAGCATATTTTGTGTTAGTGGATCGCACCGGAACTGGCCCTACTGGAGCAGATATTTTTGAAATTACACCTGTTTTATTTGAAACATTTATTCTTCTCACTAGTAGCTTTACGATTGGTCTAGGCATACACGCTATGCGCAAAGGCTATATGAAAGCGATGATTACGTTCTATGTGTTGACGCTATTGCTAGGCGTAGCATTTATTGGATTTGAGGTTTATGAGTTTATTCATTATGTGCATGTTGGTGCAGGCTTACAAACGAGCGCCTTTACAGCTACCCTTTTGACAACATTAGGGACGCATGGTGCCCATGTCACATTTGGTGTGTTTTGGGGGATGTTTATTGTCTACCAATTAATTACGCGTGGATTAACGCCTGAAACAGCCAATAAATCTTTCATCTTCTCCTTATACTGGCACTTTTTAGATGTGGTTTGGATTTTTATCTTCAGCTTCATTTACTTGAAAGGAATGGTGTGAAATGAGTGATTTATTCCCACTAAAACAGGTGATGGGATTTGCCTTGTCGATAATCCTTACCATCATTGCAGCGTGTGTCTATTTTTTTCAGATAGCAATGCCTATTACGATGACAATACTTTTAGTCACAGCATTTATTCAGGCAGGCTTACAGTTAGTTGTCTTTATGCATGCTGGTGAAACGAATGATAAACCCGCCATCTATACCAATATTTATTATGGGTTAGTCATAGCGCTCGTTACCATTTTTGGAACATTACTATGTATGATTTGGGGTTATATTTAATAATACAACGGTGAAAAATCGTCCTTACTTGAACTTAGTAAGGACGATTTTTACGTGAAAATACCGATGTTTGTTTTGAATGAGAGCAAATCTTTCTTTAAAAGATTCAATCTATTTTACTTTGTAACCCTTACCATTCATCCGTGCCTAATTTTTAGGGGACAATCACGGAGTTGTATACGTTAATGACAGCATTAAATGTATTTTTTCATCTGAGTGATTAATATACGTGTGAAGTTCTTCACCCTTGAACTTAATGACATCCCATTGGTTTAACAGATGGGTTTTCTCTCCGACCTTCAGCTCCAATTGCCCATTCAACACAAGCACAACTTCCTCAGAGCCTGCTAAGTGACACTCACTATATTCACTATTAGGATCAAGACGACCTCTATACCATTCAGTTCCATTTGTTTTGAATAAAGGCTCGACAAACCAGTCGTTATTGTGACCTGCAAATTGATATTCCGATCCAAAACGATGAACCTCTACATTTTCTTCAAAAGATAATAAAGAAATTAATGGAATATGAAGCCCTCTACATATTTTCCAAAGGATATTAACAGTTGGATTTGTTTCCCCCCGTTCAATTTTCCCTAATGTTAGCTTACTGACATTACTAACACTCGCGAGCTCTTCAAGACTCATCCTTTTATTTTTTCGAATCTCTCTTAAGTTCATACCTACTTGACTAGATAAATCCATATGCTCCTCCTGCAATAGATGGCACCCTTTCCATTGACTTTGTACCAATAGTATACTATATTATACAAGTCGGTTAATCATAGTTTATTTTTTAAACAAAAAGTTAACTATAGTATATCAAATAATAACTAAAAGAGGTGTTTTCAGTGATGGCGAAATCAAAAAACTTCCCGATTATTTGGAGCGTTTTTTCTTTGTTTATACTTTCCATGAATCTACGAGCTTCGATAACATCTATCTCGCCAGTATTGAAAAATATTCAAGTAGACTTGCAGATGACAAGTGTTGTAGTAAGTTTATTAACGGCACTACCCGTATTTTGTATGGGGATTTTTGCGCCATTGGCTGGCAAGCTAAGTGAACGATGGGGTATTGAGTGGACGATTGGTGGATCCGTTCTATTAATCGGTATATCAACTGCTTTACGGTTAGTGGCAACTTTCCCCTTCCTTTTATTATTAACTGCTATTCTTAGTGGGATAGGGATTGCCATAACAGGTCCACTGATTTCAGGCTATATCAAAAAGGAATTTCCTAAATATTCTTCTACTATGATTGGTGTATATTCTGCGGGTATGGGAATTGGAGCCTCTTTAAGTGCTGGTTTAGTTGTTCCTGCTATGCATGCATTTCATCAATCTTGGAACGCAGCTTTAGCGATATGGTCGGTATTCGCTCTTATAGGTATCATTGTTTGGATTCCTATCATTAAAAAATCAAAGCCAACTCAAGAGTCATTTGAGAAAACTGCAAATCAAAAAAGTCGGTTACCTTGGGGAAACCGATATGTTTGGCTCCTTATGATTATGTTCGGTTTCCAATCAGGTGTTTATTATTCCCTCGCGACATGGCTCGCTCCAAAAGTACAGGATATGGGATATAGTGACGCCTACGCTGCAACGACCGTCACTATTTTTTCTGTCATGCAGATGGTTTGCAGCTTTATCATTCCCATCTTAATAAATAATAGTTCCAAGAGAAAGCCTTGGATGCTACTTTGTGCTTCAAGCTCCTTTATCGGCATTTTCATGTTAATTATGGGTGGAATCTCCCCTATTTTCTGTGCGACATTAACAGGGATTGGTGCTGGTGGTTTATTCCCATTAGCAATGATTTTACCTTTAGATGCAACGACTACACCAAAAGAGGCAAGTGAATGGACAGCAATGATTCAATTCGGTGGTTATATCATTAGTGGTATCATACCAATGCTTGTTGGGATTATCAAAGATATGACAAATACATTTGACGTTGCCCTTTTCACCTTATTAATTATTATCATCGTTATCATGGGGCTGACGTTAAAGGTTAAAACAAAGAAGGAATCAGCTACTATTCGCGTTCTTCCTAGTAGATGAAGGACGGCACCGCGTTTTTGACTGTAGGTAAACTATTTTGGAGAGTTCAGATACTAAAATAGTTCGCCTCTTGTTTTATTGTATATTTATACAACAACGTTTTTACGTAGTTTTTTCTATGCTACAATTCACTATAAATGAGGAAGGAAGATGTCTAATGAACGTAACCGTTTATGTTGCAAGTGCATTTAGCAAGGATCATCAAGGCGGAAATAAAGCAGGAGTAGTATTTGATGAGAATACATTGACCACTACTCAAAAAATGGAAATAGCCAAACAGCTGGGCTATGCGGAAACCGCATTTATATCAAAATCTGAAATGGCTGATTATAAATTTGAGTATTTTACACCAAAAGAAGAAGTTGATTTATGTGGTCATGCTACAATTGGCTCTTTCACGATACTGATGCATTTACACAAACTTTTCAGGGATTGCTATACAATTGAAACGAACAGCGGTGTTCTTACTATTACGATAAAAGATGACATCATTTTCATGGAACAAAACAAACCGATATTCTATGATGTTATATCTTCAAACGAATTCATCAACTGTTTTGATAGTAAAGCTATAGACAATAAATACCCCATTCAAATTGTCTCGACAGGCTTAAAAGATATTTTAATTCCTATAACCAATGAAACACAATTACATGCACTGCAACCTAATTTTGAAAAAATTAAAGAAATGAGCCAGTATTATAATGTTGTTGGGATGCATCTATATACTTTTAATGACAATCGTATTATATGCAGAAATTTTGCTCCCCTATACGACATCAATGAAGAAGCAGCAACTGGAACTTCTAATGGTGCATTAGCTTGCTACCTTTATGAACAGCATCACCTGCAAAAAGAAGTCTATGTATTTGAACAAGGCTATTCTTTACACTCGCCTTCTGAAATTTTAGTTAAATTAGCAACCAATAGCAAGAATGAAATAGAAAAAGTTTATGTTGGCGGCAAAGGGTATTACTGTGAAACTAAGTCTTTAAATATAGAAAAAGGTTAAGAATATCATTTCTCAACCTTAGACTGTAGATTTTCTACGTTTTAATTCCAAACATTGTATTAATTGAACAAGATGTTTGTCTTCTGTCTGAACACGGTTTAGGAATATGCCTAAACCGTGTTTTCATATATTCACTACCTATGATTATTACTCGCTTGTAAAATCTATAGTAAACGTTATTTTTCCATTTGATAGTGCGGACTCCGTTACAAAGTCTAACTGTTCGGCAAGACTTTTCACTGTAGCGAGACCAAGCCCTGTTCCAGAGAAATGTTTATTTCGAGAGCTTTCCCCTACATAAAACGGTTGCCATATTTTAGAAATATCCTGAAGCGTTGTATGATTACTTACTTTCAATATACCCGAATGAAAGGTAATCATTATTTCATTGCCCGAGGTGTATTTTAGTGCATTGCTAACCAAATTTTCTACAATATAATAGACTTTTTCCTGCTCACTATTCAGCATAAAGGTAGTTACGTCAGATTGAAGAACTATCTGCTTATCCCCCTTCAAAGGCTGATAGCTTTGGATGATTTCTTGTAGTAGCTGGAAAAAGTCAAAATGTGATACATTCATAGTATTTTCTTCTGTTCGAGCATAATAAAGCATATCTGTAATGATTTTCTCCATACGATCCACTTGCTGATGAATAACAGTTAAATAGGTGCCATCATCCAACCCATCTTCAATCCCACTTGAGTAAACATTAATGAGGGCGAGAGGCGTTTTCAACTCATGTGTTAAGCCCATCATAAATTGCTTTAAATCTAGATTTCGTTGGGTTAATAATTGCTGTGCTGATTCAAGGGTTAAACTCATTTTATTAATACTTTTTGCTAATTCTTCGATTTCATCACCCGTTTGAATGGTCGTCTGTTGAAAATTCAGTTCCCCAATTTCTTTTGCTACTTGTTGCAATTCATTTAATGGATTGGTTATTTTTCGAGATAGGAGCCCCGTAACTATAATAATGATTAAAATGCTTACTATTAGAAAGGCTAAATTAAAACGATTAATAAAAGAGGCTATATCTGTAAAACGTGCCATAGTGGCTCCAATCATCACAAGCTGATCCTCTTCTTTCGCATAATGCACAATAAAGCTAGACTTTTGTTTCCCCTGATCATAGAGCTTTCCTACAACTTTATCTTCCGAGATAGTTTGAAGTACTTCCTCGGAAACCCAAAATTTATTTAGAGCTATATGCTTTCTCGCCAGTTGAAGTCTTAAATTTTCATTCAGATCATTGAGGGAATCCTCCAATGGAACTGCTATAATCGTGACATCAAATTGACGCTCCACCAACTCTACATCCTCTAAAACTTGATAAGTCTCAAAGGCTTCTGATACTTTTTTATTCAGCTGATAAAGATAAAATTTAGGGAGAAAAAACTGGCTTACACCAAGGGATATAGAAAATGTAAGTATGACTACTAAAGTAATATAAATGGTTAATTTTGTGCCGATTTTCTGTTTCATTCGCTTGTACTATACCCAATACCTCTATGTGTTTGGATAATGTTCTCCCCTATTTTTTCTCGCAATCGTCGTATATGTGTGTCCACTGTTCGAGCATCTCCCATATAGTCCAATCCCCACACTAAATCCAGGAGCTGATCTCTCGTCAAGATTTGTCTCCGATTTTGGCTAAAAATTCGTAACAGCTCAAATTCCGTTTTCGTTAACTCTATTTCTATCCCTGCTCGCCAAACACGTTTACTTGTCACATCGAAGGACACATTCTGTAGCTGTTGTATAGCTTCGATTTGCAGTAATTTTTTCGCCCTCATAATGAGTACTTTGGGATAAAAGGGTTTATTGACATAATCGTCGGCCCCCTCTGCCAACGCCTGAAATTCATCCTCACCAGTGTCCCTTGCTGTTAGCAGTAAGACCTTTATCTTTTGTGTTTGTTTCATTTCACGACAGACCATCAACCCATCTTTTTTAGGCATCATCCAATCTAAAATGGCCAAATCAATTTTTTCTTGATAAAAAATGGCAAGTGCTTCCTCTCCATTTGTTGCGGTAAAGACCGTGAACCCCTCTCTTTGAAAATAGTTTTGTAAAATCTTTAACATAGCTAATTCATCATCTGCAATGAGTATATTCATTTTATGAAACTCCTAATGATCATATTTTTCCAGATTATATTGTTCGATAATAGCCATTAATTTTTCGGGATATAAAGGATCCGTCGAATAATTGCTTTTTTTCAAGGCATAGGCAGCTTCTTGATAGGTTGACGCTGCCAAAACCTCTTCGTATTGATGTGCATTCCAACTGGTACCCTCTAATAATAGCTGACGATGGTCCTTTAATGCACTATTCCAATCGGGGTAAGCTCGAAATTCTGCTTCCGTTGTATAGCTTTTATTATGTTCATATTCAACTGTCGGCATTTTAACGGATTTACCATGATACCTGCCCTTCATCCCAAACAAGTTATTTGCGTTAACAGCTAATTCACTTTTACCATAATTCGATTCCAATATAGCCTGTGCAATAATTATGCTTGGCAATATTTCTTGACCTTGCTGATTTAATGTCACCGCTATTGGTGCGATTTCATCAATAAATGCTACTTCGTCGTTATGACCCTGTCCAAATAGCTTGGCCATGTATAGGGCTAAAATAACTGTAAGTAATAGCATGCTGATTTTTTTCATTGTGTTTTACCTCATTTCCATTAAGCTGATGGTTGTATCGTAAAACAGCAATGTTACAGTTATTTGACAAAACATGAAAAGTGGCAAAAAAAGCCCGCACTTTTTAAAGTACGAGCTTTTGTATAGAGTCCATCCTATTGCAATTAACAATGCGATGTGAAAGGGAACATAAAATTCCCTTGCACAAACGTTTTTTTCGAAAGCACGAATAAAGCGTCGTCATCATTTGGCAGGATGGTTGCATTCATGCCTTCCATCATAAACTCTGGTGTAAAATGAAACACTACTTTTTTGGTTGTTTTCTTGACAATACTTGCTAGCAAATCCTCTACATTGATAGCATGCAAAGAGATGATATCATAAATATTTAGTACCCCTTCTTCTTCCTCCATTAATACTATTGTTTCTGATTCTTCTAAATAGTAAATAGCATGCGGGAAAACTAACGTAAAATAAAACATTAATAAGCTTTCATTTTGCTCCACAGCAATCACACTTGAATGGGTATAACGATTTTTCGCATAAGCTTTAAGAAGGGCTAGATTTTGATCAATGGTCAGCAGTTGGACGCTAGTCTGCTTTCGTTGTATAGGTCTTGTAGTAAGATCTAAGCTGAATTCACTTTCATGGATACGCGTAAAGCCAAACTTTGGATAAAAATCGAGTACTGTTTCATTGGCAAAGAGATACATGAAATCACAGGCTTCTTCGTACTCCTTCATGATATGTAGCATCAATTGCTTTGCCAAACCTTGATGACGATGATGTTCATCGGTCATCACCGTCCCAATCTGAATCCCCTTTAATTGCTCGCCATTTATGCAAATCGACATTTTGTATACAGAAGCATTGGCGATCACTTTTCCTTCATGTATAAATGAATAAGGAATATATTGGTCATTCCAATACCCTCTGTTATACCAGCCTCGAAAATCCAAACCAAATGTTTTTATGGCTAAATCATTAAAACTATCCTTTAATCGATCATCATGACGATAATCACACACCAATTCGTACTTCTCCATGTTTTTTCCCTCCGATTATATATAGGAATACATCTTTATTAGTGGAATCCTCACCTCCTAAAAACAGAAAAAGACCCTATGAGAAAACCTCATAAAGTCCTTTGTTGATACACAGAAAACAATGCTCACCACTTTAGTGGCTACTAAAGTATCTGTTTATTTGAATCAGACAAGATTATGCTTCTCTTCGTTATCGCAAAAGGGCCATACTAAATAAATCTATAATTTTCTAACATTATAGAATAGCCCTTCTATTAAATTCATAGGAATTTAAATCGCGATAATAAGTTTTAGCATAAATGTCTAATTTCCCTTCTGTTTTTAAGAATACTCTAATCTTACCACTTTCTGCTAAATGCTGTCTAGATGAATTCCCTGATGTATCGACCATGTTAGTTAGACTGAAAAAGAATAGTATAAGTATAGAATATCCTGCAAATGTTCAATCTATAAAGAAGTTAACCATGAAGGGAGCCTACAATTCAGCATGAAATTTAAACTAGCTTTCAACAAAAAACAACTACCATCCGTTGAACAGCCACCAAAAGAAAATCTTGTAAGGGTCGCCCCGACAACTGATCATTTTATTCAGTCGATTCAAAATGCAACGAATAACCCAGCTGATTTAATAATGAAGGCCATCCCACATAATATTACGCTTATTTATATAGATAATTTAGTCGATAATCAGACATTGAACAATGACATTATTGCAAATTTGCTCAATAATCCTCAAGAAACACTAGAAGGCATTGAGGTAAGTCTTTCTATCCCCGAAATTGTAAAATCCAATCTACTACAGGAAACAGTAGAATCGATGGTCAATGGATCTGTCGTTATTCATATAGACGGCTGCTCCCAAGTTCTTATTGGCAATATCGCTACGCGAGAATCCCGATCATTATCGGCACCAGAAAATGAATCACAGGTCATTGGAGCACAGGTTGGGTTTAATGAAAGCTTAACTACAAATATTTCTTTAATCCGTCGCTACATAGTAAGTCCTAACCTTTGTAATGAAAAACTGAAAATCGGCACGCGTACCAATACCTCTGTCTCACTGCTATATATGAATGGCATTGCTAATGTGCAAATGGTCCATACAATGCGCCAACGAATAACGGATTTATATGTCGATGAGCTACTTGATAGTGCCGTTTTGGCAGAAATGATTGATGATAATTCATTGTCAGTATTCCCTCAAATGCTGCTAACGGAAAGGCCAGATAGATTTTGTGATGCGTTATTAGATGGAAAAATAGGTGTTTTAGTTGATGGTAGCTCGATGGCTATTATTTGCCCGCAAGCCTTTACGGAATTTTTTCAAAGCCAGGAAGATCAAAACTTAAGATGGCAAATTGCTACCTTTCTTCGTTTATTACGAATATCTGCTTTCTTTTTATCCGTCTATTTAACACCCTTTTACGTGGCCGCTTTAACCTTTCATTACGAGGTCATTCCACAAGCCTTTTTAGTGCCATTAAGTGAGTCCAGAGCCTTAGTTCCTTTCCCACCTATATTCGAAGCGTTATTATTAGAGTTTATTATTGAATTACTACGAGAAGCTGGGGCAAGACTACCAACAAAAATTGGACAAACCATCGGTATCGTTGGCGGTATCGTAATAGGTACCGCAGCCGTACAGGCAGGTATTACGAGTAATATTTTATTGATTATCATTGCTTTAAGTGCACTCGCTTCCTTCACTTCTCCGAGTTATATGATGGGCAACGTGATTCGTTTGATTCGTTTCCCCATCATTATCCTTGCAGGCTTTTGGGGTTTTTATGGCATTATGCTAGCTTTTTGTTTTATTCTTATTCATCTTTTACGTCAATCAAGTTTGGGTGCTCCGTATTTGTCTCCTTTCTATCCACCAAGGTTGAAAGAAATGCGGGATAGTATTATCAGAATGCCTATTCCTTATACAGCGAAAAGACCTGCGTTAACAAGACCAAAAGATACCAATAAATTCGAGCCTGAGCCAATAAAACCGGAAAAAAGTTGAACTGAAGGTGAAAGAAATGAACAATCCTATACAACTTAACCCAAAAGAGATGATTAACGCTTATTTGCTCTTTTTTGTCGTGCACAGCGCTCAAATTGGGGTCGGTATACAGGGATTTCAACGCATTATCTATCAAGATGCAAGGCAGGATGCATGGATTTCAGTTCTGATAGCAGGCATTGCCACCCATATAGTCACATTTTGCATGATTAAAACATTAGACATATACGGCTCCCATGATTTATATGGCATCCAACAAGATATTTTTGGAAAATGGATGGGCAATTTTTTAAATGCGTTGTATGTTACTTATTGCTCTGTCGCCTTTTTTTCTGTTTTGCGAAATTATATTGAAGTGATTCACGCATGGATTTTCCCTAGTATTGGGACATGGTTTCTGTCCGCTACGTTATTAGTCATTATTATTTATGCCTTTACAGGTGGGCTTCGAGTAATAGTCGGTGTATCCTTTTTCAGTATCATACTTTCCTTATGGATACTACCCGTGCTAGCCTTTCCAATAAAGTATGCCTCAGCGGAAAGTTTATTTCCTATTTTAGAAAACGACATTCGCTCCATTTTAAAGGGTGCCCATTCCATGACCTTTACCATTATCGGCTTCGAAATCTTAAATGTTATTTATCCCTTTGTAAAAGACAAAAAAAATATTCGCAAGCCCGTTCATTTAGGATTATTGTTTACGACATTGATTTATCTAGTAGTCATGATGGTGTCCATTGCTTATTACAGTGAGGGAAAATTACTAAAAACCATCTGGGCAACATTGACATTGTTTAGCTTTATCAGCTTCCCTTTTATAGAACGTTTTGAATTTATAGCCGTTTGTTTTTGGATGCTCATTATTATACCGAATTTATGTCTGTATTTATGGGCCGCATATCGCGGAGCCATTCGATTAGTCAAAATACGCGCCACGACATTTGTTTGGCTTTTTTCCTTCATCGTTTTCATTTTCACAATGATCATTCAAACCCGTACAGAAATCAATACGATTAACACCGTATTTGGCAATATAGCATTTTATGTTATTTTTATTTACCCTATTTTATTATGGATCTTGGCTATATTAAAAAAGAAGGTTTCATCAAAGAAGGTGACCAAAAATGAACAAGCTTAGATGCTCTTTTATTATGCTGCTCTCATTGGTTTTTTTATATGGATGTGCTCAAACCAATGTTTTAGATAAAGTAGGATTAACCACATTAGTTGGCTACGATGTAGGGACAGAAAGCAAAATGGCTGCGACAGCTGTTATTCGTGAAGTCAATCCAGAGTTCCAAAGTAAAGTGGAAATTTTGACAACAGAAAATGACACAAGTAAAGGGAATCGAATGGAAGCGAACAGAAAGCTTTCAAAAAAAATAATGGTTGGTCAAATGAGGGTTATTTTGTTTGGTGAAGAATTGGCGAAAGAAGATTTACGTTATTATATTGATACTAGTCTAGAAAACGCCAGCGTCAGCAACGGTATTTATATGGCCGTAGTGGAAGGTAAAGCAGCCCCATTTTTGAAATACGAATACCAAAATATTGAGGATATTGGTCAGCATGTTTTCAGATTAATCGAGCAAAATGTGAAACAGGAATATATGATTTCGGCGACTCTTCATCAGATTGCTCATGATTATTATTCCATTGGACAGGATTTAGCTATGCCTACCATCAGAAGAGATGGTGAATTTGTGGAGCTAAGTGGTGTAGCTCTCTTTAAAGGTGGCAAAATGGTTAGTACACTTCCTGCAAAGGATAGCTTTTATGTAAAAATTGTCAGAGATACGTTTAAAGTAGGTTTATATGAAACCATTTTGGAGCAAGAAGATATTCCTCCTAAATTACTCCATAAACCTGCGGATAAAATAACGGTCGCTTTCGACGCCATCCACTCGACAAGAGAGATGAAATTACTGGATGCAAAAACACCTGCGTTTGATTTAAACATTAAAATCAAATCAAGGGTATTAGAAGTATTTCCAGATATTAATCAGGGTGACCGAGACAGCGTGATTGCCCTTGAAAAAGCCATTGAAAAAAAATTGTCGAAGGAAATAGCAAGAGTCATTGCTCATAGTCAGAAAGTGGAATCCGATATTTTTGGCTTCGGGGAGAAATATAGAAGCGTTGTGAGATATTCCCATTTAACAAAGGACAAATGGCATGAAATGTATAAGGATATGAAAGTAAATGTAAATGTTGACTTTGTGGTCTTAAGAGACGGTGTTTTTGAATAATTTATTGCCAATCATGGCCGGTCATAATAGATATAAAGTGATGGAAGAATATATCATAGTGGATATCAAATGCAATGCGATGTCTTTTTTTACCACTATTTATATTTTCAAACGGTCGTGTTTCGGCAATGCTCTGCCCTCTAGCAGGTCCATCTAATTTATCAACAACCATCACAGGATATGACTCATAGATGAACATCTCAGGATAAATTGCTGCCATTAGCGTTAAAGCATCATGGACGGGGCTACCTAGTAGTGATGGGTCCCGTTCTTGATAAAATTTTGTATAGTATTCCATCAATGGTTTAAGGATTTTCGTCTTTCCAAATGAGTCTATATAATTAACCATTCCTGGTGTAACAATTGCCTTCTGTGTAGCATTCAATGGAATAATTGTGACATTTTTTGCATAGGTGAGCACAATATTAACCGCAAATGGATCCCCGTGAAAGTTTGCTTCCGCTACGGTCGTAACATTGCCCGGCACCCAAAACGCCCCACCCATAATATAAATTTCCTTCACATGTTGCATGAGCTGATTATAAAGAATAAACATGGTCGCTAAGGATGTAAGACGCCCAATATTGACAATGATTAGTTCATCATTCTTGTGTTTCTCGATAATATTAACAATTTCCAAAAAGTTTTCGATTTTTATGTCATGATCTTCGTTCGGGATAATCGGACCAAGTCCATGTTCTCCATGTATTTCTGGATAATACGTTGGCTGTTCGCCGGTTAGTGGGATCTCTGCACCTAAAATAACGGGAATTCCCTCGGGAAAATCAAATAATTTCATAACATAATAAATATTAGCTACCGCATCCTTTCTTGATACATTGCCATAATCGGCAATTAACCCGACAATTTCGATTTCTTTGTGTAATCTTGCATAAATCAATGCTATCGTATCGTCGATGCCAATGTCACCGAATAACAATACTTTTTTCTTCAAACAAAGGCCTCCCTTGTACTGCCGATTTACCTATCCTTATAGTACGGTTCATACAACCAAGACGCCACTGATTGTTTACTTTTTTGGAAAAATTAGTGATACATAAAAAAACCCACTTGCAATTGGCAAATGGGCTTCGAACGTAGGATTTTAACGGTTCTGTTCAAGGTACTGATAAACCGCCATCATCTCTTGTTTATTTAACTCTCTAATACGATTGAAAATAGGAATTTTCCCCACTACCCCCAACTGGTTTCCTTCCTTTACAACATCACTGACCGTACCCGTTAGCCATGTATGCACGTCAATACCTTCGATAATTGCCTTTTGGCCCTCATCATTAATACCGGTTGCACCACAGCTGACGCATGGAACCGTTAATTTATAGACACCGTCATGTAGCCCTTCTTCCGTCAGAACCTTTTTCCCCTTACAGAATGGACATGGATGACTCCCTTTAACTTTATTGATTTGCGTCACAATTTTTTTGTAGCCTAAAGCTTCATAAACATACGTTAATTTTTTATATTGACCATTTGTAAAATATTGATCAATAATTGTGTCTCTCGTTTCATAAATAGAAGCGAAATCACAAATTGTAACCTCGTTTTTACGGCTGATGGAAGCAATATTATCTTTAATTTTATCCCAGAATGGCAATGTATTTTGTAGAACAATTTCATAGCCCACAAAACTGGCAAGCTCTATTTCCAGCATTTTCAGTGCTACTTGCATTTCCCTTGGCAATAAAGAGACATCCTGTATGAGTGACATATCACTGCCTACAATCGCTTGGATTTTTTCAAGTGGTGGTAAATTGCCTACTATTTTGATGACCTCATCAATCGGTTGATGGATGATTTCTCGAATATCTATGTCACCAAAACGTAATTTCTTTTGGTGATTAAGAACCGAACCATGACAAATTGGGCAAGGGACCATCT
Source organism: Lysinibacillus sp. fkY74-1 (assembly GCF_053165895.1). Taxonomy (NCBI): domain Bacteria; kingdom Bacillati; phylum Bacillota; class Bacilli; order Caryophanales; family Bacillaceae; genus Lysinibacillus; species Lysinibacillus sp. fkY74-1. The sequence continues at coordinate 2,298,075 of NZ_CP170173.1, read as the reverse complement.
TTCTTGTTTCCTTCATCTGCTCTTTGATAATGGATTTAGAAATGACGATATAACGGCCTATAATAAAATTGAAGCCTTCCCATTTTTTCGAGGATTTTGTTGCTTTATCATAAAATGACTTGTCCCAATAACCATATAAAAATGTATGCTTTTCTTCTTCTGTCATATCAGTATAGCTTTTACTAATATCTTGCCCCAGTTCATTTTGTATCTCTTCAAAAAGGAACGCCAATTTTGAATGCTGATAGTATTTTAGAACCTCCATCACATCTGGATGCAATAAGCCGTCCCAGAATGGCACTGTTTTATCTTGGATGACTACATCAAAATCGAATTCTTCTATTTGTAATCGACCTGAACAGCTCGGACAATGGTTTTCTTGGCTAAAGAAATCAAAGCTTCTTGTATCCTTATTGGTCGGATGGGCCGCGACAATATGATTGATAAGACCAGCTATTTCATATAAAAAGCTATATTGGCTGTATAAATGCCTCTCAAGATCAATCGCAATGACAGGGGCTATCTTATTCGATTCATATTCACCGTAAATGAGGCGGGCCATGGATGATAGGCTTTTTAAAATGCCACCTTTGTATATATTTTCTGCATTTTTAAAATAGCTAATAGGATGGTCTTGTAAATAATGAATACCCTTTTTCGATGCAAAAGTAGATGTGATTTGTAGGTCAGAGGTGCTTTTCGTAAGGTGCGATTGTTTAAAATATGCTTCATGCTCCACTACATCAAGATGTGTCACTGGCCCCTGCTGTCTTTTACCAAAGTCAACGATATAATCAGAGCTTTCAAGCATATAGGCATTATGCTCAATCATAACAATGGAAATCGAATCATCTTTCAGAATATCCCTCACACTATCAATAAATTGGTTTAATATATTTTGGGATAATCCTTTGGAAGGCTCGTCAAAAATAAACAGTGTGTGAGGATTTCGAGAATTGGCAAACAGCTCTGACACTAAATGCACACATTGAAATTCACCCGTGGATAGTGTTTGTGTTTTTCTTTCCAGCGTTAAATAGCCTAGGCCAAGTTTGATGAGCAAGCTTAACCGTTTATGAGCAATATCTTCCTTTGGGAGCTCCACGATAATATCTTCAATCGAGCGTTGAAAAATATCATCGATTTCCTCACTATATTTCGTTAACTTCTTTTTAATATCGAGAAATGTCGCAACGGTGGATCGACTTGTAATCGATTGATTTCGATCTTGCCCTACCATCACTAATTTATCTTTTGGGTAACGTTTTACAAAATCCTTTGCGATACACTCATTCACCAATGTTGATTTTCCACAGCCCGACTCTCCTGTGAAGGTGACAAGCTGATTTTGTGGAATTTCTATTTCGTCCATTTGGATATTGCGGCAATATAGGTCACGGAATTGATAGAAGGTCTTAGGTCTTACCTGACTTCGTTCCCAGTAAATGGGCTGTGGTCGAGGGGATTCTTCCACGATTTTTCCTCCGTATTTTCCACTACCTGGTCCAAAGAATAGATGTTTATCTGCTGTATTTAAAACTGTATCCGAATGATCAATTAGCCAAATTTGATTTTTAGAGCCTAGTCGTTGAATTTGCTCTAAAATTTTCAGGAGTGTGTCATGATCTAGACCTACAGAGATTTCATCAACAATAATCACTGTATTCTCACTCGTTGCCATAAACTCAGCCAAATACAGTCTTGTTAATTCTCCCCCTGATAATGTCCCCATAATGCGGTTTAATGTTAAATAACCAATATTCATTTGAATAATATTTTGAAGAATATGTTGCTTCTCTTCACTAATCTTTAATTCCGTTGCTAAGGAATAGATCGTTTCCACACTTAATTGATGAATATCGGAAATACTATACAGTTCACCTCTTAATGGTAGCTGATGACGTTCTACCTCCTCACTGTAGCGCTTCCCCTGACATTTTTTACATTCAACATTTTTCGTCGTACCACGTCCTTTACATGTCGGACACCAGCCTAGCGCATTATTAAAGGAAAAAACTTCTGGAGATAATTGAAACTCTTCTGCTAAACGATCACGTATTTCCTTAAATACACCTGTATGCGTACCGATAGTTGAACGTGGATTTGTAGATATGGATGATTTCCCTAGAAAAAGAACTAATGGCATATCCTCCATTTTAATAGCACTAAAATTTGTTTCCATAATCGCAGGAAATAAATATTGATATTCAGCTTTAGGTAATAAAGAAACAAGACGCTTTTTGGACTCTTCCCCTATTGTTTGACAAAAGGTGGTTTTCCCTGACCCAGACAAGCCTGCAATGCCAAGGGATAAGTCTTCTGGTAAGTCGACATGTAAACGGTTAATATTATTAGCAATTAGTTGATTAATCTTCATTCTGTTTTCCTTCCGTGTTTACTATTTTCACAAGGATACTTTATTTACCTATGAAGAACGACCTTCGGAAAATGAAAGAACACAATTCATTTGAAGGAATTGCGCTCTTTTTCATAAAGGCTGATTCAATTACTAGGCTAATACTTTTTCGAGCTGACTACCCATGTTAGTCCAAGCGTATTTAGCGCCTTCAATTGCTCCTTGACGAGCTTTTGTTTCTTCACTAAATCCACCCTGATCGAGATGTAACTGAGTTGTACCATCAGCTGCTTGTGTCAAAGTCCACGTTACTGTTGTAGTTTCTCCTGCACTTCTCCATGTGTAAGATAGTTTATGAGGCTCTTCAATTTCAAGTACCTCACAATCGACAATGCCATCCCACCATTCGTTTGGCTCAGCACGGAATTGAAATTTATGACCTACAATCGGCTTAAAATCATTGTTCCAAATCCATTTTGCAAGTGTATCCGAATCCGTTAAGGCATGCCATACTTGCTCGATAGAACTTGTAAATTTAAAATCTAATGCTACATCTGGTTTCATTTGTCTTCCCCCAATAATAAATGTAATTTTGAAATTCTTGCTTTCCAAAAGTCTTCGTAAATCGATATCCAATCTTGTATTTCTTTCAACGGGGCGGCATTGAGCCTATATCTTGTTTCTCTACCCTCTTTTCGAGCGATCACAAGTCCTGCGTCTTTCAGAATCGTTAAATGCTTAGACACAGCAGTACGTCCCATTTCAAAATGAGCTGTTAATTCGTGCAGCGGTAACTCATCGGCATTTGCTAATAAATTAATCAATTGGCGTCTTGTAGGGTCAGCAATGGCTACATACACATCACGCTCTTGATGATTATTATTCAAAACCACCACCCTTTCTAATTGGACACTAAATGGTGTCCTAATTATATGACACCGTTTAGTGTCTAGTCAATTATTATTTTGGACATTTTGTTATGGATTTTATACTTATAAATACAAAAAGCACAAAGGTGATCACCTTTGTGCTCATTTTTTATGATTGGTTTTGGATGTGATGCTTTTGTAACCTCATGTAGCATACGCCATTAAACAGGCATCCATCGTTGTGATTAGGTTATGTTTAAGCAAGTTCTAATGGTAAAAATGCATATTCCCCATCTCGAATAATAGAACATTTACGAACCTTGATGGGATATCGGAAAAGAGGTCCATCCAAAACTGTCGTATGGAATTCTCCCCCTTCTCCGCAAGGGTCAATATTACGCTCTTCCAGCTCTTTGATATAATCAGGGGTAAGTATTCGTCCTAAATCCTCTTCTGTCATCCCTAACGATAAATTCACTGTCACCACTATCGTGACAAACCCTAAGTGAATAAATTCATCAACAGCATCCCGATGATTCATCTCCCATAATGGCATGCCAAGCTTTAATCCAACCTTCTTCGTAACCTCATCATGCCAGCAGCCGTGCTGAGGCATATCTAAATCACCCGTAACTAACACCTCTGCCCCTTGATTTCTCGCATTTTTTAAAAGATCGATAAATACATGTTCATATTCCGTCCAACTAGCAGCAGCTGTATACACTGGCAATCCAATAGAATCGGCTTGAGCCTGTATAAGCTCAGGTGGCATACCGTGAGATCGAGAGCGCTTCCCTTCCTCCTCCAGCATGACAATGAGACCAATTGCTCGCCCCACCTGTGATGCTTTATATAAAGCTAAAACACTATCCTTTCCCCCACTGAATGAAGCGATGAATGGATGATTACGCGCATTATTTTTCCAGCCAGTTGTTTCTGTCATTTCTATTTCTCCTTTTAAACTGACTTTCTTTGTAATTTTTTTGAGACCTATACAACCTTCTATCGCATTGCATAGTCAAGTTCCTTGATTTTAGGAAACCACCCTTTTATTTTATCACAATCATACGATGAGTCTGGATATTTATGTTAAGGTGTACTTAACGGTTGATGGGAAAAGGAGGAATGTTATGAGTGATTATGTAAAAGCACTAAGACAACAGGTTGGGACAATGCCCCTTATTTTAGTAGGCTCGACGGTGATTGTCTTTAATGAGGAGAAACAAATTCTTCTACAGCTACGCTCTGATATAAGAATGTGGGGGTTACCTGGTGGAGCGATGGAACCTGGCGAAAGCTTAGAGGATACAGCTAGACGTGAATTATTAGAGGAAACTGGGCTACAGACTTCCCAACTTCGTTTTATAACCATGCTATCTGGTCAACAGGACTATTATCTATATCCAAACGGAGATGAGGTTTATGGAGTAACCGCCGTCTTTATAGCTGAACAAATAGAGGGGCAGCTAACAATGCTTGACGATGAGAGTTTACAGCTAGCCTATTTTTCTTTAGATGCATTGCCATCTAATATGGTTAAGAAAGCGATAGATATTATCGATACCTTTTTATTAAAGGAAAACGTCACTGATTGGATGAAAGGTCGTGACTTAGTTGAACGGTTGTAAAGCTATGTTATTTGATTTAGATAACACCTTACTGAATCGAGATGAAGCAGTAGATAAATTATTTCTTAGGCTAGTAAAAATGTGTTATGTGGATGACGAGCATGCGATAAAAAATGAAATGCGACAAAAATTTAGGGAATATGATGAAAAATACTTTGGTGAAAGTGATAAAACGGATGTGGTAGCCTCTTTTTTTGATGACTTTCCGCCTCAATATGGCATGCCAAAACATGCTATTCAAGACTTTTGGAACCATCACTTTCCTCAATGCTTTTCTGTCAGTGAAGATACATTAACGATTATTCATCGGATAAAGCAGCAAATGAAAGTGGGTATTATCACAAACGGTAACAAATTCTTTATAAATTGTTACAAATTAAATAATGTTTGTAATGTTATATAGAAAGCCGTGCGTGTCGGTAAACGGCACGTAGCGAGGGTTAACTGCGGGCAATCCGTAAAGCTGGATGAACCACAACGTGGCATGAAAATGCGAGCGTGACGGTTACGAAAGTAAAAAAAATCATCTGGATGGCATAAGGTTAAATCCTAAGTGCTATGGAACAATCGGTCTTCCGCATCGACTCCCCTTTAAACTGGGGAACGTTCAACGACTATCCCGTATAGCTGACGGGAGTACATCACAAGCTTATGGTGGTGGAAAAATCCTCTACCCAAGGAATTGGGTAAACATATAGTCTGCGCTCATGTGAAAGCATGAGAAGTTCATAAGAGAACTGCTGTCAAAGTTGCGTTTGATAGTGAACGGTTAAAACTTTATAAAACTTTATAAAATAGTTGTGATATTTTAAGGTATTTGTGTGATGATTACTTTAGAGGTGATTGTAATGCAAAGATATTCGATAAGAAAATTCGCTGACCTTATTGATGTCAATCCTCAGACTTTGCGTAACTGGGATAAAGAAGGCAAGTTGAAGCCCGCCTACGTGAACCCAGATACAGGCTATAGGTATTATTCAGAAGAACAATTACAAGAGCAACTCGGGAAGATAGCCGAGGAAAAGATTGTGGTTGGTTATTGCCGTGTCAGCTCCAAGAAGCAGCAAGCAGATTTGAAGCGACAGGTTCAGAACATGAAGACGTATCTGTTGGCGCAAGGAAAGCCTTTTAAAATCGTTGTTCTTTACAAGGATAGGCTTGTCCGATTCGGCTACGAACTCATCAAAAACATTTGCGACAAGAACAATGTGAGCATCGAAATCATCGACCACAATGAGAAATCCGAACAGGAGGAAGTCGTTGAGGATTTGGTTCAGATTATCACAGTGTTCAGTTGCAAGCTCCAAGGGAAACGTTCCAAGAAAACTAAGGAACTGATTAAGGAGCTGAAAAAAGATGATTAAAGCCATTAAAATCAAGCTCTATCCCACGAAAGAACAAGAGTCGATGTTATGGAAAACAGCCAACCACGCAAGGGGCGCTTGGAATGTTGGTCTTGGTTATTATCAAAGACGAATACGAAAAAGGAAATAGCGTCTCCACAGCTCAGGCTAGGCAGATGATTACTGATGCCAAGAAGTCCAATAAGGATTATCTATGGCTAGGTGAAATCAGCGCTGACGCTTGGCGTAACGTATTCCAAGATATGACCAAGGCATTCAAGGTGTTTCGGGAAAACCTTAAAAAAGGAATCCCGTTCCCCGATGCAGGCTACCCTCAGTTCAAGAAAAAGTCCAAGTCAAAGCCTTCCTTCTATCATGATGAGCGTAAGCTGAAAGTCTACGGGAACAAGGTTTATCTCGAAAAGATAGGCTTCGTCAAGATGAAAGACGAAGGAAGACTGCCTCAAGGAAATTACAAAAAGGATAAAATCAAGGTCTCCAACGTCCGTGTCGGATACGATAACAAGAACTGGTATCTGACTTGTGGGATTGAAACCCCAGAAGAATACTGGACACCTAACCAAGATTTATCCATCGGTATTGACTTGGGAATTAAAGAACTGGCTGTTACCAACGTGGAAGGTTTGAGCTTCGACAACATCAACAAAAAACGTGAAGTCAAGCGTTTGGAGAAGAAGCATCGGCGGATGTCCCATAAAATCAGTAGAAAATACGAGGCAAACAAAGATGGCAAGAAGTTTGTGAAGACCCATAATATTTTAAAATTAGAGAGGCTTCGCAAGCGAGTAGACAGACGATTGACGAACATTAGGGACAATCACCTTCATCAAGCTACAAAGACGATTATCAAGCAAAAACCAAGCAAGATAGTCGTTGAAGACTTAAATGTCAAGGGCATGATGAAGAACAAACACTTGGCAAAATTGGTCGCAAATCAAAAGTTTTTCGAATTTAGAAGACAACTCGAATACAAAGCCAAATTTTATCTTGGTATTGATGTGACAGTGGCAGACAGATGGTTCCCATCGTCTAAAATGTGTTCTTGTTGCGGTCAAATTAAATCTGATTTGAAACTGAAAGACCGTGTTTACAGGTGCGATTGTGGCTTGAAAATCGACCGTGATTTGAATGCTTCAATCAATTTAGCGAATTATTCAATCTAGGAAGCTTAACTCCAAACTAAATCCTAGATATGTACCGTGTGATGCACGGGAATTTAAGCCCTCGGAGAGTTATATCAAACAGTAGTAGCTTCGGCAAGGCGGGACTCGTTGAACAGGGAATTTAACCTTATAATTACAATTTATTTTGTAAGAATTTATAAAGTTTTAACATCGGCTCCGTAGAAAGACAAAAAGCTAAAATATCCTATACGAATTTAGACCGCTATTTTGATACGGTCATTATTTCTGAGGAAGTAGGATGGAGTAAGCCAGATGGACGGATCTTTGAAATTGCCTTAAAAAGACTTAATGTAAAACCAGAGAATACTCTTTTCATTGGGGATGACTTAGTAAAGGATATTGGTGGGTGTCAACAGGCACATATAAAGGGCATATGGTTTAATCCATCCATGCGCAAAAATGACACGGATATTCAGCCATATGCCGAGATTCATTCGTTGGAGCATGTATTCAATTTCTTCACATAGAAGAACAAAACCCCTGAGTTTTCGTTCAGGGGTTAGTGTACTATTAATATGCTTGGGCAAACCAAACCGTATGTTTTGCTTCATTTCCACAGCAAATACAAGTCGTTTTTATTGTTGGCGGATTGAATGGAATATTGCGAGTTGTGTATTTTGTTTCTTCCTTCACTTTTTCCTCACATACATCCTTCCCACACCATCCAGCAAGTACCCAGCCCGGAATAGAGCCGTTTTCTTTAGCTGTTTCAATGTGCTGCTGTAATTGTGGCAGTGTATCAATCGTAGAATGTGTATTTTCGTTTCGGAATTGACGAGCCTTTTCTAGTAAACGTGCTTGCATGGTCGTCAATTCTTCCTCAATAGCTGCCACAACAGTTGCTAATTCAATCGTTTGTTTTTCGTCCTCATCACGCGCTTTCAATAATGCTTGATTGTTTTCAAGATCTCGTGGTCCCAATTCAATACGAACAGGCACTCCTTTTAGTTCCCATTCATTGAATTTAAAGCCTGGCGATTGGTCTGAATCATCAAGTCGCACGCGAATCCCCTTCGCTTTTAAAGCCGCAAAAATTGCATCCAGCTGCTCCATAATTTGAGGATTCTTTTTCCATGGTCCTACTGGAATTAACACTACTTGGGTTGGAGCAATTCGAGGCGGTAAAATTAGTCCTTGCTCGTCACCGTGTACCATAATGACTGAACCAATTAAACGTGTAGATGTCCCCCAAGATGTTGTGTGGACATATTCGTGCTGATTCGCTTTATTTAAATATTTTATGTTAAAGGCTTCCGCAAATTTTGTTCCTAAATAATGGGACGTACCTGCTTGCACAGCCTTCCCATTTTTCATCATCGCCTCAATTGAATACGTATCGACAGCTCCTGCAAAACGTTCAGATGGCGTTTTTTGTCCATCATAGACTGGAATTGCTAGAACTTGTTCCACCACTTCTTTATAAATGTCTAGCATTTGCATCGTTTCTTTACGTGCATCTTCCTCATCTATATGGGCCGTATGCCCTTCCTGCCAAAGGAATTCTGAGGTACGAATGAAAGGCAATGTTTTCTTTTCCCATCGGAAGACATTTGCCCATTGATTAATGAGAACAGGTAGGTCACGGTAGCTTTTAATCCAATTTGAATAAAGGTGACCAATCATCGTCTCAGATGTTGGACGAAGTGCTAAGCGTTCTTCTAATTTTTCACCTGCTGCTTCTGTCACCCAAGGAAGCTCAGGTGAGAATCCTTCAATATGATCCTTTTCCTTTTGGAAGAAGGATTCAGGAATTAACATAGGAAAATACGCATTACGATGGCCTGTGTCTTTAAAACGACGGTCCATTTCCTCCTGTATATGCTCCCAAATTTCGTAGCCATCTGGTTTAAAGGCGATGCAGCCACGAACGGGCGTATAATCCATTAAATCTGCTTTTTGAATGGTTTCGATATACCATTTTGAAAAATCTTCTAGTTGTTTTGACATCGTACTTACCTCCATTTTTTTAAGTATTCGATTTCCTGAATTAAAAAAGCACAAAGCTGTCCTTGTATAAAGGACGTCTTTGTGCTGGAATGACGTGGTACCACCTTGAATTTAGCTTTAAGCTAAGCTTAAAACCCTCTAGCGTTTAGTAACGAAAACGACTCGGTTATGTTTTCATAACTTCTCCGTGGTAGGTGTTCAGTAAAGAAGCGGTGATATAGCTCTCAGCAAATGCTATATTTTCTGTTTCACTATTCTAACTTACTTGGCCACATCATCAAATTGTCATGTATATTATCTTTCACTTTAGCAAAATTATTCATAAATAGCAATTAATAACTGGAGCTATTAGTGAACGACTGGACAATAACATTTGTAAAATCCTCGACAGAAAGAGGCTTGCTAAAATAATAGCCCTGCACATACTCGCAGCCATGCTCGCGAAGTACGTTTAATTCAGCCTCCTCCTCAACACCTTCAGCAACTACTTGTAGGTTGAGCGCATGAGCTAAAGAAATCATCGCCGAAATCATCGCGATGCCTGATTTTTCAGGAACGATATCACGCACGAAAGCACGATCAATTTTAAGTACATCCACAGGGAATTTTTTTAAGTAATTTAGTGAAGAATAGCCTGTCCCGAAATCATCTAAGGAGATCGTAATCCCAAGAGCTCTCAATTGATTAATTGTATTAATTAGATCTTCTGTATAATCGAGCATGCTCATTTCGGTAATTTCAATTTCTAATAATTGAGGGTCAATGCCTGTTTCTGCAATAACATCCTTCACCATCTCTACAAAGCCAGAAGTACTAATATGAATGGGTGAAATATTAACTGCTACACGTAATCTGAGATTATGGGATTCATTCCAAAGTTTAGCCTGTGCACTGGCTTTACCTAGCACCCATACCCCAATATCATTAATGAGTCCACATTCTTCAGCAAATGGAATAAATCGATCTGGCGGAATATGCCCTAATTCGGGATCATACCAGCGCAATAAAGCCTCCATACCAATAATTGTGTCTGTTTTTAAATCGATTTTGGGCTGATAATGTAATTCTAAAAGATCGTTTTTTAAAGCTTGATGTAATTTTGTTTCTAGTAAAAGCCATTTATCGTTCGCTTCATCCATATTGTCACGGTAAAGGCGATATTGATTTCCTCGCGTAGATTTAGCAGCATACATGGCAATATCAGCATTTTTCAGTAATTCTTCTACCGTGTTTGCGTGATCTGGGAAAATACTAATGCCAATACTAATACTCGCATAAAATTCATAGTTATCTACGATAAAGCTTTCATTAAAGACACCTATTATTTCCTTGGCCATTTCCTCTATACGATTCACATCATTTAAAATCATGACAAATTCATCACTATTGTGACGATAAAAAGAATTAGAGGTATAATCAATATTTCTCAAACGATTCGACATTTCCACTAAAAACATATCACCGATAATATGACCAAGTCCATCGTTAATGTGTTTAAAACGATTCACATCAATGAAAAATAACGCAAATTTTTCTCCTGAACGTCGAGATTGATGGAATTCATTTTCTAAACGCTGTTCTAATTTACGACGATTTGGTAGCCCTGTTAATTCATCGTGATAGGCTATGTGGGTAATTTTTTTAATATCCTTTTGCGCTGTAATATCGACGCGTATAGCGATATACTGATAGGGCTTTCCCCGCTCATCAAGGAATGGGAAAATAGTAGTCTTCACCCAATATAAACTGCCATCTTTCGCACGATTGCAAACCTCGCCATTCCACATATCACCATTTCCAATTGTTCTCCACATCTCTCTAAAGAAAGATTTAGGATGATAGCCTGAGTTCAGTAAACGGTGATCTTGGCCTACTAATTCTTCACGCGTATACTTCGAAATTTTACAAAAATGATCATTAACAAAAGTAATTTTTCCGGTACGATCTGTAATTGCCACAATAATGGAACTATTCATAGCGGAAAAAATATCTTGCAATTCTTTAAGACTGTAGTTCATTTGATTACTACTAGGCGTGATATTCATCATTCTCATTCTCCATTCATTAAAATATGAAGGGTTTGGTACTTTTGCTTTATTTTACAGCGAGGTATAAAGTTGTGGTATATCGCCCTTTTTTCTGTAATTATATTATAGTCTTAGAAAAGCAGTTAATTCAACCCAAATATGCAATCATTCACAGGAAGGTTGGAATAGTTTTTGATATAAAATACAAATATTAGTTATTATTAACTCAAAAAAATTGTCTAATTTTAAGGTTTTTAAATACTTTTGTACTATTGATAGTATTTTCCTTAGGCTATTTCTCTATTAAATACAAAAAACTAATAACGTATAAATTGTTCAGAATTTAAAATTGATTAGACAAAAATGCCTTACTGTCACTTATGAGCAGTAAGGCATTTTAATAGTTAGGAGACCTCATATTCTATTGATCCTCCAGATGTTTTAGCATGCTCATTATAAGCATTTAACTGCTCTTGCGATAAATTTAATATATAATAGTGAAAATTAATGGGCTCTAATCCATGCTCCTCGCATATATGTCGATAAAATTCATAGCCTTCTCGATAATCAGTCATCTTTAATTCTTCCTTTCACTTGAGCTACTTTTCCTGGAACTATAACTGTATTTTATTTTGATAATCTATCTACATCTCTACTTTAGAAATCAATGAATGTTCTGAAATTAGTTTCAAAAAGATGAAAGCCCAGTCCATTTTACTTAGTATGGCTGGGCTTTTCATAAAATATTCGTGTCGGCTTCCATCATAACCATATCCTTTTAAATTCCTAATTGCTTCGCTTGCATATTATAGGCAGAAAGCTGCTGCTGTGATAGCTGTAATACATAATAGCGGAAAGAAATTGGTTCTAGCCCATAACGCTCACACATTTCACAATAAAATTCATACCCATCTCGATACTTTGACATGAAAAGTTCCTCCTTGGTTCAATCTGTTTTATAACAGTTGTTTTTATTTTTATTTAATATATAACAGATTATGAGGAACGTCAAGTATTTATGATAGAAAAAAATCGCCACAAGCTTGCATCGCTTTGCGCTTATGAACGTAGTGTTTCCAAAATAAGGCGTGTTTTACGGTATTCAATGGTAAAATAACGATGCCTTCTAAACCTTTTGATTACGGGAGATAAACACTTTGAAGAAGAAATCATTTTAATATTAGGCTTTGAAATGATAGCCAATACACCTACACTCGCAGCGCCTCTAGCTATTGGAGTTTTTGTCCATGATGAATTTATAAAGAAGGATGTACATCCTCTAATGGACCGTAACTATCTTTGCGTTCCGATTCGCGCACTGGCATCACTTGTTGGATACTGCCCCCCCTCATGGAACCCTATAGCCATGGGAGTGTGCTTTTTTCTGAGTATGTGGACAGTACAGCTAAAGCCATTTACACTGACATAAATGGAAAAGAATGATTAATGATAAACACGCAAAAAATTACCCATCTATCTGCTTAAAGGATAGATGGGTTTTCACATCAATATGGAGTCTGTTGTCAGCTATTTTTTATTTCCTGAATTTGTTGAATATGCCGTTGTTCATGAAGATAAATCTGCTCAATCCATTGATCGAGTGGACATTCACCAAGAGCCGGATGCTTCATTGTACGCTTGGTTAAAGCATCCGCATCCTCAATGGTATCTAAAAATCCCAGGAAGTCCGCTCTTGTGGTTGCTAACAATTCCAGCATCCTTTGAACCTGGAAGGGCTCTTCCGAAGGTTCCACTATGTTTGGTGCTTGAATTTTTCGTGTACGGTCTAACAGCAGTCCCATATCCTTTCGTTCAGGAGCCAATTGTTCTTGTGATGTTAAGCCCCAAGTAATAGCCTTCTTAGTGGCTTCCTCTACTAAAATAAGATGATGACAGATTTGTGCAATACTCCAACTTTGTGCATCTGGCTTGCTATTAAATTCTGCATCACTTAAAAGGTTAATCTCCTGAAGTAATTGCTCTCTTGTAGCATCAAATTGATTCTTTGCTAATAATAGCATACGCTACCCCCTTTATTCGTTATACCATTATATTCGACAGAGATGGCTGTAAATCATCTTTCCTGCACCATATTAAATGGATTGTTTTCTAAAACCTGCTGTAGCTGCTCATCCTCAATATGTGTATAAATTTGAGTGGTTGCTACACTTGAATGCCCTAAAATATGCTGCAAGCTTCTAATATCAGCACCAGCTTTATACATCATTGTTGCAGAAGTATGGCGCAGCTTATGTGGTGTAAGCCGCTCCTTTTGAAGACCTGATTGCTGATTAATACGTTTCACGATTTTGGCAACCGTTTGACGCGTAAAACGTGTTCCCTTTTGTGAAACAAAAAGAGGCTCATCTCCGTTCCCTTTATACGGTGTTTTCCCACTATTTTCATAGTCTGCTAGTGCCTGCATACAGCTATCATTCAAATAGACAGTTCGCTCCTTATTACCCTTCCCGACAACAGTTAAATGACGTCCCTGTATCGATGTAATATTGAGCTGGCATAGCTCCGTCACACGAATTCCTAAGTTTAAGAAAAACATCATCATACAGTAATTTCTTGGTGACGCCTGATTGACTGGTATGCCATCTATAAATTGTGTAGCTTCTTGAAAATTCATATAGATAGGTCTTTTTCGACCAATTTTCGGCGATTCTAATTCCTCTGCTGGGTTTTCCTCAATAAGTCGCCGTTTGCCTTTTAAATATTTGAAAAAGGATTTTAATGTCGCCACCTTACGTGCTCTTGAAGCTGCAGAATTACCACGCTGTACCTCACAGTATTCCATAAAGTAATAAAGGTCCTCCAATGTAATCTCTCGAATTTCTTCTATTGAAATAGTGGCAATATCAATTGCTGCTAAATTTTCTATATCCAGATCCTCCTGAACAGCTGTATGGAAACGGAAAAATAAAGACAAATCATATTCGTATTCTTTTCTTGTGCGCTGGGACTTTCCTTTGATAGTCGTTAAATAAACAAGAAAGTCCTTCATGATTTTTGGTAGTTTTGTTTTTTGCATTCCAATCACCTCTATTTGCTCTATTTTACCATAAAAAACGTTCCCAAATATAAATTTGGGAACTTTATCTGGACAAATAGGTCATTTTCCTATTATTAAGAACATACATTCGGTGTATACAAATAAAAAAAGATCCCCTTTTTTTAAAGGGAATCCTTTGACTAAATAAGAAAAGAATTGTGACAGTTACTGGTTTTTAGGTATAAAGTTGACGTTCGATGAATATTAAAATCTAGTATACTTCTATTGGTTTGTGAGGCGACTCGAAAATTAGAAAGGTGGGTAACTACCCATGTCGATTCGTCTCACAACACGCATGGGATTATTTGGATAAATTGACTATTTTACAAAAACCGAGTACTTCTCATCACCTTGTTTTGTAAGTGACCAGTTCGTCGATAACATTTGCTGTAGTTTTGTGACCGTTTCCTCATCACACATCAAATGTTGGATACCATTTTCTAAAAGTTGGTAATCTACCCCTTCTTCAAGATTAAAGCGTAGATGCAATAAACGTTGGATGCCAGGCAATGTTACATACTTAATTCGATAATGGCCATGTAACGCATCTAAGAACTCTTGTTCGCCATCCTGGAAAAGTGCCATTGTTTCACTAAATTCATAGTTTGGGACTTGTTCCTGCCAAGCTGATACATCCCCCGCCCGTAAAGCACGCAAAATCTCTTCGTCTGAATAATTTAATTTAGATAGTTTATCAAGTTCATAAGCTTGCATTAGATTAATGATTGTCATGAATGTTAGCTCCTTTTATGTATTTACTCACAGTGTACCATGTTTTTATTACTACTCAAATTCGGAGGGATTCATAGGATGAATTTATATGATTCTAGTCTGTTTTTCGATGAAATGTTTGATGGCAATCAACCGAAGCCCCATTATCGATCTTTTCATCATAAGCTATCCATTTTTTCTCAGGAGCAACTTGAAGAGAAATATCGGCAAGCACAAGCAAGCTTTCTCAGACAAGGAATTACTTTTACTGTCTATGGTGCACAAGGTGGAACCGAAAGGACCATGCCCTTTGATTGTGTCCCTATCATTATTCCTCAAACACAGTGGGCAATTATTGAGGTAGGCGTCAAGCAACGTGTGGAAGCGCTGAACTTATTTTTACAAGATGTGTATGATGAACAAAGAATCATTCGTGATGGCTATATTCCTAGACAGTTGGTAGAAAATAATCCATATTTCTCACCAATCATGCATGGACTTAAGGTACCAATTGCTAATCATATATTTTTAGCAGGTATTGATTTAATACGGGATGAGAATGGTGAATATTTCGTGCTGGAAGACAATTTACGGAATCCTTCTGGCATTTCTTATGTTTTTGAAAACCGTGACGTCATGAAGGAGGTGTATCCTGAATTTTTCTCTAAGCATACTATTTTATCTCTGGATAAGCAGATGGCTAACATGAAAAAAGCACTGCTTGCTCATCGTCCACCTACTATGGAGGAAGGACGAGAACCAAAAGCGGTGCTGCTAACAGCAGGTATGTACAACTCAGCCTATTATGATCACGTATTTTTAGCTCAGCATTTAACGATTCAACTAGTAGAGGGCCGCGATTTGGTCGTACAGGATTTGAAGGTTTATATGAAAACCATTTACGGTTTACAACAAATCGATATTATTTATCGCCGGATTGATGATGATTTTTTAGATCCGATTGCATTTCGTGAGGACTCTTTGTTAGGTGTCCCTCATTTAATGGCAGTTTACCAAGCTGGCAATGTGGCCATTTTAAATGCTGTTGGCAATGGCGTGGCAGATGATAAGGCGATGTATGCCTATGTGCCTGATATGATTCGCTATTACCTTCAAGAAGAGCCTATATTACCGAATGTGAAAACCTATCATTTAGAAGATGAGCAACAGCGAGCATGGGTATTAGAGCATATTCAGGAGCTAGTCATTAAAAATGTAAGTGCCTCCGGGGGCTATGATATGCTCATTGGTCCCCATGCAAGTGAGGAAGAAATCGCTTTGTTTAAGGGAAAAATAATGAAGCATCCATGCCAATATATTGCTCAACCAACCATAAAATTGTCCAGAGCACCAGCCTTTCAAAATGGGCGGTTTTATCCTTGCCATGTGGATTTACGTGTGTTTGCCATGAAGGGTGAGGATTGTTATGTATTGCCAGGTGGATTATCACGAGTGGCCTTACAAGAAGGTTCACTTGTGGTCAATTCATCGCAGGGCGGCGGTGCTAAGGACACATGGATTTTAAAGGAGGAGGTGCAGCATGCTGAGTCGAGTAGCCGACGCGTTATACTGGATGGCACGGTATAGTGAACGCACACAAACCAATACACATATATTACAGGTACAGCTGTTGAATATGTTGGAGCAATCTGGGCAAGAACATGATTATATTGATCATTGGGAGGCTGTTTTAAATATTTGTGCCTCGAAGGAGGAGTATTTAGCCAATTATACAGCATTACGTGTTAATCCATTAATTGATTATCTATTGTTTTCCGAGAAAAATGGCAACGCCCTCCTTGCTACCTTACGTGCCATTCGAGAAAATGCCCGAGTGACAAGAGATCGTCTACCTGCGGAGCTATGGGAAATACAAAATGCCTTTTATTTAACGAAGCAGCAGGACATACTAACAATGGATCGACCTATCCCGTTAATTGATCTTCAAGCTTTTTTACAGGAAGTGCGGAAGACATTGTGGATGGTGACTGGACTGGTCGAGGGCACAATGGATCGCGATCTCCCCTTTTATTTCATGGAAATTGGGAAATGGCTGGAAAGAGCAGAAAAAACGATGCGGATGTCGTTAATTATTCTCGAGCAACAGAAAATAACAGGCCAATCCCTTCATGAGATGGATGGTACATTTTTATTAGAGCTTGCTGCCGCAAAAGAATCCTTTTTGCAGAAGCACCGCCAAACAAATTTATTATTGGGCATTCGATATTTATGGCAGGATGAACATGTTCCTTGCTCGGTCATGTTTTGTCTGAAGAAATTAGAAGAAGCTTTCCAGTCCATCGAGCATGATCCTTTATCACCAAAATGTTTAACGCTCCATTCGACCATCAAAAGCTTTGTTTTAGCATTCAATCATCTTGATTTTTGGACAATGAGCGTCGAGGAAGCCATTACAATCATGGAGGAAAGATTGAGTCAATGGATTGCCTTTAGCGAAACATTCTCGACAATCTATCATTTATATGAACCCAGCGTACAACCTTGAAAGGAATCCATCACAGCTCCCTTTCAACAGGCAAGTCAGTAAGCAGAAGGAAGCGGACACGATGAAATTTGAAATTCAACATACAAATATTTTTCAATATGAGTCTGAAGTCGACCAAAGTTTAAATACGATTCGCTTAAAGCCACGCAGTGATGAGCGTCAACGGCTATTATCCTATCGAATTGCAATTACTCCATCCTCTCTTACACGTGAGCATACGGATATTTGGGGAAATACAGTAGGTTCATTTTATATCCCGGAGCAGCATCAAGTACTAGAAATTCATACATCGTCGATTGTCAGTATCCAGCGTGCGCCATTTATTCATCGTATTCAATATTCACCCGAAATGCAGACTATTTTTCACTCACAGCTATTTTATGAACATTATCTTCCCTATTTAAAAGCAACTCATTTTACGTATATGACAGAGCAACAGCTGGAGGAGGTTTTTCATGCGATTGGCCATGCTGAAAATCCTGTGCTCTTTTCGCTTAATTTAATGCAATACTTATACTCTAGTTTTGAATACGACCCGTCAGCAACAGATGTAAGTACAACAGCTAGTGAGGCATTTGCCCTAAAGCGTGGAGTATGCCAGGATTTCACTCATGTTATGCTGGGTGTATTACGTTCTAAAGGAATTCCTGCACGCTATGTTAGTGGTTATTTATATGTCGATGAAAATTCAGCTCTCGTCGGCGATAGTGCAACACATGCTTGGGTAGAAGTCATGATACCTGGTATTGGCTGGATTGGTCTGGATCCTACCAATAACGTGGAAGTATTAGAAAACCATATTATTTTGTGTATTGGCCGAGATTATAGTGATATAAGCCCTGTTGAAGGGGTTTATTCAGGAGGCAAACATGATTTAACCGTAAAAGTAAGTGTCAAAGCATTGAATCATTTATAAGCATTATTGACACGTGCAGGATTGGCGAGAACACGCAATTCCTGCACGTTTTTTATTCAAAGCGCTGTTGTCTTTCTGTTAGTACCCATTTGCGAACATAGCCCATTTCTTGCTGAATATGTTCCAATGTTTTCTCTTGTTGAAACGCCCTTTGCATAACAGTATAACGCAAATCGGTGGCTCTGACGTTTTTCCCAATATCCTTGGACATCGTTTGAAAAATACGTTCCACTGTCTTCGTTGTAATCGGCTTTGTCAGGCTTGCCTCGCTCACCCACACCCATTCCCCCATTTCCTTGTCATGCATGGTTTCTGTTTCTTCCTGATAATGCGCTAGCATGTCCATAAGTATGGGCGAACACTTTACCTCGCGGCGTCCATTTCGATTCGCAATATAAAGAGTTGATTTTTCCTTTTGGAAATGCGACCACTTCATTCGTACAAGCTCAGCTGGCTTACACCCTGTCTCCATCAAAACCTGCACAATACAACCATTGCGTCTCGCCAGCCATGCATGCTCTGCTGTTTTTGCATATTGAAAATAAATAGGCCAAACATTAGCCATTTGCCCGATTTGCTTATTTGTAAGTACTTGTAGTGCCTCTTTTTGCCTTTTCCTCGGCTGTAAAATATGTTGATAATCAAAGGGCTCTATCCATTCTCGTAGGAAAATAAAGTCTACAAAGCCACGCATAGTTGCTATTTTATGATTAAACGTATTGATATTGTGATAGGTTTCCTTTAAATAGTGACCATAGATTTGTAATAACTCTTGAAAGTGGTGATCTACATACAAGTAATTTTTTTCATGGGCAAATGATAAAAAATGCTGCCCGTCCATATTGTATTGCTTCATCGTTGCTTCACTTTTTTTTAATGACTGCAATAGCAAAATATAGCTGTTCCACGCTTCCTTGAGTGTGACCATAGGCTCCCTCCTTGTGTGCTGTGCGTTAGTTAGTTTTATTTTACTATATATGTGGAGCGTATGTTTTCATTTTCTAAATAATATATAGTGTCGGATAATCTGTATTTTAGATTCATACATGCTCCCATCATTCAAGTGCTTCTTGCATCATAAAGAAACAAATGTTCGACTATTAGTTTCTCACATCTTTTGCTTTCTTACAATAGTAAATTCCATTCCTCTGTTGTAAGACAATTGCTATTTATTCCATCTATTTTTGTATAACAACGCAATTTTATATGAAAATTCGTATAATTTCGTGTTTATCGTTCATGGTGTTATATAATAATGGTATAGACAAATATGTAGGGGGCTCTCTAAAATGCAAGTAAAGACGACTCGACTGGAAGCAGAAGACGCAAAAATTATTTATCAAGAAACTGCTGGGCTAGCAATTATTACGATCCATCGACCACAGGCGAAGAATGCATTAACCGCAAATATGTGGGATCAATTAGCAAAAATTGCCCTGCAAGTATTAGATAATCCCAAAAATAAAGTCCTTATTTTACGAGGCTCAGGACAAAATTTCACTGCCGGCTCTGACATTAAAGAATTTAATGCCATTTCTCTCGACAAGGCTGAAGAGGCGTTTATACATATGGAAAAGACCATTTCCACTATTGAGCGCTTGCCTATCCCTACGATTGGTGTGATTAATGGGCCTGCAATGGGGGCTGGCTTGGAATTAGCATTAGCCTGTGATATTCGTATTGGCTCTGACAAAGCCAAACTGGGCATTCCTGTTGGTAAATTAGGGATTACATTAAATAATAAATTTGCACAGCGTTTAGTACAGCTTGTTGGCCCAGCCACAACAAAGGATTTAGTGTTTACAGGAAGAATGTTTAAAGCAGAGGAAGCCTATAAGCTTGGGATGCTCAATTATCTTGTAGCAGAGAAGGATTTGAATAAATACATGATCCGCATGGGTAAGCTTGTGGCGGGAATGTCTCCTGAATCCTTACTGGCAGTAAAGCAGTCTGTCCAAGAATGCCTCGATAGTGTTCCAGCCTTATGGAAAGGCTCCACGCCATTTGTCGGCAATGATTTTGCAGAAGGTTGTCGAGCATTCGTTGAAAAACGCCAGCCACAGTTTACGCGTCAGCCCAAATAAAAATAGGTACTCTTCTCGCCCACTGGCGACAGGAGTACCTGCACCTGGACTTGGAAATACCTACGCTTCCACAGGTACAATGTTAGAGGTCAAACGTTAGCTCCTAATAGTACTATACGTGATATAAATATAACGTTAACTCTGCAATTATATTGAAATTGCTAGAGGTAATGACACTAAAATCGCATTTTACTAGTTTAAAAAATGGAAATCATTAATAAATATAGTCTTGATACTTGATATGGTGGAAGGAGAGGTAAATGAAAAAAATAATTATCTTTAATCTTTTATTTTGTATAGTAGTTATTTTTGTTAATTACAATTATTTTAATTCTAAATCTCGAAACGCTATCGTATACAACTATGTGGAAAACTATATGGAAACTAACTATGGCATTGCTAGAGAAAATTTAAAACCTGAAGAAATCGATTACATGAGAGGAATGGGTTTGTTTGAAATAGAAGTTAAAGATATAGAAACTAAAAATCATTACTTTTTTGAAGTGGATATTAGAGATGACTATTCATTATATTATTTAAAAGATCTTACTGAGGTTCATCGTAAAAATCAAGCTGATTAAAGAAAGTTTATTTCAACAGGTATCAGCAATATTTTGAGAGCAACATATAAAGTTTTACATACAACAAACAATAACTTGTTGAAGCCGCACGAGGCAGTTTAGTAATTGGAATCAAATAAATATTAAACCCGAGCAACGATAAAAGCCCAATTTCTCAATTTTTATGCTAAGAAATTGGGCTTTTTTATATTTCCTTATACGATTGAAAAAAGTGCAAAATAACTCCTAAAGTGACAGGAGTAAGAGTTTTTTATGATTTTTTCTTTTGGATACCTGACTTGGCATGAACGTGGATAGCATCCAATTCATAGCCAAAATGCTGATAAAATTCCGTCTGCACCGCCTGTTGTAAGTTATATAAACGTGCTGCTAACGGATAATCAATCGGTAGCCTTACCTGTAGGGACAAAATAGCTTGGACCTGTTCACCAAGTACAAATTGGACTTGCTCCACCTTTTGCACAAAATCCTGTTGTTGACAGCAATACGTAAGTAGCTGGACGTAAACATGATTACTAATCTCAATATACTCCCGTTGAAAATCAGGACGAACAATGGTTGTTTCCCCAATCTTTTCACGTTTTGTTGAAAAAATCTCCATTCCCTTTAGCACCAGTCGCTTAAAGAAATTTTGCTCAACTTGTCGGTAAGGGATCGGCATAACATGCTTCCCTTGTGTTTGTCGAATAAAACGAGCTTTTTGAATGTCCTTAAAGGAACGAATATCTTCCACATCATAATAATGCTCGATAGCGCCTAGCTCCAGCTGCTTCGCAATACTATTCGTCATTTTCGTTGACGTCCCAATTAGTAAAATAGATTCCACTCGATGGCTTGCTAGCGCCTTCTTGACTGCCTCACGGTGCTCCTGGTCGGTAAAAATGGCACGCCTTACAGCGGTAATTGTATTTTTTTCAAATTTAGCAGAAACTCCTGCGACTCTCACGCCATTGACAATGAGTAATCCATCATCGATAATCGCCTGTACGCCAATTTTATGGGCAAAAGATAGAGCGCTAGTGCTTTTTCCTGTGCCGCTTGGTCCACTTAACGAATATACCTTCAAAGTCCTCCCTCCTCTTATGCTAATTAATCTTTATAGCTGTTCCTCATGCTTTGATAGAGATGTTTGATGAATCGGTTTACTCCATGATTCCCACTGAAAAACTATATAGTAAGTATAATACAACTTCTACATTTACGGAATTTACAGTAGGTTTCCCCAACATTAGGCAATCCATTTTCGCTAGCCTATGCGCACATCCTCTACATTATATAAATATTTTCTTTTTTCAGAATATCTGTCCCTTTCTTCGCTTTAGTATGATAAAATGTGAACTACTATTCTGTTATACAACTACAAGGAGTGTACTAGTCTTGAAAATCGTACCATCTAAAAAAATGTCATTATTTACACCAGCAATTTTCGGAGATTTGAAAAATTTTGCGAGAGAGCAGCAGGCAAAGGGCATGACTCTGATTGACTTAAGCTTAGGAAGCCCCGATCTTCCTCCACATGCCAAAATTCGCGAACATCTATCTTATCGAGCAGGTTTAGCTGAATCGTATGGCTATACACTTACAGGCACACAGCGTTTTTATGAGGCTGTCAGCCGCTACTATAAGCGCCGTAGCAGCGTTGATTTAGATCCTACTACTGAAATCATTCAAACAATTGGCTCTCAAGAAGGCTTAGTGCATCTTCCAATGGCCTTTTGTGATCCTGGAGACATCGTGCTATCGACAAACCCAGCATACGTTGCGTATGACGCAGGCATTCACTTAGCTGGTGCAACACCCTATTACATGCCTCAAACAGCTGACAACAACTACCTTCCAGACTTAGACGCTGTACCAGAAGATATTGCGCATAAAGCAAAGCTATTAATTTTAAACTTACCAGGAAATCCAGTACCAGCGATGCCATCCTTAGCATATTTTGAAAAAGTGATTGCCTTTGCTAAAAAATATAACATCATCGTTCTGCATGATGCAGCCTATTCTGAGTTTTATTTTACGGGCGATGGACCGATTAGCTTCCTTGCTACACCAGGTGCAAAAGAAGTAGGGATGGAAATTAACTCCCTTTCCAAAAGCTTTAGTTTGGCAGGAACACGGATTGCCTATATCGCAGGAAATGCTGAAATGATTGCGATTTTAAAGCAATTAAAATCGAATTTAGATTTCGGTATTTTTGAGCCTATTCAAGATGCAGCTGTCGTTGCCCTCGATCACGCTGAAGAAATTACAGCAAGCCTACGTGCAACCTTTTCTGAGCGTCATCAAACATTGATGAATGGCTTACAGGCACTAGGTTGGGACGCAGCACCTTCTAACGGTGGGATGTTTGTTTGGGCAAAGTATCCATATGATATGGATTGCACCGAACTCGCTTTTAAATTGATTGAGCAGGTTGGCATTGTTACGGTTCCAGGTACTGTATTTGGAACGGCAGGACAAGGTTATCTTCGCTTAGCACTTGTGCAACCAGCGAAAATCCTTCAGGAAGCTGTCGATCGTTTAGCGCAAGTACAATTACTACAAGAAAACTAACATAGAAAACCCTTCTAACAACATGCTAGAAGGGTTTTATTCATTAAATCCAAACATCATTTTCAGCAGTAAGCGCAGTTTTTTCCTCACCCGTATTTACTACCCCAGCAGGCTCTACGAGCAAAATTTTACACTCGGCTGCAGCGTAAGGTTTATGTTCAACTTGGCGTGGTACGACAAACATTTCACCCTCCTTTAATCTTACTTCTCCATCACGAAATTCAATGACAAGCTCCCCTTCAATCACCATAAACACTTCATCTGTATCATCATGTTTATGCCAAACAAAATCTCCGATTACTTTAACCAGTTTGAATTGATATTCATTCATCTCAGCAATTACCTTTGGAGACCAGTGCTCTTGGAATTTTGCAAATTTTTCTTGAAAATTAATAGGTATGTAGGTCATGCTATTTTCCCCCGTTCTTTTTTTCCTATTAAAAACACAGCTACTGTCAAGCGAAGTAGCTGTATCCTCTTATACATCATATTTTTGGTGAACGTCATCCTCATAACGGTTATAGCGCTGTTTAAATAGCTTGAATAGATGAGTCACAAGCACTTTAAAGATTGCATAACCTGGAATCCCCAAAATGACCCCAGGGACACCAAATAGCGAGCCTGCCGTTAATAATACAAAGATAATTGTAATTGGGTGAATACTGAGCGATTTCCCCATAATTTGTGGAGAAATAAATTTTCCCTCAATTAACTGAACAATCGTCCATACAATCGCTAGCTTAATCAACATCAATGGTGATGTGACAAGAGCGATAATAACGGCTGGTGTGATGGCAATAACAGGACCTAAATAAGGCACTACACTTGTAATCATCGCAAGGAAGCCGAGCAATAAAGCATATTTCATACCAATTATTAAGAAGCCAATTGTGACCATTGCACCAATACACATAGATACTAAAATTTGCCCTTGTATGTAAGAACTTATTTGCTTGTCCATATCATGGAAAATTTCAGTCACTTCTTTACGCATACGCGGTGGGCATACTTTCAGCATAAATTTCGGTAATTTTTCGCCTTCTTTTAGTAAATAAAACAAGATAAATGGTACGGTTACAAGCGATAGGACGATGCCTGTTAACGTTGATAGGAAACCCGTAATACCGGATGCTACACCCTGTGCTATATTTGTAGCCGTATCTTTCACAGTTTTTACCATATCAGTAGTAAAGTTTTTAACCACTTCATTGTAGTCAAAGTTAATTTTATCTAAATAATCGTTAAAACGTGAATGATTAAAGAATGCAACAAATTTTTCCGTAAACTTCATAAAATACTCTGGGAATTCCTGCACTAAGTTCGTAAATTGGTCACGTAAAAACGGATAAACCAACACAACGAGCAGTGTTATGACCCCAACTACCGCGATGTAGAGTATTAAAATACCCCAAATTCTTGGAATACGCCATCTAACCAATATCGCCAATAATGGACGTAATAAATAGTACCCAATGACAGCTAATACCCCTGGTAAAATGACGACTTCAAATAACACTTGAAGCGGGGTAAAGATAAAGGAAACTTGATTAAACATAAAAATAACACATGCAACTAATAATAAAATAACCAGCGTAAATAATAGGTTTCTACCACCTAAGAAACGAATAAACTTGGTTGCTAACAGGTTTGAACGTTCTTTTGGTCTTTCTTTTTCCATATATCCACCCCAATCAAAAAACTCTACCTTTATATTACAGGATAATGCTGGATTTTGCTAAACATCACTCCAGTGAAATGCCTAAAAAATCGCTTAAAAAGGCTTTGTTTTGTTCCACATCAATCACGATCGAATCGCCGGCATGGCTAAAGTTTTGGAATTGGTAGCTTCCTTCGATTGGAATCGTTGCTTTTTCAAT
This sequence comes from Lysinibacillus sp. fkY74-1, assembly GCF_053165895.1. Taxonomy (NCBI): domain Bacteria; kingdom Bacillati; phylum Bacillota; class Bacilli; order Caryophanales; family Bacillaceae; genus Lysinibacillus; species Lysinibacillus sp. fkY74-1. The sequence continues at coordinate 2,272,414 of NZ_CP170173.1, read as the reverse complement.
GTTCACCTTGCCCTTTGATAGTAATTTTAGCACTTGTTGCATTTCTTCAGCAGAAGAATAATCGGTTGTAATATAGCCTTGTGCTGCCCCTACGAATTTTGGTAAATGCAATACATTCGCAGGTGTCAAAAGCTCATTTTTTAAAGCCTCTATGACCTTTTGCTGACGAGCAACACGACCGAAATCACCTTCTGCATCATGACGGAAGCGTGCATAGCCTAGTAACTCCTGTCCATTTAAGTGATGTACACCTTGCTTCAACTCTACCCCAATATTTTCGGACATATCCTTCTCAACATCCATCTCAACACCATTAGGTGCTAAAATATCCACCAACGATTCAAAGTTTTTAAAATCAATAAGGGCATAATGGTGAATCGGTAAGCCGAACATATTTGTTAGTGTATCCTTCAGTAGCTGTACCCCATCTAAGTAGTACGCTGTATTAAGCTTATAGGATTGATAGCCAGGGATATCCGCATAAATATCCCGCATAAAGGATACCAGTTTAATATCGTTGTTTGATTTATTCCAAGATAATACCATCATCGTATCTGTTCGAGATTTTTCCTCGCCACGTGTATCGACACCGAGAATTAAGTAATTTTCAATATCGCCTTTTAACGTATCGCCAGAGAAATCCTCCTGCTCGACTTGTGTTTGATTGGCAAGCTTTAGTCCACTGCGGTACTGCATAATCGAGTAGCCTGCCACTACTATGATACACAGTAATAATAATGTGAAAATTGCTCTCCCTTTACGAAGCTTTCGGTTTTTAGGACGTTGTGAGCGTCTTGTATAATCTTGCTCTTCCATAATGACTAACTCCTCTATTTTTTTATAGTTAATGTAACGATTGATTAGCCGGAAAGTTTCATTTGTTGATAGAGGAAGTCCCAACTTCAACTATCTTATTGTTATTTTACACCCAAATGCTCAGTTTTTTCGCCAAACAATGCTATAATATTTTCACAAAAGAAAGGATGATGTACATGATAGAAAAAGCTACTTTTGCTGGCGGTTGTTTTTGGTGCATGGTTAAGCCATTCGTCGAGTGGGATGGTATACATAAAGTAACATCTGGTTATATGGGCGGTCATTTAGAAAACCCAACATACGAGGATGTTAAGAAAGGGACTTCTGGCCATCTAGAGGTCGTCGAAATTGAATTCGATCCAGCCATTTTTAGCTATGAACAACTGTTAGACATTTATTGGATGCAAATTGATCCCACTGATGCTTTCGGACAGTTTCATGATCGTGGAGAGTCCTATTCAACGGCCATCTTTACTTACACGGATGAACAAAAGAAAATCGCCGAGGCCTCGAAAGAAAAGCTTGCCACTAGTGGACGCTTCGATAAACCTATTGTAACCAAAATTCGGGATGCTGAACGCTTCTATCCTGCGGAAGACTATCACCAAGATTACTATAAAAAAGAAGCTAATCACTATCAGCAAGACCGTGCTATTTCCGGCCGTGATGAATTTATAACTAAGCATTGGGATCAATAAACAATTAGAGGTGCCTCAACCATTTCATTGAGACACCTCTCTTTTTTGTAAAAGCACGTGCTTGATCGAAAATTGTCCTAGATGGGTGTTTCTAAAAACGATTGTAACGCCTCAAAGAAACGTTTGCCGTATTTATCAAATTTCACTTCACCAATGCCGCTTATGTGGCGTAAATCGTCCAATTCTGCTGGCTTCTTGTCACATAATTCACGCAATGTTTTATCCGAGAATACTACAAATGGCGGTACTTTCTCTTCGTCTGCAATTTCTTTTCGCAACACACGTAAATGTTCAAATAATGGATCATTATCTACCAGTTTTTTAACCGTTACAGCTTCTTTCCGCATGACCTGTCGTTGGCCAAGTAGTACTTCTTTGCCCTCGGCTGACACATAAATAGTTGGATATGTGCCGTGTTTAACAGCCAATAAACCCTCTGCAATTAGAAACTCAATAAAGTTCGAGACATCTTTAGACGAATAATGTCCCTTCAAAATACCATAGGTGGATAAACGAGCAAACCCAAATTCCGTCATTTTTTGATTTTTGGAGCCGATGAGTACTTGTGCTACCATCGTCTTGCCGAATTTTTGGCCCATCCGTACAACACAAGCCAGTACCTTTTGTGCATCCTCTGTCACATTCATCACGGTACGAACATCATTACAATTACTACAGCGACCACAAGGCTCCTCTTGTACTTCACCAAAATACGCTAAAATAGCATTTTGAAGACAGCCCTCTGTATGGCAATAGTCGACCATTGTTTGGAGCTTCGCTAATTCCTGTGGTATTCGTGCCTCGTCTTGCGATTGCTCAATAAGAAAACGCTGAGTTTGAACATCACCGGAGGCATACAATAATATACAAGCACTTGGAAGACCATCTCGACCAGCTCTCCCTGCTTCTTGGTAATAGCTCTCCATATTCCGAGGCATTTGATAGTGCAGGACAAAGCGCACATTGCTTTTATCGATTCCCATGCCAAAGGCGTTGGTAGCCACCATAATACGCGCCTCATCTTTTAAAAATCGCTCCTGCTCTGCCATACGTAGTTCCTCTGATAGCCCCGCATGATATTTGGCTACTGCTTCTCCAGTACGACTAAGCATGTCATAAATCGCGTCTACCGCCTTTCGTGTGGCGGCGTAGATAATACCGACTTCCTGTTTATTTTTCTGTAAGTAATTTTTAATATAACGTTCTTTATTTTCTCCAATTAGCACCGAAAGTGCCAAGTTATCACGCGTAAAGCCTGTCATCACTGTTGCATTTTCGTCAATGTTTAATAAATGCCGAATATCCTCACAAACAGCAGGTGTCGCAGTGGCGGTAAGAGCTAATACAGTTGGCTTCTGCTGCCACAGTGTAAAAAGCTTTTGAATGGAGCGATAACTTGGTCTAAAATCATGACCCCATTGTGAAATACAGTGAGCTTCGTCTACCGCAATTAATGGGACGGATAAATAGGACAATGCTTGAAGGAAGGAAGCACTTTCCAGTCGTTCAGGTGCGATATAAAGTAGTTTTAAATAACCAGCACTAGCTAGCTGCATCGTTTCATTCACTTCTTGTGCTGTTAATGTACTATTTATATAGGCAGCAGGAATATTAGCTGCTCGTAAAGCTTCCACCTGATCTTGCATTAAAGAAATAAGGGGCGATATGACAATTGTCAGCCCCTCAAGTATTAACGCAGGAATCTGATAGCAAATGGATTTCCCACCACCTGTTGGCATCACACACAGGCTTGATTGTCCATGTAATGTTTGTTCAATAATTTGGGCTTGTCCTTGCCTGAAGGCTTCATAGCCAAAATGATGCTGTAGCATTTGTCTTGCTTGCTCCATGCAAAGTTCACTCCTCAGTAGTAAGACGAAGTAACTTGTATTCGCCCTGTTCATTTTTCATAATTTCGTAAAGCATAATGGAATGGGCAAGAGCTTCCTGCCCTGCTGCATTGGTCAATACATACTCCGTTTTAGCTCGTACCTGAAGATGCTGATTCACTATACGAATATCTTGAATGTCTGTGTTCGAGAAATGAATCTTCGCTTGCTTAGAGGCATAGTAAGCAACCATGCCGCCCAGAGTGTCTTCCAATTCTTCTGACCCTACTATCGGCTCCATGACACTTGCATCTTGAATAGTTACAGCTCCTTTTAAATGCTTATGGAATGTATCTAAAAAAAGAATGATTTCATCTTTATTATACGCAAAAATATTTTCACCGTATTGCTCGAGGGCTTGCTGAACGGTTTCTTGATCCCCCTGCTCTATATAAGGATATAAATTTTTTGATTGGGATAGGCGTACACTCGCCTTCATGCCATCCTTTAACCATTTTTGCATAAATGGTTGAATTTCCTTTATCGGCAATATGTATGGTTGTGCTTCTCCTTGCTGCTGGCGGTTAAAATAAAGCCCCACAATTGCTCCGTTTTCCGCCTCCATCACCGGGCTCCCTAATGGTAGCTTTTCTTGTGTATCAATATAATAGGCAGCTATTTTATCTTGATATTTTTGAATCGTATAAGGTAAGCCATTCACGTAAACTGACAGCTGATTGAGCTCCCCTTCATACATTTTTGGAACTTGCACATTCGCTTTATAGGTCACTTGCAAAAGTGCAACATTATGTGCCGTTGACATGAAATGAACATTCGCTGCCACTAGCTTATCCTGACCAAATTTCACAAGGGCGGTTGGCTTTGAGGCTACCAGTGCGCCATTAGTTAAAATATAAAGCTCATCCTCCTTTTGCTGAATAATAATGCCTGCACCAACTCCATGCTCACCTATCACCTCAACCTCAGGCACTATCTTTTCTTCTTGCTTGGCCACTGTTTTTGTTGGCACCTCTGCTTTTTCTGCTTGAAACCAACCTGCACCAATTTGACTGTCACAACCTGTCAACAGCATGGCCGCCGCTCCTAATACGAGCATCTTTTTATACATACCTTCACCAAAACTTTCTTTTCAACTATCTCTCTTGTCTATCATAATCAAGGACTTAGGATGTTTCAAGTTTACATAATATAATTATTGTAATTAAAATAGTAGTAAAATACATTATTCCCTTCAGTTCTATTTCATTCTACCTATTAAAATTAATGGATTCTCCGATTTGCTATGAAAATGGATGGATTTTAGGCCTTCAAAATATTTTTGACAGAAAAAAAGACATGCATTTTGAATGGCATGTCTTCTCGAATTAATTTTTTCGTAGTAGCCCTGTCGTGGCAATTATTCCAAGCATCAATGCTAGAAAGATGGCGTACGTCCATGTATGGTTGCCTGTCATGTCATAGCAAACGCCAATCAAAACTGGGATGATGGCACTTAACATAAAGCCACCTGAAAATACCATGGATGACCATCTGTTGGCTTCTTGATCATTTCTAGCCTCATCAAGCGGTAACAATAAACCAATCGGAAATAGCCCACTTAAAACAATGCCGATAATAAATACGGCCAACCACAAATAGATCCCTGACATAAGCCATAATAATGTAAAACCTATCAGCCCAAAACAGCCTAACGCCAATACCCATGCTAATCGATTTGTCCATTTCTCCATAAGCATGGGCACAGCAATATTACCCATCATTTGTATAATCGACATAAATGTCAGCATTATACTCGCTACCTCAAGCGTCAAGCCTTTGTCCTGTAAAAGAGGTGTAAGCCACGACATCATTGAGAAAAACAATGATGTTTGTAAGCCAAAATACAATACGATCAGCCAAGCACGACCTGTTACCCAAGGATTACGTACCGGCTCGTTGTTGGCCGAATTTTGAACATCTGCCCCTTGTTCTTTTGGGATTACCCAGCTCCATATAATTAGTGAGACCATAGCAAGTATGGCCCAAATCCCTAGTGCTATTGTCCATTGATTATCAAAATAGTGATAAAAGTTCACAGTCAAAGCTGCACTTAATGTCGCACCAACGCCTATACCAAATGAGTAAATTCCAATAACAATCGTAAAGCGTTGAGGGAATTTTTTCTTACTATACGCATTTAATATAGGGCCAATCATCGCAATGGCCAAGCCAGCTGCAAAACTTGTAACCACTAATAAAAGATAGCTTTCTTGGAATAAGCGCAGCCCATTTGCGAAGACAAGAATAGCCATTAATAGCACGATTGCTAATTTTGTGCCAAGCTTGCGCTGAAATGGTACAGCAAAAGGAGCAAATAAACCCATGCAAAAAACAGGAATAGATGTCAGAAAGCTCATACTTGTATTGGATACGTGTAAATTTATCATAAGGACATTAAAGAGTGGTCCAATCGCTGTTACAGCCGGTCTCATATTTAGTGCGACTAAAAATATACTCATTACCACTAAGATAAGTGAAACGGTCCATTGTTTTTTATTCATTTGATTAATCCTCTCTGCTGCCAATCAATAGAAGAGTTTTCTTTTATTCTTTTACCATGTATTCTATAAATGGTCAATGATTGGGTAAGTGGTCCGTTCCCTACATATTTTCTGGCGACTCAATACCCAGTAAAGCTAGTGACTCTTTTAAGACGATCGCTACACAATGACAGAGCGCAAGACGTGAAGCTTGCTGGGCATCATCGGCTAATATTTTTTGGTGTGCATAATATTTATTGAATAAGCGCGCTAGCTGTAAAGCATATTTCGCGATGAGCGATGGGTCAGCCTGGTTAAATGAGGCGTCTACCACTTTCGGAAATTGTTCCAATAATAAAATGATTGACCAAGCCTGTTGTCCTAGTGGAGCATATGACTTCAATTGAGAAGACACATTTCCCTTTGCCAAGATGGAGCAAATACGTGCATAGGAATACTGTACGTATGGCCCCGTTTCTCCTTCAAAATTCATCATTTGCTCGATGGAGAATTCTATATCGTTTAGACGATGATATTTTAGGTCATTAAAGATTACCGCTCCAACTCCTACTTGCTGAGCCACTCGCTCTTTCTGCTGTAAATGAGGGTTTTTGTCTTCTATATTACGCTTAGCTGTCGCAATCGCCTCGGCTAAAACATCAGCTAATAATACCACCTTGCCTTTACGTGTCGACATTTTCTTACCATCTTTAAGCATCATCCCAAATGGTACATGCTGCAAATCTTTTGCCCAGCCATATCCCATTTTTTCAATCACCTGAAATAATTGTTTAAAATGAAGAGTTTGTTCATTACCCACTACATAGAAAATTTTGTTGGGTTGATACTGTTGCTGTCGGTAAAAGGCAGCAGCCAAATCTCGTGTTGCATAAAGTGTAGCTCCATCTGTTTTTGTTATTAAACATGGAGGCATTTCCTCCATCTCCACTACAAATGCACCTTCCGATTCCATAAGTAACCCTTTGTTTTGTAGCTCTGTTACAACCTTTGTCATCTTATCATTGTAAAAGGCTTCTCCAGTAAATTCATCAAATTTGATGCCTAGCAGCTGATAAATAGTCTGAAATTCATCTAATGATACATCACGGAACCATTGCCACAACGCTAAAGCCTCTGAATCACCATCTTCTAATGCTTTAAAGGCAGCACGTGCCATTTCATTTAGTATAGGATCTTGTTCAGCCATAGTATGAAATTTAACATAAATCTTTAATAATTCCTCTATAGGGGATGCTGTAATGGCTTCCTTATCACCCCAATTTTGATACGCAACGATTAGCTTGCCAAATTGGGTGCCCCAGTCCCCTAGATGGTTAATACGAATAGCCTGATAACCATTTTTCACTGCAATATTGGCTAAGGCATTACCAATGACGGTTGAACGTAAATGTCCCATAGAGAACGGTTTAGCAATATTGGGCGAAGAAAAGTCAAGAACGACACTTCCCCTTTCTGCTAGATTCGTACCATAGTTTTGTTGTTCCTGCATGATAAGACCCAACACTTGTTGTGTCACTTTTACTTGATGAAGAAAAATATTGACATAGCCACCGACAGATTGCACCTGATGGATTATCTCATTTTGTAATTGGCTTGCGATGTCTATTGCAATTTGTTGAGGGGGCTTCTTCCATATTTTAGCCAAGGTGAAGCAGGGAAATGCCATATCGCCCCTTTCTAAACTTTTTGGTTTTTCTAGTAATTGTTCCACGTCTTGAGCTGTTAGCTGATGATTTAAAATTTCAGCAATACTTTTTGCAATTTGTTGATTCATGTATATCCTCCTCTTTTTTCAATAAAAAAAGCCCTCGCCTCTATAATTAGAGACGAGAGCATAGTAATCCCGTGGTACCACTCTAGTTGCCATTCATAATGACCACTTTCCATTGTTAACGAGGTGACGCCCCGCTATTCTCTACTCTTAGTTCGAGAACCTTCTCCAAAGTGCGCTTCATTCATGGTTTCTGTATTAGGCTCACACCATCCCTAACTCGCTTTCCAGTTGTCCCATCAATTACTCTCTTTTTCATCGAATTTTTCTATGATTTTGACATATTTTACAGGAGTCTTCGCTTGGCGTCAATGCTTTTTGTATGAATGAATCATTGCTTCAGAGCGTTTAGAGAATTTTGCATAGGCAGCACTGATTGCTTCTGCATTCGTCTACACAAGTTACAGACGGCATTCCAAACGATCCACCATAAAAAAACGCTCCTCATTTAGAGGAACGTTCTTTTTCTACATAATGAATGACATCTGCCATGATGGCATACATCTCTTTTAACTTCAGTTGCTTATTGTCTTTCACTTTCTTCGCTACTTTTTCCGAAACAATTTCTTTATCAATTAAACTTTCCCAGCTATTTGCAGTCGATTCACCGATGAGCACATCTGCCAAATATTGTGCCAGCTCATCTCGCGTAATAGCTTCATCACCCGTGCTATATACCTTATTAATAACAATCTCCAGCTTATCTTTTTTATCGGCTGTACTCTCTGCGCCGGCACGTAGCATACTTTCTTTCAACATTTTAGCAAACTTAATTTTCGTTGCTTTACTGTCGACCTTTAAATCATTATCATAGCCGCCAACAACAAGTCCATAGTTAATTAACGTTTGAATGGCTTCATCATACCATTTGCCCTGATAAGGATAGTTCACAGAAAATGAATCGACATAGGCACCTTGTTTATCCAACTGCTCTCTTAATGTAGCAATTAATTTCTTATCCTTGCTCATTTCTCTAAAAGTAACATCTTGTTGAAGAGCTAGTGCTGCCGCTGTCCCTGCCGCTTCACCAGTCACCATACCAGTTGGGACAATACGGGCACTTCCCGCTGCTAAAGATGAATAACCTGCAGAGCGTCCCACAACAAGTAATCCATCGATATCCTTTGGTACTAGAGATCGGAATGGAATCGCATATTGCTTTGGCGCAGAAATAACATACCCATAATCATGTGGTGTTTGAGCCTGCACATCTACTGGATAAGAGGCAATCCCAATACTATCCCAATGATCACGATTCTGCCAAATATCGGACATTGGTAATTGATATTCAGCCCAAATATGTCTAGTTTCTCGTACATAAAGCTCTTCCGGGAAGCTGACAATTTCTGCTTTTTCAAATCCGGGGAAGTTTTCCTGTAAATATTTTAGTACATGCAATGTTTCTTTTTTACCTGCAGCTATGGCAGCCTGCTTCGAATTCTCATTTAAACCATCAATTCCGAAAATTTGTAATGCATTAATAAAATATTCATCATCCACTCGGGCTAAATTTAACCCTCTTAATCTTGTACCTTCTTGCAAAGGTTTATATTCATCATGAAGCTTTGTAAAGCCCCACATTACGGTATGATTCAAGTTAGCCCCGCCAAATACATCTGACTTAGCCGCTTTTTTTACTTGATCCCAATCGACATTTTTCAAGTGAAGCATTAATGTTACAGCCATGCGCTTATCCTTTATTCCAATATCTTCTCCACCAACAAAGAAAGGAACTTTAGACATCGTCGCAAAATCTGCATCCTGAGTAGCATCTATGAATGATTTTCCTTTAACGACATATGTACCGTATTCATTTTTTAGCTCAACAGAATTTAGTTGTTGTTGTTGAAGATTCGTTTTAACTACTTCCGTTTGCACCGACAATGTTAAATTGGGTTCCTCATCAATCAGCTTTTTAAACGCTGCTTTAGCTCCGACGATACCAAAAGCATCATTGCCTCTCACTAGCTCATGCCATTCTTTAAAAATACCTTCACTGATGGAGTTATTATGACCATCACGTGGAATATCTAGAAAATTTAGCATCCCATATGTAAATAATCCACCCAATTCTTCACGTTTTTCTACCAATAAGGTTTTAGCTCCATTACGAGCAGAAGCAACAGCAGCAGCGACACCCTCAGGCTCACCACCAATGACAATCACATCATATTCAGACTCTATATTGTTGATGGGTACTGGCTTTTTATACTCATCCACTAATTTATTGTATGCCATAGAGTTCGTTATTTCTTTAATAAAGTAGTAGCTTCCAAACCCAAGTAAAACTACTAGGATAGCAGTGGCTGTCCATAATACGCCTTTACCCATAATAAACCTCCGATAGTTAATATTTCCAATAACATGTTTATTTTATCATCATTTCTGCCACTTGAAAGAGCTGAATGTCCTATTGATTTTTTGCCTACAACCATAAGGCATATCATTTTCTACAGTATTTTTCTATGAAATTATCGTGTATTCCATCATATAAAGGATTGGGATATTTTTCCGATTTGCAGACAAGGTTTGTTTCATCACTTATAGTAAGCAGTCAAAACGGGGATGTGCTTGCGGGCACAAGTAGTTGATCAGGATACATTGTACCTGATAAAAAAACAGTCAGAATCATTTTAATCTATATTTTTGTCGATAAGCAACTAAAAACCCTTTGGTAAATGATGTAAATTCACTATTCTTTTTCAAAAATAGTTAAATACACTACTAAGTAGACGCATCAACTTCAAATAAAGTTACAGGACAAAAAATATTTTTCGATAACCTTTAATGAGCTAGTTTTATCCGTCACCCCTACCATTTTACTTCTATTTTTTATTTTACTATGATATATTTTCTATTAGGAAATCATTCCCAACTATCCAAACAATGGTCTTTAGGATTAATAAATGAGGTGCTTGTATGGATCGATTTGAACTTACTTTTAAAAATAAAGCTGTACGAATCTGGTTTTACACTGTATTCCCTGCCATTATATTAGCGATTATTTCTATTATTATTTTACCTAATGAGCAACATAAATATGTTTCACTAGGTTTGTCACTCATGCCAATCCTATATTTTATTTGATTTATTTTTTATACTAAAAAGAAACGCAAAAAATAGTTAAACCCTCTATATATAAACCATTCGACCATGTACCCATTCCAGATATAGGGAACAGAGTAAATAAAAATTGACTGGCTAAAGTTCCATACAAAACAGAACGTAAACCAGCCAATTCAGCTTAAAACGCAACCTTTAAGGGTTGATGACCTCATGATGGTGCCCCTTTAAGTCTACCCTGTAATTTCCAAAAGTCTTTTTTCTATCTTCTGAGCTTAAATTGCCAAATCTATTATAACCGAAAATATAGATGCCATTATCATTTATTTTCCAGTTATAGGCATTACCTATCGTATCAAAACCATAATAAAAACCTGGCATGCCTAAATAATCAGAAACCCATTGTCCATTTGCTCGTGTTGCATATTTTAAATTACTTGTTTCAGGCGCATTTACTATCCCCCGCTCATATCTTGTTAGATAATATACATGATTCTGATAAGGTTTTACAGCTTTAATCGGTGCTTTTTCTACGGCTACTCTTGAAATGGCTTGTCCATCCACATAATATAAAATAAACTCTTTTGTAGTGCTATATGCGTAGTCCATATAAAAATTGCCCATATCCGTTTTAATCCAAATATCTCCTAGTTTAACTATATTTTCATCCTCAATAAATTCCTCATAAACAAAGGGTTCAAAATCAGAAAAATAATTGCTATAGAATAATTGACCTTTTTCTTGCATCACAGCCATAAAACGATCGCTATAGACAATTGATTTCCCCTGAAATAGCCATTCACAAATGCGAACAAGTCTAAGGTTTTCAAGCTCCGTAGCATTTACACCCCTGATAATAATCAAACTATATGGTTGCTGGTTTTCATTCTTCAAATAGACTATTTTCTTATTAAATGCCTCCCCTATATATCTTAGAGGAATATAGGTTGTATTATGATGCAGGACTGCAGAAACGTCCATTTGAATCGAATCGCCATTCACATCTATTGCCTTGTTCCCTATTTTCAAGGTTATAGTTTTATCCGAATTTTTAATGGTTATGGTATTATTTTTAGGGTTGAAATCTACCCTTGCACCAAATCCTTCAGAAATAAAGCGAAGTGGTACTAAGGTTCTTCCATCTTTTACAATTGGCTGTATGGCAGAAACCATATTACCATTAACAAATGCCTTTGAGCTTTCAGGCGACAAAATGATACTGTTATGAAGATCATTTTCTGTAATATCATTATAAAGTTCAAATAGATTTGCTGCCTGCACAGTTAGACTAACAGGAACAATTAATAAAAAAATTACTACTGTACTGATAATGTTTCTTCTCATTTTATAGTCCCCAATACGTTTTGCATATTTTCAATTTACTACTACGTTCGCATTTTCCAATATAAGCTAAATTATACACTTTTCTATTAAGAGTTGCTACGTTTAATGGCTATTGCTCTGACCTTCGAGAGTGTACAAGCTATAGCAGATTAATGCTTTTTTGGGGCGATATGGGGCTGAATTGGGGCTAAAAATATTGCCTTGCAGGGTATAAATGGGAATAGCTAATGTAAACTTGAAATTTTGTATCTTTATTATCTTTTAAATTTTTTTGGTTTTTTGATGCTACTCCATTTAGAGTGATTTTTTTTTGTTTATAAAAACTATTCATTTCCCCCATAACCGAATTTTCCCTACCTCCCTCTTTCTCTAGTATGTTAAAAAACGACTGTTTCGAGACTTTTTTATCCTACGTATGAGAACAAATATAAAAAGCATGTTTTGACCCATCTTTTTACAAAACATGCTCATGTATCATTAGTGCCGACACTCGTTTCGTAGTACCGAGTGTCAACAAAAGAACCTTAAATTAAGTTGTTTTTTTGCACGTGTAGAAGGCTCTGTCGAATCCACTGTTTGTGCAGTCCACTAATTAAGCCAAAGTTCCATCCTATTCCAATTAAAGAAAGTGCTACGATTAATAGAACCATAGAATCGGTGCGAATACGGCTAATAAACCGCAAATAACAAAGTCACTCCTGATGCAATACAAAAATTGTTCGTCCGACTTTATCTACAAGCATCCCTGTTACGATCGACGGAAGATACCTAGCATCTACATGAAATCCTATAGCAATTCCAACCTCCGATAAACCATGACCATCTGAGTAAATAAATAAAAATAAGATATGTTTCTGTGGGACTTTTAGATAGTCTCTTGATCTAAGTATATCTCTGCTAGCACTCGGTGTACTGAATGTCAAAAAAAAAAGCATCTTTTTAAAGCTCATAAATAAAACCAGATACTCATAAAAAACTTTAGGAGTACCTGGTTATTTTAATGAGAATTCCCCTATTTGCTTTATATAAAAGCTTTTTAGCGAAATACTCTTTTATTTTATTGTTGCTTTGAAAATTCCACCAAATCCTGTGACATTGTACCAATTTCATCTGCCGAGGCATTCAATTGTTCTGTAAGAGCCGCCTGCATTTGCGCAAGCTCACTAATTTTATCCATATAGTCAATAATTGTATCAATAGAAACCTTTATTTGCATTAAACTTGATTCAATATTACCTGTTGCCTTAGCCGAATTAACTGCTAATTTTCTTACCTCTTCAGCTACTACACCAAAACCTTTTCCTTGTTCTCCTGCACGTGCGGCTTCTATTGCAGCATTTAACCCTAGTAAATTTGTCTGATCTGCTATCTCTCGAATAAAATGTGATATAATCTGTGTTTCATCTGCTACCCCTTTCGCATCATTGGCAGCTTCTGTAGTTTTTTCCTGTGTGTTCGCCAGTTCCTGTGCCTGCATAGTAATAGAATTAATGCCATCAACCATTTGATTAATAGAAGCTGATAATTCCTCCATACGTGTCATAGTTTCTTGCACATTTTGCTCTTTCTTTTTTTCATGTGTAATATCTCGAATAGTTCCTGCCACTCGCAAAGGAGCTCCCTCATTATCACGAAGCGTTGTACCGTTTGCATGAAACCAGCGATATTCACCTGATTTTAATTGAAGGCGATAATCTACTTGAAATGGCGTACGCCCAGAAAAATCTAATAAATGGGCACTAAACGCATCTAATGCAGGCTGCTTGTCCTCTGGATGCAAGCGATCACTCCAAGAGCTCATAATATTTGGAAAATCATGTTCATCCTTGAAGCCCAATGTTCTTCGAAATTGTTCACTCCACCAAAAGGAATTCTGTGGATTTAATGGATTCCCTTGATCTACAATCATATCCCATGGCGCTTCTACCAGAGCTTTATTAATTAAATCATAACGTGTTACATATCCCTGTAATTTTTCCACGTTTATTTTTTTATCATGAATATTCATCATCAAACCAATGATTTGATACTGATCATCTTCAAGATGGGAAGCCATTCCTGTAGTCTGTATCCAGCGCTCTTGACCGTCACGACAGCATATCAAATGCTCCATATTAAATCGAGTTTGTGTTTCTAAACTCTCCTCTAGCATCTCTTTAAAATCAGAACGATGCGCCTCTGTAATTACCTTCAAAAAATCTTGAAAACTGTCTTTAAGAGCATAACTATCAAACCCTAAGAGCTCTTTTAATTCTGACGAAGCTGTGAAAACATTGTTTGAATCATCCAAGCGTCCGTTTAATACTCGTAATTCCCAAAGACCCATTTCATTACTTTTCAATACATTACCCAATTTTTTCTGCAATTGATCTTCAGATTCTTTCCGAAGCCTATTTACTTGATTTAAATTATGTACTAACTGGTTTAATTCCTCATCATTTGTTGAAGCTAAAGTATACTCAAAATCATATTGACCCTGTTTAGCCATTTGCAATTGAGCCTCACTCAACTTAATAAGATCGCCAATTGTTATGTTCCGTTCTTTTTTTAAAAACATTCTTAGTTCCCCTTCGATAGTGTATAGATTACATGACTAATTCAAGAATCATTAGTTATAAAACTAGAATCATATTTCGTGTTTTTCTCATTATAACCGAAAAAATAGTTAAAAAGCACTCGAAAAATAATATATTTTTTAGATGCACTATATTCCTTATAACGGCTACCTCATTTACTTTAAGAACTATATATTTTTTTGAATCTGTATCCAAATACTCAAATTACTAGTGAATTCCCAGGAATTATGATAAAAAGAGATTTTTTTGATTACTTCTTTCGGGCTATCCAACGCGAAACAAAGGAATCTTTTTAAATACATACTAAATCAATGCTATATTCATATATTTTAATTGAATTTGTCATTGAAGGTTTATTAAAAGAATTGAATTAGTGTGTTATCAAAATTCGATTATATATTTGTTAAAAAAAATTAATATAGAGATAAAAATATGTAGATACAAGTATTAAAGTGTGTTATTTTAAATGGTAATAATAGTCAAAGGAGGAGTTTACTGTGAGCAAACAAATGTTAGCAAAGGGCAAATTTTTCAAGGGGAAAACGCATAGCTAGCCCTCTAAACTGCGGAACCCCCTACTATTGAGAGGGGTATTATTTTGAGCCAATCACCAACAGAATTTTTCATTCGTAACTTCGAACATGGAGATATGCCTTTACTTGGTGAGTTGTACCAATCAGTAACAGCAAAAGACAACGCGACATTTTGGTGGGTCGGGGACGAAGATAATTGGAGTAACGTTTATTGCGCATTTGAAGATGGGAAAATGGTCGCTAAGGGGCAAGTTAGCATCATTAACGTTGTTCCTCCAGGTCGTTCAAAAGAGAACAATCACTCTATATATATTAATCTGAAAACCATTTCTGAAAGAGAACAGGACATTACGTTGCTCGACAAAGTCTATCAATATCTTTTAACAAGAGCAAAGCAATTAAAGGTAACTTTACCTCAAGAATACGGAACAATACTTTGTGTAGGTAACGATTCGAAAGAAACAGCAAACAATCAGTTTTTTATCCAAAAAGGATATCTCCCTCTGAATAGTTTGTATAGCATGAATCGAGATTTGACTGAACCGGTTGTGGAGTTAAAACTTCAGGAGGAGTTTCAATTCTCACACTGGAGCATGGAGACATCTAGCGAGGAAAGAGATTACCTTAATATTGAAGCTGAAATTTGGCCAGATGCTCCACTTGGTCTTAATAGATTGTCTGAATACAAAAAAAACAAGCTATGGACATCCATGGTCATACGTCAAATAGACACTATTGTTGGCGGACTAATGACATGGCAGGAAGAAGACTACGGTGTAATTGAGGACGTTTTTGTCCGTGAACCATGGAGAAAGCGTGGAATTGCAAAGTTTACGCTTACACAGGCTTTGAAATATCTTAAGTCTCATAAGCTACAAAAAGCCACTCTCATGGTACTAACGACAAATAAATCAGCCTTATCTCTATACGAATCGGTTGGCTTTTATACGGATAAAGAAGAGATAAGATACTTCACAAAACTCAATTAGGTAACAAAAAGAGGGGTAGGCTGCCCCTTGAACTGACTCCTTCGGGTTAGACAAAACAAAAAAGCATCTTCAATTGAATTTAGGGTAATGTATCCTAATATCAATCGGAGGTGCTTATTTTTATGGGAACGAGAGGAAGTCATCGGCAAGAAGTAAAATTAAAATCAGGTGATGAAGTTACAAGGTATTTCTACAAAGGTGATGATTAATACCATGTGATGTTTTTTAGCTCACTAGTAACGGACAGAAGCCGATTTCATTAAACCAAACCTGATGTGCGTATTGAGCTATTTCCCACTATACTTCTTTATGAAGGCAAGCGTTTTCCCAAGTGTTTGTTCAGCGTGCGTAGTAGTAAAATCAAATTGATACTCATGACCTAGGTCAGAATTTGTTCCTTCAAATAAAACACTTTCTACTTCCACCCCATTCTTTTTGAGAACATCTATAAGCTCTGTTGATTGTGGGGCTAGTGGATCTGCATCTCCAACTGTCAAAAAGGTAGGTGGGTAATTAGGTGTTACATGTTTAACTGTAGACATCTCATCTATTCTAGAGTAAGACTTGAAATCTTTTGTTCCTGTATATGCCCAAAATACTGATTGGATACCTTTTTTTATTATTGGAGATGACTGAGCACCTATTTTATCCATGTTATAAACCCCACAGAATAAAAGAGCACCTTTTAACTGTTTTTTATCAACTGTAGGTTGAATATCCATTGATTTTGCTAGAGCTTCATTTGTTATTATCGCAATGGTTTGACTGGCAATTTGTGCACCTGCTGAATCACCGCCAATAAATAAATGATTCATATTGCCGCCATATTTCGAAATATTATCCTGTAAATATTTAAGAGCTTGGTTAGTTTGTATGATTGGCCCCGGATATTTTTGTACCGGTGCAATAGCATAGTTTATATTTGCTACAACATATCCTTCATTGGCTAATGCCATTCCATATTCTTGCGTTTGTTCCTTACTACCTGATACAAATGCACCACCATGTATCCACATGATAACAGGGAGTTCTTCCTTCATATTTTTCGGATAATAAATATCTAAAAGACTATTCTCAATTCCATGTTCATCATAAACAATATCTTTTTCAACATGGACTTGCCTTTTTATTGTTTCAATGTCCTTAGGGGATGCAAAAGAATCAGATTCAAAAAGCTGCTTGATAATAAAGGTATTAAGTACAGGTGTAAACTGACCAATTATAAATATAAGCAATATAGGAATGACAATAATATAAACGGGAATCATCCATCGCTTTTTTTTCTGATAAAATCTTTTTTTAGTTTTCAAATTGAATGAACACCTTACCTCACTTCATTATTATATGAAATTCACTTGACGGAAAAAGAAGAGGGTGGATACGCCCTACGTTATGCAAAAAAGATCAGCGTCCTTTAAACTCTGATTTTCCTCCTTCTTTTTTTCCGCCCACACAATATTTATCTAATTAGATGAATGAGTCTAATTTAGATATTATTGAACCTCATACAAATGAATTATATCAGATTTCAACCTTCAACCTTTAGAAGAGAATATTATGTATGTGGAATAGCAATGTGGAGTACCTAGGCTTTTTGAGTTTTTCATAATACTGTCTATATTTTGTATAAAGCTCCTTAGCTACTTCATCAATAGAATTCTTCTCAGAAACTTCTTCAGTTTCAGCATTTACCTGCGTGTGGATACAAGAATGTTGTAGAAGTATAGATATTTTTTGTATTTGTTATAATTGGCTAACCATCTAACACTCTATAAAGGTAATTTCATTTCGGTTTAACAACCTTTTTTTAAAAAAAAGTTAAAAAATTATTCACGTTCATGCATTTCAACTATACATAACATTAAAAAAAGGCAGTAACGATGAAGGACCAACCTTTGTCGTTACTGCCTTTTTTTGAATCACTAGTTATTGTGTATACGAAATTTTATATATCTTTGTTTTGACAGCGTTTTAAGGGTAGTCTTACTACCTGCAACGTGTATAAAATCGCATAACCAAACATGGTTTCACTGCAGAATTAAGATGAAACAGAAAACAAGGAATATTTAGTCATTTTTACAAACACTTTCTATTAAACCTCAATAATGTTATTATTGTAATAGTAAATAATATGAATAATTTACAATTAATAAAAAAATTTACAGTATATACTTATAAGGAAGAGGCGAAAAAATAATGATTCATAATAGTTTATTCAAAAAGACATTCACAACATTTTGCTGTTCTGCATTATTAGTTGGTGGAGTAACTATGTCGGCAATTTCTACTCAAGCAACTGAACTAACAAATGAAGAAGAATTATATTTAAATGAATTAGGATTTAATAAAGATAGTGATTTTTATAAATTACTGCATGCAATTGAGCAACTACCATCTGAAAAGCAAAGTGCTGAAGAAGTCGCAGAATGGTTATCAAACCATTCTGGTTTAACAATCACAGCTGAAGGCGAATATTTAAACTTTGGTTCCTTAGAGCAAATTGGTGAAAGTGAAGTTCAAATTCCTAATATTTCAGCTTACTCGTTTTCAGTTATAGAAATAGCTGCATGCGTCGGAGCACTTGGAGGACTTATTCCTGTAACAAAAATCCTTAAAGTTCACAAATTATTAGACACTCTTGGTGGTGCCACTAAAGTAATGCAACAAGTTCTTACAAATTATAAATATTATCGTAAAGACAAGGGGTATAGCCAAACTAAAGCTCTAAGTCAAGCTCTAGAAGATTTCTCTGTTGCTAGTAAGTTATCTTCAGCATCTAAACAATTATTTATGGATTTCTTTAATATAAGTGCAATCATAGGATCTTGTGGACCTTTATTTTCATACGAAAATAATAAACATGAAGATGAAAATTACTTCTTTAATGAACGTGCTTTAAAGAATTTAGCTTAACACTGAATGGTTAAAAGTGGAAATTTATTAATTCTACTTTTTTTCCTATACTTAAGAAGGAGTTTAACAAATGCGAAGTTACTTACTTTACTTTTTATTACTACTAATAATTCTACTAGCAATGGTTGATACTTGGGGCGAAACCAATAAAACTATTATGTATGGAGTTGCGCTTATAAGTATCGTTAGCTTAATAATTATAAAATCATCAGAAAAGAGTAAAAAATAAAAATTTCAAAAATCTAAAGACAGTAGGGACAATGTATTATCCCTACTGTCTTTAGATTTGAATAACCAATTCGTTACTCTTAATAATTATAGTTTACTTATTTTCACTTATAGTTTTTTCTTTACAATTCGAGCAAAGCAACAACAAATATAACTGCTTATTTTTTTGAAAAATAACAACTAAATATTCGTAAAGGTCATAGGAATCTCCTCCCAATGGGAGTGTGGCCACACTCCCATTGGGAACACTATTTAGAGAAAATTAAATCGCCAGAGGTCAAAAATCGGATTCCGATTTTATGCCATTAAGCACACCGAATTTTTGAAGGTGCGTAGAAGGGCACTCTGAAATTTAATGGTGATTATTCTGGCTACCCTTACAACAAAATTTCATTCCTTTTTCAACCGGTATACCTATCATTTCGTTCTCCATATAGTTCTACTTTGTTATGTATACAATATCAAACCCTCCCGTATACCGTTCCAACCCAAGTGCGACGCGCTTTTCGAGTGTGCTGTAGCACACTCTTAATCCTGCACGTTATACTTGGCTCTTTTCACGCAACTAAGATAACTCTTAGTACCCGATCCTTGCATGTTGTAAAAACTTATACTTTTTGGGATACTTTTTCCAAAAGCCCTCTAATTCTTTTATATTGTTTTCCTGTCTCTTCAATCTCTTCCCTAAAAACTTCTGTTACTAAGATACGTGCAATTGGTTTTCCGACATTAACAATATCACCTGGTTGGATGTTTAAATCAAGTAAATACTTAGGGATATGCCATGTGTACTTTTTAGGATTGATTTTAACATATTGATCACTGGCTGAAATGGCTGCATCTAATGAGTGATATTTGATTGTTTCTAAATAGCCGTGAGACAACCCTAACTTGTCCTCTGCTTTGATTTTTTTCAATGACTCATATATAACACCTACAAAGGCTTTAAAGCCCATTAAAAAACCTGTACGGGTTTGATAAAGTTTTTTTTAACGATTGTAAAGATTACTTTTCTTATCAGACGCCTGCTTAGTAGACTTCTTTATATCTTTTATTGTTATCATTTAAAAAACTGCTGTACGGTCTGGTAAAATTTAAAACTGGGGCAAAAAGCCTCAATGCGGTGCTTACCTACAGACTGAAAACTCGCACCAGCATATTGAGTACATTAATGGTCTGTTTCACCGTTGATTTAGCAGAGTCTTTTACTTCTATGATATTATCTCGAATATCATGGGTTAGCCCAGTTACTTTGTCATCCAATTTTTGTTTGAAGATTACAGAATAGTAAATTCCCACAGCGTTAAAGTACGTTATTCTATAATCTGACCCTTTAGATGAAGAAAGACGCATTCCTTAATAAAGAAATGCGCCTGCTTCTTGAAGTTTTGTTCACCATATAAACTTTTGCAAAATACAAAGGCGTTAGGATTTCTCTCCAATTATACTCAGGATCACATTAGCTGCTTCTAACGCACCACCAGCTTTCCTAAAGCTTTCTGACAGTTTCTGCGCTTCTTCCTGGTATACTCGATTTGTAAGCACTTCAGCTACCGCTGTTGCTAAATCCTTTGGAGTTTTTCTTTTAAGTTTTACTCCTGCCCCGAGCTGGGCAACTCGGTCAGCTACCATTCTTTGTTCGCTATGTTGCGGAAATAAAACCATTGGAACTCCAAAAAATAGACTTTCATTCGTACTATTCATCCCGCAGTGGGTAATAAATACATCTGCTTTCTGTAATACCGAGATCTGATCCACAGCGTTTTTCACTATGAAATTTTCTGGTACGCTATCAAGAGACGAAATCTCCGTTTTTTCTCCGACTGACATCACAACATCATAGTCTGTCTTCCCAAATGCTTTGAGACAGTTTTGGTAAAAATCCTGATTCTGATTTAGTATAGTTCCAAGAGAGATGTAGATTACTTTTCTACCTCTTTTATCATTCTGTATCGGTATAGACTGCTTTATGGACGGTCCAACAAAGGCATAGCGCTCAGAAAAGGTATCCGCCATTGGCTGAAATTCTTTCGAAGTGTAAACAATGGTGTCCGTTTCATTATCATTTTGAACTAACGATACAAAATTCTCTACTCGATAACCATGATCATTTAATAGTTTAATTTTTCTGTTAATTCTTCGCATGCCTAGAATCATTCTCCAGACTTCCATGAAACTCCGCTTCATTAGTTTTGCTGTATACTGATTAAAGGCAAACGAAGTAGTCGAACAAATATATGGAATTCCTAGTTTCTCAGCAAATAATTTTCCCCAAATACATAAAGAGTCAGATACAATGCAGTCTGGCTGAATATCCCTTAATTCTTTACACACCTTTTTATCCAAAGCAATCGTTATATCCGCAGCCATTTCAATTAATGCTGCAAAATCTTTGCCAACCTTACGATCCAATTCTATATGTGTAACTTTAGGTAAGAATTCATCACAAGCCATAAAAAAAGCACCAGTGTCTTCTATTTTGCCCTGAAATTCTAAAAAGGAATAATACCAAACTTGATGACCTTTCTTTATTAATTCGTTTACTACCGGAATAGTGGGGTTGGTGTGACCATGTGCGGGTAACGAAAAAAAGATGATTTTACTCATTCACTCTCATCCTTGGATTCCGCATTTCGAATCATCTCTGCAAATTCTAGGAAGCCGTCACTTTTTAAGACAGCGATTCCTTTTGTCGCATCCTCTCCCAAAACAACCAGTTTATCACCTGCATGAATCTGATACATTTCACGTGCATGTTTTGGAATTACAATCTGTCCGCGTTCTCCTACCTTCACAACACCAAAGAACTGCTTCCCTTTAGGACTAATCCGATTTGCTTCTTCTTCATTCAAATTTTGGGATAATTGATCTATGGTTACTTGAAAAATATCACCGAGCATTTTGAATTTGTAAATATCAGGTATAGCCTCCCCATTTTCCCACTTCGCTATGGTCTGCCGTGATACGTTTACCTTTTCAGCCAATTGTTCTTGACTTAGTTTATGCCTTTTACGCAAAACACGAATATTCATACCAATCATGTTTTTCATCTCCTTTTATTTTTATAATATAGAGGATTTAAGGAGATATCTATCAACAGTTCATAACATTTCTTGTTAAATATTGTGGCAAATATTCATACGCAAGAAAGATACCCTATCGATATTCGATGGTTATTCCATGATCTGACCCGTTTGTGGAACAATTAAAAAATCCTGCATGCCAACACAGGATTTTACTTAAAACTGTTTATTAACGTTGTGACTTTATTTCATATCTACATTCATTTTTCTAATTGCCTTTTAATTGAGTAAACAGTGTTCCTAGAAAGACCTGTTTTTCTGTGAATATTCACTACTGATTCATTTTGTTTTAATAATTGGACACAACGTTCTAACCAAGTAAGGATGGGGGTAAAAATAGAAGTTTAATTTTTGATGTAGTTTATTAGAAAACCAATCTAAATGTTGGTATTACATCGCTTAGATTGGTTTTCTGTTGGATACAAACTTTCTTTATTTTACGCATCGTTGTATGTAATTCCTATTTTATCGTGAACTAATAACTAGTTATATCCCAGTCTCAAATAGTATGTTTTCTAAATGCTTTTTTCAATATATCTGAAAAACCTAAAATTAAAACAACTAGGGAAAGCCTGATTTGTTGCTCTATATCTAAATTATTTAAATAAAAATAAAAGATAAGGCAGGCAATAATAGTAAACCTAATATTTTAAACCTTTTATACTTATTATCTTTATCTAACAAAGATAGAATCCAATCTCATAGCAGATGGCTCCTTACATTCTTATGTCTACTCTAAAAAGCAGTATTTTTAGCATGGTGGTTTTTGTGTTTTTTATAACTATTATTAAGAATATTATAATTAACTTTACTTGAACAGATAATATTCTCTTTATATATTAACTCAAAAGTCCATTCACCAAGAATAAGTTTTGAGCTTGTTTTTAATACAGCATAAATAAAAAGAGCAGCTATAAATTGCTCTGCTCTCTCACAATATCTTGTTTCAACACTTCAGGACAATGATAACGCTAATACCCCGCTTATACTCCAGATAATTAATATAAATGATAGAGTGTTGAAGAAATAGATGTTTCTTTATTGAAATAAAAAGGGGCAACAGTATTAAATACTGTTGCCCTTTTTTTATTTATCAAGGGAATATAATTTTATGACTTCATCTGCAGTAATTGGTTTATCGAAAGGTAAAAAGCGACTATAAACTTCTTTGAAATTCATATCTCCTTCGAATTGATCAACAGTTTCAAATATATCAAGTATTTTTACAAGACTCCATGTAGTTTGCCCACCATCTGCATTTTTGTAAGTATCATCAACAAATTTTTGGCGGATTTTTATTTCTGCTTCATCGGAATTTTGAGCTTCTACCAATATGATAATTTCTTCGAATGTTTTAGATGAATGGGTGTTTGGTATTACAGTAGATTCTAATAATATTTTCACTGAATATATCTTCATAATTTATACCCCTAAACTATTTAATTATTTTTTAAAGCGATTATCATTTAACAATTTTTTTGCTTTTTTTGCTGCAGCATTGCCGTTGTTGGCATCTTTTTCGATTTCATTGAGAGTTTTTCCGTAATATTCCCCTGGGAATTCACTTCTAATAGAGCCTTTTCTGTTCTTAGAAATATATTCGTCTGCTGTCTCTTTTTCTATGAACGAATTTATACAGTCTCCAATTCAAGTTCCTACTTTATAAGTGGCCAAACCTACTGTGAAGATTCCTGTTCCAATTACGAGGGCTTGTCCTATACCTGGTACAAAATATAGAACTCCGATAGCAGCTGCAGGAGTATGTTTTTTCATCTGTCTACGAAATGGGAGTAGTAGGTCTTCTAATATCTTATATCTTTTTTATGTCGCACCTTTTAGACCAATTTCCTGAATGTTAATATTCAATTTATTTATTACAATAAATGTATAAATCACTTAATTATCCACAACATATATAACTTTATTTATATATTTACTCGGAAATTATTGTGGGACTTACCATCAAATTCTCGGTCTTTATAACTTCATTACTTTTTGTGCTTATATATTCAACTTGAACATTAAATAGACTTCCGTATTCTGATTCGAAGCGTCCCTTTCCACTAGCTAAAAAATAATCAGGGTTATTGACACTTCTTGATATTATTTTAATATCTGGAAATTCATGAGTTCCAGATAATTTAGCTTGATTGTAAGCCTCTTCATAAATCGAACCGAGAGATACCCACTTAAGTCCTCCCATACTAGAAATTGGAAGCTCCTCATAACCAAATTTTTCTTTATTTAATCCAACTTCTGCATAAATATCCATTTCACCCTTGATTTTTTTAATTTCTAATACAGCAACTACTCTAGCAATAGTATGTGGTGGAACAACAATAGATTGAGAAGGAGCAACATATTCTACAGTTTCCGAAGTCTCATTTGCCTGACTACTACTAAAATTATATTCTGCCTTTAGTGTGATTTTACCTTCTGCTAGAAAAGGTATCCCTGTTGCCAGACTGGTTTCAGTACCAAACATAAATCCATGTTCAGTTGTAGCCGTTGTAGTATTTGAAAATGATTTGCGAAATTCCTGCGAGCTTAACGTTTGATCCCTATCGGTATCATTTCGTAAGTCACTTTGACCAGCCCAAAGAGGATTTTGACTAATTACTTGAGGTTCCATAGATAATTTACCATAGGTATTTTTTACTTCAAAGTCAATATTTTCTGGGTGTTTACCAATTGAACCTAGCCCATTAGAAGTCAAATATCTGCCGTAGTAATTAACTAGGAACCTTGAACCATTTGCTGCATCTGGAAAGCTATTTTTAACGGGACTAAAATTTGCTATACTTTGATTCTCTTTAACATTACTATCTCCATTTGCCGCCATTGCTATTGGTGATGAAAGTAAACTTAGACCAATAGTAGCTCCCATTAATATTACTTTTGCTTTGTTTTTCATAATTTCTCCTCCAATTTTAGTATGTATAATTTAGCGTATGGCTACATACTAAGTTTAGTTGTTATTATTTTTGGATTAATAAACAAAAAATATTAATTTTATAATACATAATCCATAAAAATTAATAATTGGTAGAATAATATAATTTTTAATTGAATGTTCAGTAATGGAATATCTACAGTATGATTGGGGCTTGAAGTGGTATGGTTTTAATTCATTCATCTCACCCAGTACTGTACAAGACATGATTAAAAGATATTAACCTTTTGTGGAAAAACTATAACAGAAACTGAACGGAAATAAGAGCAGAGAATTTACATACTTAGTACTATACCTCATACTGATGGGCAACTCCCCAAATTCAGTATAATGGTAGCGTCTAAACTAAAACCGTAGTGAACGAGGTGAAGGCCCCATAACTTTCGATGTTATCAAACACAAATAATAGAACTAAGAATAAATAAGCACTGATTTACAATGTTTTTTAGTTTATAGGAATTATTTTTGTTTCGACAAATGCCTGTATATTTTATTTGGTGGAACTTTAACAGCTTGTGAATTGGCAGTAATGGTGCTTGTTGTACTAATTGTAGTGGACAAATTAAATTCAAGGATTGCAGATACCTCACCCTCTGCTACAAAAGGAATACCAACTTTGCCTTTTGTAGTAATGGATGATTTGAATCCACTTTCTATGGAAGTGGATGTACTTTTGGTAATTGATTCACTAAAAGAAGTAATATTAAATGTCTGTTCTTGCTCTGAATTATTTATAAAAGTATTTTCTCCCATAAATATAGGTACCACATTTGTAACATTATTTTGTTTGAAATTTATTCCAGAGTATTCAACATCTTCACCGAATACAGGAGTACGAAGATATGGTATAAAACCAGCTATGGGTGGAATCGGCTCCTTGTGGACCTGTGTTTTCCATATTTAGAATATTATTTCTATGCTCTTGAACTTCAGCAGCTTTGACAATATTAGGAATAAGACCACTACCTAATAAAGTAACATTATTAATCCACTAGATACATATTTTCTTTTTATTCTAGAATCACATCCTAATAATTTATTTATTAATAGTTTATTAGATTTCACAGTATTTTACAAATTGTCCATAAACATACTCAAAAGAGGCTCATAATGTGGGGTTTTTCTTACTTTTTCACACTTTGTATTATAAATAATATTGAAATCAACGTGATAATACTTAATTAGAGCAGTAAAAAAATAAAATTCTTCATCAAATGACACATTTTTTTATGTAATTATGAAGTTTTTAATGGAGTAACTTTGTATGTTAAGCAATCTGGGACCCGATGGGGTAATGATTTGCAGTAAGCGTGGGGGGCACTGAAGAGTTCCGGAGTAACTTACACTTTAATACCTCCAATAAGGTTACACTATTGTACCTCTCTTCCTTATTCTAAATAGTCTTGTTTTCTCAGGATATATTTCTTATTTTAAAGTCTCTCATTCTTAGATTAAGTTTAGCTAGAATCTCTATTGTTTCAGTTGTTGCTTGCAATATGGCATCATTGGTCAAATGGTGCTTTCAGGATTTGATTTGTTGGAGCCACCCATATATCAAAAGTATAATGCAAAAACAGATTCGCTAAAAAGGACTTAGTAAACAACATCTGGGTGTAACCTCAGTTCGGTCAATTTTTTTCTTTTTATTTGATAAATTGCGCTTTGATTCCATCTTTTAATGTAGAATAGTATCAGGTTTAATTACATACTAACGTACTGCTTGCATAATAAATTTTTGAACAATATTATCGAACAGTAATGAACTCTATTACATAAGCAAAATACCAACAATGATTTCCCTTCGATTTTTATTGAATTTGGATAGGCTACTACCAACAACCCGATCCAACCGTTGACAAAGATATATGCTTTCAAGTTCTGTTTATAATTATTGTATAAGTCTATTTTAACTACTTAATATGGACAATCTTCTTAATTAAAACTATTCATTCCCCCATACCTGAATTTCCCCTACTCCCCCTCTTTCAAAATGACGCCTCTCGAATTTCTTTCAAGTGGCGTAAAACTTCAAAGTGGTGCTATGGGAGCTATCGTCACAGCCAGTCAAGCTGTACGTAAAGGAGGAACTATCCAAATTACAGGTGTATATGGAGGTCGATACAACGCCTTCCCACTCGGAGATATGTTCCAGCGTAATGTAGCGATTCGTACTGGACAAGCCCTAGTTGTTCATATCATGCCTCATGTCTATAACTTAATCGCAGATGGTAAAGTGAACGCAGGTGATATCATTACACACGTCCTCCCTCTTGAAAAAGCAAAACATGGTTATGAAATATTTGATACAAAACAGGAAGACTGTATTAAAGTGGTTTTAAAACCCTAAATATAGCGTTTTGGTACTTTTGTCTCTCTATTGCAAAAGTACCTTTTTCAATAGATCCGGGGCATTGAATCATTCTTAAAAACCACTACCACCTATTTTAAATGAGTAATTTTGTAGAAAATCTAGGTTTCTCCACATAAACTACAGATAGCGTGGTTATAATGTCAAACTAGGGGGATATCAAATGAACTATAAAATTTTTGCAGTAGTAGACGATTTAAAAGTTCAAGAATTAATTAAGCAGTTTTTGATGACACATAATTATTATGTAGAAGTAGTATCTGATGCAGACGAGGGAATAAAGAGACTAAAATCCCAATCCTATGATTTGATTCTCCTCGATATAAAAATGCCCAAAAGGTATGAAGTGGTCAAAATGTTTCGCAGTCAATTTAATATACCCATTATATTTCTAACTGCTTTAGAAGAAGAACTAGGTAAAATAAAAGGCTTTGATCCTGGGATTAACGATTACATAACTAAGCCATTTCCATTTCATGTGTTGATTAGACGAGTACAAGCAGTACTTAGAAGAAGCAATAATACAAATCTCGAAAATTATTTGTATTTTAATCAACTTCAAGTTGATTGTAAAAGAATTAAAGTTTATGTAAATAAAGAGGAAATACAGTTAACCACAAAAGAATTTAAAATTTTACAGCTACTACTTCGTAACGAGAAAAAGGTTCTTACTAGAAATACCATTATACAAAAGGTTTGGGATTATGAATATTCAGGAGAAACACGGAAGATTGATGCCCATATAAAAAATATAAGAAAAAAGTTAAATATACCCTATATTAAAACAGTAAGAGGTATCGGATACAAAATTGATGAATAGCATTGTAGAATCATGAAGAGGAATTCAATCAAACGATTTAAAACCACGCCTTTATATTTGAACTGCTCCCTGTCAAGTAGACAGTGGAAATAATAAAAAGCTTTTAAGCGGCTTTAGCCCTGTATTCTAATGGGCTTAAGCCGTTTAATCGTTCTTGGTATCTATCGTTATTGTAAAACTGGATATAATCCTCAATCGCTTGTTGTAACGCTTCAAATGTTTGGTGTGTACTGATAGCAACGATCACTATGAAGTAACGGTTGTTCTCCATCTTTTAAAGTAAGCATTGCTAAATCAAACGTCTTAAATACCAATTCATTATTATTTGAATGCCCCAATACATAACTGATAATAGAGCCATCGTAAAGATCTAGAATAGCGCTTAAATAAGCTTTCTTTCCATTTCCTAATTTGAACTCCGTCACATCTGTTACCCATTTTTCGTTGGGTTTTCTTGCAGTAAATTCACGATTTAATCGATTTTCAGCGACATGTTGTGCAGGTGAAGAAACATATCGCTTTCTTTTTCGACGAATCACGGATTATAAACCACTTATTTGCATTAATCGATAAATACGTTTGTGATTGAGCTTTTTATTGTATTTACGATTGATATTTAAAGTCATTCTTCGATATCCATAAATTTCTTCGACTTGTCGATAAATAGCTTGGATATCCTGAAGAATCGCTTTATTCTCTAGCTCTCTAACTGTTGGCGTACGTTGTAGCCATTTATAATAGGCAGCACGAGATAAACCGGCAATATCACATAAAAGGATTACTGGCAGATTTTCTTTCGCATGTAACTCTTGAATCGCTCTATATTTATTTTGTAAACGAACGCTTGTTAACGATTCCTCCTTTCGAGTTCTTCCAACTTTTTTTAAAAGGCATTTTCTCACGTAATCGTTCATTTTCACGTTCTAAACGTTTCATTTCTAGCTTGAATTTTTCTTCAGCTGTTAACTCCTGTTCTTCTTTCTTACGACCACGTTTATCCTGCAGAGCCTCTTCACCATATTTACTTACATAAACATATTTAAGTAATATACAAAAACCATGCTTTGACATTGTGTCTAAAGCATGGTTTTTATTTGAACTAATATAAAACTGCTAAGTTGATTTTTAGATCAGCTATTTATTGAATTCATTAACTGGAAGAAGTATTCAGTTTTATGAGTCTTATTTAGGTTATACCATGAATGCAATGTGTCAGGTGTAAATACATCTAATTTTTTCAGTACTTCCATAGTAAATTCTAGAGGTGCTACCCCTGATGCAGTAATTAAATTCACACCTGATACCGCAGGTCCCATCTCATGAAATTTTTCTCCTTTATAATTAGGACAGACCATTTTAATATACTCTAAGTCATTGCTTGTGTGTTTTCTAGAATCTAAGTATCCCATATTCGCAAGAGCCTCAGTTGCACCACAAATTGCAGCAACAATAGTACCAAGTTTTAAAGCTTCGCCAATTCTTCTTAAGATCGGTTGATGAATATCTTCTCTCCAAGTAGTCCCACCAGGTAAGACTAAAAGATCTTTACTCTTAAGCGTACATTCATCAAGAGAAATATCTGGTTGTATGCTCAGTCCTCCCATTGTAGTAATCATTTCTTTATTAGCTCCTACTGTAACTACTCTTAATGGGGCTAAATCTTTTTTGAAATATCTCCCTGAGTTTAGTTCAGCAATTAAATATCCATATTCCCAGTCTGACATTGTATTAAAAACATAAAGATAAACTTTTTTTGTTTGCATTAAATAACTCTCCTATCCGAATTGATATGCCTAGTATAATACAACTTCCCTGACACCTAACGTCAGGGAAGTTGTATTATACTTGATGAAATTTTATTAATTCCGACAGAACTTCAATAAGTCTTTTCTTAAGACTTATTGGCTCAATAACTTGAATAGATTTACCATACGGTAAAAGTAAATATGGTACATATGTATGTATAATATCCTTTTCAAGAAGAAATACTGCTTGATTAGAAGTACGTTCTTGTAAATAATGTCCTAAAAACCAATGTTGGCAAATATCTCCCAACGTCCCTGTATTCCCATTAATAACTAAAGAAGTAATCCCTTCCTTATCTTCTATAGTTGGAAGGAGGTTTTTCATAAAAAAGTCACTTGCTGAAAAATTTTCTGGCCGGTTAAACTTATTTTCGGTTAGCATTAGACTTTCAATTCGATCAATTCTAAAACTACGGATATCATTCCTAAGATGACAAAATCCAATCACATACCACTTATTATTCCAATAGATAATTCTGTACGGATCGACCAATCTATAATTTAATTGCTTTTCGCCACTTTTATGGTAAAGAATTTTTACTGAGTACCCGTCAGCTACGGCCTGCTCCAACTCCTTCAAAAAAGGTTCCAGAGAGAGTGAACCTAATCGACTTATTACTTCAAGACTAGTTAAATGTTGATTTATCTTTGTTTCCTGCTCTTGATTTGAGTATTTACTTAGTTTTGAAATGGCCCTATTTAGTGCTTCACCTCCATAATATCCGGCTTCTTCTGCAAAAACAGCAGCGTGGAATAGTGAAGTTTGCTCCTCAAAATCAAAAAAAAGAGGAACTTCAATAAAATTATTTAATAATGTATATCCACCGTTATGTCCTGTGTCTGAAATTATTGGTACACCACTTGTTGAAAGTGTATCAATATAACGATAAACAGTCCTTATATTCATCTCTAACTTTTCTGCAATTTGTTTTGCAGTAATTTTTTCACCTGAACTAAGCATCCATATAATTGCTAACATATTGTCAATTTTAGGCATATAAATCCACCTCTATTTGGAATTTACTATCTATCATATAAGTTTATTTTACTTAATTAGTAAAAATAAATTTTACATTTATCATTAGAATTTAACTTATTTCCATGAATTAGACAATTCTGTCTTGTTAATTTAAGTATAATTCTTCATAATCTAATTCTATTTTTGGGCATAACTCATCAACTGTGTTATTCAACAATCTGGCTCGGAGGTTGAACAACAAGTTAAAAAACACTCTTCAACTAAATGCCTCGTTAGTTTAGTAAGTTCAACAAAAAGAAGGCTAATTTTATTTTAAGTTGAATCTTTAGTTTTCTATGCGGATAAAGTATTTTTCATAAATATCTATTGCATCAATCTGTAGATTATTTAAGTTAATTTTCAAATCACCCTCACGCTCTTCATCTTCTTCACCCAACCAACAAATATAAACTTCACAATAATCACCTTGTGGAAGTAACTCTTTTAGTAAGTGACATAAATAGAGAAAAGTCTTTTTGGATTTTTTGTAGTTATGTGGTGAATGCATCTTTTGATATTCATTCATTTGCCAAATAGGCTTACCTTTCTCAGAAACTTCATAAATATAGGGCGTAGTAAAATGCTTCTGTTTAACTACATTACGATTTTCTTGATCTGAGAAAACGTAATCAATTTCAACTTCATCCTTTGTATAATACTCATTAAGTTTTACTGAAAAATTCAAACCAATATAGGTTGCCATACTCATTTTAATAAACTCCTTTTATAGGGTGACTTTTATAACGCTTCACTATACTATCAGCCTCTTCTTCAACTAAACTGCCCCGTTAGTTCAATAAGAGAAAAGAGCTACATTATGCAGCTCAATGATCTTCAAGTAAAGCTCCCTTTAATGGAATAACTAAAATATGGGCTTATTCCTAAAATCGCTTATAGCTTGTTGAACTAAATCACTCCGTTAGCCATCACGTCGGGTAAAATCGATGCTTCATCACAGAAAATGAAAGATTACTCCGTTTTTTTTATAGGAATTCAAGAGCTTAGATTAAACAACTGAACCTCATAGGTCCTGAAAAAACTTCAAATTTGCTAACAGTGGTAAATTAAATAACCTTTTCCCATAAAATTATTTAATATCGAGAGGCGAAATTACACAACATCCCTCTCAATTATTACCATTAATTTTTATTTAGCTGCCATTTCCCTGAAATAGCAGCTAGCATCAACCATGGCTCTATTACCATATTGATTAGAATATGGGCTACAATTGGTGCAAAGGTGCTCCTTCCAGTATAAATATAGAGCATAGCAAGTAGACAACCTAAGATTGTCGTTGAAAGAATTGCTGGAAGCGCAATTTTCATCTCTCCTCGCAATAACACCCATGCGCCATGAGCAATTCCAAACGCAATTCCTGAGATTATTACTTGTGAAAGATTTGAAAATCCAATAGATAATACATACTCCATGAGCAAATGTCTAAATACGACTTCTTCTACTATTCCACTTACAATAGCAGCCCATATACCAATCAATTTAAGCCAAGAAAATGTAAACAAATTGCTTTTTACTAAAGGTATTGCAGAAATTGTATAGGAAATATACCCGATTACGATGAATGCAGTGAAAAACCACATAGGTAAGTTCAAGTGCAGTTCCAGAGAATAGCCCAACCCATTCTCAATAAATTTTTTAGGATTAGTTACATACCAATAAATAACACTTAATGAAAGCATACTTGATATGCTTGCTAATATCCATCCTGCCTTTCTTTGCTCTTTTAGCGTTGTGATCTCGTTCATATTAACTGTCCCCTTATATTAAATTAATGTTTCTAAGGCCTAATATAACGACATCAAAGTTTAGCAACAATACGTTACATGTAACATGTCTTTATTGAAAGGTGAAATGCTTTTTATGGATGACAACCTGCATTATTCGATTTGTAATTTATGGTATATTTTTATAGAGAGGTGATGGAGTTGAAGATAGACATAAAAATTGATCCACAAATTGATGAACCCTACATAACAATCTGCGTTTCTAAATTAACGCCAACTATACAGGCTGCAATCTCACTCTTACAACAAGAAGAACAACAAATTTTAACAGGGACCGCTAACAATAAAGTGCATATTATCGAGCCTAATTCTGTTATAGCTATTAGGACGGAAGGCAAAGATTTAGTACTATATAGCGACGATGGTAATCGTGTACTTATGAATAAACCTTTGTACGAGTTAGAGCAGCAACTAGGGGAAGGATTTATTCGGATTTCTAAATCTGCCATCATTAATCCTAGAAAAATCAGAAATATTGAAGCTTCCTTTAATGGCACAATGGAAATCGAGCTTACTTTAGGAATAAAAGAAGTCATTTCACGCAATTATAAAAAATCATTTAAAGAGCGCTTGGGGGTATAAGTACATGAACTTTTTCAAGAATTTATGGTTTGGAATAAGTATGGGCTGTACAGTTTTTGTTTTTGTAAATCTTATTGGATATTGGTTGAAAGGGGATTTGTTTTTAGAAGCTGTTATATCTAATTTTCCACAACAAATTTTGGGATCAGTTACTGTTGGCATTGCCTGTATACTACCTTCATACGTCTATAGGACAGAACGTTTAACATTTTTACAACAAAGTGCTTGTCATTTTTTTATCGCTATAGGGACCTTTATAGCTGTCGCCTTTTCTTTAAAATGGCTTCCAACATTTTCGATAAAACTAACGATTCTATTGTTACTATTTAATGTATTAATTTTTGCACTAGTTTGGCTGTTATTTTATTTTTATAGTCAATCAGAAGTAAAAAAAATGAAGCAGAAAATCATTGTTCATACAGACAGTAGTAATAATCAATAGATTTCTTTGATAGAAAATTATTTAAAGAGGTTAATCAACATAAGAAGCCTCTTTTGTATTCAAGCCTCATTTTCCGGATATTTCCATTCGTTTTCAAACGACTTAAATTAAACAGTCTCCATCTTTATCCCCTACTAACTATTCTTCGGCTCATACAGCTATAACTGCATGAGCCGAAGATTATACAACTAACCTGACCTGTTAGTTTAAGTGAGAAACTTCACAATCTCACTCTGAATTTTAACAACAATATCAAATCCCGTTGAAAAGTGTTCCTCCACAATCTGGCCAAAGTTTGTAATATGAGGTTAGCCAGTTTTTTCTGGTTGACCTTTTTCTTTTAGGTCTAGCTAACACACATCAAAAAGTAGATGAAGCAATTAAAAGGCTTATAAAAGCGAATGAACGGATAAATTTTAATAGTGTGTCTGGCGAAGCTTATGTATCGAAAGCAACACTTTATAACAACAAGGACATCCGTTCGAGAATAGAAACACTACGAACTCAACAAGATTCTCCGGAGAAGGTGTTTGTAACGAAGCAAATTGTGTTGAGGTGTTTTTATTTGTCTCGTTTTAGTTAATCCTAGCTGAATATTGGATTGACAACAACTGCACCTATCGTGATGGTTTGTTGAACAGTCAAATTGGTTTATACTAATTTTCGCAACGACTGTTGTAAATTTCTTGAAAAGATAATATCGTAACTAAAGTTTTATTCATTACAACAAACCAGAAAGAATAGAAACAAAAGTTAGTATGGCAACAGGGAAAGTATTTATCAAAGCATATAAAGCACAAAATCTAGTTAAGAAATCATAACAGTTGATTTTTTCAAAGAGGAAATTCCTCAATTAGATGCAGATGTATTGTATTTAGCGGTCGTGGAAAGCTTTTTGAGGCGAAGCTTTCAATACATAAACACAAGTAAAGCAAACAAAAATCACTCATTTAGATGCGTTAAGCGTTGAAAAGCAATAATCTTTTCGAAAACAACAACCAAGGAAATAGTAAAGCGTATTTTGAATTAATCAAAACACGCTTTTTTTATACTCAAATGAGTCATCCTTTTATTATCATGTTGTTGACTTACAGTTCTTCACAGTCTCCTTAATCTACCATAAAACACCAAGCAGTCGTGTACTTTCGCTACGAAAAGACTTATATAAAACATTTGTAACTGCCGTTTCACTTACGTTACATAAAACATTTGTAACTGCCGTTTCACTTACGTTACATAAAACATTTGTAACTGCCGTTTCACTCACGTTACATAAAACATTTGCTGAAAGAAGTTACACTGCAAACGATTTACTGTAAAACAATAGTTTTAGCTCGATCCTCATTGACAGTATAAAGGAAGAAGTTTAATGTAATATCTTTTTCTTTTATATTTTTAAATGTTTCTACTTGGTTGTGTGTTCTTAACACTCCGTCATTAGAACGAGTTTCAGCAAAGATTCTTTTGCCATTCTCATAAATAACATTTTGTGTGATACCTCCAAATTGCTCGTTCTTACTTTCTGATTCAACAATTAAATCATTACCTTTCGTATAGTAGGTAATATCAATGGGATACCCGTTTAATTCTGCATTGATAGTCTTTGGAACTTCAGAAATATTTGTTAGCTCTACTTTGTCTTGCTTCCCAGCTTCATAAGAAACCTTCGCATCATTTAAAGTAAGAGAAATTTCTTTATTCGTAATATCCTTTATAAGCCCCAGTGTTTCAAAAGAAATATAATCTTTAAAATTATATCCCGATAATTCCTGTTCACCAATTCGTAATTTAAACTGACGATAGTTGAAATGAGCTATATTAGAATTAGAATCTATATATTTTTTATCAAAATAAAGCTTTACCTCACTCGGTGTAATAACAAGCTCATTAAATTGAAGTTGCTGAGAGCCTATCTCAATTTTTTCGTCTATATTCATAACAAATGTAGATTTTTTAGCAAGATCCTGATTGTATTGGAAATCTAGGCTCCATGTATCTGGTTTATAGCTTACTGTATCAGTATAACTTAAAAATACCCCTAATTTTTCTACCATTTCTTGTGGTATCTCTAGTGAATCACTACTTTTAATGACATTTGGTTGTGGACGTTTATAAGTAACGCCAAAATTGGCAATGTTTTCACCTTGAATTTTATAAGATAAATATGCATTTTCTATGTTATTGGACTTTTCCAGATCAATAAGATAATCCAATGTATACTGCCCGTTTTGATATTCATTTGAAGTGAATTCTATATGTGATATTCCATCTTGATTAATAGTAATCTTTTCAGGGAACGCATTTGATTGAAGCACATCTTTTAACTCTACACTTTTCAACTGTGTCTCCTTTACACCTCCAAGTTGAAGTGTAACATTGCTGTTGTGCGGGATTCCCTCATCTGTATGTAGAATCCCTACTATTTGATCCGTTTCCTGATTATATACTGCGTTAGTCTCCAGCTTTATTTCTTTTCCGTCATTTATTTTGAGTAATGCTTGTTCAAAATCTGCTGCATCGATTGGATATTTATGATCAATATCTAAGCTAAAGTTAATAGTAGTACCATTTTGATCTGAAATTATATTATGGATATTTAATAAACCAGCTTCGTTTTCTACAGTTTTATTGACTTCCTGTCCAAAGCCATTTTCTAAAGAAGTAATAATGCCTGATCTATTCATATTTCGCATCCAGTCCAAGATTTCTGTTGTATATTTAGCAAATACAGGTGTGGCTGATAAAACAATTGTGAACATAATGACGGTTAATATAACTTGTGGTTTATAGCTATGTTTTTTAGTTTTAAAATTATGATTTTGTTGTTTACGGATGATTTTACTCCACATTTCATTCTCAGTAGGATAATCTACTTGATCGTACTTCACTTTTTCTTTCATTAAATCGTCCATATTACTCACGATGATCCCTCCATTCAAATAACAAATTTTCATCTACTTGGATAAACTCTTTCGTTAATTTTTTACCTTTAAAAAGCCTCGATTTAACCGTCCCTTCAGGTATTTTTAGAATTTCAGCGATTTCTCTATCTTTACAATCATGCACATATTTCAATACCATTACCTTCCGTATACGAACAGGTAGTTTGTTCATTAAGTCGACTAACTCACTTTTATTTTCATTGAGCTGTATTGTTCGCTCAATATTTTGGGTATTGTCAACTCGTATCAATGATAGGAAATCAAGGTTTTCTTTTAATAGCAGTCTGTTCTTTTTCTTTAAATAATTTCGAGACATATTCATAGAAATACTAAGTAACCAAGATTTTTGATTTTGTATAGATTGGAAATCTTCACTCAAAGCTTTTGCAAATACATCCTGACAAAGGTCCTCTGCATCGTATTTATTTTGAAGCATGTAATAGCAAGCTCTGAAGACGTCCTTATAATATGTTTGAAACAAGACCCTTTCATTGCTAATTTGTTCCACAATCCCACCTCCTTTTCCGATTTCTACACAAGTAACAATTTAGCATTATAAATAGTTCATTTTTCAAATGAATACTTTCTTCGAATTTGATGGAGAAAGCACTTTATATAATTCAAAAACACTTATTATAATTATAAACTTCTTTAAACTAACGGCGTGCTTACTTTAACAAGCAAAAGACAAATCACCGACTTGATACTCAGCAACCGGGCGCTATTCCAGAGCAACGATAAAAGCCAAATTTCTCAATTTTAATGATGAGAAATTTGGCTTTTTATACTTATCGTTAGAATAGGTGGGAAATGATTCCTAAAGTGACACTTCAAGCTCCTTCAACTGGCGAATCTAAATTTTGATCAACAGAACTAACTCTCACATAACCAAAAATTAATATGTATTGATTCCTTTAATTCAACAACTTTTAACAAACAACTCAATACATTGATATTACTACATTATCGTTTTGTTTAACTAGGGTCTACTTAAAATGAACATTTATTAATAAGCTTTAAATTTAATATTGAACAGATGAATCCAATCACATGCCACTTAATATTCCAATAGATATTTATAGGGGTTTCGCCATAAAACAAAAACCCCGAATAGTCTACACTTTTTAAGTGTCTACGATTCAGGGTTTCAAGATGTATTCAAGAAGCTAGGTTTAAATAAATGTAATCAATTCTAAGCAGATATTACACAGACTTTATATCTCGTTTCCTTATCTATTGAAATCTCAGTAATTACTCTGAATTCTTTCATTTCAGCAAGTCTAAAAGATAAGGAATAAGCTATTTTATAATCTGGTGTATCATAACCATCATATTGGTATTATCTCCAGATTGCTTGGGTTGTAAGCTAGGCTGAAAAACAACATCATCCATTCTCAATGCTTTTACTTTTCTAGACATTTAATATCTTCCTTTCAATTAAGTATTAAAAGGTAATAAATTAGGGATAAATCAATTTCATTTACTTACCTGTTCTTTTCCCTAAAAACGTTTAAAAACCTTACTTATTTCGATTCGTATTTCCACACTCCATTATTCCTACACATATCCCGTTCAAGCAATTGCCAATAAACCTTGCTGTCATAATGTTTATAGACTATGGAACATATTTCATGATATACTAGAGCCATTGTGAAAAAAGGAGGAACTTGCATGATTCAAGTTAGTAATGTAGGTCTTCGCTATGGCGATCGTAAACTATTTGAAGACGTAAATATAAAATTCACACCAGGTAACTGCTATGGTTTAATTGGCGCAAACGGTGCTGGTAAATCAACATTCTTAAAAATTCTTTCTGGTGAAATTGAAGCACAAGAGGGTAACGTATCAATGGGCAAGGACGAACGTTTATCTGTCCTCAAACAAAACCATTTTGAATACGATGATCATACAGTGCTTGACACTGTTATTATGGGGAATAAACGCCTCTATGACGTAAAAACAGAAAAAGATGCTATCTATGCAAAGGAAGATTTCTCCGATGAGGATGGTATGCGTGCCGCTGAGCTAGAAGGTGAATTTGCAGAGCTAAACGGTTGGGAAGCTGATTCAGAAGCAGCAACATTATTAAACGGTTTAGGTATCTCTGATGACCTTCACTACATGCTAATGGGTGATCTTGAAGGTTCTGATAAAGTAAAAGTATTACTGGCACAGGCCCTATTTGGTCAGCCTGATGTACTATTACTCGATGAGCCTACCAACCACCTTGACTTAAAAGCTATTCAATGGCTAGAAGAATTCTTAATTAACTTTGAAAACACAGTCATTGTTGTATCCCATGACCGTCACTTCTTAAACAAAGTATGTACACATATTGCCGATTTGGACTTCTCTAAAATCCAATTATATGTAGGTAACTATGATTTCTGGTATGAATCTTCTCAATTAGCTCAAAAAATGGCTCAAGACCAAAATTCTAAAAAAGAAGAAAAAATTAAAGAATTACAAGCCTTTATCGCACGATTCTCTGCCAATGCTTCTAAATCGAAGCAAGCGACATCTCGTAAAAAAATGCTGGATAAAATCGAGTTAGATGACATTAAACCATCAAGCCGTAAATATCCATTCATCAATTTCCAAATTGGTCGTGAAATCGGGAATGATGTATTAACAGTTGAAGGTCTAACTGCCAGCCATGAGGGCGAATCACTATTCAAAGATATTCGTTTCTCCATGAACAAAGAAGATAAAATCGTTTTACTGGGTAGCCCACTTGCTAAAACGGCGCTTCTTGATATCTTAATGGAAGATAAAGAAGCAGATGCTGGTACATTTAAATGGGGTGTAACTACCTCTCAAAGCTACTTCGAAAACGATCATGACAAGTACTTCGAAGGCACAGAAAAATCATTAGTGGAATGGTTACGTCAATATTCTCCTGATGATGAAACAGAAAGCTTCCTACGTGGTTTCTTAGGACGCATGCTGTTCTCTGGTGAAGAAGTGAAAAAATCACCTTCTGTTTTATCAGGAGGAGAAAAAGTACGTTGTATGCTATCAAAAATGATGCTTGCAACAGCAAACGTGATTTTACTAGATGAACCAACAAACCACCTTGACCTTGAATCCATTCAAGCATTGAACGAAGGCTTAATTCGTTTCAAAGGGGCAATGATTTTCACATCTCATGACCATCAGTTCATTCAAACAATTGCTAACCGTGTAATTGAAATCCGTGAAGACGGTTCAATTTTAGATAAGCAATTAACATATGATGAATTCTTAGAGTGGAAAGATAGCCAAGGTTTAAGCTAATCCCAATAAAAATCCTCTACCGTACGTTTGGGTAGAGGATTTTTTGCATTTACTTGTTATACCATTTCCTAGCATTTTGATAGAGAATTTTATCCGCAGCCTGTTCATCAAAAAGCTCTTGAATCATTTCAACATCCGCCCATTCAAAAGGTCGTTTAGCTCTTGTCGATGGCAAATCTGTTCCAAACATTAACGCATCTGGATTGATGCTATAGATGGCTTGCAAAGCATTTTTCACATTCAATTCTACCCGTCCGAAACCAGTCGCTTTCACACGTATACCCTTTTCTACAAGCTTTAGCAAATGTGGTAGCCCTTCCTCCGATAAGCCCAAATGGTCAATTGAAATAGCTGGTAATGCTTCAAGCGTTGAAGCAATCTCAGGTAAATATTTGGCATCTATATAAAGTTCACTATGCCAGCCTGCCAGCTCAAACACTCTTCTTGCCAGGCTATCAAGTCTTGATAAATCCTCTGAACCGCCTCGTTGACTATTAAAGCGTAAGGCTCTAACCCCATTTTTATGTAAATGAAGGATTTCATCATCAGTCACTGTATACGGTAATTGTGTCACGCCACAAAAAGCAGGACCTAATTGTGTCAAAGAATTCAATAAATAATTCTGATCGAATTCTTGAAAGGAACCAGAGACAAGGGCGCCCCCCTCTACATTAAAAAGAGCTGTTTCCTTTTGATAATCCTCTACCACATAGCTTGGCGGTGTATAGCCTTGATTTTCTATAATTGGAAAATCAAAATTAATAATATGGAAATGCGCATCAAAAATTCTCACTATCCATCCCCCCCTTCTTTTAAACATATCATAGAAAGAACATAAGCGAAAATATTGATTATTTGTGTAAGTCCATAAGTAAAACTTATTATACAGGTGTAAACCCTTTCCTATAGACCATAAAAAAATGGTATGAAACGTTTATTTCATACCATTGAATGCTATTATTCCTCAAACTTTCTAAAAGCCAATACAGCATTATGACCACCAAAGCCAAAACCGTTAGACAAAGCTATGTTGACGGTTTGATGAAGCGCCTCGTTTGGAACATAATTCAAATCACACTCTGGATCAGGCGTTTCGTAATTGATCGTTGGTGGAATGATGTCTTCCATAATACTTTTTAAGGTAATGATGGCCTCGATTCCACCAGCCGCCCCAAAAAGATGACCTGTCATCGACTTAGTAGAGCTCACTTTTAATTGATAGGCATGCTCACCAAATACACTTTTAATAGCCTTTGTTTCCGATTTATCTCCCTCTGGTGTACTCGTACCATGGGCATTGATATAATCGACAGCGGTCACGTCAATATCGGCCATTTTTAATGCCAGTTTCATCGCACGAGCCGCCCCAGTATAGTCAGGGGCTGTTATATGGAAAGCATCTGTCGTCACCCCATAGCCTACAATCTCTCCAAGAATTGTTGCGCCCCTTTGCTTAGCATGTTCATATTCCTCTAGGAACACAATCCCTGCTCCCTCTGACATTACGAAGCCATCACGTTGACTATCAAATGGTCGACTAGCTTGTTCTGGTGCATCATTTCTAGTAGACATCGCCTTCATACGGGAAAATCCAGCAAAGCTCAGCGGATTTATCGGTGCCTCAGCCCCACCAGCTAAAATTCCATCTGCATAGCCGTGACGTATATTTAAAAATGCTTCACCAATCGCTTGGTTACCCGTTGCACAAGCAGAAACTGGTGAAAAGCTTGGCCCTTTAAAGCCTGTTTTAATCGCGATAATCCCTGCGGCCATATTGCTAATCATCATCGGCACCATAAACGGTGAAACCTTCCTTGGTCCATTATCAAGCATGGCTTGATGATTCGCTAAAATCGTCTCAATTCCTCCAATACCTGAGCCAATATAAACACCTAGACGTTCCTTCTCAACTTGCTCCATATTTAAGTTTGCTTGCTCCAAAGCCTGCTGAGATGCAGCCAGTGCATATTGTACAAAAAGATCATATTTACTTACTTCCTTTTTATCCATATACTTAGTGGCATCAAAGTCAGTGATAGAACCAGCAATTTGCGTATTAATGCCGTGGAATTCTTCTGCTTCTAACCTTTTAATACCTGATTGTCCTTCTTTAATATTCCCCCACAAGTCTGATACTGTTTGACCAAGTGGTGAGATGACACCATATCCTGTAACAACTACTCTACGTACCATCTATGTTTCTCCTCCTCGTTTACTTTAACAGTTCCTTTAATTGATCTAGCACTTTGTGAAAGAAATCTTCCCCTAAAACGCGTTTGTATTGCAAGGCACCCTTCGTACTAGAAATGAGCAATATGGCTAATGCCTCTAAATCCATTGTCGACTTTAATGAGCCATGGTGCTTAGCATCCTGAAGTAAGTCCACCAAGACATCTACTTCCATTTGGCTAAGTTGTTGAACTTTTTCTTGCATCGCAGGTGATAATTCTTGATAGTCCGCATGCAATGCTGAAATGGGACAAACACCATCTTGTTCTAGGAATTTTATCCGTTGTAATATAAAAGCGAAAGGTTTATCCTCAGCTGCAACTGTAGATTCCTTAATGAATGTATAAACCTCCCTTAATCCTTTTTGAATTCTTTCGCAAACTGCCAGCCCTAAGTCTTCCTTCTTTTCAAAATGATAATGAATACTTGCTTTAGTGACACCGAGCTCTTTCGCTAAATAATCATAACTAAATGATGTGAAACCTTTTTCTTGAATATTCTTCAATGTTAATTCGATAATTTGTGATTTTCTATTTGTCATGGCTCTATACTAACTTACTAGTAGGTAAGTGTCAACTAAAAATACAGCAGATACGTTGTTTATCTGCTGCAATGGAAGTCTATTGCATTTCCTTTGTTGGTCCCATAACACCCGGTACTGGTAAACCAGCTTGACGAAGTAGCACTGTCATTTGTCCGCGATGATGTGTTTGATGATCGATTAATGCACGTAATAATGCGCCTTTTGGTATTGGTCCTTTAAAGCCATTCACAACTTCAAGTAAATCTTCATTTGAAAGCTTTGCCGCTTCCTCTTTTATACCATTCACAACTTTCGCATACGCTTGTACAATTTCTACTGCTGATGTTGGTACAGGGTCTTCTTGACGAATCATTGGTACCTTTAAGCCTGCTAGATAACTAAAATATCCAGCCGCTCCAACTAAATGCCAACCAAGCCAGCCGAGTGTACTATGACCCTCCACGATACTTTGATCTAACTTGTCATCAGTTACTGCCTGTAATACTTTCAATGTTCCTTCTGCAGCCATTGTCCATTCCTGTAAAAAATCATCCGCTTGTCTATACATAACCATGCCCCCCATTTTTTAACTTCAATTCTATGTTAGTTAAATTTTTTCCTAGTTACAAGTTTCTAGCTTTTAGTTTACATAATAATATTATAATAAACATTAGCTATGATTCGTATAATTCCCTGCATTCACGTATAATTATAAAAAGTAGCGAAGGAGTGTGCCCATGAAACATCCTATTCTCATACTTACTGTTGCCCTTTTACTGACAGGGTGCAATGAAGAAATAAAAAATGAACCTGTGCACCCAATTGTCCAAGATCAAATGTCCCTACTCACCTTTTTCCCACCTGATGGCTCTATCGCTTATTTTCAAGGTGAAGGAAATGAATTTGCAAGCTTTACCCTACAAACTACCTATCTAGATCCACAACATATCGCTCAGGTTGAAGATAATGGTGGTGTCACCCTATTAAAAATTTATCGCATTACAGATTCAAAGATTGAGCTTATCTATCGTGAACCCGTTGACAGCAACCCTCGTTTACCTAGTTCAACAGAAGTAGCTGCTTACCCTGTGCTAGAAACAGTACTGCAACAACCTATACAAGTAGGGACAAGCTTTCAAGGCTGGACCATTCAATCCATAACCGCTAAAGTCGATACAGGAACAAAAGTCTATTCGAATGTCATCCAAGTTACACGCACGGAAGATCAATTCACAACGACCAATTATTTTGCACAAGGGGTTGGACTCATCAAAAAGGAAGATAGAATGGAGTCTGATCAAGAGCAGCCATTTGTCGTAACATCAACCTTACAAAAAATAGAATAGTATGATGATAGCAGGCGTTCTGCTTGGGCGCCTGTTATGTAGCAAAAGGAGGCATCATCCTATGAGTGACCTACATAAGCCAGCTAACGAGCAGGAAGAATTAACGGAAGAAGAATTTATTGAGCTTGTGTTAACTGAACAGCAAAAAGC
This sequence comes from Lysinibacillus sp. fkY74-1, assembly GCF_053165895.1. Classification (NCBI taxonomy): domain Bacteria; kingdom Bacillati; phylum Bacillota; class Bacilli; order Caryophanales; family Bacillaceae; genus Lysinibacillus; species Lysinibacillus sp. fkY74-1. Next base: position 2,227,754 of record NZ_CP170173.1, on the reverse strand, counting down.
ATTAGCACAAGAGCAAGAAGACCGTCTTCAAGGCAAAAAAACAAAAAAACCCAAGCCATTCGTACGCTGGATTGTATGGAGTATGGCTTTCGTCCTGTTTTTCAATACATTCGCACTTATTTTTCAAATCTATTCCATTCCAGCTATCGAATTTATGAAAGTATCAACAAAGCTATCCGCACAAGAAGATATACAAACCTACAAAAAAGCTGTTGTGGAAATTTCGACAGCTTCCAGTAAAGGCACTGGTTTTGCCATCTCACCTGATGGTCTTATTGTCACCAATGCCCATGTAGTAGGACAAGCACGAACTTTATCCGTTGTGTTTCCTGATGAAGGAGTAATGGAAGCAGAGCTAATCGAAAGCTATCCGGATGTGGATTTAGCCTTATTGCAAGTACAAGCAGAACAGCTCCCTTATCTTCCGTTAGCAGATGATCCAACCTTCCCTTCCAATGAGCATATCCATTTTATCGGTAACCCCCTTGCCTTTACAGGAATAGCTAATGAGGGAACATTGCTGGAATCCATTCAATTAGACGAGTGGCAAGAACCCGTAATGATGCTGAAAGCGCCCGTTTATCGGGGTAATAGTGGTAGCCCCGTCATTAATCAACAGGGTGAGGTCATCGGTGTTATCTTCGCAACAATGAAATATGAACCTATAGGACGAGTTGGTCTGTTTGTCCCTGTCCAGCAACTCCACCACATATTAGAACAGGCGAACAAAAAATGAACCTGTAAGATACAGGTTCATTTTTATCAGCTATTAAGTTTACATAATAATATTATTTATCTTTATTTTCCTGTTTCACAAACTGAGCAATGGCTGATTTCACAGGTATTTTACTTACAACCTCATCACTAATCTCAGCGACCTTCTGGAGGGCATGCAAAAGATGATCATCCCCTGACCAATGCTTTTCCAGCACTTCTGGCCCTAATTTATTAATAATCGTATTCACCACAAATGTTGCCAACACAATATCATCTAAATAGCCACCAAATCCTAATATTCCCTCAGGCATCAAATCCATTGGAAACACAAAATACGCAATTGACGCACCAATCAATGCCCGACTTTTTTTATCCACCCCTGCATCGGTTAATGTTTTCACTAATAGATGAAATAAATCAGGCACAAACATTAAATACGGTGTAAATTTACTGCTTTTCCCCTTTTTCGACCCAAGAAATTCTACTAATTTTGTACGTAACTTCTGATAAAAATCTTGCTGCTCCTGTTCATTCGGTAATTTTGCTAAATTTTCCATAATAAATCTACCTCCAATAGTAAGTACCCTTGTTTGCCTTTTTATGACGCTAATCAGTTACTTTCATGGCACAATCCTTCACGTTTGTGGTTCTATCCGTCACTCTGCTCATTCTATCCACCGCTTTGCGCGTGATCCAGTACTTTGACACTTCTATCTGCATCTTTTGCCGCGCTATCCATTTCATAGCACATTGCCAGTACTACTTTATATTTATCCCATTTTAAGATTTATAATCATTGAACATTGCAATGATATAAAAAAAAGACATCCTATTTGCATAGGATGTCTGGGTTTAACGAAAGTAATTTTAATTTCTGAGAATTAAAGTTTAGTTACGTTAGCAGCTTGTGGTCCGCGGTTGCCATCTACAACTTCGAATTCCACTTTTTGACCTTCGTCAAGAGTTTTGAAACCTTCGCCTTGGATAGCTGAGAAGTGTACGAATACGTCGTTTTCACCTTCAACTTCGATGAATCCAAAACCTTTTTCTGAGTTAAACCATTTTACTGTACCTTGTTTCATTTAAGAAAACCTCCAAAAAATAAAAGTGAACAATATGTAATTTCTTCAGCGATTGAAAAAAATTCACATATTACAAAGAGTACCGTACTAATGCGATCACTTTTTGTAATATGTGAATTCATGTTTCCGGTGAAGCAATTAAATTGTTAACCTAAGTATAACCATCATTCATAATTTTGTCAAATAAAGAAAATTGTTTTTTTACTTTATTTCAAAAAATTTTTACATATCTTCCATTTTACATGCAATAATTCCATGATATACTTGTGCGTCATCATCACATGCCTCACAGTAGAAACTTTCATCCTCTGACCAAAAAGCCCAATATTGCCCTTCTTTTACTGCTTCATTATCATATGTTGAACGAAAGTGTGCTAATTTATGCTGTAAAGCCAGCTCAAACTGCTCCTTTGCTTCAAATGTATCGTGTGTTTGAATAAAAGCTTCCCAGCCCTCAAATTTCCACCAAGGCTCATAGTCTGCTTTCATGTAAATAATTGTATACATATTTGCCCATTCCTTGCTGTCATAAGATATTTTCATTTTAGCAAACACACCCGAAATGTCTATTAAAACCACCTGAATTATGCTATTATTACCTTATTATACATAATTTTTGGAGGTTTTTATATGTTTTCAAGCATTCGACCTAAAGCTGAGCTAGAAGAACTACTAAAACGTGGTACAGATTTACGTGCAACAGGCCGATTCCATCAAACATTGGCATTTAACCATTTCAATACGCAAGATGAAGAGCATTTAAAGACGCTCTACGAAAAGCTAAAAGATATTACTCCTTCTATGAATGCCATTTTTCACCACTATTTAAGTGAGATATCCCCTACCTCTCAATTAACCATTAGTGAAGAAAACATTAATCAATACTTAACACAATTTTTCCTAGCAACGCGGGATGACGAATATGTGGATGAAACCGTCAAGTTTTTCAATTTATTCCGTAAGCATCAATATGAGCCTGGTAAATTAATTGTCGTTTTCAATCAGTTTGCCTTTTATATTACTACTTATATTTTACATAACTTTGGAATGAAGCCCAATAAAGCCTTCCAGTTTATGAAATCCTTCCAGTCCGCTGTCAATGTCGATCAGGAACTATTAGTGGAGGTATTGACGGAGCGCATCATTGAGAATGTTGTGGGTGAAATATCATCCTTGATGGACGTCAATGCCAAAATCATGTATATGAAAGATTTAGTATTTAGTTTAGATAAGCAAAATGAGGAGATCCAGTCCTCTACAGCTGCTACTGAGGAAATTGCCGCTTCAATCAATGAAGTTGCCCGCATGTCCTCTCATATATCTGAGAAAACAACTGAATCTGTTGACCATGCGACACAAGGTAAAAATGCCATTGAACATGCATTATCAGAAATCTTTAAAACGGAAGAAACGTTTACTTCGATTGTAGAATCTTTTTCAGAATTACAAAAACGGGTGAATGATATTGAACAAGTCGTGACATTAATCAACCAAATTGCGGACCAGACCAATTTACTGGCTCTAAATGCCTCCATTGAAGCTGCACGTGCGGGTGAACATGGCAAGGGCTTTGCGGTTGTCGCACAAGAAGTACGAAAACTTGCGGAAAGCACAGTCTCGGCTTTGAGCGAGGTTTCAACGAATGTTCACCATTTAAAGAGCTATTCCAATGAAGTCTCCGACTCGATTACTGAAACAACAGCAATCATTAAAGAAGCAACTGTTGAGGCGAAAGAATCGTTACCATTATTGAATGCGATTGTCCATGCGATTGAAGGTATTAACTTAGATGTGACCAATACAGCAGCGATTTCGCAGCAACAGGCGGCAGCCATCGATGAAGTCTCCTCTAGAATGATTGAAATTTCTAGCTTGCAGGAAGATATTCGAGATTATAGTCATAATACATCCAGTGATATCCACCTTTTAGGGAAAGAAATCAATCGTTTCCGTAATGATATTATTGCCAATAATAATGTACAGCTTTCATCCATAGCCCTTTTACAGCTATCTAAAGCTGATCATATTTTATGGAAATGGCGCATTTATAACATGTTCCTTGGCCTAGAACATGTTGAACCAAGTGATGTTTCTTCGCATAGAGAATGTCGACTTGGCAAATGGTATACAGCTTCTCGTACGGTGGAGCGTTTCGGTCATTTACAGGATTATCATGATTTAGACAATTATCATTTACTTGTCCACGAATCAGCGAAGCGTGCGGCAACAGCCTTTAAAGCTGGCAATATCGCACAAGCTGATAGCCATCTTAAAGAAGTAGATGAAGCGTCAACTCAAGTTCTATATTATATTAATAACTTAATTGCCTATTTAGAAAAGGAACGAGTTATGCAATAAAGAGAGAGGCTCATCCCCTCTCTAATGGTAGGAGGTATTTCCTTGAACAAACGAGCAAGTATTAAATTTTTTGGTGACGTCTATGGGACAGGCTACCGATTCTTTATTAAACAAAAAGCCATTGAATTAGGGCTAAAAGGGTATTGTAGATTGAATGCTGCCGAGCAAATTGAGGTTGAAGTAGAAGGACCTGAAAAAGCGCTGAATGAATTCCTTCTTTTTGTCCAAAAGGGTGTTAGTCCCCAAGCCGATTCCAATTCATTTTCTTTAGAGTTATATGATGATTTAAAAGGATATGTACGAATGGAGTCAGACATTGTTTAGTCTGGCTCTTCTTTTTTACAAGGTATTAAAGGTAAATGCACCCTATAATAATTAATGATTTATATTCTTTTTTAGGTATTTATTATTGAATATGGCGACCTCTATTAAACCAATCATACATACGGCTAAAAATAATATAGACCAATTGATTTTTCCAGATAATACAAATGTATAGATAACGTCAATTACACAGTATAAGAGTATGATGCTAGCAATAATTATTCCTTTTTTATTGTTCATTTTTCCACCGCTTTCTTTTTTCACAATCCTATTATCATATATACCGACTTTATTATACAATAATTATCCTATTTTGGTTTATTAAACTATTTTAAAATAAGCACTTAGATTGGTGGTTCGTTTAAAAGCAGTTGTTGATGTTTTGTATTAGGGAATAAAAAAGTAACATCCATGCTTAATTCTTACACTAGGAAATAGAACCGCACGATCGAAAAATAAGTCAACACGTTTATTTCAAGCTAGACAGCACATAAACCTAATCATTAGAATTTCGAATCCATACGATATGATGTTCACAAATCTCTTAAAAATAAGTGGACATACATACTGAACAACTTAATCCTAGTTATTCTAGGTAATATCATTGAGAAAATTTGCGATTCGCAGTAAAATTTATGTAAGGTTTCATTTTTCATTGAAACTTTATGTCGATTATTTCGTATAAGAAGATAGACATATTGAAATGCAAGGAGGAAGAAACAATGCTTAGTATTGGACAGTTTTTTTCTAGACATACTGCTAGCTTCGTTATTTCGCTAACAACTGTTTCTATCGCAGCAATTGCAGCAAATCCTGGATTCTTCCTTGGTGGTTTACTGTTTGCTGGTTCATATGCGACGAGTACAGCGTTGCTGAAACATAGACAAAAAAAGAAAGTCATGCAAATAGCAGGTATCACAAAAGAAGAATTCAAACACATTGAAACACAATTATCAACCGCTAATAAGCAAATTCAAACATTAAGTCAAAACTATTTACGTGTACGTTCCGTATCTGCTTTTAAACAACTACTGGAGATGACCCGTATTTCAAAAAACATCGTCAAAATTGTCAAGACAGACCCACGTAAGTTTTACAATGTTGAACCCTTTTTCTATGCACATTTACCTTCAGCAGTGGAATTAACGGATAAGTATACAATGCTTTCTAGACAGCCTGTGAAGGATAAAGAAATTCAATTGACGTTATCAAAAACGCGTGAAACACTAACGGACTTAAATGATACGATTCAAATTGATTTAAAGGATGCGCTTGCGAATGATATTGACCACCTACAAATGGAGATTGAATTCGCAAATCGTTCTAATCTTAGACGTAGAGAACAATTGGACTGGCGAGGCGATGACAAATGACGGCAGATGAACATGCTTTTCAATTAAATACCATTCCTGGTCTTTCTCCATTAGTACAATCTTATTTAGAAACAACTCCACAAAATGAGGCGATGGCGACGTACGAAACGCTATCGCCTCTTGCGCAAAGTCGGGCTTTACTATATGCCAGCCAAATTGATTTAACTGATTTTGAATCATTGCTGTCTTTAGGACAGGATTCACAGCGTTCCCTGTCCCAGTTTGCGGATCGAATGTTAGCGCAGGTGAAGCAAAAGGACGTGACCAAAATAGGTCAAATGCTAGACTCCTTAATGCAAACCTTAGATCGCGTAGACCCGACAGCTTTAGAGCCAAAAAAACAAACCTTTTTCAAAAAAATATTTGGTGGTAAAACAGAGCCTACTGTGAAACAAACCCTAACAGAATTTGAGCGTATTAGTATTCAGGTGGAACGTATCGGGGTGCAATTGGAACGTGCTCAGCTCCAACTAATTCGGGATGTAGAGAATTTAGAAGCACTTTATACACATAATCGAGGATTTTTCGAGGAACTAGCTACTGCGATTGCAGCTGGTCAAATGAAAAAGCAGCAGGCCATTGAGGTGGAGCTTCCTACAAAAATAACAAGTGTCCAAGCAAATAAACAGCCTCTTGCCATTCAACAACTAAATGATTTCGCTGCACAAATTGAGAGGCTGGATCAACGTATTTATGATTTACAGGTTTCTCAACAAGTAGCCCTACAAACGGCACCACAAATTCGTATGATACAGCAAGCGAATCAAACATTAGCTGAAAAAATTGAGTTTTCCATTGTCACATTAATTCCTTTATGGAAAAATCAACTAGCAATGATGCTATCCATGCATATGGATCATCATTATGCACAGCTTGAGGAACGATTATTACAGACACAGGATCGTTTTGCAAGACCTTCATTCGAACAGCAAGTATCGAAATTTAAGGAAACGCAATATGAGCTACAAACAGCTATAAAAGATGTGTTCGCCTTACATACGGCGACGGAACAGGAAAAGCAACAGTTGCAAAATACGACGGATATAAGAGGCTATCAGAGGGATTCATGAAAAAAAGGGTGGCTCAGTAAATGATCTGAACCACCCTATCTTCTTTTTATGCAAAATAATCTTTATAGTAGCCACCGACGTTGCCAGTGTTATCAATGATAAAAATGAACTCTTCTGTTTCATTTTTTACTTCATATTCTTTTCCTACTGTTAAAACATTTGATACTAGGTATTTTGATGCATTGGTATGTTTGCAAGTCACTGTTCGTAATGTTGGCGCATCTTTCCATTTTAAATGTAACATATTCTCTCTACCTCTCTTTACTAGCATAAAGCTAATGTCTAATGCCTATTTTATAATATTTTTAGGCTTTTGTGGAGAAAAAAGAAATACAATACCTAATCTATCCAAAAATAATTTTACATTTGAGGTGTTATGATGAGCTTTGGCGGTGTACCACAATGGTTTTTTATTATTGCAATAGCATTCGTAATCTGCTTTGTCCTTTATGCAGAATGGAATTCCAGAAAGTAAGTGAGTCTCTATTATAGGACTCACTTTTTTTGATGAGGTCCTACTGCTTTAATGTTCGTTTTAAAAACTCTTTCGTCCGATCATGCTGAGGGTTTATTAATACCTGTGATGGTGGGCCCTCTTCGACAATTACACCTTTATCCATAAAGACTACGCGATCTGCTACCTCTTTGGCAAACTCCATCTCATGCGTTACAATCAGCATCGTATTGCCTGCATCAGCTAATTGACGCATCACTTTTAATACCTCCCCTACCATCTCAGGGTCTAGTGCTGATGTAGGTTCGTCAAAAAGCATCACTTCAGGATTCATGGATAATGCTCTGGCAATGGCTACGCGTTGCTTTTGCCCCCCTGAAAGCTGTCGAGGCTTTGCGTTTACATATTGTTCCATACCAACAATGTTCAAATATTTAAGCGCTGTTTCCTCTGCTTCCTTCTTCGAGCGTTTTAAAACTTTTATTTGCCCCACCGTACAATTATTTAAAACATTGTGGTTGTTAAATAAATTGAATTGCTGGAATACCATCCCTAAATGTGTTCGATATTCTTGGATATTGTGTTTTTCATCTAGGATGTCTTCCCCTTGATAAATAATTTGCCCACCACTTGGTGTTTCTAATAAATTAATGCAACGAAGTAAAGTGGATTTGCCTGAACCAGAGGAGCCTATTAAGCAAACAACTTCTCCTTTTTCCACTTGAAAATTAACATCTTTTAACACTTGGTTACGTCCAAATGATTTACTTAAATGTTCAATTTTAATGACTGCCATTTGTGCGTCCCCCTATATTGCTTCTTTTTGTTCTTTTTGATAGGCATCTGGTCCATCTAAACGTTTTTCAACATAGAGAAGGATTCGTGATGCAGTGAATGTCATTATGAAATAAAGAATACAAGCTACAAAGAACGATTCAAAATAACGGAAGTTGTTACCGGAGATTGATTTTGTTTGGAAGAATAATTCTGTTACTCCAATAACGTTTAGTACAGCTGTATCTTTAATATTCATAATTAATTGGTTGCCTGTCGCAGGCAGTACGTTTCGTGCTACTTGTGGTAGGACTACGTGAAGCATGATTTGGAAGTGATTCATACCGATAGCTGATGCTGCCTCATATTGACCATTATCAATCGATACGATACCACCTCGGACAATTTCTGCCATATAGGCACCTGTATTAAGTGAAACGACTAAAATCCCCGCTGTAATAAAGTGCATGTCTATGCCAAATGCGATATCTAATCCATAGTAGACAACCATAGCCTGTACAATCATTGGTGTACCACGGAAAAATTCAACATAGCATGTGAGTATAAAATTAATAAGCTTTAAGCTATAAAATTTCACACCTTTTTTACGAACTGGAATCGTATGCATAATTCCGATGAAAAATCCGATAAATGCACCAATAATTGTACTTATAGTCGAAATCAGTAACGTATAATACGCACCTCGTAAAAACATTTGCCAGTTGTTTTCAATAATTGAAAGTATCCATTCAAGACTCATGATGTTCCTCCTTACAATGTCATGTTGCTTGCTATCTTTTTCGTGCCCTAGCTTTTTCTACTAGTCTATGATTTATTTCGCTAGGACATTATCATTATGTAGAGAGGTTCTCATTTTAATAATGATGAAATGATAGTGCACGGACTAGCAACTAGTCCGTGCCATTTTTTTATTGTGCTGCTGGTTGCTGAGAAATAGCTTCTTCCATTATCGCTTGACGATCATCTTCAGAAATACCTTTTAGGATTTCATTGATTTTTTCTAGATTAGCATCATCTTTACGTAAGCCTACAGCAATCGAAGTATTTGAAAGATCTGTATCAAAGCCTTCTTCAAATGCTACGTATGTGAATTTATCGTTGGCAGCTGCCGCAGAAATTCCTTCAGGACGTTCGGCTACATATCCATCAATTTTGCCTGCCTCTAAAGCTACACGCATCGCTGGGAAGCTTTCCATTGCTGTTTGTTTATTGACACCTTTAATTTGATCAATCACATTGTAGTTGGAAGTATTCAGTTGTGATGTAATTTTTGCGCCAGAGAAATCTTGGATTGATTTGACACCTTCATATTTACTACCTTTTTTAATAACCATTACAAAATCAGAAGTATAGTAGTTTTCAGTAAAATCAATTGTTTTCTTACGTTCTTCTGTTGGCGACATTCCCGCGATGATTGCATCAATTTTATTAGATTGTAGCGCTGGTACTAAGCCGTCCCATTCCAATTTGACGATCACTAATTCTTTGCCTAAACCTTCAGCGATTTTTTTCGCCATTTGTACATCATAGCCACCTGCATACTCTGCGTTATCTGCAATTTTTACTGCTCCATTTGCATCGTTTTGCTGTGTCCAGTTGAATGGTGGGTAGCCCGCCTCCATTCCAATTCGGAATTCACCGCCGCCTTCTTCTTTATCTGCGCCAGCATCACCTGAACTACTTTCTTTTTTGTCACTAGTGCCACATGCAGCTAGCACAATTGCCGTCATGATAGAGATCATTACTAACAACCATTTTCTTTTCATGAAAAACTCCCCTTTTCTGTAAAAAAATAAGACAACTGTACGAAAAAAGACCTAAGTCTTGTGAACTTAGGTCTTACCTTTTATGACAGTTGCCCAAATCCTCACTAGTATTCCATGTTTCCGAGATAGCACAACCTAGTAAACCTGGAAATGAATTTACTAGGACAGTCCTGCACTTATTCACTGCAGACCCAGCATAAAAGTACGAGCTCCTTTTATACTTCGGCGATATTTCCTTCTTCATTGCGTCTTTGTTTGCTTGTACTCAACAATGAACTAATAAATACCGCGCCTCTACCTCACTGATGTTTGTTAGTGAGGTTTGTTTATTTAATTGATATTTAGATACTACTATAAAACTAGTATGTACGTCAAGAGAGTTTTATCATTTTTCTGACTAATGACAATATTAGGGTATTATGCTTGCCCTATCCATTATTAATCTACGTATTTTTATCCATATATCTGCTGGAAAACAACATATTTTTACTACCTATTCTTTTTATACTAAGTAAATAGTTTTGGATTATCAAAATTACTAATGACTTTAGTGATACAGAAGCCAAGAAAAAACCCTGCAAAGTTTGCAGGGTTTAAAGGAATTATGAATTTAATAATAAATCTTCAGGATTTTCGATTAACTCTTTAACTGTTTTTAAGAATCCTACAGAATCTTTTCCATCGATGATACGGTGATCGTAAGAAAGTGCTACATACATCATTGGACGGATTTGAACTTCACCATTTACTGCAACCGGACGGTTTACAATGGAGTGCATACCTAAAATACCAGCTTGCGTACCGTTCATAATTGGTGTTGACATTAATGAACCGAATACACCACCATTTGTGATTGTGAATGATCCACCAGCCATGTCATTTAAGCCTAATTTTTTATCACGAGCTTTTGTCGCTAAGTTAGCGATATCTTTTTCGATTTCTGCAAAGTTTTTGCTATTCGCATCGCGTACAACTGGTACTACTAAACCTTCTTCAGTTGATACTGCAATACCGATATCAAAGAAGTTATTTAAATGAATTTCATCGCCAGAGATTTGAGCGTTTACGTATGGGTATTTTTTCAGTGCTGCAACAACAGCTTTAGTGAAGAATGACATGAAACCAAGTTTGATGTCGTTTGCTTTCACAAACTCTTCTTGTTTACGTTTACGAAGTGCCATGATGTTTGTCATGTCAATTTCGTTGAATGTTGTTAACATTGCTGTTGATTGTTTAACTTCTAATAAACGTTTTGCAATTGTTTGACGACGACGGCTCATTTTTTCAATCGTTACACGGTCAGAATTAGCTGCTGGTGTGAATACAACTGGGCCACCTGTAGTTGCTACTGGTGTAGGTGCTGCTACTACTGGTGCTGTACCATGTGCCGCTACATCTTGTACACGTACACGGCCTTGTGGATCTACTGGTGATACCGCTGCAAGGTCAATACCTTTTTCACGTGCAAGTCGACGTGCCGCTGGAGATGCAATGACACGCTCACCAGAAGTTTCTTCTACTACAGGTGCTGCTGCTACTGGTGCTGCAGGTGCTGCTTGTGGCGCTGCTGGAGCTGGAGCTGCTTCAGCTGGTGCTGCCGCTACTGGTGCAGCTGCTGCGCCTTCGCCTGCTTCTACAATTGCGATAACTTGACCAACTAGTACAGTATCGCCTTCTTCAGCTAAAATTTGTGTTAATACACCTGCTTCTTCAGAAATGATTTCAGCGTTTACTTTATCTGTTTCAAGTTCAACGATGAATTCACCTTTTTCAACGCGATCGCCCACTTTTTTTACCCACTGTGCGATACTACCTTCTGTAATCGATTCTGCTAATTCAGGGACTTTAATTTCAGCCACTTTCATTTCCTCCTTTGATTAACGTGCATGATGCACATAAAAGGGCTACTGCTTATGGGCAAGTAGCCCAGCTATCAATATTTATATGTGATTATTTAACCTTTACTGGCTCAGCAACTGCTTCTTCAATAAGTGATGATTGAGCTGCTTTATGAGAATCTGCATCTCCTTCAGAAGTTGAGCTCATTGCAGGACGACCTACATAGCGAAGCTTTTTACCTTCTGCAAGTTCATATAATGTTTCTAGAGCATAATTCCATGAGCCTTGGTTTTTAGGTTCTTCTTGTACCCATACGATTTCTTTAGCATTAGGATACTTAGCAATAATACCAGCAACTTGCTCTTTTGGGAATGGGTAAAGTTGTTCTACACGAACAATGTGTAAGTGATCGAAACCTTCTCCATCTTTCACGCGATCTGCTAAGTCGATCATCACTTTACCAGTACCTAATACGATACGCTCTACAGCATCCGTTTTTGTACCTAAGCCAGGTTGTTCAATCACTTCTTGGAATGAACCATCTGCTAATTGCTCAGCATTAGCTGCTGCTAATGGATGACGCAATAATGATTTTGGTGATACAACCACAAGTGGACGAACACCTTCAGTACCTAATAACGCTGCTTGGCGGCGTAATAAGTGGTAGTAGTTACCTGCATTTGAACAGTTTGCTACAAACCAGTTATTTTCTGCTGACATTTGTAAATAACGTTCCATACGGCTTGAAGAGTGCTCTGGACCTTGGCCTTCATAACCATGTGGTAATAGAATCACCATGCCAGATTTTTGACCCCATTTAGAGCGTGCCCCTGAAATGAAGTTATCAAACATTACTTGTGCCATATTCGCAAAGTCACCAAATTGTGCTTCCCAAACTGTTAATACATGGCCATTTTCTAGATTGTAACCATACTCAAAGCCAACTACCCCTGCTTCAGTCAGTGGTGAGTTGTGTACTGTAAAGGATGCACTTGCACCAGAAATATGATGAAGTGGTGTAAAGACATTACCATTGTTTTTATCGTGAAGCACTAAGTGACGTTGTGAGAAAGTACCACGTTGAGCATCTTGACCTGTGAAACGTACTGGTGTGCCATCTTGGATAATTGTTGCATATGCTAAAGTTTCCGCATGACCCCAATCGATTTTTGCAGATGCAAATGCATCACGACGTTTTTCTAAAATTTTTCCAAGCTTTTTCTGTGGCTCGAAGTTTTCTTCAAACACTAGAAGCTCTTCGTTGATTTTACCTAAACGTTCTGCACCAACTGCTGTATCAATTTGTGGGAACTCTACTTTTAATTCTTCTGGCATTTCTAATTGATGATGCTCATCTTTTGAAGCCATTTCTTTTACATGATCGTAAGCAGCTTGCATTTCTGCATAGATAGCTGTATCTAATGCTGCTACATCTTCAGTTGATACAAGACCTTCTGCTACTAATGCTGCACCATATAACGCACGAACAGTTTCGTGCTTAGAAACTAATTTATATGTTTCTGGGTTTGTAACCGTTGGATCATCTGTTTCGTTATGACCGTGACGGCGGTAACCAACTAAATCAACAACAATATCTTTACCAAATTTTTGACGATAGTTAGCTGCAAAGCGACCTACTTGAGCCACTGCTTCTGGACTATCTGCATTCACATGAACTACTGGTACTTCATACCCTTTTGCTGGGTCAGATGAGTAAACAGAAGAACGAGAATCATATTGTTCCGTAGTGAAACCAATCATATTGTTCGCGATAATATGAATAGTACCACCAGTTGTAAATCCTTCAGTTTTAGCGAAGTTTAATACTTCAGTTACGATACCTTGACCTGGGAATGCTGCATCACCGTGTACTAGGATTCCTAAGCCTTTTGTACGATCATGAACCGCTTGACCTGGCTTTGAAGTGTCATCTTGTGTTGCACGAGTAGCACCTAGAACTACTGGGTTGCCCACTTCTAAGTGAGATGGGTTGTAGGCAAGTTTCACATTCATACCTGAATCACGGTTATAAGAAGCACCCATATGGTATTTCACATCACCTGTCCACCCTTTTGTAATTTCAAGGCGACCATTTTCCGGCATAAATAAATCATTTGATACATGTGCAAAGTCAGAGAACATCATGTCATAAGGTTTATTTAAAATATGTGTTAAAACATTTAAGCGACCACGGTGTGCCATACCAATACGTACTTTTTCAACACTTAGCGCTTCTGCAGTTTTAATGATTTCATCAAATAGTACAATTTGCGTATCTAAGCCCTCACCAGAGAAACGCTTTTGTCCTACAAATGTTTTATGGATAAATTTCTCAAAATTTTCAACACGTGTTAAACGATCTAATAAGGCTTTCTTTTCATCAGAAGAAAGTGCTTGTTGGAAAGAGCCTGATTCAATTTGCGCTTGAATCCAATTACGTTCTTCTGTAGCTACTACATGTTCATATTCAAACGCTACTTTATTTGTATAAATAGCTTTTAAATAGTCAATTGCATCCTTACCATTTTTCACGTTTGCTGGCACATCTTTGAAGAAGATTGCTGCAGGAATTTCAGCTAAATCTGCAGCGCTTAAGTTGAACGCGCTTTCGTCAATTTGAGCTGTTTGTAGTTCACGGTTTTTCAGAGGATAAATATCTGCCGCTAAATGACCGCGTGAACGAATTGCATCGGCTAATCTCACAGCGGCTAACACTTTTTTGTAATCGCCAGCAGGAGCCGCTGCTGTATGACTAGCTACAGCTACTTCACCTTCTACTACTACTGGTGCACCAAATTGTTGGAATAAAGAAACTAACTCCGGTTCTACTTCTTCAGGAGACTGTAAGAATAAGTCGTATTGCTCCATCACATATCCTAGGTTAGGACCAGAGAAAGCTGACCATGGAGAACTTACAGTTGTAACGTTGTTCGACATGAAAAATGACCTCCAAATTTTGCCTTACGGCAGTTCCATTAATTAAATTGCAATTAATTATATAATATTTAGCCGTTCTTTAAAAGAATGTTTCACACTACTTTTCCATATTTTAAAGAACGTTTTTTCCATCTCAATCTTACTACTCTTCACAAAAAATACAACTCTTTTTAGCAAATTAAGCAATTTTTTTCGCAAAGGATAGAATAATGAAATAAAGCGTGCATTTTTCTTAATATTTTAGCGGGATCTTTAACGAGAAAACGGTTCCAATATTAACCTCACTCTTGACTTCTACCGTGGCATTATACTTTTCAAGCAACATCTTCGAGATACTTAATCCTAAGCCTGTTCCACCAATTTTACGGTTCCTTGCCTCATCCACTCGATAAAAACGATCAAATATAAAAGGAATATTGTCTTTTGCTATTCCTATACCATTATCAGCAATTTCTAAACATGCATAATTTCCAGCAACTGAAATAGAAATTTGTATCTCAGGAATTTTTTCACAATAACGAATTGCATTTTCTATTATATTACGAATGATTTGACTTAGTGCATTTTCAGTTATAAATAAAGGACCTATTTCATCATTTTTCGACAGCATAATTCGCGCTTTTGGATGTACAAGCTCCATTTCATCGATAACAGCTTCAATTACAGCTAGTGCATTCGCCTCACTCATTTCATCTTTTTCCTCACGTCTTGCAAGCTCTAATAATTCCTCAATCATTTTACGCATGCGAGCAATTTCTGTTAATGAAGTATCAATCGACTCCTCTAAAATAGCTGGATCATTTTTGCCCCATCTTTTCAACAGAGAAAGATGTCCTTCAATTGCTTGGATGGGCGTACGAAGCTCATGAGAAGCATCAGCGACAAATTGTTGCTGCTGTGTAAAAGAAATTTGCAGCTCATTCATCATGGCATTGTACATGTTCAATAAATCACCAATCTCATCGTGTGACGTGTTGGTTAACTGTATGGGCTCATTAAAGCCTTGATCCATCACCATTTTCATGGAAGCACGTAATTCACGCAATGGCTTCATTAAATAATTGGCTAGATAATACCCAATAGAACCTGATAACACCAATGCCCCAACACCTGCGATGAGCATGGCTGTTAATAGATAATGCATGAGCGATTGAAAACCAGTGAGCGGATGGACAACCTGGACATATCCTTGAAAAAAGCCTAAGCGTATTGGTTCATTCATGACCAGTACATCCTGCTTATCAATGGTCGTCTCAAAAATCTCCTGCATGGAGCTAAGTGGTGCAGCAGCTGAAGTATTATTGATACGCAAAATATCCACGCCGTCCGCATTAAACATTCTAACAGTTTCATCTCGGTCGACAATCGATTTGAGCAAACCAGTATTTTGTTGAATTTGTTGAATCGTAATATCTGGTCCCTGTGATTGTAAAAATGAAATAATATCCCTGCTAGTCCGTTCAACTTTGCTTTCCTCATCATTTAATAGCCACGTATGGAGGGAAATATAAACAACCACGCAAATAATCGTATAGCTTAAAAAAATCACACTACTGGAGGTGAGCATCCATTTTTTCTGCAAAGATTGACGACGGAGGTACATAAGTAACTGATTCATTCACGCATCACATACCCAACCCCTCGAACCGTCTCAATATAGGCATTCGTATCACCTGGGAGCTTAGACCGTAAATGACGTATATACACATCTACCACATTGGTCTCTATATCTGTATCATAGCCCCATACAGATGTTAAAATATGCTCGCGTGTACAAACTCTATTTTTGTGTTCAATTAATAGTTTCAGTAAATCATATTCTGTCTTAGTTAGGTCGAGTTTATTCCCTTGCACGAAAACTTCATAGGCTGCAATATCTATCTCAATATCACGCAAACTCAAACATTCACTATTTGCTGGCTCTTGTGTTGTTGCACGACGTAAAATCGTTCGAATTCTTGCTAATAGTTCTTCGATCGCAAATGGCTTGACGATGTAGTCATCTGCTCCAGCATCGAGACCAGCTACACGATCCATAACAGCATCTCTTGCCGTTATTAAAATAATAGGCACTTGAGATTGTGTCCTAATTCGCCGACAAATTTCAATACCATTAATACCCGGTAGCATCACGTCTAGTAATAGCACATCAAATGCATCTGTTGTTGCCAGGGATAGCCCTTCCCGCCCTTCAAAGGCAACCGTCACGTCATAGCCTTCATGCTGTAATTCGAGCTCAACAAAACGCGCAATATGCTTTTCATCTTCCACTAATAATATTTTCTTAGGCACATAATCACCTTCTATTCCGAAATAACGATGTAGGATTTTTATCCCTATACTGTTATAGCATAACATCAAATAAAAAGTCTGTCTCACAACGAATAATTTGTGGACAGACTTTTTTAATGGGCTTCCGAAATATAGAGATTATTTTTCCCTGCTTCTTTTGATTTATATAGTGCTTGATCAGCCAAATCCATTAATTCATCCAATGTTTGGGCATGATCTGGATAATACGAGATTCCTATTGAAGCAGTTGGCGTAAACTGATGATTCTCAATCATCCAGCCTGTTGCTAATTCATCTCGAATGCGACGGATAATATGCATAATTTGACTATGCCTTTTTTCAATTTCCCTCGTTAGACCTGTGAGGATGACAAGAAATTCATCACCCCCTATTCGAATAACGATATCATGACTTCTAACGGTTTTGCTCAAAGCCTGACCAAAGCTCTGAATAAAAGCATCCCCTGTATCATGGCCAAAGCGATCATTGACAGCTTTAAAATCATCCCCATCTAAATAAAGCATCGCTATACTTGCATTGTTTTCGTTGGCTTCTGCCAATATTGTCGGAAACTCTTTTTGTAAATAACGGCGATTAGGAAGTTGTGTTAAAGAATCATGGTAGGCAAGATACAGCAAATCATTTTCTCTCTCTTTACGATGGGTAATTTCACGGGACACCATCATAATTTGTGAAACTTTTTCTCGATCAGGGTCATGAACCACCGTGACATTGCCTTCTGTCCAAATAGGTGTGCCGTCCTTCGCCTTCAATAAAAGCTCGAACTGTGTATCTGTCTGACCAGTATAGTTATTTATAAATGTTTGCCATTCATGCTGGCTTTCTGTATCAATAATGGCACTGTAAAACTGACCTTGTAGCTCCACATTTTCATAGCCTAAATATATTTCATAGGAGGGTGAAGCATAAATAATGATTCCATCCTCATTCGTGATGACAATTAAATCATTTGTATTTTCTGTAATGAGACGGAAAGTTCGTTCAATATTTTTTAGTTCTGTGAACATTCTTTTCTTGTCTGTAATATCATAGTTAATGGTTAAAATTTGTTCAATTTCACCAAACTCATTTTTTAATGGGACGATAGTTGCCTCCACCCAATAATCAGCATGATATTTGGTCCGATAGCACAGCTCTCCTCGCCAGATTTCCCCACTAGCAAGTTTATCATTGATTAATTGTAAAAAATTTTGTGTTTGGTACCGTGGCTTAAGTAGCGCATAAGGCTGACCAATTAATTCCTCTTCTGTGTAACCTGAAGCTTGTAAAAACATCTCGCTCACTTCTGAAATATGACATTCACTATCTAAAATAGCAATGGCCGTAGCTGAATTTAATGCCGACTTAAACACTTCAAAGCCGTGAGATTTCGAACGTAATTCTGCTTTTTGCAAGGTGAACTGTGTGAAGTCCTGCATAATCAGAAAGATTGCAAAGGAATTATCCTCCTGCATGACAGGCGAAAGTGACAGTAAATACATGCGTTCTTGGTGATCCAACGTAAGCAGTCTTACAAACTTTTCATGAACGTTTTCTCCTCTAGCCGCTTGTTGTAGATACCATTTAATTTGCTGAACTTCTTCTTTAGGAACAATCGGTAAATCAAAAAACATTTTTTGTTTGACGGCTTCATTATCTATTTGAAAATCTTCCATAAAGCTTGAATTCACTTCATAAATCATACCTTCAGCTGATAACACAACAGTCGAAAAAAAGGCATGATCGAATAGGGACCGCATAAATAAAAACTTATCTTCAATACTACGGTCATAATGAATTTCCTTTGTAATGGCTAAAACAAAGTCTTCCTGATTATAGCGCAAAGGGCGTACAGTTGTTTCATATTTACGAACCTCCGACTGTACATATGCATAATCTACATAGTCAACCTGAATATGTTCTTCAATTGCATGATGATAGTTTTTCTGAATGATCGAAAAATTTCGATTCGAGGTAACGGCGGAAAGCATTTTTCCAATTACATCGATCGATAACAGTTCTCGAGCTGCATTGTTTAAGCGAATATATTGAAAATCTTCCTTTACTTTTTTCATAAGAAAAACAAAATCATTGCCAATAAATAATTCATTAAAAAAATCTTCGCTTAAAAGATACTCCATACTGTCACCTCCAGAAAAAGGCCATTGCCATCATAATAAAATGCTATGTATATACGTCATTATACGCAAAAACTAATTCTGCTATTATAACATAAAAATAAAAAATTACCGTTCTAGAATTAGATAAATTATATCCTTTTAAGGACATTTTTGATAATTTAACTATTTAAATATAAAAACATAATACTATAGAACTATTTAATTGATTAATTTTAGATAAAAGTAATAGAATTTACTTAATTTTAAATATGTCAAATAAATGAATCATTTCTATCTTTTTATCAGAATTTACTGACTATTAAACTTAAAATTTTGTTTTTTACGAGCAAAATGATTGCATCAAACAGCTAGCATGTTATATTATATTTAAAAAACTAGTCTTTTTTCGGTATGGTCGAAATCAGTAAGACAGCGGGAGATTATGGAATATCATAGTTATAACGTCTAGTTCTTTGGGTTTTAATTCCAGTACGAAATTTAGTTTTCTTCTTTATGCTTCAACGGAATTGTTTTAACTACCCTAGTAAAGGAGGCGTTTCGTATGCTTAAACATCGAGACCTGCATGAATGTACAGAGCTTTATGAGCTATTATCACACCCTTCTGTATTCCCTTTTGTCCGTCAGAAAGCCACATCCGCTGATGAATACTGGTTTATGACAAAGCAATTGATCGAAGAGGAAGCGAGAGGACTCGCTATCTCGAGGACCATTACTGATGACTGGGGTCAACCAATCGGCACCATTAGTATACACGATGTTGAAGACGGTGCAGGTTTTTTAGGAACGTGGATTGGACTCCCTTACCAAGGAAAAGGCTATAATCAAAAGGCAAAAATGCTTTTTTTAAACGAGTTATTTTTTGAATATAATTTTCATACGGTATTCCTCCGTATTCGCGTTGAAAATATAAAATCACAGCGTGCTGCGTTAAAATTACCCTATGTTGTGAGCGCTAATGAAAGTCACCCAACTTTGTTAGCTCAAGTAAATAGTGGTATGGCACAATTTGATTTATTTAAAATTCCAAAGGATTTATTCTACTTAACAACTGCTTATGAAATGCAAGAAGGCGAAGAGCAAGCAATGTAAGCCTATTACTATAAGAAGAAGCTATGAGGTGTTGTCATCATCGACATCCCTCATAGCTTTTTTAATGGATATTTATTTTTGATAGTGCAAAATTAATGACGCCATCTCGTCAGGCGTTTTTGGTTTCTTTGTTTTGGACATCGTTTCAACCATTTCCACTTGTCGCTCTGTTAATGTATAAACAGACTTCATGAAGGATTCCTTTGTTAAAGCTTCTTCCTGTAACACTTCTGCATAGCCTTGCTTTTTAAATAAATTAGCATTTAATATTTGATCACCACGGCTTTTTTGAGCAGATAATGGCACCAAAAGCATCGGTTTATGAAGTGCCAAAAATTCAAAGATAGAGTTTGACCCCGCTCGAGACACAATGAAGTCTGCTGCATGCATTAAATCAGGCAACTCTGTCGTCACATATTCAAATTGTTTGTAGCCAGGCAATGAAGCTAACGTTTCATCATAATTCCCTTTCCCACATAGATGAATTACATAAAACTGTTTTAAAAGCTCTGGTAAATTTTTTCGAAGGGCATCATTTAAAACCACTGAGCCCAAGCTTCCACCCATGACAAGCAAAACAGGTTTTAATGTCGTAAAGCCACAGTATGCTAATCCTTTTGCTCTTTCCCCTTCCAACAATTCAGGACGAATGATGGAACCTGTACAAGTTGCTTTATCATTTGGTAAATGCTTCAATGTTTCTTCAAAAATGGTGAACACGTGAGAGGCAAAAGGTAAAGCAATTTTATTGGCAAGCCCAGGTGTCACATCTGATTCATGGATTACGACTGGAACACCTGCCAGTTTGGCTGCCATGACAACAGGGACAGAAACAAAGCCCCCTTTCGAAAATACGACTTGCGGCTTTACTTTTTTAATAATACGAAAAGCCTGCATCATTCCCGCAAGCACCTTAAATGGATCAGTAAAATTTTTCATTGAAAAGTAACGACGCAATTTGCCGCTTGCAATACCATAAAAAGGTACATCAGGGAAAGCCTCGCCTATTAATTCTTTTTCAATACCTTGTTCTGAGCCAATATAGTGGACATCATAACCTAGTTCAAGTAAAGACGGGAGTATCGCTTGGTTCAACGATACATGGCCAGCTGTCCCACCACCGGTTAAAATGATTGTTTGTTGTTTCACATGAATTCTCCTATTCCTTAAAAACCATTGTAGGTAGACTACTTTTTGTTTACAGTGTTCTATTTTACTATATGCCAACGAAAAGATATAGATGAAGCCATAAAATTTCAGCTTTTCTCTCTTTACATATGCTATACTTGTTCATTATGTTAATGAAGGAAGTATCATACATGTATCAAACATCCACTTTGAAAGAAAAATACGCACTACTTTTAAAAATGATTATCCCTATTCTAGTGACACAAGTAGCCATCTACCTTGTTTCTTTTTTTGATGTGTTAATGTCAAGTCGCTATGGGACGTCTGATTTAGCAGGTGTATCGATTGGTTCCTCCATCTGGATGCCGATTTATACAGGACTATCTGGCATTCTCCTAGCCATAACACCGATTGTCTCCCAGCTTGTTGGGGCAAAAAAGGAAATGGATGCTAAAAAGGCTGTTCAACAAGGCATTTATGTCGCCATTACACTGTCCATCATTATTTTCATCGGACTTTTCTTTGGCATCGATTGGATACTTAGCAAAATGAGCTTAGAAACATCTGTACATACTATAGCTAAGGGCTACATCTATGCGATGTGCGCTGGTCTATTACCACTATTTTTATTTTTTGTTATGCGTTGTTTCATTGATGCACTCGGACAAACACGTGTCACGATGATCATTACCTTAATGACAACACCTATTAATATTGTATTGAATTACATTTTTATTTTCGGAAAATTTGGATCACCTGAGCTTGGTGGAATTGGAGCCGGGGTAGCCACAGCCATTACTTACTGGCTGATTTTCTTCATTACTGCTTGGATTATCGCAAAACGAGTGCCTTTTGAACGATTTCGTATGTTTCACGATTGGCGCAAGCCTGCATGGCTACAATGGAAGGAAATTTTGCTGATTGGTGTGCCGATTGGCATTTCACTCTTCGCAGAAACAAGTATTTTTTCAGCCGTCACAATGATGATGAGTAATTTTAGCACAACCATTATTGCTGCCCATCAGATTGCGATTAACTTCACTTCCCTCCTTTATATGGTGCCCCTAAGCATTTCGATGGGTGTCACCATTTTAGTGGGCTTTGAAATAGGTGCAGGCCGCATGCGAGATGCACGTACATATAGTTATCTTTGTGTGGGTACTGCCATCATCTTTAGCTTTATTTCTGCTTGTATACTCTTTATTTTCCGTGAACCCGTTGCGCACATGTATACGACAGATAGTAACGTCATTGAATATGCCGTGCAATTTTTAGTCTTTGCCGCTATTTTTCAGCTATCAGATTCCATCCAAGCCCCTGTACAAGGTGCTTTAAGAGGCTATAAAGATGTAATGATAACATTTATTATGGCCATTATTTCTTACTGGGTAATTGGTTTACCAGTTGGTTATTTGCTTGCGACCCACACAGATTTAGGGCCTTTTGGCTATTGGATTGGACTCGTTGCAGGATTGACTACTGGCGCTGCTACACTATTGATTCGCTTGCTACTTGTTCAAAAAAGAGTGACTGCTGCCTAATAAAAATCGCCTTATCCTAAGTTCTAGGAAAGGCGATTTTTTTAACGTAAAACTCCTGTTCGAATGATTTTTACATCCACTTTCGGTTTGAGTAATAAAGAGGAAAATTCTGTATGCCAATCTTCTTCCTTAAACATGTTCGGATGGTAAGCCCGAATATAACGACCAATCCCTAATGTATCAGACTTTTGATTTTGAAGAATCCGCAAGACTTCTTCAAATTCAGCTTGCATTTTTTCCTCTATCATTTGTTGTACGTCCTGAAAAATTTCATCCTTATATAAATGATCGTGCGGAAATTCTTCAACCTCCACATCAATGGTATAGCTCATATCTATTGTTCGCAATTCCTCATTGACAGTCCATTTGCGCTTCACCTTTAATACATCGACAGTAATCGGATTGACTTTCCCATCCTTTTGCCACAGATAGCTCATCCGTGCCGCTTTACTTTTTTGATTCATTAATAGCAGCATCGTTAAGGATTGGGACGGTGTTAATACAGTGCCCGTAAAGCTTGGTCCAGTAAATAAACCTAAGCCTCCTGCCACCACATGCTTTTTATCTTCACTAAGTTGAAAATAAGGCAAAGCTATATCAATTGTCTGATCAAAAAGCATCGAACCTACTTCTTGTAAATTGACCTTCGGAAAATAGGTATTATCTTCTGAACTTTCAATAAATCTTTGGTAATAGCTTCCAGCACTATTCGTTAAATCTTTTGTCAAATCTACAAACGGTTTGACATCCCCATCCGTAAGCGCCATTTTAATAGATATAGGATTTTGGGGGTCCCGAAAATAAATATCCAATAGTTCATAGATCGATTCTCTCGCTGTATGATCAGAAATTAGAATCGTTGATAGCTCCGATAAATCAAGTGTTTGCTCCACTTTTAAATTTGCATTTGTCCGGACTTCACGGGGTGACAATCCTTCTGCTTCGATAATTTCCGTGTCTTGAGTCATCGAAGTCGGATAGGCATAATAACCTTTATACGCTCCAACATATCCTTCTATCCCTACGAGTGTCACAACGGAAGAGTTTTTATAAAGGCGCTCATCCCAACATCCAGCTAGCAGTAAGAACGACATGGCAATCATTAGCCCTTTACGATACACTTTTTCCCCTCCATTTATTCCAACCGATAATGACTATGGGTAATAAGAAAGTAAAGAAGATAAATACATAGTGTAAGGAATTTTTGATCAACTCAATGCTTCGAAAATGAATGACAAAGAGTGGTAGAATGGCTAGAAAAATATGATACACAATAATACGACTATTTGGATGCTGCTTTTTTTTCACAAAATGAAGCATTCGAAAAGATAGACCAAAAATCATGACGGTGACAATTGACCAAGAAAGCCAAATATAAACGAAAAAAATATCAAGTCGCTTGACAAATGTAACTTCCTGGGATTTTAAAATATACATAATGGGCTCCGGTATGAGGTTGATTTCTTCGATTGAGAAAAACATTTGTGTAAAAAGAACTGAAATAAAATAAAACACAAAAATAACTAGCTGATACATCAATAAGGGCTTTCCTTTTACCTGTAAATCTTTTTGTAAAAATGGTCGGTAAATTAGATACATTTCAATCCCAAAGTACGCATAGATGCTATGAATCAAACCAGCTCCTATTTGTTTTGTATGCTTCCATTCTATGGGGAAAAGATTACTCCAAGTTAAATCTGGTATCGCTAGCATTAGAAAAGTGATGAATAGGAAAATGATGGGAATCAACATCACACCAATATTGATGACCGTTTCGGGTCGACTTAAGTTGGCATATAGTGATAGTACAACAATAATGACAACGACTATCCACTCAGGTGTTTGTGGCAATACCCACGATGCCAAAACATAGCTCATATAGGCAATAAATACAGCAGTCAATAACAGCCAATAGATTTGATAAACCCAACGAAAAAAAACATTTAAATAGAAATACGAATGATACCGTTCAAAAAATAGAAGTAGGCCATAATGTATCATACTCGCTACAATAAAAATTAACCATGAGCTATTTTTACTGGAGCTAATTAACGGCGTTTGAAAGGCGATGTAGACAATACCCGTTTGAAATATAAATAATAGTAAAAAGAACTGCGCCTTCGTCAAGGAAATATTCATGGTGTATCCTCGTTTTTGGCTTGTTCATCCTTTGGTGGTTGGAAAGATGTGACTTGCACGGTCGGCTTGATAAACGGCCAGCGTAAAAAAATTTTCAGCACAGCCTTCGGTTGAAAAGGAATGATAGGCGAAAAATAAGGCTGTTTCAAAGACGTCAAATTAATAAGATGAATGAGTAATATGACAACCCCCACGACAATCCCTAAAAACCCAAACAAAGAGGCTAGCACCATAAAGGGAAAACGTATCATCCGAATGGTACTATTTAATTCAACCGACGGGACAACATAGCTGGAAATAGCCGTTAAGGCGACGACTATTACCATTAAATTGGATACTAATCCCGCACTTACGATAGCATCCCCTATTACTAACCCCCCTACGATTCCAATCGTTTGTCCTACCGATTGTGGTAATCGAATACTTGACTCTCGAATTAATTCCATAATAATCTCTAGAATCAACGCTTCAATCAATGGTCGATAAGGAATTTCATTGACATCGTTTTTCACTTGATTACTTAATTCCAAAGGTAGGACTTCAAAGTGAAAACTAATGATCGCTATATAAAAAGCGGGCAAAAAAACGGCAGTTATAAATGACAGAAGACGAACAATTTTATAAAAAGAACCGACGACAACTCGACCATTATAGTCATCTGGCGTTTGATAGAAAGAAAAAAAAGTAACAGGACCAATGAAAGCCGTCGGTGAAATATCCGTCATGACTACAGCCTTACCCTCTACTAAATTGGCTACTACACGATCTGGATGCTCCGTATTTAACAATTGTGGAAAGGGAGATAACACCGAATCCTCTAACGCATCACTTAATTGACCAGAGCTATAAAAATAATCTATTTGAAGAGCTGCAATCCGCTTCTCTATCTCTTGTAATGTCTCTGGCTTTATTACCCCATCCATATAAAGATAATAGGCTTTTGTTTTCGTTTGTCGACCAATCGTAAATGATTTTACTACCAGTGCAGGATTATTGACACGCCTACGTATTAACGCTAAATTGGTATCCACACGTTCAATCAGACCTTCATGTGAACCGCGCAAAATACTTTCGTTACTCGGCTCTTCGAGATTTCGACGAACTTCATTCACTATAGTAAGTGCCAGCATTTTTCCTGTTTCAGGCAAAATAACGATGGTTTCTCCCTGACATACTCGCTCAATGGCGAGGGGTAATGAAAAATTGTCTAATGTTGTAATTAATGTTTCACTCCAAAAAGGTTTATCGGTATCTAAACGTGCATAAATGGTATCTAGAACTTTTTGCACTTCCTTCGCATCTACAAGAGACGTGTAAAAGCATAAAATAGCAGTATTTCCTTCATGCCAATCTACCTGTCTGACTGTCAAATCAGAGGAATGGTAGAATGCTTTTTGCAGGCTTTTTATCATATATTCCACTCTATCCATAAAACGCCTCCTCTACTTGAGAGTATAAGCATTTTTCGCTTATTTCAAACGCGTTATAGAGGGATTCATCGCCAAAAAAGATGCCCTGACGATATCATCTTGGCATCTTACTGAAAAATATTTTTAGCTGTAACTGTACATCCCCCTTTTCTACCTTCATGCCATCAAAAAAATGCCCTATAAGCCTAGTAGACTTATAAGACATTTTCTTGAACACAACTCTTATTTAGTAATAAATTGTTGCGTCCAGTAATTACCTGATTTCACGTAGCCTACACCAATATGCGTAAACTTACCATTTAAAATATTAGCACGGTGACCAGGTGAATCCATCCACGCTTGCACTACTTCTTGTGGTGAACGTTGACCTTGTGCAATGTTTTCTCCTGCACTTTTATAGGTAATCCCTAAAGCTTTCATACGATCAAATGGTGAACCGAATGTTGGGCTTGTATGTGAGAAATAGTTATTACTTTGCATATCCTGTGATTTTTCGCGAGCTGCCGCCATTAATTTATCATCCGTTTGTAATGGTGATAAACCAGCTTTTGTACGTTCAGCGTTTGTTAATTTTACTACCTCTTGTTCAAATGCGTTCACATCTGAAGTTGTTGTTGAAGGTGTAGAGCTAGCTGGTGGTGTTGCTGGTTTTTCGTTTTGTGATGATTGATTATTGTTTGGCGTTGCTGCCGTATTATTAGTATTTGTTGAAGGCGTCTCATTAGATGGTGTAGATGCCTGCGGGAATTGAATATTCCATTTATGATTGTTAGACCATTTATAATAAACTTTACAGTTTGTTGTTTGCTTTACTGAATTCCCCTCTGTTGTATTTGTAGCAGCAGAAGCTATTTGAATTGGAGCTGCTAAAAGAAATGTTGCACAAATTGCAGTTAGTGTTTTTTTCATGTTTGCAATTCCTCCTTCTATGCCATTTATCGTAAAGGATAATTTTCATTCAATTCTTACCAGCATTTGCTAACTACCCCAACGCGGAAATAAATACGCGAAAAATCTACGTTTTTTTGCTATATTTCTTAGTAGGATTAACCAATCTATGAAATACTTACGTTTGAAAGAGGGTTGACACCCCTTTAAATCTAGCTAATATTATCGTAAATTTGCCCCGAAAGCGAGTCCAAAATGTATGCGTTATTCACTGATTCAGTCCCTCTAAATATCCTTATCGAAAGCCACCAGAATTGTGATATCACTACTTCTAGTGGCTCTTCTCACCATTTATATTACAAACATATTACAGACACGTTACATTCTCTTTACATAAAAATAAAAAAACCTGCGTAATCTACACATTGTCTAAATTGTGCAAATATCCACAGGTTTACATTTTCTTTATTGAATGCCAATGACAGGAAGAGATCCTACGTTTTCACCGATAATAACAAGCTTCGCAGGCATTTTTATATATTCCGGTAGCCATTGAACCATGCCATATGCATATTGGAATAGCATTGGATTTTTAACTCCTTCAATCGGTACATATCCTTTCATTCGATAAATTGTTTCAGGTAAGGCACGTACCCATTCTTCAAATTGCTCCTGGGTAAACTCCATATCAGCGAATTCTACTAAGCGCGAGCCAAGTTGCATAGAGGCTATCCGCGCTTTTACAATATCAGCTTTATCCATTTGTGCGGTTGCCTTTAAGCTTTCTAACAATGACAAAGGTACTCGTCCATTTGTCGTTTGCAAAATAAAGGCATGGGGATTTAAGCTTTGTAGCTCATAGACTACTTGCGCTTGCTCTGCCTCTGTTAAAAGATCTGTTTTATTCGCTAGTAATAAGTGAGCATGGCGAATTTGTTCCATAAATAGAGAACGTACTTGTGGTGTCAGAGTATCACGGTGAAGCCATAGCTTAGAATCTGCCACTGTAACAATGCCTTTGACATTAAGCTGATCAGCAAACAATGGTGAATACACCGCATCTAATGCCTCAACTGGATGAGCAGCACCAGTTGTTTCAATTATTAATACATCAAAATCACTATCTAATAGAAGAGATTGAATTTGTGCCTCCGTCTTTTCAGCACCTGAACAGCAAATACAGCCTTCTAGCATCTCTTTGAGTGGAATATCCTTTTCCACGGCCTGTGAGTCAAATGGTAGCTTGCCAAGTTCATTCATAATAACGGCGGGCTTTAAATTTTTTTCTTTTAGTTGGCGAATTACATCTGTCAGCATTGATGTTTTGCCACTCCCTAAAAAGCCACTAAATAGGTATACATCCTTCATTCTCTTCTTCCTCCTATAAAAAAAGCTGTCGCAGATGCCGTGAAAGACGACTGTTGCGACAGCTGTATTTGTTAGTTTGTAGTTTCCTCAGCCTTTTCAGCTGTACCTAATAGAAGCTCTTTCGCTTTTAACAACTGAGGATCATCAGCTTTCATTTTTGCACGTAACGCATCCATTAATGCATACGTTGTATTTCCTGTTAAAACACCTGTCTCTTCAAGATTATTCGCAGCTTGTAATTGTTCTACTGCACGCGCTGTATTGTCATCGAAAAGACCATCTACTTCACCAGGTTCATACCCTAGTACTTGAAGCATCTCTTCTGCCGCCTTCACAGTGTCTGATTGCATACCTGCCTTCATTTCCATAGAAGCGTTCAAGTATGGTAACGAGGCATATGATGGGTAAGCAACCTTAACATCAGGAGTAATCCCTTTTTCATTAATCCAGTTACCGTTCGGCGTTAACCATTTACCTGTAGTAAATTTCAGATTAGAGCCGTCCTTCAACGGAGTGACATTTTGGACTGTGCCTTTACCAAAGGATGTTTCACCAACCACCTTTGCACCAACAGATTCTTTTAAGGCACCAGCTAAAATCTCAGAGGCAGAAGCACTACCACCATCAACTAGAACAGTGATTGGTAAATCGTATTTTTTACCAGCAATCGCATTTGTGACTTCTGGTTCTGCATCTTTTTCTTGTACCTGCACAATGGCTTTGCCTTCTGGTACAAATAAATTAGAAATATCCACTGCAGCCTTTAAGTAGCCACCAGGATTTTGACGTAAATCTAAAACAATCCCCTTCATACCTTTGCCTTCGTACTCAACAAGGATTTTTTCAAGCTCTTGAGCAGTTTGTTCACTAAACGATGTAATTTGAATATGGGCAATATTGCCATCAAGCATCTCACCGTATACAGTTTCTACTGGGATTTCATCACGAACAATAGTCATTTGTATAGGCTCAGTATTTTCGCCACGTTTCACTGATAATTTTACAGATGTTCCTTTTTCGCCGCGAATTAACGCAACTGCTTCTGTAGCACTGAAGCCTTGAATGCTTTTCCCATCGACCGTTAAGATGATATCTTTTGGTAATAAGCCTGCCTTTTCAGCAGGAGAATTTTTGATCGGTGACACAACTGTAATATAACCATTACGTTCTTGAATTTCTGCACCAATTCCTTGGAAGCTTGAAGATAAACCAGAGTTAAATTGGTCTGCTTCTTCCTTCACCATAAAATCAGAGTACGGATCGCCTAATGCATCGAACATGCCATTAATAGCACCATCAACTACTTTTTCATCCTCAATATCTTTGTAATAGTTATTTTTCAGTAAATCAAATGCTTCATATAATTTCGTAAATTCCTCACGTTCTACAGGAACTTTCACTTCTACCACTTTCTTATCACCAAATGTTAACGCAAAAATCGTTAAGCCGGCAGTAATAAGAATTGTAAAGAACATTAGCATGATGAATTTAAACGGTTTTAATTGTATAAATTGTCCTGCTGGCTTGATTTCAGCAGGCGTTGGCTCTTGCTGCTGCTCTGTACTTTCTTTTTTCTGTTCATCCATCTTGATTGTCACCACTCTCATATACACTAACTTGTTGTCACACTATTACCATCTTAACAGGTTATACAGAAGACGAAAAGAAAAAGACTGTCCAAATTTTATGACAGACCTTGTCTGATCATGCTTCCAACCATCTAGCATCCTAATGCTCATGAATCCATTGTTCCCTATAAAAGCTTTAGGTATATAATGGTACTGCCTTCTAATTTTACTCATTTCCTAGTAGCAGTCAACTAAAAAATCAATTGACTCATAGAAATACTATAAGAATATAACGTGCCAATGACTCAAAAAGTTTCAAATCATGGACATTTTTTTCACAGGTACTCCTAATACTGTGCTGAAGCTTTTTATAGACCGAATGAACCGTTAATCGGTGAAAAGAAGTAAGCTGTCCATTATAGATGACAGAGAAGACTTCATAGGGTGGCGGCGATTTCTCCATCAACTTTTCCATGCTTTTAATCTTGAACCAGGTCAACTGAGAGGCATAGCTTGCTGGCTGCGACTAAGACGTTTTCCGTTTCCGTCGTAACTTCCACACATAAGAAAGCCTACTAATCGTTTATTCCAATTAACAGGGAAATGCAGGAACCCCTTTTTCTTGCTCCTTCAATAACAGCTTATCCCCCCCAACAATTGTCTATCCATCTTAACGATCTCTATATATGTCAATGACCGCTCCTCCAATATGTTGTCGTTCTGTTAATTTTACCATTTCCTGTGAATCAATTAAATCGTTCTCCTTTTCTCTTCCTCACGCATATGATGCAAGTAATGACAAACATAAGGAGGAAAAATAATGGGAAGAAATAATAAGCCCAATCAAAACAATGATTCCCTAGAAATTTATGCAGCTAAGTTAGCTTATATTGGTACTGCCATTTCAACACTAGGAGATGGCCTACAGACTATTGCATCAGGTCTCGCACTAGAGGCACTTGTCAACGCTAATAAGGATACTTCTCAAAATAATAATGGAGACAGTCAGTCGAACGTTCAAATTGATACTATGCAGAAGCAAATTGATTACTTAATTAGTGAGCTGAAGCACATCAAAAAATTGTTAAAATAACCTTTACATAAAGAGATAGCACCATAAAAAGTAGTGTTGAAAGAAGACTCTCAACACTACTGTTTTTTTTCCATTTTTTTATGCGCCATCTGCACTTCAAGCAATTCTGAAACCGTCACAAATCGATAACCCTGTTTTTCAAGCTCCGGTAATATTTGCTCCAGTGCCTTCACAGTTTGTGCTCGATTACCTCCACCATCATGGAATAACACAATATTACCTGCCTTTACTCCTTTTAATACGGTATTCACTATTCGATTAACTCCTGGACTTTTCCAGTCCAGCGTATCCAAATGCCAGGACCACATCACCACTTTATAGCCCTCTTTGGCAATTGCATCTATCATTGCATCGGAGAATTGCCCTTCCACCGGACGGAATAATGTTGGTTTAAAGCCGGTAATACTGTAAAGAGTTGCATTGGTTTGATCAATTTCCTTCATCAAATTCGAGACATTTGTTTTTAAAGGATGCGTATAGGTGTGGTTGGCCAATTCATGCCCTTCATCGTACATTCTCGAAATAAGCTCAGGGTTTTTTTCTGCATTTTGACCGACAATGAAGAAAGTGGCTTTTGCTTGATATTTATCCAAAACATCCAGAACATCCGCTGTGTAGGTGCGATGTGGTCCATCATCAAAAGTAAGAGCAATGATTTTCTCCTCCGTTTGGATTTCCCATAGTATTTGCCCCGCTTCTTCATAATACTTTCTCCCTTTATTGTCATAAGTACTCGCCTTGACATAAAAAAATGACACCGTAACCAAACAAAGTGGCAGTAAAAACAGTAATACTTTTTTCAAATCTTCACGTCCCCAAAATTTTTTTCGTACTTTATTATTTGAGGAATTCGCAAAAAAATGCTTACGTTTCAATAAATAATAAAAATGCATTTTACCATAACTGAGAGATAATGGCTGTGAAGATAGGTTTTCCAACAACACCAAAATCTTCTAAATTAAGCTCGTCCATCATAATAAGATTTCGACTATAGGCATTTTGATAGCCTTCGCTTTGACCTATTAGACTTGGTCTTATGTAGACTATGGTGAAGCGTTAAACAGCTTTTTGATAAACCATTGGACCATTTATTCGAGTCACGATGTTCTGGCGTTTTAAGAGGCTAAAAATGGAAATGTTCAATGATGCTCTGAATAATGCTCATCTTCATTTTTAAAAGTTGTAAAATATCGCAAATACTACATTTGGACAAGCCATTTAAAACGGAAGCAATCAACATAAAAATGGGCAAAATGACCCCGCTCAATGTTATAGAAATTGTCTTTAAACGCAAAATTTGATACGCCTGCTGCCATAAAATACGGATTATATAGCCTTAGCTCTAGCTTTGTATATTGTTGATGAAAAAAAACAAAATAGCACTGATAGATAGCTCGATGGGGTTTTTTATGGTGAATCTGTTTATGCATTTTTTGTACAAATCGATCACAAAAATCATTATCCAATGCATCCTCAGCCCTTAACAACCCTTCTTTTCGTTCAAAAACAGCGACCCAAACCCCTCTTTCTCTCATAAATGTTTGCTGTTTGTCCATTTACTATATGAAAGAAAGTTAGTGGTGTAGTGCGCTTAGAGGCATCTAATGACCATTTTCACAAAGAAGCTTAAGCTATAAGCGCTGTACATGGCAAAATTGTCCCTTCATTGCGTACATTAATTACCAAACGCGAACACAAGCTCCATTTCACAAACCATTTCTCCATCAACTGTCGCGAGTCCCTTCCCTTTACCGATTGAGCCTTTTATGCGTGTAATTTCAACTTCAAGTCGTAATTGATCTCCAGGTTTCACTTGTTTTTTAAAGCGACATTCATCTATTCCTGCCAGTAATCCTAGTCTTCCCTCATTGCCATCCTTCGTCAGCATGATTACAGCGCTAACTTGGGCTAATGCCTCCACAATGAGCACACCTGGCATTACAGGATACTGAGGAAAATGTCCATTAAAAAACTCCTCATTGATGGTCACATTTTTAAGACCAACCGCACGTTTCCCTTCCTCTAATTCCACAATGCGATCTACTAAAAGGAATGGATAGCGATGTGGCAAAATTTCTTGAATTTGTTGACTAGTTAACATGAAGATACCTCCCATTTTTTAATGACCTAATTCTATCATTAAATATTATTAGTTGGTACTAATAATATCGTTACATGCATAAAAATTCCATTCAATCTGAATAAACCACCTCGTTCAAATATTTTCTGAATATTTTTTCATTCCTTTTTCAATATTTCTTTATCGACAGGTCTATAGTCACTAGAATATAATATGTCATGCATTCACCCTAGAATGATTAGTTTATTAGAATAGGATGGTAAGCATGTTATCTTTTATCGCAATAGTTCTTTTATTATTTTTAATTCCAGGACCTGCAGTTATTATCACCATTACACAAACGCTAAAAAGTGGTAAGAAAAACGGCATTTACACAGCCTTAGGTATCGGCCTCGGTGACTTAGTCCATACGTTAGCAGCCGTTTTAGGTCTATCAGCTATTTTAATGCAATCTGCCACAGCCTTTGAAGTGGTGAAATATGTTGGTGTAGCTTATCTTGTATATTTAGGGATACAGATGCTTGTTACGAAACCGAAGAAAATTGAACAACCTACTGTGGAACAAAGCCCTGCGAGTACATCATTCCGCCAAGGCTTTTTAGCAGAAATACTAAATCCAAAGACGGCCTTATTTTTCCTTGCCTTTTTACCACAATTTATCCAGCATAATGAGACATCTATTACAGTCCAGCTGCTGACACTTGGCATTACTTTCGTAGTAATGAGCGCGTTGTATACTATTTTACTAGCTGTTGTGACAAGCTTTATCGGTGAAAAAATCTTTACAAAAGCAAGTGGCAGCTCCCGTTGGCTTGAAAAAACAGTTGGCTTTGTCTATATCGGTCTCGGTGTAAGACTAGCTTTGCAAACACAAAGTAAATAAATGTGACTAGAAGAACCCTCATCAGAGTTCTTCTTTTTTTTTGCAGGAAATTAGGTGAAAATAGCTAATACATACTTCAAGGAGGTTTTACAATGAATCAGCGACAAGAAAATTTATTTCAACAACTACAGCATTACCGGAGCGAGCTACTACAAGTACTAGATGATGTAACAGAGGAAAAGGCCCATATCATTCCAACTGGCTTCCGCAATAATATCCGCTGGAATATGGGCCATTTATATCTTGATCAATATTTATGGATAGAGGCTCTAACGAAAGAAAAACAAGAGGAATTAAATTCTTTCGTTCACTGGTTTGGGTTCGGCACCTCACCTGATGATTTTGATGAAAATACGCCATCTTTTGAGGCATTAAAAATATTATTGGCACAGCAGCCAGAACAGCTAAAGGAACAATATGGTCATCGACTGATGGAAGAATTTTCCCCTATTGAGATGGGCATGCAAACCATTGAACAAGTGTTATGGCGGACTATTTTCCATGAGGGCATGCATATACAGGCTGTCTTAACGATTCATCGGATTCTAAAGGAGTTTCAGCAGGAAGCTTCTTAAAATCCTTTTGCCACTTAAGGGTGATTGACATCAACCAATATTCTATCTATCTTTATCAAGCAACTATAGGATTTTTATGT
Source organism: Lysinibacillus sp. fkY74-1 (assembly GCF_053165895.1). Lineage (NCBI taxonomy): Bacteria > Bacillati > Bacillota > Bacilli > Caryophanales > Bacillaceae > Lysinibacillus > Lysinibacillus sp. fkY74-1. Next base: position 2,192,743 of record NZ_CP170173.1, on the reverse strand, counting down.
AAAATATAACAAGCTTATAGATCAACATAATCTATAAGCCGTGACGCCTCTTACTGTTTCGGTGTATTAGCTGTCAAAGGATTCGCATTAGCTACTAATTGAACAGGTGTTGTCGTTTGTTGGTAGCTATCCTTCTGTCCTTGACTTGATTTCCCGTAACCTTTCATAGCAGCGAACAATGCTGCACCTACTATGCCCCAAGTTAAAAACTTCACAAAAAAACCTCCTTTCACGATTAGTATTCGATTTCAAAACCGGTTTATACACTGTTAAAAATTAATAAATAGTAAACTATCACAATCGTAATTGAATTTTATGGTAAAATAAGGTCGTAAAAATAAAGGAGGATAATTTCCATGAAAAAAATCTTTACAGGCTTATTATTAACCTCTGTATTATGGACAGCTTCCCCTGCTGACGCAGCAACACCTCAGCTTATGATTGACGAAGTTGTTGTGAAAACAGATGCAGCACCTGAGGTCAAAAACAATCGTACCATGGTACCTTTGCGAGTAATTAGTGAAAATCTAGGTGCACAGGTTCAATGGAAGGATTCACAAATTACTCTTACCATGAACCAATCAACTGTTTTGTTAACATTAAACAGTCAGACCGTCATGAAAAATGGTAAGGCCGAGCACTTGGATGCAACACCATATCTTAAAAACAATCGTACTTATGTACCGCTTCGCTTTATTGCGGAAACATTCGGCAGTCAAGTTGATTACAAACAAAGTACTGTCACTATTGCCACTAAGCCATTATTATTAAACAATCAAAAAATCAAGGCCCTTCACTATGAATATCACATGACGATGGGTGGCATTATTCAAGAAATGAAGGGCAATAGCTATCATCACGCTATGTTCAAGATTTTTCAGCAAAAAGGAGCTAAAGTAGAAGCTCCTAAAGACTATTCTTGGCAATTAAATCTGGACGTACCTGGATCTTATTATAAGCTTGGACAATATGATTTTTTAAACGCTGACAATAAAAGTGTTCAGCAGTTCGATATGTACTCATTAAATCAGGCATTCCCGGATGAATTATTAGAAGGTTATCCTACTGTTCTTCTCCATGATGTTAGTAATGATAGTTGGTATATATTCTCAGATATTAACAAGGAGTCTATTCAAAAGCTTATTAATGCGGCCACTAACAACGGATTCAACAAAATTATTAGCAACACCGTTGCTTAAAAAATAACAGTAAACTAAACATATTCTGTATGAAAATGTGCAAAATATTCATATCAACGATTTATGGATGGAGGTTTGCCTCATGCAGAAATTACTGTCATTTAGTTTGGTATTATTTTTATTATTTGCTTTATCAGCCTGTTCATCAGAGGAAGCGCCGCCAAGCGAAGAAGCTGAAGCTAAAGAACAGACCGTGAATGCACAACCAAAAGAAAACCTCGACTTGTTAAATGTTGACCGAGGTTTAGCAATACACAAATAAATAAAAAAAGCGTGTTTGGACTAGACTCTAAACACGCTTTCAATATGAATTATTTTTGGATAATCTGAATAAGATTGCCACAAGTATCATCTAAGACCGCTATTGTGACCGCTCCCACTTTTGTTGGCACCATCGTAAATTCTACGCCTTTTTCTAATAATTGCTTGTATTCTTCGTGAATATCTGCTACACCAAACATCGTGGCAGGAATACCCTCAGCAAATATTCTCTTTTGGTAATCCTTTGCGGCAGGATGTTCATCCGGCTCCAGTAAAAGCTCAGTTCCTTCTAAATCATTTGGCGATACAAGCGTCAGCCATCTATGTTTTCCTAATGGTTCGTCTTCCTTTTTTACAAATCCAAGCTTTTCTGTATAAAATGACAATGCCTTTGCTTGGTCTGTTACAAAAATACTGTTCACAATAATGTTCATTTGAATAGCCTCCTCTGCTAGTTAACGCAACTTGCTTGCCTCCACCTGTTCATGTTCGTAAAATTATTCTACCCACTCTTTCAATAAGTGGCTCATTGTAAAACATAACAATTCGGTAGTTGCCCTTCCTCATGAAAGTGACAAGCCCGGTCCCCTCCAAAACAACAAGATGTTTAGCAATTGCTTGTCTCGTTATGGAAAGCTCATACTTCAAAAGTAGATGAACCGTGAGCTCATACAAGGTCATTTCATTTCGTTCACATAGTTCATCTATGATAAGCCTCCTAGTCGAGTTCGCAAGTGCTTTAAATATAGCATCTTTGTCCCATTTCATAAAACGAGTATAGACAACTTTTTTTGCCCTCTTTTTAAATTTTTTAGCGTCTATCATTTGCAAAAACACACAAAAAAAGCTGTCGCCGACACGTTTTTTAGAAAACCTGTCGAGGACAGCTAAGTCTTATAATCACCATTAAAGCACATGGCGTTAGTCGTGCACTATCACATTAAAGAAAAGCTACCAAATGGATATCTGTTGCAATGCTTATTCACTAGGGCAATTTTGCAAAATTGTACAACTGCTCATTATTCACGCTTTAGATATTCACAACATCAGCTGAAATACGCCAAACCGCTAAGCCAAATAAAATGTCGTCTTGTGTTGTTATCATTATCTACATATTTGTCGTAATGCGATGCGACTATTCAATTTCTGGTATAGTGCTTGGTTTGCTGGGTTTAAACCAGCAATGTTAACGCTTATTCGTTGTCCTCCCAACCAGGAAATAATTTCCACAATTGCACCATGGACATTCAAAACGAAACAGGTATTTGTAAATCCATGTGAGTAAAAGCTCTCATGAAGAGGAACACAGCAAGCATGAGTAGAACACTCACACTTGCTGTATTTTTATAAGGGTAACACCGTGGAATATTTGATTTCCCGTAACGATAAATTTGTTTGAATTCTAGAGATCCCTAACTTATTTAATTTCCGAATAAATCGATTCAATTCTTGTCGATCTCGAATGACGATTTTTAATAAGTAATCATAGGCACCTGTTAAACAATGACATTCCAATATTTCTGTCATCGTTTTTAAGCTCGTTTCCAATTCTTCTATTTCCTTCGCTTGATGGATATCCGTACTCATAAAAACATAGCACAGTAAATCAAATCCTAGTTTTTCCTGATTTAAAATAGCAACTTGCTGATCGATGTATCCTTCGTTTTCCAATCGTTTGACTCTTGTATGTGTCGCTGGTGGCGATAAGTTTACACGTCTAGCCAATTCGGCATTACTAATATGAACCTCTCTCTGCAAAATATCTAAAATTTGAAGATCCATACTGTCTAGACCTTTCGTTTTGCTATCCTCCATAGCTGTGTCCCCTTTCGATTATTTTTCGTTATGTATTTACGAAGCTATTTTTCCGAAGATTATTTTTATAAAATCACAATAACTTTAGTTTATTTCAAATAAAATCACTTTCACAAAATATTATACAGTCAATTCACAATTGATGCTATGATTCTTAGTATACATAAAGGTAAAAGAGGGTGTTACGAGCTTTGGTTAAATTGTATATAGGTCTAATGCTTATCACAAGTTTACTGTGGGGTGGAAATTTTGTTGTTGCCAAGACGCTTGTTGCACATGCATCACCTTTGACATTGACAACGGTCAGATGGTTAATTGCTGTCATTGTCCTTGTCCCTTTAGTTTGGTGGAAAGAAAAAAAATTAGTTCCTCCAAAACAAGCCATTGTTCCGTTAATGTTGATGGGGGTTACTGGGGTTGCTTTCTTTAATATCTTTCAATTTTTAGCATTGGAGCGTACGACATCTACTAATGCTGGGCTTATCTCTACTATGAATACAATATCCATTGCCCTGTTTTCGTTTGTCTTGCTTAAAGAAAAAATAACAAAGTGGCAGTTATCGGCAATGATTTTATCCTTGTTCGGAGTAGTTCTCGTTCTTTCAAAAGGAGATTGGCAGCTATTGCTGGATTTCCAGTTCAATACAGGTGATTTATGGATGTTGGCAGCCGTGTGTGTTTGGGGACTGTATTCCGTCTGTAGTAAATGGGCTATGCAAACAACCTCACCATTAATGGCTACCTTTTATGCAGGAATATTTGGTGTGCTGATGCTCCTACCATTTACGAGCACAGATTTCACCTTCACAAATGTCAATACATCTTTCATTCTTTCCATGCTATATACGGGTATTATCTCAACCGTTGTTTGTATGGTATTTTGGAATATCGGTGTACAGAAGCTAGGCGCGACAACATCGGGGATTTTTTTAAACTTCAATCCAATTTTCACCGCCCTTCTCGCCTATTTATTTATTGGAGAAAATATGTCTTGGCTTCAGGGAATTGGTGGACTTATCGTCATTGTGGGATGCTATTTATTCACTCAGTTTAAAGCAAAAGTTCCGCAGGCGATTATATAAAGAAAAAATGCATGGCACACTGAAGTGTCATGCATTTTGTTTTACAGGCTTCTTTACAAGAACCACAAAAGAAACAGCCGTTCCTTCATGAAGCTTACTCGTAATGTGCAATCCTTGCCCGTAATGCTGTTGAAGACGAAGATGGGTATTCATTAAGCCAATGCTTCCGGATGGCTGTTGTTTTGTCTGAAGCAACTGGGACAATCGTTGTTCATCTATGCCAACACCATTGTCCGAAACCGTAATTTCAAGTTGTGATTCACTTTCATAAATCCGAATATGGATCGTTCCCCCTTCTGTACGTTTTAAAATACCGTGCTGTAAGGCATTTTCAACTAAGGGTTGAATCGTTAATGATGGAATAAGCACATCTGTAGATGCCTCTAAATCCCATTTAACCTGAATACGATCGCCGAAGCGCTCCTGCTGAATATAGAGATAAGCTTGAATTAACGTAAGTTCATTTTCTAACGGCACAAGTGCTTCAACATTTTGAAAATTATAGGATTCTCTTAAAAAATCACTGAGTGCCTCTACTAATCTACTTGTTCGCTCACTATCCATTTCACTCAACGTTAAAATGGCATTTAACGTATTAAAAAGAAAATGAGGCTCAATTTGTGCCTGCAGCCAAGCAGCCTCCATACGATGACGCTCCTGTATAGATCGCTTCACCTTTATTAAAGCCGCTACTCGTGATCGTAGCTCTAGGGCATCGACAGGCTTGGTCACATAATCATTTGCACCTGCTAAAAAACCATTTTCAAGATCCTGGGGTTGACTACGCGCTGTCAGTAATAATACAGGTAAATCGGTGATGGAGAATTGCTTCCGAATAAGACGAACTAATTCGTACCCTGACATTTTAGGCATCATCACATCTGAAATAACTAAATCCCACTCGTGTGACTGAATACATACTAGCGCTTCTATACCACTTGTCACCGTAACAATGTCATACGGTTCATTCGCTAAAATGGTCTCAACGACCCGCAAATTAATAGGCTCATCATCCACTACCAATATACGCGGATGATTAAACTCCGTACTCTGTTCATGTTCCAAGTCAGTTTGTAAAGGTGTTATGCGCTCTGGAATCTTGCTAACACTTTGTCGTCCCTTTTCAAGTGGCTCTTGGACATTCGATTCAACCGCTAAGGGCAATGTAAATGTAAAGGTCGAGCCTTGTCCAACAATAGATTGGGCTTTCAATGTACCGCCATGCAATTCAATGAGCCGCTTACAAATGTTTAGTCCTAGCCCAAACCCTCCTTCTACCATAGTTTTACTGATCGTCCCTTGCTCATATCGTTCAAATATTCGACGCATGGTTTCATCGTCCACACCAATGCCTGTATCCGTAATGACGATGTTCGCCATTCCATTGCGTGTATAACTCGAGATTGTAATCGACCCTTCATTCGTAAATTTCACAGCATTATGCACTAAATTAAAGACAATTTGAATCACACGATTTTCATCAGCTAGCACTCTTTGAAAATCTTCAGGTATTTTCAGGACAAACTGAACAGGCTTCCCCTCAATCATAAAGCGCAGCATATCAAAAACACCCACAGCAATGGAATGGATGGAAACCCTACTTAGTTGTAATTGTTGTGTATTGTCTTTCAAACTTACGACATCCAGCAAATCATTTAACAACAAAGACATCCGATTACCTACGGACAGGACAGTTTCTAAATCAGTCACACTTTTTGCAGTTAACCGATTGGCTTCACGATCAAGTACCGCTTTGGACATATTGATGATGCTATGAAGTGGATTCCGTAATTCGTGAGAGGTACTTGCCAAAAATTCATCCTTAATTTTATCAGTCTCTTGCAATTTATGAGCAAGCTTCTTCGTATCGGCATGTACCTTTGCGTAATCTTTAAACCACAATGTCGCTAAACAGGCAATTGTCACCATCAAATCAAATGGATAAGAAATGACTTTAATTCCTGTAATCAGCAGCATGACATCCCAAAGGATACTATTCACAAAAGCCACTAGGCCTAATAAAATAAAGACATTACTGCGAATATCTTTGATGGATTTTCCGGTCATCAAAATCAAAGTAATCACTATGGGAGCCCCTAAAATAACCATATAAAAAGCTTGTATGGAAACAAGATAACGTATGGGTAAAGTAAAGGCTAATAGGATTGCCACCAAGCAGAAAAAAGTGTACATCCGTTTATAGTGCTGTAAATGTGGCGGTAGCCAGTGCTCTATACACTGCAATAACGAGTAGCCAATGCCTACCATAGAAAGATGGACTAATATAAATCCCCAATCATAATTGATGGGAAACCAAAATGAAAGAAGTTTATCATCACTTCCTAATAAATAATAAAACATGATATTTACGGTTAAGATCGAAAAGAATAGTAGGCGTTTATCTTTATTTCCAACTAAATAGAGGATAACAGAGTAAATGGCATGCAGGACCAAGACCACTGCCACGAATAGCTGCATCGTGATGGACAATTGTGTCTCCCGATTGATCACATCTTCTTGTCCAAATTTTATAGAGCGTACAATTCCCCCATTACAAGGATCTTGAAAGTTGGCTACTTGAATGACCAGTTCGATTTCACTTTCACCATTTATCTCAAATGATGCTGTAAAGGGTATATTTTTAGCCATTGTTTGCGCTCGATTTTCACCTAGCTCTCCTGATTTCGCAATTAAGCGATCGTTTACATATATTTCTGCAGCACTGCGAATACTTGGAACTCTTAAACTAAAGGTTCTTGCCTCTTCTGTATTAACCAGTATTTTTAGTTGATAAGAGCCGTATCCAAATGGGCTTTGCTCTCCTTTCCGAAAAACGTTGTCCCAACCATCTGGGACTTGTATGTATGAGTGGTTGGAGGATTGATGATCCATCAACCACTGTGATGGATGGAAGGACCATTCGCCATCAAGTGTTAATGCATCATGTTGAAAATCAAAATCACGGACATCGATTTGCCCCTTTATTGCAGATGGTTGATCTGGCTGCGTAAATGAATGGAGCCACAACATACGAGAACCTGTTAACAACACTATAAATAATATAATGATAGCCATAATTCTATGTTTCATAGTGAATGACCATAACACCTCCTAAATCTAAAATGGTAGAGTGATTCAATAACCACCTATTTTACCAACTCAACTTATACAGAATCTGAACAACCCATTTTGCCCTAAAAAAAACAAGACAGTCTAGAGACTATCTTGATTTCCCATAAATACTATATCTTCTGCGGTGGTATGATGCCTGTAACAAGTAAGATAAAGAATACCAAACCTATCAGTACGAATAGTAGTGATGCTATAAATACAGGACCTGCTTTAAACTGAAATCGATCTCGCTCCTGGATGATGCCTGTTATGGCTCCAGATTGTGCTGCAAAAAACCTTGACATAGCTCCTCCACTACTTGTAAAGTAGAGCGTTCCTAATGTAAAGGCAGCCCCTGTGAAAAACATGACCTCAATAAATCTGACAGAAAATACGGAGGCAATCCAATAAGTTAGGACGAATTCTATCATAAATGCAATAACCATCATAATAAAATACTTTCGGTTCATTAAAAAACCCCCTCTCTTTTCAATTTACGAAAATTATTGGTAAAGGTTTCATTTTTATGAAAACACTGTATATGTTCATCTCCAACTGGGCACGTCTGTTTCATTTTAAACATTTAGAAGAGCCGTGTATGGTCTACCATTAACTCTGCTGAAAATGAAAAAACCTTACTGTTTTGAAGGTCTTTGCTGTAGTGCACAATCCAATATTTCCTTATAAAGAATATTCCATTTGTGATAATAAAAAGCAATATCATTCGGATTTACAAACATACGTTGAGCAGATTCAAATTCTCCCCCAAATGGGAGCAGATTTGTTATCGTCATTTTGTAGAATAGTTGATAGCCAATTTTAGGGTAGGGACTATTTTTTGTCCATAATGGATTTTCACTATGGTCAACGATAATATGCCCTATCAACTTACATTCCCCTTCCACATAGCCCTCTTCCAGTGCTTCCCGTTTTAAGCAATCCTCTGGGCTTTCACCCGGTTCAATATGTCCTCCTGGAAAATCCCATCCTCGATGATTTACATCCACCAATACTAATTGATCCCCTTGAAAACAAAAGCCGTGAACACTTGTTATTAGATGATGTGGGGGCAATAAGTTATTTTTTTCCCAAGTTAATTTAACGATGGATTCTCCCCAATTCACATAAGTGTTTGTCAATTATTTCCTCCTAAAATAATAATCTCTCTTACTGATACTTATTTAATAGTTCTACTGGAATATGACAATAATCGTTTGGACATCTCGCTAACCTATCTTGATGTTCCTCTGCGCTTCTTACATAATTTGTCAGAGGTAATACTTCAACAACAATCAAATCATAATCATTTCTCTTACAAAGAAACGCCTGTGCCTCAAGTAAGTGTTCCGGATTTTCACTATAAACGCCAGTTCTGTATTTCTCGCCTACATCCTGTCCTTGTTTATTCAAACTGTAAGGATCAATCATTTCAAAAAAATACCCCATTAATTCCCTGATGGATACAACGGACGGATCAAATCCTGTTTTTACACATTCGGCATACCCATCGTAATCACTCTCAAGTGTAAAACTTGTTCCGTTGGCTCTTCCTGCCTCTGTAAACACAACGCCTGGTAACGTTTTTATAAAAGCTTGAACTCCCCATAAGCAACCACCTGCAAAGTATACTACTTCCAATCTCATTCCCCCCTTTTTAGTAAAAAATAGTCCCATCTATATTTTTGTAAGAAATTCCTAAATTTTTATTCCATACTACCATGAAATTGCACCAAATTACAGGCAATTTTCTCTCAACATAAAAGGACCAGGATACCCACTATGTTGGGAAGCCTGGTCCTTTTGTGAAAAAGTGAAGCTTACTACTTTGCTTTAGTTTTGTATCCTACTATTACAGTAGTTGTTTTCATCCTGAAAAAGTTACAGCTTATCTAAACATTCTATTAAGAACTTTTTGATTATCATCTAAATGCTTCCCTCGAACACAAGTGAAGAAGACCGACGAAATTGAAGTTTGCTATAATCTACAAGACATAGTCCAGAACATTCAGCATACTTTTTAAAATATGTATTTCCCTACACCTACACTTGTACATACTCCTTCCCTTTATAAATACTTCGTTATCATTCTATTTACTAATGCCTAGCAGCATAAATCGTCCATCTCCATATGATTCAAAAAAGAAGGGAAAACGTAGAATCACAATTAGCTTCATCACCGTCAATTTGTCGCTAGCCAATGCAATAAAGTTTATTTCCACTAAAGATTGACTTATGAAGTCGCAAATGCTAAATTTACTAAAGCAGTAATTTAGTAAATTACTAAATCCAAATGATAAGGAGTTTTTTTCATGAACATCCCCACACATTTAAAACATAAACCCGTAATTGTTGCCGAAAACTATGCCAATATCGATGGACGTACCGCCTATCAAACTGATGCTCAAGGGCTTTCTCTCGGCTTAGCTCAGTGGAATGACAGAGGCAAGGTGGATATTTCAGCAAAGGTTTGGCGTCATACAGGTGGCAAATGGTCGCGTCAATCAGAAGAGCTTCCCCTACATCGTGTGCTTGACCTTGCTATTTTAGTCTGTGAGGCGCAACTTCATTTTAAAGAGGCCTATCGCTATGAGCATTTATATGATGAAGAAAACCCCGTGATTAAGCGTGTAGGCTTACAGGGCGATGCCATGACTGTGGAGGTTTGTACAGAAAATGAGCAAATCCATGAAGATATTCAGCTCTTTCAGCAAGCGTTAAATAATGATGGTGAGCTAATCGGTGAACGACTACGCACATTGTCACGAATCTTAAAAGAAATGGGTTATTAAAACTCAAGAGGAACATAATGATGAATGCACAAATGTTACAAGACGATCAAAAGCTTCGGAAGGCCTTTTTAAATTTTTTAATTCCGGTTATGTTGGCAAATGTCCTACAATCCGTTGGGCAGGTTTTTGCCATGTTTTTAGTGGGGCGTAATTTGGGTGTCGATGCATTAGCAGCGATTTCAGCCTTTTTTCCATTTTTCTTCTTTTTAATGGCATTTGCCATTGGTATTGGATCAGGTAGCTCCATCTTAGTGGGGCAAACCTTCGGGGCTGGTAATCATGCTAGGATGAAGGAGGTTGTTGGTGTAACGCTCGCCTTCACAACGATTTTATCCATTGTTGTGGCAATCTTTGGTGGCTTTTTTATTGAATGGATTTTACGTTTTATGCAAACACCGGCTAATATATTAGATATGAGTATTAGCTATGCCCAAATTTTATTCTTCACGTTACCAATTATGTTCTGGTATATGGTGTATACAACCTTTATGCGTGGAGTTGGTGATTCGAAAACACCATTCCTATTTTTAGTAATCAGTGTTGTGTTAAATATCGCCTTCCTTCCTCCATTACTGTTCGGTTGGTTTGGCCTGCCTGCATTTGGCTTAAATGGCGCTGCTTATGCGTCTGTGTTATCAAACCTAGTAACAATGATTCTGTTACTGGCATATTTGCATAAAACCAAGCATTTACTCCGTTTAGACAAATCTATTTTACAGCATTTTAAATTAAAGAAAGATATTTTAGCTTCATTATTAAAGCTAGCGATTCCATCTAGTATTAGTATGGTTGCTATATCTGTGGCAGAAATAGCTGTCATAGGCTTTGTTAACGTTTATGGCTCCAATGCAACTGCAGCTTATGGTGTTGTGAATCAGGTGGCTAGTTATGCACAGGTACCTGCGATGAGTATTGCTATTGCCACATCTGTATTTGTCGCTCAAGCATTAGGAGCGAATTCTACAGAAATGATTAAAAAAATTCGCCAAATGGGTGTTCGTATTAACTATCTTTTAGGTGGTGCGATTATACTTATCATGTATCTATTTGCTGAGCCAATTTTGGCCTTTTTTATCGATTCACATGATACTGTACTCATTGCCAAAAATTATTTATATATCGCCTTTTGGAGTTATTTAATTTTCGGTCATACACAAACGGTTTCAGCTACGATGCGTGCAACAGGCGTCGTTTTATGGCCTACAATTTTCTTAGTTATTACTATTTGGGTAGTTCAGGTACCGTTAGCGTTCCTATTATCCCACCACACTTCATTAGACTTAAATGGTGTATGGCTCGCCTACCCAATTACCTTCTGTGTACATTTCATTATGCAATATACCTACTTCAAGCTAGGCTGGCAAAAACGAACATTAAAAGCAATGCTTAACGATTAAAGGATTGAGGACATGAAAAGAGCTCATGTCCTTTTTTCTATAAACACAAAATGACCAGGTGCTCGTCAGTGAGCCCTGGTCATCTTGTGAAAAGTGAATTTTACTACCTTGCTTTAGTTTTTTGTATTCTACTAATGAATTAGGCGTATATCGTTTAAAAAAGTTACAAATAAAAAAATATTTTTTTCATCTTCTTCGATTTATTTTACCCCAAGGTTTAATAGACAATTAAAACATATTGAATTACCCTACTTTTTTTTATAAAAACACCACCTTTTGTCCAAGCTATTATTATAAAATAGCTACTTGAGAGTGGAGAAACCATGAAAACAACCTTCAAATTTATAGTGATGATTTTTCTTACAACCCTGCTCGCAGGTTGCTGGGATATTACAGAGCCACAAAGAATGTACTATATCAATGCAGTCGGTGTTGATTACGTTAATGATGAATATGAGGTCTATTTACAAATTATTAATTTTGCAGATGTCGCTAAATCCATTCAACCCAGGTCAAATACTGAACCTGCTGAAATTGGTCATGCCAAGGGAAAAACCATAGAAGAAGCTATCTACAAATTGTACCGATCGTCTGACCAGCAAATTTTTTGGGGGCATATGAGATATATTATCTTCTCAGAGAGAGCCATGGAAAATGAGCGGTTTATCCCAGTTATTGATACGTTTATTCGCTTTCGAGATACAAGATATCAAATTTGGATGTATTGTACAAAGGAATCAGTGAACGATGTCCTCCTTGTCTCACCAATATTAAAAAATTCACTGTCTTCTTCAAAACTAAGTAACCCAATCAACCCAACAGAACAAGAAACGTTTATTGAACCAAAAAATTTACGAGAAATCGTTATTGGGTTAAATGAGCCAAACCACGAAGTGACTGTACCTTATGTCTCCATCAAAAAAGATTGGCAAACGGTCGATGAAAAGGTAGAAGAAACGTATTTTTCAGGTGTCGGTATTTTGTCGAAAGACGGCGTAAAAGGTTTTTTGAAGGACGAGGCTGCTAGAGGTAATCAATGGATGCATAATTACACAAACCGAGGTGAAATCACCTTTAAATTAAGAACTGACGGTAACGAGGAGTTGACCGTTAGTATTAATAAATTACAAGTAGAAAAAATACCTATTGTAAATAAAGAGGATGTTTATTTTGATGTGGAATTAAAACTTCATGCAACCGTCCAAGGCTTTAAAGGGAAAGTCAGCGAAAAGGAATTGAAAAAGCAAATTATTCAGGAAGTGAAAAAGGAAATCAGAGAAACCTATACGGAGGGATTAAAATTAGATGTAGATATTTTTCGATTATCAGAGGTACTCTATCGAGATAACGTCAAAGCATGGAGAAAAATAGAAAAAGAAGGAAAAATCCCTTTACAAGAGAACTCTATTCGTAAAATATCTATTGATGTTCAGCAAATAAATCCAGGACGCAAAACGTTTTCAGAAATCATTAAAGTTAAAAGACAGGGTTCTCCTGAATAAAAAACGCTTGGGAGCCAAGCGTTTTTTTTTATAAGTGAAATTGCTCTTGGACTATTTTTGCTACATCTTCCGCACTTAAATTTGTGCTGTTTATCTTTATATAGTTTGGGAATTGGATTTCGTCCTCTAAAGAGTTCAATCTGTTTTTCTCTATTGAGGTTAACAAGTCATTTTCAGACCAAATAAGGTCCCTTTTTGAAGGCTTATGCTTCAGTCTATTCGAGCCTTTATTGCGATGCAGTCTTTCTTCTAAAGCAGCCTCAAGCTCTACATAGTATACCTTGCCCCCTTTGGATTCAAAAAGCTCAGTAACCCCCTTTACATAATCCCAATCGTCTTGAACATCGAACGCCCAAACAAATGTGAAAATTAATCCATATAAATGACTAGCTGAAACTTCTTTGAAAATCTCCTGTCGAAATAAATTGACTAATCTCTTCCCCTCTTTCGTACCGTAGTCAAAGAAATGACTAACTAAATCAATTGTCATATGATTATGAAATAGCTTTAAATTAGTTATTTTGGCTAATTCCTGCCCAACTGTCATTTTCCCAACAGCTTGAGGACCAAATATAAGGACAAATTTCATTTGTTACCTCCTAGAAAATGCTCTTAATTTTTGAGTATAAAATAATTTTCACAGCAAATAATAGTTGTAAATAGTTCTAATCGAGGTGAAAAATAAATGGAACATTTCCCACTAATACATACGAACTTTTGGGATGCCGTCATCGCTGTTCCAGTGGTGATGATGCTAACACAGTTGATGAAAAAGCTATGCCATATTAAACCTTTTTGGGTTCCCTTCATCGCTTTAGTTATCGGCTTACTTATTTCCGTCTTCATCAGCCATCGCCACCACCTGTTAGCTGGCTTGTTTATGGGCTGGTTTTATGGCTATGCAGCTATTGGTAGTTATGCTTCCTTGAAAACCTCTTATATTACATATAAGCAGAAAAAACTAAAAAAACAAAATCGGTTTTCCCCTTAGATTTGTTAGGGACTACGTACAATTCAAAGTTCTTAAATTAAAAATAACCCCTCTTCTATCCCTCTCATCATATCGATTGCTCCATTTGATTGATTGGAACAGATCACTACCTTGAAAGAGGATTCTGGATAATATGCCGAGTGGAAGCATACTCCAGGATCGTACCCCATAACATGATATTTCAAAATAGATTGATGACTATTTTTCTTAATCCAGATGCCATGTCCATAACCACTACTTTCACTCATTTCTACATGTGCTAATAGAAGTTGCTTCGTTAAAGCTTCATTTAGTAGTTCAAAGTTCATCAGAGCATCCCATAACTTCGCCATATCACCTACTGTGACAAATGCTCCCCCATCAGAACCACCTTTGACAGGTAATGAGTAGATATTTGTTTTCCATGTACCATCTGCATTGTCGATATAGCCTAAGGCCGTGTTAGAAGGTAGAGCGTCCAATGAGAAATAGCCAGATTCCGTCATCTTTACACGATCAAAAATAAATTGTTGAATGTAATCTGAAAAGACCATACCTGATATATGCTCAACAATTAATCCTAATAAAATATAACCTGCATTATTGTAGTGAAATCTAGCACCTACTTGATATTTCATAGGACGATTTTGGAATAAAGGTAAAAAATCACTCAATGTTCGAAGCTGATACATTGGATTTTCAATCCACAACTCTTCAAAATCATCCATTTCCTCCTCATCAAAATAATCTGATATCCCTGATGTATGCGTCAGTAAATGATTAATCGTTATTTCCTTATCAAAATGTGGAAATGACTGATTGAGACATTCACATAGTTTAGTGTCAAAAGAAAGTTCTTCTTGTTCTATTAGCTGACAAATAGCTATTGCAGTAAAAATCTTACAGCCAGAGGCAATACCAAAACGAGTTTTTGCATGATTTTTGATTTCCTCAGAACGATTTGCATACCCAAAACTTTGGTTGACTACGATACCCTGCTTTGGATTCTCTACAAGCACGGTACCTGAAAAATTAATCTTCTGTTGAATGTCCAGTATGATGTTATCTAAATTTGTATTCATCCATTTTCTCCTAATTTAATTAAATTTTTTTAAATAACTGTTCACTACCGCACCATAAATTTCCCCATAACGATGACGTTTCACATTGTTCTCTCTTAAGGATAAGGTAAAGGGACCAATTACTAACACTCCGAAAATTTTTAATAGATGCCGCTCCTTTCTTCCCTATGTAGATGGATAATTTATGATGTATTTAATTGAAAGCTGTATGCTAAAATGTAGGACCCGTTAATAGGCAGGCAAACCGCTCCACACCTGGGTATTTTTCTCCTAAACTTGTCATGTGAAATCCTATCTTTTTATAAAAAATCACAGCATCTCTATCCGTTTCGGCATAAATGGAAGAAAATGAATGATGATGGTGAATAGACTGAACCATCCTACGCCCAATTCCTTTCCCACGATGCGCTGGCGATACGGCTATATGTTTAATGACACACGGATGTGCATCACCTATTTCAATTCCTATACAGCCAACAAGTTCTTGATCCATGTAATAGCCATATAATTTCCATGCCAGGGAATGTACATACAAATCATATGCCTGATCCACCTTTGCTTTGGATGTGGCATAGGATAATAATACTTTCACTGCGGGTTGAATAGGATAAGATTGAATAATTTCCAATGCACTCTACCTTTCTATTATGGTTATACAGATAGACCTTGTTTTATTTCATAAAAGCGTTGGGATGGATGAATTATCCCTACTCCCTTAATAAGGATATAGTCGAGGCATGTTATACGTTGTTTCTTTTTTTCCACAACACTAAAACAAACATTAGTAGAAATAAAAAAGTCATGCCGATCATAATCACTGAAAGTGGATCAACAATCATAAAATAGCTGTCTCTTACCTGATAGCTGCTACTCATGGTAAACCTCCTATTTCATAAGTGATATGTAAGTGTTTCTTATTCTTGTACCAAGAAATAACGAATGATTGCGGTGTTTGTAGGTTTCTGCACTAATTTGCACGATACGTATCTCCTATTTTATATTATCCATCCAAATAATGGTATGTTATATTACTTAAAAGATAGATTATGGGAGGGTTCATAATGAAAATTAGAAAGGCAATCGTCGAAGATGCTACAGGTATTGGGACAGTACATGTCGATAGTTGGAGAACAACCTATAAAGATATAATTCCAGATGAATTTTTAGAAAAATTATCTTATACACAACGAACACTTTTATGGGAACGTCATCTCGAAGATCTTACTAAATTTATACTTGTAGCTGAAAATGACGACGGAGATATTATTGGCTTTTCTTCTGCGAGTCAGAGGGAAACAGCACCTATTCCCAATTCCATTTATTTAGAAACACTCTATCTCCTAGAAGCCTATCAAGGGAAAGGTCTAGGTAGGCTTTTATTGAAAGAACTATTTCTTTTCTTTCAGCAGAAAAACTATTCCAAAATATATGTAGAGGTGTTGGCTGACAATACATCAAAATATTTCTACGAACATTTTGGCGCAAAGCTTTTAACAAGCCTAGACATCAATATTGGGGGCAAAGTAGTAGAGGAGCTAGTTTATGAATGGGATGATGTCAATAAAGTAATAGAACTATTATGGGATGCATAAAAGCACCCAAATGAATTAGCAGCCTTTAACTACAGATTGGGAGGGTTGAAATTGGCGATTGGCGTAGTTGTTATTGCTTTGGTGTTAATCGTATCTATTGTTTTCATTATATGTCTGGGTAAATCGAAGAAAACAACATTCATTATTTGGGGAATCACTTTAATGGTAGTCATAGCACCACTGTTTGCCTGGGTGGTTTCTATTTTGTATGGCATAAAAGAAGGCGACGGTTTTGCAGCAGTAGGACTCATGGTCATCTTGTTCCCCTTTTTATTTCTCATTGGGCTGGTTATACTTCTCGTCGGTGTATTCAAAAAATTTTAATATATACCACTCCTGTTTATATTTTACTTCTTTAAAAATAAACAGGAGTAAAGTTAGAATGCTTAAATTAAAATCTTCTCAAAGCTTAGGATAACTTTATCTTCGTAAATTCTCTCGTCAAACTGTATAAAACCAAGCGAAGTCCAGAAGTTGACAGCGCCTTTATTAGTAGAATGTACTGCGATATGAATACAGTTTGCTCGTTGACTTCTCATTAATTCCTCGTACATCATGTATATTTTTTTGGCATATCCTAAACCTTGATATTTTTTATGGACCGCCAATAGACTGATCCAAGGTTTTTGATGACGAGGGCTTAACATGCCATAATCCAAAATAGCTAGAAAGTCATCCCCTTTTTTTACCAAGTATCTTTCAACCTGTAATTCTTCTGTTTCTTCATGTATAGCTAGAATATCCTCATTCCCAAGAACCTTTTGATCATAGGCGATTAAATTATATGCCTGATTTGAGTTCATAATATCCTTTTCGATTTCCACGAATGTCCTATCATTTTTATGAAAGGTAAACATTTTTTATTTCTCCTTTTCTTTTGCTAATTTTATAGTACCTCAAATTGGAGTACATTGGCGTTTATTTATGTATCCAGGATAGACCTTATTCTATCCGTGACTCTTTTTTAGCTGACATTAGACGAATACCCCACTCCCTTCAATGACAAATTACATACTATAAATTGAAGAAAGGAGAGGTTTTCATGGGATATTACGGAAACGTAGGAAATGCAGGATATTATGGTAGTGTAGGTAATTACAATTGCTGTTACAGCGGTTATGGTAATGAGTATAACATGGGCTACTGCATGGACCATGGCAAAGGTAATAGTTCAACATTTGTCTTAATCGTGATTCTATTCATTCTACTCATCATTGTTGGCGCAACATTCATGCAAAAAGAAGATTGCTAATCATTAGTGATAAGAGATAACTATAACTTCTTTTGTCAATCACCCAAGGGTCCTTTACAGCCAGGTGGCCCTTGGATTTTCACTAAGAAAAAAAAGAAAAACAACCGACTAACATTTGTCGGTTGCTTCACAAATTACGATATTAGTCTTGAATAGCTGGCTCTAATGCGACAACCATCATGTCGTTGAATTACTTGTACTTTTTTAAAGAACAGGATACTTCATGAATGTTGATTTAACAACATTCTACCTTTAAAATACAACTAAAATTGTTTACCTTTTTATTACGTTAACTAAATATAAGAGGTTGGTCGCTTTTGGTCACCGAAAGTCGACTGCTTTTAAAGGAGACTGCCAGTAAAAAGGTGGTCTCTTTTTAATTGCCCCAGAACTTGTAGGATTGCTTCTGTATTTCAAAAAGATATTTACCATTTCACCACTATCTTATTCATCGCATCATAAGTGGTTTGCTTATGCCACCAGTTGCCTTTAGTCAAGTAACCCCGATTCCGTACTGTGCTGTTTTTGCCCCTATAACCATTTCTGCTCGCATTTTTTTGATGGTGGTAACCTTTGTATCTCAATTCGAGCTGTAGCGTGTGAAGACGCTGAAGCTTTCTCTTTTTCAATCGTAAATTTGAAACCTTTTCCATTTGCATCCGTAAATTAATTACAACACTTTTTCTTTATAATAGGAGGTATTTAAATGGACTCTTTTGCACTTATGGCTTTTTCTTTTGCTTGTTTGTCATTTGTCTTTGCTATTTCAGCTGATTCTAAAATCAAAAAATTAGAAAAACGTATCGACGAACTCGAAAGAAGCCAGTAATTTCTTTAAAGCATACATACATAATAGGCTTATAGAGCGATGTATTTTAATCGCTCTATTTTGTTTATTCCTCAATATGTCCGTTTTCTTTTGATCTCTCCATATTATATTTTGCAACTACTAGGGTATTTTGTCTTTTTATATGGATTCACCTATGTTTATAGATTCACTAATAATACATTTTCTACTAAACAATTCACACTTTACCTTTGTTTTTAAAGAAACTTGATTAATAAGTCTATAGAATGTAGAAGCGTAATGCATATTATGAAAATGTAATCTGCAGATTATTAATCTTAAGTTAAAAGGAGGTGAAAATTACATGCCTTTAACTACTGGTCCAATTGAAAATACAGGAAATCTACCAGCTAATGCCTCTAGCGTTCGTATCAAAGTTCTTAATCTTACTGGAGGTTTATTAACAGGAGTAGTAAGGGTTTTCAGACTAAACGGCACGAGACAGTTATTATCAACAACTCCTTTTGCTGCTAATGCCAACGCTTCTACATTTGTAACTCCAAGTGTGAGTGGTTCTGCTCAATATGAGGTTGAAATTGTTCCTAATCAAACTGGAGGATTATACAGTGTGTACGGTCGAACAGCTTCAGGTGTAATTATCGATGCCCAACGATTTGTAAATTCAGAATTAACGCAAATTCTTTAATTTTATAAATCTATGCTTAAAAACGTGTGAGCCTTATTAACAGGCTCTTATTGTGGACTAAAGGTATAAAGAAGTGCACTCTTTATACCTTTAGTTATTTTTTAGCCCTTTCATTTTTACTTATGGCAACGCGACTCTTTCTTTTTGATGGTCAATCGCCTCACCCAGCACTTGATGAAATTCTTTCATTTCTTCCATACTTAATCCCCGTTCCGAACTTAACCTCATCCTCTATATTCCTGTTATCATCCAGCATAAATTTTGAAATAGCAACATAAAAAAATTCCATCCAATTGATTAGTCTCAACCCGCAAAGAACAACCTTCACCCATCTTTTACACTCCTGTTTAGCTGCATGTGGTGAAGAAAAACAGGAGTGTAAATAGTAGGAGCCTATAGTCGTGAAATTTCAGCAGACGAAAAAGAATATATTCAAATAGTAATGAATGGCGATTTCGATCCTTTAATTACTAAAACAGAAGGAAAAGCAAACGAAGTACAACAAGACTATAACAATCTTGCATTAGCATACGAAAAATTCAATGGTATAGATGAAGACCTACCGAGTGTATTCACAACAGCTACTCAACTAAAATACGTTTACGTAGTTGAGAGACTTGAGAAGATAAAATATATATCAGATGAGATTAAAGAATGTTAATGAATTAAAAATTGTAGCACAAGATAAAGAGGAAGAGTGGAGTTAATACCTATAGTCACTTAACTATGAAAGATAAAGAAAAAGCAACCGACTACTTTAACTCCATTTTACAAAAATGGTCGTTTTTTGGTCGGTTGCTTTTATTAAGGTATTTCATACATGTTGAAAACGCTGTTATATCAACTAGTCTTGAATAGCTGCCTCTAATGCGACAACCATCATGTCGTTGAATGTTGTTTGACGTTCTTCTGAAGTTGTTACTTCACCTGTAATGATGTGGTCACTTACTGTTAGAACAGAAAGTGCTTTACGGCCAAATTTAGCGGCTAATGTGTAAAGAGCTGCTGATTCCATTTCTACAGCTAGTACACCGTATTGTGCTAATTTTTCATTTTGATGCTCATCTGAGTAGAATAAATCTGCTGTGAAGATATTCCCTACTTGTAAGTTAAGTCCAGCATCTTTCCCTGCGTTATACGCTTTCAATAATAGGTCAAAGTCTGCGATTGGTGCGAAGTCGATAGCTCCACCCCAAATGATTTGGTTCATACGTGTATCAGATGTTGCTGCTTGTGCTAAAATCACGTCACGCACTTTCACATCTTTTTGAATTGCACCACAAGTACCTACACGGATTAATTTTTGAACATCATATTCTTGCATTAATTCTGTCGCATAGATTGAAATAGATGGCACACCCATACCAGTTCCTTGTACTGAAATACGTTTGCCTTTATACGTACCCGTATAACCAAACATATTACGTACCTCGTTGTAGCAAGTTACATCCTCTAAAAATGTTTCCGCGATGTATTTTGCACGAAGTGGATCTCCTGGAAGTAAAATTGTGTCAGCGATTTCACCTTTTTTTGCATTAATATGAACACTCATACTGCAATCCCTCTTTTCTGTCAGTTATCACTATAAATAATACTGTGTTTCTGTCATTTACGCAATGCTAGACGTCTAGCAACTAAAAAATTATTTATAGTTTTCGTACAATTATGCCTGTCCCTCATATAATTCCCACAAATGATCAAAAGCTTCAATTGTTAAATTTTCTGTAGCAAAGGATTCAATGTAGTTGGATAGTTCGTTAAAGTCTGTGCTTTGCTTTGGAAAATTATGCTCATGAAACATTTCCTCTGCAAACCGTACCTTAGGGTCTGACCAGTCGCCTCCCCGAAATGTTAGGACATATAAATAAAAACTTTTTTTCATCACACAATTTCCCCTTTTCTTGCATTTACTTTTCGATAGTGTATCAGAAAAACCGTTATTCGTCATAATTTCCACTACTAAGATATATTACCTATCCAAGGTTTTAGCACTATTTTCTTGGACAATCCTGACTTTTGTCACAGCTATAGCTATCAGAAAAATTTAAATTTTTAGAAAAAATAATAGAAATATCTAGTAAAATAAGATAAAATGGAAATCGATTACTAAAAATTAGGAAGGTGATGCGATGAAAAAGACTAAGAATATTCATGATGCAGCAAAAAAACGCCCGACTCTCTTCACTTTTAGCTTTTTTAAGAGAAAGAAAGCTTCTATACAAGAGAAAAACGGGATCAATCCCCGTCCTAATAGAGTAAAACGACAACGTTTTTACCATTTAATTAGAGGAAAAGTGCTTATGATGTTCGCACTTCTTATTGTAATTAATGGTGTAATGGGTATATTGTCTTATGTCAATATACAGAAGCTTCAGCAGGAGATGGAGGATTTCACTAAGAAGAATGTCTTAGAGCAGTTAACAGTAAATCAACTTGCGTATGAGATTGCAAGGCTGACGAATTTGGAACAAAGTTACTTAATTACAGGTAATGGCATTTATTCTACTTCATATCATTTGAAAATTGATACTATTAATAAAAAATTAACGGCTTTAAATGAACAATTTCAGGATCGGGAAGTTGAGCTTGGTCATATACAGGCTATTGACCAGTATTATAGAAATTACTTGGATTATTCAAAAAAAGTGATGACTATGCGTGATGAACTTGGTCTTGAGCAGGCCCGTAAGCTTATGATGGGGGCTACTGGGGAAACAATGAAAACCCATATTGATAATAATATTGAATCCATAAATATTGTAATGGATGAATCGAATAAAGCTAAATTAGACAAGCTTAATCAACAAGTAAACCTTTCGATCACTACATTCTTTATCGTATCTATTATAGGGTTTTTAGCCATTGTTATGTTTGGTTTTATGCTCTTTAAATCTTTGAAACGTAATACACAAGCGATTAATGACTCCATCCTTGATATTGCTCAGGCAGGAGGCGATTTGACGAGGCGTGTGAAAGTGCGAAATCATGATGAATTTTCCATTATTGCTGCTTCCACAAATACGTTGATTGAATCCATTTCCAATTTAATTCGACGTGTAAGTGAACTGGCTGATCATGTATCAAGCAGTAGTCAGGAGCTCATGTCGCTAGCAGATGAAAATGCTCGTACCATTCAAGATATTGCGGATGCGACTGCAGATATTGCAAGCGATAGTGATAATACCATTTCTAGTATGAATAGTGCACAACAAAAAATGAGTGATTTAGAGCACTCTATGCATCAATTGAACGAACAAGCCAGTGCCGTACATCGTGCCTCTATAGCCATGCAGCAAGCAGCCGATGAAGGAAGCCTTTCTGTGGAGCAATCTTCGCTTGTTATGCAATCAATCGAAGAAACTATGGCTTCCACAACATCCACGGTCGAGGCTTTAGGTCGTAAATCTGCCGACATTACATCAATCATTGGTACCATTACAGCCATTTCCGAGCAAACAAATCTACTAGCTTTAAATGCAGCGATTGAAGCGGCTCGAGCTGGCGAGCATGGTCGAGGCTTTGCCGTGGTAGCGGATGAAGTTCGAAAACTAGCTGAGCAATCCCAAAGTGCTGCCAAGGAAGTAACTGCTATCGTGACATCTATCCAAGATGAAGTTACATCTATTATTGCTCAAAACCATGAAGGAGTCACTACGGTCATTCGAGGCGTAGAAGTAACCAATGAAACCAATCAATCTTTGGCCAACATTTTATCGCATACACAAGAAACAACAACGATAATTGCAGCCATGGTGGATAAAATTGCATCTACACTTGACTTTAGCAATGCCGTAGCGAGCGACTTCATTCACGTCAATGCCTATGCTGAGCAGTCCGCGGCTAACACCGTAACATCCGCAGCCGCTGCCACGCAGGGCTCCGCTTCCATGCAGGAAATCAACGCGGCTGCCACTGAGCTTGCTCAACAAGCTGACAGCCTGCGAAATCTAGTAGGAGCATTTAAAGTTTAAGTTTTTTCTAAACGTTATTGTAAATTTAAGAGGGAATCCTTCCAATGAAAGGATTCCTTCTTATTTTTTGAGGAGGAGATGCTTCAATATGGCGAGGTGTGAATCAGCCAAGGTCAGAGGTGCTATCCGCTCGTTCTATCCTCACTTCACACATTCTATCCTCTACTTAGTTAATGCACAAAAAAACCTAGCAAGGTCGCTCTTGCTAGGATGATATTTTATTTGAATAATGATAGGAATTGGCCGTAGCCTTCTTTTTCTAAATCTTCTTTTGCTACGAAACGTAGGGATGCTGAGTTAATGCAGTAGCGTAAGCCTCCTAGTTCACTTGGGCCGTCTGGGAAGACATGTCCTAGATGGGAGTCTGCTTCTTTACTGCGTACCTCTACCCGACGCATACCGTGGGAAGTGTCGAAGTGTTCAGTTACTTCTTCTTTTTGGATGGGCTTTGTAAATGCTGGCCAGCCACAGCCTGAGTTGTATTTATCCAATGAGCTGAATAGTGGTTTCCCAGAGACGATATCTACATAGATGCCCTCTTCAAAATGCTCATCAAACTCATTACGAAATGGTGGTTCTGTCCCATTTTCCTGTGTCACATAATATTGCATGTCTGTGAGTTCTTTTAAACGTTGTTCTTTATTCATGTTTGTTCCCCCAGTGATGCTCTTGAAACGCTCGGCGACCACTTCCAACCGAATAGCGTTCATAGTGCATTGGATTTTTCTTATAATAATATTGGTGATAGTCCTCAGCCGGGTAAAATGTGCTAGCAGGTAAGATTTTCACCATGATCGGTTTATCAAATTTTCCAGAGGCTTCTAAATCAGCCTTTGAACGCTCTGCTAGTTGACGTTGTTCTTCATTATGATAGTAAATGGCTGTTGTGTAGGATTCGCCACGATCGTAAAATTGGCCTCCTGCATCTGTCGGGTCTATTAAGGTCCAATAGATGGATAGTAGTTGCTCATAACTATAAAGGTCATCATCGTATACGATTTGCACGGCTTCTACATGTCCGGTAGTTTCTGAGCACACTTGCTCATAAGTTGGATTGACAACATGTCCACCTGTATAGCCTGATAGCACCGACTCAATGCCAGGTGTTTCGTCAAATGGCTTGACCATACACCAAAAACAGCCTCCTGCAAATGTTGCATATTGCTTTGCCATTCATTTCACTCCTTATTCACCAGGAACAATAATTTCTAATAAAATTTTGTCATTTGGTAAGTCTAATTCTTTAGCACGGACACGTGATCCTGATGCTATGTTAATTCGCGATAAATCAATATAGATTTCTGCTTTATTGGGGTTCACGGTAATCCAAGAAGGGAATTCCACCGAATCCCGCATAATTTTCATGGTCGTCTCCGGCGGAATGTTTAATAGCCCGACATTCATTCCCGTCTGCTTTAAAATAATATTGCCCTTGTCATCCACAATTGGATCAAAATTCATGGAAATCGGGATTTCCGTATAAAACACGGTAAGTGTGCTTCGTAATTGAATATCATCGCCGATTGTAAAATCAAGTGGTAAAGGCGAGCCTTTTGCTGCATCCTTTAAATATTTTTTGGAAATCGATTCTAATTCCTTTGTTGTGGTTTGCACCACGAGTACATTCCCTTTGCTTTCACTTTCACCTGCTGAACTCTTCGCAACATCGACTCCATCTACTGGTCTAGTTGCTAAAAAAACGACGAGGAGGATTGCAAAAAGCACTGTGCCTGCTAAGGCGAAAAACGCGACTTTCCATTTATTCATTTTGTCACTCCTCGAAGCCTATTGCCTTGTTAATCTTTTCTTCCATACCACACTGCTCCATTGCTGCTAGTATACGTTCTGTCATTTTTTCATATCCCTTTGCATTGGGGTGGAAAAAATCTGTATGATAGACGAGCTCTTCATTTGAATCAAATAAATCCTCCACCGATACGTAGCATGCATTGGAATCTTCGCTCGCTACTTCCTCAATCACATTATTCCATTCTGTGATAATTGTATCGAATTCATTCGCCTCATTGGTCACAATCGAAAATGGATTGTAGAATCCAATGAGTAGGATAGGCACTGTCGGATTTTTTGCACGAATTCCTTCCACGATTTTGCTATAGCGCTGCTTATAGGTCCGCAATTCTTTATCGAATGCGTCACGCTTCAGATTAAACAAATCCTGTTTAACCACTTTCATGACATCATTGCCACCCATTGTTAAAGAAATGAGCTGCGCTTGCTGCAACTCTTCATCATAATGCCCTTTTTTCACTAATTTTAGTAGCTGATCACTACGTCTGCCCCGTTTGCCACGATTATCAACATCCACCTCGGAAATCGAAGGCCACGTAAGCAATGAATCTGCTAATCTTCCTACATAACCGTCTTGACTATACTCATCACCGACACCATCTGTTAATGAATCTCCCAGTGCCAAGTAATGCAGTTGCTTTGCATTTTCTTCATCAATTTGCGATAAATCCTCTGCTGATGGCTCAAAAAAATGTTCAAAAATTTGCGTCAGCATATTCTTGGAGGTTTTTTCCTCTTCTACTGTTTGTTGCTCATCCTGCGTCATATCTTGCTCCGTTTCTGCTTGCTCGCCGTCAGGCTCTGCTTGCGGATTCGGCTCATCGATTGATATTGCACAACCACTTAGTACTAAGACGATCAAACATGACAACATAAATCGCCAAATGTCCATTTGACCACCTTCCATCCCTTTCTGTACCTTCTATTATAGAATAGTTCATACCCTAATGAAAAGTGACTTACCCTCTGTTCTCCATAATTTTGTGTTGTTGTCAAATTTCCTCTTTTCCAAATGCCGAACAAGCATCCAGCTAAAAGGTAAAAAATGAAAAAAAGCCACTACATTTACTTATGTAGTAGCTCCTCACTATTATTCTGCAAAATAAATAAATCCGATTGCACCTGGTCCAGTATGTGTCGAAATAATTGGGGATGTAAAGGCAATTTCAACTTTATCAAAACCAGTTCCTTCGATTAACTCTTTTAATGGATTACCCATTGTGATGAGGCCATCTGCATGAGAAATACCGACCGTTTTAACTGTTTTCCCAGCCGTATCTGCTTGGAATTGTTTAAATAAGTAATTCACAACCTGTTTATGGCTACGAACCTTGGAAACAGGATTGTAAACGCCACCCTCTAGGTTAGCAATAACTTTGATGTTTAGCAATGAGCCGATAAAGCCCTTTCCTTTACCAATTCGACCGCCTTTAATTAGATTCTCAAGGGTATCCACAATCACATACAAATGTGTGTTTGCACGTACTTTATCCAGACGGGCCACGATGTCCTCAACCGTTGCTCCAGCATCGCGCATTTTTATAGCCTCACGTAGCTGGATAGCTAGACCAATTGCAATAAAGCGTGAGTCAATCACAGTCACATCGGCGTCTGTCATTTGAGCTGCTTGTCGTGCTGACTCCACCGTGCCACTCATACCACCTGTCATATGGATGGATATAATTTGATCGCCATCTTTGCCTAACTCATCATATAATTCCTTAAATTTCCCTGGTGCAGGCTGCGAACTTTTCGGCAAATTTTTAGCATTTTTCATTAAGCCTAAAAAAGGTTGTGGCTCTAAATCCACACCATCTATATATGTTTCACCATCAATTTGAATTGTTAATGGCACGATATGTATGCCATGCTGTGCTACTTCTTCTTTAGTTAAATCACAAGTTGAGTCCGTTACTATATGAATTCGTCCCACTTCGACACATCCTTTTACTTCATTAAAATTTATTATATAGACTAATGAATCATTATGTAAACATGACATTTGTCATTAGGTTAAGCCTTGATTTCTTTAGAATGTAAACGCTACCTTTGATACTATAGCGTTTCCTTTAACTCTTGTCTATCAAAGCCCCTAAAAGAATATGACAGCCTTATGACATTTTTGATATGAAATATATGACAAATGTAAATGTTCATATATAAATTATTGGGGTATAGTAAATACATGAACGAAAGGAGTGTTGTAAATGATTGATTCATTTGACTATAAATCTTGGAAGGAAGAGCTGTGGAATGCCATTACACACGGTATTGGTTTTCTTGCAAGTATTCCAGCACTAGTTGTTTTACTGGTTACAGCTGTGCAAACAGGAAATGCTCTACATATTACTACTTTTAGTATTTTTGGCACCTCTGTCATCATCCTGTTCCTAATGTCCACACTGCTACACAGTATGCCAGAAAAATATAAACACTTTTTCGCTATTTTGGACCACTCGTCCATTTACATTTTAATTGCTGGTACGTATACGCCGTTTTTATTAATTGCCGTTGGTGGCACATTAGGTTTGACTTTGTTATGTATTATTTGGACATTGGCTGTCCTAGGTGTTCTTTTTAAATGTTTCTTCATCAATCGTTTTGAAGTCCTATCTTTAATATTTTATATTGGCATGGGCTGGTTAATCATTTTTGCTATTAAGCCCGTTTATCTATACTTAGGCTTTTACGGCTTTGCTTTATTGCTAGCGGGTGGTCTGTTTTATACGATTGGTGCCATCTTTTATGCTTGGCGCTCTCTCCCTTATAACCATGCAATATGGCACCTCTTCGTATTAGCTGGCTGTGCCTCTATGTACGCTTGTGTATACTTCTATTTATAAAAAAAGTCGCTCCCTTCATAAGAGGGCACTGAAAAACTTATGTTTTCATAAAAGCGAACCTTTTTCAGATAAAAATAAGGCACTTCTTGTTCAATTTTGAACAGGAAGTGCCTTATTTCTGTCTCACTGGATCTTCTGTTGCCATATCCAAGACTACTAGGTCGACGTCTGATACATCATTCATCGCTTTTAATAATAAGTACTTAATCATGCGAATTGGAGGAATGGTATTACGTCCATTATCTAAACAATATTTTGTTTTTAGCTCTTCTAAAAAAAATGAAAATTCAACAAGTTCATTGACCTGGCGAAGCATGTTATCTTTTGGCACAACAATATCATAGATTGCCATGTATGGACTTAAATTAAGGGTTCCTGATTTGAAATCATTGGGGCTCCACCTACATATTCATTCTTTTATGATAAAGGAAAGTGTGACTAAAATAATAGTATGATACATTGCGTTGTTTGCAGAAGCATCGCTCGACTCCTGCGGGAAAGCGAGACAGACGAGACCCCGCACGATGCGAAGCGTAGGAGGAGACTCGGCGCTCGCCCGCGGAAAGCGAGCGGAATGCTTCGGAAAACAACAGTAGAGTCACAGTGCCAAATGAAAAAAAGATGGACTTTTTCAGTGCCCTTCTTCACAAGGAGCGATTTTTTATGGAATCTCTTAAAAGCTTAATCGAGTCCCTTACTTCTTTTTCATGCTCCTCATTATTCATATTTTTCCTGGCATGAAGTAACACGGGCCTCAAGGATTCAACGGATCGCCCGAATGCATTCATCCATTCATAGCGGGGCACCATCCAAATGTGGAAATGATGAGTCGTATCTTCGTTGTAAAAATAATAAACGTATGCTATGCCCAATACTTCCCTTTGAGCTTGTCTTATTTTTGTTAAGAGATGGATGTAATCCAGTTTTTCGTCATTATTTAATTCATCCAAGCAATGAATATGACGCTTTGAGGCTACTATAACTAATCCCTTTATTGGATAAGCTATATCCTGATGGGCGTGAAAATAATCCGTTTCAATTAGAACACCCCCATTGGGCTCGATTTGTCCACTTATGATTGCACAGCTCAAGCAATCAACATAAACATTTTCTCCACTCGATAATACTATGTTGCGCATCAATATCTCCCCTAAATATAGAAGTAGCACGGTCTAGCAAAACCGTGCGTCTCTCCATGTTATTTACGTTCAAAAATTTGATATTGGAATGTATAGCCTTCTGAAGCTGTTTCAGGCTGTTCAGCAGCAACCTCTACAAAATCCTGCTCATAGCTTGGGAAAAAGGTATCGCCCTGAAAAGAATGATTGATTTTCGTAATATATAAGCGATCTGCTATTTCCATCGATAAACGGAAAATTTGCTCGCCGCCAATAATCATAATTTCCTGTACATCCCCTGCCATTGTTATTGCTTCTTCTAGGCTTGTCACAATTTCAATGCCTTCTGCACGATAATTTTCATCTCGTGTAATAACAATATTACGACGTCCTGGTAGTGGACGACCAATGGATTCAAACGTTTTTCGGCCCATAATCATTGGCTTGCCCATTGTTTTGTTTTTAAAATACTGCAAATCTCCAGGTAAATGCCAAGGCATTCCGTTATTATACCCAATTACATGGTTGTCATCATGTGCCACAATTAAAGAAATCATACTGTCCCTCCAAATACTTTCTTCCCTTTTATTATAAACACAATTCAATCATTTCACCTCTTTTATAAAAGATTTTTCTTTTTCTACAATTAAATCCTAGTAAAATTATATGAATAGTTTATAATATAAGATATAAACGTCAAGATAAAGGAATGATGAGGATGACTACATTAAGAAAAGAAGCTGTTCATTATATTCAAGCTCAGCATGGTGTGACACCTTACTATCAAGTCACACCACAGGAAGCTCGTGCGATGCGGACGGTTATGCCATGGCAATCCGTACACAAACCAACACTTGCGTCCATACAAGAACAAGCAATTACAGTGCGTGATGGTGCTCAAATTACACTACGACTCTATATCCCCATTCATCACCAACCATTACCGGTTATTGTCTATTATCATGGTGGTGGCTGGGTATATGGTAATTTAGAGTCAGTTGATGCTGGCTGTCAGCTATTAGCAGAACAAGCACAAGCTATTGTCGTTTCAGTAGATTATCGTTTGGCTCCAGAATTTCCTTTTCCAACTCCATTACAGGATGCCTACGATAGCTTAGTATGGGTGCATGACCATATCAAAGCATTTGGCGGCGATGCTGCTCAGTTGACGGTTGCTGGGGACAGTGCCGGCGGAAATTTAGCAACGGTCGTGACCCACTTAGCTGCTTCTTCGGGTGGTCCGTCTTTGCAAGCACAAGTACTCATTTATCCCGTTACGAATGTAGATTTCACGACCGTTTCCTATCAGGCTTATGGTGAAAATTTCGGCCTCGATAAAAAAGGTATGCAATGGTTTTCTCAGCACTATACAGAGGAATCCAACTATGCGAATCCATTTGTATCTCCTCTACAACTTGAGGATGTAAGCCATATGCCTAAAACCCTCCTCATTGCAGCAGAGGCAGATGTACTCTTTGACGAAGGTTTAAGTTATGCCCAAAAACTGGCGGACGCAGGAGTACCTGTAGAGCATATGACCATGTCTGGTTTGATTCATAGCTATTTTAGCAAGATGCATTATTTTGAAGAGGCGACCATCGAAACAGTGGCAAAAATTGCTGAATTCCTGAAATAAGCTTGGCTATCCCGTCCAAACAGTGCGATAATAGAGCAAAACGTTTTTTAAAGGATGACAACATGACACAAACAATTGCCCTACAAATAAAGCAGCCTTTTGCTGATCAATTAAAAAAAGGCTACCCATTAATTTCAAAAGATGCGGTGGATGCACGACAACTCCCTTCCGAGCAAGGGACACTACTTAAGCTGATGGATCACCATAATCGTTTTATTGGTACAGGTTACTTCGGTATTCAAAATAAAGGGATTGGCTGGGTCTTGACGACTGATATCAATGAAACCATCGATAAAGCTTTTTTCATTAAAAAGTTCAAAAAAGCCATACAACTCCGAGAAGCATTTTTCCAGAATGAACATACAACAGCCTTCCGTGTTTTCAATGGTGAGGGTGATGGCATTGGTGGCCTAACGATCGATTTCTTTAATGGCTACTATATGGTGAGTTGGTATAGCGAGGGTATTTACTCATTGAAAGAAGTCGTTTATGAGGCGCTTGCTGAAACCATCAACTACCAAGCTATTTATGAGAAAAAACGATTTGATGGTAAAGGCCAATATATGGAACAGGATGATTTTGTTATGGGGACTCCTGGCGAATTTCCAATTTTGGTCAAGGAAAATGGGATGACCTATGCAGTACATTTAAATGATGGTGCGATGACAGGGATTTTTCTTGATCAACGGGAAGTACGATTAGCTATTCGTGAGCGCTATGCAAACACAGCCAATATGCTTAATACCTTCTCCTACACAGGGGCATTTTCAGTAGCAGCCGCGCTTGGAGGAGCTATTAAAACAACAAGTGTTGATGTTGCGAAGCGCAGTTTAGCCAAAACAATTGAGCAGTTTAGCGTCAATCAAATTGATTATGAAGCCCAGGATATAAAAGTAATGGACGTTTTTCATTATTTTAAATATGCACAGCGTCACGCATTAAAATTTGACCTTGTTGTCTTAGATCCACCTAGCTTTGCTCGTACAAAGCAAATGACGTTCTCAACGGCGAAGGACTATCCAAAATTACTAAAGGATACAATTGCGATTACAGCCAAAAATGGTATTATTGTGGCTTCTACAAATAATGCAAGCTTCGGTATGAAAAAGTTTAAAGGATTTATCGACCAAGCATTTAAAGAGACTCGTACACGCTATAAAATTGTAGAGGAATACGGTTTACCAAAGGATTTCCGTGTGCCTCGTGAATATCCTGAATTTAATTATTTGAAGGTCGTTTTTATTCAAAAAATCGACTAACTGATCTAGAATCACACTTTGCTGTGATTCTTTTTTTCGATAAAAAAGGCTTAAGAAGTATGTTCACTTCCTAAGCCACCTCTTTGTTAAAGTTTTTCCACAAACCAATCTCGTATATATTCCAGACGATGAATTCTTAATGTTGGTTTTCCGCTTCTTGACAGTTCATGATTCGATTCAGGGAAGCGGACGAATTTTGTTTCTTTCTTACGATATTTCAAGGCGATAAATAATTGCTCCGCCTGTTCAATCGGACAACGATAATCTTTTTCACCGTGTAAAATGAGCAACGGTGTTTCGACATTGTCTACATACTTCAATGGAGAATGATGCCATAGCTTCTCCATATTATCGAGCCCTGCTTGTATTTGCCAGTCTGTAAAGTAATAGCCGATATCACTCACACCTGCAAAGCTAATCCAGTTTGAAATTGAGCGTTGTGTAACTGCTGCCTTAAAGCGGTTCGTATGCCCAACAATCCAGTTGGTCATAAAGCCACCATAGCTCCCACCTGTTACACCTAGTCGATCCTGATCAATGAAATCATAGTGCTCTAAAGCATAGTCCACTGCAGCCATTAGGTCTTGATAGTCATTGCCACCATAATCACCACGTACTGCATCCACAAACGTTTGTCCGTAGCCATGACTTCCGCGCGGATTTGTATACAGCACCGTAAAGCCTTGAGCAGCTAGGATTTGGAATTCATTGAAATAAGTGTTGCCGTACATCGCATGTGGACCACCATGGATTTCAAGAATAAGAGGATATTTCTTCCCTTTTTCATAGCCCACTGGCTTCATGATCCAGCCATTGACCTTCCAGCCCTCAGCTCCTTCAAACTCAATACTCTCAGGAACAGCTATCTCTCTCGTCTTTAAAACTTCTTCATTGACGGTTGTCAACCGTTCTTTTTCACCCGTCTTTAAGTTGACGTAATATAAATCGCCCGGATTTGTTGTCGTACTTATTGCGACAACTGCTTGGTCATTTTGAGCATCTAATGAAAATCCATAAACATATTGATCATCGTGAATAGCTGGATAAATCTCTCCATCCACATTACCAAAATAAATTGCCGCATTGCCGTGATCTGTTACTTGGAAGTAGAAACTATGATTATCATTCATCCATTGCACAGGTGGAGCTGCTACCCCTTGCAGGAAATCACCGATGACATAGT
Source organism: Lysinibacillus sp. fkY74-1 (assembly GCF_053165895.1). NCBI lineage: Bacteria > Bacillati > Bacillota > Bacilli > Caryophanales > Bacillaceae > Lysinibacillus > Lysinibacillus sp. fkY74-1. The sequence continues at coordinate 2,159,379 of NZ_CP170173.1, read as the reverse complement.
CACCGACAGGGGCATCAAATTCACTTGTGGCACAGTTTAGCAGATTTTGTTCCATATCATAAATCCATAGCTTCGCTTGTGTGGCATTTTCAAACTCACGTTTTCCCCCAACGAAGGAAAGGAAGCGGCTATTAGGAGACCATGATGTTTGGTAATAAGAGCCAATTCCCTCGGTTACCTTGCGACTCTTTTTTGTTTCTATATCTAATAAGTAAATATCCGCATTAAATGAAAAATCTAAATCCTCTGCTTGATCTGCTAAGTACGTAAGATAGTTGCCATCGGGCGACCATGTACTCAGATGGCAATGCTTGTTCCCTTCTGTCATTTGCTCTAAGTCACCAGATTTTAAATCGACAATAGCGATGTGGGTATGCTGGTCCATATCCGTAAATCCACCAGCATCTGATTTATGTTTCATCTTATCGATTTCTAGCGGCTTTAGTTCTTTTTCTTCTTTCTTGTCATCTTCAGCTTTATCTAGAATAGTTTCATCTTTACCGAGCATAACGGAAAAGGCAATTTTCTCTCCACATGGAGACCAGACAGGCGTTGACGCACCGTTTTTACAATACGTTACTTGTTTTGCCTCCCCACCTGTTTTCGAAAGCACAAAAATTTGCGGCTTGCCTGACCTTGTAGAAGAAAAAGCAATTTGACTGCCATCTGGCGACCACACAGGAGAGCTTGTCCGATAGTCACCATATGTCCATTGCTGAGGACGTTTGTCTTTTAAATTTATATAAAACAAATTAGATATATAGTCCTTTTTCTTCTCATCAATACGTGTCTCTACATAAACTACCTCAGTCCCATCAGGTGAGAGCTGTGGATCTGCCACTGATTTCAAGCGATAAAGATCCTCTGGTTGAATCCCTTGTTTAGATGTCATGTTCTTGCTCCTTTGTATTGTCATTTTCTATGCTCTACTACAATATTTCGACACCCTAAGTATTATTCCTGCTACTCGATCGATTTTTTTACTAGTTCCCAATAAGCATTCGATTTTGTTCTGCGATAAAACTTATAAAAAGGTTCATTGGAACGAGCTTGGTCCTGATAAAGACGAATGATTTGTAGCAAAAAATCTTCAATATGGTCGATCCTTACTCTCTTTGCAAAGAGAGTACCCGCCTGTGCTTTCGTCCCCATAGGAATGGCTCCTAGATAAACATCAAAGCTCTCATGCTGATAGACCAAACCGATGTCATCATATGTGGGATTATAACAGGCGGATGCACAGCCATTCACATTGACTCGCATTCTTGCAGGCACGGTTATACCATCCAACGCCTGATAGAGCTGTTCTGTTTGAGGAACTGCTTCCATTTTTTCACCGTCACAAAAATCACATGCTTTCATAACAATATGAGGCCCTGACGATGCAACAAACAGTCCAGCCTCCTGTAAGGCACGGGTAGCTTCAGTTAATTCACTAGAGGGAATCGATAATAATATGCTATAGGAAGCCGAGTATTTAATGGCTCCCTTCTCTCCTACAATTTCTGCTATTTTTTGAAATTGGGCTGGTGTGTAATGCTTATTGATAATGCCAGGGCTTACTGCTAATCGCGAAAATCCACCTTGCTGATTAAGGGTCTCAAATGTTTTATCTGGTATGTTTTGACGAAATGCGTTCAATAGTTATCGCTCCTTAAGAAAAAGGAGCTAGCACTTTGCTAGCTCGAAATTTTTAAAAGTTTTCTGGGTAGAAGCCCTTAGCTAAAATTTGAATGGCCTCTGCTGCACGGACCCCTTCAGATGCCGCTGAAAGTGGAAGGATGACAAAGCGATCATTTTTGACTGCTTCCATTTCCTTCAAGGCTGGATCATTTTTTAAGAAATTTATCTTTTGTTCAGCCGTTGTTTCACCATAATTAATTATGACAACCACCTCTGGATTGCGATCTACTGCATCTTCCTTCGACACGGTTGTCCACCCTGACTCCACATCTCCAAAGATATTTTGACCGCCAGCGATTGTCACCAGCTCATTCATAAAGTTTTGGCCAGCTGTGAATACATCTTTTTCACCACTGTCAAAGACTAGAACACGTAAATTTTCTCTATCTTTTGGTAATTTAGCTTGAACTTCTTCGACATCTTTTGTCATTTGTTCAATGAATGCTTCGCCGCGATCTTCCACGCGGAATATTTCTGCAATATGACGAATATCAGTGAAAATATCCTCTAATGTTGGCTTTGTCATATTAGAAGCTGTATGTAAATACGTATGAATTCCTAATTCCTCAAGCTCCTCTGGTGTTCCTACACCTTTTTCACCAAAGCCACTTTTCCAGCCTGCATACAAGAAATCTGCCCCGGCATCAATGACTTGCTCCTTCGTTGGGTATTGATCTGAAAGAACAGGAACTTTATCGTAGGCTGCTTGAAGCGGCTCGTAGATTTCGTCATCTAAATAAGCAGTCCCTACCATGGAATCCTCTAGCCCTAATGCAAGCATAATTTCTGTTACATGCTGATTTAAGCTAATTGCCTTTGTAGGTGCTTCCTTATAGGTTTGGGTAGTTCCATTATTTTTAATGATTACCTCAGTCGTTGTCGCCTCAGACGGTTCAACTTTTTCAGTTTGCGTTGCTGATTCAGGCTTGTCCTTTGTACCACACGCTCCTAAAACTGCGATGAGCGCGATGAGCATGACCAGCCATATACTTCTCCATTTTTTCATGTCCTTTTCTCCTTTGTTGTCATAAATATAGAAAGAAATCAGAGACTTCTTTGCTACCAGGATCATTGGAAGGGCATAAAAAAACCCTCTTGTCGCCAAGAGAGTAGCATAGTGAAAAAACGGTATAGTTACCTTTATCACTATCCCCATCCTCGTGGTTCTTAGTTAGCATACACATACTGGCAGGTATCCTGGCTTAGGTTCATCATCTATACACCTTCCCATAGTTAAACTACAGTGGCATCCTGTATAGACTCCCCATTTACAGTTGCGGGACAGCATCGGAATTACACCGATTTCCCTTTTAAGCAAAATGACAAATGCCATTTGCACCAATATGTTTTATTCATTCTATTGATAGACTAGCAGTTCATGAGTTAATTCGCAATCAGAGTAAATTGCAAAATCTGCAATCATCATTATATTAGCACTATTTCGACAAAAAGACGAATCATTTTACAAGAATTATTTGTGCTAGTATTCTGATACAATGAGAACATAGCCACCTATAGAAACGAGGATTTAGTATGTACAAGACGATTGGGGTTCTTGCTCATGTTGATGCAGGAAAAACAACCTTTTCTGAGCAAATGCTTTATCATACCAATAGTATTCAAGCGCGGGGGCGTGTCGATCATCAGGATGCCTATTTAGATAATCATGAGCTTGAGCGTAAACGTGGCATTACAATATTTGCCGAGCAAGGTCGCATGACTATCGGCGACGATACATATACGCTGATCGATACACCAGGGCATGTCGATTTCTCCCCTGAGATGGAGCGTGCCATTCGTGTCATGGATTATGCCATCATTATTATTAGTGCTGTAGAGGGTATACAGGGTCATACAGAAACTGTATGGCAGCTTTTACGGAACTATCATGTCCCTACATTCTTTTTTATTAATAAAATAGATCGTGACGGAGCAGATGTGAGAGCTGTTATGACTCAGCTGCATAAGGATTTCTCAGAACATGTAATCCTCATAGATGAACCACTGCAGGAAAACTATGTTTCAAGCACGATTATGGAATGGCTGGCAGAGCGTGATGAAGAACTGCTAGATAACTTTTTGAATGAAACATTGGAACATCGCCAATGCATGACTAGACTACAAACGATGATTAAAAATGAGGATGCCTTTCCTTGTTTTATAGGTTCTGCGTTGAAGGATGAAGGCATTGAGGAATTTATTGCTCAACTTCCATTCCTAACGGGTACTCACTTCGAGCCAGAAGCACCTTTTCAAGGAGAGGTCTTTAAAATACGCCATGATGGACATCAACGTTTAACGTTCATCAAGGCCCTTACAGGCAAGTTACATGTTCGGGATGAATTTACATTTGGAGATATCACAGAAAAAGTAACAGAAATTCGCCTATATAACGGCAGTCGATTTGAAACTGTTCAGCAAGTTGAGGCTGGTGAAATCTTCGCTGTTAAAGGGCTCAGTCAGGCAAATATTGGGGATCGAATTGGCAGTAAATTGCTATCACTGCCCTATGAGCTTGTCCCTACATTACAGGCAAAAGTTCAATATGAGGGTGAGCAACATATAAAAGAAGTATTAAGGATTTTCCGTTTACTAGAGGCCGAGGAGCCGTCATTGCGTGTCGTGTGGCAGGAAAAATTTCAGGAAATCCATGTGCACATAATGGGTGTCATTCAGTTAGAAGTCCTGATTGACGTGTTATTGAAACGTTTTGCATTACACATTTCTTTTGGAGAGCCGCAAATATTATATATGGAGACAATTGGGACAACCGTTACAGGCTACGGTCATTTTGAGCCACTCAAGCATTATGCAGAGGTTCATTTATTAATGGAGCCTAATGAACGCGGAGCAGGAATTACCTTTAGTAATGCCTGTCATGCCGATGATTTATCAGTGGGCAACCAGCGTCTCGTTGAGAAGCACTTGTTTGAGCGTGATCATCACGGCTTACTCACAGGCTACGCCGTCACAGATATTCATTTTACGCTATTAACGGGGCGTGGTCACAATGAGCATACCTCTGGTGGTGATTTCCGAGAAGCTACTTTCCGAGCACTACGTCAAGGACTAGAACAAGCACAGAACATCCTGCTTGAGCCATATTATCGCTTTAAAATGAAAGCTTCCAATGATTTTATTGGCCGTATGATGACTGACATTCAACAGGCTGCCGGCACATTCGACGACCCAGACCTCACCGAAACTGACGTTGTTTTGACAGGACGTGCACCTGTAGCAACCTTTATGAGCTATAGCACAATCTTTGCTGCCTATACCAATGGGAAAGGCTCACTTACCCTCCAATTTGATGGCTATGATGTGTGTCATAATGCAGAAGAAGTAATAGCCCAGATAGGCTATGATAAAAATGCGGACCCTGAATACAGTTCTTCCAGCATTTTTTGCGCTAAAGGCAAAGGCTATACTGTCCCTTGGCAAGAGGCTCAAGCAGCCATGCACTTTCAGGGATAAGTCAAGTAAAGTATTTGCAAGGACGGTGTGTTAGGCTAATAGCCTCAGATGAAGCATGATACGCTGGCATAAATAAAACAAGCCCCCCGCTTCATGGAGGGCTTGTTTTCATATCGCACCGACAGCTTTCTTTGAGGGCTTATGGACCTGATAAGCAGGTTCAACCACCACATAGCCCTGCGTATTAGTGAAGTCGATTAAAACTTTACCAGGCTGACTTTTTAATATTTGTAGTTGATCAATTAATGTTAACAATAGCTCATGGCCGTTCCCTCGTGGATGCCAATTTAAGTGATCACCATTTAACTCCTGAACCGCATCCAGAAATTGTTTATATTCCTGCTGCGCGAATGCGATTAGTTGATCCTGATGAGAAATTTCCATTAAATCATTTATATAAGTTTCATAAAAACGTATAACAATGGAGCATAGTAAATCATTGACACGTGCAGCGCTTAACACGGGATTGGGCTCTTGTGAAAGGCGATCAAGGTTAGGCTTTGCTCGTGTTGAATCAATGCGTGTAATTAAGTGATACGGCTCCCCGTTCACCTCATATATAATAGGGTTCGTCGGCATATACATCATAAAGCTATTCGTCTTCGTTTTCAGTTGATCCGTTAACGTTGCCAGAGCAAAAAGATGGCCTTCTACCTCACCATTTCTTATCCAAATAATGTCTTTATTATATAAAATTCGCTCAAAAAAGCGGTTGTTGCGAATCAGCTTCGTTGCTAATAATTGATCAATCAGTGATTCAACCACCATTCTTGTTTTCGCTTTTTTAGCAATTTCTGTCCTTGGCTGCTTACAAATGGTCATATCTACAAAAGGCGTTTCCTGTGTTATCGTTGCATGAATATTCATCCTATGTGCATCCCCTTTGCGTACATATTTTCAAAACAAAAAGGACTTCCTTCTATGTTTGAGGAAATCCTTCGCTTTAATGTGATTCATCACACAATGCCAAACAAACCCTAAGTAAATGTGAAGGAGTTCGAAAATGAACCCTTTCATGAACTTTGGGCGTTTGACGTACTGTGACGAACAGAGCATTCTGTTTTGTCAACATGCCACCTCCTATTCCTCGTAGGTTTATGGTGTGTACTCATAACAGGCAGGTATCCTGACTCATGGTCATCGCCACTTTTCCCCTTCCCATCATTTGACAGTGGTTGCTGAAAAGTCGCTCACATTTACAGTTGCGGGACAGTGTCGGATTCACACCGACTTCCCTTTTAAGCAAATTGCACGCAATTTACACCTATTACTACACGCTATTCAATTGTCATAGGAATCGGGTGTACTCCACATTCCTATTAGATTACTAAAATCAATTGTAAAGTAGTGGATTTCTAAAGTCAAATATCACAATATTTTCCAAACCATTTCTTCACTTAATCTTACAAACTCTGAAATTCTGACAACATGTCTTCCTATTTACTTTGATGGTATGATACTTCCTCAGCTTCATGCGGGTCATCTCTTTCGAAATCCCCTCGGATTCTCTACGCAGCATAATACTGAATAGCTTCAATTTCTTTACCGCTATACGTTCTGGTCTTTTCCAACGAATCAGCAAAATGGTCGTCTTTTTCACATATTAAATCAACGAAACTAGTTAATGTTTTCTCCTAATACGTCCTTTACCGAATATCTTCTTTTTAACATCCGTATCACCTTCATCTATTTTTCGGCGTATATACTCGCATGAGAATAAATTTTAGCGAATGATTAACGGCTTTTAAAAAAGGAGTTACGACACTTTTATTTTAGGTTATTAGTTATGTAATATTTGATAAAATAAGTTACGAGCGCAGGGGATTCCTGCGCTCATTTTTTTAACGCAAAACCGCGAGTTAAATCGGGATAAGACACTTGCATCATTTTGAAATACTAACATAAACAACCTATAAACGCACCTCAGACAAACCTATACGCACAACTACGCGATTCAACGATTCTCGCTACATCTGACAGCGTTGAGTGATGTAACTAAAGAGTAATAACTTCACCAGAGTATTGTCTTAATTGTTCAATGGCTACTGTTACGGCTACTTCCTCAGTCTCAATCAAACTCAATCCTTTTTTAATAGGACTCCAAAATTCATATCCGCAGTCTTCTTGCCACATATATACTTCTGTTGTAAAAAGACCATCTCTCCGTTTTATAATTTGAACTTTATATTGATGACTTGGAGACATTATTTCCTTTAGCATCTGTTCCATCGTTTCACCATCTTTACAAATAGTAATGTGTATAACTATTATTCTTCAAAAAGAAAAAAAGCTTTGAGCAAAATCTTAAAAACAGGGGGCTTGGGAAGGTCATGCATTTTCAACACAAAAAAAGAGGTTTATGGTGTGTATTCGTAACAGGCTGGTATCCTGACTCATGGCCATTTCCACTTTTCCTCTTCCCGTCCAACTTAAAACGGTATTTTCTAAGGTCAAATACTAAGCTAAACACCAGTAATTGAATAAAAAAGGATAATAGACAATACTGCAAAGGTTTGAATGATAATCCCGATCACGCTACAAATTAAACCAGAAATTGCCAAACCTCTGCCATTTTCATTTCTTTTAGCAATTTCCTTTGTTGCCATTCTTGATAAAACTACTCCGAAAATCCCAAGAACTAATCCAATAAATGGTACGATGATAGAAAGAATACCAAGCGTTAATGAAATGATAGATTTATTATTCATTTCAATTTTTTCAACCATTTCCCTCAACCCCCAACAATCTAATGTTACGAATCACACTTCTTCAAAAAACAGTTCCATCCATTGAATTCTATCAATATTATTGAAATATATCTATTATTTTACAATATAAAAGGTTATGCGTAAGGTAGAACCAGTCAGCGTTTCTTTGCTAATTTCTAAGCTCTGTGCGCTTGCTCCCTAATTGGAACGGGGCGACAGCAACACCCCTCACATAGTAATTTCCCCATCCCTATTCCCCCTTTCTAAGCACAGCCAAAAAAGCCTCGCATCTATGCGGGCTTTGTATGTGATTCGTGATTTTGGCTTTATTTCATTATTACGAGACTAAAACATACTGCGCTAAAACACTTTGCACTTTATAAATATTGGTCGCCTTATTGAAGCTTTTTTGGATAGGTAGCGAACTGCCTGATACCCATATTTTTAGCTCTGCGTCTAAATCAAATGTACCAGCCGTTTCTACTGAAAAATGAATAATATTTTTATAGGGGATCGAATGGTATTCCGTTTTCTTACCAGTAACTCCTTGCTTATCAATGAGGATTAATCGTTTATTCGTAAAAATAAATATGTCTCTAATAATTTTATAGGCATTTTTGATGGTTTCGTTTGGAATTAATAAATCTTTGACCTCCTCCTGTAATTTTTCAAAATTCACCTCGCTTGCATTGCCGATTAATCCATCAAATAAGCCCATTCTTTATCCCCTTTCAGCTTTTGTTTGTTTAATATATTATGAAGAGAACCGGGCTACGACTCCAAGTTTTGGTATTATTTTTTCTGTAAGGAGGGGGGTTCATTGCGAGCATTCCTATTTATTATCATGTCCCTCCTAGCTACAGTTGTTTTAGGCTGTACGGATAAAGAGCTAGCAGTGGGCAAATTGGCGAAGGTCAGCATTTCTAACGGCGAAGGATTTGACACTGTGAATACTGATTTTATCTAAGAATATGAGGATGAAGAGTCTCTTGAAATGTTCCATGAAGTCATTACTACTGCTGTGAGAAATAAGGGAATTGTTAATATGGCTACCCCTCCATATGATGTACAAGTAGTGGATATGGATGGAAACCAATATGGCTTCCATCTTTGGGTAGGGGAAATGGGTCAAAAGGGAACGTTGATGAACGTGAAGGATACCCATACGATTTATAGCATCTCTGAAGATTTGATTTCCCCACTTAGATCATTGCTGCAAGAATAAAAAACACTTTCCATTCAAATAAGGAAAGTGTTTTTGGATTAATCATACTACGGCTTGAAACAGCATTTGCGCATATCGGTCTGTAAAAGCAAAGCCACCTTCGCCTTTATGGCTCTCATCGACAATTTTACCCGACTTCATGACATAAATACGATCACACAAATAAGAAACCGCCTTTAAGTCGTGCGATATAAATAAAATGGCCATGTTTTTTTCTTTTTTTAAAGTTATTAATAAATCTATCATTTCTCGTTGAATCAAGCGATCTAAACTCGAAACAATTTCATCACAAACTAATAGTTGGGGTTCGACTAAAATCGACCTTAGTAAATTAACCCGTTGTCGCTCCCCTCCACTTAGCTCAGATGGCAGGGCTTCTAATATATCGGTTGGGAGCATCACTTTTTCTAGCATTATCTGTAGTTCGCGATCAGTCAAAGACTTATGTGCTGCCATTAGAGGCTCACGTAACAATTCCTTGACGGTCCATACTGGATTTAAGGCAGCCGTAGCATTTTGAAAAATGATTTGGCAGTTCTCATAAAAATGCGAGCGATTTTGCTTCGTCATCAATTGATTTTCAAAAAACACCGCCCCTTTTTCAGGCTTTTCTAGCTGCATTATCACTTTGGCTAAAGTACTTTTCCCACTGCCGCTTTCTCCTACGAGTCCTACGATTTCACCTTTTCCCACGGTTAGGTTTATATTCTGTAATACTTGCTGTCCTGCTCGATAGCTTTTACTAACATGATTTACATGAAGCAACAATATCAACCGCCTCCTAAAAATGATGAGCGACAAGCTGCTTCGTATATGGATGCTTGGGCTCCTTAAAAATTTCAGACATTCTCCCACTTTCTACTATTTCGCCATTTTTCATCACCAGAATAGAATCAGCCATCTTAGCAACTCCTAAATCATGCGTAATCAATAGTATCGTCGTCCCTAAGCGGGCATGGAGATTTTTTAGCAATTTGATAAATTCTTGTTGATGGAGCATATCTAGTGCAGAGGTTGGTTCATCCGCCATCAAAACGTCTGGTTCATGATAGAAGGCGCAGGCAAGCATGCAGCGTTGTAGCATGCCACCTGAAAGCTCAAATGGATAGCGATTTAACACATCCTTAGGTAGGTTTAACTCCTTTAAAATGGCTGTGATTTTATCTAAAAATTCCTCTTCCTTTTGCCCTAGCCTCGAAGCGGTCAACCTATAGAGTTGATGCTTTATTTTTTGGGTGGGTGAAAAACTATTCATTGCATCCTGAAAAATGGTAAAAAAATGCTTTTTGCGTAGCTTCACACGCTCCTGTTCTGACATTGTCATGACATTTCTTTCATTAAATAAAATGGAACCCTCCATAGTTGCTCGTGCTGGTAGCATCCCAAGCAGAGCTGAAAGGGTCGTACTTTTGCCGCTGCCACTCTCGCCAATGATAGCGGTAATTTGACCTTTAGGTACAGTAAAAGTCAAGCCTTGAATAAGGGATTTGCCGTCTAATTGAACAGCCAAATTGTCAACTTTAAACATGCGTTCGGTTCCCTCCTTGTTTGAAAGTACCTCCAATAACTTGCACACATAAAATCGTTATAAAGATTAACAGTCCAGGGAAAAGACCCATCCACCAAGCACCCACAAGTAAATCATTTTGCGCTGTGTACAGCATTGTTCCCCATGATGGAGTAGCTGGTGGGACACCAATTCCTAAAAAGCTTAAGGAAACTTCGGTAAAAATAGCCCCAGCAAAATTAAAAATGGTTACCACAAATATCGCAGGCATACAATTACGTAATAAATGGCCAAAGAGAATTTTCCACAACGGCGTGCGGAACATTTTCGCCATCTGCACAAACTCTTGCTCCTTTAATCGGATAAACTCTGAGCGGACGATACGAGCTGTCACAAACCATCCCGTGATACCCATCACCATCGCCATACGCCACATACTGCCCTGCATCATTGCCTGTAGAGCTAGCACGATGACCAATGAAGGAATTGTTAAAAAGGCTTCGAGAATACGCATCATTACTGCATCAATGGCACCACCAAAATAACCACTTATGCCCCCATATATGATACCAATTATGCTAGATAGGACGACCGATACAATGGCAATAAATAGCGTCACCTTCCCCCCCACCAATAAGCGAGAAAGGACATCTCTACCCAACTGGTCAGTCCCTAATAAATGTGTGGCATTAGGTGCTTGATAAATTTGATTCATATCCATTACATTAGGCTCAAAAGGAGCTAATAATGAAGAAAAAATAGTCGTTGTAAAAATAAGAGCTAAAAGCACAAGCCAAAAAATCGGATATCGCTGTTTTCTCATACAAAGCCCCCTCTTCTTAATCGAGGGTTCAAGCCAATCATCAGTATGTCAATGACGAACAAACAGATGACCACGACCACGCCTATGATTAAAATAGCCCCCATCAAAACGGGGAAATCTTTGAGCATGACGGATTTTACCAAAAGCTGTCCTAAGCCTGACCAACCAAATAATGTTTCGACCACAATGGAGCCTCCGAAAAATGATGGGATGGTCACCCCAACATAATTGATATAAGGAATGACAGCATTTCGTAAAATCATCCTTCGAATTTCACGTTCTGGTACTCCATTCGCGCGTGCTACTTGAACATAGTAGCTATGATTCTCTACTTTCACACTATCCTGCAAAAAACGGGCAAAGATGCCCACATGCGACATCACGAGGACTATAAGCGGGAGTGCCATATGATATAAACGATCCATGTACCCTCCGTTGCCCCGCACATCATTCATTCCTGAAGTAGGAAACCACCCTAATGTTATGGAAAAGACCATGATGAATACTATGCCTAGCCAAAATGGTGGTATGGCTGAGCTTGCAATACTAAAGATGGAAAGTCCGCGGTCGAGTAATGAGCCCTCCCTCATGCCAGCCTGTAAGCCTAGCCAAATAGAGGCAATCGTTACTAGAAATAACGTCAGAACAACGAGCTGTAGTGTGTTGGGTAACCGCTCAAGTAAAATCGTCAAAACAGGTCTTCCTTCTTTAGCTGAATATCCCAAATTCCCTTGTAGTGCTTCACCTAACCACCGTCCATACTGCAAGAGAACAGGTTGATCGAGTCCAAAGGCTTGTTCAATACGTTCCTTCTCTGCGGTCGATAATGTTTGGGCATTGCCTCCATAATAAGCTGCTGCGGGATTACCAGGAGCGGCATGCATCATGAAAAAAGAGAGGAAGCTCACGATAATGAGGACAATTGTCCCCATTATCATTCGCTTCCCAAGCCATTTAGCGATCATTCCATTTCCACTCCTCAACATTCCATAAGAAGCCTGCCCCATGGTGACCTAAAATTCGCTCTTTAACACCATTAATTTGTTTATCGATACCATATACAGCATCTACATAGGCAAAGTAGGCAAAAGGTGGGTCTTGAGTTAGCTCCTCCTGCAATGCCATATAGACCTTCTTACGTTGCTCAGGATCGACTGTAGTACGGCCTTCCTCTAGCAATGCATCTACTTTTGCATTGGCATAGCTGCCGTAATTATAGCCAGCACTTGTGAGACTGGATTCTCCAGAATGGAATAGGCTGTAGGTATGATGGTCCGCATCATAGGGACTTCCCCATCCAACCATAAAGGCTTCTGTTTCTTCAATAACAATATTGCTCCAATCTAGCGCGGCCACTTTCACATCTGCCCCAACAGCTTTATAGCCCTCTGCCACATAATTGGCCATATTTACACGCACAGTATCAGTTATGGGCGCAGTAATGGTAAATGTTAATTTTTGACCATCCTTATAGCGGAAACCGTCATCGGCTAATTGCCAGCCTGCTTGCTCGAGCAGCTTATTTGCTTTTTTTACATCGTAAGTATAATGTTCGATTTTTTCATTTACAAAATTATGTTGTTGTAGCGGTGAATAAGCTTCTGTTCCATAGCCATGTAATATACCTTTTACAATGCCTGCACGATCCGTTGCGTAGCTAATTGCTTTTCTTAGTGAAACATCCTTCCAAATAGGATACTTCATATTAAATAAAACACCTCGATAATCAGCGGATTCAACCTCGTACATTTTTAAACGTTCGACTTTTGACAGTTCCTCAACCTGATTTGGATCAAGTAATGCAATATCCACCTCACCCGATTTTAGCTGTAGGGCACGCACATTGCTATCAGGGATAAATTTAAAAATGACTTGTTCAATCGAAGCCTTTGTCCCATAAAAAGTAGGAAATGCTTTTAGCGTCAGGCTTGTCCCTTTATCCCATTGTTCAAACCTATAAGGCCCTGCGCCGATTGGCTGTTGGTTAAATGAAGCGGTTCTCATTTCCTGTCCTTCGAAGGCATGCTTTGGCAAAATAGGCACAGTTAATTTGTCTAGCATCGGTGTAAATGGTTCATCTAATTGGATGGTCATTGTCGTGTCGTCGATTTTTTTCATGCCCGTCACATGGATAAAATCAGATTTTAAATAGGAGCCGTTTGCATCGTCAAGAATACTTTCAATGGTGAAAATAATATCGTCCACCGTTAAAGCCTGCCCATCATGAAATAGCACATGATCATTAATCACAATTGTATACGTCATCTGGTCATCTGATATTTGAATACTTTTAGCCATATCAAATACTGGTACATTGTGTTCATCGAAACGCATCAAACCTCTAAATAAAAAGGCATCTAAATTCGTTTCCTCTAAAAGAGGGTTTAAACCTGCAAACTCTGACTCAGAAGCAAAAACAAGCTCATTCGCCTGAGAAGCTGACGAAGCAGATGACTGTTTCTCCTCGCCTTGACTGGACTCTTTCGTACAGCCCGCAAGACAAAGTATCATTAGAAGTATCCATACTGAAAACTTTTTCAATTCACTATCTCCTTTATCACAACAGAAATTACAATAATGCTGTCATCTGTTCAAACATACGGTTTATTTCCTTGTGAAGTGTTCGTTGCTCTTTGGCGAGCCATCTACAATGAATCGCCTGATCTGTTAGCTTTGTTACGCTTGCCTGAAGAGATTGCTCCTGTTGAATTAAATCCTGTAAATCTCGCATGTTAAGATTTTTCACTAGTGGTGACACAATCCATAAAGAGCCGATATAAAGTGCTTTTTCGAGCAAGCCAAGCGCTGCAAAATTCATTTCCTGTGGTTTGAAATGGATGGAATCAAACGCAATAAGTTGTTCCTCTACATAGACCTTATATTTCGACTGGTAGGCTTGATAATCAAAGACTTCTCCTCGCATTTCTCGACCTGGTGCAACAATTTCACCCCAAATTAATGTCGAGCTCTCCTTCATGCGAATGGTTGTATCTGCTTGAAACTTGGCTCGTTCAAATGGAATAGTTACTTCAGGGAGCCATTCTAATCGTGCCTCATCAGCCATCTCAACGGTAATAGCCTGGGTACAATGATTGCCTGTATGCGAGGGATAGATTTTCAATGCCGATTGTTGCTTCAGCCTTACTCGGCTTCCTGACGCAAGTTTGACATTGATTTCATTGCGGTCTCCCGCTACCATCCCACCAGAGGATTCCATCAAGAATACTGTGGCAGTTGGATCACTACCTTCATATAATTCACGGCTAGCCTTTAGAGGAGGCTGTTGGTACACATGAACCAGTCGTGTATAGCCCCTCCTAGGCTCAAAGGCCATTTCTAATTTGCCAAAATGATTTATTTTCTGTGGATTAACCATGGTTGTCAACGGCTTCTGCACCTTCAAGTAGCATATGGTGCTGAATCCATTCAACCACCTTATCTACATTCGTTTGAGAACGAACATCTGCAAAAATGTATGGACGGCCACCACGCATTTTTTTCACATCCTGATCCATGATGTCTAGATCGACCCCCACATGAGGCGCCAATGATGTTTTATTGATTAGCAGTAAGTCTGAACGCGTTAGCGCTGGACCGCCTTTACGTGGGATATCCTGTCCCTCTGCCACATCAATGACGTAAATATAGCCATGCACTAGCTCAGGACTAAATGTTGCAGATAAGTTATCCCCACCACTTTCAATGAAAATTATATCCAAATTTTTGAAGCGTTTAGTTAAATCATCAATCGCTGCAAAATTCATTGATGCATCCTCACGAATAGCTGTATGAGGACAACCTCCTGTTTCTACCCCAATAATACGCTCTTCGGCTAAAACACCATTCGTAATTAAATATTGGGCGTCCTCCCTTGTGTAAATATCATTGGTAATTACCGCTACTTGATAATGCTCATGCATCACACGTGTTAATTGATCTACTAATGACGTTTTTCCTGACCCAACTGGGCCGCCGATGCCAATACGTATTGGTTTCATTGTTATCCTCTCTCTTTCTATGAAATAAATAATCTGGAATATAAAAACTCATGTTTCATGGATGCCAATTCAATCCCTAACGCATTATTCGTTAAATCATCCATCGTTAACGACATCACTGTTTGCGCTGCTTCTTCTACCGAAATCAATAGCTCATTCAATGCTTGGACACCTGTATTTTGACCAAATGGTACAGCACGTACAGCATTTTGTACTAAGCCGCTAATTGAAGCATACATAAAGGTCATCACTGCGTGAAAGACATTGACACCAAGTGCCTCGCAATAAATTCCATAAAGCACAGCGTAATGTCCCTTCACTTCTTCACGCTCAATTTTCTCCTTCCATTGCAATAAAAAAGGGCATTCCATAAGTGGTGTCACCGTTCGCACAAATTGCTTCCCTACGTTTACACTCGCCTCTTTAGATTCTTTGGCCAGCTTCATAGCCCCACAAAGTTCATCCAGCTCTGTAAGACGAGCAAGATCTCTGTCTTTTGCTGCGTGGAATGCTTCTTGAATTAGTATCGCATCTCCATGCACTAAATTATGAAATAAATAGCCCTGACAAAATTCGATTAATTGATCCTTTGTGCGAATGAGATCTGCTTGAATATACGTTTCCATACCATAGGAATGTGTATAAGAACCTATTGGAAATGCCGAATCATGAATTTGCAATAGTTGCAGTATAGATAAATTAGTGAGAGTGTCCACGGTATTTGAATGGCTGCTTGAAACGTCTTTCTGTTGTTTCATAGTGCACCCCTATTTCATCTAATAATGGATTAATCGTATGATCCGCTCGTACGATGATTTCATTGTTTTCAATTAGGCAAGGGGTATGGCGATTCCCTAATTCGAAAGCTGATTTTCCCATTTCATGCATGTCGTTTGGCGTTATAACAATAACAGGCTCTAATTTTGTACGGATGGCGATACGACGGTGTTCATCCTCCCATAATAAATCGCCATATTTTAATGGTTCATCCCCTTCTAAACGTAAAGCAATGTCCGTACCTTGATCTGTTTCTGTGCGTAGGATTCGTTTGCTTAATTCCTCCCACTCTAGTTCAATCCACTCTGTTTTCTTTTCATGATGTTCTTCTTCATGTGCAATGTTCCCCATGATTTTTTCAATTAACATATGTTTAGCACCTCATCGTCTTTTTATTGGCTGTTACGCTCACTTTAATTGCTTAGAATAAGAAATATCGTTGAGCCATCGGTAGTACATCCACTGGCTCGCATGTTGCTAATTCTCCATCAATTTTTACTTCATAGGTTTCTGGATTCACATCTATTTTTGGCGTCTCACTATTTAGTTTCATGTCAGATTTTTGAATATTTCGGCAATTCAAAACCGTCCCAATCATTCTTTTCAAGCCTAATTTTTCTGGCAAACCTTCTTCGACAGCTATTTTTGGTAAAAATGTCATGCCACAATTTTGAGGACCCTGTCCATAGAAGCCATAAGTTTGACGGCCTTTCATTGGCTGTGGTGTTGGAATGGATGCATTTGGATCTCCCGTAATCCCATAGACGGCAATACCAGCCTTGATGACCACTTCTGCCTTTACGCCAAAGAATGCTGGGTCCCATAAAACGATATCGGCTAATTTTCCTTCTTCCAATGAACCTACTTCATGGCTAATACCATGTGCAATTGCTGGGTTAATATTTAGCTTCGCCATATAGCGCTTGACACGGTAATTATCATGCTCCTTGCCCTCATCCTGTGGTAAAGGTCCACGTTGCTTTTTCATTTTGTCTGCTGTTTGGAACGTCCTAATCGTCACCTCTCCCACACGGCCCATCGCCTGTGAATCCGAAGACATAATGCTCAGGATTCCTAAGTCCTGCATAATATCTTCTGCAGCAATCGTTTCAGGACGAATACGTGAATCTGCGAATGCGACATCTTCTGGCACATCATGCTTCAAGTGATGGCACACCATCAGCATATCTAAATGCTCATCAATCGTATTCGTTGTAAATGGTTTCGTAGGGTTCGTCGAAGCTGGCAAAATATTTGGTAAAGATGCCATTACTAGCTGGTCTGGCGCGTGTCCACCACCAGCACCTTCTGTATGGAAAATATGAATAACACGTCCACCGATGGCATTGATTGTATCTTCTACAAATCCTGCTTCATTTAATGTATCGGAGTGCAGGGCTACTTGAATATCGTATTCATCTGCAACAGTTAAGCTTTGGTCTAGTGCAGAAGGTGTTGCCCCCCAGTCCTCATGAATTTTCAAACCAATGGCACCTGCACGAACTTGCTCAATAATTGGTGCTGGGTCTGAGGCACTGCCTTTTCCAAGTAGTCCAACATTGATTGGAAAGCCTTCCATGGCCTGTAACATGCGATGTAGATGCCATTCACCAGCAGTTAAGCTTGTCGCCTTTGAACCTGCTGCTGGTCCTGTTCCGCCGCCAATAAAAGTGGTTGTTCCTGCTAATAGGGCCGTCTCTACTTGATCGGGACTGATGAAATGGATATGGGTATCAATAGCACCTGCTGTAGCTATAAGCCCTTCACCTGCATATACCTCTGTCCCTACGCCGATAATCATGTCCTGATCGACACCATCCATACTATTCGGATTGCCAGCTTTGCCGATGCCAATAATTCGACCATCTTTAATACCGATATCAGCCTTCACAATACCCGTATAATCAATGATGACGACGTTTGTGATGACGGTATCTAGCACACCTTCATTGCGTGTATTTTTACCGTTTTGCCCCATCGAAACACGCAATGATTTACCACCACCAAAGACACCTTCATCTCCATAGGATGTATAGTCCTTCTCAATTTCGACCCACAAATCCGTATCGGCTAAACGCAATTTGTCGCCAACTGTAGGACCGAACATTTTCGCGTAAGCTTCATGTGTTACCTTCATTTTTCTTCCGCTCCTTTAAAGCCGCCTTCAATTGCCTTGTCTAAAATTTCATCTTTATGATGGGTAGACCCTTCTGTTAGCTTATTTAAGCCAAAGACATGCTGCTTACCACCAAATTCGACAAGCTCTACTTCTTTTTCTTCCCCAGGTTCAAAGCGAACGGCCGTCCCCGATGGAATATTTAAATGCATACCGATTGCATCTTCTCGATTAAATTCTAGAAATCTATTGACTTCGATAAAATGAAAATGTGAACCTACTTGAATCGGGCGATCTCCTGTATTGGCTACTAGTACCTTTTTGGTTGCCCTGCCTACATTGATTTCAATTACACCCTTCTTTGGTCGGATTTCTCCAGGAATCATTTACCCACACTCCTTTACTGAATTGGACGGTGAACTGTGACCAGTTTCGTACCATCTGGGAAGGTACATTCCACCTGTACATCTGAAATCATGTCACCGACACCCTCCATTACGTCCTCTGCTGTCAGAACATGCTTTGCCTCACTCATTAGCTGTGCAACAGTTTTTCCATCTCTAGCACCCTCCATTATAAAACTACTAATAAGAGCAACTGCTTCTGGATAATTCAACTTTAAGCCGCGAGCTTTTCTTTTCAGCGCAAGTTCTCCTGCTACATGGAGGAGTAGTTTTTCTTGTTCTACTGGTGATAGCTTCAAATTAATCTCTCTCTTTCCTATATTCAGAATTATCTTTCAATAACAATTTTCGAAGCATACTTCCTTTCAATTGCATGTGCTTTTTAATAACCATTTAGTTTTTAAGCATATAATTGTTGTCTTACAAATTATGATTTCGCAAGGGATATGCGAAGAGAAATAGAAATGACTTGTTGACCCGGCAAACGCGGGTTGCAATAGTTGAAGTGAGTAATAGAGGTAACAGCTAGTCCATTATAAAAAACTACATTAAAAAATTCAACATTTTTATTTATCTGTGAATTTACAAGTTTTATAAATAACTCACAAAAAAAGAGGCTTATTTTACAGAAAATCGGTCAACTGTAAATAAGCCTCTTATCATGTTGAGTAAAGTGAAAATAAAATTATACTAAAAAAATTGTAATTTTATGTTATTAGGGTTATTATTTCAGGGCTATAAACCCTTGAAATTTTTCACTTATATCTTATACCCCAAACTTATTTGTTAATTTTTGTAAATCATCAGCTTGTATGCTTAAATCCTGTGTGACGTGATTGACAGCTTGCATAGACGTAGTTTGCTCATCCATTGATTGCAAAACAGCCTCTGTATAATTCGATAATCTGCCCATTCCATCCGCAATCGTTATGACGGTTGATGCCACCTCATTCGCGCTACTAGCAAGCTGTTCAGCTGTTGCAGAAATGTCTTCAAGCTGGTTATTCATTCGACTTACATGCTGAGAAATTGTCCCAAATGATTTTGTCGCCTCATCAATGACATAAACACCTTGCTGAACATTTTTCAAATCCTCGTCCACAGAGGAAGCGACTTGTTTTGTATCATGTTCAATACCTACGACTAAGTCAACGATTTGCGTAGCAGATTGCTTCGATTGCTCAGCTAATTGGCGCACCTCTTCGGCCACTACTGCAAAGCCTTTACCATGTTCTCCCGCCCTTGCTGCTTCAATGGCAGCATTTAAAGCTAATAAATTCGTTTGATCTGTAATCGCTGTAATCATATCAGTCATCGATTTAATATCTGACATTTTAGTGGATAGCTGCTGCATAAGACCACTAGTTATCTCTGTTGACGATGAAATATATTGCATCTGTTCTTTCGCTACATGTAAAATGCTTACCCCGTTTCCAGCAACCTCATTCGCCTCTTTGGCATGACTAAAAACATCCTGTGTAGCTACCGTAATTCGTTCAATTCCATCAACAGTTTCTTGCATAGCTTGGGCACTATCACTAGCGGATTGTGCAGCTTGCTTCAAGCCATCCGATGTTTTCTCTATCTGTTGGTCTACTTCTTCCACAGCTAGCGTAATTTCATTTGTACTTGCTGATAATTCTTCAATACTCGTCGATAAATCTGTAGAGCTATTCGCAATTTTTTGCGTCATTGTTCGTAATTGATTTTTCATGTCTAAAAAAGATTGTGCTAGCTGAGAGATTTCACCTTTGTCATGTACCTCAATGACAACTGTATCTAATTTGCCAGTAGTAATCCCTTGTGCAGCCTCCGTCAGCTGTTTGATGGGCTGTATCACTTTAAAATGGACATAGACCGTGTACGAAAGTGTAAGGACAATTCCTAAAATGGTTAAAACAGTTGCAAGCCATTCTAATGTTGTTACATTGGCCAAATCTAAAAATAAAATAATAATCATTAACACATTTAAAGCTGAAAAGCCAAGTAAACTCTTATTTCGTAAACTCATAACAAATTCCTCCAACTAAAATATTACTTCCATACCATTATTATAGTTGAATAATCCTAAAAATATAAGAAAAAGCCCCCTTTTCATAAGAATAAAGGTCTAAATCTCCATAAAAAAGACCGTAGACAGCCACGAAGGCATATCTACAGTCCTTACCATTATTTTAAATTCATGATGCTAGAGCCAGCGATACCTGGGTGTGTCATTTCATATGGGTCTAAAATTAGGTCTAGCTGTTCATTTGTTAAGACACCCGCTTCAATACAAAGTTCACGGATTGAACGACCTGTTAGAATCGCTTCACGCGCAAGACGAGCAGCAACTTCATAGCCAATATGAGGGTTCACAGCAGTTAGTACCCCTACACTTTTCTCTACATATTCTTTCATACGTTCTTCATTTGCTTCGATATCTTTTAAGCAGTTTTCTGTAAACGCACGGAAGACATTATTCATAATGCTGATAGATTGGATAAGGTTAAATACTAAAACAGGCTCCATAACATTTAACTCTAATTGACCAGCTTCAGAAGCTAATGAAATTGTATGGTCGTTACCAATTACTTGGAAAGCCACTTGGTTCAGTACTTCTGGCATAACAGGGTTCACTTTACCCGGCATGATAGAAGAACCTGGTTGACGAGCTGGTAAAAGGATTTCCCCTAATCCGGCACGTGGACCAGAAGCCATTAAGCGTAAGTCATTAGCAATTTTCGACATATTAATCATACAAATTTTCAACGCACCCGATACTTCTGTATAAGCATCTGTATTTTGTGTAGCATCAACTAAATGTGTCGCACCTTTTAATGGTAAACCAGAGATTTCTGCAAGGTGCTCATCGACAGATTTAATATAATCTGGGAAGGCATTTAAACCTGTTCCTACAGCAGTAGCGCCCATATTTACATCATATAAGTTTGGACGTGTTTGACGAATACGTACAATATCACGGTTGATGACACGGCAATAAGCTTCGAACTCTTGTCCTAAGCGAATTGGCACAGCGTCCTGTAAATGCGTACGTCCCATTTTAATGACATGTGCAAATTGCTCTGCTTTTTGATGGAAAACAGATTGCATATAATCCATCGTTTCTAATAATTCATCTATTAAATTTAACACAGCGATATGAATAGCTGTTGGGAAAGCATCGTTTGTTGATTGTGACATATTGACATGACTGTTTGGACTTACTGTATGATAGTCACCCTTTTCTTTTCCTAAAATTTCTAGGGCACGGTTGGCGATGACTTCGTTGGCATTCATATTGATGGATGTTCCTGCTCCACCTTGGATTGGGTCTACAAGGAATTCTGCATCCCATTTGCCATCAATTACTTCTTGTGCTGCTTCGACAATTGCCTCACCAATTTCTTTTGATAATAGGTGTACTTCCATATTACTTAAAGCAGCTGCTTTCTTCACAATCCCCATCGCTTTAATAAGTGAAGAGTGAATTGTGTAGCCTGTAATCGGGAAGTTTTCCGTTGCACGTAATGTTTGAATTCCGTAATAAGCCTCTGCTGGTAATACGCGCTCACCTAAAAAATCTTTTTCTATACGTTGTGTTGACATCATTGTCGTCTCCTTTTATGTAATACTCACACTTGATAGTAGCTAATAAAAGTCGTATTGTAAACAGTCATTTTTCTGTAAACGAAAAAAATCCTTCAAAAAAGCAAAGAAATCGCTAAAAACCGAGCACATTTTAATAATGCCCTAGCATTATTAGCCGATTACCAAAATAATTAGGCAACTGTTTGAGAACGTATTACAACAGCTACTGTCTCGTTCAGCAATTATGCAAAAAAACCAATAGAATAACCGACTAGGTCCATTCTATTGGTTTGTTCCTTCTTCTATTATTTATTCGATGTGACAGTAAAACGGCTATTTTGATGTTGAGGATTTTCAAGCTCATCCAATACTGCCACTGCATAATCTGCGTAACTTACATAACTTTCACCAGCTTCATTTACTAATAAATGATCTACCCCTGCTGTATAGTGACCTGTACGTGGACCTTCTGGATCAAAAAATGCAGACGGACTTAAAAATGTCCAATGGATAGCAGATTGTTGTAGATCCTGTAGGTTTTGTCCTTGATTTTGCGCAGTTGCTAGGTACAAAGCTGGGAAATCTGGTGTTTCCATCACACGAATTTGTTTTTCAGGGTCTACAAAAAGGCTCCCTGCCCCTCCGACAACAAATAATCTTGTATCAATGCCTTTGAAAATTTCGATTAAATGACGACCAGCTTTCACATGTAAATCCTCCTGACCTGCTGGTGCGCCAAACGCATTCACCACTACATCGAAGCCTTTCATTTCTTCTTGCGTTAAATGAAACACGTCTTTTTCAATTACGGGGATAGCTGTTGTTACTTTTGCTGCAGAACGAACGATGGCTGTTACTTCATGACCACGTTGCACCGCTTCCTCTACTATTTTTTGTCCTGCTTTACCTGTTGCACCAATGACAGCAATTTTCATTGTATGTTCCTCCTTAAATTATTAGTTGTAACTATTTTAGTTACAGGTTAGATACAGAAAGACCATCTTCGCTTAAGTACGAAGCTGATCTAGCACATCCTGCAAAGTTTGTGCGTGTAGCTGTGCTTCCATTGCCTGCCAAATAGATGTATACACATCTTCCAAAGTATGTTGGATTTCTCGTCCCACTGCACACGCTGGATTTGGCTCATCATGAATTGCAAAAAGCTGTTCTGGCCCATCGATTGCTTGATAAATTGCTAAAAGTGTTAAATTCTTTGGCTCCACTAAAAGCTCGTACCCTGCAACCCCGGAATGTGATAAAAGTAATCCTGCCTTTTTCAGAACACCAATCATTCGTCTTACGACCACTGGATTTGTATTTACACTCCCAGCGATAAAGTCCGATGTAAGTAAGCTTTTATCAGATGTTGTAGCAATTAGCGAAAGAATATGGATCGCCACCGAAAATCGACTGTTCACCATATGTATCACCACCTGTTGTAACCATTATAGTTACAGGTGTGTAAAAAAGCAAGCACTTTGTTTTTCACTACCTGTCTTTATTTTTACGTTTCTTCATTTCATTATACATACAACTTAGATTTTATTTACATATATCACTAGCTCCTGTCGTATTTGCCCATTGTCCTCATAAAAATCTAAATTATGAAATTCATATTTAAAATGACCTACCGGAAAAGTCACACTTTCTCCCTGTACAGCCGCAAGTATACCTGCCACATCATGTGAAACCATGTGTAATAATTCATCGCCCGTGATTGAATCTAGAAAGATTACGTTCATAAAAAACACCTCCACAGCTATTATAGCTTAGAAGGCGCTTACATTTATAGTCTTTCTTTATAGCCTTTCATACGAATTTCTTCAATCACTTGCATCATGTCGAAAAGTTGTTGCCGGGATAAATGGGAAGTGTGAGCGTCCTGCGCCTTTTGCTCGGAAACCATTTTTCGTTCTAGATGATTAGACTGTTGGGGATTATCCTCCACTTGAAGTACTGTTGTTTTCTTCACCATTTCACCTCTACCATAAATTTGACCGACATTCCATTTCAAATCATGCTAACAATCCCACAATTACTATAATCAAGTTCCTAGCAATCAGTCATCCAACTGCTAGCCTATTTAGTAAAACATATATTTTGACCTACTTATTGAGCCTAAAAAACAGCAGCCAAACTGGCTGCTGCTTATGTTAGACCGCAATCGGCGCTTTAATAGCGGGATGTGGGTCATAGCCCTCGATTGATAAATCCTCAAGCTCAATATCAAAAATCGAAGTTTTATTTGGATTGATGTGTAATGTCGGTAGGTCCTTTGGCTCCCGAGCAAGCTGTTCTTTTACTTGTTCTACATGGTTCGCATAAATATGAGCATCCCCAATGCTATGAATAAATTCACCCACCTCTAATCCACACTCATGTGCAATTAAATGAGTTAATAATGAGTAAGAAGCTATATTAAAAGGACAGCCTAATAAAGTGTCTAAGCTTCTTTGCATAAGCTGACAGCTTAATTTGCCATTAGATACATAAAATTGGAACATAACATGACATGGTGGCAATGCGGCTTTACTGCCCTTCGCACCTGCATTGATTACATCCTCAGGGTTCCACGCATTGACAATAATCCGACGTGAATCTGGATTATGCTTTATTTGATGAATGACATCCTGTAACTGGTCGATGCTTTCCCCAGTAGAAGTTGACCAATGACGCCATTGCTTGCCATAGACATTACCAAGCTCTCCATATTTTTGAGCAAAATCATCATCGGCTAAAACACGCTCACAAAAAGAGGCTAACTCTTGTTGGTACATGGTATTAAATGCGTCATCGACTAAACAACGTCGACCAAAATCGGTCATATCCGGGCCAGTATAATCATCTGATTCCACCCATCTTTTAAATGCCCATTCATCCCAAATATGATTATTATGTTGCAATAGATAACGGATATTCGTATCCCCTTTAATGAACCATAACAATTCGCTCGCGACAAGCTTAAAAGGTACGCGCTTTGTCGTTAAAAGTGGAAACCCTTTGCTTAAATCAAAACGCATTTGATAACCAAAGACGCTATATGTCCCCGTCCCAGTTCGATCCTCTTTTTTCGTGCCATTTTCTAATATATGTTGTAGTAAATTTAAGTACGCCATTTCTGGATGCGTCATTTTTCTTCAACAGCTCCTTCCAGTTTGCTGTTGACCATTATACCATTTCATCCCGGATTTTCGTATGAAGAAATTATTTCATTGTAAGCCTGAATGAGAGGAAGAGTTCTTCAGATCTCTCGAAATCTCATTCTCTGTCGTGACAAAAAAGGTAGGAAGCAAAATAATATTTAATAAAACAGGGCCTACAATCACTAATAAATCGATGCCTGGACTAAAATATAGACCGAATGCTGTAATCAGCCCCGAAAAAACAAGGAATACAATTTGCGCAACAATAATCATGATTGGCAATGATTGATACATGTAATTTAGCTTACGGAACTGATGTAAATTGGCTGGATTGTCGATGACTTTCCTTTTTAACCGTCTCGATAAAATAAAACAAGCAAGCAATTGAACCACCATAAAACTAAAATAAATGACCGCATAAAGGATAAATGGACGTTTCTGTATCGTACCATCAAAATGACCGACTCTTTGGTTTAATAAATCATTAACGGCTCCTTCATACACATATTGACGTTCACTTAAAAAAGGAAAAGGCTCCATAAAACCGAGTGCTGCCCAATCCTTCGTATTCACCGTCCAATTCGATAATTTACTCGCTAAAATTTTCAATTGAATTGGATCTTGCTCGCCAAACATTCCTACCAAAATACTATAAGGAATGGCTACTTTTAGCTGTCCATCTTGTTTTTCTTGAAATAGATCCTGAATGTAAAAGGTATAGGATACATCTGATTTATTGGTATCGTAACGAGCCTCTTCAATTTCCCAATGGCTGGCTAGGGATGCTTGAATGCCATTTCTCATCTCCGTATATGGGATATCTTTATGTAATCTCTTTGGAATTTTATAAACAAAATGGTTATCACTACCGATTAGACAAATTTCAACTTCCACTTTATCTTCATTAACCATCTTAGCCTTCGTGGTCAATGGGCTCGTAATCAACGCAATCAAGAAAAAAAGAATCAGTGTTAAAACGCCTTTTTTCACGTAAAAGTCCCCCTTTTCGTCATAATTATTAAATTTACACTATCATAGCCATGTCCGAAAAAACTATTTCGTCATTCCGAAAACGCAATAGTGGTTTTCCGAAAGCCTATATTTCGGTATTCCAAATTTATCAATAATTAGCGATAATATATAGGAGTTTATTATCATCTAACAAACAGAGGTTTCATAATGAAAAAATGGACATATGGTATTTTTCTTACCTATTTAATGCTCGGCACCTACGTATTAGCAATTGCCATAAAAACACCTTTTATTAGTCTCACCCTTGATACGACAAGCGGACAAGCAGCTATTATGGATAGCTACTATTCTTCCTGGGCTTCTCAACAAAATATTGAACAGGGTGATATTGTTCTAGCCATTGATGGGCAACCTTCCTGGGAAAATCGCTCTGTGCAATTATTCTCACTAATTAGAAGTGCCAAACAACTAACTATCCAAAAGTCTGATGGGACGATTCAAACAATTGATGTGAGGCATATAGATATGCCAGAAGAATTATATTTGCAAATTCTATTCCCGATTTTCTATTTTCTTCTCGCTTTCGGTGTAGCTATTTATTTATGGCGACGCAACAAGGATAACCCTCCAACATTTTTATTGACGTTATTTTTATTAACCTGCTCCTTGGCTTATATTAGTACAGGGGCATCAGCAAGGGGCAATCTCATTGGCCAAGTAGTTATTGGTATAGGTATTATTTTATGCATGGTGCTTTTCATTCATTTTTTACAGCACTTTTTCCATTATCTTCAAATTCAATGGACTTATATGGACAGCAAGTGGCTGTATTTTTCACCATTCATCATCCCTGGTTGTTACTTATTGGAAGGCTTAAAACCGTCATTCCGAGAGATTACCCCTCTCCTGAACTTAGGTATATTCGCCATCCTTGTGCTATATGCTATTTATATTTTATTAACGAGTTATTTGCGCACAAAATTGGCTAAAATTCGGTTGATTGCCATTGCCTTTATCATTCCGTTTTTACCATTTCTGATGTTTTTCGTGACACCTGAAATTTTAGGGCATAAGCCGTTATTACACGCTGACATAGCCTCGTTATTTTTATTATTTATACCTTTTTCATTTCTGTTCATCCAAGTGAACGAACGATTATTTGATATTGAATACCAATTATCTCGATTACGTTATTATTCGACTCTGGCGTTTTTCAGTGCTCTTCTACTGACGACAGGTATTGCTCTTTTGTTTATGGGACAATTATCCATAGTGCATGTTACAAGTATTTTTTTACTAGTTTTCATGGTGATGATGGCTAGTTTTTATATAAAGGAACGTATTGATTTTAAGTATCGAAAAATTATTTTTTCTTCTACTGGAAATTATGTACATAATTTATATGCCGCCGTTCAACGTATGGGGAAGGCTAAAAATCAACAAGATTTACTGGAGCGCTTTAAGTATGAAATCACCGAAAAGCTAGGCACGACAGCCTTCAACATAAGCATAGTCACAGAAGATACACCTGCTCCCCTGCCCGAAACCCACTATACTCAATTGCTGCTACATGATGCAGGTGACGAAAAAATAGTGTTAGAAATTAAGCATGCGCTACAAAAGGAAGAACTGCTGTGGCTCGAGCTACTTGCACTATATGTTTCAATGTCTATTAATAATTTACAGCAAATTGAAGATTTAGTACTTGAAGTTCAACAAATGAAAAATACGAGTGATACACCCCTTCCTTGGCTTGATAAACTATTATGGAATATCATTGAGAAGGAAAAGAGTATTTTAGCACAGGAACTACATGATACGGTTTTGCAGGAGCAGCTACATTTAGCAAGAGAACTTGATGTCCTCGCTGGCACCCCTATAATTCAAAGGGAAACCATTTTGGATATTCGTGAACAGCTCCTGAATGCCACAAAGGATTTACGGGAATATTGTGAGAATTTAAGCCCGCCCCTATTGGATACCTTTGGCTTACAAATGGCCTTAAAAAAATTAATTCAAAAGGTAAAAATACGAGCCAATTTTTTAGTAAGCTCTCAAATTGAACGAGTAGAATTTAAGGATGTCACACTCCATCTAGTCGTCTATCGCCTAGTACAGGAGCTATTAAATAATGCGATTAAACATGCCAATGCCACAGAAGTGTCTTTAATCCTTCAAGCGATACCTCAAGGCTTTATTCTTCAATATGATGATAACGGTGTAGGCTGTAATATAGAGGATTTAATTCAGTCTTCCGCTTCTATGGGCATCAATGGAATTCGTGAGCGTGTCCGTGCCTTTAATGGGGACATTACCATCCAATCTAGCCATAATGAAGGAATGCATATTTTTATTCAAATACAAGAGGACGGGGATTCATATGATGAACATACTTATTATAGATGACCATCCTGTCGTTTTAGATGGTACAAAAACATTGTTACAGGATTTAGTCAATGTCCAGATTGAAACCGAACAGGATAGTACAGCAGTTATACGAAGAATGGATACAGAAGCCTTTCAGTTATTTCTCATTGATATTAACATGAAACCCATCAACGGTATCCAACTTGCCGAAATGATTAAGAAAAAACAACCAGATGCCCTCATTATTTTATATACAGGCTACGAGCTTTCTGATTATTATGAGCTATTAATTGAGAAAAAGATCGACGGTTTATTATCAAAGCTGGCAACCAAAGAGCAAGTCATTCAAACCATTCAAGCTGCCCTTCGTGGTGAAATTTTACTGGCAGCAGACTTCTTAGACTTTGTCCAGCAACGCTCTAACTTGCCGAATAGTCGCCAGGAAGTATTGCTCAGTGATAAAGAACAGGAGATTTTACAGCTCGTGGCTCAAGGCTGTACAAATAAAGCCATTGCATCTGCCATCGGTGTTACCCAAAGAACCGTTGAGAATTATTTATCCAAGCTATTCGTTAAATTAAACGTTGAATCTCGTGCGGAGGCAGTGATTGTTGCAAAGGAAAAGGCATGGATTGACTAATGCTAGAAGATCGTTTCATTACTAATAGATTACAATTGTAAATTTTTTCTTACTAAAAACGGAATTTACTGGATATACAAACAATTCTGTACTATAATAAAACTAATAATTACATTACTTCATTGCTACGATTAAAAACGAGTATTCAAAGGGAATACGCTTTTTATATGTATTGAAGAAATTGATTGTTGAATTTTTTTGGGAGGGTGTTTACATGACACAAGGGACAGTAAAATGGTTTAACGCAGAAAAAGGTTTTGGCTTCATCGCAGTGGAAGGTGGCAATGATGTATTCGTACATTTCTCAGCTATCCAAACAGATGGCTTCAAAACTTTAGAAGAGGGCCAAAAAGTTGAATTCGGCGTAGAAGAAGGCAACCGTGGACCTCAAGCAACGAATGTAGTGAAACTATAATATTCACCTCACATAGACGAGCAAATGAAAAGAGACATCCTTAAATTGGATGTCTCTTTTTTCATGTTCTCGCAGTAAGACTTATGATGGCAATATACAACGGGTACCCCCCAAGCATGACCAACAGGATAAGTCCTTGCACTGGGACTGGCATATCTCCTCGATGGGAAATAGGAAACAGATAGGCAAAAATCATTGTGAACATCACAGTATACGGGAACCATAAAATCATTGTTGCATAAACCCATCGACGATGCCCAAGCCATGTAACTGAGAGCCTATACATAAATATCGTCGCTACAATAAGCCCCACTAATTGAACAATAAGAAGGAAAAGATCCAACTTATCCCCTGCCCAGCCCGTAAGTCGTAGTAGTCGATAATAATTGAGTTGTAAGGCCATAGATAGAAAGAAAATCAAACCATACAGCAGACTAACCATATTCAATTTTAGAAAAAAGGACATCTTCATCGCAATTTTCCTTTCATAAGTATGGCTTAGCTTGAATACTTCGAAGCACGCCATCTATCTGAATGAGTGGCTCCCTCATTCACTTAGGAGCGGGATCCTGTTGCAAATAAGAAAAGGAGTTCCTACGCATAAGAATGCAAGCCTGCAATCACTAGATTAACAAACACTTGGTTAAACACGATGATACCGAAGCCAATAATGGCAAGCCATGCTGTTTTCTCTCCTTCCCAGCCTTTGGATAAACGGAAATGAAGAAAGGCTGCGTAAAATAAAAAAGTAATCAATGCCCAAACTTCTTTAGGGTCCCATCCCCAGTAACGACTCCAAGCTATTTGTGCCCAAATCATGGCAAACAACAGTCCACCTAATGCGAATAACGGGAAGCCTATGACAACTGCTCGATAGGAGATTTCATCCATTAATTGTGGCTGTACGCGACTTGTCCATGGCTTTAATATGGCACTCACCGATTTTCTTGTGACCAGACGAATGGCAGCATAGAGGACCGTACCAATCATAAATGCCCAGACAATTGAATTGAACTTTTTAGCATCTATTTTATTTGTCATTTGGATGAATCCAACCGCATCACCAGTTTCTGTGACCGCTCCTTTATTCACAATCAAGGGTTTCATGGAATAGATTACTTTTTCTGACTGACCTTGAGCATTTTCGAATTGTACCTGTACGTCATCCGCTGCAAGGCTGAAAAAAGTCGAAATGCCGATAAATCCAATTACGACAACCAAGCAATACAAGACGAATTCTAACGAATATGTACTGATGGATTTTTTGGAAACATCCAATGTTTTTAATAAAAATATTAATCCAGTGGCAAAGGACACCGATAAAATAGCACTGGAAAAAGCGACGGTCATCACATGTATAGTTAACCAGTGACTTTGTAAAGACGGAACGAGTGGTGACACTTCTTTTGCGAAAACGCTTCCATAGCCAAGAATGATTAAGGACACAGGAATTGTAAATAAGCCCACAACAAGTTGCTTGTATAAAAAATGGATGATGAGATAACTCCCTGTGAGCATGATGCCAAAGAACGTCATAAATTCGTACATATTGCTGACGGGTGCATGTTCTACAGCTACCCATCTCACCACAAAATAAACGAGCTGTAGGACAAAGGCAACAGAGGTAAGGAGTATACCAAACTGACCAAACATCTTCCCCTTCGATTTGACAGCAAGTCCTAATGGCACAATGGCAATCAGTAATAGGATGAAAGCAAAAAATAAGGCATTACTACTAATGGCTAATAAGGTTTCTTGATTCAACGGAATCCCTCCAACGTCTTTTAATACGGAATTTGCTTCCAAATAATAAGAACGCTTCGGATGACAGGAAGTGCCATAATTTCCTTTTAAATTTTTTTATTTTTAAGAATTGTTACATTTTTATGACGAAACAAATCATAAGATATTTGACAAGGTCTTGTTTATCTGAAGAAACGGTCATATTCTAACCATAAAAGACATTCATCCTTCCATGAAAAATAGCAACAGGCACAATGGATTGACCTCATTCACGAATTATTGAAAGTAAGCAACAAAAAAGCGGCTATCCACACTGCTGGCATAGGATGGGCTTATCTAGTTCAGCTATAGGGGCAGTAAATAAACAGGTACGTTACCTCGACAGTCAATTTCTTCTAGTAAAGCGCGGAGGCTGAACCAATGGTGAACCCTATTAGGTATAACAAAACGAGTTGGAAAAGAGTGATGATGAAAAGAAGTATGATGCGTAAAGTATTAGGAGGTTTAACAAAAAGGATATGAAAATACTGGATAGGAGCCATAATTATATAGGCTTTATGAAGGAAAACATTGTAAAAAAACAGGTCGCTGGGTGAAATTCTTTTAAACATGAATCACCGATAGACATGGGGATCATCATGGTAGCACCAAGTAACGCTCTACCATGCTCCAGGAAAGTTAGAAAATAATACACCAAAGACGTGAGGCTATATAGAAAACTGTGTGATGAGTAGAACCCACTAGCTTTCTTCCGAAAAAATAATTGTTAATAATTGGAACTAAAACACGATTTAATAATGGCATGCCTCTATCTACATCTTACAAAAAATTGTATTATAAGTCTATTTCTTTTTCATTTCCCATGGGAAAATAATAGTGCGCACAAATGACATAACGTTATGTTTCACAAGCTGGAGGTTAAAATGAAACAAAATATTTATGACAATCCTGAATTTTTCAATCAATACAAGGCATTACGTCAAAGACCAACTAATTATAATCGTCTTTTAGAGCAACCTACCATGAAGTCTTTACTGCCACCTTTAACGAATTTACAAGTACTCGATATTGGCTGTGGCATGGGAGAATTCGCCCAATACTGTATCCAACACCACGCCAAGCATGTGACTGCTTTGGACGTATCAAGCAATATGCTATCCATCGCTCAGTCAGAAAATGCACATCCACAAATTGATTATAAACTACAAGCTATTGAGGATTATGAATCATCCGCCAATCGTTTTGATTGTATCACAAGCTCACTTTCGCTTCATTATGTTGAAAATTTTGAGGCAGTCATTGGTCAAATAGCCCGAATGCTACGTCCAGACGGCGTTTTTATTTTCTCAGTGGAGCACCCGATTGCTACCGCTCGTCGAACGACGGAGGATAATTGGATGTATGATGAACAAGGTAAACAGCTACATTATGCAATGGATCACTACCAAGAGGAAGGCATAAGACAGCAAACATGGCTGGTGGAGGGAGTGGTCAAATATCATCGCACGATTGCTACCATCATCAATACATTAATTGATCATGGCTTATCAATTGACAAAATTGTTGAACCTCATCCAAGCGATGAAGCTATTCAACAGCTACCTTCTATTGAAAAGGAGCTTCGCCGACCATCCTTTTTATTCGTAAAAGCAAAAAAATAAATGCAAGCCTCACCCTACTACTGTGGTGAGGCTACAGACTGTAGACAAACTCAAAAAATTTGAGAGTTTGCTTACAGTCTTTTTTCTTTTACAATGAAATAAAGTAAAGCCGTTGATTTCCACTACGGGCGGACGCTTTCCGCGGGCGGGGTCGAGCTGCTTCCCTCGCTTCGCTCAGTCCAGGATCTCGACTTTCCCGCTTTTCCCGCAGGAGTCGCCGCCCTTCGTTCCAATCAACTTCTACATAAAGTACTTACTTTTATCTATATAGGGTGTTGAAAAGTAAATTTTTGAGGTGATAATTTATGCCAAGCGCAAAGAAACGATTGAGCGTGTCTTTGCGGATGCAAAAGAAAAGCATGGTATGCGATGGACAACCTTAAGAGGTCTAAAAAAATGGTCCATGCAGGCGATGCTTCATTTTGCTGCCATGAATTTAAAGAAACTAGCTACTTGGACGTGGCAGACAGCTTAAGAGAGCATCTATGCTCGAAGAGTATGTTGGATACAGCAATGATTTACCAAATATTGAAAATGAAAGAGATAGAAAAATAACAAAAGCCATCGAGAATGAACTTCTCGACGGCTTTTGTCTATAGTCTGAAGCCTCACCCTACTACTGTGGTGAGGCTATTTTTACATAAATAATTTCCGGGTCACCGTCATCAAGGTTTTCAATAACGCCGCTTTTGACAAACCCTAACGTCTGAAATACATTTTGCATCGTTGTATTAGACTGATTCGTAGAGGAAAAAACCTTCAACGTTGTGGACGTTTTTACATAAGCATTAATTAATGCAGAGGCTATACCTTTTCTTCGCTCTGATGGCTTAACCATGACCAAGGAAATGAAATCATAGCCAAAAAAGTCCTGAGTAAAAATTAAGAATCCTGTAATATCATCAGCAAAATGGTGAAGCAGACAACGTTTCTCCTCGATCGCTTGCTGAATTTCATCACTTCTGGATGAATTCCCAATCACCTCATGATCGATTGCACATAGTGCCTCCAAATGCTCCAACCTTGCCACTTTTATATCGCTCAAATCTCCACACCCTCCATATAATAACTCATGACCTTAAGCTCTTCGCCAAAGCCAATCGCCTGTTTACCCTCATCTACAAACCCACATTTTGCATAGAGTGCTTGTGCCGCTACATTTGGAATATTAACGCCTAGTACTAGCTCGTTAATGGATGGAAAATGCTGACGAACAAAGGTTGGTAACAATTGTAGAGCTTCCTTAGCATAGCCCTTGCCCTGTTCATGATAATCGGTAGAAAATGAGCGAATTAATAATGCCTGTTCATTCGAGGAATAAGGCCTCACTCCTTCTTTTTCATGTAACACAAAAAAGCTTACTAGCTTATCTCCATCTAAAGCTAAAACAGCATGTCTACTGTCATCCGCCTTAGCAAGTTCAATGCTATCCTTTGGTGACTTTGTATAACGAAGCTGCTCTTCTGTAATGGTATATTGCTCTACTAACGATTGAGACTTGTCCTCATAAAGCATTAAAGTCAGAGCCATCAAAACTCCTCCTCGTAGAGAGCTGTAAATTCATAATCCCCCTCAACAAGCTGCTGTAAATATTCATCAAACGAAGAGGCAATGACTTCAAAGCCATCGGGATCATGGACATATCGAACCACTTGCCCTATTTGGCCCCTTTCAGTTGGCGAAAAATCAAGATACAAACTAGATGTTCCTCCATTATTCATGCAATCTGCAAAACATAATCGCTCATTCAACGGTACATGCATATTAATCTTATTATCTATGTCCACATACTCTAAAAAGTCCTGATAACGCTCAAAAATTGTGTCACGCTGATGTTGAAAATCTGCTAGGATTTGTTCAACTGACTTTAAATAATACGGGTATTCTCCCAAATCAGAGCCTAGTACAAGCACACTGATAGTTTCTTTTCCATGCTTGCAATGATAAGTGCCGTTGACATCCTGAAGTAGTTCAATTAAGGATTGCGGACTATGAGGAAATATTTCTAGTAAACTTTCAATTTGTGCATCTGAGGCACCTTGTGCCTTCTGTAATTGTTGTTGCTCCTCCTGCGGTAAAAATTGTAGTAAATTTTTAAAATAGGCTGTATGCACTGCCATTCCTTCCTCTCTTAAAAAATATTCCCCGAAATTGGTAGACATGGTACAATTTAAGCATTCTAATTAAAGGAGTAGTGCCTGTGAGTGCGAAAAATGTAGTAGACGCTAACGTTTTGCTATCAATCTAGGGGTTGTAACAATACTTGCAGCCCTTATTAAAGGGAGAATAATACATGGAACATTATGTAAAAACATTTTTAACGGGTCAATTAATTACTTTACAGCAAATGGCCCCCGCTGATTTAGAATCATTTGTAGCCATTGAAAGTGAAACAAAATCTTTACTCCTAGCCAATGATGAAATTCCCTTTCCCCAAACTATGGAGGACCATTCCACATTCTTCCGTTCTATCAGTGGAAAAAAAGATGAATTCTTCTTTGGTATCTATGAAAAAGAGACTCAGCAATTAATTGGTTCCTGCGGTGTTTTCGCCGTTAACTGGCAAAACAGCACTTGCTCTGTAGGTATTTCAATTGGCCAGCAATGGCAAGGAAAGGGCTATGGCACGGATGCTATGAAAACACTTATTGAATTCATTTTCCAATACATGGCTATCCAAAAAATCAAGCTGCAAGTCTTTAGCTTTAATACGGCAGCTATTCGCTCCTATGAAAAATGCGGCTTTACTAAGGAAGGGCATTTACGAAAAGAAATATTCCGCTTCGGCACCTTCCATGACATATTAGTATTTGGTCTATTACGTTCTGAATGGACACAAATCAAATAGTAGCTGTTCCCCAAGGGAGATACATAAATCTTGTCTTCTTTGGGGTTCTCCTAGATTTAACGAATCGGCATAACACGTTGCCCCACAGACACATTGTTGTTTTGCCCAACTGCCTCAGTAATAGTCCTTTACGTTGGCCCTCTCAAAAAACCTTCACTGGTTGTCTGTCAGCCCTTTTGCCATACACGTTCTACCTCTACTAAAGTTAGCCCACGGAAAGATAATCGATACACATCAGGCATAGACAGCCTTTGCCAAAAATCATAACCATATTGGGCATCAAAGGATTGCATCATCAGCACCATAATATTGCCATGCGTACCAATAACTAAGCTGTCATGGGGGTGAGAAAGAATGATGGATTGTAAGCTCTGTATAGCACGCCTCATTGCCTGCTCATTAGATTCCCCACCTGCCCACGCAAAACTTGGTTCTTGCCAAACTCGTTGTATCGCTTCCTGAAAATCTTCCATCGTTCCATTGGCAAGCCGTCGTTCTTTTAGTGCATCCACTATTTTAATTGGCACATCATGATGCTTAGCAATACCCTGTACTGTTTGAATGGCTCTTTTATAAGGGCTCGAATATATCGCATCGATTCGCTGATCGTTCAATAAGGCTGTTACTCGATCCACATCCCTAATCCCTTTTAAGGATAGCGGACGGTGATACTCATCCTCTGAATAATCGGCATGTGCATGTCTCACAAAATATAATTCGGTCATTCCTGTCACCTCTATTCATCATTTGCTGAATCAAGGTAAATGAATCTTCCAAATACGCTCTTGCAATTGTAATGTAAAGGCCTCTATATAGCGTTGGCTACCTACATAAATTTCCAGTTGGGCAATCTGCCTATCGCTTCAGGAATACTATTCGGTCATAAACCTATATAATACATGCGCTTTGAGCAAATCACCTTCAAGGGATTCATCATAGTACTGCTTTTTTTTGGAAATTTTTTTCGCTATATGTAATGGCATATAATGCATCCATACGGACTCCAGCACTCATTCCTATCATTAACAGCATTTCCTCTGATGAAAATGCCTGCTTTCCATCATTTTAAAAATGGAGGGTTGGCTTCTTTTTTGTTAAAGGAAATCTTCTACATAACTAAAATGAATGGAGGTTGACTGGATATACATAATGGATGGTTCCTGTAAAAGGCTCCTCCTACTAGTGAAATAGAAAAGAAACGACAGAAGCTAGCATTTTCAGCATGCACCTCCCCACCTCATTCCACCTTCTATTATTCCATTAATTTCAAAGATTCTCAATAATTCTCCACACACAATGAAATGTCCCCATTTCTAAACAACATCAAAGCTAATTTGATAAAATGTGACAAGATACGGATAACGCCATGAATTGTTAGAAAATTCAATATCAAATAACAACTTTTTTCATAGTATAAATGGTTTAAGCCCCATCTTTTTCACACTTAATTTTTTCTAAATAAAAACATGAAAATAACCCCAATAACTTCTTATTTAGGGTCATAATACTTAGCTAATATTTAATAAATGGTTTTTTATCAGAAACTATTTTACTATTAGGTAAAAATAGTTTGTTTTTTACTTTGCAGGATGAAGGTCCCTATCTGTGACTAAATTACGAATTTGATTTACGATACACAATATGACATTTTTTTTAATATAAGTGATATACAATGAAAAAGTTGAATCGAGGTCATAGGGAATTAATTTTATGAATAAGGATAAAAAATTAGGAGGAAAATATCTTGGTAAACTTATTACTTAAACAATTCTTGAAGGCGGAAATTGAGATCAAACGTAGAATTATGTATAAAAAAGCAAAGGATCTTGGTTTCACTCACCCGGCTGTAGTAGATTACAGTCAAGAATTGGACGTCCTACTAAATAGATATTTAAAACAAGCACAAGCTTCCTAATCATAACGAGGCATATAATAGAAGAAAGTATAGATATGGGTAAAGCCAAACCTACATTATTCTGGCTGGTTTTATCTTTGCATCATGCTAGCACAACCTCTCTTATGTATAGATCCAAAAAAAGTAGGCGATGTTTTGGATAAGAAGACATTTGGAGGTTGAATAATGCATGTATTCATCTTAACTTTTATGGTTGTTTCCAAAATATTATTGCCACCCCAACATTCAGTAGACCTTACGGCACCCACACTTTGCACACCAACTGAAATAAATACACTATATCAATATCCAAACAACCAATTTCAATCGTTTCGTGATGAGGACGAATTTTATCAGCAACTAAATCGTACAATTTACGAGGAATATCCCCATGCTTCATGGAATATTCGGCAAAAAATAGCCTATAGAGATATAGCGGAGGCGATGGAAAGCTTTTATTTAAAAACCAATAGTAAACAAGAAACAATAGACCTCTCTCAACATACTTTTGTTCATCCCAATCGACAAGTTTATTTTTTAGCATCTTTTCAGCACAATACCGATGAGACCTATCGAAAATTTCTAATCATCGACGCTGAAACACAAACCGTTTTACTTGGTCAATCCCAATTCCAAGAGAGGACCAAGGACCTTTAATTCATTGTATGCATCGCATCTAGATTCTAGTAGTCATTTCAAAAAAATAGAAATTATTTTTTTAAAAGCTTGCTCTGAATAGTAAATCTATTCAAAGCAAGCTTTCTTTTATAAGCTCTTTTGTTTGATGGCTTCTGTTATTTCTTTCATTAATTGTGATACTGTATATTCAACAGAGGCTTGTTGTCCGTGTCTACGGACGGAGACGTTTTGATTGGCCGTCTCCCGATCACCGATAACAATGATATAGGGTATTTTATGCAATTGTGCCTCCCGAATCTTTTTACCGAGCTTTTCCTGACGATCGTCAATTTGCACCCTAATTTGCTCATGTTGCAGGGCTTTTACTACTTGTATGGCATAGTCTTGATGTGCATCCGCTACTGCAATGACTTGCACTTGTTGCGGTGCAAGCCAAATGGGGAACGCCCCTCCAAAGTGCTCAATGAGAATACCAAGGAAACGATCAATGGAACCAAACACCGCACGATGGATGACAATCGGTCGAACTTTTTCATTGTGTTCATTAATGTATGTTAAATCGAATTTCTCAGGTAGCTGGAAATCGAGTTGTACTGTGGCACACTGATGACTTCGTTGAATAGCATCTTTAATATGGATGTCGATTTTAGGTCCGTAAAAAGCGCCATCCCCCTCATTAATTGTATAGTCGATGCCTAAATTTAACAGAACATTTTCAAGCGCCTCTTCTGCCTGATCCCATAGCGCCAATTCTCCCATATAGTCATCTGGACGTGTCGATAATTCAACCGTGTATTGGAAACCAAATACGTCGTACACCTCATCAATTATGTTTAGTGCCAATGCAATTTCATCCTCAATTTGCTGAGGTGTAGCAAAGATATGTGCATCATCCTGACAAAATGACCTAACACGTAACAATCCATTCAGCGCTCCGCTAAATTCATGTCGATGCACTTGCCCGAATTCCGCCATTCGTATCGGTAAATCTCTGTAAGAATGTAGGTTATTTTTAAAGATTAGCATATGTCCTGGGCAGTTCATTGGCTTTAAGGCAAAGCTTTGATTATCCACCTGCGTAAAGTACATATTGTCTTTATAATGATCCCAATGACCTGACTGTTCCCATAAACGCTGATTCATCATTAGAGGTGTTCGTACTTCCTGGTAGTCATATTTTGCTTGTAAATTTCGTAAATAGGATTCCAGCTCATTACGTAAAATTTGACCGTTTGCTAAATAAAAGGGCATTCCCGGTGCTTCCTCTGAA
This sequence comes from Lysinibacillus sp. fkY74-1, assembly GCF_053165895.1. NCBI lineage: Bacteria > Bacillati > Bacillota > Bacilli > Caryophanales > Bacillaceae > Lysinibacillus > Lysinibacillus sp. fkY74-1. Next base: position 2,119,502 of record NZ_CP170173.1, on the reverse strand, counting down.
AACATAAACAATGACAGCTCTTTGCCCAGTTTACGGTGATTTCGCTTTTCAGCTTCCTCTAAAAACACGAAGTATTTTTGCAGTTCCTCTTTTGTAGCAAAGGCAACCCCATAAATACGTTGTAGCATCTGATTGTTGCTATCGCCTCGCCAGTATGCACCCGAAACATGCATTAATTGGAAGTGTTGTAATTTCCCCGTAGATGGAACATGGGAACCTCGACATAAGTCATAAAATTCCCCCTGCTCATAAATTGTCACGGTTTCATCGGCGGGAATAGACTCCAACAGTTCCAGCTTTAACGCATCATGAGCAAATAGCTTCTTGGCTTCATTCCGTGAAACCTCTCGTCGCTTGATCTGCACATTTTCCCGCACAATTTGTTTCATCGTTTTCTCAATCTGTTGTAAATCACTCGGTGTCAGTGTATCCGCAATGTCAATATCATAATAAAAGCCGTTTTCAATCACGGGTCCTACCCCAAACCGTGCATGGGGGTATAGCCGTTTGACAGCCTGTGCTAACAAATGGGCCGTTGAATGACGAATAACCTCAATCCCTTCCTTAGAGCTTGCATCATACAATGTAATTTGAGCATCTTCCATAATCGGGCGCGTCAAATCAACGATGGTTCCATTAACACTCCCCGCGACTGCCTTTTTGCGAAGCTCAGGACGAATCGCTTGGGCAATTTCGGTAAGTGTCACGCCTTTTGTAAATGCTTGCTGTTGACCATCTGGAAATTGAATGTGAATAACTTGATTTGACATGTTCTCGACTCCTTTAATTTTTATCAATTTTGCTCTGGCGTCATAGAAGTCCTGTTTGTGCTCACACAATTCGAAATTCTATGGACCTACCCGAGACACGATCCTCATTCAGCTTTAGAATGGGAATCAAAATAAAAAAAACACATATCCGCCCCTGCATAGGGACGAGTATGTGTTCATTACCCGTGGTTCCACCCAAATTCCCACTAGTAAATAGACTAGTGGCTCATTGATTTTGCTGTAACGTTGCAAAAGACGGTGCAAGTTTCCAAGCACAGCTCCAAGGTAGTAAGAAGGGATCACAACATTAGGAAGCTTGCAGCGAATGCCTCCCTCTCTGAAAATGGTTAATCGATTCTCTTGTCCTCATCATTGCCCATTTCATTTTTGCATGAAATTGTTAATTACTATAACGAATACAGTTTTTTTTGTCAAACATAGAAATAAATAATTATCCATTTGTTCTGGTCGATTATATACCATGGCACATCATGCACAATAAACCTATGGCATAGGAAACATGCCTGTTAATCAATAGTGTATTATTATTAGTCATTAATGATTTTTTATTTCTAAAGTCTCACTTTCAGATTGCCATTGCATATGAATAATTGGCGTAGCATTCTGCTTAAAAAACCTCTCACTTTCTTTTTTCGTAAAGGAATAATACCCCTCTTTATTCAACTGCACATCCACTATATCTTGGGATTCCTTTTCCCCTTCAATGGTGATTTGTAATGGTCCTAAATCAGCCTTATCTTCAAGATAATATAAGCGTAATCCTTGATCAGAATTACTATGGTAGATCGCTTTCCAATGATCACTTTTGGCGATATAATGAACTTCCTTTTCAGGGCTCTGACAGGCTGTTAACAGAAGTACTAGAATCATTGGCATTATCCATTTTTTCATTTTATATTCCCCCTCACAATGCATGGTAACAGTCAATCCAGTTGGTTTTTTATCCTTGTACTCTGTAAAGATAAAGCTGAGTCCTTGTATGTCATTGACTAATGGAGGGTCACTACATATCTAATACTTTCTTACCCATCTGAGCTAATCGCTCCTGTGTGACAACATTCGTAGGGAGGGTCTAAAAATAGCCCTAAAAAATGGCGATTTAGTCTTTGACGAATAGCTTGATCGGAATCTTGCTACTAATCCCAGTCAATCAATAGCTGTATGAGCGAGCATAGAAAACCGTATAAATTCGGTCTCCCACTTCCTGCGATGTAAAACAGGATTATATTCACGAAATCCTACTGGTTCAACACATAATTGATTGTATTTTTCTGATTTGATCATACTAAAAATCATCTCTAAATAAGTGTCATCGAAGCCCTATTTTTGCACCGATTCCTTACATTTCGTTCACCTATATCCTTCTCCATCCTACAAGGCCCTCTTCTTTTTATACGTTATTCCCATCATATAGTTCCATAATCAGCCTAATTTTACTTTTTAGCACTAAAAAAAGCTACCAAACTGGATAGCTTTTCTCAGGTTAATTAATGACAACATCATTGTTCCAGCTAGTGGAATCTGATAATTGATATGTAATCATATTGGCTGTGACGGCAAGGATAACACCAGCTCTAGATGATCTATGGGAAATTTCAGGATTTTCTAATACGAGAACTGCATACCCCTCACCTCGCCCTTGCTCATCGATTGCATTGGATGCATGAATCTCAAAGGTAGAGTAAGACTGATTTTTTGTTGCATAAAGTAGTCTCTCCTCACGATACATACCATTCTCCTTTAGATTATAGCTAACAGGCATCCATCCTTCAGACCACTCAACACTGCCTAGGATTTGACGTTTCCTACTAGCAAGTTTACCGATAGAATACGTAAAATATATTTTCATTATGGCTTGATCTAATTCATTTTTCCCTTCTGAGGTGGCTGTTACTTCAAGCATAATTTCATTCCTCGAAAACTTCTTCATAAACACTAAAGCCACAGTGATAACACAGATAAATAGTACTATACCCATTATGAGAATTGCCATTAGGTCCCTCCTAGTATCACGATTGCTGTTCCTATAATATTACCATGTTTTAGGAGGAGTAAGTGGTTTTCATCAAACAATCTTAGAAAATGACACACGCATAAGCGATAAGACAAAATTAGCGTTTAATCTATCTATTGGCCTCGGAGTTCCGCTGTTAGGGTAAAAGGTATTTGTAAATATTCATATTGAATCTTTACCTTCTCAATGTCGGCTGCTTTGACTTGAACAGCGTAATACTGTGGCTGCTTGCCAATTGCTTGTTGATCTATGTATGCACGAGGTAAAATTTTTACTTGCGTTAATTTATGAAATGACATATTTGTATTTCCCTCAAGCTTTGTTTCGACCTCAAATGGTTCAGACTTACTAATGATAAGCTCCGCGCTGTCAGGAAGTTTGTCACCGACAAGTAGTTGCTTAAGCTTAATTTCACGTAATCCTTTATTTTCTATCGCAATGACCTTTACCGCTTCGTCGCCCTGTTTACTTGTGTAACTCTGAATGACAAGTGGTGGATTACTCTTAAGATAAATTAGAAATGCTGCGCCAACCAAAAGCACACTTAGAAATAATGCAAATACTATTTTTTTCATACTTTCCCTCTCTTTCCACTTTTTCAGTATAACAAAAAACAACCGGACTTTTTACAAGTCCAGTTGTTTTTGTAGTCGTAGCTCATCTCGTATTGGAATGCCTTCATTGCCGATAAGTGGGATGGAGGATTTATAGGCTCTTGCTTTTTCCACCGCATTAGGTAATACTTCGATAAAGTAATATCCCCGTTTTTGATAGAATTTTAGCGCCGGTAGATTATCATTCGTTGTAATAAGCGTCATGCTTGTACAACCGTGATCCAAAGCTATCTGTTCTACTGCTTGGAGAAGCCCGGAACCGATACCTTTGCCTTCTACTAGACTATCGAGGGAAATGATTTCACAGTCTTGCTTACGAATCACGTAAGTAATAAGCCCTATCACCTCTTGACGGTCATTTACATAAGCAAAGCCCTCTAACTGGCTACAGTCATAAACCCCACTAGAAATGACCATTTCTGTAGTTCCCCAATGTTCCTTAAAAAAATGAAGTACATTTTGTTGTGGTAATTGTTGAATATCAATGATTGTCATGTCTGAATTCCTCGTTAAATGGAAATATGAAAAACCCCTGCAATGGCCTTTTGAATGCCCAAGAAAACCGCCCAGGAAAGTATACCTAAACCAATAGCGAAGACAATATGAATAGAGGATTTCATCGCCATGTAAATAACAAACAGCATGCACATCGTTGCTGGCAAACCAACTATAACACCAACTGTAAAACGCTGAATATGCTCACTCGATTCACTTTGCACCGTCAGCCAAATAATACTTAAAATGCTCACTAAAGGTAATGCCGCAATAATCCCCCCATAGGATGGAAATCTTCGAGCCACTTCTGTGACTACACCAATAATTGCTGCTGAGCTAAGAATTTTAAATAACGTGTACATTATTTCGCCACCTCACTTAAACGTCGGAATGCCTGTAGGATGGCTTGTTGTTCCTGTTCTGATAGCTGATTAAGGGCATGCTTTAGCTTTTCTTCATCTAATTCTGAGTTTTTCTTCAGCACTTGTAAGCCCTCGACTGTCAAATGAAGAATTACCTTACGTTGATCGTAGCTCGCACGTTCTTTCGACACCCAGCCATGTCGCTCTAGTTTTTTCACATGCTCTGACGCTGTATTAGGAGAAATATTCAGTAACCCTGCAATATCGCGTACTGTTACCTCTTCTTCCTTTTGAATCATCTGTAAAATCCGCACGCTTTGGTGAGAAATCACATCTTCATGTGTTGTATGTAGATGATAAAAGATCGTAGTAAAATACTCATTTATATTTGTAATCATATTGGAACCCCTTCTATATATCGTCAAATACGATTATATCGTATGATACGATATAATAAAAGTACTTCCTATAAAGTTTATATTTTCAGATAGTTTGCTAGAGCAAAAATGCCAGTGAAATACGTACGCTTGCTGTCTATGCTGTGTTTGTCGATGTTCGCCTAACAAGCAAAAGGAGCTATCCTATGATAGCCCCTTTTGTATGAATTACCTTAGCCTATCTGTCATAGACTAACCATTGATGATTCTCACATAAACACCCTTCTCAAACTTTTTATTCGCCCAGGTGTTCACTTCTTTTACATAGTCTGATAAATCGCTCGCCTTATACAATTGCTGGTATTGATATACACTTGGATCAATCAAACGTACTTTTTGTCGGCCATGGATATCATAGTTCTCTACATCCTCAATCACTTCTACCTTTTCATGAAGCTGTAGTAATAAACGTTGAATATCTTCATCATTTGATGCTTTCAATTGCTCCCATACTGCTGCATCATCTTTTTGAAAATCGACCATGGATAGAATGCCTTTCGCTACTGCGAGCTGTAGGACATGTGCTAGCTTATTAGTTGCATAAATATTGATTGGTTCCATAAAAAAATCTATAACTTCTTGATAATACGTTTTTACAAACCATTCTGCACTATCGATCGTTTTCACACATAGCTTCCCCTGATATACAAATACATCCTGTAAAAATCGTTGGATATCTTTAAATGAGGCTTGTCCGTAGTGAAACATATCTCGTAATGTATAATCTACTCGATCTGCACATAGTTCTGGTGCTGGCTGCTCAAGCAAAGACCATTTCGTTAGATTACATAAAATTTTCTCCATATTATAACCGTATTTGCTAAGGATTCCTGGAATTGCAGAAGGCTGGATAACATCTAGCAATAACGTATCATGATAATCTTCTTCTGCATTTTCAAGGACCGCATCTACTACATGTGAAAAAGCAGTATGAGAAACATCATGCAACAACCCTGCAATTTGTTCCTCCAGCGTACCTCCAAATCGTCTAATCAGCAGCATAACACCTATTGAATGCTCGTATCTCGTAATGGCCCATTGACGATTCACCAAATAGCCAGCTCCAGCTTGATGAATTCCTTTTAATCGTTGAACAGGCGCTGACTGAATAAGTTCCTCTAGCACACCATCTATTTCGAATTCTCCATATAAAACGTCTTGAATGAGCATTTATCTCTCTACCTCTGCATAGTTCGATATGACAAAAACACCACCACAATGGGAGATTGGGTAAAATTGTAGCTGACAGCAATTCTCCAACCTAGTTTTTAACTCCTCATGAACAAAATAAAACTCATCATCATCCCAATAGCCTTTACTATCCTGACGGCACTGTTCTAGCTGCTCTCTTGTTTGAAAGGCAACATCGCCAATTAAAATTTTACCATCGGGTGTTAGTTGCTGTAATAATTGTGTAATATACGTAACCTTCTGCTCATCAGTAAAATGGTGTAGGGCATACGTACTAACAATTGCATCATATTGATAGTTCATCAATGTTACAGGTAGACCCTTCGATAAATCCCATTCGATTAAGTTAGCCTGTGGCATTTTTGCCTGTGCAATAGCCATCATCTTCGAAGAAAAATCAAGACCATAGATCATGTGCCCATGGTCATAAAGCTTAGCTGTTAAAACACCTGTCCCAAAGCCAATATCTAATACAGTCGAAGCTGGGACTTGCATCACCTCATTAAAAATTTTATTTAAAATATCTTTATAGCCTGCAAATGGGTATTGCTGATTTTCCTCACTAAGTTGAACGGTTTGATCATAACCATCAGCCCATAGATCAAAACCTTGTTGATTTAATAGCATAGTGCCTCCTAAATTGAATAAATTCTCCAAGCATTGTTTCGTTGACGATTCATTTTCTGTGTCATCACAATTCCTCCTTTATAAACCAATTCATTCCATTATAGCAATCATTTATTTACCGAACAATTCAGAAAATAAATAATGCCATTTGCCATATGATAATGGTCAATATTATTATAATTTAATGAAAACAGGAAAAGCCCAGACCATAAATTTAATGGAAGGTCTGGGCTTTCTATTACATAAACTTTTAAAATTTATGATAAATCATAAGTTCTCTTAATAGTACCTGGTAATTTCGCTCCAATGGTAAATCCATTTAAAGTTACACCTAAAGTGTAAAATCCGTCTGTTTCAATCGTTGCAGAAGATGCACTTGGTGTGTTACTTATTGTTGATTTTCCTTTTCCTGATTGAGTCCATGTCCAAGCACTTACTCCATAAATATCAGCTACGATATTAGTTTTCTTCAATATTATTATACTTTTGTTGAGTTTCTCTAAGCCCCTGTTCTGCTGTGCATACTTCTTCCTGTATTACTGGCTCCTGCGCTTTAACACTCTGTGCGGATGTAAAACTTATACTGAAAATGACCCTACTGCTACTAATAATGTTACCATTCTCATTTTCCTTCTATTAACTTGAATTACACATATAAAAATAAGATTTATTGGAAAATACTCCAATTAATATTCCCAAAAAATACCATATTCCAATTTTTTAAGTTATAATTATTAGGTGGTGAAACTATAAAAAGGAGGTGGCTAAATGCAAGTTACAAATAAAAAGGGGTTATTATGGATTAGCATTATCATGACCTTATTGTCCATTTTCTTTGTATCTTATGGTACCAATAAATTTGGAGCCCCTTTTCAATTTATAAGTTACATCGGTGAGAATGAGTTATCATCTGTATTTTCTTTATTTACCAAAAACGGTATTACTTCAATTCAATTTAATATACTTTATTTCTTTATAGATGTTACACTTATTTACTTTATTCTTTTTTATGGTAGAAACATAATTAGTTTATTAAAAATAAGCAAACAATCCTAAATTTCTCTTAAGAAGCTCTAGACTTCAAATCCAACGGGCTGTTATATAGATTATGAGCATAATATGTTAATGAAGTAAGTTTCAAAGGCAATTGGGTCATATATGTTTAAATACTTACCACCACTTCACTGGTCATTTGACTATTGAAAATCAAGCGTAACATTTGATAAAATTAAAAAATCAAGATAATTCACTTGTTAGACTAAAAATAAAAAACTTATATAAATCAAAATCCTTAAGGGAGGGATCGAAATGTCCGCATTCACTTGTAATGCATGCTCTAGAACGGCTTCTGAGGTCCAAGAGGTCTAAATGAAGTTATATCCATAACAGAAATTGAATGATCTCTTAGGCCAAATGCTTTTAAAATTAGCCTATACAACAGGAGAGATTTCAAATGGAAAAACAAACTATTCAGCCGTTCTTAACGGTCGCAAACTATCACTTACTGGAACAGCAATTAAGTAAAATTTTACATGCCCTTACCACAACGAAGGACAAAAGTGTCATTCTTGCAGTACGGGGGCTTGTCGAAACGGAAATTACTACCAAATTAGAGTTATCCACTGAGGAAACACAGCTTGTTGAACAACTTTTCACCGTCACAGATCGTGCGCAGGGCGATGCCTTGTTAGAGCAGTTAAAGGCCTATGTCATACCGTTTAAGCCAGTGACAGCTAGTACGCTCAAATCATTGTTTAAAAAGGAGAAAAAGCTGAAGCTACCTAATTTAGATGAACTTGATTTTCAACAAATTTGTTACCTAGCATGGGATGATGTTGGGACACATCGAAAATACGTTGTCCTCGAACAAGACGACAAACTACAAGGGATTAAAGGTATATTTTCCAACAATACTGTTCGCGGTATTTGCGCCATCTGTAATCGTCATTCAGATGTTGGCTTATTTACGACTTCCATTAAAGGGCAAGTAGTGGGTACATTTACTAACCATAGTAATTATATTTGTGCAGATAGCCAAACATGTAATGAGCATGTATCAGATATGAATAGAACGCGCGAATTTTTCCAACGAATAACCCATAAATAATTGAAACAAGGGCGGGAATGTTGTGTAGGCAACATTTCTGCCTTTTTAATGACTAGCGCAATTTGACTCTTGTATTCCTCTCCCACATCCTGCCTGGAAAAACTTCAGAAATAATTTCAGACACAAAAAATCACCTCCTCTATAAAGGAACTATAGGAGGAAGGTGATTTAAATCAAACTCATATAAAATTATTATACTATAGGTCACATAAAGCTTTATTAAGTATCGACACTACGTTTAGCGTGACTCTTTTGGTGGCTGGCATACATCACATTTTCGTTGATGTTTATTTTTAAATTTAGTAAATGTTTTTTCAAAGTTACTTCCACATGCACATTTGAATAGTAACTTTTGAGAAAATCCGTGATATTCTGTCGTTAGCAACTTACTTTCCGAATTGTTCTCAACAAATTCTTTAATTTTACCAATCGTCCAACGTTTATTCATTTTCTTACACCTCCATACTGTCTCGTTCTGCGGAGGCTTTTCTTGGCATCCGTTCAAGGTCTTAATTAACTTAAGCTCCTCATTATAACATGAGCTGGCATACAAAAAATAGATGGAAGCTATCTTATTCAACGTTCGTATTGGTCTATATGTTCTTTTTTGGACTAGCTAAAATGATTGAAGCTAGATGTAGTGATGGAAGATAGCAAAAAGAATTAACGGATTCGAGCCTTACGGAATCCATCAAATATATTGATGGCTACAGATAAAATAAATATGATGATTCCCCCGCCTAACTACCCATATTTCAAATTGCTTCGTTGTTGTGGTAAATAATTTACTCATATGAGTTATAAACTCTTGGTTCATTACATTCGGATTACTTATGATCACAATATAGACAACGGTTGTTAAAAGTTCAAGAGCAGCATTCACGGAAATCGAACTATCCCCCTTCTACAAATAAACGATACAGCCTCTTGCCTCTAATTCATCTAACCAGCTTGGGATCTTTAATTCATGATTCCACCTTAAATCTAGTCGTTCTAAGCTTTCCATTGCCAATAATGACTCCGGTAATTCCTTTAAATCATTACTTCTTACATCTAATTCCAATAGATTTTTCAAATGACCTATCGATTCAGGTAACGTACTTAATTTATTATGTCTTACATTTAACCGTCTTAATGTTAAACATTTGTGTAAGGAATCAGGCATTTTCTGTAATTGATTGTCTTCTAAATCTAAAACCCGTAATAATGCTAGTTCTCCGATCTTTTCAGGCAATATAGTTATTTTATTTTTTTTCAAATGTAATTCTCTTAAATTCGTTAATCTACTCAAACCTTCTGGCAACTCCGTTAATCGATTATTCATTATTCGCAGTTCTACCAGTTTATTTAAATTCCCTATTTCCTCTGGTAGTTCACTCAACAAATTATCACTTACGTTTAAATATCTTACTTTTGTAAGCTGGCCGATTTCTGGAGGAATCGATTGCAATTGATTATTATGAAAATACAAATAGTCCTCCATATTCACTAAATGACCAATTTCAGGAGGAATGAGGTCAATATGATTATGCCCTGCATCTAACATTCTCAGATTCTTTAAGTTCGTGATTTCTGCTGGCAATTTGTTAATTTTATTGACTGAAATATTCAGTATTTCCATACTCGTCATATCAAATATTTCTGTAGGTATTTTTCTTAAGTCGTTATCAAAAAGATTTAATTCCTTTATTTCTTTTATTTGAGATTCCTCTACAACAGGTAGTTTTTTTAAATTCATCTGTGCTAAGTTAATTTTCATCTTCATCTTCTCCATAATTTAATTTTGAAGCTAATGTAATGAGAGTTTTGGACGATAATAGGATATGTATGGTAAATACTAAAAAATTAGGAAGGTGGAAACATTTTATGATGACATCGAGAAATTCAGCAACTATGCAATATTTAATGACTCGCAGATCTTATAAATATGGTCTCACACAACAAAAACAAAACAACCAAAACAATAACGACATTAACCGTACTTCTAAAGAGAAAGAGAGAATCAATAATGTCAATAAAATTATTGAAGGCAGCAAAACCTCTAAACTCACAACAAAACAAATTGAAACACTTAAAAATGCGGCTAAGGATGGTTTGTTGGGCTCTAGTATAAATAAATTAGGTCCATTAGGGAAACATAATCTCCAAAATATATTATCAAAATCAACGTACATCTCCACACAAAAAGCTTATCGTAATTCCATCTAAGCACCATAACCATACAAACACCCTCTACTCTTTTAGAGGGTGTTTGTACACTGAGGAAAACTTATATAAAGTGTTGGTAAATGGTGCCTTTACCATTATATGAATCTATTTCTGCATAAGCTCCGTTAATCAAAGTGATTTGTGGTGGCACATGACCACAGTCCATGTCATAGATAATAGGAATTTGTAGTTCTTTCGAAAGTTCTTGATACACATCTTCAATTGTGTAATTTCCAACCGATGTATTAGCAGCACTTCTACCAAACATCATACCTGAACAATTAGTAAACCATCCAGCTAATTTCATTTGTACAAGAGACCTGCGTAAATCAGTTGTGGATAATTCACAGTTTTCAAAGAACCATACAATAGATTCACCTTGTATATGCGTTTCTTGAAAGCTTTGAACATTACCGAATTTCGTTCCAATTAGATGTCTGATGGTATCGATACATCCACCAAGTAGCCGCCCTTGTATGTTCACCCTATGATCTGATGTAGTTTGCCATTTCGTTTTTTCGGTAAAATTAAAAACATAAGGCGTGGGGTTATCAAACTGCCATTCCTTTTGATATTGATTGGACGAATGCTGTAGTATGGATTCCCCCTTTTTTAAGGATAAAACTGACTGCCACATAGCGGTTGTATCATCAGAATACTCTCCTCTTAAATCTACTAAGTTCGTACCATGTGCGGTAGCGATACCAGTTGTTAAAGTCATTGCCAACAATAAAAGACTAACATCTGAGTACCCTAATATCCATTTAGTTTGAATATTAGAGAAGTCAATATATTCCAGTATTTCAATAAGAAGCTCCCCACCCCATGGTGGAATAATGATGTCGATCTCATCATTAGACATCATATTATTAAACTCTTCTGCTCGTTTTATAGCAGGGGCAGATTTTGCCTTATCCTGAGTCCAAGCAGTTTCTCCACAAACAACCTTATACCCTTTATTTTCCATACGCATACAGGCTGTTTTCAATAAATCATGAAGTTCAACGGGAACACCAGAGGAAGGTGCTGTCACTCCAATGGTGATGTCCTCTTTTAATAATGGATATTTCATCATATGCCCCCCTTTATTTTGTATCATTTTAACATAAGTGCGAGATTTTCAAAGAAAATTATAGAGATGTACAATCCTTTCATTTCAAATAACACTCATGTAATTCATATCTCCAAAGCCTTGTGCTGAATGTAGTTCACCTTTTAACATCAATATAATTACATCCAGCTATCAATACTCTGCGAACCAGCTATTCTTTATTTTTAATGCTAGCATGATATCCACAGACCAGTGCTTGCGTTTCATTATTATAAATGATGGATTGATTTCAACAGAAAGTGTGCCCGCAAGTGTATTCAAAAAAAGGTAGTATTATCTTCATTAGCGACACTTTCCAGTAAAGCTTTGATGGATACAATAGTAGTATGCCCACAACGTTCAACCTGTGAAGTAGGCGTTTGATTGTCAATTTACTTAATAAATGCTGTTTCTGAGTAACAAACTTCAGTAGCAGATTTCCATATAAACTCTTCGTTTAAATCTTTATGAATTACTATGCTGCTCTATTTTCACCAAACTTTTTATCTATCAAAGCATCAACTATAACAGGTATATTTCCCTTTTTGAATGAATGTTGCCTTTATGTTAGCAATCATATCCCTATAAGATTAGGCTCCATGTACAGTCTTATTTCCTCGGTAATTTGTTTATCCGCCACTATTTCAACATCTAATGATGTATATTTCCCTTATGTATTAGGTTCCTTCCCTAGGAAATAAGAAAAAAATTTCCCGGGTAAGCGCAGAAATTGACATAATCGATTCATATTCCAGCACTAAGCGACCGATTTCAGCAATCTTCTATTTACTTAACATACATACGATCCTAGTCAACATACTATCATGACTAATTTTTTCAAAAAAAAGGGATTGATATTAGATGAATAGCATCTCTCCCATCTCTAGCTTTACATATTCTAGATGATAGAGGGGAGGGATTTATTATGGGTACCAACTATGGCAAACATGATAATTTATCATTCGCACTAATCATTGTCCTATTCATACTTTTAATGATTGTCGGCACAAGGCGCTAGTGATATTCATTAATTTAACGTCTTATGTTGACAATAACAAAAAGTCTCCCAATTACCTTCCTTCTTCGAATTAAAATAACATGCTTATCTACTTCCATTACTACATTTACCATAAAAGGGTCGCCACTAAAAATGGACCCTTTTTTTAATGTTCATTGCTCACAGCTCAACTGTCTGGGAATTCAAATACCTATGACCTGATGTTTCTCTAAAAGGAACTCGCAATTACACTTATAGTATTAGGTCCATCCATCATTGAACTGCTTTGTTTTGTTTGTTTATTTATATACTCCCCAGATTTATGTCGCAAACTTATGAGGTGGCTCATCATTAGAGGATGCTTTAATAAATTAGAATGATTATTTTCACTCTATCTTCTTTCTAAATACTGTTAACCAATTGCTATAAAATGTTCATCTGGCGCATTCTCTTTACTAATTGTTCTCCATAAATGCGGATAGAACCGTTCAACTCCTCTTTCAGTATCACCACTTGCTAAGTTTAGGCAATGGAACGTATTAGTTTCTCTATTAAACGCAATTTCTCCATCCAACTCATCACTTTCGCGACTATACCTGTAAACAATTTGTTGTTCATCATCAATCATTTTTTTAAGTTTCCACCACATACTTACACCCCTTTTGCACTTTATCTTGCCTCTATTCTACATATAAATTAATTTATGAGGTCGCTTTCAATATACAATGGCTCCGTTTTTTAAATCAGCTAAATAATTTTAATAATTAATAGGACAGCCTTTTTGATTATTAATCGATGAAATCACTAATTAAAAGTAATTTTAAAGGCAGGAACGTTCTTAATACCTCGTTTCTGCCCTTTGTTTTAGTCATGTCTGTTTTTCTTCATTGCTTCAGCCACTGCAGAAGCATGTGGGTCGCCTTCTTTATATAGCTCTTTTATAATATTTGCGTAATCCGTATTATTTCGATTTTGACTTAATTTATAGGCAGCCTGAACCTCTTCTACTTTGATTTTAAATCCTTTTATTCCTTTTATTTCTTTTTGTAACATGATAGGAGAAAGCTTTTCCCACAAGACAGGATTCTCACGAAATTTTTCATATTTTTCAAGTAATTTTGTTAAGTCCTGTTCTAATTCCGTTCCATCTATCATACTTGCTTTTCCATAAATATGAACGGATTGATAATTCCATGTGGGGACATTTTCTTGCTCATACCATGACGAAGAAATATAAGCATGTGGACCATTAAATATAGTTAAAATTTGATCCGTATTCTCGAAAGCTTTCCATAAAGGATTGCCGTAGGCTAAGTGACCCGTGAGGTAATAGTCATCCTGATCTTGATTAAGCAGCAATGGGACATGAGATGCAATAGGTCTCCCCTTACTTATCGCCACAATTGTTGCAAATGAATTCATGTTAATAAATTCATTAATTTCTTTCATATCTGTTATTTTATAATATTTTGGAATAAACATATAAACCCCTCCTATTAAAAATCTTTGGACCATCCTACCATTGCCCTCTAGTCCCATTCCTATTAACATTTTCATAATAATTATCCATACTAATTAAATCACAACATCACAGTATAAAGACTTCACCATCACTTATGTTAGGTAGCTCTACTCTATAGTTCATTGACAAATTTCTCTTCAAATTTTATTTTACTAAAGGTAAGTTGCTTTGGGTATGCTCGTACCTAAGTTACCTAAAATAAAAGCCATTATTTCTTTTAACGAAGAAATAATGGCTTTCCTCACCTTTATGTGTATGTAGCAAAGGTTGAGGCAATTTACTGTTTATAATGTATGTTCATTTAACTATCAAAAAACCAATGTTTTCTTATAATCCAAGGCTATAACAATTGTGGCTAAAAAACGACCGATTCTCTTAATGCTGTCACCTCTAGCTGTCCTGTTAAAAAATTCAAAAGACATTAAAGAAGCGTTGGTTTGGAGAACATAACATATCCAAAAAGAAAGCATCCTCCTTAACCAAAATATTAGATTAATCCCTCTTCTAGCAAAAATTCTTTAAATAACTTACTAGATTTCTCATAGGTTAAATCCACTTCTTTGATTTCATATTCCCGAACCATATAGCCAAAGTGAGTATCAAACAAATCATAGTTATTTTTCATTGTCATATTATAAAATGTAGAATTGAAAAATAAACACCATTTATCCAAGTTTTCCACCTTTAAAAATATTCCTTCTAAATCAAAACCATTATCGTAAAATCCTACATGTAAATGTTGATTTTCCTCAAAGTTCATCATATATACCCCTTTATTTAAAATATAACATGATGCTCTTTCATGTCTGGTTCAACATGGTAGTGTAATTTATAATCGCCACCAGTTTTTATAGGGTAGTAATCTAATCTAAAAATCGGCGCTCCACCCTTTTTCTTTCTTACCTGAATAATTCTTCCGCCACCACCTGGACCATCTATTACATAATCATCTGCATAATCTAGCGCTTTTTTTACATATGGTTTCGCAATTGCCCAACCTTTTTGCATGCCTTCTTTACCAACTTTTGAAGTTAATAATCTAAGTGCACCAGCAACCACAGGAACCCACTGTGCTTGAACAGTATATTCTTCAAGATTTACATCTTGTCCTGTTAAAACTAAATATTCTTCCATTTCATTAAAAGTAATGTCATTTACTAAGAAAGAAAAATCATATTCAAAATTTTCCAAACTAACTTCAGATACATCTACCCCTGTATCTTGCTTTACTTTTTCGGCCAATTCTTCAGTATTTTCTTGTGCATAGACATTAGAAAAACTAAAAGTGGAAATGACCAAAGTTAATACTAAAAAACTTGATAGTAACTTTTTAAAATTCAATTTAATTCCCTCCTAATTATTATTACGGGAATAATATATCACTATCAAACGCCTTTAAACAACCATTTTTGGTAAATTTATATAAAATTTCATTAAATTGTAATATTCTTCCCCCTTCATCAGGGTAACCTTCACTATTTAACTTTTCAATATAAAGAGCTAGCATACCTGCCATATAAGCAGATGCCATGGATGTTCCGCTAGAAATAAGAGGTTCCCCTTTTAAAGAAACACTTTTTATAAACTGACCTGGAAGAAGTATGTTAACACCTCTGCCTAAAGTTGTACCTCTCCAAATATCCCCATCTTTAGCTAATGCACCTACACCTATTACGTTTTTATACTTAGCAGGATATAATACTTCCGATTTCTCTTGTAAACCAAAATTTCCTACAGAAGACACAACAAATATTTCTTTTCTTATCGCTTTATTAATAACTTTTTTTAATTCTTCATTACCACTCGGACTCCCTAATGGTAATAAAATTATATCTACATCCTGTTTTATTAACCAATTAATACCCAAAACTATGTTATCAATTTCACCCTCCATTTTATTATCCAGAGCCTTAACAACAAATAATTCCGAATCAGGAATTATACCGAACTCTTTATCTTTTAGTATGCCAGCTATGTGAGTACCGTGACCATGATCATCATAATAATTACTTTTCTTACTAAGAATATTGATTCCATTTGTAACTTCAATAAAATTTGAAACCCCAGTATCAATCAGACCCACCTTTATACCCTTACCATAAACATTATACTTCTCTCTAATATTATCTATTTTTAAATAATTATATGCCCAGTTCTCTTTTAAAAATTGATCACTTCTATATGTAAATTCTTTTTCATTATTACTATGGAATCCAGATAAAAACGAGGCAGATATCAGAAGACTTAGTACCACTAAAAATTTCCTAATTACCATAAAATACAATTCATTCCCATCCTTATAAATATTATCAATGTATATAATATCATATTTTTACATTTTTTATGAATACTATAACAAAGAGAGGGGGTACCATTTATTTGGACGATCATAGATTTTAATGTTCAAAATAGCCAACTATCCAAAAATCAGATAGCCGGCTATTCATCTTTAGTAGGTATAAGGTTTAAAAGTCCGCATACTTACTCTATCTCCCTTTCTGCATTGGAGAAATAAGTATGTTCTATGTAGATTTCTATGAAAGCTTATTCATAATGCTAGAACTCTTCATGTTGTATAACTGATTTTCTACTGGTATGCATGAACAAAAAAAGAAACTACACATGTTACGTCGGCTTTAGCGCATACCGTGCATGTGTAGTTTCTTTTTATGGTTTGATTATTCCTTTTGTAGCAGCTGCTTCAATTTCTTCAATGGCCCAATGTGTAGAAGGGACATCACTAAATGTAGACGTTGTGATTCCTTTTAAAGCCGGTCGTTCAAATAATTGGTTGAGTACTTTTACGGCTTGTGCCCTTGTTAAGGAACCGTTTGGATTAAATGTCGTTTCACTATTCCCCGTCATAATTCCCCATGTACTTACTTGTTCGATTGCATTTGCAGCCCAATGATTGGACAAAACGTCTGTAAATGATTGGCGATTTCCAGAGACATGGCAAATTGCTTTTGATGGATATTGTGCACATAGACTTTCGGTCCAATGCGCCACTACATTAGCCATTTCTGCGCGTGTAATCGTGCCATTTGGATTGAATGTCGTTTCTGTTGCACCTTTAAATAAGCCTACTTGCTTCACAAATTCAATCGCATCTTTTGAAGGATGATTGGCTGTATCCTTAAATGAAATATCAGTCGTTGATGGAATATTACCATTTGTTAAGAAACGCGCTAGCATCATTGCCATTTGTGCACGTGTTACTGATGCATTTGGCATAAATGTGCCATCTGGGTATCCCTGAATATAAGGTGCTAATCGATTCACTTCCATCGCTTCATGAACTTTTGAGGCATAGACTAAGCTAAATGTAGAGAAATGGTCTATTTCAAACTGGAACCCTTTCACGCCTGTTTCAAATTCCACTATACGCCCTTGTTTTACTTCCGTGGTAGCGTCACTATGCTCTATATAAACGACTAATGTAGCCAATTGTTCATTTGTTAGCTTAGCTGAAATTGGTAACGTAATCGTTACGGGGCGATTGTTTAGATTCGTTTCAATTATCATGGGTGTTCCTAATAATGAAACTACTGCTCCGTCGGGCATTGCTTGTTGGATTTGTTTATTTTGTAGTGCATTCGTATGAATCACTTCATGCTGTTGTGCCTTGACGGGCGCAATGCGGAAGAATACATCTTCTGTCACGCCATCGAATGATGTAGATGGCACCTTCAAATGTGCTAGCGCTGTTTGCATGAAAAAATTGGTTTTTTGATTGTTTAAAAATAATCCTGCATGTCTTGAAAGTTTCAAATAAGCCTCTGCCTTAGAAGTTTCTGCTGGGTATATGAGACGAATTGTTTGCGCATCTTGATTCGTCATTTGTTGTACTAGCATTTGCGCATCATCCAATAAAACGTTTGCTCGATACTTCACAATACCTTGTTCAACAGAACGAATAATGTCTATGGTACGTATTGACTTCGGTTCCACAGGATTTACTGGCTGTGGAGTCGTTGGCTCACTTGGTGTAGGTGTAGGCTTTTTCACTGTAATTGTTGCCGTCTCGGATAACGTACCATAGGTTGCTGTTACCGTCACCGTTCCTGGTGCGATGGCTGTGAGTTCGTTATTTTTCATAATGGCGATGGATGGATCGCTTACCGTAAATGCTGTATTTACCGTTTGGTCTTGATTGCTCCCATCTGACAGGTGTTCTACTACCTGGAATTTTTGCGTATCTCCTACTATTAAGTGACCCGTTTTTGGTGATAGAACAAGGCCCGTTGTTGTGACTGGTGATGCATTCACCGTAATCGTTGCCGTCTCGGATGACGTACCATAGGTTGCTGTTACCGTCACCGTTCCTGGTGCGATGGCTGTGAGTTCGTTATTTTTCATCGTGGCGATGGATGGATCGCTTACCGTAAATGCTGTATTTACCGTTTGGTCTTGATTGCTCCCATCTGACAGGTGTTCTACTACCTGGAATTTTTGCGTATCTCCTACTGTTAAGTGACCCGTTTTTGGTGATAGAACAAGGCCCGTTGTTGTAACTGGTGGTATATTCACCGTAATCGTTGCAACGGTTTCATTGCCCGCCGTATCGCGTGCATATACGGAATATATACCACTCTTGATGACTTCGAACGTTAATTCATCAATAATGTCCGCTCCTCCACCTGAAGCAAAGAAAGCAATTGGCAGCTCTCCCTCTGCCCAGCGGACAGCATTCAATGTATTGCCTTGAGTTGTTCCCTCCGTCTCAACTTCAACATCAACTAACACCGTTTTATTGGTAGGTGTTACAAAGGAGGGTGTTAATGTTAATTTGGGTGCTTGCTTGAATATGTTCGACACCTTGATTGTGGATTGATTAAAATTACTTGCAGTATCCTCTACATAAACTGTATATACACCATTTTTAGGAACAAAAAATGTATTCGTGAATGGTGTTCCTTCACCTGCTTGAAAATAAGCAGGACTTTGTAGCCCCTCCGCCCAAAGCTGTTTACTGATTGCCACATTGTCCACTGCTGTAGCATTTATTGCAATATCCTTATTGGTAACAGCGGTTGTACTTGCCGTGAGTGACACATCTGGTTCTAGACGATCAATATTGGAGACAATGACTGATAGGAGTGTCTCATTCCCAGCATGATCTTGAGCATAGACGGTGTATGGGCCATTGACGTTCGCTGTAAAGCTATGAGTAAATTCAGTACCACCAGTAGTGAAATAACTCTCTGCGTGAGTACCGGCTGCCCATTTTAGTACCTTTACTCCACTAATCGTATCTGTTGAATTCACCTGTACTGTTACATTTTGATTGGTTGCTTGGTTAGGCGTCAGTGTATGTAAAAGATTTGGGCTGCTGTTGTCGTATATAACTGATGAGCCATCTGTTGTGGTCGTAAGCTCAGTGCTTGGAATCCCTTTATCTGAGAATACAACAGCAGACACTGATAAATCTCCTTCGTCCACAGCATTCGTTAACTCAAGAGATGCTGTCCAGTCTGTTCCCGCTCCTGAAGGCGTTAACTCTATCCCAGCAATTTTCAAAACAGGGACTGCAATCGGCATATCTGTTTGTAAGAAAACCGTTACCTCATCACCCTTTTTGGCATATACAGGATGGCCATTATTAGATGAAATCTTTAGTGATTTCACTAATGGAGTGACCCGATCAATCGTATACTTGGAAAAGCTATGATTAATCGTCTGTGTCCAACCATCGTTAAAGTCAACAAGGGCGGCCCACTCCGCATTAGATGGAATGTTGACGGCGTTAGTTGTGGTTAGTATATCTACGCCATTAACGGAATACTGAAAAATCGTATTGCCAATTGCGTGTTGATTTGTGCTTTCAACCTGAAAAGAATTTATTGTTGCCCAGGTAGCGGTTGCCGGAATACTCATGGCATTGTTTGTTTGAGTTATTTTACCGAAGTTACTATAGGTAAACTCTTCATTCCAACTATTACGGTTCCAACCGTTATCAAAATAGTTCGAGGGAGTAACCCAATCAGCATTAGTTGGCGGCGTAGAGCTTTGCTGTACTACACCATTAAGGCTAAATGTGTATTCGGTTACAGTACCGGTGTATGTATTATTGGTAACTGTTTGGTAACTACTCATAACTGTCCCCTCGAGGGTAGCTGCACTAACTTGAGTTGGATTGAATAATGTTGCAAACGATCCCATTATTGGCAAAAGGAATAGGACTATTGCTAATGTGGAGAAAACGCCTCTTTTTTTCATGGAATTACCCTTCTTTCTCTCTTTTATTTCTATCTGGCCCCACAGGCTGACTTCATTCGATGCCTTATTGACATCCCCCTTGATAGAAAGATAATGAATATCCTTCCTTTCTATTAATAAATACGTATACTCTCTTAAATGTACTATAAATATTAATAGATCGATACTAACAAATGTTAATATTGAAACGATTAACATGTGAAATAAGGACCCATCATCAATGATTCATGGCAGAAAGCGATAGGTCCTATTTTGTCCTATTCCCCCTTGAAAAGACTCCTCAACACTTTAGATATGTTACATTATAAAATCACCACTATTCAGCGCGGAAGGACGTGGAAAGTTAAACATCAGTAACAAGGCCCATGTTATTACTAATAGTAAACAGCTTCAGCTTTAGCTCTATTCCCCTCTTCCTCAGTCCATTATGATTCCATACAAAAGAAAAAACACACGACGTAAGCGAGCAAACTAGTCCCATTTGAAATGGATAGTTTGAACACTTTCATTCGAGTGTTTTAAATATCTCTATAAGATTTATAGAGATTATGAAAAATATTTCACGAAGTTTTGTATACTTAGACAGCTCTTCATGCTTCTGCTTGTAACGCCTCAATCGTTTGAGCTACTTGCTCTTCTGTTAAATGGTGACGCACGATGTAACGGTTGCGCGCATGCTTGGTACATTCGATTGTACAGCCACCTAAATGCTTTGCTTCATTTTCTTCAGAAGCAATGATTTGCTTGTTACATTCAGGGTTTGCACAGTTAATGTAACGTTCACAGGGTTCACCGTCATAATGATCACGACCAATAATCACATGCTCTACTTGATTAATGGGCACCGTTAAACGCTCATCAAATACATACATTTTTCCGTCCCATAATTGACCTTTTGCTACAGGGTCTTTTCCGTATGTTGCAACACCGCCATGTAATTGACCGACATTGCCAAAGCCTTCACGTTTCATCCAGCCTGAAAACTTCTCACAACGAATCCCACCCGTGCAATAGGTTAAAACATTTTTTCCCTCGAATAACTCGCGGTTTGCACGTACCCATTCCGGTGTATCACGGAAGTTTTCTACTTCTGGTCGAATCGCACCACGAAAATGGCCGACATCGTATTCATAGGTGTTACGCACATCTAATACTACTGTATTTTCATCTTGCATTTCAGCAAGGAATTGTTCTGGTGACAGGTAGCGCCCTGTTAATTCATGTGGGTTTACGTCTTTTTCTAAGCCTAAGTTTACTAACTCAGGTCGTGGGCGTACGTGCATCTTTTTGAATGCATGCCCGTCTGCCGCATCCATCTTGAAGACTATGCCTTCAAATAATGGGTCAGCTTGCATGTTTGCCATGTATTGCTCTGTTTGCTCAATCGTACCTGACACAGTACCGTTAATGCCCTCATTGGCTACTAAAATGCGACCTTTTAAACCAATTTCATTACACATGGCTAAGTGCGTTGCTGAAAATTCAGCAGGATCTTCAATCGTTGTGTAATGGTAATATAATAATACTTGATAATTCATTGTTTTCCACCTATCATTTCAATATTTGCAGGATATTCCTGATAGTGTCTTTTACGACCTATTAACCATAAAGGAAAATCACTTAAAATGCTATCGGTAATTAGACTGAAATGGGTATAACTATATTAATAAAGAATTTGCAAAGTGGACATTAGAATAGTTTTACAAATAAATGTAATTCCACCATTAGGTCCGACTCCGTTTATTAAGATTATTCAACAATACACCTTAGTAAATTTCCCCACTCTTCTGGGCAAAATAAAAACACCCCGAAGGATGTTAAATACTTTGATTTCGTTTGAGTTGGTTTTCAATACCAGCACGATCAATTTGAATCCAATATTCTGCTATTTTTCCATTTTCAATTCTATAAACTGCGCTTGCTATTTCTATCACTGGAAGCTTCGTTGGCTCATATCCATCGACCTCGCCAACATGCTTCCCAACTTGTTTCCAGCGTACATATACTTTATGATTTTGTACAATAAATTCTTGGATTTCTAATGAAAAATTGCCATACGCTTCTACCATTTCTTTTACATGGTCAGCATAATCTTTTGGCGTTCTTTTAACCGTTAATTCTTCTTCTGAAATAACTTGGTGTGCCAGTACTTGGTCTGCCATTAATTCAGTTGCGTAATCTGGATTTTTGCCTGAACGTACTTCTTCAAAAAATTTCTTAACAATATGCTCTGGTGTCATGATAGTCCTCCGTTGCTATATATGATAAAGGGGGTATTAATATCTCCCATACTTCATAATAATGTAAGAGTCATTGAATTGGAATCTAATTCTACCATTTTCACTCTCATAGCCCCACCAAACGTTGCTCTCTTGCTTTTGGATGCAGGTTTCAAAGCAAAAGCAGTAGTACCTTGTCTATGTGCATAGGATATAATAAATCATAAAAAAGTTTGAATGGATACATATTCTATCAATAAAAATACTCCGATAAAAAGCCAACCATAAACTTTTTGCTCTCTTTGAAATTCTTTAATCCCTAAAATTAACATCAATAATCCTAAGAAGAATATCATTAAAAAATTCAACTGGTAATCGTCTGTGATAATTCCGTAAGTTGAGAGTGATACTACTATGATTGAAAAAATAATTTGTAATATAGTTAGCAAAATAATCATCACCTTTTAGTTATTGTATCTTTGATTATACAATACAACTAATAACATGGATATAATTCCCAAAAACCTTTTTGTATCTATACCTAATCTGTAAAACATCTGCTGGTTATGTATGTCTTGCCGCTAACCCATTTATCGGGCGCAGTAAAATGGGATATTTTCTCTGACAATCACTTTTATGTTAACATTTAGTCACGATTATCTTAGATAAATGAGAGGTGTTTTACATTCCAAAATGTACAATTAATAATGTAGATTTGTATTATGAAATAAAAGGACATGGAGAGCCATTAATTTTTACTCATGGTGCATCATGGGACCATCAGCAATGGGATAAACAAGTGGATTATTTTTCTAAATATTATCAAACCATCACCTGGGATGTTCGTGGTCATGGAGCTTCATCTCTTCCGAACGGGAAGGTAGATGCTGAAGATTTCACTAAAGATTTAATTGGTTTGATGCATCATCTAAAAATTAGACGGGCCCATTTATGTGGTTTATCAATGGGTGGACATATTTCTTTACAAGCCGCCATTCACTATCCAGATTACGTAAAATCACTTACATTAATAGGGACCCCCTTCACAAACAAATTTAATTGGTATGAAAAGATACTAGTTCCTGTTAATCGATTTTCTAGCTTATTCATTCCAATGTCACTTCTAGCAAAAATACAGGCACATACACTATCAAAGTTTAACGAAGCAAATAAACACTATATTTATTCCACAGTTGCAGCAATGTCTTATAAAAATTGGATTCGAATTTGGAATGCCGTATCGAGAATGGAAAGTGGCCATGAATTAGGAAAAGTAAATTGTCCTACCTTATTATTACATGGTGACCACGATACGATGATTCAAAGACAACAAGAGTATCTACATATAAAGATTAAAAAGTCACAGTTAAAAATAATTAAAAATGCCCATCACGCAACTAATTTAGATAGACCTGAACAAGTTAATGAGTATATCCACCAACACCTGATTCACACATCAACGACTATTTAATGTTCTATAAGTGTTGCTTGGCAATAAAGTTTGAGCAAAAATACCTCGAAAACCCTTATTTTACGTTAAATAAGTAGAATCCCTTTTGAAAAAGATTAATCAAAAAGGATTTTCTTTAGCAGTTTGAAGTTAGGTTTTTATAAGTTTGATTATTTATTACCTGTGTTGCTCCACATTCGCGCACGATTGTTGAAGATCGTTTCACTTAAACCACCAGCAATTGTAATAATGGATTGAGAAGAATACAGATTTAGAAAGTCTCCATATACAGGTTTTTATTCATATAACACCCCTACAATGTTTTCTGCAAAATTTTGAAAAGTTTTATTGTAAACTCTCTTTATATACCTTTGTATAAAAAATGTATAAACAATATCCAATGAAAAAGCCAAGTAACGTTTGTTTTACAGCGTTTCTTGGCTTATGTGTCTACCCAAACTTTTATTTGGGAACGTTATTTCGTTATTGGATGTACAGATATACAGCTCAACTTCTTAACATTCATCTTGATAAATTTGAACTGTTTTAGGTTTTAAATTAACTATATTTTTAAATACTTTAAGATTTTCTATATGTCTAAAAAATTCATCTAAGCTTTCAAAATCCATTGACCATTCTGTAACTTGTAATTTTTTAAATTCATCAATAGGAGTAAATAATAGTTTGCAATGAAGCTGGCTCATTCCTAAATATTCATCATCTTCGTATTCAGTAAACTGGCGTACAAACGAAAAATGAAACATTTCTTTACGGTAAGTACCACATTCGAATAAAATTTCCTTTTCATCTTCTCCTACAATATCTTCCTCACAAAATTCTTTAAATGTTGTCCAAATAGACGCTACTGAATCTGTATCAACATTTATTTTTCCTTTCAAATAACCTTCTACTTCTTGAATCCTCACTATTTATCGCCCCTCTTGTTACTTGTTTAACCTTTATTAAGAATAAAGAGCCAAGTCTAAATAAGCAAATAAAGTTTCAAAGCGTCGTTTGGAAATATATCTTTAAAAATTGTTATTCAATAATATGACCCGTTTATTGAACAAAAAAATCGTGCATATCAGCATAGGATTTTTAATCAACCTTTATTATGAACGATCAATCTTTTTTATAAAACTACACTATGCAGTAAGAATTATTTTTTGTAGATTTTTACTGCATCTTATGTTTCAATTCTTTACTTAGCCGACCTACGCAAATGCCTAATTTGCTCTAGCTCTCTCCCACGTACCCTATAAACTTTGCATCCTCCGCATTACTTACTAGAATCATCAGCCTCTGTGCATAATGGGAAAATGTCCGAAGCAACAATTGGAGCCAATCTAATGCGAGTAACCCCGTTGTACGACATAAGATGAGCCTATTATTCTTCCTATGTATAGACAGTTAAAAATCATTAAAAAGGAAAGAGACTCGCCATTTTTTGGCGAATCCCTACATTTTATCTTTCATTTGAGTATGATTTATAATCTTCTACATAGTTTATGGCACACATAATGGAGTAGTTAATTCAACGTAATTGCCATTTCCGCGTTCGGCGCACCAGCAAATACAACCGTTCCGTTTTTCGGCAGCTTTACTTTGTTATTGCCGCTCACAATTGTAAAGTTGACGCATTGTCCGGCCTCATCATACACGGCAAACGAACTCTTTGCTGGCAGCTCCACAGTCATTGTTTTCCCTGCTGCTGCTTGAGGGATCGTAAACCATTCCGCATGCCCATTTGCTTGCAGCTTAACTTTAGATGATTGGCCTGCATGCAGTGATTTCAAGTTGGATCCACTGACATATATTAATCCGGACATCTCCATATATTCATTACCGCCTTCTGTATAGAAACGAGATTCTGTTGTATCACGGCCTGCCATCACAGGGATCTGAAGCTGATGCGCGGCTGTATTTGGACCTGTAATTTTTCTGCCATTCCAATAGCCCTTTAGTTCTTCATCGCGAGTAATTTGTGTGGTAAGCATCATTGGTAAGAGATATTGAGCAGAACTAAATTTCTCGTTGACGAGATAGAACTTAACGCCTTCCCTCTTGGCCCATGCGGCAGCGGTTTCCTTCGATAACACATTGTCTTCTAGTTTCTCGGCTAAATATTGAGTAACCGCTACTTGACCTAAACCTGGTAAAGTTATAAATGTGCTTTCCACTAAATATGTTCGACCATTCTTCTCTGTGACGAAGTTGAACTTGGAGGTACCTGTTTCATTAATAAAGCTTCCATTCGCAGTATATACATATTTTTCTTCAGAAATAGCTGGTAAAAGTAGTTCTCCATTGTTCGTAATTTTTATTTTAAAATGACTGAAGCTATTGCCATAAAAACCTGCTTTCTTTACTATGTCTTGAGGCATCTTGGCCTTGACTGGCTTGCCAAAGGATTTGTTCGGCTTAATCTCCTTAATCGTGCCCTTCTCCTTAAGCGCAGCGAGCAATATTTCTGTCGCCATCATTTGATTTGTAGAGCTGCTACCGCCCGATGACAATACAGCCACAGCCATCTTCTGTTCAGGAAGTACGACCAATGAAGCATGTTGCAGTCCTGTATCGCCACCTTTAGCTAAGCCCTTTATCCCGTACTCACTGAATGGATATAGTTTCACACTATCCCAGCCAAGACCATAGTTGATGATATTGGCTCCATCCTCTGGCCACATTCCTTTTTTATATTCTTCTTGCTCCATCGCCTTGACTGCCTTATCAGAGAGAATTCCTTGTCCCTGTCCCATAAATATTTGTGCGAATCGTACCATATCTTCTGCTGTGGAAGAGATCCCTCCCGTACCAATCACATTCACCGATTCAGCAGGAAGTTGCCCATGGTACGTAGGAAAATAAAGTCCAGCTCGCTTATCGTTTTCCTCTTTGTCCTGCGGTGTTTTCGTATGATTTAGCTTTAAGGGTTTTGTAAACCGTTCATGTATAAATTCAGTAAAGCTCATACCGCTTACTTTTTCCACCATAATCTCAGCCAACGTAAAGCCGTTGTTGCAGTATACCGAGAATGCACCTGGGTCCGCCTTTAAGCTTTGGGTGGACAATTGTTGCAACAAGTTGTCATGGGCGAAGGTATCATTATCGTCAAATAAAAAACTATTACCATACCCAGTACCTTGCAAGCCGGATGAGTGGTTCAGCAGCATACGTGGCGTAATGCGTTTGTAACGCTCATCTTTCATCTTGAAATCAGGAACATAGTGAACGACAGGAACATCTAAATCAACTTTTCCTTCATCGACCAATTTCATCACAGCCGCCGTTGCATACATTTTACTGACTGAACCAATTCCATATAGGGTATCTTTAGTCAACGGCTGTTTTCCTTTCATATCGTTCTTCCCAGTCTGACCCGACACAATAATATGACCATTATCAATTAGCGCATACTGTACACTTGTTGTCTCATAAGACTTAATGAGTAGATTAGCCTTCTCTGCCGCAATTTTTTGCAGAGCTTGGCTAGCAACTTCCTGGCTAACCAAAACCGTAGACTGATTGTTGCCAGAAGCCGCCAGAGCTCCTGTTGGTAGGCTAATCGTTAACGCTAATGTAGCAGCTAACACCCCAGATAATTTTTTCTTCATGAAAAATTTCCCTCCTTAGATAGGTGTGATTGATTTTAAGATTTTCATTTCCCAAAACCAAGAAACATTTCCTATAAATAGAATATCTTAGTTTTATAAGGCTCGTAAATACATTGATAGGCTTATACCATATCAGTCTTAAGACTTATATTTGACTAAATTAGCTTTGTTGGTCACCCTCTATTATGTATGACACTAAACTGTTCGAAAGTTCAGTTGTTCTCATTCCTTATGACGCCTACAAAAAAAAGACAAAAACAAAAAAGCCATCCATATTGAATGACTTGTTATAATAAAGTACCTATTCTCCTTTATATGAGAACAAATCTAAAGAGCATGTTTTGAAAATAATAATTGTCCAAAACATGCTTTTTAGTGGTACCGCCTTTTATTATAATCGCTCTAAATCCTGGTATTCTTTCATATAAGGGCCATCTTCTGCCACATATGAATGATACAAAGCTTTTACTGCGAAATTTTTCTCTAATCCCATTTCAGATTTTAGCTTTTTTAGTTCATCATGCAACGCTCGATGTTCATTGATAAGCTTTAGCATAATTGTTTTATTATATTTCATTACATCCGTCCTTTTTTATAACTTGAATGATTACAACTTTAAAAATAGTTACATTCCGGGGAATCCCGTGCTATTCTACAGGCATCTGAAAAAGTTGTATCTGCCTCTTTAAGGCTTTTTCAATATACGTTTTAAATTTCACCTTGTCAATCTCGTGTAATTTGCTGAAGCTTTATCATACCATTGAAGTGGACCTGATATACCACCATAATATTTTTTTAACACACTAAAAAACGGATACTAATTCACCTTCTGTACAAACTAAACTCAGGAGGTGATTTTTAATGGCAAACAACAATCAAAACTTTAACTCAAAAATTCCAAACGCAACTCCCAACGCAATGAACGTTGAATTTGGAAATGAAACGGATGTTAATCAAATTAAACAGCAAATCCAACAAGCTGAGGCTAACAAAATACAAGCTTCTGGTTCAACGAACTCGATGAGCCAAGAATTTGGTATGGAGACGAATGTTAATCAAATTAAACAACAAATCCAACAAGCTGAAGCTAACAAAAACCAAGCTTCTGGTTCAACGAACTCGATGAGCCAAGAATTTGGTATGGAGACGGATGTTAATCAAATCAGACAGCAAATCCAACAAGCTGAAGCTAACAAAAAATTTGCTTCTGGCCGATTTGCAAATGAAAACAACTCAAAATAATACGCATCAACAACAGCCTGCAGCCTCTGCTGGCTGTTGTTTTTTTAACTTGCCATGGTAAGTTAAGTATTTAACACCAGTAACCATTTCTAAGCACAACACCTTCGCAATCAATAAATACTGTATGGTTCCTATATAGAAGTCCTACATCCTATAACTCAGAAAATTCAGCAGTCAAAGTATTACTAGGTCAAGAAAATCTATTATCTTATTTAGTCAAAAGGATAAGGCAACCTTAAGATATTTTCATCATCGTTTACTATTTCATTGGTGTTACCCGTATGTAAAAGCATTGGTTTAATTGAAGGAAATACCATCACCTATCCCCCCTCCTATACTACCGAAGTCTGTCGGTACTCTTCACTCGAAATTCTATTTCTTCAATTTAATTAACATTTTATTAAATAGGAAAGATAAAAAAGGATATTTATCGTACATTATTATTATGACGCATAATTTATTATTTAATACGAAAGAAGTGACAAAGAAGTTACTAGGTTAATGTTAAATAAAAAATGTTCTCGTAAATTGATAGTTAAAAAGGAGGAAACAAAATGCAAGAAAACCGTGTGAGGTTGAATGGAGGATTTAATAACGACGTTTTTTATATCAAAGACAAAGAAAAGATCGCTAGAATTTCTGAAAAGAACAAAACAAAGAAGATGGTTTTACAGGAAATAGCGTGGATGAATTTTTTATATGAAAAAGGTGTTCTTGTACCCAAGCCAATAACTCCTTTAGAATATGAGGAAGAACGGGTAAAAACATATTTTGAATTTATGAAGGGAGATCACATTGATGTTACAAATAAATCCCACTGGAATGAAAAAACGTTTAAAAAAATTGGTAAAATTTTGGGGAGAATGCATGCACTATCCAAAGATTTCAAATTACAAACGATAGAACGTCCTGAATGGAAAGTTGAAAACCCTGATGTATTTAATATTAGAGGCAAGTTAGAACCATGGATTAGCGAGAAATATAAAAAGCTGGTGCACAGTCTCACTTCATACACGATTACTCCTGATACTTTCGGGCTTATTCATAATGATTATCATCAAGGAAACTTCATTATTAATGAGGAAGGTAGTATAACTATCATTGATTTTGATGACTGCTCTTTTAATTGGTATGCTCAAGATATTGCAGTAGCTTTCTATCATGCTTATTGGCAACATAGCTCATACAATGACAGTACAAATTCTTTTTGTGAACTCTTTATGAGTAATTTTTTTGCAGGCTATAGAACAGAAAATATGCTTCATAAGGATATAATTATACAAATTCCTATTTTCTTAAAAATAAGAGAGATTTATTTATATCAATTATTTAAAGAAAAATGGAATACAGGTAATTTAGAAGAATGGCAAGGATATACTTTACAGAATTTAGAAGACAAAATCAGAAATCAAGAACCATATGCCGGTATTAATGATTTTTCCATTTTTTTATAAGTTGTTTCAACATGTACATACTCCTATATCTACAGTTGCGGTTTAGTTGGAGATACTCCTCAGACGATTTATAAAGTTTATGCACATTCATTTTAAAAAGATAAGGTACATGCATTCTAATCCCATGGATGAAATCATCACTTATAAAAAATTGGGGATACATGCTTTTCCCTACCTCCATATTAGTTGAATAAGCAAATTGACTGCCTCAGTCACAATTGCTTATTTAAAACCCTCAAGCACAATTTTCCCAATGGTTTTTCCATTTTCTAGAATAGAGTGCGCCTTTCTCAAATTGTCTGCATTAATGGGATATAGAATTTTAGTTATTGTGGTTTTTAAAATATTACTATCCACTAGAATTGCTATTCTATTTAATAATTTATGTTGTTCATTCATATCTTCAGTCTGATACATAGATCGTGTAAACATAAACTCCCACACAAATGTTGCGCTTTTATTTTTAAGTAATGTCAAATTCATTGGCTCATCTGTTTCTACAATAGAACAAATTGTTCCTTGTGGAGCGATAGCCTCCGCCATATTGACCCAATATTCTTGTGTCGAATTCAAACATAGAATATAATCAACTGCTTCAAAACCTATTTTTTTTAGCTGTGGAATAAATTCCTCATAGTGATTGATCATAAAGTCTGCACCTAGTTCAGTAGCCCAAATGCGTGACTCTTGTCTAGAAGCTGTACCTATAACGGTTAATCCAGCCCATTTAGCTAGTTGGATTGCAATAGAACCTACCCCACCAGCTGCACCAATAATTAAAATTGTTTTATTTTTATTTTCGTTTGAAAAATGACTAACTTTCATTCTATCAAAAATGGCCTCATATGCAGTAATTGAAGTCAATGGTAATGCGGCAGATTCTGCAAAATTTAATGACTTTGGCTTATGACCTACAATTCTCTCATCGACAAGATGAAATTCGCTATTACAGCCTTGGCGAGTTATATCACCAGCATAATATACCTCATCACCAGGTTTAAACAATGTACATAGAGGACCAGCCTCGACGACAATGCCTGCCACATCCCACCCTAAAATTTTAGGAATTTCTTCATATTTTTCTTTCGGAGATCTAACTTTATAATCAACAGGGTTCACTGAAACAGCCTTTACTTGAATTAATAAGTCCCTATCCTTAGCTACCGGCTTTTCTATTTGTATATCTAATAAACTCTTTGCATCATCAACAGGTAAGTATTGATGTAGACCTACAGCTTTCATTTTTTCCATCATTAAAATTGCTCCTTTTCCATTCATTTTTTAATTCTTTATATCAGCTATAATAATACGATGATATATTTAATGTAAGTACGCACATTTTTGTTGGATAGTATCAATTTGTATACTAAATATTTTGGAGGTTATCTTATGACAGATAATAGTAATTTAACTTTATATACTGCTTGTCCGGATGCCTATGGATGTCCAGTTGAAGCAACACTCGCAGTAATTGGTGGTAAATGGAAAGGTGTGATTTTATATCACCTTATGTCAGGGACGAAGCGTTTCAATGAATTTAGACGTTTAATGCCCGATATTACTCAAAGAATGCTAACGTTACAACTTCGTGAATTAGAAAAGGATGGCATAATCCATAGAGAAATCTTTAAAGAAGTACCACCCAAAGTAGAATATTCATTAACTGAATTCGGTCGAACACTCGAACCAATAATCAAACTGATGAGAGATTGGGGGGAGCAGTATAATTTAAAAAAATAATATCTTCTTCGAGTAACAAAATATTTAAATATTAAAAATAGGATGCAGCCGTAAAATGAACAAGAGCCGTTAATGCTCTTAATTCATCCCAAATTTAAATCAGTGACCATTTGTTTTATAAAAAGCACACTCATGTTGAGGGTGCTTTTTTCCGTTTAACCACCCTATTTTTCAGAATTATAATTATGAATTTTTAAGAAAGACTTCCTTTAATAGTAAATACCCTATTAAGAATAATAAAGTTACTATGCCAATTTCATAAATTATTCTTATCATATCAAGCTCATAAATTGGATAATAATCATCAACTTGGAATTCCTGCGTGTGTAATTGCCATAAAGGAACATACCTTTTATCATAAAATTCAAGATGTGGCCCCCACTTTAATGACACAGGTACGTACAATATACCTACACAAAAAATTATACTGAAATAGCCAGAAAGCAAAATTTTCTTCAAGATACCAATCCCTTTCTTATATATGTAATTATTAGTTCCAACATCTTTAGCTTGTACCTCTCCATCGAAAGGTAGGTGGAACAAAAATCGGAAGTGAAGAATTAAAAAAATACCCATTATGGAGAATGACTTAGGGTCTTGCTGGTATAACGAAAATTCCCCCTATAAAACCTTCTTTATAGATGGTCCTGATACCTTTAAATTATCAGAAACTGTTAGATAGATTGATGGAACTTTTGGCGCCTCTAAAATCGGGTTCTATTTAAAGTTAGAATATTCTGTTAATTGAGTATGTATTTTTTACAACTCCACAAAGTTGCTGTAGATACTGGTTCTATACCAAACACAACACAAAAAATCCCACGGAAAAGCAGACTTCTTTTCCGTAGGATTCTTTTATCATTAATTGAATATCATGTTGTACTTATAGTAGTGATTACCCACCCTATTATTATAAAAAATGAACGAATGTGCTCCAAAGATGTCAAGGTCATAGAATAGTTAACGAAACTCCTGGCGCTAACACTTTAATAAGCGGATACATTTTGCAATGGTTCCTGTCCAACTGGACGTTTCTATGGAAGATTAGAATGTGCTTTTTTTTACATTAAAGATAAACGGCTAAAATCGATAAAATGTATCTTCACTATCTGCCATTGGCGGCCTAACGCTTCACTCTTTAATATATTCTAGAATAATGTTTTTTAGACAGAATTCGTCTTTATTCTACACAAATTGTATTGACTTTATATTTCCCTTATATAATACTATTTTTAAGTATGATAAATCTACCAAAGTTTTAGTATGTTATCCAGTAATAAAGCCTCTATCCATTATATTTCGATTAACTTTATTCCAGATTTTTGAGCTTGCTTGAATTCATTAGAGATTTTACATTTAACTATCAAAGAGGCTAAACCACTGAAACTTTGGTATAGGGGGAAAAAACATGAAGAGCATTAAAAAGCGGTTACTTTTTTTCACACTGGGATTACTATTAGTAGCCTCCATTGTTAATGCGGGCTTAGCTGTATGGATTGTTAATAAAAAGAGCCAAGAAGTACTAATAGAAAAGGCTCAAGAGCAAGTTTTTGAAATGGCTAAACAAGCCGAAACAATTTTAAATGCTGAAACAGATCCAATACCTGAACTACAAAAATTAGTTGATACAAAAGTACAACAGGACAATGTAACATACGCCATTATTATTGATAAAAATGTCAAAGCTGTTGCACATAGTGACTCAAATAAGTTAAATAAAGTCTATGAGGATGACTACACAATAGAAGGGGCCACTAAAGGGGTAAAACAATTTACAAGATGGTATGCCGAAGTTCAAGGTATATGGACGTATGATATTATGGAACCTATTTACCGTAATGGTGAGCTTTATGGTGTTATGGACATCGGAGTCCCTGAAAGTGGAATCAAATCCATTATTGAACCTGTTCTAATGTTTCAAATCATTATTGGCATTGCTAGTTTTTTAATTATTGGTAGCTTAATGTGGTGGATTATTGATCGTATCGTTAGAGCACTAAAAAGTTTAGAAAATACGCTACAGCAAACCGCAAATTTAGATTTCCATGAAAGTGTGGAATTAGTAAAGCTATCGAATCACAAAGATGAAATTGGACAAATGGCTCAAGGCATCACAGCCATGCGTTCCGCCCTTAGAGATATAACGGTTAATATTCAAAGTACAAGCAATGAGTTAGTAGAATCATCTACAACACTTTTACAGATTGCAGATGATACTGTACAAACAACGGATGAAATTGGTATAGCGATTAGCGAAATTGCTAAATCCACTGAGGAGCAGGCATACGATACCGAAAAAGGAGCCGAACAATTAGAACAGCTTTCAAGCAATATTGACCGTGTATTTGAGCATACTGAAAAAATTGCAACAATGACAGCTCAAATTGATGATTTAAGCAATCAAGGTGTAGATACAGTTCAGCAGCTTTCTATATGGTCGGAAAAAAATCGCGATTCATCACAGCAAGTTAGTACAATTGTTCAAGAAGTTGATAAAACATCTTCAGACATTTCGAGTATTGTTAATACAATTACAGAAATTGCTTCCCAAACAAATTTACTTGCTCTTAACGCTTCGATTGAATCTGCTCGTGTTGGCGAAGCTGGTAAAGGCTTTGCAGTTGTTGCTGATGAAATTCGGAAGCTATCTGAGCAAACATCTAACGCAACAGAAATTATTAAAAGTAAAATTACAGCCATTCAAGCGATTTCGAAAAGTGCTGTAACGGAAATCAAAACTAGCATTGAAATCGTTGAACAAAATGCAAAGGCAGCTACAGACACTAGCAATATTTTCAATACAATTAAAGAGGCTTTAGATCAAACAATTGAAGTTGCTCGTGATGTTCAGCAGCTTTCATCTGAAATGAATCAGAGCAAGGAGAAAATTATTAGCTCTATTCACAATATTTCTGGGTCGGCAGTGGAAACATCTGCTGGAACAGAGCAAGTCTCCGCATCTGCACAAGAACAATTAAAGAGTATCAACATCGTATCAGAAAAAGCTCGTGACCTGAATTTATTCGCGGAGCAACTAAGAAAAGAAATAGATAAATTTTCACTGTAAAACAGTATTCAAATAAAGGTATTGTAGCTCGAATCATTGCGCAAGGCACATATTGAAGTGTCTTGCCAATGTTCGGGCTTTATTTTTATGTCGCTCACTTACAGCAGGTTATGTATATTATGATTTCTAAAACTTTGTTCAATTTTGCTTTAAGTAGGCTAACAGTGCGATTGCCCATCCCCTACGGCAAAATATTAACTGACGTAATGAACAACCTAATAAACCCCAATTTTTAATTTTTTTATTTTTTAATCGATGCTGTCATGCCACTTAATTTATGGAAATGCACTATCAATAACATTCATTCGAAAAAGA
This sequence comes from Lysinibacillus sp. fkY74-1, assembly GCF_053165895.1. Lineage (NCBI taxonomy): Bacteria > Bacillati > Bacillota > Bacilli > Caryophanales > Bacillaceae > Lysinibacillus > Lysinibacillus sp. fkY74-1. The sequence continues at coordinate 2,083,727 of NZ_CP170173.1, read as the reverse complement.
TGAGATACATGTATCTACCCTCATGGATAAAATCATCACCTTAAATTCATTTGAAAAATCTTATGAAATCAAATCATGATGATTTTGGGGTACATACTATTCCTTACCTCTCCCCTCAACCTTTCATGTTATATTTAATAACTTAATGCACTACAACAAACATTGATATATCAACGTTCCCCCACAAAAAAACACCCGTTTTGTAAACGAGTGTTTCGAATCTTTTATGACAACTGTTTTTTTCAAAATAACAATTAGGTTGCCCAATGCCATCTAACATAACCACCACCGACATCATTTGTTTGTTTTGGAATACTACATCAAATTTCTTTATTTCATAAAAACACCTCATATGAGATGTTTAGTTTCTTCAGTCTAATAAATCGTAAATCTATATTACTGCTCTAAAACCTCTTGGATAGATTGTTCTAAAATATCCATTGCCAGTTCTAATTCATGTTCCTTAATGATAAGTGGTGGAGTGAGAGTAAGCACATTTCCTTGGGATACTTTAAAACTTAATCCCTTTTCCATACATTTATACATAACTTGCTCTGCTTCAGATATAGCTTTTTCTTTCGAATTGCGATTTAATACTAATTCTATTCCGTATAAAAGACCGATTCCTCGAACATCACCTATAATTTCATAGTGCTCTTGCATCTTTTTAAGACGTATTCTCATATAATTTCCTAATTGATTAGCTTTATCAATTAATTTAAAATCCTCGATATAATTAAGAGTAGCCAATGCTGCTGCACAACCTAATGAACTTTTTTCATGAGTGTAATGACCGAGTGCAATATCTTGGGCAACATCAAGTTCTCCTTTTACAAGCATCGCTGCCATTGGAAATACGCCTCCACCCAATCCTTTTCCCAATAAAACAATATCTGGAATAACTCCAAAGTTTTCAAAAGTGAACATTTTACCTGTTCGCCCTAAAGCTGTTGGAATTTCATCAAAAATCAATAATATATTGTTCCTATCACAAATATTACGTAAACGTTGATAGTACTCTTTTGGTGGGATATGTACGTCTGTACAACGAACAGGCTCTAAAATAATTGCACCGATTTCATTTTCTCTTTCAAGTACATATTCTAGATAGTCAAGGGATTTAAATCTACCATTGACATCATCAAACAAACCACGATATGAATTGTAAGGAGCTATATGCAGACTCCCTGGCATTAGAGGGCCCATACCGTTACGGAAAAGTGCTTCTCCTCCAACTGAAATAGCGTCTAAAGATGCACCATGAAATGAATCCCACATAGATATAGTTTTAAATTTACCTGTTACCTTTCTAACAAGTTTTAAAGCCATTCCAACAGCTGAAGTTCCCCCAGGAGTCAACAGTACTTTATTTAAACTTTCTGGTGCAATATCAACTAATTTTTTTGCCAACTGGATCGCAACTTTATTTGTATAACGTCTTGGTGAGAATGGAAGAATATCCAACTGCTCTTTTACTGCTTGGATAACATATTCATTACCATAGCCTATTTGATGAACATTATTTCCATGAAAATCCATATACTTCCTTCCATCTATATCCTCTATGTAAATTCCATAGCTTTTTTCAATAATATTTAAACAAGGAGTAGAAAGAGATTGATGTAAATAATACTTAGAGTCATCGTTTAAAAACTCAAAAGATTCTTTGCTCAAATGTTTTTCTTGCCATAAAGAACGAGTTTTTGTTAAATTAATGTCCCCCTCTGTTCTTAACACTTCAATGTTTTCTTCCATTATTTCTTCTCCTCCATTATAGGTAATTAATTCTTTTACCTAAACAAAATAACATTTGTTTTTTAATTAGATATTAATATCTTGTAAATCTTTTCACCTAATCACATTTATACGTAGTTGTTGGTTGTGAATCAAGGGTGAGGAACTGCCCTATACTTACTTATCAGGGCAAAATAAAAAACCACTCAATGGAGTGGTTAAAAATTTTTAATATGCGTTTTTGCCTAAATGAAATAAGCGTTAAATTTCTAAATTAAAATTGAAGCTTTTTTTCGTAAAATGACTATTTTTATCTTTTCCATAGTCAATTTTATATATTTGGTATAAAACAGCTTTTGCATCTATTATTTTATTGAGGTGAATCGATAAAATAAATATATTAGTAGAACTATATACCATAGGTACGTACTAACATGCCATTTAATACTTTTTATCTAGCTATAGCTAAATTTAACTCGAACAATTATTATCCTATCATTTCTAGCAACGCCATTTCAAGGGAGGATTACTGCCAAATCCTTGGTGGTCATATTCTAATTATATGGCGTGCAATTCTTATCACGCCAATTATTTCGTCATTCACTGGCGTGAATTGGCGTTGTTTTATCCCTTCATAAGCCAAAAGATACATTTTTGCTAAATCCAAAGTAAAAACTTAAAATTATTTCTCCTACTTGTCCCTCTCCCTATTACATTCAGCATTAATAAATTAATGAACTAACACAAACATTGATATATCAACGTTTTCCCACAAAAAAACACCCGTTTTGTAAACGAGTGTTTCGAATCTTTTATGACAACCACTTCGGTGGTGTGTTTTTTTCCCAATAAATATCGCCTAGGTTATAATGTGCCATGAAGTTGTCCTCGACACTGTGATAATGGAAGTTGTAATAATAGCCTTCCTGTGGTCTTTTTTCTGTACGTACATGGAAGCGGATTACATCAGCTCCTGTGTCGGTGTTGATCACGTTAAAAATTTTCTCACCATAATTACCACTTGGCTTTTCTGAGATGGTTAAAGATGCTAAAGCTTGCTCGTCCAAACTAGCGACAGTCATTGCAATCGCCTCCTCCATTTTTGGGAAGATGATGTTGTCGAATTCATGGCTAATTTTTGGACCAATTTTAGTACCAAACTTTATGTATGATTGCTCTCTCGCTGCATCCATAAGCAAGGCATTATAATCAATTTCTTCCTCTTGGATATGAACCTGCTCGTCCCTACTAAGATCAGGCTCAGCAGCTAGAGCCGTGCTTGTCCCTGATGCAGGACCAATAGATGCACGATTCGAAGGATTTTGATCAAATGCTTCCCATATTTCATGCGTTGGCGTAATTAAACCAAATGTTAAAAACGCAACCATTATGACAATACTTTTTTTAACCCACGTTTTCATTCAGTATCACCTACTCTTTATGTACAAATTGGTAATTCTCCTATTATTATATACGTTCTCGCCATTAAAAGGTTTCATATTTCTATAATTCATTGTACAATATTTATGAATAATGTGTCGTTTTTTAAAGGAGGTACAAAGCATGAGCATCGCAATGGGTATTGGTCTTTTATTAATGTTAGGTTATTTATCATCTTTATGTTTCACGGACTAATTTTTTTATTTTGTAATATGTACCCTACAAAGCCCTCAAAAGCCTGTTCTATGCAGCTTTTGGGGTTTTTCATTTATTCTTTACAATGCATTTTAACGCAAAATAATGCACACAGTTGGGGCTTGTTTTGGGACTATGTTGGGGCTTGTTGGGGCTAACATAATATTAATAATTTTTGGCGGCGTGTAAGCAAAATTTCAAATTTAGTAATAAGTATTACCCAATTTTTTAAAAAATTGAGTTAATACTATGATGAGAAATTTTAAGAATAGAACTTAGCGTTTAGTCCCTTCCCGCTTCCAGTAAGGAGGAAAGCAGAGTGAGTAAAATGATGCCACCCGAATTTTATACCCTATTGGAAGAAATACAAGCCATTGATTTTGTCATATACTTGGATACTCATACCAATGATTATGATGCAATTCAGCAATTTAAAGAAAATACTGAAAAAAGTATGAAACTTATAGTCAGACTGTAGACAAACTCAAAAAATTTGAGAGTTTGCCTACAGTCTTTTTTCTTGAAATAAAGTAAAGTCGTTGATTTCCACTACGGGCGGACGCTTTCCGCGGGCGGGGTCCCACAGATGAAAAGGGCTTTGTCTTAGGTGCCATGGTGACTCCGGGAAATGTGCACGAGAGCCATGTATTGCAGCCACTTGTGGAAAGGGTCATTCAAAACGTTCAAAAACCATTAGCTGTTGCGGCAGACGCAGCCTATAAAACACCAGCGATTACGAACTTTTTGTTAGAGAATCAAATGTTGCCTGTTCTTCCATATACACGTCCTAAAACGAAAGATGGATTCTTCCGAAAGCATGAATATGTATATGACGAGCACTATAATTGTTATCTTTGCCCACAAGGGCAGATATTGAAGTATGCGACAACGACGAAGGAAGGATATCGCCAATATAAATCGAATCCTTTGATTTGTGCGAAGTGTCCAAGCCTTTCCCAATGTACAGAAAGTAAGCATTATCAAAAACTCATTCAACGTCATATTTAGGCGTCGTATGTGGAGGAAGCTGAACATTTACGCCATTCCTATGACATCAAACAAATTTATGCCAAGCTCAAAGAAACGATTGAGCGTGTCTTTGCGGATGCAAAAGAAAAGCATGGTATGCGATGGACAACCTTAAGAGGTCTAAAAAAATGGTCCATGCAGGCGATGCTTACTTTTGCTGCCATGAATTTAAAGAAACTAGCTACTTGGACGTGGCAGACAGCTTAAGAGAGCATCTATGCTCGAAGAGTATGTTAGATACAGAAATTATTTACCGAATATTGAAAATGAAAGAGAAAGGAAAATGACAAAAGCCATCGAGAATGAACTTCTCGACGGCTTTGTCTACAGTCTGACTTATAGTTAATTTTGAGCATAAATTTGGTCCTTTAATGAATTTTGGAAGAAGTTATTCGGACTATCCTTTCAAGTGGATTGATATGCCTTGGCCATTGAAGTGCAACCAACCTCATAATTTCAATACTATTTAATAGGAATTATTTTATAGACTTGATCAGTATTTGATGAACGTCTGCCCCTATTTTGCCCTATCTAAACTTAAACATATTTGTTTTTTCATGTAAGTCTTCCGCCATTTTAGAAAGCTCTGTAGTAGATGCAGTAATTTCCTGCATAGAGGCTAATTGTTCTTCAGTAGCAGCTGATATATTTTGAGTCCCGCTTGCATTGTTTTGAGAAATTTCATTAATTTGTTCCATAGTTTTGGACATTTGATCTGCACCAACTACCATCTGCTCTACAGAACTAGACACTTCATGTATTTGAACAGATACCTCATTAATAGCATGTTGAATCTTTTCAAATGAGTCACCCGCTGTATTCACATTATGAATGCCTGTTTTCACTTCATTCGTTGTGAACTGCATGGAGTCTACCAGTTTGTTAGTTTCACTTTGAATCCTTTTAATTAGCTCAGAAATTCTTAGAGACGAAGTAGATGATTCTTCTGCCAATTTTCGTACTTCTTCCGAAACGATCGCAAAGCCTTTTCCGTGCTCTCCTGCTCTTGCAGCTTCTATCGCTGCATTTAATGCTAGTAAATTAGTTTGGGTAGCAATACTTGTAATTACTTCAACGATGTCTCCAATCTCAGACGAACGTTCACCTAAATCACTAATAATAACACTTAAACTACCAATAGTTGTCTCAATCGTATTCATTTGTACAACTGCATTTTGAATAATATTATTTCCATCTAAAGATAATTTTTTTGCTTGTGTAGCCGCCTCTGTCACGTTAGTAGAATTTCTAGCTATTATTCCGACATTTTGCACCATATGATTTACAATATCTGATGTTTTTGTAATAGTTCTGACTTGTTCGTCTGAGCCACTTGCTACCTCTAGCGTAACCGATGCTATGTGCTCACTTGCCTCACTTGTTTGTTCAGCACTTGACGATAGCTCAAGCGAAAATGCTGCCAACTGCTCAGATGAATGTTTCATTTGACCAATAAGATTTCGTAATTGAGCGGTCATTTGGCTAAATGAAGATGTTAGTACTCCTATTTCATCTTTTGAATTATAATCCACATTAAAATCTAATTCTCCAGCTTCGGCTCGTTGGACAGCAAATATTAATTTATTTATAGGAGCAATTAAATATTTCCTTACAATTATTAAGCCAATTACCACATATAGAATACCTAATACAATTGAAATAATTAGAGAAAACGTTATACCTTTACTTGCAGCAGCTTCACTTTCAATATGCAATTTATTTGCATATTTCTTATTCAAATCTATCAATTCTATCCCTTTTGATAAAATAGTGTCGTATATAGGCTTGGCATTTGAATTAAAGAAGCTAATAGCTTCTTCATTCTTGTTGGCAAGACTTAGTTGAAATACTTTCTCCATATTTTCTTTGAAGCTTGGTAGTTGCTCAATTAATTCGCTTAATATTTTATCCTCATCCGGGTACAAATAAGTATCCTTTAGTAATTGAAGGTTCTTTTCATTATCTTCAAATGCATTCTGCACTTCATCATTAATTTCCTTAATTGTTGCTTCATCTGTAAAGAGGAAAGAACGATACATATCTGAAACAATAATTTGATTGTTAAGACTATAATCACCTAGAATTATACTTGGTTCTAGCCGGTCTTTAAAAATACTTTCTGTAATATTCTCCAGAGATTTCATTGTGTTATATCCAATCATTAGGATAATTCCAACAGTTATAATTGCTATAGACATTAATAGAACTAACTTTTTAAATATGGATAGATTACGAACCAAGGTTAATACCCTCCGTTTTGAATTAAATTAGTTGCGCACTAAATGCAAAGAATATTCAAAAAAATTTTTGAATTTCTAACATTATTAAACAGAGTTCACCCACCTCCTATAAATATGTGAACAACTTCTACAAAATATAGCGTAGCTATTGAAATTGCTACATCTATAAATGTAGAGAAACTAGAGAATTATACTTGCCTGAAGAGTCTTAAAAGTGTTGCAATAGAATATTAAAAAAATATGTAAAATTCAGAATTACACTTAAATAAGTTTTTTCATAATTAGACTATGAAGTATTAATTTAATTTTCAATAGCTAAACATAATTCTATAGCATATATTGTCCCAATAGATGTACTAGCAACTTTAGCTAAAGTTTTTTTGTACTAATTTTCTTCTTTTTCTATACATATATTCTCCTTTTGAGTTTATTTTTTATAAAAAAAGAATAGTTCTTTTCACACGTTTTAGCAAATATAGTGTAAATGTAGCCAAATTCATAATAAAATGCATATATATTAATGTATAATTATATATATAACTTAATAATTACGTAATATTAATGGCATTATACTATTTTGTTTGCTCTTAAGAGCTTAATAGACTTATAATGTGTCAAAAAAAATTAATATAAAAAATACCGAAAATATCTAAATAGCACAAGGATTTTTGTTTGTCACTTTTATCAGACTGAACGTTTGCATTAAGTGATTCAATTTTATAAATAGTATATTTCACTAACACTAACAGTTATTTCTAACTGACACGTCTTCTTTTGAAATGCTGGATAAGAAATTTTTGCAGTTTCAGGGAAAGCGATTATTTAACAGATTCTTTCGTGTATTCTCTTTTAAAATCTTTCCTAGTTATCGTTTTGAACGGTCTAATTTTTTATCTGGATATTGCAAGCATATGAATCAGGTTTAGTATAGCGTCCTCGAGATCGTAGCTATAAATTTTAAGGTCGCAGTTCCTTTTCATGTAGATTTTAATCGGAGCTAGTTTTAATATTTTCCCATTGATTGCTTATATACCAATCTAAATCGTTCCTTACAATATTGGAACAATGAGGTGAGAAAATCCGTCCTTGCGGAGTTCCTTTGGTTGGAATACCAATACTAACTTACACTGAACACCCTTCTATCACAGATTCCTATAATGTACTTTTGTTTTAGCAGATTTGACTGATTGAAATTATCAAAGAAACCTTTGAATATCTATGTCTACTATATGGTGATATGGTGATTTATTGCAATATTATCAAGTCCTTTTCATAAATCGTTTTTAATAGCACGTAGTCCTGAAAATTTGCTTCTTCACGTATCACTTGTTCTTTACTATTTTGGAGCCCTATATTAATAACTACTGGGACTTACATTTGTAAATAACATAAATAACGTGTCATATTTTTCAACTGATACAACCGATAAATATCTTTAATAGCTTGATACTTTTAACTTGGTAATTAGTTGTTTCTTCGCCTTCCTTTTCATCCCGTATAGCCTTTAAAAATGGAAATTGTAAATTCAGCTTCAAGTAAATAAGTACGTGCCTCCTTTTCTGTGACAATTAAAAAATCTTATGACCTCTTTTAAGTGAATAAATTAGTATATTGTCTTTGGAATTACGTACTTATTATCATTAAAATTCAAAATACGCGTCAACAAAATGTACTATTAGATATGGACTTTGCTTAATTTACAGAATATTTGCTCATTTTTGTGAAAAAAACTATTCTTTTTAGTGTGACAGAAAAAAATCAAAAAGGAGAAGATATGTATGAAAAAGAGGAAATATTTAGTACAAAGAACTTTAACTATAGCTGCAATTGCATCTATGGGAACAACACTTACTTTAGTATCTCCAAGTTTAGCTAGTGCAAATCAAATTAGTACTTCTGGAGAACAAGGTGTTCTAGCAGAAAATACGCCTCCTAGTATTATTGAACAAACAAACGCAGTAGGTATTACAGATGTTAAATCGGAATTAGATAAAATAGGAAAACACTATTATACTAATGAATTTGCTGGAACAAAATACTATTCAAAAGGGCTTCCACTAACTTTTAAACCCAATCCAGAAAGTGTTGTGACAGAGCTTAACTTTAGTATAACGAGTAATACTTTGAATAATCTGAACTATGATACTACAACAATTAGTTACGTAACAGTAGGCGAACTTGATAACACAAAAACTCCTTTAGAACAAACGCTTACAACAGTGAGTTACAGTGAGAGTGTACAAGAAACAACATCGACAGCGACACAAAATGGTTTTAAAGTTGGAGGGTCCGGTGACCTACTATTTGGAGTTCCACTATTAGTAGAAGGTTTAAAAATTAATGCAGAATTTAATTCTTCTACTACAAGCACAACAGCAAAAAGCGTGACAAGAACATTAACGTCACCTTCTCAAAATATAAGAGTGCCATCGGGTAAAAAATATAGAGCAGTTGCCGTTTTAAAACAATTAAATTTTTGGGGTGATGTTTCATTTACTGGTGAAGGAATCAATCCGATGACTACAATAAAAGGGAGGGCAATATATACCGCACCAAATGGTAGTTATTGGGAAGACCATACTTGGAGAAAATATACGGCCCAATTTTGGAATGAATTAACTAATGCTCAGAAAAATGATTTAAAGGGAATCGAATTTATTTACTACCCAAGTACTGGGGGAGTTAAAGTAAAAGCACAAGGGACTGCTAAATTCGAAGGTGTAATGGGTAGTAAACTAGAAGTAGATATTTTAGATGTTACAAATCCTGCAAACCCCATTTTAGTGGAATCAAGAAGTTATTAACTGAATCAATTTCATAAACTATATTTTTCTAGAGCCTGGACTACTCCGATTAAGCAAGCTTATGTTTATAAAATTATGTTGCAAAACCTAATTGGTGACCTGATGTACATCGACAAAGACAAGTAGATCAGTTGTATGACGAAATCGGATAAAGAAGCATTTTGCATAAATTGGTCCTTAATAGGCATTGTGGAATTTTAAGTATTTGTTGAATGATAAAATGTATTGGCTGCTTACTGAATCTGAACTGCACCCTTTTCAAGTACACAGTGGAAATAATAAAAAATGTATTAAGCGGCTTGAGTCCTGAATTCTAACGGACTCAAGCCGCTTAATCGTTTCTGATAACGATAGTAATTATAAAAATGAATAATATCATCAATCGCTAGTTTTAACTCTTCATATAAATTGTACTTATGTAAATAATACTTCTCACACCTCAGTGTGCCCCAAAATGATTCAATTGGTCCGTTATCAATACATCGACCAACACGGGAAATACTTTGTGTCATATTGGCTTTTTCTACAAATCGCTTAAATTCTTTCGATGTATATTGAAAACCTCGGTCACTATGTATTAATGGCTTATTGTAATGATTAAATAGCTGATTTGGTTGTTTTGAAAACAAGGGAATTATTATTCGAATGACCGAACACATATCTCACAATTGAACCATCATATAAATCAATAATTGCTCTTAAATAAGCTTTTTTCCCGTGTCCATACATAAGTTTTGTGACGTCTGCACACCATTTTTCATTGGGTTTTCCTATGTAAATGCTCGATTCAATGCGTTATCCGCCTCATGACGTGCTGGGGATTTTCGATAAAGCTTGCGCTTTCTACGAATAACAGACTACAATCCACTAAATTGCATTAAACGATATATACTTTTCGTTAACCTTTGCTTGATTATTTTCTTTTCGCCGACGATTGATGGTCAACGTTGTAAGACGATAGCCCTAAATACCATCTTCTTGTTGGTAAAAGAGATGAATGTCCTTTTTCAAACATAGTAAAAGAGTCAAAAGTTTTTCCTCTCGATGTAATTCTTGAATCGCTGAATAGCGTTTTTAAAATAAATTTTCTGCACGTAAACGTTTATTTTCACTTTCAGTATGTTGAAACTCTATTACAATTTCCCCTCAACGGTTAATTCGACTTCATCTCTTGTGCGACTACGGCGATCCCATAATCCCTCTTAACCGTTAGTTTCAAATTTCTTCGTCCATTGATACACCTGTTGATACGAAACACCGTAGGTGTGCGCTGACAACTGATAATTTTTCTGGTTCTTCAAACAGTACTTAACAATCTAAATACGATCACGTTCAATTGCCTCATATTTCATTTTCCAGCTAGGTAAAGCTTGGGTATAAATCGAAATAATTCCCGGATAATAAAGTGACCTTCTTGGAACAATTGAAGGATATGTAATTTTAACTAGATTGGATGTTTACTTCGCCCCCAAAAAAGCTCCCCTTAGATAAACAGATTTTTTAATCTGTCTACCTAATTGGGAGCATATCAATTTAGTTAGCAGCTTTTTGTTGTTTATATAAAAAAACAGACAACTGTAATATACAATCCTTAAAGGCTGCTATAATTTCTTCTAGGGATATCCTGCTTCAAGTAATTTGAGTTGTTTGTTCTAATTTATTCATTTGTTTTCCCTCATTTATATTTTGTATCATTTTTATGCTTGGATTACCTTGGGTATAACTGCTAGAAACCTCACAATTTACACATTAGTCAAACAAAGGCATAGATAAATGCCTTGGTATGTTTAATCTCTATATCCCTTTAGCATGACAGTTATTTTTATAGTAATATGCATTCCTCCTACTTTTAAGCTTAGACTTTCATCCAGCGCGCATTTTTCCCTTTTGAAACAAGTTTGATTTCACCCAATAATTGTAAATCATTTAAAGCTTTACTAATTGTACTTTCGCCTATATCAGGATACATACTTCGAATGTATTCTTTTGTGAAAGGTTGTTCGTGATTAAGAACAAAATTCTGAATTCTCTCTATCTTAGTATGTCTACTTATAGTATCCTTTACTCTATTATGTAGATTTTTATAAGCGTCTAAAATAATTGTTAAGAATATTTTTAACCAAAAGCTACTATTATGCTCATTACAGTACCAATTTGCCGATGATTTATAGATTGCTTCATAGTATTCTGCCTCTCTTTGCTTTATATGTTCATCTAAACAAACATATTTTACAAATGTATGGCCGCTTTTTATTAGTAATAATTGCATTAACATTATAGTTACCCTTCCATTACCTTGACTAAATGGAATTATGCAATAAAGATTGAATATAAAATGAGCTATCAGTAGAATAGTGGGCAATTCTTTTTTACAGTTTAATAAATTATATTGGTTGCATAAATGTTCAACAGCCATTTGTATTTTTTCAGGTGGAAGAGGACGATAAACTTTCGTGTACATCCCATTCTCCAGTATTCCGGGGATAGAGAATGGTTTTTGGCGCCATTTTGCACCATCAGAGGTAATAAAATGTATTAATTGAAAATGTAATTCTTGTATAGTATCTGGGCTAATATCAAAAACATTAGATTTTTTATGCACAAGCGTTAGAGTTTCATAATAACATAATATCGCATCTTCTGAGATCGATTGGGGTATTATATCTTCTAAAATAAGTTCTTTTAATCGTTTATTGGAAACTTTTATATCCTCATAAATTGAAACATAGTTTTTTATGTATTGTTTTGGCATAGCATTTTCTAGGTTAGTAAACATATCAGATCTTTGCTCTTGATAAGCAGTTAACTTTCCTTTATATTCACTAATTTCACTTACTAAGTTTATTATTTGATTCTCACCATTATATTTATACTGATCTTCAAAAAAATTTCTCACTTTTCCCCCCTACTTTCCTTTATTACAAACATACATATTATTATTGTCAAATGAAAATCTTCACAAGGTTACTCAAATACAAGTAATACCCTCCCCTATACAGTCTTTTGATTTAAGAATATTTACTTCTCTAGCACAATTATAGCCTAGTAGAATAAGTAAACAAGACATTCACTTATTCGCACTTATATTTTTCAAAAAAGTATTTGTAACGCTACTTCTAAATAAATAGCAAGGTTACAATACCCATTTTTCTTCTTCTTTCAGCGTATGATAACAAAAGAAGGAAATGTTTAGAATCCCCGTAATTACCTAAATTGAATTATTTTTTTGCTTACGGTATAAATAATAAATATTTATTTCTTCCACTTCAATAATCTTAGTTTCTTCAAATATTAAAAAACCATATTATAGCATACAAATTGAGTATAAACTGCACTGTATTATTTGTGCTAAATTTGGAAATCGGGGAAATAAAATTAGAAAATTATGGTAATTAGCTAATTACTGAAGATACAGTTAATCAGAAATCAAACAACCCTCAATCTTCTGAAAGTTTTTGTTGTGGTACTAGAGGGCGTAAACCAAATTTCGGAGGAAAAAATTGAGTTAATTAAATAGCTGCACTTCGGAGGTCTCTCTATATGTTCTATTGCTAGAATAGTTAGTGTGGGATTAGGTACGTACAGAAATACCAAAAATGAACCTTACATTTAGAATAGCAGTATATTTGACCTCTAAAGTAAATATATGAAAAGTTCATTATTAAGTTTTGATAAGGACCCATATATCAGGTAGTGAAAAAAGAAACATTATCCAATCAGTTGTCGTTATTGAAATCGGCGACTGGTTAATAGTGTAGTAAGAACTGTACAGGCTTTAAATACTTTTTCCATATGTACCATAATATTAAAATTTGACTACAAAAATCTGTGCTAATAGAGAGGTTATTCATAAGCGGAAAATCTTATTTGCCTGTTATTTAAATTCCTAATTTTTAATTGTCTCGAAATGGAGATAATTAAAAATTAGGAGGAAAAAAGATACTCTTTACCCTATCAGGTCCATGCTAATTGCTACCGGAAAAGAAATAATAAATACTGTGAAGCTATTTAGTCGTATTTATTTAGATTTACTGACGATGACAGAGCAGGGATGTATTTGATGAGCTCAATACATTTTTAATGTCAACGGACCGTTATAAACGCTTTTGACCAAACTTCACAAAGCGAGTATTTTTATTTCTACTAAATACTGCCTTTTTGGCGAGTTTTAATATTTTTAAAGTCTAGAGATTAAACAAAATACAAATAAGGAAAATAGATAAATAAATTAGAACAAACAACTCAAATTACTTGAAGCAGGATATCACTAGAAGAAATTAAAGCGGCCATTGAAAGTAATTGAGATAACTAATGATGCTAAGACAGATAACTAATCACAGTTGTCTGATTTTTATATAAACACCAAAAGCCTGAAACTAAATTCATCAGCAGCTTCTACACCAAAACACTCAATTAATCAAAAAATGGCCTTAATGAATGTCCAAGTATTTGTCTCTAATATCAATTAATTAGTTTTAGCATCCATTTTCAGACTACGCCTATTAGCCAAATTTATGTAAAAGACTTCTTTGTAGGATTTCGAAATACAACTGTTCTCTCTGTCTTTAACCATGTACATTAGGTTTACCATTTGGGTTTTGCAACATAATTTTATAAACATAAATTTTCTTAATAGGGGTAGTCTAGGCTCTTGAAAATATGATTTATAATTGGTTCAGATGTCAAAAAATAAATTTTAAAAACTTCTTGTTTCCACTAACATGGGGCTTGCTGGATTTGTAACATCTAAAATATCTACTTCTAGTTTACTACCCATTACACCTTCGAATCTACTTGTCCCTTGTGCTTTTACTCTAACTCCACCAGTACTTGGATAGTAAATAAATTCAATTCCATTTAAATCATTTTTCTGAGCATTAGTTAGTTCCTTCCAAAATAGAGCCGTATATTTTCTCCAAGTGTGTTGTTCCCAATATGAACCATTTGGAGCATAATAAACTCCAGTTCCCTTTATTGTAGTCATCGGATTGATTCCTTCACCAGTAAACGAAACATCCCCCCAAAAATTTAATTGTTTAAATGAAACAACTGCTTTATATTTTTTACCCGGTGGCACTTTTATATTTTGTGAAGGTAATGTTATTGTTTTTGCTTCGGACTCTACTTTTGTGCTTGTAGTAGAAGAATTAAATTCTGCATTAATTTTTAAACCTTCTACTAATAGTGGAACTCCAAATAATAAGTCACCAGCCCCCCCTACTTTAAAACCATTTTGTGTCGCTGTCGATATTGTTTCTTGTGTAGACTTACTGTAACTAGGTGTTGTAAGTGTCTGTTCCACAGGGGTTTTTGTATTATCAAGTTCGCCTATTGTTACGTATTCAAGTATGGTAGTATCATAGTTCAAATTATCTACATTACTCCCCGTAATACTAAAGTCAATCTCTGTCTCAACACTATCTGGATTGGGTTTAAAAGTTATTGTAGCCACTCTTGTATAGAGTTGTGTACCTGCAATTTCATTAACATAATAGTATTTCCCAATTTTATCTAATTCAGATTTAACATCTGTAATACCAACTGCGTTTGCTTGTTCAATAATACTAGGGGGCGTATTTTCTGCTAGTACACCTTGTTCTCCAGATGTACTAATTTGATTTGCACTAGCTAAACTTGGGGATGTTAAAGCAAGTGTTGTTCCCATAGATGCAATTGCAGCTATAGTTAAAGTTCTTTGTACTAAATATTTCCTCTTTTTCATACATATCTTCTCCTTTTTGATTTTTTTCTGTCACACTAAAAATGATAGTCTCCTTCACAAAATTAAGCAAAAAATGCATAAAAATAGTTAAATACATACCAAAACGCATATTTAATTAATGCATAAATTAAATAAGAATAAGATAATAAGTACACTATTTAAACTATATTATTCTATTTTATTACATTTAAGAGGTCATAAGAGTTTTTGATTGTCACAAAAAAGTTAATAAAAATATTAAGATTTTAAATAAAAGACTAGGTGCTTATTGAATACCTAGTCACTTGTATCTTGTATTCAATTTAATTCTGTTTAATGCATGATATAATTCATTTAGCCAGTGTTTTCCGACATAAATCACGAAATTATTTTATTTTTTTCTCATAGAAAACAAAAAATATGAATTCTAATAGTAAACGACCTTCATCAGATTGATATGATATTGGGTAAACTAGAAGTAGATATTCATGTTGAAACATCAATTATAGGTACATTGAAATAAAATGCAATACTTTCTCTGTTGGGTATTTTGAATTTAGGGTATTGTATCCTAATATATATTTTTTATAGGAATTAGAGTAAGTTATCCGCAAGAAGTAAAATTAAAGGCAGTTGAAATTAAGTTACAAGGTATTCCTACATATGTTATTAGAAGAGTTAAATATTTGTGATGACACACAAATTTAAAAATATACACGTTTGTATAATAATGGTGAAGCAACCTTCGGGAAAACACTTTACTTTTTTGAATGTTCCAGCTGGTCTTTCAGCTATCGAAGAGCAATGTCGTGTGAAAGTTAAAAAACGTAAACCAACAGGACATCCACATTACGTACTAATAATCTTATGAATCATGAATTTACATCACAAAAACGCTTGGAGAATCTCGTTACAGATATTACCTACTTCCCTTTTGGTGGGAAAACGTAACAGGGAATCGGTATATATT
Source organism: Lysinibacillus sp. fkY74-1 (assembly GCF_053165895.1). Lineage (NCBI taxonomy): Bacteria > Bacillati > Bacillota > Bacilli > Caryophanales > Bacillaceae > Lysinibacillus > Lysinibacillus sp. fkY74-1. The sequence continues at coordinate 2,067,614 of NZ_CP170173.1, read as the reverse complement.
TCGGCTGCGTACTAACAAACAATCAAAGCAAAAGGCATTATCATGAGCATGTCCCGTAAAGGAATGCCCGCTGATAATGCCACAATTGAATCGTTTCATTCGACACACAAAGCAGAAACGTTTATTTCGACTGATTACCTTATTCTCCGCTTATTAATTCTAACTTCTCTCAAAATTTCAGCCAATAGCTAACTTAAAATAATAAATCACCCCCTTATACTTTAAACATATTTATTTTTTCTTGTAAGTCTTCTGCCATTTTAGAAAGTGCCGAAGTAGATGCAGTAATTTCCTGCATAGAGGCTAATTGCTCTTCAGTAGCCGCTGAAATATTTTGTGTCCCTTCTGCAGAGCTTTGGGCAATTTCATTAATTTGTTCCATGGATTTGGTCATTTGATCAGCTCCTGCTACCATCTGTTGTACAGAAAAAGATACTTCTTGAATTTGAACAGAAACCTCGTTAATGGCATGTTGAATTTTTTCAAAAGATTCACCTGCGATATTCACATTGTCAATACCTGTCTTAACTTCATTTGTAGTGAACTCCATGGAATCTACCGCTTTATTTGTTTCCGCTTGAATCCTTGTAATTAAATTAGAGATTTTCTGTGCTGACGCAGATGATTCTTCTGCTAATTTTCGAACTTCTTCCGAAACGACTGCAAAGCCTTTTCCATGTTCGCCTGCTCTTGCTGCTTCAATCGCTGCATTTAACGCAAGCAGGTTGGTTTGTGCAGCAATACTTGTAATGACTTCAACGATTTGTCCAATCTCATTCGAACGCTCACCTAATCCACTAATAACATCACTTAGACCGCCAATAGATGTTTGAATCGAGTTCATTTGTAGAACTGCAGTTTGAATAATATCATTTCCATCTATAGCAAGTTGGTTTGCTTGTGTAGTAGCCTCTGACACGTTAGTAGAACTTTTAGCTATTGTTTGGACATTCTGTACCATATGATTCACAACATTAGAAGTTTCTATAATCGTACTAACCTGGTCATCTGAACCGCTTGCTACCTCTAACGTAACAGAAGCAATATGTTCACTTGCCTCATTCGTTTGTTCCGCACTTGCCGAAAGCTCAACTGAAAATGCAGCCATCTGTTCGGATGATTGTTGCACATGACCAATAAGTTCCCGTAAGTGAGTAATCATATGGCTAAAATTGGACATTAAGACACCTAGTTCATCCTTAGAATCATAGTCTACACTAAAATTTAGTTCCCCAGCTTGTGCTCGTTGAACAGCATATTTTAATTTCTCAATTGGTGAAATTAGATATTTTCGTACACCGATAAAACCGATTACTACAAACAGAATTCCTAATACAATTGATATTATTAGAGAATTTGCGATCCTTTCAGTCGCCTCAGCTTTACTTTCCATTACCAAAGTACTTGCATTTTTTCTATTCAATTCTGTTAGTTCCAAACCTTTTGACATAATTTTTTCAAGAACAGGCTCGGCACTTGATTCAAAGAGATTAATTGCTTCTTCATTCTTATTAGCAAGACTTAGCTGAAAAACTTGCTCCATGCTTTCTTTAAAAATTGGATATAGCTGAACCAATTCACTTATTATTTGTTTCTCATCCGAGTGCATATTGGTTGATTCAAGTAATTTAAGATTCTTTTCATTATCTTTAAACACATAAGTTACTTCATTTTTAATTTGGGTAATAGCTTTTTCATCGTTAAAAAGTAAAGAACGGTAAATATCTGAAACAATCATCTGATTATTAAGTCTATAGTCTGATAAAATAATACTTGGTTCTAGACGATTTTTTAAAATATTCTCTGCATTTTTCTCCAATTTTTTCATAGTAGTATATCCACTTACTTGGATAAGAGCAACCGTTAAAATTGCTATAGACATTAATAAGACTAACTTTTTAAATATGGATAAATTACGAACCACGGGTATTCTCTCCTTTTTGAATCGTTTTTGTGACTTTAATTGAAAGGCTGTAATATCTACCTAATTAGAGGTACGAAAATCTTTAATTGTAATAACAGCCCTTCACAATCTCATGTTACTTTTTATGTACAATTCCCTACCATCTCCTACTTTCTTTATGTAAATTTTTTGATTCATTTACTGTTTATCGGCTTCTCTTTAAAAACTTTAAATGATAAACAGAACTAAAGTTACTTGAAATTAAATAAAAATCTTTTTTATGCAATTTTTTATCCTTCTTTATAAAATTATTAATATAATTATATAATTTTATATTACATCATAAAAACTAGAGGCTAGGCACTTCCCAACTAAAATAATAACCATATAAGGTTGTTTATTGTTTTGTTATTAACAATTTCATGAGAAAAATCGTAGTTGAGAGTAAGTGAAATCCTAGGTATATAGTAATTATTTTCAGCTAAGTAAATAATGAGAAATCATTATATTAAAACAACGTTAAATATTTTGCTTTAAAGATTTGTGCAAAATATATGATTTAAATTTATGAGCAATGGAATCTATTTGAATAATCTCTTAAAGATCGGTTTATGTAGAAATGTAAAATCAATTTAAGGTTATATGACTAATCAACTGATCCCACTAACCTTTCAATTGTATAATTTTTCCTTGTTTAATGTTTATTTTTGTATTTCTGTTGCAAAGGGAAGATTTTTAATCTAACTGTTTTCTAACGGCTTAAAACCATAGCAACTTTATTTCAAACCTACAATTATGCCCATCTTTATCTAGATTAAATAAACTTATGTTTCCCTTTTTATTATGTTGGTAATCAGACCATAATCATATAATATGTCGTTTGTATTATAAAAAGTTACTTTTATTCTCAAAGAATTGTTTTGAAATGAAATAAAAGCATTACCTCCCCTATCTACCACTCGAATAAAAAATTGTTCTTTTATCTCTAATATATAGTTAGTTATCAAAAATTGTAAAAGTATAAGGTAATACTGAAACGTTCAGAAAAATGTAATATTATACGCCTCAAAACCAGACATAACAGTGACTTACAATATACCAATCATTTGCGCACCATTCTTGTGAAATATCAAAATCTAGAATTTCACCACAACTCAGCTTCTTGAACTGCAATATTTCTAACAACTAAAAATAAATCCATGTTATCATGGGTACACATGTTAATATAAAAAAGAACTACTCTTAAAAGGTTTAATTTTCTGAATATTTTTTATTGATGCATTCGATAGATTATTCAGTTAACTAATTTTAACAATTGACCTATTCGACATTTTGCTGTATAAAAATTTCAATGGAGTGAATCCTATATTTGAAAGTAGGATTATTGATCCGAATAAGATACTAACTCGTAAATGTAAAGTTGATACATTCCCTCTTATAACAGAAGGAGGTTTCTCTTTATTTATATTGTAATTTTAGTTTTTTGAACTTTAATAATGACATAACTATTAGAAAAGAAGGTGTAGTATGAAGAAATCATTTGCAGTATTTGGCTTAGGTCGTTTCGGGGGAACAATTGTAAAAGAATTCCACAATATGGGTATTGAGGTAATAGCTATAGATAAGGATGAGGTAAAGGTGAATGAATATTTGAACTATGCAACACAAACTTTTTGTGCAAATGCAATTGATGAAAAAACCCTTATTCAACTTGGAATTCGTAATGTTGACCATGCATTCGTTTCATTTGGTAGAGATATAGAATCAAGTATTTTAATTACGTTGTTATTAAAAGAAATAGGTGTAAAAAAAGTATGGGCAAAGGCCCAAAACGAGTATCATTCAAAGGCTCTTAAAAAAATTGGTGTGGACAAAGTAATCCATCCAGAACGTGATGTAGCAAAAAGAATTGCACGTCATATTGTGTCAGATAAAATGATTGATTTTATTGAACTTTCTAAAGATTATAGCATCGTAGAGATTGTTGTGAAAAAGAAGCTTATTTACAAGAGTTTAGGCGAACTAAATGTACGCGCAAAATTTGGTTGTACCATTGTCGGGATTCAACGTCAAGGTACGTTTATAGTTTCACCAACTGCTGAAGAAGTCATAAATAAAGAAGATGTATTAATAATAATAGGGCACAATAGTGATATTGCAAGATTTGAAGAAGGAGTTTAATATAATGAATTTCAAGTATATTAAATCAAATCCCTTTCAACTACTTGTATTTGTATTTTTATTTTTTATCACTTTGGGAACGATACTTTTAAAAATACCTTATGCAACAACAAATTCTCTAAGTTGGATTGACTCCCTTTTTACTGCAACATCTGCTATGACCGTAACAGGTCTTGTTGTAGTTGATACAGGAACTGCCTTCACTACTTTCGGCCAATACATCATTCTTGTTCTTATACAAGTTGGTGGATTAGGAATTATGTCATTTGCAGTTCTTATTTTTATGATGTTAGGCAAAAAAATCGGGTTTAAAGAGAGATTAATTGTACAAAGTGCTTTAAATCAGAATTCTCTAGGTGGAGTTATAAGACTAACCAAAAGTATATTTATATACGCTTTTACTATTGAAATCATTGCAACACTGATTTTAGCTTTAAAATGGGTTCCAGAGTATGGATGGGGAGAAGGAGTATATTACAGTTTCTTTCATGCAATATCAGCTTTTAATAATGCGGGATTTTCTATTTGGTCAGAAAGTTTAATGGGATATGTAGGTGATCCAATAGTAAATTTTGTTATCACATTTCTTTTCATAGTTGGTGGGATAGGTTTTACAGTTTTATCAGATATATGGTATAAACGCAGCTTTAAAAAGTTAGATTTACATTCAAAGGTAATGATAGTTGGAACTTTAGTTATCAACATATTAGCAATGATTATTATTTTTTCTATAGAATATAGTAATCCAAACACATTAGGACAATTGTCATCGTTAAGTGATAAACTTTGGGGTTCTTATTTTCAAGCAGTGACACCCCGTACAGCAGGATTCAATACACTTGATATAGGAAGTTTAAATGAAGCAACGATTGTTTTTATTTTACTTTTAATGTTTATAGGAGCTGGGAGTACATCGACAGGTGGTGGAATTAAGCTTACAACATTTTTGGTTATTGTCTTATCAATAATAACATTTTTGAGACAAAAAAATCAGATTACTATAGGAAATAGAGCAATTAAAGATAGGGTTATAATTAAATCCCTTGTCATTTTTGCAATAAGTGTATTGTTAATCTTTTTCACGGTATTTATTCTAAATATCACTGAGTCAGAGTCATTTTTAAAAATATTATTTGAAGTAATTTCAGCATTTGGTACAGTAGGTTTGTCAATGGGCATAACTGGTGATTTATCAGATGTCGGTAAGATAATTATTGTTTTTATTATGTTGGTGGGTAAACTAGGGCCATTAACGTGGGCCTTTGCACTTGCAAAACCAAAACAAGAAAAAGTAAGATATCCAAGCGAAGACATACTAACAGGATAAGACTTGACTTCTAATCTTTTGAGGTAAAAGTTATTTTATAAAAAATAATATGATACATTTTCACTGTTTCTCAATTGATTGATGTTCAATCAACATTAAATTTATTATAATTGCAAACTAATTAATAATTGTTTATTTCTCTTGAAAAACGGGTTTGATCAAAACCCGTTTCTTAAATATATAAAATTTTCTTTAACTAATGATGTAGAAAATTGTTTGTAGGAAGCTGAACCCAATTAAATGCTTTGATTAACCGAATTAAATAGTTAAAAACAAAGCATTTATTCTTTAATTGTTTCTTCAAATGTTTTTCTACCAGCATTTATCTTAACGTGAATATTTATTTTATTGATTGATTCTTTTTTTAAAGGTATTTTTCCATCCTTCTCTATCATTCGCCATACCTTTAGGTTGCTGCGATAGAGGTACTCAGATAGACGATATATGTCAGCATCCAATTTTAATCCTTCTTCATAAGTTTCCATCACTTCTTTTTTTATTTGCTCTTTAATTTGTTTTTTTATATCACTGTCCTTAATGGCTCCCTTAAATCCATTTACTGTAGCCTTTACATGGATATCTATATCAAAAACTACTGTTTCTGATTCTTTCTTTTTTATAATCGGTTTAACATCAACGTTTAACTTATCTATATCGACTGTCAAATAATCCCTTTCTCCTCCACTTAATTTAAATGTAATTCTTCCCCGATTAGTTTTATCTTGCATCCATTGACTACCTCTGGATAAGGAATCCTTAATGAATCCTTTAAATTCATCTTTTGAAAGTATACCTATACCTGCAAATGAAGTTTCTTCCGTTTTTCTAGCTTCTGTTTCCCAATTTTTCATAATAGTTACAAAAGGGATGGTGACTTCATGGCTAGGTTCATTTAGACCAATAACTAATTCTCTTAAATTTTTGGGATCAATAAATGATTCCTGTTCAATCGTCTTAAGGGGGCTACTTAACTTTGAAGATGTAATAGAGCTTCTTAGGATGGGAGCTATAAGCATCACATCTTTAATAGAATCTGTAGTGCAGAACACCCAAATTTGATATCTCGTCTCCCTAAACCGAATAAAAGTATCAATGACAGGAATAGCATTTTGTTCAGTTTCCATAGCACGTTCTGAGAAAAGCAGATACCTCAAATGCCCCCAAAATATTTCTTGGTCAGAAGAACGGTATAGTTTATAAATTGCTTCTTCAATTGTTTTCCCCTCGGCATATCCAACTTCTACAGATGTGGCATTACCAGAATTGTTGTCCACATTTGCTAAATCAGCTAAATTAATAATTTGAAGATAAACCTTATATTTATTGTCCTCATAGTCAACGCCAACAGCGTTAACATAATACATACGTTGAGGCTCTGTTGCATCCCAACAACCTGACATACATATAGCGACAATTACAACTAAAATGGAGCATAATATTCGTTTTATAACCATTAATTTCGCCTACTCTAAAAGTTATCAGTTCCAGTATTGTCATTGTTAATTTATTCTAAACAAAAAAGGTTATTTCAGAAAAATACTTCAGAAACATAGTAAATAGTTTCGCTCATTGAATCATATTTTGATTCTTTTGTTCTTACTTCCTCATGGAAGACACAAACAAACTGTAATCGGTTATGACCGCAAATAGAAGGACAAGCATGATTGAAGCTACAGAGCTTCAACAGGAAACCAATTATTTTTTTCAGCCAAACCTTAATATATGAATTATTCTGTCTCCCCTTCAATATTAACTTACGTTATTCCAACAACTCCTTCCGATGATCTATGGCTTGTACATCTTTGCTTCCAATTTCAGAGACTGTTGTGTAACTCTATTTGTTTTTGCACATAAGAAGGCTTCTTAATACTTGGAAAAAGTCCAAAGTTTACTCTCTTCTAACAAGCTCCTCGTCATATGCATGCATTCCTTATTTCAATTTAAATAACAAAGAAGCCTTGAACAGACATTTAGTCTATATCGAATACCCAAGGTTTTCACAATGTATCTCGGTAACTTCCAATTGAAAGGACACTTAACGTAGTTATTCAAAGATATCTTTCATCGGACTCTAATTTAGCTAAATAAATCCATACTGAAAACAATTCTTCAGCTGCAAGTTTTTGTAAAATTTCATACGTATAAATAACAAAAGGAAGAACGAAAAGGGAAGCCCCTATTCGTTACTGCCTTTTCGTTGAATTATAAATGATTGTATGTACAGAATTTTATATACATCCATGATTTGACGTTTACTTTTATTATGGGTATGATGCCCTAAAGTAAGGAGTTATACAAAATAACAAACATTGATTTCAGGTTCTGAAATGAAAAATCGGCTTTGAACTATCCCGCTTCAATTAACATTCTTAATTGGATACAAGCTGTAACAAATCATGTTAAAGCATAAAGATAAAGGTAATGCTGCTTTCGCTCTCGTCACTTTCAGCGTAAATTTTGCCACCTAACCTCTCTATAATCTTTTTTGCTATAGAAAGGCCCAATCCATGACTGCCGTTTTCATACGTACGTGCTGTGTCTTTGCGAAAAAACCTATCGAACAGTTTTGGTAAGTCTTTCTTGGACAAACCTTTACAACTGTTTTTCACAGAAAAGATGATTCGCTTTTTTATCTTTATCAAACTTATTTCAATATGACTATTTTGTTCAGTATATTTGATTGCATTATCCATTAAGATAGTAATTACCTGCTTTATTTTATCCATATCGCTTTTTATCGTCAACTCAGGTTCTATATGTTGAATAAATGTTACACCCTTTTCAAATGCTACAGCTTCCATTGACAAGGTAATATGATTCACAGCTTGGCTTATATCGAATGAAGAATACTGCAGCTCCACTTCTGCCTCATCATTCTTAGCCAAATATAAAAGTTCATTTACAAGCTTAGTCATTCGTGTTGTTTCATTATGAATATATTCCAGCCACTTTTTCTGGCTTTTAATTGTTCTGTCCTTGTTTGTCATCAATGCTTCATAATTAGCTGAAATAATTGCTAAGGGTGTTTTTAATTCATGTGAAGCATCCGCTATAAATTGTTTCTGTTTATCCCAAGAAACAGAAATAGGCTTAATCGCTCTATTTGCAAAATACATACTGATGATGAAAATGACAAAAAGCATAACAATTCCTACTGAAAGAAACGTGATAAGCAGGCTTGTAAGTGTATCGCTTTGATCTGTTATATCCAAAAATACAATTTGATAATTATTAGTTTTATGACCAGTAACACTCACAGTCCATGTTTGACCACCGTCAGTGGAAAATTGCATTTCTCCATTTTCGCCAATTCTCACCATCGTTGTGGGCTGCATTATTTTATACATCCATTTTTTACCGTGAAGATTGATAACTGAGTTATTCTTTTTCTCTTGCCACGCAAGTTCGGCAGCTTTTTCATAGGTTTCATCTGTCATATCGATAAAAGAGTTAACCTTTTGTATTACACCTTGCTCATCAACCTGTATAAAAAATGACATGGAGTAATTCGATGAAACAGCAGCTTCCCCCATTTTCAATAATGAAACATCCACTTTCTGCGGACTAGCAGATAAATCATTCAATTTTTTCACGTTTTCGCTTTGAATGTTGCTATAAGTAATGAAATAAATGACACAAAAAGTCGTTATCATCAATGCTGATATAATTGACATATTCAGTACCAAGAATTTATTTCGTAATTGTTTAAACATAACCATACCACCTGCTTATATATCTATATTTGTGCTTTCCTCGGACTTTAAACAATATCCTACGCCTCGTATGGTTTGTATGGACACACACGATTTTAAACTGGCTAATTTCTTCCTTAAAAAAGATATATATACCTCCACATGGTTGTCCTCGGCGTTGGTATCATATCCCCATATCTTTTCAATAATGCTGTCTTTGGATATAATGCCGTTTCGTCTTCGGATTAACAATTCTAGTAATTGGCATTCCTTTAGGGTTAATTTAAAACTGTTTTTTCTGCAACAAAGGCTAAGCGTATGAGGGTTTAACTCAATATCGCCGTATTTTAAAACGTTATCATATATTATTTCGCTTTTCCTGCGCCCCAAGGCTCTTAATCGTGCCAATAATTCCTCGGTTGGAAAAGGCTTGGGAAGATAATCATCGGCACCACTGTCAAGACCGGCTACTTTGTCTGAAGTATCTCCTTTGGCGGTTAACAGAATAACAGGGGTAGCAAGACCATTCTTACGCAATTCTTTCAGCACGGTTATTCCATTCATTTTAGGCAGCATAATATCGAGAATGATGATATCGTATATGCCGGAGAGTCCACAATCTAAACCGTCTTCACCATTAAAAGCTAAATCAACACTGTAATGATTCTTTTTTAAAACCTGCTCGATTGCTTCCGCCAAATGTATTTCATCTTCCACCATTAAAATTCTCATAAGCATCCTCCCTAACAATATAGTAATAAAATTGTAACAAAAAGAGAACTGGATATAATCTCTAGGGAACAGAGATTAAGGTTGCATGTCCGTAACGATTTTCTACCTAAGAGTTTTTATAATGATTTATATGTCAATAAAGCAACCATAACACTTGTCAAGTGCTATGGTTGCTTTATTGTTAGATAGATGTAATTTAATTTTTATTAGGCGCTTTTTCGCTCCAGGTTTTCCCTTTATCTGTGGAATATAGCGTAACCCCGTTTTCCTGTTTTATCATAATTTGCATCGAGCTTTCAGCATTCTTCAAATCTGCTTCATTAATAGCTTCGAATTGAGCGATGCCATCCTTCATGCTTACGATTTTGACAGCCTGATCCTTAGTAGTCGGTGTATGTTTATCCCAAGTTTTTCCACCATCTGTGGAATAAAGATTAACCCCGTTTTCCTGTTTTATCATAATTTGCATCGTGCTTTCAGCATTCTTCAAATCTGCTTCATTAATAGCTTCGAATTGAGCGATGCCATCCTTCATGCTTACGATTTTGACAGCCTGATCCTTAGTAGTCGGTGTATGTTTATCCCAATTTTTTCCACCATCTGTGGAATAAAGATTAACCCCGTTTTCCTGTTTTATCATAATTTGCATCGAGCTTTCAGCATTCTTCAAATCTGCTTCATTAACAGCTTCGAATTGAGCGATGCCATCCTTCATGCTTACGATTTTGACAGCCTGATCCTTAGTAGTCGGTGTATGTTTATCCCAATTTTTCCCACCATCTGTGGAATAAAGAATAACCCCGTTTTCCTGTTTTACCTGAGCAGTGACTTCTGTTCCACTTTGTGGCAAGTTCGCTGCCAAAGCTGATGGTGTAACTAGCATCAGGGCACCAAGACTTGAAAGAGCCATACCTTTTACAAATTTGTTCATTTTCATGACCTCCTTTTTTTTTGTAAGCCGTTAACTTACAAATTCATTGTAGCCCCGTAACCTTAATTGAACCTTAAACTTGCAAACATGTAGTCATGCCTGAATTATTTCTGGTTTTGGAATCTATTATAGTAAAGAAATGTAACCAAAAGAAAACTGGTTAGTTTATTATAAGTAAGCGCCAATATAACACACCTTCACCGATTTCATTGGACATGATACATATAGATAGAAATTGGTTTTTTTATTTTAATAATTATAAATTTTCAGACATTTGTTATTAACAAAATCGTATAAGAATATAATTAAACTACCATCTGGATAAATATTAAGGCTTCAACCGAAATTAATTAGAAAACTATTTTATAAATTAACTTGCTTTATAAATATATATATATATTCGTGTTTTTGACCCAAGAAGAATATGTTTTTTGAAAGATATCTACTAATTCAGGGTCGAATTGAATTCCCTTCCCTTCGATAATTCGATTATATGCTTCTTTTGGATTCATTGCTTTCCGGTATAATCTCGTAGAAGTCATTGCATCAAATGCATCTGCAATAGAGACAATTCTTGCACTTAAAGGAATCTCGTATCTAATTAAACCATCAGGATACCCATTACCATTCCACATTTCATGGTGTGAACGAATAATAGAAAGGTCGATGTTGATGGAAGGGAATATTTTTAATAAATCTTCGCCTATTTGTGGGTGCGTCTTCATTACATCATATTCTTTTTGAGTTAGAGGAGAGGTTTTTTTATTTAATATTTTATTTGGTATCCCTAATTTACCTATATCATGTAGTAAGCATGAATTAAAAAGTTTATTAAGGGCATCTTGATCATATTGATTTGTTTCTATTGCCAAAATTTTGGCAAATACAGCCACCCTTTTACTATGTCCCTGTGTATATGCATCCTGTAATTTTAAAAGATTATTTATCAATATAATCACCTCTTTTTAGCATCTTATTCAATTTTGTATCACCTCAAAAAACAGTTTGGAAAATATTTTTAATATTTAAAAAACGTGAACCTCTGATGTTTCTCTTTTACAAACTGGACATTAAATGTACAATTAGCAATTGTACATTTAATGTGATTTGATTACTTACTTCTTCAAATTTCAATCTCCACATCTTTTAACCCTGGGATTTTATGTTAAAATCCACTTGCATAATCTACTTTTCTATAACTTGTTTCTCGACAGTTCAAGGATATATAAATCAGTGAATCTGTTACTTTATCTGTTTTTTTCTTATGTGCTGAATTGTGTGAATACACTGCAAAATATTATAGAACCAAAATTTATACGTCCTAATTCAAAGTCCGATAAATTCTACTGTTCTTAAAATTCCCGGACTCCTTTGCTAATTATTGATGATTTTATTATATTTTGTAAGTCCTAGAGCCTTTTTACCTCTTACTTAAACTAAAGAACCTTTTTTACTCTTTTGAGTGTTATCACTGTTGTCTTTATGCTGTGTTACGTATTGGATAACAAACATTGCAATAAAGATGACTAAACCTGCCCAATCCGAAAATTTTTCTGGATAAATAAGAAGTAGACCTGCTGCTATTGAAATAATGCGTTCAAACCATAGCATTTTGCGGTACCAATAACCAATTACTCCAGCACCTATGGCTACCATTCCTGTAATAGCCGTTAATACTACCCATATAATTTCTGGAATAGTTGTATCAATCATTAATAACGCTGGTGAAAATACAATTATATACGGAATTATAAACGCTGCAATCGCAAGCTTCGCTGAGTTTACACCTGTTTTAATCGGATCTCCACCAGAGATTCCAGAAGCCGCAAAAGCAGCAAGTGCAACAGGTGGTGTTATATCTGCTATAATACCAAAGTAGAATACAAAGAAGTGTGCTGATAATAACACTACTACTGGCACTAATTCCTGTGGGGTGTTCGGTGATAATAATGCCACGATTGCAGGTGCAGCAATTGTTGAAGTAATTACATAGTTTGCTGTTGTCGGAGCACCCATCCCGAGAATTAGGGAAGCAATCATAACAAAAATCAACGTTAATATAATGCTACCGCCCGCTAATTCTACCAAACTATTAGCTAAACTTAAGCCTAGACCTGTTTTTACAACTACACCTACAATAATACCTGCACAAGCGGTTGCAGCTACTACACCAAGTGCTGTTCGTGCACCTTCAACTAACGCATCAATAATATCCTTTGGTTTTAAACGTGTTTCCTTATTAAACATTGCAACCCCAATAGAAATAATAATACCGTAAAGTGCTGCATGCATTACCGGTGTACCCGTTAACATTAAAATGATAATCGCGATGATCGGTAATAAAAGGTAAATTTTCTTAAATACTTCTCGACGATTCGGCATTTGATCATCACTTAAGCCTTTTAAGCCTACACGTTTAGCTTCGAAGTGAGTCATAACCCAAATACCTGTAAAATATAGCAGTGCAGGTATTGCTGCCGCCTTCGCAATATCCCAATAAGTAATTCCACGGCCTATAAACTCAACCATTAAAAATGCTGCCGCACCCATAATCGGAGGCATTAGCTGCCCACCTGTAGATGCCGCCGCCTCGACTGCACCCGCAAATTCTTTACGGTATCCTAGCTTTTTCATCATAGGAATTGTATATGATCCAGATGTTACAACATTTGCTACAGAGCTTCCCGAAATCGTACCTTGAAGCGCACTAGAAAATACAGCTACTTTTGCAGGACCTCCAATTAATTTGCCCGCAAGAGATACCGCTAAATCATTAAAGTATTGACCAACGCCTGTTTTGACAAGGAATGCTCCAAAAAGCAAAAAAACAAATATAAATGTGGCAGAAACACTAATCGGTGTTCCAAAAATTCCATCCGTCGTAAAATACATGAGATTTACAATACTTTCAAAATCTTGCCCTCTATGCGCCATAAAATCCGGAAAATACGGTCCAAAATATGCATAAATTAAGAAACATATAGCAATGATTGTAATCGGTAAACCTACTGCACGGCGAGCTGCTTCTAGTACCAACAAAACAGCTACGAGGCCTACAATAAAATCTATTTGCGTAATGGTACCATTGCTATTAACAAGCTCTGTATAATTCATTGTCCAATATGAACCTACTACAATGGATAATACCGCTAATATATAATCAAACCATTCTATTTTATTCTTCGCTGCTTTTTTTCGAGCAGGGAAGAGTAAGAAAATAAGGGTCAAACCAAAACCTAAATGTATGGTACGCTGAATTTGTGCTGGGAATTGGCCGAAAATTGCTGTGTAAAGCTGGAACAATGAAAATGCTAGCAGTCCAAAGAAAATGACATGCTTCATTACGCCTGATATCGTTCGTACATTTGATTCAATATCATATTTCTCGAGTATTGCTTGTTTCTCTTCAGCTGATATTTGTTCGAATTCTTCTTTTTTTACTTCGTCGTTTGATTTATGCTGAGTAGTCATTTTATCCTTACCCCTTTCCATTGTCCATAAAGCGATAAACGCTTCACCTCAAATAAATAGGATTTTCCCCTTTGTAAATCTTTTTTCAAATCGTATTCAAAATTGTCGTAATCTAATACAAGGTCTAAATCCAAATCGCCTATATAGATCGTAAAATTTTCAATGACTTCATTGTCAAACTGCAAAAAATATTTCCCACTTCGTTTTGTTAATGTTTGATTTTTTTCTGCATAGCTTGGCATGCCGATTGCTAAACTTTCATACTCCATCCCTAACATTTGAATACTCGTTCCGTCTACATATTTATAATGTTCGAGTACATCCGTTTTATGAATGGAGTGAGTGTATCTAATTTCAAATGTATCCTTAGTTGCCAGTGGTATATATTGCACTACCGGATCATTAATACGTGTTTCTGTAAATGCTAATACCTTCTGAAGAGGAAGTAAAATAACTGTACTAAAGCACATACATAAAAAAGTTAAAACAATTATTAATGTTTTCTTTCTCACTACATCTGTCTCCCTACATCAATTACGCCTTGGATCTAATTGTCGGAATCAGCTTTGTGCTTTGACGTGCATGTTGGTTTTGTCTGTGCAAAAGCGAATTGACAGAAAAATAGTTTTATCTGCACAAAGCAAAGAGACAGCGGCAACACAGCACGAATTTGGGCATTCAGTCAATGTCACAGGACATGGCGTTCTTAGACTGAGTTCCTCTATTTCATGGGGTGATAGAATACCCACCAAAAGAAGTTTAAGTTATTCTCAATTACTTACGACCGAAACTTATGGGAAGAAAAAAGACTCGAATCTTTATGCAATCCGAGCCTCTTCGTATTTAAGAAAATAACTTTCCACTCGCCATAAGCTATACCAAATCTTTATTCAGAATGTTCCGTCATTTCTTTTCATCAAAGTATTTTTGAGCACCTGGGTGAACGTCAATACTGATACCCTGTAACCCTGTCTCAGCTTTAATAAATGCCCCTTTAGCATGGGAAATTTTATCTGTATTATCATAAATAGCTTTTGTTATTGAATATACGACATCTTCTGAAAGATCTTTTTTCACCGCTAGCATTGCAAGTACCGAAACTGTTTCAGTATCTTTTTCAAGACCATACGTACCAGCTTTTACTGTATCTTTTGCGTAGTAAGGGTATTTAGCAATTAGCTCATCTGCTTTACCAGGATCTACACCGATAATATTTACTTTAGTTGTTGCATTTAATGCCTCAACAGCCCCCGTTGGCGTACCCGCAGTAATAAACGCTGCGTCGATTTGACCAGATTGAAGACCGTCAGTAGATTCACCAAAGTCAAGGTTTTGTGCTTTGATATCATCCATTGTTAGACCATGAATTTCAAGTAATTGTTCAGCATTTGCGTAAGTTCCAGAACCTGGTGCACCAACAGAAACCTTCTTCCCTTTCAAATCAGCATATGATTTAATATCTGATGCTTCTGTCGTTACTAGTTGTACTGTTTCTGGATAAAGTGCACCTAAAGCAGAGATTGAATTGATTTTTTTTCCATCAAACATAAATTTCCCTTCAGTAGCGTAATAAGCAATATCCGATTGCACAAATGCAATTTCACCTTTACCATCTTGCAAAGCAGTCATGTTGGCAGCAGATGCTTGAGATACTTCAGCAGTTGTTTTAATATCTGTTTCTTTACTAATTAAATCAGCGAACGTTCCACCCAATGCATAGTAGGTACCTTGTGTTCCACCTGTCAATAAGTTCAGAAATTTAGGCTTTTCAGATGATGCCGATTCGTCATTTTTCGAGTCTTTTGAACTTGTTTCGCTATCAGATCCACATGCAGCTAAAATCAATAGTGCAAAGGCACTTAATAGCAGTAATAGCCTGAATTGTTTTTTCTTCATAGAACCTTCCCCCTTTGGTCAATAATAAAAATCTATTTAAAATTATCAAATATAATATAATAATGTCAATATATTTATTGTAAATTCAGATTTTTCGTAATTATGAAATCTCTTCTTAAATAACCATTACTTCCTAATTTTATTAATAATTTTTTCTAAATTTATCTATATTAAGATACTAAATGTTTTTTCTAAGAAAATATTTTTAGCTGTTCTACGAATTATATCCTATATGATAAATGGAATTCAGTGAAAGCTCATCTTCTACAGGCAAATAATAACTCGAAAAATAGAAAAATCTATTTGAACCATTTAGTGGGACAGGAGGCGGATTAGCATTTTTGACTAATTTCTATCCTTGGTTTGTTGCAAGTGGGAAAGAAAATCGAAATACAAATAACAACCAAAAGCTGATTCAAAAATATGCCACAAATGAATGGACGGATTTCCCTCGTGATATGAATGGCTAATTTACAAATTTTTGTATCGATCTTTACTCAGGCCACAAACGGAAATACACCTGCATTAACAGAGAAGCTAAGGTAGAGAAAATAGAATTAAGAAAAAAAGAGAAATCGATGCAAGTACGATTTCTCTTTTTTAGAATATCAGCAAATTATGTCCCAGCCTCTTTTCTTGAGATATACAGGCATTAGGCATCATCTTTATTTGTAATTTTCTATTATTCTACTACTTTAGTCTTTTCAGAAATAGTTTCAATTTTCACAGGAATAGTTATTGTTTCTATTATAACTGGTTCTTGAGTATTTGTGATGTCAGTTGTTCTAATATATAATGAAGTCCCAAATTCAGTTCTAAATTGTCCTACACCTGTACCTCTAATGCCAAATCTATCATTTCCCACTGCAGAATCTCTGATTACCTGTTCAAAACCCTGTGTATCAGTGGCAAATCTAAGAGCGGAATATAAAAGTTGTGGAGACATTGGTTGATTATTAAAATAATATACAGCATCTCCAAATAAATCTGCATTTATTCTATTTCTTCCTGAAACAGTTTGTTTTTCAAATCTATACTCAACTAAATATTTTCTCCCAGCTGGTACAGGAATTAATACTGAAGGAACTGAAAATCTTCTTGTTTCTGATTTTTCTAAAGTGTTAGCAGTTGACATATTATAATCAACACTAAAACTGTGACCCCCACTTACCATAGGAATAGAAAATTCTACATTATAATTATATCCAAATGTCCAACCTGTTGTGTTCGTTGTACTAGTTGTTTCCGTAAATTCGTGTTCGTAACCACTAGTTGGCAATTCTATCTCATGGTCAAAATTATTTTCTAGCGTATTTCTAGACACCGTCAGAGTTTCAGAGTTTTCAATCAAAGTACCTTCTACATCACCACCATTTAATTCAGCATGAAAAATATTATGGTACCTATATTCCGTACCAGGGGCAGCCGCACTTATTAGCATTCTTTTTACTCGCTCATCCAGATCTTGATATACATTATTCTTACCATGTTCAGAGGCTTTAACCTCTGTAGGTACTGCTCCAAATATCAATCCCACAATCATAAAAGTTGTTAAAGTTGCTAGTGTTAATTTCTTCATAAAATATTCCCTCATTTCTATTTTATATTTTTTCCTATATTAGGTTAGAGAAAATTAGCGTAAATTCAATGATATTAGAATTAAGTTCATAATATTCAAACATAAAAATTCTATTTGTACAACAGAAGGCAATGATAAACAACTAATACTAATTGCGAAACCGATTTGTGGAAGCAATTAGAAACATAAATTAGGAAATATATACATCAAAAATGCTGCCTAATAGGTTAGCTGGTGGTAGTAGTAAAGAAAGCATGTTGTCTTCATACCTTTTAGAAAAATAACCGTGCCCGAACTAGCATCCACAATACTCTTGATATTGGTTAATAAAGGCTTCCGCTGTTTATTATTAAATGCATTAAAAAAGTTTTCAAAAGTTACTCGCCTTTAATGGTTCATACGATACTTAATGGAAGGTTATTAGGTTAATATAACTTGGTGATTTTCTTTTAATTATTCTTTTTGTTTTGTTTCTCCAAATACTGCATAAGTAGATGGAATGTAATTTCCAACGAGTACTGTAGCTATAGTCATAGATAAAATATCTTCATTTGTTTTTCCCATAAACTCTCCTCACTAACTTCCTTTCTATAGTCTTGAAAATAGAGAAAGCATCCTTTATTTTCAGAGGTATAATCCTAATAATATTAATTGACACAATATTTAGCAAATCAACAAGAAAACCTCCCCTTTAATGTTTATTTGGTTTTATTTATAAATATACATATAGATATTTATCTAAAAAACACCGTAAAAAAGAAATAAATCAACTTAAAACCCCTCACAAAAAGTTAATTTTTATTTAAAAAATACACAATTTTAAAACAAAACCATTTTTAGGGTTTAATACTATCTCCTTTAAGTAGATAATCAAAAAACTACAGTCGCAGTAGATAACCGTATTTTAGTTAGAGTCAAGGAAATGGATGCAGAAATTGCGACAAAGGAAAGATTCGAAAGTTTCACAAGTGAAAGCATGGGTGGAAAAATTTAAAGAAGTCGGAACCATTGAAGCTTTTAAACGGTTTCCTTCTGTCGATTCAGGGGCAAAGCGTATGAAGAATTTCTTTTAACTCTTCTTTGCCTTCCATTTCAAGACGATTTCCCCTACGTGTAAAGCAACTCTAAATGTAAAAATTTCGGTATTGAATTTATATAAATCTGGAGGATTTTCTTTTATAATTTATGTAATGACAATTACTCCTTTTTTAATCCATGTCTTATATATTAGTCCTTTTATTTTACATTTAATAATAGTTAGCTAAGCTTCTGATCTAAATAGATTTCTTTATTCATCTAATTGATTAGTTCATCAAATACAATTTAATAATTCTATTCTCTAATAAAGCTTCGTATGCAGTTTTTTTCATTCTTTCCAAACATTTATTTTCCTTTGCCTTTGTTGATGAAATCCAGATAGATCTTCGTTTTTGGCAATTTCAGGTTCTATACCATCTCTTAAAGTTTTTAACATAAGTTGGATTAATTTCGAGCCTTCTTTCCCTACTTTAAGTTAATTGCTCTGCTTTGAACTATAAAAAATGATTAATGGCAATATCTATAATTTCTTGGCTTTCATTAATCTTAGTTCTAAGTAACTCATCTGTTAGAGGGTTGAATAATTTCGTCCACTGATAATACCACATCTCTTCAATTAACATGTCTTAATCAACATTCAGTTGCATTTGATCTCAAATCATATACCCATCCCCCTGACCATTTCCCCTACTAGTTCGCATAAAATCCTGTTGTAATACTGCTTTTTCTCTCATTGTCCAAATTAATATTACTGGAATACCAATATCATTTAATCTTTTCTGTACCCTTATCCCTTGTTGTAAGTAAATGTACTTCATCTATACTATACAGTGTTTTCTTGCAACTCTTTCAAAGAACATATTGATTTCTTGTATGGCCAAACTTTTTGAAATATTTTGTTTCTACATCCAATTAAAGAAGAATCCAAGCATAATGTCTTTGATGAACCTTCATAGGGGCCAATTAAATTTAATCAATGGGATGGGACATTCATGATAGTACTTGTGGATATAGGTTCAGACCAGTTTCAATTGCTGACGTTTATCATATTCCTAAAGAACCCATAAGAGTAAAACTCTTTGATGTAGAGTTTTTGTACCCTGTTCCCTTAAGAAATTTTTAAAATCCAAATCCTGTTCTTTATTACTTAAATTCCCAGAATAGTTTTGGTATCTTGCTAACGCACTATATGACAACACATTTTTATAAAATGACGGAAAAAACGCTAACACTTTTTGTAACCCCTTTATATTGATTATGCTAGAGGATTATATAATTGCTTCACTAATTATAAGTGTGCAAATGATTAGTGAAGCAAAGGGATAAAGCAAACGTGTAATATTATCTCAATTTAAATTTTATGGACAAGTGTCTTTAACAAATTATAGTGCACAAAATGCCTTGCAAATTGTATTTAACTCTATTTTTAGCATTGTACCTATAAATTAATTATGTGTTTCGAAGATTAACTAACACAAAATATGTAATTTACGTCAATGTCTAACTTTTACATCTGAATTTAAATAGCAATTAGTGGGGCTTTATGAAAATAGAAAATCTCGTGCAGATATTGCACGAGATTAGGATTTAACGCCTTTTCAAGATAATGGTTCATTCGTTGTCAAAGATGATGGCACTGAAGAAAACGAACTAGCTTAATTACTGAAGGAAAACCAACGTTATTTGATTGAGAATGATATTTTAAAGCAAGCAATCCTAATCAACGGACAAAATAGATGTTATTGACCTACCTCCGTTGTCGGTTCTTCGAATAGTATGTTAAAGAAATGAACTGGAGGTGAGTCAATGGGTTTTAAACATTACCATAATTATAGTAATTGTAAAATTTGCAGTAATAACGATTTTATTAAGTGCGAAACGAAAATAAAGGGCAATAGTTGCCTAATGAGATTTAAGTGTAACGAATTTGTATGTAATGTATGTCCGACGGGTGCAACGGGTGCAACGGGTGCAACGGGTGCAACGGGTGCAACGGGTGCAACGGGTGCGACAGGCGCAACGAGTGGAGCAACGGGTGCAACGGGTGCAACAGGCGCAACTGGTGCAACAGGTGCAACAGGTGCAGCAGGCGCAACTGGTGCAACAGGTGCATCAGGTGCAACAGGTGCATCAGGCGCAACAGGTGCATCAGGCGCAACTGGTGCATCAGGCACAACAGGTGCAACAGGTGCAACAGGCGCAACTGGTGCAACAGGTGCAACAGGCGCAACTGGTGCATCAGGTGCAACAGGTGCAACAGGTGCAACAGGCGCAACTGGTGCATCAGGTGCAACAGGTGCAACAGGCACAACAGGTGCATCAGGTGCAACAGGCGCAACTGGTGCAACAGGCACAACAGGTGCATCAGGTGCAACAGGTGCAACAGGTGCAACAGGCGCAACAGGCACAACAGGTGCAACAGGTGCAACAGGTGCAACGGGTGCAACAGGTGCAACAGGTGCAACAGGTGCAACAGGCGCAACAGGCGCATCAGGTGCAACAGGTGCAACAGGTGCAACAGGTGCAACAGGTGCAACAGGTGCAACAGGTGCAACAGGTGCAACAGGCGCAACAGGCGCATCAGGTGCAACAGGTGCAACAGGCACAACAGGTGCATCAGGTGCAACAGGCGCAACAGGTGCAACAGGTGCAACAGGTGCAACAGGTGCAACAGGTGCAACAGGTGCAACAGGTGCAACAGGTGCAACAGGTGCAACAGGTGCAACAGGTGCAACAGGTGCAACAGGTGCAACAGGTGCAACAGGGCCGAGTGTAATGGAAGTGTATCTTGCTTCAGATCAATCAATAGGTAATAATGATTTCCTAGGTATAGGGAATGCATCAGCAAGTTTTGTAAGGAATACGATAGTAGTTCCCAATAATGCAGTTATAACGAGACTAACTTTTAACATTCGAGATCATGTTTTAAATGCAGGAGAAACGGTAACAGCACAAATATATATAAGTACTAATTGTGGATTTAATGCCCCTGTAGCTACAGGGATTATTGCTACAATCATAGGGCCAAGTACAGCTGCTTCGCCAAATTGTTGTGCAACAGTAACAGCTAATTTCCCCGTGAATCAATGTAATATTTTAAGTATTAGGGTAACGACTTCTGGTGGCGCTTTAGCAAATGGTGCAACTGCAACAATCCTATTTAATTTACCTTAATCATAGAAAGTTACTTACTGAACATTTAGAGGGTGTGGAATGTTTCTTCATGAAACGGGATGGCTATAAACATAGCACAACTGATGGACCGTAATTCAGAATGAAAGCCGTCATGTTGATTTTGAGCTTAAACGAATTATCTGATACTAAATAATAATTCGCTACGTACACAAATTCCAATATCAACTTGGTTACTAGCTACACCTGGAAGGACATGAAATAAAGCAACGACATACTCTTCGTGAAGTAGACTAGATGTTTAGACCCTGCGAAAGACGTAAGTAATAAAGTTTTTAATTAGGTTGCTTTATTCCTTCCATACACCCTTTCTTAACTAATCTTTAACTTCTTTAAAAGTTCATATGCTTTCTTCCGTGCTTTTTCTAGAGTATCTTTACCTTTTCAGAAATTGTATAATAACTCCTTCTACATAGCGTTCGTCTTTTATTTGGATGGACGTCACTTCCACCGTATGAAATCAAAGATACAAGCGCTAGTGCTAGGACAGGACTTTTTGTATAGCCGTTTTCACTTAATACTTCTAACACCCATGCCAAAAATAGGGTGTTCTTTAGCATGTTGTAGAATGTGAATTTGGGTAAACCCTAAAAATAATTTTCTTAATTAATCATTATAATCGAAAGTCAGTATGCAAATTCTTAAAACTTATCATTGATATTTAGTTTTTTCAATACATCTAAACCACATAATTTCAAATTAGTTAACATGTACAAATGAACGACGTTTGTGTGAGTCAATATTAATAAACTAAAACAAGGCTACTTAGACTAAATGACATCAAATATGGGAAGTATTGTTAAGGAGGAGGTTTAAGATAAAATGAACAAAGTTTTACAGCCAATCCATGTATATTGTTTGTTATTCTTATCAGTTAGTTTTTTAGCACACTTTATTTTAATTCCCTCAATTTTTACAGTGGTGGAACGTGAAGCTTGGATAAGTGCCTTGCTCAGTTTAATCCCCATATTCCTTTTAGCATTATTTATTTCTAGAATAACTTCTTCATTAAATAATAGTTCGCTTCTTGAATTAAAAACTGTCCAAAATAATAAAACACTGTACGTATTCATCATTTATATATATATATTTTATTTAATGTCATCAACGTTTGTCTCACTCAAATTTACGATTATTTGGGCAGAAGAAAGTTTTAACTCTGATTATCCCTATTTTATTACAGTTATTTTATTTATATTATTATGCTTTTATGGTTCTCTAAAAGGGCTCAAGACCATAGCTATCCAGTCCTTGATTATTTGTTCACTATACATTTTTTTGTTTGTTCTTCTCAATTTAGGAAACTCAATCAACAATGAATACGAACTATTATTACCAGTAAATACAAGTAATACTCCGTCCATTTATTGGGGAATATTATACATATGTATTGGTATTTTAGAAATGGGCTTTATTTTAATGGTTTTAAATGGTTATGTAAAAGAGCGACTGAAAAGGAAAGGTATATTTGTATTCTCTATTCTGTTTGTCTTATTAATTTTAATCGCTATTGTGACGGCTGTATCTGAATTCGGCATTTATCTAACGCAAAAAATGCTCTTTCCTATAAACGAGCAATGGAGAGTCTTATCATTTGGTAAGTACTTTACAAGATTAGATTCTTTATCTGTTCTCCAATTATTATCAATGGCTTTTATTCGTATATGTTTATTTATGTATATTGTGTCGTCCTTCTTTCAAAATCGAAAATTCATATTAATTGTTGGTTATTTATGCTTAACAATAGGATTATTAATTCCTTGGCCAGTTTCTGATTTTTTGTCATTTACTAAAAGCACTTATCTCCTTTCTATTTTTTTATTTTTATTCTTTTTTATGATTGTTTTCTATGTAGTAGAAAAAAAGCAAAAGGGAGTTCATCATCTTGACCGAAAATAAGGATTTTCTCTATAAAGAATTAGGCCACCAATCAGATATAACGATAAGTAGTAAATTCTATTTGTTTAATAACGAAAAACATGAAGTTATATTTGCCTATTGCCATAATTTAGTTGATAGTTTACTTTTTTTGAATTCATTATTACCAAATATTAGATTTCTGGCTGAACAAGGACATTTACATGATGTAGAAATTATAAATCGCTATTTAGAAGTACAGGATATCAAAGAGTATCGAACGAAGACCGATGAAATAAATAGCAATATTTTCTCAGGTTTTTTATATTTTTTCCATGTTCCCTCAAATAGCTTATATTCAACCAATTTAGCTAAACTTCCTGAAAGATCCATTGAAGAATCAAATATGGAAGTCTCACTAAGGGGACCCAGAGATGGGTTTGTTGAAAATATAGATACCAATTTTTCTTTAGTAAGAATGAGATTAAAAAGTAAAAATTTGTTAAGTGACGATTTTACAATTGGCGACACCAGTAAAACCAAAGTTTTATTGCTCTACATTGAAAACTATATTGACCAAAATACGTTAAAGAATGTACAAAGCAAACTAAATAAAATAAAAGTAGATAATATTGCAAGTAGTTATCATATTGAAGAATTACTTTATGATAAGCTGACACTCTTTCCCCTCCTTAATTATTCAGGAAGGCCCGATTTTGTAGTAAGTTCCCTCAATAAAGGCCGTTTTGTCATATTGGTAGATGGAAGTCCAAGCTGTTTAATTGGACCCGTAAATTTATTACTTATGTTGAAAGCACCTGAAGATGATCAAACGAATTTTTTATTTGTGAGTTTTTCACGCATTTTAAGGATTACTTCTTTATTAACAAGTATATTTTTACCTGGACTTTGGATTGCATTAACTGTCCATCAACTAAACCAGATACCCTTTCCTTTACTAGTCTCAATATCTGCATCTAAAATTGGACTACCTGTTTCCTCTTCGTTCGAAATTCTTATTATGCTCATTTTTTTTGACCTCTTTCGAGAAGCGGGCATACGCTTGCCTAAAGCTGTTGGTCAAACTATTGCAGTTTTAGGAGGCTTAATAGTTGGGGATGCTGCCATAAGAGCAGGATTTACATCACCATCAACATTAGTAATTGGGGCACTTACCGTTATATCTAGCTATACATTAATTAATCAAAATATATTAGGCAATGTATTTTTAATAAGAGTTGCTGTATTAATAATTGCCTCCTTTTTTGGAATGTATGGCTTTGTTTTAAGTGTCTTATTTTTCTTAACATATATCTCGTCATTAGAAAGCTTCGGGCAGCCTTACCTTTCTACATTTTATAAAGTAAGTATTACCGAACTTATAAAAAGTTTTCTTAAAATGCCCTTTAGAATTAAAACAAAAGACTGACTTTTTTTCAGCAGAAGGGAGAATATAAATGACCTATTACTATACTTCCACATTCAAAATAACATTCATTTTGCCTTTATTATTTGTTCTAGGCGGCTGTTTAGGTACGAAGGAAATTCAAAGTGAGGTTTATATTACCGCTCTTGGTATAGATTATTCTAATGATATGTATCATTTATATTTTCAAGCTTTCGGATTTACCAATGTTGCGGGCTCAGATCCTGGCATTGCATCTGAGCCTGCTCCAATTGTTGTTGGACATGGAGAAGGTGAAACCATTCAGGGAGCAATCGATGATATAGAAAAGAATTCTGTTAACCCTTTGTATTATGGACATATACAAACTTTCTTTATTTCCAAAAATATATTGGATGGTCATTTGGATGAATTTTTTGATTTTTTTAGTAGGGATTATTATCTACGTTATAATACTTTAGCTTATGGCTATGAAGAAGATGATATTAAAGAGATAATGAATGTACATGGTCTCTTTTACAAACCGCCAATATTAACATTTCCTTATGATCCAAATGAACAATTATTCTTTAATTCATTCATCTCAACCAGTACTGTACAAGACATGATTAAAAGATATTATGAACCAGTTGGATCCATTATGGTTCCTACAATAAAAATTAGTGAAGATTATTGGATGGAGGATAATAAATCTAAAAATATTTTAAAAATAAATGGTGCTTATTTTCTTTCACGTCAAAAATTCAATGGTTGGATAAAGGAAGAAGAACTTTCAGGGCTAGATTGGTTTAATAAGGATTTTAATAACATGAAATTATCAATAAAAGATAAGGCTGTTTCGATGTTTATAGATAATATAGATTATCATATAGAAATTGTGGATGATACAATTCCAAAATATATTATAAATTTAGAAATAAAAGCCTCAATCAGAGGAAACCCCAAAAATATTGGCAATAAAACAATTGAAAAAGAAATAAAAAATATGATATTAGCGCAGTTTCAAAATACCTTTACTAAAGGGTTGGAAATAAACTCCGATATCTTCAATTTTTCAGAAAAAGCTTATCGTTTCAAGTCCCAATCATGGAATGTAGATAACTTAAATGTCATTACAGAAAATTCAATTCAAAATTTTAATATTAAGGTACTGATAAGAGATGAAGGAGCTAAAAAATAACCTACCGATTGGTGCCCCCATTTGTATCATGCATACCTGATTATTTACATCCAATCCCCTTACTTTAATTTTCGCGCATGGTTATACACCCGTGCATACAGTTGCGTTTGATAGGGACTGTCATGTCCTAATAGTATCCGAATATTTTCCTATGGCATCCCTTTAATTGCTAAATGTGCTGCAATGTATGCCGTAATATATGGGCTGTAACATGCTGGTCCCGTCCTTGTTGTATTTATGAAGACAAAGAGCAACATATCACTACGCTCTTGTATATATGCCAGAAGATGTTCTTCGTAAGCTCTCGTAAATAATACAATACGAACTTTCTTTCGTTTCCCATTAGGAATATGAATCAAACGTTAACCCAAAATAAAAGGTTTCGCCAATTTAGTTAATCCTAAATATCATCCGTAAATTTTTAGTCTTATATGATCACAAAATTAATGTATTAATCACCTCCTAAAACAATAAAAGACTCAACATGCTGTCAATCAAATTAATACTTATCAAGTATTTTTTCTATCGCGTAAATAGCTAAAATAAATAACTCCACCATTCCAAATAGCCAATAATGAAAACATCGGGTGAGGCACTCCATCTAAAGACTATAAACATAAAAAAACCAGGTAGCTACCTATACTTCCAATAAGTGCAGCAATTAGATAACCTAAAATTAAAAAACATGAAGTATTTTTTGTTTTACCTTAGCTCTTAACACGTTTAGTCTCCTATCTTAACGTTCAATTGCATCTGACAAATTTCTAAACTGTTTGTATCATACTTTCTTTAAATTCTTTAATTATTTCAGTATTAATATCGTAAGTATTCACTTTTATTTTTCGTTTATAACAATACTCAAGAATTGCAAAACAATCATATTCTGAAGGGCATTGGTTATAATTTGCTTTGGCTTGTACCAATACTAGTGAGGAATTATTTTTAGCTATTTCTAAACAATGGGTTACTTTTTGCTTTTTTATGTCTGTTATAGTCACAATGTATAATTCTTTTAGTATTGCTTCTTCACTGTATGAAGAAACGCAATTATTTAATTGGCTACCAATTTCATGTAAATGATGATTACTTTTGGCAAGCTCAAAACTATAATTTCCTATCGTTGTTTCAAATTTATTTTTTTCTTTCGGAGTATATGAAATCATTATTAATTTTTGCTTGAGATTCCTATAATCATGCATCAAATTATTGTGTAATTTTTCAAAACCGATACAATCCTTATATCCTTGTAAATCACATACCTTATAATCAGTGTTGTTCTCTTTTAACAATTTATACATTTTCACACTATCCTGTATCTCCTGGAATAGAATAAAAAAACGGAAGTCAAAGTATTTTTTCTCTTGATCTTCTTTAGTGTCTAATCCCCATGATTCTACAAGCAACTTGGTAAAATTAAAATCAGGCTCTAAAATTCTTTTAGCTTCTAAAAGTCTACTTAAATATTTTTTATCAAAATAACTTTCCATAAGAGAACCATTATCTGTTATATTATTCAGTTCGTATTTTTGATGAAATGCTTGCAGAATCTTATGTCGAGTATCAATATTGTCAAAAAGTGTAGTAACTAGCTTATATACATAAATTAAATTGGGCTCTATTCTTAATAAGTTTCTTTCTTTACGAGTAGATTTTTTTCCAGTTAGCCAGTATAAGATCTCTTTTTCTCGCAACGGAAGCTTTTCGAGTTCTTTTCTAGATCTTAGACTTTTACCGAATTCGTACTTAAAATCCCAACAATTCACAAATTTTTCAGGTAATAAAGCTATTTGTGGGTATTTTATATACATACCGATTTCACGAATTTTAGGTAATTGTGAATGGTCTTTCACCCAGTAATTAGTTGACTGATGCATAAGCAACTCTTTAAATTCAGTAAAGACACTATCGTTCTCTAGATAAATTAAGTGTTCATTTATAAATGACCAAGACTTCGGAATCTTTCCAAGTGATATATTTGCTATCCGATTATTATTAGGATTATTGGATTTTTTTACGATATAAGT
Organism: Lysinibacillus sp. fkY74-1; assembly: GCF_053165895.1. Lineage (NCBI taxonomy): Bacteria > Bacillati > Bacillota > Bacilli > Caryophanales > Bacillaceae > Lysinibacillus > Lysinibacillus sp. fkY74-1. Next base: position 2,039,206 of record NZ_CP170173.1, on the reverse strand, counting down.
GTTTTTTGTTTTTTTGTTATAAGTAATATTGTACCTATAAAGTATCGCCATTTTTCTAAATGATTTTTTTTTGAAATTATACTTGAAAACATAATGATAAAAAGCACAACTAAATATTAATTTATCTTCTTTATCAAAGATTTTAGAATAGATTTTTTTTACATAAACATAATCTTTATGCAGCACATTAATTATTTTTTTTTGACAATTTGGGCAACAAACTTTATATCGTCCTTCGCTTAAGTAACTAGCTTTACTAAAAGCATCACAATCAAAGCAATAAATCATGTCAGTCCAATCGTTAGCAGGTTCATCCCAAGTTTTCCACCTAAAGCTTTTATCAAAAAGGCTCCGATAAATAATCTTAGTTACCATATTTAAACCTCCTTACACGATAGCTCAATATACTGTGCAGTAATAAAATCCTCTATATATTTAGGCTTAATAACAAACCAAACTTCAAGGATTTGTCTTGGAATTTCAAATTCATTACCTGTTAAGTCTTCAATAACCTGCTTAAAATATAATATCTCTGAATAAGATTTCATAAATTTTTCAAGATCTGAAGAAAACAACTGTTTTAAATACTCTTGAGGTTCAGGGGCTTCAAGACTATAAGTATCAAAAAGGGAATAAAATTCTTTATAAAAAACAGCTACTTTTTCCGCAAATAAAATCGAAAGTTCTTCATCCAATAAAAGCTTAATATTATAGAGTTCCTTAATAACTTTTTTTATCTGTAAAAAAGAACTCTCTATCAATGACAACCACTCTCTGAAATTGACATCATTCATATTTTTTCTCCTTTGCACTTTTTATAGTTTGCGTGAAGTTGAAATAAAAAGGTTGTCTACTAATTATTTCAGTAGACAACCTTTCACTCTTATTTTGCAAATGAAACAAAGTCAATAAAGCCTTTTTCATTTAATTTAACAACAGCATTATAGGTATTTTTATCAGCTTTTTTTATACCCCTGACTGTAGTTTCTTTCCCATCCAATAATTCCTTAATATTTGTTTTCGTCAATTTTTTCTTACGGAAATTATCAGATAAGGTAAACTTACACCCAGGGTATTTTGAACATCCAAAGAAACCTTTTTTCTCTATAATTCCATTACCGCATTTCGGACATTCCCCGACAAATTGAGCATTTTGTTGTTCTTCAGCTGCTAACGGAATTTTTCCTAACTCAATTTTTTGAGGGGCATCTTCAATAATACCAACTATAAAATTTTTAATATTTTGCAGAAATTCATCTTGGGAACCTTGACCTTCGCCAATTTTTTTTAGTTTACTTTCCCACTTGGCAGTCATTATAGGACTTGAAAGTAAGGTACCTTTAATCGATTCACACAAAATTTCCCCTTTATTAGTTACCGATACAATATTTTTCTTCACTTCAATGTAGCCATTTTCCTTGATTTTATCTATGATTCCAGAACGAGTAGCATCAGTACCCAATCCCTCTACCTCATTTAAGATCTCTTTATCCGTTTCATTATCAACTGTTTTTCCAGCTGTTTTCATAATTCCAATTAAATCCCCCTCCGTATAGGGCTTAGGAGGCGTTGTATGCCCTTCTTTGCTTTGAAGGACGCTTAATACTCTTTCATCTTTTGAGACGCTAGGAAGCACCTTATTGCTGTCATTTTTCATATGTTCTTCATCATCTGAATGTACAAATAAAGATTTCCAGCCTTTTTCAATTTCTACCTTTCCAACAGTTTCAAATTTTATATCATTTACAGCTGTGACAATTTTCGTTTCCTCATACAAATAGTCACTATGGAACATAGCGAGTGTATTACGCAAAACCTCGTCATAAATATGTTTTTCCTCAACCGATAGGCTGTTTAGTGTATTCGCACTAGGTATTGTCTTAGTCGGTATGATGGCATAGTGCTCTTGGACTTTTTCTCCATCTACATATCGTTTATCAGCAATTTTATTAGCGGTAAATTCAACATTTATTAACTGCATATATTTATCAACATTGTTAGCCAAATAAACAAATTCATTTTCCGTAATGAAATTTATACTTGTACGAGGATAAGTGACAAGTTTTTTCTCATACAAAGACTGCATTATTTCTAACACTTTTGAAGGGCTGTACTTCCATTTTTTATTGGCCAACTTCTGTAATGTTGATAAAGAGTGCAGTCTTGGTGATTTTGTATGTTTCTCTTTCGTCTCTAATTCTAAAACTTTACCTGTAACTTCTTTATCTAATACCAGGCTTTTTTCTTCTAAAAATGAAGTTAATTCCTTTAGTGTTTCTGTCTTAATCCTGGCCTTACCTGAATATGGACCATTTGTTGATTTAAAATGGCCAACTAATTCAAAAAATGGCTTAGATACAAAGTTTTCAATCTCTTTTTGGTGCTGGTAGATCATATAAACTAATGGGGATTGAACACGGCCTATGCTTAAACTTGCATTAAGACCTTTATTTTGTAAAAGCAAACTATACAAAGGACTAGCGTTCATACCCACAAGCCAATCTGATATTTGACGAGTTTTTGCTTCTTTGTACATTAATAAATCTTTTTCGTTCGATTGTAACGATTGAAAGCCTTTTACAATTGCGTCTACTTCAAGAGAAGTAATCCAGAGCCGTTTAATCGTTTTATTTTTGGCACCGGTCATGTTAAATGTTGAATAGAATATATTACTGCCTTCCCGATCTACGTCACATGCGTTTATCACTACATCAGCGTTATTAATTAGCTTCTTTACAGCATTAAATTGATTTATTTTACCCTGGGAAACTTTATATTCAAATACGTCTGGAAAGATCGGCAAATTTTTAATATCCCATTTTTTCCATTCGTCTTTATATTCACCAGGCATTTTTAATCCCACTAAATGCCCAATACCCCATGTAATAGTAGCACCGTGTGGAAACGTGCTGCAGGGCTTTAATTCAATATGTGTTTTTTCCCTTTTTGCTACCTCAAAAGCCTCTGCATAAGCTTTCGCTTGTGGGGGTTTTTCTGCTAAAATAACTATTTTCATTTTAATGACCACCTTTATCTTCTAATTTATTTGTACTTAAATTATTCAGTTTCAGATTTTTACGAAGAATTAATTTTTTAACTATGAATAGAACAAAATTTAAAGCAAGATAAATTGCAAATATTAATGTTGTACGTTCCTGGTTTCCTAAAAACGATAACCCTAACGATGTACATAAAGATAAACAAAGCAAAAAGCATTCTGATATGGTTTTTGACGTCCGAAATGTAAATTTCAAGCTTAGTGACAATGCGAAGGAAGTCATAATTAAAAAAACCATAAGGCCTTCGACAATTTCACGTTCTTTCCCACCATTATCACTAATAATGGTTGTTAAAACACACATTCCATCGATACTCAAATAAAGCATTGCTAATATCAAGAACCACTCACACAACTTCTTCAGGGCGGTTAAAATTGCCATGTTACTTTCTCGCTCCTTTTTGATAAGAAAAAGGACTCACCATTTTTGGTGAATCCTTAACTTTAGTTAGATTTTAAAAATCTTGCCTGCGTTAATAAAAAGCTTTAACACTAACGTTCATAAAATCCATTACCTTGATTTCTGATTGTTTTTTGCTCTTTCATTGATTTATTTTCTTGCTGCAGATAATCCCTAATATCAAAATCAGAAGGAACATTCACAAGATTTCTTAAAGATATACCGCTATCTACTAGCCATTTGAACTCCTCTTCAATGTTGTAGTTGTTATCTTTCGCTATATATTCATCAACTTCTATTACCGCAATCATTTTTATTTTTTCAGTCATACACATATCTCCCTCTATAAAATGAAATAGTCGTTTAACTGCTAGGACTCACCAATTTTGATGAGTCCTGATCACTCTAAATTTAAATATTTCTTTTCGCTTTTTTAGAACAAAATTTCAACTGGTTTTAAACCTAACTTTTGTCTATTTTCGTTTACTCGTTCTCTCCCCCCTTCACAGTATTCTGAATCCAACTCAAAACCAATCCAGGAACGTTTTATATTGTCACACGCTATAGCTGTAGTAAATGCTCCCATGCAGTTATCTAACACTGTGTCACCTGGATTCGTGTAAGTTAGGATAAGATACTCAAATAGTGATAATGGTTTTTGTGTCGGGTGCCAAGTTTTACTGTCACGTGGGAAATCAACAACAGACTTAGGAAAATTCTTCTTTTTCACAACATATGGTTTATTGGTAAGGGTTTCATTACTTTTCCCTAGAACCTGCATCTTAGATGAATTTCTTATAACTACTTTAGGCTTAACAAATTCAACACCTTGTGGGTTGTATGTCGGCAGCTTTTTATAAAAGATACATACATTTTCGTGATTTTTAAGTGGCATCTTATTAGCATTTTGGAATCCTGTTGTGTGCTTCCCTTTCTTCCAAATCCATTCATATCTGAACATTTTGAGATTGGACATAATTAATTTACTAGTGAATGGCTGGCTTGCTGTTAATACAATTGCTCCGTTGTCTTTAATTATTCTTTCATACTGTCCCCACAGTAGATCAAAGGGGATGATTGTGTCCCACTTACAATTTGTAGTTCCGTAGGGAAGATCACAAAGAATCATATCAACTGATTTATCAGGTATATACTGCATACCCTCTAGGCAGTCCATATTGTAAATAGTATTTTTGTTAATGTTCATATCTTTTTTCCTCCCGACATATTATAATAAAATCAGGAGAACGAGCGTTCTCTTACATAATTTTCAAGAGGCTTGAAGGTGCAAGCCTCTTTTTAATTTTTTCAATAAAAATAACGCTAGTCGATTGACTGCGCTTCCTTAACGTACATATTCGAGATTTTTTCTCTTTAATTTTGTATTTATAGCTTGTTGCTTTTCATGTGTATACAAAGCAAGCTCCCTTAAAATTTCGTGATGTTGCATTTCAGTAAGTTTATTTTCTGCAATTAGTTGTTCATACGGACTCTTGTACTCTCCATCACCTATATCTAATCGATCTGGATTAATTAAATCGACTGTATCTCCGTTTGGAATCAATACATGGTACCTTGTTTTGAGATAACTATAGGCTTTTTCTTGATCAGAAAATACTTCCTTTTCAAGCTTGGCCATACGATCATTTCCTTCAGCAAATCCCATTAATTCATTAGACATTAGTTCACTTTCAGACCATTGGATTAGAATCTTTGGATTAGTCACTTCTTGTTGATTAATGAGGGCAAAATTATCTTTAAACGCATTATTAAACACCTGGATAAAGTCTGCATTTACTTGCTCAAAGGTAAGTAAATTATCACTGACATTTCTAAGTTGATCCAATTCCTGCTTAAATGCTGAATGTTGCAATTGCTCGACTTTATTAGTTATTATGTCATGAATGATTTCTTTTAAGTCCTCAGTCTCAATTGTACGCAAGCTGGCATTCGATAAAGCCCCGTACTCAATCAATAGCAGCTGCGTTGGCTGCATTAGTTCGTTCTCTTTTGAACGTTGAATTTCTGAAAAATGATTATCGATTGTTTCAATAAATTCACTCGCTGCTGTCCTCACTCCATTCAGTAACATTTCTTTATCTTTAATTTCTTTACCTTGCTGTGTCCATCCAGCCAAATAAGAAAGGCTAAAGTTTGCTGTGTCAATTCCGTATCGACTGGCCACGACATAGGACACCATTTCTGCTTGAAATTCACGTTCTGCTTTAGTAAAGCTATCTCGAACATCAGGTGTATGCAGTCTAGCGTGTGCTAATTCATGAAGTAACGTTGTGACATTCTCATAGGCAGTATTTCTTGGGTTAAGGGCAATTATTTTTTCGTTTGGATAAGCAACACCTTTCGCCACTCCTAATTCACGCGGAGGTATTGGTAATATTTCAAATCCGACATTTTCAGAGACTTTATGTAACGCTACTAACATTTCATCTTCATTATCTATGACTCCATCCTGATAGTACTGGCCAAATATTTCAGAGACAGGCATCCCTTTCTCTCTTGCATCTGTTTGGGTGTATTCAAACACGTGGCCAATTTTGAAAAACAACTTTTTTTGAGTTTCTAATATTCCATTTTTAATTTGCATTTTTTCTTTTGAATTAGCGTATTGCATTTGAATCCACTCACCATCACGATTAAAATACGTAACAGGTGTAGGAACAAAAAGTTGAATCCCCTTTTCACCTCGTTTAACAGATACGCCTTTGTCCTGCCAAAACTTAAATGAACCTACTGCTTGTGCACCCATGAACTGACTTTGAATCAAAGTCATGTTACGCAAGGAATAGTTATAAAAAATTGACATAAAAGCTAGATGTTCTTTTAGAGCTTCCTCAGATACAAAATAAGCGCTAAGTTGATTGGTCATTTTCTCTGATAATTCTTCTATTTCTTTTTGCTTTTCTTCTGCTGTTTTTGCTGTATATTTCTTACGTGCAGTCACCATAATATCTACTCCTTTATAAATCTTCTGGTACTAAATGGGCGTCAGTTAATTCCTGTCGTTCTGCTTCAGGAAAATATTCAAGCAACGAGGTATCCATAATAATTTCATGTCTATCTTGATTGAATGGCACAATGAATGTCCCTTCTTGAATTGCTCCAAAGATAAATTGTCGATTTTCCTCAGTTAGCTTCACCGTTTCGTCTATACTATTTATTCGAAGCGTAACATGTTGTTCTTTTAACTCTTTGATAAATGCATATACAATGTTGTTCATTTTTCCCCATCCTTTTTATCCAAGTTATTTTCAATGCACGACATACACTTTGCCCCTTGATAGGGTTCTTTTACTACATCAAGAACTTTATTGCATAGTTCACACTTAACTTGATAGATCATTTAACAACCTCCCTTTAACGATCATAGCCATCTAACATGCGGTCAAATTCATCCAAGTTTCGTTCTTTTTTAAAGTCGTGGTACGTTTTTCGTAATCGAAAATTCAAGTTGTTTAATGCATAATTTAACCGTTTAGAAACCTGTAAATTTTGACGATACATAGGAGCTTGATACTTCCTTTGAGATTTAGATAGTTCATACAAACGATGATCAGCTTCTTTTTGATAGGCGCGCATTTCTGTTAAAACCGCATTTCCCATACGTTTTTTCAAATCATCTAGTTTGGTCTGCTTATAGTTTTGATACTTGCTGCCCTCACCGTACTTTTCCCTCATAACTTCAACTTCTTCATCCAGAAGTATATGAAGATCTCTCATTTCATTTTTATAGTAACGATCTAAATAAATATCAACGATTTGATCAATATACGGTCTTGCCTCATCGATAGACTGATAGCCGTACCTCCATTGAGAACGATCTGAAGGTAATTGTTGGAGTGCTTTTCGAAATAAATTTTTTGTTTGGCGGTGTGTAGATAAATCGATTCCTTTTTCTTTTTTTAAATTCACACTACCCCGAATCAAATCCGTAACAAGATTACGTTCTTTTGTGCGATCCATAATAAGGTTGGCCACTTTTGACTTCATTTTATCCAGTGACCCTTGTTTACGTTTGGCCCGAACTTGCTCTTCCCATTTACCTGTTTCCAAATTCTTTGTCCACTTTTTAACTCTTGTAGGTATTGGCTCTACTGTCGCTATATGAACATGAAGATTGTCCGTGTTGTAATGGATAGCTGCAGACCATACCGCACTATCCATCATATTTTCTGCTTTTAACATTTCGTTTACTGCAGCGCGCACAGTATTTTTCATTTGGACTTCATTAACTTGTCCACTTTCATCCATTAGTCCATACTTTTGTAGCCAGGTGTTATCGAAACTAATTACGTCTTGCCAAAGTGGTGAACCATTTTCTTGTGCCTGTTGAAACAAATCTTTTAATGAGTTTTTTTGTTCCGCATTGATAATATCCTCAGTAGAAGAAAACAATGCACCTTGCTTATTTTCATCTCCCATATAGTCCATGTACTGATAAAAAACAGAGAAAGAATCATTTTCATCAAAAATAATCTTCTCGTTTACTTTGGCAGCATCACGATCTATATAACTAATAAAATCCTGGTACTCATCGCTTGATGGCATCACAAATCGACTTTTTAAAATAACACCAGGAGAACTATTCATATTAATCTCCTTCTATCCATTAAGAATCTTGATTATCTGACAAAGTTCTTTTTGTCTCTCGATCTATTTTCTTTTGACGATTATGAGCAATACGATCCTTAATTACTTCCTCAGCTTCTTCAAAAGGCACTGTTTTATATTTATCTGTAGAACCTAATTGTTTTGCATCTGTCATAATAAAATAGTGATTCCAAAATTCAAGCATCATTTGAGTATTACGATCAATAACATTACCTGTTACACGTACTCTCTTTAAGTCTTCTGTAAGTGGCTCCAATACGTTTTGTAAATGTTTTTGCATCATTACTTCTACTTCTGTTAAAAGTGCTTGATTTTGAGAAGTTTCATGAGCAAAAAGAGTCTCAATTAGGTACTCTATAACACCACCAAGTGTTAAATTTTTATCAGTTGCTATCTGTTCCAGTTTTAATATTGTAGAATCCGTTAACCAGAAGTTTTTCTTCTTTTTCGTACCTGTCACTTCACTTCACTCCCTTTCCTATTAATTCTGTCAGCTGTTGATTTATTTCTTCTGCATCGCTATCTAATAGTAAGTACAGCATGGATTCAATTCGCGATACACTTTCATATAGTTCACTTTGTTGTATTAAATATTGTTCCATTTGTATTTGAGAAGCCATTACAACTTTTTCAAAGCGATCTCGTTCTTCTATGAACACATCGTAGTAGGCAACTCGTTCAAGCAATGATTTTAAATAAATCTGACGTGACACCTTTTCTTTTTTAGCAGCTTCTTCTATTTTACTTATTGCTAAATCATCTACATCTCGAACTAATATATCCCCCATTATTCGTTCACCTCTTGCTCAATAACTTTTTGCACTTCTCGATTTAATACACCCTCGATTGAAGTAAGTTTCTTCAGCAACTCTTCATTCGATTTTGCAAATGTCGTAAACACCTTTATATGCATCCCCAACATTTCTTCAAAGCGATTTTTTTCTTCTTGAAATAAATTTGGAGTCGTTATTCGTTCCAAATGAAGATTGATAAAAGCATTTTGTGTCATCTTCTTTTTTTGGGCCATGTTTGCGATTTTTTTCTTGATTGCTGGATCGACACGTGCTTTTATTTCAGCCATTGTATGAACCTCCTTTACTTCAAAATCACCAGGGCACAGAGCGTTTCGCCTCTATAAAGAGGCGAAACTGAAAATAGCCTGCAAACCGCAGGCTATTGAGAGAAAGAGCATAAGGGAAATCTGCTATCACATGGCGTGATAGACTAGGCAGAGCCTAGTATTTCGGTGTCCCCATAAAAAAGTTGGATTCTTCCTGTTTTCTTCCCTTTATCTCCTTTTTTCTAAATAAAATTTGTTACGTTCTTCCTGTTTTCTTCCTATGCTTTTTCACTAAAATCTAGCTATTTACCACTCATAATAACCAGGTTACTTCTAGACTGATTCATCTTCAGCAGCATCTTTTTTCTTTTCACCGGAGCGAATCATTTCAATTTTTTCTTGCAACTTCTTTTTCTTATTTTGCATTTCAAGTAACCTATATTTATATTCTTCTTTTTTCTCATTGACGTTTTCAATAGCTGTTTTTTTCTTTACAAGTTGGAGACGTACCTCTTGTTTTTCATCCTCAGTCTTATACACTAGTTCACTTTCAAGTTGCTTCATTTCATTCTGTATTGATGCAATAATGTCATCTTGTAATGGGATCTGTTCCTTTTCCAACGTATTAATCTTTTTAACAATCTGTTCAATTTCAAGTGCAATAAACTCTTCTTCATAAACGACTTGTGCCATTTCTTTCAGGGTTTTATCTGCACTTATTTTTCGATAATCACCAACGATAATTTTCTCTTTGGGCTGTGGCAAATCTAAAGTAGACGAAGGATCAACTGCTCCTTTTTCAGCGAATAACTTGTCTCTTGCCTCACTTTCGAGTATCTTCTGATCACGAATTTCCTTTACAAACAAACCAATAACAGTATAGTTTTGAGGCACTTCTGAAATATGAAGAACGAATTGATTATCTTTTTGATAAATAATTTTCACAGGGTAGGACTCCAATGTTTTAGACGCTTTGGCCGCAAAGGCAAATGTAGGTCTAACGTTATCTGAACCTGTGTGCCGTGTTTCCAGAAACACTTCCATGAACCCTTTTTCAGGATTATAATGCCACTTTTTTAAAATTAATGTGGTTTGTTCTAAACCCAATATGTCTTTATTAAATGGTGTTTGTTTAATAGGATTATCATCATACATCCACAATTTTGATGTAAAAATAATCAAGAAACTAATGATGACAAACGCCATCAAACTTACATAAAACTTATTTTCTCTGCCTTTATTTATTTTTAGTTTCACAAGTTAACGCCCTCCTTTATTCAGAGAAATTGGCCACTCTTCCATAGCCCACAATGACAGAACCCCAATAACCAGTTAACGCGTCATCATAACGTACTCCATCATTTTGTGAGTTAAACATTTTTCCGGCTCCTACATACATCCCAACGTGTGTAACTGGTGCATAATTAGCACTTTTAAAGAAAATTAAGTCGCCTGGTTGCAATTGGTCCCGTGTAATCGGTTGAGCAAATTGGTATTGTGTATAGGCTGTACGTGGCAGCTTGATACCAACTTTCGCGTAAGCCCATTGCATTAATCCGGAACAATCAAAGCCCATATTTGGATTGTAGCCACCCCAAACATAGGACCAACCTTCGTACTTTAACATCTCATTTAAAATCGTTTTAAAAGCTTCATTCCCAACAATTTGTGAACCCATAGGAGAACAATTCATCGTTAAGCCACCCAATTCACTAGCAAATTTAGTGACCGTTGGAACCCAATGTGCATTCAATCCGTTCGGATCATTTGCTGCCCCGATTGGTGCATAAACGCTCCCTAATGATTCAATTGTTGAGAGTCCGTCATCGATAATTCGACGCTTTAAATTTGCCATTGTATATGACAAACCTTCTTCTAATGTGGAAAAATGCATTAGTTTAGACCAACCTGTGGCCGGGTCCATGATGCCTCCTGGATTGTTTTTATTTACAACCGCATTCGATGTGCCTCGACCAGTTTCGTGAAAAGCAATGGCTGCAGCCAAGACAGGATCGATGCCATTTAGCCGTGCAAGTTCGATAAATAAATTACCTTTTCCAGTAAAAGCTCCTGCATTAGAAAAGGCAGCATTCCAACTAGCTTCATCGATTTCTCCTGTCACGGAACAAGAGGATAAACCATTTCCTCCTATCGGTGTACGGTTGCTACCTGAGCCTCCAACGGCACCAATTATGATGATGATTGCCAGTGAAATAACACCCACAATGGCAAAGAATGAAAGCCCTAACGAGCCTCCAATCCATAGCAAAACCTTCTTACCTACCTGCTTTCCAATAAAATTTATTAGTTGCTTCATACACGACTCAACTCTTTTACAACCCACTCTCCAGACTCAGAAAGTGTTAAAGTTAACTTGTACATATTAGACTGTTCTCTAACTTTCTTGCCTGCCGACAGCACATCCCATGTTGCATAGATCATAAATCGTATATCTCGGTCTCCGGAAGCCTCTGTAGAGGATACTTCCTGTGCCTGTACCTTTCTTGTTAGTTGATCTTTGGGAGCCAGTACTTCATTTTGCACGACAAATAAAAATGGAGCTGTAGAAATTTCCTTCCACATCTCCATGTCTGTATCATTTTCTAGCCAAGATTGCATGACATTTTCTGCTATCTTCTTCGCTGTTTGCACCTTTTCTTCACCGAATTTTGTCTCGTATTCTGCGTTATAATCGATTTCGGTATTTCCCCCAGGTACTTGTTGATCTTTATAGGTTTCGTCCTCTGAATTTGTTTTTTCTTCCTCTATAGGATCTGTGTAGCTATATTCTTTTTCTCCATCAAATCCAGTATCATTTTTATCTTTTCCATCAAAGAAGAACATTTTTATCATGAATGCTACCATGACCAAACCAATGAATACGACCAATATTAATTTCGACTTTGTTGAACGTTCCACATTACATACCTCCTCTAAAGATAGCTAATTCTTCCTCGGATGCTTCTACGGAAAACATGAGGTTGCCAACACCACTAATCGATAATAAGCAATCTCCTTGTTGCAATTGAGGTATTTGAGCCAACTCACTTTCGCTAATTTGTCCTTCAAAAATAGTCCTCATAGCATCTAATGTATTTGAATCTTGCTGCATAATAAATTTGTATTGTGTTAGTTCAAATAAGGTACGAATCTTGGACACAACTTCTGAATCCGCATGCTCTGGCACGACATCGCGAATGGACTGAGTTGCAAATACCAATCCACCGAGATATTTACGAGCTTCCCGTTCGAATTCTATTAAGTAATCAACGGCCAGCACATTTTCTGCATTGACTATGCGGTGAGACTCGTCTATAAAGATTACAAATCGTAAGGCATCATCTTCATTAAAATTAGGATCTTCATAGATAGCCTTTAATTGGGGAGCTCCAATTTGAATGAGGTTATCCCAAATCAGTGAAAGTGCGCTGAACATTTGTGCATTAAATATATTCTTTGATAATCTTGTGAGATTTCTAATAGAGAACATAATGATTTGTTCGTCCGTAAATGCTGGTAACGTGGTATGGCCGTTAAATAAATGGCCATATGTGTTCACCAAGTTATCGATGACCAATTCAATTTTTTCTAATCGATTAGCCCGTGCAATAGATAATTCTGGTCGAATGATACGTCTTTCAGCATTTTCGTATAACTCATCACGAACATGTACTAAGAAATCACTGAAAATTGGGTACTCTTCATTTTTCAATTGTGTCACGCCTGTTGTTTCAATAAGACCTTCAAACCCGAGAGAATGATAAAATTCTCGCGTTATTTTCTTAAATTCTTCCATTTCTTCTGTCGAAGGGTTGACCGTTAAAAATTGATAAAATGTAGCTAATTTTGAAAGATGTTGCATAAAACTTAACTTTTCGCTTTTTTGATCCGAGCCATCTCTTACGCGATAAATGTGTAAAGGATTGATAATCCCTTGCGAACCGTCAAGACTAATTAATTGGCCGTTTAATGTTTTGACTGTCGTTTCAAACTCGCCTGTTACATCAAATCCTCGAATAAAGTTTCCTCGACAGGCATTGTCTGTAAAGAGCTTTTTTAGCAACGTTGACTTACCAGCTCCCATTGTCCCTACTGCAACAGCATTATAGTATCGACGTTTTTTATCCCGATGGAACAAATCGTAAATGACATTACCACCACTAAATGTTGTGCCTAAATAACTTCCTGTTGGATCGTTAAGCTCTGAAAAATGAAAAGGCAAACCTGCAGCTAATGAAAGCGCTGGTATGCCTTTACTTTCTCTTTTATTTGGAAACGTTTGTTGTTCTTCGTAAGGCACAAAAAGGGACTGCCATTCCCAACTACTTTCATTAAGAAACACCGTTCCCTTAAACCCATACGATATTAAATCCGTCTCAACTGTTTGTACTTTTTGCTCCAGTTCATGCATTGTTTTGGCATGTACAAATAAGCGAATATCGACAAGCTTTACGACCTCACCCATCTGCGAAATCCCCTGGTAAAGACTTTCTAACTCTTGATAACTATTTTGAGCATCCATTTTTTCAGACTGTTGCTTACCACTTGAATAACGTACTGTCTGCTCTACCATGCTTTTGTTAATGGCACTAACGGTTTCATCTTTAGGCATTGTTGCAATATCCATTGTTGAAATGACATCACGCATGGAAAATATTTTTTCTAACCATAGTTTTGATACAGCCGTTGGATAGTCCCATATATGAATACAGGCCTCATAACCGTCTCCCTTTTGGATATATTTATCTTTAAATAAAATGCCACCCTGGGGCTGAATGGCAGCTAAAAAAGTGGGGTTATGCTCTTTTTCTCGCTTCGATTTATCCGGCTGCTTAAACTTCATAACCGAGTCTAACAACTTCATCGTTCATCATCCCCCTCCTATACTTATAATTTTGAGTTTTGATTGGACATCAAAAATAAAATGTCTTGTTTCTTTTCATTTGATAAAGTTTGCAAAGGGAATGATTGTCTCATCCCTCTCACTACTTGTTTTTTTTCATCCTCTAAAGTCTGAGAAGATTCAGCATATACGAACAAGAAAAATTCACGATTTGTACGTTCACGCGCTATAAATTCTAACTCAAATAACTTCCGGTTGATAAAGCGTATCCGTAATGGATCTGTCGTTCTTTCCTTCTTTCTCTCCCAATAAAGCCTTTGCTTTTCTGTATTGGCTGGAAAGTTTAACCCGACTACTTTATGCTGAGACGCAGAACTACGATAAAAGCGAGTTTTTTCTAAAAGTTTTATGGTTATATCGGTATCCGTTAGTGAGTGCAAATCATTTGGTGAAATTTGAAAGATATCCATTAAGTAGCCTTTTTTCATCACAATGTACTCTTCAGTGATATCTAGAAATGGCATAATCATGGGGGTCTTACGTAAAACATGTGATTTTCTTTCAACCTTTTTCCTTGTCGTTTTATTCTTTTGAAAATAAGGAAACTTTTTTAAGAAGCTCTTTTTAGATGCTTTTTCCTCCGTATAAGTAGGGACAATAATAGGTTTGATTTTCTCTTTATTCACGATGATCCCCCTCTCCATATAAATAATCATTCATAATTTTTTTGACATCTACTGCATGATAGGTGTATTTATTTCGCTTGAAATATAAATACAATGACATGTAGTTTTTGAGTCGCGGATTATTACTGGAAGGCAACACCATCCAAAACAATGTACCACCAGCAATCAATATATAAGGAATGAACAACATACCGTGTACTAAATCTTTTAATACGGTGAAAAAAAGAAAGAAGCTAACCAATAAAATGATTAACTCCTTTACTTCTAAGCCGACAAATTTAGGCTTTGCTTTGATTTCTTTTGGAATATCATACATTATTCTTGGTCACTCCCTTGTTTTTTTCCTTTTCCTACTTTTCCTATATTATTGGACATACGACGAATATTTTGACCGAGTGTAAATCCACTATTACCAGCACGAGTCACACGTTCCTTAAATTGTTGTACAGAAGGATTTCCGCCAAGAATTGTATTTGTATGCACGGTCTGTTTATGGCCATAAGTTTTAGGATTAATAGTAGAAGACTTTTGATTAGGTTGCATTGTAATACCTTGACCTCCTCCAGTCGAAGCTACTGGCCCTTGCTGCACATTTCCTGAATTCGATGGTTGTGTCACTATTGGTGTACTTGGCTGTGGTGCAACCCCTACAGATGGCATTGCTTCACTTACTTGATGTACGTTCGCCCCTGTTGGAACATTTCCTGCACCCGATTGCGTTGTCACTCCTGATGTACTTGGCTGTGGTGCAACTCCTACGGATGGGATTGCTTCACTTGCTTGACGCATGTTCGGCCCTGCTGGGACATTTCCTGCACCCGATTGCGTTGTCACTCCTGATGTACTTGGCCGTGGTGTAACCCCTACAGATGGGATTACTCCACTAGATGGAATTTGCTCATGTTCTTGTCGCTGAATTGAACCCTGGTGCATGTCGCCATCATAACCGGTTGCATCTTGTATTGAAGAATCAACACTAGGACTTCCTGATATAGGTTGACTTTCTTGACGTGGCATAACACCTTGTTGCGAAACATCACTTGTATTTGTTGATGGTTTAGCTGTTGTTGCTACTGACTTTGGTTGGATTGATGGACTTCCTTTTTCCTTTCCACCTTGACTTGGTATTTGACCAGGTTGAACATTTCCTATACTTCCTGGCATATCCACCTGGTTACTGTTATCACTAGACGGGATTGGCTCATAATCTTGGGAAGTTGCAGCTATCTGATCATATGCACTCATTCCATCACTTTCACCTGATGACGGGATAGGTTCTGATGTACCTCCCATAGTAGAATTTGAATGCTGCTCATCTGATTTCGGCATGGCTTTTACATCGCCACTACCTGGTATCGCTGGCACAGAAGTACGTTTTCCTGCCTCAGATGGTGTTTCTGTACGCATTCCTTCAACAGCTCTCTTCGCCATATTTGCTCCACCAGCTACAGTAGCAGCACCTTTTCCTGCCACATTTTTAAGAGCCTGTGCGCCAGCTGTCAATGCTTTACCTCCGGCATATGCACCCATCATTGCTTGCCATCCATTGCGTAAACCCGCATCGATACCAAGCATACGTTGAACAATGTCCGGAGCATCAATCAATGCCCAAGCCCCTGCAATCATGAGTAAAATCACACCAAACATACCAATCTCCACCTTTAATCCATTTGCCCAATTCACGAACAAAACGAACAGTTGTAGGAGCCCGGTCATAACAAAGATCACCGCAAAGGTATTGACCATTTCCACCAGTACCTTTTTTGTACGTTGCCCACCAGTAAGATCACTTGCTGCAATGAACATACCAAAAATTTGATGGAAAGCGAGGTCAAAAATGGAACGACCAATTTTAAGAACAGTAATACCTAAAGCAATAGATGTTACCAGTAAGGACACAATCAGTGACAGCCAATTGACATGATAACGATAATAAGTTTCCCGACCTATTTTAGTCATAGGAACTGCATTTTTTTCTAAGTCCTCTACTTGATAACCGTCCCCAACACCTGTAGACACAGATTTTGTTTTCAAAACCTCTTTTGTTTCGTCACTTAATTGCTTTACCCAATCTTCTTTAAATATCCATCCATCATCTTCATGAAAGTCTAATTTCTGCAAGAAAGGGATATGCAAGGCTGAAGAATCAGAAAAACGATTCGCGTAAGTATAATCTGTAGTTCCTATCGAGCTATCTGCTTTACTAGCTGGCCGTGGAGGTGAACTTTCGTCCCCACGTGTACTACTCGAAAATTGAAAATCATGTTCCGCGTAGTATAGGACGTCAGCCACATTACTTTTAATCATATTACTAGAGAGTGTTTCATTTTCTGGATTCATTTGCTCAATCCCGACACCAACTATCTTTTGCGTATTCGACATTAAATCTGGAATGATGACGATAAAGCATAAAGCCATCACAATATTGAGGAGAACTTCATTACGTTTCTCAATTTTATTGAACATAAATTGAAAGCCCAGGACTACTAGAGCAATAAAAAAGACGATCCATATCAGCGGTCGCGCCTTATCCATGAATTCTCCCATTGCGCCCGTAGAATAAAAGTCGTTCAGTGTGATAATTTTAGTCGCTATACCTTCTAACAATTGATTTAGCCAGCTTAAAGTGTAGACAATGCCACTTCCAAGTGCCCTAAACACATCTTGCCAAAGAAAGCCATCACTCACATGCAAGATGGATTCAAGTATCTTATGTTTCTCAATAATTTCATTATCGTCCATATCGAATCCTCCCTTCTTATTTTCTACATATAAAAAGGACTCACCATTTTTGGTGAATCCTTATCGATAAACAGTTGTCTTTATTTTGCGCCTCTAATTTCCCTCACTTTATTAGGGAAAGTCCGATCCACAAAACGGAAGTTATGAATTTTATTATTAGAATGTTGTCGCTCTGCAGCTGCAAGTGCTTTTACTTGGTCATGCGTCAACTCCACAGTCTCATATTCTGTCACAGGGAACCTTGACTCTGGCTGCTCGATAATCCATGCATCATCATACCCTGAACCGAATAAGAAATGTTCAAAGCTAAAGGATTGATCAAAAGTAAAGCTCAAATCACTTAGACCCATATCCACTAACTCTAATTGATTTTTGTATGTTTCTTTTGGTAGCAATTCAGAATTCGGTGTAACTGGTAAAGAATAACGTTGTAAGTGAGGAAAATCCTCTTCAGATTTCGTAAAGACCCAATCATCCTCAAAAGGCACACCATTTGTATATTGAACAAACTCGGCTTCCCCTTTAGTTGTACCTTCTTGTACTGCTTGCGAGAAACTTGGTAGGGCTTGATCATTCTTAATAGCTTGCTTCACTTTCTCTGCATAATTATAGCCTGACATAAAGCCTGTTCCGGAGGCTGTGAAAAACATATCAGAAACAAATTCACTTTCAAATTGACGCTGTTCTGCTTTCATTCCCTTATCCGTTAGTACTTTCTGTTGCAGCTGTACGCCATCCGCAAATTCAGCTTGTAAGCTCTCATCTAACTCGGCTGCTTTATAGGTACCTGAGCTTTGCGTTTTCTTCAGTGGGTAAAAATCACCGTCTTTATGTTTGCCTGAAGGTAGTTCCACGCTATACATAAATTTACCTGGTGTCATTGGCAACGTAGTTTGTGTTTTTAACTTTACGTCATCCTGCCACACGTTCCCTTCAGCTCGACTATATTGTTCATAATAGGCTTTTGATTCTTTTAACGGACCATACTTATCTTCTCTGCCAACGACCCATTTTTTCACTAAAACATCATCTAATTTGTCCGATTTTTCGGCTTTCCCTTGCTGGTGATCAACAGGAATAGAACCATTCAACTCAAATTTTTGAACGGCCCGCCAATCCGGACGATCATCCCAATCACACCTTTGTTCTTCTCCTGCCCCTGTACAAACCCAACCAATTTTTTTATTGGTGTACTCATATTCAAAGGCATACTGCATGTCCTTATTTTGTACTTGTTTCGCATTGATATAAAATTCTATAGGTCCTTCTTGTTCAACATGTTTAGTGTCGAGGTCTACTGTATGCTTAATGTTTCGAACCGCAACATGCTTATCATATTCTCCTTTAAAGCTACTGTAGACAGCTACTTCGCTTAACCCATTTTTATCTTTTCTTTCTAATTCCCAATAAGCTCTCCCTAGACCTGTTCCTTGTTTATCTCCAGGCTCTACCCACTCCACATCAAAAGTTGCTGTGACAAAGAAATCATTATTTCGATAAAAATAAGCTTTTTCCCCGTTCTGGCAATGTTGACCAGTATAAGTAGAGTCTTTATAGTAAATTGAATAGCGACCTGTTGTACCATTCACTCGTTTGTTATATTCACCAATGTCACCTTTAAGGAAACGAGCAGGAACCGGAGTTGTATCGTCATAATAGAATAAAGCACCAGCTGCTTCAGCTAAATCATACATGTCTTGTCCAAACTGTTGCACAATCTCTTTTTTTACCTCAGATGGTTGATGAGGAACATGGCTGTCTTCTGTACTCCAAGCTTCTCCTTGTCTCCAGCCAGAAACCGTGTGAACATCCCATATAGGGTCGCCATAGTAGTCATAACCAGCAATGTAATCTGTATCCGTTCTTACACACTCATATAAAATACCTCCCCACCCTGTTCGTTGAGGATGACTGGAGCCTCCTGATTTCACCATTTGATAAATCTCTTCAGGATCGGTAGGTTCTACGCCAAATCCTTCGCCCACAGTATCGGGAAATTTCACTGTAAGAGTAATAGTATCCTTAATGGGGGCAGTGGTAGCAGCAGCTACTTCAAGTGGCTTACTACCTTCAAAGTTAAAATTTGAAAATAATAACATACCTAAACAAAAAACTGAAATCACCCGTTTTAACACGATAACTTCACCCTTTCTCCATACAAAAAAGACCTCTAGAATAATAAAGGTCTTTTTAAATAATTATTTTTTTAATTTGTGTGATTACGAACACCTGAAATATAAAGCTTTCCATTTTGATAATTGAAGTACACAGTAAAAGTTCCACCATTATGAACTTCTCCTGTTTCAATCACTTGATTAATAACCTTAACAAATTCCTCATAGGTTGTACCTGCTTGTTCGGCACTTAAACGAAGTTTATCTTCAAATGTTGCTGGAACACCTTCTCTATATTTCTCTGATAAACTAGCATAACTTTCTTCATATGCTTTCTTTTCAATATCATAACTTGACGTAAATCCATGTCCATTTTCTTTGATGATTTCTTGAACAATCTCTGCATTCTTCTTTTCATGTTCCCCTGCTACATAACCAGCTGGACGAGGAATTTTTGTTTTAATATCCTGATAACTCCAATCACTGTACTTGACTGGACTTTTACTTGTTGGTTTAGGATCTGGTTTTGGTTCTGGCGTTGGTGTTGGTGTTGGAATTGGTTTTGCCACGAAATCAGCATCTATATTCATAGCACGGTGCATGAATAGTACATAATGAACACGTGTCAAAGAACCGTTTAATTTAAACGTGTAGTCCTCATAACCTGTCGTTACGCCATTCGAATATAGTGCTTTCACGTATTCCTCATACTTCGATCCTTTTACATCTCCAAACAAATAATCTGCCTTCACTTCAAGATTGAAAGCGACAGCAATAATCTTCGCCATTTCACCGCGAGTTAGGGCTTTATTTGGATTCACATTGCCCTGGCTATCCATTTCTAAAAGTCCTGCTTCTACTAAGCTCTTGATGTCATCATAAAAAGGACTGTCCGTACGTAAATCCTTTGGCTGCTTAAATTCCTTTGTTTTTTCAAGCGTTAAACCATTGATTTTAAGCGCACGGCTAACTAAAGCCGCAGCGTGTTGACGACTAATTGTTGTATCCGGACGGAAAGTACCATCTTCATAACCTTGAATGATCCCAGCATCGCGCATTTCATGGATAATTTTATAGTAAGGAGAATTTACTTTTACATCTTTGAAAGGATTATTGGCCAATACTACAGTTCCTTTTGTTTCTGCAGCCTCAGCATAATGATTTGGAATAGGTGCCACCATCACCGGAATAGCAATAGCAATAGCAGCTGCTATTGTCGCCATAAATAATTTGTTTCTCATAACATTTTCCTCCTTCAACACATGGTATTTTTTTGCTTAATTTATATTTCAAACGAGTAACTATTAAATAGGAAGTTTTTATAACTATATTATACCATATCTGTTAAAATAAGCAATAAATTTCCATGAAAAAAGACTCACCATTTTTGGCGAATCCCTGATTTAACGATCTAGATCATGTCTTTCATTTTTGCCTTTCATTTGCTGCACTTGTAGTTTAAATCCCTTATCAAACGAGTGGATTATTTCTTTGTTAGGTTCATGATTAGCAATACATTTATAGATTACTTCACTTAATTTCGTGTCATCAAATTTAGATAAAATAGTAGCTCTTGTATACTCTTCTTTCTCAATTTCGCCCCAATTTAACTCAAAACCATTTTTCATTGCCAGAAGTCGAATAAACTCGGTTTGAGTTCGTCCATTGCCTTCTCTAAACGGGTGTAAAACATTAATTTCTGCCATGAAATAAGCAGCACGTTTGCAAAACTCGGCCATAGAGAGACCTTCTAAAAAATTCTCATTCTTTAATTCCTTGAATAACGTTTTTCCTTGATCATCAATATACAATGAATTAGCAAATTGAAAATGATCTTTCGATATATTTTCATCCCGTATATCTCCGGCAAAGTCATAAATATCTTGAAAAATGTATCTATGGATAGATTTCAAATGAGAAAAATCAAAAGTCCCATACAGTGGCTCTTCTCTCAACTCTTTCAAACGTTTTCCAACATAGAGTGCTTCTAGTTGATCCAATTTTTGTTGGTCATGAATATTGAATTTATTAATTAAAACGATTGAATTAGGGTAACAATATTTAGATTGATTGAACTTTTCCATTGTCCAATATCTCCATTGCCATTTCATGCATCTGAGGAGTTGTAATCTCTCCTTTAGCCTCCATTAGAATTAATTGTTCAAACTCTGGCGTTAATTCTAAGCCTTCGAACGCTAGAACAGCTTTTACTTCTTCCATATTTTCTTCATGCGTTTTTTTTCTCATAGTTTTAGCTCCTTAAAATTGTGGCTTCGATCACAAGAGGACACTCCCTGCATCCCTTCAAAATGTTTTAATATATTTTCACTTTTTCTGCAAACCTTTTTCCACCACTTCTTTAAACCACTTATCAATAGTTTCTTTTTTCCACCCTTTGGTACTACCAATACGAACATCATGTGGAGGAAATTGATTTCTATTGATTAAAACAGCGATTTTACGTTGATCGCCCCAACCAACTTTTTCAGTCATTTTCCCTATATCAGTTTGACTCAAATATACCTCAGTCATAATGCTCTCCTCAAATATTCTATTGAAATTCTCTGTTAATATAACTATAACACATTTTGTTGTTAATTACAACAAAACGAAGAACTTTACAAACACTCAAAACTTAAATCTCAAAAGGACTCGCCATTTTTGGCGAATCCTCTAGTAATGAACAAATTAGTAGCGAATCGATATATCCATACTTCTTTTCTGTAAAAAGTATAGGTTCAAAAGGGCAAATCCTTGTGTTATTAGTAACACACCTATGCCAGCAAAGCCAACGTTTAAAAACGTGTCCCATAGTTCCCCTACGATAAAACGCAACATTAATGAGATCCCCATTACCATGCCAAGCAACATATACACAGCCATCGCAAAACCTCTACGTTTACGGTATAATTCGTCACGTTTCTTTAGCTCAAATATCATGTTTTTATGTATTTGGCTAAATAAGTCATCCGGATTACCACCATGTTCATATTTAATTTTTAAATTTTGATGAAACTGATCTAAGGTTGGAAAATCATATTTTTCAAACTGATTTGTATTTAACTTGGCCTCTTTTTCTAGTTGCTGAATACTGACTTCAATAGCATTTTGTATGTCTGGATGAACTGTGGCTTTCGTTTCCTTGAGTGCATGAAGCACATTTTCACCTGTTTGAAGAAAGAAAATCATGTTTGTGACATACTTTAATAACTCACTTATATGCATTTGGTACTTTTTTAATTGGCGATTTTTTACGGTAAAGACAAAGAAGAAAAAAAGAGCACCTATACAGCCGACAATAATACTTGTAGTACGCTCTTTTGAAATGAGATAGAAAAACTGATAGTTTGCCAAAAACCAGATAAATAAATAAAACGCGATTTCCCAGCCATAAAATAGAGCGCGTGCTTCTTTTAATAATTGTTTCATGACTGTTTACTGCCTCCTTTTGGCAAAAATTCGTCTGGAACTAAATGAATTAATTCTTTATCCTCTAGTTCTGCCAATGTCTTTTCTGATAAAGGGTGATAACGCTGTTCAATACGATATTTGCCTGTTTTTTGGTCCCTTACTTTCACTTCTCTATACACATAGTTTCCTACTGCACCCTTAGAAGTAAAATCTGTATATTCCATCAACTCTTTGACCCTCCGTATAGTTTTTCCTCCTTTCTTTCTTTTCCCTTGTAAATAACAACCCCAACGTAGAAATTCTACAATTTCACTACCAATTAATTGATCTTCAATAATGGCATATGCTGGCGATTGACGTATCATTGGAATAAAACGGGAAGGAATATTCTTAGCTCCTTTGGCATGAAGTGTTGTAATAATAGCATGATCTGTTTTAGCACTATCTAATACATCTGCTGAAACTGCCCCACGTGTTTCAGCGATAATGGTCCAATCAGGATTATTTCGAAGTGCTGTTTTCACACCATCGCTCATTTCAAAGACTCCTGGTATTGTCTTTAAACTCGTAATATCCTTTTCAGGATATAATGCTTTAATATGACTATCACGTGTATCTTCAATTAAGAAAATATTTGCATCTTCTTCTGTATATCCAACTAACAACTTTTGGAATTCAGTTTTCCCCGAACCTGTTCGTCCACAAATTACTAGGTTGTCTTCTGAGAGCATTAATACATTAAATAATCTTTCAAGTGGTTCATGCTCTCCTGTCACTAAATCAGCAATTGAACTAATAGCTAAATGTGGACGAGAAATACGGATTGCTAAATTAATACCGTCTGGACTAATACGTTGGTGTGTTGCACTAATACGCAAAATTCCAATTTCCGTATCCAATTGTGGTTCACTATGTGAAAAATTCCTTTTTTGAACATCAGAAATTTGTTTCACTAGCCTCTGCACTTCTTCCTTGCTTGGTTGGTCTGGCGCTAAATATCGTCCTTTTTCATTATCTTGTATCCTCAATTGTGTTCCATTAAATCTAATATCTGTGATAGTTAATTGTTTCAAATAAGGCCCTAAAAAACTTTGCTCCAATATTTCATTAATTCTTTTTTCTAGTAGTTCCTGCTCGCTCATTACGTTCATTTTTTATACCTCCATTTGTTCAATAGACAAACATTTTTGTAATCCTTCCAACAATAGTTGGGCTTCTTCCATCGTAAGTGATACGCCTTTTCCTGCTTTTTCTTTTTGAGGAGACCACCACCGTATATCAATAGTAGTTGGTTTATGATACCAACTTACTTTTGACAATTCCCTTGTCCATCCCGTATCAGCAGTCCGTAAAAGTGCTACATCTTCAATAATTTCAAATGTTTCTTTAGCCAATTCACCATCCTCCTTTGCCGTATATTTTTATAATTTTTTATTTAGGCATGGTATTTAATGCATCTGTCACATTCGTCATGTAATGCATGAAAATGACACCAGCAAATCCGATCACTAAAAAAAGCGATATAAGGATTGGAAATAAACCAAACTTATCGCTTGCATTCATCTTATGTTGAATCAGTTCATCGACCTTATTTTCCTGAAGGTTTTGGATATATCGCTCTAATTCCTGTATAGACTCTTTTTCTACGCCTTGTTCACTAAATTGATAAATCATGTTCATAACCATGTAAGCTTCACTAGAACCTATATAATCCGCAAATGCTAAATAGGCATTTCGATCATTACCATTCTCGATTTTTTGTATAAGTTTGATCAATTCCTTATCTAATGGATCAGGCGTATAGTATATTGTTGCTTTCAATGTTTGATAGACATTTCCTGAACTAGGCAATAATGCTATGAAGCTTTGCAGGAACTGCGGAAACAAAAAGGAATTCTTTACATCAATATTGTTTTTGGTTGATAGCAATTTTAAATAGGCAAATTTCCACCCTAGATAAAAGGCAGCAGGCAAACCAATTAGCCATATTGGCATTTTAATGACCATTATGACCATTGCATAAAGCATGGTTACAACTACAGCATATAAAATCCGATGGATTAGAAATTTCTTCTTGTCTTTTCTAAAGAACTCCAAATGAGCGTCAAGCAACCGTTCTTTCAACAACTCGTTAAACATCTTCTTTTAAACTCCCTTCCATAATCATTTTTTGTATAGTAGTTATCTTTTCATCCTGAGTTGCCACATTTTCATCCAGCATTGTTTTTGCACGTTGTTCTCGCAGAATGTCTGTCCATTCTCTCAAAACTTTATTTGGCAAATATTTTTTTAAATCCGGAAAAATTCTCCGTTCAAAGACAACCGAATCAATACTTGATCCATAAGTAAGGTAACTAAAGAACTGTAAAAATGACCACGTTGGAATTTCGTCTACATAATCATCATTTGTTCGTAAAACCTGATACAAGGTCCTTGTCAATTTAGAAAATTCAGCTGCACTCATTGCTAAAGACATGCATACATAAAGATCCCTTTCACTTTTAGAAGTAAAGACCATATCTGACATTTTTAAATTGTGATACTGATTAGACATGATTGGCAGCGATAATATGGATTTACTATTATCAAAATCCTCTGCTAGATACTCCCAACGGAACTTTGCAGCTGTAACTCCCGTATTAAAAATTGGCTTAGGTACGATTTTTTTCCGCTCATTATCTTGACGCTTATTGGCGCGAACAACCACTGATTCTCCCTCTTTTAACTGCATTAATTCATCAGGCATGAGTAAGGCACGTTCTTTCACAGATTCGCTATGCGATTTATCTGTAGACAATAGTTTCCCACTACGACTCACATCTGTAATAGTTTTTGTCCCAATGAGTGCAGAGAACTGTTCTGCTGTCGCTTTATCTTTCGTTAAAATATATATTTGGTTTGAGCAGTTACCAATGATTGTATCTGCATCGTCACCATACAAGGATTTCATTTGAGAATAGGCTTGTATAATTAAATGGAACCTAAACCCTCGGCCAGCTCCTACAGTAACCATACCGTCCATACCATCCACTACTGGCATATTCCCGAATTCATCGAGTAAAGCATGGACATGGCGTTTCATTTTTCCACTAGGACTCATCGTAGCCTTTTCAGCATTTACTCGATATAATTGGCTCACAAAAATACTGGCTAAAACGTGGTTTGAT
Source organism: Lysinibacillus sp. fkY74-1 (assembly GCF_053165895.1). Taxonomy (NCBI): domain Bacteria; kingdom Bacillati; phylum Bacillota; class Bacilli; order Caryophanales; family Bacillaceae; genus Lysinibacillus; species Lysinibacillus sp. fkY74-1. The sequence continues at coordinate 2,013,096 of NZ_CP170173.1, read as the reverse complement.
TTATCATAGTCAGGCGTTACCATAAAGACAGCAATCGGTTTGTCACCAAATCCGATCTCTGTTAAATCTAAACTGTTGTAACTTGTTAGTTTTGCATTAGGCTCTAATGTGAAAATCTGCAATTTATCCATCGCTGATGAGAAAATTCCTGCACGTGTATTTCCAGCAGCAAAGTTACTTGTGGCATACATCATTCGAGCCGGATTGATTTCATCTCTTGCTTGGAAAAATTGGTCTAATGCGTTATCCCCTTCCTCACTGTTATCACTACCAAGTGTAGAAAGGAAATTAGCCACAGAATATAAATTAATGGTATCCTCTTTACCTGTAAGGAGGGCATCTTCAGTCAAGGCTAAAATGATTGCCGTTACCAAAGATTGAGCTGAGTTGGACCAAAACTTATCTTTTGCTGATGGATCATTGTACAACATGAATCCTACGCTATTTGCATACTGTTGGGCCAAACTCGTATTTCCTGATTTCCACGCATCGATAACAACTTGCAATGGATTAAATCCCATTCCCATATATTGTTGAATTAAGTTAAATACATGTACTTCATAGCCACGAGCTATTAGCGTGTCATAACTAGCTGCAGCAAGCTCCCCCTTTGGATCGTTGACAACTAAGGAGGGCTTATTTTTGGCTCTGCTTAGTACATCTATTTCAGGAAAAACAAAAGTTTCCCCTTTACCTGATCTCGTAATCCCAATAACCATCGTATGAATAGGTCCCTCATCGATTAATAGACGGTACGGACGCCCTTTTTCCTGTAACGCTGAAATAATTACGCCACCATCACCGTCATATTCTTTTTCTGCTGCAGGGATAATTTTGTATTGCTTCTTTAATTCGCGTGGTTGTTCGAATTCACTTGTGCCATGCTGGCCTTTATTCAAATCAACAAAATTCAACCGAATTCTATAGATAAATTTCACGAATCCTATAGTGCTTAGGATTGCAAACCCAATATAAAAAGGCATCCAGTTCGATTGAAATTCTAAAAAGCTTCGCCAATCGATTGAAAAGGATACACTCTTTGGATCTGCCTGGAATTGTTGAAACGATGCTAGTAATGATTGAAGGAATGCCAGCACAAAATTAGAAACAAAAAACATGAGTGACCAAAAAACAATTGAAAAAACAAGAAGCCCTCTAGGTTGCGCTAATCGTTGTAAATATTTTGTTTCATTCATAGACCTAACTCCTTTCTTTAAATTTCCAACAAAAAACACGTCCTGGATGTAGTGATTACATCTGAACGTGTTTGATTTCTTGTTCCTCTTTTTGAGGGGCAATATCTTCATAACTCATATTTATATAAGCCATAGTAGCGACACATACAAAAAACAAAAACCAAATTGCTTTTTTGAGATATTTTTTCATAGGCATCACCTTTCAGGCGTTTTTGCAGAATACGATTTTGTGATTTCAGTTGGCGGATTAGCTTCATTAGAATTACTACCATTTTTCCCTGTGGAACGCTTCATAATGACGATTTTATCCTGGACATTTAGCGTTTTCTTACCACGCACATTTTGATATTCGTAATTATATCCAATGACAATTTCTTCTCCAAACTTGACAAGCCCTGGCTTGGAGAAAGTCACCGTTAAATCCTTTTTCTTTAAGCGTTTAGTTACTTGTGTAACATGCTCAGACACACCGCCCTCTTCTTTAACAAGCTCTGTGACCTCTTCAGTCATCTTCAAAAAAGCATGTTGTTGGAAAGCATCGATAGACATCATGAGAAGAAAAGGAAAAACCACAGCTGCAAATAACGCTGTGGCCAGAATGGCACCTTTTAAGTTTGACATATCATTTCTCACTCCCTTCTAGTGAATTGCTAACCACTTGGCCAAAGCTTATGGTCCTAGCAATTAAAGGTAGAAATTTTTTGTCCTTAATTACTCATATACTCAAAGTCTAGTTGATATTGATAGTAGTTATTGTAAGTACGTGTGTCTTTTTCTGGTCTTGTTACATTGCCCTGGTAAAGAGATACTTCTGGACGCTGAACAGTACCACTATATAACAATTTTCCAACAACAAAATATTCCGTTCCCGAAGCTTGCAAATACATCCAATCTTCTTCTAGATATATTCCTTCTTCTGGATACATTTCTTTACTACATGGTGATTTAAGATTTACCTTTTGACCTGTATTGTCTAATAAACCATACTCATCAACATAGTCTGGGTTATTCATAACGGTATTGTAGTCCATTTCTATCTTCTCAAAAGTACCACCATATTTTTCTCCTATATAGCCCTCATACCCTTCTGAATCAGAATACTTTGTATGACGATTTAAGCTAGCTGAATAACCTTCTTTTTCCCACTGCCCATTATGACAAGCGTATCCCATTCTTCCATATAAAGGTTGTTCATAATCAACAATTTTCTTTGATGAAGCTGGTATTTTATCATAAAGTTGTAATGTTCCTCGGTAACCATCTTTATTGTAATCAAGAGCTTTTTGTTCAGTAACAAACTTCGTATCAGCTGGAATGTATTCCCCACCTGTTTGAACTTTTTTTGAGATGTTTCCTTTAGAAACCTTCACGGTTACTTCCTCACCATTAACACGAACAATTTCGGCATCTCCAGTATTTGAAGTAACACGTAGTAAATTTTTTAACCCAGGTATCCTAATTGTGTATTCTCCATTAGCATTCAACGATTCAGGTGTTGTTGCAGAGTATGTTTGAGGTAACTTCGGTGGGTTACTACCACCATCTGCTACTATACGTTTGGCAATTACTACTTTATTTTGTGTATCTAACTTTTGTTTCCCCCGTACATTTTCATATTCATATTGATAACGAATAACAATCTCTTCCCCAAATTGAACTAAACTAGGTTTTGAAAAGGTCACTATGTAGCCTTTACTTTTTAGGTTATTCGCTACCTGTTGTACTTGATCAGAAACTCCGCCTTCTTGTCTAAGAAGCTCTGCCATTTTTTCGGTTGTACTCAAATAAGCACGCTGCTGCAAGGAATCGATACCAAAACTTAATAAGAAAGGAAACACTACACCAACCCAAAGTGCCATCGCTAAAATTGCACCTTTAAGATTTGACATGCTTGTGTTTCACCACCCTTCCCTTAAAATAAAAGGCACTCACCAAATTTGGCGAGTACCTACTCCAATTCATTCAGTGTTAAGTGTCGTTCAGCAGTTCCCTTTACTTTACCTTTTTGATCAATATATCGAATTCGATACTGGATACCACGAATATCTTTATCAATAGTTGTTGCTTTTCCTCCAGCGTCTACAAATGCATAATTCACTTGAAGCTTGTAGGTAAGATTCTTTTGAGTTGTCGCGATTTCAGCAAGTAAATTTTCTACTAATTCCTTTTTGTCCACATACAAAGCATCCTTTTCTGATTGTCCCCGTTCATTTAGGTCCGTACGAATAGCACCTATATGAGCCGTTTCCAATAACACTTCTGTTTCAGCCATTGTACGTGTCGTTATGTTCTGTATTGATGCCCCGTAAGCAATGTAACCTACGAATGCTACAAACGCTAATAGTGGTACAAACCATTTCAAAAAAGTCGTCATTAAAACAAAATCTCCTTTCTTGTGTCTTATCGTTCATATGGAACTTTCCGCATTTGATTTTCTTTTTTGAAAAGTTGCTGATTAACAGATTTCTCAAAAGACTTGTGATCATCCAGAGAAAATCTTATTGGCGATAAGGCATCATCAGGATATTCAAAAACTTTGTACTCTAAATTCATTTTTTCTAAAAATATGATCATTTTATTTGTTTCTTCGTGGCCAGCTAATGTTTGTGGCATAGCCAAAACAAATGTTTTGTCTCGGAGTTCCCTGTTTAACATTAATTTCTGAATAGGCTCTTTAAAATCAGCTTTGTCCTCTCCCTGTAAAACCATTACACCACATTCTGAATTAACACTTCGGAACGATAAGGCATCTAATCTGGAATCGCATATTACCACATGTTGCATGGACTTTTTAATATCAATATAATTTCTGCTGTTTGTATCAAATTTTTTATCGAAAAACTGAAAATAACGATGGAACTTCTCTTTCTCCTTTACTAAAAAATCATTGCCGTCTTTACATGTTTCAGGGTATATAAAAATTTGATAATCAGCTTGAATTTCTTCGAGACAACCGACTATTTCCTTTGAAGCTTTATAGCCAGCTATATCATCATCCATAGCAACAAGAAATCGTTTATTTTGAAACTTTTCCGGATTTTCTTTGATATAGTTGCAAAGAGTCCTGTATTTTCGAGAACCTGTTAAGGCCATAACTCCAACCGTTTCATCGATTTCGCGGAAAGATAAACTATCCAAAATAGCTTCTCCAATAACAATCGTCTTTGCCTCTTCAGGAATATCCACAAAAAAATCCCTCGCATCATTTGAGGGATTCACAACTAATTGTATTTCTTTTGGTTCGATACTGGTGTTTATGGATGAGCGTAATAAAATTCGATCTATACGGCCATCCTCACCAAATAACGGAAGCACTAGGTTTCTTTGACACATCCAATGATTATTTGCATAATCTTTCGGCAATAATCCATTCGCATATTCAAACATAAATTTTACGCCTTCTGGATTGGAAAAATCGGCAATAAACGGGGTAGTAGTTGACCTAGAAAGACCACGATAGCCGTTGTCTAATGTATCACTTTCCATATTGTGAATAACATGATTCATTAGTTTTGTAAATTCGTCCAGCTGTTTAGCTTGTTTAACACTAAGTCCCTTACTTTTTTCTTGTTCAGTAGAATAAAGGACTTCAGCCTCTTTTTCCTCATAAGTTAAAATAAAACGCTCACCACAACTATTTTCTCGATTGCATTGAATAAAATTCATATTGTTTTTATAAATAAACGCTTCCTGGTGCTCGCACTCCGGACACGTACAAATGAAATACCTGCCTCGATCCTTTGCATTTAACTCGGTCAACATCTCATTTATATCTTGATAAAGTAACTTATTGTGGCTCATCCTCCTTCACCTCATCCCCCTGTAATTGCTTTTCAATATCCAACTTATATTGTTGTAGAATCGGACTTAGAACAAGAGACTCAATCATTTCATCATTAGCAAGTGAGAAACCTTGCGATAAAATAGCATCATATTTATCTTTTAAAGCCTTTACCAGTGTCAAATGGATTTCATAAGCTTCAGCAAAACTATTTTGTTCTACAAAAGTTGAAAAAAGAACCAGCTGTACGGTCTGGTACAGTTTAAAATTGGGACATAAAGCCTCAATGCGGTGCTTACCTACAGACTGAAAACTTGCACCAGCATATTGAGTAAATTGTTTGAAGGCTGTATCATCTTGTAATAACAAATTTACTTTTTCCTCTAATAATTTTTGCTGTTGAAGAAAGTCTGTTTGTTCACCTTCCAGAGTATTTTGAGCATCCAGGATTAATTTTTCTAATGCAGTTTTTATAGCTGCCATCATTTGTTCTAATTCAGCATAAAAACCTGTTTTAACAAGTGGCTGCATCGTTCCATATACTTGATTTAGTTGTGAACCATCCAAATAAATAGGGAAAGGTTCAAAAGCAGAAACACCAAATAGTTGGTCGTATCGAATCGCAAATGTCGCATATTCTTTATTGATAAAAAGCTGCTTTTCTTCTTCAATATACTCCTTCAGCGTATTGACATACTTATGACGCATATCTTCTTCCCAACTATCAAACGTTAGAATAGTATGCTCCAGCTGTTTTTGAAGGCTTTCTTTTCTATCGAAATGAACTTGGCTTATGACTAAACATTGGCCATCCATCCAAAACTCAAAAGATTTAGTAGAGTCATCTCTTTTTTCTTTTGCAAGCCTGTCACGAATCCTATTTATAATTTCTTCTGCTTCAGTAAAAAAGTAGTTTCGCTCTTCATCTATTTCTCTAAAGTAATCACCGTCATCCTTGAAACGAATTAATAATTTACGCAACACATTGTTTTCTCCTTTCTCTTCCTTTCCCTAAGAAAAAATCCAATTAGAATCCTGCTACTTTCCCTGTCATCCAAACCACGAAAGATGCAGCAAGATAGACAATACCGAATCCGATAAATACGTTTACCATCCAAGATTGTGCACTTTCTTTCTTTTGTGGATCTTTTGCAAACATCCAGATAAGCCCGATGATAACTAAAACCAGACCAGCTACTGCAGGAGCTAATTTTTGTACATCCGTTGCAATCTCATTAATCAACGTAATGGCATTATCCATACGCTATACCTCCCTTTCTTTAGCTAGAGAAGCTATTATTCCTTTGTTTTCTAAATTAAACTCGATTATTCGAGCTTGGTGCTGCTGATGAAGCCAATCAAAATAAGACTGACCTTGAGCTTCAAATATTTGTTTTACCAGGGCCTCCATATCAGCAAATCCTTCTGGTTTAGCCTTGCTCTGACGCCTTTTTTCTGCTTGTGACAATTTGCCATTCTCCTTTCGGTAAAATAAAAAAGCAGAAGATGATTATCTTCTGCTCACCACGACTACATAGATTCGGCTAAAACTAGGGTTTTATTAAACTCCAATTCCTCTAAATACGTTGTCTACCATCTTTGTCCAACCAGCTCCGATTTTCGCCATTAACGGATCGATTACGCCAGTTGCGAATGCGATCATTCCACCGAATAAAACTAATACAATGATAGCTAATGTGATCTCTGCTTTGTAGTTATTCAAATACTATACCTCCCTTCATTTAGAACAATAAAAAAGAAGAGTCCCAAACGTTCTCTTCATAAAAAGCAATTATTTTAAACGCCAATTCCGCTAAATACGTTGTCAACCATCTTCGTCCAACCAGCACCGATTTTCGCCATTAACGGATCGATTACGCCAGTTGCAAATGCAATCATTCCACCGAATAAAACTAATACAATGATAGCTAGAGTGATCTCTGCTTTGTAGTTATTCAAAATTCTTCACCTCCCTTCGAGGCAATAAAAAAAAGAGTGGCCAACGCCCTCTTATGAGTTCATCAATATTTAGTTCCACCTCAAGCTGCCTATCGAACGTTATTAAAACAACGAAAAGACACTGACAATTGCATCAAATACAAGTCCCTCATAAGAAACATTTAATTGTCTCAAATCTTGTGCTGTTACAACTAAATGGGTTTCGTAATCCGTACAAACTTTAACAAAGTCTTTGAACTTACCAGCATCAATAAGATCACGAAGTGCATATGTTGTTTCATCCACTAGAAGTACATCAAAGTGTTTCAGCAAATTCTCAATTAACGCAAAATGAAATACCTTTTCACCATTTTGAATAGCAGTCAGAGGAACCTGTAAAAACATTAATTGTTTCACTTCACCTGGAAATTCATCTTGAACAGGGTCAAAATAAGTAACGATATTTTGATCAACGTTCATTCGATTTGGTATTTCAGAATACTCCTTCACTTCAATCACACACACTTTTTTACCTTGCGAGATTAACTTTTCTGCAAAGGTACTTAGTTGCACGGTTTTACCTGAACCAATTGGACCAACAACAGCAATGCTTTTAGTCTTATGAGTAGGACCACTAACAAGCATAGAATTTAACATAATAATCAACCTTCTTTGGTTTTTTATTTTTTTAAAAATAATAAGGACTCACCTAATTTGGCGAATCCTTATCGTTCATGTGCTTGTGCAGCCATAGCTTTGTTTTGCTTCCTATCAAGTTGTACTGGCTCATGTTCAGATAATTTCTGATCGATGGCATTTGTAAAGTCCTTTAAGCGTTCGTTCATGTAAAGAATGGTCTGTTTCACCGTTGACTTAGCTGTGTCTTTTACTTCTACGATATTATCTCGAACATCATTGCGTAACCCAGTTACTTTGTCATCCAATTTTTGTTTGGAAGTTACAGTCTTTTCAACAATGGAGTCTTTAAAATGCTGACGACATTCCTTTAAAAGGTTCTTCATTTCATCACAATAGTCAGCAAATGTCCTTTTCCTTGATTGCTGTTCCATAGATTCGACCAGATGTCCAAGACCTTTTTCAATACGATTAAAATGAACGCTTATTAATTGTTCCACTTCTTTCTTAGTTAAGAAAGATTGATCATTTTCATCACCAACTAACTGCGTTTCAATGACTTCCTGTAATTCTGTACTGTGTTGAGTCATTTCATTTTTCAAGTCGTTTGTGAATGTTTCCTTCGCCTGTTGTCGTTTTTGATACTGTAGGTACATGTCTTCATTAGTTAAATTAGGGTTAAGTCCTTCATAAGAAAAACTGTGTTCTTCAGCAAGTTCCTTCACATATTTTTCAGCGCGCCAAAGCTGTTTATACGACTTTAATAAGAAGGTTTGATGCTCATCTCGTCCTTCACGCCCTTTATAGCTTACAGCTGCATCTACATGCCACTTTCCAGCATCACCATACATGCTCAAATTAACTTTTGGTTTATTGCCATGTACTTCTTGCCTACTTTCCACAAAAGACAACACATCTGAAATGTCCACGGGTTCAAGATCATACCCATAACGTTCTGTCATCTCTATTTTCCTCCTATCTACTTAAAATATTTCAAAAGAAAAGGACCCTTCCTATTTTAATAGGAAAGATCCCTTATGTATCCTAAGAAAAGTAACTCTTTCCTCTGGACATAATCTTCTGATACTAATACTTTAGCACAGATTTTCCGAAAAAAAGTCCGCAGATTGTCCGGAAAAAGTCCGCAAATCGTCCGGAAAAAGTCCGGAAAAAGTCCGCGTGTTGTCCAGGGTAATACTCAGCATCCGTTTCCAAGACATCAAACCTTTCCGATTTATTGTTTTTCTAAATAACGATAAATCGTAGTACGAGATACACCCCACTTTTCTGCAACATCTTTAATCGGTGTCCCACTTTCAATTAAAGCTTTCATCATTTCAATATCTTTTGATCCATACTTCTCTGGGCGCCCACCAAGTCGCCCACGAGCTTTAGCAGCTGCTCGTCCAGCAGCCGAACGTTCTTCAATCAGATTTCGTTCAAATTCCGCAAACGCTGCGAACAAGTGAAACATCAATTGTCCTGTTGCATTGCTTTTGTCCATTGTTAGGTTTTCTTGCAGACTATGAAAGCCAATACCTCGATCATTTAAGCTGTTAACAATATGAATCAAATCTTGCATGTTTCGTCCTAATCTGTCCAATCGCCAAACTGCAATAGTATCACCTTTACGAGCATACTGAAGAGCTTCCTCTAAACCAGGGCGCAGTTTTTTTGTCCCACTCATTTTGTCATGAAAAATTTTCGTACAACCATATTGAGTTAAAGAATCAAATTGTAAATCTAAATTTTGCAATCCTGTTGACACACGCGCATATCCAATCAACACCAAAAATCACTCATTTCTCAGTTTTTCCTTCTTTTTTTATTGTAACATAAGATAATTAACGAAGGGTTAATGGACATAGAATAATGAACGGAGTTTTGTTACATTTCAATAGCAAAAAAACGCCCCTTTTGATTTTAAAAGGAGCGTGTTCAGAAAAGGACGAGTTTTGTAACATATATCTAGCTTGTGAAATATTAATATGTTATCATTTTGATTAAAGGGGCTTTTTAAATTTTGTTCCGCAATCGGGTCAGATTGTAGAGGAAAAGTTATGGAATATGTTAATAAAACAAAGATAATTGGGAGTGCTTTACATGGAAAACATAATACATTATACAATTAAACCTCCTGAAAATTTCAAGCAATTACAAACCTTATATGAATCTTTAGGATGGAACTCACTTAATTTAACTGTTAATGATTTGGAACAACTGTGCAATCAAAGTTGGTATACAATATATGCTTTTGAAGGACAACAATTAGTGGGGACGGGACGTGTTATATCAGATGGTGTGATTACGGGAATTATTTGTGGATTATGCGTGCTACCGAAATATCAGTCTAAAGGTATCGGTAAAGAAATGCTAAATCGAATAATTCAACATTGCGAGCAGAATAGAGTTATTCCCCAACTTATGTGTGTAGAAAATTTAGAATCCTATTATGAATCTTTTGGATTTAAGAAATTTTCGATTGGTATGTCTAGAAATTTAAATCGATAATTGTTTTATACCAAACTTTATTTTTTTGAGTTTAAGTTAGAATTTGTTGTATTAAAAAATTGTCATTGTTGAACTATAGGGCGCATTTATGAAAGAACAAAAAGGTCTAATTTCCCCATTTTAATGCTGGGAAATTAGACCTTTTTTATATTTCATATATTGCAAAATAGTACTTAAAACTGTTGGTTTGGAATAAGGATTGATTAAAAGCAGTTTGCAAACGCTGATTTTATAATAGATGAAACCCACACATTTTGAATAAAGATTGATCAAAATGGGTGGGTTTCATTTTAGCATAAATTATTTTTTATAAAAAAAGATTGATTAAAACTTTGTTTTTTCGCTATTGATGTAATTATGATCCAACATCCTAGTCAACTAATCTGTCTTTTACTTCAACAAAAAGAGCACTTCGCCTCTTGAAAAATTGACGAATTCGCGGTTACGTCATAGCTTGCATCCATGTTCAAAACATTAAATTCATAACTTACGGCATTTGTAAAGTCTTCAACCCTGTTTAACAGTTCGAGGGAAGATTCTTTGAAAGTATCACTCAAACCTTGCATAAAATCAGACATCTACGGTTCATAATCGCGAAGTTCGGTTTTATCAGGACGGGAGAAATACAAGAAATGGTATCCAAAACGCACAAAACCGCGCTTATGACTCAGCTAATTGCATTTTTAATGCCGTTTGATCTACAACACATCCAAAGCGGTATTTCTCAATTCGCTAGTTGGAATTAAAAATGAACTAGCCTATACGTTGAACGAATACTCCAAATCCCGAAATAAAATAGGTGTACTAAAGGAGAAAGTTGGGAATGGTGACTAAGCCGATTATTACAGCACTTATTAGCGGCGGGCTTGGCAAATTTTTTGCAATTCTGAAGGTGGGAACCTTTGCAGCTGCCATTTACAAAACGCCTGACTTTTAACAGGCTGGTTTAATAAGTTGCCCGAAATTATAGGCTGGATAAAGCCCTTTTGATACATATAAGTAAACACAGGTTCATGGATTTTAACTGTTTCTCAAAGGGGGTTTGTTTGGTGGTCCTTGGTATAGATCAGATTACTAATAAGATATTTATTTTTTATCATGCCCAATTAAAATAATCTTAAAAAACAAACAAAACACTTTAAATTCAACGTTTTGTTTGTTTTTTCGTTCTAATCAAAAATTACATTTTATTTGCGGCTATGAACATATATAAACTCTAATAAGTCCAAAATTTACAAGTGTAAAGGGGGACTTTTCTATTTAATTGGGAAAAGGATAAGTTTTACACTGTGAACGGATCAGATCAAAGAGAGCCTGTACTCTCCCTTTACCACGATCTTTAAACTGGGTTTGGAAAATAGGATGATGAGCGAGTAAGAGAGCTGCAAGCCCAGTTACATGTGGAGCTGCCATCGAAGTACCCGATTCTGGCTTAAAACAACTGGCTCATTCGTTTTAGGGTCTGTAGGATGTTTAAGGCCTAATTCATCTGCAATAACAATTGTTTCTTCTAATGGCAATAAAGGAAATTGTTCTCGAATATCGACTGCGAAATCTGAATATTCAGTTAAATAAAAGTAGTTTCGTTCCAAATCTGATAGAAATTCATGCTGCCTTTTCGTTTTAATACCTTTTAAACGAGTGGATCTTCCCAGTGAGGAAACATCTTGAATATTTAACCACGGTTTATAATCGGCACCAATTCCCGAGCCACGACCTTCTTTAATCCACTTTTCAACTTTAGATGTTCTAGTTCTTTTAACATAAAAAAACACCCCTTTGGCTAAATAATAACCAAAGGGGTAAAGCTTCGCAACATTTTTACAAACATCGCAACTTTATTTCAAAGCTACAACGATAATATCGTAAATGACCATATATGGACTTAAGTTGAAAGTCTCTTGGTTCGAAATCATTGGGAACACCACCTGCATTTAGTCTCTCAATTATAAATTAAAAAGGCGAGGTATTCGACGAATGAATCGTCGAATACTTCGCTAAGTGGAACCAGATCAAGTTTTTCAGTGCCCTCATACAATATCGAACTCAAGCCCAAACCGCTGCCTAATGAAATAACCGTGTCTAACTTTTAGGGGTCACTTCATTGAACAAATAAATAATAAGCAACGAAATAGTAGGAATTAGATAATGTTTGGGAGGTCCGAATGCTATTCCAATTACCCATAAGCCTATTATAAATAGAATCGCTCTAAAAATAAATAAACGGAATCTTTTTACTAGATAGTGTGAAATTTTCATATATAATGTTTATTTCTTGTCATTGTTAATGGATGACCACTTGCGTCATATGTGTAAGCTTTAGTAATCGCACCACTCGCATCTTCCTCAAACAACACTTGGTTCGACAGACCATTATATCGATAATATGTTTCAACATTATTGTCTTTACTATATACACGACGTCCATTTTCATCATAACGTTAAGATGTAACTGTTGCACCCGTTTGAGACTTGACTTCTGTTAGTTTTCTTTCTCCATTTTTAGTGGAGAAGGTTGTAAAGACGTTTCCCCTTTTTCAAACAAATCATACATTTCAAGGAGGCTGTTTTCGTTTTAATGCATACAGTATTCGAACTTTCTTTTTATTTCCCCACTTTTACATAAGTATTAATATTACCTAGTTTACTAAATTTTTTATCAAAGGGTATTCTTCTATTAAAGTTTTCTAGCCAGTAGGTAGCTTTTTCTAATTCCTCGTTCTTTATAAAAATTTTAATAATTTTACTAAAATTAGGGCTGAAATAAAATTCTTGATGTTCCACAATTTTCAAGCCTTTATGAAAATACTCAGAAGCCTTATTATATTCTTTTAAATCTCCATATAATAGTCCGATATAAATAAACGCACTTGATTTTTCTAAATCTGTTAAGGGTTCCTTTAAGCCAGAAATCATTGTGTCAATAGCTTTGTTTTTCATAAAAAAAATATCAAATAGGTTCGCTCTTTTTACAATACTATTATATATTTTAGATGATTTATTTTGAGAAATACTAATTCTAACAACCTCCAACTTATTTAATTTTTCTTAATAGATATTGTTCTGCATTAGATAGAGCTCTATCAATAGTTTTTCCAAGCCACGTTCTATCAAACCATGCTTCATATTTAAAAAGTTTACCTCCTATATTCGCTGCTGAACTTGCAGCTCCTTTAAGAAATCCACCAGAAATATATGCACCAAATCCACCTGTGATAAAACCTTTAATTGCTGCTTTATTAGGTGCTCTATTCAACATAGTAAACCCCTTTAATGCCAATTTTCTTGCAACAAATGCGCCTACACCACCACCACCTACAATTAACGCAAAATTGGTTAATGTATTAGCACGAAAATCAGCGAAAATCGCCTTAATAAAGAATCTTAACAATGATTTTAAACTATTTGCAATTGAAAATGTTCCATCTGGATCCACATTCATCACAGGGTTATTATTCGCATAATTATAGCCATTCAACGTTAAAGGATTCATTGTATCTCCATGAACAGGGTCTAACGATAAGAACACTCCTGTATCTGGATTATAGTAACGGGCCATTAGATAGTAAAGTTTTGAATCTTCATCGTAACGATATCCTGCATAGCGATATGGATTGATAGTTGCCATTGCACCACTTTGGCTCATAATATTGCCCCATGCATCATATGTGTATTCCGCTACAATGTCACCATTTGAATTCGTTAGGGCTAGTACATCTCCACGATAGTTCGTTAAGTAGTAATACAATGAACCCTGATATGTCATTGTTAATGGATGTCCGTTATCGTCATACATGTAGGCTTTTGTAATAACACCACTTACATCTTCCTCAAATAGCACCTGGTTCGTCAGACCATTGTAACGATAATACGTTTCACCTTTATTGTCTTTACTATATACACGGCGTCCATTTTCATCATAACGATAAGATGCAACTGTTGCACCTGTTTGAGATTTGACTTCTGTTAATTGATCTAAAGCATCCCAAACATATTGGAAAACGCCATCATCCATCAGATTTCCATTGGGACTTACAGTATAAGATGTCTCACCTGCAGCTGTCATCTGATTCGCATAATTGTATCTATAGTTGATTGTAGTCGTGTTTCCGTTTTGCTCAATAGTAGTTTTGGATGTACGGTTTCCTACTGAGTCATATGTGTAAGAAATGCTTAATCCATTGTTGTATTGCTCTTTGACTAACTGGTTTAATGCATCATACGTATAAGCGACCGTGTCAGCATTGTTCGTTACTTTTGTAATTTGTTGATTTTTATCGTACTCATACGTATTCGTACGCCAAGTTGTCGAGCTATTTTTTTTCAAAGTTTCTGTTTGTAACTGATTAAAATTATACGTATTTAGGATAGCTGCACCATTTTTAAAAGTCGTGCTCTCCAATAAGCTATTTTTATTCCATGTGAAGTTCGTTGCCGGTTGTCCATTAAGTGTGAGTTCAGTTGTTTGACCGTTCTCATCTGTTTCGTACTCAATAGTATCTGTACCGTATTGAATCCTTGCTAAGTCTTTTTCATTTTTATAAGTATAGCTAATCGAACGATTCACAGGTGCGCTAATGTCTACTCTTTGTAAAAGTTCGTTTTCAGATTGTGTATACGTAACGTTTTGATTGTTCAGTGTATGATTTGTCACAGTCGTTGTTAAGCCATCTGCTTGAGATGTATACTGATTAACACCATTGATTTTCACTACTTTTTCATTAGTATCTGTAGAAGTTGTATAGGCAATTTTATCATTTGTTGGTTTTACAATCTCAATTAAATCGCCATCTGCATTATAATTATAGGATGTTACTGCAGTTGTTACATCATCTACTGCAAGTGTTTCTTTGGATACGAGATTTTGTGCATTATAACTAAGAGACATTTGTTTACCAGCAGCATTTGTCACAGATGTTAAATTACTGTTACCATCATACGTATAAGTAGTAGTTTTATTTGCAGCATCCTGTACTTCTACTAATTCATTTTTTAAATTGTAGCGATACCATGTAGTTTGTTTTTTCCCATCTTCATATGAAAGAATATTACCATTAAAATCTGTTGTTGTTTTAGTAGTAATATCTAGTTTATCATCTCGGTAAGTTGTTGTTTTTTGATTATTCTCATAGTTGGTGCTATACGTTTGGATTTTTCCATCTGGATACTCTACTTTTGTCATATCCCCAAAATTATCATAAGTAAAGGTTGTTGTTTCCCCTTTAGGTGTTGTCGATGTCTTCAAATTACCATTCTCATAAGTGTTAACAGTCGTTTGCTGATTGGCATCTGTTTGTGTTAAGAGATGACTATATGCATCATACGTGTAGGATTCTGTCACACCTTTTGAATCAATAGTGCTTACCACATTTCCTTTCGTATCGTAGTCATAATTTTTAGCATACGTAGATCCATCTGTATAGGCTACTTCTTGAGATACAACATTATAGTTTTCATCTAATTCATAGGTTGTTGTATCCCCTGAAGGATCGAATATTTTCTTCACACTAAAATTATTATTTAAACCATAGCGTGTAACTGTACCTTCTGGGCTAGTAACCGATACAATATTGTTTGTTCGATCTAAAGAGTATTCGGTGATAGAAGCTACTTGTCCATCTAAAGATGGTTCTGTAACAGAAACTAAATCCAAATTGCTATTATACCCATAAAGCATGATTTTTTGATTACTGTCTATGATTTTCGTTAACTGTCCATTAGTCGTGTAGTAGAACGAAGTAGGTGTTGATGTTATGTTGTCTTTCTTAACCAATACTCGTGTTAAGTTACCATCTGTATACGTATAGGTAATATCTTGATTATTGTATTTTGCATTCGTAATAAGCCCATTCGTATACGTAAACAGCAATTTTGTGCCTAGATTAGTACTGATAGAAGTAAGCTGATTTGATGTATCATAATTATAAGTGATTGTATTGCTATTTAAATCTTTTTGCTCGGTAATATATGCTACTTCAATATCTGTATCACTAGTGCTTTCTCTAACTTTAAATGTTGTTGTGATACCATTTTTGCTAGTCAGTTTAAAAGTGTACTTATCCGCCATAACTAAACTATCATAATTACCTGCTGGTGCAATATACTTATCTCCATCCCATGTGTAAACATGGACCGTACCATCTGCATCTTTATATTCGACATTAAAATATTTATCATTATAAAATAATTTCTCTGAACCTGTAAAACTCCAACCATAGCCAAATGGAGATTTTTCAAAATCCTTACTATTATACGTTCGAGTGAAATCTAGACCAAAGCCTGCATAGTTGAACAAGCTGAAATCAGTATATTGGACAACATTATTATTTGTCCCTAAATTTACATAGTTAACTCCGTTTGAAATATCATGTGATGCATAATCCCAATAGTCTTCCAATCCTAAACGGTTTGGCGTTTTATAAGTCACAACGAGTTTCGGTTTATAAGCAAGTGGGTTTGTCGTATTTTCACTACTAATGAATTTTTTATAAATCAATGTTCCTTCTGTTGTACTTTTTAATAATAAACCTAGATTTGTATTTGGATTAGTAAGCCAACCACTCACCATAGTCGTTGGAATAGACCATCGTTGAATTCCATCTTCTACATTACTTGGTACAGAAGAAACACCTGTGACAGTCGAAAGAGCCGTCGTATTAAAATCCCCTCCAGCTGTTGTCCAGCCACCTGCTGTTCCGTAGTTATTCCATGTTGCCGTATTTTCATCCCACGAACGTTTCATGGCGTGCATACTTAGATTAATAGGACTTGGATCATTTGTTGAAGATAGATATAGACTTACATCAGCGGACATAATGATGCTTTTTTCAGGAATAGGTGTCACATCAAATTTCAATAAACTTCGTACAACATTTCCGTCTGTCGCTGTACCTACACCTAATTCTGTGTCATTTCCTCCAGTTTGCGTTGGGAACTTTTTGCGAATTGTTGTATCTTCCATTTTAGAATTTCCTTGGATACGCACAATTGTAGGATCAATAACAATTGGATATTGGCGTTCTTTATCCTGTAACCATGCTGCATCAGGTATTAGATCAATCCATAATGTATTGTTTTCCTTACGTGTCTTGAGGGTTATATCGTAGGACTTCGCTTCCTCTGGAATGGAATTAACACTATCAATAGATTGATAGCCTACAGGTCTAAAAGCATCGTACATCAATGGAGCTTCTATAACATATTTCTTTTCACCAGTAGAAGCATCCTTCAAATAAATTTGATTATCAATCTGTTCATAAGATAAATTTTCGAGAGATAGCTGATATGAAAAAGTTTGCGGTAACCCCTTTTCAGGTTTTTGGTTAATCGTAATATCTTCTTTTACGAAGTTTTCTCCAACAGAATATATAGTTGAAATATTATCAAATACATTCTCATACTGAATTTGATTATCTGTAGCAACCCCAACCACCTCTTTTGCAGGGGTTACTTCACCTTTTTGTTCAATTTCCTTTAGACCAATATCCAGATTATAATGACCATCTATCACTTGTACGTTGTTCGTCTCATCTTCAATTTTCTCATCGAAAGTTACAGCAAAGCTATTGGCTTTATTTTTATATTGACCTTTGCCATCGTTCTTGTGTTTTTGAAGCTCGTTATCAATATCTTTCCAGTTACCTTTATCATCTTTAAAATGAATAGGTGACTCATAAATTTCTGTTGAATAGGTGCCGTCTAAATTGTTATAAGTTTTAGAGGTTTCAGTACGTTCCTCTGCTACTTCAAATTTTTCTTTTCCTTTCTGTGCAATTTTGTCTGACTGTACTTCAGCAGCACTTACAAAATTCTCAAAAGGAATAAATGCTATAAACAGCGTAAGTACTATGGTGCAAATTAATATTTTCCCCAAAAAACACCTCAATTACATTCCACTCCTAAACATATATATATTTTTGATATCTCTCCAAAGACATCCAATACATATTACCACTATTTACACAGATAGTTATAAGGAAATATATAGTTGGTATTTTTTGTATATTAAATAATAGTCATGCACACACTTATCCAATCATTTTGTCTACTGTTAATAAAAAATCCGTTGTCATCACAACTTCAAAACTGGTTTATTTGTTTTTGGGTCTGTAGGATGTTTAAGACCTAATTCATCTGCAATGACAATCATTTCTTCCAACGGCAATAAAGGAAATTGTAAACCGACAACATAATCATAATATTCCGTAAATAAAAGTAATTCTGTTCCAAATCTGATAGAAATTCATGCTGCCTATCGGTTTTAATGCCTTTTAGACGTGTGGACCTACCTAACGATGAAATATCTTGGACTTTTAGCCAAGGTTTATACTCCGAACCAATACCGGTGCCTCGATCTTCTTTAATCCATTTCTCAGTTTCCGATGTTCTCGCTCTTTTAGACATAAAAACACCCCTTTAGATCAAAAAAAATCTAAAGGGGTGTTTCGTCGTAACTTTTTTACAAACATCGCAACTTTATTTTAAACATCGTATCTTTTTTATAAACATCGCAACTTTATTTCAAATCAACAAAAACGAGTACAATTTATCTCCAAAAGTGACACCAACATTACTTGAATTTTTCTTTGAATATTGTTTATATAGCTTTTTACTTTTCAAGATTATGAAAAGCGTGTTATTTGACTATTTAATACTTCATTTTTTGTTCCTATACTTCAATTACAGAACCTTTAATTGAAAATCGATCTTCAACAATCGGGGGCTTTTCTGGAGTAACGATAAAAGCCCAATTTCTCAATTTTAATGAGAGAAACTAGGTTTTTTAAATTTACTTATATCGCAAAATAACGCTTATAATAAGCGCAAATTGCCAATTAACTAACTTCATCTATAATTCTGACCAATTTGGTTAATAAAGTGGGTCAAGTTACAATCTGTGATGCCCTCCATTACACTTCATTTAAAACAGAGATAACGTTTGTTGTTCCAATTTCTCAGTTTCATTCCTTCTATCTTCCTCATGGTAAGGATTCACATAGAAAATACAATCCACTATGTTTGATGATTCATCCATAATTAAATTTCCTTTATCCACTTGTTTCTTCAAAGCCAGTAATACATCAAAATATATGAACGGCCTTTGAATTGTGCCTACAGACAGACATTTATCAAACCCAAAATCATTGGCCATAATACGGCTAATCGCTACGGCACTATGTAGACCGTTCAATACAAGTGAATATGCTACTTCATCAAAGGAAGCATGATACCCAAGCTGTGCTTTTACTGACTTAGCATCTCTCACCCGTTGCTCTTGTGACAATTTTTCTATACGTTCATTTTCCTGTTGTTGTCTTTTAAATTCAGTTTCTTGTTTACTCTTTTTTCCAGCTTCTAAATTAGCATCAATTTTTTTCTTTTCTTCAAGTAATTCTTCAATTCGGCTACTTTCTTCCTTACGTTTTTCGAGTTCAACCTCACGCTGAATTCTACGTTTTTCTTCCTCTAATGCTTCCATTTGTTTTTCAAAATATTTATTCAAACGATTAATTTGTGGGTCTAAAAATGGAAGATTTAATTCAATATGCTTTTTAATGCTTTCAGAAACTACTGTTTTATCAGGGATTCTCTCATAGTATTCGTGGTAGTACTCATTATTCTTTGTTTTCCACAAGAGTACATCTAGTTCATAATCAATGTCATCTAATTCTTTTATTATTCCATTTACGTCTTTCACTTCTATATTTAAAAATATGCTTAAATGATCCTTACCATATTGAAGTTTTTTATGCGTTTTCTGATGTTCTACTGTAAACATATACCGCAGCCTTCGATTACAAGCACAACGACCAATATAATTCCCTGGACCAAAATCATCATAATCAGTTATCATCCAGTCTATTACATTTCTCTCATTATCCTCTAGTGTTATATCTACAGATTTAAGTGCTGTTATTTTTTCATCTCTCATTAAACGTTCAAACACAGTCTTTCTACTACGTTTCATTTCGTTCTCTAAATAATTCCGTTGTTCTCCGGTTAGTAAAGATAATCGTTTCTCTCTTTCATCTGCTGAAAGTCTTTCATACATATACATCTCCTACTTTCTTTAGCTTAAAAATGGAACGGATAACTGTGACTATGTAGAAGCTGTTCTAGTTAATCCACATTATTACTTCTTTTATATATATTACTTAAATTATAACAAATAAAAATTATGCTTTGTTCTGTTCGTTTAAGATTGAGAATCTATATTTTTTGTATGTTTTATAAGAAAAGGTAGGCATTATTTATAACTTAAAGATTTTTCATTCTTTCCTTGATAGAAAGAAAAACATAACCAACTTCGACAACATCATCATAGATGAGGAAAGTATAATAGAAAAAAAGATAGAGAAAAAACATTGCATAGTAATCAATATAGTACTCATATATTAATAGAGAGCAATTACACTGCTTACAAATCCAGTGATAGCAAGGCTTTCACGACTTATTAGATTCCGCAAATGGTTTATCCGCTAAAAATGACGAAAAGAAATGGTTCATTCACACAACCATTTCAACTATCCTCAATATAGGTAACCCACGAAAAAAATCATCCACAGAATTAAATGTATTTAGTTTTTAAAATCCCACTATTCCACAGCTTGAATTAGATTAAAAATCCATAAAAAAGACAGCACCCAAACTTTTTCCTGGTGCTGCCAACAAATTATTCTATTTTTTAAATTATTTTAGCTGGACATTGTACATGTGCATGTATTTCTTCATGACAAATAGCCCTTTCTGAATGATTTTTTCAGAAAAGGCACTTATTGAAACTGCTCAGGAACATCCCAAGTTGCGTCTTTGTATGAACTAGCAATGAGATAGCGTAATGGCTGCTCTTCTTGCAAAATACGTTTTGTCTGAAGCCTTAAAGTTTTACGGAAAAATGCCCCAAGCACTTTAACATTGCTAGTTTGGCGTTCAAGCTCTCGTACACTAACGCTTAAAATATCTGCCATGACAGCTTTCACCGTGGACATAGCTTTTTCATTCGCCTCAACAGCATAATACATTGGCGTAATGACTTCTTGCTTGCAAGCAAACTGGATGTCTTGTAATTCATCTTTTGTATAACGTACACTACTTGATCTCAATAGAGATGACAATGTATTGTGAGCTGATGCCTGGAATTGGTCAAATTCCGGATCTTGCTTTCTTTCTCTGAAAGCTGCTTCTGTAAATTTCAATTCATACAAACCATCTACTTCCTGTTTAACTTGAATCAAACTATTCTGGCCATAGAGTACACGTTGCAGCCATTTGTTAAATACCTTCTTAGACTGCTGGAATTTTTTAAACAACGTGGTTTTCTTGCGTTTTAACCATGTACTACGCTTACGCGAATACTCCCTATAAAGACCATTTATAAGGTCAAGTAACCCTAATAAACCGCGTACATCACGCGCTTTAATGAACCCTCTTAAAAAGTTGCTACTAAAAATAACTTTTGGTACATAGAAGTAACCAGGTATCTTAGGATCTTTTGCAGTAGGCACATAAGCAGCCACTATTGGAAGTTGAATATATGTACGACCATTTATTCGGTCAATGTTTATTAAACCAATGTCAAAAAGACGATGATAACCATTATGTATCGAACTATAGGGAAGATTACGTTTTTCGCATTCTTCCTTTAAATTTAAATCTTGCTCCAAAATAAGGCCCACTTCATCACAAAGTGAGCGTAGTAATAAGTATGTAACTAAAGAAGAAGCAGTCATTTTTTTCTTCGGATCATGCACATATTCAAACTCGTACTTGTTTAAACACTCTAATTCTTTGTCAAAAAATTGAATACCATCAACTACTTTTACATTCATCTTCCTGCTCCTCCTTCCGTTGTTCTTAGTCATTTAAGTATGGTTATTTTGTTTTTGCATAATTATTAATCTCACGTAGTTTAGTCCATTCATCCATAAACAGAACTTCCTTAAAATTTCCATGCCCTTTAGTTTGCAATTTTAAATTTTCATTGCTATTTAAGTTGACATGGTCATAATCCCATCCACTTACCTTAATGCCGTAGTATTTCTCGTCCTCAATACTTTCGAACATTAAGTACAGGCGTCCATATTGGCTATATTTCTCTATATATACTAAGTCTTTCTCGATAAAAGGCTCATTTTTTAAGTAATCATACTCGAATAGCAAGAAAACCATATAGACTACTAAAGGTATAAAAAGTATTATAATTATATATTTAGAAAGTCTATCTCTACGTTCTTTACTTTTATGTGATGATTCTTTATAGGACACTTTGATTCCCCTATCTGTTCTGGAATAATATACTCAAATTGTTCAGTAGATAAAGCACATTTAATTATTTTCTTTTTAAGGCATAGAAAAAACCTCCAAAAAACATTAAAACTAAAACAACGAATGCAATCCAGTTGTATGATAACTGCTTAACTTTTTCGAAATTAGTAATATCTCCGAAGAATACAACCCATAAGGTAAATATCAACGCAGAAATTGAAAGTACCACTGTAGTAGCCCCCACTTAATTCCCTCCTTCCCATTACTCACCAGAATGGTTACTGAACAACATCTTTCAAATATTCAGTAATCATCAAAATTACTATTACTTTTTAATTCTTTTAACCTCACCACTGATTAATTCATACAAAACGCTTGATCCCCATTCTTCATATCGATATTCAATATGTTCAGCTTCACTAATAATTTTGGGTAAAACTTCTTTAAAGAATTGTTCAATTTCACCCTCATAATTTTTTAAACTACATTGAAATGTCCAATAACCAGTTTCTATATCAATATTTCTTTCAAACCCATCTGTAGCAACTTGGTTAGGGTATTCACCAGTTTCCCATCTTGATGGCATATAGCATACTCCACCTCTTGGAATAAATTCGGCTCTATCCTGTTTCGCATAGGATGTTAAAAACGGAAATTGTTCTTCAAAATCGCTCCAATCTGCTCCTTCATTAATTTCCTTAATCATTTGTCGGTACTCATCTTTAACCGTTACCTTCATTCTTAATCCTGTATACATTCCCATTTTCATTCTCCTTTTCAAATGAATAATATCCTCAGATTGTGCAGTAATCTTTATTTATCGAAATCAGTTTCTTCCCACTTGCACCATCCGTCAAAACCTTTTTCTGCTGGATCATCTTCTCTATCCTTATCATCAACAATGCAAGCTACCTTTTTAACTTCTAAAACATATACCTGTTCATCTCCAGACAAGCTCTCTTCCATGATCGATTCCTTAGTTGCCTCATACTCGTCTAAAGCACTTTTATAAGTATCATGTAAGCTGAATTCGTTAAAAGTAGACTCATATACAGCGAACTTATCTGGTCTAAGAACTAACTTGCTATACTCTAACTCGTTGGCATAGCCCTCGCTAAATGCTAATGCTAAAATACAAAATGTTTCATCATCGCCATATTTATTAATTGCTTCACTTGGTACACCTACAGCATTTAACTTTTCATGATTAGCTGCATTATTTTCAACAAGAATATAAGCATCTTCTCCACCGTTTTGTTCGATTACCTTTAAACCGTTTAGAACATTTAAGATTGCTTGTTTATCAATTGTTTTCATACTTGTTACCTCCAATTGTTTATATGTATTTGTTGAACAATATCTTTCGATTATCTATTCATGAAATGTTTTGTTGCGTTGAAATTGTTGGCAAGCATTTAATTGACTTTCACAGCGTTTAAACTGCTCTGACCATACTGACTTATTTTCAATCCGATTTACCCTGTTAGAATCCATATAAACAACTCGCTCTTGATGTGTCTCAGTGTCAATTGCTAAACAGTGAAAATAGAATATTTCACCATTTGTATTAACGTAATAACCCATTTCAAATTGCATTTGAGACCTCCTTTCCGAACAATATCTTTCTATTGTGCTGTTATTCTTCTTTATGTTCCGCCTCATATACCTCTATCGAGATAGGTTGTATATGACATTCAGATGTCATTGCTTGTTTAGCTACAAAAGGTATTAGTCTAAGTTGTGCTTCATTATATTTTGTCGTTGCATATTCTTCAGAAACGCCTATCTTGATTTTCACAAATGCAGGTGCAGCATTCCCCTCTGCATCATGAGCTAATTTGGCTGCTGGTGATACTTTATAAGCAAATTCTGTATTCATCAGTATTCCTCCTTTTGAACATTCTAAAGGGTTATAATAGGATGTAGTGGCAGAGGAAAGATCAATAGTGGCCACTTTGTTAAAAGAATTGATAAAAATTTGTTTGTATGTTTCTATTTTTTTGTCGTTTTCTTCTTTAAATTCTTGCCACTCAGAATATTCCCCAACAGCATCTGTAACAGATTCAGCCACCATATATTCATCTGTACCAAATAAAAACTCATATGCTGCTATGAACCCTAATTTTTTTAATGTATCTTCACTTAACATCATTAGAACCTCCTTTTATATTTAAAAACCCAATGAGGAACACTAAATAACTTAATGTTCCTTGTTCAGCTTTTAATCCTCATAATTGGACCAATTCATTCACCTTTTTCTACCTATTCACTAAAATTCATTAAGTAAATTGTTTGCTTCATTTTTGACTTTATTAGCAATCTCTTGTTGATAATTCTCGAAATCTAATATCATTTGATAGAAAATCTTTTCAACATTCTCACGTATAATTTTTTCACTCTCCAATATTACTGTTTTATTAATACTCCTTTTATCTCCAGATTGCATATACTCTAATTGATGCTTTGACTTTTCTAACTCAGGACCATATTTATCAAAAACATCTTTCAGGAATAGTGTTTTATAATTAGTTTCAAGTCCAGATTCTCTTACAATTGTTTTAAAATCATTAACATCCTCATTAAGAGATCTATCTGTACTTTCGAAAACTTTTAATAAATAGTTATAGTCCTTAAATAACTTACATCGTTTATTTTTGAAGGTTATATGTAACCGTTCGAAAAAATCTAATACTGCAAAGTCAGATATACTAATTAAAAATAAACCTAATGGTATCAATGGGAAAAACAGCAACAGCAATAATATTAAGTCCATGATTCCTTCCCCCTTCACCAAGCTTTTTAGTGCGACATTTCATTGTTTCCCCCTCCTTGTGACATTATTGCAATTGTTTTATTCAATCATTTCCCGTCCACTTTCAAACTAATGTCCCCTGTTAAACTTTTAATCTTTTAAATAAACTTCAGTCCATTCCCGAGCAATTTCTGCTTCTCTTGTTTTAATGGCATGGATATGGGCATCTTCATCCCTTTCTATGCTCTCAGCTATTTACTTTGCTATTTCTTTTGCTCTTAAAGCTGCATGTTCCACCATTGCTAATTCAACTTGTTTTTTATTTTTGATGATTTCACAGATATGCTCAATTTCTATTTCGTAATGCTTAACGGTCTTTTCTGTAATTGGATAATTATGTTCCTCTAGAAAAGAACCCTCTATTTTTTCTAGATCTTGTTCTCTCAAAATGAATCTCAAAATGAAATGTCTGTTTTCTAAAAACTCTTTAATTGTATTTAAATTTTTAAGTACTGGTATTTTTTTAAAAGAATGATGTTTAGCTATAAGTTCCAATCTATAGGGAAATACAACACCTATAAATAAAAGTGATACATTAAGAATAAATAAACCCATTACATAATTACTGATACTGATAGGTGCTTCACCTTTTATCACTGCTATTAAGATTAAAAATAAAGTACCCACCCCACCTATAAGGAAGAATAAGTGAAAACAAACTGGTATTATTACGATTGGACCTAACTCTCCCAAACGACTATTGTATTGGTATAGCCACCTTTTAGTGCGCCATTTCAACGTTTCCCCTCCTGAATTCAATTTTTTTATTCAATCATTTCTCGTCCACTTTCAAACTTTTTCCCATCGTTGTATCCGTTCCGCCAAGCTACATCATCACCAGCTTTCTTTGGTGAAGGTAGATCAAGAGAAGTTAAAGAAAGCGAATTATTATATTGAATTACTAATGGATCTTGGACGACTATAAGCTCCAATGATTCTGATTTGTTTTGTTCTAAAAATTTCCGATTTAATCCTGCAAGGTAGCCCTCAATATAATCATTTTTGAATTGATGTTTTCTTTTCCATTTTCTTTTGATTTCTGGTCTTAGTAAAAAAGCTTTAGAATGGTAATGAATAGATGCCCTAGCAAAGTTGTAAATCATTACAGCAATCTGTACATCTTCTTCTAAACCAACAAAACGAATCTCTGCTTGATAAGAATCTATTGTATTTCGGTAGTAGCTGCATCTAAAGTGACGGCCAATAATTTGTGCCAATCTTCTATGCCACCAAATTAATTTATTTCTATATACTCTTTCATTAACCACTGTTTTATCATTTACATAATTAGAAACAAGTTCTGATTCCTGAATATTGTGTTTCAACATAAGCCTTCTTGCGTGTAACATAACCGTTTGTGACTCTTCATCCGTAGCATCTTTTGCTAAAGTGAGTAACTTTTGAATTTTTGTTTTGATAGATTCGCTCAACTTCATTAGAACCCCCTTTTTATATTTAAAAACCCAATGAGGAACACTAAATAATTTAATGTCCCCTGTTCAGCTTTTAATCTTTTAAAATGTTAATTCATTCGCTCGCATAATTTGCAACTGTCCAGCAAAGTTGACCCTATACTGATTTTTAGGTAAAATCTCCTCAATCTCCCCAGGCTTCTTTAAAACAATTGGGCAGTAAGCTTCTATATACGTATATGCCTCATAATCACTTTCTGGTGTAGTGGCAACATATACCTTGTCACCGACAATAAATGTTGGTTGATCTTTTTCATCTTTTTCTAATACATCGTATATTGTGACTTGTCCTAATGCTTCCATTGCTTCAAAATGTGTCATTACGTCACCTCACCACATTAATCCAAAGATATTTTGATAAAGTTCTCTTTCTGCTAAATAGTGATTGTGTCGTAATTTTTTTTGATGATTTTGTAGTATCGATACCATTTCTTCTTGGAAGGTTAATACTCTAGGAAACAGGTTATTTTGATTCTTTGGTGCAGGGAGAAATAGTTGTAATTCTCTATAGCCTGTCCCCATTTCTCCACTGACATAAAGATTGAATGGAATTGGCACAATATTTAAAGAGTCAAAAAACGTTTTTCTCAAATGAAAGGCTGCACCTTTCCCCACTTTTCCAATGACAAGGGCATTGGAAGTTCTATCAAAAGTATCCACAAAAAGTAGCTGTCCGTTTTCATCTACTGAGTTCATTTGTTTTCCCCTTTGCTTTTATGTCATAAAGTGTTACTCACTACGAGTAATAAGATCAATTTTTTGTGACCTTTCTAAGTACGATTTTATGTACGTTACATCAGCTATTGAGGGGTGGTAGATTCTCTCATCACCTAGCCATTGATACGTCATAATAGGATTTTCTGGTATTGGACTACGAAAAAATCGTTGAAACATTGCTACTCTCCTTTTGATACTGCATTACTGAAGTATTTGAGCTACCTCACTTTTACATATTCTCTTCTTCAAAATTCATAAAATATATGCCATTTATCATCGAACTTAATTTCATACCAAGAAATCAAACCCAAAACATCAGATATTTTTTGTATCTCGAGATCCTCTAAAAGGGGATTTTCCTCAATGTTCCAATGGTCATATTCGTATCTGTTAATCTTCATTTTGTAATAAACCTTATTTGTATCATCTGCAAAAATTGCATATGCTTGATCATTCTGTTTCTCTAATTGAAGAAACGTTACCGATACTTTTTCTTCATTCTCTCCG
This sequence comes from Lysinibacillus sp. fkY74-1, assembly GCF_053165895.1. Lineage (NCBI taxonomy): Bacteria > Bacillati > Bacillota > Bacilli > Caryophanales > Bacillaceae > Lysinibacillus > Lysinibacillus sp. fkY74-1. Next base: position 1,985,262 of record NZ_CP170173.1, on the reverse strand, counting down.
CATCCACTAAGGAAAAATAGTGAGGATAATCCCAAGACTATTAGCATTGCTTTTACCTTCATGTAACTCCTCCTGTATAACTGACTTTCCATTATTCACTCTGGATAACCGTATCATCTGCAAGTTGAAGTCCTAACCAATAAAGTGCATCTTTTTTTAAAAGATAATAGGCAGAGCGACCTAAATTCAGTTCTGTGTAAACTAAGTCGTCACTTAAATATTTACCATCAGAACTTTTTGATAAGTATTTAAGCTGAATCAACTTCCGATGTAACTCTGGCAGACATTCTAAATTTGAATGAAATGCTTCTACCCATTCAGCTGCTGAAGCTCTTTTGATTGCTGTAGATTCCGTAGAGCTATGAAGACCGCCAGAATGAGCCGGTGTATCGCTCCAACGACTAGTCATGCTAGGTAAATGGCTAGCATTAGCTTGTAACGCCATTTCAAAATACTTTTGAAAACATTTATCAAGTACCCATTTAATTAACTCTTCTCTATTTTCTCGATTAGCCATTTCAACAGTTACAACCCTCCTTGTGAAAAATAGAAGTAATTGAAATACTAAAGATTTTGCTTTATATTTCCACACTCTTATGTTGTATCTAGGACACTACCAACCTTTAAAACATGCATCAAATAAGGATTGTCCATACCTTGATAAACTACTGTTCTTAATAGCAGCTGTTTGCTGTACAACTTTTGTCAAATCCCCATGTCTTCTACGTTTGGAAACGACAAAACCCACCCTATGGACCATTCCATCTGAAAATGTCATTGTCACTAATGAAACGAGCGTACCTTTTTTTGATTCTGGCATATTTAACTCTCCTAACTTTTTAAATTAAATATAAATAAAAACAACAGATTAAAATTATGAGAAAACACACTACATCTAACAATTCCTCACACCTTCCCATTGTTAAGGCGCAGGAATAACCTGTGCTCTACCAGAACTACGTTCGACAATTACCCATTCAACATTTGTTTTTTTGCTAAGTAGCCAATCATTCGGATCTAACCCCAATGATTGAAGATGCTGACGTTGCGAGACTGTTAATTTTTTACCATTCTTCATTGGACAACCCCCTTTTATTCGGTATATTCAATATCCTGAATCTCTTTAATTTTTTGGGGACTCCCCAATTTTGGCGGGTCCCAATTATTAATAATTGCCAATGCTTCAGCCAATGAGCTCCTTGGAATATCTTTATAGGACAACACTTGAAATTGTTCCTTCAGTGCCTTATATAAAGCAGAAAAATATTTTCTCTTAGCAAGGGGTGATAGATTTGGATATAGATTGGATATCCTCTCTTTTACAGCACTACTAATAATTTGTTGTTCATTAAAGAGCAAAGTATTTTGTCGATTAGCTAGTAATTGATGTGTATGATTAAATGCGGCTATGTAAAGTTCTTTGAATTGCATTGCCTTTTCGCCTGTATAACCCATAGCCAAAATAACAAATCCATCAAATGTTAAGACATACATAGGCATTTTTCGCCCTTGTCCATTTACATAATCCGCCTCGCCAATATTGGCGAGACGAAAAGCTTCTGAACATTTTAAGTTTCGTATATCGCGTAAAACCTTGTCATGCCCTTTTTGAAAGACCTTTGCAATAATCCGACTATCTGTAAAAGCTTTATTATCATTCACGAAAACAATTCCTTGATGACCTTCCAGCAATTGTTGTAGAGTCAAAACTAATGCCCCTTTCTATAGTTAAACTGTTTCTCTTTGTCTACTATCTACGCTCCACATTTCTATCCCATCGATAGTGACTTTATAGTGTTCAATTAGCCAATTTTCATTTGTTGTTTCTTTAAACCAGGGCTGTTGCTGGTCTTTAGTTGTAATGGCCAAAAAAGCTTCTTTTGTGAGTAAAACATTGCCAATTTTATTATTTTGATCTTTAGAAATACTGATAATGCCTATTCTTAGAGCTTCCGTCTGAAGATCCTGTTGTATTCTAACAAAACGCGGATTGAGGTTGAAAAAATAGACATCTTGATTGGTCTTAAAATGTTCCTCGAAGTCTTGCTGTACCTGTAAAACCATATCGATAAATGATCTAATTTGGTTTAACCTTTGCATCAATATTCCTCCCTTTAAAATTTAATAGTCCTCATCAATAATAGGGTACATTCTGTACTTTCCTAGGACCCTCATTATCCATCATCAATTTTTGATATTTTTAAAAAATTTAATGTCCTATCCTCTAAAACAATTTTGTAATTATTCCATTCGTTACACCATTTCATCAGTTTCCTTTTACTAACCTGCTATCGAAAATACCTCTTCTCTAAGCAATAAAGGAACCTCTCCCACGTTTTTTAATATTTCGCTTGGAAAGTTCAAATAAATAGCAATAATATGATTTTCAATTCTTACGCGCTGCCAAGCTTATAATTTAAAATCCCATCAACTATTACCATTCACTTGTAATTTCTTTCATTACATCACGTGCCTCTTTTGCAGGCCACCAACGCTTTTTTACTTTTCTAACTTCAATCGCTCGCATCCGTACATCACAAAAAATTTCATCCTCCAACCATCTTTTTGACATACATGTAAGTGCAGACAGTTTATCTGCATCGATATACCATAGCTCCCACAAAGCTTCATGCAGTGCTTCATCCAACTTTTTTTTTACATACTTCTGAGCTGATTGTTTATTAAATGGTGGTTCAACGATTGTTGGTTGCATATTCTAGACTCCTCTCTTCAACGTAATTATTTAAGGATATGCCCATAGTCCACACCCACTACAAATATGTTTCTTGCAATATCACTAAACTAAAATCTTATTTTCATTTAATTCATTTTTCTGTGCTTTACCAATACAAATACCAGCCTGAATACCCGATTCATAACCTTTGATGTAATTTTCAATTGAACGTTGTTGTTCTTCTGTTAAAGTCCCCAACAAATGCACCATACGTTCAAATGAAGGTTTATCTTTAATGTTTAAAATAATATCCATCTACTATCTAACTCCTTTCATCATTATCGGATAAACTATATATTATTATAGATAATCTATTTAATCAATATGTTTTTCTATTTCATTTTATAGACTATCCGATTTTTTGCTGATATGATGAGAATAATCTATATAGGAAGGAGGAAAGATTTTGTATAGTAATTTAGATATTCATGAGCGAATAAAATATCTAAGAGAAAAAGTACTCAAGCTTAAACAAAGTGAAATGTCCTTAAAAATTGGATTAAAACAAGGTTCTTTATCAGACATAGAAAGAAAAAAAACTAAAACTGTAACGGATCGTATTATTAAAGACATTTCTCGAGAATTTAACATTAGTGAAAACTGGTTAAGGACTGGTAAAGGGGAAATGTTTATTACATTAGAAACATTTTCCCTAGATGAGCAAGCTAAAAAGAACAAACTCACAGATTTAGAAATTGCAATCATGCGAAGCTATATGAATTTGGATCGTGAAATACGTGAGAAATTGATGGATGAACTTGAAGCGATTTTTAAGACTTCTAATGAAACGGCAGCTACTATTGAAGATAAGGGTATAGATGCTGAGATTGAAGCTGAACTAGAAGATTATCGGAAGGAATTAGAAGCTGAGAAAAAGGGGAAAATATTATCAGCATTACCAAAGTCAGAAAGAAAAGAATCCAGTTAAAAACTAAGAATAAGAAATAAAGGGATTCGCCAATGTAGGCGAATCCCTAAATACAGCTCTTAACTAAAAATGCTGTGGTAAAATTTCTTGTAAATCAAATAACCACCCAATCATAAATTTGATAGGTGGTTTTAATATTGATTTAGAAGTAATATTTAAATATTAGTTAGTTTAAATTTAACAATAATAAAGTTATTTAATAATCAAAAAAAGAAATACCTTAAAAAAGATGTAAGTTAATTGCATTTTTGACATTCTAAAACCCAGTTAAATTGAACTTGTTCTATATCTTTTTCTGTGATCTCCGTTAGTTCCTCACACACTTCACAATATAAAGGTAGCGCCTCTAATTTTTTTAATATTTCCAACATCATTTCTTTACCTTTGTCAGCATTTAACATACTAATCCACTTAGTTTTAATTAAGATATTATTATAAAACTTGGGAGGTGGAAACAAATTTTAACTTTTATTACCAATATTGATTTCCCCAAAGTTAAAAACATTCGTTCGCCTATTAAATTATAAGTGAATGGACGTAGTTTATTCAAACATTTAAACAAATATTTTACATTTTAGAAGGCTTTTTTTGTAAACAATTTAAACAAATCCAAAAACCTCAATTTGCAAAGGTGTTATAACAACTATTATAATATTTATGTAGTTATCGAAAAAAATTACTACATTACTTCGTTTATATTCTTCAGACTTACGCGCTGCCAAGCTGGAAAGGACTGAAGTGAATGAAGTTATTTAAATCAAAAAAAGAACCAGAAATATACTACTATTACAATGTCAAAGGCGAAAAACTGTGGATGTATCGTCACAAATTTTATGATGCAGCTGGAAGTAGAAAAGAAAAGAAAAAAAGCAGCTTTAAAACAGAGAAAGCAGCTTTAAAAGCCCTACTAGAAGTAAAAGCTGCAACACTACAAGGCGATACAAAGCATATAGAATATGATAATTTAACTGTTGGGCAATGGCTAGATACTTGGCTTGAAATGAATAAAAACAAGTGGAAAGTTACTACGATGAAGCAACGTAAATTAGCGGTAAAAAACCATTTTAAGCCACTAATTGGCCACTATAAACTACAAAAGTTAGATCGTATAACGTATCAAAGGGTTTTTATTGATATATTGGAGCAAAAATTTAAACCTGGTACAGTTTATTTATTTCATTCAATTTTTAAAATTGCTATTAATGCAGCTGTCGAAGAAGAATTACTTATTCGCAACCGTTTTACAAAAGTTGTTATAAAAGACGAATTTAAATTAACAAAAGAAACCTACAACTATTTAACCATTGAAGAATTAAATATATTTCTCCACACAGCAAAAAAGTATGAAGACATTACTAGTTATACTTTTTTATTGGTAGCTGTCTACACAGGTATGCGCAAGGGCGAAATTTGTGGCTTACAGTGGGAAAATATAGATTTCAAAAATAATATAATTACAATTGAACGGACACGTGATGATATTGGTACACGTACCCCTAAAACTAAAAATAGTTATCGAAGAATTTTGGTTGATGATCTTGTAATTGATCAATTAAAAAAATATCAAGTATGGTGTAAACAAATTTTATTGAAACATGGCAAACAATTTGACAATCAGTTATTTGTATTTATTAATAAATCAAATAATCTATTGCATGGTGCTGCCATTCATAAATTGTTTAGAGATACGATTTTAAAAGCTGGTATATTAAACAATGATGGTGAACCAAAAATTACTTTTCATGGTTTACGTCATACCCATGCAACAATTTTATTAAATAGCGGACAGAACGTAAAAGCAATTGCTCAGCGCTTAGGAAATACTCCAGCAATGATTTATGAAATTTACGGCCATGTAATGAAAGAGTTAGAAGAACAAGCAGTGGAAGTTTTCAGTAGAAGTTTGGAATACGGAACTGGGGCTAGCAGTGGGGCTAATTAATATAAAAGTCCGTGTAAACGTTGATAAATCAATACTTTTGTCATTTATTTAATGTTTCACGGACTAATTTTTTTATTTTGTAATATGTACCCTACAAAGCCCTCAAAAGCCTGTTCTATGCAGCTTTTGGGGTTTTTCATTTTTCTTTACAATGCACAATGCAGATTAACGCAAAGTAAATTTATGTAGTAATGCGTATTAACTTTTGGCTGCATTAACTGTGCATCCACCCATCGCCTTTATGAGTATCGATTTCTGCATCAAAATTGGACTAATTTTCTGTTTAATAAAGTCTCTTTTTCTTTGTGAACCGACTACATGCACGTTTAAAACATTGGATAAATCGTTTTAAAGGAGTTGTTTGTAAATACCTCAATCATTTACTTACAGCGGTTTTTATTTGTAGATAGTCATAGCAATGAAGGTACAAAAAATGACAGAAACATATCGTAGTGGACACTGTCGTATTTTTTATTTAGTAGTTCAATGACTATTGAAGATACTTTTAATAAAAATTAGAGCCACAGTTTAGTGACTCTAATTTTATGTCTATTCTTTACAAAAATCCACAAATTTTTTTGCCTGTATTAAGGACATATCGGTTTGCTCTCTCACAAACTTCACCGCTTTAATTTCACCGTCGGACTTTATTTTCTCTTTTACTAAGGCAATCAGTTCTTTATTATAGATTTTAGTATAATCCATTTTTCCGACCTCCTCTAATCTATAATACCTTATACGACTACTTTAACCATTTAGTTTCAAATATATATTAATACCACAAAAAGGCATTTTTAAAAATAAGGAAAAATCGATTGTAAGGGCTCATCTATACCAGATAAAACAACATTAAAATTTAACAGTGCCTTATGTTTAAAAAAATTCTAAGTATTTAAATGATCCAGTATGTCATGCCAATAGCTGTTAGAACAGCCACTCCAAAAGATCCCAGTACTAACCAGCGCGGAACATGATTAGTCTTCTTTATTGTCACATATTCTATCACTCGAACTACTACGTAAATAAAAGCAGCCGGCATAATAAGCGTATCAAAAGTAATAGGTCCATTCAATGCAATCATTAAAGCAATAAATAGCATCCCAAAAACTAATAATGACATGAATCCATGACTAATTGGATCAAAAATTCCACTTTGCGAGGTCCTAGGGTTCTTCATTTAAACACCTCTCTTATTCAAAGCAATAGGTTTGAACTCCATCGATACCTAAAATTTCAGCAGCCGCTCCTCCACCAATTGCTAACCAATCGCTAGTAGTTGATGCTTTAGCTAATAATTGAACAGTAGCTTTAACTCCGCCTAATCCTTTAATTGCTTTATAGGCAGCCGCTCCTGGAACAAATACTGCTGTAATGGCAGCTCCACATTTAGCTATATCCCAAGTTTTACCAGCTATAACCTTTATGTCGTCCCAAAGATCTCCCCAAAAACCTAATGGCATAATTTCATTTTCCCCAGATTTTTTAATAGCAACTAAATCACCATTCTCCTCTACTATAACAGATTTGACATCTGCTGAAAAATGAACAGGAGATCCAAGTTCTTCAAACATGTCATTTAAAACCGTTACTTCTTTAGCATTTTCTGCTAATACAATATTACTATCTAATTGATCTGTACTAAAATTAGGGTCAAATAGTGCACCTAAAAAATCTTCTTGTTGTTTCTCAGTGTCTAACCCTATTAATACTTCATTAATTGCTTGAAGTTGTGTCACCACTTCATCTGCAATATTTTGTTGTTCTGGTGTAAACTGTGAAATTTGACTCGCCTCTAAGCTAATAGTATCCTTTTTCTCTGCGGCAAATGATGTTGATGTGCCTATTAAACCGAAAGTCATAACTGCGCATGAAACTGAAAGTACTAATTTCTTTAAAACCATGATATCATACACCCTTCTAATTAAATTTTAATGAAATAACGACAGAGTCATATAATTCTAGTCTATTGATGTTTTTAGCCTGTCAACCAAATAACTAGACTATTAAAATAATTACTTTCACTTACGCAAATAAACACCCTCAGTAACCCATAACATTAAGTATCTAGTTACAGATTACAGCAACTTCAAAAATCAACCATTATAAACATAGATTTTTGATTTGCGTACCAATAATGGCTTTTTCATCATCATTTCCCCCCTTTGCGTTTAAGGATGTACTCATAATAATACAAATATTGTAAAAAATCATTTCGATCTGAAGTGAAAAATATAAAGATACTTATATTTACCCATTTAGCCTTAGAAATGGGTAAGAATAGGATATAAGAATGTTTCACTAGGAGGTATATGAATTATGAAGAGTGGGTAAATAAAAAAAAGCTCCCCTTTTACCTGATTCATAGGGAAGCAATTTTTTATACATATCATGTGAACAAGTGCCTTTGCTCATGGTAGACAATTTGATAATACAAAGAATTATTTAATAATTTAAAGAAGAATCCTGCATTCTTATAATGCGTGTTTATTAAATCCTTATTTTCTCCAACACGTTCATAACATTTTGCTAAATAATAATTATAGTGACCAAGAAAAGACATATTTTCTAATTTGACAGATCGTTTAATCCCTTCTTGTAGTAAATCTATTGCTTCCTTATATGACTTCATATCATAGAAAGTTTTGGATTTATTATAAATAACTCTTAATATATAAACGTCCCTGCTCATTTTTGGTGAAGTTTCATTAAGTAGCTCTAAATTGATTTTATTATAGTAAACCAATGCGGATTTATAATCATTATTCGTTGCATAGATAAACGCAATAGTATTACAAATACGTTCCTTTAAAAAATCTTTATCTAATATCACAGAGTATTTTGTTGATAGGAGCTCTTTTAAATTACGTATTACTTCATTGAATCGTATTTTCTTTAATTTATAAGAACTCAAATTTAATTGCCATTTTAAGAAATGGTTAAGCCATGGATCAACGGGTTCTGCGATTTCTTTTACCGCAATTTCATAAATTTGCTCATATTTATGTTTTGCTGTCAATTCTTCGAAATACATGACCAGCTGGTGGACTTGACTGTAATTATTCATAAACAAGACATGGAGGAAATAAGAAAATGGTTTTTTCAAACGGAGAGATAAGTAATAAATTGTATCTAAGCTTGGTAATATTTCACCCTTCTCAATTAAACTGATTGTCGGTTGTGTACATATTCCATCACTAAGCTGCTTTTGGGTTAGCTTTAAGTTTTTTCTAGTATTATATATTACATTTCCTAACTCTTGTATATTCATTTTCTAACACCTCTTTACCTTTAAATATACTTAAAAGGAGAATATCAAATGAAAAAATTAAAAACAGTATTAATTCTTGCTCTACTAGCTACGCTAATTGTTACTGGTCACGACTCAATTATTACAACACTAGATTTACCTTATGAAGCTTAAGAAATCCAATATATAGTAATTAAAAATTTTATTTCTCAGGACCCACTCATCGTTGAATTAAACCTAAATGAAAAACCATGTGCCCTCTTATATGGAAAGCGCAAGGTTTTTCATTTTTTTACAATTGCTTTTTAATACAATTCAGTTCATTGTAAAGATCGTAGCAGCACGTTGGACATTCTTCACATTCCTTATTAAAGAAATGTTCCCGATTGTTGAATATCGTTTATCACTTAAAGACCCTATAATTGAAGTATAGGAACGATAGAAAATGTAGTTTTAAAGCGTCAATATACAGGTTTTTATTCAGCAAACACACTTACACATCAAAGCTGTATAAACAATAATCAAAGGAAAATCCATGAAATGTTGGCTTAACAGCATTTCTCGAATTTCGATTTCTCTCCAAACTTTAATTTGGGAATGTTTTTAAGTTTATCTATGTATACGTTAAATCCTCTTTTCATTAAAGCACCACCCGTGTGCCTTCCTTGTAGGGCCAAGTTAGCACGCCATCACAGAAATTGAAAGCTGGTTAAGTTCTCGAGTTTAATTTCGTTATATGCGAGTTAACGGTGTTTCTGGTCGACTAGAGCAATACTTGCAAGTAGGATCACTACATGTTGATTCAGTCCAACTATTACATTTAGGACAAAAATAAGCATCAAAATCATCGTAATATAATTAATTACATTTGCATTTAGAACATTTATCTTGTTTCATTTCACCATAAAATTCAAAATCATCTATCATCACTTTGCCGTAGCCTTCTGTTATTTTCATAAATAACCTCCTTGAAATCAATTAATTGGTAATTGATTACCATATTAGAATATATTATCCATGCAATTATTTCAAATATTTTACATTATTTTTCACCTTTCTACTTCGTTAAAGAGCGATTTGGAAAGCTTTCCTCGTAGCGTCACCACAGTAACCTCCAAAAATTTTTGAATTAAACTATTAATCTATTGGAGGGCATAATGAACACGAACAGAAATGAGGGCCCTATAAGCTATAAAAATAAAAAATTCTCTATTTATTCATTGGAAGAAATTGAAAAACTGCTTGAACATTTTTTATCATAAAAAAATTATCGATGATAGTTGTTTTCTATTGGCAACGATAGATGTATCTAGCACATAAAATTAAGCCAAAAAAAGTCGGTTTCCTGTGCGTTCAGGAAACCAACTGCTCAATCTAAACTGGTCTATTAACATATGATTTCTATAACCAAACTTTAAGCACATGCATTAGCCGTCCTTACTACATGCCTAGCCTCTTAACACCCACCAATTGCTGTCCCCTAAATTCCATTTTGTATATATCCGGCTTGGTTGTTTGTAGCAAAAAATCTAAATTGTACGTTTCATGAAAGTATCCCATCATCAAGGTCATGACTAATGCATGAGTTCCTATTACTACTTTTTGTCCCTCATAAGTAATTAATAGCTCTTTTAAAGCTCTTACAGCTCTTGTTTGACAATCGGTATTCGATTCTCCACCCTCTATTGCAAAATTGGGGTCCAAGAAGGATTTCTCCAATAGCGGAAATAATTGACTATCAGGTAATCGCTTTTCTTCTGAAGAAAAAATTCTCTCTTTTAATTCTTCACAAACGATCACTTCCTGACTCAATTGTTTAGCTAATGGCTCAACAGTTAATATTGAACGAGTATATGGACTGGATAGTATAATATCGATTCCTTCACTCTTTAACACATCAGCTATACTTTGAGCACCTAATTGTCCTTTCACAGTTAACCCTCTTGTCCGTTCATTTCCAACATACGGAGATTCACCGTGCCTTACCATATAAATGAACGTCGTTTTTCTATTATCAAATGCCACCACACTCACCTCGTGTATTATTTAGCAGGAATAATATATTAGATTAGATTCCAAAAATATATTCTTTATCCTTTTTTTAGTACCATTTTATAGAACGAATCTTAATGAAATGAGTTTCAAGAAATGTAATTTAACACCATCAATCAGCTCACATTGGTAATTTGATAAAGAATAAAGAGCTTTCTATTCGACTCGATCTGCTCCAATTCCTATTCTAAATTAAAAATAAAGAGCATCATCCTTTTCAGGAATGATGCTCTTATAAAACCATATTTACGTATGTTCAGGGTCTTACTATAACTGATAACTGCTATATTATGCTCCAACGGCTTGTTTATATATACCCTAGCTTGTTAAGGAGACAATTCATTATTATCGCCAATTCTGCACGGGTTGTGGTTGAAGTCTTTAAAAATCACCTTTATTATCCCCTATTGCGATACCGTTGGAAATGATTTTTTGCATTACCTCAGTAGCTCATATCTAACAATTGGGGTGCAGCTCATTATTATTCGCAAGGGTAGTATTTTTATTGCCAAGCTTGCTCCTTACTATTCCATTGTTTAAAAAACTCTCCATCTGCCACCATGGCTTCATATATGGGATCGAAAAATTGCTTAACGATTCCTTTTTCTAGTATAGGTGTTACCTCTAATGTCAGACGATGTTGATCAAGCATTTCTTCAAGATAAGCCTGTAATTTACGACCTTCTATGTGTTGTGTTTGTAGTACCCTCTCTATATCCAATACGACCTTTGAGGTCACAGCTGGATATTGGTAAATGTCAAGCAGGGCTTGGGCAACTAAATATTCAATTGGATATGTATAGAGCTCCGCTGGCTTCATGTCTAGCACTGATGGGGAAGTAATGATCTGTGGTGCGACTCGATTTTCTATAAAGGTTATTTTTACTTCTATGTATGTAGTGATAGAGCCCAATGTAGCTGGTATTTTCAAGTGAATACTCGTATCCATTATGATACTTTCTATGTCATTTTCGAAAAATTGAACACCGTCCTCTGGTATCTTAATCGAACAAATTTCTGCAAATGCCTGTTGAACTAAGTCGTTTTGATAAGCGCTTTGTTGGGCTGTAAGCGTTAGTTCATTTGGTGGCATCCCTACTCCTTCAGCCAATGTAAAGAATAAAAAATCCCCTTCTATGTAAAATTGATCATAATAGGATGATGTTGATAAACGGTTGAGAAGTCTTTCCTGACAATAAAACGGTATTAATTGCTCAATGCTTGCATTCTTCATTTCTGCCATTTTTGTTAATTGTGTGATTACATCTGCTGATTGTGTATTGATTTTCTCCATAAACTTCCCTCACCTTTTTGATTTTTCAGATTTTCAACTATAGAATTTTGACTTTTACTAAAATTCTTGCTTTCATTATTACTTATTTGTCTAGCATAGTAAACGGCAATGTATACCAGCATAATTTTGGCAACAAAAAAACTGCCAGCAACTCATGCGACAGCGTTCATCAATTAGACAAGGGGCAGCCTCGCTCATGCGAAACTACCCCTTTAGTATTTATAGGTAACATTTTCGTAAATTGTAAAAGTCTCAACCCAATCATCTGGGGAATATTATCTTGAAACAATAGTTGTTTCATCACCGCGGTAAAATTCCACTGTGTGCTCTCTAACTTAAGCAACGCAAACCCTACCATCTTTTGCGTCCTTGCAGCCCCAAAGCATGCGCCAGTGTGAATAAGTATCTACAAAAACAAAAAGCAGAATGCCAGATTACTGAAATATGCCACCTAAAATAGCACGTTTCCAATTATAGCACTCTACATTAAAAATGTAAAGCACTAATTTAAAATCTGTTAGCACCATTCGAATTATAGGACAAAAATCAATTGAGTTCCTATATTGAATGGCATTCTTTTCTTGAATAGATGAAGGCACCACCTGATCCCATAATCATTACATGTTTACCGGAAGGAGAAAACCCACATTTTATAGCACCATCCAAACGCTGTATATCAATAGCTGTAGCATGGTTCAAATAGCTATAACGGGGTGTAAATAGATACTCGAGTACTACTGTTGCACGTGGCCACCACGGGTAAATGACTTCAACCTGCCAGCCATCCGGTGTCACATGTATCCCATCTCCCGCTTCCAAGCCAAAAATGGCGGTAGGCTTTTTTGATATCGGAGAGTGAAAAATTAAGCGGTCTTCACTGACACAGTCCTCCGTCAATTCCTTATCTCGTTCTCGATGAAGACGAAGACCCGTTATCGGTTCAGTGACACTAAAGCCAGACCCACTTATGAGGATAATATTTTCATCTTGATCCCATCCACATGCTAGGACACCATTGGCAGCAATTACCGTTTCATGTTCCCACGGACTCGGAGGCTTTGTAGTTTTCAAAGATTGTGCCTTGGCTAGTAAATCTAGTTCAAAAGGGGTTCTAATTTCGTTAATCGTCATATGGGATTTGGAGCCTCCTTCTTATTACAATCTAGTTAAATAGAGGCCTGTCTAAAAACAAGCCCCTACACTTCGAGAACACCATAATGAAACTTAGCTGTCACTCGCTCGTATTGCTGAAAATGATATTTCCTAAACCATTCTGATCGAAAATGGGCTTTCAGCACCACTCTCTTTTTAGCGACCCGCATCGCTTCTTGCACCCATTCATCGGTTAAATTAACATGCTCACCTGCTAAGCGCAATGCCTCGAAATTATTGGACTCTTCAATCACTTCTTCGAACATAGGATCCATATAAACGACATCAAACGCATTCGCTGGCAATTCTTTTAAATAACGGACTGCCTCGGCATGGACGACCTCGATTTGTCGCATACAGGCCGTTAATGGTAGCTCTGTTGTATCATAAGTTTGCATCCCTTGCCCGACAACGAAGGCCACATTTGGATTCGCTTCCAAGCCTACTATGCGCCCTGTTTCCCCGACGATATAAGCCGCCAACATGGCATCCGCCGCTAGCCCAAGCGTACAATCCAGCACTGTATCACCTAGCTGAAGCTGGGCAGCCTCTAAAAATGGCTCCGCCTCACCTCGAGCGATCCGTTTTAAGCGAAACGCCGCAGAATTAGGATGGAAGAAAAACGGCTCTCCTGCCCCAAAAGCATAATAATCATAGCGATTCTTCCCTGCTACTAGGATATTCGCCTGAAATTCCTGTGACATCTTCCAAACAGAGCGCTTTTTCCTCGGCTCAAACGCAGCTCCTAATGTTTGACATGCAAAAGCAGCGAGCGCCATCGATTCCTCGTCTGGTCTGCCCGCTGTTGTTACAATCGTATTTATTGCTCGCATGTTTGCTCTAGCACGCCCGTTAAATGGGCAACAATTTGCTCCACAGGGAAGCCTTCAATTTGTTCACGTGGAATAAAGTAAGCCAATTCTCCATCCTTTAAAATCGCCATGGAAGGTGAGCTTGGTGGCACATCTTCAAAGTAACCGCGCATCGCCGCAGTCGCCTCTGGGTCCTGCCCCGCAAACACTGTCACAAGATGATCTGGCTTCACTGCCGCAATCGCCTCTCGCGCTGCTGGACGAGCAAGCCCTGCCGCACAACCACACACCGAGTTAATGACTACTAACGAAGTCCCCTTCGTCTCAGCCATAAATTCATTTACCGCATCAGCCGTCGTCAGCTCCGTAAACCCAGCTCCCACCAGCTCCTCACGCATTGGTTTCACAACCTGCTTCATATATTCATCATAAGCGTTCATGCTTTTACCCTCTTTCCTATGTATTCGCAAACCTTATTATAGCAAGGTTTTGTATGAATGTACAAAGACATGCTTTTTGTTTGATTTCGGGGGTTTTCGGGGGGAATGTGACTTTTTGTGTAACGAGGGTTGGTTTGTTAATCGCTTGTTACAACCCCAAAAACGGAATTAATGGGTGGGATTTTAGTTATTGCGGCCATCACTCTAATTTAGAGAGGATTTTATAGCTGAATCACTCAAAACTATTTAACACAATATTCTAAAAACAAAAATTAATTTTAATTTTTACAATATTCTGGTTGTTATTACAAATTAGTTTTGTTATCCTAATTTTAGGAAATGAAAGGAGGTTTTACTATTATGTACAAAAAAATTATTTTTTTATTTTTTTTAGGTGTCTTTTCTTTTCTATCTCTTTCAAGTACTTTTGTGGAAAAAGCTTCAGCTTCAACTGATATTGCTGAACCAGAGTACATAGAATATGAAGAGGGTATTTTTGTTAACAAAGAATTTTTTGATGAAGAAGGTAATTTAGATGAAGAAGCTGCATGCCTTCTAAAGAAAGCTACCGATAATCCTGGAGGCTTTACTACATTTGCAGTACCTGAAGATGAAAATTGCGTCTTTTGGTATAGTCAAAATTTTGATACTCTACCATATAATTATATCAATGGTTTAATTAATGGATTGCCAATAGCAATTGCATTAACTGACATTAAAGATCCTAGACTTAGTATACCTATTGGCTTAGTAACTGGTTTACTTGAAGCTATTAAAGCTCCAAATGTTTTTTATGGAAGAGTAGAATATTATAATTGTTACTATCCAAATGGTGGTGATTTTAAAAAGGTTATGAAATTAACAAAATATTTTTATGATCCAGGTAGAGCTTACCAATATAAAACATATGTAGGGTAAATTTCTAAAAAAGGCTTTCTCATTGATTGAGGTAGCCTTTTCTTTTTTTTAGTTTAAATGGTAAAATCATTATTAATTACGAATAAATTAATTAGGGGGTACTATTAATGAAAAACTTTATAATTAGCTTTTTAAGTTTAGTAATGGGTTTAACTATAGGTATTCTTATAATTAATAATAATAAACTTGATACAACTAATAGAGTCGTCCTATTATTAATTTTAATTTTAGGAATTGCATTATTGATTATGATACTATATCGTAATTATAAATTTAAATTTGGAAAATAATAAAAAGCCCGTTGCCAATTAAGGTAATGGACTTACCCCTGTCAAGTAGACATTTTTAAAAAGACTAAGCAGCCATCTGATGTCGATATTTTATCGGTGTCAGATGGTTGAGTCATTTTTGAAAGCGTTATAGTTATAAAAATAGATATACTGCTCAACTGCTCGGATCATTTCCTCTTCTGAATGATCTTGTAGAAGATACAAACATTCGCTTTTAAAGTGGAGAAGAAAGATTCAATGCAGGCGTTATCCTGGCAGTTCCCTTTGTGGGAATGGCTACCTATCATGCCGAGCTGTTCAACTGTTTGATGATATTTAAGAGATGTGTATTGAAAGCCTTGATCCGAGTGGATGATGCTTCGATACACATTTCTTTTGGTCGTTAACTCGCTTAATGTGTCCATCACGAGCTGTAAATCATTCCGTTTGCCTACTTGCAAGCCACAATTTCATTGTTGTATAAATCTTGAATGGCAGACAGCTATAGAAAGCCTGTTTTTGTCGGTAAATACGTAATGTCTGTGACGCACACTTCATTCTCTGCACGGTCTTTAAATTGGCGCTCTAACACATTCTCAAATGTACGTGATACTCGATTTTTCCATACGCGACGTTTCTTACGAATAATGGATTGGATGCCTAATTCGCACATCAATCGATACACTTTTTTGTGGTTTACCTTCAATCCTTTATAACGCAAAGCGATTTTTACGCGTGGATAACCATACATTTTATTTGCTTGATGAATGGTTAAAATGTGTTCTTTTAAAAGGATATCATCCTGTTTCCGCAACGATACCTTGCCATTTTTTAACCACTTATAATAGCCAGAACGTTGGATTTTCGCCATCTCAGCCAACCATGTAATCGGATAACGATTCTTCATTTCATCTATTATTTGATAACGATCTGGATAAGTAGGCATTCCTCCATTTACAGATTTGGATATTGCTTTTTTAAATAGTCTACCTGCGCCTTGTAATAGTCGCGTTCTTCTTCTATATCTTTGAAGTGAATCCGTTTGCCTTTTAATGGATTTTTTACGCCTTTCGCCCCTGATCCAGCAGATGGAAGACGGTTAAACGCGTCAATCGACCCTACTTCTTTAAACTTTCTCACCCATACCTTCACTTATGAAACATTACGAATCTCGTATTTTTCCGCAATCTTTTGCATACTTTCTTCTCCCGCCAAATAAGCCTGTACTACTTCTAATTTCAACTCATTTGAATATGTATTATTTTTTCTCGACATCGAAAAATCCCCTTTACGTATAATGTTATCTACAGCGTACTGTAGTTTTTTTAACATTGTCTACCTAAAGGGGATAATATCATAACGGGCTTTTTTCTTTAACATTGTGCAATGATAATCTTCAACCCTTCAAAATCACCACTTGTCAGATTGCCATTATCGAATTTCTCCAACTAAGATTTATTAATCAGTCCTTTACCGACTGCTTGTTTAATGTAATCACGTACAGTAGCTTTTGCAGTTGTGCTTGTGAATTTCATTGTGTCATCATCCTTTGCTATTGGTTTAGTTGTATTGCCTTCCACAGTTAATTGCACTTGGTATTTACTATTAGTTGGAATAATTATTTGACCTTCAATTCTGTACCCCTTCGGCATAATCCAAATTGGCTTAACCACAAAATGGGGATGATCAATATTACCTGTCCAATCTTCACCCCATGCCTAGCTTACGTGCAATAGCAACTACTCGACTTACAATTGCATCTGCAACTTATTTGGAAGAAATAACTTTAATAGGAACATAAAAAAATCTCTTTGTTTTTTATTTCTTAAGAAAACTATAAACTAGTGTAATTATTCCTAAAACAAAAAAAAGTGGAACAAATAAATTGTCGGTAAACGAACTTATTTTAATATCCGGAACTTCTCCGGACATTTTACCTGCAAAAAATCCAGCTTGAACAATGCTAGTTGATAGCATGGTAAACCCACGCTCTATTGTGTAAATCAATCCAGCCATAATTAAAAACGCAACTCCAATTATTCTCAATATAGACACCCCCAATACTTTTTGTGAATATATTACAATTTTTTCTAACAGGACATACTTATTAATTTTACCAAAAAA
Organism: Lysinibacillus sp. fkY74-1; assembly: GCF_053165895.1. Taxonomy (NCBI): domain Bacteria; kingdom Bacillati; phylum Bacillota; class Bacilli; order Caryophanales; family Bacillaceae; genus Lysinibacillus; species Lysinibacillus sp. fkY74-1. Next base: position 1,967,350 of record NZ_CP170173.1, on the reverse strand, counting down.
TTATAAAAATACTATTTTACGGTTGCGTTTGATTTGTTTTTCACGCAAAGTATTCAATGTCACTGCTCTTTATTTCCGTTTTTAGCCCCTTCTATTTTAGCTAACCACGTCTTTCCACCATAAACGACTAAGATGGTTTCCGTACCTTTTCATCAAACATCTTCATTCTTCGAGAGATAAGAAGATTTAAACCAAACACGGCTCAATCTTTGTCTGCTAGTCGAATTTCTCAATTAAAATTTGGATGTATGTAAATTGTTTGGAGTCATTTGTGATGATGTAACTCCCTCAGTAACCACGAGTGCTGTCATTGGGATTGAATACTGCAGCACCATTTGACAATTCAAAGCTTTCAACATGCTTCATCGCTCCTAGTATAAATTTAATGTAAAGTATACTTAGAATTACTAAATTTACCAAAACACAAAGAAAAGCCTCGACTCAAATTGAGTACCTAGGCTTTGAAGTTAAAAATTATAATGGTATATATAGTTTTATAGAATAATTACTTTCTATATTATATGTCCACATGTGGCATTGTTATTCTTACAGCTAATTCTACAATTGGCTTTGAAAAAGTACTTGGAATCATCGGACTTGGTAAATCGTCAATATGGTTTGCAAGTCCAAAAGACACTTCTGCCTTTTTTGTAGGGTCCACTCCAAGAATTTCAAAACTTCTGGACTCGCCTGTTGAATTTGCTTAGCGAAAAGTTGACAATCCTCGCAACCACAATGAGTTTTTTCGGAAGTTCTTTATACAATTCAAGAGTTTTATCCTTATCTATTCTTACAATAAAATTATTTAATTTAATGTCCTCCATAAAACACCTCAATTACAATTTCCACTATTTGAGTTAGAGTTTTCTAGTAGTTTATTTCAATCTATCGAGAAAGACTCTTCATTATACAAAAAATCATTTATCACTTTTTCTTTATCCATTCCATTATTTACAAGTGTTTCTTGACTCAAAGAATTTATTTGTAAACCCTAAGATTCATTCGCCTTTGCAAAACTAGGTGAAATAATACTGAGAACCAATGTAAACCAAATTAATCCTATAATACTTTTAATTAAGTTATTTTTCATAATAAATTTCCTCCATTATCTAAATGGCAATTTTTCTAATTCAAGAGTCAATTCACGTCATCTGAGAACACTTTTAATGATGTTCCTAATTTTCCATACTACAAAAGTAATATTTCTTGTGAACATAAGAAAAAACAATTGAAAAAAACTAATTTCGAAATATCAAGTTAATAAATCTTCTTCACATAATTGTAATATTATGATGTGACCTCCTGAGTTTTAGGCTACTTTTTACTACATTGTTTAAAATATCTAATTCTTTCTAATCACCACTAGTCAGTATATCAGGCCCAACCTCAAACTTTCAGAAAACATCTCAAGGCACAGGTTCATATTTTTTCATTAAGGTTTTCTATTAAGCACCTAAACATTGTATGTTTTTGGTTGATTTTGTAGAATGAATGAAAGGGAGGCGAACTAGCTTGGAATTCACAACAGAAAGATTAATAATTAGACCTTTTAAGAATACCGATTTACAGGACGTATTTGCTATTTATAATAATGAAGATACTTGTAAGTTCCTATTACATAATAAATGGACTCATGAAAATATGGAGAAAAAATTCAATAAGAAAGTAGCAAATGGATTACTCTCTAATGAGTCCATGCTAAGTTTGGCAGTTGTATATAAGAACAAAGTAATTGGTGATTTGTCTGTATGGTATACAGATATGAAAGATACAGTTGAAATTGGATATAGCTTTTCTAATGAAGTGGCTGGGAAAGGTTTGGCAACCGAAGCAGTTAGTAGTTTAGTAGGTAAATTATTTGATGTTTTTAATGTACATCGTATACAAGCTAAACTGGATGCACGGAATATCGCTTCACAAAAATTATGTGAACGAATTGGCATGAGAAAAGAAGCCCATTTCACACAAGATTTTTGGAATAAAAATGAGTGGACTGATAGCATTGTATATGGAATGTTAGCCTCTGATTTGAAGGAATAATATATGTTAGGTATTTAATGTGCTAACAGAGGGCTAGCGTCGAATTACCAGGATTTTTTGAAATCCGTATTTTACCATTTACTATTGTTTAGCCCTCCAATTAGATACATATTAATAAGCATCCAAATTATCATAAGAGGATGCTTGATAAAAAAGATTATTCGGCTTTGATGTTTGCTTCGAAGCTACATCCAATTGAATTAATTCCAACGCCGTTACTGAATAATGTATTGTCATCGCCTAAGCAAATACATTGCCCCCTTCCCTTATTTTTTTATATTTATTTTGTAATCTGAAATAAAGAAAAAGAGTGAAAGTCCTAGTAAAATAACGGGAAGGAAAAAGAATCCTGCATTATATTTGATGGAATGCTCCATTTTTAAGCCAAACAAATAGATGAATAATGTAAATGAAAAACATAATGATAGTGTCCCTGCTAAACTTTTCATTCAAATCCTCCTTATGTCAATCAGATAACATAAAACTAATTCGTGATGCCAATCAAAGATGACAATTTCAACATGAATAAGACCTTGCCCCTGTCTAGTTATTTTTGTTTTATAGCCCCTTCCATTTAAGCTATCCACTCCTTTCCACCATAAACGACAAAGGTGATTTCTGTACCATTCCTATTAAACACCCTCATTCTTTGAGATAAAAAAGTTTAAATCAAGCACGGCTCATCTCCGTCAGCTAGATGTATACCTCACTATAATTTCAGATTCAGATTTCACGCATGAGCGGAAAGATCAGACATTGGTGGTCTTGAATTTCATTTAACTGATAATTGAATGCCGTAATTATGTAACTGCCATAGTATGCACATATAAAGCCTCGGGGAATAAACGTTGCAACACGTTTGGCAAATAAAGCCTTAACCACCGTTTCATCACCCCCATTGATTATTTTCCGCACACCCTATAATATACTAACAATTACTTAATATTCCAATATTAGGTTAAATAAATCCAATGCGCTACCTTTTGGCATTCTTCATCAGCTTATATTTTAGAGATTCCCCAAATAGAATATAGTCCTATAAAAAATAAATGAGGTGGTTAATCATTAGTGAGCATGGCTACAAAAAGTACAAAATTTATCCAGAATCAGAAAGATATACTGCCGTATTTTTATTGGTTTCTGTATTAGTTTGGGGAATTTATGATCGAGTTACGACGGGGAAGATGGTGGGGGCACCATGGTATATAATCATATCCACTTCTGTATTTAATACCATCATTAGATCATATTATGCAAGAAAAGAAAAAAGGAAAAAACTAATATGTAATGATGGTCCATTTGGATGTAGTCCCTATCAAAAGCAGGTGCTCGTGCGCTTACTTTTTGATTTTGGATTATTCATACAGCTTACAAATGACCGTTATATATAACCACACCCTTCCACTTCATAATTCAAAAAATCCTCCGTTTCCCTTTGTATCCAATTCAATTTCACCTTCATGAATTAAACTTTTAATTTTTTTCTGATGTTCCTATGACATTTATCGCTAATCAACTTGTTAGGCATACATATTATAAAATTACGAAAGGAGGTTTATCATTATGTCTGGATACTATGGTGGTAACGGTGGAGGCTACGGGAATGGTGCAGGATTTGCACTTCTTGTTGTTCTATTCATTCTTCTCATAATCGTTGGAGCTGCTTTCCTGTATAATTCATATTAATATTTTTACAAGGGTTCAACCCATTAATCCGTCCCGTGAAAGCAATAAATCCTCCAATACTGGGAATAACAATCATCCATACACTTATCTTTTTTAGAGTCACTTTCCTTGGGTGACTCTTTTTAATTTTTTCTTCCTTGTCAATAGAGTCAACGACATGATAAAAAACCCCCGTAAAAGTTAGATTGATGTCTAACTTTTACAGGGCAGTTCAAAACAGATGTGGCTTTCGTCATACATTAATCAAATTGTATAGTATGTTGTACGATGGATACCTTATAAACATCTTTCGTATTAATTAATATTGATTGAAAATGTTCAGTTTCTGTAAAGGTATACCAAGGTTTCTCGTTGAACCCATTAAACATTTCTTCTGTAAATGTTTCTTGGCCGATATTAGTTTTGATTTTATATTCCTCTTCACGACTTTCGTTGAAGTGGAACTTCACTGTATATTCATAATCCATGAACCAACACCCCCCATCTATCTTTATCATGGGAAAAATGGTGTGGAAGTAATCAAAAGAAATATAAATGTCATAAAACCCCATGCCATTATAAGTGTTCTTATGTAATCATAGAAAAAAAACCAGGTACTCATTATAAATGAGCGCCTGGTTTTTTATTAGTACCCGATATGGGTATTGAAAGCATGCAAATATTAAAGTTTTACGATGTTTGCAGCTTGTGGTCCACGTTGACCATCTTCGATTGTGAATTCTACTTTTTGGCCTTCTTCAAGTGATTTGAAACCTTCACCTTGGATAGCTGAGAAGTGTGCGAATACGTCTTGTCCGCCTTCTACTTCGATGAATCCAAAACCTTTTTCTGAGTTAAACCATTTTACTGTACCTTGTGTCATTTGAATGACCTCCATTAATTGTATTAAATAAAATCTTACATCTCTAAAGAAAAAATTCACATATTGCAAAAAGTATCCAAAAAACACGATTACTCTTTGTAATATGTGAATTCATTGTTTCTTTACGACTACGACCGATTTTATTAATATCATTGTATAATAAAAAACCATATTTGTCTAGTACTAAGTAAAAAAATCCATTATCAATTTTTTTTGCTCGTTACATGTTTGCATGTACTTATAAAAAAATCTCAGGCAATCAAGTAATTTGATTACCTAGAGATCATTGTTTTTTCATTATCATTTTTACTTAAACCTTTAGTGATCCTCGAAAACCTCTAGCAGCATAGTAAGAATCTGCCCCATTATGATATACGAAGATGGTGTCGTAGCGACGATCACAGAAGATGGCACCGCCCAGCTTACGGATTTTTTCAGGGGTTTGAATCCAGCTAGATGTTTTTAGATCAAATTTACCTAGTTGCTGTAACTCCCGATATTGCTCTTCCGTTAAAAGCTCTATTCCCATTTCTGTAGCCATATCCATGGCGGTCGTTTCTGGTTTATGATTTTTTCTTGCTTCCCATGCTTCTCGGTCATAACATACACTTCTGCGACCTTTTGGACTTTCTGCCGAACAATCATAAAAGATATATTCATCTGTCTCTGGATGATAGTGCACAACATCCGGTTCTCCCCCAGTTGCTTCCATTTCATGGAGCGACCACAGTTTGTCCAAATTAGCCTCCAGTTTAGCCTGGACATTTGTCCACTCAAGGTCTTCGTGACGATTCATATTTTTTTCAAATCGAGCTTGCAATGTTTGCAATAGTTCCTCGCGTTGTTCAACGGATAATTCTTTATTTGTCATTTTAGTTTTCTCCCTCACTCGTAAATGATAATCCCTCTTCTTTCAATGAAGCTCTCAACATAGGTACAGACGCTGGTCCAATTCCATGAATTTTTAATAGGTCTTTTTCGGTGTATTTGGATAGTGCATGTAAGGGATCAATCCCCTCGTGAACTAAGGCATTTCTTGCAGGAGCACTCAGCTTTGAAAGGAAGCCACTCGTAGGCTTATTTTCTTTATCACAGGTCGGGCAGCTGGGACAGTCCGTGCTTTTGTAAAAACTATGTCCTTTTTCGCAAAACCGTAAACGTTCTTCTGCTTTCACTATCATCCCTCCAGCATACATGCTATTAGTTTATAGTATCATATTTCACTTGTCGGAATGATAAGAAGAACCGTACTATTTAAAACGTTTGTAATTGGTTATCGGTTAAATTTTGTGCTCCCATATATTGAATTTTTGGTTCTCCATCCACATATTTAACTACCGCATATCTTTGTATATCTGGCTTTAGCCATACCCGAGCATCCATTGGCCAACTTGCAATGTCCTTCTTAAACATATCCTCAGAAGTGACCATTACATCTTTTGTTAAGGAATATTCTAAGTCATTAAATTCAGAGTCAAGAAATGTTACATAATAGACATCTTTAGATACTTGATAGACATCTTGATAATTACGATGAATGGAATCGAAATAAAAGCCAGTTGGATAGATATAAAACTTACCCAACTCATAAGTTACAATGTCTTGGCTATCTCTCGATGGAAAGTTCATACTATCTATAGCAAGTTCAACACCGAATGCTTCTTTATATTTCGCTTGAACGATAGCTCCATCATAAACCATTTCGCCATTGTCCGAATACTCATGATCAATATTGTACTTCTGGACAACGTCTAACACTAAAGACATGACAATTTTCGGGTCATGATGATTAATGCTCCTCATACTACTAAATTCATCTAATGCTTTAACAATCTCTTTCTTTTTATCCTTCTCAAGTAATTTTTCTTTGCCTACAATAGTATTTACACTCGGTGAAAGAGTTGCAAGGGTTTTTCCAACAATAGTGGCTGGACTAGAAGAATCAAAACCGTAATTTTTCTCAGCAAAATTGCTAATCAGTATGGGACGCTCCTCTCCATCATATCGTGCTAATTCTTCTTCGAACGTAATTCGATCTGTTTCCTCATCATTTAATGTATAAAAGAGATCACCCTCATTATTATGACCGAAATTACCGGACACAACTAATTCCATCTCTGATTTTTTGGAATCCTTTGCGTATACCCATATTTTGTTATTTGCAATACCTTGACTCATTTGATGGGAAAACATTTTAAGGAAAGTACGCCCATCCTTCCCCTTTACTAAAGAAACATTCATGTCACAAGCCGAACATACCAATTTATCAATTTCACTTGAAAAAGATAGCAACGCATTTTCTCCATTTGCATGTCCTGTCCAAATTTCTTGTATATAATTATCTTTATTACGATGAGGATAAGCGGATAGTGGGTAGTCAGCTCCTTTCATGAATGTATAAACCTCGTTAACACCATCATTATCAAAATCGACTAATTCCGCATATAAAACTCCTCGATCATGCTCATTGTCTGCAAAAGTATGCATGTCATATGTAAAACCTAAAGTTTCCACTGCTTCAGATAGTTTTTCATATAATTGACGATTGACCACTTGCTTCTCTTGATCATTTGTTACTATTTTTTCAGCATCCTTAGCTGTGACAGTAGGTGTCTCCTTTACTCCATTAGAACATCCATACATTAATACAACTAAAAATAATAATAATAAATAATTTTTCTTCATTTAAAGCTACAACCTTTCAATACCTTAATAATATCTATATCAATTTCCTATATTTACTACTTTATACCAATATAACGAAGCTGTATCTAGTAAAATTTTGATTTTACTTAAACACTATAAGAAAATAACCAAAAGGATGTTTATAAAAAAGAATGTATGATATAGCCCAATCCTTTCTGATTCATTTATAAAGTACCGTTATTTTGCAAAGTAATGCACACGTTTTAATTCTAAAAATTTGGCGCAATGAGCAAGTTGGTAGTCAGTGTTTGCTAGTTACATGGCGCGATGAAAAAGATACTATATATACTGTTCCGTTTAAACGTAACATCATCTACACAATAAAATGAATAAAGGAGCCTGATACGTTGATGTTACGTACGTCCACTCATATGAAAATGCCGTTAGGATTTTGGGAGGGGCTCCGTCAATTAGGGGTAGCCCCTCACGATGTTATTCAAAAAGCACAACTACCTATCGCATTGATGACTGAACCAACTGTTTCTTTAGCACAATATTACGGAATTTGGTAGGCTTTTGCTGATCTTATTGACAACATGGCCGAAGGAATCATTAAACTGGCAACTAGCTTTGATAGCAATCATTTCCCGCCTACTGTTTTAACGGCCTACCATGCTCGTGATTATCGTGATGCTCTTAAGAGAATGCTAATTTAGAGATGAGCTTTCCAGAGAAAGAAAAAAAATTTATGAAGACTAATCTCCCTCAATCGGAAATACAGAGATTTATCAAACCAATTGAAATCGGGAGAATTACTACATTTATTTGTAGTCCCTATGCTTCCGCATTCAAAGGCTCTCCAATTCGTATGGATGGAGGGATGATACCGACAATCTTTTAACATTTAGAGCTTGTAAACGTAAGGCCGATGATTGCCACTACAGCGAGTCGAACTGCTTTCCATCCTTTCATATTGACAAAAGCCATCAAGAGTGAATCCTCTCGATGGCTATTGTCTACCGCTGAACGGGCATATTTTCTATACTACTATTTGCATTTCCTTCCCTTCATTACTGCACTTGTACTGTATATGTTCCGTTCTCATTCTCAAATTTATAAACATATAAATAGTACTTTCCTGGCTCTGCATGTAATTTACCGTTTATCATGTTTCCCTCTTCCTGTCCAAAAGATGCATAATTTTGACTATCTGATTCATGATAAAGCACCCATGTCATACCAATTCGGTTTTCATTTAAAACAGATATATCTAGTTCTTTTGGAGATGTAACATTGAATTCGTAAACATCCGTATGATCATCATCCATTAATCGACCTTTTAATGGTGTATTAAATGGAAGTATAGTGGCTTCTTCTGGACGATTGTTTGGTTCTATCTCAGCTTTTGTATCATTTTGTACTTGAACGGTATATGTCCCATTCTTATTATCAAATTTATAAACATATAAATAATACTTTCCTGGCTCCGCATTAAACTTACCTTTGATTGTATCTCCATCTTCCTGTCCATATGCTACATAGTTTTGCATATCAGATTCATGATAGAGCACCCATGTCATACCAATTTGATTTTCATTTACAACAGAAATATCTAGTTCTTCTGGAGACGTAATGTCAAATTGATAGACATTTGTATCATTATCAATCAAACTACCTTTTAGTGGTTTATTAAATGGAATGATTGTTGCTTGTTCTTGCTCTGTCTGTCCTCCCTTTCGAACAGTTGCAATTGTTTGCCCCTTACTTGCTAGTCCCTTATTATTTTTCACTGTTAATGTCACATTGTAAGTTCCTTCTTTTTCGTATACATGAGTAGGGTTTGCCACTTCACTTGTTGTGCCATCCCCAAAATTCCAAAGATAAGAAACTATTTCTCCATCCTTATCTTTTGTCCCATCACTTTTAAACTGAATATTTTCATGGGTCATGCCTGTATATGGACCATTTATATTTACAATTGGTGCTTGCGTTTCGCCTTCATCTGTAGAAACGCCGTGGAAAACCACATCATACTCAAACTGGTTAGCCGCATTTACACGATAATTGACAAAATACGCTGTCATTGTTTTATAGCCGCTCCACTCTTTTTTAGATAATTGGTCCAGCACTTGGTTTACTTGCTTACTCATCGTTTTCCAATCCTGAGACTCACCCTGTGTGGCACTACCTACGTATGTCCCTTCAAGTGTAAATGTATTAAAAAATTGAGACTGATGCTTGGTCATTTTTGCATCCTGCAATTGTGCCATATCGACAATTTCTTGCTGAACCTCGTTTAATGCTTTTGGTTCATGCTGCATTAAATAATCCTCTGCTACTTGTGGCACCTCATATTTTTCTTGGTTATCGATCAATTGCTGCATATACGCTTGGAATTCCATATTAAGCTGTGAATCTTTACTTAACGACTCACGATAGTCATCATAATTTTTCACATCGTTCGCGCGAATTAAATCTTGAATTCTATCAAACATATCAAATTGATGAGTATACATATAAGACTGTAATGCAAATGAATAGTTATAGAATTCCCAGGAACCATATTTTGCAAACATTGTTTGTTCAGCTGTATAGCGTTGTGACGGATCATGTGACAGCCCACTAATTATGCTCTTACGTGGCACAACATCATTTGTACGTGTTGACCCAGCAAAAAACTCTGCATTTCCTTCCTGGAACCATGTTAATCGCTCATTTTGGTACATATCACCTGTCCCGAATAGACCAGGCACCTCAAATCTGCCTTGTAAAAAGTGCGTATATTCATGTCGGAACAGCTCTTCCAAACTATAAATGCTTTGCTCAGGTGTACGTTCATATGTAAAGAACGTTCCAGTCTCTTCAATATAAATACCACCATTGTTTGTTTCATATCCGTACAATTGACGGTTTAATCGATATTGATCGGGAGAGTTATAAATGACAACTGTTAAGACATCGTCAGCATTACCAGGCTCCAGTGCTTTATCATTCCCGATTACACGATGATACTGTGCTTTTACCTCTTTTGCAGCCCAGTATAATCTTTGAATTTTATCTTCCGTTACTTGATCTCCCGTTTTGAATACAATCGATCCATCATCAAATGTATATGTTTTCGGTAGATACTGTTTTTTTCCTTCTTCACGTACTTTTTGTAAATCCACCGTATTACCATGTAAGTCACGTCCACCATAATTGGTCGTAATTTGCTCTACTGCCACAAAATAAGCTTCACTTAAATAGGGATACATATGCATCGCCTGTGTCACAACTTCTAAACCTTTATCCGGTTTACTATGGAACTGCCCTAAACGCCCTGCATAATAAATGCCATTATTGATTAACCAACTATTGTTATCCGTCACATTATGTATAAGCGCAATGTTATTAACTTCCTCAATAAAGCCATCAATCTTTCCATACCACATCGTTGTATTAGCCTCTTTACGAGTATCATATAAGTACGACTGTAAATCATAATCAATACCCTGTATTAAATCGTAAATAGCTTGTCCTTTTGAATTTTCGGCTTCATATGTAGAAAGATTGTCGTTATATTGTTTTAAAATTTTCGTAGCATATTGAACGGTTTCCACATCACTAGAAGCATTACTTATTAATTTTCCATAAGAAGATACTACTTTATCCTGCTCATCTGTACCAAGTTTAAAGTTCGGATTATTGGCTATTGCTTTTAATGCTGGTAAACACTTATCATGGAAACTTCTCTCATTTAAATAACCTAGTTCATTATTATAAAACGCTACATAAAAAGCAGAACGGAGTACCTCAACAAATGTTTCAATCCCCTTTGAATCATCTTTTGTAAAAGAGCTTCCTCTATTCCCTAACTCATTGATAATTACTTGCATGCGCTCTTCATTTTGATAAAAGGCTTTTGTGTCATCATTGAATTGAAATAAGTCTGTAATTTGGAACCAACGTATATTTCCAAGCGTATGAATAAGCTCCCGATCGCTCATTTTATTTAGCTCTGCCATCGAGTACTGCTCTTGCAATTGCTGTGTATCCATGCGCTCTAAAGTTGGAGCAGGGCGTTGTGAAAAATCTCCAATTTCCAAACGTTCTTCATAGGATAATGTTTCCTCTGCCATAGTGGAATGCACCATTTCATCTTTCGGCATTTCTATGCCAATAGGTTTCATTTGTAATACATTATACGGTGTTTTTTCTGCTGCGGATGCTTCAGCCTGTAACCCACCTAACGAAATGGCCATTGTACTAACCCCAATTAATAACTGATTGAATGTAAATTTTTTCTTCATGTTATATCCTCCTATAGTCCTATTCAGGTTTTTTGGTAATATATTTAATTTTTAGTACTATATTACCTCTATAAAAATAACATATTATGTAAAAATATCAACATAAAATGTTATATTTAGGAATATTTTCTTTCGAATTTTGAACACTAAGACACATTTAGACGGTTTCTTTATAAAAAAAGAACCCAATAGACAGATTCTTTATCGGAAGGAACGTACCTTTAGGGGGAGACGACCATACTTGCTGAAAGAATAGCCTCTTTTATTTCCCTCTATTTATGCTATTCTTGAAAATAAATAAGCTAGTATAGGGTAAATAACATTTCTCTATCCTCCCCTCCTACATATTATAGGTTGTAGAAAGGAGGGATCTTCAATGGGATACGGATACGGCGGAAATGTAGGTAATATGAACAGTGGCGGTTGTTATTATGGCGGCGACAATGGCGGCAGCTATAACGGTTCATCATTTGTATTAATCGTTGTTCTTTTCATTCTTTTAATTATCGTTGGCGCTAGTTTTATGAGTGGTGGATACTAATACATCCCTTTAGCACCTAGAAATATCCCTTCAATATAATGAAAGGGTCACTTAAACCAGCCTAGTGATCCTTTTACTTTTCAGAAAGGAGCGATTATTTCTGCAACATTATCAACCGAACATCTTTATGAGAGTAATAAAAGGGATCTTTGGCTCTGCATTATTAACAATGGGCCTTATGTTTATCGTTATCACAGTAGACGATAGGCAATTTCTCCAAAACGTATTATTAAGAATCATCGGTGTCAGCAGCATTTTTATAGGCATCCATTTTTTACATAGACAATTTCATCCTCATTCATACAATAAACCAGGTACTCATAAATAATGGGTACCTGGTTTATTTCTTCATATAGCCTATAATTATAAATAGATTTTTTTAAGGGTCGGTACAAGGGTCTACAAAACCAAGTTATCCAATCATATAAATAGTAATGTTAAGCGAAAGTCGTTTAACAAGGCATCTCCTGATTTGTTACTGTGGGGCACTTCCGAGGGGTGTGCCCTTCCCATTTTTCGGTCATTGAATACGAGAGATAAGAACGGTCTACTTCATTCATTTGGTTAATCGTTATTAACATTGAAAGTAAGCATAATAATATTGTCTTGCCATAACTAAAAAAAATGAACATAATCAGTTGTAAATATAGTAGGTTTTTTGTTTTTGAACGAATACATGCACTCCTAATATTATCTTGTGATTAGTGTTTAATTTATTATTGATTTTCATTGCTTTTGTTCTTTATTTCCTTCTTCGATATATAAAACTAAATCTCTTCAGATATAAATTTAAAGCCTGTGAATTTTTACTGTTCGTAAAAATTCACAGGCTTTTTAAGTAGAGATTGTTTTTTCCCAACCCCTTTTATTCTCGTTATTAATTTAATAAATATTTTACTCTCTTTTTACATCTAGTCGCCGACGAAATACTAAAGCTGCAACAGCGAATATAATGAATGCTATTGTTGAAGCAGCTGTAACCATCAGTACCACATTTCCAATTGGAGATTTGAATAACAATGCGACCGAGATGATTAAAACGGCCCCAGTTATACCCATTCCCAAAATCGAGATTGCCAAAACCTTATGCATCTATTCACCTCACAGGTAATTGAAACAAGCTACCGCTCCGGCAATACCACCGGCACCAATAACTGCATATGCACCAATACATGCAGCACAAATCGCAGCAGTCACTGGTGTCGGTGTTGCACACGAACCACCACACGCAACTGCAATAATATATGCCGCCGTAGCACCAATACCAAGTACTGCACCAAGACAACTTGCCACTGCTCCTACACCCATCGCTTCCATAACTGGCTCCTCTGCAAGCATCTCTTCATCTGTAATATATGCAAGCTCAGTATCCACAGAATTACTAAGTGATCCATCCAAATACGTCTCAACTCGGAAGTTTCCTAAATCATTCTTGGTAACCAACATTTCATTTGTTTGTAATACAGTATTATCCTCATCGAAGAATACTGTTATATTACTAGGAAGGCTATAATCCCCATGCAAAGGAACTGTAACAACCGTAACTCCACCCCCAACAGTGTACACACTCGAACCTTCCAAATCAAAAGCAGACACAGGAGCTACATTCTTTGCGTTTCCTCACGCAATGTCCTTTGCAGCGACTGTAAAATCGCTTTTTCTGTATCCAACATCGTCCCATCTACATCAAAAATAATAGCCTGTAGCATGGCCAACCCCACCTTCCCTATCAATGATTGCTATTTACAAACATACATAATTGTTGATACATGTCCTCATCATAATCTTTCTGACCGCGAATAAATTTCTCTTTTAAATTATAATAACAAATTTCAAGATATTCCCTATTATGATGTTGCTTAAAAGGTGTTTTTGCCTCGACAGGCCCTAAATCCTCAAAGTATTTATTCATTTTTTCATAGGCTCTAATTTGATAGCCACGCTTCTTCATTTCAGCAATGACCATTTCCGTATAAATAAACAAGTCGTCTTTAGGATATTCATAAATATAATTAATGAGTATATGCTTATCTTCCTTGGCAAATATACTGTTTAATTCTCGCCATTGTGAAAGTAGCTGCCCTTTTGGTAGGAAGCCTATTACATCCACATGCCATAATCTCATGCTCTCTCCCCTTTCTATTATTCATCCAATCATGTAAAATATTCCATATTAGTAAAACATAAATGGAGGTATAGGACGATGGAAATAAAAATTGCCACACTTGATGCCATTCCACAGATCGAGGTGTTATACCAAGAGCTCTTTTTAGAAATGTCTATTCTACAACCTAAATATATCAGACCTGCTAAACAAGATGTTAATTTTATTCGATATACCATTATCGAGGATGATTCGGATATTTTAATCGCTGAAAAAGATCATGAAATCCTAGGATTTTTATTAATAAAGGAGATGACGACTCCTCGCTATACATGCATGGTCGAATACACTTACGCCTTTATTATTGATGTCATTGTTGGAAAGCGATACCAAAGTAAAGGAATCGGGTCTGCCTTACTGTTAGAAGCGAAGAAATGGGCTGATACTCGCAAATTAAATTACTTGGAGTTGAACGTTCTGTCTGGAAATAAAGGAGCTATAGCCTTATATGAAAAACTTGGGTTTAAGGATATAAACCATACGATGCGCTTTGAATTATAGTATAGTTTCTCCCTCGCTATAGAGCAATTTTATAAAAATGTTTGCGCTCCAATCTTCAAATGAATAGCATCAAAAAGTCGCCTATATAGGGGCGACTTTTTGATGTTTATTTCGTTTTATGGCAGCGACTCATACATATTTTCGCTCAAAGAACCTATTACCCATTGATTATTTCTTCGTTAATAAAATCTGCTGAGAAACGTAATTCGATTGATTCGGTATCCGCTCGCTACGATAGACTAAATTTAATAGTTTCATTACATTCCGTTCATTCTTTCTAGGATGAAGATTTATGTTCGTCATAAAAATAGACAAAGTCCCTTTAAGGGCTTTGTCTATTGAGTAAGCTGATTCCGCTAATTACCCATGTCTATATTAATTTACTTTCTTTCAATAAGTCATAAATAATCGTATCTTTTGTTTTGTGAATACCTAATTTACCAATTTGTTTTAAGATAAATGGGGCATCAATATCTGTTAATTGTTTGCCATCTAATAAGCGAGCAGTTGAAGCTAATAAAGTCCGAACATCAAAAGAAGATGCAAATACTTCTGGAACTCCACGATCAATATTTAATAGTTGATAGACTGCCTCCATCGCAGTTCTTACTGAATATTCAGTTGTAAAAACTGTATCTCTTGCTGTTTCACTAAAGTTACCAATGAAGGCTAAATTAGCAGAGCCTTCTGGTACGACTAGTGGACGATCCCCCATGGCTCTTGGCATGAAATAAGAGGTGATATAAGGCATATAGCACGGAATAGTATTACAAGAATTTTGGGCGATGTCAGGAATTTCATCAACCGGTACACCCATATGGTATAACCACTCTTGTGCTATCTCAATACCAGTACATTCCGTAATACTTTTTTTAATAAAATCACCTGGTTTATTTGATAGTAAACCATAAATCCAAACGACTAATTGGTCTTTTGGTTGTTGTTTAAAGTGAGGTTGTCGGTTTAACGTATAGCTTAGCATCCAATTAGAATCTGTAGCTGTGACAATGCCTCCAGTCACTACTTTACCTGCATAAGGGTCCCTTTTACTAATTTTCTCAATATAGGGAGCCACACGATCATCTAATGTCGTTAGAGTGGCGGAAACAAACCAGCTTTCTTCTGGAAGATGATCACAGAACTTTTCTGGTCGTCCAAAGTCTGTATCTTGGGCAGCCATGTTTTTCCACAGTGACCAGCTTCCACCTAAATCTTTATTGATAGGGGCTGGTGTATAGTTATCTCCGTATGTTGTACTCTCCGTGATACTACCATTTGTCACAAACACCAATTCATTTTCTGTTAGCTCAATATTCTTTTTCACGCCATTTTTTCTTAAAACTAACGTATGAGCTACTTTTTTGTCGCCCACTTTATCGACCAAAACATTCTCTACTACCGTATTATATTGAAAATCAACATCATGGCTTTCTAAATATTTTATCATCGGTAATACTAATGATTCATATTGGTTATATTTCGTAAATTTCAATGCTGATAGGTCTGGTAGTCCACCAATGTGGTGAATGAAACGCATAATATAACGGCGCATTTCCATAGCTGAATGCCATTTTTCAAATGCAAACATCGTAGACCAATATAGCCAAAAGTTCGATTCAAAAAATTCTTCAGAGAAAACATCTGTGATTTTTTTATCCTCTAGCTTTTCCTCAGGCGTAAAGAATAATTTAATCATTTCCTCAGATGACTGATCCGATAAGGTAAACTTGCCATCATCTTCAAGTCTTTGACCTCTATTTTTTATTAATCGGCATTTTGAATAATTGGGGTCTTCTTTGTTTAACCAATAAAATTCATCTAAAACAGAAGCATTGTCTACCTCTAATGAAGGAATGGAACGGAATAAATCCCATAAGCATTCAAAATGGTCCTCCATTTCTCGACCACCGCGAATAATAAACCCTCTCGTCGGATTAAGTATGCCATCCAGACTACCTCCTGAAATATCTAACTCTTCAAGAATATGAATGTTCTCACCTTTCATTTGGCCATCCCGAATTAAAAAACATGCTGCTGACAGCGAGGCTAGACCCGAACCAATTAGATAAGCAGATTTTTCATCTACCCCCTCAGGTTTTTTAGGACGTGCGAAAGCTTCATAGTTACCATTGCTGTAATACATATTAACGCCTCCCTATTTATTATTCCAATATAGAATAACACGTATTTCCACAGAAATGGTAAAACGAGCGAATGATTAACAAAATATTCAAATTTAAAAGAAAGCACGCCATTAGAAGTCCCCTATAATTGGACATAACAATCATTTGTATTTTTATAAGTGGATGATGAGGTATAAAAAATCACGATCCGCACCTAGCTCAATGCCTTAAAAAGGAAAATTAAATACAATAATTGGATGTATAAATTGCATAAATATTATACCGAAAAATCATTCATCACATAAATTTTGATTCTCCATAGCTAAACCTTTCTTTTTTGTTTCCCTAATTTTTCATTACCTCTTTTAAAATTGCCCGTCATTTTCGCTAATAATAATTGAACTTCTATTGTCTGTTGTTCCGCTTCATGGATTTTTGCTAAAAGACGCTCTGCCTCGTTTTCCTTAACCACTTTAATTTGTTTCCCCTCGTAATAAATAGCGACAGTCCCTTTTTTCGTAATTTCATACGTAAATGGCTCCTCGCTTAATCGATTACGTTTATCAATTCCACTCACTTTATTCAACTCCCGTCCTCATTATTGTCCACATCAATTAAAATATTTTTGACGTATTGTTATATTCCACATCACCAACATCTGTATGTTTCTACGGTTCTGCAGTAATACTAATAAAGATTAGATTAGTTAGTAATGAAAGGGTAAAAGATGATTTTACATTTATTTTTAGTTTTTCTCATTCCTTGGGTGATTTGTCTCATGCATCTATACAAAAAAGAAAAAATATTGCTTTTTTTAGTGGCTCCATTTTTTAGTGTCGTTGCTTATCTCATGAATGCTCTCGGCTTTTATTTCGATTTTTGGGAGGTGCTACCTTTTCCCGAACAAAAAAGTTTCGCTTCACTACCTTTTGATGTTGGCATATACCCTGTCTTATCCTGCTACTGTATCTATTTCATAAAAAAAACGAACAAACCTTTTTTGGTTCTATTTTTAATGACTTTGCTCACCACTTTTTTAGAAGGGATATTTGTTTTCTTTGAAAGGGTCATCTACCAAAACGGATGGAATATTTATTTTACCTTTTTCTCCTATTTGCTCCCTTATTTATGTTTGTATGGGTATTATAGATTTTTACTGAAAATACGCGTCCTCCGATAACTATTTTTTTGCTAAAAAAATAATTTTTCTTCAATATAGTTTTAATTTCTACTGAAGAGGCCATCAACTAGATATACGAAGTGAACTCATCATATATATAGTAATAGTTAAGCTAAACTAGTTTAACAACCTCCTGATTTGTTACTTAGGGTCACTTCTAACCAAAGTGACCCTTCATATGTTTTACATGACTTACATAAGTTATTAGGAAGGTTTAGTAAACATAAATTTTATAATATATTGAAACTATTCAATGATTAGTATGCTAAATATGGGCATCCTTATCTTTGGATCAATAGCAATTATCGTTACCCACTTCTAGTCTTTTAGGTACTTAGCAACATTATAGATTGATGATAAGTACATTATTTTAAAAGGAGGAAGGAAATGTCAAAAATACCCATTTATATAAAATTGCTCATTGGGATTGGGATGATTATTATACTAACCTCACTGTTTCTGTTAAAGGATCATCCCTATTATGTCTGGCTAAGATGGACAGGTAATATTTTATTGATCGTCGGTATTGTACGGATTCCTTTTTCGAAGGAAACTGATAAAAGACAAGTCAAAATTCGATAAATCCCTTGGACTTGAGGGTAATTTCAGCCCCCACGAACAGCCCCTTTCATTTTGAAGGGGCTGTTTTACTATAATGGAGACAAATATCAAATAATCAATAAAGAAACTATGAAATGATGCAAGTGAGACAAGCAAATTGATCAATAAAGTTTGATTAAAAATCCTTTGTTGATGTGCAGAATCTATTCATCTACAATCAGGTCAGATTGAAAGAAAAGATTCCAAACATAGCTTTTGGAACTTTAAGTTTCAGCATGTGATTATCTATTATTTTCACAGGGTATTTTAAATACTAAATTGCACTTGAATGATCACAAGGTTTATTGTTTTCCTTGTAGAATCTAATTACTATAATAAATTGGAGTGACTTTCAATTATAAAGGGCGTGTAAAAATGGACCTATTACTTTGGATAACTATTGGCTTCATAATAATTGGATTTATTGTTCTCACTTCCATGAAAAAAGGGATGGAAAGTAAGGTTGCTTTTATAAACGAGGAAAATTCATTCAAAGCTAAATCCGTAATTTGGTGGATATGGAGTTCCACTGCTTGGGGGATAGTGAGTATGTTTCTTGTTATTTGGTGTTTTCATCATTATTGTGGATAACTAATGTTTTGTATTCATTTTCTGATGTATTACTGCAATGACTATTCTTGATTAATAAATACTTTATAAATTATAAATTCAATAAACGTTCCCACACGAAAGCTTGGAAACACACTAAAAGGCAGGAATGTTGCTAAGTCAATGTTGGTGCTCTTTTAGCTATATATACATAGCTACGATAGGACTTTTCGAGATTCTTCAACGTGTGTTATCTGAATAAAAACCTGTAGTTAGCATACCAGCATTTTTTTATCATTCCTCTACGACACCTGATGCTTTCCTTATTTCGGAAAAGCGCCGGTTAATTAAAGATCGTTATGTATAGTATGCGTCGTTCCCTGATGCAAAGTAAAAAAGTAATACATTTTATTATTTGTTGAACCGCAGCTTTAGCTAAGAAAAAGCCATTCTCTCCACAATGGGAGAGAATAACTTTCCTTCATAAATCGGTATACAATTGATTACAGTTTTGCCCAACGTTCCTCTAACCAGTTCATAAATTGTACACCTTTGTCGCCTTCATACGCATCAAAGACATCTAAACGCATACGTTTTAGTTTATCTGCAAAGTCTGCCACTGTATGGTCCTTCGGCAAGCTTTTTTTAACCCGCAGGAAAATTTTGTCTGTTCCCTTGATAATATCAAAACGTGCAGGTGATGGTTTCTCTACGTCCTCGCCAAGCGCCACAAGTGCTTCATAGGCTGCTACCTGCACCTTGTAGACAGTATCATGCTGCATACGATTTAATAATAAATCTATGATTTTGTCATGTTGATAAGCCGATAACTTTTCGACTGCGTCTAAACGCTCTCGCCAGCTAGATGTATAATTGGCCTGTTTTTTTAATGTTTCATACTGCTCAGGTAATGCTGTTTCAAACTGTTTCAAGTAATTGCACCTCTTTTTTTAACTAGAGGAAAAATAAATTCTTTTTCTTCTGCTTCACTTATTATACGTTGTCTTGGTGAAAATAGCGATAAATCACTGGTAAGCCTATTAGACCGGATGCTATCGAACCTTCTGCTTTTTTATTTGCCTATCCCCCTATTCTTCCTGTTATTATTATAATTAAGGTATAAAATCAGATGAAAAAGAAGGTCTTTTGATGTTAGAAAAATTAAATGTATTTCTCCAAAAATACATTGCCATCTTGACACCATTAAGTTTAATTTTAGGTGTATTAGTTGAAAGCTGGGGACAAAATTTATTATTCCTCGTGTCCTGGCTATTTGCATTCATGACATTCTCAGGAAGCTTACATATGAAATTTAAAGATGTAAAAATCTTTATGAAGCATCCAGGACTTATTATCTTCTCCATTATTTTTCTTCACCTATTCATGCCGTTATGGGCGTATTTCTTATCCACTGTGATCTTTGACGACCATTTATTAACTGTCGGCTTTGTTTTAGCGGTTGCACTTCCAACAGGGGTTACAAGTGTTATCTGGATCAATATTTGCAAAGGAAACTTACCATTAGGCTTATCCATAATTTTAATCGATACGCTACTTTCTCCATTCATTCTCCCTTTCATTCTCTTCTTTGTGTCGGGTGAAAAAATTGAATTAGACGTTCTATCGCTTGTATTTAACTTAGTTTTAATGATTGTCTTGCCGACGATTGTCGGTATATTGGTGAATGAATGGTCAAAGGGAGAAATACCCAAGAAAATTGGAAAGAAGCTTGCACCTTTTTCAAAGCTATGTTTATTTACTGTCATTTTAATTAATAGCAGTGCGATCGCTCCATACTTGAAGGATTTTAATCTACACCTATTGTTCGTGATATTATTAGTGTTTTTAATTGCTGTATCCGGCTATGTTTTCGCCTTTTACATAGGTCGCTATTTGCTAAAAGACTATTCACATATGGCTACCTTTGTTTATACTGGCGGTATGAGAAATATTGCCGTTGGGGTCATTGTTGCTACTACATACTTCCCGGGTAAAGTAGCAATGCCTGTCGTGTTTGGCATGTTATTTCAGCAAGTGCTTGCATCAATTTTTAGTAAACTGGTGATAAAAAGAACCACTTTGATGGATGAAGTTTCAAATTAGGTGGTGTTTTCATGAAAAAGGACATGATTACAGTTATTTCTGTTTATGGAGTAGGAGCTATTTTAGTTTTATTGGTGTCCCTCCTCTTTTATAGGTTTTTTTAGGCTGACTATTCCCTAAAAGAGCAAAAAAGAAGTGGCATGTATCAAGCTTCGTTCGCCAATCTAATTTTCAGGGGGGATGTGATGACTGTTAAGAGTAGGATTTTCATCTGTTTAGTTAGCGGCTTAGCATTATTTTTAGTAGGAGCCTATAAAATCTTTACCAATCACTTGGAAGCTATGTCCCAGCTTGTAGCTTATATGTTCTTCGTTTGTGGATTTATAGGCTTTGTTTTTAGTAGTGTATCGTTGTTTAGAACAGCTCGAAACTAGTATTGCTATTCAATCTGAATCGCCTTGCTGAAATCAATGACGTTTCCCTTGTACTTATAAAAATATATGAATAGGATGGTGTGATCTAAATGATGTATGCTCCATTGTTTGAACAGGACGTTCCAGCACTTCTTCTTCCTTAACGGTAGAAGCGCTTTTTCTCCGTTAAGGACATAGGTATCTATGAAAACGGAGGAAAAAACATGAGAATTAAAATTATCGGTGCCCTCTTTTTATCGCTTGCGGCGAGCATTTGGGGCGCTATGTATGTAGTTGTTAAAGTAGTGGTGGAAGTCGTGCCCCCATTGGAGCTTGTTTGGATTCGTTATTTGATTGCCGTATTAGCGCTTGGTTTAATTGGCATTATGATGAAGCAATCTTGGAAAATCGCCAAAAAAGATAGGCTCCTTATTTTTGTTGTCGGCCTCATTGGGAATACAATTTCGATAGTTACCCAAGAAATGGGCACTATGCTTTCCACTGCTCAAATGGGTGCGATTATTACGGCTACAACACCTGCTTTTATGGTGGTCTTTGCTCGTGTCATATTGAAGGAAAACATAACGCCGAAAAAAGGATTGTCCATTATTCTTGCCACAATTGGCGTTGGTGTTATTGTTGGCCATGGCGGAATTAATTTAACCCAACAATTAGGTGGACTCTACTTATTGGTTGCTGCATTGACATGGGCATTAATGTCAGTACTAGTAAAAAAGGTTCCAAGTCATTACTCTCAAATTGTTGTAACAACCTACTCTTCTTTGATTGCCGTCATACTACTAACGCCTTTTGTCATTCCAAGGCTAAAAGATTTGAATTTATCCGTTGTTTTACAGCCTACAATTTCAGGCGGCTTGTTATACTTAGGTATTGTTTCAACTGCTGGAGGTTTTTTATTGTGGAATAAAGGGCTTCAACTAATGAATGCTTCTAGTGGGGGCTTATTTTTCTTCCTTCAGCCCGTTGTAGGCACAATTTTAGGCTGGCTTCTTTTAGGTGAAGCGATTGGTCTTTCGTTTTGGTTGGGCTCCCTATTTATTTTTAGTGGAGTATTTATGGTCATTCGCGAAGAGTAACAGTATGTGCGTTTCTATCTTGTATAGAGGCGCGCTTTTTTCTTAAACCAGCTACTGGCGGATATCACGTATTTTGTTGTCATGTTCATACAGCTCGGCTCATATATTGCAACAGCCTAAAGGAGATGATGATTTGATTACCTTATTAGATTCCTTAAAGGAGCTATCCTTTATACTCATACTTATTTCTACTATGGTGTATCGTCGACATCTTAAATTAACGAGATGGAAAAGAAAACTAACGATGGGTGAATGGATAATGTATATCGTTACGTCCACTGCCCTTCCTGTTTATGCCGTACTTTATATGGTTTTTCTTTTGGGAACTTAATTTGTGGAAAATAATCCTATTCACTATTAATAAATATATAATTGAATGGAAGATTTCATTTTAGGAGGTTTTTTATGTTTCAAACAGTAGAGCATTTTTTACAATCCTGGACATTTGAGGCCACTGCTACGCAAAAACTATTACAACAGCTTACTGATGAATCGCTTCATCAAGCCATTACTGCTGAACATTGGACTTTAGGACGTATAGCGTGGCATACGGTCACAGCCATTCGAATTATTTCTGCGAATACCCATCTAACATTCGAGGCACCAGCAGAGGATTTTCCTGTTCCTACTTCAGCACAATTGATTGCAGATAGCTATTACCAAGCGAGTAATGCCTTTATGGAAGCTTTAAAAACACAATGGACAGACAAGACCATGAATGAAACAATTGAATTTATTGGTCAAACCATCCCTAACGGCTCCCTCTTATTATTTTTATTGCAACATCAAAGTCATCATCGTGGACAAATGACTGTGCTAATGCGTCAAGCAGGCTTACCTGTTCCAGGCATTTATGGTCCAGCCAAAGAGGAATGGGCACAGTTCGGGTTACAAGCTCCCAACATGTAAATCAAACAATTAAATCGAGGTTGCCTATTAAGGGACAACCTCTTTTATGGAGAACTTAGTTAAGAGTAGCTAACCCGTTATTCGTGTCTGCAATGGTTGGGTTTGCTAAATAATGCCCACCTTCAATTTGCAATGTTTGACCTGTCATAAATTTCGATTCGTCAGAGGCTAAAAATACCACTGCATGACCAATATCATCTGCTTCACCATGATACGGTAGAGCATTAAATTTAGAATAGATTGCTAGCATTTCTTCTGGCATATTATTTTTCGCTGCTGGTGTTAAAATGAGACCTGGTGCGACCGCATTACAGCGAATTTTATCTTTACCATATTGTGTGGCAATGTTCTTCGTCAGATTGACCACGCCTGCTTTTGTAGCCCCATAAGCTGTACGGATTTGATCACTAGCGAATGCGGCCATGGAAGCTGTGTTAATAATAGAACCCCCTCCTGCCTTTTGCATATGTGGAATCGCAAAACGGCTACCGAGTAAAATGGATTTTAAGTTCACATTGACTAAACGATCCCATTCATCTAAGTCTATATTGACAACATCTAAATCCTTCTGCAAGTTCGTTAGACCCACATTATTAAATAGTACTGTGAATGTGCCGTATTGTTCCACCGTGAAGTTCACCGCTGCCTCTATAGAAGAGGCATCTCCTGCATCAAGGAAAATAGCTGAAGCTTCGTATCCTTCTTTCACTAAAGAACTGGCCGCTTCTTTAGCACCCTCTACATTGAAATCGGCAATAACAACTTTTGCGCCTTCCTGTGCTAATAAGGTCGCTGCTGATAAACCAATCCCTGATGCGCCACCTGTTACTAATGCTACTTTATTTTGTACACGATTCATTTACAATTCCTCCTTATAACTAAAAAGAGCAACCAACTCTTTCTTCCTGAAAGGTAGTTTAACATTAAACTATTTATTTTTAAACTAAAAAGACTAGCTTATCGATTACCTACGCTCTCTTTTTTTATGTTAAAATTTACATATATTACATAAAGAGGTGTTCATATGGCAAGCAATAAATTGAATTGTAAAGCATGTGGAAACGATGCCTTTGCTTCAGGACAAATTGGCAGTTTCACAAGTGAAGGAAATATACGGCCGATGGGCTCCATTATGGCTACTGGATCTCCCCTCATCTTAACGTTTTGTACAAAATGTGGGGAAGCTTCATCCATCAAAGTGGCTAAGCCGGAGAAATTTAAATAAGGCGCATGGGTATTGTCAAGACAAACGTCGATGTACTGGCTTGAGCTATCGTTTTCTTTTTCAGCTCATCCGTTGACAGTGCGTGTTTTTTCAAGTCACCAACTACTAGAAAGTGCAATGTTCAAGGGTTAATTTAGTGTGACCATACACCTAATTCCTACCCTTCTATACAAGAACTAAATAATTATGCTATAATACATAGGAAAACCTCAAAGGGTCAACCAATTCTTGGCTGTAGCGAATAATCTCGCTACAGCCCTTTTTATTATCTATTTAAAAAAACGAAAGCATCCTTAGTTGCTCCCGTTTTTATGCTTCCCCTATTATTTTTCTTCCCCATTGATACAGTTTTTTCGCCCAATTCCACATCAAAATAAAGAGATAGATGATGAGCATTTTTGATGAATCGTTTTTACAATGAAATAACTAATAGGTTAAATGAGTAAACTTAATGGAGCTCGCGTCATGAATCAAACATGGTTGTAAGCTTCATGATAGTTTTCCAATTACGAACCGTTGCGGGCACCTCGAGCTTGGGCAATTGTTGACTAAGCTTAGCGTTGCGAATGCTATTGTAAAATAAAAGATAAACCTCTCTGCCGATGATGACACAACGCTCTTGCTCATTCACATATGATAAATATTTATTACTATTTTCTTCCGTAGGGGCAGCAGGTAATAAGGCGACATGAAGGCATTCCCCTATTGCCGCGGCACTAGCGTCAGCCATGTCTTGCTGAGAAAATGGGCAATTGTTGACGATATGCTGAAGTTCCTCAGCGGTTCTAATGATGACTGTACTTGTAATATCAAAGTTTATTTGGATTGTTTCATGAATTATCTTCTGCAAAACTTCCTCTGATTCGGTGGATTCAAAAAGAATATTCCCGCTTTGTATATAGGTACGAATATTTTGCAATCCAAGTGGTATAAGAGCTTCCCTTAAGTCAGCCATTTTTATTTTATTATGTCCACCTACATTAATGCCTCTCAGTAATGCTACGTAGTTAATCATACACCCCCACCTTTCTTCCTAATTGCATTATAGCAATATTTAGGGAATAATAGGAAAAAAACTGCACTCGGGAAGTCCAAGTGCAGTTGAATAATTATGCTAGTCGCTCGATGTCCTTTATTAAACGCTCCACATTTTCTTTTTTTGTCGCCCAGCTTGTGCAAAAACGAACAACCGTATGGGTATCATCGAAGGGTTCCCAAACAGAGAAGGAGTATTTTTCGCCTAATTTCTTAAGTAAATCGTTCGGCAAAATGGGGAATTGCTGATTGGTTTTTGAATTATAGCGTAAGGCGAATCCTTTTTGGATAAACGCCTGCTGAATGAGCATTGCCATCTCTACCGCATGATGGGCAATATCCAAATAAAGATGATTCTCCAATAATGTTTCAAATTGAAGACCTAGTAATCTGCCTTTTGCGAGTAGCCCACCTCTTTGTTTGATCATATAGCGAAAATCTCGTTGGTAAGCTGGATTCACAATTACGACCGCTTCGCCAAATAAGGCGCCCATTTTTGTTCCACCTATATAAAATACATCGCAAAGCTGAGCAATATCTTTTAACGATAAATCATTACCGTCTGCTACTAAACCATAGCCTAAACGAGCACCGTCTAGAAACAATGGCAATCCACAATCCCGGCAAACTTTACTTATTGCACTTAGCTCTGCTTTACTATATGTTGTTCCATTTTCTGTTGGATGAGATATGTACACTAAGCCTGGCTGTACCATATGTTCATGTGTGCTGTCTTGCCAGTGGGCGTCATAGCATGCCTTTACCTGTGCGGCCGTTATTTTACCATCATCGCTAGGCAAAGTGAGCACTTTATGACCGGTCGCTTCAATTGCCCCTGTCTCATGGACAGCAATATGGCCTGTAGTTGCCGCAATGACTCCTTGATGAGGACGTAGGATGGAGGCGATGACAGTTGTATTCGTTTGCGTGCCACCAACTAAAAAGTGAACGTCTGCCTGCTCAGCCGCTATCTCTTTTTTGACATAGGCTTTAGCTCTTTCCGAATGCTCGTCCATCCCATAACCTGGAGATTGCTCCTCATTGGTTTCCACTAATTTTTGCAAAATTTGTGGATGGGCACCTTCTGCATAATCATTTTCAAATCGTATCATATCTTTTCCCTCCAATTTCTCTCTGTATCTATAGCTTATTTTACAACCTTAGGATGGTAATAATCTATGGTTAGTTGGTGGTCTAAAGGACTTATTCGCTATTACAAGGAACGCTTCGGGCTGAGATACTAATTATAGGAATGATTATCATTTTAAAAATCATTCTCTCCCCCCTTTAAAGGAGGCTTTATTTCATTGTTATAAATCTAGTATGTCATCTGTAAATCATACTTTTAGCCATAATTTCTATTTACGATGAAAAAACTACAATCTTTCTATAAATTTGCCTAATGATAAATAATAATCATTAGGCTTTCTTACTAAATTAGATTTCCTCATTGCTCAATCTCCTGAAGGACCACATGACGAATCACTAGTTGTTGAGCTATCAGCACAATGATGGTTCTCGTGAGTAGTAGTATGCAAATGATGACCATTCCAATCGTTTGTTGAATGTAAATCATGTATCTCCTCATTGGATTGATTAGATTTTTGGCTAAAGCTACTAAGGATACTGACGACTATGATGATGCCAATAAACATAATAAAAAATTCCACTATTTCCATCCCTCCTCTTTCATTATGTATGATTATAGCATGCAAAAAATGGAATCTGTTCTCTTTATACCCATAGTTTTTATATAAATCTGGTAATTGATAGGAATGGATGTTAATTTGGTATCTGTTTATGCATTGTATGTACGGATTCAAACCATCTTCTCTACTTTAGTCTACTCATAGGTGAAATTACGGACAAAATAATACCACAATCGTATGGATTGTGGTGTGTGAATTATGATTGAGATTTACATGATGATGATTCATTCGCACGATTCGTATCGTTTGAATTTTTCTTTTGTTCTTTTGTTAAAGAATTATCTTCACGCACATCTAAATCATCTGGACTTAAATCTGTCGCTAATTCCGCCAACTCTGACTGACGTTTATATTGCTTGCCCTTTGTCAAAATGATCACCTCCAAGTAGTATTACATTGCCCTAATTGGTTCGATCTCATTCTTGGAAAGGTATGAAATAATCATTTCTAGCTATGCTAATTGAGGTACAAGCTGGTTCAAAAGATGGTGATATGCTTGTAAATCTTGGTCATATAATTTTTTATAGGTCGCTAGGCTATAATGCTTTATATAATCAAAATCCTCATCACTTACTAAGTGATGTTTATGATTGAGAGCCCAAGCATTTTCCCATGCAGTTTGCTCAAATTGAATATTCATATGATGTTCTTCCAGCAACATAGATAACAGATGCTCATGAAGATAAATTTCCTGTAAGCTATGTTGTTTTTTCATTGTAAAAATTTCAATGGTACGCGGAAGCGATGATTGTAATGCTTCACGATCCACCGCATGACCCAGCTCATGTAAGGTCATTGTTTTTACATACACTTCAAGTGAAGGTGGATGTGGCAGCTCATTCTTTGCCTCGATTAATCGCTCGGCATCAAAGCCTACATAATGCCCAATAAAGTTATAGCTCATATTAATTCCTGAATGGTCCTGCTTTATAGTCATCCGCATGCCAACAGCCTGCACAACGGAGTTGATGATATCATATAGTTCTTTTTCATTATGTTGTTTTGTCATGATCCGTCCTCATTTCCTCTGCAAACAATCTCATGTAACTATAATGGAAACGGATTAAATATATACTACAATTCATATAAATTCAACAAATAAATCCTGTAGATCTTGAGGAAATGCTCCACAAAAAAGGCGCTTGTAGTAAAAACTACAAACGCCCCGTGTGTGAAGGGTCTTATCTTATTTAAAGGGATTAGTTATTATTGTTAGTTCTTCGATTTTGGTTAGTGTTATTACTACGCTGTTTGCTGCGAGCCTCGCCGCCTTTACGTCCTATTTCTTCATAAAAATCACGATCATGATTTCTGGAGGTAGCTTCTCCGCCTTTACGTCCCGCTTCTTCGACAGTCATGTTTTCATTGTTGTTTCTGTTGCGATTGTTTTGCTTGTTAGCCATTTTCTATTCCTCCTAATTTTTTTTGAGCTATTGACTAGCTCGCTATTTATATTCCCAGCTACATCCTATCTAAACATCCTTTTTTCAAAAAATTGATTTTTCTATAGTAGTAGAACCTTGCCATTCCAGCTCTCTTCAGTCTTCGAGCAATCATATAAATTTACTCGTACCAATATAATACTAATCTATAACATTGTAATTTTATGAAGGAAGGGTGATGTGAAAATGACAATTTTGACAAAGCCATCAATTGGCTTAACACAATTTACGGACTTCACGATGAAGGGAAGTGCCGCCAAGACGAAATTTGTGAAAGATATTAAATATCAGGGCGATTATCATCCAATTAAGGATTATTGGAAAGCATTACGCGAAGGGTTAAAAAAATACCATGAACATCATTTTAATGACTCCTACCTTCTCGATCTTGTAGACAATGCCCTCCCTGCTCGTCAGAAAAATTATCAAGAAGCTATAAAAGCCTATTTAAAATTTTTTAAAAACAAAAATGTGCAATGGTTTGAACCCGGTAAATCTAATTGGGTTTGTGATGACTTAATCGTCCGTTCAAATCCAGAGCTTGGTTTAATCGTTGATGACATCCCCTACCTTATAAAACTATATTTCAAAGGAAAAAATGAACGCATTGATAAACATAAATGTCGATCTGCCCTTACCCTCCTAAAGGATTCTCACTACTCCGTTGAACATCCTGCTTCTGTTAAACATGCCATTTTAAATGTTCAAAAAGGTCGCTTAATTACAGAGGATGAATCGACCGAGTATCACCAACTAGCCCTTGAAGCGGATGCTGCACAATTTATGTTTATTTGGAATAGGCTTTAATCGTGAACAACTATATTTGAATAGCGTATTTTTTATTCGAATAAGATGGAAGCATTTCTAGACGAAACTAGTTCAATCATGACAAAAGGGCATGCCCTATAGGATAATAGTAAAGAGCGTTGAAATCAGATAATAAAGGAAGTGCTTCTATGAATGCAGAAATGGTGATGCAGGAGCTGAAGGAGCTAGGCAAAGAACGGACGAAAAAAATGTATATGTCGAATGGGGCACATGAGCCGGTTTTTGGTGTGGCAACAGGAGCCATGAAGCCGATTGCCAAGAAAATTAAAATCGATCAGGCATTGGCAGAAGAGCTTTATGCGACTGGCAACTATGATGCTATGTATATTGCAGGTATCATTGCAGATCCAAAAACGATGACGGCGGCTGATTTTGATCGATGGATGGATTCGGCTTACTTTTATATGCTGGCTGATTATGTAGTGGCAGTCACTTTAGCGGAATCACCTATTGCACAAGAGGTGGCGGATGCATGGATGGCGAGTGGTGAGGAACTGAAAATGTCAGCAGGCTGGAGCTGCTATTGCTGGCTTTTAGGAAATCGTAAAGATAACGAATTTTCTGAAAGCAAATTAGCAAGCATGCTAGAGGTTGTGAAAAAAACAATTCATACTGCGCCTGAACGAACAAAATCTGCGATGAATAATTTTCTTTACACAGTGGCGATTTCCTATGTACCCCTCCACGAAAAAGCTGTGGCAATAGCACAGGCAGTTGGTCCTGTGGAAATGAAGCGTGACAATAAAAAAAGCACGACACTGAATGCCTATGAAACTATTCAAAAGGAACTTGATCGAGGAAGGCTTGGTTTTAAACGTAAATATGTAAGATGTTAATGAATCAATCTAACAAGCATTGATCCCATTCGGATGAATGCTTTTTTTGTTATCGCATAAAAAATATTGATTTTCATTATTTTTTTAATTTCCTATATTTTATTTTAGAATTCATGCGTTTATGTAACGACAACAAAGAACAACCGAACAAGCATTGTACTATAGTCATCATTTTCTTTATCCTAACAGGGTACTGTCTATGATACTTCTTTATAGGAAAGAAGATATGACCGGTAGTATTATGAGGGCAATGAGTCTTATGTTTGCATCAAGTACCATAGCAACTTTTGCAGCTGTCCTCATCGCCTCTTGCAAAAACCGAAAAGAATTAACCGTTTTCTGTTAGTGCTCTCCATTTTGGATATGTAATAGCTTCCCTATATTTCACTACTATTTTACTATAAAAACATACCAAATTTTACTTTTTGATAGTATAATAATTACATATTTTGATAATAGGAGGATATATATGAAAAAATTAGTCTTATTTTTAGCGATGATTACCCTATTCTTCACCACTACCACGATTGCTGATGCACATCCAGGTCGTCTCGATAGCAATGGTGGTCATAATTGTTCAGACAAGTCAAAGGCAAAAGGTCTTTGTACAGGCTATCATTATCATAATGGGAATAGTGGCAGTGGTTCCTCCTCAGGTGGTCAAAGCAGCTATACACAGCCCACAAAAGCAATTCAGGCTCCAGCATTGACAAAAGTAGCCGTTTATTTGAATAATGTAAAACAAAGTTATACGCCAAGCGCCTACATGAAAAATGGCACAACATTGGTACCGATGAAACCAATTTTTGAAGCTCTTGGAGCAACTGTTTCTTATGATAATGCCACTAAAAAAGTAACTGCGACGAAGGTCGGGAAGAAAATCGTTATCGGGGTTGGCAACAAAACAGCTTATGTTGATGCAAATGGAACGACATCTACAATTAGCCTTAGCCACCCTGCCGAAGTTTACCAAGGAACGACAATGGTGCCTTTACGCTTTGTTAGTCAAGCCCTTGGCGCAGAGGTAACATTTGATGAAGCCAAATTAACCGTCTATATTACAACAAAATAATGGACAAACAAAAAGCAGCTTCCTTGGAAGGATGCTGCTTTTTTAGTGTTGTTCTAACTCGAACTGATATTTTTTATTAATTTTATTAGCTATTTTCTCTAAAAATGCAGCAACTGTCATATTTTCAACTTCATTTGTATACCATGCCAATTTGGCGCCATAATTTTTTTTATTATAATTTACTTCTAATGGCCAGAAATTTTTAGTCTTATAGGTATAATCAAATTTTATATATAGTTGTTTTCCCTCTGGACACTCCATGACCACGTTATATAACGGATTTTTTCTTTCCTGCTCAAATTTTACTTTTCTTATTTTCGTTAACATCCTAACCCCCGCCTCTCTTCTTTTTATTTCGACAAAAGTTCTAAAGATCTTTAAAAAAAAAAGATAAAGCACGCTGTTTCAACGAACTTTATCCTTTCTTTATTATAGCATAGTTATTTATTATCGACAAATTTATCGTAATAACGTTTGAGCATAGTAGCCATTTGCTCACGTGTGAGAACCCCTGCCGGATTCATATTTTTACTGCCATCGCCTCGGATAATGCCTTCTCTAATAGCCCATTCCCACGCTTCTTTATGAGATGCGGCTACTTCTCGATCGTATAGTAAACTAGCTTTTGTAGCTAATACGCTTTTTAAAGCTTCTATTTCCTGCTTCAACTCATTATATTGTGACATTGTTAACCCCTCCTCCAGGCCATTTTTTAAATCTTGCTGGAACTGTGCTTCGCTAATACCCATACTTATTAAATAGGCAAACGGATCTTTGTGTGTGGTGCCGCCCAAATTATCAGCTATCCAACGATGGGATTTGATGCCGTTGCCAGTACCATCTAAAATAGTGGGAATCCCTGCCTCTATAGCCATTTTGCGCAATAACCAAATATATGCTGCGTAATCCTTTTTAAATTGTTCCTTATCAGAAGTCCGCGCTAGCTCTACTTGGGCATAGCTATATGGATTCCCTTTAGGGCCACAACCATATTGAACGCGATTAACTGGTGCTATTTGCACAATGCGTCCGCCACCCCCTACCCAGTGAGAAACGAAGGCATTGGCTTTATTTTTATTCATATAGGCAATTTCATTTTCTAATGCATTTGGACCAGTGTTAGTGCTATTACCCGATTCATGTGCTACCACGTACTTAATGGCGGTGAGCGGTTGATTAGGTAATCCTGACATCATCTGCAATTCAATCACATAACTCATTATGCACCATCCTTTCCTATCATTTCTTTGCGAATGACCACCATGCTATTCATCAATAGTTCTGACGATTATAGGGGTGAATGGACAACTAGTTTTATTGCGACAGGCTAGCTATTTGCCATGGTTGACTGATGGGCTGAATGGATGACTGCTCTATTTCACCTTTTTTGCTGCTACACATATAAAGTGAATGAAGGATGAGAGTGACATTCACTTATTCTAGTAAATGCAAGCTACACCATTTTTTCTAGTTAGTTGTGCTCATGACTATTATTTAAAATGATGAATAAATGATCATTTCACTTCAACAGGTGCATTGACAAAGGACGGCTCCATATAGTATTTTGTATCTTCTAAACTGAATGAAGGAGAGAGATAAAGTGATTGTAGAAAATATCATGAATCGATTAACTAGCCTACACCGTTACACGGCTATTAAAAAAATCGACAAAGGCTATTCCTCTGATACCAAATATGTCGTAACCGTTAATGATACACCTTATTTGTACGCCTCTCCGATCTCGCACACCAAGAGAAAAGGTGGATTGAATTTACTTTACTACAGGACTTAGAGCTCCAGAGAGTTCAAACACATAAGGCCATTGAATATATGGTCCTCCCAGACGACCATCTTTCAGCGATGGTGATGAGCTATTTAATAGGCTCCCCTGCGGATGAAATCATTCTTCAGCTTTCGGACACAGAGCAGTATCATCTCGGTCTAATGGCAGGGAAAGAATTAAGAAAAATTCATCAGGTGAAATCACCAAAAACTATCCATTGGGAGACGTTACAAAAAGAGAAATTTACTAATTATTTACAAGCCTATCAGCAGGATTCTTATCAAATTCCGCAAGAGGCTAAATTATTGTACTTTATAGAAGAACATTGACCGCTATTAAGACAACGCCCAACTACCCTTCTTCATGATGATTACCACCTTGGGCACATTATTTGCCACCAAAATAGTTTTAATGGGGTTATTGATTTTAATGGCTATGATGTAGGTGATCCCTATCATGATTTTTATAATCTAGCCCTGTTTAGTAGACGGCATAGTGTCCCCTATTGCATCGGGCAAATAAATGGGTATTCCACCCAGCCACCAGATGATGAGTTTTGGCGACTATATGCCTTATATGCTGCCATAAATGTCATTTCAACCATTGCCTGACACGCCAATATGATCCGCAATCATTTGACGATGCGTTAGCCAGAATTCAGCTAATTTTACAGGATCATGCTTACTTTTCCTCCGTGAGGCCTTTATGGTATCCCGATCAGCAGGTCGTTTAGCCACTTTCGAGCAGCGCTAATATTTTTTGCCGCTCTGCTTCAAAATTAATGGCTGGCTGCTGTGGCCGTTCCTCTTCATGACGATGGTGAAACCACTGTGGAATAATCTCTTGACGTCTCTTGGCTGGCATGTCCGCCACTTTTTTCTTCTGGGCATGAAAGCGCATTTGGTCTGAAGCAATATCTACCATGGTCTTTAGTTGTTTATGATGCCAATTTTGCAATATCTTCTCAACATACCGCCAGCACAATACATTGTGCTCCACAGCTAGCTTCATCGCATGGATGACTATTTCCTCTGAAAAAATGTTTAGCCAGGAATGAATTTTTGCAGTCATATACGCCGACAGAGAGCCAAAGCCTTGTTGTTCGAAAAAGTAGTAGGCTGTCTGTGATTGTTGATTATCATCTTTATTGTTTAGTAATTGGTTATTTAGTAATTTATTATTTAGTTGTGTGGGCTTTTCCGTTTGTGGTGCGGCCGTTGACGGATAACCCGTTGACGGCTGGGCAGCACGGTTAGAGACTTCAAAAACGACAAACTCCACCTTGCTGAATTTTCCATCCTTTGCTCGCTCCTGTACCTTTTGAAGATAACCTTCCCGAATCAGTTCATTAACAATGCTAGCAGTCCCGTCACGTCCACATTTACTACGTGTCGCCAAATCTGTCAGACAAAAATCCCAATCATCTGGCAATGACAGCATATAGGCAAGCAATCCCTTTGCCTTCCAACTTAATTGGTCATTATTTAAAAAGCCCTTGTCCAATACCACAAAGTTATCGTTCTTCACTACTCTGTAGATCATGGCTATCCCCCTCCTCCACAATTACTCTCTGTACTATCTATATAAAAGTTTATGCTATAAAAAGGGACAAATTTTTCTAATTTTTTATTTCGCTAGAATTTATGGTCCTTTTTTTGAGGGTGTTCTTCTGAATACATGGACAAAAAAAGACACTTACCATTTCGTAAGTGCCTCTGCTGCAACGCTCACTGCCAATGTTGAGTGTGCCTTGTTTTATTCGTATAGTTCTTTATAGATAATAACTTTTAATGCAGCTATTTCTTCATCTGATAATTTGCCTTCTACCTGTTGTAATGCCTCTTCCTTCGTCATGGAGCCGTCCTGTAATTTCACACGAATATCATTTAGCTCTGTAATGCCTACTTTTTGAATGATTACTTTAGTAGCCTCTTCTTTCGACGTAAAAGGTAACGTACTACTATCTACCGTTTTCGCCTCTTCCATATAGGCTTTTAACTCCGGATCGTTTTCAATTGTATTTTTGATTTCTTCCTTTTGTCCACTATTCTCTAATTCTGTTGAGAGTGTATTGACAATTTTTTCTGACGCAAATTTCGTGCCAAAATGTAATACACCATAGCCAACTATACCAATGAAAATAATAAAAACAACTAACCATTTCATGAATCTCAAAATCGCTTCACTCCTTTATCCACGTTCATCATACTATATGGAGTGGGTGATTGAGAAACAATTCTCCCTAGAAATTATGTAAAAAAACCCCATCCGATGATGAGGCTTTTATTTGACGTATTTCAAATACTTGCGGACAAATTCTACAATATAAAGTATTTCTTCATCAGTCATACTTAAAAGATTGCAAACACGTTGCAGTCTTGCTGGTGAAGTTAATTGTTGACGAACTTGATGGATATACATGTATTTGCATTTACGTGGATTAACCTTATCCCGTATTTGCTTGTATCGAAGGTATGCGTAGCGAGCAAATGCATTAAGCATCTCCCGCTCCTGCTCATCACGTTCTTTTTTTCTAGCAGCTTCATCAATTATGTCCGTTTCAAATGTCCGTGTACCATCTGTTAATTGCATAGTACCACCTCTCTATTGCAAATGTACTCCTAACTATTAAATGCAACAAAAAAAGCCACACCTAGGGTAGATGTGACACTTTTATTGATTACCTATGTAAAGATTATTGAGAGTGCTTTCTTCTTTGATCTCGCTTCTTCAAAATATATCGTGTAATGCCAAGGGTGATAACAATTTCGTTTATTAATAAAAATTGAAAATCATTGGGAGTTGCATGTCGCCAATCATAGATGCCCCAAATAATAAGTGTGAAGAGAACAACTGCAAGTGTATATCTAGAAGCCTCTGAATAATAATCTTTTTCTTTATCCAAAATCTGCAACATCCTTTCTATTGAGACGGTTTTTTCACATATAATACGCAAAGATAGCGACAATAATATTCGGTAATGCTAACCATAAAGCGTTATTCATGATGTGATTACGTTCATCCCTATCTTCTTTGGTTTCTGTTGCAAAATTGGCCCGCATTCGATCCCCACTCCCCATTGATCCAGACATTAACAAAGCGAAAATAATGAGTATTCCACCTACAAGCCCCGAAAGGAAATGGGCTTTTTCTGTACCCCATATTAGGATTGAAAATACAACACCTAGGATGGACATGATCGTTCCGATGCCTACATATTTCATTTCCACACACCCCTTCTGTAGTATACGGTGGAAGCTTCATTTTCGTTTCAAAAAAACCAAAATTTTCATATTCATTACAGCCACTATATAATATAATGAGGAATTTTCTTTATTTATAAATCGTTGCGATGAGCAAAGTCGACGGTTTTCCAAAGAATACAGAAGGAGTAGATACAAATTGAAAAAAGAAATGGGTGCGTTGCTATTGTTGAGTGCTATTTTGTTTTCAGGTTGCCATTCAGATCAAAAAGAAAATCCCACAGAAGAAAAAACTTTAAAAAAAGCTTATAGTCCAACACATGCTGATGCCACATTAATGGGTTCCTCTGCCAATAAAGAAGTAAAACTGTATAAGAAAGGAGATGGCGTAAAACTGGAGTTTAATGGGAAAATGAAGGACTTTAATTGGAACAACCCTGATGATACAGGAACCGAGTCTCAAGTGTTTTACATAGATATGACAGATGACGGCG
Organism: Lysinibacillus sp. fkY74-1; assembly: GCF_053165895.1. NCBI lineage: Bacteria > Bacillati > Bacillota > Bacilli > Caryophanales > Bacillaceae > Lysinibacillus > Lysinibacillus sp. fkY74-1. Next base: position 1,930,080 of record NZ_CP170173.1, on the reverse strand, counting down.
ATGAGGAAGCTGTTATTATCCTTCAGACTGGTAGAGGAACGGGGCTAGATAATTATGATATTCATGTAGTAGATCAGGACTTACAAGAAATAAAGGTTCCTCATTATGAGGAAATTGTTGCTCAACATATGGAGTCAAACGTTGTGAAAAAAGACTTTGAAACATTAAATATTACGGGTCGAGCATTTGGCAAGGAATATCACTTTGACTATAAAATCGATCCAGAGCTAGAAATACAGCAGGATCAGCTAGGTTTTGGTGCAATAACGATTTATTATATAGAAAACCAACGAATAAAATTGACCCTTGCAGCTAGCGTATTTCCTATAAATGTGGCTGATTTCCATATTACCTATACATTCGATCATACGAAGAACGAATTTATGGTCGATCAAATAGAAGTAGAACCGATTCAACAATAAATAACAAACGAGTATTTTTCCTCTACTATTTATTCGTATAGGATAAGCTCCAAACGTTCATAGTAAGTATGGTATGAAACTCATACCGAATCATACGACGGAGGGATCAATTTTATGAATAATGTTCGTGAAGGTTTAATCCCAACTATTCTCGGGTCGGCTGTCACAGCGGCAGGATATGCCATGAAGCAAAAGCATGGTTCTAATAAAATGGTGGCCAACACCATTTTTGGCTTTGGTTTAGCTCATATTGTGTTAGGAGCTATTGACCTGGTGGAGCATCGTCGTTAAGAAAAGAAGGGCACTCTATGTGCTCTTCTTTTTATTTTGAATAATTTCCCATACAATGTTAGCATGATAATATAGTTAAATGAAGGAGAGTTGTCTATTGGCCACATTTGAAGATTTTACAGCGCTTGATCTACGAGTTGGTACAGTTTTGCAGGCACAGGAGCTACCAAAAGCGCGTGTTCCTGCTATTAAAATGAACATCGATTTTGGGGAGGAGATCGGCATTAAACAGTCTTCCGCCCAAATTACAAAACGGTATACGCCAGAGGCAATGGTCGGAAAGCAAGTTGTAGCCATTGTTAATTTTCCTCCACGCCGAGTTGCCGGTTTTAAGTCAGAGGTGTTAGTGATTGGTGGAGTGCCCGAAGAGGGAGACGTTATCCTGTTAACACCTGATCAGCACGTACCAAATGGCACAAAAATACATTAAAGAGCCGTGCATTATGCAAGAGGCTCTTTTTTGAGAATGGGTATCCATATTTCACTTGTAAAGGTTGGTGAGGAGAAATCAGTGCTCGCATGACTGACAATTTCAGGGCCAGCCACCTGATTATAGCCAGAAGACGGAAACCATTCGGCATAAATACGGCCCCACGATTCCTGAAGTGTTTGCGGGAATGGTCCTACCACTGTAAAGACTACCCATGTATTCGCAGGGACAGCAAGCTGACAAAAGTACCCAGGGTTTGTTGCTTCTGTAGTAGCTACTCCAATATAATGATCGAGTTCTCCCTTCTCCTCCATTCGCCCCTCTGAAAAATTTGTAGAGGCTTGGATGATGCCCTTAGGTTCCACATTGGACAGCTTTTTAAGCTGCTCAATATCTGTAATTGTTAGAGATTGCGCCATTTTCACAATGTCCGGATTTTCTCCCTGAAAAATAATCGGTACACGTTTCATCAAGCCAACAATGTGAAAGGCTTCTTTTTGCTCGAGTCGGTAATTCATTTCTTTTCCTCCTTGGATGGTAAGTTGGAAGGTCATCCGTGGGAAAGCTTTAAATGTTTGACCAGTTTGCCTTGCCTCTGAGGGTGTCATTCCATGTAAGTGCTGAAAAGCTCGTGTAAAAGCATCTGCTGAGCTATAGCCGTACATAACAGCTATATCAAGGATTCTCAAAGAAGCGTTCGACAAATCAAGAGCAGCCAGTGTCAAACGTCGCCGACGAATGTATTCAGATAGTGAGATACCAACTAGAAATGAAAACATTCTTTTAAAGTGATACTCTGAACAATACGCTTTTCTTGCTACTTCCCTCATGTCAATATCGTTTGTCAAATTGGCCTCAATATAGGCAATTGCTTCATTCAATCGTGTGCATGAATCCACTTGAATAACCTCCCTTTACACAACAATAGCAAGAATAGAATGATGTCATCCGACATATTGTGCCCTAATTAGTCGCCTTTCAAAAAATAATCTATCGAACAGGCAGATCACTAACTTTCAAAGCTACTTTCACATATATATAATAGTGTAAAGCTAATTTTAGCCTTACACCTCCTGACTTGATACTTAGGGTCACTGGTCGTACAGTGGCCCTATGAAGAAGAAGGTTTCCATATAACTTGTATCCCATTTTTACTATATCCAATAAGTTACCTGTTCCATTTCTAAAAAAACTCTATCCTTTTGGACAAGCTTTTGCTATAGCATAACGTCTTTCATGTAGTAAATTGGATGTTTTAGAAAGTAAAAGGAATGACCAAGAACTAAAATTCTTGGTCATTCTTATGTTAGCGATAGGTTGAATGGCTCGGCTCAAATAAATCTTCGTCGGAATGACGCACAAGGGAGAAATGGTCAACATTGTAATGACCATGTAATAAGTCATTATGATGTGCGATTATTGCGCCTGGTTCTAAAACCTTGGAGCCGTTCGTCGAATGTCCATCACCGACAACTGTGACATCAAAGCCTTGAACAGTGGCAGTTCTGACGGCGGTATCTACACAGTGCTCGGTTTTACACCCCATCATTACCAAGTGCTTCACATCATGAACCTTTAAATAGTCCAGCAAACCCGTGTTGTAGAATGCATTGGTAGCAAGTTTATCAAAAAAGACAGCTGATGTGGGAACATGGATTTTTTTATGTACTTGAAAGCCAGCTCCCTCCCCACCAGCTACATCTTGATCACGAACAAAAATAATTTGAGCATTTTCTTCGATTGCCTTGTTAATCACCTTATTGATGGTCTCTACTAATTCGTCTTTACGATAAACAGCTTGTTCCTCCTGATTACCTTCCATTAGTTCTTGCTGTGCATCAATCACAATTAACGCTTGTTTCAAAAGCATCTCTCCTTTTTGGGTTACTAACCATACTTTACCATAAAGGAGGTTTTACCTTTATTATTTTTTTACTTTAGAAACGGTTATGTCATCCCCAATTGGTCAAAGGATAGACTCCAGTTGCGGGTGGACTGCCACCAGCTCATTAAATTTCTTCATGATGGCTGTATAGCGTTTTGGTGTTATCTCTGGATCAGCAACACTACCCGACTATCCGTGACCATTAACGCACCAGTATTTTCTATTTTTATACAGTACGCTAAATATGGCTCATCATTTTCCTTGGGCATATTTTTCCTCTAACTCTAGTGAGGTTAATGTGCCCCACATCTTCAATTCCTCTCGCCAGGCAGATGCCACTATAGCCACCTAATGCTCCAATTTCTAATTTGTATACATCATGTCAATAAACATATTGCTTTCATCGTTCAACATATACTGGGGATAGCGATTACTTTTGAAATGGAGGTACGTGTATTGAAAAGAGTCATAAAATATGTTTTGGGGATTGGCACATTATTGATACTGTCAGGCATCTTTTTAATTGGTGCGCAATCTCACTATAATCAGAAGGAAATTAAAATTGCCAGTAAAATTTGTCTTGAAAATGGCGGACATCCTAAAATCATTCGTGATTATTTGGCTCTTAACTACTCCTTTTCCTGTCAAAAGGACTGAGGTTTTACATAAGATGGTGAATTAAATCATAAAGATATTTCTTATCAATCAAAGATGAAATGGATCCATTAACTAAATCGTTTGAGTTGCATTTAACTATTCGAATATGCTAAAAACACCGTATCTTTTTTATAAACATCGCAACCTTATTGCAAAACTAAACCTAGCATTTTAAAAATCTAAAAAGGAAAGGGTTGCCACAAATAATCAGCTTTCACTGACTTTTTGGACAACCCTACTTTTTTCTATTTTAATTGCATTGTTGTAATGCAAGTGCCATCGCTTTCATAAGTAGAAAATATCGATTCTACCGTTTTGCCTTTGTGCTCCATTTTTATGTTATACGTTTGGTCACGAGGTAGCCATAAATCAAAAAATCCATTTGCTAGAGTTTTCATGGTTTCGTCCACTAGCACATTACCTTTTGAGTCTTCAATATAGACAGCTATATCCTTATTAGCCAGTTCTCCTTGGCACCCCGTCAAGCTATGGTTAGTACAAGGGTGAGTTTCATTTATGTAAGGAGCTACAGAAACAAAAAATTCGTCTTCTGGCAAAGCATATGCTGACTCAATTCCTTCTTTATCAGTTACAATCAGCTGGTTTGATGTGATTGAAGCAGATTCGTCTTTAGTTTTGTCCCCGCTATATTCATTCACCAACTCCTTAATATTTTGCATCTCCACTTCTTTTCTAGGATTATCGTCATTAGTACTCTCTCCATTGCAAGCACCTAGGACAACCGTAGTAAGTAAAGTTACAGCAAAAGCTTTTAATTTCATTTTATTCACCTCTAATTTCTTCATTCTTTCTACTTTGTAAAACGCTGACGATTTATACTATAAACTATAAATAAGAAGAAATTGTGCAGAGGAAAAATACATACATTACAAACAGATTTTATTTATTTGAGTATTGGTGACTGCAATCCATTCCAATGAAATAAACGTGATCATGTTGCTGATTATAGGATAGTTTTTTCAAAGTTACAGCAGAAAAAATTTTCTAAATTTTTAATATTATATACTTTTAAAGAGTATCTCATAATCATTTCCATTCAAACTCCAATGTTTTTAGTTTTGACTCAAATTCAAAGCCCAATTTTTTTGCTAAACGTTTAGATTCAAGGTTTGTTTCCATCGTTGACCATTGGGGTACTAGTCCATTTTTTATACAATCATCTAAATATGCTGAACATACTAAAGTTGCTAATCCTTTATTCATGTGTTTCTCGTCGTATGTTTCAACACTAATTTCATGCTTATTCTCGTGTACACAGCAAGAAAAACATGCACTTACTATTTTATTATCCCTTAGGATACAATATCCCAGTCCATGAGTATTAAAGTCTTCAATTGAATACCAAACCTCTTCTAATACGTCAGAAAGAATTCCATCTGGGTCGTTCTTAATGACTTCGGTATCAATTTTTTTTATTAGATAATTATCCGGTAAAGGTTTGTATTGCTCTTTTAAGGCAACGAAAGCCTTAGGATTGAATTGATAATACAACTCATAATCTGGTTCGTATTCTTTATCAGCAATAACATTTTCTACTACTTGTTCCCATATCTCATCTTTTATGACTGCAATAAACCAGGTTCCACCACACGATTCATAAGTATCCATTTTTAATTCATTATCAAGAAAATCTCGTAAAGAATCAATAAACTGTTGATTAGTCGCATTCCCAATAAAAATACTGCTTATTCCTGTTACATCTATTAGTGCTGTATTGGGTTCTTGCAGATTGTCTACATAAATTGTCCCTCTGTTCATACCATTAATTATGGAATTTAATGTTAAATCATTCTTCTGATCAGGTGTTTGTAGTAACCTTTTTATTTTGTAGTAGTCTCTTTTATCCAATTTATAAATCATAAAACAGCTCAGCTCCTTTCATAATCCGATAAAATATTTGTTTGTATTTAAATTCCTATAGTTTTTTTAGAAAAAACTGCTTTATACAGGCAGCTATTAAATGGCGTAGCGATGATGCATTTTCAATCTTACTGATTTTATTTTTTTATCTGTACGAAAGAACTATAGGGTAAAATCCTTAATCAAATAATTATCCAGCATGAAATAGCCCCTTCTAGCTCTTTTCATTTTAAACGTTCTGATGTAATATTTAATATTTTACCATTTTATAACTTTTTATAAAGTAAAGCTAATAACTGCACGTTTTGATTCACCAATAAATGAGGGAACTTTTTCCTGAATTGATTACTTCGGGGCAGGACTAAGCTTTACTATTAATGATGCAAACCCATAATAAAAAAAGACGTCAGGTAGACGCCCTTAAAGTTTGATCGATATCCTCTATCAACCTATCCACTTGTTCCTTTGTTATCTTTATGACATATAGCTCTGTCTTTTCGTTTCCATCTTGATTGGTTAGGTGTTCAGGATATTGATAGTGGTTTGATATCTCTTTGCCCATACAATCACCTCTTTAATGATATATATTCGACATAAAGTATAGCAAACCTTCAATAAAAAGGAAAATATCCATTTACTTTCTCACCCTATAAGCATAAGTATCCGCTATTCCTATTAAAACCCTGTCCATTGAAGGAATCCATTACTTAACAAAGCTATTACTTCCCCATTTTCGCAATTTTTTTTAGATAAAACACCCCAATAAACAGCAGAAGGATACCATATACTTTTACCATCATATTTCGAATGGCAGCATCCATCGTTGTATTTAGCAGAGCAAGCCCAATACATGTAATGAGCAGGCCAATGAGCATGTGAATGATTCTCATTTTTTACCCTCCTTTTAATAGGCGAGCCCTACTCGCGTTTTAACGAATTCCTTACTAAAGATTTGTTGGTAGGCAAAGTAGGCTGTATCGGCTACTGATATTTCACTACCGCCTTCAGGTAAAAAATTACGCTCCACTCGATAGGTTCCTGTAAATGATCCATCTGGTAAATAGGTTGGACAAACAATCGTCCAATCGACATTGGAAACGTGTAATTGTTCAAAAACGTACTGATGCTCCTTAGCAGCAAACGTAGATTTTCGTTTGGATTCCGTTGATTGATAACGAAGAATTGTTGGCGACACTCGACTTTGTAAAATACCCGCAGTGCCAATCGTAATAATTCTCTTTATCTTTTGTTGCTCCATAACCTCAAGTATGAGCGAAATACTAGTAGATAAAGTATCATTCCCATCTGTATTTAATGCACTTACTACTACATCCACATTCACCATAGCCTGTTCGAGATCTTTCTTATTTAAGACATTTCCCTGAAAGATATGTAATTTCTTATTGTCCATCTGTAATTTATGGGGATCACGGACAAATGTCGTTACTTCGTGTTGATCTTTTAACGCGAACTCAACAATTTGTCTTCCTACACGTCCAGTTGCACCCAAAACTAATATTTTCATAGACCTTCACCTCTTCATTCCATTATAACATGCCCCTTCTATGCAAAAGAGACACATGCAATATGTGTCTCCCGCTTTCCTTATTTTGTTTCTAATAGCTGAACATTCACTATAAATGCTCCCATATTCTCTTCTTTGGCCAGCTCATGGATAATCGTTTGAATCTCACTTTCTGTGCTTTTTTCTATTTCATTACCATCGTGTAATTGGATGGTGATGATTTGATGGTTAGGGGAATCTACCAAATAGCCTACTGTACTATCTGGTGAATAACCTGCCTTTCGTACTGCTTGTATAATCTTTTGTGTAAAATTAGTCTCTTGTAATTTTTCACTAAACTCTTCCGCATAGGTCGGAGTAGGAGAGAAACTTACGGCTATTGGTGAAGGCTGTTTTTCTACAATCAGCCATGATATCACTACTATAGCGAACATCAGTAAAAAGAAACCTTGTAGTATTCTCTTCATACACTCGCTCCCTTTCACCTTTATATTAACAGGCAGAAATCTAGTATTCCCCCCTAAAAACGGTTAGTTATGTACGACAAAGTTTCCATTTTTCTATTCCAAGGGCAAATTACCAAGAACTCTACTTAATTTTTCATAGATTAGATGTGTAAGGGTTGCGCGACCAATACTAAAAATTAACCATAAAGGAGATTAAAAGATGCAAGATTGTAGATTTAATCATTATATGAATTGGGGTCAACAAAAAGACGAAGCAAAAAAGTGCTGTGAGAAAAAATGTAAGCATACGTGTAAATGCGAACACAAGGAAGAAAAATGCCCTGAGAAAGATTGCTGTGAGAAAAACGAATGTAAAGGCTGTATTTGCCATCAATTAGAATGTCTGCCTATTGGCACACTTGTAGACGTCGTGTTAGCAGGTGGTTTTAGCTTAGCTGATGTCTTTTTCATTAGCCTAGATCCTAAAACGTGCTGTGCTACATTCTTAGAAGTAGCAGATGTAGGAGCTTCTCCGATTATCATAGATTGCCAACAAATTATTCTAATACGAAGAAGCACAATTGCTTAAAGAATTCTGGAATTGATATTTTCCAATATATGTAAACGGACTATTTATTTGATCTTCTGCCAGGTTGAATCCTGGCAGAATTTATAGGCTTATTCATTAATAATTACTTTCACAATGGGCTCAAGTTTTCCTCGATAAACATCGCCCAAATAATCCACTTCCACTACGACTACTCTCGGCTCAAAACGCTGGATACACTCAATCAAACGTTTGGTGTTCATTTTTTTCATACGTTGGAAGAGTTTACGAATATCTGACCGAATGCTCCATTCCCGTTGCGGGCAAGAGACCGTAAACGTCGATAAAATAAATGCTACATTTTGTAAAATACCTTCCACTCCCGTAGCTTTTCCATTCACATTACTTAATGCCGTTACTTGATGTGTCATGCTATCAACCTTTCTTCTACGTTCATACTGAAGTTTGTTCTCTTGAAAAAGAGCACTTTGTTATTTATGCTTGTTAGTCAATATTTATGAACGTTACTTTGTTTGTACCCCAAAAACTTTTGGAATAAACAAATACTTAGCTGATAGGTATGCTTTAAAGTTTAGCGAGTAAATGCATAATAGAGGACGTAGAGCCAGCTAAAGCATCCATGGATGATTGCCCATATGATGGAATGATGGACACTCCATGAAATCGTAATCGCTAAAACAGAACCAAAGCCTATGCCATTCTTGACGACTGTTTTATGCTCCATTTTCTTCACCTTCTTTATTTTTTTCATCTCCCCATCTTGCCATCTCACCTTATTCCCCTCCTCTATATCTTTGGTTTATGTACCAGCTAACAAGGGCATCCTGAGAAAAAAGGATGTGTGTGGATGAACGTCTTCATAATGGTTACTATCATTGTCATACCTGCTCTCATGGTCTATCTTCAGCAAAAAAGTGATAAAATGCGCCTTGTTTTCAATGCGTTAGGTGTCGTATCAGCTATTCTTTTTGGCTATATTGCCGCTACTTCTATAGCGCAGATTATTCGTGAGGATGTGGTCTTTATGACAACGATTCACGCTGTTTTCTTAAATCCTATTTTTCTAATGTCAGGCGCGTATCTAGGCTTATTTTTCATTCAATACATGATTGCTATCACAATACATTTTTGGGCTAAGCCTTAAAGAATGTTAATAAAAATCACAATAGACGCGCCATGTCTGTTCGTTTGGATTATAAAAGAAATAAAAATTGCCATTATCCACAATATTCAGTTGTGCCTTGGCATCTGAGGCAATCTGAAAGACAAAAGGTGTGTCTTCTCCAAAATCATAACCACTTTGACAAAAGGTCGGGTAGCCACCAATTTTGTGTTGCGGATACAGATCTTCGAGGATATCGTCAAAATAATTGAGACCCTTTTCATGCTCCAATCTTAGTATGTCCTCTTCAATTTGTGCAGGAATACCCCCGCCATCCCATACTGGATAATCATTGTGAATAAACTCTGCCTGCAGAGGAAAGGCTCGAATACGCTCATGCTGCCAGTCCCGCTGTACTAGGTTTTCTAAAGTGGTGTAGGCTCTTATTTTAAAAAAGTTGCTCAAATCATCCTCCATGAGATGTTCGAAAATATTCTCATGGACAAATAGCGTTACCAATTGAAATGGCTGTAAAGCAGGAGGAACATAGGGCAAATCTTTCAAAAATAATGTAGCAAGCGGTTGAAAATTGGAGGGTCGATCCTCCTCTAGTAAAGACCATCCCACATAGCCAATCCAACTTTCTAAAAGCTCATGGGTTGGACGGAAGCCACCCGTCTGGAATATGGTCGCTTGCTTGGCTAGCTGAGATTGGATATGTTTAATGCTCATGCGCAAGCTCCTGTTGTCGACAGCAGCAATCCGTTATATGATCATTGACCATACCAACTGCCTGCATAAATGAATAACAAATAGTACTTCCTACAAATTTAAAGCCGTCCTTCTTCAATTGCTTACTCATCCGATCACTACGATCTGTTGTCACTGGTACCTCTGCCATAGATGGCCATTCATTTACAATTGGTTGGTGATCGACAAATCCCCAAATATATTCAGAAAACGAGCCATATTTTTCTTGTATTTGTAGAAAAGCTTTAGCATTCGTCACAACGCTAGCGATTTTTAATTTATTGCGCACAATACGTGTGTCTTGCTGTAATGCCAAAAGCTTGTCCTCTGAATAAAGGATAATTTTTTTAGCCTCGAATTGATCAAATGCCTCTCGATAGCCCTCTCGCTTTTGTAAAATGGTCCACCAGCTAAGTCCTGCCTGTGCCCCCTCCAAACAAAGCATTTCGAATAAATGCTGATCATCATAGACGGGTACTCCCCATTCTTTGTCATGATAATCTACATACAACGGCTGATCTAGCTTGACCCACGAACATCTTTTCATCGAAAAACCTCCTATGCTTATGTATTATTTTATGGCCGTAATACATAGCCATCCTTTACTTGTCTTTTCACTTATATATACCGTTTGGAAACCGGTTTTTTTCAATAAATCCTTCATAGCTGCTGGTGTTTGGAATGCTTCCATATGGTAATTCATTTTGTAGAGCTCCGCAATGACAATAAATTTCCCTCCATTTTTTAATACCCTCCATACTTCCCCAACATCGTGCTCCAATGATGGCCAAAAATAATGGGTTTGAAAAGCTGTAATTGCATCAAAGAATTGGTCCTCATATGGAATTTGAGACACACTTGCCTCCTTAACAATGATGCTGCCACTTGCGACATTCGCTTCATTCATTTTGATGGATTCCTTTACTGCCTGTGCAGAAATATCAATCCCATAAATTATACCATTGGGATTCAATTTCGATAAAATTCCGAGTGTTTTCCCTCCGCCACAGCCAATATCTAACACACGGTCCCCATCATTGATGGCACCTTGCCGGATAAACCAACTATTCATGCCACGATGAGTGATATTCATGATACGTAGCATCCATGAACCCATCCATCCTTTTGGATTTTTTGCCTGTTCAATTAACGATTGTAATAATGACATATCGGTTCCCCTCTCATCAAAATCGATGTGGATTTTATCCTTTTTTTACATGTATACCCTGTATATAATGATAGAAAGCACATCAACGACAGAAACTCTTACTAGTTTGTACGTACAAAAAAGATTTTTGTTTCGTTTTCGGAATGAATAGGATGGAGGAACTTTGAATGATTCAACAAGCAGAGCAACAGGATGCCCTGGCAACTGCGACATTAGCTTTATTGCTGTGGCCTAATCATACAGTAGAGGAATTTACTGAAAGCATGACACATTTATTGAAGGATGACAATGCAGCTATTTTCTTAGCCTACGACCATGACAAGGCGATTGGCTTTGCCCAATGTCAGCTGAGAACAGATTATGTAGAGGGTACGGACTCTAGTCCAGTCGGCTATTTAGAAGGATTATTCGTCATGGATAACTATCGACAGCAAGGCTATGCTAGACAGCTTGTAGCACATTGTGAACAATGGGCCAAGCATATGGGATGCTCAGAATTTGCAAGTGATTGTGAATGGGACAATACCGAAAGTTTACAAGTACATTTACAGCTCGGGTTTACGGAAGCGAATCGAATCATTTGTTTTACAAAAAAATTATAAAAAATGTGATAAAAAAATCACAAGTGCTTCGAATCCTGCACTTGTGATTTTTGCATCTATATATATGGTTAATTTAAATATGTATGGTTAGAAATATTACGTTCGCGCTCATCGATTATTAAATGGATCAGTAATGCAAGCTGTTGTTCTATGCGCATATTGTTTAGTTGTAAGATATCAGCAATCGCACTTTTATGCTTCTCTGCTAATTCAATTTCCTCTAACTTTAAAAGAATTTCCTCTTTTGTCAGCCCAAACATCTCTTATCACCCCCACTCCTTTTTATTATTATTTTAAACAAATTACACACACTTCACAAATAACATATAATCATCTTATATATGAACCATTTTTACTAATTATAGGCTAATTCACCGAAATTAATCAATCTATTATCTAAAATTTCTTACTATTTTTTTTACATCAATTCCAAACTTTATTATTCCAAAAATAACATTTACAAGAAAATATACCATTTTACTTCTTAATTTTTTTGGAAAATTGCAGTAATTGAAAAGAAGTTGTCTATACCATTATAAAAATAATCAGTCAGTTTGTCGAATTATAGAGTTTTCGCTGCCTATTTATCTCATCGTTTTTGACCCAAACATATTACTTTACCCATAAATATAAAGTTGAAACCTTCTGATGCCCGCCATAAAAAAAGTAATTTCAAAATTGAAACTACTTGTCTTAGTTGTATAATCGGTTATTAAATTATTTTTTTAATATCATGTTTCAGCATTTTTATATGGTTCTCTTCATTTGTTTGAACCATCTCTATTTGTGATACTCTTGAAGCTGTGTCTCGATGCCAAGTTGTTGTCTGAACATGCTTTTGCACATATAACTGACTGTTTTCCTGTACCACCGCTGGAGCCTTCACTGCACTTAAATCTGTATCACGTATTTCTAATAAAGATCGATTGGACAGAGCTAAAAATGGGCGTGCTGCTTCGCCTACTTTGCAATGTTCAATACGTCCCATTGAACGATCAGACCATATCATCGCATACGTGCTATCCTGGCAGTCTTTGAAATGGCTGTTGGCTACTTCAAAAATGGCGTCAATACACGTAATCCCGTTATTTTGCATTTGTTCAAACGTACAATGCTGTGTAAACAAACGGGCATTGTTCAAATATACATGTTGCTTTTCCAGCTCTCGAATGTTTGTATGGTGAAGCATAATTTTGGCATGCTCATTGCCATAAATACCACCTGATTGCCCAAATTGAATAGTCGTTTGATGGAGCTGTAGCCCACTTGCATCCACAATGATATGAAATTGCTGATGGTTTTGGATTTGACATTCGGTCATCGAAACATCAGCTTCATCTACGATGGTCATACCAACAGCCATTCCATTACGTACATGGCATTTGCGAAACTCTGCCTTGCTATTCTCTATCAGCATTTGTGCTTTTACATGACGGTTAAACTGACAATCGTAGAATTGAGCTTCAGTTTTTTCTCCCAGGTACAGCCCGAGTCCTTGGCCATCCGAAAATATAGAATCAGATACCATTACCTCACTACGGTGGACAATCATATTCGTGTCATGATGATTCTTAATCTCACAGCCATCCATACGTAAAATCGTATCATCAAAAAGCTGTATACCAACCCCCTGTCCTTGGTGAATAAGGCAATTGGTGATTGCCAGCTCACTAGACGCCGCTACAATTTGCTCCTTTTCATGACCATGAACTTCACAATCCTCCATTACCATCTTCACATGGCGAATCGCAAAAATACCATGTTTTTTCCCTTCGAGTAGCAGACAATTGCTTAATGTCATTTCACAATTTTGTGCAATAATTTGAGCTTTCACATGATGCTCAAGTGTTGTATCAACGAGAATAACACTGGAACCATTAGCAACACGCAGACCAAAATGATTGAGCGATGTAGCAAGCACAGCACAATTTTTCATCAGTAAACTACCATAGCTGACCATAATCTGTGTGCGAATCAATTGCTCCTCTATAATACAATTTTCTAACTGAAGATCTCCTTTCACATAGAGCCCCTGTCCTTGACGAAAACGTAAATTGCGCATATCTACATGGGTCTGGTAGCGAATAAAAACACCACCTTTAATTGTAACATTGCCAACTCCATACAATGTCAGCCGCTTGGAAATATCCAAGCTTTCCTCATAAATACCATCTCGAATTTCTATCATATCCCCAGGCATAGCCTCTTCAATTGCCTGCCCAATGCTTTGGTACCGATGCATAATACTTCTCTTTACTACAAGTGTTGCCATTTACACACTCCTCAGCCTAAAAATGATCGTACCCTATTTATATACCGAACAGGCTTGTAGTTATTCAATTTTGTGTAAAATTACTGGAATTTGCATCCGTTCACGTAAAAATTTTGACATTTTCATGAATGTCCATGATTTTCGGTAATAAAAAATGAACAGCGATTGTTGGTCAACTGACCTTACCAAGTGCTGTTCATCTTTTTATTTTATTTGTAATGGCTATTTAGTTGTATAGAGAATGACAGAACGTATTACTGTGATAGAGGGACTAGCGGGATTTCAATACATACTCTCTATACAGAGAGTGACGTTTTTCACAACTAAACTGACCATAAAACCTAATATTTCAATCCACACTCTCCATACAGAGAGTGACCGCTGGACTAAGCGAGGACTTACGCAAAGCAGTCATTTCAATCCACACTCTCCATCCATACAGAGAGTGACCGTACAGCCTATAACAATAGGAGATTACTAGTGATTTCAATCCACACTCTCCATACAGAGAGTGACGCAAGTATACGCAGATTACCACGGCTGCTTACCGATTTCAATCCACACTCTCCATACAGAGAGTGACATCGAGGAGGTGGCAGATTGGTTGTAAATGATAACATTTCAATCCACACTCTCCATACAGAGAGTGACTAGGTGTCAACGTTATTCCTAATAATGTGACATATATTTCAATCCACACTCTCCATACAGAGAGTGACGAAACGATTCACAAAAAGAAGATGGGTAGGATTATATTTCAATCCACACTCTCCATACAGAGAGTGACTAAGAAATCGGCAAATTATAGTGCTCCAACGAGTATTTCAATCCACACTCTCCATACAGAGAGTGACCTTTTTCTTTTTGCCAAGCGACTTTTAATTGATTATTTCAATCCACACTCTCCATACAGAGAGTGACGTACAGCTTGTACCAGTCGATGAGGATGGCAACATTTCAATCCACACTCTCCATACAGAGAGTGACTGCAAAATTTCATTAAAAATTATCACTTTTAATATAATTTCACTAATTCATTTATATATGACCTTTCTTTATACTCATCAAGATTGTAATTTTGATTAAGCTCTTACTAAAAATAGGTGCGGATCCTCTAGGAATTTTATGTTTGCTTTGCATCCGCGCCGAGGTGATATTTATAAAATTATGGTGTCCTCCACATTAAACGTTTCTTTGGCACCAATGTGCTTGACTTTTGATTTATAGTTGTTGCCAAGCTGATAAAAGCGTAGGCTATCCAAATCTACATCAATAATTGCCTGAAGTTCCAGTTGAAGTTGCTTAAATTGTGTTGCGTCTACTACGCATTCAAAAACGGAATTTTGAACACGGAGGCCATAATTTTCACAAGTTTTTGCTACTTTGCGTAATCGTTTTTGACCAGCAGCCGTTTTTGTGACCACATCGTACGTTACTAATACTAGCATAACCAAACCTCACTTCCATAGAAAGGGTGGATATTCTTCTAAATCACCTCGTAAATATCGTGCAAGTAGTATAGCTTGCGTATGTGGTACAAGACCCCAATTTATTTTTTCATTTAAGTAGGGATGTGTTAAGCTTTCTTGCTTTCGTTCTTGCCAAGATTTGATGAATTTTTTACGACCCTCCTCTGTTAGTAAGACAGCACCATTTTCTTTTTGTACAAAATCGACTGGCTGCATAATTTTCTTATTAATAAGTTTTAACACAAAGCGATCGGCCATGACACCACGCAATTCTTCCATTGTATCAAGTGCAAGTGAAGCACGACCTGGGCGATCACGATGTAAATACCCTACGTATGCATCTAATCCTACCATTTCTAATGCAGAAGCTACATCTGAAGCAAGTAATGTATAAGCTAAGGATAATAAAGCATTGACATGGTCTGTTGGAGGACGTCGATTACGATTTTTAAAGACGAATGTCTCTTTTTGTTGTAGAATCATTTGATTAAAAAGCTTAAAGTATGCTGTTGCAGCCTGCCCTTCCAACCCTCGTAGCCTCTCTAAATCCTCTGCCTGTAACACTTCTTTCATTGTGGCAGTCAAATCGCGAGAAACCTGTTTAAAAACAGGAACATCTAATCGCAACGGATAATCACGCGCCATACGCTCTACTATCCATTTTTGGTTAGAAATTTTAGCAAAAATAAAGTTACGAGCAATTTTGGCGCTTTCCAATTCACTTTCAGACAACCGATATTGTGTTTTCCGAAGGATTACATTTCCTTTGCTTTCTCCAACAATCCGTGCTAAAAATTTTCCAGACCTCGATAAAAAAGTCAAATTAATATTCCGTTCTGCACACGCATGCATTAATTTCGGACTTGCTCCTGCATATCCAAATGTACAGATAGCTTCGAAATTGTGTAAAGGAAATCTCCCTAATTGCTCTTCTTCCTGTGTAATGACCACATTTTCCCCTTTTAAAGATAGATAAATATTTGGGGTTGTAATAAATAGCGTATTTAATAATTTCCGCATTATAAATACCTCTCCATATAACGACGAACAGTTGTTGATGTCATTAACTCTGGTAGACATAAATTTTGTAGCGAGCAACTCACACAATGTTTACCAATTTTAACTTTTGGCGTATGCGTTCGCTCGAAATAGCGATGCATCTCTTTAAACATAGACCTCACATCTTCCTTCATCTCATTCGTAATTTCGACTTTTACACGACGCTTTATTTCATCGTAAAATAAATAGGCAAATGGAATTTCACAAACTAACATTTCCTCTAGACAAATAACTTGTGCCACCAGTTGGACAATGTCTTCCTGTCCTTTCTTTTGTTTGCCACGTTTATATTCAATAGGTATAGGCAAATAATAGCCATCCTCACCCTGGATAGGTACACCATTTGGATGTTCGAGGAATTCCACCACATCACATATGCCATTTGTTTTTAAAGAATGCGAGCGAATAGGCATCGCTCGCACAATTAATTTATTTCCACGTTTTTCACGCAAAAAGGGTTGATCTGCTTTTTCATGTACATGCTGACCCTCAATTGTCAAAACATTTTCAGCCCACTGTTGTTCAATGTGTATCAGCGCCCATTGTCTAGGGCAAAATTGAAAATGTTGAATACCTGACAGCATTAAATAGTCAGCATCATCATTTTCCATCCAGCTCATAAACTTCTAACCCTTCTAAAGGTTCTACAGAAATTGTTAAATCACTTAATGATTGTCCTTCTACGTGTAAGGAGCGATGAACTTTGGCAGATGAGTATTGGCCAAGCTTAGAATTATGCTCCCACCAAATCACCTTATGTACTTCCAATGAGCCCTCTGGTCGGGCAGAAGAGGCATCATTTTCAAATAATGAAATCAGTGCTTCTTTTAATTTTTCAGCATCTGTATTCGTAAAGCCTGTTTTTTCCGCTAATTGTGTATTAATGCTGCCAAAAAATTTGTAAATTCCAAAGTCTACTCGGTGCTTCATTCCCATTGTATCAGAGCCTTTTTTATCACCTGTCACTGAGTTAACACTTTTCGTAATCTGAATACTTGTAATATCAATTGGTGCAAGACTCATTGCTGTATGGATAGAGACTGGTCCACGTACGCCAACCGATAGCGAATCGCCTTTAAAAGCAAAGACTTGTCCAAATGCCCTTACATCAAACCATGTCTGACTTGCAATCGAAGCATAGACATCGGCGTTTCCCTTTTTGTCTGCCTTAATTTTTTTCAACTCGGGAATAGCATCGGCACGATCATTTAAACTTTTAAAACCATCGTTATTACGATCATCGGATTGGACAAATATTGCCTCTCCCATATCTTGAAGCCGATTGCGCAATTTCCTCTTTATACATACATCTGATACTTCACCGAAGCCATCATAATTTTGACGTGGTCGATTCCCGTTTAATGGATCTCCGTTAGGGTTAGCATTTTTTACTGAAAACACTACTGCAAAATCAATTTTATGATCTAATGTTGTCATGGATTATTCCTCCTCATTCTTCTCTTTTTTTCGAATACAATGCCTGTCGTTGACTGTAGTAACCAAGTAAATATTTCCCAGTAAGTGGTATATCAGTGAAGTCTTGAATCTCCATTTGAGCACCAATTTCATCTATAAGCTTAGTATAATAAATGCCTTTTTCTCTTAGTTTCATTTGGTAAGGTTGTAGATTGCGCTGGATTGTATCCCACGTTCTAGCAGGATGGCGAGAAAATGCATTCATGTAACGTAAAGCATTTGTTGGCCGATTTTCTTCCTTACCTAATGCATTACGCTCTAACACATCTGCAACTGCAAGTAAACGACCAAATAAATAATCACGATCTGAATTTTTCGTATCAAGTGCCACTTTGTAAACCTCCTTATCTTTGTCATCGTAATGTTTTTTCACAACAGAACAGGCGACACCAAGTGCTTGCTCCCACTCCCATGATTGATCATAAAACTGTGGATTTGAAGCTCTTACTATAGCACTTCGCACAATATCCATCGGAATTTTTCGCCCATCCAACACGCATGGCAACATCCGTTCCATAACCCCTTTAACGACCTTATCACTTGGTCTTGGCCCATAAGCAGCATGTGCAATCGTGTAAAAAGAAGGCGCTCCGAAGTATCGTACCCACTCATCATTCTTTTTCCTTGTATGTTGCCAACTACAATCCTCATGCCATTTTAATAGCCTTTCAAAATAATCTTTAATATCCAAATCTCGATAATATAGTACTGCTAGACGTCCAGGTGTTGCTGCATCCAGCGTTAAAATATAAACTTTTTCATCCTCGTATTCCTGAATATTCAAGTTCTTTTTTATACCGCTAATGATTTGACTATGCTGGTCTGCCAATATTTTTTTAGAATCTTCACTTTGGATAAGCATTGTATCTCGTTGCTCTAATAAAGAATTTAGCCCTCGAAAAACGTCATTAGATAAATCATTTGAGACATCAGGTATATCTGTATTTTTTGATCCCCAAACAAGGAAGATACGACCGTCTACTTGCTTACCTTGTCGTTCAATCAACCATTTCAAGGCATTATGTGCTTTTTGTGAGACATCATAGCTAATATTAGCAGCCTCAAAGCTATCCTTAAATCGTCCACGATAAGTAAAACCTGTGCTATCATTTGCTGAAATTAACTTTGCTTTATCGCCTGAATTTCTTAATTTGTTAGGATGGCGAACAGTAAAAGGATTGTATTCACCTGTCACATAGCATAGGTCGTTATCTTGTAATTTTGTTTGATAGAAATGGCTATATGCATCATAAATTTCCTTATTTATCCAAACTGGATCTGTGACTTTCTCAGGCACATGTATATTGAAACGAACAAAGGCACTTTCTTGAGCTCCTGCTAACATTTGAAATATCGGTGGTTTATCTCCATCCTGCTTTGTATCCCATTTTGAACGCAATAACCCGGATTCAGTGACATGTAGTATTGAGCGTTCCACAAGATCTTGAATAAGCGTCCCCTTTTTTACATATTCATAAATGGCTTGTACATGCGGATGACTATAAGCGGATGTACACCATTCACCAAGCTGCTCTAAATAAAATAAATGGGCATCACGCTTATCCTTTTCTTGAGTGTAAGTGACATAATCACCTGCAACATACATCAACTTATCCTGCAACATATGCGACACATAGTTCTTTCCTGCACGACTACCAGAGCTCTCCGTAAATGGTAAAATCGTATTGATTTTTTCGATCACCTTCGCATCATATAATGTCCCATCTAAGGTAATCACCATTTCAATATGTGCCGTTTGCGTTGTGTGAGAAATGGGCAGTAATGTATATTCGATTTCTTTCTTGTCTTTCGTTTCTTTTGTAAAAACCTCTCCTGCTAGTGCTTCATGTTCCTCATATGTTTTATATAAAGCACGTAAATAGCTCATTTATTCACCTCCAGTTCCGCGTATTCATCATCCACCGCTGTCAATGATTCACCTAATTTAAAAGATTTTGCTTGCATTTCTTTGATTGGACGAATAAGTGAACACTCTTCTGGGCGAATGAAAGTAATATACCCTTTTATCATTCGAGGTTGCCAAAGTCTTGTTTCCAGTAAATTACGTCCTGTTTCATCAGGATAATTTAAACCATGCACCATCGTACCAAAATGTACTTCATCATAGTCATCATAATACCCTTCTCCAGTTCCGTATTCACATGGCTCGACATATGCCTGACATTCCCTTGTGCCTAGAAAAACATCACGACGCCCCCCCTTTTCGACACAACGCTTAGCAATGTTATGATGTTTAAATTCATTGAAATCCTGTTGTAAATCTGAACGATTAGTATTGAACTCAAAATGTGCCTTTACTTGATAACGTACATCACGCAAATAGCTATAATTCGCCAATGTATTACCACCTGCCATATCAATAGGGCGTACACCTTTTGATTCCATACGTATCGCATTCATGACACGGATTTCATCGATATACCAGATAATGGATGGCTTCCAATAGATAGATTCGACGATTCCCTTTAGCGATTGGTAACTAGGAATTTGTGTCGTCATTTTCTCACCACCAAGCTTCATGAGTGGATCTGTAAATAATGCATAAGCACCATACACCTCAAACTCAATTTGATTGCGTATTTTTGTCATGTTATCACCTCCTTAATGAATACTGTAAAAAATTACCTTATAGATTTTAAGGGAGATCTACTATAGGGGGAAAATAGTAAATCACTCACCTAAAAACTTAGATAATTTTGAATTATCTAACCATGCAGCCCACTACCTGAAAAGCAATGAGCTGCTTTTCACTTCCTACACAATAAAATCCGTTAGCTGTGCTTCTCCCTGCGTACTAATGCCATACCGTTCATCATAAGCCGCATCTTTTGCTGCATAAATCGCTAATGAACCAAAATGTACAACTATCAACTGATTATTTTGCTTTAGAGCTTCAAACTCATGCTTAAAAACATTCACACTGTACTGCTGAGCTTTCTTCAAAAATAGTGGATAATCCGGAATTGACTCACCACTCGTAAGCTGGGTTATAAGTTCTTCCCCCTCCCCATATGGTACAAGTATCCCTTGTGTCTTTGCGTCAATCACTTCAAAGTGTGAGAAAGCGGTTCTAAAGCTCGTTAGTATTGCTAATGGATTTTGTCTACCTTGTCCCTTCAGATAATTTTTATTCCAGTCCGTATCTACACGAAATAAAAGCTCATAAATAGAAGTTTGTAATGCTGGGATTGGATAATTTAACTTAGATTCAAACTCTTTATAGAAGTTTTTAAAATAATGTATCATGGACGTAGTCGATAATAGATTTCCCCCAAATAATGTAGAATTATGTTGTAAATCCTTCATGATATAGTTGGCACACTCGCCACCCTTTTCAATAGTAGGTAGTTTACTTAAAGATTCTTCTGCATGATTAATCACATAGACATCTCGTAACGCCACTTCACCATGACGATTGCATCGTCCAGCAGCTTGCGCAATGGAATCCAGCCCTGACAATGAGCGAATCACACAATCAAAACTGATATCGACGCCTGCTTCAATTAATTGCGTACTAATACATATAATTTTTTCCTTTTTTCGTAGCTTCTCCCGCATCTCCTTTATTTTTTGCTTTCGATGTGCAGGACACATACCTGTGCTCAAATGTATGGCCTCAATATCATCATAAATAAAATGGTCAAATAAATCTTTTACCGCTTTTTTTGTATTTAATATGACTAATACATTGTTATTTACGGTCAGTTTTACTTTAAGAAAATCGTACAATTCATCGGTACACCAGCCTTCATTTTTTAACAAAGGCTTTAAGGTTGTGCGTTGAAAAGCTTCTACAATCGAAGGTAAATTGTCCATCAGTTCTCCATCTATCTTTATATTATGACGTACATATTGGAGTGCTGGCTGGGTAGCTGTACAAAGTAACGATGTCGTTTGACATGTGTTTTTTAAAAAATTTAAGGCCTCATTAAATAAAGACACACAATGAGTAGGCACAGCCTGTACCTCATCAAATATTAATATACTGTTCGCTAAATTATGTAATCTTCTGGCACTACGTGATTTTCCACTATAAAAGGTCTCTAAAAATTGCACCATTGTCGTAAAAACAATGGGTATATCCCAATCATCCTTAGCGGCATCTAATCTTCTTGCAGCTTGATATTCCTTGAAAGTCAAACCTTCAAGATGTTCGGATTCTTCAATAACATTACTATGATGCTCCAAAACATAATCTTCTGCATGTAATACATCACGCACTTCTTGAGCATTTTGTTCGATGATTGTAGTAAAAGGCACGATATAGATAATACGTTCTTTTTGTTGAAGCTGTGCATGTCTTAATGCAAAACGTAGACTAGCTAATGTTTTTCCACCACCTGTAGGCATAGAAAGAGTATAAATACCTGTAGGAAGAGCTGCCTTTTCTAAACAAGTCTCTGACATATGTTCACGTAAACGGGTAATCTCATTTGGTAAAGCTTTGCGTTGTTTTTCAACCAGTTCATTATTTAAATGTTGTTCAAATATTGACCAAAGAACAGATGAATCGTCATTAGAACACTCTTCCTGTTTTTCAAAATCTCGTGAGTTTCGACGATCTCCATCAATTAATGCACTAAATATATACATTGTGAGATAACTTGTTAACTTTTGCATAATACCAGCCGCTTCACTAGTAGTTTTCGCATTTTTCAGTCTATTGTTGAGATAAGTTTGCAATTCATCAACCGCTTTATGAACATACATTTGCATATAATCAAGGTCATACATATGATGTAAAAAGTCTTGCTTCACTTGTAAAAATGAAATATCCTTTTCAGTCGTCCATCTTCTTACAAAAGGCGATTGCCCCTCACTGTCTACCATATCGAGTAATTGCCCATGATGTGTAAAAATGGCATTTGCCACACATTCCGTTAAAATCCGTTCTACTGGCCCACCTTGATGAAAATGCTCCAGTAAAAATTTCCCTCCTGCTGTAGAATGATCCACACTCCCTCTTTTTGGAGGATTATTGGGATTAGAGAAAGCTTCGCGAATATATTCCTGAAACGCTTCGCTAAACTTCCCCATATCATGTAACATTCCTGCAAGGCCAGTGACATGTGAAAGACCAATTTTCTGTCCAATTCTTTCTGTCAAAACTTGAACCTCTTTTAAATGATCCACCAACCGTTGCTCTGCACCATCACTCGATCGAATATGAGCAATAATATCTAAAGTAGTCATCTAACCCACCTTTCTCACGTATATAAAATTGTAATATTTAAACAATTATACCAAACCTTAGATCAGATGTCTAAGTACCTATAAAAAATACGGTTAATCTTTTTTCTACATACATAAGAAATGCTGATGATTAAAAAACCCACCATTTAATTTCAATTCATAGCTGTAGAGAGTGACAATCATCTGAAGTACTTGGGCAGCCGTCTTTTCGATTTCAATCCACACTCTGTATGCAGAGTGTGACATTAGATGTTGATTGATCAGTAGCCATTTTCAATATTTCAATCCACACTCTCCATACAGAGAGTGACTTCTCAGATTGCAACATCTCAATCTCTGTTTTAGATTTCAATCCACACTCTCCATACAGAGAGTGACAATCTACAGAAGCGATTATTCAATTTATGACACTATTTCAATCCACACTCTCCATACAGAGAGTGACACATTTACGCCAAACAACAAGATCACTAGGGCAATTTCAATCCACACTCTCCATACAGAGAGTGACAGGATGAAGATTTAGAGAGAGTCATAGTTAAAGGATTTCAATCCACACTCTCCATACAGAGAGTGACGTAGACGAATTTATAGAGGAGATTACCAATTTTATTTCAATCCACACTCTCCATACAGAGAGTGACGATTATACCATGCGAAGGCAACAGTTACATCGGAGAATTTCAATCCACACTCTCCATACAGAGAGTGACCTTTGATTCCGTAATTTTCTAATATCGCAATATCATTTCAATCCACACTCTCCATACAGAGAGTGACGGACCAATGGCTGCGGCTAATCCACCTAGTACAAATTTCAATCCACACTCTCCATACAGAGAGTGACCTGACAAAAAGAGTTGATTACATCCAACGGTTAATTTCAATCCACACTCTCCATACAGAGAGTGACTTCATCGGTACTTAAACAAATACTGTCCTCATATAATTTCAATCCACACTCTCCATACAGAGAGTGACAAATCGCTAATAACAGCATTGTGGTCCTAAATATTTCAATCCACACTCTCCATACAGAGAGTGACTTGGGCTGGAGTCGGTTCAGCAACATAATAACGATTTCAATCCACACTCTCCATACAGAGAGTGACTCTTGTACTGTTCCTCTTTTCAATTTCCATTCTTATTTCAATCCACACTCTCCATACAGAGAGTGACCGCTTTATGAAGTCTCGGACAGCCATATTAAACATTTCAATCCACACTCTCCATACAGAGAGTGACTTATCGAAAGAGCCGACGATGCTAGAATACTTCATTTCAATCCACACTCTCCATACAGAGAGTGACTGGAAGTAGTTCAGGCACTAGCACCAGTGGTGGAATTTCAATCCACACTCTCCATACAGAGAGTGACGGTGTCATAATTTCATTAAGTAGTTCAATACAAATTTCAATCCACACTCTCCATACAGAGAGTGACTACAAAGTTACAACAGTCAATAAGTCTGGTGATATTTCAATCCACACTCTCCATACAGAGAGTGACAGCTAAATTAAATAGATTCTCAACAAAATATCCTATATATTAATATTTATAAATAAAAAAACAGGTATTAATAACCCATACTTATCTATCTAACTAGCAATTTCTTCAATATTACTGGTGCGAATCATGCTATGAAATCATGTTCGCTTACTATTCGCACTTTACTTTATTATAGCAATCATTTCCTTTTAAAAAAACCAGCAATCACCGAAGTTACTCGATTATTGCTGGTTCCTATAAGTTGCTTTATTTTTTTCTCTTCACGAAAACAAGCGCGAAAATAGCTGCTAGGACAATTAGGATGGCAATCATCCATACTGTGTTGGATGTTGTGTCATCTGTTGCTGCTGTTTGTTGTTCTTTTGTTGTTGCATTCGATGACTGTACTTCTTTGGCGTCCTCTTTTGCCACTTGTGCAGTGCTAATTTGCACATATTGTAGCGTCGCTTCATCCGAGGCTGATGCTTCGTGTTCATGACTATCACCATGTCCTTCTGCATGATCCCCATGTCCTTCTTCTTGATCGCCATCATGACCATGATGGTGATCGCCAGCTGTTGTAAAAATAGAACGTTCTAGCTGTTGACCTACCCAGCTTTTAGCATCAGTTGATTCCGCAAAAATGCGAGGGTGGCCTGACAGCATATACGTTTTACCATTGATAATAATGCCCGTTTCATCTCCTGTCACGACATCTTCAATGGTACCAGTTGGACCTTCAGCATAACCACCCATTTGAAGAAGCGTGTGGCCGCCCATATCATAGTCCAGATGTTCCATTAAGAAGGCAATATACTCCTCCTTCGTCATCGTTGCATCGGGGTTCTCTAATTCGAGTTTATGATGAAAAAGTGCTGTATTTATTTCCTTGTATGTAAGGTCGCCCTCCAAGGAAGAAATGTATTCTTCTTTTTGTGCTGCTTGTGCTAATTCATCCACTGTTGCTCCTTCAAGTCCAAAGAAGCCACCTACCCAGCTTGCAAAATCTTTGCGTGATAAGTTGTCAGTTGGGTTTAAGGCCATATCTTTGCCATTATACCCAAGGAGCCCAATACTATGTAACACCATAATGTCCTGAATAGTTGAGGTTGTTTCAGGGACATCCGTAAATAGTGTACTTTTATCCATCGTATGGGCGTAGGCAGCAGGTGCCATGAATAAAGTACTCATTAGTAATAAAAGTAAATATTTTCTCAAAATGATTCCACCTTCCAATACATTAGTATACAGCGTAAATGTGATGGAAGTTTGAAATTAAGGGACATATCGTTATAGTTTAAATCGTCGTATTAGACTATTTAATTGCTCGGCCATCTCTGCTAAATACTCGGAACTATGTTTAATTTCCTTCATAGAACTAGCGGCCTGTTCGATGGTGGCTGATGTTTCCTGTATGCCTGCCGCTGACTGTTCAGAAATAGCAGCCATCTCGTCTACGGATTTATTAATCGTGTCAGTATTGTGAACGACATCATCTAGCTCGGAGGACGTTTGTTCAATATTTGTAGCAATGGCCTCTATTGCGTCAGCAATATGATGAAACGTTGCATTAGTAGTCGTAATTTGCATTGTCCCTTTCTCTACTTCGCCATAGCCTTGTTCAAGAGAAGCGGTCACTCTATTGGAATCATCCTGAATGTTTCGCACAATATTCGTTATATCTCCTACAGAAAATGACACTTGCTCAGCCAACTTTCGTACCTCATCGGCAACTACAGCAAACCCTTTTCCTTGTTCTCCCGCTCGGGCTGCTTCAATCGCTGCATTCAATGCTAGTAAATTCGTTTGTGAGGCAATGGATTGAATGACAGTGACAAGCTTAGAGATTTCTTGTGTTTGCTTGCTTAATCCATCAACCTGGTCTACCGCATCCTTCACAATACGTTGAATTGCTCCCATCTGCTTCGTAGAGGAGGACATTAAGTCACGTCCTTCTTTTGCTAAAGCTTTGACATCCTGAGAATAGTGCTGGACGTCTTTATTGCTTTGATGAACGGCAGTTACTTTTCCAGCAAAATCGTTCATGGAGGTAGCAATAGCTGTCGTATGACTGGCCAGCTCTTCCGTTCCACCTGCAATTTCTGTCATCGTATTGACGATTTGCTCGGTGCCTGTCTTTACTTCAGTTGTAGATTGCAATAGCTCCTCACTCTGGGTAGCTACATCATTTGATACCGTTTGAATATGCTGTAATAAGCGATTTAATATATCCGCCATCGTATTGGTTGCTGCCATGAGTTGGCCCACTTCATCTTTTGATTGAATCTTTAATGGGGGACCGCTTAAATCGCCATTCGTCATTTGTTGCAGCCGCTCCGTCAATGTAATAATGGGTCTTGATATACCACGAGCACTCAGTAACTCAACAATAATTGCAATGACAAAGATGAGTATACCTACGACGATGCCAATTAGCTGCTTATTTTGGCCGGCAACCATCACGTCGGCTCCTACCTCATTAATAGCTTGCTTGCGTTGTTTGGCTAGATCTTCATAGCCTTCACGAATGGTCGTTGCTGTTACATCCATTTTCGTCATGTTTTGGATAGCGAGCTTTGCGTTGCCCTGGTCATAAATAGCAAATACTTGTTGTTCAATATAGCGATTCCATTCCTTCGCCATTTCTGCAAGTTTGCTGAAATCTTCAGAGCTTGTTAAGGCTAATCGCTGTTTTTCATTAC
Organism: Lysinibacillus sp. fkY74-1; assembly: GCF_053165895.1. Lineage (NCBI taxonomy): Bacteria > Bacillati > Bacillota > Bacilli > Caryophanales > Bacillaceae > Lysinibacillus > Lysinibacillus sp. fkY74-1. The sequence continues at coordinate 1,902,672 of NZ_CP170173.1, read as the reverse complement.
TCGCCGCGCGCGCTACATTATCTTGAAAAATAGTTTTATACTTTTCATTGCCAGACAATATATAGCCTCTAGCCGCAGCTATTCTTAAATCAATGGTTTGCGCTTGCTCGTAATCTATAGTCAATAATTGTAATTCTTGCGAAACCATTTGTTCTGTCGCATTGTTACTTTGCTGAATGGCAAAATAATTGTACACGATATATAACGCCATTATTGTAATGACAATGCTAAAGGAAAAAACAATTCTTCTACTAATTGTTTTGAATGACATGTGCAAAAACTCCTTATTTTCCGAATCTATTCCATAAAAAGTAATCTACCATTTTAACAGAAAGATTGGTGACTTTAGGAATTTTTGCTATATTTCCAGAAATAACTTAGTCTTTTTTGTGTATTTTATAGCATCTTTCGACATGAGTAATTTGTCCTAATCAATCCCAAGCATGAAACATTACATCTCCAATAGTTTGACTTTTAAAATAGGCAATGTTCTTCCATTCCATAGGAGATAAACTATGCAAGGCTCGGTCCTTTTCCAGTAAAGTATTCAGCGTTACCGCTTCCAAACATTTTCGCATAGGAAAATATTTGTGAAGCTGAGGCCTCGATAAAAAGGTAAAGCTAAGTTCTTTATCCGAATTTGCAAAAGCAATATATGGCATCCACCGATGGTGAAGAATGGTCAGCGTCTTTCCATCTAATTCCACTACTGCTTGCATATAGACAAAATGCGGTTGATCGATAAAATGTCGTACTTTCGCTCGCTGTTCACTTGTTGCTAAATGATATACCATCGATTGAAACATGCGCATATCCTGTTCGATTAAATGGTCGGCATCAAAGCCGGTAATTCCTTTCGTTAATCGCATCCAATCACTCCTTCATGTTTGTCACTCTATAGACCTTCTATTTCGAATAGTCATACTCCTCCCAGCATACTTACTTTGTTTCGCGAGAAGAAAAGAGTATTTTTAGCAGTCCTACTATTATTTAGTAAAATAATTATCGAAAACTAAATTGGTTTCTTGTTTTTGTATTACTCATCATTTAGCGTAACAGGAAATTATTGTGTATATTGTGTATAATTGAAATAAAAGTGAGGTGAGGATTTGTCAAATCTTCAATTTTTAATGCTGATGTTTATTTTATTGATGGGGATTGTTAGTTTAATTAAGGTTTATCAGATTAAGCAAGAGTCCATCATCAAGCTAAAGGAGCTCGAAGTGGAACTTGAAAAAATTAAGTTGGAAAGAGAAAAATAAAAACGCACCCCTAAGTTTTGGGGTGCGACGATTTGATTTAGCCTACTAGTTCTTGATATTCTGGATGCTTTTCGAACTCTGCTTTTGCGAACGGACATAATGGGATAACTTGTAGTTTTTCTTTTTTCGCATATTCAACAGCTGCTTTGACTAATTGCTGTCCAACATTTTGGCCCCTTAGATGTTCGGCTACATGTGTATGGTCGAGAATGATTCGACTATCTCCTACACGTACAAAATGCACCTCTGCTTCACTATTATCCTCGTTTCCGATATAAAATGATTGGTGACCTTGTTTAATTTCCATGGTATGATGCTCCTTTTATCTTTTATATTTTAATGCGCCACTTGGACATCGATTGATAACTTCTACTACATTTTTGACAGCTGCTTGATCCGGTGCGATCCAAGGCTTTGCTTTAACATTAAACACCTCTGGCAAGCCCTTTACACATTCAGCTGCATGCTGACATATGTCTTTATCGAAAAAAACTGTTATCTCTTCTCCTCTATACTCACGGTAACCCATACCTAACACACCCCTCATTTTTCTTTTTTCATTACCCCAAATGATGGTCTAATAATCCATCAAATAGTATATTTTTCTTTAGCGATATATACAGCTAGACCTACATCTAAAATGTTTATTATTCAATTGGTGTTAATCTTTCTTCAATTTTTAAATTAGGGCTTGTCAAATCGCGAAAACATTCTTGTGTTTGTCTTGAGATATGTTACGAATTTATATATCTCGAATTAATTTATCTCTAATTCGAGATAATGATAACATAATTTACTATTGGTCGTCAATCTCCCTACCAGTAAGCTCTTCACTATAAAAAACTCATGATTTCCTGAAGGATTTCATCCTGCTCACGACCTAAAGTCATTAAATGCTTGGAGTTTTCAAAGCCCCTTTTGTGTTTCCTAGCAGAATGAACACGCTGATAGATTGTGTCAGCACTATACGCGTATAAGTCCTCGTCTCTTTTACCGTAGAAAATAGCAATTGGAATCGTGATTTTCTCAAGCTGCTGCATCGTTTCTATAATAAAATGCTGAAATGCAATCATCGCGTCCAATGGCATATCACTAAACGGCTTCATCTCATCTGTAACTTGAGACGCTGATTTACCCTCGATATGTTTATAATTATAAGCATAGTCAATGATTCTTTGTTTTAGTTGTGCTGGCTCCTTATTAATCGGTACCGATAAGACAATGATTTGCTGTAGCTTTTTTAATTGTGCAAGTTTCAATGTAAATATACCACCGATGGATAAGCCGATAACGGAAATTGTTTGATAGCCTTCATCCAGCAAAAATTGGTGCGCTTTCAACACATCCTGCCACCAGTCCTCAACTTCGTACTGTACTAACAGTTCTGGCTTCTGGCCGTGTCCTCTGTATAGAGGTACATAACATGTATAGCCCTTTTCGTGTAGCTTCGTCGCCACTTTCTTCATATCTCTTGTATGGCTTGTGAAGGAATGTAAAAGTAATACCGCGTGTTCATTTCCTTTCAAGTATATTTCTTTAGCCGGTAAAATAGTAAGCACAACATCAGAACCTTTCTTCACGTTCATCATAATAGAAGGTAGCCTCTTTAAGGCTACCTTCTTGTTGTATTTATAGCATAATGGAATGACATATGCCACTAATCTTGGCGTGCCCTATTTTATCATGCCGAATAAGCATAATGTTAGGCTCCCACAAATAATACAGCCTGTCCAATGGCAATAAAAAAGGCTTCATGCTGAATAGGACTGTTATCTTCAATTTGAAGTGTAATGTCAAAATGGGTTTCGCAGAAAGTCGCTTGCCAACGTGCGATCGGCTCCTCATTCCATGTAAAGATCGACCAGTCTTCCATTTCTTTACTGAGCTTAATTTGCTGCTCTCCATCTGTAATAACTAAATCAGGAATCATTATTTGCCAGCCGTCATAGGCAATCATATAGTCCTTCCCCGTCACTAAATCCTTGCCTCGGAAATGTACACGACCACGTCGAGATACCTTTTTACAAGTAAATAGTGGCTGACCAGTATGATCTTGGACGTCAAAACGTACAAAATAACGGAAGTCCATCGTCTTATCAAATGCTTTTTTTAGAGCATTAGAATAAACACGTTGAACCGTTGATGATGTCTCTCCTGATTCATTTAAAATCGATACCACCTCTGTAGAATCAATTTCCATTGGCTGTTTATATGTATAGGTTTTCAATCGACTCGCTCCTTCAAAACAATTGCTTCCTTAAAACTAACATAAAACAAGCACCCAATTCAAAGAATGTAAGCGTCAGTTTGTGCAGTATCATACATTTACCTATTTCAAGTTCAAATGCTTCCTGTTCAATGCTTAGCATCATCTTATAACATACAAAAGTAGACTACCGCTTTACTAGTAGTCTACTGCATTTTCTTTATTTATCTAATTTAAACGTAATATCTCCTAAGCCTATTTCTGATTTGATTTCCAGTACAACATCCGCCTTATCATATGCTTCATTGACATAGACACCTTTGCCCTTCGAAATGAGACCCTCAATATTGGATGAACCTATGCCCTTTTCTGTTGTTAATTTGACACCAACCTTTGAAGGGACAATGACTGTCGTTTGACCTACCCCAGTTTCAATACTTGCATTAAAGCTTTTTTTCCAATCGCCACCTAAATTGACAGTGAGATCACCGACACCCGCTTCAATATCTAGTTTTTCTAGCTGCAGTCCCTGTAAATCAAGATTGGCTAAGGAAGCCCCAGTTTCTACCGTCAAATCCATCGGGATATCGTCATTTAATTGGATGTCCCAAGTATTTTTAATATTGGAGATGCCTAGCTTCGTCGAGCCTTTATGTTTTATTTCTACTTCCCCTGTATCGCCACTTACATCATAATTAACTTGAGGGGCTAGCTTCTTAATATTATAGTCCGCTTTGCCCTCAACCCACTCCTTGGCGCCACCAGTTAGATTCATTTCGCCGACACCTAAATCAATAGCTACCTCTAATGTCTTGGCTTTATCCTTTTCTACTAAAATGGTTTCTTCTTGCATTTTGCTCGGCAAAAACGAAAAGCACCCTGATAAGACGAAAACTGATGTGCCCAATACGACACCTAACCCAACTAATTTCTTCAATTTAATTTCCTCCCGCTATATATTCTACCAATAATTTCATTATATAGGAGTGGAACATATAAAATACGACCTTGCGCTTGAAATTCATCTAAGACCTGAGACGTAGTCGTTACGATAAGTGCGGAAAATCACCACCCTCTAGCAATGCTTTTAGATTAGCAAGAGGCGCATCATAGCCCTGCATATTGAAGCTAACTGTTGTGCCATTGTCCTTTACTGCTAACGATATCGCGATGACCGTTTCTGGAACTTCCAAGTAAAATGAAAAAATCTCCTGTTTTTTGACCTGCTGAATCGTTAACTGCATTGGCAATGGATCGGCTAGCTGATTATGGTCATTAGGCATTAAAGTAAAGATCATCTTTTCTCCTGCAGCTAGTTTAGGGATGTTCCAAGTAGAGCCTGGCGCATACCATTGAGAGAGGTATTGCTCCTCGGTTACTGCTTGCCATACATTTTCTACTGCTGCATGAATCCAAATTGAGCTACCCATCCGCAACACATCCATTTCCTATTTTTCCATTATTTTACCGAACTTTGTGATGAGAGGCTACTATTGGTTGTTCTCGATAAATAAAACGCTCCCACAATAACCATCATAGCTACTATATCCAATGCCATCTGATGACTTGAAAATATGGAAACGAGTAAACCGTAGATAGACGGAGCCAAAACAATAAAGAATTGATTGATCGTTAAAGCGGCACTCACAGTAAGCCCCACAGATTGAGGATCGGACTGCTCCGTTACACTCGCTATATATAAGGAATACCAGCCAAGGGCGAAAAAGCCCATTACACCGCAAAATAAAATCATTAAGCTCTTAGCATGTAAAACAACAGGCATACAAGCGACCATTACAAATGTGGCAAGCATAACGATGATTAGTAAGTGCTCGCGCTTCTGAGCAAAGTATCGGTCACTCAGCCAAGCAAGAGCAATTCTTCCTACCATCCCTCCAAGCAAGACCAAACTCAAATACTTCCCTGCTGCTGTTAATGAATAGCCACCCTCCTGATGTAAATAACTCATCAAATGGGCGATGAGGATCATCTGTAAGGACATCATCACAATGCCCACAAAAAAAATGGGATAGAGTGCTCGATTGTCTTTAATAGCCTTCATCTTTTCTTTAAACGGTATCGGTGTTGCTACAGAAGATTTATGCTGTTTTGGCTCCTGATACATCAATAAAAATAATAAACCGCCACCGATTGCTACGAAACCTTGTGCCCCATGCACAGCTGTCAGATGGATGTGATGATATAAATAGGTAAGTATGAAGGAAGCGAGAGCCCCTCCGATGGGAATTCCCGTTTGGCGAATTCCAATCGCTAAACCTCGATGCTCGTTAGGAAACCATTTTACGATGGCTGTACTACCTCCTGTTTGGGCACTACCGTACCAAAAACCAACAACTATTAATACGACTAGCAATGTCGTATAATGATTCACAGGAATTAAGAGGAACGTACAGAGGCCCAGTAAAATAGAGCCCCATCCAATCAGCCGTTTTTCTCCTTTTTTATCCATGAGATAGCCAAAGAAAAGCATCGAGAAAATCGGTCCAATATTCACAGTAGAAACAATTAATCCTGTTTGGAATGACGTTAAGTGCCATTCCATTTGATAAAAGGCGGCGACGGGCCCCATCCCGTATGTGACAAAGGTTGAAGCCGTTTGCGAAAGCGTAGCCACCAGTAAAATGATCCATTTGTAATAGGTATGCATGTAAATCCTCCATAGCTATATACCGCTTTATTTGTGCAGTATCATTTAGATATCTTGAGTTTACGTTGACAGCTAGCATTCGTAAAATGGAGGAAAATGATAGCGGCTATCAAAAAATTTAATAGGTGTGTGACAAATAACATGAACATTGACGACATTGCCATCAAAATTGAGCTATTAGAAAGGCAAAATTTAAGTAAGTCTGCTGAAATCACCAACTATACACAATCGGCTCTAACCTCGAAGGTAAAGAAGATGGAAAGTGAAATTGGACAGGAAATCTTTAAACGAACACCTCAAGGCTTAAAGCTAACAGACGTCGGTGACCACTATTTACACTTTTTAAAGCAGGTGGCCCAACAATATGATGAATTTTTACAAACGGTTGGATTTACGCAAGCACATATTCAATTTGGAACCTCCCATACGACGATTAAATTATATGGTGCGTCCATCATGAATGCGCTACAAACAAGCCAAAGTCCTATTGATGTGGATTTCTTGGTGGAATCGAGTACATCGTTAAATCACAAAGTACATCAGGCGGAGCTAGACTGTGCATTAACGAGTAATCCATTGAAGCATTATGCTGATTTACACTATGATTTAATGACAACAGAAACCTTCCAAGTCATTTCGAGTCCTTCACATGTCATCGATTTTGACCAGCAAACGCCTGTGACACTCCTAGTCTTAAGTAAAGGCTGTATGTATTCGAAGGCATTAGCTGAATGGCTTACTCACAAAGAAGTCCCTTTTACGATGAAGGAAATTAAATCCGTAAGTAGTATTCTTGATTTTCTAGAAATCGAGCATACATTGGCCGTGTTAAATACGAGGTTACTAGCACTCTATCCATGTCCGGACCTGCACTTTTATGAAATGGAGACACTTAACAAGGTCATTGAGACTGTCTTCATTTATAAAAAGGAAAACCAAAAGCATTCTTCTATACTGCAATTAAAGCAGGTCGTAGAATCCTTGCTTGAAAAGAAGTAACTAAGTAATCGATAGCTCAAATTGCTGTTTATGCGAATATTTTAAAAAGCCTATATTATTCAAGCAGACTGCACTATAATAGGTTTGATATTATTAATCTTGTAAATACATAGGAGTACATCATGTTTTATTACATCTCATTGTTTTTAGCAGTATTTGCTTTATCTACATCAGCTATTTTTGTGAAGCTTGCTGATGCCCCGCCGGCTATTACGGCTTTTTATCGACTATTTTTTGCGATGCTTGTACTCCTTCCCTTTTTAGTAGCTCAAAAGGGGCTACGACAAGAACTAGTTAACCTGTCTAAAAAACAGTGGGGACTGGGCATTCTATCAGGTCTATTTTTGTCCTGTCATTATGTTTTATGGTTCGAATCCTTAAACTACACATCAGTGGCCAGTTCCACAGTTATTGTCACGTTACAGCCATTATTCTCTTTAATAGGTAGCTATTTTTTATTTAAAGAGCGTTTTTCAAAAGGCGCTATTGTTGGCTGTTTGGTAGCGATCATTGGCTGTTTCATTATCGGCTGGCAGGATTTTCAAATTAGTGGACAAGCTCTTTATGGCGATATTCTAGCTTTTATTGCGGCTGGCATTATTACAGCCTACTTTTTCATCGGGCAATCTGTACGGAAGGATTTATCACTTATCACCTATTCGATTATCGGATATGGCAGTAGCTCAATCTTTTTAGCCATTTATGCGCTCTTTATGCAGGAACCGTTTTTCGACTACCCCGCATCCACATGGTGGTCCCTATTAGGACTGGCTGTAATTGCAACGATTTTTGGGCAAACTGTATTTAATTGGCTATTAAAATGGCTAAGTACGACAGTCATCTCTATGAGTATTTTAGGAGAAACAATTGGCACATGTATTTTAGCTTATTTTATTTTAGATGAAATGATTTCCGTGCAACAAGGGATTGGCATATTCGTCATTTTACTAGGACTTGCCCTCTTTTTACTCCAACAACGAAAGTCGGCATAATAGAAAAACAACGGCACATGATGTCCGTTGTTTTTTTATGACGGAGTAAAGCGAAAGGTCGTACCCTCCTCGGTGGATTGTAAAGAGACTACAATGTTCAAGGTTCTAGCAATATCTTGGATAATTTTCAGTCCAAGTCCGCTCTGTTCGACGTCAGAATGGAAGCCGATGCCATCATCAGACATCCATACTTCGCCTCCTTTAATCGTCACCACAAGTTTGGTTGCTTGGGCATGCTTTAACGTATTTTGGAAGACATTATCAAATAAACGTTGTAACCATAGTTCATTACTTGTCCAGATTGCCTCTGCATCCTTTGGATAAAAATGAAGAGCAATATTTTGCATGCTGTATAAATAACTCCATTTCCTAATCATAATCTCCAATAGTAAAGCTGGCCGAACTTCTTCCTGAACGACAAAGGAATTTTCGCTCGTATCAAAAGACTGGTATGGCAATTCATTCGTTAAATTCGCGATATACTGAATTTGTTCATTTAACGATTCCACCAGTTTTGGCTGCTCTTGTAGTTGATCTTCTAAATAAAACAATTGCAAACGAATCGCTGTCAAAGGGGTATGGATGTCATGTCTCAATTTTTGGAGTAGCTCTTTTTGGAGCTCCTGCTGTTGTGCTAACTCTAATTCCCGATAAGTCGTGCGCTCAATTAAAAGATTGACAGAATGAATTAACTGCCCTAATTCATCCTCACTGCTTACCGTTAACGTATCGGGTATCCGTTCATTACTCGCGAGTTCCCGGATTGTTTGATTGAGCATGGTAATTCTAGCTAATAATGAATGAATGGATGTGGAAAATAGTAAGGCAAGAATCCCTAAAGACAGTACAAATGCAAGAAGCATAACAGGATATGCAAAGGATTCATGGAATGGGATGCCATTATTTTTCGTTTTAAAAGCCTTGTTATAAAGTATGGACATAAACACACTAATACCTAATAAAACGACGGGCACACTCCCAATTGCTACAAATAAAAGGGTTCTATATTTAGTTTTTAACGTCATTTCTTAAATGGGTATTTAGACGATACCCTTCTCCATATATATTTTGTACAATCATGCCTGTTGAATCATCCAACTTTGTCCGAATCTTTTTTATGTAGACATTAAGAATATTATGATTACGATCATCCAACGGCCATAAATAATCAAAAAAGTGTTCCTTTGTTAAAACTCTGTCACGGTTATCAAATAAATAAAAGAAAATTTTTCGTTCTATTGCCGTTAATGAAATTTCGTTTTGAAGATGTTGATGAAATACTTTTCGATGCTCTCCGTCAATGAGTAAATGCTGTATTTGTGTAAACGTTCCATATTGTTGCACTAGCATTTTTTGGATTCTCAATAATAGCTCCCTTGGATCAAACGGCTTTGTCAAATAATCTTCACCAACGGTTAAACCTTCTAGTTTGCTTTCAATATCACTACGTGCCGATAGAAAAATGATAGGAATATTTAAGCCTAGTTGTTTAATATTTCTGCTTAATTGGTAGCCATCCTCTCCTGGTAGCATAATGTCCATAATGACTAAATCTACATCATGAATGAGCCTCATTACATCTCTGCCATCTGTTTTCCACACGGCCTCATAGCCTTCACGTTGCATTATTTTTTGAAGTAAATCACCAATCATGTGATCATCTTCTACAATTAAAATTCGAAATCCTTTCATGTTAACGACCTCTCTCATCAGCATTCGTTTTCATAAAATCCATCGCTAGTTGATAGATTGCATCTGGTTGATACAGGTATATACTATGGGTGCCACTTACCTCTTTCACTACGGCATGAGTGAATTGCTTCGCAAAGTCTGCGTAATCCTGCCGGTTTTGCTCTGTATATTTTGAATGTACATTTTCCTTGGAAATAGCATCCACGATTAACATTGGGGTTTCTTGCGGCAATGGAAGCTGTTCTGATTGTAAACTATTTTCATAGACGTGTAACAGCTCATTTTTCATATCTTCATTAAAAAATTGCTTAAAGGACAACGCCTGATAGATTTCCTTTTCCTCAGTCGTTAAAAAGGACATGTTCAGAACTTGTGGATTATATACCTGTGATGGCACTAGGCGGTGTAAACCAACGCTAGTAGCTAGACTTACCCCCTTCACCATCCATCTATCGAAGGTGCTCATTTTATGCTTTACATATTGACTAGGTAAGCCAATATCCAGAGCGATAATCCCCTTCACTTCTTCTGGGTATTTTTGTGCCCAGTAAATCGCTTCAAGTCCTGAAATAGAGTGAGGAACAAGAATATAGGGCGGCTGGAGCCCGCTTGCCAGAAGAGCCTCCCTTGTTTGCATAAGAATGGTATCAATAGCTCTTTCATCATGGGCAATTTCACTAAAGCCATAGCCTGCTCGGTCCACTACAGCAATTTGATGGTGCTGCGAAAACTTACTATAAAGCCCCTTTAACTCATAAACAGGGGCTGCAATGCCTGACCCTGCCATAAAAACATACGTATCCTCCCCAGCCCCCTCCCGATAGACATTCATGCTCTGACCATCAATATTTACCATCATGCCTTTATTACGTAAAATGGCCTCCTCCTTTTGGGTCAAACTATAGTGGTACATACTGACGGCTACGATACCGATCGATACGATGAACACCAAATAAATAAACATTTTTTTTATGATATTTTTCATACGCCTCTCCTCTCCGTTGATACTTGTAAGGATACATGCGAAAAATAAATATCTCATTAAATTTTATTAACCTATTTGCTAGGTAATTTGAAATTCTTGTCTATGAACACAAAAAAGCTGCCTACATCATGTGGCAGCTTTCTTTGAGTCATTCATTTGGATAGGTTTTCTGTAAAAAGGCGATAGACTGTTGAATAAGAGCCTTTAAAATAGTTTCTTCAACATCAGCGAGTTTATTAATATAAACGCAAGCTTTCCCTGTTGTGTGTTTACCAAACTGCTGTAATAGCTGCTCTCGCTCACGATCACCTGGTGCAAAGTATAAACTAATTTTTGCCTTGCGAGGGGAGAATCCGACAAGTGGTGCATCGCCTTCATGGCCTGTTTGGTATTTGTAATGATAATGACCAAACCCAATAATACTTGGTCCCCACATTTTAGCCTCGTAGCCAGAGACCTCCGTAAAAATATCCAGTAGTCGATAGGCATCTTCCCGTTTTTTTGGATGATCGACACTTTCAATAAATTCAATGACACTTGCATCGGTTTCTTTCGTCTTTAATTCATACATGTGTATCCCTCGCCTTCACAAAATTGCATTGTTCATCCCTATTATTCCCTATTCTGCCTGCTCTAACAATAGCTTTTGTTGGAGTTGACGATACATCCCTTGTTGTTCCATCAACGCTTGATGATTGCCTTGTTCAATAATTACGCCCTGCTGTATAACGAGAATTTTATCCGCATTCTCAATGGTTTTCAAACGATGGGCGATGACAAAGCTGGTGCGACCCTGCATTAAATGCTGTAAGCCCTTTTGAATATCGACTTCCGTTTGCGTATCCACACTGGATGTCGCTTCATCTAAAATTAAAATATCCGCGTTCTCCAAAATAGCACGGGCAATAGCAATGAGCTGGCGTTGTCCCTGACTTAAATTAGCGCCACCCGCTTGAACAGGCGTATCGTATTGTATAGGTAAATATTTTATAAAATGATGGGCATTCGCAATTTTTGCTGCTTCCACAACCTCAGCATCCGTCGCATCCAACTTTCCAAAGCGAATGTTATCACGAATTGTGCCAGAGAACAAATAGGTATCCTGTAAAACCACACCTACCCTTTGGCGAATCGTAGACATTTTATAGTGTTCAATATTGTGCCCATCAATTAAAATTTCACCCTGATCCACGTCATAAAAACGTGTTAGTAAATTAATAATGGTTGTTTTCCCTGAGCCAGTAGGCCCAACAAGAGCTATCGTTTCTCCTGCCCTTACGTGGAAGTTAATGTTTTGGAGAATGGGCTTCCCTTGCTCATAGCTAAACGATACTTGCTTGAAATCGACATCTCCTTTTAAGGACGGAGCCTCAATAGCCTCAGGTCGATCAGCTACCTCTGATGGTTCATCTACTATTTCAAATACACGCTCTGCTCCAGCAATAGCCGACTGAAAGGTGTTTAAAAGGTTTGATAATTGATTGAGCGGGCGAAAAAATTGCCTTGTATAGGTGACAAATGCAGCGATAATACCAACTGTTACATACCCTTTCACCGCTAAAAGAGCTCCTGTCCCGATCACTATCGCGAGGCCAAGGTTATTCATAAAGTTATTAATAGGTCCTAATAAGCCTGATGTAATCTCTGCGCGTAGTGCGGATTTTCGCAAGTTTTCATTTTGCTGATGGAACGTGTCAATGGATTGCTGTTCCTTGCCAAATAGCGTGAGTACCTCTGCACCTGTCATCATTTCCTCAATATAGCCATTCAGCTTACCAAGATCTCGTTGACGCGCCGCATAATTTTTACTGCTGCGCTTGATAATTTGCTTAGTAGTGAAAACGATAAGCGGAATAATGATTAAGGTAACAATCGCTAATGGCCAGCTTAATGTGAACATGGCAATACTAACACCCACGACCGTTAAGATGGATGATACAATTTGCGTCACACTCTGAGCAAGCGCTGTATTTAAATTATCGATATCATTTGTGACACGACTCATTAAATCACCGAGCGCACGCTGGTCAAAAAATCTTAATGTGAGCGTTTGTAGCTTTTGAAACAGCTCTAGACGCAATGTCCGAATCGTTTTCATCGCCACATGAATCATGACATAGGTTTGCAGCCATGTCAGAATCGATGCTACCGTAAAAATCACAGCTAATACGATTCCTAGTCGGATGGTCCCATCTATATCTTTTTTCATAATGTAATCATCAATGATATGGCCTATCAAATAGGGTCCCGCCAAGCTTAAAAAAGTGGAAGCGATCACCAAGAAGATCGAAAAATACAGTCCTATTTTTTGCTGTTTGACATAGTGCCAAACTCTTGTCAGTGTTGCCTTTTGATTTTTCGCTCTTTCAGCTGGCCCACCTATACGAGGCCCTCGCCCAAAATTCATTTGCTTTGCTTGATGTTGACTCATTCTTCTTCACCAGCCTTTTGCTGTGACGCGTAAATTGCTTGGTAATGTACATTGTTTTGAAGTAGCTGTTGATGCGTCCCTTGCCCAACCATCTCGCCATCCTCTAAGACAACTATGATATCTGCCTGCTGTATCGAGGCAATTTTTGATGCTACAATCAATGTCGTCGTGTCTTGAAAATGCGCAGCAATGGCCTGCTGCACATGTTTTTCTGAAGCACTATCAAGGGCTGAGGTCGTATCATCCAGCACGAGAATAGCTGGCTTTCGAACGAATGCTCGGCTTAAAGCTAAGCGTTGCTTTTGCCCACCTGAGAGATTCGTTGCTCCCTGTGACAACTCATGTGCTAAGCCCTTATCAAGGCGCTCCACAAATTCGCTGGCACAGGCAGCATCTAATGCCTGTTGTATTTCCTCTGCCGTTGCCCGTTCGTTACCAAGGCGTATATTTTTTTCAATCGTCCCAGAAAACAATAAGGCCTTTTGTGAGGTAAATCCTATATGGTCCCGTAACGTGGATAAAGAATATGCTAAAAGGGGTTTACCATCTATGTAAATAGCTCCTCCTGTTGGATCGAATAAGCGCGGTAAAAGCTTTACAAGTGTTGATTTACCGCTACCTGTTTTCCCAATAATACCAACTGTTTGCCCCGGTTTCACAGAAAACGAAATGTTTTTAAGAACATCCTCTGCTGTATCATAGTAACGATAACTCACATGGTCAAATTCAATGGCCCCTTTTATCGAATCTGTCCTTGCAAGTTCTGCCTCTTTCACGGCAATATCCATATTTAAGACATCCACAATTCGTTCTCCTGAAGGCAATGCACGCGCAATTTGCATCAGCACCATACTGGAAGACATTAAGCCATTTAAGATAATGGTTAAGTAGTTGATAAATGCGAGAATAACCCCAACCTTTAATGTACCTGCCTCAACCTTAACGGCACCAAGCCAAAGTGCCGCGACAATCCCAATGTTAACGACGAACATGGTAAATGGCACAAGCACCCCTACAATTTGTTCTGCAGTGATGAAACGTTTTGTCAGCCCATCATTTAGCTCACTAAATTGGGATACCTGTTGGGTTTCCCGACGAAAGGCTTTAACGACACGGATACCCGCTAAATTTTCCTGTAGCTTCGTATTCACCGCATCAATAGCCTCTTGTACGCGACGATACAGCAGACCCGAATACTTCGTGAAAAAATACATAGCCACAATCAAAATCGGCACAATAATAAGAAGTATGGAAAAAAGTTCCCGTGCTGTTACAAACACGATAATGACTGCCCCGATAAAGAGTAGCGGCCCACGCACAAAAATACGCAGCGTCATCATAAACGCGCGTTGAAGGCTTTCAACATCGCTCGTTAAAATGGTAATTAGCTTGCCAGTCGTAAAGGCATCCCGTTCTTTAGCTGAATACGTCATCATTTTCTGATAGAGAGCTTGCCGAACATCCGAAGCAAAATGAATCGCCGCCTTCGAGCTATAATACGAGCAACCAACCCCACCAACAAGCCCAAGTACTGCACTTGCTAGCATCCACACAAACATACTCAGCACATAAGCATGATCACCATTGACAATCCCTGTATCAATCATATGCTGCATAATGGTCGGCTGAATTAAATCCATTGTCACCTCCAGCACCATTAAAAGAGGAGCTATAAAGGTGAAAAATTTATAGGGCTCCAAATACTGCCCTAGCTGTTTGATTGCCTGCATACATTCGTCTCCGTTCTATTTAAATCCCACTCGTTCCTCATTATAACTGAAAACCATTCCCATTTGACAATATTTTTTCGAGACTCGTAATATTCGAGATTTAACTAAATGAGGAGATATCGTCGAGCATATGGCTGATATCCATCCAAATAAAAAGCCCCCATGCCTATACAAAGGGCACTGAAAAAGTCCATATCTTTTTTTCATTTGGCACTGTGACTCTACTGTTGTTTTCCGAAGCATTCCGCTCGCTTTCCGCGGGCGAGCGCCGAGTCTCCTCCTACGCTTCGCTTCGTGCGGGGTCTCGTCTGTCTCGCTTTCCCGCAGGAGTCGAGCGATGCTTCTGCAAACAACGCAATGTATCATACTATTATTTTAGTCACACTTTCCTTTATAATAAAAGAATGAATATGTAGGTGGAGCCCCAATGATTTCAAATTAGGAAACCCTTAATTTAAGTCCATACATGGCAATCTATGATATTGTTGTGCCAAAAGATAACATGCTTCGCCAGGTCAATGAACTTGTTGAATTTTCATTTTTTTTAGAAGAGCTAAAAACAAAATATTGTTTAGATAATGGACGTAATACCATTCCTCCAATTCGCATGTTTAAGTACTTATTATTAAAAGCGATTAATGATGTATCAGACGTCGACCTAGTAGAGCGCTCAAAGTATGATATGTCATTTGGATATGGCAACAGAAGATCCAGTGAGACAGAAATAAGGCACTTCCTGTTCAAAATTGAACAAGAAGTGCCTTATTTTTATCTGAAAAAGGTTCGCTTTTATGAAAACATAAATTTTTCAGTGCCCTCGTCTATTCATGAAGGTCGCTTTAAATAATTCTTGTACCGCTCGTTGGATTATTTTCAAAGCAGTCGTTTTACTCAGCACTTATCCGCAGTTTCTCAAAATTTCTTTGGAAAAATTGATGTGCCAACTGCTCTTTTTCTGGATCCATACCAAGTAAAATCACTGTACTTGGTCCTGCTGATTTGGTCATATCATGTGAACATTCAACTAATTGCTGGCCAAAAAGACGCGCACACTCACCCTGAAGTCCCTTAGATCCGACAGGCCACACTTGCTGAACGATTTCTGCCAGCCATGCCTGATAAATAGGTTGCAACTGCGCCACATCATCAGGCTGTGCTAATAGTTCCTCGCCAACAAGTGGTAAGCCGTATGTGTACCAACTAAGCTGTTCAAGGTCCCATGCTTTTCGCTGTTGTATTTCCCCAAGCATAGTAATTGCTAGACCAGACTGTAAAGTTGGCATATTGGATTCCGAACTGCCTGCAATGACTGGACAGGGAAGGCCTGTTTCCTCGAACACTTGCTGAATGCCTCTTTCATAGCGTGACCATGCAGCATCCCCTGAAAAATTAGCGAGTAAAATTTGAATAGGAAGTGCCTGTGCAGCCAGCTGCTCTAAAAATGTCACACGGGCTGTCATATAGGCTGTCAATTGATCGGAAGCTGGCACAATATCTTGTGGCTTCTCCCCAATGGCCGCCGCATTATCCATTGTCGCAATAAACGCGCCCACTTTCATAGCATTTCTCACTAAACGCGACCTGCCTTACGCACAAAAACCTTCGAAAGAATGGGCATGACCACAGCTACAATGATTAAATTTATAGCCGTTGCGATGAAAATACTCCCTAGAGCACCCCAGAAAAAGGCAGGACTAATAATAAAATAAAATGGAAGTGGTGCCACGATGCCGTTCAATACAAGGGCAACTGGCCATTTCCAAAAATGCATACCTTTTTTATGCATGATTCCAAAAATCCAAACAACAATAAACATCTCTACTGCAATAATTACATGGAGTGGACCAAGTGGGAAGCCAGCCGTTAATGCGCTAATAAAATGACCAATGAATCCACCTATCCCAGCTAATAATGGCGATAAAAAGACAACACCTAAAAAGGCAGGTGCCGAATCCAGTGCTGCAGTCGAAATAAATGCGGGTACTTTAATGGCGGCTCCTACTGCACAAATGGCTGCTACCATAGCCGTTAGTATCCATGTCATTAATGTTTGTCGATCCATTGCATTTCCTCTTTTCCGTTAGTATGTTGATCTCATTTGAGTTGCTCGCCAATCCCGTACCAAATACGTACGACTTGCTCTGCTTCAGCAAATAATGCCTGGTATAAGCGACCACACGTATCACGTAATAAACGAGCTTGTTTTTCCATCGGTACAACACCGCGGCCCATATCTGTCACAATAAGTACCAGCGAACAATGTTGGGCAAGGGCTGTTAATTTAGTGAGGACGGATTGTACCACGACCTCATCTTCCTCAAGGTTTTGTGTCAAAAGCCATTTTTCCACATGTTTAATGACAAGGATTTCACAGGCTGGTGCAACATCCGGTAGATCGCCTTCGACAAGTACCACATCGTGCTGTTCATATAAACGCATCACATAATCGGTTTTTCCGTTATAGGCGCCTCCGATAAAAACATGCATCTAGCTCCCTCCTCCCAAGCCTTTCTAGTAAAAGTTAAATGAAATTGGTGATCATGTGGCACTTGGTATGACCAAAAAGGCTGCTCTGTTGGCGCATAAGCAACGAGTAAGGCACGAATCACTCCGCCATGAACGACTAAGAAATAATGATCCTCCATCTTCGGCAAATCATTGAAGCCTTCCACAACTCGTGCTACAAAATCATCAAAAGCCTCTCCCTGTGGCGGTGGGAAGTGAATAGGATCATCCAACCATGCACGGTAACGAGCATCCTTTTTTAAATCCTCATAGGTTTTCCCTTCAAATTCACCAAAATTTGATTCTCGTAAGCGAGCATCTGCATAATAGCTAGCATTTGGGAAATAATGGGCAGCCGTGGTGCGACAGCGTTGTAAATCACTGCCATATACCGTTTCGATAGATGCATCCACGACAGAGAGCTTGGAGGTATCAGCTAATGGTGCATCCGTCCATCCCAGATAACGCTTTTCTAAATTGGCCTTTGTCGGCGCATGCCGCATTAAGCACACAGTAACAATGTCACCCATAATACAACCTCCATCCCTTCAATAGATGCACCTAGTAAATCTCCCGAGACACCACCAAAATTACGCAATGTAAATTGGCGAAAAATAACAAGCGCAAGCGCTAAAACGAGGACTAATATAATTGGGAGCATCGAGAACTTTGTGATGATCAGCACAACCGGCATGGCCAATAAAAGGAACAGCAGCATCATTATTTTTAATAGTTTCGCGTGTAGATGAGACTGAAAGAAAAAGGCAAGCCCTTTTTCCTTTGAACAGTTAAGTGACATAAAATAAAAGCTCATGCCAACCCTTGTTAAAAAAGGAATGAATACGACCATCCATAATGCAAATTTATGTTGCACAAAAAGCTCATGTAGAACAACAAATTTTCCAAATAACAAAAATAGTATGGATAGCACTCCGAAAGCACCTACCCGAGGATCATCTAAAATCTCAAGTCGTTTGTCCCGATCTCGATAAGAAAAATACGCATCCCCCATGTCAATAAAGCCATCCAAATGTAAACCGCCTGTCCATAAAGCAAACAGCCCGATGACGATAAAGGCGAGCATGACCTCGCTACTGGCTGTCCATTGTGTAAGACTGTAAAGGACTCCAGCTACAGTTGTCCCCATCAAGGCACCTATCCATGGCAAGCAAGCAAACATGCCTGTAATCGTTGACCTTTTTAGAGGTAATTCCTTATGTACTGGCAAAACCGTAAAAAATTGAAATGCCAACAGTAGGCTATACCAAACATTTTTCATTGTCTTGCCTTCCTTTTCCCTTATTTCCATCTCTTTACGATACCATAATTCATTTCAAACGCTTCTTGAGCCATCACAACAAACCATTGATGAAATTGTCCTAAAGTTCTTCGATACAGCTCCACCTCTTCACTTTGATAAGGAGGTTCATCAAACAGCTCATTTGACACCACTAATAATGTCACGTTCTTCGTTAGCAGAGAAAGGATGGCCTGTTTAACAGTGTGTAGCTTGGATGCTAAACAGCCAGGCTTCGTTAAACATGGCGCTCCACTTTCATAGCCTTCATAAAACGCATTAGTGAGCCAAGTAGTGACGCAATCCCATAGCACCACATCCCCATCCTTGAGTGTCTCAAATACGGGCGCGATGTTATAAGGGGCCTCTACTGTTATCCATTGCATGGGCTGAGCTAGTCGATCAGCTTGATGGCGATCAATTCGCTTCTTCATTTCATCATCTAAAGCAATACCAGAGGCAATATACATTAACCGTTTTTCTGTACTAGGCTGCGTTTGGTAATACTGTATGGCGGCTTGTTCTGCAAAATGAGATTTGCCACTACGCACACCACCTGTAATAAAAACGAGGGGCATTTGTAAAACCTCCTATTGTAAATGATGTAGCGTACCAATCTCTTGGATTACCCATTGCTGTCCCTGACCTTCAATCACAGTGACGCTTGTCCCATGAATATATGGAGCTGACCAAAGCTCACCAATATTGCGCTGTAAAATGGCATTAATCATGCATTTAATCGTCACTGCATGGGAAACGATCAAAATATGCTCATCTCGATGCTGCTCCGCTATCTTTTTCAATGTATACATTGCTCTTTCTGTGACAGCACCAAAGCTTTCCGTATGGGTTGCCATAAATTGAGCTGGGTACTTCGTATAGAGCTCATAATCTAGCCCATCTGTCAGCAAAATATCCTCAATTTTCTTACCTTGCCAATTCCCTAAACAGATTTCCCGCAAATTATCCTCATAGTAAACTGGTAATTGGCGTTGAGCCGTCAAAATATCCATCGTTTCCTTCGCACGACCACTTGAACTACTGTAAGCTGCCGCAAATGGAATTGACTGTAGTTGCTGCTGTAATCTCGCAGCCGCTTCTCTGCCATTGTCGGTTAGCGGAGAGTCCAACCACCCTTGTAGTCTCTGCTCCTGATTCCATTGTGTTTCCCCATGTCTTACTAGATAAAAAGTTGTCACTTTTCTCTCCCCTTATTTGCGTTAAACCACGCCTGCAGACAATTATGTAAATATGTCATGGCCGCAATATCTTTAATCCCAATACGGAACCATTCGCCCTGTAATCCTTTAAAGTTTTTCGTATGACGCAGGACAACTCCCTGTGCTAAACAATACGTAAAAAAGGCGTCCGCCTGCTGCTCCTTTGGCAATGAAAAACACACATAATTTGTCACACTATTAGTGACACGACAGCCGTTTTCTTGTAAAAAACGATGCAACTGCTCCCTTTGCGTTGTCGCATAGGCAATTGCCTGCTGACTATAATGCTGCTCATCCAAACAGCCTGCACCAATAACGAGTGCAAAGGCATTTAAATTCCAATGTGGGAGCATGTCCTTTAGCTCGTTTACGATGGAGGTATGAGCAACTAAATAGCCTAGGCGCAAGCCAGGTATTGCATACATTTTAGTCATCGAACGCACCACAAGGACATGTGAATTTTCCACACTTTCGTGAATGAGGGAATTCGCCTCATCAACCCAATCCATAAAAGCTTCATCGATGACAAGCTCACATTTGACAGCTCGACCATGCTCCAATAAGTCTAGTATAGCTTCCTTCTTTGGCAATACACCTGTTGGATTATTCGGTGTACAAATATAGAGTGCGTCTGCCTCCACCATTTCTTGTTTAAGCCGTTCCATTGGCAACGTATATTGGATAAAGTCCGTCACCAAAATCGGAATAATAATAGCCCCTGCAGCTCGCAATGTTCGCTCATATTCTGAAAAAGTAGGATGTACAACGATGACGCGCTTTTGAGCATAACGCCTCGCAATAATACTAAAGAGCTCTGACGCCCCGTTGCCTAGTAATACCATGTCCTTCTTCACTTGATGAAAAGCAGCGACCTTTGTTAGAAAAGGCTCTCCATCCGGATCTGGATAGCGTTGAATGAGCGGGTAAAATGTACGCCAACGTGCTTCGACAAAGGATGGTGGTCCTGCCGCATTGACATTTTCACTAAAATCATATACCTCTTCAGGCATCGTTAAACCTAATTGCTGATAAACATTTTGCGGATTTGCTCCGTGATTAGGTAATAGCATAAATGAACACCTCCACTGCTAACATGACAAGCGTAAAGAGCACCATGGCAATACGCATTTGAATAATAGATGCCATTATATGTTCCTTTGTTAGAGGAACTAATTTTTCTCCCATAATCGCACGTTGAGAAACAACGCCTTGATAGGTATTTTTTCCGCCTAGTTGTACGCCAAGCTGTACTGCCGTTGCGGCCTCTAAATAACCACTATTAGGACTTGGATGCTTTTTAGCGTCTTGCGCCCACCGCTTTAATCGTTGTCCAAATGAGTAACTCGTTTCATTTTTTGTACCTAGCACCATAAGAAAGCCAGTGATACGACTTGGAATAAAATTCAGGACATCATCAAGTTTGGCCGAAAACATGCCAAAATCTTTGAATGTTTCGTTTTTATAGCCGACCATGGAATCTAACGTATTGACAGCCTTATAGCCCCATAAACCGATAGCCCCAAATAAAAAGGCATAAAATAGTGGGGCGGTCACCCCATCACTTGTATTTTCCGAAACGGTCTCTACAACACCACGTACAATTTCATCTTCTCCCAGCTTTTCGGTATCACGCCCAACAATCCAAGATAATTTGACCCGTGCTTCCGCAAAATCACCTTTTACAAGGGGCTCATAAACTGCCAGTGCTGCCTCCTTCAAGCTACGCTGCGCCAGCCCAATGCCAATTAAAAGTCCTTCCACCAAAATGCCAAAAATTAAGCTTACCTGATAGCTGAGTAGTAAAATAAGTGTGACCACAAACATCGTTGTCCCTACAACTGCCAGTGCCATCACCATACCACGCAGTTTCCGCCACTTGCCTCGATTCCACAAAGCTGTTTGTGATTGAATCAGCTTGCCAATCCATCGCACGGGATGCGGAAGCTTCGGAGGGTCTCCTACTAAAACATCGAAAATTATCCCTATGATACAGGCAATCACTATGGCAATCATAACGCCTTCTCCTCTTTATCTTTTTTGTATTTCCGAATAGCCGCACGCATCGTTTCATAGACACCATAGCCAATAACCTTACCTAGCATTGTGATAGGTCCAGCATATTGATGGTAGTCTCCTTCTTCAGTAGAAGCAATGAGTAAGCTATCAGTAGATGTACCCGTTGCTTGCGTGCCAGTGGTAGGATCAGTTATGCCTTCATCCGTTAACGCTTTCACCTTCGCCTCTGTTGTTGAAATCATAGCCTGAAATAACGCTTCATCAGATAATTTTCCGTTAATAAGCACCCATGTATTAATTGTTCCTGCATGGTACTGCTCCTCACGATGGAAAGCACGTGTAATATCCACGGCATTGCCCAGACCAGCAGTAATCATAATGACTAGATGAATGCCTTCATATGTAAAATCACGAATGGTCGCAAATTTAGCTTGGACAGCCGTCATCATCGCCACCGTGTTATCGATTGGAAAACCATGTGCTTGCAAAAAATGTTGTAAATCACGATGGGGCTGTCGATCATCATAAGTAATGGGCACAGTTCGATTCATCAGATGAGTAAAATAACCAAAGCCTGGATTATGCATGGCCGAGGATACAACCTTCATAGGTGAAACAGCTTGAAGTGCTACATATTGGTCTAAAATTTGAATATGATCCTTTGAAAGTATGGGCATTCCCTTGCCTCCTGACGATAAATAAATGACGAACATAAAAAAACAAATTCTTACAAAGAAGAATTTGTACTGTCGATTCTTTATTAAAATTTGAACCTTCTGAACGTTTGTACAGACTAACAACTTCATAATACTCAAATTATTTATTTTCTTTGAAATTGTATCATAAGTTTGCCTATTGCTACAATTCCATTTTGACGTGTTGTTACTGCTTTTGCTTGAGATTTTTAAAGCGAATCACAGAACCAATAATGATAAAGACCCAACCAATCGCTATGTAAACCACTTTCATTGTTTTTGTCGATGACGGTAAAATATCCATAATCGTTAAACAGACAAAAAGTATCCCAACAATCGAAAAAAGCATACCAATCGTTAAATTCTTCACGAAAAACCCTCCCAACTATGTACGCCCTCGATTTTACCGTATTCTTAGCAAAAAGAAAACACTAATCCAAGTAAGAATCCTTGGATTAGTGATAATTGTGTCATTAAGCTTTCGCATGGGCAAAAAATTCTTCGTATAACGCCTGTAAAATGCGGTTTTCATATTCCTGAAGTACACCAAAAACGAGACTTACTTCAGAAGAGCCTTGATTGATCATTTCAATGTTTGCACCAGTTCTTGAAATCGCAGTAGCTGCACGGGCAGCTAACCCTGTATTATGGCGCATGCCTTCGCCAACAATCACAATCATCGAAAAACCATGACGCATTTCTACATACTCAGCATGTAGCTCTTCTTTCACTCGACTAATAATACGCTCTTCATTATCTGGTGATATCTGATTCGAACGCATAATGACTGAAATATCGTCTAAGCCAGAAGGTGTGTGTTCATAAGAAATATTCTCATCTTCTAAAATTTGTAGTAGCTTTCGTCCAAAGCCTACTTCACGATTCATCAAATATTTAGAAACATATAAAGTTGAAAAACCACTGTCTGCCGAGATACCTGTAACGGGACGACCTGTTGCAGGACGACTTGGTACGATACGAGTACCTGGGGCTGATGGATTATTTGTATTTTTTATGTTAACGGGCACCCCAATCTTGTAGACAGGCATTAATGCTTCATCATGGAACACTGAAAAGCCTGCATATGATAATTCGCGCATTTCGCGATACGTAATTTCTTTAATTTCCACTGGATCATTGACAACCTTCGGATTCGCAGAGAACACACAATCCACATCCGTAAAGTTTTCATATAACTCCGCTTCAACAGCTGCTGCTAAAATGGAGCCAGTAATATCAGAGCCTCCGCGGTCAAATGTTCGCAATACGCCCGCTTTAGTGTAACCGAAGAACCCTGGGAACACAATAATTTCTTTTGTGTCTTTTAAAGGCGCTAAATTAGCATACGCTTCGGGTAAAGCAAATGTTCTTTCTGGCAAATCATTGACCACTAAACCATCCTTAGGACTTACATAGCGTGCGGGCATTCCAATGGCATTAAAATAAGCGGCAATAAGCTTAGCGTTATTATCTTCACCAGCTGCTTTAATGCTATCGATGAATAATTCCACGTTCGTTTTGTCACCTTGTACACGTTCACGTAAATCTTCCGCAATCACGTCACAAATGGCATCATCTAGCCCTAAGCCATCTGCAATTGCTCGAAAACGATCGACTACAATTTGCAATTTGTCTTCGGTATCTTCATGTTGTAACGCGGCAGTTGCTAATTGTATTAATAGATCGGTTACTTTTATATCGTCACCAGATCGTTTGCCTGGTGCTGAAACGGCAACGATTTTACGTGCCGAATTAGATTTCACAATGTTTGCCACTTTTTGAATTTGTTCTGCGTTTGCTACAGATGTTCCACCAAATTTACACACGATCATATCTATCAAATCCTAACTTTTTCAAATTAATTGTATTCCTCCAAAAAACAATTGACTGTACACAGTGTACAAATTATCAATTCCTACGTCAATACAATTTAAAAAATTCGCGCAATTTACTGAGAAATATGGACAATTTTCGTACTGTTTGATTTATTATACGGATTTCGTATGAAATAGTTAAGGTTTTTATGAATTTTTTTTCGTGACGTTCACAGATTCGTGAAATTTACCGTTTTGACTTTCTTCTATATAATGAGGAAAACGCTTACTCCCCACTATGATATGCACAAGTATCCTCGTTGTTTGTGCTAATTTGCAGGCGAAAGGAGGGTTTTGAGTAGGAGGTTATAAGTGGTTTATCATCTTCCTATTGACCTAGAAGATGGCTTGTTCACTTTTTTGCGGATATGTAAAATTCCTTCATGACTAAGCTTAAACAAGGGAATATCTTTTATATCTCCCCCATCCATACAAAAAAAACTAGGATCACATATTTTTAGTGAAACCTAGTTTTTCCTAGCTATTCATTTAAATCGCAGTCCAGCCACCATCAATGACTAGTTCTGCACCTGTCATAAAGCGCGATTCGTCAGAGGCAAGGAAGACCACACCGTAGGCTACATCCTCAGGTGCACCAAAGTATGGCAGTTGTGTATAGGTTTTATAGAAAGGCAATGCGCCACCTTCCTCCATCGTTGGCGCTGTCATAGGCGTAACGATAATGCCAGGATGAACAGAATTTACACGAATATGATCTTTCCCATACTCGACTGCAGCTGATTTAGATAACACTCGAAGTGCTCCTTTTGCTGCAGTATAAGGGCTTGTCCCTGCCATTCCGACGATTCCACCAATGGAAGAAATATTGACGATAGAACCGCCACCAGCCTTTTGCATTTCTGGAATCACATATTTCATACCAATGACACAGCCATTCAAATTAATGTCCATCACTTTATTCCATTCGTCCATTTCCATGTTGGCGATCGTTTTTGGTGATGAAATTCCTGCATTGTTGACTAGTACATCGACTTTACCATATACCTTCACCGCCTCTGCAATAACAGCCTTCCACTCGTCCTCAGAAGTTACATTATGTGAAAGAGCAATAATATCTCCACCATTTTCTTTAATTTCTTTGACCAAGTTATTCAACGGCTCGATTTGCACATCTGTCGCAATAACCTTTGCTCCTTCTTGTGCAAATAGTTTTGCTTCAGAAGCTCCCATACCCATCGCTGCTCCTGTAATAATAGCTACTTTCCCATTTAAACGTCCCATCTATAAAACTTCCTTTCCTTTATCAATCCATTCCCACTGTGAAAATGCCCCAAGATTTTTCCAATCCTTGACATAAGCAAGAAGTCTTCATTTTGATTCAGCAGTTGTTTGGACACCCTTAAAAAAGAGCAACAAGCATATCTTTTCCGTGCGTTTGCTACTAAATGGCTGAATCAGATAAATGTATAATTCATGAACAGGTTAACAACTAGTTGTATTATCGACACGGTGTCGTTAATATAATTATAACTGTCTGTTCAAAAAGGACAAACTACACAAGAGCGATAATTGATGCATTAACAACATGGAAGTCTTTTGTGTTGTATAAACGATAAATTTAATACAAGGAGCTTGAAAATGTCGAAAAAAATGGACCCTCGCGTGATTAGAACACGCCAGCTATTGAGAGATGCGCTAGTGGAATTAATTGATGAACAAGGCTATGAGAAGATTACTGTGCAAGATATTACCCAACGGGCCACCTTGAACCGGGCCACCTTTTATTTACATTATCGTGACAAATTAGACTTACTGTATCAAAGCTCTGAGGAAATCCTACATGAATTAGTAGGTAGTATTCACCCAACGGTTGAAGAGAAGAAAGATTTCGATTTATTGCCTCATTATGATCAGCCGCATGAGACCTTTATGCATTTGTTTGAACAAATTGCGCTGAATAGTAAGCTTTACAAAGTCTACCTCACAGAAAAAGATATCCCTTATTTTTCGGCAGGCTTAAAAAAGATAATTATCGATTTTGTATCAAGTGGCATTCAATTGATGGAGCCAGATGATCAAAAATTAACCGTACCGCGTGAGATGGCTATCCGTTTTTATGCTGCCGCCTTCCTTGAAGTAATCGTCTGGTGGTTAGAAAATGATATGCCCTATACGCCAAAATTTATGGCCACTCAGTTAATGCGTATTACCATTAAGGGACCCTACTTGGATAACCCCTTTCAGCAACCTTAAAAGCTGGCATTTATGATATGCCAGCTTTTAAGGTTAATTGATATGTACAATAACTGACCAATTATACTGGATGGTCACGGTTGCACCACAGCCGTAGTAACAGCCATCCCTTAACTTTCCCACCCGATCATTCCCTCCACTTTTTTAGAAAATAGATGTAAAAGTTCTGACAAAACTACTATTCCTTTCGATGTAGTTTGTATACAAATATTCGTTGAAACAGGAATGATAGCAACCCCTTTAGTTCTATTTCTAAAGGGGGTATTTTAGCTGTACCTCAGCGTATAGGATTGTCAAAATTCCAGTTCGTATAAATGACAGCCGCGTTTACTGGGTCTGTCGTCGTATCTACCGTGAAACCGCCTATTAGATTCCCTACTCTAAATGTTGGCTCAAAAAATTGTTCTTCCTTTGGGGGTGCGGTGGGACCATCTATCCCCAATTTCGTCTCATCTGTGACCACAACTTCCATGCCGTTATCCAACGTAAAGCTCAGTCCATCCTTTCCGACTTCTGTGATTTTTCCTTCAATATTGACGACTGCTTTTGCCGCAGGAGCTGCATGATCCACTACAATTCTTTCCGTTAAATCAAGTGCAGTATCATTGTTTACATTTACTAAAGGAGCAGCTACAGCAATTACTGCACAGGCAACTAAACTTCCCACACTAATTCGTACTTTTTTCATAAATGCCCTCTTTTCTTTTTGCTCAAATTCCATCATCTCGTTTTGCATCTTTATCTTAAATTCATCGGAAGCATGAATTTGCTTCAGCACATTTTTATAAGCATTCATCAGACCTTACTCCCTTCTTCTAGTATTGTTTTCAATTTCATTCGTGCCCTTCGTAGCTTGGAGCCAATCGTGTTGCCATTCATTCCTAATAGATTAGCGATTTCTACAGTTGTATAGCCTTCATAATAATGTAAATAAACAATGACTCTCTCTTCTGGACTAAGCTCAAAAATCTCCGTAAGAACCATCTGCTCCTCTTTGGCGATAAAGGACATTTCTTCAGTAATCGGCACTGTCTTCGTCACACGGGAAGACTTAAAGTAATCCTTACATTTATTAAAAGTTACTTTGATGAGCCAAGCTTTTAAATGATCTTCATGATCAAAGGGCTTTCTCTGTTTCATAAGAGTCATAAAAACGTCTTGAACAATGTCCTCTGCCTCAGACATATTTTTTGTCTGATGCACAGCAATTCGGATTAAGGTGTCACTATATGTTTGAACAATCTCTTGAACACATAAGCCCGCAAACTTTTTCATATTTCCTATCGAGCCCCCTTCTTTTCATAATACGATTCATCTTTTAAAATTCGTGCAGTGGATTATACTTTTATTATCATGGATGATTGGAGGCTGTCCTAAATGAAAAAGAAGAGTAAACTAAATCCCTCCTTAAGATCACATGTATTTTTTATGAAGTTGTAACCACTGACTTCATAAGAATTGTATGATAACTATCAAAAAGACCGACAAAATACTTGTTCTAACAGTTATACTGAATATTAATTTATAATGATATGACAAGAGTTGGAATGATTATTAACAGGAGAATGATAGATGAAAATAGTAATTGCAGAAAAACCAGACCAAGCTGCCAAGTTAGCTGCTCCCTTTTCTTTTACTAAAAAGACAGGATATTTTGAAGTCAAAGCCAACTCATATTTCCCAAATGGAGCAATTATCACATGGGCAATTGGGCATCTATGTGAATTAAAAACACCCGAAGAATATGATTCTACATGGAAAAAGTGGAAGTTGGAAACATTACCCATTATCCCCGACCGATTTGAATATAAAGTCTCTAAATCTAAGTATAAACAATTTACTATCATCAAAAATCTAGTTAAAAGAGCAGACATTCAGGAAATTATTATCGGTGGAGATGCGGGTCGTGAAGGGGAATTAATTATTCGTACCATTTTAAGGGTATGCGGTGTAAACAAACCGATGAAGCGATTATGGATATCATCCTTAACCGAAAACTCGGTAAAAAATGGCTTCTCTAATTTACTACCTGAAGCACAAACGAAGGATATTTATTACGAAGCTTTAAGTCGTTCCTGTGCAGATTGGCTAATTGGTATTAATACGTCGAGATTATATACGGTTCTACTTAAGAAAAACGGTGTCAAAGATGTCTTTTCCATTGGCAGAGTACAAACCCCAACCCTTGCATTAATTGTTCATAGAGAACATGAAATCGCGAATTTTAAATCAGAGCCTTTTTGGGAAGTCGAAGCAGTCTTTCATTTTGCAGGTAAGATGCTAAAAGCAAAATGGCACAAAAATAATATGTCAAGAGTATTGGAAGAAAAACAAGCGATAGCCATCGCTAATTTCTGTCTACATAAAAATGTAGACATCACAAAAATAATTAAAGAGACAAAGGAATACGCACCGCCTCTTTTATTTAATTTGTCAGGGTTACAGGCTACAGCAAATAAGGCTTATAAGTTTTCACCACAAAAAACTCTTGATATTTTACAAAAGCTTTATGTAAAAGGTTTAGTTTCATACCCAAGATCTGATTCACAGTTTTTAACAAGCGAAGAAGCCAAAACACTACCAACTATATTAAACAATTTGAGCAAAATGGATAAATATAAAAACCTTCTGCCTCCCCCAATAAACTCCATTATGCATAACAAAAGATATGTAAATGAGAAAAAGGTTACGGACCACCATGCAATCATTGTGACAGAACAGATGCCTAATCTTAGTAAGCTAAGCATGGAAGAAGAGAAGATTTACGATTTAGTAGCTAGACAAGTCATTGCAGCACATTATAACCATGCCATTTTTGCTTACACCACCATTCATTTGCTTGTCGATAAACGAGCAGAGTTCATATCGAAGGGGAAGGAGCAAATCGAGGAGGGCTGGCGTAAAGTCATTTATCCAACTAAAGATAGTTCATCTCAAGAAGAGGAAGAAATGCTTCCCCTGCTTCATGAAAATGAGCTAGGAACTGTGGCTCAAGCTAGCGTTAAACAAGGGGCAACACAGCCACCTAATAGATATTCAGAAGGTCATTTAATTACATTGATGAAAACAGCTGGTAAACATCTTGATGATGCGGAATTAGAAAAGGTTTTGTCTAAAACAGAAGGTTTAGGGACTGAAGCAACACGAGCGGGTATTATTGGTACACTCAAAGATCGACAGTACATTGAAATAAAGAAAAATCAAGTATTTGCTACGTCTAAAGGTATGCTATTAATTGAAGCGCTCGGTGAAAACAGCCTATTAACATCACCCTCCATGACGGCAAAATGGGAGCAGCGACTAGCTGAAATTGGTGAAGGACATGCTTCTCCCCAAGCATTTATGGAGCAAGTAAAAAAGCTTACCTACAAATTGATTACCGATGCACATGAACGCGAAAAAGCATGGACATTCGATCAAAAGGAAGTCGAAAAAATCAGTGCCAATAATCCTTATCAAAAGAAATATAAAAAAGAAAAAACCGTTGTCGGAAAATGTATTCTTTGTAATGGCTCTATTTTAGATCATGGAACTTTTTACGGTTGTTCAAACTATAAAGCTGCAAACTGTAAATTTTCTGTGTCCAAGAAAATTCTTAGTAAAACCATTTCACAGACGAATGTAAGAAAGCTACTAGCCACTGGTGAAACAGACATGATAAAAGGGTTTAAGAAGGGACAAAAAACCTTCAATGCGCATCTTATTTGGGATAAACAAGAACATAGGGTACATTTTAAATTTCCTCAATAATAGAGCATTTAGGCGGGAAGGCACTTCAAAGGGCGATATATTTATATCGCCCTTTCTTTCCCACTACCTCAAAAGAAATATGTTAAAGCATTGCTTCCAGAGGTTATTAATGCTAATAAACCTGCAAGCATCATCCATAGCGCATATCGGTTTTCTTCCTGTTTTCTCTTGCCTATCCAAAATAAAATGAAGCTGATGAATAATAAAACACCCCCTATTATTGCACCTGTAATAATCCCAATCATCATGCCCATTTCCTACAGCCTCCTTATCTTCTCTTCAAACTATTTGTTTTAATCTAGTTTCATTGTATCTATCAGTCATCACTTTTTTCTTACTCATTCCTTACATATTCATTAAGTTATAAACACTTCTATCCGCCACCAAACTAAAAACACCTTAATAGTTACACTATCAAGGTGTGGTTCGTCAATTGACTAGCTAGTGTAAATACCTGATCCATGCGCTCATCCTCTTCTACCCTTCAAAAAAAGAACATACATATCGATATGTATGTCCCTTTCCCTCTTATTTCAAATACGTATTTAATACTTGGACCATATGTGCATTGAGCTTATTAAGATCAACTGCTGATACTGGCTGATTCACAAGCTGATATTTTTCTTTCAGCTGAATGATTCTACGGACACTGTCATTAATTTGCTGCTCTGTGATTTCCCCGTTCTTTACGGCTGCCTTCAATGCATCTATGGCCGCTGTGACATTGGCGAATTCATGGGCAATTAAAATAATATCATTACCCGCCTTCACAGAATCTACAGCAGCTTGCCCAATATTAAAATGATTCGTAATGGCCTTCATCGTCATATCGTCCGTCATTACAACCCCATCAAAGCCAAGCTGATTTCTTAAAATCCCAGTAATAATTTCCTTTGACATCGATGAAGGGTATTGTTGATCGATTTTAGGTAATAAAATATGACCGACCATAACCACATCAACGCCTTTATCAATCGCCGCTTTAAATGGAATAAGCTCTAGCTTAGTTAAATCGTCTAGACTTTTCGACACTTTGGGTAGCTCTAAGTGAGAATCTACTGATGTATCACCATGACCAGGGAAATGCTTAATGACTGGAATTACCTGCTGACTTTCTAACCCCTGCATAGTCTGAATTCCTAATTGACTAACGATATCAGGCTTATTAGAGAACGACCGATCACCAATAATCGGGTTGTTCGGATTGCTGTTCACATCCATTACAGGGGCGAAGTCTAGATTGAAGCCAAATGCCTTTAATTGTTCCCCTAATAATTGACCAATCTCATAGGAGAATTGTGATTGATTGATTTGCCCAATCTTTTGGTTCGTTGGGAAATTTTTTAACGGCCCTGGTAATCTGACTACTTTGCCCCCTTCTTGGTCAGTTCCCAAAAATAATGGTAGTCGATTAGTCCCGTTCGCTGCCATTAGATCATTCATCAGTGAGACTGTTTGCTGTGGCGTTTCAAGATTATTGGCATAAAGAATCAATCCTCCAACCTTGTAATCACGAATTAAACTCGTTGTCTCTTGCTGAAGTGATGTGCCCGAAACACCGGCAAACATCATTTGACCCAGCTTTTCATCCAATGTCATCTGGTTGATTGTCTCTGCTATATCATCCGTTATTGCTGTATAGACAGAGATGTGATGAACAGCAGGATTGGCATCACCGTCAGTCGGCTTTGGCAAAATCCACTTTAGTTGATAGTGGTCGTTAACCTGATACACTAAAATAATTTGATTGGTCTTTGTGTCCTGATAATAGCGGACCTCATCAGGCTCGCCCAATTTATTTTTAATATCTGCTAAATGAATATTCCTTATATCTGCTTTAAATGAACGGATATCGAAAGCTTTTGTACTTTGAAAGCCAATCGTTATCTCTTGTTGAAGAAAATCCTCGTATTGTCCATTAGCGGACTCCGTTACTTGCTGAGGGTCCCCCCATTGCTGATGAACCGTACGGCTATCTGACTCCCCTGCGACAAATGGCACATCAGGTACTTTTCCTTCTCCTGCTAGGTTAACAATATCCTGAATGAAAACGTCAAGATTTCCAGTATCGCCGCCCTCAGTTGCATAATCGCTATGCTCTTGGACTGGGGGTGACTCCGAATTTCTAGTCGTTTGTGTGGCTGGTCGCATCTTCATACCGATAAAAAAGAGCAAACCCATTAAAATCAGCACAAGAAATAGGAGCAAGCCACGTCTTCTTTTATGCATGAAAAAACCTCCTCAATCCAACCCTAAGAATCATAAATCATTCTACCAGCTAACGTTATCATATCTAATGAATGAATACAAAGCATGTGAAATCAACAGAAACGATTCACTCTTTAGAAAATATTATCGTAAGCTAGCAAAAATACGAAGGAAAATGTTAAAATATTCTCATAAAGGGGGAGGCAAGGTATGGGGAAATTGAGTAAAAGGAATATATTGTGGATTGTACCAATCGGCATTTTAGGGGTATTTTGGTACTTCTATGGTCCACAAAAGGATATTACTGACAATGAATATATTACATATGTAAAAAACTATACTTATGAAAATAGTACAAAAACTTTAGAAAATGGCTTTGCTGCTGCCTGCGAAAATCCCTATTGGGTTTATTTTGAAACACAAAAAAGACAGGATGTAGTCGAGTTCAAAGGAGATTGCTCCGTTAATAATAAGGTTGCAAAGGTCAATGTGCAATTCCTTGTGGACAATGATAGGACAAATGTTCAATCAGGTGCAATGTTAGTGGATAGTAAAATGCAGGATGAATCGGATCGCGATCAGTTTTTGCTAGCATTAGTTAAATAATTAACATCCCCCTCATCATTAAACAAACAGTGAGGGGGATTTCTGTTATTTCCTCATCTTGATTTTTAATTGCCAACATTGAATTATTCTGAATGATTACGAAAGATAAATAGATCATCAGGATTCCAAACATGCAAGTCGTCAGCAAGATATCCACGTAGCCAAAGTACTCCATCTATTTTTCTAATGTAAAATCCTTTAGGAAAATCCTCCTCATCACTTACGATTTCTGAGGCAATTGTGATGGACCCAGAAGGCGCTCGATTTTGTTGTTGAGGATTCCCTGATTTACTTTCAGGTTGGTCTAAATATGCAAGTCTTACGTAAGGTCCGACCTCAAGAGGACATAAATCCAAGCCAAGTTTGTTTGCTTGTTCAATAAGCCGAGGCATCGTGGCTCCATCAGGAAAACCAAGATTTCTAACAGCAAGTTCAACAATTTTTAGGCTATACTTTCTTTCAGAAGTAATAAATTTATCATCAGATAATAATTTCTCTCCGTAATGATTCATCGAGATAGAATGCTCTTGTAACTTTTGAATTAGCTGCCATTTCGTTAGTCCACCAACCTCTATTGACTTAGCAATAACAGGGCAATCAGGATAAATTTTCCATTGTATCACTCCTTATTAATAAGCACCACATTATACATTTAATGAAAATAACGACATTCAAATCTTTTTCCTCTGCCGTTCGCTTACGTACATTTGTTCACGGTATCTTTCACATATAGTCTAAGAATACGGCTCTTGTCATGATTAAAAGCACAATTCTTGTTGCAGAATTGCGCCTAATTGTTAATAATTGTTATTCAATTTATGGAAACAAATCAATCTACCTAGTGGCTACTTCTTTTTTTAATAAAGAATAGATAAACGTATCATATGCTTTTTCATTTTGCACCATATAGTCTCTTAGAATTCCCTCTTGTTGAAAACCTAGCTTCAGCAGTAACTGATTGGATGCTTCATTTTCTAAATACACAACAGCCCCAATCCGCTGTAAATTCATGTGTTCAAAGCCATAGGCGATTACTTGCTGAATGGCTTCTTTTATATATCCCTGTCGCCAGTAATCTGGATGGATTTCATAGCCGATTTCCGCTCGTTTGTGTGGAGCAGACCATAAATGATAACCAATCGTACCCATGACTTCGCCAGTTTCTTTACGCTCAATACCCCACCGTATGCCTCTCTTTTCCTCATAGTTTTTGTCAAAAAGCTTGATTAACTGTTCAGCCTGCTGTTTTTCAATAAAAGGTTCCTGCCCATAATAGCGTGTTACCTCCTCATTGGAAAGGCAATGAAAAATGGCAGGTACATCAGCCTGCGTCAGTTTTCTTAATTTTAGTCGATCTGTTTCTAACTTTGGAAACATCCTTCTTCCCCCCTTCGCCACTTCTATATCCTTTAATCTCAAGCATAAAGGCGACTTCTCATACACCATGATCGATACATACTATCACCTATTACAAAAAATATATTTATTCCATCTTATGAAATTCCCATTTTTTGCACAAGTCATTTCTCTTAAATTTTAATAGAAATAACAAATATTACTATATAAAATTTATAAAATAGCTTATAATAGAAAGCTGACTATGCACTCCTACATTAAGCATATAAAGGTGATTTCAACATGCTATCTTATGAACGTATTCTAATAATGGTCCCGCCGGTTCCCTAGCTACGCTTTCTACTTGTCACTAACAGAGTAGAATTTGCTTGTAGGAGGGCAATATGTTGAAAAAACAGGCTGTACCATCTTTATTGTTAATGATTGTTCTTGTGGCGTTCCCACAAATTAGTGAAACCATTTATACACCATCTCTACCGGACATTGCAGATGCACTTGGTGTATCCAATAGTTCTGTCCAATTAACCTTAAGCATCTATTTTATTGGATTTGCATTCGGTGTTTTTAGCTGGGGATGGATTTCTGATATTATTGGCCGAAGACCTGCCATGTTAGGCGGTTTAGTTTTTTATGGAATCGGGAGCGCATTATGTTTTTTTGCGGACACAATCTCCTTTCTCATTGTAAGTCGTTTTATTCAAGCATTCGGTGCTGCTACTGGCTCTATTATTACGCAAACCATTTTGCGAGAAAGTGTAGCCGGTCATAAACGACATGCAATGTTTGCACAAATTTCCGCAGTCATTGCGTTTACTCCTGCGGTAGGACCATTGATTGGGGGCTGGGTGGATCAAGCACTTGGCTTCCGGGCAGTATTTTTTGTCCTAGTGGTCATGAGTATATGGTTGTTCATCTATGCCTTTGTTAGGTTACCTGAAACGACGCAACCAACTGCTAGGCAAAGAATAGCGATTTGGCCTGTCGTCAAACGCATTTTCGCTTCCCCGACCGTTCTTGTCTACGGTTTGGTCATTGGGGGCATTAACGGTGTGCTATTTAGCTATTATGCGGAGGCACCTTTTATTTTCATTGATTACTTTCAGATGACGCCGGGTCTCTATGGTTTTCTTGGCATCATCGTAGCATTGGCCTCGATTATAGGGGCTATGATTTCTAAGCGACTTATCACCACACGTTTACCTCAACAAATTATTTATATAGGTTGTTCGGTGATGTTGATAGGGGCTTTCCTCTTAATAATTGTCTGTACTTTGCCATTGCCTACAAGTATGCTAGCCATAGGCATTATGGGTACAGTTTTTATCTTGCTGTTAGGCTCGGGCATTGCTCTTCCTAACTGTTTAAGTCTAGCATTAGTAAACTTTCAGGACGTCATTGGAACAGCAGGCGCCATCTTTAGTCTCGGCTATTACTTGCTTGTCAGTGTGATCACATATGGTATGAGTTTGCTTCACAATGAATCCTTGCTGACGATGCCACTTTATTTCTTGGGATTAACGACCATGATGTGGTTAAGTGCAAAAAAATATATTCGATAATGGATGTTAGCGGGCATCTTATCTACTAAAACAAAAATGCCACCCTGTTTTACAGGGTGGCTTCTTTTTTATTGAAAATAGTGATCCACAACTTCTTGTGCGGATTGAAACACCTTATTGCTTTGAGTCTTATAAAGGAATTTTGGATTCATACAGGCTTTCTCAAGACTTTTGGCTTGCTTTAACTTATCCGTCATTTGCTCAATAATATCCGTATAGCCGTCAAGCTGATTCGAGATTTTAGGTAGCATAATAGGTGAGATATCTAACACAATTGATACCTGATCCTCTGCGTAGCTATTTAAATTAATAAAAAAGCATTGTTCCAGATGCTTTGAATGTTTATCGATATTAATGACCGCCTTTTGAAAATGGGCGATGAGGCCTGTAGAAGTTTTCGTAATGTTAAAGCCTTGCTCTGTTAGATGTTGTTCAACGAGCTGTAAAAACTGATCAACCTCAGCATCTAGTTTTGGCGTGACCGTTGATTGGATTAAATCATCACAATTTTGGTAAATTGTATCAATCTCAGTCTGTTTTTCAACAAGTATTTTAAAATTGGACATTGAATACACGCTTCATCTCCCCTTTTTATTAAGGTAGACATTCATGGAACGTTTTAGTCATAGACATAAAAAATTAACCAAGCTAGGGAGGTTCCTATGATAAGAAATTCTGTCAAAGCCATCATCCTCGTTGATGGTGAAATCTTGCTGATCAAAAATAAAATTTCGGAGGAACATTTTTTTCTTTGTCCTGGAGGTGGACAAGAGCATGGTGAAACATTTCATGCGACTCTCCAACGAGAATGCCTTGAAGAAATAGGCGCATCTGTGCATATTGGAGAGCTTCTTTTTATCCGCGAATATATTGGGAAAAATCATGAGCATGCTGCCTTTGACGCGGATGTTCATCAAGTAGAATATTATTTTCTATGTCAGCTCCATGAGCAATTGCCCCAACCCACTAATCCAGATAGTCACCAAATTGGGACAGAATGGGTCTCAGTGGCAAGGCTCCACGAGTTCCCACTATATCCCAAATTATTAATTCCACAGCTTCAGCGATATGAGCAAGGGCTACAAACCACTATTTATTTAGGTGACATCAATTAGAAAAGGCTGCCTATTTTTAGAGACAGCCTTCTTCAGCATTAAATGTTTTGACCATTGTATAGTAGCTACTGCCAGGCGGATAATCTTTTATTTCCCCCACTACTTGATAGCCTCTTTCCTCATAAAACGTACGAGCTTGGAACGAATAGGTTGTAAGCAAAGCCTTCTTAGCACCCATTTCCTGTGCGGCTATTTCTAGCTGTGCTAGCAGCTTACTGCCCAAGCCTTTTCCCCGATACGCTTCTTGAAACCAACATTTATGTATTTCCAGTCATCCCCAATAAACTTCAGCGGTCAAACCACCGACCCATTGCTGTTG
Organism: Lysinibacillus sp. fkY74-1; assembly: GCF_053165895.1. Classification (NCBI taxonomy): domain Bacteria; kingdom Bacillati; phylum Bacillota; class Bacilli; order Caryophanales; family Bacillaceae; genus Lysinibacillus; species Lysinibacillus sp. fkY74-1. Next base: position 1,864,973 of record NZ_CP170173.1, on the reverse strand, counting down.
TTGATCCGTTACGATCAAATGGAGAGGACGAACCGCTCCCTTCTGTCTACTTTCCCGATGATATGGAGAATGCTCATTATTAAAGCTACGAATTTTATCATGTGAAAAATTCGTAAAATCATCGTACGGTTCTTATAAAATAGAAATATGCGTATCGATATGAAGTTTCTCCTAATCCTGATAACGTTTCAATAGTTTATCCTGATGCGCGACAAAAATTTCCTCAAGTGGTATATCATATTGATTGGCAATGACAATAATATTCCCTATTACATCGCCTAGCTCCTCAATGAGCTCTTGCTTATTTTCCTCATAGGTTGGTGTAATTTCATCTGGTCGATCTCGGCCAATTTCTAATGCTCGTATTGCTCTAGCTACCTCACCAGTTTCTTCAGCTAAAAAGCCAATTCGTGTAAATATGTTAAGCTCTGACCACCCGCGGCTTTCATAGTAGTCCTTTACCCAATGTTGAAACTCATTTAACTCCATTTTCGTTCCCCCTCCATTTCTTTCCTATTCAAATTAAATTATACTATAAAAGAATCTCATCAGATATGGAGGAGTCAACAATGAAAAGTATCGCAGTATTTTGCGGATCTAGTATCGGCGCTTTAGACGCCTATCGTGAAGGTGCAATTCAGCTAGGGAAAGAGTTAGCCAAACGTCAAATTACCCTTATTTATGGTGGGGCAAGCGTCGGCATTATGGCAACAGTGGCCAATACCGTGCTACAGGAAGGTGGAAAGGTTATTGGTGTGATTCCTACCTTGTTAGAGGAGCGTGAAATTGCTCATCAGCAGTTAACAGAGCTGATTGTTGTCAACACCATGCATGAACGCAAAAGTAAAATGATGGAACTAGCAGATGGCTTTATCGCCCTGCCTGGTGGTCCTGGTACACTAGAGGAATTTTTTGAAGTGTTTACTTGGAATCAAATCGGCCTCATTCAAAAACCTTGCGCCATTTTCAATATTGAACAGTATTTCGATTTATTAATCTCATTTTTTGATCATATGCAACAGGAACAATTTTTAAAGGCCCAATATCGGGAAGCCTTAATTGTTGAGGCAGAAGCTACAGCGCTTTTAGATCAATGTCAAAATTTTGTTCCTCCCGCTATAAAAACCTACGAGCTAAGCAAATAATCAGGTGGTAAGGGTAGTCATCCTTTTATTCGACTATGCTTACCACCCTTTTTTTATCTCGTCGCATCTCGCTTTTTCACCACGAATACAGCTACCAATACCATAATGAGCTTCACCACCATGATGATTACATATACACTAAATGATAGTATGGTCGGTAATAAAACAAGCCACCATGACCAAGTAATAATATCCGTTACCTTTAATAGGACAAAAACAATGGTCAATACTTCTGCAATGCCCATCTGTTCACCACCTTTGTATGTATGTTCACTATGTAGTAACTATATTCCTCAGTATAGGGGGAGGATAAAGATATTTCATGTAACAGGAGGAAGTACCATGTATCCTTTAGTTTGTACTTTTAAAAAAAGTTGTGTAGGCTCAATCAGAATTTGCATTTCCAGCCAAACATAATCTGAAAGATAATGAATTTTTAACAGACAAACCATTAGCAACCATGATGAAGAGGAGATTTCTCATCATCATAGTTTGTCACTTTCACAGTCATGATCCACGTTCAAAAAAATAATATGAATAATGCGCTACATGTAATGGCACATTACTTATAGGAGGTGGACAAATTATGTCTAGAATTATTGGTGTTGAAGAGTCTTTATCCAATATTGAAGATGCTTTAAAAGCGAAAGGCTATGAAGTCATCCAGCTTCGAAATGAAGAGGATGCTAAAAAATGTGATGCCTGCATCATTACTGGTCAGGACCGAGACGTCATGGGGATTAGTGATCCAATTATAAAGGGTCCTGTCATTGATGCGAATGGGCTTTCAGCTAACGATGTCGTTCAGCGTGTCGAAAAATATTTCCATTAATGATGAAGTGCTGTCGCGTAAACATGGCGAGCAGCACTTTCTTATTTGGTTTTTTCCTTACATACTTATAATCTCTACTTATAATACACCTATTTGTTGTACAAAATAAATAATAGGAACTTTAAAAAGTAGGGAGACATATGAGCCAAAAAAATATATTGCTTGTTATTTTAATGCTTACGACCACACTACTCATGTCAGGCTGTTGGGATGTAACAGAACCCCAACGGATGTATTATGTGCAAGGTGTTGGTGTTGATTATAAGGATAATGAATATATAGCGTACATCCAACTTATGAACTTCGCCAACGTAGCAAAAACTGAACAATCGAACCCACAAGCGGCACCAACTGAAGTTGGTAAGGCTACAGGAAAAACTATCGAAGAAGCCATTTATAAATTGTATCGTTCAATGGACCAAGAAGTTTTTTGGGGACATATGACCTTTCTCCTTTTCTCGGAAAAAGCAATGGAAAGTGAACATGCCATTCCCATTATCGACACTTTTTTACGCTTTCGAGAAACAAGATATCATATTTGGGTCTATTGTACACAAGACCCTATCGAGGAAGTATTATTAGCAGCTCCTATTCTTGAAAAATCGCCCACTGCTACTAAATTGAGTAATCCCAAAAATAGTTCGAAACAAGAATCGTTTATTGAGCCTGTTAACTTGAGACAGCTAGTTATTGGCTTGAATGAGCCGAATCATGAAATGAAAGTCCCATTCATTTCTATCAATCAAAACTGGGAAACGGCAAAGGAATCCCGAACTGAAACCGCTTTTGCCGGTGTGGGCATTCTTTCAAAGAACGGTTTCAAAGGCTTTATTAAAGGCAATACAGCTCGAGGAATTGAATGGATGAATAATGCAACGAAGCAAGGGGAAATTACGATAAAATTAGACAATAGCGAGGAGCGGGACTACTTAACTGTTGATATTAAAAAATTAGATGTCAGTGTCAAACCGATTGTGCGAAACAATCAAGTGAAATTTGAAGTGTATTTAAAATTTAATACTATTTTGAATGGCTTTAAAGGGAAAGTGACACCGAGTCAGGTCAGGAAAAAGGTGGAGAAAGAAGTCAAAAAGGAAATTATAGCTACTTTTGAGGAAGGCTTAAAATTGGATACAGACGTCTTTCGTTTGTCAGAATATCTCTATCGTGACAATGTGAAGGTATGGAAAAAAATACAGAAGGATGGCAAAATCCCTTTAACCAAGGAATCCATCAGTAAAATCGATATTCATATCAACAAAGTAAGCCCAGGGCGAAAATCGTTTGAAGAAACTCTTACCGAATAACAATAAGAGACCACCCAATAATTGGAGTGGTCTCTTGTTTATGATAGCACTTGATGAAGCTGATCAAGGACCGCTCCTCTACTTATGCCCCCGTGATAGCAAACAACCGTCTCAATTTCGAGGTCTAGGTATTTTTTTAAAGACTCCTGAGCTTCCGCCAAATCTAATACGGATGGCTCATGGATACCCACAATATTGCCATCAACACTGTATAGCGAGTCTCCGGCAATTAACGTTTTGCTTTGTGTCAAATAAAGGCTAATATGTCCCGGCGTATGCCCAGGTGTATGGATGATTTGAATACCTCCACAAAACGGCAGTTCCTCACCATCACTTAAAGTCTTATCCACTCGCCCCTTAGGAGGATTCTCTAAATGTGCATCTTTTAATAAGGGTAGTTCCCCTTGAATATAAGGTTGCTCTAGTGCATGCGCGTATATTCGTATTTCCTGTGCACATGTATCTATTAAATCCGGCAGGCAACCAATATGATCCACATCCTGATGCGTGAGAATGACCGCCCTTAGCTGGTTCAATGAAACACCAACCTGTGCCATAGCCTCTCGCAATTCTTCCATTTGTCCAGGAAAACCTGCGTCTATTAAAACAGCCATATCTTGATCCCACAAAAGCGTAGGATGAATCATGAATCCTTGATAATTCAGTTCCAGTACCTTTACGCCTTTCGATATTTCTATAGCATTCGCCCCCTTTGCCAAACATGAAGAGATAATTTGATCCTCTATTTAGTTTCTGCTTTCAGACTAAAATTTCCTGCCAACCCCATCATGGACTTTAAAATTTTGTAGTCTGTATGTGATTATTTTTTCTCGTTCTCTTAGCATCTATATAAACCAACAGAGCAACAAGTAGAAAGCTTAGACTAACAAGACGGAAAATCATCTCTACATTCATCCATTCAGCTAAAAGCCCTAATATAAAGGCACTAATGCCAACTCCACTATCAAAACTAGAAAGAAATGTTGCATTAGCCGCACCACTTTTTGCCTCACTGACTTTTTGAACAGTCCATGTTTGTAAACAAGGCATAACTGTTCCATAGCCTGCTCCGAACAGGATGGCTGCGATAATAAGCAACCAACTATTAGTCGCGTAAGACAACACCATCAATGATAAAAACCCTACTACTGCTGACACAATGATAATAGACCATGGCCCCGTTTTATCAAACCATTTTCCTGTAAAGGGACGTAGTAAGGTGGAAACAATTGCATTGATAAGGAAAAATAAAAAAATATGATCTAATCCTCTTTGTTCGCCGTATAGCACTAGGAAGGTAATAATTGCACCAAAGCCAAGCGTCGTCATAACAGTCAATAATGCTTGAAACCATACTTCTTTCTCAAAAATTGCTTCCATAAATTGAAATGGCTGTTTCTCATGCTTAACCGGTTCAGCCGAATAAACAAATTGAAGTGCTATCACTGCCAAAAGGCAAAGCATGCAAGAAGAATAGATTAATATACTGAAAGAAAAAGAATGATAGAGTAGAATGCCTAAGCTAGGGGCAATAATAGCTCCTACGGTTGTCGAAATAGAAAAATAGCCTATCCCTTCACCTAATCTAGTTTTAGGAATTAAATCCACCGCCATTGTACTATTTGCAGTAGTCGACACTCCCCATGTGGCTCCATGGAAAAACCGTAACAGTAGAATGAGCCAAATCGTGTTCATAAAGGGATAAATGATTGTAATAATCATTAGCGTTATGCCTGCCCCCATAGCTAAACCTTTTCTATTGTTATCGACTAAATAATAGCCTACAAAAGGTCGAATGATAATAGCGCCTATTGTAAATACTGTAGTCACTAACCCTACCTGAAAGGGAGAAGCATGTAAGCTCATCAAATAGGCAGGTAGAATAGGTAGTAACATTTCAAATCCTATAAAAGTTAAAAAGTTACTCATAAATAATAAAAGAAATGCTGAAGTAAAAATAGTTTGTTTATTCATTTTAAAATTCCTCGCTTCTAATTAATCTTTTAAATTAGAAGCGCTTGGCACACTGAAACATTCCTAAATTGCCTTAACTTTTTCAGCAATAGTCTCACCCTTTCAAAAATTTTTTGGTCAATTATTTTTTCAAAAACGCAAAAAGACGCCAGAAAACCGGCGTCAGGAAATGCATAGAGTATTTTAAAAAAACTTTATCTATTAAATACAAGGGCAAAAAGCTTCCGGTTGCTGAATTCTATATGAAGTTTCGCTAAAAAAAGACAGACTGGTCCCGTTGAATGGACATCAGCTAATTGTAAAAATGTCTTTACTTCCATTGCAGCCATTCTAAAAATAGTATCCATCACTTTTTGCCTCCTTTCGAAATATCAATACATTATAATCTAATACAAAATAATTAAAAATGCAAATTCAGTTTTCCACCATCACAATCATTTAGCGCCACTTCGTACAACCTAGGAACTTATCTGTGCACAATATACCCCACCTTACGTGGAGCCACTACGTTTTGCTTTTCAACACTTTTCATACGATCATCTGGATTTTTTTTCATAGGAGTTATCAAAAGTTCAAACATGGTTAGTTGTTTAGCCATATTCATCCCCCCTTATGATTTTTAAAAATGTACATACTATTGCCTACTTTTCTTATATATGATTCATAACTCGTTTTTATACTAGCCATTTCCTTTCAAAAGAGAGTCATACTCAAAAAAATATAGACAACTTTATCCCTAGTTCTTTCATTTAAATAAAAAAGGGCAGCCTGATTTACACAAGTTACTAATCAATCTACTAGGAAGTAAAAGGTATCCTACTAGTAAAAGGACTGGCATCAAGGAAACAATTAAAGCCACTATTTTCAACTTCCCTTTTTGGCTAAAAAGAGCGGCTAGAAATGACGCTAATATTAAGGAGATGACCACAATGTCCCCAATTTCAGAGGTTCCATTCACTACAATGGGGGTAATAAAAGCAAAAAGAATGAACAAAGAAAATAATAACAATGAAATCATACTCAAATATTTTCTAAACACCATTACCACACCCCTTATGGTTTTTTCTTCCATTATTTTAACATAAATCATTTCATTTCTTATTCAACTAAACCGCTCAGAAGTTAAATAAAAAAGAGCTGCACATGCAACTCCTAAGCTACTACCTACACTTCAACTGTTTTAACAACACTTTTTTATAAAATTCGTGCAGTCTTCCCGTCGATAATTTTAACATGTATATACGACGAACCTCCACCTTGAATAAAATGGTTTGGCACTTCAGATACATCAAGGAATTCCTTTATATGAATGGACTTTTTACGGTTAGGCTCAATCGTCACAAAATAAGGACCAGCTACATTCATGAGCGACTCCATACGCTGTCCTTTTTCCATTAAATGATCATCTAAAAACTCTAGCTCAAATGACACCGCTTCATTACTTCGATTTTGTAATTCAAGATGACATTCCCCCTGTAATATATGTTGGCTAACTACATCAAATTGGCATTCGCCATTCTCTGTATAGGAAATCGCCATGATGCCGCTAGCGAAAGTCTCTTGATAGATGGTTATCAGAAGTAAAGGGAAAAAGGTAAAGGTGATTAGCACTACACCAATCGAAAGCAGATGGAATTTTTTTATACCTTTGACCAATAAAATCACAGCAAGGATAAAGAGAACTGAACCAAGTATACCAAGCAACACATAGCCCTCATCTTTGAGGATAGGAAACGACATAAAAGAAATTCGAGCATTCAGCATTTGATAATTAGGAAATGGGAAAAATAAACACATACAAATTCCTAAAAGGAAAATGGCAGTAACAAGCGCCTTTTTATTTCTTATCATTTTCCCCCTCCTCTTGTACAAATGAACATAGGCGATGCTCCATTTCTACTTTTGCGCACATAATTCTCTAAAATTGCATCCACGACAATGCCATTTTTCTTGTGTTTGTTCAAAATCCACAAGGTCTACAGGCTCGTTGGAAAAAATATCGGCTTGATACTTTTTCATTTCTAACACACTATACTGAAATGTATGTAAAATATTTTCCATATCAATATCGGTGAAGCTATATTTTTTCCGTTTTCCCGTTAGTAAATATTCATTATAGACCTCGATTTGCTCAAGCGGCACCCGATATTTTTGCTGCACATAATAGGCATAGAGGGCTAATTGCTGACGATCATCATCTGACTCTCCCCCCGTCTTCCAGTCCACGATAACCCATTTATCTGTTAGTTCATTAAAGTAATGAAAATCCATTACCACAAACACTTGGATATCGTTGATTTTCATCGAGCGAAATTGTTCTGGTTCTCCAATTCGTAAAGAGCCTCTTTGTGATGTAATTTGTTGAAATGTTTCACTTATCAAAAAATGCTCAAAGACAAGCTGGATTCGTTCTTTATAATCCTGTACTAGGTCAGAAGAAAGTTTGCCAGAATAGTATATTTCCTGCATCATATAATATTTATTTGGCTTGTGCCTCCAAGATTCAAGATGGCGAGTAGAATCTATAAATGCCGCATTCAGCTGTCCTCTAGCCCCATGAATCAGCTCCTCTAATGTGGGGGGCTGTCTAGTTTGTAAATAATCATTAATAGCCTGCTCAATAAAACGGTGAACAATTTGCCCAAATAAAATAGGCATGGGCTGCAGCTTTTTCAAACGATAAACAAGTTGATGATAAGGCTCCACATTGTAGCTCAGCCACCCGTTATGAGAAAAATAATATTCATAGCCATATTTACGGGCACAGCTTGTTAGCGTTTTATGGCGTGACAGTGACCACGAAAAGGTAGGATATGGTGTAATTTCAAACAGGACAATCACCTCCTATAACTGCTGGATAAAATCATAAACAAGCTGTACGATCAACACAATGGTTACAATACGGAGTAGGAGTTTTACTTGATTTGCTTTCACCTTTCTCGCTAAAACAATGCCTATTTGCGCACCAATCGTAGAGCCTACCATTAAAATCAATGTAAGTGGCCATTCAATTTTTCCCGTAGCAATATAAGTAATTGCTGCTCCTGAGCACATGGCGAATACACCTACCCTTGAGAGTCCAACTGCTTTAATATAAGAAATTTTCTCATGAGCATATGTATAAAGGGCTAGTGTACTACTGCCAGGCCCAAACATACCATCATAAAAACCAACTCCAAGAAGGATTGGACCATTTTTTCGATTCATCTTAAAGAGTTCTTTATGGCCAAAATCAGCCCCACCCATAAAGGACATCATTAACGCAAAGCCTAGTAAAACGATGGCAATAAATGTCAATGTTTGGCTACTCATAAACGAAGCAAAAAGTCCACCCAATGTTCCACCGATTAACGATACTAATAAGACTGGCTGCATTTCTGACCATGCTAATTCTTTTCGTTTATAGATCGTATAAAAGCTCGAAAAAGCACTTACCATATTGGACACTTTATTGGCGCCAATGGCAGAATGAACTGGCACCCCCATTAACATCATCGTTGGTAAGGTGATTAAACCACCGCCACCCACTAATGTACCAATGACATTCCCAATGATTCCAATGAATAAAAATAACAAGTATTCCATCATATCCTTCTTTCTCTCTCACAAAAGCAATCATTCTATGATACAGTATAACAGATTGTAATTTTGAATGAGGATGGAAATGAGGGCAAGGATGCAAACACAACAAAAAACACCAACACCACGCTTTTGTCACCAGCTAACGATCGTCGTGGCCATCATTTTTTTAGCTGGCTTCACAGCTACACTGATTCAATATCAAAAGCTTCCTGCAACGATTCCAGTTTTACAAAGCTTTACGAGTGACCACGCACAATTCGGACCAAAAATCGCCATATTTTATTTACCTTTTATTGCACTTATGCTATTTTTACTTTTGCACTATTTAGAGATGAAAGCAGCCTATCCTGTGATGCGTAAAAATAAACCGCCGCTGTCCCATAGTCAGCGTCAAAATGGCATCATGACATTTTGTCTCATAAAAAATAGTATTTTATTGTACTTTACGTACTCCCTTTTCAATGACCTTACGATCGCACTTGGGCACGATCGTATTTTACAGCAATGGCATGCGTATCTCTTTCTTTTCTTGCTCTGTGGTATTTTCAGTATGGGAATCGTACGAGGCATTTTATTGAATAAAAAGCATTAAAAAAGACGTATTAAAGAGTGGCTCTTTAATACGTCTTCCAAACATGAAACTACTCTATGGATTGCATAAATAAAATAAGCTGATCCTCTTGTATGCAATCGATGGCAACTTTATTACGTGACAGGTGACCACATTTTTTACATTGATGTACAATTTGATAACCTTTTTTAGATGAATAATCAATAGTAATCGGTTGCATTAACCCTTTACATGGATTGGCTCTATCACCAGGTATAATATCTAGGTGCTTAGAATATAAACAATGTGGGCAATGATTGCGGAAACTACCATTGTTTAATGGGATCACGTCCAGCCCACACTGCTCACAATGAAATGCTGTATTTTCAGTTTTTCTACTCAATTGTTCTTCCTCCAAGACAATTTTTTCATCTTTGGAGAAAGGGTTCCGTTTTGTTTTTCTAAATTAATAGTATTAGGCTTTGATCATGATTTAACCCATTCACCGTTTCGCTCTACAAAACGATTACTTCTAGTTCCACCTTCAAAAGAACATTTTTCATCTCTTTATCCGAACCACGATTGACTTTAGACTATTGTATCAACCACTGTAAGACGGACCTCTCCACCTTCCACTAGTCGGTGCTCATTGATCATCACTAACTTAGGCATTCGTCCCCTTATGAACAATTGTAGGAAATCTATTTACCTTCAAATGATCGACTCCTCATACGTTTCATGTTTTATTTAGTATACCAAATAGTTATTCACCATCCAATTCTCTTTCCATTTGTCTAAAATTATGTATTAAACCATACTTTTGTACACCACGCGCTTGTTCGATGCTAGCATCAGCCCATTGGCGGAACAATTCTTTATTGTTTTGGCTATGGGCGTAAACTGCCTCTACAGCAGGTTGCATCCAAGGCTGTGTCAGCTTGTCACTTCTCATAGCTGCCGTTCGACCTTCCATGGCTGCAATATAGCATAGGGCGTAGCTTGACAATGGCTCCTTGTTAATTTGCTGGGCAGCAGCCTTTGCCGCTCCAAGATTTTTTTCCATAATCGCTTTCGTAAATAGGTAATTGTTTTTGATAGCTGGCTGCTTATAATGGTGGATGATGACATCCATAGCACGAATCTGTTCGTCTACCGTTTCATAAGCGGATGCATAGAGAGCCGCAAATATTGGTTCTTTCTGACGGCGCTTCACCCATTTATCTACAAGTTCCATATTGTTTGTTCGATATAAAATATGTACATGACGATAAATAATAGCTACCACGAACAAAGCAATTATACCGAGGGAAAAGGATAGCCGCACCCCTGATAAAGATAGCCCCATTGCCAGCAAAATAATGGCTAAATAAATGACTGTTAATTGAACAATTTTCATAATGCCTCCTACTGCAGCTTCCTGCGCATCTTACGTGAAAAGATGAAACCCGCTCCTATAAAGAAGACAAGTGCCATTACTTTCATGATAGGAATGATAAAAAGCTTACTGATGAGGAAAACAACGACTATATAATAGACCACCATTGCCAATAAAAATAATGTTAGCTTATTCACGCGGCTCCCTACTTTCCTCTAATGCCGCCTCAATCGCGGCAAGCGCTTTTGGACCCATTCCATGTAAATGAGCTAAAGTGGAAAGCTCAACGTTTTCCAGCTGTTTCAATTGTGTATAGCCTGCTGCTTGTAATGCACGAATTGCAGGCTTGGCTACTCCCTTTGGCCATTCTGTCATGTTTGCACTTCCCTTCACGAAAAATCTTCTCTGCCCTATTATGCAAGTGACGTCAAAGAAATGCAAATAAGTCAAAAAGATAGAATTTGAAACAATGATAAGCAAGCAGTCATTAAATTAGTCAAACTATGAATACTCCAGCTTGTCACAATGGAACCTCCGCCAACTCGCTCATTCATCCATCCCATTACATAGCCTGCAAGCCCTGTAGATAGTACAACTAACAAGATGATTGGAAATGGTAATACCGTCCACAACAGAGCCCCATGAATACACCCAAAAACGAGGCTTTGTAGCAAATTTCCGACTTGGAAACCAAAGGATTTTGCCAGCCTTTTCAATAAAAAACCACGGAACAATAGCTCCTCTGATAAGCCGGTTTGAATCATAGCATATAGAAGAGCGGGTATGAGCCCCGCTAAGCCAAGGCCAGCAAATTGATTGGACGCTAATATGGAACCATCCATATAAAAAAAGACGAGAGCGAAATTAGGCATCACTACTATTACAATAGAAAGTATATAAAATATGGCATATTTCCCCTTATCGACAATAATAGGCCTATGCAACCCTAACCATTCAAGAAAGGGTTGTTCCTTTTTTGCTGAAAAACTCCACCAAACAAACGGTATGACTGAAAATAACAACACTTGCACAATAGCATTAATCATATTTTCTCCCCCTATTCATTACGTTAAGTGTAGAAGAAAGAGCTATTAAATTCAATAATAATTTAATGATAATCATTAAATTATTAATCTTAAATATTAATTATTCATCGTTTCACTTTAATTATAATCGGGTGAGATTTCTTTGTTGTGCTTTGGTAAAATTTCATATATACTCAATTACAGACTATTAAGGTCTTTAATGTATGTAATAGTATTGGAGGTAATAACTATGAATATACATCTATTAGAGAAGGCTCGCATCTATGAACAAAGTACTCGTATCTCTGTACCAGCTTATGACACTTTATTCGCCATGACACAAGCCTATTTCCGAGCTCATTTAGGTGAGCAAGACTCATCCCTGCTAGTTGTAGGAGCTGGGGGCGGTAATGAGCTATCCGCATGGGGACCCTCTAATCCAAACTGGACTTTTACAGGTATTGACCCGTCTGAAGAGATGCTACAAATTGCTCAGTATAAGGCACAGCAATTATCTATAGAAAGCCGAGTTCAGCTTCTTCAAGGAACCATCGATACCTTGCCCCCCTCTCCATTAACCTATGATGCTGCTAGCTGCATCCTTGTGCTGCATTTTATCGAAAATCGACAGCAAAAACTTAACTTATTACACAACATTCATGCGCAATTAAAGCCCGGGAAACCTTTTATCCTCGCATGTGCTTATGGAGATCGAAATAGTGACGAACTGCAAGATCGCATTAAAATCTGGCAAAGCTTCTTTTTAGACGCAGGATACAAAAAAGCTAAGGTCGAAGATATGGGGAAAGTCATTATGAATATCTCTTTCCTATCCGATCAAGACATGCAGGAATTACTGAAAGAGGCTGGATTTAAGCAGGTTACTCGCTTTTTCACTTCTGGTCTTTTTGCAGGCTGGATGAGTCATGCCTAACCGAAAGCCCCCGCCATTTAGCTCAATTGGTGGGGGCTTTCACCAGGTGATTAGTAGATTTCATACAAACAATGACTTTTAAAAACTATAGCGCCGCTTTTCACCAATACATACTGTAGTAATACACATGATCATCTGTGGTCATCCCTACTTTTTCATAGAGCTTTTGGGCATTAACATTGTCCTTTGCTGTTTCGAGCATCAAGTAACGAGCGTTCTCCTGCTGGCAATAGATGTAGCATTGTTCGATTAATGCTTTGGCCACCCCTTTTTTTCTAGCATGCACTGCCACAAATAAATCATTTAAAATAAATGCCCTTTTCATAGCTACGGATGAAAAGGTAGGAAATAGCTGCGCAAAACCTACTGGTTCCCCATTCAAGTATGCGAGAAAAATAGTGGATTGCTCCTTTTCTACACGTTCTTGGATAAACTGTTCGGCTTGCTTTAAATCAGTCGGTTGTCCATAAAACTCACGATAAGCATTAAATAACGGGACCACATCCCTAATTGTTGTCTGTGATACAGTACAAATATTCATATTCTACTCCCCATTTCAATTTATTGGTCATTCTAGTATGATGGTAGTAGATTATCTGACATTTCAAAAGAGACAGTTTCAAACATTTCAACATGTCGATGAGGTGCATTATGGACGATTTCATCTTTTTATTAACGGACAAAGAAGCCAAATATAAACAAATCTATCAGCAACTGAAAACCCTCATTATGGAAGGCACATTGGAAAAGAATGATACCCTGCCTTCTATTCGGAAGCTAGCAGAAACTTTGCAGGTGAGTCGCAATACGACATTAACGGCCTACGATCAGCTTGTAGCTGAGGGGTATATTCGAGGTGAAGGTCGGAAAGGGTACTTTGTGAATGCGTTGGAGCAAGTTTTCTTACAAGAGCAACCACAGCCTATTCAATCGAAGCCAATAAAGGATACTTCGGCATTACTTGTGAATTTCCTAGCTGGGGCTGTCGATCAACAACACTTTCCCATCAAGGCCTGGCGTCAAATCGCCAATCAGGTTTTACAGGAGCCAGCCTGTTATCAATATGGGGCACTGTTTGGAGAGCCTATACTAAAAGAACAGCTTGTCCAGTATTTACTACAGGCAAGAGGGCTCTATACCAATCATGAAAATATCATTATTGGAAGTAGTACACAGCAGATGCTTCTGTATCTTGCATTTTTACTGAAGGAAAATTTCCCTAGCATACTGCTGGAGGACCCAGGCTATGATGGGGCTCGGGAGGCATTTCAATTACATAACTTTGACATTGAGACCTTACCTGTGTTCGAAGCAGGTGCACAGCTTGATGTCTTAACAAATTGTCTTTCACGTCTCTTGTATGTCACACCTTCACACCATTTCCCCTATGGTGTCTCGATGAACATTCAACAACGGCAAGCACTGATACAATGGGCACAAAAAGTGAATGGCTATATTCTTGAGGATGATTATGATGGAGAATTTCGCTATACACAACAGCCATTCCCTGCCCTTTCCTCCATCGACCCATCTCGGGTAATTTATTTGGGTACATTCTCGAAATCCTTTTTACCAGGCATACGAATAAGCTATATGGTGTTACCTAATGCCCTCGTGCAGCCTTACAAAAGGAAATTTGCTCATTTTGAACAAAACGCATCCACCCTTCATCAACGCACCATGGCCCAATTTATGGCGCAAGGCGAATGGACACGCCATATTAAAAGAATGCGTCTAACCTATAAACAAAAAATGCATTGCCTTGTGCAGGAGCTACAACAACAATTCGGAGAGCAAATCACTATTTTAGGCGAACAATCGGGCCTCTATGTATTAGTGAAAATAAAGACTTCACTTTCTGAACAACAGCTCATCCAACAAGCAGAGTCCCACGGTGTAAGAGTTTATCCAACCAGTCCGTTTTTTCTCCAGCAAGCAAGTATAGAACCGATGCTACAACTAGGCTTCAGTAAGTTATCAATGGAAGAAATTAAATTAGGCGTTCAACTACTAAAAAAAGCATGGTCACCCCTTCAAAATAACACCTTTTTCGTACAATGAGTTTCATAAAAAGGACCATCAAAAATATGATGGTCCAACTTCTTCTTTCATTTTATTGTTTTAAAACATTTCTAACAAACAGTTGCTTATTTTTGTGAGCGATTACACTGACTATCGCAAGTAATAGCCCCGAAATGACAAAAACCAGTCTAATTCCTACTAAATCTGCTATTACCCCCATAACAAGAGAGCCAATGCCGAAAATCCCAGTCCCGATAGCACCTAATGAAGTATAAACCGTTGATAACTGTTCTTTTGACACACTGGTTTGTATCACTGTTTGTTGAGGAATTTGTTTAATTTGTCCAAAAAGCCCTACACAAAGTGATAAAAGTAAGGAAATCATTGGAATGCTGTTTATGCTAAATAACATTGTAAATATGAAGCTTGCAAAGGAACCGACAAAAATATAGGCTCCTATTTTCTCTTCCACCACAGAAGAAAATTTAATACAATAGGCACTTCCTAAAATCAACCCTAAAAAGTTGGCTCCATTGATAAATCCCCACCATTTTTCATCAACGTTCAAAGCATCGCTGACAAACACATATAAAATAGCAGCTATCCAAACTGTTGCTGCAATTGTTTCTAAAAATTCTATCCAAGCAATCCTTTTTAAAACTGGCGTATTAGATAAAGTTTGCCAACCCTCTTTAATCTTTTCAAGTTTCCCCTTTATTTCGGTTGATGGATGATTGTTTACACTTTCTAGCAGACAAAGTAATACGCTTGCCGTGACAAATAAACATCCAACTAACCAAATCAGTTGTTGAGCGCTCATAATAATTAACAAGGAACTTCCTACGAACCACATACCTGCTTGGATGACCTGCGTAATCGTTTCCGAAATTCCATTAGCTTGAAGTAGCTTTTCAGGTTTAACATAGTATGGAGTCAATGTCTGCCTGATTGGGTTAGCACATCCATCAAGAAAAGCAATCATTCCTATTATGAAAAAGATAAAATAATAATTAGCTGCTGATAAACCCATTACCATAAACCCTAGAATAAAGAGTAAAATCGTTTTTGCAATTTGTGACCCAGCTAGTAACCATTTAAGATTTAGTTTCTCCACCAAAAGAGGTGTCAGCAGACTAGATATAAACATAGAAGAGGCAATTGTAAATGGCACAAACGATGCTGCAATGGCAGAGCCTGTTAACAAAAAAATTGTACTTATAACACTGACTATATATAATACATCGCCTATATTAGCGAGTGACTGACCTAAAAGTAATAAAGAAAAATTTCTATTCAATTTCATTTTATATCCCCCGATATTTCAATCTGATTTTGGCTAAATAGGGGAATATTAGATTGGACTATTCATTGAAATTTGACTCCTATCATCTAGCGGATAAATCTGGGGGATATCGATTTATCACAAGTTTTTTGATCTTCCATACATATTTAAATGAATTATAGCATTGTTTCTTTAACTATTACACATTCATAGTAAATTATTACCACATTTTAAGTTCATTCAATAACCAATCCTTCTTCAACTCAATTGCTCCATTTGTACAATAAATAAAAAAGAGCTGTCTACAGTCTTTTTTATTTTACATGAGACAAAGTAAAGTCGTTGATTTCTACTACGGGCAGACGATATCCGCGGTCGGGGTCTAGCTGCTTCCCTTGAGGAGTATAGTGAAATCAGCAATAATTTACCAATATTAGAAATGAAAGAGAAAGAAAAATGACAAAATCCATGGAGAGTGAGCTACTCGATGGATTTTGTCTACAGTCTGGGAGCTGTCTAAACAGCTCAATACTCTTCATCTGTTAGTTTAACAAGGCGAAATAGTTAAAGCATAATAGATGAAATTTAATTTCTGACCATTCATTTCGAAACTCTCACTACTAGTCGTTATTTTCTCAAAACCATTTTTTTCTAAAACTCTTTGAGAAGCTATGTTATTTGTTGTTGTTTCCGCCTTAATTTGTTTTATATCCTCATCAGCTATTGTTTCAATTAATTTTTGTAATGCTTGATTAGCAATTCCTTTTCCAGTATGTTCTTGCCCCACCCTATAACCGAGATGACCGATTTTATGAAATCTATCAATATCCACTAAATTTATTCTTCCTAGAATAGAACTATCTTCATTTTTAATTAAATAGAAATATGACCCTCCCTGAGCTTGTTCTTCAAGTAAAGCTTCGTGTCTTTTTTTAAAAATCTCAGGGTTATAGTATTCTTCTCCACGAGTAGGTACCATTTCTTCGAAAAATTTTCTGTTTTCAAGTTCAAATTTATACAAACTTTCGGCATCTGCCACTTGTAATCGTTCAATATATAGATCCATATAATAAAAACTCCATTCCAATAGGACTCTACCCTTTACTTGAAGTAAAATCCCCCTATTGGCAAATGCCTTTATTTTTTATCTCTTATTTCTTCCAGTATTACGATGACACGATTGTTTTGTTTTTCAATGGACTTCAACCTTTTTTCAATTAGGCTAGAAGAGAAAAACACAATGAGTACAATAGCTATTCCGACTATTAAATCCATTTCTATCCCCCTCACTATATCCATGAATGTCTATGTATTTAAAGGTACAACCTTGTTCAACTATGCAGTAACATTATGACAAATAAAAGCTGAACTATTGTGAGAAGTAGTTCAGCTCAATATGCTGTTTCATGTGCCTAGAAATAATCAATGAAGGTCGGTATGCCTACGGGTAATATGTCCTCCAGTAAGGCAATTTCCTCTTTACGTCCCTGTAACCGTTCGATTTTTTCTAAATAGCTTGGTCGTTTATAGCCTAGCAGCATCGTGGCCAAGGTTTGCACCGTTAAATGGACAGCATTTTCATTTAATGTCTCACTCACCTTTTGGACAGACAGCTTACCATCCACCATTTTGATGATGAAGGTACCATTATTCCAAGCTACAATCCGATCTGTTACGGCTAGCTGAAGTTCAAAGTCTTGACTGACAAATGGATAGCGTAATAAAAACTCTTTAACATCCACAATTCTCGCCATAAAATAAGGAGAGACCTTTTGAATAATCTCACTATCCTCTAATAGAAATGCTACGGCTTCATTACCTGTCGTTTTCCCATAGACATTATAAATCATGGAGCTATGGGCAGAGACAAAATTCCATAACCCTTTACGTGCTTCTTCCTGTAAATAGACGATTTCATCAATATAATAATTTTCCTCCATAATACGATAGAACATATAGCCCTGCGCCACATCTCCTTCATCGTAGTAGACGGCAGCCTGCAGGTTAACATCACTGTCAATGAATTTCTCTTCCCAGAAATCCTCCTGAAACTTCTCATTCCACGCAATGCTATTTCGCACCATTACCCCATGTGTTTTTTCGGCATATCGGGCGTAGATATCCACTACATCCTGATGCTTTGGATCGACACGTCGAATTTTCCCATTGAGTCCGGCATAATGCGGGAGCTGTGTATCCTTCACTTGGAACTCTACAATGTCACTCATAATTTCCCATCCCTTTTTTCGGTAATAGGGAATTGAATATGGAAATAAATAGGATATACATTGTCCCTCGTTGCGCATACTTTGTAGGCTTTCAATAATCAAGCTCTCCATCAAGCCATGGCCCGAATACTCTGGGTAGGTGCCAACTGCTGTAATCCCCCCCATTTCATAAATCTTCCCATGGACATTGACTTCAAAAGGCAAACTTAAAATTTGCGATACTAAATGCGAGCCATCAAACCATCCGATGGCATGTCCCTCATTAAATTGTCTACTTTTCGCATTCACAAAACGACGGTCCTTATGAATAGACATGGACATTTGAAAGACATAATTTAATAAGTCAATAGATTGTGCCATTTCATCCAATCGAATTTCTCGCATGACTAAGCCTTTTCGTTGATTCATGATTCCCTCTCCTCATCAAATAACTCACTAAAAATAGTTTGCGGTGCATCTAAAAACCGTTTGGTGACAATGTAATGAATGGAATCCTCATAACGGATTGTTTCAATTTCATCATTGTCAAAGCTATAAATCGTTGCATTAGGATAGCCCAGTAAAATCGGTGAATGTGTGGCAATAATAAATTGTGCCTCATGCTCTAGATCCTTCATAATTTTCAACAAACTTAATTGCCTTGTTGGAGACAATGCTGCCTCGGGCTCATCCAATAAATAAATCGCTTTACCCTTAAAACGATTCATAAATAATGCCAGAAAGGATTCACCATGGGATTGGTGATGTAGAGATTTTCCACCAAAAGCGTTATATCTCCTTGGATCTTCTATCAAATCAATATGACTGGCAAATTGATAAAATGTTTCGGATCGAAGAAAAAAACCATTTGAAATTTTCGGCATCCACGACAAACGGATATACTCACCCAGTGAAGATTCTGCCTTATGTACTTCATACAGATTTTGGCGGCCACCACCTGCCGTATTAAAATCGCAACGATCTGCAATGGCTTCCAGTAAGGTTGATTTACCCGAGCCATTTTCCCCAACAAAGAAGGTCACATTAGTTGGAAACTCCAACTCCTGTAAATCCTGCAAGCTCGGGATATTAAAAGGATACATTTGTTTATTAGGAATCGTGTCCTGTAGCACTTTACATGATTTTAAATACATTTTATTTCCTCCTTCCTCTTATTATAACGAACAATGTCTCTACTGAAACGTTATCGCACTACCTCTTTGATAAAAAAGAATTAAGAATAGTCAATCACATCATAAAGTCATTATTTTTTCAATGAAAGTTCACAGCAGAAACAGTGCAAAATTGAGCGCTCGTAGTCCCACTCAACACCGCCATTATGTAAGAGATATTTCCCGAGAAATAAATAAGAAATATGTCGAAAGTTGCAATTTCATTCCGTAAAATTATGTCATATTTTTGATTTTTATAAAATTAAGTGGCAGCGTGATTCTCGGTATGAATGAAATTTTTCAATTGCGAAGAGTGTAATTTCCCAGCAATATTCAACGGAGTTCTATGATTATACCCAAGATCATCAGCATTTTTGCAGGCCATGGTGCTTTATATGCTGTTTGAGTAACAAATTTTCTCCGTGCACCTATTCCATCTATAAAAGTTCTAGAAACTAGGCTCCCCTCATAAATTGAGTAACAATCAAATGTTAGAAGGAGAAGAACAATGTTTGTCACTCATTATTATGAAAATAAAACGTCCGTATTAAGCCAATTGCTCGTCAAACTCCCTGCCATCGAAGAGGATATTCGTATTAAAGGACGAAAGGCAAAGGTAACTGAGGTGCTTCAAATTGACGACCACCATTATCATGTGAAGATTATTTTTGAGAAAGTTCCTAAAAAGCAGCCACTTAAAGATTTAGGTAAGAAAAAGAGATAATCTATAACGTTTATTTCCTCTAAATTCGGGAATAACCATAGTACTATTGCGAATTATTCTCACCCTATTATTTCTCCAAACAAATTTGTTGACATTTTAATTGATAACAATTATCATTATCAATAGATTATTTCTTTTCTCCAAATTGCTTATTTCAGAATCCCCCTCTTTTTTGAATAAGCATGTATCAAACGGATATTCTTACATCAGACTAAGAGTATCCGTTTTTATCTGTATATTGGAGGAATTTTACATAATAAAGGAGCTGTTTTGACATGGATTATCGTATTGAAAAAGACACTATGGGAGAAATCAAAGTACCTGCTGATAAAATTTGGGGTGCGCAAACACAGCGCAGTAAAGAAAATTTCCAAATTGGCACGGAACAAATGCCTATTGAGCTTGTGCAGGCGATGGCTATTTTAAAGAAAAGTGCTGCAATCGCGAATAATAAACTAGGCAAGCTTTCAGATCTTAAAGCGAATGTAATCGTTCAGGCAGCAGATGAAGTTTTAAATGGACAATGGGATGATCAATTCCCACTAGTTGTTTGGCAAACTGGCAGTGGTACACAATCAAACATGAACGTTAATGAGGTGATTGCACACCGCGCGAACCAACTTTTACAGGATGCTGGTGAGGCAGATCGCATTCATCCGAACGATGATGTCAATAAATCACAAAGCTCGAATGATACATTTCCAACTGCATTGCATATTGCGGCAGTTTTAAAAGTGGAAGATTATTTATTACCACGACTACGATTATTAAAATCAACTTTGGAAGACAAAGCCACTCAATTTAAAGATATTATTAAAATTGGTCGTACACATTTACAGGATGCCACACCTCTTACATTGGGTCAGGAAATTAGCGGCTGGGCAGCTATGCTAGAGAAATCCGAGCATATGATTATTCAAAATATAGACTATATGAAAGAGCTTGCGATTGGTGGAACAGCGGTTGGTACTGGGATCAATGCACATCCAGAATTTGGTGATCGTGTTGCGGTGGAAATCAGTGAGCTAACAGGCAAAACATTCGCCTCTGCTGCAAATAAATTCCATGCATTAACAAGCCATGATGAAGCCGTTGTTGCACATGGCGCTCTCAAAGCTTTAGCAACTGATTTAATGAAAATTGCCAATGACGTTCGTTGGCTTGCAAGTGGGCCACGCTCAGGGATTGGTGAAATTACGATCCCAGAAAATGAGCCAGGCTCTTCCATTATGCCTGGTAAAGTAAATCCTACACAAAGTGAAGCGATGACAATGGTAGTCACACAAGTAGTAGGAAATGACGCGACGATTGCTTTCGCAGCATCTCAAGGGAATTTTGAACTAAACGTCTTTAAGCCAGTCATCATTTATAACTTCTTACAATCAACTCGCCTATTAGCAGATACAATGAAATCTTTTAATGACCATTGTGCAATTGGCATTGAGCCGAATAAAGAAGTACTCGATCATAACTTACAAAACTCATTAATGCTTGTAACAGCATTAAATCCATATATCGGCTATGAAAGCGCAGCAAAAATTGCGAAAAAAGCTCACAAAGAAGGCACTACGTTAAAAGCAGCAGCTATTGCAAGTGGTCTGCTAACAGAAGAGCAGTTCGATGAATATGTAGATCCAGCTACAATGATTTACCCGAACGTAAAATAATGTAAGAATAAGTATATGGTTAAAGGATTGGGGTCATTTCCCCAATCCTTTTATTTTTCACGATTCTAGACTATGATTTTTCATATTGATTAGAGAATAAACATACGTATCATATGGCACATTATTTTGATGCATATATTTCTTTAATAAGCCTTCTTTTTCAAAGCCTACTTTTGTTAATAGCTTGTTGGAAGCATCATTTTCTGTGAAAACAATGGCTCCTATACGTAATAACTCCATCTCTTGAAAGCCAAATGAAATGACTTTGTTCAGCGCCTCTTGTGCATAGCCTTTTCCCCAACTGTCAGGGAAAAGGGCATAGCTTATCTCAGCTCTCTTATGCTCTGTTGACCATTCTTGAAATCCAATAGTACCTATTAGGCCTTCTCGCCCCTTCAGTTCTATCCCCCATTTAATGCCTTGTTGTTCCTCATAGTTTTTTGAAAAACGATTAATGATTTGTTTAACTTGCTCTAAACTAGTTAATGGATTTTGACCGTAATGACGTAATACGTCAGGGTTAGAAAAGCAATTTAAAATAGCTTGCGCGTCCTTTTCTGTAATTTCTCGTAACACTAATCGATCCGTATTTAAAGTAGGGAACATGTGGCCACCTCTTTCAAGTATGTTATATCTTCCATATTTTATATGAAAAGAGCGAAGATTGCTTTATTTATTTTTTAGTAAACACGATTGTTATTTAAGTTTAATTTTTTGAATGTCAGCAACAACTATAGATTCTGCCTCTATTTTCATATATTGATATGTAGATTTTTTCAAATAGCCTTCTTTGTTTAAATACTCTTTTAGGTCTGATTTTTTCTCAAATATTTTTTCGTTCACCCATTGCTCGTAATCCTGCTCATCATTCCCTTTCGTCATGGTCATCACATAGACTTTCGTCATACGCATCTCCCTCTCCCTTGGTTCATGCCACACTGATGCACCTCATAAAAAATACCCTGTCAGTGGACAGGGCGTCAGCAACGAAGCTGTTGATATCGTAAAAAAATAAGTACTGGTGGACGAACGTCTAAACTATTTATCGACATGACCATTTTGTCATTCCTTTTCCCTTGGAATGGCTGCATGATCATCGGCTTTAAACGACGGGTTGTCCGTTTCTTTTTGTTAGGCTTGCTACCGTAGTATGTTAATGGTAATAGCAGTCGCTTTGATTGTTTGATGTTGCGGTGGTGTTTTGGGTTCCATATACAATGTTGAGTAATACGCATCCGCAATGACAATCACATAAATAATCAAAAGTAATCGTTTTGTTCAATAGCTCAAAAATTTCAATTCTCCCTTTTCAAATCAAATCTGTCTCTACTAATTCATACGAACAGAGATGAAAAAGGTTTCAACTATTTGTAGGGAGACAAATTTGCCTCCCTTTCCCCCCTAAACTACTGCCACCATCATTTTCCCAACGATCGATATCCCAATGATCCTGATCTTTTTCTGTGCTTCTCGGAACGAATGCCAACTCCCTCACCCTTTTCAAACGTTCTTATCTAGTTTATGAAAGGATAAGGGTTTTCGTTCATCGTAAAATAGGCTTAATTTTAAAACCTAAGGCAATCGCCGCTCCGATACAACTGGATAGACAGCCCACGATCAAATAGATGCTTACTGTAGATTCACCAATCAGGACAGAGGCAATGCCGCCTATGACAGGAAATAAGGCGACCATATAGCCACTCTTCGCTCCTCCAATCCTTTCGACTAGCTTTAAATAAAATAGCCAGGCGAGAAACGAGGCGATTACCGTTAAATACAGCAATGCTGATAAATAGGTTATGGATGTTGGAATCATTATTTTTTGTCCTGCCATCCAGACAATTCCACACATGACCAAACTCCCAACGGCAAAGCCAATCGCATTGGCATAAACCGGGTCAATGTGGCGCTTCGCATTTCTGGCAGAGCTAGCATCACCGATTGCTGTCAGTAGTGTCCCTAAAAAAGCAATAAAAATCCCTTTGAAATCTGCTAACCCTGAAAAACTATGTAAAGTTGGGTAGATTAATACACCCACTCCTATGACGCCTAAAATACCACCAAGAAGTACACGGCGATGCAAAGGTTCTTTCAAAAAAATTCGTAAAGCAATGGGCGTTAATATCACTTTTAATGAAAAAATTAACGTGACAATGGCTGCTGAACTGAGCATCGTTGCGTAATACAAACATAAATAACTGAATGCAAAATTACAAACACCAAAAACAATGATAAAGGGGACATCCTGCTTCTGTGGTTTGCCTTGTGGTTTCATCAACCAAGCAAGTATTAAAAATAATAGAGCTGTTATGACTAAACGATAGGTTAATGATAATTCTAAACTAACGGGGGTCCCCTGTATTTTTACGGCAATAAAATTTAGACCCCATACGATTAAACAAAATAGATACATAAAATTTGTCATACTGTAAATTCCTTCAACTTCCCTATGCCTTCCATCTGCCCATCAGGATAGTGTGATAGTATTGTCCATCAGAAAGGCGCTTATCATTTTTTAGCATACCTTCCACTTCAAAGCCACATTTTTGATAGAGCTGAACGGCCTTGTCATTAGATTCTAACACTTCTAGTGCCATTTTCTGAATACCATTTGCATCTGCCCAGTCGATAGATACTTGCAGCAGGGCTTTTCCAATGCCGTACCCCCAAAAATCCTTCCTAACGCCTACGCCAAAAATAACCTTATGGGCAAGCCTTATGAATGTAGAACCCTCACATCTTGAGTACCCTACAAGTTGATCATCAACGACCGCTACTAAACATAGATTTTTGGGGCTTGCTAGGTCATTAGAGATGAGCTGCTCGAATCCTGCTCGGTCAATGAATCCCTCCCCTTGTGCTCGGTCAAAGTATTCCGTTTCACCATCTAATTGTAAACGTAGGTCTGACAAGGCTTGTGCATCATCCCATTCGGCACAGCGAACCGTGTAGGACCATTCTTTACAGGGATAGTCTCTCTTATTAATCCACATGCTGGAACCCCGCAACTGGTTGAATTCGCACAAATCGATTGTGCCAGATACATTCATGATGCTGAATAATTTGAGGTGCTTCAAGAATATCATTAGCTAATGTACTGTGGGCTTCCTTCACTAAAATATTGTGATGATAGCCATGACTGAAAGCACTACGAATCGTTGTATCAAGGCAAAACTCAGTTTGTGCACCAGCAAAAATTAATTGCTCAATATGCTGCTCCTGCAAGTATTCGGCAAGCTCAGTTCGATAAAAGGCATCCCATGTTGGTTTTTGAATTACCTTATCCTCCGCTTGTCGATGAAGACCGTGGTATAGCTCCCACCCAGGCTGACCATAAGCGAAATCCACATCCTCGGCGTCTGTATGCTGAATAAAAATAACAGGTGCCTCATTGTGGCGTGCCCATGCGATTAACGAATTAATATGCTTGATGATCGTTTCGTCATTCCATAGATTTTGTTCGTTATCTAAAAAGAAGGCTCCTTGTATATCGATAATGATAAGAGCTTGTTTCATAGGTTTCTCCTTTATTGGCGACTTTTTCTTAATTATTGTACTGAATTTTTCATGGGAAGAAAATACAAAAAAAAGAAGTACCTAGCGATTTGCTAGATACTTCATCCTCTTTATTTCATTAATTCTTTGACGAACTCTACAGATACATATGTTTTACCATTTTCTAATAAAGCAGGTGCTACGTCAAATTGGCGAAGCGCTTTATTGTAGCCATATTCTTTTTGGCCACGAGTAATTGTGTAGGAAACAGCACCTTTAGAAATGATGGCACCTTTAGGCGTTACTTCTACGTCAAAGCCAAGCTTTTCTACAATTAATCGTAAAGGAACCATTTTCGTCCCTTCTACCTCATAAAAATCTTTTTGCATAATCTCTTCAATGGCAGCGTGATCTGGTGTTGGTTCAGGCGTTGGCACTGGGTCCACCTCAACTGGCTCTTCCTTCTCAATAGTATCCAACACGATAACCTTTGAAGGTGGTGTTTGAGCAGGAATACTCATTGTTGCGATTGTGTAGAACACAACTAAGTGCTGTTCTTCTAAATCACTAGCTTTTAGTTTTTTTCCAGAAGCACTTTCAATTTTTGTGTCTTCTCCAACGTTTAATTTCAAGTAATTGTCCGTATCGATTAAGTTTTTATCGAAGTAATCGACTTCCACACTGCCCATATTATCTTTTTCTACAATAATAACCTCTGGGTTATATTGTGGTGGATAAATAGCAAGCATAGGCTTTTTCGCATAAGAGTAAGCTGACACCTTATCCCCTTTTTGAAGCTTCACTTCTTTTCCCAAGTTGTCGAACACGAATGAATCTTTATCGACAACCACTATATTCGTCTGTTCACCTTCTACTACTGTATAGTAGGTTGCGTTCTCACGGACCTCTACATTTTCAACTTTCCCAGTTACTTTAATAAAAACTGGCTGAGCTTGTTGTTCAATAGTTTCTGAAACAGGTACTACAGTCTCAGCCTCGCTCGCTGATGCAGTTGGAACGCCCATCGCGCTCCCTACTAATAGTGCTGTCATAGCAAATGGTACGACTTTCGTCATTTTCATATAAAAAGCATCTCCTTTATTTCACGAATTCATAGAAGTAGTCGTGTTCATATGAAAAAGGTTACAATATGGCCAGATTTTTTTAAAAGCCGTTGGGCAGGTATCGCATTCCATACTTAAAATATAAATTTCAATCGGTTAAGGATCCGTTGTAAGAAATATTGATGTTCGCTTTGCTTTGTCCTTAAATCGCGGGCAACATCAGGATGATCGGTAATGACGCCGCTCACATTTTTCTCAATAAAGGTTTGTAAGGAACGGTCATCATTCAGCGTCCAAACAAATAAATCCATCGGGTTTTGCTTCAGCTCTTCAATAAGCTGCTCAGTTACCCATGACTCCTCTAAGGCAATGAAATCCACACTTTCTTCCATTGGGCCGATATTAAGTGCATAGACAATACCCACTCTTAAATTCGGCACTATTTTTTTTAATTGAGTCATTTTCTGCCCATCTACAGATTGCACATAATACGAATCCAGTACTTTGTATTTTCGTAGCTTTTCTACTAATTTGGGCAACACATCTTCCGTTTCCTTGCCATGTACCTTTAACTCAATTAGTAACGCGACGTCTAAAGCTTTAGCAATTTCGATACAGTCCTCTAAAGAAGCAATTTTATCGCTATAGCCATTTTGATGAATCGTTAATGTTTTTAATTCACGTAAGGTCATATTAGCAATGACTCCATTTTTCCCTGCCAATCGCCTCAAAGTACGATCATGGAATACAACAAATTCGCCATCCACTGTTTGCTGAATATCAATTTCAATGAGGTCTGCTCCGGCATTTGCTGCGCTCACTAGCCCGCTAATCGTATTTTCCACATTGCCCGCCACATAGCCTCGATGGGCAATAATTTTAGTATCGGGTGCATAGACGCTTTTCTCTAACGAATTAATATTCATCATACTTAAGACAACAAAAACAACAAGGCTAATGAGCAGTAAAGGTTTATAGCGTCGTTTTCTTTGTTTAGCAGACCTGTTGATTTTCCCTAGGATAGGTGTAT
This sequence comes from Lysinibacillus sp. fkY74-1, assembly GCF_053165895.1. Taxonomy (NCBI): domain Bacteria; kingdom Bacillati; phylum Bacillota; class Bacilli; order Caryophanales; family Bacillaceae; genus Lysinibacillus; species Lysinibacillus sp. fkY74-1. The sequence continues at coordinate 1,837,586 of NZ_CP170173.1, read as the reverse complement.
TGTAGGTGATGGCAACCATGACTTGTGAAAACATGGCCTGTAATAAACTAAAGAGCACCACAAACACCATTTCTAGAAAGGCGAGCGTTACCCCTGCGGTTATCAATGCGACACTTGGTAATAAGCGCTCCATAAAATAAAGTGGAAGTGTGCTAATTACTGTTATACTGAGCATGACGAATAGATGACCTGTTAAAAGCATAACCAATAGGGCTAAAAGCTCCAATAAACCTTTTTTGGAAAATCGCCAGCTTTGCTTGAAAGAACGTAAAATAGAAATCTTTGGCTGGATTGTAAAGATAGGTAACGTTAAAATACTCCGAATACCGATCATTACTAAAATACTTGCCACTGCTGCATATGCTAATCTACCAGTTCGACTACTCATGATTTCTTCTGTTAAAAAATGTGGAAGTGAGATGGATTGGGTTAAGGTGAGTGGTAGCATAAAAGAAGCAAGTGGCATTAATAGAGCAAGATAGACGATTAAAAATAGGACTTGGACACTAAAAAAATAAACAACCTTCCGATTTAGCTGCTGCCATAAAGAAAAAAATCGATAGCGCATTCCTCTTTGTTGATGAAAGGCCATTAAAAATAGAAAGCCCATTTCATAATAAACAAATAATAAGAACAACAAGATTAATAGACAAATCATCATTATGACAAAAGGATGTGCCATAAAGCTTTGCCAATTTTGCTCGGTTATATGTGTATATCCTGTTACTCGTAGCATGAGCTTTAACAGCATAGTGCTTACAGGGATCATTAATAAAAACTGAAAGACTCTAATTAATGCGAAAACCTGTACATAGTCTAATCGATAAATATAAATATTATTAACAGCCTGTCGCATTACTTGTCCTGCCTTGTGCACATAATCACCCCTGTTACAGTTAAAATCGCTCTCTTCTAACGTATGTTTTGACCGCCATGACACAGTACTCAAAGCAATAAAATAGCAATTTGTTCAAGTATCCTATGCAACTTGTAGAAAAAATATTTGTGTATTTATCGTGACGTTCTCCATTTTCTTGAAACTTTTCTCGAAGCCATCCTGTATATAACTAGATACCCTGTAGAGAAAGGAGCGCAAACATGAAATTCGACATTGGCGATATGATTAGTACAACGGTTCTTTTAGGCCTGTTTTTAGCAATCTTTTTCGGGATGATTCGTATGATCAAAAAAATGAAAGCAACGATTCCTGTGCCTCCTCCACCAACCATGCAACAGCAAGTAGAGGACTTAACAAAACGTGTGACAACCTTAGAACAACAAATACATCATATTGTAAATAGAAAATAGCTTCAAAAAAATCGCTGCAAGGTTACCCTTCGCAGCGATTTTCATATACAATCTTCCCATCTACCACGGTACAAAATACGTCAATTTGAGGTAGTTGCTCTATATCCACAGTGAAAATATCCTCTTTTAAAATCGTAAAATCAGCTGAATAGCCTGCTGCGATTTTACCACGAGTGTGCTGCTGACCTATTATTTCAGCCGCTCCTCCTGTATACAAATGGACTGCTTCAAAACGAGAAATTTTCTCCTTAGGATTGTAGCCATCATGTTTTTCTCCCACATTGCACCTTGTGACAGCCGCATAGATTCCCATTAATGGATTCGGTACTTCAATCGGTGCGTCACTACCACCAGCAACGACAAGCCCATGGTCAAGAAGTGACTTTAAAGGGTGTAAACCTTGAACGCGCTCCTCACCAAGCTTCGATAGCTCAGCGTCATATTCTCCCTGAACAAATTGCGGCTGCATATCGATAGCAACAGGCAATTTAGCTAATTTAGTTAAAATGTCATCATCGACCAAGCTACAATGGATCACACGATCAAGCTGACCAGCCTGTGGTGGATATGCCGCAAAAATATCTACAATCAGTTCGATGGCTAAATCACCGATTGCATGGACAGCGACAGTTTGTCCAGATTGACGAGCCAACTGAACATACTTCGTTAATTGCTCTGTCGTATGTATAAGCATTCCTGTATTATGTGGGTCATCGCTGTATGGTTGACGTAGCGCTGCGGTTCTTCCTCCAAAGGCTCCATCAATAAAGATTTTCATAGCACCAAACTCCAAAAAAGGTGAGGATGTAGTATCCAATTTTTCCATCTCCTCAAAAACCGTATGATGCTGCAATAAATGAACCTTGAATGAATGCTGTGATTCCACTATTTTACGGTAAGCTTGAATGGGTTGGTTTGGCGGCCCGTAATAGCTTAAATCCTCCGAATGACCACCCACTAAACCATATGCTTGTAATGAGGCCACAGCTTTTACCAAGGCATCCTCAATATACGCAGGTGTAATATGGGGCATATGATTAACCACTAAATATAACGCCGCATCCTTTAATACGCCCGTGAGCTGACCATCTATTTTTTCAATGATTCCCCCCTCTGGTGAAGGCGTAGCATTGGTAATCCCTGCAAATGCAAGTGCCTTAGAATTAGCTAAAATTAAATGGTGACAGCTACGTTTTATGATTAAATAAGCTTCACCAAGCGCATCCAGCTCCGCTAAAGTAGGAAAAATGGGCTCTTCAAATTGGTTTTCATTTAATCCAATCGCTATGACCCATTCATTGGACGCTGCCTTGGACATACGCTCTTGAAGCTTTGCTAGTAACGCCTCTTTACTCGTTATCGCCGATACATCAATATGCTTCAGTTTTTCCCCGTAACCAATAATATGTAAATGACTATCCACAAAACCTGGATACATCACATTGCCTTGTAAATGTCGAGTAGAAGTAGCTAGTGGCGACAAGCTCTCTACAGAGCCTGTCGCCACAATTTTCCCATCTTCTTCAAGGACTGCTTCTACTGTTTCATCAACCTGAGCCATCGTGTAAATCTTTCCACCTGTCCATAATGTTGCCAAAACAATTCCCCCTATGTCCTACGCTATTGCTTCAATTAAATGTGCTCTTTCTAAGCGGCGACGGACAATGACACCTATCCATGCTGCAAGCACCGCTTTAACGATTCCTACTACGATAAATGGTGCCACACCGCCCATAAAGGCAGCTGTCCACGTATAGTCTGCTACAATTTTTAACCAAACTGTACCAAATGATAACGTAATAATCATCCCTATGATATTTGCAATAATCGCTTGGGTAAATGAAATACCAAATTTATCTAAGTATAAGCCCATAATAATCGCTGTGGCAAGGAATCCTACAATATATCCCCCTGTCGGCCCAACCAAAATTCCTAGACCCCCAGACATCCCACTAAACACAGGTAAACCAGCTGCCCCTAACAACATATATAAAAGAACAGATAATGTCCCTAATCTTGTCCCTAAAATAGTGACGACGATGCCAACTGCTAAAGTTTGTCCTGTAATTGGAATTAGAGGTAGTGGAATAGTCACCTGTGCCAAAACAGCAATAATCGCTGCCCCAAATGCCGCCAACACATATTGATATGTACTTCCTTTTTTCAATGTAAAAAGCCTCCCTTTGCTATACGTTAACTAATAATAAAAATAAGTTAACACAAAGATAATGCAAATGAAAACGGTTGTCAATGTATTTAGTATAAAAAAGAAATTGCTAGATGAACTTCGCAATTTCCCCTTCGATATGATGATTACCATAAAGGTTCATTCATAGAATCCTTATCTTGTAGCTTAAATACATATGGTACGATTTGATAAAGAAAAATAATCACCCCTACTAGGAAGAAAATAAAACCGATGTAGTAATTATGGAACACATGTTGCAACAAAATGATTAGTGGTATTGGCATAGAAAGCATCCCCCCTAATTGCATAGATTTTTTCGTGCGATACTGTTTTTGGCCACAATGAGAACACACAATTTCTCCATTTTTGCGATACAATTTGCGCGCGCCTTTTGCAGACCAGCTCTCCCCGCATTCAATACAAATAGGAAGACCGTATCCTTTTTTTATTAATACACGCTTGACAATAAAAGCGGCACCGACAAAAAAGCCCAACAACAACATTCCTCGCACATAATCCGAATTGAATAGTGACCACCAGCTCCAGGCATCCGACTGAATAGTTGCTGCTTGGTGACCTGTGGAATGCTGTTCCTTTTGCTCTGTTAAAAGATAACTAAAACCAATGACCAATACCGTAAAGGTTGCCAGTACGATACGATACGTCCATTGATGACCTACTTGATGTTTTTCCTTTCGTCGAGCCTTTTCTGCGATTAGTTGTTTACGTTTCTGAGAGAATTTCACATCTTGTAGTTCCTTTAATAACCCTTCTTTAAATTGATTCATGACGTAGCACCTCCCAATCAAAGTCTCCCATTGCTGTTGCCAGCTGTTTACGCGCTCGTTGTAACCTTGTACGAATTGTCGCTTCCGGACATCGTACAAGCTGTGCAATTTCCACAGTTGTCATCTCCTCAAAATAATACAAAACTAAAACCTCACGATAGGCTACTGATAACGTAAATAACGCCTCTGTCAGCTCTTTTTTAACAGACTTCTCGAGCATTTCTACCTCCGGCGTTATTGCCGTTGTACGACCCATAATCTTTTCAAATAATGTCAGTCGTTTACTTTTCCAGCTCCGTAAATAATCATGGCTCCGGTTTACTGTCATTTTTACTAAATATGTACGCAATGATGCTTGCTGCCGGAACTGTCCCTGCTTCTGGTAAAAGGCTATGAACACATCCTGCACAATATCTTCCGCTGTTGCCTTATTCTTCACGTATAAATAGGCTACTTTTAGTAAGTAATCTCCATGCTCCTCGATTACTTGTTCAATATCCATCATTGCTCTCACCTACTTTCTATACTACTGACGGACGCCATTGCTAAAGCGATTCATTTTTTCTAAAAAAAATAAAAAAATCCGCAATAGCTACTCCAAGTCATTGCGGATTTTTTGAATTCATCTATTAAATACCCATTTCTCGCATCGTGGTTGCAACTTTTGCCATTCTATCATCCAAATCAATACCCTTGAATCGTGGTAAACGCAATTCACTGATAATAGAACCATCACTCATAAAGAGAATACGCTCGGTTCGTGCAGCAATTTTCGGATCATGTGTCACAAGCATAACCGTTGTACCTTCTTGATTGATGGAGGCTAGAATATCCATAATTTCCTGGGCAGTCGTTGAATTTAATGCGCCTGTTGGTTCATCACCAAAAATCATCGATGGACTACTAATTAAAGCTCGACAAATGCCTGCCCGCTGAAGCTGGCCACCTGAAACTTGCGTAATATCACGCGTTGCTAAGTCCTCAATCCCTACTTTTTTCATGATGCTCTGTGCTTTTTCCGTTAAAGCTACGATATTCTTTCGCTGATCACGTACTGCTGGTAACAATATATTATCAAGGATATTTAAACTTTTAAGAAAGGTTGGCTGCTGAAACACAAAACCCATCCTCGTTCGACGAAGTTCAGCTAGCTCCTTGTCATGGAGTGTTGTTACATCGACTCCATCAAAAGAAACCAGTCCTTGATCAATGCTGTCCATCCCACTAAGAGCGTATAGTAAGGTTGATTTACCGCAACCAGAAGGGCCCATAATTGAAACGAACTCGCCTTCATATACATCAATAGATATAGACTTTAAAACCTCATGTCGTTCAGTTCCGACCTGAAATGACTTGGCTATTTGTTCACCACTCAAAAGCTTTTTCATATTCTACTCCTTTATATGATCCATTATTTTTAACTGTCCCGCCTTAAAAGTACCAATAAGTGTTGCTAGGAGTACGACACTTAGGAGAGCTAACGGGCAAAAAACATAGGCAGATAGTGGATTAATGATAAAATTAAATGAAGCTGCACCGAATGATGCAATGATCGTGGATGTCAGGAATTCTCCTAATGTGTTAGCGAGAACTGTCCCCACAGTAATGGCCAGCATCAAGACAACAACTGAACGTGCCGCATATTGTATGGAAATATCTACGTTTGTAAAGCCCATCGATTTCAAGATAGCAATGGGAGATCGATCCTTTGCGATAAGCATTTTCATAAACAACACTGTCATCAGCACACACATAAGGAGAGCTCCTACAAGTGCTACACTTGAAACTTTCTTAATAGCACTGATGGTCGTTCCGAATGTTTGATAAATATATTCCTCGATGCCTGAAACCTTGGCAAAATGAAATCTATCTGCATACTCCGTAACCTTTTTTTCGACTTCCGATTGATTAGACAACGTTCCATAAAATACGTTCCACATACTATCTGTAGAATCATCTAAGAATGCTGCCTTCGCTGTTTTCCCACCATTGGTAATATCTGAATAAATGCCACTCACTGTTAAACTTTTCATTTCACCTTGGACGATAAGGATAATAGTATCACCCACTTTTTTGTGAAGCTCCTCCGCATTAAGAACAGAAAGGGCCATTTCATCCTGGGCTACCGGCGCCCTACCTTGCGCATATTCTACTGGGAAAACGGTATGGTCGCCCAACTCTATTTTTAGACTCTCTTCCACTCCGTCATCTGTCATTGTTGTAAATTTTTTTGTCGTCAGAACCGTATAATTCGTAATATCTTTATCACGCTCTAGCGTTTCGAGCACAGCTGTTACATGCTGAATATGTTGGTCCCCTTGTGGGATATCTATGCGGATGTCACTATTGCCAATCCCCATATACGTGATAAATTTTTTGGAGGAAATGGTATTGTATAAATTTTGAGGTACAATAATGATAAATGTTGCTAATAGTAAGACAGTAAGCATCGTGGCATATAATCTTTTACGGGATAGTACATCCTTCACGCCCAAAAAGAGATTGATAGGAAGCCTTTTATTGGTGCTAATTTTTAGCCACCTCGCATGTCTTGCTTTACTTTGCACCGCTCCAAATCGGATAGCCTGAACAGCCGAAAGCTTACGAAACTGTTTCAAAACAAATTGTACATAAATCAGAATGGAAGCAAATACTAGCACAAGACCTATAATAGTGAACAGCCAGATAAGTGCCGTATTGGCTGTATCCCCCATATAAAGACGGATATTTGCTAAAAGAATATCCCTTACCATAAATGAAAAGGTAAAGCCAAGCACACAGCCCAAGGCCGCTATCACACCGTATTTTGCAAGATACATTTTCTGTATATCGGCAACCCGTAAACCAATTGCCTTCATTACACCAATTTCACGATAATCCTCTTCCATTTTAGTTAGCAATGTAAAACGGATACACATCAATGCAATGACCACCACTAGCACGCTGATTAATAAAATAACAGCGATCATCAAACCATCTGATAGGGCATTTAGCATTTTAAAGAGCGGCCACGTAATCGTAGGTCCGTTCGCTTCTAAATCTGCACGTTGATAGGCCTCTTCAAAGCTTCTCAAATCAGCCAAATCTTTCAAACGAAACTCTATTAAATATTCAATAGTGCCAGCTGCCTTAATGGCTGCATAGTCCTCTTCACTAACGAGAAATCGTTTAGACGACGCTAGCATAGAATTCATTTGTGAATCCCTTAAAAAACCTGCAACTGTAAATGGCTTATTATGGATCATTACTGTATCACCAAGCTTGGCTGTGCCGTCCCTCATATAGCCTACAGGTACGTAAATATCTCCTTTTTCCACTTCAATCACACGGCCATCAAGGTCTAGTAAAAAATCAAACTTCTCACTTTGGGTGGTAAACCCATTGTCCTGTACATTTTGTGCAAGTGTGTTGCCTGCAATGTTTATCTTGGCACCATCTACATTGAGAAATTCATTTATCTGAAATTCATCCACCTGCTCATTGCGCTCCGCAAAATGAATGAGACGCTCTTGATCGATAGTACCCGAATGCATTTGAAGAAAATGAGATGTTTCCGCTTGCTTTAATAATGTATCAATGGAAGTGGATAAATGAACAATAAGAACGGCCGAAAGCGTAACAAGCATAGCCGCACCTGCCACAAATAATGTTGTCAAACATGTAATCACCTTACTATTCGCTATATCATTCCGTACAATTTTGAAATACATAGGTCACCCCTTTGTCAGTATTAAGACCCTCATCCATTTATTTCGTCTCGCCTTGCCCTGCATGACTAAACATTTTCATCATGTACAACAAACTACCGGTTTCCACGCCAAGCATTCGCTCCACATTGAAGATAAATGGTGGGATACGAGCGGCCCGCTCTTCATCTGACAACAATACCAAGTCATCATCGAAGACGGTATTTGTATAAGCGACAATCATCTCCATACATTCGTATGGGTACGGTGTATGATAAATCCCTTGCTCAATACCCTCACGGATGATGTCCGTCAATAATGGCGGCACTTGATTCATGACTACCTGCTGTATTTTTCGATGCATTAATGCATTTTGCGGCTTATGAATGTGGTCCATAATTTCCTGACCATTTTCATTTTCATTCTGCATATTTAATGCCATCACAACCCTTAATATGCGCTCATTCACCGCAATACTGTTGTCCACTGCAACTGCCCTTGCTTTCGTTAACATGGTTTCGGTATATCGTTCGATGAGGGCATCCATAATATCTTCCTTGGATTTAAAATGGTAATATAGCGTACCGCGGGCAATCCCAACTTTTTCAAGAATATTATTGGTGCTAGTGCCATCGAACCCCTTCTGCGTAAACAGCTCATCTGCTGCATCTAAAATTTCATTTCTCCGTTCCTCTGCTTTTTTCATTTCCCTCATCCAAACACTCCTCTCAATAGACCGACTGACTGTCGATTTATCTTAGCTTTATCGTAGCATAACTATATTCTTTTGGCAATATTTACTACATTTTTTTATTCTAAGTAAATACGGATGACCCGTGTGAAAAAATGACAAAAGCCATCGAGACTTATTCTCTCGACGGCTTTGAACTACAGTCTTTATCCTTCGTTCCGTTTATATTCTAAAATATCCCCAGGCTGACATTCTAACGCCTCACAAATCGCCTCTAATGTTGAAAAGCGAATTGCTTTCGCTTTGCCATTTTTCAAAATAGAAAGATTCGCCATCGTGATGCCAACCTTCTCTGAAAGTTCAGTTACACTCATTTTCCGTTTCGCCAACATGACATCAATATTGATAATCATCGCCATAGTATTCACCTCAAACCGTTAAATCATTTTCTGATTTGATATCGATGGCATTTTCTAGTAGCTTTTGAAGAACAGCAGCAAAAACTGCAACCACAAAAGAAGCACAAATAATAACCATTCCAATAAGTATAAGACCAGGGGCATCGTCTACTTCTGCAGCATAGTATATCAGTGGCATGCCCACCACGTAAACACTACTAATGATAATTGCACAATATTTAATATTAATTAAAGCTTTCACTGACAGCTCTGAAAAAGCAATGTTTTGATCAATATAGCTTAGCAGCTTGATTGTTGTATATAGAGCAACAAAATAAGCAATTGCCGTTGCATAGACGCCAAATAATGCAACAATGGTTAAGATTGGAGAATGCTGAGCTGTATCTAAAGCAACACGTGGCACCACCCATATACATAAAGCAAAAACCGGCAATCCCATTAGAAAAACAGCGATCTTTAAAAAGAGCGTTTCTCGTTTCATATTACGCACCTCTTTTATTTATTATCTTGTTCAATTTACCATAACATTTATCGTTTTTCAATAAATTTTTATCTAATTTCAAGAAATCATTAATTTCCATTATGTAGTTTATTCCTTCTATTTAATTGTGTTATAATCTGTTTTACCATTTTTGAAGGGGGTAATTCAATGTTTTACCAAGCAACAGACAAAACAATCGAAACAGAGCGTCTCATGCTCCGACTTTTTACAGAGGCTGATGCACCTGAAGTAAGTTTGTTATGTAACAATTTTGCCCTTTACAAGAGCACGTTAAATTTGCCCTATCCTTATACGTTAGATTGTGCTTTGTCATGGATTTCCAACCATCTACAAAATTTTGAACAAGAGAAACTATATGAATTTGCTATAACGGACAAACAAAGCGGACATTTATATGGGGCTATCGGGCTATCCAATCGACAACAGCATCGAAATGGTGAAATGGCTTATTGGATTGGGGAACCGTATTGGGGGAATGGCTATGGAACAGAAGCTGCTCGTGCCATCATTGAATTTGCCTTTAAAGAAAAACAGTATCATCGTGTCTTCGCGCAGTATTTTCTATCTAATCCCGCCTCTGGCAAAATCATGGAGAAGTGTGGCATGTGCTATGAGGGAACGTTAAAATCTCATGTTTTTAAAAATGGTACTTTTGAAGATATCGTATTTTACGGCATTATTAATCCTGACAGCAGCTTGTAAACGTATTTAAAAGAGGCACCTACTATAAAGTCATGCCTCTTTCTCTTTAAATACCATTTCCCACATCACAATAATGGTTATAGTGTGTAATTTGGTTACGTCCATTACGCTTTGACTTGTAAAGTGCTTCATCCGCATGCTGAATCAGCTCTTCCACTTTCTTGATTTTGCCAAAATGATTCGTACTAACTCCGATACTAAATTCCAATTGAACCGTTTCGCCATTTACCGTGAGTGACAAAGCCGTTAAGGTTTGATAGAGGTTGTCGGCCAATGTTTGCACCGTTTCCCCCTCTTTTACTTGACTGAGAATGATAAACTCGTCTCCCCCAAAGCGAGCAACGATAGCTTCAAAGGGTTGAAAATAATCTTGTAATGTTTTAGCAGTATTCGTTAGCGCATCGTCTCCAAATAAATGGCCATTCATATCATTGATTTCTTTAAAATGGTCTAAATCCACCATCATCAACGCTAGTTGCTGATTGCTTTCAGCTGCTTTTTCGAGCATCCTTTTGGCATTTTCATCAAAATAACGTCGATTGTAAATATTCGTTAGCGGATCAAAATAAGCATTTTTTTCAAATTGCTTTTTATGATCATTGTACTCCATTTCAAATAATACATGAGAGTAATTTTCACGTTGGATTTCTAACAAAATATTAATATATTCCTTCTGAACAGCACATAAAACAATTTTATTCCCTTGATCCTCAATTAGCTTCACTAATGAATTATAGATGATTTGGAGCAAGGACAGGTCATTGTTTTGCAAAGCATAATGTTTAGTCTTTTGATATAAATCAATAGCCTCACTTACGCGTCCTTGTCGTTCACAAAGAACAGCATATGCATTGAAGACCTCTAATTGTACTTTTGAATAGGGTGGGTTATGAATTGTTGCTAATAATTCTTGTAATAGTACATTAGCCTCATCAAACTCTTCCAGCCATATAAGTGCTACTGCTAGGTTTGTTTTTGGATACATAATTCCTGTATAAGGTTCTTTATGCTGCACTTCAAACGCATTTGAGTAATAAAGACTTTTTAAGGCGAATTCCTTGGCTGTGCGATAATTGCCCATTGATATTTCCAAATCGCTTAGATTATTATAAATTTTCCCCAGGCTCTCCACATGTTGAATAGATTCAGCAATTTTTAATCCCTTTAACATCAGCTCTTCAGATTTCTTTAAGTGACCAAAAGTCCCCCAATAAATGGCAGCTATATTATAATATTGAATAAGATCAATATCATTACCATGTTGAAAAGTCAGCTCTCGATATTGTTCAAGTACACTAATCGATAGCTGTAAATCACCAGTTTGAAAATAACTGGCACAGCTATAACGTAATAGAAGGATGGCCTTATCATACATTCCAAGCTTAATGGCACTTTCGACTGCGGCACTACTTATTTCTATATATTCTAAAAAACGATCCGCGTTATATAATTCATTGAGCGTAATCCATAATTCTTCAAATTCTTGTACGTTCATACCGCTCCCCCTTATTTTCACCCTTACATCTTTAATACTACCTGCACGAATAAAATATTACAATTCTTTGGACTCATTTGTTTTTACAAAATTAAGCAATTAATACTAGACAAATGAGTGATTGTGTATATTTTCCTATATTACTATTTTTATATTTTACTGGTAAATTTAACATGGTACTTTCACTATAATTTTCTCGCAACCAAAAAACAAGCCTCTTTCACAGAGACTTGTTAAGATTCTTCAATACCCAATAATTCTTTTAATTTCTTGGCCTTTGCAGAGGTAAATTTAACTTCTCCACTTCCTCTCTTTTGGAGATAAAGTAAACCTCCAATAGCCCTTCTATATTTTAATACGCCCCCCTCCCCCTAACCGTATCAAATTTTTTCTTAAAGTGTATTGACCTTGGAGCTTACTCCAATGTTAGGATGATTGTAGGAGGTGCTTTTATGAAAATTAAACAATTTGCTGAGAAGTTTGGATTATCCACCGATACAGTCCGTTATTACGAAAAAGAAGGACTTTTACATCCGCAGAAGTTAAACAATGGCTACCGTGTGTATGATGGCACATGTGAACAGACCATGAAATTTATTCTCGTCCTACGCCAGCTTGGCTTTAGCTTACAAGAAATTAATTTTTTACTGACACTCGAACAGAAACCTATATCCACGGAATGTAATGAAGCAACCGTACAGCTATTTTCTGCAAAGATTGCCCATATTGAACAGCTCATGTACTTTTATCAGCACGCACTACATTCCTTACAGCTAACCAAAGCATTAATGGCTGACGGACAATTTCAGAACAACCAAGAAAAAATTAACTTACTAATGGAAGATATGTACCAAAACTTACAGGAAGGTCGTGGTCACAATGAAACTACGTAAAATTCTCTCTCTAGAATATGTCATCGCCTTTATCATGACAATCTTTTTTTATGGGCACTTAGATTTTTCATGGCTATCATTTATAATATTTTTACTTTTACCTGATATCACGATGCTCGGATATATGATCAATTCAAAAATCGGGGCCCTTTTCTATAATATTGGACATAGCTTTGTCATACCGGCCGTACTTCTCGTAATCGGCTTTACGCTATCTACGCCAATACTTCTGATGGCTGCCTTGATTTGGCTAGCACATATTTTCTTAGATCGAGCACTCGGTTACGGTTTAAAATATGAGGAAGCCTTTACGAAAACACATTTACAGCAGATTGCTTAATGAATAAGAGGAAGCCTGAATAAAGGAATATCAATGGTTGAGCAAAACCATAAAAAAGGTGGTCAACGATAAAACAATAGCGTACTCCTACTATAAAAAGCAGGATCCTCATCTGAGATCCTGCCTTTCACTTTTTATATTAATCGTTTTAAAAGTGATTCATATAGCCCTAACATCAATAATCCAATCAATATCGGAATAAGTGAAGTAAAGCTGAAATAAAAGCCTACTTCATCGTATCGACCCGTAAAATGAAATTGTAGCCAAGACACTTGATAGGTATCCCCTACCCCGTATAAAAAAATAGTTGTAAATAAAAACAATGCAAGACATTTCATCCCATGTGCTCTTTTCATAGCATCACCTCATTGTACAATTTCCATTTGTTGTGCATAGCTTATAAGATCCTCAATCGTTAACTCTGGATTTTCGCCAACGATACTATATTGATAGCCGTTTTCTTGCCAAGCAATCGAACGGAAATTTTTATCATCCATAACCGTTCCTTTTTGTCCTCGAATATCCATCTCTTTTTCATTTAAGATGGGACCAATTTCACTCATACTCTCATCCGCTTTAAAAATAGTGATGAAAAACGCTGGCTGCCCATCTAATCCAAAGTCAAAGGAATATTCTGGTCGATCCTCTAATCCTTTAACCATTGAAATTTTATCTATAGAAAGGGCATTTTCTTGCGGAACCATTAAAAACTTTCCTAGTTGTTGCTTTGCTTCGTCCCATGAAATTAATGCTGAAGTATCTTCACCGCTAATTTCTTGGATCGTTACATCCTCTGGTAGATCAAGTATAAATTGTTGATCATCTATTTTTTCATCAACATTTATTTTTGAGTATTCGGTGATTATTTGATTACCTGCATTATCTGACTTCATTTTTAACATCAGCCATGTTTTTTTGTCAATCCATGCTTCTATATCCCCAAATAGTGATTCGGTTTTTGTAGTTTTTGCTACAATTTTATATGTGTCTCTTCCAGCGACCTTCTCTTCGCCTGCTATCTTAATCTCATGTGTATCTTTAACCAAATTAAAAACAAGCTGTACCTCTTCCCTAGGCGATCGTAGCCCGTCAAGTTCGCCTTGTGGATACGCCATTTTAAAGGCTGTATGTTCCGTGACATCATAGCTTATCAGCTCAGAGTCAGTTTTGACCGTGATGACATGTTCACCATTGTCACCTTTCATTTCTATACGTCTATACTTATCCTTGACCCATTCTTTTACCTGAGCTTTGCCACCTAGCTCTCCCATATCTAACGTATATTCGCCATAATAGGTAAGCGGTTGCTTCGATTCTTGGAGCGTCTGCTCAATAATTTCCTGGGGTGAATACGATGCCTCGGTATTACAGCCTACTAAACTAAATGTCATGACAGCGATTAAGCCTGCTGCTCGGCATGAATTTTTCCAACTCATAGTTCGTCTACTCCTTTATTAGGTGGAAGCCAGCAGACAACAGCTGTTCCAATGTTCTCACTAGAAAGCAGCTCTACCGTACCACCATGTTTTTCAATAATTTGTTTCGTAATATTTAAGCCAAGTCCCGTGCCTCGTTCTCCAGCCTTTGATCTGGCATGGTCCGCTTGATACATGGGCTCGAATAATTTTACAATGTCCTTTTGTGGCAAGCCCTGTCCGCTATTTTGCACAATCATATACATACCCTCTTGCTTCGTCAAAGCTGGCTTAAGGAAATCAAACCCCCATTCCGGAACACTTCCAGCTTTAACCGCTGCTAAACCAATAGATGTGCCGATCTCACCATAGCGCCAAGCATTGCTCAATAAATTATCAATTACACGTTGAAGTTGTTTAGGGTGCACAGCATATAGCCCATCTACATCACAGAACACTTCTAATGTAAACCCCTGTTCCTCACATAACGGTTCATAGTCTGACAAAGCCATCTCAAAAAATTCTTCCCCATCTACGTCTACCAGCTCTAATTCATAGCTCGTAGATTGGAGTAATGTAAACATTAATAAATCTTCTAGCATATGCTTCATTCGATCAGCCTTCGTGATGATAACCCGCTGATAGTCTGCTTGCTGCTGTTGTGATAAGCCATTGTTTAGTAAGGATTCCGCATAGGCTTGAATAGCCGTAAGAGGCGTTTTTAAATCGTGGGAGATACTTGCAATCATCATTTCCTTTTGCTGTTGTTCTACTTTTAAGGAAGCTCGGGTCTTTTCAATTTCATGTTGCATCGCCACAAATGTTTGAGCGAGTGAACCAATCTCATCTTTCCTTGTACTTAAATTAGATTCTATATGCTCACCTTTGGCAAAATTCCGCATTTGATGCATCAATTCTCGTAATGGTCGATTAAGTTTTCGATTAAGCAACAAAATGACCCCTATATAAATCACTAGAAACAGCAAGATAGAGCCTGTAATGACAAGCCATGAACGCTTCTCCACGCCTTTCACCCAATCAGTTCTTATTAATTGAATTTCATAGATGCCTAACAAGTCCCCATTGCGATATACTGGTTCCTTGTAGGTAAAAGCGTTGTATGATTGTTGTAACTCATATAAACCTTTAAACATGCGCTCTTTCCATACATAGCCCGATTTTAACGGGTTAGAGGAATATAAGACAAAACCAGATTTCGTGTAAAGTGTAATCGCCAACTGCTCATTGGTCAGCTCTTCTATTTCTTCTAAATTTGCCTGTTTTTGATATAGTGCTGGATTGTCAACGATTGCTTTTACCTGATTTAGCTCTGTCCACTTGTCAAAGTATTCCGCAACATTTTTATCTTGATAATAAGCATTTATCCACACATACAGACTATAAGCACCAGATATGGGCAACACCATAACAATAAAAAAAGTGATAAGTAACCAAGATTTTATTTTCATAGCGGTTCACCAATAAAACGATAACCCTTGCCCCATACAGTTTGAATAAAATATGGATGTTTCACTGAATCTTTTAGCTTTTCTCTTAGTGCCTTAATATGTACTGTAACAGTATGAGTGTCCTCTAACGTTGCCTGCTGCCAAATATACTGATACAGTTCCTTCTTCGTAAAGGTTTGACTCGGATTTTTTGCTAGTAGCTTGACAAGAGCAAATTCTTTTTGGGTTAATGCGATTTCTTGCTCATTAATGCTCACTATTTCCCGTTTCCAATCAATGATTAATCCATTTGCATAGGCAGTTTGCTCTTCTACTTCGTCTTGCTTGTTATAGCGTCTCCAGCGTCTAAGATGCGATGCCACACGAGCCTTTAATTCCTCCAAACTAAACGGTTTCGCGATATAATCATCCGCTCCTTGCAAGCCCTCCACTTTATCCGCTTCTTCCTTACGAGCACTCATCATGAGGATGGGGACATCACTTTCCCAGCGTATATTTTGACAAACCGTAAGACCATCCATTTCTGGTAGCATCCAGTCAACTAACACTAAATCAAATGGTTGCTTCTGAAAATCTTCCAGCCCTTCAAGACCCGTAGTTGCCCACGTCACTTGATAGCCCTCTTGCTCCAGCGTATCTTTGACAATGCGACCAATTGCAGCATCATCCTCAATCAGTAATAACTTTACCTTCATCAGTTCTCCTCCTGCTTAAACCTTACTACGGAAAAAGTGATTTTCCCTGAACTTTACACTTTCTTTATAATTAACTTAGAACGAATTCTTATTTTGCACAAATGATTAGGATTGTCCATTTCTACTATGCGGAGCTATCCTTCTTCCCAAAACAAAAAAAGAATGCACAGTCGTTGTGCATTCTCCTCGTCAAACTAGAAAAATAAACTTAAAATATAGTAAATTAATGCTGCCATTACTGCAGAGATTGGCATAGTGATGACCCAAGTTGTTACGATTTTACGGGCCATTCCCCATTTAACGCCTTTGACACGATGTGCTGTTCCTACACCCATGATAGATGAAGAAATAACATGTGTTGTGGATACCGGTAAGTGAATTAATGTCGCACCAAAGATAATGGAAGCCGATGCTAAGTCGGCTGCGACGCCATTCACTGGGCGAATCTTCATAATTTTACCGCCCACCGTTTTGATGATTTTATATCCACCTACTGAGGTACCAAGACCCATTGCTGTAGCTGCTGCAAAGCGCACCCAGAAAGGGATATCGTCACCTGTGTGTAATCCTCCTGCGATTAAAGCAAGTGTTATAATCCCCATTGCTTTTTGCGCATCGTTCGTTCCATGTGTAAATGATTGTAGGGCAGCTGTCCCGATTTGCATGGTACGGAAGCCTTTATTTGTACGGTATAAATTCATATCTTTAAAGATGACCTTCAATAGGGTCATCATTAGGAAACCAGCGGCAAATGCTAATAATGGTGAGAAAATCAGTGCTTGTAAAATTTTAATAAACCCTGCATAGTTCAAAATATTGAATCCTGCTGCTGCAATAGCGGCACCTGCTACTGACCCAATTAATGTATGGGAAGAACTTGACGGAATTCCAAAATACCATGTAAGTAAATTCCATGTGATAGCAGATAATAGAGCTGCTAAAATAACGACAGAACCCGTGATATCGCCATCAAAAGCATTTAAGCTAAACGGGTCCACAATGTCTTTTGTTAAGGCTTTTGCTACTCCAACAAATGTAATGGCTCCGACGAAGTTCATAACTGCAGCCATGTAAACCGCTGTACGTGGTTTTAACGCACGGGTTGATACAGATGTTGCAATAGCATTCGCTGTATCATGGAAGCCATTTATAAAGTCGAATACTAATGCAAATATAACGACTAATATGGTAATGAGTAATATTGTATCCATTTGTTACACTCCATCTTATGCGTTACGCATAATTATTGTTTCAATTGTGTTTGCCACTGTTTGGCAGCTATCAGCAATATCCTCGAATTGCTCATAAATATCCTTGAAAACAATGAGGCGCATTGGATCTTTTTCTTGAATAAATAACT
The DNA here is from genome assembly GCF_053165895.1 of Lysinibacillus sp. fkY74-1. Taxonomy (NCBI): domain Bacteria; kingdom Bacillati; phylum Bacillota; class Bacilli; order Caryophanales; family Bacillaceae; genus Lysinibacillus; species Lysinibacillus sp. fkY74-1. The sequence goes on along the minus strand of NZ_CP170173.1, from coordinate 1,819,635 downwards.
GCTTCATTGAGGAACGGAAGATTTCATCACATTCACGTTCGTTATCTTTAATTTGAATAGCATGTTTACGCATCTCAACAAGCTTTTTATTATTTAATAGCTCCATGGCTTGTACCATTTCATCTGTACTCTTCGAAATATATGTTAGGAATTGACGCATTGGCTCCGTTACTTCCGTTAAATTGTACATATTGAAGTGGGCAATACAGCCTTCCATTCCATCAATCACATCATCCAATTTATTCGCTAAAGCTAAAATATCTTCTCGCTCAATTGGTGTCATAAATGATTTATTAAGCATAACGATGAGCTCATGAATTAATTTATCGCCGCTTGTTTCATATTCTTTCATTGTATCGGCAATTTCTTTTAACGCATCTATATCTTGAATATGGGCATTATGAGCATAATAAATTCCCTCATTCACATTTTTAGCGATTTTTAATAAGGACTGAAAAAAAGGATCTTGCTTGTTTGAGTTGAACATCTTGTTCCTCCTGTAAAATAAAAATTATCAATATCTGAACCATCATAACAAAACATTTACACAATTCTACAAAATTTTAAACACTTACGTGTTGATTTTACAAAACTGTAATATAAAATTTGCCACATTTATTTTCAGGGCAGTTTCCAAGTTGAAAACGTTGGAAATCAAATAATAAAAATCACTATTTTTCTTTAAATATGAGCATTTTTTCTGTTATTTTTATAAAAATACTTGAAATTTACTTTTTCCCTTCTATTTGTTTACCACTTGAAATGTTAAGGAATTGTAAACAAGATTTACATTCTAAATAAATATTCCTCTGTTATTTTTTACCTAAAGAATGTCGAAACATGTAACCTTTCCTATTTGTTATGCTCGTCCTCGTTGTTGCTTATACATAAAATAAAAAACAACAATTTTGTATAACTTAAAGGAATTCTTCAATTTTCTGTCAATTGACAAAAAATATTAGCGTGCTATAATACTTTTGGGCTTCACCGCATTGAAGCGAAGAAGTATTTAGTAGGAGGTTACATATGTTTCGAATTGAAGCTAAAAGCAACCCTCGATTTATTGAGGCAAGCTTCGTTATACTTTTAATTATTGCCACAATGGCTTTTAGTATTGGGTATTTAAAAGCAACACCCCATATCCCAATATTTCTGGTTATTTCACTTTTACTAGCCTATGGATTGTTAAAAAGAGTTTCCTTTCGCGATTTAGAAGGTGGGATGATTGCTGGTGCTAGTGCTGGATTGGGCGCTGTTTTCATTTTCTTCTTTATTGGTATTTTAATTTCGAGCTGGATTATGGGTGGAACAATCCCAACGCTCATCTACTATGGTTTTTTAACCGTTTCACCAAACTTTTTCTTTGCCATCGTTTTTTTAATTTGTAGCATTGTAGGTATTTCTGTTGGTAGTTCGTTAACAACCGTGGCAACTGTCGGTGTGGCATTTATGGGTATCGCAGGTGCCATGGACATTTCGTTAACAATAACTGCTGGTGCAATTGTTTCTGGCGCCTTTTTTGGTGATAAAATGTCACCCTTATCCGATACAACCAATCTTGCTTCAGGAACAGTCGGTGTAGATCTATTTGAACATATTAAAAATATGGGCTGGACAACAATCCCTGCTTTCCTGATTTCATTCGTACTATACGCCATTTTATCGCCAACAGGTGAAGCAACATCTTTTGATACGGTTGAGCAATTTAAAGAAGGATTGCTGTCTACAGGACTTATTCATTGGTATACATTATTGCCAATAGTTGTCCTTGTTATTATGACATTCTATAAAGCTCCTGCCGTTATTACATTAGCGGTTGTCTCAATTCTTGGAGTGGGTCTATCTTATACACTGGACCCCCTACCTGCTTCAGACGTCTTCAAAATTTTATTTGATGGCTATGTCTCTCACTCTGGTAATAAGGATGTAGATGCCTTACTGACACGCGGTGGCATGAATAGCATGCTATTTACAATTGCACTTGTACTACTGGCCTTAACAATGGGTGGCCTCTTGTTCACACTTGGTATCATACAAAGTATTTTAGCCAAGGTTGAAAGCTTATTAAAAAGTGCTGGCTCAGTTATTACAGGCGCGGCGATTACTGGCATTGGCATCAATACATTAATCGGTGAGCAGTATTTATCTATCCTGTTAACTGGTGAAGCATTTAAAGCTCAATTTGCGAAGGTTGGCCTAGCTCCTAAAAACCTATCTCGTGTCATGGAGGATGCTGGAACGGTTGTCAATCCACTTGTCCCTTGGAGTGTCTGTGGTATTTTCATCACAAGTGTCCTCGGAATTTCCACACTGGATTATCTACCTTTCACCTTCTTCTGTTTACTCGGCCCGATTCTAACCGTTATTTTTGGCTGGAGTGGCAAAACATTAACAAAGCTTGAGCAATAACAAAAGGTAGCTGATTAAAAATCAGCTACCTTTTTATCCACCAAAAATTTCTATTCTACCTTTACTTGTCCCATCATACCATTATCTTCATGCTCCAATAAATGACAATGGAACATATAGATGCCCTTATCTTGAAACTTCACTGCTAATTTAACTAACTCACCTGGTTCAATGGACACCGTATCCTTCCAGCCCTGTTCATTGGGCGGTGGCGCCTGACCATTAATGGATACAATTTTAAATTGCGTGCCGTGTATATGAAACGGATGGGTCATGCCTCCCATCATATCAGGTTTATTGTAAATTTCCCAAATTTCTGTCACTCCCTGCTGTTGAACAAAATCAATTCTATTCTTATCAAATTGCTTGCCATTAATCGTTACCATCGTCCCCATACCAAATAGCTCTATACGTTTAGATACAGGTAATTGTTGTTCTTCACTAGTTGTAGAGAATTGATTAAATACATCCTGCATCTTCTGTGGAGTAGTGCGTTCATTTGTGATCGTAAACGGTAACAGGACTACACCTTCTTCATTTATCAATGATAAATCAGTGGAAGTACTTAGCTTTGAAAAATCGATGATAATTTCAGCACGTTCACCTGGTGTTAAGGTCAGTTTATTTAGTGGAACAGGGCTATTTAAAAATCCTCCATCTGTGGCGATTTGTTGAAAATTCTCATTTGTACTAAGCTTAAAAGTGAAATTCCGAGCATTGGAGCCGTTCACTAATCGAAGTCGAACAGGCTCTTGGCGGACATGAAGCTTCGGATTGAGCGTACCATTGATGAGTAATGTATCACCAATTGTCCCATCATTATTTTTGAATTGCTGGTAGTTCAATTGCTGTTGATCATCAAACTGGCGGTCCTGAAAGATTAACGGAATATCATTCACGCCATATTCATGAGGTAATCCTAAACGCTGTGAATTTTCATCCTCCACGTAAATCAGTCCTGCCAAACCTTTATATACCTGCTCAGCCGTCTGTCCTTCTGGGTGAGGATGAAACCACAAAGTAGCTGCTTGCTGGCGGATATTAAAAGTCAGCTGCTTCGATTGACCAGGTTCTATTCGTTCATGAGGGCCACCATCCCCCTCACCTGGTATTTCTAAACCATGCCAATGAAATGTTGTCTCTTTGTTCATTTCATTTGTTGTTGAAAATTGCACAGTTTGTCCCGATTGAATCCGTATCACCGGCCCTAAAAAGGACCCGTTATAGCCATAGGTTTCTGTTTGAACCCCTTGATAAAACTCTGTTGTCCCTTCTTGTGCGACAATTGAATAGTGAGCTGGATTATCTCCATCTGGTTCTAGTAAAGGTGGGATGACCAACTCATTTTCTCCTGTAGAAGGTGCAAGCTGTAAGGGATTTGTATGACTCATATGACCATTTGTCCTATCCATTCCCTCATGAGGCTTGTTCATTGGTTTAGTAGATAATTCGTCAGCTGTTTTACTAGTACTACACCCGCCTATTAGTAAAATCAATAGCGTCAGTAATGAAAACCATACTTTAGATTTCATCTATTTTCCTCCTTTTGTTACAACAAAACGAATGTAACAAAGAAGTATGGAGAAATGATGAAGGTCGTTAAAATCCTGAAAAACCATCGAACAAGGGGCTTAGCCAAATGATGATTCTTGTTAAACCATCGAAAAATAGAATAATGCCCAGCACAATCATAAAATAGCCACCCACTTTTGTGGTCATGTGACTATACTTTCGTATCCATGCGAATTTCGTGACAAATTGTGATAGAAGGAAAAATGGGATGGCGAACCCTAACACATAGGCGATCATGTAAAACATACCCATCCCTGGATGCTGGGAAGCCATCATAAAAACTGCCCCCGTAATTGGGCCTGTACAGGGCGTCCAGCCCGCTGCAAAGGCAAGACCAATAAAAAAAGAGCCCAAATAGCCTGTGGGACGATTTTTAAAGGAAAGACGTTTTTCTTGCATTAAAAATTTCGGGGATAAAGCACCTATAATAATTAAACCAAACAGCACAATTAATATAGCCCCAACCTGTCGCAAAACATCTTGGTACTGGAAGAAAAACCACCCCACAACAGATGAGCCATAGCCTAAGAAAATAAAAATCACAGAAAATCCAATTAAAAAGAATAGTGTATGCAACATACCAATCGTTCTTAATTTTTTATTGTCTCCCTGAAGCTCATCCAATGACATTCCTGTAATATAAGAAATAAAAGCTGGATAGAGCGGTAAGGTGCAAGGCGAAATAAAGTTTAAAAACCCTGCGCCAAAGGCTAAAAAAAGATTCATATCTGGATTCATTTTGTTCGCTCCTTACATCTTACAAGTTAAGTTATCCCCCAATATGTAATGGTGTCCATTATACCTAGTAATAGTAACAATATGCCTGCCATTAATTGAATAACTCTCCCCATCTTCATGCTTGTTCGTAAAATGAGACGCTTAGCATCGAAAAGATAAATGAAGAGAAGCATGATGAGTAGTGGTACAGAAGTGGCAACCCCAAAAATACTCGGTAAGATAAACCCATAGGAAGTGCCTGTCACAATGGGCATTAGCCATACAAAAAACAGCACAAACATGGTTGGACAAAAGGCAATAGAGAAACTAGCCCCCATTAAAAAGGAGCCTAATTTGCCCCCTTTCATAACAGGAGGAATAAGATTCGACAGGCGATTTAAAAATTTTAGCTTTAATAAACCTAATAAAACGAGCCCTGTCAGTATCATAATTGGTCCAATGGCCTGACGAAAAATGGGGAAATACAATGTCATTTTAGTTTCAAACGATTGTCCAAATAACCATGCTAAAAAACCAAGTCCGCTAAAAACAACTACTTTTCCAAAAATAAAAAACAGAATATCCTGCCAATTATTTTTCATTTGAAGCGTCCTATTTCCATAAAATGTAACCGCACTCATATTACCGGTTATTTGGCAGGGAGCTAGTGCCCCTATGAGACCTAAAAGAAGCGCCATAGCCCAAGCTGAATGCTCATAGGCATTTAAAAATTGGTTGATTGGCTCACTCATAAATTGACTAATCGCTGACAAAAAACTATACAATTGAAACACCCTCTATCTGTTCATCATTTCAGCTTTAAAACTAGCCAAAACTAGTATAAAGGTTAAATATGAATAAACGGTGCAGAAATCGAACACACCGTTTTGAGAAAACTATGATGTGATCAAAGTATGTCTTTTTGTTGGTAGACGCTATCATACGAATCCACACCGGGAGAGCGATACTAGATATGGTTTCATTGCTCGTGCTATCGCCATCCCTCTTTCGATTTCCAATGAGTATGGCGAAAAATTTATGAGTCTTGAAACCTTTTTTCAAACTGTGCGTATGTATATCTAACAATGTCAGTAGGAGGAATGTAAGAATGTCTTTTTTTCATAAAGCACTAGCAAGTTTTGGAATAGGTTCAGCAACAGTTGATACAAGGTTGGAAAAGGATACTTATCGAGCTGGAGAAGTCATGCGAGGTGAAATCATCGTGCGTGGTGGTCAAGTTGAACAACAAGTGGATTCTATCTATTTATCTATAAATACGACATATATACGAGAGTCCAATGATCATAAACATACAGAGGTGGCCACTCTACAAAAAGTCAAAGTGACAGAGCCTTTTACACTAGCAGCTAGTGAAGAGAAGGTCATTCCCATTTCATTGACACTGCCCTTTGAAACACCCATTAGTGCGGGCAAAACGCAAGTTTGGATTCAAACTGGACTTGATATTAAAAATGCCGTAGACCCAAGTGATAAAGATTATATTCGTGTAGAGCCAACAAGCCTCGCATCACATATACTTGACGCTATAGGGCAATTAGGTTTTCGTTTACGAGAAGCAGAATGTGAACAAGCCCCAGCACGCTTCCGTGGATATTATCCATTTGTACAGGAGTTTGAATTTGTACCAACAGGTTCCTTTAGAGGACATCTAGATGAACTTGAAATAGTTTTCCTCTCGCAGTCCAATCACTCTGCAGAAATTCTATTACAAATTGACCGCAAAGTAAGAGGGATTGGAAGCTTCTTCGCAGAGGCTCTAGAGATGGATGAAAGCTACGTTCGAACAACGATTACGATGCATGATCTACCGACGCTTCCAGAAAAACTTCAACAACTTATTTCAAAGCATATATAAATTCAATAAAAAGTAGTTGAAGAGCACTTCAACTACTTTTTTATCTCCAAGCACACGTATGGAGGAGATGATTTAATGTCATGGCAATAAAATCGGGTATTGCTGTGAAAAAGAAAAAAGACTGTAGACAACTCAACATTTTTTTGAGCTCATCTACAGCCTGAACCATTTACCACGTGTAGCTAATAGAAAAGTTATTTCACCGCTTGCTTTACTTTTTCCATAACCTCTTCAGCTGTTGCTACTTGTAACGCCTCAGTCGCTAAAGCTTGCATGTCCTTAACAGACAGGCGCTTCAATAAAGAGCGTGTTTTCAAAATGGATGTTGCGCTCATTGAAAATTCATCTAAGCCTAAGCCAAGCAATAAAGGAACTGCTAGCTCGTCGCCTGCCATCTCTCCGCACATCCCTACCCATTTCTGTTCTTGATGGGCGGCATGAATGACCATTTGAATCAAGCGTAAAATAGCTGGATTATAAGGCTGATATAAATAAGATACTTTTTCATTCATACGATCTGCAGCCATTGTATATTGAATTAAATCATTCGTTCCAATGGAGAAAAAGTCTACTTCCTTCGCAAAAACATTAGCCATCACTGCTGTAGCAGGAATTTCAACCATCATACCAATTTCAATGTCAGCACTTACTTCCTCCCCCGCTGCTTTTAGCTTTTCTTGCTCTTCTAACAAAATCGCTTTGGCATCACGGAACTCTTGAATAGTCGCTATCATCGGGAACATAATTTTGAGGTTTCCATATACAGATGCTCGCAGTAGAGCGCGCAATTGCGTACGGAATAATTCCTGTTGCTCTAAGCATAGACGAATGGCACGATGACCAAGGAATGGATTCATTTCCTCCTGTAGCGGTAAATAGGGCAAATGTTTGTCTCCACCAATATCTAATGTGCGAATGACTACTGGCTTCCCCTGCATTCCCTCAAGAACCGTTTGATAAGCCGTAAATTGCTCATCCTCAGATGGCAGGTTTTCTCTGCCCATATATAAAAACTCTGTACGATATAGGCCAATTCCTTCAGCCCCATGGCGCAATACGCCCTCCAAATCGCCTGGAGAGCCAATATTAGCGGCTAGCTCTACATGTACACCGTCTTTGGACACCGTTTGTTCGTTTACTAAGGTCGACCATTCCGCTTGTTGAGTATGATAGCTTTGGGCTTTTTCTTGATAGCTAACGATCACATCAGCCGTTGGATTGACAAACACTTGACCGGATAAACCATCCACGATTAATATATCTCCATCTTGAATCGTAGTCGTTGCTACACCAGCTCCAACTACTGCTGGAATCTCTAATGAACGTGCCATAATGGCTGAATGAGAGGTGCGCCCCCCAATATCCGTAATAAAGCCTAGGACAAAGTTACGATCCAATTGAGCTGTCTCTGAAGGAGTCAAATCATTAGCTACAATAATCACCTGTTCACTAATACTACTTGGGTTAGGAATATGTACACCGAGTAAATGTGCTAAAATGCGGTTGGTCACATCTTTAATATCTGAAGCACGTGCACTCATGTATTCATCATCCATACTTTCAAATAACGCCACAAACATTGATGAAACTTCATGTAAGGCAAATTCTGCATTGACTCCTTCATCAGCTATTTTTTGATTGATAGGCCCAATTAATTCTGGGTCCTTCACCACTAATAAATGCGCTTCAAAGATGGCTGCTTCCTCGGCACTGAATTTTTTTAATGTTTGCTGTTTGATGGCCTCTAGCTCTTGCTCCGTTTTGGCAAGGGCAGCGGCTAAACGTTGCTGCTCCGCCTGAACATCTTGAACCGTTGTTTGGCTAAATGTTAAATTCGGCTGTACAAACCGATACGCTTTAGCAATGGCAATGCCGTCTGAAGCGGCAATACCAGCGAGATGTGTCATTGTGCAAGCCCCATTTCTGTCAGTAATGTTGCTAATGCCTCAAATGCTTGCTCTTCGTCTTCCCCCTCTACATATAGTGTAAATTGAGAACCTTGCTTTAAAGCTAATCCCATTACGCCAAGAATTGATTTTAAATTCGCTGCTTTTTCTTCAGTACGCACTTCAATTGCGGAAGCGAATGGTGTAGCTTTTGCCACAAGCTGGCTTGCTGGACGTGCATGAATTCCTAACGGATCGATTACTGTAAATTGTTGTGTTTTCATGATTTATTCTCCTCTACTTGTAAATCTGTTAAAATGATGACATTTGGATGTTTGGTTAAAGCACTTGCTGGAATTTCCTCTGTATAATCAGAGGCCAGCACACGCTCTAATACTTCACGCTTAGTTTCTCCCACTGCAATTAACAAAATGCATTTTGCACGCATAATAGATTGAATCCCCATAGTGAACGCTTGCGTGGGCACTTCATTAATCGATGAAAAGAAGCGAGCATTGGCTTGACGAGTCGATTCTTCCAATGTTACAAGATGTGTCAAGGACTCAAATGGCGTACCTGGTTCATTGAAGCCAATATGGCCATTTTGTCCGATACCAAGCAATTGAAAGTCTAAGGAATGTTGTTGTAATAGCGCTTCATAGCGAGCTGCTTCCTCTAAAGGATTCGTCGCTAAGCCATTTGGTAAATAAGAAGCTTGGAATGGTTTTTCGTGAAATAAATGCTGATGCATGTAATAGGCATAGCTTTGCTCATGGTTAGCTTCAAGCCCTACATATTCATCCAAATTAAAGCTGATGCAATTCGAAAAATCAATATCTGTTTTACAGATTTTAGCATACAACGGTTCCATCGTTCCACCAGTAGCTAGCCCGAACGTTGTGGACCCATTATTTTTAGCAGCCGCAATGATGGCAACGGCTCGTGCATATAAATCTTCTTTTGAATTAAATCTTTCTATGTTCACCACATATCCTCCTTTTCCTAAGGTCTTAAAAATGAATACGCTGACCATATTGATCAATGAGCTCATCATTATTGGTGTTCCCTAAGTTACTGCTAGCAAACACGGGTAAGCTGGCGCCTTGTTCATGCAGAATTTCAATAATTTGAGCGCATAGAGCATTTAGTAGCGCTGCCCCTAATACGGTGGATACAGGTCCATATTGGAACTCATCAACTGTTAAAACCCCATCCCCTAGTGGTACATGCGTATTTAAAACATCATCCACGATATCCTCTAAACGTTGACCTGAGGGATGGCGTGATGGCTGCTGTTGATAGGCCAATGATTGTAGTGATATCGTATGCGCACCTGCTTCTTTTGCGTAAATCGCCATATCAATTGGTACTGGATTGTTGGCAGAGGTTGAAATGATGATACAAACATCTTTGTCATCAAACTGTAGCTCATCCTTATAGGGAGCTAAAAATGCTTGCTTCTTTTCATTTTGTGAAGATTGCCGGGCTCCCTGATGTAGCATTAAGGATTCAATGTGTATCGGTTTGACTGGAACTAAGCCGCCAGCCCTGAAATAACATTCTTGTGCTAATAACATGGAATGACCTGAACCAAATAACTGGATAATGCCTCCCTGTACTAGACGTTTAACGATTAACTGAGCTACACGGTTAATTTGTTCACTTTCTTGTTGTGCCACCATTGTTAAATAGCGATTGACTTGTTGAAAATAGGTATTCATCATCTATCACCTTTTCATTTCAAACATTTCTTCCTAATTGTTTGTCTGCACCCTGATCCGGCCAGCTTTAATCGTTTGATGGAGCAGCAAGTGTTCATCTACAATCACTGCATCCGCATCATACCCTTCTGTAAGCTGCCCTTTGTTCGTTAATTTTAATTGCTGGGCAGCATTATAGCTGGACATTTTCACAAGCTCCTCCAATGTACAGTTGGTAATCTGACGCATATTTCGTACTGCTTGATCCATTGTTAAAATACTACCTGCCAATGAACCGTTCGATAAATGTGCGCCTGATTCTGTCACATGCACCAATTGGCCACCTAAATCATATTCACCGTAGGGCATACCCTTCGCTCGCATCGCATCCGTTATTAAAATAATGCCGTCTGCCCCCTTCAAGCGATAAGCCATTTCCACAGCTCCTTCATGCATATGAATAAAATCAACAATTAGTTCAGCCTTTATGGCATCTACTAGCAAAACACCACCAACCACACCTGGATCACGATGATGGAATGGACGCATTTGATTGTATAAATGAGTCCCCTGTGATGCACCTAATTGAACAGCTTCCTGCATTTGCTCAAATGTAGCGTCGGAATGACCAATTGATACAATAACGCCACTTTCAGAAAGGCTTTGGACAGCTGCCATTCCATTAGGTTCCTCCGGTGCCAGCGTAATTTGTTTAATTTTTTGACCACTTAATGCTTGCCATTTTTTAATGACTTCCACATCTGGCTGGACAATATAATCAAGTGGCTGAGCTCCTGCACGCTGCTTCGATACGAAAGGTCCCTCAATATGCAGACCAAGTACTTCCGCTTCATCTGACTTTGGCTGAAATTGTGCCACATTGACGATGGCCCGTTCGATTTTGTCAAAGCTTTGGGTCATCGTAGTGGCTAAAAAGCTGGTTGTACCCTCTTTTAATAGTGATTGGGCCATGATATGTAACCCTTCATCAGATGCATCCATCGTATCCATTTGGGCAGACCCGTGAATATGCATGTCAATAAATCCTGGCAATAAAAACTTTCCTGAACCCTCTAATTGATCAACGCCCTGCGCGTGAATATGCTGGGCAATCTGAGCAATTTTGCCGTCCTTCATCCACACATCCATCTGTTCATCTCGACCACTCGCATTGACCACTGTGATGTTCCGAATTATTAAACTCAAGAAAAACATCTCCTCTTCTTGAACAAGGGCTGTTGAAAAGGTATCCATTTGCAATATGATTGCCTATGTTCCCTCTGCACACAGCCCCATGACTTGTTACTTTTTCAATGAAATAATATTGGTAGCGCCTGCTCTTTGGAAACTTGATTTTTCTAACGTAATCTCTTGCCCCATTAGGCTAGTGAAAACGACAGGGGTAATAATGGAAGGCACTTGTTCCTTTATTTTTGTGATGTCTGCTTTTAATAATGCCTCTCCACGTTTAATTGTTTGACCATCTGATACAAGCATGTCAAAGCCCTCACCATTCAGTGTTACAGTATCTAAACCGACATGAATTAATAATTCTACACCAGTTTCAGATTTTAAACCGATCGCATGCTTCGTTGGGAAAATCATCACCACTTGACCGTCAAACGGTGCATAAACAGTTCCATCTGTTGGACGAATCCCAAAACCAGGACCCATCAGGCCAGCAGAGAATGCTTCATCCGGTACTTCTGATAACGGTAATAAATCCCCTGTCATTGGCATTTCAAAATCATGGAAAGTTGTTGTTGCGTCACTTTTTACTTCTGCTGTCGCTACAGGCTGTTCCGTCAGCAACTGGGCATTAGCAGGTGCTGGGTTGCCTTTTTGCAGACGTTCTTTCATAGCCTCCGCTAAAAACTCAACAGATGTTCCAATAATTACTTGTACATTGGTTTTACTAATACGCATAACACCTCGCGCACCTGTTTGCTTCAATGTTTTCTCATCCACGACACTGGCATCCTGTACGGACATACGTAAACGAGTCGTGCAGTAATCCACTTGCTGAATATTCTCTTTACCACCTAATGCTTCAATTGTGTAGTAGGCACGTACATCAATATCATCTGAAATGGCTGAATTTGATTCCCCATCCTCTTCCTCATCATCTTCACGTCCTGGTGTCTTTAAGTCCAGTTTTTTAATCAAGAAATAAAAGACGACAAAATATATGGCCCCAAAGCCTAAACCTAATGGTAGAAGCATTAATGGTTTATCGGCCAAACCTAAGTTTAGCAAGTAGTCAATTAACCCTGCTGAGAATCCAAAGCCATCACGGAACCCAACCATATAGGCAACTGCAAGGGAAATACCTGTTAATACTGCATGGATACCATAAAGAACAGGTGATAAGAACATGAATGAAAATTCAATCGGCTCCGTCACACCTGTTAAAAAGGCTGTTAAAGCGATAGATACGAACATTCCACCCACAATCGGTCGTTTTTCTTTTTTCGCTGTGAAATACATCGCAAGACAAGCTGCTGGTAAACCGAACATCATTATTGGGAAGAAACCAGCTTGGAAATGTCCAGCTGTTGGATCGCCTGCTAAGAAACGATGGATATCCCCTTTCACAATTTCACCCGCGGCATTCGTAAATTCACCGAAATCAAACCAAATAACCGTATTGATTACATGGTGAAGACCAACTGGTATTAATAGACGGTTGAAGAAACCATACATCCCAACGCCAAGTGATCCTGCACCGATCATCCAATTGCCGACAGCATCAATACCGCCCTGAATTGGTCCCCAAGCAATGGCTAAAATGCTCCCTAAAATCGCCATAGTGATGGACGTGATAATTGGTACAAACCGCCGTCCACCAAAGAATGATAACCATTCTGGAAATTTCACATTATAATATTTGTTATACAGTAAGCCTGCCGTAATACCGGCAATAATACCACCAAACACACCCATATTTAATTCTTCATTAACCGTCCCTAAAACGGCTACTAATACGAGGTGAGCAATCGCACCTGCAAGAGCTGCTCCCCCACTGCTATCATGTGCTAACCCCATCGCAATACCAATCGCAAAAATAATAGGTAAATTGCCTAGTATAGCATTCCCAGAAGCGGCCATAATACTAGCAATGTACTGAATGGCTTCATTCGGCACTGCTCCAAGCATATCCCCAGAACCTAAACGCAAAAGCAAGGCTGCTGCCGGTAATGTTGCGATTGGAAACATAAGTGACTTACCGATTTTTTGTAAGAAAGCAAACATTCTTTATCCCCCTTTGGTATAGTTGTCTAGACCACTTTTATGAAAAAAAAGCGTTTTCATTAAGTTGCTATTATTATAGGCGCAATTTGAAAAAAAATAAATACTTTTTTAATAATTCTTGATGTAAAAAAACGTACCCTAATAAAGCATTAGGGCACAGTTCTTCTTTAAATTATGCAGTAACGTCTCGTTTCATAAAGGATGTATAACTAATCACTAGGAAAATTACAGCATAAATAGCTAATACAGTTAGCGAGAATGGCATTGTCATATCTGGAACCATTAACATATCTTTTTCATACTGAGTTAAATCTGCATGTGTTAGCCAAATGTATTTGACAATGTCGTATCTACTTAAGAACATAATGATCATGCCACCTGTAAATGACAGGAACATCGTTAAGCCGATTGCTAATGAGCTCGAACGGAATACTGAACCAACTAAAAAGGCAAATAATGTAGACATAACAAAATCACCGCCAGATAATAGATAATGGTAGGCTAAATCATTCCATACTGCCTTTTCAGCCACCTGACCATTAACAATCTCTAATTCCACACCTGAGCCTACACCAAATAATACTAAACCTACAATTGCACTCACAACTACATTTACAGCAACTAAAAACAAACCGAATAAGAAGGTCGTCAATAATTTAGACGTTAACACCTTCGCACGGGACATAGGACGAGTCAACAGCATTTTAATAGTACCTGTTGAAAATTCGCTGGAGACAATACTTGCGGCAGTAATCACCGTAAATAAAGTGACAAGTGTTAGCATATTGCTTGTAAAGGACATAAAGCTTGCAAGGCTGCTATCTTCTTGACTCGGCGCATCATGGGCTAATCGGTACTCCGAAATAGCAATTCGCTCTTCAAAAAATGCTTTGTCTTCCTCGGATATGTCCTCCTCTGCCAGCATTGCCTTATTATTTTGGATAGACTGCTGCTCTATCTCCTGCCATGATCCCTCATCTGATGATTTACCCTCATAATATTTCATGATGCCGCCAGGAACTAGAATGACAAGGACAAGCATAGCGACCATTGCCCACGTCCCTTTTTTATGCCATAATTTCATCCATTCATTTTGAATTAGCTTCAGCAATTTGTCCGCCTCCAGTCATTTCTAAGAATTGATCCTCTAATGTTTTCTGATGTGGCTGTACGGCAAATAGTTGCATACCTGCTTGCACAAGCCCTAATGTCAATGCAGGAACATCCTCTTTCTTCAATTCAATTACATAGCCTTGTTTCATTACCTCAAACTTGTAATCATGTTGTGCCAGATGGGCAGAAACCTGCTCTTGTGGCTGTGCTTCCACATAGTAAAACGACGTGCTTTCATTATGAATTTCACGAATGTCGATTAGCTTCCCATTTTGAATGACGGCCACTCGATCACACATTAGCTCAATTTCAGATAATAAGTGACTGGATACAAAAACCGACACGTTATCTTCTGCCGCAATTTTGCGAAGGTACATACGGAATTCGCGAATACCAGCTGGGTCTAAACCATTCGTTGGTTCATCTAATATTAGAAATTTTGGTCGATGTAATAGCGCCTGAGCAAGCCCTAGTCGTTGACGCATACCAAGAGAATACGTTGCAACCTTTTCATGGATACGATTTTCTAGACCAACCTGTTTAACGACCTCCATGATTCGTTCCTTTGAAACATTTTTATGCATACGTGCAAAATGCAATAAATTTTTATAGCCCGACATAAATTTATACATTTCTGGATTTTCGACAATCACACCAACCTTGCTAATCGCTTCCTCATAATGCTCCTGTAGCGATAGTCCATCAATGATGACCTTGCCCTCTGTTGGATGCATAAGGCCCGTCATCATACGAATCGTTGTTGTTTTCCCTGCCCCATTGGGTCCTAAAAAACCTGTAATTTGTCCTGGATATAAATCAATGTTTAATTGTTGTATTAATTGCTTTCCACGAATGGTTTTCGATAGATTTTGCAATTGAACAATTGGTTCTGTCATATTTATTCACCCTTTCTTTTTAGTTACGCCTGAGCCTTTATCGTTAAAAGTGTTGGCGATCGTTATCATTGGAAGAATGACCATAAAAACCTTTCATCCATTGAACCGCATCTTTATTGGTCACATCACGCAATGTCTCTACGTCTTCATAAGCTGTGATAGAGCCAGCTTTTAATAAAATAATTTGATCTAAAATAGGTTCAACCTCATATAATTCATGCGTAGACAGCAAAATCGTTTGATTTTCAATGTCCGTAAATTGAATTAAACCTTTAATGAGCTGCTCTCGCACAATGGGGTCTAGCCCAGCAAATGGTTCATCCATTAAATAATAAGGAACTTCTCGGCCCAGTGTAGCAGCCATTTTCATACGTCCACGATTCCCTTTTGATAATTGACGTAGCTTCTTATTTTTATCCACCTGTAAAAATTCAGCTACTATACATGCCTTATCATAGGAAAAGTCTTCAAATTGAGAAGCGTAGTGCTGAAAGAGCTGTTCCCCCGTATAATAATCAAAAAACAAATCAGTATCTGGTAAATAAGCAATTTGATCCGCACTTCGTCGAGTAATTGGTTGACCATTCAATACCACTTCACCAGTTGAGGAGCGTAATAAGCCAGCTAAAACTTTGAGAAGTGTAGATTTACCACTACCATTTTCCCCAACGAGCCCAATGATCTGTCCAATAGGAAAGGAAAAGGATAAATCCTGTAAAATGGGCTTATTCTTATACTGAAAAGACACATTTAATAGCTGTAACATTCCTTCACCTCATGCTTTATTTTTTAATACAACGAGCATTTCTTCTTTGGAAAATCCCAACGCCTCGATAGATGTTAAAAAACTTTCGGCTAACTTATTTTTCATATCATCTCGTAATCCTTCGATGCGTTCCTCATTAGTCGTAATAAAAGTACCCTGTCCTCGTTTGGTTTCCGTTATATTCATTGCCTCTAACTCCTTATAGACTCGTTGCACCGTATTAACATTGACACCCGTTTCGACTGCATATTCCCTTACAGAGGGCAGTCGATCTCCAAGCAATATCTGCCCCTTTAAAATGTCCCCGCATATCCGATCGACAAGCTGACTATAAATTGGTTTATCACGTGAAAAATCCATCGTCATCGTAATACCACCTTTTCAAGCCACTTGGATGCCGTTAAAAAAAGCAGTACGATGAGTAAAATAGAAGCTACTTCTTCAACAACATAAATAGAGCCCAGCCTCCATTCCATCGTTGTCGTTGCTTTTACTTTGGGTAAAAACGGTTCTAATTTGCTTAACGAAATGGCGCCACGGTGGAAAACCGTGTCATAAAACTGACTCTCCGTTATTCGTACCCAAGCCGATGTGGTAAGTCCAAAAGCAACCATCGTCAATACAATGGAAAAACGCCCAATCACATGCTTCAATTGCAAGTAAAAAGCTAAAAAGAACAACAGTAAAACAAATAACATAAATTGGAAAATAGTTAACGCAATCACAATTCCTATTAAAACGAATACGATTTGTCCAATATTTGCGATAAACTCTTCTTTTATATTAAAGATGGCAATACCCACAAAGAGCGTATTAAAAAGCGCATAGCCTATGAGCGAACAGACCATCTTTGCTCCTACTAGCTTTGTGATGGAACTAGTGGAATGGAGCCAGCTTTCCTTAGCTTTAATATCCAAACGCATACTCGCTAAAAATTGTAAAACAGAATAAAATCCACCTACAAAAAGGACAAGAAGCGTAAAGGCAAATGCTAGCTGATTTTCTTTAGGGAAGAGATCAACAAATTGATGTAATCCATAGGGAACGATCCAAGAAAACATAATTCCCGCAAATATCCCCATTAAAAACCATGAGCGGTAAAGTACCCATTCTTTTTTTAAAAGTCCTACAAAACTTTTCATGCTCAACACCTCGTGTCATAGTGTACTAGTCAGATATTACACTATGACTTCTTTATTTTCAAGTACCAAATACAAGAAAAAGGAAATGAGAGCCTCGTTTGATTAAAATGAAACATTTAACTTGTATAGCATGAGCTCTCTTCAGGTATCAATAAAGTCTAAAACAGAATACATTGCGAGGACACAAAGACAACAAAAGGCGGAACCAAAATGGAAAAAATGGTGCTATTTTACTACTATATTGAGTTTACAAATAGAGGGGGCATTCAAGGGCAAAAATTCCGACTCGGTATTGAAGGAGATGACATATCCGAAGTTAGCCCAATATATTGTAGAGGATATGAGATTGCTAATGGTTGGTAGAGTAGTCAAACTCAAAAAATTTGAGAGTTTGCCTACAGTCTTTTTTCTTTTACAATAAAATAAAGTAAAGCCGTTGATTTCCACTACCGGCGGATGCTTTCCGCGGGCGGGGTCGAGCTGCTTCCCTCGCCTCGCTCAGTCCAGGATCTCGACTTTCCCGCTTATCCCGCAGGAGTCGCCGCCCATCGTTCCCATCAACTTCTACATAAAGTACTTACTTTATCTACATAGAGTGTTGAAAAGTAAATTTTTGAGGTGATAAACGATGATGACGAAGAATCCATCCAATGAACGAGAACAATTAGAAATGTTAACGATTGATCCATTAGTTCCCAACAATCATTTAGTGCGAAAACTAGAGGCTGCTATTGATTTTTTATTTATCTATCCTTTAGTCGAACAGCTCTATTTACCTAATGGGCGTCCTAGTACTGATCCTGTTGTTCTCTTTAAAATGACGTTTATTCAGTACGTTTTTGGTATTCAATCCATGCAGGCGATGCTTACTTTTGCTGCCATGAATTTAAAGAAACTAGCTAATTGGACGTGGCAGACAGCTTAAGAGAGCATTTATGCTCGAAGAGTATGTTGGATACAGCAATGATTTACCAAATATTGAAAATGAAAGAGAAAGAAAAATGACAAAAGCCATCGAGAATACATTTCTCCATGACTTTTGTCTACAGTCTGAGAAGAGCCCTTTTTACGACTCTTCTTTTCATCGCTACACCATTTTGCCTACTACTTTTACTTTTAATCTTGTTGCGTTTTCTGGATGATACGCTAATGGTGTTTCTTCCACTTCAACCAATTCGATTGTTTCCGCAAGGGCACCTGCTAATACAGCTTGTTTTACTGCTTTATTTTGTGCATCCTCTAAAGATTCCTCCCGAGGTTCTTTAGAATAAATATAAATTTGCTCGTATTGCCCACTAATTTGTGCAATGGATGCTCCAATCGCATTTGCCACACCGCCAAACTCTGATTTAACAATAGTAGAAACACCTTGAATTTTTTCTGGCACAATAATACTACCACCGCCCACTAAAACAAGCGATACATCCTCTGATGATGTTTTCATTTTATCAATGGCTTGTTCTAGTAATGAAGAAATTTCTTCTTGAACGGCTTTAGCGAATGCTTCATCAATATGTGCCACTAAATTTCGATCTCCTACTTCTGCAAGACCTAAACGGACGGCAATATCTGTGGTTGTCATAGTTGACCCACCAAATACTAATGCCTCTTCACTAATTTTATAACCGACACTATCGGGGCCAACGGTAATTTTATTTTCCTTCACTCGAACGATACTACCACCACCTAGCCCGACTGAAATAATGTCAGGCATTCTAAAGTTGGTGCGGATGTCCCCTACCTCCACTGCGACTGAAGATTCTCGGGGGAATCCATCTTGTAACACGCCAATATCCGAAGTCGTACCACCTACATCTAATACCATTGTATTTTGAATTTGTGATAAATACGAAGCCCCTCTTATACTATTAGTAGGCCCACAAGCAATCGTCAAGATTGGGAATTGCTTTGCATAGTCGATGGACATTAATGTTCCGTCATTCTGACATAGGTACACGTCTACATTGAAAATACCCTCCGCTTGAAGTGCCTGAATAAAGCCCTGTGTTGTCGTCTCAATGACCTTGCATAAAGCGGCATTTAAAATCGTTGCATTTTCACGTTCAATTAAGCCTACAGAGCCAATTAACGATGAGCAAG
Source organism: Lysinibacillus sp. fkY74-1 (assembly GCF_053165895.1). Classification (NCBI taxonomy): domain Bacteria; kingdom Bacillati; phylum Bacillota; class Bacilli; order Caryophanales; family Bacillaceae; genus Lysinibacillus; species Lysinibacillus sp. fkY74-1. The sequence continues at coordinate 1,800,206 of NZ_CP170173.1, read as the reverse complement.
AAACCGGGAAATCTTCCCCATAGATCGCTCGAATCCAGTCACGAACCTGCAATTCTTGATCATTTTTAATAGATGAAAAGACACCTACAATGGCAATTGATTCTACTTGGTCACGCCACTCTTCTAAGAGCTTTGTAATCTCTGCGTGATTAAGCGCACTCAATAGCTGGCCATCGTATTCATAGCCTCCATGTGCGATTGCATAATTCCCTGATAATTTATCAATCATATCGGAAGGCCAAGCTGTATAAGGTAGCACCGAGGCTGTAGCTGGATAACCTAGTCGAATAACACCAACCCTTGCTAGCTTTTTACGCTCAACAATGGCATTGGTGCATTGTGTTGTCCCTAGCATGGCATGTGTAATTTTCGTTTTATCAATGTTTGCACCTTGTAATAATTGCTGCAATGATTGTTCAATACCTGATTTAATATCTAAACTTGTCGGTGACTTCACACTATAAATTAGCTGACTATTATAATCTAAAAGAATAGCATCTGTATTGGTTCCACCTACGTCAATTCCAATCTTATACATGTTCAGCTACCCCCTTTTTCACCAATTCTTCAATTGGCACGAAATCATAATTATAGCCAAAGTATTTTGGTCCTGCAGTTTCTATCCCTTTTGCTGTGCGCCATTTTTCATGTGATGGTAAACCAATTACGCGCACACGTTTGCCATATTTTAAACTTTCTGTCGTCACAGGCAACAAGGTTTCAAAATCGACTAAACAAATCAGGTCTGGTGTCATCGCAACAACTTGATCGTTCTTTTCTGCCAGTAAATTTTCATTTTGGAAATGAACCTTCATCTGACCCTCTTTATAGCCATCAATTCCTTCTAGAAGCATTTTCCCTAAGTTAAAGCCACCCTTCGTTTCGCGAATTACATCGACAATTTTCCCTTGAAATAGCTCGTACCCTGCAATGAGCTTTAAAAGGCTTGCAAGCTTATCGTTCACCTCTTGATCTTTAGAGGCAATAATTTCACCGATTTTTTCAGAAAGTGTCACAATATGATGCACACCACTTTTCTTTAGTTGAGCACCAGTTGTTGGATACAGGCTCACCAAAGAGCTAGCGCCCATTTCAACAGTAGCGGCGCGGGCGATACGCTCTGTCCATTTATTATCAATCGTTTCAAAAATGCCGATATTGCCTTTTTCATCTGTGATGGCCATAGGCGTTGCGGAAATACCATCTAAGTTAAACGTCACCATTTGCAGCTCTGGGAATGCCCGCCCCATACCATCGCAATCAATCAAAGGTAAACCTAGCTGTGCAGCCACCACAATTGGAATCATTGAATTGACCCCACCCGCTTCCATCGGGTATGTACCGGCAATTTTATCTTTCCCTAAATACTGCGCAAGCTTTTGGAAAACTTTTACAAATTCATCACCACGAGGAAATTTCTCGACTAAAACTGATGGTGCTCCCATCATAGCTGCGGGAATGAAAAAATCCTCATCTTCAATTTCCTCCACGGAATACAGCCTAACAGGACCATTTTTTTCAATGGCAGAAAGCGCCATTAATTTCCCAATATACGGATCTCCGCCACCACCTGTTCCTAAAAATGCTGCACCTATAGCTATATGTTCAATAGCCGCTTGATCTAAATATCTCATCTATGTTCCTCCAATATGGCAGTTTTTTGTACGGATACACGATACCCAATATAATAAATAAGAAATGAAATAATAATGCCGATCATCGGTTGATTAGGTAATGTCGGCAATCCAGGAACGAAAGAGAATACAACGGGCATACAGGCAATCACTGCCCCTACTAGCCAAGAAAACACCCCTAAGCGATTAACGCCTTCTACCTCAGCCCAGCTATCTTTATGTCCTTTATGGATAACCCAATAAGAAGCAATCATGACACCTGCAACAGGTGGAATCATCGCGGATAGAATGGACATAATCGGTGTGAAGTAATTTAAAATCCCTACGACTGCTAAAATCGTACCGATTGTCCCAGCAACAAAAATCGCCATTCTCTTTGTTTTTTGCTACGTCAAATACATTAATTAAGGCAATACCGCCTGAAATTGCATTGACCAAATTGGTTTTCCAAGTGGCTAAAATTAAGCCAACCCCGCCGATAAATGGTGTAGCAATATGCAAAAAGACTGCGGTAATGTCACTTGTTTGATAAGCAATTGTTAAAATAGCTCCTACGCCAATCATTAACACTCCAGCAGGAATAATTCCTAACGTAGCGGCCTTGAAAACATCCGAACGTTTTTTGGAATATTGCGAATAATCACCCGCTATGACTGCCCCTAATGCGAATGAACCAATGGTCACTGCTAAACCATCCATAAAACTCATATTTCCTTGTGGCTCATAAGCACGAATGAACTCAAGCTGCTCCCCTGTTAATGTTTGGACTAAACCATATACACAAATAATGACTAATAATGGGACAGCAATATAGCTTAATATACGTAATACCTTCATGCCATATATAGCAGAGACCACCATGACCATACCACTTATGAACGATGCTAGAGGAACCGATATATTCAAGTGATAGATGGCTAGCAAATTCGCTAAGGCAACCCCACAAACATTAGCCTGAATACCAAACCACCCTAAGCAAGCAATTGCTAGGATAATAGATAAAATCGTACGAGAGCCTTTTTTCCCAAACACTTGCCCAGCGACATGGACAGTCGGCCTACCTAAATCACTACTTTGCATTCCTTGTAATACCATAATGAAGACGACGATTGCGTAGCCTACAAATGCTACAGCCAGTGCCTTCGATAAGCTCATACTTGTAATGAGTGTATTTCCTACCAATAAACTAGGAATACATATCATGGCACCACCCCAAATAATCCCTAAGCTATACCATGATTGAACATTGTTGTCATTTCTCAAGCGACTCCCTCCTTATACTTAGTTGATGGATGAATGTTTTTAATTATAAAGAAAGCATAGAAGGGAGTCTTTTGCCTAAATAAAAAAAATAATCTGAAATTTTGTTCAAAATAACAAAATTTCAGATTATTTTAATTATTAATTAATCGATAGAGCATGCAAGCCATATACACATCATAAAATTCGGCGTAAATAGTTACATCTGTGCCAATCAGCTCGCTAATTTTTTTGATACGATATTTCACCGTATTTTTATGAATATAAAGTAGTTCCGCACAGCGCTCCATACTTGCATTTGCATCTAATAAAAAGGTAATCAATGTCTGTAATGTATCATGATCATGTAAGATGGGTTCAATGACCGATAAATATTCCTCAATCATTTCTTCCCCTTGCTTACTTACAGCAATAGCTCGTTTCATGGAACGAACCTCAGCTGCCGTAAATAATTTTCGCATGGGGTATATCGTGTGGGCTTTATCCCCTACCTGATTGACTAACTGATACATCTGACGAACGGCCTTCGTGTTTTTCATTTTGGGTGCATAGACGATTTCTGCGATTTGTCCAGCATAATTGGTAGTTTCATTAAATTCGACAGTAATTTCAAACTCATGGTGCTTGTACAAGCAATTTCCGAGTAGCACAATTATACAGTGGTCAATAAATTGAATGACTCTTGTTTGATAATATTTAGACAACTGCTCTTCTAGCTCATCTCGAACCTTTTTTTCATCCGCTAAATCATGCATATATACTAACCACATCATTTGAATAGCAGAAACATCAATATGCAGGAGATTGGCTAATCTTCTCATTTTTTCACTTTCATCATTGATGATTGCTTTGACCAGGGCATATTCGCTGACCTCATCATGCTTGTCTCCCCATAAATTAATGGCGACTTGGACAACCTCACTCACCTTTTCAATTGTCTTGACAGGTAAATCGGTATTTTCCTTTATAAGGAATAAAAAGAGAGGCTCCCCATTTTTTTGATGCACTCTTTTATAGTCAATCACACATGAGATGTCACTTTGTTTTAACTCAAATTTACCTGTTTCACGAAAAACTTGTGATTGTGAGCATTCATGGATAGCGTAGACCACATCTAATGATGAATTTCTTGGCCACATGACTTGATTGATAATATCCAAATGACTATTGGTTAGCAGAATATTGGCTTTCAAGCGATCTGATAGCATTTTCAATGTAATTTCCACACTTCTTAAATGCTCAGGCAATAAGGATACCTTCTCTAAGGTTTCTTTAACGAAATGGTCATTAACACCCTGATTACTAACAATCGCTTCCATAACTTCATAAATAACTTCATTATAACGGAGAGAATAATCATTTTTGGGCATACAGATAATTATAAACCCTTGAGATTCGGCTAAGGCAAGCACTTCCTCTGGTATATGTGGCAACACAATACCCACATAATATAAGATAAGGCCCAGCTCTCCTAAATCGTGTAAATGCTGAATTGTCTCACATTGCTGTTCCACACTATCTCGAATGGAATAAAAGGAGCTAATCACCAGCTCTTCTGCATACCATTCCTCTTGCACACGATTAATAATTTTCGAATAAAAATCAACATTCGATACTTCTAAAACAGATAAAGAAGAGACCGTGCGATGCAGATTATCTCGACCTGTTAAAACCTCTGCCCCGCGAAAGGAAGGCAATTGCAATAAATCTTTCACCGTTACCCCATGTTCAACCACCACTACTTTTCTAAATTTTCTATACAACGTCTTGTGAAGAAGAATAACATAATCACACCTGTCTTTCAAAATATGGTTATCTGCATATTTCATAACCTAATATGCCCGTGCTAAAATAATAGCAAAGTTCATGAGGGAAGAGAGGGAAAAAAAGGATGTCTAATCGAACAATTAGAGACACATCGTTTGGCATGACAATTCGAGAAAGCTTACAGGCAGATTGCCCAAGCTGCTTTGGATTATGTTGTACAGCATTAAATATAGTCGCTTCCAGTGATTTTGCCATGCATAAACCAGCAGGCAAGCCATGCTCCAATTTAACAGAGGACTATAGCTGTCAAATTCATAGCAAGCTAAGGATGAGCGGCTATAAAGGCTGTACTGTATTTGATTGCTTAGGTGCCGGTCAGCACGTTTCCCAAGTGACATTTAAAGGGCAAGATTGGCGCCAATCACGAGAACTTGCTGACAAAATGTTTCAAGTGTTTCCAATTATGGAACAGCTATATGAAATGATTGCTTATGTAGCGGAAGCTCTATCCTATCAAATTGACAGTATGCTCCATGAACAGCTCCTCGTTCAATTAGAACAGCTACAGCAGGCAGCGGAACTTGACGCTAATGGTTTATTGGCACTGGACATGATGGCTATTCGTATGCCAGTAAATGCTCTTCTTTTAAAAACTAGCGAACAAATGCGACAACATCTTGTAAAGGGGAAAGCTTCTCTCAAATTGAATCAGCGCGGCGCTGATTGGATAGGTAAAAATTTTCAGGGTAAAGATTTGCGAGCTACTGATTTAAGAGGTGGCTATTTAATTGCTGCCAATTTACAAGGAGCCAATTTACAAGGGGTAGATTTCATTGGGGCCGATCTGCGTGATACCAATTTACGTGGTGCTGATCTATCGACAAGTTTATTTTTAACACAAATGCAAATCAACGCCGCACAGGGTGATAACACTACCAAACTACCTTCTTATATTAAACGTCCAGCACACTGGCAGTAAAAAAGGATGCCTCCATCGAGACATCCCTTAAGGCCATAAGCGTTTGTGAAAGACGTTCAGGCTTGCTTCTTTTTATAAATGATGGTTGCCACGATTAAAATTAATAATATGGCTTGGCCAATCATTGTTTCCACGGTTGGATAGAAACCTATCATGCTTATGACAGGTAAGCCATCGACAATTGTTGTAGAAATCTTATTAGTCAGCTGTAATGTATGCAGACTGACACCGATAATCTTAAAGGCTAATACATAAATGAGCCATGTTGCTACGGCAAAGAATTTATGAATAGGAATTTTCCCACTTGCCTTAAACAACACAATGGCAAGCAAGGCAAGGATAATGAGTGCAACTACAATCCCAAGGATAAACTGAGAAGTCGCCATTTTCGGTGCAATACCCGCGTAAAAAACAAGCGTTTCTGCCCCTTCTCGGAAAACAGATAAGAAGCTAATCGCTGCCATGGCAAAAATAGAGCCACTGGAAATAGCATTGCCCATTTGCTTCGAAATATAGCGATTCCAACTGACCACACTTGATTTACTATGCAGCCATATACCTACACCAATCATCATCGCAGCGGCCAGTAAGCCTACATAGCCTTCCATTAATTCACGATTCGTATCAATTGTAGCCGAGTTTAAAATTGTTGACATAAGAACTGCGGCAACGGCTGATAACAAAACACCCACAAATGCTCCAATATAAATCCATTTCCGCATTTTCTTTTGCCCTGACTTATTAAGAAACGATACAAGAGCTAATATAATGAGTAAAGCCTCTAGCCCTTCTCGTAATAATATTAACGCTGCATCCCAAAGCGTATAATCCGAATCTCCTTGAATCAATTCGATTTCTGTACGGAATGTATTTAATTTTTTTGTAATTGCTTCTTGATCGACAGAGAATTTTAATAAATCACTTGCGATAATAGGCATATCACTTTCAATTTTAGTATAAAGACTACCATTACGAGTTGAGATTTCTATTTCAACACGTGGCCAAATCATGATAAATTCTCGAACCTTATTAGAGGCTGCCTTATAATCACCGTCATCTACAAAGTCCATCGCCTCATCAATATAAGCAATTAATGTAGCTAATGAATAGTCACCTTCTACCGCTTCTGCTGTTTCTTTACCCGCTATAAAATCTGTAATCGTTTGTTGTAAATCTGCAAATTGAGTTTTCAATAACGCGATATCAGGCTCTTCAGCAGAAATAGAGATTCGTAGAAATGCCATCTGTGTTTCGATTTGTCCATACATGGCAATACTTTGCTCACGTACGGGGCGCTCACTTTTGTTCCACTTGAGATTAAAATCCTTATAAGCTTCGTCAATTGCCTGAGCATCCTCACTAGCTAAAGCTTTTTCAAAGTCTGCCAAAATCGGCTTCATCTTTTGCCCAAACTCCGCTCGCTGTGCAGCCTCATCTACTGGATTTTCCAGTTTTTCTAGGGCTCGTAAAGCATTCGACAGGGCAGACAGCGCCTCTAATCGGTCATCCTTTGATGTGGCCTCTGTTGCTTGGGCAAGGATGTCATCAACCTTAGCTTTCGCCTCTTTTTGTTCTGAAGAAACCTTAGCCCAATCTGTGGCAAACTGTTCAAGAGCCTGTTTAGCCTCTGTCTCTTTATCCTGCTTTGTATTTATTAATGCATCACTAATTGCAATATATAAATGACTATAGGATTGCGCAGCTTGCACAGGTAAAGCTAAAGTCAGAAATAAAGCAATAACGATACTACAGCGCGTTAAAAAGTGCTTCACCTAAATAACTCCCCTTTTGTACACCAGGGAAGCAAGCAAACACTGCACTGCCTCGATGGGTAATATACTCATTCATTTTATCCATACGTCCCAAGCTATTTTGAATCGTTGTAAATTGGGCAGGGTCCTTTTGAAATGAAATAAAGATAAGTCCTGCATCATGAGTGCCTGTATTCGACATCACACCAGATGCATAGGAATACGATCTCCGCAAAATACGAGCTCCTGCTTTACGGGCCAAATGAACATGTGATGTATCAGGCATAATATAATTCCCTTTATCATCCTTCGCCTCTACATCAAAATCATCAAATTCCTTAGTTTTACCCATCGGTGCCCCACTATCACGGTAACGACCAAATGTAGCTTCTTGATCTTTTAAAGATGTACGATCCCATGTTTCAAGATGCATTTGAACTTTACGTGCAACTAAATAAGAGCCGCCTTTTAGCCAACCTTTATCCACCCAAACAACTTTTTTTAAATCCTTTTCATCTGTAATGGATGGATTCACTGTGCCGTCCTTGAATGCAAAAAGATTTCGGGGGGTCCCACCACCTGCTGGGAACGAGTTAAAGCCTGACTGTGACCATTTAATCTCCACTTTCCCAGATGCTGCACGCACTAAATTACGGACCGCATGGAATGCCACCTGTGGATCATCTGCACAGGCCTGAATACACAAATCACCACCTGTATATTCTTTCTGTAGCTGATCTTTTGGGAAATGTGGTAAATCCTTTAACTCCGCTGGCTTTAAATGCTGCATACCAAGCTTATCGAATAAGGAAGCACCCACACCAATAGTAATTGATAAATTGGCAGCATCTAAGCCCTCTGCCTCACCGGTATCACCAGTCGGTACTCTCGTATTCGATGAAATATCAGCCATTAATTCACCATTCATTAAACGCACAACAAGAGGTGTCCATTGCTGGAATAACTCTTGCAGTTCCTTCTTCGATGTCACTAACACATTTAAAGAAGCAAAATAAATATTCGTTTGTACAGGTGTTACAATACCTGACTGATGGGTGCCGTAGAAATTGACCTTATTGCTTGCCGTAGTACTGTCAGCCACAGGCTCAAAAACATCATAGCCCATTGCTTTCATTACACCACCTAAACCAGAGGCACCAATGGCAACACCTGCCACCCCAATGCCTGTCAGTTTCAACATATCACGTCTAGAGATTTTTTTATTCATCCATTTTTCTTCATTTGATGCTGTCATTTATGTTCACTCCAAAATGATTCCCATTTGACTTAATGGTTCTCCAAGCTGATTCACCGCTGCCGCAAGCGCTTTTGTGTTGTCCTCTGTTAATTCCTCGTAGGAAATATAACCACCATCGGCAGTGGCATGCTGTGCTAATAAATCGTCCACCGCTTTGAATTTTTCATCAAGCGCTGTGACTAATTTTGAATCTTTCGCTTCTAATTTTGAACGTAAAATTTCAAAGATTTTTTCAGCACCTTCAATGTTCGCTTTAAAATCATACAGGTCTGTATGGGAGTAAATTTCTTCCTCACCTGTAATTTTAGATGTTGACACTTCATTTAATAAATCAACTGCACCCGTTATCATTAAATCAGGAGTCACTTCAACTGTTTGTACGAGGGCATGTAATTCCTTCGCATCTGCCAGAAGCTGATCAGCCACTACCTCATAGCCCTTTGTTGTATTTTCTTCCCAAAGCGCATACTCAAGCTTATGATAGCCTGACCATTCTTCTTCACCTTTTCCTTCTTCCTGTATATCAGCTAAACGACCATCAATACGTGGATCTAGGTCGCCAAAGCTTTCTGCAATGGGTTCAGAACGCTCAAAATACATACGTGCTGGTGCATACGCAGCTTTTGCTCCTTCAATATCTCCAGCCTTAACAAGATTGACAAATTTCTCTGTTTCTAGTAAAAATTGATCCATTTGCTCTAATGCAAATTGTTGATAGGCTGCTAGTTCAGAAGATAAATCAACCTCTTGTGCAGCTTTATCTGATTGCTCTGTTTCTGGCTTATCTTCTTTTTTTGTATCTTCTGTATTACCACAGCCTGCCATTAGAATGCCTCCTGCTACTAATACAGACAATAATGATTTGTTTTTCATACTTCGTACCTACTCCCGATTTTGTTTTATATTGTGATGATAATGATTATCATCCTCTAATGCAAGATAATTTTTTTTAAAAAGAAAAAAACGTCATTTTTAAGTTGTTTTTTATAAACAACTAGAAAAAAGACGTTTTTTCCACAATATAATGATTCTAATCTACAAAATTTTTACTTGTTTCATTTTTTCATATTTACCATGTAAGAAATAATAAAGCACAATGGATAATAAAATGACAAAGACCATCGCAAAGAATATGGCACTGTAGCCCGCTGAAGGCACAAATAATCCTAAGAAATAAGGCCCGACACCCAATCCTAAATCATAAAAAATAAAGTAAGTAGATGTCGCAAGTCCTAAACGTTCATTCGGCGTTACCTTAATAGCAACAGCCTGTGCAACAGAGTTGAAGTTACCATAGCCAATACCTATACATGCTGCAGCAATTAAAAAAGCAATGGTTGTTGACGCTGAACTAAATGCATACATACCAATAGCAAAAATCACCAAACATGGATAAATAATAATATTAGCACCTCGTGTATCTAGTAATTTCCCAGTAAATGGGCGTGTAGCTAAAATGACAATAGCATAGATGATGAAAAAGTAACTGCCTGCTGATACTAAATCAAGCTCCTTCGCATAAAACGTCATAAAGGACATAACACCCGAATACGCAAAACCAATTACCAGTGCAACAAAGGCAATCGGTACAGCACGCAATTCAATGAAATTCGTCATCTTAAAGCCAGCCTTCACAGCTGCATCCACTGCCTTCTTCGGCGCATCTGGGACTGTTACGATAAAATACATGAAAAAGCAGATAATAGCTAAAACGGAATCAACAGCAAAAATCATGCGATAATCCTCAAATAGCTGTGTTAATAAAATACCGACAAAAGGTCCAATAGCTGTAGCCAAAATCGCACTTAAGCTATAATAACCAATCCCTTCCCCGCGTCGCTCAGGTGGTAAAATCTGTGCAATAATCGTCCCCGTCGCTGTACTCGCTACTCCAAGGGCAATCCCCTGTATTAAACGATTCAGCATAAGTAACGGTAAATTTCCTGCTATAAAATAGGACATCGTTGACAACATAAATAAAAGTAATCCGCAGAATAATGTTTTCTTGCTTCCCCAATCCCCAATAATACGGCCCGTTCCAAGACGCCCTAATAATGTTCCAATAATAAAAATACTCGATACAAGACCGGCTGTACTTGTAGACGCATTAAAATGTTCCACTGCATAAGCAGCAATCGTAACCATTAATAAATAAAAGATTAACGTAATGGTAAAATTTATGAGAGAGACAATTAAAAAGTCCTTTGTCCATAGTTTCTTTCTTGCTGTTACTTCCACGTTACTCGCTCTCCTATTGATTAATATTCATACAAATTCTTTCAAAAACCTGTGTCGCAATTTCGATATCTTGCTGAGGTACACCTGCCAGTGCATGCTCAAAAAATGGCTTCAAGTGAGCTTTAATCTCCTGCACAAGCTCCTCCCCATACGCCGATAAATACACAAGCTTTTCTCGCTTATCCTTGCCCACCATCGTTTCCACATAGCCTAGCTCCACAAGCTTATGTACAAGCTTCGTCACACTCGGCTTCTCAATAGACATAAAATTCGCGATATCAACAAAGGAATGCGGACCCTTATCCTTTAATAAACGAAGAACTGCCCACTGTGAGCTATATAACTGATACGGTTCAAGTTGCACATTTAGCTTATTAATAAAAGGCCTATACATTAAACGATACTGATTAAAAAACTCCTGCTCAATTGTCACAAGATCACTTCTTCCTTTTATATTAGTTAGCCTAGCTAACTATAAACCTAAAATCTCTATTTGTCTAGTCGGGATATCACATCTATAAAATAAGGGTAATTTGGGTGCATTTGTTATTTTTATATAGCACTTGATTAAGTGGTGAATTTTTTTTGGAAGGAGAAGGAGAAATAATGAAAAAGGGAATAATTTCAGGCATGGTATTTATGTCAATTTTATTAGTCGGCTGTAATGGAGAAGAGAAAGGTGGACAAGGAGTAGAAAGCGAGCAGGAGTATCCGTCACTTCTTGCGATTCCCTTATTTTCGCCTCTCCACCCGCGCCTTCTTCATGCGTATCCATCACTTTTCATTGTCTATCCGTCACTTTTTCCGTTTTATCCATCACTTTTCACTCTCTATCCGTCACTTTTTCCGTTCTATCCGTCACTTTCCTCACTCTATCCGTCACTCTTTGCGATTCCCTCATTTTCGCCTCTCTACCCGCGCCTTCTTCATGCGTATCCATCACTTTTCGCTCTCTATCCGCCACTTTTTCCGTTCTATCCGCCACTTTTTCCGTTCTATCCGTCACATTCCTCACTCTATCCGTCACTCTTTGCGATTCCCTCATTTTCGCCTCTCCACCCGCGCCTTCTTCATGCGTATCCATCACTTTTCATTGTCTATCCGTCACTTTTTCCGTTTTATCCATCACTTTTCACTCTCTATCCGTCACTTTTTCCGTTTTATCCGTCACTTTCCTCACTCTATCCGTTACTCTTTGCGATTCCCTCATTTTCGCCTCTCCACCCGCGCCTTCTTCATGCGTATCCATCACTTTTCACTCTCTATCCGTCACTTTTTCCGTTCTATCCGTCACTTTACTCCCTCTATCCGTCACTCTTTGCGATTCCCTCATTTTCGCCTCTCCACCCGCGCCTTCTTCATGCGTATCCATCACTTTTCATTGTCTATCCATCCCTTTTTCCGTTCTATCCGTCACTTTCCTCTCTCTATCCGTCACTCTTTGCGATTCCCTCATTTTCGCCTCCCCACCCGCGCCTTCTTCATGCGTATCCATCACTTTTCACTCTCTATCCGTCACTTTTTCCGTTCTATCCGTCACTTTCCTCACTCTATCCGTCACTCTTTGCGATTCCCTCATTTTCGCCTCCCCACCCGCGCCTTCTTCATGCGTATCCATCACTTTTCACTCTCTATCCGTCACTTTTCCTTTTCTATCCGTCACTTTCCTCCCTCTATCCGTCACTTCATTTTCGCCTCCCCACCCGCGCCTTCTTCATGCGTATCCATCACTTTTCACTCTCTATCCGTCACTTTTTCCGTTTTATCCGTCACTTTCCTCACTCTATCCGTTACTCTTTGCGATTCCCTCATTTTCGCCTCCCCACCCGCGCCTTCTTCATGCGTATCCATCACTTTTCGCTCTCTATCCATCACTTTTTCCGTTCTATCCGTCACTTTCCTCACTCTATCCGTCACTCTTTGCGATTCCCTCATTTTCGCCTCCCCACCCGCGCCTTCTTCATGCGTATCCATCACTTTTCATTGTCTATCCATCACTTTTTCCGTTCTATCCGTCACTTTCCTCACTCTTTCCGTCACTCTTTGCGATTCCCTCATTTTCGCCTCTCCACCCGCGCCTTCTTCATGCGTATCCATCACTTTTCACTCTCTATCCGTCACTTTTCCTTTTCTATCCGTCACTTTCCTCCCTCTATCCGTCACTTCTTTCCCTCTATCCGTCACTCTTTGCGATTCTCTCACTCTATCCGTCACTCTTGATGTTCCGCTCACTTTGCCTCACTATCTCCCCACAAAAAAACTACAACTCAGTCTGGCTGAATTGTAGTTCGTTTCTATTCCATGATCCAATACTGTCTATGTTTCTTTATTCCGTCTGCTTTTAATGGGAGCTGCTGTAGTAGCTTGTAGGCGACGTTTGGGGAATCGATGGCAAAGAATTCGCGGAAGCTTTTATTGGTGAGCTTTGGACCTACTAATAATCGATAATCTTCGAGGGCTTTTTTCAATGCATCCTGGTCGACCCATTTACAGCGAGGGCAATGCCATTTTTTATAATGGTAGTTCATTGGCTGACCATTCGCACAATGGGGACATAGAACCCCCTTTACCATCTCCTCAAGAGGTACCTTCACCTCTCTTTTTATTGTGCTATGCAGGGACATGAGGTGCATAGCAAATCGAAAGAGGTTTTCATTCTCTACTGGTTGATGCAGGTCGAACCATTTTTGTAAATGTGTACGTAATCCGGTTACATGAAATATTGGCTGTCCATGAAAACCTTCTGATAAAATTCCATTTTTTGTTGCAAGCACGACTGCATGCAAAACAGGCAATTGAAATTTTTCTTGATGTAACAGTTTTTTCATCCATCCTACATGTCGTTCAAGTTGAAGAAATGGATCAGTCATTCCCTCTACCTTGCCTTCTGAGGTCATCCGTGTCAATTGTGCAAAGGAGGTATCATATGAGAGAACGCCTGTTATATTTTTGATTTCTACAATCAGTAAAAAGTGTGGACATAGAAAAATGGTGTCCATTTGGTGAGTAGAGCCGAAGTTATTCATCGTTTGAAAATCATGGAGAAAATAATAGGGGGTAGGAAGGTCTATCTCAAGCCACTCTGCATCTACACGCTGTTCGCCTGCGTGTCCAGCCTTTAAACGTCTTAAGTTTTCATCATAATTCGAGTACTCCTGGTGAGAGTTTGAGAGTCTTCGAACAATGGCTTCTAGTGTCTTCTGTGTTTCCGATATTCGACGTGCTAATAGAATCATTTATTCACCTCCTGTCTTGATTATATAAAAAAAGAACCTCAACAAATGAGGTTCCTAAAAACTTGCCATATACATTTAGTAAAATAAATCTTTCTTTCATTTCAGTAGTTCAAAAGCCTTTGCTTTCGAGCATCCATTTACTCGTGCTATCACTTTTCTATACACTTTTCCGTAATAAATATAAAAAGTAAGGTGCGCCAATAAAGGCCACAATAATTCCCGCTGGCACTGTTGCAGTAGCAATGGCAACGCGGCCAATCGTATCGGACAGCATTAATAAACTTGCGCCAATGCATAAAGTCAATGGTAAAAAGAATTGGTAGCGTGGTCCGACAAGCTGTTTGGCAATATGAGGTGCCATCAACCCTATAAAGGCAATACCACCTGTTACAGAAACTGCTGCTGCTGCTAGTGCCACAGCGACGATTAATAAGCGTAACCGCTCGCGCCCGATATTCATCCCAAGACCTACGGCTGTTTGCTCCGTCATCGCCAAGACATTTAAGACATTGGATTTATAGAAAATGTACGGAATCCCAAGCACAAGCCAGGGCACTAAAGCCCAGAAAAATGGCCAATCCGTACCCCAAACGCTACCTGCAAGCCATTGGGCAATGAATTGCACATCACTACGCTCTGCAGAGGAGATTAATACCATCATAACCCCAGATAAAGCAGAGGCTACCCCTACCCCAATTAAAATCAATTGAACAGGTTGCACCCCTTTATGGCGTTGATAAGAGAAAAAGTAAATGCAAAGGGCAGTAAAAAGAGCAATACAAAACCCTACAACTGGCAATATATAAGCAAAATGTGGGAGATCGCCATTTACAAGTAAGTAAAAGACTGTAATCCCGACACCTGCTCCCGCATTAATACCAATGATCCCTGGATCTGCTAAATCATTGCGTGTAACCCCTTGTAGGACCGCACCTGCTAAAGCTAACGCCATCCCTGCCGCTGCTAATACCAACATTCTTGGTAAGCGAACTGAGAATAATACGAAGGATTCTTTAAAACTACCGTTGCCTAACAAGGTTGGTAGAATGCGATCAAACGAAACTGAGGCTGGTCCTAAAGAAATGCCTAGAACAAAAATGAATAACGTGACGACAAGCCAAGTAAAAAGCCATTTTCGTTGTTTTTTGCGACCTTCTTTAAACAAATTGGCGTCCTCCCTTCCTTACTAATAGTAGGAAGAATGGTAGACCAAGAATCGAAACAATCGCTACAACTGGCGTTTCAAATGGTGCATTAATCATGCGACCTGCAAAATCAGCCGTCACCATAAACCAGCCGCCAATAATTGCGCTCATCGGTAAGACAAAACGATAATCCGTTCCTACAAATGCGCGAACAATATGAGGTACCATTAAGCCAACAAATGCTAGATTCCCAACAAGAGCTACGGCAGAGCCTGCTAAAATAACGACAGCAAACATCATAATACCTTTAATCAATGTTGTGTTTTGTCCAACTCCTACCGCAACTTCTTCATTTAAACTTAAAATCGTTAATTGTCGACTAAAAGCAAATGACAATAGGAGACCTATGACAATGACAGGAACAATCAATAACGCCTGCCATGTCGTGCCAATGAATCCGCCACTCGTCCACATCGAAACATCCTTGGAAATTTGAAATAAAATGCCTGTGCCTTCAGCAATCGCCTGTAATAATGCAGTAACTGCTGCACCAGCTAAAACAAGTCTCAATGGTGAGAAACCTTTCTTAGTAGAAGCACCGATCCCATAAACGATTATCATACCAATTCCAGCTCCAATAAAGCAGGCTATAATTAACGTATAATAAGAGAATTTCGGGATAAATGCCATAGTTAAAGCAAGGGCCGCATTTGCCCCTGCTGTTAAACCAAGTAGCCCTGGATCCGCTAATGGATTGCGTGTAACCCCCTGCATAATCGCTCCCGCAACTGCGAGTGCACTGCCAACAAAAATAGCAGCAATGATACGAGGAAATCGAATTTCACGTAAAATCGTGTAATGCTTACCACCACTTTGTCCGACAATTGCTTGATAGACATCTTGAATGCTCGTATTCGCTGCACCTAAGCACAGCGAGATACAAGCCGTGCCGATTAATACGAGCAATGCAAGCAATACCTGAAGCCAAAATGGTAACTGTCGAAACTTTGTCATTTGCCTTCGCTACTCTCTACTAATTATTGTAAAAATTTCTCTTCAAAGAACTTCAGTTGATGTTCTAATGTAATCGGGTCATTGAAATAAAAGGCATTTGCATTCACTTCAAATAAATGACCATTTTTCACTGCTTCTAAGTCTTTAAACCATGCTGCGTCTGTAAATGAATTATCTTGGTCTTGGAACATACTGAAGATCACATAGTCCCCTGCATAATCCCCTAAAACTTCTTGAGAAATAGCATAGTAGCCTGGCTCTAAAGCTGTTTCTTTAACTTTCTCAGGCATTTTTAAGCCCATTTCTTGATATAAAATCTCTGTTCCGCGTCCCCAGTTATCGCCATAAATATAAAATTGTTTATTAAAGTTTTCTGCGACTGTTACAGTTGCATCTTCCCCGATTTTTTCTTTAATTTTTTTACCAGATTCCGCTGCACGTACTTTAAAATCTTCTACCCATGCCGTTGCTTCTTTTTCTTTATTGACCACTTTACCGATTTCAATAAATTGCTGTAAATAGTCTACTTTCCCATACGTAAATAATACAGTTGGAGCGATTTCTGATAATTTATCAGCATTTTCAATACCATTTAAACCAATGATTAAGTCTGGCTCTAGCTCAAGAATTTTTTCGATATCTGTATTTTCTACAACTACTGCATCTTTAATAGCATCTTCAAAGTTCGGATTTTTCGCTGCCCATGCATCTACACCGACAACATCAACATCAAGCTGTAATAAATCCCCTACAAATGAAGATAACACGACTACACGTTTAGGGTTTGCTGGTACTTCAATAGGTCCTGCTTCAGATTGATAAGTAATTGTTTCTGCAGAAGTCGCTTCTTTCGAGCCTTCATCAGCCTTTTCTATTTTCTCTTCTTTATTGCCGCACGCTGCAAGTACTAGTACGAGCATCATAAACATTGGTAATAACCACTTCTTCATTGTCTTTCATTCTCCTTTAAACGGTTTGTAATAAGTTATATGTAATGCACATTGGTTTGTTCGTTCGTGGATCTTTGCCAATTACAGCATCAATATTAAACACTTTTTTTAATACTTCTGGAACCATGACTTCCTCCGCAGTTCCAAATTTAACAAGCTCTCCTTGTGACAGCGCCACAATATAATCAGAAAAACGTGCCGCTTGATTTAAATCATGGAGTACCATAACAATCGTGCGCCCTTGTTCTTCATTGAGCTTGTAAAGTAACTCTAAAACCTCTAATTGATGTGCCATGTCTAAATAGGTTGTTGGCTCATCTAAAAATATAATGTCGGTTTCTTGAGCTAAAGACATGGCAATCCACACTCGTTGACGCTGTCCACCTGATAAAGCGTCTACAGATTGCAAGCGGAATTCTTCTGTTTTTGTCACTTGTAAAGCCCAGTCAATGACCTCTTTATCTTTCTGTGATAAATTGCCAAAGCCCTTTTGATAGGGAAATCGACCGTAGGATACAAGCTCTTCCACTGTTAAACCATGTGCACTTTCTGGGCTTTGCGGTAAAATCGCAAGTTCTTTCGCCAATTCCTTCGTGTTCATCTTGGAAATATTTTGACCATCCAGAATGACCTGTCCACTCTCATGCTTTAAAATTCGTGTAATGGCCTTTAATAAGGTAGACTTTCCGCAGCCATTTGAACCAATGATGGTTGTGATTTTGCCATCTGGAATTTGTAGCGATAAGTCATGCACAATCGTTTTATTCTCATAACCAACACGAATCGATTCAACTTCTAAACGCAATTCGGACCCTCTCTTTCATTTTACTTCATTCCATGCTATGATAGGCACTGTTAAAAATGATAATCATTATCACTAAAATTAGTCTAGTTTTATGATAAGATTTTGTCAATTACTTTTTTACTATCAATTAAGGATGTGGCAATAAAAATGCAACATGTGTATGATGTGACAATTATTGGCGGAGGCCCTGCTGGCTTATATAGCGCCTTTTATAGTGGTTTACGAGGATTAAAAACAAAATTAATAGAGAGCCAATCTCAACTTGGTGGAAAAGTATTACTTTATCCTGAAAAGCTTATTTGGGATATAGGAGGCCAGCCCCCTATTTTAGGCGAGAAATTTGTTAAACAATTGATCCAGCAAGCTAAAACATTTGACCCTACTATTCTAACAAACACAAAAGTAGATTTTATTGAACGACAAGAACATCTATTTATTGTACATACGGCAACTGGAGAAAGGCATTATTCAAAAACTGTTCTATTAGCGGTTGGTGGCGGTATTATAAACCCTCAGAAACTAACACTGGAAGGTGCTGAGAAATATGAAATGTCCAATTTACACTATACCGTTCAATCCTATAAACGTTTTGTGAATAGGGATATCCTTATTTCTGGTGGTGGCAATGCGGCCATTGATTGGGCTGTAGAACTGAGCCCCCTTGCTAAAAGTGTGACAGTGGTTTACCGTAAAGATACATTATCAGCGCATGAAGCAACTGTAAAAGAAGCCATTGATGCAGGGGTCCTAATTGAATGTAATACGACGATTACAAAGCTTTTAGCGAATGATGATAAAACCGCTATTCAATTAGTGAGATGTGAAAATTCGAAAACGAAGGAAAGTTACACTCGTCAAATTGACGAGGTTATCATTAGTCATGGCTATAATTGTGAAGCGTCCCTCACGTTTGAAGAAGCCATTTCTATTCCTAAAAAGGATGATTATTATTTTGAAGGCAAAGCAACTGGTGAAACAGCACAGCCTGGTATTTTTGCGGCAGGAGATATTTTATCATTTGAAGGAAAAATCAATTTGCTGCTTGGGACATTCCAAGATGCAGCCAACGCGGTCAACTCTATTAAAACTTATTTAGAGCCAACTGCTTATCGCCATGGAATGGTGTCCTCTCATAATGAACTATTTAAAGAGAAAAATCGCTCCATTATCGAAAAAGAACTTGTCCCATCCCATTAGGTCGCAATAGAAACCCTCTTAAAGAAAGCATTCTTAAGAGGGCTTCTTTCTTTTATTTGAATAAACTTAATAGTGCCCCCATCTGTCTTAACATATTTACGCCATTCGTAATCGTTCCAGCATGCCCCATGATTGCATGTAAATGATCTGGCAATCTTCCTAAACCAGGACCTTGAAATTGCCGATTGGGTGGATAGTTAGGTTGCATCGCTCTACCTCGAAATGGAGGACCAAAAGTTCCCATATTGTTTGAAGGATAGACTCCTCTTCTATAATTCGGCTGAAAATGTGGCATTTATACACCTCCTATCTAAAAGCTCTCCCCTAGTATATGTGCATCATCTATGAAGGAATTAGACGTATGAAGAAGTATCAAAAATTATCTATTTAAAAATAGGATTTCTAGCTTTTCATCATATGTAAGGGAACCATACTAGTTTTCTTTTCATACTATATGAAAAAGAAGGTGGTTTTCATTCAAGACTCTAATTATCTCCAATTCCTAGCAAAATTTGGTGTTGGTGGTGCCCATCCTGGTGGCATCAATCTATCAAAGGAAATCCTAAAGAATGAGAGTATTCTGCCAACCTCTCATATTTTAGATGTTGGCTGTGGTACAGGGCAAACAGCTGCCTTTTTGGCTTCCTACTATACAACAAATGTAACGGGTATCGATATTAATCCCATTATGATAGAAAAGGCACGTCACCGCATGAAAAAAGCACGTTTACCAGTCAATATCATTCAAGGCTCGATTGAGGAAACATCACTCCCCAATGGAGCATTTGACTTTGTGCTTGCTGAATCTGTTCTTTCCTTTGTTCATAAACAACGTGCATTGCAAGAGATTTTTCGTTTATTAAAACAAGGTGGGCGCTTGATTGCTATTGAATTTACAATCCCTACGCTTCTTTCCTCACAGCTGGCAGACGATATTCAACAATTTTACGGGTTTGATGCTCTCTTTACGAAAAAGGATTGGGTTGCATTATTTCAAGAGATAGGGTTTCAAGATATTCGCATACAAAAAAATAAGGATATTTCCTCTAAGCCAGAATTCCACATTTCCAAGGAGATTGAATCCACATTGTATGATGTCTTGAATCAGCATATTATGATGAATGAAAAATACGATAATATTTTAGATTATCGCATCTATATCTGTACAAAATAACCATCTAGCCAGCATCCAAAGCGTTGCTGGTTTTTTTGTTATGACACCTGTCATAACGATTCTTTGACTCGTGTGAATAGGTTTTATCCTCCTGTTTTCTTATCATGAATATAAGAAAAACAAAGAAAGAGTGATGGAACTATGCAAACACAACAAAGGCTTCCCTTTATCGATATGCTAAGAGGATTCGCTGTCTTAGGGACCCTCGGAACCAATATTTGGATTTTTGCTTATCTGGGTGATTTATCGTATATTACAACGAGTAATTATTCTGGTTGGTGGTCATTCAATGATTTTTTACGAATGTTAGTACTATTTTTTGTAAACGGCAAGTTACTAGGATTATTAACGATTATGTTTGGGGTAGGTTTACAGTTAAAATACCAGCAGGCACTTCGTAGAGGAAATACTTGGCCTGGCGTGTATCTTTGGACCATTGTCTTCTTAGGGGTGGAAGGACTACTTCATTACACACTGGTCATGGAATATGATATTTTAATGAGCTACGCCGTTACGGCATTTATCGTGGCTATTCTCATTAGATTAGGCGACAAAGTCATGACCTGGGCTTTCTATCTTTTGGGTAGTTTTCATGTCTTCCTCATTCTTTTTATTTTTGTCGTTACATTGCTTGGGGCTAGCGTTTCCCTAAATGGGATGGAAACTGTCACAGCCATCTATGAAAATGGTACATGGCTGGCGCAAGTACAGCATCGCCTGACAAACTTTTTATTTTATCGAACGGAAGCTATATTTATTATCCCGATGAATGTTTTTTTATTTATCCTTGGGGTCAAATTCATGCGCAACGAGGTTTTTTCACCAACAAGTAAAGGTTATCAAGCTCGACAAAAGCTTTTTACAATCGGTGTATTCATTGGTATTCCATTGAATCTGCTAATTTTTATACCTGGGGGACTTTTTGATTTACCTGTTCGCTATTTATGTGCACCTATTCTATCCATTGGCTATATTGGAATTTTAGGTAAACTGGTAGAATATAAGAAGCTAGATTGGCTTTGGCAACGGTTTGCCAATGTCGGCAAAATGTCATTGAGCTGTTATGTCCTGCAAAACGTGCTGGCGTCTATTATTTTTTACGGCTGGGGGCTTGGCTTAGGCGGGCATGTAAATAGCCTTTTTATTATAAGTATGTGGGTTGCCCTATCTTGTCTACAGCTAGTACTAGCAACATTTTGGCAGCACCAGTTCCGTATTGGCCCGATGGAATGGGTTCGTAAAAAAACGATTCAAGCTCTGACAAAGAATAAGCAACAGAGGATGGTGTAAGCCATAAAAATATATCCCAGAGAACAAGTTAAACACTATTTAATCATCGATGTTGTATCCATAATTGTTTTAATTGCCATGGTATTATGGTCGCATTCTGTACTCCCTTTCACAGCTAAAATCGTTATTTTAGCCTTGTACTTAGTCGCCTTCTATATGGCTTTATGGAATCGAGATTGGAAGCTACTAATTGCCTCACTTGTAGGCTTCCTTCTCATTACCATCCTTGCTATTTACGAGGATATCTTCATGCTTATCTTCGGATTTACCTTTGCCGATTTATTAGGGAGGGCAAAATCAAAATGGCATATTGCTAGCGGAATTCTTGGTATAGCTGCTATGTTTTTAATCATTTTGTGGGCGACCGCAAATTCCCTAGCACTTGTTGACACACAAGTACTAATACCCTTAATGATCATTCAATTAGTATTCCCTGTTCTCATTTATTTTGTAGAAAAGTCGAAAAACCTACAAATTGAATTGGCAGATGTCAATACCCAGCTTGTTCAACAAGAGGAAAGACAGCGCATTGCTAGAGATCTTCATGACACGATTGGTCACACCCTGACGATGATTAAAATCAAAACGGAATTGACCACTAAACTTATCGACCGAGATCCTTCCAGTGTCAAACAAGAATTAAATGACATATTAGCTACAACACGTATAGCCTTAAAGCAAGTACGAGAGCTCGTTTCGGATATGAATTTTGTGTCTCTACAAACAGAGCTACTACACTGCCAGCAGCTCTTACAAAGTGCGAATATTACGACCACTATTAACAATCATTGTCCAAAAATTGTTCTTTCAAGTGTTGAGGAAACCATGTTAGCTTTATGTGTACGTGAGGCTACAACTAATATGCTGAAGCATAGTCAGGCTCAAAACTGCAACATAGAGATTGAATGTCGAAATAGACAATTTACCATTGCCATTCAAGATGATGGGATTGGTTTGGAACAGAAGGGGCTGGGTAATGGCATGAACTCGATGAAAGAAAGAATGCGTGTTCTGCAAGGTTATGCCCTTTTTGAAGGGGGTACAAGGACAGGCACTCTCGTAATATTCAGCATACCAATTCAAGATGGAAAGGAGCCCTCAACATGATACGAGTTTTACTAGCAGAGGACCAACAAATGTTACGTGGTGCCTTAACATCTCTTTTGTCCTTCGAACCAGATATTGAAGTAATAGCTGAAGTTTCAGATGGTCAAAAAGCATGGGACTACATTCAGCAGGAATTACCCGATGTTTGCCTGGTAGATATTGAAATGCCCCATCTGTCAGGATTAGAGCTTGCAGAAAAAATTAAAGAGGCCAACTTGCCCTGTAAAGTGATGATTGTCACTACATTTGCACGCCCAGGCTATTTACAAAAGGCCATGGATTGTGAGGTACATGGCTACTTACTGAAAGATGAACCGATTGATTATTTAATTGCTACTATTCGCAAAATCATGCAAGGTGAAAAGGTGGTCAGTAAAGATTTAGCCGCTACCTTATTTATGAAAGAGCAAAATCCTTTAAATGAGCGAGAAGTTGCCGTGCTACAACTGGTGAAAGAAGGCTTAACCACTCACGAAATCAGTAAACAATTATTTTTAACAAAAGGCACCATTCGTAATTATTTATCAACCTCTATTCAAAAGCTACAAGTAGAATCAAGACAGCAGGCCGCTCAAATTGCTAGTGATAAAGGCTGGCTATAAATCAGAAAAATCTCGCCACCTCTGTGACGAGATTTTTTGATAGGAGAACGTATACTACATAGTTCAATTACAAATTCACCTGTTTATTTACCTTGGAGAACTACATTTGTCGCTATCGCCCAATTATTTAATGGTGTCACCGTATAATTTACATCTGCTTTTAATGTGCCACCATTACCACGAAGTTCCACACTTCTGCCAGCTAATAAATCCGTTTGAGGATTATTAGTTAATTACAATTCCAATGAATTACTATTAATAGCCTTAGCAGATTGCAGTGTAAATGGTGCTATTTTTTTGCAACAAAGCTCTTTACATCAATTTCTGCCCAATGTGAGTACACTTGGTATGTAACACCTTGTTTGAAGGGAAGGTTTGACCTGCAGGTAATCTAAATTGAGGAGCTTATTTTCCATCAGCTGCTTGTGGAAAGGCACATAATTAGCTACAAACTCTTCCCCTTCACTTGTTATCACAGTCACATAGCGATCACGCAATGAAGAAATAATATCAAAGCGTTGGCCACTTGCATCACGATTTTGACGAGATAAAAGCCATCAAGAGTGAAGCTTCTCGATGGCTAAAGTCTAGTCGTTTATTTTGCTCCTGCTGCAACAAGGATTTCTTCAATCTCCTTAAATCCTTTCTGTTTTGCGTGCTGTAAAGGTGACATATTATTTTTATCTGGAATATTGACATCAGCTCCATGATCAATCAACATTTGAATGGCCGTTTGCTGTGTAGGGTTGCCGTTATTTAATACAATCGCTTCCATTAATGCTGTCCATCCCAGATTATTGACATGATTCACATCGATGTTTGTGGTAGTTAATAATTCCTCAATGACATGAATGTAGCCGTGCTCAGATGCTGGAATTAATGCCGTTCCACCATAACGATTTACAATCGTAGGATCGGCACCTGCTTGAATCGTTAGCTTTAATATATCCAAAGAGCCTTCCGCACCCGCATATAAGAAAGGCGTGTTTTTCATATCATCCTGGATGTTCACATCCGCACCTGCATCGATGAGTAATTTCACTGCTTCCACATCCTGATTGTAGGTAGCCATCATCAAAGCCGTTCGATTGCTTGCGTCTTGTGCATTGATATTCACTTTTTCATGTATAACTTTTTTTAGCGATTCTACATCGCTTTTTTCTACCGCTTGAAACAATTGACTCGTCAAATCTGTTGCCATTTCCTCATTTCCTCCTTTATCACGCCTTATGGTCTCCGTATCATTTGAGGCACATCCCTGCAATAAAAATGATAAAGCGATCATAGCTGCTTGCATTTTTTTCATTGGCTATTCACCGCCCTCACTATTTAATTTTAGCAGTCTATGTATAGTTTATAATTCATTGCTAAATTGCCTATTAACCATTTCTTAAAAAAGTCTAAAATTTTCAATTAAAAAAACCTCGTCAAGACGACGAGGCGGTGTCTTACACATTTAAGCGGTAACCTGCACCCCATACGGTTTCTAAAAACTTTGGCTGTGCTGGATCACGTTCAATTTTTTCACGAAGCTTTCGTATATGCACGGTAACTGTGGAAACATCTGCAGCGGATTCATAGCCCCAGTTCCGCTCATATAATTGTTCTTTACTTAATACTTGATTTGGATGTTTGACAAAAAACACAAGCAAATCAAATTCCTTGGTCGTAAAGGCCACTTCTTCACCATTCACCAAAACCTTTCGAGCTGATGTATCGATCGTAAGGCCATGTATAGACATCATATTGTTCGTTGGTTGGTTTGAGGCTAAACGCTCATATCTAGATATATGCGCCTTGACCCTTGCCACAAGCTCACTAGGACTAAAAGGCTTAGTAATATAATCATCTGCCCCTAACCCAAGACCTCGAATTTTATCAATATCCTCTTTTTTAGCCGATACAAATAAGATGGGGATATTGTTCACTGCTCGAATTTGTTTACAAATTTCAAAGCCATTCATTCCAGGAAGCATAATATCTAAAATAATTAAATCATAATCGCCATGAAGCGCCTGCTTCAGCCCCTCATCGCCATGATGCTGAATATCTACCACATAATCATTAATTTCTAAATAATCTCGTTGGAGCTCTGCTATGCTCACTTCATCTTCAATTAATAGTATTTTTTTCATAATTCCCCCCCATTTCCTCATCCTTTTTCAATGAAATGAAAATGCTCGTTCCCTTTGTTAATTCGCTCTTTGCCCAAATATCGCCACCCATTTCATGGACGATTTGTTTGGCAATTGCTAACCCAAGACCACTTCCACCTGTTTGAGAATTTCGAGAAGGTTCCGCACGATAAAAACGATCAAATATATGTGGTAATGCAGTAGGGTCAATTCCCGCACCATTATCTGTAACTTGAATGATGGCATCATCTACTCGCTCATGTAGGGAAATAATAATTTGCTTATAAGGTTTATCCATATATTTTTCACTGTTGCTCAATAAGTTGGATAAGACACGTCTTAGCTTATCCCTGTCCACCATAGCAAAAAGCGAAGAGCCTGCTGATATATATTGTAAATGAATATCTCTGGCAATAAAGTCAAAGCTAGCATCCTCCACATAATCATGCATATATTGTTGAAGATTGACACTTTCCATTTGGAACGGAACCTTTTTCAAATCTAATTTCGAGAATAAGAATAATTCATCAATTAACACGTCCATATCCTTGGCTTTCGTATAGATAGTTGTTAAATATTTATCCATTTTCTGTTCAGTGTTCGCTACACCATCTTTAATGCCCTCCACATAGCCAATAATAGAGGTCATTGGCGTTTTTAAATCGTGGGAGATATTCGATAACAGTTCTTTCCGATTTTCTTCATATTGAAGCTGAATTAGTACAGATTCCTTCAGTTTAACTCTCATTTCCTCAAACGATCGATTAAGCTGACCAATTTCATCATTAGAACGGGATGTAATTTCAAAATCTAAATCACCCGATTTAATCCGTTCTGCCCCTTCCTTTAAGGCTGTGATTGGGTTAATGATACTTCTAGACACTAAATAATTGAGTAAACCGATAATCATCATAAATAAGACAAATAAGATACCTAACAGAATGGGTAACAGTTCTCGCGTGACCTCCGCATGTGAACTAACCTCTCTTAATACAAAGATACTCCCTTCTGTTTTGTCTGGGAAGTAAAAATCGAACTTCACATACGTATAAAAGGCTTGATTAATCATAATTGTGTCACGTGAATTAATATTGGTCGCTTCAAAACCTGGTAAACTTTGAAGCAATAGTTGTTGATGCTCTTGTTGTGTTGCATAAACAATTTGATGGTCTTTCCGCACAACAATCTCAATGGAAGGAGCATTTATGGTTTGTAGCTGTTCAATATCTAAAAGCTGCTGGGGATTTTTTTTTGCCAATAATTTCAAATCTAAAAAAGCATTTTCCTCTACCGTTGTTAAAGGCTTTTGGACATAAGACTTTTTGTAAAAATGCTCAATTGCTTTAACATCACCTGTAATGGCAAAGGAAAAAAGAAAAACCGCTGCAAGTAAAAGCGTGATGGCAATCATAATAACGCCTACATAAGATAGCAAAAACCTCGTTTTAATCGACATCTAAATTCCCCCAATAAGCTGAAACTAATAGCAATGTACCATACAAATCTTAAAACTTTATAAAATCGCGCTGAAAAATCTATAAATAATTTTCTGCATCAACATAGTATTCGGCTTACTCCAAATGAAATAAACAACAAAAAAAGATACGACACATTTGGGTTGTGCCGTATCCATTATCTTTATTTAGTTTCTTCTGCTCTTAGTTTCTTTTTGGTTTGCCATCCTAAAATGAAATATTCAATCAACACTACCGCAATCAATGAGGCACCAAACAATGGCATAATAATTCCTAAAATAATAAGGAAAATTACGAAAGGAAGTGAGATTTTATGTGAAATTTGTGGTGGTGCAGATAGCTCACCTTTTTTCCTACGTAAAATCCAAGTGCGAATCCCCCATACAATTACTGCTAAAAAGGCTAAACATACCAGTAAGTTTAACAGCTTATTTGGCCAGCCAAACAAATGGCCTTCATGTAAAGGAATGCCCCATGTAAAGAATTTCGCCAGCATACCATAATCCTCGTAGTTAACCTGATCAATAAACTTGCCGCTATATTGATCAAAATACATCGTTGCCTCGTCTGTAGGCTTGACATCAAGTCCTGTTACACCTGAATTACTGGCCTTTGCCACTGTAAATACGCCTTCTTCGTTTGATGGATAAATAATCGAATAAGGTTTGGCAATATTCATGGCAGTTATTTCTTTTTCAAGATTAGCAATGGTCATTTGGTTGTCGTTTGTATAACGGACAGCCCCCCCACCGTGATGCTGTGCATGTTCTCCCTCAGATGATGGCGCCTCTAATTGACGCGTTGCCCATGGAATTTCAGACACATCGGATGTTGGTGGCTTTTGCTGTAATAATGGGTAGCCGAAAGTTGGACTTTCTGACGCTATATTTGCCAATATGGAACCTTGAAAAGCAGACCATAAAAGCCCTGTAGCAATGAACATCACCATAGGAATAGTAATGATTGTCCCAACAAGCGCATGGTATCTCTTACTTTTTTGTCGTTTATTTTCCGATTTGCGCTTTTTCAATAAATCCCCTTTAAACGTCATATAAAGTCCGGATAGTAGTAAAAAGATTGTCCAGCATGCCGCTAGTTCTACTAAATAATTGACAAATGTACCACCAATAAATAATGAGCTATGGGTATTTCTCATAATATTAGAGAATGTATAATTGGCATCCTGACTACCAACCATTTGATAATGATCATCTAAAAATACATACTTCTGTTCATTCCCATTTGATAAAGTTAAACGCGTATTATAAGGCTCTTCCAACATAATCACTTTTGTAGTGGAGTAACCTGCAAATGCTGCCTCTGCTTTTTCCACTGCTTCATCAATTGTTAAGACCTCTTCTTTATGGCTATCGCCAAAAAAATAATCATCATATAAACGATTTTCTACATCTGTAAAAAACAAATAACCAATCCCACTTAATGTGAGAGATAGCAGTAATGGCGTAATACAAAGGGCTGCGAAAAAATGCAAACGCCAAAACCTTGAATAAAGCAGATTTTTCATTTTTAATCTCCAATC
The DNA here is from genome assembly GCF_053165895.1 of Lysinibacillus sp. fkY74-1. Lineage (NCBI taxonomy): Bacteria > Bacillati > Bacillota > Bacilli > Caryophanales > Bacillaceae > Lysinibacillus > Lysinibacillus sp. fkY74-1. Next base: position 1,771,649 of record NZ_CP170173.1, on the reverse strand, counting down.
TATTTGATCAAATACGCCTCACCGTAATGGCCGCTGACGTTAGGCTACGGCCAGATTTTGAAGAGGAGCTTGGTTGAAAAGTTCCTCTTCAAAATCTGTGATATCCGATTGAGGCATTATCTTGATTCAGTAGGCGTTTGAACACTTAATAAGCATTCATCACTCCCTTTGAAGGAGGAACCATCTGTATTTGATACTACTTTCAGTACAAACAGTTGCTGAATGAAGATAAATATCAAATTTATTATATAAAGTAAAAGTGAAATATGAATGAAGTCCTAAAGGCGGTTTTATGACAAACAAATGTATTCCTAGTGGTATTATACTATTTGAAGATGAAACAATCATAGCCAAACAAATGTGGACACAAGTTTAGCTACGATTTAGGAAAGATTTATAAACTCAAATTCACAAGAATTTTACACGGACTTCGATTTTTCATTAATGCTTTAAAGCCTTTCTACGATATCTTCTAAAGCAATTTTGCTTGTCATAACTGCCTGCCCATCGATTACCCCACGTGCCAGTATTCGAATGACCTCGAATAAATTCACTGCTCTCGCTGCTTTCATAGCTTGCAAAATTAATAAGCCATTGAATTTTACGCCTTCCACAAAAATGTTGTCAACAAATGCACAATCAAAAAGGCTACCCCATCAAGAAGTAGCCCTCAAACGTTGATTATCCAATTAATTCCTTCATCACATTCGCGTACGCTGCTAAAATAGATTGCTCATGTGCTGTATCATGCCCAACATATTGTTCAACAAGCTCCTTTAAAGGCTTTGGCTCTTGCATAATTTCTAATTTAAATAAACTTTCATAATACTCAACAACTTGTGGATTCATGTGGACCACTCCTTTAATAATTTACATAAAAAAGACATCTTTCCCTCATTAGAAAGATGTCTTTTATGACAAATACACGACATAATACGATGTTTGCCATATGGAAATAAGCTTTCTATTCTTCATAGAAGCTATCTTTTTAGCAATCATCGTACTATGAGCATGCAGGAGAATTTCTCTAGTCACACTCAACACCCCCTATCCGCGTAGGTTTCTTGGCTGTACTAGATAAAGGCAGGTCTCCTGGCTTATGTTCTTCACACCTTTCACCTTCCCATTACAAGGCGTAACAGTGGTCTCTTGAAATGTGCTCCCATTTACAGTTGCGGGACAGCGTCGGATTTCCACCGATCTTCCCTTTTAAACAAACCCAATTTGGTTTGTACCTCTATCCTATTATTCCGTTTTTATTATTATACCATAAGGTTTGTACGATCTTAATAGATTCAAAAAACTATAGTTTATTTACTCATTCAGCTATTTCATAATATTCTTCATGGTTTCACTTGCATTAAGTAAGACTTTATGTAGAAGTTGATGGGAACGAAGGGCGGCGACTCCTGCGGGAAAAGCGGGAAAGTCGAGATCCTGGACTGAGCGAAGCGAGGGAAGCAGCTCGACCCCGCCCGCAGAAAGCGTCCGCCCGTAGTGGAAATCAACGGCTTTACTTTATTTCATTGTAAAAGAAAAAAGACTGTTGGCAAACTCTCAAATTTTTTGCGTTTGTCTACAGTCTGAGAGTAGACACGACCTTTCATTTCAACTATTTTGAAATTAATCTATAATTAGCTATAAGTATTTGAAACAGGAGGTCTAACTATGATTATTGCTTTACATCATGTGCAAATTACTATTCCAAAAGGGTCAGAGAATCAAGGGAAAGATTTTTATTGCGGTGTCTTAGGTCTGAAAGAAATAGAAAAACCCGATTCTCTTAAAGGCAGAGGCGGGTTTTGGTTACAGCTTGGTCACCAAGAGATACATGTAGGAACAGAGGATGGCTTTGATCGATTGTCGACCAAGGCTCATATTGCGTATCAAGTTGAAGATATTGATTACTGGAAGAAGAAACTAGCCGAACTTCAAATCGAAATAGAAGACTCTGTACCTATCCCCTATTATGAGCGTTTTGAATTCCGAGATCCCTTTGGTAATCGAGTAGAAATCATACAGGCAATTGCCTAAACTGCCCTATTTTGGGCAGTTTTTTTAGATGAAATCCTCCCATATTACAGTTTACTGAAACATTTGTAATATAACTGTAAATTCCTTCGATAAAGCCATTTATAGCAGGCGTTGAGGCACTCCCCCACATCTCCCTGGCAACATTTACCGCCAAGAAGCCCTATATTTTCATGCTACGATTATTTCCAAGGCAAGACGATACAGGAGAAATCCTACTAAACGCTTCAGGAGGTTATTTACAACATGAATAAACGATTTTTATCTACAACACTTGCATTAACCATTGGATTTAGCTCATTCGGATTAGTCCAAACAGCGACGCAGCCAATTCAAGTAGAGGCAGCTACAACAAATGCACAAAACAACGCTCAGGCAGTTGCCGCTAAAGCCAATCAATTGATTCAAACTGGTAAAAGCTTAATGGGTCAAGCGACATATAGCAATACGGTTTACAAGCCTACATATCCTTATAAATTTTCTTGTGCTTCATTTTTAATGTATATCTTCGAGAAAAATGGTGTAGATCTTGGGACGTATAATGAAAACTATATGATTCAACAAGGTACGTATGTAGCACGTAACCAATTACAAAAGGGAGATTTACTATTCTTTAAGAGTAAAAAAACAGGAACTGACCCCGACCATGTAGGTATGTATATAGGTGACAATAAAATGATTCACATGGCTGATTCCAAGCAAAATATTGTGATCTCAGATTTAAATAGTAAACCTTATTATACTGAAAACTATGTATCAGCACGACGCGTTTTACCTACCCTTCTATCTGCCAACCCTGCAACAAAAGGCGATAAAATTGTAGAGAATGCGCTAACGTATAAAAATAAAGCAACGATTAGTTCTTCAACAAATGAATCGAGCCTACGCTTTACAGCCCCAGCATTTGTCGATTTCGTCTATCGTAAAAGCGGTGTGACACTTGGTGCAAAAACGTTAACTGATTTAATGAACCAAGGATCAACGGTAGCTCGTGCAAACTTGAAAAAGGGTGATTTAGTATTCTTTAATAGTGTAGCAGGCTCAAAAAATCCTTCTATTGTTGGGATTTATGCCGGTGATCACCGTATTATCATCCCAAATTCCGATGGTGTAATGACGAGAGTTTTATTAGTTGATTACTATAAAGAACACTATATTACAGCTAAGCGGGTTTTCTCTAACACCCCCTCTGTAAGTGCACCTTCAGCGAATACGTCTGCCGATAAGATTATTGCTACAGCTTCAGGTTTAACTAGCAAAGCAAAATTTGGTTATACGTATAATGAGAGTGCACTAACTTTCACAAGTGCGGGATTTACGTACTATGTATATAACAAGAATGGCATTGATTTAAAGGATAAACTAGCGAGTAAACAAGCTTTAGTCGGTACAAAAGTGCTCAAATCTCAGCTTCAAAAAGGTGATTTATTGTTCTTCTCAACGAATGATGGAGGAGCAACTATCACGCAAACAGGCATCTATTTAGGAAATAATCAATTTATTAGTATGACTACTAACAATGTTGTTAAACAAAATTTAAGCTCCACTTGGGCGCAAAAGAACTATGTTACAGCTCGACGTGTGTTAAAATAACAAGCTTTAAATGGTAGGGTGTCTCAACTATTAGAGACACCCTTTTTATTTAAGATAAATTTTTAAGATTGTTGGCAAATTCAATCATAGATTTACTTGACATCGGTCCTTTTATGAGAACAATGGTGTCCGCGTCAAGCTTTGGTTTCAATATTTCTAAAACACCTATTACATCTTTAAACGTATGAACCTCTGCTTTAGTTCCATCTTTTTTCGCTTGGTCGGCAATTGCCTCTGCCCTTTTGCCAATCGTAATTAATGTATCTATCTGTCTTTCAGCTACTTTGGAGCCAATTTCCCGATGATATTTTTCTTCAAAATTTCCTAATCGCTTTATATCCCCTAGCACAAGAATAACTTTTTTCTCTTTTCCTACTGTATCTAACACTTTCAGGGCTGCCTCGACAGAAGTTGGATTATTGGTCCACGTATCATCAATAATGGTACTGTCACCTAGACCTGTCGTAAATTCTAAATGTCTCGCCATTTGTTTAAAGGATCTTAAACCTGCAATAGCTTGGCGTATAGAAAGTCCCATTTCGCTACAGGCAGCAATGGCGGCTAACGCATTATATACTTGATGCTCACCGTAACCCGGCACAAATACATTGTATTTAGTGTCTGCTACTTCCAGCACAAATTTCATGCCTGTATGAGTAAATTGGATAGCAGAAGCTTTGTAATCAGCCGAATCCTGTAAACCAAATTTAATAATTTTCCCTTTAAATTTTTGGTAAGATATTTTTTCGATGTTAGCATCATCTGCATTAATGATTAGTGTACCATCTGCTCGAATACCCTCTACAATCTCTGCTTTCGCTTTAATATAACCTTCAAGATTGAGACAGCCATCTAGATGGTGAACACCAATATTCGTAATAATGCCGATGGTCGGCTGATAAATCATGCATTGGTGTTTTATGTTCCCTGTATTCCCCAAGCCTAGTTCAAAAATGGCTGCCTGTGTTTTATCATCCACGCCCGTCAAATAGGGTAATGATTGCCTTGGCTCATTTTTACTACTTACAGATGCTTGCACTTGCCAATGCTTACTAGCGATATGTTTTAGCATCTCTTTTGTTGTCGTTTTACCACAGGTTCCAGTCAATGCCACAACCGGAATATGAAAAAGACCACGATAATATTCGATAAATGTCCAATAGGCCTGCGCCACGCTTTTGACGTGTAAAACCGTTGTATTATCTAACGCATTTTTTAACTCAGTAGCTGGTTTATCAGATATGACAAGGGATGGTCCCTTCCTATCAATCTCTTGCCAGTTGATTTTATCACTTCGACTCACAAACATAAGTGTATGACTTTGAGTTAAATCATGTCGATTATAGTAAATTGCATGCTTTACAGACCATTGATCTGATCCATGGATAATTTTCCCCTGCAAGACGCCTCTAATTTTTTGCACACTAATGGATTGCAAGTGTACTACGCCTCCTTTCTTTATCAATCTTGTACATACCTATTCATTCTCTTGATCACGAGTGCTACTTTTCTGATCAATTACTATACCTTATTAGAGTGGTATTCTATGTGACACAGTTAATATCCTAACCATGAAGAAGTGAGCTAAACTGTGGGAGGCGGAGGTTTATATTTAAGCTCAGTTGCTAATTTCGAAACCTGTTCACTATACATATCACCCTTTATGAGGACAATCGTATTTTCATCTATAATCTTCTGCAACAATGGATAAACAAGCGTGCTATTTTTATAGGTATAAACTGGAGCGTTAAAGCCTAATTTCACCGCATGATCAGCCATAATCCGTGCATGCTCGCCAATAGTAATTAGCACATCCACACCAATACGTTGGATTAATTCACCCGCTTGCTCATGTATAATATAGCCCCATGAGCCCAAATCGGTAATCGTGCCAATAACAGCAATTTTTTTCTTTCCATCTCCTAGCTCATTCAACACTTTTAAAGCCGCCTCTAAGGAAGTTGTCGTAATACTCCAGGTATCATCTAAAAGCATAGAATGATTAATGCCTTCAAAGAGCTGTAGTTGTTTTTTCAATTGACGGAAAGATTGGAGTTGATTGGCTGCAACTGGAATAGGTACCCCTATTTCATAGGCCGCTGCAATGGCAGCAAGGGCGTTGTACACTTGATGTTGACCAAATCCCGGTACAAAAATATCATAAGTTTTTCTATTATGGTGCAGCTTAAAGTTCATACCCTTTTGATAATATTGGATATGACTTGCACGAAAATGACAAGAATCATGGATACCCACCTTCACTAAGCGCCCATTAAACTTAGATATATCTAGTTTTTTAGTATTCATATCTTCGGCGTTTATGATGAGGGTTCCTTTAGGTTGAATGATATCTAGCATTTCTCCCTTTGCCTGAATATAGCCTTCAAGCGTCTTACAATAATTCAAATGATGGGCACCGATATTCGTAATAATCCCAATGGTCGGCTTGAAATACTTCCCTGCATTCGTGACATCTCCAGGTGAGCCAACAGCTGTTTCAAATACAGCCGCCTCTGTGTCATCTTCAATATTCAGTAAATATTGCAATGATGCCGTTCTTGAATTACTACTTAATGTCGTTGCTGTCACTTGTCGATCAGCAGAAAGAATATGTTTAATCATCTCTTTCGTCGTTGTTTTGCCTGAAGTACCAGTAATAGCAACAATGGGGATATGAAATTGATTGCGATAAAAGTGAACAAACTTCCAATAGGCCTCATCTACATTCGCAACCTGTATGATAATAATCTTGGTTGGAATCTCTGTGGGCCGATATGCTCTGTCGGTCACTATTACAAGAGGAGAAAGTGGCTCAAGACTTTTCCAATTAACAATACGTTTACTTGTAAAAAGGGCCGTATTGGGCTTTTTCACTTGTTTTAATCGATAAGCACCATGCTGTATCAGTATGTCCTCAGACCCTTGCACTATATAGCCCGCCGTAATCACTGCTAAATTTTTCACCGAAAGAGGCTTCATATTTTTTCTCCCTCCTTTCTTTTCTAGTATATGTAACCTCTTAAAAGTTGCTTGGATGTAGACAAGATACACAACTAGAAGAAAACTATTTCTTTGCATATATATAAAGGTGATTAAGTATCTAAGTACCAATAGAAGGAGTGATATACCTGAAAGCGATTGTATTTATCGGTACAAACAAATCCGGGTCTAGTCGTGAAGCAACAAGAGCAGCAGAAAGATTAGGCTATTTCACAATACTTTTCACCAATAATGAAAAACAACTTCAGCAGCGCCGATCTTACCCCGATATTCATAGAATGATTCTCATTGATACTTTGAATATCGAAAGAATGAAAGAGGAAATTGATAAACTAGGGAAAACCGGATTAGAGATAAAAAGTATCGTTAGTTTTGTTGATCCATTTGTTCATATTGCTTCCATGTTATGTGATGAATTTTGTCATAACTACACATCCTCTTCCGCAATTGAAATCATGGAGGATAAAGAAAAGACTAGAAATCATTTGAAAGACCAACCATACTCACCAAAATTTTCGCTCATGAAACCTAATGAGCCTATTGCAAAAAATTTAACATTTCCATTAATCGTGAAATCACCAAAGTCAACAGGTTCCAAAGATGTACTATTAGCAACGGATGTCGACCAGCTTCAAAACCACCTCAAAGCATTGCGTAGTAAAAATCCCTATGAAACGATTATGATTGAAGAATATTTGGAAGGCCCTCAATATTTAGTAGAGGCGGTCGTATATCAACGGCAATCACATATAATTGGCATTATTGAACAGGAAATTACCCAAGGGAAACGGTTTATCATAACAGGCTATGGCGTATTAGTGAAAGCCCCTTTAGATATTCAGGCAGGCATTGAGGAAGTTCTTCAGTCCATTGTCAAAGCATTTGATATAGAAAATGGCGCTCTCCATTTGGAACTCCGATTGACAAAAAACGGCTGGAAACTCATTGAGATTAACCCAAGGATTTCTGGAGGTGCCATGAACAACATGCTTCAAGCGGCACTCGGATTTAGTTTAGTAGAAGAAACATTGAAGCTTCTGCTTGGCGAAGAGCCTAACTTTCAGCCTAGACATAAAAAATTTGTTTACACAAAATATGTCATTGTAGAAAGCAAAGGAATTTTAGAAAAAGTAATTGGTAGAACAAGAGCGACAAATTCAACGGGAGTGGTCGAGGTTTATGTTAAACCAAGGAAAGGTACATTCTTAACCCCTCCTTTATCAATGGGTCACCGCTATGCCTATGTCATAGCACAAGGGTCAACCTTATCGGAAGCTCGGAATCATGCAACAAATGCCGCCAAAGAAATCAAATTTATTTTAAGAGTATGAAAAAAAACCCCGAATAATTGCCGCTTGCCAGTGGACAGTTACTCGGGTTTTTATATGCATTCCGTTATCGTGACGTAATGATTATTCTTCTTTCAATGTTTGGTCCAAATATTTCACCGTCTCAAACATATTCGTTTTACTAGCTCCCTTTACGAGAATCGTATCATGAGGTTGTATGAGTTTATCTAGCAGTGCATGCAAGGCATCTTTATTAATAAAGTGGTGGACCTTGGATGGGTCCATCCCCATCTCAATTGCGGCATTACTCATTTCATCAGTCCTAAATCCATAAGTGATGAATTCATCAATACCTACCTTATAAATATACTCGCCAACCTTCCGATATTCTTCTTCCCTCAACACCCCAAGCTCCCGCATTTGTCCAATAATCGCTACTTTTCTTTTTTTGGCAATATTGGTCAATACATCAATGGCAGCTCGGACTCCTTGTGGATGGGAGTGAACCGTATCATCTATGACCGTTATATCATCACGCAAGTTATAAATCGTTAATCGTCTTGGTGGCTTTTTAAAGTTGAGCCCTGCCTGGATATCCAATGGACTAAACCCTAAATAATCAGCTACAGCTACAGCATTAAGGGCATTATAAACATGATGCTCCCCTAAAATAGGAATATACAATTCTATTTCTTGACCATGTAGCTTCATTTTAAAGGACATGCCGATATCCTTATACTGAAGGTCATATGCTCGGTAATCTGCATCACTTTTTATGCCCACCGTTAACATTTTCCCTTTAAATTGCTGTGTCTCTAAATATCTTGAATTATCATCATCCTTATTCAATATAAGTAGCCCTTGTTGGTCCATCCCATGAATCAGTTCCGACTTTGCCTTCGCAACCCCTCTTACATCCCCATCAAAGTTACCTACATGGGCCAAACCAATATTCGTCACAATACTAATATTCGGCTGTATAATGCTACAGTGATTCGTAATAATACCTGGGTACGCCATGCCGTATTCTAATACGACAGCCTGATGAGAGTCATTGATTTCTTCCTTATGCTTTTTTGTATGCTCTGTCGTATTCCAATAATCCTTCGATTCAAACACATTCCATTTTTTTGATAAAATCGAACCGACAAATGCCTTGGTTGTTGTTTTTCCTGCACTTCCTGTAATGGCAATAATAGGTAAGTCCTTTTTAGCCTCCACTTGATTGCTTTTTGGTTGAACAATATCTTTTTTGACGTCCGTTTGATTGTTTTTCTGTTGAACCATTTTCTTTTTTACAGGTTTATGGTTTTTTGCGAGATACATCGCATAGCGGATAGAATTAATGACGACGTCTAATTCTAAATAAAAAGCAGGAGGACAGCCCGGGCGCCAATTTACCTCATACATCCAAATTTTTTGTTGTTGATCTAAACCGACGTCAATGCCTATTTCATCAATGACTTCCCCGAACTTTTCCATTTGTATGTCATCTAGATGATGCGCCAGTGCTAAAGAGAAATGCTCAAGCATTCGTCGAATATTGTAAGCTTCTTCCTTGAACTCTTGCTCTAAAAATGGGTCTAAATAATTGGTGAATCCACCATTATTTATATTTGGGATGATAGAGCCATTTGGAGCAATCCGAGGGTAGACAGTCGTCACCACCCATTTACCTTCACCATTTTTTTGTACATGCAGACGGAAATCATATACCTGGCCTGCCTTTGTAATGGATTGAATATAAGGCTGCATAATAAAAGTACCAGACGCAAGTTGCTCTTTTAATAAGGCATCTAATTGTGGCTTCGAATAGATTGTATTCGTACTATCTTTTCTCACCTCAAAATTCTTGGGTCCGGCCTTCGTAATAAAATAAATACCCTTTCCTTTACGTCCATCAATTGGCTTAAACACAACTCTTTTATAATAATGGATGAAGTTATGAAATACATCTGCATTCTTGACAATTTCAGAAGGAATCAAATACTGTTCAAATTCCTTGGCTTCTTTTAATCGTTTCATAACATTCCATTTATTCCCTATCGAATAGGTCGTAAAGGGAATTTCTTCTTTTAAGCGCTCAATAATCTCTTTAGACACAGATAACTTCTCTGGACTTCCCGCATTATAAATAACATCTGGAAAGGGCATTGTTTTTTCCTGCCATTGCCCATTCTCATATACCTTAGCGCGAATGGTACGTTTTTCAAAATCAACACTTTTAGGTGTAAAGTAAAAAAACTGTGCCCCTTCTGCCTTTGCAACTGCCGCATATGCATATGACTTGAGAACTGTCGTCGGATCAAGTCGATGATGCAGCATACCAATAATCGTCATAGCTAAACTTCCTTTCATTAGATTCTATCTCTATTACATTCACTCTTAATCCTTTTCATATAGACAGATGCTCTAGCTCTAGTCGTTTAATAGGATGCTACCATTTAGGTTCAATGATAAATTTCCCTTTTAGCATATCTGGCTTTAATAGCTGAATCGCAGAAATACTACTTAGCTCAATGGATTTTTCTGTACTTGTCTTTTCTAGCCTCACTACATCCGCAAGGGAATTGGTATCGTTCCCCTCATAATCAAAGGCACGTAGCAAAGACACCGTGCCACGATATCGATCTTTATCGACGTCCTCTATTCGGAAAAACTCCGTTTCAAAGTCCTTTACCGTATCCATTAGTCTTAAATGTGCGCCACTATTGGTAATTAAAAAAAACGGAATCGTATCACTCCCAACTATTTTTACAAGCAGCTGACCGAAATATTTAGAATGAAAATCCATCATAATATCCTGAAGATCCTTCAAATCGCACAAAGCTTCGCATAAAAAATGATTTCTTCTTTTCTCACTATTCAAATTGTAGCCCCCTCCCTAGTCTGAATAAGTATCCTAGTCTCCGTAAGTTGCCCTCTCGTTATAATATGTAGCGATACATAATATGACGACTTTTTCACAAAGAAACTAAAAAAACCTCTACCAAACGAAATGAGTGGTTAGAGGTTCGAAGCAAATCATTATTTGACAAGGCTTGCCAGTAGCTGTTCTAAATCATATTGTTCCAAATCATCTATTGTATGATGACCTGTAGAAAACGGTAATTGCTTGGTGATGGTATTGGGAACCACTACCGTGTGAAGACCCGCTGCCAAAGCTGCACGTGCTCCATTCGGTGAATCCTCCATAGCTATCGCTTCATTAGCACTTACACCTAATTGTTCAAGTGCCTGCACATACAGCTCAGGATCAGGCTTAACATTTGTCACCGTATCAGCGGTACAATAACAATCAAAAAACTCTCGTATACCCAATGCATCTACAAATCGATCAATCCATGAACGGCTTGAACTACTTGCAAGACCAATTTTTAAACCCGCTTCCTTTGCTTGCTGCAAAAGATTTAAAATACCAGGCCTTATCACTTCCAACTCCATCAGTTCCGCATGCCTTCCTTGAATGGATGTTCGAAATGCCTCCTCATCTAAATCCATTTGATGATGTGTAACTAGATAGGTATAAGGATTAAAATCCTGAAGATTTGTACCAAGGCATTTTGCATACGTCTCTAACGATAATGCCACACCATAAGATGCATAAGCATCCTTAAAAACTGTATACCAAGCTGTTTCTGTATCAATAATCGTCCCATCAAAATCAAAAATAATCGCCTTCACTAGCCCATCCTCCTCCCCTAAACGGTCATTTGCAATTCCTGCATTGCTATCCGCCATTTTTCTGACTCTATCCGTCTATTTCCACATGCTATCCGTCACTTTCCTACTGCTATCCGTCTATTCTGGCATGCTATCCGTCACTTCCACTTTGCTATCCGCCCCTCTATCATTTCGATTTCCTTCATTTAGCAAAATAACTCCGCCTATTATGAGTGCAATCCCAAGCGCAGAGTAGAGGTTAAACATATCGTCCCAAATGACAATACCTACAATAACCGTCAAGGCGGTGCCGACACCTGACCAAATGGCATAGGCCAGGCTTAGTGGCAAAGTTTTCAAGCATAGGGATAGGCTGTAGAATGATATTCCATAGCCAAGTGCCACCGCCACAGATGGGCCTAGAACTGTAAATCCATCTGAAAGCTTCAGCATAGTTGTTGCAAAAACCTCACTGATAATCGAGAGTGTTAAAAATAAATAGCCTTTCATCTCGTTAGCCTCCTAATGACTACCCGCAAGATTAAGTACCACGACACCTAAAATAATACAAAGAATCCCTAGTACCTTCTTACGATTAAATAATTCCTTATACAGTACAACACCCACGATGGCTGTTAGTGCTGTGCCTAATCCTGCCCATATTGCATAGGCTGTGCCAATGGGTATTGTTTTTAGGGTTAAGGCTAAACAATAAAAGGCCGTGCCATAGCCGACCACTACTCCGAGAGATGGCCAAATACGAGAGAAGCCTTCCGTACGCTTGAGCATAGAGCTTGCAAAAACTTCTGCTACAATGGCGATAAATAAAAAACTGAAAACCATCATTTTTATGAAAATCCTTTCTTGCTGCTATGTTTAAATGCTACAATGATTAATCTTCATCCTCGACATATTCTAATATATCTCCCGGCTGACAGCCCAGAGCCTTACAGATAGCATTTAAAGTAGAGAAACGAACAGCTCTTACCTTACCTGTTTTTAAATTAGAAAGATTGACAATTGACACATCAACCCTTTCTGCAAGCTCACTCAGTTGCATTTTACGATCCGCTAGCATCCGATCTAAACGAATAATTATAGTCATATTTTCACTTCCTAAGCTGTTGCATCATATTCATCTTGGAGAAATGTACCATAACGGAAAATACGCGCAATGGTCCAAATCACCAAACCACATAGTAATAATGTCCAATTAATGCCTGTGTAATGATAGCTGATCCCTGTAATAAAATCTGTCTTTTCCAATAAGGATTCAAGCTTAAACGGTTGCATCATTAGATAGACGATATATGTACGGAATGCACTTACAGTCAAGCTCAAGATTATCACACAATACGCAATTCTTTCTATTTTTATACTATTATCTAGCGAAAATATAATCCCTTTTGCTATATTACTTAAAATATTTCTTACTTGAACAACGATTAAAAACAGAATAGTTATGTATATGGTAGCAGTTACTAATAATTTCACGATATCCATTTTCCTGTAGTACATATCTTGAACTGTCTGCTTGGACAACAGCATTTCCAATCCCTCAAAATGAATGGAAGCTGTCACACTTGTCTTGACTAACCAATGATTCACAGCATCCTCTGACACAATCATTGCTACTATAAAAATAACTGCCATGCACGCCATGCCTAAAATCATGAGAGCCATGATGACCGTAAAGATGATCCGAAGCCCCTTTGTCAACAATTGAAATTCTTTGCTTTGAATTGTTTTCTCCATTTTTAGCATCCCCTTTCTTCTATTTTATTATACTGTTCCTTTTATCTCTATCAATAATAAATTAATGTTTATCATTAAATTATTATTGATATTAATAAAACCCTCTAGCACATTTCTACTAGAGGGTCATGATGGTTTATTTCAGTAAGCCGGCATTGACTAGATACTGATTAGCTACTTCTGCCGCTAGTTTTCCTTCTACATTCACTTGATAATTCATTTCCCGCATATCATCGTCTGTAATTTGATCAGCGAGTTTATCTAAGGATTGTTCAATCTCTGGATATTGGTTCAGCGTCTCTTTTCGTAATAATGGGGCTCCTTGATAAGGCGGAAACAGCGCTTGGTCATCCTCTAATACACGGAGCTTGTATTGACGAATTTCACTATCCGTTGAATAAGCATCGAGTAGGTTGATATCTCCCGATTCAATCGCTTGGTAGCGAAGCTTAGGCTCCATTGTTGCAAGGGAGGGAAACGCAATATCATAGCGTTTTTGAATCCCGACATATCCATCCTCACGATCATTAAATTCCAATGTAAACCCTGCTTTAACAGCTTGTTCTATCGATTTAAGGTCCGAAATAGTTTGTAGCTGATATCTTTCTGCCAAGTCCTCCGATACTGCTAACGCATACGTATTGTTATAGTTCATTGGGCTCAGCATCACCATATCAAATTGCTTTAGCATTCCATCTTTCGCCTGCCGATAGACATCTGCCTCATTATTATTGATGGCTTCTTGTTTTAAAAATTCTGAGATGGCTGTGCCTGTAAATTCTGGGTATATATCAATGCTGCCAGATTTCAACGCATTAAATACAAATGAGGTTTTACCCAGTCCTGGTTTTAATTGCACTGTTAAGTCTGTATCCTGCTCTATTAATAACTTATACATATTAATGAGAATTTCAGGCTCCGCTCCTAGCTTTCCAGCGATGACAATTTCATCTTGGTCTTTACCATTTAGAAGCGGCATGAAGACCATCATCCATGCAACCATACTCACAAGACTGACAGCTATTACTGTTTTTCTAAATGACAGCGACTCAAGCCTTTTCAGTAAAATATCGAAGATTAATGCTAATATTGCTGCAGGCACAGCCCCTAAAATAATGAGTGCGGTATTATTACGATCAATGCCTAGTAAAATAATATCCCCTAAACCACCGGCTCCAATTAAAGCAGCTAATGTGGCTGTGCCAACAATTAACACCATAGCGGTTCGAATACCAGCCATGATGACAGGCAGAGCAAGAGGCAATTCGACCTTCAATAAACGTTTAGGTGTGTTCATCCCCATTGCCAATGCGGCCTCCTTCAATGAAGGGTCCACTTCCTTGATGCCTGTATAAGTATTCCGTAGAATCGGTAAAAGTGCATAGACCACTAAGGCAATGATGGCTGGAACTTTGCCAATTCCGAACAGAGGAATTAATAACCCAAGTAACGCTAGAGATGGAATCGTTTGTAGCACGGCACTAATACCAATTATAGTTTCTGCTATTTTCTTTTTATTGGTTAAATAGATACCTAGCGGAATGGCAATAATGATGGCAAAAAATAGGGCTATAAAGGAGATTTGTATATGCTCGAGTAATGCTGCCAGAAGCTGTTCCTTTCGTTCCTCAAACATCGCCACGAAATTAGTCATGTGCTCGACCTCTTTCCTTGAAATCATTTGCGACATATTGCAGTATAGCTGTTCGAGTCACCATACCCATAATCTCCCCATTTTCTTCCACACCAAGAACGTTATGCTCTGTCAGTTTTTCAAGAATCGTTGTGATCGGCTCATTGATAGTAATCGTATCCCCTAGCTCACTAACACTTACGATTGGTTGCATAACCGTCCGAATATCAAACCTATTGTGAACTGAATTTACCCCTATAAATTGTTGGACAAAATCATTCACTGGATTTTCTACCATTTCCTGAGGAGATCCAATTTGAACAATTTCTCCATCTTTCATGACACATAGTCGATCCCCTAGCTTCAGCGCCTCCTGCATATCATGCGAGACAAAGACGATGGTTTTTTGAATTTTACGCTGCATGTCCAGTAGATCATCCTGTAACTTTGTACGACTGATGGGATCTAAAGCACTGAAAGGTTCGTCCATCAAAATAATTTCTGGATCAGCTGCTAATGCACGAATTACGCCCACTCTTTGCTGTTCCCCTCCAGATAACTCCTTTGGCTTGCGCTGACGATATTTTTCAGGCTCAAGGCCTACCAATTCCAATAGTTCATCCACACGCTTTTGAATTTTAGTTTTACTCCATTTTTTTAATTCTGGGACAATCGCAATATTTTCTTCAATGGTCATATGCGGAAAAAGAGCAATTTGTTGTAACACATAGCCGATACTCCAGCGTAACTCGTGAATATTATAATCACTTACTCTTTTTCCATTGATCCAAATAGTTCCTTCAGTCAATGGAATTAATCGGTTGATCATCTTCAATAAAGTAGTTTTACCACATCCACTTGGACCGATAATAACGAAGAATTCACCTTTTTTAATCTCCACGTTGAGGGCTTTGACAGCCACATGGTCGTTACTATACATTTTTGAAACATTATCAAATATTATCATTTGCCAGCTCCTTATATTTCGCGAATAAAATAGTAAATTTGTATTTCGTCTATATATTTCACAAATAATAGCCCTTCCAAACATTTGTACGAAGGCTAGTTGATTTACTACACTCCCAACTCCTCAATGGTAGTAAAACCTCTTTACTATTTATCTTAGCATTTTATCCCTAATTACACATAAATCTACTAAATTGACTGTTAATTCCGTCTTATGAGAAGATAAAAAAAACGGCAATTGGGAGGTAGTGAACTATGAAGAATGTCTTTCAATTTATACCTATTAACAAACTGGCTGATAAGTTTCCCGAAAACTCTTGGTGGGCAAGCCATTACACGGATTTTAGTGAGAACGGCCTTGTTGCGTACTATGAGGGAGATTTGAAGCTTCCTTTTCTTGATTTGGATTGGGACATTCCTTTCCCACAGCAAGACAATGTGATCATTATTGTTATTGATGGTCATTTGACGGTAGATCATTTATACAATGCAGAAACGGATGGTGCAATAGGACTGATGGTAATGGGCAATTTGACAGCTAAAAATATAGCTGTAGGTGGTCAGGAAATCTATGTTCACGGACATCTGACAGTAGAGGATATTTTGTGTGGCTCCTATAATCATGGGGAAACGATTGTCAATGGTCATCTTCAGGCAAACGTATTAGTTCAAGACGATGAGTATCGCTTTAACGTTCATGGACAGAAGTCACTGCAATGTATCGTCAACATTTGGCACGGAGATGGCGTTTTTCAGGAACTCCCTATCCGTATACAAGATGTGTTAATTGACGAGGTTTTTTATGATATGGATGACGATGAAGAAGAGATTGAATTTTCATTCGTCACATTGGTGAGTATCCTTAAAGAAGGACGCTCCGCACTGACTAATTTACAGGAAATCCCCCACATCAAGAAGGCAACTCATGTATATTTTACGGACCATCACATCGATGTGGAAAATATACTAAAGCTAACAAAGTGTATTTTGATGACTGGAGACAAGCCTTATTTTGACCTTGAGGAACATGGTGTGCATTTCACTGTTCAGCGAGCGCATATCGATGATGACGGAGACAAGACGAATGATAGCATTTATATGAAAACCTCCCAGTATCATTATTTTATTTGGCTCAATGAAGATCAAACCGTCTCCCTATTGAGAAAATCATTCGATGAAGGAGATGAATGGTGGGACATTACGGATTTACCTCAGGACAATTTAGTGGATATTCAGGATCACTGGATTATGTTATTAACTTGTGTAAATGTCGCTACCCTTTATGTGCCTAAAATCGAGGTACAATATGTAGAACGAATTTTACAACATCCAGAAATTCAAGGGCTTGACGAGGATGACGATGGTTTCTGGGACGGTTCTAAATATTATAGTTTTCGTCAGGCCTATACGGATGAAGATGGTGATTTTATTCATGCTCGTATTGAAATTAAGACGCCTGATGAAGCGTATTATTTTTATTCATTAGAAAATCCATCCTATGTTTCTCGACACTACCAACCACCTAACCATTTTGGTCGCCACGAGATAGCTTTTTTAAATACTAGACGCTGGGAGGCTTCCGAACAATATTTTGAGAGATTTAAACAATATATGTCTCAAACTTTTAAGATAGACAATTCAGCGGAATGACATGGAACTATTTAACGTTCGCAACGTTCTATTAATGATATAAGCTATTTATTTACACACTTCTTTATTTCTCTTTCACTCTTTGTCATAATAAGAGATAGCTAAACTTTTAATAGAAGGGAGGGAGATGTGGTCACTACCAACATCAAGCCTATCATGAAATACGTAGTTAATTTTTTTAAAGGACTTCTGATTGCTGTCGTGGTTATTTGTATTTCATTTTTTATGGTGACCCAATTGTTTCATACGACAGAAAGAGAAGAGCCTGTCGTCATTGATGATCGCCCAAGTGCAGAAGAATTTATCGGCAAAATCGCTGAAACTGCACGAAATCTCGGTGCCAATAATGACTTATATGCCTCTGTGATGATTGCACAAGCCATTCTCGAAAGCGAGAGCGGACAAAGTGGTCTTGGCTCTGCCCCCAATTATAATCTGTTTGGCATGAAAGGCAGCTATCAAAATAATTCCGTGAAACTCGAAACGTCTGAGGATGATGGATCAGGTAATCTGTCTACCATTATGGCTGATTTCCGTAAATACCCTTCCTATGAGGCTTCTATGCAGGACTATGTAAAGCTAATGCGAAATGGAGTTTCGTGGAACAAGGAATATTATGCAGGTGTTTTCAAAAGTAACACCAAATCCTATACTGATGCGACGAAGTTTTTAACAGGCTCCTATGCCACTGATTCAAAATATAATGAAAAATTGAATTCACTTATCGCTCAATATGACCTACAGCAATATGACAGCCCGGTAAAGGATAAAAAAACGATCACAGTCACGGATGGTGACTCTATAGTAGATATCGCAGAGGTCTATAATGTCAACGTGACCTCTATTAAGCAATGGAATCAGCTAAGGTCAGATCGACTCGAAGCTGGTATGCAATTAAATATTTATCACTATTAGACGATAATCTCCATGCTCAGAAAATGGGCATGGAGTTTTTTTGCGAAACCAATCTTTTTCTCAAACGTCCTTATGTAAAAATGCGGCAAGGAAAGGATAGGACTATAGTGACTCGTACACAACTACTCAGCCTCATCATCATCAACCTAGTACTTTTGCCAATCATTCAACTTAGCTACAACTTATTATTTATGACTCAAATAGCTGAAAGCTTTTTTCAAATAGTCCTGTTCCCAATGTTGATAATTGTATTGAATCTGTTCCTTTGTTGCTGGCGACTAAAAATATCATTTTATATCCATTGGATCTTTATTTATGTGGGACAAGGTACTGCACTAGCCTGTTATTTCGTGTGGCATTATAGTCAATTAACACCCTTCCCACATATGCCTGTCGGTGAAGCGGCCTTTGATCTATACATGGTCACTTTTTTAATTGGTTTATGGCAGCTAGTCGCATTATTTGTCATCAATATTTTGGCGTTTGTCCTTTATTTATTTTGGCAAACCCTCCGAAATAATGACCATCAAAAAAAGCTTTATAGGCTTTGACCTAATAAAGCAAGACATTCTATATTGATTTGTCGGTGAATAACGGATTCTATTATGTAACGCCCCTATGATGCTTTAGCTATTGAGTATCCTTCTGAAGTGTATAAACCCCTCTCTTTAAGTTATGGACTTCATTCGTTAACCCATGGACATCTGTCTTTATTTCTTGAACCCTCCTCCTTAACATACAGATTTCTTACTTTCGCTCTTGGAACCCGTCCTTCTACATGGACATCCATCTTCCTTTTAAACTCATATCTGTCCAATTATATCTAGCGATGATTGACGACGTGTAAACCTTAATCCAACTACTCCCCTTCTACCCTTCAATTTTTTTCTAATATAGCATACTGGCCATTGGCTAGCTGCTTAATGGCAGTTAAAAAGAGAAGCCTATAGCTTGGGCTTCTCCGGAAATAAAGTACCTACTTCTGTTAGGGTTGTCGCTAAATCGTGACGATAGAGTGCATGCTGTTTATCTAGGCTATTGATGGTCACTTCGTTCCCACCAAGCGAAGAATGAACATACAAATTATCGCCCATGTATAAAGCTATATGACCTGGAAAATAGAGCAAATCACCTTTTTGTCTACTTTCTTTCTCTATTTTCACAATAGGAAAGCCCTCCACCATTTTAGCATCCCTAAAAATAGTAACCCCATTTAACATATAAGCCATTGAACATAAGCCGGAGCAATCGATTCCTAATGGTGATTTGCCACCCCAGCGATAAGGTGTAGCTAGATAGCCTAACGCTGTTTCGATCACGTTTTCTCGAAAAGAATGCTCGGTTATTTGCGTTTGAGATCGCTTTGCCTGTAGCCACTTAGTGCGAACATAGCCTATTTTTCCCGACACTAATTGTACAGCAGACCATTCTTCTGGTACGTCCTCTTGCGTAACAACGCCTATACTAGAACCTTTCACAAGAGTCATCAGCTTTGTGCTTTGGATACGAGGCTGCTGTAAAACATCTGCAAAACTTTGAATAATGATATGCTGTGCTTCTCTATGCCATAACGATACCTTATCTTCATCCAGCAGCAAATCAGCCTTCTGACAATATCCTTTATAACGATAGGCAGTTTGGACATATACCCAATCCTCATGACAGTCTGTCAGAATATCTACTGTCATGCCATAAAAAACTTCATCTATTAATTCAGAAGTTTCATCAGGCTTGACATGCAAATTGGCAATCATAGCTTTAATGATAGACTTCATTGCTGTTCCTCCCTCTGCTCCATCATATGGTCATAAACCACTTTTGAAAAACGACCAATAAGTTGGCGAGCCAACTCATTTTCCGTTACGTTTGTTATGAAAACACCAATCAGATAATCAATTGAGTTACTGTAGACAATACCTACATCATGATCGACTGTGTCAAGCCCTCCTGTTTTATGGGCTAGCTTTACATCATCTACGAGGTAGCGCTTTAAGCCTTCATGTGCGCGTTGTCTATTTAAAATATCGATGACAAGCCTATTGTAAGGTGGTGCTAGTAAATCCTGTTGATAAATACGTGTAAAAAGGTGAGCCATGTCCCATGCAGACGTAAAGTTGTCTAAACCCATTGCAAGGCGCTCGACATCCATCATTTTTCGCTGTAGCAACGTTTCCTGTAAGCCTATTTGACGGAAATAATCATTTAAAAATTCCATTCCTACTACATCAATTAGGACGTTTGTTGCTGTATTGTCACTTGTTATAATCATCCATACTAGTAGCTCATAAACGGTGCTTTGCGTCAGACGTTGCTCGCTTATTACACTAAAATCTACCCAATCAGCAGGAGATATGGGTAAGGACGAATGAAGGGATATGCTGTATTTCTCGACATACGCTAAAGCAGCTAGAAGAATCGGCACTTTAATAATACTAGCACTCGAAAATGCCTCCCCTATTTGATGGCTAAATAGGAATTGCTCATTCTTTGGATTTTTTACAAAGAGGTGCACTTTGTAGGGAGTTTCATGGAGGAGGTCTTGGATTATTTTCTCCATATGACACCTACCTAACAACACGAATCTGATGATTGTCTGCATCCATCGTAATAGTTCTTCCTAAAGGCAGTGACAGCGTTGGTAAACAGTGTCCACACGCTATTCCTGAAATAATGGGTTTGTTAAAAGGCACTAGAATTTCCTCAAAAATCGTTTGTAGCGATAAACTTTGTTCTGGCTTTTGTGGATTTTCAGGTCCGCAATTGGTCCATGCTCCTAATAAGATACCTGCTACGTCATCTAATTTCCCCGCTAGCTTTAATTGCGTTAACATTCGGTCAACTCGTTGTTCACTTTCATCAATATCTTCTAAAAATAGAATTTTCCCTTTTGTATCAATTTCATAGGGTGTCCCAAGTGATGCTGTCACTAATGTTAAATTGCCCCCAATAAGTGTTCCTGTAGCACTTCCAGCTACGAGTTTAGACATTGGTTGATCTACAGGATTTTTTAAGTCATACTCCTCCATCTCTTCTGCCATTATGTGCTGACAAAAGGATTGCCAAGTATAATCGTCCATTTCCTGCCTAATAAACTCAGTCGAAGGCATGGGTGTATGGTACGTAACAAAGCCACTTAGCTGGTTGAAGGCTATATGTAAAGCCGTCACATCACTATAGCCTGCAAAGACTTTAGGATTCGCCCTCATTACCTCAAAATCTAAAAGTGGTAAAATTTTCGTTGCCCCATAGCCACCACGAACACAAAATATGCCGTCAATCGTTGGATCCTGAAACATTCGATGAACATCCGCCGCCCGCTGATGATCAGTGCCCGCTAAATAACCATGTCGCGCGTGACACGTCTCTCCAACGACCACCTTCAACCCAAGCTTTTCAATACTCGCTATAGCCGGCTGTAATCTTTCCGGTGGAGTAGCACCTGAAGCACTTAGTAGACCAATTGTGTCACCTTTTTTCAAAGCCTTTGGACGAATCATTCATTTACCTCCCGTTTCAATAAAGTACGATAAACTGTTAATTCTTCTTCATTAGCTAAAATAAAATGGCCATCCTCAATTTCCACAAATGAAGGAGGACTGTCATCATAACGATGTTGTGTTGGATCATAAATCTCTACCACTTTCTCTCGTTCCCTATAAGGGTTTGGCTCCGGTACAGCTGATAGTAAAGCTCTCGTATACGGATGAAGTGGATGGATGAAAAGCCGCTCAGTTTCGGCTAGCTCGACAATTTTTCCTTTATAAATGACGGCCGTACGATCCGTGATAAAACGGACAACGGATAGATCATGAGCAATAAATAAAAAGGTTAAATGATTTTGCCGTTGAAGATTTGCTAATAAATTCAATACCTGTGCCCGAATAGATACGTCTAAGGCAGATATTGGCTCATCAGCGATAATAAATTCTGGTTCCATCACTAATGCACGAGCAATGCCAATACGTTGGCGTTGACCACCAGAAAATTCGTGAGGAAATCGATTCGAAAATTCTGGAAGTAGACCTACGTTTAATAGTGACTTGCGAACCTTTTCCTGACGTTCTGCCTCATCTTTATATTTTTTGAAAGGATATAATCCTTCCGACACGATATAATCAACTTTTGCACGTTCATTGAGCGACGCCATCGGGTCCTGAAAAATCATTTGGATTTTCTGGGTAATTTCCAAATCCCAATCTTTCGGAATTTTCCCATGAATAGTTTTGCCATGATATAAAATTTGTCCCTCTGTAACCTCGTTGATGCGCATAATAGACCGCCCAATCGTTGTTTTCCCTGAACCTGATTCACCTACTAAACCAAATGTTTCGCCTTTAAAAATATGAAAACTAACATCATCAATGACCGTAAATGTATCTTTCCCCTTGTCAAAATTGACGGTTAAATTTTTCACTTCTAGTAACACTTCTTTATCACTCACTAGCATACTGCCTCCCCTCTGCAAAAAAGGCTTGTAAGGCAGCAGGAGGTTCTACCTTTGGGGCAAGTGGATCTAATAACCATGTTCGTGCATAATGCGTATCACTAACCTGAAAAAAAGGTGGGCGCTCGATAAAATCAATTTTCAGCGCATATTCGTTGCGCGGCGCAAAGGCATCACCCTTTATTTCCTGAAAAAGATTGGGCGGCGTCCCTTTGATCGAATACAACGCTTCTCCCTTGGAGCCGAGCTGCGGTAAGGAGGAAATAAGGGCCCATGTATAAGGGTGCTTACTATTAAAGAAAATTTCATGGGTTTCCCCCACCTCAATCACATCACCCGCATACATCACCGCGATACGGTCTGCCACCTTGGCGACGACGCCTAAATCATGCGTAATATAGACAATCGTTAAGCCATACTTCTGTTGGAGATTTTTTAATAGCTGCAAAATTTGTGCTTGAATGGTTACATCTAAAGCGGTTGTTGGTTCATCACATAGTAAAATATTTGGCTTACAGGCGATCGCAATCGCAATGACAATACGTTGACGCATCCCACCAGAAAATTCATGTGGATATTGCTTATAGCGTTTTTTCACATCATGGATTCCAACATCTGTGAGTAATTTTAATGTTTCTTCATAAGCCTCCTTCCCCTTCAAGCCTTGATGTAACACTACACATTCCTCAATTTGCTTCCCGATCGTTTTTAACGGATTTAAAGATGTCATCGGGTCCTGCGTCACCATCGCTATTTCCTTTCCTCGTATCCGAAGCCATTCTTGCTCTGTCGTAAATTGGCCTAGATCCTGTGCTCGATAAATGATTCTGCCCTTTTTAATGCTGCCGTTTTTGTCGAGCAAGCCCATAATGGACTTCATGAGCACGGATTTGCCAGAACCAGATTCACCAACAATAGCTAAGCTTTCCCCTTTATAAATATCCAGAGAAATATCTCGAATTGCTGTTAATACACGACCACGTAATGTGAATTGAATGACTAAATTTTGGATAACTAATAGGCGTGATTTTTTAGATGTCACTAATTTCATCTCCTTATACATGGTTTTTCGGATCTGCTGCATCTGCAAAGGAATTACCAATAATATAAAACGCAATAGTAATGACACTTAATACAATACTCGGAAAAATTAGCTGATATCGTAAGTCTGGCGACATCATGAGCACACGCCCTTCATTGATTAAATTACCTAAGGACGGTTCACTAATTGGCAGCCCTAAGCCAATATACGTTAAAAATACCTCTGCCCCTATGGCAAAGGGAATAGCTAGACTCAACCGTAACATAATGACAGAAATTAAATAGGGTAGTAGATTTTTAAAAATGATACGGTAATCCGGTGTCCCTAAGCATTTAGAGGCTAAGTTGTATTCACGGTCGCGTAAAATAACAATTTGATTGCGAATAAATCTAGCCATTTCCACCCACCCCGTTATACACATGGCGATAATAATCGTTGATATACTTGGTCGTAAAATATAAGACATTAAAATCAGGACAATGGTTGTTGGGATATTATCAACAACGTTATACAGTTGTGTAATAGGCACCTCTAGCTTTCGCGAAAAGCCCCATAGTGTTCCAACTGTAATCCCAACCATGGCTTCTACTAAAGCGACTACACAGCCGATAAATAAGGATGTCCTTGTCCCCGCCCAAATTCGTGACCATAAATCCTGCCCAATTGAGTTTGTACCAAACCAAAACTCAGCATTAGGGGAAATATTACGTGCCTGCATCCCAGTTTGCTCATCTAGGTAAATTTCCGTTGGTGATTTTTGTGCTGGTAAATACGGCTGTAGGATCGTAAACCCAACAATTATAAGCACGCCAACTAATAAAAACACAGCTAGTCGATTTTTCAAAAAGGATTGCCATGTGGAACGCCAATATGAGTAATTAGAATGACCTGTTTCTTCTGCTTGTCGCGCATCGACTTCCACAAATTCAAACAATGTTTCCCGTGATTTATTAGAAATATTATGAATTTCATTCGTATACATGCCCATTAGCGTACTCCGCCTCCCTTGCCTAGTTTAATCCGAGGATCAACAAGCGCCATGGCAATATCCCCTAAAATAAGTCCGATGATACCAAGGGAGGAGAACACCAGCACTAAGCCTTGGACAATCGTATTATCCTGTCGTTGAATCGCATCAACGAGTAAGCCCCCCATCCCTGGGATGGAATACAAAGATTCTATATAAATAGAGCCCGTAATGGTGAACAAAATAGTGGCAGGTAAATATTGCGCCATTGGGATAAAGGCATTTCGTAAAACATGCTTGAACATTAATGTTCGTTCCTTTACTCCCTTAGCTCTCGCAAGTTTAATATAGTCCTTGTTCAATTCATCCACCATATAACGTCTCATCCACATCGCATAGGAGGCTGTAGGAGCCAACGCCATGGAGGTTAATGGAAGAATCCATGTAATCGGTCTATATTCATCAAAGAGCATCGGCAATTGAAAAAGATCTGTAATATACATTTGTATCACTAAATAATAAACAGCTGCAGGTACAGCTACGACAAAAACAATATAGCCTGTCCCAAGTCGATCGAGCCAACGCCCCTTACGATAAGCCATCATAATACCTAGCGGCACACCAATTAAGAGTGAAAGGGCAACAGCTCCTAAACCAAAAAGTAGTGAATATATAATTTTGTCCCCAATAATCGTTGTAACAGGTACATCCGTTCGATAGGTCACCGATTTCCCGAGATCCCCTTGTAATAATTTCGTGTAAAAGTTTCCTAGCTGGATAAGCAATGGATCCCGTAATCCTAGATTCGTTAAATAGATTTCTTGCTGAGCAGGAGACATTTTATCGGCTGCCGCACCTAAATATCCTTCCTCTGGCATTAATCGTAATAACGAAAAAACAATAGTAATAATAATAAAAAGGGTGAACACGGATTGTAAGAGTCGTTTTCCTATATAGTGCAACATCGCGCCATCCTCCTATGTCAAAAAGACTAAAGGAGATGCCGACTGTTCCTTTCGGTATCTCCTTTTTCATCTACGATCCCCTACTACTTTTTAGCATTAGCCAAAGCGTCAGCACGCTCTTGTTCCCACTGAGCAAGCGCTTTCTTAAAGTCTTCATTACTCATTGGTTTTTCCAAAACTTGCTGGCCTTTAAATTTCTCAGCAGTCACACCAAATGGTGAATACTGTGCCTCAAAAGGATTTAATTTAGATGCAACATAGCCACTACCACCAACGGAATAGGGTATTACAAAAGCTTCTTCAATTAAAAAGGCCTCTGCCTTTGCAAATAGCTCATAACGTTTTGCCACATCAATCGTTACTTTTGCTTCATCCACAAGGTTTTGATACGTCGTTTTTCCATTGGCTTCTGTATACCCCTCAGCTAATTCAGGTTTATTATAAGTACCATCCACTGTAAATGGATCCGTATACGTGGATGGATCCGCATAATCTGGACCCCAGTTCGCTTCTAAAAGCGCAAATTTACCAGGACGACGCACCTCAGATAAAAAGCCTGTCGCTGGACCTGCCTCAACAATAATGTCGACATAATCTGTCCCGAGTAATTTTTCAATTTGCTGCTCCACTACTTGGGAACGATTAGCCCAGTCTGGACTACCAGCATTATATGGCAATAACACTTTTACAGGGAATGTAGCTTTTCCCGCTAATGCCGCTTTGGCTTTTTCTTTGAACTCAAGTGCTAGTTCTTTATGAAAGGAATCTTCATTGGAAATAGCTGCAAGCGGCGTTAATTGTGTGTAATCTACCCCTTCAACATCTACAAAGTTTTTTGGGGTAATCGTGTTGCTCAGCAAATCGGCTGGATTATAAGGCTCCATCGTTAGCATGGCGGAAACACGGTCCAGGGCATGAAATATTGATTTTCGGAAATTTTTGTTGTTGACGGCGACCTTCCAGTTATCTGGTTCATATTCTGCGTCAAATTGTGGGTTAAAGTTGAGAGCGTAGAAGTAGGTATAGAAGTTATTTTGTGTTTGACGAACTTGAGATTTTTTCTTATCATCCTTAAACCATTCATCAATAATGGAAGTAGGAATACTTGCGGAATCAATTTCTCCACGTAAAAACAGTTCAGGTGCTACCGTTGCTGCTTCTTTATTATATTTGTAGCGGATACGGTCAATCAGTACTTTGTCTTTATCCCAATACGTATTATTTTTTACTAGAACACGCTCATTTTGTGGCTCAAATTTATCTAAAATATAAGCGCCATTATAAAGGAAATTTTCCCGTGTTGTGCCAAAGTCCACCCCTTTTTCTGCAATGAACTTACCATTCACTGGGAAGAAACAAACGTAGTTTAACATAGAGAGAAAATAAGGTGTTGATGCTTCTAAAGTATATTCTACTGTATGTTCATCCAACGCCTTTATGCCTACCTGCTTGAAATCCGTTATGTCACCGTTATAGAATGCCTCTCCATTTTTTACAACTGTCGCAATCCAGGCTGTCGAGGATTCATTTTTGGCATCAAGAACATATTGTAAACCGTCCACAAAATCCTGTGCAAGTACATTCGCATATTCTTTCCCTTCATGTGTCACCCATTTGGCGTCATCACGCAATTTAAAGGTCCATACAGTGGCATCTTCATTTGCCGACCATTCCTTCGCTAATCCTGGCTGGACTACCCCGTACTTATCATATTCAATGAGACCATCCACCATATTCGCCGCCACCGCAAATTCATTCGTTTCAGACGTTTTTAAATAATTTAATGTTTTAATTTCCCCTGAATACACCACGCGATATTCTGATGCTTTTTCACTCGATGATTCATCATTGCAGGCTACACAAAACAATACGACCAGACATACGAAAAGCCACCCATATTTTCTCACATGCATCCCCCTAGTCCTCTTTTTATAATGAAAATCCTATTAGAAGGACCGATGACATGACCCTCAATAGGATTTTTCAAACATTCGCTAGGTCAGTCTCTATTGACCCTCTCTCTATAGATGCCAACCAAAACTACTTATTCAACATGACAACAGCGTGTCCTATTGGCTCACACGTTCCTAAGTTAAAGCCCATCCTCACAGTCAAGTTAAAAATTGCAAAATACGTAGTACTTCATAAAAATCATCCGTGTTGAATTCTACAGTATTATGTGGTTTAAATGTGGCATTTGGATAAAAGGAATTACGATAAGCCCGTGTATGATCTCGATATATGATTTCTATCATAAAGCGCTCTGGCAATGGTACCTGAATATGCTCACGTGGCACCTTCATCGAGGACTCTACCAGTCTTTTGGTTTCCATAAGCGTTAGCTTCGGGCTGACACTAATAGTTGCATTCCCGATTCCTTCTTTTGTCGCGAAGGTCACAATGTTTTCATTGACGATCTGAATTTCTTCAGTCAAGCCAACATCCCCACTGACAAACGAAACAGGAACACCATGTAGTGCCGCTGCATACGTATTAATTAAAAATTCACTCGCATACTCACCATTTATTTTGACATCTGCATACGTGCAAAGTGTATGGGCAAGCGGATTACGCGCACTTCCCCCTTTACTGTGATAGCCAATAAAAATCGCACGGTCAAAGCTTTGATCGAGACCCGCAACCATACACATCGGATCGTAAGTCCAGCCACGGATTACCTTACAGTTGATAGGTAAATTAGAAATATCGAGATTGCGTGCTGAATCGTGTGCATCCTTCAATAGTATTTCTGTTGCTCCCCCCGCTATCGCCCCTTCAATGGCAGCCTCTACTTCTTGTGTCATTTGTTTTTGAAAAAATTGATAGTCAGGTGCATTTAACTCTGTTTCACTCCAGGTAGTTGTACCCGTAATGCCTTCTATATCGGCGCTAATATAAACTTTCATTGATATCGAATCTCCTTTATTTCATGATTTTGAATCGTTACCTGAATGGCTCCGTAACAGGCCGTTTTAGCTTGAACTCGTCTTGCCCACGCCACGTTATGAAAATCGTAATGCCACCATTCCTCTGCATAATTACTAAAGCCTACTTGTGTCATACAGTTGTATAATAAACGTCGATGTTGACAAGCCTCTGGATTTTCATTTGAGTTATGTTCAAAATAGCGTGTAGCTGATTTTTCATTCATTTCATCAAAGGCTGTACCGAGATTCAAAGCTTTCCCTTGTCTATCAGCAAGCGTTATATCAATAGCACCTCCTGTTAAATGGGGTGCTAAATGAGCAACCTCTGCGCTTGGTAAGGCGACATACTTTTTAGTTGCCTGCAGTAATTCTTGTTCTGTAGCATGTGGCAGAATGTGGGCCAATTGCTTTAAAAAATAACTAAATAAATATTGTTGAACTTGGAATGGGCGATAGCCATCATAGATTAGCAGGCTAAAATCCTCCGGTAATAGGGTCAAAGCATGCTGCAAGCGTTCAAACAAACCTTCACGTACATAAATGCCTCGTAAACTATTAGGAATCTTTTGCTGATAGTAAATAGGTTCAACAAAAATTCTTCTATGAAAACCTGTAATCTCGATAAGAGGCTCTTGGCTATCGATAACAGATGGCCTCTCAGGTGAATTTTCATTTGAAGTCGTTCCAATTGGTTGAAAGAGGTTTACAATACTAGAACACCTCCTTAATTATTAGATTATTCAGTTTTTTTAAAATGAATGTTATCATATCTTTCTAGCATTGACTAGATAAAAATACAATTATTACAAATTAGTGGGTATTCTCTTAAAAAGATTCCTAATCCAGCAAAATGTCGTCGAAAAATCTCTTTTATCCTCTATTTAAGGATTTTATTCATCTCATGGCCCTCACATGCTAAAAAAATGTTGAATCTAGTGTACTTACGCAAAAAAAGGTTATTGAAACACTGTCTATGTCTCAATAACCTTTTCGCTATGCTTTTTGAAATGAGTAGGCTTCTACTTGATGTCCATTGCGACCAATTGTGGTTTGTGCCTGAGCTAGTGAATTGAGAATGGCTTCCTCAGTTGCCTCTGCCGCAGCCGCAAATAACTGATTCATCACGGGATGATCCTCACGGAGTTGAGTTCTTGTTTCTACAAGCTGTTCAGAAATATGTGGGATGTTGTGTGCAGTTGTAAAGCCTATCACAATGTCTCCACTGCCATGTGAGTAATGACTTCCTGTTCGACCTAAACCTATCCCACAGCGTTTAATGACTCTCTTCAACTGACGACTACTTAGTGGAGCATCGGTGGCAAGGACTATAATAATCGAACCATCTGTTGGCGCTAGGGTCGATGCACATTGGATGGAGGGAGCAGCATAACGTTCAGCTAAAAATTCTGAGCTGTGCCCAAAATTACTGAGCACCATGCAGCCCACCGTATAGCTAATTTCTTCTTTATCAACTTTGACAATTCGAGAAGAGGAGCCAATTCCCCCTTTATAGCCAAAACACATCATTCCTTTTCCAGCGCCAATTGCCCCTTCCTGTGCTGTATTCGGAGAGGCATTACGAATGGCTTCTACGGCATGCTCAGGTGTTACGGGACATGCTCGGATGGAATTTAAATAGCTATCATTGCATTCACCTACAACAATATTGATGGTGCCAGTCGTTTGACCTATATCCTCATTCATGTCGAGCATATAACGTAGTGCTCCCTGCATAACGGCTGGTACACCAAAAGTATTTGTGAGCATAATTGGTGATTCAATCACACCTAGCTCATTCACCTGCACAAGCCCAGTTGTTTTGCCGAAACCATTTAACACATGGCTAGCTGCTGTAACTTTGTGCTGAAATAAATTCCCCCCGTGCGGTAAAATAGCTGTGACACCTGTACAGGCGTAAGCTCCTTCATGATCTATCGACTCATCCAATGTGACATGTCCTACTCGTACCCCTTCAACATCAGTAATACAGTTTTTCTGCCCAGCTGGTAACACACCCACTTCAATGCCGAATTGCCTTACCTTTCCCTGCATATTACGTTTCCTCCTGAATCGCCATTGACACCGCCGCCTGGGCATGAATCATCGTTGTATCAAAGACTGGAACACGGATATCCTGCTGCTGAATGAGCAGGCCAATTTCGGTACAGCCAAGAATTACTCCTTGCGCTCCTGCCTCCACAAGCTCATTAATTACTTGAATGTAATAGGACTTGGAATTTGGGATGATACTCCCCAAACATAATTCCTCATAAATGATCCGGTTAACTTCCATACGTGAATGACGTTCTGGCACAATAACCGCTATTCCATAGCCCTCTACTCTCGACCTATAAAATTCCTGTTCCATTGTGTACATAGTGCCGAGGAGAGCTACTTTTTGTAGTCCAGCCTTTTTTATTTGTTGAGCCGTGGCATCAGCAATATGTAATATGGGGATAGTGATGGCCTCCTCCATAACCTCTACGACCTTATGCATCGTATTGGTACATATAACGATAAAATCTGCACCTGCTCGTTCAAGTGACAGTGCGGCTTGCGCAAGCACAATGCCAGCTTTGTCCCATTGTCCCCTCGCTTGAAAATGCTCAATTTGCTGGAAATCAACACTATACAAAATACATGTAGCAGAATGAAGGCCCCCTAGCTGTAGTTTGACCTGTTCATTTACTAACCTATAATATTCAGCAGAGGATTCCCAGCTCATACCGCCAATCAAGCCGATTGTTTTCATCATCAAAACTCCCTCCTTTTATTCTATTTATTATACATATTAGCCGAATAAAAATGAGAGAATTTTCGGAATTTACCACTCTTATAGGAAAACTCAAAACTTTATTATAATTTATTATATTAGAAAGGTTGATTTTTCATAAAAAAACAGTGTAGACTAAAGCGTACTGTGAAAGGAGGAATAACTTATGGAATGGATTTCAAATATTGTTGATAGTGGAAATAATATTTTATGGACATATATCCTGATTATCTTATTATTAGCTGCTGGACTATATTTTTCATTTGGTACAAAATTTGTACAAATTCGTCTTTTTCCTGAAATGTTTCGTCTGATTGTCGAAAAAAGGGAGGGAGATTCAGGGGTTTCGCCATTCCAAGCCTTTACGATTAGTGCCGCTTCACGTGTAGGCACTGGGAACATTACAGGTGTTGCCTTAGCCATTGGTGTCGGTGGACCAGGTGCAGTATTTTGGATGTGGATTATTGCTATTTTAGGAATGGCAACAGCCTTCATTGAAAGTACTTTAGCACAGGTCTATAAAGTAAAGGATGGCGATACTTTCCGAGGTGGACCTGCCTATTACATGGAAAAAGCGTTAGGTCAAAGAAAACTAGGTATCATTTTTAGTATTCTATTAACACTAAGTTTTGGATTTATATTTAATGCAGTGCAGTCTAACACAATTGCTACTTCGGTTGGGGAAGCATTTGATATAAGTCCAAAGCTCATTGGAGGCTTACTTGTAGCACTAACAGCATTAATTATTTTTGGTGGTGTACAAAGAATTGTAAAGGTAACGCAAGTCCTTGTACCTGTTATGGCCGTCTTCTATTTACTTGTAGCGCTTTTTGTTGTGGTGACAAATTTATCAGAAATACCGAATGTCTTTAAATTAATTTTCACACATGCATTTGGTCTACAAGAAGCTGCTGGTGGAGCAATTGGAGTCGCTATTATGCAAGGGGTACGTCGTGGTTTATTTTCAAATGAAGCTGGGATGGGTAGTGTGCCAAATGCTGCGGCGACTGCTAATACCTCACATCCTGCTAAGCAAGGACTTGTACAAAGCTTAGGTGTCTTTTTCGATACGATTATGATTTGTACAGCAACAGCCTTTATCATTATTTTAGCTGGCTTATATGATAAAGGTGAAAGTAATGGTATTATTTTGACGCAAAATTCCCTAGCTGTACACGTTGGGGATTGGGCTCCTTATTTTATTGCCATTTCCATTATCTTCTTTGCTTTCAGTTCGATTATCGGTAACTATTACTATGGTGAATCTAATATCGAATTTATAAATGCCCATAAGGGTTGGATGGTTATGTATCGCGTCCTAGTACTAGTCATGGTTATGTTCGGCTCTGTAGCACAAGTTCAACTTGTATGGAATTTAGCAGATTTATTTATGGGGCTCATGGCTTTCATCAATATTGCTATCATCATGATTCTTGGTAAAATTGCCTTCCTTGTATTAGATGATTTTACAGGCCAACGCAAAGCAGGTAAAAACCCTGTCTTTTATGCCAAATCAATTCCGACATTAAAAAATACTGATTGTTGGGAAGAAGATCGATAAAATAGGAATGCCCCTCCATTGCAATGAATGGAGGGGCGTTTTTTTAATATTTGAACTGACTAATCAGTTGTTTTAATTCATCGGCCATATGCGCAAGTGCTTGTGCCGAGGCATTGATTTCTTCCATTGATGCTAACTGTTCCTCAGTTGAGGCTGCAACATCTTCAGAAGCGGTTGCATTCCCTTTGGCTGAGAAGGCTAAATCTTCCGTCACTGCTGCTACCTCTTGCACTCCAGCAGACATTTGCTCTGAGGCAGAAGAAACCTCTTCCATTTTTGGCGTAATTTCATTCATACTTGTCATAATGACTTGGAATTTCGTAATGGCTTCATCAGAAATATGTAAACCACTTTGAACATCCTCCGTTACCTTAGCCATAATACTTACAGATTGCTCTGTTTCTTGTTGAATTCCGCGAATCAATTCAAAAATTTGTTTAGCCGAATCCTGTGATTGCTCGGCAAGCTTACGGACTTCATCTGCTACAACTGCAAATCCTTTTCCATGCTCGCCTGCTCTTGCTGCTTCAATAGCGGCATTTAAAGCCAGTAAATTAGTTTGATCCGCAATGCTTGTAATGACGTCTAAAATGGATGTAATTTGCTGTGAACGTTCATGTAAGGTTTGAATTTTAGCATTAGAATCAGCAACAGATAAATGAATAGACTGCATTTGATCCTTTGTATTTTGAACAGCTTGTCCGCCCTCATCTGCCTGTAATGTCGCATGCTGTGAAAGGTCCGTCACAGCAGATGAAATTTCAGCAATATGAAGAATAGCTGTTGAAAGCTCATGTAATGATTCTGCATTTTTATTGGCACTAACAGTTTGACCATCTGCACTTGATGCAACATCTTGAATCGAAATTGCGACTTTTTCGGTTGCTATACTTGTTTGATTCGCATTAGCTGTTAGCTCTTCAGCAGACGATGCCACTTCCTCTGCATTTTGTTCAATTTTTTGAATAAGCGTCCGTAAACTTTCCTGCATATCATTAAAGGCCATTCCTAATTGCCCAATTTCATCATTCGAAGTTATCGTAACAGTTTCTGTCAGATCACCTTTACTTATCGTAACGGCGCTATCTTTTAATGCTTTAATTGGTTTAATGACAGCCTTCATCACGAAGTAGAAGATTATAGAACTAATAACGACAGCTGCAAGTAGCACTATAATGGTGTGAGTTAAAATCGATGAAGCCGATTCATCAATTTCCTTGGAAAAGATGGTACCTGTGATTTTCCAATTGGTTACTTCATTCGTCGTATAGAATAAAATACGATCATCGCCGTTAAAGACGTATTCATAGGTGCCAGAGGGACTTTCGTACATTTTATCGAGGAAACTTTCTTTTATCTTGCCACCCGCTTCGAGGGTAGGATGGGAAATGACCAGATTGTCTTCCCCAAAAATAGAGGGATAACCATTTTTCCCAATTCGAATGGAATCTGCAATTTTTTGAAGGTTTGTTAATTTAATATCAATAGCGACAACCCCTGACTGGTCCTTAATCTGTTTAGCCACCGTGACAACCATATCACCTGTTCCCGCATCCTTATACGGGTTAGTAATTAAAGTTTCACCTTTTAAAGCCGTCGCTTGTTTATACCAATCTCGATCTAATGGATTATAATCCGCATCATTCAATCTGGGTACTTGAGAAAACGAACCATCATTTGTTCCAACATAAATACTTAAAACGTCTGGATTAAGCTGTCCATATTGTTTAAACTTTGATTCAATAGACGTTTGAGATTGCTTAAATTGCTGTGCATCTATTTCACTACTAAACACTTGAATGTCATTCATCTTATCAGTAATCGTTTGATCAATTAGCTTATTTAGAATTCCTACACTTTCATTGGCGCTAAATAAGATTTCCTCTTCAATGGAATCCTTAGCTGATAAATAAGATAAACTACCTACAGATATAACAGGAATTAGTAATACTAGCGCAAATAGCGTATAAAGCTTGCCCTTAAAACTGCTAAATATTTTCTTCATATATTATTCTCCTTTTGTTTCTTGAAGTGAAAAATATCACTTGTCAGCCTGATATTTGCTACAACCGTTCCCACTCTGTATCTGTTTTACATCTCTCCCATAGCTTTTATCGGATGAAATATTATTTTTCAAACATAATTATGATTTTTTTATTATTCAGTCTTTACAGATACTCTAAATCCCTGTAATTGTCAGGAATAACTTCCTATTAGCCCACAACTTACTAATCAATAGCTACACGCTGAAATGGCTTCTATTGGTCTAGACTTTATAGAAATTGGAACTGCTGAACTGATAAAAAGGTAATAAAAAGAGGTTGTCCAATGATTTATTTAACCAGTAGACCCCTCTTTTATCCTGAGCTTAATATTTAAATGTTTGTATCGATTCCTGTAAATCTATCGCCATTTTCGCTAAATGTGTGGAAGCCGCCGCTACTTCCTCCATTGCCGCATTTTGCTCTTGGGAAGAAGCGGCAACGCTTTGCACATGACGGCTTGATTTCATAGATACCTCACCTATGTAGTCAATTTCTTGGACAAGCTGTTCAATATCTTGATGGATGGTACGAATAGCTGCGGTAACTAACTCCGTCTGTGCTTGAACATCATTAATAGCATCATCAATTTGTATAAAATTATCTCTTGCCACATTAACCTTATCCCGACCTACATGCACCGAATCATTGCTATTGACCATATCTTCTTCAATTATTCTTGTACTGTCAGTAATTTGAGCTACTACTTTTTCAATTTCCACTGCTGCAAGATTAGACTCATCTGCCAGCTTGCGTACTTCCTCAGCGACAACGGCAAACCCTTTCCCATGTTCACCGCTTCGTGCCGCTTCAATAGAGGCATTGATAGCAAGTAAATTGGTCTGCGTCGCAATACTTTTAATGACATTTACAGCTGCTACAATAGCTGCTGAATTATCATCTAAATCCTGGACACGCGTATTTAATTCACTCGTATTGGCTGAAATTTCATCCATTTGTACCGTTGCATCGTGGACAGAAGAACGACCTAAACTCGCCATATTTTTCGTTTCGACGGTTGCATCATTAACATTTTGAATGCTAGTGGAAATATCATTCATTTTCTTCAAAATATGGGCCGATAAATTCCGTACATCACCTGTTAAAGTATCCTGCTCTTCAATTCCATGTGCAATATCTTGAATCGACTCTGTGACAACCTCCGTTGCCTGTGTGACCTCCATACTACTTGCCGTTAGCTGCTCAGAGGTCGCTGCCACTTGTTCAGAGGAATTTCCTACTTGCTTCATCATCTGACGAAGCTTTTCTGACATTGTATTGAATGACTCGGCTAGGTGAGCAAATTCATCCTTTGTTTTGAATTGAAGATGGGTGTTTAAATTCCCCTCTGAGAATGTATCCATTTCACTGACCGTTTGTTGGATATTTTTAGCAATCCTTCTACCAAATACAGTGGCAATAATGATGCTAATGAGGAGAGAAATTGCCGCCAATATCAATATTTCAATACCACTTCTTTCCCCTTTTTGCTTGGTCGCCTCTATATGTGCTAGCATGTCTTCCTGCTGTGCAGTGGCCATCGTCTTTCCAAAGACTACAAGTTTCAAAGAGCCCTCTCCTAAAATCGGCAAGGCTACTTGCTGAGCCTGTTCTATTTCGCCACGTTTATAAAGCGGAATAATCTGTCCATCTATCGCCTTTTCCCAATCATCAAGCTGTTGTAAAAATTGTTCAAAATCTTGATTGCGAGCGCCTATTTCTTGAAGGCGATTAATGGATGTATGTAAGGTATTCCGAATTTCATGATGATTGTTTAACATTTCTTCCTTACCATATAATATATATCCTCGAATAGCTGCGTTTGCACGCACAGTTTGGAACGAGATATCTTGATATAGATGGATTAATTCCGTATTGTCTTCGATTTCAGCTAGTGTCCTATTATTATTAGTTAAGAAATACATCGCAATGGCTGTAATCATTAATAAGAAGGCTAGCACGATACCAAAAGCAATTTGTAGTTTACGTTCCACAGTTAATCTCATATGATTCCCTCAATTCTACTGTAATCACCATTGAGTATATCCTACCTAAATCTATTATCCTATAAAATATGTACCTTTTCTCACAAAATATCGCTAAAATTTAACAAT
The DNA here is from genome assembly GCF_053165895.1 of Lysinibacillus sp. fkY74-1. Lineage (NCBI taxonomy): Bacteria > Bacillati > Bacillota > Bacilli > Caryophanales > Bacillaceae > Lysinibacillus > Lysinibacillus sp. fkY74-1. The sequence continues at coordinate 1,734,319 of NZ_CP170173.1, read as the reverse complement.
AATGAAAACTCCACCTGAAAACTATTGACAATAATATCCACTATTACGCTAGTTTAAATAGGAATTAATCCATTGAAAGCCATGTAGATATAACCAAAAAAGTGGGAGAAGTAATACCATTTTCACGAAAAGCCCCCTTTTTTCCACATATTCACGAATACCTGAAGTAAGCATCAGGACACTTAGTAATAATAAGCTATGCTGAGCCCCATATATTTGCATCGTAAATGTGATCGTTAATGGCAGGAGGACAGGAAGAATAAAATCAGAAGCGAGTCTCTTCTCCTTTTCTTTCATCAAGTTTTGCTGATCAGTTTTCGATGTACCTCCTATTAATTGCTTTGCCAGCATATATGCTAGACTAAAAAATAAAATTGTATACATAATAAATAATAACCATGGCGTTCGGCTTTCTTCATTCAATAAAAGAAAATAATCTACCACTTCTTTAGTTTGTAGTTTATAATACTGCATCGTTTTCTGATCCATGAAGAATAATTGTTCGTCGTCCACCATCACCTTAACAGCCATTTCCTTTCCATTATCGAAACGAATATATAAATCACTCGTTGGGGTAGGTTCGGTTGGTCGACTGGTCGGGACTTTTTTGGTCTGTAAAGCTTGTTGCAGGTGTTCTGTATCTTTCACCTCATAACGGTTAAGGTAGAACACTTGCTTTAATGGATATAAATATTGCTCCTTGCCATCATTTCCAGACATATACCATGCCTGCTCAATCGTTTGAAAATGACTATGCGGAAGGGTTACTAGTTCGTCTCTTTGCATTTCATTGTTCAAAAACAGCAGGAGGGTGATGAGGCTAAGCGTAATGCCAAGAATTAGTGTAAGTAAATGTCCAACCCGATTCATTGCTTATACTCCTTTACTCTTTACATATATAGTAATTATTGTAATATACGGTTTACCCATCCAATAAGTTTCATCTATACTAAAGGATGGAGGTGGAACGGGAAATGAGCAAGCCAGAATTATATGTTAATTTAGTAGTAGGACCTGATTGTGATTTCGAATCAATGGCCATCCGAGCCGCACTTGAATCCTTTGGTGCAAGGGTAACGCTTCATTTGATTGGTAGACCAAATGATTTGATTGATGTCTTATCGGGCATTGATCTTCATGGCAAAATGGATTATCTCATTTTGAATTTTCACGGAGATGAAGGACGCTTTTGTCTGCCTGAGTTAGGGGAGGATGTGTATGAAGACGATGAACCAAAGAGTTTGTACTTTGGTCCATTGGATATACAAACTTATAGCCGCCTACAGGGTGTAAAGGTTATTGCCGCAGGCTGTACATTAGGGTGGAAACAGCTCGCAACAGCATTTTTAGAAAGTGGCTGTCACTCCTATTTAGCACCAGATGATTATATCGATGGTAACGCAAATCTTATGTTTCTTATTCGCTTTTTCTATGAGATCATCTCTCATCATAAAAATCAGCAGGAAGCATATGAACTAGCTCAAGCCATTGATTCGGAGACGGCAATGTACAAGCTTTATGTATCATAAAAAAAGATCGTAGCAACTAAAAGATTGCTACGATCTCTCTTATTTTTCGTGGATGTTTTCAAGCATAGCCTTGTTAAACGTTTGCGACTGTCCTCTCGCTATACTTAACGTTTGCCAGTCAGATCCCTTTACTTGCTTCGCGATATATATAATTTGACCAATATGCTGTGAATAATGAGCCATTTGTCTTTCTATCGCATCGATTACCGCTAGCTTTTCCCCTCTGATTGTGACATGTCCCTGCAAATCGGATTCTGTAATACTTGCCAAAGCATCTAAAAATACTTGCCAGCCCTCTTCCCAGACCGCGAGAATTGCTTCTTTTGTATAAAGACTATTGATAAACTCATCATCCCGATTTCGTGTAGTTTTCTCACCATCTGTCGTTAAAAAATCAGTCCAGCGCGAAATCATATTACCACTAACATGTTTAACAATGACCGCGATACTATTGGATTCTTCATTATACGCCCAGTGCAGTTCTGCCCCCTCCAATTGATCCAGTGCCTTATCGCCTAACTCTTTCACACTTTTAAATCTCTTTTGAACAACCTGTAAATACGTTTCCGCAATCGTCATAGTCGATCCCCATCCCCTCTTTTTTATTATTATAAATGGAAAATCTTACTGTTTACCAGCTATTTACCAAGAATAAATTCCTTGACGATAGTTGCCATTTCTTCCTGCATTTCTTGTGGATCTCCATTTAGTTGGTAACCAATGTGATAGACATAGCCGTTGTAGTATGAATAGTATTCGTTGGCTCTTGTAGTCATTTGATAGATTCTCTTATCAGCTGCGTCGTAATTATAGTAAATATAAGGAAAACCTTGATTTGGTGTCATCTCCCGAAATAACACAGGATTCATGAAATTTAATGCTACATTTGAAATCTTAATATCTGCAGTATCTTCAATATTTTGAGATTTTACATAGTCTGCTAAGGGATTTCGATCGACATTTGTCACTGTAAAATTAATATATTGTAAATCCACGCCAGTGTAAGATTTTTCTTTAAAACTAAATTGGAATTGCGTTTGCTGACTACCATCATCCATTTTTGATGTTACCGCATATACTTCCTGAATATTCGGTTTAAATGGTAGATTTTCGGATTTAGTGAGATGGACAGCATTTCCCAACAAAGTACCTACTGATTGCATAGCCTCGAAGCCTTGAAGTGGTGCATAATATTTAATATTTTTTGCCTGACTTAAATAAAGTGATATCGGAAAAAACTGACTGTACGTTGTATCTTTTCCTTCTACTTCTGTATGAAATAAATCTGTGAATAGAAGTTTTTTTCCTTCATCTTTTACCTCTGTCGTCACCTGATCCATTGGCTGTGTTGCTTGCCAAGCAATGAAAAATAAAATAGAACATGTGATCATAACGGTGAATGCACGATATGTCCATTTTGACTTGGATGGATACGACTCTTGCTGAACATGGTGTCGAACCTTTTGAATAATCACCTCTTTATGTGCTGTGACATCCTGTAACACCTGCATGGTATGTTTATCCATGGTAAAGTACCTCCCATTCAATATGTTGTAAATCTACTCTTAGTAGCTCCTTCCCCTTCTTCAAACGAGACTTTATCGTACCCTCAGGAATTGTCAGTAGTTCAGCAATTTCTTTAATCGTCATTTCTTCTAAGTAGTAATAAACTATCGCTTCTCGCGGTTTGATGGGTAAGCGTAAAATAGCTTCATCTAATAAAGCATGTTCATCTTGAAGAATAAGTGCATCCTCAAAATTGGATTTTTGCTTTAAAAATTTATGTTGAAATTTAATTTTTCGATAGGCCCAGCTTTTTAAATAATCCTTGCATTTATTGATCGTCATGCGAGCAAGGTATGCCTTCAGTTCTCCTCGTTCCTCATAATGTTTTTGATGATAAAATTTAATAAAAACATCCTGTACAATATCCTCTGCTATTTGTAAATCCTTCGTATAGTAATAAGCAATACGAAACAAACTCTCCGTATGTATAGCCATCAGCTGCTCCAATTTTTCTATATTAGACATATACATTCCCTCCTTCTACACTATAAACGATTCCCAACCAGAAAAAGATTATTTTTCCAGATTTTAAAGGACATAAAAAAACCATCTCAAAAATTTGAGACGGTTTTCTATTTATAAATTTTCATCAATATATGTTTCAATATCAGAAGCTATTGTATCAATTGGTACATCTTCAATATTTTCAGCGAAGCCATTATACATTTTAACGATTGTTCCCTCTTTATCAACTAGGAAAAATTGATTACCATGGATAACTTGATCACTATTAGGATCATTTTTCACTAAAATTTTCGTATTTTTAACCGCAAACTGTTCAATATACTTTTGTGAATACCCTGTAAGAAGATTCCACTTAGAATCATCTGGCACATTATATTTACTAATATAGTTGGCTAATACTTCTGGCGTATCAACATCTGGATCTACAGAAAAGGCGACGATATTATAATCCTCTACCCCTTTTTTCTGAAGCTTTTCTTGGACTTGTGCCATATTCAAGGACATTGGTGGGCAAATCGATACACAATTCGTGAAAATATACATACCGATCCATGGCTTGCCTTTTAAACTTTCAAGTGAAACCGTCTCTCCACGCTGATTGACATGTTCAAAATCAGGTATCTCTAAACTATAATCTGCTTTAAATTTAGAATTCCCGCAGGCACCTAGCACAGTCACACAGGCTAAAAGCAATACTAGCCCCATTCGTTTATGTTTCATGTTAACACTCTCCCTAACCTACACTATCCTCATCCTAACTTAGGCTGTAAGCGTTGACAAGAACCTCTAGGTGACAGCTTTCGTACATATTTGTGAAATTAATTTCATTTTAAGGAAACAAGTGCCTCATGAATCGCATCTAGCTTTACCTCGACACGGTGTAATAAATAAAAGGACACTAAAATCGGAAAACCAATATCCGATATCATGTTTAACCACTGTTCCATTGCTATGCCCCCTCTCACTAGGTAAAAATGGCCTTTGCAGTTCTCTTAGCAAAGACCATTTTTTCATTATTCTGTTGCTACATCGAATTCTATTACCTTTCGTTCTACAATGCGTGCACCTTTGATAGCTGTCAATGCTCCAGCTTGTCCAGAAAATACATTTTTAGCCATAATAGTTTTCATGACCTGTTGAATGTCAGCTGCTGTTACTGTTGGCTTTGGAGCATCAATCGTAAGCATGGATGTTTTACCATCCGCTGTAACAAATTGTAACTCTAAAACTTGTGTCATTTTGTCATCCCCCCTTAAGATAATTCGCTTGTCTCTTGCTTTTCAATACCGGCTAATGCTTGTGATGAGAGACTGGCCATCGCTTGGGCGACAGCTACTAAATCTTCTACGCTATGTGTCTTAGCGATATTACGATACGATTTAGTAGTGTATGTTGGCTCGTTTTGCTCATTGTAGCCTTCCACATATTTCAGACGCAGTGTAGCTTGTAAAAAATTCACGTTCGCCATCCATCGTCACCTCCCTTCATACACTATATAAAGACGAATTGCTAAAAAAGGGACATTATAGGATGAATTTTTTTTCAGAAGCTTTTATAATAGAGTCAGAGAAGGCAAAGAGGTGAACGATTTGTTACAAGGTTGGTTTTTATGGTTTATTTTATTTTGGGTGGTTGTCCTCATTTCATTGATGGCGATTGGCGGCTTTTTCATGTTCCGCAAGTTTTTAAAAGCACTCCCAAAGCAGGATGGAAAGTCTGATTTAGATTGGCAGGAATTTTATTTAGATAAAACAATCCATTTATGGGGACAAGCTGAAAAAGAGTTACTCTATGAGCTTGTAAGTCCTGTCCCTGAGCTCTTTAGACAAGTAGCAAAGGAGAAGATTGCAGGGAAAATTGGCGAGCTTGCTTTAGAGGAAAAAGCACCTGCCATTAACAATGACCTCATTATTCGTGGCTACATCCAAGCAACACCTAAACGCGATCACAAATTTTTACGCAAAAAATTAGAGCAAATGCAAATTGACATCGCCCCCTACGAACATTTATTTGAATAAAGAAAACTACGCAGCACACAAGCTTGTGCTGCGTTTTTTAGGGGTACTGCTTTGAGCGGACCATCCTCATTTGGCGTTCTATCCACCCTTTTGCAACCTATCCGTCAATTCGAGCGTTCTATCCGTCACTTTGGCGTTCTATCCACCACTTCTGCAACCTATCCGTCAATTCGAGCGTTCTATCCACCTCTTTTGCAATCCTATCCATCAATTCGAGCAGCGTTCTATCCACCTCTTTTGCAGTTCTATCCGTCACTTTGGGCGTTCTATCCGCCACTTTTGCAACCTATCCGTCTATTCGAGCGTTCTATCCACCTCTTTTGCAATCCTATCCGTCAATTCGAGCGTTCTATCCACCATTTCTGCAGTTCTATCCGTCACTTTGGGCGTTCTATCCACCACTTTTGCAACCTATCCGTCAATTCGAGCGTTCTATCCGCCTCTTTTGCAATCCTATCCGTCACTTTGGGCGTTCTATCCACCACTTCTGCAACCTATCCGTCAATTCGAGCGTTCTATCCACCTCTTTTGCAATCCTAGCCGTCTATTCGAGCGTTCTATCCGCCTCTTTTGCAGTTCTATCCGTCACTTTGGGCGTTCTATCCACCTCTTTTGCAGTTCTATCCGTCACTTCGGGCGTTCTATCCACCACTTCTGCAACCTATCCGTCAATTCGAGCGTTCTATCCACCACTTTTGCAATCCTATCCGTCAATTCGAGCGTTCTATCCACCACTTCTGCAACCTATCCGTCAATTCGAGCGTTTCACCCTCCACGATGCATAACAAATTCGCCCCACCTCCCGAATTTAAAGCATAAAAAAACTACACTAGTTTGAGCACTAGTGTAGCTGGGGAATCGTTTTTTTGATTTTTTTAAACTGGATTAACATGGCAATTCGCCAAGGTACTAACATGGCGAAGGCTAGGATCCAGAACATGCCTGCTAATTCACCAACATCGATGGAGCTGCTTAGAACCATTTTAGCCACTACTCGGAATATTAATAAACCAAATAATATAAAAACGAATGCTTTTGAACGTTTTAAATAAATATCTCGACCTTTCACTTCAAATTTGGAAGTGGCAATTAAAATTGTCGAGAACACCATTCCTACAGCGGCTGCTTCTAATATTTGCATCGGTGGTACTCGGAATTGTTCAAATAAAAACATGAGTGCACCAGAAGACATCGCGATGGGCGGAATAATAATTTTCTTCTCATTTGTTGGCATTTTGGAAGCTCTCATACGTATAACCATGACAAAGCTACCCATTAGAATGGCCATAATGGTCGACCCAATAACATAATAGTGAGAAGGGATATTGCTCAACATAAAAGATCCTCCTCTAATGTCAAATTAGCAATTTTGACCAAGTAATTGGTCAGCCACGGCTCTTAATCTTTCTGGCTCAAAGGGCTTGGTAATAAAATCTTTCGCCCCACTTTCAATCGCTTCTACAATTAACTTTTGTTGGCCTAATGCTGTTACCATAATTATTTTTGCATTTGGAAATTCTGGGATAATTTTTTTTACCGCCGCAATACCAGTCATAACGGGCATCGTTACATCCATTGTTACTAAATCTGGTTGTAACTCTCGATACATAGCCACAGCTTCTTTACCATTTGCTGCCTTACCTACTACGTCATAACCCCATTCTGAAAACATATTACTGATTGCAACACGCATAAATAGCGTATCATCCACTACTAAAACTGTAGGCACATGTTCATCTCCCTCCACGTTAAAGTACGGTATGCCTCTTTAGTTTAACAAATTAAAAGCCTGTAAATCCACCGAAAATAGGCTGTAATATACGAGTAATATACGTTAATCCATCAAAGAATAACAAGATACCCACGGCAATCATGATATAACCACCGATTTTCACGATTTTTTGGCTATGTGTGCGAATCCAAGTCATTCGTGAAATAAAGAACGATAACACAAAGAATGGGATTGCGAACCCTAAATAATAGGCGAACATATAGCTAAAGCCCGCGCCTGGGTTTGTACTAGCCAACATTATAATAGAAGCTAAAATTGGTCCTGTACATGGTGTCCATCCTGCCGCAAAGGCAATACCAATTAAAACAGATCCCAAATAGCCAGATGGTCGATTTTTAAATTGAAACTTCCGATCCTTCATGAGGAAATCAATTTGTAGCAATCCAACAATCATTAAACCAAATACTACGATTAAAATGGCACCAACCTGACGTAGTAAAGTTTGATAATTCAGGAAAAACTCTGCCGCATAGGAGGCACTTAGTCCGATAATAATAAAAATAATTGAAAATCCTAGTAAAAAGAATAGTGTGTGGAAAATGGCACGCTTTTGTAGCATCCCTTTTTCTGATTTTAGCTCATCTAATGTCATACCAGTTATGTACGATAAAAATGCTGGATACAATGGGAGGGTACATGGTGAAATAAAACTTAGAAACCCTGCACCAAAAGCTAAAAATACGTTAATATCTGTTCCCATATTTTTCGATCGCTCCTTACAGTTACTGCAACCATCGTACCAAAAAAACTGATAAATTGCGCCCTTCCTGATTGTGAACGTTTCATGGCAAAATGATGAGATTTCTGAAAAGTCCTCCCAAACATATAAAAAGCTTAATAAGCTACTTCTGCATTATGCGCCGCTGTTGATTTTCTGTCAACAAAATTCGCCATTATTCTACATTTTTAAATAAGCTTACCTATCTCATTTTTTTAGCCAATGCACCGTTTTTTATACACTATTCAGGAGTAATTATCTGATCTTCATGTATAATATTCATAACAAACGCGCATTTGATTGAAAAAAGAGGTGTAGCTCCTTGGAATTAAAAAAAATAAAACCTAAAAAAATCTATGAAGAAGTGTCCGAAGTTTTGCATGAAAAAATAAGAGGTGGTGTTTTAAAGCCGGGTGATCGACTGGACTCGGTTGAACAGCTTGCTGAACAATTGCAAGTTAGCCGTTCCGCTGTGCGAGAGGCGCTTTCTGCCTTAAAGGCAATGGGATTGATTGAAATCAAACAAGGCTCAGGGACTTTTGTAAAGAGTGTGCCTCCAAACAGACTCGATTTTCCATTATCTACAGCCATGTTATCGAATAAACTTGATATTGCCCGTTTATTAGAAGTTCGCAAAATCATTGAGGTAGGCGCAGCTGCGAGTGCCGCAAACAACCGTACAGAACAGGATATTCAAGTAATGGTTCAAATCTTAGATAATATGAAGCAAGCCCATGGGGATGGTGAACTTGGTGAAAAAGTGGATTATCAATTTCATGTGGCAATTGCAACTGCCTCCCAAAACCCCCTACTTGCTACCATTCTAGATCAAATTTCTGGGCTGATGATTGATACAATGAAAGAAACACGCCGCATTTGGTTGTACTCTAAAAAAACAACAAGCGAGCAACTATATGAGGAACATATGAAAATCTTCCTTGCTATTCAACAGCAAAATGAAGAATTGGCCAAACAGGCGATGACCTCTCATTTAAGCAATGTTGAAAAGGTTCTATTACAATATTTTGAAACAACGGAATCCAACCTGCTTTAAAACAGCCTAGCTCTCGACTAGGTTGTTTTATTTTTTCTGAAAATTCCATCAAAACATCTTCTTTCTTTGAAAAGTTTGTAGTATGATACATATAACCAAAAGTCATCTGATGACCTGTTGTTTATAAAAAGGAGCGATGCATATGAAAGTAACTCTCTTTGCTACTTGCCTAGTGGATATGTTTCAGGGAGATATAGGGAAATCTGTTGTGGAAGTGTTAGAAAGACTTGGCTGTGAAATTGATTTTCCTGAGCAACAAATTTGCTGTGGACAGCCCGCCTATAATAGTGGCTATGTGAAAGAATCCAAAAATGCGATGAAAAGAATGATTACTGCCTTCGAGCATGCTGATTACGTCGTCTCCCCCTCTGGTTCTTGTGTTTATATGTTTAAGGAATATCCAGAGATTTTTAAGGGAGACCCTCTATGGGCATCAAAAGCAAAGGCATTGGCAGCCAAAACGTATGAGTTTACTGAATTTATTGTCCATGTATTAAAGATAGAGGATGTTGGAGCCCATTTAGAGGGCAAAGCTACATACCATACTTCCTGCCATATGACTCGCCTCCTTGGAGTGAATGAGGCTCCTATAAAGTTATTACAAAATGTCGATGGTTTGCAGTATGTGGAGCTCCCAGGAAAAGATAGGTGCTGTGGGTTTGGTGGCACATTCTCTGTCAAAATGGGCAATATATCTGGCGAAATGGTTCAAGAAAAGGTCCACCATGTAGAAGAGACAGGGGCGGATTATTTAATCGGAGCAGATGCTGGCTGTTTAATCAATATGGGTGGTCGTATTCATCGCCAAGGAAAGCCAATTAAAGTAATGCACATTGCAGAGGTTTTAAATTGCCGATAGAAGGAGGAACATTCATGGCCATGAAAACTAGTAATAATCGCTTTCAGGACCGTGTCACAAAAGAGCTTGAAAATCAATTTATGCGTAGCGCTGTTTCCAGAGCTCAGGACCGCTTTCAAACACGTCGTCTACAACAAACTCAGGAACTTGGAGATTGGGAGGAATGGCGTTCACATGGAGAGGAAATACGGAAACATGTTTTAGAAAATCTTGATTATTATCTATACCAATTAAGTGACAATGTTGCCAAAAGAGGCGGACATGTTTTCTTTGCTCAAACTGCACAAGAAGCAACAGCCTATATTCAAGATATTGCGAAAAAGAAAAATGCTGCTAAAATTGTGAAGTCAAAATCGATGGTAACCGAGGAAATAAACCTTAATGCTGCATTAGAGGAACTAGGCTGTGAAGTGATCGAAACGGACTTAGGTGAATACATTTTGCAAGTTGCTGATCACGAGCCCCCATCCCATATTGTAGCTCCTGCTCTGCATAAAAATAAGGAGCAAATTCGAGATGTGTTTAAAGCAAAACAGGGCTACACTCAATCGGAAAAGCCCGAGGAGCTTGCTCTTTATGTGCGTGAAAAACTACGCGATGAATATTTAACTGCCGATATCGGTATAACAGGCTGTAATTTTGCCATTGCTGAAAGTGGATCGATTACGCTAGTCACCAATGAAGGCAATGCTGATTTAGTTACGGCTCTGCCAAAAACTCAAGTCACTGTAATGGGAATGGAAAGAATTGTTCCTACCTTTGAAGAAATGGAGGTTCTCGTAAGCTTATTAACACGTAGTGCTGTAGGGCAAAAGCTGACAAGCTATATTACTACGCTTACAGGAATTAAAGACGAGGGTGATACAGATGGGCCTGAGGAATTCCATTTAGTCATAGTGGATAATGGTCGCTCAGCCATTCTTGGTGGCGAATTTCAGCCTATCTTACAATGCATTCGCTGTGCCGCCTGTGTCAATGCTTGCCCTGTTTATCGTCATGTCGGTGGGCATACGTATGGCTCTATCTACTCGGGTCCGCTTGGTGTAGTACTCTCTCCGTTATTAGGAGGCTATGATGATTTTAAAGAGCTCCCCTATGCCTCAACGCTATGTGGTGCCTGTACGGATGCTTGCCCTGTAAAAATACCTTTACATCAGCTTATTCATAGACATCGTCAGGTCATTGTTGAAAATGAAGGCAAAGCACCCGTTTCCGAAAAGCTACTAATGAAGGCATTTGGCTTAGGAGCATCCTCCCCTACCTTGTATAAGATGGCTACAAAAATGGCCGCTCCTGCAATGGCTCCCTTCACGAATGACCATACGATTACTAAAGGTCCAGGTCCTTTAAAAGCATGGACTGAAGCACGGGATTTCCCTGCACCGAATAAAAACAGTTTCCGAAATTGGATGAAGCACCGCACAAAAGGAGATGAGGAATCATGACTGGTACCATTCAGCATCGAGAGAATTTTTTAGCAAACATTGCACAGCAGTTAGGGCGTTCCCCTATTACAACGCTTCCACGCCCCACGTGGCAGTATCAACCACAAAATCGTACATTAAAAGATGCCACGAGAGACGAATTACTAGAGATTTTCATGAAACAATGCGCCAATATTCATACGAATATTGTGATTTCCAATTGTGCCAAGCTTTCTCAAGATTTGCAATCTGTTGTGGACCAATATGGCGGACAATCCATCATTAGTTCTAGGGACGAGCGATTTCAAGAATTCGGACTATCTGAATTAATGACAGAAAAATGGCCACAGTCTAATATTCAGTACTATGAATGGAATTCACAGCAACCACAGGAAAATATCCTACATGCAGAAAAAGCCAATATAGGCATTACTATTAGCGAGATGACACTTGCTGAATCTGGGACGGCTGTACTTTTTAGCAGTAGAGATCAAGGAAGAAGTATTAGCTTCTTACCAGAAAAATCGATCATTTTAATCCCAAAAAGTACAATGGTGCCTCGTATGACACAAGCAGCACGGTGGATTCGTGAAAAAATCAACAACGGAGAGAAAATTCCTTCCTGTATTAATTTCATTACAGGTCCTAGTAACTCAGCAGATATCGAAATGATTTTAATCGTTGGTGTACATGGCCCGATTCAAGCTACCTATATCGTCATTGAGGATCGTTAAGCCCATTAATAAAGTAAAGCCTTTGATCTCTACTATGGCAGGTACTTAATAATACTCCTATAGTAAAAAATGACAAAAGGTATCGAGCATTTACGTCACGATACCTTTTGTCTATAGTCAGACATGCATTTATGTTGTTGAATGAGGGACACTTTTTGTTATGCCTTCTTTTTCATAATACTCTGGATGTGCTTCTTTTAAAATGGAAGTGCGTAGCATCACAAGTGAAATGGTAATGATAATGACACTCGTAACAGGTAAAATGATTGTGGCCGGTATTGCATCATATAATACGCCATAAACAACCATACCAATTGGCATCATAGACATTGCCATTGTTTCCATTAGACCGAAAACGCGTCCGCGGAATTCTTCTGAGATGATTTTTTGCATATACACCCCTATTGGCATATTTATCCCCATTTCAAAAATGGCAAAAATAAAGTAAATGATTAGGTAGAAAATTACAATCGCGATATAGGAAAAATTCGTGACTAACGGAATGATTGCTAAGGCGAGACTACCTGCTAACAGTAATAAGCTTATTTTTGAGAAACGTAATGGCGCTTTGACTTCTGGTCTTGTTGCAAAATAAAGAGAGGCTATCAGCATACCTGCTGCTCCTGATGCCTCTATAAAACCAAAATGCGTTGATTTTACTTTCAGCAATTCAATAATAATATATGTTCCTCCAACGGCAATCGCAGAAAAAAATAGATTAATCCATAATGCCACCCACATGATTGTTTTTATAACTTTTCGTTGTTTAATATAATGGAAGCCACCTTTAAGCCCTTCCCACACCTTCTCCTTCTTCACATCTTCCCCTCTAGTACTATAGAGTTTAAAATCCATTGTTGCCTCTAAGCAAAACGCCATGATATACGCTACAATATTTACCATTAAAAATATATCAATATTGAAAAATCCATACATCATGCCGCCAATGACTGGTCCCCCAATGGCAGCCACCGACATTGATAATTGATTAAATGACATCGCGCGCTGTAAACGTTCTGGATTTACAAGTGTAGCAATTGCAGATGAAAACGTGACCCCAGAAAATGCGGAACATATTGTATTAAAGACTGTAGCTATGTAAATAGCATAAACCGACATCCCTACCGTTTCTGTATAAATCAGTAATCCCCCTACGGTCAAAATGGTTCCTGCCTGTGCTAATAAAATCGTTCGTTTTTTTGAAAAATTATCCGCTACATAACCTGCCAAGGGTGCTACAAGAGCACGAGGTAACACAGAACAAATCATATTGGTCGCAAAGCTCATGGCTGACCCTGTCATGGCTAATATATACAGGCTAAAACCAAACGCCATGACATTTGCCCCTAACATGGCAATCATTTTACTCGCTGTAAAAGTCCATAAATGATAGGTCGCCTTTCTTAATTTCTCCGTTTCATTCATCTTAAAAACCCCTCCATTTTTTAGTTGAATTAAAAAGTTTAATTTTATTAAACAAAATATACCATAGCTTCCTCTTTTCACGCAAGAAAAAGTTTAATATAATTAAACAAAAGGAGGCGAGGCAGTGAACTCTCTAGGCGCACGAATTCGCAAATTAAGGAAAGAAAAAAAATTAACATTAGAGGCGCTTGCCGGTGATCGTCTAACAAAAGGAATGCTAAGTCAAATAGAAAATGAAAAGGCCAAGCCCTCTATGGAAAGCCTGGACTATATTGCTGAACGGTTAGGTGTCAAGGCTAGTGAATTACTCGAAGAAGTAGCACCCTCATCCATTCGTTCACTTTTAGAGCAGGTGGAAATTTTATTTGCAGAGGTAAAATGGGGAGACATAGTTCGCTATCAAGAAATTGTTGATTTAATCAAGCCATCAGTCGAGGGACTTCCTCATAGTTATGAAGCAGGCCGTTTATTGTATATATACGCTGTCACACAGTATGAAGCAGGATTAACTTCATGGGAAACATCCCTCCTACAAGCGCGCACTATCTTTAAAGAAATTAATTTACTTAGCCATTGGTTCAAAACATTCATCCTGCAAATGTCCATATTAGCGGGAAAACGTCAATATGACCTGGCCTATGCCTGTATTTTACAGGCACAAGAAATTATCAAACAAGAGGATTATCAGCTTGATTCTCGTGACGCTTTATTAATGGCGTATTATACAAGCATTTTACAGCTTGCCATCGGAGAACATGAAGAAGGGAAAAAATTAATAAACGAGACGATTACGAATGCTCATAAAAATCAGCTGTTTTATAAAATTGATGATATGTATCGTATAGGAGCGTATTGCGCGATGATTGACCATGACTTTGAACAAGCAGAGCATATGTTTATGAAGCTGGAGCAATATCGGGCTTTTGCTGAGCGCGCACTAGTAGATGCTTTCATCTTTATTTTACGAGCACATTATAATAATAATTACATGTTTAATTATGAGCAGGCATTAATCGAAATTGAGAGCTTTAATAAGTTGAAGCATGAGGATTTAGATATTTTGGATTCAAACTATTATTATGCGGAAAAAGGAAAGTCCCTATATTTACTCGGTCGTTATGAGGAGGCTAGAGCTGTATTTGAGCATTTTCAAAAAGCACCTAATTTTGTCAGCCATCCATATGATATTTTAGGCTTAAATGAATGCTTTTCCTATAAGGCCCTTTGCTATGCACATTTCGGGGAACTTACAACCGCCTATGACATTGCGAAAATGGCTTACACTGATTCACTGGATTTAGTTGATTTACCTTATAAACGCAAAATTGAAGAAGTCTATATGACAATTAGGGCACAAATTGATTCTAATTCCTACTAGTAAAGGGATTGCACTACTTCGTGCAATCCCTTGTTCTTACTGCTGATGATCTTCTTTTATTTGCTTATGAATTTTGCGCAATGCTTTTTTGGAACCACGCTCTATATCATGCTGAAGCTTACGTTCTTGATAGTCGACAAATAAAGTCTCAAGATCATATCCTTCAGGGTATAGTTCGGTTGCCGGTAGCTCTAATGCAAGTCGTTTCACATGAACTTCTAGCATCTCACCCTTATAGTACACAGTGACATTATAGAACTGATTCATTTCTTGATAAACAAGCCCGACATCATCATGATCCAATAATTTCACTCGGTCCCCCTTGGCAAATTCAATGATGGCTGCCCTGCCAGCTTTCTCTACTTTCGGCTTTCGAATTTTACTATCCTGCACACGAGTCAGCTGATAATCCTTATGATTCATATAATCTTGCGCTCGTTGTAAAACCTCTGCACGGACATTCATTTTTTTAGAAATCCAAAGTGCATTACTCTCTCCAGACGTGCCAATCATTAACTGATACAAAGGCTCTAATGTTTCACTATTAAATCGCATAGCTGCATTCATAAAGTCTGGGTGCATCTCTGAAAATCGTTTAATTTCTCCGTAATGTGTTGTCGCTACTGTGATACAGCCCATTTGATAGAACTCTTCTAAAATCGCAATAGCCAGTGCTGCACCCTCATTCGGCTCAGTACCACTGCCGATCTCATCCAATATTAATAGTGTATGATTATTGGATGCTCTCATAATGTCGGAGAGATTTTTCATATGGGATGAAAACGTACTTAACGCATTTTCCATACTTTGATTGTCACCTATATCAACAAAGATATGATCGAATATAGCCAATTCAGTGCCCTCATCTGCCACAATATGAAAGCCTGACATTGTCGCCAATGTTAATAAGCCAATTGTTTTCAACACGACCGTCTTGCCACCAGCATTTGGTCCAGTAATAATTAAGCTCCTGTAATCTTTCCCTATCGTAAATTGAAGTGGTACAGCGTTTCCTGGTAATAAAGGATGTCTGCCATTGATTACTTGAATGTAGCCATAATCATTTAAGCGTGGCTCCATGCCACCAATTTGTTTACTAAATTTTGCTTTAGCAAAGACCATATCATATTGGCTAATCAACTCCATATTTATACGGAGGGCGTGAAGATGATCCATTAAAAGCCCTGATAAAGATGCTAATATCTGATACTCCTCCACCGCTTCTTCAGCCTTTAAAGTAGCTAATTCTCCATTTAATTTAGCCACAATACTTGGCTCCATAAAAACGGTTGCCCCTTTTGAGGAGATTTCCACTATCGTCCCCTGTACATGATTTTTATAGGAAGCCTTAATTGGAATCGTATAGCGATCATCCTTTTGACTAATAAAGAACTCCTGTATATACGTTTTGTTGGCACTGTTGTTGAGGAATTTTGTTAAGCGTTCTTTTATTTTTTCCTCTGTCGTTTCGATATGATGACGAATCCGCTTTAATTCTCGACTAGCAGCTGAATCGACACGATTAGCTTTTATAGCAAAGTTTATTTCTTCCTCCACATTTTTAAATTCGGCCATTGAATTCGCGTAAGATGAAAGAACTGGCGCAAAAAATTCTTTATCTAACATGAATTTTTTAATGTTACGACAGCCTCTTAAAAAGTCCGACATGCTGATGAGCTCACTGGGGTCCAAGATCATCCCTTTTGCCAGTTTGGTCATGATATGCTCAATATTGGATACACCTAAAAATGGTACATGACCCTCCGCATCTACGATTACACGGGCCTCAGTTGTTTCATTCAAGCGAGTTTTTACAATTGCTAAGTTTGAGCTGGGCATTAATTTATCTAATAACTGTTTCCCCAACCCACTTACACAATAGGATTTAACGATATCTTTTAATTCTTGGTATTGTAACTTCTCAAGAGTAGTAAAATTCATTTATTTATGCTCCTCATTCTGATTTTTATCATTCATGAAGATACCTACCCAATATTAGATAGCAATGAAGTGTTAAACAAAATAAAAAAAGCTGTGAGGAATCCCCACAGCTCTATCTTCAAAAGGCGAGTGTTCATAGCACTACAAATAAAACCTCATTTTCTGAAGTTTCATCCATATATGCACCGCTTGATAAAGTATTGTAGGTATCTACATAGGTTTTGAAATAAATCCATGACCAAATAAGGGGTCTGTTCATGACATATATCCCCTGTCGCCATATCATTTATTTCATTTAATTTTTACCTAGTTAGAACCTACCGCACTCACAAAAAGCACCTCTCATTTTATATCATTGTTATCTAATTATTGACATCATCTTACTATATGCTGACTAAATTGTAAAGGTGCGGCTCAATATTGTGCAAATAAGAAAAAAGACTTGTAGAAAATTCTACAAGTCTACTGATTTATGATGGGCTTTTCTCGTTTCTATAATCTTGGAACCTGAGAATAGTAATAATGCTGCCCAAATGATGCTAAATGCTAAAAGCTCTGTCTGACTAAATGGCTCTTTGTACAGTACAATACCCAAAATCAAAACAATGGTTGGTGAAACGTATTGGATAAAGCCCAATAAATATAATGGAATATTTTGTGCACCTTTTGCAAATAGGATGAGTGGTACAGCTGTTACTAAACCACTGAAAATCATCAAAATATCTGTTTTTACGTCAACATGTAAAAACGAAGCTTGATGGGTTGAAAATAGATAAACATAATAGCCTAAGGCAAATGGTAGGATCAATAATGTTTCAATAGCTAATCCTCTTGTAGCATCCAGTGTAATTTTCTTCTTCAATACGCCGTATATAGCAAAAGATAGCGCAATTAACAGTGCTACCCATGGCACAGAGCCATAACTAATCGTTAAAATAATAACGGCCAGAAAGGCAATTCCTGTCGCTACCCATTGTGCGCGACTTAGCGATTCTTTAAAGAAAATCACTCCAAAAATAACAGACAAGAGCGGATTTATATAATAGCCTAAGCTTGTTTCAATTAAATGGTTATGGGTAACTGCCCAAATATACAAGTACCAGTTCATTGAAATGACGAAGGAAGCACCCGCAAGCTGCCAGAAATGCTTTTGATGTGACCATAAATATTTTAAGTCCGCTATAAGGTCTTTACGCATTCGAAATACGATGACAGCCAGTACAGTAAAGACAAACGACCAAATCACTCGGGATAATAAAATCTCCATACTTGGTACATGTTCAAGTAGTTTCCAATAGAGAGGAAAGGCACCCCAAAAGGCATAGGCAAAAAATGCCGCCAAAACCCCTTTTTTCTCATTTGACATTGCCACTAACGCTCCTACTCTTAGTGAAATCAATAGCGACCTCACATAATGTTAAACTAGTTAAAGAATAGACTCATTATAGGGCTTTGAGTGGCAACTGTAAATGCCAAATTTCTTAACTACTTCTATCACCGTCCATCCTTCTGCTCTGATTCTAGCTCGGAGATATATTTGCGCACTGTACTATAGCTAATATCTGGATTGATTTGGCGTTTGATGCGTATATGAATTTCCTTTATGCCAACCCCCTGCTCTCGCATATTTTTTATCATTGACTTAAGTGGTCCTGTTAGTGACTCCCTCGACAAAGACGTATATTTACTTAATTCAATTAGTAGCTCCGTATTTTGTTGTCGTAGCACCTGCATTTCCTCTACCACGCAATTATATTCCGTTACTTTTTTTTGAAGGACTATGTTTTGCTGCTTTGATTTTTGCAAGTCCTCTGTAAGTGCTGCATTTTGTTTTTTTAATATTTTGCATTCTTGTTCTATTCCATTTTGCTTTTTATCTAAATCGGTATGTCTAGCACTGTACACTTTTTCTTTTTGCAATAACTCTAAATAACGGCTTTGTGGAATAAGCATTAAAGTTTCAGCTGCGCTAAGAGCAAGCGTTCCATCTTCAAAAGGCTCATACGACAATGTAGAGGAACTTATTTTATTGGTCATCATTTCACTCCTCCACGAATTATTTCATGTAATCGTAAAGCTTTGTATAACATCTGTTCGCTTCCTTTTTTATTTGATAATCATTCTCATTTAATTTTATCATAATCAGTATTTTACTTTTTGTCAAAGAACATATAACACATACAAATAAAAAAGCTTCTTGCAACGTTTTCTACAAGAAGCTTCCATTATTACATTTTTTTCAATTTTTCATATTCTAATTGCAAACGTTCAATACGTTTACGACCCTCTTCACGACTTCTGGCTGTTTCAGCTTGAATTTGCTTTGTTTCTTGAATACCAGTCATAATCGTTTGCCATGTTGTTTCAATTGTTTCAATTTTTATGCTTGGGCTGCCTGCAGCACGTGCAATATTCACGCTGTTTTTACTAATGTTTTCAGCATTACGCACGAGCATTTCATTCGTACGACGATCTAGCTCACTCATAGAATCGGAAATAAGCTTTTGACGCTTTAAAGTAACTGCATGAATTAAACCTTGTTTGAAAATAGGGATTGTCGTCACAAAGGCTGAGTTAATTTTCGCAATTAAATGGTTATTACCTTGTTGCATTAAACGTATTTGAGGTGCGGATTGGAATGATACTTGCTGCGCCATTTCTAAATCATAGCGACGTTGCTCTAATAATTCCACTGCACGTAGCATTGTTTCATATTCCATTGCTGCTAATTGATCGCCAGTTTGAGCCTTTTGCTCAAGGGCTGGTAATGTTGAACGAACATCTTCTATCTTTACTTCAATTGCAGCAACAAATTTACTTAAAGATTGGAAGTAATTTAAATTTTGATCATATAGATTTTCAAGATCAATTGTATTACGCTTCATTTCACCTTCATATTTTTGAATTTCACGGTAAATCACATCTACTTCCTTATTCATGCTGTCATATTTAGATAGGAATCTTTCCAATTGCTCTTTTCCTTTATTAAAGAGCTTGGAGATGAAGCCACCCTTTTTCTCCTCTGAAAAATCTTGAGGATCAAATTTATCCATAATTTTATTCAAATTATTTAATAGGACACTCGATTCTTCTAGTTTGCTGGACTTCATAGTAGCCAGCATTTTATCTGAAAAAGTAGAAATGCCACTTGCTGTTTCCTTACCAAGCTCTAGCATGGCGATTTGATCTTTAACATCAATGCGTTGAGCAAGTGCATGAACCTCTGGATCTTTCTTTAGCATAAGCTGGTTTTGCGCAATTTGTGATAGCTCTTGCTCAGAAACAAGTACCGGCTTTTGTTCAGGCTCTTGTTGCATAAGTGGATTAGGCTGTAATAAAGGATTTTCAGAAGCGAATGGGTCCTTGGATTTTAAAAGATCATTGTTGAATTCAGACATACGTTTTACCCCCTGCAATTTATCTCTACAATTTACTTACGATTACCTTGGAAAAAGGTTTCATTACGATGAAAGACAAAACCAATTTCTGCTCTTTTTTAAATTATAGCTTCTTTCTAAACAAAATTCGACTGATTACGCAAATTCCTTTACATTGTTTTCTATCATTGGTATGGAACGACCAAAAGCAGCTACATCATCGTGTAGCTGCTTAACACTTAAGTTGTTACCTTTAATACTGTTTTTATTTTTTGAATGACACCGCCTGAGCTATATGTCAGTACACTGCGTTTATAGAACGATAAACTAAATAGGTACACGACTATAATCGTTGCGATTAAAATACCTAGAGATAGCAATGGCACTATACCCCCGATATCTGTAGCACCTATCCTCATTGGCATAATCATTCCTGATGTTAACGGGATATAAGAGAATATTTTAATGATGATTGTATCTGGATTACCCATCCCTGTTAGCATGACATAGAAGCCGATAATCGTAATAATCATGGCCGGCATTAATACTTGACCTGCTTCTTCAACTTTCGATACTAATGAGCCGAATAATGCGCCAATGATAAGATATAGGATAACCGTTAGCAATAAGAATACAATGGCATAGATAACGTAACCAACTGACAGCTCTTTGACAATGTTAGCCGCCATATCCCAAACAATTCCGCCTTTTACGAGTTTAGCATAGATGAAGAATACTGCTGCAAGAATACCCATCTGTGTTAAAGCGAGTAATAATACACCTGCAATTTTTGCTTTAAAATGAGTAGTTGGCTTGACACTTACTAAAAGCATTTCCATTGCTCGTGAGCCTTTTTCAGAGGCAATTTCAGTCGTAATCATAGATAGGAATGTAGAAATAAAGAAATAAATTAAAATCCCAACTGCATAGGAAACAACTAAGCCTGATTGCTTTTCTTCTTCACTTTTCCCACCCGTTGATTCCTCATTTAAGTTTTTAGTGGAAATCGTCGTTTGAGCGGCCATAATTTGTGCTGCCTGTTCAGGTGATAGTGATAATTGCTGAACCGCATAGTGCTGACCAGCATATTGCAATAAGGATGACAATGTCGATTGATCGTTTAATTTCAATGGTGTAAACGTAGCAATTTCTGCTTGTAGCTGACCGCCTTGATCCTTAATTGTCACAATGGCATCTAGCTTGCCGTCCTTTACCTTTTTTTCAAGTGCCGGTATATCCTTTTCATCTTGGATAAAAGCCATGTCCCCATTGGAAACAAAGATACCACTTAAATCAGCGGACGTATCATTGATAATGGCAATTTGCTGTGCTTCATCATCACCTGTAAAAAGCTCTTTAATTTCAGACCAGAAAACAGCTACAGACATTACAAGTACATATAAACATGTCATTAAAATAAAGGATTTTGATTTTATTTTTGATTTATATAATTGTTTCATTAATAAATTAAACTTCGACAACATTGCCACCTACCTTATCTTTAAAGATTTCATCTAATGATAAATAATCCAAGCTGAATTTTTCGATATACTTCCCATTGGAAAGCTGCTCAAAAATACTTTGGGCATAGCTTTCATCCACTAATGTAAGAACGGTTTGTTCCTTCTCTACACGTACTTCCTTGACGCCTTCTAACGCCAATAGCTGTGTGGTTGACCAATCTGTTCTTACGGCCAGTTTTGTTTTGCCATATTGCTTCTTTAAATCTAGTAGACTACCAGAGAATAACGAAACACCTCTTTTTAATAGGCATAAGTGATCACAAAGTTCCTCAACATTATCCATTTGGTGACTAGAGAACAAAATGGTTGTACCCTGTTCCTTTAAAAGGAGAATGGCATCCTTTAATAAGTCTTTATTAACCGGGTCCAATCCACTAAACGGTTCATCTAAAATTAAAAATTCAGGTTTATGGATAAAGCTGGCAATAAGCTGTACTTTTTGCTGGTTTCCCTTTGATAGCGTTTCAGCCTTATCTTTACGTTTTTCCTCCAGCTCAAAACGTTGAATCCAAAAATCAATTTCCTTTTTCAGCTCCGCCTTTTTCATCCCACGTAACTCACCAAAAAAGTATAACTGCTCCTCGACTTTCATCGTTGGGAAAATACCTCTTTCCTCTGGTAAGTATCCTAGGACATCTCGGTTAATCGCATTAACTGGCTGACCATTCCATGTAATTGTACCTGCTGTTGTCTCCTGTAAATCTAAGATCATACGGAAAGTGGTTGTTTTCCCCGCACCATTTTGGCCAATTAGACCAAAGATTTCACCTTTTTCAATCGTAAAATCCAATCCATCTACAGCCGTAAAATCCTTATACTTCTTCGTGACATGCTGTAACTGTAAAGTCATGTTGTCATCCTCCTTACCCTTCGAATATATGTAAATTTTCCTTCAATCTTTTTTTACGGTTTGCATTTTTTAAAATAGAGATACACACCATTATGGATACGATAAAATTTAAACACCCTACACTGGTGTTGACTACTTTTAAAGATGGCCCCCACGTTCCTAACGAAAGATTATAAAGACCCGCCACTATATTGACTAGCAACAGTACGATAAAAATACGATTCATCGATTTTATATAGCTAATTTTAGAGGTAGTATCTGAGAATAATTCAAATGGCCCCTCTGCCTTTGGTTTTCGGTAATATGCCCAACCACCGAATTTGTACACACATTCTATATTCATCATCTCTAGAAACTCAAAATAATCCTTCGATTTCCTATTCACAAATTCATTTCGATAAATATATTGTTGTGGTGTTCCTTTTTCAAAAACAAAAAAACCTACAATTGCTTTTTTAAGATTCCACCCCCGATCTGCCATTTCATTGACCCACCGTTCTTCCTTTTCATAATCTACAAAAAAACGGTAAATTCTTTTTTCCATCCTCTCACCCCTTATAGGAAGTTCTTTCACTATTTTCTGATTTCCCAGAAAATAATGGACGTCCACTAATCTGAAAATATATTTAGCTCTTTCTTCAATCGATTGCGTACACGTATAAGCCTATATAATGGGAATGAGAATAATAGGACAAATGCATATGGATTAATCACTAATCGATATGTATGCATATTATTCAGCTCCTCTCGTTATACGGATACCATTGTCAAAAAGTTCCCTTAATCTTAAAATTTCGTATTCAACTACCTTTTCTCCAGTTTCTGTAATTACATATTCTTTCTTTCGACCGTCATCGTCGAGCGCCTCAATCCAGCCTCGTTCTAGCAAAGTTTTAATGGCCCCATAAATGGTACCAGCGCCTAAGCGTACTCGCCCACTGCTCATTTCCTCTACTAATTGCATAATGCCATAACCATGTCTAGGCTCATATAAAGCTAATAAAATATAATATACGCCTTCAGTTAACGGCGGATGCTCCTGTGTCATACAATCCCCCTTTATATCGTCCACCAATATATCGTCAGCCGATACAAATAAAATATATCAGTCGTCGA
Organism: Lysinibacillus sp. fkY74-1; assembly: GCF_053165895.1. Taxonomy (NCBI): domain Bacteria; kingdom Bacillati; phylum Bacillota; class Bacilli; order Caryophanales; family Bacillaceae; genus Lysinibacillus; species Lysinibacillus sp. fkY74-1. The sequence goes on along the minus strand of NZ_CP170173.1, from coordinate 1,710,550 downwards.
TATAGTTGTCAATATTCTTGTTGACGATTATTTCATTGAAATGGATTATTATGTTGCAGAGAAGCATGCACTGTGTTAGCATGTAAGTGATTACTTGCATGAAAGGAAGTTTATGTTTGACAACAAAGGGAACCGCAGAACGAATCATCGAAGCTGCTCTACAATTGATTAGCGAAAAGGGCTATACTGCCGCAACAACGAAAACGATTGCTGAATTAGCAGGCGTCAATGAAGTTACACTTTTCCGCCATTTTGGCAATAAGCGTGGCCTCTTGAAAGCCATAGTTGAACAATTTTCGTATTATCCTCTTTTACAACAGGAGATCCATCAAAATGTTACGTGGGAATTAGAAAAGGATTTATTAAACTTTTCTTTAAAGCATTTTGAATTCTTAATGTCGATTAAAGATTTGGTGATGATTGGCTTTAAGGAGTCCATTCAGTTTCCTGAAATCAGTGAGGAAATTGCAAATATCCCTCTTTTGATCAAAAAGGAACTCTGCCAGTACTTTCAAGAAATGCAACAGCGAGGGAAGATAAGAGAGGTTGATTTTGAAGCTGCCGCATTATCGCTTATTGCGCTTAACTTTGGCCATTTTATGTCACGTGCACGTCTTGGTACTATGGTGTCTGACATACCAACCGAAGAACTATTACAGACAAGTGTTGCTATTTTTTCTAGGGGACTCGTTTCCTAGAAAAAATTTTTCCTTCCGATGCAAGTAAGTACTTACTTTATAAAGGGGTAGTTTAACAATGAAAGGTTTACAAACTTTATTGAGCGTTCGTGAAACATATATTGGCATTGTTGCTGCGATTGCCTTCCAATTAATTTTCTTTACAATTTGGATGACAGCCTATGACGGTGTCAATGAGCGAGCTGATGAATTATCGATAGGCTTCGTTGTGGAAGATACGGGGATGGGACAACAAATTGTAAAGGATATGGAGGACAACATTCCATTTACGGTAAAAAAATATTCCTCGTTGAAGCAAGCAGAGCATGCCCTAAATGAACGCCAAATTAATATGATTATGCAAATTCCCGCAAATTTTACGAATCAACTTCAGACTGGAGAAAAAGCAGAAATCATCTATTCGATTAATCAGGCCAATGCTAGTATGGCCAAAAACATGATGGATAGTGTCGCTAAGCAATTAACAGAAGAAATGAACCGAATGCTCTACCCATTACAACAAAATCAGGCAATCGAGGTTTTTTCCCAACAATTTGCACAGCTTCCTTTTGAGCAAAATACCTCCCAGCAAATAAACGCATCTGTCCATACAACCATGATGTCAATTAAAGATCACGCCGTCGATGCTACTATTCTTAAAACGAATGATGTGAAGGGGTTTGCTGCAAACTTTATCCCACTTATGGTCATTATATCCTCCTTTGTAGGGGCAATGGTGATGATTATGCAACATCAGCAAGCCGCACAAAAGGTACAAAGTATTCTCTCAAAATGGCAATTGTTCTTTGCACGACAGCTGCTCAATGTTGGAGTAGCTCTTACTTTACCATTCCTTACAATCGGTTTAATGCATCTATTTACTATTTCGAGCAATGAAAGCTTTCTATCCATCTATCTCTTCCAATCTGTGATGTTCCTAGCTTTCCTTTGCCTAGCCCAGGTTTTCGTCATTCTTTTTGGAAATATCGGCATGGTCTTCAATATTTGTGCCCTATCCCTCCAACTAGTAACCTCTGGAGTACTCGTTCCGAAAACCATGCTATCTGAAGGTTACAAGCAAATAGCTGCTATGCTACCCGCTTCTTACGGTGCCGATGGCTATTACACCATTATTTTCGGAGGAAGTGCCGATAATTTGCTACAAAATAGTAGCTCCTTAGGTATCATCATACTTGTCACTCTGACAATCGCTACAGTGACCGTAGCAATAAAACCCGCACTTGCTAAGAGTTCTAGTTAGTTGTATTTTATAGCCCCTAGGCTCTGTTCCTTCGGTGATGGACAGAGTGGGGGGCTATCCCTTTTGAGCATTTTATCCACCTCTTTTCATGCTCGATCCATCACTTTCTGCGTTTTATTCACCTCTTTCTGCTCTACCCACCATTTCGAACATTTTTCAGTATGGCAGCTAGCTGCTGATTTAAGACGGTCACGCTGTCGCTAAAGTCGCCACGGTACCATTGGATAATGAGTCCGATAATCGCATTTGCTTGGTAGGCGCTATAATAATCAATTGAAATCGATGCTGTCATTTGATGTTCGTGATGCAGGGTGATATCTCTCTTTAGCAATGAGTAAATTCCATCAAACAGCATGTAATAATACGTTAATGGAACGTTTTTGGAAAACACAATTCGATAAAACATTTTAAAGCGTTCAATATGGTGAAAAATACGAATTGTGTCTGGATCTAGTTGGTGTGTATCCAATGTTGTCACGGCACGGTAAGGTTCTTCGTAGGACTGGTATAAATCCTCCATAATCTCTTGAAAGTATTCTTCAAAGAGTCCTTCTTTTTGCTCGTAATGCAAATAGAATGTCCCCCTATTCACCTTGGCCTCTCTACATATTTCCGCAATAGAAATCTGCTCCAATGGCTTTTGACTAAGCAGTGTCAATAAAGCTGAGTGTAAGGCTTGCTTTGTTTTAATAACTCGTAAATCTGTTGTAGACATTTTTTTCAGCTCCTAAGTAAACAGTTTTTCCAAAAGTGTTGATTACTCAACACATCCAGATATTTTGCATATTGAAATCGCTTTCATATTTATTATATGATTTTAATGAACAGATGTTCAATATCTATAAAAAAATAGTATGAGGAGGTCTTTGAGATGAGATTAGAAGGTAAAGTAGCCATTGTCACAGGTGCAGCTTCAGGTATGGGGAAAGCTATAGCAGAGGGTTATGCAAAAGAGGGTGCTAAGGTTGTCGTTTCAGATTTAAATATAGAAGGTGCCCAAGCTGTGGTGGAAGGCATTCAAGCGGCTGGGGGTACAGCTTTTGCCATTCAAACAAATGTCGCATCAACAGAAGACTTACAACGTTTATTTGATGAAACAAAAAGGTACTTTGGTCAATTAGATATTTTAGTCAATAACGCCGGTATCATGGATGGTATGGAGCCAGTCGGGGAAATTTCTGATGAACGTTGGGATAAAGTATTTGCGGTTAATACAACAGCCGTGATGCGCTCCATGCGTATGGCAACAGACATTTTCCTCGCCCAAGGACATGGTGTCTTTGTCAATAATATTTCCGCTGGTGGCTTATATGGTGCACGAGCAGGAGCTGCTTACACTGCGTCTAAACATGCCGTTGTTGGATTAACTAAAAATACAGCCTTTATGTATGCGGATAAAAATATTCGCTGTAATGGTATTGCACCAGGGGCAGTTATGACGAATATCGCCTCTTCCATGACAAATATGAGTCAAACAGGTGCAGCACGCCAATCACTTGGTTTATCGATTAATCCTCGTGCTGGTCAACCTGAGGAAATTGCCCAATTAGCTATTTTCCTTGGCTCTGATGAAGCAAGCTTTGTGAACGGGCAAGTTATTGCGGTAGATGGTGGCTGGACAGCTTACTAATATAGTAAAACAGCACGCACAGCTATCATTTTCTGTGCGTGCTTCTTTATTATTATAGTACTTTTTTAGAAGGAATTAGAGCTCCAAGTATTGCTCCAATGATTGCTGGCAATATCCACCCTAACCCAATATCATAAAATGGTAAGATTGATGAATAAGCCTTCTCTACAGCATCCAATACACGTAATTGTGTTTCAGGTATACTTGCCACTAAAGCTTTATAGCCGTCAATTACGCTAATGAAAAATGTGAAAATCATTGCGATGGCATACACCGCTTGCTTATTGTGAAAGTACGATGAGCTAAGAGCCAGTAAAATTAAAACAATCGCAAGTGGATATAGGAACATCAGCACTGGGATGGCGAATTGTATAATATTGTTTAATCCGAAGTTGGCAATGACAAAGGATACGAGACACAATAAAAAGACAAACCATTTATAGCTTACTTTCGGAAACACTTCATGGAAGAATTCACTACATGAAGTGATTAAGCCGATACTTGTCTTTAAACAAGCGAGCACAATGATAACGGCTAATAAAATAGCACCGAACGAACCGAAATAATGATCTGCCACTGCGGAAAAAATTAATCCCCCATTATCAAAGGTACCTACCGCAGAAATACTGGAAGCGCCCATATACGTAATCAGGCCATAAATAAGCATCATTAGGGCCATTGCAAATATACCTGACGTCCATGTCGCCTTCGCTATTTCCTTTCGATCGGAAATGCCTGCACTTTTAATTGCATTAATGACCACAATCCCGAAAGCAAGGGAAGCTAAAGCATCCATCGTATTATAGCCCTCTTTAAAGCCTGTCATAAAGGCAGCATCTATATAATCGCCCATTGGTTGTTGGAAATCCCCCATTGGCTTTACGATACTCGTAATAATTAAAATGAATAATACAATTAAAAAGGCTGGTGTTAAATATTTACCAATGTAATCCATAATTTTCGCTGGATTTAACGAAAAATAATAAACGATGGCGAAAAAAATGAAGCTAAACACGGCCAGCAATAATGTAACATGCTGTGCTTGAATATAAGGCTCAAAGCCCACTACAAATGGTACGGTCGCAGTACGTGGAATGGCAAAAAACGGGCCAATTGTTAAGTAAAGGGCTAGTGAAAAGACAATACCGAAGATGGGGTGAACACGGCTCGCTAGATCGCGCAAACCGTTACTACCTGATAAGCCAATCGCTAAAATTCCTAAAAATGGTAGACCGATAGCCGTGACTAAAAATCCGATTAACCCAAGCCAAAAATTGGTCCCTGCTAGTTGACCTAATTGGATTGGAAAGATAAGGTTCCCTGCTCCAAAATACAGACCGAATAACATAGTGCCGATGACTGCATAGGTTGAGAAAGGTATTTTTTGTTGCATAATTGATGTGCTCCTTAGAAGTTTTTAACTATAGCAAATTATTTTAATCGAATGATTTTTCATTACAATTCAATTATGTTATCAAGCATTTATTATAATTACAATAGTTTTTTTGAATATAGTAAACTTAGTACAAAAAAAGAGCTGTCCTCTGACAGCCCCTCCTTAATTTGCAACTGACCACTCAATATGATCTAAAAATTTATAAACATCTTCATATACTTTATCACGTTCTTTATCCAACGTAATTATATGACCTGAATTTTCATACCAAATGATTTCTTTGTCATCAGTTTCTACAGTATTTAAAATGAAAGGTGCACTTTCCTGATAAAGCTCATCATCCAATGACCCTTGTAGTACTAATGTTGGAGCTTTAATCGTTGATAAATCATCTCGTGTTTCAGTCGTTAAACGTGTTACACCATCTAATGAATCTTTTGGAGAAATACGTAATTCATGTAATTCTGAAATAATTTGATCTTTTGATTTATTTTCGAAATGTTTATATAAACGAGCATAGTGGTACAAACGTGTAAATAAGCCTTTTGAGTTATCTCGTGTAATCGGTGCACACATCGCTACACATGCTTTTACTGGAAATGTCTCTGCAACCTTCAGTGAGAAAACACCACCAAGTGAAATGCCAACAACTGCGATCTCTTCATAGCCTTTACTTTGAAGGAAGTTATATCCTTCTACAACATCGTTCCACCAGTCTTCTGGTTTCGTTTCTAATAGTGCTTCTGGTTCTACTCCGTGCCCACTATAAATCGGTGCATGAACGGTATAACCTCGTTGAGATAAAAATTCTCCTAGCTTTTTCACATCTTTTGTGCTACCTGTGAATCCATGCAATAATAGTACGGCTTTTTTGCCTCCCTCAATTGTTAGAGGTTGTGGCTTTGTTAACTTCATTTTAGGATATCCCCTTCACGGAAATTATTAATTGTGTATTTTATGTGTCTATCTTAACACCCTTTATTCATAATGTACAATTTATAGTTTTTATCAAATCAATGTCTACCATGCATGAATGATGTCAACTTAACACCTGTACTATCACACTTTCTGCTACTTAACTTTTCCATTCTTCTAATTAAAAGCAACGTCTGTTTAAAAAGTTTTTGCCACCTATACTTCCTCTTTGTTTCCCGTTATAATGCAGTTAACTTAAAAATTACGAGAATAGAGGTGAAAAAATGGAGTGGCAACAATTAGAATATTTTGTAACCGTTGCAAAGTTAGAACATATGACACGTGCTGCCGAGGCATTGGCAATTTCACAGCCAGCGTTAAGCCGTTCAATTTCAAAGCTGGAGGAAGAACTAGGTGTCCCGCTTTTTGATAGGCAGGGGCGTTCCATAATGCTCAATCGCTATGGTGAACTTTTCTTATATCGTGTACAACGAATGCGTAAAGAATACGAGAAAGCAGTATTAGAATTACAAGAGCTTAATAATCCGGAGCTTGGGGATGTGTCACTCGGTTTTTTACACACTCTTGGGACTAGTATTGTACCAGACTTAATTCGTGCTTTTCGTCAGAAGCACCCCCATATCCGTTTTCATTTCACACAAAATTACTCACATTCTCAGTTAAAGCAATTGCTTGCTGGCGAATTAGACCTATGCTTACTAGCAGCGATTGATACAGAGCCTCCCGTTAGCTGGAAGGAGCTATGGCGAGATGAGTTATTTATTATGGTTCCGATTGACCATCCTCTTGCCCATCGCAAAAGCATAAAAATGAAAGAATTGGAACATGAGAACTTTGTGCTTATGAAAAAAGGGTATGCCCTCCGCCGCTCAGCTGATCGCTTGTTACATGCTGCGGGCATTAAGCCAAAAATCTCTTATGAAGGTGATGAGGTTTCTACCATTGCAGGTTTTGTGGGTGCAGGACTCGGGGTATCATTGCTTCCTGATGATGAGGATTTGAATCCGAAAAAAATCGTCAAAATCCATGTAGAGGATATGGTTTGTGAACGTATTATTGGCATGGCCTGGATTGACAATCGTTATTTGTCCCCATCTGCACGCCAATTCCAACAATTTGTCTTTGATTTTTATGAAAAGAAAATGTCTCCTCCCTCTCAGGAAAGCTAAAGCGGTAGGTTGCCCAATGCAGCCTACCGCTTTTTATTATACGTCTATATACTTCACCCTACAGGAATGAAAATCCGTTAAATCTCCTTCTATCTGCAAGAAGCCTTGCTCAATCATAGTCATTATTCGTTTCATCATGAATTCATCACTAATATAATCATCCAAGGCAACACTAATAGTACTGATTATAGGCATAAGTAAAAGCCATTCTTCATTATATTGTACATGCAAATCCTTCACACTGGCAATGATGAGCGTATCCAGTGCATCTTCCTCGACATGTACAATACCCTCTTTCCACAATCGGAGTGGACTTGAATGCTCTTTAAGGTCTTCCCATTCCTTGGCAAGCTGTTGACATTCCTGAACTGAAAATCGTTTTGCGTAAGGACGAAGCTTCATAAGCATTTCTGAGGAAAGCTCTCCTGTATGACGAATATCGAGATGAGGTTGAATTTGCTTCAGTCCATCTGTTACGTCAATCCCATAAACCATGCTACATTTATGAATAAACTCACTCATAACATAGCGTAGACCAATCTGTTCATGTGTATTTTGACTATACCAAACCCAAACATCCACATCACATGGCAGTTCGGCCATTTTTTTCTTCCAGCTTTCATACATATCTACGTATAATTGCTGTTCTTCATTATCCTTCAAAATATGAGTGTTTAACCATACTATGCGCTCTTCTAAGCTGTGAAGAGGTCCAAAAGAGAAATCATCATGAACACTTAAAACTGATTCATTACGTTGCAAAAGATGTTGGCGTATAGCAAGCTTCATGGAACCCTGGGTTGCTAAGCTAAAAGTTATATGTAAAATAGCCATGTGAATTCCTCCTACTGTTATGCTAATGGCAATCTGTATCCCGATAAATGTAAAGAGGATACCTTGAACCATATTAATTGCTTAGCCATCACAGGCGTTCCAATCATGACGGATCTAACTTTCCCTGCAATCATACTAAACAATAAAAATATTAATAATGCTTGTACCTAAAAATACTATACCCAAAATCAGCGTTTAAAACCCAATATGTTCAAATGATGAATTGAAGACTGTGGTAACAATGCAAAGAAAAAACTATCCCTTTTCTATATCATATAAAATAAGATTACGAGGTAAATGGGTCTCCTTTATCGAAATGACTCATTGCATCATGGAAATCTCCAATAATGCCCTTCCTTCACTGCTTTCAGCAAACTATTTTCATTATACTACATGCCGTACTTGCCTTTAGCTGTAAGTTTATGACTTTATTAAATTTTTTTCGTGAACATACGTTTCACCATTAATGCTCGCTTAAACAACACTTTTCTTCTTTATTCCATTATAATAGAAGAAACTCATGATACAATAGATGAATTCAATAAGAGGTGATTATTAGTGGCAGTTAGTGATATTGTTTCACTGTATGAAGACGAGCACGGTGAGGTGTACTATAAAATGAAGTCCCATGACATTGAGGTGAAAGCTACACAGAATACAGGCTTAGCTCCTGTAATCACTTATTGGATGAATGACATAGATATTACGGACTCTATTAGAGATTTACGCTTTAGTCCACGTCCACCATCTAGCTATATTCAAGATTACGAGGAATTTCAAGCAATGCTTTATGCGAAAGAACAACGTGCCATTAACAAGCTTTATGAACAAATGAGCATAAAGCCAAAAAACATGTCCTCGGGAAAACAAGTACTATGGAGTTTCTTTGTAATGTTGCTAGCAATGCTCCCTCTTTTCATCGCCATTTGGTGGTTTAAATAAAAAATTCATGCCCTTTCTATCTTTTTTTCTCAATTTATCAAAACTTTCAAGTAATTTCCCTCATCATCTTGACAGGCTTTTGGAAGTAGTGCATTCTTTACTCAATAGTTGAAAAACATTATGATGAGAAAACGAACGAAGATCAGTAATTAGTATCTGCTTGAACAGAGAACGATGTCCATCGGCTGCAAGACATTGTGCAAGAAAAGACTAATGAACCTACTTCGTCTATCGTCCTAGCTAAACTAGGCGCAGTCTCTAGCGTTATGAGGAAAGTGGAATGTCGCACGATATTCAATGTAGGTGGTACCGCGGAAAGCAACCCTTTTCGTCCTAATTTTTTAGGATGAAAAGGGTTTTTTATTTTTGACAATTGGAGGTAGTGTGGTGGAAAAAAAGAGAATTGTCGTCAAGATTGGGAGTAGCTCTTTAACAAATGCAAAAGGCGAAATCGATAAAGTTCGTTTAATGGATCATGTTCAGGCAATCGCGGAGTTGAAAAAACAAGGACATGATGTATTACTTGTGTCATCAGGTGCAGTAGCAGCAGGCTTTAAACAGCTTGGCTACCCGGCTCGTCCTGTTACGGTAAAGGGCAAACAGGCGGCAGCAGCAGTAGGGCAAAGCTTACTTATTCAATCGTATAGTGCATTATTTAGTATTTATGATATATTGCCTGCTCAGATTTTACTGACGCGCACTGATTTTTCTAAAAAAGAATGCTATAAAAATGCCTATGCTACTTTCGAGGAATTGCTTGAGCGCTCGATGCTACCTATCATTAATGAAAATGATACCGTTTCTATAAGTGAGCTAACCTTTGGCGACAATGATATGCTGTCTGCCCTTGTTAGTGGACTTGTTCATGCAGATCAACTCATCATATTAACAGATATTAATGGCTTATATAACGCCAACCCTAGCAAAAACCCTCAGGCAGAGCGAATTGATTATTTAACGTCCATCACGGACGACTTGTTAGACTTTGCAGACAGCACAGGTTCCAAGGTTGGAACAGGCGGCATGGCATCGAAGCTACTGGCTGCCCGTACAGCTTTACAGGCTGGAGTTAAAGTTTTTATCGGAACAGGTTATGGCGCTCAAAAGCTTGTTGATATTTTAGCAGGGCGTGGTGATGGAACTTATGTCGGACATGATGACCTAGCCGTGTTAAAGAATCATAAACAGTGGATTGCACTCGCGGAAATATCTGGTAAAATTTTTATAGATAGAGGTGCTGAACAAGCACTAATGGTCAATGGCAAAAGCTTGTTACCTGCTGGTGTTTTTCAGGTTGAAGGTGATTTTAACAATGGTGATGTAGTTGAAGTGTATTGTGAACAAGGTTTACTAGGACGTGGTGAGGTGCTGTATTCATCACAAGAACTTTTGTCCGCTATGGGCAAACGGACAAATACATTATCGAAATGCCCGATTGAGGTCATTCACAGGGATAAATGGCTGAAAATTCAAACTAAATAAGGAGGTCTGAACATGGTAAGTGAAATTCAAGAAAAGGGAAAATGTGCCAAAGCCGCTAGCTATATGTTAAATATTAAAACTACATGTGAGAAAAATGAAGCGCTGACTAAAATTGCTGAACAGCTATTGATGGACCAACAAGACATCTTAGAAGAAAATGCAAAAGACCTTATCAATGGAGAGCAACAGGGGATGCCCTCTTCTACATTAGATCGCATCATGCTCAATGAAGAACGCATAGTAGCGATGGCTGATGCCATTCATTTACTTGTCTCTCTCAAGGACCCAGTTGGCACAGTTATCGAACGTATAGATAAAGGTAATGGCCTACACATCGAAAAGCGCATGGTCCCACTTGGTGTCATTGGAATGATCTATGAGGCAAGACCAAATGTTACGGTTGATGCCGCGACACTTGCCCTAAAAACAGGAAATGCCGTCATTTTACGAGGGAGCTCATCTGCTAAGTTTTCAAATAATGCTCTCGTAGCAAGTATTCATCGTGCATTGGCGAAGACGTCTCTACCAACAGAAGCTGTCCAATTAATCGAGGATACGAGCCGTGAGACCGCTAAAGAATTATTTCATTTAAACGAGTACTTGGATGTATTAATACCTCGAGGCGGCAAGGCTCTTATTGACTTGGTCGTCCGAGAGGCTTCTGTCCCTGTATTAGAAACAGGTGCAGGCAATTGTCATATATATGTGGACCAAATGGCGGATTACATAAAAGCAGAAAAAATTTGTTTAAATGCCAAAACACAGCGTCCTTCTGTTTGTAATGCTGCGGAAAGCTTACTAATTCACCCTGTATGGTTTAAAACATATGGCACGCAACTTTTATCATCGATCCATAAAGCAGGTGTTACTATTATTGGTGATGAGCGAGTATGCGAGGCATTTTCTGGAGCGCTCCCAGCTACTGAGGAAGACTATGCGACTGAGTTCCTTGATTTAAAAATAAGCGTTAAATTAGTTGAAAATGTTTACGAGGCCATTGAGCATATTCATCATTATGGGACAAATCATTCTGAAGCCATTATAACGGAAGATCTATTGGTGGCGGAAACGTTTTTAACTAATGTTGATGCGGCTGCAGTTTATCATAACGCCTCGACCCGCTTCACGGATGGTTTTGAATTTGGCTATGGCGCAGAAATTGGTATTAGTACACAAAAGCTACATGCGCGGGGCCCTATGGGATTACCTGCTCTCACCTCTACAAAATATTTTATATATGGCAATGGGCAAATTCGCGAATAATGTCATGCTATAGCAAAAAGTATGCTGATAGGGATTATCCCCTTTCCTTTTCGCATTTACTAAAAAACAGAAAGAAGGTTTTGTATGAACATTTCAGCCATCATTAAACTAACCGTATCAATGGCACTTTTTGGCTCCATCGGCTTTTTTACTGTTCATACTGGAGTTCCTGCAACAGAGCTCGTCTTTGTTAGATGTATTTGTGCAACCCTCTTTCTAGGAGGATTGTGGCTCATCACTGGTGGACATAAAACAGAAAAATGGGAGAAGAAAGAAGTAATTCAAACTATTATTTGTGGCGTTTTCTTAGTACTAAATTGGGTATTTTTATTTAAAGCCTTTGAGGAAATGTCTATTTCGATTGCCATTTCTATTTATAATTTAGCCCCTATCTTTGTCTTAATTTTAGGTGCTATCTTTTTAAAAGAAAAAATGACCATCCAAGCACTTGTGGCAACTATTACTTGTTTTATCGGTAGTATTTTTATCATGGGTCTTCAAAACTTTGTATCTTTCTCTGAATTTATGCAATCAGGATTTGTTTGGGCTTTATTGTCAGCGGTGTTTTATGCTCTTACCATGCTGACAAGCAAGACCATTACAAAGCTTAGCTCCTATGCCTTAACGTATATACAAACAACAGTTGGCATTTTGATTCTACTGCCCTTCATCGATTTCTCACTCTTTGAAGGTTTAACTACAACCAATTGGTTCTATATACTAGGCACAGGATTTATTCATACTGGATTTGTATATTATTTATTTTTCGATAGTATTCGCAGTCTTACTACTATTCTAGTTTCCGTTTTAGTATTCGTCGACCCTGTAGTGGCCATTTTACTCGATATGCTGCTGCTTGATTTTATGCCGAACTTTATGCAAACATTGGGCATTTTATTCATCTTCGGCGGGATTTTCTACACGATCTATACCCCGAAGAAAAAACGGCTACCACAGGAGGTATCCTAATGGGCAAACTCTTTACAATTGGTGAATTGCTAATAGATTTTACGCCAACACAGCAGCATGGTGACCTAGTACAAGTCGAGCATTTCACGAAACATGCTGGTGGAGCCCCTGCAAATGTCGCAGCAGTATGTGCCAAGCTTGGTCAACAGGCAGCCCTCCTAACACAAATAGGTCAGGATGCGTTTGGTGATTTTCTGAAGAAGACTTTGCAGCAGGCAGGTGTAGACACACAATATATTCGACAAACTACTGAGGGAGAAACTAGCCTTGCTTTTGTAGCACTCTCTGAAACGGGCGAGCGAGATTTTCAATTTTATCGACGCCATGCTGCAGATTTATTGTACAAACAAGAGTATCTCCCATCACAACTATTAACTAACAAAGATATCATTCATTTTTGTTCAGTTAATCTTGTTGACAGTCCAATGAAATCAGCCCATTTAGCTTTTATCGAGCAGGCACATCAAGCAGGCAGCATCGTTTCCTTTGATCCGAATGTTCGATTGCCTTTATGGCAGGATGAGACGGCTTGTCGAGAAACGATTCTAGCTTTTTTACCAAAAGCCCATATTGTAAAGCTTTCGAATGAAGAACTGTTATTTTTAACAGCCATCGAGGAAGAATTTTCGGCTGTGCACACATTATTTCAGGGGCATCTGGAGACCATTATCATTACTCATGGAGCAGAAGGCGCAACATTATATACAAAGAAATGTCAACGTAAGGTCCATGCTGAGAATGTACAAGCAGTTGATACGACTGGTGCTGGGGACGCTTTTATTGGGGCGATATTAAGTCAATTCCTTCAACATCAATTATCTGCCGATCATTTGGTAGCCTATTGTGAACAGTATGCGATATCCCTGCTTTCTTTTGCCAATCGCTATGCAGGAATCACGACAATGAAGCACGGGGCGATTCCCTCCTATCCTGAACTACCGTTAGAATGAATCTAAAATAATTTGAAACCTTTTATTCTTATTTTCCGTATGTACTGGTGAGAAATCAATGGGAGGAGGACCTGCATGGAATCGATTACAAAAAAACGAGCTGCTGCTTTTTTAATGGATACTGCTATTTCAACGGCTGTCACATTGGGCGTGGAGTATTTTCTACGGAAGAAAGTGAAAAATGAGGTGGTTCATGCACTCGTTACACCGACAGTCATGTTATGGGCATTAGAGTACGCACAGCTTCGTAAAGGTGGACAAACCATTGGCTATAAAGCTACGGGACTAGTACTGGAAAATGCAGATGGTCATGAATTATCAGACTGTCAAATTTTAAAACGTATGGCTTATCGGGATACAATCAGTTCATTTGACTATTTAAAAAATCGCCAGGCATTTGAGCAACAGCATGGACAATGCCTTCCTCATGATAGCTTTGCCGGTACGGTTGTGAAAGAGAAATAAACGAATTGCTAAAATTAGTTGTAGATTTGCAACCCCATGACGTACGGAGCTTTATGGATCATTGAAACACATATCCAAAATTCATAACACTAATATACCTCCTCCCAAGGTCAACAGGAGGAGGTATTATTGTATGACAAAGTATTGATGTATCTGAATCCGTTATCGTTATTTGATTGAACATCATACTCACTTCAATAAAGTGTGGGTGGAAATTCTATCTGTTTTTCAATCCCTAGCACATCTACCAGTATTTCTTCATTAAAATATGGGGAATGCCACAATCCATAAACTCTTCCCCTTCACGCTTATAGCCTAATTTTTCATAAAAACCCTCTGCATATGATTGTGCATTTAATTTAGCTTTTGTGAGGCCATTGTCTCGGGCAATTTGCTCTAAGCCAATAATAATTTCTTTGCCAAGTCCAAATTTACGGAACTCTTCTACTATACAAATGCGCTCCAGTTTACCATAGCCCTCGACTACACGCAGTCTACCCGTTCCCACTGGCTGCTCCTTATAGTACACAAGAATATGATCACATGGTGCTTGCAGTGAATCAAATTCATCAAACTCTTCTACCTCTGGTACTTGTTGCTCTTCAATAAAAACTTTTCGTCTAAAATCAAATGCTAATTGTAAGTCTGCATCAGTTGTTACTTTTTTTATGCTCATGAATACTCCTCCTCGTTTCACTACCATCATCCTCTTCTCCAGGTGCAATTTTCACCCAAAGATGATACTATTAGTATAGAACGATTTTTATTGCAAATACAATAAAAATCTCAGGAGGATCGAAAATGAAAGAAATCTTACGTGAAATAGGTGCTATCGCACGGGCTTTAGACTCGATTAGTAATATAGAATTTAAGGAATTGGATTTAACGAAGGGTCAATATTTATATGTTATCCGAATTTGCGAAAATCCTGGCATTATTCAAGAAAAGGTGGCAGAGCTATTGAAGGTGGATCGCACAACTGCTTCTAGGGCCATCCAAAAATTAGAAACAAAAGGCTTTATTGAAAAACGTAGTGATCAAGGAAATAAAAAAAACAAATTACTTTTTCCAACCAATAGAAGCTTAGACATCTATCCATTTTTAAAGCGGGAAGGCGAGTATTCTAATAAACGAGCACTTGATGGTTTTTCTAGCGATGAAGTCGACAGCATCCACCATTTACTCAAGCGAGTTCTACAAAACATTGAAATTGATTGGGAATCTGTAAAAAAAGGGCAGAAGCGACACTATTAAAGGCGATTCCTGAATTCCCCTGCTCTGGAATCGCCTCGTATTAGACATGGGCGGCAAATACTCTTTTTAAAACAGCTACCATAAATTCAAGATCTTCATCGGTACAGCAAAGCGGTGGACTTAACGTAATGATAGTATTGGAGCCCTCCACTGTACCGCCATTTTTCCCAACAATTAAGCCATTCCCTTTACACTCAGCAATGATGCTTGCCACCCTTTCTTCCTTTGCAGGTCTTTGTGAGGCTTTATCTTCAACAAGCTCTATACCAACGAGCAACCCTAGCCCTTGAATATCTCCAACAAAGGGTAACTCTAATAAGTCTTGTAGGTCATGGAGTAGTTGAATTCCTAAATCTTTTGAACGCTGTACAAGTCCCTCTTCTTCAATGATCTTAATATTTTCTAATGCCACAGCACAGGCTGCCGGGTTACCACCGAACATATTCATATGTCGACAATGACTATAGCCGTCGATCTCTTTAAATTTATCATAAATATCTTTTCTTACTGCTGTAATTGATAGTGGTAAATAGGCGCTAGTAAGTCCTTTAGCCATTGTAATAACATCTGGACGAATACCGAAATGTTGATGGCCAAACAGCTTACCCGTTCGCCCGAAACCACAAATAACTTCATCGATAATAAGTAACACCCCGTACTTTCTACAAATGCGCTCTACTTCTTGAACATATGTTTGTTGTGGAATGAAGACACCCCCACCTGTTATGAATGGCTCCATAATAACAGCGGCAATCGTTTCATTTTGCTCCCCAATAATTTTTTCTTCGATGTCACGCGCTCTTGCTAAATTATATACTTCCATTGATTGACCTTTAGGACGACGATAAGGATCGGGTGGGGCAACGTGCAGGAAGCCTGGTGTTAATGGTTCATATTTATATTTACGTAATGCCTGGCCTGTAGCGGCTAATGCTCCAAGCGAGCTAGCATGATAGGCTCGATAACTAGCAATCATTTTATAGCGTGTCCCTTCCCCGTTTTGTTGATGGAATTGTCGTATTAACTTGAACGCTATTTCATTTGCATCACAACCACTATTCGAATAAAACATCATATAGTCGTCCTCTAGTAAGCTGTTGATTTTTTCAGCTAATCTAATAGCAGGCTCATGGCTCTGTGTTAAAGGGGCATAGCATAGTTTTTTTAATTGCTCGTAAGCGACCTTAGCAAGTCGCTCACGTCCATAACCCACATTGACTGCCCATAAGCCTGACATGCCATCTAAAAATCGATTGCCTAAACTGTCTTTTATCCATGCTCCTTCCCCTTGTTCAATAATGACTGGAGTATGCTCGTTATAAATGGACATATGGTGCCAAATGTTTTCACGATCTTTGTGCTGTAAGGTATGGGTGAACTGATCACTTCGTTCCTTTTCCATCTCATGACCTCCAATCGTGTATCCTAGATGTATTTTTTGCCTTTCGTCAATTTTTACTATATACACTCATTCGTGTTGAAATTTTCTGACTTCTCAAACATAATAAAAATTAGACATTGTACATTCGAAGGGCAGGTGCTAAATTATGTCCAAACATCCTCTACTCGTACGTGATGTCCTTAAGCGCAAACATTTTGAATCAGCGAAGCTTATAGCAGGACACCATGGCCTTGAACGACAAGTTCTGTGGACACATATTTTAGAAATTAAAGATTTTGATACGTTAATTAATGGTGGTGAACTCATTTTAACTACTGGGGTCGGTTTACAGTTAGAGCGTGAAACGCAAATTGCTTACTTACAAAACCTTATTCGGAACGAAGCTGCAGGGCTTTGTATTGAAATTGGAGACTATTTTGATCATGTCCCTGTGGAGCTGATTGCCATGGCGAATGCGCATCATTTTCCAATCATTGTCTTTGAAGAAATAGTTCGCTTTATCGATATTACACAAGATTTACATACGTACATAATTAACCAACACCAACAGGCACTTACACAGCTCGATACCCTTTCTAAAACATTTATGGAATTATCGTTAATGCCCAATGGGATTTTAAAAATCTTACAAGTCCTTCATCAAGATACCGAGGCATTATTTTTATTTGTCTCCGAAGATACAAAAAGCTTTTATTATCCAGTCGAAGCTAAAAAACACTTACGTATGATGGAAGAACATTGTCAGCAGTTAGAACTACAAGAGCCCTTACATCTTTTATCAATTGACAAGGACCATTTTGTCATTATCCCAGTAAATGGTCTTGGACAAGTTTGGGGCTATCTATGTATGCATTCTGAACTGCCGAAACCGAGTGATTACACCTTATTAAACTTAGAACGTGCTACGATGTCCATTGCCCAAATTTTAATGAGAAATCGCATGCTTCAGGAACGTCAGCAAAGCCGTGAGGATGAGTTCATTCTTGCATTAATTCAAGGCCAGCCTGTGGATGTCCCATACTACCAAAGCTATTTACCGATTGAAAGTCGGAATTTATTTTACCGTGTCGTCGTGTTCAATCTACATGACGAAGCCAAAGCAGTGCCAGAGGAAGAGTGGCAGGAAATACAATTACAAAATGCCATGTATGTTCGCTCCATCTTAAAGAAGCTAGGATTCTTCCCTACCGTTTCAGTACGACAGCATGAGATTATTATTTTAGCCTTCTATATAGCTGCAGATTATATGAAGGATAATCGAGATTCCTTCAATCAAGCCATATCACAAATTGTTGCTAGAAAGGCATCTCAATTTTTTGAACAGCTTACCCTTACCTGTGGGATAAGCAATGTTTATCAAACAATAGAAAGTGTCCATCTTGGCTATAAGGAGGCTAAATCGTCTATCCAAATGCAGCATCATCAATTGACTAGCTCCATTTATTATAAGGATTTAGGCGTTTTCCGGTTATTATTACAGCAAGAGCAAACCACCCTATTACAATTTGTGAAAGATTACTTGCTAGAATTATTATTACTGGATCAAAAAAACGGCCATGATTTGTTCCAAACATTAGCTGTTTATTTAGCTTGCAATGGAGCTAAAAATGATACGGCAGAGCAATTATTTATCGTCCGTCAAACGCTCTATAAACGCATTGAACGACTAGAAAGTATATTCGGTGCTGATTTTTTACAAGCGCCACATCGACTAAACATTGAAATTGCCGTCAAGGCCTATGAACTTTTGCAGAAAACAGCACCTGATTTATTACGATTTTGAACGTGGGTCCATAAAATCACGTAAAGCGTTACTAAGCATATATAAGCCAAGAACAAGAATCGTGATGGCTCCTCCAGGCGCATACGTATACCAAGGGGCACCGATTAAATAAGCCTGTGAATCTTTTAACATTCTGCCCCAGCTAGGGTTTGGTGGCTGAACACCAAGCCCTAAATAGCTTAGTGCTGCCTCTGCTAACATTGCAGTAGCAAATGTGACAGTCGCAGCGACAATAATTTGCGACGATATATTAGGTAAAATATGACGAAACATAATGCTATGAGGCTTGACACCAATTAATTTGGCTGCCAATACATACTCTGAATCACGTTGTTGGACAAATCCGCTCCGTGCAATTCTAGCAATAGCAGGGATGGCGATAATGCCTAAGGCTACGGCCGTATTGACAATCCCAGGGCCAAATACCGCTACTAGCATCAATGCTAATATAATGCCAGGAAACGCCATTAAAGCGTCCATTGTTCGCATAAATAGTTCATCAACCCAGCCACCAACATAGCCTGCAATTCCTCCTATGGTAATACCAAACAATGTCCCAATTCCTACAGTTAGTAGCCCAACGGCGAAAGCTGTTTGTGTCCCCTTCATAATCCGGCTAAAAATATCACGCCCGAATTCATCTGTCCCAAAAAGATAAGCACCACCTGGTCCACGCAATTTCTCAGGTATGTTCATGGCGTTGACATCATGTGGTGTATAAAAAAAGCTGACCAGCATGACGAGCAAAAAGCCGACAATGACGAGGAGACCAATGGATAAATTCAGTTTTTTAGTATAACGTTGTAGCGGTTTCATTGTATCCACCTCTTAATGTAATCGGATTCTAGGATCTAATACAGAATATAAAATATCGACAATAAAATTTATCATGACCACAGCGACCGTAATATACATAACGATCCCCTGTACAAGTGGAAAATCACGGTTACTAATAGCCGTTATGAGAAGCTGTCCAATACCAGGCAAAGAAAATACTTGCTCCACAATAATCGTCCCCGCTACAACTTCCGCCATAATTAGGCCAAATACGGTTAAAATCGGAATCATTGAATTTTTCAATACATGCTTATACATGACATTTTGTTCAGACATTCCCTTACTACGAATTGTCCGTACATAGTCGAGCTGAACCTGCTCTAAAATAGCGGTACGCACATAGCGGAAGTTCACAGCAATTTGTGGTATCGCAATGGTTAAGGCTGGGAGAAGGAGCGTACTAAGCGCCCCAGCAACACTTTGTGTCCATGGTATATAACCACTAATTTTAAAGAAGCTAAACTGTAAGCCAACGTAAAGAATAAGCATCATTCCTAGCCAAAAGGATGGTACAGCCATCCCAATTTGTGTCACAGTAGATAACGACACATCACTTATTTTATTTTGTCTTCTTGCCGCAAACATCCCTAAAGGTAAGGAAATGACTAAAACAATGAGTAGGGTAATCCCTGCCAACGACATAGTGACAGGAAGTCGATCAAATAATAAATCTTTTACAGGCATTGAAAAACGAATGGAATCACCTAGCTGACCTGTCAATAAGCCCTTCATCCAATCCACATATTGTTCATAAAGAGGACGATCTAAGCCGAGTTCAGATCGTAAATTTTCAATTTGTGTGGGATCCGCTTCTGTCCCCAGCATTGTTCGAACCGGATCTCCAGGTAATATTTGAAAAACACCAAATGTAATAATGGATACAAGCAGGATGGTTGTTATTAACAGGATGATTCGACGTAGAATATACATCATGGGCACTCATCCTCTCCTAGTTTGAAAATTGAACCTCTGACATATCATGGAACCAGAATGGATAGCTCTTCAGCCCCGTCACTTGTTTGTCAGAACCCCAAACAATTTGGTAATCAGCAATATAAACCGCAGTAGCCTGCTCAGCTAAAATTTCCTGTGCTCGATGGTAGTACTCAATTTGTTTGGTTTGATCTGTTTCCTTTAGCACATCAGTCATAATTTTGTCATACTCGTCATTTTTAAATAGGAAGAAGTTTTCACTATCATTTGTAGAAATATAATCATTTAAAACCTCGTAGGCTGATGCACGACCTGTTAAATCAATCGTTGTCATTTGATAGTCACGACCAAAATAAACACGGTCTAGCCAAATTCCCCACTCCACCACCTCAATTTCCACATCAACACCAATTTCTTGTAAATTCGCAACTGCAATTTGAGCTATATTCGAATACATATCATTGTGTGAAGATACCGTAATTTTTGTTTTGAAGCCATCCGGATAACCAGCCTCTGCCAATAACGCCTTTGCTTTTTCTATATCGCGTTCATACATGCTTTCTAAGCCCTTTTTTTGGAAATCGCCCATCGCTGGACTCATATTTGAACCAAGTGGGACAGCATAGCCCGCAAATACCGAATCAATAATATCGGATTTACTAATCGCGTAGTTCATAGCCTGTCTCACTTTTACGTTATCGAATGGAGCCTTTGTTTCATTAAATGTAATGATTAAGGATGAGTTATTATTTTGATGCGTTAAATGGTAGCTCCCTTCAACCTCACTCACACGATGCCATGGCACACTTGTTAAATCAACCTCATTTGCCATCAAGCTCATAATCGCTGCTTGATCATCCGATTGGAAGGTAAACGTAACTTTATTCAAATAAGGTAAGCCTTCCTGCCAGTAGTTCTCATTTTTCTTAAGTTCTAAATTTGTCCCTGGCGCGTATTTCACAAAGGCAAAAGGACCTGTTCCGATTGGATTCTCATTATGCTTCCCATCATTACTTTTAGGAATAATTGCTGATTGTCTTGCCGTTAATGAATACAGGAAGTTAGAATTAGGATTCTTTAACTTAATCACAAATGTGCTGGCATCTGGTGCCTCAGTTGATGCCACGTTATCAAAGTTATTGGACATTTTTTCACCACCGTTTTTCCCCATTAAACGGTCAAATGAATATTGAATATCTTCTATCGTTAAGTCATCACCATTATGGAATTTCACTCCTTGGCGAATCTTAAATGTATATGTTAAACCGTCCTCTGAAACCTCATAGCTCTCTGCAAGTCCTTCTTTTAAAGAACCATTTGTTTCTGGTGCCATTAATCCTTCAAATAAATTCATAATCATTTGATACGAAATGGATGCGGTTGCCTTATGTGGATCTAAAAAATCCGGATCATCATTTACACGTACTACAATTTCCTGCGGTACATCTGCTGTAGTTTGGCCATCAGAACTATTAGAGCTCGTCGATACTTTCGCTCCATCACTTGAACATGCACTTATAATGAATGCCATCACGAACATGAAGAGTATTACCCCACTATTTTTCAAATTCATTGCCGTTCCCCCTTCTCCTAAGTGCTTATCTTTTGAATGCTTGTATAGCTTTCCACCCCTGCCAATTTATCTGCCGCTTGAATACCAGCAAGAATAGCTTCCTCCATCACCTTAGTTGCTAAATGTCCCAAATAATCTAGCGCAAATGTCTGCTCTCCTGTACCTAGCACAAAAATAGTGTCGCCATCAAGCATCGTATGGACAGGATAAATCGTTCGGGCGAGTGCATTTTGTGTAAGCTGGGCAATCTTTTTTGCTTCTGCCTTTGTTAATTTTGCATTCAACGCTATTACGCCAATGGTTGTATTTGTGCCAGCAAGTGCCTCTGATTGTGCATGCTGTTCGAGATAGGCACAGCAATCCAGCCACTGTCCTGTTTGAGGATTTCTCGCTCCCGCTAAAATTTGCCGTGTATGAGGATGTTTGACATCTCCCACTGCATTAACAGCCACAATAGCCCCAGCAATAAGCCCATCCTTACCCGCAAATGATGCACTGCCAAGTCCACCCTTCATGGCAAAGTCTGGTCCTGCTAATTTACCTACCGTTGCCCCATAGCCCGCGCCAATATTGCCATTTTGAAATGAACCTACTTGCGCAGCTTGAGCCGCTTCATAGCCCATTTGTGCTGTAGGTCGAGCTTGAGGATCACCGATAAATAAATCAAAGAGGACGGCACTTGGTACAATTGGAATTTTGGCAACACCTGCATCAACCCCAATTCCTTGCTCCTCTAAAAATCGCATGACTCCTGTGGCAGCATCTAACCCAAAGGCACTGCCCCCTGACAGACAAATACCATGCACACGATCAATTTCATTAATAGGATCTAAAGCATCCGTTTCACGAGTACCTGGTGCAGACCCTCTAACATCTACCCCACACACTGCCCCGCCTTCCATTAATAGTGCCGTACAGCCTGTAATCCCCTCTTCGTTTTCACGATGCCCTACCTTGATCCCTGGAACATCGGTAATATTACCAAACATACCAACACCTCAATTATAAATAATTTAAATATTCAGATTATTCATCATATAAAAAGCAAGCGACGCGCTGATTTGCATTGTTCTCCAGAAGCTTAGGCCTCTCGTGCTGGCATCTTTCCATAACATATGGACAACGTGTATGAAACACACAGCCAACAGGTGGATTGATTGGACTAGGTAGTTCACCTTGTAAAAGTATTTCTTGTTTTGGCTCATCAAAATGGACGACTGGAATGGCAGATAGCAATGCTTGTGTATAAGGATGCAATGGATGAGCGTATAGCTCCTTCTTCGTCCCAATTTCCACAACCCGCCCTAAGTACAACACCGCCACACGGTCACTTATATGCTTCACAACACTTAAATCGTGGGAAATAAATAAATAAGTTAACTGAAATTCATCCTGTAAATCCATCATTAAGTTTAGGACTTGTGATTGCACAGACACATCTAATGCCGATACTGGCTCATCCGCAATAATGAATTCAGGGCGAATCGCAAGAGCCCTTGCAATCCCAATCCTCTGCCGCTGACCTCCTGAAAATTCATGTGGAAATTTATGCATCGCATCTTCAGGAAGTCCAACCTTTTGTAACAATTCTTTCACGCGCTCTTTGCGCTGTTCCTTCGTCAACGTTAATTGTAATTTCATTGGTTCCTCAATAATTGCTCCAATGCGCATTCTAGGATTTAGAGAGGCAAAGGGATCTTGAAAAATCATTTGCATTTGATTGCGATAAGATTGAAGCTTATTCCCTTTTAAATGCTGGATTGGTTGTCCCTTATACAATACTTCCCCAGCTGTTGGTTCAACGAGCTTTAAAATCGTTCGTCCAAATGTAGATTTTCCTGATCCAGATTCGCCTACAATACCTAGCGTCTCTCCTCGGTAGATTTCAATGGAAATATCATCGACCGCTTTGACCATTTTTTTCTCTTCTTTCATAGACTTGCGCTTCACAGGAAAGTAAGCTTTTAAATGATTAATTTCCAGTAAAACTTCTTTCTCCGTCATGTGCCAGCTCCTCCTTCTCTGTGAATAAATGACAGCGCACTTTATGTGTCTCTTGAATATGGTGTATGGTCGGACTATCCTGATGGCATTGCGCCATGGCATGCGAGCAGCGCGGTGCAAACCGACAACCTTCTGGTAAGGCATATGCTGGGGGCACAGTGCCCGGGATCGATGGCAGCCTTGTGACCTCCGTTTCAAGACTCGGCATTGTTTTTAACAGTGCTATCGTATAAGGGTGCTGGGGATTTAAAAAAAGCTCTCTTACGGGAGCTTCCTCCACTATTTGCCCTGCATACATGACCATGACACGGTCCGCTGTTTCTGCAACAACACTCATATCATGAGTAATAAATAAAATGGCTGATTGATGCTCCTCCTTCATTTTCATCATCAGCTTTAAAATTTGTGCCTGTACGGTTACATCCAATGCTGTAGTCGGTTCATCCGCAATTAATAGCTGAGGATTATTAGACATGGCAATGGCGATCATGACGCGTTGCCGCATCCCCCCCGATAATTGGTGTGGATATTCAGCGATTACCTTCTCCGCATTAGCAATCCCCACTTCCTGTAATAATTGTAGTGCTTTTTGCCAAGCATCTTTTTTTGAAACCTTTTGATGTCTTCGAATGCCCTCTACCATTTGATTACCGATAGTAAATACTGGGTCTAGGGAGGTCATGGGCTCTTGAAAAATCATACTAATTTCATTGCCACGAATATGGCTCATCTCTTTATTTTTATAGGCTAATAAATTTTTGCTGTTTAAGTGGATGCTTCCTGCTGTAATTTCCCCAGGAGGGATTGGCAGTAAACGCATAATGGCTAACGATGTAATACTTTTGCCACTGCCTGATTCTCCCACCAATGCAACCGTTTCTCCTTTATGAATGGTAAAGTTCACATCATCTACCACCTTGGCCTCTTTGCCATTCTTCAAATGGAATCGAATGGATAATTGATTGACCTCTAAGAGCACTTCTTTAACTTTTGCATGTTCCATAGGCGTCCCTCCCTGTTAGCGTTGAATAGGTGGTGCATAGCGTATGGCAATATTTTTCATTTGCGTATAGTTCCGCAGAGCAACAAAGCCCTTCTCTCGACCAATGCCACTTTTTTTATAGCCTCCGAACGGCATTTGTATACCACCAGCTGCCCCATAATTATTGATAAATACTTGTCCTGCCTGCACACGACTTGCCACATAATGAGCTGTATCAATATTCTGTGACCACACACCCGCAACTAAGCCATATTCTGTGCTATTGGCTAGAGTAATGGCTTCCTCCACGCAAGCAAATGTTAAAACCGTCAACACAGGCCCAAAAATTTCTTCCTGTGCTAAAGGATCATTCGGCTGTACTCCATCTAGTATAGTTGGCTGCACATAGAAGCCATTTTCATACCCTTTAATCGTCAATGGCTCCCCGCCAGTGATGACATAGCCGTCTTTTTTAGCTTGCTGTAATAATGTAGTGATTTTTGTATACTGACGTTCATTTAATAATGGCCCCATATCCATGTCCGCCTCACCAGGCCCCACCTGTATCGCTTGAAATTTTTGCACTAATTGTGGGAGAAATGTATCTTTTATACTTTCTTCAATGAGTAGTCGAGCCCCAGCAGAGCATGTTTGCCCTGCATTTTGAATAATAGCCCTTACAACGCCCTCTAATGCTTGCTCCATATTGGCATCCGCAAACACAATATTGGGTGATTTTCCGCCAAGCTCTAATGTTACAGGGACCACATTTTCTGCTGCCGCTCTCATCACTGCAATTCCAGTAGGAACAGAGCCCGTAAAGGTTATATGATTAATATCAGGATGTGAGGTTAAATATGGACCCACATCACGTCCCAGGCCCGTAATATGTTGAAAGATTCCTGTAGGCAGTTTCTCTGCAAGCCATTCCGTAATGGCATGTGTAGTAAGTGGTGTATCTTCTGCACTTTTCACGATAACTGCATTGCCTGTAGCAATCGCCGCAGCGACACTTCGTGCTGTAATTTGAACCGGATAGTTCCATGGCACGATATGTACCGTAATACCAACGGGTTCCAGTACTACTGCATTCAATAGTCCATCCTCAATTGGAATCGTATCCCCCATCACTTTATCAGCCGCTCCACCGTAAAATTCAAAATAACGAGCCGCCGCTTCAATATCTGCCCTTGCTTGTGTTAAAGGTTTTCCTACGTCCCGGCATTCTAGTAAACTCCATTCTTCGGCATGCTGACGAATATAATGAGCGAAGTCAATTAATAACTGACCTCGTTCAAAAGCCTTCCATTGTCGCCATTCATCACTTTCAAAGGCTCTACGTGCTGATCGCACCGCTTCTTCTACATGCGCTTGACTTGCATTACTAATTTGCGCAATGATTTCTCCGGTTGAAGGATTCTCAACATCTAGCAATACTTCTGCATCCCCATAAATCCATTCCCCATTAATCAACATAGGAATATTTTTCATCGTACCCCTCCTATAATCCACGACCACCATCTACATGTAAGGTCGTCCCAGTGACCATGCTAGCTGCATCAGACAATAAATAACTGACAGCTCCTGCTATATCAGAAGGCTTCACCAATCGCCCTAGTGGGACAGATTGCACAAACACACTTTGCTTGGTTTGCTCGACATCTGTCCCTTGTGCAGCAAATTGCCCAAGCATTTGTGTATCAGCAGGTCCAGGATGAATCGTATTAACACGAATTTGGTCTGGTGCTAGCTCAACCGCTAGCCCTCTCGTAAAGCTTTCCGCTGCACCTTTTGACGCAATATAGGCCTGTAAGCCAGGTCTTGGACGTACTGCTGAAATTGAAGCAATCGTCACAATAGAACCCTTTTGCTGTTTTTTCATAAAGGGGACAACTGCTTTTGTTGTTATAAATAAGCTTTTTACATTGACATCCATTAAGCGATTCCAATCATCCATTGTTACTTGCTCAATGGGCGTAGCAGCTTGTGCAATCCCTAGTGCATTGACAAGTCCATCCATTCTCCCATACTTATTAAAAATTTCCTGGAAGATGGCATTCACTCGCTCCTCCTGCAATACATTAACTTCAAAGCATTGCAGGGAGTCATGGGTTAAATTTGACAGCGCCGTTATGGATAAATCAAGTCCTATGACCAGATTACCCTGCTTAAGCTGCTCTTCAATAATGGCTTGTCCCATTCCGCCACCTGCTCCTGTCACAACAATCACCTTTGGCTCAGTTGCCATACTATACACCTCCCGCTGTTACAGACATATGACTGATTTCCTGACAAATCGCATCGCCCATTTGTGCCGTCGTTGCTTGTCCACCAATATCAGCCGTTTTTACGACGCCTTCTTCCAGTACTTTACTAATAGCTTGGACAATCAAATGTTCTAAATCCTTTCTTCCCTGATGTCCAAGAAGTAAGGCAAGCGACCATATTTGAGCTATTGGATTGGCAATACCCTTGCCGGCTATATCTGGCGCGGAACCATGCACAGGCTCAAACATAGACGGAAATTTCTTCTCTGGATTTAAGTTTGCAGACGGCGACAGCCCAAGCCCCCCAACAATGGCAGAGCCTAAATCAGATAAAATATCGCCAAATAAATTGGAAGCCACAACAACTTCAAATTCCTGTGGTCGTTCGACAAAATAAGCGACTAATGCATCGATATAAATGGATTCAAGCTGTAATTCTGGTGCAATTTGTGTCACTGTTTTTCTTGTATGCTCATCCCAAAATTTCATGGAATGTATGATTGCATTAGATTTTGTCGCACTTGTCAGCTTGGTTTTCCCTTGCTGCTGAGCATATTCACAGGCTGCACGAACAATTTTTTCAATTCCAATACGCGTCATAATTGTATTTTGAATCGTCATTTCTTGTGGCTGCTGTAGATACAGTCGACCACCACTATCCGAATATTCGCCCTCAGCATTTTCGCGGAAAATGACAAAGTCAATCTCGTTCTCGCCAGCTAGAGGTGAGGATATCCCAGGCAAAGATTTAATGGGACGGAAATTCACATACTGTTGGAAATTTTTACGAATCGGCATAATGAGCTCCCATACCGTGACATCATCTGGTACGCGAGCATCACCAATTGCTCCAAATAATATCGCATCATATTTTTGTAGTGTATCAAGTGCATCCTCTGGCATCATACAGCCGTGCGCTAAATAGTATTCAGAGCTCCACGGAAAAACCGTCGTTGTCATTTGTAAGGATGAATCCCGTTCTTGCACACATTTTATAACCTTTAATGCTTCCTGCATGACTTCCTTTCCAATGCCATCGCCTGGTATAACTGCCATTTTTATCGTTGTCATTGGACATCACCAGCCAAAAATTTTAATGCCGCTAAACGATAAATGGCAGTTGTTTCTGCCAATTCTTCAATATCTACATATTCATTGATTTGATGAGGAATTTCACGATCTCCTGCACCAACAGTCACTATTGGAATCCCATGGACATGAAGAAACGTACCATCTGTAGCACCAGGAACACCATTATATTTTGGCTCCTTCTCTGTCACCTCTGCTACTGCCTCGTAAATGGCCTGTACAACAGCATCTTCCTTAGCAGTTGCTGTAGCAGGTCGATTATCAAGAATCGTTAGTTCCACGTTAAAATCCGGATCATCTGCTTGTAATCGTTCAATAATGGATTCGATTCTTCCTAGTAGTTCATCATGGTCTTGGGCAGGAACCGTACGAATATCAAGTGTCGTCATGCAGTGATCAGGAATGACATTGATTTGTGCATCTCCTTTAACAGGCGCACGTAAAATCGTTGGTGTTATAGATGGCCAATTCAGCATTGGGTCACGTCCTAACCGAGCCTGCTCCTCTTTTTCTAGTTTCTCCAGCTCTACAATCAATCGTGCCATACGCCAGTTCGGATTAATGCCACTCCACGAGATTGCTCCATGTGCCATCTTACCGAAAATATCAACCTGTAAACGAATTGCCCCACGCTGTGCAATGCATACATTGTTTTCCTGTGGCTCACAAATAATAGCCCCATCTACTCCGTCTGCCCAGCCGTTTTTAATAAAATGTTTAATGCCCAGCATGAGCCCCTCTTCATCACAAGGAATACATAAAATAATCTTGCCTGTAAACTCTTCCTGATCTAGTAGTAGTGATTGACAGGCAGTAATCATACATGCGAGATTCCCCTTCGTATCATTTGTTCCCCTGCCATACATACGCCCCTCAACAATCTCTGCTCCAAACGGATCATATGCCCATGCATCTCGATTTCCTTCCGTTACAACATCTGTATGACCCTCGAAAAGTAATGTTTTCCCAGGCTTGCCCGAATCAATAATACCAATAACATTCGGCCGGCCAGGCACAACCTCCTCTACATGCGTCTCAATGCCAATATCCCGTAAATATGCCGCAACTACGTGTGCCACCTCCTCTTCATTACCCTTTGGATCATTCTCGCGGTAAACGCTTTCAATTCGTACTAGCTTTTGTGTTAACGCGATGACCGCCTGCCGATCTCGCACATACGATTTGGTTGTTTTTAAACTAGTTACTGTCATGCAAAGGACCTCCTATTTTATAGAATATTCTGAATTTATATTATTTTAACATTGACCCTTCTCTATGAAACTAGACAATATGTTAATAATTCATAGCATGACCTTAACTTTTTGTTTAGCAATAAATCGCTAAAAAACAACATTTTTTTCTACTTAATGTTATTTTTTATAATTTAAAAAGTAAACACCTTTGAAAATCAAGGATATTGAGCAACTTCATTTCTTTGGCATAAAGCTCTCACACCAAAATAAAAAAACCAGCAATTGCTGGTTTTTTTCTTCCATAATTATTGTTGGCGGGATTCGGTCATTTGCTTCCAAACCGAGCCTTTTGCTTCTTCACCTTGCTCGATACGGGCAATGGCCATTTTCACTTGTAGCTTTACTTCGAATTCTTTATCATCTTCAGCCGCTTTTAATACGGGTAATGATTGTTCTGTACCCACCTCATATAAATACATCGCTGCACGCCAACGTACCAATTTGTTCTTATCTTGTAGGGCTTGCTGCATAGCTCCTTCAAATTCTACAAAGCCAAGGTCGCTCATACAGTCACCTGCTGTACGTCGCACGGCGGCACTTTTATCTTGAAGGGCTCTCTCTAAATATGGAACTACCGTAACATCTTCGACCATCCCTAAATATACAGTTGCTAGACGACGAATAGACATTTGCTCATCCTGTAAAGCTAAATCTAACAATGGTAAATCATCCAGCTCCGGATCAGCCATTTGGTCTAACAACTGGAAGCGTTTCTCCCATTCTGGTTGTTGGAACTGTTCCACTGTTATTTTCAGCTTATTGGATGGAACGATTGCTTTTTCATCATCATTATTAATCGCAGCTACAATTTCTGCTAATCGTTCTGCAGAATATGTGACATCAATTTCCCTTTTGACCGCTTCTGCGATTTCTTCTAGTTCACCATACCGCACACCATAATCAATCCATTTACGCTGGAAAATATAGTTTTCATCTACTGCTGATTCAATAATTTGGTTAAAAGCCTCGACAAAACGATCACCACAGCTCATACGATGTTCACGTTGGTTATCAAACACTTTTACTTGTAGGGGTACTTGCTTATAGAACTGTACATGGACATAAACTTCCCCGTAAAACTCGTTAGCTACCATTGGTTCATCTTGCGTTTCAACGTCTTCACCTAATACTTGACGGATACTTGCTAAAATACCCTCCCAAGCATATTTTGCATTACGCTCCACCGCAAAGAAATCAGCTACATGATAAACGCCCTTTATCCCCTCAATAGCTAAAATAGCTGCTGCTTCGCCAGTCGCTTCATCTTTATTATCCTTTGTAAAATTATAGCTTTTCCCGAACGGTAGCTCTGTATCAACAACAATCTTCATAGAATTTGGACTTGGTGTCGGTTCAATTGTAATAATCTTCATGTCTATCGCTCCTTATCCGTTAGCAATTTCATCTAAATATGACCATCTTTCAATCAGATGCTCATACTGTGCATTTAGCTCATCAAGCTTAGCTGTTAATTCTTGTAGTTTTGTAAAATCTGAACCAGCATTAGCGATTCCCTCTTCGGTCTCCATAATAGCTGCTTCTGCTTTCTCAATATCATCTGCAATCGTTTCCCATTCTTTTTGCTCTTTAAATGATAGCTTTTTCTTGTCTGATTTTGGTTTTTCAGACTTCGGCTTTTCAGCTTTCGGTGCATCAACTTTAGCAGTTGCAGTATGCTCACGCTTCTCCAAATACTCACTATAAAGATCCAGTGTTTCCTCAACCTGCCCTTTTCCATCTAAGATCCATAGCTTTTTCGCAATACGGTCTAGGAAAAAACGGTCATGGGAAATCGTGATGACTACGCCAGGGAAATGCTCAATGAAATCCTCAAGCACACCTAATGTTTCAATATCTAAATCATTGGTTGGCTCGTCCAATAATAAAACATTAGGCTGCTCCATTAATAAACGTAATAAATGAAGGCGCTTGCGCTCACCACCTGATAATTTACCAATTGGTGTACCGTGTGCATGTAGTGGGAATAAAAATCGCTCTAGCATTTGAGCCGCGGAATAGCGTACACCCTCTGCATCTGTAATATCATTCGAAGCCTCACGTATATATTCAATCATACGCTCATTTTCATTCATTTTCGGTAAAGTTTGCTTGAAATGGGCGAGCTTCACTGTTGATCCAACAAGAATTTCACCTTGGTCTGGTGTAAGCTCTCCTGCTAGCATCTTTAATAAGGTAGATTTCCCTACGCCATTCGCACCAATTATGCCAATACGGTCACCTTGCTGGAGTAAAAATGAAAAGTTATCCAGAATCTTTTGCTGTCCAAATGCTTTCGAAATATTTTCAGCCTCGAGTACTTTGCGCCCAAGACGGGTTGTAGCGAGTCCCATTTCCAATGAAACATCCTCTGATTTACGCTCTAAATTCTCCTCCAACTTTTCAAAGCGTTGGATACGCGCTTTTTGTTTAGTAGAACGCGCCTTTGCACCGCGACGAATCCATTTCAACTCTGAACGATAACGGTTGCGATCCTTCTGAGCAGATGCCGCCTTCATTTCCTCACGGATGGCACGGGCCTCTAAAAAATCACCATAATTTCCGGTGTGTCTATACAGAGTTTGATCGGCTAGCTCGTAAATATGTGTTGATAATTCATCTAAGAAATAACGATCATGGGTAATAAAAATAACTGCACCCTTTAAGCGTAGCACCATCTCTTGAAGCCACTCCGTTGCCTCCACATCTAAATGGTTGGTCGGCTCATCTAATAAGTAGAGATCTGCTGGTTCAATTAATACTTTAGCCAATGCCACTCGTTTTTGCTGTCCGCCAGAAAGCGTTAGCACTTCTTTATCAAATGTTTCAATGCCTAGCTTTGTTAAGGCTGTTTTCGCAAGCGCATTGACATCCCATGCCTGCTCTTCATCCATACGCTGTTGCAAACCAAATAAAGTCTTTTGTAAACTTTCAGATGTTGGATTTACTGCCAGTGCAGCCACCGTTTCCTCATACTGACGATTCAGTTGTAAAACCGGTGAATCGCCAGCAAAGACTGCTTGCAAAACTGTTTCTCCTGATTGAAATGACGGTTCCTGTGGTAAATAGGCGATACGGTATTTGTTGGGGCGATCCATAGTGAGAGTATCCGCTTCGATATCCTCTGCTAAAATCGACAGCAGGGTCGATTTACCTGTACCATTAATACCGATTAAGCCAGCTCGCTCACCCTCATAAATGGTAAATTCAATATTTTCAAAAAGCGTTTTATCGCCCACAGTTTTTGTTAAATTTTGTACGATTAAATGACTCATTCCACTATTCCATCTCTTTCATGTTAGGTATTGTTCATGCCCACACTACTTTTATGTAGACGATTATTGATATCCAATATTCATCATAACATCAATTGACAGGTAAACAAAGAACAACAAACTATCAACAATTTGTCCTAATGACGTTCCCATTCTCCTGTAAATACACGGAAATTTGATGATCTTTTGTTCTAGTTCTGCTCGTTCAGCAGCTTTCCCCTTTTGATGAATTTGTTGTACAAAAGCGGTAGTATATTAGTATAAATTACCATTTGAGAAGTCTAAAACAGTAGTGTAACATACTATTCCAAGTTAATATAAAGGAGTAACATGATGAAAATTTCCAAGTTTATTGTTATGATTCCTAATTATAGAAGAGAGTTCGGACGATTCATTACGATTTACTGACTATGAAATCGCCCAATATGCAAGTATTGCAGATTTCATCGAAAAAACTTTCCATCACAATAAAATGGTTATGTCAACCACCCCACTATCATCAACTAAATGGAATTTGCTGTCGTAATTAATTTGTTTCTATATATCGAAAATTTGTATTCATTAAAGAAAAAAATATGAACAAACGCAGTGGATTGAAGGGGAAACTGTTTTTTAATTTTTATAGGGCTGAACATTCTCTTCCTATTTTTAATACTACGAAAGAAATACCCGAACATCACATAAAAGCACCTCCCTTCCATTGAGGGCGGTGCTTTATGCTATTGACCTATTTCATGTTGCAATTGCTGTAAAAAGCTTTCCATAAATTGATGACGTTCAAGTGCCATTTGCTTGCCCTTTTCCGTTACCATTAAATCCTTTAGCAGCAATAGCTTTTCGTAAAAGTGAGTGACAGATGACGTATTTTTTTGACGATATTCGGATTCTGACATATGTGTGCGTGCTTCTTCATCCTTATCATAAAGCTTGCGGTCTTTCGCACCACCATAGGCAAATGTTCGTGCGATGCCAATTGCTCCAATCGCATCTAAACGGTCTGCATCGCGAACGATTTTTGCTTCCAAAGATGTAGCCACTAGCTCATTTCCACCATTAAACGATACTTGTGCAATACAATCTCGAATATGTTGCTTTTTTTCTTCGCTAACAGGGAGCTCTGCAATGAGCTGTTCCTCCTGTTCCTTACTATCGGTATACTTTTTGTCGCTCACATCATGTAACAGCACCGCAATTTTAACAACCTCGGCATCGGCTGCTGGTTCTGTATGTAAGATCGCTAGCGCATTTTGATAGACACGCTCAATATGCTGAAAATCATGGCTGGCGTCAAACTGTTCATAAATTTCTCGTACTTTACTCATTAAATGATCCATAGTTCAAACTCATTCCCTTCCTACACGATTATACTGTATTTATAGCACTCACGAAAAATAAAAAATCAATAGCTTTTTAATTGACTAATTTTTCAGAATATTATAAGATAAACGTGCAGAACAAACAATTTGTTCTGTACCTCATATTTTTCAGCTTTGTACAAACAGCTATGTGTTTGACAGTATGAATATCAACTTCAGCGGGCTTACAATTGAATAGTATGTTTGCAAGATGACATAAGTAAAGAAAACCAATCATCAAACAAATAAAAGTGAACACTTTCCCTTAGAAATTCTTTGTTTAACCCGCATAGCACTATGTACAGCAGAAAATTGTGAACAACAAGTTAGTTGTTTTTACGACCAAAAGGTTATCATTAAATGGACGCCATGTGTAATTGTTTTTCGTTATTGGTTGTTACCTTCTTCAAGTTGTATGAACGTAGCTCCTCCCTTTAATGAAAATCGTACACGATGATGACTGCCAGTTTATGAAACCACATACATGAGTCGTACAAACACAATGAAGATTCTGTAAACCCAAATTGTAAGAAGCTATAAAGGAAGTAGGAACGATTGTGATAACATGTAATACCTTCCCGCTGAAGGACAAATAAAAGCTGCCCATCTTACAGTCATGTAGATGATGGCAGCTTTTATTATTTATTTTACTATTTAAAAGTAACTCTTACATCACACCCTTGATGACCTCATCAATTTCTTTTAACAGCTCTTGATTTTCCATCGTTGAACTTAATTTTAAATGAGATTGATCCACATGGATGACCGCTACTTGCATTCCTTCTTTTATACTCGCACTTGGAACTGGCAACATCTTTTCCGTATCGAATGTCATCATAAGATCTGGAAATTTTGATTGTAACTGCCCTTCTTTCGATAACGTCATATATTCATTCCAGAAAGTCAAATGGTAATCCCCAACGGATAATTTCCCTACATCAAAGCCATTTTCCTTCGTTAATACATAATTTTTTACCTCGCCCGAAACAATATGCTCCCCATTCAACAGTTGTAAAATATTGGACATTTTTTCATCAAAGGTTTGTCCCTTGAGGAAATGATAGCCAAGCTCAATAGCCATTGTAATAGCATTCGGTGCACCATGTTTCTGTAAATACTCTATGGTCACGGGATTCCTCGTTACGCCTACTAATCCTCCAGCTAAAATAGACGCTTGTCGGGCTGTTTTAGCCGTATTTTGTAGATGCCCCTCCACAAACCCTTGAACCGCAAAATCATCTTTGCCACCTGCGTAAAATTGTACAGATTGATAGTCTTGTTGTTCATGGAGATTTAGAGATCCCATAATACCTGTTGGATGTGCCCGCCCATTACATGGAGCATCCACGACGGGCACATGTAATAACACAGACTGCAACCAACCATTAATCGTTGTGATGGCACCATTTTCATTTGTGATGATGCCTTTTAGACGATGATTGGTATGTGCATTCATCTGGCGATAACTCCAGCAAAGCTGTTCGTTCGAAATATATTGTTCGGCTGCTGAAGGTGCGCCTACCATTGCCACACACGCTACTAAATCCTCATCATCTAATTCTGTTATATCGATTATTTGAGGTTCTCCGGCTGCAAAGATTTCCTTCACCAGTTTAAGTCCTTCCTCTAAGAGGCCACCTCCGCCTCCGCCAAGGATTGCTCCTCCATACACAGCAGCAATCCCATCCTCATACGTTAATACTTTTGTCATCGAGCATGACCCTTTCTATTTCCCTATTTTTAGAATAGAAGAGAAGAAGCTATATAAAGCATCCCCAGCAATAACACCTGCTGCAAAGACAGTCATTTCAGATTCTCTCTTACCTTTCGTTACATACGTGAAAATTACACGAAGTAAGATACCTGCTAATACTGCCCATCCAGCAATCGGATTGATCAGTAATAAACCTGTAGCAAAAAGAATACCCATTTGTCGTTTCGAGCCACCAATCAATTGGATCAATGCCCCTGGAATTGCCCAAATCATTAGTTGTTTCGCCACATCCCCTGTAACCCCAGATTGAATAGTTGCCGCATAAACATGGTTAACAGGAGCTACTAAATCTTGTGCAAAATATGATTTGTAGGATAGTAAAACAACAATAGCAGAAATGGAGAACGCCAACATACCAGCGATCATTTGCTGTTTGCGCCCTTCTTTTTCTAGTGCCGGATCACTACCATTTCCACGCAGAATAAAACCAGTTTTTAAATCATAGCCCATATCCGCAAATGCAACCCCTGTAGCTGCACTATAACCTGCTAACAAAGCAAGAGCTGGTGCAGGGAAGCCTATTAAAATACCAACAATCAATGTAATAAATGCCACTGCAAACGCTGGGAACCAACCCGCATGCATGGCCGCAATACCAACGATAAGCTCATGGACAAATGCTGCGATTGTGGCAAAGAGGATGAATCCTATTAGCATCCCAAATGACATATGTGTGATAATACCGCCTAAAACAGCGATTAATAAGGCAATGGCTAAATAAGCAATAAACCCAATACCAAAGGCTTGGCGAATTTCTTTTGCACCCTTTGAATAGATTAACTCTTCTGACTTTTTAATCGATTTTTTATTTAGTAAAGCAAAGGCTACTTGGAAAAGTGCCACAATCCCAGCACCAATCATAACCCCATGCGGAATATAATAAGCATTTAAGTCGACATTAAATAATTGAACAGAATAGCCTCTTAGTAGAAGCCCAACCCCAAACATTGTTAGTGCCCAAATATTGCCAATAAACGCTACCCCAAAAGCTGACATTGGAATTTTAAGAACAGACCCCACAATACCAATTAACACACCACCGATTAATACTTTGGCATTTTTACCACCTTTATCGCCCGCTTTAATAGCTTCAGCAGTTGCAATCCCTGGTGGCCAAGTACCTGTTGCTGGGAAAATCTTTGTATCAAAAAATTTATATAATAATAAAGCATCCACAAACATCGCTAAAATAACACCGATAAACAAAGGTAATACTAAATTTTCATAGCCCAAAACATAGGGAATACCAATTGGCAGCATTAAGCTACTCGCTGCACTAAATGTTGCGGCTGAAATGGCCGTTTGGATTATATTTTGTCTATGCACAGATTTAAATGCAATGAGCTTGCCAATTGGGATTCTTCCTAGAATCATCGCAAATATTGCCCCTACGATAGACGTATTAGCAGAAATCCCTAAAGTTGTAATCAGCTGTATCCCGATAATAGCCCCAACTACAGATGTAAAGACAATCATGAGTAGAGTCATAGGCTCCAAAGCCCGTGGGTGTAATACTTTATTATTCATACTGTCAGCTCCCCTATTGCTGTTATAGTTTTGAAATATGCGATTGTATCTGTTGAACTACTTTTACTAACTGGTCAAGCATATATTTCTCCCTTTGATCATCTATATCATATACTAATCCAGAAATTGTAAGAGATGCGATAATTTCTTTTTTATAGTTGAATAACGGTACACTGATGCCAAAAGCGTGTTCATTGTATTCACCAACGGTTATACACCATTTTTGTTGGCGTATACTTTGTAGCTCTTCCCTTAATGTCTCAAAAAATTCCATATGCTCCTCTTTCGATTGCTTGTTTTGAAAAAAAGCTATTAATTCAAGCTGTCTATCCTCTTCTAAAAAGGCGAACATGACTTTACAGGAAGCACCGATGTAAAGGGGTGTCTTAGTTCCTAAAGACACCGCATACTTTACATTTTTATTACTTTCGGCAATTTTTGTTGTGACACCATATTCATTGTCCATGTAAGTGAGAAATACCGATTCGTTTATTTCACTTGCAAGATTTTGCATTAATTCATAAATAGTCGAGTGTGGGTCCATTGTATGTGAGAGCACATCATAAAAAAGGAACATTTTGTAGCCTAATTTATACTTTTTTGTACCTTCATCCTGTAATAAATAACCCGTTTCTGTAAATGTATTAATGGCTCTTTGTACGACACTTGTCGGCATTTTCATCATGCGCGAAATTTCACGAACACCTAATGCATTTTCTGTCGTCGCAAAACACTCTAGTATATCTAATGAGTTTTTTAATGTCTTGACAGTCATATATTTCTCCCTTTAAGCGTTTTGATAACCGTAATGCTTTTTCGCTACTTCTACCGAAATATATTCATTTAACACATCACGCTCAATAGCCTCTTTACTTCTTTCAAGTGGGTTTCCATAGCCACCACCTGTTGCTGTAACAAGCTCAATACGATCGCCTTTTTGCAATTCATAATTGGCTAGTACGCCAACTGGTCCAATCGTAGAGCCATCCTTTTTATGAACGATTAAATAGTTATGAGAGCCTTCGCCTCCTCCACTTAAACCGAATGGAGCGAATTGGTGTCTCCCTAAGTTGACTGAAACCTTTTGACCATCATTATTAATTGTATAGACACGGCGTACACCAAAGCCACCTCTAAATTGGCCTGTACCTGCACCGTCACAGTTTAAGCTATATTCATCAATTTGAATGCCATATTTCGTTTCTGCAATTTCAACAGGTAAATTATAGGTTTCACCGTCTCCCATACAATATTGCCCGCTTTGACCATCTTCATCATTTGATGCTCCCCAACCACCAACAGATGGTTCAACGATAAGGAAGGACTCATCATTTTCAGGATTTTTACCTGTTAGAATAAATGTACAAACGGATTGTAAATGTCCAGCAGATAATCTTTCTGGTAAATGTGGCGCAAGTGCTTTCCAAATTAAATCAGCTGCCCCAATACGTGCCTCAAAGTTCATGGATACAGGATGTGGGCGCTTAGCCGAGACAATGGAATTTTCATCCGTTAAAATAGTTAAGCGTTTAAAGACTCCCTCATTAATGACATCTATATCACCTAGTAATGCTAGGAACATCACACGCACACTTGCCATTAAACCAAATTTGGAGCAGTTTACTGGCACATTTACCGCTGGGTGGGAGCCTCTAAAATCACAAATAAATTCTTCATCACTAATCGTTACTTTCACTTTAATCGGGTATGGTCCACCCTTTAATGGATCTCCCTCAATAAAGTCCTCTGCATAAAACTTACCTTTAGGCAAATGCTGCAGCTCTAGCTCTACAATTTTTTCTCCTTTGTCCAATAATTTTTGAATCGACAATTTCACCGATTCAGCACCAAACTTTTGACAAAGCTCTGTGATTCGCTTTTCGCCTGTTTTTAAGGCGGCCACTTGTGCAAACATATCGCCGATAGATAGCTCTGGTAAACGAACATTTGTAGAAATAATCTCATAAATGGCTTCGTTCAATTCGCCTTTATGATAAAGTTTGACACCAGGCAGTTGTAGACCTTCCTGATAAATTTCATTAGAATTACTTGTAAATGAACCAGGGTCCATGCCCCCTACCTCTGTCCAGTGTGCTTTATTGGCAGAGTAAGCAATAATTTCACCTTGATAAAAGATGGGAAGCACTAAGCCAACATCTGATAAATGCGAGCCTCCCCCTACATACGGGTCATTAATAATAATGACATCGCCCTCATGCAACCTTTGACCATTATCGAATTTTTCAATTACTCTCTGCACCATTGGACTTAGCATACCAATAAAGCTTGTAACACCATTTCCTTGGCTAATTAAGTTCCCCTGTGCATCTGTTAAACCACAAGCATAGTCTAATACTTCATAGATTACGGGACTCATAGAAGAGCGCGCTAGAGCGACAAACATTTCATCCCCTATGGCTAGCAATGAATCCTGAATAATCTCTACAGCAAAAACGTCTTTTTTCATGATTTATTTTCCCTCCATCTCTACAATCAAATTTCCATATTTATCAATTTCTATGGATTGCTTTTCATTGATCACGACTGTAGATGTTGGATTTTCAACGATAGCAGGGCCTGTAATGACATAACCCGGAGCAAGCTTTTGTTGATCATAAACATTGACCTCAACCCACCCCTTTTCTTTTACATATAAGTTGCGTTTTGTTTTAATACAAGTTGACACATCAATATGAGAGAAATCTAATTCTTTAAATTGAACAGCCTCATCTTTTCCATAGATGGTAAGATGTAGATTCACTAATTCTATTGGAGTAGTTGGTAAATCGAATGAAAATTCTTGTTTATGTTTTACATGGAACGCTTCAGCCAATTGGAGAAGCCCTTTATCATCAATTGTGATATTCGATGCGTTCAATTTAACTGCATGCTCTTGGCCTTTATAACGTAAGTCATAATTAATTTCGAAATAATAATGCTCTTTCGATAAAGGTGCGTCTGCATAGGCACTTTCAATAGCTTGATTAATATTCGCTTGAATGTCAGCAAGATGCACGTGATCAAAGTCCATTAAACTTGTTTGAATATAGTCTTGGCGATATTCTGTCATCATCATTCCTAATGCAGAAAAGACAGAAGAGCCATAAGGGATAATGACCTTTTTCATGCCTAATTCCTCTGCTAAATTAATAGCATGTAGTGGACCACCACCACCAAAGGCAACCATTGTAAAATCTTCTGGGTCATAGCCTTTACGAATGGAAATGAGCTTCAACGCATTTAACATATTAGAATTCGCAATATCTAAAATACCTTGCGCTGCTTCCTCGGCTGAGACATGAAACGGTTTCGCAATCGCTTCAATAAGTGCCTCCTCCACTTTGTCAATAGAAACTGGATTATCGAAGTTTGCTAATGATAATCTTCCCAAATAAACATTAGCATCTGTAATTGTTGGCTGTGTATTACCTAACCCATAGGCTACTGGACCTGGGTTTGCCCCAGCAGAATCTGGACCAACCTTTAAGGAACCGAACTGGTCCACACGAGCGATAGAGCCCCCACCATTGCCGATTTCCACTATATCTACAACTGGTGTTTTAATGGGATAGCCAGCAAATTTTTCATTTCTTTCAATATAGTAATCTGTCGTAACATTTACTTTGCCATCTGTAATAAGTGAGCATTTCGCTGTCGTCCCCCCCACATCAAAGGCGATAATATTGGATTCATTTAGAAGCTCACCTAATTTTGCAGCTCCAAACATTCCGGCTACAGGGCCAGATTCTACTAGATTGATTGGCAGCTCCATCGCTTTATCAAAGCTTGTTGTACCACCATTTGATTGCATAATTTTCAAATGGTCGGTAATACCAATTGTACTTAATTTTTCTTTTAAGCTTTTTAAATAAGCATGAGCAATTGGCTTTACATATGAATTTAAAACAGTTGTATTGGTTCTTTCATATTCACGATATTCTTTAATGGTTTCGCTTGAAAGCGTAATATACACCTCAGGCCAAATGTTCAATATTTCTTCTTTTAATTGCTGCTCGTGAATGGGATTTTTATAGCCATGAATTAAGGAAATGGCAATTGCCTCTACACCTAACTCCTTAAATTGACGGACAATCTTACCAACTTCATCCCTATTAAGCGCTTTCATAATATTTCCTTTAAAATCAATGCGTTCATCAATTTCTTGTCGTAAATAACGCTCTACAAAAGGTGCTGGCTTTGTATATTTAAAATTATATAAGTCTGGTCGGTTACCACGTGCAATTTCTAATACATCACGGAAGCCTTTTGTTGTAATTAATCCAACTACGCCCCCTTTTCTCTCTGTTAATGTATTGATAATAACAGTAGAACCATGAATAAATGATTCAATGAGAGAATCCTCTGTTACATGTCGTCCTAATACGTTTAATATACCATCCTCAAAATGCCCTGGCGTCGTATGCCCCTTGTCAAAATGAAGATTTCCTTTCTCATCTGTATAAACTAGGTCGGTAAAAGTACCGCCAATATCTGTTGCGATTTTCAAGACTCCATCCCTCCGCGTTCCTATAATCGGTACAGTGTTCCGAATTAGAATTAAGTAAATTATATTTAAAATAAAAAGAAAATTCAATGTATTTTTTAAATAAAAATTCATTTGACAATTGCACAGCGTTGTAAAATTCCGCTTTTCCTTTCCAATATTAGATAATTATAAATAAAAATTACCAAACACATTTATATAAGGAAGCTTCTCGAGTTTGTAATGGCATGAAAAGAAATCCTAGTTTTTAAACTAGAAACTTAAATTTTCTAAAAAAGTGATGATGAATGTTTAGACAATTTTCAACTATAAGGGGAGATGCCTATTTTAGTGGCACTGGTGGGAGAAATAGTAGTGAAATAAAAAATGTTTAGGCTCCTATCAGCCAACCAATAAAAAAAGCTGCCCCTATTTTAAAGGGCAGCCTTTCAACATTTTATTAGAACAATCCTACCGCATGTCCGTCATTGTCGACATTCATGCGTAACGCAGCAGGAGCTTTTGGTAAGCCCGGCATTGTCATAATATCGCCTGTCAGGCAAACTAGGAAACCTGCACCTAGCTTCGGTATCACCTCACGAATTGTCACTGTAAAGCCTTCAGGACGTCCAAGTAAACTTGGTTGATCGGATAAAGAGTATTGCGTTTTCGCCATGCAAATCGGCAAAGAATCCCAGCCAAATTTTTCGATTTGAGCCATTTGTTTTTTAGCTTGGTCAGTGAATTGGACATCTTTCCCACCATATACCTTTTGTACAATAGTGCGTACTTTTTCTTCAATGGATTCTGTTACATCATATAATGGTGAGAAGTTGTTTTCTTCTTCCAACACAGCTAGTACTTGTTCAGCTAAGGCTACTCCACCTTTACCGCCCTCTTCCCAGACATTTGTTCGGGCAATACGTACATGGTTTTCTTGGCACCAGTTTAGAACTGCTTCCAGCTCTGCCTCTGTGTCTGTAATGAAACGATTTAATGCAATAATCGGTTCAACACCAAATGTACGTACCGTGTCGACGTGTTTAGCTAAATTTTCAATCCCTTGGAGCAGTGCTTCCACATTTTCACCGACAAGTGATGTTTTTGGAACACCACCGTGCATTTTTAATGCACGAATCGTTGCTACAATCACAACGGCACTTGGCTTAAAGCCTGCTTTACGTGCTTTAATATTCATGAACTTTTCAGCACCTAAATCAGAGCCGAAGCCCGCTTCCGTCACCACAATATCCGCTAGTTTACGAGCAGTTTGTGTCGCCATAATGGAGTTACAGCCGTGGGCAATATTTGCAAATGGACCACCGTGTATAATTGCTGGTGTCCCTTCCAATGTTTGTACTAAGTTTGGCTTAAAGGCATCCTTTAATAATAATGTTAAGGCACCCTCTACCTGTAAATCACGCACAAAGACAGGCTCACGCTCAAAGGTATAGCCAATCACGATGCTAGCGATGCGTTCGCGCAAATCCTCAATACTTGTTGCTAAACAGAACACTGCCATAATTTCCGAGGCAACCGTAATATCAAAGCCATCTTCACGCGGCATGCCCTGAACAGGTCCACCTAATCCCACAATCACTTTACGTAATGAGCGATCATTCAAATCCATCACACGTTTCCAAATAATACGTCGTGGATCAATGTTTAAGACATTCCCTTGGTGGATATGATTATCAATAAATGCAGATAAAGCATTGTTGGCTGTTGTTATCGCATGAAGATCACCAGTGAAGTGTAAGTTAATATCCTCCATTGGTACAACCTGTGCGTAGCCCCCACCAGTTGCGCCACCTTTTACGCCCATTACTGGACCAAGCGAAGGTTCACGTAACGCTACCATCACTTTCTTATTTAATTGATGAAGGGCATCAGCTAGTCCTACAGTCACAGTTGACTTTCCTTCACCTGCTGGGGTTGGACTAATAGCTGACACTAACACAACCTTTGCGTCCTCACCTTGAGCTGTAATTTTTAATGGGTCAATCTTTGCTTTGTAGCGGCCATACTGCTCAAGTGCATCCTCTGGAATACCTGCAGCATGGGCAATTTCCGTAATAGGTTTGATTACTGCTTGACTCGCGATTTCTAAATCTGTTAATGGTTGATTTTTCGTTGTCATTTGGCATCCTACTTTCTATGTTGTTCATTTCCATTATAGTCTTAATTGTGAAAAAAAAGAAAGCC
Organism: Lysinibacillus sp. fkY74-1; assembly: GCF_053165895.1. NCBI lineage: Bacteria > Bacillati > Bacillota > Bacilli > Caryophanales > Bacillaceae > Lysinibacillus > Lysinibacillus sp. fkY74-1. The sequence continues at coordinate 1,666,583 of NZ_CP170173.1, read as the reverse complement.
AGATATGCTCGCATTCCGACAATCAATTGACATTTTTGTTCAATTCATGTATGTTCTAAGAGAAAATGCTATTTTTTCACATTTTCTCATTGATAGCACGATTTCTTTAACTTTATTTTACTTTCAAGCGCATTGGAGGCGAATGCTTATGCAACAGGGGATCGTAAAGTGGTTCAATAATGAAAAGGGCTATGGCTTTATTGAATGTGATGATGGAGAAGATGTATTTGTACATTTTACGGGCATCCAGGAGGAAGGCTTCCGTACACTTGAAGAAGGTCAAAAGGTTTCATTTGATGTTGTGGAAGGCAATCGCGGCCCGCAAGCATCAAATGTTGTAAAATTATAAGCTAGGAAACTGAAGGTGGATGAAATATTTAAAAATAGTTCAATCCGCTTTTTGACATGTTTACACATAAAAATCCACTTCAACGATTGAAGTGGATTTTTAATTTATCTATTAATCCAATAAAAAGCACCTGGACAAACTAATGTTTCCTTGGTTCTGTGTGGATCGTTCAATGTTACACCGATAGGCCCTTCTTTTAAATGCCCGAGCGTCATGCTAGATGCTGCCGCTTCCTCATAAAAATCCAAGCGCATATTCGGTAGCTGTAGAGACACAAACTGCTCATGCTGCACAAACTTGGGTAGCTGTAATACCTTCTGCCAAAGCTGCACCGTCTTCTCCACATCCCTGACATAAAACTGAATCGATTCCATGGTAATAGCTTGCGTTTCATCAATCGCGCCACTAGCTTTTAATTGAGCAAGACGTTTCTCATCTTCATCTGCCCATTCAATTAAGAATGGGAAATCCAATGCAAGGTCAGCCCTGCCAAAATGCAATAGCTTCCATTCGATTATCGTGCCATCTGGTCTTGTTCGACTACAAGCATCGGGACCATATACATCAAAGCCCAATGCACGCAATCGTTGACCCTCTTCTTCAATATTTTGGGTGCGCAAGGCAATTCGTGAAAATCCTTGGCGCTCATGATTACGTTTAAACGTATAATGTAGGGAATATGGGTACTGGGCCGCTTGCTCAAATAAATCACGATCATAAATAGCGATTTGTTCAATATAGCTTAAGCCAAAGTAGCTTAGCGTATTGTAAGTCCCCCACATCGTGTGTTGACCACCGTTCACTGTATGGACATTTCGTTTATTGAAGAAAACCTTTATATTTTCCGGAGATTCTACTTGATGTACCAGATGATCAAAATATAAAGTCATGGCAATTCCCCTTTCTTTCCCCCATTAGCTTTACCTAGATGTGTAATTGATTTAATATTTACTTAAGAAAAGGAGTTACTAGCTGGTATGAAAAAAAGTGCAATTTCCCTACTAACTCCGTTAACTAATTTATTACTCACTATAAAGAGGTGATTTGAATGACAGATCATGTAGCTGCTTTTAAATTGGCATTAGGTAACTATCCTACAGGTGTAACGGTTGTTACAGCATGTCATGAAACGAATCCAATTGGCTTAACCGTCAATTCTTTTGCATCTGTTTCCATTGACCCACTACTTATTTTATGGTCACTGGATAAAAAATCTCAGCTCCATCCTTATTTTATGGGTGCTGGAAAATTCGCTGTTAATATTTTAGCGAGTGATCAAGAGCATTTATGTACATTATTTGCAAGTAAAGTCCCAGATCGCTTTGCTCAGGCAAAATGGTCTACTTCATCATTTGGGCTACCGATTTTACATGATACAGCAGCTATTTTACAATGTAAATCATTTCAACAGATAGATGCTGGCGATCATACTATTTTTATTGGGCAAGTACTAGATATTACAAATTCTCAAAAGGAACCGCTTCTCTACCATCGCCGTCATATCGGTCAGATTCCAAAAAGCTTTTATAGCTAATTCTCATAAAAAAAGGGCCACTTGTAAGCAACGGAAACCATGCTTATTGGTGGCCTTTTCACATCGTTCATCTGAAATGATCTTTATTTCTTTTGTGGAAATCTCTGCTTTTCAAGCCTATTAATTTGAACAATTACACCATCCTGAATCGTAATATGCACTTCACCAAATTCAAGATTTTGAATGGCCTTTGCAATAGCCTCTAATTTCTTATCTTCTACCTTTGTCGACTGAGCCATACGATACACCCCTTCTTTCTGATTCTTGTTGTACAAAAGAGGCCAATGCATCAAGCTAATTGATAGCCCCTCCTATCTCTCAGATACATCTGTTGGATTTGGCACCTATTTTTTCGGTTGCCGAGGCTTCATTGGGCCAGGTCCCTCCACCTCTCTCGATAAGAGTACTGCGTTTCTTGAAAATAATTCTATAATTCTGTTATACGATTGTCAATATAAAATATTAGAAAACCTAGCTGAATACTTTGTAATGTGTATTTTAGATTAGAAAACTGCCTATACCTAAAGTATTTTATGCCTAATCAGTAAGAAATAGATGGCTATCTACTAATTTATTTCGAACTCCATTTCCTCATCAAGGATTCAAGTGGACCGCGATGATGTTTAGCTCTCCACCAAACAGAAGTAAACACACATCCTAAAAAGTAACAGCAGGCATACAGCATGGAAAAAGCAAGCGTTTGATTCTCCAGCTTTTGGCAAACAATTAGTATCCCAATCCCTATAAAAACATGGCCAACATAATGGGTTAAAGACATTTGCCCGGTTAAGATGAAAGCTTCAATGACTTTATTTTTACATGTCTCTACAAGATAGATGGAGCCTACAATGAGGACTATAGCCGAAGCCGAATTAGATAGGACATACATCATATTTGGTGGAATCGGTCCCGTATCAAATAAATACAATGCACTCTCTACATCTAATAAATGGATGGTTGTTGTTATCTTAATAAATAATGTTGAAAAAGTCTCAGTCATTATGACTAGCAATAAACCTGTCACTAGTAAGATTTTTCTTATAGTACGATTTGTTAAATCTAATGTGCCGATTAACATCCCCATCAGAAAGAAGCAAATCCAGGGGAATAGTGGGTGATAGCCATTAAACATCAAATTTCTTATAAATCCTGCTGGTGTCCAAAAATCAAGATACTCTAGTAAGACATATGTTGGATGCCAACCAGCAAGGTAATTAAATTGAATTTGAAGCCATTGTGAAAGGATGAGGATAGCACCTATGATGAAGATCATCATTTTCTTGGATTGCGCAATCAGACATGCGGCCACAAACATATACACGCCATAATAATGTAATATATCTCCTGTCCAGCCGATCACATATAATATTAGCCCAATCGTAAATAACAAAAACGACCTTTTCCATAAAGTAAGTCGATTCTGACGAAGAAGCAGTGGGTCCTTAGTCTCTCTAGCCTGACGAGTCATTAAAGCTATCCCTATTCCTGCTAACATGACAAATACAGCGGAAGCACGCCCCTCGAAAAGATTTTGTAAGGTAATCATCCATGCTGAACCATTCGTTGTAGAACCTGTTATGACTCCAAAATTTACAATGAACATCCCTAGCATGGCGAGAGCTCTTGCAAAATCAAGACCTTCAATGCGCCGATTGTTATTGATCATTTTTGTCCCCTTGGATAACGCTATGTACTGCCTCCTTCCAAATAGCTCTATAGTTCAATTGGTTGCCTGTTAACATGAAATTACCGATATTATCATAAACCAGGGCTAGCATCTGTGCCTTTGCTTCTATATGGGGAGTATCCTCTAGCACCCCTAGCTTCACGCCATATCGTAGGACTTCAACAAAGCTTGTTAAAAAGCTAGTTTCTAGCTCCACTAATTGTTTCTTATAGTTTTCATCGCGAGCTGCTAATAGTACATATTGATTAAATATTTTATTAAAATAAGGATCCTTCCCCTGCGCTTCAATAGACTTATAGCCTAGCTCGAGTAATTTCTCCTTGAAATTCGTATGAGAAAGCTCCTTATAATTCACAGCGATATCCTGTTGAATTTCTTTATACAGTGCATCAAATAAGTAAGAAATTAATTGATCCTTTGATTGAAAATAATAGTAAATGGCTGGTTTTGATATACCGACCTCTGCAGCAATCATTGCTAAACTTGTTTTTTCAAACCCTTTAGTTGCAAACATCACATAAGCCACATCTATGATTTTTTGAAAAGTTTGTTCTTTATTCCCCATTATAATCCTCCTTTTTTACCGACCGTTAAGTAAATAATAAATGATACTCCGCTTTTAAACAAGAAAAAACTGTGTAGAAATATTTCTCTACACAGTTCATATTTATTGATTTTGCAAATACAGCATTAAAGCTTCGGCTGTTTTTTGCTTGCCCATTACTTTAGTTGGCTGTCCATCAGCAGGTACAATCCAATGGGGCTCGTCCCCGCCATATAAAGACTGAGAGCTATTGGCTACCATTAATTGAGCATGGGCTGTTTCCATTCGCAGTCGTGCACGTGCTAACAAAAACTCCTCGTCATTGGTTGCTTCTAGCTTAAACCCTACTAACGTCACATTTGGTTGCCAGCCCTTGATTTGTCCTAAGACTTTCGGCGCCTTTTTAAAATGAATAATAGGTGGCTCATCGGAAGGCATTTTCCCTGCTTCCTCCATCAAGTTGCCCGATTGATCATACACTTTATCAATGACCCAATCGGAGCCAGCAGCAGCCATAATCACAATATCAACATGTTCTTGTTGGACAGCATGACGAACTTTTTCTCCTAAATCGTCAATGCCCTCAAATTTAATCAATTTCATTTGATCGTGATTCACTGGAAGCTGTGCAAAATAGCCATGCATATATACTACATTAGCACCAGCAGCGAGTGCCGCCTCCGCTAAATAACAGCCCATTGTCCCTTTTGATAAATTCGTGTGCCCTCGTACACGATCCCATTTTTCAAGTGTTCCCCCACTTGTAATGAGTACGGTTTTACCTTGTAATGTCCCCATCCACTCACCTATTTTCTAAAATATATACACCTACTATTTTACCGTAATGCACGGATAGGCTTCAATAGATTCCATCAGACTGCACTTTTTTGTTCCATCAGCCATGCACTTAAAATCTCCGCAAATTTCTTTGTTACAGGTGATGCATTATGCTTCATGGCAATTCCGATTGTACGGTAGGCACCTTGCTTTAGTGGAATTGCTTTTAATGTAGGCGGCAAATTTTGAATGACCAATTGTGGTAAAATACTGATTCCTAGTTGATGAGAAATCATAGAAACAATACCTACCTCCTCTGAAAGTTCAAAGCGAATATTTGGCTTCACATGATATTGTTCCAACAACACTTTGACATCATTGGTCCCTTTATAGGAAGTCATAATAAAAGGCATATCTTCCAAATCAACAATATCTATCTCTGACTTATTAAATAGTGGGCTTTTATCTGAAACGATACATAATAAGGGATCCTGCTGTAATTCTGTATATTGATATTGCTCAGATTTTTGACCATTTAAAAATCCTGCCTCAATTTCCCCACTAAGTAACCATTGTTCAATTTCGTAATAATCTCCCTCGCGTAATTCCACCTGTATTCCAGGAAACTGATTGTCCATAATCCTAATAATTTCTGGCATCCAATTAGAAGATATACTTGAAATAACGCCAATACGGACGTTTCCTCTTGTCACTCCATGAATATGAGCTGCCTCTTGTTGCAATAATTCCTGTGCGTCTAAAACCTGACGCATTGCCCTTAGCATTGTTTGCCCCTCACTCGTTAGGGTGACACCGGCTCTACTTCGATGTATTAAGGCAAACCCAAATTCTTTTTCTAAACTTGATACGGCATGACTGACAGCAGACTGAGTTAATCCTAGTGCATCTGCTGCTTTTGTAAAGCTTGCGACTTCTGCTACCTTTGTTAAAATCTCATATTTTACTAAGCTCATCGGCATTCCCTCTACATACATGAATTTTTTTAATCCTAATCATTATAAACATTCGTTTTACTAATCTCAATACAACATATATAGTAATTTTTAGTATACAAACTGTTTTAGTACACAGATGGTAGGTGAACATATTGAGTATCCAAGGAAAAGCAAATGTATTGATGGTTATTGTCACAATGTTTTGGGGACTATCTTATACCTTTATGGTCATGGGGCTTGAAACATTGGCTGTTTATAATGTGGTGGCTTTACGTTGTATCATCGCATTTATAGTAGCTGGGCTTATTTTTTATAAACGGATGATAAAAGTAGATGGTAAGACTTTAAAATATGCAGCTATCCAAGGATTTTTATTATTCATTGTGTTCGCATTAAGCTTATTTGGATTACAATCCACTTCCGTTTCAAATGCAGGCTTTATTTTAAGCCTAACTGTTGTACTAGTGCCGATTTTCAGTAGCTTCATTGATAAAAAATTACCTTCCAGAGCCGTGAGCTTTGCGATTATTTGTACCATGATAGGTATTACAGTGTTAACGGCGCAAGGCTCTTTCTCCTTCCATAAAGGAGATTTGTTAGTCGCAATCGCTGCGCTATGTTATTCTATTTATTTACTTTTAAACAGTTCATTTACACGGAATGTGGAGTCCATTTCGTACGGCATTTACCAATTAGGCTTTGCGGGTATTTATGCCCTGATCTTAACCTTATTATTTGAAACACCAGCTTTACCGAATAATACGACATCCTGGATGGCTATTTTAGGACTTGGCATCATTTGTAGTGCGTTTTGTTTCGTTGGCCAAACTGTTGCACAACAGTATACTTCTGCTACACATACAGGTCTTATTTTTTCCTTAGAACCTATATTTGCAGCAATGTTTGCGATGATGTTCATCGGTGAAGGATTGACAATGAAACTAGTTATTGGTGGTAGCTTTATTTTAATTGGTAATTTATTTGCCCAATTAGAGCATTTCCATGTATTACGCTTTATTAAAAAGGATGCTCCAGAAAAAGTCATTCATTAAAAAGCAGAGTGATCCACAATGATCACTCTTCTCAGACTGTAGACAAACTCAAAAAATTTGAGAGTTTGCCTACAGTCTTTTTTCTTTTACAATGAAATAAAGTAAAGCCGTTGATTTTCACTACGGGCGGACGCTTTCCGCGGGCGGGGTCGAGCTGCTTCCCTCGCTTCGCTCAGTCCAGGATTCTCGACTTTCCCGCTTTTCCCGCAGGAGTCGCCCCCCTTCGTTCCCATCAACTTCTACATAAAGTACTCCATCTACATAGGGTGTTGAAAAGTAAATTTTTGTAACTGATATTTACTTCTAACATGCTTGGACAATACTCAAACCAATAAAATTATTCTCCTTCATCGAGAACGTACGTTCTTTTTTCTTCTTTAATATTTTTCTTAGTAATTGTAAATAAGAGTTAATAAAAATAAAAAGCACATCACTAAAATTTGTTTTTAGTAATGTGCTTTTTTATTTAATGTGTAACATTATAAATAAAATACTATTAAATAAGAATTAATGTACAATTACATGTACTTAATCTTACAGAGTAGATCACTCTGTTTTCCCTTTATAAAAATCTTCTAAGTTGCTCAGCCTCATTCATGCGCTCTTGTCTTAAACGTTCTTCCTGCTCAGCAGCTGTTTCCGGGTGTTGTGATTGTAGCGTATCATAATCATCATCACGTTCTGCAAATAATACGATACTCCCCTGCTCTACAAGATGAGCATAGTAAGCTATTTGCCCTTCGGAAAGATTAAAGCGTTTTAAGCCTTCTGTTACAGCTGAATCACCTGTAAACCAAGATTTAAATTGGTCCACCCAGTTACCAGCCTCATGTGTGTGGACATCATCATCCCATTTCACATCCTCCAACTGCTGGGAATCTTTCGCAATAATATGGATATCCTCTTTATGGAAACCTTCCGTTCGCATAGTTTCTAAAATATGAAGCATTTCATCCCTTGTATGGGCCACCTCAATTTTTGGATTTTGTTCATTCATCATATTCATGTTCATGTTCAATTCCTCCTATTTGTATGGCTTACTAAATAATTACCCTGATGATTAGGAAACAAACTCCTTTTGTCGCTTCGTTACCAAACTGTAATAATTGTTACTCTGCTTTTATACAAGTTCTCTTTTTGTCATATAGGGAAAGAAACCCTACAAAAAAAGCATCCCCACCTAGTATGGGAATGCTATTAATCCGTTTATTTGTCTAAGAAGGCTTTTAACATCCATGTATGCTTTTCAAGAGATTGGTACATCGCATTCAGTAAATCCTCTGTACGATCGTCCCCTTCCTCTGCTGCCAGTGCCATAGTAGAATTTAGAGCTTTCATGAGCTTTTGGAAATCCGAAATTGTCGTTGCTACCATTTCCTCCGTCGTCTCATTTCCTGTTGCTTCCTCTACATAGGAAAGCTCTAGATGCTCTTTTAATGTCGCCACAGGCTTGCCATCCTTTGAAAGAATACGTTCTGCAATTTCATCTAAATTTAACGTTGTTTCATTATACAATTCTTCAAATTTTGCATGTAGTGTAAAGAATGCATGCCCTGTGACATACCAATGATAATTGTGCAGCTTTGTATAAAGCACAGACCATGTTGCTACTAGCTTATTTAATTGTTTGTTTAAGTTTTGTGTCATAATAAGTTCTCCTCCAATGTATCAATTGTTCTAGCCTTTAATATGTGTTGCAAATAATGTTGGCTATACACACATTGTTCCCGACTAACAGTATTTCAAACATACCCCATACAATTGAATGAAAAAACCAAATACTTTTCTTTAAGAATATTTCTACTATTCTATTAAATTATTTCACTTTCCGAAATAGTTTCGTTATAATGAAATCACTTACATGTAAAGGGGTGTTTATAAATGGAAGTTTTACCATTAAGAAAAGATGTTGCAGTAGAAGAAACATGGGATTTAACTGATTTATTAAAAAATGATGCAGATTTTGAACCTACTTTAGCACAGCTTGTTGAAGAAGCAATTAGCTTCGAACAAACGTATAAAGGTACCATTACAGATGCGCAAAAGGTGATTGATGTATTAACAGCTTTCGAAAACTTGCAAAAAAGTATCGTTCCAATTGGTACGTATGCGAGCTTAAACCTACAAGCAGATCGCACGGATGATGTAGCCCAAATGCGTGCTGCAAAATTTAGTACAGCTATCGGTAAAATAAGTAGCGCCCTATCATTCGTAAGAAGTGAATTACTTGCTTTGGATGAAGCAGTATTACAAGAAGCGGCAACATTAAGCCCTCTTTACAAACATTATTTAGAGGAATTATTAAAACGAAAACCTCACCAGTTACATCCAGAAGTTGAAAAAGCGCTTGCTGCCTTTAGTTCTACTTTTGATGCACCTTACGAAACGTATAATACGACAAAATTAGTGGATATGAATTTTGGCGAATTTGAAGCAAATGGTGAAAAGCATCCATTAAGCTTTGTCCTTTATGAAAATGATTGGGAGTTTGAAGCCAATACAGAAGTTCGCCGTGCTGCCTTTAAAGCTTTTTCCAGCAAGTTGAGCGATTATCAACATACAACTGCACAAGTTTACAACACTCATATTCAACAAGAAAAAACCATGGCTGATCTTCGAGGATTTGATTCCATCTTTGATTATTTACTATTCGATCAAGATGTCGATCGCTCCCTTTATAATCGCCAAATCGATTTGATTTCTAAAGAACTTGCCCCCCATATGCGTCGATATGCAAAATTAATTCAAAAAGCGAATGGTATTGAGCACATGACATTTGCAGATTTAAAAATTGCTTTAGATGCTGCCTATGATCCAAAATTATCGATGGACGAGGCGAAGGAATATGTCGATAAAGCATTGGCGATTATGGGTGAAGACTACAATCACCTAATGGACAGAGCCTTCAAGGAACGCTGGATTGACTATGCACCTAATAAAGGTAAATCGACAGGGGCATTCTGTTCAAGTCCTTACGGTAGTCACCCTTATATTTTAATGTCATGGAATGAACGTATGAATGAAGTCTTCACCCTCATTCATGAGCTTGGTCATGCAGGTCATTTTGCGAATACGCATGCTCATCAATCCTATTTTAATAGTCGTCCTTCCCTATACTTTATTGAAGCACCATCTACGATGAATGAAATGCTGCTAGCAAATTATTTATTAACGCATAATGAAGATGTGCGCTTTAAACGATGGGTCATTTCAAATATTGTCTCTAAAACGTATTATCATAACTTCGTCACGCACTTACTTGAAGCCGCATACCAACGTAAAGTATATGAATTGGTGGACGCTGGTGAATCTGTCAACGCGAATATTTTAAACCAGTTAAAACGTTCTGTACTAGAAGATTTTTGGGGCGATGCAGTGGATATTACGGAAGGTGCTGAACTGACGTGGATGCGTCAGCCTCATTACTATATGGGCCTTTACCCATACACCTATAGTGCGGGCTTAACGATTTCAACACAAGTATCTCAGCGCATTTTAAAAGAAGGTGATGCAGCCGTTGAAGAATGGTTAGCAGTCCTGCAGGCTGGTGGAACAAAATCCCCAGTGGAATTGGCACAAATGGCAGGTGTAGATATTACAACGGATCAACCACTTCGAGATACGATTGCCTACATCGGTCATTTAGTAGACGAGCTAGAACGTCTCACACTCGAGATTGAGGCTGTCCAACAATCATAAATGCTCTAGAAAACGGTTCTGTTCTTGCAACGTACAGATCGTTTTCTTTTTTTAGTTCTAAGTGAAAACGTGCATACATATACTTGAATTAGGGCGTCCCTCCACACTTTTTAGATATTTCAAAATAGACAATCATTTTTCTTCATACAAAAGTACCGTTATTATTAAGAGTACGCAAATTATTTAGCAATATACGATTAACAATTGTCAAAGGAAGTGTTCTAATTATGGTAAAACGTAATGATCCATGCCCATGCGGTAGCGGCAAAAAATATAAAAAATGTTGTGAAGGTAAACAGCAAGTAACAGTGGAAACAGTACAAATCGAAGAATTAGAGCGTGTGCTACAAACATTTTATTTAGAATACCCTGAGCGTAAAGATGTTCGTGCTTATATCGAGCATGTGGGCACATGGCAACCTAAATTAGAGAGCGTGCTACAGCGTGAGCTGATTGAAGCCATCGCTTTAGACGACTTTTTCTTCCATCAAGAGCCATCGATTTGGAAAAGTTATTTAAAGAAAACGAAGAAAAAAGCAGTAAGACCTTCTACAGTAAAAGTACTTGATGACTGGTCTCACCCTGCATTATTTATTGGTACGGTATCTGTTGTTGAGGAAAATTATTTTAAAGCAAGTCATTTACTTACAAATGAAGAGCTTTATATTCGTCGTGAAAATGATAAACCAATTCCGGAAGGCATGCATGTCTTTGCCTTTATTTTACCGGATGGAACGAAGAAATTGTCACATTATTTAGCTGTGTCTACATTGATTTTCTTCCCTGAGGATCATCTAAAAGTATTTGAAGAGTTTAAGAAAAACTTTGAAGCATCTGAGAAAAAAGTTGGAGCATTCTTAAAAGAAGAACATCTTGCATTCTGGGAGCTACTGGTCTCCAACGGCTACAAAGGGGAAGAATTCACTAATTTTGAAAGCACAGTCCTATCACAAGTAAAAGAATTCTTGGAGCAAAATGATCGTGAAACAGCTCCAATGCTTGAGCTATTAGAGGACTATTTAATAGAAGGACAACCTACTGCACGCAAAGAAGCGGCCATTGTTGCTGGTGCAATCCGTTACGGGCAGGAAAAAGAGCTCTTTGAATCTCTTTCTATGACGGTAAAAGAAATTGCCGCAACTTTTGATATTTCTGCTTCTTCACTTACAAAGTATTACCAAGATTTAAATAGCTATGTCGAAACAAAATAATCCTATAAAAGAAGCTACATTTATCAGCAATTGCTAATAAATGTAGCTTTTTTCCAAACGATTCCTTATTTACTGTAAACTTTTAAAAGCTCTTCACCTAAAAACTGTAGCTTTTCTCCAATTGAACAGGCTTCAATACAGAAGCGATGAGCTCCTGGTTTACCACGTTCTTTACGTAATTGCTGAATGACTAAGCAATCTGCGCAATACGTATCATGCAGTTCGTCTATATCCTTCATAACCGTCACTTTATCCATGTGAACTCTCGCTCCTTTCACGTCCAAAATTCACTTCCTACTATTATGAAGCGTTCATTTTGAACAAGCAACTATTTTGTTTATCCACTTCAGCAATTTTTTCAAGTCCATCACTACTAGCACATAGATGTTTTACAGCGTATCCTTGTTGTACAATTATATGGAAGTCAAATAGTAAAGTAGGGATGTTATGTTAGAGGTTTATATAGATGCTGCTAGTGCAGGTAACCCTGGCCCAAGCGGTATCGGTATATTTATTAAAGGTGAAGGCCAACATATACAAATTAGTGAGTATATCGGGGAAACAAATAATCATATTGCTGAATTTACTGCTTTAGTCCGTGGCCTTGAGGAAGCACAAAAGCTTAGCTCTACGCTTGTTTCCGTTCGCTCTGATTCTAAAATCGTTGTCGCCTCTATGGAAAAAGAATATGTGAAAAACGAGGAATTTAAACCTTTTCTGGAAAAAGCATTATCGCTCTCCAACACCTTCGATTTATTTTTTATTAAATGGGTGCCTGATTCTCAAAACAAAGCTGCTGATGCCTTGGCACGAAAAGCTATCCAAAACAATAATCATTAAACAATGCATGCCAAGGGACTGTTATGGACAGTCCCTTTTCTCCCCTTCTATTCAGATACTTAATATCCCCTAATCCATTGTTTTTATGAAGTCAATTTTCTTACAAAGATCATACAAAATTAGCTCTAATACGCATAAAATTTTCTGATTAATCCAAAACGATATTGACATACATTAGACGCGGTGATATCCTTTAACACATTAGTAGTTTAGCAAACGAAAGTGATAGTTTTATATAGGGGGAAATAAGGATGAAACGTATAATAACTTTAGTGATGATGCTAACAGCTGTCATTGTTTTAGCAGCATGTGGCACATCAAAAGAAAAATCAACAGAGAAAGACCCATCTTCAGCTGATCAGGAAAAAATCATTATTGGCATTGACGATAAATTTGCACCGATGGGCTTTCGCGATGATAAAAATGAAATCGTGGGATTTGATATTGATTTAGCACGCGCGGCAGCTGAGCATATGGGCGTAGAAGCTGAATTCCAACCAATCGACTGGAAAACGAAAGAGGCTGAATTACTCAGCGGACGTATTGATTTAATTTGGAACGGTTATACCATTACAGATGAGCGCAAGGAAAAAGTATTATTTACAAAGCCTTATCTCGAAAACTCTCAAGTGGTTATGACTAAAGCAGATTCTAAGATTGTAAAATTAACTGATTTAGCAGGCACAGAAGTAGGCATTCAATCTCTTTCTTCTGCTGCAGACGCATTAAATGGTAACCCAATCCACAAAGAGATAAAAACAATTACAGAATTCTCGGATAACGTTTTAGCTTTATCAGACTTAAAGACAGGACGTGTTGATGCCGTAGTAATTGATGCTGTTGTAGCAGAATATTACATGACACAAGAGCCTGATACATTTAAATTATTAGAGGAAACACTTGCTCCAGAACAGTACGGTATTGGTGTAAAACCAGGGAATGAAGCATTATTGGAAAAATTGCAAGCTGCATTAGACAAAATGAATGAAGACGGTACAGCAGCTGATATTTCTACAAAATGGTTCGGTGAGGATAAAGTATTAAAATAAAGACAGGATATTTTTTGTAAGAGTTTCCTCTGCGAAACTCTTACTCTCTTTGGAGGGACATCACTATGACAGATTACTGGCAAACTATGATATGGCCGATGCTAGAGGGCGCGAAAATGACCGTTATCCTGTTTTTCATCGCCATTCTTATATCGATTCCATTTGGCTTTTTATTGACACTTGCAGTGAAAAGTCGCATTAAACCACTTTCTTGGCTTGCACATACGTATATTTATATCATGCGTGGTACACCACTATTGCTACAATTATTATTAATTTGCTTTGGTCTACCTATGCTGCCAGTAATCGGTGAATATTTAGTATTGGATCGTTTTGTAGCCGCGTGCCTTGGCTTTATTTTAAATTATGCTGCCTACTTTGCTGAAATTTTTCGTGGTGGACTACTCGCCATCGATAAAGGACAATATGAGGCAGCACAAGTACTCGGTTTATCAAAATGGCAAACCACAACACGTGTCATTTTGCCACAAATGTTCCGCGTAGCCTTACCAGCTTTATCGAATGAATCTGTTACGCTAATTAAGGACACAGCCCTACTCTATGCTGTAGCAGTTCCAGAATTACTACATTTTGCGCAAACAGCCGTCAATCGTGACTTTACGATTGTACCTTTCTTTATTGCTGGTGCTATTTATTTAATCATGACGCTGATCTTGACCGTATTCTTTAAATGGCTAGAAAAACGTTTTAAATTTGAATAGAGGTGATCTATATGGCATTGATGGCAGTAACCAACTTAAAAAAATCTTTTAATCAAGTCGAGGTTCTTAAACAAATTTCATTTTCTGTAGAGAAGAACGATGTCATTGCGGTAATCGGTCCCTCTGGGTCTGGTAAAAGTACCATGCTCCGAAGCTTAATTCATTTAGAGGAAATTGATGGTGGTAGCATTTTAGTAGATGGTGATTATCTTGTGCAGGACGGCGTGTATGCCAAGCCACAGGAAATCAAAAACCTGACAGCTAAAATGGGGATGGTCTTTCAACATTTTAACCTATTCCCCCACTTAACAGTGCAGCAAAACCTTGAAATGGCCCCTCGCTTATTAAAACAAGAATCAGCTGAAGCCATTTCGAGCCGTTGTCTAGATTTATTGAAAAAAATTGGGCTTTCCGAGAAGGCAAATGCCTATCCAGCTAATTTATCCGGTGGTCAAAAGCAACGAGTGGCAATTGCCCGTGCTTTAATGATGAACCCTCAAATTTTATTATTTGACGAGCCAACATCTGCCTTAGATCCTGAGCTGACAGGAGAAGTATTAAAGGTCATGAAAAGCTTAGCTGAAGACCAAATGACTATGATTGTCGTTACACATGAAATGGGCTTTGCGCGTGAAGTAGCCAATAAGGTTGTCTTTATGGATGATGGACAAATTATCGAATCTGACCACCCCGATAACTTCTTTACAAACCCACAAAACGACCGAACTAAGGCATTTTTACAAAAGAACCTAAAATAAAAAGGAGGGCGGACATATTTGCTCTCCTTTCATTTCTTTATCAAGCTAAAGTTTCTCTCTTTAGGAACAACATGCTATTGAATAAATAATCTATCTTTTAGTTTTATTTAATGGGAAATATTATTGCATAAAAGAGAGTCATTTAAGACTCTCTCAATAGTTGTGAACATTTAGTTTTGAAAAATCAATATTCTTTCATTAAAGCATTTGTTCTTCATAAAGTTCTTCATTAAAAATATATTGATTTTTAATTTCACTATCTTTGTCCTTTAAGTTATTTATTTGCTAGTATTTCAAGTAATTCTTTTGATTCTTCTTTTGATAATTTAGTATATTTCATATCATTTTCTACCAGAGTTACTTGTTCTTTTGAATTGACATAGATTAAATAATAAGAAGACTTCAACTCCTTATCAGGGTCTATAAAATCAAAAGACATTCTAAACTTTAATAGTCCAAATGACTCTTCACTTTTTTCTTTCCATTTAACTTTAGTAAGAATTTTATTTATTATTGAGACTTGATCTTTATCTAGGATTTCTAAACTTTCTTTAAAATCTCCATTTTCATCAGCCATCTCTAAAATAATTTTCTTTGTATCATTAGAACATCCCACACATAGAAAAATCAATGCAAATGAAATAATAATTATTTTTCTTAACACATAAATACCACCCTTTACTTAATTTCGTATTTTAAAGCTCATTAACTTCTAAATTAAACCCTTTAAATGAAACGAATCTTAAAGACCTTGTGTTTGTTTATCTTACAGAATAATCTTGGTTCTAGCCACATTACATCTCGTTCCACGGTGGTTACTATTTGATTAGCTATTTCTCTAAATGCTGTTTTCAGGTTTAAATCCAAACTCTACACTTGATACAGGTCTATATTTACTATTTGATTGAACACCTACAATCATTGTAAACGGATTATCTTTATAACCTAATGTATTGATAAAGAAAATATTGATTGTGAAAATTGAGAGAGTCATTGTTAAATTGTTTATTGTGATTAAACTTCAAGCAAAGTCTCGTGCCAAGTTTAAAAAAGCTTGGATGGCAGGCGAAATCCACTTTTCTTCATGCCAAAACATTTGGGTGGCAAACGATGTGGCCGACATATCCCACGGTAACGAGACTAGTTCCCCCCTACTCAATTCTGCTGTCACAGCCATTTCAGGCAAGATGGCGATGCCCATCCCTATTTTCGCACATTGTTTAATCGCCTCCGCACTGTTAAATTCCAATTCCGTAATTCCCCCCATGCCCTTTTGAGAAAGACTTCGCTCAAAAAATGTGCGATAGGAACACCCTTTCTCCGTCAGTAAAAAGGTCTCCCCATTAAAATCTTCAATGTCCAATTCAGTACGTGAAGCTAATGGATGATCAGGCGCTACCAAAATATAAAAGGACTCATCCTGCATTTTTTCTCCGCAAAACCCAATCTCGTGCTTGTCCTCATCTAGCATAAAAATAATGTCCGCGTCCCCTTCTCGCAAACTTTGTTTCAAGTTCGCATGTGACAGCGGCTTAAAAATAAGCCGAATTCCTGGATATCGTAAGCGAAACAGACGCAGTATAGCAGGCAGGCGGTACGTACACAACGTTTCATCTGCACTAATGACCAACGTCCCCGTCATTTCGCCAGATTGCTTAACCGCATGCTCCGCTTCTTCAAGTTCACTCAATATACGGACTACATAATCTAGAAAACGTCTACCCGCATCAGTCAAGATTACTTTTTTTCCTAATCTGTCCACCAGCTTTACACCTAGTTCCTCTTCCAATGCCTTCATTTGCATCGTAACCGTTGATGGAACATAGTTTTGCACCTCTGCAGCGCGGCTAAAGTTGAGTGTTGAAGCGAGTGTATAAAAGGTCTTTAATTGACGCAATTCCATTGTATAGTTCACCCCATGATTCAAAAAAAATGAATGTTTTATTCAAAAACGTTTCTTTGACTTCACAATAGCATTCTCGTAGAGTAATGACAAGAAAGACCATCTATCCCATCTTTAATGACAAAAAGGAGTTTTTCACATGAAAGATTATAAACTTTATGAACTGGGAGACATTCAGCTACAATCAGGTGACATACTGCCAAATGCTGTTCTTGCCTATCAAACATACGGGACACTAAATGCGGAAAAGAATAATGCCATTGTTTATCCTACATGGTTTGCAGGCTTGCATACTGATAATGAATGGTTAATCGGAACTGGTAAGGCACTGGACCCAGAAAAGTATTTTATCATCATACCGAATATGCTTGGCAATGGATTATCCTCTTCTCCAAGCAATACACCAGCGCCCTATCATCAAGCAAATTTCCCACTCATTTCAATTTATGATAATGTGCGACTACAGCATCAATTGGTTACTCAAAAGTTTGGTATTAGTAAAATAGCACTCGTAGTTGGCTGGTCGTTAGGGGCTGTACAAACCTTTCAATGGGGAGCAAGTTACCCTGAGATGGTCGAACGAATCGCTCCATTCGGAGGGACTGCCATGACCAGACCCCATGCCAAGGTTGTATTTGAAGGAATGATTGCTGCCCTTCAAGCTGATTCTAACTGGAAAAATGGTTTTTACACCGAGCAACCTAAAGAGGGATTGGCTGCCATGGGACGCGTCTATGCAGCTTGGGGATTCTCACAGGCTTATTATTTAGAACAGCTCTATCAGCAAGAAGGCTATGAAACGCTGGAGGAATACCTCGTGGATTACTGGGATCAAGTGTTTTTAAGCTTTGACGCCAATGATTTAATCTCCATGCTACGTACCGGCATTACTGGAAATATTAGTGCCAATTCGACGTATGATGGTGATTTCGAGCTTGCATTAAGCAAGATTACAGCTCGTGCATTGGTCATGCCAGGAAGTACTGATCTTTTTTTTCCTCCAGAGGACAATAATTATGATGCACTACATATGCCAAATGCGCGCTTCCTCCCTATTGAATCGAAGTGGGGACATTGTGCAGGGATTGGACAGCATGAGCCAGATTCTGAATTTATTGATAAAAACCTGAAAATGCTCCTGCTTGAATAAAAACCACTTTACTCTTGACTTTCCCCTGCACGGGAAACTATATACTTCCATTATGATAGAGATTGGAGGTGATATTTTGTTTAAAATTAGTGTGTTTTCTAGGCTAAGCAAAGTATCCTTAAAAACATTGCGCTACTATGATCAAATCGGCCTATTAAAGCCAAGAAAGGTGGATCACGAAACTGGCTATCGTTACTATTCGGCAGACCAGCTCCTTGAAATCAACCGAATTTTTATTTATAAGGAATTAGGATTCACTTTGCCACAAATCATTCATTTGGTCCATGAAGATATTACATTAAAGGATATTCAAGGAATGTTTAAGCTGAAAAAAAATGAAATTCAAGGCATTATCGATATGGAACAAGCCAAGCTTGCTCGAATTGAGGAACGTATGCAGCTTTTAGAAAGTGAGGGGCAAGTGGAAACCATACAAGAAATCAGAATCAAAGCTGAAAATGCCCAGCAGTTCCTTTCTTTGAAGGCGCATGGGAAAGAAGAAGACATTCCAGACCTATTTCGTACATTTAATCGAATATTATCAAAAGAAATTCGCCAATTGGCTCAAAGTCCTCAGGTCGTTTTATGGAAAGAAATAGAGGATAAAGAAGATGAATTCGAATTTGAAGTCGGTTATTTTTTAAGCCAGGAGCTTCCATTGTTTCCAGATACATTTCAATTACGAACTCTTCAACCTGAGCCAATGATGGCCACCATGACGTTTCGCTCGGATGCTAATTTTGCTAGTACAGCCTGTGTAGATTTAGCAAAATGGATTGTAAAAAATAACTATCAGATTAAGGAACTGATTAATGCTAGTAATGAAGGCGTTTCTATTGCTAATATTAAGAACACCTATTGGTAAAAATATTTCGTTGGCTATGGCCGCATATAAAAGTAAAAAACAGTTGGGGTCATCCCAACTGTTTTACTATATATTCACTACTTTTTTCGGCTTCATCTTGGCAAGACGTAGGAGATAAATAATAAAGACCACTCCTAGTAAACCGGCCCCTGATAAGTAGACAGAAGCATATCCTGCCTGTACGGCCACCATTCCTAAAATATAAGAGCCTAGAGCAATCCCAAGGTCAAACATCGTGAAATAGGTTGCTGTTGCGTAGCCGCTTCGTTGGATGGCTGTTGATTGAACCGCTAATGCTTGTAAGCTCGTTGTCACTGCTCCGTAGCCAAAGCCTACAAAAATAGCTGCACTTAAAAATAACATGGGTCCTTCAACGAAGGCTAGCATGATAAGTCCGATAGCAAAAGAGATAATACCTGGAATAATAACAAATTGAGGCCCCTTTGTATCATAAAGTTTTCCTGTATATGGACGTGTAATTAACATAGCTGCTGCAAACACGGCATAAAAAAGACTGGCAACCGCCATTAAACCTTTTTGCTGTGCATAGACCGATAAAAATGATAAAACACTAGCATACGAAAAAGCTACTAAACTAGCAATTGCTGCAACGGGCAATGCCTTTCGCTCAAATAAATCATGGAAGGTGAACGTTAATTTCCCTTTATGTGCTGGCTGCGGTAAATCGTCAGTATGAACCGTTAATGCTAAAATGCCTCCAGCTAGTATACAAAAACTCATGACAATAAATAACACGTTAAAAGTGCTATATTGAATTAATAATAGACCAATAAATGGCCCAATGACAACCGCTAGATTTGTAGACATCGTGAAATAACCTAAACCTGCCCCTTTTCGCTTGGCTGGTACAATATCTGCAGCTAATGATCCTGCGGCTGTTGTAATGATACTAAAGAAGATCCCCTGAATAAAACGAAGACCCAGTAAAAGTCCAAATGGATGAATAAATAAATATAAGACAGTACAAGCAAAATAGCCGGCTATGGATAGCACTAGCAATTTTTTCTTCCCAAACACATCTAATAATTTCCCTGAAAACGGACGTACAATTATCGCTGATAGTAAAAAACCTGACAATAACAAGCCGGCTTCCTTATCTGTTTGGTGTAGTTCACCGATGGCATAAAGCGGCAAAGTCGTTACTAGCCCATAAAAAACAAAAAAGACAGATATATTTGTTAAAAAGAGACTAATAAATCGCTTTGTCCATATTTGTGTATTCTCCCCTTGCTGCAAGTTAATCAACCTTTCATTTTTTCCAGTAATATCATAAACTGCTGCTGCTCCTCAGCAGTAAGTGATCCTACCATTTCTTCCTCAAAAGCTAAAATTGTTTCTGTAATGGCTGGTAAGCGGTCATTGGCTTGTGCAGTTAAGGTTACAATTTTTTCACGCTTATCTTCCCCGTCTAATCGTTCGACCCAGCCCAATGTCTCTAATCGTGTGATAGCTCTTGTAATGCTTGGTGCCTCTACATTTAAATATTTCCATATTTGCGTTAAGGTCATAGGCCCATTTTTATGTAAGCAATATAAAATGGTCCATTGGGAGCTATATAATTGATGCTGCTTCAACACTTCATTTAAGCAGTTCGTTAAGTACCGACTTTTTTGAAATAAAGCATGGAATATCGGATTCATATGGTCTTCCTCCTAAAAATTATTTACCTAGCTAAATAAACTATACGCTTCATTTTTTCCTTTGTAAAGCAACTAATTTGGCAAAGGTCATTCTATCTTTGCAGGGAATTTTTTGCATATGTCGAATTAAGCAAGGAGATCACAAGGAAAAGGAGATGGAATCATGGGGAAAAGGGTTTTAATACTTGCAGGAGATGCAGTAGAAGCTTTAGAAATTTTTTATCCTTATTATCGTTGTCTTGAGGCAGGTTTTGATGTCACAATCGCAGCACCATCCGCAAAGAAATTACAGACAGTATTACATGATTTTGTAGAGGGCGTCGACACATATATTGAGCGTCCTGCCTATGGCTTAGAGGCACATGCTTCTTTTGCAGATATTGATCCATCACAATTTGATGGTTTAATGATTCCAGGGGGAAGGGCGCCAGAATATATCCGTTTAAATGAATATGTACCGACCATTGTGAGTCATTTTTTTGAAACCAATAAACCGATTGCCGCTGTTTGTCATGCAGCACAAATATTCGCAACCATCCCCGAAGTACTAAAAGGACGCGAACTTACAGCCTACATTGCTTGCAAACCAGAAGTTCAAGTAGCTGGGGCCACCTATATAGATGCCAATCTTCACACAGATGGCAACTTAGTAAGCGGTCATGCTTGGCCAGATTTACCAGGGCTAATGCGTGAATTTATTAAAAAACTAGAGGGATGAGCATTAAGGATGCCTAAGCATAGGCATCCTCTTTTTTATGACTGGCTTTCCTGTAATTCAATTTTCTCTACTTCTTGCGTCGATGTAAGGTAGCTAATTCGTACATGAACTCCAAATTCTTTGTCAGGTTGCTTCACCCAAAGCTTAAATTTTTCAATGGTTGACGCTCCATGTACTTCCTTTCCCTCATGTAAATAGTCCACAATCTTTGCATGGGGATACTTCCCCTTCACTTCTTCTACCGCTAGCTTTCCCCACTTCGCATAGGCAGGTGTTTCTTGCTGTGCCAAAACTATCTCTGGAATATGTAATGGCACGGCAAACAGAAGTCCAAGCATTACATACACATTTTTCACAGAAAACCCTCCTAATTAACGGTATAAAATGATGAACGAAGTAAAAAATAAGAGCTCCAAAAGTAATTACTAATGGAGCAGTGTTGTTTATTGTTTGGGCTGTTGAGGATTATTATGAATGACTTGGTTAAACTCAGCTGAGTATTCTTCTCGATCATTCTTTTTATGTGTATCCTCTTTCTTTTTCTTTTTAAAGCTTGTTTTCCTTTTCTTCGCCATTGCTTACACCTCCAAAAAATAATTAGTTCTTTTTATTGGATTGTTGATTTTTATCATGATTGGTTTTATTGTTTTTATTTTTGGCCTTCGCATCAAACTCTGCCGCGAACTCCTCATTCAAGTTGTCATTCGGGTTGTTATTATTACTATTACTTCTATCGAGGTCTTTGCTTTTGTAGGTGCCAAAAGGATTATGCGTTCTGGCATTCATGGTTTTTTTGCTGTTTTTATTATTTCGATTGCCCACAGATATCACCTCCTACATATAATTTGCTCAGGTACTCGCGTTTATATGAGGTATTTTTTTCGGGCATTTTTGTAAAAAAAAAATGAACATCCCTAACCCAAGTTAGTCATGTTCATTCTAATCTGTCTCTAGACAATGGTATATTCCGTTATATTTAACAATGCTCCCACAGCTCCAGAAAAGCCATGATCATTAATAAAGACAGGTGTATGCTTTTTCGTGCGTGTATAATTGGCAATTACGCGGGCAAGATGTTCATTATTGCTGAGAGTCGATCCAATATAAACGATATGCTGTGTATTTTTTTCCTCAGCATATTGAATACTTAATGTTGTAATCACTTCACCAACAAGTCCCTGTACAGTTGCAATAATATCCTCAGCAGGATGCTTCATGGATTGTGTAATGCCCACTTTACCAAAATTACTCGCAGTTAAATGCCCATCAATGGGTGTATCCATTCCTTGATAAATGTCTTTGACTAATAAATCTATACCTTCTCGATGACCATTAGCAGCCATTTCACGAATTTCATTATAATCTGTAATGCCTGTTGTAAGCGCTGACAATCCTATTAATGTTCCGCCACCAACGCCTGTCCCACCAACACGTATATGTGTATTATCTTCCATATAATGTATAGAAGTACCCGTTCCGATATTAGTAATCATACTACGTTCAAACAAGTAGCCTTCCTTATTTAACAAAAAACGAACACCTTTTAATGTAGCTTCAAATTCTACTATATAATGAATCGATTTCATTGTTTTAATGACATCAAGTAATTGTTCTGTACGTCCCCCCGTAACACCAATATCCTCAATATCTGGATGATCAATAATCCAATTTTTCACAGATAGCAAATCATTTGACGGGAAGGTTGTTAGAATAAGTTCATTGTCTTCATCTAAATAAGCAACCTTTGTCAATGTGCCACCTGCATCAATACCTATAGCCTTTGGCATACAATTCTCCTTTGTGTTTATTACGTAACCTCATCTATTACGAATGATCATTACGCTAGTAGTCAGGCAACTAAATAAGTTCCATGCCTTCATTGGTGTCAAGGATTTTGCAAGGAGTTTTGGTGTGCCAAAATCCTGACTAACTAGTCATTGTCCGAAACGATAACGCCTCGTCCAGTCCCCCAAATCTTGTAATGACATTTTCGCCCTTTCTAAACTTTAACGCTGTTGAAATAATTGTGCAATAACTTCATAAACATTCATAAAAAAATCACGAAAAATATCAATTTATTTCTCATCTACAAGTGAATCTTGACGAATTATAATACTTTAACATCATTCTACTAAAAAAACAAAAAAAGTGAAAATGCACTGCTTGCAAACAGGCATTTCCACTTTCTTTTACGATGCAATTAATTAACGTGCTGAATAACCACCATCAATAACTAACTCAGCACCTGTAATATAAGAAGCTTCATCGGATGCTAAAAATAAGATTGCATTCGCTACTTCTTCTGGTTGACCAAGACGACCCATTGGCGTAGTTTTTACTAACATATCCATAGCTTCTTTTGCTTCCGATAATTTTGCTGTCATCGGTGTTTCAATAACACCTGGGAATACGGTATTGACACGAACATTGAAAGCACCAAGCTCGGAAGCCGCTGCACGAGCGATCGCACGTAAAGAGCCTTTAGATGCTGTATATGCATTGAATCCTGCACCAATAATGGCTGTGTAAGATGATGTATTAACGATTGAGCCCTTCCCTGCTTCCTTCATATATTTAGACGCATGTTTAATGCCAAGGAATGGACCAAAAGCATTGATATTGTGCATGATGGACCAGTCCGCTTGTGTAATTTGATCTGGACCTTTTTCTGAAGAAATACCAGCATTGTTAATTAAAATATCGATACGACCATATTTTTCGACAATCGCTTTTGTCACTTCTGCCCAGTTTTCGTCAGAAGAAACATCTAATTTCATGCCCTCTACATTTTCGAGCTCTGAGATTTTCGCTAGGTTCTCCTCGTTAATATCTGCTGCAATGACTGTCGCACCTTCTTGTGCAAACAACTTTGCCATCGCTGCCCCCATTCCAGATGCTCCACCTGTAATCATTGCAATTTTATTATTTAAACGTCCCATTACTTTATACTTCCTCTCACTTGAAATTTGTCTGTCGTACTAGTATAAACCGTCCCTTTTAGACCACAATAAAAGTATAGGTTTAAATAGTTTACTATTAAACTATATCATTTTTAGTAACCATTTTCAAAGAATATCTCCATATTCATGAACAATCTGTTTTATCTTTCCCCATTTTTACGATACGATATACTATAGATGTGGAACCATTTGAACGGAGGAATACAAGTGAAAGATCAAAAAAGACTTTATAAAGAAGCGATGCAGGTTTTAAAAGATACAAGTCGCACTTTTTATATACCCATCACTTTCTTAAAAAATGATTTAAAGGTATCGGTAGCAGCTGCCTATTTAGCGATGCGTGCCATTGATGAAATAGAGGATCATGAACAGCTTTCCAATGATGTAAAGTTTGATTTATTATCGGCAACTAGTGACCTTTTAAAGGACACATTTAATAATGAGGCATATCAAGAATTGGTAGCGCCTTATGCGGCACAGTTACCTGAGGTAACCCTTCGCTTAGCAGATTGGCTAGCATTCTGCCCTGAGGAATCTCGAAAAATTGTCCAAGCTTCTACAAGTGAAATGGCCTTTGGTATGGCGAAGTGGGCTAAAGCTAATTGGCAGGTGCATACACGCGAGGATTTAGATGATTATACATACTACGTAGCAGGGCTTGTTGGGACAATGCTGTCTGAGCTTTGGGCGTGGGGTGCAGACATTCAAACAGATCGCGATTTAGCAATTGGCTATGGTCGAGGTCTCCAGGCTGTCAATATTTTACGCAATCAGCATGAGGATATGGATGAGCGTGGCGTAAGTTTCGTTCCTGACGGCTGGACACGCGAGGATTTATTTACTTATGCAGAGGAAAATCTCGCGAAAGCTGATCTTTATATGAAAGATATTAATAAACGCACAGTATTATTATTCTGTCGATTACCACTTGCATTAGCGCATAAAACATTAAAAGCCATGCAAGACGGTCGTGAAAAAATAACACGTACAGAGGTTGAGCAAACCGTTGAAGAGGTACAGGCAGACTGATGGGCGGCTCTCATTTCTAGAATGACCCATTAATATGTAATACCAATAAAACCCCTGCATGAGAATTTTCTCGTTCAGGGGTTCCTTTTTGAGCAGCACTTTATAAAGGTTTGCGTTACGCAAAGGTCAATCGCTAGTTTCAGATATTTTTTAAAGCTCCATAAAAATTACGGACAATCTCCCATTGGTACGCATACTTTCTGCTTGCACAAAGCTTCAACTCAAACAAAGCTTACAAACATTACTCCCCTTAAATAAACTGCTACCTACCGGGGGGTCTTACACTTTAGTGGGTTTCTTTCCTTAATTTGTAGCAAGAAGCTGCACAATGATTTCATAGCTAAAAAAGACTGACAGCATTGTTAACAATGTAAACACTATTTTTTCCACTTTACTACCTGTTTTTGTAGTAAGCGGTAGACGCACCGAAATGGAGACTGGGAAAAATAGCTTTACACCCTTTTTGGTCCCCATATCTAATAAAACATGGCTTGCCATCCCTAATAAAATACCTATTGTAACGGACTTATAAGGTATAAATGTATGTAGTAGCATCCCAATCAAAAATAAAAACAGCAAACTATGTGTAAAGGAACGATGCCCAAACAGCGAATTAACTATTTTTGAAATGATAGGAAGCTTCCTTCCGATTTTGCTACCACCATGGCAAATATCTGGAAGTAATGCACCGATAACGCCTGCCCCTACCAAAACAAGCGGATTATCATTTGAAATTTGTGCAAAGGCTAGACTTGCTGTAATGCCCCCAACCATATGGGTATTCCCTTGCATAAAGTACTTCCACCCTTCTTACGCATTTTGCGAACCATCTTAATGTAACATAAATACGCCCAAAAGGGAACATACATTCCGAACGTACGATCTGAAATATTTTCATCCAATAATTGTATAGCCATAAAGTATATGGTTAAAAATAGGGATGGAGGTTATTTATGAAAGCTTATAGAGGACTACTTTTTATTATATTGGTAATGGGCAGTAGTGCGTGCCTTTGGTATTTTGCTATCCCCCTGGCCCCCATTCATCCACTGAACAAGCTTGCTCATATTATTGGAGGCTTAGCGATTACAGGACTCTTCCTTGTGTTTCTTTTCTCAACAAGAATGAAACTACTAGAGCGTTGGTTTAATGGGCTAGGGCGCTTAAATTTTTATCATAAAGTATTGGCCATGTTTTCACTTGGTTCTATCATGATCCATGGGCAATTGCAAAAGATGGTTCCTGATCAAGAACTCCCGCAAACATCTTTTCGTGAATGGGCGAAAGAGCTTGGAGAGCTCGGGCAATATGGATTTATCATCCTAATCGCCCTTGCATTCCTAGCAAAATTTTTAAAATATGAGCATTGGCGCTGGTTACACCGCTTTTTGCTTCTTCCTTATACATTGGGTATTTACCATACTTATTTTTCGAGCGAATATGATTTATTACAGCCCTCAGCATTGGGTATTTTCACTGCTCTTACAACAACTATTGGTTTTATGTCTGCCCTGTATATGATGACAATGTATCAAGATATGTTTTTCCGGTATAACGGTTCCATTTCCAACATTCAAAAACTAAATATCCATGTCATCGAATTAGAACTGACCCTTACGAAAAAGCTTCATTACCGACCTGGACAATTTATCTTTCTAAAAATCTTTCAGGAAGGCATTGAAAAAGCACCCCACCCTTTCACTATTTCTGGTGGGGATGGAGAAAAAATTAGGGTGACGATCAAAGCAGTCGGCGATTTTACAAAGCAGGTCTACAAACAAATACAATTGAACACCCCTGTTGCCATAGATGGTCCTTTTGGCCATTTTGACTTTGCCAAAGGAGCCAATCAACAACTTTGGGTTGCTGGTGGCATTGGCATTACGCCGTTCATAGCCTATTTACAAACAAAACCTACTAAGAAAATTGATTTATATTATTCCTTTCATGGTGTGGATAATATGGTATATAAAGATTTTTTACTGAACTATGCGCAATCCAATGATAAATTTACGGTCACCTTTATTGATACAACAGAGGAGGACAGGCTTTCCTTTGACCGGATGACCATACCAGCTCATACAAGTATTTATCTATGTGGACCCGAAAAAATGATAAAGCACTTCAAATCGTCCGCGCCTACTAGCCATATAGAATGGGAAGCATTTAAACTAAGATAGCAAGTGTTCCCCTTCGGACTATAGACAACCTCAAAAACATTTGAGTGGAACTATAGTCTTTTTTCTTTTAACCATTTAATGAAGAAAGGACGCTGTTTTCCACTATAGGAGATTGAGGAGCTGCTTTGCTTCGCACAGAAAACACCCACTCCGTTCAATCAACTTCTCCATAAAGCACTCCTCTACATTTTTTCTAAAAGATAAATTCTATCTAAAGCATGAAAAAATTCAGTTGTTTCTCCTTGCAAATTTCGAGTTTGGTGCGTCATGACATTCAGGCAATCATCCTCTCATCAGAAATCCTTCATTCAAGACTCTCTAATTCGAGCAATTTACTTGGAATTTGAGTTCATTTATCGTATAGTAAACACGCAACTTATAATGAAGGAGTCAAAATGATGACAGTGACAAAAAGCAATATAAATAAAGTTATGCATGACCGTAAATCTGTTCGTAAATACGACGAAAATTATAAAATCCCTCAAGAACAACTAGAAGAATTACTAACAGAAGCCACTTCTGCGCCATCTTCAAGTAACTTACAGCCATGGCGCTTTATCGTCATTCAAGATGAAGTAATAAAAAAAGAGTTACGTGCCATTGCTAACAATCAAGAACAAGTGGAAACTTCCTCAGCTGTTATTGCTGTGCTAGGCGATACAAAAATGTACGAAAATGCGGAGTCAATCTTTACAAAAAATTACGATCTTGGTTATATTAATGAAGCAACTAAGGATTTAATGATAACTAATTCTATGAACTTGTATTCTCAGCTTCCTCAGGAGATTTTAAAAAATATCGTTACATTTGATGCTGGTCTAATTTCCATGCAAATCATGCTTTTAGCAAAAGACATGGGCTATGATACAGTACCAATGGGTGGTTTTAACAAAGAAGCCTTCGCCAAACATTTTGAATTAGCTGACCATATCGTACCCGTTATTTTAATTGCGATTGGTAAAGCAGCAGCCCCTGCCTATAATTCTTCACGTATTGAGCTCGAGCATATCGCCAAATTCATGTAATACATGTAAAATGGTCACCTTTCTATATAGGAAGGTGACTTTTTTGTGAATAGGCTGGCATGTCAGGTACCACTACAAACATAGGATAGTAATGTTTGCGAATAGTAAACGGTGAAAAATTAAAAAAATGATTCTCCAACACTAGCACAATAATTTTCCCAGGGATATTTTTTGCATTTCTTTCCTTCATTACTCAAAAAATCATCATAAAAGAAATAATGGACATTTTCTTTCTAGTACATTTGTGTGATTGCTACTAAAAATTACATATAAATGCTTGTAGATTAAACATAATAGGATTGGTATCATTAGGAGGTATTTTCTTAAGAAGGGAGGTTTTTCTGATGGACTATAATTATTATAACTCTGATTTAGATGCAGCCATGGGAGGCTTATTTCTTATCCTAATTTTAGCATCTCTAGTTCTTGGGCTAATCGCCTACATTATTAGTGCACTAATTTATTTTATGACATCTAAAACAAATGGTTTTGGAGATGTAGCCTATATTGCTTGGATTCCTATCATTAATGTATACAGTCTTTTCCTACTGACTGCTGGTGGAGATAATCGAGAAACGATTCGTGCAACGGCTCTAAAAAATACGCTTATTTATGCAGGCTTGTTTATCGTTTCGTTTATACCAGTTATCGGTATACTCGCATCACTAGGTATGGTGGGCTTTACATTGTATTTCACATATCGCCTATTCTATCGCTGGTGTGGTGAAACTGGTAAGGCTGTACTTTTCACAATTCTAATGGTTATTACAGGCGGGCTGTTCTTTGCTATTTACGGTTTAATGCGCATGAACAAACCATTCGTAGCCTAGTTCACCATCTTAAAACCTCTTTAAGTCTTCAGACTAAAGAGGTTTTTTGGCGTAGTTTCACATAATAATGCCGCATAGATTTAGGAATTCCTTTTAATACTAGAGTGCCATTATAAACTAAATATCGGATTCTATATTCTAAATAAAAGATGTTTGGCTGTTTCTCCATGCTAGCAAGTAGCTCTAAAAGAAATGTTCCAGTTTGAATAAAATCCACATGTCCCTGCTCCTGATGCATTTCTTTTAGCTTCTTCACGATGAAAGAGTCATAAAAATTTTCAGGCACCTCTTGAATATGCTGATGCTCCCATTGACGAAGTACTGCTGTTGATTCTGCCAAACCTTCCCATTGCTGTAGAAATTTTTGACGTCCCTTTACTGATAATCTCTTTATATCATACAGATTTGGATTCCACTGACGTTCGATCACTTGCTGTCCATTTGAATGTATAAGAAATATTTCATTGTGCTGATCACGCAATACATAGAGGAAAAACCGAAGCCCACATTGTTCTTCTATATGGTCCCCACACCAAATATAGATAGGTAGGTGACTAGGGATATCACGTATCTCTCGAATGGCATCTCTTATTTTAGTAGGACCAACAAAGTCATCCATCTCATCGTTAATATTTTCCATTAACCACTTTTGGCGGAATGCTTGTCCTCTTTCTTCATCAAGCTTCCACAGCGGTCCTATAGACAAATCCTCAGGAAAGCCAATGACATATTTAGGCGGAGCAAGTTCCACTCGTAAGGAGCCAGCTGCAGATTCTGAGCAAACAATATGTGCAACTCGGGCAGTTGTCGTCATCCTGTTTCTTTGAAGCTGAATGTAATCATTAATGGTGTCTACCAAATAGCTAAGGTGTTCCGCCGCAGCCCAAAAAGACCATCCCTCTTTAGGATCACTTTGTTCATGCCGAAATGTTGTAAATGGCTCTGATGGCGGAAGCTCATACCTCTCCCATTCTCCATTTTCCACGACATTTGCTAATGTAATGGAATCGAGCGTTTGAATTGTATATACAAGCACCTGATTGTGGTCGTACAAAAAATAGATAAATGGGTAGTGCATCACTGTTTCCATATCCTTGGTCTCCTTTTCAAATGATAGCTTTATACTAACCTCTTCCATTATTTATTCAAAAAGCAGCTAGTCCCTACAAAAAGTATGTTATTATTATAGTTAGAAAATTTTGAATTTCTGTCAAGTAAAGGGGATTGATAATATGTATGAAAATATTTTAAGACATCCGGGGCCGACACCGATTCCAAAGAGAGTTCAGCTAGCGATGAGTCGGGATATTTTTAGTCATCGGAGTCAAGAATTTGTAGAATTATACCGAAAAACGATTGAGGCGGTAAAGCCTGTCTTTGGCACGACACAGGACATTTTACTCTTGCCATCGGGCGGGACAGCTGCACTAGAGGCTGCGGCAGTCAATACGGTTGCCGCTGGTGAGGAAGTTGTGGTCATTACGGTCGGGGCATTCGGTGACTATTTCGTTTCCATTTGCGAGCAATACGGCTTCCATGTACATAAGCTTGAAAAAGAGTGGGGACAAGCTTGCACACCTGAGGAGCTACGGGCATTTTTACAGCCATTACAAAATATCAAAGCGGTTTTTATCACATATAACGAAACTTCTACAGGCATTTTAAACCCTGTTGCTGAATTAGCACAAGTGATTCAAGACGAAACAGATGCACTCGTTATCGTGGATGGCGTAAGCTGCATCGGTGGCGCGCCGGCTGAAATGGATGCTTGGGGTATTGATATTCTCGTGACAGGCTCTCAAAAAGCGATGATGCTACCGCCTGGACTCTCTCTTGTCAGTGTGAGCGAAAGAGCTTGGCAAGTCATTGAAGACAATCAAACGACAGCCTATTATTTAAATCTATTAAGTTATCGTAGTTGGGCTGAAAAGGGGATGACGCCAAATACTCCTGCTATCACGCTTATTGATGGCCTGCATGAGGTTTGTCAGTTAATTGAACAGGAAGGTGGCTTCCAGCAAACAATTGCCCGTCATGAACTCATGAAAAACATGGTACGTAGCGCTATGAAAGCATTACACATCGAGCTCTTAACTGAAGATCAATATGCCTCCCCTACCATTACAGCTATTATGGCACCAAAGGGAATTGAGCTTGGTGAATTCTTAACACACCTTAAGCAGCAATATCACCTAGATTTTGCAGGTGGCCTTGGTCACCTACAAGGTAAAATTTTCAGATTTGGCCATATGGGCTACTGCTTCCCAAGTGATATCCTACAAGCTGTATCCTTATTGGAGGCCGCGCTTCAAGACTTCGCTTATGACTTCCAGCCAGGCGCAGGTGTCCTTGCCGCTCAAGAGGTATATTTAGCAGCTCAACGTAAAGCATTGCAACGTTAATAAGAAAACAGGTGAAGCATTTTTCTTCACCTGTTTTTGTGCTTTGAATAGCTTGATTTGGGTAATACCTTCTCTTTTTTAAACAAAAAGTATGGTCATTGTTAAACTAAATCTCTGCTCTTAGCTAAATACGTGGCACGCATGCTATCAGGGACCATACTCCCTCCTGTTGCCCAAATCAGATGTGTTGCCTGTTCCATTTTGTCCGCTAAGTTATGCTTTTCCAAATAGCTTTGCCCGTTTTTCATTAATCGAATCGGTCCAAACATTCCCGCATGTGCGGATGGCTCTAAAAATAATTTTTCGCTATCCATTGCTAAACCTAATGAGGTAAACAATTCTTCATCCGTCACTGTATAGCAGCCGCTTATATACGTCTCCATTACTTTTCCTACAAACTTGGAGGCGCGGCCCACTGCCAGACCATCTGCTTCGGTTTTATTGTCTAATTCAATATCCTCTACGCTAATAGCATCATGAAGTCCAGTCATTAAGCCTAGCGTCATGCAAGGAGATGCCACGGGCTCCGCAAAGAAAATATGCACATGTTCACCAAATAGTTCTCGTAATCCGTAGGCAACTCCACCTGGTCCTCCTCCTACCCCACATGGTAAATAAACAAACAATGGGTTTGTAGCACTGACTGGCACATTCATATGTTCTAATTGCCCTTTTAAACGCATTGCTGCGACTGCATAGCCAGCAAACAAATCCTTAGAGTTTTCATCATCAATGAAATGGCACATCGGATCTAATTCTGCTTCTTGGCGTCCCTGTTCAACGGCAGCACTGTAATCACCCTCATATTCAACAACCGTGGCACCTTTTTCTCTGAGTAAAGCTTTTTTCCATTCCTTGGCATCACTCGACATATGTACAACGACATTAAAGCCGAGCTTCTTGCCCATAATGCCGATACTTAAGCCTAAATTTCCTGTAGAGCCAACTGCGATGGTGTATTGCTGAAAGAAGGATTGAAACTCCGCAGATGCTAAACGCCCATAATCATCTATTTTTTGGAGCTTTCCACTCGCCAGCGCCAGCCTTTCAGCATGCTTTAAGACCTCATAAATGCCTCCACGCGCCTTGATGGAACCTGAGATAGGTAAAGCATGATCGGATTTTAAAAGTAACTGACCTTCTATAAGCACACCATATTTATTCTCAATCGCACCTTTCATAGCAGGGATTTCTTGAATACCTGATTCGATTAATCCATTACTTGCCACAAGCTCAGGGAACGCCAGCTTTAAATATGCGGAAAAGCGTTGTAACGTTTCCTCTGCCTCCTCCACTTCTTCCATAGTAAAAAGCGATGTTGCCGGATTCTTCACTCTATTTGTATTTTCCCAAAGTACAGTATCTTTTGCCGCCATCAATTTCAACTGTGGAAACTGCTCTAAAAAATCATGTTTAAGTTCATTTTTCACCTGTAGAATCCTCCATTTTTTGTGCAGAAATCGCTCGTTCACAAATTTGTCGAAATTTCATTTCAAACGAAATATTGTTTTCTTGTGTCCTTTTTTTAGGGCCCTTGGTACGTCCACCTGCCCTTCGAATTTTTTGACCGACATGACGCATATCGAGCAAACGTTCGATATTTTCATTAGACATTTCTCGTCCATTTTGATCAATAGGATACCCTCCTCTTGCTAAAACCATTGCCGCAAGCCCGTAATCCTGTGTAATGACAATATCATGTTTTGAAAGCGCGTTCACTAGCGTAAAATCAACCGAATCAGGACCTTTCGGTACAATAATTGTTATTACATTATCACGTTCCACACGGTGGGATGTATCGCAAAATAAGATAGTTTCAATCTCAAACTCAGATGATACAGATAGCGCCAAATCCACTACTGGACAGGCATCAGCATCTATAAGAACCTTCACAATAAGGCATCATTCCTTTCTCATAATTAGATGAATACTAATACAATAAATTATTTTAAAATAATATTTACATGACCCCTCTTGCTCAATTTTTCACAAACTCAAAAAGTATTTTATTGAATAGTTTGAAAAATAAATATACGATACACCTATCAACTAAATGGGGGTTTTACTATGACAATCACAACTGTTAGCAATGAACAATTAGCTAAAGAATACGTAGATGGCGTATTCGAGCAACTTAAACAACAGAACTGTCATCAAGCGGAGTTTCTACAAGCAGCTGAAGAAATTTTTATTTCATTAGTACCTGTATTCGTCCAACATCCTGAATATATTAAGGCCAATATTTTATCACGTATTGTTGAGCCTGATCGCATCATTTCCTTCCGTGTCGCTTGGCAAGATGATCATAATCAAGTCCAAGTAAATCGTGGATATCGTGTACAATATAGCAATGTCATGGGGCCTTATAAAGGCGGTCTACGCTTCCACCCTTCGGTAAATGAATCCATCATTAAATTCCTTGGCTTTGAACAAATCTTTAAAAATGCTTTAACAGGCCAACCAATCGGTGGTGGTAAAGGTGGCTCAAACTTTGATCCGAAAGGTAAATCAGATTCTGAAATCATGCGATTCTGCCAAGCGTTCATGACTGAATTATACCGTCATATTGGTCCAGATGTCGATGTTCCTGCTGGTGATATTGGTGTAGGCGCTCGTGAAGTAGGTTATTTATGGGGGCAATATAAACGTTTAACGAAAGCTAGTGAATCAGGTGTATTAACTGGGAAAACTCCTGGGTATGGTGGCTCTTTAGCACGTAAAGAGGCAACGGGTTACGGTACAGTTTATTTCGTTAATGAGATGTTAAAAGATGTGAATGATTCATTTGAAGGAAAAACTGTGGTCGTTTCTGGTTCTGGAAACGTTTCGACGTATGCAATTGAGAAAGCACAGCAATACGGCGCAAAAGTAGTTGCTTGCTCTGATTCCTCAGGCTATATTTATGACCCAGAAGGCTTAGATTTAGATGTCATTAAAGAAATCAAAGAAGTAAAAGGTGATCGTATTTCAACTTACGTAAGTTACCGACCAAACGCTACTTTTACTAATGGCTGCACTGGCATTTGGACAATTCCTTGTGACATTGCTCTACCATGTGCAACTCAAAACGAAATTAATGGTGAATCAGCTCGTACATTAATTTCTAATGGGGTCAAAGCGATTGGTGAAGGTGCCAACATGCCTTCTGATCTTGAAGCAATTAATGAATTCTTAAATGCAGGTGTATTATTCGGACCAGCAAAAGCAGCGAATGCTGGAGGAGTTGCTGTATCTGCTCTTGAAATGGCACAAGATTCAAGCCGCGTATTTTGGTCATTTGAAGAAGTAGATGCGAAACTTCATCAAATTATGAAAGATATTTATTCAGATAGTAAAGCTGCTGCTGAAAAATACGGCTTCCCTGGCAACTTAGTTATGGGTGCAAACATCGCTGGCTTTATTAAGGTGGCAGATGGAATGCTTACTGAAGGAATTTATTAATTACTGACCTAGCAATCTAGCATAAATCCACCACCCAGTTACGAAGCATTTCAAACACACAAGGTGATGACGATTATTCGTTATCACCTTGTTTTTTATTGCAAATCAGCAATAAATGATATAAATAAACACACAAAACGAACATTTTTCATATTAAATATTTAAAATATTCGTGTTATAATTTTAGAGTACTATGAATATTGGAGGGTTTTTTGTGGAATTATTGTATACAGGGAAAACGAAGAATGTGTTCAGATTAGAAGACGGTCATTATTTATTAAAATTTAAAGACGATGTAACAGGTGAAAACGGCGTGTTCGACCCAGGCGCTAATACGGTTGGCTTAACAATGGATGGTGCTGGCTTAGCGGGTTTACGCTTAACTTCTTATTTCTATTCTAAATTAAATGAACAAGGTGTTCCTACTCACTATGTAGATGCAAACTTTGATGATGCAACAATGACTGTAAAACCTGCAACAGTGTTCGGGAACGGTTTAGAAGTAATTTGCCGCTTTAAGGCAGTTGGCTCATTCCTACGACGCTACGGCGCCTATGCGCAGGAAGGCCAAGATCTTGATGCCTTTGTGGAAGTTACCATTAAAGATGATGATCGCCAAGATCCTCCAATCTCTGAAGATGCATTAGCTATGTTAAACCTGTTAACACACGAAGAATATGCCATTTTAAAACAACGTACAATTGAAATTTCTAAATTTGTAGGAACTGAGCTTGCTAAAAAGGGCTTAACGCTTTATGACATTAAATTGGAATTCGGCCGTGATGCCCAAACTAATGAAATTTTATTAATCGATGAAATTTCTGGTGGTAATATGCGTGCTTACAAAGGTGAGCAATATATTAAACCATTAGAGCTTGAAAAAATTATACTAAGTAACTAAGAAGAGTCGCCGTTATGCGGCTCTTTTGTCATGAAAATAACTTATTTTTACTTTCTACGAAACTTTTCACTGTGTCGCTCGTATACTAACTATGCGTAACATGCAATTATTCTATTATTTTGGAGGTAGTTTAATGGAAAATTTTAATGACACACAAAATGAAGAAAGGCCAAAGATGAATCCGTTTATATCCGTTTGGTTACATCCAAAGCAAACCGCTCGCTATATGATTAACGAAAAATCAATCGGCTTTGCTATTTTGATTATGTCCATCGGTTATATCGGCTCTATCATGTCAGGGCTGACGGATTCGGAGTTTTTCACTGAACTTTCCCCTTGGTTATTGGCTTTACTGTGTGTAATTTTTGCTCCAATCGCTGGTATTATTGGGACAGCTATATCCGCTCTCATCACATGGCTATTTGGTAAGCTATTTAAGGGTACTGGTACGTATTCAGACTTATTTAAAGGGCTGAGCCTTACAGCTGTACCATTTATAGTGCTTATTCCATTTTATTTAATCTGGTTAATCACTTCTCCGGAATCCTTATTAGATCCAAACTTTATGGGCTCACTGCCATGGATTTTTTGGCCAGCCATTTTAGCTTCTATTGTTGTCACTATTTGGTCTTTCGTCATTTCTGTCGGTGTGGTAGCAGAAGCACACCAAATCACTAATTGGATGGCCTTTTTCACGATCTTTATTCCAGGAATTATTTTATTCATCTTGTTCTTCGTTCTATTCTTCATTATCCTAGTTGGGGCTATCGGAGTAGGCATGATGTAAAAAATCTCCCCTCTCATTTAAGAGAGTGGGAGATTTTTTTACAGTTTAAATTGGGCAACCAATGTCTTTAATTCTATAGCCAATGTTGATAATTGGGCTGATTTCCCCGCCATAACCTCCATTGAGCTACTTGTCTGTTCTGTTGTCGCTGTCGTTTGCTCCACACCTGCTGCAGATTCTTCTGCGACCGCAGCTATTTCTTGAATAGCACTATTCATTTTTTGACCATCTTCCGTTACTTTTGATAAATTTTTGGAAATCAATTGAACACTTTCTACAACATCATTAATAGAATCACTAATCGTCGTAAACGTTTCACTCGTAGCTTTAATTTGAGTTGTCCCTTCTTTTACCTCCTGATAGCCATCCTCTAATGAGCTCGTAACAACATCAAAATCTTGCTGAATATTTGCTACAATTGTTGTAATATCATTGACTGAATAGCCTACTTGTTCAGCAAGCTTGCGTACTTCATCCGCAACCACCGCAAATCCCTTGCCATGTTCACCTGCCCTAGCAGCTTCAATCGCGGCATTTAAAGCTAATAAATTGGTTTGATTGGCAATATCTTTAATGACCACCACCAATTTAGAAATTTCCTGTGCTTGGGCATCTAAATTTTTTACTTTCTCTACTGCATTTTGTACAATACTATCAATCTTTTTCATTTGAGAATTCGAAGATGTCATGAGCTGACTTCCTTCATTGGTTAAGCCTAACACTTCAAAAGAAGATTGATGAATATGCTCACCATACTGATTTGTTTCACGCAAATCCGCAGTAAAACGTTCCATCAGGGAAGTTAATTCGTTCGAATGATGTGCTTGTCCTTCTGCCCCAGATGCTAATTCATTCATTGTTATCGCCACTTGCTCTGCACCCATATTTACTTCATTGGCCGATTGTGAAAGCTCCTTACTAGAAGTAGTAATTAAATCAGATGCTTGAGCAATATTGTGTATCATGTCCTTCAATTTAGATTGCATTTGATTCATAGCGTTTGCCAGTTTGCCAATTTCGTCTTTTGAGCGAATAGACATACTTTCTTGCGTCAAATCACCCTCTGCAAATCGCTCCATCGCTTGGACCACTCGGTTGATAGGTTTAGCCATACTACTTGCATACTGCCAAATAACTAATATCCCAATAATAATAGCGACACCAATTACAATCATCGTTAATTTCAAAATACTCTCCGCTGGTTTATTAAAGTCTGCTAAATAGGTACTGGCACCAATAACCCATCCCCAATACGGATCAGTTTCTGCATAGACCCCTTTATCCTCTAGTTGATCTGAATTTGGTAATGGCCACGAATAGGAGACAAATCCACCACCTTCATTCCCCTTGGCAATGATTTCTTGCATATACTTAACTCCATTATCATCCTGTTCATCCCAGACATTATTTCCCTCGATGTTCGGATGTGCAATAGAGGTCCCCTTTTGGTCTACAACAAAGATATAACCATTCTCACCTAGTTTAATATTTTTATTAATAGGTCGCTTTCCTTCATTATCCTTTTTCCCTAAAATAGCGACCTTCACTTTCTCTTGTGCTTCTTCTAAAGTTAAATTACCTGCCTCTACCTCTTGATTAAACTGTTCAATCATGGCAATGGTCATTTCCACACTGTTTCTTAAGTTTTCTTTTCCCACCGACTCTAAATTTGATTTACTTTGTTGATAGCTTAGATAGCCTAAAATAATCAAGGGAATCATTAAAAGCAATAAAGAGAAAGCAATCAGTTTGCCTTTAATAGATCTAAATGGAACGAATGTATTCATGTATTTTTTCTCCTCTTTAAATAGACTTAAGACCTATTTCGTTTCAAAAACATTGCAAAATTATGTATTTATACTTTTCAATCCATTGCACAAGTCATTACCTTATACTCACCAATTTTATTACATAAAAAACCAAACAACAACATTTTTCGAGCAAATTCGATAAAAAAATGTAGAAAAGCATTTCTTTACTTTTCTACATTTGCCATATTTCGATATCTGTAATTTGTTAAACTGTTAGCGCTGTAGTTTGTTGGAACAGTTCCGAGACTCCAGATTCGACCGCTGCACCGCTAACTGCACGAGAGACAATGGCAACAACACGTTCATCTAATGACTTAGGAACAATATATTCCTCCGTAAGCTCTTCATCACTAACAAGTGAAGCTATTGCTTCCACAGCAGCTAGTTTCATGGTTTCATTGATATCCGTAGCACGTACATCTAATGCGCCACGGAAAATGCCAGGGAACGCCAGGACATTGTTAATTTGATTCGGATAATCCGAACGACCCGTACCCATTACACGAACTCCCCACGCCTTGGCATTTTCATACGTAATTTCTGGATTTGGGTTAGCTAATGCAAAGACCACCGGGTTTTCATTCATAGACGCAATATGCCCCTCTGTTAATAGATTGGCAACCGAAACACCAATAAAAACATCCGCACCAACGAGCGCCTCACTCAACGTACCATGTATTTTCTCTGGATTTGTCAAATGAGCAACCGCCTCTTTAATTGGATTCATCCCCTCTTTACGTCCCTCATAAATAATACCTTTTGTATCACACATAAAAATATTTTTATAGCCCATTTGCACAAGGATTCGTAAAATAGCAATCCCTGCTGCCCCAGCGCCATTGATGACGACCTTCATTGTCGCAATATCCTTTTGCACAATACGATTCGCATTAATCATAGCGGCACCTACTACAATAGCTGTACCGTGCTGATCATCATGGAATACTGGTATATCACATTCCTGACGCAGTCGATCCTCAATTTCAAAACATCTAGGTGCTGAAATATCCTCTAAATTCACCGCCCCAAACGTCGGAGCAAGCGCCTTCACAATGCTGACGATTTCATCCGTACTTTTTGTATCTAAACATATTGGAAAAGCATCAACATTGGCAAAACGCTTTAATAAAATCGCTTTCCCTTCCATAACTGGTAATGCAGCTTTAGGACCAATATCCCCTAATCCTAAAACTGCCGTACCATCTGACACAACTGCCACCATATTCCCCTTCATTGTATAGTCATAAACCAGCGATGGGTTTCTTTCAATTTCCACACATGGTGCAGCCACTCCAGGTGAATAAGCAAGACTTAAATCATAAGAATCCTGTACTGGAACTTTTGAAATCACCTCTAATTTACCGCTATAATGTGCATGCATTTCTAAAGCTTTCTTCATGACGTCCATTCCATCCCATCCTTTTCCCTTTGTTTTTCATTATATTTTAGAATCATATTACTTTGTGAAAATATAGTCAACGAATTTTCTGTCAATTTATTTTTCATTTCGAAAACACAGCATTACAAGACTTCATACACGCCTTTCTGTCAAATTAAACTTTTCACAATCAATTATTTTAAAATAGTTAATATCATAAGGATGAATATTGGGAAATGTACAACTATCGCCTTTCAAGCTGTTCAATATTTCACATAGTATTTTTCTTGTGTAAAAGAGAATTTTTTCACAAACTTTTGTAAGCGTATCCATTGAGCCAAGTGAGTTTGTCACAATTTATTCACATTTTTTCACAAAGTTTTTTACTATTGCTGTTACCGCATTTAAGCCCAACAAAAAAAGAGCCCTATTGCAAGGACTCTTCAGTAAAATGACGAATAAATGCTCTGATTATATGCTTAGAAGACCATTGATCGCCAGACACTTTAATAATGGGATACTCTCGAGGGAAAATATTGGACGTCATCTCCTCTACTGAATAACCTTGTACAAACAAGTGACGAACCTTCTCTTCCATTTCTTCAATATACGCTATTTTTTCTAGTATTCTATTTCTGCCATCTGTTAAATAGCCTGCATGACAACAATAAACTTCGTTAAAATCATAGGTTAATAATTTTTTTAACGATGCTAAGGTATGTACAATATTTTCTTCATCGAGTACTACCTTCGTTTTCGTTTGAATGTATAAATCTCCCGTGAACACAGCACCTGATTGACGATTATAGAAGGCCAGATGATCTGTCGTATGTCCAGGTGTTTCAATAACGTCCCAGACAGCTGTTTTTGTTTGCAATGTAGTGCCTATTGGCTGCGCTAGAAAAGCTGGCCGCTCCCCCCATAATGCTTGACGGTACAAAGGATAATCACCCTTCTTCGTACAAGCCTGAAGAGATTCACGGTGAAGATAAATAGGAATATCCATTTGCTGTTGAAGCCAGGCGGCATTGCCCGCATGATCCTCATGCGAATGAGTAAGGGCAATTTGCTCCATTGGTAGCTCCTTAAAAAATGATTGAAACTCCTGTGCCAGCGAATTTGAGCCTGTATCGATTAATAAGCCATCAACAAAAAAGCTATACACACTCATACCAAACCCCTGAACAGCTACCTTTCCAAGTGCACATTGTACATCACCATGGCGTTGAACTCCTATGCTCGTCTCACGTTTAAACATCCACTTTCCCCCTTTTAAAAGAGTGTAGCATAAAATGAATGGTGAGTCATTTTGAATTCGATCGGCTTTTTTAAGGGTTGGCTATCCGTTTGTTTTGGCATTTGAGCCATAGATTCAGTAACTCTATCTATTTGTTTCGAGCGAGCTAGACGGGAGACGCTTTTTTGGCTCTATCCGTCGGTTTTGGCTTTCTATCCCCCAGTTTCAGCTTCCTATCCGCCACTTTTGGCATCCTATCCGTCACTTTCTCCTTTCTATCCGTCCGTTCCAGGATTCAGCCCTACCTACGTATATCAAGCAAGCTAGACAGCTCTTTTTCCGCTCTATCCGTCACTTTTGTTATTCTATCCCCCAGTTTCAGCTTCCTATCCGCCACTTTTGGCATCCTATCCGTCACTTTCTCCTTTCTATCCGTCCCGTCCGTTCCAGGATTCAGCTCTACCTACGTATATCAAGCAAGCTAGACAGCTCTTTTTCCGCTCTATCCGTCACTTTTGTTATCCTATCCGTCACTTTCTCCTTCCTATCCGTCACTTTCCCACTTCTATCCATCACTTTCCCCCGCACCCGATCCACCACCAAAAAAACGCCCACCAAAGTGAGCGTTTTTGCTTTAACCCTTATTCATTTGTACCTTTTTCAACCTCATATTGTGTAATCCAATCACTAAAGCT
This sequence comes from Lysinibacillus sp. fkY74-1, assembly GCF_053165895.1. Taxonomy (NCBI): domain Bacteria; kingdom Bacillati; phylum Bacillota; class Bacilli; order Caryophanales; family Bacillaceae; genus Lysinibacillus; species Lysinibacillus sp. fkY74-1. The sequence continues at coordinate 1,624,432 of NZ_CP170173.1, read as the reverse complement.
ACCTACGTATAACTGAATGTTTTCATAGCCTTCATCTGCTAATACGGCATAAAGCGGGGATGCGGTTACACCACTGCCACAGTAGACAACCACATGTTCATCTTGTGCAACTTTTTGACGCAATGCATCGTTAGCCTGCAATTGTCCATCTTTCTTTAATTGCTCCCAGTCAAAGTTTTTTGCTGTTGGTATATGACCTGCTACTTTATCTAATGGCTCGAATTCCCCACGATAACGCTCAGCCGCACGAGCATCGAGTAAAGTTGCTTTCACTTCTCCGTCCACAATCGCCTTTACTGCTTGGCGTGGTGCATACAGCTCATCCTTCCAATCAAAATCAATGATTGTTGGTGGGTATTTTACGACGTCTTTTGTAAATGGCACTTTCGTTTCCAATGCCGATGCTCCCCCGTTAACAATGACAACATTTGGGAAACCAGCATACGTCAGCATCCACCAAGCACGTGGAGCGAAAGGTGCTGCTCCTTGATCATAGATAACGATTTGATCTTCATAACGTAAGCCTAATTCTTGAAATACAGATGTCAATTTTTCTTTGTTCGGCATTGGGTGACGACCGTCTTGACTGTCCATATCAGATAGCTGCTGCTCTAAATCCATATGGATTGCTCCTGTTGCATGACCTTCTTCAAATGCTTTTTTTCCAGCTTCTTTGTCTTGTAAATCAAAACGAGCATCGATAAAACGGACACCATCAAACTGAATTTCATCTACTGATTTGAATACTTTTCCCATAGGAATCACCTCATGCGTTTTGTAATTGTGCGTAAATCGCTTTCCAAGAAGCTAAACGGCTTTCTTCTTGAAGCGCCAATCGCTCTGTTTCAATTTGCTCAAGCGCTTGATGATAAATATATAAACGTAATTTTTCTGCTTCCTCTGCAATAAACGTAATGGCCCAAGTCATGAGAGAAACTTTCTGTGCATCTAAATAATCCTGGGCATCCGGCTTTGTTAATGCTTCTAACGCATCGCTCAGCTTCACTTTTTCATTCTTCTCAAAGAAAGCTTTTTGATTACGGAAGTGAGATTTTACGCTAGTATATTTCGAAATATCACCAAATGGGCCTTCAAAATCAAGTAAATTTGGCTCAGAAGATTCAAATGCTAAGAACGAGAAGCTACGGTTAAGCTCTTTTAGCTCCCGTACTTCATCCTTAAATCGGTGCTGCATTTTTTTGCTTATAAACTGTGATAAACGGAAGTTTGTCACACGCATTTCCTGTGTAAAGTCAAAACGTAAGCTTTGCATCACTTCCTTCAACGCATGCTCCAATGCCTGCTGTGCTGGCATGGCCGCAAATGTTGAAGGATTGTATCCTTCCTTAAAGAATTCAGGGTAACGATAGTAGACACGTTGTAGAACATAATAGAGAAGCTCATCAAGCTCTTGCTTTGTCTCACTTTCCAGCATACTTGTATTCAGCACACTAAACTTGGATTGCACATGCTTTTCAAGTACGGTTAATTCCTCTAAGCGCTCGTCTTTACGTTTGAGGTTTTCCTCCGTTTGTGCAATTAAATCCGCTAAGCGTTGCTCTGTTTTGTCAACTTCCTCCGCAAGAGCCTGCACTGCTAATGCACTCAATTCATCATTTAAAAATGTATGGAAGTCGTTTTCAAACGGTGGCATGCCTGATGTTAAATCTGAACCTTCCACCTTCTCCTTTAACGCTAAAAGACTCGATACACCATACAGTCTCGGGAAACGAATACCAAATCGCTGTAATTCTGAACGTACATAGCCTTTTACATCTTCCTGCTCTTCATCCGTTGTTGCTAAATCAATAGCATTCACAATAAAGAACATTTTATCAAGCTCAAAGGCATCTTTTACACGACCAAGCTGAATTAAAAACTCACGGTCAGCTTTGGCAAAAGCATGATTATAATACGTAATAAATAGGATGGCATCGGCATTCCGAATATATTCAAAGGCTACACCTGTATGACGAGCATTTATAGAGTCTGCTCCTGGAGTATCCACAAGTGTAACGCCCATGCGCGTTAATGGACTATCATAATAGAAATCGATATTGTCCACAAAGCATGATTTATTTTCTTGCGCGACAAATTTTTCAAATTCAACGCGATCCACACGAATAATAGTACCAAGCTCAGACTTAAACGTTGGATACCCTTCCTTATAAGCACGAATAAATGATTTGTGCACATTTAAACGCTCATCTGTCAACTGTACTGCAAGCCCTTCGTCAGCACGATTATACGCTTCCTCTAATGACTGGACAGATAAACCAATCGCTGCATAGGACCCTTGAATATCCTCTAACATTTGCTCAGCTGTTTTAAGCTGTACATCGGCTGTTTCATGTGGATGCTCAGGCGATACAGGACGAATTTTATTGATAGCTGCAGTTGTTGGGTTTGGGGATACAGGTAATACCTTCGCCCCCATTAATGCATTAGAAAAGGATGACTTCCCAGCACTAAAAGCCCCAAACAAAGCGATGGTAAAATCTTTTTTCTGTAATCGTTCCACTTTATTTTCAAGATATTGAGCAACTTCAGCAAAGCCTTGTACTTCTTTTACAGCATTGGCGGTATGCAGGGCACGATTAATAACGCCATCGATTGGCAAACTCGTTGCACTAACTGCTTGCTGCACTGCTTCTTCCTGAATGACTTGTTCTTTTGGTTGTAGCATGGATTCATCAAACAAACGAATCTCTGCTAAATCCTGTTTAAAGGAATTTTCCCAATTTGTTAACTGATCATTCGCTACGTTCCGGATTTCATTGCTCGCTTGATGCATAATGCTCGCACTATATTGTTGGTAACCCTCGATTTCAAGTACAGCCTTAATAGCATCCACTTTATCCTGCATGCCTGCCATTTTTAATTTCGAAGGAGCAGCTGTTTCTGTTGCCACTGCTTCTAATGTTGTCGCTTGTGCTTTTTTCCAGCTATCTGTTTCCTGAATAAAATAACGCTTTGTTGCCTCTGCCACACGATTGGCGAAGTTTAATACCGCATCACCTGTTAACAGTGCACCTGCTTGAACTTGCTGCTCAATCAATGCAAATGGTAAGTCAAACGGATAAGCATCAATAGCTGAGGCACGTTCCTCATTTAAAGCACCCACGTCCTTTAATGCTTTTTTCATAAGGCCCTTTAAATGCCCTGTAATTTGCGCATGGACGACATTTTGATAAGCACTATAAGCATCTTCTTTACGACGGTTCCGCTCTTCCTCTGTTTTTTTCTTCGCAGTAAAGAGCCCCCCTACCTTAAAGCCCTCCTGCATACTTTCTAAATAAAGACGTAAGCGATCACGCAAGTCGGCTGGCATAATCGCAGCATTGGCAAGCAATTCTTTACGTTGCTCCTCAAATGTTTCGTTCCACGCCTCAACAGAGAATAATTCAACCTGACGATTTAATTTATTGTATTGCTCTAAAATATCTTGATGGTGTGCCCAGTCATCCGCACTTAAAATTTCTTCATCAATCGCTAAACGATCCTGTCTTTCTTCTATTAAATAGTTATCATGCTCACTTTGCAATAAACGCAATGTATTTGTTGCTGTTTGGACAAGCTGGTCCTGCCAATCGTTCATACTATCCATAACAATTTTCTTTACGGCTTCAAAATCGTTATGTGGGTGCTCAGGCTCTCTCAAAGATGTGAAAAATACACCTTTCGGCACAACGCCCCATGCCGCAAAGGAATTATGAACCGTTGCTTTAAACTCTTCAAAGCTCAATTCATTTTCTTTATGCTTGTCAATCATATTAACAATCAAATAAACATTTGGATTATATTTCATTAATTGCTTCGTAAATTGGAAATTTAACTCCGATTGCACATGGTTGTAGTCCATTGTATAGAATACGATATCGGCAATATGGAGTGCAGATTCCGTCGACATGCGGTGAGCATCATCTGTTGAGTCTACTCCAGGTGTATCCATCACTGTAACACCAAACGGTAATGTTGATGCGCTATGGCCAATTTCTATTTGAGATACCAAATCCCCATTTTTACTAAGCTCTTTTACCGTTTTAAAATCATAGCCTGCCTCAAATTTAACAGGCTTTTCCTTGTGCATATAAACAACTGCAAAGTCTTCCTCTGATTTATGCACTTTAACGATATTTGCACTTGTTGGAATCGGACTTGATGCTAATAAATTCTCGCCAGACAACGCATTAATCATACTCGACTTCCCGGCGGAGAAATGGCCTGCAAAACCAATCACATACTCTTTTTGCTGAATTTTTCGAGCAAAAAGTGATGTTTTATCCATGCGCTCCGTATCACCATTATGCTGATATATTATGTATTGCAAAGCGGCTTGCTTTAGTAGCCCCTCCAATTGTTGATCAAAATCTTTCATGAAACCAGTAACCCCTTTTTCGTTAATTATTCATAATTAGTATTCTACCTTATTCAACTAGCAAAGTATAACACTAATTTACGGTAAAAGGCATGTATGCCAACGCTTCAATTTGACTAGTATTGTTAAAAAAACATGGTTATCTGAAAGAAACCTTATGGAATGATAGATGCTCAACTAGCTTGAATTTTATTTTCTTCATATTTTATAGTAAACGAATTGGGGGCAAAGGTTAATTTTACAAGAATGGAGTGTGATAACACATGGTCAACCCTAAACATGGTCGAATAAACAATGGAAGCTGTGATTGTAGCAATGAGGAGCAATTTATTTGGCCCCGTATAAAAGCCACTAACGGTCCAATCGTTCCTCCCATCGAAATTGTCCCAGAAGGTATAATAATTCCAACGATTAATAGATATTTTTACATTTTAACAAGCGATCTTGATTTAACAAACGGAGCAACCTTGCCTGCAACTCTCTTTTGGAATGATCATACAGATCCCATTACTGAATTTGTGATTTTTTCACCAAATGGCTACGTCAATCTGTATATTAATGCTGTCATGCAAGAAGGCGGTATTTATACAATATCAGCTACTGCCTTAACCATTACTCCTTACAATGGTACTCTATTTAGAGGAACACCTATCATAATTGAATCATTAGGCTTCACCATGAAATAAAGTGTGTGAATAGTTAGGTTAAAGTAATAAGTAGTTTTAACAAAAATAGATAGCTGTTCAAAGAACCGTTCAATTGATAGAATAGCAGGTTATACTGAAAACTACGACCTTTTGTCGATTAGCTTGGGCATGAAGCTTTTTTAGGGTGACTAGAAATCACAAACGGTAATAAAGCAAAAATTAGATAATCGAGAAATACGTAACTGTTGAAGGAAATCTGAAAACAGTTCGTTTTCTTTCGTTAAAGCAATGTGCTTTTCATCATCATCTATAAGATGAGAAATCATATTTTTCTCAATTTAAAAAGCACCAATACAAGTGAAAACTACAAATGTATTGGTGCTTCTATACTGTCACTTTTACTTTTATTCCCTAAATGTCAGATTGCCTGTTGGCTAACAATGGATAGTTTCTCTGTTTTTAAGGTTTATTGAAAGCTACTTTACAGGTTTACTCGCTGGACCACTCACTTTATTTTTATCTTCCTTAATGCCTAGCGCTGCATCAAGCTGCTTCATGCCTTCTTCTTTCGTTAGTGTGCCTGCCTCTACTTGGTCAAAAATAGCCTGCACCTTTTCTTTTGAGATTTCATCAAAGTTCGCTGGTTTAGTTACAGCTTTTTTATCTCCTTTTTTGCCTAGCGCTGCATCAAGTTGCTTCATGCCTTCTTCTTTCGTTAGTGTGCCTGCCTCTACTTGGTCAAAAATAGCCTGCACCTTTTCTTTTGAAATTTCATCAAAGTTCGCTGGTTTAGTTACAGCTTTTTTATCTCCTTTTATGCCTAGCGCTGCATCAAGTTGCTTCATGCCTTCTTCTTTCGTTAGTGTGCCTGCCTCTACTTGGTCAAAAATAGCCTGCACCTTTTCTTTTGAAATTTCATCAAAGTTCGCTGGTTTAGTTACAGCTTTTTTATCTCCTTTTATACCTAACGCTGCATCAAGCTGCTTCATGCCTTCTTCTTTCGTTAGTGTGCCTGCCTTTACTTGGTCAAAAATGGCTTGCACCTTTTCTTTTGAGATTTTATCAGCATTCGCTGGTTTAGTTACAGCTTTTTTATCTCCTTTTATGCCTAGCGCTGCATCAAGTTGCTTCATGCCTTCTTCTTTCGTTAGTGTGCCTGCCTCTACTTGGTCAAAAATGGCTTGCACCTTTTCTTTTGAAATTTCATCAGCATTCGCTGGTTTAGTTACAGCTTTTTTATCTCCTTTTATGCCTAGCGCTGCATCAAGCTGCTTCATGCCTTCTTCTTTCGTTAGTGTGCCTGCCTCTACTTGGTCAAAAATGGCTTGCACCTTTTCTTTTGAAATTTCATCAAAGTTCGCTGGTTTAGTTACAGCTTTTTTATCTCCTTTTATGCCTAGCGCTGCATCAAGTTGCTTCATGCCTTCTTCTTTCGTTAGTGTGCCTGCCTCTACTTGGTCAAAAATAGCCTGCACCTTTTCTTTTGAAATTTCATCAAAGTTCGCTGGTTTAGTTGCTTGCCCTACCACATATTCACTACTCACACTCACTTGAGTCGGAACTTCTGCTGCGAATGCAGACCCCAAAGTGGATAGTGCAAATACAGCACCTAAAGTAGTAGCAGCCAATCTCTTTTTCTTTTTCATGTTTTTATTCTCCTTTTAAAATGTATTTTGTCTTACAGGTTTTATAATAAAGGCATTATCTGTAGTTCATATGGGAACAGTATAGAGATTTTCTAGAGATTTCCTGAAGATAATCTGGAGTTCCCTTCTTTCTTATTCATACCTTCACCTTTTCTTGGTTTTATGAAGCAAAAAACGCAACCCCTTTCTAACATTAAGGGTATTGCGTTTTTTTATGGTATTTTTTATGTAAAAATCCCTTTTATTCTATAGAGGTTGCTTTACTTTCCTTACACTAAAAATGATCTCAATAGCCTAACTATTCTCACATATAAATTTTGTCAATTCATTTATTGTTAGAGGTTTCGATATGTAATAGCCTTGTATGGAATCATATTGGGCTTTCGATAAGGAATTAAGCTGTTCAACATTGTCGACGCCTTTTATGATTACTTCTAGACCCATAGCTTTGATAAATTTTGTCAGTAGCTCCATTACTTTTTTATTTGATTTCCCACTTATAAATAGCCTATCTAGTTTCACCCCATTCAGGGGGAACAAGGTCATATATTGAAAATTCGAGTTTCCAGTACCAAAATCATCAATAAATATACTATGACCTCGATCATGAATAATTTTTAGATTGGCTCTTGCTTCTATTCCCATTATAGTTTCTTCGGTTATTTCAAAAGCAATTCGATGATTGTTATTAAAACTAATTTCATCTAAATGTTGAATTAGCCAAGTAATATCCTTGATTAAGGGCGCTGATAAATGAATCGAAACATAAATAATTTCATTATATCTAATCAATAATTCAACAGCCTTATTTATAATGTTCTTGGTTAATTCTATCAAATTCTCTATATGTAAAATTGGAATACATATACCCGTAGACATAGAGCCCATATCTTCCGACTGCCATCTACTTAGTGCTTCAAAGGATATTTGTCTATTATTGTGTAATATCGGTTGGAAAACTATTTCAAACTCTTCCGTTGCTAAATCTTTCTGTGACATGCACTCTTTTATCTCACTACTTTTCGTGTTTTGCGAATAGACTTGTCTAACGTAATTTAACGCTGGAAGTTTTCTATCTTGGACATAAAGATACTGTATCTTCAAAAATTCAATATTCGATAATTCTTGCATAATCAACTGTGCTTGTGACTGAGCATGGCAGATTAAAATATATTCCTTATCAAATACTCTATACCATTCCACTTCTTGTTGATACAAAGTTAGCTTCCTTTCAACCACGTCTATGTGTTTAGAAGTATTCAAGTCATGCCAACTTATAATCGTAATATATACTAATGCAAAAGTTTTTTTACGTTCAATACTTTTTAATACAGATTTACGATTTGATTCAAATATCCCCGTCTCCATCCTAATTCCTCCAATAGGGTCGTTTCAACCTCCATCTTTTATTAAAAAATTACTATTTTATTGTTTTATAAAGCATATCTGTAGTTAGTATAGATGCTGTATGAAGTTTATATGAAGCATCAACAAAAGATACCATTCCGAAGCTATAAAAAAGCTAACAAATTTATGTGTTCATCATTTTGCTAGCTCTATATTCTTCGTAGCTTCGATGAGAGTATGTTTCTATTTTATAATTCTAATCAAACGCAATTATTCATTCGTTGGTTTTAAAGTTTGATACTAGATTTTGAAGCTCCTGCGACATCTCTGCTAAAGAACGAGAAGCAAATGTCATCTCAGTCATCGTAGCAGACTGTTCTTCCGCTGCTGCAACAACTTGTTGTGTGTACCTCGATGACTGATCGGTAACTTCTTTGGTTTTCAGTATTTCATTTACTAGAATCTCTGTATTCGTATTAATTTCTTGAATTTCAGTTGAGACAGATGAAAGTTTATGGTTAATCATGTCTACATCGGCTGCTATTTCTTCAAAAGTTTTTCCAGCGTTTGCCACATAACCTATACCCGTTTCAACGACACTTTTCCCTTCATTGACCATTTGTGCTGTATGCTGTGTATTAAGTTGAATTTCACCTATGAGTGAAGAAATATTGTTTGCTGCATTACCCGATTCCTCCGCTAGTTTTCTAACCTCATCCGCTACAACAGCAAAACCTTTACCTTGTTCTCCTGCACGCGCTGCTTCAATCGCTGCATTTAAAGCAAGTAAATTTGTTTGTGCTGCAATGTTAGTAATGACCGTAATAATCTCACCAATCTCTTGTGATTTACTTTCAAGCAATCGCATTGCTTCAGTTGTCACTATGTTTTGGTTATTAATGTGATTCATTTGTTCAACAGACTGATTAATAACTTCATTACCATAAAGAGAGACTTTAGAGGTTTCAACGGAAAGGTCATTTAATTCTTTAATATTTTTAGTAATGGCAGTAATGCTCGATGATATCTGCAAAACAGAATGATTTGCTTCTTCCATTCCAACTAGTTGCTTTTCTTGTCCTATAGAAATTTCCTGAATAGCCCTCGTAATTTCATCTGAAGCGGTGCTTGTCTGTTCACTACTCGCAGTGAGTTGTTCGGATGTAGCAGCAACATGTTCGGCTGAGTTCGAAACGGATTCAATAATACCTCGTAAATTTGTCGTCATCGTATTTATGCCTGTCGCTAAAATGCCTAACTCATCCTTATTTTTAACGTTTAAATATGTAAAGGTTAAATTTTGATTAGCAATGTTTTCAACACTTTCAGTAACCATTTGAACAGGAACGGCTAAGTGTCTGGAAAATAAAAATATAACGATTAAACCTATTAAAATACTAATGCCCAAGGTAATCATAATCGTATATTGGATTAAATGAATTCCATGATTAAATGATGTCATTAAGCTACTAGCGCTTACTACCCAACCCCAGTTCGGATCTAAAGCAGAGTAGGCTATTTTGTCTTCTTCGGCATCAGGGTCTTGAGGCATGGCTCTAGCATAATAGGTAAAATCCCCGCCATTTTGTGCTGCGGTTATCATATTTTGCACCATATAAACGCCATGGCTATCTACATTTTCCCAAGCATTTTCTCCTTCCGAGAAAGGATGAGCTACCCTATCTCCACTCGTTCCATAAATAGCAAAATAGCCATCTTCACCTAAATCAACGTGTGTCGTTATTTTACGGGTGCCATCACTTTGTAAATCCCCAATTAATTTTTGTTTTACTTTTTCTTGGGCTTCCTCCAAAGATATTTCTCCAGTTTGAACCGCATAATTCATTGAATCAATTAATTGCAGTGCCATTTCAACATTATTTTTTAACATCTTCTCTCCCAAATCATCCAAGTGCTCTTTAGCAGAGTGATAACTGCTAACCCCTATAATCAAACCTGGAATTAATAATAGGCTCAAAGAAATAATAATTAACTTTGTTCTTATCTTCATTTTCAGTCAATCTCCTATCTAATATAAGACTCAATAAATCTAAATTGATTATTGAGTCGTCTGTGTATTCGGTTGTAGCCTTCAAAAAACTCAATCTTTAAAGCATTTATTTACTTTTAGGAAATGTAACTAAAAATTGAATGCCATTCTCAACATTATTCACAGAATAATGAATAGAGAGTGATATAAATATTTGCTTAACGATATATAAGCCTAATCCACTCCCACCAGTATTTCTATTCCTTGATTTTTCGATTCTATAAAAAGGTTGGAATAATTGTTGTAGTTCCTCTGCTTTAATTTGTACACCCGTATTCATGACTTGAATTTGAATCTGATTTTCTTTTGAATCCTTCGTCAACCCTAAATATACTGTTTCTCCTTGTGGTGAATACATAATTGCATTATGGATAATATTTTTAAATGCTTTTTCTAGTAAAACATTTTCTGTAAATACGTACAGATTTGGGGGAATTTTATTAATAATCGTAATATCCTTTTGAGATGCAAAAAAAACGAGGTCTTTCGTTATAGTCTCAATTAAATCTGAGAGATTTGTTTCTTTCATTTGGATTTTGAATATATGTTGCTCTAGTTGGGACATACTCAAAATTTCACGAACAAGTTGTTCCATTCTTTCTATAATTTTATGGTTTTTTTCTAAATAGAAGTCACGATTTTCATAAGGTCCAATATTATAAATCATTCCTTCTATATACCCTTTCATTACAGTGAGTGGCGTTTTTAATTCATGTGCAACTGTAGCAAAAAATTCCCTCCGTTTTGTTTCGACTTTTCTTTCTCTTTCAATATCATCTTTTAATTGTTCATTTGCTATTCGTAAATCATTCATTGTCTTTTGCAAATTATTCGACATCTCATTTAAACTATTCGATAATTCCTCTAACTCATCATTAGAACGAACGATTATATTTTCTGAAAAATCGAGGTTAGCCATCTTTTGCGCTCGCTCATTTATATAAAGGAGTGGTTTTGTAATAAACCTTGAATATAAATAGGCACTTCCTAGGCTAATACATACAACAATGATGCTAATATAAGGAAGAAAACGTACTAAGACCTGTGAAGCTTCATCGATTGGTTGAAATGTCGCAAATACAGTAACTATTAAATGGTGTCCATTCAGAAATTGTATGGGCAAAGATTGATTAAACGCATTAACAGTGTCTTCATTTTGTGTTGGTGATGATGCTTTTCCAGTAATCGTCGGTGATTGTGTATTTCCCTGAAAATTAAAAGAAGGAGAGTATAAAATATGTCCGTTCTTTTCTTGTAGATAAATGATTGCATTATTTTCTAAGGAGTACTCATCCAAAAGCTCTTTCGCTTCTTTTAATGTTAAATTCTTAGATTTATCAATTATTTCCGTTATGCCAGATTGGAGCTGATTTGTTTTATATTGCTCGTAGAATGTTGGAAGGAAGAAGTATAAAGTTAAATAAATTAATACCGCAAACGATAGCAATATAAGAGAAGTAATCATAAAGAGCTTATAGGTTATTTTTTTCATCTTTAAGATGTTGACAATCCTATTCATCGATTTTGTATCCGATACCCTTTACTGTTTTAATATAGGGTAAATTTAATTTTTTTCGTAAGTTTTTTATATGAGTATCAATCATCCGTGTTTCTCCCGAATAATCATATCCCCAAACCTTTTCTACAATGATCTCTCTAGTAAGCACTTTTTTTTCATTATGGAGTAGTAGTTGTAGAATTTCGAATTCCTTTGTAGTTAATGGTATTTCTTCCTTATTTACATATGCTTTATATCCGTCGCAGTCGACATTCAGTTCATTAAAATTCAAATGATTTCCCCAACTTTTATGATTACTTCTTCTAAGAACCGCTTGCACTCGTCTGATCAACACATGAAATGAAAACGGCTTAGTTATATAATCATCAATACCAAGATCAAAGCCTTTCATTTGATCTTGTTCTTCTTCTAACGCAGTTAAAAAGATAATGGGTATATTAGAATGATTTCGTAGCATTTTGGCCACTTCAAATCCATTGAGATTGGGCATCATAACATCAAGGAGAATTAAATCAAATGATTGCGTGTTTAATCTCTTTATTCCCTCTACTCCATCAGATGCCACCTCTATATTATAATTTTGTGTCATCAAAAACTGCTTAATTAATTCTTGAATTTCTAAATCGTCTTCTACTACTAAAATATTATAGTTCATTAAGATATCCCCCCTAGTTAGCCATTATAACCACGCAATCTGTAGTTTATGTGAAGATACCTACATTATTCCTAAAAAATTTTATATGACCCTTACGCTCAAAGTCTTACATTCATTTCATAAGAAAAGGGTAATCTTCAAGTAAAAAACCCTCAAAGATCCATAGTTAGATTTACAGATCTTTGGGGGTGTTATAGTATTTTTCACTATAGTTATGAAAGAAAATTAATATGGAGATGTTGAACCCTGAATACTTTCTTCTGAATTAGATGTGGACGAATCCCATTGCTCAGGCATTTGTCCACCAGTGAATTCCTCCCATTGTTCTGGGGTCAGCTCACCTCTCGGATTTGGAGATTCCCAATCACGTTGAGCCGGATTCCTTTCATCTAAATACGAATTATAATCCTGATACATATTGCCTTCAGTGTCACCTAAGTCTCGATTGAAATCCACTAAGTTAGTAAACATACCTATTGCTATTCCAAGAGAGACTAAACCTAATGAGGTCGCTATTTTTGTCCACATTATATACCACTCCCATTTTTTTATTCCATCACATTGCACATACATTGTCAGTTAAAATAGCCTCGTTTATTTACTCAGATTTTCACAAACTAAATGGCGTTTTTTAAGATAAACTATCTGATCAGATTGTTTGGCTACTTCTTGTGAATGCGTCACAACAATGATACATTTATTTTCTTGATGAGCTAATTCCTGAAATAGTTCAACGATTTCAGCTGAGGTTTTCTCATCTAGATTACCCGTCGGCTCATCCGCAATTAATAAATCGACATTACTAGATAATGCACGAGCAATAGCGACACGTTGTTGTTGGCCACCACTAAGCTGTAAAACCTTTCTTTTTGCTTCTATTTCTGTCAAACCTACCATTCCTAATAATTCAAGCGCTCGTTTCTTTTTATCTTTTGCTTTAACTCCTGTAATTTCCATAGCCGTTACTACATTTTGTAGGGCTGTCATATAAGTAATCAGATTATAGGATTGAAAAATAATTGAAACAAATTTATTTCTATATTTATCCAATCCAATTTTTTTTATATCTTTTCCTTTATAGAGCACATGTCCTTCTTTGGGGTTATCTAAGCCACTTGCCAAACTCAGTGCTGTTGTTTTTCCTGAACCTGAAGGACCTAAAATGCTATAGAAACAGCCTTTCTCAAAGGTAAAATTAACATTCTCTAGTAAAGTATTCTTCCTGTTATTATTTACATAATAATAATATAGGTTTTTAAATTGTAATATAGTGTCCATGTATGACTCCCCCTACTCATCTTTTAAAAGTATTTCTTTTGGATTTAAGCGAAGAATTGATAGTGCTGGAAGAAGTGTCGATAAAATGGCAATTAACAGTCCTAATCCACCTAATTTCAACACATCTTGTGAAGTTATACTTACATCAATATCATCAATAGGCTTCACGTCATGATCTTGCTTATTCATCATTCCAAATGAGAATCCTAAATTATTTGATTCTTCTTGATTTTCTTGAGAGGCTATAACTTCTTGCTGTAATAAGCTATCTCCCATTTTTTGAGACACTGTTTCACCCGTAATTGTAGAAATACCAAATGCTAGTACCGCTATACACAATACTTCTACTAATAATTGACCAATTAATTTTCTCTTTTTCTCACCGATTGCTAAGAGTATGCCTAACTCTTTACGTCGCTCTTTTATTGTTAACATAATAATAAGAGCTAAAATAATTGATCCTGTAATGGATACTAAATAGACCATCCATTTTGAAGTAGCAGCAATATTCTCAATGGGACCAACCATTTTCTGATATAAAGCATCATGTGCATCTAACTTGAACAGATCAAAATCAATATTGCTTTTCTTTGCCTCCGTTTTGAAGTTTTCAATATTTTCTGGGTCGTCTAAGTAGTATATAGCTTCATTAATGACTGAACCCTCTTCATCACTATCTTTCGTCGCGTCATAATTTGTGTATAGCTTGTTAGATGGATGCATCATAGCTGGTAAATTTCCCTCGAAGTCAGAAATACTTGAGTTTTTATATATCCCTATGATTTCTAACTCTACTTCAGATGTCCCTTCCATTGATTGAACCTTTAACATATCACCAACTTGAAGCTCGTTTTGCTCTGCTAATCGTTTTTCAACTAGCGCTACTTTCTTATTTTTATCCTCAGGTGTTATTGAACGACCTTCCATTATTTCATGCGTTCCATCGGTAAATTCCTGCAATAATTCAGAACTTCTCACGCCTTGAAGAAACGTATTAGGCATTTTCATATTTCCAGAATTACTACTGCCTACCGCACCGCTTACTCCATCATCACCTTCAGCATCGTTAATAGGTGTGTAATCATCTGCTACAACCATGTCACTTTTAAGATAGTTGTAGTCTATTACATAAGGTGATTTAGCTAACAAATCTGCATCTTCTGTAAAAAGTTCAGGGTGTTGTATTTCCCCATTTGGATTTTCTTGTCTCTGCTTTGCCACGTTTTCCATAAGCTTTTCTTCGTCCATTCGAAGACTTACGTCTACACCCAATGTTTGTCTAGCATGATCATTTGCCTTTTGTGACACATTTTGTATGGCAAATCCGGCTAATACAAGATTAGAAACTACTAAAAATACAGTAAATAATATAATCGATTTCCCTTTCCTCGCTTTCACACTTAAAAATGCACGTTTGATAAAATTCATTTCCTTACCTCCTTCGTAGTTCAAATATATTTGACCTATCTGGAGTTAATATGAAGTGAGTGAAAACTTTATCTAGAGATATAAGGGAGTTTACGTGAGTCATATTCTAAAATTTCCAACATGAGCTACCACAAACGCAGTTGAAACAAAAGAAGGTCGACATAAATTTGGATTTATGACTAGGAGGATTTTCAAAAATGTTATTCCATTTTTTTCAGCATCAAACCTGTTGGAAGTAGTGAACTGACGAACATCAAGAAATATGTAAAGTGAAGACCTAAGCCATTTTTAACAAAGCAAATGTTGAGACACTTAAAGTGAAATATAAAGGAGTACTCACCTAAGACATGAACGGCTAAATACGATTTGGCCAATATGTAGAGAAATATGGTACCTTCTCTTCCAATAAAGTAATTCCAGTGAATGCAAAAAGGAATGTAGCAGATGATTTATACACATATATCGGAAGCCCAACGGTTGAAAAAGAGGATTAAGTTTAATTCTTGCCTATAGAAAATATGATTCTAGTAGTATAAAAAAAGCACCTTTACGTTGATGGGCTATGGTTCATCAACGTAAGGTGTTTTTTATGTTAACGAATGCTAAACATTGCGATAAAGCTTATGCTAAATTTTCATTTTCATTAAAGTAATTCTTCATTTTTTCGCGATCGAAACGGCCTTCCCATTTTGCCATCACTAATGACGCTAATGAGTTACCAATTACGTTAACAACTGTACGTCCCATGTCAAGGATACGGTCAATACCAGCAATAAATGCTAGTCCTTCTAATGGAATGCCAACAGTACCTAAAGTGGCTAGCAGTACGACGAAGGATACCCCCGGAACACCTGCAATCCCTTTCGAAGTAACCATCAATACAAGCATTAACGTAATTTGTTCACCAATGCTAAGGTGAATACCGTACATTTGCGCAATAAATAATGCTGCAATCGCTTGATATAGCGTTGATCCGTCTAAGTTAAAGGAGTAACCGGTAGGTATAACAAAGGATACAATATCCTTCGGAGCCCCTAATTTCTCCATTTTTAACATAATACGCGGTAATACAGCTTCAGAACTTGCTGTTGAGAATGCTAAAATAAGCTCATCTTTTAATACTTTAATTAAGAACAATATATTAACACCCGCGAATTTTGCAACAAGTGCAAGTATGACAAATATAAAGAATAGCATGGTTGCGTAAACAAGGATAGCCAATTTAGCTAATGGTATGAGAGAGGCAAAACCATATTTGGAAACGGTTACACCAATTAAACCAAATACCCCAAGTGGTGCAAATTTCATCACAAGGTTAGTTACCCAGAACATCGCATCGGCAACTCCTTGGAAGAAGTCTAAGACTGGTTTACCTCGATCACCAATAGCCGCAACACCTAAACCAAAAATAACAGCGAAGAATATGATTGCAAGCATGTCGCCTTCACCCATTGACTGAATGATATTGGTTGGTACTATGCCTACAATAATATCAAACGGTCCTTCATGCTGTACTTCTTCTGTAGTTGTCACGTATTTCGAAATATCCCCTTGAGATAATTCGTTCATGTTTATTCCAGCACCAGGCTGGAAAATATTCGCGGAAAGTAATCCAACTACGATAGCTACTGTTGTAATAATTTCAAAATAAATAATGGATTTCCCGCCTAATCGCCCAAGCTGCTTCATGTCTCCAGTACCAGCAACACCAACGATTAATGTCGAAATAATAATGGGAACAACAATCATCTTAATTAGATGCAGGAAAATATCACCTAAAGGTTGTAAATAGGTTTCAATTTTGGGGTTTCCGTAAAAAATACCCCCAACAATAATCCCTAAAATCAAACCAATTAAAATTTGACTGGCTAAACTAATTTTAAACTTCTTTTTCAATCCTTCGTACCTCCTACTATTATTTTTTGGGACTTGCCTAATAATAAGAGATACTTATAAAATCCGACAAAATCCGATGAAAAAAACTTTTTATTTTTCGAAAAGTCTGAATACAAGACCTATCCGCTTCTTACTATTAATTGCATTCTACCTAGATATATCAGCCTATCACCACCATTGAAGACACGCCAATGCGCTAATAAATCTTTTAACTAATCACATAAGGCTGCTGGTGTGATTACTTCCATATGGCCACATGATAATGGCCAAGTGTTGACAATTTGTCAACAACATTATACACTTCTGTTCAACAGTTATTTTAATGAAGAAGGGAGAATCGAATATGACGGAAAGAAAAGAAAATGTGACTCTCGGTTTATTGTTGAAAGAGCTATTGAAAGAGCGTTCGTTATCCATGCGGAAGTTTAGTGAACTGACAGGAATTGATACGGCTACGATTTCACGGATAATTAATAATAAACGAAAAGCTACACCACAACATGTAGAAAAATTTGCTGACTGCCTTGGTGTTCCATTCATTCAGCTATTTGAAGCAGCGGGATATCCAATGGAACAAAGACAGGAAGATTTACAATCTGATATTCATACCTCTGTTGATGCCATACAAACCTTTCTTAAGGCATCTAATGTGTACAACAACCAGTTTTCAGTGCAGGATGTTGAAAAGAAATTAGACGATTATGGTTTATTTTCTCAAACGGAAGAAGGCAAACATACCATTCATAAGAGTTTTAACGAAAAGATTCAAAAAGTAGGTAGTGTCGGACCATTTATCAATAAGTTAAAAGAGTTATATGAAAAATTTACTTCAGATAAAGGTACATTATTTGAATTAACAATAATTGGAAGCGCATTATTATATTTTATTATTCCTGTAGATGTAATTCCGGACTATGTATTCCCTATTGGTTATTTAGATGATGCAATAGCAGTACAACTTACCGGAAAATCTTTGTTGAAAAATAACGGATAGGTGGATTTATTAATTTATGGAAAGTAGTAAAACAAGCCGTAGATGGCTAAAAAATTCATGTTTCATATTCGCATTGATGATTGTATTGGGGATTGTTTATTGGTTTTATCAGTACAATAGTGGATTGGCCATGGCAGAAGACGACAGTAACAATGAAGCTGAAGCTGAGGAAACTTTTGAGCCATTCCAAGGCGCAGACCTACAATTTGGTGAGATTAATGTCCTATTGATAGGTAGTGATACTAGAGGTGATGAAGGTAGATCGGATGCGTTAATGATTGGTCACTATAATCAAACGACGAACCAAGTAAAAATTGTTTCCATTATGAGAGATACGTATGTGGATATCCCCGATTACGGAAAGAATAAAATAAACGCTGCGTTTGCTTTTGGAGGTCCCGAACTTGTTAGAAAAACGATTAAGCAAAACTTTAATATTGATGTTAATTACTATGCGATCGTTGATTTTGAAGGATTCCCTAAAATTGTAGATCTTTTAGCTCCCAATGGAATTGATGTGGACATCCCATATGAAATGTCCTATGGCATTGGCATGACATTATTTCCTGGAGAACAAACGTTACATGGTGACCAGTTACTAGCATATGCTCGATTCCGTCACGATCGTTTAAGCGATTTCGGACGAGTGGCACGACAGCAGGAAATTCTGACAAAGGTTAAAGAACAAATTAGTTTTCACAGCTTAATGAATTTACCAAAAATATTAGGTGTTGCAGAGGCATACATCGATACTAATGTTGACAAAAAAACAATTCTGGCGATTGGGAAAGGTTTAATGGATGGACACTCTAATGGGGTAGATACTTTACGGATTCCTGTTGCCAGTTCTTTTGAAAACAAACATGTAAATGTAGGCGCAGTTCTAGATATTGATTTGGAAAAAAATAAAAGTGAATTAGAAAAGTTTTTATCCACCGAGGATGATATACAAATGTCTAAACTAGAAGGAGTTTCCTCTTAAAGAAAACATGACAATAGACTATCAACTTTTTAAACTACTCAACCAATTTGCTGGACAATACTCTACTTTAGATCAAGTTGTCCTCTTGTTTTCAAAATATGGCCCTATCCTATTTGGATTAATATTGATATGGCTATGGTTTTCAAACGCTCAAAATCAGCATGAAAATAGAAAAATAGTCATATATGCCGTAACGATCGCTTTTCTTACACTTGGTATCGATAAAATGATAGAAATGATATATTTTCGACCACGGCCATTCGTCAATCATAGCGTCATATTATTACTTGAAAAATCAAATTTAGACCCATCTTTTCCAAGTAATCATGCGGCAGGGGCATTTGCTTTAGCATTTGCTTTGCTTTGGAAGCGAAAAAAAATCGGAGCTGTACTCCTAGTAATGGCCTGCCTCATGGCACTTTCGAGAATTTTTATCGGTGTACACTACCCTCTAGATGTGTTAGCAGGTGCTTGTATCGGATTAGGGGTAACCTACATAGTGATGTGGCTAATTCATCTTGTTGAAAACTCTAGGCATCACAGGAAAATGTATGTAAAATAATAAAGCTCTTCCAATCAAAAAAGTTCACCATTTATGCGAACTTTTTTGATGTTTCAATTGGGTATGCATGAAATCATCTACTTTATTGTTAATGTAGTTGCTGTCTAAGCGCAGCAATCTTTTTAGCAAAGTCCAAGGCATGTGGACCATCTCCATGAATACATAAGGTGTGTGCTACTATTTTTATTTTTTGAGACTGTACAGACAATACTTCTTTTACCGTTAAAATACCTTTTACATGCTTAAGCATTTCTTCTTCAGTTTGAATTAAAGCATTCGGTTCCTGTCTGCTCACTAATGTGCCATCAGAATGATAACGGCGATCTGAAAAAACCTCCTCATATACTTGAAGACCCTTATCCCTTGCGATTTCCGCCATTTGGCTTCCTGCTAAACAATATAAAATAAGCTGAGGATGGAGATCATACACCGCCTGAACAATGGCTGAAGCCTTTTCCTGATCATTCGCGCTTTGATTATAGAGTGCTCCGTGTGGCTTGACATGATGTAGGGTCCCCTTTTCGACACTGACAAATGCTTGCAGTGCCCCTACCTGATAGACCATCATATCGTAAATTTCTGCTGGACTAAACACCATATTTTTTCGTCCGAATCCTTCACGATCAGGATACCCAGGGTGTGCACCAATATGAACATGTTTACGAATCGCATTACGTACCGTTTGGTGCATAATGGAATGATCGCCCGCATGGTAGCCACACGCAATATTGATTGATGTCACATAATCTAGTATCTCTTCGTCTCTTCCCGTCAAAAAAGCTTCATAGCTTTCTCCTAGATCACAATTAATATCCATTCGTATCACATTTCCTCCAGTGTAAAATGTATTGTGTTAAACATACGCATTTGGGCTACTTTATGTAAATCATCTTCATGTACAGTTGCCATAATAGGATAGCCTCCTACTGTTTGAGCATCGGCCATTAAGATAATTGGATTCCCATTCTGAGGTACTTGAATGGAGCCAAACTGGGTTGCTTCAGATAGAATCTCCTTCATTTCTTTTAGCTGTAACACAGAGCCTTTTAAATAATAGCCCATTCGATTTCCACCGCTAAACTGGAAAGGATTTTGCATAAATTGTTGCTGACTCTCTTCCGTAAATAAATGAAAATGAGGGCCCTTGAAAATTCTAACAGTAATAGCACTGTCAAAAGTCGGACGATACGGAGCATAAAGACCTCTATTAGCTTGTAACGGAGAGGCTGTCTGTCCATATAAAATACTTCCTTTTGTCATCTCCGTACCTAGATTCCCCTGTGAGAGGTATGAGCTACTGCCCAGCTCCAATTTTGAAGTAAACCCTCCAAGCGGTGTTAAGTAAATGATAGAGCCTTGACTCACGCTCTTAATCGTCAACCTATCTCCCTTTGTTAGGTGGAATGTTTTCCACATTTCAATGGCTGCATGATTAACCATGCATACACCATGCCCCCCTGTTAAAACATAGACCCCATCAGCCAATGCCTCAAATTCAAAGCCACCCATGAACATTTCGAAAGACGTTTGATTAGGATGATTTTGTAAAATCAGTTGGGCTGCTTGAAACGATACTTGATCCATTGGTCCAGATAACGGAATACCAAATGCCCGATAGCCAAACCTGCCTTTATCTTGTAAGCTACCATAAACCCCTAGTTTTGTTATGAGCAGAAGTGGCTTCAATCGCTACACTCCTTTGCTTTTCATTTCCCAATATTGTTGCTTAGTTATTTCATAAAACTGAACTTCATCACCCAGTTCAAATAGAAAGGGCTCTTTACCATTGACATTAAATAGTTTTAATGGCGTCTTTCCAATAATATTCCAGCCACCAGGTGAATCGACAGGATAGATTCCTGTTTGTCCGCCTCCAACCCCAACAGAACTCGCAGACACAGATGCCCTCGGCTTCTCTAAACGTGGCATAAATAACTTAGAATCAAGTTCCCCAAGATAAGGAAAGCCTGGCAAAAAGCCAATTAAATAAACATAATAGCTTTTTGACATATGTAGCATTTTAATGTCCTCAAATGATAGACCCGTATAGTCCATCACTCGTTGCCTATCTAAGGCGAATTCTTCATCATAGCAAACCGGGATTTTTAATCGTCTATTTGTTCTGTCATCAACGGCTGCTGATGCTTGAATAGCAAGCCATTGCATTCTTAAAAGATCGACATCTATTCGTTGTTTCACATAGGCTGTAACTGTATGATAGCTTGCAACACTTTCGACAAGATGGTGTCGTAGCTGTTTTTTCAGAAATCGAGTAAATGTTTGTACTGCATAAAAGTTTGTGTCGGATATTTCTTCCTTAAAGGAAAAGCGAATAGTATGTTTGCTAATCCACATTGAATGAGGAAATTCAATGATTACCTGCACGTACTGTCTCCTCAATGCAAAGCTTTACAGCAGCAATTAAATCACGAATATGCCAACCTGGAATTTTGCCATGTTGAATGGCTAATTCAAAAGAAGCAGGTATATGAATAAAACCAGCACGTACCCCTTCATGTTGCTGTGCATATACAAGCCCTTCATACATTATGTTATTACACAAATAAGTACCTGCTGTGTTAGAGATTTCAGCCGGATAGCCCTCTTCTTGCAAGCGATTAATCATATGGCGAATGGGTAAATTCGTCAGATAAGCATCTGCCCCCTCCTCTTGAATGCTCTCATCAACGGGTGAGTAGCCGTTATTATCAGGCTCCCCATCTTTAATATTAATAGCAATTCGCTCAGGTGTTATTTTAAAACGCCCTCCTGCCAGTCCTAAGGAAATAATGATTTGCGGTTCTATTTCTTCTATATGTCGCTTTAGCTGCTCGGCAGATTGTTGAAAGTCGACAGATAAAATTCTTCCAATAATATGATAGTTTTCTATCTTTTCACCATCTAAATTTTCTACAATTTGCATAGTTGGATTGAGCTTGTAATCAAGAAATGGCTCAAATCCCGTTAATAAAATTTTTGTCATGTGTTCGTCACCTAATTTCTATCGGACGTTTTTTTATGTAACGTCCAGATTGTTTATATTTATTTACTGGAGTAGCTATTGCAGCTTCTAAAATTGCCCGATTAAATAATTTATGTGCTGCCATACACGAAATTAATTCTTCACCATAAACAATTTCATCTGCAACTTCGGAAATTATATCTAAAGCGATCCACTGTGGATAACGTAAAATACTAACTGATGAATACGATGGAGTTACTTCCATACTTCGATAAAAGTTAATATTCCCCATCTCCTCAATGGGGTATTTATCTGGATCCCACTTTGTTCCATATTTATAATATCGATCGCGCCAATAGTCATTTTCTTGAGCAAACGTCGATCCTTCAAACAGCCTATTAACTCTTTCGGCTACTAGCTCCAAGTTTCGGGCTTGAATTTCTTTCGTAGCATCATCATCTGCATATCGACCAATCCCATAAATCTTGGCACTCGGAAGCGTATAAGAAACTGGGAAAATCGGTGGGCAGGCGTAACCTGCGAACGGTTGAACCCATTCACGAGCAGGTATTCCATGGTCATCTACAACAATATCTGGGGCCCATTTCTTTAAGATAAGTGGTAATACATTTGCCTCACCGAACGCACTTTTCAAGAATTTCACATGCGCAAATTCTAATCCCACCGCATTAAATCGTGCCGCATGATGCTTCCACTTCGGATGTTCCTTTGTCAAATATTCCATTATTTCATAACCATCAGGGTTGGCTAAAGGGATTATAATAACATTCATTTTTTGTAATATTTCTGGATGATGACCAATAATATCCTCTATTAGCTCCAATATAGCAGGCGTGCTAGACACTTCATTTGGATGATGACCAGCTTCAAAAACAATCGTATGTTTTTCATCTGTTTTTTTTAGCCCTGAATAATATTCACTCGTAATCGGTTCAGTCACTTCAATAAAGGGAATGACATGACCCTTATAAGATATATCTCCATAATTTAATTTGACCTCTGAATATTGTTTAAAACGCTCTAACAATGGAAAAATATTTTTCATGTTGTGCTTTAAATAGATTTTTGCCTCAGTTACCTTCAGTCCATTACCTATAGACATCTCTACAGTGTCAAACTGCCCTTCTTGATTAAACAAGATTCGCTTTGTAATGGGATCAGTCATTCGTTTGTCATTCCACTGGTAAACCTTGATGACACCTTTGATAGGCTTATACAGATCTTGTTCTATATGAATATAAGGAATAACGCCACCCGGAGCTTTGTATGGCTGATTTACTAACTGACGGCCAAGCTCATGAAAATAGTCTAATGTATTAAAATATAAATCCTCGTATAGCGCCTCAAACGATGAATTCGCTTCTTGCTGAACACCGATTTCTTCTTCAATTCCAGAAGAAGTAAAATCAATTTCTATTCGATCAAACAATGGAAATAGCTGACCTTGATTAACATTATGGGTATCTATTTTTAACAATTTCACCATTTGTGGCAAAAATTCTTTCACATAAAATTTATAGAACCGTTCACGATCTGAAAATATGATATTCTCTTGCACTCTCTCCGTCTTGTTCAATAATCGATATCCAGCGGTAGTCGGATAAGCTTTTTTCTGACCGTCCACATAATCCACTTCACTCATAAGGGGATTGAGCTCAGCAATTAGTTGATCATTAACAAATACTCTATACACATGTTGTTGCGTGCTTGAAAGCTCAAATTGCACATGCTCTTTAGGTAAGCCATATTGCATTTCGATCATCTCATCTACTGGGTATAGCTCCATAATCCAGCGATTATGTTGCTCTAAACCGTCTTCACTTACCCCATCCTTACAAACTATTTTGATATTTTCAAAGCCCCCCTCGACAGATGGGAGTACTTCCTCTAATATCCAGTATAACCCTGTTTTAAAGGCAGAGCGAACTTTAATGGTTGTTAAATTAGAAAATTTTTCATATACATCTAACCTGAATTGGTCACGATTTTTTTTATCGGCTGTCATATAAATTTCAGCCTCTAACGCTGTATCTGGTTCTTCTTCCAGTGCTTTTATGATGTAAGAAGCTTCCGATTCATCAGTCCACTTTTCTTCCATTAAAATAGCCGCTTCATTCACTTGTTTTTCGTTTAACTCCCAAACTCCAAGCAGTCCACCCTCTGACACATGCTTTGCTGTTACAATCGAATGGACAACGGCTGGTAGGCTTTCTTTCGTACCACAAATTTGAATGGTGTTTTTGGCGGTCAACTCCATATAACTTTCGAGTTCTTGCTTGAAGGAAATAGATACATGTCGCTCTTCTGTTGTTATAGCTGGTAATGAAATAGATGTCGCATATAAACCTAAACGCAATGCAAAATAGCAAGCCTCTTTTAACAGAGCACTTGTCTTCAATTCTTCTTGTATATCCATTTTCACACTTACATGTTGTTGGGGATGGGCCTCATCCTTTTCACCCGTGCCATAGGCTGTCCAAAGATGACTTAAATTCTCATAATACGTGAATGAGCTGACTGTTTGGGTTTCGACTATGCCATCACTGGCTATAGTACTTAACAATGTAGAAAGTGCTGATTCACTCTCATAATAAATAATCCATGTTGACTTATTTTCTGAAATAAATGTGCTAGTATGTGGTAAAAACTTCATTGTATAGGACTGATTGGCTGGCTGAAATAAATCAAAGTCTATTTCATTTGATTCAAAGCCTAAGCGTAAACAAAAATCAATTAATCCTAATGGAATTAAATCTTTAGGTAAATCGATAAATAAAGAAGGTTTTTTTTTCGTTTCGTTCTTTTGAAATAAACTAGAAAAAATTATAGAGTTCATCATATCACCTAAACTTTCATATTTGGATCTAAGCGATCTCGCAACCAATCTCCTAATAAATTAAAGCCTAAAACCGTTAACATAATGGCAACGCCTGGGAAAACAGATATCCACCAAGCAGAGGTCATATAATTTCGACTATCCGCTAACATTCCTCCCCACGAAGGTACTGTAGGCTCCACGCCTAGCCCTAAAAATGTTAAAGAGGCCTCCAATAAAATAAACTCTGCAATACACATCGTTGCTAACACTAGAATAGAGGAAGCAACATTAGGAAGTATATGCTTCATGATTATTTTGAAATGTGTCCCACCAATTGCCTTTGCTGCTTGGATATACTCTTGTTCCTTTAAAGCTAAAATCTCTCCTCGAATTAATCGCGCAAAACTAACCCAATATGTAAGTCCAAGGATAATAATAATTTTTTCAATACCTGTTCCAAAAACACTCATAATTACGATGGCTAGTAAAATAAACGGTAACCCCATTTGAACTTCGGCTAGCCGCATAATTAAATCATCCATCCATTTCCCAAAGTAACCTGAAATAATGCCTAGAAATGTACCAAGCACTAATGAAATGATGACGCCACAAATCCCGACTAATAGAGATATACGTGCTCCGTAAATAATTCTACTTAGCAAATCACGCCCAACCTGATCTCCTCCGAGAACGTATTGAGATTTACCTGTATCATCTAGCCATTTGGGTAGGTCAAGTCGATGTCCTAAGCTAGCCGCCCCCGGATCATAGGGAGCAATATAAGGCGCGAATATAGCACACAGTATCGTAGTGACAACCAATAATAAGCCTATTATGCCCGTTGGATTATTCTTCATGAATTTCAGAACGGTTACGATTTTATTGGCTTTTTTTATTTCGATTGCTTCTGTTTCCATTATTTGAGTCATTATTGCTCACCTCTTCCAGTTCTAATTTTTGGGTTAATCAAGGAGTAGCATAAATCAACAATTAGATTTACTAAAATCATCATAAGTGCTAAAAGGATGATTCCTCCCTGGACTACTGGATAGTCTCGTTGATTAATAGAATCAACAATTAACCTTCCAATTCCAGGCCAAGAAAAGACTTGCTCGACAATAACTGCACCTCCTAATAGCCCTCCAAACTGTAAACCAACAAATGTTACAGTTGGCAATAAGGCATTGCGGAAAGCATGTCGAATGATAACTAGCCATTCTCTTATGCCTTTCGCCCGTGCAGTTGTGACATATTGCATTTTAAGTACTTCCAGCATAGACGTACGAATTAATCGAACTAAAATACCAGATAGGATGAGCCCTAAGGCAACGGATGGCAAAATTAATGAGCTAAACCCATCAAATCCGGATACTGGCAGCCACTTTAGTTGAACAGCAAAAATTAAAATTAGCATAAACGCCAACCAAAAATTAGGGAAAGAAATGCCTAACAAAGAAAAAATACGACTAAACACATCAATGGATTTTCCTTTATAAATAGCTGATAGAATACCTAGCGGAACAGCTATAAACAATGCCACTGCCATTCCACCTAAAGCAAGTGCAATTGTCGGCCACGCTCGTTCGAGTAACATCTCTAAAACTGGGCTATTGGAACGATAGGAAGTACCAAAATCAAGTGTTACTAAATCCTTCATAAATATGAAGTATTGCTCCCAAACAGGCTTATCCAAACCGAGTTTGGCTGTCAGTTCTTCTATTGCCTGCTGTGAAGGTTCACCAGCCCCAAACATGATACTTACGGGGTCACCTGTTAAACGAATGGAGAAAAATATAATTAATGAAACCGCAATAATCACGAGCACGGTATGCGACAAACGTCGTAGAATATAGGAAAGCATAATTCCATCCTCCTAATGTGAAATGAAAGAGATAGTATGCTAGCATACTATCTCATAATTTTTTACTTACTCGACAGTGACACCTGCAAAATTAAAGCGGCCATCATGTGGTGGTTGGAAACCTTTTATTCGTTTATTCACTGCGTATATTTCAACTTCCGAATATAAGTTGACTTCAGTTGCATCTTCATATAATACTTCTGTAAGCTCTTTAAAAACCTTTTGTCTTTCGTCATTATCAATAGTGGCACGCTCTGCTGCTAATAATTGTTCCACTTTTTCATTTTTATAGGATGGGTTCCAGAATTCTCCCTCGTGATACATTAAATAAGCTGTATTATCAAAGTCCAGCGTCCATCCGCCCCAGCCATTTTTATACATATGTCCCGCTTTTCCTTGAGGGATTAACTCTGATTGGAATGTCGTATTTTCCACACTATTAATAGATACTTTTAAGCCAACTTCCTCTAAGTAAAACGCTACTGCTTGAGCAATCTCTTTAAATGTTCCGTCAGTACCTGGAATATAGAAATCTAATGTAGTACCTTCTGGAACATTCGCTTCAGCCAGTAATTCTTTTGCCTTTTCAGGATCATATGGATATGGCTCTAAATCGTTATTATAGCCAAATGATAAATCACTTTGGAATGAGCTTATAAGATTCCCATAGCCACCTAAAATTTCTTTGACAATCGTTTCTTTATCGATAGCATAGTTAATAGCTTGACGAACACGTACATCATCAACTGGCTTTTGCGCCGTGTCAAAACGAATTGAATAAGCTGTAGGTGTAGATACTTCCATTAATTCAATAAAGTCAGTTCCTTCTGCTGTTGCAGCTTGGGAAACTTCCAAACGTGTCATAATATCAATATTGCCAGTTTGTAACTCTGCAAGTGCTGTTGCTGTTTCTGGGATTACTTTAAATGTAACTTTATCTAGTTTAATAGCATCTTTATTCCAATAATCTGCATAACGTTCAATCACAACTTGTTTATCTCGTTGATAATCTGTCATTTTAAACGGACCTGTACCAACAGGTTTCATATCAAAATTCTCTGCACCCTGTTCTTGAATATATTTAGGTGGCACGATTACAGCACCATACCCTGATAGTTTTGTGAGTAATACCGGATCAATAGAATTTAAGTGCATAGTTACTTCATATTCACCCGTTACTTCCACATGATCAATAGAAGTGTAATTGGAATATTGAGGACCTTTTTGACCTTCATCTCCTAGCAAACGATCAAAAGTAAATTTCACCGCTTCCGCATTAAATGGTTCACCATTATGGAAGGTAACGCCTTGGCGTAATTGAAAGACAATTGTTTTGTCATCTTTATATTCCCAAGATTCCGCTAATCCAGGTTGAATTTCTAAATCTAAAGAACGACTAACTAATCCTTCAAAGACCGATGTTGCTACCGTACTCCAAGACAGTAAAAACGTATCAATGGGATCCCAGTTTTGAGGATCTCCTGCCACACGGATAACTAATTCATTTCCTCTTGTGAGTGCTGCGTTTTCACCAGAAGATTTGCTACTATTTTTACTGTCTTCTTTTGTTGAAGTACCGCCACTACATGCTGACAAAATAATCATCATGCACACTAGTAATAGTGCTAGCCATTTTTGTTTCTTCATTATTGTTCATCCCCTTTTATATTTGTGCTATTTATATGCCATAAGGATATGGCATCGAATAACCTAGTTCAGCCGAAATTAACGCAGCAGTTTCCCACAGTCCCTCTAAAAACGTATTTATTTTTTCCTGTGGTAGTAGTGATTCTATACCAGCAATACTAATGGAGTACTCTACTTTTCGATCACTATTAAAAATCGGCACCGCTATTGATACAGTTCCTTCTTCCAATTCTGATACGCTGTAGGCATAGCCATTTTTCTTACCAAATTCAATTAATTCATCAATCTCTTTATCCGTATGAGGGGTTCCACTCGCATATTTTTTTCGAGGCTTCTGGAGGACCTCGTTAATTTTCTCTTCACATTGAAAAGATAAAAGAATACGTGAGCAGGCACCTGCGTATAGTGGTGCTCTTCTTCCAACTCTTGTATATAATAGAACCGGTTTTAGACTTTCTATTTTTTCTATATAAAGGCCATCCGTTTCATCCAATACTACTAATTGAACAGCCAAATCAAATTTCTGTTGTAACATTTTCATATACGGAATGGCTAACGAACGAATCTCTATGGAATTAGCAGCTATTGCCCCTAATTCAATTAGTTTATTCCCTAGTAAATAATGATCACTTAAAACCACCTGTCCTCCACTTTGTACATATGGTCGTTTTAATACGCCTAAATCCGTAAATGTTTTTAGAAATCTATGTAAGGTCGGTTTAGGAATATCAGTTTCTATAGCTAGTTCATCTAACCGCCAAGAAGGTTTTTCTTCTGTAAATAGCGTTAAAATATTAATTCCTTTTTCCAATGTTTTACTCATGTTAATCGCTCCATTTGTTCTTCATAAAGTAAACAAGAAACTTCATGTTGATCACTAATTTTTTTTAATTTCGGAGGTGTCACTTTACAAATCTCCATACAGCTTGGACACCGTGTATGGAAGGTACATCCTGAAGGGGGATTTGCTGGATTTGGCACATCTCCGCTAAGGACAACTCGTTCTTTAACCTTTGAAGGATGAGACTTAGGTAATGCAGATAGCAATGCTTTCGTGTAAGGGTGTTTCGGATTGTTAAACAACTCATGTTTGTCAGCCAATTCCACTAGCTTCCCTAAGTACATCACCCCTATACGATCACAGAAATGATGCACGACACTTAAATCATGGGATATAAAAATATAGGTAAGGTTCATGTCCCTTTTTAAATCTTTCATAATATTAAGCACTTGAGACTGAATGGATACATCGAGTGCAGATACAGGTTCATCTGCCACAATCAATTTCGGATTGGATACTAATGCTCTTGCAATTCCAATGCGCTGTCTTTGGCCGCCTGAAAATTCATGTGGAAAACGATCGAGCTGCTTTTCTGTAAGCCCCACCTGTTTAGCGACCTCATAAACACGTTGTTTCCGTTCTTCCTTAGTACCGATTCCAAAATTCACTAAAGGTTCTTCAATGATTTTAAAAACCTTCATACGCGGATTAAGGGACGAAAAAGGGTCCTGAAAAATGATTTGCATATCACGACGTTTTTGACGGACCTCTTTGGCGCTAAGTGTGGCTATATTTTCTCCGTTCAGCAAAATTTCGCCCTCAGTAGGTGTTAGCAGTTGAATAAGTGTTTTACCCATTGTGGATTTTCCACAACCAGATTCCCCTACAATTCCTAAAACTTCACCCTCGTTTACAAAAAATGAAACATCATCTACTGCTTTTAAATTTCCCGAACGTGATCCTTTCACTGGAAAATATTTTTTTAAGTGTTTAACTTCTAACAATGGACTGCTCATTGACATTTCCTCCTCCCACATCATCCTTTTCATATAACCAGCATCTAACCGTGCTACCAATGGACGTAGTAAATAGTTCTGGTTTACTTTTACATTTTTCAGTTGCAAATTCACATCGATCGAAAAATCTACAGCCTGCTGGCATATCGGATGGTGATGGTACCACCCCCTCAATAGACGGAAGATATTCTTGTTCTGTCTCCATATCCGGCAATGAGTTTAGTAACCCTTTCGTATAGGGATGGAGTGGATGATCAAATAATTCCAACACATTCGCTTCTTCAACTATTTCACCCGCATACATCACAATCACTTTCTCGCAGATTTCAGCCACAACGCCAAGATCATGAGTAATTAAAATAATGGACATGTCCAGTTTTTCTTGTATATCTTTCATTAACTCTAGAATTTGTGCCTGAATAGTTACATCTAATGCCGTAGTAGGCTCGTCTGCGATTAATATTTCTGGTCCACAAGCCAATGCCATGGCAATCATCACCCGTTGTCTCATCCCGCCAGATAATTGGTGTGGATATTCATTAACCACTTTATCGGGTCGAGGAATACCAACAAGGCGAAGCATATCAACCGCTCGCTCATGCGCCTCTTTTTTTGAAATATTTTCATGGCTATGAATCATTTCAATGATTTGGGAGCCTACCTTATACACTGGATTAAGGGAGCTCATTGGCTCCTGAAATATCATTGAAACTTTTTTCCCACGAATCTTGCGCCATTCCTTCTTTAATTTTTTATGAATTTGTTTTTGATCTATGTAAATCTCGCCGCTTTGCCATTCAACCCCAGATGGCAACAGCCCCATAAGAGATAATGACGTCATACTCTTTCCACAACCAGATTCCCCTACAATCCCCAATGTTTTTCCTTTTTCAAGTTGAAATGACACCCCATTCACAATGGAAATATCCTTTTTATTGTGCTGAATACCTATTTTCAAATCCTTTACTTCTAAAATATTCAATCCCATTTTCCCCCTCCGTTCCATATTATGAAACGCGATTCCATTTTTTAAAATCTTATCAGAGATTAATAGGATATTTCAATAGTTTTCAGAAAAAAATAAAAATTCTATTTACTGTAATTATTCTGAAAAAACAATTAATTTTTATTTGTAATTCCCCAAGAAATCTTCCTATCTTTCGAGAAATACAAAAAAAGCATGGCTCCGAGTGCTCGGACCATACTTATCTTTTTTTTCGTATAGTTTCTTATTTCAAATGTGCAGTCGCCTGTTTCATGACGTATTTTCCTACTCCAATATAGATCGCTACAGCTGTTCCAATCAATACGAATGTCATTGCTGACCGCTCCTTTTCATATAAATTAAGTGTTTTTCTATTGTTTTTCAGACCCATACATTGAATTTGAAAATCATTCTCACTAATATATTATAAATTTCCTGTTAATTCGTCAAGACATACTTTCATCTTACCCTTTTTACATGGTAAGATGTAGAAAAGTCGGAAAAAGGATGCGGTAATGATGAGTAATTCGAAGTACTTTCAAACTATTTTAAACGGGACTATTCACGCTTTAAAATCAATTCTTCCTATGGATATTGAAGTAAAGTCGCCTAGTATTATTTCTGAACCCTTTCAACAACAGCAAATGGGTGTATTGATTGGCTTAATAGGAGATTTAAAGGGTCGCGTTATCATTGACTCCACTCCCGAAGTATTCAGCGGAATCGGTAGTACCATGTTCGGTATGCCGCTTGAAGGAGAAATGCTAGAATCCTTTACAGGGGAATTTGGTAACATGATTGCAGGAAATTTATGTACGGCTGTTGGGCAAGAAAGCTTAGAAATTGATATCACTCCGCCAACTGTGATGGTGGGCAATACAAAATTATATGGCTTTGAAAAGGCCTTCGCTCTCCCTGTTTCCATCCCGAGCGTCGGAGCTCTAACAGTTCTATTAACCATTGAAGAAGAAGCAGAATAGAAAGCTAGGTTTAAAGTCTATGTCCAATAAGACATTATATGCAAGAGTAAATACCATATATGTTTTAATTTTGCCTTGCTCCTAGAAAAATTGGTAGGACTTCTTTAAAATCTATTTTTTTATTAAAAAAAAGCTAAATATAATAATGAAACAAGCTATCTCGATGACTTTTGAGATGGCTTGTTTTTTTCTCCCTTGAATTCTTCACACTTTCTTCACATATTTTCTATAGAAGTGTGATTTTTTTCACATCAAATTGCATCGGATTTATATATGATGTCTGTAAGAAACACCAACTATAAAAAGCGTAGGAGGAGCAAAAAATGGCAAACAAAAAGAAGTCAGATGAGAATTTAAAAGGTTCACTCTATGCAGTTTTTGGAGTAGGTATCATCATTATTTTACTTTGGGTGTACTGCTTTGATTTGTTCATTGGAAGGTTTTAATCTACGAAGAAGGGACAGAAACATATGCACATACATAAGTATGAGAAGTATTGGCTTGTGTTCGGAGTTACTACTTTAGTCGCATTCCTCATTATTCTCGGTATCGGAGCATTTCATCAAGGCTCCCACCCGAATAATGGTAAAAAAACACTAGATTACGAGAAAGTGAAAGAGACAGCACCTTTCGATAATCCAGGAGTCCATAAGGTAGAGGGCAAAGATTGGGATTACGAGGTGGTTGTCATCGCTTCTGCATTCAATTATAATCCTCCACAAATTGAGGTTCCACTGGGTGCAAAGGTCAAATTCATCGCGACAAGCGAGGATGTCATGCACGGTTTTGAGGTTGCAGGTACGAATATTAACATGATGCTTGAGCCTGGTTATATTTCAGAATATGTAACAGAAGTCAACAAAGTAGGCGAGTTTTTAATCGTTTGTAATGAATATTGTGGTACAGGACATACGATGATGCACTCTATGCTAAAGGTGGTGGATTCAAATGAGTCACACTAATTCAATGACAAAAGTAGATCGTCGCGATGCAAAGCTAGCTATGGCGCATATATATGTAGCATTTATCGCATTGTTATTAGGTGGTCTTGCAGGTTTATTACAAGTATTTGTACGTTCTGGTCAATTTACATTACCAGCGGGCATTGGCTATTATCAAGTATTAACCGTACACGGAGTATTACTCGGTCTTATTTTAACTACTTTCTTTATTTACGGTTTCCAAATTGCTAGTGTAAGTCGTACATCAGGTACATTTACGAATGGTCAACGTAGACTTGGCTGGGTCGGCTTTTGGTTAATGACAATCGGTACAGCTGCTGCGGCAACGATGGTTTTATTAAATAAAGCAACTGTTCTTTATACGTTCTATGCACCACTAAAGGCACACTGGATTTTCTATCTAGGCCTTACATTAGTCGTAGTCGGTTCTTGGGTTGGCGGCGCAGGTCAAATTTTACGCTATGCTCAATGGCGTAAAGAAAATAAAGGTAGCGGTGAACGTAGCCCATTATTATCGTTTATGGTAGTTGTCAATAATTTAATGTGGTTCGTTGCAACACTTGGTGTAGCAGCATCAGTATTAATTCAACTATTACCATGGTCATTAGGTTTAATTGAACGTGTCGATGTTGCATTATCCCGTACCCTTTTCTGGTATTTCGGTCATGCACTTGTATACTTCTGGCTATTACCTGCTTATATGGTTTGGTATGTAATTATTCCAAAAGTAATTGGTGGAAAAATTTTCTCCGATTCTTTAGCAAGACTTTCGTTTATGCTATTCTTACTGTTCTCTATTCCTGTTGGAATTCACCATCAGTTAACAGAGCCTGGTATTGATGGTACATGGAAGTTCATTCAAGTTGTTTTAACATTTGCTGTAATCGTTCCTTCTCTAATGACAGCCTTCTCGATGTTTGCCATGTTCGAATTACGTGGTCGAGAATTAGGTGGAAAAGGACTGTTCGGATGGTTCAAAAAATTACCTTGGAAGGATTCTCGTTTCTTCGTTCCATTTATCGGTATGGTGGCATTCATTCCTGGTGGTGCTGGCGGTATTGTCAATGCCTCCTATCAAATGAACCAATTAATCCATAACACTATTTGGGTGACTGGGCATTTCCATTTAACGATTGCAACTGCTGTTGTTTTAACATACTTTGGTGCGGCCTTCTGGTTAATACCACATTTAACAGGACGGACTTTAACAAAGGCTTTAAATAATCTTAGTAATTTCGCTGGTATCTTATGGGCAGTCGGTATGACTATTATGTCTTCTGCTATGCATATTGCTGGTCTTATCGGTGCACCTCGTCGTTCAGATTACTCAGAATATGGTGGTGCTTCACAGGCATATGATTGGATTCCTTATCAAATTGCACAAGCTGTGGGCGGAACGATTCTCTTTATCGCCATCCTAATCATTATTTATATCGTCGTGAAATTAGCTTGGTTTGCTCCTAAGGGTGAAGAGGAGTTCCCTATTGGGGATGTACATGAGCTTAGTGGTCCAACACCCGCTATTTTAGAAAACTTTAAAGTATGGCTTGTCATTTTAGTAGCCTTAATCTTATTCGCTTACACCGTGCCAATTTTCGATATTATTTCGAATTCACCGGCTGGCTCCAAAGGCTATCAATTGTGGTAAACATAAAAAAAGAGATTTCTCATTTCCGAGAAATCTCTTTTTTCACGTTATAATTGATACAGTTTCGTATATTTTTCTTGTAAATAATCTGCAAGATACTTGGCATTTAAGCCTTCCCCTGTTGCTTCTTTTAGCAATTCAAATGGTTTTTTCAATGCTCCATATTGATGAACTTTCTCAGTTAACCACTCTCGAATTGGCAGTAGCTCTCCCTTTTCTAGTAAGTCATCAAAATGAGGGATATCCTTGTCCATCGCATGCTTCCATTGCGCTGCATAAATCATTCCTAATGCATAGGACGGGAAGTAACCAAACATACCACCTGACCAGTGCATGTCTTGTAATACTCCCATTGCATCTGTTTCAGGACGAATGCCTAAATATTCCTCATACTTATCATTCCATACTTGCGGAAGATCCTTCGCTTGTAAATCCCCGTTGAACAAGTCACGTTCAATTTCATAGCGAATCATGATATGTAGTGGATACGTTAGTTCATCTGCTTCAATACGAATGAAGGATGGTTCTACCATATTAATGGCACGTAAAAAATCACCTAATGCAACATCGCCAAATTGAGCTGGTGAGAAGTGTTGAAGTCGCTCATAGTTATGCTCCCAGAACTTTTCATTTCTGCCGACAAAGTTTTCATAAAATAATGATTGTGATTCATGAATACCCATCGATGTACCAGTAGCTAGCGGCAAGCCTGCAAGCTTTGCATCAATGTTTTGCTCATACATGGCATGACCGCATTCATGAATGGTACCAAAAATAGCTGAACGGAAATCATTTTCATCATATTTTGTTGTAATACGAGCATCTCCGTAATTTAAACCTATCATAAATGGATGCACACTTTCATCCAAACGGCCAGCATCAAAGTCGTAACCAAGTTGAGCTAGCATCTCTAGTGATAGTTCACGCTGAGCTTCACGTGGAAAATGCTTAAATAACATGCTTGTATCTGGTTTATTCGATGAATCAGCAATTTTTTGTACAAGCGTTACAATAGATTCTCGTAAATCACCAAATACTTGGTCTAATACATCTGTCGTCATGTCAGGTTCATATAAATCGAGCAATGTATTATATGGAGATCCATTTTTAATACCCCAATATTGAATGAATTTTTTTTGCCATTGAATGATTTCCTCTAAATATGGTAGGAATAGTTCAAAATTATTGCTTTCCTTTGCTTCTTCCCAAGCCGTTTCCGCCTTCGATTGTAGAATAACAAATTCTTTATACTCTTCAGCAGGAATTTTTTTATTTTGATCGTAATTCTTTCTTACTTCTTCTACTAAACGAAGTGTCACATAATCAAGATCTGATTTTTTTGCCTCTAATGCTAATAGAAGCTCACCTAATTCTTCACTCGTTTGCATATCAAATAAGGAGGCTGATAATGTACCTATTACCTCTGAACGTTGTGCTAATCCTTTTTTAGGTGCTCCCGTTCGCATATCCCAATAAATCACATTGAGTGCTTCCTCATAATGCTGCATCTTCTTAACATAGTCAGTAAATTGTTGAATAGTCATGCTTTCATCCTCCTTGTGCTATAAGTTTATCATATTTTCGAAAATTTTGTATATTGTGGACCATTTAGTAGTTTTACTCAGATTTTTCATTTTTCACTTTATCTATTATTTTTAAATACTGAGTATCTCCAAGCCCATATTGAGGAAAGAGGCGAAATAATTGTGTTAACAATTCCTGTGGGGACTGATCAACATGTTTCTTAATATAAGAAGAAATATCATTTTCTTCTTTTAAATAGTCAAAATATAATTGAATCCCCTGATACATTACTGGTAAAAGCGTTGCCTCCGGGATACGATGGCGGATCAAAACGTCTTGATAAATCTTTAAATAGTCTCCAAGCACAATTTCCATTTCATCCACATCATAGGTCGCTTCCTGTACCATATGGAAATAAACTTTGCCTTCGTATTTTTGCTGCTCCAGAAAAGCAAGTACAGTTAGCAAGTTCATTTGACAAAACATATCATCCCCAAACCATAAAACGATACATTGGTAGTTTTTGGTCCACAATAACTTCAAAGGATTTACTGTTATATGCTCATAGTCCTGTACTGTTACTTGGTGTCCAGCGGCACGAATTTTGTTAAATTCTTCGCCCAAAATCGGGCTTGCTGTTTGATTGCTACACATGGCTTCATTGAAAGGTACATAATCACTGTTCCCCATTAATTGCTGTTTCGAAAACTCCTCGTACATCATTTGACCATTTAAAACATTCAATATCGCTTGATCATATTGCGCATGTATTTTCTCTTGCAATGCTTCAATTTTTAATTTTGAAGAAATATCCATCGTAAACCATCCTCTTTCATCCTTTAAATTCTTTTTTACAAATGTTTGCAAAGGTTGTGGGGACTTTCGGAATTCATGAGGGCTTATACCAAAGGCCTTTTTAAAGGCTCTAGAAAAGGATTCCTGTGTTGAAAAACCATAATGTAAGGCAATATCGATTATTTTTTCTTCCGACTTTTTTAACGCTTCAGAGGCCAAATATATCTTTCGTAATGAAACATATTTTTTAATGGTGATTCCCGTTATTTGGTGGAATTTAAACGAACAATAATACGGGGAATAGCCCATATGCTTCCCTAAATGTTCTAATGAAAAGCCTTCTAAGAGATGATCTTCAATCCAATCAATCATCTCCTGTATGATGTTATTCATCCTCATCCCTCCTCCTTTGATTATAGTAGAGGTGATATGGTTTGTTATGATATAGGTTGTGTTATTATCGCATTAATGTTGGAATAATATGTTCTTTGATAAACAGCCCTCTATCTGGTGCATTGACCATAAAGAGTGATGAGATAGCAACTGCTGTGTTCAGCGTTGGAATACAACAAATCACATTGCCGCCATCGCCAACTGCAGCATAAGAAACTAAATCTTCCTCCTCTTCGTTGATACACCACAATTGATCTCACACCAGTCCTTCTCCCTTTTATCTATGGCTTATATCCGTTATACACTTTCCCTTTTGGGCAAAGTCAACTTCCTTTAGCTTATTTTTAGGAAATAAAAAAACTGTAGCAAACCATGCGCTTGCTACAGTTCGTCCTCTCTTACTCAAAGTGAGGTATATATTTAGGAGAATTTTCACTAGCTTTCGAGTAATGTTCGGTTTCCAATCAAACATTTGTAGGAGCTGCCATTCATTTTCAATTTAAAGAAAGATGGGGATTCTTTCTATTCATCGTAAGTAGAGTCTGATCACTCTATGTTTTGGCAAATGGCAATTACTTGTTTAACAGCCTCGGCAGAATGCTGAAGCGCTGCTTGTTCTTCATTTGTTAGGTGCAATTCGATGACAGATTCAATGCCATTGCCTCCTAAAATTGTTGGTACCCCTAGATACAGGTTTTGGTACCCATATTCACCTTCTAATAGGGCAATAGAAGGGACTATTTTCCGTTGATCTTTGATAATGATTTCAACCATTTGCGCGCATGCAGCAGCTGGTGCATAATACGCACTACCATTTCCTAATAAACCGACAATTTCACCGCCACCTTTGCGTGTACGTTCGACGATTTGCTGGAGTCTATCCTGGGGGATGAGTTTTTCTAGCGGAATACCTCCTGCATAGGAATAACGGATTAATGGTACCATTTCATCACCATGTCCACCTAGCACAAAGCCAGAGACATCTTCAGGTGCAATTTGTAGCTCCTGTGCAACAAACGTGTTGAAGCGAGCTGTATCTAACACACCAGACTGACCAATAATACGATTTTTAGCAAAGCCTGTTTCCTTGTGACAGACATACGTCATAGCATCAACCGGATTACTTAAAACTAAGACAATACTATTTGGAGCATAGTGTTTAATTTGTCTTGAAACCTGTTGAATAATCTTCGCATTCGTTGTCACTAAATCATCACGGCTCATGCCTGGCTTACGAGGGATTCCTGCTGTTATGACTACGATGTCTGCACCAGCAATATCCTCATAATTGCTTGTTCCTTTAATAGATACATTAAACTTTTCTATTGGGCCTGTTTGTAGTAAATCCAATGCCTTCCCTTTTGTTGGGTTCTCTGCTTCGGGAATATCGACAAGAACGACATCGCCTAGTTCCTTTTGTGCTAAAAATAAACTCAATGTAGAACCGGTATGACCTGCACCAATCACAGCGATTTTATTTTTACGAAATGCCATTATGCTTCACCTCGATTATCTGTCGCTGGTGTGGCTTCGGTTGTTTTTTTAGCACGTGTTGATGTAGATGTAGAAACCGGCTTTTTCTTCGGTGCCTCTGGTCCTTTAATCATTTGGAATACCTCTTCATCAGGTCTTGGAATTACGTGAGCGCCTAATAATTCTCCAACACGCATAGCAGCCGCTTTTCCGGCTTCTACTGCTGCTTGTACAGAACCTACGTCACCTTTCACGACCACTGTCACAATGCCACCATCTACGAATTCCTGCTTGACGATTGTAACATCAGATGCTTTAATCATCGCATCAGCCGCTTCATAAGAACCTACCAATCCTTTTGTTTCAATCATGCCAATTGCACTACTCATTGTCCTCACCTCTCATCACTTCAGTAGAATCAATAATACCAATGACAACTGCATCGATTGGTAACGGATTTTCTTTCATAATATAGCGTGATGAACCACCGCTTGTTATTAGGACATCATCACCAATCCCTGCGCCGATACGATCAGCTGCTATAATTTCAGTGCGAATCGGCTGTTGATTGGAGTCAATTGGTTGAATGATTAGTAGTTTTAAACCATTCAGCCCTTCCTCTTTGCGTGTTGCCCATACACTACCTATCACTCTTCCCATTTGCATGAACTTCACCCTCTTTATGCTACACAGATTAATTTGCTACTCAGAACAGATCGTTAAAGTTTTATTTAACTCTCGCAGCTTATCATAAGCTAACGCCGTTACAATGGTTTTCTTTGGCACGACAATTTCTTGCGCATCTATTTCTAACACTTCCAATTGTGAAAGTAGCTTTTTGTCATAATGATAGATAGCTGGTTTTTCTACCTTTGCTACGACTGGAGACTGCTCTTTCACTGGGATCGGTTGCTCATTCACTTGATGCTGAACGATTTCTGCTAATGTTCCTTGCTGAATTAAACCTGCATTGGCTTCATCTGTATCAATATGCATCTCTAAACGATAACGCTCTGATACACGGATCACCACATTCGATAAAATAATTGGGCGAATACCATCTACCCTGATTTGTACAGACTGTCCATCTACTACATTGAATTTCGCACTGTCTTCAGGGGACATATGAATGTGTGCTTGTGCAATAATGAGTCCTTCATTTAGCACGACACTCCCCTTTGGACCAATCAATGTAACAGGGCTAGAGCCTTGTATATCACCTGAAATTCTTAATGGTGGTTTTATCCCTAGTTTCATGGCATCTGTCCAACTGACTTCCACTTGAGACAATGAACGAGCTGGACCCAGTATACGTACACGCTCAATCGATCCTTTTGGACCAGCAATGACCACGGTTTCCTCCGCAGCAAATTGCCCAGGTTGTGAAAGCTCAAACTTTGGTGTAAGCTGATAATTCTCACCAAAGAGCTGTTCCACTTCTGCTTGTGCAAGGTGGACATGGCGGGCAGATACACCAATTGGAATTTTACCGTCATGTGGAGGGGAAGATTGATTTTTTAAAACTTGCTGCAGAACTTCTTCTACAATTTTTTGCACTAAATTTTCTTGCATCTTGCCTCCTCCTTACGATGTTACTTTTACTATTGTTCCTTGTGCTTGTTGTTCAATAAAACCAGCGTTTGCTTCATCCGTATCTATATGCATTTCCAAACTAAAATCATTGGAAACTCGTACCACTACACCGCGAAATGTAACTGGACGGTCACTGATTACTTCTACAGAAACCAATTCATTGTTTTGAACTTCTAATGCTTTCGCATCTTCCTCAGTCATATGAATGTGTGCTTGTGCAATAATGACCCCTTGCTCGATGGCCAATTCATGATCTTGGTTAATAATTTTAATGCCTGCTGAGTTGTCAATATCTCCTGACTGTCTCAGCGGAGGAGTTACCCCAAGTTTCATCGCATCTGTTCGACTGACTTCCACTTGAGTAGCTGCTCTTACTGGACCAAGTATTCGGACATTATGAATAATGCCTTTCGGTCCCTCAATGGAGACACGCTCCTTTGCAGCAAATTGTCCTGGCTGCGATAAGTCAAAATCCTTTGTTAACGTTGCATGTGGACCAAAAAGCGCTTGTAAATCCGCTTCACTTAGATGGATATGACGAGCCGAAATGGCCACTGGAAATGTTTTTGTCGCTGTTGTCACGTTAGCCACCTCTATATTAAATGGATTGTTGTTTCTTGATGACAAGATGAGAGCTGTCCTTTAGTTGGATCAGCTCTCATTGCTGATTTATTAAGCTTCTGCTTTTGGTAAAATCATTTCTAATTCATGGTGTGGACGTGGAATTACATGAACAGATAAAAGTTCTCCTACACGTTGTGCTGCTGCTGCGCCTGCATCTGTTGCTGCTTTTACGGCACCTACATCTCCACGAACAAGAACTGTTACGATACCGCCACCAACATGTACTTTACCTACTAAATTAACGCTTGCCGCTTTTACCATTGCATCTCCTGCTTCAATTGCTCCTACTAAACCTTTTGTTTCTACCATTCCTAATGCTGTACTCATTTGTCATTCCTCCAAATTATTTATTTTGTAATGTGATTTGTTTTAATACTTGATCAACGATTTGTTGAACCATTGTTGTGTCTAAAGAAGGCTCTTGTGATACAACCGACTCAACAACAGACTGCACTTCAAACTCTGGCTTTGGCACCTCTACATCTTTAATGCCATAAGCCATACGTTTAATGTTTAAAAGATGTCTTGCAGTAATGTTATCCGACGTGATATTGCCGCCAAATGTACCACAGCCTAATGTAAAGGATGGTGCTAATCCAGTTGTGCCACCTACTGCCCCAATTGAGGATAGTGTATTTACTACAATACGAGATACTGGTAATTCAACGGAGAATTGCTCTGCTAAAGCTGCATTTTCAGTATGAATCGAGCATGTATGTCCGCGTCCGCCAATATTTAAAAGGTCAATCATCACTTGCTTAGCTTCTGTACTGTTTTCGACAATATAGAGAGCAAAAATAGGTGATAACTTTTCCAGAGAAAACGGAATATTTTTACCAATCATCGTTTCCAAGCCAACAAGTACTTTGGTTTCATCTGGGACAGTGATGCCAACAGAATCTGCTAAGCAGGATGCTGATTTGCCAACGATTTGTGGATTCACCTTTCCAGGAACTGGTGAAATTAATTTCTCCATTTTAGCTTTTTCTTCAGCATTTAATAGATAAGCACCGTTTTTCTTTAATTCTGTTTGTACCTGCTCTGCAATGGCTTTATCTACAATAATAGCCTGCTCAGTAGCACAAATTGTCCCATTATCAAACGATTTACTGTGCACCAATTGACGTACAGACTTTTGAATATTTGCTGATTTTTCGATGTAGGCTGGGACATTTCCTGGTCCTACCCCATAAGCAGGCTTTCCTGAGCTATACGCCGCCTTCACTAATGCGCCGCCACCTGTTGCTAAAATCAAATGAATATCAGGATGCTTCATTAGCTGCTGTGTTGCCTCCATTGAAGACATTGTTAAACATTGCAGTAAACCTTCTGGTGCACCTGCTTGTTCTGCAGCTACTCGGCAAACGTCTAACGCCTCTTTTGTACACTTCACAGCATATGGGTGAGGACTTAGCACTAGGGCATTCCTTGTTTTTAAAGAAATTAATGTTTTAAAAATGGCGGTAGATGTTGGATTCGTCGTTGGCACAATTCCTGCAATGACCCCAAAAGGACTTGCAATTTCCGCCACTTTTTTCATTCGATCATAGCCTACGATACCGACCGTTTTTAATTCTTTAATATCTTCATAGACATCTCGTGAAGCAACTTCATTTTTCATTTTTTTATGATTAGGGATACCCATCCCTGTTTCTTGCACAGCCATTTTTGCTAAGCGATCAGCTTCCTTAAAGGCAGCATCCGCAACAGCTTTCACGATGCTGTCTACTTGTTGCTGTGAAAATTGCATATAGGCAGCTTGTGCTGTATTAGCATG
Source organism: Lysinibacillus sp. fkY74-1 (assembly GCF_053165895.1). NCBI lineage: Bacteria > Bacillati > Bacillota > Bacilli > Caryophanales > Bacillaceae > Lysinibacillus > Lysinibacillus sp. fkY74-1. The sequence continues at coordinate 1,581,190 of NZ_CP170173.1, read as the reverse complement.
TCTAACGGCATCTCTCATTTCTTGAATAGCTAATAAGTCTTTGTCTAATGTGGCCATAAAGCCGCCTCCTTTCTAAATCACTGGGTTTCTTGCTAAATTTTCGATGGCTTCTCTAAAAGCTTGTGCCGCAGCCTCGCAGGATGATTGGCTGCCACTTAATAAAGCGCCACCAAAATTGGTTTCCGAGGGAGGGCCAAAGAAAACCTTTAGCTCTACATCTGCTGCCTTTAATGCTGCGTCTAAACCAACAACAGCCTCCAATGGCGGTGCGATTAAATACGCAAGGGGTGTGCCCACCTTTACATCTGCCAGCTCAGCAAGATACGTCCCACAGCTTGCCACGGTATGGGCAAATAAGGCATGGTTGTCATTGTTATTAATAGCTTCAAAGTACGTGTCAAACTCTATTTTTTGCTGAATGGCATCTAGAGCACTACGGATTTCATCAGGCGAGGTCCCAGCAATAATGCCAATGACCTCCCCTGACAAGGGACCAGATGCATGTGCCGCCCCCGCATAGAAACTTTTCGCATAGACAACTTCAACATCTGCCTTCTTTGTTGCTTCATCTAGTGCAACATATCCTACATCATCAATTGTGAGGGTCACGAGCCCAATACTATGATGATGCGGCTTCAAATCTAGCTGCTCTGCTAATTCACTGTTGACTCTAGGAATAGTTTGCATCGCTAAAATTTGGGCCATTATTTTTTGAGGATTCATATTACAGCCTCCTAACCTTCTTTTGCGACAAGCTCTACCCCACTTGCCTGATAATGCAAGATTTTTTGTACGATGGTTCCAAGGTACGCACCCGCCTCTAATGGAGGGATGCCGCCTTTATGGATATTAGATATGACCATGCGCTCTGCTTCTACTGTGCCGATTCTAGGTTTATAGCATAAATAAGCACTCATCGATTCAGCCGATACTAGTCCAGGTCGCTCACCAATTAAATAAACAATAACCTCTGCCTGTAACAACTCCCCGATTTCATCCATGAGAGCCACTCGGCCTTTATCAATATAGAAGGTTGTGCCTAAATCAATATTTAAATTGCTAAGACTTTGCTGAAGCGCTAAATAAACATCTTGTACATTTTCCTCAATCGCACTCGCACTTAAGCCATTGGAAATAATGACCTGTACTTTCGGCTGTTGCTTGCACTTTTGTTGAATTAATGACTTGGCTTCATCTGATAAACGACGACCTAAGTCCGGTCTTGTAATGTATTCCTCTTTATCTGTTACTTTCGTTGTCACTTGAAAGACATCAAGTTTTTGTAAAAGGTCTTCTGTCACTTCACCATACACAGCGTCCACTGCAGCCGCATGATCGAGACGGAACTTTAACCATGTTTTTGTTTTTGGTCTTGTTCCCGCTCTACCTACGCCAATCCGAGCTGGTGTATGTTTTTTAGCCGCCTGTATACTTTCTGTTAATGTGTCAGCCTCAAACTGAAAAGGCTTAATCGGGACAGCTACATTTAACGGTTGTTCAAAAGCTACAGGAGCTATATGTGCCTGCTGAGGCGTTCCGTGCTGATACAGTTGAATTAATGGTTCACTTTTTGTAGACGTAGACATAGGTTCTGCTATTTCTGTAGCTCCACTAGTAGCTGTTGTATCATAGAACTTAATAAGCGGCTCTGTTGGTGTTGTGGTTACCTCAGAAGCTTGCCCCTCCGTAGTTTTCTCCATCTTTTCCATGACAAGTTGTGTAATCATAGAGACTAATTGATCATTCACTCGACTCACCTACCTTTCAAAAATGGATAAATCGCCAGCCCTAGCTGAAAGTCGACCATTTTCATAAATGCCCATTTTCTCAAGCCACGCTAAATATTCTGGTGCTGGTTTTTTTCCAAATGTTTGTAGTAATGTAGCTACATCATGGAAGCTCATTGATTGATAATTGAGCATGACATCATCACCCATTGGCGCCGCAATAATAAAATTAACGCCAGCCGCTGTCAGTAACACACTTAAATCTTCCACATCATTTTGATCTGCCTTAATATGGTTGGTATAACAAATATCTACCCCCATAGGGATACCATGCATTTTGCCCATGAAGTGATCCTCAAGACCTGCACGTATTACTTGTTTATTGTTATATAAATACTCAGGGCCGATAAAACCAACTACCGTGTTCACGATATAAGGATTGAAATGTCTAGCAAATCCATAATTGCGAGATTCAAGTGTTACTTGGTCGATGCCCATATGAGCTTCTGCTGATAGTTCCGAGCCTTGCCCTGTTTCAAAGTAGAATAGGTTCGGACCCGTACCCGTCCCCTGCTTTTTAATGAGCTCTTCTGCTTCTCGTATTAAATCTGCTGAAATCCCAAATGAACGGTTGGCAATTTCAGTGCCAGCAATACTTTGGAAAATCATATCAGCGGGTGCGCCCTGTTTAATGGCCTTCATCTGTGTCGTAATATGGGCTAATACACAATTCTGCGTAGGAATTGACCAATCATTAATAAATTCTTTTGTGGCAGTTAATACCTTTTTGACACTTTCAACTGAATCATCCACAGGATTAATGCCAATGACAGCATCACCAATACCATAGGACAAACCTTCCTTTAGGGAAGCAATAATACCGTCTATATTGTCTGTGGGATGATTTGGCTGTAGTCGTGAAGACAGCGTACCTTTTTGACCGATAGTAATATTACATGTGGATAAAATCTCTACTTTATTGGCTGCATGAACCAAATCTAGATTTGACATTAGCTTCGTGACTGCCGCAATCACTTCAGAATTCATCCCTTTGCTTAAACGCTTTAGCTCGCGATCACCAGTATCATTCGACAAAATGTACTCGCGTAGCTGCTCAATGCTCCAGTTTTTGATTTCTCCATATATTTGCTCATTAATGTCGCCCTCAATAATGCGTGAAACCTCATCATTTTCTTGCGGCACTAATGGATTTTCTCGAATATCTTTGACTAGAAGCTCACTTAGTACAGCCTTTGCTGCTATACGCTGTTGAACGGTTTCAGCTGCAATTCCCGCTAGCTGATCACCTGATTTTTCTTCATTGGCCTTAGCCATGACATCTTTTAATGATTTAAAGTTATATTTCTCTCCACCAAATATCACCGATAAATTCACATTCATCCTCCTTACTTTGAGTGGAAGGCAAGAGTTTTCACAACAACTGGAACAACGCCTGATGGCAGAACCTCTCCAATGTCGATGTAATCCCCCGTCTCCACTTTAATTTGATCGATGCAAATAATTGGGACTGCCGGATTGATTGCTTGTATGGTTTGTCCAATAATCTTTGCATAATCTGATTGAATGACTATGATAATTGGTATGTCCTTGGAGCATCTAGTTGCCAAGTGTCGCAATACAGCCTCACACAATGCATGTACATCCTGAAAGCTTAAATACGGCAATTCACTAAAATAGAGTGCAAATGGTGCACGATTTTCCTGTATCGCAAATAAATCATCTGCTCGCTGCACCGCTGTTTTCACCGTACTATTAAAGTCGATTGCTGTTGCATCCATATGGCAGTTAAAAACAGGAACATTTTTAAGCGGTAACACCTCGGCATCCACCTGGATGGTTGCCCCACTAATTTCAGTAGTTTGTGTCCCTGCCCCAGTGACTGTCGCACGAGCAGTTTCTTTAGGCTGTAGCCATAAAAATGATTGCAGTTGCTCGTGCTGTACTAGCATTTTCGCTAATCGCTCACCAATATCATCATATTGACGAAGTGTACATTCATTTTCATAAATACAGGAGGCTACCCCTCCAGAAAAGACGATGGCATCTACTGGTTTATGCCAGTTTGGCAAGTGCCCAAGTAATAATGGATGCCTGTCATCCGTAAATTGCCCCTGCAAGATTAAAGCAAGTGTGGCGACCATTTCTTCTATACATAGCGTTACTCGAGGATCTTCTGCCGCATCACCTACGGATAATGGATTAGTCCATTTTTTCATTAGTTCCATGAGTGGCGGAGAAATTGATTGAATCCTCCCATTGTTAAATTCAATCAATCTACCACCAACATGTAAGGTACATGTACCAATGACCTCTCCAAATTGCATAACAGCAATATTGGCAGTTCCTCCACCAATATCAATATTGGCGATCACTTTAGAAGAATTTTTAGATTGCTGTAATGTACCTGACCCTTTAGCCGCAATAATGCCCTCTAAATCAGGACCCGCAGTAGCAACTAAAAAATGACCAGCGCCGTCTGCAATGGTATGGACAACCTCTCTTGCATTTTCCTTCGTGGCAGATTCACCAGTAATAATAATGGCGCCTGTTGAAATATCAGTTGGTGCGATTTGAGCCAATTGATACTGCTGAAAAATGAATTCTTCAATTTTTTTCATATCGATGATGTCTTTATTGATAAAAGGTGTCTTGATGATGGGACTTTGATGTAACACCGTCTTCTCAATAATTTCAATCCTTGGCACATGGGTTACGCCAGCCACATTCTTTAACAAAAAGCTACTAACTACCATTTTTGTCGTGCTTGTCCCAATATCAATACCAGCACTATAAATTTTTTCAGTCTTCACCCTACACCACCCTCTCGCTACTGTGAGCAATACATGAGATATGGACTATCGCAATCCTTCACGAATTGTTGAATTTCTTCGTTTGTATGAAGCTGAATAAGTGGAGCAATCCATTCAACGCCAAGCTTTTTCCACGAAGAAGTTTTCACGATAGGGCCCTGTGTCATCACATTTTTTAATAAACCTGTAGCTCTTTCAACATCTGCATCAGGTGCATCAATTTTTGTAATGACACCGATTTGTATTTTCGGAATCCCTAGACTAAATTGCGGAGGAAACACACTTCTTGAAGATGTGGCATCCTGCAAATAAATGACATGTGTTACTTCCAACGAAGTGGCCATAATGTTTCTGTAATACATGGGATTTTCAATATATTCACCAGGTGTATCGACAATCCAGTCTTCATAAACGAGTGCTTGTGTTTTATTAGCACTGCTTTCTCTGCCCAACAAAGTATTCATCAATGTTGACTTTCCTGCTTGCACACCGCCTATTATCATTACTCGATTTTTCATACGACACATCCTATGATTTTGTTATTCTTGATGGTGTATAGCCTAGTACTTCGGATAAAAAACGATTAATTTCTAACATCGCCATTTCCACCTCTGATACACTACCGACAATAACAAGACTGCCTGTAAAACGGTCTAAAAATCCTAATTTTACATTCGCAGCCTTGGTCGCTAAATCCCCTGCGATGATGACCGTTTCACTTGGAGTACACGTCATAATACCTAGCGCACCCGATTCTTGAATACCCAGCTTTTGAAACATCTCTGGGTCAGGGTTCGCAATAAGGTGACTCAATGTTAGCTGTTTACCCGGCACAAACTCCTGAATAAATCGTTTCTTTTCTTCACTCACACATCATCACCTCACTTTTTAATCCATTAAGATTTTTGATCTAAATATTCGCCTTCTTTTATAATGCCAGCCTTGCGGTCTTCTATTTCTAGCCTTAATGCCGTCGGTACAGAAAGCTTATACGCTAAAATAATCGCAATCACACCCGCTAAAAACTTACCAGCAATAACAGGTAAAATAATAGTTGGCTGGAAATTAGCTGTGAATGATAAGTGATCGCCTAATAAAAATGCTGAACAAACACCAAATGCAATATTAATCACTTTATCTTTTGGTGGCATATGACGAACAAGCGTGAACATCGCCAAGATATTAGCAATTGTTGCTAAAATTCCCGCACTACCAACAGATGATAGTCCTAATTTTTTACCAGCCGCTTCAAGTGGTTTCGAAGCATATTTTCGAATTAAATAAACCATTGGGAATGCACCAGCTAGCATAATACCTATATAACCAGCCGTTTCTAATGCTCGGAATTGATCGATCTCATCAGCCATAATCGGATCGAAGCCCCATGCACCAAATATTTTTGTAAAAATACCTGTAAAAATTTCAACAATCGAGAACACCAATACCAATTTGATTCCTGCATCCATCACACGGCCGAATAGCATGAAGCCTGCAATCATGCCGTTTGGAATAAGCTTTAAGCCTAACGCAATTAACACAACAAAGATGAACAAAGGCAGTAAATTGATTAAAATTTGTAAAACAGAAATGGCAAATACATATGTAGGCGCCTCTGTTGTACTAATCACTTCACGCACTTCTGTGTTAAATAGTACAATCATAATCGATGAAATAAATGCACCAATCGGAATTGTTAATACGCCAGCCATAATACCAAGCGCCATATATTTATGGTCACGTTTATCTAACATCGCAAGACCCATTGGAATCGAGAATACAATAGTAGCACCTGACATAAATCCAACGACTAGAGCCATTACCCATCCCTCATAAGACTCTTTTAACGCATTGGCTAATTGGTAGCCACCCATGTCCGAAGCTAAAATAGTGGTCGCTGCAATCGCAGGATCTGCACCAATTAACTCAAAAATCGGACTAATAAAATGACTAATAAACCATGTTAAGTAAGGTATAGCTGCCATGATCCCTGCTGCTGGGACGAAAATATGACCAACTGTATGGATACCATTCATAAATTCTTTACCAATTCCATACTCAGCATCTCGAATTGCTCCGATTGCCCCTAAAACAGCACAAATCATAATAATATAAACGATAATCGTTCCTATCATTGCCATCTTACTCATCACCCCTTTATGATTAATAAATTTTTTATATAAAAAAAGGCACTTTAAAGAAGAAATCTCTTTAAAGCGCCTTTGCTTCAACTATTGACTTGTAAGTTTATAATAATTTGCTCCGCAATATGCACCATTTCTTGTTGTGTTTGCATGCTTTCATTGCGAATTTTGCGATAAGCCTCGTCCTCGCTTATATTTTCAGCCTGCATCAGCAATCCTTTAGCTCGTTCAATGATTTTTCGCTTATCCAATTGTGTTTGCTTATGTAAAATCTCCCCATTGAGACGATTGAACTTATCAATTTGATGAAAAGCAACCTCTAACACAGGCAACACATTCTTTTCGGAAAACGGTTTCATAACATATCCTAATATATTATCCTGCTTCATGTATAGTAATAATTCTTTTTCACTATATGCCGAGATGAAGAGAACAGGTATGCCAAGCTGTTGTTCAATAATCTTACTTGCCTTTAAACCATCTAGTTTAGGCATTTTAATATCCATTAAAATTAATTGTGGTTTATGCAAAAAGGCTAGCTCAATGGCGGTTTCTCCATTATTAGCTTGAGCTACGACTTCGTAACCATTATCCTCTAGCATAAACTTCAAATCAATCGCAATCAATGATTCATCTTCGACAATCATAACTTTCCTAGTCATTTACGATAAATACCTCCTCACTTACAGGAAACTGAATTTGAGTATGTGTACCTTCTTCACTAGGGATAATTGAAAATGAGCCAGCTAAATCATATTCCACAAGCCTTGTGATAATTTCCATGCCAAATGATGCCTTCACCTCTTGCATTCCAACGCCGTTGTCAGAAATATGAAGTGATATACTTGAAGCCTCCTGCATGAAATGAATATCAATGGCTCCTTCATCGCGACCAACAAAAGCATACTTTAATGCATTTTGTAGTAGCTCACAAATAATGAGTGCAAGGGATACTGCCTTTTTCGAATGGCAAAATAATTGCAAATGATCGTGATGAAATGCTAGTTGAATAGTTGCTGTATTGGACGTGCCAATCATTTTATGTCCAATTTTTTTAGCCAATGCAATAACGTCTACTTTTTCTTCAGCGTTATCCTCATTTTCTAAAATAAGCTCATATACAGATGAAATGCTATATATTCGATTTAACGCCTCCTGAAAAGCACTTGCATTGACAGCAGACAATTCATTGCGCATTTGCAAACGCAACAGACTTGTCACTGTTTGAAGATTATTTTTCACACGGTGGTGAATTTCTCGTATCGCAAATGTTTTCATCATAAGTTCATTTTCTTTCAGCTTTAACTCTGTTAGATCATGAATAATGAGAAGTGTGACCTTGTCACTATGACTGCGAATTGGAATTTTCTTCACGATAAAGGATTTACGTTCAATTGTAATTTCTAGGAAAAAGACATCATCGCCTTTATCATAGACCTCCTGTAAAAACGGTAAGATTTTATCCAATGCAACATTGTCAAAGTTTTCTAATCCCGAAAGTTCCGAAATAAAATGATAGCCAGCGGGATTACTGTAGATTACTTTGTTCTCGTGATTGGTAAGAATAATTGACTCTACAAGTAAATCAGAAACAACTGGTATCGGTTGAGAATTAGGTTCTACAATATGTTCAATTAATGCAAAAGGCATATTTTGAAAGTCATCTTTTGGTGTCGTTTGCATCTTCACCATCTTTTCCTGAATCAATACAGCAATTACTCGCTGTTGTTCATTGAAGATCGGAATCACATTTTGTTCGACTGTAATGCCTTCTTGTGTAACGGCTCTGGAAATCGATGATTTTTCTTTTTGCTTAAACGCAGTGAATACAGCTGGTTCAAAACTTTCAAAAACAAATTTTCCAATTACCGATTTTTCATATAAACCTTTTTCCTTTTTAGGGAACGCTTCTGCCACGACAATTGCATGTGATAAATTATCCATCATACAATCTATGAACATATAACAATCAGTAAGCTCTGCATAATACTTTAGCGTCGCTTCTATTTCTATTAACTTGTCAATATCCGTTGCCGATAGATTGGTATAGTTTCTACACAATGATTGAATGTTCGACAGGTTAAAGCCCCCTATCACTGAATAATCAACAATCAGTTTGACTATTCTTAAAAATTCTTGTCATTATTATAAACCTTTTGTGAAATTATTTTCAATACAAAAAATATTTTCTTTCATCAAAATTCGTTGCATTACAAAGAACTATATAGCTTAAAAGAGAAATATTCAACAGTTTTTTATTATTACATTATACAGCAACAGAAAAATAATTATTTTAATATATCAAAAAAGAGAGCTTGCTGATTCAGCAAACTCTCTTTTTTCTACTTTATTTCAGGTGCAACAGCTAATATATTTTCAAAGGCTGCGCGTTGTTTTTGTTCTTCCTCATTCAACAAAATATGAATATCACCATGATCGTTTGACGTCCTAATTAAACGACCCATTCCTTGCTGCAAGCGTAATTGCATAAACGGTAACTCCACTTCTTCAAATGGATTTTCAGCAAACGTACGCTTCGCATCAAATAACGGATCCTTTGGAGGAAACGGTAAATCATAAATAATAACACGTGTTAATGCTTCTTCAGGTAAATCTAAGCCTTCCCATAAATGATATGAGCATAATGTTTTAACGGTTCCCTGCTGGAAATCTCGAACAATGGCTGATAGCTCTCGATCACCTTCGAATGCGACATGCATACGCTCCATTAATGGCAATTCTGCTTTAAATTTTAACATGGCTTGCTTGGATTTAAATAGAATTAATGTTTGCTCACCATCTCGCAGTAATTGCTGTACACGTGCGGTTTTATCGTGTTGATGAAGCTCATGTAAATAGATTTTCATTACTTCCTCATAATCAAATGGCGAAGGGACTGAAAATGATTGGGACTCTCGAATACCTAAACTATACGCGATATAAGAAAAGTCTTTATTGACGGATAAAGTGGCAGACGAAAAAACGATTGGAAGCTTTTTAGAGAATAGTTTTTCTGCTAAAACTTCTGTTATCAATCGAGGCATTATCACCAACGTTTCCTCACCGTCTGTTTCCTCAAGCCAATCCACTGCATCTCCTTGTGCTATGAAAATACGTAAAGAAGCCTCATATTGTTCTAAATATTCTTCTGCCATATTTAACTCATATTCAGGAATCATATACATTTCAGATTCAAAAACAAATTCCTCCATCAATACTTCCACATCATTTATTAATTGTTTGCCATAAGCAAGCAATGTTTTGGATTTATTGATACGTTTACGATCCTCATCAGAAGCAACGATATCATCACGAAGTTGATCAAAAAATAGCTCGTGATCATCTTGTAATTTTTCCATGGCATACAATGTCCGTTCTCGTACACCATCCACCATTAATCGCTCTAAAAGTTGGACAATTGTTGTTGCCTGTACTTTATAAGTCATAGCCTTTTGCGCAGCGTATTCTAACAGATGTCCTTCATCTAAAACCATCATAGATACTTCTGGCAGTAAGGCAAGCTGTCCTTCACGCTCACGAGATTCCTTGGTAGCTAAATGTTCCATTAAAAAGTCTTGGGAACAAATAACTAGATCCGTTGATTTGCGGTAATGGGAACGATGCAAAGTTTGCCCACAACGATTACGGAGATCACAAACAGAACATTGCATAATCGAGTTGTAATTAACTTTTTGCCAATCCTCATCACTGACAGTTGGATAATTACTACGTTCTCCATATGGATGAATAGCAATCATGGAACCTTGGGCATACACACCATCCGGAATGGAGAACGAAATATCATCGATCCATTCATCTGATTCAACTTTTTCAGCTTCCTCAAAGCGTTTTAAGCATAAATATTGGTCCCGTGATTTGGCTAAGCGAACATCAATTTCCAGACCAAGCGTTTTTTGTAGCTTATAGATGTCTCCGCCCTCTTTAACGAGCTGATCGATTAATGTTTCATCAGCACATGCAATAAGTGCCGGTTTCCCTGTATAGCGTGCATAAGAAATAGCCGGAAGTAAATAGGCTATTGTTTTCCCAGTTCCAACACCCGCTTCTGCAAAGAGTACGTTTTTTTCTTTTAGCGCCTGTTCTATTTGATAAGCCATAAAGATTTGCTCATCACGACATTCAAAGCCTTTTTCAGGCAATTCATCATAAAGGACGTCACCCATCCAGTCACCTAGTGAATCGAAAAATGATCGGTCCTTTGATAATGCAAATGGTAAAGATTTACGCAATTGATGTTCCCCCTCTTACTATCTGGTGCTATTATACGCGACGAAACGGAAGATAAGAAAAAATCTTATCTTCCGTTACTATTCGTTAATCTCTTTTAGACTTTTGTCCCCAGAACTGATAATAATTTGTTTCGATAAACCCATTAAATAATTTCCGTTTTTTCGTCGCTTGGCGTCCATATAATTCTTCAAAATTTTTCATGGAGGATAGCATATATACAGACCAGGTTGGATAGTTTTTCATAACTTTTCCTAAATCACGGATAACCTGTTCTACAACGTCCACATCACCAATACGTTCTCCGTATGGTGGGTTACCGATCATGACACCATCTGTTAACTGAGTCGTGAAATCACGTGCTTGCATTTGCTTAAATGTAATCAGCTCTCCAAATCCTGCTTCTGTAGCATTTTCTTGTGCAATGCTTACCATGCGATGGTCAATATCAGAACCTACTATTTCTAACGGTTGGTCATAATTGGCCAAACTTTCTGCCTCATCTCGGACTGCATCCCAGATTTGCGCTTTCATCCATGGCCAGTCTTCAGAAATAAACTCACGATTATAGCCTGGTGCTATATTTTGTCCAAACATGGCTGCCTCTAAAGCAATTGTCCCCGAACCACAGAATGGATCAACAAACGGACGATTTGGATTCCACTTTGAAATTTGTATAAGTGCAGCCGCTAATGTTTCTTTTAACGGCGCCTCCCCTTGTGCTTGACGATAGCCACGTTTATGAAGACCAGCGCCTGATGTATCAATCGTTAGTGTCGCCACATCTTTTAAAATCGAAACCTCAATTTTGTAAGTGGCACCTGATTCATCTAAAAAGCCAAGTCGCTTATAATGCTGCTTCATTCGTTCAACAATCGCTTTTTTAGTAATAGCTTGGCAATCCGGCACACTAAATAATTTCGATTTAACCGATTTCCCTGAAACAGGAAAGGCAGCATCCACAGGTAAATATTTTTCCCAAGGTAAAGCTTTTACACTTTCAAATAATTGTTCAAATGATTTTGCAGGGAATTGTCCAACGACAATTTTGACACGATCGGCTACTCGTAGCCACAGATTAGCACGCGCAATCGCTGTTTCATCACCCTGAAAATATACTTTACCATTGTCAACTGTTGTTTCATAACCAAGTGCTTTTACTTCTTGGGCTACAATTGCCTCTAAACCCATTGCTGAAGTTGCTACTAATTGATAATTTGCCATAGATTATTTCCTTCCTTGATGCTCAATTTCCCAATATTCCATAAACTCCATGAGGTCGTTTAATGGTAATGGTTTGCTGTAATAATAGCCCTGAATAATATCACAGTTCATTTTACGTAGTATATCCACTTGTTGTGCCTGTTCTACACCTTCTGCCACAACTTTCATTTTTAGGCGATGGGACATTTGAATAATAGCATCTACAACTGCCTGTTTTTCATCGAGCGAGCCAATATGTTGAATAAAGCTTCGATCAATTTTTAAACAATCGAGTGGAAAGCGCACTAAATAGCTCAAGGACGAATAACCTGTCCCAAAATCATCTATGGAGATTTTAAAGCCTAATTGTTTCAAACGAACTAACTTACTAACAGTTTCGTTAGCACTATTCATCACTGTTCGTTCCGTCACTTCTATTTCAAAATTGTTTGCTGGCATATTATAGCGTTCTAATATTGTTTGTATCGAATCTAAAAAATTATGCTGTTTAAAGTGAATGCTTGATATGTTAATGGCCACTGGTATTTTCCACCCATATTTTTGCATTTGAATAACTGCCTCGCACGCCTTTTCCAGAATGACTTCACTTAAAGGTATTATTAACCCTGTTTCCTCTGCATAAGGAATAAACTCTCCAGGTGAGACAAAGCCAAGTCTTTCATTATTCCAGCGGACCAATGCCTCTAACCCCTGAATTTGTTCATTGTCCATACAAATTTTCGGTTGGAAATGCAGTTCAAACTCACGATTATCAATGGCTCTTCTTAACTCTGAATCTAGCAATAAGACACGCTGTGCATCTGTTTGCAGCTCATCAAAATAAAAAGAATAGCCGTTCAATCCATTCTTCTTAGAGTAAGTCATGGCTCTATCAGCACAATTAATCAGTTCTTCTGTATTTCTTCCATCTACTGGATAGACACTAACGCCAATACTTGTAGAAATAAAAACTTCCTGACCGTTTATCATCATTGGCTTTTCTATATTACTTATTATTTGTTCAGCAAATTTTGCAGCTTCTTTTACATTTTTTACATTCGTTAATGTAATGACGAATTCATCTCCGCCATATCTTGCAATAATATCTTTGTTTTTCAGTAACTGTTTTAGTCGTTTGGCAACTTCTATTAAAATTGAATCTCCAACAGCATGACCCAATGTATCATTAATTTGCTTAAATCTATCCAAATCTAAAAAATAGACCGCATGCTGTACTGAATGAGAAATAGCAGAAGTTGATTCTAAAAGATTATCCATTCTCTCGATATAAGCAAAACGATTAGATACTTCTGTTAAGGAATCAGTCAGTAAACGTTTTTCTAATTCGTTTTCTACTATTTTTCTTTCAGACAAATCTGTGAAAATACCACAATAATTTGTAACCTTCCCCTCATCGTTGGTTACACAAACAATTGTTAACCATTCAGGATATACGTCTCCAGTTTTACGACGATTCCATATTTCTCCTTGCCAAATTCCTTCTTGTCGTATCTGTTCCCACATTTCTAAATAGAACGGTAATTCATGTACACCTGATTGTAAAACGGCAGGTGTTTTTCCAACCACATCATCACGTTTATAACCCGTGACAAATTCAAAGGCAGGATTAACCATCACTATTTTTTTGTATTCATCAGTAATCATGATACCTTCAGATACATTTTCGAAGATTTTAAGTATTAAGGCAGTAGGATATTGAGAAATCAACTTCAATTTATCCATACCTTCCCAATTATTTACTCCGTTCATGTTCCGCCCCATCCTATCTCTCTATACTCCCCTTTAAAGGGCACTTACGCCAGGCCAACTCGTATGTAAATCAATGACACCCCAAAAAGATGGTGTACAGTTTTTCGAGTAACTCGTAAACTCGTCTTAAAAACCTGTGACATCCTTAGAGGTTTGAACTTGATTCAGCAGTCGTCCTATCACCACCTGAATGGAAAAGAAAATGTGCAAACTCTCGCTACTATAGAGTAGAGTCAAGTGTATCTAACATTTTGCTAGGTACCAAAACTTTTGCTGAATCAAGATAAATACACATTGATGCAATCACCGTTTTCAGATATTGTGACTTAGAAGCGGTAGCGATAGAGGCTAGGCTAGCAAGTAGCCATTCTCAAACGTATCGCGCATACCAAGACTTGATTAACTAGGTTACTTTTTCCTCATAAACTCAAAAGAAAAGCTCTCCACCGAGTTGGAGAGCGCTTGTTATTTCATAAATAAGCATCAAAAAAATTCCATAAGCCATGTTTTGTTCCTGAGTACTCAAACAGCTTGCGCCTCGTACAACCAGGTAGTAATCATCTATCTACAGAGCTAGCTCTGTCCCTCTATCCGTTCAATTCCTTCTAGAGAGTGCCCCTACCATAATTTGGGTTTCTCACTCGTGGGGTTTACCTCGTTCCACCTTGCAAGTTTCCAAGCAAGCTTCGTCACTGTGGCACTTTCAGGAAGTGTCAACCATATCCAAGAACTTAGGTTTTCCTTCCGCCGTCAGCTTTAACAGCTGCCTTACCTTATTTTTTCAGTAAGCACGAACACTACGGACATCTCAGTACCGTGTGAGCATGGACTTTCCTCTACGACGTCTAGCGCCGCAGCGATTACCAGAATTTCATGATGATACGAAAGATTATACTAGAGTTTTATGTTAAATACAATATAATTGACTAAAATTATTCGTATAGCTTGCTACCAAATACATGTTTTTCTAAATTTGAAAGACGTTTTAAAATATCAAAATTTGTTGTACCAGCTGCTGCAGAAGCAACCGGTTGTCTCTTTGGTGTACTATCAATTTCTTCTTTTAACTGTCTATTTTCTTCACGTAGTTGGGCCATCACTTTTTCAAACGTTTCATAGTCTTGAATTATTTCATCAAGGAATGAATCTACTTCTTCCACATTATAGCCTTTAAAGTTCTTTTTAAATTCCTTTTCAAGGATCATTTTTGACGTTAATTTAATGTCCATTCACATCGCCCTTCCTCACACTACATACACGAATACATTATAGCATACTTCATCACATTATATCGTCTGAAAACTCCAATTGTAAGCTAAACTTGTCGTTTTATGCGATTACCTGGGAAATTATTTCTTATTTCCTAATCTGAGCAACCTCTTTTCCCAAGAAATTACCCATTTTTGTTTTTGTTCTGCTCTCCATTGCTCATTCCTTTGAATGAGATGTATGCCTTGTTGCGTATAATAAAGGGCCTGCTTATAATCTTTCATTTGGTGCTCATAAAGTATGGCTAGCTGCTCAAGGACATGCAACTTTGTTCTTGCTTCAACAAAATGGAGAGAGGCTACAAACGCATCTATAGCTTTACTGTAGCGTTTACTCTTTTTGTGCTGTAGTGCTAAATAATAGTGCGCATTACCCGCTTCCAGCGCATCAAATTGCGTAGTCACCCTTTCTAACACCTTAACACTTTGTGTGCTTTCTTTTAAATCACCATACCATTTCCCAATGTTGGTAAAGGTTTTTGCAGATTCTTCATGCCCCTCTTCAAACAAGAGCTGAGTGGAGTGACTATAAAGCGTGATAAGCGACAGTAAATCCCACTCATTGTGAAGCAAAACCTTCATAAGAGCATCTGGTCCGCCACTTTTCACAGCATCTAAATAAATAATTGGCGCAAGATGACCAGGAATATCTCCCTTCCGAGAGAAACCAAGCTTCTCTTCCTCCACAGATTTTAATTTTAAGCGCTCCATATCATTTTTCCATAAACGCTTCGAACTATGCAATAAATCAATTTGTCGTTGTGATCGTAATTTTGGTAATGTTTTTTGATGCAGTGTCCAGCGAGTTTCAAGCTGCGGCCAATCAAAACTTTTACCATTATATGTGATGACTGTTGCAGATTTTTGCCACAGTTTCGATTCAAACAAAAATGCCGCCTCATGTGCAGGGTCTGCTAGAATATATTGTGTCAAACTAAAACATTCTTCGTCTACCTCTAAAAAACCAAGTAAAAAAATATGTGTGCCCACACCTTTTAAGCCTGTCGTTTCCGTATCAAAAAATAATACAGGCTCATGTAAGTCCAGTGCATATGGATGATCAAATGAAGCATCCTGCCATTTTTTCAAAGCATCAAAAAATGACTGTAGCCGATAATGACCATGCTGAAAAGAAAATGGATACTGTACATGGCGCTTAAATACAATACCAAAGTCATTTTCCACAACCTTAAGCCCAGCCTCTTCCCATCGCTTGGTATAGCTTGGTTTGACTGGTTTCTGAAAAGCTGGTTCCTCTACCTTTTGTTGAGCTACCGCTGGTTTTTTACTAAGCATTTTTTTCATTTGTAGTATTTTATTCTCGTAAGACATGTAGTTCACTCATTTTCTGCTTATAATATAAGACTCTCTTGCAAGATTACCACGATTGCTTGACTCATTCAAAATTTTCTTCACAGGAAATTCTTACTTAATATTTCTTTAATGGCATCTGAACAAATTCAATACGCTGTGCAGTAATTATTATAATGTCTTACCAATAGTTTCTCTCTTCTATCTGAAATTAAGGGTGATGACGAGTTCCAGTTTGTCCGTGCAATTTTTCATATACAAAAAAACAGACCAAGGCTCTCTCTCCCTAGTCTGCTTTTGCTATTTGTTATTTTGAAAGTTTTTCATTACCATCTTGATCGATAACATACGTATGAGTTTTGGCCGCTTCTTCAATTTCTTCAAACGCCCAGTGTGTTTCTTTAACATCCTGGAAACTTGGTGATGTTACACCTTGTAGTGGACCACGCTCTAACATGCGATTCATCATCACTATTGCTTGAGCACGGGTTACAGGTTCGTTTGGCGCAAAACTACCGTCTGATTGACCATTGATGATACCTGCTGTACGTATCGCCTCTATAATCCACTGTGCCCAATGACCTTTTGTATCCTTGAATGTAATATTTTGATTCTCTTCAATGTGAAGTTGCTTAAAGTTTGCCACTACAGTTGCCATTTCCGCACGTGTAATGTTATCACTTGCACGGAAATTACCATAGATATCCCCATTCATAATGCCCCGCTCTTTGATAAAGGCAATGGGACCCGCTGCATAATAATCACTTGGAATATCCCGGAATAATGGTGTTGTGTCCACTGTACCATCTGTATAGCCTAGTATACGGGCAATCATCGTTGCCACTTGCCCCCGCGTTACATTTTTTTCAGGACCAAATGTACCATCAAGGAATCCATTAATATAGGCTTCATGTTTATTTACTTCTAAAGGTGGTTTTGTCCTATTCACCTGAATGATGGTAAACGTACTGAACTTCTCAACGGTAAAACGAAGACCTAGCTCCCCCTTCACCATTGTTACAACTTCAGGAAGAACCACTTTTTTCTCTCCATCAGAGTGTTCAATAAACATAGCTAATTGCTTAAGAAACGCCTTACGCTCTACTATATTTACTGGGATTTTCACGCCTTTTAATGGCAAAGTTACGTGCACAGGACGATTTGGCATATTAGTCTCAATGGTCATTGGACGCGCCACTACATGCACATTATTGCTTTCAAGAGCTTCATGTACTACGCGCTCTACACGGGCACGTTCTTCAATGGCTTGACGCTCACTATTCTTTTTAACTGGTACTAAGCGGAAATAGAAATTATCTTCTATCCCCTTCATTGAGCTATGTGGAATTGTAACAAGTCCATTCTCTGTAGCAATTTCCAGCGATAATCCGTTTTCACGTAGTAATTGTAGAGATTGCTTTGGAACTTCTACTGTTACTTTATCTATTTCATCATTAACATCAGGGAGAACAATACGAACAATGTTATTGTCAATTTGCTTCGCTTTTTCAATGGCTGCCTTGGCACTCGATTCAGTTAAAGCTACGAAATCTGTAATTTCACCATTGGCATGTTTTGTGCGTTCAATCTCAATCGTAGTTTTTTCCAGTGGGTTATCACCATCTATTTCTAGACCAACTTGAATTTTCGTTGATGTTGTTGGTGAACTTGGTGAGCTTGGTGTTGGCACCGGTATGGTTGGCTGACCTGGGGCAGTAGGAGCTACTGGTGTCACCACATTTGATGCCATAGATTCTCCACTATTTCCAGCAATGTTAGTTGCTAACACTTTAAATGTATAGGCTGTCCCGTTGGTTAATCCCGTTACTATGATTGGACTTAACGTCCCTATTTTCGCTAACATCGGCTGCTCCACTCCGCCTACATAAACTTTAACTGTATATCCAGTAATCGTACTACCTCCATTATTGGTCGGGACATCAAAGCTTACCCTTACATAACTATCACCTGGCGTTGCCAATACATTCGTTGGCACATCTGGAGCTGTTACTGAATTTGCTTGGACTTCTTGCGTAACTGTAAACGTCACTGGTGTTAGGTTTGTCGCGCTTACCGTTACCGTTGCTGTATAGGTTCCTACCGCCAAGCCATCCTTTGCCCTCACGGTAAATATTGTATTACCCGCACTTGGTAAGCTCGTCGCTGATGGTTGCGTAATATCAAAATCATCCGCATTAGCACCACTTATCGCTACCGATACATTCGCTAAACTACCTGTTCCTGTATTTGCGATTGTTAACGTTTTTGTTTCTTGAGTGCCGCTTGTGTATCCAGCTGTTAGTGCTGGGAACATTTGATTACTGATTGTATCAATTGTATATGTTGGTGCTGCTCTAGTAACTGTAATCGTATAAATTTTTGTTGTTTGATTTTGTGCAGTTACAATAATAGTAATGGTGTTTAATCCGACATTTAAGGCAATATCCTTACCAATTCCACTTGTGACAGCTGCCCCATTCAGCGTTAGCGTTGCATAACTATCAGCTAATGTCGGTGTAACCTGAATATTTCCTACATTACTAGCTACATTTGCAGTGTAATCTGTCGTACCTGAAGCAAAGGCTGGACTTAACGTTCCTGTTGAAAGGGTTAAGTTGCTTAAGTCTGCATTATTGCTTAATGACCCTGTTGTAAAGGTTTGATCACTTCCATAGCTTGTACCTATAGAGTTTGTCGCATATGCTCTGTAATGGTACGTCTTATTTGGATTTAACCCACTTAGGTCAGCAGTAAAAGTACCTGTTGTCCCTGTTATCGTTATTTTACTATTACTGGTCGTCGGATTGGCAGTCGTTGCATAAACAATTCCTCTTTCTGTAACTATCGCTCCACCATCAGCTGTAACATCCCCACCAACCGTTGCACCTGTTGTTGTCACATTAGATGGGATAGTATTTGTAGTTACAGTTGGAGCATTAGCAGGAATAGAGGTCGTCACCGACTTCATTGTATAAGCACTTTTATTGCCTGCAGCATCTTTTACAATGACATTAAAATAATATGTCGTACTTGGTAATAACCCCGTCACATTAAATACTTCTAAATCTTTTGAAAATCCAGTTCCTAATGCTAAACCATTTACTTCGATATCACTAACAGTATCCATATTATTACTGCTAGATTGATAGACTCGATACTCTAAATCGCCCTGTAGTGTCACATCGTCTGTTGCCTTTTCCCACCCAAGCGTTACACCTGTTGTACTGACATTTGAAGATGTAATTGTTTTGTTTGATATTGTAGGAGTTTGAGTATCAGAAAAACTGTCGCTCACATTGGCAATTGTTATATTATCAAAGTTTAAGTTTGATGGCTCTGTATTTGGATCATTAGTAGGGAAATCAAATTGCCACGTAATTTCTAAGGATTCAGCACCATTGTAATCAAATTCATTACCATTATTTAAGAGAGTACTTAATTGATGGATCATTCCATTCCCAGAGATCTCCTTATTAGCAATTGAGTGAGAGCCTAACGTAGCTCCATTCGTATCTTTTACAACTAAGGAAAGCTTACTAAATGTGAGTTTAGGAAGATCTGGAACAATACTTATCCCTAAGTCTTTAAACGTGAATGTTTTACATATATTCCCTCCCTCTGCTTTAATAATCAGAGTTTCCTGAGCCTTAGGTGTATAATTTTGTGTATACAATTGTGATGTTGCTGGATCAACTGCAAAACCGTTGCTTATTATAAACTTATCCGAAAAGGTTGAAAATCCTGCACCCGCACTGTTATCACCACTGACAGATCCACCGAAATCATATGTACCATCAGCAGTTCCATTCACCGCAGCCTCTACCTCTATGGCAGGGATATAGCCAATCGATGCCATCATTAAAATTAAGACTATTAAAATACGGACATAAAATCTCATTTTTTTACGGACCATTTTAATCCCATTCCTGCCATTTTTGAAAGCCTGCGATCGATTCATAGTTCCACCCCTTTAAATTTCCTGTTACCCTCTAGATGGAAACTCACCCTGTAAGCAAATAATATAATTCATCACCAAGAAGGGCTGCATATTATTATGTGGCTGACTCCCACCTGTCAAACCTAAAGCTTGCGTGTTCATTTGAACATCCAAATTGGTATCATACAAATGTGGTTGTTTGGGTGGTCTCCCGGCCCCTACACCCTCTGCCCAAAATAAACCAATCGGATTACCTGACGTTCCAACACTTTGTATAGCTACTGGAGTATGAGAGTGAGCAGGTATTTGGGACTCCAAAAGCGTCACTGTTTGTGTTCCTACCGCTTCACCAACTTTTCGCGGTGTTAATCCCATTCCTGATCCTTGATTCATAGGTGCTGACGCCATTAAATTCGGTAATGCAAAGGTTGTCTTCCCATCGCCACCATACTGAACACCTAATATAGAATAAAGTGCTGTATTTTGCTGAATGTTCATCAATTGACCGTTACATAACGCCCACCCCTTTGGCGCAAAGTTTCCTGAAAAAATTCGGATTTCACCGATATACGCATCTGCCATTCATACCAACTCCTTTTACTTAATTTCTTGTTGGAAAAATACCTTGAGTAGCGATACAAAAATGTACGGCTAAATAAGGCTGCATATTATTATGGGCCTGTCCTCCTCCAGCAGAAGATAATGCAGCTGAATTCATCGTTACAGTCGGACCATCTGCATATAAGTTATCCTTTTGTGCCCATACATTTCCTTTAGGGGAGGGTACACTTGCAAGGTTTGATGAGCCGTACACTTGATGAGTATGTTGAGGTATTTCATTAACTGTTAAAGAATGTGTCACTTCACCCGCCTTTGTTCCTAAAGGTAATGAAGGACCTACATGGATTGGGACACGTCCTCGCAAATCCGGTAAGGCAAATGTTTTTACCCCATCCCCTCCATAAACCGTTCCTAGCAGCGCGTATAAAGCTTGATACTGATTAATAGGAAGCAATTGCCCTTCACAAGATAACCAGTATCTTGGCGCATAATTCATCGCAAATAATCGAACTTCACCTAAATATGGTTCTGCCATTTTCATCCTCCTTTGTACATATGTTTTATGGCTGGGTAGGAAATACTCCATATAACGAAATAATGAAGGAAATTGCTACTGTTGGCATCATGTTGTCATGTGACTGATTGCCACCAACAACCGAGCTAGCATTAGCGTTCATTGTAACTGGCGTTAACGGATTGCCAGCTCCATCTTTATCATTTGAGTAATTAGAATATCCACTTGTCGTTGCCCACAGCTTATTAGTCGGTGTTGAGGTATTCCCAACAGCTGTAGCCGCTTGAACAGTATGTGTATGATTTGGCAGTTGATTGGCAGTTAACGTAATCAATTCTGTACCACCAGCAACACCTATACCGTACTGTGGACTAACATGAATAGGAACACGTCCCATTAAATCTGGCAACTTAAAAGTAGTTTGACCATCCCCTCCATATGTTGTTCCAAGTAAAGCAAAAAGTGCCTCATTTTCTGAAATACTAAGAAGTTGTCCATTGCATAAAGCCCATCCCTGAGGAGCAAAGTTTCCTGCAAACATACGAATCTCTCCTAAATAAGACTCACTCATTGACTCTCACCTCCTTTCGAATAAATTGAAAATTCAGTCTTTTAACCGAGTGACTCAAACCTCATGGCAATATACGGAGAAATGTCTTCGGTAACGTAAAATCCGCATCTTTCATATAGGCGCCTTGCAGGATTTCCATGCCATACATGGAGTGTAACAGACAAATTCTGACTAACCGCACTGTTTTGTAATTGCTTTAATAACTTGGTTCCATAGCCCTTACCTCTAAAATCAGGCAATAAAGAAATATCAATTAAATGAATATTCCCACTTTTACATTCAGTCATCATCCTACCAATTTCCAAACCTTCATGAAAAATAATTTCATGCTTTGCTTGCGGAAAATTTTGTTGATAAAATCTCTTTTGCGCTTCGTATTGAATTAGTAAAAGCGCGTGTAATTGTTGTTCATCTAGGGCAAGCATCGAAAACTCGTTCTTTCGTGTAGAAATATATAACTCGTAAAGAAACGCATCATCTTGAGATACAACATTTCGAGTCTGTACCATATTCCACCACCATTTCATCAAATAGTCATTAAACCTATAAAATTATGTCCCATTTCAGATTAACTAGGAGAGAATAATTGTCCTCCTAGTTAAAAACCATATATTCCTATTTATTTATATATTACTTAAAGTTAACATTCAACAAATATTTGTATATTTAAAATTTTCTTTACCTTACTTTTCTAATTGTTGGTGTAAGTCACACAAACGAGACAAAGCCCCGAATTAATCAACACGAACATGTTTGAATAAAGTTTATTTAGCCTTAACTCCTTTTTAATTCTAATTATTGTGTAATCATACATTGAATTATTATTTAAAAAGTCCATTCTCCATAAAGTTACGGCATCCTTGTTGGTTGACCATTTAAATAATTTTATTTCTAGAAAACTAACACTTTTATCTAATTCGCTTGTACTATTGCAAGTATTTTCTATAAAATGAAATTACATATATAAGGTGCGTTAGATGAATGCCACCTTACTTTGAAATGAAGTAAAAATATTTATGTAATCATTAATAACTTTTCTTGGAGGAAACGCATTGTTTAAAAATTTTCGTGAAGAACTAAAAAAAGAATGGAAAAACACAACAGAGGATTTAGAAAAAGAAGTATTTAAAGTATGGCAGTTAGAATATAAGGGGCATATTATTCGCATTGTAAATGCTGTGACGGAAGAGGTTCTTTATATTAATAATGAAGTAGTAGATAAAAAGAGTAGAGACAGTATGTTCAAACAAGTTTATCCCTTTGTAAAATTGAAAGGTGAAATTACAGAAACTAATGGAACAGTATCAACAGTAAAAGTAAAAATAGGTGGATTACTCAGTTTAAATATCGTCGTTAAAGTAAATGGTACAATACTACTTCATGAGAAACACAAAATTTCTATCGACTAATTTTTGACTATTCTACTACACCAAATGTTCAGCACTCGAATCAGAACAGTATTGTCTTCACAAATTTATTAATATACCTCTTGCATTGCCAATAAACGTAGAGGAAAAAGTGTAAAAGGACTTAGTTCCATACTAAAAAAAGAAATGAATCCTTCTAAAAAAATTGTCAGGTATATACATTAATAGATAAATAAAGAGAGCTTGAGGAAATCATTCAGATATACCACAAGCCCTCTTTTCTTTTTTAATTAATTTGATTTAATCTCTGAAGAAGTATAATGACCCTCTTTTTTCCTTCCTGCAAACTGTCCTGCGCTCCAATACATGATGGACATCCAGATTCACAAGGACATTTTGAAACATGCTCTAAGGTTTTCATTAATAGATCTTCCCATAAGTCATAGACCTTTTCACTTAAACCAATCCCACCAGGATATTTATCGTAAACAAAAAATGTGGGCAACTCATTATGGGATGCTTTAACTTGTGGGACAACTGCTACATCACTGCTATCACATTGAATAAACAAAGGAATAAACGCATTCATGGCATAGGCTACTCCAATCATTACCTCTGTCAATTCCGCCTCTGACCATTGCTCTGTTAGATGAAGTGAAAGCCATGATGCACTTGTATGCATTTCATCTGGAGGTAAATGAATGGGCCCCGATCCGATATTATCATGCGTACCAAAGCGAATTTTTTTGAAAATAGTTGCCTGTGCGACTAATCCAACATCCCCGAAGCTAATCGTACCACCATTATATCCTCGGCTTCGATCTTCCTCTAATACCTTCATTTCAACGGCAAGATTGGCATCTGTATAATAATCGACGTCGACTTCACGGACATAGGCTTTCTTTTCTTCCCAGTCGAGCTTCTCTACTTGGAATTGAATCCCTTGATGTAAATAAATCGCTTCCTCATGTAATAATGTCATGGCACTATGACGATCCATTTCTCCAATTACCTTTGTTTGGGCAGGAATAGACAGATTAATAATTACCACATTTTCCTGCGAAGCAGACCGTAAGCTAATATCATGTGCTGGGAAACGATCACTCATCCAATGCCACTTATCACTCGTCTTAAAGACAACGCCTTCTTCGGCTAAATACTCTAACAACTCTTGTATGTCATATTCACCATAAGTATCTTCTATAGAAAAAGGTAATTCAAAAGCGGCACATTTTAAATGATCCATTAGAATTAACATATTTTCTGGATAAATACGTGCCTCCTCTGGTGCACTACCAAGTAAAAATAAAGGATGATTAACCACATACTGATCAAGAGCAGTCGATTGTGCAACATAGATAATTAAAGCCTCATCTTGCCGCCTTCCTGCACGTCCTGCTTGTTGCCAGGCACTTGCGATATTACCTGGATAACCTGTCATAATACATGCTTGTAACTGGCCAATATCGACCCCTAATTCTAACGCATTTGTACTGACAACGGTTTGAATAGTTCCATCACGCAAGCCTTTTTCAATGACCCGACGTTCAGATGGCAAATAACCACCTCGGTAGCCACGCACGGATTCATCAAGCAGCTTATTGCGTGTGAGTTCCTTTAAATAAGTGACAATCATTTCAACCCGTACCCTGCTTTTAGCGAAAATGATGGATTGAATACCAGCTATATAAAGCCTCTTTGCTAAATCACTTACCTCTAATACGGCACTTCTACGCACCCCAAAAGTTTTGTGAATAATGGGCGGATTATAGAAAAGAAATGTTTTCTTACCGACAGGTGCTCCAGAGTTTGCGATGAGCGCATGTGATTCATTTGTTAGCAGCTCTGCCAGCTCCTTAGGATTTTTTATCGTGGCTGAAGTACAGATAAACACAGGGTTACTACCATAAAATTCACATATGCGTTTTAATCTACGAATAACATGAGCAACATGAGAACCAAATACCCCTTTATATGTATGCAATTCATCAATAACGATATACTGCAAATTTTCAAATAGCGATACCCATTTCGTATGGTGTGGCAAAATTCCTGAATGAAGCATATCAGGATTCGTCATAACGATATGTCCTGCTTTACGAACCTTCTGACGAATGCCTGGAGCCGTATCACCATCATAAGTATAACTTAAAATTTCTTCACCACTTTGTTCAATAAGTTCATTCAAGTCATTTTTTTGATCCTGTGCTAAAGCCTTTGTTGGAAATAAATAAATGGCACGTGCGTTGTTATCCTCTACTATTTTTTGCAACACCGGTAAATGATAGCAATACGATTTACCTGATGCGGTTGGTGTAACAGCCGTAAAAGATGTACCACTCTGTGCCAAATCAAAGGCCTCTCGCTGATGCGTATAAAGTTGCTCGATCCCTCTTGCCTTTAAAGCCTTCACTAAAGAAGGATGTAAATTTTCTGGGAAAGAAGCATAACTAGCAGGACGGGCTTCAAGTGTTTGCCAATGAAGAATGCGTTCTTTTAATTCTTCATCATATCTCCATTCATGTAAAAGCTCGCTAATCGTTCGTTTCTTCGATAGCATTTACTGCCTCCTCCTTTACCAGTCGTTCGAAGTTTTTCATTGTAAAGGAGGTAGAATGAATAGCATCTAAAAAACGTTTTTTACTTGTTTCCTTATAAAAAGATTGCACAACAAATTGCTCCATCGATTCTACCGTTGAAGCAATTTGTTGTGTATGCATATATTTCGGTCGATTCTCTTGAATCCATTTATTGGCCTCTTGCTGCCATTCCTTCAACAGTTGGTGAATTTTATCAGCATGTGGTTTCACCTCTTGAAAAAAATCAGGTGTACGGTCCTCCTCACGCATTTGCCAAAAACGTGAAACACATCGATCACATTCATCTAATAATTTGGATGTTTGCTGAATAACTAACAATTTTGCACCTCATCTCTCATCAATTACACGTAAGCAAATATTTTTCGTAGCAAGTACATATATATGATGAGTATGTCTTGTCCATCATTTCAACTACGAAAATATGGCATCTCTTGATACCCTTACCTTTACCTACTTGTTTTGTGGTAAATACTGTATCAATTTTAATGCTACTGAGTTAGTTCAATTGCTTATGAGATAAGTGTACCAAAGTCTATCATTTTTCACTACTAATAGGCGAACAAGCATTCTTTACTTGCCAGTTCTTTTCTGCTAAGCTTACTTTCTGGCTAACTGCTTTGAGCTGCAAAAAAAAGTGCATATTCTGAGCATTGTTCTCCAGAGACACTCTCGTGAAAAGTAATTGATTGACCAGATCTAACTGCGCAACTAATTGTTCTAACTTGTTCAAAATAACGCCCCCTTTGCTTTACTTAAGTATTCCTCGCATGTATAAAATTACCTTCATGCGTGACAAAATAAGCGTAAGTTAGCTGAAAGAAGAAGATTTTCGATAAATTTTTAAAAATGAACCTTCCAACTAAAAAGGCGTCCTGAATGAAAGGTGTAGATATTTCACCACTCTTCAAACGTTTTTATGTTTAAATTTATCAGTTATTTTGACGATTCGAGGAAGACAATCATGAGCTTTTTTTCGACGCAATTTGTTTATTCATTGCATCCACTGTCTACTAGTCTTGTAACAAAGACAACACGGATGTAGGTAGAGAAGAGCCATCAAATCATGGTAAACTACTATATAGGAAAGCAGTTTGATAAAGGGTGAGCTAAATGACAATTCGCTATCCAAATGGGAAATTGTATACCCCCAATACTTCTGTACAGAAAACAGAAAAAAAGAGTAAAAGTAAAGATTTGTCTTTTAGTAATCGTGGAAAGACGCTAGAAGATGAAATTAATGAAGCAAACGACTATTATATAAAAAGACGACTTGCTATTATTCACAAGAAACCTGTCCCTGTACAAATCGTCAAAGTAGAGTACCCTTCACGAAGTGCTGCTGTCATTCGTGAAGCATATTTTCGAACACCCTCTACAACCGACTACAATGGTGTTTGGAATGGGCATTATATTGATTTTGATGCAAAGGAAACTGCTTCCAAAACCAGTTTCCCCTTAAAAAACATTCATGAGCATCAAATGACCCATATGCAGCAAGTGACTGAACAAAATGGTGTGGCTTTTATTATCGTTCGCTTTTCAGCTTTTGAACGATATTTTATTGTGCCATATGAAGTTTTACAAAAGGCCTGGAAAGCAATGGAAAGTGGCAATCGTAAATCCATACCCTTTTCAACAATTGTAGAAGAGGCGTATGAAATTCCTACTAGCTATTATCCACGTATCGATTATTTACCCATCATCCAACAACTGATCGATGCAAAATGCTACAGGTTTGAAAGTGAGGAGAAATAGAATGACTGAACGTCGTCGAACACGCGGAGAGCATCAAAAGGCTCTCGCTGAAAAAAATAAAAAAGGTAAGAAAACAACAACAAAATCGTCAACACCCGCTAAAATGTGGATAAAACGTATTTTCTTAACTCTATTAGTCATCGGTGTTGTAGGCTTCATTGGAGGAGCAGGTTTATTTGCTTACTATGCGAGCACCGCTCCTAAGCTTGATGAGGAATTATTGAAAGACCCTGTGTCTTCAGAGTTCTACGATAAAAACGGTGAAATATTTGCAACAATTGGTGCTGAAAACCGCAAATATATAAAATATGAAGATATACCCGAAGACATGGTGAACGCTATTCTTGCAACGGAAGATGTACGCTTTTTTAAACATCACGGCATGGACTTCTACCGTCTAGGTGGTGCCATACTTGCTAACTTCCGTGATGGCTTTGGTGCACAAGGTGCCTCTACCCTAACACAGCAAGTGGTCAAAAACTCATTTTTACAAAATGAAAAGAAATTAAAGCGTAAAGCACAGGAAGCTTGGCTAGCATTTCAATTAGAACGTAAATATTCAAAAGAAGAAATTTTTGAAATGTATTTCAATAAAATGCTAATGTCAGGCCGTATTTATGGATTTGGTACAGCAGCCCAATATTTCTATGGAAAAGAATTAAAAGATTTAACATTAGATGAAGAAGCATTATTAGCAGGATTAGTACAACGGCCAAATGCTTATAATCCATTGAAAAACCCTGATCTTGCCAAGCAACGTCGAAATACGGTTTTAGGATTAATGTATCAACACGGAAAAATTTCGAAAACAGAAATGGAAGAAGCTAAAAACGTTGATGTCCAAGCAGGTCTTGCAGACGATGCAACGCGTCAATCCTTTGCTGGTTCGAAATACGATGCCTTCCTAGATGTCGTTATTAATGAATTGGAAAATAACGGTGATGGTTCAGCCATGGCAGAAGGTATTAAAGTGTATACAACACTTGATCCAAATGCCCAAAAAGTTGTTGAAAATGTCATGAACGATGACAGCAATTTCCCGACAGAAGATATTCAGTCAGGTGTAGCGGTCATTGATACGAAAACAGGTGCTATTCAAGCTGTTGGTGGCGGTCGACATTATGGTGCTGAACGTGGCTGGAACTATGCAGATGATTTAACAAAAAATCAACCTGGTTCTACCATGAAACCATTAGTGGACTACGGTCCAGCCATTGAATATTTAAAATGGTCTACAGGCCATACACTTGTAGATGAACCTATGAACTATTCCAATTCAAAACAAACTATTACAAACTGGGATGGCAGATATATGGGTGCCATGACCGCTCGTAAGGCATTATATGCTTCACGTAACGTACCCGCTGTCAAAGCATTACAAGAAGTAGGTACTGAAAATGCGAAGGAGTTTGTTGGACGTTTAGGGATTGAAACAGAAAACCTTTACGAATCAGACGCAATTGGTGGTGGAGCGATTACTATCTCCCCAATTCAAATGGCGGCTTCCTATGCAGCATTCGGAAATAACGGCGTTTACACGGACCCACACTCTATTACAAAAATTGTTTACCGTGATGGGAAAACATCTAAAAATTATACACCTGAGCCTAATGTAGCGATGAGTGAAGCTACAGCTTATATGGTAACAGATATGCTACGTGATGTAGTTGGCAACAAACCTGACGCATCAGGTACTGCAGCTAACGTCCCTGGACTAGATATCGCAGGTAAAACAGGTACAACCAACTATTCAGCTGAAGATTTTAATAAATATAATTTACCGAACACAAGCGTTCCAGATTCATGGTTTGCTGGTTATACGACAAACTATTCCATTGCTATATGGAGTGGCTATGAAAAACATTTTGATCCAATTACAACGTGGGAAGAACGACGTTTACCACAAAATCTATTTAAATCGATTATGCAAGATATTTCAGCAAACGTTGAAACAGAAAGCTTTAAAAAGCCAAGTACAGTTGTAGAAGCAACGATTGAAGTAGGGTCTAAGCCATTGAAATTGGCAAGTGACTTTACACCAAATGAATTACGTCAAACAGAGCTATTCGTTCGTGGTACTGAGCCAACAGAAGTGTCGAGTGTTTATGAGGCACCAGAATTGGCTACGCCATACAACGTATCTGCAAGCTTAGATTTAGGTGCACAGTCCATCAACATTTCTTGGGAACATGATGCTAGCTTGAATCCAGAGACAGACGAACCATTACCGACTTCCTTTGAAGTAACTGCAACCCGTGATGACGGTAAAAAGTTTGACCTTGGTAAAACAGAGAGTAAAGGTTTAACAGTGGCCAACACGCTGGAAGATGGCAATTACACGATTTCAGTCGTAGCCATTGTGGATGGTACACGAAGTGAACCTGGTACCACTACTTTCCAAATTACTAGTACAACGGAAGAAGAGGATGTAGAAACAGAAAATCCGGAAGAGCCAAACATTGATTTACCAACAGATCCTGGTGAAGGAGATCAAGATAATGGTAATAATAATGGCAACGGCAACGGAAATGGCAACAACGGTGGCAATAATAATAATGGCAATGGGCATGGGAATAACGGCAACAACGGTGGCAATAATAATAATGGCAATGGGCATGGGAATAACGGCAACAACGGTGGCAATAATGGTGGTTCAGATGGAAGTCAGCAACCAACGCCGCCTACTGATCCTGTAGACCCAAATGATGAAGAACAAAGCTCAGAATAAACGAAAAACCGAGAAGCACAGGATGCTTCTCGGTTTTTTCATTCTATAAAGAGCTTAAACTATCCTACCCACTCTATTTTTTACTAGCTTGAATTCGCAAACGTGCTGTCCGTTTTTTCGTTTCCTTAAACAATTCATCAAGCTGACGATAACAAGCGTATTGTCCTGGCTTAGCTTTGATAAAGGCAAGCCGTTCAACTCCATTAATCGGCAGCACCTCGTCTCCTGCCGCCTGTACAAGTTGTTCAAACAACTTAATTGCTTCTTCCATTAAGCCTTTTGCTGTACCGTTTCGAGCATCATGGGCTTCGTGGATGTTCGCTTGAAGGGTTGTCCATTGGGCAAACCAAGCATCTACCTGATCTTTTGCAATAGCTTCACTATTCATGCTTCCTTCACCAAACCTTTCTTCAAACGCTTTTGACCTTCACGACAATCGCTGAGTAAAGGACAGGCATGGCAGCCAGGATTTTGAGCCTTACAATGATAACGGCCAAAGAAGATTAACTGATGATGCGTTTTCGACCACTTATCCATAGGTGTTTTTTTCATAATCGTTTCTTCGACTTCAAGCACGGAATCTTTCCATCGGCAAAGACCTAGACGTTTAGAAACACGCTCTACATGGGTATCGACTGCCAGTGCAGGAATATCAAAGGCTACTGATAGCACTACATTGGCTGTTTTCCGCCCCACACCTGGCAATGTTACAAGTGCTTCTCGGGTTGAGGGTATTTCGCCATTATATTCATCTAGTAAACGTTGACATAAAGCCTGGATGTTCTTCGCCTTATTGCGATATAAGCCAATAGAGCGAATATCCTGTTGTAATTCTTCCAATGGGACAGCCAAATAATCTTCAGGCGTTTTATATTTCTGAAATAATGTTTTTGTTACTTTATTAACAAGTACATCCGTACATTGTGCAGATAATAATGTCGCAATTGTGAGCTCAAAGGCGTTGTCATGCACAAGCTCACAATGCGCATTAGGAAACATTCGATCCATTTCTTCTAGGCAATGCTCCCACTGTTTTTTTGTTAACAAACCGGACGCCCCCTATTCTCTCTCTTCTAACCAATTATAAAATGGTACTTTATTGGTTGGTTGTGCATCTTGCTGAACTGTGCGTGCTGGATTTCTACTAAAGGTTTGCTTCTCACGAAACTGCTCACTTTGCTTTTGTGCAGCCTGTGGTGTCGTAATATTTTTCTTCTTCCACTCTAACAAAATCCGATCAATATAACGAATACTCAGTTTCCCAGCAAACACAGCTTCTTTTAATGCCTCTTTAATGAGTGTTGGACTATGGTTGTCCTCATCAAGCCAACATCCTATTTTTTCAAGCTCTAAAGGAGATAAAAGACGTCCCATTTCTTCTTCAAAGAGTCGAAAAATCTCTCCTTCTTCTTGTTGAAGTGTTGTGGTAGATTTTTGTTGCTCTTTCATCTCGATCATCTGCACAATTCGCTCCCAGAGTGGATAAACCGAATATTTTTCATAGAGCTTGCCACCTGTATCCACATCACGAGTAATTTCAAGGAAGCCCTTTTGCATTAATCGTTGTAAACGGGATGTTAGTTCATTTTCTGGCATTGTGAGACGATTCTTTAGATCATTCGGTGTAGGGAAGTCATACCCTTCCATATGAAAGGCTAATAAGTGCATGACAATTAGCGCCTCTTCATCCTCTATATTTAACTCCTTATAAAACTGAAAAAAAAGCTGAGGGATGGGAATCATTCTCTGCTCAGTCCATGTACGGAGTCGATGATTATTTGCATTCATATTTCTCTTGACTCCTTCTTTAAGTAAGTAGAAAAGCCGCGTAGATATTTCACTACGCGACTTTGAAATTGATTTGCTTATGGATATAAGCGGTTCAGTAAACGTGGGAATGGAATGGTTTCACGAATATGTTCTGTACCAGAAATCCATGCCACAGTTCGTTCTAATCCAAGTCCAAAGCCTGAATGTGGAACAGAACCATGTTTACGAAGGTCTAAATACCATGCATATGCATCTAAAGATAGGTTATGTTCTTCAAGACGAGATTTTAATAAATCATAGTCATGGATACGCTCAGAACCACCAATAATTTCACCATAGCCTTCAGGTGCAATTAAATCAGCACATAATACAACATCATCGCGATCTGGATGTGGTTGCATATAGAATGGTTTAATGCCTACTGGATAGCATGTAATGAATACGGGCTTGTCGAATGAATTAGCAATGGCTGTTTCATGAGGTGCACCAAAATCGTCACCCCACTCAATATCGTCAAAACCTTGTTCATGTAAAAGCTTGATCGCATCATCATATGAAATACGAGGGAATGGTGCTTTAATATTTTCAAGTTTCGATGTATCACGGTCAAGTCGCTCTAATTCTAATTTGCAGTTAGCCAGAACCGATTGTACAATATGCGTTACATATTGCTCCTGTACCTCTAGATTTTCTTCAAATTCTACAAAGGCCATCTCAGGCTCAATCATCCAGAACTCGATTAAGTGACGACGTGTTTTAGATTTTTCAGCACGGAAAGTTGGACCGAATGAAAATACTTTCCCTAGTGCCATAGCTGCCGCTTCCATATAAAGCTGTCCTGATTGAGAAAGGAAAGCATCCTCATCAAAGTATTTCGTATGGAAGAGCTCAGATGTACCTTCCGGTGAAGACCCTGTTAAAATTGGTGGGTCCATCTTTGTAAAACCATTATTGTTGAAAAATTCGTAAGTAGCACGAATGATTTCATTACGGATTTTCATAATGGCATGTTGTTTACGAGAACGTAACCATAAATGACGGTTATCCATTAAAAATTCAGGACCGTGTTCCTTTGGTGTAATTGGGAAATCTGTCGCTGTATGTAGAACTTCAATTCCTGTTACAGCTAGCTCACAGCCAAAGCTTGAACGTTCGTCAGCTTTCACTTCTCCTGTAATATACATAGAAGTTTCTTGCGTTAGTCCCTTAGCTGTTGCAAAAATTTCTTCCCCCACCTCTTCTTTCACGACAACACCCTGAACAAAGCCAGAACCATCACGAAGTTGTAAGAAGGCGATTTTACCACTTGAACGTTTGTTAGCTAGCCAAGCGCCAATTTTGACTGTTTCACCGATATGCTGTGGCATATCTTTAATCATAATTTTTTTCATAGAAATCCTCCAAAGTTGTCTAGAGGGATTAGTCTTGCCATTTTGATTTTACAAATGTATCAATACGACGGACTGCCTCTTCTAGTAAGTCTAAAGATGTAGCATAAGATAATCGCATAGTAGTTGGTGCACCAAAGCCAGAGCCTGGAATCACAGCCACGTTTGCTTCTGTTAAAATATCCGCAGCGAATGCGTCTACTGAATCATAGCCAGTGTGAGCCATAGCTTCTGCTACATCTGGTAATAAGTAGAATGCACCCTGTGGTTTTAAGACATGGAAGCCAGGAATTGCACTTACCTGTGGGTAAATTTTCTCAAGACGAGATTCGAATGCTTGGCGCATTTCCTCTACAGCGTCCTGTGGGCCATTATACGCTTCAACAGTTGCATATTGTGCAGTTGTTGTCGCATTAGATGTTGAGTGTGATGCAAGGTCAGTCATTGCTTTAACGATGTCCGCATCACCTGCAGCATAACCAATACGCCAGCCTGTCATAGAGTGAGATTTTGCCACACCATTCACAACAATTGTACGTGCTTTCACTGCATCAGAAAGTTGTGCAATTGAAAAATGCTCAATACCATTGTATACAAGCTTCTCATAAATTTCATCTGACACGATTAAAATATCCTTTTCTTCTGCAACTGCAGCAAGTTCTGCAAGCTCTTCACGTGAATATATCATACCAGACGGGTTGCTAGGTGAGTTGATAATGACAGCTTTTGTTTTATCAGTTACAGCAGCTCTTAATTGATCGGCAGTAATTTTATAGCTTTGTTCACGTGTACCTTCAACGTATACAGGTACTCCGCCCGCTAATTTCACTTGCTCAGGATAAGACACCCAATAAGGGATTGGAATAATAACTTCATCGCCCTCGTTTAAAATGACTTGGAATAACGTGTATAAAATATGCTTTGCACCTACACCCACAATCACTTCATTAGGCTGATAAGAAAGGTTATTATCGCGCTGTAGTTTATCGATAATGGCTTTTTTTAGAACTGGAAGTCCACCAGCAGGTGTATATTTTGTATAGCCCTTTTCCATTGAATCAATGGCAGCATTTAAAATGTTTTGAGGTGTATTAAAGTCTGGTTCACCAGCACCAAGGCCAATGACATCAATACCTTGCTCTTTTAGTGCTTTTGCTTTCGCAGTAATAGCTAATGTTGAAGATGGTGTTAAAGTTTTTACACGTGTTGCTAATAAGTTTTTCATCCGGGATCTACTCCTCTTATAAATTCGTAATGCGCTTCCACCAGTCGCCATCCTTAAACATAATATAGACATAGTTGAGTTTGTCGTGGTCGTTTAGGTATGTAATCTCCCAAACAACGCCTGGCTCCTCATAGCCCAATTTCATGTGGAGGACCTTCTGTACATTTCCTTCATTTTTAAAAACCGATAATGCTTGCTTTTCCGTAATACCATCTTCTAATAACACTTCCTGCATGGAATCCTTGTCTAGATTCGTCGGAACAAAGACAGCCTTTTTATCACCGTATTCGTCTACCCCGAACACAGTAACATACGAATGTTTGCCATTATATGTGTAGGACTCCGATACAATTGCGAGGGCTTTGGCATCGAGTGCCAACTGTTCAGCCTGCTCTTCAATTGAACGGAACGGAGCCTCGGCTTTCCAGAGTACTAAAATGCTAATGACAAGTGACAACGAAACAATAAAGACAGAAATGAAAATTAACCAGTTTTTCATCTATTCACCTGTTGTTTCACATCGTGCTTTTTTGGCACAACACATAGCGGATGTTTGTGTGTGTATTTAACTACATTACAATTCATTTTGCTTTCCATTTTGTCAACCTGCTTTCTTTCCTCATACCACAACATTATACAACAATTTTATGCTGTCGTGTTTCTTAATTTCATATATTGTACGTTGCTAGAATAACGTTTTCAAATGATTGGTACAGTAAATTTTATTCTGTAACATTCTGCCTCGTTGTAAATTGTGATGGCACTTCAATTTCTGTAAAGAATATTTACTGAAACAATAGAAAAATTCCTATTCAACACAGTAAATAGGAATCATTCAAATGATGATAGTTCGTATAAAATATGGGTGGCACGGCCATTATCTTTTGCCTCATATAAACAACGATCAGCTTGCTCAAATAAATCATTATAATAATAATTTTTTTGATTGTTTATACAAGCCCCCATACTTACTTTTAGTGGATAGCTTTTCTGGTCTTTTTCTAATGTTAACGTTAGCAAATGGGCGTGTGTATTTTGGACAAGTGCCTTGATGTATGCCTTTTTGGGGTGACGAATACAGACAATGAATTCATCTCCACCATAACGGATAATTTTGACGTCTTCATCTCGCAAAAATTCCTTTAAGCCATTAGCTAAAAGTTGTAAGACCCTATCGCCAAACAAATGACCATGCCTGTCGTTAAATAGTTTAAAATTATCAATATCCAAAACTGTAATACATACATAGGATTCTGCTATTTTGGCAGCATGTAACCATTCATGTAGCTCTTGATCTAAGAAGTGGCGATTCAAGACACCTGTTAAAGGATCATAATGTGCTTTTCTTTCTAATCTCTCTTTTTGACGCTTAAACTCCAAATTCAACACTTGCTGTAGTAAATTATCAACGCTCATCTGTTCCGAAAGGTCAATATACTCTTTTTGGACATCAAAAATTTCATCTCGCCAATTCAATTGGTACAGGACATTCAACAATAAGCGCATCACTTTTTTCATAATGGGCTTATCACCATAGGATTTGGCTAGATCTATTGCTTGTTGATAATATTGCACTGCTTCCTCAAGCTTCTGCTGCTTTTCATATAAAAAGCCATAGCCAAACAAGGCTGCTACTTTTTCAGGTTTATGCTGAGAAATTATGCTAGACGTTAATGAGTCATCAAGCAATGCCTTTCCTGCTAAAAAATCCCCTTCCAAAATATATACATCTGCTAAATTATTATTGATGCGAATATCTAATAATCTTGCTAAATCTGGTTGTGTCTCATATAGCGTTTTATTATACTCTCTTGCTAACAACCCCGCTTGAAGGGCTTCCTTCGTACAGCCCTTCTCTACCTCTATATAGCACAAATTATTATGACAACGA
Source organism: Lysinibacillus sp. fkY74-1 (assembly GCF_053165895.1). Lineage (NCBI taxonomy): Bacteria > Bacillati > Bacillota > Bacilli > Caryophanales > Bacillaceae > Lysinibacillus > Lysinibacillus sp. fkY74-1. The sequence goes on along the minus strand of NZ_CP170173.1, from coordinate 1,544,384 downwards.
ACAAGCATCATAAAATCTTGTAATTCTTGAGCAAAAGCAATTGACTGTTTCGTCATCTCTGCTGTTTTTTCACGGATTCCTACCATATCGTATATTAACGACATGGCCAAATAATAATGCATCAAATCTTTGCTAGTACCATATTTTTCACAAATAGCCTCATACTCGAAAATAAGGCTGACAATGGCTAGCGTATCGCCCAAAGAATGATGTACTAAAATTTTCTGATAGTACAAGTCCAATACAATTTCATAGTTTTTTCCCTCTAAAGCTACTAAAAGACCTTGATCTGCCAGTTTCAACGCCTCTGTTAAAAACCCCTTTATGCGCATTTCCATGATTGTCTTATTTAATTCCTCTAATGTTAACTCCACTGTCTCACCACTTTTCCAAGCCCCTATTTAATCCTTCACTTTGTTCTGTAACAATTATAAGACATATTCATTCACTTCGTTCGACTTTTTAGCAATATCCCAACTATTACCTCGATTTCAAAAAAACTTTTATAAGACAGCTATTGAATGTCCTTTTGTTTTCCCCTTCCATTAAATTTTTATACCATTACACATTTTTCTCCATTTTTGTCCCAGTCAACTGTTGTTTTTACCCATATGATGTGATAACTAGGCATTTAAAGACATTGAAAAGGGATGTGATGTTTTGAGTTTACCAATTAACCCTTCTGACCCAGCTACCATTCCAAAATTTGTAGATGCTCTACAGAAGCCGGTGACCGCAAAACCAAAATACTGTAGAGGACAAAAGAAACATGATTATTACGAGCTAGTCATGATGGAGGGCGAGCACCGCTTTCACAAGCATTTTCCTAATACATTAATATGGGGGTACAACGGCCTTTATCCAGGACCCACTATAGAAGCGACGAAAGATAAAACCATTTATGTCAAATATAAAAATCAATTACCACTACAGCATTTTTTACCAGTGGATTTTACACTTCATGCCGCCAACGATTCCCAAGAGGTAAGAACTGTCACTCACTTACATGGTGCCAATGTGGATTGGGAGAGCGACGGTCATCCTGAGGCATGGTACACAAGAGATTATCGACATACCGGTCCAAAGTTCAATAAAGAAATTCATGAATATACGAACCACCAGCCTGGTACTACAATGTGGTACCATGACCATGCTATGGCTTTAACACGCCTTAATGTCTATGCTGGCTTGGCAGGTTTTTATTTACTTAGAGATGCTCTTGAGGAACGTTCTAATTTGCCATGTGGTGAATACGAATATCCTATTTTAATTCAAGATAAATCATTTAATGAGGATGGCTCCCTTTTTTATCCTGATGAGCCACCATTTCCAGTTACTGTACATCCGTCCATTACTCCAGGTTTCGTAGGTAATACGATTGTTGTCAACGGCAAGCTATGGCCCTATTTAGACGTCGAGCCACGTAAATATAGATTCCGGTTCCTCAATGGCTCCAATCGAAGAGGCTATGTCATCAGCTTGTCAAATGAGCAGTCTATGATACAAATAGGGACAGATGGCGGTTTTTTATCAACCCCACAAGCGATTCAATCTGTAGAGTTACTACCTGCTGAACGCACAGATGTCATCATCGATTTTTCAGCTTGTGAGGGTCAGGAAATCACCTTACTTAACACCGATACAGATTTTATCGATGAGCATACGAACGTCATTATGCAATTTAGAGTATCACTTCCCTTAAAATATGAAGATACGAGTGAAGTTCCAGAGAGGCTGGCAGTCACAATGGATTTACACCCACATCATGCACATATTGAAAGACAATTACCATTGACGGCAACAACTGATGAATTCGGAAGACCTATGTTGTTGTTGAACAATCGAATGTACCATGACCCAGCGACAGAAAAACCTTCTTTAGATAGTATTGAAATTTGGAGTTTTATTAATACAACGCCTTTTATTCATCCTATTCATTTGCATCTCATTCAATTTAAAATTCTTGAACGTCGCCCATTTGATTTAGACCTCTATCAAAATGAGGGAATAGTATCATTTACAGGCCCCCCTGAGGAACCACGGGACTATGAGCGTGGTTGGAAAGATACAGTGAAAGTAGATGCGGGCAAAATTACGAAAATTATTATGCATTGGAAGGATTATGTGGGGAATTACATGTGGCATTGTCACTTCCTTGAGCACGAAGACCATGATATGATGCGACCTATTCTTGTGATGAAAGATGTCCATGCTGTTCAACAGCCTCATGCTGAAATAGAGCCGTCACCCCATCATGAGGTTACTACTACTACCACTTCTACACCTACAACAAATACTAGTACGACACATCATAATGAGTCACCCGTACCATTATTAAATACTTCTCAAATTCCTTCCACAGAGGAAGAGGAAATAAAGGAATCATTAGTAGAGGAGTCTGTGCATATCGGAAATAATGTTCAACACAGGCCCATTTTGCTTTTCCCAACTAAGTCCACACCTGCGGGTACGAGTAGGCCAAGACGACGTGGACATAGAAGATTTTAGTCACTAACCATTGAAAAGTAGAGGTTTTCTACAAAAGGATAGATATATGTAGGAATAAGGAGTTTTTATGTAGAGGTTGATGGGAACGAAGGGTGGCGACTCTTGCAGGAAAAGCTAGAAAGTCGAGATGCTGGATGGAGTGGATGTGTTCTGTACGAAAGTGAAGCGGCAGCAACGAAGCTTGGGAAGCAGCTCGCCCCCGGCCGTAAAGGAAATCAACGGTTTTACTTTATTTTACTGTAAAGAAAAAAGACTGTAAGCAAACTCGAAATTCATTGAGTTTGTCCACAGTCTGAAACTACCGTGTAAGCGGTAGTTTTTTTGTTTTCAAGTGTGTACACGCCATAATCTATTCGTGAGGAGCGCTAATAGCAGCATCATCATACAAATCATTAGAATCGGTATAAAGATGTTGACGCGAAAGGTCTCAAACAATAGGCCATATCCCATTTGCCCAATGGGGGCCATACATTGTGAAACAGCCATCATAATAGCCATAACCTTACCTAAATTTTCATTGGGTGTTTCCTTTTGCACAAGGGTCATTACGTAAATTGAAATAATAGTCATCATCATTGCCATGACAAGTGCAGAGCCAATAAATAATAAGTATGAAGCATAATAGCCTATTTGAAGCATTGGTGGAATAACGGCTATAGCCATAGGAATGACCAAAATAGCAGTTAGCAATACCCAAACATATAGCCTACTAATTTTTAGCTTTTTAGCAAAATAGCCCATCGTTAATGCTCCAAATATGGTTGCTAAATCAATCATACCCATCCCTATTCCGTATAATGAATCACTAACATTTAATGTGACACGAAGGATGATGGGGACTCCTACGATAAAGAGCGGTGTAAATAATAAATTTAAGAAAGCCGCCAGTATCGTGCATTTTAAAATAAAGGATTGCTTCACAACATATTTAAATCCCTCTTTTATATCCTTGAATAAAGTCAAAACTAATTGTCCATCGTCATCCCGTTTCTCAAAAGGGATGGTCAAAAACATTTCTACAATTGCTGTAAAGAAAAATAATAGCCCACTTACTAGGACAAAAATTTTGATGCCAAGCATTCCATAAAGTATTCCTCCTAGGACAGGTGCAGCCACACCAGCTAAAGCTTGCACCCCATTCACAATCCCATTTGCCTGCTCAAGGTGCTGTTCTTTTACTAATAATGGAATACTAGCTATTACCGCTGGTGAATACATAGCGCTACTGATGGACAGGAGCACCATAACTACCCCTATCCCTAGAACTGAATGATATTCTGTCCACAATGTAATATAGAAAATCAATACAACGACACAACTAATGGCATCAAATAACACCATTAAATGACGTCGATTAAAACGATCGGCAAGGGCACCTCCGAATGGCGTGAGAAGTATAGGTATGCTTGAAATAGCAAAAAGGACGGCAAAAAGGTCTGCCCTACCCGTCACATCTAAAACAAAAAGGGATAGTGCAAATCTTAATAAGGCAGAACCTAAAATAGAGATAATCTGCCCAAATACAAGGATTTTAAAATCTTTTGAAAATCCTTTACCTTTTACGTATGTTTCCATGTAATGACTCCCCCCTAATTAGACCGACTGTCTGTCATTGTTTTTGTATAAAAAAAGTGTAGTGATAAGTTTAGATTTTGGTTGTGACTAAAACTTATACCACACTTTTAGACCGACTGTCGGTTTATGATTAGTATATGGGAACTCTCCAAAAAAAGGAACTTATTTTAATAATTTTTCAAAATTCCTCTGTTGACTAAATGTTTATTTGGTCAATAAAAGCTGTCATGGCATGACTTACATAGCGGTTCACTCGGTAAATAATGAAACGCACTTAGACTAGGAGTAGCATCTATCATACGAATGATACGCAATTACGAATCATTCATTTGCTGAATTAATAGATACGGCTGCCCGTAGCCCTATATTCGCACGAACTAGAAAACATTCGTCCCTATTCATCTGCTTCATGATATCAATAGAAGCAAGGATTTTATGATTTACCCGTGGAAATTTTTGATGAAAAGAACGGTCCTTGTTTCTACTATATAACCAAATATTTAAATATGTTGAGTTTTCTTTATTAGTGAAATTAATGCTAGCCCTACTACACAAACTACCCCAATAAATAACAATAAAAATCCAATAGGAATTAAAAAGAATGGCTCCTCTAGTGTGCCATCTGATGCTACACTACTTCCTTTTATCATAAAGATCAAAAAACTAAGTAACCCTAAAATAAATGGGGTTGAAGCTAAAATGTATTTTTTCATTATTATAACTCTCCTTAAATTACTAATATTCCTGTACAAAACTTTTTTTAACCTTTACCGCAATCATCCTATGATTTCGTTAATAGGATACATCACGGATATATTTTAAGTCAATCATTTTTTATCGAAAAACAATAAATTTTTATTCTTATGCACTTTGTTTTTTAATTGACATTATAAAACCCTATCGATAGAATGGCCATAAAGCTCTATTGTAAATTTGGAAGGGTGATTTTATGAGCTATGAAGATTTAATGCAATGGAAAGGTTATTTGTTTTTAGATAATTTAGTAGAGCCAGGGACAAACTCTTTGAGAATATCTATTAAACGAGCTGCCATTAGTTCTAAAAGTGATGATGTAAGCTTTGATGAATTTACATTTAACGATGTCTATCCTATTGAAATTGATACGACCCTCCCAGTCATAGATATAGAATTCGATTCTTATGTATCCTATTCTATTTATGATGAGTCATTTCATTTTGTAAGTCAGGAGGATGAATTCATAGGTAATTCCGTACGTTTATTTACAAAATCAGCTTATTTAGATTTTATAAGCAAAGGGACTATAGCTTTAGATATATACTCCTATAAAGAGCTATTCCATTATCAGATTGTTTGTTTAGACCATATAATTGATATTGTTTCATTCGATAAACCTACTCTATATAAGCAAGTGAATAATTTCTAAAACAGGAAACGTTATTTTGTTGCCTGTTTCATTCCGATAAATATAACCCGCAAACTTGGCCCGTTGCCGATCATATATTAAATTGAAAACATTGTAAAAGTTGCCAAATTACTATTGTTTTTATATATTCAGATAAAAAAGAAAGGAGCATTGGATGAAAAAGATATTAATAACCTTACTTATTTTTACTTTTTTTTCTATTATAACCATATATATGTATTTTAGTAAAGTAACTGGTAAAATAGAGGAAGCAGAAAGTGCATTTGAAAATTATATAGAGGCTCAAGGGGTTAATGAAGATAATATTAAAACTAAAGATATGTATAAAAATTATAAATTTGGAGGGTATGACATTACTGTGACATATAAAGATGAACCGTCTTCATATGTATACGAGTATTTTTATAATGCAAAAACCAAAAAGATTAATTTGATTGTATTAGATGACGGAAGAAGTATCGAAGAAGGTATGAAATACCCTCCAATCAAAGAATAAAATTATACGTCAAAAAAACAAAGAGGAGTAGACATAGCTACTCCTCTACTCTTTCTTTAAGTTGTTAAGCAGAAAAACATATAGAGGACGCAACTCCTCTCTTCCCTATTTATGTACAGGAGTATATACGAAAAAAGAAATCCAAATATTCACCACTCACATTGAGCGGTTATTTATATAATATTGAAAAATTCTTAAATTGGCTACTTGAAGAAGGTATTGTAGATGCTAAAAATATACGTGATATTCACTATGAATCATTATCTACGTTAGCAAAATTAGATGTGGAGTTATTCGTTGATAAAATGGCTTCTGAGATACTTTCAGGAGAGGATGATAATGAACCAAAGCGGCGCAGTAAGACCAGTGTAGCGAGGGCTGTACAGGCTTTAAAATCGCTCTTTCGTTATTTGACAGTTGAAACAGAAGATAAAGTTACTCAAGAGCCCTATTTTAATCGAAATGTGATGTTAAAAATTTCAGTTGATTTAGAGCTGGAATCTAAATCTCGAAGAAGTAAACGTATTGAAAAGAAAACTTATAAATCAGATGAAATTGATGAGTTATTACATTTTATCGATGAAGAGTATGCAGCCACTTTGTCATCAAGAGAACTGCCCTATTTTGAAATGAATAAGATTAGGGATCTCGCTATACTAGCTGTACTTTTTGGGAGCGGTATACGCGGGAATGAATTAGTCGGACTTAAAATAAAGGATGTCTACATGAAAGATTGTTACTTAGATGTGATTCGTAAAGGTGATATTGCCGATTCAGTTGCAATTCGTCCTTCTGCCCTAACCTACCTAGAAGAATACTTGAAGCAACGTTCTAAATTATATAGTGTGAAAACAAATTATCCATTTGTTTTTGTTGCTAAGTCTCCAAATGGCACCGTAAAGCAAATGTCTAACCAAACATTAATTAGATTAGTTAAGAAGTACACAAATGCTTATGGAAAAGAAATCACACCTCACAAAGCAAGATATACGTTTTCAAAGCAGTATCAATTGGAAGGTGGAACTCTTATAGGGTTACGTTATCAGCTTGGACATCAAAATATAGAAACAACTTCTTTGTACACTACTGAATCTATGAAAGAACAAAAGGATGTAGTTACTCGAATGGACAAACCAAAGCACAATAAATAACTATAGAGTGTAGTTACTAATGCTAATTTAGGAGCCATTATATATGAAATGAGATGGATAAATGGAAAATAAACTAATCAAAGAAGAAATTAGTGAACAATTTTATTTATATAAAAATAAGTTAGGTATACATGAGGAAATCACTCTTTCTTTTAAGGGCATCGGTGATAGTGGAATGTATACAATGTTTAACAGTATTATTATAGACAATATAACTGTAAAACAGTGGACAACAAATCCTCACCGTACAAAATTTGTTATTATCCATGAGCTTGTTCATGGGAAGTTTAAAGAGTTAAAAAATCCTTTTTATATTGCTTTCCCATTTTTAATTCCCCCTGCAGTCTCATTAAAATATGCTATGCGGGAATTAAGAGCTAACACAATAGCTCATGAAAAATTAGATCGTAATCATGAGGTACTTGAAGACTATTTCACAAATTATTGTAAGATAAAAGATACTAGTACTAATTTGGCTTTGGGGTATGTTAGTGGAATAACTTATATAAATTTAATTAAAAGTAATCCTATTTGGAACAAACAAGCAATAGAAGATGCTATAGAGCATTTCACCTCAGAATACCCTAATTTTAGGAAAATATCTCTACATAAACTTGAGAAAATTAAGAGTGCGTTTATTCTACAGTTATAGTTTCCTCACTTTCCTTTTCAAATTGTGTTTTATTTACATTTAAATCAAAATAGAGCACCCCTAACAGTAGGATGGAAATCCATGTGTTAGGGGTGTTCCCTTTTATAATTAAATATTTTTTATTACAATTATATCATTTTCAGTTTCAAGTAAAAGAATGTCTTAAACTTAACTATTATTCAAGAACAATTTGGTACTATAATATAGTTTTTAAATTCCTATAATTTTTTTACTTCGTCATTAAGTCTTTCAATATATCTGTATTTATCTCATTCTTTGATTCGAAATATTGACTATCTATTTTCAAATAATCCCCTACTAAAATAATAGTATTTACTGTTTCGTTTTCATTTATTAAGTCTATTTTATAGCTATATCCTTTTAAATCCTTATTATTTGTAGGAATTACATTAATGCTGTCTAAGTACTGAACTATTTCATTAACCTCACTTACATTAGTGATAACAACTTGTTCTCCATTTTCACCGTTAACAATATTTACTTTTTCGACATCCTGATTAATATGCTTACTTACGCTCCCTTCATCCTCTGAACTACATGCTGATAATAAAAATAATGAAATAACAATGATTATCTTTGAAATATTTCTCATCTTTTTTCTCCTTTGATTAATAGTTTAGTTGAAAAGATAAAACAATAGGTAACAAATTATCCAATTATTTCTTTTTTTGCTATTTTTTAAAAAAAGAGTATGGTAATGTATATAATATAACAAAGGAGGGGAAAAAATGAAAAAATTACTTACTTTTTTATTTTGTTTAGCTTTTGCATTTCTGCATTTTTCATCTGCACAAGCTGCCGAGCAAGAATATACTTCTATAACTCAGGCAGAAGACAGTGCTCAAGAGTACTTACATATTGTTTCAGAGAACTCTTTTGATGAATGGAAACAGGCAAAATTACACGATGGTGTAGAACTATTTGATTTTGATGGTAATTTAACTTCATATGTATTTGAAGTTACTAATGAAAACGGTAATGATCAAGGTTATATTATTGTAAGTGCATTCCCTGAATTCCCTGGAGTAGTTGAATCTACAAGAGAAGGTTCAAGTCCTTATAAAAATGTAAATAATGGTGATGGTATTTACGTTGGACCATTGCTTTCATACGCTAAAATTGGAGATAGCATTCAAGATTTACAGAGTAATGAAGTCTTAGAAGAAAGTGAATTGAGAAGTCTAGGGACATTAAATAATCAAAATATAGAGGAATTAGTTGAAGAAACTAATCGGACTATCGGCCAAGATATGATTGCACCCTTTGCTGCTACTGACTATTCTTATAAACTAATCTCTGGAGTTCCCGATTATAGTTGGTATAGAGGCTGTGCCCCTACATCTGGAGCAAACATTATTAAGTATTGGAGAGATAATGGATACAGTGGTTTAGTACAAAGTACTACTACAGTCTCACATTTAATTGATGTTTTAGCAGATTCGTATATGTCTACTAATAGTTCAGGTGGAACTTCGGTAAGTAATATGAAATCTGGTATGAAAAAATATATGAATGATAGAGGCTATTCACCTACGATTGGCGATTCCGCTACTTTTGCTTATCACAAAGCGGAAATAAATGCAGGAAGACCAAGTTGGATTACGACTGCTAGTCACCCTGTTTGGGGTGATCATGCAGTAACTGGGGTAGGATTTGAAGAATATTATGATACGTCTTCACTATCATGGAAACGACAAATAATTGTTCATGACACATGGGATAGTACAGTAAAAGATTATTGGATATCATGGAGTTCTTATTTTGACCATGTAATTAGTATAAAAATGTAACTTTGAACCATGAGGAAACCCCTCATGGTTTTTTGTGTAAAGATTTGAAGAGAGTATCTTTATCAAGAATAGGAGCATATTTGCTTTTGCAATCCTGACAAGAATAAACGTTATTTATCTATAGAATGGGAAAAGAACCGACAGGAACAATTAGTCACTGCCGGTTCTTTTTATATAGTTTTCCCACTCTTCTATGGTCATGTCGATGACAAAATGATTATCACGTTTGATGAGTGGTAAGACCTTTTCTTCACTTTGGCCATCTTTATAATTAATACGTATATAATGCTCGTCTCGCCATGAATAATAGTCAAATCTTTTAATATTGGAATATTTTTTTGTAAGTAGGATGATAAGAATGCTTCAGGGGAGTTTTTTACGTCCTGGCGACTATACCATTCTTGAAAAACATCCTGTTTAAATAATTGTGTCCAGGAATCAATATCTCCTTGTTTAAGGATCCTGTTCAATTCCGCTACCCACTCCGCGTATGGATTAACAAATATGCTTTCATAAGGCGCAGTTACATCAATATTTTCAATAGGCTCCAACGCATGGCTATAGATATACTTTTTTGCTAAAGATGCTATTCTTTTAGCTTCTTCTTGGTTTGTAAATTGGATATCTAAATTGTTTTCAAAGATTATCAATTCTTCTTCTTTTAATCTCCTTGATCGGATACTCAAGAGAAAACACCTTTAATTACTAGGCATAGCCACTATTATTCCACCAATAATTTTTATATCAGGCTTCCCCTATTGCAAAACACTCTTTTATATTTTAAACTTCCTGATAAAACTTAGTCCCGTATAATGCTAGTTGTTTAAAGCTGATCTTAAAACCGCTTCTTCTAAAACATCTATGCCTCGCTCACTAGCCCTATGTTGAAGGTGATGATGATTTGAACATCACCTTTTATTTCATTTCACATTCAGTTCATAAACGCGTGCTATAGTAAAAGCCATAGGAACGATTTACGTTGTTTGAAGACATTGAAGGAGGCTTATTGCTTTGCAAGAAACATCAAAAGAAACTACAAAAAAACCAGATTGGCGACGATTTATACAATTAGTAAAACGAGCTGAACCACCTATTTGGCTCCTAGTTATCGCTTTAATTATGAGTTTAGCGACTACGGGCGTAGGTTTTATCGTCCCATTATTTACAAAACAATTAGTGGACGGCTTTTCATTAGAATCGCTTAATTATTGGCAAATCATTTTGCTTGGTATTGCTTTTATCGCTCAAGCCATTGCAAGTGGATTATCGATCTATTATTTGAATCGTGTAGGTCATCATGTAGTGGCAAAATTACGTGATCAACTTTGGCGCAAGCTGCTGCATTTACCTATCCCCTATTATGACGAAAACGATACAGGTGAAACATTAAGTCGTGTAACAAATGATACAGCAGTCGTTAAAGAGCTCATTACAGAGCATCTAGCAAACTGTTTATCGGGTGTTATTTCCATCATCGGCTCCATTATCATTCTTTTATTTTTAGATTGGAAAATGACATTAGTGATGTTAATCGCTGTGCCCCTAGCGATGGTTATTTTAATGCTACTAGGAAAACGCATGTTTGTGATTTCGAAAGGGATGCAAGACGAAACTGCTAAGTTTACTTCGGTATTAAATCAAGTTTTACCTGAAACACGCTTAGTTAAAGCTTCTAATGCGGAGCAAGTAGAATATGAGCGTGGGAAAAAGGGCATTACGAATCTCTTTAACTTTGGTTTAAAAGAAGCTAAAATCCATGCACTTATTTCACCATTAATTTCATTCGTTCTGATGTCGGTTCTAGTTGCTATTATTGGCTATGGAGGCGTTCGTGTTTCCTCTGGTGAACTGACTGCTGGTGATATGGTGGCTTTTATTTTATATTTAATCCAAATCATCATGCCCATGACACAATTGACCATGTTCTTTACTCAACTTCAAAAAGCAATGGGTGCCACTGAACGTATTAGTGCTTTATTGGAGCATGAAGAGGAGCATATCGAAGAAGGCATCACAGTTAATAAAATAGATCAGCCTATTTTTGTTAACAATGTTGACTTTTCATACGGTGAGGATCCGATTTTATCCAATATAACCTTCACAATAGAGCCTGGCAAAGTAACGGCCATTGTAGGTCCAAGTGGTGGGGGTAAAACAACTACATTCTCTCTATTAGAACGGTATTACCAACCAACTAGCGGTACTATTACGCTAGGAAAAACGCCCATCGAGACATTTTCACTTCACTCCTGGCGTAGTCAAATTGGCTATGTAGCTCAAGAAAGTGCCCTGTTGTCTGGAACGATTCGAGAAAATATTTGTTATGGTGTTGACCGTGAAGTACAGGATGATGAGCTAGAAAGAGTGGCCAAAATGGCTTATGCTGATCAATTTATTAACGATCTTCCCGATAAGTTTGATACAGAAGTAGGCGAAAGAGGCATCAAGCTTTCAGGAGGGCAACGTCAGCGCATTTCTATTGCGAGAGCGCTATTACGGAACCCGCAAATTTTAATGCTGGATGAAGCTACATCAAGTTTAGATAGTAAATCTGAAATATATGTACAAAAAGCGTTAGATAATTTAATGCAAGGTCGCACAACATTAGTCATTGCTCACCGCCTATCAACGGTAGTAGATGCCGATCAAATACTATTTGTAGAAAAAGGACAGATTACAGGGTGTGGCACACATGAAACACTCTTTGAGACGCATGCCATGTATCGTGAGTTTGCCATGCAGCAATTACGAATTAAAGAGAACTAACGAAGGGAATTATTTAAATGACCAAACTATTAATGGTAGATGATGATGCCCATATTCGAGAATTAGTAAGAGTATTTCTTCAAAATGAAGGTCTCGAGGTGATTGAAGCAACGGACGGTGTCGATGCACTGTCCAAGCTAGCCTCTGAAAAGGTTGATATGGTTATCATGGACATTATGATGCCAAATATGGATGGTTGGGCTTTATGTGAGGAAATTCGTTCATATCATACAGACCTCCCTATTCTCATGCTCACTGCAAAAGGAGAAACCGCCCAAAAGGTCAAGGGTTTCCATTTAGGGACAGATGACTATTTAGTAAAACCCTTTGAGCCTGCCGAGCTAATTGTACGTGTAAAATCGATATTAAAACGCTATCGTATTGCGCTCTCTCAAGTAGTAGAAGTTGGCAACGTTAAACTCAATCGTCATACACATGAAGTGGATCTGAATGGAGAAATCATTGTCCTTCGTTTAAAGGAATTCGAACTACTATTTACATTAGCGAGCTATGTGGGCAAAACATTTTCACGCGAACAATTGATTGAAGAAATTTGGGGCTATGATTATGAAGGAGACGAACGCACAATAGATGTCCATATAAAAAGAATACGTGAGCGTTTTCCTCAGGAGATCAGCGGCTTTGTCATCCGCACTCTTCGCGGTCTTGGCTATCGCTTGGAACTAGCCTCATGAGAAAACGAAAATTTCTTGTCAGAGTTCTATTTGTTCTATTCCTCTTTCTCATTACCAATACTCTATTTGCTTTTATTTCTTATCATGTAATGGAATGGCTGTATGGTCAGTTAGGTACAGAACCCCATGATTTTTGGCAGCAATTAGGCACCGTCCTCGGTGTTTTCGTACTCTTTGCCTGTTCGGCCGCTATTATCTTCCTAATAATTGGGCTCAATCGACAACGGAACTACTGGGACGCTATTGTGGAAGCATTAAGACAGATGGCGAAAGGAGATTTTAATATCCAATTAGATGTAAAAGGCAATGAGGAAGACCAATTCGGTCAATTAATCCATGGCATCAATCATATGGCTATTGAATTAGGAGAGCTTGAAAGAATGCGACAAGAATTTATTTCAAACGTCTCCCACGAAATCCAATCACCTTTAACGTCTATTAATGGCTTTGCGAAGGCTCGTAAGAACATACATCTACCGGAAGAAAAGCGGCTACATTACTTAGACATTATAGAATTGGAAAGTAATCGGTTGTCCAAGATTAGTGATAATTTACTGAAGCTGACTTCGTTAGAATCACAGCATCATCCATTTGAAACAACAACCTATCGACTGGATAAACAATTGCGAAATGTCATTCTGGCTCTTGAACCTAATTGGGTAGCTAAACAACTGGACTTTGATCTCCAGCTAGACAATATAACTATTACCGCAGATGAGGATTTAATGAATCAGGTTTGGATGAATTTGCTAACGAATAGTATTAAATTCACACCCGACAATGGAATAATCACTTTGTCTATGACGCAGCATGACAATACCATTACCATCATTGTCCAAGATACTGGCATAGGCCTATCCGAAGAACAGCAAATGCATATATTTGAACGATTTTATAAGGCCGACCAATCACGGACAGCTACAAATGGTGGGAGTGGGCTTGGTTTAGCCATCGTTAAAAAAATTATTGATATGCATCACGGGACCATCACCGTTGAAAGCAAGCTTGGTGAATTTACAGCCTTTTTGATTACATTGCCCATTGATACTACAAAAACTCGTGCAAACGACTAGAGATGTCTGCACGAGTTTTTTTATTAGTAAGCCACCTTTCTAAAATATTGATACACTTTGTTCAGCTTTTGCTGGTGCTTCCCTTTTTTACTTTCCATGTTACCAAACTCAAAAAACTTCACTTTCTTCATTCCCACAAAACTAAATAGCGCTCTTTTCATCAAAATTTTATGCGCATTATTCAGCCATAGCAGCGGATAATTGGTTGGTCCCTTCATCGTGGACACACATACAACCGACTTCCCTTTCAAGAGTCCTTCTGGGAATAATCCTTTAGTATCTCGATACGCAAAATTCGATGCAAACAATTGATCGAAATAGCCTAACAGCATAGCAGGTGGTCTCCCCCACCATATTGGATAGACAAATACAATCTGATCTGCCCAAATCAGCTGTTGACGATACTTTTCCAATTGCGGATCACGATACATATCCCGACGTCGTTTATGCTCATGGAAAATTAAACGCGGATCGAATTCTTCTTTATATAAATCTAGTAGCTGTATCTCATCAATGGCAGGATTCTCTTGACAACCCTTCATCACTTCCTGTAAAAATGCATAATTTAAGCTCTTGTGGTTTGGATATGTATAGACAATTAATGTTTTCATACTACGCCTCCATTACTTATCATTTGATAACTAAATAATAATCGATTCATTTTTTATTGTCAAATGATAATTGTTTTAAGATAAGTTATTTGTTATCTTGACAATAAGAGGTGATCCAAATGGATAAAAGCAGTTTATTTCATCAATTCGTAACGTTTACAGCAAGTGTCCATCAAGTGACACACGAGCTGTCACAAAACGTGACCGTTGCCAATATAACACCGCTTCAATATAAAATTCTTGAATATATTAAAGTAAGCCAGCCCGTAACGCCTACCGAAATAAGCGAATGTCAGCATATGTCTTTACCCAACACAAGTCGTGAATTGCGAAAATTACAAGACCAAAACCTCATTGAAAAATACAACGACACGGAGGACCGAAGAAAGCAGTACATTCGCTTGTCCATTGAGGGAGATAAAATGATGGAGGAGGCCTTTGCATGCATTGAGGAGCGCTTTTTACAGCTTATTCAACATGCTTCACAGGAGGATATAAAGGATATTCAACATGCCCTAACTATCCTGGAACAAAAGGTCTTTCAACGAAAAGAATAATATGTGCAGCTTCAATGTTCTTATCAGTCAGCCATTGAAGCTGCACTATTTTTCAAAACAAATATCTTTAGTTTATATGCCGCTCCTCCCATGCTCAAAACAATCTAAATTAAGCAAGACTCTACTCTTCATGCCATCCATTGAGTAATTTATAATTGATCCATATGTCCTTACATATTCATCATAATTTCGTAACCTATTGGCTTTTTCATTAATAGAATAAAGGTGTATAGAAGGAGGAGACTCAAGTGGACGTAGGAATATTTGACAGGAAGTGGATTGAGGAAAATTTGGATACACTTCCAATTTGGCAACAGTCTGCCTACATGGATTTTGCCAACACGATTGCTGATGAAGAAAATACCTTTCCGTGTGTACCTGCCAGAATGGGGTTTTTATCGAATCATCTGCGCTATAGTTTTATTGGAGATCCACGGAAGGAGCAATCCATTCATGAGCTAGCACACTGTTTAAAGGAATTCACAAAATCCTCGCAAACTTTTGGTAAATATACAACACTCACTGTATTCTTTCATACCCCTCAAGATATGCTCGGTAATTATAAAGTCGAGGATTATCAGCAATTGTTTTGGACCATACTTAACCAATTAACTAACATCGACGATCTCGATTGGCCTGAACAAATACCAACCGACCCCGCACACAATGAATGGGAGTTTTGTTTTAACGGTGAGCCCTATTTTATCTCCTGCGCAACACCCGCACATAAAATGCGCAGGAGTCGCCATTTCTCTACTTTGCTCATGGCCATTCAGCCACGCTGGATTTTTGAAGAAATAAACGACTCTACTGCATTTGGGCGAAAATTAAAGAAGCTCATCCGTCAACGC
The DNA here is from genome assembly GCF_053165895.1 of Lysinibacillus sp. fkY74-1. Classification (NCBI taxonomy): domain Bacteria; kingdom Bacillati; phylum Bacillota; class Bacilli; order Caryophanales; family Bacillaceae; genus Lysinibacillus; species Lysinibacillus sp. fkY74-1. The sequence goes on along the minus strand of NZ_CP170173.1, from coordinate 1,528,233 downwards.
ATAGCCCATTATGATGCACTCCCTGGACATCCCGATTTAAAATGGTACGGTCAAGAAGATAGTTATGAATGGAAGCAATATTTTTTAAGTGATGATCATCAAAGTCCGTCCAAATGTCCGTTCTTACGAAGGTCGCAAAAATAACGTCCAAACCATTAGGCTTCCTTATGACTTTGCCTTTTCACAACAATCCAGGTTGCTATCCCTATAAGGACAAGAAAGAGCAGGCTCACGAAAAAGCCGAGTCTGCTTGTTTTTTCTCCTAGCGTACCCGATACTGTAACCGCTATGAGCAGCATCCCCAACCCATTTTTCACATGCTCCCACTTAGATAACTCCATAAGCTTCATATAGGTTATTAAAATAAAGAGCCAGTTATAAATCAACATTAAACCTGCTGCTGTCATCAAATATTCAAAGATTTTTTCAGGCATGAGAAAGCCAATAACGATTGTTATGACTAAGCCACCAGTTAAAAATATAAAGGCAGGCATAGGAACTTTTCTTTTCCCTTTCTTCGCTAGTATTTTGGGTGCATCATGATCCTCTGCCAGTGTAATAAGAATCGTAATCACCGCATAGAGAGAAGCTACCATTGTTGAAAATCCAGCAATGATTAAAACACCATTAAAAATATCTGCCACAAAGGGAATGTGATAACCTTGAAGGGCTGTAATAAAGGGACTCTCATCAATCGTAAAGTCCTTCCAAGAGACAAGCGCTAACGCAAGTGCAATGGCCATTAAAAAAATGATCGTAATAACTACTAACATTATTCTGCCTGCTTTTGGTGCTTCTTTTGGATTTTTTAAATCAATGACCATTAACCCCATTACTTCAATGCCTCCATAGGCGTAAAAGGCATACAATAGCCCGAGCCAAATTCCTTTTATACCTTGTGAGAAAAATTCTTCATAATTCGCATAGAGTGAATCCAATGTAGAGGCTTGTGACCCTTTCGTGATGATGACAATGGCTACGATAATAAACATCACAATCGCTGCCGCCTTTAAAGCTCCAAATATGTTTTGGAAGTTTTCAAAACCCTTCATCCCTGTGAGAATCACAACTAACCCTATAGCAGCATAGATAGAGGCTGCAACCCATAATGGCAATGCGGGAAACCAAAACTTTGTAAAAATTCCGAGCGCCATAAGCTGGCTCCCCATAATAAGAATTTCAGAGATTAAATAGACCCAACCATTACTAAATCCAGCCCACCTGCCAAATGCTTGTTTAGCATAAGTACGAAATGAACCTTTATCAGGATTCTCAACAGACATTTTAACAAGTGCATCATAAACAATATACGTACAAATAGCCGCTAATAAAAAAGGAATTAAAACAGCCGGACCACTTTTATGAATGGCCATACTTGTTCCAAGAAAAAAACCTGTTCCTAGCGTACAGCCTATACCGATAAGCGAAAGCTGCCACCAGGACAACCTGCCCTTACTTGTATTTGATGTCATGTAATCAACCCTTCACTACTTTCTTACTAAAGGCAATGTCATACATCGAATGCCTCCACCACCTTTTTCAAGCTCTGTGATGTCCACTTCCAGTAATTTCTTTTTACTTAATATTGGATGCTTCAATAACTGCTGCTTAGATGCCTGCTTACTGATTACTAACGTTTCTGGATCAAGATTAATTAAGTTAATGTCCGGAATGGTTTTATAGGTTTCCAGCCAGTAAATATCAAAACCATGACGCTGTAAAAATGGTGCGGGCATATCAAAATAACTTCCCTGGGCTGTAAACACCTGTACAGGAAAATAACGCACAAAGCTTTTAGCAATCATTAAGTTATGATTCACAACATTACAATTCATATCTAAATGAAGCGTATCATTGCCTTTCGGTAAATCAATAACCGCAATTTCTGAAAATCCTTGTTGAAAGAAGCGCTCCTTCAAGCTTTCAACAGCCTCTAATGAAGTTCTCATCCCTAGATTCATGAGGATTGCATCCTTATTTAATAGCATGACATCCCCACATTCAAGGGATTGAGAAGGCTGTGCATTGCTTATAAATTGTTCGGGAAACCACTTGGCTAAAATAGCATGAGCATATGGATACTCAGGGCGTCTTAACGAGCTTCCAGCGTTACCAGGTAAAAGCTGCTGCCCCACAACACAGGCTAAATCGCGCACAAAATAACGATTAATGAGCTGTTCACTTAACAGCTGCTGTTCTTTTGTTAATTCTTTGGCATAATCGATTACTCTTACCCCAGCGTTTTCAAGCGTTGTCTTCAATGCCAGGAAATTTTCCATAGCTTTATGATGGTTGACAGGCTCACTCCACCCAACCTGCTCAGCTATTTTTGAATCAGTTACATCTACTATCGAAGGTGCACAAAGCATGACCACCTTTAGTTCCTCATGCTCCGACCAACAATTTACTTGAAATGAGTCCATCTTTGTTCTCCTCTTCTGCTTGTCGTTCTCTGTTAGCGTTACCATTGAAGGGGGGATTATACAATAGGAACAGTCACAAACAATGTCATGAACTATATGTAGCATAAATAAAAATTTAGAGAGAACGACAAAGGCTCTCTCTCATTACGTAAAATATTCTAATTTCGCTTGCGGGAAGAACTTTTTCATATAGCCATATAAATGTTCTTTAATATCTTCTTCCTCATCTTTTTGATAAATGTATTTACCTATTCCATATTTCCCCCATTTATATCGTCTCACGGTTTCGTCAAGTTCTAGCTTTGTCATCGGATAATTTTTTTCAATCACACGTTTAGCTGGCTTCGTAAAGCGATGCTGGATAAACTCAAACGTAATATCCTCACGCACATCTTTTGGTAATTCAGCATCTAACCGCTCAAACATCTGATAATACCCCTCCTGCCATCCATCATGTAGATAAATGGGGGCAACGATGAAACCGAGCGGATAGCCAGCCCTTGCCACTTTCCCAGCCGCCTCAATTCTTTTTGCTAATGGAGAAGTTCCAGGCTCAAAATGCTTAATCACATAATCCGCATTGACGCTAAAACGGAATCTTGTTTTACCATTATGTTTAGCATCCAATAGGTGATCCACATGATGGAACTTCGTCACAAATCGTAATTGACCTAATTCACTTTGTCCAAAATGCTCAATAGCACGTTTCAATGTATGTGTGAGATGGTCAATCCCTACAATATCGGACGTACAGGATGCCTCAAAACGTGTAATGTCAGGAGCACGTTCAGCCATATAATGATCAGCCTGCTCCAATATTTCATCCACATTAACATACGTACGAATATAAGGCTTGCTACCCATCGTTGTTTGTAAATAACAATAATGGCAATGACCCATACAGCCAGTGGCAAATGGAATGGCATATTCAGCGGAAGGCTTGGATGTATCAAACTTTAACGTTTTCCGGATGCCCACTACCAAAGTAGATTTGGCTACTCGATACTTTTGAAAATCATTGTCTCCAGGGAGATTTCTTACTTGGTTATGCGAAGTTGTATAGCGTATTTCGATTCCCATCTGCTCAAACTTTTCTTTTAACTCCTGACCTAACGGATAGTGGAGCGCATCAGGCTCAAAATAGACGAGCTGAGGGATAAATGGTTTATTCATCGTTATCCTCCCTCAATGAAAATACTGGTGGTAGGCTTGCTCAGCCGCCATTTCACTTGAAAAAATTAACATATCATTCGTTATCGGATAATAGGTTTCAAATAGGAATACGGCTAGCTCCTCTGGTTGCTCTGGATGATTAACCACCGCGGCTTCCTGTATATTCGCTACATCCTGAATATGAGGATTCCGATAAAAAATATAAACGATATCACCGACATTATATGGTTGTTGCATCTTTTCACCTTCCTCTGTCTTTCTGTTAGTGTGGTGAAATGGTTAGAGAAATATGTCATAAAAAAATTTTTTACGTAATATACATAAATTTATGTGAAGCTATCTTCAAATCTAGGAAAATAGAATAATGCAGAATTTTTTAATTATTTGGTATAATCAAGAAAAGGAGGAAGATATATGATCAAACAATCCATTATTGAAAATGTCCTTGAAGCAGCGCTAGCAACTGGTGGGGATTTTTCAGAAATTTTTATTGAAGATAAATATGTCAATGACTTTGTCTTACAAAGCGGCAAAATTGAACAAAGTATTACTGGGCGTGATTTTGGAATTGGTATCCGCATTTTTTCAGGACTTCAAAGCATCTATACTTACACCAATGATTTTTCTGAGGCAGGTTTATTAGCAGCGGCAGAGCGTGCAGCCCTGGCCATCAAAGGCGGTAAATCGGGTACCATTCACCCTTTGCATAAAGAAATCATCACTCCTATTCATCAAATTCTCCGCATGCCTCATACAGTGGAACACGCAAGAAAAACAGCTATTATGCGACAAGCAGACTCTATTGCCAGACATTATGATCCCCGAATTCATCAGGTAAAAGTTCGATATTTTGATGAACAACAAAACGTACTGATTGCAAATTCAGAGGGTAAGCTTGTTGAGGATACACGCGTTCACAGTAGACTTAGTATGCAAGCGACAGCTACAGAGGGTACTGAGGTACAAACGGGCTTCTATGGCCCAGGTGCACATGCAGGCTTTGAATTTATTGAAAAGCTAGACCTAAACCATTATGCAGGAGAAGCTGCACGTATCGCAGTCACAATGCTTCATGCAGATGAATGTCCAAGCGGTAAATTCCCTGTCATTATTGATAATGAATTTGGTGGTGTCATTTTCCATGAGGCTTGTGGACATGGCTTAGAGGCAACTGCTGTTGCTAAAAATAATTCAGTATTTGCCAATCGTATCGGTGAACAAGTCGCTCCTGAAATTGTTACATATATTGATGATGGTACACTTCCGAACGAGTGGGGATCATTAAATATTGATGACGAGGGAGAAAAAACTAGAAAGAACATTTTAATTGAAAATGGGATTTTAAAGGGCTATTTAATTGATAAATTTAATGCTCGCCGTATGGATGCACAGCCAACTGGCTCTTCTCGTCGACAATCCTATCGATTTAACCCCACATCACGTATGACAAATACGTATATTGCCCCAGGCACATCTACGCCAGCCGATATTATTGCATCGACCGAGTATGGTATTTACGCAAAGTATATGGGAGGTGGACAAGTTTCCCCTTCTACTGGCGATTATAATTTTGCCGTAATGGAGGCCTATATCGTTAAAAATGGAAAAATTGACCGCCCTGTACGGGGCGCAACACTCATTGGCAATGGCGCAAAAACATTGCAGCTCGTTGATCGAGTAGGTAATAATCTCGCTCATGGAGCAGGTATGTGTGGTTCTCTAAGCGGAAGTCTTCCTGTCAATGTTGGTCAGCCAATGATTCGGGTAAGCGAAATAACAGTTGGTGGAACGAAGGGGGAATGATGAATGAACATTGCTAAATACCAGGAAAGACTATTAGACAAGGCACAAGAAGCGGGATTTATAGAAGCGGAGGTTTATTATGAACAAAATAAATCAATTCGATGCATGCTCTACAAGGGCGAGATAGATAGCTACGAAACCTCTGAGGACGGAGGGCTAAGTCTACGAGGGCTTTACAACGGAAAAATGGGCTATTCCTATACAGAAAAACTAGACGATGATTCGATTTCCTTTTTAATTAATAGCGCAAAAGCAAATGCAAACATACTTGATGAAGATGAGGGCGTAGCCATTTTTCATGGCAGCGCTAAATACCCATCCTATGAATATTACAATGAAGAATTAGAGACTATCGGAATTCCAGAAAAAATAGAGCTCCTTCGTTCCATCGAAGAAAAAATTCGCGCATACGATTCACGTATCATTGCTCTTGATTATTGTTTCCTGCAAGAATATACGACTGAACGCTCATTAGTGAATAGTAAAAATCTTGCCTTATCACATAAGGAGAACGGCCTCGTGATTTTCCTCTCCACCGTTGTAAAAGAGGGTGAAGAGATGAAAACAGGACGTTATTTGAAAATGACACGTGATTTTCTTTCTCTGCATGCTGATGATATTGCCAAGGAAGCAGCTGAGGAAGCTCTTGCGAATTTAGGTGAAAAATCGATTCCTAGTGGAAAGTATCCAATCATACTTCGCTCTGATGCATCAGCATCATTATTAGAAACATTTATGCCGATACTGTCAGCTGAAAATGCTCAAAAAGATCAATCTCTATTAAAGGGAAAGGTGGGACAAAAGGTGGCATCAGGGGCAGTTTCCCTACTAAGTACTCCATTCCATCCTGCCGCATTGTCTGGAGCAAGCTTTGATGGTGAGGGTGTTGCAACAAAAGAGCAGGAAATTATTTTAGAGGGGACACTCCAAACACTTCTGCATAATAGAAAAACGGCCAAAAAAGATAACTGTGAAACAACAGGGCATGCCCATAAAGATTCCTATAAAGGAGCCTTAACGATTGCGCCCCAAATTTTATATATTTCAACTGGTGAGAAATCTCTAGATGAATTAATTCAGTCGGTTGGTAACGGTGTATTAATTACTGAATTATCTGGGCTTCATTCTGGTACGAATACGGTTTCAGGTGATTTTTCAGTCGCTGCTAAAGGATTTCAAATTCAAAATGGTAAAATTTCCTCCCCTGTTAAGCAAATGACGATAGCAGGTAATTTTTTCGAGTTTTTACAGGATATTAAAGAAACTAGCTCTGAGCTTTACTTCCTACCAGGAGGATATGGCTCCTCATCGCTACTTGTAAAGGAACTATCTGTAACAGTGGAATAACACCAAAAAGTAAGCCATTCTAATTTCTCGGCAATTCTTTTATCTATAGTCACCAACCTCTCATTCAGTGGAAGCGACTATGGGTGAGAGAGTTGCCTTCTTTATTGTATAAAGCCAGTGTCATCCACTATTTTTGCTAATCCTCCTACCACCTTCCCTCTTAAAATTCTCTTACAGCTTCTACAATATGTAGACAAGGAAATACTGCGACATAGCAACTAATGGTTAAATTTTCTTTTAGAGGTAAAATGGTGAAACTTTTAGGCCTTTGATACGTTAAATAAGTTGTCATGCTGCGTCAGTTATATGGCATGAAGAAGGGTGGAATATATGAAAAAAATATGGACTTTATTTTTTGCAGCAATGCTTATTGTACCGCTATTGCTGCAACCGGCAACCGCACAAGCGGCAAAAGCCATCACAATTACTGTTGACGGGGTTCAATTGAAGACCGATCAGCCGCCAGCGATGATTCAAGGGCGTGTTATGCTGCCACTTAGAGCAATCTTTGAGGCATTGGGTGCCAATGTAAATTGGGATTCAAGGAGTCAAACTGTAACAGGGTATAAAGGAGATACTACAGTAGTTCTCAAAATGAAATCGAAGGTAGCTACTATTGATGGCCAGTCAGTTACGCTTGATGTACCAGCACAAATTTTAAGAGGCAGAACTATGGTACCAGTTCGCTTCGTTAGTGAAGCGCTTGGTCAGGAGGTTGACTGGAACTCAAAAAATCAGACTGTCACTATTATATCTGACACTCCAAGCTATATCAGTATTTCTCCTGCGAGCAATGTATCTGTACGCGATGTTAATGATCAGGGAGATGGGCGTGACATGGAGATTAGCTTTTCCAGATCGTCTACAGAATCATACGTCGATCATTATCGGGTAATGGTTTTGAAGGCATCCAAAAGCTTCAATTTGGCATCTGCCTTGAAGGTCTCCCCTTCTAATTATACAGTAGTATCTACATCAAATTCGAATCGTGCTGTTACTTTATCGCAGAATTCAAGGGATGTGGATGGAGACTTCATTAGAAATGATCAGCCTTATGTAGTTCGTATACTTGCGGTTGGGAAAGGTTCTTATTCTAGCGTTTTATCGAGTTCTTCCGCAAAGATTACCTTAACGAATTTGTCGTCTGTTACAGAGGTAACAAATGTGAGAATGAATGATATTAACGATTTTGGCGATGGACGCGATATCTCAGTTAGCTTCACTCGTCCGCAAAATGATAACAATATTTCCAATTATCGTATGTATATCGTAAAGTCTAGGGATGCTAGCAATTTTAGTCTTACTACTGCCAATAATTTATCAAGCAGCTACTATACAACCGTGAATAAATCGGGAAATAACGGCAGTATTTTGACAGGAACTTTATCTTCCACAGCACGTGATACTGCCGGTGATCTCATTAAGAATAACGTACCTTATACAGCGTTCGTTATGTCTGTAAGTAACACGAATTCATTAGGAAATAAGCTGTCATCGGGCTCATCATCCGTAACACTTAGTCAAAATACAATGTCTACTCCGATTATTACACAAGTGAGTGATATCAATGACTTTGGGGATGGGCGTGATTTAAGAGTTGGCTTCAATAAAGTGTCCGATGAATCTACTCTTAGCGCTTACAGAATTTTTGTAGTAAGAGCTAACAACTATTCAAATTTTACATTGACAAAGGCAAACAGCTTATCTAGCACTTATTACACACAAGTAAACAAAACAGGCTACAATATTACTCAGGTACTCTCTTCAGGAGCAAGAGATACTGACGGATATCCCATTCAGAATGGCGTTAGCTATCGTGTGTTCGTTATGGCTGTAACAAATAACTCAGCGAATAATACGCTATCTTCAGCCTCGAATACGATTACGCTATATAGCAGCAATGCGGGTGCAGTATCGAATCTATATGCTAACGATGTAAGTGATTATGGCAACGGACGTGACCTCTTTGTCTCTTTCAATAAAGCTGTAGACGAGTCCATTATTAGTCACTATCGGATTCTAGTTGTACCAACAGCTTATTACAATAGCTTAAGTCTGACGGAAGCAAATAATATATCCAGCAGCAATTATACAACTGTATACAAATCTGGAAAATCCGTATACGAGCAAACGTTATCTGAAAATACTCGAGATGTGCGCGGTAATACAATCAAAGAAGGTACTAGCTACCGCATTTATGTTTTAACTGTAGCGAATGGAATAGGAAGCAATGCACTATCTGCGCCGACATCTACGATTACGCTAAATAAGAACTTTAATGTGCAAGCTGTATCCAATCTAAATGTGGCAGATATAGACGATAATGGAGATGGCCGTGATGTGCAAGTAACGTTTACAAAGCCTTCGAATGAATCAAATGTCAATCATTATCGAATTCTAATTGTACCGACAGCTTATTACAGTAGCTTTAATCTTTCACAAGCCAATAGTAGTAATTATTACATCACTGAAAGCAAAGGTGGGAATATAACTACAACGAGAACGTTGGATGGGATTAGGGATGTACGTGGTAATTTTATTACGGAAGGAACTAGCTACCGCGTCTATGTACTGACTGTATCCAATGGAAATTCTCCAAATACCTATGCTCTATCCTCTGCTTCGCCTGTCATTACACTTAGTAAAAGTAAAGCTGTTCAGGCGGTAAGTAATATTAATGTAAGCGATGTTGGTGATTATGGAGATGGTCGAGATTTACAAATATCGTTCTCGAAGCCTTCTGATGAATCCAATATTGGTAGCTACCGTATACTTGTCGTACCCGCATCAAAAGCAAATGGATTTGATGTGAACGCAGCTATTAAAGCCACTAATTTTATGGATATAAATAAAGGTCAATCTAGTATAAGTTTGGGAACTGGTAGTAAAGATACAGAAGGAAGACTGATAACGAATGGCGAAGAATATCGCATCTATATATTGTCCGTAGGTAATGGCACGTCAAAGGCAATGTATAACTTATCCTACCCATCTTCTTCTATTACTTTAGTGGATCATTCAGCACCTGTAGCGGTAGAGAATGTACAACTGAGTATTCAAGGTCAACAAAATAGATATTCCGATATTACCATTAGCTTCGATGTCAAAAACGGACAAAACGTAACGGAATATAGAGTGTTTATGCTACCTAAAGATGCCGCAGATGGTTTCAAAGATAGTGATGCCATTAACAATAATTATAGTACTAGAATTTATCAGAATGGTCTCCCCAATGTAAGTCAAAGTCTAAATATAGATTTAGATGCATTTGGAAAACCACTCACAGCATCCATAGAATATGTGGCTAAGGTTTTAGCTGTGGGCAAAGGAAATTATCTATCAACTACGTCCAATTCAGTGCTGCTTCTGGAAAAGCCTGATAATACTAGTGGTGCGGCGTCCCAAGACGCTCAAATTAACCCATAAGACAAATAGTTTATAAAGAAGGGACTCCCAATGGTCTTCATCGACCGATGGGAGTCCCTTCTTGCTGTATGGATCATGCTATAATCATTCAATTATTTAGACAAATCTATTTTTTTATTTAATAAGTAAATTGTCAGTCCACCAACTGTCATAGACAATAATTCTCCAACCCCCACTGTGAACCATGTAGCCCAAAAAGGAAGGTCATAAAGAATGGTTAATTGCCCTGCAACCGTAAACATGGATACAGCAAAAATCAATGCTGTCACTACCATTTTTACGATATCATTGGCGATATGCTTTGTAATGCTTCTACAAAGTACTAGTACTAGGAAGGTGGCAATCCCGCCAATTGGCACATCTACTATCCATGTGGGCGACATAAAATTTGCTAGTATGACGCCTAATGTCACTGCGTATACATAACGCTTATTGTACAAGGCCAGATAATTAAACATTTCTGACAATCGTAGTTGAACAGCGCCAAAGCTAATGACTGACAATAAAACCGTTACAGCAACATATAGTGCTGCAACAAGAGCCGTCTTTGTCAGTTCACTCACTGACATACGGCTTGAATCTTTTACAATCGATGTATGCAATTTTATTCTCCTTTGTAAAATAGCTAATCGCTATTTTAGTAATAACTACGGCCAAAGGAAGAGAGCTTAGCGCCCTATCTGAAGTGCCGTAGTGCAAGCAATTTTGCTTACTTGCGTATTATAGCAGAAGAATAACTTGATGAACAATCCTACTTAGTCAACCAGCCACCATCGATTGGTAATACAGTACCATGCATATAATCTGCTGCTGAGCTTGCTAAAAATAAGGTTAAATTTGCAACCTCCTGAGGCTGTGCCCAGCGACCAGCCGGCGTTTCCTGTGCTACCCATTTCGCCATTTCTCCGTCACCTTCAAAATCTGCCTGATTCATCGGAGTTTGAATGGCTCCAGGTGCAATTGCATTTGCTCGTATTCCCGCTCTACAATAATCTAAATCTAACTGCTTTGTATAGCCAACAATGGCATGCTTAGAGGCTGTGTAGGCCGCTCCACCACCACCAGCAACAAGTCCAGCAATAGAAGCCATATTGACAATCGTACCAGCTCCTCTTGCAACCATATGAGGCAAGATTTTATTCGTCACAAAAAACGTTCCTTTGACATTGGTGTTCATAATTTTATCCCATAATGCTTCGTCCGTATCCAACGTCTTTGCAAAGCCATCTAAAATACCTGCTGTATTACATAAAATGTCAATTTGTGTAAATGAAGAAATAGCAGCTTCATACGACTGTTCCACATCTTGTTGGCTACAAACACTACCAACCATATAGGCAAAATGCTCTGGATATTGCTGCTGTAATTGGACTAACCCTTGCGCTTCTATATCAAAACCAAATACATTCGCGCCATTTTCTAAAAAAGCAAGTGCTTGAGCATATCCAATTCCTGATGCAGCCCCCGTAATAAAAATCGTTTTATTTGTATATTCTTCGAATCTCATAACATGTCTCCTTACAACAAGAAGCCACCTCAAAATTGAGATGACTTCTCCTATTATTATTCAACTACTATCCAATCTTCCGCTAATAAATCACATACTGTAGGCGTGAACATTGTGTAGCCTTCTCCACGTACATTAATCAAAAAATAAGGATTCAAAGTCTCTCCATCGTGTTTACTTTGGCCGACTAGCTTCACATATAGTTCAGCCCCGCCCCAGCCTTTACGAATTACTTTTTCTCCTGCTTTTAAGCGTGGTAATATTTCTTCAAACGTCATGTCTTCATCCTCTATTCCCATTCATTATCGCATTAGTATACTGGATTTTCATTAGGTTGACAACAATGGGTAGCATTGCTTTTTCATCTGTACCTGCTCTGTCGTCACCTTTAGTCCATTTGCCACTAAATAGCTTGTTGCTGGATTACTTGCTAAGAAATTAACAGCTGATATATTCACCTTCTGAGCTGTCAAACTGGCTAAAAAATGCGGCAGTAATTTGACATTACTCACGTCTAATACTTCTAATTGATAAAGAATAACCCGCTCCAACTCACCCTGTTTACCCCAAACTGTTTTATATAACATATAGCCCAGCACATCATTTGCTTCGTTATAGAAAACCCGAGCTTCTCCTTGCTTAACGCTATGCCAGCTACATTGCCAAGGGACATCTTCCTGATAAAATGGCACATGAGGTAATTGCTCTGGACGAATTATTTCTGCTCGAATAGCTGATGTTTGTTCTACTCTCGCTGCATATTCCCCACTTAAAAATTGAAGTTGATCGGTTATAGCATAGCCATATTTCTCATACAAAGCAATCGCTACTGAATTTTCCTTTATTGCTTCCAGTACAGCAATTTCAACATTTTCACGTTCATAGATTGCTAGTGTTTCCTCCATTAGTAATCGTGAAACGCCTTTCCCACGATAAAAGGGTGAAATGCCTGTGCCGCCATTCCAAGCCACTTTCTTACCATTAATAATGCGAAAGCCGTTCATAACAATACCAATCGGTTCATCATGGTCAAAAACGACAATGGAGTGCTCAGCTGACAGTCCCTCCCCAACAAGTCGCTGCAAAAACATTTCTGTCGACATGTCAATTGGCACAAAGTATCCTTCAAAGCCTTTGTTCCACGCCCGCAATACTTCCTCAAATGTACATTGAGAAACTGTTTTGATATTCATCATTTCCCTCATCTCAAATTGTATCTAATTTTGCTAAATCTTCTAATGTCAGTTTTCCCAAAATTTCATACCCATGACCTAAGCCCTTAGGTTTTACAATAACGGTGCCCATACTCGAAATATCCCCTAGCCCCATATCTTTCGGAAAACTATGGCCAATCATGACTCTATTGATTCCCTTCGGTGGTTGCATTTCCATCATAGATTGAAAAGCCATTAAAATTGTATTTTGTTGAACAGTCGACAAATTTCCACCTAACATAAAGATCTCAAACAAAAAAGGGTCAATCTGTACCTGAACATTTGGAAAAGCCAACTGAGCTGTTTCAATCGTTCGACAGAAAGGACTAGCTGTGATAGGCGCAAGGATGGGGATTTGCCAATAACGTAGCATCTGGCCATAATATACAGCCTCATGACGACCTTGTTCTGATAAATTTCTTTGATACTGACAACTTTGAAATAGAGCATTCGCTTGATCTACACCTACTGTTGCAGTCCCATGCCTTGCATATAAAATAAGTCCTCCTTCTTTTAATAATTGCAGGAGATCCTTTTCCAATTCTTTCATCCCCTTCATTTTATCACTTTATTCTTTGTAATGTATGTCTTACAAATAGAAAAAAGCTCCCTATTTTTTAGGAAACTTCTTTCTTTTACAGGGAAATAAAGTAACGCTGTCGATCTCCACTTCTGGCAGACGCTCTCAGCAGGAGTCGCATTCCCTCGTTCCAATTAATTTTTCGATAAAGTACTTTATCTACCAAAAATATGGAACAGATGATGTATGACAGGCAAGGGATTTTTTTATGCGACCTTTGTTTCAGGAATTTTATGAACTTTCCTTGAGTATAGGAACTGAGACATAAAATGTGCTATTTCACCTTTTTAGTTTACTTTCTTGTAAAGGATTATTAAACTAGTGTTTACGGTGTGTAATTTTAAAGTCATATTGATTTTGTGTTTTATTTTATGTAGGATAAACAAGCATTGTTTGGTTTACAAACAAAAAATAGAGTTAATTAATATTCTAGAATATTAATAGATGAGGAAGTCCCGAGTTATATGAAAAATCCAAAAATAAAGCTTATATTAATTCTATCAACAATTTTATTATGTTTGTTTACAAGTTTAAACATCATTACATCCTATGTAAAAATTAAAAAGACCGTTGAAGAATCAATTGCTAATCAAAGTCTAGAGGCTGCCACTACCATTGCATCTTCCATCGATACCATTGCCTATCAGCAATTTTTAGATAATCCGCACAAGAATGATTATTATTGGGAAGTAAGAAGTTACTTAAATGATGCAAGGGTAAAGCTAGGTGCATTATTTGTTTATACATTACAGGTGGATAACCCAAAAGTATCAAAAGCAATGGTAATGGGTATGCCGAGTGAACTAAAAAAAGGATTTGAAATAGGTGAGGTTTGTACTGTTCCTGCTCAACAAGTAGAAAAAGCCTATCATGGTGAAACCTATGTTACAGAGGTAATCCATGATTCAGTCCACGGTTCTTATTTATCTGTTGGTGCGCCCATTAAAGATGATACAGGCAAAATAATTGGTTATCTAGGTATTGATATAAGCGCAGATACTTTAAATGGTATTAAAGGAAAAGTCATTGAAGATAACCTATTTATTTTTATTTTCAATGGTGTCTTTATTTTAATTGTTGCTGGTTCTTTTTTATTTTTACAAAGATGGTACCAAAAAGAGGTAGCGAAGGAAGTAGGCGCTACAGAAGATACTTACCAAGCAGAAATCAAAACGTTGATTACCTCGGTGTCTTCGTTACGTCATGATTTCACGAACCATATTCAAGTTTTACATGGCCTTTTACAATTAGAAAAAACAGATCAAGCAAAACAATATTTAGCATCACTGTCTAAAGAAGTACAAGCGATTAAATCTTTAAAATTAAATATTGATCATCCAGGTTTATCCATATTATTACAAACAAAAAAGCTAACTGCACAGAATCATAATATTGATATGGATTTTACCATCTCTCAGGGCGACTTTAATAAAATTAAAACGACAGATTTAATCAAGATTCTATCGAACTTAATTGACAATGCGATTGATGCTGCCAATGAATTGCCTGAGGGGCAACGTAAAATTATGATTTGTTGTCAAGCAAATGAAACACAATATGAATTTAAAATTACGAATACAGGACCGAATATTGTAGATGAGAATCAAATCTTTAAACAAGGATTCTCTACGAAAAAGCATGAAAATGGTAAAATCCGAGGGCAAGGTTTATTTATCGTGAAAGAAATTGTCCATAAATATCATGGAGATATTTCAATTGAATCATCGAAACATCTTGAAACGACTGCCATCGTCCATATTCCGTTCAAATAGCTACAAAATGTAGAGACCATTAGACAAAGGCCATTGAGAAAATGATTCTCAATGGCCTTTGTTTTTTCTCATCCTCGTACGCATAGTAATAGAAGTACAGCACGGCATAACAACTTTTTCGGAAAGAGCAAGAGATGCGGCTAGACCCCTTCCGTAATGAAAACCAACGGCCTCATGTTATTTCCATGAAAAAGAAAGAAAAAAACCTTTTGAGCTTGTCTACAGCCAAATATTAGTCAACGGTCAGACACCCTGATTTTTTTTTGCCTTTTTAGTAGCTGTTCGTGTCCGATCTTGTGGTTTTAAGAATGGTGGTCGTAGACTATAGCTCTTTGGCGATAGACGTAGCAAGGACTTGCCGATATCCCCCTTATCGTAATCAGCACTAAAATTTATATAGGGCACACCTAAAACACGCATATTTGCTGCATAAAGGATAATAAAAAAGACTGAAATAAAAAATCCAAACAGACCCAAAAAAGCTGAAAATAAAATGATGATTAATCGGAAAATACTCATTGCTGTCACAAAGGCTTGATTGACTAGTGTAAATGCAGCAATACTTGAAATCGCAATGATAACAATCATCGAAGGGCTTGTCACACCAGCTTTAATCGCAGCATCTCCAATGATTAATCCTCCCACCACACTGATTGAACCACTAATCGCACTAGGCAAACGCAAATTGGCCTCGCGAAACATTTCAAACATAAAAAGCATCATCATTATTTCAAGTATTGTCGGAAATGGTAATCCGGTTCTTGACTCGACCACTGTCGCAAGAAGAAGATATGGAAGCTGTTCTTGATGATAGGTGGTTACGGCAAGCCAAAAACCAGGAAGTAACATACTGATCAGTATTCCAAATATTCGGAGCACCCGTTCCATTGAACTAACGATGATGGGATATTCATTGTCCTCAGATGTTTTAAAGAGCAGCATAATATTGGCCGGAATAATCATGGCATACGAAACGCCATCGATCATTATTAGTATTCGTCCTCTCATTAATGCCTGAAGAGCAAAATCTGGTCTTCCCGTATAATCATGTCTAGGGAGAACTTTAGCCGTTTGTTCAATTGCCTCCATCAGCAAATCGCCATTAACGACAATATCTGTATCAATTTTTTGTAATTGTAAACGGATTTGTTCTAGCATATTCAAATTCACAATGTCTTCCATATATAACACAGCTACCGTTGTTTTAGAGCGTTGACCAATCTCTAATGTTTCTACACTAAATGAATTTGTAGGTAAACGTTTTCGTAGTAAAGCTATATTAATAAATACATCTTCAATAAAATCATCTCTTGGCCCTTTCACAACTAATTCAAGCGTTGTTTCCCCAGGCTCACGATTAGGTCTATTTGAAATATCACTGGAATAAATCAAGTGATCTTCCTCAAAATATAATAAGACGTGGCCTTTATAGACTCTTGTAATAATATCCTCTTTCTTCATGACCTTTTGTAAATAAGGAACATGAAGATGCTGTTCAATTAGTTCTTCTAACGTTTCATCAGAACCACTATTAAATAAGGATTGGACACGTTCGACTACAACGGTTTGAAGAAGTTCTTCGTCTATCATGGCGTCACAGGTTATCATATGGACGGTATGTTGCTGAAATTTATACTGTTGGAATATCACATCAGCAGAGCGTTGAAATAGTGATTTCAACATTTTCAAATTCATCATTTGTTCCATTGAAATACTTCTCATCTCCTACTGAGCCTGCTCAAATTTAGTACATTTATGAAAACTTGGACGTTTAATAAATATACTTAGGCATATTTTTCCCATGGATATAAAAATTATTCAAGCAACCAGTACGGTGATAACCTATTCAGTATGTTCTTAGCCAATCATTTTTTGTAGATTCGCCATCTCAATTGCCGATATTGCCGAATCATACCCTTTATTACCTGATTTTGTCCCCGCACGTTCAATCGCCTGTTCAATATTTTCTGTTGTAACAATACCGAAAATAACTGGCACATTGGTCGTTAACGATACATTTGCTATACCTTTTGCCGACTCATTACATACATAATCATAATGTGTTGTAGAACCGCGAATAACCGTTCCTAAACCAATAATCGCATCATATTTTTTTGTCTCTGCTAATTGTTTCGCAATAAAAGGCACCTCAAAAGCTCCAGGCACCCATGCAACATCAATAGATGCTTCATCAACACCATGTCGCTTTAACCCATCCATTGCTCCATCTAATAATTTGCTTGTAATAAACTCATTGAATCGACCTACAACTACTGCAATTTTTAAATCCGTTCCTATTAATTGTGCTTCAAATGTTTGACCCATTTTTTATAACTCCTTTGTTAGTAGTTTGTTGTTAATGTTTGGCTACGATAAGCGGCTAACGCCTCAATGGAAATCATTTTTAAACCATGATGTGCTGCATACTTTGTCAGTTCTTCAAAGCGCATCATGTGACCATCGTCTCCCATGATTTCACAAATCACCCCAGCAGGAATACTATGACAAAGCTTAGCTAAATCAATGGTCGCCTCCGTATGGCCTCTTCGCTCTAAGACACCGTTATCCTTTGCGATTAATGGAAAAATATGTCCTGGCCGACGAAAATCAGTGTTTTTTGCTTGAGACTTCAGCATCTTTTGTATAGTGAAAGCCCGGTCAAAGGCACTAATCCCTGTTGTTGTGTCTATATGGTCGATACTTACGGTAAATGCTGTTTGATGGTTATCCGTATTATGCTGAACCATTGGGTGCAGTTCTAGCTTATGTGCTAGCTCCTGCGAAATCGGCGTACAAATTAAACCTCTCCCATAAGTCGCCATAAAGTTAATCGTTTCAGGAGTGATATATTCAGCAAGTGCAAGAAGATCCCCCTCATTTTCCCGATCTTCATCATCCACCACGACAATCACTTTCCCTTGTTTTAAATCCTCTATGGCATCTTCAATTGCATGTAGCACTCTTGTCATCTCCTTATTATGTGATCTTAAAAACCATGCCGTGCCAAATAATCTCTTGTTATCATAGACTTGTCTTGCCCGTTCTTCAATTGGTTTACAATATACTTACCTACTAAATCTGTTTCAATATTGACGAATGCGCCAATTTTTTTCATGCCTAAAATTGTTTCCTTGTAAGTATGAGGAATCAGTGAAATAGTGACATAATTCGATTCAACATGAAAGATTGTTAAGCTTGTGCCATCAATCGTTATGGAGCCCTTTGGAATACAGAAACTTGTTAGTTCCTCAGACAATTCGATATCAATATAGACCGCGTTAGCGACTGGACGCTTTCGTAAAATTTTCCCAACTGCATCAACATGGCCAGCAACAAAATGACCACCAAATCGCCCGTTCGCAGGCATAGCACGCTCCAAATTAACCGGATCGCCTACTGCAAGCTGATGTAAATTTGTAGCTTTGACGGTTTCAGGCATGACATCCATCGTCAGCTCTTGATTCGTAAAATGGGTCACCGTTAAACAAACTCCATTGACGGCTATACTGTCCCCTAGCCTTACATCTTCTGTAACTTTTGAAGAGTGAACAGTGATTTTCATACTGTTCTTATTGCTTTGCAAGGCTTTAATAGTGCCAATATCCTCTACAATACCTGTAAACATTTCTTCACCTGCTTTCACTCATTTACGTAGCTTTTATCCGTCACTCTTTCTTTTCTATCCGTCTCCCTTCTGAAGCTTCTATAAAAAGAAAAACCCCTTTCACAAAGGGGTTTTGGGAGTATAAGACATCAATAAATAAGCCTACTTGGATATACATTTTTTCCATAGACTAGTATCTTATTTGTTCTTCTCCCATCCAGACTATCACTGTCGGTTTTGGATTTGCACCAAATCAGCTTGCGCTCACGGACTTTGAATAACTTCATCACCGCCGATTGGGAATTTCACCCTACCCCGAAGAACATCTTCTATTCAATTGATTGGCTAAATAAAAAACTTCCCTACAAGTTTGCGGGAAGTAGTGTAATAAATGCATAATCAAATAGACCTTTTAAATTACATTGAATTTAAAAAGCTCGCACTTATACCCTTCTCCCATCCAGACTGTTACTGTCGGTTTTGGATTTGCACCAAATCAGCTTGCGCTCACGGACTTTGAATGACTTCATCACCGCCGATTGGGAATTTCACCCTACCCCGAAGGATCATTTTATTTAGCTAGTTCTTACGATAACACTATTTAATTATATTATCTATACTTCTGTCTGTATTTTTTAAAAAAGGTGCCACCCCTTACTATAGCTCCACATACGACGCCCAAATATGACGTTGAATGAGTTTTTGATGATGCTTACTTTCTGTACATTAGGAAAGGCTTGGACACTTCGCACAAATCAAAGGATTCGATTTATATTGGCGATATCCTTCCTTCGTCGTTGTCGCATACTTCAATATCTGCCCTTGTTTCAAAGGTAACAATAATAATGCCCGTCATATATACTCATGCTTTCGGAAGAATCCATCTTTCATTTTAGGACGTGTATATGGAAGAACAGGCAACATTTGATTCTCTAACAAATAAATATATAGTCTACATGGAGAATTTACTTTTCAATACCCTATGTAGAAGTTGATGGGAACGAAGGGCGGCGACTCCTGCGGGAAAAGCGGGAAAGTCGAGATCCTGGACTGAGCGAAGCGAGGGAAGCAGCTCGACCCCGCCCGCGGAAAGCGTCCGCCTGTAGTGAAAATCAACGGCTTTACTTTATTTTATTGTAAAAGAAAAAAGACTGTAGTCAAACTCTCAAATTTTTTGAGTTTGTCTACAGTCTGAGCCACCTCTTACTATAGAGGTGGCTTCTTAGTCCTTTAATGACTTAACTTTTGAACATAATCATTATAATTTCCTGAAAAGGCGGTCACACCAGTTGGAGATAATGCTAGTAATTTATTTGCTAGCTTATTAAGAAAATAACGATCATGAGAAATGCATAATAATGTGCCATCAAATTGCAAAAGCGCCTTCTCCAATACTTCCTTGCTAAATAAATCAAGATGATTGGTCGGTTCGTCCATTATAAGTACATTTGCTTTTTGCAAAATTAGCTTTGCTAAGGCTACACGCGCTTTTTCTCCACCGCTAAGGGAGGCTATCTTTTTAAAGACATCTTCTCCCGTAAATAAAAAATTACCAAGCACTGTCCGTATTCTTGCCTCTTCCATCGAAGGGAAGGTACCCCATACCTCTTGTAATATTGTATGATTAGGATGTAATGACTCTTGCTCCTGATCATAATAACCTATTGTCACACCATTTCCCCATGCAATAACGCCACGATCCGGAGTTAATTCATGTAACAATGCCTTCAATAACGTTGATTTTCCAACACCATTTGGGCCTATTAATGCGACCCGTTCGCCTCTATATAATGAAAATTCAATATCTTCCATTAATATTTTTCTGCCCGCATGTAACTGATAGGAGAGTGCTAGGTCCTTTACCTTCAGTACTTCTTTATGTGAATTCTTATCAGTAGCAAATGTCATTTGTGCATGTTTTTGATTCTTGTGCGGCTTTTCAAGACGTTCTATCCGTTCAAGCTGTTTCCTTTTGTTCTTGGCACTTTTTGAGGAAGTAGCCATAGCAATATTCCGTTGAATATAATCCTCCATTTTTGTGATTTGCTGCTGCTGCATCGTATATTTCTTCTCCAGCAGTTCACGATCTTTAGTCTTGCTTTCCACATACTTAGAATAGTTACCGCTGTATTTTGTTCCATGAGTACGTTCAATCTCATAAATCTCATGGACAAGGGCATCTAAAAAGTAACGATCATGTGAAATAACAAGAATGGCCCCTTGATAGCCACGTAAATAACTTTCCAGCCAATTTAAAGTCGCAAAATCCAAATGGTTGGTCGGTTCATCTAACAGTAACAAATCCGGCTGCGTTAATAAAATTTTAGCAAGTGCCAGTCTAGTTTTCTGACCACCACTTAATGATTCGATAAGTGTGTCTGTCGGTGTACTACTAAAGCCCATCCCATTTAACATACTATTTATTTTTGCCTCGATGTCATAGCCTCCCTGTTGTGAAAACCAATCGGATTTGCTAGCATATCTCTGCATCACTTGTTCCAGCTTTTCAGGGGCATTTAGATAAGAAGACTCACTCATCTGCATTTCCAACTCTCGAAGTTCCTTTTCAACCTCTAGAAGCTCCGTAAATGCCCCAAGCATTTCAGTCCAAATCGTATGGTCTGGCTGCAATCCACTATCCTGTTGCAAATAACCTAGTTTAATTCCTTTCCCCCTATAAATATCGCCTTCATCATAAGGAATATCCCCTACAATCATCTTTAGTAGCGTGGATTTTCCAGCTCCATTTACACCTATAAGTCCAATCCGATCGCCACGTTCCATTTTCATCGTTATGTTAGAAAGAATGGGCTCTCCCAAGTAGCTCTTACTAATTCCATTTAATTGAAGTATCATTTTTTCCATCTCCTTATTTATTTTATCCATTACTAATAAGCTAATCGCTCAAGAAATAAATGGACATATAAGGTTACACATCACTTTTCACTCCTTTCAAACACAAAAAAGGTGCCGTCATAAAACGGCACCTTCCACCCCTCCTATGAACAAGAGGGCATGTTAAATTTTACTATTAAACAAAAAAACGCCGTTAAGAACCGGCGTTTTTGTATCTATACATCTCATTTGATTGGATACTATCAGTTTTAAAGAAGGCTAGAAGCAACCGGAACCTGCATCGATATGAAATTTGCTTAAAAAAGGGCATACTTCTCCCTTTGCCAGCAAACCTCCACAAAGATTGTAAGATTTCACCACTATTTCAGTTAAACCTTTTGCACAAACAGTTCCCATTACTTCGTCCTCCCTTCGATTTTATAGTATCCACTAATCTACCATAAATCTTTCTAGATTACAAATGTCCTCTCACGTTCTTATTCTTATATGCCTTGGAATATGGCACGCCTATCGTTACACTTAATAATATATCGGAACTTACTATTGTTAAAATCGTTCCTGTACAAGTGACTATTCAGTCCACTAGGAGGTCATTCCCTTGCAATTTTTAAGAAACTTAACAATTAAACAACGTATTTTCTCTGCCCTATTAATACTCGGCTGCGGAATATCGATCTTTTTCGTTCATCATAATGAACAGTTTTATGATCGACCGATTGCTGAAATATTGAATGTCAAAGTGGTAGAATCAAAGCCTCTAACAGACATGTACGACAATGACGATACTTTGTATACGCAGCAAATTAAGGCTGTACTTAAAAATGGGCAGCACAAAGGACAAATAATTGATTTGATGAATGACTACTCTTCGTCTGGAGCCTTTGATCAAGAATACTTTGAAGGCAATGAAATTTTTGTCGCAATAGATGCACATTCGACACAGTCAGATTTAACGGGGACCATTCTCGATTTGAAACGAGATCAAACAATCATGATTATCACTTGGACTTTTATCTTTGCGCTACTCATCATCGGAAAAAGACAAGGTTTATTTGCCATTATTAGCTTAGTCGTAAATGCCAGTATTTTAACATTTGCATTAGACCTTTACGTAAAGCATGGCAGCCTCAATTTATTATTCATCAGTGGTGTGTGTGTCCTATTATTTACTGTTATTTCATTGTTACTGATTAGTGGATTGAATACGAAAACATATGCAGCCATTGTAGCTACTCTTTTAGGGACAATCATAGCCCTTAGTATTAGCTCTGCTGTGATGTGGTTGACGGGAGAAAGCGGCCTACGCTATGAGGAAATGCAATTTTTAACACGTCCCTACCGAACTGTTTTTATGGCTGGTTTATTCATTGGTTCACTTGGGGCTGTTATGGATGTCGCGATTACTATGTCCTCTTCTATTTACGCCCTATATGAACAAGACTCTCGTATTTCTTTACAAGCTTTAAAGGCATCTGGTCAGGAGATTGGAAAAGACATTATGGGTACCATTACAAGCATTCTATTCTTCGCGTATATTTGTGGCTCCATACCAATGGTCATCCTCTATTTGAAAAATTCATCTACATTAGGACTCACTCTATCCTTGAATCTTTCATTAGAGCTAGCTCGTGCCCTTGCAGGGGGTATTGGAGTAGTCCTGACAATACCTATCAGTCAATATACAGCTATTTTTTTTATTAATCGAAAGAGGGTTAAAGAATGAATGTTATCGTTGTTTTGGCAATTATTTTATGTTTATTGATGGTGGTAGTTGGAGGTAAGCAAGGCCTACGCTCGTTTCTTTCTTTATTTTTAAATTTTGCTGTTCTCTTCGTGACCATTTTCCTCATGACAAACCCTAAAAACAGCCCTATTATTCTAACGTTTATTGCTTGTACTGTCATCAGTTGCATTAGTTTGTTTTATATTAATAAAACAAATAGTAAAACCATTACTGCATTTATTTCGACAATGGTAACGATTGTTGTTTTATTGCTTTTTATTACGTTTATAACGAAAAAGGCCATGATTCAAGGATTTGGCGAAGAATCAACAGAAGAAATAAGTATCTTTTCTCTCTATATCGGTGTTAATTTCGTGCAGATTGGTGCATCGGTCATTATTATGAGTACGATAGGTGCCATTATGGATGTTGCCATTTCCATTGCTACCTCTATGCATGAGATTTTTTATCGCAATCCTTCAATCAGTAGAAAGACACTTTTTACATCTGGAATAAGTATTGGGAGAGACATTTTAGGAACCGATACAAATACTTTATTTTTTGCTTTCTTTGGTGGCTATTTAAGTTTATTGATATGGTTTAAGGATCTCTCTTATTCGATTGGCGAAATCGTCAATTCCAAAGTCTTTAGTGCGGAAATGATGACAATTTTTTGCGCAGGCATCGGCATTGCACTAATTATTCCTATTGCCTCCTCCGTCAATGCTTATTATTTAGTAAAAACACGACAAAAAAAGAATAGCTCTCTCCCATAAAAACAGAACTATCACTTTGTCGTGATAAGTACTGGAGATAAAGTGAGTACCTCTTTGCCTTTATGGTTTGAAACGTACAACACACCTAAAATGGTATGCAAATTTGTATTAGCCCTAACATAAAACACAAAAAGAATTAGGTAGCTATAGAGGGTGTCTCATAAGAGTTTTGAGACACCCTCCTTTGTTGCATCTTTTCCATTGCAAACCCAGCATTTTCTGATAATATTTACCATAAGATGATTACGTAGCTTTTAAAATGACTGTTGTCCATGTTTCATGACCTAACAATTGGTCGCCCATTCCATGTAACATTTTTAAGCATAAAACGTCAATACAACTAGATAATAAAGGAGAAAGTTTGCAATGAAAACTATAATTTTTGATTTTGATGGAACGTTGGCAGATTCAACTGCTGTGTTTGCATCAGCATGGAATACATTAGCACAAAAATATAAATTTAAAGGAATTGAATTGAAGGAAATTGATACATTAAAAAAATTATCGATTTCAGAACGTAGTAAGTTATTTGACTTTCCAATGTATAAATTACCTATGATTTTACCGCAATTTTACAAGCTATATCGCCAATCATTAAACGATGTTCATCTTTTTGCAGGGATGAAGGAAGTATTACTCGAACTCGATAATAGAGGATATAAGATTTTGATTATCTCTTCTAATTCAAAGGACAATATTGTAGAATTTCTCAAAATAAATGGCATTCACTGTGTTACAGATGTCCTTTGCTCCAATCGTATTTTTAGCAAAGATAAAGTCATGAAAAAGTTTTTGAAGGAATCAAATGTTTCATCATCTGAAGTGGTATATATAGGTGATGAACAGAGGGATATTGTCGCGTGTAAAAAAGCAGGCATACCTATTATATGGGTAGAATGGGGCTATGACGCAATTGAAGTCATACAAAACGAAGAGCCAGAATACAAAGTAGCGACACCCGATGAAATTTTAGAGATTATTTTATAGCAGGATAATAGCCCTTCACTCGGCTATTATCCTTTAAATTTCATGTCTTTGATTTCGCCTAATCTGCATTAACTTGTCAGCAGAATTATTTACCCCTTTATAAGGATCGCTTAATTCATGCATACTCGTCGCAAATTGCTGTGTAAAGGCAGCAATTTGATTAGCAGAAGCAGTCACCTGATCAATGGATTGTTTAATGCTTTCTAATTGTTTCGTAATACTATTCGCACTTTCTGTATTGCTCTGGAACATTTTTTGTATTTCAGATGCGACAACTACAAAACCACGTCCATGCTCACCCGAACGAGCTGCTTCTATCGACGCATCCAAACCAAGATTTTTGGATTTCATCGCTAAATCTTTTACCAATTGAACAATCACATTTATTTGTTCAATATCGCCTGCCAATCAATACTTTCCTCTGCACTTTGTTCAGCTATGTCATTGACCTCACTATCGATTTATTGGATTATCAGGATTCGGTCTATGTAATTGCCATGATTCAGATAACGTTATAATGGGATACAATATTTAATCCAAATGGGAGGATTACAAGAGCACAAATAGCAGGTGTAGTGGCAGTATTGAAACTGTATGTACACAAAGACACAACAAAATTTTCAGGCATCAGGCAACGGCAAAACATTTACAGATGTTTAAACTTTCAATTGAAAACGTAACTGCTATAGGAATTATGGGAACAAGTACCAATACGTTTAATCTGAATGATACGTTAACACGTGAACAGGCAGAAAAGTGCTCAACCAACTATTCGAAAGACCAGCTCTAGATAGAATTACAGCACCTTCATTTAAAGACTCACCTTCAACACATTGGGCAATCGGAGAAATTGAAGCAGCTGTAACAGCACAAAGGATAAAAAATAAACAAGAAAATATAATTCGGGGGAACATTGAAGCTATGTAGGTTTTGAGGTGAATACAGTGTCAATAAAGCCCATCGCTTCTATAACAGCCAGTAGTTTTGATGCATTGTCTATTTCTCTCCCTAATGTTTACTATATATCCAATTTTAACTATATCATGCCAGTTAAAAAAGACACCAACGTCCTATGGTGTCTTTTCACAGCATTATTCCTTTGTCAATATTTCTACATATTTTTCAGCTGTTCGTATGTCAATCGTCAAAAAATTTTCTCCATAGGTTGTTTGAATTAAAAAAGGAACATCACTCGTGTTCTGAAACCTAAAATCCAAGCTCCCATAGGAAACAGTCGCATCCCTTCCCTTTGGCACATATCCTATATCCAAGGAATGATGGTGACGTTCTACATATTTAACTCGTAGTTGATCCACTGCATTAAACAGGGTTGAAGAAGTTTGACAAACGCCCCCACCAATGCCCATAACCACTTTTTTATTAATAATTTCTGGTGCAGGCTGATAGCCATTTGCTTCATCTCGAGGTCCGACCATCGTATTAAATGAAAAATGGTCCCCACTACCAACGATGACATTATTAATAGCCTCCGCAGAAAGCTCAATATTTTTATTTCTTCCTACGTCAGCGCTATTAAAATACGTCGTATAGGATGCCACAGCGACCTCTTCTAAAAAAGGAATGTCCTCTAATGAATAGCCACTTTGAGTCAAATAAAGAGGTACCTCCACTTGACCACCAGTAGCAGAGGCTTCTAGAATTTTCTCCACTAATTCACTTTCCTTTAAAATCATTTGCGGCCTTCCCTTAATAACCTTTCCTGCTTCATCCAATCGATCGAGCATCATGCGCTGGTCATAGCCTTCCTTCTCACTAGTCCCTCTTGCTAGTTCCTTTGCTAACTGCTCAATATTCCGCTGATAGGCTTGCAGCTCTGTCTCATAGCCACTATCCTTCGGTGAAATAGTTTCAATAATCTTCTTTGTCTTAGGATCTACAATCTCTATAAGAGCCGATTCCTTTTGTGGCACTTGCTCATAGGTAACTGTTTTTTTCAATTCTTCGATTTGCTGTTTTACTTGTTGATTTTCTTCCTCTATCCTTGCGTCATTGTTCGAATTTTTTTGGCAACCTACAAGTCCAACTATACATAAAACACAGAACGCGGAAACCCACTTTTTTTTCAACACAAACACCTACCTCTATGGTCATACTACAGAGACATCTTATTCATATATTGCCTATAGTGTGTGGCTTTTGTAGATATTTATTTGTTCTGTTCAAATAAAACTTCACTCACAATCAGGATTTGTTTACGATTGAGGATTACAGTTGATAAGTTATGTAACACTAGGGTAGCATGGCACCAATAGTTAGAAGTAAACGACCGCTACCCCCATTTTACGCTCTTCGATTATGTGTAAATTTTTCATAACGTATTCTTTCCAGTTCTTAACCCAATTTGGTTCAACTGGCACGTCCTGCCAAGGAATGAAGCGCTACGAGTATAAAAAGTTACAGTTTTTTGAAACAATTAAGTCACAAGCACATAATCGTGAATGAAAATAACTTGCTTTTTCCATCCTATAGACAAATTACCCCTGTATCTATACCAGTCGGTCCATTAAACCCTGGGATTGTATCCACTACCATATTGGTAGCTATATCTATGACAGACACTGTATTGTCAGTTTGATTTGTGACATATGCAAAAGTACCATTCGGCAGGATCGTTACTTGGTCAGGTGAAGATCCAACAGGGATTGTAGCTATCACCATATTGGTCACTGTACTGATGACAGATACAGTATTACTACCTTTATTGACGACGTACAAAAATGTACCATCAGGTGTAATGGCTGCTCCTACAGGTCCGGTTCCTACAGGGATTGTACCCACTACTGTATTGATTGCAACATTAATGATAGATACATTATTGCTATTTTCATTTGTCACATACGCAAATTGCCCACTCGGTGTGAAAACAATGGATCTTGGGCGGATTCCAACAGGGATAGTAGCAACTACCATATTGGTTGCTGTATTTATAACAGATACATTCCCTGAATTTTCATTTGCCACATAAGCAAATGCACTATTCGGCGTAAAAGCAATACCTTGAGGTTGGAGCCCTACTGGAATAGTGGCAGTTACAGTATTAGTTGCTGTATCTATAACGGATACAGAATTAGCTGCTGGACCATGGTTTGAAACATAGGCAAGTGCTCCATTTGGTGAAATCGCTACACCAAGAGGCTCATCTCCTACCGGAATCGTAGTGACTACCGTATTGGTTGCTGTATTAAACACAGTTACATTATCGGAGAAAAGCGCTGGCACATACCCAAACGCACCATTTGGTGTAATCGCTACTTCTAGTGGAGCAGTCCCTACTGGAATGGTGGCAACTATCATATTGGTTGCTGTATCTATTACTGAGACTCTGTTATCAGGAGTTTCTAATTGTCCAGCGTCTGTTACATAGACAAGATAGTTACAGCTTGGTGGTACCGGTAAAAAAGGGTGATTACAACGACAAGGGCAACAAAAACCGCAGCAATGGCAATGACAACCTGGATTTGATTTCAACTTGATTCTCAAAAATTTCGGTTCTTTTCTCACACTGAACTACCTCCCTGACATATATGGCTACTATATGCCCACAGAAATAGGTTTCTTGTACATTCACCTAATCTAACTAGTTGTAATTAGTTGCTTTACTTTTAAATGCTAGTTTTTTGGGGAAGATATGCGCTACACCATGCTGAAATTTGAAGATAAAAAGAGGAAGAACGTTTGACTTAGTTTTGAATGTCCACCCCATTAAAATAATTAAAGAAGGAAAGGATAGGACTATTAACATACGAAAAAATGATAATAGTTTAGTACAATGTAAATTGTGGAACTTTTCTGAACTAAAGGAGGAAGTTAAGATGCCTCAAACATTATTATCTTCTAAAATAACAATGCCACATCAATCACCCACTTTAATTGAAAGAACACAATTATTCGATTTATTAGATCAACATATACATGTGAAATTAACCATTTTACGTGCTCCTGCGGGTTATGGAAAAACCAGTATACTAAGTAGCTGGCTTAAAAATAAAAAAGAAACCACTGCATGGGTCTCTCTAGATGCTGCTGATAATGATCCTATACGTTTCTGGACATATATTTTACATGCTATTGCTAGGTCATCTAAAAGTAACATGCATCAAATTCTTACACCACTTCTAAACTCCCAGGACTCTGCAACGCTTGAATTTTTTATCTATTCTCTAGTAGAAGAAATAAATGTCCTTCAACAGCCCATTTCGATTGTACTAGATGATTATCATGTCATAGAGAATCCAGTTATTCATCAACTCATGATACAATTCGTAGAGTATTTACCTAGTCACGCCCATATTTATATGTCCTCTCGTTCTGTCCCCTCACTACCAATAGCTAAGTGGCGGGTTAAGCAATGGACACATGAAATCCATTCTGGACATTTACGCTTTACTTTACAGGAGGTGAAGCGATTTTTCTCCTGCAAACATGTCCCTACCTTCAATCACCAACAGCTGCAAGCTATTTTAGATAAAACAGAAGGTTGGGTAGCTGGATTATTGTTAACTAGCTTTGCGAATGACCATGAAATTGGATCGTTTGAAGAAACTGCACAGCCCTTTATTTCAGAATTTCTATGGCAAGAAATTATTCATAACCTACCATCTAAAACACAACAATTTTTGCTGCGCACTTCCCTATTACAGGAGTTGGATCCTGCTATTTGTGATCAATTGACAACGCAGACAAATAGTCTTGAACAATTGGAGCATTTGGAAGCTAAAGGACTTTTCACCATTCGGCTGCAATCCAAACAACCTATTTTCCGGTACCATCATTTATTAGCGGAAGCTTTGCAAATGGAATTAACAAGACAATTTTCGAAGCAGGACATACATAATCTTGTTCTAGAAACATCTCAATTCATTTATGGTCAAGGGGATTATATTTCTGCCATTGAATTAGCACTTAAACATGGACAATACGAACTAGCGACGCCATGGATGACCGAGCATCTTGTTCAGCTTTTTTTATCAGGTCAGACAGCAACCTTTATGCGGTGGTTGCACCGGCTTCGTCGTGATCAATATGAAGTCTCCTATGAAATGCTAGTCATCGGCTTTTTAACCTCGATTTCAACTATGGAAGTTGAAACTGCGTCATCTCTTATGGAGGAACTTGAATTACGCCAACTGACAGAACAATGGATGGAGCAAGAGGAACATGCGGCCATGACCTATATTTACGAAAGTGCTAAGGCTTTTGCCATCGTTGCCTCTGGTGGTGATTTACAGATGGTTGAAGAAATTATGAAAAAACAGCTCGCAAAAGGACACATCCCCTCTAGATGGGATCATGTGCCTATCCCCTACAATAGTTTTGAATATAAACTTTTACGAACGAGCATTGGGTCGAAAGGAAAGCTTCAAACAATGGAGCAAGGAGCTGTAATAAGTGAGCTTTTTCGAGAAACGTCTTTACAAACTGCTAATGTCACCGCTTTTAGCTATGGTGTTGCCGCCGAATCTTTATATGAACGCAACCTAATAACGTTTACTCATAAAGAAATTGAGATGGCGCTTAAGTTAGGCCATCAATTACAAGATCTTGGATTATGTATTCCGATGTATCTTCTTAAAGCAAAAATCTATATACAGCAAAATCAGATAAGTTCAGCTCTTGCTATGCTGACCCATCTATTAGAGGATGTCACTGAAAAGCATTGGCGTACATCTATACAAATTATGCTAGCCTACTGTCATATTAACGCTGGTGATAGTCATCAGGCTGAGATAATCTTACAGGCTACGAAAACGAAACAACCCTTCTGGCTCATCGTATACGCCCGTTTACTATTATTGAAGGAACTGCCGAACGAAGCCTTAACGAGCTTGATCCAAGTAAAAATAAAAGCACAGCAGGAGGAGCAAATTGCTACAATTATTGAAGCCACAATACTAGAAGCAATTTGCCAATATCATATAGGTCACCAAGAACTTGCCTTAGAAACTTTACACGAGGCTTTCGTACTTGCAGCACCCTACTATTATGTTCGATCATTTTTAGATGAAAAGGATTTAGAACCCCTATTAGCCATTTATTTCGAGCAGCTTCATAAACGTTGGGATTCCGTCCCTACTGTTTATTTTAATTATCTGAAAGAAGGTACTACATTCCATTCAAAAGCCCCAGTAATGCTAACACAACGAGAAAAGGATATTTATGGCTTACTAGTAGATGGTATATCTAATCGTGAAATAGCAAAGCGCCTGCATTTATCAGAAGGAACTGTTCGTGTTTATTTATCTACCATTTATAGTAAGCTTGGGGTCAACTCACGCGCTAAGGCGATTGCCCTCAAAAATCATTGAAGCTCATAAAAGGCATCATTGACTGGTACTGATGCCTTTTACAGTTAAAATTAATAAAATTATTAATTTGATTCGACTTTTTTAATTGTTGCTGTAGTATACTCATAACTTTTACTCTATTGTCGATTTTATTATTCAGAGTAGGTACGTTCTAAATAGTTCTTCACTCTGATATATGTTAATAATGCATTGCTTTTATACTAGCTTCTAGGAGCAATCAATTGTGAAGTAACAAAAAACTGCCCAAAATCCGTCTGATTTGGGCAGTTCTTCTTTTATTTTTGTATAAACATTTGCGTCCAGTAGTTGCCATCCGCTACATACCCTATACCGATATGTGTATAGTTTTTGCTGAGAATATTAGCACGGTGACCTTCACTGTTCATCCATGCTGTAACGACTTCCTGTGCCGAGCGTTGACCCTTGGCGATATTTTCACCAGCTGATTGATAAGAAATACCGAAGTTTTTCATCATCGTAAATGGCGTACCATACGTTGGGCTTGTATGGTCAAAATAATTTTTATCATGCATATCCTGCGACTTGTATTTAGCTACTCTTGATAACTCCCAATCGTCTTGTAATGCCGAAAGACCTGCTTTCGCACGTTCCGCATTAACCCGTTTAACGACCTCTTGTTCAACGCTTGCTTGTTCCTTTACAGGGACCATTATTTTTTGACCAGGATAAATTTGATTTGGATTGGCAAGTTGTGGGTTTGCATCAATTAATTCTTGTACTCCTGTTTCCGTTTTCAAAGCGATTTTCCAAAGAGTGTCACCAGATGAGACTGTATAGGATTCAGCCGCCATTGCCCCCACTGGTAGTAATAATGAAGCTGCAATAACTGAAGCAAGTGCTGCTTTTTTTATTTTTTTCAACATGTCTATCATCCTTCCTGTTTGCTCTTCTAATATCGTAAATAGTTTCAGAGCAATAATCATCACAAAATATTTGGAAGGATTTTTACAAATACATGACAGATGAACTACAAAATTTGACGAATCCCTTTTTAACAACCTTTATGAAGATGCACCTTGTCATCAAGTTGCAATATCATTGTAATCAACAAATATTACCAATTATATAAACCACCAATAGTTACCTAATAATCACTACTTCGTCGATAATTTCCTCTTCATTTTGTAAATTAGTAAAATATAGAGACAGTCATAAAAAAGAGTAGCCATAGAAATAATGGTCATGAACGGTGTACGGAAATAGAGATAAAAGCCAATCGCAGCAAACAAAGTTCCAATCATCTTACAGACTGCAATGCCCATAGATTGACCATCTAAATTCCCTCTTCGTAATAATAATCCGATAAATAACCCAGACATCATGAGATTTTGCAAAAATGCTGCATACTTCCCTTCATAATCCTGAAATTGATGAATAATCCCAAAAATCATCAACATGCTGAACATTAAAGTGACTAAAAAAGAGGCATACAATAATTTTTTAGAGAGAATTCTTCGATATTCGGGTGGCGCAAATCGTAAAAATTGCATCAGTATCACGACATCTAAAACGAGCCATGTGAGCGTAATCAATCGTTGAAGGTCATTTTGTGGGTAAAGAAATGTAAAGATAAATTCCCATGCAATATTGGCACAAATAGCAACCATTGGCATACCGTATTTTTTATCCTTCCATCCTTTATAAATAACTAAAATATATGTAATGATCCAGAAAAGACCCATGCCTAATTGACAAATTAATAAAATATCTAGTTGAGGCATCTTTTTATTCTCTCCTTCCACATAGGATTCCCCATACTATATGTGAAGAAATCTATTCATTATGTCTAAAAGTTCGCTAGTAGGGTAAGGGAAAGTAGTAA
This sequence comes from Lysinibacillus sp. fkY74-1, assembly GCF_053165895.1. Taxonomy (NCBI): domain Bacteria; kingdom Bacillati; phylum Bacillota; class Bacilli; order Caryophanales; family Bacillaceae; genus Lysinibacillus; species Lysinibacillus sp. fkY74-1. The sequence continues at coordinate 1,494,873 of NZ_CP170173.1, read as the reverse complement.
CAAATATTCAAGGGAGTGGAACCTATACATTCGTAGTGGAATCTTATATAGTAAAGCGGGGTGATTGAATGAAATCAAAAATATATGTAGATAATGATCAATTTATCGCTGGAACTACCTTAAAGGATCCAATGGAATTAGAGCATAATAATATGGCTTTGCATACTTGCGATAATATCCATGATGTCATTGACAATCGTCAACAATTAGCCACAACTTTGAACTGCAATCTGCAAGATTTTATTTGTACAGAGCAAACACATAGCGCCAACTTTCATCGAGTAACATTTGCCGATAAAGGACGTGGCGCTGAGCAAATGGATACAGCAGTGAAAAACACAGATGCTCTTTATACGTTTGAGCCTAATTTATTATTATGCAGTTTTACAGCCGATTGCGTTCCTGTGATTTTTTATAATGCTGTCAATGGTTTAGTGGGCGTCATTCATTCAGGCTGGCAAGGTACTACCAAAGAAATTACACCTAAACTGTTCCAGCATTTGTTGGAACAAGAACAATGCCGACCTGAGGATTTTCACGTTCAAATCGGTATGGCTTTAAGCCAGCAAAAATTCGAGGTAGATGCTGATGTGTATGAGAAGTTCCGCAGTCTTGGTTATGCAGACGATTTTATGTATTTTAATGCAGCAACGCAGAAATATCATATTGATAATCAAAAAACTGTGAAAAAGCAATGTGAACTTGCTGGTATTCCATCTGAGCAAATCCAAGTTGATGCCACTTGTACATTCCTTAGCCCTGATGGCTTCTCCTATCGTCAGGACAAACAGGCAGGCAGACATTTAAGCTTTATTATGCGAAAATCTTAAACAAACGAAAAGGACAATCCACTTCAGCATAAGGATTGTCCTGCTTATTTTAACGTACCAGTACTAATAATCGACGTCTCAACATGTACCTCTGTTTGTAATTTGCTAATGACTTCCCTTGTTTTTTTGGTCGTCCACTTGCCATGATAGTACATTCTAAATTTTTCACTTAGCCCACTAGGATCGACATCCATATTTTTTAGTTTATCTAAAAACTTGGTAATATCCTCTTCTAGCTGCTTATTTACATCCTTCTCTAACCGACTAATGCTTTCAATCGTATTCAACTCGTATTCTCTCGACCCTTTGTATTCGCTTAACGTTCCTTTAATCTTTAGGCGAATGATGAGCTTTGGTGAGTCAACATTCTTATTACTTTGCATTTTAATAGAGCTCTCAATTAAATCAATCATCAATTTTTCCTCCCCATATCCCTCATGTAGATCTAAATGGAGAGGTGCGAGACTTTTTCTTCCTAGTAATGCTTGAACAATCAACGCTTCCTCAGGCTTAATCACTTCATGCATATGGTTCCCCTTAAAAACAGCAACACCTTTAATTTCAATTTTATCATCGCGTTTTTCAAGATATGGGATGATTGTATCCGTCACAGGATTCGTTATTGTATACATAAAATCATGAATATTCGTATTCGGATTAAATGCTGTATTTATACTGGGTTCCAATAAATCATTAATGTAAATATTAATGTTTGGTTTATCCGGGTAATTTCCCTTTATAATGGCTTCTGCTTTGTCCTTCACAATAGCAATGAGGACTTTATTGCCCACCTCAGCATTCCTGTATAGATGCTGAATGACATTTTGTATCTCACCTTTTCGTGCAAAATCTTCATTAACCAGCACAACTCGTAATTGGTTAAAGACAATTTTTTTATCCGAAAGCTTTTCGATTTCTACGATGCCATTCGATACAAGATCTGTAGACACCGAAAAAATTTGTGTTTTTTGTTGTGCCTCTGGGGAATATTGAGGAATAGCGACCGTTAATTTCATTTGATCTTCATCCATATAGTCGAAAGCCATTATCCCAACCATACCAATATCCTCTAAAGGTACCTTCAACTCTTTTCTTGAACAACCAGCTAATAATAATAAAAGCGCAAGTGTGATGCTTAGTAGAAGCTTTCTATTCATTGTTGCACCTTCTTTTTTCGAACTATATAAATCATGCTTAAGAAGATTGGCCAAATAATTAGCATATACCCAATATAATTACTTGCTGTAAAAAGTTTCTCTTGGAATTCTCGAGAAAATGGCATTCTAATAATCAAAAAAATGATAGCGGCAATCACATATAATTGATAACTATTTTTCTTTTTAAACAACGTATCCACGCCTAATTTGGCACACCACACATAGGCAGTGGCCGTGGATAATATTAAAAATACCCATAACGTTATACCAATAATATCGATTCGTTCCACAAAGGTAAGTTCGCCGGCTTTAAATAAATTTAAAACGGAAAACTCTACGTTTTTCAACTGCCATTCAGAATAATAGATGACGCTTACTACTGTCGTGAAAAAACAAAGGAGAATACTAATCCAAATACCAATCAATGAATGACGAAAGGCTTTTTTTTGATCGATTATATATGGAAAGTAAAACATAATTAATTCATAGCCAAGGACTGATAAATACCCTTCTTTAAATGCATTAAAGAAATCTAGCCCACTAAAATTGAATAAAGGGAGTAAATGACTTACCTCCCCTTTTTCAATAGCCCACTGTGTAAAATAGAACATGCCGATTGTAATAAAAAAACTCATCATGCAAAATCTGGCGATAGATTTGATACCACCACTTACAATATATATCAGCAACAGTAAGAAACACAGCACAGGCAATGTGATGGTTTGCTCTTGTAACGCTGTACTTTGTATGAGATGCATATAGTTGCTAATAATTCCTGCACTAAAGATAATAAATTGAATGACAAACAAGAGATTAAGGCTTTTCCCTAAGACTTTCCCGAAAAGAATTTCATTGATACGAAATAAATGTTCATTCGGGTATTTAGAGCAAAGCCAAATCATCGGCCAAAGAGTTAAGGTAGCGATAATACCGAATAATACGGGCATAAACCACTCGGTATAGCCCATAGCACTTAATTTTTGTGGCAATGATAGTATGCCGGTCCCTACCATAATGCTCTGGGCCAAAAAAATGACGTGATAGCGATTTAACATCTTTACGTTAGCTGCGCTCAAGTCTTTTACCTCATTTCTCCTCTGTCGTTTTTTTCTGAGCCCTTGAAATGCCAGATTTTTTCGTTAAATAGTTGATAGGAAATCTGATGACATTATCTAACAAATCTGTTGGATTTCTCGGTATACCTGGCGTCATATAATGAGTTCCTAATGATTTTAAACTTAGTAAATGATGGATTAACCAAGCAAAGGCAAGCATTTGCCCAAATAGACCAAATAACCCAGCCGATAAAATGAAAATATATCGCACAAATCGGCTAGCATTACTCATCAAGAAAATCGGTGGTAGGAAAGATAATAGTGCAGAAGTGGCCACCAACACAATAAGAATATTACTAAGTAGCCCTGCCTGCACAGCCGCAGTCCCTATGACAATACCGCCTACGATACCGATTGTTTGTCCGACTTTGGCAGGCATTCGAGAACCGGCTTCCCGTAATACCTCTACAATAAGTTCGATAAATAACACTTCAATGAGAGGTGGAAAAGGAACTTTACTTCTTGATTCTTGAAGATTTAATAAAAGCTCATATGGCAATATTTCTGGATGGAAGGTTAAAGCAGAAATATACATGGGCGTAATCATAATCGTTAAGAAAAAACCAAAGAAGCGTAGCATTCTAAGTAAAGAGGCTGTTGTCCATCGGTTATAATAATCCTCAATCGACACGAACATTTCAAAAAAAGAGGTCGGACAGACAATTGCTAATTGGCTATTATCCATAAACATGACAATTCGGCCGTCAATAAGGTAGCGACAAATACTATCGGGGCGTACCGTCATATAATATTGAGGAAATGGTGATAATGGATTATCCTCAATTAATTGCTTCAACACCGATATATCCGTAAATAAAGGAAATACCACCTGATCAATACGATTTCTAAGATCATCCAAGTTTTTATGATTCACAATATTGTCCATATACATAATGGAAATTTTAATATTAGCCTCTGAACCAACAATACGATTTTCATTTTTTAGCTGAGCACTTTGAATTCGTCTTCTCACTAGAGAAATGTTGGTCTCCAAAGATTCTGTAAATGCATCCTGAGGCCCTATAACGGTTGATTCCGTTTCAGTATTCGTAATGGCCCTTGTAGGAGCACTATACGTATCCATACTTAATAGCGCATTGGTTTCATGAAAAAACAGCAGTGTTTGCCCAGAATTCAGTTTTTTGACAACTTCTTGTATGTCCTTAGGGTCCACATATTGAGCCATTTGATGAATTTGTTTCATATTATTGGTTAACGGAATAGATACCATTGTTTGTAAGGTCATTTTTTCTATAAGAGAGGAAAAATAGATAAGGGTAACATCCCCTTCTTCTGTAGCAATCATATTTAGTTTTACATCATCTACATCATTAATTTCCTTCTTTAATTTAGCAACAAGCTGTTCAGGCATTTCGTTCATTCCGTTCAACCCCTTTTATTCCGACGAATACCAGTTCACATAGAGTTTTTTATAGTTTGGCACGTTTACGAACATTTATGTAAAAAATATGCTAGCAAAAATAGACAAAAAAAAAGATGCTCCTCTTATTTTAAGAGAAACATCTTTTTTGCTATTTACCTTGATCTGTACTGTATCGATTTTTGCCAATACCAAATGCATAATAACTAATTGTTACTATTATTAAAAAAATAATTCCTACAATTAGAGAAATACGCGTATCGTCATTAATCCACATGCCAACCAGTACCATGATTAAAAAGATAATCGTTAAGTAATTCGTAATAGGGGCTAATGGCATTTTGAAAGGGTGATTCGCTAATTGTTCACCTTTCACTTTTCTAAATTTCATTTGACTAATTAATATAATAAACCATGGTATCATACCGGGTAAAACACTTGCACTATACACATAGACGAATAAATTCTGTGGTGCAATATAGCTTAAAATGACACCAACCACTAAACCAATTAACACGCCAGCTGTACCAAATAAAGGTACTCCATTTTTGGAAAGCTTCGCGAAAAATTTAGGTGCTTGTCCATTCATTGCAAGAGTATATAACATACGTCCTGCACTATAAATACCACTATTACAGCCAGACATAGCAGCTGTAATAACGACAAAATTAATAATACCTGCCGCCGCAGTAATACCTACCTTGGCAAATGTCGCTACAAAAGGACTACCGATCGTACCCAATTCATCCCACGGATACACTGTCACAATGACAAAGATGGCTCCGATATAGAAAATTAAAATACGCCAAATAATACTTTGAATGGCATTCGTAATTGTCTTTTGTGGATTTTTTGCTTCCCCTGCTGTAATCCCAATAAGCTCTACCCCTTGGTATGCTGCGACTACTAACGATAATGCAAAGAAGAAGCCTGTCCAGCCGCCAGTAAAGAAGCCACCATGACTCCATAGATTCGATAAGCCAATCGCAATACCATCATTACCAAAGCCAAAGAAAATCAGGCCAACGCCTGCTACAATCATTAAAATAATCGTTACGATTTTAATCATGGCGAACCAAAATTCAAATTCACCAAAAGATTTAACCGAGATAAAGTTTGCCACACCTAATATGATCATCGCAATGAGACCCGGTATCCATGCTGGTAAATCAGGATACCAATACTGCATATATGTTCCCACAGCTATAATTTCTGACATACCAACAATTACCCATTGGAACCAGTTGCTCCATGCCGTTAAATAGCCTGCTAGAGGGTGTATATATTTATAGCCAAATGTTGCAAAAGAGCCTGTACTTGGCTCCATATAAAGCATCTCACCCATTGCTCTCATAATGAAAAATATAAAAATACCTGCAATTCCATAGGCAAGGAGTACAGAAGGTCCTGTCCATTGAATGGCACTTGCCGAACCCATAAATAAGCCCACACCAATCGTACCGCCAAGCGCGATCATTTGGATGTGACGTGCCTCTAATCCTCTTTGTAATTCTTTGTTGGCCACTCCATAACGCCTCTTTTCCTGTTGTTCTATCTACGTTGAATATACTTTAAAATCATAATCAATTTTTCTTAAAAAGACAATTGTATTTTTAGGAAAAACAAAAAATAATGTTTTTTTGATAGATTTGGCATACTGAACAGCTTCCAATATTCCTATTCTAAAATTTCTAAATATTTTAGTTTTTTCGCTTTATTTCGGCAAAAAGATTGACCCAATTATCAAAAAAGTATAATATTTTCACATATTTCTAAGAAAAAGAGGAGTAACTGTGAGTAAACTATTATTTAGAAAAAAGGAAATCGAGGAACTATTACAAAACGAAGGGACTATTCAACTAAAGAAAACGTTAGGTGCCTTTGATCTTCTATTATTAGGAGTTGGTGCCATCGTGGGCACGGGTATTTTCATCTTGCCCGGAACGGTGGCAGCAACGCATGCGGGACCTGGGATCGTTTTTTCCTTTATTATTGCCGCCATTGTTTGTGCTTTTGCAGGCATGTGTTATTCCGAATTTGCATCAAGTGTCCCCGTAACTGGAAGCGCCTATACGTATGGCTATATTGTCTTTGGCGAAATTGTCGCGTGGTTAGTAGGATGGGCTTTGCTTTTGGAATATGGATTGGCTGTAGCTGCTGTTGCGACAGGATGGTCATCTTACTTAAACTCACTTCTTGCCGGCTTTCATATCGTTCTACCTCAAGCAATTTCAGGAGCCTTTATTCCTGCTGCTGGCACATATATAAATGTACCAGCAATCTTTATTATTTTTGCTACGGCATTTTTATTAACGCTTGGTATTAAAGAATCCACTCGATTCAATTCCTGGATGGTTTTCTTGAAGGTAGCTGTCATCTTACTATTTATTGGCGTAGGGGTATTTTATGTAAAGCCTACTAATTGGGAGCCCTTTCTACCATTTGGCATAAGCGGCGTCTTCAGTGGGGCGGCACTTGTATTTTTTGCTTATTTAGGTTTTGATGCGGTATCTTCGGCTGCTGAGGAAGTAAAAAATCCCCAACGGAACATGCCCATTGGCATTATCGGCTCTTTACTCATTTGTACCGTGCTTTATGTTGCCGTATCAATGGTATTAACGGGGATTGTTCCCTATCATGCCTTAAATGTAAGTGACCCCGTTAGCTATGTGATGCAGCTTGTCCACCAAGATTGGATTGCGGGAATTATCTCCCTTGGTGCCGTAGTAGGAATGATGACCGTTATATTAGTTATGTCTTATGGAGGAACGCGACTCTTATATGCCTTAGGCCGTGATGGTTTACTGCCCAAAAGCATGGCTGAGCTAAGTCCCAAATTTAAAACTCCTGTCAAAAACACATGGATATTTGCATTACTAGTAGCTTTTTGTGCAGGTTTTGTGCCACTTTCTAAGCTTGCTGAATTAGTCAATATGGGTACATTAGTGGCGTTTACCATTGTATCCATCGGTGTGGTGTATTTACGAAAAAATAAAAATATTCCTTCTGGAGGCTTTAAAGTACCATTTTTCCCAGTACTACCGATTTTATCATTTTTATTATGTCTCTTTTTAATTTCACAGCTTTCTATTCTTACATGGATTGCATGTGGTATTTGGTTCATCATCGGCTTGATTGTTTATTTGGCTTATGGTCGAAAGAATAGCGAAATGAATAAACGATAAAAAAAGGTGTCTCTTACAAATTCTTAGAGACACCTTTTTGCCTTCCCATAAAGGCTTACTGTTGTTGCATAGCAAACCCGCAAACATAAAAACCTCTATTCCACCATCGGCCAATGAAATAGAGGCTACTTTGTTATTATAATAGGGTTTGTTCCTGTAATTTTGCTGTGAAATACTTTCGTGCATCTGCCGTTAGAATTTGTAGTAATGTCACTTCTTCCTGACGAGCGAATTCTACAAACATCCCACTTAAATTTTCGTAGACATATTTGATTTTAAAGCCACTATCTAAATAATGATCTACTTTTTCGATTTCCTCTGTGCTTTGTTGGAATTCAGACATGCCATCACCTCACCTTCTTTTGAAAATGTCTTGATGTAGTCTCACTTATTCGGCACCTTTTATTTCTAACAGAGGGTCTGATTGCTCCACAAGCTCTTCTTCCTCTTGGTCTGTCAACGCAGGGACTTGTTGACCAAATAGTTCATCCAAATTATGTCCGACCGTAATACCTAAATACTTCGCATCACTTGGATCTTCTAACTCAGCTTGAGGATACTTTTTAAACCACCAATACTTTGCTAACACATAATAGACAATTGCACCTACAAAAAAACCTACTAAAGAAGAATAAGCGGAAAAAATATTGGCAACGGCACCACCGATTACCCAGGCCACTAACCCAGCGAAATTAAAACCTTTATAGTATTTAAATTGCCCATCTAATTCATACAGTTCTTTGACATGTACACGTCGTTTGCGAATGAGATAATAATCCGCAAATAAAATCCCTACAATCGCTGTTAATATTCCACCTATAATCAATAGAACATTGACCATCACATTAAATAAACTCCAGGGCTGTGCAAGAATACCAATAATCCCCGCAATAACAACCCCTACCCAAAACGGTACTTTTGGACCACCAATATTCGAGAAAATAGTAGCAGCCGGCACAACATTAGCAGATGTATTCGTTGACCATTGTGCCAACACAATCATCAGCAAAAGGATACCTAAAATAAAACCACTTGCACTTTGTTGTAAAGCATTGATGGGATCAGCAGATGCTACTGCCATATAACAAACTGCACCAATTGTAACAATAAATGTGTTCGTTATTGGCATAACAATCAAGGAGCCTACAAGCTGTGTTTTATTCCGCTTGAACCAATTCCGTTCATTTTTAGGTGCTTTAAAAAAACGAGATAATGATGGCATATCTGCTGCCAGCGTTGACCAAAAGCCCATGTTTGCCATGACCACTACCATAAAAGCTGTAAAGGCGGCAAAGCCCGTTGTTGGCGTTTCCACCCACGTCCAAATATTTTTCCCTTGTGATGTGGCATGATCCGCCAATGTGTAATACATCCAGCAAGAAATCAAAATAATGACAGGCGCTGCTAAATCAGCGAAGCGCTCAATAGACTTAATGCCTAATGAGGTATTAAAGAGTTGAAGCGCCGCAAATACAAGGAAACAAATAAACCAATTATCAAAATCAAACAATAAATTTAAAATGCCGTTTATGGCTAATGCTCCAAAATACGTATTAAGACCAAACCAACATGCGGCTGTTATGCCCCTTACAAGTGAAGGAATATGAGTTCCAAATGTGCCGAATGGTGCACGCATATAAACAGGGAATGATAATCCATGCTCAATACCTATATCACCAATTAACGTCATAAAGATACCGATCAAACAGGAACCTACCAACGTAGCTAAAATAACCATTGGTAAGGATAAATTGGTAATTGCTGAACCGCCGATTGCAAAAGCCGCTAAAACAATCGCCATTCCTATCCAAATCACCGCAAAACCAAATGTTCCAATATTTCTTTGTTGATGTGTCACTGGAAGTAAATCTGGGGATTTTAAATAATTCCCGTCACGTTCCATAAAGTTTCTCTCCTTTTTTTTAATTTCCGTGACAACTACTTGAAGTTTTTCCTTCCTCCATCGCCAATTAATGAAGGAAGGTGGAATTTCGATTTTCTTCATTATCTTCATTCAGTTGGTGTTCGAAAGGCTAGAGCTTCCCCCTATAAATGTCTACTACTGAATAAAGATGAAAAGTCTTTATTTTGAGAGACTACTAATGAGCGTTTGGCGTTCATTCCATGTCATTGGTGGAACGGTTGATTTTCGTTCAACCATAGAAATTGCACCATCCACTGGACAAACAATAGAGCATAAATTACAACCTACACAGTCTTCTTCACGAACCTTTAGCAATGGACGTCCATTTTCAGTATAAAGATCAATACATTGATGTGATGTATCCTCGCAAGCAATATGACACTTGTTACAATTTATACAAACATCATTATTAATTTCTGCGACAATTTTATAATTTAAGTCTAAATCACCCCAGTTTGAATATCTTGAAACGGAGCGACCTACTAAATCCATGACGGAAGCTAAACCTTTATCGTCTAAATAATTGTTCAACCCATCAATCATATCCTCCACAATACTAAAGCCATGGTGCATTGCTGCTGTACAAACTTGAACGCCTGTAGCACCCATTAAAATAAATTCTGCGGCATCCTGCCAATTAGAAATTCCGCCAATGCCCGAAATCGGTACATTGACTAATGGATTGCGAGCACATTCTGCCACCATATTAAGGGCAATTGGCTTTACAGCTGGGCCACAATAGCCACCATGTGCTCCTTTACCAGCAACATGAGGAACTGTATTCCAAGTATCTAAATCTACACCTGCTAAACTATTTATCGTGTTTATCATACTTACGGCATCTGCTCCACCTCTAGTAGCCGCCTCTGCCGTAACTGTAATATCCGTAATATTTGGTGTTAATTTCACAATGACCGGTGTACGTGCTGCTTCCTTTACCCAGTATGTTTGCTTTTCCACCAGTTCAGGGACTTGACCAGAGGCAGAGCCCATCCCTCGCTCTGCCATCCCATGTGGACAACCAAAGTTAAGCTCAAGACCATCAACCCCCACATCTTCTACACGTTTTACGATTTCATGCCACTTTTCTTGCTTTGGCTCCACCATTAAAGAGGCTATAATCGCGTGATGAGGAAATTTCTTTTTTGTCTCATATATTTCTTGTAAATTCACTTCTAACGGTCGATCCGTAATCAATTCAATATTATTGAAGCCCGCTACACGTTGACCGTTATAGCTAACAGCCGCAAAACGTGAAGATACATTTAAAATGGGCTCCCCCAATGTTTTCCACACGGCACCACCCCAACCAGCTTCAAATGCGCGTTGTACTTGATAACCTGAATTCGTAGGTGGTGCGGATGCCAACCAAAATGGATTCGGCGATTGGATGCCTGCTAAGTTAATGCGTAAGTCTGCCATGTAAGTTCCCCCCTTATGCAATCTCACTTGGTTTTCTTAAACGTTCATGAATCTTGTATGCTGCATCTTTTCCTTGCTGTACAGCAGTCACCACCATCGCCTCTCCCTGTCCATTGCCAAAGACAACGTCTCCACATGCAAATACTTTGTCATTAGACGTTTGCATCGTTGTCTCATTTATATCAACAACCCCATTTGTATGCGCTAAACCGAATGCTTCAATTAATGAAACAAAACGGGTTTGCCCAATAGCTTTAATAACAGCATCCACTTCAAGGATAAAATTAGAGCCCTGCACTTCCTCTGGTCTTTGTCGACCATCAGGTCCTGGCTCCCCAAGCTTCATTTTCACGCATTCAATGCCTGTCACCCTACCAGCCTCATTACCAATAATTTTCTTTGGTGCTGTGAGCCATTTAAATTCCACACCATCCTGCTTAGCAAATTCATACTCAAATTTATAGGCAGTCATTTCCTTTTGCGTTCTTCGATAAAGTATTTGGACATTGTCTGCACCTAAACGCACCGCACTTGTAGCACCGTCAATGGCTGTATTTCCTGCACCAATAACAGCTACACGTTTTCCTACGATATCATTTGTAAGCGGTCCCATTTTTGTTTTTCTGACAAACTCAATAGCATCGTGGACACCCTCTAAATCTTCACCCTCAATGCCTAGATTTGGAACAGCCCCCATACCAACAGCTAAAATAACATGGTCATATTCTGCCAAAATTTCATCCGCAGTAATGTCGACACCAACCGTCGTATTTGTTTGAATATCCACTCCAAGCTGTTCTATTTGCTCCACTTCCCAATCTACAACATCGTTTGGTAATCGGAAAGCTACAATCCCATAACTCCCTAAGCCACCTGCCTTCGCTTCGGTCTCATAGATGGTTACTTGATAACCGAAACGGCTGAGTTCTCTGGCTGCCGATAAACCAGCAGGGCCTGCTCCAATAATGGCTACCTTCTGTCCATTACTTTGCCCCTGTTTAAATAGCTGGACATTCGTATCCATTGCCCAATCTGTTGCATACCGCTGTAACTCCCCAATTTTGATTGGCTTTGTTGAAGAGTTTAAAACACACGCTCCTTCGCATAGTTCTTCTGTTGGACAAACCCTTGCACAGCTAGCACCAATAGGATTTGCTTCTAATATAGTCGTAGCAGAACCCTTCATATTACCAGATGCGATTTTTTTTATAAAATTTGGGATTTGAATACTTGTCGGACACGCTTTAATACATGGTGCGTCATAGCAATAGAGACAACGATTGGCTTCCTCAATAGCCTCATTCTTTGTCATCTTGTTTTTTAATTCCACAAAATTACGTTTTAGCTGTACGGTCATCGCATTTTCTTGAATCGGAACCATTCCACATCCCCCTCATGTGTTCATTTTTTCCGTGCACCCAATTACTAGACCGATTGTTTTGTTCTCCAGCCAAAACAATCGGTTCTAAACGGAAGGAAGCTAGATCTTCAAGGCTTCCGCAGCTACTGCTTTTAATGGACGTTTAATATATCGTCCGCTACCTAGTACACCAACAAATTCTTTATTTTTAATGACATACTCGCCACGTACTAGCACACTAACAGGCTCGCCAGTCACTTCCCATCCCTCATATGGGTTATAGTCGACGTTCATATGGTGTGTTTTAGCCGAAATTTGGCGTTTTGCCTCTGGATCAAAAATAACAATATCTGCATCAGAGCCAATGGCGATTGTTCCCTTTTGAGGGAATAAACCAAATATTTTTGCAGCACTTGTAGAAATCATATCAACAAATTCATGAATCGTAATTCTACCTTTTGCAACACCTTCAGAATATAAAATACTGAAACGATCCTCAATGAAAGGTCCACCATTTGGGATTTTTGAGAAATCATTTAGGCCTAATTGTTTTTTCCCCTTAAAGCTAAAGGAGCATTGGTCAGAGCCAATTGTCTGAAGCTGTTTCGCCTTCAGGGCATTCCATAAATGTTCTTGATGATATTTTGGACGAAGGGGTGGTGACCAAACATACTTAGCTCCTTCAAAGCCTGGCTGTGCAAGAGCTGATTGATCGAGTGTTAAATAGGGTGGACATGTTTCACCATAGACGTCATAGCCCTTTTCACGAGCGGTAATAATTTCATCCACCGCCTCTTTACATGTTACATGCACTACATATAGCTTTGCTCCAGCAATGTGTGCTAACTCGATGGCACGTTTTGTTGCCTCTCCCTCTAATTCGGCCGGACGAGTTAAAGCATGATAAATCGGCTCCTTATGACCTGCACGTCTTGCTTCCTCAACAAGCTCATCAATCACAGAGCCATTTTCACAATGGACCATCACCAACGCTCCAAGGTCTTTGGCAATTTTAAACGCCTTAAAGAGTGTTCGATCTGAGGCTTGGAATTCTTTAGCATAGGCCATAAAGACTTTGACAGAGGTAATTCCTTCTTGCTCTAAAATTTGAGGTAATTCGGCTTCGGTTTCAGGCGTTAAATCGCCAATCATTAAATGAAATCCATAATCAATAGCAGACTTTCCCTTGGCCTTGTCATGCCACTTTTCTATAGCTGCTGATAATTTTTCTTCACCAGCTGTTAGACAGAAATCTAAAATAGTAGTTGTCCCACCAAAAGCCGCCGCAATCGTACCAGACTTCCAATCATCATCTGTTACCGTATTATTAAATGGCATATCTAAATGTGTATGAGGATCAATCCCCCCTGGCAATACATATTTACCAGTTGCATCAATGGTTTCAGCGCCATCCTCACTTAAATTCCGTCCGATTTGCACAATTTTTCCATTATCAATTAAAATATCTGCCTCAAATGCATCCGCAGCAGTAGCTACTCTTCCACCTTTAATAATTTTTTTCACTGTGCCCCTCACCCTTCATCACAAAATTCGAGAATACTTCATGTTTAATGCAATGTATAAGTTTCGCCCATACTAAATTTTGTTTGTAGCGTTAGAACCGTTTCTAGTAAAATATCTGCTCCCTTTGCACAATCCTCAAAGGTTGTTTCCTCTTCCTCACAATGACTCTTCCCCTGAATACTTGGAACAAAAATCATGGCCGACGGAACCATACTTGCCATATACTGGGCATCATGCCCTGCCCCACTAAACATGCGATGAGCGGTATAACCGAAGCTCTGGCAGGCTCTTTCTATTTCATTACAAATGGCTCCATCAAAATGTACGGTTTCTCTCCCCCACAGCTTTACAGGGTGGATATTACACCCTCCTGCGGTTTCTGGTAGCGCATTAAGAATATCCTCAACCTGTTCCATCACCTCAGGATCTTGATGACGTGAATCAATCGTAAATGTCACCCTATTAGAGATGACTGTGTGAATATTAGGAACCACGTTCATACGACCAAATGTAAACACTAATTGCTCATCAATCTTTCCTAGCTGCTCATGTAATTCAGTTATAATCGTTGATGCAACAATCATAGGGTCTTTCCGCATTGCCATTGGTGTCGTACCAGCATGATTCGATTGCCCTGTAATTGTAATTTCGTAGCAAACCATACCAAGCACACCTTCTACAACTCCAATTTCTCGTTGTTTGGCTTCTAACACTGGCCCTTGCTCAATATGCAATTCGATATAAGCGAGGGCTTCCTTCAGACGATTGCCTTGCTCTCCCTCATATCCACTCGCTTGTAACGCTTCATGGAAACGAACACCATTTTTATCTGTGGATTGTAGCATCTTTTCTTTGTCAAATTTTGAGGTGATAACCCCTGAGCTCATCATTGCTGGGTCAAAACGAGCCCCTTCTTCATTCGTGAAATTGACAATCATAAGCGGAATATCTACTTCAATTTCATTTTCCTTGATAGTTCGAATGGCCTCAATAGCTGTTAAGACGCCTAATACACCATCGAATTTTCCGCCCTTTTCCACCGAATCTAAATGAGAACCCATCACGATTGGTGGCATATCCTTTTTCCCAGGAAGAGTCGCATAAATATTTCCCATATCATCCACATGAATGTCCATACCTAAAGCTTCGCAACACTCACAAAAATAGTTTCTTGCTAATACATCCTCATCCGAAAGAGACAAACGTGTGACGCCACCCTTATCAGTAGCCCCAAATTGACTAAATTGTTCAATTAACTCTTGCAATCGTCTACTATTACATTTATACATATGCAAGTCCTCTCTTTCACAGTAGTTATTAAACATTTTAAAATAGATATAATTTGAGAGATATGGATAGAAAACTAAAAAAATATGTGCAACTGCACATCATATATGGTAAGTTATGTTCATAATTAAGGGGGGGGAAATATGGGGACGATTCGTAAAATTGTGGAGGGAGTTCAATTCCCAATGCTCACATTAGTCGCTGGACATAGTGGTACGTATCGAAGAGTTACGGGTATTAATGTTGTTGAAAGCAATGATTTAATCATGTTTTGTAGACCCAATGAATTAGTCGTCACAACTGGTATTAATTTAGATGCAGACGAAGATTCATTAGAACAACTTGTGAAACAAGCCTACGCTAAAAAAGTAGCTGGTTTTATTATTAATACAGGTCCATTCATTCCTGATATTCCAGAAGCTGTCATCTCTTTTGCCAATCAAAATGATTTCCCTATTTTTCAAATGCCATGGAATTATAGAATAGCTGATCTATTAAAAACGACCTTTCAGTTTATTGCCAACCACCATCAGGAGCTATCCATCGAAGAAAAGGTTCTGTTCAATTTATTATTCCATTACAAACAAAACGCTAATGCAATGAAAGATCAACTAGCACAGCTAGGTTTTCCCCAAGGGAGAGAATTAGCCATCATTACTTGTACAACGGTCGGCACTCAAGCCTCCATCGATCGATATGAGGTCTTGGTGCAGTTCGCTTTTCAAAATCACTATCAACGCTTCTTAAAATTAAAACATAAAAACTACCTCATCTTTTTAATTGATAAAACACAGATCAATACACCGAATATACCCTTCTCAAAAATCGTTGAAGAAATCTATGAAAAAATCACGTTAAAAAATGGTTACTTGGATATTATTATTGGAAAAGGAAACTACCATAAAGAGCTTGAAAATGTCCGTAAAAGTTATGATGAATCATTAACGGTCATTCATTTAGCTCAGCTCCACAACAATCGTTTTTTATACAAATATAAGGAAATAGGTGCCTATAAAATTATTATGGCTGTGCAAAATCAATCACTCATGAAATCCTTCAGCCACGATATACTAGGTCAACTTTATCACTATGATGATGTGCACAACACAGATTATGTGCCATTTTTACGCATCTTTCTTGAGGAAAATGGCAGTACAAGTAGGATTAGTGAACGACAGTTTATTCATCGCAACACCGTTCTTTATAAAATAAAAAAAATTGAATGGCTATTAGATATGGACTTAAGTAATCCCTTTACAAAGACCAATCTATATATTGCCTTTTTAATTGAGGACGTATTAACACATCAATAGATTAAATATCCGACTTTTCTTTCATAAAATATTCCTTCTAAAACACTTAAGGCATACATATAAAGTACAAATGGGGTCGACTTTGCATTTTTGTTGTCCACATTAGACTCAAAACGTATGCATGCTCAGCCATTACCTGTATAGAAGGAGTGAGTGTAGTGACCAATGTAACAAGACCGAATTGGCAAGTCAAAGACGAACAATTTGTTTGGCACGCCATGAAGCCATATAACCCTAAAGCAACGTTGATTGTCCAATCTTCTAAGGGCGCATGGATTACCGATATAGAAGGAAAACGCTATTTAGATGCTATGGCGGGCTTATGGTGTGTAAATGTTGGCTATGGTCGAGAGGCAATTGCTAAAGTTGCCTATGATCAATTACTAGAAAATACGTATACACCGTTATCTGTCGGACATATCCCAGCTATTCAATTAAGTGAAAAGATTAGTGAGCTTTTAGGAGATGATTATGTCGTCTTTTTCTCGAACAGTGGCTCTGAAGCAAATGAAGCTGCCTTCAAAATTGCTCGACAATATCACCAACAAAAAGGACAGCTCAATCGAACGAAGATTATTTCCCGCTATCGTGCCTATCATGGTAGCTCGATGGGAGCCTTAGCGGCAACTGGACAAGCTCAGCGAAAATACAAATATGAGCCATTAGCACCTGGTTTTATCCATGTCACGCCACCTGACTCATATCGCGCCAATGAAGACCATATTCAAAGTAAGGATCCATGTGCATTGCCATCTGTGCAAGCGATCGACCATGTGATGACATGGGAAATGTCAGAGTCCATTGCTGCTGTCATCATGGAGCCTATCATAACGGGCGGCGGTGTGATCATGCCCCATGAGAATTACTTACAAGGGGTGCAAGCAGTTTGTGAAAAACATGGTGCATTATTAATTGTGGATGAAGTGATTTGTGGCTTTGGGCGTACGGGTAAAGCTTTTGGTTTCCAAAACTATGGTGTCCAGCCTGATATTGTGACAATGGCAAAGGGCTTAACAAGCGCTTATATGCCACTATCTGCTACTGCTGTTCGACGTGAAATTTATGAGGCTTTTGCAGGGAATGACGATTACGATTTCTTCCGCCATGTTAACACATTTGGTGGCTCGCCAGCCGCTTGTGCCGTGGCATTGAAAAACATTGAAATTATGGAAGAGGAAAATTTATTTAACTATTCGGCTACGTTAGGTGATACTCTCCTGAAAACTTTACGAGAGGAATTAAAGGAGAACCCGTTTGTTGGGGATATTCGTGGAAAAGGACTTTTGATAGGTATAGAGCTTGTACAAGACAAAAAGAGCAAAATTCCACTAGATGTCACACTTGTTAATAAAGTCATTGCGCAATGTAAAGAACATGGGCTAATTATTGGAAAAAACGGTGTAACTGTGGCAGGTTACAATAATGTTTTAACGCTTTCTCCTCCACTAATTGTCTCCTCAGAGGAGATCGACTTCCTTGTGGAAAAATTCACTCAAGCCTTACATTCTATAAAATTGTAGGAGGACAGCTCAATGGTAACAAATACGGATACTCAAGAATTAGGCCATTTTATCAATGGACAAACTGTTTTGGGAAAAAGCGGATATTTTTCTGATGTATACAATCCAAGTACGGGTTCCGTCATTGCGCGGGTTTCTCTAGCAACACAAGATGAGGTAAAAGAAGCAATCACTGCTGCCAAAAAAGCCTTCCCAGCATGGCGCGCATTATCCGTTGGAAAACGTGCAGAAATCATGCTCAGGTTTCGCCAATTATTGACAGACAATATGGATGAGCTCATCGATATAATCTGTAAGGAAAGTGGCAAAACCAAAGAAGATGCGAAAGGTGAAATTGCACGTGGTTTAGAATCGGTTGATTTAGCCATCAATGCCCCACACTTACTAAAGGGTGAGTATTCGGTTAATGTAGGTGGTCAAATCAACGCTTATTCTTCCAAAGCTCCATTAGGCGTAGTGGCTGCCATTTCACCATTTAATTTCCCTGTTATGGTCCCACTAGCCATCACAAGTATGGCTGTAGCCGTTGGAAACTGCGTCATTTTAAAACCGTCTGAACGCGTCCCCTGTTCTGCATTATATTTATCAGAGCTATGGACAAAGGCAGGTTTACCGGATGGCGTATGGACAGTCATTAACGGTGATAAAGATGCCGTCAATGAGCTCTTATCAAACCCAAAAGTTGAAGCTGTATCCTTTGTAGGGTCGACTCCAGTTGCAGAAACTATATACGCGACGGCTTCTAAATTTGGGAAACGGGTGACTGCGCTAGGCGGTGGGAAAAATAATATGGTTGTCATGCCAGATGCGGATTTAGAGCATGTCGCAAATGCCTTTTTAGGTGCAGCCTATGGTGCGGCTTCTCAGCGTTGCATGGCTATTTCTACCATTATTCCTGTAGGAGAGGATACAGCGAATAAATTAGTCACGCTCCTGGCTGAAAAAATTGCCAAATTAAAAGTGGGGCCTTATACAGATTCCGACGTTGATTTTGGTCCAGTTATTACACAGCATTCGAAGGAAACAATTATTGGTTATATTGATCGTAGCTTAGAGGAAGGCGCAACCATCGTTTGTGATGGACGACATCCGGAAATTTCCAAGCAATCACAAGGGTTTTATCTCGGTCCTACGCTCCTCGATCATGTTAAACCAGGTATGGAAATTTATGAGCAGGAGGTTTTTGGACCAGCCCGTAATATTGTCCGTGTAGGTTCATTAGATGAAGCGATTGCCTTAATAAATGCACATGAATTGGGTAATGGCGTGACAATCTTTACGAATGATGGAGCAGCTGCTCGTAAATTCACTACTGAAATTGAAGTAGGGATGGTTGGCGTGAACGTACCTATCCCCATTCCAGTAGGCTATCATAATTTTGGTGGCTGGAAACGCTCAAGATTTGGTGAGGGGCATATGTTTGGACCCGATCAAGTACGCTTCTTTACGAAAACAAAGACCATTTCAGAGAAATGGATTGCACAGGGTGGTGACACTACATCCTCCTTTGCCTTTCCAAGCAATCAAGAATAATGAAAACTTGCGTAGTCGTTGAACAGACTACGCGAGTTTTTCCCTATTTGAAAAAAACTGACGAACCAATAATGGCCACCAGTTTTTGTCATAAGCTTACTTATTATCTTTTTTCTCCACTTTTTTCACTTCTGTTGTCTTCTTCACTTCAGTGAAATCTGCTTCTTCCCCAGCCTCCATGCCATAGCTAGGATTTCTATCGATACGTGTATAAGTATCTACGTCTTCTTCGTCTTCAAATCGCTTCACCAGAATTGGTAAGGTAATTAAACCAGCGATGCCGACTAGTGCGTAAATCCATCGCGATAAAACCGCTGTTTGGCCGCCAAACAAATAAGCCACTAAATCAAATCTAAAGAATCCAATGAGTCCCCAGTTGATTGCACCAATAATGACTAACACTAATGCGATTCTATAGAGCACGCTCATGAGTACACCTCCTTTATCATTTTTACTCCACGCTAATTTTTTTAGCAGAGAGGTGTCATAAGAAGCGATAAAATGATAAAGACTAGTCATTAAAACCGCCGTTTTGACGGTCTTATTTTTTGCAATAACCACTTTTTTATACAGGCAGAAGTGGCGAGGTGTCCAATTGGACTAAGAGCATTTAACCTTATTTAGTATTGCTCGTTAAATGATGGGATTGTTCATGTTGAAGAAGCCATTTTTTACGCCAAATCCCACCACCATATCCAGTCAAAGATCCATTAGAGCCAATAATTCGATGACATGGAACAACGATACTAATAGTATTTTTACCATTGGCACTACCAACAGCTCTCACCGCTTTTTCTTTGTGAATAGCCACTGCAATATCTTTATAAGAGGCTGTTTCACCGTAGCCTATATTAGGTAATGCATGCCAAACGGCTTGTTGGAAGTCCGTTCCTTTAAAAACATAAGAAAAAGAAAATTCACGACGTTCACCGATAAAATATTCATGTATTTGCTTTAAACATTCCAGCAACACTGTAGGTGTGTCTTGTTGAGGAGCATGGATGAGCTCTTCTCGTTCTGCAAAATTAATGCCATCAATTGCTTCTGTATTTCCTTCAATTTCAATCATGCCAATCGGTGATTGATAATCTAACTTAAACCGTTTCATATAGTGACCTCCATAAGTAAAAGGTGGCATAAGCCTGCCATCCTTGCCAATGTTGCGAATAATGGAAAATTTCCTCCATTGAAGGTTTTCGTTCCAAACCTAATTGCATTTTTAGTGCATTATGTAGACCCACATCTGCTATAGGAAATGCAGATAGCTCTTGTAAAGATTTCATTAGCACATAATCGGCTGTCCAGGCCCCAATGCCTCGAATAGCCATTAAACTTTTTTTCTTGTCCTCATAATCTTTTTTTTGATGTAGCCTTTCTTTTGCCAATTGACCATTCGCTATAATTTTCGCAATATCAATGATGTACTCTGATTTTTTCTGCGTAAACTGGAGCATTCTCAATTCCTCCACCTGAATACACGCTATTTTTTCCGGTGTTGGAAATAACCAGTGATTCTCCTCTTCAAAGTGTACGTTTTCTCCAAAATGTTCAACAAATCGCTTTTTAAGTGTATAGGCAAACGTTAAATTAATTTGCTGTCCAATAATAGCCCACACAAGTGCCTCGAATAAGTCAGGTATTCCTAATAAACGTAATCCACTATATTTTTCTATCAAGGGCTGTAAAATGTTATTCTTGTTAGCCATCTGATAAAAACAAGCCAAGTCAGTATTTAAATCAAACCATTCTTTAAGATAGTGGACCACTCTTTCTCTTTCATTAACCGATGGCTGAATCATCGGAAATTCTACTTTCATTTTATAAGCTTGCTCACTTATTCTACATAAAATGAGCTGATCCTCTATCTTTAATACTTTTAAGAGGACACCTTCTTTTATTTGATGGAGAATTTCTTGATTGGATCGCTTTAAAAAAATCAAACACTCTGTAAAACTAAATTCCGCCGGAAGTTCGATTTCTAAATAATCAGTGTGATTTATCCAGTTCATAGTCTATCTCCTTCAAAGATTTCGATATTCTGTGGGCGAGCAATTTTTTAATCGTCGAAACACTTTATAAAAATTAGAGGGACTTTGAAATCCAGCTTCATAGCAAATTTCCAAACTTGTATAGTCTGTATGCTTTAATAGGTGAGCCGCCTTATCAATTCTTATTTTTTCAAGATAAGCTCGAGGAGTTTCCGCCTTCACTTGTTTAAATAGCCGTTCAAGATAAAATGGACTAATACCAACATGGTCTGCCATATCCTGCAAGGTTACCTTTTGCTTATACGCATTGATGATAAAAGACGTTACCTGTTGAATCAATTGTGTTTGCGGTGAACATTCAATTTCAGGCTGACATCGTTTACATGCTCGATAGCCTGCCGCCTCGACTTCTTGAATAGATTGAAAAAATTCAACATTCATCTTTTTGGGTTTTCTTGATTTACAGGAAGGACGGCAATAAATTTTAGTCGTTTTAACCGCCGTATAAAATAGCCCATCAAAAGTTTGATCACAAGCTATAATCTTCTCCCACTTCTCCTCAAAGGATAAATTAATTGGATTGTCCACGAATAGCTCCCCTCATTTTCATAGATTATACATATAAAGAAGATGTATCTTGATTTTTTACTAATTGTGCAGCATGCTGTGTTAAATAGGCAATGATTTTATCTGAAAATGCATTGCCAAAACTATCCGCCATACCCCTAATTTTTTTAAAGTTTGGCCATTTGTTAAGCCTGGGATAAAGATACCACTTGCTCCACTCTCTACATAAGCGATGGCTCAAGTCATCGTTTCGTGAAATGGCTGCTCTAACTGAAATACGTATCTGTTCTAGCATTCATAAAAAAATTTCGATAACCGCGATTATCTAATATGGCCCTCATATTTGTGAATAAATGACAGTATTCAGTCAGACTTCTTAATTTTGCTTGATGTTTGAATGAATCTTTAATATTAATTCCGGCTACTCCGACATCTGCTGTCCTTCATACATTGTTAATAATGCTTTGTTCATCATGTCCATATCCCGCTTCAATATCCCCTGTTACTGGGATGTTTACTCGCTCTGCGATAGCTTGAATAATAGCTTAATGACGCTGATAATCAATCCGTTCACCATCTGCATAGCCAAGTAAATTCGCAATCCCCCCTGCTAGTAGTGCCAATCGCCTGAAAACCTGCTTTTTCTAATAGGAGTACCGATAAACCATCACAAGCGCTCCCTAAAAATAAAAGCTCCTGTGAGAAATGTAAATCATTAAAAATCTGTATTTTTGACATATGAAAAGCTTCCATATCGTTTACTAGGCCTCATATTATCAGGAAGTCCCCATTATTTCGTCCTCAATCTTGCTGTTATGGTCTATAATAAGGAGGTATGAATTAACTTAAATTTCTAAAAAGAGAAAATTAAACAAATATTGCAGCTAGTCAATTTCACCTAGTAACTATAGAATGGGAGCAATGAATTTTTGATGAAAAACAAAATGATTAGAAAAATCATGTTATTGATTTGTTTTACCCTATCTTTGGTCATCCTTATACCACCTGTTAGTGCAATGAGTCCAACAGATGAGCTAGTAGACCCTATAATATTAGGAGAACATTATAAAATTTTTCGAGATACATCTAAAAAGGTCTCTATTGAAGAAATATTAAACGGCAATTATGATCATCTCTTTGTTGCGAGCAATCAACCCTATCCCTTCTTTTGGCATACTAAAGATACCATTTGGTTGCGCTTATCTATGGAAGATATTTTATTGGATAAAGAGGAACCCTATTGGCTAGAGGTGACCGATAAATTAGATAGTATTGAGTTGTTCTTGGTCAAAGCGGATGGATCCTATGATGTGCAACGTAGGGGAATTGATAATCTAGGGGAACAATCTCTTCCATCTAGGTCTAATTTATTTCACATCCAAGACCCTTCTACTCAAGAAATTTTTATCAAGTTAGATGGAGCATTACCCCTAAGTATTACCTCCTATTTATATACGGAATTAAGTTTTACGAATAAAATCAGTGACTATAAATTTTTAACTGGCATTTTCTATGGTTTTTTATCTGCTCTATTAATTTATAACTTATTTTTATTTTTTTCATTGAAGGAAAAAGCTTACTTTTTCTATGTTTTATATATGCTGAGCTTTATTTTCTATCAAGCAACTTTAAATTCGCTAGACATTGAGTTATTGGGCACATGGGTGTCGAAGGAATTTTTTATTAAATCATTAACAATTAGTGGCAATTTGCTGCTTTTATTTATGCTTCTATTTTGTCTTCAGTTTCTGGAGTTAAAGACATTTCTACCGTCTTTCCATAAAATCGGAAAATTACTATTGTGGATAACAATTAGTTCTTTAATGGCGTCATTTATTCTCCCAGACGTCGCACTCATCAATAATTTCACAACTACCTTTGCAGTAGTAGTCTTTATCTTTCTATGGCTGTCTGGCATTTTTGTTTTCAGAAAAGGTCAAAAGATGGCTCGATACTATATCATTGGTTGGACAGTTTTACTAAGCTCTATCATTGTTCAAGCGCTGGCCTTTTTAAGTATTATCCCATTCCATCCACGAATTTTTGAGGAAGTACCAGCTATTGGAGCTATTTTCGAATCCATTTTTTTATCATTAGCATTGGGTGATAAAATCAACATCATTAAGAAAGAACATCAAATCATGCAAGAAACATTAAATGAAACATTAGAATATAAAGTTCAGGAACGCACAAAAGAGCTTGAATCAGCCAAGCTTGAGCTTGAAGCATTGGCAAATACGGACCGTCTCACTCAAATACCAAATCGTGTCCGCTTAGATGACGTATTAGAAAAAGAATTTGAGCAAGCTACAGGAAGTGGCACACCACTTTCGATTATTTTGTTAGATATTGATCATTTTAAAGCTGTGAACGATGAATTCGGACATCAAGTGGGTGATCTTGTGTTACGTCATGCAGCAGACCTTTTAAAAAATTATGTACGAGTAGAAGACACGGTTGGTAGATGGGGTGGCGAGGAATTTTTAGTTGTTTGTCCACGCACTCCCTTAAAGGATGCTGTGCATCTCTCAGAAAATCTAAGACAGCAACTAGAACAACATTCATTTCCAGTTGTTCATCACAAAACGAGTAGCTTTGGTGTGACAAGCTTTGTCATGGGCGATACCATTCATTCTTTATTATCAAGATGTGATAAAGCATTATATAAAGCAAAGGAACATGGTAGAAACCGTGTAGAATATTTTCAAGACGATATAAATTGGGAGACTAACCAAGAGGCATCCCCCCTATTATGATGGCTCTTTTCCTTCTGTAAGTACTGCATAGCCTCCTCTAAACGACAAAGATGACTTCGGTTTTTACCAAAGTCATCTTTTTGCCTCAATGGAGCCATTCTATTATTTATTTTTGGCTAAACTAGGTAAGCACCTGGTCCTTCGCAAGCTTTCGTTGCAATGCAATTTCCTTGCGTTTTTCTTTCGTCACACGTTGCCAAATGACTACTGTAACGAAGCCAACAATAGCTAAACCTAATAAAATACCAAAAAATACTTTATAGCCTGCTGTGCCACCCCAATAATCTAAACAAGCCCCTGCAATAATCGGCATGAAGATTTCCCCACTATAGCCAATAATCATTAGCGGCATGGACACTGTACCTGTTGATTCTACAGGATAATCTCCTTCTACTAAAATAGCAAAATGCATTGCCTGTAAAGCATACATTGATGTATAAATAATCCCTATAAATATTAAAAGCATAAGGATAAAGGAGGCCTTGCCGGGCAGTAAAATGAGCCCTACTAAGCCTAGTGCTAATAATATATAGCCAATTAACACCATATTAGACACACCTATCCGGTCACCGATAATGCCTGCACTAAAACTGCCAATTGGTCTACAATACTGAGAGAAGTAGCCCAAAGCCGCAGCGATTAACGTAGATGCACCAAATGCAGCTGTTGCATAAGGTGTGATGTAATAGTAACTAATAATCATCGCATAAGACGTAAAAATAAGAATAGTCGCAAGCCAAGTAGTTGGCATCTTTAACACTTTCCATAGGACTGCCCAGTCAAATGATTTACTCCCATCCCTGTCCTCACGACTGATGGTTCCTTGATCAGGGTCTTTATAAAGCATCATAATCATGAATCCCAACAAAAGACAAATAACCGAATATACCGTAATAACCGCTGAGAGTGCCATTTTATCACTCATATGCTTCGCAAAAAAAGCAAATATCCCTAAAATCACAGCAGATTGAATGATATTGGTTACACCACGACCACCCTCAAAAAAACCAAAAGCTTTTCCTTGCTCATTTTCAGAACCTAAAGAACGTACTGCTTTTACTAATGCTCCCCAAAACGTCATGATGGATGTGATTCCCCAAGCAGCATGTATGAGGAGAAGCACTGGATATGGTGGATACAGTAATAATGTAAAACCTAATAACCCTGTGGCAACTAGAGAAATGGTTAATAAATATTTCGTTTTCCAACGATCTGCACAAAAACCTCCAAATATATAGGAAATTAAACAACAAACACCATACGCACTACCAAGAGTCCCCATTTGAGTATTCGTCAAATGAAATGCATCGAGAAAGACATCATAATAGTAATTTCTAAAATAAGGTAATGCATAAATTAATGCACCTGAAACAGCTAAAATAACTAAAGTAGCTGTATTCTTTTTTAACTTAGCTTCCATATGTTTACCCCTTATATGTTATTTACAAGCCATGACGTTTAATTTTTTGATCCCATTCCTTATGGAAGACCTGTTTGTCATTTTCTTTGATCGCCATCTCCCCAATAATTTGGAAGTTTTCTAGAGTAGATGTTTTAGTAACCGTAATATCAGCATCTATCCACCAACCCTCACGACCTATTTTCATTTTTTGATAGATTGTATAGTGAGCTGACAATGGATCAGCATTCGATAAGGTTAATTCTCGTTTCAAATTATGTTCAACCGTGATATCAATATCATCAAAGCGATATATCCCTTCACCAAAAACGCCTCCAACCCCATCAGTAATACATGTCCATGTATCTGTTAAAATGTCGTATGAAATAGAACGATCCACTCTTCCTTCTTGGAGCGTTGTTATAGGTGTTAATGTTGCACTTTCAGGATTCATATTTGGTCCAGCTATTTGATGTCCATGGAAGGTTGGCAATGTGAAAGTAGCTGTTTCAAGATTTAATGTCAATGTAGCGTCTTCTGGCATCGGCCAAAACATTGGCCAAAACGTTGTTGCTAATGATAAGCGTAAACGGTGCCCCGCTTTAAATTGATGTCCACAGCAATCTAATTGCACAAAGGCTTTCACTTTTTTACCAGGAATTAATAATTCTACATGATCATGACCATTCAAATGTGTTAAATTCATCACGCCATAGGACACACGAGTAACAGCTCCATTTGGTGCAACGTCTGACAACTGCGCAAACAGCATCGCATGTGGTTTATCACTCATTAATTCCACTTCAAACTTCGGATAACCCACAATCTCTAGTGGGTTCTCTAGCATGTCTGTTTCAAATATCATGGCCATTCCGTCATCAACTCGTTGATCTGCTGGACTTTCGCCTAGTACTCCAGCACCCATCCATTCTCCCGATAATAGACCATGATTTTGTGGTGTTTTTAATTGTACCTGTTCTTGGTGATCACTACGATGCTCTACTAATTTTCCATGTGTCAGTTGATACGCCTTCGTTTGTACCTCTGCCACTGTTGGCCATGATTCGAGTCCAACCCAATAGCCATGGCTGACTGGTTTCTTAACAGATGGTTCCATGCTTTTTTCAACCCAAACATTCACCATTGGTCCGTCCATTACATCATTGTCAATTCCTTTTAACCAATGATCCCACCATTTCACGGCCTCTTGTAAAAAGCCCATTGCTGGACCTGGAACTCCATCATGTGGGTAAACATGTGCCCATGGGCCAATAATGCCCTTTCTAGGAACAGAAAGCCCTTCCATTAAACTTAAAACTGTGTTCGTATAGGAATCTTCCCAACCATCTAGTGCAAAAACAGGAATTTCGATGTCATCATAATTCTCACAAACTGAACCATGCTTCCAGTAGTCATCTCTTGTTTGATGCTCCATCCACTGTGCCATCCATAAAGGCATATTTTCTAAACGTTGCATCCATTTTTCACGCCAGCTATCGCCAACAATATGAGGATCAATCGGACGTAGCTGGTACGCTAACATAATGGCGCCCCACCAGAAGTTATCATTTAACAAACAACCACCCTTATAGTGAATGTCATTGTTATAGCGATCATCCGTGAAGCCTACTGTAATAATCGCCTTTAACGCTTTTGGTCTTCTAGCAGCTACTTGCAGAGAATTAAATCCACCCCATGATTTCCCCATCATCCCAATATTGCCATTACACCAGCTTTGGCTAGCCATCCATTCAATTACTTCAAGTGCATCATCCTGCTCTTGCTTTAAATACTCATCTTTTAATAAGCCATCTGACTCACCTGACCCTCGCATATCTACTCGAACAACGGCGTATCCATGTCCCGCAAAATACCCGTGCATTGGCTCATCTCTTGCTCTTGTACCATCTGTTTTGCGATAAGGAATATACTCCAGAATAGCTGGTACTTTTTGTCCTGCTTCTACTGTCGGTAACCAAATTCGACTAGAAAGTTTTGTGCCGTCTGCTAATTCAATCCATGTGTTTTCGATTGTTTCATATGTACACTCAAATTGTGTCACAATTTTTTTACTCATTGAATAAATCCTCCTCTTGTGTTTAAACTCATTGCTCTAGCATCCCTTTTTATCTAATTATTCAGAATCTTAATTATTTACTAATCATGATTATAAAATAATTGTGATTAGTATATCATCTGAAATTCCGATGTACAACACTGAAAATGCTAAAAGCTGATGCTATAATGGAAGATGTAAAGCAAAATTGTTATGCTATAATAAGTTTAAATTAACTTACAAATGGTAAATATATGAATTTAACTAATAATTTTACATGGACAGTGTACGTCGGGGGGACATTACTATGAAAAAAAAGGAAATACAAAGGAGTCGTATGTGGAAATACTTTGTAGACGCCACGGCAGAAATTATAGAAGAAGAAGGATTGGAGAATGTGACGATTAGAAAGGTTGCCGATAAGGCTGGTTATAACAGTGCAACCATTTACAATTATTTTTCAGAAATCTCTCATCTCCTCTTTTTTGCATCAATGAGATGTATGCAAGACTATACGAACGAAGTTGCGCGTTACATAGAAAGAGGCAAAGATCCTATTGATAAATATTTATTAGCTTGGGAATGTTTTTGCCAATACTCCTTCAAACAGCCACAGATTTTTCATGCCGTCTTTATTATGGATTTAGGAGAAACACCAGAAAAATTATTGGAAAATTATTATAACTTTTACCCCAATGATTTAATTAATATTCCAGATGATTTAAAGACTATATTGTTTCAGCACAGCCTGACAAAACGAGGTCGTTCTATGTTAGAAATTGCTTTAAAGGAGGGCTACTTAACAGAGGGTAACGTGGATGCTATTAATGAAATCACACTCTTAATTTGGCAAGGTATGTTTACCAACCTTTTAAATAATCGAAAAAGCTATGATGCTCAACAAGCAACGGAAATCGTTATGAGCTATATTACTAAAATTGTTCGAAACGCTAACCTTTTTGAGGGTCAAACTAACAACAAACAACCCTTACAATAGGATGAAACGTCTAAGCCATTTAAAAACCCCTTCTAGCTCATGCTAAAAGGGGTCCATTCTATTTTTGCCAATGGTTCAGTTCTTTTAATAATTCGGGTAGCTGCAATTTCTTTACGTCGATTGGCGGTAGTGCTTTTATAAATTCTTTGCCATAGGATTTGCTTGTTATTCGACGGTCGAGGACAATAAAAGCACCTTTATCTTGAGAGGAACGAATTAAGCGACCAAAGCCTTGCTTAAAGCGCATAATAGCCTCAGGCAATGACAACTCCGTGAAGGAATTGCGTCCTTGCGCTGTAAGATGCTGAGCTCTTGCCTTAAAGATAGGCTCTTCTGGTGAAGAAAATGGCAGCCGCACGACAATAACAGAGGCAAGGGCATCTCCAGGAACATCTACACCTTCCCAAAAACTGTTTGTTCCAAAAAGAACAGCATGGCTAAATTTTTGAAATGATTTCAGAATGCGCATACGGCTACCACCTGTAACACCTTGCGCAAAAAGCATATAATCATCTAAAAGTTCACTATCTTGAATGAGCTCGACTGTTTTCCGTAGCATATCCTGGGCTGTGAAAAGCACAAAACAACGACCTTCTGTCATTCTAACAGTTCTCGTAATCGCATGAGCAACTGCCTCAATATATTCTTCCTGACTAACATGCTGAATGTCTGGCATATCAGTGACAATATATGCCTTTGCACCCGCATAATAGGCTGGCGGTGCTTGTAATTTTATTACTTCAACGCTATCAGAAATTCCTAATTGTCGTGTAACAAAACGCTCATTGCCTGGTACCGTTAATGTGCCTGATGTCCATATAATGCTCGCTTGCTTGCGAAGAGGTGCTAATACTTGTTCAATAATGGGTGTTACATTGGCTGGTTTTTTAAAAACATGTAAACTGCCAGGAACACTTCGAACATCAAATTCTAGCCAAACTGAACTTCCGTCCTGTGGTGACAGGAATATGTCTTCCCATTCCGCAATTTTTATTTTTACTTCTCGAATCCAATAATGCCATTCGGATACAACATAAAGATCATTTTTATCTAATTGCTCAATATTATTTTCAAATCCTTGAGCTGCTTCAGTCGCAAGATCAAGCCATTGCTGAGTTAGTTTGCTTACATGTAAAAATGACTCTTTGGCAAGCGTTACATCCTCTATAAACAAGGTACATTTGCTGCTAGCTCGCTTCCCTTTCATATGCTGCTGCATGCTTTGAACTGTTCGTTGAATGGTCTCATCAAATGCACGCTGTAACCGGATAAACTGAGCATCCAGTCGCTGTAAACTTTGCATCGATACGCGTTGTTTTTTCTTTGCCGCTTCACAAAAAAGGTGATATAGTGCTGTGTCCTCCATTGTGCCAATTTGACCGAAAATATATTTCCATTGCGTATAGGAGAAGACTATTTCATCCTGTTGCATCGCAGCCTGAATAAATTGATGTGCTTCATCAATTACCCATCCATCTACTTGTGTAAATATCGGCGTTTGACGAACCAAATCGCTTAAAACCATAGCATGATTTGTCACAATGCAGTCAGCAAATGCACTGTTCTTTAGAGCTTGTTCATAGAAATCAAAGCCTTTAGATGGTTTGTCATTTGGTATTTTGCGGATTTTCTCTAAAAACAGTTGTCCGCCACCTGATACATTCAGCTCACTTAGCACACCCGTCTCTGTTTTCGTCAGCCAAACGAGAATCTGTAAAATAGAAAAAGTATCATCATAGGATTCGTCACCATATGCCATACATTGTTCAAAACGATCTAGATCAATATAATGCTGCATCCCCTTTAGTACGCATATGTTTACTTTTGTACCAAGGATTTTCTCTATCTTTGGTAGCTCCTCCTCTACAAGCTGTTCTTGTAGATAGGATGTATAGGTACTAATCGCGATTTTCTTATGGACAGTACGAGCATATACAATGGCTGGCAGTAAATAACCTGCCGTTTTGCCAATACCCGTGGAAGCTTCAATTACACATTCCTTTTGCTCATGTAGTGCTTGCCAAATCGTATCCATCATCTCAAATTGTGCTGGACGTTCTTCAAAATTGGGTAGAGCCTTTGTCATTAAGGCCGTTTTATCTGCCACTGTTTGCGGATAATCAATCGTCTCTGACGCATTGTCATGTTTATTACGACCATTACAAATCGCAAAATTCCGGTAATAGTGCACATTTTCATTGCCTGTTTTATGCTGACGTTTTATTTGCAGTGCCTCGAAAAAAAGCTGTGAAATATTCGATTTTAAGCGAAAAGAACGCTTATGCATTTGTTCTAATGTTAGTTGAGGCAGACTTAGTAGCTCTTTCCAACAACATTTGAACAGCTCTGCTGTAGCACGAGCATCATCATCCGCTCGATGTGCATTGGCCAACTCTATATTTAAATCCGCCGCCAAGTCTCCTAGCTTAAAGCCGAGTGACATCGGAAACAAAATTTTTGCTAGCTCTACTGTATCCATTTTTTTACCTTGCCACTTTGGAAGGCCTGCCCGTTTAAACTCCGCCTGTAAAAATGATAAGTCAAAATCGGCATTATGGGCTACAAACACACAATCAGCCAGTAGCTCATATATGTAATCCGCATGTTCCTCAAAAGGGTATGAATCCTTTACATCCTCATTTGTTATATGCGTTAAATCTTGAATAAAAGTAGGAATGGCTTTGCCTGGGTTAATAAATTTCGTATAGGTACGCTCAATTTCCCAATCCTTCATAATAACAATGGCAATTTGAATCATCCGGTCCCCATTCGCTGGTGAATGACCCGTTGTCTCCAAATCCACAATGGCATATTTTTGACTTTCCATCATACATCTCAACTCACAGTTCACATTAGATAAGAAGAATTTTATCATATATTTGGTTCAGCAGCATCCTTTCTCCCCTACACGTCTTCTAATAGGCAATTCCTTTTGCTCCATATAAATTAAAAAACCGCAACCTCAGGGAATCCTTTAAGGTTGCGGAAATAGCCTTGTGACATATTTTAAAGATGATGTTGTTTTCAAGCTATTTTTTAGAAAGTATTATTTCTTTTTTGCAACATCAACAATACGACCTTCAGCAGTTGTTTTCACTTCTTTTAATGATAATAATTGCTCTTGTAGGTTCTCCCAATCAGATAAACCTAAATCTGTTACTCGACCTTCTTCATATGCTTTAGCAAACATATCAAAGCCGTCTCCACCTTTAGCAGTGAAGGCATTCGTTGCTACTGTATATGTTTTATTATCTTCTAAAGCAACATACTTGCCAGTTGCTTTATCTAAATATTCGATTGAAACAACACGTGAGCCAGCTTCTTTTGATGAGTCATATTGTAATTTCGCTCCACCAATGTGTAGGAAACCACCATTTTCTTTAGGTGCATTTTTTAAGGAAACTTCAAATGCTGCTTTTAGCTCAGCTCCAGTAGTATCCATTAATGCTAATGTGTTACCAAATGGTAATACTGTAATCACTTGTCCAACCGTAATATTGCCTGCTGGAATTGCTGCACGAATACCGCCACCATTTTGTAGTGCCATGACAACTGTTTTATCTGTATATTTTTGTGCTTTTGCCAACATACCATCTGTAATAATATTACCTAACGCTGTTTCATTGCTACGTACACTTTCTAAGTTTGTTTCAGTTGCACGTGGATTTGCTAACTCCTCAGAAATTTTCACACCGATTTCCTTGTTGTTAACTTCATCAATTTTTGCTTTATATGGCGCTAGTAATTTTACTAATGCTTTATCTTCAGCTACTTTACCAAGGTCGATTAATTCGCCACCGTACTCAGTGACAACACCTTTGCCATCAAATGTGACATCCAATGTTCCTAAAAATTTGACATACTCATTAGCTTGTACAATTAATGTTGCATCTTTTGCTTCGCCTACAGTGTTTGTATCTACAACAAATGGCTCGTCTAATTTAGTATGGTCATGTCCACCAACAATTACATCGATGCCTGGTACGTTTTTCGCTAGTAAAATATCATTATCCACATTTGGATTATCATTATAGCCAATATGTGTTAAAGCAATAATTTTATTAACGCCCATTCCCTCAAAAGCAGCTACTGCTTTTTTCGCTTCTTCAATATAGTTAGTGAATTTCACTTTACCTGGAGAAGCAATATCCAAAGTTTCTTCTGTTGTTAAACCAAAGATACCAACTTTTTCTCCATCAATTTCTTTTACAATACCTGAATAGATTTTACCGTTTTCAGGTTCACTTGAAATAAGATCTGTAAATAAACCTGTAAATTTTGCATCTGCTGAAAAGTCTGTATTGGCATCCACAAATGGGAATTTAGCACCTTTAACAAAGTCTGCAAGTGCTTGATGTCCTTCAGGTGATGAACCTAAATCAAATTCATGGTTACCAAATACCATAGCGTCAAAGCCAATTTCATTTAATAGCGCTAAATCTGCTTGCCCATGGAACTCATTGAAGTATAATGTACCACTAAATGCATCACCCGCATGTAAAGTTAAAACATTTTTCTTTGTTTCACGTTGCTCTTTTACAGCTGTTGCTAATTTCGGTAGTTCATTTGCACGAGCATGTGTATCATTAACATGTAAAATGGATAATGTAAATGCATCTTCTGGTTTTTCAGGCGTTTCTGGGTTTAATTTAGTTAGAGCTTCTGCAATCAATGTTGCGAGTTGTCCACGTGTTACACTTTTACTAGCTTCATGATTTTTAGCACTCTCTAATTCTGGTAAATTAGGAATAGATGACAAGATTTTTGCCAAATCACCATGTGTAATCGTTTGGTTTGGACGGAATGTATTATCTCCATAGCCTGAAACAACTTTTAATACTACTAATGCAGCGATTGGGCCGTAATACGGATTAGCTGCATCAATATCCTTAAAGTTTGGATTCACAACTTCTTTCGTGTCTAGCTTTAATGCGCCTGCAATCATTTTTGCAGCCTGTCCGCGCGTGACATTTGTATCAGGTTTGAATGTACCATCTGGGAATCCGCTAATAATACCTGCCGCATAAAGTGTCGAAATGCCCTTATAATCTGCATGACTTTCCTTTACATCCGAAAATGGGCTAGCTGCTGATGCTGGTGCTGCTGCTACCGCTGTGATAGCCAATGCTGCTGCAGTTGCTGTTAAAAATTTGTTACGTTTATTTTCCATTACAAATGATACCTCCACTAGTAAAATGATGTACTAACAACTAAATTCTACATAAATATCTCATAAAATACTAGAACATTTGTAAAATTTTAATTTCACAAACTAGTTTAATAGTTAGAAAAACAAAATTTTACCAGTACTTTTGTAGCGGTTTTGATTACATAAAAAGGAGGATGGGCTAATCGGCTACAGTCATGAGCCTTGCCATCCTCCTTTTTGATATCGATTTCCAGCCACTTTACTCATTTGTTTCTGGAATCATGGTAAAACGTTCTCTTGTCTTACATCACTGTTGCTTCTGGTTCATAAGAAATCATTTCTTTAATCGAATTATCTTCTCCCATAATGGCAACAGTCGGTTTATGATCCTTAGCCTCATGATTATCCACATATACATAGGAAATAATAATGACAATATCGCCACGCTGTACGAGTCGGGCTGCCGCCCCATTCACACAAATTACACCTGAACCACGCTCACCAGCAATAATATACGTTTCAAAACGAGCGCCATTATTATTATTAACAACATGTACCTTTTCATTTGGGAGCATACCAACTGCCTCAAGTATGTCCTCATCAATTGTTATGGAGCCGACATAATTTAAATCTGCCTGTGTCACTGTTGCACGGTGGATTTTACTATTCATCATCATTCGTAACATATTTATAGTCCCTCTTTCACAGTAAAGATACTATTATCAATTAAGCGTGTCTTCCCAATATACACAGCAGCTGCCAACAATACTTGTTGTGTCGTTTCAGTCACTGGTGTTAAATCTGGGTAGGCTAATAATTCAATATAGTCAATTCGGCCATGAGTTTGTATTTGAATATGAGCTTTGGCCTTTGCTAATGCTTCCCTAACATCTCCCGTTGCTAAAAAGCTATCCCGAGCCAATTGTAGTGCTTCATGAATGGCAGGAGCCTCTTCTCTTTCCGATTCGCTTAGATAAATGTTGCGAGAAGACTTTGCTAATCCATCTTCCTCTCGGACAATAGGTACGACGCGCATGTCTAAAGGAAAATTAAAATCACGGACCATTGTTGTAATAATGGCAACCTGCTGGGCATCTTTTTGGCCGAAATATGCTCTAGTGGGAAGTGTAAGATGGAATAATTTTGCTACAACTTGTAGCACACCATCAAAATGGCCAGGACGACTTGCTCCGCAAAGAATCGTTGCCTGTTCACCCGCATGAATACGAATTCCACCATCCTGCGGATACATTTCTTCAACACTTGGTGCGAATACAAGGTCTACGCCGACAGACTCTGCTAACGCAATATCTCTTGGCAAATCCCGTGGGTAACTTTCAAAATCTTCATTTGGTCCAAATTGTGTTGGGTTGACGAATATACTCATGACAACTAAATCATTTTCTGCACGTGCTGTTTGAGCCAATGTTAAGTGGCCTTCATGTAAATATCCCATAGTCGGAACAAGGCCAATCGTTTTATGAGCTTGTTTAGCTGCTTGAATTTCAGCGGTTAATGCTTGTATCGTTGTCATGACCTTCATGATTGGACGCCTCCATATAGCTGGTCTAATGCATCCTCTTTCATTGTGAAGAAATGCTTCTGTGCTGGGAAAGTACCTGCTTTGACAGCTTCCACATAGCGAACCATTCCTTCACTTGCCTCTTTCCCCATATTGGCAAATTGTTGAACAAACTTTGGCACATGATGTGAGCCATAGCTTAACATGTCATGATAAACCAACACTTGGCCATCTGCTTCTACACCTGCACCAATACCTATGGTAGGAATGATAAGATGAGCTGACACAATTTCTGTTAGCTGATGTGGAATACATTCCAAGACGACTGCACATGCACCAGCCTCTTCACACTGCTTGGCATCCTCAATAAGTTTTGTTGCCTGTTCAGCCGTTTTCCCCTGCACCTTATATCCACCAAGTACGCCTGCTGATTGTGGCAGTAAGCCTAAATGAGCAACCACTGGAATACCTGCAGTTGTAAGTTTTTGAATGACCGGAATGATATCTCCTGCCCCTTCTACTTTTAAGGCGTCAGCACCTGTTTCTTGCATCATATAAATGGCCGTTTTCAATGTTTCATTGACATCACCATGATAGGAACCAAATGGCATATCAACTACCACAAAAGTATCCTTCGCCCCACGTCGAGTTGCTTTTGCATGATGAATCATGTCTGCTACAGTCACTGGCATTGTAGAATCGTAGCCAAGGACAACCATTCCAAGTGAATCTCCTACTAGAATCATGTCAACATTAGCAGCCTCTGCAAATTTAGCGGCTGGATAATCGTAGGCAGTCACCATCACGATTTTCTCGCCTGCCGCTTTCATCTTTAAAAAATCTGTTGTCGTTTTCATTTTGTAGTCCTCCTTTTTAAGGGAAGAAAACAGAAAAACCCCTCGGTTCCAAAATGGACAGAAGGGTTGTGTTTCGTTCGTTAGCAAAAAGCCCCCTGCATAACTCGGCAAGAGGTGCTAGCTTCACTTTGAAAGTGAGCTACTTGTTGAACGTATTGTTTTCTTCCGTCCCTGTCATAAAGATCAAGGCAGATATTTGTTCGTATTGGATCTTGCGTTTAGAAGGTGCCGTTCACAATGGATACTGCCCTTCAGCACATACTATAACAATAAAACTTGTAATCTTCAAATATTATTTTCTAATAATAACAACTTTCATTTATAAAATTTGACAATCAATGCTATACGTCATATACTATCCTCATACTATATGGCATATAATATAAAATGAAGTATAAGTAATGAATGTGAGGTGGAAAGATGACATTTCAGCTTGGCTCAGCTTTACTAGATGCTTGTGTATTGGCCATTGTGGACAAAGAAGATGCATACGGCTATTCCTTAACTCAGCAAGTACAATCCGTCATGGATATTTCAGAGTCTACACTGTACCCCGTATTACGTCGCTTACAAAAAGCGGATTATTTAACAACCTACGATCAGCCCTATCAAGGTAGAAATAGACGCTATTATCAAATTACAGAGGATGGCCGTATACGATTATTAGAGCTTTTAAAAGAATGGCGAGTGTATAAGGAAAAGGTTGATTGTGTACTTTTAGGAGGGAATATAGATGGATAGAGATAGCTATTTGAAAAAGCTACGAGGGAAATTACGGCGACTTCCTGCGCATGAGTTAGACACGGCTCTTGCCTATTATGAAGAATACTTTGAAGAAGCAGGAGAGGAAAATGAGCAACAGGTTATTTCAGAGCTAGGCTCCCCCTCTCATGTTGCCTCGCAAATATTGGCAGATTTTGCCTTGAAAGATTTAGAAAACACTTCGGAGAAATCGACTAAAAAGAATATGACAGCTATATGGCTTATTATTCTAGCTATCCTTTCTGCACCGCTTTCTTTACCACTTCTGGCAACAGCTATCGCCCTTATTGTATCATTTGGTGCTGTCATTATTAGTTTGATTTTTGCGATTGGAGCTGGCATTTTAAGTATTTTTATCGGCGGAATGGCTGCCCTTATTTCAGGATTCTTTATTTTAACGGAGCATTGGCCAACCGCATTATTATTTATGGGGGTTGGCTTAATCATTACAGGGTTGGGTGTCTTACTCTTTCCATTCGTTGCGCGTTTTATTAAGAAAACCGTCCTGGTCTCTGTAGAAACATTGGGCAGATTGTTCCATAAAATAACGAAAACAAAGAAAGGAGGCCTGTAAATGACTTCTAAAAACTCCCTTGTTGCGATAACCATAATTGCATTAGGTATTTTACTGACATTGGTCGGCTATTTTTCAGGAGGTCGATGGTTCATTATCAAAGATGGGGATGGCCTTCACGTGCCAGGTAGCCATAAACTAATTCATGAATCATATAACCTAGATAAGTTTACTAGTATAAATATCGTGAATGATTATGGGGATATTACCATTGTCTCAACTGAAGACAATTATAAACTGGAAACGAATGTACTCGAACAACAAGACGTCTCGTATCATGTTGAAGATGGAACTTTACAGATTGAAACAAAGGCAAAGAAAAAAAATGGGTTTGCATTTGGCTTCTCTAGCTTTTCTTCTCCCTCTATCAAAATCTATGTTCCAGCAAATACTAGCATAGAGGCGATTGTAATAGATAGTGAATTCGGGGATACAACACTTCGAGGGTTGCATTATCAACAGCTAAATTTAATGCAAAATTACGGAGATATTACCTTCAACAACATAACTGGAGAGAAAACAGAGATTACACAGGACTTTGGGGATTTAACGTTCAAGCAATATTCTAGTAATGGTGTAAACATCGAAAGTGAGCATGGTGATATTCATATTGCTGGAACTTTAAATGGGACATCAACCATTACATCTAGCTTTGGAGATGCAACGCTTCACTTACAAAATAAACAAAGTGATCTTGGTTATGAAGTAAAAACAAGTTTTGGGGATATAACGGTTAATGGCACAGAAGAAAATGGCAAGGTCACTCAGCTTTACAAGGGTGATGACCAGCTGAACGTTTCTTTATCGCACGGTGATGTCAATGTTTCACTCAAATAATAATAATTGAAGTCATCAAAAAAGCTGCAGGTACACACCTTGCAGCTTCTTTTTTTATAGTATTTTGATATCTCCTGCATAAATGGTGCGGACCAAACCATCATCTTGTGTAAGCTGTAGCACCCCATCATCTGTAATTCCACTAGCTATCCCTTCAAAGCGTTCTCGTATTGTCGTCACCTCAATACGCTGACCAATCGTACAAGACAGCTGCTCCCATAGGGTTTTAATACTTGCAAATCCTTCTTCGACATATAGCTCTGTAAATTGCTCAAGGTACTGTAAAATTAATGCTACAAGTGCTGCACGATTAATTTCCTCACCTGCTTCTAATCGTAGTGAAGTAGCAATCTCCGCAATATTTGATGAGAAATCGGCTGCCTCCTGGTTAGCGTTTATTCCAATGCCAACTAGTAATGCCTGTACCAGATCTGCCTCTGCCTGCATCTCCGTCAAAATACCTGTACATTTTTTTCCATTAATTAATAAATCATTGGGCCATTTGATAGCTGGCTCAATATCTTTATAGAGTGTTGTAATGGCCATTGTGACAGCCACTGCGACAACAAGCGTATAAGAGGATGCCTGTTGAGGTGTGACATCAGGTCGAACGATAATCGTCATCCAAATACCGCTACCATGCACTGATTCCCACGGACGAGCCATCCGACCTCGACCTGCTGTTTGCTCTTCACCAATAATGACTGTGCCATGTGGTGCACCCTCTTGTGCAAGTTTATGGGCAATCGTTTGTGTGGAATCTACAACATCGAAATAATGAATTTTTCTTCCAAAATGCTCTGTTTTTAAAAAAAGGTCAATTTGTGTGGGACTTAAACTATTTGGTACACCTGTTAATACATAGCCTTTTTTCTTTATCGTTTCAAACGTGTAGCCTTCTTCTTGTAATGTCTGCATATGTTTCCAGACAGCCGTCCTTGAGACACCAAGGGAATCCGCTAATTCTTGACCTGAAACTGCTTCTCCATTGGCAGCCAGTATTCTTTTTAAAATTTCGTCTTTTATGGAAATTGTCATGTTCACATCAATCCTTTTGTAAACTCCGCTTTTTATGTAACTATACTTCATCATACTGTAAATCAACTGAAATGACCATCAGTGATATAAAATGACAAGCCGTCCCACATTTTCCTGAGACGGCTTGTTGTCAATATATATATGCTTACGCTTCATGGAAGTAGTGGCAATCTAGCCAATTTTTTATACGCTCCTGGTCATTTTCAAGTTCATTATGAATTATGGCTTCCAGTATGTCGCCTAATACTTCTTTTACCCAAGGGCCTCCCTTTTTTCCAGACCATTTAAGTAAATCCGCTCCATTCACCACAACTTCTTGCTTCTGTTGAATGGGTAGCTGATCCTGTAATACACGAATAGGCTGGCTAGGTAAACAAACGTCCAGTTGGAGTAGTTTTGCGAAATATATGGCTGCTTCTAACTCCTGTTCTTTGTAGGTAAAATAATGAATGTTTGTCCAGCCACTATTTAACGCTTCATAGGCTGTCAATACAGCTTTAACGAACGCCATTTCTTTATTGGACAATCGATAATCCCGTAGAATCTCTCGCCAATTTGCACCTTGAAGTAAAGCAAAATAAGCCCAGCCTACATGCTTGTCCTCAGTCCGAAAATCATACCAGCGATGAGCCTGAAAATTCCCATGTAAATAAGCTGCCAAGCCACTTTCCTCTAATTTTTGAAGGCCACTAAAAACGGACGTTCCAAGCCATAGCTTATCTAGCTCTGCTTTAATTCGTTCTTTTGCAATAAAAGCGATATCGGGCGCTCTATTTTGTATCGCAGTCATAGTATCTTTCGCTATTGTGAAATCAAGCTGTGCTGAAAAACGAATTGCTCGTAACATGCGCAAGGCATCCTCAGCAAAACGTTTGTCAGCATCTCCAACAGCTCGAATAACACGAAGTTCAATATCTTGACGACCCCCGTAA
Source organism: Lysinibacillus sp. fkY74-1 (assembly GCF_053165895.1). Taxonomy (NCBI): domain Bacteria; kingdom Bacillati; phylum Bacillota; class Bacilli; order Caryophanales; family Bacillaceae; genus Lysinibacillus; species Lysinibacillus sp. fkY74-1. The sequence continues at coordinate 1,453,888 of NZ_CP170173.1, read as the reverse complement.
TAATCAACAAAAGTGCCATCATGACGCATAGCGATGGCATTCATTGTAAAATCACGGCGTTGTAAATCGTCTTGCAGAGAGCGAACGAATTGCACTTTATCGGGTCTTCGATGGTCTGTATATTCCCCATCTGTACGATAAGTTGTTACCTCAACTGGCCCAGCAGGTACGATAACAAGTACCGTCCCATGCTGAATTCCAATATCTACAGTCCGTTGAAAAACTGACTTTACCTCTTCAGGCAGCGCGTTTGTCGCAACATCGACATCATGCGCAGGGCGATTCAGTAAAGCATCCCTAACAGCTCCACCTACAATAACTGCCTCAAAGCCTGCTTGTTCTAATTGTTCAATTACTGAATAGGCTGTTTGCCATTCTTTATTGTTTTGCATGATTTCTTTCCGCAACCTTCTCGTACAGATTTTCGTATTGTTCTACAATTTTGGACGAGTGGAATTTGTCGCCGACTGCTCGAATGGCTGCCTCTCTGAAACGCAGCAATTTTTCCTCATCTTGCAACAACTGAACAGCATATTCAGCTACCGTTTCAGTATCTCCTAAGTCCACAATAAAGCCATCCACACCATGTTCAATGACTTCCGGGATACCCCCTACATTTGTTCCAATACAAGGTACTCCACAAGCCATTGCCTCTAATAAAACCAGTCCAAACGATTCCTGTTGAGAAAGTAACAATTTTAGGTCACTAATAGCATATAGCTCAGCTAAATTTTCTTGTTTTCCTAAAAATAGAACATCCTTCATATATGGACTTTCCTTTACTTGGTCCATTACACGATGCTTTTCGGGCCCATCACCCACCAATAAGAGCTTTGCCTTCACATTAGCACGTATTTTCATAAAGGCTTCAATAATATGTGGAAGATTCTTGATTTTGCGGAAGTTAGATACATGGATGAGAACTTTTTCATCTTCTTGAATACCAAATTGCTCTTTTAGGTTTCTGGAATTACGAGGGAAGTACTCACGTTCATCCACAAAGTTATAAATGGTTTCAATGGGCTTAACTGTATCAATTAATTCATAAGTTTGTTCTTTTAATGCGTGTGACACGGTCGTCACAATATCAGATTTATCAATTCCATACTTAATGGCCTGTGAAAGCGTAGAATCCTGCCCAAGCACTGATATATCTGTGCCATGAAGTGTTGTAACGATGCCAATATCTCGCCCACTCATTTCACGTGCTAACACAGCACATACTGCATGTGGAATTGCGTAATGCACATGCAACACATCCAACTCTTCATCCTTGATGACGTCTGCCATTTTACTCGCTAATGCAATATCGTATGGTGAATATTGAAACACTGAATAATTATTAACTTCGACTTCATGGAAAAAGACGGTTGGATAAATTTTATTCAATCGAAATGGTACGCTTGAGGTAATGAAATGAATTTCATGCCCTCTTTCTGCAAGCATTTTGCCTAATTCTGTTGCAATTACACCAGAGCCTCCAACTGTTGGATAACAGGTAATGCCGATTTTTAGCTTTTTCATTCGATGTTCATCCTTTCTAAATCACGTCTTTTATTAGTTACGTCTTTCTTGTATCAGTCTCCAATCCACAAAGCCTTCTTGTAGGCCTTTTAATAATATTTCTGCTGTCCCCATATTTGTCGCCAGTGGCACTTGGTAAACATCACAAAGACGGATAAGAGCAGAAACATCTGGCTCATGTGGCTGCGCTGTTAATGGATCTCGGAAAAAAATAACCATATCCATATCATTGTTGGCAATCATTGCGCCAATTTGTTGGTCGCCACCAAGTGGACCTGAACGAAATCGTGTTATCTCTAAACCAGTGGCTTCAATGACACGCTGTCCTGTTGTACCGGTAGCATAAAGTGAATGTTCAAGTAAAATTTCTTTGTAAGCAATAGCAAACTGTACTAAATTATCTTTTTTACGATCATGTGCAATCAATGCGATTTTCATATAGCTTCCATCCCAATCTTTAGATGATGTTTTCTAAACCATAAACAAGCTGATCCATTTTCATAACCTCTTCTACACAAAAGGCAATGCCCGACATAAATGAATTTCGATTTAATGAATCATGGCGAATTGTTAAAAGCTGCCCATCTCCACCAAATAATACTTGCTGGTGTGCCACTAAACCAGGTAAGCGAACAGAGTGGATGCGCATGCCATCAAAGTCTCCACCTCTTGCACCTTCAATGGTTTCTTTTTCTTCTGGATGCCCCTGAGTCTTTTGCGTACGTGCCTCTTGTATTAATTGAGCTGTTTTCACAGCTGTTCCAGAGGGTGCATCAAGTTTTTGATCATGATGCATTTCAATAATTTCTACATCTGGTAAGTATTTGGCCGCTTCTTTCGCAAATTTCATCATCAGGATAGCGCCAATCGCAAAGTTTGGTGCAATAATGCAGCCTAACTCTTTTTCTTTGGCAATGGTTGATAATTCCTCTAGTTGTGCATCAGTAAATCCTGTTGTACCAATTACAGGTCGTACATTTAAATTCAACGCTTCTTTAGTATGATTGTATACAGAATGTGGGTTCGTTAAATCCACTAATACGTCTGGAGAAGTTGCTTCTACAAGATCATGCATTTCCGTAAATATAGGTACTGTATAGCTCGCTGGGAACATGTCTAAATCAGCTAATGTTTTTCCTACTTCCTTATAATCTAGTACAGCTACTAATTCCATTTTGTCATGTTTCATGACCGTATGTACAGCCTCAGCCCCCATTTTTCCTCTTGCTCCTGCAATAGCTACACGAATCGACATCATTCTTCATCCTTTCTCGTCCAACGATCCTTATCCCTTGTTTCAAATTTATGTATGACTCTTAATAGAGCTTCATCTAATTTAATACCCTGAGCATTGGCAAAGCATACTAAAACAAAGAAAAAGTCACCAAGTTCTTCTTCAATACTGTTTATTTCCTCAGTATTCTTTTTCTTTTTTTGTCCATATACATCCTGAACCTCACGAGATAGCTCTCCTAATTCCTCTGTTAAACGGGCTAGCAGTTCGAATGGTGGGAAATATCCTTCTTTAAATTGTCCTATATAATTATCAACACGCTGTTGTAATGCTTGCATTGTTAGTTGTTCTGTCATTTACATCACACTCCTATTTACCATCCTATATAATTTACACCGTTGTTGTCAAAACCAATAAAATGTCAGATAATAGATATCACTACTTCATTTGTTTGGAACTACAGGAGGCCAAATGTTAAAACAGATTAAAATTCGAAATATTATCGCAATAATGCTCGGAGCAGCCATTTTTAGCTTCGGGTTTGTTCACTTCAATATTCAAAATCAGCTAGGTGAAGGTGGACTAAGTGGAATTACACTCATACTATACTTTACATTAGGATGGGACCCCGCCTTAATGAACCTATTATTAAATATTCCCATGTTTATAATTGGTTATCGATTACTTGGAAAGAAATCTTTTGTTTATACGCTTGTTGGCACTTTATCTGTTTCTCTTTTTCTAAAGATTTTCCAGAAATATCAGTTTACCATTCATTTAGAAGATGACATGTTACTCGTTGCTCTTTTCGCGGGTATATTCGTCGGACTTGGCCTAGGAATTGTCTTCCGCTTTGGTGGCACTACCGGCGGCGTTGATATTTTGGCACGACTTGGACATAAATATTTTGGCTGGAGTATGGGTAAAACGATGTTTGTCTTCGACGCCATTGTCATCATCCTTTCATGGCTTACATTTTTAGATGCTCGTTCCATGATGTACACATTAGTCGCTGTATTTGTTGGCGCTCGTGTTATTGACTTTGTACAGGAAGGAGCCTATGCAGCGCGTGGTGCTCTCATTATATCTGAGAAGTCCGGTGTTATTGCCGAAACAATCGCCTTACGAATGGAACGCGGGATCACTATTTTAGAAGGACATGGCCACTTTACTAAGCAGCCTAAGGAAGTTATTTATTGTGTGATCGGTCGCAACGAAGTTGTACGCCTAAAATCCATTGTTCATGAAGTGGATCCACACGCTTTCGTTTCTATTATAGAAGTACGCGATGTAGCAGGAGAAGGCTTCACTCTTGATGATCAAAAACAACCGCTTCATTAAGTGTTTGAAGATAAAAAACTTGTTATAGTGGTGTTCCACCATAACAAGTTTTTTTCTTAGTCATCGCTACGCATATTCGTAAAAATTAGAATTAGACGTAATAATTCTAGTACCGCTACCGCTGCTGCTGCTACATATGTTAATGCTGCAGCACTCAATACTTTTCGTGCTGGTCGTTCTTCTTCATTTGTAATAATGCCAAGCGAATTCATTTGAACTAATGCCCGCTTTGAAGCATCAAACTCCACTGGAAGTGTCACTAATTGGAAAACAACACCTGCTGCTAATAATATGATACCTAAAAGCAAGAAATTCGTACTACTTGCAAAAATACCAATCATTACAAAAATCCAAGATGCATTCGAAGAAATATTTGCCACTGGGACTAGCTTACTACGTAATGTAAGCATAGAGTAAGCTTCTTTATGTTGGATGGCGTGACCTACCTCATGGGCAGCTACCGCAGCACCTGCAACACTCGCTTCATAAAAGTTACTTTCTGATAAAGCAACTGTTTTGGTTGCCGGATTATAATGATCAGACAACACACCTTGTGTTGGCACAACTCGTACATCATATAAGCCGTTCGCATCTAAAATCGCACGCGCTACCTCTGCACCTGTTTGGCCTTTCATTGTACGTTGTTTCGCAAATTTATTATACGTGCCTTTTACTTTCATTTGTGCATAAAGTGGTAGCAGCATAATAATAATAAAATAAACTATATACATGCTTGTTGACAATATTCTAACCCCTTTCTACCTCTATACTATAATTCTATAATTTATACCCTAATTCGGCAAATATTTGCGCCACCTAATTGAGAAAATCGCAAGGAGAATACATGCAATTGATAACCAAAACGTAAAGTAGCCAATATAGCTTGTGTACTTGACTAAATCCCCATACATAGGCATTTGACCAAACACATAGTCAATGACATCATTATGGAGCGTCCAGACAGCCGCTATAAATACATGCCAGTAAGTGAATACATATTTCTTCATATATAAGATTGCTTGAACGGCCATTGCAAAATGTGAGCCAACTAGCATCCAGCCTTGCCAACCGATTGACCCTGTTTCAATTAATGTCCAAATATTCATGACATCAGCCCATAGACCATATTTCACTAATGTTACAAGCGCTAATACTTCCATTAACGGCCATCTTTTTCCCATAATCCAAGCAATTAACACAAAGCAAAAGAATAAGCTAGCTGTTGGACTATCAGGAACAAAAATATAAAAAATAGGCTTAGTGATTGCAAGCTGCCATCCATACCAATAATAGCCATATACTGTGCCTAATAGATTAATAATAAGCAGCGCTATTAAGAATGACTTATGGTTAAGAAGATACCAAAGATTTGCACGTGTTATCTGCATGATTACAACTCCTTGCGCTTTGCTAAAATTCTTTGTTTATGTACAGTATAGATTTTTGTAGGTGAAATTATTTTCACAACTTCAATATGTGCTAATGGATAGAATTCATTCGCTTTTATCTACTTTTCGACATTTTTCGCTAAAAAATCGAGGGTAAGGGAACCTTTTCTACTAGCTTTCAGTCCAAATATATAACAAGGTCGAAAAAAAAGAGCCAGTTTCCTGACTCTTTTACTATTACTCAGCTTTTAAACTTTCGATAAATTCAGCAAGTTTCTGAAGATCTTCATCTGAACCTGTCCATAATCCTGGTGGCATGTTACCACGACCATTATGAGCAATGTCCTTAATTTCATCAGCTGTTAATCCAGTGTTCATTAGAGATGGTGCACCAGCTCCACCTTCTAAGCCTTCACCGTGACATGTAATACATGCTGAACCAGCGTATAGTTTATAACCTTCTGATTCTTTATCGAATTCAACTGTTTCTACGATTGCACCCATAGCTTTTTGAGCTTCCCAGTCGTGGTTAACAACTGACTCCCAAGTTAGGTAGAACATAGCAGCTAGAGTTAATAACATAAACGCTGTCGGTAATGGACGTTTAGATGGACGACGTTCTGGACCCTTGTCTAAAAATGGCATTAATAATAGCGCTCCAAATGCAAGACCTGGAATTACAATTGCTCCAATTACATTGTATGGACCAGAAGCAAATGAGTATTTTAAAAGTTGATACATGAATAAGAAGTACCAGTCCGGTAGCGGTGTATATGCTCTAGTTGGATCTGCCGGCCCTTCAAGTGGTGACGGGTGAGCGACAGTTAATAATAAGTATCCAATTAAAAATACAGCACCTACCATCCATTCCTTCAGTAAGAAGTTCGGCCAGAAAGCTTCCGTCTTACCTGGATATTCGGAATAATCCTTTGGAACATTCGGCATTCTGTGATTCGCTTTAATACGAGAATCGCCGACAAATTTCATTCCTTTTCCGCGATGCATAGTGTCCCCTCCTTTTAAAGATCATCGAACCGTCAAGACAATTACAACGGCCCTGAAATTCCTTGACGACGAATCATGATAAAGTGTGCTGCAAGTAACCCAAACAATACTGCAGGCAAGAAGAATACATGAATCGCAAAGAATCGAGTTAACGTTTGAGCACCAAGAATTGTAGTGTCACCCGCTAATAATACTTTAATCATCGAACCGATAAACGGTACAGATGCTGCAATTTCGATACCTACTTTAGTAGCGAATAATGCTTTCATATCCCATGGTAATAGGTATCCTGTAAAGCCAAGACCCATCATTACACCAAAAATACCTACACCAACCATCCAGTTTAGTTCACGAGGTTTCTTATAAGAACCTGTGAAGAACACACGAAGTGTATGTAAGAACATCATTACGATAACTAATGAAGCTCCCCAGTGGTGCATACCGCGCACGATTTCACCAAATGCTACTTCGTTTTGTAAATAATAAACTGATTTCCAGGCATTCACAACGTCTGGTACATAGTACATTGTTAGGAACATACCAGATAGAATTTGAATTACTGTGATGAAGAATGTTAATCCACCGAAGCAGTAAACGAATGCTGAAAAATGATGTGCAGGGTTAACGTGCTCTGGCACTTCGTGGTCGGCAATATCACGCCAAATAGGTGTAATATCTAGGCGTTCATCGACCCAATCATAAATTTTATTTAGCACTGTTGTCGTACCCCCTTACTTATTTAACTAGAGTATTTGCTTTAGCTGGACCAATCATTAAATAGCCATCTTGTTCTTGTACTTCAAATTCATCCAACGGACCTAGAGGCGGTGTACCTGCAACGTTTTTCCCGTTTTTCTCATAACGTCCTGCGTGACATGGACAGAAGAATTGACCTGGGTGTGCAGAATCTCCATTCCAGTCAACCATACATCCTAAATGCTTACAAACAGGTGAAAGGGCAATGATTTGATCGCCACTTTTATAAACCCAAGCTACATCTGTAACCTGTGATTTGTACCATGCATCCACTTGTTCATATGAAAAGTCAACTTTTACAGGCTCTTCAGTCAAGTCAGCGATTTTATGCTCTGTTTTTACAAAATCTCCACCCTCATGCTTTTGTAGCACAGGATCAATTGCAAAGCGAAGCATTGGCATTAGCATACCTGCCGCCATAAATCCACCTACACCAGTAAGAGTATAACTTAGAAATTGACGACGTGAAACTCGATTATTACTCATTATTTTCCCCCCTCTAACTTAAAGGTCAGTCCAACGGACATACTTTTACAAATAGTAATACTAGGACATATATATGATATATCAAGTCCATAGCTTGGTCAATATAGCATTCTGTGGAAAGCTGGAGAATGTGAACATTTATTGAAACTAATTGTTAAATCTGTGCCCATTTGGTCGAAAGCATCGGAACCACTTGCCGTAATTGATCTTCGAGAATTGATTTTTTCACACCTGCGTCCATGCTTTCTAATGGAATTGCTGGTAACCAAATAATATTTACTATATCTCCAATATTTGTCCAAGAGTGATCACAAGTAATGAAGAACACATGCTTAAAGCCAGCATTATGTAATTGTGTTTCAAATTGCTTCGGTAATTCTTCGTTTTTTAAAGAAGCCATATAAGAAAAAGGTGGCATGACTAGTAAACGGCCTTTAAACTGTTGTTCTATGAAAGAAGTTAAAGACATTAGAAAATCTACCTCAGCGCCACTTTGTTTCATTTTCTCAGAAGCTAAATCGATGGATATGAGCGGAACAATCGCAGTATCGATGAAATCCTTCTGTCCCAAAAATGATGTCACATCGTTTGCATTAAAGTACATTCAACAAACCTCCTTTATCACATAATAAAAATGCCCTTTTCCACTCTTCAAATAGGATACCCAATTAAAAGTGAAAACAATCATTCACTAGTAATGTTACCATATTGAAGTGGGTAAAGGACATTCAATTTTTACCTATAACTAAGGTAAATTAGCCGTTTCCTTTAATGCTTGTAACAAATTAGACAATTCATAAAAACGTTCTTCATCTCCCTGATCGAGGGCATCATCAATTTGTGCAAGTAATTTTTCTTCTTGGAATACGAGTAAGCTATTGGAAAGCAGTTCTTCTGCCAGTAAACGATCTTTTTCACTAACTAACAGTGTCTCTGGCATATAAGGGTTTTCTTCTAAAACTGCTAAGTATTGTGCACTTGGTGGTATATTTGGAAAATTCAATTGTATATACATATCTTCTTGCTCGTGTAAGCGTAAATCATGGAAAGACTTTTCAGCGTCTGCCGTCATTACATTGCCTTTATAGAAACGAAAAGGCACACCTGTTGAATCAACCGTAGACATCACCATTGCTCTAGGACAATAGTGAGCTTCTTCCACAAATCGGATTCGTTTTAATAAGTCATCATTACTAAGTAAGTAATTTAAAATCCACACACACTCACGACGTTTCAATTGATAATTTTTTAAAAACCATCGAACAAATGCTTTTTTATCAACAACTGATACAGAAGCAGTCATACCCACTCCCTCCTTTACTCAAATTCTAAGGCTTCTAACTTCTCTTGCCATTCTGGTTCACCTGGTTGAATGTTAATTAATTGTTCAAGAACCACTTTCGCTTCTGAACGTTTACCTTCCTCTAATAAAAAGTACACATATTTTTCTAAAAATGTTGCGTCTTCCTTAAAATCATTATATGCCAAACGGTAAAATTCGTATGCACGGTCGTACAATTCTAAATTTTCATATGCCTCTGCAGCAAATGGATATAACGTGCTCCATTCAAAATCATTTTGCTGTAGAGTCTCAAATAATTCGATAACATCTTCATTCCGTTCCTGTTGTCCTAAAACAGAAATAAGTGCTAACACGGCTTCCATATACTCAGGGTCTAATGCTATTGCTTCTCGTAAATATTGCTCAGCTTCTACTGGTAAACTATTTTTCAAGGCCATTTTTCCAGCAAATAAATAGAGCGTTTTATCATATTCATCGCGTTTTAATCCCTCTTGGATCGCCGTATAGGCTTTTTGATTTTCCTCTGTCATCGCATAGCTTTCTGCCAGCAATAAGTAAGCCGAGAAGTAATCAGGATCTAACTCTTTCAATTCCTCTAATTGTTTAATAGCCATCTCGTATTTTTGGGATTGGAAGGCTGAATACGCAGCACCAAATAAAATATCTGGTTTCACCTCATCTTCAAGTGCCTTTAAATAATAATCCAATGCTGTTTCGTAGGCAGCCCCGGCACGATAAACCTCCGCTAATCGTTCCACAAGATGAATACCAGCAAATTCTTCTTGTTGCTCATTTAATTCTTCATACAATCTTGCGGCTTCCAAAAAACGACCTGTTTCAAATAACAGTTCGGCTTTGGCAAAATGAAGTAATGGCTCGTCTGGCAAAATTGCTAGTGCTTCATTTATACGTTTTTCTGCTACCTCAAATAACCCCTGCATTTGATAATAATCCGCTAAAACTAATAATGCTTGTGGATATTCTGGTGAGCCTTCTTCGATTTCAAGCAATAAATTTAATGCCTCATCTTCATCACCAAGCTCCATTAATACATTTGCACGATCTATTTTTAACTGTGCCTCTTCTGGGAATAAGAATTGTAAATGCTCCAGTACGCGGTCAGCTTCTTTCATGTACCCATATTGCATAAAAATTTCTGAAAGTGCGTAAATTTCCTCGGGTAGCTCCTTCACTAAAAATGTTTCAAGTAGCTGATCTATTAATGCTAAGTCTCCCTGTTCAAGTGCTTGCATCATTTCAGTCATCGCATTGTTCACAGTCATTCACCTATTCTTTCTTTGATACCTTTATGCTACAAAACATTTACCACCGAAACAAGAAAAAACTCCCCAAAAGCTTGGAGAGTCAATCTTCAATTGTTACCTTACTGCCTCAATATGTTCAAAGAATGATGGATAGGATACAGCGATACACTGTGCATCATCTAAAGTGACTGGTCCTTCGGTCATTAAAGCAGCCACAGCACCCATCATTCCAATTCGATGATCGCCATATGTTTTGAGACTTGCACCCTTTAATGGTGTTGGCCCTTCAATAATCATACCATCATTTGTTGCTTCGATGTTAGCACCCAGCTTTTTTAATTCAGCTACAACCGCTGTAATACGGTCTGTTTCCTTTACTTTTAACTCCTCGGCATCTTTAATAATGGTTTGACCATGTGCCTGTGTAGCAAGTAAAGCAAGGATTGGTATTTCATCAATTAAACGAGGAATCATGTCTCCCTCGATTGTTGTACCAGATAAAGTAGATGTTTGGATTTGAATAGTTGCTGTTGGTTCAGCTTGACTATCGTCATTTGGCATCACTGTCATGGTTGCACCCATTTTAGAAAGGACCTCGATAATTCCATCACGTGTTGGATTAACGCCAACATTTTCAAGTGTTAATTGACTATTATGACAGATTGCCCCCGCCACTAAGAAAAAGGCTGCAGATGAGATGTCCCCTGGTACAGAAACATGAGTCCCACTTAAAGCTTGTCCACCCTCTAATGAAACAACCCCATCCTTCACTTCGACATCGGCACCAAACTGACGGAGCATTCGTTCAGTGTGATCTCTTGACACTTCTGTTTCTCTAACTATCGTTGTTCCCTCAGCACGCAAGCCTGCAAGTAATATAGCAGATTTAACTTGTGCACTAGCTACTGGCATGTTGTATTCAATGGCCTGGAGTTTTGTACCTTGAATGGCTAATGGTGTATATTGACCGTCTGCACGTCCCGTAATATGGGCTCCCATTTGACGCAGTGGATCAATAACACGTCGCATTGGTCGCTTGCCAATAGAGGCATCCCCCGTCATGACTGAATGAACTGAAGATCCTGCTAAAATTCCGAGCATTAAGCGCGTTGTTGTACCAGAGTTACCTGTGTACAACACCTCTGTAGGCTCCTGCCAACTATCCATCCCTGGACTCTCTATCTTTACACTCGTTCCTTCCACCTCAATATGCACACCAAGCTTCTGGAAGCAATCAATGGTACTTAAACAATCTTCCCCAAGTAAAAAACCTTCTACTGTTGTTGTTCCAGTCGCAATGGAACCAAACATCACAGAACGGTGAGAGACCGATTTATCGCCTGGAACAGTTAGTGATCCCTGTAAAGATGGCTTATTGTATTGTAAAACTTTTTCACTCATTAATTTACTCCCTCCAATATGAAGACAGAAAGCGCCGTAATCCCGACGCTTTCTTTTTTTATGAAATATATGTTTCAAATTTCGCACGTTTTTGTATACACGCTGCTGCACGTTCGCGGTCATTTTCACTTTGGAAACTAATGACCAAAATACCGAAAACATCCTCCCTCGATTCGACAATTCTTAAATTCGTAATACTTATTGCCTCATCAGCTAGCAAACCTGTTACCTCGGAAATGACACCTGGATAGTCTGGAACATCTACGTATAAGTCAAACGCTGTATACATTGCTCCTGCGCTAATTGGTAATTCATCTCTCAGTTCTTTGGCAATAGAAAAATAGTCTTCAATATCTCGAGAGGTACCATTCGTCAGCAAATCCTTAATACGGCCCATTTCTTTTTCCCAGCCTTCTAGCTGAGTAAGTAACTCATCACGATTTTGTAAAGTGATGTCTCGCCATAAAACCGGGTTGGAAGAGGCTATACGCGTCACATCACGGAAGCCTCCTGCTGCAAGAGAGCGAGTCATAGGATATTCCCCATTCTCTCCTCCTAATTGATGCACAAGAGAAGCTGCAATAACATGAGGGAAATGGCTCACCACAGCTGTCATATGGTCATGCTCACTTGCAGAAACACTTACCACCTTTGCATGCGTAAATTTTAATAGACTTTCTAGCTGTGCCATATGAACAATTTCTTCACCAGCGAGCGGTGTAAGCATATAGTAGGCATTTTCAAAAAGATGCGCCTTTGCAGCTAATACGCCACTTTTGTGTGAACCTGCCATTGGATGTCCACCAATAAACGTAATGCCCAGTTCACGTAATTCACCAGCTTTTTGCATAATTAATTTTTTTGTACTTCCTGTATCTGTTACAATGACTTTATTTTTTAATGGCCATGATTTTAATTGCTCCATCCATTCAAGCGTTGCATTAACTGGTGTACCGAAAATAATAATATCGACATCCGCTGCAATTGCCTGTGGATCCGTCACAGTGTCATGTACAATATTTAATGCTTGTGCATGCTCACGTGTTTGAGCATCCATGTCATAACCAATAATCTTTGTATCTGGTGCCTTCTGTAAAGCAAGGGCGATAGAACCACCGATTAATCCTAGCCCAATAACGAGCACATTGCGTGTCATGCAAATACTCCTTGCTCTTTTAATACATTGTCAAGTTGAACTAGCAATGCTGCATTTTGGGCTTCGGTACCGATTGTGACACGGATAAATCCTGGTAATCCTAAAGCATTACCACTGCGCACAATAAAGCCCTTTTTCATAAGCTCTTGGAAAATGACATCACTATCAGCCTTTGTATCAAAGAAAATAAAGTTCGTATCAGATGGGAAGTATTTTAGATTATGTTTTTCACAGAATTCAACATATTGTTTTTTACCATGTTCATTCGCTTCACGACATGCTTCTATATATTCCTGATCACTAAGTGCAATAGCAGCTACGGCTTGGCTTAGACTTGTATTATTAAATGGACCTCTGACCGGATCAAGCTTTTCAATAATAGTTGGTTGGCCAATCGCATAGCCAACTCGGAACGATGCCAAACCATATGCCTTAGAGAATGTACGTAATAAAAGAACATTTGGATATTGGTCGATGATTGGTAGAGTATCCTTATGTTCAGGATGTGTCACGTATTCAATGTACGCTTCATCAAGTACGACAAGTACATCGTTTGGTACTTTGGCAAGGAAGGCACGTAAAGCCGTATCTGGAATGACCACACCAGTAGGATTATTCGGACTACATACCCATATAACGGCTGTTTGATCATCAATCGCAGCAGCCATCGCCTCTAAATCATGTGCACCCTCCACACAAGGAATTTTACGGATTTCAGCACCTTCAATTTCAGCATTATGCCAGTATTGGGAGAAGGATAGGTCAGCCATAATGGTATTTACCCCTGGATACAACAAAGCACGAGTAATAATAGCAATGATATCGTCAGAGCCGTTACCAAATAGAAGCTGTGTCTCTTGAACACCTAGATGATTTGCAACAGCTGTACGTAAATTTTGTGCATAGCCATCTGGATAAAGAGCATGATTCACTGCATTATTTTGTAAATAAGCTGTCACCTTAGGTGAGCATCCAAATGGATTTTCATTAGATGCCAATTTAATAACTTCTTTTAAGCCATATTCACGTTGCACTTCTTCAATTGGTTTTCCTGGTTTATAGGCTTGCATACCGTCCAATTGTTGTTTCCACTTCATCTAAAACATCTCCTCTACTTATTTAGCTTGTGCTAAATCTGGTCTTAATTTCACTGCATCATTGAGATACAAGTGCTTAACATCTTTTTGGGCTACCTCTATATTCGCATGAATTAATACTCGAATACATAATGGTAGGGCATTCGGTACATCCATTTCATGTGTACACATCACTGGAACATATTGCCACCCTTCCATCAATCGGACTGCCCGAGCAGGAAATGCTGAGGTAATATCAGGCGTAGTAGAAATCAAAATGGAAGCAATATCATCTATTTCTACATTATTTGCTGCCACAACCTCACGCACTAATCTTGCTGTCTCATCCCATACAAGCTCTGGCTTGTCAGATTCAATTGTAATTGCTCCTCTAAGTCCACGAATCATACAAGCACCTCCGCTAATAACTCTCTATATTCGGCATCTACTTCTTTGCATTCTTTTAAATCAATTGCCCGCACAAACGGTTTACCGATTTTTTCTAACAAAACAAATTGCAAAATTCCATATTCTGTCTTTTTATCTTTCATTAAATAACTTGTTAATTGTTCGAATGTATAGTCATTTACTGCCTCAAAAGGATAGCCATTTTTAACTGCAAATTGTAAAAATGCTTTAGTAAATGGACGATTGAGCTCCCCATAACGTTCACTCAATAATAAGCAATACACAAGACCAATCATGACTGCCTCACCATGAGCGACTTTGCCGTAGCCTGCAGCCGCTTCAATCGCATGTCCATATGTATGGCCCAAATTTAAAAACTTTCGAACAGATTGCTCTGTTTCATCCTCTGCGACAATTTTTGCTTTAACCTCAATTCCCTTTTTTAGCTGCATCGCTAATTCCTGCTGATTAAAATGCATCACGGAATCTGCTGCCATTAATTCCTCTAACCATGCTGAATCAGAAATCATCGCATGTTTGATTAACTCAGCTGTTCCTGAACGAATTTCGCGTACAGGTAGGGTTTCAGAAAAAACTGTATCGTAAATAACACCTTCCGGCTGATAAAATGCGCCAATCATATTTTTCCCTAATGGATGGTTAATAGCCGTCTTACCACCTACGGCTGAATCATGCGCCAAAATAGTTGTTGGAATTTGAATAAACGGAATTCCGCGCATATAGGTTGCTGCAACAAATCCCGTTAAATCACCAACAGCCCCTCCACCAAAAGCAAAAACAAATGATTTCCGAGAACATTTTTGCTCAAGTAAAAAAGTTTGAGCTGCATAATATTGCTCAAAGGTTTTGCATGCTTCGCCACCAGGCAAAATAAATACTTCAAAATCATATGGGAAATTTGCCTTGAAATAGTCTCCCTGAGCCTCCCATACATGAGCATCTGTAAAGACAAAAAACTTATCTGCTTTTTTTAGCTGATCCGCATATGTTTGAATAGCTTCAGTTAGAAAACGATGGCCAAGTAGAACCTCATAATGATGTGATTTTGTTGCAACTGGAACACGCATATATCAGAACCCCTTCGTATATTGACGATGTTCATCAATTTGAGCTTTTAATTGTGGTAATTGGTCACTATGGAATTGTTCCAAAATAACAGTCGCTATTTCCCAGGCAATAACATGCTCCGCTACAACTGATGCAGCTGGTACCGCACAGCTGTCCGAACGCTCTACACTTGCTTTAAACGGCTCTTTTGTTTCAATATCCACACTTTGTAATGGTTTATATAATGTTGGAATTGGCTTCATTACACCTCGTACAACAATTGGCATGCCCGTAGACATACCACCCTCTAAGCCACCAAGTCTATTGGTCGCACGAGTATAGCCTTCTTCTTCCGTCCAAATAATTTCATCATGAACTTCAGAGCCTTTGCGACGAGCCATCTCAAAACCAAGCCCAAATTCTACCCCTTTAAATGCATTAATAGAAAGCATTGCCGCCGCTAACTTAGCATCGAGCTTACGATCATAGTGGACATAAGACCCTATACCTGCTGGCATACCTTCTACGATGACTTCAACAACTCCACCGATAGAATCCCCAGCTTTTTTTGCTTCATCAATCGCATCTACCATCTTTGCAGATGCCACTGGATCTACACAATAGCAAGGGTCCGCTTCCACAATGGCACGAATTTCATCGACTGTTTTCCCTTCCACTAAGGAGGTATCAGCCTTAATTCCGACAATCTCCGTAACATGCGCCACAATAGAAATACCTAATTCATTTAATAAAGCCTTTGCCACAGAGCCGACTGCTACACGTACAGTTGTTTCACGAGCTGAAGAACGCTCTAATACATTTCGCAAATCACGGTGTCCGTATTTCATGCCTCCAACTAAATCTGCATGGCCCGGACGAGGTCGTGAAATTTGCCGTTTGATATCCTCAGGATTTACATCTTCTGCTAATGGCTCAGCACCCATAATTTTCGTCCAATGCTTCCAATCATCATTGGCTACAACTAGAGCGACAGGTGATCCAAGTGTTTGTCCATGACGAACGCCTGCGACAATCTCTACTGTATCTGTTTCAATTTGCATGCGTCGTCCACGTCCATGACCTCCTTGACGTCGCTTTAAATCGTGATTAATTTTTTCTGCAGTAATAGGTAAGAGTGATGGTAAACCTTCAATAATTGTTGTTAGTTGGGGGCCGTGTGACTCACCCGCTGTTAAGTAACGCATAAACGCTTTCTCCCTTCAACTCGCTAAAGTATGTATTTTTCACTATAACATATATTCTTTAAAAAAACAGTCCTTTTGCAAATGTCTTTTAAGTTCATACTATTTACACAACCTATATGCGAATATTCTGAACGACTTGCATAAAACATTACTACACTACTGAAGTGAAGTGCTAAAATTTATAAAAAATACGCCTTTGCTTAGGATAAGCGAAAAGCGTACGAATTATCTATGTTAATGCTTTAGTTACTATATGTACATGATGAAACCAGTCATTTGTACAAGCTTTTCATTCATATTATAAACTGTTTTTCCGATAGAAGAATGTGTCCTCTACTTCAAATTGGTAACGAGATGGATTAAAAATTTGCTCTGTCGATCCTACAAATAATATGCCATCCTTGCGTAATGCTTTACTAAAATCGTTATAAATTTGATCTTTGGCTTCTTCCGTAAAATAGATCATTACATTGCGGCAAACTATTAAATCATAATTGCTGTCATAGGTATCATTGAGCAAATTTTGTTTTTTAAAGGTCACACAACGCTTAATCTCATCTTTCACGCGGTAGAAGGATCCTTCTTGTTCAAAACATTTAGCTTTAATGTCATTTGGCACTTCAGCTAAGGAGCGCTCTGGGTAGACACCCAATTTCGCTTTTTGAATGACATTTTCATCTAAATCAGTAGCAATAATTTGAATTTGAGATAAAGGCACTAATTGAGATAAGACCATTACTAATGAATACGGCTCTTCTCCTGTTGAACAAGCAGCACTCCAAATTTTTAAACGCTTATTAGTTTGTAATAGCTTAGGTAATATTTTCTTTTGCAATACTTCCCAACGCTTGCCATTACGATAAAATTCAGAAACATTAATCGTCATACGATCTAAAAACTCATTCATTAAATCACGATTTTGTTCAAGTGCCCTTAGAAAGTCAACAAAATTTCGATAACCTTTTTTTTCATAAAGTGAGGTTAATCGTCTTTTCATTTGCGCTTCTTTATATAACGCTAAATCTATTCCTGTTTTGCGCTTGATACCTTCTATAAACTGTTCATAATCAGACATATGGTCATCTTCCCCTCTAGCGTCGTAGTTCCATTATAGCTGAAAAGAGACAATCCTGAAATAGTCTTTCTCATGTATACTCGTCTACTTGTTTGAGTTTTGTTTTTCCTCTAATAGTAGCACCTTCGACTGTTCTAATTCAAGGCGCATTTTTTCCGTTTCAATTGTATAGGTTTCTAATCGCAGCTTTTCTAATTCTACTTCTTTTTCGATAGCCTTTAATTTTATTTTTTGCTGTCTTGTACGGGAATCTGTAAAAATTCCTGCTAAAGAAATAATAACCCCACCAATAATCGCTACAATGGCAATTGACAATATATCCACATCCTTTCGTTTCTAAAATTATACGGCAAAATAGAAAAAATAGTTTCACTTTCCAGAAATTTATTTCAATTTAAAAAATGAAGGTAGTTTTTCACTACCTTCATTCTAGCTACAGGACTAAACTTGTACACGGTAATGTTTTAAATCTTCTCGCAATTTCGCCTTCAAAAACTTACCTACAGATGTTTTTGGTACCTCCTGAATGAAAACAATATCATCTGGTATCCATGTTTTATGGAATTGCGCTTGTAAGTTTTCGATTAGTTCCTCTTTAGAAATAGAATTTTTGTATTCTGGCTTTGGCACTACGCACGCCAAAGGGCGTTCCAGCCATTTCTCATGTGGGATGGCAATAACAGCGGCTTCAAAGACTTTTGGATGGGACATCAAGGCATTTTCTAACTCAACTGACGAAATCCATTCACCGCCACTCTTAATTAAATCCTTTGTACGATCCGTAATTTTTATATAACCATCCGGCGTCATTACCGCAATATCCCCTGTATAAAGCCAACCATCCTTAAAAGCTTCATCGGTACGCTCATCCTGATAGTACTCATTTGCAATCCACGGACCTCGTATCGTTAGTTCTCCCATCGTTTTACCATCCCATGGCACCTCTCCATTTTCATTAACAACACGAGTCTCAAGAAGTGGCATTGTCATCCCTTGGGTAATGCGAACATGCATTTTTTCATCAGCCGTATAGTCCTGCATATGGGTTAAATACGTTGATAAGCTTACAAGTGGAGAGGTTTCTGTCATGCCGTACCCAGTCATATAAGGAATCTTCAACTCTTCCTCAAAGCCCTTTACAAGACCAATAGGTGAGGCGGAACCTCCACAAACAATTAACCGCATAGACGATAGGTCACGAGGGTTTAGACGTTGCTCCTGTAAAACGCCCAGCCAAATAGTGGGTACACCTGCCGTCAAGGTTACTTTGTACACATCAAAAAGCTCAAGTAAAAGCTGTGGCGTAAACATTGGACCAGGTAATACCTGTGTGGCACCAAAGGCTACACTAGCAAAGGGGAATCCCCATGCATTAGCATGAAACATTGGTACAACAGGTAGTACAACATCTGATTCACAAATAGCAATACTATCTGCAAGCCCAGCAGTTAAACTGTGAAGGACAATACTGCGATGTGTATAAACTACTCCTTTCGGCATACCAGTCGTTGCACTTGTATAGCACATACCTGCAGGTGTATTCTCATCTAAATCATCTGGAAATGAGAAATGCTCATTAGCATCTGCAATTAATGCCTCATAGGACAAAGCATTTGGAATGGGGATAGATTCAAGTGCCACAGCATCACCCATAATGATAATGTGTTTAACCGTTTTCAGCTGGGAAACAAATGGTGCAATAAGGGGTACTAAATTGTCGTCAATTAATAATATTTCATCCTCTGCATGATTAATGACATAGATAATGTGCTCAGGTGCCAACCGAATATTGATCATATGAAGAACTGCTCCTGCACAAGGTACAGCAAAATAGGCTTCTAAATGACGATGATGATTCCAAGCAAATGTCCCAACCTTCGTGCCCTGCTGCATACCTAATTTTGTGAGAGCATCCGCTAATTGACGAGTTCGTTTGACATATTCTTTATACGTAAATTCATGAATTGTCGTAGCACTTGTTCGCGAATATATTTTCTTTGACTGAAAAAATCGTTCTGCTCGATTCAAAAAACTTGTTAATAATAAAGGCGTATCCATCATATGCATGTTACCGCTCCCCTTCGCTGACAAATTTTTGAAACAACCGAGGCTGACTGCCACTACAGATAAAAAGATTTACTTAGGCTGCATACGAATGGCTCCATCCAAGCGAATGACCTCACCATTTAACAAACCATTTTGGATAATGCTTTCTACAAGAAGTGCATATTCTGACGGCTTGCCAAGCCGTTTAGGGAATGGTGTCATTTGCGCAAGAGCCATCCTTGCAGGTTCTGGTAAAGAAGCAAACATCGGTGTTTCAATTAAACCAGGAGCAATAGTCATCACACGCACACCAAACGCGGCGAGCTCACGTGCAATTGGTAGTGTCATCGCTGCTACGCCACCCTTTGATGCACTATAGGCAGCCTGTCCAATTTGGCCATCAAATGCTGCTACGGATGCCGTATTAATGATAACGCCGCGCTGACCATCGTCATTTGGCTCATTTAACTGCATTTTCTCAGCAACTAGACGGATGACATTGAATGTACCAATTAAATTAACCATTATTATTTTTTCGAATAAACCAAGTGCATGAACACCTCGCTTGGAAATTATTTTGCTCGCATCCGCAATTCCTGCACAATTCACTGCAACATTAATAGGGCCAAATGCTGCTATGGCTTGCTCAAGACCTGTTGCTACATCCTCTTCCTTTGTAACATCTACTCGTACATAGAGTGCATGTTGCCCTAATTCCTCTACTATAGCTTGTCCACGTTCATCATTCACATCAAAGATGATGGATTTGCCACCTTGTTCGACGATTTGGCGAACAGTCGCCTCTCCTAAACCCGATGCACCACCTGTTACTACTGCTACTACATCATGCTTCCTCATTGCCCATATCCCCCTTACATTTTTTCAATAATCGTAGCATTAGCCATCCCCATACCTTCACAAATAGCTAGTAAGCCGTATCGGTAATTCTCTCGCTCCATGCGGTAGAGCAAAGTCGTTAACAATTTTGTTCCGGTAGCACCTAATGGATGTCCTAGTGCAATCGCTCCTCCATCTGGATTGAGTTTCTTTGGGTCCCCACCAATTTCCTGCAACCAAACAAGTGGCACAGGTGCAAAGGCTTCATTGACCTCATAGGTATCAATATCCTCTATCTTCAGGCCAGAACGTTCTAACGCCTTTCGAGTCGCTTCGATTGGCCCTGTTAACATCAATGTCGGGTCAGAGCCCACAACAACTCTTGTAATAATTTTAGCGAGTGGCTGAATACCGAGTTCCTGCGCTCTATCCAAAGCCATAACCACTACTGCTGATGCCCCATCACTCATCTGACTCGCATTACCAGCCGTAATCACGCCATCCTCTTGAAAAACAGTTTTTAAACTATTTAAAATATCAACAGTAGTTTCAGCACGAGGACCCTCATCCCTACCAACGGTTGTTACAGTATCATCTTCTTGGATTACTTCAATTGGTAGGATTTCATCTTTGAAATACCCAGCTTCAATGGCTGCTAGTGCGCGTTGATGACTCTCATAGGCATAACTATTGAGCTGCTCTTTTGATAATGACCATTTTTCGGCTATTTTTTCTGCTGATAGCCCCTGATGTATAATATTATAATTTTCCTGTAAGCGATTACCTAAATGAGCATTTTGCATGTTAGTCCCCATAGAAACCCTAGACATACTTTCCACACCGCCAGCAATAACTACATCCATATCTCCTGCTAAAATGGCTTGTGCTGCGAAATGCACAGCTTGCTGGCTCGAACCACATTGACGATCGATGGTCACCCCTGGCACACTATCAGGAAATCCAGCCATTAACAGGGCCGTCCGTGCAATATTTCCCCCTTGCTCTGCTGTTTGTGTTACGCAACCTAAAATAACATCATCCACCTGTTCTTTAGTTATGCCTGCTCTTTGTACAGCCTCCTGTAACACATCAGCTGCCAGATCATCCGCTCGAACATGACTTAATGCTCCCTTCCTTCGCCCCACAGCCGTTCGCACAGCTGCAACAATCACCACTTCTCTCATCTCCATTACCCCTTTTCTTCGTCATCCTTCACAGTTTATTGACAAGACTATTAATATATACCTAATTTAATTATCAGAATATTACATCTTTTATTGTACATGAGTAAGTAGTTTTTAACAATTCTAGACGGTTCTAGAAATAAATTAATATTTTAGCTAATAAAAAGGAGCATGCATTTTACCACTATCGTATTTCCACGATACTATCCATCTCCATTTTTTAAGCAATAAAAAAAGCAACCCCAATTATATTGAGATTGCCTAATCTATTCGAAATTAAACTAAATCTTCACCGAAGAATAAAGCGATTTCGCGCTCTGCAGAAGCAAGAGAGTCAGAACCGTGGATGATGTTGTGAGAAACAGTTGTTGCATAGTCACCACGGATTGTACCTGGGTTAGATTCCTCAGGTTTAGTTGCTCCCATCATTGTACGAGCAAGCTTAATTACGTTTTCGCCTTCCCATACCATAGCGAATACAGGACCAGAAGTGATGAAATCAACTAGTTCCCCAAAGAATGGACGCTCAGCATGTTCAGCATAGTGCTTTTCTGCTAATTCTTTTGGAATTACCATTAATTTAGCACCTTTCATTACAAAACCGCGACGTTCAAAACGATCAACGATGTCTCCAACTACTTGACGCTCAACGCCATCTGGCTTAACCATTAAAAAAGTTTGTTCAATTGCCATGTTTAAAACACTCCTTAAGTTCTTCTAACAGGTTTTACACCTACCGATAAATATTAACAAAAAACGCGACTTTGTACAACAAAAAGCTAGAATTTGCGCTTACCCATAAACAATGCGACATCACGTAGCTTTTTCTTTACGGGATGTTTTGGTAAGGCATCTATTTCTTGTAAAGCTTTTTTCAAGTATTTATCACTCATACGATTAGCTTGCTCAATTGCATGAGATTTACGCACATAGTGCAACATATTTTGACGTTCGACTTCTGTTAATGTACCGGCAAATACTTTTACTAAATAAGGCTGCATCTCCGGATCATCCTTTAACAAGAGAATCGGTAAGGTAATATTGCCTTGTAGTAAATCACTACCCGCTGGCTTTCCTAGCTCCTTATCTGTTGCCATTATATCTAAAACATCGTCGATAATTTGGAAGCTCATGCCCACAAAGTAGCCGAAGCGCTTTAAATGACGTACAGTTTTAGCATCAACGCCTGCCGCCACAGCCCCTAACTCACAACTTGAGGAAATGAGTAAAGCTGTTTTGCGTTTGATTCTTCTAAAATAATCTTTTAAACCTTGATCTAGTCTAAATTTATCTTCAATTTGAATAACTTCACCGTTACAAATCTCAACCATGGTACGTGCTAAAATTTGATGAACTAGTGGGTCTTCTAATTTTGTAATATATTCGAGAGCACGTGCAAAAATAAAATCGCCCGTGTACATTGCTACTCGGTTATTCCATTGCGCTTTGACAGTTGGGCGTCCTCTTCGCATATTGGAATCATCAATAACATCATCATGGACAAGTGATGCCATATGAATGAGTTCTAAAGGGACTGCAACATCCTTCATCTTCTCAATGTCATATTCACCAAATTTTGCACCTAGTAATACAAA
Source organism: Lysinibacillus sp. fkY74-1 (assembly GCF_053165895.1). NCBI lineage: Bacteria > Bacillati > Bacillota > Bacilli > Caryophanales > Bacillaceae > Lysinibacillus > Lysinibacillus sp. fkY74-1. Next base: position 1,430,535 of record NZ_CP170173.1, on the reverse strand, counting down.
AATTGGTCGTATACGTTTGCCACCAGCTTGTAATAAATGGAGAGAAGCATCGTTGATCAAATATGAAGATGAGTCCACCGCATTTTCTAACTCTCGTTCAATGATATCGATATCTGATTTCAAATCGGAATAGAGTAGTTTTAACTTCATCTTTTCCACGTGTGAAAACCTTCCCCCATTAACGTATCTTTTTAAAGCCTATATGCATTGCCGCAGCCCCGCCACTGTATGCTTTGTACGTTACTTTTTCTAATCCTGCCTGCTCAAACAATGCCGCTAACTTTTTCATACCTGGGAAATCATTCGCAGATTCTTGAAGCCAAGAATACTCCTTGTAACTTTTCGCAAATATTTTACCAAATATCGGCATTATATATTTAAAATAAAAACGGAATAATTGACGGTAACCAGGAATTTCAGATTGAGATGTTTCTAAACATACAACCATACCACCTGGTTTTACGACACGGTGCATTTCCTTTAATACTTGCAAATAATCTGGTACATTGCGTAGACCAAAACCAATCGTCACATAATCAAACGTATCATCTGGAAAAGGTAATTCCATAGCATTTCCATGAATCAATTCAATTTGCGGATATGGTTGTACTTTTTTTTCGCCAACTTTAAGCATGTTTTGACTAAAGTCGAGTCCTTTAACTTCTCCACTTTCTCCAACTGCCTCAGCCAATGCGATCGTCCAATCTGCTGTACCACAGCAAACATCCAATGCCTTTGATCCCGGTTTGACAGCCATGTGTTTCATGGTATCGTTACGCCAACCAATATGCATTTGGAAACTAATAACACCATTCATTTTGTCATAATTATCCGAGATACTCTCAAATACTTCATGAACATGCTCTGCTTTCGTTTTAGCCATTTTGAAAACCTCTCTTATCCGTTAGTAGAAGCAATAGAAGCCTCTACATGTGCATGTAAAGCTCGTTTCACATCATTTTGTAAAAATGATGCACTCTCCACCATCTTTGACAGCTCTATTTTTAAATGCACTATTTTCTGCTTGATGACGCTATGAAAAGTTGTACCATGACGTTGAACACTTTCTTCAAGTGCCTTACCTATTAAAGACGATTGTCCACGTTGATAAGCTGTCATTTCTTTTTCTAAACGTAAAATCAATAAACTTTTTTCCATTAACGGTATATATTCACTAAAAGAATAAAGCTCGAAAAATTGAGCAATTAATCCTGATTCAATATTGCACATCGAAGCATACCATTGCTCGATCGTTCTTTGTTCAGCCTCATAAACCTTTATCTGGTTTTCACATCGTGTCACAATTCCTTGTGACAATTTTCGTATCAATTCGACATTTCCAGACATTGCTAATATTTCGTAATAACGACCACTATAAAAATCCCCAGCTAATACCGTTAGCTGCTGTTCTTTAGAAGTAGCATCTAATTCTTTTATATGATCGTGTGCCGCCAATGCCGCATACACAATGCCAACAGTAATGGCAGCCTCTTGTTGCTCCTGTTGCCACACTTCACCATTCAAAAATGGGACTAACAAATAAAACAATTGATTTTCATCTAGCACAGGCATTCCTGTGTATTTTTGCAAAGTTCTATGACGAACATCCATGAAAATCTCTGTTTTTAACTGGGCAATTGAATTTTGAATGTATGTTGCATTCATAGACCTTACTCCATTTCACTTTCAAATACGTTAATCCTATCTTAGTCTTAACGTTTGCTTACTGAGTCATTATAGCATACGCAACGATGCGGAATAAAAAAATTTTGCTTACTTCAAGAGGATAGGCAGTAAAGCTTTCCCATGAGGTGGGAATGCTACTGCCCATATAATTAGTTTTTCACATCTAACTCATTTATATGTGCCTAAATGGCACGGATAAAAACTATTATGAAACCATATCTTGTCTATTTATTATTTTTTTGCTTCACTATTAATCACACCATGTGCTGTATGAATCTGTGCTTTCCCTCGAATCTTCATCGCAGAAGTGTGTTCTGTAAATTGAGCAATCATAACTTCGCCGGCATCTAACTTTTCAGAATGATGGAACTTTGTATCTGTTCCACGCGTTAAACCAATGACATGTACACCATCTTCTTCAGCTTGAATAACAATATAATCTTGTGACATTCTTGTACACTCCTTAAATCCGACAAATTCTTAGTTCATCATAACATAATTAGACAAGCAATTTAAGACATTTGAATAAATGATAGAACTTCTCTACGTTTCACTTCATCTTCCTCGTAAACACCTCTTGCTACAGATGTTACGGTTTTGGAGCCTGGTTTTTTCAGCCCGCGCATGGTCATACACATGTGCTCAGCTTCAATCACCACATAAACCCCTTTTGGTGCTAGCATTTCCATTATTGTATCAGCGACTGAAGACGTAATACGCTCTTGCAACTGTGGTCGACGAGCAATTGTTTCTACTGCACGACCTAATTTGCTTAGCCCTGCCACAATGCCGTCATTCGGTATGTAAGCGACATGTGCTTTTCCATAAAACGGAACTAGATGATGCTCACACATCGAATAAAAAGGAATATCTTTGACAAGAACCAACTCTTCATGATCCTCGTGGAACACTGTTCTAAAATAGTCTTTAGCATCCTCATGTAAGCCACTAAACATCTCAGCATACATTTTGGCAACACGTTTTGGTGTATCTAATAAACCTTCTCGATTTACGTCTTCACCTACCGCCTCTAAAATCATTTTAACGGCTTCTTCTATTTTTAATAAATCTATATTCGACATTCAAAAAAACCTCCTGCATATCAAAACATTACACATTTCCCTATGCATCGTAGCACATCCAAAAGGTAAGCGCAAAATGACTTACTTGTTTCACAAAAAATTTGTTGCAAGATAGCAAATCTAGCTTTTATATGATTATGTATTAATACTTGACGTTAAAAAGAGCAGTCTCCATGTTCGTTAACATGAAGACTGCTCTATGTAACTACTAGACGTGTATTATTTTACCGCGTCTTTAAGCGCTTTACCTGGTTTGAAAGCAGGCACCTTGCTAGCAGCGATTTCGATTTCTTTACCAGTTTGTGGGTTACGACCTTTACGAGCCGCACGTTCACGTACTTCGAAGTTACCAAAACCAATTAATTGTACTTTGTCACCCTTTGCAAGAGCATCTTGAATTGTATCAAATACAGCTTCAACTGCTTTAGAAGCGTCTTTTTTAGAAAGACCTGCAGCTTCAGCAACAGAGTTTACTAATTCTGTTTTATTCACACCATTCACCTCCTCTCAAAGGGTCATGAACCAATTCTGTAAAAAGAGTAACACATAGAAAACCGCTACGCAACTGTATTCATTCATGATTATAACCAAAAAATCAGTTTTTCACCCAAAAAATCAAAAAAAAGGACTTTTCGCATAAAAACGAAAAGCCCTTTACCTATTTTTTTACACTTCTTTTTAATTTTTATCACTATAAAATAAAGGTAACTAACCCACGATCCCCTTCATTTACCATACGTTCGATCGTTTGACGCATACGTTTTTTGGCAGTAGGTGGAACTGCATCCATTTTATAGCGAATACCTTCTTTTAATACTTCATGTAATGGTGTTCCAAATAGCTGTGTATTCCATAGTGCATCACGATCATGTAAATAAGCATGGTTCAAATCTTTTAAAAGTTGCTGACTATGGAACTCAGAGCCGATTAATGGGGCAAATTCTGAATCCATATCGACACGAATAATATGATAAGATGGCGCCTTCGCTTTCATTCGTACACCAAAGAAATTATTTTGCTTAATTAATTCTGGAGCTGTTGGCTCAAATTCCTGCATCATTGGTAATGTAACACCATAACCTGTCATATCCGCATCATGTATGGCACTTTTAAAGCGTTTTTGAGCTTCTTTTGCCTCAGCGGCTTCCTTAATAAATAGTAGCCAATCTTTTTTCGTTTCAATCGGTTCCTCTAACCATTCATTACAAACCGATTTATATAGTTCACCCTGTAAGGACACACGAATTACAGCTGTTCCAATACCCGCATCTACATGAACTACTTCACTTTGATCTATAAAATCAATAGCTTTAAAAGCGTCAGATGCTTGTTGCACATCCCTAATTTTCATAACAGAAGAAAGTACCTCTTCCATCGAATCAATCAGTGCAACATTTAATGGATGTGAGGCATCTAGCACGTCTAACCAATCTGGCTTCTCCACTTCAATTGTCCGGATTGGGAATTCAAATAGTGCCTCTTGTAAAATATACTGAATATCCGCTTCTCTCATTTGATCAATTGAAATGGCGATAACAGGAACATTATAACGTTCAAACAACTCATTACGCAGTTGAACAGTTTCTTCTCTAGCAGGCATTTGGCAATTAAGTAATATGACAAAAGGCTTGCCAATTTCTTTTAATTGCTCAACAATCTCTTCTTCTGCCTTCTCTGCAGCTCGACGACTAATACCGTTAACTGTTCCATCAGTCGTCACTACTATTCCAATATTCGCATGATCGCGAATTACTTTATCCGTACCTATTTTCGCTGCTTCCTGGAACGGAATAGGCTCTGTATGCCAAGGAGTATGAACAAATTTCGGACCATTTTCATCTTCATAGCCTTTTGTTCCTTCGATAATATAACCCACACAATCTGCTAAACGAATTTGAAATGGCATTTCATCATCACCGACCACAATACGGGTTGCTTGAGCAGGCACAAACTTCGGCTCAGCGGTCATAATGACTGGCCCTGGAGAACTTTGTGGCAACTCATCCTGTGCTCGCATTCTTTCTGTTTCATCCACAATGTTTGGTAACACGACGGATTCCATTACCTTTTTTACAAATGTTGATTTACCTACACGTACTGGACCGACAACACCAATATAAACATCGCCATTTGTTCGCTCTGCAATTTCTCTAAATACTGCTTCACTCAAGGTTTCTGCCTCCTTTATCTACGCTTTTTCACTATATGCGAGCTTGTAGACAAATATGAAAAAGCCCCTCACAAATGTAAGGAGCTTGTTTTATTATTCTTCTTTTTTCTTGGCGGCTTCGGCCTCTTGTTTTTGTCGTTCTTGGGCCTTCTTAACATCTGCCTTATAAGTGTCCATATCATAAACTGGCTCACCTTTCTCATCCACTGTATACGGAACAGAGTAGGCAGGTACTACAGGAAATTTATCGACAAGTAATTGGCGAATATCATCACCTGGTTTGACATCTGGCTTGTCTTCTTTTAGAAGTTGCCCTAAATCAATGGAATAATCTACATGCAATTCACCGTCTCCAGTCATAAAGAGCGGCAATTCGACGCCAGAATAGGGACTTTTCACAGTAACCTCTGTTTTATAGCCCAAATCCTTATAATTAATTTGGTACACATTATCAGATGTTGAACCTGTTATTGGTAAGTATTGTGTAGATAGTTTCCGAATACCTATTTCACGAATACGCTCTGCAGCATTTAAATCTACTAGTTTAACGGTCGCATCATGTTCTGGATCCCAAATAATATACTGATATATACCGCCTTTTTCATAGGCGTTTCCAGGGATCGTCGACAAATACTTCGGCATAAGCTTTTCAAAATCGATTAAATATTTGATATATAAATCTGTATCTAATTCGCTATTTTTAATGGGTACTAGCCCACCAGTTGCTTCCCGGTATTCATTAACAGCACGCTGAACAGCTGCTAGTTGGTCCACATCAGGCGTAACCTTCGCCCTTTTCTCGTCTTCTGGGTACGCACACCCGACTAACAATATGGCGGTTGCAATTACCAACAGAAAAGCACTTAGTTTTTTCATGTTACTGACACCTCGTTATTTATTATGCTGGCCAAGTGGCAACTATAAGTACCATTAAAAATGTGCCAAGTCCAAACAGTATGTATGCACATAAATTTACGATTGTTCGTAAAAATACATTTGAAATCTTGTTACGAGCTAAATAAATTAAGCCGACTGATATAATCATAAAACCTATACAATAAAACGATACCCACATTACATCTAAAGCAGGCATATGAGCTAACGGGCCCATTTCAAATAACCACCTTTCTTTCTATGTCAAGACACAATCAAAGTATATTATACTATGTGCCTTTGTTAAAAAGAAATAGTTGTCCCATAACTATCAAGAAATGGACAACCTTTTAAAATGCTTTCACTATTCAACTAATAGCACATAATAAGGTGTCTCAGTAGATTCACTAAGACACCTTATTTATGTCCGTTTCATGACAAATTTAATCATAAAAATAATATTAATGCTTCATCTCGTCAATTTCACGTTTTTTCATGCGCATCATAAGTGCATCAACAGCCACTTTCGGCTCTACATCATTAAAGAGTACGCTATAAAGCTCCGTAGAAATAGGCATTGCCACACCATACTTCTCTGCTAATTGATAGGCGGCCTTTGTAGTCCGGACTCCCTCTACAACCATTCCCATTTGATCAAGAACCTCTTGTAACTTCATGCCCTGCCCTAACATATTCCCTGCTCGCCAGTTCCTTGAGTGAACGCTTGTACACGTTACAATCAAATCTCCCATGCCCGTAAGGCCTGAGAACGTAAATGGATTACCACCCATTTTTACACCTAAACGAGTAATCTCCGCAAGCCCCCTCGTAATTAATGCCGCTTTCGCGTTATCACCATAATTCAAGCCATCTGTAATGCCTGCAGCTAAAGCGATAACATTTTTCAGTGCCCCACCAATTTCTACACCGATCACATCGTCATTTGTATAAACACGGAAGAATTGGTTCATAAATAGATCCTGTACTTTTTCAGCAGCGTCTATGTCTGCACATGCAGCTGTAACTGTTGTAGGATGATGAAGAACTACTTCCTCCGCATGACTCGGCCCTGAAAGCACTACAATTTCATCCACTTTTTCAGCAGGTAGGCTATCTGCTAATATTTCAGAAATTCGCTTTAAAGAATCTGGTTCAATTCCTTTTGAAACATGTACAAATAAAACTTTTTTTGTTAATTCAGCCGTCAATTTTTCACAAACCTCACGAATTGCTTTTGTCGGCACAGCCACAACGATTGTTTCAGCATGTGTTGCTGCCTTTGCAATATCACTCGTAGCATGTAAATTTGTTGGCAATACCGTTTCAGGTAAATATTTTTTATTAGTATGCATACGGTTGATTTCTTCTGCCTGTTCAGCTCGATGTGTCCATACAAGCGTATCATGGCCATTTTCCGCTAGTACCATTGCCAGCGCAGACCCCCAAGAGCCTGCTCCTAACACACAAACTTTTTCCATAAAAAATCCTCCCTTATAGTGGGTTGTCTACACTAATTTTTTCTTGTAAAAAGACGCCACCCAACAAATATGTCGGGTTGGCGTATTGTATGTGTATGACTATAACTTTAAGCTCGTGCTCGTGTAATTAAACGAATCGGTGTTCCTTCAAAATCGAATGTTTCACGAATACGATTTTCTAAGAAACGTTCATAGGAGAAGTGCATAAGCTCAGGTTCATTGACAAATACCACAAATGTTGGTGGTTTAATCGCAACCTGCGTAGCATAGTAAATACGTAAACGACGACCTTTATCGGTTGGCGCAGGATTACGTGCTACAGAATCCTCTATGACTTCGTTTAAAATAGAAGATTGAATACGCATCGCATGATTCTCACTGACACGTTGGATAATTGGTAAAATCTGATGAACACGCTGTTTTGTATTCGCCGATACGAAAATAATCGGTGCATAGTCTAAAAATAGGAAATGCTCACGAATTTGCTGCGTAAAAACATTCATCGTTTTTTCGTCTTTCTCGATAGCATCCCATTTATTGACAACAATCACCACTGCTTTTCCAGCTTCATGTGCATACCCAGCAATTTTCTTATCTTGCTCCTGAATACCCTCTTCCGCATTCAGTACCACTAACACAACGTCTGAACGTTCAATCGCACGTAACGCACGCAAAACTGAATATTTCTCTGTCGTCTCATAAATTTTACCTTTTTTACGCATACCTGCAGTATCAATAATGACATATTCCTGATCTTCATACGCATAAGGTGTGTCAATTGCATCACGTGTTGTCCCTGCAATATTACTTACAATCACTCGATCTTGACCTAAGAAAGCATTCACTAAAGATGATTTCCCTACATTTGGACGACCGATTAATGAGAATTTAATCACATCATCTCCGTACTGCTCTTCATCTTCTTTTGGGAAATGTTTCGCACATTCGTCTAATAAATCCCCTAACCCTAAGCCGTGAGAGCCAGAAATTGGCCAAGGCTCACCGAAGCCCAATGCATAAAAATCATAAATCATTTCACGCATATCAGGATTATCAATCTTATTGACTGCTAAAACAACTGGTTTCTTAGTTTTGTATAAAATTTTAGCTACTTGCTCATCGGCTGCGGTTACCCCTTCACGACCATTTGTCATAAAAATAATAACGTCTGCTTCTTCAATGGCGATTTCGGCTTGTTGACGAATTTGCTCTAAAAACGGCTCGTCCCCAATTTCAATCCCACCTGTATCAATAATATTAAAATCATGTGTTAACCACTCTGCCGAACTATAAATACGATCACGTGTTACGCCTGGAATATCCTCCACAATAGACACACGCTCTCCAACGATACGGTTAAAAATCGTCGACTTACCTACGTTCGGACGACCTACGATGGCTACTACTGGTTTCGTCATCTGTACTTCATCCTTCCAACTTCTTGTCTTTCGCTATTATACACGAAAAATGCCATTATATCATATCATATCCATAAAGTAGAACGCTATGTATGGCTTTAACAATCCAAACGATTTATTTTCCCGGTTTTTTCATGTATTTTGAGAGCATGTCTGAAGGCTTTTTGAGGATAAATCCTTTGCTTTTTGAATCCTATCTACTATTTAATCCAAAGGTTCTATCCGTCACTTTCGAATTCCATTACTCCAACAAAAAAGCGAGGATACAATCTTGTATCCTCGCGTTCTTCTTATTTAAAATTTTTTAATTGATCGCCAATTACGTCTCCGAATGAGAAGCCTGTGTTTTCTTCAGGTAATTCGTAATCGATCACTTCTTCTGCTTCTGGATTTTCAAGTAATTCTTTAATGCTTAGCGCTAATCTACCGTCCTCAGCATTGACATCAAGGACTTTTACTTGTACTTCTTGTCCTTCTTTTAATGCCTCATGTGGTGTATTAATGTGTTTGTGAGCAATTTGCGAAATGTGCACTAATCCTTCAACACCAGGGAAAACTTCCACAAATGCGCCGAATGATGTAAGACGCTTCACTTTACCTTCTAAAATCGTACCTTTAGCTGCACGTTCTTCGATATTAGACCACGGTCCAGGAATCGTTTCTTTAATAGATAATGAAATGCGTTCATTTTCTGGATCAACAGATAGAACTTTTACAGTTACACCTTGTCCTTCTGATAAAACTTCACTTACATCACTCACATGCTCGTGAGACACTTGTGAAATGTGGACAAGACCATCGATACCACCAAGGTCAATAAATGCCCCAAATGATGCTAAACGCTGTACTTTACCATCTAAAACGTCGCCAGCCTTGATTTGATTTATAACGTCTTTCTTTTGTGATGCCTTTTCTGATTCAACCACTGCGCGATGAGATAAAATAAGACGATTCTTTTCTTTATCAAGCTCAACAATTTTGAAGCTTAATGATTTGCCTTTGTAGCCCTCAAAATCATCGACAAAGTAGTCTTCTACAAGTGATGCTGGTACAAAGCCACGTACACCTAAATCTACGACAAGACCACCTTTAACAATATCCTTTACTTCCGCTTCAAAAATTTCTCCTGCGGTAAATTGTTGCTCGAGTGTATCCCATGCTTTTAAAGCATCCACTTTACGTTTTGATAGGACAAAATTTTCTTCCTCAACCTTTGTAATCATCAATTCTAACTCATCCCCAACAGAGATGACATCAGAAGCTTTCTCAATGTGTAAGCTTGATAATTCGCTGATTGGGATAATACCATCAAATGGTGCACCCGGAATTGATACAGATACTGCTTTTTCATCAACTTGCTCTGCAATACCTTTGACGATATCACCCTCGTTAAACGTTTGTTCTGCATAGTTCATTTCTTCAGACATATGTAACCCTCCTTCGCATCTTCCCTTACTATTTTATTCGATATTGAAGACAAAGACAAAAATAAATCCTTTAAATTCGAAAAATGTCTGAAATTTTAGGATTTATAGCATTTTTTCTTCTGCTAATTTTAAAATAGCTTGTGCTGCATCATCGATAGACAATGCTGTCGTATCTAAAAATATGGCATCTTCTGCTTGGATAAGTGGTGATGCTTCGCGTTCACTATCTTTTTTATCACGCAATGCAATTTCTTCCTGAAGTTTTTCAAGCGAAGAGTCGATTCCTCTTTTTTGATTGTCTATGAATCGTCTTCTTGCACGTTCCTCTACCGTTGCAGACATAAAAATCTTTAGCTCTGCATTTTTCAATACATGTGTTGCAATATCGCGGCCATCCATTACGACGCCACCATTTGCTGCCAGCTTTTGTTGTTGAGCTACTAATAACTCTCGAACCTTTGCATGTGCAGCTACCTGAGAAACGGATGAAGTGACTTCATTTGAACGGATATCGGCTGATACATTATGACCATCTAAAAAAACAAGCTGCCCCTGTGGAGATGGCTTTAAATCGATGGTGCTAGCCGCTAGCATCTCCGCTAATTTTGCTTCATCATCTAAATGTATGTTTTGTTGCATCGCTTTATACGTAACTGCTCGATACATTGCACCTGTATCAATGTAAGTAAAATCAAGTGCCTCAGCAACAATTTTTGCAATAGTACTTTTACCGGCACCAGCAGGACCATCTATCGCAATTTGGATGTTTTTCTTCATATTCTTCCCTACTTTCTGTCACCTCATATTGTATCATATAACCTATAAAAAGCCCTCTGCTAGAAGAGGGCTTTTAAAAAATTACTATGCGGCATATTAAGCATTAAATGGATTCAATTCTTTACGTCGATTGCCTAACTGGCGCTCAAAGCAAAAGCGAACGATATGTTGCTGGTCTACATCATCTGAATCCGTCAGCTGGATTGTTGCAATTCGTTTAGAATCTTTTTCAAAAATACGCACGACAGTTGCCTCTGTTATTACGTATTTCACATCCCCATTGACAAACGGCAAGGCAACTGTTAATTTCACCTCATCGCCATCATCGAAAGCTACTTCTCCTTTCAAAATGAGGGCTAAGCCTCCTGCACTAATATCCGCAGCTACTAACTGATATTTGTGATCCTTGAACTGAACGGCCACATCCACTGGTGTTTCAACACGGACATATTCTCGACGTTGAATTTTGATAAATTCCTCTGGCTTTGGGCAATGCAACATAATCATAGGTATATGGCCCGCTTTACGACCTATTACCTCTGTATTAAAGGCAAATGATTGTTTGTCCTCGGTACGAAAGGTTGCTCTAAATTCAGAGCCATCTATCAAAAATGCTGTTTTCTTTGTCGCCATATTAATTGGATAATCAATATAAAGAATATGATCTTGTTGCTCTACAACCTTACAGCGGAATTTCTCCACACGCTCTGTATAAGTAGGTTCAAGTTGTAATTGTGTACCAATTTTAATCTCCATGAGCATCTCCCCGTACGAAAAATATGGTTTAATTATCTCATGAGATATTAATTTTGGCTATAAAAATTGGTAGTATTTTCTTATTATTAAGTTAAATATTCCACTTTTAAAACATTATGATTTTCTGCATCAATGACGATTCTAAATGTCTCTTGTGTTTTACCATCACGCAATGCAATGACCTCATAGCATAGACGTTGTTCAAATTCCCCATTATCCGTATAAATATTTTTTACTTCTTGGACTTGAATATCATCTTGGAAGAATGTTTTCCAATCGATTGGTTTTGCTGTTTGTTTTTTAATATTCTCTTCTTGAATGTATTCCATCGCGTTTGCACCCAACAACTCACCCGTATCTTTAGCTAATTTAAGTTGAACACCATCCGCATAAATTAATGCGTTATCTCCTGGATGTACACGGGCAAATGTTACGTGCCAAGCCTGATGATTTTCGCGCGATTCCACATAGGCTACATCTTTCATGCCAAGTTTTTTGACATATTCTTCGGCTTTTTTGAGGATTTCCTCCTGTGACTGCTTCGCTTCATCAACAGGACGTTCCACTAAATAGGACAGTAAATGCCCTCCCTTTACCGTTAAATCCACATACCCTAAACGAATTCCTTGGTGGAATTGTATGTGATAGAACGGATACGGTGCCGTGTCACTACTTTTTGTTACAGTAAATGTCGCGTCTTTAATAACTGGGAATAAATATTTCACCTTTTCTAACGCTTCTTTTTCCGTAATTTCGGCATCCTGTAAAGCTTTTAACTCAATCTTTTTTTGCCAGTCTGACTCAGATAATGTTAGCGGGAAATCCTTTTCTCCATAACCTTTTAACGTGTCCTTCACTTTATCAAAGTTTGTGTTTGGATTTTTATTATCCACTTGCTGCAGCCAAACATCCATTTTTCCATTATGTTTATAAAAATCGACAGTTGCGGCTGTCCAATCATCAGACAGCGCTTGTAAATTCGAAGAAACCTGTGGCATTTTTTCACGCCAAGCTACATAATCGCCTGTCTTTGCTGTTCTCTTCGCTTCATCGCCAAGTCGCCCTAAATAATTCATCCATTCATTTGATAGTTCTTGCCCTATCGGAATATTAGCAATTGAAGAACGAACTTCTGAGCTTAAACGCCAAACTGAATCTAATTCACTGTGAATTGCCTGCTCGTCTTGAAACAGTAGTGACTGCGATACTGATCGCTGTAGATGAGATAGTTTTTCAGATGCATCTGTTAACTTATCTGTATACTGTGCTAATACGGTACGTTGTAAATCTTCTTTATCTCCATGTAAATCAATACTATATGCCCCTAACCCGATAACAGCTATCGTTAAGACCACGAGCCAAGTTTTCATCTAAGTTCCTCCTTTCTATGAACAGAAAATATGCTCTCCAATTTGTTTAATTTGCGGACGTGACCAAATCCATTTACTTGTTGCTGTTTTCGGATTGAAATAATACAATGCATTTTCAGATGGGTCCCAGCCATTCATTGCATCAATAACAGCTTCTTTTGCTCTATCATTAGGCTCTAACCAAATTTGTCCATCTGCTACCGCTGTAAACGCTAAAGGCTGAAATATAATTCCGGAAATAGTATTTGGGAAATCAGGACTTTCTAAACGGTTTAAAATAACTGCGGCTACTGCTACTTGTCCCTCATACGGCTCTCCCCTAGCTTCTCCATACACAGCATTCGCCATTAACTGTAAATCACGTTCTGTATATTTTGGAGGAACTTGTGTCTGTGTCCCATTGTTATTAGTAGTACCACTACTATTTCCTCCGCCACTGCCAGCACCACTACCTGTACTAGTTCCTTTATTCACTTGCTGATCGAGCGGAATACCACCATAATAGGTAAATTGATTACCAGCATTTAATTGCGCTTTCACCCATTTTTCATCGTAATCAGAATAACCAGCTATAGTTTTTTTGGTCTTCGCTCCAGCGATACCATCTACTGGCAAACCATATTTCTCTTGGAAATTACGTAATGCCCAGTATGTGTTATAGCCAAATTTCCCATCAATTTTACTCTTATAAAAACCTAAGTATTGTAGCCTTGCTTGCAATTCAATGACATCATCTCCATAGGCACCACGAGTAATTTGCTGGTCACTAAATGCAATCACTTCATTTTGAGGAATCGCAATTATACTAATTCCTAATATCAAAGCAAAAAGTATGCTTACTAAACGCACTTTTATCACTCCTTTTTTTTATAGCTTGAAACAAATGAGGCAATTTATACATGATAAAAAAGAATAAAGCGTAGAAATCTTGACGATTTCTACGCTTTATATTTTTTTATGCATATGCAAATGTTGTACCAGATGGTAATGCGCTAGTTTCACTTTTCGTAAGCCAAACCACCATAAAAACAGCATAAACGGAATCATTAAATAAATCCAGTGACCTTTAAATGATAATATTGTATTGTATAGAATGTGAAGTACAATTGGTGCACAAAGCGCCATAGCAATCATTTCTTTTGTCTTGGCAAGCTTTGAAAACTTAGCACGTCCATAATAGTAGCCCATTACTACGCCAAATAATGCATGACTTGATACAGGTAATAGAGCTCGCATAAATGCTGTGTCCAAGCCAAAGGATAATAAATAAAGTACGTTCTCAATTGTGGCAAAACCAAGTGATATACTTGCCCCATATAATATACCGTCATATGGATCATCGAATTCTACATGATTGTAGATGGCTATTAATAGTACAAACCATTTAAAAAATTCTTCAATAACACTAGAAAAAAGAACGTCTTGAAGGTAAAAATATCGAAAAACTCCTTCCTCTGTTAGTACATATTGTAAAAACAGAATCGGGAACGTTAAAAATGCACCGTATAAAAATGTTTGCAATAAAGTTCTTCTTGGCTCCGTAGCCATTTGATTGCGCAAATAGAAATAACTAAAAAGCGCTAGACCGGGAGCAATGGCAGCAGATAATAAAATGATCATGATGCCGGCTCCTTTCAACAATAGACTGCTATTATTATACCATGTAATGACAAAAAAACTTTTTAAAAGGAGATTTTATTTTTCATGAAAAAAACAATTTTATTAATTCATACTGGCGGCACAATCTCCATGGCGATGAGTGCTGAGGGAGCAGTTATGCCCAACAAAGAAAACCCTCTCATGAAAGAGAGTAATAAACTTAATTCATTGGCGACCATTATTGAAATAGAAGCTTTTAACCTACCTTCTCCACATATCACGCCAACAGAAATGCTTCTATTACGCAACTTGATTATGGAGCAAACTACAGCCCAGCAAATCGACGGTGTTGTTATTACGCATGGTACAGATACATTAGAAGAAACTGCCTATTTCTTAGAGCTGACAACAAATTTAGCCATCCCCATCGTACTAACAGGTGCGATGCGCTCATCCAATGAGCTTGGAGCAGATGGCATTTATAATTTGATGGAGGCAATCCGAGTAGCAGTCGATGATGAAGCTCGGGACAAAGGCGTTCTAGTTGTTATGAATGATGAGGTACATCTTGCCGTCAATACAACGAAAACGAGCACAAGTTCAGTCAATACTTTCCAATCCCCACAATATGGACCAATCGGGCTTATTACAAAATCACGTATTTTGTTCCATCATGCGCCAATTCGTCGTCAATATGTAGACGTTAATAGTTTATCTAAACGCGTAGCTATGCTAAAGGTTTATGCTGGTATGGAAGAAGATTTACTTGATGTCGTGCTCGCATGTAAATATGAAGGTGTGGTGCTTGAAGGATTAGGACAAGGAAATGTCCCTCCTTCTGTTGTAAAAGGCATTGAGAGCTTGATCCAACGCAATATCCCTGTAATCCTTGTTTCCCGCTGCTTTAATGGTATCGCAGAAGGTGTCTATGGATATGTTGGTGGCGGTAAAATGCTGGAAGACTTAGGTGCAATATTTGCCACGGGTATCAATGGTCAAAAGGCACGATTAAAATTATTAATTGGACTGAACACAACTGGAAGTCCTTTAAATTTAAAGGATTTTTTCCTGTAGAATCAATGTATTCATATGGAGCACTTGCTTATGCCTCGGTTATTTGTTCATAATAGTGCAGCACTTCATGAAGACGTACAAGTGCGTCTTCGAAATCGGGCTGAATGACTGCGAATTGAAGGAATCCTCTTTGGCGTAAATATGGGCTATCACCATGAGCCAAAAGTCCATTTAAGGCTAAATCGATGTGTAAGTTTGAGAGTGTGTCTGGCAGTTGAATCGTTATAAGCATTGGGTACTGAGTTGTTGGTAATTGAAAGTGCATATATGGTAGCTGCAGTAGCGCCTCAAAACGTTGCTGTAGCTGCGCATAGCGGACTGGATAGGCTTGTAATGACTCATCTAAATTTCCGAGCAACACGGCTGGAAGCGTAAAGGGTATGGCGCCTTGGTGGTAATTTGCTAAGTCCAAGTATGCAGGCAATGTAGTGGTGGATTGTGCTAAATATTGTGAAAATACAAATGCTAGCCCACTCATTGCCCCAATTGCTTTCCCACTCACTGCGGTAGCTAAATAACAGTCCTGTAACGAAAATGGCATAGCCCCAAACGTACTGATGCTATCTACACAAAGTTTTACATTATAACACTTTGCCAAATGACCAAGACTCTCTAAATCATTGCAAGTCCCCGTTGAGGTTTCCCCATGCACTACCAACATCCACTGATATGCTCCATTTTCTAGCAACGATGCTATTTTCTCGTAATCAAAAATTGTTCCCCATTGTTGTTCTGCTGCATCAAAATCTAAAGACCAACGGACCGCTTGTTTTCTTAACCGTTCACCAAATTCTCCATTTGTTAAAATAAGACCTTTTCCTAGTTGCTGAGCGTGTAGTTGAGCAAGCATCACTTCATTGGCCAAAGTTCCAGTTCCAACGATTATTCCAACATGCTTAGTATTCGCTAAATGTAGTAGCTGTTGTTGTACTCGTTCATAGATTGCCTTAAAATTTAACGAACGATGCGATAAATTGGTATAACCAATTGTCTCCAATTGCTTAACAGGTCCAGGATAAAAAGTATAGTCATCTTTTGCAAGCCTACGTTGTAGGTCATGCTCAAATACATCTCTAGTAAGCACCATTGGTAAAAACTGTGCATCCTTTGCTCCAACAGCTGGTGCAAATTGTTGAAAGCCCATTTGCTTATAGAGCTTTTCTTCACGCGTTGTTCCTGAAATTACGGCTGCGGTGTAGCCCTTTTCATAGGCAAATGTGTTTAAAGCTTGTGTGAGCCTCAATAGGACTCGCCCAGTTCGGTAATTTTTTTTCACAGCAAGTAGACGTATTTCACAAATCTTGCCACAAATCTCTTCCGGTAAAAATTGCTCTACCTTACCAATTTTTTCATCCATCGAAAAGGGTCTTTGATCTCTAAATGCTACCATTCCGATTAATTCTGTTTTTTTATACACTACTATATATGTATTTTCCTGATGGAATCTGTCAATTTTTAGTCTTTGCTTATTGGGCTCATGCTGTGGAATTTCTTCCACAAATGTCTCATAATTTAATCGCGCAATCGCCTCATACTCTTCATTTGTTTGAGCTATTTTACACCAATACATCTCGTTACTTCCCTCTTTTCCATGACTCCTTAATATTAGACATATGTCTTATGATCATACACACGATTGCAATAATCAAAAGTGCATAGGCCTCTAATTGACCCGATTGTATGATAGCGCCAACATAAAAAATAAAACCTCCAACCATGCCTAATGTTAAGCTCCTTGTGCATATAAGCACGGCCGCCGTACCTGCAATCATCCATAAAAACAAGCTTGGTGATAGAGCGAGGCCAACTCCAATAAAAGTTGCGACTCCTTTTCCTCCTTTACATTTCAGCCAGAATGGATATAAGTGCCCTGCAATGACACAGGCTGCTCCACTAACAATGACCCATTCTTCTAAATGCCATAAGCGCCCTAAACTTACCACCAGTGCACCTTTCATGGTATCACCTAGAAATGTCATAAAAAAGGCCTTCTTGCCAAGGACGCTTCCCGCATTGCGCGCACCTAAGTTTTTACTACGTTCTTCCTGTAAATTAACACCATATATCTTTCCAACGAAAAATGCTGTCATGAAGTTTCCTATTAAATAACTGAAGAGCAAATACAAACCAATCAATCATATTCCCCCTTGCTAAAAGGCTGTATAAGCTACATGCCTATACAGCCTCACCTTTATCCTTTTCTTTGAGCGATAGTTTGTGCGATGCAATCCCCATGAAAACGTCCATTTTCAATAAAAATTTCGTTGGCGTTATTTCCCGCGGCAATGACGCCTGCGATAAACAATCCTTCCACATTTGTTTCCATCGTTTCTGGTGTAAAATAAGGGCGACCCGTTTCTTCATCAATATTGACGCCCATAGCTTTAATAAAGGAGTGATCAGGATGATAGCCAGTCATAGCAAAGACAAAATCATTTTTCATCACCTTTTCATGGCCATCTATTGCTAAGACTACTTCATGCTCACGTATTTCTAACACATTCGTATTAAAATACATGTCAACTTCTCCTGTTTTGACTACTCCTTCAAATTCAGGTAATACCCATGGCTTAATACTTGGAGAATATTCATGTCCTCTATAGGCAACCGTAACACGAGCACCAGCCTTATTTAATTCCAACGCTGCATCTATAGCTGAATTTTTGCCCCCAATGACAAGAACATCCGTATCAAAAAATTCATGTCCCTCTTTAAAATAATGGAAAACTTTAGGTAATTGTTCTCCATTGATATTTAAATAATTAGGATGATCATAGTAGCCTGTTGCAATAATGACATAAGGCGTTTCATAACTATCCTTATCTGAAGTAACAGTAAACATACCATTATTTTTCACAACACTTTGCACTTTTTCAAAGCGGTTAACTTGAATATTTTTTAATCGAACAACTTCTCGATAATATACAAGGGCTTGATTCCGTTTGGGCTTACGTCCCTCAATAATAAATGGCACATCGCCAATCCCTAATCGTTCACTTGTACTAAAAAAAGTCTGGTGGGTAGGGTAATGATAAATCGCATTTACGATATTTCCCTTTTCAATAACGATGGGTTTTAATCCAATATTTTGCAAAGCTATTGCTGCTGCTAAACCGCATGGGCCTCCTCCAACAATAATCGCATCTGCTTGCTGCATTTCTTGACACTCCAATCGAATATGGACAGCTATAGTTGCTGTTCCTTGCTTACATCCATTATTAAAATAGACGATACCTTTTTATTATACGCCTTCTAGCAAGTTTTGTTTGTTTATTTACTCGAAATATCAATGTCGATGATATGACATTGTGGTTTGGCACCAAGTCGCATTGGCAATAATGTAGTACCATAGCCATTACTAACTAAAGTCATAACACCATCTCGCTCTCGATAAGAACCATTAGGATGGACACCATATGGACCAAATCGAATCTGTCCTCCATGTAAATGTCCACCCATCATTAAATCAGCACGGTACTTGGCACGGACTTTCGCAAAAACACCTGGATTATGCGCAATAAAAGCAACTAGATCATGCTCTTCTACTTTTTCAAATGCTTTTTCAAAGCTATATTCTTTAACTGTTGTATCCTCAATTGCACTAAGCCAGAAACGGTTTTTCGCAGGTAACAGCACCGCATCATTGACAATAATTTGAATATGATGCTGCTGCAATATGCTCTTAAGCATCTCCTCTCCCACTTCTCTGTCATTATTTCCCCATACAAAATAAGTAGGTCCAATAGAAGTTAATAATTGTAAATTCTCATGAATACGTGGAATGGGTGTGCGATTATCTGCTAAATCTCCACCAATAATGACAGCATCAAAATGTCCTGTTAATTGAGCAATCATTTTTTTATTAATTTTACGTAAATGAACATCTGAAATAAAAAATAAACGTAGTTTTTCTGGCGCTCCCTTTAATAGTAGCTGGTGATGTAAAACATTGTTTTCATGTGCCACCTTCAACATATAAATCAGAAAGACGACCACTACGATAAGCAATAGCCCTATATATAGCATTCCCTCACTTCTCCTTACGACAGCAAAAAGACGATTCGTTTCCTATGAAGAATCGTCTTTTTACTAAATCAGACGTACGTTTTGGTGTGAACGTTTGTCCTTTATTTTATACTAGCTAAACTATATGACCATTATATGGTTTTTGTCTAAGGAAGTTTAATTACTTGCCCAACCATAACTGTATTTGAAGACATACCATTGGCAGCACGAATTTTAGCTAAAGTCGCTTCACTGCCATCACCATAATGATTTAATGCAATACGGAATAAGTTCTCATTTGCTTTAACAGTATGTGTACTTGCTTTAGTATTTTGTTTTGCTTCTTCCGCTTTTTTTGCCTCTTCAGCTTTTTTCGCTGCCTCGGCCTGTTGCTGAGCTATTCTTGCCTCCTCAGCTTTGCGAGCTTCTTCCGCTTTACTTGCTTCTTCCGCTTTTTTTGCCTCTTCAGCTTTTTTCGCTGCCTCAGCAGCTTTTTGGTCAGCTGCTACTTTATCAGCATTTTCTTTAGATGGTTCGTTTGACTTTTGATCAGCTTGCTCGCCCTTGTCTTTATTTTTGTCCTTGTCAGATGCAGATGCCTCTGAAGAATCCATTTCGACGACCTGTTCACCTGAATCTTTCTCAGCTTGCTCTATTGTTTTCCCTGGCTCGTAAAACTTCCAAAAATAGACTAGAATTGTTAATGGAATAAGGATAAATATAACAAAAAGAATCGTCATTAACGGTGTTTTCCGTTTCGGATTTTTAGGCTTTTGTTTCTTATCTCCATTTTTATTCATTCTGGAAACTCTCGACAAAGTTTGCTGTTCGTTTTGTTCATCTTCAAATGATTGACGATGTTCTTCTATTTTATCGCGATAATCTTCTTTACTCATTTGTCTTTCCCCCAAACCTTACTACTCTTTTTGTCACTCTATTATGACGAATTTTACGAAAAAAGTAAATGACCGTCAGTTTTAGTCTAATTACCCAGTAATAGTAGCTGCAATCGACGTTCCCACGAAATCATTTCTATTTTTTTCTCTGTTGTTAAGCGTACTTTCTTGATTTCATCATAATGGATTCCACAATTTTCACAACACTTTTCCGGTTTTTTTTGCAATTTTTGCCCGAAATACCCGACAAGATGTTCACGAATACAGTCTTTTGTCTGTATAATCTTCAACATTTCATCGACTGCACGGTATTTTTCTAGGGCTAATTGATTGAGGCGAGCCTTTACTTGCTCCTTAGTTTCTTGTTGCATCCAATAGTCCAACACACGAAATGCTGTCTCTCCTAATTCTCCATTTTTTAACATCTGTGCTGGTAGTACTTGCTGAGAAAGAAGCTCCTCATAGCGATCAACATGTTGAGAACTCGGAAGGTCACCTGTCACAACGAACTTCGCCAGCTCTTCATCACCATCACAATAGAGTAAAATGGCATGTGCAGGTTCACCATCTCGACCTGCTCGACCAATTTCCTGCATATAATTTGCAATATTAGCAGGCATTGATTCATGAATGACCTGACGAATATCTTGTTTATTAATCCCCATACCAAAAGCATTTGTTGCCACTATCCAGTCCAATTCACCATCAATAAACTGCTGCTGAATAAATTGGCGATCCTCAGCCCCATAGCCTGCATGATAGGCTGCAGTACGAATACCTACTTGTAAAAATGCCTCACTATACTGTTGCGCTCGTTTGCGTGAGGAAACATACAGTATACCTGGGCCAGCAGTTGCTTTGACATGTCGCATAAGCCAGCTCGCTTTATCCGCCTTATCCTCCAGAACAATGCGTCCTAATTGAATATTGGGCCGATCAACATTATACATAAATTCAAATGGGTCCTTTAACGATAATGTTTCTCGAATATCTTGCATGACCTTCCTTGTTGCAGTGGCGGATAGTGCTAGCAATGGAGATCGATTGTGCCTCGATAGCCACTCACCTATCCGTAAATAATCTGGTCGGAAATCATAGCCCCATTGCGATATACAATGTGCCTCGTCCACTACGATTAAACCTAATTTTACCTGTGCTAGTTTCTCTTGAACCTGCTGCTGAAGTAGCATCTCTGGCGAGGTAAAAATGAAACGGTATTGTTCTAAATAATGTAATACATATCTTTTTTCTGTGATGGATAAAAAAGAATTTAAAGCGACAACCCTCTTTTCTCCAAAACGTTTCAATTCCTCTACCTGATCTTGCATTAATGAAAGCAATGGCGATACAATCAGCACTGGCTTTTCTAAAATATAAGCTGGTAGCTGATAGCAAAGTGATTTTCCCATTCCTGTTGGCAATAAGGCCATTACATCTTTCTCTTGAAGTATTGCTTCAATGACTTCCCTTTGCCCTGGTCGAAATGATGAATAACCAAAATGTTTATGCAATAGTTCTTCCAGTTCCATTTATACTTCTCCTTTCGCAAGGACAAGCCTTAATTGAAAATAACTCAATTCCTTTAAAGCCTCATGTAAGATTTTCAATTTTTTCGTTTGATAATGCTTTGATGCCTGCCAAACTTTTTCAGCTTCCTCATATGAGACGAATGGACCAATGGAAAAGTTCGGTTCATACATCGCTAATTCCACAAAGTGGTCTTCAATAGTACTTTGCTTCAGTTTTCTTATTTGCACTATTTGTTCAACTGAATATCCCTGTTCATACAATTGTGCTGTTTGCTGTGCGGAATCGGTTAGCAATATTTTCACTCTTACTCCTTGTGCCACTTCTTTAAGCAATGGATAATCATTGTTTTGTTGCACTTCGTTTAATAATTTATGTAGTGTTTCAATAAAAGCTAATTGACTATCTAGCACAGACTCCTTCCGTTTATCGGCAAGCTGCTGCCATGTCCAACCAGGCAAACGATACCCACTTAATCGATAAAGGACAAGCTGTTTGCTACCATCTGAAACTGGAATATTCTTCAGCACGCTGGTGCATTCATCTAATAATTGCTGTTGTAAATGACCTTGTAGATAATGATGATTCTGCAAAAAGGATCGCACCCAATTTTGAATATCAGGATCTCTACTGATGGGTGAGAAAGAACGAACAGCTGCAGTTTGATACGACAAACTTTGCACAATTAATGAAAGACGTGCAAAAAACACATGCTCATTTCCTCGATAATGCCATCCATCAAAGAAAAATGTCGGGGTTTGTTGCGCTCGCTGCAAACCTAGCTTTTCCATGTAAAAGTGACCAGATTCCTGCACTTTTAGCCAACTATATTGCATAAATAACGTTACCGCCTCATCAAAGGTAGTCCGTGGTAGTTTAGGTAATAAACCAAAATATTGATGCAACTGAAAAAGGCCAATGTCTTGAATAGTCTGACCTGACCGCTTTCCTTTCAAGACGTGATAAGCAGCCGAAATCGTCCGTTCTTTATTGAGTTTTTGAAAGATTTGCAATAGAATTTGATGAAACATTGACGCAAATTCCTCCAATTTAATAGTATTTAAGTTGAAATGTAAGATAAACATCTTTAAAATGAGTATGAAGCTTTGTAGGAACATCGTTAAAGGAGAGAAAAAAATGGCTAAATACACAATAGTTGATAAAGATACATGCATCGCTTGTGGCGCATGTGGAGCCGCAGCGCCAGACATTTATGATTATGATGATGAAGGTATTGCCTTCGTTATTTTAGATGATAACATGGGAACTGCTGAAGTGCCAGAAGATCTATTAGAAGATATGCAAGACGCTTTTGAAGGGTGTCCAACTGACTCTATCAAAGTAGCAGATGAAACTTTTGATGGTGACTCATTAAAATTCGAATAGTCTTCAATATGTATGTACACCCAAAAGGCATCCTTCAATGGGTGCCTTCTTCATTTGGATGAAATATTCTACTAACTTTTGCAACAAGATTATCAATCATATGCTATACAGACCAATCTATTGGAGGAATGATGATGTTTGAGCAGTTACAAGTAGAGCATAGTTTATTCCATATCGATAAAGAGCATATCAATCAATTTAAAAAACTCGCGGCAAAATGGCAAATAATTTTTCCGCAGGTTTATGCGAAATGTTTGAATACACTCGATTCATGGGCTATCGTGTTAAATAATTGGTTTTTTTTTAAATCTCAGCATACCGATGAACTGATTCTCAATCCTTCTAAAGCCATCTACTACTCTATCAATACATTTTTGCTGGAAGAGCTCAAAAAAATTCAAATAATTCAAAAAATAAATCAATGTAATAATGACGATTTACAATACTTTGCTGCGTTTCAGTTAGGAAATGCCATCGATTTATGGGTTTATAAGACGGTTGGAAAAAGTACTGCGGCCGATTTATTAAATTCTCAGGAAGACAAACCTTATTTTCTCGCATATTTAGATGATGGGTTTCAAACGGACAACACGCCTTTCCATAGAGACCAAACAAGAGCCATCAAAATACTTGCTCAAACAATACGTAACCACAATTGCTTTAGAATCACTATCAATAGTGCTGTTTATCAAGCAGTAGATATGTATGAAGATTATGTAGCTAATTAGTATGCCATTTCATTCGTCTCTCACATAGTAGGGATGAATTTTTTTTGCCCGATAATCGGCTACTCTATTGCAACGTTTTTTTATGTATGATAAGATTTTAGTAGTTGGTACTAATAACAGATATTATCTCACAAAGGAGTTCTTTATAATGATGGATAATTTATTACAATTAAAAGATAAAAATATTGTTGTCATGGGTGTAGCGAATGATCGTAGTATCGCATGGGGCATTGCAAAACGTTTATTTGATGTAGGGGCAAACGTTATTTTCACTTATCGTCAAGAACGCTCATTGAAAAAATTACAAAAGCAATTAGACAATATGGGTCAAGCTGATTCTCTTGTTGTTCAATGTGACGTTAATAGTGATGAAAGTACAAAAGCAGCATTTGATGAAATTGGCTCAAAGGTTGGCATTATTCATGGTATTGTGCATTCAGTAGCTTTTGCTCACGCCGAAGATTTACACAACCGCTTCCTAGAAACAACACGTGAAGGCTACGCATTTGCACAAGATACAAGTGCCTACTCTCTAATTTCAACAGCAAAAGCCGCTCATCCATATATGACAGAGGGTGGCTCGATCGTTACAATGAGTTACTTAGGTGCGGAACGAGTGCTTGATGGCTACAATGTGATGGGTGTAGCAAAGGCTGCATTAGAGGCTTCTATGCGCTATCTTGCTGCTGATATTGGTCAAGACAATATTCGCGTCAATGCTATTTCAGCCGGTGCTATTCGTACACTTGCTGCAAAGGGTGTTCCTTCCTTTAATACAATTTTACACAAAATTGAGGAAACAGCTCCTTTAAAACGAAATGTTCAACAAGATGAAGTAGCTGATATGACCATTGTTATGCTATCTCACTTATCACGTGGTGTCACTGGTGAAACTATTTACATCGACGCTGGCTACAATATTATGGGTTAACTATAAAGAAGGACGGAAGATAAATACTCTCTTCCATTCTTCTTTTTTCTTTATCATATCGTCCCAATACTTTGTATGAATAAAATCAGACCTGCTGCTACTAAAAGAAGATAAATCAATGATCTAAATAGCTTTTGATTGAGCCTAGTATACAACATTTGTCCCAAAATCAAACCGATGAAAACAATAGGCAAGGCATACAGACTATAAATCCACACTAGTGTACTTGTGCCCTCAACAGTAACTTGAGATAGTAAACTAATAAGATAGATAAAAATATAATAGGCTAGTGAAATAGCTCTAATGGTTTCTTTATTTTGATGCGTGCTCGCAAAATACATCAACAATGGCGGTCCTGCCATACCAATACTTGTTGTAAACATTCCTGAGATTAAACCAACGCCATAATCTCTACCACTTGTTTGTTGAATAGAGAAATTTTTCATCAATAAAAACGTAAGGCCAATTAAAAGGATGGCGATTATAAGTTTAAATGTCGTGGCATCAACTAAAGCAAATACAATGCTACCGAAAGGAGCACCCACAACACTACCAATTATAATCCTCTTCAGCAAAACGGTATCAATATCATGCCTCACCCTCCAAATTAGAGAACAGGAAATAACAAGGGACAGTACGATATTTATTTGCATCGCCTCTTGCGGAGAAAAAAGCAACAATAAAAAAGGGGTGGCCATAATAGAAAAACCAAACCCCGTACTTGTTTGCAAAATGGAAGCTGTTAGTATAATAAAAAAGTACAAAAGTAATTCCTGCAAAACAACACCTCACATCATTTAATACTATAGAGTGGTGGTAGCATGTTGCTTAGCAATTAATTCCTTCAATAAGAAAGATAACACGCAAGCAATTAGTAAAAATAAAGCAATCATGGCGACCACACCTATCCAGCCATATTTCACCCAAAAAACACCACCTACTGTCCCACCAACACTCGAACCAACATAATAAAAAAATAAATAAAGGGATGATGCTTGTGCTTTATCATGTGTTGCCCGTTTACTCACCCAGCCACTTGCGATAGAATGAGCAGCAAAAAAACCAAAGGTAAACACCGTAATGCCTATAATTTTTAAAGTAAGGAGCCCATTGAGTGTTACAACGGCTCCTGCCAACATGATGGCAATGGCTAGTAATAGCATTTGTTGGCGTCCGTAACGATCGGCTAGACTACCAAACCAAGCTGAGCTTACTGTTCCTACTAGGTATATAACAAATATCCAACCTACAATGGTCGCGCTCAAATTATAGGGAGGGGCCATTAATTTAAAGCCAATATAGTTATAAAGTGTGATAAAGCTTCCCATCAGAACAAATCCTATACCATATAGACACAACATAGAAGGGTCCTTCAGATGTTGCCACAGCGTTTTAGTTAATGCTTTTAATTGTAAAGGACGAGGGCTAAAATGCTTAGAGCTTGGCAGCATCCAGACAAACAACACACTGACAATAAGGCTGATTCCTCCTAGCACCATCATCCCTACATGCCAGTTATAATGGTCCGTTAATGTCCCAATAATGACTCGTCCACTAAGTCCTCCTACAGAATTACCACTAATGTATAGACCCATGGCAACCCCTAAGCTTGCTGGTTCCATTTCCTCCCCTAAATAAGCCATGGCAATTGCCGGTAAACCTGCAAAAACGATTCCTTGAAGCACTCGCAATACTAAAATTATTTCAAAGTTTGGTGAAAACGCAAGTGCCACTGTCAATACAGAGGCTGCAAAAATAGAAATCGTCATCAATGATTTTCTTCCCCATGCCTCAGATAACGAACTAATAATAATTAAACTCACTGCTAAGGCAAAGGTAGTGACAGAAAGAGATAAACTTGCAACAGCTGGCGAGACGTGAAACAAATCTGCAAATGTCGGCAGTAATGGCTGTGTTATATAGAGGTTAGCAAAAGTAATAAAGCCTGCCAAAAATAAGGCCCAGTTTGCTTTACGAAACGCTTTCGTGCCCTTTTGTATATATTCCATGACTCTCTCTCCTTCAGCTCTTCAGCATTTCTACTATTATTTTAATACAATATTTTGCAAAATACACGACCTCTCCGTCAAAAAATGGACAAATCCATCGTCATTTTCACTAAAAAAAGTAAAATTTAATTGACATTTAAAAACAATCCAATTCTCTTTCCAACGCTATTTATAAAAAGGAATTTTCTATTTTGACTTGGCAAATATTATGCTACAGTAAAGGTAATCATCTAGAACCATTGTCACAATGAATACAGATGACACAACCATTTTTCATTGACTAGACTTGGAGGAATTTTTATGAAAATTATCGAAGCTTTAGCCCTTGCAGCACCTTATATTCACCTTGCATTAAAGCAAGAAGCCATTGTAGCTGTTATTGAAAAGGACAGTGAAACAGTCATCAAGTATTTAGCAGGTAAACGTGTAGATTCAGGCTATCATGATGGACAAAAAGTAAATGCTAATGACCAAAATGTTTACATTGCCTTTAACGGACAAAATGCAGATGTGGTTATACCGAAGGATGTTTACGGCGTAGCAATCAATGCTTTTTCATTCCCCATTCGCGAAAATGGTTTAGTAGTAGGTGCCTTAGCGTTTGGCCTACCAATAGATACTGAGCTTAAACTCGAAGATTATATGAGTACTATGGATAATATCGTCAATAGCCTACAGGATAAAGTACATACAATTGCTTCCCATTCAGAGGAATTAGCGGCGACTAGTGAGGAAATAAATAAGCAGGCACAGCATGCCCTAGAGGATTCAGAAAAAACCAATGCCGTAACGGATTTAATTAAAAGCATTTCCCGCCAAACCAATTTACTTGGCTTAAATGCATCCATAGAGGCCGCTCGCGCTGGACAGCATGGTGCTGGCTTTAATATTGTGGCACAGGAAGTTCGAAAATTGTCCTTTGAGACATCTAGTGCTACCGAAAATATAGAATCCTCCTTACGTAATATTAATAGAAATCTTGAAAACCTAAAGCAAAATATGGGACAAATTAATGATGCCACGAATGAGCAAGCACAGCTCGTACAAGATTTTAGCGAAATTATCGAAGAGCTGACAGTGCTTAGCCGAGAAATGAAAGGCTTTATGCATGATGCACTAAAATAGAAATGAGGTGATGAGATGGATATTTACATTAATGATGATTTATCTTTACGTACAATTACCCTAGAGGATTCAGAAGCAGTTTTTGCATGTACCGATGCTTCAAGAAAGTATTTAAAGGAATGGCTACCATGGCTGGACTATACAAAGGAAGTAGCAGATACAAAAGCCTATATAGAAGGCTGTATCAAGGGGTATGAAGCGAATAATAGCCTTTCTCTCGTCATTCTCTTTAAAAATGAAATTGTCGGCATCGCTGGCTTTAATACTATTAATCCCACTAATAAAATCGGCACGATTGGCTACTGGCTTAGTGAAGGTGCACAGGGGCATGGCATTATGACCAAAGCTGTAAAAGCTCTATTACAATATGCCTTTGAAACATTACAACTTCATAAAGTGGAAATTCGTGCTGCTGTTGGCAATGAAAAAAGTCGCGCAATCCCAGAGCGCCTTGGTTTAATGAAAGAGGGCACCCTACGAGCAGCAGAATGGCTTTATGATCATTATGTGGATCATGTTGTATATGGCATGCTCCGAAGTGAGTGGCAGCAACAAAAATAACAAAGCGACCTGATGAATCGATTCGGGACTAACTCCTATATAAGACAGAGATCAAAAAGATCATTCAATCGTTGCTGGTAATGAATCGGCGACTGGTTGTTTCGTTTCGCTTATATTCGGCTACCGTTATTAAAAATCAAATAACTTTTGACAGTTTGTTTGACAATTGCCGTCGTACATTTTCCCGATTCTCTATAACTTACTTTGCCATTTAAATAACGTAAAACAGCTTCTAATTTTTTATTAGCCGTATATTTATCCATAAAAAAACTGCGCTTCTAATTGTTAGAATGTGTCTAACAATTTAGCGCAGTTCACTTTTGAATATAATTAGCCAGATAAATTTCCCCTATACAAAATAATAGAAAATACTTCCTTTACTATTTCCACAGCTCAAAGCCGTTATCCTTACGCGTGTAGCTATGCTCTGTAGACGCTTCTATGATGTAGCAATACGCCCAATGTTTTTTAGTTAAATCCTTATATTGCACTGCGTCCGATGGGATATCGCTAAGTTCGATTTTGCGGTTTAACATGTTGTTAATAATTTTCACCACTTCAGCGCGAGTGATTGAACTTGCCGGTCTAAAGCTGCCGTCAGGATAGCCATTTATCCACCCCTTAGTATACGCGCTGTCAATATACGCTGCCGCCCAATGGTCGATTGAGACATCTTTAAACGAAGTGTTTTCGTTTGTTAATAGGTTATCAAATCTTGAAGCTATGGCTGCAAATTCCGCTCTTGTAATTGTCTGTCTAGGCTTGAACGTGCCATCCCTATACCCCACCAGTATGCCTTGACTTGCAAGGTAATTGACCGACTGTGCATACCATGTGTCGCCACCGACATCACTGAATGTTCCATTTACAGCAATATTCTTATTTTCGTCTTTTATCAGCCTGAAATATATTGCCGCCGCTTCCGCTCTTGTGATTGAGCTTCCTGGCTTTACGCTGCCGTCAGGGTAGCCGTTAATATACTTGATATGTTCACCAGTTTCAAGCTCGGGGATAGCATCTATGTTCTTACTATAGAAGAATACAACCTTGTTTTCACCTGCTTTGAACGTTATCGTTTCCGTCTTTTTACTGCCCGTATCCAAGTGATAACCCTCAATAGCCAGGGCGTTTATCGTTTCTGTCGTGCCGACTATCACACTTGAACTTTTACTATAGATAATTTCTCCAGATTGCTTGTCTATGCCTTGAACTAGTAATGTCGCCGAAGGTGCTCCACTGCTGCTATTGTTATTGTTATTGTTATTGTTATTGTTATTGTTATTGTTATTGTTACTGTTACTGTTATTGTTACTGTTATTGTTACCACTGCCACCTTTACTTGTCCATTTTGCATATAAAGTAATGTTGTCGGTAACAGTATCTGTATCAAATTTCCATGCATTAGTTAGTGTATCTTCTTTATACCAACCGCTGAACGTATACTCACTTTTGATTGGTGGCGTTGGCTCGGTTATAAGGCTACTTCGAGGAATGTCCGTTTGTTCTGCCACTGCAGAACCACCGTTGGAATTAAAGTTTACTGTATAAAGTGACTTTGTCAAATATTTAAATCCCACACCTACAATATCGCTTATTGTTTCAGTAGCAGTGCTCATACGGTAATCTGCCGGGTAGATTACTAGGGCTTCATCATTAAAAATACTGCCTTCGTTTCCCCAAAAACGTGCTTTTCCCTTGTTAGTCAATAAAAACGGTTCCAAAATTAAAGGATTGGCTAGATTTATAGTCACAAAGCTTGGATCGCCTGTCGTTTGGGCGTAGAAAACGCCTCCCGATATAGTGTCGATTTTTGCAGGAGAGGTGCTACTTAAAGTAGTTGAATTGATTGCATGGAAGCCGCCAATGAAAATGCCGCCAGAAATCATGTTTACCGTCGTTTCATTTAGGAAAGCTTCTCCAGATGCGCTGACACTGGTAAATTTGCCCCCACTGATGAGCTTGATAATAGCATTGGGATGATTCGACGCATAGTTCCAAAGGGCAATAGAATCTCCGGTGATTTCTGTATTACTGCCGATTTCATTAATCGTACCAACATTCAGAAGGCCAACGTTTGTCGAAGTAATAATGGCATTGCTAATGATATCAATAGTTCCACCAATATCATTTTGAAGCCCAGCTTCTCCACCTAAAAAGGTTCCACCACTAATCTTGTTAATAAAAGCGCCGTCTTCTAGTAGCAGAACACCAATCTCTCCATCAAAAGTTCCGCCAGAAATTTCACCGATACCTGATGGGTCGCCCAATGCTACAATGTCAATGCCTCTTCCATAGTAATTTGCAGTAAGCTTGGTATAGGCACAAATAAATCGACCACCGCTAATTTTTCCAATAGTTCCACCACGAAGCAGGCGAAGAGCAGCAATCTCTTGTTCCGCAAAAAAATCCCCGTTGGATATCTCACCAATTTGTGCCTTACCATCCACCTGAACGTTCGCCCACCTCTCTGGAGAAGCAGCTAAATTTCTGAAGGTGCCGCCCGATATTAGATTGATTTTTGTATCTTCGTCATACATATATAACGAGTGCGTTTTACCAATGATAGTTCCGCCACTGATTTCCTCCAGCCTGGCACCATTCGTCATCGAAATGGCGATTGATCCAGAAGATTCCAAATGTCCGCCGGTTATTTTTCCAGATGCCTTCGGATCGTATAAATCCAGTACCATATTCCGAGGCCCAGTCGCTAAAAGCTTTGCTCCGTTGTTTATTTCAATATTCCCATTTGCAACGGTTATAATTGTTCTCTGGGGACCTGAAAGTGTAAGTACTTCAGTATCCGAGCCCCCTCCCAAAGTCAAATCAAAGCCATCCTGAACCCTAAAATTAGCATTAATACCCAGTGTAACCTTGTAATTTCCACCGCTAGCCAGTAGCGTAATATCTTTCATAATTGAAATCGCAGAGGATAGATTTATATCTTCTGTTACAGCAATTGTATCATTGTCCTGTGCTGCATTTATCGCCCCCTGCAGCGTAGCATATGTTGCGCCATCCACTCTAGGAGCGGTGTCGTTGGAAACTATACTAGGTGATACAAACAGTGTAGCTGCGCTATCCGCATTTACCGACAACAAAAACTGCGGCATGAGTGACAAAAACATTATCAAAAATAACAGTAGTGAAACCGTCCACTTATTGCATATTCCTTTTACAGTACCGCTTATTCTTTCAAAATAGTTCATCTTTCATTACCTCCAATTTGTTAGTAACTTCCTAAAGGTACAACTTTAAATTTGAAATAATATTACTTTGGTGATTTATTCTGTTAATAAAAAGATTGTCTAAGTATGTGTTAAAATGCTTCTCCCTCCTAGCCCCACCCCTATCTTTACTTACCAATCTTTTTATTTTAGTTGCGATAAATATAATTATCGCAACCAAAAAAAGCTTACAAAATCCTTCTAAGAAGGTGCTTTGCAAGCTTTGAGATTTTTTTGTCGATTTTTTTCGAATAATGAAATAATATAAGGTTTACTATGCTCATTATAGTTTATTATAAAGCTAGTAGTTGCGATAATTATATTTATCGCAACTGTGTTGTAAATTGTAATATTTGCTGATATACTCGTGTCAAAGTCAAAAAGGAGTATATTATTTTTATGCTATTAAACACGTTAAAGGACTTTTTACCTAAATTCATTAAACATTTAACATATGATGAATACGCAAAAAATAGTATTAGAAGCTATCAAAAAGATATTTTAAAACTGTTTGCTTTTTTAGAGAAAAAAGACGGAAAATTGCAAAAAGAATATTTAATTGAGTATAAAAAATCATTGGAAATAAGATTGAAACCTTCAAGCGTCAATCGCAGCATTGCGGCGGTCAACAAATTTTTTAAATTTATAGGGCTGGATGATTTCACGCTAAAGGCTCTCAGAATTCAAGAGCAGACAACTGCTCAACATGAGCTTACCCAAAAGGAACTTGACAAGTTAATTGAAAGCGCCTTCACAAATAAAAAGACGAAAATCGCGATGATTATGCTGACGCTTGCCTACACAGGAATACGCATAGGGGAACTGCAGTTTATCACCGTTAAGGCTATCAACAGCGGAAAGGTTCTTATTAAGAATAAAGGAACTGTACGCACGATTGTAATACATAAGGACTTACAAGGTTATTTATCCTTATATTGCAGGGAAAAAAATGTGAAAAGCGGTATCGTTTTTACGGGCAGTAAAGGCAGCCCAATAAGCCGTTCCTATATTGCACGTGCAATGAAAGAAGTAGCAGAGCAATGTGGAATTGATCCAGCAATGGTTTTCCCCCACAATCTGCGGCACTATTTCGCTCGAAGCTTTTTAGACTGCGGCAATCCACTGTCGGATTTAGCAGATATTTTAGGACATAAAAGCATTGACACCACAAGACGGTATTTAAGAACCAGTGCTGAAACAAAACAAAAGCAGTTGGCAAAGCTGAAAATCATCCCGAACTGGCAAAGAAATTACGGGTATTCTCAGGAAAAAATAATGTGACCACTTGTAAAATTGAATATAAAACGAAATTAGCGCAATTTGAAAGGATTGGGCTTTTTTGCATAAATATGTGGATATGGAGTTTCCATTAGGTAGAGAGTGATTTTTTTTTGGTGCATCCCTGAATGCTATTAAAATTTTTTATTAACGTCCTTATTGTAAAATGAAATATTTCTCTCAATAGTATATTTTTTAGGTGTTCTGTTGATTTCATTGCCAAGATACCAATACATCGGAAATTTTTTCCTGCTTCACTTAATGTGTTCTTTTCCTGATATTTCAAACTGCATCATTAGTGAAAGAACATTTTGTCATAAAAAAATCCCTATTAGATAAACAGATTTTTTGATCTGTCTACCTAATAGGGAGCCTATCACAATTAGAGCTGCAGTTTTTCTTTAAGTAAATTTAGGTTGATTAGGATTGCTCTACAGTCTCTTTTGTTTCGACAGCCTCAACAGGTGCCTGCTTTTTTTCTAAGCCTAGGGCAATTTGCTCTAATTCTGGACGCAATGTATGCTTACCAGCATAGCTCTCGATCAGTTCTTTCACATCAATGCCAGAAGTTTCTTTCAATGTCTCTTGTAGTGTAGACATTAAATTAGTCGCATAGGACGTTACTTTATTTGCGCCACTACCTTCCCCACCACCAGTATCAACGACTGTAATCTTATCGATATTACCAAGTGGGCTCGCTAGCTCTTTTGCATATTCCGGCATCATGCGTACAACCATATCCAGTACAGCTGCTTGACCATAATATTCAAAGGCTTCGGCAATTTTACGTTTAGCTTCAGCTTCCGCAAGACCACGAAGGCGTATAATATCTGCCTCTGTTTCTCCTTGTGCTCGTTCTGCATCAGCTTTAGCAAGACCATCCATTCTGATTTTTTCCGCTTCCGCTTTTGCTAAGGATTCAATACGGTATTTTTCTGCATCTGCTTGTGCAAGCTCTCGCATTTTTTCGGCAGCTGCATTTTGTTCCACCGCATAACGATCAGCGTCAGCCTTTTTCTTCACCTCAGAATCATATTGCTTCTCACGACGTAAAATCTCTTTTTCTTCTAATTCAATTTGCTTTTGACGCTCAATAATGCGAATTTGCATTTCTTGCTCCGTCACTTCCTGTTTAGCACGAGCTGTTTCGAGCTCATAGGCTTGGTCAGCACGCGCTTTTGCTATATCTTGCTCACGACGGAATTCAGCAACCTTTAATTGATTTTCTTTTTCCGCTTCCGCAATTTCTGTCGCACGCTCTAGTTCTGCTTTTTGCGCTTCCTTCGATGCTTCTGCGCGTTTAATACGTGTTTCTTTTTCCGCATCTGCTGTCGCAATATCAGCATCTCGTTTTACTTGAGCGATTCTCGGTTTACCGAGTGAATCTAAATAGCCATTTTTATCTCGTACATCCTTGATCGTGAAAGATACAATCACAAGACCCATTTTAGCTAAATCCTGAGAAGCAACACGTTGAACCTCCTGTGAGAATTTATCACGGTTTTTATAGATTTCCTCAACCGTCATGGAGCCTAAAATTGAACGTAAATGACCTTCTAACACTTCACGTGCTTCCCCTTCACGCTCTGCCTTTTGCTTTCCTAAAAACTGCTCTGCTGCCGTTGCGATTTCAGAGATAGAGCCACCTATTTTAATAATGGCTGTACCATCAGCCATGACCGGAACACCCTGCTCCGTATACACTTCAGGCGTTGTCACTTCTAGTTTGCTAGATAGTAAACTTAATGGCTGTGCTTGCTGGAAAATAGGGAATACGAATGTACCGCCACCGCGAATAATTTTTATACGATTCCCCGACTCATCTTTATGTACATTTTTAGAGCCGAGATAGCTACCCGTCACAATCAGTGCTTCATCAGGACCTGCTGTTTTATATTTTGATACATATAAACCTACTAGTGCTATTAATACAAATGCTACAATTCCTAAAACGATTAAAATTTCGATTGACATAGACTCATCTCTCCTTTAGACAAATTTTTTCTCATATGTTCTGACGAAAAGCGTACCATCCTTCACATCCACGACAAGTACGGTTTCATCATAGTCAATGGCTTCATTATCATAGCCTGTTGCCCGCTTCGAAATCATACCACTTGTGGTTTCAATGACAACCTCTCCAAAGCCATCTACAGGTATGGGTACAATGACTTTTCCCAATTGTCCACCTAGTGATTCTTCCGTATAAGCCAATGAAACATCTGCTGACCGTAGTGGAACGAGAACAAATAAATAAAAAAAAGTACTTAAAATAGCGCCGATGATACATGCAGCAATAATGTTCCAAACGCTAGAGAACCAGGCTAGTTTTTCTAAAATAAATCCTGCTGCAGACATCAATGTAATGAAAGAAAGAATGACACTCGGATTAAAAATGGGCAGTCCTTCCCCAATACCTTCAACTGCATCACCAAAAAACATAACTAGTATTGTGGCAAGACCAGAAAAAATCAAAACCACCAAAAAGATTTGCTCGAGTGAATAGCCAAATAGCGTCAAGTTGCTCACCCCTTTTCATCATATTACCTACTATACGGATGTCACTTAGAAAAAGTTTCAAAAATTTTCAAACTTTTAATATTCCCCTATTTTTACATATTTATAGTGACTAAGTGCAATGTTATAAAAGTATAGATGGAGTGGGTAGAAAGGAAGCTTCTATTCATCATAAAGAGTACCTGGAGATTATAAAATGGAAAGCGCAAGATTCATTCAGCTTCTAGTATTATTTTGCTCTTTCACCACAGACTACAAAATTATTGAGGGTTATCTTGTATTATTTTTACTCTATTTATAATTTTCCCTCTAATATAACATAAATCCATTCCCATCTAATAGAACCATGTTACAATAGAAAGGAATTATGGCAACTAAGGAGATATAGCATGAAGCTCTCGACGATCTTAAATTTCTTTATTCTAGTATTTTTCACATTATTATTTGTTAATGATTTCTTCCCTGACACAACGATTGCAACGATCTTGACTAAAAAAATGATTCTTCTTATATTAGTCGTGCTAGTGATCATACAGCTTGCCTTAGATAAAGGTCGATATAAAAAGATGTCTAAGAAGGCCTATATTGGTTTGACTCTGTATACAGTTGGTTTATGGATTGTATTGACTTTGCTCGGTGGACAGTCACAAATTGGTTTATCATTTACTAGCCCACTGTTCTATATCATTATCGTATTGCTTGGGCTGGATTTATTACGGATTTCCCGCCAAGCTAAGCGCGATCAAACCGAGGAAAAATAAAGAATGGGCTCATCGGCTTGAACTGCCACTTGCTCATACATAAAAAGCATGTCACCGACTGGAATTCCAATCGGTAGACATGCTTTTTTAAGATTCTAGTACATTTAAAATCTCATCCAATTCATGAACGGCTAAATCTAGGCGTTCCTTTGCCTCGATATTTTGTTGTTTTAAATGATTAAACTCTAATAAATTGTTTTCATGCTTTAATTTGATAGAAGATAAGCGTTCAATTCGTGTTTCTACCTTTTCTATTGCTTGCTCACAGACTGTTGTCCAGAGCTTTTCTGAATGCTGCATTTCCGTTGTTGATGGGTTATGCTGACGCATAATTCGTGTGTAAATGACTTCTATTTGCTCGATTAATTCTGTATAAAAATGACGTTCAACGCGAGTAGTTTGGAATGTTGGATGCTCTACCTCTTTTGCATATGGTGTAATTTGACGTAGGAGCTTTCCAGCATTTTCCCCGAAGGCATGCGATAAATTTAAAACATTCATTAGTTGCAGCAATAAACGGATTTCTTCAAGATTAATCAGCTGTGAATCAATGCTTTCCTTTAATTTTAAGGATTCCATATAACGGCGATCAAAATGCTCAATTTCGCCGTTGCGTTGCTCTACTAGATGTTCACTTGCATTGTCTTTTAAGCTTTTAATATAGCGAATCGCATGATTTTTTAGCTCTTCTGGTGACAGCAAGTTGTCATTGTCTTGTTGTGGTTTTCCTCGTTGAACATACGCAAATGCATCCATTTTTTTGGGCCATTTTGCTGCTGAGGTTTCTTTTGAGACATTATAGCGTATATAAATTCCGTGCATTCCATATCCTCCAAGTCCATAAACAAGTATCTCTAAAGACAATAAATCGAATACGGTATTTTTTCAAGTAAAAAACTTATAATCCATGAAAATTCCTCTTTTATAAGAATAAAACAAAATTCCTGAATAGTCGATACTATTCAGGAATTTTACTAGCTTGCATTCAAAATTATATCCTTTGACTAGTTTAGTACCTGCACCGATATACCATGGCGTAGCTATTAATAGGGAGGAAGATTTCGATGTCGTAATGAGCTATCGTGCAACTGGTGAAACAAATTTTGACCTTTTAAGAAATCGACCTGTTGTGAAAGAGATTCAAATTGATTTGACCGAGCTCATGGCCGATTAGCTGTTATAACAGACCATGACCCAAGCGTCATGTAATTATAATTGGCAAGTACAGTTCTAAAAAACCCGCCAACTTCTAAACCTTACAGGAAGTTGGCGGGTTGCTATTTATGTTAGTTTAAGAATTTTCTCGTATATTTTGAATACTTTTTCCTTCTGTAAATGCATGAATGGATGCAATGGATCCAATTGATTTAAAATTTGCCCTATCATAGACTTTAGCAACTTGATCGTTAATTGGCCATATCCATAGCTGCTCGAGCTTTTGATTCACTGATTGTTGTTGGATATGCTGCAACATATAGCCGATTAAACCACGTCCTCGATAGCTTTCAATGGTTGCTACACTCTCAATTCTTCCTTGCTTTCCTGACACAAACATACTAGCCGTACAGCATGGCACCCCATCTAGTTTTAATAAATAGTACGTAAAGCTTAGCGAAGAATAAGCTTGCTCAAAGGCCATTTTAATTAATTCAGGATCTCCAAAGGCAGAAATGCTCATTTCCACTGCCATGGCTTCGTCTATATTTACATCTGTTACTCGTTCAATTTGGATGGCTGGATGTGGTGAGAGTTGACTAAACTCACCATTCCAACACTGAATTTCATTGACAAACTGCTCATACTGAAAGCCATGCGTCTCTAAAGCCTCCATACATGCTTGATTGTCCTCAAGATTATATAAATACAACCGCGGGATAAGCGACTTAGATTGATAGAACATTTTTATATCTTGTAAAAACTGAGCAGGATTTTCAATCTTTCGCCAAACATGTGCATGATTAGCATCATAATAAGTTGGGATTGCCTTATTGTAGAATAAAACTCCTTCTTGACATACTTCCATCTCACTAAAACTCTTTACATAATCTATATCTAGCTGCATAATGCGTTCTAAATTAAGCATGTTCCGTTCCCTCTTCCACCCATTTTTTATATAATTCCTCTATGTGCTGTTCCAGCTTTTGCCGTTGCTCTTCAACAAGTGAAGGTTCCTCTAGTTTTGCCTCTAATTTTTCAATTTGTTGTTCAATGGATAGCTCTTTTTTGACAGGTTGTATTTTAGGCACCCGTTCATTTACAACTTCTTTTTTCTTAGAGAGTTCCTGTAGCTTTTGTCTAGCCCACTCGTAATCTCCTTCAAACACATGAATAGTTTGATCCTTTAGCCATGCTGTTTTTGTAAATATTTTTTGTAAGAAATAGCGGTCATGGGACACACCAATAATAGTTCCTTCAAAGGATTCTAGCGTTTCCTCCAATACTTCTCTTGCTTCTATATCTAAATGGTTCGTTGGTTCATCCAAAATGAGCACATTAATATCCTCATGCATTAATTGAGCTAATCGAAGGCGCATTTTTTCTCCACCGCTTAAATTCTTCACTTGTTTGAAGACATCATAGCCATAGAACAAAAATCGTGCGAGAATATGGCGCGCTTCAGCCTCAGACACCGCTACATTTTCTCGAAAGGCATCAATTAATCGGATAGCTGGATTTTTATGTTCAAACTGTTGAGACAGATAGCCAATTTTCACATTACTGCCTACGTGGCAAACACCTTGGTTAGGAACGACCTCCCCTAACATCATTTTTAATAAAGTTGATTTACCACTACCGTTGCTCCCAACAATCGCAAGTCTTTCTCCAAAATAGATAGCCAGATTACTGTCTATCAATAAAGGCTTATCATAGCCGTGGTGTATGTCTTGTAATTGTACTACCTCTTTGCCGCTACGTTCAGCCATCGTTAAAGCCAGATTCATTTTCTTTTTTGAGAGTGGCTTCTTCACCCGTTCGATACGTGCTAATGCTTTTTCCATACTTTTTGCTCGTCTATGCATAGAAGCATTTGGTGGATTTGCTTCATTAGCCCATTGTTTTAAGCGTTTTATCGTTTCTTGCATTTTCTTAATTTTCTTTTGTTGCTCTTCATAATCAGAAAATTGTTGTTCGATCTTTGCCTCTTTCTGCGCAAGAAATGCATCGTAATTACCGCTGTACGTAAATGCCTCTCCATCTTCAATTTCAATTATTTTATGTGCAATCTGATTCATAAAATGTCGGTCATGAGATACGACAATAACAATCCCCTCAAAGCTGCGCACATAATTTTCAAGCCATTCGATCGCCTGCATATCAAGATGATTCGTTGGTTCATCTAATAATAAAATAGCTGGCTGGCTCAATAAAATTTGCCCTAGCATTACCTTCGTCTTCTCGCCTCCACTTAAACTACTAAACGGTTGCGCCAACATTTCCATAATACCTAAGCCATTAGCAATCATCGCTAATTGGGCTTCCACCTCATAGCCCCCCTGTAGCATGAATTGCTCCTGCACTTGCCCATATTGCCATAAAGTTTTATCCGTTACGGTTGACTGCATTTCTTGCTCCAGTATCGTCATTCTAGCCTTTAATGCATAAATATCAGCAAATGCCTCTTCTAATACTTCCTTCACTGAATGTCCTGGATAATGTGGAATTTGATGTAAATAGCCAATCGTGGCATCTTTACTTTTTATGATACGTCCTCGATCTGGCATATCTATACCCGATAGAAGCTGCAATAAAGTTGTTTTACCACTACCATTTACCCCAACAATCGCAACATGTTCACCACTATTTACTTCCAGTTGTAAATGCTCAAATAATATATTGCCACCCATAATTTTTTGTATTTGCTCAGCTTTCATTTGCATCGTTTTTTCCTCCAATGAAACGCGCGAAAACATCTAGACAACACAAAAAAGACTGCTCATTAACAAGCAGTCTTCTTCTCATTAAAATGTGTGAAAAAGAATGGTTAATTCGCTACGTTTGTTATTTGATTTTGCTTAAAAATGGACAGACCTATCCCGTTGTTCGCAAAATCGAAAGTAATGACGCGTGCAAAATACATAGCCGTATCCACTTTTACACATGCGTCCGTAGCGTTTTTATTCATTCTTTTTCACCTCCGTTCGTTATAGTTAAACATATAATACCATTTTTCAGATTTTTTGAAAAGGGGCTAAATTAACAATCGTTTTATTTTATAAATATACAAACTGGCAATCTAGTTATATACCAGTAAAAAATAGTAATTCATTTAAGCATGGATGCTATTAATAGCGCAGCATTACTGCTAACAGCGAATGCCGAAACATTGCAAGATTTAATCCATCAATTGAAATATAACCAGCAAAAAAACATGAGGGATTAATTGATAACTATCCTTCATGTTTTCACTTTTTTTACAAACATTTTGACGACAGGCACAAGGAAAATTGAAATCACTAGGATTCGGAAGAGTTGAAAAGCTGTGACGATTGTCACATTGGCATGTACAGAAGCCGCAATAATCCCCATTTGATCAAGTCCCCCAGGCACAATACTTAAAAAGCCTGTCCTAAAGTCGAGACTGTATAAACTTTTCATTAAAAATGTTAAGCCATACGCTGCCCCTATATAAATGCCAGCTGATACAAATGCATAAAAAATATGCCTCTTTGATAAATGTAGATCTTCTTTTTTCAACAATAACCCGATATGGATTCCAACCATCAATTGAGCAATATGTAGAAGAGATATGGGGATTCTAGGCACTTCTATCCCCACCATATTAATACCCATCAATAAAAATACGGGGCCGAGCATATAACCTGTTGGAATTTTAAGCTTTTGAGCAATCCACCCTGCTAAGCCACAAACAATTAGTATACCGACAAGGCCCCATGTATACATTCCGTTGCTCATAGTGCTGTTTCCACCAACATCTGTCAACATGAGCGGGACAAAGCCGACGATTAAAAGAACACGGAGGATTTGAAAGAATGTAATGACCACCATATCCATATCGCCTTGCTCCTCAGCAAAAGCCACAACCTGTGCCATGCCACCAGGTACACAGCATGTCAATGCCGTTGCAAAATCCAAATCTGTACGTTTGGCTACTAAATAACTGACACCAAAAAATAACAATATAAAAATCACATTTAAAACGACAATACTCCCTAAAAAAAGCTTAATATCCTGCACCGCTTCTGGAGTAAAGGCAAAGCCGATAGAATACCCTGCTACGATTAAACCAAAATTACGGAAGGAAGAATGCCATCTCAATTGTACATTGGTCGACAATTGCACGATAAGTACCGCTGTAATAGCGCCTAGCAACCAAGGCATTGGTATATGAAGTAGTTGAAAAACGACAGCACCTATGAGGCCAATGCATAATGTAATCAATATATGCCTACCAAAAACA
This sequence comes from Lysinibacillus sp. fkY74-1, assembly GCF_053165895.1. Taxonomy (NCBI): domain Bacteria; kingdom Bacillati; phylum Bacillota; class Bacilli; order Caryophanales; family Bacillaceae; genus Lysinibacillus; species Lysinibacillus sp. fkY74-1. Next base: position 1,388,458 of record NZ_CP170173.1, on the reverse strand, counting down.
AACATACTAGCAACCCCTTACAACTAGATAACAATATTATGACGTTTCTTAACCTTTTTTTCTATTGAAGCGACTTTTGTATGGTTTGCTATCGTTCAAAAATAACCTCTTATCGATAAAATTGAACCTCTTATCCAATAATTTACCTTTGCTAAAATTTTCTATGCTACATTATTATTACCTGATTCAGCGTTTTCTCCTTGATGGGGAAAGTAAAGGAGGTCTCCTATGAAAATTCATTTAACGATTCACCATGAACTTGAAGAAACAGAGGTTCATATACATGCGAAAGAATACAACGAACAAATTGAAAGACTCATGCAGCAATTACAAGCGTCCCAAACTACTATGCTAGATGGGTACTTTCAACAAGAAATTCATCTACTAAAAATTACTGATATTTATTCCATCTATGCAGAGGATGCCAAAGTATTTTTACAAACGAATGAGCAAGAGTTTGAGTCTAAACGAAAATTATATGAACTAGAGGCACAGCTTTCAAAGGACTTTGTACGAGTAAGTAAATCTACACTTGTCAATATCCATAAAATCTCCTCTATTCAAATGGGCAAAATCGGTACAACACAATTACTGCTTGAAAATGATGTAACCATTCATGTTAGTCGTAAATATATAAAAGAATTGAAGCGACACTTAGGTATTGGGAGGGATCTATAGCATGAAATATGTAAGCATGATGATTATCGGACTACTCATATCCCTTAGCTCTTCTTATGTCTTAGTGACATTTAGCGTCCTATCAAATAATGCGATGGTGTCAGGCACAGAATTACTGGAGCAAACTGTAATTGCAGCCATACTTGGCATTGCCATCGGACTTATATCTGGTATTTTTGAGATTGAATCCATTCCTTTTATGGCGCAGCTACTCTTGCATTTAATCGCTGTGACAATCTGTGTTTTAATTGCTGGCTATTTTGGTGGTTGGTTTATGCATTCTGGTGTGAAATATGTGCTGCTTTCTGAAGCCGTTATTTACATCATCGTTTGGTGTATTCTTTATATCCTTCAATTAAATGATATTGAAAAAATAAATCGAGAAATCCGAAAGAGAAAGGAATAATCTAGATGACCTTCGCGGTAAAAGTTGAGAATTTATGTAAACAATATGGTGACCACCATGCGGTTAACGACATTTCATTCACAGTTGAACGAGGTACCCTCTTTGCTTTTTTAGGAGCAAACGGTGCTGGCAAATCGACAACAATTGAAATCCTTTGTACTTTATTAAAAAAATCCAGCGGCAATGTCACTATTAATAACTTTACACTAGATGTCAGCAATCATAACGCAGATATCCGTAAATCCATTGGTGTTGTGTTCCAACAAAGCTTATTAGATGATCGTTTAACTGTGCAGGAAAACATTCTACACCGAGGCAGAACCTATGGATTGTCAAAAACACAGCTTGCTGAAAACTATCAATTTGTTTCCTCCTATTTGCATTTAGAGGATATAGAAAAGCAAAAATATGGAACATTATCAGGCGGTCAAAAAAGACGAGCAGACATTGCACGTGCACTTATTCATCGTCCAACTATATTATTTCTAGATGAACCTACAACTGGCTTAGATCCACAAACACGACAATTAGTTTGGCAGGCCATCAAGCAGCTCCAACTCGAAACGAATATGACTGTGTTTTTAACAACCCATTATATGGAGGAAGCGGCAGTCGCCCATCAGGTCCTTGTATTAAAGGCAGGAAAAATTGTCGCACAAGGTACGCCTGATGCGTTGAAAACAAAGTATGCCTATGACTCTATGGCCGTTGTTTTCAATAATCCAATAGACGGTGTTAAATGGCTGGAAGAACACGCCATTTCCTATACCGAGAAACAGGAGATCTATACAATCCGTTTGGAGTCCACCCTACAAGCTCTCTCCCTTTTAAAGAAAGCGGAGCCACTCATCGCCTCCTTTGAAGTGATTAAAGGAACGATGGACGATGTCTTTCTTCATATTATGGCAGAGGGGGATGTTGCATAATGGAAGCCTTAATGAGCTTAGTACAACGAAATAACAAAGTATTTAGGCGAGATAAAACACAAGTGTTCTTCTCTCTACTATCGGTGATTATCGTCATTGTGCTTTACGCCGTATTCCTCCAAAAAATGCAAGTAGATGCCATTGAACGAATCACGGAAGCCACACCTGAAGTGATTACCATGGTGAACGAATGGGTTGTAGCAGGGTTACTATCGATGATTGCCGTTTCAACAACACTTGGTGCATATGGTATTGCCATAAAGGATCAGGAATCAAAGGCAATGGCCGATTTTTTAACTGCCCCTCTTTCCCGCGCCACAATACAAATGAGCTATGTACTCAATGCATTAATAATTGGCAGTATTTTTTCCTTTATCGCACTAATTGGCTGTGAAATTTTTATAGTAGCAACAGGTGGTAAGCTTTTAAGCCTAGCGCATTTTGTTCAGGTACTTGGCATTATCTTATTATCTGTCTTACTCGCGAGTGTCTTGAATCTTTTTCTTTCGTTATTTGTATCGACACAAAATGCCTTTTCAACATTAGGAACTATTGTCGGTACATTACTCGGATTTTTATGCGGAGTCTATGTCCCACTCGGTGCACTACCAAGCTTTGCACAAAATTTAATTATGTATTTTCCGGTTAGTCATACTACATTACTCTTACGAAACACATTTATGGAAAGCTCCATTACCAATGTCTTTGAAGGTACACCGGTCTCCTATGTGAATGACTATAAAATTAATTATGGTATTGTCTATGAGCTTCATGGTAATACCCTTCATGCCTCAACGAGCATCCTCATTATCGTTGGTACAATACTCATCCTAGCAATTGCCTCCCTCCTTTTGTTTAAAAGAAAATATAAATAAATAGTTGCCAACGTTTTTACACATCGTTTAGAAAACGATGTGTTTTTTATTGCTTTATAACAAACAATTTGTTATTTTAATAATAAATAAGCAAACAAATATAAAAATCGTTTGTTTTTAACGGAGGATTCCTAATGGATGTAAATGAACTATTTTGGCAAGCCCCTATCGATAATCTAAAAAAGGGTTATATCGACGATGAGACACATTTCACTTGTCTACTATGTGGAGAAGAAATAGAAAAAGGAATTATTTACCCGTACGATGGCTTACTGTATGAAGCCGAAAAAATGATGCAGCACCATATTACAATTACACACCAGTCTGTATTTCATTACTTAAATGGACTCAATAAAAAAATGACCGGCTTAACTGAGCATCAAAGTCATATTTTACGCTTATTTTATGAAGGTAAATCAGATCAGGATATAAAAAAAGAATTAGAAATTGGCAGTGCCACGACTATTCGTCATCACCGTTTTGCGTTAAAGGAAAAAGAACGCCAAGCCAAGACGTTATTAGTCATGATGGAATTACTGAAGGAACAAGATCGAAAGGAGGATACGTTTGTGTCTATTCATAAAACAGCTACAATGGTTGACGATCGCTATAATGTCACTCTCTCAGAAGAACAACAAGTATTAGCGAAATTATTTCCACATGGTGTTGGTAAGGAGCTAGTTCGTTTTCCTAAGCGTGAAAAACAAAAAATTATAGTACTTCGTGCCATCTCAATGCTTTTTGACAAAGAAAAACAATATACGGAAAAAGAATTGAATGAAATCATCAAACCCATGTATGAAGACTATGTTCATATACGCCGTTACTTAATTGAATACGGTTTTCTGGACCGCCAAGCAGACGGTAGTGCTTACTGGGTAAAAAAATAAGAAGGCAGGTCATGAAAATGGATCATAAAAAAGAACTAAAAGAAATGTATAAGGACATGAAAATTGAAGCGGGTGTTTTTACAATGACGAATACACAAACAGATAAAGTATTTGTCGGTAGCTTTAATAATTTGAAACGGTTAAATGGTTTTCAATTTATGCTCAAAACTAATACACATACGAATAAGGAGCTTCAGGCGGACTACAATTCATTTGGTCAAGATGCCTTCGAGGTGAAAATCGTTGAGTATTTAAAGAAGAAGGAAGAGGGTTATTTCGATGCTAAAAAAGAGCTTGAAAAGCTAGAGCAAAAATGGCTCGACACACTAAATCCTTATGGTGAGCGTGGTTATAATTGATTATAAAATAAGCGCATTTACCAATAATCAAGGTAGATGCGCTATCCCTTACTCATAGGAGTCTTGTTATTCTTTTGCTTCCAATAGGTAGATTTCCTGCTGTGCTGTTTTCGTTAATTTACTAAAAACAAGTTCATACGAATGCTTAATAAGATTCTCTACCAAATCCATCGGGACATCTTCAGCATCCATATAAATGGAGTTCCAATGCGTTTTATTCATATAGTAGCCAGGTATAATGCTGGCATAGGCTTCTCTTAATTCCTCTGCTCGCGCAGGCTCACATTTTAACGTTAGCACTGGCCTACCTGTGGTATTTCCTCCAATCATGGCATACATCTTCCCGCCTATATGATAGCGATCTGCTTGCCATTCTTCCTTATAGTCATACGTTGTTCCTTGCAGCTGAAGACAATTTGCATGAATCGTTTCCTTTTCCATTTCCATTCCCCTTCCAAGATCAACTAGTTACCTCTAAAATAAAAAAACACACGTTCGATTATAATTAGTATAATCGAAATCATGTGTTGAGAATAGCGTTATTTACTTGTACCACGATCAAACATCCCCATCACCTCGGTTGTTTGCAAAATATTCACAAACGACTTAGGATCGGTTTCCTTAATCGTACTTTTTACATCAGCCAGTTGATAGCGTGTAATAACCGTAATTAACACTTTACGGCCTTCGCCAGAATAGGCTCCTTTCGCATCGATAATCGTTACCCCTCGATGAAGCTTTTCTAATAACTGCTGTTTGACCTCTTCGCCTTTATTCGTAATAATCATAAGGGTTAATTTAATATGGCTTGTATGAATCGTGTCCACTACTTTTCCGGTAGCATAAATGGAAACAAGCGTTAATAGCGCTGCATCCCAGCTAAAGACAAAGCCGGAAGCTGCCACTACGATACCATTCATAGCAGCAATTAAAGTACCAAGCGGAAAATCACGTTTACGGCTTAGTAGCATAGCAATAATATCAAAGCCTCCAGAGGAGCCTGCTGCTCGGAAAATCAACCCCATTGCAACACCTACGATGACCCCACCAAATAAGGAAGCAAGAATTGGCTCTTGTGTGGCCTTGTAAATCGGAATAATATATAAACTTACTGATAAAACAGCCACCGATAGAATTGTATAGCTAATAAATCGTTTCCCAAGCTTCATCACACCTAAAATGAGCAGAGGTAAGTTCAATAGTAAGTTTAATACCCCGGTATTCAACGGCGTTATAATCCCAAGCATAATAGCAATACCGCTTAATCCCCCACTTAAAATTTCATGAGGAATTAACAAAAAATTATAAGCAAAGGCTACTAAAACGGAAGAAAGTGTAATAATAATCACATTACGCATGATGATGTCCCCTATAAACGACCAAATTTTGATACATCTTTTCCATAGACTACCCAACTTACTTACTGAGAAAACCTATTTACTTACTTTTTCTTCTGTTCTTCCTTTAAAGGACCCTCTTGTTTCTGTTCGCCATTATCAGCGACCTTATCAATACGCTCCAGCATTGGAGGATGTGTATAACGGAACCATTTCACCAAAAGCGGTGGATTGACCTCGCTTAAGCCTGAAATGGTTAGCTTTTGAAATGCCGTTACCGCCGCTTCCCGATCATTCATCAAGTTAATCGCATATTGATCTGCTCTCGATTCCTGGTATCTGGATACGTAATTAGACACGGGATTGGAAGCAAATAATAATATGGAAGTAATTAGTAAAAATAATGGGTAGGAGCTAATATTACTAATTTTATTAATGTTGAATACCTGTCCATATCGTGAAGCTAAGCGTCGCATAATTTTGGCGGTTAGCCATAAACCAACTAAAGAGAGTAAAAGATAGCCTACAATGCCAAAATAAATATGTTTTTCAACATAATGCCCCATTTCATGCGCCATAATAAACAAAATTTCATTATCCGTCAATCTGTTTAATGTAGTATCCCAAAGAACAATTCTTGAATTGCTACCGATCCCTGTCACATAAGCATTTAGGGCATTCGTCTTCTCAGCCATATTCACCTCGTAAACATGCTCTGCCGGGATATGAGCCTGGGTAGCAAGTGAAAGTATTTTGCTTTCCAGCTCTTTATTTTTTAACGGATAAAAATCATTGTACAAAGGGTCGATCACAACTGGCTGAATAAACATCACAAAAATTGAAAAGGGGATGGTTAATAGCCATGCATAGAGCCACCATCTTTTTTCACTCTTTTTAATGAGCCAATAGAGCACTGTCACTATGATCAAGGTCATTCCAAAGTTCACCCAAAAATCAATGACACCATCCTTCATCCAAGATCCAAATGCTTGCGTGCTGATGCCATAGCTTTTACTGAGATAATAACGATAATAGTCCAGTGGGAATAAAACGACATAGACTAGTAATGACAATAAAAATAAGTAGGTTGCATTTTGCAAAAGCTTCCACTTTGTTTGGGATGTGCTCACTTTCTCAAAATAACGTGAGACACCAAACAGTAATATCATGAAGTAAACAAGCCATTCCAAGGGAGTAGCTACAAAAAATAAAAAGTTCCGTATTTTTGAGTATTCACCACTTAATAATAGTTCCTTACCAGACATAAACATCACTGGATCAGCAGCAGTTCCCTGTAAGGCACTTGGAATTTTACCCCCTCCACTGTGGAATATATACCAGTACATACAAAGCACGTAAACACCGAAAAATAGTAGCGCAACAATGCCGATTTTTTTAGCTATATCAATTCCCCCTCATATCAAACAAAGTTCGTCCTATAGTCAGTGTAAGCGAAATTATCAAAGTTAGAACAAATATGGACTACTTTTTATCATCTCTTTTTTGCAAGAAAAAATTCGCTCCATTTCTAGCAATGAGGACCATATATCCTTCTCATTGTTTTAAAATGTCGTGAATTTAAGATAGTCTTATTATATATCCATTACAAATGTTGTTTTCCCACGTTGATCTTCACTTAAATAGCTTGCGGATAATAAATGGTATCTCTTTGTTTCCTCGTAATAAGTAAGCATCTGCTACAAGCTTTTGCCCTTCATCTGATAAATCAACCTATGCTTTTGCTGCTCCTGCATGTTTCGCTTCGCTATATTGAAAACCTAATAGCTGGCCATATTGGCTCCCTACGACTAGGAGCAAGCGGATTATCTGCATATATTTTTATGCCAGATTTAATTCATCAAGTTTCACTGGCTTATCCAGAGATTCGTATTTCGTTAGAGGTAAAAACAGCTCCTGAAATTGAAAATAAAGGGGCGCTTCAGGAAATAGATTTTGGGCTCATTATGGAAACTAAACAGGAAAATACTGCCCTTCAATACGAGACAATCGGAGAGGATTCCCTTGTTTTGGCATTCAGTCCAACACATGAACTTGCTTCTAAAAGAGCATCACCAAAGAGGATGTTCTTAAAAATAAGCTTTTATTGCATACTTCTTCTAGCTCCACGAATCACTTTATCGAAAAGTGGATGGACCCTTTTCAGCCTTCTACTTATACCATCGAATTGGATTCTGTGAGTACAATAAAAAAAGGCTGACCTTCTTAAAGAACTTAGCCTTCGTTTCTGATGCCTTAATTGAAGAATAGTTAAAATCAGGTCTACTAATGAAAAGGATTTACAGGATGTGACGCTTCAGAGTAAGATTCAATTTATATATCCTAAAACTCGTTTAGATAATGCCATTGATGAGTTTGTCAAAATGTCGATTTACAAAGTAGCACAGCGATTAAAAATGTCTTCAGTTCTGACATAATTCCACAGATAGCCGTAATAAAATGCAATGGGGATATATTTATTAGAAAGGAGGAAAGTATTTGCTAACCAAATTGCTGACAAAGGATTGTATCCAAATTGCAAACGTTGTTCCGTCCTGGCAAGAAGCTATTCGTTTAGCTGCCACCCCATTAGTCCGTCAAAACAAAATTGAACAGCGGTATATCGAGGCAATGATTCAATCCATTGAGCAATATGGTCCTTATGTCGTTATTACACCGAAAGTCGCTCTTCCACATGCACGACCATCAGACGGTGTCTATGCTCTAGCAGTAAGTTTGCTATGTTTACAGCAGCCTGTTTTTTTCAGCCCTAATCAGCCTGTCTTTTTAATTTTTGTTTTAGCTGCTATGGACAATACTTCACATCTACAGGCATTGGCTGATCTAACCTTAGTGCTACAACATCCGAATCAGGTTGATAGCCTAATTGCTTGTCAGCATGAGGAAGACATAAGTGAGAAAATTAAACAATTTACGACAAAGGAGTCAGCAGGATGAAAATATTAGTCGTGTGCGGTAGCGGATTAGGAAGTAGCTTTATTTTAGAATTAAATGTAAAGAAGGCATTAGAGGCTATGGGCAAAGAGGCTGAGGTGACCCATACGGATTTAGCATCCGCAAAGGCGGAGAAAGCTGATATTTATTTAGGTGCGGCCGATATTGTGAATGAATTAGCGAAAGACAACGCAATCATCGTGAGTATCGTCAATATGATGAATATATCGGAAATTAAGGAAAAGCTGGAACCTTGGCTTTAAGCAAAAAAAAATTGGATAGGATGAGGTGTTGGTATGTTAGATGTTATCATGCATGACATTTTAGGAACACCAGCTATATTAGTCGGCCTATTCGCATTTGTTGGTTTACTAATTCAAAAGAAATCAAGCTCCACTGTTCTTTCTGGTACTTTAAAAACAATTATGGGCTTCGTGATTCTTGGGGCAGGAGCAACAGTCTTAATTGGCTCGTTAGATCATTTTAGTAAAATGTTCGACCATGCTTTTCAAGTTCAGGGAGTTATTCCTAACAACGAAGCTATCGTAGCAGCTGCCCAAACTAATTTCGGAACAGCAACTGCACTCATTATGGTATTTGGGATGATTTTCAACTTATTACTTGCGCGATTTACGCCATTAAAATATATCTTTTTAACTGGGCATCATACATTATTCATGGCTTGCTTAATCGCTGCTTCTTTATCTGTTGGTGGAATGAGTGGGACACCTCTTATCATCGTCGGCTCTATTATACTGGGGCTTTGTATGGTAGTATTCCCTGCTATTTTGCAACCAACTGTCCGCCAAATAACAGGCAATGATGATTTTGCTGTCGGTCACTTTGGTAGTGTTGGTTACTATGTATCAGCTAAAATCGGAAAGCTCTTTGGCAATAAAGCAAAATCAACAGAGGATATACAGGTACCTAAGTCACTTGGCTTTTTACGAGATACCTCTGTCGCCATCTCTTTAACTATGAGTGTATTCTTTATCATTGTAGCGTTTTTCGCAGGGCCTTCCTATATTGAGGCTCAACTATCTGATGGATCTAACTTCATTATTTTCGCCATTATGCAAGCGATTACATTTGCAGCTGGTGTTTATATCATTTTAGCTGGTGTACGGATGTTAATTGCTGAAATTATTCCAGCCTTTAAAGGCATTGCTGATAAACTTGTACCAAATACAAAGCCTGCACTCGATTGCCCAACTATTTTCCCCTTCGCCCCAAATGCTGTTATCATCGGTTTCTTATTTAGTTTTTTAGCTGGACTTGTTTCAATGTTTATACTACCTTTCATCGGACTGAAAGTGATTGTTCCAGGGCTAGTTCCCCACTTCTTCACTGGCGCTGCAGCAGGTGTGTTTGGTAATGCTACAGGAGGCAGAGTTGGTGCCATGTCAGGTGCCTTTGCCAACGGTTTATTGATTAGCTTTATTCCTGCGATACTTCTGATTTTTATGGGAGACATCGGCTACGAAGGAACAACATTTGGTGATTCAGACTTTGGTGTTATCGGCATTATTATTATTAATTTATTAAAATTATTTGGAGCTGTTTAAAATTTAGATAAAAGCCCTACGCACAATATATCAAGACCTAATTTTAAAATTCCATTGATTTTATTTTCTGTCTAATATATAATCATAAAAAATTAATTTACTTTATATAAAATTCTATGAAGAGAAAGAGTACGTTATTGTTTCTGTTCCAAAGAGAGCTGGTGTTTTGCTGAAAACCAGTGTTCAGATAATAACCGAAAATCATCTCTGAGAAGTAAAGTCGAATGTTTAGTAGGCTTTATCGGTTTCCTCCGTTACAAGGGACAACGTATGATAGTACGTTTGTAAAGGGTAGTAAAGTGTTATTCAAACACTTTATTAAACAAGAGTGGTACCGCGAGTTTCAATCTCGTCTCTTACTGAGACGGGATTTTTTTTTTAGAGAATATTTTCACAATAAAAATTTAAGAAAAGCAGGTGAAGGCGTAATGAAGACATTATTATTTGTAACAGATTTATATTATGAAGCAAAAGGAAGAAACTATTATGAAGAGGATTTATTTCTAACCTCTAAACTTAGAGAAACCTTTAGTTTGGTCATCTGTCATCCTGAAGATATTGAATCATTTGAAAATGATGTTGATTTAATTGTTTTCCGAAATGCAGGTCCAGTTGCAAATTTTAAAGACAAATATGAAGCATTCCGTAACCGAATTGTTTCTAGACATTTAAACACATATAATTCGTTTAATGGAAAGGCTGACATAAACGGAAAAGAATATTTAATAGAACTAACAAATGCTCATTTTCCTGTTATTCCAACGATTGATACTCTTGATTCCTTAAATAAACTCCCTGATGTAGACACGTATATCTTAAAGCCGAAAGATGGAGCAGATTCTATCGGGATGGATTTTGTTACAAAAGATGAATTGAGTGAAAAAGTTAATTCAGAATCGAAAAATACATTAGTACAACCATTTATCAATTTTGAATATGAAGTCTCATTTTATTTTATCGATAAAGAACTTCAATACGCCCTTTATGCACCAGATAAAGATAAAAGATGGGAATTGAAAGAGTATGTAGCTACAGAAGAAGATTTAGCTTTTGCTAAACGTTTTATCGACTGGAATAATCTTGACTGGGGGATTCAACGAGTTGATGCCTGTCGAAGCGAACAAGGGGAGCTTTTATTAGTCGAATTAGAAGATCTAAATCCCTATCTTTCCTTATTAGAATTATCTGAAGAGACACGTCAGAACTTTGTAGAAGCAATGAAAAAATCATTACAAAAAGCTCTTCAAGCCTAATCTTAATCAATTATTTTATTTAGAAAATGGAGGCGAAACATACATTTCTCGTTCAGCAGTCTTTAATATTGCACCATTTTCTAATTCCCTTCGATCCACTAAACGAATTCGATGTCCCTTGCCATGATCAAAAATGAAACCCTCCATGAAAAGAGCGAGAGCTTCTCCAATATGCAATCCTTTGTTAAATAACAATTGAATTAAGAATGTATTTCGAATATTGGGGGTTGCTTCTAATCCTTGCTGCACTTGTCCTTTGTGAGTGTGTCTACTTTTTTTCGTGGTTCCTTTAATTTAAGTATATTTCTGATAGAGGGTTAATCCTTATTTACATGATGTAAAAAAATTTTTGTAACGTGAGTGTCTCTCTGTAAACAGTTGTTTCATCAGCTTTTCCATCATGTCATTTTACACTTCTTCATTCCGATAAAGGTCGTCATAGAAATTTGCTATAACTGTAATTGTAAGGTAAATTGTCTTTTCCGCTCGTTTTGCTTTTTCTTGTTGGAGGAGAGTAACATTTGAACTCTGATAAGGGCTTCAAAGACCTCATTACGCCTCCCGCTGTGAGCTGCGCACTCCACAAAAAACAACCATACGCTCCATTTATTGAATACATACTTTACGATATTTTCAACATCTAATTAACAAATCTAATATCCTCTTATTAGTATAGTCTATTTAACAAATTGCGTTGGGCTTTTTTGTTATTGTACATACGTGGGAAAGTGGGAAACTTTAATAAATTTATTACTTGATTAGTCATCAAGCTTTAGATTATTAACTTATTATGTATATAGATTTGGATATATATTCTTATAGATTCTACAGAAATTTATTTTATTCGTCGTCTGACATCAGACTAAAAATATTAAATTTTTGCCGATATATACTTTATAACTAGGAAACAACAGGAGGTAGTACACATTTTGAAGAAATTAATGGTGGCTTGTCTTTTGATTGCTCTATTAATAGCAGGTTGTTCATCGGCTCAGACAGAAACATCAAAGGAAGACTATAAGATAGGCGTTTTACTATCGGATGCTGGACTTGGAGATGAATCATTCAACGATTCTGCTTTTAAAGGACTTGAAAAGGCGCGGGATGAGCTTGGTATTTTATTTGATTATAAAGAGGCACCAGATGGAAATTATGAGGAAAAACTACAGGAGCTTGTAGAAGAAAAATATGATATTATCATTGGTCTCGGTTTCTCTGTACAAGAGGCACTAGAAAAGACTGCGAAGCAATTCCCGGAGCAACAGTTTGTATTGATTGATGGACAGTCAGATGTGAACAACATTATTTCTATTACCTTTAAGGAGCAGGAAGGAAGCTTCTTAGTTGGTATGGTGGCTGCTATGACAAGCAAAACAGGAAAAATCGGCTTTATTGGGGGGGCAGATGCTCCTGTTATCCATCACTTTGAAAATGGTTTTATAGAAGGAGCTCACTATGTAAACCCAAATATTGAAATTATGAGTGACTATGCAGGAACCTTTGATGATACACAGGCTGGTGCGGCAATCGCTGATAAATATATTCAACATCAAGTTGATTTTATTTACCACGCTGCTGGTTTTACAGGCTTTGGGGCGATTAAAAAAGCTGAAGAGATGGGAATTTATGCAGCTGGGGTTGATATCGATCAATTTTATATTGCTGAAAAAACAGTCGTCACTTCTATGTTAAAGAATGTTGACCATGCTGTTTTTCAACTCGCAAAAACATTGGTGGACGAAGGTAAATTAACTGAAAAATCCTTGGCTCTAGGGCTAGCCGAGCAAGGTGTTGGACTAGCTGATATCCGTGTGATTACATTAACGTCTGAGCAACAAGTCGCTATTGAAAAAGCCCGTGAAGCGATTGTTGCAGGCTCGATAAAAGTTTCTGCAGAAAAGAGGGATAGCCAGTGACACTACGAAAGAAATTATTTATGAACACGTTGATCCCCATCTTGCTGGCAATGGGGATGATTGGTTTTATTATTGTTCAAACATTTTCCATTCAAACAACAGCACAAGACGATACCGCACTATTACTCTCAGTGAAAGAGCTTGAACAAAGCTTCGTAGTTGCTAGCCAATCATTAAACAACTACACCTATTTAGATAGTGAAGCCAATAAAAACGAAGCGCTTGCTATATTACAAGAAACAAAAGTCAATTTAGGTGCATTAGCATCTCTGACAAAAATTCCTGAACATCAAAAATTAATCAATAAAATATCGAATAAATTTACAGAGCTTGAAAAAGCTACAAAATCGGGTTTCCAAGATGACAATCGTTCAGAAATTAAAAAGCAATCTCTTCGAATTAAAGGCATTTTAAATGATATGTATTTGTTAAAAAAAGAAACAAATGAATGGTATCAAGAGATGATACAAGTAACAAAGCAAAAAATTGGTTTTATTATTACAACAGCTATCATAGGCAGTATCCTATTAATCTTAGCAACGATTATTTATTCCTATGTAGCTGCTAAAAGAATTACCAAACCTATCAACCAAATTGTAGAATGTGCACAGAGCGCAGCTACTGGGGACCTTACAATAGATACCTCCACCCTTTCCTATCAATCAAATAGCCGTTATGAGATTGATCGATTGACGGAAAGTTTTTCACAAATGATGACGAATTTAAGGAGCACCGTGTTGTCCATTGATCAAATAGGCAAGGATGTTAGTTTATTTACACAGGATGTAACAAGCCATATGCAAAATATTAACGAAGGTAGCAATCAAGTAGCCGGATCTACTGACGAATTAGCAAAGGGTAGTTACACGATGTCAGAAGATATACAATCGGTCGCGATGCTCATGAATAATATGTCGGATCAATTTAAATCCGTTGCTCACACAACGGAGCAATCAGCTATACATGGTAAACAGGCATTGGATGCCGTTCAAAATGGGCAATATACATTGGAAAAACAATCTACCATTGCAAAAGATATTCAAGGCGCTTCACTAGCAATAAAGAATGCAGTTACTCAATTTTCACAATTTACAACAGAAATTGAAGGAGCAGCTAATGCTGTTCATACCATTGCCAGTCAAACAAATTTATTAGCTTTAAATGCGGCTATTGAAGCAGCCCGTGCTGGCGAAGCAGGAAAAGGATTTGCCGTTGTAGCCGATGAGGTTAAAAAGCTTTCTTCGGAAACTGAAAATGCCACAAATTTAATTTCTTCGATGGTGACTCATATTAAAGATGGTATCGACCACATTCTAGTTACGGCTGAAAGAGGGCATGAGCTTTCAAATGAGCAAGCACAATCAATGCTAGAAACGGAACATTCATTTGCAGCCATTACTAATCATATCACTGATATCCATCAAGATTTACAGCATCTTACTAAGGAAATGATGCAAACAAATGAAATGAGCCAGCAAGTGAATGGGACGATTGAAAATATCTCTGCGATTACAGAAGAAACAGCGGCGGGTACAGAGGAAATTTCAGCATCCACGCAGGAACAACTAGTATCCTTCCAGAAAATAAATACAAAAATCGTCGATCTTCAAAAAATGACGGATACATTAATGAATGAGCTAAAAAAATTCACTTTATAGCCCCAATCAAACATGAAAAAATCCAGTGGCTAGTCGTGCACTGGATTTCTTCATTTTACAATGTTAAGCCGCCATCAACCACTACGATAGAGCCTGTCATATAGCTTGCTTTGTCTGAAGCTAGGAAAACAACCATTTCTGCTAACTCTTCTGGTTTAGCGTAGCGTCCCATTCTCATATTTGGAATTTCCTCTGGAATATAGCCACCTGTTTCAAACATAGCAGTGACACTGTTTGTTAACGCTGTTTCTACTCCGCCAGGACAAATCGCATTGATACGAATACCTTTTTTCACATATTCTAATGAAGCAGATTTCGTTAAACCTACAACCGCATGCTTACTTGCAGAATAAATGGCCATACTATGCTCGCTACGAACGCCCGCTGTTGAAGCCGTATTTATAATCGAGCCGCTACCTTGTCCTTCCATAACTTTAATCACATGTTTTAAGCCAAGAAAAACACCTTTTACGTTGATTGCCATAATACGATCATATTCATGATCAGTAATCTCTGTTAATGGGGAGATTTTCTGAATCACGCCTGCATTATTGAAAAACACATCAATACGACCATATGTTTCAACAGCAGCATTCACATATTTCTCTACATCTTCACTGTTCGAAACATCGGCCTGAACGAAGATTCCTTCTCCGCCTTGCTCTTTCATCAAGTTTAATGTCTCTTCTCCCGTTTCCTTGTTGAAATCAACAATCACGACTTTTGCACCGTTGCTAGCAAGCTTTAAACTGCTTGCTCTTCCAATACCGCTCCCTGCACCCGTTACAACTGCAATTTTATTTAAAAGTTCCATCTTCCATTCCTCCCTAGTATGTTGAATACATGGTCTATTTTATTGCTACTTTCCCCTTTTTTATTGTATTATTTTACACAAAATAGTACTTTCCCATTGTCTATTCATAAAAATTGAAACTGCTTTCATTTTGATAGCACCATTAAGGACTGAGGTGTGTAGAACGTGAAAATATCCACTATCGACCTTCAATACATAAGTCAATTAATTTATGAAATACATCATCTTCCTGTTTCTTATATTCATGCATCGGGAGAAATAATTTTTGAATATGCATCAGCGGAATGTCTCAATCATTCATCCTATTGTTCTATAAAGGAACAATTGAAAACATATCCTTACCATACGTCTTCAACCGACTACCCGATTTTTTTCACGATCGCTAATGTTAATTTTTTCTTTATCAACCTCACGATAAACGAACAATATTTGGGAGCCTTAATTGTCGGACCCTCTCTTTCACCACAAATGGAGGAAATCACTGATTATGAGCATGAGCCTATTCCTACTCTTCATTATCAGGAATACTTAGCTATTAGTTTATTTGTTTATTATTCCATCTATCAGCGAAAATTAAATAAAACAGCGGTTATTCATTATAATCAAGAGCTAAAGCCCCTCATTCGTCATGAGGGACATACAGCGCTTGAGCTTTCGTATGCCAGAAGAAATGATATCGTTCATACAAATCTTTACTACGAAAAAATATTGTTAGACAATGTGAAAAATGGGCGTATGGAGAAATTAACAGAAGTCTTGAATTATTCCATTGTTGAACAAGCGGAACTAGGAGTACTTTCAAAACGCAATAATTTAAAAAGTGTACAATATTTGATGATTACGGGGATTGCCCTAATTTGTCGTGCAGCGATTGAAGGTGGGTTAAACGAAGAAACAGCCTTTACATTAAGTGATTTTTATATTCAAAAACTAGAGGATCAAAATAATTTAATCGACATTCTTTCGTTAATGGAGGAAGCTATTTACGACTATACTAGCCGAGTGGCACAAGCTAGTACAAGGAAATTTTCAGCACCCATTACTACTTGTGTCCATTTTATTGAAAATCAATTATATGGGGATATAACTCTCGATCAGCTTTCAGCTATTTGCCATTTAAGCCCTAATTATCTTTCTTCTTTATTTAAAAAGGAAGTTGGGATTTCCTTTACTGAATATATTCAGCAACAAAGAATCGATGAGGCGAAAAAGCTTTTAACATTTACAAACTATCCAATTTTAGATATTGGCTCTTTACTTAATTTCACAGACCAAAGCTATTTTATTAAAGTTTTTAAGAAATTTACGGGTATCACCCCTAAGCAATATCGTAGGCTTTCTAACAGAATTCTCTGAGGCACCTACGCTCTCAGAAGATACATGGCTCGAAGTAGTCGGCACAATTGGTCAAACAACTTATGAGGGGGCAAGCTTACCTGTCATCCATATTGATAATTGGGTAGCAATTGAACAACCCGAATCACCCTATCTTTATCCTATTAATATTCGGATGAGCTTCTAGCGAAAAGGGCAAAACGATTTGTTTGCCCTTTTTCGTTTATTTATTAGATAATTGCACGTTTAAGCCTAAATGGGAACTTAATGTACTACCTTCATATTCAGCTCGGAATAACCCACGCTCTACTAACATAGGGATAACATCGCTAAAGAATAAATCCAAAGATTTCGCAGGACCACCTGGAACAGCAATAAAGCCATCCAATGCCCCCTTCTGATAAAAAGTAACGATTTGATCGACAATATCATGTGATGTGCCGATTGCTACAAGATGTGCAGATCCAATTACTTCTGGACGAGCAAGCAATCCCTCAACAGATGGTTCATTTTCCATGATGTAACGACGAACAAGTTTAGCATGTGTTCGACTGCGTACTTTCTGATTCTCAGGTGGTAACATATCCACTGTTACAGGATCATGAAGTGCCATATGCCGAACATTCAAACCAATGACTGACTCTAAAGCATTGTAACGACGCTCCAGGGTTAAATGTGCGTGTGCTTGATGGTACATGTCTAATGCTTCTTCATATGTATCTCCAATAAAGAAATAGAGTCCTGGTAATAACCGTATATCATCTGCTGTACGTCCCACGTTAACAGCACGTTTCCGTAAATCATTGCGCATTTCAATACCAACCTCCATAGCTGGTGTCGCCGCAAAAATGGCATTCGATACGGCTGCTGCAAATTGTCGCCCTACGTCTGATGCTCCTGCTTGAAATAAGGGAATTTCTCCTGCCGGATGCATCGGTATATTTAACGGCCCCTTTATATGGAAAAACTCTCCCTCATGATTGATAGGCTTCATAAGTTCTTTTATTTTCTCTATATCACCATCTGTTTCTAACATTTCATATGGATGACTATGCCATAGCTGCTTCACAATCTTAGTACATTCAGCCGCTTTAGCATAGCGCTCCTCTGAGGAAGGCATAGGCTCGTTACTAAAATTATAGGCACCATCAATGGAAGTCACAATATTCCACCCTACACGCCCACCACTAATCCAATTCAAGGATTGTAATTGACGGGCAATCAAATAGGGTGGTGTAAAGGATGTAGAAATGGTCGTTACTAATCCTATTTGCTTCGTTTCTCTGGCCACTGTTGCCAATAAAAAGCTAGGGTCTAACCCAACTGTACCTTTTGTTTTAGCCATTAATTCTGGATGAGCCATTAAATAATCTGCCTTAAATAAAAAATCTAATTTGGCCGCCTCCGCACGCTTCGCAAATGCAATATGCTCATCAATCAATGCACCTTTCTCACCATCCTTGTCATGCACAGCTAGATGCATACCAATAATGAGATGTCTTTTCATGGATACTTCACTCCTTTTAAATGAAAATGATTATCATTTTCATCATACCCATTCATTTTAAAGATTGCAATGCCATTTGCCATAAAAAAAGAGGTGCCTCAGTTATATGGGCACCTGTACTTTTAAACACTTACTATAAAGGATAATATAGGTATTATCATCCATGAAAAGTTTGACCTCTTTATTAACAGCTAGCCTAAAATAAACATTTACGATGTCGAGAAGTTAAATAGGCTTTGCAAAAATTTGTTTTTCAAGAGAGTCCCAAAGGACAATTCCTACATCTTGTTGCTGATCAATGATCCGAACTGTAATGGGAATATAATCGATTAATATCCTATTTAAATTGGTACTTATGAGCTGTAATAGACCAATCAGCTCTGGTTCATTTATAAGTGGAGCGTTCACCTCTATTTGAATATCTGTTAATTTGCCTTTTTCATATTGTAGCTTGCCAAATATTTTTAGGTTTAAATGTTTAAATCCTTTCTGAATATCCTCTTTGAAAAGCAATAGTTTTGTATACATATTCTGGTCTAAAGTATATAACGCTTCCGAAGGGAATATATAAAATTTCTTATCTATTTCAGCCCATTTTGTAATGGTAGCTTCCCCATGAGGAATAAACGTTTCTGCTAAAAATACCCCTGGAATAATATCATTTATATTCGATTCCTGAAATAACGTAAGGTAAATAGGAACATTCGGTATTTTTACATTTCCCCTAATATCTTTAACTATCTTTTCAGCTACTTTTTTACCAAAGATTTTGACATCATTAATTTCATCATTATTTTGGTCTACCTTCACTTGCCCAGTGTAAATTAAACCTTCATCATCAGTTACTCGTATATCATAATATTCATTTAACGATATGGCGATTGACATTCCCTCTATTTTATTAGTTTCTTTATTAATAAAATCTTGTTCCAATACATGAGAAAGGATTAAGGGATACCTCTTTTCATCCTCTAATACATTATCGGTTTGATGTTCGATAGCGGGGTTTAAACCCACATCTTCATTGGTTTTTCTACTTAGCCATTGGCTAATTGTTTTACCACTTAAATATTGACCTTCCTGCATATAGAACTTCTCTGTGGAAAAATGATTGACTGATAATTCCATTAAACCTCTTTCTATTTCATTCATATTTAATGCATTATTCATATTCTTAATAATGGAGCCTCTAGCAATATTAAATTTAGCAGGTTGTTGAATTTCATACGTTTCCTTTTTTTGAATAGACGATATATACTTTTTCTCATCCTTCGTGACCTCCTTCATCTCACTATTACAAGAACTTAATAACAAGAGGGATGCCACTGATAATAACATTCGTTTTCTTCTTTTCATTCCATTTACTCCTTGATCACTATGTAGCAATTCAAACTCCTTTATTAAAGATACCAAATTTACCAAAATAAAACATTATTAATTTGAAAATTTAACCACTTTCATCCCTTCTGACGATGCGTTACCACCAATTAAAAAAAGACCTATGTCCGTAAAAGAACATAAGTCTTACTAGTTGTTTGCATAGGGGGTTAGTTTTGATGAAGTCGGTTTGCTCTGAGTTTTTATGACCCTTCAAGCACTTTTCCCTACTTACTAGGCAAATGCTACATCAGTTTGCTTATTTTGCATTTTTATCTGGCTGATGAATACCAAATACATTCCCTTCCGTATCCATATAGTATCCCTGCCATGCCATACCGGGTAATGCATACTTGGGCATGGCTACTTGACCACCATTTTCAAGAATACTTGCTTCTGTTACATCATAACTTTCTACACCCATCGTACAGGCGAATCCATTCATAGCTTGGTTTGGCTCCGGAGGAGGACCTTGACGTTGCATTAAAGCGCCATCAATGCCATGCTCATCCTCACCACCTGTTACTGCCCCAAAATAGGGCATCCCTGCGTAGTCACTCCAATCTTGAAATGACCAACCAAAAACGTTCCCATAGAAATTCTTTGCTCTCTCCATGTCACTTACATGAATTTCAAAATGCACTAATCTCCCCATTGTATCCTCCTTAGTAGCAAACATGTTTGAATACATTTACTATAAAGCATTTTTTGAAGGATGAAAATAAAACAATTAGTAATTTTCTATTAATTCAGCATTGGTTGATTTATGACGATTCTCTAAAGGTTAATCTTCTACACTAATTTATAATTGACTATACACGGAAAATGCATCTGTTATATTATATTGTTCTGTTCGGGAATTTCCTTCCGCTCCCACTGTTACTAGGATGTATTCTTGTCCATTTATTGTAGCTAAACTTGCTAAGCATAAACCCGCGTCGTCAGTATAACCTGTTTTTCCACCTAAAATTTCTCCGCCTGGTAATGCTCTTGTTGTCATATTTTGAAACATTTTATTTGTAAAAGTTATCCCCTCTGGATGACGATTTGTAGGTTTGATAGAATATCTTTCGGCTGTATAAACTTGACGAAACTCATCATTTGTTAATGCATATTGCAACAGTAAAGACATATCTTTAACAGTCGTATAATGATCTGAATGATGCAATCCAGTAGTATTCATAAAATGAGTATTTTTCATGCCTAACTGTTGGGCCTTTTCATTCATTAGATTTACAAATTTTCTTTCCGAACCAGCAATATATTCAGCTAAACCGATGGAAGCCTCTGCCCCTGATGGCAGCATAGAACCATATAATAAATCCTCTAGCGTTAGCTTTTCATTTGGGAGAAAACCAGCAAGTGATGCATTCGCTTCGTATAAATTATTAAATATATTGTTCCCTAAAACAATTTCTTCCTGTAAATTAGGAATCTGCTCGATAGCAACTAAAACCGTCATCATTTTTGTTAATGACGCAGGGTAAATAACTTCCTCGCTATTTTTATCTATCAAAACTTTATTGTCATCCAAATTCACTAAAATAGCATTTGAGCTATATAAATTAACATTCATCATATCGCCGCTCTTTGTTGGCGTGTCGAATGATTGTGTGTTGACTTGTAAGCTTACAGGTGTTTCTTTAGCCCATATAAAATAAACAAACAGCATGACGAACATGAATAGTATAGTAAAAATTCCTTTTCTCTTGAACATATAAAAACAACTCCTTCTCATTATGTCTTTATTCAAACATAAAAAGAGGAGCTTTATTTTAATTAACTATTAGTGAATTCTTAAGGTTTCTTAAGAATTACTCGGAAGCATGACAGTAAATATAGTTTTTTCGTTACTTGAAGTAGCTGTAATGGTTCCTCCATGGGCTTGTACAATTTCATTTGAAATAGCTAATCCTAGTCCCGCACCACCAGTTTGTGTGGATCTTGCATTATCTAAACGATAAAACTTTTCAAATATCATCTTTAATTTTTCTGGAGGAATCGTCTTTCCTGTATTCGAAAACGAAATAAATGTCTCGTTATCTTCGTTTTTAGCACTAATTTCAATTGTACTGTTTGGATCACTATAGGCCATTGCATTTTTTAAAATATTATTAAATACTCTTGCTAATTTATTTCCATCTGCATATATCGTAATCTCTCCATCTATATGGACGATTGCCTTTTGGCCTCTAGGTGCTAACAATGGATAAAATTCATCGGCGACTTGCATCAACATATAGTTTAAAGGTATTGATTCTTTCTCTAAAATAATGGATTGTAAATTAAATCGAGTGATTTCAAAAAACTCGTTAATTAAATGCTCAAGCCGATAAGATTTTTCGAGCGTAATCGTTACATATTTTTCTTTTTGCTCTATAGGCATGTCCTTAGCCTCGTCTAAAAGGCTTAAGTAGCCAATCATCGAAGTCAAAGGAGTTTTAATATCGTGTGCTAAATAAACAACGAGGTCATTCTTCCGTTGCTCCGCCTCTTGCGCATCCCTCGCTCGTTTTTCTAATTTATTTTTTACATCATTTAATTTTTTCTCTAAAAAATCTAGCTCTGCGGGAAGACGGATCTCCTGTTCTGACTCGTCAGAAAGCATGGAAATACTAGAACTAATTTGATGAAAATAGCGAGTAAAACGAGATAGGGCCATATAAAAAATAACTAGAAGTAATAAAATGAATCCAATCGTTAGCCAAAGGGGTTTATTTTGTTGGAATAATACAAAATAAGCTTGTCGGGCTGCATAATAATCTAATTGTAAAACATTTTCACAGAAGGACATAAAAGCATTAGCAAAAGGCGCTTGCAAAACACCATCGATGAGGGCGAAGTTGATAATAAGACCAAATAAAATGGCCACGACAAGAATAAAGATAATTTGTAAAATCATTTTCCTCTTCAGTCTTCCAAACTCATTTTTCAATGGTATACCCCACTCCCCAAACCGTTTTAATAAATTTTGGGTTCTCTACAGAATCTCTCATTTTCTCGCGCAAATGCCGTATATGAACCATAACCGTATTATTACTATGGAAATACTTCTCTCCCCAAATTTCCTGAAATAACTCTTCTGAGCTAATAACCTTCCCTCTATTCGAGCTTAAATACCACAATATAGAAAACTCTGTAGGTGTAAGGGATAATTGTCTTTCATTTAACAAGACTTGTCTTGTATTTTTGTTAATCATTAAACCTGCAAAATCAATTGTATCCTCATGTGGCTTGGAACTTTGATTGTATAACGTAAATCTTCGCAACTGTGCTTTAACGCGAGCGACCAGCTCTAATGGTCGAAAAGGCTTCGTAATATAATCATCTGCTCCTAAAGAAAAGCCATTTATTTTATCAATTTCTTCTTCCTTCGCCGTTAGCATAATCACAGGGAAATTATAGGTTTCACGTATTTTTTGCAAAATGGTAAAGCCATCAATCTCTGGCATCATAATATCTAAAATAGCTAAATCTAAACCTTCACGCTCAATACAAGCTAATGCCTCTTGAGCTGAATAATATTTAAATACATTATAATTTTCATTTTTTAAATAAAGCTCAATTAAATCTGCAATTTCTTTTTCATCGTCGACTACTAAAATGTTCAAACGAATAGCCCCTCTTTCTATCCTCTTATTTCCCATGATTTTTCACAGGCATTATAGCATTTACTTATAGCTATATCTATAAATAAGAATAGTTTATTTTGAAAACCAAATAAAAAAGATTCGGAAATAACATATTTCCAAATCTTTTTGTATATCGAAATAAGTAAAGTCGTTCATTTCCACGGGAAGGAGCGGCTCCCCTCGCTTCGCTTCAATTTCATCTTTTAAGTGTATTAATTGGATGAATCGATGGCAGTAGAAGAAGTTTTTCGAGACATATCTTGCGTTACTATTCTCCCTGGATAAAATTTCATTTGTTCATTTAATTTATTTTCTTTGGCTGTTATGGCAATAGGTTTCACCTTCAGTACCAATGTTTTACTCCCTAAAGAAGACTGATACTTTTCGATATGTGTTTTCGATAAATGAGTAAGGTAATAGCTCGGTACATATTTATCAAGCATTGCCTGCATGGCAGCCGTTGATTCATTCAAATCTGTTACTATTTCTATTTGACCATTCGCCACAACACTCATATATGCCGTATCCGTTTCAGCAGGAATGGGATCTACCATTGTTCCAAACGATTCGCATACAGTAATGCATGCATTTGGATTGTTCTCGATAATATTTATTTTTCTCCCCTCATTCGCTCCATGAAAATAAAAATATCCATCTTTAAAGACATAATTTAATGGAATAACATAAGGCATATGTTCATCCACTAATCCAAGAAAAGCAGTTTGTGCGTCTTCTAAAAATTGCTTGATATGGCTGTCATCTGTACATACTTTTAGATGCATTCGAATGTCCGTTTCCATTTTTCAACCCCCAATTCTCTTCTACAGAGGAGTCTACAGCAGGAAGGACACGTAAAAAAGGCACAGTTTGATGAAAACCGGTGGGTACAACTTCAAACTATCGAATTAGGGAAGATTTTATTTTTCTCTTTTACTCTTCCGAATCTCGATAAAATAATTTGAGCTGTGCCACTATCATAATGCTAATAACGACTAGTAAAAACCAAGAACTAATCTTCCCAAAATGAACGATCGTCCAAGCTACCTCTTGATTGGGGTATGACCATGCACCAAAAAATGTAGCAATATTTTCCGCAATCCAAATGAAAAATCCAATTAAAAAGAATGACACGACAATTGGCATTTGATAGATGTTATCCCGTACAGTAAATTTGACAACAGTACGGTAAAACACTATGAAAAGTAAAGCCATTAACAGCCATCTCAAATCATACATAAAATGATGTGTGAAAAAATTCAAGTAAATCATGGCCCCCAGTGGAATAGCTATATAACTTTTTGGCCAATTGACAATCTTTAAATCAAACCTGCGCCACGCTTGGCAAATATAACTGGCTACACTCGCATACATAAAGCCACTATATAATGGCACACCTCCAATTTTTGACCAAGCCTCTTCTGGATAAGACCAAGAATTAACATTCACTTTATAAAGTTCAAGAACAAGCCCAATAATATGAAACAGACAGATTACTTTTATTTCATCTTTCGATTCTAGACCAAATTTATACATCAAGTATTGTGTCACTAGACAGATTATTAAAATGAAATCGTATCTTGCAACGCCTGGTATATGAATTACTTTTGAGAGCGCGAGAGTCATAAATATAACTACAGGAAAAATACAAGATAATGATTGATGGTACGTAAAGTACCCTAAGTCTTTCAAAAAATTCTTCATCATTCATCCACCTCAGTAATGATACAAAGTTTGAGGAACTTAGCTTGCAAAACTAAATTCTTCTTGTATGAAGAATATACGATTAATTATCTTATTTCAATATTTTTTTATCGATAATCAATAAATTTTCCCCGCTTTTTATAGGAACAATTTTTTATGAAATACGTCCTTCATTTTCTAAATTTGTGGAATTTAGAAGGGAAAATAGAAAAGAGTAGCCGTCTTAGCAGCTACTCCCATAGTTAAAGATACATTTTTTGATCTAATTTTAACTGTACTTCTTGTTGGCTTATTTTCATCACCTTAGTCTTCTTCACTTTTACGTAATAAACGACGTAACAGCCGATAAAGAATGCTCCACCACAATAAAGTGCTAATCGTTGCGATGGATCAAATGCCAAGCTTGCCATAACAATACAGTTTGCGACTAAACCGATAATTGGAATAATGGGATAAAGTGGAGCTTTGAATTTTAAATCCTCCACTTTTCCACCTTGTCGTACATAGGAACGTCTAAAAGCGATTTGTGATGCTGTAATGGCAATCCAGCCTATTTGAGCGCCTAAACCTGCAAGCGATAAAAGCCAAACAAAAACAGTTTTTGCAGCGAAAACACTAGACAGAAGTGATAATCCAGCTACAGCAAGTGTTATTAATAATGCGTTCATAGGAATCCCTCTCTTATTCACCTTCCCTAAAGCTGGGCTAGCCATTTTTTCAACGGAAAGAGAGAATAACATACGCGTTGCTGCATATAGACCCGAGTTAGCAACCGATAATAACGCTGTTAAAATAACGAAGTTCATGATGTCAGCCGCATAAGGTATACCTATACTATCCAATACAACTACAAATGGGCTTTCAACAACTCCAGCTTTATCCATAGGAATCATACCTGCAAGCACAACAACGGATAGAACAAAGAAGAAAAGCGTACGCCATACGGTTTGTTTAATAGATTTAGGAATCGTTTTTTCTGGATTTTCACTTTCACCTGCAGCAATACCAATTAACTCTGTCCCTTGGAATGAAAAATTCACAGTGATCATCGTTATAAGCAATGCTGTTACACCATTTGGAAATAGTCCACCCTCATAAAAATGAGTAAGGAATGGGGCATTCGTTCCATCCTTCATATCGATCAAGCCAAACATCGCTGCTCCCCCAACTCCTAGGAACATAATGATAGCTAAAATTTTAATGCTAGAAAAAACAAACTCTGCTTCACCAAATGCCTTTGCTGATAAACCATTTAATAAAAAGAGCAAGGCCCCGAAAATTAAACACCACATCCATACGGGTGATTCAGGAAACCATCTTTGCATAAGTTGTCCAGCCCCTAAAAATTCAAGGGCAACCGTTACCGCCCACCCCAGCCAATAAAGCCAGCCAACAGCAAAGCCTGTAGCAGGACCAATAAATTTCGTCGTGTATGTTTGAAATGAACCAGATACTGGCATAGCTACTGATAATTCACCTAAACAAAGCATCGTTAGATACATCACTAACCCGCCTACTAAATACGAAAGAATAGCACCTGTTGGGCCGGCTTGATTAATGGTAAAGCCTGATCCAAGGAAAAACCCTGTTCCTATACAGCCTCCAAGTGAGATCATAAACAAGTGTCTAGCTTTCATACTTCTTTTTAATTCATATTGTTCTGATGCCATAAAAAAACCCCTTATGCTACTATCTTGTAAGCACTTACTTTTGTAGGTGCAAAAAGATAACTATTAGAAATATCAATAGATTTGATTTTTAAAATTTAATCTATTTTGTGAACAGTCAATTTTCTGACAAATAAAAGTTCCCGTTTAGTCTAGAGCATTAATTCGTTCTATTGTAAACTACCATTAGGGAGAGCAATTTTCTAATGTTCGGTTGTGGCGACCTAATTTTATTAAAAAGTTCTTCCTTATCGCTCTTGCAACTTCCCTATCGTTTGCTTAAAGTAATGTATCGCCAAAGAGTGAGCTGATTAAAGCTACGGCAGCGATAGCTGTTTTATTATATTTATCTAATACCGGGTTTGTCTCTACAAACTCTGCAGAAGTAATAATATTTGATTCTGATAGCATTTCCATAGCTAGATGACTTTCACGGTAGCTAATACCACCTGCCACTGGCGTTCCTACACCCGGAGCATCATTAGGATCAAGGCCATCTAAATCTAACGATAAATGGACACCATCAGTGCGCTCCTTTAAATATTCAATCGTTTCAGCCATTACGGTCGTCATGCCTAAACGATCGATTTCATGCATCGTATAGACCTTTATACCAATTTCCTTAATTAGTTGCTTCTCACCCGGATCTAAATCACGTGCCCCAATAATAACAACATTTTCAGGCTTAACTTTTGGCGCATAACCACCAATATTTGTAAGTGCCGGATGACCAAGTCCTAAGCTTACTGCCAAAGACATTCCATGAATATTACCTGAAGGTGAAGTTTCACCAGTATTTAAATCACCATGGGCATCGTACCAAATAACACCTAGATTCTCATAATGTTTGGAAACACCTGCTAATGTACCAATGGCAATACTATGATCTCCTCCTAGAACTAAAGGAAAGCGTTTTGAGGAAATAACTTGATCTACTTTTTGACCAAGCTTGTCATTAGCATCTGCTACCGTTTTTAAATTTTTTAAGTTAGTTGTTGCTTCTATTTCTACTTCTTTATTAACAAGTTCGATAGTCAAATCCCCTTCGTCTTGAATGGAATATCCAAGACCCTCAAGTCGATCTGTTAGCCCAGCATATCGTATGGCACTTGGCCCCATATCAACTCCTCTTCTTGTTTGACCCAAATCCATTGGCACCCCAATAATCGTAACTTCTTTGCGCATAATAATTTCTCCTCTCCAATAATTACTTTCACAGTATAAAGAAAATGAAAAATTGACTCAACTCGACATTATTTTTAATTTTTATACAGTTTGGATTATTGAAAACATAGATTTTATCATGCATAAATGACTGCATAAACAGCAAACCAATGCATACAAAAACAGTATTTTACAATTTTACATCTTTTATTGTCAGAAATTTCAATATTGAAACAGTAAAACTATTCTTTTTTTATCGTTTTTTCCGAAAATTTAAATGGTAATTTAAGATTTTAATACAATTTAAAGGTATAATATTAAAAATGTATCCTTATTTGGTTATATCAGGACCATTTTTTACTACTAAAAATTCTATTAAGTAGATTTACCTTTTCATTTTTGGACAGAAAAAAAGCCTTACATCATAGCTGTAAGGCTTCAGTCTGTCGACAAAAGGAATTGAGAAGTTCACACTCGATTCCTTTTGTCATTTTTTCTCTTTCATTATGTTTAAAAATGATAATTTGATATCCAATAAAACAGACTCTTCAAGTATAAGAACTCTTTTAAGCCGCCTGCCACGGCTAGTTTTTTGGTAGCAAGAGAGTAAGTATAGGCCTGCATGGACAATTTTTTCAGACCACTAGGTTGTCCATCGCATACCATGATTTTCCTTTGCATCGGCAAAGACATGCTCAATCGTTTCTTTACGCTTGCATAAATTTGTTTGATGTCATAGGAATGGCGTAAATGTTCAGCTTCCTCCACATACAATTCCCCAATATGGCGTTGAATGAGTTTTTTGTGATTCTTACTTTCCGTACATTGGGAAAGGCTTAACACTTAGCACCATTCAAAGGTTTCGATGTATTATCACCCCAAAAATTTACCTATGTAGATGGGGTACTTTATGTAGAAGTTGATCGGAACGAAGGGCGGTGACTCCAGCGGGAAAAGCGGGAAAGTCGAGATCCTGGACTGAGTGAAGCGAGGGAAGCAGCTCGACCCCGCCCGCGGAAAGCGTCCGCCCGTAGTGGAAATCAACGGCTTTACTTTATTTCATTGAGTTTGTCTACAGTCTGAAGCCTTACATCATAGCTGTAAATCTTTAAAATTTCTACGTTTTTAATAATTTTAAAATACTATTCAAACATGTTTCTTTATAATATTGATGTTGTTCTTTTAAATCATCGGTTAACCATTGTATCAAAGAACCATCAATCATCGCCCTCATCATTTTTGCACTTGCGAGGGAATCCATATCCTGACAAAACACACCCTCATGTTGTCCCAACTTAATAATTTCTTGTCCGATTCCCCAGCAATTCTCATAAAATTTTAAGTTTATTTTCTTATACGCTTCATTTCCATTCGCTTGGGCTAAAAAATCTAAATACACTCTGTAAAATTTTTTATTATCTTGAGGGGATACAAAAACAGCATTTAAATAGGCGTGAAGTTTTTCAATTGCTGTCTCGTATTTGGCGATTTCTTTTATTTCAAAACTATAGATTTTGTTTGTTGTGGATTCCAGTAATTCTAATAATATGTTTTGCTTGCTCGTAAAGTAATAGTGGACTACCCCTTTCGAAACATTTGCATGATTGGCTATATCTTGTAATGTGACATTATCGTAGCCTAATTTTGAAACAGCATCAAAGGCTGCTTTCATTATCTGTTTTTTTCGTTCTTCCTCTTTCTTTTTCATAGAAGCCTCCAATGACTTGATACAAGTCATTATACATGAACAGAGTGCATTTTCCAATTTTATGTTGACCGGTCAGAATAATTTTGATACTGTTTAATGGAATTAGATTGTAGGAGGATGTTTACGATGACAGTAGAAAACTTTAAAGCGTTGGTCGTCAATCAAGATGAAAATTTTACAGTGAAAGTTAATGATCTTACTTTAAATGATCTTCCGAATGGTGAGGTATTAATTAAAGTAAGCTACTCTGGCATTAATTATAAAGACAGTCTGGCAGCTATACAGGATGGTAAAATCGTTACTTCCTATCCTTTCGTACCTGGGATTGATTTAGCTGGGATTGTTGTATCCTCTGAAGATTCTCGCTTTCAAGAGGGTGACAAGGTAATTGCAACAAGCTATGAAATTGGCGTATCTCATTTTGGAGGATTTAGTGAATACGCTCGAATCCCTTCTAAATGGATTGTTCCATGTCCAAGCGGTCTTTCTCTCAAAGAGGCAATGATTATAGGAACAGCAGGATTTACGGCTGCTTTGTCGATTCAAAGATTACAGGAAAATGGCATTAGTCCTGAGAATGGAAAAATCCTTGTTACGGGGGCAACTGGTGGTGTAGGTAGTTTCGCTGTCTCAATTCTCTCAACACTAGGTTATCAAGTAGAAGCAAGTACAGGGAAAGATTCAGAACATGAATACTTGAATAACCTGGGGGCCACTTCAATTGTAACTCGTGAAGAGGTATTTGATGGGAAGATTAGAGCATTAGGCAAACAAAAATGGGCTGCAGCTGTCGATTCTGTTGGAGGAGAACCACTTGCCTCTTTATTAAGTCAAATTCAGTATGGCGGTGCTGTTGCTAGCAGTGGGTTAACAGCAGGAACAAACCTTCCTACAAGCGTCTTCCCCTTTATTTTAAGAGGTGTAAATTTACTTGGAATTGATTCTGTTTATTGTCCAATGGATGTACGATTGAACATATGGGATCGTTTAGCAACTGATTTTAAACCAGCTAACCTTGAAGGCTTCATTTATCAAGAGGTAACATTACAGCAACTTCCAAATGTTTTACCTATTTTATTGAAAGGTCAAGCAAGAGGTCGATTTCTTGTGAAATTATAAATAGATACTCCTATATAAAGTGCGAACGAAAGCCTCCTTACATATGAATGTAGGAAGGCTTTTAAAATACTTTTTTCAGTACTTCAAGCTACTATGCATCAGGCATGGTAGCTTTTTTATTGTTTGACACCCGCCTGACATAAAAATTCATTATAGTAAGCCATGACCGTACCACTAGACGATTCTGATAAAAAATTGTCTAAATTCATGGTTCTAAACATACCATTAATGTATATGAGCATTACATTCAGGGAACTCAAAAACTATCAACTATTTTTGGAGATGATTATATGAAACGAGCACATATTGATGAATTAAATATTACTAGAGCCTTAGCTATACTAGCTGTACTTCTTATCCATTCTACTAGTACACCTGTTACAGCTTTGTCCAGCGAATCAAAACTCTACTCTATTTATGTTTTCTTCAATATTTTTCCTAAATTTGCTGTCCCTGTTTTTATTTTTTTAAGTGGGTTTGTTTTATTTTACAACTATATCCAAAAGGATTTCACCAAAAAACTGATTGTTTGTTTTTATAAAAAAAGAGTGACCCAAATACTTATTCCCTATCTCTTTTTTTCTGTCTTTTATTTTGCCGCTATGCAATTTTATGTGACGCGCGATTTTTCATTAGCATGGCACGCCCTTTTTAGTGTTGAATTTCTTCAGAAACTATTAATTGGAAAAGCATATACTCATTTATATTATATATTTATTATGGTGCAGTTCTATCTAATGTTCCCGTTATTCTTATATATTTTAAAGAAAAAACCTGCCCTATCCCCTCTTCTGATTTGGACAGGACTAGCTCTTCAATGGATATTTATCCTATTAAATGCTGAGTATTGGCAGTATCCTTATAGAGGGAGTATTTCATTCTCTTATATACTTTATTTCTTGGCTGGTGGATTTTTAGGGGTTTATTTTGAAAAATATAAACAGTGGTTCCAACTAACCCAAAAAAACTTTCCGATTTCTATTTATTTCATTTGGGCTATTTGGTTATTTTCTACAATTTATAATATTTATCTATATTACTTTGTTTATTCATCTTCAACCTATTTAGCCAACAGTATCGTATTTGAACTAGTCTTTCAGCTACAATCTTTAACGGCCTGTATCGTCTTGTTACAGCTTTCTTTCTGGATTTTTAATAGAGGGAATAAAGCCTTGGTAAATGCCCTTATTAATCTTGGTACATTATCATTTGGCATTTATCTACTACATCCTTTTTTCCTCTTCCTTTATCGCCAAATTCCTGTCAGCGGTAATAGTCTCTTATTTCATGTTTGGAGTGTCGGAGGTTTTATTGTTGCTCTATTTATTACGTGGATTGTGGTATTTTTGGTGGGGAAATATTTTAAATATCATTGGATTGCATTCGGACCGATTCCAAAAAAATTTCCTTATAAATAAATGTTGCCTCTTATAATAGTAGAAACTATATTGACTAACAAAAAAGCCCTGTGGAAATTGTTCCACAGAGCTTTTTTCAATAATCGGCTTAATTATTTTGAAATTGAACCGTCTTTTACTTTGTTGTTATTAGCATCAACAAGGTTTGTAGCTTTAAATTCAACTACAATGCTATCAGTTAAAGCATAGTCAGCTTTAGTTGTCACAGTTAATTTACCATTAGCTACAGCAGCTTTAGCCACTTCTACAGTTGAACCAGCAATTTTTACTGTTAAACCTGTTGGTGTAGCTTGATCAGCAATACTTTCAGTGAAGTCAACTGTAAATGTTTTGCTATCTACTACTGTTACTTTAGAAGCTACAGGTACAATATTTTCTTTAAGAGCCACTAGAGTAGTAGCTTTTCCATTTTTAAGAGTGTTACCTTTTGTATCTACTACATTTTTAGCTTCAAGTACATAATTACCATTTGCCGTGATAGAACCTTCTGGTAAAGTGAATCGTACTTTTTTAGTGCCGTCCACAAATTGAAGTTGAGTGCCAGCAGGTAGCTCTTTTCCTCCAAGTGTGTAGTTAGAAGCATTTGTTGCTGTTGCAGTCACATCAGCAGCATATTCAACAGTGAATACATTGTTATCTGTTACAACAACTGGTGTTGTCCCAAGTACTAATGAATCTGTAGTAGTTTCTGGTGTAGCTTCATACGTTCCAGTTGTCACATTGAATGTAATTGTATCTGCAGTTACGTTGCCAGCTAAGTCAGCCACTGCTTTAGCAGATAATTCAAATGTATATGTTGAATTACTATCTAAATCAATGTCCACTTTCACCGTATTTTTCTCTGCACCCTCAATTTTACCGTTACCATCTACATCATAACCAGCATCTGCTTTTACAGCTGTTTCTTTTCCAGTAGTGTAAGCAATACCATTTTGAGTTTTAAGAGTTAATTTACCATCTACTTTTACTGGTTCGCTAAAAGTAAGGTATAGCGCATCTACATCAGTAGTAGCATTTACATCATCAGCTACTAACATTTTAGTAGAAGCAGATACAAGTGTAGCAGGCGTTAAATCTTTAGATAGAATAGCCTTGAACTCAAATGCATCTCCTGCATTGCCAGCTAAATCTTTTTGTCCTTCTACTTTAACGTCCGCATTAATGAATGTAGCTGTACCTAATGCAGCTTTTGCATCAATAGTAAATACAGTTTTATCTTCTGCATCTTTCATATCAGCATCTTTTAAGTAGTAAACCGTAGAACCAACCGTTACTTTTGCATATTCTTCAGCAGTAGCGCCCGCATCTGCATCAAGATTTTGCTTCATTAATTCTTCTGAGAAATCAAACGTAATTTCTGTACCATTCACAGCAGTTGAAACAGTTGGTTTTGAATTATCAACGTCTGCTTTTAGAACCGTGAAGTTCACTGCAATCGGATTTGCAATATTATTAGCAAAGTCAGTTGCTCCTACGATGTCTACTTTATAAGTCTGTTCAGCAGTTAAACCTTTGATTGTTAATGTCTTTCCAGATAAAGTATAACGATCTTTAGCAAGTTCAGTACCATTTAAGCTAACTGTTCCTTCGTTTTGTACAAGCTCATCGAAAGTGATTACTGCTGTTGTGCCTTTTGCTTCAACAGAATTTACGCTAACAGGAGTTGTATCAGCAAATGTGATTAATTTATTAAACTCTTCAGTTAGAACTTTTGCATCTGCTTTTGTTTTGATTGGGTTTACAGTTACTTTGCCATTTGTTAATTTAATTTCTTTATCAGTTGTTAAAATAACAGTCATTCCGTCTTCAGAAACTTTTGCGTTCGTAATAGCTACCCCGTCAATAGCGTATTTCGCTGTTACAGCAGCATCTTTTGCATCAACAGCTGTGTTGAACTTCACTTCAAATTCTTTTGCGTTAAGCCCTTTTACAGATTCTACTGCTGGTATTACTTCTTGAACTGCATCAATTGTACGCTTTACCATAGTAGCAAATTCTTCGCGGCTAATTTTATCCTGTGGTGCTAATAATGATCCTTTACCATTAATTACACCATTTTCAACAGCTGTTTCTAAGTAAGATACAGCCCATTTAGAAGCTTTAGAAGCATCTGAGAATTGACTAAGGTCTGCTTTACCAGTTAATTGATAACCTTGTACGATAACTTTTGCAGCTTGTTCTCTTGTTAATTGTGCTTTCGGTTCAAATTTACCATTACCCATACCATCAAATAATTCTGGTGAAGTGGCAAGCACTGCATTATAGAACCAGTCATTTTCATCTACATCTGTAAAATCTTCTGTTCCAGTAGCTTTTAAGTCTAATGCTTTTGATAAAATTTCAGCAGCTTCAGCACGAGTAAGTGTACCAGCTGGGTTGAAGTTTCCTTTTTCGTCACCTTGGATGAAACCTTTGTCAGTTAAAAACTGTACTGCTTCTTTTGCCCATGATGAAATGCTACCTGCATCATTAAATTCAGCAGCTGATGCTACCGGTACGATTGCTGATGCTACAAGTGCTGCTGTAGCAGTAGTTGCAAAAAATTTACGACCTTTGTTATGTTTCGTCATTTGTATATTCCTCCAGAATTCAAATAAATTATATTATTCTGTGAGAACAATATTATCGCTCTATTAAATTTTATTAATATGTATAATACGTTCTCTCAAATAATAATTACTAATAGTTATGGATAAAGCAGCCTTCAAAAATTTTCATGATGAAATATACCAATCAATCTTAAATTTGCTTTACAAGACAATAATATAACTACATTACCAATAAATAAACGCTAAAAATAAGGTAATTTTAATACCAAATTGGTCGTATAGGTAATTATTTCATAAATAATTACCTATAAATAGAAACTCATAGAGAAATGAAGACAAGATGCAGAAAAAAACAGTTATTTATTGCTGGAAACTTTAACTTTCTATTTTTTTAGATTCCATTTATTTTTTAAAATAATAGTAGGGCTAATAGCTTTTCTAACGATATAAATGTAAAATATTAACAGGCTAAATTCTATGCTAATAAAATAAAAATTGTTAAAATCATTGTTTCGCTAATTGAGTGAGCTTGAAATTATATATCGTTTTTTTGAAGGGATGGATGAAAATAAATATAGGAAAGATGCGTTTTTTCATAATGATGGCAGAAGAATTGAATGTTGTCGTGCAGCAGAATGTCTGTGGATGGCACTACCTCCCCTTAGTCAAGTAAACCTTTTCAACAGACTAGGAGAATGGTTGAGCTCCATTTATCCTAAATCATCCTCTTAATAGACTATTTTTCAAGTTCCTTAATTACGTGAAATTCCAAAATTTTTAAGCGAAATATCCATAACTGTATATAGTTAATTTACCAGATCATAACAATTCAGACGTAAGTCCGAAGACAACAAAGGATAATAAGCTGTATAGTTCAGTTATACTTTTTAATCTAAAAAGTATAAGGAGAAATCCTAGGCAGCCCTTACGCATAGTTTAAAATTGCTACTAAAACGTTCAATTAGATTCTTTTTTAAAGCTATCGTAATAAGTGTGCTATTTTTTGTACTATAAATTGTTTGGAAATCGGAACATGTAAATATTGTAGAAAGTATGTGGGGGTGTTTTCTATGAAAGAAAAGATACATTTTACCATCTTAAGTAATGATTCAACCGATGGAGATGGGGGTTACGGCGTAGGTACCCTTGATTTAAATAATGTAACGCCTATTATTATAGATTGTGAAAAAAAACACGTATTTATAGACCTAGAAGCCTTACATGGGCGAAGTATTATTGAAAAAAAAGTGCGTTTTTCACCAGATTTAGCTCATGCTAGTGACGATTATAATCGTTATTGGATCGTTTGGGTAGCTCTTCAGGTCGGGGAAAATGGACCTTATTATGCGGGATGTACTGCAAGTGAAGTACGGGTAGCAAAGGAAGAACGACGCATTAAACTTGGCTATAAATCGTTGCCAGAGCAAGTAAATTATTTAGATAAAGCACTTAAAGGGACATTTATCCTAAGTCATGTCGATCCCAATTCAAAAAAACTACTTTTCCAATTTTTATCTGAATTTAATGAACAGTATTGGAAGCACTCGCCTGAAGAATTAAAACATCAATTAGGGGAGGATTTATAATGGCCTTTGTAATTACAGAATTATGTAGGGATGAAAAAGCAGCCGTTTGTTTAGATGTCTGTCCCGTAAATTGCATTGTAAATACAGATACACAATATGTCATTAACCCTGATATCTGTATCGATTGTGGCGCTTGTGAATTAGTTTGTCCCGTAGAGGCTATTTTTTTTGAGGATGAATTGCCTGCTGAATATCATTCTGCCACTCTACTAGCACGTAACTATTTTCGGAACTAGATGATATACAGCTTACTATCTAATTCCAGCAGCAATATATTGATTGAATAGATGTCATGATTTAGAGCTCTGAACGTCATGTGAAAAAGTAGTACAAACGATGGTTTGTACTACTCATATACTTTTTATTTGATCTTAGCGAACAAACCATATTACTTGCTATCTATTTTCAAGACCTCCCAAATAGAATTATCTACTTCTTTTGCTTGTCTATAGGGTAGCTCTCTATTAGCCTTCGCATTCCAATATGCCTCCCCGACAGGTTTATTACCTAATTCAAAATCTATACCATCCCACGTACCTTCACGAAATGCATAAAATGCCCAATGACAGCCATAATCATTAAAAATATCCATTAAATACTTGATATATTGATCCGCTCCAGCAACCATTCGGTTAATGCCAAACTCTTCTGCCATATTATTACCTCATATAAATCCTACTGAACCTACGTTACACAAATGTGACAACCTATGTTTAAATATAAATTGATTAGATTATTCTAGGGAAAAATAAAAAGGATTGAGTTCAGTACATACCAAACTCAATCCTTACAAACGCCTATTGAAAACTTAATCTTATTTTGTACCACTCGCTCCAAATCCCGAAGTTCCACGAACCGTTTGAGATAATTCATTAACTTCCAAGAGTTGAATAGTAGGGACAAATTGAATCACCATCTGGGCAATTCGCATAGATTTTTCTACGAAGAACGTATCTTGACCATGATTAATTAAAATTACACCGATTTCCCCTCTATAGCCTTCATCGATTGTTCCTGGGCTATTGAGCACTGTAATACTATGTTTTAAGGCTAGTCCACTTCTTGGTCGAATTTGTGCTTCCGTTCCTTTTGGTAATTCAATTTGAATTCCTGTTTTAATTAATTTAGTCCCACCAGCAGGTATCTCTACAGTTTCAATGGAATAGAGGTCCATCCCAGCATCGCCAGGGTTAGCTTGCATGGGTAGCATTGCATCTTCATGCATTCTTTTGATTTTTACTTCTACATTCATTGTTCTTCATCCTAACGATTAAAATTAAATGTGTCATCTGTAATTGGCGCTACTTTTGCCTTAGCATAGGTAGCCCCCTTTTGTGAAAAGAAATCATATGTGGAGCCCTCATTACGAATTCCATTCATAACGATTGGATTCACTTCTTCTTCAGGAAACATAGCTTCAAAACCAACATTCATTAAGGCTTTATTTGCATTATAACGCACATAGGCTTTTACCTCAGGCGATAATCCTGTCTCCGCATAAATGTCCTCTGTATATTTCATTTCATTCTGATATAAATCCAGCAGTAATTCATAGCCCCATAATTGTAAAGCTTCTTGCTTTTCTTTTGAAAATTGCTTATAAAGATTTTGAGCAAAAAATCCTACTGCAACACCATGAATGGATTCGTCGCGCAAAATGAGGGAAATAATTTCAGCACTGTTTCTTAAAAAACCTTGCCCACCTAAGTATAATGGGTAGAAAAAGCCAGAATAGAAAAGGAAGGATTCAAGCATAACGGATGAAAACATCGCTTTCCATAAGCTCTCAGCGTCCCCTTCTTCAATACTATTATAAATATCCGCTATTTTATTTGCCTTATATTGTAAATATTCATTTTTCTTTACCCATTCAAAGAGCTCGTCTATTTCCTCGTTTGTGCAAAGCGTTGTAAATATATAAGAATATGATTTAGCATGTATTGCCTCAAATGCATCAAAAACGGTTAATACAGCCTTTTCCTGTAAATCATCTGTATAAGCAGCAACACGATTCATCCCAATATTTGTCTGAACGGTATCCAGCAAGGTTAATCCTGCAAACACTTTTTTATACGTGTCCTGATGCTCAAAACTTTTCCACTGTTGAATATCTTTACTCACTGCAATTTCTTCGGGAAACCAAATTTGCTTCCATTGCTGGTCCCAAAAAATTTGGGCCAGTTCACTTGTTGCTTTGTTCCAGTTGACTGCCTCATACACTATATTTGACATGCTACACACTCCTCTAAGCTTTGTAATCGTTGACGAACATAGTAAACGGACTTAATCCCTTTAACCCATGCATAAATGTATACTTTAGCTAGTTGTTCTGTTGTCCAATTATCAGTGACATAAAGAGTCATTGAAATACCTTGGTCAACATGTTTTTGGGAAGCTGCGTATAAATCAATTAAATCATAAGGATCAACATCATATGCCTCTACATATAGATGACTGTTTTCATTTGTTAAATGTGGCATTGGATAAATTGTTCGACTATCTGCATAATCACGAACCTCTACACGTTCTGTACATGGAGAGATGGAGGCCGTACAGCTACGAATGTACGATATACTACCAGTTGGTGCTATAGCTAAACGATATGAATGGAATAAGCCATATTGCATAACATCTTGCTTTAATAATTCCCACATTTTACTAGTAATGATTGGAATGTTTCCGAGTGCTTTTAATACAGCAGGTGAAAGCTCTTCTTCAGTCTTATTTACATATTGATCAAAATAGATACCTGAAGCATAGTCGCTATCTTCAAATCGATAGAACGTTTCTGCTTTTTCTTTAGCCATTTCCATCGATGATTTTAGAGAATAATAGTTCATTGCTTCCATAAAGCGGTCCATGAAATGAATAGAATCTTTCGAGCCATACATAATTCCCTCCGTAACAAGATGTCCATGGAGATTCATACACCCTAGACCTACTGAGTGCATTAATTGATTGGCTTTTGCGACCGACGGAACATTTTTGATGTGCGTCATTTGGGATACATTTGTTAATAAGTGCATAGCTGTATCGATTAATGCTTCAAAATCATTTACTTTACTCGCTGCGTGGATATCAATTGACCCTAAATTACACGACACATCTAACCCATATTCGTTAGGTTGATCTTGATCTGTGATAACACTAGTTTCTTGAACTTGCAAGATTTCAGTACATAAGTTTGACATTTTTACGCGACCGATATTTTTTAGTGGATGTACGTCATTAACATTATCATCAAAAATTTCAAAGGGATAACCGGATTCGAATTGAGCTTTTTTTACCTCTGTATAGAGTCTACGCGCATTCAAACGTTTAATTTTACGGATTTTAGGATTATCTAGTAGTTCATAGTACATGTCAGAAATTGAAATTTCCGACATTCGTTTACCATATACTTTAAAAATATCATATGGACTAAATAACACTATATCTTTATCACGCTTCATCAGTTCGAAGAAAATACTTGGTATAATAATACCTGTTGATAGTGTTGCGAGGCGAATTTTATCATCAGCATTTGGTTTTTTTGATGAAATAAAATTCTCTATATCTGCATGGAAAATATTTAGGTAAACAACTCCTGAGCCATTACGCTGACCAAGCTGATTAGAATAACTAAAAGAATTTTCTAATAGTTTCGCCACTGGAATCACACCACTTGCACGATTTAGTATTTCTTTAATTGGATCACCTAAAGGACGTAAATCCGTTAAGTTGACCCCGACCCCTCCACCTAGACGTGATAGCTCTAAACAATAACCAATATTTTCAGCGATGCTATTCATGGAGTCATCCATGGATAATTTAAAGCAACTTACTAATTCGCCACGAGCTTTCTTCCCACTATTTAATGCAGTAGGCGTTGCAGGTTGATAGGCTTCCATCATCGCTTCCACAGAACGTTCTGCTAGTACCGTGTTCCCCTGTGCCAAGTACAAGGCAATAATGACAATCCGGTCCTCATATTTTTCTAAGATTTCTTCTCCATCACGACTTTTCATAGCGTAGCTGTCATAAAATTTGCTAGCACTCATAAATGATGGGAAACGGAAATTATAATCATACGCTTTTTTGTACAACTTTTTAATAAAATCCATCTCGTACATGTCGATAAAAGCTTTTTCGTAGTAGCCTTCATCAACTAAATAGCGGATTTTTTCCTCTATATCTATAAAGTAACGTAAACGTACGTTGACATATTCTAAAAAGTAGCGGCGCGTAGCCTCACGATCCTTTTCTAACTCTAGTAGCCCCGTTGTACTATAACGATTCAGTACGTCATTATTAAGCTTTAAATAAGTTTTCATCCCATTACCCTCGTTTCATAAAACGTTTGTATAGCTTCATAATCTGTTTGATTGCCGCGCAAATCTAATTTCCTCACTAATGGTACATGATAGGTAGTAGCAATTTTCTCTCCTGCTGCGCCAAATACATGATGTCCAAAGTTACTGTTGCCACTAGCAACTACTCCTTTACAAAAATCTCTGTTTTTATCTAAGAAACGTTGCACTTTTGCCGGAATGTCGCCTAAACCATCTGTGTATGTAATTAAAAGATAAGGCTTATTCAAGCTTAATTCCTCTGAGAGTTCAATAGATTCTGCCCTTAGTTTAGATACTACATTGCGGACATTTCCTGTACGACTAGCGTAAACGATCATAGTGTAATCATCTCAATACGAGAAACAATTTCCTGAACATCCCCTATAAATGTTTCATCCACCTCTAAAACAGGCACACTTAAAAAACCTGCATCAATAATTGTTTGTTTAGCTTGTTCATCGTGATCAATATTAACAATTTCTGCTTCAAGTCCTGCTCGTTGTAATTCGGATTTTACCCAAAGGCATTTTGGACAGATTGTTTTCGTATAAAGTTTCATAGTAATCCCTCTTTTCATAAAATAAAAAAGCTACCTCTTCTAAAGAGATAGCTTACATGGAAACGTTAACATACTAAAAATACTGACGTTCCCATCTCTTAATCCCCGAAGAAATGATAAATTTGTTTTATAAAGGCAGGTCTCCTGGCTTTGCTTCAATCTCTGATTTCCTTCCCATGCGAATGCACAGTGGTTACAATCATCGTCAGCTTTACAGTTGCGGGGACAGCGTCGGAATAGTACCGAACTTCCCTATTAAACTACATATAGTAGTACCTATACAAAACGAACACAATATATTGTTTTTCAATAGTTTTAAGTGTACCATCCTTTATATAAAAAGTAAATCGCGAAATAAAAGTTCATCAATTTGAGACTATTCATATTTTCTCACATAACCTTAAACGAAAGAGCTAAAACATAATCATATAAAAATATAACTAAAAAAAAAATAGGAAGATACATGCTGATCATTTATTTACCTAATAACGGAGGCCCAATTGAAATTTTATTCATAAAAAAGGCATCTTTCCATAATAGTAAAGATGCAATTATGACTAAAACTACATAATCGTCAACCCACTTTGAGAAAGATGTAAATCATTCATCATACTCAATATATCCTATCTTTGCAGATTTTTCGTTGTACTTGTCCCTTTGCAACTATTCATAATAATCAGGTACCTTTATCCAGTTATTCTGTATTCATAGTATAACATATCCAAGTTCTTTCTCTGTCCGCTCAACTAGGTATATTAACTTTATCCTTTATTTACAAAAATAGCTGATGAATTTTCTATACTCATCAGCTAACCTTTTACTTAAAACCTATCTATTGTCATATCCAAATTTATACTAGAGGCTGTCTTAAAACCTTCCGCAGCAGCGATCATTAAAGAAGAGGCACCCCCCTTTTCCGTTTCACCTGCAACATATATTCCAGCCGCTGTTGTTCGTCCAGCACCATCAGTAATAATTATCCCATTTTCATCAACTTGGCAATTTAGCTGTTTAGCAAATTTATTTGGACGATAAAAATTAGGTACGACAAATCCACCACTTCTTAAAATATGTTCACCTGTTTCTAATTCAATACTAATTAAGTTACTATCTTCCCCATGCAAGTTTTTTACACATTCTGTATACAGTTTAATTTTTTTACGTTCAAATTCACTTTGAACGTTATCGGAAAGTTGATGACCATTCGTAAAAACGATTAAATCCTGTGACCAATTAAAAACCAATTTGGTCATATGTTTAATATGCTCCTCTTTTTCTGCTATGATAGCCAATGGCTTGTCTCTCAGCTCCCAACCATCGCAATAAGGACAGCTAAACAAGCTTTTACCATAATATTGTCTGATTTGCGGGAGGGGAAACTCCTCTTGTATTCCAGTAGCTAACAATACTTTTGCAGACATATATGATTTATTTTCCGAAGTTTTGACAAGAAATAAACCGCTTTTATCATTTTTAGTTATCTCGATAATTGTTTGATCTAACATAGATATAGATGGGTAAGATTTTATTTCTTTACTAGCTATATTCTTAAATTCTTGTGGCTTTATCCCATCTCTTGTTAAAAAACCATGCGACTCTTGAGTTACACGATTTCGATTAGTTCCATTATCAAATATAGCAATCTTTCTGCGCGCCCTTCCCAATGTTAAGGCAGCACTTAAACCAGCAGGGCCACCACCTATAATTACACAATCGTATTTATTCATCCTTTTTTCCTCCACATCAAAATATATTATAGACCTTTAATATCTGTAATTAAGGCAAAAGACACCGCAAAAGTTATATACCTTTTCAATTATGAGTCATTAAACCCTTAATGTTTAACTACCTCATTAAAGATTACGTAGCATAAAATAACGTTTAGTTTGTCGGGTCTTACCGCCCTATTAAAGACTTAACATATCTATAATATCTATTTAGTTTTTTTTC
The DNA here is from genome assembly GCF_053165895.1 of Lysinibacillus sp. fkY74-1. Classification (NCBI taxonomy): domain Bacteria; kingdom Bacillati; phylum Bacillota; class Bacilli; order Caryophanales; family Bacillaceae; genus Lysinibacillus; species Lysinibacillus sp. fkY74-1. Next base: position 1,345,226 of record NZ_CP170173.1, on the reverse strand, counting down.
GTCAATTTTTTCGTTTTCATATTTAAAATACATAGGACCATCAAATATCTGCCGTTGAAAGAATTCTTGTCCACAGAAATGAATCTACTATAGGCTAGTTATGAATGAGGTAAAGTAAAAGCCACTCCAAAAGTTTGGAATGGCTAATTTTTTTACTGTACTTCATGAATACTGTCCGTACTGTTTAATTATCAAAATAAAGTATGTTTAGCATATGCTTTACATTGTTCCTGCAAGTATCATTACTTAAATTCAATTTCCTCTGCCGATGCCCCTTTTGTATACGTTATGGTCGATCCAGCAGGTAAATTACGGATTTCTTTTACATTTTTTCCTTCAATAATAATGGAACCAATTTTCGTACCTTTAAAGTCAATAATCGCATTTCCTTTTTTAGGACTGATCACTACAGTTTTGTTTGCAAATCCTTCGCCATGGAATTCGGCATATTGACTAAATACTGCAATGCCATTTTTAATAATGGTATTTTCCCCTAACGTTAATGAAATGCTTGGACGATTCACTATTAATTTACCAGTCTTGTAGTGATTAAAGCTATATACATTTTCAGGTACTATTGGTGTTGGTATTTCTTCTTTTCCTGCTTGCAAATCAATTTGAACTAATACAGGGTCATGATCCGATGCTCTGCCTTGTGCCTCTGTAAAGTTCGCATTCATATGAATTAGGTCAATTTCCGTAACATCCGCAAGATGATTCGAAACTAAAATATGATCCAACACTTGATTGTTCCCTTGGAAGAAGTACGTAAAACGATCTTGCTCTGGGGCTTTATCTATCATATTCGTTAAAACATCTCCTTTCAATGTTTCAAGTGCTGGTGTGAACTCAAAGTCATTCATGTCCCCTGCCACTATGAAATTTAAATTCGGATTTATGGCAAGTCCTTCATCGATAAAATCATTGATGGCCTGAGCAAGTTGAATACGTTTCTTAACTGATTCTAAAACTGGTGGCTGTGTTGGTCCCCAAAGTGAACCATTCCCACCTTTAGAATTTAAGTGAGCTCCGATAATAACTACACGTTCATCTTGGAATTCAAATTCCGCTGCAATTGGTTTTCGTGTATCTACAAATTTTGATGGATCAACAAAGCCAGGATTTAAAGCAAGGCTTCCATCTGCTGTCCATGTATTCGCTTGGTTGCCTAACCCTTTTATACCTGACACTAATGAAACACGTGTCGGATTATATAGATAGCCAACACGAATATTACCGCCTGGTGCACCGCCTACTGTATTGTTAATTGGCATGACATCAATCCAATCATAAGCAGGACCACCCGCAGCTTTTATCGCATGAATTAATCGCATGTAGCTTTCAGATGCATCTGCATTTCCTGAATCAATTTGACCATCGTTATCTTGAACTTCGACTAATGTAATAATATCTGGTGACTTCATATTATTTACAAATGTCGCTGCAATTCTGTCTACTTTTTCGTTAGATGTATTGGCAGGATTATTCGAAAAGTTTTCGATATTATAAGAAGCGACATTTAATTTGTCCGCTACTGGTTGAAGATGCGTCACTTCTTGTTGAAGATGTGCCTTTGTTACATTAGGAAAAACATTATTCGTGTTCAGTCGATAGCCATCTGTAAAGTTTTCTACAAATCCGATAAGCGGTTCATTAAAGCGATCCCCTGAATCATAATTTTTTCCAGCTACTCCTTCAAGCATAATTTTTTCTGGATTATAATCATCGGCTGCAATATTTAAACCGCCATTCACATTAAATGTATTATTTGTTGTGCTTGGTACAACAATTGGTGAATCATTATTGTACATCGGTCCAATCACTCTCGCCTCTGGGAACGATACTCGCATATACTCAATGGATTCCCAAAAATCGATGCCATCTTCTTGTGGATCAAAAATTGCCAAGCCATCATTATCAATAATTTTATTTGGCGGGAATAGATCCTCTCCTATCACAAGAGGCTCTGGAATTACTGCTTTACCTGTTTTTGTAATATTGGTTGCTGAAATTTGCGTATCTCTTAATCGAGAGTTGCCACCCGCTTCAGTTACATTTCCTGATACTTTAATAACGTCCCCTACTACTACATTATGTGCCGACTTACTTACCTTGATCGCTGTCGATTTTACGCCATCGAATGCTGTCTCGCCTTCTTGCATAATGAAGCTACTTGAATTAATAACGAATGTTACAATTCCTTCTACATCATTTACTGCTAAATTGACATATGGCGATAGGTGGCTTGCCCCTTGAATATCGCTAATTGTGGCATTGTTAGTATCAATCATCTCATAAACAAATGTAGCAATCGCACTATTCGTTAAACCTTCTTTCACTGCAATCGCTTTAATCGTCAATGGCTGATTAACAATAATTTCCCCTGTATACTTTGTACTAGCTGTTGTTGGTGCAGAGCCGTCCAATGTGTAATAGATCGTTGCACCTTCTGTCATGGTAGAAAGCGTAACCTTCGTACCAGCTGTTATTCCACCAACGTGAGAAGCTTTGATATCCTGAACCTTTGTTACATCTTCAATAATGCGAAGCGGGAGGAGTTGATGATTTGTATATTGACCAACAATGCCTGTAATTTCCCCATACGTTTTTCCACTTACTAAACCAGAGTCTCTTGTTTTATCATAAATAGCAAATGTGCCTGCATCATCAGTTCCGGTAAAGTTTTGACCTGAACCAGTAATAGCAACATTTTTAATGGTTACTAATTTCGATTCATTGTCTTCTCCAACCTCAATACTTTTAATAATATGTGCCTCTGGTATTGTAGAAGGAACAGGCATGCCAACAAGCGAAATATTCGTTAATTGCTTTAGTCCACTATATTCATCTACTTTACCTTGCACCAACACCCGATCACCGACTTTTGCAGTAAGACTATCTACAGGATAAATAGCTATCGCCGCGCCGTCTTCATCTTGAATGTGAGCAGTCGCTGTTTCTAATTTTGCTGTTACAATACCTGATACGGTTACCACTTGTCCTATTTCTTTATTACGTGCTTCCGTAATCGAAATATGGGTTGGTGCATCTTTAATTGTAAAATTAAAGGTCGTCATTCCACTATCGTTTAAGCCCGTTGCTGTAGCAAATGCTTTAATCGTCATTGCTTCATTTACAACAATGCCCGCTGCTGTATTATAAACCTCACTAGCTGTTGACGGTTCGGAACCATCTAACGTGTAATAGATTGTTGCATTTGGTGTATCTGTAGACAATGTTACCTTTGTACCTGCAAAAACTTCACCCGTTGCTGGAAAAGCTTTCACATTCGTTACTTCTGTAGGCACATAATTTAATACTAATTGAAAGCTTTCCGCGTTTAACGTTTTTAACTGATATGCCCCGTTAAAAATGGAAGCAATCCCTGTCACTGTAATCACATCATTGTTATTGAACCCATCTGCTTCAAATTGAGAGAACTGATAGCCCGTACGGTTATCATGGCGAATTAAAAGCTCGTTATTTTCTGCATCAGCTGCTTTAAACTCAAATGTTCCATACGTACCAGATGACGCTAAATCTTTAATCTTCACATTTTCCAGTGTAATTAACTTACCTTGTATACTGTCATCAATGGGTAGATTAACTATTTGTGGTGCTGGTGCTGTCCCTGAAGAAATGCGTTCAATTGTTGGCGAATTAAATTGAACTTCTCCACTAAATAAACTCGTTTTCCCTGTGATTTTGACAATATCTCCAACAGCTAAGCTCCCTGCTTCAGTTGAATTAGAGAAAACATATACCCCTGCAGACTCATCCTGTACATAGAAGGCCTTGCCACCCCAGCTACCAGGTGTTGCTGTAACGGTCCCTTGAATCTGAACTATACGGTCTGTTCCAACAGCTGCACGAGCTTCGGCAATTGTCCCTTCTGTGACAGAAGGATTAGTCGGTTCTGTTGGTTCACTTCCAACGAACTCAATTGAAGTGGGTGATTTTAGCCCTGCATGACTACCAAAATATTTATCTAGTGACCCTGTTATTTTAATTTTTTTCCCAAGATTACTTGGGTTTGTTTTTAAACCAAAGTTGGCTCTATATGAGCTTGGGGAGGTTGGTAATTGAATATACAGCATTTTCGTGACATCTGTTTCACCAGGTGTGTCGGCAATAGCCAGATTTGTGTCGCTATCTGCTATCACTGAATACGAAGTTTCACCTTTAACAAACCCAACTATATATCCTTCCACAGTAACATTATTCCTAGCTGAATTGGGATCAAATTGGTTGACAGCTTCCCCCACTCCAATAGCTTCTGTCGTTTCCGCCTTTACAACTGTTAGGTAGGGCAAAATCATAGAAATTACAAGTAAAAATGATAACGCTATTTTGGAAACGAAATTAAATTCATATTTCTTCATTCATTTAGCTCCTTAGATTTTTTACTTTTAACCTTTTCTCTATCTTGCAAAGGAATTTACAGAAAAGTTATTAGTCAATTACTCAATTACTGTGTTTCCTTCAACAGATAACCCATCTAAACTGATGTTAACATTTGGTGCATCAATGATTAAATCACCTGCAATAATACCAGTACTACCAGTTGGCATTAAAGAATATCTCCCTTTAGCTGTTGGAGCTGTTATCGTTACATTCCCCATCAAGGTATGACCATTCAAATCAATCATGACTAAATCTGTTAATGTTACATCTGAAGACACTGGAGCTATTAATTTAATTACGTCTCCTGCTTTAGCTTTTTTTAATGCTTGTTTTAATTCCTCAGCATTCTTAACATTAAATTCATTCACTTTTTCTGGGGGAATAACTGGATCAGGGGCCACATTTCCTCCACCTGTGTTTGGTGCCCCAGTACTCGGCGAAGAACCTCCAATAATTGCCTTAATTTTGCTAGCCACCGAGGCATAATTCGTAATAATCTTTGTTACAGATGAACCTGTTGGGATCGATAAGTTATTTATTAGTAAATCTGAACCGATTGAAACTCTTGCATCAGGGTTTAGAATCGTAAAATAATTAACTACACCAGCAGCATTTAACGCTAATTCCGCGGGCGTGGAAAGCAAAAGTCGTTCAAACTTTACATTTCCAGTCATATTCAGTTTTGCCGTAGAATCTATTGTTACCTTATTTGCTGCTCCATCAATATTGATAGCGGATATAGCAGCTGTCATAATAATTTCAGAAATGACTGTGTTCGACACAATCGAAATATTATTTCGTTTGACATGTACTTTTCCAGTATGCGAATTTTTAATTTTCAATACAGGTGTACTTTGATTTGCAATTTTATTTTCTAAAGAAGCATTAGCTCCATCCATGGTATCTACTAAAATTCCGTCAGTAACTGTGGCTCCATCAAATTCCACTTTTGTTTTAACAGTTGGGGTAATAGTCGCTTTTCCTGTAACCGATATATTTTTAACTGTCACACCATCTGCGTTAATTGTTATGGAATCAAGCGTTGCATTTGTATTGAATACAACTCCCTTCTCTACTGAACCTGCATTATTTAAAACAACATTATTTACTTTTGTCATCACACCATTTTTAATTGTTGCTGTAATTTCAGCCTCCAATAGTGCGGTTCTGTTTTCAGTGGTAAAAATTGACTTTACTGAATCATTAAAAAGATAGGTCTTACCATTAATAGTAATTTCATTCGCTGTATAGTCTTCAACTTTAAACGTTACACTTTGAGAGGGGTGAGAAATCGAAGGACCAACCGCTTCTGAACGATTAATAAATGCAGCCATTTGCCCTCGTGTTACATTTGAAGAACCATCAAATAATGTAGCTGTCTTGCCATTCGTTACGTTGTTTTCATATAAAGCAGCAATCGCTTCTTTGTACTCAGCACGCACATCCGTGAATGGTAATGAATTTGTATTCGAAGCTTTTAAATGAAACGCGTTCGCTAAAATCTTTGCTACATGGTTACGTTGAATATAATCACCCTGACGAAATGTTCCATCTTCATACCCATCAATAATCCCCTCTTGCTTTAAAGCCGCAATAGCTCCAAAATATGGCTGAGTAGTAGAAATATCTTTAAAATTGGGATTGCTAACATTGGATGTGTCTAGTCCTAAAACACTTGCAATAATTTTAGCAGCTTGTCCACGTGTTAAGTTTTGTTCAGGTTTAAATGTGCCATCTTGGAACCCATTAATCATGCCACGATCATGTAAATGCTTAATGTCGTCATAAAATGGATGCGTTCGATGGACATCCTTAAAGCTACTTGCTTCTGATGCAATCGGTGCTACCACCACTACTGTTGAAGCCGTTAATGCCATTGCTGTTATTGCTTTTAAATACTTCGATTTCCTCCATTTACTCATACTTAGAGTAATACCTCCCCATTTTCCTATTTAATAAGGGTATTGTTTAATCCAATGAATGAATTCAAGGTAATTGTCAAAATTAACACTACCAAAATATTGGTTAACATAGTAATTTTAACAGAAAAATAATAAAAACATTCTAATTTATTATTAATATTCTAAATACTATGTAAAATAATCTATAGTAAACTTTAACAATATGAATAAGAGAAGTAATATCAGCTCTTTGTCTTTTTCCCCTGCCGTTACATTAAATTTTTCCGCTTATATAAGCCAGAGACAAGGTAAATGCTCTATCACTTTTAAAGAAATTGAAACATTTGCCCCTTTCTCCTCAACCTTTTTCACAATGCGATAATCACTTTAACTGAAAAAAGCTGATGAGTTTCAACTACTCAATCAGCTTTGGAAACCGCACTTATTTATTACTATTGACCCCCCCATAATATAAAGATGGCCTATATATCTTTGCCGAAGCTGTCGACTTCTTAATAGCTCAAAAAAAACTTTATTATCCTCTGTCAAACGCTCTTTTGAACTATCTTTCCGAACAACTAATTTCTCATTCAATCAATATTTAAAAAATTATATATTTAAAACTAAATTATGTAGTATATTCCATAAATTCTATTTATGTTATATACTATACGCTAGAATAATAAAGGAGTTACAGTTTTGGAAAATAGTATTAATTTTCTTTTGAAGGTTGTTTTCTTTTGCCATCAAAGACCAGACCGGTCATTTCATTATAATGGGAAAAAATTCCCACTATGTGCAAGGTGTACTGGTATGGCAGTAGGCTATCTCTTATCCATACTATTAGTCATACTTTTAGGAAGATTTGATTTATGGATTATAGCCTTATTAATTTTACCAATGGCTATCGATGGTATAGGACAATTATTTGGTAAATGGACAAGTAATAATAATAGGCGGTTCCTCACTGGATTACCTGGTGGAATCGGCATTATTTATCTTTTCTATACTATTGGTTACCAATTTTTTTTACTTGGCCAATATGTTGGAAGAAATCTATAAAATACTGGAGGACCTATTATGTATTGTAAAAATTGCGGCGAACAAATTTCGGAGCACGCAGAAATTTGTATCCACTGTGGAGTCCGCGTAAAAAATGCAAGTGGTGAAGACAAACCCAACTGGGCCGTTAACATACTTACACTTTGCTGTGTGCCACTTGTTGGATTAGTGTTGTTCTTTGTTTGGAAAGACGAAAAACCAATTGCGGCTAAATCTGCTTTAACTTTCTTCTTTATTAACTTAGGACTTATCATATTATTCTATATTGCCATGCTCCTTATAGGATTATTTAGTTCCTAAATCGAGTGATTACATATGTAAGGTATTTATTGTAGTGAACATAATCTTTTTTAGCTAAATATGCTCTATAAGGGATGTACGTTCAACCGTTATCGATACTATACTAATTAGCTGAACAGCAGAAAAAAGTTGGTAAATGGGCATTTTCTAAGATGCAGGAGGTCTTTAATATGTATTGTCCCAATTGTGGTTCTAGCGTTAACGAGAATGCCGAAATTTGTCTACACTGTGGCGTTAACATATTAAAATTTAGCGGTCAAGTAACTGCGGCAAAAAATGATACACCAAACATTTGGATTAATGTACTCAGTTTATGCTGTTTCCCTATACTTGGAATTATTATCTATTTTGTATGGAAAGATACACAACCTAAAGCAGCAAAATCAGCTTTAATATATGCTTTGTTTGGTATAGCTATATCAATCATTATCACGATTATTTCATTTGTAATAGGCGTTGTAGTAGAGATGATGAATGATAGCTATTATTACTAAAAAAGTGATTATTTTAATGTAGCTGCAGTATACTGTTAGCTTAAAGTACTTAAACAATAAGATCCGCTCAATTAGTTAACCACTAAATAAATAAGAAGGGTAGACATTTAGAAAAGTCTCCCTTCTTTTATCGCATTACTATAAATAAAATCAACAAGCTGAAAATAATCTATGTACAAGCCCATCGTTTTTATATTTCAATAATTTACCAATTATGTTCTATTACGATTTAATAATGTTGCCGTCCTTATCAGTAAATTTACCAACGATTATCATAATTAAATCAATAATTGTCCAAATACCCAATCCACCTAATGTTAAAAACATTAAAATTCCTGTACCGATTTTACCAGCATAAAAACGGTGAACACCTAGACTTCCTAAAAAGAAACAAAGTAATAATGTTGCTACGAAACTTCTGTCTGACATAAAATACCTCCAATAAATTTATAAATACTATAGTATGAGACCCTACCAAATAAGTATATTACAATTTAAGTATTTTTCAACATTTTTTTCCTCGAAATTCATTCTATTTTTTTGATACTTTACTCCTATAAAATAGTTCTTCTGAAGGTCGATATATTTTTATTAACACACTTATCTCCATCTCTAGCTTGCCTCGTTCGTTCAATAAAAAAGAGCTGACTATGCAGCTCTAGAATTTTTGTTATTTTATTTACTATCAGTATTTACTATGCCTTTAGGCTCCACTAGCATAATATGGCATTCTTTTTCGGCAAAAGGCTTATGCGCAGGGCCACCTGGAATTATAACCATCTCCCCTTGTGAAATTTTCACCTGGCCATCGCGAAAAGCGATAAATAGCTCTCCTTCGAGGACAATAAATACTTTATCCGCTCCTTGATGCTCATGCCATATAAAATCTCCATCAATCTTAACCAGCTTGAATTGGAAATCGTGTATTTCACCAATAACTTTTGGTGCCCATAATTCATTTATTTGAGCTGCACTCTCATTCAGATTAATAGCTTGATAATACATATACTTCTCTCCCTTTATTTGTTCTACTTAATTTTTTAGAGCTTTTGTTATATTTTGCAAAGCGTATTCCATAGCTAGTGGGCCACCAGTAATAGCAGATGTATCCATCAAATGAATATTTCCTTTCTTTACCGCGTTCATATTATTCCAAACATTATTTTCATTTAACTCACTCAGTAATGTTTCTTTTTTGGTTATATCCCCTATAAGGAAAATATGGTCTGCTTGAATAGTTGAAATTCCTTCGAACGCAGAAAACTGATTGCTCTTACCATTAAATGTGATATCTGGTGTAAGTCCCAACCCCTTTTCTTTATCAAACGCAAGTGTATAAACAGGGTTATCTTCACCCAAAACATTAAAAGTTTTTCCATCCCATGACACTATAAGTGCTACTGACTCTCCTTCAATCGATTTTAAATCTTCACGCCCAGTTGTAATTGCTTGCATCATTTTTTCAATTACTTTTTCAGCTTCGTCCTCTTTGCCAATAATCTCGGCTACTGTACGGAGACCATATTGCCAATCTTCATAAATATCCTGGTATTTTAAAGTAATGACTGGCGCTATTTTTTCAAGTGATTCATACAGTTTTTCATGATGTTCTGTTGCTAAAATAAAATCAGGCTCGGTCGATAGAGTTTTTTCAATACTAGGAGACAATTTATCTCCTAATTCTTCGGTTGAATCTAGTTTTCCATTTAAATAGGCTAAAGAAGATAGATACTCTTTATCTGTAGAAGCTGTAGGCGGCTCACCCAGTGCAACTAATATTTCTGGGTAAAAATACCAAAGCGACGCTATTTTTTCAGGTTTCTTCTCGATAACTATTTCTTTACCTAAGGCATCCTTAATGGTTCTTGGCCAATCAGTAGTATCCTGCTGAATCGCTGAAGTAGATGTCTCTTTTGTAGATATTCCTTTATTTTCAGTTGGTGTTTCATTACAGCCTCCTAGTATTCCAGCTAATAAAAGTATTGAGAAACACAATCCTTTCATCTTTTGCATCCTTAATTCCTCCAACATATGATCTTTGATATGCCATTAGTATAGTAAAGGCATTGATAGATTTGAATGGATGCTTGTTGAAACTAGCATGGATTATTAATGAACTTCTCACGAAACTCTTTAGGAGGTATACCAAATTGTTTCTTAAACACTCTACTAAAATAAAAGGGGTCATCCATTCCAACAGCCTGCGCAATTTGTTGTACAGGAGCATCACTTTTAAAGAGCATTTCTTGTGCCATGTTTATACGGTATTTCAATAAATATTCTGCTGGTCCCATCCCTGCATGTTTTCTAAATACATAAGATAGCCGATTTCGATTCACGTTATATTGTTCTGCAAGCAAGGGAATTGTAAGGCTTTGATAATAGTGTTCATGAATATAGGAAGATACCTGCTCAAATAAAATATGTGATTGACAGCTATTTTGCCGATTAACCACACATAATAAAGCCTCATTCAATACATCACGAAATAGCATTTCAGTCTGAAACCTAGAAATGCCTCCGCGCTGATTATACACATGCCAAAGACGCATAACTAATTCGATAAGACGAGGAGATTGTCCAGTTGATAATTCAAAATGTTGATGAGAAAAGCCTGCCTCCTGCGGTTCTGAGTTACATATGCGATAGAGAACAAGGATATATTCCCAATTCGTATTATCAAAATTCTTTTGATCCAGTTTCATTTTTGCACCGCCATGCACAATTTTTCCTGGAGAAAAGATATAAGGTGTGCCATTGAAATGAAATTGTATTTTTCCATTAAGTGGAAAAACAAATCCAGGAAAAGCATCTGTATAGTCAGCGTATGGCACACCTGAATTACTAGCATATCGATATATTCCTTCTACTTGAAATGGAATATGTGCTAAATATTCTGCTAACTGATTTACATCGATGTTCAAATTGCATACCTCATTTCAAAAATTGTTTACCAGTAATCGTAAAATTCTAGCTATACATCTTGAATAACTTTTGACCATAAACAGCGTATACCCTTCAATAAGCTACTGATGTAGCTAAAAGACACAGACATTTTAGGTCTGTTCCTCTATCTTTTTACAGAAGTCCATTCTGCAATATTATTCAAACGTATTTAGCCTAACATGCGAAAAGGTGGAGATGACGATGCTCGTCTATCTCCACCTTATCGATAATGATTATCATTGTCAATTTAAAATAGAACCACCCATCTACTAATTGGTGGCTTGCACTACGCATTTATTTAGCAATAACTTCAGACTTTTGAAGAGTCCGCTAATTCTTAGTTTTCATACGACCGCTAAAGCCAGCTTAATGATACGACTGATTGAAAACTTAATAACTAATTAATCATGTTACATATTTTCTTCCCTGTCTTTTGTTTTTCACTTAAAATTAAATCCTTACAAATCATCTCGATTTCTTGTGAATAGGATTTTATTTGGAAGGCATCAGAAAATATTTTATTCCTAGATGTAGCCACAACTTGCTGTAGTTTTTTTTCGTAGGTTTGGACAAAATGATCAAGCGTTGGGCTTTCCAATTTCAGGGCACTCGCAATCCCTTGTATGATTTTCATACGAAAATAGTCCTCTTTTGGCATTCTAGGAATATCCCATTCTCCATCAAGATTTTTATACATTCCTTTAAAAGGGATTGCCGAAAAATCAAAGTATTTTCCTTCATTGTTTGGTATAGAAAATGGATCAATTAATAAAGAAGCATAACGAATATAGAGCAAATATTCTTGATGTATAGATTCAAGTTTATTAAAATTCTCGATTTCCTGTCTATTTATACTTGCTGGCTGCAATGGATAATTATCATCTACCATAAACTTTAATAAATTGAGAGGTTGAATATTGAAGTGGTTTGTAATTTTCATCATTTCTCCCCAATAGGTTAGTAAATGCCTAATCATAGTATAAGTAATAGGCCCCTCAGGATAAAGCTTATACACATATTTTGTTACGTTATCCTCCTCAAATACTGCTTTTAATGCAAAATCATTCATAAATAAGGGAGGATGGACGTACAAAGAAATATTCCTTGTTTCTGCCTCAAGGGGACAAGCTAATTTTTTCAAATGAATTCCCAAATCCTTAAATAATTCAGTAATTTTAACTAGTCTAGGAGACGTTGAGTAGGTTGAGCCAATATAAATTGTATTCTTCACTCCTGTTGTCAAAACTTCATTTGATGGAATTCCACCTATCCATCTAGTATCTCCATAATATGTGGAAAAACTAATGATCTCTGCATGAGGGCAAAGATTCTTTAGAAAATTAGCCATTAAAAGACTAGAACCAAATGTAGGTGAGATTAATATATAGCTACTAACCTCCTTCAATACTTTTGTATCTATTTGTGCTAATACAGCTAGATAAGAATCTGTCGTCACACAAAGGACAACAGTATCCCACTTTCCAGATATTTTATGATACCCCTTAAAACATGCATCAATCTTACATACTCCTGAAACAGCCTGATGTTGTGTATTTTGTACAGACACCTTAAGTACAAGCTGATGCTGAACAACTGCTTCAAAGAAAATATTGGAACGTACAGATTCTCGACCTGCAATAGCAATTTTACTCTTGAAAAAATTTTTGAAATTCACAGCTAATTGAATGACTGTAGGCCCTGTTCCTAACAGTAATACATGATTAAAATAAGTCATAGCTTTCTCCTCACCTATTAAATTCATTGTACCTTTTGATATAAAACAACATCAAAGACATGTTGAGGTTGCATAACTTCTTCTATTATATGCCATTTATTTTCGTCTACATTTTGCCTAGGGTAGTTAAAAAGAGACTTTAGTCCATTTCCATAACGCATAGCAATCAGCACATCTTTATTTGTCACATCATATAATTGGTCTAAAATGTCATATTTATTACTTACGGTGGAACTAAATATAACATGACTAATTTGCTGCATAACTGTTAGCTCCTCTAATGTCTTCTTATCAATTTGAATGGATAAATGACTTCCTAATTTATTTACTAGATGTTTGCTCAGCTGAATCGCCTCATCATCAATATCTATTCCAAAAACGTCTGCTCCTGTTTGTTCTGCAACCATTAATAATGTTATGGGAAAAGACCCAGAACCTATCAAAAGTACCTTCGATTGACTGGTAACTTGAAAACCTCCAAATTCCTTGCCAATACAAGCTCCTATATTACGAAAGTAATCGGTCATCTCTTTCTCTTCATGACTTAGTAATACCGCCCAATGTTTCTCTAGGATTTGGACACAAACAGCAGAATTATTTCTTAAATTGTCGATTAATGATAGTATCTCTATCGATTGTTTGATATGTTTCCATTGTTTTTCATTATCACGATTGATTATAAAAGAAGAATAATCATCCATTAATTCACATAGCTCATCATAATCAATTAGAAGATGATCTTTGTTTTGCTGAATCATGAACTTAAATTTTTTATCAAAGTACTTTAATTTTTTTAACAATAGCTCGATATCGTTCACTTGCCCCACTCCTATTTTGAGAATTAAAGTTCAATATATGCTATACCTTCTAAAACTATTGCAACATATCCTTGAGAATCTGAATTTGACCGTTCAGCAAAAAAGAATGAAGGGAGTAACGAAATTAGGTTATCCCAGCTATGTTATTAAGCGATAGAAAAGGCATTGACATCAGGCTAGCACCTACTTATGAATAGCCCAGATTGATGACGTCTAAGGAATCTATCTAACTCCTATAATTTCACAAAAAAAAACCAGAAGCTCACCTATAATAGGAGCTTCTGGTTATTCATTTGTGCAAATGTCTAGAGTACCTGGCTGGTTATAGGAAGTAAGTGTAACATCAAGCGTATCCTTTTACTTAGCTGTTTATCCAATCCTTTTATCCTTGCCTAAGAACTTCGATTATCCTTTAACTGAAATAATTGTAGAATAACTTCAATTCCTCTTATGTACTTCTTAAAAAATCTGCCACGTCAAACTTTAAACGTATTTGTTTTATTTTGTAATTCTTCTGCCATTTTAGAAAGTGTAAAAGTAGATGCAGTAATTTCTTCCATGGAAGCTAGCTGTTCCTCAGTAGCTGCCGAAATATTTTGTGTTCCCTCCGCAGAACTTTGAGCGATTCCGTTGATCTGCTTCATAGAATCAGTCATATGTCTCATTTCTATCGCCATATGCTCTACTGAAGTAGAAATCCCCTGAACTTGAGCCGAAACTTCCTTGGTAGCATGTTGAATTTTCTTAAAGGATTCTCCTGCCGTGTTTACACAGTTTATACCTATAACCACTTCATTTGTTGTGAATTGCATTGAATCTACCGCTCTATTCGTTTCCGTTTGAATCCCATCAATTAATACAGAAATTCTCCGTGCAGACAAAGAGGATTCTTCAGCTAATTTTCGAACTTCTTCTGAAACCACAGCAAATCCTTTACCATTTTCCCCTGCTCTTGCCGCTTCTATAGCTGCATTTAATGCTAATAAATTCGTCTGTTCAGCAATACTTGTAATAACTTCTACAATTTGCCCAATCTCTGATGAGCGATCTCCTAAACCAAAAATCACATTATTTAGACTATCAATAGACGTTTGGATTTTGTTCATTTGCTGAACAGCGTTTTTAATAATTTCATTTCCATCCACCGAAATTTGTTCTGCATGAATAGCTGCCTCTGATACGCTAGTTGAATTACTTTCGATTGTTTGGACATCTTGGGCCATTTGCGTAACAATATCTTCTGTTTCTATTAGTGTTCGAACTTGATGCTCTGTTCCACTTGCAATATCTAACGTAACAGTTGCAATATGCTCACTGGCTTTACTTGTTTGTTCCGTACTTGCCGTGAGTTCATTAGAAAACGCTGCCATATGTTCAGACGATTGCTTCACCTGACCTATTAAATCTCTTAATTTAGTAATCATACGATTAAGTGATGCAGATAATACGCCAATTTCATCCTTAGAATCATAGTCTACACTAAAATTTAATTCTCCCGCTTCTGCCCGTTGGACAGCAGTTTTTATTTTATCTATTGGAGCTGTTATATATGTACGGACACCAATAAAACCGAACACAACATACAGTATGCTTAATACCGTTGAAATGATCAATGTATACCTAGTATTTTTATTTACTTCTTCTACACTTTCCTTATACAAAGAGCTTGCATAGTCTCTATTTAATTGTGTTAACTCTCGACCTTTTGATAAAATCCTATTATACTCAGGCTCAGCAATAGAATAATAGAGATTTAATGCTTCCTCATTCTTATTGGCAAGACTTAATTCGAATACTTTTTCCATAGTTTCTTTAAAACTTGGATATTCATCAATCAGTTCATTTATTATTTCTGCTTCATCTGACTTTAAGCTGGTGTCATTAAGTAATTGAAGATTCATTTCATTTTCCTCAAAAGCCTTCTTTACCCCAGCATGAATTTCATTAATCGTTTTTTCATCAGTGTAATGGAAGGAACGATACATGTATGTTAAAATAATACGGTTATTTAGCCTATAATCAGTCAAAACTATACCTGGTTCTAAGCGGTCCTTAAATATATCCTCTATATTATTTTTTAAAGATTTCATCGTATTGTATCCAACGACTTGAATAATACCAACTGTAAAAATGGATATTAACATTAAAACTAATAATTTTTTCATTGTAGAAAGATTGCGTAACATCATAATTACCCCCTTCGATTGGAAATATAGCAAACGAAAATTTGTATGAATTAACGGTTATTCACTTAATAACAAAAACGTTTGGTCTTACTTTATCACCGGTTCGTTTCCCAAGTACCCAAACTACTTTATACAGAAAGGTAACCAAAAAGACTATGTATTTTAACCCCTTCATTTGAAAATGGTTAAAGGTAGTACAATGATGATTCTTTGTCTAAAGCAAGATGGTATGCACTCATAAAAATGAAGCAGTCAGATGTATAACCATTATGTTTTTCTACTATTTTTAAGAATAGTATTCAAAATAATCAAATAATTCTTGTTTCAGTTTTCTTGTCTCAAAATCAATGAAATCCCCACACTTTATACTTGACTTAATAATGTTTTTAAAAGTAATTGGTCTGGCTGTTGTTCTTTAGTAAAGTAAATTTTTTGAAGTCTTTTACCTAGCCTGAAAAAATCCTCTCTCCCAGGTATAGAATCCCATACAAAAATATCTTCTTTGTCTTTAGCAATATTTAAGTATAGGCGATCAGTAATGATCAATTCGGCTTCTTCATCTTTT
The DNA here is from genome assembly GCF_053165895.1 of Lysinibacillus sp. fkY74-1. Taxonomy (NCBI): domain Bacteria; kingdom Bacillati; phylum Bacillota; class Bacilli; order Caryophanales; family Bacillaceae; genus Lysinibacillus; species Lysinibacillus sp. fkY74-1. Next base: position 1,328,815 of record NZ_CP170173.1, on the reverse strand, counting down.
GTACAATAATCAACATGCGAAAAGACGCGTTTGACCTTATCGAATAAATAATGAACATCATGGATCAAGGAGTATATTTTTATTTTTATGGTGCTTCTTTTAAGAACATCGATTGATTGCTTTAGTAATCTATGATATCTACCAATTAAAAGCTCTCTTCGTTCAAAAACCTTATAAAATTCTTCATTCTCTAAAAGATAGTCGTAAAATTGATTCATGATTTCAATTTGTATAGTAGCATGACAATCAAATCTCTTTTTATAAAGGTCCTCTTTAAATAAAAATGCAGGACCAGAAAAATTCAATGTATGATAATGAAGGTTCAGTAAGTTTACAAACAGTACTCCATATTCCTCTATATCTAAAGTAATTGAAAAGAACTTCCTAAATTTCTCCATCCAATACAAAGTAGCTTGTACAAATAATTCTTGATTATGGTATTGACCAAAATTCATCATTAAACTTATGGAACTTTCACTTTTCTCATAACGATGCTGAGACTCTAGAAATGAAAATGAAAACTTTATCTCTTTCTCTATTGCTTCATCATTCAGGTTTGTGAATTTTTTAAATAAAACACTAAATGTTTGTGAAAATTTTTCAAATTGATAATGATGTTCTGTATATCTTGTATATGCCACGTCATCTTCTATGACAAAACCCATTTTAGCCCGTATTAAGCAAATCGCTAGCAAGTATAATACGGAAATTTGAAATTCTCGATTATAGTCCTTAATAATTTCTACTATTTCCTCTCTAGATATTCCTAAAAAAGGCCAAGTTTCTCCCCAACATGAATTCCAATAGAACAAATAGTAAAAGTAACGAAATTGTTTTTCAGATCCTTCAAGTGTAATGAAATCTTGAGACGTATATTTTAATTGAAATTCATTTAATAAAGGCTTAATTTTATTTATTTGACGATATATAGAAGCTTGACTTGTAAAATTTTCTATAATAAACATATTAAAATCGACTAATTTATTATAAAAAATATCATTGAAAATTTTATATGCTAACGAATTTTGCAGGTAAAATCTTTCGATTGTTTTAATCGAAAAATAATCTTTATAATCCAATTTAAATTGCTTTTGTTTCAGTTCGTTTAAAAAAATAGCTTCATCAAATTTTTCTAAATCACTTGAGAGTTCTGTCACTATTTTTAAGATGGTTCTTTCAGATAAATCCATTTTTTTAGCTAACTCCTGACTAGAAAAGAATCGTTTTTCATTATGGATATGATCTAACAGTTGCACCTTTTGTAAAGTGAAACGATCTAAAAAATTATACATACTCTCACCTCTATTTCTTACGAATTTCTCTACCAATATAGATACACCTATATAGAACTGGTAACAATATTATGGTTTATTACACTTTTTTTAAAACCCAGCGAGCAAAGATTGCTATTAAATTCTTTCGGAATAATTAAATATACCTATATTAATTAACCATTACCATAACATCTATTCACATGTCTTCAAAATCAATATTTGTTTCAAATGATACACAAATTGATAATTAGATATAAGAAAAAAGAATTATTTGTAATTTAAGCACTTTTGTTATGGCAGTCAATCATTTTATTGTCAGGAGCACCAAGTAGATACAATCAGTTAAAGTGGGAGAAAATACGTGGAATTCTTACGTGGTAGGGGTTTTCAATGAACGCAAAATTATCCGAATATAAGAAATATTCGGATTTTTATCAATGTAGTATTGTCTGTTTTTGATTATAATTCATCACATATAAATTAGATATAGCTAAATTATAAGGAATCCACCTGTTTTTAATAGCTTTTTCTATCGCCTGTAGGCGAGTCTTTACTGATAATTTGTTATAAATCTTATTAATGTTCATTTTGATTGATTTTTTGGAAATATTAAGGTTTTGACTAATCTCTTGTACGTCTTTACCTTCTGCAAGCATTAGCAAAATGACATATTCCCGCTTTGTAAAAAGATGCGATATTATTTTCTTCGAATCGAATAGTTTTAAATAGCTTTTTATAAAAGTTGTCATTGACGAGCTATCAAAATAGTATTCACCTTTAGAAATTAAGTCTATTGCTTTTGTTAATTCTATTAATTTTATATTATATAAAATAAACCCTGAGACACCAGCTAACAAAGCCTCGTGCATTTCTTCCTCTAAAATAATTGAAGTAAGAATAGCAACATATGTAGTAGGATATTCGGATCGAATTCGTTTGACATCTTCTAAGTTATTTTTACTTAGCTTATTAATGACGATAATATCTGGTTTGTATTGACTCATTAAAGCATAAAGATTTTTTGATAAGTAAATGTCTGAATAAATATTATAGTCATTCTCCAGAATTTTCACTAAGCCCATTTTTAAATAAAGATTGTTTTCTAAAATGATAATATTCTTCTTAAGCAAATTGAAAAAGCCCCCTTTTATTAAATTTGGTGCAATTTTTCTTAAAAATTTATTAGCATTTTCACTGTTTCACACTGCTTCAATATAGTTAAATATTAGCAGTTATATAAAATAAAACAAAATCTACTTTTGATTGCTTTTTAACATGCTTTGAAAATTAGTAGAGTAATTGGAGGTTTATTAGGTACGGTAGTTTGGCTGTACATAATAACAATAATGGTTGTGGGTAAAAGCTGAAATGCAGCATAGTTTACTTATTATAAATCCTCAGAAGAGAGTGAATATTTTATTCGAGAGCTATAAAGGCGTTTACGTGTGTCTATAATAAAAATACACCCCATTCGATTAGATGACCTCGGACTTGGGGAGTATTGTTAGGAGGGGGTTAATGATAAAATGAACAAAGTTTTACAGCCAATCCATGTATATTGTTTGTTATTCTTATCAGTTAGTTTTTTAGCACACTTTGTTTTAATTCCCTCAATTTTTACAGTGGTGGAACGTGAAGCTTGGATAAGTGCCTTGCTCAGTTTAATCCCCATATTCCTTTTAGCATTATTTATTTCTAGAATAACTTCTTCATTAAATAATAGTTCAATCCTTGAATTAAAAACTGTCCAAAATAATAAAACACTGTACGTATTCATCATTTATATATATATCGTTTATTTAATGTCATCAACGTTTGTCTCACTCAAATTTACGATTATTTGGGCAGAAGAAAGTTTTAACTCTGATTATCCTTATTTTATTACAGTCATTTTATTTATATTATTATGCTTTTATGGTTCCCTAAAAGGGCTTAAGACCATAGCTATCCAGTCCTTGATTATTTGTTCACTATACATTTTTTTGTTTGTTCTTCTCAATTTAGGAAACTCAATGAACAATGAATACGAACTATTATTACCAGTAAATACAAGTAATACTCCGTCCATTTATTGGGGAATATTATACATATGTATTGGTATTTTAGAAATGGGCTTTATTTTAATCGTTTTAAATGGTTATGTAAAAGAGCAACTGAAAAGGAAAGGTATACTCATATTTTCTATTCTGTTTGTCTTATTCGTTTTAATCGCTATTGTGACGGCTGTATCTGAATTCGGCATTTATCTAACGCAAAAAATGCTCTTTCCTATAAACGAGCAATGGAGAGTTTTATCATTTGGTAAGTACTTTACAAGATTAGATTCTTTATCTGTTCTCCAATTATTATCAATGGCTTTTATTCGTATATGTTTATTTATGTATATTGTGTCGTCCTTCTTTCAAAATCGAAAATTCATATTAATTGTTGGTTATTTATGCTTAACAATAGGATTATTAATTCCTTGGTCTGTTTCTGATTTTTTGTCATTTATAAAAAGCACTTATCTCCTTTCTATTTTTTTATTTTTATTCTTTTTTATGATTGTTTTCTATGTAGTAGAAAAAAAGCAAAAGGGAGTTCATCATCTTGACCGAAAATAAGGATTTTCTCTATAAAGAATTAGGCCACCAATCAGATATAACGATAAGTAGTAAATTCTATATGTTTAATAATGAAAAGCATGAAGTTATATTTGTCTATTGCCATAGTTTAGTTGATAGTGTACTTTTTTTGAATTCATTATTACCAAATATTAGATTCCTTGCTGAACACGGACATTTACATGATGTTGAAATTATAAACCGTTATTTAGAAGTATTTGAAATCAAAGAGTACCGAACAAAGACAGATGAAATGAATAGCAAAATTTTCTCAGGTTTTTTATATTTTTTCCATGTTCCATCAAATAGCTTATATTCAACCAATTTAGCTAAACTTCCTGAACGATCCATTGAAGAATCAAATATGGAAGTCTCATTAAGAGGACCGAGAGATGGGTTTGTTGAAAATATAGATACCAATTTTTCTTTAATAAGAATGAGATTAAAAAGTAAAAATTTATCAAGTAACGATTTTACAATTGGCGACACCAGTAAAACCAAAGTTTTATTACTCTATATTGAAAACTATATTGACCAAAGTACGTTAAAGAATGTACAAAGCAAACTAAATAAAATAAAAGTAGATAATATTGCAAGTAGTTATCATATTGAGGAATTACTTTATGATAAGCTGACCCTCTTTCCCCTCCTGGATTATTCAGGAAGGCCAGATTTTGTAGTAAGTTCCCTCAATAAAGGCCGTTTTGTCATACTGGTAGATGGAAGTCCAAGCTGTTTAATTGGACCCGTAAATTTATTACTTATTTTGAAAGCAGCTGAAGATGATCAAACCAATTTTTTATTTGTGAGTTTATCACGAATTTTAAGAATTACCTCTTTATTAACAAGTATATTTTTACCTGGACTTTGGATTGCATTAACTGTCCATCAACTAAACCAGCTACCCTTTCCCTTACTAGTATCAATATCTGCATCTAAAATTGGACTACCTGTTTCCTCTTCGTTCGAAATTCTTATTATGCTCATTTTTTTTGACCTTTTTCGAGAAGCGGGAATACGTTTACCTAAAGCTGTAGGTCAAACGGTTGCAGTTTTAGGAGGCTTAATAGTTGGAGATGCTGCTATAAGAGCAGGATTTACATCACCATCAACATTAGTAATTGGAGCACTTACCGTTATATCTAGCTATACATTAATTAATCAAAATGTACTAGGCAATGTATTTTTAATAAGAGTCGCAACATTAATAATTGCCTCCTTTTTTGGAATGTATGGCTTTGTTTTAAGTGTCTTATTTTTCTTAACATATATCTCGTCATTAGAAAGCTTCGGTCATCCTTACCTTTCTACATTTTCAAAAGTAAGTATACCCAATCTTATTAAAGGTTTTTTAAAAATGCCCTTTAGAATTAAAATAAAAGACTGACTGTTTTTTCAGCAGAAGGGAGTTTATATGTCCCATTACTTTACTTCCCCATACAAAATGACGTTAATTTTTCCTTTATTATTTATTCTAGGCGGCTGTTTAGGTACGAAGGAAATTCAAAGTGAAGTTTATATTACCGCTCTTGGTATAGATTATTCTAATGATATGTATCATTTATATTTTCAAGCTTTCGGATTTACCAATGTTGCGGGCTCAGATCCTGGCATTGCATCTGAGCCTGCTCCAATTGTTGTTGGACATGGAGAAGGTGAAACTATTCAGGGAGCAATCGATGATATAGAAAAGAATTCTGTTAACCCTTTGTATTATGGACATATACAAACTTTCTTTATTTCCAAAAATATATTGGATGGTCATTTGGATGAATTTTTTGATTTTTTTAGTAGGGATTATTATCTACGTTATAATACTTTAGCTTATGGATATGAAGAAGATGATATTAAAGAGATAATGAATGTACATGGTCTCTTTTACAAACCGCCAATATTAACTTTTCCTTATGATCCAAATGAACAATTATTCTTTAATTCATTCATCTCAACCAGTACTGTTCAAGACATGATTAAAAGGTATTATGAACCAGTTGGATCCATTATGGTTCCTACAATAAAAATTAGTGAAGATTATTGGATGGAGGATAATAAATCTAAAAATATTTTAAAAATAAGTGGTGCTTATTTTCTTTCACGTCAAAAATTCAATGGTTGGATAAAAGAAGAAGAACTTTCAGGGCTGGATTGGTTTAATAAGGATTTTAATAACATGAAATTATTAATAAAGGATAAGTCAGTTTCAATGTTTATTGAAACTATAGATTATCATATAGAAATTGTGGATAATTCAATTCCAAAATATATTATAAATTTAGACATTAAAGCTTCAATCAGAGAAAATCCAAAAAATATTGGAAAAGAAACAATTGAAAATGAAATTAAAAATATTATTTTATCACAGTTTCAAAGTACCTTTAATAAAGGGTTGGAAATAAACTCTGATGTCTTCAATTTTTCAGAAAAAGCTTATCGCTTCAAGCCCCAATCATGGACTGTAGATAAATTAAATTCCATTACTGAACATTCAATTAAAAAATTTAATATTCATGTTTTCATCAAGGATGATGGAGCTAAAAAGTAAGAAGGTCACCCTTCACCCTGTTGAGCGCATGATACCCCCTATTAGTCAATGTTAAAAAACTTCAATATGTTAAGATAACATTAACCTAAAGGGGGCAAAATCATTAGATTTTTCACGCTCAAGCGTGAGTGTTTCATAATAACAAAATATTTCATCTTCTGAGATGGATTGGGGTATGGTTTTAATCGTTTATTAGAAACTTGTATATCCTCATATATAGAAACATGTTTTTTTAGTATTGTATTGGCATAGCATTTTCCATACTAGTAAACATATCGAAATCTTTACTCATGATAAGTAGCTAACCTTCCTTTATATTCACTAATTTTCCTAACTAAGTCATGTCTATTTTAAATACTTAGAACGAACAATCGTCCTCTTATATGGCTCACCTTGTAAGGTTTCACCAGAAATATTTAAAGTTATGTTATATACACCAGACTTTTTATTCTCTGGAAAAATTACTGAAAATTTTTGTTGATCAACCTTTTGTATTTGTAGAGAGGAGGCAATATCTTTGCCTGCTGGATCTAGTACTTGTACATCGAAGGCAAGATTTCGTAATCTTTGATTTGCTTGTATTGTAATAATATTATTCGTTTCTAATGCTGCTGTTGGTATACTCACCTTAATCAAAGATGGGCCTCCATGTTGAACAGCTAGTAAATACGCATTATCACCTGCCTGCGTGCTTATATTTACCTTCCATTCCCCCTTCTCAGAGAGAACATTAGGAAATGTATGAGGTACCACACCATTAAAGAAAGAGGCTTCCTCATAAGATTCGATTGTCTCGTTTGTGTATTTTTTTCCTGAAGGAGATACCAACTCTATCTTGTCAGTAGTCATTCCTGTCCACAATGTAACATTATCGAGTGCGGTATCTACATAAAAAGAATGTGTAACATCATTTGATGACTGTAACTTTCCTCCATAAAAATAATGAGAAACATCTAACTCTTGAAACATATCAGTTTGAGAAAAGAATTCTTTGTTCATAATGCTAAGATCAGTAGAAGAAGACTGTAGATAATGTTCCAATCTAGAAAATACCGCAGATCCCATTCGAATATTGTCATGGTCAAGTGAGGTATCGGTAAATAGATGTGTTCCGTAAAATAATTTAGTACTCGCCTCTTTAACTAATCCATCATTTGGATCGGAAAGATATAGACCACCCATCCAGAGTGCAGATAGAAATGGCCCTGTATTAGTACCGGCAATTGTATAATAGTTGTTTTTGCTTACATTGGGGTGATTGTCTATTAGTGAGCGAAAGTGTTCCATTTCTCCAACCTGAAGTGAATATGTTCCATCATCTTTTTCACCTAGTAAATCAGCTAGCCAACCTGCCCACCAACTATATGCAAGGTCAGCTAACTCTGATCCATAATGAGGGGATCCTAAAGTAAACACTCTACCAACGTACGGATGAGCATTATTAAGTACTAATGCTGCTTGAGTATCGGGCCCACCCTTACTATGGGCAACTATATTTAATTTTTTTCCATGAAAATATTGACTGATTTCTTTTAACATAGAGGCTAATAATTTTCCGTTATCGTATTGACTATAAGAGCCTTTACCTGCTGAATCATACAATTGAACAAATACCGTTTGATATCCAGCTTCATAAGCTTTTGTATACATATCATTAAGACCGTGATATTCAGTATGACCATACCAATTGGTAGAATTACCGTTTTTTCCTTGAACGAAAACAATAGGTGGTTTATTCGGATCAGCATTAGGTGGAGTATCTCCAAGAAACCACTCTCCAGGTGTAAAACTTTCACCTGGTGGCTTCAATCCGTTTGGTTCAATCGTATTTGAGGCAAAAACATCTGGAGTAGAAAAAAGAATACTTGTCACTATACCTAATAACAAAACCATTTTTTTCAAATTGTTTCCCTCCTAATCTGTATAAATCAAGTTCGAGAAGCTGTAGAAAAGTAATTTAGATTTTATAATCACTCAATTACTACAAAAGCTTAGAAACCATAATTAGAGTAGTCTCTCAAAAAATCTTTAAATATTGATATTTTTCACATTCACCAACAGTACGATGAGGATTTTACCGTTAGATGCCCCAGCAATTTTCAAATTAAGTATTTCGTTTTTTTACAAAACTCATATAATATAGTATTCAAAATAAATATAAACTATACTTTAATACATCTGAAAATGGATTTCTAACATGGAAATTTAGGGGAAGCACTTTAGAATATAGTAAAGCAGAAATCCAATAAACCTTTATATTCTAAACGTTTTAGTTGTGGTTCTAGAGGCGTAAACCAATTCCTGTTGAAACTTGAGTTAATTTAAAAGCTGCATGTAGAGGTATCTCTTTACGTATAAACCTTAGATTAAGAATAGTCGTATATTTATGTGAGAAGCTCGTTTTGAAATATTGATAGTGACCCGGGATTCAAACATTATCCAAATAATTGTAGTTACTGAACCAGCAACTGGTTATTTAGTTTCGTTTGTATTCGGATAAAGTTATTATTACTTTTTAAAGTTCTTAGCAGTTTGTTCTACGAAGGCCGTTTTAGGAACTTCCAAATTGTCTAAGTAGACACTTTGGATAAGAAGGTCCTGTCCTATTTTTTGAACATGATTATCTATACTTTCTCTAATTGCACAAGTCCAGTAAATTGGTATCCATCTATTTCTCCTAATTAACTATATATTTGTTTCCTCATAACAAACTTAAATAAGTTAATCCCTAATGAAAAAACGCTCTAACTTTTTGTAGAAAATAAAATTGCCGTATATCTGAATTAACAATGATATACGGCTAATCTTGGCGCGTGGTATGACTATAATAACTAAAGTATTGCGACGTTCAATTCACTAAACCAACCTCTGTTTTTCTTAATATTCTAACTTTTAATATTATTTTTTAGTAATAGTAGTATTTCACACCATCACAAAAAATTTTATAAATCAATACTTCTTGAATCTACTAACTTAATATTATTTTTATCTGTTATATCATATGTTTTCACATTTAATTTAGCTCCATATACTCCTTCAAAAGAGCCTTTACCCTCTACAACAACATAAGTTGCACCCAAAAAAGGAATAATCACTACTCCGTCATTTTCAACCTCTTTTTTTTGACTATCGGATAGTCCATCATAGTGTTTGTATAGAGGATCATTAAATGTAAATTGCTTAATTTCTTGCATTCCCATCCATCCAGTATAAGAACCTGTTGTTTTAATTGTATTTATAGGGTGTGGATTGTGAAGGTTCCTCCCATAAAATTTCACTGTCCCTTTGTAAGTCCTTTGGCTATATTCTACTACTGATTTATAAATTTTATTCGGTGGCACTTTAACAGGCTGTGATGGCACTTCTAAAGTGTAAGTTTTACTTAAAGTATTGGTGTTTGTACTACCCGAATTATATTCTAAGTTAATTTTACCCCCTTCGTTCAATATTAATGGTATTGTGAAATCGCGACCAACATTAATCTTAAATCCTTTTGAAACACTAGTTGATGTTGATTCGGTGTATGTTTCACTAAATTTAGAAGTATTATAGCTTTGTTCTTGATCTGTATTATTCTCAAATACGTTTTCTCCTAAAAATTTTGGGATTGTTGAATCGTAATACAAGCTTTCAATTTCTTCTCCAGAAATTGATAAATCTATTTCAGAGGAAATTGAATCAGGATTTTTTCGTAACTGAAAGTTATGTTTAACTCCTATAGAATTTGGTGCCTCATACCAAGTCAAGGATAAATTTCTTTGATAATAATAATTCCCTATCTTCTCGAGTACTTGATTAACGTTTGTAATACCAATAGTTTTCTCTTGCATACTATTTGATTCTGCATAAGTTTGGCTAGGTTTTATAGTCGTTGTACCTCCTAACGTTATAAATACCATTCCAATTATTAGCGCATTTCTTAACGTTTTACTTCGCATATCACTTTCCCCTTCCAAAGAAAAATTTATTTATAATTAGAATAGTATTTATATACACAACTTTTCGCAAGTAAAGGTAGAATACACCTTTAAAAACGTATACTAAATATATTAAGGGCGCTAAATTGAATATAATTCTTTTAAACAACTACTTAAACTATATCTATACATAATTTTAAGTTTATATCTTACTACTATAACCATATAAATTTCACATTTATAGACAACTCTTTAACTGGAGGCATTAAATTTTATCTTTTAATGGGACATCCTTAATTGAAACGAAAGTAACCTCGCTAAAAACAAAATATGAATATTCAAAAAAATCATTACTAAACAAATAGTATATTCTTTTCAAAATCCTTAGTAATTAAAATATGAACTGCACCCTAACAACGATATACTCCACAATACGTAGACAGATTACATACTATTAACACCCTACCCACGTAGAAATGAGCATTATTAAGAACTAATGCTGCTTGAGTATCGGCCCACACTTCCTTTTCCACTCATAATTTTATAAAATTCTGAAAATAGGGCGATTTCTATTGAATCCCCTAACTACATTGATCATCGGATTAAATGCTTTGAACTACTACAAATGGTAAATAGATCTTTGTATTACCTTCTTTGTTTTCATTAATGTTAGACCTAATTAAAGGATACATCTAAACATATCAGGATCTTTGCTATTTTGAAAAAATAAGCGAATTGTAGTATCTTTCTTAGAAATATTTAGTTTAGGATTTGGAAAAAATCAAAACATACGAAACATTATAATCCTGTTAAAATGTGAAATTGAATGAAATAGCAGGGATTGTTTCACAAGAGCATTTAAAAAATATTTCTCTTAATTCCGATGGTGAAACAATTGATTTAATAGGGTCTGGTAAGTATGAAGTAACATTTGGGACTACAGCTTCCGTCACGGAAACCCTGTGAAATTAAATAGGGAAGCAGCATATGAAGGACACACATATAATGTGAATACGGAGATTGTGAGAGAGAATTAGGCTAAAATCTTATAAATTTTGATTTCTTAGAATATATTTGAGTAGTATGTAATCCAATAGTCTCACTAATAAAAAAATTTTTTAACATATTAAGCAGAGGTTGTTCACTTATCTTTTGGAAGTAGATAATTTTCGTTTAATTATATTAGAATAATCCCCTTCTTTAAAGTTAAACATATTTAATGAATATCGTGACTGCCCCTACCTAGTGCAAGACCATTTACTAATTCCGTTTTATACACTAAATGTCGCTTCAAGCATACAAATTTTTTTAATATGGTGGTATGTTAAATTGAGGCACGAATTATAAAAAATAGTCGCATCTTCTCGGTAGACACACAATTAACCGTATATCATTGATTTTTGATCAGATATGCGGCGATTTTATTTTCCACAATTAGTCTGTGATGCTCATTGACTTGTAAAACAGATTTCGCCAACATAATTTATTCGTAAAAAGGTCCTTCCCACCACTCCGTTACGAGAATGACAGTTTCAAAAATTTATTCATAGGTAAGCCCTAACGTTTCCATTCCTTTACCTGCAGTATGGTACATATTATCAGGAGTAAACACTGCCTAATATATGAAACCATTCCCATCCTTGATTTTAGTATTGGCATATTGAAGGGAAAATTAAATTAGTAGCTCTCCATTGGATTCGAGTAGACATAGTATTTCGAGTTATGATAGCCTGACAATCAGTCATATTAGCCACTCAATTGTCGTACTCTTATTTATACATATTGGACACTCGTACAAGTACCTTCTTTCTAAAGGAATATAATATAATACTTTAATTATATTACTGAGGTGAAAAATATGTTATTTAACCAAATGCATAAATGTATTTGTCAAAATGAAAACAATTTCTTTAGAAAAATCGTTGCTCTTTCTGGTCCAATTGCGCCTGCTGAAAGAGGCGTGTTGGGTTATGGTTCACTAAGAAGCCTAGTATTAGAATCTGTGGTTGGACCCACTCCGCCACCCATTTCATTTGATGAGGTAGGTCCGTTATCCAAAAATATCACAGTAAGTAGCTCTGGGAATGAATTGGTAGTTCATGAAAGTGGGATATACCAGATTACAATTTCTATAAATTCAGAGGCCACTGCAGCTCCAGATCCAACTCAGCCATTTTTCACAGTATTCATTACAATCAATGGAGTTCCCATTTATGATGGCACAGGAGAGGCAATATTTAATGTGGCTAATAGAAGTAGTTCAGCCTATATCATTCAAACTCCTTTAAATCCTGGAGATGTAGTTGGCGTAAGTGCAGCTGGAAATCCTGTATCTGGATATGGCAGCCGCGCATTAACGATTGTTCAATTAAGTTAAAAAATAGCTTTAGAGGTATGAACTGAACCCTGATATAGGCAAGGGCACCCTATTCAAGATAGTAAACCTGATGCTAAGGAAGAAGAAAAAAATTCAAATAATGCCTATATATGTTTCTGTTCTCATAACATCCTGTAGATGAAGAAGTTATTATACAGTGATAGAAGGAGGAGAAAATTGTCGAATCAAACTGAGAGTTCAGAAGAAAAGGAAAAACAGCCAGCTCCAAAAATCAAAGTGGAAAGGCAGGAGGGAGAACCGACTGCTGCTTTTAAGGGTGCTTCTTGGGCTGCATTGTTAGTGGGTGTTACTGCTTATTTTATAGGTTTGTTTAACGCAACGATACCACTAAACGAAACTGGATATTACTTAGCAGTTTTAGTATTAGGACTTTACTCGGCAGTATCTCTACAAAAATCAGTAAGAGATAAGGATGAGGGAATACCCGTTACAAATATGTATTATGGTATTAGTTGGATTGCACTTATAGTATCTATTTTATTAATGGCTATTGGATTATACAATGCTGAAAGTATTGTTTTAAGCGAAAAAGGATTTTATGGGATGTCATTTGTTCTTAGTTTATTTGCATCCATCACGGTTCAAAAGAATATTAGAGACACACAAAGGGCAAGAGAAAGAAATTAAGGTATATTTTTAAAGCTAAAATGCACCTCAGTAGCAGACTATAAAAATAAGAAAAGAGCATGGCTGCCATTAGCCATGCTCCCGAAGAATAGATTTAGATTATTAATTTTCTCCACTAATAGAAACCAAAATTTTAGACTGCGATTTGTCGCTTGTTAATGTTTTAAATCCTTTGTCAACAATTTCATCTAGTTCAATTTGACTTGTAATGATTCCTTGTGGATTTAGTTGACCAGCGCTCATTGCATCAATTGTTCTTTGAAAAATGGATGGTGTATAGACAATGGATGATAGTACATTAACACCTGTATTTGTAAGTTGCATTGGATTCCATTCAATTGGTCTAGCAAAAATAGAAACGATCATCATATTCCCACGAGGTTTTGTAACATCTATTGCCTGCTTAAAGGTAGGAGCTACACCAGCAACCTCAAAAGATACATCAACACCATCTGCTACAATTGCTCGAACTGCCTGTACAGGATTTTCTTTACCTGAATTAATAGCATGGGTTGCACCCAATTCTTTTGCCTTTTCTAATCGTTCATCAGATAAATCTAATACGATAACTTTGCTTGCACCAGATGCTTTTGCAGCGATGACTGTTAATAATCCGATTGGGCCAGCTCCAAATACTGCAACAGAATCTCCTAATGTAACGCCAGCATCTTTGACAGCTTGTACAGCTACTGCCATTGGTTCTACTAGTGCACCATCTTGTAATGTTAAGTTATCTGCTAAACGGTGTATATTTGTTGCAGGGACATTGACATATTCCGCAAATCCACCGTCTCCATGTAATCCTATAAAGTTAAATCCATCATATCGATCGACATCTTCATGTTTGTTTCTATAAGTTAAAGTAGGATTGATGACCACTCGGTCTCCTACCTGTAAGTCCGTAACTTTAGAACCAACTTCCTCGATGATACCAGCAAATTCATGACCCATTGTAAGTGGGGCAACTTCACCTGTTAAATCAGCTTTCACATCAACTGGTACAAAAACTGGACCTTCTTCGTATTCATGCAAATCACTGCCACAAATACCAGCCCATGCTACTTTTACTTTCACTTCATCTTCTCTTAAAGTACGTAATTCAACCTCTTCTACTCTAATATCTTTCACACCATGCCAAACTGCAGCTTTCATTTATGTTACCCCCATAAAATTATTTAAATTGGTACCATAAAATAACATCTTTAATAGCTACTCGTGCATGATCAAAATCTGACGCTTCTATACATCTGATAAATGTATTGATGGACATATGGTAGGACTCAACTAGATTCATTTTCCATTTTGTTTGGGCAGCTACATTTGTAACAAAGATTGTTTCTTTAAAGAATCGTAGCATCGCAATATTTCCTGAAACATCAAAAAACAACTGTAATAAATGAGCAAACGAAACAACATATTCATAAATATTTTCAGCAGACTTTTTTTGTTTCATCGCTTCAAAACGAATTAATAGTTCATTTTGCAAATCACCAGTCCATTTAGGTTCACATTTAGTCAGTGCAAAATCCAATAGGTTATAAAGCGCTTCCAAATAATCCTTCAATTCCTGATCGGATATAGTCTTCACTCTTACACCTTTATGTTGTACTTTTTCAACTACACCATCTTTTTGTAAAAGATAAAGTGCCTCTCGGACAGGTGCATGACTTACTTGTAACTCTTTTGCAATTTCCGCTTCTATTAAGCGCTGACCTTGTTCATAATAACCAGAAAATATGCGAAATAATAATTGTTCAGCTATTTGTTCAGAAATTGTTTTTTTTGAAATTGAATTTTCATCAAACCCCATTAAACCACTCCAATAAATTTATATGTTTTATTTTAACATAGTTCAGTGTATAGGGTGATTAGCTACAGGTGTTATATATTATGGATTATAGATTATCGATAATCTATAAAAGTATTCTATTATAAAAATTCAATTCTTTCAATTATCTTGTTTGTGGGTACGTAATTAGAGAAAATTAAAACATGCTAAAAAAGTAGTTGTTAGGTTGATTAGACCTGTATATGGAGCTAGTTTGATAGATAAATTGCACAGTATTATGCCATAAAAATGGCCCACAAATTGCTAGTTATTATCTAACAATTTGTAGGCCTCAATAAGACTCTGCTCTATCAATTTCATCCAAATAAAAAAAAGTGTCTTACCCTTAGTTGTAATTCTCTAAATAAGCAACAATTTCATTAGCAACTGTTGACGTTAATAACGTCGACATATTACTTAAAACTATAATCGTCACGTTCTTTCCTAGCAACTTCAAGTATGAGGACGTAAAACCATTAATGCCCCCATGATGAAAAATGAGCATATTATTCTTTTTTGTCTTCAAAATGTTCCATCCATATCCATAGCCAAAACGACCTGATGAAAACATTTGAGATGTTATATTTTTGGTTAATAAACTATTACTTTTTATTCCATCATCAAGTAAATGTAAATCTTCAACTGTTGAAAATAACCCTCCAGCCGAATAAGTGTTAGACATATTGATGAAGCTAGCATGATAAATATTATTATTTTTATCCAACTCATAACCACTTGCTTTATGTTTTTGAATAGCTTCGTTAGAATCAAGACCCGTATTTAACATGGATAGAGGCTGTAAAATCTTTTGTTTAAGAAATTCTTCATAACTTAAACCACTTATTACTTCAAGTATCTTACCTAACACAATGTATCCTGAATTAGAATAATTAAATTCTTTCCCTGGTAAAGATTTGAATGAACATGAAGCAATCCAATTTATCAAATCATCTGGAGATTGTAGCTGATAAGATTTTAATAAAAAATCAGGTTGATCAGTTATATTACCAATGCCAGATGTATGAGTTAATAGATGTTCAATCGTAATTTGGTTGCCTTTTGGAAAGTTCGGAATAAAATCAGCTACAGTATTATGTAACAATAACTTTTTTTCTTCCATTAGTATTAAAATTGCAATGGCAGTAAATATTTTTGTTACTGACCCAATACGGAACTTAGTTATAGCGGTATTTGGTATGTCCCATTCATAATTTGCTTTTCCAAAAGATTCTTTATAAATGGTTTCTCCTTGACGAACTACTAATATATTTCCACTAAATTCCTCTTCCTTTGTGTTTAAAAATGAATGAATATATGATTTTAGCAAATTTCAAGCACTCCTTAGTTTGTACTATTAGTTACTTGAAATGTTATCCAATGGCATAAACCATACCTCCTTTTGAATTCTGGCTATATAGTATTCCAATGTATGAAAACCTCATTCTTTGAGCATGTATCGCTTTTTATATCCCTCTATTTCCTCTAATTTCACGTTGTTTTATCTCGAGTAATTCTATAATCGTTTTACATATTCTTTTAAGTGGTTCATTTGATTGGGAAGTGAGTACAAAAATACTGCCACCTTCTATCATGCTAAAGACTAAATACGACATTTCTGTAGCTTCATCAGGGGGCCAGTTTGATTGAATAAATTTTGCCTTTACTATCAAAATAAGTGCTTCATAAGCATCCTTGCATGCTAAACGAAGTTGCTCACTCATATGCCAAGTTTCCAAAGAAATAAGTGCTAATGGGATCCCATCATGGGCAACTTTCGAATCAAAACTTGTAAATTGATCAAAAAAACACTCTAAAGCTTTTATTACATCATCATGCTGTGAAAATAAATTTCTTAGCTCTTGAACAGCAAGATCCTTTGTTCTGTTAATTGCCTCTGTCGCTAATTGTTCCTTACCTTCAGGAAAATAATAATAAAGCGAACCTTTTGGACAACCCGACTCTTTAATAATTTGATTTAATCCAGTAGCGTGGTACCCTTGTTTTTGAAATAGTACTGACGCCGTCGATAAAATTTTCATTTTACTTTCTTGATTTCTAGGCATGTTCCCCTCCAAATTATAATGACTGGTCTATATAATAAAGTGTTGTATCTATAAAGTCAATACGAAGTAATGATTACTGTCATACTATATTTTTTACCTATTAATATTTATACATAATGGCTAGGTTTTTTTCTCTTGATTAGCGTTCTTCTTCGTAACAATGCTATCGCTTATTATTCTTGCTCCTTCATCATTTCAAAGTATTACTTCAACGTGTAGCACGGCCCTTTTCATTAATTTTATGCTTTTCAGCATCAATAGTTATTATTTACCTTATAAATTTACAAGAACTTCCACCAAGCTCGAAATTTTTCAAAATCATCACCATCTTTTTTTTCTCTTCATATTCTATAAAATCAGGTCGAATATTGAGGGGGAAACATTATGGGGATTGAATTCACAGCTCTCCATTGGATTTACGTTATTTTCATTGTGCTCATCATCGGATTTATGGTTAAACGTCGTGATACCACCCTCATTTGTATACTTGGCATCTTCATGCTAGCGATCATTGCGACTGGCAATTTAACTTCGTCCATTAGTGGTATTTTTAACAGCTTTATTTACGCCATTACAGAGTTGTTATCCACCATTTTGATTATTTCGATTATTGTTGCCATGAGTCGAGTAATGATAACTTCAGGTATTAATGAGATTATGATTGCTCCTTTTACCAAATTTATTAAGACACCCGCACTTGCCTATTGGACAATTGGTCTTTTGATGATGTTAATCTCTTGGTTTTTCTGGCCTTCACCGGCTGTTGCGTTGTTAGGAGCCGTTTTGTTGCCTGTTGCGATTCGTGCGGGGCTTCCTGCACTTGGCGTTGCCATGGCGATGAACTTATTTGGGCATGGGATGGCGTTATCGAGTGATTTTGTCATACAAGGGGCTCCAAAACTAACCGCTGATGCAGCAGGTATACCTGTTGGAGATGTGGTTACGGCTAGTATTCCACTCGTCATTACTATGGGGGTTGTGACGACAATTGTTGCTTATATTTTCTTACGGCGAGATATGAAACGAGGAACGTTACTTTTCAATACGGTCAACGAGGAAGAGGAAGCTGGCGAAAAAGAAACTACTGAACATTTACTGTCAATTGGGCAAAAGCGTTTCTTCGCCGTGCTTATTCCCATTGCCTTTATATTAGATGTCATCACGATGTCAGTATTCAAATTAACGGGCGGCGATGCAACTGCTCTAATCGGTGGAACCTCTGTTTTTATCCTACTTTTGCTTAGTATTGTTACTCATAAAGCGGAGGGTCTCGAGAAGACAACAAGCTATTTGATACAAGGGTTCCAATTCGGCTTTAAAGTTTTCGGCCCTGTTATCCCAATCGCCGCATTCTTCTATCTTGGAGATGCTGGCTTTACACAAATCATCGGGGACCATCTCCCCGCTACCTCACACGGCATTGTTAATGATCTTGGAGTTGGCCTTGCCGCGGTCGTACCTTTAACAAAGGAAATTGCTGTTATGACGTTAGCGGTTGTTGGAGCTATTACTGGATTGGATGGTTCGGGCTTCTCTGGAATTTCTTTAGCAGGCTCGATTGGCAGTCTATTTGGGAATGCCATTGGTGGGGGAACAGCCACTTTAACTGCTTTAGGGCAAATCACAGCGATTTGGGTTGGTGGCGGTACCTTGATTCCTTGGGCTTTAATTCCAGCTGCTGCTATTTGTAATGTCAGCCCATTTGAACTGGCAAGGCGGAACTTAATTCCTGTAGCCATTGGGCTTGTTGTGACGACGATTGTAGCAGTGTTTTTGATTTAAATAAGGCGCTCCCTGATAAAATTTTTATGGGCCTATGTACCTTCATATGTCTAAATTGGAAACAGCTCAGGTTGATAGAATGCTAATTTGTCTTATATTGGTGGCGGTACACTGATTCCCATAAAAGAAATATAAGTAAGACCACCCTTTACGGAGTGGTCTTCATTGTTATAATCAGTCTCTGTAAATTGTCATTTCTATTGGGGAAATTCATAGTAGTAAAAACTATTATCATCTGCTCGTCCCTTAATAATTGTGCCTGAACTATTATTAATTAGATCTGACGCCAAATATCGGTATTTTTCGCCCTTTTTAAAACATCTTCAGGCGCAGGTATTTTAAATGGATCGATTTTATCTTTATCAACACTAAAAGTTGATGAATAACCCTTTAAAGCGCCATCGGCAATACCTCGCATACTGACATTGCGACTGAGCTGATTAATAACTCTCTCCCCACTTAGTTTGATTCTTTAGGAATGAATACACTTTCAGTTTCATGGGATTCTAATTCTAAAGGTGATTCAATTAATTCATAAAACTCTTGGTTATCGGTAACATGGTTTTTAGATGTTGCCAAAGAAACTATTATTCCTACAATAGTAGCTACAATTACAGCAATAGGGCTAATAAAATAAATTGGGAAGCTTAAAGTTATAGCGATTCCGGAATATGCTAACCCTGAAATCATTGATGAAAGTGCACCCAAGCTGTTGTACTTTTTCCAATACAATGAAATTAGTATCGGAATTGCCACTATACCTGTAAAAGTTGATAAAAACAGCAATGAGTTTTGAATATTTCCAATGAAAACGATCCCAAAAATTAATGTAGAAGCTGCAATTATAACAAAACATATTCTTGAAGCAATTATGAATTGTCTATCCCCTTTATTTTTCAAGAAATATCTGCGTACAACATCATTTACAATGATTGAAACTGCAGAATTCCAAACTGCAATCAGAGTGCTAACCCCTACAAGTAATAATGTTACTAATAGTAATCCTTGTACTAATGAGTTACTTTGAGTTGCTATTAATAAAGGTAACGCTTCCTCTGGTTTATCCAGACTTGGGAATACAACTTTTGAGAACATTGTAGCTAAAACGACCATACCGTATAACACTACAATGAAAAATGTATTCCATAGCATAGCTGTATAAGCAACTTTTTCATTCTTTGCTGAGAAGATTCGTTGACCATACCAAGGGGCAGCAATATATAAGAACAGAATTTGCAGGCCCCATGTCAATGCGATAGGGAAGTTAACCTCTGTATCCCAAACTGGTGCCAAAGATAAAAGTTTCGGTTCGTATACTTGACTCAAACTTCCAAATCCACCAGCTGCACTAATACCAATAAATAAAATTGTTGGAATCCCAATCATAATCATTATAAATGCTACAACATCAATACCAATTGCTGTCAATAATCCACCAGTGATACTTAAAATTAGACAAATCACTACAATTGTTATGGAAAAGATTACTGGATCTACCCCAAGTAAAACGCTTCCTATTACTGCTAAACCTGCTAGATACGAAGCTGGTGCTAGCCATGTATAGAACAATGTGATGATGGCTGACATAAATCTTATAAGTTCTGAGTATTTTTCATTCTTAAAACGTTTATCAAAAAATTGAGAAATGGTTGAAATATTTAATTTCCTATATTTTTTAGCAACCGTAAATGCGTATGCAAGAAATACCGCAATAAATATTAAAGATGTATACCACATACCAACAGTACCAAATAGATAAGCTACAGAAGCTCCACCTATTAAAGTTGCTGTATTAAACTCTGCTGCTACTAGAGTTGCCGTTAATGCAAATAATCCTGTTCCTTTGCCAGCCAAATTATAATCTTGATAAGTTTTTATCTTTCTGAATGTATTGTAGGATACCGCAAATAATATAACCAAAAAAATGGAGACGATAATATATTTAGTAACCATGCTATTCCTCCCTTTATAAGGAAATTTATGAATGATTAAAAAACTTTAAATCATTACTTGAAAGCCTAAGACTAAATGGACATGAATTATCATAAAAACAGCTAGATTAATGTAAACTTGCTATATGAGATAATATAGCTGTCTTATTTATACTGTTTGAATTACATTATTTGTTCGATCGATATCCCTAAATATATGGAAATATAATTTTATTAAGATAAATTTACCCAAACTGTTTTCACTTCAGTATAATTATCCAAAGCGTATGACCCCATTTCACGGCCAAACCCTGACTTTTTATATCCACCAAATGGAGATGCAGGATTTGTTGCATTGTAGCAATTAATCCAAACTGAACCGGCTTTTAATTTGTTTGCAAGTCGATGTGCTTTTGTTAAGTTCTCAGTCCAAATACCAGCTCCTAAGCCGAATTCTGAATCATTAGCTCGATGAATTATCTCTTCTTCAGAATTAAATTTAGACACTACCATAACCGGACCAAAAATTTCTTCTCTAGAAATTCTCATAGAATCATTAACATCTACAAAAATTGTAGGTTCAACGAAGCATCCTTGCTCTGATGCTTTACCTCCATATAAGATTTTCGCTCCCTCTTCTTGTCCAATTTTAATATAATTTACTACACGCTCTTTTTGTTCTAGTGAAACTAAAGATCCCATCGTCGTATTGTGAGATAATCCACTACCTAGTTTTACCTTTTCGGCACGTTCAGTTAATTTCGCAATAAAAATGTCATAAATATCTTCATGCACGTAAACTCTGGAACCTGCACTACATACTTCACCTTGGTTATACATTATGCCTGCAAATACTCCATCAGCTGCTTTCTCTAAATTTGCATCAGATAGGACAATATTCGGAGACTTACCTCCTAATTCTAATGTTACTCGCTTCATTGTATTTGCGGCTTCTTTCATAATAATTTGACCTACAGCAGTAGAACCTGTGAATGCGATTTTATTGACTAATGGATGCTTAACCAATGCATCTCCTGTAGTTTCACCGTGACCAGAAATAATATTTACTACACCCTTAGGGATTCCTGCTAATTCTACTAATCTAGCTAAATATAATACAGAAAGGGGTGTCTGTTCTGCTGATTTAAGGACAACTGTACAGCCTGTAGCTAATGCTGGAGCAATTTTCCAAGATGCCATCATTAAAGGGAAGTTCCATGGAATAATTTGACCAACTACACCAACTGGTTCATGACGTGTATAGTTTAAAAAGTTATCGCCGATCGGAATGGTTTGACCCATATTTTTAGTCGCCCAACCAGCAAAATATTTAAATTGGCCTACAGCATTTGGAATATCGTTTTCGAATAGTTCCGTAATAGGTTTCCCATTGTCTAAGCTATCAATTTCTGCTAGCTCTTGTTTATGCTCATCAATGAGTTCGCCTAATTTATAAATTAGACTTCCTCTTTCAGCTGGAGTCATAGTAGACCACGGACCATTCTCAAATGCTTCCTTAGCTGCTAAGACCGCTTTATTCACATCTTCCACACTTGCCTCATGAACCTTTGCTAATACTTCATTATTAGCTGGATTGAATGTCTCAAAAGTAACATTATTTGAAGAAGGTACAAATTCACCATTAATATACAGATACGCATCGTTCTCTAAAAATTCAGACACTTTTTGACAAATCTCAATTGTTTTATTCATAATCACACTCTCCTTTTTTGATTTATAGAGCTTTCGATAAAATAGTATAAATATCTTTTCTCGTTGCATTTCTAGGATTTGCATTCATATATAATTCATCGTTGAATGCAATATCAGTTAAGACATCAATGCTTGATTTATCAATCCCAATATCATTTAATTTCGCTGGAATCCCAACCTCTAATGTTAGTTCTTTAACACGTTTTACCCCAGCCTTAGCTGCATCCTCGACTGACATTCCCCAAGTATTTACACGTAAAGCTTGAGCAATATCTGCAAATTTCTTTGGATTAGAAATCCAGTTATATTCCAATACATACGGTAATAAAATTGCATTTACGATTCCATGAGGTGCATCAAATTGTGCACCGATAGCATGTGAAATTCCATGCACTAAGCCTAAGCCACCATTTGACATACCGATACCAGTTGAAGCGCTTGCTTGTACCATTTTATTCATAGCTGAAACATTAGTAGTATCGGCCACTGCTTCTAATATAGCTTCTCCAATTACTTTTACTGCATGAAGGTTAAGAGCATCAGTCAAAATAGACCCATTTCTAGAAACATACCCCTCAATAGCATGAGTAAGTGCGTCCATTCCTGTCGTTGAAACTAGCGAACTAGGCATTCCTAATAATAAATCGCCATCTAAAATAGCTGCTTTAGGGAATAGTGCCTCTCCAAATACCAATTTCTTTGTTTTCAATTCTTTATCATCTTCAGTAATTACAGCTGCATGACCACCTTCACTTCCTGTTCCAACTGTAGTTGGGATAGCGAAAACTGGTAACGGTTGATTTTGATAAAGGTCAAAGCCAAAGTAATCAGAAATTGATCCTCCATTTGTAAAAAGTACAGCTAATGCTTTGGCTGTATCAATAACACTTCCTCCACCTACTGCAACAATTTTCTTAATCCCTTTATCTTTATATAATTCATAGATTGCATTAGTAGCTGTAACACTAGGATTCGGTTTGACGTCATTAAAAATATGCTTTTCTGTTGAGACGCCTTCCAATGAATTAATAACTTTGTTTAAAATACCAGAAGCCTCAATTCCTTTATCAGTAACTACTAAAATATTACCGTCTTCAAACTTTTCAACAGTAGTTGAGAGAAACTTCAAACTCCCCGATCCTGTGTACACCGTCGTTTTTGACATAAATTCAGTATTATTTAATTCACCCATTTTATAGCCCTCCTTAGATTTAATAAATGTCCTGGAAATTTTTTGCTAGATTAACATAGTAATTGATTGATTTAATTAAACTCTCAATTTCAATATTTTCATTTGGCTGGTGGGCTAGTTTTTCATCCCCAGCACCATAAATTATTATTGGACAATCCAATGATTTTCCGAAGATAGATGCGTCTGTATAGTAATTGACACCAATATTTTCAATTTCTTTTGAGTTTAAATCCTTATTCAATTTTTGTGCATATTGTATGAATTTGTCTTCGCTATCATTTAAGAGAGGTCTTAAATTTTGTAAAACACTAATACTAGCTACAAAAGATGGATCGTTCGACTTTAGTTTTCTAATCACTTCTTCAATACTTTTTATCACTAACTCATTTGTCTCAGCCGTTACTGTTCTAATATCAACTGCGACTGTGCATTTATCAGGAATAACATTTGTTGCAACCCCACCGTCAATCCTATTAACACTCATTGTAGTACTTCCTAATAGCTCATCTTTTAAAGGGAATGCTAAGTTATTTAGTTCTTCTAAAATCTTTAACATATTCGAAATAGCATTAATTCCTTGTTTAGGCATTGAGCCATGTGCTGTTTTACCAAAGGTACTAATTTCAAGCCAAAGCACACCCTTATGTCCAATAAATACTTCCAAACTAGTAGGTTCCGCAATAACTATGGCACCAGGATTTTCTATAACTCCATTATCCATTAGGGTCCGTGCACCTAAACAATCTACTTCCTCACCTGCAGTTCCTAAAAATATGATGTCATGTTCTAATACGGTTCCAGATTCTTTAAGAATTAGCATAGCCTCTATGAGTGCTGCTACCCCACCTTTCATATCGCAAGTACCTCGTCCATAAATTAAGCCATTTTCTACCCTTGCTTCGAATGGATCATAATCCCATTCATCTTCCCCAATCGGTACAGTATCTAAATGACCGCTGAAGTAAAGCTTCTTCGCATTCTTATTTTTACCTCGTAAGTAAATGACTATAGTAGATCGATTTTCTAATGACTCTATAATTTTTGTTTCTAAACCAAAATCTTTTACAAATATATCTAAAAGTGAGGCAAGTTCCTTCTCATTACCAGGAGGATTTACAGTATTAATTTGTACTAAACATCTTAATAAATTCACTACTCTTTCCTTATTTACAATCTCCATATCTACAACTTCTTCATTTATAATTTTCAATCCCTCCATAACAGAAAATTCTTTATATTCTGACTTATTTGCAATTATATAGCTTCATTTGTTGTATAATTATCTAAATTAAGATTGAAATTATTGTACTTTTGAATAAAAAAGGGGGGGATTTTATGAATTGTAAGGAATTGCTTGCTCTCGGTTGTTTTGAAAATACGGAAGTTATCACAGTTTGTCCACTAGCACAAAAAATTAAAAACGTAACATTTATCGATGCTCCTGACGGCGATAAGTGGTTAAGTTCAGGCGATTTTGTACTTACTACAGGTTTTTTCGTAAATTCTAATCAAATGCAATCTTGGGAAAGTGATTTATTGGCATTTATAAAAGTATTAATTGAAAGAAAATGCTTTGGATTAGGTATTAAAATTGGAAGACATATTCCTTATATCCCAAGTGAATTAATAGAATATTGTAATAAAAAAGGCTTTCTTATTATTTCATTAAATAATGAATATCCCTGGACTGAATATTTAGGAGAAATTACAAACACTATTAATAAATTTAGAAATCAAGAAATAGAAGCATTAAACAACGTCTATAATAAATTTCATACTTATTTGAAAGAAAGAAAAAAAATAGACAGTCTAGCAGAAATTTTATATAAAATTATAGGAATTCCTTTAACAATTTATCTTAAAGGTTTGAATATCCGTATAGATTATCCTGAGAAATTTGAACATGATTTAGAATTGGATTATCTTATAACAACTGTCTTTAGTGGAATCGGCAATGAAATAGAAGAAGTCCGCTATAAAAATATTAATTTTACAATCAAATGGATTAATGAAAAAAACACTTTAGAGGGAGGAATTTTTATTTGGGGGTTATTAAATGAGGAGTCAGCAGAAGCCCCTGTTGCAATCGAACACGCAGCGCTAATAGCTAATTTACATGTAGAGCAACAAAATATTATAAAATCTATTGAACAACGCCAAATGAATGAATTTTTGTTGGATTTGATCAATGATAACTATCAAACTAAAGAGCTATTAAATAAAAAGTTGATTGATTTAGATATAACTTTACATGATCAGTACATTTTAGCACTTGTTCAAATCCAGCCTATAAATAACGCGATTACGTTGCCTTCCTATCATGAAATTCTAAGTTTCTTTAATTGGTCTAACCTATGTAAAGAAAATAATATATTAACCGGCCTAGATTTAAATAGCAAAATAATTATTTTATTACCCATAAATAACTATAGGTCCCTGTTAGATCATTTGGTATATGATATAAGTAAACATTTTCCAAAAATACGATTTTCAGTAGGTGTAAGTAGAAAATATAATTTTAATTCTTTGAAGGAATGTTATAGAGAAGCAAGGATTGCATTAAACACGATAGTCAAACAATCCGCTAACGTACAAAACTCTAGACTAATTATTGTTGAATTTTCCAACCTATATTTAGAAAGGGTTTTATACTCAGAAAACTCAGATTTAGAAATGAGATATATTTATATGGAAACACTTGATCCAATAATACAGTATGATAAAAAAAATAAATCTAACTTTCTCGATACCTTGGAACATTTTATAAAAAGTAATATGAATATAGAAGTTACAGCTCAACAATTATATTTACATAAAAACACAATTAGATATCGTATGAAGTTAATTTCAGAGTTAATGAATATAGACTTCAATAACTTAAATACAATTATGTTGTTAAAAATCGCTTTTAATTATTTACATTTGATGAAAGAATAATTTTATTTCTCCAATTTAGTAGGATTGATTCCTAAACGCTCGCCATCACGTAATTTTTCCCCTCTCTAATTTAACCTTTCTCTTGTCACTAAGTAGCCCACCATGATGAAATGAAAAAACTTTCATCATACGGGCTCATATATCCCAGGCATAAATTTCTCCAAAAAAGGCATCCCGTGATTGCCGGCAGATCGTCGACAAGAGCACTCGAAGAACTGTCCAGCACCGTAATTCGCCGAAGACAACCGGTCTGGCACATTACTCACACGTCATGCCCTATGAAAATTAAAGAGAATTCTTTTTCCGCTTAATCATCATGATTGCAGTTGGTGCTTTTCTCATTAGCAGCCCAATAGACTGGATTATTTTAGAAATTTTAACAATTTCTTTTTTCGCTAAAATTCCATGTATATTTGACCAACTCGTATTTTGGGGAATAATTGCTTTAGCTGTTGTTGGCGTAGTCACTGCCATTGCACTACTGGGCTTTATTTTACCGATTGTAATTTCCTTATTACCTTTTATCATCCTTATTTTTTTAGCTGTATCTTTATATCGATTCTTCAATTATTCATACAACTTCAAATAAAATAACGTTCACAAATGAAAGCTTGGGCTTTTATAGCGGAATATTGTCTATGCAGCCTTTTATGCAATTTCTTTAACAGTCAGTAACAGTAACGGTTGGATAGTTTTTGGGGCATTGTAGAAGCCCTCTCTTTCACTCTAACTCTCCGTATAATATTTTCGTAAACTCTCCTGAAACATTTCTTCAAGTTGACCTTCTTTAATTCCCAAAAGATACGCTTCTATCAATATTTGTTCCACACTCATAGAAAGTTGTTGAAGTGAAATAGTCTTTGCTTTGCTAGAATCTACACTAACGACTGCTCTAGAATGAGGTTTAATGGTAATAATACCCTTTTTCTGAAGCTCTTTGTAGCTTTTATGAACTGTATGCAGATTAAGGTTGGTTTGTGCCGCTAGCTGACGAATAGAAGGCAAATGGTCACCCTTTTTTAAATTTCCTGTCGTTATGGATAAAAGCAGCTGCTGTGTGAGTTGCTGATAATAGGGAATTTTGCTTTTACGATTTACTTTTACATTCATTTGCCGAGGATTTCCTTCATATTAAAATTTCTTTTTAGCAATAAAATGATGCATGATAACCACCATGAATAGTACAAGTATTATTGTGACAACAAAATTAAAGCCATACCATGTTGCTACGTCACCTGTCATTAATATCGTAGTCGCATACAAGCTATTACTGGCTGGATTAATAACATCTAAAATTGGATGTAAGCCAGCACAAAAACGACAAATGAATAAAACACCAATACTGATTAAAGCAATAAATGGTGAGCTGTTAAAAAAGGTACTGATCATGGCAACAAATGTAATAACAAACAACAGCCAAATACAATAAAATGCTAAAGCTATTAATGCACGCGTTATCGGTACAGAGGTAAATAAATAAGATGTATAGCCAAAGGACATTGCATAGCCAATCGTAATACATAAAACAGCTAAAACATAATGAGTAAGGATTTTACTACCCAGGTAGGAGGAGATAGATACAGGCCTTGTGAGAATGAATGCCATCATTCCATTGGCTTTTTCTCCTTGAATAATACCCATCGTTGCAATGGTAAGTATGATTATACCTAATTGATCAAATTGCGAATTAAGGGTTGAGGCAAGCACTTCTTGTCCCTCTGGCTTTGTCAATGTTGGATCAATCATAATCCCTTCAATACCACCCATTGATTGTAAAATAGCAGGCAAGAAATACATCATGATTGGCTGAGTTAGACCTAGTAGAATATATACAATGGGTAGCCAAATGACCTTATACTCCTTTGTCATTTGATTCATTTCTTTTTTACTTAATGCTATAAACGTATTCACTCCCGCTACACCACCAATTCTAAAAATATTTCTTCTAAGCTTTCTTGAACGCCAAGATTAAACTTTGTAAATATCACGTTAGAATCCAATCCGCACTGTAGTAATCGATGGGCATCCGCTTCCAACTGATTGACATATACTTTAAAGCCATCACCACAACCTTCGATTTTCTTTACATACGGTAACTGTTCAATCGTTTTTAGCCACTTAACATCTTTCTTTTGAATCATTATAAAGATAGCTGAGTTTTGATAGCGATTCAGTAACTCTAATTTTGTCGCATCTTCTATTTTGTAACCATTTTTAATGACCACAAAGCGCTCACAAACCTCCTCCGCATCGCCTAATATATGTGTAGAGAGTAATATGGTCGTTTCTTTTTTGATGTCTTTTAATAAATTCAACACCTCACGTCTACCAATTGGATCTAGTGCTGATACCGGTTCATCCATAATTATTAAAGCTGGCTTGTGTAATAAAGCTTGTGCGATGCCAAGACGCTGTTTCATACCTCCAGAAAATGTTCCGACATGAACATGCGCTTCTTTCCCTAAGCCCACCTTTTCTAAAAGAATTGGAATGTCCTTTTGTAATTGTTTTTTTGATATACCAGAAAGTGTCCCCATAAAGGATAGGGTTTCAAATGCTGTCATCCACGAGAAGAAATTAGGGTACTGTGGTAAATAACCAATTTGATTTTTCATCTTTGAAATTTTTTGTCCATCAAGCACGATGTTTCCTTCATCTGCATAAAGAATGTCAGCAATGATTTGAATTAATGTGGATTTCCCTGCTCCATTTGGTCCAATAAGCCCTACACATTCATTCGTATCGATAATTAATGAAAAATTATTCACAGCCGTTTTATATTTAAATTTTTTTGTAATATTATTAATTTCTAAGCGCATGTTTATTTACATCCTTTCTACCTATTACAAAATATAGAACCGAACCAATTGTATTGAAGAACAAAATAATAATTGCCCACATTAGTATATTTTCTCTCGTTTCTCGGTGCCGATATAGATCGACAAGTGCAACAACGATAAGTAAAAAACCTACGAATAAAAAAGGTAAAAGGATTGGTAGTATGCTTGCCCAATCCATTTGACCTAAGTCTTCAAAACCATAGTGTAATTTCATAAATTTATAGCCCCTTTCGTTATCATTATCAATAATGATAACAGAAGCGTAAAAAAATTACATTACTTTTTACTGTACACCCCCAAAAAAAACCTATAATATATTTTTTGATAATGTTCTCAATTTGAGAACATTCGAATGCTTTCCTTGATACCATCTCATTCATTTATTAGGAGGATCGGTTTATGCGCAATAAAGCAGAGGTATTAATGCACCCTGTGAGAATGAAAATTTTACAAGCTCTAATGCACAATAAAGAAGAAGGCTTAAGCACTTTGGAGATGATTTCAGTCATTAAGGATGTACCGCAAGCTACTTTATATCGACATATCCAAATTTTAGTGGACGAAAACGTCATAAAAATTGTGAAGGAGCGAAAAGTACGTTCTGTTACAGAGAAGTTCTATGCATTAAATGAAGGGGCAGCAAAACTTAGTAAGGAGGAGTGGACACAGCTCAAAACCAAGCAAAAATTAAATTACATTTCCTACTATCAATTAGCGCTACTATCTCAATATCAAAATTATTTACATTCACTTGATGAAAAAGAAAGTACCGCAGATTTAGCTACTTTTTCTTTTATTGACTTGACGTTATCAGTTGATCAATTCAAGAATTTTGATGATGAATTAAACGCTTTATTAACTAAATATTATAATATGGCCGACTCAAGTAAAGGTTCGGAGACTAAAACAATTGCTATAAATATTATTCCAAAACCTTAAGTAATATTTTACGTAAAGAAATGGAGAAGATTTATGAAAAAAGGAAAGTCACTAGAAAACACACGAAAATTCATTATGATTATTATTGGGGCAGTTATTGCTGCTTACGGGCTAGAGGCTGTATTGATTCCAAATGCTGTTATTGATGGTGGTGTAACAGGTCTCAGTATTATGGGAGCTCACCTATTTGAAATTCCATTAGGCTTACTGCTCTTTGTACTAAATATCCCATTCGTCTATATCGGTTATAAGCAGGTTGGAAAAACCTTTGCCTTAATGAGTAGTGCTGGTATCGCAGCATTATCCATTTCCACGGTTCTTTTACATGATGTCAAAACCATTTTAGGCCCGAATGATCCCTTACTAATTGTCTTATCTGGTGGTATGCTGCTTGGTGTAGGTATTGGGATTGTCTTACGTAACGGTGGCGCTTTAGATGGTTCGGAGGTTTTAGCCGTATTACTATCACGTAAAATTCCATTTTCAGTCGGCGATATTATCTTATTTATCAACGCCTTTATTTTCTTAGGGGCAAGCTTTATCTTTGGCTTAGAGAGCGCTTTATACTCAGCGTTAACATATTATATTGCGAAAAATGTTATCGATATTATCCAGGTTGGTTTAGAGAAATCAAAAGAAGTCCGTGTAGTTAGTGCAAAATCTGAGGAGATTGGGGACGCAATCCAAGCTCGTCTCGGACGTGGTGTTACCTATACACATGGACGTGGTGGCTTCTCCAATGAACCAACTGAAATTTTAAACTGTGTCATTAACCGTATGGAAGAAAACAAGTTAGTTTCTATTATTAAAGATATCGATGAAGGTGCCTTTGTTGTGATTTCTGATGTTTCAGAAGTTCGTGGCGGTAACTTTAAGAAAAGAGATATCCATTAAAGTAAAAGTAAGTAAGACGCAACCATGTCTTACTTACTTTTTTCATTTTAAGAGAAACTATTCATACTCGTACTTTACTCCACCTCATAAACTCAACGCCCCTATGATTACGACTATTGCAGCACCAACTAATGAATATGGATAGCTATTGGTTTCAAGGCTTTATCCCCTACATTTACGATTCTATCCGTCACTTTCAAGGCTTTATCCACCATTTTGGATGTCTTATCCATCCCATTGAACGCCAATTAAAAAGCTATTCAGTAGTTTTCACGCTACTGAACAGCTCCATTTTAGGAAATAACAGTTTCCGCTATATTGGATGCATGATCTCCGATTCTTTCCAAATTACTGACGATATCTGCAAATACAATGCCTGCTGAACCTGAGCATACGCCTTCATTTAATCGCTTAATATGCAATTTACGTAAACGTCTCTCCATATTATCTATTTCATTTTCTTTTTCAACCACTTGCTGTGCTAAAGATCGATCTTGTTTGTCGAGAGATTCGATAGCCATTTTTACAGTCGCTAATGTAAAAATGAACATATCTTCTAACTCTTTCAGCGCTTGATCGCTTAAGCGGACGCGATTACTATCTTTGTATTGTAGAAGCTCGATAATATTTTCTACATGGTCACCAATTCGCTCGATATCACGAATATTGTCAAACAAAGCATGATGCAGCTGAGAATCATGGTTCGATAGAGATTGCTTTGATAGCTCTATTAAATATTCTGTAGATTGACGATCTAAGTTATTGATAGCTTCTTCCAATTGTTCGACCTTGCCTACCAATTTTGTGTCAGCTGTTTTTAAAATCGTTAACGTTTCTTCTAATCCTAGAATACTATATTCCCCCATACGCACGACTTCCATTTTTGCTTGGCCTAGTGCAATTGAAGGTGACTTAACAATTAAATTTTTATCCAAAAATTTTGGTTTATATTCGATGACTGAATCTTCACCAGGAATTAATTTTGTTACGACATATGCCCAAACGCCAATAAACGGCAGTTGAACGAGCGTATTAATGACATTAAAAGTTCCATGAGCAAAGGCTATTTGCATTTTTGGTTCTAAATTAAGCAACCCAGCAATCCATTCTACGTAGTTCGTAAATAAGCCAAGTATCAGCATAAAGATAATCGTACCCACTACGTTAAATAGTAAATGAGTGGCAGCAGCTCTTTTTGCTGCTATAGAAGCACCTAAGGCAGCTAAGATAGCAGTAATGGTTGTTCCAATATTATCACCAAACAAAACAGGTAATGCTCCGTGTAAAGAAATTAAATCTTCAGCATAAAGTCCTTGTAAAATACCAACTGTAGCAGAGGAAGATTGAACAATTAAAGTGAATATTGTACCTACTAATACACCTAAAATCGGTACATCGGACATTTGGATAGTCAAATCTATAAATGGCTGCCAATCTCGAAGAGGCTTCATCCCACCACTCATGAGCTCTAAACCAATAAATAAACCAGCAAACCCGAAAAGTACTTGTCCAATATTTTGAATGATACTTTTCTTAAAGAAAAATAAGCAAATGGCACCCACTGCCATAATGGGATATGCATATGCACCTACGTCAATCCCTATTATAAAGGCAGTAATAGTTGTACCAATATTGGCACCCATAATAACGCCGATTGCTTGGCGCAATTTCATAAGTCCAGCACTTACTAGTCCTACTGTAATAACAGTGGTTCCTGAACTGGACTGTATAAGAACCGTAACAATAATACCCACTAGTACACCCATTAATGGGTTTGTAGTAAATTTATCTAAAATATCTCGTAGACGGTCACCAGCAGCCTTCTGTAAACCATCTCCCATAAATTTAATAGCAAAAAGAAATAAGCCTAACCCTCCAAGAAATTGGAAAATCATCTCCTGTATATTGATATCCAATCTATTCAACCCTTTCCTTGTTGTCAGACTTTATTATTAATAGTTTTAAGCTTTCTGTACATATCATTTACAATGGATTAAATAAATGTTTACACTGCCTTTACAATTAGTCCAAAAAACGGACATAATCAAACAAAATTCAACAAAAAGCAAACAAAAAAACATGAGAAAATCGCTGTTAAGATTTCCACATGTTTTCTTTTGACGACTGAGGAATTTTCCTTTAGGCTTGAAATAGACATAGAAGGGGGCTTTTTATGGATATTTTTATTGCCAGTAACCGTCAACTACCCATCCGTTATTATGTACAAGAAGCTGTTTGGATTCGCCGCGGTGGTAGTACCAAGCTTCCTGATTTAACATTGCCATTTTTCGTTGAAGTGGAAATTAACAGTCACTACAACCTTTCAATCATTAGAGATTATATTACTGATTTTCAAAAGCAATACAAACAGACAGAAATTCAAATATTAATTAAAAACACTGCTTTCTTAGCTGCCATGCAGGATATGCTTGCCAGCCATGAACAACCACATCATGCTATAACCATTTATCCACTTTGGACAAATTAGTTACGCCGTAAAGGGCAGTGAGATAATAAAGTACAATGTTTCGTTCTTGTATTTCGCGTGAATTGTTCCTCCGTGAAGCTCCACGATGCTTTTGGCAATCGCTAGTCCAAGCCCCGAGCCCTCCGTTACATTTGTTCTTGATGGATCCTTTTTATAAAACCTTTTAAATAAACTATTAAGCTCCGCTGCTGTAAACGCATCACTTACGTTGGCCACACAAATTTGAACCTGGTCGTCTTGCTCCTCAAGTGAAACCAAATTTTTTCCATCTCCAGTGGTGTAGTTTATAGCATTGATTAATAGGTTATCAAATACCCGAACAATTTTTTCAGAATCCAGTGCCGCAAAAATACGATGCTCTGGAAAATGTTTTATAAAAAGGCGGTGTTTTTGCTCTGCCAGGGGCACTAACTCCTCCATCAGTTGATCAAGCAGCTCATTCAAACAAATTTGTTGTCGTACTAACGTATTTTTATCATTCATTAGCCTTGTATAGTCAAATAAATCATCAATTAAATTTTTCAATTGCTCAGATCTAGAAAAGGCTATCTTCAACTATTCGTCATACTGTTCTTTTGTCTCATATTTCTCTTCTCTTAATAAACACAAGTATCTCATAATAGACGTCAGAGATGTTCTTAGGTCATGAGAAACGTTTGTAATGAGGTCATTCTTTTGCTGCTCAATTTTTCTTTCCATGACAATGCTGGTCATAATTTCTTCTGACATTTGATTAATGTTACGGGTTAATAACGCAATTTCATCCTGGCCTGGACGCTTCATGACCGTGTATGCAATGATCTCGCCATTACATAAATCAAAGACGGGTGATAAATAACGTTTCTCACCAAATAGATGGAACTCTGTCACGTCTGTTACCCATTTCTCGTTCATTTTTTTCGCTGTAAAATCGCGTTGTAATATGTTTTGGGCAATTTTTCCAACGTTACCTTTATACGAACGATATTTCTTCATGCGGACTTCACACTTTATGCCAATGGCATTCATCAAGCAGTTAATCGTTTTTTTTTGATCATGATGAATACCAAATTTTTTTAGTTCTTTGGTGATCCGACGATAACCATAACGTCCCTTATGTTCATGATAGATGGACTGAATTGCGACTTTCACAATATTTATCAGTACGATTCAAACGCTTCTCTCAGTAATAATATGTACTACATGGAATATCAGCAACTTTGTTTAATTCCACTACTTCATAGATTTCCTTTAGTTCATAAATTACTTGCGCTTTGATTTGATTGGTAATTTTTCTTGCATTTGAACTAAAGTATTCAACTTTTTTAAGTACGCATTCTCCATTTCTAATTGTTTAATTCGTGCTTCTAACGCCTCAACAGATCCTTCAGCTGGTGTTGATTTCGTTGTTCTTTTTGTCTCTTTTTTCATAGATGGATGCCCCTTTTTCTTAGAAACAAGGGCATCATAACCACCAACTTCAAACTTCGACTTCCAATTTCGAATCATGCCAGAAGATGAAATATTAAATAGTGCAGCTGTGTCTCTCGAAGATGTACCTGTCTCGTTCATATAATTAAGTACATTCATTTTATAGTCAGCTGAATAGTTTGTATAGGACTTTAAGAAAGTCTCTACGCCATTTTTTTGATAACGGCGAACCCATTCGCTGACAACCTGAGCTGTCACACCGATATCTTTCGCAATTTCGATCAAAGGTTCATTTCCATTTAAATATCGTTGAACTGCTGGAATACGTTGTTCAACACTTACTTTTGCCATAAAAAAAACCCCGTAAAAGTTAGATTGATGTCTAACTTTTACGGGGCAGTTCAATGAGACCCTGTTTTTTAAAAATTTTGTTTAATAGTGATTCATGACATTGTTTAACTATAAATTACATATAAAACCCTTATTGATAGGTCTCTTTTGATAATCCTTTTAATTTTTTCCATCCTGTCATTAAAATTACTAACAGAAAGAGACCGACATCATTGCTAGGCAAGTCTTTAATCATATTAATTATCTTTTGAATTTAGTTTTTAGTTACTAATACTTGATCCGCTTTAACCCATTCTGCACCTAAATTGTACCAACCATCTTTGGCGGCATGTACTTTATAAGTTCCTGGTGCTAATTGACGTTTAAACGCTCCATTAGGAGTGCTATACGTATTGATAGTAGATGTAACAGTTGCATGGTGATTAGCAATAGTTCCGTAAGCATGGTGAACATAACCAGACCCTACATTATAGAATAGAGTTCCATCAGCTGCATATTCTCTTTGACCATACACTTTGTATTTTCCACCAGCTTCAAGTTGACCGATAATTTCATAGCCAACATTTTTGAACACATTTGCCTTCTGAGTAATTGTAATCGTTGCCCAAGTTCCATCATACGTATGGTAGCTAACTGTTGGCTTGTCCCCGTTTAAATAAGGCATAGGGTCTACCGCCTCTGATTGAGACACTCGTGCTTTTTCATATATTTCAAAGTGCACGTGTTGACCAGTTGAACTCCCACTGTTCCCCATAACACCAATTTTATCACCTTGATTGACAGTTTGACCAACAGAGACACTAATAGATTGTAAATGAGCATAAAGTGTATCATATGTTTTCCCATCAATACTGTGTCGAACTATTACATAGTTTCCATAACCGCCATTACATGTATTACCGATAGAGCCATTATTTGAACAACCACCAACGGCTTTGTTAATCACACCCGCAGAGGAAGCATGTACTGGTACATTGGAGCTATTATTTGCAATATCCACTCCATAATGCATTGAACCACTTCTCATGCCATAAAGGCTTGTATAAATACCTTCAGCTGGTTTTATAAATACCTGTTTCATCAAACATTCTCCTTTTTTGAACTTCCTATATTTTAGTAGTATTAGATTGAATAATATATTGATATTTTTTAAGTAATAATTAAGTAATACCAAAGATAAATACTGAAAATAATACCGATTTAATAGAAAAAGCCCATTACCAATTAAGCTAATGGGCTTAAATTTTTAAATAAATTCTTTCGTCAATAACTTAGTGATTCTTTCTAAACTTGTTTTAAAGTGTTGTTATTCCACTGTTCATTGCTCCTGCTAAGCCTTGAAGGATACGGGATGCACCAGCTTCTGCTTTACCACCAGTATTAGTTGAAACAATGTTATACGGAAGTGCTGCTGAACCTGCTTTGTTTGCAATTGCAGAAGTTAATTTACCAGATGTTACTAGAGTGTGACCACCATACCAAGCTGCTGTATATAGATAAGCTGTTACTGAAGCTGGATCACTGTTATGTGCTACTAAAGTATTGAAATTTTCATTTGAGGTTTTAATCTGCACTGATGTTGGTGTATTTACTGAAGCAAAGTGTTGATAAGCCGCTAAAGCATAACCAGACGTTGGAACAGTGGTTGAATCTGTAGCGTCCGGACTACCAGCCTTAAAGTTTGGAAGTCCAATCTCATAAGAACGACCTTCGTTTATAATTTGAGTATTGTAGTAGTTCATAATTTCTGCTGCTGTTTGTTGACAAACGTGAGAACTTAAAGCTATTGCATTTTTGAATTGAGGTATTTTTGTAGTGTCACCTAATTCTGCAATTCGATAAGCACGAGCCGCAAGGTTAAGACCCCAGATAACGAATGAGTTGTAGCCAGATGATGGGAAATACCCTCGTATTTGGTCGATATCACTTACTGTACCATTATCACCCGCACGGCCTGCCCCGATATTTACACAAAGTTCAGTTAAACCGTTGTTTCCACGAGAATTACCGTATGATTCACGTAGACGCGTACACATTTGTGTGAACCAAGCGCTCAAGTCAGAATAGATTGCATTACCAGCACCGTTAATAGCAGCATTAATAAAGTGAACTGCACCTAAACCAAGAGTTACACCATTAAGTCCAGTTTTAGCATGTTTAGTACCAACTAATGACCCAGTACTAACTGTTAAACCATTTCCATTTGCTAGACGTACATTTTTATAGCTATTTAGACCAGTAAAAGTAGTGTAGGACTTACTAACGTAACCAGTAAGTGCTGAACGTAATTCTGTTTGAGTTACTGGACGAGATGAATCAGCTTGTGTATACGAAGCCATATCAGCATCTTTTGCAAGAGCTAACGCTGCATAAGCACCTAAAGCTAAAATTGGATTTTCTGGACCTTCCTGAGATGGATTGGCTGGGTTAATGAATGATTTGTAGTTGATTAAAATACGGTGAATACGAGTTAAGATTTGACCACGAACTGTCGCAGAAGATGCGTTAGAGTAAAGAGATGTCAAGAATAGTAATTGACTGCCAGCACGTTGACGTTTGACTGGTACTGATTTATCAGTTGTACCAAAAATATCATGGAAGTTAGTTTTAGAGCCTGAATCTGCTGCCAAACGTACTGCACCATCTCCCATAATATTAGTAAAGATTTTTTCTGCTTCTGTTTTGACTGTAAATGCCAAAGTTATCATCCCCTTATGTTTTAATAAAAAGCTCCCTTTTAAGAACATTTGTTCTTATTTTTATTGTAGAACAAACGTTCTTATTTTACAAGGTAATTTATACATTTAAAGTTAAATAAAAGAAAAAATACGATTGCAGCAACTTGTATATAAGAATTTCATAATAAAAAACAAAAAACCTAGGCTCAAAATTTGAGACCCGGTCTTTTTAAATTCTTACTAGATAGTTTGATTGTTTTTGAATTGGATCCTTGTAATTCCAATGTTGCAATTTCTTATCCTCATTAAACCATTCACTGTTGTTTTCAACCCAATTATTTCGAAATTCTTCATATGATATACAGTCTCTCATCTAATCCAAATTGGAAACCACAACACCTCATATTTCAAAAATAAGAATTCATACGCCCTTTTGCAATTAGGGTAACAGGCTTCTGCTATTAAATGCTCCGTTGTGTAATGATGATTTTTAATCCTTCAAAATCTCCGCCAGTTAATGTACCCGCATCGAATTTATCTAGCCACGATTTGTCTATTAATTTCTTGTCTACGGTTTGTTTGATTAAATCACGTACTGCAGCTTTTGTTGTCTCATTTGTAAATTTCATACACCCATCATCCTTTTCAATTTGTTGTGGTATATCCATACCATTCAAAATATCGTTTTTAAATTGACCCTCTGATATCCCCATGCTCATCAAATATGAAAATGGATCTCGATGTGTCGTACCTTTTAAATGATCTGTGATCCAGCGGTGTGACTTTATACCATTGCCACTACCATCAAGTATAGTAGGGATTCCAGCATCTTTTGCAAGCTCCCTTAATAGCCAAACATAAGCCGCATAATCTTTTTCAAACTGTTCCTTATTATTGGTTCGAGCTAGTTCTACTTGGGCAAAGCTAAATGGATTCCCTTTAGGCCCACAACCATATTGCACGCGATTCACGGGAGCAATTTGTACAATACGTCCTCCACCGCCTACCCAATGGGAAGTGAAGGCATTTGCTTTATTACGATTCATATAGGTTATTTCATTTTCTAGAGCGTTCGGGCCACAATTATTTGCATTGCCCGATTCATGGGCAATAACGTATTTGACTGCAGTTAAAGCATAGTTTGGTAGTCCTGACATGAAGCGCTTTTCAATGACATAACTCATTTTCCATTACCCTCTTTATCTGAGTATTGTTTATATAATTGATTGCTAAAAACAGCAGCTCCACTTACAAGAACCCCTTGTACAATACTTTGCATAGTGAAACCCATCAAGCCGATTGTAAACGTAACCCCAACTACTAATAAAATATAGGGAATCAACCAATCTTGCATTTTAGGTGTATTCTTTAAAACCTGTCCTATAACCAATAAAACAGGCACTACAATTAGCGCCTGTTCAATAATATAATCATATAAAAATTCCATAGTATGATCCCCCTAGTAGGTTTTGATAACAAGTGTTAACAATCCTAAAATAACAGCGCCTATAATAGTTGTAGATACCCACCAAACGATTTTATCGATTTTATTTAATCGATGGTGAGCATTTTTAGTACTCGCTAATGCTTCCTCTGCGATATCCTTAGCGTTATCCGCAGTTTGACGAATATCTCTAATATCATCAATTTTTGCCTCGATACCTCCAAGGCGTTCATAAATATTTCTGATTAATTCATCTCCCATGACATCAATCCTTTTCTCTTTTGATTCAAATAAAAAGCTATGAAAAGTATCGAGATTCAGTAGTTCATCTCGATTGCTTTCATAGTTTAAAAAACACATAAAAAATAACGCTAGCTTATGCTGCGTTTACTTGTTTTCGCTATTAAGTAATGCTTGTACAGCTTCTCGCCATAACAACGGCACCTGATCGATTGTTCGCAAATTCATTTTAATTAAATCCCAATATAGTTTAGCCATTATTATAAGACCTCCTTAGTTGTTAATGTTTCAACTAGTTCAGCTAAAGCTAATTGATTCAGCATTTTATCATGCTGTTGTACTTCTGCTGATTCAGCTAACGCTATCTTTAATACTTGATTTTCAACTTTTAGTTCCTCATTTTCTTGTCGTAAAAGATGTATCTGTTCAGATATAGGCATTTCGAATTTTGGATATTCAAATAGAACCTTTCCTGTCTTTAAATCAACCTTCCAACTATTTGCGATTTCAAAATCGCTGCGGTATTTACCATAAGGCAGCTGAATGAAGTTAACCGTGTCTGGCTTTCTTGCAGAAAGCACGGCAAACATAATGAAATCTTGTTCTTGTGTAGTCTCAACAGCACCTGGATTATGTTTCTCTGGAATTGTCAGAATAACTTCACCAGTTGCATTTTCATAATATACTTTAAATCCTATCATGTACGCCCCTCCTATTTGTATTTTTGTACTATACCTTGTACCGACGTTGATGTATGAGTCACACCATCGTACTCCCAGAACATTTTGAATTGGATGCTTGAAATATCGTTAACACCACTATATGCCAAAGTAGTGTTAACATGAACTGCACTAGCGGCACGGTTATATACCTCATCAATCACAGGTTTATCATATTCGTAATACGCTCTAAGATCTAGCCTAGTACCTGACAGAATTACTGAGAACCATGGGAACCATTGATTGTATCCCAATGGGAAATTGTATGTCCATGATCTACCATCTGACGAATTAACTATTATTTGAAGGTATCCATTGGTTCCATATCGTGGATTCGGATCTATATGTCTATAATCCATTGTAGGATATGAGCCACCATTCATGTAATCCCTATCACCTGATCCAGATGGTCCATTATTAGGCATAAAGAGTGCAATGCGGTATCCACCAGTCATAGGGATTGTGTAAAAAGGTTGGGTTTTAGGAACATTAGTAACCGGGCTTAGATAGTACGAATCGTAGCCACTTAACTCCCCTTCATATGTTCCACTTACATTGAATATTGTTACGCCTTTCTTGATGTTTTGAGACATTAGATTTGTACTACCATGTACATACCCCGTGCCATCATGTACACCTTGAGTGATTGCTTGGTTCACTGTACTTGGTGTGATGATTTGTTTTCCTATTTCCACCTCACTCTCACCC
This sequence comes from Lysinibacillus sp. fkY74-1, assembly GCF_053165895.1. Lineage (NCBI taxonomy): Bacteria > Bacillati > Bacillota > Bacilli > Caryophanales > Bacillaceae > Lysinibacillus > Lysinibacillus sp. fkY74-1. The sequence continues at coordinate 1,287,297 of NZ_CP170173.1, read as the reverse complement.
TGTAAGATAAAAGCCCCTGCACGATAGCGAACAGTATACACACCATTAGCCTTTGCATTACTAAATGCTGTGCCATTCGCTTTTTTTATAGGAATAGCACCTAATCCATTTATATTTAATGTCATTGCTGCTGTACTGTTTGCATTAACTGGAAATGATACAGCTAGACCATTTTTATAGCTTTCAATGTCAGGAATATTTGCAGTTAAGGCGTTCGCTGTGCCTCCTACTGTTTCCAGCCATTTGACTGAATCAGTAGGGCTGACAGTTGGGATGGTATCCTCAATACGTTTCATCTCCGTATCAATCTTATCAAGATTGGCGTTAACCACATTTACATTATAAAACTCATCTTCATTATCCTTTTTAAAACCATAATTAACAGTGTCAGTAGACATTACGATAACACTTCCTCTCTCAGTTGTTTATGTGTATAGGCGGCCAATTGAGCGTGCGTAAAGCGCGCCAGTGCACTATGTTGGATGTATCTAATTTCCACATACACCAACATGTTTTGTGGAGTTACTCGCTCTAGTAATACCTCTACAATTTCAAATTCTCGAGACACGGTTAACTCCAGCTTTACACGTACCCACTTTTCAGATGTACTGCGAGTAAGCTCGTACTTTCCCTCCCCTAGTAAGCTATCAAGTAGCTGTTTCAGAACGGGAAAACTATACGGTGCTTGTTCTTGATATCGTGATAAAATGCGAAAACGACGTGTTTCAAGTGTTTCTGATTCATTAGTAATTAAACCAAGCATTCTCTCATAACGATGGGCACCACTTTCATCTAGGGCAAGGATAAATTGATTATTAAATAACGATTCCGTTAGTTCCCATACTCGCTCTAATGATGGATTTTCAAGTGATGCAATCTTTTGAAGTTCCTTGATTTCGTGAAGGATAGGAGGGAGGTAGCTTAAAACATCCACTTTTCTAGCCACTTATAGTCCCCCTCTTTGGTATTGCTTCTTTATCAAGTTCCAGGTTGCTTGCCTTACCATTTAATATTGTGTTAGCTATATCGATGACTCCATTAATACCAAGAATACGTGTTTCAATTTGGCTTATACGAATAATCAGCCCTGCTTCATCTTCTTGTTTTGTAACTGCCGACGCCCAAAGTTCTGCGAGCTCCTTAAAGTATCCATCAATTACCTCTTGGATAGCATTCTCTACATCCTCAAAAAACCAACCAGATTGCAGGGTAATTGTTGATATGATATTTACTGTTGTTTCATTGACAGCCGAAATAGTAACGTTGTGATCAATAGGAGCAAGGCCAACTCCGTCACCTTGCGCATCTAATGGATCCATCAACTGTTGTACTAACCCCACTAATTCATTGGATGGTTTCGAAAAAGTAGAGTCAATAATCGTAACGCCAACAGTGCCACCTCCATATTTTGCTCGGTAGATACGTGCACCTCCAACCCCTGGTATATTTCCAACTCGCTCTTTGTAATCGGCGCGGTTCCCTCCAAACGAAATACTTTCAAAGCTATTGAAATAACGCGATCTAAAAGCTTCTGTATCTTCTTCGTTCTCTCCTGGAATTAACAAATCCGTTAACTGTGCTGTCTCAAGACCTGCAATGTAATCAATCGGTATTAGTTGTCCTGTCTCAAAATTTCCAATCTCACCTACGGTTTCACACTCCAGCTTAAAAATACCTTTTTCGATTTTTTCAAGGACTACGTAGTTGCATTCTTCCTGCGAAAAACGTGCACCTAAGGGAACATCGATATTGAATACTCCTTTGCGTATAGCTTTCGTTGCAGGCGTTGGACTAAGTCCCCGTTCAGCTGCCCGCCTTATTAAATTCTGTCGTGAGGCCGTATCTGCGAACATTTGATTTTCGTAGTTTAGCAATGTAAAAAGAATTTGAGCTGTCTCGGCAGTATTGGCTGCTGTTGCCTGATAAATCAACGATGTCTCTCGTTTATCCTGTGCTGGTACATTAGAAAGTTTCTGAACTAATAAATCCTCATAGGAAGTATTTAAATCAAAAATTGCTACCATTAATAATCCACCTCTTTCTCTGCAGTGATTTCACCAAAAATGGTGTGGGCTACGTATTGAACGTGCACTTTATTTTTAGTGGTTGTTACTTCAAAAGAATCGACATTCGTAATGCGGTCATCTTGTAATAAAGCCTCTTGAATGCGTTGTTTTACTTCGCTGGCAACATATACTGTTGGTTGGCCAATTAAATCATTGGTTTCAAAACCTGTGTTCCAACTATAAATTAAATGATCGTAACGCTCGATATTAAGCATAAAAAAAATCGCTTGTTTCATGGCCTCTAGTTCATCAATGGTGCCATAACAGCGATCTAATTCGTTATTTATTTTAAATGTCTTAGAAGGTTCAATTTCTTCCTCAAAATCGAATGTCAGTCCATCGTTTATGGCCTGTGGAATCATCAAATCACCTCTTTGTCTATGATTAAGTATTGTTGACCACCGTGCACGCGGATCATCGTCACCTTGTCACCCGTATTTAAGCCGTTATAGATTTTATATATCTGCTCTGGTCCACCATCTACACCCATCTCTACTTCATAGTCCATTACAGCACGGGTGAGCTTCAATTGTTCTTCTTTTAAAGTCAATTTCTGATCAATTTGAACTTCTAGTGGATCTACTCTTAATACATTGCCATAAATAACCGTAGCGAGCTTTTGGGCATTCAGAACTCCCAACACAAGTTTTTGAATTTCTTTTAAAATATCCTCCATACTACGCAATGAAATCACCGCCAATCAGCGTTAAATCCATACTATAATTAGATTCTTTGAAGGTATGCCTCACACTTTCAACCATCATGAAATTAGCCACTGATAAGTCACCAACATACAAGAGTACTGCTACCTGACTACCACCACGTACAATTGGATTACCGAATACTTTATTAATGTGTAGCTTTCTCGATTTACGATTATAAAACTTAAGCATGCTTTCTGCTTTAGCCTTGCCATTTACCCCTTCATCGAACTTATCTGTTAACTGAAGAACACCCCACTCGGTCATCCTGCTTTCACTTTCGGCCATGTAAGTAGCACGTTCACCTGTTTCTTTATTTTCACGTACTAACTTGATTTTGTTATACGTGTTTTCATCAATGGATGAAGTATATTCAAACGTTTCACCTGATTCTTCATCTATCAGTAAATCGGTTTGAAGCGCCTTAGCTTCACGTAAATTCAAAGCTCCAAAGTCATCATAGAGCACAAATAGCCTTTGAGTATTAAGAGTCGTTTCAGCCAAGGCATTAGACATAACCGTGAACAGTTCTTGATTATCTTCAACCATACACGGTATTACATACTTTGTATCGTCTATAGTACCGGTCTTTAGCTTAAAGTCCTTTGCAATTATTTTAAGTACTTGAGCAGCTGTTTTATTCTCATACCTATAAGTATCTTTATTTTTAAAGTAGCGAAGTTGATCGTAACAAGTAACCGTAATGATTCTGTTATTCGAACGTTTCTTGGTAAAGACAAAACCTTTGAAAATCTTGTGTCCGTCATATTCGAAAGTAACTGCATCCCCCTCATGAAAGCTAAGCATACCATCCTTAATTACATTGAATGTCAGTTTTCCTGGAGTGCCTTTTCGATGTGTTTCCCACACTATACCTTCCTCTACGGCACATTCGTATAGTTGCGCCTTACTCATGATACAAAGTTTTGATTTAGCCAAGTTTTATCACCTGCCCTGGTTTAATTACGTTTGGATTGCTAATATTATTAATTTTTGCTATTTCGGTGTATTTAGAGCCATCACCTAAGTACTTCTTAGCAATAGCCCACAATGTTTCTCCTGCTTTAACAGTATGTGTTTTTGGGGTTTCTTTTCCTGTAGTTGGCCGCTTCTGCTCTACTACAGCTTTCGATGCGGTCTTTGCTGTACTTCCTGCATTATTAGCTTTTGTAGCTGGTTTCAAGTTGATTTTTTTATTGCCGTACTCCCTGTATTGCTTTAACTGGATTCGTACAATAACATCAAAGCCATTATCGGCTGATTCCTTAATCTCATAATCCTCAATTGATACAGTCATGTTTGTGTCAAATAATAAATTACCTGTAGGCAGCATACGATTTACGAGAAATCGAAAAGGTTTGTCAGAGATTTTTAATTTTTTTAGTTTACTAAGGTAAAATGAAGCTGGTTGAAAACCATTTGGATAAACAGCAAATGGGTAGTTGACGTTGGGCAGTAATACCTCAAAATCTATATTCGTTAGTCCTGTTTTTTTTATTACATTTACTTCTCCCTCATTCATTAACACTACTGTTTCGTTTCTGCCATTAATCTTCAAAGTGAGTTCGGAAGGTGCGATAGGAAACTGTAAGCCATCTAGAAAAAAATTATACATCTTCGATTGAACCCCCTTCTGCTAGCATTCCTGAAACTTCTTCAACACGTTGACCAAATCTATCAATAATGCCATCAATATCTAGTTCACTGCTAATTCGGTTTTCATTTTTCATATCTACTTTGATTTCTGCCGTCGTATAACGATTGATTGCTTCACGTTCAGCTATATCACGGAGATACTTTAAATCCTCATTCATTATTTTAATACCTTCCGTTGCCTTCTCAGTATTGTCCGCTGTTTTCTTACCTAACTCATTACCTTTATCGAGTTTGTCACCTAACGCTAGCGCATTTTCAATGTCATTTTTTATCTTATCATCTTTAATATTGCTGCTTTTTTCTTCACCTGATTGAAATAGATTGGCCCCCCAATTGTATCCTTTATCCCAAGACTTACTTAATTCTTTAAATTCCATTTTGGGCGCTTCCCAATAATCATCAGGAGCTTCGCCAACCCAGTTATCCAAAATTCCTCTAAGACCCTTTAGATCACTTGTAATGGACTCTCGGTGACTATACTCGGTACCCACTTTTAAACCTACGGAAGATGAAATATTCTCTGGTAATAGCTTCACAAACCAATTCCAAGCTTGTATCGCAAAGTTAACTGCGTCAACAATAGCATTAACAAAGCTTGTAGCAAATCCATCCCATCCACTAATCATTGAAATAATTAAATCTAACATATTAGTTGCTAGATTATAAAATAATTTCTTTACCGAATACATTGGGTTTTTCCATACATTCACAAAAAATTCCACATAAGAGGCCCACATATTCCACATATAGGCGATTACATTATAAATCATTGATCCTAACACCATGAATGCCCCAGCTATTATTCCTGTAGCACTAACCGATGTCCCAGCAAAATAATTGAAAGCGGCTACCGCTAAATAGAAAAGACCAATAAGAATTACAATGGCTATTACTAAAATAAATATAGGATTGGCTGCTATCGCTGCATTTAAGCCCCATGCTGCAGCTGTTGCGGCTGATGTTGCAGACACACTCGTCCATGTAGTTGCCGTTAATAATCCAATCGCAAGCGTTCTTAGACCAGTCCAAATCGTACTGGCTATTTCTGCTGCTTTTACTAGTAGTAAAGCAGACTCGTATACCAACATTGCTGCTGCAACAGTACTTATTATAGGAACTATAAACGACCAACTATCTTTTAAACTTCCATCGGGTATAAAAAAACTCAATGTACTAGAGACAATTGAAGATAATTTCTCCATAGCAATAGCTGCATTTTGCACGAGCTCCTTAAAAAGATCGCTTTTTACAATCCCATCGAATATTCCCTCAAAAGCCAAACCAAGGACAGCTTTCCTTATCTCGGCCATAGAAATTTTACCACTACTTGCTATTTCTCGTATTTTCTCAATTAAAGCATTAAGGTAATTCGTAGTATTTTGGACACCATTTGACGTAGACTGAAATGCATTATTTAAATCCTGGCCTTGAAGGTTTCCACTTCCCATTGCTTGTGTTAAAGGTTGCTCGGTTGTTTGTAAACCATTGTTGATTAAATTTAACCCTGATGTGGTGTTATTTTCATTGGACAAGAGTACTCTCCCAACTACTTGAAAATCTAAATATTTACCTGCTATCTCCTTGATTTTAGTTAATAATCCACCAACTGCTGTAGTACCATCCCTAATATTGTTGCTAAAACTTTGTAGGGTGTGATCAGTTTTTCGAATTTCGATTTCAACTCTGTTAAATTGCTCAGCAGTTTTAGCTAATTCTCTTTGAGCTAGTTGAACACTAGAGATATCCATCATTTGCCCAGAAGCGGCATGCATAGCTTCCAACTGATTGACCATTCTGGAAACCATATTATGCATGGCTTTAATTGGTTTACTTAAACGATCATCAATTTGAATTGCCGTACGGATTGTAGCCATGAACTCTCACCTCTTTATAAAAAAAGCATCCTTTGAGAAGGATGCTTTTATGGCTATTGTTTAATAATTTAAACTTTAACTCTTCCTAAACTTAAGTAGAGCTATGTGTTTTCTGTTGTTTCCAACTCAATTTTCCAGCATAGTTGAATTTGCAAGACTCCAAAATTGACATAAATTAAATAAATGATAGCCCTGTAGGCTAATTTGCTACTTATTAACGCTTTCTACCTTTTTTAGACCCTCGTTTTGCCTCGCGTTCTTGCTTCTTATCTTCCTCGATTTTAATCCGTAGAGACGCTATAATACAAGCTTTATCCGCCAAGGATAGCGATACATATTCAGACGGAAGACGACGCATTTTATGCACCCACCAATGCATTATATTAGCTTCACCATCACCGTCGTCTATTAGTTTTTTATTTCTTCAACCATATCCTCTAGTTCCGCTTGATACCCATTAACTTCCTGTGCTACCGCTGAGGCATCTGCAATTTCACCAATTGTCAGCATCTTACCAAGTAAAGCATCAGCCCCCATCACACCATAAGAATCCTGCAGCTCTTTATCGTTTAAATTAGGATATACAATAGATTCAATAGTTAATAAACGTTGGTATTTAAAATGATCAAAATCAGTATTATACTGCCCCTTACGCTTTCCTTGCATAATCATAGAACGCTTAGTAGATTCAGATTTTAATTCCTCGTCTCGTTCTGGCGAAATTGGCGCGAACTCCCATTCAATTGGATTCCCTTGTTCATCCACGAATTTCTTTGAAATAGCATGCTTAATGTTTTCATTTTGCTTTTTATTGTGTGCAAAAAATGCAGTTAAGTTTGACATAATTAATCACCATATCCTTTTTATTTATATTTAAAAGAGCCCACATCATGAGCTCTCGTTTTATAGCATTTCTTGTAATGTTGTAAATTCTTCTGGCATATCCCAATCCTCGAAGGTGAAATCAATAGAATCCTCTAAGTACTCCGCATCTGCATCTAATGCAGCGATGATACCTCCATCCATATTACAATCAACCAGAATCGTTGTTTGACGACCTACCGACGCTGACCCATCTTCGTTAGTCACTTGGATATCAAAATAAATATCCTGCCCTGTGTCTTTGTATCGCTTTAATAACTTACGGAATATTGACGTATTAAAGTGGAATGTAGCACTGCCTGTATATTCTGCTCCAGTAGCCTTATTACCTTTAGCTACACGCCCCATAATAGGAACTTGCGTTTTAGTTTTATCCATACGAGCTTCTAAATTAATTAATTGAGCAAATAAATAACGACTTCCTTCAACCGTCACGTATGCTCGACCTTGAGCACCATGAATGGCATTGCGAGCATGCATTGTAGCATCCGCAAAATACTGTAAATTCATTGGAATTAATGTTTTGTTTGATTTCATCTGTTTGCCCTCCCTTTATGCTACTGTTGTTGTAATGTAAAGTTGTGACATCGCAACCGTAGGAATCACGACTTCATTTACTACAACAGCTTTCTTTGAATTACCTTGTGCTACCGTTAGTTCATCCTTGTTGTAATTTTGGATAGCTCGAATACGTTGCATTTCCATTCGATGACTACCAATGTCATTCCATAAGGAAATGCGACCATCTTGATCATTTGGCACCTGACCTAAATAACGAGTATTAAATAATTGAGCTGTATCAATCGCAAGCTGATCAAGTACACGAATGACTTGATTCAAGCTGAAGTCCTCGTTCTTATCATCCGAAAATGAAGTAAAGGTATTCACATCTTCAAGTACACGAATTTCATCACCAACACGATGTAACAAATATTTGCCAGCCTTTAATAAAGTTGAGAGATGTGACTGTGTCTTTGTTTCAGACATATCAAGTGTAAATTCACCCTCGTATTTTTTATTAGTATTTGATTTATTGACAGCTACCCCAGCTTGAGCACCAGACACCCAATATACGGCACCAAATACTTCTTCTTCCGGTCCGATAGTATCGTTTTGTACATCAATAATACCTTCATGGTTAGTACTGCCAAGTTTATGACCTACAAGTTGGAATTTACCACCGATTTGGTCACGAATACGCTTTGTATATTCAACATACAGCGATTTAATTGAACCTTCGGAGGACAAGCAGCCTAGAATATTGAACCCGTATGCTTCTAAAGCGTCTAGTGCCTCTTGATGTGCACCTCCAGTAATAGCTAAGCCATTGGATCCTCCAGCTAATGCTGTACCAGCTGTAACAGCTAGAGGTGCATTCGGTTTAAACACGACAAAATCATTGGCGATTAAGTCTGTAGCAGTCGCTACTGCCATTTGCTCGTCTACTAACACATTAGCAAGTAATGTTTTAACATCGAATTTCGATGGCTCATCAACATTTGCCTGAATGACAATCGTAATATCATTCCCTCGAGCACCTTTGTACTTAGCTGTTGCAAAATCATTTGTCGCTGCCTCTGCATCCACCGCAAGTTTGTAAAAATAAACCGTGACCGCATTTTTAAATACATCACGGATACCTTTCATTTTTGAGTCCATATATTCATAACCAAAAATTTTGCGTGAATCCTTTCGTAAATCCTCTTGTGTTACAGCAAATACTTCACCATCTACGCCCCAGTCAAGTGCAATTGGCAAACCAACATAACCACGATTGCTTAGATTTACAAATGCACGAGTAGCGCTAATAAAATTGTGATATTTTCCTGGTAATACTTTGTTTTGTGATAAAAATACTCCTCCACCTAACGCCATATTAATTACCTCCCTTATCGAATTTCTTTAATATTTCATCCACTTGAGCGAATGAATAAGTTTTACTTGAATCTAGTAATGCGTTTAATGCATCACGGCGATATAAATATTTTTGACTTTTTAAAAGTTGATCTTTTGTAAATTCAGGTAATTTTGAAAAAATTACCTTTTTGCTTTCCTTCAACTCAACCTTCTTCTGAATTGCTTTTGCCAACTGAAACCACCTCTTCTTTGTGCATATAATGATCTAATGACCCCATAAAAGTATTTTCTTCATTTTCTTGTAAGAAGAAATTAAATTGAATAAAATTATTGCCAATGCCTTCAATAACTTCGCTAGTTGCTCCGGTACCAAGCAGTAGTGAACCATTTAACAGCGTTATTTCTTTGATTACTTGTTGAACCTTCAAAGTCATATTAGCCGCCTCAGATATGCCATTTTCAGGGAAGTACTTTACATTAAACTTTGCTGTTACTTTCCATCGACCACCTATTTGTCGGATATGCTCTAAGCTCAAAAACTGAATTAAAAAAGCAGGCGTATGAAACTCCTGCGGCACTTCACCTATATATTTTTTATATTCCGCTCCGAAAGCTTCGTGAAGCTTAATAGATAAAGCATTTTGAATATCATAAATTTCCATCCAAAGCCTCCTTCAACAAGTTCGTTAGTAAATATGAGCTCAGGTGTTTTGATTATTTAAGCTTCAGCTCATCCAATCGATCCAACCTTGATTTGTGAATCGGTTTTTCTTCTCCAACTAAAAAACGCCTTCCCTTATACCGAATAGGAAAGCGTCATTTTACTTTTACTTGAATGTGAACCATTTCGCATAGTCTCCTTTGCAATTGATTGCTTAGAATACGTTTTGTTCTTATGGAACTGATGAGATGTCTATAGCTACTACCCTTGCCCACTTAGCTTTGTTTTACAAATCTTTCAACTGAAACCACTCCCTCTTTTGCCTGTTATATTCCTGGAGATCCGATAACTAATCTCTAAAAAATAAAACAGCTTATTTATGCCTCACCCAAGCTTATGGGACATATTGATCGGTCGACGGTCTCACTCTTGTTAATTTATGATGTTATAAATTTCAAAAGGGGAAATCCTTACCTCGTCGTCCTACTTCCAAGTTTACACTATCAGTTACTTAAAATGATATATTTGGAACGTTTGGAACATCTGTCACACTTGGAACATTTGGCAATTAAAAAAATCTTACCAAGCAATTCTTCTACCTTTAGATTTAATCAAGAACTTTTGGAGGTATAGAATCTTCTATTTGTTTTAGAATTCCCTTGTGTTTTAATATGTATTTTTGTCTAGTAAAGCTTTGTACTCGCACTTCAGTGAATACGCGTATTAAACAACCGATACGAAATGGATTTCTTGAGCAAATTATTTAAAGGATTATAAAAAAAAAAGTAACCCTTAGGTTACTTCAGCATCATATCTAAAATTCTTTCACGCACACGTTGTACACTAGTATGACTCATATTCAGATTTGCTCCAATCCAGCGAAATGGCATACCCTCTAGTAACCAGAAAAGGACTTCCAGTTCAAGGTCGCCTGTAACCTTGTCAGCTAAATTTTGAACTAATAGTAGCTCATCTTTAATCTTGTTTATACGCTCCTCACGTAAAGCCCTCATCTGAACATGTGCATGAACTGGGTCACTCGCTCTTCCAATAGCTTTTGGCATTGCTGCCTCAAAGCCATACTTGGTTGTAGAAGCCACAGCTGTCAATGATTCTAATTCTTCCTTCATTCTCATGTACTTACGCATATTGTCATTGTACTTTTTAATTGCCTTGTCTAGTTGGTAACGATTTAGTGGTATTTTCTCTATTATCATAGCTTTGCCCTCCTATGTATCTTTTCAATTCTCTCTGCTCTATCATTCCGTCATTAACCGTTAAGTACTTACCCTTGTGCTAAATAAATATCAACCACCCATCCTCAAAATCCCCTTTTGATTTTTAAGTGCTAGTTCATCCTTGACCACCAAACTTACGAAATTACATTTATTAGCAATGGCTCACATTTTTATTTGCCAAGCATTTCTAAAACTTTTTGTCTCTCGGCCTCAAAATCTATCGCGCTGTTATTAGATTCAGTAGATGGTATTGGGTGCTCTACTTTATCATTACGCTTATCAAACCATTCTGGCACTATTTCTCTTCGGCCAAGAGACTTTTGATAAGAATAAGGGAAGGATTGCTGTCTCTTGTTTATCTCCCTTTGTTCCTTAGCCTTTAATTGCCCATCATTCGTTATTAAATCTGTTCGCCAGTTTACTAAAATACGCTCTATATACTGAATTGGTTTGTTTGGTTGCTGTAGCACCGCAATTTTCATAGCCTCATAAACAAGGACTGGATTATTTTCACATGCCATATGTTCTATACATTCGCAAATATAACTAGAAGCTTTTTGTATGTTTTCATCATAGAATTTAGTTAAAAAAATTAATTGTTCGTTAGTGACTGTCGACTGACTATCTTCACACTCTGTTGTTTCTTTTTCTTTTTCTTTTATTTTTTCTTGTTGTTTTTCTTCTTCCCTACAGTCTTTAGAAGGTCTATCGATAGGGTATGGATAGGGTATCGAATCTTTATTATTACTATCATTAGACTCTTTTTGCTCATTCAACTTATTTAACCATATACATACGGTATCGATACTGTATCCTAACTGTTCTAATGAAGTAACATAGCTCCTAACAAAAGGGATATGTTTAACGGCAAGAAGCTCTTTTTCGATACATTTTTTGACTTTAGGAGAATTGATAAAGTTGTATTTCGCCCAGTTAATCAACATGATTTCCTTTGTTAATTCGTTGTAAGAGATTTTCCCGTATTCAAAGAATCTTTGTAATAATTTTTGTACAGTTTCACGGTTATAGCCGGTATGCATTTCTATGACTCTATATGGTAATTCGTAAATGCCACATTGAGTTGTGTTACCGTTTGTCATCAAATATAGATAGAAGTATTTCTCCTCTGGTGTAAGATCTAATACAAAGCCATCATCCCAAAATGTTGTGTGTACATGCCTAAATTTAGCCATTTGCGTTCGCCCCTCATTCGTATAAGTAATTCTTTGATGTCTAGCTCGTATAAAATGCTTTTTTTAGTTTTTGTATTACTCAAATGATCCACCTTGTCCAAAAGCTTATTAGAAAAGTAAGACTGCCCCGTTTGAAGGGATACCGAGTATATTTCTCATAAAATCCATATTCATTGACAATATTTATTCTAACGACCTACATTGAATTGAGACTGGTCCTTATTCTAAAGAATAATTATTTCAGTCATATTAGTTAGCGCTAACTCCGTACAAGTCCGGGGCTTGTTATTACTCATTCAACAATTGGAACGTTTAAATTATGATGGTTAAAAGCTTGGAATGGATTGATATATAAATTTTCTTTTGGTCTCCTTACAAACACAACATTTAGTTGTCATGTTACGTAAAAAAATTTGGGATGGTTCCATTTCAAATAGTTCAGAAATTGCTAATGCTACTTCTAAAGAAGGTGTGCGTACTCCTTGCTCAATCATTCCATAATAGCTTTCACTAATAGTAATACCTATTGATTTATCAAGTTTTTCCACAACATTTTTCTGTGACCAATTATTTTGTTTTCTAGCCTTGATAAGTATTAACCGACGATTTGTTGTTTTCAAAATCGCACCCCCAACTTTTTGTTGTCTTAATAATACCCAACAAAAAGTTGTCAGTCAAACAAAAACTAGATTTTTTGTTGTTTTTTATTTTTAATTGGCTATAAACCCAACAAATTGTTGTATAATTAAACTATATATTTAAGTGAGGTGTAATCATGTCATGTCTAATGTATCGCAAAGGCTTAAAGAGTTAAGGAAAGAAGCTAAATTAACGCAAGCAGATGTTGCCAAATTCTTAAGTATTTCGGAAAGTGCGTACGGTTATTATGAACAAGGCCGCAACGAAATTTCCATAGGAAGTGTTCAAAAGTTAGCAGAAAAATACGATGTAAGTGTAGCGTATATATTATGTGAAACAGATGAAAAACAACCTTTTGATAAAGACGAGGCAGCTTTTCATGCATTTGCGAACGATCCAGAGTTGCAGGTTTTTTATAAAGAGCTTCCTAAATCAGATGAAGAAACCGTTCGTCGTTTACGTGATATTTGGGAAATTATCAAACATGAAAAGAAATAAGATGTATGTTTTTAGCCCTTCTTCCTAGAAGTGGGGTTTTATTATAAAATAAATAAGAACATACGTTTCATTACATAGAGTTTGGGGATGATTTTATGTCAAATACTACATACACTGAAGATTTTATTGAAAGCCTTTATACGAAAATAGGAATTTTATTACCACATCAGCTAGATGTTAATGAAATTGCATGCAGGCTAGGTATTTTACTATATTTCTGGGATAATCCTAGTCAAGTTTTGTTTTTGGGTGGAAGAGCTTATATTTTTTTAAATCAAGACCTATCACCTAAACAGCTGTGGCAGGATTTTTGCCATGAGCTTTGTCATGTTTTATTACATTGTGGCAGCCAGGAGAAAATGCCCTATTCATGGATTGAGTATCAAGAGTGGAAGGCTAATAATTTTATGGTACAAGCATGTGTACCAACATTTATGTTAAATAACATAACCTTACCAGGAAATGAGGATAAAGCCATTCAATTAATTCAAGAGCTATTCAATGTTGAATGGGACCTCGCTTATAAAAGATTAGAACAATATAAAAACAATAAATTTATACATGAATTAGATGCTAACACTCTGAAAAAGTATGGAAATAATAATCATACGATCTAGGATGATTATTTCGATAGACGGCTACTTTCCAATTAGGAAGGAAAATTTTTTGCATTAATGAAACCAGCCTAACTTTGCTTCATTGTGTATACCGAAGCATCGGAAACTTGACCAGTATTTTATGATTGGATATTAGTCTAAAAATGGAGGGGGCCCATTTAATAGTCCCCTCTCCTCTATCCCCCACACATCTCCACTTAGGACGAATTTTTTTTTCAAAAGAGTCATAAAAGGTTAGAAGGTACATTGTTCTAATGATTATTTCCTACTTAAATTAGGCATACAATTGCTGCCAATCGAATAGAAACCTATATAGAAAACATTTTGTTATGGGAAAAATAAAGTGGGGTGTGAAAGGATGCTTAAAGTAAATGATGCAAAAGAAATGGTACTTGGAATTGTGCAAGATGACCCATTGTTTGTTGCGCTACAGCATACGCCTTTAGAGGAGAGCCTATACAATGATGAATATTTGGCAGACATCGATGAAACAAATCACTATACGATAGCAGAAATCGCTGGCTGGTTTGATATTACAGATGCCATGCTTCGCTACTATTTGAAACCGTTTGAACAGTACATTTTTGACAATGCTACACCGAATGTAAATGGTAATATTCGCTTAGATTTGCCAGCTATATTAAGGCTAAGAATGATTTTATTATTAAAGGATGAATATCGTGTGAAGGGTATAAAATTATTGCTTGGTATTGATGATAATGGTCAACTGTTAAAGCATCAAATTACAGCTACGACCATGGATTCCGGAGATTTATCTCATAAAATTGATGTTCTTGGGAATGTCCTACAGCAAATGATTCAAACAGGACTCTTTCAGATTTTGCCGAATGAGAAGCATGGGACGTTACAAGTTAACATTAATCAGGAATTTCTTGCAGAGAATATTCAACGATTATCCTCCGATTCTACTCTTCAGTTTGAGGAAATTCAAAAAGAAACAGCAGAACTAAAAGAGGAGAATGAAAATCTCCAGCAACAGATTACCGAGCTGCAAGAAAATAGTGTCAAGGACATTGTGCAAAAAATTAGAGAGCGTCATATCGAAAATGAAATCGTTTCTACTTTACGTACGGAAGCATTACAGCAATTTTCAATGAACAACCAAGTTAGTTTTTTCAAAAGGATGTTCAGATCTTCTCAAATTGACATGGAAAAAGAACAATTTGTTTTAAATTATATTTCAACGCATTTAGAAGAACGCTTGGAAGTTGCGTTGAGCGAATATTATGAAAAATAATCCAAATTTATTAGAACATGAATGAGACTAATTAAAAAGTCACAATCATGTTCTTTTTTAACGAGGAAATTACCTATTCTCAATCCGATCTCCTAATTCTATATGAGACCTAGATGGCTATTCCATACATATAGTTAGCGACTGCTTTTTTGTCTAAAATGGGCATTGTATTTTCCTGCGGTGCAAAAACTTATTAATATAATGATTACTCGCTTGCAAAAAAGTCCGTTAACAGCCTCAAGACTGCTAACGGACTTTTTATAGAGATAAATGAACTCTTTCTTCATCTATTTTACATAGCTGTGGTCCATATAGTGTTCTTATAATAAAGCCCCTTTCTTTATTTTCCACATAATCATTCAATAAAAAAGCTCCTAATCCAGGAATCTCTATTTGAGCATCAATAGTAATGTGTGAGCTTACTAAAAGATTACTAATTTCATGTAACAATTTCTCATCGATAACTTCGAGACAAATAAGTAAATCTAAATCACTCGTTGTAGTGGTTACCTGAATACCAGTTGCTAGCTCAAAGCCGACACTCCCAGTTGGCCCCCATTTTATTTTATAAGAATCAAATTTATAACGAATTTCCTTTAATAATGAATAAAAACGATTGTTCTTAAAAAAATCTAATTGGGTTATTAATGAGCAGGGTGTTGTAATGTCTAAAATATATTGCTGATTAATTGACGTACCAAATCTTTCATGTCTAGCATTTCCTCGTAATCCAATCGGTACTAATTGATTCATAATTGGTGCTCTGCGAACAACGCCGTAAGAGGTTGACTCAATAGACCGTGTTACCCATGCTGGAATTGCTGTGTGGTCATTAAGTTGATGTACATCTGTGAACTTAAGAATATCGTGAACATTTATTTCCATTGACTATCAATCATTTCACGTACTTTAATAGATGCCTGACGTCCAGATGAGGTAGCAATTTCAGAATGGAGTCGATTAGCTAGACTCGTACTAGGTTTAGCTATAATATCCTCATGAGCATTTTGTATCTCTGTTAGCACCAACTCAATATCTTCCTTATTAGGCTGTGTTGCATTAGTTCCATCAATAAGCTGATGTATTGCGCCAAGCTTGTAAAAGGACTGAATATCATACGCCATGGAAGGGACATCTTTAGATAATTCATCAAGCTCTTCAACAGTTCTTTGCGTAATAAGTGCAGCGGATTTTTTTGACATGACATGTACATTCACACCTTCATCATTTAGCGCTAATAGGCGATTTGCCTGCATACCATGTGCTAAAAATGCACCAGATATAGCGTTACCAACTAACACCGCTACGATGGGATGACCGACTATGCGAGCTGAAGCGTATGCATTCACGGCTGCTGAACACGCTAAATAGATACCTAACAGCTCCTCATGATAGCCAAACGCCTGACTTGGAACATCGACAATTGGTACAATCAATCTCTTGTCTTGTTCTTCATGATCCTCTTCAATAGCTTCATATATATATTTTGCTATTGCCCACCCCTCAAGTAATCCAACTTCACCATTTCGAGCGCGATAGTATGGATTATCGGGATTTGGTACAACTGTTATAAAACGTGCCCTTTTCCCCTGTACTTCACCATCAGCAACGAGAACAGAAGGTATTTCACTTATAGAAGGAGCAGTATTCGTTAAAGCATTAAACCAGCTTCGCCCACGGCTAGCTACAGTTATTTTAGGCTGTGATAATGGTTTATCAGCTACTTTGTCGTATGTTTTAAAAAAACTAATAGCTTGTTTAGGTAGAATTTTTTCTTCTATTTCTATAGCTTTATAGAAGGTTAAAAACTCATTATATTTTTTGATACGATTTTTGCATTCTACTTTCCCGTTCCATATGTCTTTAATGGCTTGCTGGAAATTTGGCACATCGTCCTCAACAATTACATCTGCTAGGCCTGTTTCTTTTCGTATTTCGCCACCAATCATCTGCCAAATTAACTGCTTATTTTTTGCATCTAGCTCCCTGACTCCTGCCTCTTGTTCAACAACTTCAGGTCCATTCATTCCTAAACGTCCCTCACGTGTCATAATAAGTGCACTACATAAACCAGCAGTTAATGACATACCCCCAAACGATCCAATTTTCCCTGGGATAATTCCGATTACTGGAACATGTTCGCGAAGCTCTACAATTGCCGAGCTGATTTCAGCAATTGATAATAGGCCATAGTTTGCTTCTTGTAATCGGACACCACCTGTATCATAAATAATAATTGGATAAATCAGCTGTCCATTTTTACATTCAGATAAAATTTTCTCCAATGTTCCAGCTAGCTTTGCACCTGACACTTCACCAATACCACCACCCTGGAAGCTTCCCTCAATTGCAATAACAACTGCTTGTTTATCACCTAGCTTTCCTTTCACTATAATCATCCCATCATCATATTGAGGTACAATATTTTGTGCAGTTAAATGAGGCGATTCAAATCGATCAAAAGGTCCTAAAATCTCGTATCCAGAATCTAAAATTAAAAAGGCACGCTCTCTTGCATAGCTCTCTACTAAACTAGTCATTAGTGGCTTAAGCATTTTTGCTCACCTCCAGCGCTTGAGCTAATCGGATAGACACGACACCTGGAGTTGCCCCAAAGTCGTTGATGGTAATATGTGCGGAGACATCATTTTGACTAAAAAAACGTTCAATGACTTGCCTCCATGTTTCGCTATATCCTGTAATTCCTGTTCTTATTTCTACTACCGTTTCTTGACCATTCGTTGGTTCTACTAGAACCTCTAAATCCCCTGACCCCACAACCCCAACATGCACACGATTCTCTAACACTTTAGATGCCGGGAATGAATAAATTAACTTTTCCATAAAAACACCCCTTTTGTGTTTAATGAGTTGCTAGTAATTTCTCCTTCAATAAACTATTCCATTTTTTGATTTTAAACAGATAGATGGTTGCTGCTAATAAATCTGCACTACCTCCTGGTGATAGATTGCGATCTATAAAACTTTGGTTCATCTTTTCGAGCTCCAATAAATTAGCAGATTCTAATATTTGTTTTGCCTGTTCTTTTGCATAATTTAATCCTTCTAATCCCCCTCGATGAAGAAGGCATGTATCATCTAAATGAGCTATAAGTGAAAGTAATGAAAAATGCTTAGCCTGTTCATAATTCATTTTACGCATGGAAGCCTCCAACACAGGTAAGCTATATTGTCGAATATGTGGGAATGCCAACTGAGCCTCTACCCTAGCACCGTTAACACCAAACTTATGAATAACCTTCATCCCATTCGACATATTTTTAGGTATATATCGATCCTCATAGCGAGCAATTTCTCCAGCAGTAAAACAAATAGATTCTTCATCCGCCATACCATCATAAATTGCTGCTGCCGCAGTAATTAACCCCAATGACCAAATAGCTCCCTTATGGGTGTTTATACCACCAGTAAATTGAAACATCATTTTTTCACCTTTACGCCCTATTGCCCCAATTTGTTCACGTAATGCTTGAGAGGGTCCATCATTGAAAGCAGCCATGGCCATTTCATAAAATGTATGTCGTAAACATTGTGCGGAGCCAATCATCAACTCTAACGTTAAATCTTGATGAGCACCTTGATCCCATCCATCTACAAGTCCAGGTTTAGGAGTCAATGTGACTTCTTCAATAAGAGATGAAACAGCCATTTGAGCTAGTGTTTTGGCTAAATATTGTTTATCAACCCCAACCATAGGTCACCCCCGTAAATTACCAACTTTTAAATTTTGCTGGAGGTGTATATAAGCCTCCTGACCATTGCACAAGTTCATCTATATTTTTGGCAGCTAATAAAGAGCGTTTAGCGTCTGCTCTTCTAATTCCTAAATCCTCTGGCATTGCTATTAATCCCTTTTCTCGTAATTGCTTCGATAATTTCGGATTATATTTCATCCCAATAGGTGTTACACCTGCAATGGCAGCAATCATTTCACGTTTTTCTGCTGGGCTATCTGTTTTATATAAGTAAGCAATACCTTCCTCTGTTACCACATGTGTGACATCTTCTCCATAAATCATGACAGGGGCGACAGCTAATTTTGCTTGATCTTTTACAGAAATAGCATCTAGTGACTCAACAAATACTGGTGTATTAGCATCCTGAAATGTTTCAGCAACTTGTACAACTAGCTTCTTCCCTCTTGCAAGAGAATTTTCGGATGTTATCATATTTTTCCAAGCCTCTGTCGAGTGACGTCTCCCTCCCGGATCGTGCCCCATATTTGGTGCTCCACCATATCCAGCAACTCGGCCTTTTGTTACTGTTGAAGAGTTCCCTAATCCATCCATTTGTAAGGTTGACCCAATAAATAAATCGACCGCATACTGACCAGCTAATTGAGCCAATGTTCGATTGGAACGTAGACTGCCATCTCTACCTGTGAAAAAAACATCTCGCCTTGATTCTACGTATTTCTCCATCCCTAGCTCCCCACCGAAGCAATGAACACTTTCCACCCAACCTGATTCAATGGCAGGAATGAGCGTAGGATGAGGATTCAGCACCCAATTTTTACATATTTTACCTTTCAATCCTAATTTCTCGCCATATGTTGGTAATAGTAGCTCTATAGCAGCTGTATTAAAGCCAATGCCATGATTTAATGATTGCACACCATGCTTCTCATAAATTCCGCGGATTACCATCATTGCTTGTAAAATTTGAATATCTGTAATATGTCTTGGGTCACGGGTAAATAAAGGTTCTAATTCATACTCTTTATCTGCAACGACGATAAAGTCGATCCATGAGCCTGGGATATCAACACGAGGTAGCTCATCTACTATTTCATTCACTTGTGCAATGACAATACCGTCTCGAAACGCTGCCGCTTCTACTAAAGTGGGCGTTTCCTCAGTATTAGGTCCCGTGAAAAGATTACCAAACCTATCCGCTTTATCTGCCGCTACTAATGCAACGGAAGGAATTAAATCAATAAATAATCGACCATACAATTCCACATACGTATGAAGATCTCCTAATTCTATTTTTCCGTCCTCTATCATTTGTGCAATTCTTAAGCTTTGTGGTCCAGCAAAAGAAAAGTCTATTTTTTTAGCAATTCCATCTTCAAAAATATCAAGATGCTCTGGACGAGAAATACTAGACAGAATCATGTGTAAATCATGTACCTTTAAAGGGTTGACCTGCGCTAATGCTTGTGATAAAAATGAAGCTTGTTTTTGGTTATTTCCCTCTAGTACAACACGATCACCGGGCTTAATGAGACACTCTAGCGCATCAACAATACGATTAGTTGGTATGACTACTCCATCTACTAAATCTTTCACACTACTTAATTTTTCCTTTTTTGCATCCAATCGTGTTGTCCAAGATTTCCTTGTTATACTTTCATGAATTAACACCATGCCATACACCCCTTGTACGTTTTTACGTTAATTTTTTAATAGAAATAAACAGTCCTCAATTCCATTTTTACTGATGGATATAGACCTGGCATCCGGAAATGCACTTGTTGCTAACTTAGTTAAAATGTCACCTGGCGGCATTTCAATGAATAGCCTAGTTCCGTTTTCATATAAAATACTTGTCGCATCATGCCATCGAACGGGATGACAAATACTTATCGCTAAATCCTGTTTAATAGCCTCTGCGGTTTTTAACAAACGTGCATTTACATTGCTAGCAATCGGAATTTTCGGTCTTTTCAGTTCAATCTTATTGAGTTCATCAAGCAATCGTTGGCTAACATTTTGAAAAAGAGGACAATGAGACGGAGTCGAAACATTCAATAATTTAGCGGACTTAGCCCCATGTGCACTTGCATAATGAATTACCTTTTCCAGACCACTCAAAGAGCCAGATATCGTGATTTGATAAGGAGCATTTCGATTAGAAACATACACTGGTTCATGTTCAAGTGAAAACTTATTTGTGATTTCTAGAAGATCTTGCTCATTCATTCCTAGAACAACACCCATTCCAAATCCTTCGCTACATGTTTGCTCCATTAATTCTCCCCGCAATGTCACCAGCTTTAATGCTTCTTCAAAAGTTAAAGTCCCTGCCGCGGTGGCAGCTCCAAAAGCACCAACCGAATGACCAGCCAAAAATGAAGGAATTAACCCTTTCATTTCAAATAGCTTATAAGTGGCTACAGAGGAAATTAATAAACACTGTTGAACTGCCTTTGTCTTTGAGAGTGCTTCTTTGCTGTGTAATGTTGATATTGTTTGCTGTAAAATATCACTACTTTGCTCTAGCATATCTTTCACGTAGCACTCTTTAGGAAGATAATCTAACATTCCTTCAAACTGCGAGCCCTGCCCAGGAAATAAAAAAGCGCTTCGCAAAATCATCACTCCTTACAAAATTTGTCGACGAATATTGAAAATTACATCTTCTGTATGTTTTCTTAAAATCGAAATCAATTCATCTAGTTGATTGTCCTTTAAAAGCTCATAAATTTTACGGTGCTCTTTTCGTGATTTCTCAATTGTGTCATTAATAGAAAAATGAATACCTTGTATACGCAATAATGGTAAACTTATTTTGCTATAGACACCTTCAATTACTGTACTCTCACTAAATTTAATAAGTGTAAAGTGAAAGGCATAGTTTAAATGAGTATATTCCATTTGATTGGAACACTTTTCCATATCTTTAACAATTTTTTTCATTTCATTAAGTAATGTTTTCTTTTTTTGAGGCTCATGAATTCTCTGTGCTGCTAATATCTCTAAGTTATTTCGTATATCTAACAAATCTTGTACCTCTGTAAGTGTGTAACCTTTAATAAATGCACCTTTACGAGGTACTCTCTCAATAAGGCCCTCTGTAGAAAGTAAATAAATAGCTTCACGAATAGGAGATCGACTAGTATTAAACATTTCAGCATAGGAGCTTTCTACTATTTGATCACCTGGCTTCAGTTCACCATTTAAAATCTGATCCATAATTTTTTGTGCCACTGTCCGCGATAAAGCGTTATCCAATAAATCTGTAAAGTACTCCATCCAACCACTTCCTTATGTAAAAATCTAGTCGTACAGTCGACTGTATACCAAAACAATACTACATACCTTTCATGTTTTCAATCGAAAAAACAATAATATTCTACTTATCACTATTTTTCTAGTTGATTTATTATGGAGGATAAATTATGATATTTTCAGAATACAGTCGACCGAATATTTTAAATATTAGGTCAAATCATTTCACAAAGGGGTGCAGGGAAAATGGTAATCTATGGAGTTGCTATCTTAGCAGGGTGTTATTTAGTGGGAACAATTGTCGGGGAATTTATTGGAGCTCTAATGGGAATTGATTCAAATGTAGGCGGGGTTGGAGTAGCAATGCTGTTATTAATCATTATTGTTGATAAGTTAGTAAAAGCCGGAAAAATTAGCAAACCTGCTAAGGATGGCTTAAGCTTTTGGAACGCTATGTATATTCCTGTCGTAATTGCTATGGCTGCAAGTCAAAATGTGCTAGGTGCATTAACAGGAGGTCCATTAGCAATAATTGCAGGGGTCGCTGTGGTAATTATTAGTTGGATTTGTGTTCCCCTACTAAGTGGAAAGCAAGAGCCAATGGTAGAAGTGGATAAGCAAATAGTGGGAGGTGAAGTGGATGCATGAAATAATTAGAAATATTTTAACGAATAATGGATTAATTACTGCATTCGTAATTGTTGGTTTCACCATGTGGGTCGCTTACTTCATTTCAAATAAGTTAACAAAGGGACTCATTCATGGCTCAGCCATTGCCATCGTGCTAGGTTTAATTTTAGCTTATATTGGTGGGGTTTCAACTGGTGGAACAAAAGGCCTTTCCGATGTTAGCTTCCTTGCTGGTATTGGCTTCTTAGGCGGTAGTATGCTCCGAGATTTTGCTATTGTTGCTACCTCTTTTGGCGCCAATTTCGATGAAATAAAAAAAGCAGGACTTCGAGGCGTACTCTCCTTATTTATTGGTGTCATACTATCTTTTGTAATTGGCGTTATTTTTGCAGTTAGTTTCGGCTATAGGGATGCGGTAAGTATTGCAACTATTGGTGCTGGCACTGTTACATATATTGTAGGACCTGTCACAGGAGCCGCATTAGGTGCAAGCTCTGAAGTCATGGCCATTAGTATTGCTGCAGGTTTGGTAAAGTCTGTACTAGTAATGGTAGGAACACCTTTTGTTGCAAAGTCTATTGGATTAAATAACCCTGTCACTGCTATGGTATATGGTGGGCTAATGGGTACTACGTCGGGTGTAGCAGGAGGATTAGCCGCAACAAATCCTAAACTAGTACCTTATGGGGCAGTTACTGCGACTTTCTATACAGGCCTAGGATGCTTACTTGCACCTACTCTTCTTTATTTATTAACAGCTATGATTTTTTAATAAATATATCAAAAGCGCAAGAATCAACTTAAAATACTTTTGATTTCTTGCGCTTCGACAAGCATTATCTGATTTTTGACTAGAAAGATTGTACTGTCATGCTTATCCCATCTTGTTTCCACCAAATACATATGACTCATTAGAGTAGTCACTTTCGAATCATTATTGAATAAGATTTTGTAAGATAAGTGCAGGTAGAATCAATATCTATTCATAGATTTTTTATCATGCGATACCTCTTTCTCGTTTTAAGCATTGGCCACTACATTGCCTAAAAATCGTAATAATCGGAAATGCAACGTGACCATTTCTTCTACCGTTAAATTCTCATTGCCCTTCTCTAACCATTCTTGAATGACTCCTAAAATTGCAGATGCTATAAAGGCTTGTAAATATTGCTGAAATTCGGGGTCCCTCACTTCCTCGCGAACCGCCGACAATCTGTCCAAAATATGATTGCCAAATATGGTTTTCATTTTTTGTGTAAAGCTAGGACTTCCCTGTTCACCTAATAACATACGAAAGGCAGGTGCATGATCTTTGATGCAGGTAATGACCTTGATGAACGGTTGATAAAGTTGTCCCATTTTTAAAGTTTGAAAAGCATCCACTGGTTGTACATGCTTCACATAGCGTTCCAATTCCATCAAAAGTTCCTGCTGCAAATCCTCCATCACTTTATATTTATCAGAATAATGTAAGTAAAAGGTGCCTCGATTAATTTGAGCTGTTAGTGCTAAATTTTTTACTGTCACACGTTCAAAGCCGACCTCCTCCACTTGCTGGATCAATGCCGTTTTAATCGCTAGTTTTGTTTCAAAATTCATCTTGTCATGTACGGACAATGCGCTTCCCTCCATTTACTTAACACATACTGGCAAACTGTTTATTGTATTTGCTCACATGCTACCTTAAAATTTTTATCAAATCAACATTGTGTTCAGTGAAGGAGTGAATTTTATATGGTAAACCATGCCATCTCCATCAATGCCCTTGAAAAAAGTTTTCATCATAAGCAGGTCATTGCCCCCCTATCTTTAAATATCCCTAAGGGGCAATTAATGGGATTGCTTGGTCCATCAGGCTGTGGAAAAACAACGTTAATTAAAATGATAATGGGTATGCTAAAACCTGATAACGGCGCTATTGAAGTATTAGATTTGGTTGTACCTCATCAACAATTATTGAAAGATATCGGCTATATGGCACAATCAGATGCTCTTTATACAGATTTAACGGGGGAGGAAAATTTACATTTCTTCGCTAAGCTCTATCCCTTATCCAGAGCAGAACGAATGGAGCGTGTAGCCTATGCTGCCAATCTTGTCCGTCTAACCGATGATTTACAGCTTAAGGTGGAGAATTATTCTGGCGGAATGAAACGAAGATTATCCTTAGCAATTGCCCTTATTCAAGATCCTAAGCTATTGATTTTAGATGAACCAACAGTAGGTATTGATCCTGTCCTCAAAAAAGAAATTTGGCAAGAGCTCATTCGTTTAAAAGAACAAAAACATAAAACCATTTTAGTAACGACCCATGCAATGGATGAGGCAGAAAGATGTGATCAATTAGCTATGCTGAGAAATGGTCGGATTATTGCCCAGGGTACACCTCAGGCATTAAAGGAACATTACCAAGCAAAAGATTTTGACGAAGTATTTTTATTGGCTGGAGGGGACGGACTATGAGAATTGCTGCAATGGTAACAAGAATCATCCAACAAATGAAACGAGATAAACGGACACTTGCATTATTGTTCTTAGCTCCACTGCTTGTACTGTCATTAATGTACTTTATTTTTAATAGTAACGAAGCTACGATCACATTAGTTGTCTCCGATGCCCCCACGCCAATCATAGAGAAACTAAAAAATGCGGATTTTTTTATTATTGAAGATAATAATTTTACAAAAAAACAACTTCAGGATAATGAGTATGATGGATGGCTAGCAATAGAGCCAAATAGTAGTAAATTAACTTTATTAAATGCTGATCCTTCCCAGTCAAAGGCTTTAACCATGCAGCTTGCACAAATTTTACAGCCATCTCAAGCCTCAACAATGGGAAGCTTGAAAACAGACTATGTGTATGGTGATGAGGATACTGCCATTTTTGATATTTTTAGTCCCATGCTCATTGGTTTCTTTATCTTTTTCTTTGTTTTTTTAATTACTGGCATTGCCCTGTTAAAGGAGCGCACCTCTGGAACTTTGGAACGTTTACTCGCAACACCCATTAAGCGTTCCGAAATTGTAGCAGGTTATATGATTGGGTATGGTCTATTTGCCTTTCTACAAACGATTATTATCGTGTTGTTTGGCATTTATGTACTTGATATTGTCCATGTAGGCTCAATCTGGCTTGTTTTACTTATTAATATGGTAGTCGCTCTTGTATCCTTATCATTAGGTGCGCTATTATCGAGCTTTGCCGCTTCTGAATTTCAAATGATGCAATTTATACCATTAATTATTGTTCCACAAGTATTCTTTTCGGGCATTTTCCCACTTGAGAGTATGGCTGAATGGCTTCAAAACATCGGCCGAATCATGCCACTTTACTATGCAGCAGACGCATTGAATGGCGTTATGTATAAAGGTTATACTTTCCCTGATATTATCCTGAATCTCAGCATACTTGCTTGTTTCGCTATTGTTTTTATTACGTTAAATATTATCAGTTTAAAAAAATATCGTTCGTTATAATGAAACATTAAAAGTTCTGCTTTATTAGTAGAACTTTTTTATTGCGAGTAAATTAATAGCTAAATACAGGAAAATTATCCAATTTTATTGGAGTGAAAGACCAAATTTCTTTATAATAATTTTATAATCATAATTATCCAAAGAATAAAGGTGAGTGAAGATGGCTACTATTTTGGAAATACAAAACGTTTGTAAACAATACAATGGGAAAACAATTTTAGATCATGCATCGTTTTCGATTGCGGCCAATGAAATTATTGCGCTTGTCGGAAAAAACGGTTCTGGAAAAAGCACTTTACTCAAAATTATTGCGGCGTTTATTAAACCAGACAGCGGTAAAATTGTGGCGCATAAAACCTCTCTAAAAGTCGGTTATGTCCCAGAAGTCACCCCTTCAAATATTTTATTTACACCACAAGAATATCTTTATCATATGGGCCGGATTCGAGGTATGCCAAAAAGGCATCTTTTGCAAAAGATAGAAGAATTGCTTGATATGTTTCAATTAAAAGAGTCGCAAAATACAAGGATCGTCCACTTCTCTAAAGGAATGAGGCAAAAGGTAATGATCATGCAAGCCATGCTAGAAGAAACAGATTTATTAATAATGGATGAGCCATTGTCAGGGCTAGACGCCAAAGCACAAAATGATTTCGAACAAATATTGGCTACAGTAAGAGATAAAGGACTAAGCATCATCCTAACTTGCCATGAAACAAAATTACTCGAAAACCTTGTCGATTCAGTTTTGCTTATTCAAAAAAATCAAATTATTCATGCAAAGGAATTGACTAGCTATCCTGTGAATCGACTACTATTTGACATTGCAAGTTTAGCATTACTAGATGAAATTTTACCTTTGATGGATATCCAACAAAAACGACCTTTAGCGAATGGGCATTTCGAAATAGTAGCAATTGTACAGACAAAGGATTCAGATCAAATATTGCTAAAGCTACTACAAAAAAATGCCTCTATTAAATATTTAACTAATGTACATCACAAAAAAGAACAATTTTCTTCTCATTTTTAATAGGAGGTATTGAAAAGGATGAGCAGTTTATTGCGCTATCAATTGATCAATTATTTAAGAACCTATCAATACGTACCACCTTTTACTATTTTTATCCTATGTCTTGTCGTTAACTATACCTTTGTTCCTAATCCTATATTAGATAGCTATTCATTTACATCACTTATTCTATTCTTTTTAATGGGCTGGTTTACTGTTACGTTATTTCATGCAGAGGATGAGGGACAAAAGATGATTACTACTCTTCATGCCAAAAGTCCAACACATTACAATATGGGAGTTTTCATTATTTGTGGTTTAATTGCTTTTAGCTTAAGCTGCGTTTCTGTCTTCTATCCGATTCTAATTGATGCGTTTTTCGAAACACCCAAACCATTACATATAGTATTAGGTTTCTTGTCACACTTTAGTTTATCGATTCTTGCTATTGCACTCACTGCCTTGTTCACAAGAGAACTTGTAAAAAATAAGCAAAATACTTGGTGGGGTGTCATAAGTATCCTAATTATTTCTGTCGTTATCGCTACTTTAAAAAATAATATACAAGCTAGTCTCCTGTGGCTACTACCACCTGTTCATTTTTCACTAGAAATAATGAGTGTAGGTGATCAACTTGAAGTAGTCCCTAACGTATTTTACTGGCACTATGCTTGGATAATCATTTACGCGTCCCTTATCATTACTTTATTTTTCTTCCTCGTTAACCGAAGAAGAAAATGATTCTCACTTTTTATGAAGGAGAGATAGTTTCATAAAGAACATCAATATGCTAATTGTGGAGGACGAAAATGATATTGCCAATATTATAAAGGATTACTTAAGCGTTCATCAGTTCCATTCACATATTGTAAGAGCTGCCCATGAAGCTATCCTTTATTTGCAAGAGTCCGCTCCAGATTTCGTAATCCTTGATCTTTCTCTACCCGATTGTGATGGGATCGACATATGCCGTAAAATCCGTGAACATAGTAATGTGGCGATACTCAGTTTGAGTGCTAGAAGGAGTGTTACCGATAAAGTATTGGGGCTAGGATTCAGTGCGGATGATTATATGACTAAACCATTTTCACTAAGTGAGCTAGTGGCAATTACCAATGCCCTAAAGCATACCTCCACTGGAGATACTATAACTATTACTACTTATATCGAGTATCAAACACTCTATATTCAGGGGTGTTTCCGGAAGAAATGCCCTTTATTTTCGAACGTTATTTTAGAGGTCGCCAGCCCGAAAGAGAGTCCGCTATTAAAAACGAAGGAGCGGGGCTAGGGGCTATCTATTTGTCTATTATGAAGGAACACCATGGTTCCATTTCATAGCAAACACAGGGAAGGTACTACCTTTATTCTCACACTCCCTATCTCGTAAAAGACTCCCATTTTAGGTAGTCTTTTTATCGTTCATCGTACTTTTCCGATATGCTAAACAGAATGAAAGGGTAAGTACGCTACCAAAAAATGAATCGATGATACGGACAACCCATACTCCATAGCTGCTTAAAGGAATGCCATTGATTAACTGCCAAAGACTTACATAAACAAACGTTAATAGTGCTAGTACACTCCAAAAAGCAATTTTTTTCTGAGGAGATACGGCCGACACTTTTTTATGTTTAATCAAAGATGCCCTGTAATACATATATCCCAAAATAAGCGAAATGCCTAACAATGTACTTCCATGTTGTAAAAATTTATATATGGGAATTGGAAAGCCAAATAAAGTAAATGTTTGAGAAAGAAAACGAAGATTGGTCACCATAAGCCCATTTTGATGTGTAAATGAATCCCATATGACATGGGTTAGCATACCTAGTAATGCTGAATAACTAAAAACAATGATTTTCCAAGTTTTAGTCCCTGCCTTTTGATAGCTATTAAAATCCTGTAAAAATTCTGGTAAATGGCTCATGATTGGCTGATGGATAAACTGTTGATAAATCAAGTAGATTACTAGAACGAGTGGAAGATTGAATAAAAAGAACCCTGTAAATGTATGACCAATCTCCCCTATTGGCCGTCCCCTTAAAAAGTATTCGAAATCTGGAGCCATACTACCTAATACCAAGGCAGAAAAATGAATATATTTACTTTTCCGAGAAAAAGGTAGGACCGCCGCTGGATGAGCAAATGTTAATGGCAAAACTTCCATCTCCTTTTATGACATCTTTCAGATTATTACAACGTTTTTTAGTTGAAAAGGTTACTCCGACTGTATGAATTTATTAATAATTTCATAAGGACCTACTAATCATTACATATAACACTAATGAAAATATATTAAAAGGAGGATTACTATGGAAAAAGAAGTATTGATACGAGCCCCAAATGTATGTAAAACCTATTCAACTGGTAGCGAGCAATGCCATGCCATTAAAAATATGAATATTGATATTTATGCTTGGCCCCTACTCATTAGGGGCTCCTTTTATCGATTTCTGGAGGAACCATACTTCACTAAATATTTTCTTCCGATAGCACGACAATATTATTTCTTCGAAGTAAGGCAGTGGTTACGCCTTCCCCAACTATTTTAGTCCCGTTAAACTCGCCATTATAAATCGCTGTACTACCGCAGGATGGGCTATTTTCCTTTAAGACGACCTGAGTCGCCCCCACCTCTAGCGCTTTCTGTAAGGTCGCATACGCTCCCTTCAGATACAGTTCTGTGACATCACGGCCAGACCTTTCAATAACGGTAGCTTTGCCATCAAGAACATCTTCTCCATTTCCGCCCACAATTTCAGCAGGCTCACGAGGTGTTGAAAATCCTCCCATCAGCTCTGGACAAACGGTGACAGCCTTTTTCTCTAACACTAGCTTTTGTACACTATCATCTAGACAGTTCGTACCGTTATAACGAACATTTAATCCTGCTAAACAAGCACTTATTAAAATCACTGCCTCCCTCTCCCTCCATGATGATCGTCTGTATGAATAACATCATTTTAACATGCGTTCCTGGAAAATGACTAAGTGACCTAGCATTTTCTCTGATACAATACTTATCAAAGCTGTTCTAAAATAGGGATTAACCATCGATTTAACTTTCTAAGAAATTGATAGGGAATTTTAAAATAAAGAAGAAGGAGTAGATTTTCGTGGAATTTACGATTTGTTTTCTAAAAAAAGGGGAGCACATCCTATTACTTAATAGAGATTATCCAACTTGGATGGGCGCATGGAATGGTGTAGGTGGTAAAATTGAACAAAATGAAACACCTTTAGCTGGTGCCCTACGAGAAATTAAAGAAGAGACAGGTATTACGGTTGAGGATATTACATATAAAGGTAAAATAACATGGACCGATGGGGTCATTGATTATGGCTGTATGTATGCGTTTATAGCAGAGATTCCTGATTCATTTACATATATTACACCGATAAAGGTTGCAGAGGGCATTCTTGATTGGAAGGAGCTTTCTTGGATTTTCCACCCTGAAAATGTAGGCATTGCGGATTTAAAGTATTATTTGCCTACAATGCTTAATGAACCAACAAACTACGAATACATCTTTACTTATCAAGACAAAAAATTAGTCAATATCTCTTCAACACCCATTGAACAAACATCTAAAATATAATAAATAAGCCTCGTCATTGTAAAAAGTACATGACGAGGCTTGTTCTTATGGTCTTGTCTGGGCTAATCGCATTCGACACATTGACCAACATAACGTTGTATGCTGTATTTCATCATGGATATCCCATAGACTATCTACTGCTCTCAATTCGACATTACGTTCTAGCAATGCACTAAATATATCCTCGATTTCAAATAACGCAATAGGAATTTGAGCTGTTTCGCTAACCAAATAGCCAGCATTTTCATCTTGTAACGTAAACCCTTTTCTCTCAAATTCATATAGGTACAGTCTTGTATTTTTCAATACCTCTAACCACTTGCTTTCAATCACTACTACATGAGGAGCTATTGCGAGATAATGCTGTCTGTCCTGCTCTGTAGTTTGACTCCCAGCATGAAAACAAACACGCGGACAATCTCTGGGAGTTAAATAATTAGGCAAGCATCTCTCGTTAATTGCCCATACAAGACCTTTGCTTGCATCTAAATCTGGTCGCTCAGGTATACGAGGATGGAAAATCGTTATCGTAGGGTCTTCGCTAACATGAAATAATCTCACGGACTCTGCTCCTTATTTTTTCAACTTAAATACAATAAAATCAGCACAATGCAAATCTTCCTCAAATTGAGGATACTTCTCTAGCATCTCTTGTGACGGTCTAGGCTCTACAATTTTTTCTATATGAAAGCCAGCTTCCGTAATCGCTTCCACATAGCTTGTTAATGTGCGATGAAACAATACAATAGGTGGGTCAGCAGCTAGTTGTTGATATACGCCTTCATAAAAGTAACGTTGTACCTTCCAATACTGTTGCTCCAGCTGCTCATGTCTAATCCATCCACTATTTGGTGTAACAAAGCATGGATGCAATATTGAAAAAATAAAAGTACTATTCGGCTTTAAAAGGCGATACATCTCACGTATTGTAGCACGATAATCCTCTAAATCTTGAAGAACCATATTCGAAACGATACGATCAAATTGGTTGTCTGCTAAGAAGGCTAAATTTTCACAATTACCATGAAAAAATTGGACCGGCAACTGCTGCGGTGTTCTTTCCATAGCAATGTCTAGCATTTTTTGTGAAAAATCAACAGCCGTTACGATAGCCCCTTTTTTCACTAGTATTCTACTTAAATATCCTTCGCCACACCCCGCATCTAATATATGCTTTCCATCCACCTCTTCCAGTAAAGAAAAGATAGTAGGGTTTAATAGTACTTCGTGATGAATATCACCATACTCATAATAATTAGCCGTATACCTTTCCGCATATTGATTCCAACGTTCAATGGCTTGCTCTGTATTCATGAAAATACCTCATTTCAATGTTAAATCGTAACATTACGTCCCTTGTGCACTTATCTATTTTTTCATATAAAGAAAAAAAATTATAGACTTTTATTTAATTTTTTAATATCATGTAGATAGAGGCACGCCTTCTTTAAGTAAATGACTAAAGCCAGAAATCCATATAGGATTTCTGGCTTTTATGCTTTATATAGAAATGGTATGTTCAGCAACTGTTTCCTTTTTAATGGTTAGCCATCTTCCCACTAACATCACTAGTAACGCCAAAAAGACGATGATACCCGCAAAGACTAGTGCAGCCTTATAGCTATTATAAATATCGACCAACTGTCCGGCGACAATCGGTCCAATTATTTGTCCAAACGCATAAAACGTTGTTAGTAATGATACAACAAATCCACTCTGTGTAGGAAAAAGTTGTCGTGCATAGGATGTAGTCAGTGTCACAATACCTACAAAGGTTAGACCGAATAAAAATGATGCTAGCAATACACTCCATACGGTTTGTGAAAATACAGGTAACAAGATGCCTATTACTTGAAGTATGTATGCCACAAACAAAATTTTTATCGCTGAAAACTTCTCTAATAAGATCGTCCACACAGGTGCTGATGGGATGGCGGCTAATCCTACAACAACCCAGCTATACGAGGAGTATGCTTGGAGAGAAGGAATATTGTGAATAATATCAACTAAAAATGTACCCGTGATAATATACCCAAGTCCCTCAAGTCCATAGGACAGGATAAGCCATGGCATAAAGCCCTTTGTCATTTTCGTATTCGAAGATTTTGCTCCTTTTAAAGTATCCTGAACCTCTAAACCTCTCCATAAAATGGTAGTAATCAGTAAAAAAACAATTGATAGTATGCCTAGTCCTACCCATGTTCCTTGCCATGCAAGTCTCTCTTCAATAAGAGGAACGCATATACCTGAAATGGCAATCCCTAGCCCTATACCACTAAATACATAGCCCGACCATCGGGATAGTGAGTGTTTCGCCAAATAATCCATGACAATACTAGACGTTAGAACAAAAATGAGTCCACCTGTAATACCAGCGATTAATCGAAGAATTAACCATATACTATACACCTCAATCAAGCCCATTAATCCAACTGATAGGACATTAAAAATAACACTTGCCATTAAAATTTGTTTACGCTGACGATGAATAAAGCCCGCCCATAGTGCCCCAATGAAATAGCCAATATAATTACTTGAAGCTAAAAACCCAGCAACTTCTAAAGAAAATCCTACATCCTGTCGCATAAACGGTAGGATCGGCGTAAAAGCAAATCGACTAATCCCCATAGCGATGACGAGTAATAAAATTCCTCCGAAAACAATCCCCATATGTTGGCGATTCATAGTGTCCCCCCTTTTCCCCTATTGTAATTAAAAGGATACCGAGCAAAAATTAATAAATCTAATATATAATGTATATAAAAGCATAAAAATAATTTATAAAAGGTGTGTCTATCATGAATCTACATGCACTGCGGTTATTTACAAAGGTAGCCGAACTCAATAGTGTTTCCAAAGCTGCGCAGGCCCTTATGATTAGTCAGCCCGCTGTAACCATTCAAATTCGAAATTTAGAAAAAGAACTAGGTTTAACATTGCTAGAATCAAAAGGTAGAGGTATTACATTAACTCAAAGCGGCACCTTTTTATATAAGCAAGCACAGCGCTTATTTGATTTAGAAATAGATATCGAAAATAAAGTACAACAGTTAAAAAGTACAGGCCATGAGGAATTACAAATTGCTTCCACACATGTACCATCTCATTTTTTATTACCTAAATTATTGGCTCATTTTAAACAAGTCTACCCAACTACCCATATTCATTTAAAAACAGCTAATTCACAGCAAGTAATAGAAGAGTTACTCCATTATAAAGCAGATTTAGCCTTTATTGTTAAAGAAGATGGTCATCACCCTGATATTCATTATCAATTTCTGATGAATCTAGATTATTGGTTTATTGTGCCATACAATCATTCATTAGCTGGGCAAACGGTTTCTCTTTCAGAACTCATGCAACAGCCCTTTGTCACAAGAGAAGACGGTAGTTCCACAAAGGAATACTTAAATGCATTATGTAAAGTATATAAGATTCCCCCACCTAAAGTAGGACTACAGCTAGATGGAATCAATGAGTCGATTCATGCTATTGCAGCTGGTTTTGGGACGATGCTAGCTCCATCTATTGCTGCATCCAGCTTTATCCAACAGGAACAAATAGCACGAGTGTTTATTAAAGAGATTGACATTCAGCGTCCAATTTATCTTTGTACACGAAAAAATGAACAACACCATTCAGCTTCTTTTAATCACTTTCTTCATATCATTAATGAAACGATTTCTTAAAGAAAAAGCACTCTAGCATCAAAAAAGAGTGCCTTTTTTTGTATCCTTCAGCGTCCGTAAAAGCTCTAAAAATGTAGGCTAAGACTTGATCTCTCTTCTTACCACTCCATATTATTATTCGTTTTTTTATAGACTTAATAGTTTAAATAGCCTATAATAATCCGTGTTATTATCAATAAACGAACATTAAGGTGGTTTTTATGGCTGAATATACGCAAATTTTCAAAGGAACGGCTTTTACTAGTACATCTGCTACTGAAGTTCAGATTTTAAAAGATTATTTATTTTTCATTAATGCAGATGGCATGATTGAAAAAACAGTCTCTCCTGAACATGCTGATTACCAACAACTATTAACTACATACCAACACCATAAACATTTTCATCAATTAGATGAAGGTCAATATTTCTTACCAGGATTTGTCGACTTGCATGTACATGCACCACAATGGGCGCAATCTGGTACAGCTTTAGACATACCACTTTATGATTGGCTGAACACATATACATTCCCTATCGAATCAAAATTTTCGGATTTAGCATTTGCCCAAGAGGTCTACGAAGATTTAGTGAGCACACTCCTTGCTAACGGCACAACAACATCCTTATATTTCGCGACAGTTCATAAAGAGGCTAGTATTCTTTTAGCAAAAATTTGTGCTGAAAAGGGGCAACGAGGATTAGTCGGAAAAGTGGTGATGGATGACCCTGAACAAAATCCTCATTTTTACCGAGATGCTACTACACAAACAGCGCTTGCTGATACAGAAGCATTCATTTTAGCTGTTAAAGATTTAGCAAAGACAACTAAGCAAGGTGTATACCCAGTTGTCACTCCTCGCTTCATTCCAAGCTGTACCGACAATGCTTTAAAGGGCTTAGGGGAATTAGCAGCAAAATACAATACACATATCCAATCTCACTGTAGCGAAAGCGACTGGGAACATGGCTACGTCAAGGAAAGATTCCATAAAAATGATGCTGAGGCTCTCCATGATTTTGGTTTATTAGGCGAAAAATCTGTTATGGCCCATTGTAATTTCCTAAGCGATGATGATGCACGTTTATTTGCTGAGACAGGCACAGCTATCGGTCATTGCCCGATTTCTAATGCCTATTTTGCAAATAGCGTTATTCCTATTGCCCGCTTCCATGCACTTGGTGTTGATATTGGATTAGGTTCAGATATATCAGGTGGATTTTCCCCTAGCCTTTTCGATAATGCAAGACAGGCAGTCATGTCATCGAGAATGCTTGAAGATGGTGTAGATACAGCAATTGTAGCCAACAAACGTGGTGTTCCAAATTCACGTATTACGATTAATGAAGCCTTTTATCTAGCGACAGCTGGTGGCGGGGAAAGCTTAAGTCTTCCAATTGGCCGTTTACAGGAAAATTATACATGGGATGTACAAATCATTGATACAAAGATCCATTCTGCAAAGCTTCCAATTTTCGATAGCCAAGAAGCATTACACGATATTTTCCAAAAAATAATGTATCTTGTTCGTCCAGAGAATATTCGTGAGGTTTGGGTCCAAGGAAATAAAGTTCATTCAAGGGACTAATGATTTACTAACTGTCTATATTAAAAATTTATTCATATGAGGTGCACATCTTCGTGGAAACGCAACATAGCCAACTAACTAATACAACGAAAAAAACAACACAATTAACCGTACTTCCAGATGAAAAAGTCTCGATTGGTCAATCAGCGCTACTAGGTTTACAGCATGTCATGGCAATGGATGTTTACGTTGTCCCATTTTTAATCGCCATGTTAATTGGCTTACAAACTGGTCAAGCCAGTGCATTAATCCAATCAACCTTTATTGCTGCTGGACTTGCAACTATTATACAAACACATTTCTGTATGAAATTACCGATGGCACAAGGTCCTTCCTATGTTCCGTTAGGAGCCATCGTTGGTATTTACGCAGCAAGTGGCAGTGGTGATTTAGGTTGGAGCACAATATTAGGTGCAAGCTTAATTGGGGCCATTTTAGTGATTATTTTAGGTTACACAGGTATCTTCAATAAAATTGTACAGACATTTATTCCGCCCATTGTAGGGGGAACAATTATTTTTGTTGTTGGTTTATCCTTAATGCCTGTCGGTTTAAGCGATAATATTTTTAATGGGGCAGGTGCATCCATTGAACAAAATATTTATTTAGCGTTAATTTCAGCAGTTGTCCTAATCATTTGTGTAATGTTTGGTACAGTCTTCCATCAAAAGGGTCGCCTATTCCGTATTGGCTCCGTTATTATTGCTTTAATAGTCGGTAGTGTTGCTGCAAATATGATGGGAGTTTTAGATTTATCAGCTGTATCACAAGCAAAATGGTTTAGTATGCCACAAATTCCATTCGCGGATTTCAGCTTTAGCTTTAATATTTCCGCCATTATTACAATGGTCATTATCTATATTGTCTTAATGGCGGAAACAACTGGCACATGGTTTGCCATTAGTAATGTCATCGACAAACCTTTAACGGATAAGCAAATTAATCGCGGTGTTGTTGGTGAAGGGATTGGCTGTTTTATTGCTTCTTTACTTGGTTCTACACCTGTAACTGGTTACTCTACAAATGCAGGGGTTATCTCCATTACAGGAATTGCTAGTCGTCGCGTATTTATTGCTGCGGGTATTTGGTTTATAGTTTTTGGTTTCTCTGGTAAATTAGCCGCACTCATTTCAGCGATTCCCTCGGCTGTCATTGGAGGAGTGTTTGTCATTGTATGCGGCATCATTGCTATTAGTGGTCTGCAGGTAATGAAAAATGAACCTATTGGCGAAAAGGAAATGTATGTGATTGCTATTCCAGTCATTTTAACGTTAGCGTTGACATTATTGCCAGATGATTTCTTGTATTCATTACCGACAACTGTTCAATATTTATTGGGCTCACCAATTGCCACAGCTGCAATTGTAGCCATTGTCCTCAATAAACTATTACCACGCTCAAAATAATCAACCAATTCATGCACAACCCTCTTTTTACATTGGAAGCGGGGGTTGTGCATATTTAATTTTTCAAAAATTTCTGTTTCATTTTCTAACAATCTGTTATACTTGAGCAAAAAAGTAGGGAATATTATGGTATATGATGTCATTATAGTTGGAGCAGGCTCTATGGGGATGGCGGCAGGTTATTATTTAGCAAAGTCTGGGAAAAGTGTTTTAATGCTGGATGCTTTTGATCCCCCTCATGAGGAAGGGAGCCATCATGGAGAGACAAGAATTATTCGATTTGCCTATGGTGAGGGAGCTAGCTATGTACCTTTCGTTAAACGAGCTGGGGAGCTATGGCAGGAGCTCGAATCTTTAGCAGATGAGAACTTATTTTTACAAACTGGGGTAGTAAATATCGGAGAGCCAACTTGCAGCTTTATTCAAAACGTAAAAGCCAGCGCTACCCTTCATGAATTAGCACTCGAACACTATTCAGCAGCTGAAGCCATGAACAAGTGGCCTGGATTATCTTTACCAGCCAATTTGGTAGCATGCTTTGAGCCGACAGCTGGGGTCCTTCGAGTTGAAGCATGTATTAGAGCCTATAAAAAGCTAGCCTTGCAAGCTGGGGCACGCTTACAGATAAAAGAAAAAGTTGTTGGCATCCAAGCGGGAGAAATTGTGCAAGTTCAAACGGCCAATCAAGTCTATGAGGCAAAGCATTTAATTGTCACTGCTGGGGCATGGGCAACTGAGCTACTTCAAACGCTGGACATCGCCCTTCCTGTTACACCAACGCGAAAAACCTTTGCATGGTTTGAAGCGGATGAACAGCTTTATAGTAATGAGGTCTTTCCAGCCTATTGCTTTGAATTCGCTGATTCCTCTTACTATGGCTTCCCAAGCATTGATGGTGCAGGACTAAAGCTAGGTCGACATGATGGCGGCGAAGAAATAAATCCAAATAAACCTCTTCATCCATTCGATGACCATGATCGTGCAGATTTACAACATTTCATTCAGCAATTTATGCCTCAGCATGGAGCATTAAAATACGGGAAAACGTGCAAATATTCCATGACGCCAGACGAAGATTTCATCATCGATTTCTTACCTACTCATCCAAATATGATAATTGCGGCAGGTTTTTCAGGTCATGGCTTTAAATTTAGCAGTGCCGTTGGAGAAGCTCTCGCAGAATTAACATTACATGGTAAATGCAAGCAGGATTTAACACGCTTCCAGCTTAATCGATTTTATTAGTTTTGAATACATGTAGAAAACAATCAATAGCCGGCATTAAATGGATGCTTCATCATAAAAGCAGAGTGGAACGTAAGGCGGCAATTCCAATTGTGGAAATAAGCGACGTTACTTTATTTCATTCTCTATCAATTTAATATTTTATTTTTATTAACCTAAAAAGAACCCCAAACATGTAACTTTATCAATCACTATAATTTGGGGTTCAACCATATTAAAAATCTTACGCTTCAATCAGTGCTAAAAAATCCTGCCAATGATGCAATCTTGGTAACTCAACATGCTGATTATAAGATTGATTTTTTAAAATTACTTTTGTTTGTATATTGTGAAGTGTCTCCAGTACTGCTGGTTTATCATCTACATAAACATCTAAAGCAAGTTCTTTTATAATCGCTACCTTCTCGGCATCTTGCATCCCACAGAAAAAATGGCCCTCTTTTATCGGAAACCCCTGTGCTTCCATCCATTCTTTTGTTTGCTTACAAAATTGCTTAGGCCGAGAGGTAATGTAGTAAATATCATGACCATGATAAGCTAAAGCTTGCAGCATTTTTAATGACCCTTCAAAAGAAGGACAGTTCGTAAAATAAATCTCTTCTAATGAACTACTCCACATCGCTGCGCCCTCTGCATCTGATAAACCAAAAGGCTCATGAATTTCTACTCTTTTTAGCGTATGAAAAATATCAATCGGAATATTTTTCCCCATTTTTTTATTGTAAATGGCAAAGGCATGTGCCCGTAAATCTATCAGTGTATCATCAATGTCAAAACCAAATTTCATTAGATGTGTTACATCCTTTCATGATGCTCTATTTAGAAAATGAGCAGAAAAAGTTTGTTCTCTCTCTATTTGTACTGCTAAAACATCCTCAATAGCTTGCTCTCGCATATGCTGAAAATCTTGAACATTAAAATGAGCTAATGAATCTTTATTTAATAGAGATGCCAAACAATCCGCATCTTTTAGCGCACTGTTCAAGCCAAATGCTCCTGTTGGTGTCATCGTATGAACCGCATCGCCTAAAAGCACAAGACCCTTCGTGCCCCAACAGTTACAATGACAGCTGAAAACATCTAACAGCACAAAATCTTTCCAAGACCGAATGTGCTCCTTTACAGGCTCAGATAATGCAGGGAATTGCATCGTAAGCTGTTGGATAAAAGGTGTAAATGATTGTTTTCGAAGCTGTGGATAGCTCCCTTGTTCAATATTCCATCCAATTTGAATAAAGCCACCAACTTGCGTGAACAATGATAATTGCTTATCTCCAATTAATGCCATTTTAATAGAAGGCTCCCAGCCTGAAGGTGCAGGAATTTTAGCCCATAGCAAATCAAAGCCATGTTTTTGTTTTTGAACATCAATATGTGCCGCCTTACGAATCGTTGAATAGCGTCCATCAGCACCAATTATTAATTGGCTATCGACCTTTATGGTTGTTCCATCTTTTATAGCGATTACGCCTTTATAATAACCCGACGCGTCCTGGATAAGCTCCGTTACCTTCGTATGTAGCAGACAAGTAAAATGAGAAAATAGCAGCGCTTTTTCTAAAATCCCCTTTAATAAATTAGCTTGAGGAACATGAATTCCTAGATGACCTACTATGTCATTAGGAAAAATGGTTTTAAAGGCCTTACCATCTGCGTAATATTCTAGCTTTTCCATGCGTAATAAGCCAAGCGACTCGACTGCTTCGAAAAGTTGATGACTTTTTAAAACAGCCTCGCCTTCTTCATTTAAATGTTCACCACGAAAAGACTTTCCAAGATCCGCATTTTGTTCTAGTAGGATGACAGATAGCCCTTTTTTGACCAGTAAATAAGATAAAAGTGCACCTGCTGGTCCAGCCCCTACTATACAAACATCCGCTTCATAGTTCAATTTTCTTCACCTTGCTTTGGATAAGCAATAATACATAAATCCTCGCCTATCTTATCAAATGAGGCAAATTCAACCCGCCATGCCTCATTTATTAAGGAGGGATTAGAGCCCGCAAAAGGGGTTAATGATAAATTCCCTCCTAGAACCTTTGGCGCTATATAAATCACATATTTGTCAATGGCACCTTGCTGTAAAAATGAAGCATTCACTTTACTACCACCCTCTAGCAAAATATCTGTAATGCCATGCTCATAAAGTCTTGCAAGCATTTCATCAATATTTAGCCCACGTTCGTCCTTCTCTATCGGTAAAACTGTGAGACCTTTATTTATCAATAAATCGATCTTTTCTTGGCTAACATCATTGCTGCAAACAAGAATTGTTGGGGCTTCTTCCGTATTCAACACATTCGCATCTAGTGGTGTACGTAATAGACTATCCATAATGATACGTGTTGGATTTTTTCCGTAGCCCTCGCTTAATCTTGTTGTTAATGATGGATTGTCAGCGATAACTGTACCAACACCAACTAGAATACCATCTACCTCATGGCGAATACGGTGGACGTCCTCACGTGCAGCCTTACCTGTTACCCATTTAGAATGACCTGTATGCGTAGCAATTTTCCCATCTACAGTCATCGCAAATTTTGAAATAATAAACGGTCTTTTAGTGAGCATGTTATGGATAAAGCGTTCATTTAAACGACGTGCTTGTTGCTCCAAAACACCTACCTCCACTGTTATACCTGCATCACGCAACAATTGAATGCCACGACCTGCTACAGTAGGATTAGGGTCTTGCATCGCAACCACAACTCGACTAACGCCAGAATCCTTCACTAGATTCGCACAAGGAGGCGTTTTACCAAAATGTGAACAAGGTTCAAGCGTAACGTATAGTGTAGCATTCTGTGCATGTTCTCCAGCCATACGAAAAGCATGAACTTCTGCATGTGGTTCGCCTGCTTTTCTGTGTAAACCAGTGCCTACAATAATGTCATTTTTGACAATTACCGCCCCGACAAGTGGATTAGGGTTTGTATTACCTTTTGCACTAGCTGCTAGGTCTAGAGCTAGTTGCATGTATTTTTCGTCTTTAGTAGTCATGGTCGCCACCTCCACTTATTGTTTTTCTCGTAAATGTCCAGATTTTTCAACCTTCGTTTCCAAATAAAAACGATTCGTTTCCGTTAAGCCACCCCATAAAGGAACATGCCCTTCTGCCGCCAAGCCACGAGCCTGTAAAGCAGCCAATTTTTTAGGATTATTTGTAATAAGTGTCACAGGTTTTGCGCGTAGTGTTGCTAATACCGCAAGTGCTTCTTCATATGAACGAGTATCGTCAGGGAAGCCAAGTGCATGGTTTGCTTCTACTGTATCTAGCCCTTCTTCTTGTAATAAATAAGCGAGTGATTTCGAGAATAATCCAATGCCTCGCCCTTCATGATCGGCTAAATAAAAAATAGCTCCACAGCCGTGCTCTACAATCATTTTCATAGATTCATGCAATTGATAGCCACAATCACAGCGCTGACTGCCAAATATGTCACCAGTGTGACAAATACTATGCATGCGGATTAAAGCATCCTCTGAATGGGTAAAATCACCATATACAAGAACTGATGATTGCTGTAAGAAAGCCAAATTGG
Source organism: Lysinibacillus sp. fkY74-1 (assembly GCF_053165895.1). Lineage (NCBI taxonomy): Bacteria > Bacillati > Bacillota > Bacilli > Caryophanales > Bacillaceae > Lysinibacillus > Lysinibacillus sp. fkY74-1. The sequence continues at coordinate 1,245,010 of NZ_CP170173.1, read as the reverse complement.
CTGTAGCTAAGCTATCAATGATTTCTTCTTTTGATACATTCACATCTACTGTAAGCCAGTTATACCACTGAAAAGTAGCAGAAAAGTCACCTTGTTGAACGGGCAAATTGACAGGACCAACTAGGCAAATATTTTCTGTATTCGTGTGCTTTATAACTGTCATTTTATCTTTCACTATGTCCATAATTTTAGTAGTAATTGTCATATTAATCTCCAACCTTCTATAGGAAACAGTTGGTTAAACCACCAACTGAGCACATGTATTTTCACACCACTTACATAACGTAACTTAGTTTATAATAATAACTAAAAAGTGTCAAACAACGGCTACTATCCTATTATTTTTAATAGTAGATACAAAAATTTTAGCATTACTTTTTCATCATATACTACTAGCTTATGGAGATGCTATTTTTTCTGTGCAGGCTAGTCTATAATAAGCTGTGGTACCTGTAATGACGAAAGGAAGTTTAAAATGAACTTAGAAAAAACTGTTCAACTAAAGCAGCCAAAATATCAACAAATTGCTATTGACCTTGCCTCCAAGATCGTCGAAAGGAAATACCGCATCGGCGATAAAATATATGCTAGATCATCTCTTGCAAGTCAATATAATGTGTCTGCTGAGACTGCTAGAAGAGCAATCGCTGTTTTACAAGACTTAGAAATTGTAGAGGCAACGAAAGGTAGCGGTGTCATCATTAAGTCGTATGAAAAAGCAGCTCATTTTGTCCGACAGTTTCATGACGTTCAATCGATTCATGAAATACAAAGTGAGCTTCTGACAAGTATTCAAAAGCAACAGCATGAATTAATAAATTTACAAGACAAAGCAAAGCAGCTAATTAGTCGTACGGAGCATTTCCGTTCAGTAAATCCATTTATCCCTTATCAATTAGAAATGACTGCGGAAAGTCCATGCATTCATCAAACTGTACAAGCCTTAAATTTTTGGCAAAATACATCAAGTACCATCGTCGGTATTCGTCGTGGTAATGAATTATTACTATCACCTGGCCCTTATGTATCATTCGAAGAAGGCGACATTATTTATTTTGTGGGAAATGACGAAAGCTTCGCTAGAGTACAAGGCTTTTTATATCCCAATTAAAAACCGTTTAAGCGCTGATATCACAGCGTTTAAGCGGTTTTTTTCTTATTGGTCGGTTTGACAAAAGTAACAACCCTTTGTTACAGTAAGGTTGTTACTTGTTTATTTTTGGGTATCACTATCCTCATATAGTAATAATCTACGAAAGGAGTGCTTCTATGGAAAAATTAAAAGTAGAACACGTATCGAAAGTGTTTGGCAAACATATTCCCCAAGCACTAGAACTCGTCAAGCAACAAAAAAGTAAGACTGATATCTTAAAAGAAACAGGTGCAACTGTTGGTGTATACGATGCCAGCTTTACAGTAAACGAGGGAGAAATCTTCGTTATCATGGGATTATCAGGAAGCGGTAAATCTACATTAATACGGCTCTTAAACCGCCTTATTGAACCAACGAGCGGAAATATATATATCGATGGAGAAAATATTTCTAAAATGGGTAAAGAAAGTTTACGGACTGTAAGAAGAAATAAAATGAGTATGGTTTTCCAAAACTTCGGTTTATTCCCCCATCGTACATTACTTCAAAACACCGAATATGGCCTTGAAATCCGAGGCATTTCAAAGGAAGAACGCCAAGCAAAAGCAGAGCAGGCTCTTGAAAATGCTGGATTACTCGCTTACAAAGATCAGTATCCAAGTCAATTATCAGGTGGTATGCAGCAACGTGTTGGATTAGCGCGTGCTCTTGCCAATGATCCTGAAATTTTATTAATGGATGAAGCTTTTTCAGCATTAGATCCATTGATTCGAAAAGAAATGCAAGATGAGCTACTTGATCTACAACAAAAGGTCAAAAAAACAATTTTATTTATCACGCATGATTTGAATGAAGCATTACGCATTGGGGATCGCATCGCTATTATGAAGGATGGCTCTATCATTCAGATTGGTACGGGAGAAGAAATATTAACCAACCCAGCAAATGATTATGTCAAAACATTCGTGGAAGATGTGGACCGTTCTAAAGTATTGACGGCTGAAAATGTCATGGTGCGACCAGTGTATGTCAACGTAGATTTAGATGGCCCTAAAGTAGCGCTAAAACGCATGCGACAAGAAGCGGTTAGTTTACTAATGGCGGTCGACAAAAACCGACATTTACAAGGCTTTATTACAGCAGACGACGCATTAGCTTCAGCAAAGAAGCAAGAGCAAACCGTTCACTCCATTGTGCAATCAGAAGTGTTAACAGTTCCACCAGATATGCTATTACAGGATATATTAGGGATGATTTATAATTCACCTACTCCTATTGCCGTTGTAAAAGATGGTCGCTTGCTTGGTGTGCTGATTAGAGGCGTTGTCATCCAAGCACTTTCAACGAGTGATGAGGAGGCGGATGTACATGAATAATTTTTTAGATAATATTCCAACAATACCACTAGCTCCATGGGTAGAATCAGCTATGGACTGGTTGACGAGTAATTTTTCAGCGTTCTTTAACTCGATTCAGCAATTTGGAAAACTACTCATGAATCAGGTCACTGATTTGTTAAATAGTATCCCAGCCATTATTTTAATATTACTTGTCGTTGTTTTTGCCTTTTATGCAACTGGTAAAAAATTCGGACTTGCCTCATTTTCATTAATAGGCTTGTTGTTTATCTATAATCAAGGTCTTTGGACAAATCTGATGGAAACAACCACGCTCGTTATCTTTTCAAGTATTATTTCCATCATCATTGGTATTCCACTTGGGATTCTAATGTCGAAGTCTACAATCGCTGAAAGTATTATTAAACCAATACTCGATTTCATGCAAACAATGCCTGGCTTTGTCTACCTCATCCCAGCCGTTGCCTTTTTCGGCATCGGAATTGTACCTGGTGTCTTCGCATCAGTTATCTTTGCTTTACCTCCAACGGTACGTATGACAAACCTTGGTATTCGTCAGGTACCTAAAGAATTAGTGGAAGCCGCAGACTCTTACGGTAGTACAGCTAGTCAAAAACTATTTAAAGTAGAAATCCCACTTGCTAAATCAACGATTATGGCAGGTATTAACCAAACTGTCATGCTGTCCCTTTCTATGGTAGTCATCGCCTCGATGATTGGTGCTCCAGGTTTAGGACGTGAGGTCTTAACAGCCCTTCAACGTACACAGGTTGGGAATGGTTTCGTTGCAGGTTTAGGTTTAGTTATTTTTGCCATTATTATTGACCGTTTAACACAAAGCTTTAATAAAAAGAAAGCCTTATAAAATTAGTTTATTTTCTTGCCAAGAAGGCAGTTTAATAGATATAAATGATGGACAGAAAGGGAGATTAGATGAAACTGAAAACATTATCGAAATTAGGAATGGCCTTAGGTTTAGGCTTCATGCTCGCTGCATGTAGCGGAGAAGACTCTGGTTCTGGAAAAAATAGTGATTCTAAGGAGGTAAACTTAGCCTATGTAGAGTGGGATACTGAAATCGCCTCCACAAATGTAGTGGGGCAAGTCCTTGAAGATTTAGGCTATGATGTGACATTAACTCCTTTGGATAATGCCATTATGTGGGAAGCAGTTTCTAAAGGCGAGGCAGACGGCATGGTCGCTGCATGGTTACCACATACACATGAATCACAGTATGAAAAATATAAAGATAAATTAGATGAGCTTGGCGAAAACCTTGCTGGCGCCAAAATCGGCTTAGTTGTACCAAGCTATATGAAAGCAAACTCTATTGAAGATTTAACAGATGAAGCTGATCGAACAATTACTGGTATTGAGCCTGGAGCTGGTATAACAGCAGCAACAGAAAAAGCATTAAATGAATATGATAATTTAGCAGATTGGAATTTTGTTACTTCTTCGTCTGGTGCAATGACTACTTCTTTAGCTAAGGCTTTGAAAGATAAGGAAGAAATTATTGTTACGGGTTGGTCACCACACTGGAAATTTGCTAAATATGATCTTAAATATTTAGAAGATCCAAAAGGTGTTTACGGTGGCGAAGAAACAATCAATACTTTTGTTCGTAAAGGGTTAAAAGAGGATTTACCAGAAGTGTATTCAGTGTTAGACAACTTTCACTGGACAGCTGAAGATTTAGAAAGCGTTATGCTAGAGGTTATGGATGGTAAAGATCCAAAAGACGCTGCTAAGGAATGGATTGAAGCAAATCCAGAAAAAGTAGCTGAATGGACAAAAGATGTAAAAAAATAATGTAAACAAATGCACTTCCTTTGTTTCAACGGGAAGTGCATTTGTTATGCTTCTTTTATGACAAAATTTTCAACATGACGGCTGCTCCTAAAACAAGCACTATACAAACAATTCTTCTCCAATCCTTTGATTCATTAAAGAAGAACATTCCTAGCAAGGCTCCTCCAGCCGCACCAATTCCTGTCCAAATTGCATAAGCAGTACCCATCGGTAAGGTTTCCATAGCATACGCAAGTCCTGCAAAGCTTAATGTAAATGCAAATATTAATAATCCTAAGTTTTTTTTATTCTTTTCGTTATTATATTTACTAATCATATAGACACCCATCATCTCACATAGGCCTGCCATTATTAATGCCATCCATGCCATTATTCAGTCACCTCTTTTTCCTTCGGCTCTCCTGTCACAAGCTTTAAGCCTACAACCCCTGCCAATAAAACAACAATACATAGTATTTTTGCTAGCTTCCACGGCTCTCCAAACAGTAAACTATCCGCGCATACTGTGCCGGCTGTCCCCAAACCTACAAAAATCGCATATACCGTACCAACTGGTAAGTGCTCTCCCGCTTTAATTAGTAAATAAAAACTAACATAGATTGCAATTACAGTGCCTATCCATTCCCACACACCCGAAGCATGCTTTAAACCAATGACCCAGCCTACTTCAAAGCAAGCAGCGATAATGACACTTACCCAATGCTTATTCATAAAAAATCCCTCCATCTTATCAGACACGACGAATCACTTGTTGATGACTATCCTTCCTCAGCTTTCGCCAAAACACCTGATTTTAGCCAAACAAAAAAGCCCAGAAGAAACTGTCCTTCAACAGTATCTCCCAGGCTTTTATCCTTCCGTGTCACAAAATCAATTTGTGGTTTTCTCTCGGACCAGACTAGCATCTGCTACGGAACCCTAGAAAACTTTACAATATTTTATTAACCTTAGTATAGCAAACTATTTAATACTTTTCCACTGGAACATAACCGACTTTGGCTACTAATGCTTGACCTTCATCGGTAAGTATCCAATCGATTAGCTTTTGAACATTTTCATTCTCCCCCCCAGCAGTGACCGCATAAAACTCAGAGACTAAAGGATAGGTCCCATTTCGAATGTTCTCTTTAGTTGGGGCTATACCATCAATGGATAGTAATTTGATTTTTTTATTACGAACCATCTCTGTCGAATAGTATCTAAACGTAAAGCCCATCGCATTTTTATAATTTCGATATTGAGATACTTCATGGATAATTCCACCCATTCCTGAGGCAATATTTTCAGAGGGTGCCTCCATAATTGGCTTATTATCCATTAAATTTTCTAATGCTGTTTGGCTTCCGCTATCCGCTGGACGTTGGAAAGCACGGATGGCTTCATCCTCACCGCCAACATCACGCCAGTTGGTAATTTCACCAGCATATATTTTCTTCACCTGATCCAATGTTACATTATCCACATTGTTTTTATGATGGACGAAAAAAACAAATGCCTCTCGCCCAATCGGTGTCATATTAAACGTAAGTTCTTCTTTTTCTGCTTGCCATTCTTGCTTAATAGATGGTGCTGCCACAAAAATTAAATCCACATTTCCCGCTATTAAATTTTGATAGGCTTCTGGTGTACGGTTAACTTGGACCCTACTCTTATATGGCTGATAGTCTCCCTTAGGATAAGTAGCCTCAACAAAGGCTGCATATAAAGGATACATAGCTGTGGCTCCATCTAATCGTGGTAATGACCCTGTCAATTGTAATGAGACTTTTTCGTCAGGCTTTACCACTTGATTGTCCTGCGTAAATGGTTGATAAGCAGATATATCAATTTCTGCATCAACAGTAGGAATACTCAGCTTATAATAATGTTGAATAGGAGGAATTAAAGCAAATATTATTGTCACACCCAATGCACCCATTACCCATCTCTTTTTCTTTTTTGTATTCATCCAATTAAATATTCCACAAACAAACAATACAAATACACAAACTGGAACCGTATAAACTAGTTGCAGAAAGTGCATATGACCACTCAATATGACAATAAGTACTACCATTAATGTCACTACTGATAAACCAATCATAACGCTCACAATTTGTAAGAATTTAATCAAGCCGCAACCCTCCAGTGTAATTTTACACTTTCAAATTAATCGTACTAAATAAAGCAGATATTCGCAACATTATATTCTGAAAATTATGTTAAAATTAAATTTATCTTGATTCGACATCTACTTGAAACAAGATAGAGCTTTTGGTGGTTATCCTACATTTAGTAGGGGAAAATTCGCCAAGGCACAACTGGACGGATTAGGAGGTTTGTACATATGGCAATAGAAAAAGCACGGAATCATTTAGCCCAATGGCATGTGGAACACAAAATACAAGAATTAGAAGAGAGCTCTGCCACCGTTGAATTAGCAGCACTGGCACTTGGCTGTGAGCCTGCCCGCATAGCAAAATCTTTATCCTTTCTTGTCAATGATAGCGCTATACTAATTGTGGCAGCCGGAGATGCAAAAATCGATAATGCCAAATATAAAGCAGTTTTTGGAACAAAGGCAAAGATGCTAGGTAAAGATAATGTCGAAGCTATGATAGGTCACGATGTCGGTGGAGTTTGTCCCTTTGGCGTTAATGAAGGAGTTGTTATTTATTTAGATGAATCCCTTAAACGGTTTACAACGGTATTTCCTGCATGTGGTAGTAGCAATTCTGCGATAGAGGTCACGATTTCCGAGCTAGAAACCTATACACCGTATGAAGAATGGATTGATGTCTGTAAGGGCTGGAAGGATTAGACAAATAAAAATCGGTAAGACTTTTCAACAGTCTCACCGATTTTTGTTATTTCCCTTATTAATTTATAGAGCTTTTACGATGACTTTGTCGAAATCTTTTTACCATATGTCATATAGCGCCATACTTTTTCAAATGGTCCAATTGAAAAGAATTTGAACCAAATCATACTAAAGATAATTTGGATGGCAAAAATAATACATGCGATTACTACAATATCTGATGGTGAAACGACTTCTAAGCCCATTAGTGAGATAATTGCCGTGCCAATAAAGCTTTGGGCTAAATAGTTGGTAAATGCCATTTGTCCCACTCGTCCAATCGGCTGAAGCATTTTCACAATAGGACGATTTTCCAAAATTATAAATAAACAAGCTAAATAAAAATATGTTGTCGGAACTACTCCTAAACCAATAATAGATTGTAGCTGTTGGTCATCTGCTTGTGATGCAAACCATATCCACAATGAAAAACCAATAAAGAATGGGCCTGTAACAAAAAGCAGCCATTTTATTTTTTGAATATGTGCCCCAATATGACCAATCCAACCAGCTTTTGCTACTAAAAATCCGCTTAAAAACATGATGAATATAGCGATAGCATCATTGCCTAAAAGTCCTGAAATAGTGGACATTACAGCATGAGTCGGCATATACATTTGACCTAATATAGCAAGAATATGAAGTGTGATGATTGTAAAAAGCCATTTACAAATTGTTGAAATTTTCGCAGAGTAAAATGGTAGCAATAAAAATCCAATGACTGCATAAATGGCTAAAATCGAACCCCAAAACAAGAAAATATGAATGATACCGATTATCAATAATGCAAATAAACGTCTTGCAAAGCGCCATTTTGGTTTATCCCCACGTGCTTCTGCCCGGGAAGCAAAAATATAAAAGCCAACACCGAATAGGAAGGAAAAGATTGAAAAGAATTTCTTTTCAATAAAAATATCAATAAGTGAATCGATCACTCCATTGATGCCACTATAATCAGGTATAGGTCCGCCTTCTATAATGACCTGATAGGCGCCTACATTAATAAATAAAATGCCAAATAAAGCTAATCCTCGAATAATATCCAAGGAAAGAATTCGTTCTTTTTTTGTAACGGATGGATTCATGTTCAACTAACTCCTTATCTTTTATGCTATAGCTAGCATAACTCTTCATCCTTACAGCTATTTTTTTTAAAGCTTACAGGAACCTTACAAATCAAAAGATTAACTTAATAGTTTTTTATCCGATTCTCTCGAAAAAAATAACATACTTTATAGTAAGAACATAGCAGAAGAGAGGTTTCTCCCATGAAAAGAAATCGTAAATTTGGTTTTTGTTATCCTGGCTATCGATACTGCGGACCTGGTTGCTCGGGACCAGGTGAGCCCACGAATGCGGTGGATAGCTGCTGTAAACTACATGATGAATGTTATGATCGTTACGGTAGCATAAGATATTGTGATGAACTGTTTCAGCAATGCCTCAGACCTCACATGCATACACCCAATAAGATGGCGAGAGATGCTAGACTATTTTATCAAGTATTCGAACTACGCAATCGTTTCTTTTAACAACGAAGCTCACGGTGTTTTGAAAACAACGTGGGCTATTTTTTTGTATAAATCGCATATTTTAGTGGATCGGTAAAGCCCAGCTTCGTACCTAAGTAAATGGATGCTTTATTTGTAACATCACAATCCCAACAAGGCTTTAGCTCGTTGGCCAAACAATGATTGATAAATGTTGTCGCCATCAAACTAGCCAATCCCTGACCTCTAAAATTCGAATCTGTCATAATATCAATTTCCGCATATTCGTTTGATGTAAAAATAGAGACAGCTTCACTAATGATTTGCTCTTTATGTAATAAACAAAAACCAAATCCATTTGTCAGGAAATTAGCTGTAGAATCCCAATATTCATCATAGTAAGCATGGGTGAACTCCATCGCTTTTTTTATATGATGTCGAGTAATTGACATCATATAAAAATTCGATACTTTTTGCTCATCTCTACCATCATACAAGCTTTTATTAAATGTAAATGTATAGCGTTCTAGTTTTCTTAGCTGTCCTTTTAGCAGTTGTTCAATTTTAGTATTCCATTGCTCTGAATATGAAAATAAGGTAAAACGCTCCCCTTGCTTTATAGATTGCTCGAGACAGGCGGAAAGCTGACAATCAATTTCACTAGTAGTTGAATTACCATATACAAAATAAATTCCTGATTTTGTATGTATTAATAGCGTTTGAAATAAAGTTGTATCTGTATAAACTGTTCCTTCTATTAATTGATCGAGAACACTATAAACAAATGTTGGAGCCCTTTTAATATTTCGTTTAATGCTCGGATAATGATTAACTGTAACTTTTATCACGATGTTTCCCCCTTTTTATTGGCATTATGTACCTTATCTTCTATAATAAAATATAGATTTATTTGAAGGGACTGAATTATGCACAGATAGCAATATTTTTCATCCAACATCATTAAAATCTTGGAGGTAAAAGTATTGATTGAATGTATGAACACGGAAAGATTATTATTACGAAAAGTAGCTAATGCTGACGCTAAAAGTTTATGGTCGATTTGGTCAGATCCTTCTGTGACGAAATTTATGAATATCTCAAGCTTTACACACGAAGAACAGGCGCTAGACATGATTGAATTACTAAATCAATTAGCTAATGAACATCGTGCCATTCGCTATTCCATCATTGAATTGACAAGTAATCATATCATTGGCTCCTGTGGATTTAATAACGTGGATTACGATAATGCTACCGCAGAAATTGGCTATGACTTGGCGAAGACTCATTGGGGCAAAGGCTACGCCACAGAAGGTATCATCGCTTTAATCCATGTAGCTTTTACACATTTGGACATGTCGACAATTATAGCAAAGGTCGATGCGGCGAATATCAATTCCATCAGAGTCTTACAGAAATTGAATTTTATTTTGCAGGGCTACGATAGCACTGAAAAAAATTTACAAGTATATGTACTATGTAGAGAGTAATATAAAAAGCTAAGAATGGTTATCTAATCATTCTTAGCTTTTTGCTTAGTGATACATGCCGTGATTAATTTTCCCCGTTAACTTTTCTATTTGTACTTTGAATAATTCTATTTTAGGCATAATTGGATAGCCCTCTTTTTCAAATATCCATTCAGGATTACCATACTTCTCTAAAAGCGCATCAAAGAACCATTCCTTCTTTGACTCCTCTTCCATTCTTACAACTTATCCAAATAGCACTACACTTTGGTAGACAAGTGCAGATTGGTAAGAATATTTTTTCCCTGGGTGTAAATCGCCCATTTCACTTACTTCTATACTGATTTTAGGGTTTTGTTTAATATTGGACCAAAAATGGCTTTCTAGAATATTACCAATATGCAAATAAAGTTTATCATTTCCTTCATACACATAAACAAATAGAATTACATAAGGATATCCTTCCTCATCAACTGTCGCAACATACGCGACTTTCCCCATCTTCCAAAATTGCCGTGCTTCATTTTTAGAAATTTCTACACGTTTGTTTTGAATCATATCTCTTATCGTTAACCCCCTCATCAAAATATAGTACGATAAAAATAAAAACGTTAATCTCAAAACATATATTTCATTTACATCTTTACGGTATCTAAAAAAAGAATAGTTTTCCTTTCGCGCATAAGTAAAGCCAAGAATGCACTCGTTTAGCATTCTTGGCTTTATTACTTTAACGCTATTTAATTGGAATCCAAATTTCTGAGTATGAATCCGGGCTATACGCATCCTCTTCTGGGTACACTTCAAGCTCAGCCGTTCCTGCTGGCTCATATGGATTGGAGGGGAACCACTCTGAATATATTTGTTTCCACGTATTTTGCATAGCATCTGGCATTGGCCCGTGCACCTCAAACACAACCCACTTTGATGCAGGTACTTCCATCGTTAATAGATCCTCTCCCACATCACCTACATGATTTGTAGCAATCCAGTAATCAATGAAGCCCTGTTGTCCTTGGTTTGTATTTGGTACACAAACACCTAATACTCCATTGATGTTGCCATTATTTAATTGATATAGCTGATGATCGAAGCCACTCTCATTGATTTCCTGCCAAAACAATGGAATTTCCCGAGTGTTTTCTCCGTCTTGGCAGTTGTACGTTCTTTTCACCCCAACAACTTGAAACTTATCTTTTTCTACGATTTTATACTTCATTGGTTCTGCTCCCTTCAAGCTTACCTGAATCACCAGGCGATTGTATGATTTTAGTGGTCCTTGCCTCTTTCTCGCTTCACTCGGCGTTACATAATGCTGTTTACGAAACGCTTTTGTAAAAGCTTCAGGAGTTTCATAGCCATACTTGTAGGCGAGATCGATTATTTTTTGATCTGTATCCATTAATTCCTGAGCCGCTAATGTTAATCTCCTCCGTCGTAGATAATCCGCAATGGACATATCCGTTAAAATCGCAAACGTTCGCTGAAAATGGAAGACAGATGAATTAACCTCCTGTGCAATCTGTTCAATCGTTATGTTTTCTAATAAATGATCTTCCATAAAATTAATGGCTTTTTGAATCGACTCAATCCAACTCATTGCTCTCACTCCCTGATACCATCTTAAAATAGTTAATGCTTTCCAGCCTGTCTTTTTATGCTAACTTTGGACAGGTATGTGTAGAAGCAGTTTTTCATCACTAACACTCCTTCTATTTTCGTTACTTTACATACGATTTTCGCTCTTTCTCCACTAAAATCCATTGTACTAACTATCGAAAAACAACCATTATATTTATAATAACGGACAAGGCCTTTATTTGTCCTTAAATCAAGGAGTGTCATCATCGTATCTTACCAAATGAGGAAGAAAAGAATTCAGATGAAAAGGGGGCAATGGGAAATTTCCAAGCATGTTGTAATCATGAAGTATACGAAGAATTAGGCTACAGGTAGTATCGATGATAAATCTAATGCAGCTGTAGAAGTCTGTTACTTTGAAGCCATCATAATTGGCGGACAAATGACCCTTCTTAATCTTGAATAAATTAATGTATGATATTGCATGGAAATCTAAAGATGAGGTCGCACTACTACCATTAACATTCCTAAAAGATCGACCATTTCTCTTATGTTTATGTCAATAAAAAAAGTCACGCCTCTCGACATGACCGATTTTTTTCATATAAAATTATTGGCTGTTCTCTTCTTGATGCTGATAAATAATTAAGGCAGAATGGATGACCGTCTGTTCGCCGATATAGAGGGTATTGTACTTGATATCAAGTATGAAAAAGTAACTCAAATCTAATAAAGCCCGATTAATATCATGTTCAAATTGCACAATATCGTTGTTTTGGATTGTCACAACTTGAGTCGTTTGTGTCATTGCCCACACCCCTTTTCTTTCATGATAGTTCAAAAGGGTATCAAAGTCAGTAAAAAAATATTGGAGCAAAATAAGCTCCAATATTTTTTAGTACATCGTTAAATATTCCTCACGCTCCCAGTTATGGACCCGTGTACGGTATTTATCCCATTCTATTTCTTTGGCTCTATTAAACTTTTCATAAATATGATCACCTAGAGCTTCTCGTACAACTGCATCCATTTCTAATTCAATTAATGCGTGTTCCAATGAAGATGGTAGACTATCAATACCATTTAATTCACGCTCTGGACCTGTCATTTTATAAATATTTCGATCTACCGCTGCTGGAGGCGTTAAATCTTTCCGTATGCCGTCAAGTCCAGATGCTAAGATTACAGCCATTGCTAAATAAGGATTTGCTGCAGGATCAACTGAACGTAACTCAATACGTGTTGATAATCCTCGAGCTGCTGGAATACGAATAAGTGGCGAACGGTTTTGAGCAGACCATGCAACATAGCATGGGGCCTCATAGCCTGGAACTAATCGTTTATAAGAATTAACCAGTGGATTCGTGATAGCAGTAAAGCCATGTACATGCTGGATAATACCTGCCATAAAGCTACGAGCTGTTGCGCTTAATTGAAGTTCTGCGTGTTCGTCATAGAAGGCATTTTTATCCCCTTCAAATAACGATAGGTTAAAATGCATGCCAGAGCCGTTAACTCCAAATAGTGGCTTAGGCATAAATGTTGCATGTAGCCCATGCTGTGCAGCAATCGTTTTTACGACTAATTTAAATGTTTGAATATTATCGCATGCTTCGATGGCGCTAGCATATTTAAAGTCAATTTCATGCTGTCCAGGTGCAACTTCATGGTGAGAAGCTTCAATTTCAAAGCCCATCCCCTCCAGTTCTAAAACAATATCACGGCGACAATTCTCCCCTAAATCTGTCGGAGCTAAGTCAAAATATCCTCCGCTGTCATTTAGTTCAAGTGTCGGATGCCCTTTTTCATCCAGCTTGAAAAGGAAAAATTCTGGCTCTGGTCCCAAGTTAAAAGAAGTGAAGCCTAACTCCTCCATTTCCTTTAAAACGCGCTTCAAATTAGATCGTGGATCCCCTTCAAAAGGTGTTCCATCTGGTCTTGCAATATCGCAAATAAAGCGTGCCACCTTACCTTTTTCAGCTGTCCAAGGAAAAATTACAAATGTATTAAAGTCTGGTCTTAAATACATATCTGATTCCTCTATACGTACAAAACCTTCAATCGAAGAACCATCAAACATGACTTTATTGTCTAATGCCTTTTCTAATTGGCTCACAGGTATCTCTACATTTTTAATCGTACCTAATATATCAGTAAATTGTAGGCGAATAAACTTCACATTTTCTTCCTTCACTCGGCGTATAATACCTTCTTTTGTATAATGTTTCATTTTCCACCACTCCAATGTAAATTTAATTAACACAACTTTTTTATGACTGTTTTAAAAATACATCATTTTTTAAAATTTAGCAACATTCATGTAAGGTTTTATAACATCGTTTTTTTAGAATATATTCATCTTGATTTTCGATACATAAAAAAGGCGTACCCATTTACTAAATGGATACACCTAATTTATATTTTATTTTTTAATATTGTAAAAGCATATTAACGAACACTACCAGAATGACAACAGGTACTATAATCAACATTAACAATCTGTAGGCTGAATAATATCCCTGTCCCATATGACTTCCCATTAACAGTTCTCTTCTTACAAATTCCTTATCCACTACATAGGCAATAAAAATAGCAATAAACAAGTTCCCCAATGGTAGCATTAAGTTAGATACTAAAAAGTCAGTTGCATCAAATATGTTCTTTCCAAAAACCGATACATCAGCTAACAAGCTAGAGGAAAGGGATGCTGGAATGGCTGCGAGAAATACGACTACACCAAGACATGAAGTCCATACAAGACGTGTTTTTTGACTATTTTCCATCAATGCCGCTACAATAATCTCGTATAAACTAAACGAAGACGTTAATGTGGCAAATAAGAACAATAATAAAAACATCGCTAAAAATACTTCCCCAAACGGCATCTGGCTAAATGCTGTTGGTAGCACCATAAATAATAAGCCCGGCCCAGCTGCCGGCTCTAAATCAAAAGCAAAAACAACCGGGAAAATGGCTAGTCCGGCTAAAAATGAAACCAGTACCGTCAGCATAACTACGGAGCCTGCCGAATTCGGAAGACTTACATCTTTTTTGAGGTAGGAACTGTATGTAACAAGACAAGAAAATCCTACTGCTAATCCAAAAAATGATTGCCCCAAAGCTTCTAATATAGATTTCCCTGTAATATTCGAGAAATCAGGCCATAAAAAGAATTTTATCCCTTCCATGGCGCCATCTAATGTGACAGCACGTATCACAAGGACAATGAACATAATAAAGAGCAATGGCATCATCCATTTATTTGCCTTTTCAATACCATTTTGGACTCCTAATGAAATAACAAGTACATTTGCTAATGTAAACAAAGCTAAACCTACAAGCGTAATCCAAGGTGTACCAATTATTTTTCCAAATAGCTCTGCAGGATCAATAGCTGGGTCAATGACAGCACCTGTTAATCCTAGCCCACTATAAATAAAAATCCAGCCCCCGACAACGCTATAAAATGTTAGTAATAAAAAACATCCGAGAACACCCATTCGGCCAATCCATGCCCACCCCTGCTTTGTAGGAGCAATTTTTTTATAGGCAGTGATTGCCTCAGACTGCGTACCTCGCCCTAATATATATTCAGATAATAGCATCGGGAGCCCAATTAATAATGTAAATAGCACAAATATTAAGAAAAACGCGCCTCCACCACTTTGCCCAGTTACATACGGGAGCTTCCAAATCGCTCCTAGTCCAATTGCAGCACCCGCTGATGCTAAAATAAATCCTAACTTACTAGACCACTGTCCTTTTTTTCCACTCATCTCTTCAAACTCCTCAAACATTCTAAACTCATCTCTAATTCTACATGAAAATAGAGTTCTCGACTAGGTATTACTAAAAAAGAACTAGTGATATCTCGACAACCTATTACCTTTTTCTATTTTCCTTCCACCATTTCATCTCATAAAAAAAACCTCGAGTTCTTCACTCAAGGTTTAGTACAATTTATTTTGTTATATACATAGAACGCTGGCGGTCAATCCATTTACGCATTGTTGTAAATAATAACGCCATAATACCCGTTAATAAAATTCCTTTGACAATATTAAATGGTAAAATACCAGCGACAATCATTTTATATAATGAATCACCTACAACAGGCTCCATACCTAAAAAGTAAGTGTACATTGGTAAAAATACAGCATAGTTTAAAATACTCATTCCTACTGCCATCACAACTGTTCCCGTTGCTAAACCTCCAACAAGACCAGCAATTGTTTTAAAGCGATTAAAAATAAAGCTTACTGGCAATATAAATAAAATACCTGTTACAAAATTAGCCATATGCCCTACGGGAACGCCTGTTGGAGTGCCTGAGAAAATCCAATCCAACACATTTTTAAACAACTCTACTAAAATACCAGCTACAGGTCCCATC
Organism: Lysinibacillus sp. fkY74-1; assembly: GCF_053165895.1. Taxonomy (NCBI): domain Bacteria; kingdom Bacillati; phylum Bacillota; class Bacilli; order Caryophanales; family Bacillaceae; genus Lysinibacillus; species Lysinibacillus sp. fkY74-1. Next base: position 1,228,975 of record NZ_CP170173.1, on the reverse strand, counting down.
GTGATTGCTGCAAGTAAGGCAGGCATATCACTGAAATCCACTTCTAAAAATGCTGGGAATGGTGGAATTGGGAAATTAAAAAGCATTAATAAAAACGAAATACTGCTCAGCATGCCAATCGTAATAAACGATTGAAGTTTGACATTTTTCTTCATAGAAAGCTCTCTCCTCTTTGCTGATTCAATCTCGCAAGAAGAAAGGTGACGATCTTTCAATTGTTTCATGAAAAAACCCTTATGCGTTTAATAAAGCATAAGGGAGAAAGGCATAACGAATAAACGTCCTCATCAACTAATTTTTGAGCACCGTTAAATAAGCCATACAAAAAAGCGCTCGGTCATAGTTTATTTCATGACAATGAATGACGATCGTACCTTCATCTTCTCCCATCCAGACTTTAACTGTCGGCCTTGGAATTCCACCAAGTCAGCCATGCGAAAATTCGCACAGGTCGCGGGCTGAAGAGTTAAAAATAAATCAATCGAGCTAATGAATAAATTCACTAGCGATTTACCACTCTATTACCGCCGGTCGGGATTTTCACCCTGCCCCGAAGATGAATCATATTATTTTATACTACAGCTTTACTATAATGAATTATGAAGTAAAAGTAAATAGTTCTGCTCAAAAAAATCCGATTAAATTGCTATGTTTTATAAACAGTAAAGGCATTCCCGCTATATGGGAATGCCTCTCTTTTTTATTCTTCCTTCGACTATGGTAAAAATTGTTTATTTGGTCCCACTGGCTTTGGTAAATAACCCTTCAAATCAAACCCTTCCCAGCTTTCTTGCACAACATTATCTAAAAGTAGCTGCTGATTAAAGCTAGCAGCAGTCAACATCATGGCCTCAATTAATTGAGTTGCTCGTATTGGTTCCATAGATGTTAAATCAAGCGGAATATCAAAGGTAACAACTACACCTTCCTCTTGTTCTTTGACTGTGTATGTCACATTTTCAGGCACAACGGATGTATAGACATCATCATTTTTATTTTTCATCTGTGTAAGTGCTTCTGTAACTGTCTCAAAAGTTTGACGGAAATCTGGTGATAAATATTCTGCACCATTAGTATCTTGGTACAAGTAATAATTATAACGCTTGGCATTAGTTAAAGACATCGCTTGATTTGGCTCACCTTCTTGAGAAAACTCATAGGGTGTTCCATCTTCATTTTGTATTTCTACTTCGGAATATTCAGAGTCCGAGAAGGTATCTTCCATTGTGCCTTTGTATTCATTAACTGTAGCAGAGGCAACATCATAGTCATTTTCCTTTGGCAAGACATGGATGAGCTTATCATCCTTCTCCTTCAGCTCACCTTTATAAGGATGATACTCTGTAAACCCTTTAGCCTCCTCGTCAATTTGCGGAGCATACTTTTCATACATCCGTAAGGTAGAAGGCTTCTCTCCTCCAAAATCAGTAGCCACACGTTCATTTGGGATAACATACGTCATAGGAACACTTTCCGCATCGCGTCCTGCCAAACCAATACGGAAAACGACAGCATCCTTTACATCCTCCTCGTAGACAGAGGTACGTAAAGATAAAATGCGCTCATGCTCCGCGACAATACTTTTGGAATCCAGCATTTCATCCTGCGTTGCCGCTTCCTTTGCCGCTGAATCATCTTGCATCGTAGAATACTGAGCTGTTTCAGGCATACTCGCTTGATCTTTTTGTTCACCTTGATTATTCTTCCATACTGTGCCAACGAGTATTGTTAGCACAAAGACTGCGGCTACACTCATAAAAATCTGCATATTACGTACCTTCGATTTTGTCGCAGGCTTTTTAATGATAGGATCTTCCTGTTGAGATGGTTCATCTTCTATAGGTTCTTGCATAGCTTCTTGAAGGTGGATATTATCTTGCAAGCGAGCATCTGCCATTAACCGATTTAATATATCTTCTTTCGAACGGTGGTCAGAAAGCTTAGGGGCATTGTTCAGTACATGTTCAAGCTGCTCATCATCAAATGGCTTATGTGTCATTGCCGTTTCGCCTCCTGTTCTCTGATCGGCTGTAGCTGTTGCCTTAAAAATTTAATGGCTCGATGCTGGGTTGTTTTTACCTTTGCTTCTGTCCAATCAAGTATTTGCGCCGTTTCTGCTATCGATAAATCCTGGAAATAACGCATAATAATGACCATTTTTTGGTCGCCAGTACAGTTTTCTAATACTGACGCTACTTGCATAAATTCATCACTGGCCTGTAGCATTTCCTCCGGTGATGGTGTGTTTGAATGGAGCTGTTCCGTTTCCCAGTCAAAGAAATCAAGCGAATGCTTCTGACGAACAGCTTGCTTTCTAAAATGATCAATCGCAACATTTTTGGCTATTGCAAAAAGCCATGTTTTCTCACTACTATTGCCTGCAAATTGATCATATGAGCGCAATACTCTTACATAAACCTCATGCGCTAAATCCTCAGCAAGTGTACGGTTTTTTACTAGATAGATTAGAAACTGGAACACGTCTTGATGATAGGCATCGTAAAGTCGATGGAACACGGAGTCATTCAATGCACTCCACCCCCGTTCTATATTATTTGTCGTCTTACTTTCGCAGAAGTTACAGCCAACTAATAACAAAACCCTGTTATTAATCGAACGGTAAATAAAATGTGAAGGTTGTACCTTCCTTAAGCACACTATCTACCATAATATTTCCTGAGTGTGCCTTTACAATATTTCGTGCAATGGCTAAGCCAAGTCCCGTACCACCCTTAGATCGAGTACGTGCCTTATCCGCTTTATAAAAGCGTTCAAAGACATAAGGTAAATCATCTTGAGGAATACCATGTCCTGTATCTTGAACAGAAATTTTAGCAAATGTTGGCTCCTTTTCTACTTTTACCGTGACAGACCCCTCATCTGTATGTCTTAATGCATTGTCGACTAAATTCGTGAGTACTTGCTCGATACGATCCTCATCTATATTAATCATAGCGTCGTCATTAAATTCACTATCGAATAGTAGATGAACATGCTTCTCTTTTGCCACCTGTGCAAATTTTTGAGTAATACGTTCAAATGTAGAATTAATCGGTAATTCATCTTTATAGAGCGTCATATGCCCCGATTCCATGCGTGCTAAATCTAATAAATCAGTGACAAGGCGACCCATTCGTTTGGATTCATCATAAATAATTTTTGTAATTTCATTACGTTCTTCCTGATCTTGAATAAAATCATCATCCATCAATGCTTCAGAATAACCTTGAAGCATGGCGATAGGAGTACGCAATTCATGAGAGACGTTCGCAATAAAATCAGATCTAAGTTTTTCTAGGCGATGTTGTTCTGTCATATCACGAATAACCGCGACTGCCCCTCGAATGATTTCTCCACTATAAAGAGGGCTAATTGTAAAAGTATAATAATTTCCATCCATTTCAATTTCCTCTTCTAGCTTATCCTCAAACATGAGTACATGGTCCAGCATATGATAAAGCTCTGGCGGTATTGGTTTAGCACTTTGTGAGCCTTTATTTACAAACCATTTTTGCATTAGACGTTCTGCTGGTGGATTACTTAATAATATTGTACGGTCACGATTAAACGTAATCACTGCATCTGTCATGGATGTCAAAATATTTGATAGCTGTTCATTTTCTTGATTGATAACCTCTAAATTATGCTTTAATTGACGACCCATTTGGTTGAAGGCAACTGCCAGCTGTCCAATTTCATCATTTTGAGTGGTAGGCATTTTTGCTTCAAAATTCCCCTTTGCAATTTCAAATGCCAGTTCACGCATTTTTCTAAGTGGTGAAGTTATACGAGAAGACAAGAAGAACGCAAAAAATGTCGTCAAGACAAATGCTATGAAAGCTGCCAAAAAGACAATTTTCGTCGTTTCCTTGGACGTTTTATGTAGAGCATCGGGGCTCTGATAGATGAAAACTGCTCCATGTACAGCATTTTCTACATTCAAGGGGAAGCCTAGCACTACATAAGATTCCATTTTCTCTGGATCTGTAGAGGAGGGCATCATCATTTCTTTAATAATGGGTTCGTCTGATTGAAAGACTTCACGGAAAGATTTATTCGCCAAAATGGTATCTTGAATTTTCTTTTTATTGACACCCTCTTGCATGGCAAAGGATACCTCTACATGGCTAATTGCAATTAGTGCATTGGTGCCTTTAGGTAAAATATCTTTTAATAGTTCTGAAGTCGATTCAGCTGTTTCATTGTCATCCACTATACTTGCCACAGTGGCAGCCGTTTGACGTAAAGATATTTCTGCTTGCTGCATGTGGTAGTTTTGAAGAAATTCAAGCATTAATACCGTGAAAACAAATAATACAAATGAAACGAGAAGCAATATGGTTACCCATAGCTTCCCGACAACACTATTCCATATTCTATTCATTGACAACCTCAAATTTGTAACCAACGCCCCAAACTGTCACAATCATTTTAGCAGCGTTTTCAGAAACACGGTTGAGCTTTTCGCGTAAACGTTTTACGTGTGTGTCAACTGTACGTAAATCACCAAAGAAATCATAATGCCAAACTTCTTTTAGTAGTTGTTCACGGTCAAATACTTTGTCTGGCGATTTCGCTAAGAAGTAAAGTAATTCATACTCTTTTGGTGTTAAATTAACCTCAATGCCCTCAGCCGTTACACGGTGTGCATCATGATCGATCATCAAATGCTGGAACACCACTAAATCTTTTGAAGAGGATGCATTTGTCGTAGGTGAGAATGCCTGTGAACGACGTAAAATAGCCTTCACACGTAACACAACCTCACGAGGACTAAATGGTTTTACAATATAATCATCTGCTCCTAGTTCGAAGCCTTGAACACGATTAGCTTCCTCACCTTTAGCAGTTAATAAAATAATAGGTGTTGCTGCTCGTTCACGAATTTCTGCACACACTTCTAGCCCATCTTTTTCAGGCATCATAATATCAAGTAAAATACAGTGATATTCTTTTTCTAAAGATTTTTCGATCGCTTGTTCACCATTTTCTGCCTCGTCAACAAGGTAACCTTCTCGCTCCAGATACATTTTTAATAAGCGGCGAATACGATCCTCGTCATCTACTACTAATACTGAAATATTTTCTGACACTTTCACGATCCCTCTCTTCCAATCTTTCTCTAACTTCTATTGTACATGGTGTGACACATATTGAAAAGAAAAGAAAGCCTCTTCGCTACAGCGAAAAGGCTTGTTGTTTCACAGGTTATGCGTAGGAGTGTAAACCTGCAAGAATTAAGTTAACAGCAATTAAGTTAAATAAAATAATGCCGAAACCAATTAATGCTAACCAAGCAGATTTTTGACCTTCCCAGCCTTTTGATAAACGTAAATGTAGGAATGCCGCATAGAATAACCATGTAATAAGAGCCCATACTTCCTTAGGATCCCAACCCCAGAAGCGACTCCAAGCAATTTGCGCCCAAATCATCGCAAAGATTAAAGCGCCTAGGGTGAATACAGGGAAACCAATTAGCACTGAACGATAACCAATTTCATCAAGTAATTGTAAGTTAACACGCTTCACAAGTGGTTGGAAAATAGCACTTATTCGACGACGTGCAATTAAGCGAATTAATAAATAAAATACTGACCCTACTAATAATGACCAGAAGACAGTTGTTAATTTCTTCGCATTAATTAATGCTGGCATTTCTACGATTGGTGACATGCCATGCTCTTCAACCACCTCATACTCATTCATACCGAATACAGGTGGTAAATTGTAAATAATTTTACGCGTAGTTCCTTCTTTATCCACATAATTGTAGCTAGATTCATAATCCATTGCACTGAATGTAGATGTCACAGCGACAAACCCAACAACTACTACAAGACAGTACATAACGGCTTCTAACCAAAATCGCTGTTTAGAAGGCTTCGTTAAATCTACAACCTTTAATAAGTAAATAAGTCCAGCCACAGCACTGATCGCTAAAATAGATTGCCCTAATGCCGCTGTAATTACGTGAATTGTTAACCAATGGCTTTGTAATGAGGGCACTAATGGACTTACTTCTTTCGGGAACATCGAAGCATAAGCGATAATTAAAAGTGCTACTGGTAATGCTACTAATCCAAGTGCAGATAAACGATAAATAAAGTAAATTAAAATAAACGCACCAACAATGAACATACCAAAGGCAGTTGTAAATTCAAACATATTACTTACTGGCGCATGTCCAGTATAAATCCATCGTGTAATAAAGTAGGCAAGCTGTGATACAAATCCAATAATTGTTACCACAATGGCAAGCTTACCCCATTTACCCGTGTTTTTACCCGTAGCATTCCCTTGCTTAATGGAACCACCAAATAATAACGTCGCAACTAAATAAGCAATAAAAGCTACAAATAACAGGTTTCCACTTATGTCAATCAAACTCATAAGGTGTTGTCACCTTCCTTTTCTTTAATGCCACCATCCGTGGACTCTTCGCCAGCCTCTTCTTTCTCTAACTGATCTTTGTACGGAGGCAATGCAGCAAATGCTGTAACAGCATCTAAATCCTTCTTCATGCTGAACATATTTTTATTAACATGGGCAGCCATTAAAACACGGCCATCCGGCTCAACTTGAAGCCATAAACGACGGTGATTCCAGTATGATCCAATTACGACACCAATCATAAAGATAACTCCACCAACAAATAAGATAGGAATTGTACTATCTTTACGGACCGTAATACCTGACATATCACGCATCTCAGCAGCAGCAAATTTCATTCTATATTTATTTTCGCCCAGTGGTTCTAGTGGTGGCTGCATAATTTCCACAAAACTTACTTCGCCTTCTGGTGTTTCTGGCGTAGTCATTTTAAATAAAAATGCCGGATTATTTGGAATCGATGTTTTTGTTTGAGGTTCTCCATTTTCAAAGCCATCAAAATCTGGTGTATAAACTAGAATTTGCACGGAAGACCCATTACCTAAATCATATTCTTTTTTAGGATTTGTTAAATCAATTTCCACTTTACCAAGTGATTTTTCACTCGCCTTATTAATTAATTCAAAATTCATTTGCTTTAATTCATTCAGACGATAATCCATTTGATAAAGAGCGAAGCCATCTTCTTTTAATGGGTGATTGACACGAATCGAATAATCTTTAACTTTTTCTAAATTTTCCGTATCGCCAGGGATTGCATCTTTAGGCTGTTTGTAAAGCGTAATATCAGTTTGGAAGTTTTTAGCAACCACGTTAACACCCTGTTTTACTTGCTCTCCTTGAGGTTCATTATCGTGAGTTTCTAAAATAAAATCTTTGTTTTCAATGAAATAACCGTCCATGCCAGTAATAGCACGTGTCTCTCCCTCGCGGACCCATATTGATTCATCAACATAAAATCCTGGGATAAGACGTAACATAACCCCACTTAAGAAGATAATGAGACCGACATGGTTTATGTACGGACCGTAACGAGAAAAGCGACCTTTTTCAGCTAAGAGAGCGCTACCATCTCGACGAACAGAGTATCTCATTTCAGTCATTTTTTGAGCCACTTTATCAAGCGTCTCCTCTGCGTCAGCCGTTATTTGACCTTCACTAATAATACGTTGACGCTTCATAAAGCTTTCATGTCTTTTAACACGCTGATTCTTTAGTGATTTATAGAGTGGGATCCCTCGGTCTAGACTCGCTACAATAATTGATACAGCTAGCATACCAACTAAAATTTGGAACCACCATGAACTGTATAAATCTGAGAGTCCTAGCGTGTAATAAATTTTACCAAACGTACCATATACGTCAGCGTAATAAGCTCCCTTCTCTATATCAGAGGCTTTTACATAAAACTCTTGTGGTAGTAATGTTCCGATTGAAGCAGCAATTAATGTGATAATAATTAAAGATATACCAACTTTAACACTAGAGAAGAAATTCCAAATTTTGTCGATAATCGATTTGTTATACGTTTTAGAACGAATGGCAGTACCGTCATAACGCATATCAACAACTTTATTTTGCTTCTCTTCTTCCGTTAAAGGACGACCACATTTCTCACAGAGCTTCGTGCCGTAAGGGTTACTATGACCACAAGCACAAATGATTTTTTCCATCGTCATTTACTCCTTATTTCGGCTTCACTAATTCCATGTACGAAGCAATATTTGCATCTGTCATTTCACCAGTAATAATTTTTACGACTTTTCCTTCTGGATCAATTAACACTGTAGCAGGTAGTTGACCTACGTTATAAGCAGTCATAACACTTTTTGTTTTATCAATAACTACCGGGAAAGACAATTTATATCGATCGACAAAATTCTGTACTTCAAAATCCGTTTGAGCGATATTAACCGCTAAAGTTTGTACACCTTGATCTTTAAATATTTGATACTGTCTATCCATCGCAGGCATTTCCTTTTCACATGGCTTACACCAAGTTCCCCAGAAATTTAAAAATACCCCTTGTCCTTTATAATCCGACAATTTATGTTTTTCACCGTCTAAATCTACTAACGTGAAGTCAGGTGCTTCTGAGCCAACTGCTACTAACTCTACTTTTTCCTTTGTTGCTGTTCCATAAACCGTGTACCCGATTGCCAATGCTAATACTGCTAAAATGACCGTTCGTAGTACGAGACGCTTTTTCTTTTTCTCCAAGTTAATAAACCCCCTATCATTTACGACTTTGCGTAAACATTGTAGACATGAAGCTTTTTACATTATAAAGACTTTAGCATAGAACTTTTTCAATTTATAAACGTCTTTACGTATGTAAAAACATCTATGAAAATTGTACGTCAACGATGTGTTAAGCTCTTCTGGCTAAAATGTAACTAGGCGTACTATTCTCACCTATTATAGCAAAATGATACAAAAACACTTAGCTATTAATTATGAATGATTTATGAACGATTTCACCAAAAAGAAAGTGAAAATAGTTTTTATTCCTTTTAAAGTATCCTCACTTTCTTCTGGCAAGTTCTTTTAATCCAGTTTCCCTGTTTCTGCTAACACACGCAATTGCTTGACTTCATGCTTAGACAATTCACGGAATTCACCTGGTGCAAGTCCGTATAAATCTAAAAAGGCAAATCGTTCACGTTTTAATTTGACAACTGGTGTACCAATAGCTTCAAACATACGTCGAACTTGGCGATTACGGCCTTCATGAATCGTAATTTCGCAAATTGCCTTGCCAGCATTTTCGTCAAAGGATGTCATACTTACTTTGGCTGGTGCTGTCTTTCCATCCTCTAATTTAATACCACGTTGAAGCTTTTTCAGACCTTCAATTGTTGGAATGCCTTTGACACGTGCGATATACGTTTTGTCAATTTTAAATTTTGGATGCGTTAACATATAGGAAAATTCTCCATCATTTGTTAATAGCAATAATCCAGATGTATCATAATCAAGACGACCCACTGGGAAAATACGTTGCGGAATATGATGAAATAAATCTGTGACAGTTTTGCGTCCTTTATCATCTGTCACGGCCGAAATAGTGCCACGTGGTTTATAAAGTAAGAAATAAACTTTATCTTCTTTTTCAAGCTTTACGCCTTCCACTTCAATTGTATCTGAGTTAGACACCTTTGTGCCTAATTCACGGACAACTATACCGTTCACTTTTACTTTACCTTCTACTATCAATTGCTCTGCTTTTCGCCTCGAAGCAACACCCGCATAAGCAATGACTTTCTGTAATCTTTCCATTTCTTCACCTCTAGTTTTCTTTCACATTAACAATTTCGTTGAAAATCGATTTCTCGTTCAATTGAATAGGGTTAATTTTCCCGCTAATCTGTGAAAATTATGTCATACTTTAGCGCAATATTAAAGAAAAACAAATTTCACAATCATTGTTGGAGTATTCGTAATAATTTTTCTTTAGCACATTTAGCAATAGTAGGAATAAAAATTTTATTTTACCCTTCTAGTAGTATACTCTTTTTACCAGTAAGCAAATCGTTTTAAAAAAAATGTTTATATGCTCTGTTTGCACTCTTATTTTGAACGTAATCAAGAGTAATTTTATATTTTTCCATTGCTACCCCAAGTTGCTAAGCTTTGATTAGATTAATTTTAAGGAAATAGATATTCTCGCATCATATATCCTTATTCATTTCAACCGCTTATATAACAAAAAAATCAGCAAATCGTTTTTTCAACGATCCGCTGATTCAACTTTTACTGGTATTGCATAAATACGTTCTTCACCTAAAAAGATTGATAAGACAGCTTCCTGACGTTTTCTTGAAACGTGTAAAACTTGCCGCACTTGCTCTTTTTCCTCTTTATTTAATTGCAGGCGAACAGGCTCTTCTAATCGAATAGCCAATTTTTTATTAACGTTGTATTTGCCCTTCTTCACCACTGTTTCAAGATCGTAATCTCTCCACACTTGATTAGAAAAGCTTCGATGAACATTCCAATCATCCGATTCATTTAACGTGACAACAATACAGGTTTGCCCATCCTTTTGAAAGGCTGTTGCAAGCGTACGACCAGCTACCTTTGTAAAACCTGTTTTACCAGCATAGGCAACTCCAGTAGCAGATTTTAAAGAACTCACAGGTTGTTCTGTTTCATCATCAATTTCCGCAGCCATCCCTGAGCCTTCTCTTAATAGTCGATGCTTATTCTCCCATAGCATTCCGTTAACCGTATTCGCTTTATAAAGAACCGTTGAGGCAATTTTCTCAAATGTTTTATTTTGTAAAGCGACTCTTAGCATCTCAGCAGTATCTCTTGCAGAAGATAAATGCTCTTCATGATGTAAGCCAGAGGGGTTCATAAAAACCGTATTGGTAAGACCCGCAATAACGGCTCTTTCATTCATTAATTTGACAAAGCCTTCAACAGAACCCCCTACATGCTCTGCTAAAGCTGTCGCAGCATCATTGCCTGAACGAAGCATTAAACCATATAATAACGTTTCTACGGTTACCGTTTCGCCTGCCTGCAAATAAATAGAACTTCCCTCAGCCATGGCAGCCTTTGGTGAGATGACAACTTCCTCTTGCAAATCACTATTTTCGATAGCCACAAGTGCCGTCCAAATTTTCGTTAAGCTAGCAATTGGTAGCCGTTCATTACTATTTGAACCTATTAACACGCGACCTGTCTCTCCATCTAAGACCGCATAGCCACTTCCTCCTCTCGCAAAGCTTGATTGAGGAAGTATTACCATTAACACAATGATCATCAACATTATTAATCGAAATAACCGAAGCAACGAGCCACTCCTTATTCAATATGATAGGAAAGTATAGATTTATGTTGGTCGTTATGCATTATTCCTATACATTACTTTGCACCATTAAAAGCTTCTTGGAATTTGGTCATAAATAAATCGGTTTCTTGCTCAGTTTCTGCAAACTCCTCCTCTGGCAGAGGTGGCATTTCCTCTACACTGTTTAAACCAAAATAGTGTAAAAATTCTTTAGTTGTTCCATATAGGATAGCACGTCCAGTTCCTTCTGAACGCCCTACCTCTTTAATCAACCCTCTTGATACTAAAGTCTGTATAGGTCTTTCACATTTTACACCTCGTAAATCTTCTATAGCTACCCTAGTAATTGGTTGTTTATAGGCTACAATCGCTAAAACCTCAAGAGAAGCCTGGGATAAGGATTGTGCAGTTGGATTTTCTACCAATTTTTGAATAGTATCTGCTAAATCTGATTTTGTAATAAGCTGAAAAACGCCTGCCATTTCTTTCACAGTTATTCCTCTAGCTAAATCTTCCTCATAGACTTTTCGCAAGGCATCCATTGCCTGTACTATCATCTCATCTTGTTCACCTAACAGCTGAGAAAGTTGTTTAATTGTTAAGCCATCATCTCCGACAACGAACAATAAGGCTTCAATTCTACTCTGTAACATCAATGTTTTCGTCATTTTCCCATTCCTCCTTCTGTAAGGTAACTGTTAATTCTTCAAAGTTACCATCTTGCTCTACGATGACGACCTGACGTTTCATCAATTCAAGAAGGGATACAAACGTCAAAATAAGTGTCGGCTTATCTTCATAGGGAAAAAGCTCGAAAAATGATGCACGTCCACCTGTTAATCGCAAAGAATCTACAACCGAACGCATTTGATCCTTCACTGACCGTTCTTGCCTCGTTACTGTCGTTTTAAGAGGTTTCTTTAATTTCTTTCGACGCATCAATTTTTGAAATGCTCCAAGCATATCATAAATATTCACATTCAAATCAAACAAAGCCATTTGTTCGTCCGATGCTAAGCCGGTTAAATCAGCAGGTGGCCTTGTAAATACCTGCGCTCGATCTGTTTCAAGCTCTTGCAAATTGCTGGCAGCTTCCTTATATTTCTTATACTCGATTAATCGTTGCACCAGTTCCTCACGCGGGTCTGGGCCATCAACTTCCAATTCGGCATCTTCCATTTCGCCCTCATGAATAGGTAATAGCATTCGGCTTTTAATCGCTAGCAGTGTTGCGGCCATTACTAAATATTCGCTTGCTTCATTTAACTCCAATACTTGCATGGCATGTATATGGTCGATATATTGTTGTGTGATTTCAGCCATTGGGATATCATAGATATCAATTTCCAACCTGTGAATTAAATGCAATAATAGATCAAGAGGCCCTGAAAAGGCATCTAATTTTACTTCGTAAGACATAATTTTACCACCCTGAGATTCTATGTTCTTATAGTATAGTGGAAAGGAGTTCAAAATGCATCCACAGCATCATACTTTATTTATTGATTACTGCGCTTATTTTAATGGCAATCAGGATTTTTTTGAATGCCATGAAGTGCTTGAGGAATATTGGAAGGAAATCGCGCCTGGTGATAAAATGCACCCATTGGTTGGCTATGTACAACTTGCAACAGGCTTATACCATTGGCGGCGTGGTAATGATACTGGCGCTATACGAATTTTAGAAAAAGCACTTTATAATTTTCAACAAAATGAAGATCATATCTTTTTCCATGAAATTAGTTACTATCAACTCCTGACAGAAATAAAAAATTGTCTTGCCGCGATTCAAACAGGCAAGTCCTTTCATGCATTCCAGCTCCCCCTTTCACCTAAGTTGCTGGAATTAACAATAGCCCGTATACAAATTTTACCCTATAGTAACTCAAACTATCTTCTTCATAAGCATATGCTAAGAGATCGCTCACATATACTTGCAGAGCGACAAGAAAGTAAACAAAGAAAAGGTAGACGTTAATTTCCACTACGTGCACCGCTGGCGAAGATGTGCTGATTTCATCGCTTCCTTAGCTTCGTGATATCCTGAATTTCGATTCCCTCGCTTTTTCCGCAGGAGTCGGCTTTGTTTCAATCAACGAAACTTTTGGGATGCTAAAACGCTGATAACCCAAGTACTATTCAAGGGATGAGACGTAGTCATTTAGAGTCGTTATCTCTACAGTAATTACCAATTGAGAATGGCAAAAGCCATCGAGAGTGTGAATGCTCGATGGCTTTTGTCTACAGTATGTGCAGACGATGTTACTCGTCTGCTTTTTTTTCGATGCAATTGATACATTTTTGAACTAATTGACGTGTTTCATCTGTCGCGCGTACATGTTCATATTGACCTAGCACTCCTATTTCCTGAAGCATTTCCTTCGCAACACCCTCGCCTCTATAGGAAGGCACAACAGATACATGTTGGATCGTAGCAGTATTATTCTCATCTGTTACCAGCCCAACAATGCCAACGTATTCATCATTTTTTTTCCATAAGTATAAAACCCAGTTATCATCATTTTCATAGGAGTGGATGGTCTCGGTAAGCTTTTTTACGTCTTTTTCGTTCGGCATAAACGAAAGTAGCCCCATTGCTATTTTCTCTAAAGCTTTTTTATATCGAATTAACATATTTGTCTATTCCCTCTTTTTCTAGCTGTACATAATCTTTGACTATCCTACACGATTTGTACTTTTACCGCAAGCCAATTTCTGTCTTACGAACCAGGTCCGAGAATTCCTTTAGACGCCAACACCCAATAGACAATACCCCACAACACAATAAAAGTTGAAATGGATGCTAGTAATACCCATTTATTCTTTCTCAAATTTACTCACCCTTTTTTAAAGTTAGCGGGAGATCGTTTTGCACAATATCTTCATAACTTTCGCGGCGAATAGCTAATTGATGCTGTCCATTCTCTACAAATACAACAGCAGGTCTAGGAACACGGTTATAGTTACTTGCCATAGAATAACCATATGCACCTGTACAGAAAATGGCTAAAACATCACCTGAAGCTGCGTCTTGTAGTTTAGCATCAATAATTAATTTATCGCCAGATTCACATAATTTACCAGCAACAGTATAAATTTCATTTTTCGGTTCATTCGCTTTACTTGCAATGATTGCCTCATACTTAGCGTCATATAATGCTGGGCGGATGTTATCACTCATCCCACCATCAACTGCAATATATTTTCGCACATCTGGTACTGTTTTTTGTGATCCGATTGTATAAAGAGATGTTCCTGCATCACCGACAAGTGATCGACCTGGTTCAATCCAAATTTCTGGCATTTTTAGTCCAAGTACAGTTGCTTTGTTTTTCACTACTGTAATCATGTCCTCTACATATACTTGCGGTTCAAGCGGTGCATCTTCTTCAGTATAACGAATACCAAAGCCCCCACCTAAGTTTAACACAGTACATGTAAATCCGTGAGCCTTGTTCCAATCAGAAATTTTGTCAATCAATTTTTCTCCTGCTAACCCAAAGCCAGCAGTGTCAAAAATTTGTGAGCCGATGTGACAATGTAAGCCTAATAGCTCTAAGAATTCATGGTTAAATGTTTGTTGGAATGCCTCATCCGCTTGACCATTGTTTAAGTCAAAACCAAATTTTGAATCAGCTTGACCTGTCGTAATGAAATCATGCGTATGTGCTTCAACCCCTGGTGTAACACGTAGTAATATACGCATTTTTTGTTGGCGACGTTCAGATATTTCTTTCAAAAGCTGAATCTCATAGAAATTATCTACAACAATACAACCGATTTTGGAGTCAAAAGCTAGCTCTAATTCTGCAATGCTTTTATTATTGCCATGGAAATGAATGCGCTCAGCTGGAAAACCTGCTTTTATAGCTGTAAATAATTCTCCACCTGATACAACATCCAAAGATAGGTTTTCTTCTGCTGCTAATTGATACACAGCTACACATGCAAATGCCTTTGAAGCATAAGCTACTTCTGCTTTTACGCCTAGTTTTTTAAACGTATCGATAAAGCTGCGAGCACGCTTCCGAATAAGTGCAGTATCATACACAAAAAGTGGTGTACCGTACTCTTTGGCAAGCTCTAGTGTGTCTACCTGTCCAATTGTTAAATGACCATTCTCAGAAATCGCTTGTGTTCCATATAAATGCATGTGCATCTCTCCCTTTTCACTTCGTTCCATTCTGTCACTTTTACAGAAATATGGTAGGATCTACCCTATGGTAATAAAGTAGTCCCACCAAAAATTAATTTCATCCAGCTTCAAGTGGCCTATGTATAAAACCTCCCTTTTGCTGAATGAAAATAATTTTTGCAAAAATCACAAAATACTATATGTGAACTTTATCACATGAAAAAATCGAGTGCAACGGCTCCTATGATCTTTTTCGCTGTTTGGAAGCAACTACATAAGGTCTTAATGCATCTGCCGTCATTGGGAAACGAATAAGAACACGTAGCATCGCCATTGGGAAGAATGGGACAAGCGGCCAAAAATATGGTGCCTGCATTGGTCGTAATGAACATAAATACGTAAACACTAAGAATATGCCAATGAATAAACCATTAACGCCCCAAATACCTACCATAATCAATAAGAACAGCCTAAATATTTTTATGGATATACTTAGCTCATAGGACGGGATAATAAAGATGAGAATAGCTGCAACCGCTGTATAGAGTACAACCTCTGCTGAGAATAGTCCCACATCGATCGCGATTTGACCAATAATTACCCCCGCAACCAAGCCCATCGCAGTAGACAGCGGTGTTGGGGTATGAATGGCGGCCATCCTCAAAAATTCAATACCAATATCTGCAATAAGTATTTGCAGTAATAAGGGTACATGCGATTTCTCCTGGGTCCCTAAAAAAGAAAGAGCCTCTGGCAGCAATGATTCATTTGTTGCAAATACATACCACAAAGGTAATAAAAGTAAACCCATAATAGCGCCGAAATACCGCATAAAACGTACAAATGTTCCAACTAATGGCGCCTGTCTATATTCCTCCGCATGCTGCAGTAAATGGAAAATTGTAATTGGCACAAGAATAACAGATGGTGAAGTATCTACCATTATGGCGATATGCCCTTCCAGTAAATGCGCCGCAGCAATATCTGGCCTTTCCGTGTAACGAACAAACGGAACTGGATGGAATTTTTGCTTAAACAGCCATTCTTCTAATGATTTATCAGCCATTGTTAAACCATCGTGGTTAATCTGGTCAAGGCGCTGTCGTAATTTTTCGAGCATATCTTCATTGGCAATATCCTTCATATACGCTATTGCGACGTCGGTTTGGCCGATTTTGGATATTTTATGTAGCTCGAAACGTAAATTACTATTGCGAATACGCCTACGAATTAAAGCCGTATTTTGAGATATTCCTTCTGTAAAACCATCCCTTGAGCCACGTATTACCTTTTCATTGTCGGGCTCCTCAGGGGAACGTCCTGGATAGTTTCTGAGCTCGGCAATGTAGCAATAGCCACTTTTAGTAATAAAGGTCACTTGCCCGCTTAAAATGGCTAATAAATAAGCTTTACGCTCGGTTTCCTCTGAACGTCCGTGAAAGTTAAAATAGGACTCAAAATACTCCTTCTCATCCTCCACATCGATGTCATAGTCCTCATCAGGGAGCATGTTTGAAAGTAATTGTGTTAGGGCTTCGCCATCCACAAGGCCACTAATATAGGCGCAAAGAACCGGCAAATCTTTGACAAATAAATGCTTAATCCCAACGTCAAATGATTCGCCGTCACCAAATTGCTCCTTAAGAAAATCTTCGGCTTCTTCTAAGCTGCTAAATAATTTATTTGTCATGCTGTCACCATTTTCTTAGATGTCTTTTTTTATTACTTCTTGCTCCACAGTTGCGCTTGTAGCCATCCAGCTTTTTAATTGAGCTAGAATTTTTTTCTCCAAACGGGATACTTGCACCTGTGATATGCCTAGCCTATTTGCAATTTCAGTTTGCGTGCAATCTGAAAAATACCGTAAATAAATGATAGACTGTTCTCTCGGTTCAAGCCTTGTAAGCACTTCTTTAAGGGGGATATAATCAAATGGTTGCTCGGATTTTTCATCCTTCATTTGATCCATCAATGTGATGGAATCTCCTTCACTTTCATACAATTGCTCATGTAGAGAGGCTGGATCTCTCAATGCATCTGATGCTGTCACAATTTCCTCGGTTGTCACACCAAGTACTTGAGCCAGCTCCTGAATCGTTGGCGGATGTTCATTCCTTTTAATAAATTCGTCTGTAGCATGTCGGATTTTAAAGTTCAGCTCCCGAATAGAGCGACTCACCTTCACCATGCCATCATCCCTTAAAAAGCGTTGAATCTCACCAATAATCATAGGTACTGCATAGGTTGAAAATTTAACATCATACGATAAATCGAACTTATCTACTGATTTCATGAGTCCTATGCAGCCTATCTGGAATAAATCCTCGAGCTCAACACCTCTCGTTGTAAAACGTTGAACAATGGACCATACAAGCCTCGTATTGCCTTCTACCATTCGTTTACGAGCCTCATGATCGCCCTGCTGTGCGCGTGCTATTAAATCACGCATTTCCTCCTGAGACAAAAGCTTTTCGGACGACTGTTCTAACGGCTTCACGATGATACCCTCACATTACCGCTGTCCGAACTGTGTAAAATTTCTTCGTAAATGTTACAGTTGTTCCTTCTCGCCACTTGGACATGACTGTTAGCTGATCAGAAAAACTGTCCATAATCGTAAAGCCCATACCTGAGCGCTCCATTACACTTTTTGTTGTAAATAACGGCTCCATTGCTTGACTCACATCTTCAATTCCTATCCCTTTATCCATTACAGACACCGTTACAACGTCATCTTCACGTTTAGCATGAACAGTGACAACACCCTTGCCATCCTCTTCATAGCCATGAATAATGGCATTGGAAACTGCTTCTGAGACAACTGTTTTAAATTCAGACAGCTCATCAATAGTTGGGTCTAATTGAGCAATAAAGCCTGTGACCGCAACACGGGCTAAGGCTTCATTTTCACTAAGTGCTAAAAAAGTTAATGTCATTTCGTTATCCATTTACAATCCCCCTTACGCGATCAATCGCTTGTTCCTCTGTTGCATCCATCATCCAAGGCCCTAAACCTGAAAATTGAAAAACTTTTCGCATGGTTGGCGATGGATTCAATAAAATAGTTCGCCCAGCAACTGCCTCTAACTCACGCATACGACCAAGCACTAAACCTACTCCCGAACTATCCATAAAAGATAGCCCTTCTAAGTTCCAAATGATGGTCGTCACAGTGCCTTGGAAAATTGCTGCAGAAATTTTCGCTCGAATTTGCTCTACTGCATGATGATCGAGCTCCCCAAATAAACGTATAACGACTGTCTCTCTTGTGACCATTTCTAATTGAAAATGCATGAACATCGCCTCCTCCTCGTGCAATTCCACATTTAATACGCTGAATCCTTGCGGTTGACAGAACTAGTGCAAAGTCTTCTGAAATAGTGTCAAATCGACATACTTATAGCTTTTTAGGTTTACGTGCAGTATGGGATAAGTGAACGTGTTTTAAACAAGCGGCAGTTATCTCAATATGAAATTTATACGAAATGTAAACATTTCATAGGTTTAATGGTGGAACAACAAAAAAACGAGAACCCTCGTCTGTGAGAGCTCTCGCAAAAGAAATTTTATACAATTGTATAAGCTTGCTGTATTTTAAGAATTGTATCTTGATTGATTTGGTTATTGGCATATAAATAAGCAATAATATCCCCATTTTTTACACGATCGCCTTTTTTAGCTACCAGTTGAATGCCTGCATCGTAATCAAGCGTGGATTCCTTTGTTAAACGTCCAGCACCTAGACTAACACTAGCTTCACCAACTAAAAGGGCATTAATCGTTTCCACAGTACCTTCCGTCACTGCCGCAACTGAAACTTTATGGGCCGTTTCATTTTGTACAATATCTGATACGTCCCCACCTTGTGCAACAATAAACTCCTCAAATTTCGCAGCCGCAGAACCATCTGCTAGTACGCGCTTAACTGCGGCAGTTGCTTCTGCTTCATCAACACCTGCGGCAACTTGATACATTAAAGAAGCAATGACTACACATTCATCTAGTAAATCCTCATGTGTTTCTTCCATACGACCACTTAATAATGCATAGGCTTCTAATACCTCAAGCTTATTACCAATCATTTTACCAAGAGGATTATCCATATCACTAATATGGGCAACGACTCTGCGTCCAAGTTTTTCCCCAATCGCTGTCATTGTATCAGCTAATCGCTGTGCTTCTTCTTGCGTTTTCATAAACGCACCTGAACCACATTTAACATCTAGCACAATACCATCTGCACCACTAGCGATTTTTTTGCTCATAATAGATGCAGCAATTAATGGGATCGAATCCACCGTGCCTGTCACATCTCTTAATGCATACAACTTTTTGTCGGCTGGTACAAGATTACCTGTTTGCCCAGCAACTGCAATTTTATGTCGATTGACATTATCAATGAATTCTTGTGAGGAAAGCTCTGTTTTGAAGCCTTGGATGGACTCTAACTTATCGATTGTACCACCTGTAATGCCTAGACCTTTACCACTAAACTTAGCTACCGGAATTCCTAGAGATGCAATTATAGGTGTGACTACAAGTGTGACTTTATCACCAACGCCACCTGTTGAGTGTTTATCAATTTTAAAACCCTCAATAGACGTTAAATCAATGACATCCCCTGATTCAATCATTGCTTTTGTTAAATAAAACGTTTCATCATCAGACATTCCTAGAAGTCGAATCGCCATTAAGAGTGAGCTTGCTTGATAATCAGGAATGGAACCTGCCGTATAGCCATCAACAAAATACTGAATGTCAGCTTGTGAGAGCTCTAATCCTTGTTTTTTCTTTTCAAACAATTGCACCATATTCATTCGAAAAACCCCCTATTTCAATTCTTGTAAGAAACTTTTACCAAATGCTGGTGCTTCTACTTGGAAGTTCTCAGCCACTGTAGCTGCAATATCTGCAAAAGTTTCACGAAGCTCTAGTTCTGCACCACCATTAAAACGTGGAGAATAGACAATTAACGGTACATACTCGCGTGTATGATCTGTACCGTGGAAGGTTGGATCATTTCCGTGGTCTGCTGTAATAATTAATAAGTCATCCTCTGACATTGCACTCGTAACTTCTGTCAGTCGCGCGTCGAATTCTTCCAATGCCTGTCCGTAGCCTAGTGGATCACGACGGTGTCCAAAATTAGCATCAAAGTCTACTAAGTTTAGGAAGCTCATTCCATGGAAATCACGGCGGACAACTGCAGCAAATTTGTCCATTCCATCCGTATTATTTTTAGTACGTACAGCATCTGTGACACCTTCACCATTGAAAATATCAGAGATTTTACCAATTGCAATTACATCTAAGCCCGCGTCCTTTAAGACATTCATCGTTGTACGACCAAATGGCTTCAGCGCATAGTCATGTCGATTTGAAGTACGGGAGAAGTCCCCTGGCGTACCTATAAATGGACGTGCGATTACACGACCGACTAAATACTCGGGCTGTAATGTTAATTCACGCGCAATTTCACAGATTTTATATAATTCCTCTAATGGTATAATTTCCTCGTGTGCAGCAATTTGTAATACCGGATCAGCTGATGTATAGACAATAATTGCTCCAGTTTCCATATGCTCTTTACCGAAATCTTCTATAACCTGCGTACCACTCGCTGGTTGATTGCAGAGTACTTTACGACCCGTACGTTTTTCTAGCTCAGCAATCAACTCTGCAGGAAATCCATCAGGATACACCTTAAAGGGCTTATCAATATTTAAACCCATAATTTCCCAATGCCCTGTCATCGTATCTTTCCCAACAGAAGCTTCTTGCATTTTCCCATAGTATGCTTTCGGCTCGTTTGTCGCTTGCATTCCTTGCAGCGGCTCAATATTTGCCAAACCCATTGACTCCATTACTGGCATTGTAAGCCCATTCATTTTTTCAGCGATGTGTCCTAATGTATGTGCTCCTACATCGCCAAAATTTGCAGCATCTGGCGCTTCACCAATACCTACAGAGTCCATTACAACGACATGGATTTTGTTAAACGGTTTATTCATCATTATTGCCTCCAATCTCATGACTCTATTTTACCAAAAAAATGCGAAAAATAAAGGTCAGACATCCGACCGAAAAAATTTTCTGAAATTTTTAAGCACGTGGATGAAATTGCTTATATACTTCCGATAATCTTGTTTTACTAATATGTGTATAAATTTGCGTTGTTGAAATATCTGCATGACCTAGCATCTCTTGTACAGCACGTAAATCAGCCCCATTTTCGACTAAATGAGTAGCAAAAGAGTGACGCAATGTATGTGGTGTTAACTCATGTTGGATGCCTGCCTTTAAAGCATGCTCCTTCATTAATTTCCAACAACCTTGTCTTGTTAAACGTTTCCCTCTTTGATTAATAAAAAACGCATCAGTTTTTGGATATTTTCCCTGTAATTGACCACGAGCATTATTTAAATAGGTACTTATGGCTGATAAAGCACTTTTGCCAAGTGGAATGATTCTTTCTTTTCCACCCTTCCCAAATACGCGAACAAATCCCATTGTTAAATGAATGTCTGCTAAATCTAAGGCTATAAGCTCACTGATTCGCATACCCGAACCATATAATAGTTCCAGCATCGCTAAATCACGGATACCTTGTGGCTTACTTCTATTCGGCGCAGTCAATAAGGCTTCGATTTCCTCTATAGATAAAATATTCGGTAATTTTTGCTCAATTGTTGGCATTTCTAAATGGACCGTTGGATCTGATTCAGCACGCTTTTCTCGTAGTAAAAATTGGTGAAAACTACGAATAGATGAAATATGGCGAGCAATCGTACGGCTTGTCTTCCCCTGTACGCGTAGTTGCTCTAAATGTCGTAGTATGGTCGTTCTTTCTATATGGTTAAAATTAGCCATACCCTCTGCAT
This sequence comes from Lysinibacillus sp. fkY74-1, assembly GCF_053165895.1. NCBI lineage: Bacteria > Bacillati > Bacillota > Bacilli > Caryophanales > Bacillaceae > Lysinibacillus > Lysinibacillus sp. fkY74-1. Next base: position 1,206,771 of record NZ_CP170173.1, on the reverse strand, counting down.
TTTGCAAAAAATTTACATAGCTTTCTAAATCTCGGCGATAGGATGCTAATGTATTAACAGATAATTGCCGTTCCACTTGGATAAAATGGATATAATCCTCTACTGCGTATTGAAATTCATTCATCACAACGCCCCCTCACTGTCAATTATTTTCTATTTTAGCATGGCTATTAGAAATGTGCTAAAGCCCCCTCCATTCGACATAAACCAACGATAATAAGGATGATTATTTCATAAAAAAACAAAAAACTGCCCGATTTAATCTATACTAGAGATTAAAACAGACAGCTTTTCGTTAATTTTCTTCATTCGATTCGTCGTTTTTATCATGACAGCGCCAGCATATGCCGTGGAAAGTTAGTCGGTGATCCTTTATGATAAAGTTCCAACGCTTTTCAACAACGGCTTCCACATCTTCAAGTAAATCTTCTTGAATTTCATCAACAGCTCCACATTCAATGCAAACTAGATGATGGTGGAAATGGGCAGCTCCCTCTTGGCGTAGGTCATAGCGCGACACGCCATCGCCAAAGTTGATTTTGTCGACAATTTTGAGCTCAGTTAATAATTCTAACGTTCTATAAACAGTCGCTAGACCAATCTCTGGTGCTTTTTCTTTTACTAAAAGATATACATCCTCAGCACTTAGGTGGTCTTCTTCGTGCTCAAGCAAGACAGCAACTGTTGCTTCTCGCTGCGGCGTCAGCTTGTAACTAGCACTATGCAACTGTTTTTTTATACGATCAATTCGGCTCTCCATGTGACGCCCCCCTAAACTCTTTCCATTATACCAAAGGAGTAAATCCTATTACAAGATAGTGAATAGATTTCTAACACGCTTTTACTTTTTTATCTGATCACAATCTCTGTCTATTAAATCCATCATTTTAACACATATGAAACAACAATAAACTCAGCAACTATTATGATGAAAAATGCGATAAAATTCAACAAAATTGTCCGACCAGATACTTGTTTCCCGATTTTTCGCTTTGACCAAGCGGGTACAAGTAAATTGCATAGGACTAGCAACAATATACAATAGATAAGCTGAAATGGAAACCACCAAATCGTATAAAGCCAAAAAGCTTCAAGTTTTTGTAATAAAAATACAGAACTAAAGCCAAAAAAAGTTGCACGCATGGCTACAGTTACACGTACTAAAATTTTTAACACACTGTGAGTTGCTAGTATTAATACAAGACCTATGGAAATGGCAACAGGAAGCACTAAATGAAAAATCGAATGCCTGTCCCCATCAGCTAAACGAGGTTCTATAAATAAAATAAACGGTTCCGCTTTCGATCCACCAAAAATATGAAAGAAAATAACGCCACAAACAAAGCTAACTGCAATGATGGAAGCGTGATAAAATATAGACACCGTACGAGACATAAACATGCTCCTTTTCTATCAAGGTTTGTACAGCTTATGCTCGTCCGTCTCTATTATGCTAAAGATTATTTTCTAAATAGGTAGCAAGCCAAAGTACAGCAAATGCAGTTTTAGCATCAAAAATACGTCGATCCCCTACCATTGATTGTGCTTCTTCCAACGAAACTTCTAAAAGTTCGACAAACTCATCCTCATCTAACGCTGCTTTATTGTCGATGATATACAAATCCTTCGCTACATATAGATGAATGATCTCGTCTGCAAACCCCGGTGACGTTGCAAATGTTTGTAAGTATGTAAGGCTATGCGCGCCGTAGCCTGTCTCTTCCTCTAATTCACGGCGAGCTGTCATCGCTGGTTCTTCACCAGGTTCAAGTTTCCCCGCTGGAATTTCAACAATAGAACGTTCAAGTGCCTTTCGATATTGCTCCACTAACACTAATTTACCCTCATCCGTCACAGCAATTACCGCAACCGCTCCAGGATGCTTGATAATTTCACGCTTTGCAACCTGACCATTTGGTAATATGACATCATCAACCTGTAGCTTTACAATTTTTCCGTCATAGATGGGTGTCGTTTTTGTCGTTTTTTCCTCAAACTTTTTCATAGACGATAACCTCGCTTGTCCTTCAGATATGTTCATTGTACCATTACAAGTAGAGAAATCGAAGGAGGTCGTTTCATGAAAAAGAGGCAGCTAGGCACTAGTGAAATATTCATTTCAGAAATTAGTTTAGGAGGCATGTCACTTTCCACAGATAAAAAGCAAGCAGCAACTATTGTCGATATGGCATTAGATGCGGGCATAAATTATTTTGACACTGCCGATTTATATGATTTTGGTACGAATGAGGAGATCCTAGGTGCGGCATTAGGGAAACGTCGTCAAGAGATTATCCTTGCCACAAAAGTAGGTAATCGCTGGACTGAAGGTGCAGAAGGCTGGCAATGGGATGCTTCGCCATCCTATATAAGACAAGCTATTCATGCTAGTTTGAAACGATTAGGAACGGACTACATTGATGTTTATCAGTTACACGGTGGTACAATCGGAGATGATTGGGATGGGATTATCGACACTTTTGAGCGCTTGAAAAAAGAAGGACTTATCCGAGAATATGGCATTTCTTCGATTCGTCCAAACGTTTTGCAACGTTTTTTACCTGCAAGTTCAGCTAAAAGCGTCATGATGCAATATAGTGCTTTAGATCGCCGCCCCGAGGAGTGGTTTGACTTTATTGCGAACCAAGGCGCTTCTGTTGTAACACGTGGCACAGTGGCTAAGGGCTTATTAACAAATAGCTGGCAGCAACGTCTTCAGGGAGTAAAAAGTTTTAACAACTATTCTTCAGAAGAGTTAACAACAACGTTAACAAGTTTAGCTTCACAATATAATAATTTACATGCACTGGCACTGGCTTTTAATTTAAAAGAGTCTGCAATCGCTTCTACAGTAATTGGAGCAAGCTCACAGGAGCAACTAGCACAGACCCTCTCTGCCTATGAAAGCATGACTGCTATAACCGACTTGGAAGCAGCAAACACTTTAACAAAAAATGAACAATATGTAGAACATCGATGAAAAAGTGGTTGATTTTTATCATCTGTCTAGTTGTGCTAATTATTTCCTCTAGTATGACTTACGAACAACAAAGTATTTTACCAGAGCTTAAAAATTTATTAGCAGATAAACCTTTTGAAAAACAACTATCCTTTTTAAAAATCCCTTATTGGGACACAGTCGTATCAGTTGAAGAACGTGGTTATTTTCCATTTGTCGAATTTTTAATTCGTAAACTAACACATTTTATCGGATTTGGCTGCATTGCGCTTGGGTTATACTTTGCTTGGGGTAAACACCGTTTCGCAGCAACTATTGCTATTGCTGGAACAGCATTTATTGCTATACTTGATGAATTTCGTCAAAGCTTTACACCAGGTCGTACAATGAGCGGCCAAGATGTGCTTGTTGATACAGCTGGAGCTATTATTTTTGTTAGTGCTGTTGCTGTATTCAGGAAATTGTTGAAAAATAAAAGACAAAAGGCACTATATTAGCCTTTTGTCTTTTATATAAATCAATAAAGGAATCTTCAATAATCAAAAACTCAGTTTCTTGATACAAGGTAGCCCCTGCTTTTTCTAAAATTTGAGGGGAAGCAAAATGATTTGTTGCTTCTCTACTTACAATTAAAAACAGTGATTCCACAATTGTGAATTCACTGTTTTCTTGTTAATATTTAGTGCCTTTATCGCCATACTCATTTAGTAATTCTTCAAATGATTTATTTTTTTCTCGCTGCTTACGTTCAAAAGCTAGTTTAGCTTGGCGTTCCTCTTCTGCAGCCTGTTCTTTCATGGATAAATCTTGCTTTGCCGCCTTTAATTTAGCTAGCACATCGCCACCTAGTTGGTCTGCCAATGTGACTGCCTCCTGCTTTGGCAAGCTTGCTGTCATGCTATTGCTTGTCTGTTGCTGTTGTTTTCGTTTCTTTCCCATTTCATTCACCTTCTTATTGACATCAAGGACGCTTCACTACTGTGGCTACGCCTTGACCACCTCCGATACATAAAGTGGCTAAGCCCATTTTTGCATCACGCTTTTCCATCTCATGTAAGAGTGTGACCAAAATACGAGCTCCACTTGCACCAATTGGGTGACCAAGAGCAATCGCGCCCCCGTTTACATTTAGTTTATCATGATTAAAGCGTAATTCACGATCAACAGCAATCGATTGTGCTGCAAAAGCTTCATTTGCTTCAATCACATCGATTTCTTCTAAAGTTGTTGCTGCCTTAGCCAGTGCTTTTTGGACTGCTTTAACTGGACCAGTTCCCATAATTGCAGGATCTACTCCCGCACTTGCATTGGCTGTAATAATCGCCATCGGCTGAATACCAAGCTCTTGCGCCTTTTTCTTAGACATCACAACAATTGCCGCAGCTCCATCGTTAATACCTGAAGCATTAGCCGCTGTTACGGAACCACCTTTTTTAAATGCTGGGCGTAGCTTACCTAGAGATTCCTCTGTCACGCCTGCACGCGGAAATTCATCCTTGTCGAATACAATAGGCTCTCCCCTACGCTGTGGAATCTCGACAGCGACGATTTCATTTTCAAATTTACCAGCTGCAATTGCTGCCTCTGCACGTTGCTGAGAACGTGCTGCAAAAGCATCCTGTTCTTCTCTCGAAATTTCATACATATCACATAAATTTTCAGCTGTAATGCCCATATGATAATCATTAAATGCACACCATAGACCATCATGAATCATAGTATCCACAACCTTTTGATCGCCCATTCGGAAGCCTTCACGCGCATTTTTTAAAACATAAGGGGCTTGGCTCATATTTTCAAAGCCTCCAGCCACGATAATTTCAGCATCACCAGCTAAAATAGCTTGCGTCGCTAAATGCACAGCCTTTAAACCTGATCCGCAAACTTTATTAATTGTTAGTGCTGACACCTCATTTGGTAAACCAGCTTTTATCGCTGCCTGACGAGCTGGATTTTGTCCAAGACCAGCCGATAACACATTCCCCATAATGACCTCATCGACTTGTTCCCCAGCTACTCCTGCACGTGCTAAAGCGTCCTTAATAACAATACTACCTAGAGTTACAGCTGGTACGTCTTTTAATGTCCCCTGAAATGAGCCTATAGCTGTTCGAACAGCACTCACGATTACTACCTCATTTATCATGTCCATTCTCCCCTTTTCCCCGTTCAAAAATCAACACTGCTGCATATGCTACTAGCAGATATGTATATTTTAACAAATATTTTGACGATTTTCGATAATAGAAATAATCGCAGTTTTGCCAAAGTTATTGTAAAATGTTGACGTGTTTTAAACAATCTCAGTTGGGAACATTACAAATAAGAAATAGCATGTGGAGGTGTTTTATCATGAAAAAGAAGATGCTTTTATTCTCTGGTATTACAACAACGCTTGCCGCTGCAGCTACTGGTCTGTTCGGCTTCGCGCTTTCCAATAAATTAATGTATATTCAACAAAAAGATCCAGAATTTATTCGTGAACGAGAAACGACTGCCAAACGTTTTGATGAGGCTTGGTACAATAAAAACTTGAAATGCGAACTTAATATTGATTCACCAAATGGCTACACAATTAGAGGAATTATGTTTCAGCCGTTACAAACCAATAACACCATCATCATATGTCACGGCGTTACAGAAAATAAAATAAACTCCGTCAAATACGCTCGGCTATTTGAAAGGCTAGGCTATAATTCAGTTATCTTTGACCATCGGCGTCATGGCGAATCTGGTGGCAAAACAACTAGCTATGGTCACTATGAAAAAAATGATCTTGATGCTGTAGTTAATACAGTAAAAGCCATGATCGGTGAGGATGCAATACTAGGTATTCATGGGGAATCTATGGGTGCAGCAACAATGTTACTTTATGCAGGTACGGTGGAAGATGGTGCTGATTTTTATATTTCAGATTGTGCATTCTCCGATTTTTCCATGTTGCTCAAGCAAATAGCCAAAACAGAATTTAAATATGGCTCTATTATTCCCATCCGTTTTGCCGATTTCTTTGTCCGCCTCAGGGACGGCTACTCATTTAAAAGTGTAACTCCTGCTGAAGCAGTGACCCATATTGAAAAACCTGTGCTCTTTATCCATAGTATTCCAGATACGTTTATTCCAGCTTCCATGTCACTCGATCTCTACAATAAAAAAACCGGTCCAAAAAAATTAAAACTTTTTGATACGGGGGCACATGCACAATCCTTTAATGAAAATATGGATGAATATGAGGATTTAATTCATGATTTTTTAGACAATTTTATTTATCAAAAAATCAATCGGGATTCTTCTTCTTCGAATGTCATTCCATTCCATTTTTAGGGCAATGAAAAACCTTGCGTTATTTTACTCGCAAGGTTTTTATTTTATTTAATTTTCAAAAATAATATGCCATTCATCACGTTTCGCTAAAAACTCTTTCGCTAATGCTTTGGCCCCTTCTAAACTATGGCTAGCAGCCCAGCCACATTGCACTTCATTGCATGCAGGCACTGCGGTTGCCTTTGTCACATCTGTAAATGTGTTCTCTAAAATAGCTAATAAATCCTCATAATCATTATGATTGATCAAGGACACATAGAAGCCTGTTTGACAACCCATTGGACTGAAATCAACAATATGATCAGAGTAATTACGGATAATGTCAGCAGATAAATGCTCCAAAGAATGCAATGCAGGCATTTCCATATGCTCCTTATTTGGCTGTTTAAAGCGAATATCGTATTTATAAACCTCATCGCCATTTTTGCCCGTTTTCACACCTGCTAAACGAACATAAGGTGCCTTTACTTTTGTATGATCTAGATCAAAACTTTCTACATTTGTTTTTTCTTTTTGCAATATACACAACTCCCTTCCGTATAGTAACTCCATTATACATAGTTTCCCGATAGAGTTGTATGATTTTTAAGAATTATTTAAATACTATTAAAAATAAAAAAACAACTAGTTAAGCTTGAACTAGTTGCTCGGAACATTCCAAATTACTTCTGGAATTTATTCATTTGTGCCATCATTTGACGTACTTGCTTTTCAGACGGCGTACGACCCATTTGTGCCATCATCATACGAATCATTTGCTCATTAATAGGTGGGTTTTCTTTTAAATATTTCATCATAGCTTGACGAGCGAAATAGAAACCAAGTGCCGCTCCCGCTGCTAATGCGATAATTACGATAATAATCCAGCCCCATGTAGGCATACAACCAACCTCCTCCACTACAATATACCGAGAAAAAACTCTCCACGCTCCATTATACACCAAATGATAGCATGTTACTATATATTGTAGTGAAATTTCCTAGTGCATTGTATACTTCATAGGTTTCAACCACCCACATTCATTATCTTGTTTATTGAAAGCTATAAATCGTTCACTCATCTTGGCAAGCATTTGAAATAAATCTAAATCTAGCATTCGTGAGCCTTCACAATAAACACAAATCTTACGATCGACTAAATAAATAGCCATTTTGCCTTTTATCGGATGTTCTAAAAACAAAGCATTACGAGCTCTTTCTAAATGTGCATATTTGGAATCAAGTTGATGCTCTAACATTGCTGCTATTTCATCAAAACGAACGGATTCACATATATACGCAAGCTCTTTTAAGGATTTCTCATTGGCGTCTTCACAGCCTTGCATCATCTCTAATAACTTTCGTTCTCTGCCAAAAATAAACGTTAAATGCTCTTCTTTTATCTTATATATGGAATAGGTTCTCACCAGAAATCCTCCTTCGCTCAGTTTATTTTCCATAAGTATAGCTCATCCCATCTTGTTAATTTGTCAAACGGAGGAAGCTTTCATCTTCTATTTTTGTCGAAAAGCTTCTAGTTTAGGATCTAAAAATTATTTTATGGCAGATGATAATTTGCTCTAAAAATGAACGGCTATTTTTCCTAAAAAACAAGCAATATCTACTCATTGAGTACGCCAAAAATCCACTTTTGTTGCAGCTTAGATAGTTCTCAGCCTCAAGACCTAGTAGAAAATCAATTTCGAGTCCGTTTTAGACAATCTTGATAATAGGTAACATAAAGGTACAAACGAAAGGAGCTAAAACAAATGAGAAAATTTCTTTTATTAACTGGAGGCGTTATCGCAGCATGTGTTGCACTTGCCTTAATCGGACCATTGGCAGGCTTATTATTCTCCGGACTATTTGTAGCACTAGGGATGCATTTCTACATGGCAAGCAAGTCAAATTTCGGTAAAATCTTTTGGTTTGCGGTTGGTTTAATCGGTATTCTATCAGCAGTATCTAATATTCCTGCAATGATTGGTCTTGCAGCAATCGCTATTGTCTATGTCATTTATAAAAAATGGAATGGCGAAGAAGTAAAAATCCCAACAATTGAAGGTAAAAAAGAAGAAGATCCATTTACAAACTTCGAAAAAGAATGGTCAAATTTAACAAAATAAAAGGAGAGAATAAATATGAATTTATTTCAACGTTTTAGATATACAGTAGAAGCAGACTTACATCAGTTATTTGATAAGAAGGAACAAAAAAATCCAATTGCTATGTTAAATCAGTACATCCGAGAAGCTGAAAAACAAACAGAAGAAACAGGTAAATTATTAGAACGTCAAGGACAATTAAAAGAAAAGCTTGAGCAAGAATATCAACAAAATGCAGATTTACTTGCTAAACGTGAATCTCAACTGACATTAGCGAAAACTAGTGGCGAGCAAGATTTAATTGATTTTGCAATGGATGAAGTGACAGCTTACACTGCCCGTAATCATACGTTACAAGCGAGTATCGAAGCAAGTACACGTGAATATTTCGAGCTAGAGCGTAAATTCGAAACAATGAAACATAAAATTAAAGACATGAAAGTTCGTCAATTACAGTTAATGGGCAAAGAAAACGTCACGCGTGCCCATCATCAAATGGACGGTATGATTGCCAAAAACAATAAAACAAATTTTGAAGATTTGGAAGCTTATATTGATAAATTAGCTTATCAAATTGACAAAGATCATGAAGTTACAACATTTGAAGCAAGATTGGCACAATTAGAAAAAAAAGCTGCAGAGGAAAGCTCTCCACTGCTAATTGAAAATAAATAACATGTTATAATGGAAGTAATGCGCCCTCGCTAGCCGGCGCATTCTTTCACGTTTTAAAACAGAGGGTCCCATTCCCTCTTTTATACTATTAGTAGAAAGAAGGGTGACCCTCTTGCAGAATTTCACTACAAATAAGCTCACATTTTGGGTACTATGCTTCTTTTTACTCGTTTTTGTGGAGCTTACTATTTTTAATAATGGTGGCGCCTTTTGTTTATTGATTGGGGCCGTACTGCTTTATTTAAGCTTTTCTAAAAAAGTTCGCTTTTTTAAATGGACCGGCATATTCTTCATCGCGATTGCATTATTCACAATGTGGAGCCTCCGTCTATTCATTGTCATAATGCTCTTATATATGCTTTATCAATACTTACAACGAGAAAATGAACCAAAAATAGTCGGTGCAGAGCTTTTTGAAAAACTATCTACTTCGAAAAACGACTTAATTGGCACCATCCAAGCACCAACAGAGGCATACAAATGGCAAGATGTGCAGATTCAACGTTTAGCAGGGGATATTACAGTGGATACGACTCAAACGATTTTGCCTGCTGGCACAAGTCTAATTACGATTCGTCAAGGTATCGGTAAAGTACAAATCTATGTCCCATATGAAATACCTTTTCGTATACACTATACTACCCTATTCGGTGAGCTTACTTGCTTACATGTGGGCCCACAACGTATTTTAAATGAAAGTGTTAGCTTTTCTGATGGAAATCCAGAGGATGCAAAACGCATATTAATTATTCATGTTGCAACATGGCTTGGAGATTTGGAGGTGCTGCGTAAATGATTGCCTTTATCTCAAGATTATTTACCTTATTTTTCATTTTAATGAGCGCTACATTCGGATTGCTTGTTGCCGTATGGGGAAATCCTGATGAAAAAGCTTGGGAACCTTTATGGCGACAAAATTATAATAATTTTCCTCTTGGCGGAATTATTGTAGTCAGCCTATTTGCTCTAAGCTTCCTCTTTGCCAGTTGGATTAGTATGACTGCTCGTGCCCGAGAGGCTCAAGCAACAAAAATTGTCAAACAGTTAATTGAGCCTGATTTTGTACTTTCTAAAAAGCAAGCCCTTCCGAAACCATTAAAAAAAGCACTTATTCAAACAAGTGAATTAATAGATACACAGCGTAAAAGCCTACAGCGCTTATCCAATGAACGTGCAGAAGCTCATGACAAAATTATTCAGGAACGCATCGTTGCTGAACGTCAACGTCTGGCTAGAGAATTACATGATTCTGTGTCGCAGCAATTGTTTGCGGCCTCCATGTTGCTTTCTGCTTTAACTGAAAGTGACGAAAATGCGACTAGTTTAAAGCAAGTGGAAAAAATAGTACAACAAGCACAGCTCGAAATGCGTGCGTTACTGTTACACTTACGCCCTGTTGCACTCCGCAATAAAACGCTTGCGCAAGGCTTAGAGGAATTAATTATTGAGCTTCAGCAAAAGGTTTACTTTCATATTGAATATGAGCTAGAAGAAATGGCATTAACGAAAGCAGAAGAAGATCACTTATTCCGCATTGCCCAGGAAGCCCTCTCTAATACACTTCGACATGCCAAAGCAAGTGAGGTTGAATTGTTGCTTGTTGCACGAGATGACTTAGCCATTTTACGCATTCAAGATAATGGTTTGGGCTTTGATGTAGAAGCCGATAAATCCACTTCTTACGGCTTGCAAAATATTGCTGAACGTGCAGTTGAAATAGGCTGCACATACAAAATTGTGTCAGTCCCTGAAGAAGGAACGATTGTCGAAGTAAAAATTCCACTACATAAGGAGGAGGTCAATAGTAATGATACAAGTACTCATAGTGGATGATCATGAAATGGTGCGTATAGGCGTTTCAGCTTACTTATCCGCACAGCCTGATATTACAGTTGTTGGTGAGGCTGAAAACGGGCAAGAAGCAGTTGAGCGTGCTCTTGCCTTAAAGCCTGATATTATTTTAATGGATAATGTTATGCCCATTATGACTGGTGCTGAGGCAACAGCAGAAATTTTAGCGGCATGGCCTGAGGCAAAAATCATGATGGTGACTAGCTTTTTAGATGATGACAAAGTCTACCCTGCATTAGAGGCAGGAGCAGTAAGTTATATTTTAAAAACATCTAATGCTAAACAAATTGCGGAAGCCATTCGTAAAACAATGGGTGGCGAAACGGTTTTAGAGCCAGAAGTCACATCTAAAATGATGCACCGTATGCGCAACGGCAATAATACACCTCTTTACGAGCAACTTACTGACCGTGAAATGGAAGTCCTATTATTAATGGCACAGGGCAAAGCCAATCAGGAAATCGCCGATGAGCTATATATTGCTTTAAAAACTGTGAAAACACATGTTAGCAATATTCTAGCAAAGCTAGAAGTGCAGGATCGTACACAGGCTGTTGTCTATGCATTTCAAAATGGGCTTGCCAAATAATTCCTACATAAAAAAACTGCATAACCATATGCAGTTCAGACTGTAGACAAACTCAATGAAATAAAGTAAAGCCGTTGATTTCCACTACGGGCGGACGCTTTCCGCGGGCGGGGTCGAGCTGCTTCCCTCGCTTCGCTCAGTCCAGGATCTCGTCTTTCCCGCTTTTCCCGCTGGAGTCACCGCCCTTCGTTCCCATCAACTTCTACATAAAGTGCCCCATCTATATAGGATGTTGAAAAGTAAATTTTGAGGTGCTAATACATCGAAACCTTTGATTTGTGCGAAGTGTCAAGCCTTCCCAATGTACTGAAAGTAAGAATCACAAAAAACTCATTCAACGCCATACTTGGGAACTGTATGTGGAGGAAGCTGAACATTTACGCCATTCCTATGACGTCAAACAAATTTATGCAAGCGTAAAGAAACGATTGAGCATGTCTTTGCCGATGCAATGGTATGCGATGGACAACCTAGAGGTCTGAAAAATTGTCCATGCAGGCGATACTAACTCTTGCTGTCATGAATTTAAAGAAACTAGCTACTTGGACGTGGCTGGCGGCTTAAAAGAGTTCTTATACTTGAAGAGTCTGTTTTATGGGATATCAAATTACCATTTTTAAACATAAAGAAAGTAAAAAAATGACAAAAGGAATCGAGTGTGAACTTCTCAATTCCTTTTGTCACAGTCTGAACTGCATAACCATATGCAGTTTATTTGATTTGGGATATTTTTGAAAATTATTGCCACAGATATATTTGTTAATTCCTTTAGTGATACGTCACTCAATACCTAACATTTGATTCTCACATGCTATAAAAAGTACCGCAACGCCCAGCGAATTGATACGCTGAGTGTTGCGGTACTTTATTAAAAATCTTATAGCGCTTTTACCTTCGCAACTACATTTTCTACAGTGAATCCGTATTTTTCCATTACTACTTCACCTGGAGCTGATGCGCCAAATTTATCGATTGCAAGCACATCACCATCAAAGCCAGTATATTTATGCCAGCCGAATGATGCACCCATTTCAATCGCAAGACGTTTAGTGACAGCTTTTGGTAAAACAGATTCTTTGTAGGCAGCATCTTGTTTTTCAAAGCGATCCATAGATGGCATTGAAACGACAGCTACATCCAAACCTTCACCTTTTAATGCATTTTGAGCTTCAATTGCAAGAGATACTTCAGAGCCTGTTGCAATTAATATAGCATCCGCTACTGCTTTAGTTGCAGGAGATACTGTGTAAGCACCCTTCGTCACACCTTCACGTACTGTTTCAATAGAAGCGTTAAGAACAGGTAAGTTTTGACGAGACAATACTAATACTGTTGGCGTATTTTCTGATGCAACGGCAAGCTCCCATGCAACAGCTGATTCATTTGCATCCGCAGGACGAACAACAGATAAATTAGGCATTGCACGTAGTGATGCAAGGTGTTCAATTGGCTCATGCGTTGGACCATCTTCGCCAACAGCAATCGAGTCATGTGTAAATACATACGTTACAGGTAGACCCATTAATGCTGACAGACGAACTGCCGGACGCACATAGTCTGAGAACACGAAGAATGTACCACCAAATACATTTAAACCACCGTGAAGTGCCATACCGTTTAAAGCAGCGCCCATTGCAAATTCACGCACACCAAACCAGATGTTGCGACCAGCATAATCGTCCGCTGAGAAGTCGCCTGCACCCTTCATCGTTGTTTTATTAGAGCCAGCAAGGTCAGCAGAGCCACCAAAGAATGATGGAGTTTTCTTAGCAATAGCATTAATCGCATCGCCAGAAGAAGAACGTGTTGCTACAGATTTACCAGCTTCATACACTGGTAATTCCGAAGCGAAGTCTGCTGGTAATTCACCCTTCATAGCCTGTTCAAATTGAGCTGCTAATTCTGGGAATTCCTGTTTATAAGCAGTAAATTTCGCATTCCAAGCTTCTTCAGACTGTGCTCCTTGCACCTCAGCCGCAGCATTAAAAGTATCATATACTTCAGCAGGAATTTGGAAAGGCTCATGTGCCCACTCATAGGCAGCTTTTGTTAATACCACTTCATCTGTACCAAGTGGTGCACCATGAGAATCCGCTTTACCCGATTTATTTGGTGAACCAAAACCAATCACTGTTTTCACTTCAATCAATGTTGGTTTGCCAGTTGATTTTTTAGCTTCTTCAATAGTTGCATTAATCGCATCAACATCTGTGCCATCTGCAACTTTTAAATAATTCCAGCCATAAGATTCAAAACGTTTTTGGACGTTTTCTGAGAATGACTTTTCTAAGTCTCCATCTAAAGAAATATCATTAGAATCGTAAAGCACGATTAATTTTTCAAGTTTTAAGTGACCAGCTAATGAAATAGCCTCTGCTGCTACGCCCTCCATTAAGTCTCCATCACCACATAATGCAAATGTATAGTGGTCAACGATGTCATGACCTGGTTTATTGTAAGTAGCTGCTAAATGACGCTCTGCCATTGCCATACCTACAGTCATGGCAATACCTTGTCCTAGAGGACCAGTTGTTGCTTCCACACCTACTGTATGACCATATTCAGGATGTCCTGGTGTTAATGAATCCCATTGGCGGAAGTTTTGAATTTCTTCCATTGGTAAACCATAGCCGCCTAAATGAAGTAGGCTGTATAGAAGCATGGAACCATGACCAGCTGATAATACAAAACGATCGCGATTATACCATTTTGGGTTCGCTGGATTATGGCGTAATTGTTTTGTCCAAAGCGTATAAGCCATTGGCGCTGCCCCCATTGGTAAACCTGGGTGACCAGAATTTGCTTTTTCAATAGCATCGATTGACAAAGTTCGGATAGCATTAATTGCTAATAAATCCGCATGTTGAGTCATTATATTGTGACATCCTTTCTCGTCCTATAATTGTTCTTCTACAGTTTAGTCAACATTGCTTTAGAAAACAATGCTTTTGTTATACTATTTGTATTTTCATACATGCTTTATTAAATTGTGTCACATTAATTTAGAAATTTATTTTTTTTCGCTTGTCTTACCTTCTCTGGCGTGACATCATTTCCTTCTGCATCAACCACTTTTACGTTTTCAATCGTATCACGCATCGTTGCTCTAAATGTATCCAAGTATTCTTTACGAAGCGCTGTTCGCTCCTTTGCCTCTTCATCCGTTAGTTGACCATTTTTTGCTTTAGCAGAAAGTTCATTTATACGGTTAATTTTTTCTTTTGATAACATAGTTACACACCTTTCAGTACCTATCTTATTGACTTCGGTATGCAAAGTATAGCACGGTTTCCCATTAAATGCAGTTATACCAACCCTTATTCAATCTGTTGAAATAAAAAAATACATGACTTCCAGATGTTTGAAGTGTATAAGTATTATATGGAAGGAAAAATTTAACTATATATTGGAGGATATACATGTGAACGTGACAACTAAGCGATTACTCATTCGAACATTTCAAGAACAGGACTGGGAAGCTGTTTATAGCTATACTTCAGATGAAAAAGTGATGCATTATATGCCTGAAGGTGTTTTCACTGAAGATCAGGCAAAGAAATTTATTAAAGAAAATAGCAGCGACAAAGCAAAACATTTTGCTATTGTTTCAAATAATTGCAAGCAAGTGATTGGTCATATTGTTTTCCATCCTTATTTCGGTGATCATACATATGAAATCGGTTGGGTACTAAATCCAGTTTACCAAAATCAAGGCTTTGCTTCTGAAGCTGCACATGCTGTATTAGACTATGGATTTAATGAAAAGAAACTTCATAGAATTATTGCAACGTGTCAGCCCGAAAATATCGCTTCCTATAAAGTTATGGAAAAAATCGGAATGAGGCGTGAAGGTTTTTTTAAAAAGTGTATACCATATGGGGATGAATGGTGGGACGAATACTATTACGCAGTCTTACGTGAAGAGTGGGACAATTTGTTAGGAGGTTAGAAGAACATTAAACACTAAACTACTAAGCTCGTGGAAATGGAAGAAGTTCCTGTAAATGGTATTAGGCACTTGGTCAATAATGGATGATCCGACCATACAAATTAGCTTGAAAAAACTTCTGAATACGGAGGAGGTATTTTTCGATGGCAAAATTTCATCCTGATTACATGATTACTATGAAAGATTTTGTAAAAGAACACTCGGTCCTATTACGAAAACAAACACAAGATGTTGCCATACCAGTTCCCTTAGAGGACCGACATATATTATTTTCTATGCTTCAATATTTAAAAAACAGCCAAGATCCGATTTTAACAAAAAAGTATAAGCTACGTCCTGGTAGTGGCCTCTCTGCAAATCAAATTGGCGTAGATAAAAGAATGTCTGCTGTCCTTTTTGAAGATCATGACCAAAAACCCGAAATGATGTTCATTAACCCAAAAGTAATGAGCCATTCTTTAAATATGATCTATTTGCCTGAGGGAGAAGGGTGTCTGTCTGTTAATCGACCAGTTCACGGTTTTGTACCAAGATATGAACGAATTAAAGTAAAAGCCTATACTATTGATGGACAGGAATTTATTTTGTCTTTAAAAGGCTATGAATCTATCGTTGTACAACATGAAATCGATCATTTAAATGGTATTATGTTTTATGATCGAATTAATAAAGATAACCCTTTTCAACTACCCCAAAATGTTATTATCGAAAGCTTGTATTAAAAAAATTAGCAGGCTATATTATTTGCCTGCTAATTTTTCTTGATGCTCTTGGAATCGGCGATGTACGGTTGCCTTACTTACCTCAAAGCCTAATCCTCTAAGAGTAATGGAAATTTCCTCAAAGGTAAAACCACGATTACGTAGCTTCACGATTTCATCAACAGGGAGTTCCTTCCGTTCCTGACCATGCGGATTCCCACGATTGGATAGGTTATTTTCAGGGCGATAGCCATTTTCCACAGCACGTCGCATACCTCTGCGGATTTTCGCATTATGGATTCTACGTTGATACTCTTCTACAATTGCTAAAATCTCTAGTAGCATCGTATCCATTTCGTTTAATTGAACTGGTCCTGCATCACGCATCGAATAAACATCTGTTGCTGATTTTTGTAATAAATGCAATACTGCCATCCTGGCATTTCCACGGCCTAAACGAGTTTCATCTTGTACAAAAAGAGCTTTTACTTCCTTCTCTTTTATAAAATCAAGCATTTCAAGTAAGCCTTCGCGTTCAACATCATAACCGCTATGCTTATCTTTAAAAACACCCTTTACTTCATAGCCTTGCTCTTTAGCACAGAGCACTAATTCTTCTTGTTGGCGCTCTAACGAGGAGCTTTGCGTTTCTTTTTCAGTACTTACCCGGCAATAGACAACAGCCGTCATTTGATTATTTTTCATTGTTCGTTTCTCGCAATTTCAATGGTTTTGATGGGACTGGCTTGATCACTCAAAACTGGAATGACTAGAGATTTACCCGCCACGATTTTAATATCTGCTAACTCATTTTCTGATTTGACAAGTTTAATCCAATCTTCTTTACTCATTTTACCACGGTATTGTTCGGCTAACGACCACAAGCTATCCCCATGTTCAATTTGAATTTCAGCGTAATTAACATCCCCCGGATCAGTGATGTAAAGGTAACTTGCGAAGAGTAAACAAGCACCTAATAATATAGTGATATGTGTATTTTTCTTTAACCATTTCATCATTATAACCTCTTTTCTAGAATGTTTGTTCGGAATATATGTTCCCATAATAAAGCGAACAAACGTTTTTGTCAAACACTTTTCGAACCTATGTTTGCATACGTGTTCGCATTCTGTTATACTATCAAATAAGAAGAATGATATTAGAAAAAAGAGGTGAGCAATCATGAAAAAAGTATCGAAAAGACAAGAGGACATTTTAGCGTTCATTAAAGACGAGGTACGAGCTAAAGGGTATCCGCCATCAGTCCGTGAAATCGGGGAAGCTGTTGGACTTGCTTCAAGTTCAACTGTTCATGGTCATTTGGCTCGATTAGAACAAAAGGGTTTTATTCGTCGAGATCCAACAAAACCACGTGCTATTGAAATTCTTGAACCTGAAGAATCCATCCAAAAGCAACACGTCATCCATGTACCACTTGTAGGGAAGGTTACAGCAGGTTCTCCTATTACAGCTATCGAAAATATTGAAGAGTATTTCCCACTGCCTGATACATATGGCACGAGTGAGGATCAGTTATTCATGCTAGAAATTATGGGTGAATCGATGATTGAAGCAGGAATTTTAGATGGTGATTTAGTGATTGTGAAGCAAAAATCAACGGCTAATAATGGAGACATTGTTGTAGCCATGACAGCTGAAGATGAAGCTACTGTAAAACGATTCTTTAAGGAAAAAAACCATTTCCGTTTACAGCCTGAAAATTCATCAATGGAACCGATTATCGTCGATCAAGTATCCATTTTGGGACAAGTTGTTGGTCTGTATCGCCGTGTACATTAATTAAATGAGGGTTTGAGGATTGTGTTCCTTCACTGAGCATAAATCCTCTTTTTTACGCAAAAAAAGAATCCATAAACTATTGGATTCTTTTGACAACGGCCTTTTAAGCCTCTTTTTTAAATTTTATGCTCGCTTCAATAAACGCTGCAAATAGCTTTTGTGCATGCGGATCTCCTGCTATAGCTAATTCCTCTGGGTGCCACTGGACAGCCAAGCAGAATGGTAATTCCTCATGTACCACCGCTTCAATAATGCCATCACTTGATTTCGCTGCAACTTTTAAATTCTCCGCTAGTACATTCACTGATTGATGATGAAAAGAATTGACGGCAATTTTCTCTTGTTCCAGAATAGTGGCTAATAAATTCTCCGCAATAATTTGTACATAATGCGTTGCTACTGATCTACCGGCCTGTTGCATATGTTTAATAAGCTTTGTACTATAATGGTCACTATCAATGTCCTGATATAACGTCCCGCCTAATGCAACATTTAATATTTGGATACCCCGACAAATACCGAAAATAGGCATTTTTCGTAAAAATGCAGCCTCAATTAATGCTAATTCTACGGCATCTCTAGCTGGATGAATTTTACCTAACTTTGGTGAAGGGTCCACTCCAAATAAAAAAGGATGTACATCATAGCCTCCCGATAGCAATAAGCCATCCGTAAGGGCTAAAATTTGTGCAGCATCTTCCTCAACCCCTAACGGAATAATGAGGGGGATACCGCCCGCCTCAATAATACTTTTGCTGTAAGCAGCATTTAAATGAGCTGATAAATCATCTTCTACAAAAGCTGTAATTCCAATAATCGGCTTCACTTGATTCCCCTCCACAAAATTGAAGATTAAATACTTACCAAAAACCTAAGTACCACTTGATGAACGAATCTCCATAGAAATAAACAATATTAGCGGCTAATGCAATTGATGGGCCAAAGGGAATAGGTGTTTTTCTTCCCTGTTTACGCTTTAATAAGACAACTATTCCGACTATCATACCAATGATAGCAGCTAAAAATAAAGTCAACAGCGTATGAATAGTACCGAGAACAAGACCAATTAAAAAGAATAATTTTATATCCCCTCCTCCCATTCCACCTTTCGATAAAACCGCAATACTATATAATATGCCAAAACCAACGAGTGAACCCAATAGGCTGTCCCACCAAGGTGTTAAAGGTGATAGTACACGTCCAATGACCAATATAGGCAAAAAGAATAAAAGAATCTTATCTGGAATTAACAGATAAGTAAAATCTGAAACAACTATAATGACTAACAATGAGATGAACGATAAAGCTACTATGAATTCCATGCTCCAGTTTAGCTTCAAATAAGCAAGGGCGAATAATCCTCCAGTCAACAATTCTATCGCTGGATATACTGACGAGATTTTAAAGCCACAGCCCCGACATTTTCCTCTTATAAACAGATAAGACAATACTGGCACTAAATCAAGAACCGTCAATGGTCTCTGACAGTTTGTACAATGGGAGGAAGGAAGTACAAGAGACTCCTTCCGCGGTACACGAAAGCCAACTACATTATAAAAAGAGCCAAACACTAGACCAAATAAAAAAATGATAATTGTATAAGCCATTTCCAAATTTATGTCCTCCTAAACCAATAGGCGCCCATACAATCCGTATGATGCGCCTATTCATATAATTATTGTAGTTTTGCTCGGTAATACACGTAACCAATGTTATTCAGAACAAGGGACATAGATAATATGTGATGTATTTGAGGAATATTTTCACAAAGGATTTAAAGTACGATAAGAAGAAAGAAGGAGTAGAGTAAGAGTATTATCAGTTTAGCACAAGATAAAAGAGATTCCAAAAATCATTGGAATCTCTTTTATTTATTTCCTCAGTAACCTACCTGATAACAGCATGCCAATGCCACCAATTGTTATAAATAGAACAGCTCTAATTAATAAATCAAGTGCTGATAGGTCGAAGAAAATCAGCTTGATAAACGCAATGACTAAGATAACAAAGCCTGTAGTGCGAAGCGTTTTTAATTGTTGCGTGGAACTAAGCCATAACGAAATACTCGCGGTTAGAAATAATGTAATCGTTGTAAGAGCTATACTTAGTTTCCAATCAAGTAGATGACTATACGTAAATTGATGAACGAGCCCCCATATCGAGATCATTGTGAGTACGACACCTGAGCTAACAATAGCGTCTACATATTTCCCCATTCGTTCTGCATATAGCCGATAAATACGGCCCTTTACTAGAACGTCCACAATAATCGCCACTATTACTGCTATATAAACTAATCTGGTCATCATACTTAAGCTGTCCAACATAGAAGGCTTTGCGCTGACCATCAAAGAAAATACGATAAAGAATGCTCCCAGCACAGGCGTTAGAACACGCCCTTTGAATTTCTCTGACACGAGCAGAGTTCCTGCAAACAAAGCAGCTAGTGCCATACACATCAAATACTGAATGCCATTTGTTGCCGCAAAATAGGCTGTATCTAGTTTGCTCATATAAGCTAAGAAGTAGCCTGTGGTGATTACTGCTAAAATATCAATAGCATATACATCCTTCATGACTTTCTCAAAAGGTGATAACGTTTCTTTTGGGCGTCTAGCATACAAGTAAATGACTACAAGATAAATAATCGGCATGAACAGGCTTACATGATTAAAGCTCATAAATGGTGTTGGTTCATGGAAAATAAAGTTTAGCAACAATGTCATCACAAGGAAAAATGATGTGACTACCTTCATCATACTGGCCCGTAATCGTAAGCTCATCATTACACCTGCAAATGCGATCAATGGATATAGTAAATCATCCACTTTATCAGGTATATTCATGATAAGTACCGTATTACATACGGTCATAAATGCGAGTGTTATAGCACTATCAAATACTTCCTGCCATTTTTGACGATGACTATAAAACGATAATGCTATGAATAAACCAAACAAAACAAGTAGCACTGCTTCCCCATATTCTAGTGAGCGTATGATCAGGTTCATCAGCAATAAACTAAATGACCCTAACGAAAATTGGAGGCCAATATGAAGAGCTCTCCATTTAGATTGTGCATGAAATAATCGACACCAGCTTGCATAAAAGATGGCTAGTATAGCAAGTAAACCAAAAGCAAAGACAACTTGCTTATCATGATTCATAAATGCAACAACACCTATTGCCACCACTGAGAAAAAGGCTGAAATATAAAGGGCAAGCTTCTGCTTGTGCTGTTGGACAACCAATTGCAGCATGGCAAATAAAACGATAACAAATAGTAAAATAATGATGGCACTAAAGTCCATATATTCTAATAAATAAGGTAGTAATAATGAGGTAAAAGCAACAAAAATAGTTAATGCCTCATTTTTCTTTAAGTAACTTATTGCAATACCATAGCCAATATAAAGAATCGTAATACCAAGCGCTGGTGTGAGATGGATGATCTCGTATAAAATGGCACTAGCTGCAGTCGTTAAAATACCAACAATAAATGCTCCGCCATATAATGAGACGGTAATAGCGGGAGAGCCTACTTTTCTACGTTCCAGAATATAAGCGATAATCGCCAATCCTACCGATAATGAATAGGCAAGGATGATTTTCACGCCATTCGATAAATAACCATAGTCACTAACAAGTTTGAGACCCCAAAGTACCCCCATAACTAAAATAACCATGAATACTTTTGGAAGTGCCCACATAACACGTTCCTCCATCGATGGCTGTGGTTGCACCTCTTTTTGTGCTGTTTTGACTGGGGTAGTCTTCGACTCCACTGTTGGTTTTGGTGTTGGTTTTGGTTTTATTGGAACCGATTGCTCGATCATTGACTGTCTTGCATCAAGAGTATTTATTTTCTCATTGCTTTGAATTCGCCTTAATTCACTTAACTCCTGACGTAACTCTGCCATTTCCTCCTCAAGTTTAGCCACTCTTCGTTCCATTTCAAGGGACATTCAATCATCCTCCCCACTGTATCAATTTTCTAACATTATAACATATTTATCCTTATTGTAAAATTACACTTTTTGAATACTTTATCGTGGTCTCCTATACATTAATGCCTTTTCACTATCACTTGTACCTTTTGTCGTTGGGTCTACTATGACACCCATTAATACAAGAATAGATAGAACTGTATTTAAAATAGCTGCAATTTGCTCACTTATTGCAGCTGTCAAATCAAAGCCGAAAATCGCTCCTACTTGTTGTGCGAGTAAGAGTAACAATGAAAATAGACCTAATAAAAATGGTATATGTTGAAGACGAACCTTCCAGTTAATTCTCATAAAAGCTCACCTCCCCCCCTCTTGAACCAGTATATGCAGGGAGGTTATGTAACACATATGCAAAAATGGAGCTTTTGACAAGTTTACTAGGTATTTTTAATAATAATTTGCGAACTAAACTATTTTCGAGTGAAAGACAGACCGGTTGTAACCATAATGCCAAATTCATATAGTTAGTAAGGTTGCATCCTGGCAGGAGATGCCCGCCAATTTACTGAAATCGAGGGTGATTGAGATGGTGTACGAGTGGAACGCATTGAGAGCTATTGCTTGCTTAAGTATTGTGCTATTGCACGCGACGACAAATATTGAAATTATTAATGGCTTTATTGATCAACCTTTCTATCAATTTTTTAGACTTGTGCTATGTGCCGCCACACCCATTTTCATTTTATTATCCATTTTAATATTAGCTAATCGCTATCAACATCAGCTGCCTTCCCATTTTTTATGGCATCGATTTCAGTTTATCGTCATGCCGTTTGTAGCTGCTGGTATTTTATATGCGGCTAATGCAGCCTTTCATTATCATGAAAATTTTTGGTATGCCCTGTATCGTCACATTATTTTGGGGGATTTTTCTGGGTGGTTTGTCATGACGATTTTTCAGCTCTATATTCTATTTTTTATGGTAAAAAAATATAATCTATCCTGTATATGGTTTGCTCCCATAATGTTCTTACTAGGGGTTTTCTATATGACACTGGCAAAATTAAATATAGATTATTTCGTAAATAACGATCATTTTATACGACTGCTCTTCGTAGGCTGGCTTCCTTATTTTGTATTTGCCTATTTCATGGGTCGTCATTATGAAAGATTCACATATTATCTCGTTAAATATAAATTTTTTACCGTTTTATCGGTTATACTTGCAACAGTCATTATCTATTTAAATTATTATTTGGGCGACCAGCAAATTACATCACGAAGAATCGATATGATTCTATTTGTGTTAGCGATGACGATTTTTATTTTAGCGTTTGCTCAAATTTTGCCTAAGCTGCCCTTCATCCATATCATCAGTCGTTATTCCTTTGGTATCTTTTTAATTCACTGGCTTATTCAAGAATATCTAGCACCCTATAGTGCATTACTCCCTACCACTTCTCTACAAGTTATTTCACTTTTTCTAGCTAGTTTTGTCGTCTGTATGTTGCTCATAAAAATTATTTCCTTTCTCCCCTTTAGTGCATATTTAATCGGCAAATCTCACCAAAAAAAGTCAATCCGTAATTAAGGTTAAAATTTATATTGGATAGTAGTTCAATTAAGAGTGCGCATCAAATGACTTCGGTTTATTGCGTATTGAGGAATTTCACATCATTTTGGCAAGTATTTCTCTATTCTATTAGAAAGCACTCTGTCTTCCTATTAATCATGCAACCATGATTGGAGGAAATGAACAGAATGAATCAAAAAGTGATAGCAAAATAATCGGCTTAGAGTTTCTTATCATATTTTTCTATGTGGGTCTTTATAAGTAATGCAGAGAGCTCGTTATCGTCTATATATTTGTTTTATGGAAGCGAGTAAAGAAATCCTATGCTATAAATTCCATGAAAAATGCCAAGTCCATCTAGGACTTGGCATTTTGATTAGAATAAAAGGTGGCCCACTAATGCAGCAATTGGAAGTGAGATAAGTGTACGTAATATAAATATCACCACTAAATCGAAAAATTTCAATGGAATTTTCGTACCTAAAATAAGTCCACCCACCTCAGACATATAAATTAACTGCGTGACTGAAACAACTGCTATGACAAATCTAGTGGTATCAGATTCAATCCCTGCACCTAAAATAGAAGGCAGGAACATATCTGCAAAGCCCACAACCATTGTTTGTGCTGCTTGTGCCGCCTCTGGTAAGCCAAGTACTGTTAAAATAGGCTCAAAGGGTTTGCCTAAAATCACAAAGATACTCGTAAATTCGGCAAGCATTAGGGCAATCGTACCAAAAGCCATTACGATAGGCGCAACACCAACCCATAAATCAATAACATTTCTAAATCCATCTTTAATAAATTTGCGTGGGTCACGATTGTCATGGGCAACAGCAAGTGCATTTTCTAAGCCATGTGAGACTAAATTATAGCCCTCTGGTAATTCCTCACGTGAATAGTCTACAGGCGTACCATCTATATATGTATCTTCTTTCTGTGCAAGTGGATAGATACGGGGCATAATAATCGCTAGTACAATTCCACAAAAGACAACTGTTAAATAGTATGGAATAAAATAGCGTGCCAAATGAACCGTATCCAATACTACGATACAAAATGTAATAGATACTACCGAGAAGCTTGTTGCAATAATAGCTGCTTCTTTTTTGGTATAGTTCCCCATTTCATATTGTTTACTAGTCATTAAAACACCAATCGTTCCATCACCGACCCATGATGTAAGGGCATCAATGGAAGAACGGCCTGGACTTTTAAATAGGGGTCGCATAATTCTCACCATCATTGTACCGAAAAATTCAAGAAGCCCGAAATTAGTCAAAAACGGCAAGAGGAATCCAGCAAACAAGAAGATGGTAAATAAAAATGTGACAAGACCATCATTAGGATCCATCAGTAGTCCACCAGTATTTTCGTTGTTGATGGCAAAAGGACCAAAGTTAAAGACAACCATTGAAGCAAAAACTAAGCCGATACAGCGGGTAATCGTCCAAAACCAATTAACATAAAACAATGTATCTAAAATACTTGGCTCTTTTACGTTTTTACGAGGAATAAATTTAGCCATAAGTGCGCCAATTGCTGAAATAGCAAACATAAAAATTGTAAAATAACTAATAATAGGAGCAACAATAGTTGCTAAAACATTTGCTAAAATTGCAATTGGTACCTTCCAGCCTTCTTCTGTTAAGACAGGTGTCATAAATAGAAAAATACCAATTAAAGAAGGGATGATAAAATAAACATATGTAGAAACAGCATATTTTTTCATTTTTTGATTAAAACCTCATTTCTATTAATCATGAAATTGCAACTTGATCTATTTCTCAATCTACTATTCTATAAGCTCTATATGTTGTGTTCATTCAAAACCTCCCCTCATAACCTGTTATAGTACTATTATAAAAACAATAGAGTTTTGAGTTTTAAACAGAAAAATACTCACATCATTCATGTTTTTATAACATTACTGTGTTATAAAACTATTTTAAACGCTATAAAGCCATTGGTTCAATCTCACATTTTTCTGAATTTTTATACAGGCAACAAATGCTTCAATCAAGTATAACAATTATATAAGATAACAAACAGAAATTTTTAAAGTAAGAAAAAGTGAATAAACATCACATTTATTCACTTTGAGGAATTTGTAAACTTTATGAGGTTAGACGAGTCTTTTGATTTTAGGACAGGAGATACAAAAGTCATTCGCTTCATCAGATGTTTGATAATAGAAACAACATGTTTTTCTTAAGCGGATAGGTTGCTCGGATTCCTTTATTGTCACTTTAGGTCCACAATATTTAGTCAGAGGATTTTTCTTCTCGCCAAAGAGAGCACCTGGTGCCTCATGTACAATATAGGCATAATCCTCTTGTAGGCGAGTAATTTCTTGCTCATTGGCCCCTTCTCTTATTTTCGTTTCATATAGCCAATTGACATAAATAGCTGTATTTTCCCATAAGATTGTTTTTGGGATTTTACTTACTTTCATTAATGACTGCCACACTTTTGCTAGATTGTCCGCAAAAATTCCTTTCAGCACCTCGTCACGCCATGATTTACGATCAATTGTTGGCACAGACACCGTATGATCTATGAACCGAACGTTAGGTAGCCATGGCTTCGCATGTCCTTCTGCTTCCACCCAAATATTATCAATAGCAACGTGTAGCCCTTTATCGTATCTCGACATGGCATAGAATGCTGAAGCCATCGTCAAGACACTATAACGCTTTCCAAATAACGATGCTGTCACTAATAAAGAGGCCGATTGAAAAAAAGGTGCGATTGTTTGTAAATAGACTAGGGCCAGTTCAGAGTCCAATAAATTTTCCGCTCTTATGGAGTAAGTAGCGTCTATCGCGGGCTCAAACGTCAATCGATAATCGCTTAATAGTATGGGTATTTCTTCAGCTGACAATTTGTTGCTCAAGTGGCCGCTACCTCCTCAAATGCTTCCATCTGAACTGTTCTTCCCTTACCATGCGGAACACATAATGGCGTTCCAAATAGAGGGTCTCTCATTATGGTACAGTCCATCCGAAAGACCGCTTGTACCATCTCAGGTGTCACCACTTCCTCTGGCTTTCCTTGTGCGTATACCCGTTTATTTCGCACAGCTACAATATGATGAGCATAACGACAGGCTAAGTTTAAATCGTGTAATACCATAACAACTGTACGGCCTTCATGTTCATTCAAATCAAATAGTAAATCTAAAATTTCTACTTGATGAGCCATATCTAAATAGGTTGTAGGTTCATCTAGTAAAATAAGATCCGTTTTTTGAGCCAATGTCATAGCAATCCACACACGCTGACGCTGTCCACCTGATAATGCATCTACTGGGCGATCCGCAAATTCGGTCATCTGTGTCACCTCAAGAGCATTGTTCACAATAGTTTCATCCTCTGTAGACCATTGCTTTAACCAGCTCTGATGAGGGTAACGACCTTGTTTAATCAATTGTTGGACAGTTAATCCTTCTGGTGCAACAGGTCCCTGTGGAAGAATGGCTAACCGTTTTGCCACCTCTTTAGTTGAAATGGCGTCTAGTGGATGATTTTCTAAGAAAATTTCACCTGACCTTGGTTTTTGCAGTCGGGCAAACGTTCTAAGGAGCGTAGATTTTCCACAGCCATTGGCACCTACTAGTACCGTAATTTTCCCTTTTGGTATTTGAAGATTCAAATCTTCTAAAATAAGATTTTCACCATAGCTAACATCTAGATTTTGTACTTCTAAGACGTTTTTCAAAATCCCTTCACCCTCTTCTCTCACGCTTTTAACTCATTTATCATTGGGCATTATTGATTGCGCGTTCTAAATAGTAAATATATAAAGAATGGTGCTCCAATTGCAGCCGTAAAGACACCTGTTGGTAAATCCTTTGGTAAAAAGGCTGTACGTGCAACAATGTCAGCTACAATGACAATAATGCCACCAATTATAGCCGTAACAGGTATTAATCCTGCAAAAGAACGCCCTACTAGCAATCTACTCATATGTGGGGCTACTAATCCAACAAAGGCAATTCCACCAGCAAAAGCAACTGCAGAACCAGCTAGCATTACACTAATAAGTAAAAAGAGCAAACGGTACACTTGAACTTTTACGCCCAGCCCTATCGCAATGTCATCTCCTAATTCCTTCACATTGACGGTTCTCGCTAAAACAAATGTTAGAGGTAATAAGAGAGTAACCCATGGTAAAAGCAAGTAGACATCTGTCATATTTGCCCCATACAAACTACCTGTCAGCCATAGATAGGCCTTCGTTGTTGCGGCTACCTCGCTGATCACCAACAGCATAGTTACCACTGCCTTTGCTAACGCGGAAATCCCAATTCCAATAAGCACCATACGTATAGGTGTGACACCTTTTCTCCATGACAGCAGGTAAATGATAAAGGAGATAATAGCCGCACCTAAAATGGCAGCTAACGGTAAAAATTGAATGCCCACTGACCCCATAAAATACACGATAAAAATAATCGCACCCATGGACGCCCCACTCGTTACACCAATAATATCTGGAGCAGCTAAAGGGTTGCCTATGATTCCTTGTAAAATTAAACCAGCAACTCCTAGCGCAGCACCAACTAATAAGGCCATTAAAATACGCGGAAGCCTTAATGTATGTAAGACAAAATCGTACTCTCCGTTTCCGTAGCCTAATAATTCCTTCACTACGGTGACAGGATGAATAAAATCGCTACCCGCAGATAAACCAATAATCGTTATGATGACTAATAATAAGCTTAACAGTAGTATAATCCAACAAGTCTTTTTGGCGATTTGAAAAGATATGCGATCGGATTTCGTTCGAATCGTCCTATAATTAGACATTTTTAGCTAACCCCTTTCGTGCAATATAAATAAAGAAAGGAGCACCAATTAATGCAGTCATTACACCAATTGGCATTTCTAATGGCATAATTACGTATCTTGCTGCTATATCTGCAAGCAACAGCAGTATGGCTCCTAATACCGCACTGTACGGTATAATCCAACGATAATCCATACCAACAAGATGAATCGCTATATGAGGGACAATTAAACCAATAAAGCCAATCGAACCTGCTACAGCAACTGAGCTACCTGCAAGAATAATTATGATGATGCCAAGTGTGAGTTTCGTCACCATTGTTCGTTGTCCCAATCCTTTTGCAATATCATCACCTGATTGTAAAATATTTATAGAACGACCCATACCTATTGCTATGATCGTGCCCCCTAAAATAAATGGTAGGACAGGTATGAGCATGTCTATGCTACGACCTGATACTGACCCCGCTAGCCAAAATAGTACACTTTGTAAACCTTGTTCATCAATTACTAAAAGCCCCTGCGTAAACGAGACAAATAGAGCTGTAATCGCTGCACCAGCTAGTACTATTTTAATCGGTGTTAAACCATCTCTTCCTAATGATCCAAGGAAAAACACCATAGCTCCCGCTGCACCAGCACCTAAAAAGGCAATCCACATATAACTCATTAAAGAATTAACAGAAAAAAGAGTAATGGCACTGACAATAAAAAATATTGCCCCTGCATTAATACCTAAAATATCAGGAGCTGCTAAAGGGTTTCTTGTTAATGCCCGCATCAATGCTCCCGAGATAGCAAGGCTTGCGCCAACTACTGTAGCGATCACAGCTCTTGTAAATCTAGATGTTCGAATAATGACATGCTCCTTATTAGCAGCATCATAATGAAAAATGGCATCATAGATTGACGAGAAGGGAATAGATGTTTGACCAATAGTTATGCTGAACATAAACGTCAGCAATAGGACCAAACAACTGATGAACAACCCTATTTGTTTCATCGAGGTAGTAGAAAGAAAAATTCTCATTTTGCGCCAACTTTCTTGAACCACATTTTATCTTTTGAGAAAAGTTGTAGGTTTTTATAGGCGAAACACTACAAGGAGAGGGCTGTCTCTCAAGCATTCTCTAACACTTTAAACAGCCCTAATCACTTTCTCTATTTATCTAATTCAAATTTGTCATAAATATCATCTAGCATTAAATTAGCACTAATCAATCCGCCAGCTAGATTCCAATTGATTTCATCTACTTGGTAAACTTGATTTGCCTTCACAGCATCGAGCTCTTTCCATAGAGGATGATTTGTCCACTCTTCATAATTCTTTTTCACAGCGTCATCATTTTCCATAAACATATAAATGACATCGGCATTCATTTGCGCAATACTTTCTTTATCTGTTAGTTTGACGATCTCCAATGAGTCATCAGTTAAATTTTTAGGACCTTGGAAGCCAAGCTCTGACAATATAGAACCTGCATATCCAGTTACATAAATACGTGCATGGTCTGCTCTGAAATTGACAACCGCAACATGGAATGGCCATTTATCGCCAAGCTTCTCTTTCATTTTTGTTTGGAAATCAGCAACTCGCGTATCCCAATCTCCAAATAACTCTTTAACCTTTTCTTCCTCATTCATTGCTTGACCCATCATTTCTGCTGTACCTTTGAAATCAAATACCGTTTCATGAGCAACGGTTGGAGCAATTTGTGATAACTGATCATAAATTTCCTCATGACGAACTTTCGATGCAATGATTAGATCTGGTTTAAGCTTTGCAATTTCCTCAAGATTTGGTTGTGTTTCTTGTCCCACGACTGCAACACCATCTAAATCTTTTTTCAAATAATTATAAAAAGGTGCTTCTGCCCAAGATTCTACTGCTCCTACTGGCTTAATGCCCATTGCTACTGCAACATCAGTAGCCCCTTGGTATAGCGTAACGATTTTTGTAGGTGTTCCTTCAATTGTCGTAGTACCCATAGCGTGGGTAATTTCACGGCTAGAAGACTCTGTATTACCTTCTTCAGCTTTATCAGTTTCTTGCGAACTACTACTAGTGTTTGATGCTTTATCTCCACATCCAACCATCAAGAGAGAGAAGATTGATACTAATGCAAAAAGAATAAAAATATTTTTGTTACGTAGTGATAATTTCGACATACATTTCCTCCTAAATTATAATCAATAACGATAATCATTATCAATTAAAGAGTATACTGTATGACTGTTTGCTTGACAATATCTATTTTTTCAAAAAATATACTTTTTTAATAATTTTATTGTTAATTTAGCTTCCAACTCAATCATCTATAGTTTGGAAGCATTAGGTTTGTTGATTATTTGTAAAAATTTCGACACAATTATCGCAAGATGCAGAGGACTATTGTTTAAACACTAGATCGATTTACTACTATTTTGACAACAATAGAATGTGAAAAATGCGATTTGTAGTTCCTTTTTTCACCTAATGTGAAGGCAATTCTACATTAGATGTTCTACCATTCCAGTGACTTGTTAGATTTACCTATTCAATAATAGGCAAATAAATAGTCCCTATTGACGTCTATCTCATATCTTAATAATGAACGACAACTTATCAAAACAGGAGGTTATAACATGTTTCAACGAAGACGCCATCCGGCAAAAGGTCCACACTGCTGTCCGCCACAAACAATGCCCATGCAATTTGATCCACCACAATTTTTACCACCAGAGCAATATGTTCGCACAAATTATATCCATACAGTTGTTCCACATGTACAACCAGCACATGTCACAACAGTGAACAAACATATGATTGATCACCAATACTATTTCCCATGCACAGAGTCAGTTGTTAATGAATGCTGTGAAACACATACAATGTGCGGTATGCCACCTAACCCTTGTCATATGCCGCATCATCCCCATAAACATATGGGCTATTAATAAATAATGAGGGGGGCGAGTAATACCCGTTCATTATTTCAAACAAAAAAACCGAGTAGCCTCTCTTAGAGGTACTCGGTTTTATTCGTTATTAATACATTTTTAAATATTGATCGCGTTCCCACTGATGTACAGTTGTACGATACATATCGAACTCGATTTCTTTTGCTTCTTTAAAGTTAGCATAAATATGCTCACCTAAAGCTGCTTGCGCTACTTTATCTTTAGCCAGTAATGTTAAAGCATCGTCAAGTGCTGCTGGTAGGTTTTCAATACCATTCGCTTGGCGCTCTTCTTCCGACATCACATAGATATTACGGTTAATAGCTGCTGGTGGTGTCAAGTTTTGACGAATACCTTCTAGACCTGCCTCTAAAATAACAGCCATCGCTAAGTATGGGTTTGCGGATGGGTCCACTGAACGTACTTCTACACGAGTTGACAGACCACGTGCTGATGGAATACGAATGAGTGGTGAACGGTTTTGTGCTGACCATGCTACATAACATGGCGCTTCATAACCAGGTACTAGACGTTTATAAGAGTTAACTGTTGGATTTGTAACAGCCGTGAAACCTTGTACGTGTGCAAGGACACCAGCCATAAATTGCATAGCTGTATTTGATAGTCCTAATTCCGTAGATTCATCATAAAATGCATTTTCTTTACCTTTAAATAGTGACACGTTAAAGTGCATACCAGAACCAGCTTCACCAAATAATGGCTTTGGCATAAATGTAGCGTGTAAACCGTGTTTACGAGCGATTGTTTTCACTACTAATTTAAATGTTTGGATGTTATCACAAGCTGTAACAGCGTCTGCATATTTAAAGTCGATTTCATGTTGTCCAGGAGCAACCTCATGGTGAGAGGCTTCAATTTCAAAGCCCATTTCTTCTAGCTCTAATACGATATCACGACGGCAGTTTTCACCAAGATCTGTTGGAGCTAAATCGAAATAACCACCATGGTCATTTACTTCTAAAGTTGGTTCTCCTTTTGCATCTAATTTGAATAAGAAAAATTCAGGCTCTGGCCCTAAATTGAAGCTTGAGAAGCCCATATCTTCCATTTTTTTAAGAATACGTTTTAGGTTATTTCGTGGGTCACCAGCAAACGGTTCGCCTTTCGCAGTGTAAACATCACAGATAAGACGTGCCACTTTCCCTTTTTCAGAAGTCCAAGGGAATACCACGAAAGTATCAAGATCAGGATATAAATACATATCTGATTCTTCGATTCGAACGAAGCCTTCAATAGATGAGCCATCAAACATCATTTTATTTTCTAGTGCTTTGTCTAATTGACTTACAGGAATCTCAACGTTTTTGATTGTGCCAAGAATATCTGTAAATTGTAAACGAATAAAGCTTACATTCTTTTCTTCGATGAGACGTTTAATGTCCTCTTTTGTGAATTTACCCACAGTTTTCCACACTCCTATAATTTGTCTAGCTTTTATGTTTACCCTACCCTATTTTTAATAGAATCGAGATAAATCCCCTCGTCGGATGGATGATTTTTGCATGCGCTGTGCTTGACGCATTTCTTCGCGCATAATTTGACGTAATTCAGAATCACTTAAATCTTGTTCTTCAATTGTAGAAACAGGATTTTTCCTTTTAGCAAATATCTTTTTAATCTTCGCCATATTCATACCCTGTTCTAAGTAGTCTTTAATTTCAAGCAATGTGTCGACGTCATTTAATGAAAACATTCGACGGTTGCCTTCTGTTCGGTGCGGCTCAATTAAATGGTGTTCTTCATAATAACGAATTTGTCGTGCCGAGAGCTCAGTTAATTGCATTACAATACTCATTGATAATAACGGCATAGTTCGTCTAATTTCACGACTCATTTAAGTCCTCCTCCAATACCCGCTTATCATATAACGAAATTTTTTCACTGTCAACCAACCATGTCAGGTTTCCTAACATGGTTGGCACTATTTTTTTCAATCTGAGAGAAAATTGTAAAAAACTATTCAAATTTACGGTTTGTCCATTTCCTCATCTCTATTTTTGAATAGCTTGTACCGCACTACAAATTGCAAATTTTACATGTTCATAAGTTAGCCCACCCTGTATAAAGGCTGTAAAGGGAGGTCGTATCGGCCCATCTGCTGTTAGCTCTATGCTGGAGCCTTGGATAAATGTCCCCGCTGCCATAATGACATCATCCTCGTAGCCTGGCATATAGGCTGGTTCTGGTGCGTAATGAGCATTTATTGGCGAGTTGGCTTGTATTTCCCGACAAAAGTCAATCATTTGCTGTGCGGTTTGGAAAGAAACCGATTGTATTAAATCTGTCCGATGTGCCTGGTAACTTGGAGATGTATTCATCCCTATTTCCTCCAGCATAGCTGCCGTAAAAATGGCGCCCTTTAATGCTTGTGATACAACATGTGGAGCTAGGAAAAACCCTTGATAAAAATCACCCAATGTATTTAATGTAGCTCCTGCTTCTGCCCCGATTCCAGGTGAAGTCATCCGGTACGCACATTTCTCCACTAAATCTGCTCGGCCTGCGATATAACCTCCAATTTTCGCTAATCCTCCTCCTGGATTTTTAATGAGAGAGCCCGCCATTAAATCAGCACCAATCTCTGTAGGCTCTTGCTTTTCTACAAATTCACCATAGCAATTATCAACAAATATAATGGCCTGTGGAGCTAGCTCACGAATCTTTGCACACATATCAGCAATCTCTGCTATAGAAAAGGATGGTCGCGTTGCATAGCCCTTTGATCGTTGAATGGCAATCACTTTCGTTTTTGCCGTTATGGCCGCTTCCACTCCTTCCCAATCAATGGTTTGATTATCCAGTAACTCAACATGTGAATAACCGATTTGATAATCTTTCAAGGAACCTGTATCTTTGTCACCACCATCAACAATGGATTGTAACGTATCATATGGCTGTCCAGAAATATAGAGCAACTCATCACCAGGACGCAGCACACCGAATAAACTAAGCGTAATTGCATGTGTGCCTGAAATAATTTGCGGTCGAACAATGGCGGACTCTGCTCCAAACACCTCAGCATAGACACGCTCTAAATTATCGCGTCCCTCATCGTCATAGCCATAGCCATTGGATGGGTGTAAATGATAATCACTCACTTGATGCTTACGAAATGCCGCTAGCACTTTTTGTTGGTTATAAAACGCCATCTCTTCCACCCTAGCATGAAAAGGTCTCACTCTTTCTTCTATTGTTGCCGCTAAAGATAGCGTCGATGCTGATAAATTAGATGTAAACGTCATTCTTTTCTTCTCCATTTCACAATTGTCAAGCATATTATTCCGTAAACTTTATTCTATATCTAAATGGACCTCGATTATCCTAGGATTCCCTGATTGTCTACTTGTAATGAACGCTTATGACAGATGTTTTTCTTTATTTCATTAACATCTTATCAATTTGTATAGGTCCCTGTAAAACTTGCCTATTGTTTCTGAGTGAAATTTACGCTAAGCTAATGTGCGGACTTATTTCAAGAAGCGTATTTAATGTTTAATTTTGGCTATTAAATTCATAGATTTTGTTACTTACAGGATCTTTCAACTTTAGGAATGAGGTTCATTTATTGATAGAAGGGGTGAAAGGGATGGCTTGGGAAGTTTTTAGTATGATCGGTACAATTGCCTTTGCTATTTCTGGGGCAATTATTGCAATGGAAGAGGAATACGATTTATTCGGTGTTTATATACTCGGTATTGTCACTGCTTTTGGTGGAGGGGCTATTCGAAATTTACTTATCGGTCTACCTGTCACGACATTATGGGGACAGGATATGATGTTTCAAATTGCGCTTGCTGCAATTACCATATTTTTTATTTTTCCACATCATTTGATTCAACATTGGCATCGTTGGGGTAATTTTACAGATGCGATTGGTTTATCAGCATTTGCTATTCAAGGCGCACTCTACGCCGTAAAGCTGGATATGCCGATTAGTGCTGTCATCGTAGCTGCGGTCTTAACAGGGTCGGGTGGTGGTATCGTGCGTGATTTATTAGCTAGACGAAAACCACTTGTACTTCGTGACGAAGTCTATGGTGTGTGGGCTGCTCTCGCAGGGCTTGTTATTGGATTTGAAGTTTTTACAGGAGATATCTTCCTTTATATTTTATTTGCGGTAATTACAGCATTACGTATTCTTTCCTATATGATGAAATGGCGTTTACCTTTGCGAAGGTTGAATCGGGCATAGAGTCTATCATTGATAAAAAAAAACGAATAAGCGCAAATAGCTCTTTAACTATTTGCGCTTATTTGTTTTTCAGTAACTATTTAGCCAAAAGATTCGTTGCTTCTTCCAGTGTCACCATATTTTTCATCATTGAGCAAGCAGCATCTAATAGAGGAAAGGCTAGGGCTGCACCTGAACCTTCTCCTAACCGCATATTCATATGCAGCATCGGTTCCACTCCCAACAATTCAGCGGCTATTTTAGCTCCGGGTTCCTCCGAAGCATGAGAAGGTATGATAAAGTCCTTTACTTTCGGTTCAATTTGATAAGCTATAAGCGCAGCAATAGTCGAAATAAAACCATCAATCACAACAGGTTTTCGGTGACTTGCGGCAGCAAGTATAATACCAGCCATAGCCCCAATCTCTAGCCCTCCAACTTTAGCTAGTACATCAATGATATCGTTAGGATTTGGTTGGTTAAGCATAATTGCTTTTTCAATGACCGCTGCTTTATGAGCAATTCCTCCTTGACCAACACCTGCTCCAAACCCGGTTATTTGAATAGGGTCATAGCCAGTCAAAACAGCTAAGATTGCTGTGCTCGGCGTTGTATTACCAATGCCCATCTCACCTGTTCCAAGTAGGTTGGCCCCTTTTGTAATTTCGTCTGTTGCCACACGAATCCCCACTTCTATGGATTGAATAGCCTCCTCTCTAGACATAGCAGGGCCCTGTGCTATATTACCTGTTCCATATTTCACCTTTTGGATGATTACGTCCGCATTGAGAGGGATATCCTCCTTAACTCCAACATCTACCGTTACAACTTTGGTATTGGTCACACTTGCAATTGCACAAACACCTGTACCTCCCTTCGGAAAATTCAATGTTTGAAATAAAGTAACCTCTTGAGGATTCGGCGTCACGCCTTCTTCACAAACTCCATGATCTGCTGCACAGACAATCATCACCTTTTTATCAATCATCGGATATAACTGGCCTGTAATTCCAGATAGTTGCACAGCAATGGACTCCAATTTCCCTAAGCTTCCTGGAGGCTTACAAAGAATATCTATTCGTTTTCTTGCTTGCTCCCTACTATTTTTATCAGCGCCTTGAATGTTTTGAATCGTGTCATGTAATAATTGCATTGTCATTTCTCCTCTCGTTCTTCATGAAGACAAAATAAAAGCCTGTAGTTTATTGTCATGACAAATAAACTACAGACTTTTCCATCATCTATATTCTTAAAGCAAATAGGCAGGTCTCCTGGCTTAAGTTCAACATTTCATAGTACCTTCCCAGCAATGAGCTAGTGGTCTTCACTATTAAACTCCCTTTTACAGTGGCGGGTCCGCTAAAGTTTTTCACTTTATTCCCTATTCTCCCTTAATGGGCACCTAATGCTTATATTAAACTACTTTTAATCTACGACAGAGTATTTTTTCTGTCAATATTTGAATGCGTTACTTGTATCATTTCTTCGGCTACCTATTTTTTTCTAGCTCACTTAGCAATGTTGACCCTAATAATAGTATCGCTCCTATTAGTTGTAGTAGCGTCATTTTTTCTCCAATAAACATCGTTGAAATGACTAATGATGTCAGTGGATCTATATAGCTAAGGATGGCTATACTTTGCCCTTTCAGCTTTGACATGCCCCAAAAGAACAATAAAAATCCAACTCCTGCATGGACAATACCTAATACTATTAATAGTAAGACTGACTTAAAACTGATTGTCATGACCTGAAATCCTGTTGTCCCAAGTATATAAAAACAAAGGAAAAATGCTGCTAAAGCTAGTTGAATTAATGTATTTCCTGGTTCTTTTATGTTACCTATACATTTATTTGTAAATGTTAGAGCTGTGTAAAAGCATGCGGCGATAAGACCGTAGACAATGCCAATAAATTGTTTACTGTCCCCAGTGCCTTGACTTTGGACAATCAAATAAAGTCCGATAAGGGCCACACAGACATACATCATTTTTCTGCCAACTAGCTTCTCCTTTAAGATAATTGGAGATAAACAGATAACGAGTACTGGTGCAACATAATAACTAAGTGCAGCATTAGCAATTGTTGTTTCTTTATAAGCCTGAAATAAAAAAATCCAATTCCCACATAAGGCAACACTAGAAAGTACTAATTTCCACTTATTTTTGAGAATACTTCTTTTCGTAAAGCTTTCCTTTTTATAAATAAAAATCACTATCAAAAAACAAGCACCAATTAAGCTCATCCAAAAAGCGATTTCACTTGAAGATAAAGGTATATACTTGGCAAAAACACCAACTGCGCCAAAAATAATCATGGATAATACAAACGCTAATTTTCCGCTCATTACAATTCCTACTTTCTACGTATAAGTATTAACCTACACAGTAGAATCTATTGAAAATGAGCAAACTGTTATTGTATGCCTTACCAGTAGATTCTACTGTAAAGACATTGTTGGGGGTGCTATTGAACGAAACATACAAATCCCTCCTTCACCGATATAATTGTAACATATTTCAGAAAATTAAAGAGTATGTTTTATAGATAAAGGGAAAATGAATCACTAATTACTTCATTAGGTAAGGATAAAATTTTCTTTAAGGAGGAGTTAGAGTGCACGCAAGAGAATTAAGAAACGCTATTGCAGAGACTTGTGAAAACTATGATAGTCAATATGCGCAGTTAGTAAAACCGATTAATCAGTTATTAATGAATGTTGATGCTTTCATCAGTGAAGGAACGGCGTATGTCATTATAGAAAATTTGAAATTATATTATAGTGGAGATAAATACATGGCGGAATGTCACTTCGATGAGAGTGAAAATTTCTTACAGGATGGCATTGAGCTTCTAAAAAAGGGAGACCTGGCGAATGGCGCTTTACAAATATACGGTGCTGGTTTAAATTTTGCCAGTTATGCTTCAAAGGTTCGGGGGCAAAAAAATGTGAACCCGTACATGAACTTTGAAAAAAACTTTAGCCTCATCATGGACTCACTCCAAAAATAAGCACATGAAAAAAGAAAGAGTATACACTCTTTCTTTTTTCATTATGTCATTATTTAAATTCTAATTCGCCATCGTAAGCTAACATGCCACCTTCTAGGTTTGTCACATCAAATCCTTGTGCTTCTAAATAAGAACAAGCATTAGCTGAACGGCCACCAGCCTTACAAACGATAATATATGGCTTTGTTTCATCTAATTCCTCTAGACGTTCTGGGATTGTCCCAAGAGCGATATGCTGAGCGCCAGGAATCATGCCGTGTGCTACTTCATCCTCTTCACGAACATCAATAATATATAGGTCTTCATTTGCATCTAATAGTTCTAATAATTGTGTTGTTTCCATTGATTTCATCAAACTCGTCCTCCAAATATCTATTTCCTTTATCATTATAGCCTGAAGCAAAAAAAACAGCCAGTGTGGAGTACACTAACTGTTTAACAATCTTTTTATGCTTCTGTCTCTAAAAATTCTATTGGTTTTGCTGGAACGAATGTAGAAATAGCGTGCTTGTAAATCAGGTGCTGCTTATTATCAGCATCCAATAATAGAACTGTAAAATTATCATATGATTTCACAGTCCCTTTTAACTGAAATCCGTTTAATAGAAATACAGTTACAAAAACACTGTTTTTACGTAGTTGGTTCAAGAACGTATCTTGCAAGTTGATTGATTTCATCAAATAGCCTCCCTACTAACTTTCTACCTCTTCATTCCTATAGTAGCACGTTCTACCAATTTATCAATTAGTAATTTTTAGAAATTTTTCTTTAATTTTATAATTGTTCACCTGTCATCACAAAATGGACATCCATTTTATTGCGGAAATAAGTAAGTTGCCTTTTCGCATAGCGACGAGAATTTTGTTTTAAGCTGTCTATGGCGCCTTCTAGTGAACATTTGCCATCTAAATAATCATATAATTCCTTATAACCAATGGCTTGTATAGACTGCACACCCCGGATATTTTGTTGCCATAGCCCTTGGACCTCTTCTAAAAGACCATTCTCCATCATCAAATCGACACGGCGGTTAATACGGTCATAAAGCACCTCTCGTGACATATTTTGACCTAGCCCTAAAATCAAGTGATTATAGAGAGGTACCTCGCCTCGATTTTGAGCTTCAGCTGCCTTCGATACACCGCTTAATTCTAGCATCTCTAATGCGCGAATGACACGACGTGTATTATTTGGATGAATGGCTTCTGCAGTTTGAGGGTCTAGTTGTTTTAATTTATCGTGCATTGCCTCGGGACCAAGCTTCGCTAATTCATCATAATAGGCTTGACGTGCTGCCTCATCCACTTTTTCATCAGTAAATTGGAAATCAAACAGAACAGCTTGTACATATAAGCCTGACCCACCTACGATAATCGGTAGCTTATGACGAGCTTGTATGTCTGCAATTTTCTCTCTTACTAGCTTTTGATAGTCGGCCACTGAAAATGATGCTGTCGGCTCCAGAAAACTTAGTAAATGATGAGGAACTCCCTCCATCTCTTCTTCCGTAATTTTCGCCGTACCTATATCTAGCCCTTTATAAACTTGCATTGAGTCACCATTAATGATTTCTCCATTATACTTTTTGGCAAGTTCAATACTTAACGCTGTTTTTCCAGAAGCAGTTGGTCCCACAATTGCTACGACCTCAGCCTGCTGTAATTTATTTTCTATCATATTTTTCTAACCACCGTAATAATACTTGAAAGACTGCTTCTTGATTGTCTTCATTTAAAATTTCATGTCTTTTATCTTCAAATAAATAAACAGTGACATCCTCCACACCAGCAGTTGCTAATTGTTCTGCCACTGCGTACACTCCTAGTCCCTGTTCACCGACAGGGTCTTTACTGCCGCTTATCAAAAGTATTGGAAGATCCTTTCTTACTTTGGCAATCTCTTTTTTGCGATTCAAGGTTGAAAAGCCTGTTGTCAAATCTACAAAAAATTGATTGGTTGGAATAAAGCCACAGTATGGATCATCTATATACTTTTGAACTTCTACCTGTACAGAGCATAACCAATCATAGGCAGTCTTCGGATTTGGAAACTGCTTATTAAAACTACCAAAACTTAATTGATTGAGAAGCCTGCTTTCTGTCTCTTTACCAAGACCTTTGGCTAAAGCCTTGGACACGATATTACCAATTGCGTGTAAAGCTGTAACATTACCCGTTCCACAGAGCACAACATTGTCTACCAGTTCCCCATACCGTTGGATATAGCGTCTCGTAATGAATGAGCCCATACTATGACCAAAAATAATGAACGGTTTGTCGACAAATGGTGCATGTAATTGAGTCATTACTTCATGTGCATCTTCTACAACACGTTCAAAGCCGTTATTTTCAGCAAAAAAGCCTAAAGTTCCATTATAAGCAGCTGTTTCACCATGTCCACGATGATCGTGCATCGTCACTACATAGCCGGCTTTTTGAAGAGTGTGAGCAAATTTTAAATATCGACCACTATGCTCCGCCATGCCATGTAATATATGGATACGTCCAATACAAGGCTTTTTAGATTCTAATGTTCGTGTGAATACAAAATGGCCATCAGACATTTGAATATAACGCTCCATCGCTTACTCCCCTTCTTTCACGAAAATAGTGGCATCCAAGATGGCTTGGTCTAATTCAGCCATATAAGCATTTCGTTGCTCCTCCGTATAATTCAAGTGTTGTTGCATCACTTGAAGCACTTGTTGCTTATAAAGCTTGACTGCTTCAATGTCAAAATACAGCATACCAGTACGGCGAATAAAGAAGTCACTTGGCGTATAGACCATTTCAGCTTCTAAGCCATATAATAGCATCGCATGTAAAGTAAGTGGCATTGTACTACCATGCTCATGTAAATATTTTACGCGATCAAATAAAGCATCCACATTCGTGCCATATTTTTGAACAAGTTGCTTAGCTTCATCGTAATTTAAACCATACTGAACACCTTCTCGAGCTTTATAGGCAATATAGTCAGGGAAATTGATGGCATTAATCCCCTTTGCTCCTGATAGTGATAACTCTCGAGTTATAGATGCGCTCGCATGCTTATAACGACGGATTTTTACAATTTTATCTACAATCGATTCTGCCATTTGTCGGTAGCCTGTTAACTTGCCACCTGCTATCGTCATTAAACCACTCGGAGCCGTCCAAATTTCATCTTTTCTTGAAATTTCTGAAGGATTCTTTCCTTTTTCATAAATCAATGGACGAACGCCTGCCCACGATGATTCAATAGTAGCTCTCGTAATATTGGCTGTAGGAAATACTTTCTTTGCCGCCTCTATTAAATAATCCACATCTTGCTGTGTTGCAACAGGATGTACTGGATTGCCCTCGAAGACAGTATCCGTTGTACCTACATAGGTTTTACCATCACGCGGAATAGCAAATGCCATACGTCCATCAGCAATATCGAAATAAACTGCTTGCTTTAATGGAAAATCTTTTTGATTTAGGACAATATGAACACCCTTCGTCAACCGTAATTGCTTATTATCAGCTACTTTATCCCTTTGACGTACATCATCTACCCACGGACCTGTAGCATTAACAATTTGTGCGGCGTGTACATTCAAAATGCGTCCTGTTAAATGATCTTCTACTTTAATTCCAATTAGCTTTTTCTTGTCGTAGATAAATTCCTTCATCTCCGCATAATTAAGACAAAGTGCCCCATATTCAACAGCCTTTTTTAATACTTCAATCGTAAGACGCGCATCATCGGTACGATATTCAACATAATAGCCTCCACCGACAAGTCCTTCTTGATTGAGTAAAGGTTCTAATGCTAAGGTTTCTTGCGCATTTAGCATTGTTCTACGTTCCTGTTTTTTGACACCTGCTAAACGGTCATAAACTTTTAAGGCTAGAGATGTTGTCATTGGGCTAAGGGAACCCTTTTTATATAAAGGCAAAAGCATTTTTTCTGGTGTTGTCACATGAACAGCATTGTCATAGACGATTTCACGTTCACGTCCCACCTCTGCTACAACTCCTACATCAAATTGCTTTAAATATCGTAGTCCACCATGGATGAGTTTAGTCGACCGACTCGATGTTCCGGCAGAGAAATCCTGCATGTCGATACATGCAACGGACAATCCCCTTGAGGCAGCATCCAGAGCAATACCTGCACCCGTAATGCCTCCACCAATGACTAAAACGTCAAAACTATAGTGCTCTAAATAATATAAAATTTTTGGACGATGCTCATATGAAAACATACCTTTTTCCCCCAATAGCTAAGATTTAAAAATTCGTGTTGCCTCTACAGCTCTTTGCCAGCCAGCATAATGAGCTGTCGCTTGGTCTTTTTCCATTTTCGGCTGGTAGGTTTGACCATTTACCCTCAGTGCTGATAAAACCTCTTGATTTGGCCAAAAATTTGTAGCAAGTCCTGCTAAATAAGCTGAACCTAATGCCGTTGATTCATTGAGCTTTGCCAGCTCAACATGCAACTGTAATATATCACTTTGGAATTGCATCAATAACTCATTTTTTACCGCACCACCATCTACACGGAGTACTTCAATAGGTGCCCCGGCTGCTACTTCCATAGCATCGAGTACATCCTTCGTTTGATAGGCTAATGATTCAAGTGTCGCACGGATGAAATGTTCTTTAGAAGTGCCCCGCGTTAGCCCAAAAATGGCACCACGAGCATCTGTATCCCAATAAGGTGTACCTAGTCCAACGAAGGCAGGTACAACATAGACGCCATCCGTATCGGCTACTTTTTTAGCATAGGTTTCAGAATCCTCTGCTGTCCGAATCATACGTAGTCCGTCTCGTAGCCATTGAATCGCTGAGCCTGCTACGAAAACACTTCCCTCTAATGCATAGGTCACTTTACCATCTATTCCCCAAGCAATTGTCGTCAATAACCCATTTTTCGATTTTACAGCCTGTTTTCCTGTATTCAATAACATAAAACAGCCTGTACCATAAGTGTTTTTGGCCATGCCTTTTGTAAAACAAGTTTGCCCAAAAAGGGCCGCCTGCTGATCACCAGCAATACCTGCAATCGGAATGTTTTCACCAAAGAAAATACTTGCTGCCGTCTCAGTGTAAATTTCTGATGAATTTTTCACTTCAGGAAGCATCGACATCGGAATATCTAATAACTGACAAAGTTCCGCATCCCATTGTAATTCATGAATATTGTATAGTAATGTTCGAGCTGCATTTGAATAATCGGTAACATGAGCCTTTCCCTTTGATAATCGCCAAACAATCCAAGAATCAATCGTGCCAAATAATAAATCTCCATTGTCAGCCATTTCACGGGCGCCCTCTACATGATCTAATATCCATTTAATTTTTGTGGCTGAAAAATAAGCATCTAGACGTAATCCCGTTTTTTGCTGAAAAAGCTCCTCATGCCCTTGTTCTTTCAGGTCATTCACGATTTCCTGCGTTTGACGCGACTGCCAGACAATGGCGTTGTAAATAGGCTGTCCTGTATGTTTATCCCACACAACAGTTGTTTCTCGCTGATTCGTTATTCCAATAGCATGGACCTCGCTAGCATCATGTCCACTTTCTGTTAAGACGGTTGCAATTACTGAAAGAACCGAACCCCAAATTTCATTGGCATTATGCTCTACCCAACCAGCCTTTGGAAAAATTTGCTGAAACTCCTTTTGTGCTACATGATTAATTTCACCTTTTTTATTGAATAAGATAGCTCTTGAGCTTGTTGTGCCTTGATCAATCGCTAAAATAAATTCGCCCATTATTTTCCCCCTCTTCACTACATGACTCGTTTGAACATTTTTTCCA
The DNA here is from genome assembly GCF_053165895.1 of Lysinibacillus sp. fkY74-1. Classification (NCBI taxonomy): domain Bacteria; kingdom Bacillati; phylum Bacillota; class Bacilli; order Caryophanales; family Bacillaceae; genus Lysinibacillus; species Lysinibacillus sp. fkY74-1. Next base: position 1,162,595 of record NZ_CP170173.1, on the reverse strand, counting down.
CTTCATACGATGTAAAATGAATTAGCACTGGACGTCCATGTGGACATGTAAATGGATTATCAGCCTTGCGTAAATCTCTAAGCAAAATTTCCATTTGTTCTTTCGTTAAATAATAATTGGCTTTGATAGATTTTTTACAGCTCATCATAATCGCTGCGGCTTCACGTAATTTTTTAATATCTGCCTTTTTAGTCGTCAGCACCTGTTCAATTAAATCTTCAATGATTTCCTGTTCCTCACCTTGAGGGAACCAACTAGGGTGCTCTCGTACTACAAAGGAAGATTGTCCAAATTCCTCTAAAAATACGCCTACTGCTTCTAACTCTTGTTTGTGTTCTCGTAATAAAAGTGCCTCATCAGCCGCATAGTGGAATGTTAGTGGCAGCAGTAATGCCTGACGTTCATGTGGATTAACTTGACCAACCTTTTCCCGGAAAAATTCATATTTAATGCGCTCTTGTGCAGCATGTTGATCAATTAAATAAAAACCATCCTCCATTTGGGCGACAATGTATGTGCCATGGATTTGCCCTACTACTTCCAGCTCAGGGAACGGTTCCTTACCCGTTTCATCTACTAAATCCTCATGTTGCTCGGTAATAGTTATTTCTTCTATTTCTACAGCCTCTAATGACGGAGTTGTCTGCCCATAATCCTTTACAATAGTAGAAACAGGCTCTGGCTCTACTGGAGTTTCTCGTTGGTTTTCTCGAATGGTTTGCACATCATATAACTTCTCTACAATTGCGTTCATTTTCTCCACATCTATCTTAGGTGCAGGCTTCCAAATATTTAATTGCTCTGTAGCTGGTTTGACGATTTTTTCTTTTTTCTCCATTTGTGGTACACGAATAACGCTACGTATTCTCTCACGAATAGTTTCTTCGATTAATTTTAAAAGCTCTGGCTCCTTACTTAAACGAATTTGATGTTTAGCAGGATGCACATTGACATCTGTCAAATATGGATCTCCCTCAATATAAAGAACCACAATGGGAAAACGTTCAATTGGTAAATACGTATGGTAGGCATCAACAATGGCTTTTTGTACTAAATAATGCTTAACCCAGCGACCATTGACGAATAGAGACATATAATTTTTTGAAGTACGAGTTACCTCTGGTAGGGTCACATAGCCAGAAATACGATAATCGTGTGACTCTCCTTGGAAGGACACCATCTTCTTGGCATTATGTACTCCATAAATGGCAGCAAGCACTTGTTGCACATCTCCTCGTCCGTTTGTTTGGAGCAATATTTGACCATTATGCAGTAATCTAAAAGCAATTTGCGGATTACTAAGGGCAAGACGATTCATTAAGTCAATTGTGTGCCCAAGCTCAGTTTGAATAGTTTTCATATATTTTAAGCGAGCAGGTGTGTTAAAAAACAATTGTGATACCGTCAGATCTGTACCTTTACGTAAAGGGCCGGGCTTATGCGTCAACATATGACCACCCTCCAGCTCCAAATGTGTACCAGATTCACCGTTCGATGTAATTAGAGTCATTTTTGAAACAGAAGCAATAGATGCTAATGCCTCACCACGGAAGCCCAATGTACGAATACGAAATAAATCATGTTCTTGATGAATTTTACTCGTTGCATGGCGAGAGAATGACATAATAGCGTCCTCTTCATCCATACCGCTACCATTATCAATTACTTGAATGGAAGTGAGACCCGCTTCTAGTAAAAAAACATCAATGGACGTACTTCCCGCATCAATAGCATTTTCTACTAGCTCTTTGACAACTGAAGCTGGTCTTTCAACTACTTCTCCTGCTGCAATTTTATTGGAGAGCCATTCGTCCATAATTTGTATGTTTCCCACTAACGTATCACTCCTTTATTTTTTCATGTTTAATAACTCTTGCTGTAACTCATATAAAATATTCATCGCCTGCATCGGTGAAGTTCCTAAAATATTAACTTTCTCTAATTTTTTTAGTACCTCTGCCTCAGCTGGTGCCATTGGCTCTTCTTCAGTAAATAAAGACATTTGCAGTGGTGGTTCTGCTATTTTCTGTGCTTCAGCCACTACTTCGTTCCCAGCCTCAAAGTTTTCCAATAGCACACGAGCTCTTGCCAAAATTTCTTCTGGTAGCTGCGCCAATTGTGCCACATGAATACCGTATGATTTATCAGCAGCGCCTTTTTTCACCTTATGCAGGAAGACAACCATGCCATTTTTTTCGGTAGCTGCCACATGGACATTTTGTAAGCGTGGCAAATCCTTTTCAAGAGCTGTTAATTCATGATAATGCGTAGAAAACAACGTATTGGCACCGATTTTGTCATGAATATACTCCATCATGGATTGAGCTAAACTCATCCCATCATAAGTAGAGGTTCCTCGCCCAATTTCATCAAATAACATTAAACTGTTTTTTGTGGCATGCATAATGGCGTGTTGAGACTCAAGCATTTCCACCATAAATGTTGATTGCCCAGCTGCTAAATCATCAGCTGCTCCGATGCGAGTGAAAATTTGGTCAGTGATAGGTAGCTTAGCCTTTTCAGCAGGTACATAGCAGCCCATTTGTGCCATGACGACAATTAATGCTACCTGACGCATGTAGGTACTTTTACCAGACATATTTGGTCCCGTAATAAGCATCATGTTGTTCTGCTCCTCTAGCACACAATCGTTTGGTACATACATTTGCTTGTTTAACATCTTTTCCACAACAGGATGGCGACCCTCAATGATTTCGAGCGCTCGTCCATTATGGAATTGTGGTTTTGTAAAACGATATTTTTCTGAGATGCTAGCAAAGCTTAGCAAAACATCTAACTCACTTATGCTCGCTGCCAGTGCCTGTACACGTGGAATAAATTCCTTTAATGCATCTCGAATTTCTACAAATAAGTTATACTCTAGTGCTAGGCTTTCTTCCTCAGCATTTAAAATCAACGCTTCTTTTTCTTTTAGTTCCTGTGTAATATAGCGCTCTGCATTAGCAAGCGTTTGTTTACGTTCATAACGAGTTAAATCCGCTAAATGAATATTAGATTTAGTAATTTCAATATAATAACCAAAGATGCGATTATAGCCTATTTTTAAGTTTTTAATGCCTGTTTTTAGTCGCTCCTCTTGCTCCAACTGAGCGATCCAATCCTTACCATTACGGGCGGCATATCGAAGCTCGTCTAATCGTCCATGATAGCCGTCTCGAATCACATCACCTTCTTTAATGGTAATAGGTGGATTGTCCGTTATGGCTTTTGCTAAAAGTTCCTCAACATCTGTACATGTATCGAGTGCTACCCCTATTTGTTGGAGGGTCTCCTTACCTGCACCCATTAGCTGCTGCTGAATAGCTGGCACTTGGCGCAACGAATCTCGTAATTGTGCTAAATCACGGCCACCTACATTGCCAAAAGCAACTCGACCAGCTAGACGCTCTAAATCATATACCTGTTTTAAGGCAGTTTGTAACTCTGTTCTAACAAAATATTCTTCCAATAAATCAGTCACAATCGCTAGTCTAGACTCAATAGCTGAGCGTGTGGCAAGCGGCTGATGTAGCCATTGTTTTAATTTACGGCCACCCATTGCTGTGACGGTATCATCGAGTAACCATAACAGTGTCCCTTTTTGATCTCCACCGCGAATGGATTGAATGAGCTCTAAATTCCGCTTTGAGCTAGAATCAATGCGTAAATAATGCTTCATTTCATTAAACGTAAATGCTTGAATATGTGATAACGAACGCATTTGTGTTTTATCTATATAGGCCAATAATCGAAGGCATGAAATTTGTAAGGCTGGCGGAACAGCTTCTACATAGCTAGCTGCTTTATCCGTCGTCATTTCATCGGTTTCCACTGACAGTACAATGGCAGCATTTGCAGCATGTTCTGCTAACAATAGCTGTAAACTATCCGTTACAATAAGTTCACGAATACCATAGGCCTGCATTTGCATTAATAATGCTTTGCCATCGCCTTCAATGGAAGAAGCCACGGCTTCACCTGTTGATAAATCTAGATATGCATAGCCAAATGTTGTGTCATCCAGTTGTTCGGCTGCTCCAATAAAATGATTGGATTTCCCTTCAAGTGTCTTACCTTCCATAATTGTACCTGGTGTGATGAGTTGAACCACTTCACGTTTGACCACGCCTTTTGCTTGCTTTGGATCTTCCGTTTGTTCACAAATGGCCACTTTATAGCCTTTTTGCACAAGTGTTTCAATATAATTTTTAGCTGAATGATGCGGCACACCACACATGGGAATTCGCTCTTTTGCCCCTGCATCTCGGCTCGTTAATGTAATTTCTAAAATTTGTGAGGCATTGATGGCATCCTCAAAAAACATTTCATAAAAGTCACCTAATCTAAAAAATAAAAAGGCATCCTTGTAATCTTCCTTAACCTGCAGATACTGTTGCATCATTGGTGTATATGTTGTCATATAAATATTTACCTCGCTCTTACCTATAGATACTTTTATTATAACAAAAGATACATGCGAAACGCTTCATTCACCTTTTTTAAGATGCTAGCGTTTCGCATGTATCGAAAAATGATGGTTTCTAAAATTATCTTGGTCGTTCATCAGGAAACGATGATGACTCTAATACATACCTACCTTCTCCATCAGAGCTTGAAGATGAGCTTGAGCTCGAGCTAGATGAGGATGAGGATGATGAACTCTCATCATTAAAGCTCCAGTCTTCTTCATAATCTAGCGGATGTACACTAATACAAATTGTTGTTTCACCCATTACTTCCACAACCACTTCACGTTCCACTACAATTTCAAATTTCGTACCACATGAAGAAATAACTGCTTCAATACAATTTGGTTCTTGTATTACCCGTACACGAACATCATCACCAACACTAATTTCCCCTTCTCGATAGTGAAGCTTCACTTTGTCTTTATAGTGAATTGTTTCCGAAAACACAGCTGTCTTCGAATGATTACTGTAGGCATACCATACATTGACATCAAATTTCCCTGTTACTTCTACAAATTTCCCGACTCTTTTAGCAGAGCAAGTATGGTTAATTACCCAGCATCCTAAAATACTTGTCGGTTTATTTGTTGGTGATAATGTTACACGCTCTTCCGTTCTCTTCTTCCCTTTGGCAACTACTGCTTTCGTCACGATTTGTCGTAAACGTTTCAGCGCAATTCCTCCTTCGACTCTTTTCACTCCATCATATGCAGGTTGCGCCCATTGGGTGAACATATATTTTAGAGAATTAAATGATTCCTCTAGAACTCTTTCAGAAAGATGACTGCTATAGCATGAGCATTCCTCCATAGAAATGAACATAAAAAAGCTCGAATGCTGTCATTCGAGCTTTACTTCTATAATCTGTTAAGAACAGCTACCTGGTTGAGAATTATCTACATATGAACCCGTTTCACCACGTAGCACATCGCCGCCTGTTGAGCGGATAATCTCATTTGTTACATTATTAGCGATTGTATTCGATACTAATTGCAATAAATCATTAACATCGCCTTGTGATTCTTTAAATTGTTGAACAACTGGGATATCATTAATTTCTTCTTCGATTTTTGCAATTTTATCTTCAATCATTTTAAGCGCTTTTTCTTTCCCTAAGTGTTGGAAATTAACAGCCTGTTTTTGTAAACTTTTTAGACTAGCAATTCGTTCACGTACTTGTTGATTTTCATTGATTTGAGCTTCTGCTTTTTTGAAAAATTCAACCTCTGGTGTATTTGCAATCATATGTGCAATTTCATGTGATTTTTTAATTAAATCTTCTTTTGTGTATAAGATTTGTGTCATTTACGCTTCCACCTTTTCATTTTTTACGACTTCCAAAAACTCACCAGTAAGTGAATAAGATGTAGTCTCGATAATTTTAACCTTTACTAATTGACCAATTACTTCTGCTGGTCCTTTAAAATTGACCAAACGATTTTTACGTGTATAGCCTGCTAGCACATCATCTCGTCGTTTACTTGTTCCTTCAACTAATACTTCGACAACCTCACCATTTAAACGCTCTAAGGCTTTACGAGAATACTCACCCACAACTTCATTTAAACGTTGAAGTCGTTCCTTTTTCACCTCTTCAGGTACATTATCGACCATTTTTGCAGCCGGTGTCCCTTCACGAGGAGAATATATATACGTAAATGCTGCCTCAAAGCCAACTTCACGGTATAAGGAAAGCGTTTCCTCGAATTGTTCCTCTGTTTCATTTGGGTAGCCAACAATAATATCTGTCGTTAATGTTACTTCAGGAATGGCAGCCTTAATTTTTTCTACTAATGTCAGGAAATGCTCACGTGTATATTTACGAGCCATAATTTTTAAAATGTCATTAGAGCCAGATTGTACTGGTAAATGAATATGCTCTACTAAATTACCACGTTTTGCAAGTACTTCGATTAAATGATCATCAAAATCTCGAGGGTGACTCGTTGTAAAACGAATTCTTGGAATATCAATTTTTCTTAAAGCATCCATTAAATCACCAAGACGATATTCGATATCCTCAAAGTCTTTCCCGTAAGCGTTGACATTTTGACCAAGCAACATGATCTCTTGATAGCCCGCTGCCGCTAGCTCTCGAACCTCAGCAATGATCTCCTCTGGACGACGACTCCGCTCTTTTCCACGTGTATACGGTACGATACAATACGTACAGAATTTATCGCAACCATACATAATATTAACCCATGCTTTAATGGAACCAAGGCGTTTTTTCGGCAGATTTTCAATCACATCGCCTTCTTTTGACCAAACTTCTACGACCATCTCTTTCGACATGTAAGCTTCCTTAAGAATGTTTGGTAGGCGGTGAATATTGTGCGTTCCAAAAACCATATCGACATGTGGATAGCTTCTTAAAATTTTATTAACAACAGATTCCTCTTGCGACATACAGCCACAAACCCCGATTAGCATCTCTGGGTTTTTTCGTTTATATTTCAACAGGAAACCAAGTTCTCCAAATACTTTGTTTTCAGCATTTTCTCGAATGGCACATGTATTCAGCAAGACCACGTCAGCCTCTTCAATTATTTCAGTTGGTGTGTAACCCAGCTGCATAAAAATACCAGCCATTACTTCTGTGTCATGCTCATTCATTTGGCAGCCATAAGTACGAATGTAAAAAGTACGATCTTTACCCATTCCTGCAAATTGTTCGTCAATGTTAAAATCCTTATGGTATTTCACATCTTCTTTGCCACGTTTTTTAGCATCTTTTAAGGAAGGTGCCGTAAAGACCTTCTCAAAATATTTACTGTAATCCTTTTCAGGCTTGTCTTCTTTTTTTGGTTGATTGACCTGTTGATTAGCTAAGCGTTGTTCCTCATTCATCGCAATCAGGTAACTCCTTTCAAACGAAATCCATGCACTTGAATTTCCATCTTACTATTATACTGAATAGTTGATACTTCCTACAAGGCTTGCGCTTCAAATGTCGTGGTTTCGACTTAATTACAAGTAGCTGAAAGGATTGATTCGTCCATTTTCAAGTTCTATTATCTATTAGGCGCTAAACGTCCCGATTAATAAAATACTTCCTATGCTTGATATATAAGTATCCATCGTATAATTTCAGCTTAATCCAACGCTTCATACTCATATCCTCTTTATAAAATAAAGCATTTGTATATTGACCTTGTTTCACTAAACGTTTTGCTTCTATTTTTAATTTTTCATTCCCCATACATTTATATAAGGTTCTGGGAGGCAGTAGTGACCACAAATGCTTAGTTTGGACATATGTTCGTTCAAGCGGGATGTGGAATAGATAATCATCCACTACATATTGCATGTAGTTATGGCCGCTCGCTGTCACATAATAGCTGGAAGAACCGGCTCGTAAATTCAGCTCAAATAACTTGTACTCCCCATCTCGCGGATCATATTTCATATCAAAATTGGCATAGCCCGTATAACCAATGTCCTCCAACAGATGCCGGATTGTATCCATCAATTGCTCATCATAATCGGTCATGACAGCTAAAGAGATGCCCTTGTTTTGCGGAGAGGGGTCCTCAAATAGCTTATTGCTTAAACACATCAATTTCACTGTTTTATCCCTCCCTACATAAACATCTAACACACGAATGAACGAATCATCACCGGGGATAAACTCTTGTAAAATTAAGGAATCTTGATAGCTTGAGCGATAAATACAGTGAACAATCTTTTGCACCTCACTGTCATTATGGGCAAGATAAATTTTTTTCTTCTCAGGAAAGGAGCAGCTAGAGTACGCCACAGAATTAGAAGGTTTAATAATGATTGGGTAGTGGAATGGTATAACGCAGTTTGTCTGTTGTTCCTTTGTTACAGTCACTGTTTGAGGGTATTTTAACTTATATAAGTCACAAAGTTGATAAAATTTTTCCTTCGTTTGAACCTTCTTTAGCAAAGCTTGGTCGATATAGGGTAAAATAAAATATTTTTCTAGCTCCTCTTTATTTTGAATGATTAGCTCTGCGTAAAAGCAGTCACACACTAATAAAATCAATCGTTGATGCTGAAACTGCTTCGCCAGCATCTGCAGCGCTTGCACAAAATAGTGAGGGTCATCTAAATGCTCTACATATTGAAATTCGAGGATACCACTATTTTGAGTGGCGATGCCCTGGGCACCACCGGAGAAAAGTGATCGGAAATTCCCTCGCTCTCTAGCTGGCTCAATAACAAGGCTCTTAATATGATAAGCTTCATAAAAAGAACGGGCTACCCCGTAGGCATGCTGTCCTGACTGTATAACAATAGGCAAAAAAGGTTGTTCCTGTAGATATGACAATTCGATCGCCTCTCTAGTAAAAATGAATTTATTCATTTGTATGCGCACTAGATTGTACATATGTAGCACCCATAAAAGACACTAATATAAAACTTTAGTGCCTTCTCCAGTATCTATATTTCTATAAATTTTTTAATGCGTTGTTCAAAAGAGACAAGAGATTGAACCCCATGACTCTTGAGCAAGTCCGTATTGGCAAATGTATATTTTCCTAAATCATCAGGGAAATGGGCATCTGAGGATACAGTAAAAATAACCCCATAATCAAGTAAGGTTTGTAAAAAACGAGGGCCAGGGCACATTTCTTTTACAGGATAACGATAATACAAGCCGGCATTGATCTCAGTGGCAGTTTGGGTTGACGTTAAAGCTTGTGCGATACGCTCATACCAAACTTTCAGAAAAGCCTGATCCTCTACCTGATAATTAAATACTTTAAAGTTGTCAAGATGGGCAACAAAATCAAATAGTTTGGACTGAATCATGTTTTCAACAGTCATAAAGAATCGTTCATAATTTTCTTGTAATGCTTGCGGATTCATTTGTTCAAATAGATGTTCTGTTTGGGGATTATCAAAGCCCCATCCATCCACAAAATGGACTGAACCGATGACATAATCCCATGGGTGGTCTGCTAATAAGGAAGTTAGTTCCATCTCCCCACCTATAAAATAATCTGCCTCTATACCTAGCTTTAAGGCAATTCCTTCTTGGTGCCATTTTTCCTTCGCCTGCTGAATGGTAGAGACAAAAGAATCGATATTTTCTGTCATGACACGATCCAGCCAATATTGCTGTAATTGACCAATCTCACTATCGTCCAACTTCATAAAGCGCTCGAAATAAGCACGCGTCTCCTTAAAACGATATAAGTGATCAACAATGCCTACCTCACGTAATCCAAGCCGCTTTGCTTGCTGAAGATATAAATCTAACCATTCCTCACTATAACAGCCATTTTGAACCCTCTTTGTTAACCTCTGAAGTTGATAGGTCATTTGCTCCTTTGAACCTTGTGCAGATGCATCCACACATTCAAAGAACTCAAGCGCCTGTGATGTACGCTCTAGCCAGCGCGATGAATAAGGACCCTCTTCTAAATGTACATGATAATCAATAGTCATCAACTTTTCCCTCCATTACATACCGTCCATTTTTCTTCATAAGCCTGCCATTCTAATGGACAAGTACTTTCACAAAAAATTTCCGTACATTCTTCAAGATGACAGATTTGGAAAAATGATTTTCCATTAATCTTTGATGCATCCGCTAATAAATAATTAACCTTACTATGCTTTTGCATTTTTTTTGAAATAAGAGATTCATCTAAATCATAATCATACACGACACCCTCACTAATGCCGCCACAGGAGATAAATGCTTTGTCAAAATTCATATTATCTAACATTTCCAAAGTCATAGCGCCTGCGACAGAGGATTGTCGAGGATTCGCAGTACCTCCTAGTAAAATAACCTTCCCCGTCATGCGCCTTTCTTCTATTGCTAAATTGAACTGGACAGCTGCTGCAATCGAGTTCGTAACAACTGTTATATCGTCAACAGCCAGTAGAAAATCTGCAATATGGACCGTTGTCGTCCCCGTATCAATGGCTATCGTATCTCCATCACCAATACGTTTTGCGGCCATGCGAGCAATTTGACGCTTAGCCTCTTTTTGCATTTGAAGCTTACGCAAAAAGGCAGGCTCATTCCGCACGTTCGTATATTTAATAGCTCCTCCATGCACTCTTGTTAATAATCGCTGTTGCTCTAATTCATCAAAGTCTCTGCGTATTGTTTCAGGGGCTACTTGAAGCGCATCAGCAATATTCGCAACAATAATTTTCCCTTCCCGCTCTAATTGTTTTAAGATAAATTCAAATCTTTCTAGTTTTGCGTAAGTCATGATAATGCAATCACATCTTCTTTTGCGACATAACACTTATAGGTTGTTCCCATTTCAATTGAATCACCCTGTTGATGCAGTTGCTCCATTGTAAATATGGTTTCTCCCTCAAATGTTGTTCGAATGATATTGCCACTCATTAATGATTGTCTCGCTGTTCCTGTTATAGACAGATCACCGTTTCTTTTATCGAAATGCAGAGCTTCTGGACGAATCGCAAATTTACGGTAGGTTTCTGGTAAAGATTCTCCGAGCATTCGCTCTAATACCTGTCGGGAAAAAACATTATAATGCCCGATAAAATTAGCAATAAATTCATTATCAGGTTTTGTATAAATCTCAGTTGGTGTCCCACTTTGCGCAATACTGCCATTATTCATTACAAATATTCTGTCTGAAACAGCCATGGCCTCTTCCTGATCATGCGTTACTAAAATCATCGTCATATTGAGCTTCCGTTGAATGGCTCGTAAATCTGTTTGAAGCTTCTTTCGTATTTGAGCATCTAGCGCACTCAGTGGCTCGTCTAATAACAACACTTTAGGTCGAACAATTAAGGCTCGTGCTAGTGCAACACGTTGTTGTTGACCTCCCGATAGTTCTTTCGGATATGCGTGGGCTTTTTCACTTAAATGAACAAGCTCCAGCATGTCTTGAACGCGTTTTTCTAAATCAACTGAATTCTCCTTTTGCATACGTAAGCCAAAGGCGACATTTTCTTGCACGGTCATATTCGGAAAAAGTGCATAGGATTGAAAAACCATCCCTACTTGGCGATCCTTAGGTTGTACACCATTCATATCTTTGTCTTCAATGGAAATAAGCCCTGCCGATGCATCTGTCAAGCCTGCGACAATGCGAAGAATCGTACTCTTTCCACAGCCACTTGGCCCTAATAAAGTAATAAATTCACCTTTGTCAATTTTCATATTAATATTCGATAAAACAGTTGATGACCCATAGTTTTTATGAAGCCCTTCAATAACAAGATAACTCATAGATTTGTAGCACCTTTCGATCGTTTCGTTACTAAAGCAATGACAAATGTTAATAAACCCATCAGCACGATATAAATGAAAACTACTGCACTAGCGATATGTCCACTAGTACTAAGTTTTTTCATTAAATAAATTTGAACTGTTTCAAAGCGAGAGCCAACAACAAGATTAATTAAGACAAATTCACCAAATAAAACAGAGAAAGATAACAGCGCACCTGCAAATAAGCCTGGATAAACAGTAGGCAGTAAAATTTTTGTGAACGCTTGCCTTTTAGATGCCCCAAGTAATTGAGCTGCATCAAGAAGCTGCCTTGCATCTATATTTCGCAAACTATTTCGTGTGCCCTGATAGATATAAGGTAGAATTCCAACAACATAGGCCCCTAGAACAACGAAAATCATCGGTATCCCTATTTGACTATAAACACGGATAAGCCCAACCGCTAAAATGATTCCTGGGAAAGAATAGACCATGACAACGGCCATCTGTATCCATTTTTCATACGTTGGAAAGTACAAGACAATAACGAAGATGGCTGGCACAATAACGAGGAGTGCGATACTAACAGCACCACCTGCTAGCAATACTGAACGTCCAAATGCCTGAATAAATTCACTATCCTGAAACAATGTGGAAAACCATTTTAATGTAAATCCTTCTGGTAATATAGTTGAATTCCATTTTGATGCGAAAGCGTAGAGCATCGTTGCTAGAACGGGCAATATAAGATACCCCATTAACAGGAGGAAAAATAAATCAGCCAAGCCTCGCTTTTTCATTTAAGCTTCCTCCTTGTGTTTGAGATGCTCCACTCACTAATTAACATCGCCGTTACCATCGATACGGCTAAAATGACCGCAATTGCACTTGCTAGCTCTGGTTGGGCAAAGATATCACCTTTAATTAATGAGCCAATACGAATCGCCACTAAATTGTAATTACTGCTAGTCAATGCATAGGCTGAGGCATACGCACCCATAGCATTAGCAAATAATACACTAAAAGTTCCGACAATCCCTGGAAGCATCACGGGTAGACCAATTTTCCTCCAAAACTGCCAACTGGATGCCCCTAAAAGTGCAGCTGCCTCCTTCCACTGCTGCTGGATTCCATCATAAATCGGATATAACAGCATAAGCGATAGTGGAAGCTGAAAGTAAATATAAATTAATAAAAGGCCACCCCAACTATAAAGTGAAAATGATGACAATGCATCGATATCCCATTTTTCAAATAACAGTGTAAATAAACCACTGTTGCCAAGTAACACGATAAAGGCAAAAGCTAACGGAATACCCGAAAAATTAGATGTTAAATTTGTTAGTATTAAAATTTTCTCTCTCACTGGCTCAGAAAACTTCATCATCGCATAGACCGCGAACAATGTAACCATTAACGCGATAATAGCTGAAATGATGGATAAGGTAATACTATTTTTAAAACCTTGTAAAATATAGCCGTTCGTAAAGACAGCCTTGTATTGCGTTAGCGTGAAGCCATCACTATTTTGAAAGCTAGTTATGAGCATATACAATAAAGGGACAAGGAAAAATAATAATAGTAATACTAGAAAAGGAGAAAGCCAGGCAATGGATTGCCGCTTCGATATCAACACAATCACTTCTTTCTATAATTACTGCTGCCCAAGGGGATAATAGTCGCTCTAGCCTAACAGGAGCGACTATTATGATTTAAACCTCTTTTGCTGTATATACACCTTCAAGTAAAAGTGGCACCATTTCATCAGTAGGCTCCATATTCAATAAATGACAGCATAGTGGTGCAATTTGTAATTGGGAAACAACACCCTCATTTATCCCTGCCTTGACAGAATCGGCGATTACAAACAGTGGAACATAACGATCCTCATCCGTTGTTCCCCCATGATTGCCATCACTCGTCATGCCATGATCAGCTGTAACAATGACCTCATACCCTTGCGCCATACATTTTGGAATGAATAATGATAATATGGCATCCATCGCTAAAACACGATTGCGATATTGTGCGGAATCCGCAGTAAATTTATGACCATCATCATCAACATTCATCGGATGAATATAAAGGAAATCAGGCTGCTTTTCATCCATTAACCAGGCTGCATCTGCAAATACATGACTATCCGGATAATGATCCTCAAAATAGAACAATCCATTGTCAATTGGTAAGGATGTATCCAGTTGAATTCTGTCAGCCATATGGTTAAATGGCGCTCTGTTATAAAGTTCACTTACCCAATAATAGGCTGAGGCTGCTGTAGACAATCCGTGTTCCTTTGCAACGTGAAAGACACTTTTTTGAGTCGATAAACGGACGGTCATATTACTTGTGACACCATGAACAATTGGGGGTGTCCCTGTTAAAATGGTTTCATATAATGGTCTAGATAACGCAGGAACCTCCGAACAAATTTTATAGCGGGCTGCTACCTTTCGCTCTACTAAATGGTGTAAAAATCCCATATGGGAACAAGCAGTATCAAAGCGTAGTGCATCAACGACAATTAAAACTACTTTCTTATTTTGCATGGATTAACACCTGCTCCTGATATAATTGTGGAATTTGCTTTGTTGTATCTTCCCATTTCTTTTGATCGTTTACTGGTTGAGCATTGTTATACATATCAGCTGGTAACAATAAATCTTTTACATCCTGTGGTAGGTCCACCTTGTCTCGAATTGGTCTTGCATAGCCTTTTGCTAAATTTTCTTGACCTGCATCAGATAAAATATATTCACGTGCTAGCATGGCTGCATGTGGGTTTTTAGCATACTTATTAATGATCGTTGCATAGCCCGAAGTAACAGAACCCTCTTTCGGTATCACTACATCAAAACGTTCCTCATCAATTTGGTGACGATAGCCTAATGCATTAAAATCCCATAAGATAGCGACATCAATTTCTCCCTTTTCTAAATTTGCGACAGATGGGTCACCCTGTAATCTACCTTGCTTCGCTAACTCTGCAAAAAAATCAATCCCGGGTTGAATATTGGACTCATCTCCACCAAAAGCCATGGCAGCAGCTAAAATGGCAAACTGTGCTTGGTTAGCTGTTAATGCATCTCCAATACTGACTGTATAATTGCCATTTTTTAAATCCTCCCACGATTTCGGAGCATCTTTTACATTATTTTTATCTGTTAAAAATGAAATAGTTCCTGTATAGCCTACAATCCAATGGCCTTCATTGTCTTTTGCCCAATCAGGTATCTCTTCCCAATAAGAAGTTTTGTATGGTAATGTGAGGCCCTTGTCCTTAGCAATCGGACCAAAAGCAATCCCTACATCACCAATATCTGCTGTAGCATCATCTTTCTCTGCTTCAAACTTTGCTAATTCTTCAGCACTCGACATATCTGTATCTTTGTGTTTAATGCTATATTCAGTTCCTAGCTCCTCCCAAGTCTCCACCCAGTTCGCCCATGTATCAGGCATACCAACAGAATTGACAGCCCCCTCTTCCTTTGCTTTTGTCGTAATTTCTTCAAGCGTTACATCTTCCTTTACCTCATTTGTACCTGATGAACTGTCTGAACAAGCTGCCAACATGGAAATGGCTAATGCACCAATTAAGCCTTTTTTCCACAACTTTTGAATTGCCATGTGTTGGACCCTCCATTTGTTTTGGTTTATTTTTATTTGCTTACATCCGTAATGGTATAAAACAAACATTAAGCAAGTATGGAGGTCATTAAAATATTTAGTAAAAATTATTGAGAAATTATAAAATCTATGAATGTAAATAATAATTGAAGGAGAATTGTAAAATGGAAGGAAGGAGATAAGGAGAAATCTAGTTCTGTATGTGCACGTTTGTTTGAAGAGACGTACACATACCTAGATTATTTGGAGAGACCTAAAAAATTTGCATATGTATGCGGCTCATTTTCCTTTAAAATTGTTAAAAATGTAAACGCTAGTTGAACAACAGACCACCATCTCATATTATAAGACATTTCAAAACGAGCGGGTTCTAACGTAAAGACATCCTGAAAAATAGTCATTGGCTCTATTTGCTCATCCTTTAAAATAGACAGAAAGCCCAAAAATAACGAATGATCTTTGACCTCTATCAGTTTGCCCTCTACTAGCGCGTCAATATTTTCAGGTTGTTGAAAATTACAGTGTGTTGCCACATACCGCTCTAAATTCTGAGCACGCTGCCTTTCTTCACGTTCCCTTTTCTTTGCAATAAAATCAATGACGTTATTCACGTGCATCGCCTCTTTTTTTTCTTTTATTGTAGCATTTTCGGGGAGATTTTTACCTCTACCAGCCCCTTCTATTTGTTTTAGATTCACAACTTGAATATGATTTCACATATTTTTTGTATCTTTACTGCTGTTTTCTAACTCTACAAGCAATACATTCATACAACCAAAAAAGCATTTGGACTATTACCAGTCCAAATGCTTTGATTCTAGCATCTTACATAAATTCTTTTACTAATTCATTGAACTCATTTTCGCTCATTTTGATATCAATATCTGTTAATGGTAACTCGGAGTAACCAGGTACTTTTTCTTGATAGGACGTTGTTTCTGTATCATGATAAATAACGCCTGTTACTAAGCCCTCGTTCTCCATCACTGTACGCATTGCCATACCGCGATCAGTGTGATCATAGCCTTCAACATCAACTAGCTTTGTTAAGTTCTCTTTAAACCAATCGTATGTGTTCACTTTGTTATATGTGACACAAGGTGAAAAGACATTGATGAATGAGAAGCCTTTATGATTGATACCCGCTTCGATTAAAGCTGTTAACTCTTTAATATCAGTCGAGAAGCCTTGTGCCACAAATGTAGCACCACTTGTTAACGCAACTTCTAAAGGTTTTAACGATGGCTCAATTGCTCCACCTGGTGTGGATTTAGTAATAAATCCAGCAGCAGAGCGAGGCGATGTTTGACCTTTTGTTAAACCATAAATTTGGTTATCCATGACAATATACGTAATATCGATGTTACGGCGAATTGCATGAATGGTGTGCCCCATACCAATCGCAAATCCATCACCATCACCACCAGAAGCGATGACATGTAAATCACGATTAGCCATTTTTAACCCTTGTGCAATCGGAAGTGCACGACCATGAATACCATGAAATCCGTAAGAATTAATATATCCTGAAATACGACCCGAACAACCAATCCCAGAAATTACTGCAAGTTCATTTGGTTCAATTCCCACATTCGCAGCAGCACGTTGAATAGCCGCTTGTACAGAGAAGTCTCCACAGCCTGGGCACCAGTTTGGCTTTACTGCATTACGAAAATCCTTAAATGTTGCCATTAGCGAGTCAACTCCTTCACACGATTTTCTAATTCACCTGGCAAGAATGGTGTACCATTATATTTAGTGATTGTCGCGATTTTATCGTGACCACCTATGTTCATCTTCATAATGTTTGCCAATTGACCCGTATAGTTATTTTCCACAACGATTACTTTTTTCGCTTTCGCTACAAGTGGTGCCATTTCCGCAGATGGGAATGGATGAATTAAGCGAACATGTGCATGATTAACTTTCATTCCTTGCGCATTGAGTCGTTCTTGTACTTCTTCAATAGCGCCCCTTGTTGAGTTAAAGCCTACTAATAAAATATCCGCCTCTTCATGTGGAGCATTCACAAACACTGGATTATCAAATTTCAAATTCTCTAACTTACGAAAGCGTTTATCCATTTGAGTTTGACGATTACCCGTTGCTTCAGATGGCTTCCCTGTTTCATCATGTTCCACGCCTGTAACGTGGTGAATACCATGTAATGTACCAGGTAATACCCGAGGTGAAACCCCATCTTCAGTATCCTCATAGCGTTTGAAATAGGCTTTATCAGCGGCTTCTTCAAGATCATCAATCACAATTTTACCACGACGAATTTCAATCTTACTGTAATCAAATGGTTCTACAGATTGTTTCCCTAACGATAATTGTAAATCAGTCATTAAGATAACTGGTAATTGCAATTCCTCCGCAATATTAAATGCTTGAATTGTGTCAAAGAATGCTTCCTCCATTGTAGAAGGTGCAATAACTACTTTAGGAATTTCGCCATGTGTTCCGTATAGCATTGCCATTAAGTCTGATTGTTCTTGCTTTGTTGGTAGCCCAGTTGAAGGACCTCCGCGTTGTGTATCCACGACCACTAATGGCTGCTCCGTCATACCTGAAAGACCAATTGCTTCCATCATCAGTGAAAGACCAGGTCCAGCCGATGCTGTAAAGGAGCGAACACCACCAAAGTTAGCGCCAATCGCCATTGTTGCTGCGGCAATCTCATCTTCTGTTTGGATGACTGTGCCGCCGAATTTTGGTAGTTTCTTAATTAGATACTCCATAATTTCAGAAGCTGGTGTAATTGGGTAGGCTGCCATAAAGCGTGTCCCAGCTGCTAATGCACCAAGTGCTACTGCATCATTACCAATCATAAACATCCGACGTTTTCCATCTGCTGGAGAAAGCTCCCATGCACCTACGCGATCACCTAACAGCTCATTCATGATTTGACGACCACGAGTAATGGCCTCCATGTTTTTTTGAACGACCTCTTCGCCCTTTTTCCCAAAAATATCATCGACAACATTTTGGAACACTGCGTCCTCTAGGTTTAGCAATGATGCGGTTGCACCGATGGCTACCATGTTTTTCATCAATGAAGTGCCAAGCTCTGCTGCTATTTCTGTAAACGGTACAACAAATAATGGAGCCTTTGAATCTTCTGGTTTAACAGGATCAAATTTGGCATCCGCTAAAATAACACCATTTTCTGTAAGCTCTTTATAATTGACATCGATTGTTTCCTGATCGAACGCCACTAAAATATCTAAATCATCCGCAATTGCACGTACTTCTGTTGGACGAACTGTAATTTTATTATTCGTATGGCCACCTTTAATTCGAGAAGAGAAGTGACGATAACCGTATAGGAAATAGCCTAGACGATTCATTGCCATTGAGAAAATCTCACCTGTACTCTCAATCCCTTCACCCTGTTGCCCACCGACTTTCCATGAAAGCTGATGTAACATGTCAACAACTCCTTAAATCCAATGTGTACTATTATTTTTCCTTCATAAGTTTAACACGAAGAAACCTTCTGCACTATTGTTTCTCAACGATTTAGGCGAAAATCAGACCTTTGACTGAAAATCCTGTTCATAAAGTTGTAATTTTCAAATCTAAGCAAAATAACGAACCTATTTCAAGTGACATCTATCATATGTAAACAGGAAAACGAAAAAATGCCCGTCACTTATTATGTGACAAGGCATTTTACTTATTACTTTTTATCGAATACGTTTTTCCACTAGCAGCTTCAAGGCTGTACGTTCTTCACCAGCAATTAAAATATCGGCAAACGCCGGCGCGCAAATTAAATCTGTGCCACTTGGCGCTACAAATCCGCGTGCGATGGCCACTGCTTTCACGGCTTGGTTAAGTGCACCTGCCCCAACTGCTTGCATTTCTGCTTGCCCTTTTTCTCTGATTACCGCGACTAATGCACCTGCAACTGAATTTGGATTAGAGCGTGATGATACTTTTAATGAATCCACAATTATTCCTCCCCGTTTCGCGAATAGTGTTTACGCTCAACAACTCATGTCCCCCTTTTTGGACCTCAAGTTATTGTCCGTAGCACATTTTATGCGCCGCAAGACGGAAATAGACTAGTTTCACAAAGAATCCTGTTTCCTCGGAAAAAGTGCTGTAAATCAACATTCTTCGACTTATTTATCCTTGAAATGGATAATCTTCATTTATATAAATGCGTTCACAGGATTTAGCCTTCCCTGTTTGATTATCAATCTCTACAAAGAAACCACTTAATACCTCACGCCCTTTTTTCGGTACTTCAAAACGAGAAGGCATATTTGTTTGGAATTTATAAATGACACTTTCCTTCGTCATCCCTAAAATCTCATCATACGGACCTGTCATACCTACATCCGTAATGTAAGCTGTACCATTAGGATAGATACGAGCATCTGCTGTTTGAACATGTGTATGTGTCCCAACAACGGCAGAAGCCTTCCCATCTAAGTGCCAGCCAAGTGCAATCTTTTCACTAGTTGCCTCCGCATGGAAATCTACAAATACAAGCGGTGACGTTTGACGAGCTTCTTCAATCAATTTTTCTGCCATTGCAAATGGATCCTCATGTGGTGGTAAAAATACACGACCATGTAAATTAATGACAGATATTGTCACACCATTTTTAGAAATTTGCACCATACCTTTACCTGGCGCTTCTTCAGAAAAATTGGCTGGACGTATTAAATAATCAGCATCATCAATAAAATCAAATATATCTTTATTATCCCATGTATGATTACCCATTGTAATAACGTCTACACCCATTTGTAACAGGTCATTATAAATATTACGTGTAATTCCTCGACCTGCCGCAGCATTTTCACCATTGGCAATGACAACATCGACATTATATTTCTTTTTTAAACGAGGTAAATATTTCTCTACCGCATCTCGACCAATTGAACCAACAATATCGCCAATAAATAAAACTTTCATTTTTTCAACCACTCTTTCTTTCCATTACGTCTCTAAAAATTTGCCTTTAGAGACTTTACGTACCTTGAATAACATCATTAATTGTAACGCTAGGTGGAGGATTAAGCAAAATAAAATAAAAATCTGGCCATTATATCACTTTGGCTCTTTTCACCTTTATGTAGATGAGTGTAGAGGATAATGTAAGCCAATTCATTTTTATGAGCTTTAAAAAGATAATCTGTTTTAGATTACGGTTGATAAGCTTCACCTTCAAAACAGCTGGGTATGCTAGTAAAAAGGATTGAATGGCACTTTTAATGGCCTGCGGATTAGTTGGACATTGATGGAGAATAACAAGGAGCCCTTCAAATTGGTAATTTAAAAAGCTATTTTTTACTTCCTCATAAACTTCTCCATTTTGTAATTCCTCAAAAAGCTTTTTATACAACAAATCATAATTGTTTCTTATATTGCTCATAGCCCTGCTTGTAAGTGAATTTTGATTGTCAACATTATAGTAATAAAGCTGTCTTGGGACGTAGCAGATGGATTGATTTTTTATTACTGCTCTCGATAGAAACAACGTGTCTTCTGCAAAATTCATCGCTTCATCAAATCTTAGCCTATGCAAATCTATAAAGGATTTTTTATATAGTTTACAGCTGGCAAAACCAAAGTGCTTTTCACCTATTTCTGTAAATAATTTATTTAAACAAACAGTTGCACTATAAGTATAGTATGTCTTTGAAGGATAATATAGCTGCCTACTTCCCACTTCCTCCTGCCAAAATAAATCGCATTTAGCAATATTGCTACCTGTCAGCCTACAGGCGTGATACAGTTCTTCCAGCATAGTTAGCTCTAGCCAGTCATCCGCATCAACAAAAGTAATATATTGTCCATTAGCTTGTTCTATGCCTAAATTTCTTGCCTTACTAACACCACCATTGTCAATATCTAAAACAGTTATACGAGTGTCCTTCTGTGCAAAATTTTTTAAAACCGACAATGATTGATCATCGCTACCATCATTAATCGTAATAATTTCTATGTCCTTTAAACTTTGATGACAAATACTCGTAAGGCATTTGTTCAAATAGTTCTCGGCATTATAGACAGGGACAATCACACTCACTAAGACCAAAATTTTGCCCCTCCTTTACGTAATGACTCTATCCACCTTCTTCTCTGCTCTTTTGTCATGCCAATAGAGAAAAGGCTCCCGCCTGTCAAAACTGTATAATAAAAAATATAAAGGATGATAGAGCTCCAAATGATGGGAGGTTTCGTTAAATCCCATAGAAGCTGACTACAGCAAATAGCCAAAATAAATGCTAGAACTAGCCTGCTAATGGTCCGCCAAAAACCCAAAATATCCAAACCAATTTTTTTATAGTAATAAATATTCATGATAACTACATTTCCTATAAATAAAGAACATGCCGTAATAATTGCTGTGCCAATTTTCCCATAAAAAAAGATAACTGGTATGGATACAATCATATTGACCAGCGCCACAATCATTAATAAAATCGTTCTAAATTTAAAAAGATTTTTCGCTTTCAACACATTAATACCTAAATTTTGTATGAGATCAATACTGAATGGCACCATAATAATAAGAACAATCGCATAGATGGCCAAAAAATCTTTGCCTAACCATAGTAATAAAAATTCTTTTCCAAAAAGAAAGAATCCACCGAGCATATATCCCACTACTAAAAACTGAATAGCGCCCACTTTAATGAATAATTGGTTAATTTCTAATAACCCTTCTTCTTTTGTGACAAGCATAGAAATACGAGGTAGAAATAATCCACTTATGGCTAAAGCTAGTGACATAAATATTAATACTATTTGCATAGCCACTGCATAAATTGCAACATCCTCAGTTCCTTTTAATATGCCTAATAACACTTGATCCGTTTGCCAATAGATTTTATCAACGATGACTGTAATGAAAATAAAAAATGAATAGATAAAAATTTCTTTTATCAGCTTTTTGTTTTTCAAAGTAAAAGTAAATCGAATGGATAAGACCTTCATACAATAAATGGCATCCATTACTAAAAAGAGAATATTATAAATAGCGATAATATAGATTAACGTCACCGCATCGGTTCCCTGTAACAGAAAAAACAACATTGTCAAAGGCTGTACAATCACCTGTAGTAATGTTGTAAATTTAATAAAAATAAATTTTTCATATGCTTGTAAGATAGAAGTAAAAACACCTAGTGGGAATTGCACCGCTACACTAATGGTCATTATATAGCCCATTACTTTGGCTTTGGCTAATTGATCTCCTGATAAGCTTTGTCCAAAAACCATCTCTACCTGTGAAAATAGGAAAAAGCCTATCAATAATGTAAGACAGCCAATACTAATAAATAACTTCAAAAAAAATCCATTTAATGATGCCTCTAATGCCTTATCCGCAATTGCTCTATTTCTAGCAATATAGCGTACAATCGCATTGCCCAGCCCTAAATCTAAAATAGAAAGATAGCCAACAAGGACAATCATTAAAGAATATAATCCAAATTCTTTCTGACCAAGAAGCGAAATCATCAAGGGTGTAAAAAGAAGGGAAGAAATCATCGTGCAGCCGATTGTAAGATACGAAAGAATGGCTCCAATCTTAATTTCTTTCATGTGCACGCCTTTCTGTTAGTGAGGATTGGCTTTCATTCTTTTCTTTGAATAATAGCGGGATATAGAGATTGATATTGCTCTGCCACATGCTTAATTTCAAAGTTTGCTAAAACATGTGCACGACCAAGATTAGCTTTTTGTTCATATGTCTTTGAATCGTAATTTAATGCCCTATTGATGGCTTTCGATAAAGCGACCGCATCCTTAGATGGTACAACCTCTCCATAATTCCCTACTAAAAATTCACAATCCCCAACATTTGTAGTCACACAGCAAGTGCCACTGGCAAGTGCCTCTACCAACACATTCGGTAGCCCCTCTCCAGAAGATGATAAAATGAATAGATCAGCTGCAGCCATTAATTGTGGAATATCGTCTCTACTACCTAATAGGAATGTAAACTGCTCTAACTGCGCGTTTTCAATCATTTGCCGCAATACCTCATTAGAGCTTTCTATCTCATAGCCAACTAAAAACATATAAAAATCTTGTCGTTTTTGCTTTAACTGCTTTAAACTTGCCAGCAAATTTTCATAATCCTTTAAAGGGTCCCATCTACCTACATGCAATAAAATAGGTTGGTTCACTATGTTGAATCGCTCCAAATAATATTGACGCTTCTTACTAGGCTTATAAAAATCTGTATTTACACCATTTACAATAATTCGGTGCTGCTTATTCTTGTACCCAATAGCTTCATGGATTTCTTTCACCTTTGGACCACAAGAAATAATAGCGTCCACATGTTTAGATAATTTTGCACAAAGCTTCGCAATAAAAATTGTCCTTCGTTTATTGTCATCTTTATTTAAATTACTATGGTGAATACCCCAAATTAATTTCTTTTTGAGTAATTTTGAAAGAATGTATCCAAGAAGATTAGCATGATACATCCAAGTTTGAATAATATCACTCTCTCGACATCGTTGATAACAACGAACAAAGGCAATTCCCATACTGCGTCGCATATCACATATTGTTACTTTGATGTTTAATTGTTGTTCAATATACTTACCATAAGTTCCTATCTCTGTTAGACAAATAACCTCTATCTCATACATGTCCCTATCCACGTTTTGTAAAAGACGGTAAAGCATTGCTTCTGCTCCGCCAAGACCTGTGGTAGTGATGATATGAGTAATTTTAATTTTTTTTTGGATAGTCTCATCCTTTGAATTAGTTTACTAGCTATGTGTAAAGCGCACATAATCTAATTGCTATTTCTTCTGCATCAAGACCTTTATTTTTAAGACTCTTCCTAATAATTTGCGGATTTGGTTTTACATTCATTTTTATAATAGCTTGCAGCCAACTATTAATATCTCCCTGTAGCTCTAAATACTGTAGTAATCCCACATTAAGATCTACCTCTTTTGGCAGTGTGGAAGAAACGATGGCTGGTGTACCACAAATTTGAGCTTCTAATAATACAATGCCAAAGCCCTCGAAATAAGACGGTAAAATAAACTTATCCATGAGTTGAAGGAGCTTAATACTATCTGCCCGTGGTCCCAAAAATTGAACATAATCCTCTACTTTTTGTTCCTTGACGAGAAGGCGAATTTCCTGCTCTAAGGGGCCATCTCCTATCAAAAGCAATTTAAATGGAATGTTTTGTTGCTTTAATTTAACAGCAAGCTCAATTAAAAAGGAATGATTTTTCACAGGTACAAAGCGACCAATATGCCCAATTACTAAATCCCCATCTTGAATCCCTAAATCTTCTGCTAAACTCTTTTTCTCTTCTGGCGATAAACGCTTTATCTTCTGCATATCAATTGGATTGGCAATAACCTCGTAGGGTCTTTTATGAAAGCAAAATTCACCCGCTTTTTGACTACACGCTACCAATTTCGTGGCATTTCCAACGCTTAGCCTTTTCAACAATGCTAACAGAGCTTTATTGTTCCATTCTTCAGCAACATTCGTATGGCTATGTAATACACGACATGATACACCTGCTAAACGAGCTGCTAGCATGGTAAAAACTGCTCGGTAGCCTGTATGATCATGAACGGCATCATATTGATATTGTTTTATAATCCTATAAATATTCCGCATATAAGAAAGTGGACCTTGCTCGGTAATATACGTTTCGTAAAATATTTTCGAACCTTGCTGTAAGAGAATTTCATGATAAGTCCCCTTATTAAATGACACAAAATCAAAATGGTATGAAAATTTATTAACATTCATCCAAGTATCTACAATCATGGTCGTTATACCGCCATAATCAGTAGTGGGGATAATATGCAAAACCCTTTTCAATGTCATTCTCCACCTTTTATTCTTTTCCATAATATTGCTCGTACGTGCTGCCCTTCATTTTATAATTATTCAAGATGACACCTAATATATTGGCTTTAGCAATCGTTAAGATGGATTTTGATTTTACAACAGCTGCTTTTCCTACTGTGCCCGTATTAACAACTAAAAGAGTACCATCACATTTATTAGATAAAATTTGTGCATCCGATAAAAAAAGTAATGGTGGTGCATCAATCATCACAATATCGTAGCGTTCTTTCACTTCGTGCAACAATAAAGTCATAGTTTCAGAGGCTAATAATTCTGTTGGATTAGGGGGGATAGCGCCACTCGAAATGATTTCCACACCATCTACAAAGGTTGCTTGAATCACCTCTTGTAAGGTCGCTTGACGTGATAATACAGATGATAAGCCAAAAACATTATCAAGATAAAATGTATGATGGAGCGTGGGCTTACGCATATCAGCATCAATAATGAGGACACGTTTTCCCTCCTGTGAAAACACAACACCGATATTAGCCGCATTGGTCGATTTTCCTTCACCTGCGATAGAGGAGGTGACTAGAATAGTTTTAACATCTTGATTGGGTTGCGAAAATTTAATATTCGCCCGAATGGTGCGATATTGCTCAGAAGGAATTGACATCATATCGGAAACTGTTACCAGCTTGCGAGCCATTGGGATTTTTTTTGTTTTTCTTTTGAACAGCATTAGGAGGACCCCCCGGCTCTTGATTTTTTACTATTGAGTAATTCAATATTACTGACAACTCCAATCACAGGTAATGATAATATTTCCTCGATATCCTGCTCTGTTTTAATCGTCCTATCAAGCGTTTCTAAAAAATAGGCGAGCACGAGTGCCAAGCTGAAACCACCAATAGTCGCTATTAGGAGGTTCAGCAATTTATTGGGTTTCACCGGTACTGGATGTTCACTGGATTGGGCAACAAAGAGAATATTAATATTGTCCACATGCATTAAAATAGGAATTTCCTCTTTAAAAATCTCAGCTATCGTATTGGCAATCTTCACAGCCCTTGCTTCATCTTCATCCTGTACACGAATATTAACCACTTGTGAATTATTGGCGCTTGAAACCTCTATTTGCTTCATTAATGTTTCGGGAGATGTTTCTAGTGCTAGGACATCAATTACCTTTGTTAAAATAACAGGACTTTTGATAATAACATTGTACGTATTAATTAAACGAAGGTCCGTATCAACATTCTGCGCTCCTATTAGTTGCTGATTCTCATAGCTTTTTTGATTGACCAATAATTGAGTTTCCGCTTCATAAATAGGTGTTTGAAGAAAATAATTAATGAAAACAGCAATGCCAATGGACAGTATCATCAGTATTAGGATGAAGAACCAGCGTTTTTGCCATACTTTTACTAGACTTTGAATTGTCATTTCTTCATTCACAAAATGGATCCCTCCTAATGTAGGCAGATAGCTGCAATGCTAATAAAGTATATTAAACAAGCCTATCGCTTATTCGGTCAATGTCGTCTTTTTGTCCGTATCTCTCAAGCTACCACTTACAACAAACACAAGAATATGGAGCACGTTAAAATAAAGAATTTCAAATGTAGAAACCCCTAACATTGCAACTATAATTAACGTCATCAAAACGGTAAGCTGGGCATTCATTCGGCGATAGCCTTTAGCAATGGCTAGCAAAAAACAGCAATAGCTAATCAATGCCAGTAGACCCGCTTCCTGTAAAATATTCATAAATGTATTGTGAGCATGAGATACACCTATAGTCCATAATGATTCCACACCATGCCCCCAAAATTGAACATGCTCAAAAACATATTGCCAAATTTCAAGGCGGCCATCTGTCATATTCGTAGACTTTTTTTCCATTTTTAATAAAATACTTTGTACAGCATCTTGCATCCTATTCATTTTCAAGAAAGCTATTAATACAACTAGAACAGTACCTGCAAAAAGAGCACTAAACTTTAGGAATGGCAGGAAGGCTTTATTCAAGCTTTTGATACTAGAAACAATTACTACAATCGTCACTAGTGCAGCCGTGAACAATGAAGTACGTGCATTCGAAAGCAGTATGATATACATACAAATTAAATATATCGTCGTATAAAAAACAAATAATAAAATTAATTTCGGCTGTTGTCGTTCATGTAATATTTTCACGGCTAGCTGATAGAGTCTTATAAGTACAACAACCACTAACCCCATCATAGAAAACCCCATGGTATTGGGATTCTCAAATACACCTGCAAACCCTCCAAACATATAGCGCGCTTGTTGGAAACATACAAATATAAATGGGACATAGGCTATTAAAACACTATTCACAACAATATCCATGACATGCTCTTTCACAAGGTCATTAAAGAAAATAGAAACTGCTAAAAACATGCAATATAATTGAAGACTATTTTTCAATAAATTCATATCTTGGTTTACCCCTGCTGCAATGATACAAAAGAACGTATACATACTAAAAAAAATACTAGCTTGTACATTTTGAATAATAATTTTTTTATGACAAAGTATAGAGATACTAATTATAAAAAGGCTGAGAACTAAAGATAATTTATGGTAAATGCCATCGACGGGCTGCATAAGGCTCATTAAAATAAGAGCGCTAAACATTAATGTGATGAATAGTTTCATATTATTCTCACACTCAATTCTACATACGTTATCAAAATAAAAGCCACCGCTTCTTCACAACAATATCCTCAAGTTCAAATCGCATGATAGGCTTGTTAGCTAAAACATTTGCATTATTCATGAGGAGTCGCTCAACCATCTCTATTTCATTCTTTTTCTCTAGATATTGAAGTGCCGCTTGGAAGCAAAACGTTCTTGTGCTTACATTATGGGCGTCAGAGCCAATCATATGAATGTAATTTGCTCTTACTAAAGCCAATGATAGTCGCTGCACCTCCTTACCAAATAAGCCTGTTAAACTACCTGTCGTTATTTGTGTAAATGCGCCTTCATGGATGAGGTCATCAAGTCTTTTCGGATTTTCTCTAATAGCAAGGTTTCGTTCAGGATGTGCCAAAATCGGTATATATCCAGCACATTTTAAACGTCTAATTATCTCTTTCGTATAAGCAGGGATTGTAGTTGAAGGAAGCTCTAATAGAATGTAGTGGGTGTGAGCTAATGTATGAAGTTGCTTTTGCTGAAGATGAGCCAAAAGCTCATCATGTAAACGAACTTCATGTCCTGTGTGGAGGGTGATTGGGATTTTTTGTTGCAGCAGTAACTGTTGTAAATAATGGACTAGCGCTTCTACCTTGCGATATGGGACATGATAATGTGGATGCATAGCATGTGAGGTACAGACTATATCTGTGATCCCCTCCCGTGCAGCTTGCCTCAACATGTTTAAGGAATCCGTTTCTTCTTTAGGTCCATCATCCACATCAAATAATATATGGGCATGAAGATCTATCATTTTGATCACATCTTTCTTCTTTAATCCATCTGCAGAAAATCTAGCCTTTTTCTTTTTTATGATGGATGCTCCTCAAACATGACTCTGGCTAAATTAAAAAAGAGGCTCTCTAGATATGAATCTAGAGAAACCTCTAACTTTCAATATTATTTCGCGTACTCTACAGCACGAGTTTCGCGAATGACTGTTACTTTAATATGACCTGGATAATCTAATTCTTCCTCAATACGCTTGCGAATATCACGTGCAAGACGATGAGAAGCTAAATCATCAATTTTTTCAGGTTGTACGATTATTCGGATTTCACGTCCCGCTTGAATTGCATAAGATTTCTCTACGCCATCATAGCTTTCTGAAATTTCCTCTAATTTTTCAAGTCTGCGGATATAGTTTTCAAGTGTTTCACTTCGTGCACCTGGACGAGCTGCTGACAATGCGTCAGCTGCCGCAACTAATACCGCGATAACAGATGTTGCTTCTGTATCACCATGATGCGAAGCAATACTATTAATAACGACTGGGTGTTCCTTGTATTTTGTTGCTAATTCCACGCCAATCTCAACATGGCTACCTTCTACCTCATGGTCAATGGCTTTACCAATATCATGTAATAAGCCTGCGCGACGAGCTAACGCCACATCTTCACCTAATTCAGCTGCCAGTAAACCTGCCAAATGCGCGACTTCAATTGAATGTTTGAGAACATTTTGTCCATAGCTTGTACGATATTTCATGCGGCCTAAAATTTTCATTAAATCTGGATGTAAGTTATGAATGCCAATTTCAAATGTAGTTTGCTCACCAGTTTCGCGGATTTGTTCATCCACTTCACGACGAGATTTTTCCACCATTTCTTCAATACGAGCTGGGTGAATGCGACCATCCTGTACAAGTTTTTCAAGTGCAAGTCGAGCCGTTTCACGACGGATTGGATCAAAGCCTGATAAAATAACCGCTTCTGGAGTATCATCAATAATTAAATCAATGCCTGTTAACGTTTCCAACGTACGAATATTACGGCCTTCACGACCAATGATGCGACCTTTCATTTCATCATTTGGCAAGTTTACAACAGATACTGTTGTTTCAGCTACATGGTCTGCAGCAAATCGTTGTAGTGCCAATGATAAGATTTCACGTGCCTTTTTATCTGAGTCTTCTTTTGCACGTGTCTCAGCTTCCTTCGTCATCACAGCAATATCAGTTGCTAGCTCTTTTTCTACTTCATTTAAGATAATTGATTTTGCTTCTTCTCTAGTTAAAGCAGAAATACGTTCTAGTTCTGTTTTTTGTGATGCAACGAGCTCGTCCACTTTGCTCTCCATCTGTTCAATATGCTGTTGTCTTTCAGCTAGAGCTTGTTCTTTACGCTCTAAGCTTGCTTCTCTCTTATTTAGAGTATCATCCTTGCGATCAAGATTC
Source organism: Lysinibacillus sp. fkY74-1 (assembly GCF_053165895.1). Taxonomy (NCBI): domain Bacteria; kingdom Bacillati; phylum Bacillota; class Bacilli; order Caryophanales; family Bacillaceae; genus Lysinibacillus; species Lysinibacillus sp. fkY74-1. The sequence continues at coordinate 1,132,603 of NZ_CP170173.1, read as the reverse complement.
TCTTCTCTTTGCAATAAACGGTTCTCTTGTTTTTGAAGTTCTAAACGACGTTCACGAATGTCATTTTCGGCTTCAGTACGAAATTTGTGAGTTTCATCTTTGGCTTCAAGTAGTGCTTCTTTCTTTAATGCCTCCGCTTCTCGTTTTCCTTCTTCAACGATTGTTTCAGCGACATGTTTAGCACCAGTGATTTTTGAGTCATTCACTTTTTTCATGTAGATATAGCTAACAGCGGCACCAACGATGAGTCCAAGCAAAGCGGAGATGATAGTAATTCCATCCATATGAACACCTCCTCTTGCTATTTGGGTATTACAGTTTCAGTCGGCGCATACATCTATGTCCCTTGGCAAATTGTACAAGATTTTGTTAGCCTTTAAAACAAAATCCGTTTAATTGACCAAAGGTATTATCTGCATTCAGTAGGCGTTTTGACATCCTTCGAAAAGGATATTTAACTATAAAACTTTTGCTAAATGAAGATAAAATGTACTGCCTATTTAAAGTCATAATTCAGAAATTATACATATTTAATTGTATAGCTAGCCATCAGCTCTGTCAAGGATAGTCGGGCACCTGTTCGCCCTCTAAACAGAAAAAAAGTAAGTCCTATCCATTCAGTGAATTTTTTCCCTATAACTTTTACACTAGAAAAAAATTTACCTTTTATACCTTTTACGTCCACCCAGTACATAAGAAATAATTTCTGAGGCATATAGCTTCTATCTTATTATGTGTAAAAATTTTAGATTATAGACAAAAAAAGCATTGTTCCCTTAATAAATTGGGAACAATGCAATCGTTTGATTATTCTTCATCAAGAAGTGACATTAATTCTTCATCCATCTCGTCTTCTTCATGCGCAGCAATTGTATAGGAAGAAGCTGCAATACCATAAGAGGATCGAATTTTGTTCGAGATATCTTCCAAAACAGCAGGGTTTTCTTTTAAATACTGTTTTGCATTTTCTCGCCCTTGACCTAGACGCTCATCACCGTAGGCATACCAAGAACCACTTTTTTGCACGATGTCTAATTCTACACCTAAATCAACTGTTTCGCCTTCTTTAGAAATACCTTCTCCATACATAATATCAACTTCAGCTGTACGGAATGGCGGCGCTACTTTATTTTTGACAATTTTAATTTTCGTACGGTTACCAACAATATCATTACCTTGCTTAATAGCTTCTGCACGGCGAACTTCTAAACGTACAGAGCTGTAGAATTTAAGGGCACGTCCACCTGGTGTTGTTTCAGGGTTTCCGAACATTACCCCAATCTTTTCGCGAATTTGGTTAATGAAAATAGCAATCGTTTTTGATTTGTTAATAGAACCTGAAAGTTTACGTAATGCCTGTGACATTAAGCGGGCTTGTAAGCCGACATGAGAATCCCCCATATCTCCTTCAATTTCAGCTTTTGGCACTAGAGCAGCAACGGAGTCAATAACAATAATATCAATTGCACCACTACGAACTAGTGCTTCTGCAATTTCAAGTGCTTGCTCCCCTGTATCTGGTTGTGATAATAATAGCTCATCAATATTGACACCTAATTTTTGAGCATAGATAGGGTCTAATGCATGTTCTGCATCAATAAATGCTGCTTGTCCACCTTTTGCTTGTACTTCAGCAATAGCATGTAAAGCAACTGTTGTTTTACCTGACGATTCAGGACCATACACTTCAATAATACGTCCACGTGGATAACCACCTACGCCTAATGCAGCGTCAAGTGCTAGTGATCCACTTGACGATGTGGCAATTTCTAAATCGGTTTTTTCACCGAGTTTCATAATTGAACCTTTACCAAAATTCTTTTCAATTTGTTTTAAAGCCTGTTCTAAGGCTGCTTTACGATCACTCATTCATTTTCCTCCTTCGAAAACTGTTCACTGTGTTTGTCTATCTCTACTATACTTGTTTTTGAGAAAACACGCAAGAAAAAAGCGAACATTTATTCGATTTTTATACAAAATAAAAATTTGGATAGTTTTTCTCTACCCAAATTCCTATTTTCACTCTATGTTAATATCGTTTTGTATAACCGCGTTCTTCTAAAAGCTGCATTAAATAATGGCATGTAAATTTCACTGCACGAAGTCGATTTGTATTTCGCATACCAGATAAATGAAGTAAGTATGTAAGTGGCTCCTCATCATTGATGGCAATACCAATCCAAACCGTTCCTACTGGCTGATGGTCATGTGCTGTAGGCCCTGCTTCCCCTGTTAGCCCAATTCCAATGTTTGTACCAAATTGTTTCCGAACTGCACTTGCCATTGCAGCAGCACATTCACCACTAACAACGCCGTGCGTATCTATTAATTCTTGTGAAATACCAAGATGCTTTACTTTTGCTTCTGCCGCATAGGTCACAACACCTCCAATGAGTGCGTCCCCTACCCCTGGAATTTCTGCAAGCTCCGATTGAAACAATCCTGCTGTTAAACTTTCCGCAGCAGAAATAGTAAGATGATTATCTAAGAGCATTTCAACTGTCTTTGAAGCAAGTGAATCATCATCCATACCATACTGATAGTCACCAACAAGGGCTTGTATCTCAGCCACTTTGGCTGCAATAAGTTGCTGGGCTTGCTGTTCTGTTTCTGCCTTTGCTGTTACGCGCAATGTTACCTCACCATCCGACGCAAGTGGAGCGACGGTTGGATTTGTTTGAGCATCTAAAATATCCTGTACCTGAACTTCAAGTTCGGCTTCACCAATGCCATAAAAACGCATCACATGTGAGGCAATAATCCCTCCATCATTAAGCATCGCGGCAAGTTTAGGCTTCGCCTCAAATTGAAACATAGGCTCAAGCTCTTTTGGTGGCCCTGGAAGTAAGATATACGTATGATTATTATTGTTGAAAATCATACCAGGCGCCATTCCATGGTGATTGGCTAGTATTTCGCTTCCAGCTAGAATTAAAGCCTGTTTCCGGTTATTCTCCGTCATAGGACGTCCTCGCTTGGCAAAAAACTGCTCAATATAAGTTAATGCTACCTCATCAAACTCAAGAGAAACACCGAGATGGCGAGCAATCGTTTCTTTTGTTAAATCATCTTTCGTAGGTCCTAGTCCTCCCGAAAATATAATTAAATCTGCACGAGATTCTGCCACTTCAATAGCTTGTTCTAAACGTTTTGCATTATCACCAACTACTGTATGGTAAAAAACATTAATGCCTAGCTCGGATAACTGGTTCGAGATAAATCTCGCATTTGTATTCGTAATTTGACCTAATAATAGCTCTGAGCCCACCGCTAGAATTTCAGCATTCATGATTCACAAGACCTTTCTTATTTAGACTCAAGTAAAACACGTCGATTAAGGTAGAAGTAGTCCCACCCAGACCATAGCGTAAAGAACAATGCTACATATAGCATTATCATATCAAAAGGAATACCAATGAGTTCGAAAATTGTGTTGTGTAAAAGCGCAGCAGCGATTGCTACTATTTGTGCCCAAGTCTTGATTTTGCCAAGCTGATTGGCCGCTACGACCTCTCCTCCACCTGCCAAAATAAGGCGTAAACCCGTAACAGCGAATTCACGGCTAATAATAATAATAATCACCCAGGCTGGTGCCATATCAAGCTCTACCATTAAAATAAACGCTGCTGATACAAGTAATTTATCAGCTAAGGGATCTAAAAATTTCCCAAATGTAGTCACAAGATTATACTTACGTGCATAATAACCATCTACCCAATCAGTTGTCGAAGCTAAAATAAAAATAAGTGCACCTATAAAATGATGGATTGGCATCTCTGCCCCAAATAGAGTCAATGTTCCCCAGCCAAAATCAAACATCATAACAATGACAAAAAATGGAATAAGCAAGATTCGTGAGATGGTAATTTTATTTGGTATGTTCATTTTTCTAACACCTTTCATGATGAAAGAAAGTAGCCATCACATGATGACTACTGTTCTTTATTGAAATTGATGACGATATTTTGAGTTACAACTTGCTGTGCATATGTGAGAAGCTCGTCATTAATATAGATTTTAGCTTGCGTAGAATTACCAAGACGGATACGAACATAATTTTGAGTCGTCGCGTCGAATTCTACCACCTCACCAGCATTATAAACACGAGTATCCGTTAATAATTCTTGTTGCTGTTGATTACGAATACCAACAAATGTAGGACCTGAAACCTCAATTTTCAGTTTCAGTGTATCTGTACCTGTTAACGTGTATGAAGTTGTTGCTCCATCTGCTTCAACAGTACCCGCGGAAATGGTTTGCTTGATCTCTTCAGTTTGATCAGTTTGATCTTCATCAGTTGGTGTTTCTTCTTTAGAATCTGTATCTTTTTGGTCATTTTTCAGAGCATCTTTTTCTTCTTTTTCTTTCTTATCTTTCGCACTATCAATAGGCTTAACATTCGTATCGTATTCAATTTCAGGAGACGTTGTGTTGCCTTCGCTTGTCCCTGGACTGTTTTTAGATTGCCATAGCACCCATATTGCTACAATGATTACGACAATAAATAACGCAACAATGATTTTCGGCATTGCCTCCATCATTTTATTGGAAGGGCCTTTCGTGACCTTTCTTCTGCTTGGACTATTCGTGATAGATTGACTTACTTGATCATTTGGAGTACTTGGCAGTTCATTTTTATAAGTCTCTAATATTTCTTCTGCATTTAAACCAACCGCATCTGCATATTGTTTAATAAAAGCTCGTACATAAAACGAGCCAGGCATAATGGAATAATTGCCCTCTTCAATTCCTACTAAATAACGCTTTTGAATTTTCGTTATTTCTTGTAAATCGTCTAAGCTGTAGCCTTTAGACAGTCTCGCCTCTTTCAGTCGAGTCCCTAATTCTGCCACTAATAACACCTACTTTAACATCAAATTAAAAATTAAATCCACCAAATGAATCGGATTCGGACATATGATTTTTTTCCATTATTTCATAAGTAATTTCTTCATCTGTGTGATGACGTAATTCAATAATATAATCAAAATCCTCTATTTTATATTCGGAATGCTGAACAAACATATCTGGATGCTCTACAACCTTGATGCATGGCATATTCATCATTTCACGCACTAATTGTAGATGTCGCTCATCAGATGAACGACGAGTCACAATACCATCTAAAATAAAGATATTATTACGACTAAATTCATCCCCCACTAATTTATTACGAACCGTTTGTTTTATCATCGTGGATGATAGAAAAATCCACTTTTTATTGGCACAAACACTTGCTGCTACTATAGACTCCGTTTTACCAACACGTGGCATGCCACGGATACCAATCAGCTTATGTCCCTCTTTTTTAAAGAGTTCGGCCATAAAATCGACTAAAATACCAAGTTCATCTCTTACGAAGTGGAAAGTGTTTTTTTCGTCTGCATCTCTTGGAATATAACGACCGTGTCTAATAGCTAAGCGGTCTCGAAGTTTTGGTTGTCGAAATTTGGTTACGTTAATATGTTCCATTGTCGAAACAATTGTACGAAAGCGTTCAATTGCCTCATCGTTGTCTGTATGCACTAACATACCACGCCGATCCTCATCGACACCATTGATTGAAATAATATTGACACGAAGCATCCCTAAAAGTGAAGCAATATCTCCTAATAATCCAGGGCGATTCACCTGAATCTCATATTCAAAGTACCAATCGCTCAACACACTCGTTCCCTTCCTATTAGTTAACGTAAAAAATCCTTTATAAGTTCCATCATAGCTGATTTTTTATGTAATGGAAAGTTAGAATACATGGAATTGCGGCGTTATTTTTAAAAACTTACTATTTTTTTTGAATGCATAGAAATAAGGCTTACATACGTTCCCGTTTTCACAAAAAAATAAATTTTTTATATAGAAAAAAGAGGAGATAAGCTCTCCTCTTTTTTTATTGCACATGCTTATTTTGGACAAGCTTAACGACACAATTCGCCAATGCATGCTTTTCATCTTCAGAGGCAACGCCCCATAAATCCGACAGCACTCGCTCTTGCTCGTTTTTAGGATCTACATTTGAAGCTAAATATTCACCAATTTGGACAGCAGCTGCTTGAATCATTTTCTTAGGCATGCCACTTGATTCAGCTTGCATAACGTTTTGTCCTAAAAACGATGTCCATTTTTGCCAGTTTTCTAAAATGGTCATATGTTTCTCCTCCTTTACACATGTAGTATGTGTAAAAAAGAAGATTATATGTACCAACCACCATTTAATCGAATGATTTGTCCTGTCACGTAATCGGCTTTCCCAGACAAATAAAAACGAACCATCTCAGCCACGTCTATTGTTTGTCCAATTGAGCCTAGAGGAATATCCTCCAAAATATAATTAAGCTCCTCTTTGCTTAAATGACTGTTCATCGATGTATTAATGAAGCCCGGAGCAATGGCATTTACTCGAATACGAGATAATGCTGCTTCCTTTGCGTAGGATTTAACAAATGCATGTTGTGCTCCTTTGACAGTTGCGTACAGCGCCTCCCCAGCAGATCCAGCTTCTCCCCATATAGAGCCGATAAATAATACATAGCTGACATCATGCTGACGAAGCTTTTCAGATAGTAAAGCTGTCAGCCTCATCGGATTTTGAACATGGACTCTCCATAATGCGTCCATATCTTCCACTGTTGTATCCTCTAGCAGCGAATAATGCGCTTGTCCATTTGCGAAAATAATAGCCTGCACATTAAAAATCTGTGCGGCTACCATTTCTGCTCCTGTTACAATTGAAAAATCCCCCTGTACAAGCATAAATTCTTGTGCAGGGAAAGTTTTAGTAAGTGTATCGCATAAAGTTTCTGCAGCATTTTTATTAGTTGAATAGTGTAAATAGATAGACCAGCCTTCTTCAGCCAAGCTATGACAAATAGCGTGACCAATTTCACCTGAAGCACCTAGTACAAGAGCAAACTTTTTCACTAGGCATCCTGCTTACTTGGTAAAATTTTAAACACGGTTTGTTGAGATTCACCCTGAACTGAGACAAACGCTTTGTACAAATCATCAATTGTTAATTCCTCAAGAACTGGTACAACATCAAATAAATTCATGTCATTAAAGGAATAACGAGTAAATTGGTTAGCGATAAATTCTATAGAATTCAAAGCACGTAAGAAGAAACCAATTTTTTTGCGTTTAATACGTTCAAGATCAGCACTTTCAAATTGTGAATTCCCTTCAAATTTGGCCAATTCTTCTTTAATTGCCGATGTTAATTTATCAGGCTCTGAAGAATCAGAACCAATCATTGCAAATCCAAAACCATTTTCTAATGTAAAATCAAACGCATATGTTTCATCAATTAAACCTTCTTCGTAAATACGTTCATAAAAATTAGATGTACGTCCAAAAATAAGTTCCAGCGCAATTTGAACAGATAGCTCATGCTTTAACATTTCTCGACCTGACAAATTGGTTTCTTTTGCCTTCAATCCAACATAAACCTTAGGCTTTTGTACATCCATGTTTAATGTTCGTTCGCTAATCGCTACCTCAGTTGGTTCTTCCTCAAAGAAACGTTCAATGGATGCAGGTTCAGAAAACTCTTTTTTACCCTGATTTTCACGGATAAAAGTCATCATTTCCTCTGGGTCAACCGCACCAATCACAAATAATAGCATATTAGATGGGTGATAAAACGTATTGTAGCACGTATATAAATGATCCGCCGTAATGCCATCAATCGATTCAATTGTCCCAGCAATATCAATTTTTACGGGGTGATGATGATACATATTTTCAATCGTACCAAAATATAAACGCCAATCTGGTTGATCATCATACATAGTAATTTCTTGCCCAATAATTCCTTTTTCTTTGTTGACAGTCGCTTCTGTAAAGTATGGCTCCTGTACAAAATTCAATAACGTTTCAGTACTTTTGTAAATGTTATCAGTTGAAGAGAATAAGTATGCCGTACGCGTAAACGATGTAAAGGCGTTAGCAGAAGCACCATATTCACTGAACTTTTGGAAGACATCTCCATCTTCTTTTTCAAACATCTTATGCTCTAAGAAGTGAGCGATTCCATCTGGCACAGTAATGCTTTCTGTTTGACCAATCGGTATAAACGTGCGATCAATAGAACCATACTTCGTTGTAAAAGTTACAAATGTTTTAGAAAAACCTTTTTTCGGCAATATATATACATCTAAACCATTTTCAAGCTTTTCATAATAAAGGGTTTCATCTAGTTGCTTAAATTCAATTGTTTTCATTGTGCGGCTTGCTCCTTTCCACTTAAGAAATAGACCGCTTCAAGCTGCACTTGCTTCGCCATGTCCACAACATCTTCCTTCGTCACAGCTTTCCACTTATTTGCCCAAGATTCTACAGAGAACTCCTCCGGTAAATCTTTATATTGATCAAAAATTTCGATTTGTCCACGGGCAGAATCCAAGGACTCTTTTAATTGATTCGTGAGCATAGCTTTTGTTTGTTCTAGTTCTAAATCTGTTATGTTACCAGACTGCATTGTCATAAGCTGTTCTTTAATTAAAGATAACGCCTTTTCCTCATTTTTAGCCTCAATCCCAGAAACTACAAATACAAGACCATAATGTGAAGCATAGGAGCTAGAAGCATAATAAGCCAGACTCTCTTTTTCACGAACATTCATAAATAATTTTGCATGTGGATAACCACCGAAAATACCATTAAAAATCTGCATTTTAGCAAAGTCTGGATTACCAAATCTTACAGGCGTACTAAAGCCAATGTGAAGCTTCCCTTGCTTCATCTCATGCTGTTCTCGAACATAATCGTTTTGAGGATGCTGTTGCGGAAGAACGGCTGGCACTTCTTCAGGCGTACGATCATTAAATGGTAGCGCTTTTTTTAATTTCGCTACAATTTCCTCTTCATTAATATCCCCAGCAACATAAATATCTATTTTATCGTTAGCTAGCATGGAATGATAAGCCTCAAATAAGGAGGAAGGTGTAATTTTTTGAATTTCCTCGACACTACCATTTGCCGAAATAGATGCTGGTTCATTTGGTCTTAGGATTTGCTGTAAGCGGAATTGAGCAAAGCGAGATTTATCATCGAAAATAGATTCAATACGTTGTATAACTGTCTTCTTTTCTCGTTCCACAATGGATTCCTTAAAGACTCCATTTTCTAAATTAGGCTCAAAAATAGCCGTATGCAGTAAACCAAGTACGTCATTTAACACACTTGTATTTGCTAAATAGTGATCATTTACAGTCTCCACATTCATGAGGACTGTATGCTCATTCCCTCTTTTAGACGTATCAAAATATAAAACAGTGCCATATAGATCGTCTAAAAAGCTTCGAAAAGCAGCGGTTGTTTTATATTTAGCATTACTATGCTGCAGGACATTGGTTAATACAGTACGTTCCGATGCACTTTTAGCCGTTAATGCTCTTCTCCATTTAATTGAAAAATTTACGGTTTTAAATTGGGTCGTTTGTCGGATATGCAAATTGACACCTTTGGCAAAAGGTATAGTTTTAAACATATGAAACCCTCCTATCCTTCTTAATATAACGATGTACTACACATACTATACATGTCTACTGTCTATAATTGCAAAAAGAATCCAAAGTATGTATGGGAAAAATTATAAATTATATCATTCAACATGGAAAAAAAGACTGAGCATATTTCACTCAGTCTTTGATCATGACTTATTTTAACGCTTACCTTTAATATATGGTTGTCCACTTGCCTTAGGAGCATTCGCTTTACCGATAAAGCCTGCTAAAGCAAGGATTGTTAGAACATACGGTAAGATTTGTAAATAAACGGCTGGAACATTTTCGATGAAAGGAATTTGGTTCCCCGCAATACTTAATGTTTGTGCCAAACCGAAGAATAGGGCTGCACCTAGCGCACCAATTGGATGCCATTTCCCGAAAATCATGGCAGCGATCGCCATGAAGCCTTGACCAGCAATTGTTGCATGTGAGAAGTCATGTGTAATTGTTTGTGCATAGACAGCACCACCAAGTCCACCTAGAGCCCCAGAAATCATAACAGCAATATAACGCATTTTATTGACGTTAATCCCCATTGTATCTGCTGCCATTGGGTGCTCACCTACAGCGCGAAGGCGTAAGCCAAATGGAGTTTTATAAATAATAAACCAAGCACCAAATGCTACCACAAACGCCAGAATAGACGTACTGTAAACATCATGGAACAATAAACGACCAAAGAATGGGATGTCCTCTAAATAAGGAATTCCAAAACGGCGAATCGGTTGGTCAATCATATCTGTTTGACCTTTATCATAAATCATTTTTACTAAGAATACAGTAGCAGCTAAACCTAGTAAGTTAATAGCTACCCCTGATACCGTTTGATCAGCTCGGAAGGAAATAGAAGCAACGGCATGGAAAAGTGAGAAAATCGCACCAATTACAATAGCCGCTAGCATTGCTACCCAAACAGTTGCCGCACCTAATGATGAAGCAAATTCTAAATTGATAAATATACCAACAAAAGCACCAACAATCATTAAGCCCTCTAGCCCGATGTTGACAACACCAGAGCGTTCAGAGAATACCCCACCGATGGCTGTAAAAATCAAAGGTGTTGCATAAAGAATCGCTGAAGGGATGATGAAATATAACATTTCTAAAAAGCTCATGTTATTGTCCCTCCTTTTTCTTGCTCAGCTTCTGTAAGCCTACTCGAATAATATAGCCTGATGCTACGAAGAAGATAATTAACGCGATGATAATCGATACAATTTCTTCTGGAATACCGGCAGCATTTGGCATATTTAATGCACCATATTTTAATGAACCAAAAAGTGATGCCCCGAATACTACGCCAAGTGGTGTATTTGCACCAAGTAAGGCTACGGCGATACCATCGAACCCAATTCCTGTGAAGCCAGGTTTAATGGATGCGTTTTGGAACGTACCTAGAGCTTCCATCGCTCCCCCAAGACCCGCAAACATACCTGAAATAGTCATCGCTAAAATAATGTTTTTGTTAACACTCATACCCGCATAATCTGCAGCGTTTTTGTTGAACCCTACAGCTTTCAGCTCATATCCACGAGTTGTTTTTTCTAAAATGAACCACATAACTACAACCATTAATAGTGCAACAATGATCCCATAGTGAAGACTTGAGTTGTCTGTAAGCTCTCTTAAAAACGGAGAACGTAATGAAGCTGATTCATGAATACGTTCTGTTTTAAAGCTACCATCTGACAATTTTTTAATGACCGCGTTGGCAATATATAACGCAGTATAGTTAAGCATAATTGTCGCAATTACTTCATGCACTTTAAATTTCGCTTTTAAGAAACCTGCAATAAAGGCCCAAAATGCACCTGCTGCTGCTGCTGCAAGTAATGCCAATGGTAAATGAATGACTTTAGGTAGCTCAAATGCATAACCAACCCAAGCTGCAGCTAGCCAACCTAAAATAAGCTGACCTTCAACACCAATATTAAACAGCCCTGTACGGAAGGCAAACGCTACTGCAAGACCTGCCAATATATATGGTGTAATTTGACGAATTGTGTTCCCTATTGAGTATGAATCTCCAAATATACCTGTCCAAAGAGCGATATAACCTTGTACTGGGTCATAGCCACTGACTACCATGACGATAGCCCCTACAATTAAACCGATAATGATAGAGATGATAGGAACGAGTATATTAATGACACGATTTGACATTAGTCGTTCCCCTCCTTCGCATCATGCTTATTATTTTTTTTACTTTGGCCGGCCATTAATAAGCCAAGCTCTTGTTCTGTTGTTTCTTTAGGATTTAATTCATCCACAATTTGACCATCATAAATAACGGCAATGCGATCCGATACATTCATTACCTCATCTAATTCAAAGGAAATTAACAGAACGGCTTTTCCTTTATCGCGTTGCTCAATTAGACGCGAGTGAATAAATTCAATTGCCCCTACGTCCAGACCTCGTGTTGGTAGAGCGGCAATTAATAAATCAGGATTACGGTCAATTTCACGACCAATAATAGCCTTTTGTTGGTTACCACCAGATAATGCACGGGCAGGTGTCATTTCGCCATTCCCTGTACGCACGTCGTATTCTTTAATAATTTGATTAGCTTTCTCTGACACTTTTTTATAGTCCATGACAAAGCCTTTTGCTATAGGAGATTGGTAATACGTTTGTAGCGCAATATTATGACCAATTGGGAAATCTAACACTAGACCATGCTTATGACGGTCTTGCGGAATATGTCCAACGCCTTCTTCTGTAATGCTACGCGGCTTCAAATTTGTAATATTTTTACCGTTTAGTTCGACAGTACCACTTTTAATTTTACGAAGACCTGTAATCGCCTCGATTAATTCTGATTGACCATTTCCATCAATACCTGCTATACCGACAATTTCACCTTTACGAACCTTTAAGTTCAGACCTTTTACCTTATCAATATCACGGTAATCCGTTACAACTAAGTCATGGATCGCAAGTACTTCATCAGTTGGATTCGCATCCGTTTTTTCTGTTTTAAATTCAACTTGTCGGCCAACCATCATTTCAGCTAGCTGATCAGGATTTGTGTCAGCGGTTACAACAGTGCCAATTCCTTCACCTTTACGGATAATCGTTACACGATCGGACACTTCCATAATTTCTTTTAGCTTGTGGGTAATCAAAATAATAGATTTTCCCTCCGCAATAAGACGACGCATAATTTGAATTAATTCCATAATCTCTTGTGGTGTTAAAGAGGCTGTTGGTTCATCAAAGATTAAAATTTCAGCACCACGATATAATGTTTTTAATATTTCAACACGTTGTTGCATACCAACAGTGATGTCTTCAATTTTAGCATTAGGATCAACATCCAAGCCATACTTCTCAGAAAGGGCTTGTACTTTTTTTGCTGCATCTTTTATATTGACAATACCCATTTTAGTTGGCTCGGAGCCTAAAATAATATTTTCTGTTACTGTAAAATTCTCTACCAACATAAAGTGCTGATGCACCATACCAATCCCTAAATCATTGGCAACATTTGGGTTTGTAATTTTCACAGCTTTCCCACGAACGCGAATTTCGCCACCCTCTGGTTGATACAAACCAAAAAGGACGTTCATCAAAGTCGATTTACCTGCACCATTCTCTCCAAGCAATGCATGGATTTCGCCTTGTTTCAGTTGGAGGGTGATATTATTATTCGCCACGAAATTACCGAATTCTTTCCGGATTCCTAGCATTTCAATCACATGTTCCAATATTGTCACTCCCTTAATAGGCACTTTTATAAAGTAATTCCGCCTTAGCGTTTAGTATCTGCCTCTACTATGACTGATGGCACAGATTAGCAATACATCCAGTATTCGAAATGTATATAAACTAGATGACCGTTAGAGCTTTTTTTGCTACAGTTCACTAATTCTTTAGACCGCTTTCGTTACCAAAGGCTATCTTTTATTTACTGATTAATCCGCCACCTATAGAGGTAGGTGTTTTGCTAAATTAATACAGGAAAGGTCATCGTTAGAAACCTTTCTTCTATTAACTTGTTACCATCATTATGAAAATCATTAATACTACCTCTAAAAGGTTCATATAAATCTAGTTAAATAGAGAATTGCGAATAATCTAAATATAACGATAGATTGAAAAATCATCATAAGGTCCTTCTTAAAAGTCCCTTATGATGATCAAAAGATGAATTATTTTTCCACTTTCTCTGGAACTTTGATTTCACCCTTAGCAATTTTTTCTTTATATTCATCGATTACTTTTTGTACATCTTCTGGAATTGCACCGCGAGAATCTGCAAGTTTAACCCCATCTTCAGCTAAACCATAAACAAGTGTTTCTCCACCAGGGAAGTCACCGTTTTTCGCTCTGTTTGAAATATCTTCTACTGCTGTGTTAACGCCTTTTAACATTGAAGTTAAAGTTACATTTGTTTTATCGTCTACTTTACCTTCTTCGTATTGGTCAGCATCTACACCGATTACCCATACATCCGCATTTGGATCTTTTGCTTTACGTTCTTTTGCTTCTGAGAATACACCATTACCAGTTGCCCCAGCAGCGTGGAAGATTACATCTACACCTGAAGAGTACATGCTGTTAGCAGTGATTTTTCCTAGATCTGCTTTATCAAATGCACCCGTATATTTTACTTGGATATCGATATCTGGATTTACTGCTTTAGCGCCTTCAACAAAACCAGCGTGGAAGCGGTTAATAACTGGAATATCTACGCCACCTACGAAGCCGATTTTACCTGATTTAGACATTTTTGCTGCAGCAACACCAGCTAAGAATGCACCTTCTTGCTCTTTGAACAGTACGTTTACTACGTTGTCTGCTTTAACTTCAGCATCAATCAATGCAAAGTGATTGTCTGGATTTTCAGCTGCTACTGCATCGATTGCATCAGCCATCATGAAACCGATACCATAAACTAAGTTAAAGTCACGACGTACTAAGTTGTTTAAGTTTGTTTCATAGTCAGCATCTGAAGCTGATTGTAGGTAGTCAAAGCCACCATCACCTTTTTTAAGACCGTGTTCTTTTCCGTAAGCTTGAACACCTTCCCATGCAGATTGGTTGAATGATTTGTCATCAACGCCACCTACGTCAGTAACCATTGCTACTGAAAATGATTCTTCTGATGTTTCTCCACCTGAAGCATTATCATTTTCTTTTGCAGGTTTTTCGTCTTTTGTACCACAAGCACCTAAAATTGCGCTTGCCGCTAATACTGATGTTAATACTAAACCAAATTTACGTTTTTTCATTTAATTAACCCCCCAAAGGTATTGTAATTAGCAGGAAAAAAATTTAGAAATGTTCTACACCCGTTTACGAACTACATGGAAGCTGAATTTATCAGCTCGGAAATAATTTTTTGAATAGAGCACTACTTGATCATGGTCATCGTAATGCAACTGCTTTAACACTAAAAGAGCTGTTTCACGTCCACAATTCAAAATCGGTGAAGCTTGTTCATGATACCCAACTGGATCAATATACGTAACCGCATAGGCAACATGAATTTTTCCAGATTGCTCAAGAGCAGAGAACAGTGAAACTTCTTTTTTTTCGACAAAGTCAGTAGGCAGGAAGCTTGCGGGTAGCTTGTCTATACAGTAAACTACTGGCTCACCATCCGCTGTTCTGACACGTTCAATTGTGAGTATTTTATCGTCGCCATCACATTGGAAGCGTTTTAAATCTTCCTCAGAAGGAATGTGCTCAGCCGCTTTTAAAAAACGCGAACCAGGCTCCATACCCGCTGCCTCGATCATAGAAGAAATGCTCGATAAATGCTCGATGCCTGATGTAAACAACGGCTTAGGGTTAACAAAAGTCCCAACCCCATGTCGGCGCACAATCACATTTTCCTCTTCCAACAGTCGAAGTGCTTCTCTAAGTGTTGCTCGACTGACTCCGAGTGATTTCGATAATTCAAATTCTGAAGGCAGCTTTTCATTTTCTTTAAAAATGCCAGCCTCAATGTCAGATTTTAAACGATCGATAACTTGAAGATAGAGATGACGATGATCTGCTTTAATAGTCACATATATCACCACCAAATCAGAGATCAGACATCTGATGTACAACATTCCTACTAATCGTTCATAAATATAACATTTTTGCAGAATGAAATAAACAGTTTTAAATAAAATCTGTTATAGAATTCATTCTTTCTTCAAAATCGTTGCAAATAATGGACAAAAATACAGGAAGGACCATCCATTTACTGTTTAATTGTCGTATTGATGAATAAGTACTTGACGAGGTTTACTGCCCTCAGGAGGCCCTACAATACCGCGTTGTTCCATCTGATCAACAATACGTGCAGCCCTTGAATAACCTATACGAAAGCGACGCTGAAGCATTGACACAGATGCTGTTTGCATACTGACAACTAATTGCACTGCTTCGTCATATAATTCATCGGTTTCCTCTAAAATTGTTTCTTCTTCAGTAGGAATCATCTCCTCTTGATACTGCGCCTTTTGCTGTTCTATAACAAAATTCACAACACCCTCCACCTCTTGATCCGATAAAAAGGCCCCTTGTACCCTTTTTGGTTTCGATGCACCGGCTGGTAAAAATAACATATCTCCGCGACCAAGTAATCGTTCTGCTCCGCCCATATCTAAAATCGTTCTCGAATCAATGGCTGAAGAAACCGCAAATGCAATTCTGGATGGAATATTAGCTTTAATGACACCTGTTAGAACATCTACACTAGGTCTTTGCGTTGCAATAATCAAATGGATTCCAGCTGCACGTGCCATTTGGGCTAAACGGGTAATTGAATCCTCCACATCACTAGATGCGACCATCATTAAATCTGCTAACTCATCTACAATGACTACAATGTAAGGTAGCTTTGGATGCTTTTCATCTGTTTGTTCATTGACCTTTTGAACATGATTATTATAGCCCTCAATATTTCGTGTTCCTGTATGTGAAAACAGGTCATATCGACGTTCCATTTCAGAAACCACTTTTTTCAAGGCTTGAGAAGCTTTTCGTGCATCTGTCACAACAGGCGCCAATAAATGGGGAATACCATTATAAACGTTTAATTCCACCATTTTCGGGTCAATCATCATCAGCTTTACCTCATGAGGTTTTGTACGCATTAGTATGGACACTACGATGCCATTTATACAGACACTTTTCCCACTACCTGTTGAACCCGCTACCAGTAAATGCGGCATTTTATTGAGCTCTGCAAGAACAGCTTGTCCCGTAATATCTCGTCCAAACGCTACTTGCAACAATGCTTCCGGCTTAGCGCCATCCTTCGATTCTAATACTTCTCGTAAAGTGACAATGGCAACCTCACTATTTGGCACTTCAATACCAATCGCCGATTTTCCAGGGATTGGTGCCTCCATACGGATATCCTTAGCAGCCAGTGCTAAAGCTAGATCATCTTGCAAATTAACAATTTTACTTACCTTGACACCAATATCAGGCAAAATTTCATATTTTGTAACAGCCGGCCCCAAATGAACTTGTGTCACCTTTGCCTTTACGCCAAAGCTTTGCAATGTTTGTTCGAGCTTTTTGGCATTCGCCTGGATAACGGAATATTCTCCACTTTGGTCATGTTGGGGTGGTAATTGTAATAGATTATAAGATGGAAGCTGGTAGTCTGCATTTTCTACAGTATCTGTCCCTTGCATATGGACCTCATCTATTGCTTCATCCTGTTCATGTTCCACTAAATCTGCCTGATCAAATATGGCTCTTTCCTGAGACACATTTTGTGTAAATGCAGAGATAATTGGCTCATGATGTATTTCTTCTTCTTGCTCAGGCATATCAGTAGTTTGATTGACCGCTGCAACCTCGTCCACACTTTCAGCTCTAGAACGACGATTGCTTGGCTTTTTAGGTGCATTTTTTTTCTTATCTCGATGTTTCTTTTTCCATTTACCAAATAAATCTGGCATTTTCTCTGCCAAATATGGCACCAATGCTTTCCCAGTCACCAAAATCAATCCGATAAAGAAAATAACCCAAGCAACAACCCTCGCCCCTGATGCTTCAAACAGTACATGAAGACCACTAAATAATAGGGCACCAATCATTCCACCACCAAGTGCATTACTGCGATGAATAATTCCCTCGGTATTGATTAAAATTCGCCATGATTCACGTAGAACCGAATCAGATAATAAGCCACCTGATTTTGATAATTGCTCAAATAAAATGCCATGACTAAAAATGGTTAAGCTCATAATAATAAGGAGCATACCCAAAATTAAGCGGTCTTTCATACCGATCTTTTTACGACCAATCATCATTAATAACGCCACGAATATTAGCATAAATGGAACCGCAAAATGTAAATTACCTAAAAGAAACATTGCGAATGTTTGTAGCGTACGTCCTATCATACCGTATTCAAAAATCATGATGACTGCCAGCGCAATTAAGAGCAGTCCTAGAATTTCATACATAAGGGGAGACATTTCTTTTTTTTCTGTTGTTGCTTTGCTTTTAGTAACCTTTTTTCTTTTACTAACTGCCATTTCTATCACCTTCTTCTGCAATCCATTTTATATATGTAGCGAATCATACCATGTAGAACTCTAACATTCCAAAAAAAGGATTTTCCACCGCAATTGGGAGAAAATCCTTTTCCATTTACTTTTCCTCAAAGCCTTGACGATGAGTCATTTGTATTAATATTCCATAATGATTGGGATAATCATTGGACGACGCTTTGTTTTCTGGAATAGGTACGTATTTAAAGTATCACGAATTTCTTGCTTAATATTCGTCCATTCAAATGTATCTTTCCCGACATATTTTTCAATGACAGTCCTTGCGATGTCCGATGCCTCGACCATTAACTCTTCTGATTCACGAACATATACAAAGCCGCGTGATAAAATTTCTGGACCAGATGCAATTTTCTTTTGGGCACGATTTAATGTAACGACCACAATGAAAATACCATCCTGTGATAATAATTTACGATCACGAAGAACAATATTCCCCACATCGCCAACACCGATCCCATCGATTAAGACATTACCAGCTTGTACACGTCCACTCATGCGCATTTTATTATTTTTATATTCGACAATATCCCCTTTATCAGCGATAAAGATTTGTGATTTTTGCATGCCTAGCTGTTGAGCTAATTTAGAGTGAGCAATCAGCATACGGTATTCCCCTTGAACAGGAATAAAATATTTTGGCTGCATTAAATTTAACATAAGCTTTAAATCTTCTTGACTACCATGACCTGATACGTGCACATTTTTGCTAGAAGTTAGAATTTCAGCACCAGCTTTAGAAATGGAGTTCATCGTATTAGCCATTTGCACTTCCATACCTGGTGAAGGTGTAAATGTAATTAAAACTGTATCACCTTGCTTAATTTTAATATCACGATGATGCTTACGTACGATTTTTTCTAGAGCGTCTAAAGGCTCCCCTTTATTACCTGTTGTAATAATGATAATTTCATCGTCTTGATATTTTTGCATTTCTGAAATTGGAATAATCGTATCTTCTTCTACTGTTAAATAGCCAAGCTGTACACCTAAATCTACAGCCTTTTCTAATGGTTTCCCGACAATCACTACTTTACGGAATGATTTTTGAGCTTGGGCAAATACTTGTTGAATTCTAATAAAATTCGATGCATAAACAGCTACTAAAATACGTCCCGGTGCTGAGTGGAATGTTTTTGATAATTGTTCTTCAATGACAATTTCCGATGTCGTATAACCTGGTCGTTCAGCTTCACAAGACTCAGATAATAGAATAAAGACGCCGTCTTCCCCTAACTGGGCCATTTTCGCTAAATCAGGTTTAAATTTACCTGTCGCCGATTGATCGAATTTGAACTCTCCTGTATGAACAATCGCGCCTTCAGATGTATGGAACACCACCCCTAACGAATCGGGAATACTATGTGTTGTGTGGAAGAATGTTACATACGTTGAGTTAAAATTCATACGACTACGATTTGTTACTTCAAAAAACTTTACCTGATGTGGTGCAGGTAATTCTTTCAAATGTTCCTTTGCTAGAGCAATTGTTAATTTTGAACCATACACTGGTGCTTTTATTTTTTGCAATACATAGGCAATAGAGCCAATTGCATCTTCATGACCGTGTGTTAAGAATATACCTTTCACACGCTCTTTGTTTTCTTCTAAGTACGTAATATCAGGGATTACGATATCTATGCCTAGCATCTCGTCCTCTGGGAACATTAAGCCGCTATCTACTACAAATAGCTCTTCATCAATTTCTACTACGTACATTGCTTTTCCAATTTCGCCCACACCCCCAAGAGGGATGATTCGAATCAATTCATTTTTCTTTTTTGTCAATTTATTTCCTCCTAAAAAATATCCCGAACAGCAACCACTTAACATTTATTATACGGTTTGCTAAGCTTTTGCACAAATTAAAAATACATGTTTCACATCAGAAATATATTTTCTTATCTTTTTCTTATTACTAGTAGATGGAAATACAGATATTGGATTTCTATAGAAATAGAGTTATTAAAGTATTTTTGAGGATGCAATGTTATGAATTTCTCAACTAAAAAACGAGGCTGATTTGAATAATCAGCCTCGTCTATATTTATCTAAAACTTCTCGCTTTTTCTTGATACGCATCCCAAATTTTATCAAAATTTTCCTTCTCTTCATCTGTCATTTCCATCATTGGCAAACGAACATTGAGTGTATCAAAGCCTAGTTTTGTCATCGCATATTTAATAGGTGAAGGGTTTGGTTGAGCGAACAGCGCACGTACAAGAGGTAATAATGCTCGGTGAATTTTGGCTGCTAGCTTATGATTTCCTTCTTCAAACGCTTTAATCATTAATTGCATGTCATTGCCTACTACATGAGCAGCAACGGAAATAACGCCTGCCCCACCTATCGCCATTAGTGGCAATGTTAGGCCATCATCTCCACTGTACACTAAGAAATCATCATCTGGATCAACATTTTCGATAACATCGCCCATCTGATCTAAATTGCCGCTTGCTTCTTTAATCCAAGCGATGTTAGGAATCTTACTTAGTGCAACAGAAGTTTCATAGGCCACATTCACACCAGTACGCCCAGGGACATTATAGAGCATGACTGGTAGACTCGTTTGTTTAGCAATCGTTTCAAAGTGAGCAAAAATTCCACGTTGATTTGGCTTATTGTAGTAAGGAGCTACAAGCATTATGCCGTCTGCTCCATTTTCTTCTGCTTTATGAGTCATTGCTATAGAGTATGCTGTTTCATTGTCCCCTGTACCTGCAATAACTGGCACGCGACCAGCTACCTTTTCTACGGTAAAACGAACAACCTCTATTTTTTCTTCGGTGGACATAGTTGGATTTTCAGAAGTCGTACCACAAGCAACTATACAATCTGTACCATTGTCAATCAAATGATTAATAATACGTTCTAATTCTGGATAATTTATCGTGCCATCATCTTTGAACGGCGTAATCATAGCCGTTCCAATTCGACCTAAATTCATCCTTACACCCCTCTTATAGTAAGTTATCCTCAAGCATTGCTTCTGCAATTTGGATAGAGTTTAATGCAGCGCCTTTTAATAGATTGTCAGAAACGATCCATAGATGGAATCCTTTTTTGTTGTCTAAATCTTGACGGATACGTCCTACAAAAGTAGCGTCCTCCCCTTCTGCATAAATAGGCATTGGGTAAGTTTGTGTTGCAATATCATCTTGTAATACTACACCTGGTGCATTGCGTAATACGTCAAAAATCTCTTGGATTGATGTTTCTTTCTCTACCTCAATATAAACAGACTCTGAGTGACCTGAAACGACCGGCACACGAACGCAAGTAGCAGCAACTTTTAGCTCTGGTGCATGCATAATTTTTTTCGTCTCATTAATCATTTTCATTTCTTCGTATGTAAATCCATTATCTGTGAATTTATCAATTTGTGGAATGACATTACGAGCGATTGGGTAATGGCGCTTATCACTACCAGATGGTAAAATATTTGCTTCTACATCCCTACCTGCTTCCCAGTTTGCGCTTTGTGTTTTTAACTCTTGAATAGCAGAAATACCTGCACCTGAAACCGCCTGATACGTTGAAACCAGCACTTTTGTTAATCCAAATGCTTTACGAATTGGCTCAAGCGCAGCTACCATTTGAATTGTCGAGCAGTTTGGGTTTGCAATAATCCCTTTATGCTTAGCCAGGTCGCCTCGATTCACTTCAGGTACAACAAGTGGTACCTCTGGATCCATTCGGAAATGGCTCGTATTATCAATAACTACTGCACCTCGCTTTGCTGCTTCGGGTGCAAGCACAGCTGATACAGAACCACCAGCTGAGAATAAAGCGACATTGACGCCTTCAAAAGCTTCAGGTGTCGCTTCTTCAATTGTATATGTTTGACCATTAAACTCGATTGATTTCCCTGCTGAACGTGCAGAAGCTAGAAATTTAATGTTCCCTATTGGAAATTTACGTTTGATTAATTGCTCCATCATTTTTGAACCTACTGCTCCTGTTGCTCCAACAACCGCAACTGTTAACTGCTTTGTCATCTGTCATCTCTCCTTGAATACATGTTCCATAATGTGTGCTATTGTATCACAAAAATACTGAAAATTGTGTGTAATCTATGATTTATTTGAAATATTGTATCAACAGCGGTTGTAATTGCTTTTTCTGAGTAATTGCTGCATGAACAGTATCTACCATTCGGTCAAAATCAGCAATAAGGGAATTGGGTTTGGAATGAGGAGAGTCCTGACCAAATGGGATAAAATAAATATTTTTGGCATTTAACAACTTCATTATATTGATACCATTTAAGCCGAGTGCATCATTCGTTGAAATTCCTAAAACTACAGGTGATCCATTACGTAAAGTTGCCTTTGCTGCCATAAGTACAGGGCTATCTGTTGCCGCATTTGCAAACTTACTAATACTATTACCTGTCATTGGAGCAATCACCATAGCATCCAGTGGATTGGATGGGCCAAATGGCTCTGCTTCTTTTATTGAAGAAATAACTTTTTCTCCAGTTAAAGCTTCTATTTTTGCAATCCATTCCTCCCCTGTACCAAAGCGAGTTGCTGCATGTAAAACGGAATGGGTAATGATTGGTATAACTGTAGCACCTACATCCATAAAATTTTGAATTTTAGGTATGACATCTTCATACGTACAATGGGAAGCTGTAATACCTAGGCCAATTCGTTTCCCCGTTAACAATTTTCTTCCTCCTCTATGGCCTTGCACAGAATTTCAGCAGCATTATGTGCAAAGTATTTCCCAGGCAATGATGGCAACAGCACATATGTTTGAAGTTGCTCAGCATCTATATCTAAGCAGCCTGGCTCTGAGGCTAAATCATATAAAACTGCTGGAACATGATCTTTAAACGATTCTGTAATCCATTTAGCTGGAATGGTATTAATAAATGTACCTTCATTAATTGACCATAAACGATCATCTAAGTCCGTAGCTTTATAGCCATATGCTTTAGCTTCACTCACTTGTACAACCGAACGTGCAACAATATGAACATTAGCTCCCATCTTAACAAGTAAAGAAGCGAGCATTTTGGCGATACGTCCGAAACCTGCGATTGTAAAGTTTTGTCCGTAAATACATTTTTGCTCGAGTCCGTAAAACGTGGCGATAAACCCCTCTGCTGTTAATCTAGCATTTTGCCAAATAAACGATTCTTGTTGCAAGTAGCAAAGGGATTCATTTTTTTCTAGCAGATGCTTCCAATGCATAGTTAAACGACCTGTATAGAATTTAACCTGTGATATACCATATAGCTGTTCCACTTCTATTTTTAAAGGAAGGATAGGTAGAATAATTTTATTTGGTTGAAATTCTAAAACAAGCTTATTTAACTCCTCGTTCCAAACTGTCGTTCTTTTATAAAACACTGTTCTCGATGGACTTCTTAACATTGTTGCTAGTTCCTTTAATCTGGAGTCCTCACCGATAACGAGCCATTTTTCGTTTTCCAAAAGCTCACCTCACTGTAAATATTCTGACTGTACTGTAGATGTCTTGTTAAATAAAATTCGATCTTCACCAATTAATATAATTTCGTTCCAAGGGATCATTTCACTAACTTTCATTTTCTTTTTTTGGAAAGGTAATTTATCTTTGACAATTTCAAAACCATGTATTTTTCCTGTTTGCACATCTAATAGGCATTCTGTATGAGCCAGGATGCCAAAATGTACACCGCCCTCAATTTGAATTAACTCTTTATCCACCATCTCAGATAGTAGCATTCCTCATCTCCCTCCTTGAGCCGTTACCTCAATATATGCCGAGTTTTTGTAAATCGTGCCCCCTACCAAAAGTAGGAATATATTGCATTCACACTCCCTTCTGTATGTAGTGTATATACACAGATATGTGAGGTGAGGAGTTTGCATATCCATTTAAGCAATGCCAGTGATAAGCCCATTTATGAGCAAATCACTATCCAGCTCAAAGAAGCCATTCTAGCCAATAAATTCTAAGCAGGTGATTCCCTACCATCCATTCGCGCTTTAGCTAAGGATTTAAAAATATGTGTAATGACTACAAACATGGCTATGCCGATCTAGAACAGGACGGCGGCTTTACTGAAACAGTCGCTGGGAAAGGTAGCTTGTTACAGAACGTAACCAGGATTTCCTACGTGAGGAGCTTTTGAGACAGGTAGAGGAACATGTACAGAAGGCCGTAAGATTAGCGAAAACAGTTGATTTATCAAATGAAGAATTACAAAATTTATTCACTTTCATGTTAGAGGGGGATCAGTAAGAATGTATGCCCTAGCAATCCATGAGTTACAAAAGGATTTGAAGGATTTTCACTAAAAGGTGTAAGTTTTCAGTACCTCCAGGAACGGTAATGTGCTTCGTTGTTAAAAAAGGAATATGGCGATTTATTAATTTTTAACAAAAATCTTGTCGAGCATGAACAATCGATAAAAAAAGACATTGGCGTGGTTTTGGACGAATTACATGCCCTGAAACGCTTATTGCGACTCGGCTCGACAATGAAAAAGGGATTAAATCATGGAATACAGATTATTACTTTGAACGATTTGCTGTTCAGTCATGACCTTTATCCGGTGTCCCCATTTGCGCTCGGATACTGTCTTGACAGTCGAAGCATATGTAGGTTCTTGATGTTTTGTTACATCTTTTTTAATTTCTTAGTCTGTACCTTTCTCTTCTTGTTCAGCATATCCTACCCGTGCAGGTGATAATGCAGGTGCTCCAACATATAGCTAATTTTCCACATTTTATATTTTCTCGTGAATGGTAATGATTTACAATATTGATTACATGCCTAATTGATACTATAAAAAAAGAGGTGTCTCCATAATCATTTGAGACACCTCTCTTAAGGCTTTACGATGAGGTAATTTTATTCACTTGGTCCAATAATTGAAATAGCTGGCTCTGCCTTCAAAATTTTAGCAATCAATCGATCCACTGAGGCCATAGATACAGCATCTATAGAAGCTAATACCTCGTCTACTGTACGATGTTTACGATGAACGAGCTCACTTGTACCATTACGATTCATACGTGCGCCAGTTCCCTCTAATCCAAGAACAAAGCTACCCTTCAGCTGCTCTTTTGCATTATCAAGCTCTTCTTCTGTGACGCCACCCGCAACAATATCGAGTAAAGTAGCATCAATAGTATGTTGTAGCTGCGCTAATTGTTGACGGCTAGTACTGCCGTATATGGTGAACGCCCCAACATCTGCATAACAGGACTGGTATGAGAAAATGGAATATGCTAGTCCTCTTTCCTCCCGTACTTCTTGAAACAATCGTGAGCTCATATTGCCACCAATAATATTATTTAACGCAATAAAGCTATACATATCAGGGTCCTTTACACCAATAGCTGGGTAGGAAATAGCTAGATGTGCTTGCTCAGTATCTCGAATTTTTGAGATTTCTCCAGGATGAAATGAGGGGTTTGTCAGCACAGGTGCAATCGCAACAGAAGAAGGCTGATATTGTCCAAATAATCGTTCAATCGTTGCCATTAGTTGTGGTGAAATATTGCCCGCAATGGAAATAACTACAGACTCAGGACCATAATGCTTAGCCATGTAATGTCGAATCGCCTCTGCAGTAAATGTCTTTAAAGTAGCTGCACTGCCCAATATCGGACGGCCCAGTGCATCATTTGGATACATGACACTCCATAGCTTTTCATGTACATCATCGTCTGGAGCATCTTCACTCATTAAAATTTCCTCTAATACCACTTGCCGTTCTTTTTCTAATTCTTCTTCTGCAAATGTAGAATTAAAAAACATATCAGCCAAAATGGAGACTGCTAGCTCTGCATGATGATCTAAAACTTTTGCATAATAACATGTATTTTCTTTAGATGTAAAGGCATTTAATTCTCCTCCTATCCGATCAAATTCTTCCGCAATTTGACGAGCCGAACGAGTTGCTGTTCCTTTAAACAACATATGCTCTATAAAATGTGTAATACCGTTCTCTTCAGGTAGCTCATAGCGTGAACCCGCATTAACAAAAATACCCAAAGCGACTGATCTTACATGGTTAATTTGCTCTGACACAATACGAACACCATTCTGACATGTATGTACTTGAACCAAAAAATCTCCCCCAACTGTATATTTCTTTATTATGAATAAACTATTTAAAAAGGCTGCGCATTAGACGCAGCCTTTTATCTTTATTATTTTTGTTGTTCAGCGCGTTCTTTTTCCTCTTGTAGTACTACTTTACGAGATAAATTCACACGACCTTGTTTGTCAATTTCAATTACCTTTACTAGTAATTGATCGCCTAGTTTTAAGACATCTTCCACTTGCTTAGTGCGTTCCTCTTGAATTTCAGAAATGTGAAGCAAGCCATCTTTACCTGGGAAGATTTCACAAAACGCGCCGAATTTTTCAATACGCTTCACTGTCGATAAGTAGTATTCACCTACTTTAGCTTCTCGTACGATATCCTCAATAATTTGTTTTGCACGTGCATTCATTTCTTCATTAGCTGAAGAAATATAGATTGTACCATCTTGTTCTGTATCAATCTTAACGCCCGTTTCTTCAATGATTTTATTAATTTGTTTTCCGCCAGGTCCAATAACATCACGAATTTTATCTGGATTGATTTTAACAATTACGATTTTAGGTGCAAATTCAGATAATTGTTTACGTGGCTCTGCAAGTGTTGCAAGCATTGATTCTAAAATATGCATACGGCCTACTTTAGCCTGTGTCAATGCTTCTTCTAAAATATTGCGAGATAACCCATCGATTTTAATATCCATTTGTAGAGCTGTTACACCTTTAGCTGTACCAGCCACTTTAAAGTCCATATCACCTAGATGATCTTCCATTCCTTGAATATCCGTTAAAATAGAATAATGTTCACCTTTTTTAATAAGGCCCATTGCAATACCTGCAACTGGTGCTTTTAATGGAACACCAGCATCCATCATAGCTAACGTGGATGCACAAATAGAAGCCTGAGAGGTTGAACCATTTGATTCAAGTACTTCTGATACACAACGAATTGTATATGGGAAAACTGATTCATCAGGAATGACTGCTTCCAGTGCACGCTCCCCTAAAGCTCCATGACCAATTTCACGACGACCTGGTCCACGAATTGGTCCTGTTTCACCAACCGAGAATTGAGGGAAGTTATAATGGTGCATAAAGCGTTTTGATTCTTCGACGCCTAAACCGTCAATAATTTGCACATCACCAAGCGCACCTAATGTACAGATAGAAAGTGCTTGAGTTTGTCCACGTGTAAATAGACCTGAACCGTGTGTACGCTGTAATAAGCCTGTTTCAGAAGAAAGTGGTCGAATCTCGTCTAGCTTACGACCATCTGGACGAATTTTATCTTCAGTAATTTGACGACGTACTTCATCTTTTACCATCTTATCAAGAATTGTATAAACCTGCTTCATCGTGTCATCATCGGCTTCTTGCTCTTCATAGGAAGCAATAATACGATCTTTTACAGCTTGAATTGCCTCATCACGAGCATGTTTCTCAGCCGTTTGAATAGCATCATGCATATCAGTCTCACAAGCAGCTTTTATATCCGCTTGAATTGCTTCATCAATTTCAAATAATGTAACTGGTTTCTTTTCTTTTCCTACCTCACCTACAATTTGCTCTTGGAATGCGATGATTTTTTTAATTTCTTCATGCCCAAACATAATCGCTTCTAACATTACCTCTTCAGGAACTTCAAGTGCGCCTGCTTCAACCATGTTGATAGCGTCTTTGTTCCCTGCTACAGATAAATGAATTGTCGATTGGTTCGATTGTTCCACTGTTGGATTGACAATGAATTCCCCGTCAATATAACCAACTTGTACACCTGCGATTGGTCCATCAAAAGGAATATCAGATATAGCTAATGCTAATGAAGAACCAACCATTGCTGCCATTTCAGACGTACAGTCAGAATCATTTGACATAACCATAGAGATTACTTGAACTTCGTTACGGAAACCATCTGGGAACATCGGACGAATTGGACGGTCGATTAAACGGCTCGCCAATATAGCTTTTTCAGATGGACGCCCTTCACGCTTAATAAAGCCGCCAGGAATTTTACCTGCAGCATATAGACGCTCTTCATAGTTTACTGTTAATGGGAAGAAATCAAGTGGTTTAGGTGATTTTGACATTGTGGCTGTAGATAATACTGACGTATCGCCATAGCGTACTAATACAGCACCGTTTGCTTGTTTTGCTAACTGTCCTACTTCAATTACAAGTGGACGGCCAGCCCATTCATAGGAATAGACTTTCTTTTCGTTCATTCAATGAACCCCTCTCTATTATAAAAACACTTACTTCGTCTGTATGTACTAATTGTAAGTGTACCAAAAATGCTTGTTCTATGCTAAAAAATATTTCATGAAATAATCATACATTTAAATTCAGTTATTGCCAATTTATTTAAGATTTATTTCTATATTTTATTGAAAAAACATTTTTATACTTTTGTTATATGGAATTAATTTAAATTGATTCCTTCCTGACGAAAAGTAATGTATGTAAATAGATATAAATGCTTCTTCACATTATTATTTCAAGTGCAGGCTATACACAATAGATTTATTATAACACGGTACTTGTCATACATCCTACTAGTATAAAGAAAGTTAAGTATGTAGTAAAGTTTAAGTGTGTCAAGAGAAGAAATTTAAAATAAATGCCCCGTCAAAATAGCATTCACGGGGCATTTCGCGTCTTCTTTATGTAAATTATGTCGTTTTAGACACCGGTCGACCTATTTTATCTTTGTTTTTTACTTTTTGGATCATATTGCTGAAAGCTGGTAGGACGAAACGATCCAATCCAAACTTACCGGCATTGAAGCCTGCTGCTGCTATAAAGATAGCAAGTAAAATATCCCAAGGGTTACTTGATATAGTACCTGCCATTAAAAATGCGAAGTTCATAACCATCCCAAAAAATGCAGCATATGTTGTTAAACATCCTAGTATTAATCCCAGGCCGACTAAAAATTCTCCCCATGGAATAAGGAAATTAATAATTTCAGCATTGGGTAAAGCAAATGATTCAATAAACTTTACGTATAGTGGATATGCTAAATCCTCACCGCTCGTTACTGGATTTGCTATAGCATTTGCTAAAAAACCGGATGCATCAAATCCATTCATCAATTTTCCCCAACCGGCTGTTAGCCAATGCCAACCTAGATATATGCGAATAATGGTCAAGATTCCTGCAACAATATTATTCTCTCTTAATATTTTGTTAAACATTCAACTGCACCTTCTCACCATAAATTTTGTTTTTACATTTCACAAGCTGAAGTAAGCTGTTATAGATGGTGGACTGTTATGAATGGCCATTCATTGCTATAAAAAAACAACCACTATTGATTAGTTCATTGATTCAACTCTATTTCTTTTGTCGCATGGACAACAAAGGTAGATTACCATATAACTAGTTGAATTTGGTTGCGAAATGTGATTAGAATATATCATCCTTTTATTGACTAGAACATGTTTTTTCTAGCTCGTTCACCGGAGCGTAAAAAAGTTATGGCTGATTATCGAACAAAATATAAATAGAGACGAGAAATAAACCATCCTTTTATTCAAAAAAAAAAGACTGTAGACAAAACATAAGTTTGTCTACAGTCCGCTGTAATTAGCGACGTAAGCCTAAACGGTTGATTAGTTCACGGTAACGTTGTACGTCAGTTTCACGAAGATATTTTAATAAGTGACGACGACGACCTACCATTTTAAGAAGACCACGCTCAGAGTGGAAATCTTTTTTGTGTGTACGTAAGTGAGTATTTAGAGCATTGATTTCTGCTGTTAATACTGCAACTTGTACTTCTGGTGAACCAGTGTCACTTTCGTGAGTACGGTACTCAGCGATAATTTCGTTTTTACGTTCTTTTGTAATAGCCATTTGTATGGACCTCCTAAGAAAAATTATTTATCCCCATTAGCACAGTAAACGTTGGAGTCTTCGATATACCGAGCTAAGGTTGAGCATTATGCACTTATGAATGTTACCATAAATGATTGAGTCAAGCAAGTAAAAACCGTAGCCCAGTTGACTCTATTGTAAATCGTTAAAATATTGTATAGCTTCTTGTTTATCTTTTTCAATTTGCGTTTTTAAAGCATCAATGCCGTCAAATTTTCTTTCGCTTCGTATACGTTTATACCAAGCTACATGTACTTCTTCGCCATAAATATTCTTATCAAAATTTAAAATATGAACCTCAATGGACAATTGCTTATCGTTCGGATCTTTAAACGTTGGTTTGTAGCCTACATTACAGACACCATCATACCAAGCATTTTGGACTAACAGACGGACAGCATAGACCCCACTTGCAGGAATAAAAGTTCCTTCTAAAGCTTGGACATTTGCTGTTGGGAAGCCAATTGTTCGACCACGTTTATCTCCATGTACAACCATTCCGTTTATTTCAAATGGACGCCCTAATAATGTTCTCGCTGCTTCCATATCACCCTCTTGTAAAAGTTGACGAATACGGGTTGAGCTGATTTTCTCCACATCATCCGTCTTCTTCTCAACGATTGTCACACCATAATCCCCATTGCTTAATGCACGCATATCGTCCATTGTACCTTTACCAAATGCCCCAAATGAATAATCGAAGCCAGCTGTCACATGTTGTATATTTAATCCACGAATAAATGTATCAATAAATGCGGCTGGAGATAGTTTAGCAAAATCAGATGTGAAATGGACAACAAACACTGTATCCACGCCTTGTTCCTCAAAAAGCTGCAATTTCTGCTGTAAGAGTGTAATATAGAAAACCTTTTCGTTACGCCCTCCAAGGACTAATGATGGATGCGGGTCAAATGTCATTACTGCGCTTGGAATTTGCCGCTTCTCTCCCTCTTCCTTTGCTGCCTTGATAACTGCCTGATGCCCTCTATGTACACCATCGAAAAAGCCAAGCGCTAATGAATAGGGCTGCATGCTTTCTCTTTGCTGTAATTGATGTGGGTATTTTAAATGAATGACCTCCATTGAAAAATCCTCCTACTCTATCGTCGGAAACATCTTGTGTGGTTTCATCAAGCCTGCCTTTGAAGGGTGAGCTTGATAAACCGCAACTGCCTTTCCATTGATTCCAAAGACAATTTTATCATGTATCTTTAACAATGTATCTGCTGGAAGCACTTGTCCATTAAAAATTTCTTTTTCATTGGCAGAAGTAATCTCAATATATGGATAGTCTGTTAATGCATACTCGACAGGTAAAATACAAGTAGCCACCTGCTCTTCATCCATGAGCTCAGCCACCTGTGCCAGCGTAAAACAGTTATCGCGCGTAAAGGTACCTGAAGCAGTACGTACGAGCTCTTTCATATGGGCTGGATAACCAAGTTCCTCCCCAATTTGGACAGCTAATGTACGGATATAAGTTCCTTTACTACAAGCGATACGAACAGGGAATGTAATCTCCTGTCCCTCGTAGGATTCATTGTCATCGAGAAGTTCTAGAGCATAAATGGTAACTTGGCGAGTCGGTCTTTCAACTGTCTCACCTTTTCGAGCATATTCATAGAGGCGTTTACCATTTACCTTAACAGCAGAAAACATGGGTGGAGTTTGTTCAATAATTCCTGTTAATGAAGCTAAAACCTCTTGTAATTGCTCACGAGAAAACTTTTTAATAGTCTGATCCTGTGCAACCGTTTCGCCCTCTGCATCCTCCGTTGTCGTTGTACGACCAATGGATATAATAGCTTCATAGGTTTTACCTGCATCTGTTAAATATTCTGCAATTCGAGTGGCTTGGCCAATACAAATTGGTAGTACACCCTCCACGCCTGGATCCAATGTCCCTGTATGTCCAACCTTTTTTGTACGTAAAATTTTGCGTAGTTTAAAGACACAATCGTGGCTTGTCATGCCTCTTTCTTTCCAAAGCGGTAAAATACCGTTCATATAAATCCTCCCAAATTGCCTTTAAAATAAATATTGCACCTAGCATAATTGCCAGGACAAAAAACTTCTTCATGAAGATAAAAAGCCTGCCTGCATGAACATGCAAATGGCAGACTTTTATTAGCTTATTCTTTGTGTAAATCTCTTAGCAAAGTATCAATACGATTTCCGTACTCAATCGATGAATCGAATTCAAAGATTAACTCTGGTGTACGTCGTAAACGGATACGTGAACCAATTTCTGATCGAATAAAACCAGAAGCCTTTACTAAAGCTTTAAGCGTTTCCTCGCGTTCACGTTCATTGCCTAAAGATGTGATATAAATAGTCGCTTGCTGTAAATCACCAGTTACCTCAACACCTGTAACAGTAACAAAACCAACACGCGGATCTTTAATTTTACGGCCAAGAATATCACCAAGCTCTTTTTTCATTTGCTCAGCAACACGGTTTGAACGTAGAGACATAATTTGTCACCTCTATTTCAGTACAGATAGTTGGTCTTTTTATGCTATAGTATCCCAACTACCTACTATTCCTTATAAATAGTCTCGCCACACATTAAGCTGTTCCCATGATGGATTTGACTCTAAATAATGGAGCGCATGATTAATTTCCCGTTCAGCTGCTTCTTTCGATGATGAAACAGCTACAAGTGCTAATTTTGTGCGCTGCCATACATTTTGATGGTCAATTTCCGCAATAGAAACATTAAATTTCTGCTTTGTGCGGGTAATCATACGCTGTAAGACAGCACGTTTCTCTTTTAACGAATGGGCAGTTTGAATGATAAATTCAACCTCTGCGTATACAATCATTATACTCGTTTAACTTCTTCCATAATGTAGGCTTCAATAATGTCGCCTTCTTTAATATCGTTGAAGTTTGTAATAGTAATACCACATTCGTATCCTCTTGCTACTTCTTTTACTTCGTCTTTGAAGCGCTTAAGCGTATCTAATTCACCTTCAAAAATAACTACGTTATCACGGATTACACGTACGCCTGAATCACGCGTTACTTTTCCTTCAGTTACATACGAACCAGCAATTGTACCAACTTTTGATACTTTAATTGTTTGGCGAACTTCTGCTTGCCCAATAATTTTTTCTTCAAATTCAGGATCAAGCATACCTTTCATCGCTTGCTCAATTTCTTCAATTACTTTGTAAATGATACGGTGTAAACGAATATCTACGCCTTCTTCTTCTGCAGCACGTTTTGCATTGACATCTGGACGTACATTGAAACCAATAACAATAGCATTGGAAGCAGCAGCTAGAGAAATATCAGATTCCGTAATGGCACCTGCACCAGTGTGAATAATTTTCACATTTACGCCTTCTACATCAATTTTCATTAATGAAGCAGCCATTGCTTCTACAGTACCTTGTACGTCTGCCTTAACGATTAAGTTCAGCTCTTTCATTTCGCCTTGGCTCATTTGCTCAAATAAGTTATCAAGCGTTACACGTTGTTTTTCAGAACGTTGTGCTTGGATAGCTGACATCGCACGAGTTTCCCCAACTTGACGAGCTGTTTTTTCGTCTTCAAAGACAACAAAACGGTCTCCTGCTTGAGGTACATCATTTAAACCAGTAATTTCTACTGGTGTTGATGGTCCAGCTTCTTTCACACGACGGCCTTTGTCGTTCACCATTGCACGAACTCGACCAAATGTATGACCAACAACGATTGGGTCACCCACTTTTAATGTACCATCTTGCACTAACAGCGTAGCAACTGAACCGCGTCCTTTGTCTAGCTGAGCTTCAATGACTGTTCCAAGTGCTAAACGGTCAGGGTTTGCTTTCAATTCTCCTACTTCGGCAACAAGTAAAATCATTTCTAGTAATGTGTCAATGCCTTCACCTTTTAATGCAGAAATTGGTACGAAAATTGTTTCTCCGCCCCATGCTTCAGGAACTAAGCCATGTTCAGTTAATTCTTGCATTACACGATCTGGATTGGCTGATGGTTTATCCATTTTATTCACAGCTACAATGATTGGTACTTCCGCTGCTTTTGCGTGATTGATTGCTTCTACTGTTTGTGGCATTACACCATCATCAGCAGCTACTACTAAAATGGTTAAATCTGTTACTTTTGCACCACGTGCACGCATTGTTGTGAAAGCAGCGTGTCCAGGTGTATCAAGGAAGGTAATTTTCTTGTCACCTTCTGTTACTTGGTAGGCACCAATATGCTGCGTAATGCCCCCAGCTTCACCTGCAGTTACTTTAGTATTACGAATTGAATCTAATAATGTTGTTTTACCGTGGTCAACGTGACCCATGATTGTTACAACTGGCGGACGTTCTGATAATTCAGCTTCATTTACTTCTTCTGTTTGCTCGAAGTGTGTCTCTAAGTCCGTGATATCTACACGAATCTCCTCTTCCACTTCTACACCATAGTCTGCGCAAATTAATTCAATTGCATCCTTATCTAATTCTTGGTTAATTGTTGCCATTACCCCAAGCATAAATAATTTTTTAATAATTTCTGATGGCTCACGGTGTAATTTTTTTGCTAATTCTGCCACTGATAATGATTCAACAAAAGTAATTTTTTCTGGAAGTTCCTTTTGTTTAACTGGTATTGATGGTTGATGCGTTTTTGGATGGCGACGTTTGCCTCCATGAATCCCTGGTTTTGGACGTTGGTTGTAACCACCGCCACCTCTACGATTATTATTATTGTTATTATTATTATTTTGTGTCATATTTCTATTTTGATTACCTTTTGTATTCTTAGATTTTTCGTTAGACGAATTTGAGTGTTGCTGATTATTTACTTTAGGCTTAGAAGTAGCAGATTGCTGCCTTTGACCTTCTTGCTTTTTCACCGAATGGTTTTGTTGACCATTCGATTGAGATTTTTGTGAAATGTTTTGAGTTGCTTGTTTTCCTACATTTTTCTCAGGTGTTGCTTTAAATGTTTGGTTTAACTTTGACACGATGTCTTTCTCTAACATAGACATATGATTAGTTACACTCACATTTAATTTACTAAGTGCTTCAATAACCTCTTTACTCGTTTTATTCACTTGTTTCGCATATTCATGAACTCTGATTTTGGTCATCTGCTCACCCCCGATTATTTTTCGTTGAGTAGACTAGACAATTTACTTGCAAAACCTTTATCGGTAATCGCTAAAGCCACTCGGGCCTCCTTACCTGTAGCATGTCCTAGATCATAACGATCTCCAATTACATGATACTCAACGTTGTAGTACGTGCACTTATCTTGAATTTTCTTACTTGAGTTTTTAGAAGCATCGTTTGCAAGCAGTACTAACTTAGCATTGCCATTGCGGACTTCCTTTACTACTAACTCTTCTCCTGAAATCACTTTACGGGCTCTTGCCGCAATTCCAAGCAAATTAAATATTGCTTGATTGATCATAAAATTGACTCCCTACGAATTAGCAAAATAAGCTCCTCGTAAATTTCTTCAGGTATTTTCACATCAAGTTGGTGCCCCAATACATTTTTCTTACGAGCGATATCGATTGCCTTCTCTGATTTAGAGACATAGGCACCACGCCCAGGTTTTTTCCCGGAGACATCTACACTTACTTCGCCCTCTTTCGAACGAACAACACGTATCATTTCTTTCTTAGGTAGCATTTCTCCAGTTGCTACACATTTACGAAGAGGTACTTTTTTGTTAACAGCCATAAGAATCACCATTCCTCTCTGAAGCTTGTCGTAAGAGGTGGACAAGTCATGCTCTACTTGACGCTCTGACAGTATTCAGTCGGCGTAGGGGGCCCACTGAATACTGTCAGTTAACTCGTCACACGGGCTTTCTTACTTATTCTTCGTCGTCCTGATATAAGTCTACTGCCACTTCTTCAAAATCACTTTCTTCATCCACAGCAGGTACGAAAGTGCTTGTAGCAGACGGATAGATACCTAATTCACGTGCATCTGTCTCACTCTTAATATCAATTTTCCAGCCAGTAAGCTTTGCAGCTAATCGTGCATTTTGTCCACGTTTACCAATAGCTAGTGATAATTGATAATCTGGTACAACAACCGTTGTAGATTTTTCTTCTTCGTTTACTTGTACATCTAAAACTTTTGATGGACTAAGCGCATTGGCAACGAATACAACAGGATCTTCCGACCATTCTACGATATCGATTTTTTCACCGTTTAGTTCGTTAACAATCGTTTGTACACGAGCACCTTTAGCTCCCACACAAGAGCCTACTGGATCTACTTCTTCATTGTGTGCATAGACAGAAATTTTTGAGCGATCTCCTGCTTCACGAGCAATCGATTTAATCTCTACAATTCCTTCATAAATTTCTGGTACTTCCATCTCAAATAATCGGCGTAATAAGCCAGGATGTGTTCGAGATACAATCACTTGCGGACCGCGTGTTGTACGTTCAACCTTTGTAATATACACTTTAATGCGATCATGTGGATGGTAAGTTTCGCCTTGGATTTGTTCATTGACTGGCAATGCAGCCTCAACTTTTCCTAAACCTACATAAATATTTCGCGCATCTAAACGTTCCACAACACCAGTTACGATATCATCTTCACGATCGACATATTGCTCGTAGATTAAACCACGTTCCGCTTCACGTACACGTTGTGTTACTACCTGTTTGGCTGTTTGTGCAGCAATACGACCGAAGTTACGTGGCGTTACTTCTTGTTCCACGATATCTTCTAATTGATAAGCAGGGTTAATAACCTTTGCGTCTTCTAAAGAAATTTGTAGACGATCGTCCTCTACTTCTTCCACAACATCTTTACGTGAAAACACACGAATAGAGCCCTTATCTAAATTTAAGTCCACACGAACATTTTGTGCTTGGTTAAAGTTGCGTTTGTAAGCTGTAACTAATGCCGCTTCAATTGCTTCAATCAACACATCTCTTGAAATTCCTTTTTGTTCTTCTAGCGCATTCAGCGCATCTAACAAATCACTACTCATTTTGTTTTCACTCCTAAATATGCATTATGCTTAAAAATCGATGGCTAGTCGTGCCAATGCGATTTTTTCTTGTTCTATTGTTACTGTAATTTTACGCGTTTTAATGCGTACTTCCATCACTAATGTATGTTCCTCGTAGGATGTTAAGTAGCCTTGGAATTCCTTCATGTCCTTAATGGGCTTATAGGTTTTTACATAAATAAACTTACCAATTGCTTTTTCAAAATCAGCATCCTTTTTTAATGGACGCTCCGCTCCAGGTGATGAAACTTCTAAATAATAGTTTTGTGTAATTGGGTCTTTTTCATCCAATAACAAACTTAGTCGTTCGCTTACTTGAGCACATTGGTCAATGTCGATGCCACCTTCTGGTGTATCAACATAGACGCGTAAAAACCAGTTACGTCCTTCTTTTACGAACTCAATATCCACTAACTCCAGATTTAACTCATCTACTATTGGTTTAGCGAGCTCTTCAATTAAAGATGGTACTTTGCTCATTATTTCCTCCTGTATCTATTCTAGCGTGTCAATCATTCATTACAGTATTGGTGGTGTAATGAACCATAATAAAACAGAAATTCCACCAGTTGCTTTGGTGAAATTTTACGGTCTTACCTGCTGTTAGTCAAAATTTGTTTTGCTACGGTATAACAACAGAAAAGAGCGGGTAAGCCCCACTCTTTTGCTGGAAAAATATCAACAAATTATTACCATTAGAATAGCATAGTTCTTGGTATAATGCAAATTTCCTTCATGAAAGATAACCATATTGTGACAGGATTTTGAAATGACTAGATTTTACAGATCAAACTTTGAATGATTAGCAGCTCATTGATCCTTAAAAGAGTGATAGCTGATTAGCATCCGGCATTCCTTCCAAACAGCCCAACTGATCCATGTATTCGATTAGTGTTTTCGAAACACGACCGCGTTGCTGTAAATCTTCCTTCGATAAAAACTCTCCATCTTCTCGAGCAGCCACTATCGTTTTGGCTACGTTCGTACCAAGTCCTGGGATTGCATCAAAAGGTGGAATTAATGAATTGCCTTCAATGACAAATTCACTTGCCTGTGAGCGGTACAAGTCAACTTTTTGGAAGCTCATGCCTCGCTCACACATTTCCAGTGCTAGCTCCATCACTGTTAATAAGTTCTTTTCTTTTGTAGAGGCATCTAGACCTTTTAAATTGATTTCGTCAATACGGGCCCGAATCATTTGTGAACCTTGAACCATAGCAATTAAATCAAAGTCATCTGCACGTACCGTGAAATATGCTGCATAGTACAGGATTGGAAAATGGACCTTAAACCAAGCAATACGAACCGCCATTAATACGTATGCGGCAGCATGGGCTTTCGGGAACATATATTTTATCTTTTTACATGACTCGATATACCATCCTGGTACTTTATTGGCGAGCATCTCTGCTTCAAATTCCTCTGATAAGCCTTTCCCTTTACGTACAGACTCCATGATTTTAAATGCTAACGATGGCTCTAGACCTTGGTAAATTAAATACACCATAATATCGTCACGACAACCAATTACTTCTTTCAAGACACATGTCCCGTTATGAATTAATTCTTGTGCGTTACCTAGCCATACGTCTGTTCCATGAGATAATCCGGAAATTTGCACAAGCTCTGAGAATGTAGAAGGCTTTGTATCCTCTAACATTTGCCGTACGAAGCGAGTACCGAATTCAGGAATACCTAATGTTCCCGTCTTACAGCCAATTTGTTTTTCAGTTACACCTAACGATTCAGGTGAACTAAAAATTTGCATAACGACAGGATCATCAGTAGGAATCGTTTTCGGATCTATTCCTGATAAATCCTGTAGCATTCTAATAACTGTCGGATCATCGTGTCCAAGTATATCTAGTTTTAAAATATTATCATGAATCGAGTGGAAGTCGAAATGGGTTGTGCGCCATTCTGCATCCTGAGCATCTGCTGGGAACTGTACTGGAGTGAAATCAAAAATATCCATATAATCAGGTACTACGATAATTCCCCCTGGGTGTTGCCCACTAGTTCGCTTAACCCCTGTACATCCTTGCACTAAACGATCCACCTCAGCTCCGCGGAAATGTAAGTTGTGATCATTCGCATAGCCTTTGACATAACCATATGCTGTTTTCTCCGCCACCGTACCGATTGTTCCTGCACGGTACACATAATCCTCACCAAATAATACCTTGGTATAATTATGGGCCTTCGGCTGGTATTCACCAGAAAAGTTTAAATCGATATCGGGTACCTTATCCCCTTTAAAGCCAAGGAAGGTTTCGAATGGGATATCTTGTCCATCTTTTTTATAAGGTGTTCCGCATTCTGAGCAGTCTTTATTCGGTAAATCAAAGCCTGAGCTAACCGAACCATCATCAAAAAACTCGGAATGCTTACAATTTGGACAAACATAATGCGGAGGCAATGGGTTAACCTCCGTAATTTCCATAAAGGTTGCCACTAATGAAGAGCCTACGGAACCACGAGAACCTACTAAATAACCGTCAGCTAAAGATTTCTTAACCAGCTTCGCAGAAATTAAATAAATTACACCAAAACCATGTCCTAATATAGATTTTAGTTCTTTTTCAATTCGAGCTTTTACAATTTCGGGTAGCTCCTCACCGTAAATATGATGAGCCATTTCATACGTTAAATTGGTTACTTCATCATCAGAGCCTTCAATTTTTGGTGTATATAAATCATCCTTAATCGGCTTAACATCTCCAATGCTATCAGCTACTTTTTGTGCATTCGTCACAACAACTTCTTTAGCTAGATCTGGTCCTAAGAAATCAAATTCTTTTAGCATTTCATCCGTTGTTCTAAAATGCACCTCAGGTAGTTTGGATCGATTTAAGATGTTTGCACCACCTTGAGAGCCAACAAGTATTTGTCTAAACATAGCATCAGTTGGGTCTAAATAATGAACATTTCCCGTTGCGACAACTGGTTTATCGAGCTTCTTCCCTAACTTAACAAGCTTTCGAATGATATCCTCTAATGTCCATTCATCACGGACGACATTCCGTTCAATTAATGGTGCATATACCGCCTTCGGTTGTACCTCAATATAATCATAGAATTTTGCCACCTGTTCGGCTTCTTCCGGTGATTTATTCATCATCGTTTCAAATAATTCACCATTACTACAACCAGAACCGACTAATAAACCTTCTCGATATTGCTCTAGAACAGCTCGTGTCACACGAGGAACTCGATAGAATGTCTTTGTATGGGAGTGTGAAACAATTTTAAATAAATTCTTTAAGCCCGCATTATCAACAGCTAAAATAGTACAATGCATCGGTCGACCTTTTTTATAGGCATCCCCACCACCGATATGTTTATTAAAATCATCATGGTATTTAATGACTAATTCATCGGCATCTTTTAATAATTGTAAAAGTAAATAGCCTGTCGCCTCTGTATCGTATATCGCTCGGTGATGTTGTGTTAATTCAATATTGAATTTTTTACAAAGTGTATTTAAACGGTGATTTTTCATTGTAGGGTAAAGTAATCTAGCTAATTCTAATGTATCAATGACTGGATGTGTTGTTCCTTCAAGACCAAATTTTTTATAGCCTGTATATAAGAAACCAATATCAAATGACGCATTATGAGCAACAACAATCCCATCCCCAATAAATGCATGAAACTCTTTAATGACTTGCTCTACTTCCGGGGCATGACGAACCATATCATCGGTTATACCTGTTAATTCAATGGTCGTTGCTGAAAGCGGATGATGCGGGTTTGCAAAGCTTTCATATTTATCGATGACATGGCCATCTTTAATCTTTACTGCCGCCAGCTCAATGATTGTATCGTAAGCAGTGGATAATCCGGTTGTTTCCACGTCAAAGACAACATAAGTGGCATCTGCTAATAAGCGATGCTCTGGGGCATATGCAATAGGTACACCATCATCGACTAAATTAGCCTCCAAGCCATAAATTACTTTAATGCCATGTTTTTTCCCTGCTGCATAGGCTTCTGGGAAGGATTGTACAACAGCATGATCTGTAATAGCTACTGCTGGATGACCCCATTTTGCTGCCTGTGCAACAAGACGATCAACGGGCGTCACAGCGTCCATTTGACTCATCGGTGTATGCAAATGTAGCTCTACTCGCTTTTCACCCTCTGGTGCCAGATCCTGACGTGTTTCTTTTTTTATTTCATTAATATCATTCGCCATGACGATTAAATCACGAATAAATGTGTCTGTTTGGACGGAGCCTCGAACTTTAACCCACATTCCCTTTTTTAGGTGCTGCATCAATTCGGCATCGTCATTATCACGTGAGAACATTTTGACGATAATAGAGTCCGTATAGTCAGTAATTTTAATTTGTAATAAAGAACGGCCACTTTTCAGTACTTTAATTTCCGTATCAAAGACAAAGCCTTCCACAATAACACGGCGTTCTTCTTCAACAATGCGTTTAATTTCCATAATTTCATCATCTTTAATATGCATACCAAGCTGGAATGGACGATCACCAAGGTTCGCAATAGCTGGATTGTCCTTCTTCTCCTGCTCTCGTTTTTGGAAGTCCTGCATCGCTTGTTGAGATAAAGCCGCTTCTTCCATACGTTTTTGTTCCATAAACGCTTCCTGAGCAGCAATCATTTCTTCAGTTTGTTCTTGAAGTACAAAGTCTATCACCATTTTTGGAAAACCGAATTGACAATAGCTATCTGCTAGCTTGTCGGCATACTTCGTTTTTAACATCATAAATTCCATTTCCTGCATACAGGCCAATGTAATTTTCTGACCATTCCACATCGGCACTTGAGAGATGAGGCAATTTTTCAAAGTTGGTGCCATCTCATCAATTTGCTCGACAACATTTAGCCAATAAGCTTGAACAAGTTCCTCCGTTACACTTTTCTCTTGTGTCTCAATGGTTGTATAAACTTGTGCGATTGCTGAAAATTTAT
This sequence comes from Lysinibacillus sp. fkY74-1, assembly GCF_053165895.1. Classification (NCBI taxonomy): domain Bacteria; kingdom Bacillati; phylum Bacillota; class Bacilli; order Caryophanales; family Bacillaceae; genus Lysinibacillus; species Lysinibacillus sp. fkY74-1. Next base: position 1,090,710 of record NZ_CP170173.1, on the reverse strand, counting down.
CTGTTAAATGGGTACGGAAAAGCTGGTAAAGCGGAAATGGCAGTATATCACGCAATTGAATAGTAAAATGCCATAGTCTATCCTTTTTATGGACTGTTAGCCGTGATAACTCACCTTCCTCGAAAAATGACATGTACACATCATCTGTTAACTCTAGTTGCTGCAAAAGCATTCGAAATCTCGTTCTTGCCTCTTGTTGCTGTTCCAATTTATCGACACCTACTTTCAGGAGGAGGCAGTCCATATAAGCCTCATATTCTAATTTATCTTCAACATAGGACAAGAATGCCAGAAAAAAATTCGCTCCCTCACTGCGGGCGCTCTTCAAGCTTAACAGAGAGTCTAAACTATCTGTTTTGTTTGCTTGGCTCACTGTCCCGCAGAATTGTCGCGAATTTATTTATCCCTATTTTATCAAAATTACATGAAAGCCTCTATTAGAAGCATTCACTTCCATTTAAAACCAATCATGACAGGTTATTAGTTTTTACGGAAAAATTCATTCAAGCGGTCAATCACTTCTTCCTTTTTCCATTCAAATGTTTCTCCAGTTTGTCTGAACTTCACTTCCACAATACCTTCTGTTGCTTTTTTACCAACTGTTACGCGAACAGGTAAACCAATTAAATCAGCATCCGCAAATTTAACGCCAGCACGCTCAGCACGGTCATCTAGTAGTACATCATAGCGATATGATTTTAGTAAGCCGTAAAGCTCATCTGCTAAAGCTACTTGCACTTCATCTTTAGTATTTACAGGTACAACATGGATATCGTATGGAGCTAATTGTGTTGGCCAAGTGAAGCCATTTTCATCTTGGAAATGCTCAGCTACCGCAGCTAGAATACGAGAAACACCAATACCATAGCAACCCATAATAAATGGTTGAGATTTCCCTTGCTCGTCTAAGAAAGTACCATTCATTTTAGCAGAATATGTAGTACCTAGTTTAAAAATATGACCAACCTCAATGCCTTCCGCAAATTTAATCGTACCTTGTCCATCTGGAGAAGGATCACCCTCTTGAATAAAACGAATATCTAAGTAGTCATTCACAGCAAAATCACGCTCAGGATTAACATTTACTAAATGGAATCCATCTTCATTCGCACCTGCAATACCATTACGAATAGATTTAATCGCATGATCAGCTACTACTTTTACATCTACAGGTAACTTCACTGGCCCAATGGAGCCAACACCACAACCTAATAGCTCACGAATCGCTGCTTCACTTGCAAGCTCTACAGAACCCGCTTCAAGCGCATTTTTCAATTTAATATCATTAATTTCATGATCTCCACGCGCAAGAACAACTACAAGCTCTCCATCTACATCAAAAACAAGAGATTTTATAACATGGGCAGGTTTTACTTGTAGGAATGCTGAAACTTCCTCTATTGTTTTTTGATCTGGTGTCGCTACTTTTTCAACTTCTTTTAATGCTTCATCAGATGTCTGGTAATCTGCAATGACTTCAGCCATTTCAATATTTGCTGCATAGTCAGATGTATCTGAATAGGCAATTGTATCTTCTCCAATTTCTGAAAGGACCATGAACTCATGTGTACCTTTTCCGCCGATAGACCCTGCATCTGCGATAACAGCACGATAGTTTAAGCCAAGACGTGAGAAAATATTAGAATAAGCACGATACATATCATCATATGTTTCATCTAAGCTTTCACGAGACGCATGGAAAGAATACGCATCTTTCATAATAAATTCTCTTCCTCGTAGTAAACCAAAGCGAGGACGTTTTTCATCACGGAACTTCGTTTGAATTTGATAAAGTGTTAACGGTAATTTTTTATAAGATTTAATTTCATCACGTACTAACGTTGTAATTACTTCTTCATGTGTTGGCCCTAATGCAAAATCACGGTCATGACGGTCTTTCAAGCGCATTAATTCTGGACCGTATTTTTCCCAGCGACCTGACTCTTGCCAAAGCTCAGCAGATTGTAGAGATGGCATTAATAGCTCAATCGAATTGATGGCCTCCATCTCTTCTCGAATAATTGTTTCAATTTTTGATAACACACGTTTTGCAAGCGGTAAATACGAGTATACCCCACTTGTATTTTGACGAATAAACCCTGCACGTAGTAATTGCTTATGTGACTTTACCTCAGCATCAGCAGGTACTTCACGTAACGTTGGGATAAATGTTTTACTTTGCTTCATTCAGTGTTCCACCTTTTTTAATAGATAAGTTTATACTCTCAATAGCATAAACAAATTTAGCTTTGAGCGCAATGTTTCGTAGAAAATGCGCCCAAAGCTATAAATAAAATTCCTTTTAATTGTAAAGTTAGAATTTACTAGTCATTGATTAAAAGAAAAATCTCTGTATATCATTCCATGTGACAACTACCATTAAAATCATTAGTAGAACAATTCCTACAAAATGGACAATTCCTTCTTTTTGACGGTCAATTGGTTTCCCACGTAAAGCTTCAAAACCAAAGAATAATAAGCGACCACCGTCTAAAGCAGGTAATGGAAGTAAGTTCATAATTCCTAGATTTATACTTAACATTGCAGCCCAATTCATTAAGTTCATAATTCCATACTGAGCAACTTGCTCGGTTGCTTTATAAATACCTACAGGACCGGATAAAGCGTCTATTGTAAACTTACCAGTAATCAGCATACCTAGAAGCTCAAATATTTTGACAGTCATATTATAGGTTTCTTGTGCCCCATAGACAACAGCCTTTAGTGGATTAAATTCTCTCGGGCTATCGTAAAGCACTCCAATTTGACCATACTTTTCTCCATCCTGTTGGACTTCCTTTACAGTCATGTTTAAGTTGACAGATTGTCCATCTCGATCTACGGTCACCATAATCTCTTCGTTTGGATGATCCTGAATAATTGCAGCTAAATCCTGCCACTTTTCAACAGCCTGTCCATCAATGGCTGTCACTCTATCACCTGCAAGCATCCCAGCCTCCGCAGCTGGATTATTTTCTACAACTTCAGAGATAACTGGCTCATATGTTGGAACTCCGTGAATTAATCCAATAACTAAATAAATTACAAAAGCTAGAATAAAGTTAAAAAATGGACCTGCGAAAATAGTCATCGCTCGTTGGCCAACCGTTTTTGCATTAAATTGACGATCATGAGGTGCAATGACCAGCTCTCGTCCATTTTCCACAAGAATACAATCCCTCGCTACTTGATAACGAACTAATCTTTCTTCTTCATCATAGCCCTCTACAAACAAATCTTTTTCTAAATCAGCACGCTCAACTTCTAAAAATAACAAATCTGGTAATTGCTTATTATTTTGATTGAAAATAATTTTTTTAACAACATTATCTTCATTGACAACAAGCCCTATTCGATATCCTGGCTGTAATTCAGTGCCATCCATATCTTCGCCAGCCATTCGTACATATCCACCGATAGGCAATAAACGAATAGTATACATTGTTTCTCCATGTGTTCTACCATAAATCTTGGGTCCCATACCGATGGCAAATTCACGTACTAGAATACCTGCTCGTTTGGCGAATAAGAAGTGTCCAAGTTCATGGAAGAAGACGAGTAAACCAAATATTAAAATAAATGCAATGGCTGTTTGCATAATACCCCACCTTTAAAAGCGATTAGTTAACGATACATTGCTCTCGTTATTTTACCATGTCTAACACTATTTTTCTTGTTTCACTGTCCACCTGTAAAATCGTTTGTAAATCTGGTATTGCAATGTTTTGGTGTGCTTGCATCACACGTTCAATCGTCTCATCGATTTGAAGGAATGTTATTTTCCCTTGTAAAAAAGCTGCAACTGCAGCTTCATTTGCTGCATTCATTGCTGTTAGGATGGTTCCACCAGTACGGCCAGCCTCGTATGCTAAGCGCAATGCTGGGTAACGTTCAAAGTCCATTTCTTGAAAATGCAATTGACCAATTTGCGCTAAATTTAGTCTCTGACCATTATGTAACGGGATACGATCAGGGTAACTTAAAGCATATTGGATAGGAACGCGCATATCTGGTGTGCCTAATTGTGCAATCACACTAGTATCATGATACTCAACTAGAGAGTGAATAATACTTTCTCTATGCAAAAGTACATCTATTTTTTCATATGGCATATCGAATAAAACATGCGCCTCAATTACTTCTAAACCTTTATTCATCATTGTTGCAGAATCTATCGTAATCTTTGCGCCCATAGACCAATTCGGGTGATTCAGTGCGTCAGCCACAGTCACATGTTTTAATTGGTCCCGTGTTTTATCGCGGAAGCTACCACCTGAAGCAGTAATAATTAAACGTTCAATATCTTTTGGGTTTTCACCATTCATCGATTGGAAGATAGCAGAATGCTCACTATCAACTGGCAAAATAGTTGCGTTGTATTTTTTCGCTTCAGCCATTACTAAATGTCCAGCTGTCACAAGTGTTTCTTTATTTGCAATCGCAATTGTTTTTCCCATTCGAATGGCTGCTAAAGTGGATTCCAGCCCAACACTTCCAAGTACAGCATTAACAAGAACTGTCGAAGCCGGATGTGTAGCAACCTCCACTAAGCCTTGTGCGCCAAATGTGAAGTGAATAGTCGGATACTCCTTAGCAAGCAGTAGCGCATCTTCTTCTAGCTGCACAGAAACTAATTCGGGCTTTAAGTTATCAATCATTTCTCGTGTTTTCTCCATATTTTTCCCTGAAGAGAAAGCAACTAATTGAAAAGCTTCACGTTGTTCTTTTAAAATATCGTAGGTTTGCCAACCGATTGAACCAGTTGCACCTAATAAACTAATTTTTTTCACAACACATTGTCCCCTTTTTCTATCTAAGCAAATGTATGAATAGAAGTCCTTTATAGTTCGGATTAATTACCAAACAAATGTAAAAAATGAAGTAAAGGCACAACGAACAATAGACTATCGAAGCGATCTAATATCCCGCCATGCCCCGGTAAAATATTACCTGAATCCTTTACATCAAAATGACGCTTAATAGCAGATTCCACCAAATCGCCCATCTGACCAATAATGGAGGCGAAAATTGTTACGAATACAAGTGTTATATAACCATTTGCAAATGGGTAAATAAGTTGCATACCGACAGCGAAAATGACAGCAATGACAATTCCACCGATGAAGCCTTCAATCGTTTTCTTTGGTGAGATTTCAGGCCATAACTTGTTCTTACCAAATTTTCTTCCGACAAAATAGGCACCTGAATCCGTTGTCCAAACGACCAATAAACAATAGACAACGTACTCTAAACCTACATTTCTTGTTTCAATTAAGTAATGGAACCCTAAGCCCACATAAAATGCGCCTAATAAAATAAAACCAACTTCATCAAAAGTTATTTTATTTTTTACCAAGACTACATAAATAAGGAGTAGCATCATCAGACCATAGACTACCATTAGAGTAGACGAATAGCCTATTAAGTCTACAACCTTTTCACTCCAGTCCTTCGGGATAACAAGCAAAATTAAAGTGACCAGCCCTAAAAAGCCAGGCACAGAAAAAATGGAAATACCTTTCATTTTAAGTATTTCATAAAAACCGACAATAGCCATTGCTAGCACAAGTATGGCAAATGGTACTTTTCCATAAATAACGAATGGTATGAAAAATGCTGCTGCAATTATTGCGGTAATAATTCGTTGTTTCAAGTTGTTTCTTCTCCCTTCAACCCACCATAACGGCGATTACGTTTTTGATAGTTTTCCACCGCTTCCAGTAAGGTTTCCTCACTAAAATCTGGCCACAATGTATCTGTAAACCAAAATTCTGTATAGGCAAGCTGCCAAAGCATAAAGTTACTTAAGCGCACTTCACCACTTGTACGAATTAATAAATCCGGTTCAGGCAAATGGGCCGTCATTAAATGAGATGTTAAGCATTCTTCTGTTAGGTCTTGCATTGTTAATTGACCGTCCTGTACTTTTTGAAGCATCATTTTCATGGCATTAACCATCTCAGAACGACTTCCATAATTCAGGGCGAAATTTAAAATAAGACCTGTATTATGCTTCGTTTCTTCCATTGCCTCATACAACGCTTTTTGTGTATGGGCAGGTAATAAAGATGGATCTCCAATCATTTCGACACGTACATTGCGTTCCATCATCTCGGGTAAAAAGGAACCTAAAAACTCGACTGGTAGCCGCATCAAAAAATCTACTTCAGGTTTTGGCCGTTTCCAGTTTTCAGTGGAAAACGCATATACGGTTAATACCTTAATGCCTAAATCTGACGCAAATCTCGTGACCTTACGTACGGTCTTCATTCCCTCATGATGACCAGCAACACGGGGCATAGCTCGTTTTTTTGCCCAACGTCCATTTCCGTCCATAATAATCGCTACATGGGCAGGAATCGGCTCGCTTTTAGTTAGGGCCACACGCTCCTCCAATGATAGTGTATCCATATTTATTTGTTTACCTAATAGCTTTTTAAACATGCTAACTCCCCCACTACAACTAATCGGACGTATACTAACCTATCATAACAAACAAAAGCGCTTTTTGTCTTTTTTTTCCCCTCTAAATTGACTATGTATGTACTAGCGTATTTTAGAACTATACACATTTTTAAAGAATAAGTTTGTTAAAAAATTAATCAATATTTATGTGATGCACAGCTTTGTATATTTCATCTATGCTTTTCTCTATGATTCAGCTCATATTCGAATGGTAAAGAGAAAAGACGTCCTGTTATGTATAGGACGCCTTCATCTCATCAAAAAGTTCCATCATAGACATGTAAAACGTTTGTTTTACACTTCTAAAATTTCTTTTTCTTTATCTTTCGTTACTTGATCCACTTTGACAATGAATTCATCTGTTAATTTTTGAATATCATCACCATAGCCACGTAGATCGTCTTCTGTGATTTCGCCAGCTTTTTCAAGTTTTTTCAAATCATCATTCGCATCACGACGTACATTACGTACAGCAATTTTTGCGTCTTCTGCTTCTTTTTTCACTTGCTTCACTAAATCTTTACGACGCTCTTCAGTAAGAGCAGGAATCATTAAGCGAATGATAGAGCCATCATTTGTTGGTGTGATACCGATATCTGATTTCATAATTGCTTTTTCAATTTCACCTAAAATTGTTTTATCATAAGGTGTAATCACTAATAAGCGAGCTTCTGGTACAGAAACACCCGCAAGCTGATTAATTGGTGTCGGGGCGCCATAATAATCAACCATAATACGATCTAATAACGATGCGTTAGCACGCCCTGCACGAATTGAAGATAGTTCACGTGTGAAAGCTGCAATTGTTTTGTTCATTTTTTCTTTTGCTTGTTCTAATACTTGTTTTGCCATTATGCATTCCTCCTAACAACTGTTCCGATTTTTTCGCCTAGTACAGCACGTTTAATGTTGCCTGGTTCCGTAATTGAGAAAACAATTAGTGGAATATCATTATCCATACATAGGGTAGAAGCTGTTGAATCCATTACTTGTAAGCCTTGTTGGATAACGTCTAAGTATGTGAGTGTATCATATTTAATGGCTGTTGTATCCACTTTTGGATCTGCTGAATAAACGCCGTCAACATTGTTTTTAGCCATTAAAATCGCATCTGCATCAATTTCTGCTGCACGTAATGCTGCCGTCGTATCGGTTGAGAAGAACGGATTACCTGTCCCTGCTGCAAAGATAACGACACGCTTTTTCTCAAGATGTCTAACTGCTTTACGACGAATGTATGGCTCCGCTACTTGAGTCATCACGATAGAAGATTGAACACGTGTTTCAATGCCTAATTTTTCAAGAGCATCTTGTAAAGCTAGGGAGTTCATTACAGTTGCAAGCATGCCCATATAGTCAGCTGCTGCACGATCCATCCCCATTTCACTACCTATTTTTCCACGCCATATATTACCGCCACCTACAACAACAGCAACTTCTACATCAAGATCCACTACTTCTTTTACTTCTTCTGCAACAGACTTGATTATTTTTGGTGATAAACCGAAGCCCGCTTCTCCAGCTAACGCTTCACCACTTAGTTTAATAACTACTCGTTTATATTGCGGTACACTCATTGTAAACCTCCGTAAGACTTTATTTAAAAAATCTCTATTCCCTTTTCCATTATAGTATATCTAACAATAATTGCTAGTTGAGAATAAGGCAGAATAGAAAATTCTATTACTATTTTCGTTCATTTCGGAAAAATAGGGAACACGCTATGTTGTGTTCCCCATTTTTTTCTAGAAAATCTAGATATTATTTGATTAGGATCAAATGCCCGCTAAATTAGTTACCTTTAACTTGGCTCATTACTTCTTCTGCAAAGTTATCTTCACGCTTTTCGATACCTTCACCTACAGCATAACGTACAAAGCCGTTTACTGAACCACCAGTAGAAGCTACGAAATCACGTACTTTTTGGTCAGAGTTTTTAACGAATGATTGATCAAGTAGGCACACGTCTTCGAAATATTTACCAAGACGACCTTCAACCATTTTAGCAACGATGTTTTCTGGTTTACCTTCGTTAAGAGCTTGCTCAGTTAATACTTTACGCTCACGTTCAACTTCTTCAGCAGAAACTTCATCGCGAGAAACATAAGTTGGGTTGATTGCAGCGATGTGCATTGCAACATCTTTCGCTGCTGATGCATCAGTAGAACCTTCTAAAGTTACTAATACGCCAATACGGCCTCCCATGTGTAAGTAAGCACCGAATGAATCTGCATCCGTTTTTGTTTTGATTTCAAAACGACGAAGTGTGATTTTTTCTCCAATTGTTGCAACAGCTGTAGAAATTTGATCTTCAATTTTTACACCTTCAGCATTTGTAAGCTCTAGAGCAGCTTCAACTGATGCTGGTTTCGCAGTAAGTAATTGCTCCGCTAAAGATGAAACCAATACTTGGAATTTGTCGTTTTTTGCAACGAAGTCAGTTTCAGCGTTAACTTCAAGGATGATTGCTTCGTTACCTTGTTCTAAAATGTAAGTAGTACCTTCCGCAGCGATACGGTCAGCTTTTTTAGCAGCTGAAGAAAGACCTTTTTCACGTAGGAAATCGATTGCAGCTTCTAGATCGCCATCAGTTTGTACTAGCGCTTTTTTACAATCCATCATACCAGCGCCAGTTTTTTCGCGTAATTCTTTTACTAATTGTGCAGTAATGTTTGCCATTTAGTGTTTCCTCCTCAAATTGGTTGAACAAAGTTTTAATGATAGGTTCTAAAAAAGGTGATAAGGGTTTTGAGCCACTTATCACCTTTTTGTAAACGTGAATTACTCAGCAGCAGCTTCTACAGCTGGAGCTTCTTCTTCACCTTGTTTTGACTCGATTAAAGCGTCAGCCATTTTAGCAGTTAAAAGTTTAACAGCGCGAATAGCATCATCGTTAGCAGGGATTACGTAGTCGATTTCATCTGGATCACAGTTTGTATCAACAATACCTACTAGAGGGATGTTTAATTTACGAGCTTCAGCAACCGCAATACGTTCTTTACGTGGGTCAACCACGAACATTACGTCTGGAAGATCGTGCATATCACGGATACCGCCTAAGAATTTGATTAGACGCTCGTGTTCTTTTTTAAGTTGGATTACTTCTTTTTTAGGAAGAACTTCGAAAGTACCTTCTTCTTCCATTTTTTCGATTTGTTTCATACGTGCAACACGTTTTTGAATTGTACCGAAGTTAGTAAGAGTACCACCTAACCAACGTTGGTTGATGTAGTAGTTGCCTGAACGTTCAGCTTCATCTTTGATCGCTTCTTGCGCTTGTTTTTTCGTACCAACGAAAAGAACTTTACCACCGTCTTGACCAACTTGACGCATGAAGTCATAAGCTTCCTCTAATTTTTTAACAGTTTTTTGTAAGTCGATGATGTAAATCCCGTTACGTTCTACGAAGATATATTTCTTCATTTTTGGGTTCCAACGACGAGTTTGGTGACCGAAATGTACACCAGCTTCAAGTAATTGTTTCATAGAAATTACTGACATGTGAATTTCCTCCTAGTATGTTTGGTTTTTATCCTCCGCATTTATCTTCTGCAACAAGCTACCCTAATCTTAGAGCACCACTTACTACATCAAAATGCGTGTGTAGTAATAACACCATTTGCAACTATATCATAGCTTTTCCCAGTTAGCAACAATTTAGTGATGAAATTTCAGTAAAAGCTCGATTTCTGTTTTTCCCTTTTGCAGCTGTTTCGCTATTTCTTCTGTTGATTTACCCTGCTTAGCTAAATTTAATGCCTGTTGCTCCATTGTTAGCTCTTTAACTTCTTCCTTTTGCTCTACTTTTAAAGGCATCGGTGAGGAAGCTATTGTTTCAGTTGTCTGTCTCTGACGGGAATAAGCATTGGCTACAATATTTTTAGGAACATAGAGCCTAGCATCTTTATCTAAGCTTAATGGACGGTCCTTTTTCAGCTCTTGCTCTGCTGCCGAATAAGCCTGCTCCTGCTGAGGTTCATAGCTTACGGTTTGCTGAACGCTAGTTGCTGCTAACTCTGAAGGTGAGACATTTTGTAGTTCTTTAATAAGACGGTCGTTTTCATCTTTCATTTCTGTTAAATAGACACTAATGGTATCGTCCATTTCACTCATTAAGCGTTCTTGCTTCTTTTCTAAATCCTTAAATTTTGCTAGCTTAGTATTTAAAATAATAAGGAAGTAAAATGTAAGTAGCTGTAAAAAGAATAGTACCGCTATTAGTATGGTTGTCATTGTAAACTCCTATCCACTAAAATCCACGAAATTACCTTTAAACGGATGTTGTGCCTGTTTTTCTTGTTGATCCTGTTGCTTTTTCTTCTTTTTGTAAATATCCGTTAAGTATTCGCCACCTGCATCTTCATCCTCATTTATTTCATCCATACCTTCTGATGTATTGACAATTTTTTGCTTGCGTTCTATTTCCTTTTTTAACGCTTCATTGGCATGTGCTTGTTGAGCTAAAGCTTGTTGTTGTACTTGATCAGCCATTTTCCCAGCTTCAAATGTTTTAGGAATCGCAATTTGCAATTCAACCCCTTTTAAACTCATCGGAATCTCTCCCTCAAGGATATTTACGCATTCATCATTTCGCTAGATAATAATTTACGTAACTTTAAAAGCGCTTTGGAATGGATTTGGGAAATACGTGATGTTGATAATTCAAGCATTTCACCAATTTCAGTCAAAGTTAGTTCCTCCGTATAAAATAAACTTAGAACCAATTGTTCTTTTTCATTAAGCTTCTGAATATTTTCTGCTAAATCATCTAATAACTCTGATTTAACCACCGATTGTTCAGGTGTTTTTGTCGTATCGTCTCGTATGACAAACGACTTTCCATCTACCTCTTCTTGGTCTTGTTGTTCATTAATGGAAAGAACATTAGAAAAAAAATGCTCTTGTACTGTCTGATAAACATCTTCCACAGGTACTTCCATATGCTTCGCAAGTTCCTCAGGTGTAACATGACGCATATATTTTTGCTCTAATTGCTCAATCTGAGCATCTAATTTTTTGGCTTTTTCTCGCGCTGAGCGTGGTAGCCAATCTTCCTTACGAAGCCCGTCTATAATGGCTCCCCTTACTCTAAATGAAGCATATGTATCAAATTTCAAATCTCTATTAATATCAAATTTATTTAATGCATCAAATAATCCTATCATTCCTAAGCTCGTTAAATCATCTCGAGATACACTCTTTGGTAAACCCGCACTAATACGTTGAACATGATAAGATACTAAAGAAATATATTTTTTTATGAGTAAATCACCAGCATCTGGATCACGCTCATGTATCCAGCGATTCCACAGTTTTTGCTCATCGTTCAGAATTGGTTGTGTCATGAAATCCACCTCTCTAAAAAACGCCTTTACGCGCCCGTTTGCCACTGACTACTTGCGCTCATAAAACTTTTCTTTCATAAGGATTTCTCCATTATTTTTTATAAAATCCATAACCCTTCTACTCTTAGCATCACGCAACAGAGTAAAAAAATGGATAAGCTATTGCCATCTTTCCTACTATTATAACAAAAATCGACTATAATTTCATTTGTTTCTCTTAGTCTCTCTTCGTTTTATACAAACAAATTATAATTGTCCCCCTGTTATACATTAACCTAGTATACAGTTTAAAAATATGTCTAAATTATTAAGCTTTTACTTTTTAATTTTGTTAGTTCTTTTTACATATATACTAATTCTTATAAGAAGTATTTTGACTCTTTATCTATTGATTTTTTCAGGTATAAATACCTTTAAAATTGCAATATACTCACCATTTGTCTATAACAGCCCAAAAAAGGATGGCTAGTTGACCGAAGCGTAATAGTACCACTTTTGACATTATTGCTTTCCATAAAATTAGATACGATATGACCATTAAAGATAATTATCTTACGTTGAGAGTTGCGGGCGATTGCTTCAGCAGCAAGAAGCATCCACTAAGACTATGTTTGCACTAGTAAATTTCACAAAAGTTTCCCCCTACCATACAGTTTTTCCTGAGCGATCAAATAAAAAAGAGCCGCTCATGGCGACTCTCTGTTTTAAGCATTCACTTGTTGTTCTTCTTCTCGATTCATCATCGTTCGAACCACTTGTGCAATCTCCTCTGAGTTCTCATCTTGAAATTCAACGGTTGAATTAGCGGAAGCAACTTCTTGATTTGTGCCTTCAGTAGTCGTTTGTTCATTGTCTCCTAGTTCACCTTCCATTGCTTCCTCATTTACCTCTGGCGTATACAATATGTATGCTATTAAAATACGTACGATATACATCACAAGGAATACAATGATTGCTGTGATAAAAGATCCGATAATGACTCGAAGGGGAGTGTAAGGCTTTTGAAATGTACTAAAAAAATATATAGTAAAAGCTATTAATGCTCCCCATAGGTTATAAAATATGGAACCAAACATTAGATTTCGCTCACTCCTTGGTTAACTGTTCGAATATGTAATGACGATGTGGCAGGATTAAATTCAATCGTTCTACCACTGTTTCCACCAGTATCCTCGGCCACTAAAGGAATTCCATGTCTTTTCAATTCATTTTTAACAGCTTCTACATTACGAGGACCGATGCGCATCGAATCTTTGTCCGAAGTAAATTGAAACATCTGTGCGCCCCCAGCAATTTTTGCCTTTAGTTTAAATTTTTGAACGCCCTCTAATTTTAATAGATCAATCATTGCTGCTATTCCCGAATCTGCAAATTTTGCTACATTGATTGACTCAGATCTTCCCAAGCTTGAATCTGGTAACATCACATGGATTAAACCAGCAATTTTTTTTGACTCATCATATAAAATAACGCCAACACAAGAACCCAGACCAGAAGTTCGAATCGTGTTAGGTAGCTTTACTACATCCATTTGTGCAATTCCTACTTTAACCACTTGCCCACTATTACTGCTTAGCATCATCAGGAAACCCCTAATGCTTTAAAAATAGCATCAAATGAGTCGGGATCTGGTAATAGGAAGAAATGACCTCTCACAGTTTCATGGTCTTCTACACCTTCTTCAAAAATGGATGTATTTATAACAATGACATTATCACTTACATGTGATAATTCTATTAAACCAATACTTATAATTGCACCAAACATATCAACGCTTAGGCCTGGCACAGTTGGATAAATTTTCAAATTAGTGAAGTCCGATAAGGCAGATAAATAGGAACCTGATAAAATATTTCCCATTTCTTGCATAGCTGATAACCCTAGTTCAGAAACAGGTCGTTTTTTAAAATCAAATGTCTCATCATGAATGAGTCGACGAATAAAACGGTTTGCCTGTTCAATAGGGAGTATAAAGAACATACTTCCTTCAGCATCACCTTCAATGCGAAGGTAAATACCAACAACGACATTTTCTGATCCGCCAGCTAATTCCATCATATCGTTAAAGGACACCATTTCTACCTTTGGCACACGCATATCAATTTTTTTCCCAAGTAAATTGGAAAGTGCTGTCGCGGCATGCGCAGCACCAATATTGCCAATTTCCTTTAATACATCTAAATGTAGCGAGGTAATCTTTTGATTAAATGTCATGATCGATCCCTACTTTAGTGGATTTAATACTTTTTCTAAATGTAATAAGATTAATAATCGTTTTTCTACTTTAGCAACACCTGAAATAAATTCTTCCTCAAGTGAGCCAACAACTTCTGGTTGTGGTTCAATCGCACTTGCAGGAATATCAATTACATCGTTTGCTGAATCTACAACAAAGCCTACTTCCATATCTTCTAGTGAGATAATGATAATACGAGTTGTTTCCTCATGTTCTGAAATAGGTAATTCAAAGCGTTCACGTAAATCCACTATTGGTGTTACGACTCCGCGAAGATTGATAACACCTTTTACATATTTCGCCGTTTTCGGTACACGCGTAATATGCATTAACTTTTCTATACCCTGAACATGGGACACTGGAATTGCATATTCTTTATTGGCTAGTTGAAATACAATTACTTTAATACTTTCTTGTTCCACTGCGTTTGTCATCTTTTACACCTCTCTTATTCATTCACCTTATTTTATTAATGCGTTACAATCCACAATTAAGGCTACTTTACCATTTCCTAAAATAGTCGCACCTGAAATAGCAAAAATATTTGTTAAGTAATTTCCTAAAGACTTCAAGACAATTTCTTGTTGTCCAATGAAGGAATCCACCACTAAACCAGCAAGTTTTTCACCTTTGCGAACAATCACTACTGAATGGAATTCTTCATCTTGCGGCTCTGTACGAGGTACTTCAAAGATTTCCTCTAAGAATACCAACGGTACAACCTTGCCACGGAAGTCGATTACTTTTTGATTATGCGCATTCATAATCTCCGATGAACGGATAATAGATGTTTCAATAATAGATGATAATGGAATTGCATAAATTTCTTTTTCAATTTCCACAAGCATGACAGAAATAATCGATAATGTTAGTGGTAATTGGATAGAAAAGATGGAACCAACATCTTGTGTCGATTCAATTGAAATATTACCGCCAAGAGATTCAATCGTCGTTTTAACAACATCTAACCCTACTCCACGACCAGATACATCAGAAATGACATCAGCAGTCGAGAAGCCTGAAGCTAAAATAAGCTCATTGATTTGATTATCAGACATTGAGTAAGATTGTTCTTGCGTCACAATACCTTTTGAAATAGCTTTCGCTAGTACTTTATCACGATTAATTCCTGCACCATCATCTTCAATTTCAATAAAGACATAGTTCCCACTATGGTAAGCTCGTAGGACAACCGTACCTTCTTCTGGCTTACCTTTTGCACGGCGCGATGTTGGGTTCTCAATGCCATGGTCTACAGAATTTCGGATTAAGTGAACAAGCGGGTCACCAATTTCATCGATAACTGTACGATCTAGCTCTGTTTCAGCACCAATAATTTCAAGATTAATTTTCTTATTTAAATCTCGTGATAGCTGACGAATCATTTTTGGGAAACGGTTGAACACTGTTTCAACTGGCACCATACGCATTGTTAAAATGATTGTTTGCAAATCACCCATAACACGGCTCATTCGCTCCACAGTTTCGTTTAGTTCACCATGGTTTACCTCTGTGGCAATAGATTGTAATCGACCACGGTCAATGACAAGTTCTTCAAACAAATTCATTAAAATATCAAGACGTTCAATATTTACACGAATCGTTTTATTCCCAACAGGTGCATGATTTTTTTCAGCCTTTGCTGGTGCTGCTGTTTTTACAGACTGCGCGACTGGTTCAGGTTTAGAAGGGTCAGGAGTAGATGTAGATTCTACTTCCGCTACAGCCAATGCAGTTGCAGCCACTTCTTGCTGTGATTCATATTCTCTTTCACTAAATTTCTTTTGGTCAATTGCTGTAACAATAACTTCTTCAACCTCTGAAACTTTCATGATCTTTTTCTGCATATCTTCTGCTGATTCTTTTGTCACAAAGGCTACATAAAACTGTTGATCAAATTGTTCATCTTCTAGCTTTTCAACAGATGGACTCGATTTAATAACCTCTCCATCTTTTTCTAAAATCTCAAAGACCATAAATACACGTGCAGCCTTTAATAGACAATCTTCTCGTAATTTTACTGAAATTTCATAGGCATGGAAACCTTGTTCAGCCGATTGTGTGATAACTGTTTGTTCAAAACTATCATATTCTAAAACACATTCCACAGCTGCTGGTTCTGCAACGGTTGCAACCACCTCTGGTACTGCTTCCTCACCTAACTCTATTCGCTTAAGTTGAGCGACAGTTGCTGACACATCACGTTTACCATCACCGCCGTTCGCAATATCCATAACCATTTCTTCTAGATGGTCAACAGATTCAAAGACCACATCCAAAATTTCAGGTGTTACATGGATTTTTTCATTACGAATTGCATCTAAAACATTTTCCATTTTATGTGTTAAATCGGCTAAATCTTCAAAACCCATTGTGGCAGACATACCTTTTAAAGTATGGGCAGATCGGAATATTTCCCCAACAATTGCCAAATCATCTGGATTTTTTTCTAATGCTAATAAATGTTCACTACATGCTTGTAAATGCTCTTTACTTTCTTCGATAAACATCTCTAAATATTGATTGACTTCCATAAGAGGACACCCCTTTTAAGGCAAATATTTCATTATTGTTAGTGCTATATCATCTACATCGGCTACTTCATCAACTAGTTGCGTTTCTACCGCTGCTTTTGGCATACCATATACAATGCAAGTTTCTGCTGACTCAGCAATGGCAATAACATTACCGGTTTTTTTTAATGCTTTCAGTCCATTCGAACCATCATGCCCCATACCGGTCATAATCACTGCTACTTTATCAAAATCCTTATATTGACTAACATCTTCAAACATCACATCTACTGATGGTCTATGACCTGATCTTGGCGCTTCTTGATTATCAAGAACAATACCAAAGGTTGTCCCTACTTTCCTAAGCTTTAGGTGATAGCCACCTGGGGCAATATAAGCCACTCCATTTTGTAAAATATCTCCTTGCTCCGCCTCCTTAACAACTACTTCACTTAGCTGATCTAGACGCGTAGCGAGAGATTTTGTAAATCCAGCAGGCATATGCTGGACGATGAGGATAGGAGCTTGAATAGACTTAGGAATTTTTGTAATGACCTCCTGTAGCGCACGAGGTCCTCCTGTAGATGTACCGATTAGCACAATCTTTTTCCCCGCTTTATTCCATTCAGTATGCGACTTAGTTATAGCTACTTTAGAAGCAGTAGCATTCACAGGAATAGGTATTTGATGTTGTTGTTTGTTTACGGTACTCACTTTTGTTACTGAATCTTGTTGTCGTTTACTACCAGAAGGTTTTTTCAATTTGGAAATTGGCACCATTGCTGCTTGTTCTACTTTGTGAACAAGCTCACTTTGGATTTTATGTAAATCAAGAGATATTGTTCCGCTTGGCTTTGCGACAAAATCTACAGCACCACTTTCAATAGCTGCTATAGCATTTTCTGTTCCACGCTGAGTGGTGCTAGAGAGCATGATTACAGGAACTGGACATTGTATCATTATTTCTTTTAATGCATCTAGCCCATTCATTTCAGGCATCTCAATATCCATTGTCACAACTGATGGCTTCAATGATTGTATCTTTTTGATTGCATCTTTTCCATTTCGTGCAGTTCCAACTACTTCCACCTTCGAGTTGCCAACAAAAAAGTCACTAATTAGCTTTCTCATAAAAGCAGAATCATCCACAACTAATAGCTTGCTTTTATGTAAAAAGTCCAATTAATCACGCCCTTTCGAAAAAATACTTCTTAGTTTCGTTAAAAATTTCTTTGCTGTCTGATCATGTGCATGTATTTCCTCCACACGGTACTCCATAAAACGAATCACTATGAGTTGTAATGTCTTAGAAATCAGTGCGTCTGGATAAGCAAGTGAAAATGGGACTTGCTCACGCACAGCCTTCCGCACAATCGAATCTTCGGGTAATGAACCGAGAATCGTGACTTCTTTGTCTAAAAAACGTTTCATGGCTAATTTTAAACGTTCGTTTGTTTCGATGCCTTCTTCTTTACTAAATGCACGGTTACAGAGGACAAAAAACTGCTTATCAGCATCTCGCATATGAATATATTTCATCATAGAATAAGCGTCCGTAATTGCGGTCGGCTCTGCCGTTGAAATTACAATAATTTCGTCTATTGATGTGAGTAAATCTAGCGACCAATTTGTGGCACCTGCCCCCATATCAAATAAAATATAATCATAGTTTTTCTGAAGTTGTTCAAATGCTTGAATAAGCTGCTCAAACATCATTTCGGACCAATTAAAAATATTTGTCATGCCCGACCCACCTGATATATATCTTAAACCATGGGGTCCTTCAAATATTACCTCTTCTAGTAGCTTATTTCCTTCTAAGAAATCTTTCAAACTATTGGAAGCACTTTTCCCAATTAAAATATTGATATTTCCCATCCCAATATCCATATCTACAATGACAACTTTTTTCCCCTTTTGGGCCAAAGACAAGGCAAAATTCATCGTGAAGTTACTTTTACCAACCCCACCTTTGCCACTGACAACTGCAATTGCTCGACCTAAATCGCCTTGCTGCTTCATCATTTTCAAGCGTAATGTTTCAGCTTGGTCTCTCATTTCTCTTCACCTTGAAAAAACAAATTAAGTACTGCTTCTAAATCAGCTTCTTCAATATCTTCTGGTACTTCTTGACCATTCGTATAGTAAGCAAGTCCTTTATTATATTTAATCATTAAATTGAGCATTGTGCCAATAGAATTTGTTTCATCAATTTTTGTGAATATAAATTTTTCAATTGGCAGCTGATTAAATTGGTCGATAATGTTCGCCATATCCTTTTCTTTCGTGGTCATCGCCAGTACTAAAAAGGATTCTGCTTGATCATCAAATTTTATAAGACGTTGAAGATCATCCACATACTTGATCTCTTTATAATTTCGACCAGCTGTATCAATAAACACTAAGTCTAAATGTGATAACCTTTGAATAGCTTGTTCGAAATCTGTTGCATTGTAAGCAATTTCAACGGGTGCCTGTAAAAGGCCAGCATAGGTTTTTAGCTGTTCTATTGCTGCGATTCGATACGTATCTGTCGTAATAAATCCAATTTTCTTCTTCTTTTCTAAAACTGCTCTAGCTGCCATTTTGGCGATTGTCGTTGTTTTACCCACGCCTGTAGGACCTAATACGTTGATATATTTTCTTTCATAGGACAATCCTCCAATAGGCAGATCTTCTAATCTCTTACGTAGTAGATTTTTCGTTACCATTTTACATTGTGAGAAATTTATTTCTGACGCTTCTTTGAAATGCATAAAAAGCTCATCACCTATCGTTGTGATGAGCTCTTCATTTAGCTCTTGCTGTCTTAAGTATTCAATGAAGGGTAAGAGTTCATCGGGATATTGAGCTTGGGTAGTCTTTTTATGCATCGATTGCATTAAAGATTTTAAATCTGCAATTTCCTTCCTCAATTCTTCTGAAATGCCAGTGTCCTCGTTTTTAACTACATTTGGCGATGGTTGATCTTGATGAATTTTTGCTTGAATCGCATTTGTAATATCTTGTAGTCTCACATTTTCCTTAGTTGCGATAGGTAGTGCTACAGGCGTTGGTGCTGGAGCCACTTGACTTGGCTCCATCCCATCCACTCCTGCAACTACTTCGAAACTTTTTTGTTTAATCATACCGAAAAATTTCTTCGTGATGACAACTTTAGAATTCAAAATGACAGCGTCCTCACCAAGTTCTGCACGTACTTGCTTCATAGCCTCTGGTATGGAAGATGCATAATATTTTTTCATTTTCATTAAACATTCACCACTCCAACACTTTGAATTTCAATAGAAGCATCCAACTCATTATAAGAAAGAACTGGAATTTGCGGGAAATAACGCTCCGTTAGCTGTCGTAAATACATACGCACTGCGGGAGAACATAAAATAATAGCCGATTGTTCCATAAAGGACACACGCTCTATTTCTGCTGCAATTGTCTCTAGGACCGTTTGGGAATCTTGAGGATCCATTGCTAAATAATTTCCGTGATCTGTTTGCTGAATACTATCAGCAATCATTTTTTCTACTTTACCTGAAACTGTAATAACTTTTAATGCTGAACTATCTCCCACATACTGAGATGTAATTTGACGGGCCAATGATTGACGAACATACTCGGTTAAGATATCTGTATCACTAGTTACCTTTGCATAGTCTGCTAGAGTTTCAAAAATAATTGGTAAGTTCCGAACAGAAACATTTTCTCGCAGTAGTTTACCAAGTACTTTTTGGATTTCTCCAGTCGATAAAGGTGTCGGTGTTAGCTCTTCTACTAAAATAGGATGAGTTTCTCGTAAGTGATCTATTAACTGCTTCGTCTCTTGACGACCTAATAATTCGTGAGCATTCGCACGAATTATTTCGGTTAAATGCGTGGATACCACACTTGGTGGGTCCACAACCGTGTAGCCATAAATTTCAGCATCTTCCTTCACTTGCTCTGTAATCCACTTAGCTGGCAATCCAAATGATGGCTCTACTGTATCAATACCTTCAATAGAATCATCATCACCTGGGCTCATAGCTAAATAATGATCCAGTAAAAGCTCACCTCGTGCCATTTCGTTTCCTTTAATTTTTATTCGATATTCATTTGGTTGAAGCTGAATATTATCTCGAATACGAACAACCGGGATGACAATCCCTAATTCTAGTGCTAACTGACGACGGATCATAATGACACGATCTAATAAATCCCCACCTTGAGCAGCATCTACTAATGGAATTAATCCATAACCAAATTCAAATTCGATTGGGTCCACATTTAATAAATTCACAACATTTTCAGGGCTCTTCATGCCGTCTGTTGCCACTTCTTCTTCAATTTCAAGTAATTCCTCTTCATCCTCTGGTTTCTTACGTTCCATCATATAAGCTCCAGCAATGAGGGATAGACCTATTGGGAGTGTTACCCAGTTAGGAATTGGTGTAAATAATCCTAGTAATACTATGGTACCTCCAGCTACATAGAGTAACTTTGCTTGAGCAAATAATTGTCCTGTTATATCCTGACCAAGACTTCCTTTAGAAGAGGCGCGAGTTACCACAATCCCTGTTGCTGTTGAAATAAGCAAGGCAGGAATTTGGGAAACAATACCGTCCCCAACGGTTAGCTTAGAAAAATGAGTTGCAGCTTCTGCAAATGGGAGTCCCATTTGGACAACTCCGATGATGATTCCGAATAATAAGTTGATAATAACCATGACCATCGAGGCAATGGCATCCCCTTTTACGAATTTTGTGGCACCATCCATCGCTCCGTAGAAGTCCGCTTCGCCCGCTACTTTTTCACGTCGTTCGCGTGCTTCCTTTTCGGAAATTATTCCTGCATTTAAGTCAGCATCAATACTCATTTGTTTACCTGGCATTGCATCGAGTGTGAAACGAGCTGCTACTTCAGCTACCCGCTCTGCACCCTTTGTAATCACAATAAACTGAATTAATACTAGAATTAAAAAGACAACTAAACCTACGAGAATATTTCCCCCGACTACGAAATCACCAAATGTTTCTACGACAGATCCCGCGTCCCCATTTGCTAAGATCGCACGGGTTGTGGAAACACTCAGTCCTAATCGGAATAAGGTTAAAAGTAAAATAACCGAAGGAAAAATAGAGAAGTCTAATGCTTCCTTCATACTCATTGCTGTTAGCAGTACAATTAATCCTAATGTAATATTAATGACAATTAAGAAACTTAACATCCACGGAGGAAGAGGGATGATGAGCATCGCAACGATTAAAATAACCGCACCTAAAACCCCAATATCGCGAACTTTCATTTGTGTCCCTCCTACTAAAAAGCTTTAAATTTTACGTTTAATACGGTAAACATAAGCGAGTATTTCTGCTACTGCCTTGAAAAATTCTTCTGGTACGGGATCACCAATTTCAACTTGATCATACATGGCGCGAGCTAAAGGCCGATTTTCCACCATAATGACGTCATGCTCTTTGGCAATCAGCTTTATTTTTTGAGCGATAAAGTCTGTACCCTTTGCAATTACCCGAGGTGCATCCATGCTTTCCTCGTCATATTTGAGGGCAATCGCATAGTGAGTAGGGTTAGTAATAACCACATCTGCACTTGGAATCTC
Source organism: Lysinibacillus sp. fkY74-1 (assembly GCF_053165895.1). Taxonomy (NCBI): domain Bacteria; kingdom Bacillati; phylum Bacillota; class Bacilli; order Caryophanales; family Bacillaceae; genus Lysinibacillus; species Lysinibacillus sp. fkY74-1. Next base: position 1,068,555 of record NZ_CP170173.1, on the reverse strand, counting down.
TGACATCATCCGACGCATCGCCATTTCGCGCTGACGTTGTTTGATTTTCGATTTAATCAGCGGGTCACCCTCACTATTTTTATATTCATCTTTAATATCTTGCTTAGACATTTTAAGATTTTTTTCATAATCAAATTTTTGATACAGCCAATCCAAAATGGATACACAAAGTAAAACTAATGATGCCGCTATGCCCATAATGCCGACAAGTTTTCCGACTGTAATGAGCGTTATCCATGGACTTTTAAAGGATAAAGCTAAAACCTCTGGCAGGTTTGTCCAGATAATAATTGTCGTTACACTACCGATAAAGCCAATCTTTAATACAGATTTCAGCAACTCTACGATTGCCTTTACCGAAAATATTCTTTTCAACCCTTTTATAGGGTCCATCTTTTTCAGATCAAATTTCATTGGCTCCAAAGTAAATAAAAAGCCAAATTGCAAAAAGTTACCTGCAAGTGCTCCAACAACAGCTATTGCCATAATCGGTACAATAATGAAAGCCATTTGAATTAATGTGTCTATAAATAAGTGCATCACACTGTCAATAGTCAGTGTTTCGATGCGTATGTTATGGATAAAGGTTTGTCTAAAAAACGCTAATAGCTCATCCCGTAAAGAACCTGCAAAGAAAAATAAGAAGATAAAGACCATCAGCATGACGATGGCACTTGTTACATCTTGACTCTTAACAACTTGTCCCTTTTTTCGAGCATCTTGGCGTTTCTTTGGCGTCGCCTTTTCAGTTTTTTCTCCTGAAAAAAACTGGATATCTAAATTGAGTAGTAGTTTCATGTTATCCACCACCTAAAATGGCCATTAAATCACGCATGCCGTAAATCATAATAGTGATTAACTTTTGAATAACTTGAATCATTACAGCCATCATTGTAAATAACACTAAAAAACTAACTCCTATTTTAATAGGAAAACCAACAACAAATATATTTAATTGTGGTACTGTTTTCGCAGTTATTCCTAAAGCTAAATCGACTAAAAATAGGGTAGCCACAACAGGTGCAGCCATCTGAAATGCAATGGCAAAAACGGCTGTAAATGTTGTGATGATAAATTGCGGAAAGCTATCATTTGTAAAACTAGGGAATTGATCCATAGGTAAAAATTGATAACTATAGTAAATTCCATCAAGAATCATATGATGGCCATTAATGGCTAATAATAAAAGGAATGCTAGCATATTAAAGAACTGTCCTATTAATGGACTTTGAGCACCTGTTTGCGGATCAATAATATTGGCAATGGCAAAACCCATTTGAAAATCAATAAAGCTCCCTGCAATTTGAATGGCAGACATAATAATATAACCTACTAGACCGAGTAACAGGCCAACAAGTGCTTCTTTCATCACTAATAATATGTAATCATCATTGAATGCAAATGGCTCAACATCAATTGTGTAATACATCATCCAAGCTAAAACCAATGCGAGAGTAATTTTGACTTGTGGTGGTATGGTTCTATAGGAAAAAAAAGGAACCGTAACAAAAAATGCTGAAACACGCACAAGCACCAATAAGAAAACCGTTAAATGCGGAATTAATTCATTCATGGACTCACCCTATATAACGTGTTAAATTCTCAAAAATGTCTCTCGCATAGCTAGTAACTTGAGATAGCATCCATGGGCCAAAGAACACGATGGCCACTAAGACGGCGACAATTTTCGGTACAAAAGCTAATGTTTGCTCTTGAATCGAAGTCGTAGCTTGGAAAATACTTACAGCCAAACCAGTGATTAAAGCTACTAATAGTAATGGACCGCTTGTTAGAAGGATAATCATAATGGCACGTTCTGCAACGGAAATAACCAATTCACCTGTCATACTGTATCATCCCCTAAAAACTTTGTAGTAGCGATTTCATGACGAGATACCAGCCATCGACCAGAACAAACAATAAGATTTTGAACGGCAATGAAATCATTACTGGCGGTAACATCATCATCCCCATCGACATTAATGTACTCGCAACAATCATATCGATCACTAGGAATGGAATAAAAATCATAAAACCTATTTGAAATGCTGTTTTAATTTCACTTAAAGCAAATGCTGGCACAAGCATTGTCAGTGGGATTTCTTCCACTGATGCTGGTTTTTCTGCTTGATTGTACGATAAAAACAAGTCTAGATCCTTTTGTCTAGTATGCTTACTCATAAATTCTTTAAATGGCAAGCTTGCCCGATCATAAGCTTCCTCTAAACCAATTTCTTCAGAAAATAGTGGTTGCAAAGCCTCTTTATTGACCTCTTGAAAGGTTGGCGCCATAATGAAGAACGTTAAAAATAAGGCTAAACCAACAATCACCTGATTAGGTGGCATTTGTTGTGTAGCCAGTGCCGTACGCACAAAGGATAAAACGATGACAATACGAGCAAAGGATGTCATTAAAATTAAAATACTTGGTGCCAGTGATAAAACAGTTAGTAGTAGTAAGAGCTTAACAGATGTTGAGACGTTGGTTGGATCGCTATTGGAAAAAATATTGATTAAATCATTCATTTATCATCCTTCTCCTTTTGCTTCCATCTCTCAATCTCTTCACTGCGCTCCTGTTTAATTTCGGATATCTTTTTTTCAAAGAGCTTGCCAAATGTCTCTTGCTTTTGTTCATTTTGCAAATTCTCTCTATCTTTTTTCTTAAACTTAGAAAATACTTCTGCAATATAAGGTGATGTTGCTGCAAGTTCTTGCCTTTCGTTATATAGTGCTAACAGTGCTTCTATTTCTTCAGGATCAGTAATTTCACGTAATAGCTGAACGTCTTCACCGACCCCCACTAAATACATGGTTTTACCTACTTGTAAAAGCTGTACTGATTTTTGGGCACCTAACGATAAACCGCCTAAATTTTGTATCATTTGATTACGTTGAAAGTTTAAATTACGTTTATTTAAAAACTTCATTAAACCATAAAACAAAGCTACAACAAAAATAAGCGCTAAAACCATTTTTATGTATTCCCATGCAGATATATCTCCAGCTGCTGATACACTTGGTTCTTGTTTAGCAGCTGGATCAGTCGTATCTCCATAACAAGCTTCTGGGTCTTTAATGCAATCTGTCACACTATTCGTATCAGAGTCTGCATAAACAGAAGTTGGTGTCGGGTACAAAAACAGGAAGGATACAAGAAATGCAAAAATCATCGTTAAACGAAATGATTTTAACATTTTCATGCAATCATCCTAGCGCTTTTTGGATCGCTTCAATTACTCGGTCTGCTTGGAAAGGCTTAACAATAAAGTCTTTCGCACCAGCTTGAATTGCATCGATTACCATTGCTTGTTGTCCCATTGCAGAACACATGATTACAGTTGCACTTGGATCTGATCCCTTAATTGCTTTAAGAGCCGCAATACCATCCATTTCTGGCATTGTGATATCCATTGTTACTAAATCTGGCTTCAATTCGTTGTACTTTTCAACAGCTTGTAATCCATCTGCCGCCTCTCCAACAACCTCAAATCCATTTTTCGACAAAATATCCTTGATCATCATACGCATAAATGCAGCGTCGTCTACAATCAAAATTCTTTTAGACATGGTTAACTCCTCCAATTGAAACTATCTTAAATTATTTAAACGCTCTGCTTGACTTAAAACATCTGTAATACGTACACCAAAGTTTTCATCAATAACAACGACTTCACCTTTAGCGATTAAACGACTATTCACTAAAATATCAACAGGCTCCCCTGCTAATTTATCTAACTCAATAATCGAACCACTGGATAGTTCTAAAATCTCTTTAACAGAACGTTTCGTACGTCCTAACTCTACAGTAACTTGCAATGGAATATCAAGTAGCATATTTAAATTTCTAGCTTCAGATTGAGAGATTACATTTGAATCGAAGCTAGCAAATTGTGCTTGTTGAACATTCACTGGCTGTGCAGCTCTCGCTGGTTGAGCAAACTGCTGTGGCTCCTGATAAACAGGTTGTTGCATAGTTGCTTCCGGCTGCTGATAAACAGGCTGTGCAGGCGGTGGCATAACAGGCGCTTGTGTTTGAACAGGTGGTGCTGTAATTGGCGGTGCCTCAGGTGCTATCGTTGCAGCCACAGGTTCTTCAATAGACTCAGTTTCTCCTAATAGAGATTTTACGATGTTTTGACTAAATTTTAGCGGTAATAATTGCATTAAATTCGAATCAATTAAATTACCAATTTTTAATCTAAAGGATACTTTAACTAGCAAATCATCTTCAGGGATATTTTCTCGACCTTCATTTTGAGAAATATTCATTAAGTCAATTGTTGGTGGCGAAATATCTACTTTTTTGTTGAATACTGTTGACATAGATGTAGCCGCAGAGCCCATCATTTGATTCATTGCCTCTTGAACAGCACTTAACTGAATTTCTCCTAAGTCAGGTTTCGGATTTAATCCATCGCCACCTAACATTAGGTCTGCAATAATAGCTGCATCAGATTGTTTAATAACAAGTAAATTCATACCTGTTAAGCCAATCGTATATTCCACTTGTACAGCTACATAAGGATGTGGAAACTCCTCTTCTAATTTATTTCGATTAATCATTGATATACTTGGGGTAGTAATATCTACTTTTTGTCCTAATAACGCCGATAGTGCTGTGGCAGAACTACCGAAAGAAATATTGCCTACCTCACCTAATGCATCTTGTGCAAACGAATCAAGGTAATCCTCTACTCGTAAATCATTTGTTTCATCAATTGAAGAAGCTTCAGTGCCGCTGTTTTTATCTTCCAACGTCTCGCCCCTTAATAACGCTTCAATTTCTTCTTGGGAGAGCATTTCATCACTCATCTTCGTCTCCTCCTTTCAAAGGGTCGATAATCTGGATTGCTAATTTTTTGCCTTGCTTACCTGGTTGAACAGTGAATTTTGGTAATGTCCCTACCTTCAATAGAAGTGGGTCATTAATTTTTTGCTCTAACTGTATAACATCACCAATTTGCATTGTAAGGAAATCCTCTATCGTGATATCCGTTAGCCCTAATTCAACTGAAAGAGGTAATTTTGCTTGTTTTACGCGTGTTTCAAGCATTTTTGTTTGCTCTGGAGACATTTCTTTCGTATTTGTTTGCATCCAATAGCGAACAGAAAGATTTGGAACAATCGGCTCCAATACAACATGCGGAATACAAATATTTATCATACCGCTTGTTTCACCAATAATCGTATTTAACGAAATGACAACTACTGTTTCATTTGGTGAGATCATTTGTAAAAATTGTGGATTCACTTCAAGCTCCACTAAAATCGGATCTATTTCCGCAACATTTTCCCAAGCCTCGCGTAAATTGTCGAATGAGCGTTCAAAAAGGTTTGTCATAATTTTTGTTTCAATTTCAGTTAGATTATCCACATTACTATGACTCGCCCCACTACCACCCATTATACGATCAAGCATGGAATAGGCAATGTTCGGATTTATTTCCATCAATATATTACCATCTAATGGTGGCACTTCAAATACATTTATGAGTGTCATATTCGGAATCGAACGGACGAACTCTTCAAATGGTATTTGGTCTACTGAAGCAACCGTAATTTGCACATAGCTTCTAAGCTGTGCAGAGAAGAAGGTTGTCAATAGTCGTGCAAAATTTTCGTGTATTCGGGTCAAACTTCGGATTTGATCTTTTGAGAAGCGGAGCGCACGTTTAAAGTCATAAACTTTAACCTTACGTCCCTCATCCTCCTTTTTTATGTCATCTGCTGACATTTCCCCAGTTGATATAGCGGAAAGCAGCGCATCTATCTCGGATTGAGATAACACATCTCCTGCCATTTGCCCACCTCCATTTCAAGCAGTTTCTGTTTTATTGAGTGATGAAGGAGGTAAAATATACTTCCTGGACTTCTCCCTCTTGCATCAATTCATTTACTCTAGTTTTTAATGATTTTTGGAAAATTTGCTTTCCTTGCTTACCTTCTAAATCTTTTTGCTCCATTTCAGAAAGCTCTTGAATGGCAATGTTTTGCACTTGGAAAACACGCTTTGTTAATTCTGCAGCAGCATCTTTGCTTGTCGTTTGAACTTTTAATGACAAGCGCACTACTCTTTTATCTGCAAGATTCGTCGTGATTTCTGGAATCTCCACGGTTGCCTCAACAATTTCATCAATGGTTGGTTCAATAGCTCCTGTCGGTTTATTAAATTGTGTAAGCAATACAAACAAGATAACCCCGATCAGTATGACTGCTACTAGCAAAATAATAATCATTGTTAACATTTTATTATTCTTCATCTTTTTCACCTCGTAGATGCGGGTTGGATAGTATTTGTATATTGTTATAAAAGGCAGTTACCTTTTGTCGCACCTCATCTTCACTCTCTAAAACAATAAATTTTGTTCCAGTTGTTAAAGTAATGGTCGTATCTGGAAATGATTCGACTGTTTCTATGTATAAAGCATTTAATGTAAATGCTTTGCCATTAAGACGTGTTAGTTCAATCATTGAATTAGGGCCGGGTCTAGCATGAGAGCCGGCCCGACCCTCCCTCATATGAAAATATGTTTATTAAAACGTCCATTATGAATTAAAGGACTTCTAATCAATCATTAACGTTTTAAGTTTACAAGCTCTTGTAACACTTCATCTGATGTTGTAATAATACGAGTATTCGCTTGGAAACCACGTTGAGCTACAATCATCTCTGTAAATTCTTCCGATAAGTCTACATTGGACATCTCAACTGTTCCAGGTACTACTTTACCCATCCCTGCAACAGTGGCTACTTGTGCATATGCAGCACCAGAGTTTGCCGTTTGTTGATAATAGTTTCCACCAACCTTAGCAAGACCACCAGCGTTAGGGAATTTAGCCATAATCAGCTGCCCAGCCCATTTGCGATTACCATTTAGATCCACATATTCGATCGTACCATTAGCTCCGATGCTAATCTCTTTAGCAGTCGTTGGAATACGGATTGGTCCTACCTCTCCATCTTCAGGGTCTAGGACACCATCATCATCAAATAAGTTGGCACCTTCATCTCCTGAAGCAATTGGTGCATCATCTGGATTAATACCATCGTCATCAGCTTCCATAACAATGTCTTCCCCAGCAGAAACACCTACTAAATATTTACCGTCAGCATTAACTAAATAGCCATTGCTATCCATATAGAAAACACCATTACGAGTAAATAGGGTATTGTTGAATCCTTCTTCACCGATGAATCCACTATCTGGGTCTGGAGCTCCATTTGCATCAGCAACCATGAAGAAGCCATCTCCTTCAATCCCTAAGTCCAGCCCACGCCCAGTACCTTGTAAAGAGCCGCCACCATGTATTGTGTCAATAGCTGCTAATTGTGAACCTAAACCAACTTGTTGTGGGTTCACACCACCTCGTGTTGCTGTTGCGGCAGATGCACCGGCTTGTGTTTGAGACATTAAATCTTTAAAAAGTACACGCCCTTTTTTAAAGCCAACAGTATTAACATTCGCAATGTTATTACCAATAACATCCAGCTTTGTTTGGAAGTTTTTAAGACCTGAAATACCTGAATACATAGAACGTAACATAAGTTTTCGTTCTCCCTTCAATTTTTATTTGTGTGCTTCTATCAATCAGCATCACGAAGGCTTCCTTTCATAAGAAGGTCCAGCCTTTAAAGCACGATCGTGCCATCAATATTTGTAAATAACTGTTGCTTTGCTTCCGTGCGATCCATTGCTGTAATGACAGTAGCGTTTTTAGCACTGACAATTAAAGCTGCTTGATCCATCAAGACTAATGGCTGTTTAACACCTTTTGAGTGAGCTTCAAATACCTTATCCGAGACAACCTGCCATTCTTGTTCAGAGATGTCAATTTTACGCTCCGTGATACGTTCATGCGCATGTTTGCTCACCTTCAGCTCTTGCTTTGAAGCTTCCTGTAAATGGGCTTTAAAGGATTGCTGTGAATGAATGGGTGTAGGTTGATTTGCACGAACAGATGGATGCAAGGGTACACGATGAATTGAAAATTTATCCATCACTTTTCCCCACCTTTATTCGCTTATAACTGTAAAATCTTTATCAGTTAGTTTTTTATCATTATCTAATAGGTAGTAAATGACGCCATCTTTATTGGAAACAGAAACGATTCTCCCTTGTAATTCCTGCTCACCATCTTGATATGTCACTTTTTTACCTATCAATTTACTAGCCTGAACAAGTGGAGATTCTGGCACAGGATTATTCCCATCTGGACTTGTTCCAGAGCCAAGGATTCCAGAAATATTACCAGGCGTTATTTCTTTCCCATCTGCTAATTTGAAGACAACACTGCCATCTACAAATTTCAAGGATTCAATTACACCTGAGCCTTCATTTACGATTGGCTCTCCTTTTTCATCTGTTTTATCTGAAATCTCATGCCATTTGACTTCTTTACCAACAAAGGTAGCATAATTCATCATTTGTGTTTGTTGCTGTGATGCTAATAAAGATTCTACTGCCTTTGTCATGTTCTGCATTTGTTCTAAAGAAGAAAACTGCGCCATTTGTGAAATGAATTCTCGGTCATTCATTGGATTTGTTGGATCCTGATGCTGTAATTGGGTAATTAACAGTTGAAGAAAGGCATCTTTGCCAAGTTCACTATTCCCTGTTTGTTTGGTTGGTTTTTTATAATTCGAATAGTAAAGATCGTCCGTTATGGATGCATTCTTTACTTTAGACGTTGAATCCGCCATCCATTACACCTCCTCGTTTAATAAATAGTCACTAAAGGATTTCTCTTCATCATCATCCTCAGTTTTTTGCTGCTGTTCTTCGTCCTGTTGTTGTCTAAAGAAATTATTAAAGAAGTTTTGATCACGTTGCTGGCGATCTGCATCCTGTAATGATTGTGCAATATCCAGACGATCCACTTGAATGTTCTGCTGAACAAATGCCTGTTTTAGCTGATGTGCTTGACTATCAAGCATTTCACGTCCATGGGCTGTAGAAGCTAGTAGACGAGCTGTCAATACACCATCATTTTGCACAAGCTCTATACGAATTGTACCTAAATTTTCTGGATACAATTTGATTGTTAATCGTGTGATCCCTTGTGCATTGGAAATTTGGGCTCTATTGATAATGGCTTGCATTTCTTTTAATAAAGCCTCTGACTGTGCAGGCTTAGCAGTAGGTAAAGTTACCTGGAACGTATCTGGTTTGGTTTGTACCGTTTGCGGTGTCACCATTTCATGAGAATTTGTCTCACTTTGCTTGGTCATTTGGACTTGCTGGAAGCCTTGTAATGAAAATGTGCCTGTTGATTTGGTTGTTGTTGTTACTTGTATCGTTTCGACTTGCGTTTGTAACGTCGTTAAAAGACTTTTAACGGTTGTTAACAAATTTTCTTGCGGAGCTGTTAAGTCCGACTTTTGTCCTACTAATTGTACTAGCTTTAACACTTGAAGAATTTGCGTTGCCTCTTTTGGTGTTACTTGACCTTCTCCTTGTAGTGCAGTACCTATCAGCGATTGTAGAATTGGCGCCTGAGCATCTACTAATGATAATAGCTCCCAAACGTCACTAGCTTCTTTTTCTTCTCCTAATAGCTGCTGAACTATTTTTTGGAGCTGCTCATCATCAATACCTAATGCGTTTAGTATATTGTTTAATTCAAGCATTTCGTCCATAGACACTGCTTTACCTTCTTCTCCAAGCTGAAGTATTAATAATCCATCATCGTGTGAGACTCCTAATAAATCTAGTACCTCTTCCAATGAATCAGCGTTTAAAACCTGCTGTAAATCAGCCAGTTCATTGTTTGAAGTAGCTTGTGAAGATTGATTTGGTTGGGTTGAGGAAGATAGGACTTGTCCAAAAACAGAGCCGAATTTTGATAAATTATCCTGTTTCGATGTTCCATTAATCTTTCCATCAGAGCTACTAACTGTTGACGGTTTTGTTGCCGCATTTTTAGTAGGGGCTGATTGTGTTATCATTTTCATCATTGCTATATCCACTCTTTTCACCTCCTTTCGTGATTTCTACTGTTTAGCCATGAGCTCCGTATATTTCGCTGCATCCTTAGCGTCCATTTTCTCTAAAATTGCTGCTAGTTTATCAGGTTTTAAATTGGTTAAAATGCGCAGTGCTTCTGCATCGCTCATATTAATTAATACCGGTGCTGCAGATTTAGGAGACATTTTATCGAACGTCGATAATATATCATTGAAATCCCGCTTCACATCATCTTGTTGTCGATTTAATTTTTCAATTTCAAATTGAAGTTGCTCTTTTTCAATCGTAAGCTTCTCTTTTTCAGATGTTGTTGTATCCAACTTTTTTTGTAGTTGTGTAATTTCTGCTTCTTTTTCTTGAATCTCTGCCTGTAAATTAACTATTTTCGAATCATTGTTTACGACAGCATCTTTTGCTTGCTGTTCTTCTGAAGGAACAAAAGGTAAATTGCCAATTGCCTTTTTTCCTAAGTCAAAAACATTTGTATTCATTAACGTAGCCACAACAAGTAAAACAGCTACTACAAACATAAGTGGCAGTACGATCCAAGTAAAAAACTTTAGAAAGCCTCCAGCTTTTTTCTTAGGTGGCTGTTCTACTAATTCTGCTGTCAATCGATTGTCTTTTTTCACCATGAAATCACCTGATTTCTCTCTTGTTATACGTTAGCAATGAAATTTCATCTAAAAAAAGGCTTTCTATACGATCCTGCTCTTGTTGGAAAAGCTTAAAATCCTTTTCTTTCATTTTTTCAAATTTACGTACTTCCAAGTTTTTTTCTAATAATTTATCTTCGTGCCAATTCATCTTTGCACGAGCTTGTATCACTTTCTGCTGTACATCTGCAATTGTCTTTTCAAGACTATCAATAAAACGTGCATAGTGATGAATTTCATCAATAGATGAACCAACAGTTAAGCGATCCTGCTGGAAGGCAATTAAATCTTCCTTCTTTTTAAGCAAGTCATATAACTTAGTAGCTACTTCCTCAAAAGAACGGACAGATTCTTTATAGGCCATTTCAGTTTCGTTTTTTTCTTGCTCACGAATTGTTAGTACTTTTTCAAAACGATATACATAACTGACCATCTAGTTTACACCACCGTTCGATAAGGATAGTAGCTCATTCACACTTTCTTCCAAAGTCACTTTGTCCAAATAACCCTGTTTGAGATAAGTAGTTATAAGCGGTTCATAATGAATAGCTTCATCAATTTCTCTAGACGTCCCACGTTTATAAGCGCCAATATTGATCAAATCCTCAGATTTGTCGTATGTATAATAGAGTTCTCTTAATCGTTCAGCAGCTTTTTTATGCTCTGGCGCTGCCACATGATTCATCAAACGACTAACACTTTTTAAGACGTTTATAGCAGGGTATTGCCCTTTATTTGCTAGATTTCGATCAAGCACAATATGACCATCTAATATCCCTCGCACCGTATCAGCGATTGGTTCATTCATATCATCACCATCTACTAAGACCGTATAAAATGCAGTGATAGAACCCTTTTCATTAGTACCTGTACGTTCTAGTAATTTAGGTAATATCGCAAATACAGATGGGGTATATCCCTTCTGTGCCGGCGGCTCTCCTGTGGCAAGGCCAATTTCACGCTGAGCCATGGCAACACGTGTTACAGAGTCCATCATCAACATGACATTTAAACCACGATTTCTAAAATACTCGGCGATTGCTGTTGCAGTAAACGCCCCTTTTATCCTCATCAATGCCGGTTGGTCAGAAGTAGCAGCCACAACTATGGACCGACTTAGACCTTCGGGGCCTAAATCACGTTCAATAAATTCACGGACCTCACGTCCACGTTCTCCGATCAGAGCAATTACATTCAAATCTGCTTGTGTATTCCTCGCAATCATTCCAAGAAGTGTACTTTTTCCGACCCCTGAACCAGCGAAAATCCCGACACGTTGCCCATTACCAACTGTCAGCATACCATCAATAGCCTTTACGCCCACTTCAAGTCTTTCGTTAATAGGTGGACGTGTCAGTGGATTTGGTGGATCTTGCTCTGTCGGAACCGTCATTAGCCCTTTTGGTAGCAAGGTGCCATCAATAGGATTACCCATAGAATCTAACACTTTCCCTATTAGCTCTGGGCCCACTTTTACTTCTAGTGGAGCCCCCGTCCCTTCAACAAGACAACCAATAGATATTTCTCTTAAAGAAGTGAAAGGCATTAAAACAACAATTTCATCTTTAAAGCCCACAACTTCAGCTAAAATGATTTGGTGACCATTGTTTACAGTTTCCACATGAATTTTACAAACATCACCTATGGAACTATCTGGACCTTGCGACTCAATCATCAAGCCGACAACTCTAGTGACTCTACCAAATTTTTTAAATGTTGGCATATGAGGAATATGTTCGATTAATTGAGCCGTCTTCATCTAGATCATTCCTTACTTTCTAATATTTCATGAAGCTTTAATCTTAGTTCGTTCAATTGCTCATCGACGCTCACTACTATACGACCATGATTTGTTTCGATATAGCAATCCGTTTCATTGTTCAAATCTTCATTAACAAAAATCATAAATGGTACATCAACCGGGAACATTTCAGCTAATTCATCGCGATTAGCAGTAATTAAAGCGTGATAGGCTGGTGACACATAAATTTTAATTTCTTTCATTTCTCTTGCTTCTTTTAGCCCTCTACGGACAATTGACACAAACAGATCTGGATCACGTTCTAATGACGCGCCAATTATTCGTTCAGCTGTCGTTAAGCCAAGCTCTAAAATCACTGCTTCTTGATCATCAATATATTTTCTAGCATTTTCTTTTGCCTGATTAATCACTTCATTCGCAGTTTGAAGGGACTCGGCCATTGCTTCAGTAGATTTGTTCACACCGTCTTCATAGCCTTGGCCAAATCCTTCGTCATAGGCTTCTTGAACTCGATTCGGTCTTTCTTCTTCCCAACTTAGCTTCAAATGCTCAATCTCTTGAAAATGCATTTGCTTTTCTTGCTCAAACGCTTCACGTTCGACTTGTAAGGAAGCTCTTGCTTCTGCAAGTAAACGATCTCGCTCAGCCATTATTTCTTCTATTGATAATTGATGTTGGGATGAACCATCTTCACCGTCTTCTAAATCAAGCACTTCAAACATATCCCGGATTTGTATCTCTTTTACATTATCGCTATCGGATTGAGTGTAAATTGAACGGATGATTCTAGACAATGACGTCATCTCCTCCACCACGTGCAATAATAATCTCACCAGCATCTTCTAGGCGACGAATAACAGCAACAATTCGAGATTGTGCCTCCTCTACGTCACGTAAACGTACAGGTCCCATAATTTCCATTTCTTCTTTAAATGTTTCAGCCATACGTTGAGACATATTGCGGAAAATAATATCTTTTACCTCTTCGCTTGATACTTTCATTGAAAGGAGTAAGTCTTCGTTTTCACAATCACGAATAACACGTTGAATGGAACGATTGTCGAGCGTAACGATATCTTCGAATACAAACATGCGTTTTTTGATTTCTTCTGCAAGCTCTGGATCTTGGATTTCAAGCGCATCAAGGATTGTTTTCTCAGTTTGTCGATCAACACCATTAAGAACTTCAACAACTGCATCAATACCACCGGTTTCAGTGTAGTCCTGAGTAACTGTAGATGATAATTTACGCTCTAACACCGATTCTATTTCACTAATGACCTCTGGTGAAGTCGATTCCATAACAGCGATACGTTTTGCAATGTCAGCCTGTACTTCCTGTGGTAACGAAGATAAAATCACTCCCGCTTGCCCCGCTTCTAAATATGAAAGAATCAGGGCAATCGTTTGTGGATGTTCATTTTGAATAAAGTTAAATATTTGTGCTGGATCAGCTCTCCGTGCAAAATCAAACGGTCTCACTTGTAATGATGATGTCAGACGATTAATAATGGTCTGAGCTTGTTCAACACCAAGTGCTTTTTCTAATACTGTTTTCGCATAACCAATACCACCTTGCGTGATATAGTCTTGAGCTAGGGCAATATTGTGGAATTCTTCTATAATCTCTTCCTTAACGTTTGATTCTACTTTTTTAACACTTGAAATTTCTAATGTTAAACGTTCAATTTCTTCCTCTGTTAAATGTTTATAGACTGAAGCTGAAACTTCAGGCCCTAATGAAATTAACAAGAGAGCGGCCTTTTGTTTTCCTGTTAATTCCTTATCTTTCTTGGACACAGCCGAACCTCCTAGTTAGTCTTCAGCAATCCAACTACGCAGTAACTTCGCAAAATCGTCTGGCTTATCTTTTGCCATTTTTTCTAGCTGCTTACGACGCATTGTAGCTTCCGTTTCAATTTCTTCATTAATATCGTCAATCATTAAATCTTCTTGTTCTTCTAGGATACTTAGCTCTTCTTCTTCCTGCGCACGTTTACGAGAGCGGATAATGAAGAATGCTAACAATAAAATAACAGCTAACAGGATACCGCCAATAACCCAAACCCACCAAGGAATTATTGGTTTCTCATCAGCAACTTGTGTGGCCTTACCATATAGAGGCTGAACAGATACCGCTACTTTCTCATCAATTTGCTCTTGAGTAAGCTCAGCTGCCACGTCTTTTGAAATGGTTGTACGTACAATCGTACTTAAAATTTTCTCAATATCTTCACGGACGCCATCTGGTAATGACGCTGCATCTGTTGCTGTTGGTGGTTCAACAATTACTTGAATCCCAATATCTTGCACCTTATAAGGAGCTTCTTGGATATCTTTACGTATACGGTTCACATCATTATTAATCGTCTCTTCTGTACGTTCATAATCACCGTTACCCGATGTACCTTCATTATAAGTAGTAAAGTTATCAGTAGTTGTTTCAGCTTCAGGTGTTCCAGTAGCTGCTCCCGCCCCTGTTCCAGAATATTGCTCAGTAATTCTTTGAGCACTAATGGCGATACCTTCCATGTTTTCTTCATCAACAGGTGTCACAAGATTTTCTTCACGATTTTCTTTCTTGAAGTCAATATCCGTAGTGACAGAAACCATTACTTTATCTTGTCCCATCAACGTACCAAGCATATTTTGTACTTGACGTTGTAAATCACGTTCAACCAACTTTTTCATTTGCAATTGACCTTCAGCAGTTGTTGTTGATGCTCCATCTGTTGTGGCTGCATTTAAGTCAAAGTACTCAGAGAATTGGTTTGAGATTACGATGTTTTCAGTTTTTAAATTGGGAATACTTTTTGACACCAAATTATACATAGTTGTAATTTGCTGCTCTGTAAATTTATATCCTGGATCTGTATTTAATACGATAGATGCAGTTGCATCCTCTTTCACATCTGTTACGAAGACTCCTTCTTCAGGAACAGTAATCATAACCTTTGCATCTTTAACACCTTCAAGGTTTCTAAAAAGTTTAGCGATTTCAGTTTCAGTAGCAGCTTTTTTTAATAGATTAAATTCATTATCTGTCATACCAAACCCTGAACTGTTTGCAAATGAGTAATCAATCGTACCCGTTTGTGGATATCCTTCTGATGCTAATTGCACTAATAAAGAGTCAACTTGCTCCTCAGGCACTAAAATAGATGTTCCGCCTGGCGCAATTTGATATGTTACACCTTGTGAATCCAGTGCTTCTTTTACTTGTCCAATTTCTCTTGTTGATAAATCTTTGTAAAGTGGAACATATGTAGTTTTTGAAGCGAAAAACGTTACAATTGCCGCAAGGGCAATGACGCCTACCAAGGAGCCAATCATAACCATTTTTTGCTTTTTACTTCGACTTTTCCAAAATTGACTGGTGTCGTTTTTTATTTTCGTCAATCGTTCATTCATTATGAATCCTCCGGTTATAGTGAATAACCTAGCCATCAATAAATTGCGAAATTTATGAGCCCACCATTTAGGTAGTCATTAATCTATATTGAGAGGGGTCTCCCCCTCAATAACAGATTAAACGCTCATTCGCATTATTTCTTGGTAAGCTTCAATCACCTTATTGCGAACTTCAATTGTTGCGTTTAATGTAATGCTCGCCTTTTGTGAAGCAATCATTACCTCATGCAATTCCACATTTTCACCTTTAATTAGCTTTTGAGTAAAATTATCGGATGTGATTTGCTGGTCATTAACTTTGGCTATTGCCTCTTTTAACGAGTTCGCGAAGCTTTGTTGAGCTTCATAAGGTGTCGTATTAAGTTTATTTGTTTCATTTACAACCTGAGTAGGTGTCATTAGCGAAACGGACGAAATAGTCATTATGTATCTTCCTTTCTTCTTATTTATTTACCAATCTCTAATGCCTTTGTAAGCATAGATTTATTTGCGTTAAATACTGTTACGTTTGCCTCGTAGGAACGAGTAGCTGACATTAAATCTACCATTTCTTTTAATGGGTCGACATTCGGCAAATTGACATAACCATCTGCATTTGCATCTGGATGAGTTGGATCATAAACAAGTTTGAAAGGTGTTTCTCGGTCTTCTGAAATACGAGTTACTTTCACACCATTACCAACACCGCTTTTGGCGTCTTTCCCAAGTGCCACATTCATAAACTTTGAAAATTGTCCTTCTTGTGCTGTAAACGTTACTGACTTTCGTCGATATGGCTCCCACTCTCCATTAACTTGACGAGCTCGAGTTGTATCCATGTTAGCCATATTAGAAGAGATAACATCCATACGTAATCGTTGGGCAGTTAAAGCTGAGGCAGTGGTATTCATCCCATGGAAAATAGACATCTATTACTTACCTCCTTTAATAACTGTGTTTAATGTGTTTAATTTCCCGTTTACACGATCAATTAAAGCATTGTAGTAAATTTGATTCTCTGCTAATTTCGCTTGTTCAGCATCCATATCTACTGCGTTGCCATTATTTCGGTATCGTAGGTTTTCTATATTATTGACACCAGGTGTAGATTGTCGAATTGTGAAATCATAATGTCTATTGTCAGTTCGATAGGCAGAAATAGCGATACCCTTTTGTTCCGCCAACATTTCCTTAAAACTAACATTTTTCGCCTTATAATTAGGTGTATCGACATTCGCAATATTGTTTGCGATTGTTTTATGATTCAAAGTTGCATAGGAAAGTCCATTTTCCAAGCTACTAATAGTTCCTCCAAATAAATTCAAAACTGTTCACCTCATTTTATTAAATTCTATGTACTTGTTAATATATTCAATAATACAATTGTAATTAAGATGCTACCTAGTGTCTATTGTCTTTTGTCACTTTTTAATAGTATATACGCCCTATTTTTTTATCGCCACAACCGGGACAATACTTCCGCATCCCTTGTAGCTGTAGGCTTTACAAAAGGTTGGTTAACATCTAGTTATTTTACACTATTTCGACAGTGTTTACGATTTTAGTATTAAATTTGCCTTTTTATGAGCTTTATCGCCTTTTAAAATGAAATTAATTTAAGGTCCCATTTTACTAGTTCGACAAATACCTGAATATTCTAATATAAATAACCAACAGTTTATTTACCATTATTCTAAAGTATCACATATTTCATTTTTGTATGCTAATTGTAGTGACAATTTTATGAACGACTTTAGGATAAAAGAAACAAAAAATATCAATATTCTCCAAACTTGTATTTATACAAAAAATAACAAGCTAATGTACGGATAAATTTTCAGTGTAGTGCACAAGAAAAGGCGCCTAGTTTTACCTAGACGCCTTCATTATCTTCTTCAAGAAGTATTATTTCATTTTAATTTCAGCTAATGCATTTAAGAACTTGTCATTTAACACTTTAATATAAGTTCCTTTCATACCTAGAGAGCGAGACTCAATAACACCTGCTGATTCAAGTTTACGTAATGCATTGACGATCACTGAGCGTGTAATGCCAACTCGGTCTGCAATTTTAGAAGCTACAAGTAAACCTTCGTTACCATCAAGCTCTTCAAAAATATGCTCAATAGCTTCTAATTCACTGTACGAAAGTGAATTAATGGCCATTTGTACGACCGCTTTGCTACGAGCTTCCTCTTCAATTTCTTCAGATTTTTCACGTAAAATCTCCATACCAACTACTGTTGCACCATATTCTGCTAGGATTAAATCATCATCTTCAAATTGAGAAGATAAACGAGCAAGGATTAATGTTCCTAAACGTTCCCCACCACCAACAATTGGTACAATTGTTGTTAATGCGTTTTGGAAAAGATCTTTGTTTTCCACAGGGAAAGCAGTATGTTCGTTATGGATATCTAAATTAGAGGATGTTTCTGAAATTGTAAACAAGCTATGTGTGTATTCTTCTGGGAATTGTCTCTCTTCGAACATTTTTTTCATACGCTCATTTTCAATTTGTTGGTGAATTGAAATCCCTAATAATTTACCTTTACGACTTAAAATATAGACATTACTATCAATAATATCTCCTAGTGTGTCAGCCATTTCTTTAAAGTTTACAGGCTTACCAGCAGAAGCTTGAAGCATCGAGTTAATTTTACGTGTTTTTTCTAATAAATTCATTATATGTTCCTCCTATAAATAATCCGAAGAGTATTCACTTAATATTCTAAAGGTTTTTACTACTGAATGATACTGAACAGCTTTATCTTACAATATAAACTGTGACAAATCTTTGTTTTTTACGATACCTGCGAGTTTTTGATCAACATAGGCTGCATTGATCGGTATACTCGCTGGTGCAATTTCAGCTGCTTCAAAGGACAGCTCTTCTAGTAATCGTTCTAAAATCGTGTGCAAACGACGGGCTCCGATATTATCTGTTTCCTGATTAACCTCTGTTGCTATTTCCGCAATACGTTCAATGGCATCAGATGTGAAATTGATTTCCACACCTTCTGTTTCTAGCAATGCCTTATACTGCAGAATGAGCGATTGGTCAGGCTCTTGTAAAATACGGACAAAATCTTGTTTTGTTAATTTTTCAAGCTCTACACGAATTGGGAAACGTCCTTGCAATTCCGGAATCAAATCTGAAGGCTTTGACATATGGAACGCACCAGCAGCTATAAATAGCATGTAATCAGTTTTCACAGCTCCGTACTTCGTTGTTACAGTTGAACCTTCTACTATTGGTAAAATATCTCGTTGTACACCCTCACGAGATACATTTGCAGAAGAATTCCCTTCTTTACTAGCTATTTTATCGATTTCATCAATAAAAATAATACCAGTTTGCTCCGCTCTAACAATTGACTCCTGTGCCACTTCATCTGCGTCTATCAACTTATTTGCTTCTTCTATTGTTAAAATACGACGCGCATCCTTTACCTGCACACGGCGTTTTTTCTGTTTTTTAGGCATTAAGCTAGATAGCATATCTTGCATACCATTGTTAGCAGACATATCCATTCCCGTGCCTTGTAATGCATCAAAAATGGATGGAGTTTGTTCTGTTACCTCTACCGTAACCCATTCATTTTCCAATTTGCCATTTCGTAAATCAATAGCAATTTGTGCACGTTTAGAGCGTACTTCCGTCTCATCAGACGACGTATCGTCCGTAGAAGTTTGTTCTTTCCCTCCAAATAACATTTCGAATGGATTTTGCATGCTCTGTTTCTTTCGCAATGATGGGACTAAAAGTTTCACAATAGCTTCATTTGCTAATTGCTCGGCTTGTTCCTTAACTGATTCCATCATTTCTTCTTTTACAAGACGGTGAGAAGCTTCTACTAAGTCACGTACCATTGATTCAACATCGCGACCTACATAACCTACTTCAGTAAATTTTGTCGCTTCCACTTTTACAAAAGGAGCATTTGTAAGCTTCGCAATTCTTCTGGCAATTTCCGTTTTTCCGACACCAGTTGGCCCAATCATCAAAATATTTTTTGGAATAACCTCTGCCTTCATATCCTCATTTAACAGCGAACGACGATAACGGTTGCGCAACGCAATAGCTACAGCTCGCTTAGCTTCATTTTGCCCAACAATATAACGATCTAAATGCTCAGTAATTTGTCTTGGCGTTAAATTTTTTTGCGTCATTAGCTCAGCGCCTCCACGATAATATTATGATTCGTAAATACACAGATCTCAGCAGCAGTTTCTAATGCTGCTTCAGCAATTTCACGAGCAGTCATCGTTTCACCTGCATATTTTTTCAATGCTCTACCCGCTGATAAAGCATAATTTCCACCTGAACCAATGGCCAAAATTCCATCATCGGGTTCAATGACCTCACCAGTACCAGAAACAAGTAGTAGTGTTGTTTTATCCATGACCAATAGCATCGCTTCTAGTTGACGTAGCATTTTATCTCCGCGCCATTGTTTGGCAACCTCTACTGCAGCACGTTGTAAATTACCGTTATATTCATTCAATTTGCCTTCGAACATCTCAAATAGTGTAAATGCATCTGCAACAGAGCCCGCAAATCCTGCCAGAACCTGCCCATTAAACAGACGTCTGACCTTCTTCGCTGTACCCTTCATCACAACTGCATTTCCTAATGTAACTTGACCATCACCAGCCATGGCACAGCCTCCGTTATGATGAACTGCAAATATCGTAGTCGCATGAATTTGTCCCATCTGCTTTCCTCCTTAACTCTATTATGCCCTTGGATGAGCATTCATATATGTTTGACGTAGGTGCTCTTTTGTTACATGTGTGTAAACCTGTGTAGAAGATAAATGCGAGTGGCCCAATAACTCCTGCACCGTTCGCAAATCCGCGCCATTGTTTAATAAATGTGTGGCAAAAGTATGGCGAAGCATGTGTGGGTAAATTTTCGTATGGAGCGAGGCCTTGTCAATCATTTCGTTTAAAACATGACGTACCCCTCGAGGAGTAAGTTCCCCACCTCGCATATTGACAAACAATTGCTGATGATTAGTCTTTTTCATCAATCTAGGACGAGCCTGCTCTATGTAGTCCAGCATTGCTAAACTTGCAAATTGACCAAATGGGATAATTCGTTCTTTTCGACCTTTTCCCATAACTCGTATGATGGAATAATGAAAATCTACATCCTTAACTTGAATGGAAGTCAGCTCACTTACACGAATCCCTGTCGCATATAACAGCTCTAATATAGCCATATTTCTCAACGATTTCAAATCATCCCCGGTATTCGCATCAAATAACTGCATCAATTCTTCTTCATAGAAGAAATTTGGTAAACGAGATTCTTTTTTAGGATGATAAAGAGAACGAAATGCCCCATCATCAAATCCATACTGTCTATTTAGAAAGCGGAAGAAGGAGCGTATTGAGGATATTTTTCTAGAAATAGAAGCCCTTGCTCTTTTTTCGTCGTACAACTTTGTTACATAAAGACGTGCATGTATATATTCAACACTCGCTAAATCATTAATTCCTTCCCTTTGTAAGAAGGCCAAAAAATCCAGCAGGTCTGATTCATATTCTCGCACTGTATGAACAGAGAAGTTCTTTTCAACTTGGATGTAAAGCATGAACTGTTCGAGTGCATCTTGGGACGAAACTAACATAGAAAGATTCACCACCAATAATTTATTAATAATTTTCTCAAATGACTGACACTTGTAATATAACGGATAAATAATTCTTTGTCATCTCTTACAAGTTTGTATCGTATTCCATCATTAATAAACATACATATTGACACTATACCTATCTTTGTAAGATAGCAAGTGTAATTAGTTATATTTTGAGAAAATCTCCATACAAAATAATAAAACATGTCTAAGCAAGCATTTTGTCTACAAAAAGAAAAAGCCTCTAAGAGTATAACAACTTTTAGAGGCTTTTGGCAATTAAATTGTTTGTGAATTCACAAAATTATGAATTGTGCTTATTGCGCGTGTTGCATGCATTTCTGCACGCTCCGGCTTTGAACGTCTACCTGGTGGTAACTCAGGGAAAATTCCAAAGTTAACGTTCATTGGTTGGAAGTTTTTCGATTGCGCTTCTGTTATATAACGCGCCATGCTTCCTAACGCCGTTTCGAATGGGAAAATAATCGGTTCTTGTCCCAATGCTAAACGAGCTGCATTTATACCAGCTATTAATCCACTTCCAGCTGATTCCACATATCCTTCGACACCCGTCATTTGACCTGCAAAGAAAATATTCTTTTGTTCACGAAGTTGGTATGTTTTCTCTAACACTTTTGGTGAATTAATAAAAGTATTTCGGTGCATAACACCGTAACGTACAATTTCCACGTTTTCTAATCCTGGGATTAATTGTAATACTTCTTTTTGAGGACCCCATTTAAGATGTGTTTGGAAACCAACAATGTTATAAAGAGTACCAGCAGCATCATCTTGGCGTAGTTGTACTACGGCATAAGGACGTTTCCCTGTTTTCGGATCTTCAAGACCGACTGGCTTCATTGGTCCAAATAACATGGTTTTCTCTCCACGAGACGCCATAACTTCGATTGGCATACAGCCCTCAAAGTAAATCTCTTTCTCAAATTCTTTTAATGGGACTACTTCTGCTTCAATTAATGCTTGACGGAAACGATCAAATTCTTCCTTCGTCATCGGGCAGTTTAAATATGCTGCTTCACCCTTATCATAACGAGATTTTAAATAAACCTTATCCATATCTATACTATCTTTTTCAATAATTGGTGCAGCTGCATCATAAAAGTATAAATAATCTAGACCCGTTAAACCTTGAATTTTTTCAGCCAAAGCTTTCGAAGTTAAAGGACCTGTAGCAATAACTGTTATACCTTCAGGAATTTCTGTCACTTCTTCATGAATAACTTCCACAAGTGGATGATTTTTCACTGCCTCTGTCACATAACCTGCAAACTCATGACGGTCTACGGCTAATGCTCCTCC
The DNA here is from genome assembly GCF_053165895.1 of Lysinibacillus sp. fkY74-1. Taxonomy (NCBI): domain Bacteria; kingdom Bacillati; phylum Bacillota; class Bacilli; order Caryophanales; family Bacillaceae; genus Lysinibacillus; species Lysinibacillus sp. fkY74-1. Next base: position 1,045,814 of record NZ_CP170173.1, on the reverse strand, counting down.
AGCAGGCACAGAACATTGGTCTGCTGCTTTTAAAATGACAGAATCTAAAATACGCATTTCTTCCTTAATAACACCTACAGCATTTGTTAATCCATTTGCGCGTAGTGAGTTAGAACAAACAAGCTCTGCAAATTTATCTGTATGGTGTGCAGGCGTTTGCTTTACTGGACGCATTTCATAGAGTCTTACTTTCACACCTCGTTTTGCTATTTGCCAAGCTGCTTCACTACCTGCTAGCCCCGCTCCTATTACATTTACTACTTGTTCAGTCATGATTTTACCATCTTCCTATCATTGTGTTGGTGCTTCTTCATAGTCACATTTTGTACATTGAATTTGGACACCTTTTTTAATCTTTTTCTCTACTAATAATGCACTACATTTCGGGCATGGTCTACTAATTGGTTTGTCCCAAGATACAAATTCACACTCCGGATATTGATTACAGCCGTAGAATAAACGCTTCGTTTTACTTTTACGCTCTACAATTTCGCCCGTTTCACATGACGGACATTTTACACCAATAGGTTTCATAATAGCTTTTGTATTTCTGCAGTCTGGGAAATTCGAGCAAGCCATAAACTTACCATATCTACCCAGCTTATAGACCATTGGTGATCCGCAAAGCTCACAATCTTCTCCAGCTGGCTCATCTTTTATTACTACTTTTTCCATAGCTTCATCTGCATGTTTAACATGGACTTCAAAGTCTTTATAAAACTCTTCCACAATATTCTTCCATTGACGACTACCTTCTTCAATATCATCTAAATCTTGTTCCATTTGTGCAGTGAATTCGATATTTATGATATCAGGGAAAAATTCTAGTACGAGTTGGTGTACGATTTCACCTAGCTCTGTTGGCATAAAGCGTTTTGCATCTAACACAACATAGCCACGGCGCTGAATTGTATCGAGGGTCGGTGCATATGTGGACGGGCGACCTATACCTAATTCTTCCATCGTTTTAACAAGTCGCGCCTCTGAATAGCGTGGTGGTGGCTGTGTAAAATGCTGCTTAGGTTCAATTTCAAGCGATTTTACTTGATCACCAATTTCCATCTCAGGTAAAAGCTTTGTCGTTTCCTCCGTTTGATCGTCTGTACCTTCGATGTATAGCTTCATAAAACCTGCAAATTTAACTTGTGAGCCGTTCGCACGGAATAAAACATCACCATTTTGAAGATCTACCGCCACAGTATCAAGTATAGCCGGAGCCATTTGGCTTGCAATAAAGCGCTCCCAAATCAAGCGATATAAACGCAACTGGTCACGACTAAGAACTGCCTTTAATTCCTCTGGTGTTCTCATCGTACTTGTTGGACGAATTGCCTCATGGGCGTCCTGCGCATTTGAAGCTTTCTTCGTCTGCTTTATTTCTGTTGCAATATATTCTTTTCCATACTTTGATTCGATGAAAGCAATCGCTTCCGTTTTTGCCGTTTCAGAAATACGTGTGGAATCGGTACGCATATAAGTGATTAACCCGACTGTACCCTCTTTTTTACCAATATCAATACCTTCATATAATTGCTGTGCAAGCATCATCGTTTTCTTTGCTCGGAAATTTAATTTTCGCGCTGCTTCTTGTTGTAACGAAGAGGTTGTAAAGGCTGGTGCAGCATTTCGTTTACGCTCTTTTTTAGAAACATTCACAACATGAAAGTCTGTCCCTTTGACACCCTTTAAAACTGTCTTTACTTGTTCCTCATTCGTTAGCTTAATTTTGTCTTTGCCATTTCCATAGTAAAGTGCATCAAATGATTTTTTACCTTTTTCAAAAGTACCCTCAATTGTCCAATACTCTTCTGGTTGGAAGTTTTTAATTTCATTTTCGCGATCAATAATCATACGCAGCGCTACAGATTGTACACGACCCGCTGATAAACCCTTTTTCACCTTTTTCCAAAGAATTGGGCTGATATTATAGCCAACAAGTCTATCTAATATTCGTCTTGTTTGCTGTGCATCTACTAAATCCATGTTAATAGGACGCGGATTCTTAAATGATTCAAGAATCGCATCTTTCGTAATTTCGTTAAATACAACTCGACAATCCGAGTTAATATCGATATTTAATGCAGTCGCAAGGTGCCAAGCAATTGCTTCTCCCTCGCGGTCTGGATCGGCCGCTAGATAGACTTTCTTTACTTTTTTAGCCGCAGATTTTAATTCCTGTAAAACAGGTCCTTTACCACGAATCGTAATATATTTAGGTTCAAAGTTATTTTCTGCACTCACACCCATTTGGCTACGTGGAAGATCCCTTACGTGTCCAACAGATGCTTTCACCTTATATTTTTTGCCTAAATAACGTTCAATTGTTTTTGCTTTTGCTGGTGATTCTACAATCACTAAATAATCCGCCATCTATGTCTCCCCCTTAGCGAGGTCTTTTACTAAATTTTTAAGTTACCTGTTGCAAAATGTATAACAGATTTTAAGATAATGCAACTTTTTTTCAATTTTTGTTAGAAAACAGGTCTAGTGTTTCAACGATTTGATGACCATTCATTACTGGAATTGCTCCTTCTACAAGTAATTGATTGGTCCCTTTGGACTGTGCTGCATCAATAGGTCCCGGTACCACAAATATATCCTTCCCCTGCTCTAATGCAAGCTCTGCTGTAATAAGCGTACCGCTTTTTATCGCTGCCTCTGTCACAACTAACGCTTGAGCTAAACCACTAATGATTCGATTACGCATCGGGAAATGCCATTTCTCGGGCTTCATATATGGAGGATACTCAGTTATTAATAACTGTTGATCGGCCATATCCATCGCAAGTACTTGATTTTCTCTCGGATAGAGATAATTAAAACCATGTCCAAGCACAGCCATTGTGTGCCCTCCCATATCGATTGTTGCCCTATGTGCCATTGTATCAGCGCCTCTAGCAAGCCCACTTACGACCGTATACCCACATTGAACAAGAGGTGGGACAATTAGGTCTAACGCTCTTTTCGAATACGCTGTAGCCTTCCTAGAGCCTATAATTGCTATCTGTTTCTTGTTTGTTAACAGGGAATATCGACCTTTCACATACAATACAGTAGGAGGACTGGATATTTCAAATAATTGCGCCGGGAAATAAGGATGATAAAAAGGTATGGGGAAAATATTGGCCCGTGTATAGGCCTCTTCAAATGGGATTGTCATAATTTGTCGAAAGCTTCGGGAAATTTGTAATGCTTTATGTGCCGATATTTGTAAAATATTCGCGATTTCACCATAATGAGCTTCTTCAAAAGTGTTTAAAACGTTCACTGGGGACAATAATCGTTGAAGTTTTTGAAGAGGTAAAGGATATACATAATGCAAAGCTAGTAATCTCTGTGTATCTACTGCAAGAATCATTTTACAAACCTCCTTTATAATAGAAGAAAGTAAATGACCGCATGGTGTTTTGAACACAACTTTGTGTGTAATTTTCAATACAGGAAATAGGAAATTGATAATGAAGGAAGATAAACAGTGTATAAATAAGGAAAAAGATGTAGCCACTATGTGCTACATCTTCCATTTTAATGGGTTTTACACTTTTCGTATAGCCCTTTTTCTTTAATTACTTTAATAAGTGTTTCACCAATAACAGATGGTGTTTCTGCTACCTCAATGCCTGCCGCATTCATAGCTTTAATTTTCTCTGCAGCTGTTCCTTTACCGCCAGAAATGATAGCACCTGCGTGCCCCATACGTTTACCTGGAGGTGCAGTTTGTCCACCAATAAAGCCAACGACAGGTTTCGTCATATTGGCTTGAATCCATGCAGCCGCTTCTTCCTCAGCTGTACCACCGATTTCACCAATCATAACTACTGCATATGTTTCTGGGTCATTATTAAACGCATCAAGTACATCGATGAAGTTTGTACCATTTACAGGGTCTCCACCAATCCCAACAGCTGTTGTTTGACCAATACCAGCTTGTGTTAATTGATGTACTGCTTCATACGTTAATGTACCAGAACGAGATACAACTCCTACATGACCTTTTGTATGGATATAGCCAGGCATGATACCGATTTTACATTCATCAGCTGTAATAACACCCGGACAGTTCGGACCTACTAGGCGAGTCTTTTTACCTTCCATGTAACGTTTAACTTTCACCATATCAAGAACCGGAATATGTTCTGTAATACAGATTGTTAATTCTAATTCAGCATCAACAGCTTCTAAGATTGCATCTGCTGCAAACGGAGCAGGAACGTAGATAACTGAAGTTGTCGCGCCTGTTGCAGCTACAGCTTCTGCCACTGTATTGAAAACAGGAACTCCTTCGATTTCAAGTCCACCTTTACCTGGTGTTACACCTGCTACGATCTTAGTACCATACTCAAGCATTTGCTTCGTATGGAAAAGAGCTGTTTCGCCCGTAATCCCTTGTACAATTACCTTCGTATCTTTGTTAATAAATACAGCCATTGTTCTCCCTGCCTTCCTTAGCCTACTAGTCCCACAATTTTTTGTGCACCGTCAGCCATTGAATCCGCTGCAACGATGTTTAAACCAGATGCATTTAAAATTTCTTTTCCAAGTTCTACATTCGTACCTTCTAAACGTACAACTAGTGGCACAGCTAAACCGATTTCTTTAGCAGCTGTCACAACACCCTCAGCGATAATGTTACATTTCATAATTCCGCCAAAAATGTTTACAAAAATGCCTTTTACGTGTGGATCAGAAAGGATAATTTTGAAAGCTTCAGTTACTTTTTCAGCTGTTGCACCGCCCCCTACATCAAGGAAGTTGGCCGGGCTACCGCCGTAGTAGCTAATTGTGTCCATAGTCGCCATAGCAAGACCAGCACCATTAACCATACAGCCAATGTTACCATCTAATGAAATATAGCTTAAATCATATTTTGATGCTTCGATTTCTTTTGGATCTTCTTCATCGAAATCGCGTAATTCGACAATATCTTTATGTCGGTATAATGCATTGGCATCAAAATTGAACTTAGCATCTAGTGCTACTACCTCGCCTTGTCCAGTTACAACAAGTGGATTAATTTCAACAATTGATGCATCTTTGTCGATAAATGCTTGATATAAACCTAACATTAATTTAACAGCTTTCCCTACAAGGTTTGCTGGAATATTCATATTAAACGCCATACGACGTGCTTGGAAACTTGTTAATCCAACCACTGGATCAACTACTTCTTTGAAGATTTTTTCCGGATTTGTTTCCGCTACTTCTTCAATATCCATACCGCCTTCTTCGGATCCCATCATTGTAACGCGGGAAGTTGCACGGTCTAAAACTAAACTTAAATAGTATTCTTTTTGGATATCAGAACCTTCTTCAATATATAAGCGTTTTACTTCTTTTCCCTCAGGACCTGTTTGATGAGTCACTAAAATTTTCCCTAATAATTCTTTTGCGTACGTACGTACCTCATCAAGGTTTTTAGCGATTTTTACACCACCTGCTTTACCGCGTCCACCTGCATGAATTTGCGCCTTGACTACAGTTACATTAGAGCCAAGTTCCTTCGCTACTTTCACTGCTTCATCAGGGGAAAAAGCAACTTTTCCGTTTGGTACAGCTACACCATATTTTCTCAGAATCTCTTTCCCTTGATATTCATGGATATTCATAATACATCCTCCCATCAAACATTTGCATAGAATTGTTTTACTAACATAGTCTATTCTAACGAAACATTCTGATAAAGTCTACACTTTGTCTTTTGTTCGAATTTTCTCTATTATTATGACGCATTCTTCTATTTTGTGTACTAAAACAGCTTGCAAAAATAATCAGAATACTTCATTTTTTCTATATTTTCGCGCATGTTCTTGATCCAAACGATAAATAAAAGCAAAAACCTCTGCCACAGCCTGATATAATTCCTCAGGAATGGACTCGTTTAAATCTAATTGGCCAAGCAGTTGAACTAGGTTAGGATCCTCATAAATCGGCACATTATGCTCATTAGCCCTTGCCAAAATGTTCTCGGCAATTTTCCCTTTTCCCTTTGCTACAACAGTTGGACTATCGAATTGACCAAGTTTATACGTTAACGCAATTGCCTCTTTACGGGTGAATTTTTCTTCGCTCATACGCGGATATCCACCCCACTCTGTTCCTCTTGCTGTTCTATTACAGGACTACTTTTGACCACTTGCCCCTTGTCAAATTGCTTCATAAAAACGCCTGATAATTGATAATTTTTCTCTGCCAGCCCATTTTTTAATGCTACCTTTAGTGGTTCTGCAAGAGATTGAATCTCCAAATATTCATTAAAGACCGTTACTGTAACCACTCGATTTTGAACCTGCATATCAATGACCGTTTCTTGCATGGAGGCCATTTGTAAATAAAATAATACCCTTGCATAGTTGGCATCAATCTTACCATCATCCTTCATGCGACCATTCCATTGCAATGTTGCATCCATTCTCTTACCGAAAAACTCAAGCGGTACTTGCATAATTAATTGATGTTGGTGTCCATTTTCTCCTGAAGATAGTTGCATCCCATTCATTCGTGTCATTAGCATTTCTGCCGCTTCCTTCAATTGCGGTGTCATATTAGTTTCCTGCAATAATGTATGAAGCTGTGGTTTTAATTGATGTGCAATCATTTGTAAATCCGCTGATTTATTTCCGAGTGTCGCCTCATAGCTTACCCCTAAATTTTTCAATACCGTTTTCATAGCATGCTCCATTGCCTTACTATCCATCGAATTTTGAACAAGAGCGTCTGCTTGTGTCACTATTTGTTGAACAAAGGGCTGTGAAGAAGCGATGCTATTTTTTACGAGATTACGCATCAGGGCTTCATTTTGTAATGGAGAAGCTACCTCTTGCTTTACTAAAGACAGTAGATGATCTTTTACTGACAGTCCTTTTATGTCCTGTGTAAATAAATGATTAGACATATTTTGCGAAAAGGCTTTTAATAATTGATCTTGCATTTGCTTAGCAAAAATATCTAATGTTTGCTTGGTAACAGGCAATTGATTAAAACGATCAATTAGTTGATTAATCTGTTGCTTTTGATCATTTGTTAAAAAGTGCTGATTGGTTGTCCATGATTTAAGCTGTTCAATCAGCTGAGCAGCATTTTCAGGCTTCGTTGTTAGGATAGCTTGAACGACTTGACCCGCTTGCTGCATTTGCTGAGAAGCTTTTGCATCATTCATACTTGACCAATTTTGCAATGTAGCCTGATTCGGTATTATCCCAGACTCCTTTAAGATCGACAGAGCTTGCATTTTTTCACTGGTTGTAGCGGTATTATTTGTTAAATTTTCGAGAACTTTCGCAAGAACCACGCTACCCGTTTCTACTTCAAATGGCTTTGCAATAGCTTGTACTTGTTGCATTAAATTTTGCTTAAGCTGTTCAGGTAAGGCTGTATCTCTTGCTAGAAGCTGTGCAAAGTTTTCCATAGTAGCCGCCATGCCAGAAGTCTTCTGTCCACTAATTAGCGCTTGAAAGACCTCATTAGTCATGGGCATTTTAAGCTCTATCATTTTTTGAATCGTTTGCAAAGCATCCATTTTAGATATACCTTCTGGTAATGCCTTTAACCACATTTCAGCTTGTAATAGCTGATCTTTTGAAATAGGTAGCTCCGCCTTCATAAAATGTCCTAATAATTGCTGCATCTCTGCTGTCTTAGGTAAATTCATGGATTCTAATAGCTGATTAATTTGCTGGCTTGGTGAAGTGGTGGGCGTCATCGGTCCTGACACCACTTTTAATTCTGCTTGTGGGTCTGTTCCTGTTACCTGGAAAAAATGGGCATCCCCGGCTTTTAATGGAACTTCAAGTTTAGCTATAAATTTTTGATTTCCTACTTGTATCTCTGCCATTTGATCAGGGTATAATTTCTTAACCGTTCCATGAAATACTTGCCCTTGTTTTAAGGCAAGTGGTTGATTACTTGCAGTTATTTGATTTTGTTGCATCTGGATTGGATTAAATGATGTGGCTGTCATATAAGATACTCCTTTCATCAATTACTCCTTCGGTAATTGGTACTAACGTATTATTCAAACATGGATTTGATCGGCTCGAACGATTTACGATGGTGTATCGTTGGTCCGTATTCTTCTAGTGCCTTTAAATGCTGCTTTGTACCATAGCCTGCATGTTGTGCAAAACCATACATAGGAAAATCTTTATCTAATTGTTCCATGTAATCATCTCGGGCTGTTTTAGCTAGAATGGAGGCTGCTGCTATTGCTAAGCTTTTGGCATCTCCTTTAATGATGGAATCCTGAGGGATAGCCATAGGTAATGTCATGGCATCTACTAAAACGTAATCAGGTTTTCTCGATAACGATTCCACACTTGCCTTCATAGATTGTTTGGTCGCCTCATAAATATTAAGCTCGTCTATTTGTTGAGCCGATTGGAAGTGAATAAAATAACTAATAGCATGTTTTTTAATTAAAGCGGCAAAGGCATTTCGTTTATCCTTCGATAATTGCTTAGAATCATTCAAACCAATTAGAGCCTCACTATTTGTTGGCAAAATTACAGCTGCTGTAACGACGGGCCCCGCTAGAGGACCACGCCCCGCCTCATCTACACCTGCAATTAATGCATCTATTCCCCCATAGCTTAAATCGAATGCCACTTTTTCTTGATGTTCCTGAATCAATTGCCGCTTTTTGTCTTGCTTCTTCTGCCAAGTAAGCCAAGCCTTTTGGACACCTACTCGTTCATCTTCCGCAATACCCGACATCCACTCTTGCCATTCTTCCGCATCTTTTAGTGCAACTGTAATTTCTTTAATACTTTTCACTTTCTTACTCCTTCTTGCCTCTACGCATTAAACCTAAATCCATTTCAGTCATTATGTAGCTCAGATTTTTCCTCTATATAATTATTATCGGTAGAAAAATTCATTCCTAAAAGAAAAACTGCCACAAAGAGGGTGTGACAGTTTCCAAAACTTTTTATTGTTCCGATTCTTTTTCTAGTTGTTCATTAACAAAATCAAATGTTAATTTGCCTAATTGCAAGCCACGAATATCTCGCACGATTAGTTGAGCTACTTGATCATAATCAATTTCTCCACCTGCACCAAACACACGTCGAAGTTTCCCAATATGGTCAAAAGTTTCAACCAAGTCTTCATGGATGAACCCAAAGCCGTAACGCTCCTCCATACGCTTTGGATAATGAACGGATAAGAAGCGTAAGCCATATACTGCTAAGTCTTCCATGTTTGTTATGGTGTCTTTAATAGCACCCGTTAAAGCTAATTTAAAGCCTACTTCTTGATCTTCGAATTTTGGCCATAAAATCCCTGGCGTATCTAATAGCTCAAGTTCTTTCCCAACCTTAATCCATTGCTGCGCCTTTGTTACACCTGGGGTATTCCCCGTTTTAGCAATATTTTTTTTCGCCAAGCGATTAATCAATGTGGACTTCCCAACATTCGGTATTCCAACAATCATTGCACGAATAGCTCTAGGCTTCATCCCTTTTGCTTTCATGCGATCAAACTTTTCTTTTAATATTTCCTGTGCTGCTTTCGTTACTTGTTGTAAGCCTTTACCCTCAAGCGAGTTAATAGCGACTGCTTTATGACCACGCTGTGCAAAATATTCTACCCATTTACGTGTTTCTTGCTCGTCTGCCATATCTGCCTTATTCAAAACTAATAAACGAGGTTTTTGATTGATGACTTCGTCAATCATTGGATTACGAGACGATAAAGGTAAACGTGCGTCTATTAACTCAAATATAATATCAACAAGCTTTAATTTTTCCGTTACTTCACGTCGGGCCTTTGCCATATGCCCTGGAAACCATTGAATTGTCACTGCTGTGCCTCCTAAACTAAAAGAAAAAGGGAGTTCCTAAACGCTCCCTTTCTTGCATTACTTTACAATTTTTATGTCATTAAACGGCCAGAAAATCAAACTTGTGTTGCCGATGATTTCCTTTTGATCTACTAGACCAATATGTCGACTGTCTTTACTATTTCGACGATTATCCCCCATGACAAAAACATACCCTTTTGGAATCTCATCTAATGAAACATCGATGTCTTTTAAGGTAAAGTCTTCTGTTAATGTTCCCCCTGTAATTTGAGCTTTATAAGCATCTAAATAGGGCTCATCAATTGGCTCACCGTTGATATATAATTGATCATCTTTATATTCCAGTGAATCTCCTGGCAATCCAATTACACGTTTAATGTAATTTTTTTGTTCAGGTGCATGAAACACAACAATATCAAAGCGTTTCGGTTCACCAATTTTATAACCAATTTTATTCACAATCATGCGGTCGCCATCTTCAAGGGTTGGCATCATGGACTCACCATCAACTGCAATTGGTGTAAATAAAAAATACCGTATAATTGCAGCAATCGCAAATGCAATTAATAGCGCTTTTGTCCATTCCCATAATTCATTCTTTTCTTTCACCTGTTTTTCCATTGAGAAATGCCCCCTTGTCTAACACTATTTTAGTTGATAGGGAATTAAGATGACAAGCAAAAAGAAAAGGAGCTTGCGTACAAGCCCCTCACTTTTAAGTCATAATTATCGAATTTCTTTAATACGAGCAGCTTTACCACGTAGGTTACGTAGGTAGTAAAGTTTAGCACGACGTACTTTACCACGACGTACAACTTCTAAGTTAGCGATTTTTGGTGTGTGTACAGGGAATGTACGCTCAACACCTACACCGTAAGAAATTTTACGAACTGTGAAAGTTTCGCTAATACCGCCACCACGACGTTTAATTACTACACCTTCGAAAAGCTGGATACGTTCACGAGTACCCTCTACTACTTTCACGTGTACCTTAACAGTATCACCAGGACGGAAAGCAGGTAGATCCGTGCGAAGTTGAGATTTTGTAATTTCTGTAATAATGTTTGACATTGTTTTCTCTCCTTAGACAGATGCTCTTGCACGCAATCTATGCCACAGCGGAACACCGTAATTCAGTACTTCACATAGAAGTACAGATTAAATGTTATCATAAATATACTGAGCAATCAAGCATCTTGTTGATTGTTTTTAAGTTTTTCTAAATACAATTTTTGCTTGTCAGTTAAAGAATATAGATCAAGTAAATCAGGACGACGTTCAAAGGTTCTTTTCAACGATTGCTCCTCACGCCATTGCTCAATTTTTGCGTGATTGCCCGATAATAAAACATCTGGCACCTTCATTCCTCGAAATTCTGCTGGTCGAGTATAATGAGGATGCTCTAAGAGACCAGTTGAAAAGGAATCTTGTATATGTGAATCTTCTTGGCCTAATACACCTGGTAATAGGCGTACAACACTATCGATAACCGTCATGGCTCCTAGTTCTCCACCTGTTAAAACGAAATCCCCAATAGAAATTTCATCTGTTACAAGGTGCTGGCGTATACGTTCATCATAGCCTTCATAGTGACCACATAAAAAGACTAATTCCTTCTCTTGTGACAATTCTTCTGCTTTTTTTTGGGTGAATCGTTCTCCCTGAGGGCACATTAAAATGATGCGTGGTTGTTTTCCTGCACAAATTGCTTCTACAGCGCTAAACATCGGCTCAGGCTTTAAAACCATGCCTGCTCCGCCACCATATGGATAGTCGTCAACTTGATTGTGCTTATTCCCCGAAAATGTACGGATGTCGGTTACCTCTAGCTTGACCGCATTTTTTTCTTGAGCTTTCTTTAAAATAGAAGCCCCGAAAACACCTGAGAACATATCGGGAAAAAGGCTCAGCACATGAATATTCATCATAATAAACCTTCCATTACGTGAATGACAATTTTCTTCTCATCCACATCAATATCTTTCACGATATCTTCTATATAAGGGATATAATGCTCCTTCTTTGAGCCTTTAACCACCCATACATCATTAGCACCTGTTTGTAGAATATCGTTCACAACACCAATTGTTTCGCCTTCTTCAGAAACAACTGTACAACCTATAATCTCATGGAAAAAGAATTCATTTTCTTCCAGGAGATCATCAGTCATTTGATCTTTTGTCACTTTTAACAAACCTTCTTTAAACGGCTCGACCAAATTGATGTTATTCATGCCTTCGAATGTTAATAAAATAAAGTTTTTATGACGACGCACAGATTGAATCGTTACCCAAGTTGGCTTTTTATCGTCCTTTTTAAAGGCAGCAAGCTTATTCCCTACCGCAAAACGCTCTTTTTCAAAGTCTGTTGTCGATAATATACGCACCTCTCCTCGAATACCGTGTGTATTGACAATTCGACCTACATTAAACCATTCCATTCAACTATCACCTCATTAAAACGTACTACTCTCTCCAATTGCATTCGCTTTCTACCTTTTCCCGTAGTTAGCAAATTTACTTCGGAAAAATGTAGGTTCAGCTAAGACAATCAATTGTCTCGTCCATATTAATATAATCAATTGCCTCTAGCTGTAATCTTAGTTAAAACTTTATGCCCTGTTTTTCCTAAATAAAAAGAACAATTCTAGGCGAAATAAAGAAAAAAGGAAGGAACCTACAAGCTCCCTCCTTCTTAGTCCAGATATTACGCTTCATGCTAAAGGCCACTTCGAACTCCTAAGCGACATGTAAACACACCTATCAGGACTCAATTGTACTCGTTGCAAGAGCGCGAAAATCTTTTCTATTAATCCAATATATCGACGTAGGTCTTCTTGTGATGGTGACTACCTGCCGCTGAATAAACAATTGTACGAATTGCTTTCGCTACTCGCCCTTGCTTGCCTATGACTTTCCCTCGATCCTCTGGATGAACAAAAAGTTTATAAACAATTCGATTTGCATTTTCATCCGTCTCAATACGAACTTCTTCTGGATAATCGACTAACGGTAAAACGATTGCTTCAATCAGCTGCTTCAAAGACGTCGCCCCCGATTATTTACTGAATTTTTGGTTATGGAATTTCTCCATGATACCTTGTTCTGAGAACAGGTTACGTACTGTATCTGATGGTTTTGCACCGTCAGCTAACCATTTAAGAGCTTTCTCTTCATCAATGTTTACAGTAGCTGGTTGAGTTAGTGGGTTGTAAGTACCAACTGTTTCGATTTGACGGCCGTCACGTGGTGAACGAGCGTCTGCAACTACGATACGATAGAAAGGAGATTTTTTAGCTCCCATACGTTTTAAGCGAATTTTAACTGCCATTTTAATAGCACCTCCGAATAAGTTTCACACAAGATAGTATATTATCAATGTTTAGGTTGTTTGTAAAGTGTTTTTTCTTAACACCTAAAAATTATTATTTAAACAATGAATCAAAGCCTGGTAATTTCATTTTTTTCTTGCCCTTACCACTTGCCATTCCAGTCATTTGCTTCATCATTTTTTTCATTTCATCAAATTGCTTAATCAGACGATTCACCTCTTGAATAGAGGTCCCTGAACCTTTAGCAATGCGCTTTTTACGGCTGCCATTAATCAATTCAGGATTCGTCTTTTCAGCAGGCGTCATGGAGTAAATAATCGCCTCTACACGCCCCATTTGCTTATCATCAACTTTGACATTATCTAAGCCTTTAATTTTGTTTGCACCAGGGAGCATCTTTAAAATTTCATCTAGAGGTCCCATTTTTTTAACTTGCTGTAGTTGCTCCACGAAATCATCAAATGTAAAGGATTGAGTCTTGAATTTTTCTTCTAACTCTTTGGCTTTTGCCTCATCTACATTTGCTTGGGCCTTTTCGATCAGCGATAGAACATCTCCCATACCTAAAATACGAGACGCCATACGTTCAGGATGGAAAGGTTCTAGCGCATCCATTTTTTCGCCCATACCGACAAACTTAATCGGTTTCTGCGTTACAGAACGTATAGATAATGCCGCACCACCACGAGTATCACCATCAAGTTTCGTTAACACAACTCCTGTAATACCAATAGCCTCGTTAAAGCTTTCTGCTACGTTCACGGCATCTTGACCTGTCATTGCATCAACAACAAGAAAGACCTCATCTGGCTCTTTTAATGCGCGTATATCTTTTAATTCTTGCATCAAATCCTCATCGATGTGCAAACGGCCGGCCGTATCGATAATTACGACATCGTGATGGTCTTCTTTCGCCTTTTCAATTGCCTGACGCGCAATCTCTACAGGAGAAATATCAGTGCCTAACGAAAAAACTGGTAATGAAAGCTGTTTACCTAATGTTTCTAATTGTTGAACAGCTGCTGGACGATAAACGTCGGCTGCTACTAACAATGGTTTACGATTATATTTTTTTCGTAGAACATTAGCCAATTTACCTGTAGTTGTCGTTTTCCCTGCTCCTTGGAGACCGACCATCATAATAACAGTTGGAGGCTTCGTATTAAATTTAATTGGGCTTTGCTCGCCACCCATTAATTCGGTTAATTCATCTTGTACAATTTTAATGACTTGTTGACCTGGTGTTAAGCTTTGCATAACATCTACACCAACAGCACGTTCACTAACCTTTTTTACAAATTCCTTGACTACTTTTAAGTTAACATCCGCCTCAATTAAAGCAAATCGGACTTCACGCATCATTTCTTTGACGTCTTGCTCTGATACTTTCCCTTTGCCCTTAATTTTTTGGATCGTTCCTTGGAGTCGTTCCGCTAATCCTTCAAAAGCCATCGCTTTCGCCTCCTAATCCCATTCTTTCAGCTGTTCAATAAGCGCTAACTGCTCTTCAGCTGTCATACTTTGTTCTGTTATCCCCATTGTTAGCTGTGAAAGCATTTGGGTACGTTGTTGAAATTTTTCAAGTAAACATAATTTTTCTTCATATTCCTCAAGCATTGCTTCTGTTCGACGAATATTATCGTAGACAGCTTGGCGTGAAACCCCATACGATTCAGCGATTTCACCTAGTGAGTGATCATCCAAATAGTATAGTTCCATATAACTTCTTTGCTTATCTGTTAATAATGCTTGATAAAAGTCGAAGAGAAAGTTCATGCGTGTTGTTTTTTCAAGTAGCATCGAATATTTCTCCTCCTGCTATTTAGTCATTTGTATCATATCGAAAAGCGCCCGTCTGTGTCAAGGTAATCTCCTTGTCTAAAAGCCTCATTTACTTACTTTTGGGCATTTCTTGCCTTGAGCTAGTATTACTTTCCAACATGTCAATTCAATTTTTCATAGGCGACCGTTTCTACACGATTACACCCCAGTGAATGAATGTCACATTTCTTATGGAGAGGTTAATCTAACATTAATGACCTATAAAAAAACAAACATTCATCCCCTCCGATACATGAAGGAGATGAATGCTAAATCAAGATAAAATGGCAAAGCCAATTTATCTGTTATTCTTCATTGTTTTGTAATTCTTTATCTAAACCATCAGCAAATAACCCATAGACATATCGTTCTGCATCAAATGGCTGTAAATCGTCCATTTTCTCTCCAAGACCTACAAATTTCACAGGAATGTGTAATTTATTACGGATTGCAAGCACAATACCACCCTTAGCTGTACCGTCCAGCTTTGTTAAAACGATACCTGTCACATTCGTTGCTTCTTTAAATGTTTGTGCTTGAACAAGGGCATTTTGACCAGTTGTTGCATCTAACGCTAATAATACTTCATGCGGAGCACTTGGGATTTCACGGGAAATGACACGATGTACTTTTTCAAGCTCGTTCATTAAATTCACTTTGTTTTGTAAGCGTCCAGCAGTATCACAAATTAACACATCTGCTTTTCTGTTTTTAGCAGCACGAATTGCATCATACATAACTGCTGCTGGATCAGAGCCCTCAGATTGTTTAATCACCTCACAACCTACACGATCTCCCCACACTTGTAATTGATCAATAGCACCTGCACGGAATGTATCACCTGCAGCTAAAACGACTGTTTTGCCTTGGGACTTTAGACGATGAGCAAGTTTACCAATTGTCGTTGTTTTCCCTACACCATTCACCCCAACAAATAGAATGACTGTCAGTTCACCATCAGGCTGCATATTTAATTCAATTAAATCTTCTTCACCTTGCTCATATATTTCTACAAGCTTTTCAGAAATTAAAGTTTGTATACCATTTGTATCTTTTATATTTTTACGTTGCACTTCGAAACGTAATTTATCCATAAGTTCCATGACCGTTTCAAAACCAACATCGGCCTGTAATAAAAGGTCTTCTAATTCCTCAAAGAAATCCTCATCTACTTTACGATAACGCGCAACAAGGTCGTTGACTTTCGATGTAAAGGAATTACGTGTTTTTTCAAGGCCGGCTTTAAATTTTTGCGTAATAGACCAAGCAGAAGGTTTTTTCTCCTCAGCTGGTTGTTCCTCAATAACTTGTAGTTCTAGCTGCTCTTCTTCCTCGCTTGGAGAAGGCTCTAAATCTTTTGTACCTTCGATGTCTGAAGATTGTTCGGATTCTTTTGTCTCTTCAATTTGTGAAGATTGTTCGGATTCTTTTGTCTCTTCAATTTGTGAAGATTGTTCGGATTCTTTTGTCTCTTCAATTTGTGAGGGTTGCTCGAATTGCTCAGAAGGTTCTTCAATCACAGTCATTGGTGACTCACTGTCTCCTTCTGATTCCTGTTGATGAGAATCCACATCATGTTCAAGAGCCTCTAGTTTTTCTTCCTCCGCTGGATTCCCCATCAATTTATCTTTTAAACGCTTAAAAAAGCTCATCCTTATTTGCTCCTTTGCTCCGCAAGTACGGGTTCGTCTTCTAATTTTACTGATACGAGTTTCGATACACCTGACTCCTGCATAGTTATACCATACAGGACATCCGCTCCCTCCATCGTTCCTTTACGATGGGTAATGACAATGAATTGTGTTTCACCACTAAACTTTTTCAAATATTGGCTGTATCTCACAACATTTGCTTCATCTAAAGCAGCCTCGACTTCATCGAGAATACAAAATGGGACTGGTCTTATGTTTAAGATGGAGAATAATAAA
Organism: Lysinibacillus sp. fkY74-1; assembly: GCF_053165895.1. Lineage (NCBI taxonomy): Bacteria > Bacillati > Bacillota > Bacilli > Caryophanales > Bacillaceae > Lysinibacillus > Lysinibacillus sp. fkY74-1. The sequence continues at coordinate 1,028,938 of NZ_CP170173.1, read as the reverse complement.
GCGATCGCCGTTAGCGCACGTTCACCACCAGAAAGTAAACTTAAATTTTGTAATTTTTTCCCTGGAGGTTGAGCAACGATTTCAATGCCTGTTTCTAGTAAATTTTGCGGGTCAATAAGCACTAAATCGGCTTGCCCCCCACCAAACAATTCACGGAACACAAGTCTAAATTGTTCTCGAATTGCAAAGAACGTTTCGCTAAAGCGCATTGTCATTTCTTCATCCATTTCTTTAATGGCTTCATGCAATGTTTCTTGCGCCGCAAGCAAATCCTCTCGCTGTTCAGTTAAGAACGTATGTCGTTCGAGTACTCTTTCATATTCTTCAATCGCACCTAAATTAACAGGTCCAAGCTCTTCAATTGATTTTTTAAGCAATTTAACACGTCGGCGTATAAATTCCTCATCTTCTATAGCCCGTGCTTCTTCTTGTGCTTCTTCGAAGGTTAGCTGATAGTTTTCCTCAAGCTGTTCTGTGAAATTGTCCATCTCAAATTCAACACGGTTTCGTTTCAACTCATTTCCACGTATCGCTTCAAGATATCCTTTATGGATTCGTTGTAATTCCTTCAGCTGCGCCTCTAGCGTTGAAAGTTCATTCTGTTGCCCTACTTTTTCTTCTTTTTTCTGAGAAATTGCCTGTTGTAGCTCATCTCTTCTAGCCTTCCAAGTCATCACCTGTTCATCGACCTCTTCATCACTTAAATAATTTGTCGATTCATCAGATTGAAGCCATAATATTTCCTGAGAAATATTTTCAACTTTTTGTTGAGCTTTGTTTAATTGTAGGGCTAAATCAGCTGTAGCTATTTGAACTTGTGACATTTGTTCCTGCATTACAGCTAATTGTGAGCGTTTTTCTGCCAATTGCTCTCGTAATACATCTTTTTCTGTCACACTTTGTAGTTTAACCTTACTTAATTGCTCAACCGTTTCGTTGATTTCGATTAATTCTACTGCAAGCGCGCTTAAACGTTCCTCTGCTTCTTGCTTTTGAGCCAATAATGCCTCTTCTCGTGTTTTTACATCTTGTGTTTCAGTCGAGGCAAAAGTTACTCTAGCCGACAAGCTTTTCTCCACAGCTTCTAACTCACGTAAACGACCCGCCTGCTGCATCTCATCTTTTCGTAATTGCTCCCCTTCAAGCTTCAGCAGCTCTACTTGATCACGAATTGTTGCTAGCTTTTCCTTTTCCGCTGCAACAGCCTGTTCGGCACCATAAATGGAAGCTTGTAGAGACTCTAGCTTTAGAACTAAACCATCTAATTCCGCTTTTCTTGTAAAGAGTGAAGATTGCTGTTTCAAAGCACCACCCGTTAACGAGCCCCCTGCATTAACAATATCTCCATCAAGCGTAACAACTCGATAACGGAACCCACATAATCTAGCAATTTGACTTGCCCCTTCAAGATTTGCTGCAACGATGACATTCCCTAGAAGGTTTTCAACAATCGTTCGATTATCTTCATTGAAAGTCACTAACGCATCCGCCATTCGAACAAATGCTGGGTGCTCAGTGGCCAATTGGATAGTCGCTAGATTAATTTTGCGTGATTTCATTACTGTTTTCGGTAAGAAGGTCGCACGTCCAGCTCGCTTTTGTTTTAGCCAATGAATAGCCTGTTGGGCATGGCGTTCATTAGTTGTGACAATGTGCTGAGAGGCAGCTCCTAAAGCGGTTTCTATTGCTTGTGAATATTTCCCCTCAACTTGAATTAACTCAGCTACGGCACCCTCAATACCTTGTAATTCCCCTTTATCTCGTGCCAGTAGTACTTCTTTAACACCTTGGAAAAACCCTGAAAAGTCAGCTTCAAGCTCCGCTAACGTGTCTTTTCTAGCTTTAAGTTGCTGCTGATGCTGATAAGCTTTATACAGCATATCTTGCTTCTCAGTAAAGGTTGAATTAACATTTTTCAACTGTATTTGCAAAGCATCATATTGGTCTAGCTTTTCTTGCAAATCATTTGTTGTTGTAGTATGTACTGCTACTAGCTGTTCTTTTTCAGCAATAATTTGCATAAGCTCTTGCCCAATTTCATCAGTTTGGTCAGACATTCGTGTTGCCATAGCTTTTTGTTGAGCCAACTGCTGATCGATATTTTTTAACTCATTTTTGATGGTCGCTTCTTCATTCAACGAATCGATATATCGATTTTTTTGCTCCTCAATTTCTTGTTCAATTTCTGTTACCGAGCGATTTAATGATTGCTCTAACTGTTTAATGCTCTGTTTTAGCACCGACACGGCTTGTTGTTTTTCTGAGAATACAGCTTTTTTCTCTTGCTCCTGAATAAGCAATGCCTCTACTTCTGCTTTTGCTTCTTGTAATGACGTATTCAGTTGCTGTAATTGATTGGACGCATTTTGACGCTTTTCAGCCATTAGCGCCTTTCGTCCATCCCATCGTTCTACCTCCATTGTGGCATTAACTAGGTCAGCTTGTGAAACATCCAAATATTCATCAAGCTCTTTTAATAGCTTACGAATATGAATTGTCTGTTTATCGAAAGCTGCAATATCTTGAGCTTGCTTTTGCTCTATCTCAGATAGGTTTGTGTATTCTTCTTTTAGCGCACGCAAAGACTGTGCACAATTTTTAAAATCATGCACAAGAATGGCAATATCAAAATCTTTTAGCTCAGTAGACATTTGTACATAGTCTCTTGCACTAGATGCTTGCATTTCGAGAGGTCCTAGACGACTGTCTAATTCATGAAGAATATCTAATACACGATACAAATTTTCATCTGTCTCAACAAGTTTATGCTCTGCTTTTTTCTTTCTTATTTTATACTTTAGTACGCCAGCTGCCTCTTCAAAAATCGAACGACGGTCATCAGGTCGGCTATTTAAAATTTCATCGACACGACCCTGTGAAATTATAGAAAAAGCCTCTTTTCCAAGGCCTGAATCCATAAACAAGTCCGTAATATCCTTCAGGCGACACTGCTGGTTATTTAATAAATATTCACTATCACCTGAACGGTATACGCGTCTTGTTACGCTGACTTCTGTATAGGAAAAAGCAAGTTGCTCGTCGGTATTATCTAATATTAGTGTTACCTCTGCAAAGTTGAGCGGCTTCCGAGAGTCACTCCCTGCAAAAATTACATCTTCCATCTTTGATCCACGTAACGACTTTGCCGATTGCTCTCCAAGTACCCAACGTATTGCATCTGTGACATTACTTTTTCCACTGCCATTTGGTCCGACAACCGCTGTAACACCGGGTACAAAGTCAATACCAATGCGCTCCGCAAATGATTTAAAGCCAATCACTTCTAGTCGTTTTAGGAACATCTTTTAAGCCTCCTCTTTTGCAGCTTCTTCTCGCATCATACGCATAGCACATTGTGCAGCTTGCTGCTCGGCTTCTTTTTTCGATTTTCCTCGACCAATACCAAGCTCTTGTCCGTTCAGTAAGACGCTTGATACAAAGGTACGATTATGTGCAGGACCTTTTTCATCAATGATTTCATAATGAAGAAGTCCATTATTTGTTTGCTGTACCATTTCTTGCAATTGGCTTTTAAAATCCATCACATGCGAAAAAGCACCGACTTCTACTTTTGGGAACACGATACGTTCTAAAAATGACACGACCGTTTGTAAATCTTGATCTAAATATAAGGCACCTACAAATGACTCAAACACATCTGCAAGTAGTGCTGGGCGTTCCCGTCCACCTGTTAATTCTTCACCTTTTCCAAGTAAAACAAAGCGACCAAAGCCTAGTTCATTTGCAAAAATAACTAGAGATGGTTCACAAACAATGGATGCTCGTAACTTTGTTAACTCACCCTCGCTCATATTGGGGTATTTCTCAAAAAGATATTTAGAAACAGACAGTTCAAGTACTGCGTCCCCTAAAAATTCAAGACGCTCATTATCCGTAAATAGCTTACGGCGATGCTCATTCACATAAGATGAATGCGTGAATGCTTGATACAATAAATTTTTATTAATAAATGTGATATTTAATTCATGCTGTAGCAGCTCGAATTGATTGCGTACTTTTTCAGGAAGTACGCCAGATTTCTGCATAGTTCCTTTTCTTTTCATAGCCATTGAACAAATCTGCCTTCCTAATAGTTTCTACCGTTTTAGTGTACCTTTTTCAAAGCGTTTATGCAAAAGTATTTCGGCATAAACACAATATTTTGGAAAATTTTTAGCAAATTTATTTCCAAAATCAATTAAGCCTTGGCACATTTGTGTCCCAATCGATCTTCGGGATGTAAATCCACTATATAATTGAAACAAAAAGAGGACGTCTATAGATCGAAAACCGATCTATTTCGTCCCCTTTGAATACATCTTGTCTATTAGATCTGCTTCCCTGTAAAGAAAAGCAGGAAACTATTTCTCCTTTATTCAACCAATCATAAATACCATTTGTATAATTACGATAACCATTACACCAATAAGGGTGATAAATTTCTGCTAAATAAAGTACAAACGAAATTAGTTTATTTTACTTTCGATGTATGAAATTGCAGAACCTACTGTTGAGATTTTTTCAGCATCTTCATCAGAAATTTCCATATCGAATTCGTCTTCAAGCTCCATTACAAGCTCAACTACGTCTAATGAGTCAGCACCTAAATCATCACGGAAAGAAGCTTCAAGTGTTACTTCGCTTTCTTCAACACCTAAACGGTCCACGATTACTTTTGTTACGCGTTCTAATACTGTAGACAAATGATTCACCTCCCCTCAAATGATTATACAAAAAATTAGCGCTCATGCCTAATTGAAATTACATGACCATACCACCGTCTATATGAAGCGTTTGTCCAGTCATATAGTTTGCGTCATCGGATGCAAGGAAAACAACTGCCTTTGCAATATCCTCTGGTTGCCCTAGTTTTGCAAGCGGAATTTGAGTTAACATCCCTTGTTTAATATCTTCTGGTAACTGATCTGTCATTTCAGTTTCGATAAAACCAGGTGCAATAGCATTAACTAAAATATTGCGAGACGCTAATTCCTTCGCAGTTGTTTTTGTTAACCCAATAACACCCGCTTTAGCAGCTACATAGTTTGCTTGGCCCGCATTTCCAGCTACGCCAACAATCGATGAAATATTAATAATTCGACCAGCACGTTGCTTCATCATTTGACGTGTTACCGCTTTGGTACATAGGAAAACACCCTTAAGATTCGTATCTAAGACATCATCCCATTCATTTTCCTTCATGCGCATAAGTAAATTATCTCTTGTAATACCAGCATTATTCACTAAAATATCAAGGGAGCCAAATGTTTTCACAGCTGTATCCATTAATGCTGTCACTTCTTCTGTTTGAGAGACGCTAGCTTGTACAGCAATTGCCTCACCACCGCCTTCTTGAATTATAGCAACCACTTCTTCAGCTTTTGCTTGCGAGCCACTATAATTCACGACAACTTTCGCACCTTCGTCAGCAAGCTTTAATGCAATAGCACGACCTATTCCTCGTGAAGCTCCTGTTACAACAACTACTTTTCCCTCAAGTTTACGCATTGATTGACCACTCCTTTGACGCTTCTAGAACCGCTTCTAATGATGCCTCATCATAGACACAATAGGCAGCAACAGAGCGATCGATTTTTTTCAATAGACCACTTAATACTTTACCCGGGCCACATTCAATAAAGACATCCACACCTTGTGCAATCATTTCGCGCATAGATGCCTCCCATTGAACAGCACTATAAACCTGTTCAACAAGCTCTTGTTGAATAGCCGGAACATCCGTTAACTCCTTAGCCATCACGTTCCCTACAACAGGAATTTGCGGAGCCGCTAAAGTAACATCAACCAACGCAGCTTTCAGCATCTCTGACGATGGTCGCATCAGTTCAGAATGGAATGGACCACTTACAACTAATGGTATTGCACGCTTAGCCCCTGCATCTTTTGCAGCGCTTGATGCCTTCTCAACACCCTCTTTTGTTCCTGAAATAACAATTTGCCCCGGGCAATTAACATTGGCGACCTGCACAGGATGACCTGTTGCAGACACTTGCTCAGTTACTTCATTTAATGCTTCTAATTCCATGCCTAAAATCGCTGCCATAGCACCTTGTCCAGCAGGTACAGCTTCGTTCATATAGAGTCCACGTTTATGCACAATCTTCACGGCATCTTCAAAGGACATGACGCCCGCAATAACCAATGCACCATATTCTCCAAGGGAGTGACCTGCTGCATAATGCGGTTGAATTCCGGCTGCACGTAGCTTCTCTGCTACCATTACACCTGTAGTTAATAGCGCTGGCTGAGCATGATATGTTAAAGTTAATTCCTCCGCTGGACCTTCTAACATTAGCTTAGATAGCTCCAAATCGAGAGCTTGGTCTGCACGATCATAGAAGGCTTTACTTTCCGCTGCATTTTCAACAAACTCTTGCCCCATTCCCACTACTTGCGAACCTTGTCCCGGAAAAATAAATGCTATTTTCGTCATTTGAAAAATCCCCTTTGTTAATCAATTTCTATGTGGCGTACTGTTTCTGTAATTGTCGAAATAACAGTATGTTCAACCATTGTGTTTGCTTGGCGGATAGCACTAAAAATCGCTTTCGCATTAGATGATCCATGAGCCTTTATTACAGGTGCCTGTAAGCCAAACAATCCAGCACCACCGTATTCTGTATAGTCCATTTTATGTTTTAAGTCACGTAAATTATTTTTCATAAGGACCGCCGAAATCTTCGTTTTTGTTGAGGACATAAACGCCTCTTTTAACATTGAAAATAAAGCGCCCGCCGTACCTTCAATTGACTTCAACACCATATTCCCCGTAAAGCCATCCGTAACAACAACATCAGCTACTCCTTCAAGTAAATCACGTGCCTCTACATTACCAATAAAATTCAAATTCGCTTCTTTTAATAAATCAAAGGTTGCTTTCGTTAATTCATTTCCTTTTTTATCTTCAGTACCGATATTTAATAAGCCGATTCGAGGTTTTTGTAACCCGCCAACTTTCTTCGCATAAATATCGCCCATAATCGCATATTGTACTAGATGTTCTGGACGGGCATCTGCGTTAGCACCTAAATCAAGCATTAAAAAGCCCTTACCATCAAGTGTTGGTAATGTCGTCGCTAAAGCTGGTCGGGCAATTCCTTCAATACGACCTACTTTAAATAAACCACCTGCCATTAAAGCACCTGTATTTCCTGCTGAGAGACAAGCATCTGCTCTACCCTCATCCACTGCATCCATCATGCGCGCCATGGAAGAATCTTTTTTTCTACGAACAGCACGTGCTGGATCGTCGGTTCCTTCAACTACTTCCTCACAATGTACGATCGTTAATCGATCATGCTGCTTTAAAAATGGCTCAAGCTTCTCTTGCTGTCCATATAATTGAATTTCTAAATTTGGAATTTGCTCTAATGCCAAGAGTGCACCTTCAATTACTGATTTTGGTGCATTGTCTCCACCCATTCCATCTAGCGCTAATTTCATTATTACTCACCTTTACCTTTCGTACGGTACATATCAAATTCACCAACAAAAACGGTTTCGCCATTAACAGTAGATGTTACCTCAACTTTTGTCCGATGATTTTTATCATCTCGTCCGATAACAATCGCTTTTGTAATAACACGATTTCCAGCACGAACAGGTTTCACAAACGTAATAGTAGAATGTACTGTCAATGCTAGTTCATCGTTAATAACGGCAACCGCTAAAGAGTTTGCTTGTGCGAACAAATGATGTCCACGTGCGATGCCGTTGCGCTGGAAAACATGCTCTTCTTTCACATCAAAAATCGAAAGTGCTCGATTATCTAATTCAATATCAACAATTTCTCCGATGACCTCATCAATCGGTAGAGATTTCACTTCATTTTCATAGTTTTTTGAAGCGACATCTTTAATACGCTCTCGTAATTCTGGTATGGATAATTCCATACGGTCTAAGCGAATTGTTTGAACACTTACCTGAAACTGTGTTGCTAGCTGTTCATCTGTGACGAATGGATTTTCAGCTATCGTTTCAGTTAGTAGTCGCTGTCGTTCTTTTTTTGTTCGTCTCAACATCATTCGCCACCTTTTGAGTTGTTATTAGCACTTGGTACTAATATCAGTATATAGAGGTTAAAAAAAGAATGCAAGACTTGTTTTAAAATCAAGTGCCTGCATTCTAGCGTGAATCATATTACTATATTAATCGAAGCGCTCCCCTTGCATAACGCCAGAATCTTCTAACATTTTGCGTAAGTACTGATAGTCGTCATCATGCCAAAAGGCATCGGTTTCCAGCATCATAGTTGCATCTTTGCGAGCGGTTTCAAGAATCCGATAATCATGGACTAAATCAGCTACTTTGAAATCTGGTAAACCACTTTGCTTGCGTCCAAAAAAATCCCCTGGCCCTCGCAACTCTAAATCTTTTTCAGCTAAGCGGAAACCATCATTTGTTTCTGTCATAGACTGCATTCGCTCTTTTCCTTCGTCAGATTTAGGATCAGCAAGTAAAATACAATAGGATTGATGCTCACCTCGTCCAACACGTCCACGTAACTGATGCAATTGCGCTAAACCAAATCGTTCAGCGTCATAGACAATCATAAATGTCGCATTCGGTACATTCACCCCTACCTCAACGACTGTCGTTGAAACTAAAACCTGTATGGAACCATCACTAAAAGCACGCATGACAGCATCCTTTTCATCTGCTGATAAACGTCCATGCATTAATCCCACTTGATAGCGGCCATTAAAATAAGTCGCTAGCTGTTCATAAATTTCAACTGCATTTTGAACATCAAGCTTATCGGATTCCTCAATGAGAGGACAAATGGCATAGGCCTGTCTTCCAGCGGCTAGCTCTCCTTCTAGTTTTGACATGACCGATCCGAATTGCTCTTTTTTCATCCAATGTGTTTCAATTTGTTTACGCCCTGCCGGCATTTCATCAATCATCGACACATCCATTTCTCCAAATGCTGTAATGGCAAGTGTTCTTGGAATAGGAGTCGCTGTCATAAAGAGCACATCTGGGTTTTCCCCTTTATCTCTCAGTATACGTCGTTGTTCAACACCAAAGCGATGTTGTTCATCGGTAATAACAAAACCTAGCTTTTTAAAAATAACATCTGGCTGGATTAAGGCATGTGTACCAATCACAATATCAAGCTCTCCATTCGCCAAATCTGCTAGTATTACACGTCGCTCCTTCATTTTGGTTGACCCAGATAACAAAGCTACACGTACGCCAAATGGTTGGAACCATTCTTGCAAGTTCTCCAAGTGTTGCTCTGCTAAAATTTCCGTTGGTGCCATTAATGCCCCTTGATAACCCGCTGATACTGCAGCATATAGACCGATAGCTGCTACCACCGTTTTCCCTGAACCTACATCACCTTGTAATAAACGATTCATTCGATGTGGTTCCTTCAAATCTTTACAAATTTCATTGACAACGCGTTTTTGAGCATTGGTCAATTCATACGGTAACGCAGCGATAAATTCACGGAGCAAATGCACATCATATTGAATCACAGTTCCTTGTTCATTTTCCTTACGTACCTTACGTAATGCTTGCATACGTAGCTGGAAATTTAATAGCTCTTCATAGGCAAAACGTCTTCTTGCTTGTTTGGCATGTTGCGCATCTTGCGGAAAATGAATCCCCTCCAAGCCTTCTTGTATAGGCAAAAGCTTATAGGAATCCTGAAAATGTTGTGGAATAGCATCAGGCAAATTAGCGCCATATTCGTCCAATACTTGTCGCATATATTTTCGAAATCTTTTTTGTTGAATTAATCCTTTCAGACTGTATACAGGTTCAAAGTCTACTTGATCCGTTTTAGGTCCAAATGAGACCGATGTGCCATTGATGACCTGTCTACCACGATCCCATTTCCCAGTCACTGTAATAATGGAACCAGGTACAAGCTTTTGCTTTAAATAGCCCTGATTGAAAAATACGACTTTCACTAAATGTCTTCCAGCTAAAACGGTTACTTGGAGTCTTGATTTATTGCGGCCTAAAAATAAAATGGTAGGTTCCCGCTCCACCTTACACTCAACTGTAACCCGTTCGTTATGTGGTGTTTGCGCTAAATCCTTTAAACGAAAATCTTCATGTCGATGTGGGAACGTCCATAATAAATCAGCTATTGTATTGATTCCTAGTGATTCAAGATGTGCTGCTGTTTCTTTCCCGACGCCTTTTAATTCATTGACGGGTCCATATAATTCAGTCATCTTATCCCACACTCCCTTCATTGCTTGTTTATGTAGTGTTATAGCCTCTCTATCTTAATGTACCATAAATTATTTCCCTAACCCTACATATAAGCAAAAACCCTACCATTGATTGATAGGGTTAGATTTTGATTATTTAATTTCACAGGAGAAACATGTAATTTCTTTCACATATTGCTCATCAACTTCTATTCCCAATCCAGCTTTATGGCTTAACTGCAGGATGTCTTTATCGTATGTAACATTTGCCACGTCTTTTACAAACATTAAAGGCCCAACCATCTCGTTGGTATGGATAATCGACTTACTGATCGCTAGGTGTGCCCCAGCCATTGTTGCGATTGCTGATTCTACCATAGAGCCTACTTGACAAGGCATCTCTGCAGCCTCTGCCAGACTTGCAAGAGCTAGAGCTGGATAGATTCCACCTGATTTCATCAATTTTATATTTAGCATATCCGCAGCGCGCATTTCTATGACATCGACTAAATCATAAATATTATGAACACCTTCATCCACCATAATACTACAAGGTGAAAGGGCTCTAATTTCTTTTAATGCTCTTAAATCATGTGCTTTTACAGGTTGCTCGTACCAGTCTACATGACAAGCTGTTGTTTCCCTTATTACTTTTAGTGTCTCCATCCTATTCCAACCTTGATTGGCATCTACCCGGAGTTGCACCTCATCACCTATTGCTTCTCTTACCGCACGAATACGAGCAATATCTAATTCAGCATTTGTACCAACCTTAATTTTAATATTACGGAAACCCGATGCTACAAATTCACTTGCATCTTTAGCCATTTCCTCAGGACTCTTAATACTAATCACTCTTGGCACCTGTAATTCCTTATGTGCTTTTCCACCAATTAATTGATAAACTGGTTGTCCAGTTATTTTCCCCATCAAATCATAGAGCGCAATGTCCAATGCTGCTTTTGCTGAAGGAACTCCATCGATTTTTTCATTAAACTTTTTATGAATACGCTCTACTGCAAATGGGTCTTCATTAATCAATAGTGGTGCTAATTCATGTTTAATAACGTGATACGTACTCTCCCAAGTTTCACCAGTCACATTTTGATCAGGCACAGCTTCGCCCCAGCCAACTACCCCCTTATCCGTCTCGATTCTGGTAAGAATAGTAGGCATATCATCTAAATGAACATACGAAATAACGAATGGTTCCTTTAATTGTAAACGTGCTGCAAACACTTCAACCTTTTTGATCACGATGTAAAACTCCTTTTCGTATAAATAGTTTGATTATTTATGTTGCAAGATAATATTTATAAATAATTGAATCGCATTAGGAAAAACATCTTCATCTAAATCAAATCGTGGATGATGATGTGGATATTGGCTTTTTTCCCCCCCCATACCTACAAAAACAAATGCTCCAGGCTTATGTTGTAAATAATAAGAAAAGTCTTCTCCACCCATGACTGGTTCGACTACCTTAAATGCGGTATCTCCAAATTGTTCACGTACAATCGATTCAATAAATCGCGATTGTGTCGAATCATTGACGAGCGGAGGTGTTCCTAAAATAAAATCGATTTTTCCCTCTGCTCCAAATGCTCGACAAATTCCTTCTGTTAAACTTACCATTTTCGTTTTTATAATTTTTACAGTGTTCGGTGTCAAAGCTCTGATTGTTCCGGTTAATTTTGCCGTATCAGGAATAATATTATAAGTGGTTCCAGCTTGAATATTACCTACTGTAATGACACCCGCATCAATAGGATTAACATTTCTACTTATGATACTTTGAAAAGCCTGCATTAAATGGCTCGCTATATAAATAGGATCAATTGTTTCATGTGGCATTGATCCATGACCACCATATCCTTGAATTATAATTTCAAAATCATCAATAGAAGCCATCATTGGTCCATGTGTTAGTCCCATCTTCCCTTTCTCTAAACCTTGCCATAAGTGAATGCCAAAAATAGCCTCTACATCTTCCAACACACCTTTTTGAATTAATAAATCAGCACCACTTGGGGTGATTTCCTCTGCTGATTGAAATATAAGCTTAATATTCGGCTCGATTTTTTCTCTATTCAAGCTTATCCATGCAGCAACTGCTAATAAAATTGCAGTATGACCATCATGGCCACACATATGAGCAACACCCTGCTTGTTGGAGATATATGGTTTATCCCCCTCTTCTACTATAGGTAATGCATCTATATCAGCACGTAATGCAATAGTTTTTGATCCATTTGTCCCTTTTATAAATGCCACTACACCTGGAGGTTCGTAATCTAGAATTTCTATATCTAATTTCTCTAGTCTTTGGCGAATAAACTCACTTGTTTCGTATTCCTGACCCGAAAGCTCTGGGTATTGGTGCAGATGACGGCGATCCTCTATTGCTTTTTCTGCTAATTTTTTTATATTCATTATTTCCATTGTTAAACTCCTTTAGAAAGGTCCGTATTGTATGACTTGTGCTATAATAAGCGATATAACAGCTACTGTTATTTGAATAAGCATAAACGGAAAAATCCATTTTATCCATTTCCCCCAAGGAATACCCGCTATTGATAATCCCGCCATTAAAAAACCTACAGTTGGGAATATAATATTCGACATACCATCTCCAAATTGATAGGCAAGTACTGCTGTTTGTCTTGTAACGCCAATCATATCTGATAAAGGCGCCATAATCGGCATTGTTAAGGCAGCCTGTCCACTACCGGATGGTACTAAAAAATTTAAAAATAACTGGAAGATAAACATCCCTACTGCATTTAGTGCAGGTGGAACTGAATCAAGCAATGCAGACGTGTAAAATAGGATTGTATCAATTAACCCTGAGTTATTGAAAATCACTAAAATAGACTGAGCTAACCCAATGATAAGAGCGCCACCCACTAAGTCTCCTGCACCCTTCATAAATGAATTAGCAATATGTGAAGGTGATAGTTTGCCAATAAGCCCCATTAAAATACCAAACAATAAAAATAAACCGGCTATTTCGGTAATGTACCAACCTAGTTTTACAACCCCATACATCAATACGATAAAATTCAAAAGAAATGTAGCCATAACAAGCTTATGTCTTATTTCCATTTTTGAATTCCCCTGCACAAAACCACTCTCATCATTTCTGAAATTTCCATAAAATCCTATTTCAGGATTATTTTTCACTTTCTTTGCATATCGATAAACATATATTGTTGCTACTGTATATAAGACAATAAATATGACAATTCGAAAAGCAATCCCTGAAAATAAAGGCAAGCCCGCAATTTCTTGTGCTATTCCTACTGTAAACGGATTCATAACAGCTGCCGAAAATCCGACAGATGCACCTAAAATAACAATAGCAAAACCCGTAATTGCATCAAAACCTAAGGCAACAGCCAGCGGTGCAAGAATTCCTACGTACACAATCGTTTCATCAGACATCCCCATTAATGACCCAGCACAGGCGAAAAACAACATCAATACTGGTATTACTAACATTTCACGTTTAGCCATTTTTACAGATAGCATGGCGATAAAGGATTCCAATGCGCCTGTGGCTGAAAGTATTCCAAAGGTACCTCCTACAATCAATACGAAGAAAATAATACTTGCTCCTTGCATCATGCCAGAATGTACGCTGCTAAAAATATCTAAAAATCCAATGGGGTTCATCTCTGTAAAACTAAATGTTCCCGGTTGAATCACTTGACGTCCATTAACTTCTTCCCGTTGAAATGAACCAGCTGGGATAAAATACGTTAAAATAGATGCTACAACAATAAGGCAAAAGATTAACACATAAACATTAATTCCTTTTTGTTGCTCAATTTCTTTATTAGCTATAAATTTACTCATCCACCATCCTCCTTCGTTGAATCATTGATTAAAAACAAATTTTTATTACCACTATCAATGCATATCGTATCTCTCCAACATAAAAAGCCATCCCCTTTTTTTGAAATTTCCGTCTTATTCATTGTAATAGATAAAAAAATAAATAAAAAATTACTATTTCGAATAGTTACTATTGATAAATTTACATATAAATTCATCGGGATACATCAAAAAAATTACAAATAAAAAAATGTTACATTCCTGCGATTTCACCAGGTTGCAACATTCTTTTCATATACAAATCATTTAAATTGTTTTCCATGTATCTTTAACTAAATCAATAAAAGTACTTACATTACTAAATGTTTTAGCATTTTGAGGATAGATTAAATAAGTAGGTAACTTTTTAGGGAATCGGTAAAGAACTTGAAGACTCCCTTTACTTACCTCTTTTTGTATAATGAGATCACTCAGCAAGGCTAGACCCACTTGTTCCATTACTGCTCTCTTTATCGCTTCCTCGCTTCCAAATTCCACTATCGTTTGGGGCTTACACTGAATTTCTTGAAGGCAACTGACAATACAGTCATCCATACCATAGGTTATAAAGGGATAATCATCGAATATTTCCTGAACAGTATGATCCTTTATAATAAAAGGATTTCCAACTAATACCAAATCCTCTTCCTCCAATAAAATCCCCTCTACGCCAGCGTAACTCGGGTATCCAGCTACAAAACCTATATCTGCTTGATTTGAACTCACAAGTTTCGCAGTTTCTTTACTATTGGCACAAAGAAGTTTTAGGTTTACCTGGGGATATTGTTTTAAATACGAGCCGATAATATGGGATAAATAATAGCCACAATAAAATTCTGGCGCAGCAATTGTCAAATGGCCAAATGGCTTTTCGAAATTCTTTAAATCCTGTTCCATTTCCTCTATAATCCCAAATAATTGATTTGTATGTTCCTTTACTATTTTTCCTACTTGAGAAAGAAACATTTTCTTGCCTATTCGATTAATTAAGATATGTCCTAATTCTTCCTCTAACGCTTTAATTTGTTGGCTAATTGTAGGCTGGCTATAATTTAAAATTTGAGCCGCTTTTGTAAAGTTGAGGTAAGTTGAAACAACATGAAACGTTTTCAAATTACGTAAATCCATCTCTATTCACGTCCCTGCTATAAATTAAGATACATACATTTCCCTTATTAAAATTTAATTATACTTAAATCGACTATGTACGTAAGAGGGTTTTTCTTTCCATTACGTTATCAACCAACATAAAAACATGCTACCTGTTGGGATAGCATGTTTTTCATGTTTTTATTGGATAGCTTTAATACTTTGTAATCCACCATTTTCGAGAATGGCTTTACTAATAGCCTTACCTGTTGTAGTTGCCGCTAAACCACCGCGTGCTGTCTCTTTCAGGTTTGGACTCATAGATTGTCCAATGCGATACATCGCTCCAATTACTTCATCACATGGAATTCGGCTTGTGACACCTGCTAGCGCCATATCTGCGGCTACAAGAGAATTGGCAGCGCCCATTGCATTACGTTTAACACAAGGTACTTCCACTAAACCTGCTACAGGATCACAAACAAGGCCCAGCATATTTTTTAACGTAATCGCAAATGCTTCTGAACATTGTTGTGGTGTTCCTCCAGCCATCTCAACAATAGCTGCCGCTGCCATACCTGCCGCTGAACCAACCTCTGCCTGGCAGCCACCTTCAGCACCTGAGATGGAAGCATTATTAGCCACAACAAAGCCAAATGCACCAGATGTAAATAAATAACGAATCATTTGCTCACGAGTTGGATTCAGTTTATTTTTCACCGCAAAAAGAGTACCTGGTACAACCCCTGCGGAACCTGCTGTTGGCGTTGCACAAATTGTTCCCATTGCTGCATTGACTTCATTGGTTGCAACTGCTTTACTTACTGCATCTAATAATAAATCCCCCGAAAGTGATTTTCCTTGTGCAATGTAATTTTGAAGTAACACGGCGTCCCCACCAGTTAAACCTGTAACGGATTGTACACCCTTTAATCCACGTTCAACCGCTTCTTCCATCACGGTTAGGTTTCGATCCATTTGTTGAATAATTTCTTCTCTTGTTCTGCCAGTTATCAATATTTCCTGCTCAATCATAATTTCTGATATTAATTTATCTTCCTGTTCTGCTCGTTCCACAAGCTCCCGAACATTATGAAATAAAACGTCCATTCTGGGACACCCCCTTAATTATTAATTTTAGATACTTTTGTAATATATGGAATTAACGAAATCTGCTGTAGCACTTTTTCCTCAATATTTTGATCGACTTCAATAACCATTAAAGCTGTTAAACCACGTTCTATACGTGATACTTCCATATGTCCAATATTAACCTCGTGCATCGCTAAGCAATTGGCTACGTTTGCTATGCAGCCAGCACGATCGTCATGTACAACAAGAATCGCCGGCATGCCACCTGTTAAACGTAATTTAAAGCCATTTACTTCACTTACTTCTATTTTACCGCCGCCAATAGAAATCCCGACAACAGACATTTCACCTTCATCGTCTCCAATAACTAGACGTGCCGTATTTGGATGCTCAGTATTAGCTGTTTCTGGAATAAATTCATATACCAATCCTGCTTTTTCTGCATCTTCAAATGCCGTTTTAATACGATCATCAAATGTGTCGTAGTTCAATAAGCCCCCAACGATGGCAACATCTGTCCCATGCCCTCTATACGTTTCTGCGAACGAACCATATAAATGAATTTTCGCCCATTTAGGTTGTCTACCAAATAAATCCCTTGCAACTCGTCCGATACGAGCCGCACCTGCCGTATGAGAGGAGGAAGGCCCAATCATCACTGGTCCAATAATATCAAAAACCGAAGTAAATTTCATACAAACACCCCTCTATTCTATTCCTATAATAATATTTATATTTACTTATATCATGCTTGATAGTTACTACAAAAGTAAAGTATTTAATTTGTCAGCTTTCAGAAAATTACCACTACTATAATTTGTGGCCAAACTAGATATGTTATACTTTGTCCATACCCTGTGCACATACAACAAAAACCGTTGATATTCCAATATTTCCAATTTTTATATCTTCTAGATACGTACATTCAACTATGAATAGTACGTATGTTTCCGACTAAACAGAGACATCACTTTCTTTGTAGCATAAACAAAAGCAGTACACATTTTGTGCACTGCTTTCTTTACGGGATAGCAAAGTGGCATGTAATTATTCTACTGAAATAATATATGGATATAACCCTTGTTTTCCATCAAATAATTCAACTTCTACGTCTGGGTAGTTCTTCTCAATGAATGCTACTAGCTCTGTAGCATCTTGTTCAGTTGTATCCTCTCCATAAATAACTGTGACAATTTCTGCATCCTCATCAACTAAATCGATGATTACTTTTTCAGCTGCATCTTTTAAAGCTGGTGTAGAAAGGACAATTTTCCCTTCTGCTAACGCCATAAAATCATCTTTATGGATTTCAACACCATCAATAGATGTATCACGCACAGCATAAGTTACTTGACCAGTCTTTACATTTGCAAATGCTTCAGTCATCGACTTCTTGTTTAGGTCAACGGCTGCTTCTGGATTAAATGCTAAAATCGCAGCCATACCTTGAGGAATTGTCTTCGTTGGGACAACTGCTGCTTCAATTTCTAACAGCTCTACAGCTTGCTCTGCAGCCATCACAATATTTTTATTATTTGGGAGGATTAAAACTTTTTCTGCACCAATTTCTTGTACCGCTTTCACGATATCTTCTGTTGAGGGGTTCATCGTTTGCCCGCCTTCAATGACATAAGACGCACCAATAGAACGCAATAATCCTGCAACACCCTCGCCCATCGCAATTGTTACAATAGCATATGGATGTTTCTCTATTTTTTTCGTTGTCATAGGTGCCTTATGCTCTTCACCAACGATAGCTGAGTGTTGCTCACGCATATTATCGACTTTTATTTTCATCAGACTACCATATTTTTGTCCAATTGATAAAACAGAACCTGGCTGCTCAGAATGGATATGAACCTTGGCAATTTCTTCATCAGAAATAACAAGTAACGAATCTCCTAAAGGACTTAATTCTTGACGGAATTGCTCCTCATTAAATGGCTCTTTCCCATCTTCTAAGCGCACCATTATTTCTGTACAATAGCCAAATTCAATATCTTCAGTGTTCATAAAGTCTTGAGCTCTATGATGCTCGGCATTGATTAGGTCATCTAATGTCGCATTATTTTTCTCTGGGAGAGGCTCGCCTTTTAAAGAAGCTAAAAATCCTTCATAGACAAACAATAAGCCTTGGCCACCACTATCGACAACCCCTACCTCTTTTAAAACAGGTAATAAATCAGGTGTACGATCTAATGATGCCTTTGCCTCTGCAGTAAAAGCTTCCATAACTGCAATGATATCGGTTTCAGTTTCTGCCACTTCCACACCTTTTTTTGCCGCTTCTCGAGCAACTGTCAGTATTGTTCCTTCGACAGGTTTCATAACGGCTTTATATGCTGTATCTACACCAGCTTGGAAGGCACTAGCAAAACCTTTCGCATCAATTGTCGCTTCTTTTTCAATGAATTTTCCAAATCCACGGAATAATTGTGATAGGATTACACCAGAATTTCCACGGGCTCCCATTAATAAACCTTTTGATAAGGCCTGTGCCGTTTTACCGATATGCTCTGAAGCAGAAAGCTCCGTTTCCTTTGCTCCAGATGTCATCGATAAGTTCATATTTGTCCCTGTGTCACCATCTGGTACTGGGAAAACATTTAATGAATCTACATAATTTGCATTTTGGTATAGGTGATGCGCACCCATTTGTACCATTTCTGCAAACTTTATACCGTCTAAAGACTGCATTCGATTTAGTTCCTCCTCTTAATTCGCTACACGAACGCCCTGTACAAAGATATTGACAGATTTTACGCTCATACCCAATGTTTTATCTACTGTATATTTCACTTTCGACTGTACTTGGTAAGCAACTTCCGAAATTTTTGTCCCGTAACTAACAATAATGTACATATCAATATGTAAATCGTCGTCTTGTTGTCGAATCACAACACCTTTTGTGAAGTTTTCTTTACGTAAAATATCAGTTAGACCATCACGAATTTGATGTTTAGATGCCATGCCAACAATCCCGTAGCATTCTACAGCAGCACCACCAGCAATTTGTGCAAGTACATCTGTTGAAATATCAATTTGGCCGAATTCATTGTTTAACTCAATTGACATAGAAATGCCCCCTTGGCTCTTTTTGACTAAAGTATATTGTAACACTTTCGTTGTAATTTAAGCAACCTAAGGGGGTAAAGAAAGGCTATGTAGCAACGTTTTGTGACTTTAAATCGACGTATTTGTGGATTCATCGAAAATGGTCTTCTTCCAATTAAATTTATTTTCACCAATTTGTTTTATGAAATATAACGCTCGATCAGCAAGTTCACAGCCTATTTATTTACCCTCATATCTCAAAATCTTACCATGACACATGCCTATGTGAGCATCTCCTTATATTTACTTCCAATATAGATTTTTTTCAGCATGAACATGACAAGTCAATACTAGAAATAAAAAAAGCTGATACTATAAAAGCATCAACTTTTTATTGTATTTAATTAAAATAAGCTTTTTATAAGAGTATCTATCATAATAGGCATTTCTTTAAAGGCACTATCTACATGTAATCTTTCTGTTTTTTGGTGTGCATCCTTTCCAAATGGTCCTACATTTAAAACCGGTCCTTGTAATGCGGTCATTTCTTTAAATGGAATATTATACGTATTCCCCCATACAGGTGTATTACGCTCGAAGGCTAACCATTCATCTGATTCATCTGTATAGTTCACATAGCTTAAATCACAAATCCCGTTAAAATAATGTATTTGCTGCACTTCAATGTCGAATGTTTGCGCTGTTTTCTTCATTAATTCAATCGATTTTACAACAAGTGGATGATTGGATGAATTAATAGCCGGGTAATAAGGTGGTGCATATAACAGAACAGTGGCTGGTGCTAATTCCTGACAACGTATCATGAGCTGATCAACGATACGAATTGACTTTTCACGGTCATCCCATGTACTTTGCTTAAGAACTTGAGATTTGATAGAATCGACTTCTTCAGCCCCCAGTTTCCGGACGGCATGTTCTAAGAGAGCTTCATATCGTAATACGTTGACTGTCCCCACACCTTGTACTTTTTCTCGTTTACAGATTTGCAAATACTGTTCGTTACAAGCCGACATTGCTTGGAATGCGACCTTTTCAAATATATCCATTACTTCTGCTGCTGTACGTTTTAATAAAAATACATTATAAAGAGCAGCAGCACGATATGGTGTTTGTGTAGAGTATTCCATTTTCAAGTCTTTTAGCTGTAAAGATACCGGAAGTGGTGTGCTCTCTCCTAAATCTGTTTCGCGGAAAAGAGGATTCCACTCCATATGCTGTGTCATATAAGAAGCAATAAAATTAGCTGTCATTCCCTTTAAAGGCTCACCGACATGTGTTTCTTTGCCATAAAATAGAGCAGCAGGCATAATCTTACCAATAGTGCCTGAATAAATATATTCATTTGTATCAGCGGGTCCTTGTGAAAAGGACGGTTCACTATTTAAAAATAATTGGTACGTTAAATCATACTGTTCACGTATTCTTACAAGCTCTACAACCGCGGCTCTCATTCCCGCTGAATTCACTTCTTCATCTGGGACCGCAGTTAAAATTAAATTAATGGGCCATTGCTCGAAGCTTGCCTTTTCAATTAGCTGCATGTGTAATGCCAGTCCCATTTTCATATCCATTGTGCCACGACCAAACAAATAATTACCTGATTCCAAATCAATTTTAGCGGCTTCTGGTAAATCCTTTTTGTATTTATGCTCCATTAGCTTTTTAGTCAATTCCTCAGGGAAAAAAGCTAGAGGCTCTAACTCACCATATTCCTCAGTATGCACTGTATCGAAATGACTTATTAGCACTACTGTATCGATTGCTGTAGGATGTTTATATAAAGCAGTTACAGCGTTTCTTCCAAGACCTGCCTCATGCAATTCGATAAACTCAGGGTGCTGAGTAAAATATGGAAGCGCTAACAGTTTATTTTTCAATTTATAGGCAAATTCATTTTCCCCCTCAGTCAATGTTCTACTATCCCAGCTAACAATTTCACATAGTAGTGCTCGCAGTTTTTCTGGGGTATTCCACATGTAATTTTCCATAAAAATTCTCCTTTAAATCGAACTCGTTAGAGGGTTTTTAACGAATATCTGATGACTCTTCATTTTTGGTGTCTGTAGTAGCATTAGATGCTTTTTTTAATTTCAATCGATAAAAAATCATACAGGCAATAAAAAAGCCAATGCCATACAATAGGCCAATTCTTTGGGTTGGATCAAATGCTAAAAAAATCAGAATTACTAAGCAAAAGAAAATACAAAATATAGGTATTAACGGAAATAATGGTGTTTTAAATTTTAAATCTGCCAAATTTCCACCAGACTTTATATAACGATAGCGGAACATTAATTGAGAAGCACAAATGCCCATCCATGAAATCGTGACAGATATTCCTGCAACCGACATTAATAAAACAAATACCGCATCTGCTTCCATCACACTTGTTAATAATGATAATAGTGAGAAAGCCATCGTAAAGATTAGTGCATTTAGAGGTACTTTATTTTTAGTAAGACGCCCAAATAATTTTGGTGCCATTCCCTCATGTGACATAGAGAACAGTAAACGAGTTGACGCATACAAACATGAATTACCGACAGATAGGATTGCGGTTAAAATAACAAAATTCATAATACCTGCTGCATAGGGAACACCAGCTATATGCATCAACGTCACAAATGGACTCTCCATTAGACCAAGCTCTGAGGATGGGAAGATGGCTGATAATACGATAATAGAAGCAATATAAAAAACTATAATTCTAAAAAGAATTGTCCGAATAGCTCTTGGTATATTTTTTTCAGGATTTTCGGTTTCACCAGCTGCAATTCCCACAAGCTCTGACCCTTGATAAGAAAAAATAACATTCATCATCGTGACAAAAATAATGGAAATACCCGCTGGGAATAAGCCAGACGGTGCTAAATTTGTCAAATGAGGTGTTGGACGATCTGCTAAAGGTATCAAGCCAAAAATAGCAGCCCCACCTATGATGATAAAGGCAATAACTGCGATTACTTTAATACTCGCAAACCAAAATTCTGCTTCAGCAAACCCCTTTGTAGTTAAAGCATTTAAGACAAATAAAAGAACCATAAATACAGCACACCATATCCAAATAGGTATATCTGGAAACCAATGCTGCATTAAAATTCCAGCAGCTGTAAACTCAACACCCGCTGTCGCCGCTGACCCGACAAAGTACATCCAGCCCAATGAAAATCCAGCTGAGGGGCTAATAAAACGTGTAGCATATGTTTGAAAGGAACCGGTAACAGGCATGTAAACAGCTAATTCCCCTAGACAATTCATGACCATAAATAAAATTAACCCACCGAATAAATAGCCAATTAGTGCTCCACCTGGGCCCGCTTGATTAATGGTATAGCCAACATTTAAAAATAACCCTGTTCCGATAACTCCCCCTAGAGAAAGCATTAATAAGTGACGACTTTTCATCGAACGGTTTAGTTGTTGATTGTGAAATTGATCCCCATTATCCAACATCCATTTAACCCTCCCATATATTGTGAATTTATAGAATATTCTGATATATAAACAACCAAAGTACCCAATCAATTTATCTCTTTTAAATTGATTGGGTTAAGCAGTCCTACTTAAAAACGTAATGATAGGCAGCTTAAGCCACCATCATGTTTTCTAAATTCGGACATCTCTAGTTCAATCGTTTGATAACCTAGGTCAAGTAATTTGCGATTTGTTTCTGGGTATCCAGCTGGAATAATAATATAATCATTGACTTGGATACAGTTAGCAGAGTATTCATCTTCCTTTGGAATGATAATTTTTTCATAGGATTCAAATGCCGGATGATCCACGAACTCACCAGCTAGCACCATACGATTGTCTCCTACATAAGCAATACCAGTTTTTAAATGGAAGAATTCTTTTAATGGGATAATCGTCGCCTCATAGCCCTCTTGTTCAACGATTTCCTTAAATTGTTGAGCCCCTTCTTCATTTGTACGATCTGAAATTCCTACATAAAATTTCTTTTCAGCCTGTAATACATCTCCTCCATCAAGCGTTCCAGATCCTTTTATATAATAAATTTTATCGTAGAATTGCTTTACAGCAGGTTCGATATCTTCAATTTCACGGTTACGAGCAGCAGCCCCTGGATTTGAAATGATAGCAAATTCTGGTGTTAAAACAGCCGTATCCTCTACAAATGTTGAGTCAGGAAATGCCTCATTTACTGGTAATTGTGTTACCTCTACCCCACATTTTTTTAAAGCCTCTACATACTTTTCATGCTGTTCATATAATTTTTCTAAAATTGGTTTTCCTAAATCACTAGTTGTTAAACCGTTTACAAAACTATTTCCTGGATTTTTAACAATAACATTTTTAAACATATTCTTTTCTCTCCTTTTATGCTCTTATTACTGGACAAGTCAGACATGTAGGGCCGCCTGTTCCTAACACAGAAATTTGATGACCTTTATATTCAAAAACTGTTGCACCAGCTTGAATCAGTTGCTGTTTTGTGACCGTGTTTCCTTCAGGAATAACACAAACTCGTGGTGCAAGCGCTAACACATTACAGCCAAGTGTATCGTATTCATCCTTTGGAACTTCCACTAACTGAATACCTCTTTCCACTAGCAATTGGCGGAAAAATACAGGCATTAAACGGGAATGTACAACAGCTAAATCTTTATCAACCATACTAATGAAAGACATTAGATGTAAGCATTCAGCTTCACCTAAATCATGTGGTAGCTGGACAACAATAAATTCATCTACCATTTCAGCTGTCATTTCTTTTAGCTGACGAATGGCTTCATCATTTGTTCGATATCCCCTACCGACAGCAAGTGTTCGATCATCTAACCAAACAATGTCTCCACCATCTGCTACTGCATCGCCAGTGAGTTCTCCAATTATTGAAATACCCTTGTCCTGTAAAAATGCTTTGTAGATGGAAGCCTCTGGCTGTCTTAATTTTTTTCCAGACTTTAATAAAATGGCACCCTTTTGCGTGAATTTTACTGGATCATGGGCATAAAGCGAATCTAGCCCCACCTCGTCTGACAATGGTAGATAATCAATTGTGTCAACATACTTTTTAAGAATCTCAACAAACTCTGCATATTCCTTTAATGCTTCTTCAAAGTTGGGCTCAGATAAGTAGTTAAAAGTTTTCCATTCATCACTAAGATGTTTCTGGCTTCGGAAAGCATCTTTTGGATGTTTTACTATGACGTGTTTTAAAGGTGTATACATTGATGAGCAATAATGCATTCCCTTCACTCCTTTTCCGTTTAGTGGAAAACGTTTCCGTTAAGAGGAAAGTTTATATGAAAAATATATGCGTTTTATGTTATACTGTCAATATATTTAGAAAACTTTTATTTTTCACTTTCTTCTCAAACTACTAAGAAGGCTCTGCTGTATTTGGTCGGAATTTTCAATTCCCATTCTTTTTGTCTTAAAATTATTTATTGAATGAAGTTTGACTTTTCATAGTACCTCAGGGGCCCAGTAAGATTGGAACTAGACGTAGATGGAGAATAAAAATAAAATAGGAGAAAAGGAGGTAGGACAAATGCAATTATTAGAGCGAGCTATGACTATTGCGAAGGTTTTAGCTTCTGAAGCAAATGACAGTAGCTTGTCCATTTCAGAGCTTTCAACAAAATGTGATTTACCTCTAAGTACTTTACATAGAATTTTAAAAGCGATGATTAACCAAGGAATGATTGAGCAAGATGAACAAACCAAACATTATCGACTCGGTACCATTTGGATGGAACTCGGTTTGCAAGTCTACGATACGATGGATTATATTAGCAAAATCCGACCAGAGTTAGAGCGATTAGCAAGAGATGTTGAGGAAAGTGTATATTTAAGTAAGCCAGCAGGTTTAGATACGATTATTATTGAAAGAATAGATAGTGCTGCTAATCCGATTCGTATTTATGACCAATTGGGTATTCGTATACCACTACATATCGGAGCAGCCAATAAAGCTATTCTTGCCTCTATGTCTCCCTCACACTCGAAAGAAATATTAGATCAGCTAGTAACACAAGATGAAATACCTGAGTTGGAGGAACAGCTTCGTCAAATTCGACAACAAGGTTATGCGATTAGTCACGGAGAACGAACAGCTGGTACTTCTTCCATTGCCGTTTCCGTTTTAGATGGTTTTGGTGAAGTCGTAGGAGCAGTTAGCATCGGTTTCGTTAGCTTCAATGTTTCGCAAGAGCACGTTCAAACACTCATTGAACGTTTAGTTAATACTGGAAAACGCGTCTCACTGAAACTTGGTTATCGAGGAAAAGATTAGAAGAACTGATTCTTTCAAAGAAAATCTATTTTTGTTCACCAATTTTGCCTGTAAAGGTTTTTTTCTTGAAAGGTTATGTGAAAACTGTTGCACTGAGCGCCATCGTATGTTAAATTATTATGGTATGTGAAATACCGAACTGAAATATAATAATCTTTCAGCATCAACAGTAAGGAGGGAATACAACATGCCAAAACAATGTGTAATCACAGGACGTAAAGCTCGTACTGGTAACAACCGTTCCCACGCTATGAACGCTAACAAACGTACTTGGGGTGCTAACCTTCAAAAAGTTCGTATCTTAGTTGACGGTAAACCAAAACGTGTATGGGTTTCTGCTCGTGCATTAAAATCAGGTAAAATCGAGCGCGTTTAATCGACGCTTCTAAAAAATCGATTTCGCTTTGAGCGTAAATCGATTTTTTTCTTTTGTTATAGAATGATTAACTGCATAAAAATCTACATATAGCAAAGAATGAAAAAATCCGACTACTTTTAGTCGGATTTTTTTACTTTCTTATCTTTTTTAAATAGGTTAATACATGTGCGCGTGATACTACTAACAAATTTCGGCAATTGGAACGTATATACTTTCAGGACTCTCTCCCCCTTACGCTAATCTATGCTTCTTATCATTAAACATATGCCTCTTGAGAAAGATATAGACCCTGAAGTTCCTATTATTTCATTACTTGTAAATCGCGATGTACCTAAAGTGATTTCTTCTTTCGTTGTTTCATATTTTACTTGCCTTAATGTCACATCTTTAATAGGCTCTTCATGTGCAAAGAAGGATAAGTAACGGTATCGGCTATCTGCATAAATAGCATGTGTACCCGGCAATAAAAATTGCAACATATTTGTATGATTAATAATCTTGAATACAATGTGTGGATGCTCTTTTTGTAAACGATAAATAGAGCGAACAGCTGCCTCGTAATGATCTAAACGCCCTCCAGTAACACCTGTCAAAATAATTTCTTGAGGTGCAAACGTAAATGCTTTAAGCAAGGCTAAATCTGTATCTGTTTCATTTTTCTCTTCCTTAAAACGTTGCTGATCATTTGTCTGTGCCAACACCAACTGATATTCTTCATCTGATAATGAATCAAAATCACCAACAATTGCATGTGGCGTAATACCCTGCTCTATTAAATACAAAGCCCCTCGATCTGCACCAATAAACACTACATCCCGTTGTGATTGAAGCGTTGTGAGCGAGCATAGTTCTTGTTTTGGACCACCTGCACAAACAACGACTGTCGTCATCCTTTAATCGCTGCCTCACCAGCCGCTAAAATTTCCTGAAGTGCAGCTGTTCGATCCTCTTTACTATAGATGGCTGACCCTGCCACAAAAATCGTCGCCCCTGCCTGTGCACATGGAACAATCGTTTCTGCTGTAATTCCACCGTCAATTTCAATAGCGATGTCCAACCCACGCTCTTTAATCAGTGTTGATAAAGCCTCAATTTTAGGCACAACCGAATGAATGAATTTTTGTCCGCCAAACCCTGGATTGACAGTCATTAATAATACCATATCGATATCTTCTAGGACATGCTGAATAGATTCGATTGGTGTATGTGGATTTAATACAACCCCCGCCTTTATACCATACGAACGGATTAATTGGATTGTTCGATGTAAATGACGACATGCTTCAGCATGCACCGTAATATAGTCTGCTCCAGCTTGAGCAAACTGTTCAATATACTGATCTGGGTTTTCAATCATTAAATGTACATCTAATGGTAAATCTGTTAATGGACGGATAGCATCTAATACGATTGAGCCAAATGAAATATTCGGCACAAAATGGCCATCCATCACATCTATATGAATTAGCTTTGCACCCGCTTGCTCTACTTCCTTTACTTCTTCTCCTAATTTCGCAAAATTAGCTGCTAAAATTGATGGTGCTATTTGTATCATCCCTTAATACCTCGGCTTTCGATCCATAATTTCTTGCATAAATTGTTCGTAATGTTTATAGCGGTAGTCACGAATTTCTCCTGCTTCTACTGACGCTTTAACTGCACATTTAGGCTCTTTCATGTGTAAACAGCCTCTGAATTTACAATGATCCGCCATTCTAGCTATTTCAGGAAAACATGCGCCTAATTCTTCTTTCTCAATTTCATCAAAATCAAACGAACTGAATCCAGGAGTATCGGCCAATAAACCATCACAGACCTCAATCAATTCGACGTGACGTGTTGTATGTTTTCCTCGCCCTAGGCTCTGTGAGATAATACCTGTTTTTAAATTTAATTCGGGGATTAATGTATTCAGCAATGTTGATTTTCCAACACCAGATTGGCCTGCTAGGACAGTTGTTTTTCCCTTTAAAATAGGCTGCAATCTTTCCACCAATTCTTCTTCATCTTTGTAAGTTTGAAGAACTGTATAGCCCATATTTTCATAATCAGTTATATAACTCTGTAATTCCGTACGTTCGTCATTTTCTAGCAAATCCATTTTTGTTAGACAAATAATAGGGTGCACATGGAACGATTCTAAAACAACTAAAAAGCGATCGAGTAATATGGTATTGAAATTAGGCTCTTTTACAGAAAACACTAAAATACCTTGATCAATATTGGCAATTGGTGGCCGAACCAATTCATTTTGACGTTCTAAAATCTTTTGAATGGTCCCATCCGATCCTTCTGTTTCCAAAGAATATTCTACAATATCACCGACAAGCGGGGATTCTCCGCGATTGCGAAAGACCCCACGTCCTCGACATTGAATAAGCTGATGACCGTCATAAACATAATAATAACCACTTAATGCTTTTCTTATTTGGCCTTGCGCCATCCAATTCCTCCTTAATTGACATCATTATAGTTAACTTTTTCTTCTAAGATGATTTCTGAGTCACGGATAATTCTATAACTCGCATCTTTGCCTTCTTCAATAACAAGCTGTATATTGTAAGGCGTATCATTTAAAATTTCCAACTCTGTAACTGGTTCAGAAAATGTATGATTTTTATCTTGAATTTCAATGCGAACTTTTTGAGGTACACCCTCTTCTTTAGGTTTATACTCAATGACTACGGGCTTAAGCAAAAGTTTTTCAGGCTTTTTAGCTGGTCCTTTACTGATAACAACCGATATAACAGAGCCTTCCTCCACCATAGTACCAGCTTTTGTCAATTGTGAAATTACACTGCCAGCAGGAATCGTCTCATGATAATCTTCACGAGATACACGCCAATTGAGGCCCACTCTATTGACATAGTTATCCATATCCGCTTTCGTATAATTCACAACACTTTCCACCCTTACCATTCGAACTCCTTGACTTACTTTAAAGGTCATTGTTTCCTCTTTCGCTATCACTTCTGTATCAGCTGGAATACTTTGCTCGATAATTCTACCTTCAGGTTCACGAGAAGGAACTTCCTCTTTTCTAACTTCTTTATACTTTCCTTTTATTAAAGCCTCTACTTGACTATAATTTTGTCCCACATAATTATCAACGGTCGTTGTCTCCACGCCTAGACTAACAATTAGGTCGATCTCTGAGCCTTTTGCTCGCATCGAATTTTTTTCTGGGTCTGTTTCAATGACATGACCCTTTTCAATGTCTTCATGATTTCGCTCCTGGTGCTCCTCAGCAACCACAAATCCCTCTGCCACTAATTTTTTTGTAGCATCCTCTACAGTCAAATTTGTCACATCCGGGACAGCTATTTTTTTCGGGCTAAATAAATCTGCTGCGAATATGAAGAATAAGAAGATGATAATTACTGCTATCAATAATCCTGCCACAAACTTAGGCCACTTTTTCTTCTTTGCTTTAGCAGGAATAGGTTTTTCTACAGGTTTTTTAGGTTGCGCCTGAGCTGGAGATGTATAGTCCACAATAGGTTCAATGACCCTTGTTTTAGTTAAATCTTCATCTTTCTTTAAAACTTCCTCTTTAATAATTGGAATAGCTTTTGTCGCATCATTATCCACTGGTATGACAAACTTTGGTTCATTTATTCGGGAAGATGATAA
This sequence comes from Lysinibacillus sp. fkY74-1, assembly GCF_053165895.1. Classification (NCBI taxonomy): domain Bacteria; kingdom Bacillati; phylum Bacillota; class Bacilli; order Caryophanales; family Bacillaceae; genus Lysinibacillus; species Lysinibacillus sp. fkY74-1. Next base: position 999,339 of record NZ_CP170173.1, on the reverse strand, counting down.
TACGGTTTCCAAATCTTCATACATTTCTTCCACTGTATTATAGCGATGGGAAGCTGCTTTGGCTGTTGCCTTAAGTACTACATTTTCTAAGCTTTGTGGAATGGTTCCATCAAAAGCACGAACAGAAGGTGTTTCTGCTTGTAAATGCTTAAGTGCAATAGAAACAGCTGACTCCCCAGAAAAAGGTAATTCACCTGTTAATAATTCATACAATACTATACCCAGTGCATATATGTCAGATTGATTTGTAGCTGTACCGCCCCTAGCTTGCTCTGGTGATAAGTAATGCACTGTCCCTAATACAGAATTCGTTTGTGTAAAGGATGTAGCACTTAACGTCATGGCAATTCCAAAATCAGTTATTTTTACATTACCCTCTGCATCCATCAAAATATTTTGTGGTTTAATATCACGATGAATAATATGATTTTCATGGGCATTAGCAATAGCAGACGTTAATTGCTTCATAATATGCACACTTCTAGCTGGTGAAATTGGTGCAAATTCTTGTATGTACTGCTTTAAAGTTTTTCCTTGAACATATTCCATCACAATATAGTGTAGATCACCATCGTCACCTACATCATAAACACTAACAATATTAGGATGTGTAAGACTTGTAGCAGACAGTGCCTCACGTTGAAAACGTCGATGTAATTCATCCTCATTGGAAAAATCATAGCGTAATATTTTTATGGCCACATCCCGATTTAATATCATATCATGAGCTAAATAGACATTGGACATACCCCCGCCACCAATGAGTTCTAAAATCTTATAACGGTCACTAATTCTTTTACCTACAAGCATTCTTACACCTCCTCATCCTTTTTAGTTAGCAGCACGAGGGAGATATTATCTTCTCCCCCGCTAGCATTTGCTAATTCTACAAGTTTACGTCCTTTTTCCATTATAGGTTCGGGATACGTAATGATTGAAGCCATTTCATAGACAGTTAGTTTATTACTTAATCCATCTGAACAAATGAGTAAATACGAATTTGATGCCAACTCTACTTCATAAAAATCTGGTTCTATTGCTTCCTCTGTACCAACAGCTTTTAAGATAAAATTTTTCTTTGGATGCGTCAAAGCTTCCTCTTCACTAATTTCTCCATTTTCAACCAGTACATTAACATAAGAATGATCCCTTGTTATTTGTTGTGCACCATCTTCAAAGAAATAATACACACGACTATCACCAACATGTGCAATGAAACAATGATGTTCTTCTATTAACACTGCAATAAACGTCGTGCCCATTCCTTTACAGTCTTCGTGTGATAAAGAATAGTCATAAATATTTTTATTCAATTGCTTTACTGTTTGTAATAACCATTCTTTCTTTGATGTTGTTGATTCAAAATGATGTGCGTCTGCCTGTAAAAAAAAGGTCTCCATCTGTTTTATTGCCATATCACTTGCTACATCTCCAGCATTATGACCACCCATGCCGTCCGCCACAAGTGCTAGTGCAAGCCCGTCAGGACGTTTAAATAATGCAGCACGGTCTTCATTAATGGATCGTTTTAAACCAATATCACTTTCGACTGTGTATTCCAACACCGGTCACCTCGTTTCTTCAGATCTCTCTTGCGCACGTAATTGACCACACGCTGCTGCAATATCAGAACCTTGCTCTCGGCGGATCGTTACGTTTATCCCATTTTTCTTTAAGGTTTTTTCAAACGCAAAAATTTGGCTACGAGACGTACGAACATAATCACGTTCTGGTACATAGTTAACAGGAATTAAGTTAACATGGCATTTAATTCCTTTAATTAAAGCAGATAGCTCCTCTGCAATTTCTACTGAATCATTTTCACCAGACATTAATCCATATTCAAAACTCACACGTCTACCAGTTTTTTTAGTATAGTATCGAACAGCTTCCATTAACTCATCTAATTTATAGGCACGCGCAATTGGCATAAGCTTTTGACGAGCCTCTTGATTTGGTGCATGTAAAGAAACCGCAAAGTTAATTTGTAATTGTTCATCAGCAAACTGATAAATTTTTGGAACGATTCCTGATGTGGATACCGTAATGTGACGTGCACCAATATTTAACCCTTTTTCATGATTGATCACTTTTAAGAAGTTCATCATAGCATCATAGTTATCGAAAGGTTCACCAATCCCCATAATAACAATATGTGATACTCGCTCATTTACCTCATCTAAAGTTTGCTGCACTTTTACAACTTGCTCTACAATTTCCCCAGCCAATAAATGTCGCTTCAAACCACCTAAGGTTGAGGCGCAAAATGTACAGCCAATACGGCATCCTACCTGTGTTGTCACACAAACAGAGTTTCCGTATTCATGACGCATTAATACCGTTTCTATAGAGTAACCATCCTGTAATTGAAATAAAAACTTAATGGTACCATCTTTAGACTCTTGCTTAATAATTGTTGACAAGGTAGATAATGCAAAATTTGCAGCTAGCTTGTCCCTTAATCCCTTCGAAAGGTTTGACATTTCATCAAATGTCTTAACACGTTTATTATATAACCAATCAAAAATCTGTGCCGCACGGAAAGGTTTTTCTCCATTTTCCTTTAACCAATCCTCTAATTGATGTGGTTGGAAAGAATAAATGGATTCTTTTAAATTTGGTTTTTCCTTTTTCGCACGTCGAACGGGCTTTTCTTCTGCTTCTTCAACTAAATCGTTGATGCGTTCATTAAATTTCTTTTGATCCACCATTAGTTGGATTCTCCTTTTTTACGAAAGGCGGCAACGAAGAAACCGTCACTGCCAAAGTCTTGTGGAAAGACTTGAAGCATGCCATTAGCTTGCTTTTCCGCTAATTTTGTTGGTAAAGATTCTAGTTGTATCGCTTCCATTTCTGGATGCGCTGCTAAAAAGGCATTTACTGTGCCCTCATTTTCTTGCTTATCGACTGTACATGTACTGTACACAAGCTTACCCTTTACCTTCAATACTTTTGTCGCTGCATCCAGTAATGCTAGTTGGATTGTTTGAAGATTTTCTAAATCTTCTTCTCGCTTCGTATATTTAATATCAGGTTTACGTCGCATAACCCCTAGTCCACTACATGGTGCATCCACTAAAATGGCGTCATACGACTCAGCTTGTAAAAATTCAGGAGCTTTGCGTCCATCAATTGGAGCTGTTTCAATAATATCTAGCCCTAGACGTTCTGTATTATGGTCGATTAAATCTAATTTATGTGGATGAAGGTCTGTTGCTAAAATAGAGCCTTCATTTTTCATGATTTCAGCTAGATGTGTTGTTTTACCGCCTGGTGCCGCACACATATCCAAAACACGCATACCAGGGGAAGGTTTTAGAACATTGGCTGGTATCATTGAACTCTCATCTTGAATAGTAATATGCCCCTCTTTAAATGCATTGGTACGGGCAGGTTGACCATTTGTTACGTGTAGACATTCTGGGATAACGTCGCTTTGTTTCGCTGTTAAACCTTCTTCTTCGAGTTCCGCCATAGCTTGCTCAACAGTTACCTTCGTTGTATTGACACGAACAGTTTGTATAGGTGGTACATTATTTTCATGTAACATACCTGTAGCTACTTCTAAACCATAGTTATTAACAAAACGTTGTACTAGCCAAATAGGATGACTTGTTTCAATAGCCAGACGCTCAATAGGATTTTCTATATCATTTATAGAAGGGACACCTTGACGCAAGACAGATCTTAAAATACCATTGACTGTCGATGCAATACCACGATGCCCTCGGCGCTTCGCAATTTCTACTGCCTCATTAACAGCAGCATGCGCTGGGATACGCGTTAAATATTGCATTTGATATAAAGATATTCGTAATAACCAACGAACCCAATGATCTATAGAGCCACGGATAAAAGGCTCTAAGTAATAATCAAGTGTCATTTTATGTTGCAATGTACCATATGTTAATTCTGTTAATAAAGCGCGATCCTTCGCCTCTATCTTATGTCGTTTAATGGTTTCATTGAGAAGTAAATTGCTATAGGCTTGATTTTTATCAACGGCTAACAGAATAGATAGTGCGGCGTCTCGCACATTTCCATCCCAAATAACTACACTTTTTTTACTCATTTAAATTGGTCCCCAATCTGTAATTTAGAACCTGTACCACGTAAATATTCCTCAGCTGTCATGCGCTTTTTACCTGCAGGTTGTACATCATATAATGCCAATGTTGTCCCATTGCCTGCCGCCACTTCAAAATGGTCTTTCGCAATTGCAACAACAGTACCAGGAATAGTATCATGCTTGCTTTTGCCTATAGTCGCCCACCATACTTTAAAATTACCATCTTCAAAAGTGGTATAAGCTACAGGCCATGGATGAAGCCCGCGTACTTGATTGTAAAGAGTTGTGGCGTCATTTGTCCAATCAATACGTTCCTGTTCTCTCGAAATATTGCTCGCAAAGGTAACTTGCGTTTCATCTTGTACAGTGCGGTTATTTGTTCTATTAATAATAGATGGAAGTGTGTCCTTTAATAAATCTCGACCAACCATACTTAGCTTATCAAAAACTCTACCCGTATGATCATCTAGTTCAATAGGGATAGCTCTTTGTGAAATAATATCACCGGCATCAAGCTTTTCTGCCATATACATGATTGTTACGCCAGTTTCTTTTTCACCATCTATAATAGCTTGGTGTATAGGAGCGCCTCCACGATATTTTGGTAATAATGAAGCATGGACATTAATACAGCCAAGTGAAGGAGCATCCAAAAGTTCTTTCGGTAATATTTGTCCAAATGCAGCGGTAATGACTATATCTGGCTGTAACGAAAGAATTTGTTGTAGTTCCTCAGATCCACGTAGTTTTTCTGGTTGTATAATAGGTAATCCTAGCTCTAATGCTGCGGCCTTAACAGGTGGTGGTGTCAATATACGTTTACGTCCTACAGGTCGATCAGGTTGTGTCACCACTGCTTTAATATCGTACCCCTCTTCATGTAGCATACGCAAAATGGGTGCGGAGAAGTCAGGTGTCCCCATAAAAATAATCGAAGTCATTTTATTCCTCCTCTTCTGCATACATTTCTTCAAGCTCTTCTGCTGTTAGAACGCGTTGGATCTTTGAATCAAATAGCACGCCATCTAAATGATCAATTTCATGTAAAATTGCTCTAGCATCAAAGCCCCCTGCTTCTAATTCATAGACACGTCCTTGACGGTCACAAGCTTCAATTTTTACATAGCTTGGGCGTTCAACCTCACCATATAATCCTGGGAAACTCAAGCAACCTTCAATATCTATTTCCGCTCCATCCGTTTCAATAACAGTTGGATTAATCATTTCTAAAATATCGCGTTCCTCACCTAATTCTACAATCGCTACTCGTAACCCTATATCAATTTGCGGTGCAGCAATGCCAACACCATCATATTCAACCATAGTGTCATATAAATCATCCAGTAATGTAATGAGTTCATCATTTATTTCGGTTACTTCTGCACATGGTGTTGAAAGTACTTGTGCTGGGTGTTCGATTACTTTTTTTATTGCCATTATTATATCCTCATTTCTGCTTTTAGCTAGAGCCATACCATTTTATTTATTTGTTAGACATATGCTCGTAAAACTGTGTTTATACTCTCTTATATAGTAGACGGATCTAAATCTACCGTCATTAATATTCCTTGTTTGATCCACTCTGCTCGATACATAGCAAGTAGACGCTGTAATACCGGAATAAGATTTGGTTCAATTTTATATTTTATCAAACATTGATAACGATATCTATTTTGGAGTCGAGCAATACTTGCCGTGGTTGGGCCAATAATAGCCACTTGATTCGATAAATTTCCACGGAGCCAATCAGCCATGCGTCCAGCATATTCAGCAGCCACCATAACATCCTCATGAGAAATCTGCACAAGCGCCACGTAATAATATGGTGGGTAACTGGAACGACGTCGTAAAAACATCTCACGCTCATAAAATGGCTCATAATCCTGCGTTTTAGCTAACTCGATAGCATAATGCTCTGGTGTATAGGTCTGAATAATTACCTCTCCGGGTTTATCATGTCTTCCTGCCCTCCCACTTACCTGTGTTAATAGTTGAAATGTACGTTCTGCTGCTCGATAATCTGGTAAATGTAGGGAGGTGTCAGCGCTAAGTACGCCTACCAGCGTAATATTTGGAAAATCAAGCCCTTTTGCAATCATCTGTGTGCCAAGTAAAATATCAGCTTGTCCCTCTCCAAATGCAGCTAATATTTCTTCATGTGCACCTTTATGCTTTGTCGTATCTACATCCATACGCAATACTCTTGCTTCTGGGAACAGCTTATATATTTCTTCCTCTACCTTTTGTGTGCCAGTACCAAAATAACGTATATGATCACTTTGACATTGTGGACAAATTTGAGGCACATGTTCTTCATAGCCGCAGTAATGGCATTTCAATTTTTCGGTTGTACGATGATAGGTTAAAGAAATATCACAGTTGGGACATTGGACAACTGTCCCGCAATCCCGACATAGCACAAAAGATGAGTAACCTCGTCGATTTAAAAACAACACCATTTGCTCTTTTTTCTCTAATCTTATACGAATTGCTTCTATAAGTGATTGCGAAAACATGGATCGATTTCCTTGTCGAAGCTCCTCACGCATATCTGAAATAAAAACGGTTGGTAAGGACTGATGCAAGGCTCTTAATTTTAATGAAAGTAAGGTATAAACACCCTTTTTAGCTCTTGCAAAAGATTCTAATCCTGGTGTAGCACTACCTAAAATAACAGGGCAATTATAATATTCACTACGCCAAATAGCTACATCTCTTGCATGATAACGTGGTGAGTCTTCTTGCTTATACGTTGACTCATGCTCTTCATCCAAAATAATAAGACCAATATTCGTAAAGGGAGCAAATATTGCTGAACGAGCCCCAACGACGACTCTCACCTTCCCTTGTTGAACTTTGCGCCATTCATCATACTTCTCGCCCACAGATAATCCACTATGCATCACCGCAACCATTTCTCCAAAACGACTACGGAATCGCTCTGTCATTTGAGGCGTTAAAGAGATTTCAGGTACGAGCATAATGGCTTCTTTGCCTTCGTTCAACACTTTTTGTATCGCCTGCAAATATACCTCTGTCTTGCCACTCCCTGTTACGCCATGCAATAAAAACGTTTGCGCTTGTTGCTGCTCCAAAGCTTCATTAATGGCTTGTAAAGCAATTTCCTGCTCATTTGTTAATTGTAAGGCTTGCGTACGTGAAACCTCTTTCGTAAACGGGTCACGATACACTTCTTCTTGAGTAAATTGCGCAGCACCCTTATCAATAACGCTCTCTAAAACTGAAGAAGAGACTCTTGCCTCCTCACAAATTTGCTGTGGTGACAAAACCTCCCCTAAATGGCGCTCCATCCATTCTAGTAATAGACGTTGTTTCACAGCTCTAGTTGATTGCTTTAACGCTTTATCAATAACGTTAGGCTCTTCAGTAATTTTCACCATCCGTATTTCTTTCACATGACCCTGTTGTTTCACAACATTATCAATAGTCACCTTATTTTGTGCAACTAATGGCTTTAATAAAGGAAGTAAACCTGCACGTTCAAACTCTTTAAAATTAGCTTTTTGTCGCTTACCAAAAATCGCCTGTACTTCATTGGGTATAGATTGATCTTCATGTAGCTTTACAATTTTTTCATATTTCGCACGTAATGCTGAAGGTAACATTACTTGTAAAGCATCTATTTCATAGCAAATCGTTTGATTCTTCAACCACTTTGCCATTTGAAGCATTTCCGTTGTTAATACTGGTTCCATATCTAAAATTTGAGCGATTGATTTTAATTTATTGAGGGGCACATCTGTTTCAGTTTTTATTCCCACTACAAAGCCTAAAACATTTCTAGGACCAAATGGCACTTTCACACGACAGCCCATTTCTATTACATTTTCCCATTCTGGCGGTACTTGATAATCGAAAGGACGATCGACATGGTAGGTTGAGACGTCAACAATGACTTCCGCTATCAATAAACTCATTGCTCCTCACCCTTTAAAATATGGGTCCATAATGTGCGGGCAAATTGCTGTGGATTAGTCGTAGCTATTATGCGCCCATTTAACTGAGCTTCCTCACTAAATTCTATCCAACGATCCGATCGAATGTTGAGCATGGGTTCACCAAGCACTTCTTGTCCAAACGTGACAGCCTTGATACCCTCTACTGAAATAAGCGGCGTTTTCTCCATTGTCGGTACATTAGCTGCATGTATCAAGATAATTTCTGGGTTCTGATTTTTAGAGGCTTCAAGCTGTTGCATCACATCATTCAAACTACCATTTTCTATTTGAATAACGTGCGCGCCTAATTCCCTCGCCTCATTAGCCAAAGCCTGTCCAATAAGACCATTGGCTTGTGGGCTAATCACATGCTTCTCATCTAACGGTACATGCAAGGCACCAACTGTCACTACAACTGTTTTATTTGTAAGTGGCTTTATTGTCGCTGGCGCTGCAAAAAAATCCAGTACAATAGCTGTTATTTTTTCAGGCTCCTCTAAGCGCCCCTTACCAACATAGCCACATGCTAAAAATCCTTCCGAAGGCTCAATAAATTGGTAGCCATCTGCTGCTAATCTTTCTAGATTACGCTTTACTGCTGGATGGTCATACATATGTACATTCATCGCTGGTGCTATCCACACTGGCGCAGTAGTAGCTAGTAAGGTGGTTGATACCATATCATCCGCAATTCCATTGGCCATTTTCCCAATCATATTAGCAGTTGCAGGTGCAACTAAAATCAAATCAGCCCAATCCGCTAAATCAATATGGGCAATCACACTAGAATCTTTTTCATCAAACGTGTCAAAGTAAACATCATTTTTGGACATCACTTGAAAGCTTAATGGATTCACAAACTGTCTGGCAGAGGCAGTCATCATCACTTTTACGTTCGCCCCTGCTTGTGATAGCTTGCTAACAAGAGCAACAGCTTTATATACGGCAATCCCGCCTGAAACACATAGTAAAATATTTTTATTCATGCTAGGTGTCATCCCTTCAAATGATAAGCTCCCAAAGGAGGATTCCCTGGGAGCTCTCGGCATTCTGTATAATCAAATCAACTGCTGACTAACATAGAGGTTAGATTTCGTCTTCGTACACAGTTGACTCATCCTGTGATACTTTCGTAAGAACACCTGCCGCTACTTCTTCAAGTGCTTTTCCTACGTATTTATGAGATACGTACTTGTGTAAACGTTCTGTATTTTGCTCTTCCTGCATTTGACGAGCACGTTTTGAAGCAAGGCTCACTAGTGAATATTTTGAATCGATTTCTTTTTTTAAAGCATCTACTGATGGGTATAACATTGTTTATTCTCCTCTCAACATTGACAAATATCTTTTTTCAACACGTTCTCTACGGCAATGCTCTGCTTTAATAATCGCATTAATACGATCACAGGCATTTGTCACTTCATCATTCTCTACAACATAATCATATAAGCTCATCATTTCAAGCTCTTCACTTGCTGTAGCAATGCGTTTTGCTATGATATCCTCTGTTTCCGTCCCACGTCCAACTAAACGATCTTTTAATTCAGTTAAACTTGGAGGGGCTAAGAAAATAAATAAGGCATCTGGTGCTTTTTTACGAATCTGCGCTGCACCCTGCACTTCGATTTCTAAAAACACATCGCGACCTGCATCCAGTGTTTCATTCACGTAGGCTAATGGTGTACCATAGTAGTTTCCTACAAATTCAGCATGCTCTAATAAGCCACCCTGTTCAATTAACGTTTCAAAGTCTTCTCGTTTCTTGAAAAAATAGTCTACACCATCGATTTCTCCTTCGCGAGGATTTCGTGTCGTCATCGAGATGGAATACTCATAATTCGTATTCGGCTGAGAAAATAATTCTTTTCGCACTGTCCCTTTACCTACACCAGATGGGCCAGACAGAACAATTAATAATCCACGTTCTTTTATCATTTATTCTCTATATCTCCCTTAATTTATAACAGACACGTGCAAGTTATTCGATATTTTGAACTTGCTCACGCATCTTTTCTAAAATTGTTTTCGCCTGAACAACAGCAACCGCTGCTTCTGTAGATTGATTTTTTGAACCAATCGTATTGATTTCACGATGAATCTCCTGCATTAAAAAGTCTAATTTCCTTCCGACTGAAATCGTTTCATGTAACGTTTCTTCCAGTTGATTAAAATGACTATCCAATCTGTCTAATTCCTCGGAAATGTCAACGCGTTCTGCAAAAATCGCTACTTCTGCTAATAAACGGTCATCTAATAAAGTTCCATCTGCAACTTCTGCAATCCGTTCTACTAATCGTGTACGATATTTTTCAACAGCAAGAGATGAACAGGAACGTATTTGATTCACTTGTTCTTTTAACTGTTGCTTATATTGTACAACAACTTCCTGCAATTCTTGCCCCTCACGCTCACGCATAAGTACAAGCTGTTCTATCGCCTGTGAAATCGCTTGTTCAACAGCACTAAGTAAATCCTCAGGCGTTAGTTGTGGTTTTTGCTGTACGAGTGCTTGCTCTAACGATAAAAGCTCCTGCATCGTCCATTTTTCTTCTAGTGGTACTTTACTTGCTAATTGCTCTTTTGCCTTACGATACGCTTCAATTAATGACCAATTAATCTCAATAGATTGCTCTACATTTTCTAAGTCCTTCACATATACCATCACATCAATTTTTCCGCGTGACAAAGCTTGAGAAATAAATTTCTTTGCAAAAATTTCAGCTTCAAGCCATTCTTTCGGAAATTTAGCATTGATTTCTAAAAAGCGATGGTTGACCGAGCGCATTTCTACGGTTAATTGAAAGTCTCTAGTTGTTGTGACACCTCTGCCAAAACCAGTCATACTACGCACCAAGGTTCGTCACACCTTTCTTTGCATACTGGGAATATTATAACATAAGCTTTATCGAATATGACGAATCTCCAAAAAAAATTGGATCGAATAAGAGCTAATTCTACCACAATTGAAGCTATATTTTAATATTCGCCTAAAAAATGCTATGATAAACATACAATTAGTGCTTTGCGGAGGCTTAAAAAGCGAATGCAGATGCAACAAGAAAAAAATACGAAAGTACCAAGATGCTTGTTATCATTGGAAAGAGGAATTCATATGGCATTTGACGGTTTATTTACCTATTCAATAACAGCCGACCTACAACAACTTGTCACAGGTCGAATTACTAAAATACACCAACCTAACGCTCAAGAGGTTGTTTTACATGTTCGTGCAAACGGGAAAAATCATAAATTGCTTTTTTCTATTCATTCTTCTTATGCACGAGTGCATCTTACGGAACAAACGATTGAAAATCCAGCAGAACCCCCTATGTTTTGTATGCTGCTGCGCAAGCATTTAGAGGGTGGATTTATTTCCTCCGTTAAACAGCTTGGGTTTGACCGTATTATAATAGTAGAAATCGAAAGTAAAAATGAAATTGGTGACCCTATAGTTAGACAACTACATGCTGAAATTATGGGTAGACATAGTAATCTACTTTTAATTGATAAAGAGCAAGGTAAAATTGTTGATAGTTTAAAGCACTTGCCTCCATCTGTAAATAGTTTTCGTACCGTTTTACCAGGCCAGCCTTACTTAGCTCCACCAACGCAAAATAAATGGAATCCCTTACTAGTAACAGAAGAAGAGCTAGCAATATTTTTTGCGGAAACAAAAAATGCCAAAGACGTCGTGACACAATTTGCTGGGTTTTCACCTCTTCATGCTGAAGAATTATTGTACCGCATGACATCATCATTAAATCGAGTACAATGTTTCAAAGAATTTATAGCAGGTTTTTCTAATGGTGGAACGAGCCCTATGTATGTATTGGCTAATCACAAAACTTACTTCTCACCAATTGAACTAACCCACTTACATGGGGATATTACAGTTTATCCGAATGTTCATGAGCTTCTTGATCGTGTATTCTTTGCACGTGCGGAACGGGACCGTGTTAAACAGCAAGCAGGTGATTTAGAAAGATGGCTACAAAATGAAATTGATAAACTGTCTTTAAAAACGAAAAAGCTAACGAAGGACTTTGAACGCGCCTCAAAGCTCGATCAATTTCAGTTATATGGTGAGCTGTTAATGGCTAATATTTATGCATTTGAAAAGGGTGTCAAGGAAGTTACAGTCATAAATTACTACAGCGAAAATAGTGAAGAGATTACGATACCAGTCAGTGAACGTAAAACACCTATAGAAAACGCTCAAAGCTATTATACGAAATACACCAAAGCCAAAAATGCATTAATCATGGTGCAACAACAGCTTGAAAAAACACAAGAAGAAATTACTTACTTTGAAATGCTAGCACAACAAGTTCAGCAAGCATCACCTGGCGATATTGAAGAAATTCGTGAAGAACTTGCCGAACAGGGCTATTTAAAGCTACGCCATTCTAAGAAAAAGAAAAAACCTGTGAAACCTGAACCCGAACGCTATATTTCTTCCACAGGTACAGCCATTTCAGTTGGCAAGAACAACAAGCAAAATGATATGTTGACTTTTAAAATTGCAAAACGCACAGATATCTGGTTACACACGAAGGATATTCCAGGTTCTCATGTTGTCATCCACTCTAGCGAGCCCGATGAAACAACTTTACGTGAAGCTGCCACATTAGCTGCTTATTTTTCGAAGGCAAGAGAATCTTCTTCTGTTCCAGTGGATTATACAGACATTCGTCAGGTTAAGAAACCCAATGGGGCAAAACCCGGTTTTGTAATTTACTTCGAACAAAAAACTTTGTATATCGATCCCGATGAAGCACTCATTTTACAATTAAAAAAGCAGTCGTAAAGATAGAGACCGAGATAAATTTTCTCGGTTTTTTCTTTTTTAAAGTTATGTACACGTAATCCGCCCTACAAAACAATGAAAACAGCCACATCTTGATTGTTTCTTACAGACAATCTTCCTTATTATATTAACAATAAAAAAACATATGAATCATCTGAACTGTTTCTTACTACAGTTATTGACTTCTACCTTTTAGCAAAGCAAAATCAAAATATAAAAGATTGACTAGCATTTTGGAAAGGGCGTATCAATATGTCTGTAGGCAAAAAATTAAGTTTCGGTTTCTTTACCATTATTCTCACGTTAATTATTTCGTTAATGATTATGTTCATACTATTTTCAAACATTGAAAAAAAGATTGAGAATGCATTGGAAGTTCACGTAGCCCTTGTGGAATTAGCAGATGATATTCAATTTGAAATGGCCATGCAAGGTCTTTTTATTCGCGCCATTATTATCGAAGACAACCCTGTAAATAAAGAAAATTTCACAGAACATGCAAATTTACTCGATGAGCATGTAGCTGAAATCAAAGAAAAATCAAATTCCTCTGAAATGGATACATATGCAAAAGAATTAAATGCTTTTAATGATGCTTTTAATAAATCAGCTACTGACGCACTCACACTTTTTGAAGCTGGTGACCTAGAAGGAGCTTTGCTAAAGGTTAATGGTGAAGTCCAGCAGGCTAATAAAGGCATTCAGGATATATCCAATAAAATTGCGAACTATCAAAAGGGACAACTTGAAAAGGTTACACTAGAATCTAAACAAGCTGTTTTCAACTCTCAAATCATTTCAATTATTGCTATCATTATTGGTGTTGCCCTTGGTATTATCCTGATGGTTTATATACAGCGAACTATTTCTCGCCCTTTAAAATCGGTAGTCCATGCGGCAAACCAAATAGCTATCGGAGAATTACACCATCAAGATGTGACTCACCACACTAAAGATGAAATTGGTCAACTTTCAACGGCCTTTAATTCAATGAAAGGCAACCTGAAAAATTTATTAACCCATATTCAAGACAATGCTGAGCATCTAACAGCATCAGTAGAAGAACTTTCGGCTTCTACCGAAGAAATTACTTCCTCAGCTGATGAAATAACGGTGCGTATTAATGAAACTGCCAATGTTGCTAAAGCAGCTACCGTCGCTGCCAATGAAAGTGCCCATGCTATGGATGAAACAGCTGTAGGTGTTCAACGTATAGCAGAAGCTACACAACAACTTCATCACAGTGCTGTAACAACAAATGAATTAGCTACAAACGGCAACAGCACTGTAGAGAATGCTCAACTACAAATGAATGTGATCCATGATTCAACGCAAATAATCAACAACCTTGTACAAAAATTAAGTAAACAATCCGAAGAGATTAGCCAGATTACAACTGTCATTACAGCCATTACTGATCAAACTAATTTATTGGCACTCAACGCTGCCATTGAAGCAGCACGTGCGGGTGAGCATGGAAAAGGATTTGCTGTTGTCGCAGATGAGGTCCGTAAGTTAGCTGAAGAATCCAAACAATCGGCTAATCAAATCGTTGTCTTAACGCAGGAGATTCAAGAGGATACACAAAATGTAGAAAAAGCTGTTTTAGATGGCCTCCATTCAGTTGCAGATGGTGTCAAAATCATTGGACATGCAGGACAAGCATTTGAGGCAATCGTAAAAGCCATCAATGCAATGACAGACCAAATAGAAGATATATCAGCAACTTCTGAAGAAATTTCAGCTAGCGCAGAACAAGTAGCGGCCTCTGTCGCAGAAATTGCTCACGGCGCTTCGACTAGCTCAGATAGTACTCAAATAGTAGCCGCTGCTAGCAAAGAACAGACCATCACTATGCAACAAATCAATCAGGTTGCCTCGCATCTAAGCGAAAAGTCCTTAGATTTACAGCAACAAATTAATCAGTTTAAACTTTAATGAAGCAAATGGTGCATTCTTTATACTGGAATGCACTATTTTTTATTTATTATGTTATATAAATCTTCAGAACAACAAAGCACACTGCCTCAATCAGGAAATTTATAAAGAACTTAAACATTGAAAAATCAGATTTTTAGTAATTTTTTGCATAATCAATCCTCGCCAGTAAGACAAATGACATCCTCAAAAAAACAGTACAAATAAAATGGATTAAATTAGCAAAGAGTGTACAGTAATCAGGGTTTATATAGACTTTATCTTGCATGAATAAAACTCAATCTGAGTGCATATATAATATCTAACTTCTCTCCAAGGAAATTATTTCAATAGAATATATTTAGTATAACTGATTTATCATTTAATCCATTTTTTTCTTAGTATGGGTACATTTTTTCATAGATTAGCTCTATTCTTTCTTTTTCAACTTAATAGATGGATAATCCTAGAAAATTACAAAATAAGTTTCTTATATATCATTAATAGATAGAAATATTCATATTTCGAGATCACAAATTACAAGAAATTACCTGCAAACGAAACTAATTCACTGAGTTTTGCTTAGATTTTCTACAAATCTATTCAATTCCCTCAAAGTATTACATCTATGACTTTTGTATCATTTTTCAAAATTTAATATTATTATCGAAAAAATAGGAATTTTCTATATAGTAAATCATTTTTTTGTTTTTACTCTATTTTTGATATTAAGAATAGATAAATATCAAATTTTTATTATACATGCACTCTATTTCGTTAGCATGTTAAATCGGAAAAATTTATTATTCTCTTACTTGTCAGATAATACTATATAAATTTGAATCTTTTTTATTTTGTGCACAATGATTTTTTTGGTATATTAAATAGGAGCTTCACAAAAGGCTTAAAAATTGTATAAGGGGGATTCACATGAATAAAAACAAAAAGTTTTTATTACTAACAGTTCTTGCAGTATTTTCTTTAGTACTTGCTGCATGTGGCTTCGGTGGAGATTCGTCTGAAAAATCAAAAGACGATGGAAAAGATTCTGGTTCATCTGAAACAGCTTCAGGTGGCGAATTAAATGTAGTGGTAGCTTCTGAACCACCATCACTTCATCCTGCATTAGCAACAGATACAACTTCTGGAGTTATTCTTACAAATACTTTTGAAGGATTAACAACGCTTGATGCAGACGCTCGTCCCGTTGCAGCTGCAGCTGAAAGCTGGGAAGTTAGCGAAGACTTAAAAACATACACGTTTAAATTACGTGATGCTAAATGGTCAAACGGAGATCCAGTAGTTGCTGGTGACTTCGAATATGCTTGGAAATGGGCATTAAACCCAGACAATCTTTCTGAATATGCTTCAATCCTTTACCCAATTAAAGGTGCTACAGCATACAATAATGGTGAAGGTTCTGCTGATGACGTAGGCGTTAAAGCTGAAGATGAAAAAACATTAGTAGTAACTTTAGAAAACCCAACACCTTACTTCTTAGAATTAACAGCATTCAAAACATACGCACCATTAAACCAAAAAGTAGTTGAAGGTAATGATGAGTGGTATACAGATGCTGGTGAAAACTTTGTAACAAACGGACCATTCACATTAGGTGAGTGGAGACACAACGATACAATCGTATTAAAGAAAAACCCAGAGTACTGGGATGCTGATAAAGTGGCTTTAGACACTGTTAATATCGGTATGGTTGAATCTGAAGCAACAGCAGTAACAATGTTCAAAGGTGGAGAAATTGACTATCTTGGAGCACCATTCCAATCTGTAGCACTTGATGCTATCGATGGATTTAAAGCTGATAAATCTTTAAATATTAATGACCAAGCTTCTGTATATTGGTACAAGCTAAATACAAAAGATAAAATCACTGGAAACGCTAACATTCGTAAAGCATTAGCATTAGCAGTTGATCGTCAAGGTTTAATTGATAATGTTACTAAAGGTGAGCAAAAACCTGCATTAGGTATGGTTCCTACCGCAGTTCATGGTTTTGAAGAAGACCGTGGTTACTACAAAGATAACGATATCGAAGGTGCTAAAGCAGCACTTGAAGCTGGTATGAAAGAACTTGGTATTACAAACCCAGCAGATGTAAAAATTAATCTTTCTTACAACACTAGTGAAGCACACGCTGCTATCGCTCAATTCGTACAAGAAAACTGGACTAAAAACCTAGGAATCACTGTAGGTCTAGATAACTCTGAATGGCAAGTTTACCTAGAAAAACTTAACCAATTAGACTACCAAGTTGGCCGTATGGGCTGGGTTGGTGACTACAACGATGCTTATACATTCTTAGAAATGTATGACACTGCTGCAAACGGTAACAATGATACAGGTTGGGAAAATGCAGAATACAAAAAATTATTAGATCAATCTAATACAGAAGCAGATCCAGCGAAACGTCTTGAGCTTTTAAAACAAGCTGAAGCAATTGCTGTTTCTGAGTTCCCAGTTGTTCCAATTTACTACTACACGAACCTATCTGTAGTACAAGATTATGTGAAAGACATGAAGGCAGACATCCTTGGTAACATCTCTCTTAAAGAGGTTAAAGTAGAGAAATAATCAACAACATTTCGCTTATTTAGCTCTACAGCGAAGAGCTGCCTCGTAGCCCCTACGGCGCGAGTCAGCTCTTTTTAAAATACGAAGGCATATATTTGTCAGACAATTGACAAATAGAAGGAGGAGTTTTATGTGATTAAATATATTTTGAAAAGGCTGATGTATATACTTCTCGCGCTTTTCGTCATCGTAACTGTTACGTTTTTCTTAATGCGTCTCGCTCCTGGTAGTCCTTTTGCGAGTGAACGTAATTTCCCCCCTCAAATCGAGGAGAAGTTAAACGAAACGTATGGATTAAATAACCCTTGGTATATACAATATAAAGATTATTTAATCGATACGGCCACTTTCAATTTCGGTGAGTCAATGAAATATAAAGCGCGTTCTACAAATGATATGATTTCTGAAAGTTTCCCTGTTTCTTTAACATTGGGGATTGAGGCTATGCTATTAGCAATTGGATTCGGTGTTTTAATTGGCGTAGTTTCCGCGCTATATCATAATAAGTTCCCGGATTATTTGGCAACGTCCTTTGCGGTGCTCGGTATATCAGTACCTTCATTTATCTTAGCAGGTTTAATGCAGTATTTCTTAGCCTTTAAGCTTGGTTGGTTCCCTATCAGTGGATGGAAAGGCTTTGTTTATAGTATATTACCAGCCTTTGCAATTGCGCTCTCTCACATGGGCTTTATTGCAAAGTTAACTCGTTCAAGTATGCTTGAACAAAACAATAGTGAATATGTAAAAATGGCTCGTGCGAAAGGTATTGGTAAATGGACAATCGTTTTCCGCCATACATTACGAAATGCCCTACTACCAGTCGTAACGTATATTGGTCCCTTAACAGCTGGGGTTGTTACAGGTAGTTTCATTGTAGAGCAAATTTTCGCTATTCCTGGACTTGGTAAACACTTCGTTCAAAGTATTACAAACCGTGACTATACGGTCATTATGGGTACGACAGTGTTCTATTCCATCATCCTTTTATTTGCGGTATTAATCGTTGATATTCTATATAGTGTGATTGATCCGCGTATTAAACTGAAAGGAGCGAAAAAATAATGACACAGCAACAAATTGAAAAAGATAAGTTTAAAATTGTTGGTGGTAATCATGAAGCAACGGAAAAATTAGCTGACAAATCAGTCTCCTTTTGGAAAGAAGTATTTCTCCGTTTCTCTCATAATAAAATGGCCATTGTTGGGATCATTATTTTAATTATTGTTATTTTAATGGCTATATTCGCACCAATGCTATCTCAATATAAAGCAAGTGATCAGCTAGGTGTTTACAATGCACCACCATCTGCACAATTTTGGTTTGGAACGGATGACCTTGGTCGTGATATTTTCGTTCGTATTTGGGAAGGAGCTCGTATCTCCCTATTTATCGGAATTGCTGCGGCGGTTATTGACTTAATTATCGGTGTTATTTGGGGAAGTATTTCAGGTTTATCAGGCGGTCGCGTTGATAATATTATGATGCGTATTGCTGACGTTTTAACAGCTGTCCCTTACCTTTTAGTAGTAATCGTACTTTTAGTTGTTATGCAACCAGGTTTATTCCCTATGATTATTGCCTTGTCTATCACTGGATGGATTAACATGGCACGTATCGTTCGTGGTGAAGTATTATCTATTAAAAATCAAGAATACGTTCTTGCTGCTCGCACATTAGGTGCAAGTACAGGACATTTAATTATTAAACACTTAGTGCCGAATGCTCTTGGTGCCATTTTAGTAACGATGACTTTAACAATTCCATCTGCTATCTTCACTGAGTCATTCCTAAGTTACCTTGGTCTTGGGGTTCCTGCTCCAACTGCTTCATGGGGTACAATGGCTTCCGACGGTAATAAAGCTATAGCAAATGCACCATGGCGCTTGATTTTCCCAGCAGTATTTATCTCACTAACAATCTTTGCGTTTAACGCTGTTGGTGACGGCTTACGTGATGCTCTAGATCCAAAACTACGTAAATAAGGAGGTGGCCGAAATGAGTAAAACAATTCTAGAAGTAAAAGATTTAAAAATTAACTTTAAAACTTATGCAGGGCTTGTTCATGCTGTACGTGGTGTTAACTTTGATTTAAAGGAAGGTGAAACACTAGCTATAGTTGGTGAATCAGGTTCTGGAAAAAGTGTTACGAGTAATGCGTTAATGAAACTAATTCCACAGCCACCTGGTATTTATGAGTCAGGGCAAATTTTATTTAATGGTCGTGATTTAGTTCCGTTAACTGATAAAGAAATGTCTAAAGTACGCGGAAATGAAATTGCAATGATTTTCCAAGATCCAATGACAAGTTTGAATCCAACTATGAAGGTCGGACGTCAAATAACTGAAGTAATTTTGCAACATAGAAAAGTTTCTAAAGTAGATGCAAAAAAACGTGCCATTGAGCTTTTAACACAGGTAGGTATCCCCTTCCCTGAGAAACGTTATAATCAATACCCACATGAATTTTCAGGTGGTATGCGTCAACGTGTTGTTATTGCGATCGCCCTTGCAGCTGATCCTAAGCTACTGATTGCCGATGAGCCAACAACAGCCCTAGACGTAACTATTCAAGCACAGATTTTAGAGCTAATGAAGGAAATCCAAAAGAACTCGAAAACATCTATCATTTTCATTACACACGATTTAGGTGTTGTAGCGAACATCGCAGATCGTGTAGCCGTAATGTACGCTGGACAAATTGTAGAATATGGTACTGTTAATGATATTTTCTATAATCCAAAGCACCCATACACATGGGGTCTACTAGGTTCTATGCCTGATTTGGATAATGATACAGATGAGTTATTACGCACGATTCCTGGATCACCACCAGATCTTACGAACCCACCTAAAGGGGATGCATTTGCAGCACGTAACGAGTTCGCAATGGCCATTGATTATGAACAAGAACCACCAATGTTCCAAGTAAGTGAAACACATTTTGCAAAAACTTGGTTATTGCATCCTGATGCACCAAAGATTCCTCTTCCTGAAGCGGTTGCTAAACGTATAGAAGGGTATTTAGCAAAGGAGGCACAAGAAAATGACTAAAACTGGTGCTAAAAAAATTCTTGAAATTAAAAACCTAAAGCAGCATTTTGGTTCACCAAGTAATCCAATCAAAGCCGTAGATGGTATTAGCTTCGATGTTTATGAAGGTGAAACACTTGGTCTTGTAGGTGAATCAGGTTGTGGAAAGTCAACAACTGGTCGTTCAATCATTCGATTATATGATATTACAGGTGGCGAGATTGTTTTCGATGGGGAAAATGTTCATGGAAAAAAATCTAAAAATGAGTTAAAGAATTTTAACCGCCAAATGCAAATGATCTTCCAAGATCCTTACGCTTCTTTAAATCCTCGTATGACAGCTGGTGAAATCATTGGTGAAGCCTTTGATATCCATGGCCTTTACAAGGATAAAAATGTACGTCGTGGGAAAATTCAAGAGTTACTTGAAGCTGTAGGTTTAAACAAAGAGCACGCGAATCGATACGCACATGAATTCTCTGGCGGTCAACGTCAACGTATTGGGATTGCCCGTGCACTAAGCTTAGATCCTAAGTTTATCATTGCCGATGAGCCAATCTCTGCGCTTGACGTATCGATCCAAGCTCAGGTTGTTAACTTACTAAAACAACTTCAAAAAGAACGTGGCTTAACATATCTGTTCATTGCCCATGACCTTTCGATGGTAAAATACATCAGTGATCGTATTGCTGTAATGTACCGCGGTAAAATCATGGAAATCGGTAAAGCAGATGACATTTACAATCATCCTGTTCACCCGTATACAAAATCTTTATTATCAGCAATCCCACTTCCTGATCCAATGTCTGAGAAACGTCGTCAACGTATTCCGTACAAGCATACGGAGGTTGACGAAAGTGCATCGTATCATGAAGTAGGCGACCAACACTATGTATATGGAACTGCTGATTTAGTTAAAACTTGGGTTAATAATCGATAAGACTCGAACTCCTGTCTACAGTTTTACTACTGTAGCGGGAGTTTTTTCTTTACATTTCTCCATTTTGTTCTATAACTAATAAGTTTGTACATAAATTTATATGTATGCAGCATTGAAAATATTACTTATATTTTATCAGGTTACATATTCCTGATATTAATAAAGAACGATAAAACAAATTAAAACTATTATTTCTTTCTTGTTTGGTTTTATTATGGATCTAGCCCGAATTCACCTTTTGCAGGCAGTGTCCGTCTCCTAAATGTGGCTAAAAGCTTTACTTAAAAGGCCTCAACCTATCAGCCAGCTTATTTGGCTGCCGTTTTACTTTACATGTTTTTTCCAACGTAATATACGTATCCCCTTTTTTATGAGATGTATTATTAAAAAAGCAGCTTTTCTTCTTTGTAGAAAAGCTGCTTTTTTGATTAATAATAAACTATTTAATAGGTTGATCAGCTAATAATTCAATTGTTTGAAGATTACTAGAAGTTCCATTATCATAAGATGCATTCCAGTTTTTTACGCGTTTATTAACAGGAATTATTTCTGTACGGAAGAAAGTTGGTACTACCATTGCTTTTTCACTCATATATTCTTGCCACTCTCTGAAAGCCTTTGTACGTGTATCTTGGTCCATAGCCTCTTCTGAGTCAATAGCGTCTAATAATTTTGTTAATTCAGGAGATACATAGCGGCTAAAGTTAAATTCAGCACCTTCACCATATAAACCTTTAGGAGATGGATTTGTTCCAGTTCCCCATGCAGCTTGATACATATCGATTTCTGGATCATCTGCTTGAACTTTATCGTAGAAAGCATTGAATTCAATAAGACGACCTGTTGTTAATTGCACGTCTAATCCCACTTCTTTCCAGTTCTGACGGAAGTATTCAACAATCGCTTCATCTGTTTCTGAACCAGCCATTGAAGCTAATCGAATAGAGAATTTTTTACCATCTTTATCTTCACGAATACCGTCACCATCTACATCTTTAAAGCCCGCTTTATCTAATAATTCTTTTGCTTTTTCAGGATCATAATTATAGCCTTCTAATGTTGCATCATAATAGGATGCAAATACTGGTGGAATTAAAGAATTTCCGCGCTCACGTAATCCTTGATAGAATTTTTCTGCAACACCTTCAACATCCATTGCAAACGCAACAGCCTGACGTAATTCAATACTATTCATTTTTGACTTTTCATCAAATACGTTTACTTTATTTGTTGTATCGTATTTTCCTAATTTAAAGCCGATATAAGAATATGATAATTCTGGACGACCTAATAATGCTATGTTTTGTAAATCCTTAATACTATCATACTGATTAGTTGGGTATGATGTAGCAATATCATATTTTCCAGTACGTAATGCTTCACCAATTGAAGTTGGTGGAACAACCTCAAGTACTACTTTATCCACTTTTGGCTTGCCTTTAAAATAATGTTCGTTTGCTACAAACTGTACAGACTCACCATTTACGACTTTATCAATTTTAAATGCACCAAGTGTTACTGGATTTTTACGTACTGCATCTGAAGCAAGTAAGTCTTTCACTGGAATAGATTCTAATTGATGTTTAGGCTCTGCATATGCCCATAAGCCATCACCAATGGAGTAAATAGCTGGTGATACTTTTTTAAGTTGGATTTTAATACTCTTATCATCAACTTTTGTAATACCAGAAATTGTATCCGCTTTACCATTATGGTATTCTTCTGCTCCTACAATGTTTTTAAAATCATCATCATAACGAACACCTGTATAATCTGGATGACCAATTAGCTCATATGGAAAAATTAGATCATCAGCTGTTAAAGGTGTACCATCTGACCATTTATAATCACCTTGAATTGTGACAGTTGCTGTTTTTGCTTCAGCATCAACGTCTAACTTTGCAATACCTTTGTCTGTAACAAGGAAGTTTCCATCTTGTTCAAAAAGCACATTAGACGCAAAGGCTAAAATTTCTGAATCATAAGCATCTTCGTATAGTTCCCAGTTGAAAATACCTTGGAACGGAGAGCTTGTTACAAGTCCTACGCGTAATGTACCACCTTGGATTGCGTCTCCTTCATTTGTTACTTCCATTGGTAATAATGAATCACTAGTACCTTCAGACTCGCCGGATTTTTCTGTTTCACCCGACTTTTCTTTGTTATCAGTTTCTGCGCCTTTTTCAGACCCATTGCCTCCACCACTGCAGGCTGCTAAAACTAGCATGAATGCAAATAAAATGGACAAGAATAACCAATTTTTCTTCATGTGTAAATCCTCCCCTTTATCCTAATCGTTGTTTTGCGTCAGCTGCACGTCTTAACGCTTGACCGACATAATTTATACCAAGCATCAAAACTAAAATTAATAATGATGCGGGCAACCAAATCCACCATTTTGAAGATAATACTACCGGATTTGTTGCATAGCTTACTAATGTCCCTAAGCTAGGTGTTGACGGCGGTAAACCAAAGCCTAAGAACGATAGACCCGTTTCAATACCAACATTCCCTGCAAAGTTTAACGTTAATTCTACTATTAGCAACGAGCTTAAATTTGGTAGTATCCCTTTAAACATAATGGCAAAATCACTAGTCCCCATTGTTTTCGAGGCACTCACATAATCTCTACGCCCTTCGGATAAAGCTTTACTTCGAACGAGGCGCGCAGTGCTTATCCATTGAAAGGCACTTAAAATCAAAATCAACTCAAAAACACCATATTTCGGAATAATTGTAACTAATACAATGATGATCATTAATGTCGGTAATGTCATAAGGAAATCAATGATACGCATAAATAAATTATCGATAAAGCCGCCGTAATAGCCCATTATAATGCCCAGGGCAATCCCTAAGGCATTCGCAATAAGGGTAATAGCAACTGCAATTAAAATAGAATTTTTCGCACCGATAATAAGCTGTCCATACATATCACGACCCGCTTCATCAGCCCCAAGAATATATCCATTAACACCAGGCTCTGTAAAACGCTCTAATAATTTTATTCGTAATATTTCATCCTGATTCATAAATGCGGACATAATTAATATTACAATTATAAGCAAAGTAATTCCAATAAATGACAATAATGCTAATTTATCTTTTCTGAATTCACGAATAACGACTTGAATCCCTGTTGGTGGCATATTTTCAACTTTTACTACATCATTTTTTTGCTCCATTTTATTCACCTCTCCTTATGCGTTCAATGTAACTGTTAGTCTATGCGGATACGTGGATCAACAATGCTCATAATTATATCTGACAATAGACTACCTAATAACGCCAAGAAGCCATAAAGCATAACAAGAGCTGTAATAACACTATAATCACGACTTGTTACGGAATGGATGAATAATTGCCCCATGCCCGGGAAGCCAAAAATTGTCTCTATGAAAATCGAGCCGCCTAATAAGCCTGTAATTGTAAAGCCAAGGAAGGCCGCAATAGGTAATAAAGAGTTACGGAAAATATGTCTTCTGTAGATGATTTTCATTGGTACACCTTTACTACGTGCTGTCTTAACATAATCCTGTGTCTTGGCATCAATAATTTCTGAACGTAAGTATTGAATAATCGTCGTTGTCGCTAAAATGGCATACGTCATTGCAGGTAATATTAAATGATACAAGCGATTCCAATAATACTCGAGCGTTCCGGGTTCTATCCCTACATCGACTGTTCCACTCGTCGGAAACCACATTAAACGATATCCAAAGATATATAAGAAAATTAAGCCCAATACAAAAGTTGGTATTGCATAGCTTATAAAGCTATACAGAGTAATCGACTTATCATACAATGTATCCTGCTTACGTCCAGCTATCATTCCTAATGGAATAGCAATTAAATAAACAAGAATGGTGCTAAGTAGGGCAAGCCAAAAAGTGTTTAATGCACGCTCGCCAATCAATGAGGACACTGCAAGTTTATATGTATAGCTTTGTCCAAAATCTCCCTGAAAGGCATTGATCACCCAATGGTAATATTGTACATACCATGGATCATAATAACCCGCTTGAATTCTAAGTTCTTCAATACGTGCAGGGTCTGTTTCTGGTGTAATTAACCCTGTAAAAGGATCACCTGGCATTTGTTTCGCTAAGATAAAAATAATTAAGCTTAGCACAAACATTTGAGGAATCATTAAAACTATTCTTCTAGCAATTGTTTTCCACATTTCACATTCCTCCTGACATTGCAACCATATGTGTGTCTGAAATGGATTTCAGTGGATAGACTTTTCCATGCTCATCATAGTATTTATGTTGCTCTTGTTGATAATTTCCTTCTACCTGCTGTCGAATTAATTTACGCTCATTCCTAGTCTCTGGTTCGATATTTGGAATGGCTGATAAAAGGCGGTTCGTGTATATATGCTGCGGATTCTTATAAATATCATGTCTTGTACCAGTTTCCACAAAGCGTCCTTTGTACATAATAGAAATATGATCACACATATGTTTAACAACGCCTAAATCATGGGAAATGAATAAGTATGTAAGTCCATACTCATTTTGAATATCTTTCATGAAATTCAATACTTGTGCCTGTACTGATAGATCTAGCGCTGAAACAGGTTCGTCTGCAATAATCATTTTAGGGTTACAAGCAACCGCTCGCGCAATGCCCAGACGTTGCTTTTGGCCACCCGAAAATTCATGGGGATATTTTAGTAAAACATCTTCCGACATCCCAACAATAGCAAGTAGCTCTTTAATACGTTTGCGTTCCTCTTGATCACTGAGCTTCATAAAATTCCGAATAGGCTCTGCTAGAATATCGAGAACACGTTTTCTAGGATTCATACTAGAATGAGAGTCTTGGAAAATCATTTGTATGTCTCTGTTATAGGCAGAATCACGTTTTCTCTGTTGGTTTGTCACATTTTCACCCTCATAAAAAATTTGACCAGAGGTGATCTTTTCTAGACCTATGATTGCTTTTCCTGTTGTTGATTTACCTGATCCTGATTCTCCTACTAGCCCATACGTCTTGCCCTTTTCGAACTCCATTGTTACACCGTCCACTGCATATACGCGATCAACAACGGTATTAAAAAATCCTCCACGTATTGGGTAATGAACACTTAAATCTTTTATTTGCATAAAGCTCATACAGTCCCGCCCCCTTCTTCACCTTCGAAATGAAAGTGTTTCCAGCAGGTACATCTCACAAAATGTCCTGGTGCAATTTCATGTAATTGTGGTTTTGCTTCGTGTGAAGATGCATCAATCCACGGAATACGTCCTGAAAAACGACAACCTTCTCGAGGTAAATTGATTAAAGATGGTACCATCCCTTGAATAACCTCGAGTCTTTCATTTTCGCTATGTGTTTGTGGAATTGAATTTAATAGTGAACGCGTGTAAGGGTGCCTTGGATTATTGAATAATTCCTGAACCGGTGCCTCCTCCACTACTTCACCTGCATACATAACTACAACACGATCAGCCATCTCTGCTACAACGCCTAAATCATGCGTAATGAGAATAATGCCTGTCTCTGTCTCAGTCTGTAATGCTTTTAACAGGTCCAAAATTTGGGCCTGAATGGTAACATCTAATGCTGTTGTTGGTTCATCAGCAATTAATATAGCTGGCTTACATGATAGGGCAATCGCAATCATGACACGCTGACGCATCCCCCCCGATAGCTGATGAGGAAATTGTCTAGCTACGCGTTCTGGATTTGCAATTCCAACTTGATTGAGTAGTTCTAATACTCTTTCACTTCGCTGTTGTTTTGAAAGCTTTGTATGATAGATTAACCCTTCTTCAATTTGTTCGCTTATTCTCATTAAAGGGTTAAGTGCTGATAGTGGGTCCTGAAAAATAAACCCAATGTCATTACCACGTAAGTTATTAAATTGTTGGTCATTCAATTTTGCTAAATTTTGATTATTATAAAAGATATCACCAGTAACCTTTGTATTAACCTCATTGTGCAAACCTACAATAGTAGTCGCTAACGTACTTTTACCACAACCTGATTCTCCAACTATTGCTAATACCTCATTTTTTTGAAGCGAAAGTGAGACATCATCTACAGCAGCGTGGTATGTATCTTTTATGCGAAAACTTGTAGTCAAATTTGTTATTGTTAGTAAGTCTTTTGCTGTATTCAAACAATCTCTCCTCTATAATTCAATATTCTGAAAATACAAACGATACTTTATATCAGAATCATATTTAGTTTTTCTCTCTTCTCCCCTCATTTTTATATTGGCAAGTATGATTTTAATAATTTTTTCGCCTTCAACTCGTCAGTTGCTGATAGAATTATCTGAAAATTAAACTGTGCTATTATTTTAGCTAGAAAACATGTATAAACGCAAGTCCCTTTTTCAAATTATTTCAATCCAGCTTATAAATTTCCACCAGACATCTCCCTCTAAAAAATGCTCGTTTTATATTTTCGTTTTAAGAAATATTTTACTTTATCTTTACAAAGTTATAATTTATACAAAAATAAATTATTCAAATATAACAAAAAAATTCACACCACAAATTTACTTTTACAAATAAAACACAGTTAAACTCAAATAAATGAGTGTTTTATAGCAAAAAATAACAAATTAACTTTTATAGAAAAATTATATTTCACACATTTTTATTTTCAATGAATAATTTTGGACGTTGAAGTGCTAATATTTCAAATTACTTTAAGAAAACAATTTAAAGCTTTTAGTTTATAGCTATCTACCATACTTCTTAATTATTCCTAATTGCCGAATTTTTCTTTAATATTCAATATAGAAATACTATTTAGAATATTTTAAAAGGAAATTACATGATTTTATGTTAAAATTTCCAATGACAAAGTTTTATTATATTATTTTTCATTTCAACATAAGGAAAGGTTGGCTGTCATGGCAAAAATTAATGATGCATGGTTTACTGTAGAGGAACTCAATAATGAAACGTATGCTATAAGTGAATATGGTCATTGGGAAAAGGTGCATTCCTTTTTATTGCTTGGGGAGAAACAAGCTGTTCTTATTGATACAGGTCTTGGGATTGATAATATTCAAAGGATTAGTAAACAATTAACCTCTTTGCCCATTTCTGTGATTACAACACATGTTCATTGGGATCATATTGGCAGTCACGGAGCGTTTGATGATATTTATGTTCATAAAGATGAGGTTGATTGGCTAATCCATGGTATCCCTAAATTATCTATCGAACAGATTAGAACGGATGTTGGCCGTAATATTACGATACCTACACCTAAAACGTTTAATCCTTCGGACTACAAGCCTTTTCAGGGACAGCCTTCTGGTGTTTTAGAAGATGGTGATATTATAGATATAGGGAACCGAAAATTATCTATACTCCACACACCAGGGCATTCTCCTGGCCATATTGCTCTTTTGGATCATAAATATGGCTATTTGTTTACTGGGGACTTACTATATGATCAAGCACCTATTTATGCATTTTTTCCAACTACTAGCCCCGAGGATTTAGTCCAATCTTTAGAAAAAATAGCTAACTTATCTTCGCTTACGAAAATTTTTGGTTCTCATCACACATTAGGTCTTGACCCTTCTATCTTATTAGAGGTAAAAAAGGCAGTTATTACACTTCGAGAAAATAATCTAGTACATTTTGGGACAGGTATACATCGTTTTAATGGCTTTAGTATTCAATTTTAAATACCCTCTCCCTATTTAAATAGGAAGAAAAAAGCTGTTCTACAGGTCAAATAACCAGTAGAACAGCTTTTTATTATAGCTCTCCTGCCTTTAATTTCGCATGCCACTCTTTTAAGAATGGAATATCTTCTTCTCTAATAGCACCTGATTCATTTGCTGCCTCAATCAGATAATCGAAATTAGTTAAGGAGACATATTGGATGCCAGCTTCATCAAATGCTTGTTCAGCTCGTGGAAGATTATATGTGTAGACACAAACAACTCCTAGTACTTCACAGCCTGCTGCACGCAATGCTTCAACTGCTGTAATGGAAGAGCCACCAGTAGAAACGATATCCTCCACCACAACTACTTTTTGGCCCGCTGCGTATTTTCCTTCAATTTGATTGCCACGGCCATGTTCTTTCGCTTTAGAGCGTACATAGACCATTGGTAATTCTAAAATATCACTTACCCATGCTGCATGTGGGATACCTGCTGTTGCTGTACCAGCTACTATTTCAGTCGCTCCAAAATGCTCTTTAATTACAGCTGCTAAGCCAGTCGCAAGTTGTTTACGAATAACAGGGTCAGAGATTGTTAAACGTGTATCACAGTAAATAGGTGATTTTATACCAGATGCCCATGTAAATAATTCTGTTGGATTTAATTCTACAGCACCCACCTTTAGCATAGCGTGTGCAATTTCATTCTGTAATGTCATCATTTATGCCTCCCATAATTCACTTACGATTTTATATGCCGCTACTGGATCCTGTGCACCTGTTACAGCACGTCCAACAACGATGAGTGACGAACCTTCACGTTTTGCTCCATCCGGTGTGGCAATACGTTTTTGATCGTGTGCAGCGCCACCGGCTAGACGAATTCCTGGTGTTACCCGAAGAAAATCCTCTCCACACACTTCAGCTATTGCCTTAGCCTCATGTACCGAACAAACGACACCCTGTAAGGCAGCTTGTTTTGTTAGACGTGCATAATGTAGAACAGACTCCTGTAAGGATAAAGCAATTCTTTGCTCCGTCTGCATTTGCTCCTCTGTTGTGGATGTTAATTGTGTTACAGCAATTAATGCTGGACGTTCTTTGCCTACAGGTGTTCCTGCTTCTAGACCCTCTAGGGCAGCCTCCATCATTGGACGTCCACCTGCCGCATGGACATTTACTAAATTCACTCCTAGTTTGGCTAAGCCCTTCATAGCAGAGCCTACTGTATTCGGGATATCATGTAGTTTTAAATCAAGGAAAACATCATGACCTAACTCTTTTACTTTGCGTACAATATCAGGCCCTTCTTGCATATATAATTCCATTCCAATTTTCACGAAAAGAGGCTCATGGAAGTGCTTTAAGAAATCGAATACTTCTTTTTCTCCTGGAAAATCTAATGCTAGTATAGGCTTAGTATTCATCAACGATGGCTCCTTCCAATAATATCTGTTATATGTTCTACCTCAAGTGCGTCAAGTTTTGCTGGTAATTCATCAATAATATTTGGGCAAACGAAGTGGTCCACAAAATTTGCAGTTCCTATTGCCACAGCTGAAGCACCTGCCGACATAAAATCAATGACATCCTGTGCTTCTGTCACACCACCCATGCCAATTATCGGAATATTAACAGCCTTGTACACCTCATAAACCATTCGGATGGCAATGGGCTTTACAGCAGGACCCGATAAACCACCTGTGCCATTTGCGATGACTGGTTTCCCTGTCCGCTCATCTAAACGCATACCTACTAAAGTGTTAATCATTGTTATGCCATCCGCGCCACCCGCTTCGACAGCTAAAGCAATGTCTACGATATTTGTTACATTCGGTGATAGCTTCACATAAACAGGAACAGTGGATACAGCTTTAACCGCCTTGACAAGCTCACGTGCTGTGTCTGGATCTGTCCCAAATTGAATGCCACCACATTTAACATTTGGACATGAAATATTCAGCTCCAAAGCTTGGACATTAGGTGCTGCTGAAATACGTCTCGCTACTTCTACATAATCTGCAGTCTCTGTTCCAGCCACATTGGCGATAATTGGTACATCATAGCCCTCTAAAAATTTCAATTCCTCATTCATCACTTTTTCAATGCCAGGATTTTGTAGCCCAATTGCATTTAACATCCCTGCTGCTGTTTCAGCCACACGCGGCGTTGGATTACCTGCACGAGTTTCAACTGTTGTTGCTTTAATCATTATTGCCCCTAGCTTGGATAGATCGTAAAGCTGTGCATATTCACGTCCAAAACCAAAGCAACCGGAAGCAGGCATAATAGGGTTTTTTAAATCTAAACCTGGTAATTGAATGTTTAAACGACTCATAATGCCACCGTACCTTTCGGGAAAACTGGACCATCAGAGCATACTTTGACATAGTCTTTTGCTATTTGATCGGTTGTTTTGCAGACACATGCAAAACAAGCACCAATACCACAGCCCATACGCTCTTCAAATGATAAATAACCTTCTTTTTCTGGATAGAAGCCTTCAAGTGCTTTTAACATTGGGAGAGGACCGCAAGAATAAAAGACATCAAATTCAGGTGCTCTAGACTCTAACACATTTGTCACAAAGCCTTTTGTCCCTTTAGAGCCGTCAACCGTTACATAATGCGTTTCCCCAAGGGTGCTGAATTCCTCTTCATAGAAGCATACATCTTCCGTTTGAAAGCCAAGCACATGTATTGTTTTAACACCACGTGCGTTTAATTGCTTGGAAAGCTCATGTAGTGGAGGCACTCCGATTCCCCCTCCGACTAGTAGAGCTGTTCCTCCCTCTTTTACTGCATCTACTGGGAAACCATTTCCAATTGGTCCGAGGACATTGACCTGTTGACCTTCACGATTTGTTGCTAATACTTTGGTACCACGACCCTCAGCACGATAAATCATTGTAAATTCATTGTTATCTTTATCTATATTTGCAATACTAATTGGTCGACGTAAAAGCGGCTCCAACGAATCCGACACCTTTACATGGACAAACTGGCCAGGAGTCATATCCTGAACCAGTTCACCATGAAGTGTCAGTTCGAAAATGTTTGTCGCAATTTGCTTTTGGGAGACGACCCTCATTTTCTCTTGACGTATCATATTAGTGTACTACCTCCGCTTTTGGCATTTCTTCTGCTGTAAATGTCATAGATTCAATGACACGTACCATTGCTTCTGCCGTATCTAAAGATGTGAGACAAGGTACGCCATTTTCTACAGACTCACGACGAATTCGGAAACCATCTCGAGCTGGTTGCTTACCTTTTGTTAATGTATTAACGACAAGCTGAGCTTCGCCATTTTGGATTAAATCAATCAGTGTTTGTCCCTTCGCACCAATCTTGCCAACAACATCCGTGCGCACTCCAGCAGCTTCAAATGCTTTTGCTGTTCCCTCAGTAGCTACAATGCGATAGCCTACTGTTGAGAAACGTTTTGCTAATGCGATTGCTTCTTCTTTATCCTTATCAGATACCGTAAACAATACTGTTCCTTCTGTGCGAATTTCCATTCCTGCTGCAACTAAGCCTTTGTAAAGTGCTTTTTCTAATGTTGCATCTTTGCCCATTACTTCCCCAGTAGATTTCATTTCAGGGCCTAATGTTATATCTACACGGCGTAGTTTGGCAAATGAGAACACTGGTACTTTCACAAATACACCTTTTTGCTCAGGGGCTAATCCTGTTGGATAGCCCTGCTCGACAATCGATTTCCCTAGAATTGCTTTCGTTGCAATATTAGCCATAGGGATATTTGTAATTTTACTTAAGAATGGTACTGTACGTGATGAACGTGGGTTCACCTCAATGACATATACCTCACCTTGGGAAATTACATATTGAATGTTCATTAAGCCTACGATTCCAAGACCTTTTGCAAGACGTGTTGTATAATCTACTAATGTATCTTTTTGATACTGTGTTAATTTCTGTGGTGGGTAAACTGATATAGAGTCACCAGAGTGAACCCCTGCGCGCTCAATATGCTCCATAATACCTGGGATTAATACATGTTCTCCATCACAGATAGCATCTACTTCAATTTCCTGCCCTGTTAGATAACGGTCCACTAATACCGGATGATCTGGAGATGCTTCCACTGCGTTCTCCATATAGTGCTGTAATTCTTCTTGGTTGTAAACAATTTCCATTGCACGTCCACCTAGAACATAGGAAGGACGGACAAGTACTGGGAAGCCCAGACGCTCACCAATGGCAAGTGCTTCAACTGTAGAAACCGCTGTTTCACCCTGTGGCTGTGGAATGTTTAAGTCACGTAAAGCCTGTTCGAATTTATCGCGGTTTTCTGCACGGTCGATATCCTCTAGAGAAGTTCCTAGGATTTTCACACCATTTGCAGCTAACTTATCAGCAAGGTTAATCGCAGTTTGACCACCGAATTGAACAACAACTCCAATTGGCTGTTCTAAGTCGATAATATGCATAACATCCTCGATTGTTAATGGCTCGAAGTATAATTTATCGGAAATTGAGAAGTCCGTAGACACTGTTTCTGGATTTGAGTTGATAATGATAGCTTCATAGCCTGCCTCTTGAATGGCCCATACTGAATGGACGGTAGCATAGTCGAATTCTACCCCCTGTCCAATGCGGATAGGTCCTGAACCTAGTACTACTACAGAAGGTTTTTCTGACTTAATGGATTCGTTTTCTTCCTCATATGTGCCGTAGAAGTAAGGTGTTTCAGATTCAAACTCTGCTGCACATGTATCAACCATTTTATAGACAGGAATAATACCTTGCTCTTTACGATATGCGTAGATGGCTTCTTCTGTCGTGTCCCAAAGCTCAGCAATTTTCTTATCTGCAAAGCCTAAACGTTTTGCTGTACGAAGCACTTCTTTATCATTTTTATGGTCAGCTAGCGTTTGTTCCATATCTACAATGTTTTTAAATTTGTTTAAGAAGAATAAGTCAATAGCTGACCATTCATGGATTTGTTCAATTGTCACACCACGGCGTAATGCTTCACCGATGAAGAATAAACGCTCATCCCCAGCCTTGCGGATACGTTTTTCAATCCAAGAATCCGAGTTGTCTTCAGCGTGCTTTAGCTCTAAGTGTACTTGACCTGTTTCAAGTGAACGAACCGCCTTTAACATGGCTTCCTCGAATGTACGGCCTAGTGCCATCACTTCACCAGTAGCTTTCATTTGCGTGCCAAGATTACGCTTTGCTGATTCGAATTTGTCGAATGGCCAGCGTGGGATTTTAGCGACAATATAGTCAAGAGCTGGCTCAAAGCAAGCATAGGTTGATCCTGTTACAGGGTTTTTAATTTCATCTAATGTTAAACCAACTGCAATTTTTGCTGCTAGCTTAGCAATTGGATAGCCTGTTGCTTTAGAAGCTAGCGCAGAAGAACGTGATACACGCGGATTTACTTCAATGACATAGTAGTTGAAGCTATATGGATCAAGTGCTAGTTGGACGTTACAGCCACCTTCAATTTTTAACGCACGAATAATATCTAATGAAATATTACGTAGCATTTGATTTTCACGATCCGAGAGAGTTTGAGTCGGTGCTACTACAATCGAATCCCCCGTGTGAATTCCTACTGGGTCAACATTTTCCATGTTACATACTACAATGGCATTGTCCACTGCATCGCGCATTACTTCATATTCTATCTCTTTATAGCCTGCAATAGATTTTTCTAGTAAACATTGTGTTACTGGTGAATATTTAAGACCGGATGTTACGATTTCCTCTAAATCCTGATCATTGTAGCAAATGCCGCCTCCTGTACCACCAAGCGTAAAGGCTGGACGAACAATAACAGGGTAACCAATTTTGACTACAAATCTTTTCGCTTCGTCTAAGGAATGAATAATATCAGACTCAGGTACTGGAGCACCTAATTCGTACATTAAGTTACGGAATAAATCTCGGTCCTCTGCTTTATGAATAGCATCTAGTTTTGTACCAAGGATTTCTATACCCAGCTCATCTAGAATGCCTGATTTATCTAATTCAATCGCCATGTTAAGACCAGTTTGACCACCAAGTGTTGGCAAAATAGCATCTGGGCGTTCTTTACGTAAAATACGAGATACAAAATCAAGAGAAATCGGTTCGATATAAACTTTGTCCGCAATTTCTGTATCTGTCATAATTGTGGCAGGGTTTGAGTTAATTAAGATAACACGGTAGCCCTCTTCTTTTAATGACAAACAAGCTTGTGTTCCTGCGTAGTCAAATTCTGCTGCTTGCCCGATGACGATTGGGCCTGAGCCGATTACTAAAATTGTTTCAATATCTGTACGTTTAGGCATGTTGTTTCCCCTTCCCTGCTTCTACTTCCATCATTTCAATAAATTCATCAAATAAGTGGTTTGAATCTTCTGGTCCTGGTGATGCTTCTGGGTGGTATTGTACTGTAAAAATTGGATATTTTTTATGACGTACCCCTTCACACGTACCATCATTTAAGGCGATATGTGTTAATTCTAGATCAGTATCTTGTAATGATTCGATATCAATAGCGTAGCCGTGATTTTGAGATGTTAAATCTGTACGACCTGTGCGTAAATCTTTTACTGGATGATTGCCACCACGGTGTCCAAACGGTAGTTTAAAGGCTTTCGCTCCACTTGCTAAGGAAAAGATTTGATGACCTAAGCAAATCCCGAACATTGGCACTTTTCCAATTAAGTTACGTACTGTTTCTATTCCCTCTTGGACATCTTCTGGATTCCCTGGTCCGTTTGAGAGCATAATGCCATCTGGATGCCAAGCTAAAATTTGTTCAGCTGATGTATTGTAAGGAACTACTAGTACATCAC
Source organism: Lysinibacillus sp. fkY74-1 (assembly GCF_053165895.1). Taxonomy (NCBI): domain Bacteria; kingdom Bacillati; phylum Bacillota; class Bacilli; order Caryophanales; family Bacillaceae; genus Lysinibacillus; species Lysinibacillus sp. fkY74-1. The sequence goes on along the minus strand of NZ_CP170173.1, from coordinate 963,564 downwards.
AATCACGTTTATTTAATTCTCGAAGGATGCCATGTTTCATACCGTAGTCAATTAAGACCACTCGTTTACCTCGACCAGGTGATGGATAGGCTGCTTTTGGCGATACTTCACGTACATGGTGTGTTATAGCTGGTGTCGCTTGCAGTTGCGTCACAACTTCACTCACATTTACCTCTTCATTGGCCGCTGTTAAAATCGCCTTTACTGATCCTTTACTACGAATAATACGTGTTAATTTACGCGTATCAATCCCCTCTATACCCGGGATATCTTTTGATGTTAAATACTCATCTAACGTTAAATCGCAACGGAAGTTAGAAGGCGTTTTAGCAAGTTCGCGTACAACAAATCCACGTATAGCTGGCGTAATGGATTCAAAATCATCTCGGTTAATGCCGTAGTTTCCTACCATTGGATACGTCAATGTAACAATTTGACCATAGAACGAAGGGTCTGAAATAGTTTCTTGATATCCCGTCATACCTGTCGTAAATACAACCTCACCTTGTGAAGCGCGATCACTCCCAAATGCTGTACCTGTAAATACTGTGCCATCCTCTAAAACTAGTAAACGTTTTTTCATTACTCTGCCTCCTGATATACGATATTTCCTTCAAAAATTGTTAGGACCGGCCAACCTTTTGCAACCCAACCGTTAAATGGTGTATTACGTCCTTTTGATACAAAGCCTTCTGCATCAATTGTTTGTTCTTTTTGAATATCTATTAAAATCATATCCGCTGAAGCACCCACTGCTAATGTGCCATAGGGTAGATCAAAAATTTCAGCTGCCTTCACTGACATCCAGTCTATTAATTGTTTTAAAGTCCATTTCCCTGTTTCAACAAATTGTGTATATAGTAGTGGGAAAGCTGTTTCGAAACCTACAATACCAAACGGTGCCCCCACCATACCACAGCATTTTTCTTCCACTGTATGTGGTGCATGGTCTGTTGCAATACAATCGATAGTTCCATCTAGTAGTGCTACATGCAGTGAATCTTTGTCATCAGCCCCACGCAATGGTGGATTCATTTTCCAGTTTGCATCATCGGATGGAATATCCATTTCTTCGAGTAATAAATGATGCGGACAAACCTCTGCTGTTACACGAATTCCGGCTGCCTTTGCATCTCTTACCGCACGAACGGATTCTTTTGTTGATACGTGACAAACATGGTAGCGTGCACCTGCAGCCTCAGCAAGCAGTACATCTCGTGCAATTTGAACGGATTCGCAAATGGATGGAATCCCCGGAAGATCGAGCTCCTTATTACGCTTTCCTTCATGCATAACCCCATCATAAATTAATGAATTATCCTCGCAATGGGCCACAACTACCATGTCGTGCTTGGCAGCATCCTTCATTTGCTCGTACATGGTTGAAGCAAGCTGAATTCCTACACCATCATCTGAGAACGCTACAGCTCCATATGCTTTTAACTCCTCCACATTTGTTCGAACTTCCCCAGAAATATCCTTTGTTAGTGAACCGTATGGAAGTACTCGAATCACAGCACTTTCTTTAATCAGCCCATTAATAAGCTGCATGTTTTCCACTGAATCTGGTACCGGCTTCGTATTTGGCATGGCACAAATTGTCGTAAAGCCACCCTTTGCTGCAGAGGCAGACCCTGTCGCTATTGTTTCTTTATGTTCAAAGCCTGGCTCTCGTAAATGTGTATGCACATCGACAAACCCTGGTGCTACAATCAAGCCATTTCCTTCAATGACCTCTGCATCTACTACCGTTACCTCTTGGCCAATTGCTGTAATTTTTCCATCTGCCATGGCGATATTGACTGTTTGCAGCTCACCTTGTTCATTTAACATTTGTACATTTCGAAGTACTTTTTTCATGTTATTCTCTCCCCTTTAAAATTGTTTCCACAATTGCCATCCGTGTATAGACTCCATTTCGCACCTGCTCGAATATTCGAGAGCGTCCACACTCTACAAGCTCAGAAGCAATTTCTACATCACGATTCACTGGTGCTGGATGCATAATAATAGCTGATTCTTTCATTAGCTTTTCTCGTTCTATTGTTAAGCCGTATTCTTGATGGTAGCCTTCTTTCGAAAAGCTTTTATTTACTTTATGACGTTCATGTTGCACACGTAATAGCATAATGACATCGCTAATTTCGATTAGATCATCCCAAGAATGATGCGCTTCAAATCCTCCTGCCCATTCTTCTGGACAAAGGAAGTGCACTTTTGCCCCTAAACGTTGCAATGCATGGGCGTTTGATTTTGCTACTCGACTATGTGAGATATCTCCAACTATCGTAATATTGAGCCCTTCAAAATACCCAAACTCTTTTTTTATTGTATATAGATCCAATAATGATTGGGATGGATGCTGTCCTGCACCGTCCCCTGCATTGATGATTGCTACATTAATACCATTTAGTAGCTCATTATAATATTCATCCTCTGATGCTCGAATAATGACTGCATCTAAACCTATCATTTCTAAAGTTTTGACCGTATCGTACATGGTCTCCCCTTTAGTAACACTCGAAAATCCCGCATCGAAAGGAATGATATGACAGCCAATTTTATGCTCAGCCATTTCGAAGCTTGATTTTGTCCGTGTACTTGGTTCAAAAAATAAGTTGGCAACGTTGTATGTCCGAGATAACGATGATGTTTCACCATTTTCAAAAGCTTGCGCAAGATCTAGGATGTGGTGAATCTCTTCTGTTGTTAAATGTTCCATCGATAATAAGTTCTTCATCATGTGACCCCCATAAGGTTGTGTGTCATGAACGTCTATGTATGACGTTCTTTTCATAAAGTAAAAGCCCCGTTGATGTCATCAACGAGGCATAAGGAGGCGTGACAAACTACAGCAGGGAATCATCCTTACTTTAGCCTATCCACAACTTCCCTTTTTTTGCCTCTCTGGACAATTCATTAAAAGGTACTACTATGAATTTTTATTTTGATTGTATGGTACGGGTTTTTCGGCTTCCTTCTTACCTGGTAATATGGCATTCAATAGGACACCGATGATGGCAGCTAGTGCCATTCCTTCAATACTCAATGATTCTGAAATGACGAACTTTGCACCGCCGATCCCGATGACTAAAATCACTGAAGCAATCACTAGATTACGACTATTTCCAAAATCAATATGATTATCTACAAGCATACGTAAACCACTAGCTGCGATAATACCGAAGAGCAAGATGGACACTCCACCTAATACTGCGGTTGGAATAGTTGCAATCACTGCCATTGCTTTCCCGAAGAATGATAGTAATATGGCTACTATTGCAGCACCTGCTATAACGTACACACTATAAACACGAGTAATTGCTAGAACACCAATATTCTCACCGTAAGTTGTTTTAGGTGGACCACCGATTAATGCACTTACGAATGTGCCAAGTCCATCACCTAGTAGGGAACGGTGTAAACCAGGTTCTTTAATGTAATCACGGTTAACTACTTTCCCTAATACAAGCTGATGACCAATATGTTCAGAAATCGTTACAATCACGATTGGTACCATGACAAGTAGAATTTTTGTTGTGATTTCAAATTCATAATGTACACCTGGTAGCAAGAAGTCCGGCATAGCAAAGAATTTTGCGTTGGCAATCGGTGTATAATCTACAATGTCGACAATCATGGAGTAAATATAACCTACGATTAAGCCCATCAAAATTGGCATTGTACTTAAAATTCCTTTAAAGAAAATCGTGAAGATAATTGCTGTGAAGACTGTGACTAAAGCGGCAGAGAAATGTAAAAAGCTATATTCCCCGTTAACATTCATCGCCATATTCACGGCCGTACCCGATAGTCCAAGTCCAATAACCATAATTACTGGTCCTACTACAATCGGTGGCAAAATTTTCATTATCCACTTATAACCACTTTTCCAAATGATTAAAGATACGATTCCGTACGTGATTCCGACAGCCATTGCGCCAATCATGGCATTTCCAGGGTTTACACTGGAGCCATCCTCATTCAAACCACCTGCCGCCAGTAATATTGGAGCAATAAAGGCAAAGGAGGAGCCTAAGTAAGCGGGTACCTGAAATTTTGTAATTAATAGGAAGAATATTGTTGCAATCCCACTTGTTAAAAGGGCAATTGCAGGGCTAAGACCTACTAACTGTGGCACTAAGATTGTTGACCCAAACATGGCAAACATATGCTGGAAGCTTAATGTCACTAGCTGAAGTGGGGTTGGCTTATCCTTAATATCTAATACTGCATTTGACATTTTGTTTCCTCACTTTATTGTTCGTCTTCTTTATAAATAATAACGCCATCTTCTCCATCTACATCTTGTAAATTGACAATGATGCGCTCAGAGCCAGAAGTCGGAACATTTTTCCCCACGTAGTCTGCTCTGATTGGTAACTCTCGATGTCCTCTATCAACTAGAACAGCTAATTGAATTTGAGCAGGTCTTCCTAAATCCATGATAGCGTCTAGTGCTGCACGAACTGTTCGTCCTGTATAAAGAACATCATCGACTAAAATAATCTTTTGATTTTTCACTTCATGCTCAATGTCAACTTGCTCAACATGTGCTTGTTCATTTTCATGTTTCGTTGTTAAATCATCCCGGTAAAGTGTAATATCAAGCTCCCCAGTACGAATTGGTTTACCTTCGATTTTTTCAATTCGTTGTGCTAAGCGTTTGGCTAGAAAAGCACCTCGTGTTTTAATGCCAACTAAAATACATTCATCGATTCCTTTGTTGCGTTCAATAATTTCATGAGCAATACGTGTTAATGCTCGTGCCATTGATGGGCCATCTAACAATTCATTTTGAGCCAAATTCGTTTCCCCCTCTCTACAATCTATTGTGAGCATGTGTCCATAAAAAAACCTCTCGAGGCGAATAGCCTGAGAGGGTTGTATACGTGTTTAAAAAGCATGTCGAAAAAAAATTTGCAGCACAAATTTTTTGCAACACTATCACATGTCCCTTCTCAGCCTCTCTGGACTGCTATTAAAGGTGAATATTTAATTAGTTTGTTCATTCACTGTCGTTAGTATAGACTTTCTTTGCGTATACGTCAATGCCTATTTCGTAATTCATTTAATAATTGCTCATAATCAGCAGGAAGTGGCGTTTCAAACTCTAAGTATTCACCTGAAGAAGGATGATTGAAGCCTAGCGTTGCTGCATGAAGAACTTGTCCACCAAAATCAATTGTCTTTTTCGGTCCATACTTTGGATCCCCAACAAGCGGGAAACCGATATAATTCATATGCACACGAATTTGATGTGTTCGTCCTGTTTCTAGACGACATTCTACAAGCGTATAATCACCAAAGCGCTCTACCACATGAAAATGCGTAACAGCATGTTTACCATTATCGACAATAGCCTGCTTCTGACGGTCTTTTTGATCACGACCGATTGGCGCATCAATAGTCCCTTTATCATGTGCAATATGCCCATGTACAAGAGCAATATATTTACGAGTAACAGTTTTATTGACTAACTGATCCACTAACGATTCATGGGCTACATCGTTTTTGGCAACCATTAATAAGCCTGATGTATCTTTATCGATACGATGGACTATACCTGGACGCATAATCCCGTTGATACCCGATAAATCTTTACATTGATACATCAACCCATTTACTAGCGTCCCTGTCATATGCCCTGGTGCTGGATGAACGACCATACCCTTTGGTTTATTCACAACAAGAACATCAGCATCCTCATAAACAATATCCAGTGCTAGGTTTTCTGCGATTACATCAAGTGGTTCAGCTTCTGGTACATCAATAGCAATAACGTCCCCCGCTTTTACCTTATATTTTGCTTTCACAGCATCGCCATTTACCTTGATATTTCCGTCACTAATCCAGTTCCCAATCTGTGTGCGCGACCATTCAGATTGTAAGCTTGAAAGTGCTTTATCAATGCGCTCTCCTTGCTGTTGTTCTTCGATTGTATATGTTACTTCCGTCATTGTTTCACCTGTTTCTTCTCTTTTTTATCTTCCCTAATCAAGCCAATCATTAGTATAACAACAGCAATGGTCAACGCAGCATCTGCCACATTAAAAATTGGGAAATCATACTGAATAATCGGAATTAAAACATCTACAAAATCAACCACTTCTCCTCTAAATAAACGATCGATAAAGTTCCCTATTGCTCCACCAAGTAATAGCATTAAGCCCACTTGAAAAATTGGCTTCCCTTTCGCTTCTTTATGATAAAAATAGACAATGGCACAGATAACGGCAATTGTCACGATGCTAAACAGCCACATTTGCCCTTCTAGCATTCCCCATGCTGCACCTCTATTACGATGTGATAAAATGCCAAACCATGGATCTACTACAGCAATACGTTCACCATACTCCATATTTTTCACAATCAACCACTTTGTCCATTGATCCAATAATACGACAAAGGCAGCCAATCCATAATATTTATACACAAACATTCCTCCGTTCGCTCAACATCTAACCTATTCTACCATATCAGCACCATTCACAATAACTAATATCACATCAAAAATATGGCGATTCCAAATGTCTTGAAAATACAAAAAAGCTATCTCTATCACTTTTCGAGCAATAGAAATAGCCAAATTTATTGTCTTATACTGTTTCAGATTCTTTTGAATGGACTCGCTTCATAAATTCATTGACATCAGCAGGTACCTTTCGATCTAATAGTGACACAATAATAACGGATAAGAAGCCTACAGGAACCGTTACAATTCCTGGAATTTTAAACTGTAAGAAACTCGGTAAAGTTCCTGGTAAAAAAATCATCCACATAGATACGCCAAGTCCAATAAGTAATCCTGCAATGGCTCCTTTCTCTGTCATGCCTCTCCACCAAATCCCTAAAATAAATATTGGCGTAAATGTACTTGCTGCTACTGTAAAGGCGAGCGCCACTAAATGACCGATAGATGCATCCTTAACAAGGAGCCCAAGTGCCCCATATAAAATACCTAATAGTACGATAGCTACTTTTCCAGCAATGACACGCTGTTTTTGCGTAATGTCTTTTTTCATAATGTTCGCATATAAATCATGAGCGAGTGCCCCAGAGCTTGTAATAAAAAGACCTGAAAGATTAGAGAAAATAGCTGCAAATGCCCCCGCAATAACTAAGCCCAGCAACCATTTACCACCTAGAGCTAACGCTGTAGTTGGTATCACCATATTGTTTCCGCCAAGTACAAGATCACGCATAACCTCTTCACTAGCTGTTCCCGAAATGAAAATGGAACGACCAACAACTCCTAAATAAACGGCTAAAAAAAAGAATGTACTAGCAATTCCTATAGCCATCAGGGCAGATTTTCGTGCTGCTTTTGCACTTGGATTCGTATAAAAGCGCAATAAAATATGAGGGAGTCCAATGGTTCCTAAAGCTAAACCAATCGTCATGCTAATCGTTTGCCAAAATGTTGGGAAATAAAAGCCTGTCCCTGTCCAAGCAGCACCATCAAAATTAACTTCATTCCCATCTAAAGCATATGGGGATGTGCCTGAAATAGGACCGCTAAAGGAATTAATAGCTGCAAGAATTTTATCGTAATGCAAACCACTATATACCGCTGCTACTAACATGACAATAAATGCACCAAGACGAATCCATAGCTCCAAGGCTTGGTTAATGGTTGTTCCTTTCATTCCACCAATACCTACATAAAAAATCATGACTACACATGTAAAGATAATGCCAAATTCATAGGAAGTGCCAAAAAACATACTTAAAATTTGAGCAGCACCTAATAGTTGCGGAGCCGCATAAAAGCCTGAAATGGCTAATACTACCGCGACTGCTACTAGTCGTGCACGTTTACTATGAAAACGATACCCCAAAAAATCTGCTACCGTAAATGCACCAAATCGTCTCAAAGGACCCGCTACGAAAATAGCTAATAAGGTTAAACCAATGGAGAAACAAAAAGCGTAATAAGCCCCATCATATCCTAGTTGAAATGTTAAGCCTGCAATCCCAAGGAATGTGGCTGCACTTAAATAATCCCCGCCAATTGCAGAACCATTTGTAAACCACCCAAAGCTTCTTCCTCCTACAAAGAAATCCGATGCTGTTGCATTTCTTTTTGTTAAATACGTAATGTATACAATCGTTCCCATTAATGCAATGGTCATTAACATCTTTGGTTCTAAAAGAGCTTCTATCATTCACTTATCCCCCTTATTTCAACTACTTATTGGCTAGATCATATTTTTTTAGGCGCTTTTCGTACATGGAAGTATGCACATAAGCGATAATAAATGCCATTGCCATCATCACAACGGTTGTCACAAACCAGGTTACCGTCATTCCACCCCACATTTTCTTAAAGGCAAATTCCGGTGCAAACCAATTCATAACTGGGATACTAAAAATCAATATAAAATAAAATACCGATAAGCCTAAACCTGTTGTAAATTCATCTTTCATAATTTTATTTGTCGCCGCATCTAGAGGTGGAAGATCCTTTACATCAATGGTGCCTGCCTCCACATATTCGTAATCATGACTCCCGACTTCTGCCATAGCCAACTCCCCCTTTTTATTTCAGTAAATAATTATCTGAAATTTCAAATTATTATTCACTACAATTATTCTATTCTATTTCAACTTCAATATAGGTATAAAATATTGCTGTATTAGTACAAAAAAATGCTATTTTAAGTTAAAATATTTCTATCAATTTTATTCTTAGGAGGCTGGTAGCATTTTAAAGGTGGTATGGTTTATGGAAAGCTCATTGGATAAGCAACAAATGAGAGATTGGTTAGAAGAAGTTTTACCAAGCGCTTTAATGGAGTGTAAAGAGCCTAAACCAGAAGATGACACTATTATTGTCTATGAAGTCAATCGGTTATTTGATTGGGTTAAGATTAAGCGACTAAAAAGAAATTATCCTAATAGTATAATTGTCCCAATTGTTACAGAACACCTCACCTACTCGACTGGTATAGCAATTGAATTAGTTTTACCTGCACTTCTCATTAAACCATTACAAAAATCAAAATTTTTACGTATTGTAAAAAAGTTACACACTGCCTATCTGGAAGAAAAGGCTAGTACACTTACCATGCTTGAACTGACACAACAAATATCCCATAACCAAACTTCTCCATTTCGAGAAGCATTTTTAAAACGTCTTATACGCGGTGAGATTGATAATGAACAGGAAATCATTCAATCTGCATCCTTTTTATCGCCTAACTGTATCCCTAATATGGTGTTCTTAATACAGGGCTATATCGATGTCAATGAAAAAAAAGCTCATCCACAAGATGCAAGTAGCCTCATTACAACTGTTATTCAACAGAAATTTGCAGATAAAGCGCCGTTGTCCTTTTTACATTTTGAACGCTATTTGCTTTTTCTTTTGCGAATACCTAATGACTATAACTCATTCAAACATTGGCCAGAGGGCAAAGCATGTTTATTAGAGGTCATCGAAACACTAAAAAAGGACCATTGTATCCATCTTTTTATGGGGGTTGGAGGTGTATTTCAGGATGCTATGCAAGTGAAGGAATCCTATAGTCAGGCACGAAAAGCTCGTAGAAAACCGCCTATTGATAACATTCATATACGATATTATGAAGATTTAACGAAGCATCCACAGCTTCAAAAAGCTATTCAATTTATAGAAGAGCATTTTGACGAACAGCTTTCTATAAGTGAAGTTGCGAAATATATAAGCTTTAGCCCAACACATTTTAGCAGGCTATTTAAAAAAGAAACGGGTCGTAATTTTGTTGACTATGTTGCCTTTACACGTATTATCAAGACTTTACCCTTTTTACGAAAGTTTGATTATACGGTCGAAAAAATTTCCTCCACCTGTGGGTTTAATACACCGAATTATTACAGTCTAACCTTTAAAAAATATGTTGGAATATCGCCAACAGACTACCGCAATACGAAGGAAATTTTGTTTAAGTAGGATGTAGTTTTTCAAGAATCTGCAAAAACCACATGAAAAAAGCAAGCCCCCTAAAGGAGACTTGCTTATAAGCTACATAGAATGCAGATTCTTATTATTCACTGATTCCACTTATGCGTAATATTTTTCTACTACTTCTGCACAGCGAGCACATACTGTAGGATGTGCCGCATTCGCACCAACTGTTTCTGAAATAGACCAGCAACGTTCGCACTTCTCACCTGTAGCCTTCTCAACAACAATGGATACATGTTCAAGTACCAAAGCATCTGCTGGTACTTCTTCGATTGTAGCTACCTCAAAAGCAGAAACGATAGATAGTTGTGCAAAGTCAATGTTCGCATCGTTCAATAATGCCACAACATCTTCTTTTGCATATACTGTTACTTTTGCTTCAAGAGATTTACCAATCGTTTTAGCATTACGAGCCTCTTCTAATGCTTTTAAAATATCATCACGTACATCAATGATTTTTTCCCATTTTGCACGAAGATTTTCAAAATTCGCTTGTACATCTTCCTCTGGGAAATCCGTTAATTGAACAGAAGCTTCCTCTACAGTACCTTGAGCATGTAAGTATGACCACATTTCATCTGTAGTATGAGGGATAATTGGTGTCATAATTTTAACTAAAGTCATCAACGTATCATAAATAACTGTTTGCATAGCACGTCGATCTTTATTGTCAGAACCTTCAATGTAAACAACATCTTTTGCAATATCTAAATAGAATGAAGATAGTTCCACTGCTACAAAATTATTCACAACATGATATACAGCAGCGAAATCATAACGATCATATGCAGTACGAACAGTTTTTAAAACATCCTGTAAACGCATATATACATATTGATCCATTTCACGAAGCTCTGCATAGGCTACACGGTCTTTTGTTGGATCGAAATCAGCAATATTGCCATGTAGGAAACGGAAAGTGTTACGAATTTTACGATATACTTCTGATACTTGCTTCAACATATCCATAGAAATTCGCACGTCAGCAGTATAGTCTACAGAAGCAACCCATAGACGAAGAATATCTGCTCCATATTGATCCATTACTTTTTGCGGAATGATGACATTCCCTAAGGATTTACTCATTTTACGACCTTCGCCATCAAGAACGAAACCATGTGTTAAAAGTCCTTTATATGGTGCAAAACCGTTAATAGCTACTGATGTAATAAGAGAAGAGTTAAACCATCCACGGTGTTGGTCTGAGCCTTCTAAATATAAATCAGCAGGGTACTTCATGCCACGTTCTACAAGTACACCTTGGTGTGAAGAACCTGAGTCGAACCATACGTCCATAATATCATTTTCTTTTGTAAATTCACCGTTCGGACTACCTGGATGTGTAAAGCCTTCCGGTAACAATTCTTTTGCTGTTTTTTTGAACCAAATATTTGAGCCATGCTCACGGAATAGTGCTGAAATATGGCTAATTGTTTCAGGTGTAATAATTGGCTCCCCATTTTCAGCGTAGAAAATTGGAATTGGTACACCCCAAGCACGTTGACGAGAAATTACCCAATCTCCTCGGTCACGAATCATATTGTAAAGACGTGTTTCTCCCCAAGCTGGTGTAAATGCAGTTGCTTTAACAGCCTCTAAGAGCTCCCCGCGGAACGCTTCAACAGACGCAAACCATTGCGGTGTGGCACGATAAATAACTGGTTTTTTTGTACGCCAATCATGTGGGTATGAGTGTGAAATAAACCCAAGACTTTCTAATGCATCTACTTCTTTTAGCTTTTCTGTTACTAGTTTATTGGCATCATTATAAAAGACGCCCTCAAACCCAGGTGCTTCATCCGTATAGCAGCCACTATTATCAAGCGGGCTCAGAATGTCTAAACCATATTGCTTACTAATATGATAATCGTCTTCCCCGTGTCCAGGAGCTGTGTGAACACAGCCAGTACCTGCGTCAGCAGTAACATGCTCGCCTACCATTACAAGTGAATCACGATCATAGAAAGGATGTTGAGCGACAATACGATCTAATACTTCACCCTTCACTTCTTGAATAACCTCATACGCTTCCCATTCAAGTGCAGTTGCCACAGTTTCTAATAAATCTTTTGCAATGATGAATTTTTTATTAGCTACTGCAACGACAACATACATAAACTCAGGATTTAAAGAAATCCCTAAGTTTGCTGGTAATGTCCAAGGAGTTGTTGTCCAAATAACAAATTTAGCATCTGCTGGTACAACACCTTTTGCATCTTTAATAGCAAAGCTTACATAAATAGAAGGCGATTTAATATCTTTATATTCAATTTCTGCTTCAGCAAGAGCAGATTCAGAAGACGGAGACCAATATACTGGTTTTAAGCCTTTATAGATATACCCTTTTTCCGCCATCTTTCCGAATACTTCAATTTGGCGAGCTTCAAACTCAGGTTTCAATGTAATATAAGGGTTTTCCCAATTACCACGGATACCTAAACGACGGAATTGATTTCGTTGATTGTCAATTTGCTCATATGCATATTCTTCACAAAGTTGACGGAAAGCTGCTACTGACATTTCTTTACGTTTAACACCTTTATTTGTCAATGCTTGTTCAATAGGTAGACCATGCGTATCCCAACCAGGAATATAATTAACATGGTAGCCAGTCATTGAACGATGACGGGTAATCATATCCTTTAATACTTTATTCAATGCATGCCCAATATGAATATCACCATTTGCATACGGAGGGCCATCATGAAGTACATATTCAGGACGTCCTTCTGTACGCTCCATCTGCAATTTATTAATATCCATTTCATTCCATTTTTCTTGCATTTTCGGCTCATTTGCTGGTAAATTTCCACGCATTGGGAAATCCGTTTTTGGCATTAATAACGTATCTTTGTATTCAACCATAAAAAATCCTCCTTTAATTTACATAAAGCATATCGACACTATTCTCTTACGACAGTTATAGGCTTACTTATCTGAAACGATTCGCGGACAAATAAAAAAAGCCCTCATCCCACTAAGGGACGAGAAGCTTCTACTCGCGGTACCACCCTACTTGTAGCACAATCCATTAGGCTGCACTACCTCTTTCAAGCACATTAACGTCGTGCACCACGAAATAACTTACTTTTTTCAGTTATTTAGCTCGGAAGTGATATTCATTGTTAGTTGCTTGTTTGGGCTTCCACTATCCCCAAATCGCTTCACCACGCCTAACAAATACTGTCTTCGTCTCTGCTTCTATGCATATGTCTGTACAAAATAATTACTATTACAAAGTATATGAAATTCAAACAATCGCGTCAAGTTTCATTTAAATTTGATCATCTTAATGAAAAGTAAAGCTACATATCTTCTGATTCTTGCGCTTCATCTACAGATGCTTGAATCTCTGTTAAATCGATATCATACTGAAGTAAATGATCCCAATCATCCGCATTTAATAAATCGAGCTGAGCTTCGACTAGCATCTTGAAACGATTACGGAAAACTTTTGACTGTTTTTTAAGCTCATCAATTTCAATCGTTACCTTACGCGCTTTCGTTAAAGCATCATTAACGATTCGATCAGCATTTTTCTCTGCCTCTTTGACAATAAGCTTTGCCTCTTTTTGAGAATTTCTTCGCACTTCATCTGCTGCTTCTTGCGCAACAACAATAGACTTCTGTAAGGTCTCTTCTAAAGTGCTAAAATGCCTCGCTTGTTCTAAGGCCATTTCTAGTTGCTTATCAACCTCTTTTTTTTCACGCAACAAAATTTCATAATCTTTAATGATTTGATCTAAAAATTCATTTACTTCATCTTCAGCATAGCCTCTGAAAGCTTTTGTAAACTCCTTATTATGTATATCAATAGGTGATAATGGCATACAATCCTTCTCTCCTTTTCGTGTACATTCGTATTTCCTATTATACAATTCTTCCGACAACTTAGCAGTATAAATTAATGAAATTTACTTTTCTTTTAGCTTTTTTGGGCCAATCGACCGACTTGTAGACGGATTTTATCTTTTTTTGTACGGCCTTCTGTCATAATTATTTTCATACGACCGCTTCCTCTTATCGATAGAATATCCCCTTCTTGTAATTCAAAAGCAACGGCATCACGCTCTGTCCAATTTACACGCACTTTTTTACCTGTAATTAAAGCTTGTGCCTTTTGACGAGACACTTTCAAAACTGTTGCAATAATAGCGTCTAGTCGCATGGAGGTAACTATGTAAGATTCCTCTAACCATTCCTCTTCATTGATAAGGAGAGGCTCCTGTTCTTTAAGAGATTCAACATGTACCTTTACTTTACCAATGCCAGTTAAATGTAGACGCACATATTCAGCCACTTCCTGTGCAACGACAAATTGAATCTGATGGTCATTAACGCGAATATCACCGAACTTACTACGATTTAACCCTAATGATAATAAGGCTCCTAAAACATCTGGATGGCGTAATTGTACAAATTTAACGGGATACTGAAGTGTAAAAGCTGTCAGTTGAAAGTCCTTCTCTGTAGGCTCATAGTAGGCTGGATAAATGAGCATACGTTGTCTCTCTGCTTCATTAAATAGCCCTGCACATAATGTATTCATTGAGTCATCCTGTCCAATAATAGATGTCACTATAAAGCGCTGTCTTGGATCAAGAAAATCAGTCAGCTTAGGTGCATAGCGATCCTCTACCTCCCGCTGCCAGCTTATTACCTGTTCAATAAAAGGTTGCTCATCTTTCCGAAAATGCTGAATCAAGTGCTCCATCTTGTTGTCTCCTCTTTCATCGTCCCTATTTGCTTCAATAATTAGATAAACATAGTATTCCCAATCATTGGTACTTTGACATCATTGCATCAAATTTTTTCTAGTTCACTCGAAATGGACCCTTTAAAATTTGTGACATCTGCTTAAAGCTTTAGGGCAACATTTCTTTGTTACGTTTTTTCTATACTCCATATAAATAAAAAACCCCCACTAAAACGTGAGGATTTTATATCTATACGAACATAAGAAATATTTTCTGAATGACTATAACAAGTCCTCTTTCAATAAAATTCAGCATAAAGATCGCCACAATTGGTGAAATATCAATCATACCAAGCGGAGGGATAAACTTTCGGAATATCCCCAAATAAGGCTCACACACTTTTTCAAGCATTCGTCCAATTGCTGAATTTTGAGCGGCAGGCACCCAAGACATTAAGATATATGCAATTAGCATAAACGAATAAATCCTAAATGCTAAAGATACATAACCAAGTATTATAAAAAAAGTCATATAAACTACAATCCTCGCTATTAATTATCGTCTAAAATAAAGTTTGTAATTTCACCAGTTACTTCTACATTATCTGGAGTGCAAAGGAAAATATCTTTCCCGATACGTTGAATATCCCCTGCAAGGGCATAGACTGTGCCACTTAAAAAATCAATAATGCGTTTACCTTGCTCTCGTTCAATACGTTGTAAATTGACGATAGCTGCACGTTTATTTTTTAAATGTTCCGCGATATCTTGTGCTTCTGCATAGACTCTAGGCTCTATTAAGACAACTTTTGCTCCCTTGGAACTCATCGCAGCTTGCAAGCTAACAATATTATTAGGAGTAGCTGTACTTTGCGGCACAATTTCATGGATCGATGCCTTACGTTCTTTAATTGTTTTTTTAGGCTTTACTGAATGAATCGGTTGCTGTTGTTGTACGGGTTGTTGCTGCTGAATAGGAGCTTGCGTGATTTCTTCTTCTAGTTCTTCTTCAAGGTAAAAGAAGTTTTTAATTTTATTTTTCATGCTCATCCTGTTCCCCTCTTTCATTTCCAACAAGAGCCGTTCCGACTCGAACAAAAGTAGCCCCTTCCTCTACCGCAATTTCAAAGTCATTAGACATGCCCATTGATAACTCGGTACAAGGTGCGTGTGCGAATCCTTGCTCGGCTATTTGCTGTTGACATTGTTTTAATTGCTTAAATACAGAACGAATAAGTGCTTCGTCTTCTGTGTTTGGTGCCATGGTCATTAAACCGACAACTTGGACTTTTGTAAAGCTTCTCAATGATTCTACAAAAGGTAATACTTCTTCCATGCTTAAACCATGTTTTGATTCTTCCCCAGAAACGTTTACTTGGATAAAACATTTAACGGGCTTTACTGCTCTTTTTTCAATTTCTTCTGCCAAACTCAAACGATCTAATGAATGTAAAAAATCAATGCTGTTAATCACTTGTTTTACTTTACGTGTTTGTAGGGACCCTATATAATGCCAATTGACATCAGCTTGAATCGCAGATATTTTACGATTTAAGCCTTCCGGTCGGTTTTCTCCTAAATGAGTCAATCCAGCTTCGATAGCTTCTTGCGTTCTTTCTACAGAAACCTCTTTCGTCACAGCTATTATTTGGACATTATTGGCTTCGCGATTGACTCTTGTTTCTGCTGCTGCTATTAAATCATTTAATTTGTTTAAATTTGCTAAGATTTTTGTCACTGTTTTTCCCAACTTTACAACATTAGTTTCTCTTATTGTAACAAGCAATGCTTGATTTATCAATGAATAGCCTGACCTATGTCAGCTATTTAGGAAAGTGCCTTGACTAGAATGACATCCTTGCCAACAACAAGCACATCTTTCATATACACTTTTCTTACAGATTCTTCTCCTTTAAAAAAACCAAGATATTTTCGGGGCTCAGCAATTAAAAATGCTGTTACATAGCCCGTTTCTTTCGATACTTCAGCATCTACCACAAATCCTATAAATCGTCCATTTCCTGCTTCAATTACTTCCTTTTGCTGTAACATTGAGAACCGCAATAAATAACCTCCTCTATCCAGTACTCTTTCACCTAAATTATTTTTCTCTATCACCAAACTTTGCTGTCTCTTTATATTTATGTATCAACTGTTCATTGAATGAAGATAAAATGCGCACCGAATAATTCGATGCGCATTTTTTATTTGTAATCTTTTTGCATTGTTTCAATTGCATTCTTTTCAAGACGTGAAATTTGTGCTTGTGAAATCCCTAATTCCTTAGCGATTTCAGTTTGTGTCTCTCCATAATAAAATCGTTTTGCCACGATCATTTGCTGACGTTCATCTAGTTTCTGCAAGCTTTCCTTTACCGACACGTAGGCAACCCATTGATCTTCTGATACATCATCATCACGTAATTGGTCCATCATATAAACAGCGTCCCCACCATCTGAATAAATGGGCTCTTGTAATGACATTGGGTCTTGAATAGCATCTAAAGCAAATAAAACATCTTCTTTTTTCATGTCAATCATGTCAGCAATTTCTTCAATCGTTGGTTCGCGCAAATTTTCGGTTATCCACTGTTCTTTTGCCTGCATTGCCTTATAGGCAATATCCCTTAAAGAACGAGATACTCGTAATGCATGATGATCACGCAGATGGCGACGAATTTCACCAATGATCATTGGGACAGCATATGTTGAAAATCTTACATTATGCTTTAAATCAAAATGATCAATGGCTTTCATGAGGCCAATACAGCCTACTTGAAATAAATCATCTGCCTGTTCACCTCTATAGGCAAATCTACCAACAATACTTAGCACTAACCTTAAATTGCACATGACAAGCTCTTCTCTGATTTCAGTTTCACCGGCTTGTAAACGAATGAAGAGCTCCTTCATTTCTTCGTGCTTTAAAATTGGCAAAGTCGATGTATCTAAGCCGCAAAGATCTACTTTTGTTCGCATATTCGATTCCTCCGGATGTTATTCTCTGACTAAACCGTGACATCAGTTTGTCCGAGAGAAACAAGAATATGCACAAAAGCTATGACCAATTTTAGGTAGGATAATTTTCCCTTTCTAAGAAATTGGCTGATTTAAATTTTCACGTAAATCTTGAATAATTTTCTTTTCTAAACGGGAAATATATGATTGTGATATCCCTAAATGATCTGCTACTTCTTTTTGCGTCATTTCTATTTTTCCATTGAGACCAAAACGGCATTCCATAATATATCGTTCACGTGCACCTAATAAATTTATGGCATGGAACATATGCTGCCGTTCAATCTTTTTCTCCACATTATCAAGAATAATGTGCTCTTCCGTACCTAAAATATCTGACAGTAATAATTCATTTCCATCTGCATCAGAGTTTAAAGGTTCGTCTAATGATACTTCACCCTTCATACGACTTGTTTTTCGTAAATGCATTAAAATTTCATTTTCAATGCATCGAGATGCGTATGTTGCAAGCTTAATATTTTTATCTGTATTGAACGTTTCAATTGCCTTTATTAATCCGATAGAACCAATGCTGATTAAATCTTCGATTGGCGTTCCCGTATTGTCAAAACGTCTAGCAATATAAACAACAAGACGTAAATTACGTTCAATTAGTGTGTCTCTAGCTCGTAAATCACCTTTCATAAAGGATGCAATGACTGTAACTTCTTCTTCTCGACTTAGTGGCACTGGCAATGAATCATTTCCCCCTATATAGTACGTTTCACGACTACGAAACTTACTCCAAAATTTTTTCAAGCTAGCAAGTAGCCTAAGAAGCAATAGTTCTCCCCCTCTATGAGTTATTTGAAAGCGCTGAAAAATGTAAAATTGCTGCTGTGCTATGTGGAAAATTTTTTGCTTTTTTTGTTAAAACGATATATTCATTCGATTTCACCTGTGAAGGCTCCCCCTTTATCAACCACTCATCAAAGCGAAAACCTAGAACAACGGTTTGTTGTTGTACGGTATTGATATGAATAAATCGAATATAACGCTGATAATCTTCTGAAAACATAGATACATTGTACGGATCTGTTTCTTGCCATTCTACTAATGATTTGCAAAAATCGGCAGGTAAATGTGGGCTTAGAGCTGTATAAGAGACGAAATGAACAGGTTTCCCTGAAAGCGGCTCGATTGCTTGGTTTCCTGTGTCCACAAAAGCTGAAAGTGGTATTATCGAACCAAAGATTTTTAAAGTTGTATCAAATACAAATTGTCCACTTAAACGTTCTAGTTTAACAAAACCCCATTGCTTATAAAATGCAACAAGATTTAAAACTGCTAGTACAAAACAAATCATTATAAAATGGTTGGCAGAAAGATTTTTTAAATAGGGTTGTAGTGCTGTTAGCAATCCGCCGATAACGATCGTTGCTGTTAAAACGATCGGTCCTTGCTTTTGGAAGCTTCGAATCTTAAAGCGAAAAGCTATACCTATGAGCAATATAAAACTAAGTACCGTTGACCACAGCATTTGACCGCCAATTACAGCTACTAAACTACTACAAAATGAACTCATTAATAATCTTGAATTCTTGACCAAAACCCCTGTTACTCTTGCGGTAAACGTGAGTATTGCTAGATTGAAAAGCGTATTAATGAGCACCAGCCATTCTCCATACATAACAGCCGCCTCCTACTTACAAAGTTAGCATGTTACTCCCACAAATATTGTCAAACAATCGCACCATTTCCTTAAAATGTTTTGACAAAATACATGGTTTCCTTACACAAATGAACATCTCGACAACAAAAATAAAAAGCTCGTATTTTACATATGTAAAATACGAGCTTTTTAGAAGTTGTTTTTTCAATTAACCGCGATTTTTGCGATTGCGTAAAAATGCTGGGACTTCAAGCATGTCATCCTGTGCATAATGTTGCTGATTTTGGCGTGGCTGCTCTTGTTGAACATGCACTTCTTGTCGTTGTTCACGAATCGGTGCTTGTTGTTGTGGAGCAGATTGCCTATTTATATTGAGCGATGGTTTTGTTGTATTACGTTGTTGCTGTAAAGCTTCCTCTGAGAAACCAGTTGCGATAACTGTAACAATGATTTCATCTTTAAGGTTTTCATTAATAACAGAACCGAAAATCATATTTACTTCTTCGTCAGATGCAGAAGCTACGATATCTGCCGCTTCTTGTACTTCAAATAAGCTAAGATTAGAGCCACCTGTAATATTCATAAGAACACCTTTAGCACCATCGATAGATGATTCTAGTAATGGACTTGAAATGGCTTTCTTTGCTGCTTCTGAAGCACGGTTTTCACCAGTAGCAATACCGATACCCATTAATGCTGAGCCTTTGTTTGACATAATTGTTTTCACGTCTGCAAAGTCTAAGTTAATAAGACCAGGGGTTGCAATTAAATCTGAAATACCTTGAACACCTTGACGAAGTACGTTATCTGCTTCTCTGAAAGCTTCTAACATTGGTGTTGATTTATCGACAATTTGTAATAGCTTGTCGTTCGGGATAACAATTAGCGTATCCACAGCTTCTTTCATACTACCAATGCCGCCGATAGCTTGTGTTTGACGTTTACGCCCTTCAAACGTAAATGGACGTGTCACAACACCTACTGTTAGTGCTCCTAATTCACGAGCAATTTGTGCAATTACTGGCGCTGCACCCGTACCGGTTCCTCCACCCATACCAGCAGTGACGAATACCATGTCTGCACCACGTAGAACCTCTTCTAATTGCTCGCGGCTCTCTTCAGCAGCCTTTTTCCCTACTTCTGGATTTGCACCTGCACCTAAACCACGCGTCAGTTTCGCTCCAATTTGAAGCCTAACTTCTGCCTTTGATAAATTTAATGCCTGTGAATCAGTGTTAACTGCGATAAAGTCAACACCCTGTACACCATGTTCTATCATTCGATTGACAGCGTTGTTACCGCCGCCACCAACACCTATGACCTTTATTACTGCAAGTTCATCTACATTTGTATCAAATTCTAACATCTCTTTTTCCTCCCACGGTAACTCGACTCTGTATCAATCATTACGCATTCTAGTTAATCAAAAAACTTATCAAATAATTTTTTTGCTTTCCCAATTACGCTTTCTTTTGGTTCTGAAGGTGCAGAATACTCTTGCTTTTTAGGCATAGCTGCTTGAGCTCCTACAGCTGCATATTCAACAGGTTGCGTATTCGTACTTTTACCGTAAAAATCATCTTCTAAATAGGCGTAACGAATAAGTCCAACCGCTGTTGCAAATGAAGGCTCTCTAACGCCAATATAATCGGGTGTATAAATTCTTACACGCGTTTGTAGAATTTGACGCGCTAACTGGGCGATACCTTCAAGTTTAGCAACACCACCCGTTATAACAACGCCACCTGGTAAATCTCTAACACCTAGACGTGCTAACTCGTCAATCACTAATTCTAGTAATTCTTCTAGGCGTGCGCCAATAATTTCTGATATATAGCGTTGACTATATTGATCAGTAGAATCTGTTCCTACAATTGGTACTTCAAAGATTTCATCGTCAGATGCATCATCATAAAAGGCATGTCCAAATTGGTGTTTGATATTTTCAGCTTGTTCTGTTGGTGTCTTTAAGACGATAGAAATATCTTTCGTTATATGATCACCACCAACTGGTATGACACCTGTATGCGTTAGCAATCCCTCTTCAAATACTGCGATTGTAGTAGATCCGCCTCCTATATCGATAAAGGCAGTTCCTTGGTTTTTTTCATCTTCAGTTAATGCAAAGTAGCCTGATGCTAATGGTTGCAAATATATTTCTCGTATACTTAAACCGGCACGCTCAACACAACGAAGTACATTGTGTAAAAGCGTTTTGGATGTCGTTATCATGGTTGCATCCATTTCTAGACGAATGCCAATCATACCACGAGGATCTTTAATTTCATCAAGGTTGTCCACAATAAACTGTCTTGGAATGATGTTAACTAATTCACGTTCAGGAGGTATTGACATGACTTGTGCAGATTCTACCACTCTGTCTAAATCATCATCTGTAATTTCTCTGTTTTCACTATTTACAGCGACAACACCTTTAACTAGCTGTAACATCGTTTGGTTAGCAGGAACGCCTAGAACGACTTCGTGAATTTGATAACCTGTCATTCGTTCGGCTTGTTCTACTGCTTTTCGAATAGATTGAACTGTTGCATCTATATCAACAATTGCTCCTTTTCGAACCCCATTCGATTTTACATTTCCGACGCCAATTACATGTAATTGTCCGTCACTCATTTCACCTATTAATACCTTGATAGAGGAGGATCCAATATCAAGTGAAATGTATAAATCTTGCTGATTCAATTCGCTGCACCTCCTTGAAAAATGCTCTTATTTTCATTCTATTGTAAATTTGGCATAATGTCTAAGCAAATCGAGTATTTTGGTCAATTTTTCTCTTAATCTATGGAAGTTTTTTCTTTCTTGTGACGTTTCTCATCCAACCGTGTTAGTAATATACGCCTAATTATTGCTATATTTTGGAACAAACGTACCCCAAAAGCGAAAATAGCTGCTAAATACAAATCTATCCCTAAATTCACACCTATAAAAGCTAACCCTGCTGCGAGAACTATATTAAAAAAGAATCCTGATACAAAAACTTTATCGTCGTACACTTGCTGTAATTGAGCACGGATACCACCAAATAATGTATCTAAAGCTGCTAAAACAGCTATTGACAGATAATTTTCATACATAGAGGGGATTTGTATATTTGTTAACAAGCCAAGGGCAAGTCCAAATATCAAACCTAAAAATGGTAGCCACATAAATTAATCTCCTTTTTTTACCTCTGCTAAGTAATCATTTGTCAATCGCTGATCAAATGCTGGAATTTGTAATTGATCAATTGGCTCTTCAATCACTAAATTAAAATTATCTAAATAAAATGAATCTATAAACGTTGAGGCTTGAAGCGAATTATACATTTTTTGAGCTGCTTTAAAATCGCTTGTCCCAACATATATATCAAATTTAGGTGTCGACAATGGTACACTATTCACCGTTGTCTTCCCATTTATGTCCCGAATGGCTGTTGTTTGAACAACACGATTGCCATCTATTGAAACACTTGTTGCATCGTTTTTAAACAGCGTATTTAATAATTGGGTTAATAAATCAGGCGATATCTCTTTGATTTCATAACCCATCTCTATTAATTCAGGTGCGGGTTCAATACGAAGTCTGACACCCGGCCCTACCACTTCTGTTAGTCCAGCCTGTTGCTTTAAACGATTCAATGTTTCATGTAAAGCGGCTTGCTGATTTACTTTTTCAGATTGCTCATAGCGATCCACTACTTCATGAAGTGAGCGAATTTCTGCCAGTAATGCGGAATGTCTTTGCTTTTCTTGTGCTAATTCCTCTCTTATTGCCCAAATATCTCGTGTATCTCGCTCTGCTGGTTTTTGTATGGTATTGTATTGTACCGCTATCATCAAACCGATAATAAATAGCACGATCGTTATTCGGGTGTACATATTTCTTCGCAAAATAGCCCCTCCTAGACGTATCGTATGCCCCTCAGAATTCAATGTAAAACTTTCCTAGAGGCTAAAATTAGACTTTAAACATGAAATAGGTCTTGTCCTTAACTTTCTACTTTTACTCTTGGCATTGTAAGTTTTTGATGTTCTTCTAAAGACACTACAATATTGTCATTTAATAATTGATCAACGACACCGCCATTTAAATTTAAAGATGCTATTAAAGTATCGGAATCTCCAACAGCTTCTATCACAAAAGGAGCGGGATGCTGTGTACCATCAATAGTTATTACAGGACCATTACATCGGATATAGGAATTGGCCATGACACGTTGCCCATTAATAGCAATTGCCTGAGCACCCGATATCTTCAGTTCATTCAACAATTTAAAAACATGACTTTCATGAACAATATAGTCATTCGGATTCAAAGATTTTGGATCATAGTCACCATCCTGGAGAGTGATCCTTATTCCTTTTCCCTCACTCTTCAATTCACCAAGTAGAAGCCGTAAATCCTCTGCTTGTTCCACAAGTTCTTTATAATCCTTCTCATTAGAAGCAAATGATTTTTCATACTTTCGAATTTGTTCCTGTAGACTATTTAGCTCATCCGATAGCTCTTTATTACGTTCTTGTTGAGTGATCAATTCCTCACGATAAGAATCTTCTTGCTCAAATAGCTCTGAATTAATCGTGCCTGCTTCCCGGTTATCTTTTGCCTGATTATATGAATAGCCGATAATAAATCCTGTTGTCACACAAACAATCAGTAATTCAAATTGTTTTCTTGAAAAAAAACTTCCTTTGCTATTCATCTTTTTGTTGTTCATCGTCTGTCACTTCCTGGTCAACCATTTCCCCATCTGCATTAGCTTCCATATCGATGCTTATTTTGTTGTACTCCTCGTTAAAAGGGCGATAATAGGAACCGACCTCTAAATCAATCACGCCTTTTTCTAAATTTGCAATTTGTGCAACAATGGAGGGGTAATAATTTAACTTCTCCGCAAGCGTCTGAATAACAGCTCGTACCTCATATCCATCATTCATATAAAGCTTTACCGCGTTCGGATTTGTATCATTACTATTCGTGTTAACCTGAGAAATTAAAGCTAATACTTCTGGTTTTAATTGTGCTAACTGTTCAACAAGTTTTTTGATTGTTTTTTCGCCAGTAATACCAATAAAAACAGGTGCATCAATTGGCGTATCATTTCCTTTTTGTTCAAAACGTTCACCATTTTCAAGCAGTGGATAATAGGTGCCGTCCCCAGCCAAATACGCAACTTTTTTCCACTCTTTCACATCAATCGTTACGCCTCGAAGCCAGTTACGTTTAACATGTGCTTCTTTTACCCATTTATCCTTCAACAGAAGCTTCTCCACATCTTCTATTTTGAAACCCCACATTGATTTACCTAGCGCCAGGGTACTTGTCTCCACATAATGTTCATTATTTGCCAGCTTAGCACCATTGACTGTTATTTTATTGATGTTACTGTATGGAGATTGAAAATAAAGGAGTACTGCTAACACAATAAAGAAAAGTAATATTAGCACGATGAATTTACGATTTGTACGCTTTTTTCGTCGCTTTTTTAGCGTAGGTATACGATCTTCTATATCAATTACTTTCTCCAAAAAGTACTCCTCCTTTATATTTATTTCGCTAATTGATAAATAATACCTATTATTAACCACATTGTGACTAAAGATGTTCCTCCGTAGCTGATAAAAGGCAATGTAACACCCGTTACGGGTACTAAACCTATTACAACAGCTATATTAAGAAACGCTTGCACCATCAGCATTGTGACTAACCCTATAATCGCATAATAGGATGTTCGGCTTTTAGCCTGTACAGCAAATCTATAGCCTGCATAAATTGTCAGTACAAAAAGTGCTAAAATAACGAGACCACCAATCAAGCCGATCTCCTCCAAAATAATAGCGTAAATAAAGTCATTTTGTGGCTCAGGCAAATATAGAAACTTTTGCCGACTTTGTCCAAAACCATGACCAAAAATTCCAGCAGGACCTATCGCCATAAGTGATTGCACTGCTTGGAATCCACTTACTAAGGGATCAGCCCATGGATCGAGGAATGCTTCTATTCGCTTTAGTCGATATGGTGCAGTCGCAATTAGTCCTACTAGTCCAGCTATACCAGCTAACATAATCATGGCATATAGCTTTAACGGGTAGCCAGCGACAAAAAACAATAAAAATACAGCAACAACAAGAATAAATACTGAACCAAAGTCAGGCTGCAACATAATCAAAACAACAGGGATTAGGAGGATTAAAGCATGGCGCCAATTAACAACTGGCGTTCCTGTTTTATGCTGCGCTAAAATATGACTCAGGTAAACAATGACTGTTATTTTCGTTATCTCTGCTGGCTGGATTGTCAATGGACCAATCCCAATCCAGCTTTGCGAGCCATTTCGCACTAGCCCAATACCAGGTATTAACACTAGAACAAGTAAGACTAACGAAAATATATAGGCCATTTTCCAAAAGGACTGCTCTCTCAAAATATTTAATCGAATTGTGATTAAAAATACAATTATGGCTACCACAAAGTATACGCTTTGCTTCATATAAAACGGCATTTTTCCACTATAATGAATGGCACTCCAATAAGTCCCCGCAGAATAGACGAAAATAATGCCGATTACTGATAGCATCAAAGTTGTGACGAGCAATAAGTAGCTTTCTTTCCCTCTCAGTAATGCCATCCTTCCAAGTCAAGTATATTCTAAAATAGTTACAGGCTCATTACAGCTTCATTACAGCATCAATAAAAACATCTCCGCGTATTTCAAAGCTGTCATATTGATCCCAACTTGCACAAGCTGGTGATAGTAAAATAATATCTCCCTCTGCTGACATCGGTGCTGCATAGTGTACAGCGTCTTCCACATTTTGAGCGATTACTGTTTGTTGGACACCACATGATTTTGCAAATTCAACAAAACGTAATCCAGTTTCTCCAAATGCGACGACGCCTTTAACATGATTCATATTAGGTCGAAGCTCCTCAAAAGAATGTCCACGATCTAAACCACCTGCTAACAAAATAACGGGCGCCTGGAATGCATCTAAAGCACTTTTTGTTGCTAAACAGTTCGTTGCTTTGGAGTCATTATAAATCTTTCGACCATTCCATTCGCGTACGAATTGAGTACGGTGTCTCACCCCACCAAAAGTCGCTAAAACCTCTTCCATTTTCCCTTTGTCACAGCCAACTAAAATACAGGCCGCCACTGCTGCTAGGATGTTTTCTAAATTATGCTTACCAGGCAGTGCTATATTTGCTCGGTCCATATACGGATCCCCTTGCCAATAGATCGTTGTATCATCTGCACTGATTCCGTGGACAGTACGCCCATTTGAACTGAACGGAATTTTTTGCGCATTGGATTTTGCCGCATAGCCAACTACAATTGGTTGGTCCGCATTATAAATAAAATAATCACTTTCATCTTGATTACGTGTCACACCAAACTTCGCTTCAGCGTAATTATCAAATGTTCCATGGTAGTCAAGATGGGCATCATAAAGATTTGTAAGTATAGAAATTTTAGGCTTAAATGTTTTAGTCCCCATCAATTGGAAAGATGACAACTCCGTTACAATAACGTTATCTTTACTAGCTTCTTTAGCAACGCCACAAGCAACTGTACCAATATTTCCTGCAATTAATGGATTTTTACTTCCGTTGTTTAACATATCAAATATTAAAGTGGTCGTTGTTGTTTTTCCATTCGAGCCTGTAATACCAATAAATGGCGCGTCACTTATTAAATACGCAAGTTCAATCTCTGTCCATACAGGAATACCGCGCTGTATAGCATCCGCTACAATGCGATTGCTATAAGGTATACCTGGGTTTTTAACGACTAATTCAAAACCTTCATCCAGTAAGTCCTCAGGATGACGACCACAAATCACGGTAATCCCCTTTTGTAATAAACCCTGTGCATCTGGGCTTTCATCAAATGGTTTGGAATCATTGACTGTTACAAAGGCGCCGAGCTCATGTAAAATTTCAGCAGCGGCCACACCGCTTTTCGCTAGGCCTAACACAAGTACTTTTTTATGTTGTAAATCTGTATAGTTTTTCATTAAAACGCCTCCGATAAAACTGCAATCAATGCTACTGCTAGGGCAGTTGACCAGAAGACAAGCACTACCTTCCACTCTGACCAACCTGATAATTCAAAATGGTGATGGATTGGACTCATCTTAAAAATACGCTTTTTACGTAGCTTAAAGCTTCCTACCTGTAAAATAACGGATAATGTTTCGATGACAAAAACCAAGCCAACTAGTAAAAGTAAAAATTCTTCTTTTACTAATACCGATACCATAGCTAATGCCCCACCTAATGCTAATGAACCCGTATCACCCATAAATACTTTTGCTGGATTCGCATTAAATAATAGAAACCCTAATAATGCTCCTGTAACAGCAAATGCAAATAAAGCGATATCTGCTTGGCTTTGGAAGAGTGCGATAACGCCAAAAGCCGCAAAAGCAATCGATGCAGTTCCTGCCACTAGTCCATCCAAACCATCTGTTAAATTCACCGCATTGGAGAACCCTACTAACCAAAAGATTAAAAAGGCAACATAGAATACACCAAGATCAACTGTCCAATCTGTAAATGGAATAGCGAGCGTTGTATCAAAAGATCCAACATACAGTAGAAAATATGCAAGGATGGCGATAACAATTTGACCAATTAATTTTTGAAGAGAGGTTAACCCTAAATTCCTTTTAAATACAACCTTCAAACCATCATCCAATAAACCTATTAAGCCAAATCCTGCTAATACTAATAAAAGTACTACGGTCTGTGTCGTTAATAAATCTAAAAAGCTTCCTACACCAACAGTTGTTAGGACGATAGAAATTAAGAAAATTATACCGCCCATTGTTGGTGTACCAGCTTTTTTCATATGTGATTTCGGTCCCTCTTCACGAATACTTTGCCCAAACTTTAGGCGTCGAAGAAGTGGAATACTAATTGGTGCCAGGATAACTGTTACTATAAAAGCAAGAGCTAAAATGGTAAGTGTTGTTGCGAGTTTCATTGAAAAATCTCCTTTAAATCTTGTTTCACTTTCTTCGTTAGGAAAAAAGCATAAACTTTCATTTATTTATTACTACCCTTCATAATAATAGTGGTTCTTTCCCATTTTTTAAAGGTAAAGTTATTTCAGTTCTCCAAATATAAATGAATGGTACCATCTTGTTTGATAACACTATCCACTTCAGGTAATTGGTTACCAATTTTAGTCCCTTCTCCATGCCATTCTATACGAAATGGATAAAACTGCTTGGCAATATCATCCTTTGTCTGACCAATAAAATTTGGTACCTTCACAGTAATTGGATCACCATATCGATAATCCTTTTCAAGCTGTTCCTTTGATTTTTCAATACCTACAAACGGTGCAACATCCTCTATTATTTGCCCAACAATAGGTGCTGCTACAACACCGCCAAACTGCGTCGTCTTTTTAGGGTTGTCGACTGCTACATAGACGACAATTTGCGGATTGTCAGCTGGCGCAAAGCCAATAAATGATACGATATATTCCCCACTCTTGTAACGGCCGTTTTCAACCTTTTGCGCGGTTCCTGTTTTACCGCCAATTCGTAAACCATCTCTAAAGGCTTGTCGACCTGAACCATTTGCTACAACTGACTCCAATGCGCCCCGAACCTTTGCAGAAGTCTCCTCACGAATCACCTGATTTTTGACAACAGGTTCAGTTTCCTGTATGACATCCCCTGTATTTGGATTAAATACTTTTTTCACAACATAAGGCGTATATAGCTTGCCTCCATTTATAGCTGCTGCTACCGCTTGAACTTGCTGAATTGGAGTTACCGCTACCCCTTGCCCAAATGAGGTTGTAGCCTGTTCAACGGGTCCGAAGGCTTCCTTAGAAAATAAAATTCCTGAGGCTTCACCAGCAATATTGGAACCAGTCTTTTGACCAAAGCCAAAATCTTTAATATATTGCAATAGTCGCTCGTTTCCTAACCGCTGCCCTAATTCAACAAAGCCTGGGTTACAGGAATTCTCCACAACTTCTAAGAAGGTTTCATGTCCATGCCCTTCACGCTTCCAACAACGTAGTCTTGCCCCAGCAACCATTGTATACCCTGGATCATAAAATGTATCATGCTCTAAATCCACTAAATTTTCTTCCAATGCAGCGCTCAGGGTAATAATTTTGAAAGTAGAACCTGGCTCATATGTCATCCATACAGGTAAATTTCGATTATAAATCGTTGGTTCGACTAATTGATATTCAGCCGGATTAAAAGTTGGATAAGAGGCTAATGCTAAAATTTCACCATTATTGGGATTCATAGCAATGGCCAATGCTTGGTCCGCTTCATAGCGCTTCATAGCCTGTGACAATTCACGCTCAACGACCTGCTGGACATCGACATCAATCGTTAGCTCAATAGTTGCTCCATCCTCACCAGCTTTCCAAGCACTCGCGACATTTGGTAGATTATTGCCTTTTGCATCTGTAAAGAGGCGAATTGCAGAAGAATTAGCCTGCAAAAACTTATCATATTCGTATTCAATACCAGCTAAACCTTGTGCATCATAGCCTGTAAATCCTAAAAATCGAGATAAAAGTGTCCCATATGGATAATCTCTAGAGTAGTCGACACCACTATATAGTCCTTCAATTTGTAAGCCTTGTAATTCAACTGCTTTTTCATAGGGGATATTTTTTCCCTCAGGCGCTAGCTTTACTAAATAGGCTTTTTTCTTCATCTTCTCTAACAGTTTCTCTTTATCCACTTCCAAAACTTGCGCAATTTTTTCAGCGGCCCCTTCAATATCTTTACTTTGAGAGGGCATAAAATATAAAGTTGGTGCAAGCTTATTAGTTACAATACTCTCCCCATCTCGATCAGTAATATGCCCTCGTTCATTAGCAAACGGTATTTCTCGGTCCCAGTTCTCTTCTGCCTTCGATGTCAGTTCTTTTTGATCTAACACTTGCAAAAAGAACAGCCTAATCACTATCGCCACTGCTGCACACATAAACAACACATATAAAATACGTAAACGCTTTTTAGAATGGATAGAAATCCACTTCATTCGACATCACACCTTGTTTTTTACAACGTATGAAATAAAGTGGACTTCTATTCAGTATTATTCATCCTCTACTTGTTCAATTTCACCCTCAGAGGCAGCTTCTACATCTTGCACAAAACTTTCAGCAGGTGTTTTGAGCTTAACAACAATCGGCGAACTATCCGTTATAACAGTCCCTGGAGATACACTTTGACTCGCTACAAAGCCCTCACCGAAAATCTCCATCTCTACCCCTGTCATGGATTTGAATACAAGTAAATTTCTTAATGACCAATTCGTAAAGTCTGGCAATATGATATCGCCATCTGTCTTTAAAAATACATAACTACCTTTTACTAGTTGTTTTGTATCTTTAGGATATTGATCTATGATTTTACCCCCGCTACCAACAATAACAGGCTGCAATCCATTGTTTCCTAGCTCTACTTCAATCGCTTCAGCACTTTGACCTGTATAATCCTTCATATCTACCTTATCCACATGCTGTACATCATCCGGATTAATATTAAGGTGCTTTAAGCTATTTAACATCACAGGATTAAACACTTTAGATACTGGCACTGATCCAAGCTCATTATTTAACTTAGGTTTTTTCACTGAGACATACATAATGAGCTGAGGATCATCAACGGGAGCCATTCCTAAAAATGAATATAGGAATTGGTTAGCGCCCCAAGCATACGTACCATCTGCTCTCGGAATTTGCGCTGTCCCTGTCTTCCCTGCAACCTCGTAATCCTCTAATATAAAATCCTTTGCCGTACCAAATTCTGATGTCAGTGTAGAAGCAAGGATTTCTCGTACTTGTTTCGCTGTATCTGCTTTGATTGGCTGTCCTTTTTCAACAGGTTCATGATTTTGAATAACCTTCCCTGTTGATGAATCAACAATGCGGTCAATTACATAGGGCTGCATCATCTTGCCATCATTCGCAATAGCAGTCATGGCTTGAATCATTTGGATAGGTGTTACGGTTGACCCTTGCCCATATGTTGTTGTTACTCGTTGGATTGGGTATTGAGATAATATTGTTCCTGCCGCTTCATTCGGTAAATCAATTCCGGTTTTGTGGCCGAAACCAAAGCGGTCTAAATATTCCACAAAGACATCATCGCCAATCAATTTTAATAAGTGGGCCATGGCCGTATTCGAAGAGCGTTGGAATCCCACTAAATAGCTAATTTGTCCCCATCCAACCTGATTATGGTCTCGAATTGTTCGGTCATGTACTGTATAAGAGCCAGATTGGTATTTTGCATTCGGAGCCCACGTATTTGTATCAATCGCTGAAGCGAGCGTGAATGTTTTCATCGTTGAACCAGGCTCAATTGTCTCCTCAATTACCTCGTTCAGCCATTTCATATTTTGGCTTTCGCGTGTTTCAGGATTGAACGTAGGACGTTGGGACATCGCTAATATTTTCCCTGTTTTGGGGTCTGCTACAACCGCAGTCATAGATTCAGGATTGTATTCCTTTTCAACCTTTGACATTGCTTCCTCTAAAAAGCTTTGGATGGTTTTATCGAGGGTTAAATAAATGTCATCCCCATTTTTAGCAGGCGTCACCATCTTCTCGCTGTTGGGTAATAAATAGCTGAAAGCATCTGTTTCATATTTGATTTTCCCGTCGACGCCTGTCAGTTCTTTATCATACGTATATTCTAGGCCCATTTCGCCTTTTGTTGTAACAGTCCCGTCCTCGTTATCCTTTTTCAGTGCATAGCCAATTAAATGGGAGGCAAAGACACCATTTGGATAATATCGTTTTAAGTCGCTAACAAATAGAATCCCTGGTAATTTTTCTTCCTTTATTTTACTCATAACCTCGTGACTAATACCGCGTCCTGAACTACCAAACTCTACTTGATATAATGGTTTCCCATCGCTTCTATAGCGATTATTTAGCTTTTTAAGAATTTCGTCTTCTTTTCCTTGCATGGCTGGAATATACTTCGCTAAAACTTGAGCCGTTTTTTCAGCATCTACAACATGCCTCGGTTTCTTTGAATCCGTTGTAGCTGCTTCACTTACGACAGCTACTAGGCGATAGCTTAACGTATCCTCTGCAATCACTTGACCGTTTTGGTCATAAATCTTTCCTCGGTTTGCTGTGATAACACTTTCCTTACCATACTTAGCAGCTGCTCTTGCTGCAAGCTCCTGTCCTTCTACTTGCCCTGTCGCCTGAATGTTCACCATTCTTGTGAATAATAGAAAAAAGAGCCCTCCATAAAAAATCAATAATAGAAAGGCTCCCCATTGGAATCGAAATCTCTTTTTTTTCATTCTCCCGGCACTACCTTTACATTTTTCTCATTTTGAGTTAAACCGAGTTCTTTCGCTTTTTTCCATATGTTTTCGTATGTAGAAAGTTCACTTACACGAACCGTTAAGTCAACATTCTGTTTTGCAATCTCATCTGCTTCTGATTCGATGTTTTGAATGTCCATGTTTGTAGTTTGAATAGCTGCTTGTTTATTTAATACCAGGATACCTAATACAGCAATAATGCTAACTAAAACAATTAGCATTGTCTTCTCAAACTTCTGGTTCGTTTTTTTACGACGTATGATAGTGGGTTGTGGACTAGGTGGTGTTATCGGTTGTTGCACTTGTTGATGTTGGTGCTGTTGCCTTACACGTACGGCTGCCATTTACTCACGCCCTTTGTCGTTAATTTTCTCCACCACTCTAAGCTTTGCTGAACGCGCCCGATTATTCACTTCTAATTCTTCATCTGAAGGAACAATTGGCTTTCGTGTAATAAGCTTTAAAGTTGGCTTCATGTCATCGGGAATTACAGGTAAATTTGGTGGTAATTCCGGTAATGATGACGCTTCCTTAAAGATTGTCTTGCATAGGCGGTCCTCCAATGAATGGAACGTAATGACACTAATGCGTCCACCTACGTTAATCATATCAATCGCATCGACTAATGAATCCTCTGCCGCGCCTAACTCGTCATTGACAGCAATTCTTATTGCTTGGAAAATGCGCTTTGCTGGATGCCCACCTTTTCGGCGTGCCGCTGCTGGAATACCCTCTTTAATAAGTTCTACAAGTTGTCCAGTTGTTTCAATCGGTGCTGATTTGCGCGCCTCTTCAATTTTACGAGCAACTTGCTTTGAAAACTTTTCTTCCCCATAACGGAAAAAAATACGTACTAAATCCTCATAAGCCCATTGATTGACAACTTCAAAAGCTGTAAGTGTTGCCGTTTGATCCATGCGCATATCTAGTGGTGCATCATGGTGATAGCTAAAGCCTCGCTCTGGTGTATCTAACTGAGGTGAAGATACGCCTAAGTCATATAAAATGCCATCTACTTGTTCAAAACCATGAGCCAATAATTCTTCTTTTAAATACCGGAAATTCGAGTGGATAAACGTGACACGCTCAATATAGGGCGCTAATCGAATTTTCGCATTTTCAATAGCCGTCATATCTTGATCAAAACAAATTAATCGGCCTTTATCTGATAATTGCTGTACTAAATATTCACTATGGCCTGCACCACCTAACGTACAGTCCACATATACACCATCAGGATCGATGTTCAACCCATCAACAGTTTCTTTTAATAACACGGTTGTATGATCGAACATACCACTCGCTCCTTTCAGGCCTTAACCTCATATCAACTTTGCATTGACATGCCTATCAAAAGTTAAAAATCAAAGCCAATCATATTTTCTGCAATTTCATTAAAAGATTGTTCAGACTCGCTGAAGTAAGCTTCCCATGCATCCTTAGCCCAAATCTCAATTCGATTTGAAACCCCCAACACTACACATTCCTTAACCAGATGTGCATGTTGCATAAGAGTAGCTGGAATATTGATTCGCCCCTGCTTGTCTATTTCTACCTCTGTTGCTCCAGAAAAGAAAAACCTTGCAAATGCACGTGTATCCTTTTTGGTCATCGGTAAATCTTTTAACTTTTCTTCGAGTTTTCGCCATTCATTCATAGGATAGCCAAATAGACAGTTATCGAGACCTCTTGTGACAACAAACGCTTCGCCTAAAGCTTCACGAAATTTTGCCGGCACGATTAATCGCCCTTTTGCATCAACGGAGTGTTGATATTCTCCCATGAACATACTACTCACCCCACTTTATTAAATAATGTACCACATCCCCCCACTTTCCTCCACTTTTTTTTAAAAAAACTTGACATTTTATCTCTTAATATGCAATTAGACCTTGATAGGAATTTTTGATATATGCTAAATGACATAAAGAAAGAGCTATCCTTAGTAGGATAGCTCTCTATATACGATTTTTATAGACATTATTCATCAAATCCCTATTGTATCAAAAAACTACCTAGGTATAAAGAACTTGATACTTAGGTTTTATAAATAAAGTAAATAGTGGTGTTTGCCAATACTATAGTTTTGCTTTAACATTTCAGCAATCAACATAGGTCCAAACTCATTAAAATATTGATACGGATTATACGTTCTTTCCTGGAAGCCCTCATTTGGATACAACTCATTTTGTAGCGTCGTAAATTTGCGTATAGTAGTCTCATGCTTATCGAGTACAGTTTGTTCAATTTTTTGCTGAAGGTAATCAAATTGTTTTGCATGATTTTCTTGATTCTTCACAAGGATTTTATCTAAAGTTAAATGTTGTTCCTCTAAATACGATGCAAGCTCACTGTACTTTTCTGCTAATAACTGCTCCATAGCCTGAATTTTGCGTTTAGCTTCAATATCTTGCACATCATGAATAAAACGCTCTTTCATTTCTAAGGCTTTGCCATTCCAAACATCTGTAACAGACAATTGATGTTCACGTAATAATTGTTCTACATGACGCGTCACAATCGTCATATGAAGGCGTGGAGCAAAAATAGGCATTTGTAGGTCTAGCACAGAAAATGCACTCTTTAATGTTGCCCAATAAGCTAATTCACCTGGACCACCGACGAATGCTAGTACAGGGAACGTCATTTCCTGCATTAATGGGCGAGACACTACATTATTACTCAAACGCTCTGGATATTTTTCAGCAATCTCTAATAGCTCTTCTCGAGTAAATTTAAGGTTTGCTGCTAAATTAATAAATAGATCATTTTTTCTTTCTAAAAGATGACGTTCTCCATCCTCTACATAGAATAAATTAGCTGCTTCTCGTGTGGCCAAAATAGGTTTTCCGTAGCCCGTTCGCTCTAGTTGCTCTTCCTTTTCTGTTACGACTCTAGCAATTTCTTCACTATGCTGAATGATATGCGTAAAATTGGTACTTTCATATTGACGGAAATTATAATCCGCTGCATCAATTAACAGTAACCCTTCATCTTTAAATAATTGGTTCATTAACCGCGCAAAGAAATCAGTAAATGTCTCACTTTCGTTCAGCACATCTACTAATTGTTTAATAAGCGCCTCTGTATACTCTGTTTCCCCAATATCCCTAACAACGGTATGGATGAATTGTGTCATTGACTCTTTATTGAGCATTGTTGCAGAAGCCATTGTTTTACGTCTAGAGCGCTCACTGTATGCACGTTTTTTTAATAGCTCACCATGCACCGTATAGGTATGATTAATTTCTTCCAAATCATGATCTTCTCCAGCTATCCAAAAAACAGGTACCACAGATCTTTGAAGCTTCACACTTTGCTCTTTTGCTAACACAATCACTGAAATCGCTTTATGAACGGAGTAAAGAGGGCCAGTTAAGATACCTGCTTGTTGGCCACCAATTATGACCATAGCTCCCTGTTCTAATTGTTGTAAATGCTCATTCGCTTTTTGTGATAGCCCTAGCGGCTCCATAAATTGACGGATGATGGCTGTCAGCTCTTTTTGATCTCTGGCATGTTGTGCTAAATGCTTCGCTCTTTTCTCAAAAGCCTGATCATTAAATTCGTATTCAAAAAACTGATGAATGGCAGTATTTGGCGACCAGTAATCGGCTAGCACATTATTTTTTATAGGTACTTGGATAGACTCCAGTTTCATTTAACATAAGCTCCTCTACTCACTCAATCATTAATTTACTTATAACGAGAAATTGATTCCTCACATATTATGCACATGATGCAGTAAATGTTTTAGCCCATATTGCATTTCTCCCACCATAAATATAGCACTGTGCAATATTACTGAACTATTCTTCTAGCTCTGGGCTTTATGGCCTTTAATCAGTTTCCCATCCATAAAGAATGATTTTTTATATCTACTTTATAATGCTATTATTTTAACCCTTATAGCTCCAACTTGAAAAGAAAATGCTTAGACAACCCGAAAATAGTCTACAAGGGACTGAATGACACCAATTATACAAATAACAGCATACGCGGTGCTCAATAATAAAAATAAAAAACGCCAAATTTTCTTTAATAAAGGCTTCACTTCTATTTCTTTTTTTGTCCGCCAATCAATATATGTAAAAATCATAGCCATCATTATTGCAAGTATGACTAAAAGTCCCCCTACATTTATTTGCCATAGTACCCCAATGCCTAAGGGTACCGAAAAGAACAAACAGAAGGTTGTCACATCAGAGGCTGCACCAAATGCATGCGTGCCCCGTATTTTAACTTTCCTGCTAATTAGATAGACTATAATAAAAAGAACAATTGGACAAAAAATAACGATACTAACAATTATATGTAAAATGTCTTTCAACTTTGTTCACCGCTCTCCTCTATCGCAAGTACTTGGAGATATAAGGTACGCAAAGTAGGCAAATGATGACCATTTGTTAAGGCTTTATTCAGTATGGCACCAACAATTGTTTCAATCTCACTTCTTCTTCCCTGCATACGATCTGCAAGCATAGAAGAGGTATTTTCGGCTGTTTGCCTACATAAGTCTACCACGTCTCCAAAAGATATAGTGCGCTCAATGCCTTCGAACGCCATTGTTAACTCCTCATATAAATTTTTCATAAGTACATACGCGTGTGTATTCGTCACTAGTTCCCCGTTCTTTATTTGTAATACACAAGTTAATGGATTGATTAAGCTATTGAATATAGCTTTTTCAAATAGCATCTTCTCCGCATTATCGACCAGTTCAACAGGAAACAATGGGTTTTGTAACTGTAACAACTTAAAAAAAACATGTTGTTCCCCTCGTTCAATAGCTATTTTACATGGACCAATTCCTCTATGTTGAACCGTTGTTTGATTCAGCAATTGTGCGCCAAAAGATACAGAGCAAAACGCGATATTTTTTTGAGGTAAATTTAGTGCCTCCTCAAAATGAGCTAAGCCATTTTGCAAAAAGAGCAAAGGTATTTCATTTGATAGTGACGCTAATTGGTCGTAGAGATTCTGTAAATGAACATATTTAACAGCAATGACCATTAAATCTTGAGGTGGTAAAGAAGTTAAATTTGTTGTAGAAACAATTTTTTGTACAGTTTTAGTTCCATCAACATTCAATCGCGTTAATTGATTGATAGTTAGCTCTTCTACCTGCTCCTGTTTTCTGGCAACCAATGACACTGACATTCCCGACTCTGCTAAAAAGCTTGCTGTTAATTGACCAACCGCACCAGCACCAATAACTGCTACCTTCATCATTTCATTTTACATCCTTTCCTCACTACTTTATAAAGCTATAAGAATAAGGTGCCTCAGAATAAATTCTAAGGCACCCCTAAGCAGGTTCTTCTATTATACAAGATTGGCTGATTATTGACGATATACTGAAAGGGTTTTATCTCTAGGAAAGATAAATATTGTATAATCTTCCGAAGCTACTGTAAATTTAATCTTTCATTAATGAATAACCTTGTTGCAGCCACTTCACTAATTTCTCATGTTCATTTTGCAACTCGCGATGTTTCATTTCAAGGGTTTGATAGGCATCTGTTAATTCGTCAAAACTTGTCAATGCCAATTTCAAGTGACTTCGCATAGATTGTTGTGGTTGATTTCTTACAGCTAATAATGACTGACTATATTGACCACGTAATGTTTTATTCCAACGGAAGCCACATGCCTGCTTTGTACGGCCCAATTCCACAGCCGCCATTTCAAAAGCCTCCAACTGCGTTTTGCCATTTTGCACATTATGCAAGACAATTTCTGCTAGTCTTTCATCGTCTTCCTTTGTCCATTGATCTTTTCTTTTTTTCAATTCCATAATCTATCACCCTCGCATTTTTTACTACTATATGCAGTAGCGAGCAAAATAGAATCATTGCATGAAAAAAGACAGTGATGATGTTTTACTTTCATCACTGCCTTTATACATCACTTTTTATTCTTCTTAGTTAAGAAATTATTAACAGCCAAATGATGCGCTTCGCTTTCCCACAATTTTGCACAAGTACGAACTTCCTCCATCACCCGCTCATACATATTTCGTTCGCGCCATTTACGAAGTTCGATTTCCTTATAAGCTTTATGAACAGACGGATGTATTTTTCGCATATGTTCAATAAAATCATTTAACGCCTCTTCTTTTGAGCCTTCAAAAACTCGCATTGCCCACCCTATTTCATAGAGCAAATGTGCAGGATATGGCTTTGCATCTACAAGCATTTTTAACGCACGATCATGACGTAACCCTCTTTCAAAAAGATATGTACCACCACCCCAGCCACTCGTAATGGCTAAGGTCCCTTGAATAAAACCGCACTTGGCATGTTCTGCCACTAAACGGAAATCACAAGCCGTGGCAATCTCACAACCGCCACCAACTGCAGTACCATTTATAAGCGCTATCGTCGGAACCGGGAGTGTCGCAAGGTCATATAATATGTTCCCCATTTTACTTAACATACCAAATGCCTCATCCTCCGTCTCCAGAGAATGAAACTCAGATAGATCTCCCCCAGAGCAAAATGATTTTTCTCCAGCACCCGTCACTACTAAAAAACGTACATCCTCATGTTTACGAATATACATAATGACTTCCTGAAGACCATTCATAACCTCATCATTGACAGCATTACGCTTCTCTTCTCGATTAATCGTAAAAGTCATAACACCATCACGATTGTCAATCGTATAACTCACATCACTACCCCCTTTGTCTCCATGAACAAATTGTATCATACAATTATTTCACTATTATATTAAACTTCACAAACGACGCAATATTCCGTTTTTAATCCATCAAAAAAAGGCTAGTAAAGAGCCATGGTCTCTCTACTAGCCTTTTAAGTGAGCAAACACTGTATTATTTGCTTACTACTTCTTTACCTTTGTATTGTCCGCAAGCTTTGCAAACACGGTGTGATAATTTAGCCTCACCACAGTTAGGGCAAGTTACCATACCAGGTACAGATAATTTGAAATGCGTACGACGCTTTCTTTTTGCAGTTTTAGAAGTTCTTCTAAATGGTACAGCCATTGATGGCACCTCCTTACAGATCGTCTATTCGTCTGTTTGATCAAAATACTTAGCTAAAGCAGCTAGTCTTGGATCCACTTTTTGTTCGTCAGCTTTTTTGTGTAGCTCTACGTCTTCGTCTGTTGCATAAGACCAGCTTTTACCGCCTTGCACTTGTCCTTCAGTATTTTCCTTGAACACTTGCATAGGCACCTCGAGTAACACTAGTTCCTCAAGAACTGGTTTCATGTCGATGACTTCACCGTCAATATAGTGAATGTCTCCGTCATCGTCTCCTCGTTGATCTTCGTCAATCCAGCTAAAAATTTCAACTGTCTCAACATTGATAGGAAACTCAACATCCTCCCACGTGCGAGCACATGGTAGTGTTAACGTCGCTTTCACAGTTAACTGACATGTCATTTGCGATGCACCAAAAGTACATAGCCCTTTTACATGAACGGGCGAAATTGCTCGAATATCCTGGTTTCGCTCCATCACTTCGTCCAATTGGACAAAGGCATCGATTGGCATCCCGTTTTGGCGGTATTTAGATAATTGATGAATTGACCATTTCATTCGTTTAATCACCTCGAGACAACAATGTTGATTATATAATGTGTAAAAATAGATGTCAAGATAATTTCTTGTCACTACTTTAAAACCTACTTATAATTATATACTATAAGAAGTATATTTGCTCCTAACAGCTTACCATAAAAACATAAATGACCAGGAGGGAAAGCATGAAAGCAGTTGGAATTGTTGTTGAATATAATCCTTTTCACAACGGACATGCCTATCATTTGACACAGGCAAAAAAAGTAGCGAAAGCAGATATTGTCATCGCTGTTATGAGTGGAACATTTTTACAACGTGGTGAACCAGCTATGGTTGATAAATGGACACGTACAAAAATGGCACTCGCAGGTGGTGTAGATATTGTCATTGAGCTACCTTATGTCTATAGTACAGCTCCTGCTACTGATTTCGCAAAGGGGGCGATTTCAATATTAACTGCCGTTGGCTGTGACTCATTTGCTTTTGGTAGTGAGGATGGCTCTATCCAACCATTCTTGAACACTTATGATTTGATTGACAATAACCGTACAGAATATGACGCACTCATAAAAGACAGCCTTAAAACGGGGGCTAGCTACCCTAAAAGCCTATATTACGCCTATGAACAGCTTACTCAGAAGTTCCCAGCCCCATACATTGATCTTGCACAACCCAATAATATTCTTGGCTTTCATTATCTAGAGGCGGCGAGAACGCTGGACAGTAACATCAAGCCGCTAACCATTCCCCGTATCGCAGCAGGTTATCATGATGCACTTAAACAGGACTCATCCATTGCAAGCGCCACTGGAATACGTAAAGCCCTAGCATCTACAAGTTCTTTACAAAGTGTGCAAAAGGTTGTCCCTGAGACATCTTTTGATTATTTGACAGACTGGCATAGACACTATAAAAAATTTGCCAGTTGGGAATCATTTTGGCCACTATTACAGTTCACTATCATGAGACACACGCCTTCAGAGCTCACTCGTTATGCAGAAGTAACTGAAGGAATTGAGAACGCTATTATGAAAGCTGCAAAAAATAGCTCATCCTTTAATAGCTTTATGGAAAAAATAAAATCTAAACGTTATACATGGACACGAATACAACGTATGATCACTCATATTTATACAGGGTTTACAAAGGAACAGCTACAGAGCTTTGAAGCCCCATCATTTATCCGTTTACTTGGCATGAGCGCAAAAGGTCAAGCTTATTTAGGAAAACGCAAAAAAGATATTGAATTACCTTTAATAAGTCGTGTTGCAGCTGCAAATGATGCTATGTTGGCCATCGATATTCATGCTGCAGAGCTATACAATTTAAGTATAGAACAAGGCGTTACAGCGCAGAGTCTCCCTAAAGATTATCAAACACCCCCAATTCGTAATTAAAGTCATAAAAAGAGATGCTAGATAGTCTAGCATCCCTTTATCGTCTTTATTTTGGTTGCAGCTGCTTTAAATATTTTATGGCATCATCTACATTTTTCACAGGTACAATTTTCATCTTTGTCCCAATCTCCTTCGCTGTTTTTACAGCAGTTGTATAATTCGACTCTAAATCTGGATATTTTGCCTTCATTTCTGTAGAAATTTCATCATCGGGGGCAAAAAAGATTTCCATACCATCACGATCAGCCGCTATGACCTTATAGTCAATCCCCCCAATTCGACCAACAGATCCATCCACTAGCATTTCTCCTGTACCTGCAATGGCATAACCTTTCGTTAAATCCTCATCCAGAAGTTGGTCTAATATTTCAAGTGTAAACATCAATCCTGCAGATGGACCACCAATATCCTCTGTTTTCATTGTTACTTGTGGATTGGTTTCAATTGATTTGCTTTCTGTATAAGAAATCCCTAAACCCGCTCTATGTTCTTGCGCATTTGGAATTTCCTTCAATGTAACCGTTGCCTTTTGCTGTTCTTCTTGTCGTATAAATTGAATCGTTACTTGATCCCCAAGCTGTTTAGGCTGTAAAAGCTCTACAAGCATTTGCTGATTAGTTATTTTGTGACCATCCACTTCAATTATTTCATCACCAGCTTTTAAGATGCCGTCTGAAGCACCACCATCTAATACATTTAAGATAAAAACACCGTTAAAATGAATTTTTGTCTCTAATCCAGCTCTTTGGAAAGCTACATATTTTGCATTAAATTGTGAATCTGACATTAATTTCAACTGTCGAACATTATATTCCTCATCATCCTCTAATGGATTTCGGACTTGTTCAATATCCATGAGTTTTTGATATTTTTGAGTTTTAGCCCATAAATATGAAAACGGTGTGGCTTGCTGCATGGCAACCGTCATGAGACTCATAGACCCTAAACTATCTGGCTCCTTGCTATCGACTGTAACAAATTTACTGACATCATAGGCACTACCAGGTTTCATAATATACGCGTCTAGTCGGTATAACATCATAGAACAAATCACGACTATTACCACCGCATAAATGCCAATTTTTTTCTTCACTTGAATACACCTCCTAGGACGCTTGCAAAACCATACGTTCATGTTTTTGCCTTTCTCACATATATTAATTTTAGCATTTGCCTATGTGAATGACAAAAAGTTGAAACGAGATGATAACATGTTTGCTACAATTCAAATAGCGCTCTGCGTAATTCTAATTCTCTTACTCTTGTTATTCCCACAAACCGCTCATAGTGGTACTGATTTAGGCTTATCTCTTTTCATGGAGGCGTTATTTCCGTATTTACTACCCTATTTGGTATTAACACAATGGCTTTTGCGTTTAACAGCGCCTATGCGTACGAAAACAAAGAGAGCTTCCTTATACGTACAAGCCTATATTATTAGCGCACTTGGGGGCTATCCAACTGGAGCAACCACTATTGTTTATTTAAAAAACAGCGGTCAGTTACATCCTAAAGAAGCAAATTTTCTACTAGCTGTTTGTCATGCACCAAGTCCATTATTCGTGTTAGGTTTTGTAAGTCTTGATTTACTACACAGTAATACGTTTGGATGGTTATTTTTATGTTTACTACATACGTTTAATATTTGTTGCTTAGTAACTGGTTACTTTTTATACCGCAAAACGGATTCACCTACCATATCTGTTCACAACACTACACTTTATACGGCTCCCTTTTCAGAAAGTATTAAAGAAACTGCCCCAACAATTTTGCTAGTGGGCACAACTATTATCTTTTTCACAACCATCCAGACTATTGTGCAACAGGGATTAGATCAATTAATACCAAAACTGCCTTATACAATTGAACTTTCCTTAGCAGCTATTCTAGAAGTGACAAATGGTCTTAAAATGACTGTCACTGCCTTCCCAGATTTTCCGTATACTACTTTACTAGTCGTCATTTTGTTAACGATGCAAAGTATAAGTATTCATTTACAAATTTTTGTGATTGCTAAATCCGCCAAACTTTCTGTGAGACCTTATCTAAAATTCCGCCTCCTTAGCATAATCATTGTACCAACTATTTATGCTCTATTTTTTCTGAAATAATTAGTTTTCACAGATAAAAAAGAGGATGTTCAGCGTATATTACCGACATCCTCTTCAACCACTATTGGGAAAAACCATATTTTTCTTTTAAAGCTTGTACAACACAATCTGGAACTAGCTCATTTACATCACTTCCATATTTCGCAACCTCTTTTACAATACTGGAACTTAGGAATGAGTATTGATTCTTCGTCATAATGAAAAATGTTTCAATGGTTTCATCAAGAAAACGGTTCATAGAAGTAATTTGCATTTCATATTCAAAATCTGAAACTGCTCGTAAGCCACGTACAATGGCCTTGGCTTTTTTTTCTTTAGCATAGTCTATGAGAAGACCTGAAGAACTTTCTATCCGAACATTAGGTAACGCTTTTGTTACTTCAGCCATTAAAGCCATACGCTCCTCTACAGAAAACAACGGATTTTTTGCTGAATTGTTTAATACGGCGACATAGACGATATCGAACACATCGGCTGCACGTTTAATAATATCTAAATGGCCAAATGTCACAGGGTCAAAACTTCCAGGAACTACAGCAATTTTCTCTGACAACTTATTCTCCCTCTTCCTCTGTACAGCGATAAACAGAAATAATTGTTCCGCCA
Organism: Lysinibacillus sp. fkY74-1; assembly: GCF_053165895.1. NCBI lineage: Bacteria > Bacillati > Bacillota > Bacilli > Caryophanales > Bacillaceae > Lysinibacillus > Lysinibacillus sp. fkY74-1. The sequence continues at coordinate 919,280 of NZ_CP170173.1, read as the reverse complement.
TATGCTTCTTGTCTTTTTAAAACAAACTCACCAAAACTTTGAGGCAATGTTACTTCTTTTGCATGTTCACATAAAATAATACCATTTTGTTGAATTTTTTCATTATCAACGAGTAATTGTACTAAGTCATAGTATTCCTTTTGATGATAAGGTGGATCTAAAAAAACTAATGAAAACGTAATATCACGCTTTAATAGCGCTTTCACAGCACGCTTTGCATCAATGCGAAACAGCTCAGTATGCTCTTCGTAACGGCATTTTTTTATATTTTCTTGCAGCACCTGAAAGGCTTTTGCATCTTTTTCAATAAAAATAGCACGCTCTACACCACGACTTAGCGATTCAATACCTAAACCGCCGCTTCCTGCAAACAAATCAAGTGCAGTACCTCCATCAAAAAAAGGACCAATAATATTAAAAATCGATTCCTTCACTTTATCAGTTGTAGGCCTCGTCGTATTCCCAGCTATCGCCTTTAGCGGCATTCCTTTACGCTCTCCTGCTACAACTCTCATATAAGCTATCACCGTACTTTCATCCATATAAAGTATTTTTGCAGCGAAAGGAAAGCCCTCCGCTGCAAAATTTATTGTTGCTCTTGTGTTAATACTTGAATACGTTCCTCTTTCTTTTGTAATTCAACTAAGAATAAACGTTGTAACCAAGCTTCTTCCACATAATATTGATTAGCAATTTTAATAATTGGCTCTGAAATTGTTGAATATCTTCGCTGATTGAATACATAAAATCCAGGTTCTTTAGGGAATCGGAATGTGCGATGCTCGCTATTTACATAATAGCCGTTCTTTCCTTCTCCGACTGTATAACCAAGATAAGGTAATAACGTATCTGCCGTATATAACGCTTGTCCTTCATATAGAATAACATGAACGTCTTCCTTCAACACATCATTCACATATACATCTCGAGAATCCTCAAATAATAACGGATATGTTCCGTTTTTCTGTGCTGCATTTAACGTAAAGTATGATGTCTTAGCATCTAACACTTGCGATAAATACTCATCCATAGTGTTTGGAGAAATAGGGTCATCTCCAAGTTTTTTCAACTTATCTTGCCAACTCTGCTGTTGACTATCTGTCATATAATCATTCAATGTCTTCACAATTTTCTTTGCTTTGTCTCCACCAATTGAATCATTCACTAAATAGGATGCCACAACTTCTAGCAACCATTCTGGGGAGTCCACAAATGTATATTGCGATTTTATTTGGGACAAAATGACTTCCTGTTCAACAGCTTGAGCTGTAAGTGTTGGTAAAAATAACAACCTTTCATCATGAACCGGGACAGGACTTTTCTCTTGAATAATCGCGATATGTTCATCATTTAAAAACTGTAAACTCTCTAAAGATTTTAGGAAATCATTCGGAACAGCCTGTTGTGCATAGATTGATAATACAGGCGTTTGTTCTTGTACTTTGAGTTTTCCTGCTTGCCAATAAAGATCATGAACAGTTCCGTTGCCTCTAAACATCGTATAGTTAACAAGTGATAGCTGTTGTTGACCTACTAATGGCAAACCTGTAATCCATTGTCCATTAATTTTACTATCTGTAGAAATATGAACAATTGAATAGGACGCTTCACCATTAATTAGTGTAGCAAAAACGTCTTGAAGGAGCATCTTATTTTTCAAGCCACCCTCAATCGGAATTATGTATGACACAGATTGTGATTTTGTCTCCCCTTTTGCAAAATAAGAGACCTCATCTGATAATCGATCACAGCTTTTTTCATTCTCGATAAAGCAACTAGGATTTGTTGCCTTTTCAGGCCATTTTATTTTCACCTTTTGATTTGGCAAATTTTTAAAATGTTGGCGAATATCTAAGCTATTTTCACGATAAACAATCTCAATTTCCTGCGAGTAATGAAAATCCCCTATGCCGGTTTCTAAATCAGATGAGTATGCATGATACTGGAAAAATAACGTTCCTGAAATAATAAGTACTAAAATAGAAAAAAAGCTTAATGCAAATTTCATGTGCTTGACCTCCCGCAGCATGATACTATGAGTATTGGAAAGGATGTGCAATTATTATGCCACAACAATTTATAGAATTAGGAGAAGGCTATGGTGATGTATACGAGCTACTTGAAATTATTAAAACCAATCAGGAACGCTTTCATCAGGCCTTTATACTAACATCTACAAAAGAAGATAAAAAGGTAATCTCCTTAGCCGTTGCCTTCAAACCAGTGGGTGAAAGTAAATTCATGCCAATATATATTTGTCGCGAAGGCATCCCTTATCATGATGAACAACCAACTAAGCGACAAAAAATGTTTGAAGCACAAATAGAACAACTAGACCGAAAAGCAGTTGTTGTAGAAATAAAGCACTCATCTATATTTTCGGAATCAAAACTATTTTATCAATACTTAATCGGCATATTAAGACTAAATAACTATATACCAGCATTAGCCTAATATTATAGACCTACTTTATAGTCATATTCCTTGGCTTTATCTGGCTTTGCATTTTCGTATTCAGTTTTCACAAATGGACGGTAAGATTCCACAACGTCTTTCACAAAAGGAAGGCGTTGTAGTTTTGTTGTCAACATTTCAATGTCCTCACGATCACAATACAGCACTACATATTTTTGTCTTCTAGAAATATAAAGAACATGACCATATTTCCGAAGAGACTTCGCATGTTTTAATTGATGGACATAAACGATTAGCCCTTGTCGTTCGTTCATAATGGATTCCCTCATTTCTTACCTAAAAGCATACCATAGACCAGAAAATGATAGCAACAGAGTTTAGCTGACAGAACGCTCGATTTTCCGTTATAATGGAAAAGCATACTACGTTAGCATCGTAGAAATTCGAATCAGTTGTTTTAAATAGCTTACATGATTATTTTTTCCATGGAATGTATATTTTACTGAAGGATGAGATGTTTATGCCTCATTCTTTCATCACGGATGAAGGTAGAAGTCGACATGAAAAAATCATCATTCCCTTAACTACTTACTAGTTTTTTATAAAGCTCTTGGACGAACGTTGGGAGCTAGTCATTGAAACAATGAATTCACCATTACTTTAGAAAAAAATTGTTAAGGAGGACGAATATGGGGAAGAAAACTAAAATAGCAATTGCAATCGCAGCTGCAAGTGCGGCAGCTTGGGCGGGTAGTAAAGCTATTTCTAAACCACAGCAACGTGAAGGTAAACAAGCATTACAGTTTGATCGCACAATCATTCTTGCACACCGAGGCGGAGCTCATTTAGCACCCGAACATACTATGATCGCCTTTGACAAAGCAGCTCAGCTAGGCGTTGATGGATTTGAAATAGACGTACGATTAACAAAAGACGAAGAAATTATTGTTTTCCACGATGATACAGTTGAACGAACAACAGATGGCTACGGTCTTATAGCTGACATGACATTGGCAGAAATCAATGCCTTAAACCACGGCTATCAATTTGAAGATTTGGATGGAGCCTTCCCTTATCGTGAGGATAAATTACAAGTAGTAACATTACGTGAGCTACTTGAGACGTACCCACATATGTTAATCAATATCGATATTAAAGATGCCCCTGAAACTTATGAAGGAAGTCTAATGCCTTCTAAGCTCTGGCGTTTAATTGAGGAACTTGGCGCAGAGGATCGTGTTGTTGTAACAAGTTTTTATGGTGAGCAAATAGATCGTTTTAACTTATATGCTCAAAATCAGGTGGCGCTTGGTGCAGGGGAATCAGATGTAAGAAAAGCATTTGCTTCCTTCTCCAGTCAATTCGGACATTTATATCATCCAAAAGTAGATGTGTTCCAAATTCCTCCTAAATCAGGGGTTATCGCTTTAGATTCTCCAAAATTTATTCAGTTTTTAAATAATCTCAACATTCCAGTTCACTATTGGACAATCAATGACATAGAGACGATGAAAAAATTAATTACTAACGGCGCTAAAGGGATTATTACGGATCGTCCTGATATAGCCGTAGAATTATTGCAAACTCAAGAGTCTTAACAAGGAATTATCCTATGGAAAGCTAATGTTTTAAATAAACGCCTTCCTTCTTACTATTGATAAAAGCCATCGAGATACACGATGGCTTTTGTTATATTAAGTAATGTCTTTCATTGATAGACTGATTCTTCATGTTGTAATACCGCATCCGTTCAGTAGCCCTCTTAAGAAATATGGTCTGGCACTAATTGCGGCATGCCCACTGCCCATAAGAAAATTTGGTCATATGACTCTAAATCTCTATCCCATTTTCAGGTTTCATATTAGCCCTCTCTAAGTGATAATGCCCCTGGAAAGATGTCCACTCGTATTGAAAGCGACCATCTAATAGATCCCCCATATTAAGTGCATGTGCATCTATAACTGCTGGTACTACCTCTTTTCATATACCATCTTCTGGTACGACTGCAATCCTATGTTTTTCATGTATATTGCCTCCTGCCATAATTGTATAGAAAAAGACTGTAAACAAACTCAGTTTTACTTCGAGTTGTGTACAGTCTAGTAGAGATGTGTTTTAACACATCTTCATTTACGCTGAGCATGAGCATGAACCGCCCGAGCCACATCCTCCTCCGCAAGATGAACCAGATGCAAAGAATGGATTGCTTACAGGAACTTTTACCGCTTCAGAGACTGTTTTCCCTACAAGTAGGCTAATCTCATCAAGCAAGTCCTGAAAATCGTTTTCAGCAATTTTTAAGGCAGAAACCTTTTCATTTAAGTCAAGCGCCCTCTTCTGTTGGCGAATCGACTTCATAATTGTATGGTAGTCCGGATGATATTTTCCGAAACGTTGTACATCTTCGTACTGTTCTTTCATGCGATTAAACGCGTAAATAGCTTCTACAATTTGTGTATCACTATAAACGGCATCATACGCTTGTCGGAGCGCCATCGCAGGTTCTGAGGAAAGAATCATCTCACAAAGCGCTTCCGCCTCATCTAAAATGAATACCCAGTCAGAGGTCATCATCATTTTTAATTCCCCCAATCTCTTTCCCATCATAACAGATTTTATGGTAATTTTACATTAATGAGATTATTAATGAAAGAGGTTTTTCCAATTGATGACAACATCCAAAGAAAAAATCGATCTATTATTAGGGGCAATTTTACAAGATAGTACGGAGGAAGATGAAGAAGTTCTTTTACATCTTTTAACCGGGCTCCGAGAAAAACAGCAAGGCATTCATCGTCGCTTTATTAACGCTGCCTTACACATGGTTGGCAAGTTTGAGCCTGAAGTCAGTGAGGTTCGTATTCCCATTACACCAGTTATTCATAACACGATAAAGGTGCCACACGGCGGCATTATTGCGACTATAGCCGATGCGGCAATGGGTGGACTTGCTTCCCGTTCTGTACCAGAAGGATTTAATGTAGTAACTACAAATATGAATGTCACGTATATTGCCACAACAACGAATAAAGAATTAATTACGCGTGGTCGTTTTGTTCATAAAGGGCGGCAAACACTTGTAATGGAATGCGATATTGAAGATGAGACAGGGCGCAAGCTAGCCATTGCTACGGGATCATTCTTTGTTATTCAGCGTCGGTAAGTAAACCTGTAAAATAGTCTTTGATACACTGTTGATCGGAAAAAGGGAATTTTTGATTTTTAATTTGCTGTGTTTGTTCATGCCCTTTTCCGGCAACAAGGACAATGTCCCCTTTTTTTGCCTTCGCTAACGCTTGATGGATTGCCACTTTACGGTCTAAATAAATTTCATAGTATTGTTGCTCTGTAAAACCAGCAATAATACTTTCATTAATTATGATTGGATCTTCATCTCGAGGATTATCTGTTGTTAAATAGATAACGTCTGCATATTTGCTTGCTACAGCGCCCATAGCAAAGCGTTTCGCTTTATCTCGATTTCCTCCACAACTAAAGACAAGATAAATCGTTTTCGAACGATCGAAGGTTTGTAACACCGCTTGGAGCGCTTCAGCAGTATGAGCATAATCTACATAAACATCAATTCCAACTGGGTTATCGATCTTCTCGAGCCTACCTTCTGGAAGCTTTAAGGACCACATATGTTCGATTATATCATCTATTGGAATTCCTAAGCGCCATACTGCCATCAATGCTGCAACCGTATTTTGCACATGATACTTCCCTACAAATGGGATTTCTACAATATGCTCACTCGCAGATGTTTGTAAGCAAAGCACTGTTTTGCCAACTGTTTCACTGACAATTTGGATATGTAAATCATTGTGATTATCAAAGCCAAATGAGCAGGATTTTTTCTTATCATAAATTCCAACAGAACGGCAAAAGTTATCATCGCCGTTTAATACTAACTTTTTAGATAAGTCAGCTAATCTTTTTTTCGCACGTTTATAGGCTTCTAATCCCCCATGATCTTCTAAATGATCTTCTGATAAGTTTAAAAACACTCCACAATCAATATCACAATGATCTAGTCTATGTTGCTGTAATCCCATTGAAGATGCTTCTAACACTACATGTGAGACACCTTTGCGTACACATTGTTTTAATATCGGATGTAATTCTTTAGCCTGCAATGTGGTAAGCTGCTCATAAGATGTTTGTTGCTTTTCGCCATCAAGATAAAACCCAATCGTTCCTATAACCGCTGCTTTTTTATGTAGAGCGTTTAAAAGTTGACTGACAAAGTGACTCACTGTGGTCTTCCCATTTGTCCCCGTTATTGCAATAACACTTAATGCTTCTGCCGGAAAAGCCGCTAGCTTTGCACTTGCATACGATAGAAATAAGGCTGTATTAGGAACCCATACAAAAGGAATTTCTTTATCAATAATGGGTAAAGAAATACTTTCCTCCGAGACAATTGCGGCTGCTCCACGGGCCAATGCTTCTTTGACAAAACGACTTCCTGAAGTTTTTTTGCCTTTTCGTACAATAAAAATGTCGCCAGGTTGTACGGCCTGTGCATAATCCTCTACGCCTGTAATTTCTGTTCGAATCGAACCTCCCGTCACGCTACATGGCCAGTCTTTCAATAACTCTGCTAATTGCAAGCCTCTTCCCCCTTTCAGTTCTCTATCATATGACGGCCTTTGTAACGGTGTGACGAAAAATGTTGAAGCCAATCGGAGCACTAACAAGCACAAAAAAATGAAGACAAGTCCATTCAGCGAAGGCTTGTCTTCATGTAAATTTATTATTTTATGGTGATTGGTCCTTATTCTCTTCCTCTACAGGTTCCTCACTTTCAGTGTCTTCATTATTTGACTCCTCATTATCCACCTTCTGTGAAGCAGGTTCTAGATAAATTTGTGTATAATAATCAACGAAAACGCCTGAACCAACTTGTGAATATTTATCATTTAGAAGAACTTTTCGATGTTCTGGTGAATTTGTCCAGCCATGCATTGCCTCAATCGCATCAAAATAGGCAGTTGCTAGATTTTCATTAGCATCGCTATAGTCAATGTTCTGTGCTTGTAACCTCTTTTTAAGATCTCCATAAGTGGGGGATTCATGTGATAAAAAATTTTGTACCTTCATATCTTCGCTATGCATTCTCGCTGTATTTTCCAATGATTCATTCATTTCTACAGGCAGCAACCCATGATGTTTTCTCGTTACATTTAGTAAATCATCGAGCTGTTTGGCATTCGCCCTATCAATTTCTTGCTGTAAAAATGAAGAAGGCGGTGTACGTCTAACAAGCTCTCCTTGATAACTCATTTCATATGGCTGGTGAAGGACAAGTGTTTCACTATCGGTATATCGGATCCCCTGTAACTCACTTGTTTCTCGGTCAATATAAAGCTGAGCATAGAGTCCATCAAATTTGACCAGTAATCTTGTTTGCATATCTTCTTCATTCATCGAGAATATGTAAATATTATCACCAACATTGGCGGCTACCTCATAATCAATAATCGTCATGCGATAAATTTCATCGCGTTTTTGTCCTACTTTAAAAGGGAAAGCATTGATATCTTGCCCTGCTATGTAAACTTGCGTGACAACGTTATTTTCAACGCCAATCATAAAAAAGGTAGAAATATCTTTATTATAGACCCACCATTCATACCCAAACGAGGAGGGTTCCTTTCTTCCTGGTACCCCATATTGTTCCAAAACGGTTTGTGTGCCTTTCCCTATTAATGTTGAAATACCCGTTTGTGGACGTGTCATTGCTCCTATATCAGGCTGTTTTAGTTCTGTTTGAGGGATTATATTAGAATTGGTATTCGGGCCTTCTAGTGGTTCATTTTCCTTAGGGGTATTAAAAAACATAAAGCCGATTAATGCTATCGCACCACAAATCATTAATATGCGGAATAAAGCTTTCATATAGGACTCCTTTCATCACCATTATTGTAAGTTATTATATCAATTGTAATTGGGTTGACACAATGTTGTCATTGCAACAATGTCGAATATGCTCTATTATAAAAATGAGCGTATACTTTGTACGAGAACCTAAAGGAGGATTATACATGTATTTTGAAAATACTAACCTTGAAAATTTAACAGCTGATCAAGAGCTACTTGTCAGCATTATGAAAAAACATGGTTTAGAATGTGATGGCGGTTGGGATTATGAACGTATGACATTCGATAAACGTTTCGATACTCGTGAAGGTCGCTATTACCTACGCGTTTTCGCATATGCCATTTCTGGTGATGTTGGTGCTCACGATGCCATCCTTACTTTAATGAAGCCAGCACTTGGTAAGTACTATTATCCACATGGTGTTGAATATGGGGATGATGAAGTTTACCCAGCACACCTAGTGAAAAAATGTGAAGAAATCTTAAAAAAGGTTAAATTAGAGTTAGATCAATTCTCAATCGAGCCTACAAATAAAAATAACTTTGAACCTGTTAACGCACGCTAATCTTTATTAACTGAAAAAGTGATAGCAAGTATCGCATTAAATAGCTTCATTGTTACGAAAAGACTGGTAGCCCAGTCTTTTTTATTTTGAGTAAAAATTTGATTTCTTCTCATACTACCTATATCTATAAGAAGATGTAGGTGAGAAAAATGTTGTCCTTTTTTAATCGTCCTTTTTTTCGTCATCCCATAATCGTTATCGCAATTGGGGTCTTTCTTCTCTGGTTCATTTCAATATCATTGCCGATCTTACTTGCCTACTTAACCGCCTTACTTTTAGAACCTATTATAGTTCGGATGAGCAAACGTTTTCGAAAAAAGCGTAAAATAGTGGTCTCGATCTTTTTTATATTTTTTCTAAGTATATCTTTATTATTATGTACGCTTATTATTTATATAAGCTGGAAACAATTTTCATCTTTTATAATTCATATTCCAGATTATCTGAACCAACTTTCTGCACTATGGATTCAAATGCAATCTAAATTGAGTAACCATACCTACCATTTACCTGTAGAGCTAGTTTCACAAATTCAATATATGATTGCAAGAGCTTTAGTTTCCACTGAAAATTTTGCACTCTCTTTAACAAACATCGATGTCTGGTCAGCCTTATTAACGTATATCCCTACACGATTATTTGATATTTTTGTCTATTGGATCGTCTTATATATGTTACTTTTGGAATTGCCAACCATCAATCAAAAAATATTAATGCCCATCCCTTTCCATTACCATCAGAAAATTGTATTTATTGGGCAACGAGTAAAACTAGCCTTATTTGGATTTTTGAAAGCACAATTGCTAGTAGGATTAGGCATTTTTGCTTTAGCTATCGCCGCCTTTTATTTTCTTAAAACGCCATTCCCTCTATTGTTAGCATTGCTGCTTGTCGTCTTGGACTTTATTCCTTTTCTAGACTCCTTTATTTTATTAGTCCCTTGGGCAATCTATCAAGTTTTTGCTGGCGACTATCTTTATGCCGTTGTATTAATTGTATTAACAGTAGGTCAATTTTTAGTTCGTCGTATGATTGAGCCTAAAATAATAGGTGATAAAATTGGACTTTCTTCTCTTTCAACTTTTATTGCCATGTTTATTGGATTCAAAATTTTTGGATTTTTAGGTATTTTAATTGGTCCATTACTTTTTGTAGTGGTACTCTCATTACTTCAGCCAACGACAAAAAACCTCCCACCTATAGAAAAATGAGGTGGGAGATTTTTATTATAAGCCTAAAATAGCTTTAATAACGGATGTTGTTTCGCCTGGTTCAAATAAAACATACAATAATAAATAAACAAGGACACCTGTTATAGCGACGAAGAACCAAATAATACTTGTAATTGGTCCGATACGACGGTGTAATTTTAGATTTGTTTTAAGACCTGAAATAATACTAACTATCCCAAACACGGCACCAGATGTTGCTAAAATAATATGGAATATCAAGAAGAACGTATAATATGGTTTTAAATGTTCTCCACCACCAAAGGCAGTATTTCCAATAAACACCGTACGTGAAGCATAAATAATAAAGAAGATAAGAGCAGCAACACCTGCAGCAAGCATTACCTTTTTATGCCCTTCTACATTTCTTTTTATAATTAAGCCCCATCCTATTGCTACTAGTACGGCACTAATGACGATAAACGATGTACTAATAGTAGGCAAAATTTGCAATTCCATTATCAAAACCCCTTATACAAAGTAAATTTCTATTTTATAATTAATGTTGCTGTTGACTTTCCCACTTTTTTTGATGGGCTGCTAATGCATCAGCTGTAATTTTATCTGGATCCTTTTGTTCAGCACGATACCATTTTGTAAAGATGGCACCAAGTAATACACCAAAAATAAGCTCTTGTATGATTTTCATTAGTACGCCACCTAACTGCTGGTCAGCAACAGGTTTCATATCTGTAAATAACTCAGGTCCTGATAATGATAGCCCCGATAACGTAGAAGCTGGAACACAGAGCTCCATTGCCTTTAACCAAGCTTCACCATTCGTATACGTTTCATACATGGCATTAGGCGCAAATATGATTAATCCGCAGGCAGGAGTAATTAAAACGGCATTTGCAATAATATAGCCTAATTTATGCAAGGGCTTCATTTGAGCTCTACCTGGGATATTTTGAATTAAAGGCCAGTACATAAATACAGCAGATAGGAATAAGACAAATGTATAGGTACCATGTAGCGTTTCATTTAATTTAATATAATCTAATACATCTGGTAAATGATAGAAGGAAAATAGACCAATAAACACAAACACGGCAACAACTGGTAGTGTTAATACTTTAAATATAGTTCTAACAACAGGTGCTTTAATGGCAACCTTCCAAACCCACCAAGGTATTCCTTTAATTAAGAAAATCGGTACTAGTAATAATAAAATAGCCATTTGAACCATATGCATTGTAAACATAATATGAGCCATTAAATCAACTGGAGATCCTTTAATAATATAAATGGTAATCATGGCTAATACGAAATAGATTGCTTGTCCCTTTTTTAAAGGTTCACTTTCTTTAAAATCCTGACGCCACTTTACTGTGACTAAAAAATAGATGATTGTTATAAAAACAAGAACCCCTATTAAATATGGGCTCCATAATGCTTGGAAACCAAATATACTAAGTGGCATATAGAACGCACTCCTTTAAACTTCAGTACTCCTATTATAAAACGCTTACAGCTATACTGCAATGAACGAAAGGTGAACAAATGTTAAGATTGCCAGTGTTTGCTTCTTTTTGCATCTATCACTAAAATTTAAAATAAAAAAAGCACGTTCGTACAAAGTAACGAACGTGCTTTTTTTGGTGATTACCACCAAATAATTGTTAAGAATGCTAAGAAGAATGTAAATGCAATTAAAATCCCCATCCACATGAAGAAACCAATAACGCCACCGAAGTGTGTTTTTTTGTCTTCTAAGTGCATGAAAGAATACAGTTGAAGTACAACTTGAACACCCGCTAATAATAAAACGAATGGCATAATTAAGTATTTAGAAAAATCAGCTGCAACTACTGCGAAAGCGATAAAAGTAAAGAAAATCATAATCGCAAAGTTGAGTACTTGTTTACGCATATGAACGGCATTATGATGACGATCATACTCATATTGTGCCTGTGATTTAGCAACTATAGGTGTATCGTGTGAAGACATTATCCGATCACTCCCATCAAGTAAACTACTGTAAAGATGAATACCCAAACAACGTCGATAAAGTGCCAATATAAAGCAGCTACGAAGAATTTAGGTGCATTGTATAAGTTTAAACCACGCTTAGCATTACGAATCATTAAAGTTGCGATCCATACAAGTCCTAAAGTTACGTGGAAACCATGTGTACCAACTAAAGAATAGAACGCAGTTGCGAATGCAGACTGGTTAAATGTAAAACCAAGATGTACATAGTGTTGGAACTCATAAATTTCAAGAGCTAAGAAACCAAGACCTAAAGCTAAAGTAATTGCTAACCAAGTTTGCATTCCTTTAAAGTTAAAGTTACGCATATGGTAAATTGCATAAACAGATGTTAGTGAAGATGTTAAAAGTAACATCGTCATAGCAAATGCTAATGGTAATTCAAATAAACCTTGAGTTGTGAACTCCATGCCAGCTGGCCCTTTGTTCTTAAGCGCTAAATAAGTAGCGAATAAACTTGCGAAAAGTACAACTTCACAGGCAAGGAAAATCCAGAAACCAACGACTTTGTTTTTACCTTCCAGCGTTGCTTGTTCAGGATGATCTGGCCAAGTATGAGGAGTAAATTTAGTATTGAAATCCATTATTTATTTCCCCCTTTGCCATAAAGTTGTTCTTCAATTTCAAGAATTTCTTCTTTGTGTAAATGGAAGCCGTGATCATCTTTAACAGAGCGGACAATCATTGCGCCAAATGTAATTGCAAGACCTGCAATTAAAACATAAATTGACCAAGGTTTATCTGCATCAGGATTATAAAGTGCACCGAATGCTGCAATAAACATACCTAATGAAATAACGAATGGAATCGCTGAGTTATTTGGCATATGAATATCGCCTAGTGGCTCAGCAAATGTAACTTCTTTGTTACCTTCTTGTTTTTCAATCCACCATGGATCTAAACCACGAACAAGAGGTGTTTGACGGAAGTTGTAGAATGGAATTGGTTGTGGAATTGACCATTCTAATGTACGTCCATCGCCCCATGGATCGCGACCTGCTGGTTTGCCTTTGATAGACATTAAGCAGTTGATTACCATTAAGATAACCCCTACACCCATCATTAATGCACCGATTGTAGAGATATAGTTGAATTGATCCCAACCTTGACCTTCCATGTAAGTGAATACACGACGTGGCATACCCATTAAACCAAGGAAGTGTTGAACGAAGAACGTTAAATGGAATCCGATAAAGAATATCCAGAAAGTAATTTTACCAAGCGTTTCGTTTAACATACGGTTGAAGAAAATTGGCCAGTAGAAATGTGCTGAACCAAATAATGCAGTAACGATACCACCAACGATTACGTAGTGGAAGTGAGCTACGATAAAGTAAGAATCATGTAATTGGTAGTCAAGAGGTGCAGATGCTTGCATTACCCCTGTAACACCACCCGCAACGAATGACGGAATGAAACCAAGTGCATAAAGCATTGGTGTTGTAACTTTAATAGATCCACCCCAAATCGTTAGGATCCAGTTGAATACCTTCATACCTGTTGGAACGGCAATTGCCATTGTTGCAACGGCGAAGATAGCGTTTGCTGTTGGTCCAAGACCAACTGTAAACATATGGTGGGCCCAAACCATGAACCCTAAGAAACCGATTAAAATTGTTGCGAATACCATTGAAGAGTATCCGAATAAACGTTTACGAGAGAACGCTGGGATAATCTCAGAGAATAATCCGAACGCAGGTAATACTAAGATATATACTTCTGGGTGTCCGAAGATCCAGAATAAGTGTTCCCAAATAACTGTGTTACCACCCATTGTATGGTCAAAGAAGTTACCACCGAACATACGGTCAAATAACATCATTAATAAACCAATTGTTAATGGAGGGAATGCGAATAAAATTAATGCACTTGATACAAGAGCTGTCCATGTGAATAATGGCATACGCATGAATGTCATACCAGGAGCACGCATCGTGATAATCGTAACGATAAAGTTAAGACCCGAAATTAACGTACCTGCACCTGAAATCTGTAAACCAAGTACATAGAAGTCAATACCATGCCCTGGAGAATATAAAGATAGTGATGCATAAGAAGTCCAGCCCGCATCAGGAGCGCCACCCATAAAGAATGACAGGTGAAGGAATACTGCACCTAGGAAGAATAACCAGAACCCTAATGAGTTAAGGAACGGGAATGCAACGTCACGTGCACCAATTTGTAATGGTACAAGCATGTTCATAAATGCGAATAGTAATGGAGTAGCAGCTAGGAATAACATCGTTGTTCCGTGCATTGTTAATAATTCATTGAAAAAACCAGCTGACACGAAATCGTTATTTGGTTTCATTAACTGAATACGCATTAATAACGCTTCAAAACCAGCGATAGCGAAGAACAATGTACCGGCTAATAAATACATAACTGCTAACTTTTTATGGTCAACAGTAGTAATGTAATCCCAGACAGTTGCTCCAAAGCCCTTTTTCTGTGTGTATGAGCTCACAACTTTTACCTCCCTCAAAATTTGTTACATAGAACGGAAATTATTTTTCAACTGATAAGCCCATGATATAAGTTGCAAGAGCTTCAATTTCTTCGTCAGATAAATTGCCGTATATAGGTGCAGTACCATCAGCATTCATCATCAAGTTACCTGGTTTAAATTCCTCAGGGTTTTTAATCCAAGCTTTTAAGTTTTCTTCATTGTGTTCTAAGAAACCAGCAACACGGTTACGGTCACCAAACGTAGTTAAGTTTGGACCTGGTGTACCGCCTGCTCCTGAACCAGAGATAGCATGACAGCCTAAGCAGCTGTTAGCAAAAGTTGCTTCGCCAAGATCTGATGATGCTTTGTCAGCAGTCTGTCCTTCTGTTGCTTTCATTGCATCAACCCATGCGTCAAATGCATCTGGGCTTAAAGCTTTTACTTTAAAGTCCATTAAAGCATGTGAAGGTCCACATAATTCAGCACATTTACCATAAAATACGCCATCTTTTAGGTCTTTAGATTCTTTATCAAATACTAAATAGAATTTGTTTAAGTTTTCTACGTTTGTATCCATTTTACCGCCTACAGCAGGAATCCAGAATGAGTGCTTAACATCGGCAGCTTTTAAATTAAAGTAAACTTTTTCACCTGTTGGTACTACTAGCTCTTGAGCCGTTATAATACCTTGGTTAGGATATTCGAACTCCCACCAGTACAATTTTGCTGTTACATTGATTGTTAGGGCAGTTTTGTTCCCCTCTTCATCTACCTCATCCATTGCAGCAACATCTGCAAATTTATAAGTAGTTGTAACAACTGGTACAGCGATAATTAATAATAGAATAATTGGTATAACTGTCCAAATCACTTCTAACGTATGACTACCCTCTACTTGCTTAGGGATAACATTTTCACCAACGCGTGAACGACGGTATTTCAGGAATGCAAGTAAATAAATAACGGATACTATTACCACTACTAGCGTCATAATTACAGTAGTTAACAGTAATAAATTTAATTGTTGTTTACCTACTTCTCCAGATGGTTTTAGTGTAGAAAGATAATCTTCACCACAACCTGAAAGGAAAACCATCATCACTGCTAGAAGTGAAAAAAGACGCCATTTTTTAAGCCCTTTCATCATAGCTTAATTAAACCCCTCTTTCTTTGTTGTATTTTCATGTGTACATAGGACATTAGTTCTGTCTATATGAATTCTTTTAAAAAAGAAAGAATTCCTAAATTTAGCTAAACACCGCAAATATTATGATGGATACAAATAGTATGGTCATATGATTCAATGAATAAATAAACATTCTGTTTGCCCATTTCATATCATCTTTTGCTGTAAAGCCTTTCAGAGCTAGTATTAACCAACCCAAGTTCAATGCAGTAGCAAGAGTTAAAAAGCCAATTCCAAGCTCCGGTAAAAGGAAAGGTAACGGTAATAATAAAAGAATCCAGAATAACATTGAGTACTTTGTACGTTTAAATCCCTTTACAACTGGTAGCATTGGTATTTTAGCTGCACGATATTCCTCTGTACGTTTCATAGCAAGCGCGTAGAAATGTGGTGGTTGCCATGCAAACATAATTAGAAATAAGGCAAGCGCTCCTGGACCTAAAGCAGGCTCAACTGCTGCGAATCCAATAATAGGAGGAATAGCCCCTGAAATGCTTCCTACAACCGTGTTACTAACATGCTTTCTCTTTGACCACATTGAATACAGAACGACATAAGCAAATATTCCTGCTAGTCCCCACATGCCGGCTGCAAACGATGCCGCAAATAACAAAATTTCACCTACAATTAAAAATGAGAGGGCAATGGTCAATACAAAATTTGGCTTGAATCTGCCAGTCACTGTCGGTCTTGCCTTCGTTCTTTTCATGATCGGATCTATATCTTGATCAATAAAGTTATTCATTGCACCTGAGCCACCAATGATTAATGCCGCACCCAGCATGGTGAATAAGATGACATCCAGTTCTTGCAAGAAGTGTCTACTAGTAAATTGAAAAGCCAGCCACATCCCTGTAAACGTTGTGACAAGATTCGAGTTTACAATGCCAATTTTTATTAGTGCTAAGAAATCTTTTACAACTGATGTTGTTTCTGGACCAGTATTTCTAGTAGCCGCCAGCGTACGACCGTTTGACATACTACCTCTCCTTTCATTTTTGTAAGCATATTCCGCTAACAATAACTATAGCGAAATTTGCGATTGATTTCTAGACATTAAGTGAAATTTAGATGAAGTTGTAAAAATTAGTTTTGTCTAGAAATATAATTAAAAACAACATATCTATAGTAAATCATTTTCTAAAATGAATTGTGAAGGTTAAAGCACGAAATTATGAACAATTTGTGAAATGGAATCGACATCTAGTACTCCCTTCCCTTTACAAGTTGTTTTTTAAACGTATTTTCGATATTATCTAGTAGCAGAAACATTACGTTCTTGTAATGTTGATAGATAAAGTAGGTGACTCATTTTATGCAACACAATAGATATTTAAAGTGGTTTGCTGTTGCCGCTACGGTAGGGATGCTCCTTATTTTATTAGGTGGGGCTCTCGTTACGAAAACAGATAGTGGCTTAGGCTGTGGTCGAAACTGGCCTGATTGTAATGGATCTCTTATTCCAAAGGAGATTACACCGGAAGTCCTTATTGAATTCTCACATCGTCTTGTTACTGGAGTCGTATCTATTTCAATTCTTGTGTTAACAGTTTGGACATGGCGTAAGCTCGGACATATTCGTGAAGTAAAACTTTTAGGTTTTTTAGCAATGTTTTTCTTAATTGCGCAGGCTCTTATTGGAGCTGCTCAAGTACTATGGGGGCAAGGTGATTTCATCTTAGCACTTCATTTTGGTATTTCTCTTATTTCCTTTGCCGCGGTTCTGCTTCTCTCTATGATTGTATTTGAAGTCGATCGGAAATTTGATGCCGATAACGTATTTATTGGTAAAAAGTTACGTTGGCATACAATTGCTGTCACAATTTATTCTTATTTGGTCGTTTATACCGGTGCGTTAGTTCGACATACAGATTCGAGCTTAATTTGCCCAGACTGGCCATTTTGCTATAACGAAACACCATTAGCATCTCCAAATAACATGTACGAATGGGTGCAAATGGGACATCGTTTAGCTGTTCTTATTATTTTCATTTGGATTGCATACATAACTTGGCACGCTGTGAAAGAATATAAAAATCAACGTGTGGTTTACTATGGTTGGATCATTGCTTTTACTATAGTATTTTTACAAGTGATTGCTGGTATGTTAGTAGTCCTAACTAAACTGAACTTAACAGTCGCTTTAATGCATTCATTATTAATTTCTCTCTTGTTCGGTCTATTATGTTACATGATCATGCTCGTTGCTCGTAGTAACTACAATGAAAAAATGAAATAGTTTAATAAAAAAGATTCGTTACAGTATTTGTAACGAATCTTTTTTTATTCTTATCGTTGTTTCTTCATAGATTCAGTTCCTATAATCCCTACTATTAAAATAATCATAGATACTAGGGCGTAGTCTTTAAAGAATGATGTAAATGGAATGTCAAAATATCTACAAATCACTGTTACAAGACGACCACCTAATAGTATTAAACCAATGACAAACATCCAATTAAATAAAGCTTTAGGCATGGTTAGTATCCTCTACTTTCATAGCTGTCCAGCTAATGTTGATGACCTCTTCGATGAGGTATCCTTCTTAACATGTACTCCCCAATCAATCCTTGATTAAGTTTTACCATAACATGGACAGATGTAATATATTCACCTTGTTCCTTTAGTTAATATATTGCTCAAGGCTTATAATAAAGATCTTCTCCATCACCTGGCAACTTATCAAAAGGAATGTTATTAGCATTACTAGTAGCGCAGTATTACCTTCTGGGTGTATCTCTTGATATGCCCTCCATAAAATGAGCTAATGAATCATCCCAACATGTGTTTTTGCGAAATGATATGAAATTAAAGCTGTGCTAATGAAAGTACATTTGCAATTTGGGCTAAACTCGACTTCACATAGCCAATATCACTGAACGTCCTTATAGTTACATCAAATAATTTGCTGTTTCCTTGCTTCCTGAATAAAGGTATTTTTATTAATTTCCATAAAATCTCATTGATTACTCAAACATCTCTTAATCAATTAATCAAATTCTATATAATTGTTCTCATTTCTACAATTAAAAAAGGTATGCAGATATTAAAAAAGCATCTACATACCTTGTATTACTATCAGTTATTCAACTTCAATCAGCAAATCACCTGTTGAAATAGCATCTCCTGCACTTGCATAAACCTCTTTAACGATACCATCTTTTGGTGCTTGGACAGTTGTTTCCATTTTCATTGCCTCTGTAATCAATAGATGATCACCACGTTTTACAGGACTTCCTTTGGACACAACGACCTTCAATACAGTACCAGGCATTGTAGCACCAATTTGATTTGGATTACTTGGATCTGCCTTTAATGACAGATTGCCATCTACTTCCACGGTCATATCTTGAATGACCAATTCACGGGATTGACCATTTAGCTCAAAGTACAGGACACGCGTTCCATTATGTTGCGGTTCGCCGATAGAGACCAGTTTAATAATCAGCGTTTTTCCTTTTTCGATTTCAACTTCAATGATTTCACCAAGCTTTAAGCCGTAAAGGAATGTAGGCGTATCAAGAACTGAAATATTACCGAAAGATTCTGCCGTTTTCGCATACTCTTCAAAAACTTTTGGATAAAGGGCATATGCCAATACGTCCTTTTTCGAAACCGGACGATTCAATTTTTCTTCTAGCACTGCCTCCAATTGTTCAAATTGAATAGGCTCTAATAATTCACCAGGTCGAACTGTAATAGCTTTACGGTCTTTTAGCACTACTTGTTGCAATGCTTTAGGGAATCCGCCGTGTGGCTGTCCTAGATAGCCTTGGAATAATTCAATAACAGAGTCTGGGAAATCAATCGTTTGACCCCTTGTTAATACAGTATTTTCATCTAAGTCATTTTGTACCATAAAGAGTGCCATATCACCTACTACCTTCGAGGAAGGTGTTACTTTGACAATGTCCCCAAATAATAGGTTCACACGGGAATACATACGTTTAACTTCTTCCCAGCGATCGCCAAGGCCTACTGCTTTTGCCTGTTGTTGTAGATTACTATATTGTCCTCCAGGCATCTCATGTACATAGATTTCAGAGTGTGGGCTAATCATGCCACTTTCGAAATCCTTATAATATTTACGTACATCTTCCCAATAATAAGACAATCTTTCCAATGCATCGATGTCTGCACGGAGCTCACGTTTACTGCCCTTCATGGCATAGTAAAGTGAGTTTGCACTTGGCTGAGATGTGAGACCCGCCATTGACCCTAATGCTGTATCAATGATATCTACACCTGCCTCAATGGCTTTTGCATATAAGTAAATACCATTACCACTAGTGTCATGGGTATGCAAGTGGATTGGCAGACTTGTCGTCTCTTTTAATTCGGAAATTAAACGATATGCTGCTTCTGGCTTCAGTAAACCAGCCATATCTTTAATAGCTAAAATATGAGCACCAGATGCCTCAAGTTCCTTGGCCATGTCCTTATAATATTGCACAGAATATTTCGCACGAGTATCATCCAGAATATCGCCAGTATAGCAGATTGCCGCTTCCGCAATTTTCCCTGATTGTCGTGCTGCATCTATAGCTACTTCCATTCCCTTAATCCAGTTCAAGCTATCGAAAATACGGAACACATCAATACCCGATGCAGCTGATTCTGCGATAAATTCACGGATTAAATTGTCAGGATAGTTCGTGTAACCAACAGCATTGGCACCACGCAACAACATTTGGAATAATACGTTTGGAACTTGCTCACGTAGTTTTGCTAAACGCTCCCATGGGTCCTCCTTTAAGAAGCGATACGCCACATCAAACGTAGCACCGCCCCACATTTCCAAAGAGAATAATTGATGCATCATACGAGCTGTTGCATCTGCAATTTGATACATATCATGCGAGCGTACACGAGTAGCGAGAAGAGATTGATGAGCATCACGGAAAGTAGTATCCGTTAATAGCACATCATCTTGTGCTAAAATCCATTGCACTAAGCCATCTGCTCCCTGTGTATCTAAAATTTGTTTCGTACCGGTTGGTGGCACAATTAAACGATCTATTTTAGGAATGTTCGGTTGAACAAAAATGGGCTTTGATTGCTTTTCCACACCAGGGAATCCGTTTAACGTTACATTACCGATATAGCTTAACAGCTTTGTCCCCCGGTCTTGACGTACTGGGAAATGGAACAGCTCTGGTGTAGTGTCAATAAAGCTTGTATCAAAGGCACCGGATAAAAATTTCTCATGTGTCACAACATTATTTAAAAACGGAATATTCGTTTTGACGCCACGAATACGGAATTCTTTTAAATTTCGGTCCATTTTCGCAGCAGCTTCTTTAAAATTCATGCCAGATGTAGAGATTTTTACGAGTAAGGAATCATAGTATGGTGTGACAACAGCACCTTGGAAACCATTACCGGCATCTAAACGCACTCCAAAACCACCACTAGAGCGGTAAACCATTAACTTTCCTGTATCCGGCATAAAGTCGTTAGCAGGGTCCTCTGTTGTTACACGAGCCTGAATTGCATAGCCGATCATTGGCATATCTTCTTGCTTTGGCATATGAATTTCTTCGCTGAACAGGCTATAACCTGCTGCTACCTTAATTTGGGTATGAACAATATCTACACCTGTAATCATTTCTGTAATCGTATGTTCTACTTGAATGCGAGGGTTTACCTCGATGAAATAAAAATCGTCCCCTGCGACTAAAAATTCCACTGTCCCTGCATTTATGTACGAGACATTCTTCATTATTTTCACAGCAGCAGCACAAATACGATTTCTTAGCTCTTCGGAAATCGAGTTAGAAGGAGCAATCTCAACTACCTTTTGGTGACGACGTTGGATTGAACAATCACGTTCATATAAATGCACAATATTGCCTTGCTGATCACCAATAATTTGTACTTCAATATGCTTTGGTTTTATAATGGCCTTTTCAACATACACCTCATCAGAGCCAAAAGCAGCTTTTGCTTCTGATTTTGCGCGTTCATAGGCAGAAGCAAGCTCCTCGGCTGCATGCACAAGACGCATGCCACGACCACCACCGCCAAGCGCTGCCTTAATCATAATTGGATAGCCAAAAGTGCTAGCAAATGCCTCTACCTCTGCTAAATTGGCTACAGGGCCATCTGTACCAGGAATAACAGGAATGTCAGCCGCAATGGCTTGCAAACGTGCTTTAACCTTATCCCCAAACATATCTAAATGTTCAGAAGTTGGTCCAATAAAGATAATACCCTCTTCTTCACAGCGACGTGCAAATTCCACGTTTTCTGATAAAAAACCATACCCAGGATGAATCGCATCAACATCTGCATCTTTTGCGATGGCAATAATACCTTCAATATCTAAATAGGCATCAATTGGTTTCTTGCCCGCTCCCACTAAATAAGCTTCATCAGCTTTAAAGCGATGAAAAGCACCACTATCTTCTCTTGAATAGATAGCAACAGTTTGGATATTCAGCTCCGTACAAGCACGGAAAATACGAATTGCAATTTCTCCTCGATTGGCTACAAGGATTTTGTTGATTGATTCCATAGATATCCCCCTTTATGATTGTGTTTTTTTCCTCTCTACCTTTTCAAACATAGAAACATTGATTAATATTCCCATTGCTAAAGATAGAATGATTATAGATGTACCGCCATAGCTTATAAAAGGTAACGTTACACCGGTTAACGGGATTAACCCAGTTACACCCCCAAGATTTATAAACGATTGCCAGCCTATCCAGCTCGCAATACCTGCCGCAATCATGCGTGCCATTGGATCCTTTGTTCGCAAAGCAATAGAAAAACCTTTATACACGATAAACCCTAAACCAGTCAGGACGATTAAAACTCCCCATATCCCTAATTCTTCCATAATTATAGCCATAATAAAATCTGTTTGTGGTTCAGGTAGGTACCCTAATTTTTGAATGGATTGACCAAGTCCTCTTCCTTCTAAGCCGCCTCCACCAATTGCATAATAGCTATTGGCCACTTGGTGACCACTACCATTTTCATATTCGAACGGGTTTAAATAAGATAAAATTCGCCCTTTTCGGTTATCAGTTAATAGTTCACCCTTGAATAACAAAAGTATGCCAAGGATTGCAGCACCGAATGCCGCCAATACACCAAAAAATTTCCAAAAGGTTTTAAAGGGAATACCACTGGAAGCTACGACGGATACGGCAATACCACATAAAATAATAACTGCCCCTAAATCTGTTTCAAATGCAACACCAGCCACTACTAGAATCCATAGAAAAATGGGATAAAAGATTTCCGTCGGTTGAAGTTTTTCAAATGTATATTTTTGTGATTTGCGATAAAAAGCAGCTGCAAAATATAAAATTATAAATAGTTTTGCATATTCAGATGGCTGAAAGTTTCCTAAACCAGGCACACGTATCCAACTTTGTGACCCTACATCTTCTGCACCATGCCCTGCTACCTTTAGCCAAGTAAATAGAACAGCTAATATGATAGTAAGTATCATCATAATATTCTTATTCGCATAATGCTTATAAGGGAAAAATGCTGCCACAATAAAACCTAAAGAGGCAACTATTAAATTGGTGATTTGCTTTTGGTAAAAGTAATCAGGCGCTTCTCCTTCACGTACAATAGCTACCATCATACTT
The DNA here is from genome assembly GCF_053165895.1 of Lysinibacillus sp. fkY74-1. Taxonomy (NCBI): domain Bacteria; kingdom Bacillati; phylum Bacillota; class Bacilli; order Caryophanales; family Bacillaceae; genus Lysinibacillus; species Lysinibacillus sp. fkY74-1. Next base: position 895,947 of record NZ_CP170173.1, on the reverse strand, counting down.
GAACTATAAATCATAATTAATCCAAATAAGCTCAATAATAGGACAGTAAAAAATAAGGGGTAATCAAAATTTTGTGCATATCGTTTTAAGTATTGTTTCATCTGAAAAACCTCGTTCTAGTAAAAAAACTCAAAGCGCAAAAAAGCGTTTGAGTTTTTTCTTTTTATTTGTCTGTATACGCATCGTGTAGTACAGAAAGTTCTTTCTCGAGTGAATCGAGAATTTCCTTGCCTTTTTCACGTTCAATCAGACCTAGCTTCACAGCAAAATCAATTTCACGAGACAGGCCGAACATTTGTGTATCTAATACTTCCTCATATAAAGGGCATTGTGGCATTGTTAAATGATCCATTTGTACTCGAATAAGGCGAGCAATCTTATCTGCATCAGCAATTAAAAGCTCCAAAGCCTTTTCTTGAAAAGAAGTTTGTGATTTCGTATCCATGAGGACGCCCCCATTATCTGATATTTCTTCGATTCTATCTTAATAAAGTTTATCTTTTAGTCGTTAAAAATGCAAGTGTCTTCATTGGAAAATACCGAATTCCAATTTTATTTCTTTATTATTTTTAGGCATTAGCGTTATACTATGTCATGGATATACAAGATTTGAGGAGGATTTCTATCATGGAAACAATAATTCCTATCAAGGGCGCAGTATCATATCAATTAACATTAGATCCCACTGTTTGGATTTTCGATGACCGTAAATTAGATTTAAAAACATATTTCACGACACAAGATGTTGAGGAAGATTCAGACATCAAATATATGCGTGAAGTTGGTGCTCACTGGTCTCGTGAGATTATGGAAGGAGCTACATTTCCACCTACATTAAAATCAGAGCGTAAATTTGACCGTAAAGGAATGGAAACAGGCACATTTGGTATTGAATTAGGTCATTTCTTGAAAAATGCTGAAATTAAACCTGAAGCAACAAAGATTATCTTTGAATGTGAAAATGGTCAGGAATATCCTTTTTCTATTGAAGAAGCCTATAAACTTATTTTAAAATATAGCCAAGATGGCAAACCACTCTTAGAGGATGGTCCTATCCATGTATTAATGAGAGATGGTTCAAATCTTGACAATCCTATTAAAAACGTATTAGCCATTCGCGCTGAATAGGGGGGAATGCAATGCGCGTAAAATGCGTAATTTGCGATACGATTCAAAATATAGACGATAATTTACCTTTAGCTAAAAAATTACGTAATCGTCCAATCCATACTTATATGTGTGACAATTGCCATGATCGTATTAAAGAAAATACGGTTGCACGTTTAGAAACAGGTAATTTCCGTTTTTATAGAACTTCACCACAAATGGATAAAGAATTTTAATGTATAAAACCAAAAAGAGGTGCCTCCCATAGGAGACACCTCTTTACTATATTAGCCATTATTTTTAATAACCGACTTTTCTATCAACTCAACCACCTGATACATAATCGTTGCAAAAAATGCAATGATAAGCAAGGACATGAGCACAAGGTTAAAATTAAACACTTGGAAGCCGTAGATAATTAAATAGCCAAGACCTTTAGAGGCAACTAAAAACTCACCAACAATAACCCCAACCCACGATAGTCCCACATTCACCTTCAAGGTTGAAATTATGGTCGGAAAGGATGCTGGTAAGATGACTTCTCGAAAGATTTGCCACCTAGTTGCACCGAATGTTTGTAGGACTTTACTGTAATTCGGATCAACACCTTTAAAGGCCGTATATACTACGATGGTCGTAATAATAATGGAAATTAAAGCCCCCATCGCAATGATGGAAAAATAACCCGGGCCTAGTGCAACAATAAGAATAGGTCCTAGCGCCACTTTTGGCATCGCATTTAAAATAACTAAATAAGGGTCGAGTACCTTCGATAGAAATGGTGACCACCACAATAGGATAGCTATGAGCGTCCCCAGTAAAGTCCCAGCAATAAAGCCAATAACCGTTTCCATTAATGTCACACCAACATGCAATGTTAAAGTTCCATCAATTACTTTTTCGATAAATGTATGCCAAACTTGTGTCGGTGAACTAAAAATTAAACGGTCAATCCATTCTAATCTAGAAAGCAGCTCCCAACCTCCAAAGAAAAGAAGCAGAATAATAAGCTGATATAGCCGTACAAAGCGTTTTTCTTTTTTCAGCATTTGCTGATATTGTTTAAATAATGTGTTATCCAAGGCTCTCCAGCTCCTTCCAAATGATTTGGAATACATCTGCATAGGTCGGATGCTGTCTTACCTCAAACGGTGACAATTCACGAAGTTCTTCAGGTATTTCAAACACTTTATGCAATGTCCCTGGATTGGCAGAAAATAAAAAGACACGCTCACTCATAGCTATTGCCTCTCCAATATCATGTGTCACAAGAACTGCTGTCTTTCTATAGGTCTTTAATGTTTCTACAACTAAATCCTCAAGCTTTAATTTCGATTGATAATCAAGAGCTGAAAATGGTTCATCTAACAATAAAATTTTAGGATTTACTGCTAAGGTGCGAGCAAGTGCCACACGTTGTCTCATACCCCCTGATAATTCTCGTGGATAGTTGTTTCCCACATTTGGTAATCCTACTTCTTGCAAAAGAGCATTGGCCGTTACTTTATGCGTATTATTGCTTCGCTCCATAATTTTTAAACCAATAGTAACGTTTTCTTCAATCGTTTTCCACGGAAATAAATAGTCCTGCTGAAGCATATAGCCAATGCTTGATTGATTATATGCCGATAGTTCCTCACCATCTATATAGACCTTGCCTTCTGTTGCTGGAAACAAACCAGCGATTATTGATAATAACGTCGTTTTGCCACAGCCACTAGGCCCGATAAACGACACAAACTCTCCTTCACGAATGGCCAAGCTAATATCACGTAATACTTCCTTTGCCTGGGTGCTTGAAAAATAACTATGGTGAATATTCTCTAGCTGTAAAAATTCCATTACTCAGCAGCCTTTTTAGCAAAAGTTGTGTTCACAAGTTTTTCATACTCCACACGTTGAGGAAGTTCACCTGCTTCCTCCATTATTGTTTGCAAGTTATCCCACTCCCCCTCATCGAGGATTGGGTCTGTTGCATAAGAGCCTTGTGCTTTATAACGCTCGATTACTGTTTCAATAATCGCAACATCTACATTTTCAAAATAAGGTTGAATAATTTTTGCCACTTCAGCGGCACTCTCTTGCTGTACAAAATCCTGTGCTCGCTGCAAGGCATTTGTAAAGGCTTGAACTGTCTTCTTATCATCCTTTAAATAACTGCTTTTCGCCATAAAGGACGTATAAGGCAAATTACCAGACTCAGTGCCAAAAGATGCTACAATATAGCCTTTCCCCTCTTTTTCAAATACGCTAGCTGTTGGTTCAAATAGCTGCACATAATCACCAGTACCCGAGGCAAAAGCTGTAGCAATATTCGCAAAATCAATATTTTGTATAAGGGTTAAATCATTAACAGGGTCAATGCCATGCTTCTTCAACACGAATTCCCCTGCCATTTGCGGCATTCCGCCTTTACGCTGCCCTAAAAATGTAGAATCCTTCAATTGATCCCATGAAAATTTATTTATTTTTTCCCTTGCAACTAAAAAAGTACCGTCAGTTTGGGTTAACTGAGCAAAATTCTGAATGGGATCATTCGCCCCTTGTAATGTGACGTAAATGGAAGTTTCTGACCCGACTAAAGCAATATCAATACCATCTGACAGCAATGCCGTCATAGTTTTATCGCCACCAGCTATCGTTTGTAGCTCTACAGAAAGACCCTCATCCTTGAAGAATCCTTTTTCAAGCGCTACATATTGAGGTGCATAAAAAATCGAACGAGTTACTTCTCCAACTTTGACTTTTTCTAGCTCTGCTTTATTACATGCTGTCAAAGAAAGGAGTAACAAAGCAATGACACCTATTAGAAAACCTTTTGTAAGCCAACGCATTCCCTTTCCTCCTTGATGTGATGAAAATAAGCCTATCGACATTAACTTATTCACATCTGAAGAATTCGGTGCCAACCATTTTATATTGATTTTGTAATTGTGTAGCATTAGGTATGCAATAGGATTTTTTTGAAGAAGTTTTTAGTTATATAAAAAAACAGCCTTAGCAATTACTGTGCTAAGGCTGTTTGATAAACGATTAAAGCTCTAAATATATAATACGTACTGCCTTTTATTGATTGGCAGCTTGTTGCTCTTCTCTTTTTTCACGCCATAATCTTGTTTTATAAACAATTAAAATTAAGGCGGCTACAATCAAGCCCTCAATCATTGGCAAGAATAGAGCGAAGAATGTTAGCATGATACAACCCAAAAAGAGGAACGCATAAATAATAATGTTTTGAGATAGTTTTAATTTCTTGGCAAAGCCAAGCTTATAGACAATGGCAGAAAGTGCAAATACAAGAAGAAATACAACATAGCCTGCAATTTCATAGCTTGGTAAATTTTCGTATAAAAATCTAGTTATACCCGCCATTCTTCCAAAAACTCTTGTTGTTTCCTCGGAACTTGTCTGTGCAGCAACTTGAATAACATTTAGTTCACCCAATAAAGCGGACTTAATATCCAAGACTCCTCTTCCTTTCATGTCAGCGAAAATTATTGTTCTGCGTTACGTAATTTTTTCGCTGCTTTCTCACGTTCATTTTTATCTAGAATTTTTTTACGCAGACGAATAGATTCTGGTGTAATTTCTAAATACTCATCATCACCTAAGTATTCAAGCGCTTCTTCTAAAGATAAAATACGTGGTTTTTTAATAACATTCGTTTGGTCTTTATTTGCTGAACGAATGTTTGTTTTTTGTTTCATTTTAGTGATGTTTACAGTGATATCAGCGTCACGAGTATTTTCTCCAACGATCATACCTTCGTAAATATCTGTACCTGGCTCCAAGAACAGTGTACCACGATCTTCAATTTGCATCATACCATAAGTTGTTGATTTACCAGTTTCCATAGAAACTAGCACACCTTGGTGACGTCCACCAATTTTACCTGGTAGTAATGGTTGGTAGCAATCAAACGTATGGTTGATAATACCAAAACCTTTTGTCATTGACATGAATTCAGTCGTATAACCGATCAAACCACGAGCCGGTACTAAGAACGTTAAACGAACTTGACCACTGCCGTTATTCACCATATCAAGCATTTCACCTTTACGTGTACCAATAGATTCAATAATTGAACCAACATTTTCTTCCGGTACATCGATTTGAACGCGCTCAAATGGTTCACATTTTACACCATCGATTTCACGCACGATTACTTGTGGTTTTGATACTTGTAATTCAAAACCTTCACGACGCATATTTTCGATAAGGATCGATAGGTGAAGCTCACCACGACCTGAAACTGTCCAAGCATCTGGAGAGTCAGTATCTTCAACTCGTAATGATACGTCCGTTTGTAATTGAGCACGTAAACGCTCTTCTACTTTACGAGATGTAACCCATTTCCCTTCACGACCTGCAAATGGAGAGTTGTTTACTAAGAATGTCATTTGTAAAGTTGGTTCATCGATACGTAATGGCGTAAGCGCTTCTTGATGCTCAACAGGACAAACTGTTTCACCTACGTTGATATCTTCCATACCAGAAACGGCGATTAAATCACCAGCTTTTGCTGTCTCTACTTCTTCACGTTTTAAACCGAAGAAACCAAAGATCTTCGTTACACGGAAGTTTTTCACTGTACCATCTAATTTCATCAGTGCAACTTGTTGACCTACAGAAATTGTTCCACGGAATACGCGGCCAATTCCGATACGTCCAACGAAGTCATTATAGTCAAGTAAAGCTACTTGGAATTGTAATGGGTCTTCTGAGTTATCAACTGGTGCTGGGATAGATTCAATAACTTTTTCAAATAGACATTTCATATTTTCTTCTTGTTTAGATGGATCAGCGTCTAAAGAAGCTGTACCATTTACACCTGAAGCATAGACTACAGGGAAGTCTAATTGATCGTCATCTGCACCTAGCTCGATAAATAATTCAAGTACTTCATCTACTACTTCTAGTGGACGAGCTGAGTCTTTGTCTACTTTATTAACAACAACGATTGGTGTTAGACGTTGTTCTAATGCTTTTTTTAATACGAAACGTGTTTGAGGCATACAACCTTCATACGCATCGACAACTAGTAAAACGCCGTCTACCATTTTTAAAATACGTTCTACCTCACCACCAAAGTCAGCGTGTCCAGGCGTATCAAGGATGTTGATACGAGTTCCTTCATAGTTTACTGCTGTATTTTTAGCTAAAATCGTAATACCACGTTCGCGTTCAATATCATTAGAGTCCATTGCACGTTCTTCAACACGTTCGTTTGAACGGAATGTACCTGATTGTTTTAGTAATTGGTCGACTAAGGTAGTTTTACCATGGTCAACGTGGGCGATTATTGCGATATTGCGAAGATCTTGACGTAAGTTTGTCATTATTCCACTCCATATTCTTTTTTCGAATGTTTAACTGTGATATTATAGCACAAGAAGGATAGAAATGTCCTTATTAGAATTTCCATCATTCTAAAAAATATATTTGATTGATAAATTTTTTATATAGGAGGCTAGGCTATGAATCGTGCAAAATTCGTAATGGCTATTTATGCATTAGCAGCTGTTTTAGCAATGTGTTCAATTGGCTATTCAGTGGCGGCTAGTAGTGTACTTGGTGCAATAGCAGGTATTGTCGCTACTTGTGTCATTTTCATGACAGCCTTTAAAATGAAGCGTAAACTACGTATGCAAGGTTTACTTTAGTTAAAAAAAGGAGCTGTCTAGTAACTAGACGGCTCCTTTTTATTCATAAGGTACAATATATTTTTCCAATAATTCTCTATGAATGGAAGGATTAGCGATAATAAAAGTGTCTTGATGCAAGAAGTCAAAGCCCTCTCCATGCAAATTTGTGGCAATGGCCCCAACCTCTTGAGCAATAATGGTACCACCTGCTATATCCCACGGTGATAGGCGCATGGAAACGTAAGCATCCAACTTCCCACTAACAACAAATGCGATTTCCATACAAGCTGAGCCATAGGAACGCGTGCCCCTAACTTTGCGGACCATTTCAATGACCTTTTCATGATGAATATGTCGATTAGGTGCTACCCAATGTGCATTGATGCCGATGACTGATTCCTCCATCGTAACGGATTGAAGTTTCCGCAATGGAGAATCGTTATACCATGCGCCTTGGCCTTCAATCGCATAAAATAAATCTTCACGCATGACATCAAATATGTACCCTAACTTGCCTACCCCATTAATAAAAATACCTATTGAAATCATAAAGTGACGATGTTGTTTGACAAAATTCATTGTGCCATCTATTGGATCAATAATCCAAACTACACCATCTAATGACTCTACCTTTTCTCCCATTCCTTCTTCGCCTAAAATTTTGTGGGCTGGATTAAAAGCTTTAATTTGGTCGATAAAAAATAACTCAGTCTCTCGGTCAATATTTGTTACCAGGTCATTGGCACCTGATTTTGTCTCAATGACTAAATTATACGAGAAGGCTTTTCGAATACGCCTTCCAGCTTCAAAGATTATACTTTTCGCAAATTCATCTATTTGTTGTAAATCCAATTAAAACCCACCCTTCGAATATAAGAAAAAGCCTTTTCTTTCCTCACTCTTTATTCATTTAGTTTCATCTGTTCCATCTCTTTACAATGTCTTTATAGCGATATAAAACATGAATTTCGAGAATTACTGAAATTCATTTCGCTTAATATAGTATCTATTTTACCCTTTGTCACAATAAAAATCACCTGCTGTCGGAATATTCAGCAAGTGATTTTTTAAATGGGTATAAGATTTTGATTACGCATAGGCGTGCAAGCTTTCAAGTTCCATCTGGATTTCTCCAAGACGTTTTTTACTTTTTTCAATTTCAATTTCGTTTTTTTCATTCATCGCTGCAAACAGCGAAGCTAATTCATAATCTAATTCCAATTGTAAAATGTGTTCATATTGCTTTTCAATGTCAACTTTACGTATAATTTTTACGATTGGTTTCATAAAAACACTTCCTTTTTTAAATTTTTTTACAAAAACTTTTCTAATTCGATATAGTTCTTGTTATAAGATTTTTTCCCAAAATCAGCGTAAAATAAACCTTATAAAACGAAAGGAGTAAAATAAAATTGCCTAAAATAAAGTGGACAAACAAAGATTTTAATGTTTTTAAAATAGACGGTTTAGAACAAAGGATGAATGCATTAAACGATCATGTACGCCCAAAATTCCATCAGCTTGGTGATGATTTTGCCACCTATTTCTCAAGCCAGCTAGGTGAAGAATTCTTTCCTCATGTTGCCAAACACGCTCGAAGAACTGTCAACCCTCCACAAGATAGTTGGGTTGCCTTCGCCCCGTATAAAAGAGGTTATAAATCATTGCCTCACTTTCAGATTGGTCTATGGCACTCACATTTATTCATCGTCTTAGCTATTATTTATGAAGCTCCTCAAAAAAATGTAATGGCAGAACGTTTACTCGCTCATCCATCCTTATTTGAGCAGCTATCTGATGACTTTATTGTGTCTGGTGATCATATGTCCCCAGAGGCCATTTCACTTGAAGAGGCAAAAGAAGACAAGCTTAAGGAATTGCTCTTACGTCTGCGAGATGTAAAAAAAGGTGAGTTTTTAATTGGTCGCCATATTCCAAAAGACCAAGCAACAAAATTAACTGCCAGTGAATTCCACCAGTTAACGGAACAAACATTCAACAGCCTGCTACCTTTTTACAATGTCATCGTTGGGAAGGACCTAAAATAAGCTTTAACCTAATGTTATTTGTTGAAGTAGTGTATGCCAAATGTCGTTTTTTAACACCCTAAAATAAAAAGCAGATGTGAGTTTTTCTCACATCCGCTTTCTTATCGATTTTTTTTAGGGACTATTTTTATAATTGTACCATCTGCGGCTTCTTTTGTTTGTTTAACAACAGGATAGCTAATATAGCCACTCGCTTCTTCAAATTCACGAAAGATTGTTTTTTCCTCAGCCTGTGAAGGAACAATTTCCTTAAAGCGGCGATATTTAGCCATCATAACCTCACGCTTGATGCCCTTTTCATGAGCTTGTTCAATTCCTTCAAAAAATTGAACAACATCCACAATCTCCTCTGTAGACCAATCTGTTGAAAACGGATAAGAATATTCCATTCGACAAAACCACCTTTACATTATTGCCCCCATTTTAACCGGATACTTTCCGCTTCTGCAACCATTCGATTGATTAATTCCTCAACGGTTGGAATATCATGAATCATCCCTGTTACTTGTCCAGCCCAACCAAAGCCTTGCTTTTGTTCACCATCATAAATAAAACGCTTATTCGCTGAACCACTTATATATTCCTTTAACGCTTCATAGGTTGGCTCTTTTTTCTCAATATCTAAAATTTTTGCCGTAAACTCATTTCGTAAAGCACGAGCAGGTGCACCAATAGAACGTTTTATAATCGTTGTATCAGCCTCTGTGCTTGCTATTAGTGCCTCTTTATAAGCTGCAGAAGCATCAACACATTCTTTAGTTGCAATAAAGCGAGTACCCATTTCAATTCCTTCAGCTCCCAATGCATGGGCAGCCATCCAGCCTCGGCCATCGCCAATTCCCCCTGAAGCAATAACTGGGATTTTTACACTATCAACAACCTGTGGGACGAGCACCATCGTACCTACATCATCTCTTCCAAGATGTCCGCCACCCTCTTGTCCAACAACCATTACAGCATCTGCTCCAAGCTGCTCAGCTTTTTGTGCTTGTCTACGTGCAGCTACCAGTACCATTTTTTTTATATCTGTACCTGCTAATAAATCAAAAATGGGTGCAGGATTACCTCCAGTCATCGTCACAACAGGTACTTCTTCTTCCACTGCAACGAGAACCATTTCCTCATAGCCTGTACCATGCATACCAATAGCAAAGTTTACGCCAAAAGGCTTATCTGTTAATGTTCGTACTTTATGAATCTCTGCTCGCAATAAGTCAGGGCTTCGTAAACTCATTGCTGTTATTTGACCTAACCCTCCAGCATTCGACACTGCTGCAGCTAAATCAGCATAGGCTAAATACGCTAAACCACCTTGAATAATTGGGTATTTTACTTGTAAAAGCTCTGTCACCCGTGTATTCCAACTCATAATACCTCCCCTTTCATTCGGTATTAATTTCTCGATATCCTTAAAAAATCCTTTTATTTTTTATGAAAAGTCTATTTTTTCGTGTCGTTAGGTGCTATAATTCATTTGTTTTCTTAGATAATTAAAAGTGAGGTGGTACCTGCGTTGTCACAACTAGAGACTCCATTGTTCGACGTATTACTTAAACATCGGAACAGACATCCCATTCAGTTCCATATTCCAGGCCATAAGAAAGGGCAAGGGATGGACCCTGCTTTCCGAGAATTCGTCGGCGACAACGTTTTATCAATTGATTTAATTAATATTGCTCCACTAGACGATTTACATTCACCAAAGGGTGCTATTAAAGAAGCGCAAAATCTTGCAGCAGAAGCTTTTGGTGCTGATCATACATTCTTTTCCGTTCAAGGTACTAGTGGCGCCATCATGACGATGATTCTGACCGTCGTTGGTCCAGGCGATAAGATTCTAGTGCCACGGAATGTCCATAAATCTATTATGTCGGCGATCGTTTTCGCTGGTGCCATTCCTATTTTTATTCATCCTGAAGTCGATAGTGAATACGGGATTTCTCATGGCATATCCCCTGAAGCTGTCGAAAAAGCGTTAAATGCTTATCCTGATACAAAAGCTGTGCTAGTTATTAATCCAACTTATTATGGCTTCACAGCAGATTTAAAACGTATTGTCGAAATCACTCATAGCCGTGATATACCTGTAGTAGTAGATGAAGCCCATGGTGTACACATTAAATTCCATGATGACCTTCCTTATTCAGCAATGGAGGCAGGTGCTGACATGGCTGCTACAAGTGTTCATAAGCTTGGTGGTTCAATGACACAAACATCCATTTTGAATGTTCGAGAAGGACTCGTTTCAGCAAAACGTGTACAAGCTGTTTTTTCTATGCTAACAACGACATCAACATCCTATCCATTGCTCGCTTCCCTTGACACAGCTCGACGTCAATTAGCGATTCATGGATATGATTTAATTGACGATGCACTACGTTTAGCAAAGGATGCACGTAAACGAATTAACCAAATCCCACATTTAAAATGTGCGGGCAAAGAGAAATTACATTCATCTGCTACTTATGATATGGACCCTTTAAAGCTTCTTATAAGTGTCAAAGATTTGGGTATTTCTGGGCATCGAGCGGAGGAATGGTTACGTTATAATGCCAATATCGAAGTAGAATTGTCTGACCTTTATAATATTTTATGCTTAGTGACATTAGGAGATACGAAAAAAGAAATTAATCTTTTAGTAAATGCATTATCTCGTATGTCAAAAGCATTTGATTCGGAAGCTGCTATCACAGAGGCTGTAGTTAATGTCCCTGATATTCCAGCGCTTGCTATGTCACCCCGTGATGCTTTTTATGCTGATACTGAGGTAGTTCCACTTGCTGAAGCAGATAACTGTATTTGTGCAGAATTTATTATGGTATATCCTCCTGGAATTCCAATTTTTATTCCCGGGGAAATAATTACTCAAGAAAATATACTTTATATTCAAATGAATATTGAGGCGGGGTTACCAGTTCAAGGACCAGAGGATACAACATTAAAAACGATTCGTGTTATAAAAGAAAGAAAACCTATTATTTAATCTTAAAAGCTAGCTCTTCAAGGAGAGCTAGCTTTTTCATTATTTATAAAAAGCAGAGGTTGCGATCGCTAAAATCGGAAAGGCTAACCACCAAGAATGCCATAAAAAAGTCGCCAACTATTTTATTCAGTTCATCTAAGGAAATTTGAAACAGTTCACTTTACTTAATGAAATTATCTATATCAGGATAACCTTTTCCTAATTTCTATTTAGACACAACCTGCGGTGAAATCTGTCAGTACTCTGCCACTTCATCCTGAGTATAGTGATGTTGTTCCCTTAATTTCTGTAAACAATTTTCCAAATCACTCATAAAATTTACCTCCTAATTATTATTACATAATAGATCACAACTAACTTAGAAGCCAGAATTTATTATTAGCTTTTATAAGCTAAAAGTTAGAATAACGAATGCACATTATCTACAATATAGAAAAGGAGGAATGGATTCATGAATACATGGAATCGACGTTTTCTAGGATCTGAATACGTTTATGGTGAACAACCAAATGCCTTTATTAAAGATTATGTAAATTATTTAAAAGAATGCCCTAATATCGCAGCCTATGCAGAAGGTGAAGGACGCAATGCTGTTTTTTTAGCCTCAATGGGCCATACTGTCACTGCCTATGATTATGCACAAAGTGGTCTTACGAAAACAGAACAATTAGCACAGAAACATCATGTGTCAGTTCAAACTATGCTAACTGATCTACTACTGGATGACCTACCTGTGGAGAAATATGATGCGGCTATTATGATTTTTGGTCATTTTCAATTACAACAACAGCAGGCTGTCATCCAAAAGATTATCGATTCAGTCAAGCAAGGCGGGCGGATCATGATGGAATTATATTCTATTTATCAGCTCCCCTATGCGTCTGGTGGTCCACAGCAGCTCGATTTTTTATATGACCCCATTCATGTCCTGCAATGGTGTCAGCCTCACAAAATTATCCATTTTTTCACAGGAGAGCAAATACGCCATGAAGGGACGTTACACACTGGACTAGCCCATACTATTCAATTCATTATTGAGAAAAAATAAATGAGTTGTCTCAAACCATTTGAGACAACTCCTAAAATGAGAATTCTTTATAAAAATAAATACACAAATAATGGACAGAAAAAAGCCCCAATAATAGCCGTTAGGCCCATCGATAATGAACCAACTGATAATTCCTGTTCTCCATATTCCCTTAATTTCACAAGTCCTACACCATGAGAGGCACTCCCCACTGCGACCCCTCTACTAACCGCCGAGTCGATTTTGCCATATTTAATAACTAATGGGCCTATAATAGCCCCTACAAACCCTGCTATCATCACAAAAACAGCTGTTAATGGCGGGATACCACCGATTGTTTCGCTGACCTGCATCCCAACAGGCGTTGTTAGAGATTTAGGCAAGGCTGTCAGCATCCAGCTAGATTTTACACCAATCGATCTTAACAATAAAAAAATAGTTATTAATCCTGTCACCATGCCGATGATGAGTCCTGATAAAATAGAATATTTATATTTGATAATAATTGCCCGCTGATTATAAAGAGGATAGGCAAGTGCAACTACAGCTGGCCCAAGCATTTTCTGAAGCCATTCTCCACCTACCATATATGTAGCATAGGGGATTTTAAAAACTAGTAAAATCACTGCACTAACGACGGTAGTCGTAACTAAAGGAATCATAATAGGATGTGGATATCGCTGATAAAGCTTCGTAAATAATATGAACATAATAATAGTGCTCAGGACAACAATTGCTTCAATCAACCGTTAACTCACCCTTCCCTTCTTCAACAATAGATTCTGTTCCTTCTTTTTTCTTTAATTCTTTCTTCTCAATTATTTGCGTCAGTAAACCTGTGACATAAATAGAGATTAATGTACTAGCAATAACGGCTAGAATTATAAGCAAGCCAGTAATTGACATGAGTTCTGGGTAATCAATAACACCCACTGTTGCCGGTATGAAAAACAACGTTAAAACGCCAATTAAAAAACTTGCGCCATCTTGAATATATTCAACCTTAATGATTTTAAAAATGAGTGAAAGTACCAATAACAGTAATCCAATGACACTCCCTGGAAGCGGTATGTGTAAATAAGTAACAATCCCTACCCCCATATAATAAAAAATGGTCAGTATGCCAATTTGAAAAATGATTCGAGCAACTCGCAACAAAATTGTAGCAAAATTTTCGTTCAACATTTCGCCACTTTTCACCCCCTATATCGTTCATTCTACATCTGTAGGAATTTTCTGTCTATTGTAATTTTAGAAAAATAATAATCAGTTACAAAAAGACTAAAAATGATTCTAAGTTTTTACATATACAATTTTTAATCGATATTTAGGGTGAATTGTCACTAAGGACTATTCAAATAGCTTTTTTTACCAATGAAAAATATCCTCTATTCATCCCCTTTTCTTTAATCACTAGCTAGCAAATTCCAGAATTTTTATATATAATCTGAAATTACAAAAGATACTCATTTTTCAAACAATCATATAAGTCTCCAGAATACACAATAAGGTGGGATCTTCTATTATCTTTAAAACATTAAAACTTCAAACTCGCATTTCTTATTACAGCAGCTTTTTAATATTTCTTATTGTCACTTTAGCTGGTCTACTCTTCTACATAACAATTTCTGATGCACTGCAAACACAAATTGGTAATCGAGCGCTTTATTTGGCGGAAACAACTGCTAGTAGGGGCGACGTAATAGAAGCCTTTCACACCGACAACCCATCAGAAAGTCTGCAAAAAATTAGCAATGATATTATGGTTGCTGCAAAAGCTACTTATGTTGTAATCGGTGATAAAAATGGCATTCGCTACACCCACCCTCTCGCCGACCGTATTGGCAAATCCATGGTAGGTGATGATAATGACAAAGCATTGATCAACGGTGAATCTTATATTTCAATCGCCGATGGTTCAATGGGACAATCTATACGTGGGAAAGCGCCTATCTTTGATACGAATGGAGCGATTTTAGGCGTTGTGTCAATTGGCTATTTAACAAGTGAATTGGATAACTTATATTTTTTATACTTGGATAACATTTTTTATACAATCATTATTGCACTCACCATCGGTATTATTGGCTCTATTATTTTATCCCGTAATATTAAAAAGCAAATTTTTAATCTGGAGCCAAATGAAATTGCTAATCTATTAACAGAAAAAAATACTTTAATAGAATCAGTACGTGAAGCTATTATTACGATCAACGATAAAGGCAAAATTACAACATTAAACAATGCCGCCGCCAATATCTTAAATTTACCCGATTCTGCTTCGATTATTGGACATAATATTAAGCAACATATCCCAAATACACACCTACTAAATGTATTAATGAATGGTGAGAAACAGCTTGATAAATTAATGATTATCAACGGTGATGAAATTATCGTTAACCGTGTTCCTATGAGAGTGAATGGTAAAATTGTCGGTGCTGTAGCAAGTTTCCGGCTACAATCAGAAATTGAGCAAATGGCGATTGAATTATCACAAGTAAAACAATATACAGAAGCTTTACGTGCACAAACACATGAGTTTAATAATATCCTTTATACCATTTCTGGTCTTATTCAATTAAATGCATCCGATGAAGCTTTAACAATTATTCATAATGAGGTACAAGGACATTCGTCGTTAACACAATTTATTACAAATCGTGTAAAAGACCCATTCTTAAATGGTTTAATTATCGGATTTTTTAATCGTGCTCGTGAATTAAAGATTCAACTAATATTTGATGAGGATAGTTATTTAGAAACCTTCCCTGAAAATATCGAAAAAGGCCTTATTATTTCGATTATGGGCAATTTACTAACCAATGCTTTTGAGGAGGTCGAAAGAAATAAGGAGCAACAGCCAATTGTAAGGCTTTTTATCTTTGATAATGGAGAGGAAATCATCTTTGAGGTCGAGGATTCTGGTAATGGCATAGCACAAGAAAAACTAGATGTATTATTCTCAGAAAATATCTCAACTAAAGATAGGAAGCATCGAGGCTATGGGTTAAAGAAAGTAATTTCTAGCATCCATGATTTAAACGGCACACTCGCTCTTGGGGAAGGCGATTTAGGAGGTGCCCTATTTATCATATCTATTAGTAAAAGGGGGACTATTAACAATGACTGATATTGAAGTGCTAGTAATTGAAGACGATGTACGTGTAGCAGACGTACATCGTCGTTTTTTAGAGAAAATTGAAGGATTTACAGTAATTGCGTGTGCAAATACTGGAGAAGAAGCTTTAGATTGGCTTCAATCATTTGCACCACAGCTAATATTACTCGATGTATTTTTACCAGATATACTTGGTGTGGATCTAATTGATAAAATCAAAAAAATGAGCCCAACCAGTAGCATTATTTTGATTACCGCAGCCACGGAGGCTCATATTGTACAAAAAGCGTATCGTAAAAATGTTACTGACTATATTTTAAAGCCATTTACATTCGATCAACTAAAAGAAAGTATAGAAAAATTCCGTTTCAAGCATCTACTCCTGCAAAATAATGAGAAATTTACACAAGAAAAAATTCAATGCCTTTGGCCCAAAACTGCTTCATCCATCCCAGAGGATACACAGCTACTATTACCAAAGGGCATTGATCTAACAACGATGAATCATGTCATCAACTATTTAAGCACAAGGAAAGATGGTAGTACAGCTGAACTGTTAGGAAAAAATATTGGTGTTAGTCGTTCCACTGCTCGCCGCTATTTAGAATTTTTAGTCACACAAAAGCAGGCCTATATCGAACTAACTTATGGCACAGTTGGTCGTCCTGAACGGCGATACTTTATTTTCTCATAAACTTTATGAACAAAATGACGTTAATCCACAATATCACCACAATATTTTCACAATTCTGATATAAGTTATAGTTATGATAGTGCTCGAATGATAGCGCTATCATTTTATTTTTAAGGGGGATTTTTATGTGGAGGAAGATTTCAAAAGTTATGATAGCTGGCTTACTATTTACTAGTTTAGTTGGCTGTTCATCATCAAATGGAGAAACAGCAGAAGGAAAAAAAGCAAATAATTATCCGAAAAGTAATATTACCATTGTTGCTCCATCAGGGGCGGGGGGTGGTTGGGATTTAACAGCTCGTGCAGTAGCAAAAACGATGAATGATACAGGTTTAATTAATAAATCAATTCAAGTTGAAAACAAGCCAGGCGGCGGTGGTGCTGCCTTTATGGCAACATTTGCTACAAAGGAAGCAAGCAATGATTATATGTTAATGGTTAAATCACCGCCAATTCTTATTAATCATGAAAAAGCTGAAGGAAATAGTAAATTTGGCTACAAGGACACTACACCCTTAGCACAATTAACGCGTGACTATGGTGCAATTGTTGTTAAGAAGGATTCTCCATTCCAAACGCTTGAAGATGTATTAAATGCTATAAAAGATTCGCCAAAAGATGTTACTTTAGCAGGTGGCTCTGCACCGGGCTCTATGGATCATCTAGTAGGAATTATTCCTGCCTATAAAGCTGGCTTAGACTTAAAAACAATTAAATACGTTTCTTACGATGGTGGTGGTGAAGCTGTAACCGCGTTACTAGGCGGCAACGCTGATGTCATTGCAACAGATGCTTCGACAATTGCTACTTATGTTAAATCAGGAGATGTGCGTGTATTAGCCGTAAGTTCCTCTGAACGTTTAGAAGGTGAGCTAGCAGAAGTTCCTACATTTAAAGAGGCTGGTATTGATGAAGAATTTACTATTTGGCGTGGTATTTTTGGTCCGAAAAATATGAGTGAAGATGCGGTTACCTACTGGTCTGAAAAATTACAAGCAATGGCTGAATCAGAAGAATGGCAAGCTGAGGTGTCACGTAATGGCTGGCAAGCTGAATACCGCAATGCTGAGGATTTTACAACTTACCTAGACAATCAGAATAAAATCATCGTAGAACTATTGACAGCTCTTGGTATGCAAAAGTAAAGAATAGCCTGTGTCGAAAAAGAGCACAAGTATTTCCATCCAATAAGATTTACTTGTGCAACCTTAAATTATTATCAACGGAGGTGTATAACGATTGAATTACACATTTGATAAAACATTTAGCATTATCCTCTTAGCTGTTAGCATTTTATTTATCTTTCAAGCAACGCAAATTTCTGATAGTGCTTATGGATCTACAGTCGGTCCTAAAATATTTCCACTAGGTTTAGGTATTATTTTAGGTTTATTAAGTCTTCAACTATTTTATGAATCATGGAAAAATGCTGTAAGGGAGAGAATTACAGGAGGACCAACTGCACCTTCTAAAACCTCATCTACTGAGCTCAAGAAATTTTTAATCATTTTTGTTAGTGCGATTGCCTATGTATTCTTCCTAGAAAAAATAGGCTATGTGATCACAACGTTTTTATTTTTATGTATTAGCTTCCAAACGATGGAACGAGCTAAGCTTATTTATTCCATTATTATTGCCGCTGGATTTTCATTGGGTGTCTATTATTTATTTACAAGTTTACTAGGAGGTTCATTGCCTAGTTTCCCAACTTTTTAATGTAAAGGAGTGAACATATGTCGACATTGCAATTTTTAGCTGATGGATTTGCTATTGCCCTTCAATGGCAAAATCTTTTATTCGCTCTTGTTGGTGTCATAATTGGAACAGCAGTTGGTGTCCTTCCTGGCATAGGTCCAATGAGCGGCGTTGCTTTATTAATCCCAGTAACCGCAACCATTACAGCGGGATTACCTACGGAGGCCGCCGCTACAAGCTCAATTATTTTACTTGCAGGGGTTTATTATGGAGCCATGTATGGTGGTTCTACCACTTCGATTTTATTAAATACACCTGGTGAATCCTCATCAGTTGTTACTACATTGGATGGCTACCAAATGGCTAAGCAAGGACGTGCTGGAAGTGCTCTTTCTATTGCAGCAATTGGTTCCTTTTGTGCTGGGGTTATAGCATTACTTGGTCTAATACTATTAGCGAATCCATTATCAAAATTAGCCCTTAAATTTGGACCAGCAGAATACTTTTCATTAATGTTACTAGGGCTTGCTGCAGTAAGTGGACTTGCAGGCCGCTCTATTACAAAAGCTTTAATTATGACTGCCTTAGGACTTATGCTCGGTACAGTTGGCATTGATGCTGTATCCGGAATCGAACGCTTTACATTTGGTCAACCTATGCTGTTCTCAGGTATTGAATTTTTAACAATTGCCGTTGGTTTATTTGCGTTAGGAGAAGTATTTAAAACGATACTTGAAAGAGATGAGGAAGATGGTCAATTAGCAAAAATTAATCGTGTATTACCAACAAAGCAGGATTTAAAAGAAAGCGCTATCCCTATCGCTCGCGGTTCACTACTAGGATTTTTCATTGGCGTTTTACCTGGCGCAGGCGCAACACTTGCCTCATTCTTTTCTTATATTACCGAAAAGAAATTCAGTAAAACACCTGAGAAGTTTGGAAAAGGCCATATTGCCGGTGTTGCTGGACCTGAATCAGCGAACAATGCTGCATCAGGAGGCGCAATGATTCCATTGCTAACATTAGGTATTCCTGGTTCAGGTACAACTGCTATTTTAATGGGTGCACTTATTATGTATAATATTCAGCCAGGTCCATTATTATTTGATGAGCATCCTCAAGTTGCTTGGGGATTAATTGCCAGTATGTTTATAGGAAACTTTATGTTATTAGCCTTAAACATGCCTCTCGTTCGTATTTTTGCAAAAATCATAGAAACTCCGAAAAAATATTTATTGCCCATTATTGTTGCGATTTCAATTTTTGGTGTGTATGCAGTACAATTCGCCACTTTTGATTTATTTTTATTATTAGCTTGTGGTGTGCTCGGTTATCTATTTGCTAAAAATGACTATCCAGTAGCACCTTTAGTACTAGCACTTGTCCTAGGACCGATGATTGAAAATAATATGCGCCGTGCATTAACTATTTCTAATGGTGATTTTTCTATTTTTATAGTAAAGCCTTTATCATTACTATTTTTAATAGCTGCTATTGCTTGGTTACTTATACCACTATTCATGAAAATGCGTGGTAAAAATGTTCTGATTAACGAAGAAGGATAATCCATAAAATCCACTACACATTCTATTAATGAAAGTATAGTGGATTTTTTCACTATAATGCGTGACCAGAACCACCATCAATATTCAATGAGGTCCCGGTAACATAGCTAGCTGCATCAGATACTAAAAACGTAATGACGTTAGCAGCTTCTTGTGTATCACCTACACGACCAAGTGGAATAGATTGTCCTACTTTACGAGAATAGTCTTCCCACGATAAACTAGGATCTTCCTTCTTCCATTTTTTTTCGATTTGATCACTGCGAATAAGCCCAATACATACAGAATTTACACGGATATTATCCTTACCTAAATCCTTACTCATCGCTTTTGTCAAGGCAAGTCCCGCAGCACGGCTAACAGTTGTAGGAAGCGAGCTTGCAGGGGGAGTCTTAGCCATCACCGCAGTCACATTAACGATTGCACCGCCACCAGCCTTACGCATATATGGCGCAACATATTTTGAGCAATGAATAGCCCCAAATACCTTTAAATCTAAATCTGCTTGCCACAGCTCACTACTCACAGATTCAAAAGGATTTGCTGAAGCTGTCCCAGCATTATTAATGAGAATATCAACGTGTCCAAAATGTTCAACTGTACGCTCAATTAGATTCTTACAATCTTTTTCTTTAGTAATATCCGTTGGAACAATTAAAACATCGATACCCGTTTCATTTTTAATACACCCAGCTGCCACCTGTAGCTGTTTTTCTCCACGTGCACAAAGGACAACCTGTGCACCCTCTTTTACAAGTTGCATGGCCGTATAATAGCCAATACCTTTACTCGATCCTGTTATAATTGCTACTTTCCCCTTTAAGCCTAGTTCCATTATATTCACCCCAAATATTTTCGAATATTCTTAACAATATATTTACTTTAACAAAATTATAGATAATATACAAAAAACGGCTACAAAGCATTTGCTTTATAGCCGTTTAAACGGTTTTACATTATTTTTTTGCTACAATGTGAATTGGATTGCCAAGTAATACTTCAGCAGTTTCCATTGTAATTTCACCTAATGTTGGGTGAGCATGAATTGTTAATGCGATATCTTCAGCAGTCATTCCGCCTTCAATGGCTAAGCCCATTTCAGCGATCATATCAGATGCACCAGCACCTACGATTTGAGCACCGATTAATAAACCATCTTCTTTACGAGCAACAAGCTTCACGAAGCCTTCAGATTGGTTTAATGCAAGAGCACGACCATTTGCTGCGAATGGGAATTTCGCGGCAGTGTATTCGATACCTTCTGCTTTTGCCTGTTCTTCGTTGTAACCAACTGTCGCCATTTCTGGATCTGTGAAACATACAGCAGGTACAGCAAGATAGTCAACAACTGATTTTTCACCAGCAATTGCTTCAGCAGCAACTTTGCCTTCATAAGAAGCTTTATGTGCAAGCTGAGGTCCAGCAACGATATCACCGATTGCATAGATATTTGAAATATTTGTACGACATTGTTTATCTACATTGATTAGACCGCGTTCACCGAATTCAACGCCGATTTCAGCAAGGCCCATTTCATCAGTATTTGGACGACGACCTACAGTCACTAATACGTAATCAGCTTCAACTTTTTTCTCTTCTCCGCCAACTTCATAAGTTACTACTACGCCGTTTTCTGTTTCTTCAACGCCTTTTGCAGATGCGTTTACTTCGATTTCAACGCCTTTCTTTTTAAGGCCTTTTTTCACGATTTGAGTCATTTGTTTTTCGAAGCCAGCTAAAATATCTTTTCCGCCTTCAATAATTGTTACTTGTGAGCCAAGGTTTGCATATGCTGATCCTAACTCTGTACCAATGTAACCTCCACCGATTACCACTAATTTACCAGGAACTTCTTGTAAAGAAAGTGCACCAGTAGAATTTAGTACGCGCTCAGAGAATTTGAATGTAGGAATTTCAACTGGACGAGAACCTGTTGCAATAATGACATTGTTAAATGTGTAAGTTTGAGCAGATTCACCATTGATGATACGCACTGAATGAGCGTCAACGAAATAAGCTTCACCTTGTACAATTTCAACTTTGTTCCCTTTAAGTAAGCCTTCAACACCGCCAGTTAATTTTTTAACAACGCTGTCTTTAAATGCTTGTGCTTTTGAGAAGTCTAATTTCACATCAGAAGCGATGATTCCCATGTCATCTGAATGTTTAGCTTGCTCAAAACGGTGACCTACTGAAATTAATGCTTTTGATGGAATACAACCTACGTTTAAGCACACACCACCAAGTACATTTTTTTCAACGATTGTTACTTTTTGGCCAGTTTGAGCTGCACGAATTGCTGCTACATATCCTCCAGGACCTGAACCAATGACAAGAGTATCTGTTTCGATTGGGAAATCTCCTACTACCATTTTTGTTACGCCTCCATTAATAATAATTCTGGCTCACTTAACAAACGCTTCAAGTGATTTAAAGCATTTTGCGCAGTGGCTCCATCGATCATACGATGATCAAAGCTCAATGATAATGCTAACACAGGTGCGGCTACAATTTCACCATTTTTTATTACAGGTTTTTCTGAAATTCGACCAATACCTAGAATTGCTACTTCAGGATGATTAATTACTGGTGTAAACCATTGACCTCCCGCAGAGCCAATATTCGTAATAGACATAGATGCACCTTTCATTTCATGTGGTGCAAGTTTACCTTCACGGGCTTTAGTCGCTAACTCATTAATTTCATTTGACACTGCAAATACAGACTTGCGATCTGCATGCTTGATTACTGGGACAAGTAAACCTTTTTCAGTATCCGCTGCAATACCAATATTGTAGTAATGCTTTTGGATAATTTCTTGTGTTGCATCATCTAATGAGCGATTAAATTCTGGGAATTCGCGTAATGTTGAGATTAGTGCTTTCACTACATAAGGTAAGTATGTTAATTTAACACCTTTTTCAGCTGCGATATCTTTGAATTTTTTACGATGCGCTACAAGAGCTGTTACATCGACTTCATCCATTAGTGTAACATGTGGAGCTGTTTGTTTCGAGTGTACCATTGCTTTTGCAATCGCTTTTCGAATACCAGACATTTTCTCACGAGTTTCTGGGAATTCCCCTTCAAGAACAACTGGTGCTGATGGAGTAGTTTCTTGTTGAACAGCTTCTTCAACTGTCACATCAGTTGCTGATTCTGTCTCAACAGTACCTCCACCATTTAAGAAGTTTGTAATATCCTCTTTCAAAATACGACCATTTTTGCCTGAACCTTTTACCTCACGGATGTTTACGTCGTTATCACGTGCAAATTTGCGAACAGAAGGCATCGCAATAACACGTTTTGTTTCATCAACAACTGTTTCGGCTTTTTCAGGAGCTTTCTCTGGTGCTTTCTCCTCTTTAGCAGGAGCTTTCTCTACGTTCTGACCAGATTCAGCAGTTGCTTGAACTTGTGCTTCTGTTTTCTCTTCAGCATGACTATCACCTTTTAGCTTTAAATCTTCATAGCCAGGTGCATCCAAACGGATTAAAACATCGCCTACAACGGCAACTGTTCCTTCTCCTACTAAAACTTCCTCTACTGTTCCTTCAACTGGTGAAGGAATTTCTACTACTGCTTTATCATTTTGTACTTCACAAAGAATATCGTCTTCTTTTACTGTATCTCCAGCCTTGACGAACCATTTCACGATTTCGCCTTCGTGAATTCCCTCGCCAATATCCGGTAATCTGAATTCAAATGCCATGTGTACCCATCCTTTCTATTTACTGATGTTCAAGTTTAGAAGCTTCATTAGAATGTTAAAACTTTTTTCGCTGTTTCCATTACATCTTTGTAGTTTGGTAACCAAACACCTTCAGCTTGTGGGAATGGGTACACAGTATCTGGTGCAGCCACACGAAGAACAGGCGCTTCTAAGCTTAGAATTGCGCGCTCAGTAATTTCTGCTACTACATTTGCCGCGATACCTGCTTGTTTTTGTGCTTCTTGTACAACGATTGCACGACCTGTTTTTTCTACAGACGCAATAATTGTTTCGATATCAATTGGTTGAATTGTACGTAAATCAATTACTTCAACAGAGTGGCCTTCTTTTTCAAGTTCTTCTGCAGCCTTTAAGCTTTCATGAACCATTAAACCGTAAGCAACAATTGTTAAATCTTTACCTTCACGTTTTACATCCGCTTTTCCTAGTGGAATTTCGTAAGCTTCTTCTGGTACTTCTTCACGGAATGAACGGTAAAGTTTTAAATGTTCTAAGAAAATAACTGGGTTGTCATTACGAATAGATGAAATAAGTAAACCTTTTGCATCGTAAGGTGTTGAAGGTACAACTACCGTTAAACCTGGTTGTGCAGTCATTAAGCTTTCTAAGCTATCTGAGTGCATCTCAGGAGTATGCACTCCACCACCAAATGGTGAACGAATTGTTACTGGTGCGTTATATACGCCGCCACTACGGTAGCTCATACGCGCTAACTGACCACTAATTGAATCCATTACTTCATAAACGAAGCCGAAGAACTGAATTTCAGGAACTGGACGGAATCCTTGTAGAGAAAGACCGACTGCTAAGCCACCAATACCTGATTCTGCTAACGGCGTATCAAAAACGCGGTCAACTCCGAATTCTTTTTGTAGGCCTTCTGTCGCGCGGAATACCCCACCGTTGACACCTACATCTTCCCCGAATACAAGAACGTTTTCATCATTCTTTAATTCTGTGCGAAGTGCATCTGTAATTGCTTGAATCATCGTCATTTGTGCCATAGGTTATTTCGACTCCTTCTCTTTATAGATTTCATACTGTTCTTTTAAATTAGATGGCATTTCGCCTTTATACATGTTTTCCATTAACTCTGTTACTTTTTGTTTTGGAGCAGCATCAGCTTTTTTAATGGCTTCTTTAATCTCTTCTTTTGCGCGCTCAATAACTGCTTCTTCCTTCTTCTCATCCCATAGACCTTTAGCTTCTAAGTATTTACGGAAGCGTACAAGTGGGTCTTTTTGAGCCCATTCATTATCTGTATCAGAAGTACGGTAACGCGTTGGGTCATCCCCAGCCATTGTATGTGGGCCATAACGATAACACATTGTTTCAATTAACGTTGGACCCTCACCATTAATAGCACGCTCACGTGCATCACGAGTTGCAACGTATACTGCAAGCGCATCCATTCCATCTACTAAAATACTTGGTAAACCTGCAGCCACACCTTTTTGAGCAATTGTTTTTGCAGCAGTTTGGAGTTCACGTGGTGTTGAAATTGCATATTGGTTATTTTGGACAATGAAGATTGCTGGAGATTTAAATGCACCTGCAAAGTTAATACCTTCATAGAAATCCCCTTGCGATGAACCACCATCACCTGTATATGTTACGGCAACAGCCTTTTTCCCACGCTTTTGAATACCTAGTGCAACACCAGCTGCTTGAATATATTGAGCACCGATAATAATTTGAGGTGCTAAAACATTTACACCCTCAGGAACCTGGTTCCCCATGAAATGACCACGAGAGAATAAAAACGCTTTATCTAAAGGTAAGCCATGCCACACGATTTGTGGAACATCGCGATATCCTGGTAAAATCCAATCCTCTTGTTCTAATGCAAAGTGTGAAGCAAGCTGAGAAGCTTCCTGACCTGCCGTTGGTGCATAGAAACCTAAACGGCCTTGACGGTTCAGTGAGATTGAACGTTGGTCTAAAATACGTGTGTAAACCATACGTGTCATTAGTTCAACTAATTCTTCATCCGATAATTTAGGATCTGCCTCATTATTTATAATTTCGCCTTCTTCATTCAAAATTTGAAACATTTCAAACTTATCTTCGATTTCAGTTAGCGTTTGTTTAGCATCAAAAATATTATTGTTTTTCTTGCTCATTTGTCACATCTCCCTTTCAGCTGTATTAAAATAAATCACCTTTTTGACTAGTACAACTTATTCTTGACACTCAGTATACTGAATAAAATACTGTCGGTCAATCATATATTACGGCTATAAACAAAGATTTTTTCTAGAATAACATTTAATTATCTCTGTCCTATACTGTATTACTAATAACGAAATTCTGTATTAGAACACCATATTTACACCTTGTAATTCTTAAGTTTTTCAACAGGTTTTCCAATAGTAGAATACCCCATTCTAGAAAATTTAATAGCATTCGAAAAATTTTTTGAGTATATTCAAATAAGGTCTTTTTTCATGTGATTGTTTTTAGACGTGATGTATACTAATTAATAGAGCACTACAAAGATGAAAGGAAGATTACTATATGATTTTAATGGATGATATTATCCGCGAAGGTCATCCGACTTTACGCACGAAAGCTGAGGAAGTTAAATTCCCTTTATCTGATGAAACAAGGCAGCTCGCCGAGGATATGCTGCAGTACTTAATCAATAGCCAAGACCCAGAAATGGCAGAAAAATATAATTTACGCAGCGGCATAGGCTTAGCTGCCAATCAAGTAAATAGTCTACAGCGTATGTTTGCACTTCATTTGCAAGATGATGCTGGTGAACAATTAAGCTTCGTAGCCATAAACCCCAAAATAGTCAGCCATTCAGTTGAAAATACATACCTTTCTGCTGGAGAAGGTTGTCTTTCAGTTGATCGTAATGTTCCTGGATACGTCCCACGCCATGCACGCATTACAGTAAAATTTAAAACTATAGATGGGGAAGAGAAGAAAATGCGCCTTAAAGGATTGCCTGCCATCGCCTTTCAGCATGAATTAGATCATTTGAACGGTGTCATGTTTTATGACCGTATTAATGAGAAAAATCCATTTGCTGAAATTCCAGATTCAATTCCTTATGAACGTGATTAAAAGCAAATCAACAAAACAAACCTCAGCAATTGTGCTGAGGTTTGTTTTTTCTTTGTTCTCAATTTCTATCGTTCGTTTCATTTGCTAGCTCTTCATTTATCGTATTAATTAATATAGGTAGGTCTTTCATCGTTTCAATGGTATAGTGTGCACCAGTCATCTCAAAAATACGTTTTGTTTTTTCAATGGCTTGTTGTTGTTCTTCAGCAGTTAAAGCTAGGAACTCTTCTTCAGACAGTCCCATTTCCGAACTTCCAATAATAACACCAACAGCCCAAACACCTGCATTCAGCGCCTCTTTTATATCTGATGTTGTATCGCCGACCTTTACTACTTGCTTGGTTGATTTCGCTCCTAATGCCTCCATATTTCTGAAAATCATATACGGATAGGGTCGCCCTTTATCACTAACCTGTGTCGGAGTTACTAAAAAATCTGGTTGATAGCCCTTCGTAGCAGCCTGTTTTGTTACGACTTCCATCATGAAATCTGTGTAGCCTGTAGTAGAACCAAATCGAATACCCGCTTCTCTTAATTGCTGTACAGTCGCGGTTACATGCTGAATAGGATCTGTGTAGGTCGCCAAAGATTCCATTAGCTTTGACTCAAATTGATTGTATAGAACATGTACATCTTCCTCCGTAAAATGCTGGCGATGAACTCGTTTCCATTCTTCATTAATCCTTGGCATTTCAAGCATCGTACGAATATGATCAATTTTCAGCATGCCCATAGGTTTACGAGCTTCCTCAAGGGTTACTGTTACACCAGCATCTTCAAAAATCGTTAAAAAGACATTTACAGGGGCAAAGCAACCAAAATCAACTGCTGTACCTGCCCAATCCAAAATAACTGTTTCAATTTTCATTATTTTTCACCACCATATAGTTTTCAATGACTTCACATAAGGCCTGCATATCTTCCTCATATATATCCCCAATATTTCCAATACGGAATGTATCTACATCTGTCAGCTTACCAGGATAGATGACAAAGCCTGCCTTTTTCATTTCCTGATAAAAATGTTCAAAAGAAAATTCTTTATGTGGGAACAAATACGTTGTAATAATCGGTGATTGTAGCTCTTCAGAAATATATGCCTCGAACCCTAGTACCGATAAACGAGAACGCAGTAATAGATTATTATCAGCATAACGTTGGTAACGTGCGTTAACTCCTCCTTCTTCCACTAACTCTTCTAACGCCTTAGCAAATGCCGCTACTACATGTGTTGGGGAAGTAAAACGCCACTTCCCATCCTTTTTCATTACTTCCCATTGACTATATAAATCTAAGGCTACACTGCGCGCTTGTCCTTTGCATTTTTCTAATATATTTGTTTTAGCAATGACGAACCCAAACCCAGGAACACCTTGAATACATTTATTGGCACTACTAATACAAAAATCAATATGCAAGTCGGATAAATCCATTGGCACACCACCAAAGCTACTCATAGCATCTACGATAAATGTTTTGTTGAAAGAATGAACAACTTCTCCTATTTCTTTAATTGGATTTAAAATACCAGTAGTTGTTTCACAGTGTACAACCGCCACATGTGTAATACTTGCATCTTTTTCTAGTAACGCTTGAACTTCTAACGATGATGGCTGTTTATCATAAGGGACACTATAAACAACTAGTGCCAATCTTAACACTTTAGCCATTTCTACAATTCTTTCACCATAAGCGCCATTCGTTATAATTAGCAATTTATCATCTTCACCCACAGCAGTTGTTAGCACCGACTCTACAACAAAACTGCCACTACCTTGCATTAGTACTGCTGTATAATGTGGCTCATCGACTTGCGCTAAATTTAAGAGTTGCTTCCGTATCACTTGTGTCACATTTTTATAGTCGTCATCCCACGTACAGCGATCCTTTAACATTTCCTGTTTGACTGTCTTAGTAGTTGTTAATGGTCCTGGTGTTAATAATTTATAGTTGCTCATCTTCTACAACCCCTTATTTTTGCGCTTCTTTAAAGAAAGCTTGGTGTTTTTCTAGTAAATCTACTGTTAAGGTAGTATCCCACTTTTTAAGGTGTGCCGGCACATGCTCTGCCTTTACCTGCTCTCCTTCATAAAGCGCTACAGGGTATTGTTCTAATAAACCATTTCGAGCCTCTGTTGCAATTACCTTTGCCATTTCTTTAGCTAAAGTTTCATCTCCTTCTTTATCTACCACAGCCACTGATTCTGTTAGCGTAAAGTTCCCTTCCACTGGGTCTATATATTCTATTGGTAGTCCTTCTTTTTTGGCATCAATAGCTTGAATACGTAAACCAAATCCAGCTGCTACTTCTCCTGTCTTCACTTTTTTTATTGGTCCTGATCCAGAGCTTTCAATATGAGGTCCAGCATTTTTAATTAAATCCGCCAAAATCCTTTGTCCCTCTTGCTCACCATATTCTTTAATAATGGCTTGTACTAATAGCCAACCGGTTGAAGAGTCCATAATATTAGGGAATGAGAGTAAATCCTTAAAGGCAGGGTCCGTCAAATCTTTTATCGTTGTTGGAACCGGCAAGTCCTTTTGCTGCAAAACACCTGTATTAATAAAAATAGATCCAACATTTCCCAAAATCGGCAATGCATATGTAACACCGCCATCAAGAGGTTTTAAATCCGAAGAAATATCTGTAAACATGGATTTCGAGGTTTGGGCGCTTTCTATAAAATAAGAAGCCATCGTTACGATATCCGCTTCAATATCTGTTCCTTCAGCCATCATTTTTCCACCCAACTCTGAAGTACCGAATGATTGAATTACATATTTTCCTTTATAGCCTTTTTCGTCTAATGTAGATTCCATTACTTCAATTGCCTCATCATCTGCATTTGAATAAATAATTATTTCATCTTTCGAACCTGCTTCTCCCCCTCCACATGCAGTTAATATTATTGCTGCCGCACTAACTGTCCCTAACATCATGATTGTTGATTTTTTCATTTTGAGATCTCCTCCACTTTTTCTTGATGTGCTGTTATATAATCACAACCTAATTTCACAATGAGGTTTGTACATAAAATGAATATCGATAGTACGAAAATATCTGTATATTTTGCAAAATGCTGAAGCTCTTTTATTCTTGTCGAAACAAGCATAGTCTTTGTGCTGACAAGGAAAATAACGCCACTGACCGTGACCATTGCATTTAAAAAATAGTAGCTAAACATTTGATAAATGGTCGGTTTAATATTTGGCAAGATAATGCGTATGACTGTTTTTAACCAAGAATCCTTTAATAGCTCCGCTGTCACTTCCCAGGTTGGGTCCATCTTTTGCAATGAATTTTTAGCCATTAAATAAGGAGTTGTAAAGAAATGCACAATATTACATGCGATAATGATAAGAAATGTACCCTTTAATGAACTTCCATTAAAGAAAAACAAATACGATAGACCAAGCACCATTCCAGGAACTGTGTTAGTAATCATTGAGGCAATATCTAAGCTTTTCCTTCCTTTCAATGGCGTCCTTGCATTAAGAAGAGCCGACATAAATGTAATCATTACACCTAAAACAGCTGTTAAAGCCGCCACGATAAGTGAATTAACATACACCTTTATTAAATCTTTCTCCGCTAACACATTTTGCACATGTTCAAATGTAAAGCTGAAATCATAGGGATAACCCTTCGTAAATGGAACGATAAACATGGTTGAAAAAATGATAAATACGACTGCAACAGAGGCAATTGAATAGGCAGTAAACAATGTGTCACGAAGACGATGTTTAACAAGTTCACTTCTCCCCGCCTGTTTATAATGAAAATTAAAACGTTCTAAAATGGTTAACATGAGGACACCCAATATAGCTGGGGCAAGCATTAACACTGAAATAACTGCCCCACGCTCAAAATGCACGATCGAACCTAGCATAGCTTGATAAAGTTCAGTGGCAATTACCCTGTAATTACCACCTACTGATGCAGGGATTCCGAAATCTGTAAAGCTTAAAATAAATGTTAAAATAAACGCACCACCAATCGTCCCAAGCATCGGACGTAATACCGTATGATAAAAACGACGGAGCGGACGATCATGCATTAACATAGACACTAGCAAAAATCGTTTATCGATATATTGCATAGAGTTTTGCATTAGAATAAAAGCGACTGGCAATGTGTATAAGATGTAACCTATCACCAAACCGTTATATCCATAAATCGTGAAAAGTGGTTGTCCAGCTAATCTTGTTAGAATTCCTTGATTACCAAATGTATAAATCAACACGAAGCCATAGGTGATAGTCGGCAATAGCATAGGCAACGTAATTCCTATTTGTACTAGCTTTTTTGTATGGCGATGCATCGTTGTAAAATGAACAGCATAGGCCAATAAAAAAGCTAAAATGGTTGTAATGACAGATGCCACAAAAGAAACTTGAAAGCTATTGAAGAAAGCATCACGGATTTCTACATTTTTTAAAGCATCTATATAATGTTGAATGGAAATATCATTTCCTACTTTTAAAGAGTGCCAAAACATATAAATCAATGGCACTATTAAAAAAAATAGGAGAAATAATAGAATCGGCAGAAAGATTAATTTCATCATTTTATTCGTTTTAAGCATATGTTTCTCCAAACAATTGATAGATATTATTTCGCTTAATATGAAGCTGCTTTAAAATAAAATCCTCAATAAATGAATTTTTCGGTGCTGCTACGATTTCATGTGGTGTACCGAATTGAGCGACTGTTCCTTCATTAATGATCAAAACTTTATCCGATAAAGTTAGCGCTTCTTCTGGATCATGGGTCACAATAATTGTCGTCAAATTAAATTCACGAGCAATTGATTTAATACGCTCCTTGATAGATTCCTTAATGACCCCATCAAGTGCGCTTAACGGCTCATCTAACAAAAGTATGTTGGGTTGCATAACAAGCGTTCTAGCAATAGATACACGTTGCTTTTGACCACCTGATAATTCATGAATCTTTTTTTGCAAATGCGGAGTCAGTTCTAAAAAATCAATATATTCCTGTACATCTTCTTTGGACATTTGCTTATTTTTATTTTTCAATCCATATACAATATTGTCGTAGGCATTTAAATGAGGGAATAACGCAAAATCCTGAAAAACAATATTGAATCCTCTTTCTTGCATGGATTTCTTCGATATATCTTGCCCATTGTAGAGCAGCTGACCACCCGTTTGCTCTGCAAGCCCTAAGATGATATTAAGCAAAGTAGTTTTACCGCAGCCACTCGGCCCTAATAAAGATATGATTTCACCTGATTCGATGGTTACATTGATATCTACTAAGACTTGCTTATTTTTATAGCTTTTTGAGATATTTTTCAGTTCTAACAAATTGGTCACCTCTCTCAGTTCTTAGCTTTAGTATAGGGGCCATTTGTAAAGGAAAATGCGCCTTTGTGTAAATGTTGAGTAAATTCTGACCAACTGTTGACAAAGTTATGTATACTTTGAGTAAATATCTATTAGAGGTGATGAAATGTATATGATTGAAAGACAACAACAAATATTACAATTTGTAAGACAGCATAAGGTTGTGAAATTGGTAACACTCACGAAAGAATTTAATGTCTCAATGGAAACAATTCGTCGCGATATTCAACAGCTAGTGCAAGACAAGAAAATTGAGAAGTTTTATGGAGGTGTTAAATATATTGAACCTGTAGAGGGACTAATTGATCAACGACTACATGAACAGTCAACAGAAAAAATTGCCATCGCCAAAGCAAGTGCTTCTCTTGTTCAAGATGGAGAATGTATTTTTATCGATAGTGGAACAACTACATATCAAATGACACCATTTTTATTGGACAAGGAAAAATTAACAGTCGTGACAAACTCATTACCTGTAGCTTTCGATCTAATCGGCTCTAATATTGAAGTTATACTGCTCGGTGGAAAAGTGCGTCACTCTGAAAAATCGGTTACATCGAATGAATTTCTCTTCAACTTCGAACATCTAAATATTAATAGGGCTTTTATTTGCGCTAGTGGGGTATCTCTTGAAAAGGGGATTTCCGACTTTAATCTAGAAGAAGCTATTACGAGAAAAAAAATTATTTCGATTTCTCAAACCGTCTATGTCGCTACTGATTCTTCAAAATTTAACAAGGATGTAGCTATTCAAGTATGTCCTCTTGAAGAAGTAGATGTCATTATTACAGACGACACACTGTCTAAAAAAACGATTCAATATTTTTCCGATAAAGGGGTTGAAATAAAACTAGTGAACATTTCTGAAGAACACCAGTAATTTAACCAAAAAAACAACTAGTTGCTACGATTGTCAACTAGTTGTTTCTTTATTATATGATAGCAAGCTTGCGCATTATTTTAGCGAGACCATCTGCATCTACATGATCGGCAATATGATGTGCAATAGCCTTCACTCGTTCATGACCATTTCCCATTGCAACACCGGTCCCAACCGCTTGTAGCATTTCTATATCATTAATACCATCTCCAAAAGCAATGGCATCCTTTAATGTGATGCCCATTTTATCCAATACTTTTTCAATCCCTACCGCCTTCGAACCGCCCTTTGGCAAAATATCACAAGAATACTGATGCCAACGGACAAATTGGACATTCGGAAACATTTCACAATATAAAGGTTCATCTTTTTCTTCCATAAATATAAGTGTTTGATATACATCATTCTGCATATAATAGGATGAATCTAATTCTGGATACGGGTATTTAAGTGTATCCAAGCTTTCTGCTACCATCATATGGTCACTGACAGACGCAATCATACGTTTGTCATCTAAAAACACTACCGGTTCATTGCGAGCTTCACCAAAAGCAATAATTTTAGCTAATTCATCTTTTTCAATTCCGTTCGTATAGACAACCTCACCCTTATAAACAACATACTGTCCATTGAAAGTAACATACGTATTAATATCAAGTTCTTCTAGTAATGATTCAATCATAAAAGGTGCACGACCTGTAGCAATCGCCAATTCATAGCCATTGCAGCGTGCTTCCAAAAGAGCATTTTTTGCAGATTCAGGTAATTTTTTTTCGCTGTTATAGAGAGTGCCATCAACATCAAAAAACAAAATTTTATTCATTTTATAATCCCTTTCTATAAATAGTACCCATCAAGGTGAATGACTTTACACAGACAATAATTTTGATTATAATGATCCTAAGGAGTGATGTGCCATGCTGAAGAAACTAAAACGGAAATTGTTGAAGCAACTTCGCGGCGTACTCGGAAAAAAATCAATTGCCTAACATTTGCCCTTCATTATTTGAAGGGCTTTTCTTTATTTTAGAGGAACTGCGTGATAATATAAAGGAAATGCATTTATTTGGCTATACGCAACCACTGTCTCACTACTTCCTATTCATTTTATAACATAGTGCACAACCGAAGTATTGAGATACAAGGACTACAAACGTACATTTCTTCTTATAAGAAATTCGTTGTTTTCTTGTAGCACGTGTGTGGTAGTAGTCAAAGGTGCAATAAAATTGTACGCAATTAAAGGAGAGCAAACTATGATTTACAAAGTTTATTATCAAGAAAATGCAAATGAGATTCCAGTTCGCGAAAATACTAAAAGTCTATATCTTGAAGCTGCTTCAGAACGAGAAGTACGTCAAAAGTTAAAAGACCGTAACTACAATATCGAGTTCGTCCAGCTGCTTGAAGGTAACTATTTGGAGTACGAACAAGCAAGCCCGAACTTCGTCTTGGAGGAAATTTAACAAACATGAAGTTTGTTAAAAATGACCAAGCAGCTGTTTTCGCGCTCGGCGGACTGGGCGAAATCGGCAAAAATACTTATGGCGTTCAATTTCAAGATGAAATTATTTTAATTGACGCTGGCATTAAATTTCCAGAAGATGACTTACTCGGCATTGACTATGTTATTCCAGACTATACGTATTTAGTACGTAACGTCGATAAAATCAAAGGACTATTTATTACACATGGACATGAGGATCATATTGGCGGTATTCCTTATCTTTTACGTCAAGTGAATGTTCCAGTCTATGGTGGTAAGCTCGCACTTGGCTTATTACGTAATAAATTAGAAGAACATGGCTTGCTACGTACAACTAAACTCATCGAAATTAAAGAAGAAGATGTTATTAAATTTAGAAAAACATCTGTTAGCTTCTTTAGAACAACTCATAGTATCCCTGATGCTTATGGAATTGTTGTTAAAACACCACCTGGTAATATCGTTCATACAGGTGACTTTAAATTCGACTTTACACCTGTTGGCGAACCAGCCAACCTAACAAAGATGGCCGAAATAGGACGAGATGGCGTACTTTGCTTACTATCAGATAGTACAAACGCTGAAAAGCCTAATTTTACAATGTCAGAGCGTACAGTTGGCAAAAGTATCGATGAAATTTTCCGTAAAGTGGATAGCCGAATTATTTTTGCTACATTTGCGTCAAATATTCACCGTTTACAACAAGCAACAGACGCTGCTATCAAATACGGAAGAAAAATTGCTGTCTTTGGTCGCTCTATGGATAATGCGATTACAATTGGGCGCGAGCTTGGTTATATCAACGCTCCAAAAGATACATTTATTGATGCTCAAAGCATTAATCGACTTCCAGCAAATGAAGTAATGATTTTATGTACAGGCTCACAGGGTGAACCAATGGCTGCATTATCACGTATTGCCAATGGTACTCATCGTCAAATCCAAATACAACCTGGTGATACAGTTATTTTCTCTTCTTCACCGGTTCCTGGTAATACTGTGAGTGTTAATAAAATCATCAATTTATTGTTCCGTGCGGGTGCAGAAGTTATTCATGGTGCATTAAACAATATCCATACTTCTGGTCACGGCTCACAAGAAGAACAAAAATTGATGCTACGTTTAATGAAACCTAAGTTTTTTATGCCTATCCATGGCGAATACCGTATGTTAAAAATGCATACACACTTAGCAGAAGATTGCGATGTACCACTTGAAAATACATTTGTTATGGAAAATGGCGATGTGTTAGCACTAAGTGCCAATGAGGCACATGTGGCTGGTCGTATCCCTTCTGGTGATGTTTATATCGATGGTAATGGTATTGGAGATATCGGTAATATTGTGTTGCGCGATCGTCGCATTCTTTCTGAAGAAGGCCTAGTTATCGTAGTCGTAAGCGTAGATATGGAAAATCAAAAAATTGTTTCAGGTCCTGATATCATTTCCCGTGGCTTTGTCTACATGCGCGAGTCAGGTACGATGATCAATGAAGCTCAAAAAATGCTTAATCGTCATCTGAATGAAACCATTCAAAGCAAAACCCCTCCTCAATGGACAGAGCTTAAAAACGAAATTACAGACGTTTTAGGTCCTTACCTATTTGAAAAAACAAAACGTCGTCCAATGATTCTACCGATTATTATGGAGGTTTAGCCTCATGGAAAGAAGCTATGTAATATGTAC
Organism: Lysinibacillus sp. fkY74-1; assembly: GCF_053165895.1. Taxonomy (NCBI): domain Bacteria; kingdom Bacillati; phylum Bacillota; class Bacilli; order Caryophanales; family Bacillaceae; genus Lysinibacillus; species Lysinibacillus sp. fkY74-1. Next base: position 859,832 of record NZ_CP170173.1, on the reverse strand, counting down.
ATAGCTTCTTTCTTTTTGCTAATTGTAAATTTACTTAATTTTTTTCTTTTTTTGAAACCTCCCTTTTTATTTTTGCGTATATAGTAATAACAACATCCAAAAGGAGCGTTTTATGCTAAATAAACTTCTTCAATCCCTACTCAATGGTAAATCCAAACGTCATTATTCTTCATCAAGCAGTCGTCGCAGATATTCCAAACGCCATAATTATTATGGCCATAAGCATTATAAACGTAGTTCTCGTAAAAGCTCACGTAGTTTTTTCAGCTCTTTGAGTTTTTTCAGTAGCTAATGTGGTGGAAACGACTTTCAGAAAAAAACTTTGATTATGCTGTAGAGCTTTTCATAGCTGAGCATCCAGATTTCACGTTTAAAAAATTTCTTGGCTTTGGCTCATATGGTCGTGCGTACTTAATTGAAAATTGCTCATCAACAGATCTGTTCGTCTTAAAATGCCTGCGTCCCAAGCATCGTCATCACCAAAAGACCATACATAAATTCAGGCAGGAAATTCAAATTCTACAGCAATTATCATTGCCGAATATACCTAAAATCCATTCGACTGGAACTATCCAAGATATGCCTTATTTTATGATGGACTATATAAACGGCCAAACCTTTGAACAGCTTATTTTTCAAGAAGGTGTTAAATTTCCTGTCGCTCAGTCACTTGAAATAACCAAACAGCTTTTAGAACAAATTATCCTGCTACACAATCACGGAATTGTCCATCGAGATTTACGTATACCTAATATCTTATTGGTTGATCAACAATTACACATTATAGATTTTGGTCTCGCAACGACATTACAAAAGGCAGTGGAACTTTCTTCTATACAAAACCCGAAGCGAGCTGAAAACCATATTAGCGATCTATATTTCGTGGGCCATTTTCTATTGTTCTTACTTTATTCAGACTTTAAGCCACGTAAAAAGAAAGAGGACACGTGGCAACAAGAATTGAATTTACCGATAGAAGTGAAGGATTTTCTCGAACGATTATTATGGATTCAAGACCCTTTTAGTAGTGCATTAGAGGCTTACCGAGCTCTGCCACATTTAATAAAGATTTCCATGCATTTGAAAGAAAAATAAAAAAATAGAATTGTTCACCGATCTAGAGTGAGCAATTCTATCCTATAATTTAAATATTTAAGTATTTTGCACATACATAAGCAATCCAATGATACGCAGGGCTAAGTCGTAGATTTTCTATTAGCCCCTTTACGATGGCTTTACTGTATGTTGGCTTTTCTATTTCGAGTTTTAGCAGTTCCAATGATTCTTTTTCAATAGAATCCTCAGTATTATCAATATTTTGTTCAATTAACTGCAGTAACATTTCCTTTGAAATATCCTGTTCGCAAGGCTTCGCTATAAAAGTAACAAGCTCCTTCGTAATAAAAGGTATCGTTGTATGTCGTGCAATAATATCTGTTTTTTCTGCTAAAGATTTCGCAAGTTGTTCTAAATCGAGAGGCATATCTGAAAAGATAAAAAGTTCCGCATAGCTCTTCATAAAACCTTTAATACAATACATGACATCGTATTTTGTTTCTTGTAGCTTATCCTGATAAAGTTGCTCCAGCATATAAATGATAGATTTAGACATCTCTGCTTCATACGCTGTTATTTTATGAAATAGCTCTTTTTTTGTTAGAAAGACCTTCTCATTAAAAAATACTCTAGCAGATGCAGAGTGATTTTTGAATGCCTGAAAGATACTTTTATAAAATTCAACCAAAATCGTTTCTTTGTTATACGCCCCTCTGACTACTCGGTCAACATCTGTAATAAATTGTTGTAAGTAGTAGTCAACCATAGAGATAACAAGCTCGTCTTTTGTTTTGAAGGATAAGTAAAACGCACCCTTAGAAATCCCACAACGTTCTGTTATTTGCTGTACTGATGTAGCTTCAAAACCCTGTTCAGAAAACAGCTCTAATGCTTTCTCCATAATTAATTGCTTTTTTAACATATTTTTAACTCTCTCCTAATGCATTTCGTTGACAAATGACCGATTAGTCATTAGTATAAATAATTGAATTTAGTTAGTCAATAAAGGGTAGGTGTGAAGGTGAAAGGTTTAGTTAATTTCGTATTGAAAAACAAATTGGCAGTGTGGTTATTAACAATTATCATCACTGTCTCTGGTATTTATTCCGGCACAAGAATGAAAATGGAATCTATACCTGATATCTCGATCCCATACTTAATCGTCATGGGCGTATATCCAGGTGCAACGCCTGAACAAGTCATGAATGAGCTTTCCATCCCATTCGAAAAATCCATAGAAAGCTTAGAAGATGTGAAGGCAGTTTACTCAACATCCTCTTCCAACGTAGCACAAGTGCAGGTTGAATACGACTATGGCATTGATATGGATGAAAAAAAGCGTCAGTTAGAAGCAGCTTTAGATAATCTAAAATTGCCTGAAGGTGCTCAAGAGCCAACTATTATGGCTATCAGTATGAACATGATGCCAGTAGTAGCTTTATCCGTTAGTAGTTCTGAGGAAGATATTGTCGATCTTACTTCTACAGTAGAAGATGTTTTACTTCCTAAGATTGAAAAAATTGATGGTGTTGCCTCTGCAACCATTACAGGTCAGCATATTGAACAAGTATCCTTTAAATATGATGAAGAAAAAATGGCTGCATTAGGGTTAACAGAGGAATCAGTCAAGCAAATGATTCAAGCAAGCGATATGTCACTATCACTTGGTTTATATCAATTTACTGTTGGAGAACAAGCAGTTTCTGTAGACGGTAAAGTAAAGTCCGTAGATGAACTAAAAGATTTATTAATTCCAGTCACACCTTCAGCAACAAATCCTTCACCATTCGTTCGTCTGGGTGATATTGCAAAGATTGAAGTAGAAGGTAAAGTACAATCTGTGTCCCGTACAAACGGTCAAGATGCTATTGCCATTCAAATCGTTAAGGGTCAAGATGCTAACACTGTAACTGTTGTCAATGCCGTTAAAGACCTTATGAAAGATGAAGAAAAACGTTTAGATGGCCTAAACGTAGATATCTCTCTTGACCAAGGTGCCCCAATTGAAGATTCTGTCTTTACCATGATTGAAAAGGCCGTATTTGGTGGTGCAATTGCTGTATTAATCATCTTGTTATTCTTACGTGATTTCAAATCAACCATTATTTCGATTGTTTCGATCCCAGTTTCAGTTTTCATGGCATTACTACTACTAAACTGGATGGATATTACATTAAACATTATGACCCTTGGGGCGATTACCGTTGCCATTGGACGTGTTATCGATGACTCGATTGTAGTTGTTGAAAACATTTATCGACGTATCCATTTAAAACAAGAAAAATTAACAGGTCGAGCTTTAATTCGTGAAGCAACCATTGAAATGTTTAAACCGATTCTTTCGTCAACATTAGTTACAGTGGCTGTATTTGCTCCACTTATTTTTGTAGGTGGTATGGTTGGCGAACTATTCATGCCATTCGCACTAACAATGACGTTTGCATTAGGTGCATCATTATTAGTAGCCATTACCATTGTACCTGCATTATCCCATTTCCTATTCCGTAAAAAACTATACGGTGAGAAAAAAGAAAGCCAGCATAAAGAAGTTGGTAGACTAGCAACATGGTACAAAGGTGTTTTAGAAAAAGCGTTAAATCATAAAATTATTACGTCTCTAATTGCGATTTTCTTACTTGTAGGTTCACTAGCGTTAACTCCTTTAATTGGGTTTAGCTTTATGGGATCACAGGAAGAAAAAGTTATGTACCTCACATATACTCCTTCAACTGGAGAGCTTGCAGATGAAACTGCAGCAAATGTTGAAAAAGTAGAAAAAGAATTAATGAAGCGCAAAGACGTTGATATTTTACAAGTTTCCATTACAGATGCGAACAATGTCGATCCATCAGCAATGATGATGGGCGGAGGCGCTGGCGGAGCTTTAATGTACCTAATCTTTGATCCAGATATGAAAGACTTCCCTAAAGCTCGTGAAGAAGTAGAAGACTATGTATTTAATATAGGTCAATCAGGAGAATGGAAATCTCAGAACTTCTCTTCAATGTCTATGTCTTCAAACGAAGTAAGCTACACACTATATAGTGATGATTTAGATAAGCTACGAGATGCTGTAAATCAAGTAGAAGGTGCTTTAAAAGATGTGGATGGCCTAGAAGATATTAAATCAGATAACGAAGATCCATATGTTGAAAATGTACTTAAAGTAGAACAGAAGAATGTCCTTCAATATGGTTTAACAACTGCTCAAATCGTGATGGCTTTAAATGCAAATACATCACAAGAAGTTTTAACAACCGTAAAAAATGATGGAAAAGATATTGATGTCATTGTTCAACGTGATGCCAAAGCAGCTGCGACTTCACTTGAGGATGTTTTAGCAACTGAAGTTAAAACAGCATTAGGCACAACGATGACTATTGGTGAGCTAGTAGATGTTGAAGAAGGCACGACTCTTAACTCACTATCTCGTTCAAAAGGTGAATACTTCGCAACAGTATCTGGTACGATTATCGGCGATGATATTTCAAAAGCAACTTCTGCTGCCGATAAGAAAATTGACAAATTAGATTTACCAAAGGGTGTAACAACAGGTGTTGCTGGAGTTGCTGCAGATATGCAAGAAACATTCACGAAGCTGGGTGTTGCTATGCTAGCGGCAATAGCGATTGTATACTTCATTTTAGTTGTTACGTTCGGTGAAGGTTTAGCTCCATTCGCTATTCTCTTCTCGCTTCCATTCGCCGTAATCGGTGCATTTGTTGGTTTATTTGTAACAGGTCAAACGATTTCTGTTTCTGTTATGATGGGTCTACTGATGTTAATCGGTATCGTTGTGACGAACGCCATCGTATTAGTTGACCGTATTATTCATATGGAACATGCTGGTTTAGTCATGCGTGAAGCCATTCTAGAAGCTGGTGCTACACGTTTACGCCCAATATTGATGACAGCTATTGCAACAATCGGTGCAATGGTTCCTATGGCACTTGGTTCTGGTGGTAGTGGATTAATATCAAAAGACTTAGCCATTACTGTAATTGGTGGTTTATTATCATCCACTCTATTAACATTAGTGGTTGTACCAATTGTGTATGAAATGCTTTCAAAAATGTTAAAGAAAAATCGTAAAGATATCGAAGAAAATTAATAAAAAACAGCTACTCATGCGGTTCAATCGCTTGAGTAGCTGTTTTGTTATTTATTGAACCTCTTTCACTACAAAAGCTTCCTTGCTTTCTACACCTGTAGCAGAAACGGCCGTAATGCCGTATGTATAGTTTTGCTTAGCAAGAGCTGACTTGTCCACAAATTGAGTGATGCCATCCTTATTATATACAACATCCACTATATTTTGAGGGTCATGGTAGGAACCTTCTTTGTTCCCTTTAAAACGATAAATAACATACTTACGTGGCTGTGTTTCATTATCGTCAATAATTTCAATCTTACGACCTGCCGTTTCCTTTGTCACTTCTACATAAGTCGGCTTGTTCGGCACTGCGTCATCATTCCAAATTGTTTCTGGTGTCATTGCTGTATAATTATATAGCTGTTGACTAACAATTGTTGCATAGCCTAATTTATTGCTTTGAAAACTTCTTAACGAGAAATGCATTTGCCCATCGGCTGCTACTTTTTCTGAACGATTTTCTAGTATTTGACTGGGCAATTCCATTTTATTTTTCCATGCAGCATCACTGTCATTGCCAACTTTATAATCAGCCAATCCAATATATAGATGAACAGGATGCGTTTTTGCATATGTTTGTACTTCATGGCTCCACCAATCTAACAATGTCCCATATTTGGCAACAGATAATGTTCTTGACCAGTAAATTTGCGGGGTAATATAATCAATCGTGCCATTTTGAATCCATGTTCTGACGTCTGCATATAAATCATCGTAATTATTGACACCAGCTCGTGTATCACTTCCTGTTTTATCCAATGATTTATTACGCCATACACCAAATGGTGAAATACCAAATTGTACATATGGCTTTGTCTCTTTAATAGCTGTATAAAGATTTTCAACAAGCCTGTTCACATTATTTCTTCGCCAATCCTCTACCTTGTTAAAGGAAGCACCATATTTTTTGTAAGCTGCTTGATCTGGGAAAACCTCATTTGCAATTTTATATGGATAAAAATAATCATCCATATGAACGGCATCAACATCATAATTGGCTACTAGCTCTCTTACTATTTCAACTAAATAGTCTTGCACCTCAGGTAAACCAGGATTTAAATAATATTGTTTGCCATATTTAACAACCCAGTTTGGATGTGTTATAGCTACATTATCGGGAGCAAGGTCAGTTAGCTTTTGTCCAGACATTGTTACACGATAAGGATTCATCCAAGCATGCAGTTCCATCCCTCGTTTATGTGACTCCTCTACTAGTATCGTAAGAGGATCGTAACCGGGGTTTGTACCTTGTTTTTTCCCTGTTATGTAGGACGACCATGGGGCTAACTCAGATGCATACATTGCATCATTTGTTGGTCTTACTTGATAAATAACAGTATTGAATTTATTGGCTTTTAATTGATCCAATGTTTGGCGTGCCCAAACCGTGTACTGCTCCTTATTCATACCTGCTTTCATATCAAGATTGAGAACCGTTGAAATCCAGACAGCCCGCATTTCTCGTTTCGGCTGTGTTGTGCTTGCCTTCACTGTATTAGCAGGGATTGCTGATAGGCATAACATCAAAATCATAGCGACTAAAGCAATAAGTTTCCATTTACTATTTTTCTTTCTCATATATCCTCCATTTGCTATTTTTCTATTTTAGTATATGATAAGTTCACGCTATATGCACGTTCCTGAAGCAACTTCACTAACTGGATCAAATAATAATCATGGAATTTGAATTACTACGTATGACTAAAACAAAATCATTTGTTTCTATAACCCTATTTAAAAAGCGCTTTAGTTAATGCCAAAATATGTATCATTATAATCCCCCCAAAAAACACAGATGACCTACACTTCATTATTATTCCGTTACAATTTCCTTATTTTATAATTTAACCTAATTTTTGTTTGATTCATTCTTTACGCAGTCATAAACTGTATGCTACAATCAACACAACTTATATAGAACGGAGGGTATTCCAAATGACAGCTTCAATTAGACTACGATTTCACATTACTAATTAAATATGTGTACACTTTGCCTGCTGTGCAAGGAAATGGAATTAGGTCTAGTCTGTTTTAGGAATACTGGAAAAGAGGGGACTTCTACTCCCCTCTTTTTTGTTGTCTTTTTACTTTCCACACAGGCATTACTGTTAGAAAGGGATGACGAAATTGGAACATTGGAAACGTAATACAATACTTTTTTTAAGTAGTCAGACGATTTCACTTTTTGGCTCTGCTCTTGTGCAATATGCCATTACATGGTATATCACGCTTACAACGCAATCAGGCAGCATGATGACCATTGCGATTATTTGTGGCTTTTTACCAACCTTCTTCCTAGCACCTATTGCTGGTGTCTGGGCAGATCGTTATAACCGAAAATGGCTTATTATCTTGGCAGATGGCATGATCGCCTTATCTACACTCTTTTTAGCCATTTTATTTTTAATCGGCTATGATGAACTCTGGCTATTGTTTGTCATATCGGCGGTACGTGCAGTTGGTGCAGGTATTCAAACACCAGCTGTGGGCGCTATTTTACCGCAATTTGTACCTGAAGAGCATTTAATGAAAGTTAATGGAGCGAATAGTAGTATTCAAGCTTTTATCATGATTCTTGCACCTATGGCAAGTGGAGCATTATTAACGATGGCTTCAATCGAGTCTATTTTCTTTATTGATGTGACAACAGCTGCTATTGCTATTGCTATTTTCTTATTATTTCTGCATATTCCTGCACATGCAAAAGCTAATCAGCCACAAACAACAGGTTATTTTAGTGATATGAAACAAGGCTTCATCTACATTAAAGAGCATGCTTTCTTGAAACATTTATTCTTGTTCTTTGCCTTTTTCATGCTGCTCGCTGCCCCTGCTGCCTTTTTAACACCTTTGCAAGTTACTCGTAGCTTTGGTAATGATGTCTGGCGCTTGACTGCTATCGAGATGGCCTTTGCCATTGGGATGTTAATTGGTGGTATCGCAATCGCAACATGGGGTGGCTTTAAAAATAAAGTGCATACGATGACATTATCTGCTTTATTATTTGGTCTTTGTACAATGGCTCTCGGAGTCATTCCTGTTTTTTGGCTGTATCTCATAATCATGACAGTTACTGGAATAGCTATGCCAATCTTTAATACACCCGCAACGGTGTTATTACAAGAAAAAGTGAATAGTGATTATATGGGAAGAGTATTTGGCATTCTTAGTATGATATCTACCTCTATGATGCCTTTAGGTATGCTTATTTTCGGTCCGATTGCAGACATTATTGCTATCGAGTGGCTACTTATTGGTACAGGAATCCTCTTATTTATCCAAGGATTTTTCCTACTGGGCAGTAAAGTCTTATTACATGCTGGAAGACCTACTGCTGAGCATAAAGATGTTTAAACATCCTTCTAGTTAATCAACTGACGTTTGCAAACCTGCTGCAAAGCACCTTCCTCGATGTTAAGAAAGTCCTGTCACCATGCAGGGCTTTTTTAATTATCATCATTTTTCTTCTAACAAAACTTATTGAAAAGGCTTTTGCCTGCTGAAAGTGAATAAACGACTAACAGATGAAAATAACAAAACAGCCAACACACAGCTGACTGTTTTGTTTCTGAAATTTTAAAGGGGCACTATTTTCTCTTGCTACCGATTAACAATGTGATTTGTGCCATCGTGAATGGTAATGATGATTTTTTCCGATACGCTACATATTTGGGTACCCAAAAATCTGCATATTTTAACTTGAAGTTTTTTAATCCTTTAAAATGATAAAAATGCTGTCCATGTAGAAAGATTTGCGCAGCTATTTTTTCACTTAAAAAGGAATATCTAGATTGTCCGACGTTGGATAAAGGAGACATCCCCATATTAAAGACACGATAACCTTCCGATTTTGCCCATTCAAATAGTGATAGGAAAATGAAATCCATTGTTCCAGATGGTGAGCCAGGCTTAAAGCGCATAAGATCAACAGAAACCCTTTCCCCTTGATCATACATGGGCATAATACTAGCAAAGCCAAACGTTCCTTGAGCACCACGTAAAACAGCAATATTTGAAGTACTTAAATAATGTTCATCAAAAAAACCAAGTGAAAAACCCTTCTCTGCCCTTCCCTGCAACCATTTTGCTGATACCTCTTTCAATTCCTTCATGACTTCCTGAGAATAAGGTGGACTCATTATTTCCACTATATAATTTTCACGTTCAAACTTATTTCTGATTGCTCGGCTACCCTTCATTTCTTTTCCTGTAAATGTAAATTTATCTAAATCTACAAAGGCTTCCTCACCAAGCTTAAAGAAACTATATCCATACTCGTGTAAGGCGGAGAAAATTTTATTGTTAATTTCGTAAAATACAGGTGTATAGCCATAACGATCAGCCATTTCCAAAAATTCCTGGATAGCAGATAAAAAATCAGATTCATTACCAACCGGATCTCCAAGAACAATAATCTTATCTGCATAAATTTGATAAGAGAATAAAACTGTTCCTTTATCATTCCAATGTACAAATTTATCATGTAAAAAAATTAAATGTGAATACTCCGTCCCTTGATAGGACATCAAATGATTTTTAATAGCTTCCTCTTGTTCATGAGATAAAAGTTTGACCATTTTCTTAGGTGTACATATAAAATAGCCTATATAAAAAATAACAATGGCGATCAGAATACCGATAATCGCACTATTAAAGAGGTCCTGATAATCGGTTATCATATAGTCTTGTAGGGCACTAGGAAAATGAATTTTGGCAGAGGGCAAATTAACGTAGCCAATTACCACATACATCGCTGTAATAACAGTTACTACAGCAAAATCAATAATGACAATTCCCCATGTCAAAACATAACTTTCTCGATAAAACTGCTTTTTTGACACCATTAATAACACTGCGACAATGACTAAAAAAATGGCTTCCTCATAATCAAAACCTTTAAAAATTGAAAATAGCGCCGAACTACTTAGCACAACAATAGCGAGCTGGTAGGCCCTTTTTACCTTGTATTTGATTCCCCTACATAACCCTAACAGTATAAAGCCCGCTGCCACGGTCAATTGATGGGATACATTCATAATGGGCGAGGATAAAAACTCCTGAGCAATTTTTAGACGACTTAGTATCCCTGGCAAAGCTGCAGATAGCAATAAAATAATGCCAGATATAAACACCAATATGGTTAATAGCGTATGGCTTAGTTTCTGAAAAATAATATTAGGTAAGTCATCCCAAGATTGATTCCACCGCATCCAATATTCTTTAATAAATAAGAGTACAGAAACTAAAAATGGTAGAACAAAATAGCCCACTCGATACAATATTAATAGAAACAACACCTTTTCATCAGCAATTCCAATACTTTGTGTTCCCCATAAAAAAACGAGATCAAAGGAGCCAACACCGCCAGGTATCATACTGACTATTCCTGCGCTAGAAGCAATTAAAAAAATGGGAATTAATGTAGATAATTCTATTGGAATCTTCAAAATAAACGTTAAAGCCCAGATCACAAAAAATACGGCAAGCCACTCAGCTACTGAAGTGATCATCAATTGAACTGATATTTTTGGTGTTAAAGAACTTTCCTTTTTATAGCGAATTATATACATCGCCAAAAAAGCTGGTACATATAGGCTGACAAGAACTACGGCAATCGATAACCATCGTTCTTCTTTAAGCAACGGGAAATCCCAAAAGAATATATACATAATCCACGTTAACAAGGAAATTCCGGTTAAATAAAACAGTGTGACCGAAGCAATACTTCGCATCATGCCTTCTTGATCTTCTTTATATTTGGTATAAAAATAATCGCGTAAAAATATACCAACTAATCCCCCAAAGCCAATGAGGTTTGAAAAGGTATTAACAATAAATGAATGATTGAGCAGATTACGTTTATTAATCTTGATACGTAAGATGTTTGCTAAAATAACATCGTAAAAAATCATTGGGGTAATCGCTAAAAAGGTGATTAGAAAGATCAATAAAAGCTCCCATAGCTGAAGCTCATTCACTTCTTTTTGTAGTAAATGAACATCTATCCCACTCACTGTTTGTTGAATTTCATAAATAGCTATCCCCAAAAGTATTATTGGGAAAATAATTTTTAATAATTTCAACAGTGCCTCTTTTCGAACGGTAAACATATGCCAAACCTACTTCCCATAATCTAACTAAACTTTCTATTACCTATTTAAGGTAACAGACTATTTCCATATTGTAACGTATTCTTTGCTATATGTATTGTCAAAGTAAGGTACTACTATTCATTAATAAATAAACTATATAGAACAATTTTATACTCCTAACTAACCAACATCAAAAGGGCCATTTTCATCCCTCTATAATTAGAGAAATAAAAATGACCATTATTGGCTCTAATTTTTTAGAGTCGCATACAGTAAAGTGAATGACCATACAACCGATAAATCTAACATAACTAATGATTAGATATAGTAACGATGAATAGGACGTCCTACACTTCCATATTGTATATCTACTTTTAATAGACTTTGCTTTTCTAAGAAGTCAAGATAACGTCTAGCTGTAACACGTGCTGTACCTATATAAGTAGAAACCTCCTCGGCAGATACTGCCCCACCACTTGTTTGAATATAGGCAAACACTTTATCTAACGTAGCTCGATTAAACCCCTTTGGTAGCTCCTCTATAGTAATTGCCTCCGTTCCTGCTGTTGTAATAACAACTTGCTCAGGGAGACGTTGCTGCATTAAATGATCCACATCATGCTGGGTTAAATCCTGCATACCGCTTATTTTTTTTCTGTAGCTTCGATAATTTTTTAATGTTTGCTCAATCCGCTCAAATGTAAAAGGCTTCATAATATAATCATATACACCTAAGTGTAAAATACGCTGCACAGTGGGCATATCATTCGCAGCAGTTACAGCGATAACATCGACCGGAAGATGCTCCTCTCGAATTTTCCCTAACGTAATAATGCCATCTTGCTCTGGCATAAAAATGTCTATAAAGACAAGCTCTGGGGTTAATTGTTTAATTTTTTGAATTCCCTCAATACCATTACTAGCATAGCCGACTAAAGAAAAACCTTTGATTTGCTCAATAAATTGCCTGTTCACTTCTCGTACCATTGGATCATCTTCAATTAATAAGACATTTATTACATCCATCTATACTTCTCCTAACTCAAATAAAATTAAGAAACTTGTTCCTTTCATAAATTCACTCACTACTTCTATATCTCCGTTGCCTTTTCTTATAATTTCATAGACTAGATGCAAGCCAATGCCCCGATTTTCAGCAGCCTTTGAAGAAAATCCATTTTCAAACATACGATCCTGTACCTCTTTGGACATGCCAATCCCATTATCAGAAACTGCTATCGCTAAGACTCCATCATGCTCGTCTACAGAGATGGCTACATATTTATCTTCTTTAGAAAGGACATTCAAAGCCTCAAAAGCATTTTCAATTAAATTGCCGAGTAACACAACAAAATCATGATGATCTAATAGAGGAGGAAAGCGTTTAAAATGACTTTTCTGATCAATCTCAACCTCGATACCCAGTTCTTTTCCATAACTTACTTTACTTAATAACAAACCTGAAATATTTTCATTATGAAAGCGTTCGTTTAAGAACTTCGTCAATGATGCTTCATTTTCAGTGGTGACTGTAACATATTCAAGTGCTTGCTTTGTGTGTCCCAGTTGTAATAGTCCTGCAATCGTATGAATTTTATTTTTATGCTCATGGGTTTGCACACGTAATGCTTGAACAAAGGCCTTTACACCTGTCACTTCCTCTGCAAGCTTCTTCACAGCTGTTAAATCTTTAAACATAGCAACTGCCCCAACTAGCTCGCCATTCACAATAATGGGGACACGATTACTTAAGATACTATGATGATTAATGTAAAGCTCTTGATCATAAACAGGAGTTGCTGTTTCAACAATTTCAGGCAGGCGAGTATCCGGCAAAACATCATAAATCTTTTGTCCAATACAGTCCTCTATTTTCCGAGTAACACCTAAAATATCAGCTGCTTTCTCATTAAAAATCGTTATATTCATCTCCTTATCAACGGCTATTATTCCCTCATGCATAGCATTAAAGGTTTCTGTTCTTTCCACATACATTTTGGCAATTTCATGAGGTTCTAGCCCAAACATTTGTTTTTTTATATGCCGTCCAAGTGTATATGCACCAAAAATACTGAAAATCAGTGAGATAACAATAGTTATCATAATTTCTCGCTCATAGCTTTGTAGCATTTCTAGCAGTGTTGGTAATGAATAGCCAACTACTACAATGCCCACTTGCTCCCTTTTGTCATTAATAATGGGGACAAAAGCCCGTATCATGACACCTGATTCTCCACGTGCCTTCGAAACATAATAATGCTCACTAAATGCCGCATTTAAATCCTGCGACTCACTGCGCTGTCCTAATTCCTTACTTACTGGATGAGATAGTTTAATACGATCCATATTCATCACAACAATATACTCTGCCTTATTAATCACTCTAATGCCATCTACAATTTTATTAATATTTTTGGCGGATTCTTTTATATTGTCATTGTTCAAATGCACACTTAACTCTGGTACATTCGATACAGTTCGTGCTACAAGCATTGCTCGCTGACCGTAATCTTTTTCCTGTTCAGATAATAAGTTACCGAGTACAAAAATACCACCTAGTAAAAAGGAGAGTGCAATGATTAAAAATGTCATTAACAGTATTTTGCCGTTTACAGGCATTTTCATCATTCAATAAATCCTTCCTTTCAAATTCGCATTCTCATTAGTAGTGGCACACATATTTACGATATGGTTTTAAGATTATCTGCAAAAAATTCTTTTGACAACACCTTTAGTCTATATAAATAGCAGAAAATATTGAATTTAATGAACAATATTATAATTCGACCATTTACAATGAACTCTTTTTTTATTTTATGTTTTTGTATTATAACAATAATAGATTAACTTTAGCGTACCATAACAGAGATAGTTATTGATATTACTATATTTATATGTGAATGTAAGAAAATGTACTTAATGAACGTTATGTTTCTTATTTTCTAAATCTCTTTTTTTAAGAAGTATTCGCTATGATGATTCTAGTGAAAGCGATATCAAAGAGAAAATTTAGAAAAGAGGTAGCAAAAAATGAGGATACTGAAAAATTTAACTGTTCAGGTTATTGTGGCTATCATCCTTGGGATTATTGTTGGTGCCATTTTCCCCGAGTTCGGTGCTAGTTTAAAAATCTTAGCAGATCTATTCATTAAATTAATTAAAATGTTAATTGCCCCAATTATCTTCCTAACAGTTGTTATTGGAATTGGCAGTATGGGGGATATGAAAAAGGTTGGGAAAATCGGAGGTAAGGCATTACTTTACTTCGAGATAGTTTCCACAATTGCCTTAGCAATCGGAATTGCTGTTGCTTTAATTGTAAGTCCTGGTACTGGATTAGATACATCAGGTGCGTCTGATGCTGATATTTCGAAATATACAACTGCTGCGGCTGAATCTGAGCAAGGCTTGGGTGCATTTATTTCTAGTATTATTCCCGAAAATGTAGTGGGTGCATTGGCAACTGGTCAACTATTACCAGTCCTATTCTCTGCTATTTTATTTGGCTTAGCAGCTGCCTCAATCGGAGCACCTGCAAAACCAGTCATCACATTCTTTGAGCAAGTAGCAGAAATCTTCTTCAAGATTGTCAGTATGGTGATGAAAATATCACCAATTGGAGCTTTTGGTGCAATGGCCTATACAATTGGGAACTTTGGATTAAAATCCTTAGGTAATCTAGGTCTATTAATGGCTGCCGTATATATTACAATGTTTTTATTTGTTGTCTTTATTTTAGGTGGCATTGCAAAGTTTTTTGGATTCAATATTTTTAAATTTATTGCTTACATCAAAGATGAAATTTTCTTAGTAATTGGGACATCCTCCTCTGAATCAGCTCTGCCATCTATGATGCGAAAGCTAGAGAATTATGGCTGCTCAAAGCAGGTTGTAGGTTTAGTCGTTCCTACTGGGTATTCATTCAATCTAGATGGGACTTCTATTTATCTATCAATGGCAGCCCTGTTTATTGCACAAGCATACGGGATGGACCTAACTTGGATTCAAATCATTACATTACTCGGAATTTTAATGATTACTTCTAAAGGTGCAGCGGGTGTAACCGGATCAGGATTTATTACATTAGCAGCGACTTTAGCTGCTTTCCCAATGATACCAGTGGAAGGAATAGCACTTTTAATTGGTGTCGATCGTTTTATGTCAGAGGCTCGTGCTGTTACAAATTTAATTGGTAATGGCGTTGCTTGTGTGGTAGTATCGAAATCCGAAAAAGAATTTGATGTCACGATGGAAGAACGTGCCCTTCAAGGAAAGGCCACTATAGTATCCTAAGAAAAAGGGTAGTGATGACAGCCACGGCTGTTTCACTGCCCTTCTTATGTTTTTTTTCAAGGGTAGACTATGGAAAACGATTATGTTTAAACTCTAGTAAAATGGTGAAAGTGTATAGTAAGAGGTGATTATAAATGACTAATAAAAAGCAATCAAAAACGCGCTATACAAACAATCCTGATGTGTTGGATACAGGGAAGGAAAGTATTTTTGATAAACATGAGGATATGAAAACCGTTGATCCTATACCTGTCGAAGAACTAAATGAAAAAGTCAAAGATGAACAGCATAAAACGAAAACAAAGGACTCCTCTGCAACCGATAAACGCTATCCGTAAAATGAGATTACGCATAGAAGATGTGTCCACAGATGATGTGTATGTGTATTCACCCATCTCCCCTTTATAAAAAGTTGGCCCCATTCATTCTGAGGTCAGCTTTTTTGTATACAATAATGTTAAAGGAGGGGATTACATGAAATATAATGTACCCATTTTGAAAACAGAAAGACTACTTTTAAGACCTGTTACACAGCAGGATGTCGAGGCTATGTTCGATTATACTTCTCGAGAAAGCGTAGCCCGTTATGTAACATGGCATGCCCATACAAGTATAGAGGATACTAAAGCTTTTTTGACGTTCATTTTAAATGGGTACGAGCAAGGCAATCATTTACTTTGGGGAATTGAATATTCAGGGACTCTAATTGGGACAATTGACTTTGTTACAGTTGATAACACCCATAAATGTGGGGAAATCGGTTTTGTTCTTTCGGAGGATTATTGGAATAAAGGAATGACAACGGAAGCCACAAAAAAGCTGATTGACTTTGGATTTCAGGAATTAAAGCTCGTACGTATTCAAGCGAGATGCTTTGAAGAAAACATAAGCTCTCAAAAGGTAATGGAGAAATCTGGAATGCAAATTGAAGGGCTGTTACGCAAAAGTATGTTCGTCAAGGGTCAATATAAAAATGTGAAAATGTACGCTATAACTGATGATGATGCAAGGAACCCATAACAAATAAAGCCTTGCCAAATTAGCAAGGCTTTGTACTATAACCATTGTTCGATACAATAAATCTTTCTAGCTGTAGCATCTAGCCTCACTCGTTTACCAATTGCTATCGGATGCATAGGCTGTGTATGACAAATATCCACTTCAGCCAAAATAGGCATCATTATACCGTCCAATTGTTCAAGTAATATATCGGAAGGCTGGCGTCCGGTCCCTAGATCATCATAACATTCATGCTTGCCCAAAATAATTCCACTGATTTTGTCCAAAATACCGTGCAATTTGAGCATCGCAAAATTCTTTTCCACAATCGCCGCATTTTTCATACAATCTTCTATTAATAAAATGTCGTCTTCAGCAATTACTGGGAAATAAGGCGTACCAATAAAACCATACATGGCATTAACATTTCCCCCAATTAGCCTCCCTTCTACAACTCCCTCTCGGACGGTTATCCATTCATTTTTGATTAACTTTTTCTCCACTGTTTTCTCTAGCCAATTGACTGGCTCATCTGACCAGTAAGGGGGCTTTTGTATTTCATAAGGAAGCACTTGGGGTTGCAAGAAATACGCCTCAAAAAATTTGTATGTATCGTTGACTAATGGCTCAAACTCGCCAAAGGAAGGCACGAACGCTGGACCATAAAATGTTGAGATACCTGTCTTCGCATAAAGCGCCAGTAGAATAGCTGTTGCATCAGAGTAGCCTATAATGATTTTGGGGTTTCGTTGGAAAGCCTCATAATCAATATAAGGTAGCATACTATTGGAATTGGTACCTCCAATCGTAGACATAATAATATCCACCCTTGGATTGCGAAGTAATTCATTTAATTCTTCTGCTCGTTTTTTAGGTGAGCCCGAGCGATAATAATCGGATTTGCCAGTAAGAGAACCATCTACAATATGAAAATTTCTCTCTTCTAGAAATGCTTTCGCACGCTCAAAACGTTTTGACGCAGAAACCGTCGCTGGAGAGGACGGTGAAAAAATACCGATAGTAGTCATCTCCTACTCCTTCTTATACAAGTTTTGACATGTAATACTCATTGATATATTGTCCATCCACATACAAGGAATCCCGTTTCATTCCCTCAATATCAAAGCCCATTTTCTTATATAAAGCAATTCCAGCTTCATTATTTTCCATCACCGTTAACTCGAGACGATGAATACTATTATCTTTTGCCCATTTTTCTACATGATTAAATAAGGCTGTTCCAATTTTTCTGCCTCTATAATTACTCTGGATGCCAATGACAAGATAGGCACGATGAGCAATTCTGGATGCTTCATTACCTTGTGCAATTAAATATGCGACCACCGTATCATCTATTTCAGCTACGAATAAGGCTGAATGACGGCTATGATTTAGCTTTTCTAAATAATTTGCAAACGGCTCAGGCGCCATTTTTCGTTCGCCAGGACCAAATAACATCAAATTAGATGCTTCCGCATTTTTCATAACAGCTATAATTTGAGCACTATCATTTCTTGTTGCTTCTCGTATTAGCATGTCAAGAACCTCACTTCCTATTTTTTTTCTTTATCCATTAGAAAATAAATATATGTTTATCTAAAGCCCCCTATCTCTGCTTTTAAAGCTTTAGCATGTTTGACCTGACCATAATTTCCTTCCCTTTTAATAGCATTGGATTTTAGCAACTAATTTTTCATTGTTAAAATGAAGCGTCTCTGCATCATTCAGCATATATGCCTGCAATGTTGCATTATTTTTTAGCCAGCTATTAAATAGCATGCTTCGTTCTGGATCATCATAATGTGGACAAAATGTTCCTGATAATATCCCTAGCCCGTTGTATTCCTCATAATGATTGTTTTGATTTTCACTAAAGCATTTGTCAAACCAACACATTGCCCCAGCACTAATGCCAGCTAAAATAACACCGCTTTTATAAGCTTCCTTCAATAACTCCCCGAACTGATAGGCATGCCATTTATCTAAAAGAAGCTTGGTATTTCCCCCACCTACATAGATAATATCCTGTGCCAATATTTTTTCTCGAATTTGTATGTCATTCATGTCCTTTTGCAAAATATGAGTAGCGTCACAATGTGTAAATGCTGAATAAAATTTGTCGATATACCCCTGTGCATCATTACTTGCTGTTGGAATAAAACAAATTTTGATACGTTCATTTGTCTTAATTTGACTCAAAATATAATGGTCAATAAAGGAAGGGATTTGCTGAGAAAATCCTCCGCCTGATATGGCAACGATTTGTCTAGTGACAGCACTCGTTTTTTTAAATTCATAGACCGCTTGCTCTCGACCAAATCTTTCAAGTACCTGTACTTTTTTCATCCCTAGCTTTTCGAGTAGGCGACAGGATGCATGATTAACAGTTTGTGTCTCTGCCACGATAGAAGAGATATTTAAATACTTCAAACCTTCCTCTATCACTTGTGTTAACACTTCGAATGCTAACCCCCTCCCCCAATACTGAGGTAAAAATTGATAGGAAAGTTCATACATCTCTTGCTCATGATACTCATCAATGGATACAAGGCCTATAAATTCCCCCGTCTTCTTTAATGAAATATAAAAATATGTATTAGGAAATGGTGCCTCTAGCATGCCTCGAAAAGAAGCTTCAATATAGTTTTTTTGTGGAACTCCTCCAAGATACTCTCTGACGCTTTCATTTGTGTAGAGCCCCTGAATATCTATGAAGTGTTCTGGTTGTATACGTTCGATCACACATCGATTAGACATAAACTTCATATATTTTTACCCCCTTCTTTATGTCAAAGTTTAATCGAACTACCATACTGAAATCAAACAATTTTTTCCAAACAACACATACCTACAAATAAAAAAATAGTGACCAGCCGGACATGCTGTGTCACTACCTTCATTAATGTTGATATGTCTCCAGTAAACGCTGAGTATTGGTTGATTGTTCTAAAGCTTTTTTCTCTTGAGTCCAATAAATCATATAGTGACCGTCACCGATAGGAAAAACCATTTGTTGTAATTCTTCGCTTAGTTCAGAGCTAATCGCTACCTTTAAAATGTCCACTTCATAAAGCGGCTTGTCCTTTATTTTATAAACAATATGATAGGCTGGCTCTTCTTCAAAGAATGTTCGTTCTTTTTTAGAAAGCTTCTTTACATGACTTAATGGGTATTTCTCGACGAAGTTTTTCGCCTCGCCGTTGATTGCTCGAAATACAGGTTGTTCCCCTT
The DNA here is from genome assembly GCF_053165895.1 of Lysinibacillus sp. fkY74-1. Taxonomy (NCBI): domain Bacteria; kingdom Bacillati; phylum Bacillota; class Bacilli; order Caryophanales; family Bacillaceae; genus Lysinibacillus; species Lysinibacillus sp. fkY74-1. Next base: position 840,008 of record NZ_CP170173.1, on the reverse strand, counting down.
GAAATATTTCAATTGAATCAATTTTGGCGGCTTGATCTAAAATAAGAGAAATCGATTCCTTCTCATTTTTTTCACGAGACTGCATAACAAAAATACCAATCAGTAAAATAGCTGCAAATATAATAAGTCTCCATCTTCGTTTAGTCATGGACAATTACCCATTCAATGCCTTTTTGACAAAACGATTTATATCAACGTCAGCACCGATTACAAGCATAATATCTCCCAATAAAATCTTATCACTTGCCTGTGGTGATACAATAATATCAGCACCACGCTTAAGCCCTACAATGTTAATACCATATTTTGCTCGAATATCTAAATCCATAATAGAATATCCCGCAATGGCATCATTCGCCTTTAATTCCATAATAGAGTGTTCATCTGAAAGCTCTAAGTAATCTAGTACTGTATTCGATAGCATATTATTAGCAATACGAATACCCATATCTCTTTCAGGATGGACTACAAAGTCAGCACCAATTTTACGCAATACTTTTTCATGGTAATCATTTTGAGCCTTTACTGTAATTTGCTCAACACCAATTTCTTTTAAAATAATGGTTGTTAAAATACTTGCTTGAATATCTTCCCCAATGGCTACAATCACATGTTCAAAATTACGGATACCTAATGAATTTAGGACCGATTCATCTGTTGAATCTGCAATGACAGCTTGTGTCGCAATAGAAGCAAATTCGTCTACACGCTCTGAGGAATGGTCAATTGCCATCACTTGAGCACCCTGACTCATTAATTCACGAACAATACTTCCCCCAAAACGTCCAAGCCCAATGACCGCAAACTCTTTTTTCATCATAAAAAATCCCTCCGAAAACTACTATACCATCATTGTAGCGTATTCTTTGTGATATGTATTGTCAAAACAAGACGCGATTCGTCATTGTTGGACAACCCTCCAAACATAAAAAAAGACGAGGACCTTCATCCCCGTCATCACCTACTATAATTATTCAGCGTTACGCATTTCATCTAGTACGCGATTTACACGTTTTTCTAACATTTTCATACCACTACCACCAGCTTGCATATGACGCAGTTGACCATCTTTATCAAACACAAAATAAGCAGGTACATATTGGTTTTCAAAAGCATCTGTTAATTTCATTTCGCTATCCACAAAGATTGGTTGCGAAATATCATGCTCAGCCGCTACTGCCTTAATTGTCTCTAAATCAGTATCTGCTTCAGAACGCGGCATATGTACTGCTACAACATTTAGTTCATCTTTATATTGATCACGGAAATTATTAACATCAGGCATAGCTTCTTTACATAAATGACAGCTTACTGACCAGAAATGAATTAATGTTGGTTTTTTGCTTTCTAGTTCCGCTTTTGTTACTTCGCCATTTAACCAAGTTGTTGCGCCAACTAGTTCAGGCATTTGTTCACGAAGTTTCATAAAAATCCTCCTCTAATAGATCATTTTCTTTAGATGCTTAAGATTTGGTTAAAACTCCTCCCCAAACTCTATTGCCATCTAAGATAAAGTAAATTAGCACTCGCCACTTCACTTAAAAGTCCCCACAAACATGTCGTGGGGACTCTTTTTTTGTTACAGCATGACTCAACTCTATGCTCTTATAGAGTTGCTTGACCTGGACGCCAGTTTGCTGGGCAAAGACCGCCAGTTTGTAGTGCTTGAAGTACACGTAATGTTTCATCAACATCACGGCCGATATTATTATCGAATACTGTTTGGTATTTTAATTCACCTTCTGGATTAATGATGAATAAACCACGTAGCGCGATACCTTCTTCTTCAATTAACACACCATACTCTTTTGATACTTGATGGTTTGTATCCGCAGCTAATGGGTATTTTAATTCACCTAGACCATTTTGAGTACGGTCTGTATTAATCCATGCTAAGTGAGTGTGGATTGTATCAGTAGAAACACCAATTACTTCTGCATCTAAGTCTTCGAACTCGTCATAACGATCACTCATTGCAGTGATTTCTGTTGGACATACAAATGTGAAGTCCATTGGATAGAAGAAAAGTACTGTCCATTTATCTTGTGCTTTAATATCTTCTAATGATACTTTACCAAATGATTTGTCTGAAAGTACTGCTTCCATTGTAAAGTCAGGTGCTTGTTTACCTACCATGCGTTCTGCCATAATAAATCCCTCCGAATAAATATGTAGTTTATATATTCCATTCGCACAAGCGAACTCGTCTTCTACGATAGCAGAGTAAACGTAGTTTTTCAAACAAGTAAGCTCCGCCCAATTACACGATTGAAATAAGGCGACAAAAAATTGTCAAATCCGAAATTGGAATTTCTGCTACATCCTATTTATTAGCTATTTTTAACAATTATATTCTTCTTTATACATTTTTTTCTCCACTACATTTATGACTCTTTTTTTAACATTTTACAGCGATTTTTTTCATAAATAACGATTGCAAATTTTTATTTATTATGTATAATTGTAATGGTTTTAGTAAACTAAAAGTTTCGTTAAAGTAAACTTCATATTTCAAAAGTTTATGATTGCTAAACTTCTTCTAGGAGGGAAAAGATGCAAATAGGAGCAAAAATTAAAGCGCTTCGTTTAAAAAAAGGTCTTACCCAAGAGGAACTTGGAGAACGTACAGATTTAAGTAAGGGCTATATTTCCCAATTAGAGCGTGATTTGAATTCACCTTCTATTGAAACACTTTTTTCAATATTAGAAGTGTTAGGGTCCACACCCAAGGAATTTTTTGATGATGAATCACCTGAACAAAAGGTAGTTTATACGGAGGAAGATCAGTCCATCTTTACAGATGAAGAGAAAAAATACGAAATTCAATGGCTCATTCCAACATCCAACGAAAAAGAAATGGAGCCCATTTTCTTAACATTTGAAGCCAATGGCGAATTCAAGCAATTTGAGCCATCACTATCAGAAACATTTATTTATGTAGTTAAGGGGCGTATTCGTCTCGTTTTAGGGAATGAACAATATATCGCTAGTGAAGGCAATGCTCTTTATTTTGACGCGACAGACCATCATCAAATTTTTAATGCCCATGCTGCTGAGACGAAAATTTTACTCGTTGCAACGGATTCATATTTATAGCTTAAGGAGGCGCATCAATGACAATGAATTCTATTATACGTTTTGAAAATGTATCCAAGTCTTATAGCGACGGAACAGTCGTCTTAAAGAATATCAACTTGGAACTAGAAAAGGGCAAATTTTATACTCTCCTTGGCCCATCTGGTTGTGGAAAAACAACCATTTTACGAATTATTGCTGGTTTCACAGAACCTACAACTGGGGATGTGTTTTTCCATGATAAAAAAATAAATTCTGTTCCTGCCAATGAACGTCAGGTGAATACTGTTTTTCAAGATTATGCGCTGTTTCCTCATTTAAATGTATTTGAAAATGTCGCATTCGGACTACGTATCAAGAAGTTACCTGAAAAGGAAATAAAAGAACGTGTGGCGGAGGCATTAAAATTTGTCAATTTAGCAGGCTATGGCAATCGTGAAATCTCCGAAATGTCTGGTGGTCAACGTCAGCGTGTAGCAATTGCGCGTGCCATCGTTAACGACCCTGAAGTAATTTTACTGGATGAACCACTTTCTGCATTAGACTTAAAATTGCGTACAGAAATGCAATACGAATTGCGTGAATTACAGCAACGTCTTGGCAAGACCTTTGTTTTCGTTACTCACGATCAGGAAGAAGCACTTGCTATGAGTGATGAAATTTTCGTCTTAAGTGAAGGGCAAATTCAACAATCTGGTACACCAGTAGATATCTATGATGAACCTATTAATCGCTTCGTGGCAGATTTCATTGGTGAATCCAATATAGTACCCGGTGTCATGATTGAAGATTTTAAGGTTGAATTTGCTGGTAAGATTTTCGAATGTGTTGACCAAGGTATGAAACCAAATGAGAAAATTGATATTGTTATACGCCCAGAGGATTTAGAAATGACAACTATAGATAAAGGGAAGCTTGTAGTAAAAGTAGATACACAATTATTCCGTGGCGTCCATTATGAGCTATCTACGTATGATAAAGATGGCAATGAATGGCTAGTCCATTCGTTGAAAAAAGCTGAAGTAGGGACAGAAATCGGCTTAGACTTTGATCCAGAGTCCATTCATGTAATGCGTTTAAATGAAACAGAGGAAGAGTTCGATAAACGATTAGAATCCTACGGAGACGACGAAGATGCAAACTAAGCCATCAAAATCAGCGTTATTTCCATATGTTTTATGGATCGCCTTTTTTGTTATCGCGCCGATTGCACTCGTTGTTTATTATTCCCTACTCGATTTACATGGCAATTTTACGCTCGATAATTATAAAGCGTTCTTCACTTCTGTTTACTTAAAAATGACATTAAGCTCGTTTTGGTATGCATTTTTAATTACATTATTTACATTATTAATTTCATATCCAACTGCTTACTTTTTAACAAAAACGAAACATAAGCAGCTTTGGTTACTGCTCATTATTATTCCTTCATGGATTAATTTATTGTTAAAAACATATGCCTTTATCGGCATCTTTGGTTTATACGGGCCAATTAATGCATTTATCGAAGTGTTTGGCTTTGATCCAAAGCAAATGCTTTTTACGGATATTAGCTTTGTTTTTGTATCCGTGTACATTTTTATTCCGTTTATGATTTTACCGATATTTAATTCTTTAGATCGTTTAAATCCGACACTTATTTATGCATCTCGTGATTTAGGCGCATCTGCCTTTACAACGTTCCGTCGCGTTGTTTTACCATTGACAATGGATGGTGTTAAATCAGGTATTCAGGTTGTCTTTATCCCTGCTCTATCACTTTTCATGATTACTCGCTTAATTGCAGGAAATCGTGTTATCACGCTTGGTACAGCGATTGAGCAGCAATTCCTTGTGACACAAAATTGGGGGATGGGTTCAACTATTGCCGTGTTCTTAATTTTATTTATGGTCATCATTATGCTTGTTACGGGACAAAAAGATAAAGGAGGTCGCGTACGATGAACAAACTCTCTGCATCAGCCAAAGTCTATTTAACGATTGTTTTTGTCGTTCTGTATGCACCCATTTTCTATTTAATCTTTTATTCGTTCAATAGTGGTGGCTCCATGAATAACTTTGAGTCCTTTACTTTAGAGCATTATCAGGCTGTTTTTGAAGATTCAAGGCTACTTGTTATTTTAATCAATACTGTTATCGTAGCATTACTATCTGCTTTAATTTCTACTATTATTGGAACATTAGGAGCAATTGGTATTGTCACTGTCAAAGATTCAAAAATGCGTAATACATTATTGTCCCTAAACAATGTTTTAATTGTCAGTCCAGATGTCATCATTGGGGCAAGCTTTTTAATTCTATTTACAATGGTTGGCATTAAATTAGGCTTTGCTTCAGTATTATTAGCACACGTAGCGTTTAGTGTACCGATTGTAGTGTTAATGGTTTTACCTAAATTGTTAGAAATGAATAAATCACTAATTGATGCAGCGTTAGATTTAGGAGCAACCAAAAAGGATGTTATGATGCGTGTCATTTTACCGTATATTCAGCCAGGTATTTTTGCAGGCTTCTTCCTAGCTCTTACGTATTCATTAGATGATTTTGCTGTGACATTTTTCGTAACCGGCAATGGCTTCAGTACATTATCGGTAGAAATCTACTCGATGGCTCGCGCAGGAATATCTCTCACAGTTAACGCTATTTCTGGATTAGTATTCTTTGTAACCGTTATCGTTGTGGTTGGTTATTACTTCATTACAAGTCGTACAAGCAAAAGAACGGAGGGACAACAATGAAGTCATTAATTCAAGCGACCATCGCTATCCTTGTTGTTTCTGCCCTTTTATTCTATGCTGCTGACGCCTTAAGTGCAGGTGGCGGTAAAAGTGGAAAAGACACTTTAACCATTTTTAACTGGGGAGAGTATATTGACCCTGATCTATTGAAGGAATTTGAAAAAGAAACAGGTATTCATGTCATCTATGAAACATTTGACTCTAATGAAGCTATGATGACAAAAATACAGCAAGGTGGTACAGCTTACGATATTGCTGTTCCTTCTGAGTATATGATTGAAAAAATGAAGGAAGATAATTTATTGATTCCTTTAGACAAAGCAAAAATACCGAATTTAAAAAATATCGACCCTTACTTTTTAGACTTACCATTCGATGATAACAATCAATATTCAGTTCCTTACTTTTGGGGAACAGTAGGGATTGTCTATAATCCAAAACTAGTTGGAAATTTAGATTTCTCTTCTTGGGACGATTTATGGGATCCTTCATTAAAAAGAAAAGTATTTTTAGTAGACGGTGCCCGTGAAGTGATTGGGATGGGGTTAAATAGTCTTGGACACTCCTTGAATTCATTGGATAACAATGAACTACGGGAAGCAACTGACAAATTGATTACACTTGCGCCCAACGTAAAAGCGATCATTGGGGATGAAATTACACCATTAATGATTAATAATGAAGCAACAGTAGCCCTCACTTGGTCTGGTCAGGCAGCAGACATGATGTTTGAAAATGAAGAGTTGGACTTTGCTGTTCCTGAAGAGGGCTCCAATCTATGGTTCGATAATATGGTTATTCCCAAAACATCGAAAAATATTGATGGTGCACATGCCTTCATCAATTTTATGCTAAGTGCAGAATCCGGTGCTCAAAATGCCGATTATGTTGGCTATTCAACGCCAAATATTGCTGCGATGGACTTAATGGACCCAGAAGTAGTTTCAGATGAACGCTACTACCCATCTGAGGACCAACGTGATACCTTAGAGGTATACAAAAACTTAGGTCCAGATTACTTAGGAAAATATAATGAACTGTTTTTAGAATTTAAAATGAGTATTCGATAATTTATAAGAGCGAATTGGTCTACAAACCAATTCGCCTTTTTTATTTAAGCATTCATTTGTATCGCTATATTTAGAAAGAAATTCTACTAGTAACCAGTTGTCGATCATACAATCCCACTTCGTCTAGGTATCATCAATTTTTTCAAGATGCCAGCAATCTTTAGTTTTTCTTTATCCATAAAAAGACCTTGAATCTACGTCGTACGACACCTGCGCATTATAACTTCATCTTTAACTTTCATCTACACGGTTATAGGTAAGCTTTCTCATGGCAAACGCAATTATTTATTTTCACTAGTTTTTTACTCTCCCTACTTCAAGTCTCTAGAAAAAGCAATTCTCTCTCCTCACTCCACACCCCGAATTTTTATGAGATAAAAGCTTTTCTGGAAAATCATTCTACATATCGAACCAGTTACAGCAATCTCAACTATTAGCCAGCCATAATTCTTTATGATAGACTGTACTATATTTGATTACAAAAAGGGGGGCTTGTCGATGACCCAGCAGAAGTCCAATAAGGCGGCTTTGTATATTTTAATGTTTAACATGTTTATCGCAATGGGGAGTATTGGAATTATTATTCCTGTAATGCCTGAATATTTAAGAATATTTGGAGCAGCAGGACAAGTTCTAGGCATGCTTATTGCAACGTTCGCCTTAGCACAATTCGTATTTTCTCCAATTGCTGGGAATCTTTCGGACCAGTATGGGCGGAAAAATTTAATTATTTTCGGTCTTATACTAACAGGACTTGCACAAATCGGTTTTGGCCTTTCTACAGATGTATGGATGCTCTTTTTAGCACGTTTTTTAGGTGGCCTTGGCTCTGCATTTGTAGCACCTCCTATTATGGCTTTTGTAGCAGACGTGACAACTTATGAAGAACGCGGAAAAGGAATGAGTTTGTTAGGAGCTGCTATGTCTTTCGGCTTTATGATTGGCCCTGGAATTGGTGGTTTCCTTGCAAAGGTTAGCTTACATTTTCCATTTTTCATGGCGGGAGCTGCCGCCATTTTAGCGGCTATTTTATCTTACTTTTTATTACCATCTACAAAGCCAAATACTGCGCAAAATAGACAAAAGCAAGATAATCTGGTAAAACAGATGGCTCGCTCTGTACATATGCCTTATTTTGTTATGTTAATTATTATGATGGTATTCTCATTTGGGATTGCTAACTTCCAAACGACCTTATCACTATTTGTGACAGAGAAATTTAATTACTCACCTGGCGATATTGCCATCATTTTAGTTGTTGGTGGTGCGTTTGGGGTAATTGTACAAATGTTTATTATTACGCCACTCTTTAAACGGTTTGGTGAAATGAAAGTAGTTTTGGTCAATTTATTTATTGCGGCCGTTGCTATTTTCTTAATATTATTTGTTTCTGGTTTTGCACTAATATTAGTTGTTGCAACCATCTTCTCTACGGCGACAACGTTGATTCGTCCAGCTGTTAATACTCTCATATCAAAACTTGCAGAAAAAGAGCAAGGATTCGCAGCCGGCTTGAATAATGCCTATATGAGTCTAGGAAATATGATTGGACCCGCTTTGGCTGGTTTTTTATTTGACTGGAATATGAACAGTCCTTATATTTTTGGTGCCATTATCTTATTAGCTTGCTTCTTCCTTGCCCTGATTTGGACATTGAAAAAGGCGCCTCAGCTTATGCATCCAGATTCACATTAATAGGTAACTCTTATTGACTATTTATTGAAGTATGTTACACTTCTAAAAAATAGAAAAATACTTACCACTAGGGGAGTCTTCTAAAGGCTGAGACGTATATGGTTATATACGGACCCTTCGAACCTGATCTAGTTCATACTAGCGGAGGGAAGTGGCGCTTCTTGCTATTTTCAGTGTATAAGCAAGGCCGCTTCCTGTCGTTTGAAGGAAGCGGCTTTTTTCATTTTCCTAGTGGCTAAAATGAAAAGGAGTACACCTAACATGTCTATTAGAAAATTAACAATTATGGCTTTATTAGTAGCGATTGCTATTGCAGGTTCTACTTTTATCTCCATTCCAACTGGGATTGCTCGTGCTTATCCGGTGCAGCACGCTATTAACGTAATAGGAGCCATTATACTTGGACCCGTATCTACAGTTGTAGTTGCCTTTGTTACGGCCATTATTCGAATCCTTACAGGGACAGGCTCTCTTTTAGCCATTCCTGGTAGTATTATTGGTGCATTATGCGCAGGGCTTGCCTATAAATATAGCGGTAAAATTTGGTTTGCTGGTTTGGGTGAAGTGATTGGCACTGGTCTTCTAGCATCACTTGTAGCAGTGCCCTATGCAAAGGTACTAATGGGAACTTCCGTAGCAGCCTTGTTTTTTATGCCTGCCTTTTTAATATCAAGTACAATTGGAGCAATTTTAGGCATTTTAGTAGCTAGCAGTTTGCGAAAAACGGTGCTAGTAAGATATTTTAATCCTACTCTCTTTATTAAATAGTGTCGTAGCAGGATTTCTTTTTCCATGAATGTACAAAAAGCAGTGCGAAATTCGCACTGCTTTCATCTAAACTAAATTATTGGCGTTTTTTCATACCCTTTAATAGTTGTGCTACATTCGTGTCTTCTGCTTGTACAGGGAGATCCTCTACCAGTTGCTCCTTTTTCTTCGACTTCGTTAGGAAATTCCAGCCAAAGCGCCTTATTGTTATATCAATAAAGAATAAGAGCATACCTGCAAGGAGAAGCCATGTGGCAATGTTTTGACGATCCGCCCCTTGCTTTGTAAAGTCACGGAACACTTCTTGTGGTTCTTTTAAAACAGCACCACCTGTTTGTTCGGTTATTTCTTCTATTAATTTATCATTAACAGGAAGAAGTTCATATTCAGCGCTGTAAGGAACACTTAATCCCGCCTGATAAATCGTTTCCTTTTCATCAGCGATACGGAAGAAGATTAACCCCGGCTCAGCTTGTACCACAGCTCGCACCTGAGAGGCTGATATAGTTTCAAGCTGTGTGTCTAGCTCTTCACCCGCTTCATTAACAGCCACAATATCTAAAAATGCTGCTTCATTTGTAGGGTCTGTAATCATAAAGGATCCATCTGATTCTACTCTTACATCGTAGGCAACGTCATTATAACTTGGGAGCATTTGCGAAATAAGCGTTTGCCAAAATGTGCCCCAGTCCTGCCATCTTGCCCAGTCTCCTGACCACTTTCCTGTTGAATCAGAAGTAAATGCGAATGTTTTGCCAAGACCGTATTGCCATTGTGCTAATACTGGATCTTCCTTTTCGCTTTCAGCCACGACGGTAGCACCCTGCTTTGCGGTTGTTCCAATATAAGCATTCATTTGTGGAACGCCATTGGCAAATAGCGTATTCCATCCCCCTGCATTATACAGTACAGGATAGAATGGATTATCTTCAATGTACGTACGGGAAATCATGGCCGTTTCACGAGATAAAATGGACGGAATAGTTTGCTCATCGATAACATTGTAGAAGCGTCCACTCCCCATCTCACTCAGAGCTTCCAATAAGTTTGCATCCGCGTCTTGACCAATAGCTACTGTCGATAAGGTTATTCCGTTATCTTTTCCTTGTTCAATTAAATCGTCATAATTTCCTGGCTGCGATTGTCCATCCGTTAAAAGAATAATATGCTTACGTTGCAGTTTCATATCTGCTAGGTTTTCATATGCTTTTGCCAGTGAACCATAGATTTCTGTTCCGCCTCCTGGTGTAACGGATAAAATGGTATCCACTGCCTCTTCTTTATTATTCAAAGGTCCAGTCTCTATAATTTCCCAAGGACGATCATCAAATGCTATAAATCCTAATGTATCTTCATCACGTAGCATTTCAACTGATCGTGCAGCCGCTTCCTTTGCAAGCTCTAGCTTGGATCCTGACATACTGCCAGAACGGTCTAACACAATGACAAGTCCTAGCGAAGGTAATTGTTCTTTCCCCTTTATCTCCATTTCAACAGGTAATAAAGTTTCAATTGGTGTTTTAAAATAACCACCTAAACCAAAGCTATTTTCTCCACCCACCATTGCAAAACCAACACCAAAGTTTTTGACTGCTTGCTCTATCACACTCATTTTTGCCTCACCGACTAAATGTCCCGGTACATTATCAAAAATAATGGCATTATATTGCAAATAACTGGAGAGTTCATTTGGCAAGCTTTCAGGTGATTTTACATCATAGCCTATTGATTGCTGACCAAGTGCCGACGCTATTGGTGAAGCTGTTTCATAGCCATTCACAATGAGTAAATGTGGTTCGCTTTGTACCATTGTGACACTTGTTAATTTATTGTTTTCAAATATTGCGTCCTGTCCTACTTGAACAACAGCTTCATATTTCACCAGCCCTTCACCAGTCGCTGCATGTTTATAGGTAAACATATTCGTTCCTTCGGCTAGCTCGACTCCCTCACGATGAATCAGTTCATCATTTTCATATAATAATAGCTCGCCTTGTCCAGCTGTTGTTGCATGCACTTCTGTTACCAGTTGTTGTTGCTCACCTACATAGGCAACTTGTGGGGACACAAAGCTTTTTAATGAAACATCATTCACAACAGGCTGACTGAAGGGCACAACATCCACACTAATATTGGAGCCTTTAAACTTCGTGGCGAAATCTAAAGCACTTCCCTTTGTCTCATTGCCATCTGTTAATAGCACAAGGCGTGTTGCTTTTTTCGGATCTATAATACCTGTGGCAAGTTGCAGGCTTTGTTCTATATTCGTTTGATCAGTAGCCTTTATTTCCGTAAACTTTGGTACTTCCTTTAATGTTTTAGTCATAATGGCTTCTGTTTGTAATGTTGATGAGAATGAATACAGCCCTGCAAGCTGTTCATCTTTTTTCGATTGTAAACTATCCTGTATAAACTGTACCATCTCATCTTCAGTCCCATTCATGGAAGCTGAGCGGTCAACTAGATACACGATTTGTTCTTCTTTTATAGGTAATAAAAGATACGGCCCTGCCAATGCGAAAACTAAACAGCCTACCGCTAGCATGCGAATCATAAGTACGAAAGCATGACTCTTTTTTAGTCGCTGTCGTTCTCGCCAATAGGTCCAACCAAAATAGATGAGTAATGGAAGTAATAGCAACAATATGAATGGCATATCAATTCGTAAATCCACGACGTCGTTGCACCTCCCACTCTAAAACAAGTAAAACTAAAATAATAAGAATTAGCCAAGGGACAAAAGAAGCCTTCGAAATCTCAGCCTTTCCGTTATCAGAAATATCCCCTAATGTATAGCTTGTTCCTTGCTCAATAACACGTTCTTGCGCCTGCAATTGTACAATAAAATGTTTTTCTTCATTATTAGAACGCACAAAATAGATGCCAGGTTTTGTTGGCGCAGTTAGCATACCATCCGTAACCAATGATAGAAATTCATCTTCTTGTGAATATACGCTCCAGTCTTCCTGCGCTAAAGCTACTGCTCTTTGTTCATTTGGTGTGAAAATACCGAGTGAACCAATGGATTCTGATAACTGCTGTTCAGTACTCCATAAGAATAACGGGAATGATGGGTGTAGTGGCCAATCCGTATCTGCAATATCTGCTAAGACGACGATATCCCCTTTAGGAGAGCGCTGTATAAACGGCTTTTCTCCAACAGTAGCGATAGTTTCATAATTTGTAAATCCAGGATACAAGGCGCTAACATAAACATCTTTGAGCTCACTAAAAGCAAATAAAGCATCACTTTTAGTACTTACTATGCCACTTACCTCTACCTTTTCAGCATCATCACGGCCAAATAACACAAGAGGTTTGACCATCTTTTCCAGCAATTCAGCTTGATTAGTGATCACCGTGGCATCCTGATTGTCTACTACTTGTAAAGGCGGAACGATTTTCACACCCGTACTTACGGATTGAAATCCTTTTTGAATCAATTGATGCATGCCCTGATCAACCACAATTTTTGAAGTAGCCGTTTGTAGTAAAACCGTTTGTTGATTATCTACGTCATAATCATCTTGCGCATCAATAATCGCTGTCATCGATTTTTCTACAGGTAACTCCTTGAAGGTTTTTGTTATCGCTTCCTTTGGAGGAACAGCGATATTCTCAGCTACTAACTCTTTACCCTCTTCATTTAGTAATGCTAGTGTGACCTTTTGCTCGTTGTCTGTATCATTATGAAGCTGCACAAGCGCCATTGTAGCCTGTCCATCTGTTGTTGCAGCAAATCGAGTAATAGCAATATTTGTTAAGTCCTTCACAGCACCTCTTACTAGCCATTTAACGGAGTCCTTATTCATAGGTAGTTGTTTTTTATCGAGTGCATCTGTAAATACATAGATGGAAGTCGGTGTATCTCCTACAAATGCTTGTGCCACATCTAGCGCCTTATCCATTTCTGCCGTTTCATAGGTTACTTGTAAGTCTTTAATACCTTTTTCGATTTCTTTAACATTTGTCTCTTGCTGCAAAATCGCTTTTGGTGCTGAACCAGTCGTAATTAACGTGACTGGTCTCCCATTTAATTCATCTATAAGCGTCAGCATTTCCTGTTTATGTGTGTCAAAGGTAGATTGCCCCTTACCAGCTAACATTGTTGCAGAAGTATCCACAATAAATATAGTTTGCTCACCAACAATCGTTGATTTTTTCACATAGGGATTCATGAGTGCCAACACAAGAAGCAACAATGCTAGTAACTGTAAATAAAGTAGGGCATTCTTTTGCAAATGCTTTAAATAAGGAGATACCCGTGTTTCCTGCATAATCTCAGACCAGAAAAGTGTTGAAGAGACCGGCTGATCTGTATATTTTTTTCGAAAGAAATAATAGAGTAGGACAATGACCGGGATGATGGCCGTCCAGCTAAACATAATTTGACTAAAGCCCAATACGGCTCACCTCACCTAATCCAATGTGCTTTTAATAATTGCTGAAAGATTGCCTGTTGCAAACCATCTTCCACCTTCAATTGTAATTTTCGAATGCCGAAACGACGACAAATAGCTTCAAACTCTTCTTCATGTAATAAACGTCTTGCATGATAGGTTTCTAGTACTTTAGTGGACATTGTCACATTGACTTCATTACCTGTTTCACGATCAAGAAGACGCACATCCCCTGAATAATTTGGTGATAGTTCTTCTTCCGTCACTATTTGTAGTATACGTACATCGCCAGCATAGCGTGGTAGCCTTTTTAAAAGTTGCTCCCATTCTTCAATTGACTCTAGACCATCTGTAACAATAAATAACACTGTACTATCCTTTGGTAAAGCCTTTAAGGCACCCTGTGCAAAAGGATTCGAATAACTCGCTTCCTCTATATCTGTTACTATTTGTAAAAATGCTCGGCGATACATGGCGCCCTTGCGACGAAATGGAGGCTTCGTTTCATCTTGTAAAAATGAAAAAGATAAACGATCGTCTCTACCAAGTACCATTAAACCAAGGGATGCCACTATTTGACGAGCAAAAGTCCACTTGGCATCCATGCTCATTGATTTTGTGGTATCGAGTAGGATGTGTACGCGCATTTCTTGTTCATCTAAAAATCTTTTAATAAAGTATTTATCCGTTCGGGCAAAGACGTTCCAATCCACTTGTCGTACATCATCACCTAAATGATATTCTCGAAAATCCGAAAAATCGAGGGATGCCCCAAAGCGCTGTGAACGATGCGAGCCTTTATGCTGCCCGCGTAGCTTGGAGGCAGTAGCTACTTGAAAACGACTGATTTTCGCTAACCAGTCTTCGGGCAATAAGTAGTTGGCTGTCACTTGCTAACACCTTGTTGAACCTTTTCTAAAATAACATCAATGACATCATCTGCTGTTTTTCCTGAAGCCTCCCCTTCATAGTTCAATAGCATCCGATGACGTAATACAGGTTTTGCTACTGATTTAATATCAGCCACTGAAACATGGAACCGACCATTCATCAGCGCTCTAGCTTTTGCTAATTTTATTAAACTTTGCAAACCACGAGGTCCACTGCCATACATCGCATATTGCTTGACCTCGTCCAGAGCATCAGATCTTTCTGGGTGCGTTGCCACTACTAAATCGGTTGCAAATTCAAGCATTTCATCAGCAACCAGCACTTCCTTCACCATTTGCTGGGCTTCTATTAGAGCCTCTGTATTCATCAGTTTCTGTAAGCCAATTTCCTGAGCACCTGTCGTTCGCTTCATAATTTCCATTAGCTCATTTTTTTCCGGATAGGGGACAAGAATTTTACAAAGGAAACGGTCCATCTGTGCTTCTGGTAACGGATATGTGCCTTCCATTTCAATCGGATTTTGAGTCGCTAACACGAAAAATGGTCTCGCCATTTTTTTTGTATCGCCCAAAATCGTTACCGTTTTTTCTCCCATTGCTTCTAACAAAGCACTTTGAGTCTTGGGTGTAGCGCGATTTATCTCATCTGCTAACACCATCTGACTAAAAATAGGGCCAGGCTGAAACGTAAATTGTTGTTTACCATCTGGGGTGCGTTCAATCATACTTGTCCCAGTTATATCCGCCGGCATAAGATCCGGTGTAAATTGTATACGTGAAAACGATAAGTCAAGAACTTCAGAAATTGTACGAATTAACATCGTCTTCCCTAAGCCTGGTAAACCTTCTAATAATGCATGACCATCTGCTAGTACAGCATACAAAGTATAATCAATCGCATCTTCTTGCCCTACAATAAAACGATGAATTTCATCTTTTACTTGTTGTAATTTTGTACTCATTTCTACATATTGTTGCTCTGTAAATGCCATTTCATTTCCTCCTACTGCGACTCAATTGACGTGAAATAAGATTGCACGACATTTTGTAAATCCTTCGGTAATTGTAAACGCTCTGAGCTTTCTAAATAGCTGTCTTTATAAGAACCAATTATTTCTTCATACGGTCGAATGCTGCCCTTTGTTATCGGACCATTCCCCTGTTGCTCAGAGACATGAGAGCCATCTCCTAATGCTCCACCATCCACGGATGTCTCGTTTGACCCACCAATCCGATTCGGTGTCGTTAATAAATCTCGACCACCTTGACCTTTACCTGCGCCCTGACCTTGTCCTTGACCCTGTCCTTGGCCCTGTCCTTGTCCTTGTCCTTGTCCTTGGCCCTGTCCTTGTCCTTGGCCCTGTCCTTGTCCTTGGCCTTGACTATTACCATTTTGTTGTTGGGAACCATTTTGAGCATTATTTTGACCAGACTGACTCGTCTGCCCTTGCTGATTGCTTGGCTGGGAATTACCAGATGACTGCTGACTACCTTGTTGTTGATTATTATTTTGATTGTTAGTGCCAGCATTATTAGCACTTGCAATTGCATTTTGTAAGGAATTACTCGCTGGTTTACCAAGTTTACTCATAGCTGTTTGTGTGGCATTTGCATTTTGTGTGAGCTGTTGCTGCATTTGTGCAAGTTCCTTCAATTGCTCAACTTCTTTTTTCGATAAGCCTTGTTCATCGGTAGCTCCGTCTTGACTTGCCGTTTGTTTATCCTTTAATTGCTGCTCCTTAAGAGCAAGCTCCTTTTGCTTCTTCACCACTTCGCGGAGTGCCTCTTCAGCTGTTTCTGCTTCCTTAAGCGTGTTTTGAAGCTCTTGCAATTGCTCTTTCACTTCTTTTGTCTGCGCTTTTTTCTCCAGCTCCGCAACTTCCTTCTTCATATCGTCGATTACAGCTTGCTCTTTTTCAACTTCAATCGCTTCTATTTGAGTCGCTGCCGGGAACATATAAAGAATTGCTAGGACGACAGCAGTGCCAAATAGTCCAATAAACGCCTTTGGTCGAAACAAATTTTTCTTGCGAGCCTTAAAGCTTATGAAAGCCTGTTCAACATTCTGTATCGCCTTTAATAATAATGCTTGAACAAGTGGGTCCTGATCGTCTTTCAATGATAAAGCTGTAACCAACTCATTATGTGAAAAATAGTGATCCAATGTATGCAAAGCTTCTTTCTCTTTGACACGTCTCCACCAGATGTAAACGATCGTTGCAATAATAAGTGTAACAAAGATAGCCAACGCAATTTGGCGGTAATAGGGCCAGACAAATAATCTTGAAATAAGAACGAGAGAAGCACTCGAAAGCAATGCCAAAAACAGACCATATTGTGCAATAGGAATGCTTTTTTCAAGTGTTAAACTCGACTTTGCACGCTGAATATATTTTCGTAATTGCTTACGACGCTCCATAATAATTCCTCCTCATCGGTTACTTTTCATGTTGGCACGTAATTTTTTTATGGCAACTGTTAAACAAAGTACAATAATCAATACATAAACGATTAAATAAGTAATCCACACAGGTAGTTCCACTCCTGAAAGTTCAGCTAACGCATTTCCCATCTCAGGTGAAATCAGCGTCAGCATTAGGGCACCTGGATTAATTGAAGCCCAAAAATAAGTCATAAAGGAGGTACTTGCACCTACAGCATTACCCATTTGATGGAAAGCCATTGTTAAAAAGAAGAAAAACGCTGTAATCCCACCTAAAAAGATAATAGAACCATATGTGGCAATCATGGCAACAATCGTTTTTTTCGTAATAGTTGAAAACATGACACCAATACTACCTATTGCTACTACAGTAACTAAATAGAATAAAAATATAGAAACAAGCTGGGAAGGTGAAACCCCACCAAATAGGAACACTAAACTATATAATGGTAATCCTGCTACAAGCATTAAAACTAGAAACGACACCGATGATAATAATTTACCAACAACAATTTGTGTAGAGCTTTGTGTCGTTGTTAGCAAAATATTCAAGGTTTGTTTTTCACGCTCACTACTGATTGCTCCTGCTGTTAAGCTTGGAGTAATAAAAAGAACTAATGCCATTTGTAAAATGGTTAATACAGCAAACATCATAAAACTTGTTTCTGGTTTAAAGAATCCCTTGCCAGTAAATTCAGTGGTAAGCAATAAAAAACCTGCAATGAAAATACAAAGTACCGCTAAATAAAACATTAATCCTGAGAAGCTTTTAAAAGAACGGAATCGTAATTTTAACTCTTTCACAAATACTGGATTATAAAATCTTTCCATCATTGACTGTCCGCTCCCTTCGTAATCGCCATAAAGACATCCTCTAGATCTTTCTCTTCCTCACTTAACGCATAAATAGGTAAATCTGCAAGTATCGCCTTTTTCAGTAATGCTACCTGCTCTACATCTGTTCCACGATAATTAAAGGCTATTTCTAGACGATGCTCAAGGACATCAATAGATGAAATATGGGGATCTTCTTCCAAATATGCACGTACTTCGTGTATACGATCTGTTACTTTCATGACGATACGCTTTTCTCCCTGTAACTGCGCCTGAATGGCAGCAACATTTCCATGTGCAATTAATTTGCCATTATCAATGACGCCAATTTCATCACACATTTCAGCAAGCTCAGGCAAAATATGAGAAGAGATTAAGATGGTTTTACCCATAGACTTTAAATTCCGTAAAATATCTCGCATTTCCACACGGGCGCGAGGGTCTAATCCTGACGCAGGTTCATCTAAAATCAATACTTTAGGATCATGGATAAGTGCACGTGCAAGACATAAACGCTGCTTCATCCCACGCGATAATAAATCAACGTATTCATAACGTTTGCTCGTTAAATTTACAAGCTCTAAAAGCTGTGGAATCAGCACTTGGCGCTCTGCTAGTTGAATACCGTAGCTAGCTCCATAAAAATCTAAATATTCATCTACTTTTAGCTGGTCATAAACACCAAAGAAATCAGGCATATACCCGATTTGCTTGCGTACTTCTTTCGGTTCCTTAACAACACTTTTACCGTTTATCAACGCATCACCTGATGTCGGTGACAGTAATGTCGCTAAAATAGAAAATGTTGTTGATTTACCCGCTCCATTAGCACCAACAAAGCCAAACACGATGCCTTCTTCTAAGGACAAATTTAAATGATCCAGTGCCGTAAAGGAGCCATATCTTTTCGTTAGGTCACGAATTTCAATCATGATTATTTTGCCACTCCCTTCAGCTCTATTTCAGGTAATTTCGTTTGTTCACCAGTTGGATCTGGACCATACTTAATTTCAAGTCGAACTTCACTATCTTGATTAATAAAATTTTTAATATTATCTGTAAACACTTGCTTTGTATCAACTAATGGCTCATACATATTTGTGGCATTATTCCATATCGACAGCTGCATACGTTTAACATCCTTATTAGAAATGGTTAGTTCATTAAGTGATTCCACAGCGTCCATAAATTGATCAGGCATTGCCATTGTTAATTCGTATAAACCATCAGATAGATACCAGTTATTCAATTCCTCATCGATTTTATCGAAATATCCACTCGCGGATAGTGAGTTTAATGAGTACGTGAAATTATTGCGTTTCATTGTAAATGGTCCTGATAGTTCCACTTTCCCTTTAAACGGTTGAACAAGCATTGTAATTGGAGACATATTTGCACTTGTTTCAAGCTCAGCCCCTACTATCGCTTGATCTGTCCATGCTGTAAGTATTGGCTGTCTATCATTCTCTACAAGTGGTAATGCTAATGTTTTCATTCGTTCAACACGCATTGGATCTACCTCATCCTTCTGAGATGGGTAACTGTAGTTGTAATTATTAAAAACAGATGGCTTTTGAAGTACCGTTGTCTTCAATTCCTTGTCTACTTGCAAAGTTCCATTCGCTTTAATATCACCCAGCTTTACTTCTTTCACGCCAGAAATTAACGTGACGTCTTTTAATTCAAATGGGAAATTATTTTTTATTGTTCCAGTCAGCTTTTCATTTTTCAATGTGATATCAACATCCATTTTCCCAATATTTTGAGCTGATGTTTTCCCTCCAAATGATTGAACAGACCAATAATTTAAATCACGTAATGTTAACGTTGAACCGTTGGCATTTTCTTTAATATAAGAAGATTCATGTAAATCACCCACAGTACCTGTGAAATTATTATAATTTCTCATCGCAACTGCCGTTGTATTTTTATCCGTATTAACGATAAAATCCCCGCTACGATTCGTTAAGATTGATTCAACATAATACCCATTCAAACTACTATCCTCATTGACCTTATAAAATGCGGATTGTTGTACTTGTGGCTGAACAATTCTGTCTTTTGCTCCAACAATGAAAAGACCAATCGAAAGAACGATTGAGAACACGGGAATAATCCACCATGCATGCTCACGCTTGTCTACTTTTTTCAGAACAAAATAAAGAACTGGGCCAATGATGATAATATAAAGAATAATGACGATAAGCATATAGCTTACTGAAACTTCAAAGGACGGGAATAATTCATTTATGCTACGAAGCTCATAAGAAATTTGATCGAGTGGGGATTGGCCCTGATTCATCATTCCATGCTGCGAAATACTTTGAATATCGATCATTTTTGCTAGAAGGGCTGCATAGCCATCCATTGAAGCAAGCGGCTGATCTCCTAAAGAAAAGGCTGTTTGAATAATTTCACCACCGCCAATTTTTTTCTTCGAAGCTAGTACAACATTATTCTCCGTTAATACCGGTAAACTTCCTTCAAGATTAGTAGCTGTATGAATCGAAATTGGCTGCGTAAAAATACCACCGCCCGATAATTTTGTTAATGTTTCTGCAGAGATAGATGTCGTCTCTTGTGATAATGACATTGGTAAATAATCTTTAAAAACCCCTGCTGTGGCATCCACTTGATCAGTAGCCCCTAAAAGTAATGTACCCCCATCTTGTACCCATTTCAGCAATGCCTCTTGTTGTTTTTGTGCTAAGTCGGCTATTGCTACTTCATCTACGACGATGACATTTGCCATGGCAAGTCCTTGTTCATCTTCTGGGAATGTATAATCCTTTAATTGATTAATGTTAAATATTTCTACATTGTTTTGAGGAACAAATGATGATAAACGTAAAAGTGCTGATAGTCGATCACTTTTATCTGTCAATGTATAGACAAATGTTGATGTAGGATCTAAAAAATTCGATTGTAGACGCTTAGTCCCCTTATAGGCAATCTTTTTTCCTTTTTCAATATTTCCTTCATAAAAAGCAAATAAATCTGCGTCCGAATATCCATTGTCAGCTAAACCATCTAGATAGAAGGTAAATGTCTTCTCTTCTCCAGCTGCTATATCAATTGGAACGACAAGTGCGGATGCTGCTTCATAGGAATTAGAAGAATTTATTGCCATATCTCCAGAAAAATCTGCACCGTTATTTTTCACTGTAACTTGTAAGGGCACAACTGATTGATATTTAGCTTTCCCTGAAATGCCTGCTGTTGCTTTGACCTCTAATGGTGCAGCAGCTTGCGCCTGTGTGGAAGGCAACAGAAAGCTCATCATCAGCATTACTAATAAAGTCAGTGCCATAATTTTTGTCTTTTTCAAAAGCTCAACCCCTTTTTATGTAAGTAGATGGTTACATAATTATACGATTTAAATTGCATTTTGTTCCATTTCTTATGATATCTTCATCAATATTCATAAACTCTTAAGAAATCACTGAGCCAAAACGAAAAGGCAATCCCCTAATAGACTGGAATTGCCTTATTTTTTATTTTGTATAGTCAAACAAACAACGTGCATGGTCTTGCACTACTTCTACAAATGCCTCTACTTGACGCAATTCAAAAGATGATTCATAGCCAATAAGCCATGTATCTCGTGTAATCCCAAATTCCTTTTCATCGTTTGTTAAAGGTATTTTATGAATTTCATCATGATCATTTAATGTGATGGATGGTAGTATAGCATAACCTATTCCATTTAAAGCCATCTGTTTACAAATTTCAATTTGATCTACTAAAATTTGTTTTCTGGGATTTTGAGCAAAGTGTTGCTGCCACCATTGTTGAATTTCCTGATAGTAGTTCGAATCACTTTTGTATTGAATAAATGGACGATCTGTCGTCAGTACATCTTCAATTGTCTTCAATTCCTTATCCACTAAATAAAGAGTGTCTCTGAAAAGGTGAATCTTTTCCCCTTTCCAATCTACCTGACCTCGTACAATTCCAATATGTGCCTCGCCCTCATAAAGTGCTTTCACAATTTCAGAACTCCAGCCCGTCATAAGCGATATTTTTGCATCAGGATATTTAGATACAAATTCCTTTAGGATTTTAGGCAACCAGTTTTGTCCAACAATGGACGCACAGGCAATTTTCAATGTCCCATTTACCTTTGTTGTTAAAGATTGAATCGTTTCAAATATTTCTTCCTTTTTCGCTAGCATTTCCTTTGCATAGGCAATAACCTGTTCACCAGCAGGTGTTGCTGTTAAACCTTTTTGTGAACGAATAAATAATTGTGCACCCCAGTCCTTTTCAATGGTTTGTAAACGTTGAGAAAGGGCTGGTTGGGATAGAAATAGACGTTCAGCTGCTTTCCGCATATTGCGTTCCTCAGCCAAAATTTTTAAAATCTCTGCCTCTGTTGCCATCAATCTGTAAACCTCCAATACAAGCAAAGAGGGCCTCATGACTTTCATATGAGCTCCCTCTTAAACTACTACTCTTTTTGATAAATATATTTTTTCAATTGCTTTAAAATAACACGTCTTGTTAATATCCCTGCAAATGTACCATCTTCGTCCACTACACATAAAAATGCGTGGTTAATAACTAAATCCAAAGCTCGCTGAAATGTATCTGACAATTTTAATACAGCGATCTCTTTTTCCATAATAGAGTCAACTTTAATATCAGGAAGCTTTTCGTACTCAATATGCTCGAGTCCTAGAATCGATTCCGTTATCATTTTCATGCTCAGTAAACCTTGAAGTCGATATTTCATATCTAATACAGGAATGGACGAATATCCTGTCCGCGTTAGTACAAGGAGTGCGTGTTCTGCACTATTACCACTTTGTACATGTGCAACTTTTTCAGAGGAAATGATAAAATCACTAATTGGCATTGCTAATAAGTCTTTGCTGTTAGTTGAAATCATGAACTTCTTCTCCTTTTCTGTCCTGGCTGTGCAGAACAGTCCTTCCCTTTCATCATATCACAACTTTTCTATGTCTGACCATGATCAGGACGGGAAGAGTTTTTCAGGAATAACGAATTATTTTGAATCATTCAACAAAAACTAAGTACACCCTCAATCAGTTAAAGTGTTTCATCTCTGATTGAGGATGCGTTATTTCTAATAGCCAGCCTTACTCCAGTAATAAAAAATCATGATCCCTAAAAAGAGTAAAAATATCAGATATACCCATACGATTGGATTGAGCATCGTTGCATACTCTTCAACCGTTTCTGAAATCGGAGTATCCTTTTCAGACTTCCGTTCAGAAGTCATCTTTGCAATTTTCAACGTGGATACAAACGAAATAACACAAATAATTATCATGGCAATTAGAGCTGGTATTAACCACATACCCATTGTCAAAACTCCTTTCTTTTCCCTTAGTATGCGTCAATCCAGCTCTCCATTATGCAAACATTTTTAGAATGGATATTGATTGAGCCACTGGCCACCATCCAATGTCACACATTCTCCGTTCATATAACTTGCTTTATTAGACATCATAAATGTTGCTAAATCAGCTATTTCCTCAGGTGTACCCGTTCGTCCTAGTGGAACAGAATCTAATGTACGCGCAGCAGCTGCTTCCGATTCCCAAAGCTTATCTGCTCCACCCGTCCGTTCAATTGGTCCTGGTGCTATTGCATTGACGCGGATACCATACTGCTTTCCCCATTCTACTGCTAATGTTCTCGTCAATGATAATACTCCAGCTTTTGCCGCAGCTGAATGGACCACACCAGCTCCTGCATTCCAAGCATAAGTAGCCACCATATTCAAAATAGAGCCCTTAATTTTATTTTTTATCCAATATTTACCGACAGCTGAAGAACAGAAGAACGTACCATTTAACACAATATCTACAACTGCCTTCCAACCATTAGGTGTTAAATCCTCAGCATGTACAATGAAATTACCTGCCGCATTATTAACAAGACCATCAACCTGTCCAAATTTTTCAATAGCAAACTCTAGCATCGCCTCTGCATGTTCTGGTACTCGTACATCCATTTGAAAAGTTTCAATAGTTGAGCCAGCCTCTGCAATAAACTTTTTTGCCTCTGCTAAACGTTCTTCGTTGCGCCCTGTTATAACAACATTTGCTCCTTCAGCAACAAATTGCTTCGCCATATAAAGGCCCATCCCACTTGATCCACCTGTAATGACAATTGTCTTCCCCTGCAACATTCCATTTCCCCCTTTATTAAAAATGAATGGTTATTCATTAAAATTTTACTATATTTTCTCGAATATGTCATATTAATTCTGCTTTTCACTCCTTTTAATTTCTATAAAAAATATAAAAGAGCTATCCACAATAATGAATAGCTCGCAAATTTTTTAGAATTCATAAGTATAAGCTATATGATATAGCTCCATTAGTTCCTCTTTTGTCGGTATCTTCGGGTTATTGCTAGGACTACCACTTGCAATCGCATCTTCAGCCATTTTAGGGATAGCCTTATAATAAGCTGCCTCCTCTATGCCCCACTGTTTTAAATTACTTATATTCAAAAGTTTACATATTTCCTTAATGGAAGAAATGGCTAACTGAGCAAGCTCCTCTTGTGATAATATTTCATTGCTTTTATGAAAGAACTCTCCTAAAACTGCTAACCGATCTATACAAGCTTCTTTTGAAAATTCTAAAACGGCTGGTAAAAGCATCGCGTTGGAAATACCATGGGGTACGTGGAACAACGCACCTATTGGACGAGACATCCCATGTACTAACGCGACCGAAGCATTAGAAAAAGATAGGCCTGCCTGCATGGAACCTAATGACATAGCTTCTCTCGCATCTACATCATCACCTTGCTCATAAACTCTCATAATGTTATGAATGATTAAATCCATGGCAGAAAGAGCAAGTACATTTGAGTATGGGTGGGCTAAACGTGACAAATAACTTTCAATGGCATGGCTTAAGGCATCAATCCCTGTAGCCGCTGTAATTGCAGGCGGTGATGTTATCGTTAAAATAGGATCAACAATGGCAATCGTTGGCATAAAGGCAGGCTGTTTAATCATCATTTTGACTTCACTCTTTGTATTGGTAATAACAGTAGCATCTGTTGCTTCAGAACCTGTTCCAGCTGTTGTTGGAATAGCAATATGTGGGATTGGCGCTTGCGCTGCAATTTTTGCCATTTTCATGTAATCTCCTATGTAGCCACCGTTAGTAGCCACCACTGCAATTGCCTTTGCTGTATCAATGCAGCTTCCACCTCCAACAGAAATGATGACATCACAGCCTTCTTGCAGAAGAAGCTGTAGGCCTTCCTCTACATACGTGTCATCCGGCTCAGTTACTACCCCAAGGTATGAGGCGACTTCTATTCCATTTGTGTTTAACAAGCTACTACATTGCTTCACAAAGCCTAAGTTGTCCATAATGGGATCGCTAATAATAAGCGCTTTGGTACCGAGTTTTTTAGCATACTCACCCACCTCTTCAAAGGAATCACGCCCATAAACAATCGTTCCAGGTGAATGAACAGTAAAGATTGTTTTTGTTTGAATCATTTTTCTCCCTCCTACACTATTGAGCTGTATAGCCACCATCTAAAAGAATTGCCTGACCCGTTAACCCTTTAGCTAAATCACTTGCCAAATATAAAGCAAGCCCTGTAATTTCTGAAACATCAAGTAAACGCTTTTGAGGTACAAGAGGATAGAGTACCTCTTCAAGTACTTCTTCTACTTGAATTCCTCTAGTTAACGCTAAATCTTTAAACTGATGACGAACTAATTCTGTATCCACATATCCTGGACAAATCGCATTTACCGTAATGCCATCCTTCGCTACCTCCAGTGCAGCTACCTTCGTTAAACCAATGACACCATGCTTCGCCGCATTGTAACCGGCCTTTCCAGCAAATCCAATCACTCCATTAATAGAGGCCATATTAATAATACGACCACATTGATTTTTCTTCATATGAGGGAATGCATATTTCATCGCAATAAATGGAGCAACCACCATTACTTTTTGCATGTCTTGGAAAATTTCAGTCTTAAAGTCTTCAATAAGCGAGACATGTTGAAATCCTGCATTATTGATTAAAATATCTAACGTTGTAAATCGATTGATTGTCCAATTAATTGCCTCTCTTATGGCTTCTTCATCTGTCACATCACATGTATAAGCCGTTAAGGAGGGTTTTTTTCCAACAGCCTCTCTTAAAAGCTGTTCATTTTTATCCGTAATGACGACATTTGCCCCTTGCTCGGTAAATGCTTGTGCCATGCAAAGACCAATGCCACGAGCTGCTCCAGTAATGAACACTGTTTTTCCTTGCATACAACATTCCTCCTACATCCCTATTGAAAATAAGATAATAGCTATTATTGTGCCGATAGTTGGAATAATAACCGTCAACGCTCCAAATGGCATATAGGCGTCCTTGTGCTTTTCATTACAGACTGAATTAATGGTAGTGACCACATAACCACCATGTGGTAATGAATCAAGTGATCCTGATGAAATGGCAATTGTCCGATGCAAAGCCTCTGTATTTACCCCCATGTCAATATAGTGGGGTGCAAGCAAAGGCATCGCAATGGTTTGACCACCAGATGCAGAACCAGTCAAACCTGCAATGACAGCAATAGCTAGGGCTCCTCCAATTAACGGACTGCCAGGGATATTTGTCATGACATCTACGGTAGCCAAAAAGGATGGCGTTGCTTTTACGACACCACCAAATCCTACTACAGCCGCTGTATTAGCAATGGCAATAATGGCACCCATTGCTCCCGCTGCTAATGTTGCTCCAACGGATTTGGCATACTTATAACTCACTAAATAGGCGACAATACAACCACTTGTCAAAGCAACAATTAAAGCAGAAGTTCCAAGCGAATTATGGAAAACATAAGAAATCACTAAGACGACTAGCAATGGTATTAGACTAAGTAGCGGACTGGGAAGCTTCCGCGTTTCATCAACTATTGGATTGTCGAGCGTTCTATAAATATTTCTCCATTGTTTACAGCTCGTTTAATCATCCAATTCAGCCAAAGAGAACCACCAACAGCCATAAAAATAGCGACAATAATACTAACTTGCCATCCTGCATATGGTGTCGTTCCAAGATATTGAATGGGAATCCAATTTTGAATTTCAGGTGAGCCAGCTGACGTCATCGTAAAAGTGACTGAGCCTAGACCAAGTGCAGCGGGGATAAAGCGTCGTGGAAAATTCGCTTGTTTAAATAAACTGATAGCCATCGGATAAACAGAAAATGCTACGATAAAAACAGAAACACCCCCATAAGTAAGGACCGCTGCTGCTAACACAACCGCATATGTTGCATATTTCACCCCGATTTTTTGAATAATCCATGTTGAAACACTATCCGCTGCTCCTGTATCCTCCATGACTTTCCCAAAAATAGCACCTGCCATAAACATTAAATACCAAGAACCAACGAACCCAGTAAATCCATCCATATAGCTTGTTAGAAAATTGGCTTGGTTCTCACTTGCAGTTTGAGGAAAAAATGCTAAACCATTAGTTAAAGCAGCTAACAGTGCGGTTAACGGTGCTGAAATAAGTAAATTAACGCCCTTCATTGTTAAATAAACTAATAATGCTAAGCTACCAAAAAGACCAATGTACGCCAACATAGACATCCCACCCCTCCCCATTTTTAGAAAAAGAGCTGTATAACGCTACAGCTCTTTATAGGTATTAGTCGTTATTGCTTGGGAATGCAAATGTAGACGCAGTGGAAGTATTACTTGCCATCCAGCGTTCTGAAATAGTCTTTGTTTTAGTAAAAAATCGCGCCTGATCTGGACCAAACATATGCCCTTCACCAAAACGAGAGCCTTTAAAACCAGCAAAATTATGGTAGCCAACCGGAATAGGAATTGGCACATTCACCCCTACCATGCCGACATCTATTTCTGTTGTGAATTTACGAGCTGCTAATCCATCATTTGTAAAGATAGTGACACCATTTCCCAGCTCATGCTTATTAATTAGTTCAATGGCTTCCTCTAGAGAGTCCACGCGTACAACATTACGAGCAGGACCAAATACTTCCTGCTCATAAATTTCCATACCAGGCTTTACATGATCTAAAAGTGTAGGACCTACATAGAATCCTTTTGACTCTTTAACGATATCCAAAACACGACCATCACAAATAATGGACGCTCCCTCGGATTCTCCACGATCAATTGCAGCGAGTATTGCTTCTTTTGATTGTTGAGAAATAACTGGACCAAAATCTGAATCAGGATTTGTATATGGACCTACCTTCAGATTAGTAATCTTCTCTTTTAATATCGACACTAGTCGATCAGCAGTATCTTTGCCTACAGGCATGATTGTGGATATTGCCATACAACGCTGAGACGCTGCCCCATAGGCTGCCCCAATAAAGGCGTTTGCAACTTGTTCAAGATCTGCGTCTGGCATGACAACCATATTGTTTTTTCCACCGCCAAGTGCTGTTACACGTTTTCCATACTTAGAACCTGTTTCATAAATATACTTGGCAACCGGTGTAGAACCTACAAATGAAACCGCTTGCACGGTTGGGTTCTCTAAAAGTTCATTGACTGCATCTTTATCACCATTTATCACAGTCCAAATCCCATCTGGTAAGCCCGCTCTTTTCCACAGCTTACTAACATATAAAGCGGTCATTGGCACACGTTCAGATGCTTTTAAAATAACTGCATTCCCTACCGCAATAGCCATACTCGTTTGTGCTAAAGGCACCATAATTGGGAAATTAAAAGGTGAAATCGCCGCTACTACACCTAGAGGATATTTTGCTGAGTAAGCGTTTATTTGACCTCCAACATTCACAGAGTATTCCCCTTTCATGAGATGTGGGGCACCAATAGCTAAATCAACAGACTCAAGACCTCGTGTAATTTCGCCTTTGGCATCTTCCAACGTTTTTCCGCTTTCCGTGCAAATAATTTGTAATAGCTCCTCCATATTCTCAGTAATAAGATTACGGAACTTTAAGACGACTTCTGCACGTTTAGCCACGGATGTATCACGCCATAATGGAAAGGCTGCTTGAGCCTGCTCGATTGCCTCTCTTGTCTCCTCAAAATTTGCCAATGGCACTTTTGCAATAATATCACCGGTAGTTGGATTGTATACAGAACCAAATCTTCCACTTCTTCCTTCAACTAACTGTCCACCAATAAAATGCGTTAATGTTTTAACCTCTTGAGCTGTCGTCATCATCATTTCCTCCTTATAATTGTTTTATTTTACATGTATCCTTTAAGCTTAAATAAGCTGCAGACATATCATTTTCACCATAGCCCTGCTGAGCAATCTCGCTATAAAGTTCCACTAATTTTTCGCCGATTCGAAGAGATACACCAGCTTCATCAGCCATTTCCTTTGCTAGCTTTAAATCTTTCAATAAAAGATTCGTTGAAAATCCAGGTGCATAATCATTATTTTTCATATATTCCATATAGTTACGCTCATAAATCCGACTTTGACCGTAGCTATTACTTAATACCTCATATAGCGTATCTCCATCAATCCCCATTTTTTCACCAAGTACAATTGTTTCAGCTACAGCCTCTGTGTAAAACCCTATCATTAGGTTATTTAATAATTTAAGACGCGTACCTACACTTGAGGACAAACCTAGGTGATAGATATTTTTACCCACTATTCCGAATATTCGGCTTGCACTTTCATAATCTTCCTTGCTACCACCGACCATTATTGTTAGGGAGGCATTTATAGCCCCTATGACACCACCACTTACAGGTGCTCCTAAATAGCGTAATCCCAACACACTCGCTTCTTTATGTAACGAATCATTCAAATCGGGATTGACCGTACTAAAATCAATGAGTAAGGCACCTTTCTTAGCATGCTGTATAATGCCTTCTTCTGTTTGATACACCATTTCAACTATTTGAGGTGTGGGCAAGCTAGTCATTATCACATCACATTGCTTTGCAACTTCCTTTGTTGATTCAAGACCTATACCGCCAGCTGCTGTAAATAGCTCCATTGCCTTCGTATTTGTATCAAAGCCATACACTTCATAGTTTGCCTTTAATAAGTTAATAGACATTGGTAACCCCATATTTCCTAAGCCGATAAAACCTAATTTTCTATTCATTTGGATATCCCCCAATCCTTGAAAATTCAGCAATAGTGCTGGATAGTCACTAGCCAACAACAGTTTTTTATCGTAACATTAATAACGAGATACCTTTAATTGACCTGAGTCAGTGACTTCGGTCAATTAAATCATAATCAAAATAAATCCATCTCGTCAATTAAAAATTTTATATTTTCTGAATTTTTAATTTAAAAAATATTTTACAATACTTAAAATCGGAGGTAATTTGCCACTATGGAATCACTAACAAGCAGGCAAAAAAAGGCATTAGAAACTCGTGATAAATTATTAAAAACATCCCTAGATTTATTCAATAAATTCGGATTTGAACATGTTACTGTGGAACAAATTACCAAGGCTTGTCATGTCTCCAAGGGTACATTTTATACACATTTCCCCTCTAAATATGACGTTATTTTAGAAAAATTTAAAGAGCTGGATCATTTTTATAGTACTTTAGAAAAAAATATAGACCATACATTGCCAGCAAGTGAAAAAATTTTATTAGTGTATCAAGAACAAATGAAATACTTAATGAATGTTGTAGGAAAGGATCTGTTACGCACTGTGTATACTGCTGCAATGACAAATCAAGTAAAACAGGATCATTATTTAATCAATCCCGAGCGGAAGATATTTCAAATCATGAATACATATATTGAGGAAGGGCTACAACAAGGTGAACTTAGACAGGATTTATCAGCTACTGAAATACAGGCCATCATACAGCGTTGTATGCGTGCCAATGTTTATGATTGGTTAATCCATAACGAAAACTTTGACTTGGCAGCTGAGATGAACCGATTTACAGCTATTGTGTTAAACGGTCTTAAAAGTGTCAAATAAAAAAAGTAGCACCTCATCCGTTGAGTGATGAGTGCTACTTTTAACTAGCTGACGAAATATTTTTGTACAATGGTTTCAACTGGTAGTGGTTTATTATACAAATAACCTTGTCCCTTTTGACAACGGTGACGTTTGAGAAAATCAACTTGCGTGGGCTCTTCAATTCCTTCGGCAATTACCTCTAAACCTAAGTTATGAGACATCGAAATGATGGCCTTAATAATGGCCTCATTTTTGTCATCTTTAGCGATATCCCGAATAAACGATTGATCGATTTTTATAATATCAATTGGATAACGCTTTAAATAGCTTAATGAAGAATAGCCGGTTCCAAAGTCATCTACTGACACATAAACCCCTAATTGCTTTAACTCTGTAAGAATCGAAAATGTCTCATGAACATTTGTCATCGAGCTTTCTGTGATTTCTACCTCCAGAAGTTCTGCAGGCACCTCGTATTTTTTTAATGCTGCCTTTATTTTTCGTGCGAAGTTCTCTTTCCTAAACTGTTTTGGTGAAATATTGACAGCTATGCGCACAGGACGGTAGCCCTTAGATTGCCATTCTTTTTGATGACGACAAACCTCGTCAATAATCCAATCACCAATTTCAATAATTAATCCTGAAGCCTCTGCAATAGGTATAAATTGCGCAGGGGAAACAAAACCAAATTTACGGTTATTCCATCGCAATAAAGCTTCAAAGCTATTGATGCTATTATTTGTTAAGTCCATCTGAGGCTGGAGATGCAGACTAAGCTCATTAAATTCAATAGCACGTCGTAAATGTGCCTCCATTAAAGCTTCATTTGGGAAAATCGCCGTCATATCTTCACGATAATAACGATAGTGAGATCGCCCATGCTCTTTAACAGAAAATAATGCCTTATCGGCTTTCCTTACAAGTGTCTCTAAATCCTTGCCATCTGCTGGACTAAGGGATATACCGATTGAAACGCTAATAAAATATTCCTGTCCATCTATCATAAATGGCTGTTTTAAAACATTCAAAATAGCATTGGCGGTATGCTCAATTTTTTGAATAGTCGCATCTTTTAGTACAAAGATAAACTCATCACTGTTATAACGATAAAGGGCACATTTTGAATAGCAAAGTTCATTAAGTCTTTGACTAAACATACGCATGAGCTCATCCCCTTTACTTTCACCTAGGGATTCATTAAATTTTTTAAAACGATCAATATCCACTAAAATAAGGGCTGCTTGCTTGTGCTCTTGATTTTTGTCATTTAGATAATGTAACCAATGCTCCTTGAATGCCTTACGATTCCAAATGCCAGTTAATTCATCCATTAACGCTAGGTAATAAAATGCCTCATGATCATTCAGAAATGAATTTGCATCTTTAACAAATAAATGAACCCCTATAACCTCCCCATTATAATAGGTTGGGTGTGTTCTTAAGTAAAAAGGCTCTTTACTTAACAATTGGTCCTTAAATAAGCATTTTGGCATACCAAAAGCTGAACCTTCAATTGTTTTGGCAAATAATAATTTAAATTCTTTACTATATTTACTGTCCAATAATGAAAAAATATCTCGTCCTATTAAGCACTGCTGGTCTCTAGAAATTGCTGACGTAACAGCCATGTTTTGATGAATAATTCGGCCTTGTAAATCTACCGTCAGTACCGGACTTACATGTTGTTCCACGTATTGTAAATAAGGTTTTTCTTCTATTTGTGTTTCTCTCAAAATAACTGCAACCATGGATTGAGAAAAATGTTGTATATGAAGAGCAAATGCTCGTTCATAAAAACCGGTACCTAATTTCAGGACATGCTGTGTATGGACTTCTTCGTTTAGAAAATTCGACAACTGCAGCCAGCATTGCTTGGTAAAAAAACGTTCAGCGTTCGTCGCTGCTTTATCCTGCAGCTCCATAAATGATAATAGCTTATCATTAAAATCAACGACCTCGAACCTCTTTTTATCAACTATTCTCAAACAGACGACTGCATCAAACGGATTCATTTGAATGAGCTGTTGATATTCTGCAAATGGCGCTACACTCTCTCTATATTTTTTCATTCTATCCCTCACTAAGTAGCGTGTTTGCTCTATTCTTCGTCTAGCGTAGGCTTTAATGCATCTTGTAAGAAAATCTCCTGACTATTCAGCGGATCTTCACTACGATCAAAATCTTTATAATGATATTTACCATTGGAGTCTTGAATACGAGCCTTAGCAGTATCCATTAATTGTGTATTCATAATGTCAATAATACGAGTTTTTGCTTCATTTGCATATACAGGGAACAAAATTTCTACACGTTTAATCATGTTACGTGTCATCATATCAGCTGAAGATAAATATACTCTATTCTCACCATTATGATGGAACCAATAGATTCGGGAATGTTCAAGGAAACGACCAACGATACTTGTTACAGTAATGTTTTCGCTAATGCCAGGAATCCCCGGTCTAATACAGCAAATACCACGTATTATAAGTTCTACCTTTACCCCAGCAATCGAAGCCTCATATAGCTTCATCATAAGATCTTTGTCTGTCAATGAATTCATTTTAGCTCGAATAAAACCATTCCCATATTTTTTATGACAAGCAATTTCTTCATCCATTAAACGAATAAATTCATCTCGAATATCAAATGGTGCCACAACCAAGTGATTAAATGTAGGTTTTTCTGTATAGCCACTTAAATAGTTAAAGAAGTTTGTCGCATCAATCCCAAATTCTTTATCTGTCGTTATTATGCCCATATCCGTGTAAATTTTTGCAGTGGCATCATTATAATTTCCTGTGCCAAGATGAACAAAGCGTTCAATTTTTCCATTTCGACGACTAACGACTAATGTAATTTTGGAGTGTGTTTTTAAATTGTTCATCCCATAAATAACAAGGCAGCCTGCTTGCTCTAGTTGTTTTGCCCAATGCACATTATTTTCTTCATCGAATCTAGCCTTTAATTCGACTAAAACTGTTACTTGTTTGCCATTTTCAGCAGCCAGTTTCAGTGCTTGAATGATTGGTGAATTGCCACTTACTCGATATAATGTTTGTTTAATTGCTAATACATTCGGATTAACTGCTGCCTCTGAGACAAAGTCAACGATCGGTGCAAATGATTCATATGGATGATGGAAAAAGATATCTTGTGTTAATGCTTTTTCAAAAATATTTTCGTCAGATTGTAAATCTAAAGGTGGCTGTGGGATGAAGCTTTCATATTCAAGATGTTCACGGCCAACAGCTATACCTTTTACAAAAGAGAACATAAAGGTTAAATCCAAAGGACCATCAATATGGAAAACATCATTTTCTTCAATTTCAAATTCATCTAATAAATATAGAAGCACTTCCTCATTCATTTCTCCAACTCGAACTTCTAGACGGCTTCCTACTCCCCACTTTCGTTTCTTCAACTCTTTTTCAATTTCAACGAGAAGGTCCCTTGCACCCTCTTCGTGGATCGTTAAATCCGCATTCCTCGTTAAACGGAAGGCTTGCGCTGATTTTACACTATAGCCATAAAATAATTTTTCAATATGTGCTACAATGACATCCTCCAGTAGTACAACGACTGTTTTACCTTCTTCAGTAGGCACTTTGATATATCGATCTAAAACAGATGGAACTTGAACGATTGCGACTTTTTCACGACTTTCAAGATCTGATTCATCCTGCTCTAATAGGACTAGTAAATTTAGTGTTTTCCCAAGCAATGTCGGGAAGGGACGATACGCATCTACTGCTACAGGTGTTAATACTGGGAATATAGTTTCTGCAAACATCTCGTTAATAAAAGCTTTTTGTGTGCTATTTAGATCTTTCATGTCTGCAATATGTACATTATGCTGTGGTAATAAATCATAGATTAAATGGCGGTATACTTCAGTTTGTCGACGCACTAAAGCTTGTGTACGTTCTGCAATTTTCGCTAATTGTTCTTTTGGTGTTAACCCAGATTTATTCTCAGCCTTATGGAACCCTGCACGAACTTGATCTTGTAAGCCTGCCACACGCACCATAAAAAACTCATCTAGATTTGAACTAAATATAGCTAAAAATTTCAAACGCTCTAGCAGAGGATTATTCACATCCTCCGCTTCCTCTAATACACGCTCATTAAAAGCAAGCCAACTTAACTCTCGATTATTATAGTACTGAGGCTTCGCAATCTCCTCTAGTAAACGACTATGATTTTCTAAAAACTCTTCCTCATTTAGCTCATTATTCGTTATTTCAGTTGTCATCCTTATTCCATCCTTCTTCAATAAAATTGATTGTCATTGGGATTTTTAATGCTCGCTCTAAATGTTTTTTATGTCGATTAGCTTGATATTTTTCAGCTGCTGCATTGTTCTTTATATAAATATTGAGCTGTACATAGTCTTCCTCTGGATGCATATCAATTGCATGTACAACATTTCGCTTTGAGACATTTAAAGCATAGACAAATTTTAATAACGCTCCAAAATCTCTTATTTTCCGATACTCCTCACGATTCATCCAAGTAGCGAATGGGGCAGCGAATCGTTCAAAATAATCTTTATTTTTATAAGAGGCTAGAAGGGCTAGTTTGACTCTTTCTGGGTGATTTAAACCATCAATAGATTGATTCGCAATCAAATAAAAGGTATGTTGACTTGCAGAGCTTAGTTCTATATATTCACCGATATTAAATACCTTTGCTGCTTTTCTTATTAACTGCAAATCTTCCGCATTATATTGTAAATAGCCTAAATGACAACATTCGCGATACAATTGATCGGCTAAATGCATCAAATAATCGACCTCATTTTCAGTTCGACCATACTGTCGAGCAAGCCGCCTGGCATTGCCGTCAAAAACATTATATTTATCAAAAGCATTGCTATCTGTTTGTAAGATCTTTTTGATAATTAGTCCTTCACGTAATCCCTTCTTCGTTAGTTGGAAAGACTTGCTTCCTACAGTCTCCATTAATACTCTAAATACTTCTAAGGCAGGTAAAATAATATCGGCACGGTCTGATGATAGACCATCAAGCTGCCTCAATTCTTGAAAACTTAATTGGCCTAAAAATAAGCTTAATTCATCTAAATCTTCTTTTGTCATTTCGTATCCATGGACACTGGCAATGGGATAATCATGTTTTTGTTGATGAATTTGTGCAATATTACGCGCACTTCCTCCAATTGCAATGATCGGTAAACCACTATTTTGAATCCATGTTAAGGTTTGAAATTGCTCTTTTAAAAAGGCAATAAGTTCCTTCCTTTCACTGCTATTAATGATGTCTCCCTTCACAAAACGTTGCTTTAATGAAACTGTCCCAAATGGGAAACTATGTGATTGCTGAATTTCTTTATTTTCAAACAGTGTAATTTCGGTACTTCCACCACCAATATCAATCGTAACTCCTGATTTTGTGCCACTGGAAAAAGCGACAGCTACAAAGCCAAAATAAGCTTCTTCTTCTTCTGATAAAAGCTCAATTTGGATGCCAGTTCGAGCTTTCATTTCTGCTATTATTTGGTCGCGGTTGGTCGCCTGGCGGATAGCAGCAGTTGCAGCTGCCTTCACTTCTGTCACTTCAAAATCTTCTAACATCGCTTTAAATGTTTCTAAGGTCTCCGCTAACACATGGATACCTTCTTTAGACATCTCACCAGAGGGCTGTAAATATGTACGCAAACGTGCTACCGTTTTAATATTTCCAAGCTCATGAAGCCCCTCTTCATTGTTATACTGATATATCACTAAGCGAATAGTATTGGAGCCGATATCAATAATAGCTGTTTTTAATTCATTCAAATAATCACATCCTTCAAGCATCTTCAGTTTATTTTGTTCACAATATGTATACCTATACAAAAAGTCGGACCCTTTAAAGGCATCCGACTTTACTTTCATTTATTTATACTTTCAGGATACCCATTATTAAAATTGAGAAGTATCATGTAAGGCACAATTTTTACAAAATTAATTGGTCAACACGTAGGATGAGCTCTGCAATTTCTGGCTTACTAATTTGATCTTCTGCTCCTACCTGATCACCTTTATGACGAAGGTCATCTGTAATTAGACTTGAGAATATGATAACTGGAAGTTTTTGAAGATCAGGATGTTCTTTGATTTTTCTTGTCAAATGATGCCCATCCATTTGTGGCATTTCAATATCTGTTACAACTAATTGAATATGTTCTGCAATATCACTACCGCTCTTCGCTATTCCTTCTAAGTATTCATAAGCATCGCGGCCATTTTCAAAGAATTCTACATTGTCATAGCCAGCTTCATTCATCGTATCAAATAATAATTTTCGTAATAAAGGTGAATCCTCTGCAATTAAAATGCGTTTTCCAGTACGCTCACGTTTGCCCAGTTTTTTGACAGATTCTACACTTATGCCCGATTCAGGATTAATATCCACCATAATTCTTTCGAAATCGAGTAGTAGAATCATCTGTTCGTTTTGTTTAATAACACCTATAACTTGTGATGTTCCGCCTTGATACATATCTGAAGGCTTTTCAATTTGATCCCACGATATACGGTGAATTTGTGTCACGTTATCCACATGGAACACAACACGTTGCTTATTAAATTCAGCAACAATATATTTTTGTTGTGGATTACGCTCAGTACTCTGAATTCCTAATACTCGTAGCATATCCACAACTGGTAATACTTCACCTCGTAATTGAATGATTCCTTCTACATGCGGGTGCGCGTGTGGAATAAATGTTACTGGAATCGGTTGAATGATTTCTTTTACTTTAATTACATTGATACCAAATTTATTGTTAGCCACTTCAAATTCAACGATTTCTAGCTCATTTGTGCCACTTTCTAATAATATTCCTTTATGTTCCAATGCAACCCCGCTCCTTTCTCTACTTCAATTTATAATTCAATTGTATCATAGGCAATACATTTCTCCTACTTGCTATTTCCATTTTTATCATTAACTTTTAGATGTACCAACAGGCCCATAACTGTCATTACAATTAACGTCGATAGTGCGACACGGCTTGCTAGTGTACCATAATCCTTCATCCACAATGTAACTGTTCCATATACGGCTGGCCCAATAATGGAGGATACTTTCCCTGAGAAAGCAAACAAGCCGAAGAACTGTCCACGTTTCTCATTGGGTGACAATTCAATAATATAGGTCCTAGACGTTACCCACATAGAGCCAAGTGATATACCAAAAAGGCTACCTGCAAGCCAAAACATCCATTGTGCTGTGG
Source organism: Lysinibacillus sp. fkY74-1 (assembly GCF_053165895.1). Classification (NCBI taxonomy): domain Bacteria; kingdom Bacillati; phylum Bacillota; class Bacilli; order Caryophanales; family Bacillaceae; genus Lysinibacillus; species Lysinibacillus sp. fkY74-1. Next base: position 801,928 of record NZ_CP170173.1, on the reverse strand, counting down.
CAAATACAGCAAACACTAAAGCGACAATCATAATTAGAGCTACCATAGTAATGGCGCGCTTAGCTCCTACTGATTTCGTTATATAGCCAAATGCCAAAGAACCTATAATCGTTGATACAGTAGAGACTAGATAAAGAATGATAAATTGACCTGAACTAAACCCAACAATGGCTGTCGCATAAACTGCCATCATTGCAATCGTAGTCGCAATAGCATCATTCAAAAAGAAATAAGCAATCATAAAAGTAAAGATAGCCTTATATTGCTTCATATCCTTGAAGGTTTGAATAATTTCCTTATAGCCATCTAAAAATTTTAAAGACTTCCTCTGTGCTTTTGGTATTGGTGTATCTTTATTAATCAAAAATAAGGGCAGCGAAAATAATAAATACAAAATTGCTGTTGGAATAAATGCACGATGAAAATCACTGCTGCCAACATACAAATAAACGAGAAGTCCAACAAGTGTACCCAAATACCCTATTGCAACACCATAGCCCGATATGAGCGGCATTTCTTCTTTCGTTCCTAAATCTCCCATCATGGAATCATAGAATACTAGACTGGAATTAAAGAAAAACTTTGCAATAACAAAACTTGCCACGACTAAAAATAAACTAAGGGGGACGCCTGAGTAATGAGTGGTAGTCTGTAGGTTAGCAAAGATCCCCATCATAAACGTAAAAAGAATGGAAATAGACGCAAACCAGACAATAAATCTCTTTTTATAGCCAGTGTTATCAATCCATACTCCGAACAGCGGAGAGAATACTACAAGTAATAAACTAGCAATGGCATTCGCGTACGAAATAAATGTACTAGCTACTTGTTGCATAACTTCATTTGTCCCTAATACCTCATCCATATAGAACGGGAAAAAAATCGTATTAATATTTGAAGAAAAAATTGTATTAGCAAAATCATAGAAGGCCCATGACAGTATTGGTAATGATAAGTAAATTGCTAACTGACTTCGATGCTGAACATCTATTGCTGAACTCTTTTTCATAAAACCCTCCCTTACATTCTCTATAATAATCCATTAATTTTTTTCCGTAATAAAAAATTTCTTTTTTTAAAGAAAATTAATATTATTTACAATATAACAGTAAATTCCCTAAAACATAACTGCTAATAGATCGAAAAACAAAGCCCTTTCTCAATTTTTTTCTAGTAAAAAAAAAGATATTCAAGCCCCCTCGCCTGAATATCTTTTTTATTATTTTTCAGTTATTGCTACCCATTCAGAAGACCATTGTTCAATTGCTTTTAACACCGGAGCAAGTGCATATCCCTTTTCCGTCAGTTCATACTCAATGACGACTGGGGTAGAAGGAATGACCGTGCGTAATACAATTTCCTCGGTCTCTAGCTCCTTTAATCGCTCAGTTAATACGCGGCTGCTTATGTTTAACTGATTTTTAATGACTGAATATCGCTGTGGACCATCTAATAATTGAAATATAAGTAAAGTATTCCAGCGATGATTTAATATTTTTAGCGCCTTTTCAAATCGAGGACAAATTTTTTTTTGATCCACGTTACAAGCCTCCATTGTTAGTAGTTCATATACAACAGTATAACACTTATTTCGACATTCAGTTCTTAAAATACATTTAGTTACTTGACAAAAGTCGTTTTTAAAAATACACTAGGTTACGAAATGTAAGTTAAAGAAAAGGAGATACAATAATATGCAAAACATTGGTTCAACTATTTTACGTGTCGTTCTTGGCATTATTTTTGCAGTACACGGCTTTCAAAAATTCCAAGGAGGTATTAGCTATACGGCAGACTTTTTTGACAGTATAGGTATACCAGGATTTATGGCGTATATCGTTGCGATTATTGAATTAGTGGGAGGTATTGCCCTTATATTAGGTTTAGCAACGAGAATTTTTGGTGCCCTACTAACAATCACTATGATTGTAGCCATTTTCACAGCTAAGCTTAGCATTGGCTTTATTGGGGCTGATGGTTTAGCCGGTTACGAATTAGATTTAGCCTTAGGTGCTATTGCTCTATACTTTACTCTAGCTGGTGCTTCTAGCCTTTCACTAGACGCCCAACTTTTTGGGAAAGAGTAATGAAAAAACCTGAAGTCTCCTCAAAATGAAGAGATTTCAGGTTTCCTATTTTAATCCAACCAAATATAACTATCTATAATGCTGAAGAAGAGCTTGTGTCCCATTATCACCATAGCCATCTTCCATCAATTTTTCATACATTTCATAGGCTAATGCCAATCCTGGTAAAGTGATTCCCATTTTCTTGGACTCATCCAAAGCAATTTTCATATCCTTCACGAAATGTTTGATATAAAAACCTGGTGCAAAGTCTTCTTTAATCATCCGTGGTGCTAAATTACTTAGAGACCAAGAGCCTGCTGCACCTGATGCAATTGACTGCAATACGGTCGGTAAATCCAGCCCTGCCTTAAGACCATAAGCCAGTGATTCGCATACCCCAATCATACCTGAAGCTATGGCAATTTGATTGCACATCTTTGCATGCTGACCAGCCCCTGCCTCACCCTGATAAACAATATTTTCCCCAAAATGCTTCATCAACGGTAAAACTTTATCGTAGGTTGTTAAATCGCCACCAATCATAATGGACAATGTACCATTTTGCGCACCGATATCACCACCTGAAACAGGTGCATCTAAAGATTCTACACTAATAGATTGAGCATGCTCATAAATTTTCTTAGCTAAAGAAGGCTCTGAAGTTGTCATATCAATAACAATGTTGCCAGGTTCAACTGTTTTGAAAAGCCCATTATCTCCAAAATAAACCTCTTCCACATCTGATGGGTAACCAACCATTGTAAATGCAATATCTTTATTTTTAAATGCTTCTGCTGGCGAACTAGCCCAAGATGCCCCTAAAGCTACTAGTGGCTCTGCTTTTTCTTTAGTTCGAGTATACACCGTCACCTCATGGTCATTCCTCAATAAGTGTTTAATAATACTTGTCCCCATAACGCCAGTCCCGATAAATGCAATACGTTGCTTTTTCATATGTACATACTCCTTTGTCATAAAGTTAGGATTCCTTCACCTAAGTGACTTGATGTTTTCAGTTTAGGCGAATAAATAAAATAATTCAAACTCTTCCTATAACTTGTACTAAAAAAAGGATGGCCTGCATATATACCGAATAAGCAAAAAAAAGAGAGCAAGTGATTGGGGGATCACTGCTCTAAAGGGGGAAATGAGAATGTTGCTGTGTTCATAGTAAGTTATTCCCCAATGAAATGCATTTTAAACATCTATTTTTATAATGTTATTACTCTGAATACTGGAACAATCTTTTTATTCGTCTTGGTCTTTTTCTTCATCGAATGCTGTCTGTCTATAATAGGTATTCATTAACTGGTCTAATCTGCGACTCAGTTGAATGGTTTTTGCATTTTGTAACCCGTTTTCAACACCAGAGCGAATCATCAACTCACGAGTTTGTTCCATTTGTTTCAAGAGTAGATTGACCATTCATACAACCCTCCACACACAAATAATCATACCATTATTATACATTTATATTTCATTTCTTACAGCATTAACTTACGACAATGTTCGACAAATTAACTCCTTGGTATTTCGTTATAAGTATAGATAATTCGTCCATTTTGCTTGGCCTCACCCCTAAAATGTTTAAATAAAGGATGTCTTACAAGTATTTCCCGAAATTCGTAAAAATCTTCCTTTTGAATTTCGATACTTCCTATTTCCCCATTTTGTAATTGTTTAAGCATATTTTCGTATTTTTCCATTAGTTTTATTCCTTTCTTTTCATCTTTTGTGTACTAAATTATGAATTATTTAAAAAAAGCTTTACGTTTACCATTTTTTCGTGCAAACTGTATATTATTAGTCGATGAAGGAGCTGACTGTCTGTGAAAATAGCTGAAGTTGGAAATATTATCGAGTTTAAAAATGGTCTCCAAGGTATTGTCGAAAAGGTAAATGAAAATTCGGTGATTGTTAACTTAACATATATGGAGAATTTTGATTCCCTTGAAATTGAAGAGAAAACGGTCGTCAATCATAAACGTTATAAAATTTTATATACGAATGAAGCTTAATAGTCTGAATAGTCCCTATTTGTCTTTATAGATGATATGGGGCTTTTTTTTTGATAAAATTAAAGCATGGAGGTCGTATATGCTAACAAATTCAAAACAAACAATACTATTACTCCTTTCTCTATTATTCGTTTATGGCATGCTTGCCTTTACCTTTGCTAACCAAGCAGTATTTTGGTACATGTATGCATTTACTTTACTAGTATGTATTGCCATTGCCATACTAGCCGGTTCTATTGAAGATCAATTACCGACATGGCAATTTTTACTCTTTGGAATTGGATACGGTACCATCACTTATGGTATTATTCGCTTCGGTTATTGGCTTGCTCCCTATATTAATAATAATTTAGTACAATCTGTTCATAAATTTTTAACAAATTATGGACCACAAAATATTTGGCACTATGCATTACTTGTTTTTATTGTTGCCATCGGCGAAGAATTGTTTTGGCGTGGTTACATTCAGCAACAATTAAAACGCTTTATGCGCCCATCTTTGGCTGTCCTAGTTACGGCAGTTTTATGTGCCATTTCCATAGCCCTAAGCGGCTTTATTCTAGGCGTGGTTGCTGCACTTGTGACAAGTATTATTTGGGGCTTCTTGTATGAATGGCGGAAAAGTATGCCACTTGTTATTGTAGCTCATGTTGTTTTTGTACTATTATTATTTTTAGTGTTACCTTTAACATCATAACATTATTATTTGGAAACATTTTAGCTTTACTAACGTTTAATTTAGAAAAGGAGGGTTTTTTATGCAAAAAAAATTAGTTTCAATTCTTGCATTATTATTAACAGCAGTACTAGTTGTAGGTTGTAATACCTCTGAAAAAACAGGGGATTCAGATGCTCAACAAAATGAGCCGTCAAATACTGCTGCCGATCAAAAACCATCTGGTGATGAAACAGCAGGTGAAGCACAAGAGGAAGAGGATACAGATACACCTGCTTCAAATGAAACAAATACAGAGGATGTTTCCAAACAGCCACAACAAGATGTGACTTACAAACAAAATGGTGTAGATAAAACAGAAAAGGCAACTGAATCTAAAAGCGTTGATCAAAGCTATAAACTACAACAACTTTCAGGATTCACATTGACACAAGAAGAGCCTGGTAAAGATATGTTAGTATCTAATGAAGATGATGAAGTGTTTATGCGTATTGAAACAATTGAGGCATCTCAATCAAGCTTTACTGAAGTAAAAACAGCAATGCAAGATTATATGAATGCTGTAGGTGAAACAGTCGCTTTAACTACTGATGAATTAGCTGTATTCAAGGATGTTCAAAATATTGAAGGTTATGTTGTAGACTTTGACACAGAGAAAGTAATTGGGGTTGTTTTTGAAAAAGATGGTCTCATTACAAAATTAACTATTCACGATAATGATAAGCAAGATTTAACAGATGCTATGATGAACATGGCAGCAACTATTTCTAAAAAATAATAATTCATACTAAGGAAGGACGATAGACAACTTGTCTCTATCGTCCTTTTATGTATGTATAAGCTCTTTGTGATATCTTACTTTTTCCACATGATAAAAAAGTTGTCTCAAATGAATGAGACAACGTTTTAATAAGATAAATCTTTAATAGAAAGGCCCATTTTCTTTAATAATGTAATAGCTTGCTCTTTTTCTTCTGAAGATAATACACTCATTATTTCATGCAAATGCTGCTCGTGTTTTGGGAATAGTTCTCCCATAAATGCTTCGCCCTCATCCGTGATTTCTGCATATGTCACACGGCGATCTGAAGGACAAGACACACGCAATAAGTAGCCTCTTTTTTCAAGCTTATCAATGACATACGTAATAGACCCACTGGCAAGTAAAATTTTATTGCCAATTTGCTGTAATGGCTGTCTTCCTTTATGATAAAGAAGCTCAAGTACAGCAAATTCAGTTGGGTTTAAACCATTATCCTGAAATAATTGATGTGTTGTCTCATTAATAGCCTTAAGTGCACGTGACAATACAATATATAATTTTAAAGATTGTTTTAAGTCTTCTGACGTCATATTCTTTTCCTCTCACTTCGCTCTTTATACTTGACATTATAGCGATATTAGAAAAGCATTGTCAAAAGCATTATCTGATTTAGAAGGTTATATTGTTGTTATTCAACCATTTTTCTCTCTTTATGTGACTAAATAGGCAGAATCTTTTGTGGACACTTCGAGTGTATCCACTTGATTAAATGTATAGATTGGGAACTGCAGATGGAAGCATGTCCCCTTCTGTAATTCACTATTAACACCTATAATTCCATCGTGCTCTTCTATAACTTTTTTCACGAAAGCAAGGCCCAGTCCTGTCCCTGATGATTTTGTCGTGTAAAAAGGCTGGAATAGGTTTTGAAGGGTTGTGCTATCCATTCCAACGCCTTCATCTTTAATTGTAAGTTCAACAATCGCGCAGTCATTTGTAGTCATTTCTACAGTAATCGTACCACCATTGTTCATGGATTCCATCGCATTTTTGATAAGATTCATTAACACTTGCTTTAATCGATTTTCATTTCCGCCGATATAAACTTGATTTGGATTTGAAATGTACTGAATCATAATATTTTTCATGAGTGCATCTGGTAACATGAACTCAATGACTTGTTTCACGATATGATCTAGTTCCAGCAACTCCACTTTCATAGTTGATGGCTTGGACAAAACTAAAAGTTCTGATAAAATTTGCTCCATTCGTTGAAGCTCACTATCAATGACAGAGAGATACATGCGTGATTCATCATCCGCATTTATCTTTAATAAATCAGTAAACCCCTTTAAAGAAGTTAATGGGTTACGAATTTCATGCGCAATACTCGCTGCCATTTGTCCAACAACATTTAAAGCATGTTGATGTTCAACTTTATGTTGAAGTTGCTTCTTCTCTGTTTCATCATTAATAACTGTGACAATAATATTATTGTATTCATCAAAGATACTGGATATTTCATAATAGCAAGTTCTACTTACTTGGGTTTCATCGACAACGTGAAGACTTGCATGTTTTTCACCCATTAATTTAGAAAGATAGGATGTAATCTGCCCTTTTTTCAATGTAAATAAATCAAATATATGCTGATGAGCTTTATGGAGTAACTGCGAGCTTTCTACTTTTAGAAACATTTCTGCATACTTATTAAGCCCAAGAATAATACCGCTAGCATCACTCACAATAACAGCATAAGGTAAGTAATCATATGCATTAAAGGATTGAGATCTTTCATGCTCTTGACTAACGTATAATTTATGGGCAACATCATCATTTAATGTTGAAATTTGCGCAACAATTTCTTCGGCATTTGGGTCATAGAAACATTTAAAAGATAACATTTCGTACTCATTCCCAACTGTGCGAATGTTGAAAATTTCTTCTGATCGTAAATCCTTTTGTAATTGTTGGACGAATTTCGCCCATTTAAATTTAGACGGCTCGTCCATAGCCAAATTACCAATAAACGTTAAATTAAGATTAAAAAGTTGGATAGCAGCCTCATTGACGTTCAAAATTTTCCCTGCTTTATTGAGTATAAGTGTTGGTGACGAAGTACTTTTCATAAGATTTCCAAAACATTGATTAATATCATTTTGCTTCAACTTTCTCACCGAACCTTTCAAAAGAGTAAGAAACCTCTAAATCGAATTTTGAGCCTTTACTATACATTATGACAGTACGATTCTATTATTACAAAATTTAGTAAATTTAAGTATTTTAAATTATTTCACGAACTGTTCACAAAATAAATAGGTAAAAAGAATTATATTGTACGTCAAATACTTGACTGATACAATTAGAAATTGAAAGGAAGATTATTGTATGAATACTATTTTAACTACTTTAAATGCAAAGTATATACACACAAACTTAGCGTTACGCTATTTAAAAGGTGCCGCTGCGCCCGAATTCAATCCAATTATAGCAGAATATACAATTAAAGACCCTGCTTTTAATATTGTATCAGATTTGTTCCAAAAAAAACCTGATATTATTGGATTTAGTTGTTATATTTGGAATATTGAAGAAACAATTCATGTCATTAAAATGTTAAAAACAGTCTGTCCAAATGTTAAAATTTTGCTTGGAGGCCCTGAAGTTTCTTACGATTCTCACCATTGGCTACGTCGTATACCTGAAGTAGATTTCATCGTGATGGGTGAAGGAGAAATTTCATTTAAACAATTGTTACGTTATTTACACGGAGAAATATTATTGGAGGAAGTTCCTGGGATTTGCTATTTGGAGGACGGGAAAGTCAAAATTCACGCTCAGCCACCTAAGATAGATTTGCGTGAATTAGCAAGTCCGTTTCGCTTTGAAGAGGACCTTCCTCATCTTGGGAAACGCATACAGTACATTGAAACAAGTAGAGGCTGTCCGTTTAGCTGCCAATTCTGTTTATCTTCAATAGAAGTTGGTGTTCGTTACTTTAACCGTGAAAAAATAAAAGAAGATATTCGTTTCTTAATGGATAATGGCGCTAGAACTATAAAATTTGTGGATCGAACGTTTAATATAAGCCGAAGTTACGCTATGGAAATGTTCCAGTTTTTAATTGATGAACATAAACCCGGTGTTGTATTCCAGTTTGAGATTACTGCCGATATTATGCGTCCTGAAGTTATCCAATTTTTAAATGACAATGCACCGAGAGGTCTATTCCGTTTCGAAATCGGTGTTCAATCCACAAACGATTTAACAAATACACTTGTACAACGTCGTCAAAACTTTGAAAAACTAAAACGAACCGTGACAATGGTTAAAGAAGGCGGAAAAATCGATCAACATTTAGATTTAATAGCAGGTTTACCAGAAGAGGATTACGCAAGCTTCCGTCAAACATTCAATGATGTTTTTGCCATGCGACCAGAAGAACTTCAACTTGGTTTTTTAAAACTTTTACGTGGTACAGGCCTTCGAGTGGAGGCTGAAAAGTTTGGTTATACGTACGTTGACCTAGCTCCTTATGAAATCTTTTCTAATAATGTCCTCACATTTGATGATATTGTTCGCATTAAACATGCAGAGGATGTTCTAGAGAAATATTGGAATGATCATCGTATGGACCATACAATCGAATATTTAGTGACAGAGGTCTTCGATACACCTTTTGACTTTTTCCAAAGCTTTGGTACGTATTGGGAAACTAAAGGATGGTCCCGTATTGGCCATCAATTAGAAGATTTATTCCGTCGTTTACTAATGTTCTTAGAAACTGTGGATGGTGCAAATTTAAACATTATTCAGAGCTTAATGCAACTAGATTATCTAACGGCTCAGCAATTCCAACCACGTAAATTATGGTGGAAGGAACGTCCAACAGAAGAGCAACAAAAATTAATCTATCAGACATTACGTGAAAATCCAGCTATCGCAGGTGAGGAATTTGCAGACTTTAAACTCACTGAGAAAGAGCTATTTAAGCATACTTTGGTCATCCCGCATTCTCTCAATTATGATGATTTCCTGAATGGCAAAATTGTACAAAAAGATGGCTATCTCTTAACCTATTTCCGTCATGGTCAAGCTCCTTACTTTGCAACAATCCACACTCTTTAATAAGAAACGCTAGACTGATTTAACGATCAGGACTAGCTTTTTTTATTTGTCTTAAACAATTCTTAAAGATACACTCAAAAGGAAATGTAGAGCTTCTATCGCTTTTCTGCATCCTTAATCTAGTAGTCAAGTATTCACAGCGAATCTAAAAATGATTAGGGCAAATTTCTTAAAGGTAGACGATTTATAGGTTGAAAATATACCCAATTAAAATTTCCATACTCGGGAAATTAATTTTTAAATTTTCTAAAAATTTTGTGACAGTTTACTCATTTAGACATTTTGGTAACGAATGGAGCCCTTATATTCTACGCCAAAAATCTGGTCGTCTTAGAATATCAGCCAATAATTTCACATTTATTAGTATGGTGTTTTTATGTATTTTTCATTTTATTGGAACTACCTAGTCCTTTTCAATAGTTAATTTTCGATTTTAAAAAAAGTATATGATTTATTAATAGATGGTTTTTTAGTGTATAGACATCTGTAATGACAATATTCGACAATTTTATTTCTTTCTTCTATATATAATAGAAGAAAGTCCTTTACCCTTCTATGCTATTACCAGCTACCGATAAGAGGATAGATTCGAATGACAGCTTTAAATATGAATACACAATCATGCAGCTATGAAGCTCCCTAACATGAACACTAATACTTAATGACTTTGACAAAAAAGGGCAATATCAACATTCCCCCTCAACAGTTTCTTATATATCAACGTTCTGAAGGTGTTATCCTTTAAAACCTCTAATTCATTTAACAGATTTAGTGTAGTTGGCGTATTATAGTGTCATTACATTTGTCTTGACGTATTTCGACAGGAAGTCATTAACTTCACTGACAACACCTACTAGTATTAATACAATTTTATTGTATGGCCTTCATGTATTGGAAAGGTGGAAATTAAAATGTATATTTGAACAAATAAAAGAACATCAAATACCTGTAGGATGATATTAAAAAAAGGAATTCCAACTAGTTACTGAGCAATTTACTGATGATGAAATCATAGAAGGGTCCGCAGTCTTCCCGCCCCCGCCTGCAACATCATCAATTCCAATTGACGAATTAATAAAAATTAAATGAACTTATGGTTGCCAGTATTTTAATAAAAGAAGATTTGATACGAAGAAGAAACAACTTTTAGGTATCTAGGTTTAAAGCTGCTCTGGCCTTAATACGTATATTAATTGATTATAGGACTTGAAGGATTTAAAGCAACTAATTAATACAAAAGAAAAGGACTTACAAAGTGAATAAACAGAAAAGACCAGATACGAACATTTTATGATCGCCTGGTTGACTATTTTAATGATTTAAAAGCAGTGATGAGTACTCTTTACTTTAAACTTCAATGGCTCAAAAACATCAGTTGATGACTTTGCTTCTACTTCCACATACCAGCGCCTTCGCCCCTTCTAGGTATTTTGCATATTCTAATTGATTTTTGATAATGACCTTATGGGGGCAAAAAGGGGCAATCCCACGATTACCCCTCAACAAATCCTTATATATCAATGTTCTGAAAGTGTTATCCGATTATTACGCGTTCCTTTGGATAATGGAATTTCGATTTCTTACCTCGTCCACCACCGCCAAGTGTATAAAGGAAGGATATTAAGCCGACTCGACCAATGAACATTAAAATAATAATAATAATTTTACCAATGACTGATAAATCAGAAGTTATTCCTAATGACATACCACAAGTACCGAACGCAGAGGTGATTTCAAAAATAATTTGAATAAGGGAGGCATGTGGCTCTGTAATAAGCAAAATAATCGTTGCAATTAAAACCATGAAAAAGGCTAATAAGATGACAACGAAGGAGCGGAAAACATCAATTAAATGAATTTCTCGCCCAAACACTTGAATATCCTCTCTCCCTCTTGCAAATGTAATTAAAAATAATATGGCTATGGCAAAAGTAGTTGTTCGAATTCCTCCCCCCACTGAACTTGGAGAAGAACCTATGAACATGAGAAAGCTCATAAAAATATCTGTCGCCTCACTAAATGTCGTCACATCATAAGTTGTAAGCCCAGCAGATCTTGTAGATACAGAATGGAACATTGCTGAAAAAAGCGCCTCATGCCAGGACATTTCCTTGAAAGAATGGAAGGATTCGAGAAGTAAAATGACCAGAGCACCTACAACAAATAGAATGGCATAAGTAGACGTAGTGATTTTTGTAAACAAGCTAAATCGAAAATTCGCATGTCGCTTGAGTAAGAAAGTCTTTAGTTCAATTAATACTGGGAAACCGATTGCCCCTAACACAATAAGTACCATTGTCACCAACTGAACAAAATAATCATCATGGAATGGCAATAAGCTCATTCCCGTAATATCAAATCCTCCATTGGTCGTAGCAGAAATTGAAGCAAAGATTCCATGTAAAAATGCTTCTTCTAACGTATCAAAATAATTGGTAAAATGGAGCGTTAAGATAACCGTACCTGCTACCTCGATACCAATTAGTATTTTTAAAATTTCACGTATTAATTTCACAACACCAGACAAATTGTACTGATTATGGTCAATCATAATTAACTGACGCTCGCGCATCCCTATTTTTTTCCCAACTAATAGCCACACAAAGGTACCCAGTGACATAATACCAATTGCGCCTAACTGTAAAATAACAAGAATCATCACAAGTCCAAATTTCGTATACGTTTCGGAAATATTAATGGTTGTTAAACCAGTTACACTTACTGCACTTACCGCCGTAAATAGACTATCTAAAAAGGAAACCTTTACTCCTTCTTGATGAACCCCTGGAAGCCGTAATAACAGGAAGGAAATCGCTATCGCTATGAAATAATAAGATACAAGTACCTGAAATGGTGTGACAAGTCTATTGGAAGTTTTTTTCCAAGGCACTTTAACAACCCCTCTACATATGATGCCCAACTAGATAGATTATAGTATAGAAAAAATACAAGAAAAAAGAAAGAGGAATAGTGATTACTATACTTTTCGACTCGATAAAAGAATAAATATAATTGGATGATTCGAAATACTTTTTTCATTTTGGAGGTGAAGTTTTGAATAAGTGGTTAAAGGCTTGGAGTATTTTTATTTTTACAATTGGAGGCTTATTAGTAGTACTACTAATTGGTTTGATATAGATAGTGGAAATAATAAAAAATGTATAAAGCGGCTTGCGCTCTGAATTCTAAGGACTCAAGCCGTTTAATTGTTTCTGGTAGCGATATTGATTTTAAAATAAATAGCGTCATTTATCGCTGAATCTAACTCTCCATTGAATATAGTCTTCCAAAGCCGCTCATTTTAACTCTTTTGATTAAATTTCACATGAAGTAGCTGCCTGTAATTCATCACGTCCATTTGCCTCATATTTCATTTTCCAGCTATATAAAGTTTGAGGTTGTAATGAAAACCTTTCGTACAATGGCCAGATAGTAAAGTGACCTTCCTCGAACAATTGAAGGATATGTCATTTTAACTCGATTGGATGTTTATTTCATCCAAAAAATGCTCCCCTTAGATAAACAAATTTTATTTTTAATCTGTCTATCTAATAGGGAGCATATCCAATTTTTCGATGGCTTTTGTCTACTGACTAATAGCTATTTTTTATTTCGAACACCTACTATATAGCCGAAAAATGCTATGCCTAGTAAGACAATCCAGAATGTTAACTCCCATGCAGTGGAATGCGGGAATTCTGCAGGTAATATCCCTACTTTTTCGTGGGCTAATGTTAAAACAACGAGCTTTACCCCTACCCAGCCAACGATTAAAAATGCTGCTGTTTCAAGTGAAGGATAATCATTTAATACTTTAACAAACCATTGGGCAGCAAAACGCATCATAATAACCCCGATAAAACCGCCTAGGAGCATAACGATAAATTGTCCACCATTGATGCCACCGATATCAAAATTCCCTAAATGAGGCAACGTGACAGCGATAGCCACTGCTGCCAGCATTGAATCAATAGCAAATGCAATATCTGCTGCTTCTACTTTGAGTACAGTTAACCAGAATCCAGACCCCTTTTTCCCAGCCTTTTCACTCGTATCTTCTTCCTCATCATTTTTATGTTTGCGCAAATCATAAATATTTTTCGCCGACATAAATAGCAGATAAGCCGCACCTACTGCTTGTATTTGCCAATAGTTTACTAAAACAGTAATGACAAAAAGAGCAGCGAATCGAAAAATCAGAGCACCAAATAATCCGTAAAATAACGCTTTTTTTTGTTGTTCTTGCGGTAAATGTTTGACCATTACAGCCATTACTACTGCATTATCAGCCGCTAGTAAACCCTCTAAAACAACTAGGACAATTAAAACCCAGCCGTATTGTAATATTATTGCTTCCATTTATGCTAGTGCCTCCTCTAAGCTCGAAATACCCCAAAATGACTTGTTCCACTAAAGTTACAAAAGAAAAAAACCCCTGCCTTAAGTGGCAAAGGTCTCGCTAAGTAAATTAGTACCTTATCGGTACATCAATCTACACGTCATCAGTCATCATTTTACGTATAGAGCCATTCACTATCACATCCGATGGTAAAACCATGTCTTGACGAATGTGAAACCAGGTACAATTGCAAAACCTGTTAGCTACTCCCCTTTGACAAAGTGTCGAAGGTATCTTCTTTCAAATATTATAGCACTATCATTTACAGCTGACAAAAATATCTAAATGGTTTTTTTCATTACTTAATTTGTATCTGGTAGCTCGTATCTTCTTTATGTGCTAAATAAAAATCAATCATTTTCGGCATCGTTTGAATAAAATCAGGACATGTAATTCCACCTTTTTGTAGAATTTTCTGGGCTTCAGTCGTGTCGAATGTGGCATTCCATGTTAAATAATCTAATGTCTCCTGTTCCACCCCTAACTTTCTCCGAATAAAAGGGATTTGCAGAGATAGTTTTGCCCACGCAAACGGTAAACGCCCCTTCGGATAAGCATTCGTCACTAGTTTCACCATAGTACGATATACTTCCTGTACAGGATGAGGGTTCGGATCTGTTAAATGAAGTGTCTTGCCTTCAGCCTCTTGTTCTGATGCCAAAAAAGTCGAGGCATTTAATATATAATCTACTGGTACTACATTAATTGTAGACGTAGATTGTCCAATATACGGAATAATAGGTAAACATTTTAAGCGTTCTACTAAATTTAAAAAGAAATAGGGTCCATCAAACTTAATAGTTTCACCGGTTTCAGAATGTCCCCTCACAATGCCAGGTCTAATGATTGTTAATGGGATTTCTGATTTTAAATCTTCTACTCGGAGCTCAGCCTCATATTTTGTCTCTTCATAATAATTTTTAAATGCGAATGGTCGGATCAGTTCACTTTCACGCAGTAACCCCTCACGTGTACCAGCCACATATGCCGTACTAAAGTACATATAGCGTTTTAAATTAGGTAAAGAACGCACAAATTCATTCACCATTGTTGTCCCATGAACATTCACTTTCCAAGCAATATCACGTGGTACAGCTAAATCATATATAGCTGATAAATGCCAAAGTACTTCAATTTGAGGTATGATTTCTTCTATTACTTGATTATCTACACCAAGATTCGGTAGGGTAATATCACCCTCTACAATTCGAATCGAACAGTTAGGAAATTCATTTACTATTTTATTTTTCTCATGATGGGCCTTAATGGTTTCGCCAGTCAATACGATTGCTATAACCTGTTGCGTTTGTTTGTTTCGGAACAATGACCTAATTAATTGACTTGAAATGAAACCAGGAAAACCAGTAAAAAAATGAACTTTCATCTACCATTCCCCCCTTGATTCTAACGCATCTTTCTTGTTTCTTTATCCACTAAACTATAAACAATCGGTACAATATATAGGGTTAGTAACGTGGAAGTCACAAGTCCTCCAATAACAGCTATTCCCATCGGTTGATTCATCTCTGTTCCTTCACCTATGCCAAGTGCAAGTGGCAACAACCCTAATATAGTTGTTAACGCTGTCATTAAGATTGGACGGAGACGATCCTGAGTAGCTAGTAAAATTGCTTCATAAGCAGACATACCATTTGCTTTTTGCTGATTAATATAATCAACTAGCACAATACCATTATTTACAACAATCCCTACAAGTACTAAAATTCCTATTACAGATGTCACACCAATTAAAGTATTTGTAGCAAACATGGCAGCCGCTACCCCTATGATCATTAATGGAACCGTAAACATAATGACAAACGGATATTTGAATGATTCAAATTGAGCAGCCATCACAATATACACTAATATAATGGCAAGAATCACTGCTAATAGCATATCATCGATTGCACTATCATAAAGCTCACGATCACCGCTAAATACGATTTGTGTAGTAGGAGCTAATTGAGCACTCTTTATTGCTTTATCTACTTTTGCCGATATTCCCCCTAAAGATTCCTTCGTTTCATATTCAACAAAAAATGCCACTGCTGCCGCCTGATCTGAACGGCGAATAGAGACGGGTCCCTCTTTTATAGAAACTGTCGCAACATCCTCTAATTTCACAAATACCCCTGCTGGTGAACGCAGTTGCATTGCTTTTAGTGAATCTATACTATCATTGAAGAGCTGACCGAAACCTGTGTAGACAGGTAATACAGCACCATCCTCTGCAATTAATTGGGAGGTTAATTGTCCTCTTGTCATTTGATTGACAGACTGTGCAATTTGCGCGGGTATGAAACCATAGTCTTTTGCCTTTTCTCGTTTTACTTCAATTTGAATTTCTTGAACAGTATTATCTAAATCTGTGGAAACTTTCGTCACCTCTTCAATTGCTTGCAGGTCTTGTTGTACTTTATTGACTGCCTCTTGGAGCCTTTGTTCATCAGAGTCGGTTAATCGAAACGTTAAAGTATGCGGTGATGAGCCAGTTGCTGTCGATACGTTAAATGTCAGTTCAGTCTTCTCCTCTAGCTCTCCCTGTAAGTCTTGCTCTAGCTCTTCAACAAATTCAAAAATTGAACGTTCTCTTTCTGCTAAAGGCACAAGCTTTACATACATCTCTGCTTGGTTCGGGCTAGTTTGTCCACGTGATTGTGATTGTTGTGTACCGCCGATTAAACTAACATAAACATCCACATCTTTTTCCTGCTTTAAACGTTCCTCAATCTTTCTGACTACCTGTTCAGTTTTCGATACAGCTACACCCTTTTCAAGATTGACGCTAATAGTTGTAAAACCTTCATCGGTAGGTGGTAAAAATTCAGTACCTATTCTAGTCAATCCAAATAATGATAGGCCAAAGCAAACTACCGTGAAAATTAGTAGGAGCATGCGATGCTGCAGAACCCACACTATAGACGATTTGTACTGCCTATAAAATAGAGATTTACTACGCTGCTCATAAAAGTTAATACTTTTCATTTTTAATAGCCGACTCGCTAGCATCGGTACTACTGTAAGGGCAACTACTAAAGAGGCAATTAAACTAAATGAAATAGTGAGAGCAAATTCTGTAAAAATTTGTCCAATCAGTCCTTCGATGAACATAACAGGAATAAAGACAGCGATTGTTGTTAGTGTTGAAGCAGTAATCGCAAGAGCAACTTCCCTTGTCCCTTCCTGCGCTGCTGTAATAGGATCTTTTCCTAACCCTAAGTGTCTTTCAATATTTTCAATAACAACGATTGCATTATCCACTAGCATGCCAATACCCAATGCTAGAGCACCTAATGTCATAATATTGAGTGAAAAATCAGCCAAAAACATTAATACAAATGTCACAATAACCGAATAGGGGATGGCAATACCAATAATGATAGGGCTCTTCACACTGCGTAAAAACACAAAAAGAACGACCATCGCAAACAGACCTCCTAAAATTAAGGAAGAGCCTATGTTGCTAATGGCAATATCCACGTAGTTGCCTTGATCTACTAATATGTCTGCTGTAATTCCCCTGTATTGCTCTTTCTCTAGCAATTCATTTAAGGTTTGTTGAAACTCCTTTGACACTTCAGCAGTATTCGCACCCGACTCCTGTAAAACGGACATAAGAACTGCTGCATGCTCATTGGCACGGGTTGTCGTTACAGATGGCTGTTCTGCCCTTTTAACAGAGGCGAGGTTGCCAACTGTTAACGCTTCACCTGTTAAAGGATTCACGGAAACAATTAAATCGGCTATATCCTGAGGTGATGTTAAAGTACTAACAATACGTGTTGTTAACATTTTTCCATCATCAGTTAAAACAGGGTCACCAGGAAGTGATACATTGTTCGCTTGGACTATTTGAATAATATCTGCCTGTGTTAAGCCTTTTTCGACTAACTTTACCTCATCTAACGTTATTTGTATTTCCTCTATAAGCTTCCCAGAAACATTTACACTTGCGACACCCTCTGTCCGTCGAAGCTCCTTTTCTAAATCCTCTGCTAATAAGCGCACATCTACATTTTCATTTTCTGCCCGCAATGAAAGCTGAATAATGGGAAATTGGGATGGATCAAACTTTAAAAAGCTTGGTTTGCCCGCATCATTGGGAAGTGGTGTCATATCAATTCTCTGTAAAATATCAAGCTGGACATCTTCTAGGTTGGTGGACCAATTGAATTCAAGGACGATTAAATTGCTTCCTTCTTGTGAAGTTGATTGTAGTTTCTTAATGCCTGGTAAGGTGGCTAGTGTTGCCTCTAAAGGCTTCGTCACCCTTTCATTCACCTCTGTTGGACTGGCTCCCGGATAAGAGGTGACTACTACACCTATTGGCGGATTTAGCTCAGGTATTAAAGTAATCGGTATTTTTAATAACGATACACCACCTAATAAAATTACAAATAGCATCGTTACAATAGTAAATACTGGTCTTTTAATCGAAAAATTACTGATGTTCATATTAAAAACTCCTTCTT
Organism: Lysinibacillus sp. fkY74-1; assembly: GCF_053165895.1. Classification (NCBI taxonomy): domain Bacteria; kingdom Bacillati; phylum Bacillota; class Bacilli; order Caryophanales; family Bacillaceae; genus Lysinibacillus; species Lysinibacillus sp. fkY74-1. The sequence goes on along the minus strand of NZ_CP170173.1, from coordinate 783,400 downwards.
CTACCTCTTCCTTTCTATCATAGCCGAAAAGGGCATTATTTTATAAATGAGCTAATTTCCTATCTTAAGCGCATTTGCGAATTCAAATTTCCTAATACTGTATATATTCTACAATCCGTGTCAAATTTCCTTGTAAAAAAACACGAATCGCAAAATTGTCGATTCGTGTTGACTATTAAAGAAGGCTATAAAGTTTAATGTTTTCATTTTTATCGGCAAACCAACGCATGGCAAACTCATTTTCGAATAAGAACACAAGATTATCAAAACGATCTTTCACCAGCATTGAACGTCCAGAGGACATAGATTCTTTAACATCCTCTTCATTTTCAATCCAACGGGCAATTTTCGAACCAATTGGCTCCATCCTTACTTCCACATTGTATTCATTTTTCATACGATGTTCAAATACTTCAAATTGAAGTTGACCCACTGCTCCAAGAATAACTTCCTCTGTGTGCAGTGTTTTATAATATTGAATGGCACCTTCTTGTACTAATTGTAAAATACCTTTATGGAATTGCTTCGATTTCATTACGTTTTTAGCCGTTACACGGACAAATAACTCTGGAGTAAACTGTGGTAATTTTTCAAATTGGAATGTTTTTTTACCACCCACTACGGTATCTCCAATTTGATAAGTCCCTGTGTCATATAAACCGATAATATCCCCTGCAACAGCTTCATCTACAGTCTCACGATCATCAGCTAGGAATTGTGTAGATTGTGTGACTTTAAAGGATTTGCCTGTACGAGACAAAGTCATATTCATGCCACGCTCAAATTTACCAGACACAATACGGACAAAGGCAATACGGTCACGGTGCGCAGGATTCATATTAGCTTGAATTTTGAATATGAATCCTGAAAATTCCTCTTGTTCAAGCGGATCAATAAACTGCTCATCTTCCGTAATTCTAGGCTGTGGTATTGGTGCAAATTGTAAGTAAGTCTCTAGGAATGTTTGTACCCCAAAATTTGTTAAAGCTGAACCAAAGAACACTGGTGTTAATTCGCCACGACGAATTTTTTCTTCCGAATATTCATTACCAGCCTCGTCCAGTAGTAATATATCATCCATTGCTTGAGAATAATAAGAAGTAACTTTCATCGGATGCTCTACAGCAAGTTCACCATTTTCATCTATTGGCAGAAAGCGTTCAGCTTCATCCGTACGGAACTGCTCAATACGCTTATTGTAACGATCATAAATACCAAGAAACTCTTTCCCCATACCAATCGGCCAGTTCATAGGATATGCATGTATCCCCAGTACTTCCTCAAGCTCTTCTATTAGCTCAAGCGGCTCTTTCCCTTGACGGTCCAATTTATTAATAAAAGTGAAAATCGGAATACCGCGCATTTTACAAACCTTAAATAGCTTTAAAGTTTGCGCCTCTATCCCTTTAGCGGCGTCCACTACCATGACAGCACTATCTACTGCCATTAATGTGCGATAAGTATCTTCTGAGAAGTCTTGGTGCCCAGGGGTATCCAAGATATTCACACGTGAGCCATTATAGTCAAATTGCATCACGGAAGAAGTAACAGAGATACCACGTTGCTTTTCGATTTCCATCCAGTCAGATGTTGCAAACTTACCTGTTTTTTTCCCTTTTACTGTCCCTGCGTCACGAATGGCGCCTCCAAAAAGTAAAAGCTTTTCTGTAATCGTCGTTTTCCCAGCATCAGGGTGACTGATAATGGCAAAAGTACGACGGGATTGTATATCTTTTTCTAAATTTGAATTCATCTCGTCATTCTCCTTTTTTCATACTTAATAATAATAAAAGAAGACTTGCCTTTCGTACAACCTTTTTACATGAAATCGCCAAAAAGAAAACCCTTTAGTACTATCTAAAAGGGTTTCCTAAATCTTATATTCCATCAAACAAATTTCAAACGGCCAGCTTCTATTGCTATTTCTGCATCACTATGCGGAAATTTTGTATTTTCAATAATTTGATAATCCTCATGGCCTTTACCAGCAAAAATAATCATATCGCCTGGTTCAGCAACCTCAATCGCATGACGAACTGCCTCTGCACGATCTCCGATACAGGCAAAATTGTCATGTAACATCCCTTTTGCCAAATCACCCGTAATACTATTATAGTCCTCATAGCGTGGGTCATCTGTTGTCAAAATAACATACTCTGCTGCCGACGCCTTCTCAGCCATTGCAGGACGTTTTGATTTATCACGGTTACCACCTGTCCCAACTAAGAAAATAAGTTTGCCCTTTTTATATGGTTGTGCTGCCTCAATCGCTTTTTCAATAGCATCAGGTGTATGTGCATAATCAACAAACATTTGTACAGGTAGCTCAGAGCATACTTTTTCCATACGTCCTTTAACTGGTGGAAGTTGCTCGATTTGCTCAATAATGGCCTCCATAGAATAGCCACGACCATAAAATGCCACCATTGCTGCTAACACATTATAAATGTTAAATTCACCTAGTAAATTCATTTTCACACGATAAATTCCTTCTGACATCTCCACATCAAAAGATGTCATATAATCGTGATATTCACAGTTAATGGCACGGAAATCTGCTGTTTCATTTTTTAAACCATATGTCCACACTGGAAATGGTGTCATAGCTGCGTACCGCTCTGACCAAGCATCATCGGCATTTAGCACAACAAATTTATTTTTTTCTAAATCTTGTCCAAGCTGGGAGAATAATAAACCTTTGGCATGCCCATATTCCTCCATCGTACCATGGAAATCAAGATGATCGTGCGTTAGATTTGTAAAAATAGCTACATCATAGTCAACACCTGCTAAACGTCCAAGTGCTAATCCATGGGATGAAACCTCCATCGTCATTAAACGACAGCCTTCCATTTTTGCTCTAAAAATCATTTGTTGTGTTGATAACGCATCACTTGTTGTATTGGCAGATTCATATAAAATTCCATTTAAATTAAAGCCAATTGTGCCAGATAAGGCAGATTTTTCACCCATACCATGCATAATATTTTGAATAATACCTGTTACAGATGTTTTACCATTCGTTCCCGTTACCCCGATCATCGTTATATCTTTGGAAGGATAATCAAAAAACTTTGCGGCTAACAAGCCTACTGCACGGTCTGTGTCTTTTACAATTACTTGAGCAATCGTCTCACCTAGCGGCAATTCCCGCTCTGTTACAACAATCGTAGCACCTCCATCTACAGCCTTTTGAGCATAGTCATGTCCATCCACTGTATAACCTTTAATACAAACAAACATGCTATTTGGCTGTACACTTCTTGAATCTACTACGATATCAGTCACTTGGTCTGGCAACATGCCAATTATTTTTTTCAAAGGTAATGCACTTAACAATTCCTCTGCATACATTTCATAGTCCTCCAATCAATCTCTACACTCATGTCATCATTTTTGATTATTCGACAAAAAACGACAAAATGAATCCCCCCACGCTCTATTGAACTTATTTTACTACTTATTTCGCGATAAATAAAATGTCTCCGTGCTGTTTTTTTAACGAAAACGCTTTCATTTGAACAAAAAATACGTTTTCTTCAATTTTTTCATAATTAATGACTAATCGGCATTTTTCGACACGCCTAGGTTGGGATTTTTGGGGATATTTTTCTATACAAAGGAGGGTTTTTTTGAAAGGGGATATCTTCATTTGAAAAAAGATACCCCCATTTTAACTATTTCATAATAGAGCGTACAATTTTCACCTTTTGATTATACGGTGGAAACAGTACATTCGTCTCAAGCTTAGAAGATTTCTTTAAAATGGATTTTGCATGTGTAAAGTTTTCAAAGCTTGCTTTACCATGATATGCTTTCACACCCGATGGACCAACACCTCCAAATGGTAAGTGTAAGTTACCAACATGTGTAATCGTATCATTAATACATCCTCCGCCGAATGGCAATTCCTCTAAAAAGTATTGAGTCGCTTTTTCATGCTCTGAGAAGAAATATGCCGCTAATGGTTTCGGTAATTGGCGTATTTGATGAATTGCCAGTGGTAAATCGCTATACATCATAACAGGTAGGATAGGGCCAAAAAGCTCTTCCTGCATCGAAGGACTTGTCCACTTTACATATTCGATGATTGTTGGCTCAATATATAAATCATCTCGATCTATCCGTCCACCGAATGTTATAGCGTCACGTTCTTCCTTAATAATTTGCTGTAAACGATCAAACTGTCTAAGATTCACGATGCGTCCGTAATCAGGGCTTTTTAATGGGTTCTTCCCATAAAAAGAACGTATCGTCTCTTTTAAAATTTTCATAAAGCGATCATAAACATCTTTGTGAACAAGTAAATAATCTGGTGCCACACATGTTTGCCCAGTATTTGTGAATTTACCCCATACAATCCGCTTCGCTGCTACTTCTAGGTTCGCTGTTTGATCAACAATAGCTGGACTTTTCCCTCCAAGTTCTAAAGCAATTGGTGTTAATCGTTCTGCTGCTGCCTTAGCAACCACTTTGCCAACTGCTACACTTCCTGTAAAAAAGATATAGTCAAAGGAAGCATGGATTAAGGCAGTAACCTCATCTTTTTCCCCTTCCACTACACGTATATAGGATGGGTGAAAAGTTTCTTCAATTACCTTTTTTATAATGGCTGCAGTGTGTACAGATGTTTCTGACGGTTTAACGATAGCTGTATTACCGCCAACAATAGCACCTACCAATGGTTCCATGACCAATTGAAATGGGTAATTAAACGGACCAATAATTAATGTTACACCATACGGTTCACGAACAATAAAGCTCTTACCCATCTGATATTGAATAGGTGTTTTGACGGCTTCTGGCTCCATCCATTCTTCCACATGCTTCACCATGTAAGAAATACTATCTAAGACAATGCCAATTTCAGTTGCATACGCTTCGAACTCACTTTTCCGGAGGTCTAAGTATAGTGCGTTCAGTATTTCCTTCTCATATTTCAAAATGGATTTCTTTAGTTTTTTTAATTGCTCTTTTCGAAATTTGACACTTTTAGTGGCACGAGAAAAATAAAATTGACGCTGCTCTGTTATCATATTTTCCACATCTTTAGACGTAAAATTCATCAATAAAGCACCCCTTTTCAAAAATGGCATACATAGTTTTTTCATTTCGAAACAAACTATCATTGTCTATACGATACAACATCAGGAGGAAAAATTCCTCTTTCTACATCAGGGGGGAAGAATTTTGAGTATGTGAAATGTTTTAATTTTTTCATCTTGGGAAATATACAACTACACAACTACATACTAAACGAAACGGGGGCGTAGATGAATGACAACAACAACGACATGGTGGGAGTCTATTTTTTCTGGACCATTATCACATGGGATTTGTGAAGAAAAATTATTGCTTTTGCAAGATGAGGCTTTCTTATATCTTTCTACAGCACCGGTAGAAAACGAAGAAAATCTTGAAGTAAATTAAATGAAAGCGCATTATAGGATACCCCTTTAATGCGCTTTTATCATGTTTAATTAGCGATTAATAATTGCCGTAACTGCTCTAACTCTGCTTCTAGTCTACTGATTGCTTCTTCCTCTATGGCAAAACCTCCTTCATCTAACCGAATAATTTGTTTATCTACAATATAAACAGAGTGTGATATTGAGGTCGCCCCTAGTACAGCTAAAACAGGCTTCAAAGCATACTCTAATGCTAATAAATGACCAATAGAACCCCCAACAGCGATAGGTAGAATGACCTTCCCATGCAGTGCTTTTTGGGGTAGTAAATCTAAATAAGTTTTCAATATTCCCGTAAACGATGCTTTGTATATAGGGGTTAAAATGACGACTATTTGTACTTCCTCAATCCATTTATTCTCTAGCTGTATACTTTCACTTGCAAAATTGGCTGTTATTAGATCTACAGCCGGTAGTTCATGAATATAATTGGAATGGACTTCTACACCCTGTGCCATTAAATGATTTTTAACCTTTTCATGGATTGCCATAACTCTAGAGCTTTTTGAGTTACTGCCATTAATGATTACTGCTTTTGTCAATTTACCAGCTCCTCTTAATTTTTTAAAAGCCATTAAAAAAAGCCCCTATTTTACAATCAAACGAAAACCGCCTTGTAAAATAGAAGCCTCTAGCTGCCTAGTCAACTCCAAAACCAAGTATTCTTATAAAATTAATCTAACATATATTTCTTTAATGTCAATAGCTTTTCAATTATTGGTGAATGGCTTTTCCAAAAACAGCTTTGGCAGTATCTCCAATATGCTCAGATACAGTCGGATGTGGGAAAATCATTTGTGCTAAAGAAAGAGCTGTACCACCTGAGTTTTTTGCCGCCAATATAGCATTCAGCATTTCTGTTGCACCATCCCCTACAACACAAGCACCTAGAATTTGACCGCTGCCCTCTTTTGTTATTAGCTTCACAAAGCCTTCAGTATTTCCCTCCATTAAAGCCTTTGGATTTGTTTGTAATGGCATTTTTGTCATCGTGTAAGGTACTTTTACCTGTTCTTCTAGTAAACCAAATGTGGCAATCTCAGGGTGTGTATATACACAACGCGGGATTGATGCTTGGTCAATTAATGCTGGTTGATTACCCATAATATAATCCACAGCATAGATTCCTTCCGCACTCGCAGAATGTGCAAGCTGATAACCACCGACTAAATCACCAATTGCATAAATATGAGGCTGACTCGTCTGTAAATGCTCATTCACGGCAATTAAACGGCCTTCAAAAGTTAACTCCAAATGCTGAGCGATTTCTGTATTAGGACGACGCCCTGTCGCAAACAGAAGATTTTCATATGTATATATACCTTTTGTCGTATGAATAGTATGGCCTTCAAATTTTTCGAATTGGAAATCTGTTATAAGCTCAATACCAAGTTTCTTCATCTTTTCTCGAATAAGGGGTCTTGCCTCTGGTTCTTCCGTTTGTAAAATATCCTCACTATGATTAAGCATTGTAATTTTCGTTCCTAGGGGGGCTAAACTAAAGGCCATTTCTACTGCAATCACACCACCACCGATAATCGTTAACTGTGCTGGTAGCTCTTTAAGATTGAAAAATGTATCTGTTGTAAAGTAGGTAGCGGACTCTAACCCTTCAAATGGTGGAACATATGGTTTACTGCCTGTTGCCAATATAATATCTGACGCCGTCAAAGTTTCATTTCCTACTGTTATCAGTAAGTCTTTAGTTAATGTGGCCTCACCACGATATAAAGTTATATGGTTGTTGATAATATAGTGCTCAATATTTGTTAGAAGCTCTTGAATAATTGTATCTTTACGTTGCATTAATCGAGGAAAATTTATTTTAACATTGTCTGTTTCTATTCCCCAACTATTTCCTCGATTTATTGCCTGCACTAGTTTACTATGCTCCAATAAAATTTTAGATGGAATGCATCCAACATTATAGCAAGCTCCTCCTAATTTATCTCGTTCAATCAACGCAACCTTTTTGCCATTTTTGGCAGCATGAATGGCCGCTACATACCCTCCTGGCCCTGCACCAATAATTGCTATATCAAATTTTTCCATATTTTTCACCTCATGTATCACCTTATCATTTGCAAAAATTGAATGCAATATTACCAGTAAGGTCATTGAAAGGGATCCTTCAGAAATTTAAAGCTTAAAGATGAAAAATAATAAAAGCAATTGAGAGGTTTTCTCTCAATTGCTTTTGTCTCCAGTCTGGCCTCGACTTTACTTTCATTACGCGTATATTTTTCCCAACTAATAGGCTTAATAAATATTCCGTTGCCAAAATCTTTGTTGTGCAATGGCGTCTACAAATTTTTTAGAAAAATCCTTATTCCCAGTTGCTAAAACAATACCTGGCCCTACATTGGCATTCGACATATTGAAAAACGTTGTACCTGTAACGGCAAATCCAATCGGTTTGTAATGACGATATGCCTCATTAATGTAATTTACGATATGTGTATTAAATTTAGCTTGATTACTTGCCTTTACACCCACCACATATAACGAGTCAAATAATACGGCATCGGTTGTAATAAAGGTGTCGCTTGCCGTTAATTGAACACCATTATTTCCAGTCACAACTCCTAGTCGATCAGAAATAATGCTGTAGCGCACCCCCTGCCTTGTTAAATATTTTAATACCTCCCCTACCTCATTCGCATCGAATCCATCACCAATTAAAACACCTACCCTAAGTGTATAAGGTAATTTAATGGTATTGGCTTGACTAAGTGCGGGTGAAGAGGCTGTTACCTTGGACTGTTCGCCACTAGGAGGGTTAACACCCACATTTTCAGCAACAGTTGTAGCCATTGCTTTATCTACGTGAACAAACATATCTACAACTTGTTGTCGCACAGATTTACTCTTGACTTTTCCAACCTCAAAGCTAAAAGCATCTATAATGTGCTGTTTTTCAGGAGGGGACATACTGTTCCAAAAGAGTCTAGCTTGTGAAAAGTGATCGTCAAAGGATTTACTACGTGCCCTTGTGATTCGCCCTTCAACCTTTTCTTCATAATGAACATATCCTCCCTCCCTTGCAGTGGATGTTGCAGGTGTATTATTGGCTAATGAATTTTTATGATAGCTTACTCTTCCTAGATTAATTGCCTGTCGACTAAAACCATTACGTTGATTATTATGCACAGGACAAAGAGGGCGATTTATAGGGATTTCTGTAAAGTTTGGACCCCCTAAACGTATTAACTGTGTATCTAAATAGGAGAAGAGTCGACCTTGTAATAGTGGATCATTGGTAAAGTCAATGCCTGGTACAACATTTCCTGGATGGAAGGCAACTTGCTCAGTTTCAGCAAATACATTATCCACATTGCGATTTAAGGTCATTTTTCCAATTATTTTTACGGGTATCAGTTCTTCTGGCCAAAGTTTTGTGGCATCTAAAATATCGAAATCGAATTTAAATTCGTCTTCTGGCTCAAGTATTTGCACCCCTAACTCAAACTCTGGATAATCTCCAATTTCAATGGCCTCCCATAAATCCCGTCGCTGAAAATCTGTGTCCTTCCCAGCTATTATCTGAGCTTCATCCCAAACTAGTGAATGCACACCTAGTACAGGCTTCCAATGAAACTTCACAAATCTTGATCTTCCTCTATCATTAACAAAACGGAATGTATGCACCCCGAAACCCTCCATCATACGGAAGCTTCTAGGTATTGTTCGATCTGACATATGCCACATAATCATATGTGCAATCTCCTGATTGTTCGCCACAAAATCCCAAAACGTATCATGGGCAGAGGCAGCTTGTGGCATCTCATTATGCGGCTCAGGCTTTACTGCATGAATTAAATCTGGGAACTTAATGGCATCCTGAATAAAAAAGACTGGAATATTATTGCCTACTAAATCATAATTTCCTTCATCCGTGTAAAATTTAGTTGCAAATCCCCGTACATCACGAGCCGTATCCATTGAACCTAAACTACCTACCACTGTCGAAAACCTGACAAACACTGGCGTTTTCTTTTTCGGGTCTTGCAAAAATTTCGCCTTCGTATACTCTCTCATCGACTCATACAATTCGAATTCACCATGTGCAGCAAAACCTCTAGCATGCACGACACGTTCCGGAATTCGTTCGTGGTCAAAATGTGTAATTTTTTCTCGAAGATGAAAATCCTCCATAATTGTCGGACCACGGACTCCTGCTTTTAAGGAATCCTCATCGTTTGACACTCTAAGACCCTGATTCGTAGTCATTTTTGTGCCTTCGTTCTCTACACGAAATGGCTCTAGTTGCTGATCCTTGGCATTTTCCTCTATATTTTTGCGTTGATTCGAATTTGGCTTATCCACGCAATCCCCTTTCATACTATTACTGATTTCGCTCAATAGACACTATATGTTTGTTTGGATTAAACATGCATTTATTTGACAATCTATTTCCACTAAAGTAAAGAGTAGGACCCCTACGTCACAAAAAGAACCTACCGTTTTTAAAATATGTATCGTATCATTTCATGTATGTTACAGTAAGGGTTGTCACGGCTCTCCGAACTACGAAGAGCCATCATGTCTGTACAATTTTTAATCGCTACTTCATGACGTAATGCAATGGGGGCAATAATCGTCTCATCAGCCTTATGACGGAAATATCGGCTCACACCGAGGTGTTGTTCCATTTTGTCATTTAAGACGGCACGTGGATATTTTTCCGAGCTATCCACTTCCTCAAAATGCAAAAGTAACCACAATTCAAAAGCCTCATTAGAATAGGCAATTTGAATCTCTTTTTCCTCACAAAATTGATTTACTTCCTCCAATTGCTTTTCTGTTAAATCATCCTTATCAAAAACAATCCAGACCTCATCAAAATATTGATAACTAGAATCCCGATAAGCATGTTGAGCAAGCTTGATGGCAGATCGTTTAACATTTTTTATTTTGACACTCACCATTTTAGAGCGCTTCAAAATACGTAGCTGTTCAAAATAAATACGCTCCGTTTCACCTTCACAATAAATTAAAATAGTTTTCCGCAGTGTTCGGTTCCCTTGTTGACGTACTCTCACTGCTCAGATACCTCCGCTTCTTCTAAATATTGTTCAGATAAATATTCATTAATAACGGGCGTTGCGCCAAATTCTCCTTTTAAATAACGTTTTGCATAAGAAAGGTCGCCACGCTTTTTTTGCAAGTCTGCAAAATCAAATAAAGAATAGAGCTCAGATTCATTTTTAAAGGTTTTATTAACAAACCAAATTTGATCAGAACGCAATGGCTGATCCAATAACTCTATTTCATGACTCGTCACGACAAATTGATTACTCGTATTACGTTTACTATTCATGATTGCCATTAGAAATTCGCAAATTGATACATGAAAAGCTGTATCGAATTCATCAATAAAAATAGTTTTTCCTTTATTATAAGCATCTACCATCACACAAGCTAAATGCAACATGCGCACTGTACCTTTAGAATCCATCGTCCAATTGATCGTCTCGTTTCCGATGGGCACACCCGATTCATCAAATGATAAATAATGTAGGTCAATATCAACTTCTTGAATGACCTCAGGGCTGTCAAATTCGTAGCCAATGGTATTTTTTTCTCTGCGCTCCACACGTCTTGCCGTGACATCTTGAATTGAAAAATCGGCAATTTTAAGAAGTTTGATGACCTCTTTTTTAAAGGGCTCCTCTTCAAGTTTACGAATTAGAGGATGACTTGATAACCGATTCGCTTCATCTAGAAACAGCATTTTATGTAAAAACCAATCGAATACCTTTAACGCGTCTGAATCATTAAAAACATGTAGCACTGATATAAAGGCTGTATTATTCCGCGTATATTTTGTTAATTCCTGTGCAGTCGAATGAGCTGTTTCATACGAATAATCCACACCATCCCATCGTCGGACAAAAAGCTCTTCCTTCAAATTATGAGTTGTCTTGTGAAGACGCTCATATAGAATGATGGAAGCATTGTACTGAATTTCATACTCATACAAAGCACCGTCCAAAAATAATGAAATCATAAATTCTGTTGGTTGGCCCTGCTGACTTCCTAGCTTGAATGGTTGATAAGGCAGGCGTAATTGTTTAACATTGTTTAAATTCTCAAAATTAAAGAGTAAGGTTCTCAAAACTTTAAGCGCGGTAAATAGATTGGATTTACCACTTCCATTCGGCCCAAAGATAAATGCACTTTTCACGACACGAAGTGAATCATCCAACGGTATGGTATGGGTATCCTTCCATTTTCGTAGACGACTTCCTGCTACCATTGAAAATAATGTATCCTCTTTATAGCTTAGACAATTGTTCACTCTAAAATCTACAAGCATATGTAAGCCTCCGTCCACATCCATTTCTTTAATGAATTATTATACTATAGACATAGAAAAAGACATATTACACTGTGTAATATGCCGAATCCTCTATATAGTTAAATTTCCGCCAATTTATCAACTTGTAAAGCATTCAACGTACGTTCAATTCCCTCTGCAAAAGAAATTTTGGGTCTCCAACCAATTGCATTGGCTAATTTGTCATTATTTAAAAATGAATGTTCAATATCTCCTTCTCGTGCGGGTGCATATTGAATTTCAAGTGGATGATTTAAATGCTGAAGCAACAAAATCACTTGATGAAGAGACCACGCTTCATTTGTGGACACATTATAGATACCTTGTAATCTTGAATGGACACCGGCATAAATGGCATCTGCAATATCATCGACGTAAATAAAGTCACGTGTCTGTTCACCATCACCATAAATTGTAAAGGGTCTTCCCTCCATGCTACTCTTTAACATACTTGGGATGACAGCAGCTTCACCTTGCATTTGTTGTCTTGGACCGAAAACATTGGCGAATCTGTAAATAAGGATAGGTAACCGATAATCCTTTTGCCATTTTTCACAATAGGTTTCCCCTATGCTCTTGTTTAGCCCATACATTGATATAGGTTCGCACACATCTGTTTCTTCTAGTGGCGGATAGTGACTATTTCCATACACAGCAGCTGAGGAGGCAAAAACAAAATGCTTTACCTTATATTTAGATGATAAAAAGAGCATTTGACTTAGCCCAACAATATTCGTCAAAATATCCTTTACTGGCTCCTGTAAGGATTGTTGAACACTCGTTTGTGCTGCACAATGAATGACCACATCGAAATGTGTCTCTTTAAAAAGGTGCTCACAAACCTCATCCTCCACATTTAAAAGATAAGATTTATGCTCAAAATCAACATTCCGTAAGTGACCTGTACTTAAATTATCAATAATATAAACAGATGCACCTTCTTCAAAAAAACGCCTACCTACTGCACTGCCAATAAAACCATAGCCACCTGTCACTAATACATTCATCCTATCGCCCCCAAAAACAATATGATGATTTATATGCAGAATTTGCTAAAAATATGCAAAAAACATACTCAATGGAATTAATTTACAAAATATCATTACTAGAATATTTCTTAAGAACATACCTTTTTTTGGACATATAAAAAGCATGCTTGAATATACCTTCAAGCATGCAAGAAAATCTCTTTATTAAGCTGGGTTAATTTCTAACTCAACTGATACTTTAATATCTTTACCTACAAGTACTCCACCAGTTTCTAAGGCTGCATTCCAAGTTAAACCAAAGTCTTCGCGATTGATAGTTGTTTCAGCTTCAAAACCATATACTTCTTGCCCCCAAGGATTAGTACCCTTGCCATTAAATTCTGTATCAAATGTTACTGATTTTGTTACACCTTTAATAGTTAAGTCTCCTGTTACTGAATATTCATCGCTAGATTTTTTAGTAATGTCTGTTGATTTAAACGTAATTGTTGGATATTGTTCAGCATCAAAAAAATCCGCTGCTTTTAAATGGTTATCACGATCTTCACTACGTGTATTAATACTTGCTGGATCAATAGTAAAGCTAATGTTAGCAGTTGTTAAGTCTGCAAGATCTGCCGCCTCAATGTCCGCTGTGTATTTATCAAATACACCTTTCACTTTTGATACCATCATGTGTTTTACTTGAAAGTTAATTGCTGAGTGCCCTAAATCAATATTCCATTTTGCCATTTTAAAATTCCTCCAATAAGTTGATTTTATCTCGATTTCGAGATATATTTTAAAATATGAAGCAACTACATGAATTATGTTACCCAACATTGATTAGGCTAAACATTTGTAGTTACTTATCTTTTTGTACTACTTTGGTTATGAAAAGTAATTGATTACTTTATGTAACTTACTATATATTAATAATTAAATTACGTCAAGTAATTTAATTATTTTTTGTTAAAAGTTCTTTTTGAAATTTGAAATATTCAATTTACGATTTCGAACAAGCATAGGTTTGTCCACATTAGCCATAAATAAAGCATAACGTTAAAGAGTTTTTATGTATCATCCTTTGTCTATCAAAATTCATGATCGTATCAGGATTTTTTTTCATCCATTTGTTATATAATTCTGCGAAGAGGACTTGGAGGTATGAGGTATGAAAATCAATAGAATGGATCATGTGAGCATAAACGTGAATGATCTTTCAGAGGCTAAAGCATTTTTTCTTGAGCTAGGGCTTGAAGTGAAAGCAGAATGGGAATTACAAGGAGAACTGCTGAGCCGAATTGTAGGGCTTAATTATGCAAAAACGGCATGTGTAGGATTGGGGATGCCTGATGGTCAGACATGGATAGAGCTAGTGAAATTTTACTCGCCTTCTGATGAAAAAGGTATACAGCCAACTTTTGCAAATACGCTTGGAATCCGACATATTTGCTTTAATGTTGAAAATATTGAAGGTATTATTGCTAAATTGAAAAAAAGTGGTACAAAAATTTTTAGTGAGATACAGCAATATGAAGAAAGTTATAAATTATGTTACGTGCGTGGTCCTGAGGGCATTATTTTAGAGTTGGCGGAGAAAATCCAATAAAAAAGGCTAAAAAGATGGAGAACCTTGACAGTGAAGGTTCTCCTCAATAAAAAGAAAGTCAAGCTCTATTTATTCACCACGTTTTACTAATTTACCCTGAACAACAAAGCGGTGATCGTCACTCATCACTGAATCCTTACAGGTAGACAATGTCAGGATTTTATCACCGGGACTTATAGCGACATCCATTTGTATGGATGATCGCTTTTGAATTTCCTCTAGAAATTGCTTATAAGCTCCGTCACTTGTAAAATCCGTTTCAATATAGTAGAAATCAATAGTTGTCTCATATGCTGCAAATACCTCGATATCATACCCTTCATATAAGGTATCTAAATAAATAATGGGATGGTCATTCGCGTAGTCTTGCTTTAAGTAATTTTTTAGACTGCCAAACATCGTATTGTTTTTCATAGCATGACCATATAAAACTGTATTTTGACTCATAGAAACAATATTATTTCGATAATCCATAAAGACACTGCCTGCACGACTTTCCTCGTCTCTAAAATTATGATTTAAATAAAAATCATTATTGTCAGCTTGTAGTACTGGATTATTTAACTTTGTTCCATCCACTGAAATCCATCCTACAATTTGACGGTTCATTGCTAATAAATCTTGGAATTGAGGTCTTATCGTTGAAGGAGCTTGAGTTTCTTCCTCTTGATTTACAGGCTGATCTTCAATAGTGCTTAATGTAGCTTGATATATATCCTGCACTTCCTTCAGCGATTTTGATGTCTCATAGTACGTATATAGATACTTTGCAAGGGAAAATGCAGAAAATAAAAATATTGCTACATATAGAAATGTGACAAACTTTGACGCCTTCTTTTTCATCCCATCACCATTCATATCCCCATTGGCATCATATAATAGCCAAGTTGTTGATCTTCATTAAATACCGCGTTAACCCCATATACCTCTTTAATAACATCTTTCGTAATTACATCACGTGGGGTACCTTCTGCAAATATTTTACCATCCTTCATTAAAATAATATGGTTACTATAGCGAATAGCTTGATTAATATCGTGTAGCACCATGATAATCGTTAAGCCGTGCTGCTCGTTTAATGTTTTGACAAGCTCTAATAATTCTAGCTGATAATAAATATCCAAATATGTTGTCGGCTCGTCCAAGCATAGTATTTCTGATTGTTGTGCCAAAGCCATAGCAATCCAGACACGTTGCCGCTCCCCACCTGATAACGCCTCTAAATTTGTTGAACTCTTTTGTTGTAAATTTGTACAAGCCAGTGCCCATTCAATGGCTTTTGCATCTCCCTCATTGTCCTTTTTCAGCAATGTTTGGTGGGGAAGACGACCAAAACCGACTAATTTTTCAATTGTTAAATCTTTCGGTATATCGTTTTGCTGATATACTATGGCTAGTTTTTTAGCAAATTCCTTAGGCTTATAATCTAGTAAGTCTTTATTTTCTAACAGGACATTTCCTGATTTAGGTGAATGCAGACGAGAGATGACACTTAATAAAGTTGATTTCCCACAGCCGTTCGGACCAATTATTGTTGTAATTTTGCCTTTTGTAATTGATGTGGAAACACCATTTAAATGATTACGTGTATTATCATGCGATACAATAATGTCTTGTATATTCATGCTTGTCACTCTTTTCGTAATAAGAATATTAGGAAGGGTCCACCGATAATGGCCATAATGGTGGACGCCGGGATTTCAAGTGGTGCAACAATTGTACGTCCAATTGTATCTGCTAATAAAATTAGTAATGCTCCTGCCAATGCTGTAAACGGAATAAGCACAGCATGATCATGGCCAACTAATCTGCGAGCAATATGAGGTACTAAAAGACCCACAAATGAAATAACTCCTGCAACAACAACTGAAACAGCTGCTAGTAAGACAGCCACTGCTGCAATTAATAACCGTGCTCGCACAACTTGAAATCCTAAGCTTTTAACAGTTTTGTCTTGTAATACGAGTAAATTACACCAACTATATAAAGCAAGAGAACCTATTAATCCGATTGAACCATATGTCACAATTGTTGAAACATCTTTCCATGTTCGCATGGTTAGATTAGAACCAATAACACTGGATGCGGACATATTTAAGGAGCCGCCTAAGCTAATCATAGCCTCGGTTAAGCCTGTAAACATAGCGTTAATCGCTATCCCTACTAAAATCAATTTGAGCGGGCTTAAGCCAGATTTCCAAGATAATGCAAAGACAAGCGTACAGGCTAAGGCTCCACCCATAAATGCTAACACGGGTGTCATAAAAAATAATGTGGGGAAAAAGGCAACAATAAACAATTGGACAAATGCTGCACCCGAAGATATTCCGATAATCCCTGCATCTGCCAATGGGTTACGCATCACCGATTGTAAAAGCACCCCAGAAACTGAAAGGGCGGCACCTGCAAATAATGCCACAATGATACGTGGGAAGCGTAAATCACGAATAGCCTCCATTTGACTATTCCCCTCATTAAATAATGCCCCTATAAACTCAAAAAAGCCCATTTTAATGCTACCTGTTGATGCTGAATAAATCACTGTCACCAGTAATAAAAAAATTACAAGTAAAAAACTGACGATTCTTTTTGTCATATCGGACTTCCTTTTTCTTTTTTTATTCCATATAGGATAAGAAAAACGCTCTATGACGAGTAAAAATACTGATCATACGAGCGACATTCGAGTTACTATTTACGATAGAAAATTTCCATCAGCTGTCCTAAAGCCTGTGGTACCTGCAAGGAGGATGTCGTCCCGAATAATTCTTCCTCTAAATCATAGACTTTACCGTTTTTCACTGCATCGAAATGTTTCCAAATATCATTAGTTTTAAATTCTTCATCAAACATTTCCACAACCTCATCGGGCATGCCATGTGATAAGCGCAAAATAATATCCGGATTGCTATTATGAAGATATTCCGTATTAGAAGATAGATATTCTGCATCTTGCCCTTCCATTACATTGATACCCCCTGCTCGTTTGACAAGATCCCCGGCATAGGAATTTTCTGTTGCTACTAGATAACTCCCTGGTATACCTAGTAAAATTAATACGCGAGGACCTTCTTTATTCGCAGCTACGCTTTGGACTGCCTCGATATTCTTCTGTAGATCTTTTACTAATGCATCGGCTTGAGCTTCACGATCATAGCGTTTTCCTAGAGATGTTATCTCCTTTAGCATGGCATCAACGCTTTGGAAATTAAGAAAATCAACAGGAATATTAAGTTGTTTAAATTTATCCTGTAAATCGTATTCTAAAGTGGAAACGGATAATACTTCTGTTGGATTTAATGACTTAACAATTTCCATATCTGGCTCCATCGCATTACCGATTGTTGGCAGACCATCAAAACGCTTTGCTAATTGCTTTTCTGTTTCAGGTACAGCGATTGCATCAAGCTCCAGCTTATCAAGGATATCCGCTACCACTACAGTCCCAGCAATAATACGTTGCTCACTATCTTCTGTTACCTGTTCTTTATCAGTAACTGTCTCTTTTTTTTCTGTTTGATCGCTGCTACTACATGCAGCAAGAATTAGTGATAGTAATGTCAGCAACAGTACCTTCATTTTCCAATCTTTTTTCATTGTGTCATCCCCCACTTATTTCTGCTCAGTCAGCTAAATTTTTGGTTTTCCTAATACGCTTAATCAGTAACCATCCTGATACAAGACAAATAACCATTAGCCCAATAATTTTTACGAAGTTTAACGGCTCCATTTGCTGATCTGCAGTCGATTTTTTTACTACTTTTGTTTCCGTAGTTTCCTCATTTGTTTTGCTGTCCTCTAATGCTTCTTCTAAAGCTTCATCAGTTGGTTCATCAAGTGTACGATCAAATGTTAATTTTTCTTCCTTTGGTATAAGCAAGGGTGTTTGAATAGCTGGTAATGTCTGTGTGGCATTGCTAGAAACATTCTCTTTACTTATTTGTATTGGTGGCTTTTGTACCTGCTCCTGTTGCTCCGTTTCCACCGACTTGTCACGTACGACTTGCGTAGTAGGTTTTTCGTTCGTGGGTTTTTGTAAAAGCAATGAAACCTGCTTTTGATTGAATACTAGCTGAACATAATATTGATGATGATAAGAAATGTCAGGAATATCAATCTTTACCCACATTCTTAACGGCTGTGTTAAGTCCTCAACCTCAAATTCCACCATGCGTACATTATCTAAAAGAGAAACTTGCTTTGGTTCAATCTGATTTCCCTTATCATCTATCTGTAGACCTGTCACCCAAGCTGATTGTAAAATAGTCATTTGCGCATAGTATCTACCACCCTTTTCAATAACCTTTGCGATTGGCTTCACATAGTTATTCAAAATAGAAGGTTCATTTTTACCATCCGCTAATAATACATAGTCCACTGCCCATTCTTGGCCTTTTGTTTCTTCTACAACTAAGTTTTCAGCTTCATCCGTTTTGTTTTTTTCCTGAGGAACATTCGGAGTAAGTCCCGCTATCTCTATTCGCAGCTCTTGAGTGAACGAAAAATAAGATTCTTCAGCTGCAAGCTCCACATTGCCCTTTATAACAATCGGGTCTTGTAATGCCAAAACATCAAACTGAACTAAATTTTCTATATCTTGAGTCAAAGAAATTTCATTGCCAAGCTGTTCGATATGTATGTCGCGTACAGAATATGATTGTTCAAGTGCCAAAGTTAATTGATACTGACCATCCTTTACGGTGAGAGTTGCTTTATGTTTAAAAAGATTTCCTTCAAACCCTTCAATAGGAGAAAAACTTAGTTCAACTTGATAACTACCATCTATTATGCCAAGGTTCTCAGCTTTTGCTTGCATAAGAATGGATGGAGGGAAAACAAGCAATAAAACTGCCAAAACAGCCGAAATACAAATGTGCTTTTTTATGATTGTCATTGCATGGTCTCCTCCCATTTTAAACACATAGGAACTTCCTTCCCCATAAAATATGAGAAAGGAAGTTGCTGTAAAAATCCTTATTATTTATTCATGTATTGCAATGAGCCATTTAAAATTTTCGCCATATGTGAACGTTTTAATGGACTGTTGGCATCAATAACTGTTTTGCCATCAGCAGTTGGAGAACCAGTCATTACTTTACCTGCATATAGAAGTGCAAAGGCTTTTTTTGCTTCTTCGTCTTTCACTTTTGCTCCATCAGCATAGTAAGAAAGACCTGTGTCACCAAAGCTCATTTCTTTTCCTGCTACATGTGTTATTGTGCGATAGATCATGACAGCTGCTTGTTGACGAGTAAGTGTATCATTTGGATTGAAGTTTGTCGCTTTTTTAACAATGCCTGCTTCAGCTAATGCATTAATAGCTTGAACAGCTTCCGCACTAAGCTTACCTGTATCTTTAAATCCAGCATCTTTTGTAGAAGATACGTTCAATGAACGTGCCACCATTAAAGCAAATTGAGAACGTGTAATGTTGTCATTTGGTCTAAAATTGTCTTGTGCCTTCACAATTCCTAAGCTGTAAAGTGATAGGATGGCATCTTTATTCGCATCTTTACTAATGTCCTTAAATGGATTGATAACTGGTTTCACTGCACCTTCCACAGCAAAGCTAAATTGTACTGTATGATTCGAATCATACTTCACACCTTGGGCTGGTTCATTTACAACGATGTGTAATTGAGCACTTACCAGTTTCTTCAAATCTTTAACTTCAAATGAATATGTGCGTGAATTTGTTGCATCGTCTTGTTTCACTAAAGTTGCTTCTTTCCCCTCTACAGTGAAACCTTTTACATATTGACCTTGAGGGAATGTCATTGTCACAACATTTTTACCGTCTTTTACAGTAACTCCTACTTTTGGTGCGATATATTGTTTCATCATCGACTCTTCTGTTGTACCATCTTTGTAAACAGTGACAGCAACTTCATTCACTTTCACTTCTTCTTTTACTTCTTTCACTGCTTTTAGATCAAAATCATACCATTTATCCATATTTGCGGAAGGAACAACTACATGGATTTTTGCTGATTTAACTTCATCAACAACCACAGGGAAACTGTATGTAATAGTACCGTCGTTATTTTTTACTTCTTTAGCATCTAAAAATGTATCGCCTTGTTTTGTTTGTAGACCTGCAATCATTGGTGCAGATTTAGCAGTGATTGTTAATTGAGCTTCAAATTTACCGTCTTTTTCAACGATTGTTCCTTGTGGTACTAAATGAGAACTAATTGCAGGCTGTGCTTCTGTCGTACCTGTTTTAAAAATTTGGAAATTAATAACTGAATCCGTTTTAGCAGCTTTCGTTGTTTCTGCCTTCACTTCTGTATTTGTTGTTACTAATTCTGCCGCAGATGCAAAGGAAGGAACTGTAAGAGATGCTGCTAACAATGAAGCTAGTACTATTTTAGTTGCACGTGATTGACGTTTTTTAGCCATTTTATTGACCCTCCGTTTTTGTTTGTAGTTTTTTTCTATAAAGTAAAAATGCTGACCCCACTAACGCAACGATTAATAGATAAGGTGTTGCATCATCTGTTTGTGGATTGGGCACTTGACTTCCAGTTGTAGTTGCTGAAGAAGTAGGTTGAGATTTACTGGATTCTGTCTGTTGAGTAGAAGCAGTCGCTGTATTTGCAATTGATGTGGCATCAAATACAAGTGATACACTGTATTCATGATGATAATTGATATCATCAATATCAATTTTCATCGCTGTTACTACAGGTTTTGTTAGGTCTTTAACAGTGAATTGTACCGTTCGTGTATCTGCTGCTTGATCTTCACTTACTACAGTTGCTCCACCTGGTGGTTGAAATTTCGTAATCCATGCACTGTTTTTTAATGTAATTTGTACTACAGCAGTGCCATTCTTCACCGTCACTTTAGCCGGTTTTACAAAATAATCATTAGCAATGGATGCGGAATTACTTTCAGGTTTATTGACCTGATATTTTATCGAATGAGTGCCATCAGCCAGCTGAGCAGATGCTTGCGTTAACCCGAAGTTAACGAAAAAAATACTAACAAGCATGATCAACATGAGCATTTTCTTCATGTGTTGCACGCCTCCCTTAGTCATAATAAAACATCCTAATTGATAGATTCACTTCCATGTAAACGAAAATAATTCTCAATTACGATTCTACTCCCAAGAATAATCGTTACTGCCAGTCAATGTCAACTATTAATCCAAATTCGTCCTCAATATGTCAAATTTTCCTCCTAATAAAAAGAATATCACCAAAATTTGGTGATACTCTCGCTCATCATTTTATTTAGCAAACATCTCTAAAATACCAATCAATAATAATAACCATCCTGAAATAGCTGTTGAATGCCTGCCAATAAACGTTTTGGCGAGCAACGCCCCACATTGACTGCCTACCCCCACCGTAACAAAAGAAAAGACACCGATGGAAATTACTGTCCATATTGCAGAGATGCCATTTGCTCCAATGGCAATGCCCCCTGCCAAGCAATTAGCTGACAATACAAAACCGAGTGCCATTGCCTCTCGAGTTGAGATCACTAAATTTTTATCTTCATCAAAAAGCTCAGGGTTCCCTGCTATCCGCTGTTTAGAAAAGTTATTGGACATCAAGGTCCATATGCCTATAACGCATAATAGTAAACTTCCTAATAAATTGGCAGTATGCGGTGAAATGTATTCAACAACAGTGCTGCCAGCTGTTACAGCGACATATGTGACAATCATTGACATGCCAGCGATCACTGCATTCGATAAAATAGGGATTTTAACTTGCTTGACACCATAAGCAAGCCCAATCCCCAAATTGTCTAGATTTGCAGCAATCCCTATTAGAATAATAGTAATCCAGTGCATACTAAGCCTCCTCAAAACCCAGTCTCCATTTTCACCTATCATATGTAATCGAGTTAAAAATCTATGGGCTTCTTAGTCCCTTATTCAGCACCTTTTCCATGATTCATTCTTCATTTTATTGCATGAGTTACAGGAAACCTCTATTTGACAAAAGTAACAACTTGTATATAAAATTAAGTTGTTACTTATTGATATTTATTAATTTTCACTAAGAGGTAAGGAATTATTGAAAGGGGAATATGATGAGATATTCAAAAGTATGGAAGATAGGATTTGTTTTTTCATGCCTACTACTATTAGCTGCATGTGGTTCTGCAGATGCTGGTACGAAAGATAAAAAAGAAATTAACTTGGCGTATGTTGAATGGGATACAGAGGTTGCTTCTACTCATGTGGTAGGACAAGTATTAGAAAATTTAGGATATGATGTAACACTAACACCATTAGACAATGGCATCATGTGGGAGGCACTTGCGAACGGTGAGGTTGACGGTATGGTATCTGCCTGGTTACCGCAAACACATGCTCCTCAAGTAGAGAAATACAAAGATAAAATTGAGAATTTAGGCGAAAACCTTACTGGTGCTAAAATTGGCTTAGTCGTTCCAAGTTATATGGATGTTAATTCAATTGAAGACTTAACAACTCAAGCCAATAAAACAATTACAGGCATTGAACCAGGGGCTAATATGATGGCTACAACCGAAAATGCCTATAAGGAATATCCCAATTTAGAAGGTTGGAATGTTTTAACCTCTTCAGCCGGTGCCATGACCGCAGCCCTTAGTCAAGCCATTTCAAACCATGATGAAATCATTATTACAGGTTGGTCACCCCACTGGATCTTTAATGCCTACGATTTAAAATATTTAGAAGACCCTAAAGGTTTATATGGTACAGAAGAATATATTGGTACATTCGCTCGTAAAGGATTAAAAGAAGATGCATCTGAGGCGTATGATGTCCTAGATCGTTTCTATTGGACTGCCGAAGATATTGAAAGTGTGATGTTTGATATTATGGAAGGTATGAGTGCTACGGAAGCAGCCAAGAAATGGATTAACGACAATCAAGATAAAGTAGCTGACTGGACAAAAGACGGGAAGTCATCATAAATGAAAAAATCCATTTACTCATCACTAGTAAATGGATTTTCTAATTATAATGGACTACTTACAACTGTAATCCTCCTTTTAGAAGTGATCACCTTGAAACTAGTTTTAAATTGTGACCCCTGTGCTGTCGATCAAGTGCAAGTTCATTCCACCAATAACTAACACTCCTTTACAATCAATACTAAATGGGGAAAAGTTGATGGGAACGAAGGAGAACTTCTGCGGAAAACACAACTAAAACTTTTTAAAGTTTGTCTACGGTATTGAAACATTAGGCTATTCTACTATCTTTACTCTTTTTTGAACAGGGGGCCCTAATGAATAAGAATTAACCATTCTTATTCACCATCTTCATGGCTATGAATTTATTTACACTTCTTAACTTTTTTCACCCTAACATTTATTATTACTAGTAATGGTAGAAAATTTTAAAGCACGCTTGATTATATATTTTTACGAATTTTTCCCGTATGACTTTTCAGTTAAATGTTTTACTATATATCGAAAGAAAAGGAGTCTTTCATGAACTTAAATCTCAAAGCATTGTTTCCTTCCTATCGTTATTATCGTTCCAAGCCAACTCAACTATCAAATGACTGTCATATTTTTTACCATCACGAAACTAAGGAATGGTTCTCTATCTCAAAGCATGAGGTTTCACACCGGGACTACGAATGGCTGACGGTTTTTTATACTGAAGTTACTTCGTCACTATTTCAAGCCTCGGATATATGGTATGAATTTATTTACTCAAATGGTGACATGCCATCCAAATTAACCTTTAAAAAAGCACGTGTTATTCAAATAACTTTTATAAACGAAAACCCTCCTTTAGAAGCATTAAAAGAAGCGCTATACAATTTTTTTCAGGAAAATACGATATTCATTCAAGTTGCTACTAATCACTTTTTACTTATTGAACCTGAAAACTGTTCCATAAATGAGAGGGAAGATTTACTTGCCCTTATTCGTACGATTGAAGTAGATTTTTATGTCCGCATCCATTTATATGTAGGAGAATTTTATGTAATCGATCAAAGTTTTCCAGTTAAATTCCAAAGAGAAGCACAATGGTTCAAAGAATGCTTACATTTAAGAACTGCTGAACCTTATTATTCATTTCAAACAATATTCCCTATTTTATTAACAGAACAATTGCCCACTTCTATTCTTAAATTTATTGAAGAGCAGATTATTCTACCTTTAAAGTCAGACAAGGAATTATTGGAAACAATTAAAACTTTTTGTGAATGTGGTTTCAATATTTCGTCGACATCCAAAAAATTACATATACATCGTAATACGCTTACCTATCGATTATTCAAGTTTCAAGAAATCACCAATATTACTATCAAAAATTTAGATGGTGTTATTCTTGTTTACTTTGCTAGTTATCTTTGGTCCTTTTTACAAAATGCACAAAATTAATTAACTGAAAATTATGCACATTAAACATTGGTTTTCTTCCTTACTTTATTTACACTGAATAAAAGAACAAAGGGGATTAAATATGGAGAAAATTGTACTTAATCATATTTATAAAATATACGATGGTGGTGTAACAGCTGTATCTGATTTTAATTTAACAGTTCAGGATCGAGAGTTTATTGTACTTGTTGGTCCTTCAGGTTGTGGAAAGTCAACAACATTACGTATGATAGCAGGGTTAGAGGAAATTTCGGAAGGCGATTTTTTAATTGATAACAGGAAAATGAATGATGTGCCATCTAAGGAACGTGATATAGCGATGGTGTTTCAAAACTATGCACTCTATCCACATATGACAGTATATGACAACATGGCATTTGGCTTAAAGCTTCGAAAATTTTCAAAACAAGAAATTAAAGAACGTGTTCACAACGCAGCAGCCATACTCGATTTAGAAAAGTATTTAGATCGTAAGCCTAAAGCTCTATCGGGTGGTCAGAGACAACGAGTTGCCCTTGGTCGAGCAATCGTCCGAGATGCAAATATTTTCTTAATGGACGAGCCATTGTCCAATTTAGATGCAAAGCTACGCGTGCAAATGCGTGCAGAAATTACTAAGCTTCATCGACGATTAAAAACAACGACAATTTACGTAACACATGACCAAACTGAAGCAATGACAATGGCAACACGCCTTGTTGTCATGAAGGATGGTATTGTTCAACAAATTGGTACGCCTGAAGAAGTATACAGATTACCTGAAAATAAATTTGTTGGTGGTTTTATAGGCTCACCATCAATGAACTTTTTTAAAGGGGTTTTCTATGAGGAAGGGATTCAATTAGGACCTATTACATTAACCATTCCAGCAGAAAAATCCAAATTATTATTAGAGCAAGGATACTTACAAAAAGAATTGATTCTTGGCATTCGTCCTGAACATATATATGAAAAATCTTCTGTCATTTCTGAGCCATTCTTCTCAGCTATTGAAGCAAATGTTGATGTATCCGAATTAACAGGTGCTGAGCTTATGCTACATGCACAGTTAAATGGACAGCCTTATATTGCACGTGTAAACTCTGATACCAAAATTACTCAGGGCCAATTAGCACACCTACTTTTTGATATGTCACGAGCTCATTTCTTTGACTTAGAAACAGAGCAACGCATTCGTTAGAATAATAGACAAGTATAAGCCTCATTGAAAAGGAAACAGACTACAACAAGTCTGTTTCTCTTTTTACAGTTTAATGTGCAATCAACCTCACTAATTTCAGATTAACCGTTCTATTTGACAGTTAGTTATTCTCCTCTACCATTCATGACATTTACGTACTAAAAACATACAAATGTAAAAGACCCAATTTCTCTATATAGGGGATAGAAAGAAGTTGGGTCTTTTTATGAAATTTTTATCGATGTAATTTCCCATTTTCCTAATCGCACCACTGTTTTTTATTACTTCATTGCTGCACCATACAGACCTGCCTCAGCTTTCCGAATACTACTCTCTATAATTTGCTCTTTCCCTTCAAAAGGCGTACGTAACAAACGTTGCTGAATGACCTCTTTAATCTGCTCGATGATTTTCGGCTGATGATTAAAAAAACCTCCGCCTAATACGATGCAGTGTGGATCAAGCATTAAAATCATTTGGTGTAACTGTTTTTCCATGCAATCAATAATTTGCTGCAACACCTTCTCCATGATAGGGTCACCCTTGTAATAGAGCTCCATCATATCTTTTAATCGAATAGCTGAATTTCCTAGTAATACTCTTCCCAGCTTTTCTATAGCTGGCCCAGCGACACTTTCCTCTAACGTTTCACCAGCATGACCGACAATATTAAACCCTATTTCACCAGCTAATCCTGTTCCTCGTAAAAATTCACCATTAACGATGGTACAACAAGATATCCCTGTACTTAATGTTACATATACCATCGTTTCCTTCTGAAATCCTCTAGCATTATACTCTCCCCAGGCTGCCATATGCACATCGTTATCCATCATAATCTGTGCATGGGGAAAAAATTCAACTAAGCGTTCACAAATCGGAAAGTTACGCCACGGTATATTATTTTGATAGATGGCTAGACCTTTTTGAACATCAACAATACCAGGTAAACCAATGCTTACCTTAGAGATATCTTTAAAAGAGAGCTTCTTCTCCATACAGAGCAACTCAAAGCTGTTGATTAAACAATGGAATAAAGCGTCTCTAGTTGAAATATCACTTGGTACCTCTCTTTTAATTAAGAGCTGCTGGTGTTGGCTGAATAAAGCTGTGGCTAACTTTGTCCCACCAACATCGGCTACTAAAATATGACTCATCTTTTCATCACCAGTTTTCCACACAGGATTCACTTAAATTCAAAATTATCAGAAAGTAAAAGATAGAAATATATCTATTACCTATGGAAGAGTCTACTATTATGAAAGTTTGACGACTTGTGTTAAATTACGTGGTTTATCGGGATTACGCCCTTTAAATATGGCATGCTGATAAGCTAAAAGTTGGAAGTAAGGAACCGCTTCAACAAGGCGATTTACATCATCTACTTCTGCAGATAGCTTAAAAATTAAATCTGCTTCTAATTCTTCAGAAGCTATACCGATAATAACAACGAAGCCTCCAAGCTTTTGAATATCCTTCACTAATGCCTGATCATATTCCTTCGTTTCATTTTGTGTAAATATAATAACAACCGTTTCCTGATCGACAATAGAAATTGGACCATGTCGGAATTCTAAATTTGAGTAACTTTCACATTCCGTTTGGGTCATTTCCTTCAGCTTTAATGTTGCTTCTTTAGCCAACCCATTAAAAACACCTGACCCTAAAAAAATAAAGCGCTTTATGGAAGCATCTTCAGTCACCTGCGTTAACTGCTGTCCATTGCCTAATGCTGAATGCACAAGAGCGGGGATTTTCTCTAATTGTTCCAGCATATCCGCTCTTCCACTAATTTTCGTAGCATATAATTGCAAGGCATATAGCATATTAGAAAATGATTGTGTCATGACCACGCTTTTTTCTGATATATGATTTAAAGCAATCAATTCATCTGTTAATTTTGCCATAGGTGTGTCACCATTACATGTTACTGCCATAGTACGTATATTTTTAGCATCCTTCAAATGCTCTAAGGACATAATGATTTCCGAAGTTGTCCCCGATCGTGAAATTCCAATAATAAGATACTTTTTATTCTTTAATATAAAAGTGTCTGTGTGTAAAAATAACTCAGATGCTGGTACCGCAATGGCAAATTCTCCCGTAACGGCTTGATAATACCGCGCTGCTGCAATGGCTAAATAATAGGATGTTCCACATCCAGTGAAAAGCACTACATCTACAGCTTTTTCATTGAAAGTAATTAATTGAACAGTGTCCTTTGTTCTTTCTAACTTTTGTCCTTGTGCCATAATCTCATTGTATGTGTACATAACCAAATCCCTACTTCTCTTATATTTTAGTTATTTGTATCTCATCGATAAGCTTTTCCACATTTTTTCTTTGGACTTTTGCAATTTCATTATGTGCTGCATTCGCTGAGCCACAGGCAACAGCCCATTTGTATGCCTCTGTATGGTCTGCACCATGTGAGAGCTTATAAATAAGTCCTCCTAAAAAGGCATCACCACTTCCTACTGTATTGACCACATTTATCGATGGTGCATTCACTTTGTAAACCCCTGACGGATGAACAAATAGAGCGCCTTGCTCGCCCAATGAAAAACATACATGCTCAATGCCCATTTTTTGTAATTTTACACCAGTATGAACTAAGTCTTCCTGAGTCAAAGCAGACCTACCGATTAATTGAGCAATTTCATCCTTATTAGGCTTAATGATGAAAGGTATTGCCGTAATACCCTTTTTCAAAGCATCGCCACTTGTATCAAGTGCGACTCTAATACCTTTTTCCTTTAATAATTTGATAATCGTTGCATATGCCGTTTTCTGTATACCTTGGGGTAGGCTTCCTGACAATACAAAATAGGTAGCATGTTCCGCTTGTGTTTCAATCCAGCTTAACATTTTTATCCACTCTTGTTCATGAATTGTAGGTCCTACCTCTAACAACTCGCTCATTTCCTTCGTTTGCTGATTAATAATCGTTAAACAAATCCGGCTTTCCTCCACTATTTGTACGAAATCAGTTTGGAGATTTTCCTCCTGTAAAAGCTCGGCTATTTTACTACCATTTAATCCACCAACGAAACCGCCAATACTCACTTCACCACCAAGTGATGCAATAACACGAGCTACGTTAACCCCTTTTCCACCACCTTGTTGTGACTTCTGTAACACACGATTTGTCTGACCAATCATTAAAGAGTCCAGCTCATATACTTGGTCAATGGCTGCGTTTAAGGTTAAAGTAGTAATCATTTTTGTAACATCACAATCTTTTGCTCTACTAATTTAATTAAAGATTCCCGTGCTGGAAGGAAATACTTTCTTGGATCATTTTCTGTTGGATAATCCTTAAAATAAGCTCTTAATTCTTCAGCAAATAAGTCTTTAAGCTCCGTAGAAAAATTTACTTTCGCAATTCCATATTTCAAAGATTTACGCACATCCTCTTCTGGCACCCCCGAGGCTCCATGCATAACTAATGGAATATTAGTAGAACAATGGATTTCCTGTAAAAGCTCAAATAACAATTTTGGCTTTTCCCGGTACTTACCATGTGCCGTACCGAAAGCGGGGGCAAACGAATGGATTCCCGTAACCTTCACAAAATGCTCAGCTTGCTTAGGGTCAGTAAAGAATGCATTCTCTTCCTTTACGCTTACACTATCCTCGACACCACCAATTGTTCCAAGCTCTGCCTCAACTGGCACATTTACCGCACTTGCAGCTTCAACTACTTTTTTTACTAATAAAATATTTTCCTCATAAGGTAAGGAAGATCCATCAATCATCACAGAGGTGTAGCCTGCCCGTAAACATTCCATCACAATATGATAAGATTCGCCATGATCCAAATGTAATGCCACCGGTACTTTTGCCTGTTCCGCTGCTGTTTTTGCTAGCGCAATTAGATAAGGCATCTCTACATATTTATAAGTACTTGAAGTTGTTTGCAAAATTACAGGTGCACCCACTATTTCTGCCCCAGCTATTACAGCTTTAATCACTTCTAAATTATGTGCTCCAAAAGCACCGATTGCATAATTATTTTTATAAGCATCTTCCAACATATCTTTAGTTGTCACTAATGGCATAATAGAATTCCTCCCTCAATGGGTTGTTGGTATAATCTATAACAAAAATAAATGAAGCAAACTATTAAATTTTAATTTAATTCCGTATAAAAACGGCAACGATCTCCTCTAACAATCGAAATACAGAACTCCACTGGTTTCCCTGAAGTGTCAAACGCAGTCCGCTCCAGTAATAAAGCTGGTTTTCCAGCCTCTGTTTTCAATAAAGATGCTTCATCTTTCTTGATAAGGACAGGTTCAAAGGCTTCTCTCGCCCTTACAACAATAATGTTAAAACGTTCGGCTAATAAACTGTATAAGGACGAAGACGTTACTTCTCGTAATATTTCAATATCCTTAATTAGGCTTAATGGTAAAAAAGATGATTCCAAAATAATCGGCTCATTATCTGCAAATCGTAAACGCTTCATTTCTACAACTTGTTCGTTTTCCTCTAATGCTAAATTAGTTCTAACCTTCATTGATGGATATACCTTCTGTATTTCTAATACTTCATCTTTTTGATTAAATCCCTTTTCTTGAATCATGCGACTAAAGCTATAAAACCCTCCAAGAGATTGTTCAAGTCTAGGCTTGCAAACAAAGGTCCCTTTCCCTTGAATCCGATATAATTTCTCTTCCTTTACTAATTCCTCTATTGCCTTTTTTACTGTATTTCGACTAACACGGAACATCTCCATCAATTGATTTTCCGAGTCAATTTTATCTCCTGGTTTCCATTCACCTGATTGAATTTTCCCAAATAAAATTTGTTTCAGTTGATGATATAATGGGATTACACTAGATTGATCTAATAAATGCATCTTTTTTCCTTCCTTCTCTAGGTTTTGTAATCAATATACCATCTATATAATAGGATGCCTATTGATATATCAATCCTTTTCAAAGGCAAGAATCCCTAAGCAAAAAGTTTTCTCTACTTCCCCTTCCTCATTCAACCAAACAATATCTGCGTCTTTTCCTAGTGCAATAGACCCTTTACGATTGTCCATGCCTAAATGCTCTGCTTGATTTAAGGAAACAACACGTAATTGCTCAGCAAGTGAAAGTGTAAGCCATTCTTCTATGTTCTTTCTTGCCGCATTCATATTCAATACACTTCCTGCTAAGGAACCTGTTTTACGTTGAATACATTGATTATTCATTACTTCTACTTCATTACCACCTAAATGATACATACCATCTGGCATCCCCTTTGCACGCATACCATCTGTAATGACGAGCAAACGATTCAAGCCTGTCAGTTTATAAACCATTGGTAGTAAATCTTTATGAACATGTATATTATCTGGAATTATTTCCACATACACATCTTCTGATAAAAGTACTGCTCCAACAACACCTGGATCACGATGATGCAGTCCACTCATGCCATTAAATAGGTGTGTTGCATGATTAATACCAGCTTTTAATGCATGTTGTGCTGTATCATAGTCAGCATTAGAGTGACCAATAGATGCAATAACCCCTTTACTAGTTAATTCGTGTAGTAATTCAAAACTGCTGTCTTCCTCTGGCGCAAATGTGACAATACGAATCGAATGATGAGACTTATTATACAGGTCATTAAATTGTTGCACATTTGGTTTTAAAATATATGCTTCGGATTGTGCCCCTTTTTTTAATTGACTAATAAATGGACCTTCTAAATGAATTCCTAACATCTCAGGTACTGCTGTCGGTTGGTTTTTATAATAATAGGCAAGTGCCTCAACAGCAGCTTCAATCTCCGTCATAGAGCCTGTCATCGTTGTGGCTAAAAAAGCAGTTATTCCCTCACTGGCTAAATACTTTGCAATTCTCGAATAACAAATATAGTCCGCATCCATAAAATCATGGCCTACAGCACCATGTATATGGATATCGATCATTCCAGGGATAATATAGCCTCTTTGCTGACAGTCAATTACATTCTCTATTAAAGCGAGGGTAGGGCAATTAGCCATATGATCAATTACTGTAATTTTCCCTTCCGACATTACTAGGAATCCGTTATTGATAATTTGATTTTCCATCACGATATTCGCATTAATAATCCATATTTTATTCATGAGGTTATCCCTCTCTCAACAGAGTAATGTGGTAGATTAGTATGTTTCTCTACTTCGCTCTCATTCTTAAATATATGGGATGACATCCACGTTAAAAATAATGCAGCTAAACTAACACCGAAAAACGGTATTAAGCCAGGCAACCAGCTATACACTTTATAAAGAATTACAAGCCCTACAATATTGCTAATCATTTGTAATGGATACGCAATACTAAATATGATTGAAGCAGCAAAGTAGCGTAGTGTTGGCAAATTATAATGGGAGAATAGTTGAAATATATTTACGACAATCATACCGAAAAGTATACAAATAGAAATAAACGCTGTTAGTAACAGTAGACCTTGTAAGCCATGAAACGTTAAAATGATTTGAAAATTAATCGTTAAAAAGTAGCCAACACACAGTAGAATCATACCTATTTTATTGGATGGAATAAATTCAGCTTTATATGTATTCCAATAGATTTTGACTAATCGTTTTAAATCATCTTCTCCTTGTAGCCTTTTACGTAAAGTAGTAAACATGGCAACAGTCGCTGGGGCTACTCCAAATAACAACAATCCTAATAAAGCTAAGCCTGTCCATAGTAACTGTAACACCGCTAACAATGTGATCCACTCTACAAACCAGTATAGTTTACCTTTCCACCCTTCCAATTCCATGTCCATTACCTCCCTACGATAACGCATTCCTAAATATTTTCTTTTTATACACTCCCTACATCCATCATTGAAGGTCGAACAAGAGAGTGTCACATAAGCCCAGTTATGCAAGATAAACTTATAGCCTATGTGACCTTTTCTTGTTAAGTTTGAGGGAGAATCTGAACCTCCTTATTTAGAACGGTCATATGCCCCTTGTGCCACTTCCATATAGTCCTGCAAGCCCATCTTCTCTATTGTTTTCTTATAGTCATTCCATTTATCGAAGCTTTCTTTTCCTGTAATAAAGCTTGCTGTCATTTCATTTACATAGGTTTGTATGTCTGTTAAAACAGCGGACACTCGATCATTTTCTTCCACAGTGTAATTTAACCCTGGAATAATTTCATCATCTTTCAAAGCATATGGCATAACTTGCTTAGCATTGTTAAGAGAATTTTCCTTAGCCTCTGCACCTTGGAAATACTTTTGCGTAACAATCCCAGGGTAATAACCACCTGGCCATGTTAGATAATCACTTATTGCTTGGTCTAAGTTTTTGCCATCTGGATTATTCGTAATACTGTCGATATATTGAATAGTTCCATCCTCATTTTCTTCGTAAGTGACACCTTCAAAGCCCATAAAGAACATTTTAGCCCCTTCATCACCATATAAATGATCAATCCAACGAACCATTGCTTCAGGATTTTTCGCTTTATCTGTTACGACAAACATTCCTAGATTCCCAAGACCATTAGTCATTGCAGTATATTGTCGATCCCCATTAGGTCCTTCTAAAACTTGGGCACCCGTATAACCATCTAGTTTAAATAACTCTTTAGGGTCTACTTCACTAAGCATACCAAACGTTCCTTTTGCTGCTTCTGCCGCAAATTTCTGTGGCTCAGTCGTAAACACATCCTTATTAATTAAACCTTCTTTATAAAGCTTATTTAAATATTCAAGTAATTGTTTATATTCGTCAGTCGTTGGCACGAATCGGAATTCCTCAGTTCCTTCTTTAAAATCTAAATTCAGATTCATCGTTCCTTGCTTATTCAAGCCAAACGATCCTCTTAAGTAAGAAATAATTTGTTCAATACCATAACCAGTTCCCCAGCCTTGTTCATCTTGTAAACCATTACCATTTGGATCATTCTCTTTAAAAGCTTTTAATACTTTGTATAAATCTTTTGTTGTTTCTGGTGATTGTAAGCCTAGGTTATCAAGCCATGTTTGGTTAATCCATGGCGCTCCAACACGAAGTGATGAAAATTTTGGATCGTAAATTGTTGGAAAGCCATAGATATTTCCATCTGCCATTGTCACACCTTGCTTGACAGATGGGTATTCTTCTAATAGCTTTTTAAAATTTGGTGCATATTGATCGATGAATTCATTCAACGGTAAGAATACACCTTGTTGACCGTACTTGATTAAATCTGTTTTGGAAAATGCTGATGCAAAAAATATTTCCGGATAGTTTCCTGAAGCTAAAAGTAAGTTCTTTTTGTCTGCTAATACTTCTGTCTGAACCGTTGTCCAATTCATATGGATGTTAGACATTTTCTCGTATTCTTCCCATAACATTAGATGATTCCAATCCTGTGATGCAAAAAACTTTGCTGCAAAACCATCGACTTCAATTTTCTCCTTTGCAATCGGCATACCCGTCACATTCAAATTATCGATATTATCACTTTTTACTCCACCAGCTTCTTTATTATCCGAACATGCTCCTAATAAACTTGCAGCTAACATCAGGCTTGTTACAAAACCATAAACATGCTTTTTTTTCATTTTCACTTAAAATCGCCCCTGTTCTTTAACCTTTTAATGAACCAATCATGACACCTTTTACAAAATATCTTTGTAAGAATGGATAAAGCATTAACATTGGTAGGTTAGCAACGATTAAAACTGCGTATTTTAACCCTTCAACGCTAAGTTTTTGAGCTAAAAAGCTTTCTGACGTCGCTTTAATCATATCGTCAGCTTGTCCTTGAATTAATATTTGCCTCAGAATAAGTTGTAATGGAAACTTATCTTGGTCTTGCAAGTAAATCAATGCCTGGAAATAAGAGTTCCAATGTCCTACAGCGTAAAATAAAACCATGACTGCCATAACAGGTAATGATAATGGAAGTACGATACTCCATAAAATACGGAAGTTCCCTGCACCATCAATCATGGCCGATTCCTCTAATTCATATGGAATGGATTGAAAAAATGTCCGCATAATAATGATGTTCCATACAGCTACTGCATTCGGAATAATCATGACCCAAAATGTATTTATCATGCCCAAATCACGGATTAATAGATAGGTAGGAATTAATCCCCCACTGAAAAACATGGTGAATACCATAAATGCCATAATAAAGCCCTTTCCTTTCAAATGTCTACGAGAGAGAGGGTAGGCTGCACAAATGGTCATCACGATATTAAGTAACGTTCCAAAGAATGTGTATTTCAACGTGTTAATAAATCCATTAATAATATCTGGATTTTGGAATACTTTTTCGTAAGCCTCCACTGTAAATTCCTTTGGCCATAGCCATAGATCCCCTGAAATGACATACTCAGGATTACTAAGAGAAGCACTCAAAACAAAAATAAGTGGATACAAAACAACAACTGCTACAATGGCTAAAAAAATATAATTAAAGATAGTAAACGCACGATCGCCCTTTGATTCTTTCATGTCAATCTCTCCTTTACCATAAACTTGTATCACTCACTTTTTTAGCTATTCTATTAACCATAATAAGGAGGATAAAATTAATGATAGAGTTGAATAAACCAACTGCTGCCGAAAAGCTATATTGTGCCTCTAAAATTCCGCTACGATAAACAAAAGTGGATATAACATCTGATGCCGACATATTTAAATCATTTTGCATTAAAAATACTTTTTCAAATCCAATGGCCATGACAGATCCTACATTTAAGATAAATAAAATGATAATCGTCGGCAAAATCGCAGGAATATTGATATGAATAATCCTTTGAAATTTTGATGCTCCGTCTATCATTGCTGCCTCATGCTGTGCTGGATCTACGGCAGCCAAAGCTGCAATATAGATGATGGAACTCCATCCCATCGTTTGCCAAACATCAGACAGTACATATATGGATTTAAACCATGTAGGTTCTGAAATAAAATCTACGGGTGTACCCCCAAACAACATAATCATTTGGTTAATCATCCCATCCGATTTTAAGAATAGTAATAGCATCCCAACAACTACTACTGTGGATAAAAAATGTGGGGCATAAATGACTGTCTGTACAAATTTTTTAAAACGAAGACTCTTCACTTCATTTAGTAGCAAGGCGATAATGATGGGTATTGGAAAAGAAATAAGTAGCGTAAATACGCCAATCCCAATTGTGTTTCTGATTAAACGCCAAAAATAGTAGCTATCAAAAAAGCGTTCAAAATGCTTTAATCCTACCCACGGACTCCCCATAATTCCCTTAGTAGCAATAAAATCTTTAAAGGCAATTTGCAAACCATATAGTGGGTAATAATGGAAAACCAAAAAGTAAAGGATAACAGGGGCTAGTAATAAATAGAGCTCCCAATTTTTTTTGATAGATTTTTTCCACTCAACCAGGTGATTTTTCTTTACCTTTGATTGCTTTTTGAAAAAACGTTTTGTTTTAAAGGGCTTTTCCTCAACAGTTGTTTTATCTAAAAGCGTCATGACTACACCCCCTATTTATCAATGTTGCAGAATGGTAGATTCCTTCTGAATCTCAATAACCTTACCTCCGCTACGAATGGATTCTGTAGCCGCGCAACCCACTGCTACACTCATTCGTCCGGCAAATGGCGTTGTTAAAGGTTTCTTATCGTAGAGGATGAGTTCTACAAAATCTTGGGCAATTTTTGGATCAGCACCACCATGGCTACCTTCCTCAGGCTTCATTTCGTAAACAACATTACTTAGTTCCTCCCAAGAATTTGATTTTCGTGTTTTTAAATAAATTTTATTATTGATATCATCATTTTCAATACGCCCCTTCGTACCAATAAATGTATAATTCCGCGAATAATCTGGTGTGAAGTGACATTGTAAATAAGAAGCCTTTATGCCACCTTCTAATTCCATCATGACCATATTATTATCCTCCACATCAA
This sequence comes from Lysinibacillus sp. fkY74-1, assembly GCF_053165895.1. NCBI lineage: Bacteria > Bacillati > Bacillota > Bacilli > Caryophanales > Bacillaceae > Lysinibacillus > Lysinibacillus sp. fkY74-1. The sequence goes on along the minus strand of NZ_CP170173.1, from coordinate 746,573 downwards.
TTTCTTCACGGAACGCACATTCTGTAAATGTATGGGCAACATATTCTGGACAAGTTTTTTTCTGATCGCAGGTAGGACATGTTAATGTATTTGGCTGATTTCCACCATAATAATCTAAGCTACCAAACGCAGATACTTTCTGCGTATATTTCCCTGAAATCCAATGAATGACATCTAAATCATGTGAGCCTTTTTGAAGTAGTAAAGAGGTTGTATTTTTTGAATTACCATGCCAATCGTGGTAGTAGAAATAACCACCGAATCCAACAAAATGTCGCACCCATATTGCCTTTAGTTCTCCAATGGCGCCTGAATCAATTAGGCCTTTCATCGTTTGATACATACTCATATAGCGCATATTAAAGCCCACCATGAGATGCTTTCCTGATTTTTCCCATGCATCTAATATTCGATCGCAACCTTCTACCGTTATGGCTAATGGTTTTTCCGCATACACATGCTTACCCGCTTTTAAACAAGTAATAATATGTTCCTCATGTAAATAATCTGGCGATAAAACCGCAATTGCATCGATGTCATCTCTTGTTAATAACTCTTTATAGTCCTTTGTTAAAAATAAAGGTGTATCAAATTTCTCCTGAAATTTTTCTAAACGTTCTTGAGAAATATCGGCTAACGCTACTATTTCTGATTCCCCGGTAGGCTTATGCCAGTATTGTGCCAAGCCCCCTCTTAAACCAGCTCCAATAACACCTATTCTTATTTTTTTCATTTTTTTCCCCCTCGTTTCATCCTTATGGCCCTGTATTCATAAACGTAAATAACCTCAATTATCCATAACAACACAACTACACGTCAACACGTTGTAGGTACAAGTTAATATATAATGAATATTCAAAAAATTTAACTGGGATAAATATATAATTCCTATACTTAGTATGTCAATACCTAAATGATGGTTGCTTGTATGCAGCAAATGCTATTCACATGAGTTGACTCATCCTAAAATTTAGAAAATATAACGCTTCCTTAAAAGCTCAATCTACTACTCTTTTCATTTAAATTTTTTTCGGATATGCCAAGTTCTTCAACAGTACCCTAGCTATTTTAGACTCAATCACCCATGTTGATCAAAAAAAATATCTGAGCACAGGGGTTACCTGACTCAGATATTTTATAGGAGCAGAAATACTTGATTTTATTGCTTAGCTGGAATAAACCCAGCGGCTTCTGCTTCTTCTTCAGTGCAGAACATCTCCTCAGCTACTGTATTATCATAGTCCCGTTGCCCTGGCATATGATAAATTTTGTTACCTTTGGAATTAATATTTCCTTTGATTTCGCACCTGTCCTTCTTATTATTGGTATTCGATTTATCCTCAGCTATGTTAGACTGGTTTCCTTCTTTTATGGCAGCATCGTATACATCTTTATCGTATCCACGATTTGTTACATAGTCTTCAACTGACCATATCCCAATAGCTGATTGTTGTGCAATTTTTTGAATCGATTTAAACCAATCTACATGCTTAGTATTTGGATCATATATATATGCTACACGTGCTAATCCATTTTTTAACAACTGCTCCTGAACACTTATACCTTCTTTGGTATAAATATAGGCAAGTAGTCTTTTATATTTATCACGATAAGAAACGTCAAACTCTAAATAGACTGTATCTTGACCAGCTAATAGTTGTTTAGTAAATTCTTTAGCTTCTGGTCCGTATGGTTGCTCTCCTAGTGTCTCATGATTAGTTTCCGGGGTATCAACAAGTAAAAAACGAACTTTTTCAGAGCTTCCATTATATTTTATTCGTATTGTGTCGCCGTCAATGACACTTTCTAGTTCATATTCTTCAAACTGACTTACATCGTGTTTCTCTGCATTTTCTATCGTTGAAGATATTAGATCTTCTATATCGTCAGTCTTAATGATATTCGTACTAGTTTCTTCTGTGCATGCACTCAAAACCAATGTAGAAATGAATAAAGCAAAAATAATTTTCTTCAAATTTACACGCTACTTTCTAATTAATATCCCCTATTAAAATTAAAAAATCTCCTCCGTTAACTAATTTTCCTATAAATAGCTTCCTTCCTACCTTTTATAATACTCCTGTATTGAAATTAAAAGCCTTCAGTCATTGTAACAACTGAAGACTTTTATACATATATTTATTTAAATATTAAATATAAAACAACAGCCAAAATAATTGTTCCACTAGTTATTAGCGTTTTAATATCTGATTGTTTCACTTTTATCTCCCTCAGCTATTTATTTACACTAATAATAACATGTCCTAGCCCTTTTTATATAGATTCAAAATTATTCTAAATCAAAAAGATTATGTACAGTCACTACATAATCCCCTTGTAACAAATATATATTTTTCTATAATTCTTTGAATGTATTAAAGAATTTCCATTATATGCAACTACATTTTATTTATGCAAATAAATATGTACATGTAATGTAGATATTCCATCCTATGCTTTAATATAGTTTAATTAAAGGTTGTTCATTTCAGTAGAAACCTGCTACCTGTCTCTATTGTCCTATAATATGACAGCCATCATGTTGAAACGGCGACCCAATGATTTGGAGAAACCTCTACCAGCTGGCTATTTTCTACCTCGTAGTGAACTTTCACGTCGTCTGTATTTTCAGCATCACTATATTTCTGCTTTTCAATCGCTGGATCGGGAATTGGAATGGATTGTAATAGTGCACGTGTATAGGGATGCTGTGGGTTTGCATATAGCTCTTCACTTTCAGCCAATTCTACAATTTTCCCCGCATACATAACTGCTACCCGATCACTAATATGCTTCACCATCGATAAATCATGTGCAATAAATAAATACGTCAACCCAAGCTTTTGTTGTAATTCCTTTAGTAAATCCACAATTTGTTTTTGAATGGATACGTCTAGGGCCGATAATGGTTCATCACAAACTATAAAATTGGGCTCGACCGCTAATGCTCTCGCAATCCCAATACGTTGTCGTTGACCTCCAGAAAATTCATGTGGATAACGCATAGCATGTTCTTTCTTCAAACCAACAAGCTCAAGCAGTTCCTCCACTCGTCCTAGTCTTTCATCATGTGACTTCACTAGGCCATGAATATCAAGAGCTTCCCCAATAATATCTAAGATTTTTTTTCGAGGATTTAACGATGAATAGGGGTCTTGAAAAATAATTTGCATATGGCGACGCATCGCCTTCAATTGCTTTTTCGTTAGTCTCGTGACAGGAATCCCCTGGTATAAAACTTCTCCATTAGTAGGTTGATGAAGCTGTAGAATAGTTCGGCCTGTGGTAGATTTACCTGATCCTGATTCGCCTACTAAGCCTAAAGTTTCCCCTGGAAGTATATGAAACGATAAATCATTGACAGCTCTTAATGTTTGGCCTTTGCCTAATGAAAATTCCTTTGACAGATGTGTGACTTCTATCAAAGGTTTATTTGGGTCAATACCTGGTTGGATATTGGAAATTTCTTTTGGCTGCTTTTTTTCATGTAGTTTTGGTAGCGCATTCAATAATTTTTGGGTATATGGATGTTGCGCATTCGCAAAAATCTCTTCCGTCGTCCCTTGTTCAACAATTTCTCCTTCTTTCATGACAATGAGACGATCACACATACCAGCAACGACGCCTAAATCATGTGTAATTAAAATAATAGATGTGCCCATTTTCTTTTGCATATCTCGCATCAATTTCAAAATTTGGGCTTGAATGGTTACATCCAATGCAGTCGTTGGCTCATCCGCAATCAGCAGTGATGGATTACATGCAAGTGCCATAGCTATCATTACACGTTGTCGCATACCACCTGAAAATTCATGTGGATATTGTCGATAACGCTCTTCTGCATCACGAATGCCAACAAGTTTTAATAATTCAATGGTTTTTGTGTAGGCTTCGGTCTTTGACATAGATTGATGCTTGATTAAACTTTCAGCCACTTGATCTCCTATTCTTATAGTAGGGTTTGTAGATGTCATAGGATCCTGAAAAATCATGCTAATATCTTTTCCACGAATTGTTTCCATTTGTTTTTCCGCTAATTCCGTTAACTCCTGACCTTTAAATATAATATTACCCGATTTTAAAAATGAAGGTGGAGATGGTAATAAGCGCATAATGGAACGTGCTGTTACACTTTTTCCGCTCCCAGATTCACCTACAATTCCGAGTGTTTCACCTTTATTTAGATGGAAGTTTACATCTTTTACAGCTTCAAACTCTGTCTCCCCAGTGATAAAGGAAACGCGAAGATTATTGATTTCTAAAAGCTTTTCGCTCATTCGACCCATCCTTTTTGAAATTTGTGATTGACTTACTTTCAACTATAATCCATACTTTACAATACTGATAGGAATTATACAATATAGTGTTGAATATTTTATTAACGCTTGGAGGAAATGCATGGTTACTTCAAAAAATCATTTAAAACCTAAGGAATTTATGTTCTTTTCTATGGTTTATCAAAAACTAATGCACCAAAAGCCTTACAATATACTACTTTTCCTTTTAAGTATTTTGGTTCATCCATTTACATACTTTATCTATCGGAATAAGAAACATTCAAATACTTATGATCAGGCTTTTGAATTGCGTAGTCAATATTACTTAGAAAATGGTTTATTTGCACATTGGCAGCAATCATTTGAACAGCAAGAAATAGCAAAAGCTTCATTTTTTCAAGAGGCTGCGTCATCATCGCAAATACAGCAAACTGCTAATGAATTAGCCAAACAAAGGCTTCAACAGCTAGTGGACCAAGATTTACAAAATGAAGGTATACAACCATTAACTTATGATCAATTTTTTAATCAGCAACTGAAAAACAAATATTTTGTAGCTCTTACCTTTCTACCAGCTGTTTTATTTTATGTCGTGCTAATCTTATGTGCGAACCCGTTTTTGCAATTTATCATTGAAAGAATTTTACAAAGCTTCATTGTCATTGTTGGAGTGGCAACGTTAGTGTTTACAATTTTGTATCTATCACCTTTCGATCCAGCCAGAAACTTGCTCGGTGTTGAAGCGACAGCAGAGCAAATCGCCAACTTTAATCGCATTCATGGTTTGGATCAACCTTATTTATCTCAATTATGGCATTCACTATCTGGCCTATTTACTTTTGACTTAGGCACATCCTTTGCAGGTAAAGAAGATATTACGCACAGCATTACAAATAAATTTCCTGTCACACTTGAAATAGCCGTATTATCACTGTTAATGGCGATTGCTATCGCCATTCCAGTAGGTATTATTTCAGCGGTTCGTCCAAATTCGTATTTGGATTATATCTTTATGTTTATTGCTTTAATTGGTTTATCCATTCCAAGCTTTTGGCAAGGTTTAATCTTTATTTTAACGTTCGCGTTAAAGCTACAATGGTTTCCAGCGACCTATAACCCCCAAAATTGGTTATCCCTTATTATGCCAGTTATTGTCTTGGGGACATCCATTACGGCATCCATAGCCAGGATGACAAGGTCTAGTATGCTTGAGGTGATTCACGAGGATTACATTATTACAGCTAAAGCAAAAGGCTTGAATGAATTTAAAGTAATTTCAAAACATGCCATTCGTAATGCCATGATTCCTATTATTACGGTGATTGGACTTCTTTTTGGAGGTATGTTGGGAGGCGCATCTGTTACAGAAAAGGTGTTCAATATTAGTGGGATTGGTAGCTATATTGTTGATAAACAATTTATTCCTGATATTCCCGCAATCCTTGGAGGCGTTGTTTATATCGCTATAACGATTTCCATTGTCAATTTATTGATTGATATCATGTATGCCTTTTTTGATCCACGCATTCGCTCGAAAATGAAGAAGTCTTAAAGGAGGATCACCTGTGAAAAACATCTTACATGTCAAACTACTCTTGAAGATTACACAGGAATATGTCAATTCTCATTTTACCTTTGTCTTTTCCTTACTGTTTTCTTTATTGTTTCTAGCCTATAGCTATAATTTTTCTACCCATAGCTGGCGACCCATTGTACTACTATTCTTTGTTATTTATGCCATTACTACGATCTATGTGGCTTTTGTAAATTTACGAATAAAAAGGGATTTAGCAAAGTTTGGTGAGATCCAAAGAAACACTCGTATTTTCGGCTATCCGCTATTATTAACAGTTCTTTCTGGCAATATTTTTTCTACATCATTTGCGTTTATGCTTGTGTCCACAAGAAAGACTGCCGAATATACGTTTGCTGCTTATGCCTTTATTACACAATTATTCATCATTGGTATTGCAGCATTGAACTTATTTAAACCATATGTAACTGATACCTTTTTACTGGCGATGGGTGTTTTCTTCATACTTGCGCTTATTTATATCGTGATGACCATTTTATGCGTTAAGTTTGTCACACCTACAGCGGCCCCAAGATGGATGCTTATTCCAGGTGTTTTATTACTATTGGCTACTTTCACTGGTAATCTATTTGCTACATTACTAGGTTATAGTCTTATTCAAAAGGCTAGAAGGGCAAACCCTTCTTCTATTGAAAAGTGGCAAAAAATATGGGAAAAGATTTTACGTAATACGATGGCTGTATTCGGGTTATTTTTCATTATCTTTATGTTTTCATTGTCTGTCACAAGCACTTGGACCTTTGACTATGACTTTGCTACAGAAAATAACTACGGTGCTCTGCTGCAAACACCTTCATTAGAATATCCTCTAGGCACAGATAATTATGGGCGAGATTTATTCTCCCGTATTGTATTTGGGGCACGTATTTCATTAATCGTCGGATTTTTCTCAACGATTATTCCTGCGTTAGTCGGAGGTGCGTTAGGGGCATTTTCCGGCTATTACGGAAAAACAACTGACAATGTCATCATGCGAAGCCTAGATATTTTATATGCTATTCCGGGCATTTTGTTGGCCATTGCTATTATTGCTGCATTTGGTGCTAACACGATCAATCTCATTATTGCACTTAGTGTGGGGGCAATCCCAACCTATGCACGTACCATGCGAGCAAATGTCATGCAATTAGCAAATTATGAATTTGTTGAATCTGCCAGAGCTTTGGGAGCATCTGATGCGGCTATTATTTTCAAGCACATTGTTCCTAATTCATTAGCACCTATGATTGTCAAAGCAACACTAACAATTGGTGGAGCAGTTATTTCAACAAGTAGTTTAAGTTTTTTAGGGCTTGGTATTGAACCTCACATCCCGGAATGGGGCAATATTTTAAAAGTTGGTAGTACGTACCTGGAAACTCATTCTTATGTTGCGATTTTCCCAGGTCTTTGTATTATGCTTCTTGTCCTCTCCTTTAACTTCTTAGGAGATGGCTTACGAGATGCTTTAGATCCAAAAACAAATTAACTGGAGGTACCTATGAAGAAATTACTTGTATTTTTATTCGTCGCAGTATTAGCTTTAGCTGGCTGTGTACAGACGAAAACTGACGTAGAAGGAAATAAAGATTCAAAAGATAGTGACAAGAGCAAGGGCAAAGTAGCCATTGAAGTATTAGGCATGGCAGCTTCTGAAGAAGATATGAATATTGTTCGAGACCAATTAGTAAAAAACGGTTTTGATGTAAAGCTTAATATTCAACCAGATTACGGTTCATTCTCTGCCCAAAAAGAAGCAGGCAACTATGATCTTGCTCTTTCAAGCTGGACGACAGTAACCGGTAACCCGGACTATGCTGTTCGTGGATTATTTAAAACTGGTGGAGATTACAGTGTTGTTGCAGATTCAAAATTAGATGCCCTAATCGATGAGGCTAGTACATTAACTGGAGAAGAAGCAGCGGCTAAATATAAAGATTTAGAGCAATTATTAGTATTTGATCAAGCTTATATTGCACCTTTATATATTTCCAATAAGTATCAGGGAATCTACTCAGAGCTAGTAAACCCTAAAACAGTTCATTTACCAAAATCTCGTGCGCAAGTATGGGAACAAATCGAATTTAATGATTCAGCTAAAAATGCTACTGAACCATTAATTTTACACCAAACAATTAACTCTCTAACTTCTCTAGATCCGATTAAAGGGAATGATGGTTCCATCAATACATTAAATACAAATATGTATGTTCGTCTTGTTAATTTAACAGACACTGATGACGTTGTTTCAGATGGTTCATTATCTTATAACCATGTTATGGCAGAAGGCAATCAAGACTATTACTTTATTTTACGCGACGATATTCATTTCGCAGCAGTGAAAGATGGCGCAGCTGTTGATACAGGTGATTTAGTGTCTGCTGAAGATGTGGTATTCTCATTAAACCGTGCTAAAGACGCTAATTCAGTACCAGATCACCGTACTTATAGTATCCATGAAAATATTGAAACTGTAGAGATTGTTTCAGATTTAGCTGAATTACAAAATAAAAAAGTATCTGGCTCTGATCAAACAGTTCTCGAAGCATTATCACAAAATCTCCCTGCCTCTGTAGCGCAATTAGCAAAGGACAAAGGGGCTGTTAACAATGCTTCTGGTTCATATCAAGTCGTTAAAATTACAACACCAACACCATTTCCACAAGTGTTAAATTATTTAGCACACCAATCTGGTGGTATTGTATCTGAAAAACAAGTAACAAGTATAAATACGTATGATGTAGCTAACTATAACCCTGACAAAGATATTGCCTATGGTGATCAAGCTACGGTAACTGAAGGTTCTGCAACTTTTGACAACCAGCTTTATGCAAGTGGTCCTTATATTTTAGTAAAGAAAAATGATTATGAAGCACAATTTGTGAAAAACCCTGCATACCGTGCTGGTAGTGAGTATGAACCAAAAATTTCAAAAATCAATGTTCGTTTCATCTCTGATGTTGATAGTGCTTTATCAGCATTACGGAATGGAGAAATTCATGTTCTTCAAACAGTTCCAGAAACAAAGCTAGATATTGTGAATTCAGACGATAAATTAACTTTAAATACAGCCGATAGCAATGCTGTTTCTTATTTACAAATGAATACATCTGGTCGTGCAGTTTCCGATTCAGCTGATTTACGTAAAGCGATTTTGTACTCCATCAACCAAGACGAGTTCATTAGCTATTACCAAGGCAATAAAAAACCTGCCGTATCAACTGTATCTCCTTTAATTGACACTGGGTTAAAACTCGAAGCAAATAGCGAAAAAGTAAAAGAATTTTTAAAAGCTTATAACGATAAAAAGTAATATAAAGTGATGTTATATGAGTCTTCTTTATAGTTAGGATAAAAATGAGAAAAGCCATTGAGAATAAAACTCAATGGCTTTTGTCTACCCTTCTCCATATTGTAAAAGGCTCTTTTTTTATAGTAGAAACTCATTTTATATTTCATTATGTGATTTTGGTTTTGGTCCTAGCTCTTCTGGCTCGATATCTGCAAATGTTTCGCCCTCTTCCTCTAAATCACGCATACGATGAGCAATGCGAGATGCTGCAGAAGCCGCGATACTGCCAACTAAATCATCTAAAAACGTATTAACGTGATGCCCAGGCTCTGTATCTAATTTTTTAATAATCCCAATTTTTTGCTTGTCTAAATGACCAAAAGTAGTTACTGCAATGCTGCCATATGTAAATACAGATCCTAGTGCGATCGTTTCATCCACACCAAATAAGCCTTCATCAGATTCAATAATTTGCTGTAATGGTGATGATAATAATTTTTTCTCAGCTAGCTCATCTAATTCAATTCCTACTAAAAGTGCATGTTGCACTTCTCGTTTACGCAGTACACGCTCAACCGAATGAACACAATGATCCAGTGTTAAACCTTCATTATAGGTTTTTTGCATTTCGTAAACAATTTTTGCGATATCCTCAATCGCTACACCTCTACGAATTAACGCAGCATGTGCTGCCTTGGCTACTTCATCAGAGTGCACACGGATACTTTTATTATGCATAGCTACCCCTCATTTCGATTTTATTGCTAGTATAGTGCTAGCCCAACCTATTATACCTTTACTTTTGTAATATGGTACAATTTTGTTACAAACACAAGAAGGAGTGTCATCATTGGATAAGGGAACAGTACAGGATTTAACATTCTATAGTGAAGCATTACAGGAAGAATTACAGCTCTATATTTATGTTCCTGCAAATTATTCTCCACTATATAAATACAACATTCTAATCGCATCGGATGGTAAAGATTATTTCCAGCTTGGCGGTATTACAAAACTAGCTGATGAACTGATTGATGACTATGAAATCGAAAATTTAATTATTGCATTTGTTCCATACAAAGATATTAACGATCGACGTCATAAATATATTCCTAGCGGTGAGCAGCATGAAGCTTACCTTCGCTTTTTAGCACATGAGCTAGTACCTTATTTAGATAACGAATTTTCCACGTATCAAATGGGTATGAGTCGCGGAGTGATTGGAGATTCGATGGCTGCTACAGCTTCCTTAATGGCCGCATTAAAGTATCCAAGTATTTTCGGTAAGGTTATTCTACAATCACCATACGTGGATGAGGAAGTTTTGAAGGCTGTCGAAAACTTCAAAGATCCAGCAGCCATTTCTATTTACCATATAGTTGGCAAGGGTGAAGATCAAGTAGTCACTATGGATAAATCTGTGAAGGATTTTTTAACACCTAATCGTCAGCTCCATGATCTTATGATTCATAAAGGGTTTTCTATATTTTATGACGAGTTTGATGGCAATCATACATGGAAATATTGGAAACCCGACCTTCGACGTGCATTAATTGAAAATTTTAATTAATGTGAGTGATTAAATTACGAAAAGTGGATTTTCTGATATACTTAAATAGAAAAATTGTTTATTTACGGGAGGTAATGGACTATGAAGTACGGTATTGTGGCATTTCCATCAAAAAAATTGCAAGATTTAGCGAACACGTATCGCAAACGATATGATCCCCATTTCGCGAAGATTACACCGCATATGACGTTAAAAGACAGCTTTGATGCGTCTGAAGAAGAAATTCAAACCATCGTTAAGCAATTAGATGAACTTGCTGCTAAATATGCGCCTTTAAACATTCATGCATCACGCATCAGTTCGTTTTTCCCTACAACCAATGCTATTTATTTCCGCATTGAGCCAACTGAACAATTAGCTGCTTTCCAACATGAAATCCAAGAAAATATTTCTTATGGGGAAACGAAACATGTATTTGTACCTCATATTACAATCGCTCAAAAAATGTCAGATTCCGAGCATGACGACATTTTTGGTCAATTACGTATGACTGGTGTAGATGAAAAGGATACAATTGATCGCATTCATCTTCTATATCAATTAGAAGATGGTTCATGGACAACATACGAAACATTCCGTTTGTCTGGAGCTGAGTGATGATTGTATAACGTTAAGATTGTTGAAACAAAGGAAGAACATGATGATGCGTTTGCTGTACGAAAAAAAGTATTTGTTGAAGAGCAAGGCGTTCCACTCCACTTGGAATGTGATGCTGAAGATGCAGCTGCAACGCATTTTATTATGTATGATGATGATGAGCCTGTAGGAGCAGCTCGTTTACGTAGTATTGAAAAGAATACAGCAAAAATTGAACGGGTTTGTATTTTACAATCTCAACGCGGTAAAAAACTAGGGGCTTTAATAATGAGAGAAATGGAGAAATATGCCATTTCCATCTCTAAAGAAACATTGAAGCTTCACGCGCAAAGCCATGCGATTCCCTTTTATGAAAAGCTTGGCTATGCGGTAACTTCTCCAGAATTTTTGGATGCTGGTATCCCACATCGAGCAATGGAGAAAAAAATTTAATGAAAGGGTGTTACGATATTGTTCAATGTCGTAACACCCTTTTTTAAACTAAAATTCGCTTGCCACCATTTATCTACTCTATCGTAACAAGCTGCTTTGCCAAGTAGATATGCCATGCGCTACTTCATCATTCTAGTGATTTTATCGAAATCTAGTGATGCTCCATCTTGAATAATAGATTGTACTAATTTATCCTCTAACTCTTGTGTAATCGTTCTGTTAGATATTTTAGCAACACGTCGTACGATTTTTCTTACTTGTTTTTCACTTGTAAAATCCGCATGTTGAATGGCATTGGCTAATGCGAAGATTTCATCCATCGAAACACCTGTTTTTTGCTCAATTGAATTAAATAACGAGCGATGCATGTTTTCCCTCCTATCATTAAAACTCAAATTGACCTTGCGACTTGCCCGAAGCATTCACAAATGGTGGAGGCCTTAACTTTATTTAGGTGTGAACCCTCTAAATAAGAGTTAAAGCCTTTACAATATGTTCATCAAATTAGATGTAAGTAGCGCCAACAATAATTAAAAGAATAAATAGAACAACGATTAGAACAAATGTTGAACCATAGCCAGAGTTGTTGCCTCCACAATAACTATAGTTATTGCCTCCGCAATAGCTATTGTTCCACCCACCAACATTATTTCCATACGGTTGTGAGGACCAGCCTTGATATCCCATAAAAGCACCCCTCCCTTCTACAACCTATAATATGTTTTGGTTGTAGAAATGGGAGGGGTATTCGTCTAGTCGATATTTCCTTTAGGCTTAAAAATTAATGCACCGATAAAGGCAAAAACAATAGCAGCACTGATACCTGAGCTTGTTACTTTAAACATTCCTGTTAAGACGCCAACCAGTCCATGCTTTTCTGCCTCAGCCATTGCTCCGTGTGTTAGTGAATTACCAAAAGAGGTAATGGGTACGGTAGCTCCTGCGCCAGCAAAATTAATTAATGGCTCATATAACCCCATGCCATCCAATATAGCACCGAGGACAACGAGTGTACTTAATGTATGAGCCGGTGTTAAATTACCGACATCCATTAATAATTGGCCGATGACGCAAATAATGCCTCCAACAATAAATGCAAATACAAATGTCATTACCATAATTTATGCCTCATTTCATTGTAATTTCGATCGCATGCGCCGTACATGGAATCGTCTCACCCTGTTGAAACGATAGTGGAGACAATAATGCCCCAGTTGCTACTAGTAATACACGCTTATAGCTACCCGCTCGCATCTGTTGGAGAACGTAACTAAAAAAAACAGCTGCTGAACAGCCTGCACCACTTGCCCCTGATTGAAAGGATTCATCTTGTCCATAAAACTCAGCGCCTGCATCACGCAGCAGGGTTAGCTCCTCATTTTTCACACCATTTTCAACTAGCATACCCTTCAAAAGCTTTAAGCCCAGCTGACCTAAATCGCCCGTTAAAATTAAATCGTAATGATAAATTTTTTGATTGCGTTGTTGTAAATGAGATTGAATCGTTTGAAAGGCAGCTGGTGCCATTGCAGCACCCATATGGAAAGGATCATCCATACCGTAATCAACAGACTTTCCAATTGTGGCGGCTTCGATAGAGGGATAATCTTCACGGTGTTTACCGATTAGCGCATAGCCAGCTGCTGTTACAGTCCATTGAGCAGTTTGTGGCTTTTGTGCACCGTAATTGATAGGATAACGAAATTGACGTTCTATCGCATTATGCTGACTTGATGCACCCGCTAATGAAAAATTAGCAGCACCTAACTCTGTTAACAGACAGGCAATAATGACAGAAGAAATGGAGGTGGCACATGCAGAAAACAATCCAATAAACGGGATTTCCAAATCTCTTGCAGCAAAATTGGTCGGTGTCATTTGATTGACCAAATCCCCACCCATTAAATAATCAATATCTCCACTTTGTACCTTCATTTTCTTCATAGCCGCATCACAGGCTTCTTCAATCATTTTACGATGCCCCTGTTCATTGGTTTTCATTTGCCAACGCTCATCATCATAAACAGCATCAAAATACTGACTAAAAATACTCCGGTTCTCTAAAGGTCCTGCTACAACACCCCCTGCTAATAGGGATGGTTTCGATTGAAAAATGATTACCATGAAACCACTCCTATCACCACGAAGATATATTTAATAAGTGCTACGAAAAATGCTGCGACTACCCCAAATAAAACCACTGATCCTGCTAGTTTAAATAAATTACCGCCAACTCCTAATACTAAGCCTTCTGATCTATGCTCAATAGCTGCGGAAATTACAGCATTACCAAATCCGGTTACTGGTACTGATGAGCCTGCCCCAGCAAATTGGCCAATTCTTTTATATAGACCAAGCCCTGTGAGCAACATGGCAAAGAATACCATTGTTGCTACGGTTGGATTACCAGCTGTGGCTTCTGTAAAATTGAAGAAAATAATATAAAAAAGGGACACAGCTTGGCCAATTGTACAAATAAGACCACCGACAAAAAACGCCTTTGCTACATTCTTTATATATGGAGGCTTTGGTGTTACATTTTGCTCCAATTGCTGATATTGCTCTTTTTCCATTTATGTCTTCTCCTTTGCAAGCTCTTTAAGTTCTTTAATTTTATCGCTCAATTTATTATCTTCAATCTTATCCTTTTTTATTTTATTGGCTTCATAAAAAATTTTATAATCAGCTGAAACAAACACATCTTTATTTGGATATTTCTCATCAAATTTTTTTTGCAACTTTTTCTCTAACTTAGTCTTTTTCCACTTTTCCCATGGTTTAATTTGTACTGCAACAAGCATACTATCGTCATAATGGATAACGGTTGAACGTTCCACATAGTCCTCTTCTTTTATAAGGGCTTCGACTTCACTTCCATTCTGAGATGGACCGTAGACGATAAATTTTTCTTTTTCAGCACAACCATTTAACAGCAATAAAACGACTAAGAGAGGTAACGTCATTCCAAGTAGCCTCAAGTTTTACCCTCCTTTTCTTTAAAGTTTCTCCACACATAAAAAAACTATTCATATATACAATAGCCCGAGTCCAAATTTGAAAAGTACATATTGTAGAAGTAGTAACGAGGAAAGGAGGTGACAATATGGGTTGTGGTAAGCCAACAAATCCTATTGGACCAATCCATTCAGCAGGCTGCGTTTGTGACGTAGTTCGCGCTATTTTAGATATTCAAAATCAAGCGGTGCGAGATGAGTGTTCTCCATGTACAGCTAACTGTTTCTTAGAACCACTAGGCGGGATTGTTAGTCCTGCACGCTCTCAAGCAGATACACGTGTATTTATGTTAATTACAAAAGACGGTACTCCTTTCAAAGCATTCTTTAATTCCCCAACTGCAGATCCTTGTATTTGTACATCCGTATTCTTCCGCGTTGAAGATATGTTTGATGAGTGTTGTGCGACTTTACGTGTTTTAGAGCCTCTATGTACATTCGATTCTAGCGAAAGTACAGTAGATTTATTAAGTCGTGACGGCTGTTGCGTAAATATGAAAAAAATCTGTAAAGTGGATGATTGGAACTCAACAGATAGCTGTATTACTGTAGACTTATCTTGCTTCTGTGCTGTACAATGTATCGCTGATGTTGACTTAGGGATTTGTGACTAATTTCTTTCACCTTTGACACACACACATAAAAAAGTGTACAGCATCCTCTGCTGTACACTTTTTTTATAATGTTGGTAATTGTCTGCCACGCCATAGTACTTGTTTTATATCTTCAAAATAAATGATTTCCTGTGTTTTTAATTCGAGTGAGGTAAGCATTAAAGAATCATTTTGTACATCTGAAGCAGAGCCCGTTAATTTTCTACCATCTTTTAAACAAACTAAAAGTGGCTGATAGGCGCGCTGACGAAATGGTTTCTCTAAAAATTGAAGTTGTTTTAGTAAATACGGATCTACCTGCACATCCTTTACAACGTCTTCCTCTTCAACTGTTTCCTCTACATAAGTATGGTCCTTTACGTATACAGATGTACTTTCATCCAAATCAAGTTCATGCAACACCTTAGAAATATTTAAAAAATATGATGGTGATTTTATAAACAAGCGTGGTTCTTGATCCACAATACTCACTTCCCCTTTTTCCATACAATATGCGAAGGAAAGTAATTTGGTTCTTAGCCTATTTGACTTAAGAAAACCGTTGCTAAACCTAAATAAATTAAAATACTGGTAATATCATTTAAAGTTGTAATAAACGGGCCAGAAGCAACAGCTGGGTCTATTTTCAATCGATGCATTAACAATGGAATAAAAGAGCCTGCTAATGTCGCAACTAAAATCGAGCCACAAAGTGCGGCACCTACTAACATCCCAAGTACTAGTTCTTGCTTCCAAAAATAAACGATACCAATGACAATTAAGCCGCAAACAATTCCTGACATTAAGCCTGTGCCCGCTTCTCGTAGTAGTAATTTGAATTTACTATGTTCTTCTACATCTCCTGTAGCAATACCACGAATGGCTACGGCCAAAGCTTGTGTTCCACTATTTCCGGATGTTCCTGAAATCAACGGAATAAAGACAGCCAATAAGGCAACCTTATCTAAAGTATCTTCAAATTGGCCCATTAAATTTGCTGTTAGCATTCCTAAAAACAGTAGTACCACTAACCATGGCAAACGTTTTCTAGCAGCTTGGAATGGTGTGACATCAAATTTATCCATATCGGAAATACCGGCTAACTTAGAGTAATCCTCAGACGCTTCTTCATCCATAACATCAATAATATCATCGACTGTGATAATCCCAAGTAATTCACCTTTGTCATCAATAACAGGTGTCGCTAAGAAATTATAATCCTTCATAATATGTGCGACTTCCTCTTGATCATCTCCTACATGTACCATAACGACACGTTCATTCATAATAGAACGAATAAGTGTATCCTCTTCAGCAATAATTAAATCTCTTAATGAAATAACACCTGTCAAGCGGTGCTCTTCATCTACTACGAATATATAATAAATGGTCTCTGCATCTGGTGCCTCTTTACGTAAAATTGCCATGGCTGAACGCACTGTAGAGTTTTCTGGAATAGCGACATATTCAGTTGTCATAATGGAACCAGCCGTGTATTCATCATAGCTTAATAGCTCATTAATTTCCTCAGCCGTTTCCTCATCCATCATTTCCAGATAACTTTCACGTTGCTCCATATCCAGTTCATTTAAAACATCTGCTGCATCATCTGCATACATATGAGAAAGCATTTCCGCCCCATAAGATGGATCCATTTCAGCTAGATACGCTTTATACTCATCATCTTCAATATCGATTGCCTCAAAAATATCAGCCATTTCTGTCGGAGACAAGAACGAATAGATGATTTTCCTTATGTCAGGTTCCACCTTTTCGTAAAACGTTGCCTGATCATATGGATGAAGTTCTAAAAACTCATCACGGAATGCGTCAATATTATGTGCTTCGAGCATTTCTCGTAAATGTGCTTCGTCAAATTGCACATCATCCTTTTCATTTCTATCCTCTATCATGCTTGTCCCCTCCTTCCGAACTATCCATCTTTGTTACGGACAATACCGTAAATCTACCTTCTATATAATAGAGCGTATTATTCCCTTCTGCAAACCCTTTTTTGTTTATTTTCAATAGGATTTGTATGGCTTCAATATAATGGAATTCCATTCTTAAAAATCGTGATGTTTTCTATTTGACTATACCTTATATTTGTACTTAGAAGATGAAAAACGCGTAAAGAACCCTTTATTTACTATCAAAAATGATAAGGAGATGCCCGTTGTGCGAACATCTCCTTATCATGATTTTAAGTGGAAGATTCTTTAAGCAAATTTTGCATATCTTCATTAAGCATACTTGTGAACTGCAAATGTTCACTTGTTAAGGGATGTGTCATATTTAAGGACACACAATGTAGTGCCTGACGGTCCATATGAAGTCGACTTCCTCCATAAAGCTCATCGCCAACAAGTGGATGACCTAACGACGACATATGTACACGAATTTGATGTGTACGTCCTGTATGCAATGTAAGCCCTATATGTGTCATCGGTTCAGCCCCTAAGTAAAAACGTTGTATTACAGTTACATCTGTATGAGCATATTGCCCATCTTCACGAACCTCTCGCTCAATAATGCTCGTTTCTTTACGCCCAATTGGTGCTACGATTGATTGGCTATCCTGATGAACATGTCCGTGGACAATTGCCTCATATTTCCTTGAAATCTCACCATTACGCTGAGCCAAGCCTGTTAAATGATGAATGTGTGCATGCTTGGCAATACAGAGTAAACCTGATGTATCTCGGTCAAGTCTCGTTATAATATGAGCAGTGGATGCTAATCCTTGCTGCTCAAAGTAGCCACAAACAAGATTGGCAATACTATTGGTTGGGTGTTCACGTGAGGGGATGGTGCTTTGGTTAGCCGGTTTATTTAACACCAAGATTGTATCATCTTCATATACTATAGCCAAATCTCCATGTTCGCTCGTGAGCCCCTCACTCTTTTCCTCAGGAGGAAATGTCACTTCTACACAATCATCAACTTGAAGGGCATATCTTACATTTCGTTCAATCCCATTGACCGTCAATAACCCTCCATTGAACTTTATAGCAGTTAGTGCTCGCTTAGATATACGCCATTCTTGTAGGGCTTCTCGTAATAATTGACCCTCTTTCTTAGCCACAAAGCGCAATGTAAATCTAGTATCCGTCTTACTCATTTGCAACGAATGATTCATGCACACGTTCCCAAAATGGGAATGGACGGAAACGTGCGAAACGTACCCTTTCATTAGCCACGTTAAATACAATTGCCTTTACATCACCCTGTGTAATTTGTAAATGGTCCACTGTCATATTAAAGTTTTGTTCATTTACTGGACGTAATACACAATGATGGTGAGCGGGTAAAATTAATGGAGAACCAACTGTCCTGAATACACGATTATTAATGGATGCGATTTCTGTAATTTGAAGTGCTGCTAAAGTTGGATGAATGATTGCCCCACCAAGCGCTTTATTGTAGGCTGTACTTCCAGAAGGAGTTGACACACAAAGACCATCTCCTCTGAAACGTTCAAATTGATTGCCATTTAGCTCAACGTCCATGACAAGTGTTACATCTGGCGATTTAACTGTTGCCTCGTTTAAAGCTAGATACGTATTCGATGCTGCATTATGATGCTCCACCTTCACTTCTAACAGTGGATATTCCACCACATTAAAATCCTTTTTAGCAATGGACAAAACTAACTTTTCTAATTCAGATGGCTTCCAGTCTGCATAAAAACCTAGATGTCCTGTATGGATGCCCACAAATGCCACTTGATCTAATAAATGAGAATATCGATGAAAGGCATGTAAAAGTGTCCCATCTCCACCAATAGAGACAACGATTTCTGGTGCTTCCTCATCATAAGTTAAGCCAAAATCCTGTAAGTAGGTTTTAGCTAGCTCCATTAGTTCATTGGATTGTGCATCTCGACGTGATTGAATCGCAAATTTCATTGTTAGTCACGCTCCTTCTCCGATAATAAATTAGGATTCGATGCTTCCTTATATTCGCTGAAATACGCCTGCGCTTCTTGAATTTCACTACGAATAGATGACATTTCCTCATCCAAGCGAAATGCTGCCTCAGCAGCACTTTGCAAGCGATTTTTTATTTCCTCTGGGAACATGCCCTTATATTTATAATTTAAAGAGTGCTCAATAGATGCCCAAAAATTCATAGCGAGTGTTCGTATTTGGATTTCGGCTAACACTACCTTTTTGCCCTGAATCGTTTCAACAGGGTATTCAACAATCATATGGTAAGAGCGATAACCACTTGGTTTATTATGTGTAATATAATCGCGTTCTTCCACTACACGCATATCTTTTCGTTGACGGATAAGCTCAGTTACTGTAGCAATATCATCCACAAATTGACACATAATTCGAAGACCGGCAATATCACCGAGTTCATCACCAAGTTGTTTAGATGGCTCAAAGGCTAACCCTTTTTCCAATGTTTTATCATATATACTTGCTAAGGGCTTCACACGTCCTGTTACAAATTCGATAGGTGAATTGGCATTAACAATACCAAATTGTGAACGCATGCCCTTTAATTTTACTTTTAGTTCATCTACTGCTTGTTTATAAGGACTTAAAAATATTTCCCATTGTCCCATCACAAAAACCTCCCGACATTCGGTATCGAACACCGTCTGTTCGTTTTGTCTTTCTATTCAGCGAGAATTGCCTTGAAGTGTTGTTCCACTGTTTGGACAAATTCTGCCCCGTAATTGTAATTTCCTTCAATATTATACACGAGCATTTCCAATTCATCGTAGAAATTAATAAGCTCGATTGCTTCATCATTTATTCGTAGTATTGGATCTTTCTTTTTTTGTAAAATATGTACAAGATTCTCCCAACTACTCGGTGGAAAACGCAAGTAATGATAGTCTTCACCTGCATCCAGTAAATAAATAAATGCAAAATCATCTGAATCTGCAATAAGTTGTCCAGCAGGTTTTAACTGTAAATTTACTTCATTGTCGTTTAAACTAAAATGAAGTTGATCTTGTTCAAAATTCGATGTTTCTATTGTGTAAATTTTACGCACGTGCGGTTCCCCTTTTCGTTGTACTCTTCCTCTTATTTTAGCACAGAGGGTAAATAGTTGCAGTGTGTAAATGTTAAATCAAGCGAAACAGCGAATGAAAAATAAAAAAATAAATAGGTGAATAAATATGACACAAGAAATTGAAATCGAGTTTAAAAATCTCCTAACTAAACATCAATACGAGCAACTGTTACAAGATTTCCACATTCATAAAAATGCTATTCATCGTCAAACAAATCATTATTTCGACACAGCTACTCAGGCTATTCGCAAGCTACAAAGTGGATTGCGTATTAGACAAATTGGTGAATATTATGAATGTACACTTAAAGAAAAAAATACTGAGCATGCCCACCTTGAAACTACAGATCAATTAACAGCGGCTCAAGCTCAGAAAATGCTGAAGGGCGAAGGCTTTTTCGCTCAAGAGGTCGCCAAAAAACTTGCCATTCATAGCATTCCTTTAGACCAATTACGTGTGTTTGGTTCGCTTACTACAGATCGTGTCGAAATTCCGTATAAAGAGGGGCTTCTTGTTTTTGACCATTCTTACTATTTGCAGTGCGACGATTATGAGGTAGAATATGAAGCAAAAGATGCCATAAAAGGGAAAGCAATCTTCGACGAATTTTTACAACAACATGGTATTCAAAAGCAAGAAACTGATAAGAAAATCGCCCGCTTCATGAAGGCTTTACAGCAGCAAAATTCATAATAGTTTAAAAAGAAAGGTGACTAACCTCTTGGATATTCAATCACTAAGATCTTTAATGGAGATTCAAGCATTACAAACACTTGGTTCGACAGATGGTTCATCTACAAACGCTTTAACAGACAATCAATCTATTTTTTCTGACATGATGAATGAATTATTGGGAGATGCTTCAACTGCTAGCAATGCCACATTATCGAGCCTACTAGGTGGAGGCACAGCAAACGCTGATATCTTCAATCAGTTGGCTAATACATCAGAAGCTACACTTGAATCATTGTTATACAAAGGTTCTAATGCTGTGTACATTCCTGATTCTGTTAAGCAGGCATTAGCAACCTCTTATGGGAATACAAAACTCGACTCCTATGTTTCTGATCATGTAATTGGCTCAACTGCCTATGCAAACTCTTTGGCAGGAGCAGATCAATATGCTGCTATTATCGAAAAAGCATCAGCTACATATGGTGTGCCTGAAAAACTTATTGCAGCCGTCATTAAGCAGGAATCCAATTTTAATCCATCCGTTGTTAGTCATGCAGGCGCGCAAGGCTTGATGCAATTAATGCCTCGCACAGCACAGTATCTAGGGGTTACGAATGCTTTTGATCCAGAACAAAATATTATGGCTGGGGCAAAGTATTTGCGTCAAATGCTAGATAAGTTTGATAATGATCCTACACTAGCATTAGCTGCCTATAATGCAGGCGCTTCTCGTGTCACAAAATATGGAGGCATTCCTCCTTTCAAAGAAACACAGAATTATGTCAAAAAAGTGATGAATTACTTCACAGTGTAATCGCATTATTCCTACTATCTATCTTTTTTCTAACAAATTTCACCCGCTGTGGTGAAATTTGTGCTTTTATAGCGAACAACAATTCGAAAGAGCTCTTTATTTGTGAAAACGAAAAGACGTTGATAGAATGAAGGTAGTCACAAGAAATTCACATTTTACTGATGACGGAGTATATAAATGGTACTTTACGATATAAAGAATTAAAGGAGCATATAACCTATGAGTCGAAAATACACTGTTCCTTATGAGGAGCTGGGGGCTGAAAAACTGGCAGAGCTTATTCATGCGTTCTATAAAAGAGTTGCTCAGCATCCTGATCTTATTCCAATCTTTCCAAAGGATTTGACAGAGACAGCCCGTAAGCAAATTCAATTTCAAACACAGTATTTAGGTGGACCTAATCTCTTTACTGAAGAACATGGACATCCAATGATGCGTGCACGTCATATGAATTTTCCAATTACACCAGACCGCGCACAGGCTTGGCTGGAATGTATGTCAGAAGCTATGGATGAAGTAGGTTTGGAAGGAAAGTTCCGTGAAACTTATTATCAACGTTTAGTATTAACAGCTCATCACATGGTTAATACGCCTAATGACGATGAGGGGGAATTGTTACGTGAATAATATTCAAATGCTACAAGAACCAACGCCAACGATTTCTACTGCCAATAAGCCTATTGAATTGTATATTTTCGTGGATCCACTTTGTCCTGAAGCTTTTAGCATGCAAGCTGTGCTCCGTAAATTACAGCTTGAATACAACCATTACTTCACTTGGCGTTTTGTTTTAAGCACTGAGCTTACTTCTTTAAACTGCTTAAGTAAGCGTGTAAAGGGCTGTATCTCAGGCATAGAGCTAGATATTAATCATCCTGTATTACCTTCTATCGCTATTAAAGCGGCCGAATTACAGGGAAAACGCGCCGGAGCACGATATTTATCGAAATTACAAGAATATGTATTACTAAGCCATCAAGATGTAAACTCCTATGCTACTCTTTTAAAAATCGCAGAGGATATTCAATTAGATATGACTGAATTCACCGTTGACTTCGGTTCAAAGGAAGCAGCACGCGCTTTCCAATGTGATTTATACATTAAACGTGAAATGGAAGTTGACGAAGTCCCTAGTATTGTATTTTTCAATGAATGTATTGAAGATGAGGGACTAAAAGTTAGTGGTAGCTATGCCTATGAAGTTTATGAACATATTTTACAAGAAATGCTCAATGAACAGCTGGTACGTCAGCCTTTACCATCAATAGAGGACTTATTTTCAAAATTCCATACACTTTCTACAAATGAAATAGCATTTATCTATTCATTAACAGAACAAGCAGCTGAACGTGAACTAAAGAAACGTATGCTGCAACAAAAGATTGAACGAATCCAGACAACTCACGCTACTTTATGGCGTCTTAAATAATAAACGTTAAGGACTTAACTAATCATTAGTTGAGTCCTTATTTTATACTATAAAAAAACAAAGAAACGCCTCTATCCTCGACCGATAGAGACGCTTCTTTTTCACAAAGGGGATGGGAGAAATGTTCACGTTCAAACAAAGGGGTGTATGTTTGTTTTGTGATTTATTTCACAAGAATTACTCTATCACGGAATAATATATTTAGCAATGAATCCAATACTAGATTCACAAATTTGTCAAATAGAAAGCGATTTCAAACAGTATTTTTCCTAGATGCACTCTTTTAAAGTATTTAGAAATCAAAAAAAATCATTATTCTTTCCTTTCAAATAAAGCTACCTATAAAAAAAATGAGGCTATAGGAATATTCCTATAGCCTCATTAATTAGTTATTCAACAATAATTTTTCTAATTCATTTAAACGATCTTCAAATACTTTACAAGCATCCTCTATTGGCTTCGCAACGTTCATATCAACACCTGCTGCCTTTAATACTTCAATTGGGAAATCCGAGCAACCTGCTTTTAAGAAGTTATTAATATAACGTTCTACAGCCGGTTTACCCTCCTCTAAAATCTGTTTACTCAATGCTGTAGCTGCTGATTTACCTGTCGCATATTGATAAACATAGTAATTATAGTAGAAGTGCGGAATGCGAGCCCACTCTAAACCAATTTCCTCATCCACAGCCATATCATCACCGAAGTACTTTTTATTAAGTTCATAATACACTTCAGTCAATCGATCAGCTGTCAAAGATTCACCGTTTTTATCCATTTGATGAATTAGATGTTCGAACTCAGCAAACATTGTTTGTCTGAAAACTGTACTTCTGAAACCGTCTAACCAATGATTTAATAAATAGATTTTTTGTTGAGGGTCATCAATGGTTTTGAGTAAATAGTCATTTAATAATTCTTCATTACATGTCGAAGCAACCTCAGCCACAAAAATAGAATAATCCCCGTAAACAAATGGCTGATTATTTCTTGAATAATAACTATGAACACTATGACCAAATTCATGTGCCAACGTAAATAGATTATTCACATTATCTTGCCAATTCATTAGGATATAAGGATTTGTTCCATAGGCACCGGACGAGTATGCACCACTTCGTTTCCCTTTATTCTCTAAAACATCTACCCAACGGTTATCTAGTCCGTTTTGTACGATATTTTGATATTCCTCTCCTAATGGTGCTAAAGCCTTCACTAAAATATCCTTAGCTTCGTCGTAAGTAACCTTCATTTCTACTTCTTTTACAAGTGGTGCAAATAAATCCCACATATGCAATTCATCCACACCTAAAAGCTTCTTACGTAACGAAATATAACGCTGCATTGCAGGTAAATGCTTATGGATGGTTTCTACTAATTGATCGTAAACATTTTCAGGAATGAAATTATTAGACATCGCTGCCTCACGTGCTGAGTCATAATGGCGAATACGAGCGCTCACATTATGTTTCTTCACATTCCCTGTTAGTGTTGAAGAAAACGTGTTTTTAAACTTGCCATATGTTTCGTACATGGCTTTAAACGCCCCTTCACGAACTGAGCGATCTTTGCTCTCTAAAAACTTAATATAGTTACCATGTGTAAGTTGTACTTCTTCCCCTTCTTCATTTTTTACAAAAGGGAACTCCAAATCCGCATTATTTAACATGCTAAATGTATTAGATGCAGTGCCAGTGACCTCAGACATTTGAGCCAGTAATGCTTCCTGTTCCGCTGGTAAGACATGTGGACGTGCCATTGTAATCTCTTTTAAAGATTGCTTATATAATTGTAGGTCTTGACTTTCAGCTAAATAGCTTTCAATTGTTTCCTCATTTAATGCCAAAATTTCTGGCGTTAAAAATGATAGCCCCGCAGAAATACTAGTTGCTAATGTTTGTATACGGCTATTCATATCTTGATAAAAACTATTTGTCGTATCCTGATCGTAACGCATATGAGCATATGTGTAGAGCTTCATTGCACGTTCATAAATATGGTCGTGATACTGTAAAGCCGCTAATAATGCCTGTGCCCCATTATTTAAAGTTCCTGCAAAACTAGATGCTTTTTTAGCAAGTTCTGCAACTTCCTTAAACTCCTCTTCCCAAAGTGCGTCAGATGCAAAAATGTCCTCTAATCGCCATGTTAATTCTTTCGGTACTTCATTTCTTACCAAAATTTGATTACTGTTACTAGCCATGTGCATGCCAGCCCCCTTTATATGTGCTTTTTTCCCTATACTCTCATATTTTCTCAGTATATTGCGGCAATTGCAAATAATTGTGCGTACACTTGCTCACAAATATCCTGTAGTTTCTGATCTTGTTTTATTCCTTTCAATATTCGGCTATATTGTTGAACAGCCTTTACTGCCTGTCCTGTATACTTTAAGTGATATTGAATTAGAAAATCTTGTATATGGTGTTTTTTTAGATCATAAGGCTCTAAACCTAACTGTTGACTAAAAAACCACAGCATAGTTTGCCATTCACTCGCAAATAACGAGATGGCTGTCCCTTCTTTTACGGGAATACCGATATAAGAGGGCATTGCCGAAATAGAAAAATTCATCTCATAACAACTTCGTAAAAATGAATCATGTACGCCCTGCTTACTTTGTAGGAGGCGCCTATTTGCAAATTGCTGGCAAGCACGTTTATATAGCTGCCAATACTGTTGAAATTCTTCTAAGGAAATACAAGTTGGTATATAAAATGGAAAGCGTTGTTGTTTTATTGAGATTTTTTGTACTTTACCTATAAAAGTATGCCCATGGACATGGAGGAGATTCGTCCAATAAACAAATTGTTCAGTTTTGGCATTAAAGGTCATTAAATAAGGAAGGCCTGTTGAAGTGGTCATAAATGACTTTTGTAGTAATGGGGAAATGCTTATTTTTCTAATACCAGTGATTGCTTCGTTCCTTTGAGGAGTTAGAAAGAGCCAAATTGGTTGTATGTTATTTGTTTCATAGCCTATTGTCCGTTTTTGCCATTTATCATGAGTAATGGGGCTACATTGAAATTCCAGTGCGAAGTTGTTATTGTCAAAAGCAACAAGTAAATCTGGACGCTGAGAAAGCTCTGTTAAATAGGGCTCAAGCTCCACTTTAAGCCTAAGCTTTTGTAGCCATTCAAACAATTGAATTTTACCTTGTAAATGAAGTTTTGATTCACCTTCTGCAAAGAACTTTGAACATTGATTTTGCGTATGATGTGCAAAATGTGGGATAGTATAGGAACCAATTTTTAAATGAACTGGTTCTAGACATTGAGGACAAAAAAATGTCATCTGGCGCCTATATTTCTGCAATGCTTCTCTCGTATATTGATATGGGTGAAAAAGCTGCTGAAGATGGTTATAGGCAATCAACATATAATCAGCTCCTTTTAGCCCAACTATAGTAAACATTATTAGCTATCACAAAATAAAAGCTGCTTTTTCTTGAAATTTATAAAATGCTACTATTGAACATTTCGTATAAAAAAACTGTAGTGAATCTCGATAAATTTACCGAGTCTCACTACAGTCTAAAAAATCAAGTAAACAAATGCTTAAGCAAAGTATTTTCGAACTGTCTCAAAGCAATTAAATTCCATAATTTTTTCGCCGTACTCCTCTAAACGATGAATCGTAAAATTAGATGGCGTTAAAAATTCTTTGATGACTGCATTTCGATCGTGACGGTTTAACTCTTCATCTGCATTACCAAAATCAACCACTAAATAGTACCAATTTTCATATTTAAATAATGAGGAATCCACTAATTCGTCTGTCATTCGCTTTGCAACAGGGATTAACTCATCAATATCTTTAAATTTATATACATAAATGTCTGTATCCATAAATAATTCTGATTCATCCATGTCACCAAATTGAGTTAGTTGGCTAAGAAGATCATCCCCAACTTCATCGAATGGTGCAAACATCTCTTTGTGTTCATCAAAATTCGAATGACCATCTAATGTTTCACCGTCTTTTAAGATATGTGCACGTGTGACAATGATTTCTAAGCCTACTTCAGATGCATTGATATGAATCCAAATCGGACCTTCTACATCAAAATAATCCTCCGTATTTACTTCATCAATCATATCCCAAAAAAGCTGTTCACCCTTTGCTCGATTGTACCAGATTTCTTCACGACTATAGCCGCGATCCTCTATATCATTGTACGTAATAAAGAGCTTAAGTGTATTTTCATTTACACGTTCGATGTCCACTAGACCTCATCTCCCTTCACTGTCATATGTCGAAAAACAGTTTTGTTTCATTAGTATGCTTTTATTCTTTTTTTTTAACCTTCATACTGCATTTGTTTTTCAACCTTTGACCACACCAGTAAAACCACACGAGGAACTGCAAACATTAAAATTTTTTATTCACAGTTGTCTCTAACACTATTGTATGCTGTTCTGTCATAAAATGAAAAGGATATACACCGTTTCACAGAAGATATTTGAATTATTGAAATTGTAGTAAACTATTTAACTTAAATCAAGTTTAACATACTTTAACGGAAATATATGACTTTCCACTATTAATTATTATACTTTATATAGAAGGTTTTACATAAGTAAAACATAAAAAAATAGATGTCACAATATGCATCTCACAGCTGTAACATCTACTACTTATTTTATTCAGAATAGATAAAATTAATTCACCATTCTTTGTGCTTCTTGCAACTGATATGCTCGAACTTTTCGAGGTAAAAAACGGCGAATTTCATCTTCGTTATAGCCAACTTGTAGACGTTTTTCATCTAGAATAATTGGTCGGCGCAATAAACCAGGATATTCCTGAATTAATTCATATAAACGTTGTAAAGGTAAACTTTCCACATCTACATTTAATTTTTGGAATATTTTCGAACGCGTAGAAATAATTTCATCTGTGCCGTCTTCCGTCATACGTAAGATTTTTTTAATTTCACTAATACTTAGTGGTTCAGAAAATATATTACGTTCTGTATAGGGAATTTCGTGCTCCTCAAGCCATGCTTTCGCTTTACGGCAAGAGGTACAACTTGGTGATGTAAATAGAGTTACGATCATTCCTTCTGACACATCCTTTCATTTTGTAATCATATCTATAAACCAGTGTGTTAAATTAGAATTAATGTAATGTAAAATACACAGTACCATTATACAGTACTCTGCTGTTTTTGAATATAGTTCCAATAAAAAAAAGAATGGGTGTCTCGCTAAATTTTCTGTCTTTTTATATACCTTTTAAATGTATATACTTTTTTCACAACATTCCGAACTACTACTACTATTCCCACTTTACATGCATTTTAAACATCTTTTTATGACTCTCAGCTGTTCTCATTTAACTAAAGTAAACGAGAAAATTGTCAATTTGACGTGTACACCACAAGTTAATTTTAATAAAAAAGTTTAATTTTATAACAAAATTACACAACAAAAAAAGCATATAATTTTTTCTCAAAAAAAAACACCGCCAAAAGTCTGACTTTACACAATGAAATCTTTATACTATAATTCAATGCAATAAAATCAATTTGAACTTAAATTGAGAAAAACGCTGACGAAGAGTAGTACATATGCTACGTACACGTTTAGAGAGTCTGTGGCTGGTGAAAACAGATCGTGGGGCATATGGAATGGACTTCCGAGTTAGCTTTGTGAACGTTTTAGGTATGTAAACTACTAGCAAAGCTCGTCCCTTCACGTTACGAAGCTGAGTGGCCGTTAAGGCAAGCTGGGTGGTACCGCGGATTCAAACATCATTCGTCCCTTCATTAGAAAAAGTCTAATGAGGACGCGTGATGTTTTTTATTTGAATTCGAGGAGGAAATTTTCATGACAACAATCTTTTCAGGTGTTCAGCCTACAGGAATTGTAACTTTAGGTAACTATTTAGGAGCCTTCAAGCAATTCCCTGCCCTTCAAGATGAAGGGGATGCTATTTATTGCATCGTCGATCAACATGCTATTACAGTCGCTCAAGATCCAAAAGAATTACGAGAAAGCATTCGTAAACTAGCTGCTACTTATATTGCGACTGGCATCGATCCTAAAAAATCTACATTATTTATTCAATCAGAGGTGCCTGCACATGCTCAGGCAGGATGGATGTTACAATGTGTTGCATCTATCGGAGAGCTTGAACGTATGACACAATTTAAAGATAAATCTCATGGTAAAGAAAGCGTCTCTGCTGCCCTTTTAACATATCCACCATTGATGGCTGCAGACATTCTACTTTACAACACAAATATTGTCCCAGTTGGTGATGATCAGAAACAACATATCGAGTTAACGCGTGATCTGGCAGAACGCTTTAATAAACGTTATGGCAACGTTTTAACAATTCCAGAGATTCAATTACCAAAAGCTGGTGCTCGTATAAAATCCCTACAAGAACCAACAAAGAAAATGAGCAAATCTGATCCAAATACAAAGGCGACAATTAGGTTGCTAGATACGGCTAAGGATATTGAGAAAAAAATAAAATCAGCTGTTACTGATTCTGACGGTATCGTAGCATTTGATGTTGAAAATAAACCAGGCGTTTCAAACTTATTAACAATTGAATCGGCTATTTCAGGTATATCTATTGCTGACTTAGTAAAAAAATATGAAGGCATTGGTTATGGCGGCTTCAAGCAAGGCGTAGCTACTGCAGTAATTGACCACCTAACGCCAATTCAAGAAAAGTTCTATCATTTAGTAGAATCCTCTGAATTAGACGTCATCCTTGATGAAGGTGCTGAAAAAGCAAATGCAATTGCCAGTGCCACATTAAAACGTATGGAAGAGGCAATGGGTCTCGGTCGTGCACGTCGCTAATCATTTATAGTCTATCTGACGTTCGATCAAAGCCTATATCAAGAACGACAGCGCATATGATGATACATGCTCCAACCGCCATATAAAATTCTGTTGTTTGAAAAATAAATTTAAATACAACTTTCCAAGAATAGCCTAGCGTACGGTAATTTAAATACAATATGAGATTCCCTACAGAGAGGATCATGAGACCATAGCTTACTAAAAATAAAAAGAGACGGAACAAAGTAACGGCATCCTTTCTATTTCTTCTTACTTATCATTTATTCACAAAACTATAAAAAAAGACGTCAGCCAATTAAATTTGGCTGACGTTTTTTGAGTTTAGTTGTACTATTTATGCTTCATATTTTTTAAATAGAAGACTTGCATTGTGACCACCAAAACCAAGAGAATTACTCATTGCATATTGAATATTTGCTTCTCTCGCTTCATTTGGAACATAATCTAAATCACAATCTGGATCTGGATCTGTTAAATTAATTGTTGGTGGTAATATACCTTCTTTAAGTGCAAGAGCAGTAAAAATAGCTTCTACGCCCCCTGCTGCCCCTAATAAGTGTCCTGTCATAGACTTTGTAGAACTCATAGCTAGGTTATAAGCATGGTCACCGAAAGCAGTTTTAACCGCTTGCGTTTCGAATAAGTCATTATATGGTGTACTCGTGCCGTGTGCATTAATATAATCAACTTGTGATGGCTCTACACCAGCATCTGTCAATGCTTGCATCATTGCACGTGCCGCACCTTCACCCTCTGGAGCTGGAGCAGTAATATGATGAGCATCTCCCGTTGCACCATAGCCTAGAATTTCGGCATAAATTTTAGCGCCACGAGCTTTTGCATGTTCGTATTCTTCTAAAATGACAATACCAGCGCCTTCTCCAATAATAAATCCATCACGGTTTTTATCAAATGGACGGCATGCTTCTTGCGGATTTTGATTTAAAGATAGTGCAGTATTGGCACAGAAACCTGCCACAGCCATCGTTA
Organism: Lysinibacillus sp. fkY74-1; assembly: GCF_053165895.1. Lineage (NCBI taxonomy): Bacteria > Bacillati > Bacillota > Bacilli > Caryophanales > Bacillaceae > Lysinibacillus > Lysinibacillus sp. fkY74-1. Next base: position 715,458 of record NZ_CP170173.1, on the reverse strand, counting down.
CGATTGGTGATTCCGCACCACCTGAAATCATGACATCTGCATCTCCACGTTCAATGACTTTAAAAGCATCTCCAATTGAATTTGTTCCAGAAGCACATGCTGTTACAGAACAAGAGTTAATACCTTTTGCGCCAAAATGAATCGACACTTGACCTGAAGCCATATCTGGAATCATCATTGGAATGAAGAATGGGCTAACTCGTCTTGCCCCGCGCTCTTGGAATGTTAAAAACTGTTGCTCATAAGTTTCCATTCCACCAATGCCTGAACCAATCCAAACACCAGCACGTGGAGCTAGCTCCTCATCAATTGTTAGCTGTGCATCTTCCATAGCCATGATTGAAGCAGCTAATGCATAATGTGTAAAGCGGTCCATCTTTCGAGCTTCTTTACGATCAATATATTTTTCAATATCAAATTCTTTCACTTCTGCTGCAATTTTCGCTGCAAAAAGATCTTTATTTAAACGTGTTAGCTCACCAATGCCAGATTTACCAGCTTTAATGTTCGCCCATGTTTCTTCGATGCTATTTCCTAGTGGTGTAACTGCGCCAATTCCTGTAATTACTACTCGTCTTTTACTCATTGTCTTACTCCCCTCAAGCATTTTTCCTACTTATTTTCCCCATCTCATGGCAACGGCACCCCATGTTAAGCCGCCTCCAAAACCAACAAGGACTAATAAATCATCCTCTTTAATTTTACCTGCTTCAAGCTCATCTACCAAGGAAATACCAATCGAAGCTGCAGAAGTATTTCCGTATTTATGAATCGTTTTTGACATTTTTTCTGGTGGTAGCTCTAATCGCTCACGAGCTGATTCCATAATCCGTATATTTGCTTGGTGTGGCACTAAAAAATCTACGTCTTCTTTTGTTAATCCTGCTTTATCTATTACATTGACAGCTGATTCACCCATTTGACGCACAGCAAATTTAAACACTTCACGACCATTCATGGCAATTGTGTCTTGTTTTGTTAAATAAAGATTTTTACCGCCCGTGCCATCTGCACCAAGCTCGAATGATAAAATACCTCTGCCATTAGAAACTGGACCTACAACGGCTGCGCTCGCGCCATCACCGAATAATACAGCTGTATTTCGATCGTTCCAATCAATAACCTTTGACAGCTTTTCAACACCTACTACTAAGACATATTTATAAGTGTTTGCCTCTACAAAATGTTTAGCTGTCACTAAACTATATATAAATCCTGCACATGCTGCTGCTTGATCCATCGCCGCAGCATTTACTGCTCCGAGTTGTTCCTGAACCATACATGCTACACTTGGGAAAGTTTGATCTTGTGTGACAGTTGCTACAAGTATTAATCCAATTTCTTCAGGCGTAATACCCGCTTTTTTAATAGCTTCTTTAGCAGCGGCTACTGCTAAATCTGAAGTTTCCTGATCATCTGCCGCAAAATGACGTTCTTCAATGCCTGTTCGCGTACGAATCCACTCATCCGAAGTATCCATTATTTTTTCTAAATCAAAATTTGTCACGACTTTCTCAGGAACGTATTTGCCTATTCCTAAAATACCAGCGTTCATATAGCAACCCCTCAGCTTTCTTACTATCAATTATTAGTAACTGGTCATAATTATAACGCATAGTAAAGGACAGACGCAAGTTGATTTAAAATTAATGTGTTGAGAGCACGGCATTTCTTTATTATCGAAAGGGAGCTTTCAGCTTTAGAAGGTATTCTTATTACTTCTCTCATATGGTATGAAGTCTATAGCGGTTCTATTTTTTTTGTAAACAACCTTTAACAAAATAAATGCCCTCACAAAACCAAGATAATTATTAAATGCAAAACCTTGTATTTGTTGTGACAAATTCGCCATGTTTCACATAAAAGATTCATTTTTTTTCGATTTATGTTATGATATGATAATGAATATGAGTAAAAACTTATGATGAAAAAAGTTCGGTTGAGGTGAAATTAATGCAATATATCGTAACGTTCGTATGGTCATTCCTACTAGTTTCTATGTTAAACTATGTAGTCAGCTCTGTACTTGGTGCACCATTTGATTTTAAGACAGGGGCAATCGTTTCAGTTGTATTCTCCATCTTAATTTTTATTATTGGAGCAATTATTCCAAACGATCCTACACCAGAAGCTGCAGACCATCATTAATTCAGCTAGAAAAAACCTGTTCCGCATTATGCGAAACAGGTTTTTTCTGTTATTTTTCCACTATACAATGGCCATCATGCATTTTTACATGCAATGTTTCTCCAGGCAATACCTCACCCCGTAGTAGTTCCTTAGCCACAGCTGTTTCGATATGTCTTTGTACGAAGCGCTTTAGTGGTCTTGCACCAAATTGGGCATCTGCTCCTTGTTGGACAACCCAATCGATAACTTCTTGGTCAATAGCTAATGTAATTTCTTGTTCTGCCACTCGTTTCCTTAACTGCTCCACATACTTCCAAGCAATAGCTGTAAAATGTTTATTTGATAACGCATGGAACAAGATAATGTCATCCATACGGTTTAATAACTCTGGTTTAAAATGCTGTCTGAGAGCAGCCATAACCAAGTCTTCAACAGCTGGATCGTCATCTTTTGCCTCCATTAAATAACTAGAGCCGATATTCGATGTTAGAATCACTACTGTATTTGTAAAATTGACCATACGTCCTTGACTATCTGTAATTCGGCCGTCGTCTAAAATTTGCAATAAAATATTAGCCACATCGGGATGTGCTTTTTCAATTTCATCTAGTAAAACAACAGAATAAGGGTTACGACGCACAGCCTCTGTGAGTTGACCTCCTTCTTCATAACCAATATAACCCGGAGGAGCTCCAACTAATCGAGACACGCTATGCTTCTCCATATATTCGCTCATATCAATTCGAATGAAATGATCTTCTGAATCAAATAATTGAGCAGCTAGGGCCTTAGCAAGCTCTGTTTTACCAACACCTGTTGGACCTAAGAATAAAAAACTACCAATTGGACGATGCGGATCTTTAATGCCTGCACGAGCACGCCATACAGCCTCTGTTACTAATTGAACAGCTGTATCTTGACCAACTACACGTTCATGTAAGGTTTCCTTTAAACGCAATAGTTTTTCTCGCTCGCCCTCCACTAGTTTTGTCACAGGAATACCCGTCCAGCGAGAAACAATTGCGGCGATTTCGTCAGCTGTCACTTCTTCACGTAAAATACGAGACTCTGCGCCGCTTTCTAATTCTTTTTCGAGTTCCTGAATGTCTTTTTCAAGTGTTGGAATTTTACCATGACGTAATTCAGCAGCTTTATTTAAATCATATTTACTTTCCGCCTCCTCTAAATCACGACGGTATTTATCTAATGTCTCCCGTTTTTTCTGAATTTCATGTAGTTTTTCCTTTTCTGCTTCCCATTGCTGCCTCATCCCCTCAGAAGACTCTTTCAACTTTGTCAATTCTTCTCGTAATTGCTCAAGACGTTTTTTACTTGCTTCGTCCTTTTCCTTCCGTAACGCTTGTTCTTCAATCTCTAGTTGCATAATACGACGAGTCACTGCATCTAGTTCCTGTGGCATTGAATCAATTTCAGTACGAATCATTGCACATGCCTCATCAATTAAATCAATCGCTTTATCTGGTAAAAATCGCTCTGTAATATAACGATTGGAGAGCTCTGCTGCAGCCACAATCGCGCGGTCATGAATACGTACTGCATGATGTAATTCAAAGCGTTCTTTTAAGCCTCGTAAAATAGACACAGTATCCTCAATAGAAGGCTCACGTACAAGAACTTGTTGGAACCGGCGTTCTAAGGCAGGGTCTTTTTCAATATACAGACGATATTCATCTAATGTAGTCGCACCGATACAGTGTAATTCGCCTCGAGCAAGCATGGGCTTTAACATATTTCCTGCATCCATAGCACCATCCGTTTTGCCTGCGCCTACAATTGTATGAATTTCATCAATAAATAAAATGATTTGCCCTTCTGAATCTTTAACTTCTTTTAATACGCCTTTTAAACGCTCTTCGAATTGGCCACGGTAGCTTGCACCTGCTATTAAAGCACTCATATCCAGCTCGTATAGCACGCACTCTTTCAAGCCCTCTGGTACATCACCCTTCACAATACGTTGAGCCAAACCTTCTGCAATCGCTGTTTTACCAACTCCTGGCTCACCAATTAATACAGGATTATTTTTTGTTTTACGCGTTAATATACGAATGACATTTCGAATTTCCTCATCGCGCCCAATAACGGGGTCCATTTTGCCATTTTTAACTTCTTCTATTAAGTTACGTCCAAATTGCTCTAATGGCTTTTGATTATCAGTTTGTTGAAATTGCATAATTAGCACTCCTTTACTTTACTATTTCGCATAATCTTTATACCCATTCTGGTTCTTTTTAAAAGTTTGACCTTATTTGACTAACTTTATTTTACATCACTCGACAATTCTTATGCAAAGAAATAGCACTAAATTTTTACACTTATAAATAAACATTTACGTTATAATAATGGTATGTTTCTATGTTTAAGTATCGAAAAATCCACTGTCCTTTTGTAATAATCGCCATTTATTACAAAAAGAAAGCGATGTGTTGGAGATATGGTTTCAAAGGATAATATGTTAGAAAAAATTATGGACCTTTTTCAAAAGCATGGTGTTTTTATCAAAGTAAATAAAGGGAATAAAATTTTTCTAGAAGGTGAACGGTCAAAGGAAATTTACTATATTAAGTCGGGTGTTGTATCGATTAGTCAAGAAACCGAAACTGGGAAGGAATTGACGATTCGAATATGTGGTCCTGATAGTATCATTGGAGAGGGTTCATTATTTTGTAACCTTGTCTATAATTCCATGACTGCAAAAGTTTTAGAATCTGCTACGCTATATGTTTTAAGTCGGCAGTCATTAGAACATTTACTGGAAGAACAGCCTACGATTATGGTGGAATATATGAAGTGGCTACAAACAGAAAATTTAAAGCATCAGAGTCGTTTGCGTGATTTAGTGTTAAACGGAAAAAAGGGTGCCTTGTTTTCAACGCTCATTCGTCTATCTAATACGTATGGTAAGCTTTTAGAGGATGGTTCCATTTTTATTGAGTTTCAACTAACAAATACGGAAATTGCAAATTTGTGTGCTACTAGTCGTGAAATGATTAATCGCATGTTGAATGATTTAAAAAAACATGACATTTTGACTTTTGACAAAGGCTTTATTACTATTCATGATTTACAATTTTTAAAAAATGAGATTGCCTGCGAAAATTGTCCATTACAAGTATGCCGTATCGATTAATTCGTTACATGCTAAATCCCTGCTTATTAAAAATAAGCAGGGATTTTTAATAGACACTATTAGCGTACACCCAATGCCATTTTGGCATAGCGTGACATTTTGTCTTTTGACCAAGGTGGATTCCATACAATATTTACATTTGTACTTTTCACTTCTGGAAGCTCGTTTAATGCTGTATTCACTTGATCCACAATCACTGGGCCAAGTGGACAGCCCATCGATGTTAACGTCATTGTAACCGTTGCTACACCTTCATCATCTAAATCTACATCATATACTAAACCTAAGTTGACGATATCAATTCCAAGCTCAGGGTCAATTACATTTTCTAATGCACCTAACATGCTATCTTTCATATCCTGATCCATTCCCATTTCTCCTTCCATCATAGTGTTAACCTTATCATAGCAGATGCATCATATTATGCCAAATGCTCTGCAAGCCACTCTGTTGCTGCCAACATTCCATCACGTGGTACAACATGTCCAGCCTTTTTATTCACCATGAATGTTAAATTTTCAGGGTTTGCTTGATAGTATTCCCGTAATGTTTCATAAAATTTATATGTTTCATGGAAAGGGACGGTTTTATCTAATTCACCGTGCCAAAAGAATATCGGGCGTCCCGCAAATTTTTCAGGAGTTAGACTAACATCATAGTTAGCTAGGACCTCATTAATTTTTTGAACATCATTCTCTGTCATGGGCCAATTGACACCACTTTTTATGAATTGCTGTAATTGGTATTCACCCAACTTTATAAAACCAGGCGCACCCATACATATTGCAGCCGTTTGAATCCAATCATAAAGCTTAAGGCAGCCTGATGTCACAATACCACCCATGGACGTACCTGCTAGGCCAACTTTATGATTAGCTAATAAATTTTTATTCTTTAATTCATTATATAATTGTTCCACTTCATGAATAGAATTTATAACAATGTCCCAAAATTTCAAGTTCATTTGCATCTCTGTTAGGCCTTCGTTACGATCACCATGAAATTTTGCATCTGGTAATAGGACACGCACCCCTTTATGCACCAATTGATATGCATAGTGTAAGTTATGTTCTTTTGCACTCATAAAGCCGTGTAAAAAGATCACTACCGGTGTTTCTTCATTCATATTGTCTGAATGTATATGTAATAAAGGAATATTTCCCCACATTTCTTTTTCTACAAACATTCTTGTCACTCCCAACTCTTGTCTCATCTTTATGTTAGCAAACTTTTTTCACTGTGACAAAATTTTGACGAATGAAAGACAAAGAGATACTATTCAAACTATAGGAAAGGGGCAACGAGCTATGAAACCGCATTTAATCGTGTTAGATTTAGATGGTACTTTATTAACAGACCAACAACAAATTTCCTCAAAAACAAAAAAATCATTATTGCAGGCTAAGGAACAGGGGCATCAAGTGATGATTGCAACTGGCCGTCCATATCGTGCTAGTGATATTTATTATCATGAGCTTGGGCTTACAACACCAATAGTCAATTTTAATGGAGCTTATGTGCATCACCCTAAAAATGCCTCTTGGCAGCATATGCACACTCCCATTGATTTAAGTGTTGTCCATGATGTCGTTCATTCCATTAATAGTTATGAGTATGAAAATATTATTGCTGAGGTAAAAGATGATATTTATGTACACACAGAGGATGATCGCATCTTAAATATTTTTAATATGGGTAATCCCAAAATTACACTTGGGGATTTATACACACATCTCTTAGATAATCCTACAAGTTTACTGATACAGGCAAATGAAGCCAATTCTGTCATTATTCGTGACCATTTACAGGCTGTACACGCTGAAGTTATTGAACACCGTCGTTGGGGAGCACCGCTTCATATTATAGAAATTGTTCGCCGTGGCTTAAATAAAGCAGTAGGCATTGCACACGTAGCAAAGGATTTAGGTATTCCGCGTGAACGCATTATTGCATTTGGTGATGAAGACAATGATTTAGAGATGATTGAATATGCTGGAATTGGCGTAGCGATGGGGAATGGTATATCAAGCCTTAAAAATATTGCCAATGAAATAACTACGACAAATAATGAGGATGGGATTGCAAAAATACTCATCGAACGCTTGAAATTATCATAGTTAAGTAGTAACTTCAAGTTACTATACCATTTTTACCAGTTTAACTTTATTCAGTGGTACCCCTTCCGGTTGACTTAAGTGAGTACCGACTGAATAAAGCTAAACAGGCTTTAAAAAGTAAGTTGAAATTAGGGGGACAAGAGAATGAAGATTTTTACGGATAGTGGATGTGATTTACCAAAGTCTTACTATGAAGAAAATGATGTCGTGCTACTCCCTTTACGAGTGCAATTGAACAACAAAGAATATGAAGATGTCATTTCCATTGATTCCAAAGAGGTTTATGATGGAATCCGTCAAGGTTCCCAACCAAAAACATCTCAAGTATCGCCAGAGCTTTTCTTGAAGCACTTTGAAGATTTAGCCAAAAAAGAGGAGGAAGGTATCTATATTGCCTTTTCTTCAGAATTATCCGGCACATATAGTACTGCTCAAATGATTCGGAATCAAGTATTAGAACAATATCCTTCATTGAAGTTAGTCATTATTGACTCTAAATGTGCATCACTAGGACATGGACTTGTTGTAGAAGAAGCTGTTCGACTTAGAAATTTAGGAACCTCCTTTGAAGATGTAGCGACTAGAATTAGCGCTTTCGCTCCTCAGATGGAGCATTTATTTACAGTTGAAGATTTGGACTACCTCGCTAAGGGTGGGCGTGTCTCAAAGGCTAGTGCCTTTTTAGGTGGTCTTCTAAGTATTAAACCTATTTTAAATGTAGAAGATGGCAAGCTTGTACCGATAGAAAAATCACGTGGTCGTAAAAAAGCACTTAATCGTATGCTGGATTTAATGCAGGAGCGTGGAGGTAGCTTTACGAATAAAATTGTTGGTATTAGTCATAGTGATGATGTGGCCTTTGCCAATGAAGCAAAGGCATCCATTCAGGAGCGTTTTTCTCCACAGTCGGTTCAAATTACAATGATTGGCTCAGCGATCGGTTCACATGTGGGGCCGGGCACTATCGCAATCTTCTTCACGAATAAGAGCTATCAAGGCTAAGCCATGAATGATTGGCATTGCCGAGCTGTTTGAACTTCACTGAATGAAAACAAAAATAGCATGTTAGGACGACTCCTAGCATGCTATTTTCTTTGTGAAATTATTAAGAAGCGTCTTGTTCTTGACGACGAACTTTTCCTCGTCTAATGATGATGACAACAAAGCCAATAAAGATGACCCAAACTAAGCCAAGAGCAACCATATACGGCACGTTTAATCCCTCATCATTTCGAACCTGATAAATCTCTACCATTTCTCTGTCTAAAATAACTGGATAAACTTGCTTTTCATTTATACGAACTTTTTCCTCATGTAAAATCCCGTTTAGCATTTTCCCTTCACCCAGTTGTTCAGGTGTTAAGTCCACGCGTTGTGTTTTGCTCGTATTATTAACCATAATTACCCATTGTTCTTCATCCGAAGTACGTGTAAAGACAAGTAGACCATTTTCATTTGTAATGACTTTAAAATCACCATTACGTAGAGTGGCAGACTGATTTCGTAAGGTTTGAACATTTTTTATATAATCAATTAATTCTTCATCTGTTTTAAAGTTATAAAGTTGATGTGTATCAGGTTTAGCTTCCCCGTTCATCGCAATTTCTGTACCATATTGGACAACTGGAGTTCCTGGCATCATAAATAAAGCACCCATAGCCATTTTTAAACGTGTAGGCGGGAACATATTTTCATTCGCAGAATCGAATGTAAAACGGTGGGTTTCTAGAGAATCTACCATAATTTGCGTCGGTTTTTCTCCTGAAAATGGCTCTGTTAATTTAGACGAGTCCATATCAACATTCTTAAAGATATTACGATAAATTTCTGCTGTCTCCGTTGAGAAGGTTGCATCAAAATCAGCATCGCTCGCTTCATTTGTTATGACATAAAGAGAGGCTTTAGTATCTTTTAATGCAGCTATCATGTTATTTATAAAATCCGTATCAGCATCTGAAATATGGGTTAATCGAATCCCACCAATATCATATGTAGAAACAAAATCTATGGCTGATTGAATAAGCGCTTCTTGCACGTCTTTATTCGATAAATCCCACTGAATTTGCCCATTATTCGTAGAAGCAATCCAGTCTGCTTTGGCAGCATCCTTTCCCCATTCATGATTAGGACTTACATCACTGAGTGGGAAATCCACCATGATAGACATGTTTTTAGCTTTATAGGCCTCTACAACACTTTGGAATTCTTCTGTAGTCCCAAAATGGCGTTCAATCGTAGAATAGCTTGTTGGCATAGATCCATCATATTTTTCTGTAGAGTAAATAGGTCCAATGGAAACAATTGTATAACCCATTTCACCGATAAATTTTAATTTATCTTGTAGACCTGTAAAATCCCCCCCTGCAAATTTCGAAGGGTCTTGCGTATTTGTATCAAAATCGTTTGTGCCCGAGCCATTAAAGAAACGGTCAACGAGTAAATCATAGATGCTCTCTTCTGCAATCGATGTTGTCGCTTTTGCATCCGCATGCGCAACAGGTGTAGTACTTACAAATGTAGTAGCTAGTAAAAGTGATGCAGCTGTCGCACTTATCCACTTCTTGAATTTCACTGTTATTCCCTCTCTTTCAAACCAATCCATCGTCATTTTACCAAATAACACTGTCACGTCGCTATCATTTCAAAAGATTTTACGAAAATGCGGAACGAATTACGGCAAAAAGGTGTCCGTTCACTTCCATTTCAGTATGCTATCTGCTTAAAAAAAATAAAAGCCGCGAAGCACATACTTCACGACTTTCACCAAATATTATGCTAAGAAATTTTGACCCATTGGTAGCTTGAAGCCTAGGAACAATGTAATCAATAAGAATACTGCAAATAAAATCCAGAACATGCCAGTTGGTTTATTTTTCTTTTGGCGTACTAATACCATTTCCATCATACCAATTACTAGAATACCACCTATGAATTTAAAGCCGTAAAGCATGCCCATGTTGTAATTCATGCCTTCAATGAATAATGCCCCACCTGTAATGATAATTAGTACATAGAATAGACGCAATGTCATATGTAAGCCTTTTGATTGCTTGCCCATTAGCGCAGCGATTAAAAAGATAACAATAGCTACTACCCACGTAGTAATATGCAAATGCGTTTGGCTAGTTAAAAAACCCATGTTTGTCCCACCTCATTCATTTTTCTATCAAACTCTATCCTACCATGCGATGGAAAGGGTTTCAAACATTACAATAGTGTTCACATAATTTACACTATTTGCGACTTAGAAACTCCCTAGAAAGCAACTTACACAGGGAGTAATAAAAAAATCCGCGGAGTAAAGACTCACACGGATTCCCTTTTATTATTCAAAATGGTTGACTAAAGTACCGATGCCTTGAATAGATACTTTTACTGTATCTCCAGCTTTTAAGAATTGTGGCGGGTTCATGCCTTTACCAACTCCTGCTGGTGTACCTGTTAAAATAACATCGCCTGGCTCTAGTGTTACATGCTCAGATAGGATAGATACTAAAGTTTCAACTGAGAACATCATGTCCTTCGTCGAGCCGTTTTGGCGTACTTCATCGTTTACTTTTGTGACTACTGTTAAGTCCTGAGGATTCGGAATTTCATCCTTTGTTACAAGGTATGGTCCAAGCGGACAAGTGCCCTCCAAGCTTTTACCTAAGAAGAACTGTTTATGCTTCTCTTGTAAATCACGAGCTGTTATATCATTGGCAATTGTATAACCAAAAACATAATCATATGCTAAGTTTTTCGGAATGTTTTTACCACGTTTTCCAATAACGATAGCAAGCTCCCCTTCATAATCCAATTTAGATGAAAGGTCCGCATGGATGGAAAGCGTTTGTCCATCTGCTGCAATAGCCGTTGGTGATTTTGTAAATACCATTAATTCCGTTGGTGCTGCCTCTGCACCCATTTCTTTGGCATGTTCATTATAATTTTTACCTATACACATAATATTTTTAGGTGTACGTGGGATTGGTGAAAGCCACTCGATTTCTGTAAATTCACGTTTAAAACTATTAGCACGATCTGATTTTTCAGCTGCTTCTACTAATTTACGAATCTGTTCAACAAAATCAAAGCCTAAAGCAATGCCATCTACAATTGAACTTGAAAAAGAAGGGAGAACTTGAAGTTCATTTTGAATAGCGAGTACATCCCATACCGCTTCTTCTTTTTTTACTTTTGGTCCAAAGCTTACATGTCCACCTAATTTGAATGATAAAATTTTCATGATTGAAAGAGCTCCTTCTTTTTTCTACATGATACAACAATATGATAGAAATTGCCTCACTTTTGCGACAATAATTTTATAAGTTGTTATATCTTCATAAATTATGCATGTGAAGCGGAATATATTATCATATTTTTCCTTTTTCCTTATACGTTAATTTGCGCCATAAAGCCTCTAACGGACCTTGCTTCCATTTTGATAACCAAATTTCGGCTATGATCATTTGTACAACAATTATTCCAAAGGCAATGAATACACCTGTTTCTACACTTACTTTCCCATACCAACCAAAGCCAAATTGATAGAATAAACACGTGCCGATTATGGATTGCAATATATACATCGTTAACGACATTCTTCCAATTTTGCCAAAAGGACTAAGTAGCTTAGGTACAATTGACAGCAGGCAAAGTAGCACTATGACCGCGATATATCCCACAGAAAGGATAGGGCCACCTATGTATACCTTTAAATAATCTAATAAATATGTCCGTGTAAGCATAATAGGCAAACTTTTGATTGTTATGCCGATAATCAATCCGGCAAGGGCAAGTGCTAGCCACAGCCATTTTAATTCTTTTGCTCGCTCTACTAGACGCCATTTTGATGCAGCTGCGCCTATTAACATATATGGTAAAATAGTAAACAATGCGGCAAACCACATCCCTATACTTGCTTGCATCGATAAGTCTGTTAAGCGTTGCATAAAGGCATCTAGCCAGTTTCCAGTCCCATAAGCCGTAATCGCCTTCTCAACAGATACAATATCTAAATAGTCATCCACCTTCGTATTAAACTCCATAATCCCTAAAACAAATAACATAAAAACTTGCATCAAACCATTCATGATAATTGCACTAATCAATAACCAAATAGGGCTTAAACGTAGTAAAAGCACTAAAAATACCCCACAAAAGGCGTACACCATTAAAATATCGCCCCACCATATGAGTACGGCATGTATGAAACCAAAGGCAAATAATACAGAAAGTCTTCGTAATCCTAGCGTATAGAAATTTTGCTCACGACTTTGTGCTTTTTGCCACTGCATGGCAAGCCCATAACCGAATAGCATCGCAAATAGTGGATAAAAGCTACCTTGTACATAAATATCTAAATTTTTCTGCCAAACGATATCGGATGGTGTTGTAAACCAAGATGCCAAATCAATATGCGGCATTGGCAAATAAAATGCATACATATTTACGAGTAAAATACCTAATAAACTAATACCTCGTAAAATATCTAATGTTGCCAGTCGATCCTGCAACATTGTCGGTTTAAACTCCACAAAATAGCCCCCTCTTAAATAGCAGCTATGGTGTAAGCAGAGCAAGCAAAAATTGCATGACTCCGCTTTCCATAACAAATGCTTATGCCTGTACAGTTTGTTCATTATCGAATAAATACAGCACTTTTTCACTTACTTTAATTTGTAAAATCGATTCAATAGCTTCACTATAAACACGAAGCTGAACAGCATAACGCCCCATTATTTCCTTTGTCAGGGCGGGCTCCTTTGCAAAATGTGGGAGGATGCGGTCTGTCTTGTAATCTAGCAAGACCCAGTTACCATATTCATCCTCAAACAAACAATCGATAATCCCTTGGACGATTTGAGCATCCCCATCTTCATCTACTCTACTAATAGTAAATGGCATTTCTCTACGTATCTGTCTTGCCTGCTTAAAGCGTTGTCCAATTTCGGTATGAAAGAAATGATAAACTTTCTTTATCGGAACCACTTTTCCCTCTGCCTCTGTTAGTAGCTGTTTTGCTACTAAATTTGCTACAAAGCCTTTTACAGCTTCAATAGTATCAAAGCCAAACTGTGGAATATGCTGCATCACTGTATGTACAGCCGTTCCTATTTCCGTGCCTGTTAGCTGTTGATCCTGTAAAAAGGTTGGTCGTGGTGCAATAGAAGTTGAAGTCCGCTTAGCTGGAGTAGCAAAATAATATTCTGGCTCCTCCTGACGCTGTAAGTTTTCTATACGCTTAATTTCACTAACCGACGTTTTAGAGCGTTTTCTTGTTGATTTTTGATACGTATACTGCGCTTGAAAGCGTGTCGTTATTTCGGATAAAAGTGCCTCATCCTCTTGTGTTGTAAGGTGTTGTTGTATTTCATCATTAAATGCCTGTATATCATACGAATAATGTCTCGTATCAATGGGCTGTATCCACCAATGGGATGGACTGTCCAATTCTTTATATGAAGTGGTAGCTTGGGAGGCAAAGTCACCATGTCTTGCCACAGCTGGTCCAATCCAGTCTAGATAACTATTAGCTCTAGCCCGCAAATATTCTTGAAGCGGAGCATCACTCGGTATATTTTGTGCATCCTGCCAGTTGTCTCGTGTTTTCTCCCAATTCTTCACGGAGCCCACTAAAATCAAACGTTCCTTTGCACGTGTCATGGCAACATATAAGACACGCATTTCCTCTGCACGCATTTCCAGCTCTTTTTTCTCTTTCAGCGCCAAAAACGGTAATGAAGTATAAGTTATCCGATTTTCTGGGTCAATGGCCTTTACAGCTAGGCCAAAATCTTGGTCGAATAAATAAGGATGATGAAAATCCATCTTATTAAATGGGCGTCCCATTCCTGCCACAAAGACTACAGGGTATTCTAATCCCTTGGAGGAGTGAATGGTCACAAGGCGTACTACGTCGTCCTTTTCACCAATTGATTTAGCAGTCCCTAAATCATCTCCGCGTGTACGCATCCGATCTATAAAGCGTAAAAAGCGGAAGAGTCCTCGAAAGGCCGTTTGCTCATACATTAATGCACGATCATGTAAGATACGTAAATTGGCCTGCCGCTGCTTACCATTGGGCATTGCACCAACCATTTCATAATAATGTGTATCTAAATAAATCTTCCAAATTAAATCTGATAGTGATCCACGCCGTGCTAAATCTCGCCAATTTTCAAAAGCTAGCATAAAGCGTTGAAGTTTTTCAAATGTAGTCGTCTGTACTCCATGTCCTTCACTTCGAATAAATTGTCGTAATGCATCATAGAAAGGTACCTTTGAATCAGCTAAGCGGATTTTAGCTAATTCATTTTCCGTCAAGCCAACAAAAGGTGCACGCAGTACAGAAGCCAAGGGGATGTCCTGATAAGGGTTATCCACTACCTTTAGGACATTTAATATAATCATGACTTCCAGTGCATCAAAATAGCCCTTGGACGACTCTGCATAAAGTGGAATACCCGCTAGTTTAAATTCCTCCACTAAATCCGTCGACCATGTCATAGAGCGCATTAAAATAACAATATCACTATACTTCAATGGCCTTTCTGTCATTGATTTCGTATCATAGACAGTGGTGCCATCTTCCATCATCTGTCGTATACGATCAATAATAAAGCGTGCTTCATATTGTGACTTTTTTAATTCCTCTAACTCAGATGCTTCATCAGTTTTATCCTCTTGCTCGTCTACTGTTTCCTCATCCTGTGGAGGATGCATCACGACAAGCTCAACAGGTACTTCTTTTTCATCATAGGGCGCTGCTGGCTTTAATGACGCATTGTCATCATAGAGAATTTCGCCGACACGCTCACCCATAATTTGAGCAAAAATATAGTTTGTCGCGTTCAATACCTCTTTACGACTACGAAAGTTGGCATTTAAATCGATACGCATGCCCGTTGCATCAGGCGTTTCCAAAAACTCACTATATTTCCTCATAAAGAGCTTAGGTTCGGCTAAGCGGAAACGATAAATACTTTGCTTGACGTCTCCCACCATAAACAGATTTCCATCCTGTTCTTCTCCTGATTTGACAAGTTGTAAGATCGTTTCCTGTAGCATATTTGTATCCTGATATTCATCCACAAGTACTTCCTTAAAACGTTTTTTCAGATCAAGCGCTACGGGGGATGGCTGTAGCTCTCCATCTACCTCAACTGTTAAAATTTGCAGTGCATAATGCTCTAAATCTGAAAAATCAATAATACCTCGCTCTAACTTGGCAAGTCTGAATTGCTCACTAAAAATAGTCGTCAATTCCACTAATGTGCCAATTATTGGCGCCATCAAGCGTATTTCTTCTAGCAAACGTGCGGGGGTGCGAATAAAATAGGTTTCTTTCATTTTATTCATAATTTTTTTCGCTGCTTCCCGCTTTTTCTTTGCAAGCTCCTGTAACTCCACGTCTACTAAAGCGTCCTTTGATACTCGCTTTAATGTAGACCACTTGACAGTCGCAAAATAATCAAAGAGTTCCTGCCATGTACCTTCCTGACTTATTCGAATCCCTTCCTGAATCATAGCAAAATCAATTTCTGCCGTTTCAGCATATGGGGCTGGTCCATCGGGTTGGAGGGTAATTGCTCGCATTTCTGAAATTAGTACGAAGGCTTCCTCCAAACTATGTCGAACAGTCAATTTAACATAGTGGGATAGCTCTAAATCATCAATGGTCACTTCCTCCGCTAATTCATAAGCTTTCGGTAAGCTCCACAGCCATCTTTGAGGCTCTGCGTGTACCCGAGAAGTATCATAAAGCTTACTAATCAGCGTTTCTATAGCCTGATCATCTCGATCTGACGTAAAGCTATCCACAAGTCGATAAATAGCTTGTACCTGTGTCTCTTCTTCAGAATCATAGGCTCCTTCTAGAACATCCGCTACTATATCATCTCTTAATAAGGCTACCTCTGCCTCATTAGCAATACGAAATCCAGGATCGATGTCGAGCAAATAAGCGTACTGTTTAACAATTGCTAAACAAAAAGAATGCAATGTTGATATTTGCGCCTTATTAATAAGACTCAGTTGTCGTCTTAAATGACTGGAAGTTGGATTTTCTACTATAGCCTTTTCTAGAGCTTCTGACATTCGATGGCGCATTTCAGCTGCTGAAGCATTCGTAAAGGTCACCACCAGTAGCTCATCTACATTAATGGGATTGTCAGTAGCAATAACTTTTTCAATCATACGATTAATCAGTACCGCTGTTTTCCCAGACCCCGCTGCAGCCGACACAAGTGTATCCTGACCACTAGCGTAAATGGCTTTCCACTGATCGTCTGTCCATGAGACATCCGCCGGCTTTATAGGAATTGTTTGGACCATGCTACTCTATCTCCTTCCGAATTTTATCAACAATTTCATTTGGTTTCGCTTGCATTAACTGACGATAGTTTTGTTTACCATCAGATGGATCAAATTGACAAACTGCTGCAAACTGACAATAATCACAGGCCGTTTTGGATTTTAATTTATACGGGCTGATGGCCGTGTCACCAGACAAAATCCCATTCCCAGCCTCCTGATGCTTACGACGTACGAAATGCTGAAGTCTTTTCATATCCTTCACAGGCACAATGCGAGATTGCGATTCAGAAGGTGTTCCATCTTTTTTCATATAGACTGGGATAATTTTTGAGTGACCACTACTTTCCTCTAACTGCTCGTCCATTGATAAAATGGATTCAGCATTCTCAGACAGTAAACCCTTCATTTTATACTGCTTTAATCGGTCCTCTTCTATTTCACTATCCGTCATATCCTTATCTAGTTTTAACATGGGGTTATGGACATGGACATACAGTACCCCAGCAGGTTCTGTTTCCCCTGGAAGCCAATAGGTGCTATTTTCCATTGCCACGTCTAAATAGGTAAGAACCTGTAAAGACAAACCATAATAAACCTCATTTAAATCTAGATCTCGAGCTGATGATTTATAATCAACAATCCGTAAATAAGAGCGGTCATCTATCGTGGCACTATCTATTCGATCAATACGCCCTCGCATAAACATTTTCTTACCACTAGTCAAATCAATCTCAAGAGGGGGAAGCTGTTCATGTTGTCCTGGGCCAAACGATGCCTCGATCGCAATTGGTTTAAAGTGAGACACATTTGCATGCTGCGTCAATGCCATCATCGTGCGTTCCACAATTCGAATAAGCTTACGCTGAATATAGCGATAACGTGCACTAGACAATAAAATTTGATGGGAGAAGACAGGAACAATTTGCTCTACTGCTTGACGTGCCAACTGTTTAATTTGTTGTTTTGTTAAACGAATCCAGGATAGTTGCAGTCGGTGAGTTTCCTCTGTTATCCACTTTAACGCCTCATGGAATAAATCACCCATTGCAAAGGTTTCCAAACGGTACTCCGCACGTTCTTCTAAACGTAGACCATACGTTGTGAAATGAGAAAATGGACATCTAAAATATTTCTCTATTCGAGACACACTAGATGTGAGCTTTTGCCCATATAACTCTTGTGTTATATAGGTTTCCAATGGCTCTGCTTCATTTTTATGAGTAATTGGATAATGTACCCGATCAAAAATAAGTGCCCAATATGGGTCCTGTTGATAAAATTTTTGTAACGCTAACCATTCTGGTGCTAGCTCACGGCTATGCTCTGCCTGACGTAGTTGCACCATTAAATGTGCTAACGCTGTTCGCGGATGGCGTAAATACGGTAAAGCACTTTCATCTAATAATTCAATTGGATCCATTACAACACGCTCCGCTTGAACACCACTCAACAACCCAGCTATTTTGTCATTTCCGATGAATTTTTTTATATAAAGAGACGATAACAGTGCCTTTCCTTCTTCATCTGCTGTTGGATACGTCAAATAAAGCTTGTTTGACGGTGTGGAGGCCGCTCGATAAAATAAGAAATTTTCCTGTAATAAACGGTTAGAAGAGGTTGGTGCTAGCTCATAACCAATTTGACTAAACCATTCACGCTCCGTATCTGACAATAAACCTTCATATTCCATCCGAGTTGGATACACACCATCATTCATCCCTAAAACAAAGGCCACTTTAATATTGGATAAACGAGCTAAATCAACCGTCGCTACCATAACCTCATCTAAGGTTGGCGGAATGCGAGAAAATTCTAATGTATCAAAGCCCTCATCAAGAATTTTAGCCGCTTCCTCCACTGACATCTCCTGCTCGCCAAACATATAGACAAATTGATCCAGTACATTGATCCATTCATTCCAAGCTTGCTCATGCTCACTCGCTGCGAGTGCATCTACTCGCTCAAGCTCACGATCCTTCATAGCTTGAAGCTTCTCATATACCTGTAATGACTCTACTAGCTCAAATAAAGCGGTGGCAATATCCTTACCTGTTGACGCTATACTCAGTTTGTCTTGTAAACTCTTTAACGGTTGACGAATTTCGTCACGAATTGCCTCAATTTCTGCTTGCATCGCACGTTCTTCATCTGTTTGTACACGCGAATGGAACTCAAGCCCACGATACTTTTTATAAAACCAACGAGGCTCTTCAAACCAGCGTTCACCATAGATTCCTTGCGCTAAGCAATAATTTTCCAATCGATCAGCTCGTTCACGCCAGATAGTTAGCTCCGCTTGTAAGGGGAAAAACAAATCTGTTTTTACACTTCGAAATACAGGCTCATACTTCCAATTAGACGTCATGATTTCTAATGCCGAACGACTAAGCTCTATCAATGGATGATGGAGCATTGTTTTTTTAGTATTTGTAAATATAGGAATTTCATATTGTTGGAAAATACTTGTAATCAATGGATCGTAAAGCTCTGCTTGTCGATATAAAAGGACTATATCTTGATAACGATAGCCATATTCTCTTGTAAGCTTTGTTATTTCCCGGGCAATCGCGTGAACCTCCGCTCTACGATTGGATGCTTCAAATACCATTACATCTCCAGAAGTTTTTTTGGTGTGGGGCACCATATTAGCAAAATTTGCCTCTACATGTTGTAAATCTTCAGATTGAAATCTTTGAGTATAATAAAAATGTAAAGGTGGCTCAACGTCTATGCCTTCTTCATTTGCAATATCATGTAATCGCTGATTCGTTAACGCCGCTTCATGAAAAAGAGCCTGTTCATCAAAAGCTTCGTCTATATGATCAAACGGAAGAACCACAGTTACATGTTTAGTGACCTTAAGCAATTCACGGACCAGCTCTAACTCTCGCACCGTAAAGGCCGTGAAACCATCAATGTAAATGGTTGCTTGCTTCATCGTTTCAGCATACTTCAATTGCTCCGTTAAAATCGGATAATACCCCTCACTATCGACATATGTCGTACCAAGGCGTTCCTCTAATGCCTGCAAAACGACATATAAATCATTCGTTTTGGCTTGTAAGGTATTTGGCGCGTCAATTGCCTTTAAGGATTCCTTTACCTCAGCTAAAACAGAGCTATTTACACTATATCGACTAAATTCTTTTAAAAGTGTTTCAATTTCCTCCGTAAAACCACGTTTTCCAGCAGCTTGTCGGAATAAGGAGAACTCACTTTTTTGTTCCTCCAGTAGTTTACGGATTAGCATTCGATAACCATAGCCATTTACTTCTTTACGAGCAATCCCACCAGTCTCCTGTAAAACGAGCCATGCTAAACGCTTAAACGTCATCACTTGTGCACGAATTAAGCCTTGCAAACCATGCCTATTCGTTAGCTCATATTCCGTAGAATAAGACATCTGGTCAGGAACAATTATAAAAATAGGATGACCTAGTGGATCACTCTTTAGCTGTTCAACAATTTCTTGATGAATAAATACCGATTTCCCTGTTCCTGAACGTCCTGAAACAATTCGCAATGTCATATCCGTTTCCCTCCTCTATAGATTGCCTTCTACCTATCTTGATTGAGCGTTAGTAGCGATTCACTAACATTTATATATAAATTATTTTTTATCGTTTCTATCACTAAATCATATTCCGTTAAAAATGATTACGCCATTAACAACGATGGTTAGCTATCTTAAATTCTATCGAAAAAAACTAGCAAATACTATCTATCAACCTTCGATAGACAATAAAAACCAATGAATTCATTTCACAAAAAAACAGCCTCTTCAGCTATTCAAAGAGGCTTCAACTATTTATCTTACATGGTGATCCTGATTTTTCGTCAAATTTCGCGCTTGTTTTAAATCTCTCTCTACACGGGCATTCAATCGCTTCTCAATCAGCTTACCGATAAACCATAAAACAACAATCGCAACAGCTGCAATTATTAATTTCACGGGGCTTGTTAGTAACGATTTTAAATCATATCCCAATACACTCATACCTAAAATCATGACGAACTTGCCGGCTAGTAATACGACTAAGTAAAACTTTTTATGAATATGAGATAAACCCGCTACAATATTCACGATGACAGAAGGTGTAAAAGGGAAACATAGGAGGACAAAAAGAGGGCTTATACCATTCATATCCACCCACTTAATAAGCTTCTGTACTTTCTTACTGCCAGTTATAAATCGCAACCTTGGATGTTTTCCAAAATGTCGGACAAGCAAAAACACTACATAGGAGCCAGCTGCAGAACCCAACCAAGATAATAAAAACCCAAGCCATAAGCCAAATGCACTTGCATTAGCTACAACGAACACCACTAATGGTAGGAATGGTAAAAACGCTTCTAGAAAAGGTAGCAGTAAACCAATGATGGGGCCGAGTGTTCGATACTGCGCCGCCACAAGTTCAATATTTTCTACTGTAAACCATTCTTTCAATATCGACACCTCTATTTATACTGTAAAATTAAATGAAAAATTGTTAACCCTTCAGATGTATTTCGATATTCATGGGGTTGATGCCCCGAGAATACTAGTGTATCCCCTTCATCCAGTAATTCATGCATATCTCCGGCAGAAATAGCAGCTTGTCCTTTGATGATCATGACAGTTTCCTCTACCCCTTCTGTATGGGCTTCACTCCTACTAACAGCTCCCGGCTCCATTTCAACCTTGTAGAATTCCCAGCCTCGTTCTGGATTATACGGAATAATTGAATAGACACGATAGCGTCCCTCATCCTCATCAACATGTGGCACATCCTTACTGCTATAACGCATGAAATGAGCTGTTGGCGGCTGTAATAATGAAGAAAATGAAATACGCATACCAGCAGCTATTTTCCAGATGGTTGATACCGTAGGATTGGCCTCTCCTTTTTCTATTTGAGCGAGTTGCGCTTTACTAACGCCTGTCGCTTTGGCAACATCATCTAAGCTTAAATGTCGTTGTTGTCTAATTTTCTTTAATTGAAAGGCTAAATTTCGACTCATTTGTTCCATTTATAATCACCAATTTTCTATTGTTTATTTTATCAGACATATGTATACTTTAATAAACATCAAGAACTATCAAACTATTCCATCAACAGTATACATGGAAATTTTTAAGAAAGGATGACCTATTTATGACAAGTACAACAGAGCTTCATCATGATCCGGCAACAAGCTCTCCTAACGATAGCTTTATACAAGGCGTGAAGGATTGTGTACCCACTTTACTCGGTTATATTAGTATAGGACTTGCATTCGGTGTTGTAGGTTCCGCTTCAGGACTATCAGTGCTAGAAATCGCCCTTTTAACTATATTGATTTATGCAGGCTCTGCACAATTTATCTTTTGTGCACTACTTTTAACAAGTAGTCCTGCTTCTGCTATCATTGTAACCATTTTTGTCGTCAATTTACGCCATTTATTAATGAGTTTAACATTAGCACCTCATTTTACGCGTTATTCCATGCTTAGAAATGTAGGCTTCGGTACTTTATTAACAGATGAAACCTTTGGAGTGGCTGTGACTAAGCAAATGCAAACCGGTAAATTATACGGTAAATGGATGGATGGGCTTAACTTAACTGCGTATCTTTTTTGGATTTTATCTTGTGTCACGGGTGCCTTCTTAGGGCAATGGGTGGCAAATCCTGAACAATGGGGATTAGATTTCGCCTTAATCGCTATGTTTGTCGCTCTTTTAGTTTTACAATTGAGTAGTGTCGGCAAAAGTAAAATCGTGCATTATATTAAGTTAATCGGCTATATGGCTGTTATTATGTATGGTCTATCTTATATAGTACCTTCACATGTGGCTGTTTTACTAGCAACAGTAATCGTAGCAACCATTGGGGTGGTGACAGATAAATGACAACAACCGCTTATATGGTATGGCTAATTATTGGCTGTGCGCTTGTCACATGGCTACCACGTGTCATTCCTTTTATTTTTGTACGCAGTGTTACACTTCCAGATGTTGTCCTGAAGTGGCTTAGTTTTATTCCTGTTTGTATTTTAAGTGCTCTTGTCATTGAAAATTTAATCGATACCGAAAGCGGCAAAATTGTGACGCTTGATTGGCCAGTCTTTATTACATTTATTCCAACGCTACTTATTGCACTGATTACGAAAAGTTTATCTATTACTGTCGTTGCAGGAGTGATCATCATGGCAGCTGTGCGATTTTTCATGTAAAAAGGTCAGTCCCCCATGAGGACTGACCTTAGACTGTAGACAAACTCAATGAAATAAAGTAAAGCCGTTGATTTCCACTACGGGCGGACGCTTTCCGCGGGCGGGGTCGAGCTGCTTCCCTCGCTTCGCTCAGTCCAGGATCTCGACTTTCCCGCTTTTCCCGCAGGAGTCGCCGCCCTTCGTTCCTATCAACTTCTACATAAAGTACCCCATCTACATAGGTAAATTTTTGAGAAACATCGAAACCTTTGAATGGTGCTAAGTGTCAAGCCTTTCCCAATATACAGAAAGTAAGAATCACAAAAAACTCATTCAACGCCATATTGGGGAACTGTATGTGGAGGAAGCTGAACATTTACGCCATTCCTATGACATCAAACAAATTTCCCTAGAGGTCTGAAAAATTGTCCATGCAGGCGATACCTACTACTTGCTGCCATGAATTTAAAGAAACTAGCTACTTGGACGTGGCAGGCGGCTTCAAAGAGTTCTTATACTTGAAGAGTCTGTTTTATTGGATATCAAATTACCATTTTTAAACATAATGAAAAAGAAAAAAATGACAAAAGGAATCGAGTGTGAACTTCTCAATTCCTTTTGTCGACAGTCTGAGGTCAGTCCCCCATGAGGACTGACCTTGTTTATTTCTTCATTTTACTTGCTAGCCAAAAGCCCACTGTCAATGAAAATGCATCTATAACGAAAATAATTGGTGGAGATGTATATCCAGCATATACAGAGGCAGCGATAAGCGCAATGGCCAATAATAGGGCAACATAGCGATTAAACGTAATTCTTGTGAACAATAGCACCAATAAAGCAGGTATGAAGAGCGCTAACATCATTTTGCCAAAAACGTCCATTATATATCCCTCGGCTCAGCTAATAGTAATCCAATTCGGTAATGATCATTACTATAAATTACATGCTGCGTTAAACGAATTTCATTGTTTCGATCTAACACTTCAAGACGACAATGAGCTGCATTTAATTGTAATGCCTCGTATAATTCATTTTCTGTAAAAATAGAAACACCATTTACTTTCCGAATACATTCCCCTGCAAGTAAGCCCATTTTCTCAGCTGGCGAATCAGGAAGCACTGCTGCAATAATAGCACCCTTTGTGCTAGGTGCTACCGCATAATGATCTGTTTTATCCTGCTGAGCATAATAAATGGAGATGATGATACGGATAATCGCTCCCAACCCAAGCGTCATATAACCGATCATTGGTTCAAGATATGCAGCCAGTCCCCCTATTAAAATAAGCTGTCCAAGTATCACTACAGAACGTCCAATTTTAGGTAATACTAGGGCCGGTAATTCCCTTCTTATCAGCTTGGAAAAGCCAATTACGAGTGGGAAAAGGACGAGTGCAAAGCTAGTATCCCCAATCGTAAACTGTGGCCAGTACGGGAATACAGCAGAAATCGCATCACCAGGCATAACAAAGAAAATGGGCAATACCCAAACATTTCTTGAACGATAGACAATCGCCTGCATACCTCGTTTTGTTTTTTCCATACCAGGTGTTGTGACCTTCATTGCCGCACGTCGAATTAAAAGCCCTTCAGCAATGACGCAAAGACCTACAATAATAGAAATGGTAACGATAGCCCCATTCTCTAAATCGACACCTGCCAGGGAAATGCCCCCCCAAGTAAATGACCAATTGTAGTAAAACATAGCCCATATTGCTAGCGTTGCTACACCCATGGTTAAAATAGGTGACAAAGCATTCAGGAAATACAATACGAGCCCTACGATAGAGACTGCTATTACAAGGATTAAAAAAACTTTTGGAACGGTAAGGCCTGCCGCCACACTAATCAGGGAAATAAGCAAAGCATAAAGCCATCCATCTTTCCATTGTCCGATTAACTCTGTCCAGCCCCAAATAATCCGTCTATTAAAATATTTACGCTCCTGCTTTACGCGACGATAACCTAATAAAATAGCAAATATTATGGCTATATACAGTAATGGGTTGAGTAAAAAGCGGCCAATCGCTGTTACAATTTCTAATAAAATCTCACTAACCATACGAACACCCGCCGTTTCTATCTTGAATACTATGAATTTATTGTATCAAACGACTACACTCTTGCGTAGTACAAACTCATAGAAAGCTTTGTATTATGGTATTTTTGTTCTACTAATTAGTTTATTGTTCGATTGTGTGTAGTAAAAAACTAGTTGCCATTTGGAATTGTTGATCATTCTGACGATCTGTTTTATAATTTTTCAATGTTTCATTCAAGCTATTAAAGAAGGTCGTATCCATATAAAATTCATCTTCTGCTAGCTTTAATTTTTTCTGTTTTCGATAAAGGTTAACCGCTTCAGCCGTTGTATCATCCATATAGCCATCTAACCGATCTATTTGATAGCCAAGTTTCTGCAAGGCATTTTGTGAATAAGAAATTTCCTCGCTCATATCGCCCACTTTAAACTTCCCTGTCAGTGGATGTAGTTGAAAAGCGAACAATTCATTTTGCTCAATTACTAAACTAGCCTCGATGCCTTGCCCATGAATCCATTCTCGCTTCGGTGTTAGCCATTTATTTGTAGATAATTTAAGCTCTCCTCCATTAGAAAGCTCCCATGATTCCTGCACCGTTCCTTTCCCAAAGCTCTTCACTCCAACAAGAGAAGCACGTCCCCAGCTTTTTAAGGCTCCGCTTAATACTTCACTTGCAGAAGCACTACCTTGGTTTTGTAAAACAACAATCGGAATCTTGTTCATCTTTTCTAAATATTTTTCATCGATACCTTTTGTTTGTGTTTTTAATGGTTCCATAGCACCTTCAGCATTTTGCATATATGCAAATACCTTGCCACTATCTAATACTGTGCTTAGTAGCGCTGCGACGCTATGTAAATAACCCCCTGGATTATCACGAACATCAATAACAATTCCTTCAACGTCTTTCCGAAGTAACTTACTTGTTTCAGCAACCCACTCATTTGCCGTCTTCTCACCAAACAGAGAGATAGAAACATAGCCAATTGTCGTGTCCTCTACTTTTACAACTTCACTTGAGACCGTCTTGTTAGAGATAGCTGCCCGTTCCATCGTCATTTTAATATGCTTATCCTCACTTGGACGGTACACAACAATAGTTACCTTCGTCCCCTTCTCCCCTTGAATTAAATGCATTAATTCACTCATCGTTTTCCCATCTACACGAACACCATCAACTTGTACAATTTCATCAAGTGAACGCATACCAGCCTTCTCTGCTGGTGATGAACGAACAGGGGAAACTACGATAAATTTCCCTTTATTTTCTGAGAGTTCAATACCAATACCTACTCTTTCCTCAGCTAGCATTTGTCGATGTTGCTCAGCCTCTTCCTTGGAATAATAAGTGCTGTAAGGGTCCTTAATGGCATCTGCCATACCTCGAAGGGCTCCTTCCACCAATGCATCCTTTTTTGTATTGTACACTGATTTTTCTTCAATGAGGGTTATGGCCTCACCAATTGTGTCAACCTCCGTAACAGGCTCCTTTTTATCACCCATATTAAACCAATCAAAGTAAATACCACTGCCTACCACTAAACTACTAAGTAGGACACCGACACCGGCCGTTAATTTGCGCAAATCTTCCCTCCTCCGTCTCTTTTACTGTATGACACTATTTTTTCAAACATACAAGATTGCTTTTCAAAATTATGAAATGAAGAGATACTTTCTCTCAATTTGTGAATAATTGGCATTATCCTACTGGAATTTGGCCTCATCATGCGCGAGCTTCTATTCACTTAAAGATTTTTCATCACTGAGTCAGTGAAAAATAAAAAAAACTGCTCGTTTCAACTATAGAAATCGAACAGATTTTTTATGAACTAATCTAATGCATCTACATATTCTTTTAACATATCCACGTCCATTGGTCCTTTGATGGCACGCTGAATATAACCGTTAGAATCAATAAAATAAGTGGTCGGTATGGTAATAATTTGATAGTCCGAGCCGGCTGAATTTTCAGGGTCCAACAAAATTGGGAATGTTAGCTCAAAGCTATCTCTAAAAGTCATCACCGTATCCACTTTCGCATCAGCTGTCACATCACGCTCAGCGGATGTTAA
The DNA here is from genome assembly GCF_053165895.1 of Lysinibacillus sp. fkY74-1. NCBI lineage: Bacteria > Bacillati > Bacillota > Bacilli > Caryophanales > Bacillaceae > Lysinibacillus > Lysinibacillus sp. fkY74-1. The sequence continues at coordinate 688,471 of NZ_CP170173.1, read as the reverse complement.
ATTGACAGCTATGATTTCAACATTTTTTTCTTTCCCATATTCATCATAGAAACTTTGCATATGAGGCATTTCTGCCTTACATGGTGGACACCATGTCGCCCAGAAATTTAACACAACCTTCTTTCCACGAAGATCACTTAATTTGACGTTTTTCCCGTCTAAGCTTGTTAACGAAAAATCAGGCGGCGTATCTCCATTGCCTAAACCAATTTTTCGCTCCTCAATATCCTTGCCAAGAGCAGATTTCTCAATTGCTCGGTCTTCATCAATTTGCTGTTTTACATATGTACCAATCATCGCAACTACTAAAAGCACGACAATCAGCAGTCCAATATTTTTTTTCATCCTTTACCTCCCTCTTTGATTCCTTCTTGTTCTAAAATAATGCCAAGACAAAGCAATACTAGACTAATACCTACAGCCGTTTGCCATATACCAAGTGGCTGGAAGAAAGCAACAATGCTTAGGCCAGTAGTATAAAGTATTAAGCCACGCTTAATCCCCTGCATTTTCCATAGTATGAAGATGGTCAAAACACTTAGTACCAGTAATGTAGTGATCTCACTCGTTGTAGAGTTGTCGTTGAGCAGTACAACAAGCCATTGATAAATGGATTGGGTTAAGATGATTGCCCAGCTATACGCCATCACATGATGGCCTTGTAATGGGAGCTTTTGTCGCTTCCGCCATATTTGCAAAGATGCAACAATGGCGCCAAGAAAGACGCCAACCGTACCTCCGTTGAAATATAGTAAGGAGATGGGTTGCGCCACAACTGTTTTAAAGTCAGTGACAAGCAAGCTAAATTTCCAAACAAGTATAAACGTAAAGGCTGCATCACTATATGCCTCAGACCACTTTTTTGAAAATTGTAAACGTAGAATAAGCCAAACTATGAAAAATGTAATAAGCAGAGCAATTGCAGTTGCTGGTAAAGTTAGTGCTCGGATGGAGTACCAATCTGTATTGATCACTCTATAATCCACCTCCGAAAGATACATACAGCATAGCATAGAACGTTTTCAAAATAAGCCTGTTTCACATTGTGTTCAGAAAATCTTAAGAAATATACCCCACTATGTATATATTCATCATAACATTAAATAGAATTTGATAATAGGAAAAGGAAGGTGCCTCCCTTTTTCAACACTACCTTCAATAATTACTGTCTATCAAATAGTTATGTTTAGCTAGTAATTCTATTATTTTTTGCTGGAGCACTAAACATAATTAAGAACTTCATAATGATGAAGGACAAAAAAAAGCTACACACTAGATTGGCTCTAATGTATAGCTTATAGTTTTTACAACGGAATATATTTTAACGGGTTTACACTACCAACTGCCTGTCCTCTCCAAGGACCAATGTGCACTTCGAAGTGTAAGTGTGGACCAGTAGAACGACCAGTACTACCCATTGCAGCAATTTGCTGTCCCTGTGTTACTTCTTGTCCTACACTCACATTAAATGAATTTAAATGTGCATATACAGTTGTATAGATTTGCCCATCTACCGAATGTGTAAGAATGACCACATTTCCATATGAGCTTAATGGTGCAGCGTAAGCAACTACACCATCTGCTGCTGCCCAAATTGGTGTCCCTGTTGAATTGGCAAGATCTACACCATAATGGAATTCTGGGCCTGCTCCAAGGTTACGCCATCCATAAGGTGATGTTAAACGACCATTCGTTGGTTTTATCCATGTACCGTTTGATTGAGGGGCATTGACTGTACCACCAGATGAGCCACCACCGCCATTGTTGGCAGCAGCTGCAGCCGCTGCAGCCGCGGCTGCTTTACGCTTTGCTTCTTGTTGACGAGCAATTTCTGCTAAACGCTTTTGCTCAGAAATAATTTGATCCTGTAATTCTTGGCTTACTTCCAAAGCCTCTGAATACTCTTTTTCAAGTAATACTTTTTCTGATTTTAGCTTTTCTTGCTCTTTTTCTAATTGGTCAACTAATTTATTTTTCTCAGTTTTTTGGCTATTTAATGAAGCTTTTAGTCGTTCAAGCTCCGCTCGTTGGCCTTCTAATTTTTTTCGTTTTTCTTCTACACTTTGCTTTTGTTCTTCTAATTTTTGCTTATCATCTTTTTGATCTTGAATAATTTGACGATCCGCTTCCATTAAGGCATTGACCGCAGAGAATCGATCAATAAAGTCAACAAAACTATTAGAACCTAATAATACGTCTAAATAGCTAACAGAGCCTCCTGCTTGAATTGCTCGAGCTCGCTCTTGTAACAAAACATCGCGCTCTTCAATTTTATGCAAAAGTTCTTTAATAGACTCTTCTAGTTTTTTTATTTCTTCATTTGTTGCTTGAATTTCGGTTTGTACATTTTTTATATCACTATTTGTTTTGTCGATTTCAGCGTTTAATGCTTGAATTTGATCTATGATTTTTTGTTGTTTTTCTTGATTGGCTGTAATTGCATTTGATTTGTTTGAAATGGATGAATTTAATTCATTTTTCTTTGTTTCAATTTGCTTTTTTTCTTCTTTTAAATCCGATAAACTTGTTGCAAACGCTGATGGAGTTTGGATAAAAAGAATGAGAGCAGATGCTACTGCAAGTGTTTTCAATGTGTTTTTCGCCTTACTTTTCACCGATTGAACTCCCCTTCGACTATTCATTTTCCCACTCACAAATATCCGCTGTGAGTGCTAAACTAAATTTTTAAAAATTTACGCACTGACATGAAGCTTCCCCAAATACCGATCAATACACCAATGAGTAACAAAAGACCGCTCACTTGATACACAAGTGGAGAAAAATCTAATACTTGAATGAGCTCACCTTGTAAACGAGGTGCAATAATTTTATATATATTGTGGTAAAGGGTTGTGACAACCGCAATCGGAATAATAGAACCTAAAATACCGAGCCACATTCCTTCCAATAGGAAAGGGATACGTACAAATGAATTCGTGGCACCTACTAGTTTCATAATTTCTATTTCATCTCGTCGAGCAATAATCGTAATTCGAATAGTATTTGAAATTAAGAAAATTGCTGTGAATAATAACCCTAAAATAAGCACGATTCCTACATTACGACTCATATTTAAGAAGTTAAATAGTTTTTCTACTTTTCCTTCGCCATACATAACGTCATATGTATACTCATATTTATCAATCGTCTTCGCCACTTTTGCCGTTTGCTGAGGTTCAGTAGCTTTTACATAAATTACATTACGTAATGGGTTACTTTGCTCAAATAGTTTAAAATCGTCACCAAAATCTTTGACTAATTTGGTTAACTCATCTTCCTTAGTTGAGTAGTTCATTTCTAAGACACCAGGTAATTTTTTAATTTTCTCAATGAGTGCTTTTTCAGCGGCCTCATCTGCTGTCTCATCAATTAAGACTTTTATCTCAACGTCGTTTTCTAAATCAGTTGCCACCTTATTTAAATTCATCATAATAAGCGCAAAAACGCCAACTAGAATAAGTGTAACTGTGACTGCACTGACAGACGCAATAGTCATCCAGCTATTTCGTCCAAGCGACTTTATACTTTCACGGAAGTGGCGCTTTACTGTACTAAATTTCATAGCCGTATTCACCTCCGTGTTCATCACGGACAATTAAACCGCCCTCAATAGCGATCACTCGACGTCGAATCGTATTGACAATTTCACGGTTATGGGTCGCCATTACAATGGTTGTCCCCCGCGCATTAATTTCCTCAAATAAATTCATAATCTCCCATGAAGTTTCTGGATCAAGGTTTCCCGTAGGTTCATCCGCAATCACAACTTTTGGTACATTGACGATAGAGCGTGCAATGGACACACGTTGTTGCTCTCCCCCTGAAAGCTCATTCGGAAACATTCTGGCTTTATGCTTTAATCCAACAAGCTCTAAAACTTCCATAACGCGACGTCTGATCTCATCAGGCTGTTCCTCGATTACTTCTAGTGCAAACGCTACGTTCTCATACACGTTCAAACGAGGTAATAATTTAAAATCTTGGAAAACAACACCAAGTTGACGACGCAAAAAAGGGACTTTCTTATTCTTTAACGTTGCTAAATCGATACCATTAACAATAATCTGCCCTGACGTTGCTTTTTCTTCACGGTACATCAATTTGATAAATGTAGATTTACCTGCACCACTTGGGCCTACTACATACACAAATTCTCCCTGCTTTATATTTACAGAAATACCATTTGTCGCAACAACGCCATTGGGGTACTTCTTTGTCACATTTTTCATTTCTATCATGATTAAACCACCTAAAACTCTCACTATGTAAGAGGTATTTCATTTACTATTATAGCACTCTATTTCTGTTTTTTTATTACAGTTTCATTTCAATCCGTGGTAGTTCCTTCTATTTCGTTCTTTCCTTGCCATAATCCTTAAAAATATGACATACAATAAAAACAGCAATCGACGACATACGGTGTCGATTGCTGTTTCACAAGAAAAAAACATCCAGGCAATCAGCCTGAATGCTTTGTATTAAACTTGCTGCTCATCTGTTGTTGTGTAGCGAATTAAAACAGCACCTGTTTTTGATTCTCCCTCAATAAATAAGCGATTTGCATGTTCCACTTCTTTATCAAAACGGACAACTTTAGAGAGGAATTGATCCTGGGACTCCATTTTGGAAACATCCTGTATTCCGACGTCTACTTTCCCAAAGTTAGTTACCACTTTACCACTTAATGAAATAGTTCGAGGCACATATAATTCAACCGCTCCTGCAACAGTTTGAGCTTTTATTTTGGATGAATTTGTTGAACATGTTGTCACCACAACATGTCCATTCACAGATTTAGCTTCTACTTCATCCAACGCGCCATCTAAATAAACGCGACCATTTAAAGTTTCAGCTTCTAAATCTTTCCCGCGAACCTTCGTTAATTCAATGGAGCCATTAGAGGAATCTACTTCCGCTTTCCCAAAACTGAACTTAGTCCCTTTAATAGCACCATTTAATGTTTTCACCTTTAATTCTTCAACATCTGTATCCTGTAATGAAACACTACCATTCATAAGTCGGACGGATAGCTTTTCAAGTTTATCCTTTGGAACAAGTACCTTCGCATTGACTTGAACAAGCTTTAATTGACTTAGAATTCGAAGTGAATGCTCATCTTCTTTCACAACAAATTGCTCTAAAAAGTGATTGCGTGTTTCTTCTTCACTTTCATTCATAAGCGGTGCCTTCACCTTGCAAATAACTTGAATTGTATCTCCCTCACTGGATTCCAATGAAAAGTTACCATTCGGTAATTCAGCGATAATGCTTTCTACATTGGCAGCAGCCACTTCTTCTGTATGTGTAAACTCAATTTTGTCGCCAAATGGAGAAGCAACATCAAATTCCTTCACCTTTTTGACAGCTGTATTCATCATATCCATAAAAAGAGAACCAATCTGCGTTAAATCTTTACGGAAATCTTGCATCTCATCTTGGAAATGTTTCATAAAGTCTTCTTTTTTCTTGTCGCCATCTTTAGACTTTTCTTCAAATAGTGACTCTTTGTCAGTTGAAAATGACTGTGACTCTTTAGACACATCATCCATAACATTTTGAGTAGATTTGCCAGATTGCTCTAATGCCTCTAATAATGTAATCGCCTCTTGTGCCGAAATCGTACCTTTTTCTACAAGTTCTAAAATTCGTTGACGTTCATTTTGCATAACTAAATAGCCTCCCTCAGTTCGTTATACTATTTATACGATTCTTTAATTGAAAAGTTTCACTGCAAAATTGAAATAATATGGATTTTCTATCACAACCAAGGCTTTCCTTCTCGTCAGCTTGAAAGATGTGCTCCAATCTTCTTTAATTCTATAGATTAAGTAGCGCTTTTCGCATTCCGTTGATGATTAGGATTAAGATTTAGAAGCTTCTGCTAGAACTGCATCCATTCTCATACGGTCGCGTTCTAAAATTGGTTTTAAATACTTTCCTGTGTAAGAACCAGGCACTTCTGCCACTTCTTCAGGTGTACCTGTTGCAATGATCGTCCCACCTTTGTCTCCACCCTCAGGACCTAAATCGATTAGATAATCAGCTGTTTTGATAACATCTAGATTGTGTTCAATGACTAAAACGGAGTCGCCATTTTCAACAAGACGTTGTAGCACGACAAGTAAACGCGCTATATCGTCTGCATGTAAGCCTGTCGTTGGTTCATCTAGAATATAGAATGATTTACCTGTTGAACGTCGATGTAATTCAGATGCTAATTTTACACGCTGCGCTTCTCCTCCTGACAATGTTGTGGCAGGTTGTCCTAATTTCATATAACCTAAGCCGACATCTACAATAGTTTGTAGCTTACGTTGGATTTTAGGAATATTTTCAAAGAACACTACTGCATTTTCAATTGTCATATCCAGAATATCTGCGATACTCTTATCTTTATATTTCACTTCAAGTGTTTCACGGTTATAGCGTTTCCCGTGACAAACTTCACAAGGGACATACACATCCGGGAGGAAATGCATTTCTATTTTTATTATTCCATCTCCACGGCATGCTTCACAGCGGCCACCCTTGACATTAAAGCTAAAACGACCTTTTTTATAGCCTCTTACCTTTGCTTCATTTGTGGTAGCGAAAACATCACGTATATCATCAAAGACTCCCGTGTAAGTGGCTGGATTCGAGCGTGGGGTACGGCCAATTGGGGATTGGTCAATATCGATGACTTTTTCAAGTTCATCCATCCCCGTTACCTCTTTATGTTCTCCTGGTTTAACCTTGGAACGATTCAGCTTCTGTGCCAATGATTTATATAATATTTCATTAATCAGCGTAGATTTCCCTGAACCAGACACACCCGTTACTGCGACAAATAAACCAAGTGGGACGTCGACTTTGACATTGCGTAAATTATTCTCCTTGGCACCCTTAATCGAAAGCTTACGACCATTTGGTTGACGTCTTTCCACTGGCAATGGAATAAATTTTTTACCACTTAAATATTGTCCTGTTAAAGAATTATCATTTTCCATGACTTCCTGTGGTGTACCAGCTGCAACAATTTGACCACCATGTACACCAGCCCCTGGTCCAACGTCAATCAGATAATCAGCTGCTAGCATCGTATCTTCATCATGCTCCACCACAATTAGTGTATTACCAATATCTCGCATGTTTTGTAAGGTGCTAATCAAACGATCATTATCCCGTTGGTGCAAACCAATCGATGGTTCATCTAAAATATAGAGAACGCCCGTTAATCGTGACCCTATTTGCGTAGCAAGACGAATACGTTGTGCTTCCCCACCTGATAATGTGCCTGCTGCACGACTTAAAGTTAAATAGTCTAAACCTACATTGACAAGGAAGCCTAGTCTTTCTTCTATTTCTCGTAAAACTAGACGAGCAATTTGCATATCCTTTTCAGTGAGATCTAGCTCTTTGAAAAATGTATCGGCTTCCTGAATCGAATATTGTGTCACTTCACCAATATGCTTATCAGCAACTTTCACTGCCAATGTTTCTGGCTTTAAACGATAACCCTTACAGGAAGGACAAGCCTGTTGTGCCATATATTTTTCCATTTGCTCACGAACATAATCTGAAGTTGTCTCTTTAAAACGACGTTCTACATTTCGCACAACACCTTCAAATTCAATCATTTGGTCTCGCACATTGCCAAACTCATTTTCATAATGGAAGTGAATTTTCTCTTTGCCTGAACCATATAAAACTTTATCCATCTTGTCCTTTGGTAAATCTTTTACTGGTACATCCATTGGAATCTCATAGTGGTCACATACTGCTTTTAATAATTGAGGATAGTACTGTGAACTTGTAGGCTCCCAAGGTGCAATAGCATGCTCTAACAAGGAACGATCCCAATCTGGCACCACTAAATCTAAATCCACCTCTTGTGTGGAGCCTAAGCCATCACAGCTAGGACAAGCACCAAATGGACTATTAAATGAAAACATGCGTGGCTCTAGCTCTCCAATGGAAAAACCACAAATTGGACAGGCATGATGTTCACTAAACAGTAATTCCTCGTGCTCCATGACATCTACAAGAACACGACCATCTGCTAAACGAAGAGCTGTCTCTAAAGAATCACTTAAACGTGCAGCAATACCTTCCTTCATTACAACACGGTCGATCACAACCTCAATGGAATGCTTTTTATTTTTATCAAGATCAATCGCATCATCTAAATCTCGTAAATCCCCATCAATACGCACACGAACGAAGCCTTGTTTTTTTAAATCTTCCAGTAGTTTTACATGTGTTCCTTTACGACCAGAAACCATTGGCGCAAGAAGTTGCATCTTGGTTCTTTCTGGATAAGATAATAAACGGTCCACCATTTGCTCAATCGTTTGGGAAGTAATTTCTATCCCATGATTCGGACAAATCGGCTTACCAATACGTGCATAAAGTAAACGTAAGTAATCATAGATTTCTGTAACTGTCCCGACCGTAGAGCGTGGGTTACGACTCGTCGTTTTTTGGTCAATTGAAATAGCAGGCGATAATCCTTCAATTGCATCAACATCTGGTTTGTCCATTTGTCCAAGAAACTGGCGAGCATAGGCGGACAGAGACTCGACATAACGTCGTTGTCCCTCCGCATAAATCGTATCAAACGCTAGTGAAGATTTACCTGAACCTGATAATCCTGTTAAAACGACTAATTGATCACGTGGAATTGTGACATTAATATTTTTTAAATTATGAGCACGTGCACCTTGCACGACAATTTCAGTATTTTTCACAAGTCATTCACCCTTCTACCTTCAATTCAAATATTGTATCTCTAAGCTCCGCTGCACGTTCGAAATCAAGCGCTTTTGCTGCTTCCTTCATTTCTATTTCTAGAGAAGCTAAGAGCTGTTCTCTTTCTGCCTTTGTCAGCTTTTTGCCCTTCGTCGCCTTTGTTACATAGGATTCTTCTTCTTCTGCCACTTGTGTAGCACGAATTACTTCTGGTATTTTTTTGCTAATAGTTTGAGGTGTAATACCATGCTCTTCGTTATATGCCATTTGCAATGCACGACGACGTTTTGTTTCATCCAGTGCCTTTTTCATCGAGTCTGTTACATGATCCGCATACATGATGACATGACCATTCGCATTACGCGCAGCTCGGCCAATCGTTTGAATGAGTGAACGTTCAGAACGTAAGAACCCTTCTTTATCTGCATCTAAAATGGCTACAAGTGATACTTCAGGAATATCAAGGCCTTCACGCAATAAGTTAATGCCAATTAGTACATCGTATGTGCCCTTCCGTAGCTCACGGATAATCTCAATACGCTCTAATGTTTTAATCTCAGAATGCAAATATTCAACCTTTAAGCCCATCTCCTTCAAATAGGCGGTTAAATCCTCTGACATTTTCTTCGTTAGCGTTGTTACTAACACTCGCTCATCACGTGCAATTCGATCCTGAATTTCATCAATCAAGTTATCTATTTGACCTTCAATTGGGCGGACATCAATTAATGGATCCAATAAACCAGTAGGTCGAATAATTTGCTGGATCATTTCTGGTGTATGCTCCAACTCATAAGGCCCTGGTGTGGCAGATACATAAATAGCTTGATGTACTCGAGCTTCGTATTCTTCAAAACGCAATGGACGGTTATCTAGAGCAGATGGTAAGCGGAAACCATGTTCTACCAGTACCCCTTTACGTGCTTGGTCACCGTTATACATCCCTCGTACCTGTGGGAGAGTTACGTGACTTTCATCTACTACAAGTAAAAAGTCCTCAGGGAAATAATCAAGCAAAGTATAAGGAGTAGCACCTGCTTCACGTAAAGTTAAGTGACGGGAATAGTTCTCAATCCCCGAACAAAAGCCCATTTCACGCATCATTTCTAAATCATAACGCGTTCGTTGCTCTAGACGTTGAGCCTCCAACAATTTATCCTCGGCACGCAATAATGCCAAACGATCTTCTAATTCTTTTTCGATATTTTCAATTGCTTTTCGCATTTTTTCTTCTCGTGTAACGAAGTGGGATGCTGGAAAAATAGCAACATGCTCTCGATCTGATAATATTTCTCCAGTTAAAGCATCTACTTCACGGATACGATCAATTTCATCCCCAAAAAATTCGACACGAATACAATGTTCATCACGCGAGGCTGGGAAAATTTCAACTACATCTCCTCGTACCCGAAACGTTCCACGTGTAAAACTAACATCATTGCGCTCATATTGAACATCTACAAGTTTGCGCAGTAACTGATTACGTTCAATTTCCATACCTGTGCGAATCGATACAACCATTTCACGATATTCTTCTGGAGAACCAAGACCGTAAATACAGGATACAGATGCAATAATAATGACATCATCACGCTCAAATAATGCCGAAGTTGCAGAGTGGCGCAGCTTATCAATTTCATCGTTAATGCTAGAATCCTTTTCTATATAAGTATCTGTCTGCGGTACATAGGCTTCTGGTTGGTAGTAATCATAGTAACTAACAAAATATTCTACAGCGTTATTTGGAAAGAACTCTTTGAACTCACTATATAATTGGCCCGCCAATGTTTTATTGTGTGCCATAATGAGTGTCGGTTTTTTAACCTGCTGGATGACATTAGAAATCGTAAACGTTTTTCCAGTTCCTGTAGCACCTAGTAACGTTTGATGACGCTTGCCTGCCTTCACACCCTCCACTAATTCCGCAATTGCCTGTGGCTGGTCCCCATTAGGCTGATATGGCGCTTGTAAATCAAAAGTTTGCACACCTGTCCCCGTCCTTTCTTTCCAATTTGTACATATATTTTAGCATAGCAATATTAAAATATCGAACATTTAACGAACGAATGTTTGTAATTTTTTTCTATCCCTAAAATGGAAGATGGCCCATCAACCTTCTACTTTCATCATAGCCGTTTCAACAGGTTTTCAAGCTTTATCTATTCATTAGTCAATTATAGAATGGTAGTCGCAATTTCTCGTTTCTCATTTTTAGTGCAATTTCATAAATTGAGTGCATTGGACCCCACCCACTCTATCATTTCCAAAAACAAAAATCCCGCTCTCCATAGACGCGGAGAGCGGAATAATTAGTATGATTCATCTTCTGTTTGATGCAAGGAGTTTAGTTCGGTTGCGTATTGATAAAATGCGTTTTCATCTTTATCATCGAGCGCTCTATCTATCAGAACTATGAGCTGCTCTTGTCGATGCATACGCTGGATACGATTTAAAAATAAATCTAAATAAATCTCGTTTAATAATCTCTCTGCCTCATCAACTTTTTTTGAATGACCAACGGCTTTTAGAAAATCTGTGTACGAATAATATTTATCCAACGATCTCACCCCGATCCTTTTCTAAATTATATGAAAATTGAAATTAAAAAGCAATGCTTACGATTTGAAAATAACTTGAATTAGCTACTAAACTCGTGAAGTTTAAAGCAAACTCTCTAAGCATTTCATTCATTTATAAGCCTTGTTCCATTATTTTGTATATTTTTTGAAATTCATATTATGTACTACACTACGATTATCAATAGAAAAGGGAGGCACTTTCACTATGACTACCAAATTTGTTAATGGCTATTTAATTTCCTTTAACACTTACTTGCTACAACCTATTCAGCATGACGCTAAAGTTTTTACTCATGTTATTGACAAACATAATGAGCTAATTGTTACTCGGAAACCGATGCATGTACTAAGAAAATCCTGTATATCATTAGGCTCCACCTATGAAGCTGCCAAGCAATCTGCTAAACGTTTTTTTGGTAATCAACATAAGCTACCAATAGTTGTGGCTTTTGATTATGGGTTTCCTTGCATTTTTCTACCAACCTATTCACCGAATTCAATTCATAATATATGGATAGGACTCCATGCTATTACTAACATTACACCTAGTAAAACAGGATGTGTTGTCACATTAAAAAATGATAAAAAGATTGAGCTACCTATTCAATATGCTTCTATTAGTAAGCAGTTTGTAAATGCATCAATGCTCTATAAACATTATATGAACGAACGAAAACAGCTTAGTCAAGACTCCCCCTATCATCCACCCTTTTAACTACAAGAATCCCCCAAGATTAACTCTTGGGGGATGGATATTAATTAATTTTTGAACGTAAGTACGCATTAATAAACGGATCTAAATCTCCGTCCATTACCGCTCCGACATTCCCTGTTTCTTCATTGGTACGATGATCTTTTACCATAGAGTATGGATGGAATACATAAGAGCGAATTTGCGAGCCCCAGCCAATGTCCTTTTGTTCACCACGGATCTCATCAAGCTGCGCCTGTTGCTTCTCTAGCTCTAATTGATATAATTTCCCTTTTAACATAGCCATCGCTTTTTCACGGTTTTTAATTTGTGAACGTTCTGCTTGGCATTGTACAACCGTGCCAGTCGGGATGTGTGTAATACGAACAGCTGAATCTGTTGTATTGATGTGCTGACCACCCGCACCTGTCGCACGATACGTATCAATTTTCAAATCTTCTGTGCGAATATCAATTTCAATATTCTCGTCAAACTCTGGCATAACATCACAAGAAACGAAAGAAGTATGACGACGTCCTGAAGAATCAAATGGGGAAATACGTACTAGGCGATGGACACCTTTTTCGGCCTGTAAATAACCGAAAGCATTATGCCCCTTAATCGAAATGGTTACAGATTTAATCCCTGCTTCATCACCAGGAAGATAATCCATTGTCTCCACTTTAAAGCCACGCTTCTCAGCCCATCGTGTATACATACGTAAAAGCATAGAACCCCAGTCTTGTGACTCTGTTCCCCCTGCTCCTGGGTGCAATTCTAAAATGGCATTGTTTTGATCGTATGGACCGCTCAATAATAATTGCAGCTCAAAATCAGCCATTTTTTGTTGGAATTCCACCAGCTCTTTTCCCAATTCTTCCTGCAATTCTTCATCTGGCTCTTCACGTAAAAGCTCCAATGTCATATCTAAATTCTCATGTGTTTCTTCTAATTCTTTATATTCATTAACGATTGCTTTTAAGCCATTACCCTCATTAATGATCACCTGTGCACCTTGCTGATCATCCCAGAACCCTGGCTCTAGCATCATTTCATCTAACTCCTGTATACGTGCCTCTTTGTTTTCTAAGTCAAAGAGACCCCCTGAAGTCCACCAATTTTTTGGCTGTAGTATCTAACACATTGCGTACATCTGCTAATTCTATCATTGTAAAATCCTCCGAACGTTTGTAATGGAGCCTAGTGTGAAAGCTCCGTATCTTTTTATTATAACGTTTTTACAGAGGAAAACATACATAAATACACGATCCTAAGTCTCGTCCTCAAGCATATCAAGCGTAAAACGTTGAAATACTTTCACACGATCATATTGAACAAGTAAATGCTTCGTCCTTCTCTCTAATCTATATTTCAATAAAAATGCCCGTTGAATACGATACTCTATCGTTTTGACACTAACATCTACAATGATTTCCTGCCCATTCGTAAAGATTATCTTTGTACTCTTTTTATCCACAGAGATATACTCATCAATATGATGGACAGCAAACCATATACATTCCGGATGTAGAGGCGACTTGCTCGGAAACCATAAAATATTACCTCGCTCATCCACAACGATTGGGTTTTTATTAAGCTTACCTAAAATCATTTTTGATCCATCAAAAGCCCCTCTTAAGCTAGAACCATAATAACGCAGATTATAGTCCATTAACTTTGTCGGCGGTATTTTAGAAATATAATCTTTACTTTTTTCCATTACCCGAGTACATAAATTTCCAAAGGAATCATACACAGGCATATACAGCATAGTTTCACTACTCATAATATCCTTCTTATGCATCATTATTCCCCCTTTATGCACTTATGTTTTCAGCCTAAATAAAAAAAGAATATACAAATGTCCGTACATTCCCGCTTTTTTCTACAAGTCGAAATTGCTTGGAAAACTCTATTACCACCCACATTTCTCCCACCCCATCTTTAATCTTTTGTCACTCTTAATTCTTTGTTTTCAACCCACCTAATTATTAGGTAATAATAGAAGTATTCTCTAAAACTAAATCCCTAATATTACAGCTATTGTATACCCATATTTTACTATTGTCTATAAATTCTGTCTTTTATAACAAAAATTTATTTATTTATAAAAAAAGATCATTTCAACACACAGTTAAAATGACCCTTTCTCTTTATATTATTGAGCTGCGCCATGACAGTTTTTAAACTTCTTACCGCTTCCACACGGACATAAATCATTACGTCCAACATTTTCAGCTTTACGAACTGGTTGCTTTTTCGGAGCAGGACCGCCTTCTTCCTTCGGATTAACAGCCTGACCTTTCGCCACCTCTTCACGCTCAAGATTACTGCGAATTTCTGCCTTCATTGCATACTTCGCAACATCCTCGCGAATGGAAGCAACCATATCTTCGAACATCGCAAAACCTTCTTGTTGATATTCACGAAGTGGATCATTTTGACCGTATGCACGCAGATGGATACCTTGACGAAGTTGATCCATTGCATCAATGTGATCGATCCATTTTGTATCAATAGAACGTAATAAAATAACTTTTTCAAACTCACGCATACGCTCTGGAGTAAGCTCTGCTTCTTTTTCATCATATCGAGCATGAACAGCTTCTGAAATCAATTGATTAATGTCTTCAGCAGATTTGCCTTGGAAATCAGCTACTTTTAGTTGACCTTCCTCTAGCAAGTTAGCAGCCACAAAATCATCAATAGCCTTCAGATTCCAATCTTTTTGCTCCCCTTGTGTATAGAGTCCGACAACATTATCGATCGTCTCTTGAATCATCGATTCCACAAGCACACGCATATTTTCTGTTTCTAGCACATCATAACGCTCTTTATAAATAATCTCACGTTGCTGACGGAGAACATCATCATATTGTAATAAACGCTTACGAGCATCAAAGTTATTACCTTCGACACGTTTCTGCGCTGATTCTACAGCTCTCGATACAACTTTTGATTGCAATGGCTGTGTATCGTCCATTCCTAAACGCATCATCATAGACTTCATATTATCTGAACCGAAACGACGCATTAAATCATCTTCTAGTGATAAATAAAATTGTGTCACCCCTGGATTCCCTTGACGACCAGAACGTCCACGTAGCTGGTTATCAATACGACGGGATTCATGTCTCTCTGTACCAATTACCGCTAACCCGCCAATTTCTAAAACACCTTCACCAGGTTTAATATCGGTACCACGCCCCGCCATATTTGTGGCAATCGTTACAGCACCCTTTGTACCAGCATTCGCAATAATTTCTGCCTCACGTTCATGGTTTTTCGCATTCAGTACATTATGAGGGATTTTATGTTTATCAAGCAATTGCGAAATAATTTCAGATGTTTCAATCGCAACCGTACCAACAAGAACAGGCTGTCCTGCCTTATGGCGCTCTGCAATATCAGCCGCCACCGCTTTATATTTCCCTTCCATAGAAGCAAAAATTAAATCTGGACGGTCATCACGAGCAATTGGCTTATTCGTAGGAATCGCAATAACGCTCATATTGTAAATATTGCGGAACTCTTCTTCCTCAGTTTTCGCTGTACCTGTCATTCCCGCAAGCTTTTGGTACATACGGAAATAGTTTTGGAATGTAATGGTAGCCATTGTCATTGATTCATTTTGAATCTCAACGCCTTCTTTTGCTTCAATAGCTTGGTGGAGGCCATCCGAATATCGGCGCCCCTTCATTAAACGACCAGTAAAGCCGTCAACAATCACAATTTCGCCATCTTGGACAACATAATCGACATCATTATGCATACTCACATGTGCCTTTAACGATTGGTTAATCGCATGATTTAAGCGGACATGTGTTAAATCAAATAAATTGTCAATGCCGAATGCTTTCTCCGCCTTTTCCACACCAGCATCTGTTAATGTAACACCTTTTGTTGACTCTTCGTATGTGTAATCTGTTTCTGCACTTAACATACGTACAAACGCATTAGACTGTTTATACAACTGTGCTGATTTCCCAGCCTGACCGGAAATGATTAATGGTGTACGTGCCTCATCAATTAAAATTGAGTCAACCTCATCGATGACAGCATAGTGAAGTGGGCGTTGAACACGCTCCTCTTTATAAAGCACCATATTATCACGCAAATAGTCAAATCCTAATTCATTGTTTGTGCTATAAGTGATATCCGCTTCATAGGCCGCACGCTTCTCTTCTTTTGACAAGCTATTTAAATTTAAACCTACTGTAAGACCTAAGAAATTATACAGCTGTCCCATCTCAGCAGCGTCACGACTAGCCAAATATTCATTGACTGTGACAACATGCACACCTTTACCAGTAATCGCATTTAAATAAACCGCCATCGTAGCTGTTAACGTTTTACCTTCACCGGTCTTCATCTCTGAAATGTTACCTTCATCAAGGGAAGCAGCCCCCATGATTTGGACACGGAACGGATACATCTCTAACACACGTTTCGACGCTTCGCGACAAACAGCAAAAGCCTCCGCACGAATAGACTCTAACTGCTCCCCATCCGCATAACGCTTTTTAAACTCTTCTGTTTTCGCTTGTAATTGTTCATCTGAAAGCTGTTCCATTTGAGAAGCGAATCCCTCAACCTGGTCAGCGATTTTTTCTAATTTTTTTAACTCACGTTTATTGAAATCAAATAATTTATTTAATAGGTTTGCCATGAATGTTTTTCACTTCCTATATAGATTCAACTTTCATTTTACCATTGTGTAACAGTTTCATGCAAACAGTCACCCTACTTGCATGAGAAAGTCATACAAAAAAGACTCTCGCCATCGCGAGAGCCTTTGTCATCATGAAGTTTAAGTTGTTTCAATTAAGCCATATTTTCCGTCTTTACGTTTATACACAATATTTGTGCCGTTTGATTCAGCATCTGTAAAGACATAGAAATCATGCCCTAACATATTCATTTGTAATACAGCCTCTTCCTGATCCATCGGTTTTAAATCAAATTGCTTAGTACGTACAATGGAGTATTCTTCTTCATCCAAAGTCGTATCAGCGACTGCTTGAGTAGTAGCAAAATAAAGGCCTGCCCCTTCACGCTCACGGAATTTACGGTTTACTTTCGTTTTATGCTTACGAATTTGACGCTCTAATTTATCAACAATGAGATCAACCGCAGCATACATATCATTATGACGCTCTTCAGCACGAAGAGTTAAGTTCTTCATTGGGATTGTAACTTCCACTTTTGTTTGCTTGTCATTATAAACCTTTAAATTTACGTTAGCATTGGCGTTAACATCTTCGTTAAAATAACGTTCAACTTTTTCGATTTTATTCTCAACATACTCTCGAATAGCTGGAGTTACCTCAATATTTTCACCACGAATGTTAAAGTTTAACATGTAAACTCCTCCTTTATAACTGCTATACTATCTATTTCTACACAAGTGTGTGAAATTCCTCTAAAATAATTCTTTATTTTACAAAAAACTTTTATAAAATTAATATTGGCTTTGCTTTTTTGCTTCTGCCGCTTCTTTTTTGCGTCGTAGCTTTAATTCATCTACAATCAACTCTTCAACACGACCTTGATCATTAAAATAAACCCCATATTGCTTACCACTACCAAATGGACGACTCCAAATCACTTCACCATAAGCCCGTACCTCTTGCGTATCAAGCACAAAATGGATATCTAATGGTGGGGGATTCACACCTAAATCCACTTCCGTATACATCTTTAACCCACGCGGACTAATATCCAGCAATTCAGCCATTGCCGTCTGCCCATGATTAACTCGCCCATTTTCATAAACAGCAAAAGTTATTTGAACAGGCTCCTCAAATTTAAATCGGAAACCTTCTTGACGCTTAAAAATCATATTCCCACCCCAGTATATTGTTAAACATTTATATTGCTTTGATTATGACACGATGCCCATCTTACAGCTAGGGGAATAAGTAACATATTTTACCGTTGAACAGCCTAATTTATGACTATTTAGTGATAATTTCTAACAGATGATTCTGTCTTAAAGAAAAGAGACCATCTTGGTGGATGGTCTCTAATAGTGTCTAAATTTGTCCGCTGTTTCCCTGACCAAATTGCTGTTGTCGATTAATGCGAATAACTTCCTTCCACGTATCGCGGAATTCCGTCACTAATCCTTCTACTTCTTCAATAATGGCTACATCATTTTGAATGTTTGCCTCGACTAGACGATGATTCATATATTCGTAAAGAGGTAGCATTTGTTTCGAAATCTCAATATCCATATTAAGCGTTGCCATTAATTCACTTATAATTGCCTGTGCCTTAATAAGATTTGTATTTTTTTCTTGGATATTTTTTTCTTGAATAGCTTGTTTCGCCTTATTCAAGAATTTTAAACATCCATTATAAAGCATTAACGTCAGCTCTCCTGGAGAAGCAGTGGTTACACTATTTTGTTTGTACGCATTTTGTGCTGTTAAATTTGCTGCCAATAAAGGACAACTCCTTTGAAAGGTTACTTATTTACTAGTTTAAACCATTTTCCGAAGAAAAGCTATTTGATCAATTACGCCCAAGCGTAATTGTGTCGGGATTTTGAATTGTGATAGCACAATTCACTTCTTTTAAAAATCCTTGACATACGCCTGGGCCTTATCTTCATTCAGCTTGCGGCTTCCACCACACTGAATGAAGATAAAAGGTCAATTCTTTTTGTCGTAATACATCCCGTCCATCACACGAACATTGGAGTAAGGGTTGAAATATTGCTGTTCACTTTTTTTCGTTTTTTGTAGGTTTGCCATGTCTTGTTTAACTGCATCCATAACAGCTGCTAATCGTTGTTTTATGCCCTTATCTAACTCTAACAGAGTACGATGAATACGATTTTGTTCATCGAATTGAAAACCTTCTTGTCTCAAGCCTTTAATAATTGTTTCACGCTTGTCCAACATGGTATTAATTGTTCCAATATATTCATCACGTTCTTCACCATTTGGAATGTCACCTAAATGCTTAAATAGATTAGCGGACACCTGTAATAGTTGATCTGTTTGATACATTATACTCTCCTATCTAATAAAGAAATCCTTAGCCCTGCATGAACATGCTTGATTGTTGATTTGCTTTATTAATAGCTTGCTCCATTGCTGTGAATTGTTTCCAATATCGTGCTTCTATATCCTCTAGTTTTCTTTTCCAAGTGCTGATTCGACTTTCTGTATCTACCAAATTTTTCCCAATTGCATATTGAGCGTCGGTCATCGTAGAGCGGCCTGCTTTTTTTTCAATAGTAATTTCAAAAGTTTTCATCGATTCACGAAGTTTATCTAAATAACCGCGTGTATCGACTGTTTTTCCGTCTACGACATCCTCCTTTTTACCTTCACTATTTTTGAAGAGTTTTTCAACTGCATCAGGGTCTTCTTCTAATACTTTTCGTAATTTTGCTTCATCAATTTCTAAAGTACCGCCATCATTATAATTTTTTGATGTTGTAATCCCAATACTAAAGAGGGAATTATATTTTGAGTCAATACCAGGATTTGATTGGTATACTAAAGAACGCATACCTGCAAGCCCTTCACGAATAAGAGTGTCACCTCTTAATAAACCACTCTTCGCTTTTTCTTCCCAAAGCTTAATCTCACTTTCTGACATTTCTTCTCTTTGTTCACTAGTCAACGGCGTATAATCACGATATTTTGTTTCTTTCGTTTGATCATTTAAATCTTTGATAAAACCGTTATAAGTAGTGACAAATTCCTTAATTTTAGCCATGATGTCATCCACATCTGTTGTGGAAGTCATAGTGACCGCTTGTGCTTGTGGAGCAGCATTTACTTTATCCTCGTCAACTACTTTACCGCCACTACCATCATCCTTTAAAATACCTGCTGCAGTTGCATCTGCTGTTGCTGCTTTTTCGGTATTAGTGGCCTCTGTTAAACGAGTTTGAGCTGCTTTTTCTTCAGCAACTGCAGTTAAATACTCGGAGCGCTTAATATTTTGATCGGCTAAATCATAAAATTGACCTTTTTTTTCTGGTGATAAGCTATTCCAAATCTCTTTTTGTTTTTCTGTTAAATCCTCAACCTTTTTAGTACCTTCTTGCAACTCTTTAATTAACGCATCGCCTAACTGACTATACTTTTGTTTGAAATCGTCAGCCTGAGCTTTTTCTTGATAAGTTTTTAAAGTTGCTGAATCTGTTGCTATTAAATTAGTTAAATCATCTTTACTTAAAGATTTTAGCGCATCTTTTACTTCCTTTGTAAACTCCGGATTATCATCTATATCTTTATGAATTTTTTCAATTGAATCACTGCTGTTATATGAGAAACGTTTTAATGCATCAATGGCATTTTGATCAAAATCTTTTAATTTTACACCATATTTTTCGTATTCCGCTTGAGCTTTAAAGTCTGTAAGCTGATCTTTGTTTGAAAATAGAACATCTAACACATCATTAGATAAATCCTTTAATTTCGCTTTGCTTTCATCACTTAAAGAGCTTCCATCTAGATTATCTTTAATACCTTGTGCAGATGATTGGTTATTAATGTAATTTATTTCATCAGTTGATAAATTTCTCCACGCATTATTTCCAAGTTTGTTATATTGCACTTGTTGTGACAAAGATAAAGTATTTCCAAAAGCGTTTTTATATGCAGTTTCATGGTTAGCGGTATAACTATTAATATCACTAGCACCATAAGCATTTTGTTTTGTAATAAGATTTGCTTGTTTATTTGCTAAATTAGTAGTAGCATTTTTTAATTCTTCCACAGCAGCCTTATATTTATCTGCAATCGTTTGGAGGCCATTAAATGTATCTTTTAGCGTTACATTATAGCCTGAAATAGTAAATGTATTTGTTGTTCTTTCTGTAGCTATGCCATTCACAGTGAAAATAGCATTTTTTCCTTCTGTATTTTGAACTTTATTAGGATCAGCAAACCCTAACTTGTTGAAAATATCTAAACCACCTACAACTTTGATTTCATCATCACCTTTAACATCACCAGTGTTTTTGGCAGTAAAGGAGAATCGACCATTTTCAAATACAGCACTAATTCCTGCATTACTAGAATTCACTTTACTAATAAATTGATCAACTGTCATATCAGAAGTAATTTCAATCTTTGTTGCTTCACTTGCTAATTTGCCGTTAGTTTGGATGGCTTTAAATTCTATAGTTCCTGTTGATGCGAAATCGGATATTTTCGTAGTTCCTACAGCATTCACCTGGTCACCAACTTTACGAGCTGCTGTAGCTAATTGAGAAACACCCTCAATTGACAGTATTCCCGCAGCACTTCCTGTTGCAGTTGCAGATACTAAATTAGAATTGGAACTAGCTGCAGTTTTAGAAATGAGACTTTTTAGTACTAGATTATCTGATATATAAGTATCAAATGTTTTTAGTTTTGTATTAACGCCGCGGTATGCGTCACGTTGCCACTCGTACGTTTGTTTCTTTTGATATAACTTGTTTAACGGAGCTCTTTCCGCATTCATTAATTTTTTTACGAGTGCATCTATATCCATTCCTGAAGCTAAACCACCGATTCTATTTACCATTATATTTCCTCCTAAATATTCTTATATTTTTTCGTCAACGATCATCCCTAATAACTTTTGCATCTCATAATATGCGTCTAAAAGTTTTTTGGGAGGGATCTCTTTTACAACTTCTTCTGTTTGAGTATCAACAACTTGTACAAAATATCGATCTAAACCGTCATGTAACACAAATTTAGAAGCACTATGATTGATTTGCAAAAATTCATTCACAGTGTCTACTGCATGTTGCAGCTTCTCTTTAGATATTTCTTGTACGTCAGCAGTTGGTAGATTTTCTCCTTGTGATTGCGTTACTAATTGAGCTTTACTAGTAGTCGTCATCGTAGTTTCCTCTTTTACTGTTTTCTTCGCAACAGTAGACGACGCTGCAGTTCCTACATCTGTAGATTGTCCTTGAGCTGCAATACGCATAATATGTAACCTCCTAAACTTTTCTTATTCTTATATTTAATATCGGAAGTTTTTAGGAATGTTTCACCTTTTTACAGTAAACTAGTTTTGATAATGCCTTTCTCACAAAAACCCCTTATTCAGATGGTATTTACCTGAAAAAGGGGCTTCCTTAAATCTTTTTTATATTCAATTTTGGTAGCTCTACTTACTAATCATGACAAACATATGTCCCATAGTCGTATAGCCTAATTCCACCATACCTTCCTTTACATCTTGCAAATATGAAGGGGTATGTTCAATTACCTTCGCAAGCTGTTGGACACATTCAATAAACATTTCTTGTGTTAATCGTTGTTGTTTAGCGGCCATGCCAATTAAATGCAACTTAATTAGCGTAAAATTGACAACAAGCATCATATAACTTTCAAATAATGTTTGATAATCATATGGGAATAAGTTTTTAAATACATAATTCACAATATAATTTTCAAACATATATTCATGATTACTAATAAATGGTTCATATATATGGGTATAGGAGTCTCGATATTTCGTAATTGTGTTTTCTATATCCTGTACTTCTTTTTCATCATTCTCTTCCAATGCTAAGCCTTCTATTAACTGTTGGAGTACAGTTATATATTTTTCTGAAGCTATACCACTTGTAATTCGCAAACGAAGTAGAGCTCGTGCTAAATTAAGCTGAAAATTTAGATTCCCCTTAATTTCCTTTAATGAATCAATAAATTCTTTATTATTTAAACGATTTAAATAATCCTGCATTATGAGTGGCAACTGTTGACCCAACTCACTCGGCTTCAATTGTTCAATTTTTTGTATAAATAATCCTAAAACAATTAAACGTATTTCTATTGGCTGTTGTCTACTTTGAAGAAGTTGGATTGAAAAAACTCGCAAATCCCAAAAATAAGGATATTTTTCTAATATCAGCTCTTTATTCATTAGGCCTCGCGTATTTTTGGGCTCTTCTGCCTCAATAAAACCAATCCCTTCTTTACGCAATAGAATAACTCTTGCGGCTTCTGGGCAAGACAATGTTAAACTTTTTTCTGTTACATTACCAACTCGTGTAAGATGCCTTGGATAAATGGCACATGTATTACATAAAAATTCTTCTCCTAATTCTTTATGAATACTACATAACCCATCATCTAACATCATATGGCACTTTTTATTTTCGTCTAAGATAAACTTTGCATAATTAGCATCATCATGTTCTTTACGATTTCTTTTTACATATTTCAGTAATTTTTCTGCCATCTCTGGCTGACTCACTTTACGGTATGTTTGGTATGTTTTCTTTTCAACTGCAATATTCCATCCAGCACAACAGGTATCTTCACAAGCACTACCTATACAACTGAAATCTTGCATATATTCAGGAATTAAAACAGGTCTCATTTCTTACACCCTTTTTATAATTTAGTAATTAATATACACTTTCTTTTTTTAATCTGTATATATGCTTAATTTTCCTTTTTAAGCGATTTGTTGATAGTTTTAAAAAAATGGTGGGATATTTTATAATTGTTCTCGTTATCTTTAGCTACATTTAATATAAGTAATAATAACTCTCATATTTACAGAAATGATGTATATATACCATACTTCTGCTTCAAATCTGTTCTTTTAATATGCTTACTATATAGTTAATTTCTTCATCAGTTAAACTAGGATGTATAGGCAATGTTAATGCTTTTTTATACCATGCCTCGGCTACTGGGCAGAGTCCATGCTCATAACCAAGATTTTCATAATACGGATGCCAATAGACAGGTATATAATGCACATGAACCCCAATATTTGCGGCACGCATAGCATTAAATACTTGTTTCCTATTTGCTTCATCTAATTGAATCATATACAAATGCCAGCCAGATTCAGTATCTTCAAGTTGCTTCGGTAATGTAATTCCGGTCAAATTTCCCAAGGCTTCATTGTACTTTGCAGCAATTTCTTGTCTCCGCTTAATAAAATAATCAAGTTTCTTCATTTGTGAAACACCAAGGGCTGCCTGCAGATCTGTCATGCGGAAATTATAGCCTAATTCTGTCATTTCATAATACCAGCCACCTTGCTCTTCAGCATAAGCTGTTGGCTCAATTCCATGACTTCGGAATTTTAATAGTTTTTTATAATAACTTTCATTATTTGTAACAACGATGCCACCTTCTGCTGTTGTCACAGGCTTTACAGGGTGAAAACTAAACATTGTCATATCAGCCTGTGTTCCAATCTTTCGCCCTTTATAACTAGCGCCAAATGAATGAGCACCATCTTCAATAACGACGAGTTCATGCTTCCTTGCGATATCCATAATTACGTCTATATCAACAGGCTGGCCTGTAAAATCCACTGGAATAATTGCCTTTGTTTTTGATGTAATCTTAGAACGGATTTGTTCAGGATTAATATTATAAGTACATTCATCGATGTCCGCAAAAACAACTGTTCCACCAACATAGCGTACACAGTTTGCACTTGCAGCAAAGGTAATAGGAGACGTAATTACCTCATCCCCTTCAACAATTCCAGCGGCATAACAAGCACCATGTAAAGCTGCTGTTCCATTGCAAAATGCTACTGCATATTTTGAACCAACATAATCTGCCACAGCTTGCTCAAACTGTGCAATTTTCGGTCCTTGAGTTAAGTTTGGTGAACGCAATGTTTCAATAACTGCTTGAATATCATCCTCATCTATACTTTGACTGCCATATGTGATAAATCGAGGTGAATTAATCATAGTAATAACTCCCAACTTAACGGAGTTCCTTTTTTTACATCATGCTTAATCGATTTACCAATCACTAAATCATAGTACTTCGTTGGCAAACCAAGGCCTGGTCGAACGTTGCGAACATTTTGTTCTGTTAAAATATCTCCAGCTTTTAAATCTGAGCCTATGTATAAAGAACGCCGGAATTTTGCTGATTCCTTCTCCGCACTTGTTGGTCCATAACTCACATTCCCCAAACTTTGCCATGCACGCTTTGTTTCTTCCACTAACATTTTTAATTCATGTGGTTCCATTGAAAATTCAGAATCAACCCCTCCTTCAGCCCGAGAAGTTGTAAAATGCTTTTCAATTACCGTTGCGCCAAGTGCCACTGCAGTAACAGATACACCAACCCCCATTGTATGATCTGATAAACCTATTTCTGTACTAAACATTTCTTTCAAATGTGGTATAGTTACTAAGTTTGAATTAGCAGGTGTAGCAGGATATGTACTAGTACATTTCAGTAATATGATTTGATTATTACCTTCTTCGCGAGCAGCACGAACTGCTTCATCTAGTTCAGCAGCTGTCGCCATACCTGTGGAAATAATCATTGGTTTTCCTGTGCGTGCAACTTTTTTTATTAATGGGATATCTACATTTTCAAATGAGGCAATTTTATATGCTGGTACATTCAATGTTTCCAAGAAATCCACTGCTGTCTCATCAAATGGAGAACTAAAAGCAAGGAGACCCAGTTCTTGTGCTTTTGCAAAAAT
The DNA here is from genome assembly GCF_053165895.1 of Lysinibacillus sp. fkY74-1. NCBI lineage: Bacteria > Bacillati > Bacillota > Bacilli > Caryophanales > Bacillaceae > Lysinibacillus > Lysinibacillus sp. fkY74-1. The sequence continues at coordinate 663,016 of NZ_CP170173.1, read as the reverse complement.
CTCCTTATGCCATTCCCAAGGTGTATGAGCCTCTTTATATAAGTTGTATAAAGAGTTACCTCTCCAAATATTTCCATCTTCTTGGATGAAAAACTCACCTGTATGAACGTCTAATGTAATTGTATCAGGTGTATATGTTTGTAATTTCAGAGCGTCAACACCTGCTTCTGCGGCTAGCTCTACTAAATGTAATGCTCTTTCCAACGATTGATTATGGTTACCCGACATTTCTGCAATAATAAATGGCTTAGTATGACGACCAATTTCTCTATTTCCTATTTTAATCATTTTATCAACTCCAATATTTTATAAACCCACTCATTTGGTTGCTCATTTTGAGTTAGAATAAGCCCTTTTTCACTTAAATCTTTAATCTGTAAATTTTTTAATAACTGTTTATAAGTTTCGGATGTCACGTCTTTATACCATCCTAGATTAATAACTATACCAAGTTCTGCAACATATTCTGTCCCTTCTTTCTGATTATTAGCTACAATAGTACTTGATGAAGGCAGTCCAACATAACAACGTTCCCATGTTGTACTTCCCCCCGCACCAATAGCAAAATCAGCCTGTTGCATTAACCTTGCCATATAGTTGATTTGACAGTGATAGTCATACCCTCGTTCTTCACAAATCTCCCGAATTTGTTCCTTAAAAACATTGCCATTTCCAACGACTACATCAACATGTTTAAACTGAAATTCCTCAAGTGCCTCCAAAATTTTCATCGTCTCATTCGTTGGATCCGAACCGCCCATAAAAATGAGTAAATTTTCAATTTGCTCATTCCTCTTACCCAATAGCCGTCTTGCATCAATAAACTCATCACGCATAATTAAATATTTTGGACCTAATAGCTTTACACATGAATCAGACACTAAATCGTCATATCGTAATTCAAAATTTGGCAATAAATTAGGGTCCAGAAGCAACTCGCAATCATGCTTACGGTTCGCTAAATCATCAATTACCACAATTTTTTTTGTAAATACACGTATTTTGCACTCCCACTCTTCATCAATCCCATAATGATCAATGATATATATGTCTGCATGCTCCGCTTCAAAAATATTTCTAAACCCTTCACTGATTACGTAATCAATTAGATTTCCAGGTAAATCTTGCATCCAAAAGATTACTTCACATCCATTTACACGCAAATTTTTTGCAACTGTCAAACAACGCATGACATGACCACTACCGATTTCTATAGATGCATCTGTACGAATAATGACTTTCATTAAGTCACCGGCTTTTGCTCGATATGAGCATTTAGTTTTGCAACTTCAGGATTATCTTTTAAAAATTGAATCACATCTGTACTTGAAATTAATGGGTTGTTGAAATGCTTTGCCACCTCATAAATCAGTTTATAGTCTTCGAATGTATCTAGTGTAATGCGTAGTTCTGGCGCAATACGATTTGCTGGCGCTTTATAAGTAACTGATTCAAATTCTTCAGCAAATTCATAGGCGTAATAAGTAACATGCTCACGATGTCGAGATTCTAGACCTACTTTATGAATATATAAAAGTGCTTTATATGAAATAAGTTCTACCGCTAATCCTCGAGGTAATTGACCGTCAATTAACACGATATCTTTACGTTCTTTTTGAATTAATTCTACAATTTCACTAGCCATTTCATAGTCAACAAATGGGCAATCTGATGTTACACGCATAACATAATCAGGTTTGTATTGGTTTGCACATTGAACATAGCGATCTAATACATCTTCCTCAGAACCTCTGAAATATGCAACTTGTTGGTGCTCACACCAGTTTGCAATTGCATCATCTTGTTTTAAAGTACTTGTCGCAACAATAACTTCATTAACACCTTTGATGGCACAACAGCGCGCGATATCGTACCTTAAAACATCTACATCTCCAAGCGGCCTTAAAATTTTCCCTGGCAAACGAGAGGAGCCCATTCTTGCTTGGATAATTACAATTGTTTTCATAGTTAAACTCTCCATTTATAAAATTATTACTTCCCTCGTAAACGATGTTAAGAAACTTTGTCCATCCCAAACACCATCAAAATTTAGCGCTTGCCCGATTGGGACAATTCGATCTATCCCTCGTGTAGAAATAGATTCTATTAATTCCTCTAACTCAGGTTGCTCAAAACCAAAGTATGCAATTGTTTGATCTTTATCAATTATAATTTGTTCTAAGTCTATTAAGTTTTCAACTTCATACTCAAAAAACACGCCACCACCACAATGCTTTTCACGTACATCTACAGGCACATCATTTAGCTTGATACGTGAAAAGTTCGTTATAGGTACTACTTTTTCTACATAATTTTCAGCGGCTAATTGTAAACTTGTCGAATATTTCAATACTTGCGTTGCTGCTAATAACTCATGTTGCTTTTTCTGGATTTTACGTTCAAATTCCGTCCAGAATGTTTCTATTTTCTCGCCTATCCAAACCACAAGTCTTGGTGATGAGCATGCCATTTGGTCAAACCAAAACACATCGTTATAAAATTTCTCAAGTAATGCATCTAGTGCCTCATTATCTAACAGCTTAACTTTTTCGGAATTTAATATGGCTAAAGAAAACCTGTCTGGAAATGCTAATTCATTTGCTATTGGCGCAAGCGGAATATTGCGAATAACTTTTATTGTTTCATCGCCTCCCCAAATAACACGTGTATGACATGCTAGACTAAGTACTTCCGTTGCATTCTGGTTATGTCCATATGTACAAATTAGGGTTTGCTCAGCTACAGATATAAAATTGGGTAATTCTTCTAAGATTATTTGTAATAACTCATTTATTTCTGTTTTACTTGAGATTCGAATGATGTTCCGATTCCCTGCAAGAAGTGAAAGCATCCATGAATAAACGAAAATAGTATCAACATTTGAAGGAGCAATATGAAAAGCAGTACCACGCCCACGAACTACTTTTCCCCTAGTAGCCCTTTCAAACTCTTCTTGCATTTGCTTAATATTAGATTTACGGAGCCAGTAACCTAGTGCTACAACTTCGGGCATAGAACGTATCCGCACAAAACGCTTCGACAATTTTTGAGTAAAAGCAATGGTTTCTTCAGCAAAAGGTTTATACAATTTTTTTCTATTCAAGTTACACAGTGCATCTTCAAAATTCACATTTTTTGGCCAAAATACTTTCACAAACGCACACCTCCTTGAAAAGTATCACTACAACCGCGTAATTCTGCCTTCGGGATACGTCCAGCTACACTAAAATACTTTCCTTTCCATCCACATGGACAATCATCAATACCATGAATAGTTCCTATATCTTCTGTCAATAAAGAATGACCCGGATAACTTTTCGGTAATTCACTCACTACTTGAATTAAACCTTGTTGTCCTACAGGTAAAACATCAAACGTAATCGGGTTACGAATAATCACATCAGCATAGCTAGGTGCATGTAAATGTCCTTCATTACACTCTACAAAAATTGAACCAACCTGTTCAACCATGCCATAATAGTTATGTACTTCTTGAATGCCTAATTGCTTACTAAGAAGATGATTAAAAGTTAAAGCATCAACCGCCTCATCCTTAAGCTTTTTCCATCCGCCTCCGTGAATAAGTACACTATCACCAAAATTAATACTTAAACCTTTATCTCTTATTTCTTTATAAACGTACTGCCATATCATAAATGTAAAACCAAACAGTAATATACGTTGTCCTTCGTATTCTTTTAAATACGCTTGTAAACCTTCAACATCTAATGTCATATCATCATTTAAAGCATAAAAGTGTTTGCGACCGAAATTAGAGAACCCTAAAATCCCCGCTCCACGTGCACTAAATGATTTTCGATCCTTTAGCACAGATTTCGTATCTAACAGAATCATTGGCAAACGTTTACTACCTAATATAGGTTTCATCACTTCTACAAGTGCTTTTGTCTGTGCAATCGATGTTTCTTTATCGAGGTAAATTTTAGATACTTGCTGTCCCGTTGTCCCACTTGACGTTAGTACTTTTACAACTTTCTCTTGAGAAACCGATTTTAAATTCATTAGCTTAAACAACTGTACAGGTAAAAATGGTACTTCTTCTAAAGAATTAGCCTCTAGTAATGCATTGCTTTTTTCTAGCATTGATTTATATTCATGACAATTTTCAGTGTGCCATCTAGTTAGTTCATTTAATTTAACTACTAGTTCAATTTCTTTCTCGGCCTGTACTAAATGATAAGGGACCGTCATAAACAGCTCTCCTTTAGCCTCATATAATCGGTTTTTCCACTTACAAAACGTGGAATTTCATCAATAACCTTGACTTTAAATGCCGTTTTGTGAAGCTTATATAAATGTTCAATTGCTTCTTTTACTTTTTCAACATAATCAGCTTGTTCAATAGCTACAATTAATTTATCGTCAGATCCAGTACAAGCTAAAGGTATTTGTAGTTCTTCTTCAAGTTTCTTTTCCACATCATCTAAATTAATACGCAAACCAAATAACTTAATAAAACGCTTAATTCGTCCTGTAATTGTAAAGTATCCATCTTCATCAATTATTGCTGTATCGCCAGTATATAGTACCCCATTAAGTTCATAGCCATTTGCTAAATCTGATAAATTCTCAGCGTACCCCATCATGACATTAGCCCCCTTATAAATTAACTCCTCAGTTTCTACATCTATAGAAAGTTTGCCACCTGGAATAGCAATACCAATTGTGCTAGACTTCTCTAATACTTTTTTATAAGGAATATATGAAATACGTGGTGCAGCTTCAGTTTGACCATACATTATGTAAAATCTCTTATTTTGTTCTTTTGCATATTCTGCAAAATGCTTTACAAGCTTTTCATTTAATCGTCCCCCAGCTTGTGTCATTGTCTTTAAATAAGGTAACTCCATCTTTGTAAAGCCGATACGCTGTAGCATTTGATATGTAAATGGAACACCAGCAATTGAAGTGGCTTTATGTTTTTTCACAAGTTCCCAAAATGACTTCTCCACCACGCTTTCATCAGTCAATAAAATTGAAGCACCTGCTAAAAGGTGACTATTCACAATCGACATGCCATATGAATAAGAAAGTGGCAGATTCATAACTGCTCGTTCATTTTGATTAATTTTTAAATACTCTATAATTGATTCAGCATTTACCCTAATATTGTCATAGGAAAGACGGACAAACTTTTGACTACCAGTTGTACCGGAAGTACTTAATAAAATTGCAAGGTCGGGATGAATATTGGTAACTATTTCTTTTGTTCTTATTAATTGATTTTCATTTATTTCATATCCTTCATGGCTCTTTAATCCAATAATCCATTTCGGCTGATATGTTTTTATAATGTTTGCTAGTAAATCATGATTAATTTCTTCATTAATCAGCATGACTGCATGCTTGCTATTCATAGCTGAAATATAAGTAGCTAAAATATCTATTGTATTTTGGCATAATATCAATATTAACTCTTTGCTTGTACTACGAAATTCAATTTTAGGAATTTCACTAAAAGCATATGTTTTTTCATTTGTAATAATCGCCACATTACTACTCTCTAAATTAAAAAATCTCATAAGTTCGCTCCTTCTTTATAGAAAAAGGTGTGATATCATCTACCACACCAATAAATAATTAAATATTATTTAATGCTTCCTTTATACTTTTAGCAACTTTATTAGCAGTTAATCCGTAATAGTCTAGCATTTCTTCATATATTCCTGCTCTACTATAATCACTAGGTAATCCTATCATTAAGTGAGGAGGCTTTTTAACCTCAATAGCTATTGCTTCGGAAATGGCGCTACCTAGCCCTCCAGCAATAACATGTTCTTCCATACTTACAAGAAGCTTTTTATCTTTAATAACCATTTTTATACCTTCAGTATCTAAGGGTCTGATAGTATGGACATTAATTACTTCAGCATTAATGCCTTCTAATTCTAATAATTCTGCAGCTTTTATTGCCTCACTTATAATGGAACCCGTAGCAAATATCGCGATATCTTCGCCATTTTTCACTGAGATAGTTTTTCCGATTTCAAAATTATAATCCTCTTTATAAATAATTGGAGATGGCGCTCCACTAGTCAATCGAAGATATACTGGATTAGGATAACTATCCAGAGCCTCTAATACTTTTACTAATTCAAAAGAATCTGCTGGAGAGATAATTGCTATGTTAGGGATAGCACGAATAACAGCTATGTCTTCAAAACTACAATGCATATTACCTATCATACCTAATACTACGCCACTAGATAACCCTACCATTCTTACTGGATGTTTCATTTCACCAATATCCATTCGAATTTGTTCTAAGCATCTTAGCGTATGAAATGGAGCATATGTTGTGGTATAAACATCAAAACCTTCACTGGCTAAACCAGCGGCTATTCCAATCATATTTTGTTCAGCAATTCCTACATCAATAAATTTATCAGAATATTGCTTCCTATAACGATCTAAGCCTGCTGGAATAGAAACATCTGCAGTTATCACCAATAAGTCTTCCTTTTTTTTGGCCTTCTCTAACATGACCATTCCAAATGTACCTCGTTGACCTAAACGTGCTAACATTTTATGATTATTTAATGTATTATTCATATTCCTTCACCTGCTCTTCTATCGCTTCGTTAAATAATTTATCCGTTAGGACAGCATGATGCCAATCAATATTGTGTTCCATAAAAGAAACACCTTTTCCTTTAATAGTATTAGCTATTATTACTCTAGGTTTATGAGAAATACTATCAAATACACTTATTAATGCCTCAATATCATGCCCATCTACAGAGGAGACAGCCCAGCCCATCTCTTCTAGTACTTTCTCCAAATGATTCATTGGTAAAATATCGTTAGTTTTACCACCTAACTGAATACCATTCCTGTCAATAATGACTGTTAAATTATCTAATTTAAAATGTGGAGCAGATAAAAATCCTTCCCAAATCGACCCTTCATTACTCTCACCATCACCTAATAATACATAAACGTGATTTGATAATTGCTTACGTTTTAATCCCATCGCAACACCGATAGCTAATGATAAGCCCATTCCTAAACTACCACTTGTAAATTCAATACCTTTTTTACGATTCATTACTGGATGACCTAAAAAGGCACTACCTGTATTCATAAAACTAGCTAAATCTTCCTCTGTAATAATTCCATTCTCATATAAAGCAGTATAGTATGCTAATACCCCATGTTCTTTACTTAAAATAAAACGGTCTCTATCTTCGGCTAAAGAATTTTTACTATTAATATTCATAGTGTGACCGTACAAAACAGCTAAAATCTCAATAATGGATAAGCCCGGGCCTACGTGAGCAGCATTATTCCCTGAAGCATTTGCTAATTTCAAAGCATTTATTCTCATATGACTAGCTTGTTTCTTTAATTTTTCTACTAAGCTTTCATTAATCATTAAAAAGTCCCCCATCTACTCGTAATATTTGTCCAGTAATATAGGATGACAAATCAGATGCCAAAAATAACACACTATTTGCAATTTCCTCAGGTCTAGCTAAACGTTTTAAAGCTAAATGACTTTGTAGTTGTGTCAAAAATTCTTTATTAGTGATTGCATTTGATACCATATCGGTTTCTGTAAAACCTGGAGCAATAGCATTTACCCTTATATTAACATTACCTAGTTCATTCGCTATTGTTTTAGTAAACGCGTTAAATGCAGCTTTACTTGCCGTATAGGAAATCATCCCTTTGTAACTATCATCGGCTGCAATAGATGTAATATTTACAATAGATGCCGCAGTACTTTTTCTCATTAATTTCGCAATGTATTGAGTCAATAAAAAAGGGCCATAAAAGTTCACTTTCATTTTTTCTTCAAGTATTTCCATTGTAGTCATTTGATAAATTGTATCTCCAGCTATCCCAGCATTATTAACTAATATATCAATAGTAGGGTACAGATTTCTTATTTCTTTTATGGCTAATTTAACTTCATCTTCCTTACTAATATCAAAATAGACAGGTGTTATTAGAACACCTGTCTCGTTTTGAAGATTAGTTAAGTAGCTTTCAAATTCTACAGTACTTTTTCGAGCACATGCAATAATATTAGCGCCCTGTTTAGCAAATACAGTTGTAATGGCTTTTCCAATTCCCCTATTACATCCTGTAATAACCGCTACTTTTCCGCTTAAAAGCATACTAACTACCTCCTACTTTATACTTCAACATCATATTTCTTTAAAATTTCTATACCAATCGTATATGAGCTAAACTCAATCACATCATCTGTTTCAAGCATAATATCAAATACATCTTCTAATTCGGCAATCATTGCCATATGCCCTACAGAATCCCACTCTTCTATTGAGTTATATACTAACGTTTCATTTAATTGATCCTCGGTAATATTAAAACACTCTTTAAAAACATTGTTATACTTGTTTAAATTATTCATTGCTACTTTTTCCTCTCAATTCGAATGGAGCCTTTAATTTATGATATTTTTGATAGTTGTTAATCCACGTATCTTTTAAGATTTCCAGAACTTCTACATCATAATATACGCCATCTTTTTTTATATGCTGAGTTAACGTACCTACTTTTCTAAATCCATAATGATAGTCCATTTTCAACATAGATTCATTTATAGAGAGAACTTCAATAACTAATTTGTTAAACTTCATTTCGAAGAAATAAAAATTTAGAAAATAAGGCAGGATACGGCTTGAAACAATAGAATATTCTACTTCACCTATATAAAATCCCGAACTGGCTTTCTCATTTATGTAGTCAATATTATTTAATGAGATTAATCCTATAGGATTATCCTTATAAACTATAACCCAATTTAATTGAGTAGTATCCTTGTTTATCTTTTTAAACCATTTTCTTTGCTTGTTTAAATCAGGCTCAATATCCGTATACATAAATTTAGTTACGTGTTCACTAGTGCGCCATTTCATTACTAAATCTAAATACTTTTCACTTAATAAAGTAAACTCCAAAAAGCGTTCGCCCCTAATCATTTTTTAGTAAAATCGTTTAAGTTTCCCTGGCAGTAAGACATTCAGGGACACTAATACAACGTTAAATTTATTTAATTATTACTACACTTCCGCTAATATCATTTAATGGCATATATCTAGCCCCTGTTTCACGACAATACTTTTTTACCGCCTCTTTTGCGCCAGTGAATCGTACACTATTATAATCATGAATTAAAATATATCCACCCTTTTTCATTCTTGGATAAAACGCTTTTAATCCCTCGTATATAGGTAAATATAAGTCTACGTCTATACTAACAAATACAAATTCATCTGTTACACCTTCAAATGTCTCTGGAAAGTAACCTTTTTTCACAATACATCGTTGATTATTATACAATTTATCTAAGACTAAATTGATATCATTATTGAAATATTCTCCTGAAGAAGCATTCGAGTAATTTAGTTGTACTTCAGCCAAGACATCCCTTTCATCGAATCCCTCAAATGTGTCAAATAAATAGAATTTTTCAGTTTCAAAATTTCTCGAAACATGCTTCGCAAATTCCCCCTTAAATACACCTAATTCCGCTATACTCCCCTGGATATTATTTTCTTTAATTTCATCTGCAATTCTTCTAAGATAGGCTAACCTAGCGTCAAAATTGATATCAATAGGATAGTATTCAATTATACTTGGTTCAATCCCTAGGTCATTAGTTAATTGATTATATATTTCCTCTCTTGCTAAACTAGCAATATAGATTTTATTATACTTAAACTCTTTTAATTGAGCTGGTTTCAAAACAAGCAGGTCTTTAATTTTCTTACCCCATTTATTAACATCATTATCAACAAAAGCTACAATAGTATTCGTTTCATTGTATTCATAGAAAGCTTTAATCCCAACTTCTCCAGCACCAAATATAATTACTTTATCCATTTAATCTAAGTCTCCCTCATTTACCAATTCTTCTAATTGCTCTATAGTGAGCCACTCCGTATTATTATCACTTGTATAGGCAAAACCATCAGGTAAGGCTTTCCCACCATTTATTTGTTCTTTAGCAAACCAAGCAAGCTCAGGTTGGATAACGTAATAATCATCAAACTCTAATGTATGACGAGCATCATCTTCCATAATCATGGCTTCATGTAATTTCTCACCAGGACGAATGCCGATAACTTCTATTTCACATTCAGGAGCAATCGCTTTAGCTAAATCTGTAACTTTCATACTTGGAATTTTCGGCACAAAAATTTCCCCACCGTACATTCGTTCCAAATTATCTAATACGAATTGTACCCCTTGATGGAGGGTAATCCAGAAACGCGTCATACGCTCATCTGTAATAGGTAATTTACCTGTATCTTTAATCTTTTTAAAGAAAGGTACTACGCTACCGCGACTTCCTACTACATTGCCATAGCGAACAACTGAAAATCTTGTTTTCTTTTCTCCTACATAAGCATTTGCAGCGACGAATAATTTATCAGAAGCTAATTTTGTCGCACCATATAAATTCACAGGACTGCACGCCTTATCTGTTGAAAGAGCAATTACTTTCTCTACCCCTCGGTCGATAGCTGCCTCAATAATATTTTGAGCTCCATGAATATTTGTTTTTACTGCTTCAAATGGATTATATTCACATGCATCAACATGCTTCATAGCAGCTGCATGAATGACAATATCAACACCATCAAAGGCACGATATAAACGGTCTTTATCCCGCACATCACCAATAAAAAATCGGATGCGTTCATCTTGGAACTCTTGTTTCATCTCATATTGTTTGAGTTCATCGCGACTGAAAACGATGATTTTTTTTACACCTAATGTAAGTGCTTTTCCGATAAATTTTTTACCAAAAGAGCCTGTACCACCTGTTACTAATACCACTTTATCTTTTAAAACACTCATTGTATTTCTCCTTATTATGTATCATATAAATATTATATCGGATAATTTTAACTTATTTCTACTTTTGTAAACTAAATATACTATTTAATGCGATATCCATTTTTTATTTATATATATTTCACTTTTATACTATTTACTCTCACATTTCCTTTTTAGCAAAATAGACAAAAAAACACTCTTTGAATTAGAATATACATTCAAAAAGTGTTCTTATTTTTCTATCTCCTAAATGATATTAATTTCAAGCTACTATTTGTGCAAAATAAGGCAACATTTCATATTCAAAAATATCAGCTACAAGGACAAAATCTTGTTTTTCTAAACCTTCATTTATAAGGTTTAAATACCCTTCTAATTGTTGTTTGTTTAAATTTGTATTGACCCCTTGATCAGATAGTATTTCTTCCATTTGTTTTATCCAAGTAATTCCCTCTGAAAAATTCAATATTTCATTTAAAGCTGCCGGAATATTGTCAGCTCTTAAATTATCAGCAATATATTGCAATCCTGCAGGTATTTTAGCCACATATTTATAATATTCATCCACAATCTCTAATTTATCCATTTTAACAGCCCCCAAATTCGTCTAATGCTACTCTTGTATATTTTAATGATTTTTCAGTTGCCTCTAAAATATTTTCATAAAGGTACATATTTTGTTTATGAATTTGTTTAAATTTTTCTTTTGTTTCTAACTGTTTATTATCTATAGTCATTCTCATCACATCCATAGTAATTGGGTCAATGATTCTTTCCATAATTACAAGTGGATAATACTCTTTCAATTTAGAATCAATTTTATCTAGTTTTTTTAATGTACTAGCCGAAAATACAGTACTATTTCTTTCTTCTTTCAGTAGATAAATCGCTTCTACTAGTAATTTTTTTATTTTTAAATAGACCTCTATTTCCTTACTCATAAATTCATTATAAATTGCATCGTGATTATTTTTTTCTTTTTGAACTTTTACCTTCGTTACGTTTTTTGTATGATCAATATAAGTCTCACAAAATGCTTCAAAATCTAATTGTGACATACCATTAATCTTTACACCGCCTTCTGTACAATTATATATTGTATGCTGATTGTGCAACATTATATTTAATCTCTCTATACTTTTTCTCATACTATTAAATTGGTGATTCGTTTTTACAGGTTCCCCGTAGTATCCTTCTACTTCAAAAGCCATGTCTTTCTTGAAAAATTCATCAGTTAACTCACTATAATGATTATTATTTTCTGCATGAGATTTATTGTTCGTATAGGCTAAATCTTGTCCAATAATTGCGATTGGTCCTGTACTAATTTTACTTGCTATTTCTAATGCAGTTATAGCAACTGTACCACCAGTTGATAGCATTGGTAAATCCTTACCTAGCCCTTCTTTAATACGTTTTTGTATACTATCTTCCCCATAGAAACAAAAACTATAGCGGCTTCCTTTAAAATCTCGTTCTATTTTCCAGGCATTCCCTAAACCATAAATCAAATCGAAATCATTATTTTTAATGTTTTTAAAGTGAAAATAATTACTTTCTCCTCCATCCATTGTTACTACATAGTCAGGAGTAATTTTCGCTGCCAATAAAGAGTTTATTGTAGATCCTGCACTAATTATTAAACATTTATTTCTTATTTTTTTTAACAATGGTAACTGTTTTGTTAATGAAGGACCTCCCGAAGCTAAAATTACTGGGCAATCATATTTATTGAAAAGTTCTTTTAAACTTTGATCTTTATGAACATAATATAAATTCATAATGTAATTTTCCTGCCATAAATCACCAAAAAATCTTATTGTATTTTCATTCACAATATCTTCTATTTGAATATGACGAATAAAGTCTAGAAATTCTTTATATTCCTTGTCAAAAATTTTGTCATAATTAGGTGAGAGCAGTATATTGACTTTACGATCAAAATCAGCTATATAGTCTTCTGAACGTGTATAAAAGTCTTGTAAATCAGAAAAAACGCCTTCAATTTTATCTTTACCCTCAATATTTAAACTACTAAATAAAGGGTCATACACTAAAATATCAGTGTTTCCATACTTTTTTGCAATAGCATTAGCTATGTACCCTAGTCCATACCCAAACAGTATATTTAAATATCCTTCTTTATAGTTTTTATCTATGTATTTATCCGCTTCTGCTTCTGGATTGTAATTACTATGTAAAAAATACCCATTTATTTTTGCGTTTGGCTTCCCATTCTTTGTTTGTAAATAAATTATATCTAAATCTTCCATAAAGTCGTCTCCTTGGTTAACCCTTGGTGTGGCTCTCTTTTTTAAAAAAGGGTTATTAAATCATATTCGTTTTACAGAAAAGTGTCTTACTTCTTTGATTATATCGGTATAAAAAAAGATTTTTAAATTTTTTATTAAAAAAAGCTTGAACGAAATTTCGTTCAAGCTTTTAATATTTAATGCTAAAAGTTAATCAATTATTGTAATAATTGAAGTACACCTTGTGGTTGTTGGTTAGCTTGAGCTAACATAGATTGAGCAGCTTGCATTAAGATGTTGTTCTTAGTGAAGCCCATCATTTCTTTAGCCATGTCTGTATCACGGATACGTGATTCAGCAGCTGTTAAGTTTTCAGATGTAGCACCTAAGTTGTTGATTGTGTGCTCTAAACGGTTTTGAACTGCCCCTAAATCAGAACGTTGAGAAGAAACTAATTCTAAAGCTTCGTTGAAGTTTTTAATTGCTTTGTCAGCAGCTGTTTGAGAATCAATTTTACCAGTGATTTTTAAACCAGCTGTACCCATTGTTCCGATTTTTAATGTAATAGCTTGTCCATCATTAGCACCGATGTGGAATTTTTTACCAGAGAATGTACCATCTAATAATTTTTGAGTATTGAACTCAGTGTTTTTAGCGATACGGTCGATTTCTGATTTTAATGCTGTAACTTCTTTGTTAAGTGCTGTACGGTCTGCAGTTACGTTTGTATCGTTTGCAGATTGTACTGCTAATTCACGCATACGTTGTAGGATTGCGTGAGTTTCGTTAAGAGCACCCTCAGCAGTTTGGATTAAAGAGATTGAGTCTTGAGCGTTTTTAGTAGCCATATCAAGACCACGGATTTGTCCGCGCATTTTTTCAGAGATTGCTAAACCAGCAGCGTCATCGCCAGCACGGTTTACTTTGTAACCAGAAGATAATTTCTCAAGGTTTTTAGAAGCTTGAGTGTTGTTGAAAGTAAGGTTACGGTGTGTGTTTAAAGCTGAAATGTTGTGTTGAATTCTCATTTGGAATTCCTCCTTGAATGTTTGTTTTGTTATTCCACATCCGTGTGGAATTTAGGAATAGGTAGTATGTATATACTTCCTGCCCCTTACAAACTATATATCGTAATTAGTTGGAAATGTTTAATAGTTTTTTAGAAAATTTTTTTATTTTTTATGTAATAGTTTTAAACAACCTATATCTCTTATTTTTTCTTCAATTGCTCTAAAAAGTTTGTTGTTGAAGAAAGAGCTTCTTTATTTTGAGCTTGTATTGCTTCAAAAACTTCCGAACGATGTACTTTTACCGTTTTTGGGGCAACAATACCTAGCTTAATTTGCTCGCCTTCTACAGCTAAAATCTTTATTTCAATTTGATCACCAATCATGATTGACTCATCTTTTTTTCGCGAAAGGACTAGCATTATTTTGCACTTCCTTCCAATGACTGCATTGGGTAACGTAATGGATAGGATTTACTATCCTGAAGGACAATTTGTTTACCGCATTTTTTTTTCATATTAATGATTAAAGGTGCAAGTAAATTAATAGTTGAATCTTGGAATGTATCCTTCATTGTTACTATAGAGTATGTTAACACATCCTCTTCCTTCTCTAGGTGTAGCTGCTCAAGATCCTCTTCACTTATATCAAAGCTATAATCTTTTTTGAAAGCAAAAGGGTATGCAACGACAAAACCAATTTCAGACCGCTCAACTGATTGTAATATTGCTAACGGTAGGTCTGCATCAATTGGTAGCAATATAAATTTCCTCTCCTCCTCTAATCCTAGTAAGCCATGTTCAAATGTTAGGATATCCTGTTCAATAATTTCAACTTCTCCTAAAAATTTAGTAGCAATTTTCATTTATAAACTCTCCTTTAAATGATGACATCTATGTCAACATCTGGTCTTTGTATCATTGTACCAGTTACTTTTCCTGGTGTGTATTCATGTATAGGTTTGTTCACTTTGGCGTCAATTACTGGTTCTCTTCGTTGAATATTGATATCCGTTGTACCTGGAGTGAAATTAATTTTGACGGATCCTACGGAAGGTACAAATTTGACATTAAATTGTACACGATGTGGACCGTGGTTTTGCTGAGCGATATTTTGAATTACTGCACGCCCTTGATCTTTCCCTGAATTCTCCATAATTTGTCGTCCTTCTCTTGCTCTTCGTGCCATTCCTTTTAGCGCCTCTTGTTTCCCTTTTTCAGCGTAATTTGCACTTGATTCTATGGGACCGATCATTCCTATGTCTCTTCTTGCCTGTGAGGAGTCAATCTTTAAAACACTTCTCGTTGTATTTATATCTAAAATAGCGGCTGGCTGTTCAATATGCTGTGTCGCTTTTGGTTGTTCAATATACTGCTGAGGTTTACCAATATGAAGATCAATTTTGGCATCGATTGTACGAATTTGTATTTGTGGTAGCCTCACAATACTAGCTCTCCTTTCAAGAAAAGCGTTTGAACAAGGTGTCCAAACGCCTAAATGATATTAACGGATAAAATCCACTAATGTTTGCTGAATTATTTTAGAACCTACTGAAAGTGCAGCCTGATGAATAGATTCATGTGTCACCATTTCAGTAATCGCCTTTGCATAGTCAACAGACTCATTATCTCTCAATTGCTTTGTTACGTTAACCTCACGTACACCCAAACGATTTTCCATCATTTCTACACGATTTTGTCGTGCCCCGATGTCTGCCTGTGCTTCTAAAACTTTATTATGCATAGCTGTAATATCATCATTTGTAGTCGATGAGGATACGCCACCTAGCATGCTAGCAATTTCTTCACCTGTTTTGGTTGGATCGCCTAATAAATCCGAAATTTTACCCATCATACCATCTATATTACTAAATAGATCTTTCCCTGGGGTATTCACAGAAAGCTGGATACCATCATATATTTCTACTTTTACACTCTCTTGATTAGTATTTGGGTTTATGGCACCTCCTATAAACAAAGGCTCGTTAGTTCTAGTTCCGCTAAATATGTAACTACCACCTATATTCGTATTCCCTACATCCTGTAATTGTTGGCGAATTTGGTCAATTTCTTTTTTTATTTTGTCGCGATCCTCTGATGTATTTGAATCAGTGGCTGCTTGAATAACTAATTCGCGAACTCGCTTCATTTGCTCGCCAACCTGATTTAGAGATTCATCTGTCGAATCCAACCAGCTACTTGCCGTAATCGTGTTTCGAGTGTATTGCTCTACTTTAGCCAAATCTCGACGATAGCCCATACCCTTTACTGCAATAACAGGATCATCAGATGGACGAGTGATTTTTGAACCCGAATTGATTTGATCTTGAAGCTTAGACATTTTACCATAGCTGTTATTTAAATTGCGTAGCATGTTACTTGATAGCATAGATTGTGTTACACGCATCTTGTAAAAAACCTCCTTCTTGTCAGTTGGAGAAAGTTGTCTCCATTAATTACATTACTCTTGATTTTTTTCTATGTTATAATCCAACTCGGCCCATGCCGTTAATAATTTTATCCAATGTTTCATCGACAACCGTAATCATACGGGCATTTGCATTATACGCCTGTTGGAAAGTAATCATATTTGTCATTTCTTCATCTAACGAAACTGCACTTACAGAATCACGGCTTTTAGAAACCATAAGAAGCTGGGATTCAGAAGATGCCGCTAAACGTAATGCTTCTTCACCATCTACACCAACTTTACCGACAATCGCTTGATAGAATGACTGTAAGCTTGCGTTATCTATATCTGCATATAATTTATGCTGCATATTGGCAAGTTCATAAGCATTTTTACCATTTCCTTCTTCTGTCGGGTTAGTCGATGCTGCTAAAAGATTAGGATTTTTTAAGATATCCTCATTAACCTTAATTCCACCTGCACCTGTTCCTTCAAAGAAAACGCCACCTGGTTTCGAAGCATTGATGATGTTTCCATTCGCATCTTTTTCTTCAAGAGTATAACCTTTTGCATGCTGCGCATTGAATTCTTTAATAAATGCATTAGCCAGCTGATCTAATTTTTGTAAAGTTTCCGAGTAGTATCCTTTAATATCGCCGCCTGCACTTTGATACCCAAACGAATTAATGAGTGAAAGTAATTTCCCTTTTGATGCTTCAAAGTCTTGCTGTTTAATGGCCGTTTGTGTACTAGTGACAGCACCTGCTTCATGCACATCTAGTGATTCCAATCCTGTTAATTGTAATTCAGAGAAAGAGTTTGTAATATCGTCGCCTGTCACCTTCGTGCCATTCGTACCCATTGCTGTAAATTGAGCAAAATCTTTACCGTTTACTAGATCTCTGACAACACCGTCTGCACCTTTAATTGTAATTTTTAAGCTACCCTCTGCAACCTCTGAAGCTAATCCCCCAGAAGGAATACGTTCAATTGATACGGGGATATACTCATTTAATTTATCGACTAAAGTATCACGAACATCATATAAATCATTTGGTACATGTCCACTAGGTTCAACCTCTTGAATTTGTTTATTAACAGCAGCAATCTGTTTTAGGATGGTATTAATTTGAGTTGTTGAAACATTAAGCTCATTTCCAAGATTACCTTGGATTAGTTTTAACTGCTTATCTAAGTAGTTGAAAGAATCTGCTAAGTGCTCTGCACGACTAATTGCCACTTTTCGAGATGCTGCATCTGCTGGTTTTGTCCCAACATCTTCAAGGCCCTTCCAGAGCTGTTCGAAAGCTTTATCTAAGCCG
Organism: Lysinibacillus sp. fkY74-1; assembly: GCF_053165895.1. Classification (NCBI taxonomy): domain Bacteria; kingdom Bacillati; phylum Bacillota; class Bacilli; order Caryophanales; family Bacillaceae; genus Lysinibacillus; species Lysinibacillus sp. fkY74-1. The sequence continues at coordinate 645,190 of NZ_CP170173.1, read as the reverse complement.
AATTCTGAAGGTTCATTCATTACATCTTCCATTTGAGCAATGGCATTTGTTCTAGATTCCCAGTACCCTAATTTATTCGTCTCCTGACGATATTGGCGGTCAATAAATTCACTGCGAATACGTTGGATAGACCCCGCTTCCACCCCAGTACCAAGATGTCCTGGATAGGTTGGTTGGTTTAATCCAGCGGTTGGAAAACCAGGTGTTGCCTGCATATTTACTCGTTGGCGTGAGTAACCTAATGTGTTGGCGTTGGAAATATTATGTCCTGTTGTGTATAAAGCTGTTTGTTGTACGAAGAGGCCGCGTTTACTTGCTTCTAGACCCATAAATGTTGAGCGCATGTTTCTTCCTCCCTTATTAGGCTTGTGAATCGAAATATGATTTTTTTGCTATGTTATTTGTGCCGAGAACCTCGTTGCTAGAGTAGTTCATTTGCTCTGTACGAGGTCTTACGGCATCTAATGTTAGGTTGACAATTTGAAGTGATTGGAAAACGAGCTTTTGATTTAAGTCATTTTGTTTTCGTAGATCATTGATAATTTGCAATAAGCGATCGCGAACTACTGATAATGTTGCTTTATCAGTTTGTTGTTCAGCAGCCTCGATGACGTCCGCAACAGTTGTTTTGTCAGTTGAAGCAAGTCCCTTTGCTTCAAGGTAGTCCGTTACCTGTTTCTGACGCTGTTGTTCGAGCTTATCGATGGCCGCTACGTGTGCCTGCTCATCCTTGAGCAATTGGTCTAGCGCTTCGATATCGCCAGCTTTAATAATTTCTGTTTTTTTACAGGCTAGTTCAAGTAAGCTTTTATGCATTCTCTCTAGCATCGTTAATGTAGAATTAATCGCTTCTACAGACATATTGCTATACACCCTTTCTGCTATACCCTAGAAACGATAATATTTCAGCATATCCTCAGCTACTTTACGAGCATTTACTTTGTATTCTCCAGAATCAATGTCTTTTTTCAGCTGTTGAACACGGTCAGCTCGTTCCGTATTGTAGGTTGAAACGCTTTTCATGTCTTGAGCAGCTTTTGAAATTTCGATTTTATCTGCAAAAGATGCTTTGTTTGTATCGGATTTAACATTGCGCACTTGGTTTTTATAGGCGTTCACTGCATTAATTCCATAAGATGTAATTTTCATCTTGAAACCCCCCGTCTAAAATCTTATCTTACTATTATTTCGGATTGTCTCACATAATGTTAAGTTTTCACATATAAAAAAGTGTGCTAATTTTGTTTAAAATTAACACACCTTCAATTATTAACGTTTTCGATCTGCGTGATATGTGACACGGTCGCGTTGCTCAACACTATCTCGGAATTCCTTAGCCGCTTCAAAAGTACGTAAATCAGCCTTTAATTCATCCTGACATTTAGTGCAAAGCTTGCCCGTTGTCGTTAAATGACCACAGTTATCACATGGGTAGCCTAAGTTAGGGAACATCGCTGGCTGCAAGCGACCTTTACGAACCCATCTATATAGTAGCTCTTCCTCAGCACCCGTTGCCTCTACAATACGCTCCACTGTTGCAGCACGGTTTTCACGTTTACGAAGGAAGCGATATACGATCTGATACAGTTCTTCTTCTGATTGTGCACATTTATGACAAACTTCCCGTACCCCTGTATAATTAAAAAACTCATTACATTTTGGACAATTTCGAACCTCTGCCATCTACTTTTCCTCCTCTAACAAAATATCTTATCTACGCATACTAAACTCATCATCTATTATACATAATACATTGGAAAATTCATCCTTCAATTAATGTGAAGTATTGGACATTTTTCGCACCTGCTTGCATTAAAACTTCTGCAGCATGCTGTAAGGTGGTTCCCGTAGCTTTTATATCGTCAAAAAGAAGGTAATCTTTATGCTCTACATTTGCACGCGCTTTTAAGCGAAATAGCGGAGTTGCACGTAAGCGTTGTTCTCTATTTTTGGAGCCTTGTGTCTCTGTTGTTGTCTTTTCGAGCAGCTGAATAAAGGGTATATTTGCTGCCTTTAATAATTCATCGGTATGCGAGAAAGTGCGCTCCTGTTGTTTGATGGGGTGCATGGGAATCGGTAGAATAATCGCCTTTTCTTTATTAAAACGAGCATACAGCTCCTGCCGAAATACTTTTGCCAGAGCTATATCTTGTAGGAATTTGAATTGGTGTAAATAGACTTTCATGGCCTCATTATATTGATAGATTGCTGTAACTGACTGTGATTGTTCAAAGCGAGCAGAGCATGATGTACATATAGTTGGAGTAAATTGCTTTGTTAATAGCGTTTTCCAAGAAATTGAGGTTTTTAATAGCTGTGAGCATAACAAGCAATGCGATTCCGTTTTATTCATACGGTAAATCCTTTTTTATTATAAAAAAGGATTTTCGCACATGCCTCATCCATCTCTGTCGTGATGCCATGGTGAAAGTATAGGACGTCCCCATTTGGATATTGACTATTTCGTCCAACTCGTCCAGCAATTTGTATCAGTGCATTTGCGGTAAATATGGCGGATTCTGCTCCAATAACTGCCACCTGTACATTACTAATGGTGATACCTCTCTCTAATATGGTGGTCGTTAAAAGTCCGGGTACTTCATTATTTCGGAGCCTCTTTACTTTCTCTTTCCGATCCGGATCTTCTGCGTGCACAGCAAGTATATTTTCATTTACCAGCTGAAAAAGAGGCGCTGCTTTATGCATGAGGGCGATGGTAGGGAAAAATAGTAAAAATGGTTCCTTTCGTTCAAGGCGTTCTACTGTCCATTTTATTAATTTCTTAGGGATTCTTCCTTGATGAAAGCTTTTATTATAACCCCATAAAGCACGAATCTGAGGAACTGGTAATGGATGATTGTGAAAGCGTTTGGAGATGAAGGAATAGCTTTCATGTTGGAAAGCATTGAGTAATTTCTGTGATGGCGTTGCGGTAACAAATACGATAGGTGCCTCTCCCTTTTTGGCCTTTGTTACTGCTCTTTGTAGAGCTTGATCAAAAGTATAAGGAAAAGCATCTGCCTCATCTACGATCATGACATCAAATGCGTTCTCAAATCGGTAGAGCTGATGAGTTGTGGCAATAATAAGCTGGGCATAAGCATTTTGCTTCGTTACACCACCGTATAATGCATGAATAACTGTCTTAGGGAAAACTTGTTGAAAGCGTGGATATAGCTCTAATACTACATCCGTGCGCGGTGTAGCAATACAAACACGTAACCCTTTCTTTAATGCTTCGTGAACAGCAGGAAAGAGCAACTCAGTTTTGCCTGCTCCACATACAGCATGAATAAGATGGGATCGTTTTGCCTGTACACTTGCTCGCATTTCATATGCTGCCTGCTGTTGGAGCTTAGTCAACTGCCCTGCCCATTTCAGTGTATGCTTTCTCATTTTGATAACTTTAGGGCCTGTCCAAATCATTAACTCCGTACAGCTACTCACCCTACCCATTCTAATACAATGCCGACAATATAAACATTGCTGCTGACATTTTGAACATTCGAATAATGTGAATAAATGTGGGTCTATATTGTGGCAACGATTGCATTTGATAACAGGCGTCATTTCAATTCCATCTATTATATAGAAGTAATTTTGCTTAATTGCTCGATTAGTATCTGTAGTTGAAAATGGAGAATGATGTTTTAACCAAATACGTCCTTCATGGAAATCTCGTAAAGCTGGTGGTAACAGCCAACCTTTGTATCTCAAGATGATGTCTCCCTTCATCGAAAAAAGCCTCTACTTTTGCGTAGAGACTTTCATCAATTACATTTATTTTTTTGTCCAACCTAATCCCATTGATCCTTCTCCTAAATGGGTACCAATGACAGGACCAAAATAGCTTAATTTAAAGTTGACGTTTGGGTAAGTTGCAGCTAATTGTTCTAGCCATTCTTGTGCTTCTACAGGGCAATTGCCGTGTATGACCACAGCATCCATGGCATCATATTTTTTAGCATCCTCAGCTAATAATTCCTCTACACGCTTTAAAGCTTTTTTACGTGTTCGGATCTTTTCGAAAGGTACAATCACCTTATCCACAAAATGAAGAACAGGCTTCACCTGTAAAAGGCCCCCTATCAAAGCTGCCGCAGAAGACAAACGCCCACCACGTTGCAAATGTGCTAAGTCGTCTACAATGAAGTAAGCACGAATAGACTGCTGCATGTCCGCCAATGCTGCAAGTATTTCTTTTGCTGAATAGCCCTCTTTCGCCATTTCAGCTGCTCTTAAAACGTAAAAGCCTTGAACAGCACAGGATATTTCACTGTCAAAGGCATAAACATCAATACCTTCCACCATTTCACCTGCCTGCACGGCACCTTGGTATGTTCCACTAATTCCACTCGATAGATGGATGGAAATAACCTCATCGTAATCCTTTGCTAGCTCATCGAAAAGAGCGACAAATTCTCCGATTGGAGGCTGTGTTGTTTTGGGGAATTCTTTGGCACCACGCACCTTATCATAAAATTCAGATGCTGTGATATCTACTTCTTCTGCAAATAATTGACCTGAAATATTAACACTTAAAGGTATCATATGAATATTTAAGTGTGCACGTTCCTCAGCTGTATTATATGCAGTACTATCTGTTACGATTGCCGTCCTCATCTATGTCCACTCTCCTATGATTCATAGTTTACAATCTATTTCATCTTGGTGCAATTGTTGTTGGGCTTCCCACAGATTTTTGAATGAAAACAAAAAAGAAATGAATGTGTTGAAGGACGAACGTATATTTCACGTTTTAGTCATTCGAGCATCGAGCTAGTGGCTAGCTTTCATTTCACATTCATTTCCTATGTATAGTAGGCGTATCTTCACTCAATTCTACGTTGAATGAAGATCGCTCCTCTTAATTGCCTGTACTTGACTGTGAGTCATCACCAATATAAAAGACGCTAGTTACTTTCCAAGCATCATCTTCTTTGACAAAGACCGTTACCTGTCGTCCTGCACTTTCATGCTCGACATTTGTTTCAAGCTGAAGTGAATGCATTTTCATGTTGGCAAATACCTGTGCTTCTTCAGGCCCGTATTTGGCAATTGTTACATTTTCGACATCACGCTTTATATCAAATTGATCGAACACTTCTGTTGCATATGTTTTTTCTTCATCGTATTTAAAACCCTTTGGATTTTTGGAAATCGTTTTCATATAGCGGTCGATTTCTTCCGCATTTAGGGCTGCAATATACTCATCGAAAGAAGCTAAAATAGCTTTTTCATCTGCTGCTGGTACGTTTTCTGCCTTTTCAACATTACCGCCCATCATCTCAAAGCCAACGGTACCATCCTCTATTACCTTTTCTCGATCGTCGTCACTAATCTTCTCTTCTTTATTACCACATGCAGTTAAAGTGAATACAAATAAAATTAAAACTGCTAGAAAACTTTTCTTTAACATCACAAAACCTCCCGCGCATATTGTAGCATATAAATGCTGTCGTAGGAATTTTGTTGTGCTTTTTCAACATTTAGGTGCTACATCTTCCTTATGACGCATTTGACAGTAAAATGTTGCATGATCTGACAGTTTCCATATTTAATGTCTACTAACAGGACAGAAAAGCATTGTTACAAATTTGTGAAAGGCGGTCCATTATCTTCAGATGACAATACAAAAATTTACCAAAAAACAATAAAAAACTGTTTTAAAAACTACTCCCATAAAAAGTAGCTTTTAAAAACAGTTTTAACAATTATCGTACTTCAACCCAACCATTTTTAATGGCTGTTACAACGGCTTGTGTACGGTCATTCACATTCATTTTTTGTAAGATGCTTGATACATGGTTTTTAACTGTTTTTTCAGAGATAAACAGTGTCTCACCAATTGTACGGTTAGATTGACCATCTGTTAATAGTTGTAATACTTCACATTCACGTTTTGTTAGTAAATGGAATGGACGGCGAATTTCCGTTTGGTGGAAGTTCCCTTTATTTTCGTGTTCTGAAAGTCTTTTGAACTCTGCCACTAAATTTTTCGTTACTTTTGGATGTAAGTAAGATCCACCGTTTGCAACGACTTTAATTGCCTCCACGATTTCATCTGCATCCATTTCTTTTAACATATAGCCAAGAGCGCCTGATTTTAATGCATGTGTCACATATGTTTCATCATCATGGATGGACAGCATAATTACCTTCGCATCTGGAAATTCATTAATTAACTCCGATGTTGCTTCTACTCCGTTTTTACCTGGCATGTTAATATCCATCAGTACTACATCTGGTTCGTTTTCAGCGTATAACGTCACCACATCCGTACCATCGTCACCTTCTGCTACTACGTCAAACGTATCTTCAAAATCTAAAATACGTTTTACTCCTTCACGGAATAGCTGGTGATCGTCTACAATAATAATCTTTGTCATTTGTCTTTACCCCCTAAATTTCTGCAACAGTTACTTTACTTCTAACGGAATTTTAAATATCACCGTTGTACCTCGGTTGATTTCACTAGTAATAGTAATTGTACCATTTAAAATTTCAATACGTTCTTTCATTCCTAAAATACCAAAGGAGTGGTCTTTCACTACTTGTTGGTCAAAGCCTATACCATCATCTTTAACAACGATATTAACAGCATCTTTTAACCACTCAAGCTTTACCCAAATGTCTTTACATTTTCCATGCTTCATGGCATTTGTTACGCACTCTTGCACAAGTCGGAAAATGGATACTTCATAATTGGAAGGTATACGTTTTTCAGTACTTCTCGATTGGAAATGAATGTCGACACCTGGATTATATTCAGTGACTGTTGATAAATACTTCTTTAATGTCGGAATAATTCCCAAATCATCAAGTGCCATTGGTCGTAGATCATAAATAATACGTCGCACCTCAGATAATGCGTTTCGCACCGTTTTCTTTAAATCAGCAATTTCTGCCAATGCATTTTCTATGCCTTTTTCACGATACGTTCTATCTATTAAATCAGTGCGCATTAGTACATTTGCAAGCATTTGAGCAGGTCCATCATGAATTTCCCTAGACAAACGCTTACGCTCCTCTTCTTGAGCTGCAATAATACGTATCCCAAAATCTTGCTTCATTTTTGCTTGTTCAAGCGCTAAACCAACATTTTTTAAATCTGAAGTTAAGTAATTCAAAACGACATTTACCTGATTGACAATATGATCAGCACGTTCAATCGTATCGAGTAATCCTCTTAATCTTCTCTCTAGATCATCTCTTTTATCCCGTAGCTGTTTTTCTTGCGTTCTAATAACGGAGAGCTTTACTTGAAAATCATGTGCAGTTTCATATGCTTCTCTAACTTGTTCTTCGGTATAATTATCAAAAGCTTTACTTACTAAGACAAGTCTTTGTTTAGCAAGCTGCGTACTTTTTTCCAATGCGTCGCCTTCATCAATTACAATTGATATTTGTTTTCGAACAATTTCTAGCTCTTTTTGCATATCTTCAAAGCTTATACGGCTTTGTTCGCTTATAATAAAGATATCATCTTTCGAGCTCATGATTGTATCTAACATTCGATTAAAAATGTCATCAAGCGACTTTAAATCGAAGGTATCATTTGAAAACATACTATACTCCCCAGTCTAATGTCTTATGATTACTTACTATTTTAATAGACCAAATTCTTATATTCCATAGTCTACACCTATTATAGCATTACCATGCTAAAATTTAATGCTTTTTCTTTACGAAAATTATAGAATAGAACTCTAGTTAAAAGGAGATTGATACGGATGAGAGAAAACTATTTAACAGTAAAAGGATATGGTGAAAGCGAAATTGTTATTTCTAAATCACGCTTTCTCACTTATATAGAACGTGCAGAAACGGAAGAGGATGCAATTTCTTTTATAGAACGTATAAAAAAAATGCATCACAACGCAACTCATAATTGTTCAGCCTATATAATCGGCGAACATGATCACATCCAAAAAGCGAATGATGACGGGGAACCTAGTGGTACGGCTGGCGTCCCTATGTTAGAGGTCTTAAAAAAGCAAGGCCTAAAAGATACGGTCGTCGTCGTGACACGCTATTTTGGAGGTATTAAACTCGGCGGTGGCGGTCTTATACGTGCATACGGAAAAGCAACAACAGAAGGTCTTATTGCTGCGCAAGTAGTGGAACGCAAGCTTCATCATTTCATGAAAGTTGCCATTGACTACACATGGCTCGGGAAAGTCGAAAATGAAGTAAGAGGTTCGTCTTATACGTTAGAGGAAATACGTTATTTGGAGGGTGTCGAAATCATCGTCTCTGTGCCTAAAGAGGAAGAAGAACAGTTTCGAGGTTGGATGACAGAAATCACAAATGGACAAGCATCCATTACATTCGAAGATGCTCAATTTATAGAATTTATTGTCAAATAAATAGTTTTAATTGTCGAAACTAAATATGCATAGTATAATTTTTTTGTTAGGCTATTTTTATGGACCACACGTTTACTTCTTTAGTAATTGAATAAAATTTAGCTTTATCGCATTATTATTCCCAATAATAAGAGGAGAATATATCCAATATGAAAAAAAGATCTGTTAATAAGTTCAAAAAGAGATCTTCTAAAGCTTCCTTAATTATAAAAGTTACACTACTCCTAGTGGCTAGCTTAGTAATTTGTGTTACTGCTTATGGTGTTTACCTTACAAAACAGGTAGAGCATGCGGCAAACTCAGCCCATGAAGTATTAGAAGGTCGGGAAGTATCTAAGCTCCGTGAGGAAAAAGTAGAACCCGTACATGATAATGTTTCTATTTTATTTGTCGGAGTTGATGATAGTGATAATCGTGGACAAGGTTCTGATCATTCACGTTCTGATGCGCTTATTTTAGCAACATTAAATAATAAAACACATACCGTTAAAATGTTAAGTATCCCTCGTGATTCTTACGTTTATATTCCTAAGGTCGGCTATAAAGATAAAATCACTCATGCTCACGCAATGGGTGGGACCCTTACTACGATTGAGACAGTAGAACAATTATTCGATATCCCAATCGACTACTATGTACGAATGAACTTCAATGCCTTCATTGATGTTGTCGATGCATTAGGCGGTGTAGAGGCTGAAGTACCGTATGCCTTACACGAACTAGACGAATTTGATAAGTTTACAATCAATTTACAGCCAGGACTACAGCATTTAAATGGTAGTGAGGCACTCGCTCTTGCAAGAACACGTAAACAGGATAGCGATATCGAACGTGGTAAACGTCAACAGGAAATTCTTTCAGCTATTATTAAAAAAGTAGCTTCTGTTGGTTCCATCACAAAGTATGATGATGTAATCAAGGCACTTGGTGATAATATGAAAACAGATATGACATTTACTGAAATGAAATCGTTCTTATCATACTTATCAAAAGGCGCTCCGCGTATCGACACTTTAACTTTAGAAGGTACAGATGATATGTCTACTGGTATTTATTATTACCAGCTAAATCAGGATTCTGTGGAAGAAACAAAGGAAATATTCAAAAACCATCTTGGCCGAAATGAAGAATCTTCAAGCCTAACTTCAAGTGGTAGCAACAATACAGGAACTGATAGTGCTGCTAGCGATGAAAATTCAGTGGTTGAATAATCAGTTCGTATAACAATAAGACCCTTCAGACCATAGACGATATTTTTGTCTATGGTCTTTTTATTCTAGCCAACGCCATTTTAGTTTATCTCTCCTTCTCTTTTCCATTCGCCATAACGACCATACGAGCAGATTTTTTGTTGTTCCTTCTTTTCCCTTTAATCTGCTACTTTAAACAGCTCTCCGTTAGTGGCAATAACCAACTAACCTCATAATAAAATGTTAGACGCGAAGGAGGAAAAAGCATAACGCCCTATGCATTGTGAAACAACGATTGACCCAATCAAAAGCCTTCAAGAAGTTCTCGCGTCTCTTTCGTATACTTCCCTTATGGATAGATGTCCTCTCTTAAAATTCCAACTCAAAGTAGAGATCATGCAGGAAGCATTTCGACCTAATCTGGAGTTATGGAAATCAAAAAAGACTAAAGACAAACTCAATTTTTTTGAGTGTGTCTTTAGTCTTTAGTATGTCACAAAGCTTTATTTACTAAAGCTTCGTACAAAATTCAATAATGGTTTGTAGTTTTTACCAGCTAGCCCGATAACTTCTACAAATATCTCGATTGCTGTTAGAATGACAGCGACAAGTAAAATCGCTCCCCATACTTTTGCCATTGAGAAAATAATTGCTGCTAATCCAAACATTACTGCAATTCCGTAAATAATGAGTACAGTTTGGCGATGTGTAAAACCCATATCCAGTAAACGATGGTGTAAGTGGGATTTATCTGGATCAGACCATTTCTTCTTCATACGTACACGTCGAACAATCGCAAAGAACGTATCAGAAATCGGAACACCAAGAATAATAATTGGGATGATTAAAGCTACGAATGTAATATTTTTAAAACCAAGTAACGCTAACACAGAGATCATAAATCCTAGGAACAATGCCCCTGTATCACCCATAAAGATTTTAGCTGGGTGGAAATTATAAAATAAGAAGCCAAGTGAAGCTACAGCTAAAATGGCTGCTAACGCTAAAACAAACACATTGCTCAAAATAAACGCCATGACAGCTATTGTAATCAGCGCAATCGTAGAAACACCTGCCGCTAAACCATCTAAGCCATCAATTAAATTAATGGCATTTGTAATACCAATGATCCAAATAATCGTTAATGGAATACTCAGTAACCCAAAGTCTAATGTACCTAAGAATGGTAGATTAACCATTTCAATTTCAATACCGCCTACAAAAACAACAATGAGTGCTGCAACTAGCTGACCAAGCATTTTTGCTTTCGCAGAAATCTCACGCATATCATCAATAACACCTGTGATTACGATGATACAAGCACCAATAATGATAGCTAATAAAGCCTCATTACTACCATGTTTTGTATGAACTAAAAATGAGTATAAAATCGTCACGCCAATTATAAATGCAAGGAAAATAGCCAAACCACCAAGTCTTGGCATAATTCGAGCATGTACTTTTCGATAGTTTGGTGCGTCCACTGCACCTATTCTAAATGCTAAACGTTTCACTAATGGAGTTAACAAAATGGATGCAACGAATGCTGCTATTAAAGACACGTAAATCATGTCTCTCCTCCTCAAAAAATAATCTACATTGAAATCCAAATTGATTATAGCACGAACAAGCATTGAAATATACTTTTTCTAAACATTTTCCACGATTTCACAAATATTTTGTACATTTTAGCATTAATAGATTCCTATATAGTCAATTGTAGTCACCATACGTAAAATTTGATAGAATAATGGAGTGTCTAGCATTTAGACAACATTAAAGGAGCGTATATTTCATGTTCTCAATTTTCAAAAGTAACAAAGAGCAAACGAGTGCTCGTCAATTAAAACGCTACTACAAAATAGTAGATCAAATTAATAATCTTGAACAAAAGTATGTTGACAAGTCAGATGCCGAATTACGTGAAATGACTTTTATTTTCAAAAATCAATTAGAACAAGGTGAGCCTATTACATCAATCATCCCAGACGCATTTGCTGTTGTACGCGAAGCCTCAAAGCGTGTATTAGGAATGCGTCATTTTGATGTGCAGCTTATCGGTGGTCTAGTGTTAACAGAAGGTAATATTGCTGAAATGCCTACAGGTGAAGGTAAAACACTAGTGGCATCTCTTCCCTCTTATGTACGTGCATTAGAAGGTAAAGGCGTTCATGTCATCACCGTGAATGATTACCTGGCAAAACGTGACTATGAGCTAGTTGGTCAAATTCATCGTTTTCTTGGCCTAACTGTTGGTTTAAATATTCCAATGATGGAGGCTGATGAGAAAAAAGAAGCCTACAATGCAGATATTACATACGGTGTGGGTACTGAATTTGGTTTCGACTATTTACGTGACAATATGTCCTATAGCTTAGCAGATAAAGTACAGCGTCCTTATCACTTCGCAATTATTGATGAAGTGGATAGTGTATTAATCGACGAAGCTAAAACACCTTTAATTATCGCAGGTAAAATGCCTTCAAATGATGAATTACATCGCATTGCGGCTATGTTAGCTAAACGTTTCAAAAAGGATGAAGACTATGATTTCGATGATGAAACAAAGGCTACATCTCTAACAGATAAAGGTATTGAAAAAATTGAGGCTGCTTTCAATGTTGAAAATCTGTATGATTTAGAACATCAAACACTTTTCCATTATGTCATCCAAGCAGTACGAGCTCATGTCATGTTTAAACGTGATGTGGATTACATTGTGAAAGATGACAAAATCGAGCTTGTGGACATGTTTACAGGCCGTATTTTAGAAGGACGTTCGCTTTCTGACGGTTTACATCAAGCAATTGAAGCCAAAGAAGGCGTCACTATTACAGATGAAAATAAATCACAAGCACAAATTACAATTCAGAACTATTTCCGTATGTATCCGAAGCTTTCTGGGATGACGGGTACAGCGAAAACACAGGAAAAAGAAATTCGTGAAGTATATGGCATGGAAGTTGTACAAATTCCAACGAATCGTCCACGTCAACGTGTCGATCAGCCTGATATTATTTTTAGCACTCAAGAGGCAAAATATAAGTATGTGGCAGCCGAAACTAAAAAGCGCCACGAAAAAGGACAGCCTATCTTAATTGGTACAACATCGATCTTACAGTCTGAGACAGTGGCCGATTATCTAAAAAAGGAAAAATTAACATTCCAATTACTAAATGCAAAAACCGTTGAACAAGAGGTTGAGCTTATTTCGCAGGCAGGTCAAAAAGGGCGTATTACGGTAGCGACAAATATGGCTGGTCGTGGTACGGATATCGTGTTAGGCGATGATGTTCACGAACTTGGTGGTTTATATGTTATTGGTACCGAAAAGCATGAAAGTCGCCGTGTAGACAATCAGCTTCGTGGTCGTTCTGGTCGACAGGGTGACATAGGCGAAAGCCGCTTCATTCTCTCTATTGAAGATGATATGTTCCGACGCTATGCAAAAGAAGAAGTTGAAAAATTCTCTGCCAAGATGGTCGTTGACGAACAGGGCATTATTCAAAATAAAGAGGTTCAGGAGCTAATAGACCGTACACAGCGTATTGTCGAAGGTTCTCAGTATGGCATGCGTGAGTATAACTTAAAGTTAGACGATGTTATTAATGATCAACGTACTGTACTATACGGACTACGAGACAAAATTTTAGCTGGTGAAGACTTAATGGGCGAGCTGAAAAAAATGCTACATGAAACGGTTGACTTCGCTGTACTAGATGCTGCACCGGAGGATGTATCCTCAATAGATTGGGATTATGATCGTATGGAGCATGCACTTAACTCCCTTTTCATCACACCGGTTACAATCGATCGCGAGGTTGGTAAAGTAAAACAAATTTTAGCTGATATTCAGCCTTCTGAACAAGAGCTCCTCAATCATATGGAGAAATTTGCGGAAAATGAAAGAGTAATTGAAGTTCTTCCACAAATTATGCTTAGCTATATCGATAGTGGTTGGGTAAGACATTTAGAGGCAATGACGCATTTAAAAGAAGGAATCGGCTTACGCCATTATCAACAAGAAGACCCAATGCGAATTTACCAACGAGAAGGACTTGAATTGTTCGGTAAAAATTTCCAAGAGCTACGTCGTTCAATTATAATAGAGATTACAGGCTTCATGAAAACAGTCGAGGCACAACAGGAGGAACAATAATGGGTTTATTTTCATTTTTTAAAAAATCGGACAAAGTCGGTCAAGAAAATACGATTGACTCTAAAGACCTGCTAGGAAATGCTACAGCAAATAAAGGTGATCACCGTGATGTTGTAACAAAACTGTCCTTTCATCCAGAATGGGATGTGCCGCAGGAGCAAAAGTACATCTTTAACTTCCTTGCGAATGAGCTAGAACCATTGAAACCGAATCAATTATCACTATCTTCTATTAGTATTGAAGAGGCTCGCGCTGGAAAATGGCTAGTTCGTGCATTTTTCCGTTCTTCTTTACCACAAGCAATTGAGCTAGGTGAAATTGAACTTTTCATTCTAGATAAAAATGAAGAGCTTATCGCTTCTAAAAAATTCGATTTTAAAGCTTTAGGCACAATTCCAGCAGAAAGTGCTCGTCCATGGGTATTTGAATTTGAAAAATCTACTATTAAAGTAGACGAAGTTCCTGAAGATGGCTGGAAAATTGCCTTTAACCTTGTCTCCCTTCGTGGTCACCAATTAGAGCTAGATCCATCATGGGAAAAGCAATTACCAGCAGCTCAAAAAGAAGAGCTTGAGAAAATCGTCAAAACATTACCAGAGCTAGGTGAAACTGAGGTAAACTTTACAGGCCTACAGGCAAAACTAGCAGACAACGGTAATCTAAACGTATCCATCTTTATCCGAAATGGTCACAACAAAGCGATCAATTTAGAGCAATTACCTTTAGAAATTATTGATTCGACAGGTAAGCAAATTGCAAAAGGTTCTTTTAAAATGGACCCAATTCTAACTGTTCAACCGAACTCAACAAAGCCATGGACATTTATCTTCCCAGCAGAGCTTGTTGATGCAGAAGACGCTGATCTTTCTCGTTGGACAGCACGTGTAACGCAATAATACATAAAGCCCCTTCTCAATAAAGAGAAGGGGCTTTATAAGTTCCCACTACACTAGTGATCTCTGCCCTAGCAAAAATCCCTAGTATTTTATTTCACACTATCAAAACGTTTATAGGCTACTAGTTTAGATGACCAGTATGGATACGTAACATCTGAAATTTCTACACCATCTGTACCTGCATGGACAAATTTATTCTCACCAAGATAAATACCCATATGAGAAATCCCTTCTTTATATGTGTTCTCGAAGAAGACTAAATCACCTGGTACTGGATTTTGTACAGCTGTTGTATTGCCATTAAAATACCCTTCACTACTCGCTCTTCCTATTTTTAAGCCACCTTGATTAAAGGTATAGAAAATAAAGCCACTGCAGTCAAGGCCTACAGGTGTATTTCCACCATATAGATACGGTGTCCCAACCAATGTATTGGCCACTTCTATTGTCTTCTTATAAATAGCTTGTCCATTAGTGGTAGGATCATTTGATGTTACTTTTGGTGGTGTACCCGCATCTGAAGTCACATTATTATGTATTGAATCGCTCTCGGGAATAACTGCGCCTGGAGACATTTTTAACACTTGTCCAATGTAAATTGTGTCTTTCTCCAGCTTATTCCAACTCATAATATCCTTAATGGTCACATTATATTGCTTAGCAATTTTGGATAATGTATCACCCTTCGCTACTGTGTGAGAAGTAGTTGTTGGCTGCTTTACGGTTGTTGATGGAACTGAAGGATTTTTACTATCATTCGTCGCTAGCTTTTGAATTTCAAGCTTTTGAGCCACATAAATCGTATCTTTCGATAGATTATTCCATTTCATAATATCTGTAATCGTTACTTGATGATTTTGGGCGATTTTAGATAAAGTATCGCCTTTTTGTACAGTATATGTTGCAGCCTCTGCAGTTTGTAGTGTTAAAAATGAAGTGGCTAAAGTGCTTAAAACAAGAATTCTCCATTTTTTTGTTTTTTGCATACCAAAGTGCCTCCGTTCGTGCTAGAATATTTCCTTGTGTGTCTATCATACTAGATAATTATATTATGAAAAATCGGAAATACTGACTATTTTTCAAACTTTTTATCAAACTTATAGAAAACGACGAAATCCGACTATATTACAATAGTATATTCATTGCAAGAATTTAGTTCCTATGATAACATACACTTCTGTATTTAAAATTTTTAGAAAGTTTCATCTTTTCAATCTTAAAGGAGTTTTTAACTTATGAAAAACATCATGCATTTCCTCAAAGGAAATTTAGCAGTAGGATTACTACTATTTGCCTTATTCTTGGGTGCTGGGAATATTATTTTTCCACCGTTATTAGGTCAACAAGCAGGTGAAAATATCTCAGTAGCCATGATTGGCTTCCTAATTACAGGTGTCGGTTTACCATTATTAGCTATCGTTGCTGTCGCTAAAGCAGGAGGCGATTTACAACTGCTCGCCAATCGTGTTAGCCCCGCTTTTGGTATACTCTTTACATCTATTGTATATTTAGCAATTGGCCCGTTTTTTGCTGTACCACGAACTGGATCGGTGTCCTATGAAATTGGAATTGCCCCTTTTCTTTCAGAAGGTATGAAGGATCATTGGGCACCTCTTTTCATTACATCTATTTTGTTTTTTACCTTAATCCTTTATTTATCCATTAACCCTTCGAAGCTTGTCGATCGAGTAGGAAAAATCTTAACCCCTGCCCTACTTCTTGTCATTTTATTGCTGGCTGTCAAAAGCTTTCTTTCTCCAATGGGCGAGCCAGGGGAAGCGGTTGGAAACTATATTAGCTCCCCATTTGCTGAAGGATTTGTACAGGGATACTTAACAATGGATGTTCTGAGCGCTCTTGTATTCGGTATCGTTATTTTACAAGCATTACGTGATATGGGCATGACAGATAAGAAAAAGCAAGTCAATACAACTATATTTGCTGGTGTTGTTGCAGCAATTGGTTTATCTTTTGTTTACATCTCACTCGGTCATATCGGTAATACAAGCATTGCTGCCATTGGTACTTCTGCGAATGGTGGAGATATTATTGCAAAATCAGCAGAAGTACTTTTTGGAAGTCTAGGAAGTATTATTTTGTCTGCGACTATTTTACTAGCTTGTATTTCAACAGCTGTAGGTTTACTAACTGCCAACGCACAATTTTTCCATAAACTATTCCCAAAAGTATCCTACAAAACATTCTTAATCGTCTTTACTATTTTTAGTACAGCCATTACAAATGTAGGGCTTTCAACAATTATTAAAGCATCTCTACCTGTGCTGTTAATCATTTATCCAATAGCCATGGTATTAATGGTGCTATCATTAATGGATCACTTCTTTAAAGGTGGACAAATTGTTTATATTTTAGCGTTAATCCCTACCTTCCTTGTCAGCCTATATGATGGATTAAAGCAAATGAAAATCGACATCACTTCATATGAAAATATTCTTCAAGCCTTGCCATTGTATGAGCAAAACTTAGGATGGCTTGTACCAGCCATTGTTGGTGCATTTATCGGTTTTATTATTTATAAACTATTTAACAATCAAGTCTCGGCTTAATGGACCTGACATTTTTCATGAGAATCTACTTGCTATACAAGGCAAGTAGATTCTTTTTCTATGACATTAAATTCATCCACTATTTCTATCGTTCATGTATAATAAAAACTAGATACTCAATTGTAAAATGTATCCATCCATTAACTAGGAGGACATACATTCCTATTGTGAGTTCTAGAAAAGAGGTGTTCAATGAAAAAATTAATATGGCCGTTCGTATTTATTCTAGGCTTCTTTCTCCTACCACTAACATCTACGCAAGCAGCTAGCCATGAACAATCGTTAGTAAGAGAAGTAAAGGATATTATACAGAATACGTATGTGGGGACGATTAACGGAAACTTAGAAAAGGCTACATCCATCGCAGAAATTATTGATATGCTGGATCCTTACTCCACCTATTTTACAAAACAAGAATTTGAAGATTATATGAATAGCATCAATTTATCATCCATCGGCATCGGTGTTGTGATTGAAGAGCACGAAGATGGTATTCATATTTTACAAGTAATTGAGGGCAGTGGTGCATTTGATGCAGGCTTACAAGCAGGAGATATCATTATTGCAGTAAATGGTGAGTCAATTATTGGTCGTTCTACACAGGAGACCTCTTCTCTCTTAACTGGTCATGAAGGTAGTCAGGTGAAAGTTACACTTAAACATAGTAATGAAACGACGACGACAAAAACCATTACACGAAAAAAATTCACATTACCAAATGTACAATCTAAATTATTGTTTGGGCATGTTGGCTACATTTCACTAGCTTCATTTTCAGAAGATGGTGCACAGCTTGTCAAAAAAGCGTTAGCTGATTTAAAAAAGCGCGGTGCTAAATCGTTTATCTTCGATTTACAAAATAACGGTGGCGGGTATGTTACAACAGCTGAAGAGCTTACAGGTCTATTTCCATCAGCAAAAGTTGCGTATCTATTAGAGGAAGCACATGCCTCTTATACAATACCAGCCGTTAAGCAAAATACGAAGTTTCCAGTAAATACGCGTATTTTAGTCAATCGATACAGCGCTAGTGCTTCTGAAATGCTTTCTGCATCATTAAAAGACCAAAAAGCAGCTATTTTATACGGTGAAACTACTTACGGGAAGGGCGCCATGCAAGGCTTTTACATGCTCCATGACGGAAGCTACTTAAAATTAACTGTAGGCAAATTTACAGGTCCTGCCCAGCAAACCATTCATGAAGTAGGAGTCAAACCCAATATTCAAACAACAACAGCGCCTATTTTCCAGGCACATTTTGATGCCATAAAGGAGCAATACCCTAAATATAAAAAGCTTTCAATTGGGAAGACTAGCATTCAAACAGGAAAAATAACGGTGAAACTACCTACAGCACTTGTTTCACAAATGGATAAGGGGTCTATTCAACTTATTGCTTTAGGGGGCGATGAAGTATTAGCCACTACTAAAGTCGAAGGGCAAACATTAATTGTTACTCCAACGAGTCCTTTATCACTCAATCAGGAATATATGCTACTCATTCATCCGAATAAACAAAGCAAGGGACAAAAAGGTTATTATCAGCACATAAAATTTGAAAATTAAGAAAAATCCTCCCATCAATCTACATTACGACTGATGGGAGGATTTTTGTATGATTTCTTCAGTTTTCCAAAAATATAATTGTACAATATCGTTTGCTAGTTCTGCTGGCAATCTTTTTTGCTCTAGTAAATTGGTTAAAATCAGTCTCTCCATCGATCCAACTAAAGAATCTATTAAAATTTTAATATCTACACGATAACGTTGTAAATCCTTGTCACAATCATGAAGATAAATAAGATGGATTAATTCTTGCGTTAGTTGAGATTTTACTAAAATTGCCTGCTTAGATTCTATAAAACCGATTTTTGATAGCTTCGGATTTTCGATTATGTAGAGAAACAATTTTGACAGTTTTTGTTCTAAAATCGAAATAAATGCTTCTAATCCATTAGCCATACTATCAGAGGATTTACTATTCATCGCTTCAAAAAAGCCACTCTGAAATTGCAAGTTCAAATCATTATAAAGTGCATCTTTACTTTTAAAGTATAAATAAAAAGTAGGCTGTGTTACATTAGCAGCCTTCACAATATCACTAATTTTTGTATGATGATATCCTTTATCAGAAAATAGCTCTATCGCTTTTTCAAGTAATAGTTGTTTGCTTCGTTCACCATTTGAATTAAATTTTCTACCCCTTGCCATACTTTCCACCTTATCTCAGTTTATAGTCGCCCTAATCCCTTAGCATCACTAATAGACACACTATTCTTAATCAAAAGTAACTAAATTTTCATAACATGTGCATTTTTTATTCATGATTATACACCATTGTATTATAATACACCTTTTAAATTTTTACTATAAATGATAGATTTATGATTACACTAAAAAGTGTATATTTTTTATTTAATTTCCAAAATACCTCAATTATCCATACCATAAAATTATATCAACATATTATCAATAGAAGGATTTCACTTATTTCTTTTTTTCTTATAGATTGGGTTTAAATAAACACTCTTTCACCCAATAAATTAGCAAAATTATAGCAATAAACTCCTTCAATAAAGCAGCACTTCCGTTTTAAGACAAAAATTTTAACATAAAACAAAACTATTATTTTGAAAAGTACTTTTTTTTGAAAAAATATTTTTTATGGCCGTTTTTAAATTCGAAAAATCAATTACGCCAAGAGTTTACCTCCTCAGTCATCTGTTCAAAAAATTTTTTTCTAAAAATCATCCCATTTTACTTTTCGAAAAAAGTGTTATAATCGCCAAGAATTTAAAATTTTCAATTTTGGAGGCATAAAAATGGTACTACGTGATTTTTTCATTTACTTATCAGAAAACAAAGTATTAAATAGCGCTGCACAAAAATATGGTCTAAAAATGGGGGCACAAAGTGTTGTTGCAGGCACTAGCTTACCTGAAGTTGTCCAATCTATTAAAGAATTAAATAAAGCGAATATTTCTTGTACAGTCGACAATCTTGGAGAGTTCGTTTATGAGAAATCAGAAGCAACTGCTGCAAAAAATAATATTTTAGCTGTTGTCCAAGCGATTCACGATGAGCAACTAGATGCTCATATTTCACTTAAACCTTCCCAATTAGGGTTAGATATTGATTACGCATTTTGCTACGAAAACCTAAAAGAAATCGTAGAGCTTGCACATCAATATAATATTTTCGTGAATTTCGATATGGAAAATTATGAACGTTTACACAGCTCTTTTGAATTATTAGAGGAGTTACACAAAGAATTTGATAATGTGGGAACTGTTATTCAAGCTTACTTCTTCGAGTCAGAGGAAAATATTGAGAAGTACAAAAACTTCCGTTTACGTATTGTAAAAGGTGCTTACAAAGAGCCAGAAAGTGTAGCATATCAATCAAAGGGTGATATCGACCGGAACTATTTGAAGCTAATCGAACATCACTTGTTACATGGTAAATTTACTTCTATCGCTACTCATGACCACAATGTTATTAATCATGTGAAGCAATTCGTTAAACAGCATAACGTTCCAAATGATAAGTTTGAATTCCAAATGCTATATGGTTTCCGTAAAGAAATGCAGTTAGACCTTGCACGTGAAGGCTATAATTTCTGCACATACCTACCATTTGGTAACGACTGGTACGGTTACTTTATGCGCCGTCTAGCTGAGCGCCCACAAAACGTAGCACTTGTAACAAAACAAGTGTTTAATAAAAAAACAAACCTAGCAATTGGCTTAGGAGCAGCAGCCTTCGCCCTTGGTCGTCTTTCAAAAAAAGGAAAATAAGACTTAAGGCTAGTGACTATCCAACAGTTCGATAATTCTAGCCGTCACTTTCGGAATTCTATCCGTCAGTTCGACTGCTTTATCCGTCATTCTAAACAAGCTATCAAAAAAAGCGAAAACATTGTTAATCCATGTTTTCGCTTTTTTTATTGAGCTTATAGTTTTTTACGCGATATTGTAAACTTTGTCGTCGAATTCCCAATGCAGCCGCGGTTTTGGAGATATTACCTTGATGAAAGTCTAAAGCCTTGGAAATATAATATTCCTCCACCTCTTTCATGTAGACATCTAATGGTCGAATGTCTTGCTGATTTTTAATAACAAACAAATCACTTGTTGATACTTCATTTTCTGTTTCCTCACATGTACTTTGGATTTTCCATTTAAAATGAACAGGTAGCATATGGGATTCTACGACCGTTTCATTGGTAATCAGAGAGGTAATTTCATCCAGCAATACTTCTAATTCCTTTAAATTACCTGGCCAATCATATTTCAAAAATATCTCTTGAACTTCTTCCGAAAGTCCTTGAATCGTTGAGCCAAAGCTATCACGATGCCTTTTGAAGTAATCATCAATAAATGGCATCATATCTTCTTTTCTTTCACGCAAAGGTGGTACATAAATTGTGATTCCAGAAAATAAGCGGTACAGTTTTTTAGAAAGCTCCTGTTTTTGAATCAAATCTATTGGGTCTTTGCCAACACTAGCAATTAAAACATGCTGATGATTTGGATGATCGTTGAATAGCTCGACAATCTTTTCTTGTGCCTCGAGTGATAAATATTCGATGCGTTCAGCAAAAAAAGTAATTCTCTCTTTTTCAACAATGTATTTTTCAAATTGATTCAACACTGTTTGCTCATCTCGCCGGCAAATTAATGCGATAAACATATCATTTTGCACGTTTAGATCATGATGAATCCCCTCAGCAATCATATCAATTCCAGTACCTGACTCCCCTATTAGCACAACAGGCATTCTGCTCAAGGCGACAATTTTTGCCTTTTCAATGACACCCTTCATAACTTCGGAGACAGCCGTAATAATATCAAATGTTAGCGGTGCACCATATCTTCTTAATGGCTGATACATCATATATTCAAGCTGCGTAATATCCCGAGCAAACTCTACAGCCCCTACTAAAACACCCTCATAGTGCAACGGATAAATATTGCTTATGTAGGTCACTTCTTGATTTTTTTTATTCCAATACGTTTTTTTTACATGTAGAACTGGCGTTTCAGAACTTAGAACTTTAAAGATATCGCTTTTTTCGATTTCGAAATCAATGATTTCTATTGCTCGCCTCTCCTCATACTCGTCTTCATTCACGCCTTCTAGTTCTCGCATTTTTTTATTGTAAATGAGCAATTTGCCTTCTTTATCCACAACGCAGATTCCCATATCACCTTTTTCAATGACGTATTTATAAATGCTTAGTAATACATTATTATCCATCTTGTCCTCCTGTATTCCATTATGCTTATTCTAACACCAATACGAAAAACAGATGCAATAATTAAAAAAGTTTTAAAATTAGTTGATTAATGCCAAATTATATTGCATTATATAATTAACAAAATCTTTAAAGGTGCATAATCATTTTGCACCCTTTATCCAGGGGAGGAAACAGATATGATTCCATACAAACACGAACCATTCACAGATTTTTCACAAGAGGCAAACTACAATGCTTATGTAGAGGCTTTAAATAAAGTTGAAGGTTACTTAGGGCAAGACTACCCACTTATTATCGGTGGTGAGCGTATTACAACGGAAGATAAAATTGTTTCGTACAATCCTGCAAAGAAAACAGAAGTTATCGGCCGTGTGTCAAAAGCAAGCAAAGATTTAGCTGAAAAAGCGATGCAAGCAGCAGATGAAACATTCAAAACTTGGAAAAAGGTAGATCCAGCTATTCGTGCAGACGTTCTTTTCAAAGCAGCAGCTATTATTCGTCGTCGTAAACATGAATTCTCAGCATTATTAACAAAAGAAGCTGGGAAACCATGGGCTGAGGCAGATGCAGATACAGCAGAAGCAATCGACTTCTTAGAATACTATGGTCGCCAAATGCTACGTATTAAAAACGGTCAACCAGTAGAAAGCCGTCCAGGTGAATACAACCGCTATGACTATATTCCACTAGGAATCGGTATCGTCATCTCTCCTTGGAACTTCCCATTTGCGATTATGGCTGGTACAACAGTGGCTGCTTTAGTAACAGGTAACACAGTATTACTAAAACCAGCTTCTACAACACCAGTAGTGGCATATAAATTTATCGAAGTATTAGAAGAAGCAGGTCTTCCAGCAGGAGCTGTTAACTTTGTACCAGGTTCTGGTGCTGAAGTGGGCGACTACTTAGTGGATCACCCAAAAACTCGTTTCATCAGCTTCACAGGTTCACGTGATGTTGGTTTACGTATTAACCAACGAGCATCTGTCCTAAATGATGGTCAAATTTGGATCAAACGCGTTATCGCTGAAATGGGCGGTAAAGATACAATCGTTGTCGATAAAGAAGCAGATCTTGAATTAGCTGCACAATCGATCGTGAAATCAGCATTTGGTTTCTCAGGTCAAAAATGTTCAGCATGTTCTCGTGCTGTTATCGTAGAAGATGTGTATGACCAAGTAGTGAACCGTGTAGAAGAGTTAACAAACGCATTAACAGTTGGAGATCCAACAGATTTCAGCAACTTCATGGCAACGGTTATTGACCAAGCAGCATTCAATAAAATTACGGAATACATCGAAATCGGTAAAGGCGAAGGTCGTCTAGTAGCTGGTGGTACAGCAGATGATACAGTAGGTTACTTCGTACAACCAACTGTATTTGCGGACGTAGAGCCTTCTGCACGTATTATGAAAGAAGAAATCTTCGGACCAGTAGTAGCGATTGCAAAAGCAAAGGATTTCGATCATGCGATTGAAATTGCGAACGATACAGAATACGGTTTAACAGGTGCTGTCATTACGACAAACCGCATGAACTTAGAAAAAGCACGTGAAGAATTCCATGTTGGAAACCTTTACTTCAACCGTGGTTGTACAGGTGCGATTGTTGGCTACCAACCATTTGGTGGCTTCAACATGTCAGGTACAGACTCAAAAGCTGGTGGCCCAGACTACCTACAACTTCACATGCAAGCAAAAACAACTTCTGAAATGCTATAATATTTTCCAGCATAAAAGCCGTACATAGTTTAATATGTACGGCTTTTTTTATTGTTTCACTCAAACCTATATATAATAGAAGAAACTCATGTGAATTTTGATTCACTTCCCTCTCAGATTCCACTATTACGTTCTCTATATAAGCCAAAAGGATACTTTTCTCCTATAACAATCTGGTATATTTTATGATATTTCTAACATTTGACCCTTAACTTGATTCTGTAACTTTGTTAAAATGATAACAGTTTAGGAGGGTAAAACTATGAAAAAACTATCAATTTTAATGTTACTCATGATGCTTGTTAGCGCACTCATTTCGCAACCCCAAAAGGCCTATGCTGATGAGCTATCAGGTCATATGCATGAAAGTGGTCTGCGTTATTTGATTTCCAAAGGAGCCTTGCTGAAAGATGCAAATGGCAGCTATCGTCCGAATGATACTGTTACACGCGGTGAATTCGCCACATACATAGCAAAAGCTTTAAACTTACAGACAAAAGATACTATAACGTTTACAGATGTCTCTGACACATATTTATTGGCCAATGAAATCAAGCTTGCTGCTACTGCTGGAATAATTACCGGCTACACAGACGGCACATTTAAGCCTGAAGAACGTATCTCAAGAGAGCATATGGCCGTTATGTTAATTAGAGCGGTTGATTATTTAAAAATCCCAAAAGGGACTTCCTCTATTACATTTAAAGACAATGCTACTATTTTCAAAGATTTCCGTCAGGACATTGCCATAGGAGCTCAATTGGGACTTATTAAAGGAAGCTCTAACGGCATGTTCTTACCTAGAGACAATGCTACCATTGCTGAAGCTTCAACTTTTATACTTCGCTTAATTCTCCTTGCTGATACTGTTGAAAATAATGATGGGAATACTGATAGCAACGGTAATACTGGTAATTCTAATAATAACGGCAACTCTGGTAACGACAATAATTCAGGTAACAATAATAATGAGAGTGCTGCATTTATTGTCAAAGAAATCACAAATGGTAATTTAGTAGACAAGCAATCCTATACTAGCTTTGAAGCTGCTGAAAAAGCAGTGACAAACGGTTCTTTAGTGGTTACTCAAAATAATAAGATTATAAAAATGTCTTCGGGTATGATTGTCACAAATAATTATGTCGCATTAAATTCCGAGACGATTAAGGATCAAATTGCAATTGCTGCTAATACAGAAATGGAGTATCTAGGCAGTGATGCGACTCACGTTAGAGTACGTCTAGCTGGACATGTTGGCTCTTTAAAACAAGCAGACGTTACCTTAATCCCTTCTGCTTTAGTAAAGGGACGCGCTTATTATACAAATGAAAATGGTGAAATTAAACATACCTTATACGATTATAAATCCAATAAGTACTCATCTAGTTACGTCTACGGCAAGGCCCCTAGCTTTATGAAGCAAGGTGAGAAATACTTTAGCTGGGATGGTATTAATTTTACGAATGTGAACGGCTCTTCAAAAGGTGAAGGCTATAATTACTATCAATTCTTACCTGCTCGAGCTACGACACAATATACAGCTGAAGAAATTGATCAATATATTATGCAAAAGCTAGCTGAGGTTGAAAGCTCAGGTGCTTCTATTTATAAAAATGCTACAACGAAAAGTAAACTGATTGGTTTAGGTTCCGTGTTAAAAGATATAGAAGCGAATGCTCATATTAACGCCATGCTTATTTTAGCACTTGCACAGCATGAGAGTGCCTACGGAATGAGCGATCATGCTCAAAATTTGAATAACCTATTTGGTTTATATGTATATGATACAAATCCTCTAAACAAAAAATTTGATAGTGTTGGCGCAAACATTAATGAGCTTGTCGAAAAGTTTCTACAGCCCAATT
Source organism: Lysinibacillus sp. fkY74-1 (assembly GCF_053165895.1). Taxonomy (NCBI): domain Bacteria; kingdom Bacillati; phylum Bacillota; class Bacilli; order Caryophanales; family Bacillaceae; genus Lysinibacillus; species Lysinibacillus sp. fkY74-1. Next base: position 619,163 of record NZ_CP170173.1, on the reverse strand, counting down.
ACATTACGCCTGGCGGACGTTATACAAATGGTTCAGTCGTTGGCTCTAAAGCGATTGGATTTAACGTAAAATACGCCTCTGACCCTTTCTGGGGAGCCAAAATTGCTGGACACTATTATCGTGCAGAAAAAGTATTGGGCTATAAAGATGCTAATAGCCCGTATAAAATTGCACTAACAACAACCGCTGGTCTAAATGTTCGTGCTGATGCATCAACACAGCAAAGTCCACTATTCACCTTTAATAAAAGTAATATGCCTGTCATTGTCACAGATACTGGAACAAATGGTTGGTATCAAGTGATTTCAGATAAATTACACTCAGAACCAGCTTATATTAGTAAGGATTATATTAAATTCATTAATACAGTAAAATAAAACCCAAAAAGCTACCTCTCCAACAATGGAAGGTAGCTTTAGTTGTTTATTGTTTGGGAAACTGGGTAGTTATTAGTAAAGAGAAAAAACGATCCCAAAGCTCGTAAAACTTTGGAATCGTCTCTTCAACTCTTATTGTTTTTTATAGTATTGCAAAATACCATTATAAATAGATTCTGCAAATAGATTCACGTATTGATCATTGGTCATTTTATTATGGTCCTCAGTGTTTGTTAAGAAACCAAGCTCCACTAGAATAGACGGAATGACCATATTACGAATTACGTAGTACTGTTCTTGTTTAACACCACGGTTTTTCATATTTAAATTGTTAACAATTTGGTTATTTACAAATGTAGCTAAATCTATGTCTTCCTGATACATATCTCCTGTAGATATAGCATAATATGTTTCAGTACCTTGTGCTGACGAATTGGCAGCAGAATTGACATGGACACTAACAAAAATCTCACCATAGTTTGCTTGCGTGAAATCTACTCGATCTTGTAATGATGGATACGTATCACCAGTACGTGTCATATACACTTTGGCACCAGCACTCTCTAGTAATTGCTTTACTTGCGTGCTGACCTTTAATGTAATGCTCTTTTCAGAAACAGAGCCTTTTACTGTCCCTGGATCTTTACCACCGTGACCTGGGTCTAGGATGATAACGCGATTTTGTAGAGGTTTAGCTGACTGATTTAATAGCTTTAAGTAAGATTTATGAACATAACCTGTTTGTCCATTGTAAGTAATTTCTGCCCAGTAACCACTAATGCTATTAACTTGGACATACTCTCCTTTATTCAGCTTGAAAAGTACTGCTGACGTTGAATTACTTTGACTACGTACATTTAGGTTAGCAACCGTTACTCTTCCCAGTACATCTCCAGAAATAACTGGTGGTGTACCTGGATCTGGATTAGGTTTTTCTTCTTCAACCGCATCTGTTGTACTATTGGCTACAACATAACCAGGTAAACCATCCACTTGTGTTAAATAGTAGCCACCTACTGTTTTATACACTGGTAATTTTACATTTGTTTTAATCGTTGAAATTACTTTTGCAGAAGAAGTTGGCTTCACATATAAGTTAACCGCATTTTTTGTCGTTACTTCTTTTTCGACTGCTCCTAACACATTACCATCTGCATCTAAAAACTCAGCGTACTGTTTGAAAATATAAGCATAAGCACCTTTATAAGATACTTTTAACCAATTGCCTTCAACTGCATATACTGATAATTTACCACCTGTATTGACTTTACCTACAATGTTCGTAGTTGAACTACTATCCGTTGATTTACGAATGTTTAAACCATCTGTAGTAACCTTTACTAAGCCAATAACTTGAGATGTATCTGGTACAGTTACACCTTTTACAGGCAATTCTAAACGATATTTCTCACTTTTTGCACGTGCCACAAATAATGAAAATTGAGAACGTGTCACCGTGCTGTTTGGTAAATATGTTTTACCTGTTCCGTTTGTAATCCCATTATAATAGATCGTATTGATGTACTTTACATATTCGTGTGTAATCCCTACATCCGTAAATGGAGAGTCAATTCCCTCATACTCACTTGTATCTAAATTAAATGCTTTTGTTAAGACATAGCTCATTTCTCCACGAGTTAGGGCTTTGTTTGGTAGAAATTCACCTTTTATATTTTTGTCGAAGAAACCTAATTGTACAGCACGTTCTATATAACCTGACATTTCAGTGCCTACTGTAACATCTGAAAAGCTTGATTTATTTACGATTAATGGTTTGTTTCCAGAGGCAACGACAACCATTTTGGCTGCTTGTCCTCTTGTTACATTGTTATTTGGGCCAAAAACTCTTTTACCATTCACAAAATAGCCTTGGATTACACCCAAACTTACTAAATAATTGATTTCTTCATAGGCTGGGTGATTTTTAGTGACATCTTCAAATGTTATATTTGAGTTGGTAGCTGCACTGACACTTGCACTATGTATCGTAAACATAGAAGCCGAAATGAATAAGACGCACAAGATAAGACTAATTTTTTTGATGTTCAATGTCTTATTTCCTCCCTTCTTGTTCTCTTAACGTGTCCATTTTAACAAAATTAGCTAAATAATGCATCATACAATAGAACTGTTAAAATATATTTTCCATATCACTTCCTCTCCTACGTAGTTATCATAAAAATAGAAGAGTCTGCAAATGCAAACCCTTCTTCCATTATAAGCTATTCAAAAGATCAATTCTTGCAATCTATGACAAAATAAACATGTAAAATTCATGAATTTATTTATTGTTGAATTCTTTCAATAAAAACTTTAAGTTGATTGATTTTTAGTAAATCATCAGAGCCGAAGCTTCCATCTCCATCGCCATTTGTAACACCATTAGACGCCAGGATAGAAACATAATCACTAGCCCAGCTATTTTGTGAGACATCACTAAATGCTACTGTTTCCCCTTGGTTTTCAAGACTGAAAGCTAGTACTAAAACTTTTGCGATTTGTGCACGTGTAATTGGTGAAGATGGGTTGAACTTACCATTTTCATCCCCTTCAAAGATACCTAATCTTTCAACAGCCGCAATAGCACCTGCATTTGCATTTGTTGGTTTTACATCTACGAAATTAGTAGTTGTATTAGAAGTATCTAAGTTTAAAGCTTTTGCAATTTGTACAGCAACTTCTCCACGAGAAGCATATACTGAAAAGTCAATTGCAGCTTTTTTTACTTCAGCTTGCTGTTGCGAATCAAATGTTGCCACACGTTTAGCCCCTACATAACGAGAACCCCAATAATATGGGTCGTTAACACTTGAGTAGCTAACACCTTGACCAGTTTGAGAGTGGATCATTTTTCCATCACCTATGTATATACCCACATGTGAAATACCACTACCACTTGTATTGAAAAATACTAAGTCACCAACTTGTAAATCGCTCTTTGCTACTGCATCACCTTGTTGGTATTGAGAGCCCGATGTACGGTTTAATTGAATACCTAAGTCTGAAAATACTTTAGATGTAAAGCCCGAGCAATCAAAACCACTTGTTGTTGTACCGCCGTATTTATATGGAGTACCTAAATATTTAGAAGCTGTTTCAGTGACATTTTCTTTTGTCGCTGCTTCAGCAGTATTTATATGAGTTGTTGAAAATAACATGAAAGATGCAAAAATCGGTAATAACCATTTCTTATTCATACTTTTGTTATACCCCTCTCAATACTTTTTTGCCTATAAATAGACTATCACAAAAGAAGGTCTTGTTATTTTTCATTTGTGTAACGGTTTTAGACAGCAAAAAAACGCTGTAATACCAACGTTTGGTCGTATTTCCAGCGTTAAAAGAGGGATTTTTTTATTAAATTTCGAAGCCTTCGTAACATTACTGTAACATTAGTGCTCCTTTGTTACATAACAACTTATTGACTAGAAAACAATTGGACCCAATAGTAATTTTCTTTGCTATCCTGCGCTATTGCAACACCTGTATTCGTATAATTTTCTTTCAAAATGTTATCACGATGACTCGGTGAAGCCATCCATGCCTTTACCGCAACCTCTGGCGTTTGGATATTTCTCGCGATATTTTCTCCAAAGCTCGTGTAATCATAATCAAATAAAGTCGCTAAATCCCATGGGGCACCATAATATGGAGAAACGTGTTCAAAATAATGGCGGTTCACCATATCCTGCGCTTTAATAATTGCGATTTGTGTCAATTTTGGATCATACACAACAGGTTCTAGTTTTTTCTTTTGTCTTTCAACATTAATTAATTCAATCACCTTTTTAGACCACTCTGTAGAAAGGTTGACAGTTGGGATATAATCCTTTGCCAAATAATCATAGGCCACTTCCAATTTGTTTATTTTTTGCTGAAAATAAATACTTCGTTCAACGAACACAGCAAATTGGGCGCGTGTCACTAATTGATCAGGTGCAAAACGTTTAGCTTCAACCCCACTGATAATGCCTATATCAGCAAGCGACTCAATATAATTTTTTGCCCAATGAGAGCCAGGAATATCCGCAAATTGGGTACTATTTTTGTTATCAACCTTAAACTGATATGCTAATGCTAGCATTTTTGCCACTTGCATTCGCTTTAAAGGCTCCTCAGGATAAAAGGCTTCTCCTTTTTGGATAATCCCCAATTTAACAAGCTGGCAAATTTCTTTGTAATAGGGATGACTAGCAGGGACATCCTTAAAATTTGTCATATTCGCTATGTCTACATTGGTCTGAATAGAACGAGCAATGGCTGCAGCCGCCTCCGCTCTTGTAATAGCCTGCTCTGGCTTAAATGTATAATCGCTATATGTAGTCATATATTTTTTTGAAAGCATATGTTGTATCGAAGCATTTGCCCAATATGAATTTGAAACATCTACAACTTTGGCAGATGCCGCTTCTACCTGATTTAAACTAGTTAAACTTCCTACGGTTGCAGCTATTGAAAGTACAACAATACTCAGCATTTTCTTCAACAGGGCTACCTCCTCCATATGTCAAATATGTAGCAAACGGCGCTTTTTCATCACTGAGGTCAGGAAACGAAAATTCACCATACCTACTATATGATACGAAATTCAAATAAGATAGTTTCACTTTTTTGGAAAATCATCAATAGATTCATCATTGATCATTATAAAAGGAGTTTTCCCTTAATATTCATTGGGAAAACTCCTTTTTTCTCATACTATTGAATCATTTTAAGATATTCTTCTAAAATACGATAATTATATACTAATCCCTGTTGCTCTATCGACAATGAGCTGTAGTCTTTTTGAGCTGATAGCACTTTTTTCTCAAAGGATGAGCTATCTGGATCGATATTTCCAATCGCTTGAACAACCTTAAGAACTGCAGCCACATCTTTTTCAGCCTGTTTAAGTAAGTCTTCATTGATGACTTGTCCGCGTACTTTAGAATCCAATGCCTGATAAGCAGCCACGGCATTAGCCACATCTTCAATATACGTTGGTGAGCTTGGAGAAAGTCCCGCAATTATTTCAACGACCTTCTTGACATCGGCCATACTTTTCTCCGCTTCTAAGAGAATCGAATAATTGGAGATACGCTGTTTATCTGTCGTATTCAAACTATCGTATTCTTTTCGTACGGCTTCAACCATACCAAAGTAGAACTTATCCTTAGGATTTAATTTTGCAATGTTATTATAGACTTTTATAACGTTGTCTAAGGATAGTAATAATTGGTCGTTATACACATATCGTCTTTGGTCAGCATTCAGCTTATCATAAGCTTTTAAAATCTTTTGATATTGACTATTCATATCTTTTGCTGTTAAAAGTCGATCAATATCCTCCACAATACTCATAACGGGCTTAATCAGCTTTTCTTGGTCTTGTAATACTCTGTAGTTTTGCACAGCTCGTTGCTGATCCTTTGGTAAAGCATTATAAGCAGCACGTATTTCTTGAATACGTTTGACATACTGCTTTGGATCAATAGATGGTAAAGCATCAATCATCTGCATTACATTGCCAGCCCCAAGGATACTTGATTCAGCCGCTTGCAATAAGTAGTAATTTGTCACATATTGCTGCAAATCGGCAGGAAGTGCATCATAAAGTGAACGGGCTCTTGCTGTATCTTGAAGGAATGTATTGCTTGAAGATTTTAGTTTACTAATCAATTCCACTACATCGGATACAGGCTCATATTTTAATAGTACATCAATATTGTTGATGTATTTTTTTTGATCTTTTGTTAGTTTGTCATATGCCTTACGTATAGAGTTGACATTACTAACAAAGCTTTTCGATTGTGGATCTAGTTCATTAATTTGTACCATCACACTTAAAATAGGTTTAACCTCTTTTTCACGTGTTGTTAAATCTTTAATATTCGACACTAATTTCTTTTGATTAGATGACAGCTTATCATAGGCTACACGTGCATTCATCAGCTTTGTTAAATAGTCTGCATCTTGCACTTCTGTTAATTTAATTAGCTCAATTACACCCTCAGCTAGCCCCTGTTCATTTTCAGCGGCTACCAGTGCATCATAGTTGATAATGGCTTGCTTCTTCTCCTCAGATAGCGCATCGTAAAGCTCACGTGCTGTTTTCATATCTTGGTAGAATGTTTTACTTGTTGGCTTTAACGTAGCGATTAGGCCAATTAATGAAGCCACATCTTCGACAGACGTGAGGTTCGCATAGTTCGTCACATGTTTTTTTGAAACTTCATCAAGTGCATTATAAGCCTTTCGAGCGCCAAGTACCTTTTTCGTATAATCCTTACTCGATGGGTCCAACGCATTGATTAGTTGAATAACCTTGATAACAGCTTTATTGCTCTTTTCATAATTACTTAAAGTTTTTGCCTGCTCCACAAGCTTCTGCGCATTTTTATCTAATGCTTTATAGGCTGTCGTTAGCTCTGCTACCTTTTGGACAAATGTATCTGGATTCTCATTGGCTAATGCAAGAACACGTTCATCAAATGCCTTTGCCATATTGATATAGTTCTGTGCTTTTGTAAGGTCTGGATAATTAATAACTTGGTCTTTATCTGCTAATGCTGTGTAAGCATCTGTTGCTGCCTTCACATCATCTTTATACGTTTTTCTGGAAGGATTTAATGCATTAATTTGCACAATTACCTCTATTACAGGTACAAGCTCTTTTAAATTCTTATAATTTTTGACATAGGTTTTATTCTTGTCATCTAGCTTAGCATATGCTGTATAAGCTGATTTAGCTTTTGAGATATAGCTCTTAGAGGATGGATCAAGTTTTTCAAATTGTGAAATGACATTCACAACCGTTTTATAGGATTTCTCTAAATCAGTTAATACCTTAATATTTGTTACACGGCTTTTTGCTGAAGATGGGAGACCATCATAGGCAGCACGGGCTGCTAAAATATCTGTAATCATATCATTTGATTGACTTAGTTTTGATATTTGCTCAATCACACCTGCTATTACTAAATCTTCATTTAATAGATTGGATAGTTTTTCTTCAAGTTTACTTTTCATTTCTGCCAATGGAGCCGCATCATCACCATTACCAGCATTTAAAGACGTCACTTTAGATTGCAGTTCCGTAATTTGGTTCTTGTAATCTTGCATGGTCGGTTTAAGCGCATTCACTTGTTTCGATAAAGTCGCATATTGGATTAAAAGCTTTAAGCGATCACTCTTTTGCACAAATGCCTGTTCTTCCACAGCTAATTTATCAAAAGCCGATTGAGCAGCAAATGTTTTACTCTCGAATGTAGAAGCTTTAGGATCGATAGCATCAATTAATTTGTCCACACTTAAAGACGCATTATAAACCTTCTCCCACTTTGTCAGCTCTGCAAGGTTATTGACAATTTTTTTGACATTCGCCGCGTTAATAGCTGTGCCATTTGTTGCTTGCGGCACATCATAGGCAGTACGAGCATCTTTGATAGCTTCCACTTTATTTGAGGCATTTGCAATTGCCACAATAAGTCCTTCGATTTTTTCAGCAGAAGCAATATTTGCTATTGCTACCTGTAGATCAGCTGTATTTTTTACAAGTTCTTTATCGATTGTTAATTGATCATAACTACCTTTAATCGAATCTACTTCTGTGCGATAAGCAGGATCATTTGATACACGCAGTGCTGAAATTCGTTTGGAAATATCAGCAGCCTTTTTATATTGTTCAAATGTAGAATAGTTTGCCACTAACTTTTGTGATGCTTCATCTAAGGCATTGTAGGATTTTTCAATAGCAGTTACTGCACTAATAAAGCTTGTCGCTGAAGTAAATTCTGTTGGTTTTTTAGCCATTAATTGCGTAATAGTTAATGAAACTTTATCTATGGCTGATAGACCAGTTAAAGCATCCTTATATTTTTTAAAGGGTGTTACCACATCATTATTTGGATTATAAGCTTCAGCCACTTTCTTTTGATCGGCCGTTAGTAAGTTATAAGCTGCTGTAACTTTATCTAATGCTGACGAAATAGCTGGATAATCTGTTGGATTTTGCTTTAATACAACTACTAAAGCATCTAGTTCTGTAGCAGTAGTTTTTACTGCTGCTGCATCATCAACCAATTTTCCTAATTTCGCAATATCTACTCCTTTGCCCTTAAAATAGTTATTGCGATCAGCCTCTTTATAACCATATTGTAAGACTGTTCCTCGAATGGTATTAGTAATACTGCTAGCGCTATTAGCAAATGCTGCATCGACAGCTTCCTCAAATTGTTTTTGTACGAATAAATATGAATGGTCTGTCGTTTCATTCCCTAAAAAATTGTCATATTCTGTTTCTACAGCTTTCACATCATCTATAAATGTCTTACTAGTATAAGAGATAGTACTAATTTTCTTCCAAATTGCTTGTAGCTCATTTAATAGACGACGTTGCTCCACTACATAATCGTATTTTGCTTGAATAAGCGCCTTTTCATTGTTGTCAAATCCAAGATCATTTGAATTTTGTACAACTTTGATATCACCATCTGCTATAACCATCTCATTGGCAGTCGAATTCTCTGATAATTTACCGAATTGGGCAATGAGCTGTTCCTTTGTTGTAGCAGCTGCTACAGCATTGACATAGGAAACTTGCTCCGTTTGAACTGTAGCACGAGATTGTGCATCATTTTCCTGTGCATTTGCGATAGCTGTAGGTGCTAATAATAGACTTGTTATAACACCTGCTGTCAATTTTCGATTCAATCGAACCACCCTTTCATTTTTTATGTATAAGAAAATGATTCTGTTCATTTTCATTTATCCTAAATCTTCATGTGATTAAAAAGCCTCCGAGGTTTTTCGAGCAAAATCGAAAAAATCTGGACATAATTACGCAAAGACATAATTAATGAATCATTACTTTAGTATCGGTGTAAATTACATGTTTTCAAGCCATTCTATTATATTTACAAAATAACGAGCGTCAAAAGTAGTTTTTCAAAATTACTAGCTAGAAAAACAGGAAGTTATTTCAATTATACTATACAATAGATTTATATGGATTCTTCGGATTTCAAACGCCTACCGAATCATATTAAATCCTTTGGCAGAAATCACAGATTTTTGAAAATGTGCTTTCGAGTAAGTCCGAAATAATGTGACACGAATCTGCCCAGATGTAATTGATAGTAGGATGTTTTTCATCCATCGACATGTAATGACGAAATACGTTTTTTCAACGAAATTATTGGAAAAAAACAGCTATTTTCATATGTCATAATGTCTTTGCAAGGTGTATACTACATCTTTGATATCCTATTTTGGAAGAAAGGACGCTGTTTATGTTTTACCATTATAAGTTCTGGCATAGCTTAAAAAATCCTACCTACTTTACAAACATCGTAGAAAAGGGCGAGATCATCGGATATAAAAAACGTGCATTAACGGTGTTCATTCTTTTCATCCTATTATTTGCTGCTCGCGAATATTGGGGAATGGGGACAGAGAATTTAACGTCCTTATTTGCAATGGATTTACAAAATGAATACTATGTAGCACGCGTACTTTCCATGCTCGGTGCCATTTTATGGGCAATTATTTATTTTTGCTTCCATTATTACGGTGTTACCTACTTATTACATCTATTAACGGACATTCCTTATACTTGGATAAAAAGAGTCCAGCTTTATGTTGTTGCCTTTCTACTCATTGAAAAAGCAATCCTCTTTGCTGTTTTTTATGGAGTTGGCTATACAACGATGTTTTCATTCTTTTCTTTGGCACCCGCTGCCTTACAGGTCATTAAAACTGACTTCGTGTTATTTACAATCAATCAGCTGACAGTAACGTCCGTTTTAATCATTATTGTGCAGTATTTATTCCTGTCGAAATGGGAGGAAGAAGCTAGTAGAAAAATGTTAGTAGTCAAATTGATTGGCTTACAACTATTTATGGCCTTATTTGTGGGCATGATTAGTGTGCTACCCATTAAAGAATGGATTGCTAGGGGGTTAGGATGATGGCATTTATCAAGACAAGACCATGGACAAGTATAGGTATTGTGTTGGCGATGCTCATAATCGGTATAAATGCTTATTTTGTTTTCAAAGAAGATAGCACCGTGACACGATCCTACTTTATTGACGAATTTCAGAAAGCATATATCGGTACGAATACAGAGCGTGTCAATAAGGAAACCATTGTGGCACCCGCTGAGACGTATACCATTACAGCTGATGCAACAAAGTTATCCGCTGTCAATGTAAAGCGCGGTCAGGAAGTGATGATGAATGATTTACTCGCTACCTTTAAAACAGATGAAGTAGACGAGGAGCTTACAAAGCTTGAATCGGAACGTACTGCCTATGAAACAGAATTAAATGATTTACAAGATGCACTTGATCAAATTGAAGATGAATACGACGATTCGAATCCAAAAAGCTCTATTAATACCGATCAAATCAATGATAAATTGTCTGTGACATTAAAATTAGAGCTTGCTCAACAAAATTCGCTATCGACAGCAGTTGCCCTGTTAAATCGACATATCGCTGAAACGAATCGTCAAATTGCGCTCATTGACGCACAGATCACACAAATAGAATCACGTCAAGGCATCATCAGTCCTATCGACGGTGTAGTAGCAGCGGTGAAAGAAGAAGCTGGTGCTTTAACCTTCGAAATCTATTCTAATGAAAAAGCCATGTATGCTTATTTATCTGAAAAAGAATGGCAACAAGTACAGGAAGGCCAAACGGTTGATTTTAAAGTGAAACATGTCAAAGACGCATTATCTGGCATCGTATTAGATAAGCAAATGATTGCTACAGATGATGAAACCTTTTGGGCAAATGAATTAGCCAAAACAACAGACCTACCGCAGCCAACAAATTATGAAGTAGTACTGCAACAAGATGCGCCAATAGAGGATGTACCGTTTTCATCAACTGGCAAAGCCTCCATTATTGTCAATGAAGCGTTCGATTCTTATAAGGTCGATAAATCGTGGTTAACGACAACAAAAAAAGGAAATAAAAAGCTTCATATCATTAATCAGGATGGGAAAATCCAATTGATAGATATTAATGTCCAATTTAATACGGCTCAATCTGCTATTTTCTCGGACTATCTCGATGAGGGAACACCAATGCTCTCTAATGAGAAGCGCAATATGGAAGCCTATACCTTCCGTACTTTACCTATTGAGAAGTTACACTGGAAGCAGTTTAAAGAGTTAACTTGGAAGCAATATGTGAAATACATTGTTTTCTAAATGAAAAATCCGCTTCATTCTCTTCAGAGAGTGGCGGATTTTTTCTGTAAAAATATCCCCCTGTAGCTATTACAGGGGGATTTCAAGATTATTTTAATGATAGGCATCTATTTAAGAAGCTTGCAAATTGAGCACGAGTAATTTGTGCATCGGGTCTAAATGTATTATCTGGGAAACCTCCTGTTAAATCATTCGCCACAAGTGCCTGGATATTACTGTATGCCCAGTGCGTTGATTTAACATCTGTGAAGTTAACTTTACTTGTACCTGTTAATTTGTAGGCTCTTGTTAAAATCGCTGCCATCTCTGCACGTGAAAGCTGTCCGTTTGGGTTGAACTTCCCTGGTTCTTGCCCTTTAATAATGCCAGCCTGCTCGACTGCTGCAATGGCACTATATGCATAATGACTTTTACTTACATCTTTAAAGCTAGAATCCTTCGTTGTTGATAGATTCAGTGCTCTGGCAATGATTGTAGCTGCCTCTGCACGTGTAATGGACGCTTCTGGCTTAAACGTACCATTAGAGTAGCCTTTGATCAGTGATTTATTGTATAGGCTTTGGATTTCTGAAAACGCCCAATGCCCTTTGTTCACATCCGTATAAACTAATTCCTCATGATTATCTTTGTAGACAGCCTGTAATTGATCAAAATACAGCTGGCCTTTCTTTTGAAGAGAAGCTGTCGGTTGAGCAACATATAAACGTTCGAATTTCAATGGTGTTGCTAGATTACTTGGAATATCCGCCTTTACGTATTTCCAGCCATTCCAGTCTAAACCTCCCTGGCTTGTGAAATCAATCGTGTGCTTAGTCCCTGATCCATCTACAACCACACCTCTTAGCCAATGCTTACCTGCATCGCCAAATACCCAAACACCGATATTTTTCGGCTGACCTGTTATAGTAATGGGTTTTTTAGCAACCATATAGGCAGCCTTAGTCCCTGAGCCCGCTACTGTAAAATCGTAGTTTAATTGCATGCTAGCTGTTCCCTGTCTTGCATACTCTTTAGAATTTGCTAACGAAGCATTCGCTTTTGCTACTTCTGTTGTCCAAGAAGACACATTATCAAAGCTATCTAGTACAATAGGTTTTTCTGCTAAGTCTATTACAGATACAGCTGTGGATGTACGAATACCTCCATATTCCCCAATAATTTTCCCTTCACCTTTTTGGGTAGCCGTAAAGGTTGCACCATCCATCTTACCGATATTTCCTTCAACTGACCACTTCATGCTCGCTGGGTTGATAGTCATTGGATTTAAATATTGATCATAGGCAGTTGCTACTTGCATATCTACAGATGAACCTTTCATGACTTGACCAACACTATTTAGCGTAATAGATTTTGCGTTCCCTGGTGGTGCTGTATTAACGACCTGTAAAATGGCCGATACACGACGCTCACTACCCTCAGACGGTTTGTTCACAAGGTTGGCGAAATACCCTCCTGGATTGCGCGCGACCATCGCTGTAGAACCGCCACCATCTAAGTTAATAGCTGAAGTAGCTCCTATTGAAATTAAATGTGAAGCTAAATCTGATAAGTTAACACCATTACTATGACCACTTAAGCGACCATCAATTGTAATAAGTGATACCTTTGTACCTGTAGCATCCACCGCTACTGCTGTACGAGGACTGCGTGTCGAAGCAAAACCAGAATTTGTTGGCATGGAAATATCCACTTGACCATTGCGTACAAGCATTGGTCCTGCAGCTAAAATGAATTGAGCATCCATCCATTTTTGATCGATTGACAAGCTGACATCGATATTTGTACCTGCTGAAATATTGCTTAATTCAGCGGCTAATTCTTTATTTTGTACAGAAATAACAAAACCATCCGCTGGTACTGCTGAGTTTCCTTCTGCACCATACGTTGTTACATGAGAAACTGTCCCTGAGAATTGATCACCAAAATGTAGGGTATTTGTATCCTGACTAGCTCCTGACACCACTAGTTCTAAGCCCCATGCATTTGTACCAGTTGTCTTTTTTTCTGGCGTATATAAAACGTTTTTATTTGTTCCTCGTTCACTATTAATTAGATCAATAGGATATGTTTTTCCATTTACTTGGAAAGATAGATTCGTTGTATAATAATCTGCAATCGCTTTCCCTGATTTAGATAAGCCAAATGCAACTGGCTTTTGCGTCGGGCTATCATACGTATCTCCCAAAATACCATAGTTGACAATTTCATTCTTTTCCGCTAACAAGTTCGCAGGCATCCCATTTCCTAAAAAGTATGAAGCATTAACAGCTCCAACAACTCGATGGCCATCATACGTGTTTTGCTTCGCCATAGCTGAAGTTGTTTTTAGGGAATTAATAGGATTCGGCATCCCAATTTCTAGTTTTGTATATGTATTATTTAAATTTACATCTAAAACATTTACAAACTGACGTATAGAACCTGACGTATAGGTTTGTTGTACGTGATTTACTTGTGGTGATACCTCTGTTTTCACTTCACTTACTTTATTTCCAAAACCAGCTGCTTGTCCATTGATGGGGCTAACTGTTAACATAAGCACGAACATGACTACAACAATTGTTACTAATTTTCTTGCCAATTTCTTCACTCCGAATTAATCAAAGTATGGCACGATATCATGTCATATGAACCGTGCCAGGGACTTCTTTATTTTGTTTCCACATAGATAGCTACTGGAAGATTGACACCACCAGCATGCATTAGCTCTAATTGAATCGTATCTGTTGCACCCTTCATTTCGTAATCAGGTAATTCAACATACTCTTCTCCTACTCTTAAAGAAGGCACTAAATGCACTTTGCCATTCACCTTAATTGCTCCACTGTATAAGCCTCCACGACCAGCAAGTTTCAGCTTAATCGTTTTGGTCGTCCCTGTTGGATTTACAACAGGAATGGAAACCTTGTAGTTCATACCGAAATGACCTGGATTTCCGACTGCTCCATTAATTTGTGAAAATGAATTTTCAGCTGTTTGTAAATGGTCAGTACGGCCATTCGAAATGTTATAGCCTACTTCTGGTGAATCTACTGTATAGGCTGGTAGTTCTGCTAGAATTGTAGCGCTTGGCCAAGCACCTCTTGGATGCTTTGCATACTCATCGATGGCAACCTGCTCCGATTGAATCGTTGTTAAATCACTATTATCTTTTGTAAGCACTGTGCGAATGGTATACTCTGGTTTTCCACCATTGACCGCTTGAATATCTAAATCATGTAAAAAGCCAATAATATATTCATGGTGTAGATCGTATGTTTCAATGACCTTTGTTTCTCCTGGTGCAATGACAATACCGCTACTTTCTGATTTTTTCAGCTTGTTATTTAATGTAGCATCAGCAATGGTCAAACCAATATCATGACCTACCCAGCTATTTCCTGTCTTTTGGTTAATACCTCTAGAATCTACAACTTTAATACTCTCTGTCGTAGACTTATTTTGAACCGTAATCCCAATATTGACATCTGTACCTAATGTATTGTAATGCCACCCAAAGACACGATGCTTATTCGTCACTGCCGTTGAGTTCACGTCATATTGTGAAAGCGTTGCATTATTCTTTGGCACAAGCTTACGCGTTAACGTTTCAGGATTATCACTAATAAATAAATCACGATCTCCCTCTAAACGAGCAGAAGGAACAGCTGTTGGCGATGATGTAGAACCATAAGATTTTTCAAGGAATGAACTTGTGTACATATAACGGTAAACGTAAATATACATTTCTTTTTTTTCACTGATATAGCGTAAATTTCCGCCTAACGCATTCACAAGAAACGTAATAGGCACATACATTTTTCCTTTTTGAATAAACGGTTTTTCTGTTAAAGTTACCGTTTCGTTATTCACAAGAACCTCATTACTATTATCTTTGAAAACAAAGCTCATCCCGGCAATTTGTAATTCAAAGGAATTGTCTGGGAGCCATGCACCAGCAGAATCATCTAAATAATCATAGATATAGCTAGCTGGTAAATAAGATCTTGAATCTTTCATAATAATAGGATCTTTCATCACGATACGTTTGTTATTGATATGTAAAATATAAGGGTCTTCCTGAGGCGTTTCAGGCAGATCATCTGACATCGTAATATCTACCGATTGTGTTTCTGGGTCCCATTGAACATTCCCATCAAAATTTTCACTAACGAAACGCAGTGGCATATAAGTACGATCCTTATACATGAACGGTGCAACATCCATCACCACTTCTTGGCCATCTACTAAAGCCATCATCGAATCAATCTTTAAATCCACAATCTTCCCGTTACGAGTAGCTGACGCTGTCTGTGTTTCTTTATTCCAATCCACATTCGCACCAATCGCTTCATATAAAGCACGCATTGGCAATAATAAGAAATCCGATTTATTTAAAATAGGGTCATAGACACTAATCGTCTCTCCATTAATTGTAATTGAAACATTGTTTTTTATCTGAATTCCATTGTTACTAGTTGCTGATGCAGATGCTTGTCCAGGTAAAATTGTAGCCAAAGCAACCGCTGATACAATACATGTATTCCTTAGTTTCTTAAACATGCTAATCTCCTTTTTTTCACATTCAATTGTCTTTATCATCTTAACATGAAAAAACCCCAAAATGTGGGATTCATATCGAAAAAAGTAGAATTCGGTACTAGAGTTCTAACCTCTCTCCTTCAAAAGCTTCATATGAAGTAAATGATATTCCAAATGGCCAGTATATTTTCTTGCAAACTGTTTTCTTCCTGACTAGATCCTTATATATACCCTCCCTAGAAGCAAATTTTAAAGCAATGGTGTAGCTGCTTTCTATCAAATTGATATCGAGACATAGCTAGTAGTTGATCAGTAACATTATGGGCTGATATCAGCATGTCATCTAGCAAACTATTGTATTAAGTAGACTGGTTTTTTTAAAAAAAGTTACACAGCCTGGAGAAAATGGTGGATTATTCACGTGAACTGTATTAAAAAAGCTATATTCCAGGAATACGGAATATAGCTTAAAAAGGATGAGCGACACCAGTAAAGCACCATCAGCTGAGGTTAAAGAATACCGTTTTAGTTACAAACAAAAGGATCTTCAATTGATGATCAAATTTTGTACATAACTAACTTTCATTAAGAAAATTATTGTCTACTTTTGATAAACACAAAACTTCCTTTAGAGGCAGTCTTATTATTTACGTATAGCTAAAGGTATTAAAGGCTATTAAAATTCATCATATGCTAACAAAACTACATCTTCTTTATTAAGACCGAATTTTTTCCCATCTTTAAATTTCTTTAAATTGTTCATAAAATTACGTATAGTATCCTCTAAAGTTTCTTCTGTAGCTCCATAACCTATTCCACCTTCATAGCCTCCATCTGGAGATTTTAATCCAAGGTTTGTGAACCCTGTAAAGTCACTTTCTTAAGAATTAGAATGCATGTTTTATCTTTCATATATCTTTACTTTGAAAGCACCATAGTGAATAATATTTTCTTCAAATATCTCTTCAAATATCTCTTCAAAAAACCTTAAAGCTGTAATCTCAAATTCTGCTACACATTTTTCAATAGCATCAAGACTATCAATTTTAATATCTCTCCAGCTCACAAAAAAACTCCTTTTACTATATTAAACCTTACCAAAAGATACAATATTACCATTTGGAGCAAGGTCAATATACTTTCCATTTTTACGATATCTGAGCACTCCATCTATCTCACCAGAAACCTTAGATGGTTTTACTTTTTTAGCAGTGCTTCTGAATTCGATAGCTTTGTTTAAATAAATTTTAGCACTAGCGTTTACTTCATCACCTGTTTATTGTAATGATAGATAGCTTATTATTCTTAAGTTACATATTCTCGAGGCTATTTGACTCCCCTTTATTTAAAGTTTACTGACGATAAGTTGTCCTGTCGTTGCATCGATACCAACAATCCGCTGTTTTGTTTTCGATTGTCCCAATCGATATTGTAATACTTCATCGTTTTTATTGTCATCATACTGACAAGACCATTGTAAAAAGGCATCGGCCTCTTTCAAGGCAGATATTACGTTCTCTAAAGGTTGAATAGTTGCACAATCGTAGGAGTCAAGAAGTTTTAGATCTATACGAGGAGACCATAATGTATCGATGAATCCCGTCGTTTTGTTTACTCCAACGTAAAAACGTTCCCCCTCTATTTGTAAGCCATGAGCCACGTACAGCGGAAAAGTGAAATATGCACGGTTCATCTCATTAAAGGATGGTTCCTCGATTTGCAATTGTAAATAAGGAATATATTCTTTAAAATATGTCGCAATAAATGTACAAGCAATATCTCTACAAGCTTCGAATGAAAGTTCCAGTTCACCTGTACGCTCTTTAAACCAATTGAACTCCTTTAATTTCCTTGAATGCTTATCAACCTTTGCCTTCACCGTATCCTCGATACGTTCAAGCAGGAAATTTTCTAGCGATTTATCTTTCGGAGCTTGCCAATCTTTTTTTCTCCATACAATGCCGAGTGTACTTTCATCCATTTCGACTTCCCGTAGCTTTCCCATACAATCTGTTACACCTATTATATTTTCAAGTGTCTTCTGCTTTTTGAGTGGTTGTACGTATGGAAACTTGGTGAAGGAAGCCTCTTTCTCATCTTCCTCTTCAAATAATGTTTTACCATCAATGGCATTAAATGACTGATATACAATTGGACTTTCGTAAATTGGGTACAAACCAGACTGTGCAACAGAATAATTGCCACTAACTAAATACTTCATAGATAAAGCCCACGGAGCTTTAAGTACTTGTTGTAAAATCCTGTCCTTGCTGGCAAGCTGCGTAAGGATTTTTGGTGGAGCTTTCGTGTAGCCATTGTACTTAAAATCAATGATTTCTCCGTACTTGGAAACGATTATTTTTGTATAATAGCTTGCAAGAGGATAGCCTCCCACAAATTGTTTATATAAAAACTTTGTTTCATCCTCTTTTTCAATGATTGTAGACACAGCTAAATAATCTAATGCTTCAGTGTATTGCGCTGTTAAAAATTGATCTGCAATGGCTTGCTGCTGCTGCATTGTGACAAGTGTACCTGTTGTTGAAGGAGGTCTAGTTAAATCTAATAATTTTCCGTTTGGATCAAGTGACACTTCAATTCCTTCTTCTAATTCGTCTGTCGACCACATAAATGTAGCTTGCTCTTTTGAATAATCCTCTACTAGTAATTGATAGTTATCAGGAATTGACACAAAGTTTAACGCTAATTTTGCTAGTTGTTCCTTTAACATATGTATCACTTCTTTCTGCTTAATTGGCTTGTTCATGCTCTGTTCTAGTTGCTTTTTTAATTGGATACGACCACGATGTAAAAACATTTTGATCGTATTGATTGGCTTATCTAAGAGATAAGCAGTTTCTTGTACTTTAAAATCATAAAAATAAAATAGTATAAGTACGGTTTGATAATCTTTTCGAAGTAAAGACAATGCCTCATGGACAAATTCGTAGTTCATTGATTGTTCTTGTTCAATTAGCTGTTGCTGTATAAGCTCAGTTTCCACTACAAGTGTACGCTTTCTTTGTTGTAGATAAGCAAAACATTGTCGTATTAATATCTTAAACAGCCAGGTAGAGAAATATTTTGGTTCTTTTAATTGATGCATTGATTTGAAAGCTTGCAGCAAGGTTTCTTGTACAATGTCTGCTGCGTCTTCTCTGTTACCAATATAGGAGTAAGCTTTTGCTAAAAGCTTAGACTTTTCAGCTTCTACTAGCTGCTCAAATGCAGCTTGCTGACCGTCGATAGCTGATCTTACTAATTGTTCCATTTTAATACCTCCTATTATTGTTAGAGTAACATTTTAGATGAAAAGGTTTCACCAAATAATGATTTTTTTATTTTTCTTATATTTTGTAGAAAATTAATGGATGACTAAACGACAATTTTCATTATGAGAGAGTACTTCAAGTATTAAATACTTAGAAGTTAAACTTATAAGAGTTTTCTATAGTATAGTCATTGGTTTATAAAGAGGAAGATTGTATTAAAATATCATCAGATAGCATTGAGTAAGAAATTTAATAAGCATTATAAGGAAAACCTCTAAACTAACTAGAATATGGATTTTTCTCTCCTCAGTTTATTTTCCCTCATAGAGTAGACAATAAAAAAAGAAGCAATCATATATATGATCGCCTCTAAATTTAACTTATAAAAGAAATAAATTTTTGGGAAATAAATTTCTTAGCCTTCTCATTAATCCAAAACAGCTAGCTATGGACATTACTACAAACCTGCTGCCATCATCTTATTAGCTTCACTGGTGCTGACACACCTCTTCTAACAAGGCTCCGAATGTTACAATACTTCCATCACTTATTTTGTACCCTTGTAGTTCATAAGCATGTCGGGAGTATATAAAACATACTAACATTAGTAGTACAAACCAAGGCCATGGTTTGTGCTATTTTTTTATAGTAGAAGTTAAGAAAAGCCGACCAGCCTCTGGGACCATTTATGAGTCCGTATATAAAACCGGCTAACTTCATGCCCTTATATGAATCAGTTTAGTATGTTGGGTCCAAGAGATCGTGTATAAGAAAGTGGAATCGATAAGGTACTGTGAAGGCTTCTATGATTGGTCGAAAGGAGAAGGATGAGATGAAACATGTCATTGCGTTAGATGTCAGTAAAGGAAAAAGTACCGTTGCGATTTATGATGGTCATCGCCAATGTGAATTTGAAGGTGTGCTACATCATACACGGGTTGATTTTGAGCGATTACACGAACGAATGGAAGAGATGACAAAGCAAGATGGACAAGCGCCAGATATCGTATTTGAAGCAACAGGCATCTATTCAAAACCTGTCGAAGCGTTTTTAAAAGATTACGGCTATACGTACTGCCGCATGAATCCACTTGAAGCGAATTTACAGATGGCAACGATGCGTCGCAATAAAACCGAGATCAGTGATGCTCATGAACTCGCGAAGACACATTTCAAAATGGAACGCGAAATAACGTACATACAAGATGATTATTATGAACAGATGCGTGCACTGACTCGTTATTACGAGGAAATTGACGAAGAAATCATTTTACTCAAAAGTAGAATGCATGCCATTTTAAGCTGAGTTTTCCAGAATTAGAAAAGCTGATTACACCGAGTTCAGCACTATTTTTAAATATTGTACAACTATATCCGCATCCCGCACTTTTACAGGCCTATTCTAAAACGATTATTAAAAATCGTTTAAAGGTCAATACGCGAAAAAAGCTATCGCTGATGCGTGCGGAGGCTAAAGCTATTACATTATTAAAAGCAGCTGAAAATAGTTACCCAGCGATTAAACCTACAGATATTCGTTGTGATCAAGCACGAGATTACGCAGCTCGCGTTGCGGATTTACTAGAGAAAAAAGATACGCTTGTGAAACAGATGGTGGAATTGTCGGAAGGACGGAAAGAATATCTAGTATTTCGTTCGATTCCTGGGATTGGCGATTCAACGGCGTGACGATTAATTGGAGAGATTGGTGACACCGCCGCTTTCAAAATGCGAAACAACTGAACGCTTACACAGGCATTGATATTATGCGGTAACAGTCTGGGAATACGCAATATCGAGACCGGATTAATAAACGAGGAAATAAACATTTACGGAAGATTTTATATTTTATGGTGTGCGCCATGCTTATGGCTAAAGGAAAACCGAATCATTTTGTGGACTATTACTACAAATTAAAAAAGCAACCTCTGAGGAAGCCTCATAAGGTTGCGATCATCGCCTGCATCAATAAGTTTCTAAAAGTGACATTTCAGTTACTGACGCGTGGCATTCTTTACGATTATGAGTCCGCACTACCAGCTCAGAAATCGTAATACCTACATAGAACTATATAATAATGACCTTTCGAAAAAAATAAAAATCGTCAGGTCTTTTTGGTGTTTCTAAAAATGAGTGTTAGTGGTGAGGGCTATCCCTCACCACTAACACTCATAAAAATATAAATTATTCTTTAAATAAGGTTGACTAATCGTAAGAAGAGGCTGGGACAAAACTCACCTCTAAATTAAAAAGCCTGTGAAATTTTTTCATAAAAAATAAGGATCACTTCTGATAAAATTAAGTCACCACAACAAAATTATACAGAAAGAAGGATCCTTATGTTTAAAAATTATAACATGAATCAATTAGTTTTGCCTTTAGATTTACTCTCAACTGCTTGACCAGTTACTCCAATGATGTTAGAAATTGCAGCTTTAGATGCTTCTACAATACCTGAATTAAATTTCAACTCAACTGTATCACGATCTACTAATTTTGCAATAACAAGGCTTAAATTTCTGCCTGCATTTTGCTGAAAACGTTGATTTCATCGTAGAAGAAACCCAAGCATTTGGAAAACCCCTCTTCTATTCGTGAAGAAGGGGCTGAGTGCCCTCGCTAAATAAAACAGATCTAAAATCTGTATAAATTATTGGTTATTACTAGAATGTTTTTTATTACTTGTGTTGTGTATTGAATTATGGTTGTTTAGAAACGGAATTTGGCATATCAAAATTTAATTTAGACTAGTTTAACTTATCTACTAAATAAACGCTATATATACTATCAAGCTTAAACTTATTTTTTATTTTTAAAGTTTTTGAATCCCATACAGAGATCACGTTTTTATCATCTTCATAAGAAGCTGTATAAAATTCATTGGCGTCATAATCAACATTTAATAGATTTTTATTAGCTGTATTTTCTAATATCTCCATTTGAGGAGAACCAGTACTAAATGATACTTTTACTATAAAATTTAATTTTTGATTAATAGCGTTTAATACAATATTTATCAAAATATCTCCATTCTCTAGCATTAGGTTTTTTTTGAATTCTATATTAACTATATCATCCATTATAGCTGAAAAGTCAGAAGAAAAAGTGCTTACTTTTAAATCACTACTTATTTCTACAATATCTCCACTATACATAAATAAATATAGTTTATTATTTTTACCAGTAAAAGAAAAATAATTAGGATACTGGTTTAAATTAACTTCATCTATAATTTCTAAGTCCTCACTATATTTCCTTATTTTTAAAATATCTTCACTATTTTCTTGTGCATCTTTTACAATCCCTACTACAATTGGAGCACCTTCAAGTATTGTGATATCATGTATTCTGTAATTTTCAGGGAATTCAATACACTTATTGGGTCCAATTTTGCAAAATTTATTATCTAAATTTTTATCCATATTTGTCATAATAAATTTTGAATCGTCATCCATATAGAATCTTTCTACAAAATCATTTTGACCTGTATTAATAAACGAGATTTTCGAATTATTTGGGTTGTACGACATGACTTTAGAATCGCCTGAATATCCACTACTAGCAAAATAGTATTTATTTTGGAAAAAATAAATGTTAGAAGGAGCGAAAAGTCTATCCGAAATCTCATAGCGTTTTATAATTTCACCATTCGAATTAAATTCTTGTATATATCCTTTTTCTGCAATAGGATCCATTAAATTAAACACTAAATAATCACCCTGTCTATCAGTTGTGAAATTTGTAATATCATTAATTTCAATAATATCTATTTCATCTGTTTCTTTTTTTCGTTCGTTATCTATTATAGTTTCTTCACAACCTGAAAGTAAAAATAAAATAATAAAAAATGTAAAAAACTTAGATAATTTCATATATTCACCTATGTTTCAAAATAATTATTTAGGACTGTCTAAAAAGCCCTTTTTGAAGTAATTTTATGTGAAAATCGAAAAGCAGAAATGTTGTTAAATCAACGTTTCTGCTTTCGCTATTTGGGCATTTTTTTATTAAAATACCCCTTCTAAGACAACCATATATGTAATAAATCTTAGAACATATTTTTGGGCACATTAGAATATTTTATTGTATTACCACTAGCAGCAATGTCAATCGGCAATACAGGACCCATTTTTGGTCCAACTCTATAACCAGCAGATTGCCAAGCTTTGTATACAAGTTTTGAACAATACCATTCATCATTATTGTCAAAACCAGTTTTCACATTATATGGTTCACCTACTTGATCAACCGCAAATTGATATGCTGCTAAATATGCAGAATCAGGGGCATCTTTAACATAGTATAATTCTTCATCATTTATATGTGCCTGACCCCAATACACAGAAGCAGGATTATGTGTAACCCCTGAACGAACAGCTTCAACAACGTAATTAGGAATTGTACTCATTAACGCAGTATGTCCATGTCGAATAACATCATAAGATTTAGCGACGTTACTAATTAAAATATCTCCTTTATATCTAGAAGTTCCACCACCAATCTCTAAAGCAAATGGAGAAATAACAGTATCATCACTATTTGTATAACTGATTGAGTTATTTTCTAATTGAGAATCATATATTATAACATCAAGGTCATTTACTTGATCTACAATTGATATTTTTTTTTCATGATCAATGTTTGGATTTTCTTCTAAATAGTCATGTAACATATTGTAATTCTCTATTGAAAGTTGGTCTCTTTCGTTAATTGATAATTCAATACCAGACTGAATATAATTTTTTGTCTCTTCCAGCTTTTGAACAAGTTGTTCAAAACTATCTTCTTTACTATTTGCAAGACTAGCATTAGTCCCAGCATTAAAAAGACTAATAGAAAGGACAGCAATAGCAGACATTTTAACAATTTTATTTTTCATAATATTACTCCTTTAAAAAATTAGTATTTCTTTAACTCTTTGCAATTTTTCGAATCGATTCTTATTTAGAATATATCACAATAAATGGTAAAAATAAACTATAAATAAATAAAAAGGTAAAAATAAGAATCAGTTATACCAATCACACATGATTATTATCTTATCCGATAATAATTTACAATTTTTATAAAGACGCTACTGAATGATTTCAGCCAAGTAGCTCCCCATATTCTCCTACGATAATATGTAGCATATATTTTTAGAATGATGCATCGATAGAAAATTGGCCAAAATTTATTCCGAAGGACTTTTTAATTTTCATGTAGAAAAATTGTAGTGCCCTTGAAGGCGTACTTGAATATAGGTCCAGGTAATAACTTGCACTTGCCTTCACTAAACTCTCCTTCAATTGCATCACGATCAGCCCTCAACTCCCCTTTAGTCTGTTTTTGTTTACCTTTGACCTCACCTCCCTTAGGGGGTCTACCGAGTTTTGGTCTACTTAACCGAACCAAAATCCCTTACAGAATTTCCGTTTTTTACGAGTACGATACTTTTCATACTACTCTTAATCAGCCAAACCCCCCATTCAATTGAATAGAGGGTTTGGCTGATTCCCTAACTTTTTTTGGGAATGTTATTTATTATGGGTTATAAGATAAGCATATTCCAGTGTGTACTGTTAACCTGTTGTATTTAAAAATAATTAATCTGCTTTTTGTTCCAAAGGATAAACTAGGCCCTTAAATTTAATAAGAACGTGTTAATTGAAGCTAGAATAGTAAGACTACCTATATGCCAGAATCTTATCTATTGGTATACGTAAAAATATTGTAGAAGGCGCCAATGCTATCAATTTCACGCAAATGTGTACCACCGCCATAAGTCATTTTTAAATGATACGTTGTAAAGAGACCTAAATTGTGGCTGCTAAACTGCTGGACCGTATAAATGTGTTGACCAGCTGTACATGTGCCGTTATCGTCGCATTGCAGGCCATGTTTATTTGCCAATGCTTTATAGTACATAGTTTCTGAAGGCTTTGTTAATAGAGCAGTCACACATATCAACGCAAGTACAAGCACGGTAATGAGCGGTTTTTTCTTTAACAAAAAGCTAAATACAAAAATTGTAGTAATGATAATTAAGATTAATAGAATAAAAAATACGATAAACATTGAATCTCCTCCTGTTATTACTAACTCACATGAGCAAATTAACTTTAAATAATTAACACGAAAAAGGTAGAACGCCAATTATTGGTTAGAATGAAAATTTCTAAACAACAAATCAACAAAGATTTTTCTAATTGTCAGTTCCCACTTTATTTTCCTAAACCTATTTTGCGTCATTTGAGACACTTTATTTATGGGTGTCGAGATTGGTTTTAAGGGAAAACTAACTCAAATTCCTGCGATTAGTTGCCATCCAAAGCACCTCACAACACTCAGACATTCCCTGCGGAAAAGTCCCTTGAATGAGCTCTATTTACTACAACAATCCAAGTGCTTTATTCAACGCCAAGTAGAAAAAGCAAACCGTTATTTTAACTACAGAAAACACGATTCCTAAGAAAACAATGCTTTTCGGCTCATCATACACTCGAAATTGTGTTCTACGTCATCGCTGAGCTTACTATCTGTATATGTATGTTGTTGCACGTTCGCCAACTTATTGCAGATTTGTTTTTTTCGGAATAGCTGTATCTGTTTTAATAAAAATAAAATTATACTCATAGTAGCATCTAGTCTTTTCTTTAATATTAAAAGTTTAGTATATAAAAAATACGAGTGGTTAGTAGACTCGTTTAAAGACGTATTTCACCACAACTCAATCCAAATATATATACCATATTTTACTTTTATTTACTTATTAATCACCCACCTACATAATAATACTTTTATTTCTAATTTTATTCATATTTGTCATTTTACTGTACTTGCTATGCAAAAGACAACAAATTTAACTAAAAAATATATGTATAGAACAATATGTGACTTTGCCCTTAATCCTGAATCTGCTACATTAATCGTTAACAATCCGCTCGTCGACTGTACAGCTAAGGAGCTAGAGCTACTACATTTCTTTTGTAAAAATACAAATCGCATTTTTACAACTTCACAGCTCTATGAATTCGTGTGGGGAAATGATGTGTATGGCGAGGAGAAAATCGTAACGATCCATATTTCAAAGCTAAGGAAAAAGCCTGGGGATGATACGCGCAATCTAAAAATAATCGTAAATTTAAGGGGAATTGGATATAAAGTTATACCACCAAAAGAGAATTCATTATGCGAATAAACACTCGATTTACGTTACATATTGCACTGGAGATTATTCTGTGGATGTTTTTGAGACGTATTTGTATTGTTAATGGACTCGAGTGTATTCTTCCACTCATTAAAAAATCTGTTAGTGAAGAGTATGAGAATTTAATCGTAGCATGGATTTTTGGATTTAGTACCGTGGTGTGTAAAACTGTATTTGGAGGGTATTTTGGAGGTCCTCTTGGATTTATCATGTCTTGGATTCATTAGCTATTACAGGAAAACTATACACAGCATGCTGGACTTTCAAAAATCTATGCCTGCAAGGGAAAGCTCCTTATGCGTTATATGATATGTCAAGAAGTACTTCAACACCTACAATCTTTATCAGAAAAATACTATCACTAATAGGAATGGGGCACTACTCCATTGGTAAACTATCTAGGCAGTTTCCTTGGTTAAACATTGACTGAAGTAATCACATATCTTTAACCCCTTTTTGAAATGCTGGGTGTGTATAATGGAAACCTTGATTTGAATGAATCATCGTTTCTGGATGTCCACTGTCATTAAAATGTTCTTCTAATTCTTTATCGTACAATTAACAAACTCCATGGATAAACCTGTCTATACTTCATAAACAATGATTTCTCGTATATAAGGATTTGTATGTCTTACTTTCGAATATAAATTGAATTTATGTATTAATCGTTTAATTATTTTATGATTCATCGGAATTTGAAGTAGTTCTTTCTAGTGCAATGTAAAGTCCTCTATAACCCACTTTTTCATAAATCGTCTTTAATAGTACGTAGCCCTGAAAATCTGCTCTTTTCATGTATCGCTTGTTTCTTACTATTTTGGAGCCAGTTATAATAAGCACTTTGACTTATATATGCTAAATATTATAATAACGCGTCATATTTTTAACCGATACAGCAGAAAAGTATCATAAATAGCTTGATACTTTCTACTTAGTTTTAAATTAGTTGTTTCTTCGCCTTCCTTTTCATCTCGTATAGCTTCTAAAAATGGATATTGTAAATTCAGCTTCAAGTAAATGAGTACGTGCCTCCTTTTTTGTGACAATTAAAAAACCTTATGACCTCTTAAAAATGAATAAATTAGTATAATGTCGTTGGAATTACGTACTTAATATCATTAGAATCCAAAATACGCGTTAACAAATTGCGCTTTTAGATAAGGATTTCGTTCAAATTACAGAATATTTGCTCAATTATGTGAAGAAAACTATTATTTTTAGTGTGGCAGAAAAAAATCGAAAAGGAGAAAATATCTATGAAAAAGAGGAACTATTTAGTGCAAAAAACTTTAACTATAGCTGCAATTGCATCTATAGGAACCACATTTGCTTTAGCATCCCCAAGTTTAGCTAGTGCAAATCATATTAGTACTTCTCAAGAACAAGGTGTTCTAGCAGAAAATACTCCAACTAGTATAAGCATTAATGAACAAGCAAACGCAGTAGGTATTAAAGATGTTCAATCTGAATTGAACAAAATCGGAAAATACTATTATACTAATGAAATAGCTGGAACAAAATACTATTCAAAAGGACTTCCACTAATTTTTAATCCAGCCCCAGATAGTGTTGAGACAGAGCTAAACTTTAGTATTACGAGTAATACATTAAATAATCTTAACTATGATTCAACAACGATTAATTACGTAACAGTAGGCCAACTTGATAATACAAAAACTCCTCTAGAACAGATACTTACAACAATTAGTTACAGTGAGAGTGTACAAGAAACAACATCGACAGCGACACAAAATGGTTTTAAAGTTGGAGGGTCTGGTGACCTATTTTTTAAAGTTCCTCTATTAGTAGAAGGTTTAAAATTAAATGCAGAATTTAATTCTTCTACTACAAACACAAATACAAAGAGCGTGACAAGAACATTAACAGCACCTTCACAAAATATAAGAGTGCCATCGGGTAAAAAATATAAAGCAGTCGCTGTTTTAAAACAATTAAATTTTTGGGGTGATGTTTCGTTTACTGGTGAAGGAGTCAATCCTATGACTACAATAAAAGGGACTGCTGTATATCGTGCACCAAATGGTCATTATTGGGAAAATCATACATGGAGCAAATATACGGCTCAATTTTGGTATGAACTGACTAATGCTCAGAAAAATGATTTAAATGGAATAGAATTCAATTACTTTCCAAGTACTGGTGGAGTTATAGTAAAAGCACAAGGGACTGGTAAATTCGAAGGTGTAATGGGTAGTACACTAGAGGTCGATATTTTAGATGTTACAAATCCAGCAAACCCCATTTTAGTGGAATCAAGACCTTTTTAATAATTTATTTTTTTAGTATCTGAATCAGTTTCATAGTTCATAGTATTCAAGAGCCTAGGCTACTCCTATTAAGAAAACTTATGTTTATAAAATTTAATTGGTGAATATAATGTACATGGCTAAAGACATGGAGAACAGTTGTATGACGAAATCGGAGAACAAAGTCTTCTGCATAAATTGGCCCTTACTAGGCGTAGTCTGAAAATGGACGCTCAACCTAATTAATTGATATCCGAAACGGACACGGACATTCATAAATTTCATTTATTGGAATTTTGAGTATTTCAAATGTTGAATGATCATTGTAGTGGCTTACTGAATTTAGTTAGCCGCTTTTTTGTTGTTTATAAAAAACAGACAACTGTGATATACAATCCTCAAAGGCTGCTTTAAGTAATTCTGGGTTGTTGGTTCTAATCCCATACTTTTAAGGTTACACTTTCATCCAGCACGCATTTCTCCCTTTTGAAACAAGCTTAATTTCGCCTAATAATTGTAAATCATTTAAAGCTTTACTAATTGTTCTTTCGGCTATATCAGGATACATACTCCGAATGCATTCTTTTGTGAAAGGTTGTTCGTGATTAAGAACAAAATTCTGAATTCTCTCTATCTTAGTCTGTCTACTTATAGAATCCTTAACTCTATTATGTAGATTTTTATAAGCATCTAAAATAATTGTTAAGAATATTTTTAACCAAAAGCTACTATTATGCTCATTACAATACCAATTTGCTGATGATTTATAGATTGCTTCATAGTATTCTGATTCTCTTTTCTTTATATGTTCATCTAAACAAACATATTTTACAAATGTATGGCCGCTTTTTATTAGTAATAATTGCATTAACATTATAGTCACTCTCCCATTGCCTTGACTAAATGGAATTATGCAATAAAGATTGAATATAAAATAAGCTATCAGTAGAATAGTAGGACATTCTTTTTTACAGTTTAATAAATTATACTGGTCGCATAATTGTTCTACAGCCACTTGAATTTTTTCAGGTGGAAGAGGACGATAAACCTTCGTGTACATCCCATTCTCCAGTATTCCGGGGATAGAAAATGGTTTTTGTCTCCATTTTGCACCATCCGAGGTAATAAAATGAATTAATTGAAAATGCAATTCTTGTATAGTATCTGGACTAATAGTAAAAACATTAGATTTTTCACGCACAAGCGTCAGAGTTTCATAGTAACAAAATATCGCATCTTCTGAGATCGACTGGGGTATTATATCTCCTAAAATAAGTTCTTTTAATCGTTTATTGGAAACTTTTATATCCTCATAAATTGAAACATAGTTTTTTATGTATTGTATTGGCATAGCATTTTCCAGTCTAGTAAATATATCAGATCTTTGTTCTTGATAAGCAGTTAACTTTCCTTTGTATTCACTAATTTCACTAACTAAGTTTATTATTTGATTCTCCCCATTATACTTATACTGATCTTCGAAAAAATTTCTCATTTTCCCTCCTACTTTCCTTTGTTACAAACATACATATTATTATTGTAAAATGAAAATCTTCACAGAAATAAAAATTTTTATTATTCTATATTAGTTAATTCACTATATAATTGTAGCCCACTATAAGATAATTACAGAATATTAATGGGTAAAATCTTTTGACTTTGCATAATAAAAAACGATATAGAATTAATAGCTTGGAAAAGAGGGTTTAATCAAATAATCCCTATTAGCAGTTGGTGGCAATAAAAAGGAAATATCCGCTACGTTATTGCTAACATTGGGATGATTGTCTATTAACATAGAGGCTCATATTCTTCCGTTACTGTATTCACTATAAGAATCATTACCTTCCGAATAATATGTTTGATCAAATACAATTTGATATCCTGCTTCATATGCTTTTGTATTCATGTTGTTAAGACCGTGGTATTTAGTATTACCATACCAACTAAAAAAATCAAGAAATGAACTTTATGAATGTCCATGTATTTGTCTCGAATATCAATTAATTGGTATAAGCGTCCTGTTTCAAACTACGCCTATTAAGGTCAATTTATGCAAAAATAACTCTGTCTCACTAAAAACAATAGTGTTTTTCGCTAAATCTAGCAAATATTCTGTAATAATAGCAAAATTTATACCTTAAAGCGTATTTTGTAACGCGTATTTTTGATTCTAGTCATAGTATGTACGTAATTCCAACGACACTTTACTAATTTTTTACTTTTAAGCATTCATCAGACTTTCTAATTGTCACAAAAATAGTTAATAAAATATTATAATTTTTTTTAAAAACATACTTTAAGACTAAGAGCTTATTGAATACCTCCTTGTATATTTTTTTCATTAATTCTGTTTAACTCATGATTTTAATTCATTTAGCCAAGGTTTTCCACCATAAATCCCCAAAATATTTTCCTTTTCTAAACAGAAAATATGAATTCTTTGCATAATAAGAAGATTTAAACTTAGTTCAGTTCACCTAATTCAATACATATCTATCAAGTATATTTAATGGTGAAATTATTGCTTAAACGATGTCTGATACTCAAAATGTAAACCTTGTGTTAG
The DNA here is from genome assembly GCF_053165895.1 of Lysinibacillus sp. fkY74-1. NCBI lineage: Bacteria > Bacillati > Bacillota > Bacilli > Caryophanales > Bacillaceae > Lysinibacillus > Lysinibacillus sp. fkY74-1. The sequence continues at coordinate 587,768 of NZ_CP170173.1, read as the reverse complement.
ATAATCTACAGCATTATCCGTTTTACTGCAAGGTGGTTTTACACAGCTACCATGGATCGATTTATACTTATGCAGCGTACCAACAAGCCATCAAAGCAAAAGGCATTATCATAAGCATGTCCCGTAAAGGATGCCCTCTGATAATGCCCCAATCGAAACGTTTCATGAGACACTTAGAGCAGAAACGTTTATTCCGACTGATTACCTTATTTTCTCGCTTATTAATTCTAGCTTCTTTCAAAATTTCAGCCAAGTATGTCACTTTAAATTATAATTTGTCATCTTTATACTTTAAACATATTTCAAATTTGTGTCATTTATCTTCCCTTATACTATTTTTTCAATCGTTATCATAGTGTTTTATTTGGATTATATGCCATTTAAAGTAAATAAGAGGGGATTTTTAAGTGATAAATTTATATATAAAAGTGGTTATGAGTTACTTAATATGAAAATTGAGGGAATTTGTGAAGAAGGTTATCATATCTATATATCATTTGTTTAAATGGCGCGCATTTTAAATGGTATACAATATTATCGAAAAAGGGGATAAAAATAATGAAGAAAAAACAAAAAATGTTAGTCACAGCAGCAATGGTAGCCACATTAGCTACAAGTGCATTACCTACTACATTGGCGTCTGCCGCAGAAACAAATGCTCCTATTCAACAACAAGAATCACAAAAGAGTATTCAACCATTCTCACAGAGTAATTTAGAAATAGCTGTAAATGCTGCTTTATATGGTCCAGAAGTAAAAAAAATTAAAGTATTTGAACATGAATTCAATGTAAAACCAGTTGAAGTAGTAAATTTAGGCGGCGGAAAACAATATGTTAAGGGCCAAATCTCTCATCATTTAACTCTTCGTCCAGATGATCAATTTTACTATGAATTTACAGTAAAAGATGGAAAAGTAACTGATACGCCTAAATTTTATATTGATAGAGGTGGCTTTACACCATTTGCAGCACCACTTTTATCTATTATTGCTGCATATAATGGGATTCCTGTTAATCCAAATGATTTAAACACACTTGGTCAACAAATTGGGAGAGTGATCGATGGTAGTTGGGAACATGCAGCACAATCTATTGCTACTATCGTTAGTTTAACCTTTAACGAGGAATAGACCTTTCTAGGAATGTAACTGACATCAATTATTAAACGAATGTATCTCATTTATAACTGTTGACGAATCCGTAAAAGATCCGTGCTACTTTACCATTGTATGTTACAAATAGGAGTCTTGTTTAAGACTCCTGTTTTGTTTGTAAAAAAATATATTAAATAGATTTTCTCATCATTTTGTTGAGATAAATATGTATAATTACACATTTTATTATATGAGATTATTTAGTTTAAAAAAGGAGAGATAGCATGAGGAGCGTCTTAAAATGTAGCATTCTTACTTGTGTAATATTGGCAAATTTATGTACAACTTCTACTGTATTTGCTGATAGTCACCCTGGTTATTCATATGAATCAAATATAGGCTATCATAATTCAACCTGGATGTCAGAAATAGAGGGTTCAAAAAAAATAAGCGAGCTATCTATTCCAGGAACTCATGGTTCTATGGCTTTACATGGAATAAGTGTTTTTGATGAAGATTTGACTAGGAATCAAACCATGAACCTTTCACAGCAATTAAATTCGGGTATTCGTTATGTAGACATGCGAGTGAAATGTGTTAAGGATTCCTTCGCAATGCATCATGGAATTGTTTATCAAAAAGCAATGTTTGAGGATGTATTACAAGAGATAATTCAATTTTTAAAAGATCATCCGAATGAAACAATTTTAATGCGTTTAAAAGAAGACACTGATCCCGAAACCGGCTCACAATCATTCGAACAAATATTTAACAATTATAAAGAGCGTAATGCTCCTTATTTTTGGGACCCAGATTCTGTAGCATCTTCAGAAAGAAATAATCCGAAACTAGAAGATGTCCGAGGTAAAATTGTAATACTACAAAATTTCACAGCCTCTCAAACATATGGTATTAACTATGATTCTTTATATATTCAAGATAAGTTTGAAGTCGGTATCGGACCAAACGGAATATATGATAAATGGAATTCAGTGAAAGCTCATCTTCTACAGGCAAATAATAACTCGCAAAATGGAAAAATCTATTTGAACCACTTTAGTGGGACAGGAGGCGGATTAGCATTATTAACTAATTTCTATCCTTGGTTTGTTGCAAGTGGGAAAGAAAGTCGCAATACAAATAGCAATCAAAAGCTGATTCAAAAAAATGCTACAAATGAATGGACGGATTTCCCTCGTGATATGAATGACCAAGTATTTTACGGTGGAATGAATACAATGGGAACTGAATTCATTCAAAAAAGTGGGCTGCATCATGTTGGGATTATCGCTGCTGATTTTCCAGGCCCCGGTTTAATAGATAGTATTATTCAGTTGAATGGGATAAATTAAAATGAAAAAAAGAATTATAATGGTCAATAAGAAATACTGGAGCCCTACACTCATTACAACTATCTTTAAATAAAGTCGCCAAAAGAACAAGACTTTATTGCTTTGACAATCTAATAAGTTTGAATAAACTTATATTTTCCTAGATCATAACTTTCTTTTATTCAAAGTGTTGAGAATCATCAATAGTTGCCGGTAGCTCGTAGCTCTTTATTTTGGAGATTTTCGATTTGCAGCTACATCTCCATTTTTTCTTTTCAAACCTTTATAATAGCTTCAAATGTAATAAATTCATTTACCATTTCAATTGCTCTGCTTTGAACTATAGAAAAAAGCTTAACGACAATATGGGACTGAACCCCATAAGTGAGGCAGTCTCAAAAAAGCATCACCCTACCAGTTTCCGATCATTAATTGGAGACTGGTTGTTTAATTGCAATTGAATTCGAGTATTGTAATAATAATTTATATAATCTCTTACGTTTGATCTACAATGACCGTTGTAGCTCGAGTTAATCCGTCTAGATAAAACGTTTCTGCTTTGAGTGTCGCATGAAACGATTCAAATGGGCATTATCAGCGGGCGTTCCTTTACGGGACATGCTCATGATAATGCCCTTTGTATAAACCGACCCCTGATCACTGTGTAAAAGACAACCTTGCGGTAAAACAGGTAATTGCTGAAGTTTATCTAACACAAGGTTTACATTTTGAGTATTAGACATCGTATAAGCAATAATTTCACCATTAAATTAATCGAGTATACTAGATAGATATAACGTTTTCCCGCCAAAAGGTAAGTAGGTAATATTTATAAGAAGTTTCTCCAAGCGTTTTTGTGATGTAAATTCACGATTCATCAGATTATTAGCCACGTAATGTGGTTGTCCTGTTTGTTTACGTTTTTAAACTTTCACACGACATGGCCAACCATACTTTTGCATGATACGTTGCACAGCCTTATGATTCACGACCCGACCTTGTCTTAAGATTGCCGTGATTTTTGGATAACCATTGGAAAGATAATAACTCCAACTGGTACCCACCATAATAGATGAAAATATAAAGCCAGTGATCTGTTTTTGTAAAGATTGTACGAAGATTTTCTGCCCCAAGCAGCCCCATTTGACGAACTCGAATAGAATAAAATGCAAAACCAAAAAATGGTGAAATTGGTTATTTTTTAAAAATATTTAGAATATTTCTTAAACTCGCAACCTTATCTATACCTCTAGCGTTCTTCTAATAGTTTGATCGCTAAAAAGGAGGTATTTAAATGTTACAAATCAATAAATTAGATAAAAGTTTAGTAATTAGCTTGTCATTACTCGGTTTCATTAGTTGTCTGTTTGTCCATTCCAGTAGTACGGTATTTGAGCAGTATACAAGCTCATTTATTGTTAAGCAGTTATTCTATTACCTAATAGGTTTTTTAGTGATGTATGGTGTAGCGACGCTTGATATCGAGCAGCTAAAAAAAGTCTCCTGGCCATTTTATTGGGCAATGGTCTTGTTAACATTTTGCTTATTTATTGCACCCGAAAGTATAGCCCGAACGGTAAATGAGGCGAAGCGCTGGTACCAAATTCCAGCTTTAGGATCATTTCAGCCGTCAGAGTTTTTAAAATTCGCGCTTTTAATCGTTGTCAGTAAGGTCATCGTTTCACATCGAGAAAAATATGTGCACCCTACCTTTTTAACGGATATGCGACTCCTCATAATAATTGCGGCTATCACCTTTCCCCCTATGCTCGCTGTTTACAAACAGCCAGATACAGGCATGACAATGATCTATATGTCGATGCTTATTCCTATGCTTTTCTTTTCAGGTATACAAAAAAAATTGCTTATTATCTTTACAGCCATTCCGGTATCAATTCTCAGCATTGTGACTATTTTATATGTAAAGTATAATGAATTTTTTACAAACAACATTTTAAATAAACTATCAGGGCATCAAATTTCTCGAATTCAAGGATGGTTGCAACCTAATGAATATCCGGACTCATCTTTTCAAACAAGACAAGGGTTTTTGGCAATTGGTTCGGGACAGTTTACCGGAAAAGGATACATGAAGAATAATGTCTATGTCGTGGAAAAGCATACCGATTTCATTTTTGCAAACATCGCTGAAGAACTCGGTTTCATTGGAGGGGCTTTCGTCATTACTTTGTTATTTTTTGTGATTTACCGAATTGTTCTTATAACAATAGAAGCAAAAGATCCATTTATGACGTTGATGGGAGCAGGGATTTCTAGTTTATTAGCCTTCCAAATCACACAAAATATAGGTATGACAATTGGCCTTTTGCCCGTAACTGGTATGACATTGCCATTTTTAAGCTATGGAGGAAGTTCACTTATATCAAACTTCATGTTAATTGGCATTGTGATGATTATCAATAAATCTTATAGTAGCTACATGTTTAAAACAACAAAAGATTAGGGAAGGTGTGTACATGAGAAGTGTTGTTCATACTCATACTGCGCCTACCTTTTAAATGCTATAAGACAGCTTTTCTTTTAGAACTAAACATTAATGGAACCCCACTAATAAAGATTCTCTTGAATAATATTAAGATTTGTAGATAATGTTATTTACGTTATGAAAGCTTGCAACAGCTGCACCATTGTTGCAATGCTTGTGCTGTTTGGCACACTCATCTAGTCATACCTAGCCTTCTATGAGATTCGTGTTCCTCGGACCGGTGTTTTGCCTTCAGGTTCCGCGTCACCACGGATACCCTTGCTCTTGGCTAATCTCTACTTCTTTCTTCGAGATTCTTGCCTTACACCCTATAGTTCATGTGCATTGCCGGGCGCACCAAAAAGAGAGCCCAGAGTGTTGCTCACTGGGCTCTTGAAATGTTTTCTTAATAGTTAAATGATAAGAGCCGTATGAATTGAGAGTTCACGTACGGTTCTGTTAGAGCCTTTGGTTAAACCCTCATTGGCTTACTCGACTGAGAGGTCGGAGGTGGAGTCACCTGCTTCCTACTCGATTCAAATTGGCTAGCTAAGATAGGCTTTAATATTTAAACTGGTTGATTAGCGATTTTAACTCATCTGCCATATGAGAGAGTGATTGAGCAGATGCATTAATTTCTTCCATAGAAGCTAATTGCTCCTCTGTGGACGCGGCAACTTCTTCTGATGTAGCAGCATTTCCTTTAGCTGAAAAAGCCAAATCCTCCGTAATAGCTGCAACCTCTTGAACACTAGCTGACATCTGTTCTGATGCGGAAGATACTTCTTGCATTTGCGGCGTAATTTCTCGCATGCTGGTCATGATGACTTGGAACTTTGCAATCGCTTCATCCGATACGCGTAAACCACTTTGTACGTCGTTAGTAACTTGGGCCATAATGTGTACCGATTGCTCCGTATCTGCTTGAATACCATGTACTAATTCGAAAATCTGTTTTGCTGATTGTTGGGATTGCTCTGCCAGTTTACGCACTTCATCTGCAACAACAGCGAATCCTTTCCCGTGTTCTCCTGCTCTTGCAGCTTCAATAGCAGCGTTGAGAGCGAGCAGATTCGTTTGGTCAGCAATGCCTGTAATCACATCTAAAATAGACGTAATTTGTTGCGAGCGATTATGTAACGTTTGAATTTTTGTGTTTGATTCTGAAACGGATTGATGTATGGAATTCATTTGTTCTTTCGTATCTTGGACTGCTTTGCCACCCTCATCTGCCTGTATCGTAGCGTGCTGTGAAAGATCCGTAACAGTAGAAGAAATTTCTGCAACATGAAGAATTGCTTTTGACAGTTCATTTAATGATTCAGCATTTTTGTTTGCATTCGTAGTTTGCGTATCTGCACTAGATGCAACTTCTTGTATAGCAATTGCCACTTGCTCGGTTGCTAAACTCGTTTGATCGGCATTAGCTGTTAATTCTTCCGCTGAAGATGCGACTTCTTCTGCATTGACTTCTACTTTCTTTATAAGTGTTCGAAGACTTTCACGCATATCATTGAACGCCTGGCCTAATTGTCCAATTTCATCATTCGATGTGATGCTCACTTTTTCAGTTAAATCACCTTTACTGATTGTCACTGCACTTTCTTTTAACTTGCCAATCGGTCTAATAATTCCTTTTACTACAAAATAAACGGCTATGGAACTTACCACAATGGCAATGACTAGTACAAGTATAGTGGTATACAATATTGAAGCTGCAGATTCATCTATTTCTTTCGAAAAGATGGTTCCTGTAATTTTCCAGCCCGTCAATTTATTCGTTGTAAAAAATACTATACGTTTATCACCTTCATATACATAATCATACGTCCCAGATTCTTTCTCGTATATCTGATTAAAGAAGCTCTCTTTCACTTCCCCTCCACCCTCTAAAGTAGGATGTGAAATAACTTTTTTGTTTTCATCAAAAATAGAAGAATATCCATTTTTTCCTATACTAATAGATTCTGATGTTATTTGTAAGTCTGCCAGTTTAAGATCTAATGCCACAACTCCTGAGCGGTCTTTTAACTGCTTAGCAATTGTCACAATCATTTCTTCAGTCCTCACATCTTTGTAGGGTTCTGTTATAAAAGGTTTCCCTTGAAGCTTTACTGCTTCTTTATACCAAACTCTATCCAGAGGATTATAGTTTTCTGCAGTAGACACGTCCTCTCCTTGAATAAACGCTCCACTATTCGTTGCAACATATATGCTGAAGACATCTGGATTTAGTTTAAAGTATTGATGAAGTGATGATCTTAATGCAACCTCACCCTGTCCATACATCGAAGAATTAATTTCCTCACTAAAGACTTCAATTTCGTTAATTTTTTCACTGATGGTTTTGTCTATAAGTTTGTTTAATACCCCAACACTTTGGTTGGCACTTTGCAGAATTTCCTTTTCTATAGAATCTTTAGCTGATAAGTATGACAATACCCCAACTAAAACAACGGGGATTATTAATACAAGTCCAAATGAAATATACAACTTACTTTTAAGGCTTTTAAATACAGTTTTCATGTAACGGTTCTCCTTTTTCTACATAAGGTTTACAAGCTTTTTTTAAGATGCTTGCTTACAACTATTGTCCGTATTCTTTTTTTCAAACCTACTATCAATTTACTGATTAGGCTTTAAAAAAGAAGAAAGCTTCCATTCGAGGGTACTAAAGAAATTCGGTTTTCGTTAGTATATATCTTGCTCACTTCAGATTTACCAACTTGAAAAGTCCATTTGTATAACAATTGCTATGGCAAATCGACTTTTTCAGCGCCCTCCTTCCATACATGTTTTTTTACAGTTCCTTTGGTTCATAAATTATACTCTTTGTTTTTATCGGTCTAAATGCTTGAATTCGAAGACTTTTTTGTTTCCTACACGAACTACATAGACAATGATTTGTAATGTAAGACCAATTTCAAAAGTCCTCTAGTGGACTGAATAGCACTGAAACTTAGTTTTTTTAATGGGAATCGCAACACTAGTTTTTCTAACGAAATTGATGATAGCATTGTTCTAGTTAAAGATGAAAATGATTACCCTGCTGCGAATAAATAAAAGGCTTGAGCTAAGTGCAATAATAGATTCAATCCTTTTAAGTTTTGTCTTAAGAATTAATCGTTCTAGCTTTCTGCTTTCTTAGTGGGGTTATGAGTAATCTTGTTTTCTTCAATACAATATTGATAAAATCATTTTAATGCAGTTAGTTTCAGTTGAATACTACGTATTTTTAACCCTTTTACACTTAGAGTTGCCAGTCAATTACGTATATCCTTTGCCCTTACTTCATCATATTTTTTTCAATCTCCGAAAAAAATTGTGAGAGTGAAATTTTATAAGAACGAATTGTTTCTGAGCTGAACTGATACAATTATCATCATAGAAGGCTTGTAAAACTTCCTGATTCATAGAAATCACCCCCTTATATTCTTATATTTTAATCTCTTATCTTCCGAGGGTATTTGTGCATAGATACGTGTTGTATTTAAATCAGCATGTCCCATTTCATCCGCTATAAACTGAAGGTTTGCTCCTCTTGCTAACAAATTGGTGGCAAATGTATGTCTACAGCAATGTGGATGAAAAATTTTTTCAAGTCCTGCTTGTTTACCCACTTTTTTTAGAACACCTCTTATTCCACCATTTAAAAGACGGTCACCAAATTTATTCATGAATAGCCGCTCTTTTAGATCACAAGTCCGAGCCTGTAAATAATTTTGTAATGCTATGGCACATTCTAAGGAAAAATGGGTAGTTCTAATTTTATTACCTTTCCCTACTACTTCTGCTGTTTCTCCCTATTAATACCTTTGATATTTAATGCTGACATTTCTGAGACACGGCAACCCGATGTAAGAAGAAATAAAATAATAGACCTATCACGAGTTGATAATTGTTCAGAGATAAGTTTAATACGAGAAAACTCATACTCATCTAAATAATTAGGAAGTGATTTAGATAATTGAGGTCTCAAATGTTTTTTTCACCCTTTCTATATATTCTTCATCAAAACAAAATTGAAAAAAGGATGATAGTGTTGCATGTACAAGCGCTATTGTATTTGGTTTTTTATGTATCGAAAAATCATTAATCCATTCTCTAGCATTCTCTGAGGTCTTATCCTTCAGCGGAACCTTATATTCACGTAGGAAGCGTTCCAGTATCCATTTATATTTGGTTATAGTTGCCATTGCTTTATTTTCTAATTTTAAACATACTAAATATTCATTCAATACTTTTATAGTTATTGAAGAGATATAAATATCCGTACTCTTCCTGTATTCATCAATAGTTTTTATTTTCTCGTGTCCAAACTAATAGAATATGATTAATCTTATTAGGACTAGTATTTCCATTTTTAGAATGTCTATATATTACTATTAGACTTAATACATTTAACTAGACAAAATAATAAAATATTTTTATCAAGAGGCTTATTATATCCATAATAAAAAAGCTCTGCAGACACTTTCTTTACAGAGCTTCTACTATAAACTTCTCGATTAAATATTGGTAAACAACCTATTGGTCATTTGATAAGATGTTTATTATAGTCAATCCACTTTTCCATTTCCCTCTCAACAGCTCTATTTTGCCATTCAAACCAAATACCAGAACATTCACTACAATGACTATCTACCCCGTTCTTTTTATGCATATCTTTATAAGTAAATATAGTTTTTTTACGGCAACTGTAGCAAAAGATTTCTTTTTCTTTATAAAATTCCATATTAAACCTACCTAATGATTTTTACTTATTCATCTCCTTTTTTCATCGAAAATATTCAAGTATTTAATTCCTAGGAATTAAACTTATAAGAACTTAATACTTGAATATCCATTGTTTTAAAGTATCAAATACCATACAGTAAAGTTGTACTAGCCTCATCTTTCGGAAATAAGTTTATTATACATATTACTGACTGATCTTCTGCAATATTTTTGGTTTTTCCCTTTTGACATGTTCCTAAACAAAAATAAACTCACCTTTGACACCTAAACTTCCTCGAACATTGTCAAAGACTTTTACTTTACTAATTGGCTAGTTGAATCAAACTTTAATAAAACCCTCATCTACAAAGTTTTGTATTTTAACTTTTATAATGTTCTTAAAAGATGGATTATAAGTTTTTTTCACTAGTATTGTATCAGCTTGAACTTAGGTATTATTCCAATAATAAATTTTAGAAGTAGAAAAAGGTTCTGTAGAGAGTTATTCTCAACAGAACCTTTCTTTAAGAAATGTTAGTCACATTCCTTTATTAAAATTATTATTTGAAATCAATTACTAAATCATTTGCAGGAACATTACCTGTAACTTTATCTTTTAAATTAGCTTTAGAAATAGTAATTGTTCCATTTGTATTGACATTTGCAATTTCTGCAGCTACAAAACTAGCTTCAGCTGTTACAGTAACAACTGTGTTTCCAGAAGCATTTGTAGATGAAGCTACAGTAAATCCTTCATCTGCAGTTCCAGGAGTGAAAATACTTGTGAACTCTGCTTCAAGGTCAGCAATAACAGTTGAATCAATTTCAGAATTGAAAGTAAATACTAATGTTTCACCAGCTTCAATTTTTGTTGCATTCTTTGTATTCATGACGCCCTAATGTTTCATTGTCAGAATTACGGATAGCTGTGAAGTCAGACTTTCTTAAATCTTGTGAAGTACGGTCACCAAATTTTAGAGCTTCTGAGTAAGTAATGTAAATATCTTCATTATTTTTTACTTCATAATCTTCTCGACAAATTCAAGTATATAGGAAATGGTGATACTGTGCTTTTTTATGCATAAAATTGTGTGATTACCCCAACAAATATTATAGAACCATAAAAACTATTAAGTGCTGAAATTGTTAAAAAAGCTCTGTGGAGGATTCTCCACAGAGCTTTAAATATCGATTAATAATATAATTCTTTCAAAATACATTATTATTTATGAAAAAGTAAAATTTATTTTAATGTAATTGCTACAGAAGGAGTAACATTACCAGCTAAATCAGTAACATTTGTAACAGTTACATCGTTAGCAAATGTTAATGCATCTGTAGCATGGTTATTAGTAATAGTTAATTTACCGTTTGCATCCCATGCAAAGTTTACATCTGCAGCAGCAACACCTGTAATTACTGGAGTAATTGCAGCAACGATTGCTTCTTTTGATGCAACTGCTAAAGCTTTACCAAAATCAATTGTTGCATTACCTGCAGCATCGATTGATTTAGCAGAAATAGTGAATGCAGCAGCTACTTTTACACCATCAACAATGATTGCTTTGTTATAACCAAGTGAACCAGAAGTTCCTGGAGCAGCAAGAGTTAATACACCAGTATTTCCAGCTGCATCTTTAATAGTTCCTGAAAGTGCAGTTGTATTTGCTACATCAAGTTTAGAAGAAACATTACCTTCAACAACAGTATAGTTAAATACAAGTTTGCTAGTACCTGAACCAGAAGCATATGTTGCTTTAGTTCCAGGAATATTTAGTGCTAATTCTGGAGTACCAGTTACGTCTACCGCTTTACTGAATGTTACTTCTACTGGAATAGTATCACCAATTTTGAATGTTCCATTATTAGCAGTTGATGTAACATTAACAACTGTTGGAGCAACTGTATCAATACCGCCTACAGAAGTTAAGTATTCAGAAGATGGTTCTGCTTTGTTACCAGCTACGTCACGAATAAATGAAGAATCCTTCTTAACAGCTACTTTAAACTCGTCGCTTGTAGGAGTTGTAATTTTAATTTCAATTACATTACCTTTACCATCTGCTTTAATCGAAGTAGTATATTCTGATGGTGATAAAACTTTTTGAGATTTAAGATTAGTAACTACTAAATCATGTTTCATATTAGCTACATCAGTAGGAACAGCATCATCTAATTTTTCGCTAAATGGCAATTCAATTATGTTATTTGTCACTGTTAAACGAGTTTGATCTTTTGCTAATTCTACTTGAGGTTTAATAGCATCCTTAACTGATACAATATTACCAGTAACTGAGTTACCAGAAGTAGTTTTAATTGCATTATTACTATTAACTGTTAATGTGATACCAGCTAAAGTTAATTTATTTGTTAAGCTAGTGCTGCCTAATTCTCCAGACAATTTAACAGTTACAAGGTCAGATCCATCTGTTTCAACAGAAGCAATTGATACGCCTGTAGCACCTGTACCACCAAGTGTAAAGTCTTTAACTGTAGCTTTACCAATTGGTTGATCAAAACGAACTTTAATTACACCTTTTTCTGTTAATTTAGCATTTTCATTAATTTCTTTATCATACTTCGTTAATGTTGCAGCAGCAGTGTTTGGTGTAATATCTTTACCGCCAAATTCCTCAACGATAACACCATTTGCAGCTTTAATTGCTAATAATTTAAATGCTGTAATATTAGCATCTTTAGAAGAATCGTTAATTCCAACTTTGTCATTATCAATATATTCTGGGAATACGATACGAACAGATTTATTACCTTGTGGAGTTACATCTGTACCTGCAGGAAGTTGTTGTTGTTTTCCAGCAATTGTAACAAGGTAGTTTTTATGGTCAGCAAGTGATGCTAAATCCATTTCTTTATCAAAGTTAATGATAAGTGTACGAGTATCGCTATTCGCTGAGTTAGATAAGTATTTTGGAGCCACTGTATCTTTACCAGTAATAGTAACTGTTACATCATTCATTGTATTTTGAAGTTTTGTAGTGTCACGTACTCCAACAACTTTAAGTTTGTAACCTTCAGTTAGCGCTTCATAAGCTTCAAGTGTAAATACTTTGTTTGAACCTGTTCCAGTATCTTCAGTTACAGTTTTAAGTGGAACTACTTTACCATCTTTATCTGTTAATGTGAAGTACTTAGTATCACCAGCAGCAATTTTAACTTGCTTGCTAAATTTAAGAGTGATTTTTTTGTTATCAGTTTTGTTAATAGAAGCTTCAGTAACTTCTGGACGAGTTTGATCTACTTCAGCTTTTACTTTAACTTGAGTTTCAGTAATTTGGTTACCTGAGTAGTCTTTAACACCTTCTACAAACAATGTCATTTCATATCCTGGTAGTGCATTTGCAGAGAAGTCAAATTCATAAACATCTCCAGAAATTTTCTTAACTGAACCTGCAGCTTTTTTATCTGAACCTGACATCCAGTAGATGTTAGATTTAGATACTGTATCTTGATCAACTTCTTCACTGAAAGTAATTGTTACTTTTTCAAGAGTTGCATTAACACTCTTAACAGTAGGAGCTACTTTATCTTCAATTACTTCGAATTCTACTTCTTTAGTTAAAGCTTTGAATCCAGCAAAGTCTTCAACACCAGCGATTTCTAATTTGTGTTTTCCAACTGATAAATCTGCAGAAGAATAAGGTTTTAAGATTAACTCACGTGAACCTTCATCCACTGAACCATAGAATGATTTACCATCTAGTTTAAAGTTTCCTGAAGAAGCCTTTTTAATTGGCTCAGAGAATGTTACTTTAATAGCTTTTGTTCCAAGAGATTTCACTTCTTTAACTTCTGGTAATGTATTGTCAACTGGAGTGAATGCAACATTTGCAGCATCAATAGTTCTTTCTCCAGCTTTTACATTTTTAACAGAAAGCTTGTAAGATTTTTGGTTTTCTAATACTTTACCGTTTTTCTCTTTAACTGCTAAACGGACAGTTTTACCATCTTCTAATAATGTAGCTGAATCTAACTCAATTGAGCTATCAACTGTGTATTTATCTACATCTTCAGCAGATGTTTTGTCAACTTTACCGTCGAACTCTACAGTGATTTCTTTAAGGTTAGTTGCAGATACAGATTTAACTGCAGTAGCTGTAGTTACAACATAAGTAACTTTAGCTTTGTATTCAACATCCTTAATTTTGAAAGTAACTTCTGTTTCTTTGTTAGGCTCTAAAGCTTTTTCTAAAGTAACAGTTTCTTTAGTACCGTCAGATAAAGTAACGTTTAAAGTTTTAGCGTCAACTACTTCGATTTTGTCAACTTTTGGAGTAGCATCTACGTTTTCAATAGTACGTGAGAATACCACTGCGAAGTCTTGGCGAGTAATTGGAGCATTTGGGTTTAAGTTTGTTTTACCATTTGCTTCAGAACCTTTGATAACGCCGTTTGCAACTGCGATTTCTAGGTAAGATTTAGCCCATGGTTTAACAGTAGAAGCGTCAGCGAATTCGCTTAGATCGCCTTCACCCTCTAATTCGAAAGCATCTACTAAAATTTTAGCAGCTTCAGAACGAGTTAATTGTTTGTTTGGTGCAAATTCAGTAGCACTTACACCTTCAAAAATTCCGTTTTCTACAGTTGCTGCGATAGCATCGTAGTACCAAGCATCAGCTTTAACGTCTTTGAAGTTTACATCACCTTCTGCTTCTAATTCTAGAGCGTTAGTGAAGATTGTAGCAGCTTCCGCACGTGAGATAGTTTTAAGTGGGTTGAAGTTGCCGTTAGCATCCCCTTGGATTACACCAGCGTCTACTAAAGATTGAACTGCTTCTTTAGCGTAGCCAGAGATTTTGTTGAAGTCGTTTAATTGTGCAGCAGATGCTACAGGTACGATTGCAGATGCAACTAATGCAGCTGTTGCTGATGCCGCGAAGAACTTACGGCCTTTGTTTTGCTTTGCCATTAATTTATTCCTCCCTAATATTCCTAAAAATTGATATTATTCCAACGAAAACTATAGTACCACCATAATTAGTTGCCTAAATTTATGTATTATAGCTTTCTCGAATAATTCAAAACTAAAGCAAATTTTCTTAGTAAAGTTACTAGAAAATGAGTAGTAGAATACCATTCTAGTAAGCTTATTCACTTTCTACAATAATATAACATTATCTTTTCCGAAATTCAAGCATTGGGACATAAATTTAGATATAGAAGATTTTTTTACCATGGACCTTACTAGATGGCTACTTTCTTCCAACTAATTTTACCCTCATTTGTATTGGTAACATATAGTTCCATTTCCTATTATACCTGACTCTCCATAATAACCAAGCATTTTCTGGAATGGTTACTAAATTGTCAAAAATTAAAGACTCCCGTAACATTTTAGTTATATTTGTAAAGAAACAGAAACATAGCTAGAGTTTTTTAGCGAATTTCGCCTCTTTCCTATCACTTTTAAGAGTTTCTTCATTATTAAATAATAGCTAATTCTATCTGTCCCTATGTTGTAATAATAGATTACCTTTTTTTGTGATACACTTTTGATAGTTTGATAGAACAATTATCAGCTATTGAAGGGAGCTTGAAAAATGAAACGAAAATTTCCTCTTTACGGGGCAGTGCTTGCAGGTATGCTATATCTTGCACCTACTAGCGCTTCAGCAGAAGATATTTCGAAGCACTGGGCCTATCATGAAATGAACTATCTTATTACAAACGATTTAATGAAGGGTGATGAATTTGGCAATTATCGTCCAAACGATGCTGTTACTCGCGCTGAATTCGCAGCATTTCTAGTCAGAACACTTAACTTGCCAGCTACTTCTAGTCAAGCAACCTTCTCAGATGTAAAGAAAGGCGACTGGTATTACGGAGTGATCGAGCAAGCTAGCTATCATGGATTGATTAAAGGTGACGACCAGGGCAAATTCAACCCAAACGCACATATTAATCGTCAGGAAATGGCGGCTATGTTAAAAAGAGCTCTCCACTATCAAAATATCAATACATCTTCCTCCCCTATTAACTTTAGTGACAATGCTCGTATCGCCAAATGGGCCTATGCTGATGTACAAGCTGTCGTAACATCAGGGCTACTTGTAGGGAAGCCGAATAATCAATTTGCACCACTTGCCCAAACAACTCGTGCTGAAGCAGCGACCGTTCTCTATCGTTTACTTCATTTAGAAGCACCAGAAACTGGCGGAAAGGAATATATAACGACGAATTACTCATTTGACTATTCTTCGGTGGTGAATAAACAAACTGCCAATAATCCAAAGGTAGACGGTGCTGGCATTTTTACGGCTAGCGACGCACTAGTGTCATACTATGTACACCCAAAGAGCGTTATGCAGGATAGCCCATCTTTTTATCAATTTTTAAAATTATCAACTGTGGTTAATAATTTGAATGCCAAGGAACTCAATGATAAGGTACTTGCTAATAAAGGAAGCTTAGCAGGTATGGCTGATGCCTTTATTCAGGCGGGTGTCGATAACAATGTAAATGCTATCTATCTGTTATCACATGCTTTACATGAAACCGCTAATGGGGCCTCTGCGCTTATGAATGGAATTGAGGTTGGCTTAGATACGGGTGGAAAACCAGTGATGGTTACTCCTGAAAATCGAGACAGTTTAACCGCTATTAAGAAAACTTATAATGCTTATGGTATTGGAGCTATTGATGCTGATGCCAATAAATTTGGTGCTGAGCGTGCTTATACAAATGGTTGGTTTACCGTACAGGATGCGATTATTGGCGGCGCTCAATTTGTCAAGGATCAGTATATTAGTAAAGGACAAGACACATTATATAAAATGCGCTGGAATCCTGATAATCCAACCGTCCATCAATATGCTACACATGTAATGTGGGCAGTTATTCAGGCGAAAAAGATTTATGATATTTATGAATTAGTTGGGGCACATACGTCAACGAATTTAGTGTTTGATGTTCCTGCTTATCAGGGTCAGCCTTCCGCTCCATCTTTACCAAGCCCTACGAAGCAATATGCTTTGGATTCATATATAGCTGGGGCAATCGGAAAGGCTACTACTAATCTCAATATGAGAACATATCCTAATACTACAGATGCTGCATCCATTATGACGAATTTACCTAAAGATACATCCTTCAAAGTACTTGGAGAAAATGGTGGCTGGTTTAAAGTAAGCGTCAATGGTCAAGAGGGCTGGGTGTTTGATGATTATGTTCAACTTGAAAATGGTTTACAGATTGTCAACATGAACATCATGCTCAATGTCCGAAGTGAACCATCTACGACAGCCCCTATATTAGGTACAGTTAAACCAAACGGCTTTATTATTGGTGCAGTAGATGATAAAGGCGAATTCAAAAAAAATGGTGCCTGGTATCAGGTTATCTATAACGGCAAAACCGGCTGGGTACATGGCGATTATATTGTAAAAAAATGATTTCCTACGATTTTCTAAAAAAAGAGTGCGACATTGTCTCGCACTCTCAGACTGTAGACAAAAGCCGTCGAGAAGTTCATTCTCGATGGCTTTTGTCATTTCCATATTTAACTCTAATTGAAGCTTCTCTTCATAAGCCCGTGTTTCTTTTCGCACAACCTTTTTATCATACTTTCCTTTATTCGCACTCGCTTTCACATGCGTGGAATCTATAAATAAATGGTCTGCATGGAGAATTTACTTTTCAACACCCTATGTAGATGGAGTACTTTATGTAGAAGTTGATGGGAACGAAGAGCGGCGACTCCTGCGGGAAAAGCGGGAAAGTCGAGATCCTGGACTGAGCGAAGCGAGGGAAGCAGCTCGACCCCGCCCGCGGAAAGCGTCCGCCCGTAGTGGAAATCAACGGCTTTACTTTATTTCATTGTAAAAGAAAAAAGACTGTAAGCAAACTCTCAAATTTTTTGAGTTTGTCTACAGTCTGAGAGTGCGACATTGTTTCGCACTCTTTTTTTGTCTTCATTGCATGAATATAAAACACTATATAATAGAAGAAACTCAAACCCTTCTGTTATGAGCACCACTATTTCCTCCTAAAAAAATCAGTGCATTTTTTAGTTTGTTTCTTGTATATGCAATAGAATCCTCCTTTTTATAACGATGAATCCCCTTTTATGCAGCCTATAGCCATAACTGAACTATTATCGAAAATTTCCTGTCAATATTGCTTTTATGGTATGATAGATTGCAGTGAAAAAGGAATTACAGAAAGGTTTGAACACTATATGAGGCATGTAACGATTATGGGCGTACCCTTTTTACATATTAGTCAGCAAGGGTTTGTAGATCTACTTGTTAATCGTATTGAACAGCAAGAAAAGACTTTCGTGGTGACAGCCAATCCTGAAGTTGTCATGCAGGCAAATGAAAATCCTACTGTGAAGGGCTATTTAAATCAGGCAACCTACATTTGTGCGGATGGTATCGGTGTGGTAAAGGCTGCTCAAATCCTTGGAGATTCACTTCCCGAGCGTGTAACAGGCTATGATACCATGGTGAAATTGTTAGAGGTTGGTCAGCAAAAGCGCTTTAAAGTTTATTTATTGGGTGCACAAAAAGAAACAATTGAAAAGACCATTGCCAATATTCATAAGAATTATCCAAATGTTGAAGTGGTAGGCTATCAGGATGGATTCTTTGATTGGAATAATAATCATATTGCGGACGATATCGCAGCATTACAACCTGATCTGGTGTTTGTCGCTTTAGGAGTACCGAGACAGGAAAAATGGATTACTGAAAACCTAGACAAGTTTTCAAAGGGCGTATTTATTGGTGTGGGTGGCTCCTTCGATGTCATCGCGGGCACTGTGAAGCGTGCACCAGTCATTTGGCAAAAGTTAAATCTTGAGTGGCTTTATCGACTGCTACGCCAGCCAAGTCGTTTTATAAGAATGCTTGTTCTTCCACGTTTTGCTTTAAAGGTTTTCTCATTAAAGCTTAGAGGGCAGGGCACAACAAAATGAGTCAATCAACATTTGTCAAAAGTACACTCGTTTTAACCATTGCGACATTACTTTCTAAGGTGATTGGCAGTATTTTCCGTATTCCACTTCAAAATATTGCTGGTGACGAAGTACTTGGTATTTTCAGTCTTGTCTATCCTGTCTATATGGTGGCTTTGTATTTATCTGTTGCAGGTATCCCTATTGCTATTTCTAAACTGATTGCGGAGGCTAACTCAAGTAAGGATACTGCCAAAATAAAGAAAATTTATGTAACCGCAAGAATCCTTGCCCTATCGTTTGGCGTCATTAGTTTTACAATCATTTACGGTTTTTCAGGGCAGATAGCGAATGCACTTGGTGGACCATCAACAGAAATTGCCTTAATTATTGTGGCACTGACATTACTTGTGGCTCCTTATATGGCCGTCTATCGTGGCTTTTTTCAAGGCTTTGGAGATATGCGACCGACTGCCATCTCTCAAGTAATTGAACAATTAGTTCGAGTTGCATTAATTCTAATTGTTGCGTACTTCCTAGTTGCGATGGATTATTCAAATGATATCGTAGCTGGTGGAATTATGGCTGGTTCTGTCCTTGGAGCACTCGGTTCACTTGTTTATTTACTCTATAAATATTTCCGTTCGTCGGTAAAAGTAACGAGCAAGGAGAAATATTCTAGTAAGGATTTCTCCACATATAGTAAAACTATATTAAAAATATCCATTCCGATTGCAATTGGTTCTGTTACAATGGCACTTTTTAACTTTGTGGATTCCTTTACCGTTACATATGGGTTAAGAAGTGCAGGGGCAGACGCAAGTGAAATTAGCTTCCTTTATGGGATATATGGTCGAGGGCTAACATTAGTTCAAATTACGACGGTATTTGCGTCATCAATTATTTTACCGCTAGTGCCACTAATTACTACTAAGCTTGCTGAACGTAAAATGGATGAAACACGCAGTATTATTGAACAAACACATCGTATGACTCATCTTATATCGTGGCCAGCTGCGATTGGACTGCTAGCCTTAACCTTGCCTTTAAATCTAGCTCTTTTTAAAGACTTAGAGGGAAGCTTAATGTTAGCCATGATTAACCTTAGCTCGGTCTTTACATCACTAACACTCCTTGGGACGGGCGTTTTACAGGGAATGAATGCTGCTAAAACAGGCGCTCTTATTATTTTAAGTGGTGTTGTTTTGAAGGTGTTTGCGAACATCTTCTTCATTCAAGCATTCGGTCTAGATGGTGCTGCCTATGCAACATTATTGGTGTACTTTGTGTTATTTATTGTGAATACTGTCTTTATATATCGTATGATTCGCTTTACTGTTCTTGGAAAAGATACGGTGAAAATGATTGTGTCTTCCATCGTAATGGGAGCAGCCGTTGGTTTACCAACGTTTTGGCTTGATTTTACACATTGGTCTCGTATGTGGGCAATGGGCTATCTGACTATTGCCATCATCAT
Source organism: Lysinibacillus sp. fkY74-1 (assembly GCF_053165895.1). Taxonomy (NCBI): domain Bacteria; kingdom Bacillati; phylum Bacillota; class Bacilli; order Caryophanales; family Bacillaceae; genus Lysinibacillus; species Lysinibacillus sp. fkY74-1. Next base: position 567,750 of record NZ_CP170173.1, on the reverse strand, counting down.
TGGAGGAGCTATTTACTTCCTTTTACTATGGCTAATGAAAGCTATTGATAAACAAGATTTAAAGAAAATCCCTGTTATCGGAAAAAGATTTTCATAAATAAGAGAGGTAGGACACTTATGTCGAAACAGAAATGGCTTTGGGGGATTATTGTTCTTTTACTCGTCGTTTCCTCCACAGGTATCATGATGAGGTGGAATGCGGAGCAATCGAATGATTCTTATGAAATCGTGATTCCCTATGATGAAATACAAACTGCAAATAAAAACAGTGATTTAACAATGGATGAAATCCTTTCCTCCTTAAAGGAAGCTGGACTGACAACTGTTAGTCTTGAGCCTTTAACATTAAAGGAAATGGAAAAACAAAATTTGATTACTGTCTATAAAGAAAACGACTTAGCAGCACAATTATTATTTACACCTTATAAAGATGCTGTTGATGTTACAAAGAGTGGCTCTTATATTCGAGTACCTGAAAATGAAAGCTACCGAAAGCTTATCATGGATAGTGTTGAGCCGGAGGAAGTTCAAATAGGAGAAGAGGCTTTTTATTTTCTCCCTACTTCTAACCATAACTTTGATTTAAAAACACCAATTGGCTACGATCAGCCTGCTATCGATATGATTAGTAAGCATGGCCTAGGCTATGTCTTTAAAGTTGAAAATGCAGATAATGAAGTGGCTAACGCTAAATTGGTGAATCAGTTACTCGCATTAAAAGATGGTTCTTCTGGTCGCTTGCTTGGTCAAGGTGACGAAGCAATTGGCTTTGGACAAGAAAAAGGCAATCAATTAGTTGAAAAACTAAGTGATGCGGGCTATTACTTCTATACAATCGAAAGTAATCCATTGAAGGGCGAAAATAAAATCGCCCAAATGACCGATTACAATATGATTCGTTTGCATAGTATTAACATCAACAGACAAACGAAATTAAAGTTAAATGAAAGTATTGACCGTACAACAAGAGCTGTAAAAGAGCGTAATATCCGTTCTATCTTCTACCATATTAAAACAACTGGTAATGCCAAGGAAAATGTGGAGCAAACAATTGACTACTTAAATGGAGTACATGACGCAATGCCAGATCATTTCCAACCTGGCGAGCCAAAGCTGTTTGATCAGGTAGCTGTACCAGCTTGGGTCACAGCAGCTGTATTAGTAGCAGGTATTTTATTTACCTTTATCGTTTCAGAATTAATCAAATGGATGCCTCTACGAATTGCGGCAGCTGGATTTATGACAGTACTAGCCATTGCCTACTTTATCCTGAAAAGTACTCTATTCTTACAGGCATTTGCACTAATTATTGCAGTCCTTGCACCTACCTATGCCGTAATTAAATCAGCACAAGGGTCTACGAAAATGTCTAAAATACTTGTGCAATACTTGAAGGCAGTAGCGATTAGCCTTATCGGGATTGTTATTGTCATTGGCTTATTAAATGGCAATGCCTTTATGACAGGCTTTGCTACGTTCAAAGGCGTGAAGTTAGTTTATCTGATTCCAATTATGGGCGTTCTACTATTTACATTAATTGAGATTAACCGACTAGCTGATCAAAATATTAATAAATCTTTATCTAATACCGTAACATTGTTAAACAAAGAATTAAAATATTGGCATGTACTCCTACTAATTGTCGTGGCGGGTATCGGTTTATTTTACATTAGCAGAACTGGTAACTCTGGCTCAGTTAGTGATTTAGAATTAACGTTTAGACAATGGCTAGAAAATACCTTATATGTACGACCAAGAACGAAGGAATTCTTAATTGGTTTCCCATTCTTTGTTTTAGCTTTATATGTAATGGGCATCAACCGCAAATGGGGTAGTATCTTACTTGTACCAGGTGTTATCGGATTCTTATCGATCGTTAATACATTTACACATTTACACATCCCAGTAGCTGTTTCAGTATTACGTACTCTATACAGCGTATCTCTTGGTTTTGTTATAGGATTAGTATTTATCCTTATTTTTAAATTCGGTTATCGTTGGGTTTCTAAGGCCATCGCGAGGTGGTCATAATGCACATTGTTTTATCGGGCTATTATGGATTCGATAATGTCGGAGATGATGCTATTCTGCTTTCCATCATTCAAGCTTTGAAGAAATGGGAAAATGATATAGAGATCACTGTATTATCTAATAACCCAACCGCTACTGAGCAAACCTATGGTGTAAAAGCCGTCAATCGTTGGAAAATGAAAGAAATCCATCAATTGCTTAAAACAGCTGATGGACTCATTAGTGGCGGTGGTAGTTTAATGCAGGATCAAACAGGCATGAAAACTATTCCATACTATGCAGGCGTGATTCAAATTGCAAAATGGCTGAAGAAGCCAGTATTTGTTTACGCCCAAGGTATGGGCCCAATCAACCACTCGCTTAGTAAATTAATCGTGCGTAAAACCTTTAACAAGGTTGAGCAAATTACGGTTAGAGATAAAGCCTCCCAAACTCTTTTAACAGAGATTGGTGTACGTAAAGAGACTAAAATTGTGCCCGATCCTGTTATGGGGCTCAATGGTGGCGACTTTCATTGTGAATGGTTAGATCAAGAATCCCTAACGGCAGAAAGCTATATTTCTGTTAGTGTCCGTGACTGGCCATCTACAATAGCATATAAAGAAAAAATTGCTCATAGCTTAGACCAATTAGTACGTCAGGGTGAGCAAATCGTTTTCTTACCAATGCATGGTGAACACGATTTAAAAACTTCTCAGGAAGTGGCAGCACTCATGCAGGAAAAAAGCTTAATTGCTCCTTCTGATTTATCCATTGAGGAAAAAATTGCGGTAATTGGACAATCTCAATTATTGATTGGGATGCGACTCCATTCCCTCATCTTCTCAGCCATCTATGCTACACCTTTTATCGCCATTTCGTATGATCCAAAAATTGATGCATTTGCTGATATTGTTGATCAGCCGGTTATTGGGCATGTCGAGAAGGATGATTGGAACGGTGTCACATTGTTCGAACGTGCGATTGCCATGTTAGAATCGTATACGACGGTTCGAGAAAATATGCGTCAGGCTGTGCTACCCTTACAGCATGAAGCTACGGCAACGGCTAAATTAGCGATTGAGACTTTCTCTAAATAAACATTAAAAATGATGAATTTCAATAGTAATTGAAATTCATCATTTTTTTCCGATTTCTAATAATTTTAAAATGGATTGTGCCTGCTGCATATGCATCGCCAGCACATATTGACTGGCCTGCATTAAAATCTGAGCCTTCACCATATTCATCATCTCTTTGGCAATATCAGCATCTCGAATTCGTGACTCTGCTGCCTGTAAATTTTCTGCGGTGTTCACATTGGCATTATAGGCATGTTCCAAACGGTTTTGATAGGCGCCAAGGCGGGAACGTTCATTGGATACGCGTTTTAAAGCGTCCTCCATAGAAGAAATAGCCTTATCTGCCTCATCTCTAGTAGCAATCGAGACATCTTTCAAACCAAGTGCTTCTGAACCGACACCATTAATCAACAGTTCAATGCTCTGTCCTGCGTTGGCACCTGCCTGAATTTTAATCCCATTTGTTTCATAATCGCCATTCAGTAATGTCTTTGTATTAAATTCGGTATCGGTTGAAATACGTTGAATTTCCTTCTTTAACTCTTGGAACTCTAAATCAAGTTGTTTCCGATCCTCATCTGTTAATGTATCATTGGCTGCCTGCACTGCTAGTTCTCGCATACGCTGAATCATCGCATGTGTCTCATTCAATGCGCCCTCTGCTGTTTGCACTAATGAGATACCATCCTGTATATTCTTTGCCGCCATATTCAATCCACGAATTTGAGCACGCATTTTTTCAGAAATGGCCAGACCAGCTGGATCATCTGCTGCACTATTGATTCGGTAACCTGTAGAAATTCGTAACATTGCTTTACTCATAGCACCATAATGTCGATTCATATTATTCAGGATCGACATCCCTGTAGCTGACCAATTACCTAGCATTTACTCACCACCCTTTTGCCACTTATATCGGTCTATCCTCCGCTTTTTTAACGTTCCATCGGTAATAGTTTCCAATATAGTAGGATTTATTAATTATTTGTAGGAAAGTTATTCATCCCTTTAAACTTTTGACCTACCTGTGATAATAAAAGCACCCCTTCTCCTAGTAAGAAAAGTAGGTGCTTAATGGGTATACCATCTATTCAATTTTGAAACCTCCAAGTTGATGGTTCTTTTGCTGCAATAGATTAAAAAAGAGTGATTTATTGTTCTCTAATAATGCTTGATCGATTAAGTAATCCAGATTTCTGTTCTCAATTTCTGCAATAAGCTGATCAATTTCACCTACAGTCACTGTAGAAACAAGAGGAAGTTGCTTCGGTGTAGCGCTTTCAAGTATAGGTGCCAGATGATCATGGACGTTGGTAATAAGAAGTAGCTGATAAAGTGGTAATCGAATAAATCGATTGCCCTTTTGGAAAACAAACACCTCAGATAAATTTTCAATTTGTTGTGTCTTCATGTTGATAATCATCTCTTTACCTTCTATGGGAATGAAATGGAAAATCTCATTCTCTTTTAATATAGAGAAATATTGATAAGCAAACACGAGACGTAATTTGTCCCCAGTGATTTTTGTATAAAACGGCTTCATGTATTGAACTTGCATCATCCTTCATCCCTCCCGATTATCTGACTATTCAGATTTTAACACAAATCAAAAGTCTTGTTAACTATCTTTAATTCAATTTCCTTCTTTCTGATCATTCAGCTTATCATTGCCGCATTTTAATCGTATAATGGAAGGACAGTCTTTTTTCCTTTACTACCATTAATCCATATTTAACATAGCCATCTATAAAGAAAGGAGTGAGGTTATGGCATTGTCAATATCGCAATTGGCTAAAGAGCATCAAGCATTTGTGTTAACTAAATTAAAAGAAGCTGAACATGATTTACATCCTTCCTCTACGGAAGATGAAGAACTAGTCCGTCGTGCGGTCTTTTCGGTTAGAAATAAGTCCATTATTTTTGACCGTTTTAATGGAGCCAGTTCTATATTATATGCAACTGTCCAGGATGTCAGACCCGCTTCTGTTGAAATTGATTTCGTCAAAGAAGAGCTACGCTGTAGCTGTCCACAACCAAAATGGTGTCGACATCAGGTAGGTACATTACTTGCTCTTTACCAGTACTTTGATTCCGTTCAAAATTGGTCGAGTGCTTGGCGTGCTCAAAAATCTGTTCAGTTAAAATCATTAGCTGATGAACGTAGCCCTCAAAGTTGGTCATTGATGGTTGAGGAAGTAATGAAACGATTATTGCCACCAGGTCGTATTTTAGAGGGCTATGGCCTTTCTGCTATAAGGACTGATGCATTGGAGCGTCTTCGTCGACATATGCCCTTTGAACGTGAATGGCAGCCTCTTTATAAACTGTATATGGAGTTAGCCATTTTCAATACTATTTGGCGACATTTGAATGAAACACCAGGCCATTCACTGGATTCCCCTTATATGAAATACTTTATTGATCAAAGCAGTCAATCTTTTGAGAGCATACTTACAGAGCTGACTAATCGATCTCGCCTTTTTGCGACTGATCCGTTTTATGACGCTCTCCAAGTGGAAGTACGGAAGTTTTTATTAGAACGACATGGACTATTTCCAAATCGACTTCACCTGTACATGCTACTTTGGGCGGTACTTTTTTATGAAAAGCCTCGTCGTGAGCAGGAATTAGATTATTTAAATAATCTTGAAAACCCTTCGGCAGAAATATCCTTAGAATCATTAAGATTATTATTTTATGTACTCTTACAAAAGGAGGACTTACTGCTTGAAAGTTTGAAACATATTGATTTGCAGCAAATGCAGGATCTTTTTGAACTCGCTACTTTTGCTCAGCGTGCTGGCGAATCACATGCTCTGGCTATTATTTTACGAGCAATTCTGCCAATGACAGCAGCCTTTTTGCAGGAAGTCGTACCAGTTGTACAACGTGCTCAGTATGTTCGTCAATTCCAGGTTTTATTTGATGAAATACAGCTTACCGAAGAAGAGGAAGCCATTCTATACAGCGCCTTCGGAGTCTACGGCCTTCAACCATTCTCTTCTTTCTTAATTAAAAAAGGACGTTATCGAGACTGGGCAGCGCTTCATCAATTAAATCCTTCGTCTCTATCTTATTTAGAGATGTGTGGATTAAAGGATGTATTACAAATTGAACCAGCTACGGTTTTACCGCTATATCATGTTTATGCAATGGCGGAAATTGCTCAAAAATCTCGCTTGAATTATAAGCAGGCAGTACGCATTTGGAAAAGTATGCGTACTGCTGCAAAACGGGCAGGTAAAACAGCTTATTTTGAAGCATATATACAAACAATCCGCTCAGAATACAAACGACTCCGTGCGTTACAGGAAGAAATAGAGAAAGGAAACCTAGTATGATGACAATAAACGCCAACTCTCCTTCCCCTTTTTCTAAAACACAGCAGCTTCGTATCGATGTAGCTCGAGAAGGATATTTTACGTTGCAGGGATTTACTGCAAATGGTACAACAATCGACGTAGATACATTCGTATCTTCATTGTTCTTTACCTATGAGGCAAATATCTATGGCTTACTAACAAATCAGGCGGATTTATCCATTGAGGTTTCCGCTGCTGAGCTTCTTGATATTTTTTCATCAAGCTATCAACATCCCTTTATCAGCTGGATTGGTGCAAATGAAGATAGTAAAAAATGGCTAGGTAAAGTATTGGCGTTACAGGATTATTGGCAGGAGCCCTCTCTTTGGTCACATGCTGTCATTGCAGAGGATTTTTCTTCACTATCCTTCCCTCTCGACGATATAGATTCTGCATTATTAGAAACTGCGGTGCAGCAAAAACTTTCTCAAGTAGGGCTAATACTTTCTGATTTACCAAAGCTATTGCCCTTTTTCTTACGAGGTGGCTGGCCATTGGATCAAACACGCCAAGTTGGTGCCATTACCGTTTCCTTACGATTAAGTGAACCAGAAGAAGATTCCGATGTCTGGCTCTTAGAAACCGTCCTTAGCACCGCTACTACAAAAAATTACTGGACACCTGCTATTCGTAAGCAGTCATTACTTATAGAAGATGCACTCCCTACTAAATGGCGTATGTTTGCAACTGAAATTGAGCAGCAACAACAACAAATAGTTCAACTACTATCTAAAGATGCTATTAGTAGTGAAACCTTCATTCGTGTAACACTTGAAGATATGGAGGTACGATCTTTTTTACGTGAGGATCTTGCGAGATTACAGGCACTTGGCTTCGATGTTGTGCTCCCAGCATGGCTAAAGGATTTAAAGCAATCCAAATTCCGTGTCCGTGTGACAACTAGCAATGCATCTACAAAAAAAGTCGCTGGATTAGATGATATTCTAACATTCAAGTGGCAGTTTTCGATGAATGGACAGACAATCTCACCTGAGCAATTTAAAAAGTTAGTGGAAGAAAAGCGTGAATTTATTCGTATAGGGACAGAATGGTTCCGTGTTGACGCTAACTGGATGCAAGAGATGCGTGCGTTAATGCAGCAGGCAGAAGACGAAAGCTGGACTGTCCGAGAATTGTTATTCAGGGAATTACCCGAAGATTTATCTGCACCTATTGAAGAAGAGGATGCTGACGATGCGCTTCGGGATGATCCTATCTTTGCATTAGAGATACAGCAATCGTTAAAGGCTTATATGGAACAGCTCTTAGACAAAAAGGGTTTACCTGCTGTACCCATTCCAGCGACATTACAAACAGAGTTACGCCCTTATCAAATTGAAGGCTTTGAATGGCTAGTCTTTATGCGTCAGCAAGGTTTCGGTGCTTGCCTAGCTGATGATATGGGTCTTGGCAAAACCGTTCAGATGATAGCCTATTTACTTCATATATATGAAGCAGTAGCTGATTACACAAAACCATCTATTATTATTTGCCCAACATCAGTGCTGGGTAACTGGCAGAAGGAGCTTGCTCGATTCGCTCCTTCACTAATTGTCCATACGCATTATCAAACTAACCGTGCAAAAGATGATGATTTCAAAAAAATGGTATTGATTGATAGGCCACATGTTATTTTATCAACCTATGGAACGGTGTCACAGGATACAGAATTTTTACAGGATATTGACTGGGCAACGGTTGTTTTAGATGAAGCTCAAAATATAAAAAACATGCAAACTTTACAATCAAAAGCCATTCGTAAATTACTGGGTGACCATCACATTGCCCTGACTGGAACGCCTGTAGAAAACCGTCTGTCTGAGCTATGGGCAATCTTTGATTTTATTCATAAAGGCTATTTAGGTAGCTTTGGTCGCTTTAATGAAGATTTTATATTACCAATTGAACGAGATGAATCTGAATCCCATAAACAAAAGCTACGAACAAAAATTCAACCATTCTTATTACGTAGGACAAAACGTGATCCTCATTTGCAGCTGAACTTACCAGATAAGCTAGAGTCAAATGAGTATTGCCCATTAACAGCCGAGCAAGCTTCTCTCTATGAGGGCTATATTTTGGAGACGCTTGATCAGCTGGAAGAGTTAACAGGGTTTCAAAAAAAAGGACGCGTCTTAAAAATGCTCAGTAAATTAAAGCAACTATGTAATCATCCTGCCCTATATTTAAAAGAGCCTTTCGAGGATGCCCAAACAATGCTTGCACGTTCGGCAAAGTTAGAGCGCATTGTGCAAATGGCGGCTGAAATTGTGGACAATGACGAGCAATGCCTCATTTTTACACAGTATATTGGAATGGGACAATTGCTCCAGCATTGTTTAAGTGAATTATATAATGTAGATGCACCGTTTTTAACAGGTGCTATGCCTAAGCAGCAAAGAGACCGCTTAGTAGAGGCGTTTCAGGCAGGAGATTTTCCTATATTTATTCTTTCCTTAAAAGCAGGTGGAACAGGACTTAATTTAACAGCTGCTAATCATGTCTTACATGCAGATCGCTGGTGGAATCCCGCTGTCGAAAATCAGGCAACCGATCGTGCTTACCGCATCGGTCAAACACAATTTGTGCAAGTCCATAAATTTGTAACACTTGGCACAATTGAAGAAAAGATAGATAAAATGCTAGCGCAAAAATCAGCGCTATCAGAAGAACTAATTCAGTCAAGCCAGTGGTTAACTGAATTAGAGGATCAAGAACTTCGTGATCTCATTACATTAGATATATATTAATAACAAGCGCCAAGGGTTCTTGGCGCTTTTTCAGTGGAACCATGTTTACTTCTCTTCTCTTCCCTACTTACTTCATATCCATATTCAGTTGTGTTAAAAATTTCATTGCTGTGCGGTCTTCAGCAACTTTTCCGAAAAAATTGGTGCACATCATTCCTTTCTGTTACTACGGTGCAAGGAGTTTAAGGAGAATGGCGGATTAGACAATACTTTTCCTGCGCCGTATGTAGCATGCTATGGTAATACAAAGTCTTTTAAGTCTTCCTGTTCATTGGGTGGAGGTGGCGTCACCATAGAAGCTTCGTCACTATCCCTTTGTTTAAGTTGATAAAATCGAACATCCTCGACCACTACCTCTGTCATAAAAATCTTAGTGTTTTCTTCATTTACAAATGACCTTGTTTGAATTCGGCCGTTTGCACCTATTAATGAGCCTTTGCCGCAATACTTGACGATATGTTCTGCAAGTCTCCCCCAAACTGTACAGAATATAAAATCTGTATCTATTTCCCCACGGTTATTTTTGAAATTGCGATTAATGGCGAGTGAAAAATGAGTCTGCACACGATTTCCAGATAAGTATCGTAATACTGGATCTTTCGTAAACCTTCCGACCAGTCCGACTTGATTCATCCCTTCACCTCCTTTGCTGTGGATTGCCTTCATCTTACAAAATGATGCCAATATTAACAAAATCGAAAAATGATAATTTGCCATGATACTTCTGCATAAAATAGGTAAATTACCTGTTGTATTTTTCTTTTTTTTCTTATTTTTTCACCAGAATGCTTTAGGCAGTAATGGCAAATGCTATTTCATAAAATCAACAATTTCGCAGTAATAGAAATTAACTAGTAAGTGCGTATGACCAACAACTGGAACCGTATGTGTTATACTAAAAGAATGACAGACTTAGGAGGAATATACATAATGAAAACATTTAAAATGCTTTCCTTTGACCTTGTCACAAAAGATGGCGTGCAACCATTCCCTTTAGTCGATGGTATCATTATTAATCAGGAAAATAGCCATCAGTCTTGGGTACTCGAATTGTTTATGGAAAAACAATATCGTTCAACCTTTGATGAGCTCTTAGTGAATGCTACTATTTTTAATGTACGTGCCGTTATTTCATTTCCCGATAATGAACCCGCTCCTTTTCAGGTAATCGTACATACGGTTCAAGAAATCGGTGACCATGTATCAGTACTTTTAAAAGGTACCCTCAAAATAAAACGCTCTAAATATGCCGAACAATTACTTTCTGAACTACTAGCTGAAGGTGTTTCTTTAGAACATTTGCTGGAACGCTTTACAAAAGATATGAAGCAGCGACCAAAATTGAAGAGTGACTGACGATGCAAATTTTTTGCATCATTTTTTTTAAAAAAACGTTTGAAGGTTTTTCTGTGAAATGAGGTCTTGTCAGTACAAGTTATTTGGGATAACGGGGTCATAAATTACTTGAAATATTATATTCCAATAGGCATTCCGCTTCCTCAAATCAAAAAAAGAGTGTTTTCCTTGTAGGAAACACTCTTTTGATATTATCGGTTGTTCATACCGTCACGATACTTTTCAGTGTCGTTGGCTTTTTCATCAACCATGTTGTCATTACGCTTAACACCGTTTACGCCATTCGCGTTTGGTACGTTGTCATAGCCATTTGTGCTGTTAATATCAGCATTTGATCCAGGCGTTGTCGCTTCAGGTAAAGTTGTATTTTCATTTACAGTACCTCGTTCAACACCATTTACATTCCGATCGTATGCATCATTTCGATGATTTGGATCTAACGCATCCTCGACACGATCCACACCATTACGAACGTCAGTCTCTGCGTTTCTCACAGGATGATCTTCAACTGCACGATTTCCCCAGTTACATCCTCCAAGGAATACAGTAGCCAGAATAATGGTTAAAAATGACATTTTCCACATAGTAAAAAACCTCCTTTCTTGGTACTATGTCAGCAAATACATCATGTGTATTTGTGATCTAACATAGATTGCCCGAGAAAGGAGGGAACTATCCGATTTTTCTACAAACTATTTTTGTTTTTCTTTTAATAACTGTTCAATATATGCTGCTTCTGCTTTACAGTCATAGCTATAGTCTGTGCCTAGCTCTTTTTGCAATGCCTCGATTGTTTCAACTTGTTGTGCTGTTGGTTCTTCATTTAAAATTTTGGCAATGACCTCATCAATTTTTTGTGCCATCTCTTCATGAAACTCTGCGCTCATCAATATTTCGGCTGGAATTTTTTCGATCCATGCTGCATTCTCTTGGAAATAAGTCTGCCAGCTTGCAATGAAGTCTTCCATGGAAAAGCGCTCTTCTTCCCAACCAATACTTGCTAAGTATGTTTCAAAAGATGTTGAAATCGAACGAGTAATGCTAATTTTAATACCTGAAGACAATTCCTTATACATCTTAATAATCCTCCTACGTTTGTAAAACCTAAAAATTACATCTATTTCAATTCACAATCGCTTAATTCGCCATCGCAGTTTAAGAACCTACTAGTCTCAATTTTTTGACTTGACTTTATCTATTTTATATCTTTTGGTCTATAAATGCAAATTATGCTTGCTTTGGCTGCTCCGGTCCAATTGCAAATAGAATATCGGCTTCACATACAAGTTCTCCATCTACAGTTGCTACGCCATGTCCTTTACCCATAGAACCACGAAGTTTTACAAACTCCACTTCCAATTTAAGTTGGTCTCCAGGTACTACTTGACGTTTGAAACGACAGTTATCAACACCCGTTAAAAATGCCAAGCGTCCCTTAAATTCTTCGGCATTTAAAAGAGCTACTCCACCTACTTGTGCTAATGCCTCTACAATTAGCACACCTGGCATTACTGGATATCCTGGGAAGTGTCCATTAAAGAAGTCCTCATTCATAGAAACATTCTTTAAGCCTACTGCACGTTTCCCCTCTTCTAATTCAATAATACGATCTACAAATAAAAATGGATAACGGTGTGGTAAAATTGCTTGAATTTGCTCTGCTGTTAACATGTCATTTCCCCCTCAAAATAAAGTATGTATACACAAAGTAAGGTAAAGAATAAAATTATTCTTTACCATGCATAATATCGAATATATGTTGCCATGTTTCTTTTTTGAAAATATCCATAGCATTTCCTTCTCCAATAACACTAAAGCCAACCATTGCGCCTAATGTTGCGGCAGCAACAACTAAGATGAGAACAATTACAATGCGTAACCAAATCGGAATCAGTCGGATTTGCACCCATCGAACCTCGCGTTGCTCTCCATTTGAGCGGCGTTCTTTCTTGTCTGGTTGCGTATCGGTTTCTTGTGTCGGCACAGAACGTCGACGTGAATCGTTTGTCATAAATTGTACTCCTCTTCATTCCTTGCTTTTTAGGATGACTCCCTATCGAATACCATTAATGAGACCAAGCATTTGGTCTGCTAATGTAACCGTTCTTGCATTGAATTGATAGGAACGTTGTGTTTGAATTAGTTCTGTCATTTCCTTCGAGAGGTTAACATTGGACATTTCTAAAGTACCACCCTGCATGCCGATTTGCTGACGGTTAGCACCTACTAGCTCTGTTAGAACTTCAGCTTGTGTAAAGCCAAGTTCAGCAAGGTTGTCTGGTAATCCAACATAAGAACCTGAAACATGTTCCATTAGTTGCGGTTTTTGAAATTCTGTAACCGCTAAATCCGTACGAATTATATCGCCATTTGGATAAGATGCTTCTAGTATACCACCATTTCGTACTGAAAATCCTTGCACATTATCTGGTAATGTAATAGCTTGTCCAGCAGCATTTGCCACTGGGTATCCTTCAGCCGTTACTAGCATAACTGTTCCATTATTTAGCGGCGATAAATAAAAGTCACCTTGTCGAGTATACACTGTTTCAGTTCCATTTTCACCATTTGGCATTAAAATATTGAAATATTGTTTTGCTTTTGTAAAAGCTAAGTCCAAATCTCGATTAGTTGTTTGCAATGAACCTTGCTTTTGATTGGATTTAATTTGGCCAAGCATTGCGCCTGATCCAAAGCGAATACCAACAGGTGTTTGACGCTCGGCACGATCCAGTTTGTCATTATTAAACTGTTGATAGAGTAACTCATTGAAGGTTGCTTCCTTCGCTTTAAAGCCTGTTGTACTACTATTGGCAATGTTATTACTAATTGTATCTAGTTTATTTTGTAATTGGCCCATTGTATTGGTTGCTGTCATCATTGTACGTAGCATTTATAAAAAGCCTCCTGTTCTGTTCGTCTGTTAAATTTTACCGATTTCATTAACAGCCTTTTCCATGCTGCGATCATAAGCTTGTAATACTTTTTGATTGGCTTCAAATGCTCGGTAGGCTGTCATTAAATCTGTCATTGCACGACCAGAATCTACGTTTGAGCCCTCTAAGAAGTTCTGACGTAATGTAAAGGAAACTCCATTCGTTCCATAGGCTGATGGCAGATTTGCGCCATTTTCTGTCCGAATAAGACCGTTATCTTGTTTCTGTAGCATGTTCGGATTGGCAGCATATGATACGCCTACCCGCGCTACTTGTTGATTATTAACGTAAATGGCGCCACTTTCATCGAGGCGGAAATCATCATTAGGTAACTGGATTCTTTGTCCAGCATCATTTAACACATAAAGGCCTTGCCCATTCACTAAATAACCTTGGCCATCCAAAGTAAAATTACCATTACGTGTATAGGCTTCCCCACCATCTGGATGTGCTAGTCTAAAGAATATTGAGCCAGTCACACCATCTTCATTTTGGGGTAAGTTTCCATCAATCAATGCCATATCTGTTGTAAAATCAGTGCTATAGATTTGGCCCTGTATGTAATTTGGTAATGTTTCTTGTAAGTATGTCCCAGTATTTAAAGCGCCTACTTGACTCATATATTCGGCACCAGCTTGTTGATTGGCAGGTGCATTTGTTTTTCCGATGCTAGACATCAACATATCTGGAAACGAACGAATCGTGGATTGGTCAGCCTTAAATCCTGGTGTATTTGCATTCGCTAAATTGTTAGATAGTAATTCTGTTCTTCTTTGTTGCGTGATCATACCCGTTGCAACTGTATAAAAACCTTTAAACAAAGAAATCACCTCATTTTATTTTTATAAGGACGCTGGCACGCGATCTATATTTTCGAGCATTATGCCTGTACCAATAGCTACACAATCCATAGGTCTTTCAGCAATAAAGACAGGTACTTTTAATTCTTCAATTAATAGTTGATCCATACCATGTAAAAGTGCTCCGCCACCTGTAATAATAACGCCGCGGTCAATGATATCAGCCGATAGCTCAGGTGGTGTTTTTTCTAAAACATTTTTGGCAGATTGAACGATCATTGCTACAGACTCGTGTAATGCACGTTCGATTTCTTCAGAGTGAATGGAAATTGTTCGTGGTAAACCAGTCACCATGTCACGACCACGGATATCCATTGTGTCATTACGACTACCTTTGAATACTGTTCCGATTGTCATTTTAATAGCCTCTGCTGTACGTTCACCAATTAGCAATTTATATTCTTTTTTAATATATTGCAAAATATCGTTATCAAACACATCTCCTGCCACTTTAATGGATTCACTTGTAACAATATCACCCATTGAAAGAACGGCAATATCTGTTGTTCCACCGCCGATATCAACTACCATATTTCCGCTTGGTTGGAAGATATCCATGCCTGCACCAATTGCTGCTACTTTTGGTTCTTCCTCTAAATATACTTTTTTACCGCCTGATTTCTCTGCCGCTTCACGGATAGCCTTTTGTTCAACACTTGTAATATTCGTTGGACAACAAATTAAAATACGTGGCTTTGCTAAAAATCCTTTGACATTTAATTTGTTAATAAAGTGTCTTAACATCGCTTCGGTCACATCAAAATCTGCAATGACCCCATCTCTAAGTGGGCGAATTGCTGTAATATTACCTGGCGTTCTCCCTACCATTTGGCGAGCTTCTTCCCCTACCGCTAATACTTTATTTGTCTTTTTGTCAATAGCCACTACAGATGGTTCATTTAAGACGATTCCTTTACCTTTAACGTGAATTAATACGTTCGCAGTACCTAAGTCAATGCCGATATCTTTCGAAAACATTTTATAATTTCTCCTTCCCGCCAGTTCCAACTACATAACGTTCATTTTATCTCTTTATCTAGAATATTTTATCATATTCTATTGGTAATTTCACCCTGAATTTAATGATTAAGACTGTTTTCTTTTCACGATCCGCATGGCAATAGTATAGTATTACTTTACCTTTAACAATCTTATTTTATGCCTGTCCACACAACAAAAAAGAACGAATCAATCTTGACTCGCTCTTTCTTTCCACTTGTTTTTCGTTGCTTCTCCTCCGCGAATATGACGTACGGCCTTATGGTAGGCGAGTATTTCCTTCACTTGGTCAGCTAATCCTTCATGAATTGTTGGTAATCGCTCTGTTAAATCTTTGTGCACCGTACTTTTTGAATAACCAGTCATTTTCGCGAGGACACGCACAGTCTCACGCGTCTCAATCAGTAATTCACCGAGGCGTATGCAGCGCTTCCGAATGTGCTCATGCACGTTCTTCGTCCTTTCCACACAATTTCACAAAATGCTTTGGCAATCAGATGCACATTTGCGCATTTCTTCACCTTATGTAAGGACAAAGCTATTCAGAACACGTTTTGCATTTTCCTAATAAAATGCTGATTTTTATGCGTTACTAGCTTTCAGAATTAAAAAGCTAGTAATTTTTTCGGATTAACATATTTTCCGTCTTCAACTACTTCGAAATGCATGTGGACGCCAGCCGCTTGATTCCACTCGTTATCAGTCGCTTTTCCTAAAGCTTGACCTTGTGTAACCTCATCGCCTTCTTTTACAGCGATATCTTTTACAGAGCTATAGTGAGTTTGCATGCCATTTGGATGCTCGATGACAATTTTATTCCCTGTAAATGCGTCTAGTTTTACTTCTAGTACTTTACCACTCATAGCAGCTAGTACTTCAAACTCTTCACCATTCATAGCAATAGAGATACCAGAAGACGTAGTAAATGTTTGATTAAATACCATTAGTGCATTTTCACGAGATTCTTCATTTGCTTCTAGCTCATAAAACTCTTGTAAAATTTGTACTTTACCAAGACTCTCTTCTTTGAATGGATACATCATGTTTTCAGTACGTGCATTTGTTTCTACTACTGGACCCGAGTCAACTTCCGCTAAATCTGGTAAAGGAGCATCTTCTACTTTTGATACAAGACTATTGTAACCAAATAACAACCCTGCTAGAACGAGTGCACCACCTGTGTAAACTACTGGCCAAAACCATGGTTTCTTTTGTAACTGACCATTTTCCTTTTGATTTGGATTCTGGTTTTGAGAAGCTTTATTATTTTTATCCTCTCTCATTTTCATCACCTCTAGTTGCAGTGTGAACAACTAGAAGTTATTTTAAACATGCATCTATTTTTTTTATTTCAATATCTTGATAATAATAGTGTAAAATTTCAGCAGCGGTTTTCCCTTCATTTGCCATGGCCTCTGCTCCATATTGACTCATTCCTACTCCATGACCATATCCTTGAGTTTTCACGTGCACTCTTTTTGTATTAGCATTATAGACAATTGAAAAATCTGTTGATGGTATCCCAAGAAATGTTCGTACCTGTCTCCCTGTCCAGACATTATTCCCTAATTGTAGACGCTCTACACGCCCTGAGTCATTGTAAAATAGCTGTATACGATTAAAATCACTAGCTTGCCATTGTACTGGCCATAGTTTATTCCATTGTGCTAGTGACCACTCTTGCTCTGCCTCAAATTTAGGAGAGGCTTGATCTGATATACTTGAAACACTTTGCAAATATGGAATGTTATTTCCACTATAACCGTATGCACTTTCTGTTTGTCCATTGCTTGTTGAATGGAACATAGCTGTAATTAAATTATTATTATAAAGAAGAACTTGTCCTTTCGTTTCATTAATTGCTTCGACAATTTTCTTTTCATTTCCCAGGAAATTGCTAGCCCAATTCGCTTTTCTTTGACTCTCATCATAGAAAACCTGCTTTGCTACAGTCGGTGCAATTGCTTTTTTACCGTAATTTGTCGTTTTTAACGCATAAGTTCGTGCTGCAATCGCTTGAGCCTTCAATGCCTCCTTTTTAAAAGAAACAGGCATTTCTGCCGCAACGACCCCTGTTATATATTTCTCTAAAGGGATTTTTTCCTTTTGTCCCTCCACTTCTATAAGTATTTCGCAAGCTTTTTCTTCCGCTGTTGGAGGTTGCACTTCCTCCCGTCTTTCGCTAAATCCTAAAACAGGAAGCACATATAATGCTCCCATTAAACAAAGGACACCTATACTAATCATCCATTTTTTCATAAGGAATAATATGCTGTATATCATTTAGTTATGAAAAATAAAAAACCCTCTGCTTATGTAAGCAAAGGGTTTTGACACATTTTAGTTTGCAGGTAATTCAACAGAAATGTCTTCAGTTGTCACAACTTCTTCATCAGTAATACGTTCAATATTGGCACCAAGAGAAGCTAATTTACCATGAAAATCAACATATCCACGATCTAAATGGTGTAGTTTTGTAACACGTGTAATTCCTTCTGATACTAGACCTGCTAAAATCAGTGCAGCCGCAGCTCGTAAATCCGTTGCCATTACTTCAGCCCCCTGAAGCTCTACTGGCCCCTCAATAAACACAGAGCGTCCTTCTATTTTAGCACCCGCATTCATACGACGGAACTCCTCAACATGCATAAAACGATTTTCAAATACTGTTTCCGTAATGATACTCGTACCTTCCGCAGTCAACATTAACGCCATCATTTGAGATTGCATATCTGTCGGGAACCCTGGATGTGGCATTGTTTTAATATCCACAGCCTTTAATGTCTGAGGAGCACATACACGAATGCCTTCATCCAACTCTATAATCTCTACGCCCATTTCGCGCATCTTTGCAATCAAAGCCGTCATATGCTCAGGAACTGCATTTTCAATGACCACATCACCCTTAGTAATAGCTGCTGCCACCATAAATGTACCAGCCTCAATGCGGTCCGGAATAATATGATGCTCTACTCCATATAATGTATCGACTCCTTCTATACGAATCGTATTTGTACCAGCACCAATTACACGTCCGCCCATACTATTAATAAAGTTAGCAAGATCTACGATTTCAGGCTCTTTGGCAGCATTTTCAATTACAGTTGTCCCCTCTGCTAAAGATGCTGCTGTCATAATATTTTCAGTTGCCCCAACACTTGGGAAGTCTAAATATACATTTGCTCCTTTTAAACGACCCTCTGTCTTTGCCTCTACATATCCATGGCCAAATGAAATCTTCGCTCCCATTGCTTCGAAACCTTTTAAATGTAATTCAATTGGGCGAGAACCGATTGCACACCCTCCTGGTAGCGCAACACGAGCATACCCATTACGCGCAAGTAACGAGCCCATTACTAAAATTGATGCACGCATTTTACTAACATACTCAAATTGTGCTTCACTAGAAAGTTCTTTTGTTGCATCTATATATACGGCATTATCTTCAGGTATATATGTAACTGCTGCGTTTAAACTTTTAAGTACTTCGTTTATTGTAAAGACGTCTGCTAAGTTAGGGACTTCTTTAATTACATTTTCTCCCTTTGAAGCAAGTAAAGCTGCTGCAAGGATTGGTAACACTGCATTTTTTGCGCCCTCTACACGTACTTTTCCCTGTAGTTTTTGGCCGCCAGTCACTATTATTTTATCCACCCTATGTCCCTCCGAATTCAATCTATTAACCTACCGAATTTTTATTTTAATAAAGAAGTATAATGTCATAATCAGTAAACAAACAACTCTATAGTACAACTTTTTTAACGCCCATTCAAGCGTCCAAATCACTATTTTAAGGCATTATTAGATATTTTGCTATTTATTTATTGTACGCTACCACTTTTTTTTTGTGAATGACCAATAACCAGTTCACTTCTAATACATACCCAAAGATGTATGAACAAAAAACAACTTTTAGAAGTTTTTTTATACATAGTTCAAAGGGCCACATAAATGTTATTATAAAGTCCTTTGAAGTATGTAGTGATGGAGTGTAAGATTCGAATTGATAAAGTCGAATCTTTAAAACAAGTATGGAAGTTTGCCAGACCAGTTAGATATTTGTAAAAAGAAATTGGATACAGCAGAACCAATTGCAATACTTAATAAAATATAAATAAGTTGAATTTGAAAAACTCTATTCTTCTTGAATAGTTTTTCTGCCATAAAAGCCTGTAATGCGTAAAATGTAATAGCTATAAAAAACAAATGCGATAAAATGCCTAATAAGGCTTCTTGTCCTATTGCTTCATAAAGCTCCATATTTCCCCCTCCAACTGTCCTATAATTTAAGCATTTTAAAAAACGGGCAGATGCTATATCTGCCCGTTAAAAATGAATTAGATATTACCCTCATGAACGTTGATACGATTCAACGCACGTTTTAATGCTAGGTCAGCACGTTTGAAATCAATGTTGTCTTGTTTACCTTGAAGACGTCCTTCAGCACGTTTAACGGCTTCTTTTGCACGTTGAACATCAATACTTTCAGCAACTTCAGCAGAAGGCGCTAAAATTGAAATCTTTTCTGGACGAACTTCAATGAAACCACCGCTAACAGCAACAATGTCAGTAGAACCGTCTGCTTTTTTCAGCTTCACTGCACCAATTGCAAGTGGAGCAACCATCGGAATATGGCCTGCAAGAACACCGATTTCTCCTGAAGTTGTTTTAGCGATTACCATTGATACTTCAGAATCGTATACCGGGCCGTCGGGAGTGACAATATTGACTAGAACTGTCTTCATATTTTTTCCTCCTCGTCCCTAGTATTAAACCTCTACGCCCATGCTTTTCGCTTTTTCAACTACTTCATCAATTGAACCAACTAGACGGAAAGCATCTTCTGGTAGGTGATCCCATTTGCCATCAAGAATTTCCTTGAATGAACGAACAGTTTCTTTTACAGGTACATAAGAACCTTTTTGACCAGTGAATTGTTCCGCTACGTGGAAGTTTTGTGATAAGAAGAATTGAATACGACGAGCACGTTCTACTGTTTGTTTATCTTCATCAGATAATTCATCCATACCTAGAATGGCAATGATATCTTGTAATTCACGGTAACGTTGGATTGTACGTTGTACACCAGTAGCAACTGCATAGTGCTCAGCGCCTACGATTTCAGGTGATAATGCACGTGAAGTCGAAGCTAATGGGTCAACCGCAGGGTAGATACCCATTTCTGATAATTTACGCTCAAGGTTAGTAGTAGCATCTAAGTGGGCGAAAGTTGTAGCTGGAGCCGGGTCAGTATAGTCATCGGCTGGTACATAGATCGCTTGGATAGAAGTTACAGATCCTTTGTTCGTAGATGTGATACGCTCTTGTAGTTTACCCATTTCTGTAGCAAGTGTTGGTTGGTAACCTACCGCAGAAGGCATACGACCTAATAGGGCAGAAACCTCAGAACCTGCTTGCGTGAAACGGAAGATATTATCGATGAATAAAAGTACGTCAGCACCTTGCTCATCACGGAAGTATTCTGCCATTGTAAGACCAGTTAAAGCTACACGCATACGTGCACCTGGTGGTTCATTCATTTGACCGAATACCATCGCTGTTTGCTTGATAACGCCTGAATCGCTCATCTCGAAGAATAAGTCGTTCCCTTCACGAGTACGCTCACCTACACCAGCGAATACAGAGATACCAGAGTGCTCTTGTGCGATGTTATTGATTAATTCTTGGATTAATACTGTTTTACCTACGCCGGCACCACCGAAGAGACCGATTTTACCACCTTTAATATATGGTGCTAATAAGTCTACTACTTTGATACCTGTTTCAAGAATTTCAACTGTAGTTGAAAGTTCTTCGAATGTTGGTGCTTCGCGGTGAATTGAATCACGACGAGCGTCAGCTGGAATCTCTTCACCTAAGTCGATTACTTCACCTAGTACGTTGAATACACGACCTAAAGTAACTTCACCAACTGGTACTGAGATAGCTTTTCCTGAGTCTGTTACTTCTGCTCCACGTTGTAAGCCATCAGTAGATGACATTGCAATTGTACGAACAGAATCATCACCTAAATGAAGCGCAACTTCTAATGCAAGAATTGTTGGTTCTTCATTAGGACGTTCAATCTTAACTGTTAGTGAGTTATAGATTGCTGGTAATTGGCCATTGTCGAATTTCACGTCAACAACTGGACCCATTACTTGAATAACATGTCCTTTATTCATTACTGTGTATCCTCCTATCGTATTCTTATACGACATTGGGAAGCTGGCCTATTCTAAGGCTGCAGCTCCACCAACGATTTCTGTAATTTCTTGTGTAATCGCCGCTTGACGCGCACGGTTATATTGCAATGAAAGGTCTGAAATAAGATCAGATGCGTTATCAGTTGCATTTTTCATAGCCGTCATACGAGAAGCATGTTCACTTGCTTTTCCATCTAATAATGCGCCATAAACTAAGCTTTCCGCGTATTGTGGAAGTAACACTTCAAGAATTGCTTCACCAGATGGCTCGAATTCGTAAGAAGCATTGCTGCTAGCAGGTGCAAGATCTGTTAATGGAAGAAGTTTTTTCTCTGTCACTTCGTTAGCAATTGCGCTGACAAAGTGATTATAGTACATATAAAGTTGATCATACGTACCGTCAATGAACATACCAACAGCATTACGAGCGATTTCTTTAATATCAGCAAATGTAGGTTGGTCCGGAAGACCGACAACATCACTGATGACATTATGATCACGTTTCACAAAGTAGTCACGCACAACACGACCTATTGCTAAAATCACGTATTCGTCTTTAGATTTATGACGCTCGTCAATTGTACGTTGTACTTGACGTAGGATACTTGAGTTATAAGCACCTGCAAGACCACGGTCAGAACCAATGACTAAGTAAGCTGTTTTCTTAACAGGACGAGCAGTTAACATTGGATGTCCACTGTCTTTTGTTCCTGAAGCGATCGCGCCTACTACGTCCTGAATTTTTTCCATGTAAGGAACGTACGCTTTAGCATTTTGCTCTGCACGACGTAACTTAGAAGAAGAAACCATCTGCATTGCTTTCGTAATTTGTTTCGTACTCTTTGTAGAATTAATACGACCTTTTATTTCGCGTAAGTTTACCACTGGTATTTCACCACCTTTTGTTTTTTAATCAAGTGACTAGCTCGAACTTATTCTGATTTAGCGAAAGTTTTTTTGAACTCCGTTAAAGCTGCTACGTAATCTGCATCAGGAGCAAGCTCTTTTGTAGTACGAACATGATCTAAAACGTTTGTGTGGTTTGAATCTAACCAGCTTAAGAATTCACTTTCAAAGCGAACGATATCTTGTACTGGAATATCATCTAAGTGACCTTTAGTTAATGCATAAAGGATTGCTACTTGCTTTTCAACTTTAAGTGGTTTGTTTAGGTCTTGTTTAAGAACTTCAACCGTACGTTTACCACGCTCAAGTTTAGCTAGTGTAATTTTATCTAAATCTGAACCAAATTGAGCAAATGATTCAAGCTCACGGAATGCAGCTAAG
Organism: Lysinibacillus sp. fkY74-1; assembly: GCF_053165895.1. NCBI lineage: Bacteria > Bacillati > Bacillota > Bacilli > Caryophanales > Bacillaceae > Lysinibacillus > Lysinibacillus sp. fkY74-1. Next base: position 544,902 of record NZ_CP170173.1, on the reverse strand, counting down.
TCAAGACGTAGTGTACCCGCAACTTTTTTCATCGCTTTAATTTGAGCTGATCCACCTACACGTGATACAGAAAGACCGGCGTTAATCGCTGGACGTACACCTGAGTTGAATAAGTCAGATTGTAAGAATATTTGACCATCCGTAATTGAGATAACGTTAGTTGGGATGTATGCAGAGATATCCCCAGCTTGTGTCTCAACGAATGGAAGAGCTGTAATAGAACCGTTTTGATATGTTTCATTTAACTTCGCAGCACGTTCAAGTAAGCGGCTGTGTAAGTAGAAAACGTCACCAGGGTATGCTTCACGACCTGGAGGACGGCGTAGAAGAAGTGAAAGTTCACGGTAAGCTGATGCTTGTTTAGAAAGATCATCATACACGATTAATACGTGCTTACCTTGTAACATGAATTCTTCTGCCATAGAAACACCAGCAAATGGTGCTAAGAATAGTAATGGAGCTGGTTGAGAAGCCGCAGCAGTTACTACGATTGTGTAATCTAATGCACCGTGCTTACGTAAAGTTTCAACTACACCACGTACAGTTGATTCTTTTTGACCGATTGCAACATAGATACAAATCATATTTTCGCCATCTTGGTTTAAGATTGTATCGATTGCTACTGATGTTTTACCTACTTGACGGTCACCGATGATTAACTCACGTTGACCACGACCAATTGGTACTAGAGCGTCAATTGCTTTGATACCTGTTTGTAATGGTTCGTGTACTGATTTACGAGCCATTACACCGAAAGCAGGACTTTCGATTGGACGAGATTTAGTTGTGTTGATTGGACCTTGTCCATCCACTGGTTGACCAAGTGGGTTTACAACACGGCCAATTAGTTCTTCACCAACTGGTACTTCCATGATACGACCTGTACGACGAACTTCATCGCCTTCTTTGATGTCTGTGTATGGACCTAAGATTACGATACCAACGTTACCTTCTTCTAGGTTTTGAGCCATACCCATAACACCGTTAGAGAACTCAAGAAGTTCTCCAGCCATGGCGTTGTCGAGGCCATGAGCAAGAGCGATACCGTCACCAATACGGATAACTGTACCAACTTCGCTTACTTTAAGTTCAGATTCATAATTCTCAATCTGTTGTTTAATCAGACTGCTGATTTCTTCAGCCTTGATGCCCATGTATGTCACCTCTCACATTTCTTAATTATTAACCGATTAATTCACGTTTTAGGCGCTCAAGTTTGTTCGCTACTGAGCTATCGTAAATATGATTACCGATTTGAACACGAATACCACCAAGAAGTGATGGATCAATTTCGTTTGTAATGTTTAATGATTGTTTCCCTACAAGCTTCGCAAATGTTGTAGAAATATTAGCGCTTTCTTCAGCAGAAAGTGCACGAGTAGAGAATACTGTTGCATCTGCAGTACCTTGTGCCTTTGCAGCAAGCTCAGCATATGCGTTCGCAATAAGCTTCACTTCGTTTACACGTTTTTTCTCAACTAGTAGTTGAACTGTGTGTAAAACCTCTGGAGTTGCACCTGCAAAGATTTCAGCTACCATTTGTTTCTTACGTTCGATAGAGAACTTGGGAGCATTTAAAAGCGTTAAAAAATCAGGAGATTCTTGAACAATCTTTGTTAGCTCGTTTAAGTCTGCTCCAACCTCAGCAAGAATATTTTTTTGTTGCGCTAATTCAAAAAGCGCTTGAGCGTAACGTTTTGCTACAGCTGAATTACTCATCGAGCTTCCCCTGCCTTCGCAATCGTCTCTTCAATTAGAGCACGGTTGTCTGCCTCAGAAATCTCTTTGCTAAGGACTTTCGATGCTGCAAGTACAGATAATGAAACGACTTCATCACGTACAGCTGCAATAGCTTTTTCTTTTTCAGACTCAATTTCACGTAAAGCCGATTCTTTCAAGCGGTTTGCTTCATTACGAGCTGCAGTAAGAATTTCATCTTTTTGTAGTTCGCCTTGCTTCTTAGCGCCTTCAACAATCGATTGTGCTTCCGTACGAGCTTCTTTAAGAAGGCTCTTTTGTTCTTCTAAAAATTGGTGCGACTCTTTGCGCGCTTTTTCAGCTGCTTCGATTTCACTCGCTACTAACTCTTCACGTTGTTGCATGATGCCCATCAGTGGACCCCAAGCGACTTTCTTAAGTAAGAACATTAATACTAAAAAGATAGCTAATGTTGCGATGATGTCTCCGTTATTGAACTTACTAGCGCCAGCACCTAGTACAAGATAATCTAAATACACGATTGTTTCACTCCCTTCAAGAGCTTTAACTTCAACTTAATTTAATGAATTAAAAAACTACCTATTTTAAAAAGCTATATTTACACATAGCTTTTATCCGTTCCAAAATGAAGGGCGAAGTTTCATCTGGAGAATCCTGCTTCGCCACTAGTAAAATCCAGTGTTCAACTGAATTATTTATTCATTACGATGAATGCTACTACTACTGCGATGATCGGTAGGGCTTCAACTAATGCAACCCCGATGAACATTGTAGTTTGAAGAACGCCACGAGCTTCTGGCTGACGAGCGATACCTTCTACTGTTTTTGATACGATAAGACCGTTACCGATACCTGCACCAAGTGCACCTAAACCGATTGCGATTGCTGCTGCTAATAAACCTAATGAACCTGTCATTTGAAAATTTCCTCCTTGGAATTGTTTGTTTTTGTGGTTCAAGCATATGATATATGCTTTATATTAATGGTCATCGCTCACTTTATGAGCCATGTAAACCATTGTTAACATTGTGAAGATAAAGGCTTGGATAAAGCCGATGAAAATTGAGAAACCTTGCCATGCCATCATTGGAACGATTGCCCCGATGAATCCCACAGCACCTGATGATGCTAAACCTGCTAATAAGCCAAGTAAAATCTCACCCGCGTAAATGTTACCGTAAAGACGTAAACCTAACGTTAATGTATTTGCAAATTCCTCTACTAATTTAAGTGGGAACATGAAAGACATTGGTTTAAAGAATGTACCAGCATAATGCCCTGTACCCTTCATTTTAACACCATAGAAATGCGATAAAACTAAAATCATCGTTGCTAACGTCATCGTTACAGTTGGGTCAGCCGTTGGTGATTTCCACCAAAGTTCATGACCATAAACGATCGAGAATGGAAGACCTAATAAGTTAGATACTGCGATAAACATAATTAACGTAATACCGAGAATGTGGAATCGACCACCAGTTTTCCAGTCCATGTTGCTTTTGATGATATTCTTAACGAAGTCCATAATCCATTCCATGAAGTTTTGCATACCAGTTGGTTTTAGTTTTAGGCTTCTAGTTGAAATAAAGGCAATTAAAAATACGATAATTGCAGCAACTAGTAACATCATAACTGTCGATTTATTAAATGTTAAAAAACCGACTTCTAGTAACGGAGCTTCATGATTCATTGTTATTTTTCACCTCTCTTTCTAATTTAAAGCACATTAGCGGTTCCTTACATGTGACACAATTCTCTCGACAAAGAGAAAAACGTACGGAATCATTAGCCCTATGACCGTGCTAATTAAGTGAAAATAGTTTGGCAACGAAATGGCTATTGCGACTGCCGCAACACCTGATCCAAAGCGAAGTGCTGTACCAAGTGAGCCTATTTTCTTCCCTTCACTAATGGACCTGTCAAACTTCTCCATACGGCGAACTAGAATCCAAAAATTATACGTACCAAAGAATGCACCGACTGCGATGCCCGCAAATACAGTTTGAAAGGAAGTGAATCCCCAGCCTAATGCGCAGAGTGCAAGCAAAAAAAATAACGCCCTCTTCTGCACAGCAAAAATGTGATGCAAATCTAGCATTGGTTGTAATCTCCTGAATCAAATTTTCGAGTATTGAAAGCGTTTGCTGACCACCATGTGAAATCAGAAAAGAGCAGTGAAAGGCACTACTCACAGCGGAATAGTAATGGGAGAGTCATTTCAATTACAGGTGTAAATACCCAAAAAATAACTTACACCCCTTACCAACTCGGTAAAAACCGAAACGCACAAAACGTTGCAAATCGACAGTTTTATTTTGAACTGTCAATTTAGTAGAAAGTTGATATAACAAGTGTTTCAACGTCCTAATTATGAACTGAAACCCTTATCATTCTTACCCTTTGTAAGCATACAATAGGAGATATTTGAAGTCAATTGGTAATAGAGAAAAACTTCACAACCTATATACTCTTGTCAAATTGTTGACAAATTTGTGTATGAAATTTCATAGTTTCAAATGTTCTCTTTTTCTTGACTCATAGAAAAAGCTAATTTACGACATAATTATGCTCATAAATTAGCTTACCCAACTCAATAGGTACATTAGACTTATTTTTCCGAATTAAATATAGTACATTATTTAGTTTTTTGTAAAAAAACTAGCAATGCCTCTACAATTCGTTTAGATGCATGTCCATCACCATATGGATTTGATGCATGTGCCATCGCCTCATAAGCCTTTTTATCCGTTAACAATTCTTTAGCTAAAGTGTAAATAGTATCTTCTTCAGTTCCTGCTAGCTTTAGCGTTCCAGCTGCAATTCCTTCTGGGCGCTCTGTTGTGTCTCTAAGGACAAGTACTGGCTTCCCTAATGATGGTGCCTCTTCTTGGACGCCACCTGAGTCTGTTAAAATCATGTAAGAATTCGCTGCAAAGTTATGGAAATCAAATACTTCAAGTGGCTCTATTAAATGTACTCGTTCATTGTCACCTAAAATTTCATTCGCGATTTCTCTTACTGCAGGATTCATATGCACCGGATATACTACTTGAACATCATCATGCTCAGCTAAAATCCTTGTAATTGCTTTGAACATATGACGCATTGGCTCACCCAGATTTTCGCGTCGATGTGCTGTTAATAAAATCATGCGATCTTCGCCAATTTTATCTAATACGGGATGCGTGTAATGTTCACTAACAGTTGTTGCCAATGCATCAATGGCTGTATTACCTGTAACAAAAATGGTATCAGCATTCTTATTTTCATCGATAAGATTCTTTTTAGATACTTCGGTTGGCGCAAAATGTAAATCAGCCATTACACCTGTTAACTGACGATTCATTTCTTCTGGGTATGGTGAATACTTGTTCCAAGTTCGCAGTCCTGCTTCCACATGTCCAATTGCGATTTGGTTATAAAACGCCGCCAAGCTTGCAATAAAAGTCGTCGCTGTATCACCGTGTACCAATACGATATCTGGCTGAGCTTCTTTCATTACTTGATCCAAACCTTTTAATGCGTTTGTCGTCACATCAATTAATGTTTGACGATCTTTCATTATATTTAAATCATAGTTTGGTGTTATTTCAAATGTCTCTAGTACTTGATCTAGCATTTGGCGATGTTGTGCCGTTACTGTGACAATAGATTCTATTTGCTCAGGATACTTTTGTAACTCTAAAACAAGAGGAGCCATTTTAATTGCTTCTGGTCTTGTACCAAAAATCGTCATTACTTTCCATTTTTTCATCAAAACGATCTGCACCGTCCTTTTTGTTATTGTATGAAAAGGACACCACACCAGTTGAAGTCCAACATGAGGAGTACTTACCTAAACATACTATGAAACGCCCTTCAAATTTGAAGGACGCTTTCACAAATTATTAGTTTCCTAAATGAGGAAATTTCATAACACCATTTTTACTTCGTGCCGAATAGGCGGTCTCCGGCATCACCTAGACCTGGTACAATATAACCATGATCGTTTAGTTTTTCATCCAAAGCAGCAATATAAATATCTACGTCTGAATGCTCTTCTTGAATAGCTTTGACACCCTCTGGTGCAGCGATTAAGCACATGAATTTAATGTTTTTAGCTCCACGTTTTTTCAATGAGTGAATTGCTTCCACTGCTGAACCACCAGTTGCTAACATTGGATCTACGATAATAAAATCACGTTCTTCCACATCTGCTGGAAGCTTTGCGTAATATTCAACTGGTTTTAATGTTTCAGGGTCACGATAAAGACCAATATGTCCAACTTTTGCGGCTGGGATAAGCTTTAGTACACCATCTACCATACCAATTCCTGCACGTAGAATCGGTACAATTGCAAGCTTTTTACCAGAAAGTACTTTTGTTTTAGCAATCGTTACAGGTGTTTCAATTTCAATTTCTTCCACCGGCATATCACGTGTAATTTCAAATGCCATAAGTGTTGCTACTTCGTCTACTAGCTCACGAAATTCTTTTGTACCTGTATTCTTGTCGCGAATATAAGTTAATTTGTGTTGGATTAGTGGATGATCAAATACATAGACTTTGCTCAAAGGGATTCTCTCCTAACCGTTCGGATTTCATTTTTATCTCAACTAGTATAACAGAAAAAAGGAATCGCCTCAAAAATAAATTTAAGGTGACTCCTTTTATTAAATTTTCTTTGACCAAAGTAAGTTATTGATCCAGAATTGTATCTAATTGTTCTATTGCCATTGGCTTAAAATAGAAATACCCCTGTCCGACTGTACAACCTAAAGCACGGAGTATTTCAACCTGTTCTTCTGTTTCTATTCCCTCTGCAACAGAAATCATTCCTAAGTTTAATGCCAATTGAATAATTGAGCGTACAATAGCAAGCGTTGCAGGGTCCTCTAAGGCATTAATAAAGCTTCTGTCAATTTTTAATTCTGTGAATGGTAATTGTTGCAGATAGCTCAATGAAGAAAATCCTGTTCCGAAATCATCCACGGATGTTTTGAAACCATAGCTTTTTAATTCCTGAATAATTGTAAAGGCAGATTGGAAGTCTACTAACCCTATATTTTCTGTTACCTCTAATATAATATTACTTGGATCTATTTCATATTTCCTAACGAGCTTTAGCGTATCTTGAACGAAATGCGTATAGTAGAAATGATCTGGTGAAATATTGACCGCTATTTTCACTAATTTCTTCCCTACCTTTTGACGTTCTGCCAGCCACGATAGCACAATTTCTAAAACTTGAACGTCAATTTCTCTAACCTTTCCCGCACTTTCCGCTACTGGAATAAAGATGGCTGGAGACACAAAGCCCAGCTTCGGGGATACCCATCGTGCAAGTGCCTCTATACTTTGAATCTCTCCATTACGTAAATCTACTTTTGGCTGTAAATGGACTGTAATTTCTTTATTTTTGATTGCTTGGGACAAATGATTTAATACTGTCATTTGCTGTACTAGAACGTCATTTTTTTCTGTCGTAAAAATTTCTGTATGTGTACCCGGTTTATCAGTAGCAGACGAAAGCGCATTATCTGCAAACCGAATTGCATCATTAATTTTTATAGCATCATTAAAGGAAGCAATCCCTGTTTTTAACGTGATGTAAATTTGCTTTCCTCCTATTATAAAGGGCTGCCGAATCGTCTCCTTGATGCGCCTTTCATAATTATTTAAATTTTCATTAAAGGTCATCGTGGATAGAATAAGACTAGAGCTTGTAAATCTCGCAATATATTCGCGATCCCCTGGCTTGTCTTGCTCTAGACGTTTGGCGAGCTGCCTTAATAATTCATCACCAAATTCACGTCCATACAGTTCAACCACTTGATGAAATTCGCTTGGTTTCACAATTTTGATATAACCATTTTGTCCACGTTCAGCCTCTTTTTCGAGGCAATTCACAAAGCTATGACGATTAGGTAAACCTGTTGTAATGTCGGTATAGGCTAAATCCCATATTTTTCTCTGTGTTCTTGCATACGTATATGCTAAGGCAACCAGTGCACTAACTTTTCGAAACATATTTGTGAAATATGCAAGGTCACTATGTGCTTGCTGATAATATATTGAAAAAAGCCCTATTACTTGTCGCTGTTGATTGCGTATAGGTATAAATAATCCATACGCTTTGTGTGAAAAAGCAGCAAATTGTCTATGCTCATCTGGAATATGCACCTCATCTAAATTTTTAATAAAAATAGAGGTTTCTGATTGCATAACCTTCGTAAAAAAATCGGTATTTTCACAGCATCTCGGTACATCTTTTGATCTACCATTATCCGTAAAAGTCTGTAATAAATTGCTCTCTGTTTTGATGAGTACCATACTGGAAGTATTCGGCATAAAAAACTCATCCAGTCCGCGACAAATAATATGCATCTTTTGCTCAAAAGAGCTATCTCTCTCTATCGCCTTATACATATCATTCTCTAAACGCATTAAGAAATCTTCCGTATGATAATACGTAACGTCCTTCATAAGGACTAGCACATATTGCGTTACATTTGCATCATTTCGAAATGGTAGAGCTTGAATTTCAGCCCAAAATGGGGGTTTATTGATACCTTTATGATGTAGCTTCGCTTGTACCATGATACCATTATGTATTTTTTCTTTAATCTTTTTTATGGTTGTCTTTTTTTCATCTAATAGCCATGTAAAATAATTTGTTTTTAGGATTTGTGACCTTGAAGCATTTGTAAGACTACAAAAAGATTCATTACACTCTACTATACTATGATGATTTGTTGCATCAAAAATTACGAAGCTTTCCTTAGAATTATCCCCTAAATTGAGAATACTATTTAATAAGGCATCATTATCTATATCTAACGATTTAGTGACCATCCAACCCCTCCTTCTCTATCACTTCATCCCATTTCCATTGTACATAAAATTTAATTAAATTTTCACTTTTATTAAAAAAAACTTCTTTTTTAGTACACAATCTGACCTCAGCCAACTATAATAATCCCTTTCTATCGATTATATGTAAATTTATTCAAAAATAAGAGTGTTATTATTCTTAATTAGAAAAAATATGTATTTCATTGTTCGACCTACTTTTCAAAATAAAAAACTGTGTTTAAAGTGAATTTCCCACTTTAAACACAGTTTTAGAATGATATTAAGCGTATAATGGATGTTTATCTGTTAATGCTTTTACGCGATCTTTTGCGTCCGCTTTAACTGCTTCATCTTCAGGGTTTTTAAGAACTGCTGCAATAATTGCACCCACTTCTTTCATATCTTCCTCTTTAAATCCACGAGATGTAACAGCTGGTGTACCGATACGAATACCTGAAGTAACAAATGGAGACTCCGTATCGTAAGGGATTGTGTTTTTGTTAGTTGTAATACCCACTTCATCTAATGCATGTTCTGCTACTTTACCTGTCAGACCAAGAGATTTAACGTTTAATAGTAATAAGTGGTTATCTGTACCGCCAGATACAATTTCAACACCCTCAGCAATAAGGACTTCGGCTAAAGCTTTTGCATTCAATTTTATTTGTTTTGCATAGTCTTTAAATTCTGGTTGCAGTACTTCGCCAAATGCTACAGCTTTAGCAGCAATGACATGCATTAATGGCCCACCTTGAATTCCTGGGAATACAGACTTGTTTAATTTTTGCTCCCATTCTTTCGATGCAAGAATTAATCCGCCACGTGGTCCACGTAATGTTTTATGTGTAGTCGATGTAACAAAGTCTGCATATGGAACTGGCGATTGATGCTCACCAACAGCTACAAGACCAGCTATGTGTGCCATATCCACCATGAAGTATGCACCTACTTCATCTGCGATTTCACGGAATTTAGAGAAGTCAATTTCACGTGGGTACGCAGAAGCTCCCGCAACTATAAGTTTCGGCTTATGTTCTAATGCTTTTTGACGTACATCCTCATAATCGATAACTTGTGTGTCCTTTGTTACACCATATTCCACAAAATTATAAAGAATACCAGAGAAGTTTACAGGAGATCCATGTGTTAAGTGACCACCATGAGAAAGGTTCATACCAAGAACCGTATCGCCTGGTTCTAAAATTGTGTGGTATACAGCCATATTTGCTTGCGCACCAGAGTGTGGTTGCACGTTTGCGTATTCTGCACCAAAGATTTCTTTCACACGATCACGTGCAATATCTTCAACTACGTCTACATGTTCACAGCCACCATAGTAGCGTTTACCTGGATAACCTTCTGCGTATTTATTTGTCAGTACAGAACCTTGCGCTTCCATAACTGCTTCGGATACAAAATTTTCAGATGCAATCAATTCGATATTTGCTTGTTGACGTTTTTTTTCTGCAAGAATTCCTTCTAATACTGCTTTGTCTTGTACTGCTAATTTTTCATATGCCATGTTAGAAAAAGCCTCCTAGTATCCTTTATTATTTATATACAGCACGTTCCCCGCCAATTAGCTTTGGGCGTGTTGTTGCAATCGTCACCACTGCTTCTCCCACCATTTTCACTGATGTGCGAACTGGGACAGCTACTGCTTTCAAGTGCATACCAATTAATGTTTGTCCAATATCTATACCTGCATGTGCCTGAATGGTTTCAACAACCACAGGATTAGTAAATCGCGTATAGGCATAAGCGGACATAGAGCCACCAGCTGTACGTACTGGGACTACCGCCACTGGATCGTAGCCAAATTGTTCAGCAGTTGATGCCTCCATCGTAATAGCACGATTAATATGCTCACAGCCTTGAAACGCTAAATGTAGCTGGTGTTTCATTGCGAATTCTTGTAACGGCTCGAAAATGGCTTCTCCTATCTCCAATGCACCTGCTGTGCCAATTTTCTGACCAATCACTTCAGATGTAGAGCATCCTACGACAAAAATTGTATGAGGTCGTAATGTTACCTGCTCTTCAAATTCACTGAGTAACTGAGTCAAATGCGTTCGTATTTGTTTTACAACCATTAAGCTCAGCTCCTTCATTTATAGCCATTAAAATCATGCCATACATGACATCCTTGATGAATGTCATATATGGAATAACAATCCTTTATTGCTCAAGTTCCGTAATTTTTTCTATGCGTCGTGTATGACGACCACCTTCAAACTCAGTTTCTAGCCAAGTTTGGACAATTTCACGTGCAAGACCTGGGCCAATAACACGTTCACCCATAGCTAAAATATTAGAGTCATTATGGCATCGCGTTGCCTTTGCACTAAATACATCATGCACTAATGCACAACGAATACCTTTCACCTTATTTGCAGCAATAGACATACCAATTCCCGTGCCACAAATTAAAATACCTTTATCAAATTCTCCGTTGGCTACACCATCAGAAACTGGCTTTGCGTAATCCGGATAGTCTACTGAATCCGCAGATTGTGGACCAAAATCTTCGTAGCTAATATGAAGCTCATCTAGTAGCTGCATGATCTCACGACGTAGGTTGTTACCTCCGTGATCAGAAGAAATTGCTATTCTCACTGGGTTCCCTCTTTTCGAATTATAGTCAACCTTAGTGTACCACTTCTTTCTGAAGAATAACACGATTTTTCTTGTATTTTTATGCTGATTTCTCCTAAAAGACGAACATTTATTGTTACTTAGCTAAAAATCATTCACTTTTATATCTCTTTTTCTGTGGATATTGTGAATATCATGTTAATAAATTCGGATAATGGTCTTTTGTTGTAATATTCTATCTACTAAAGTTTTTCTCATTTTTTATTTACAGTGGACAAACTGTATCACTATTTTTTCCAAAAATAAAAAAACTGTCTATAAATCCGATTTTTCACCGCATTTATAAACAGCTTTTTGTGACTAAGCCTGTCGATCAAATTGTTGAATCACTTTATGCAAAGCTTCTGATTGCTTTTTTAAACTTTGCGCTAGGTGCTCTACTTGTTCAATGGCGTAGGCTTGTTCTTCAGCCGCACTACGAACTTCTTGTGCACCTGCTGATGTTTCCTCTGCAATTGCAGCCACTTCTTGTGATTGACGAGCAGTAGTTTCAATATTATGCATCTGCTGTTCAATTAGTGAAGATATCTCTACAATCGCTGTTGCCATTTCATGTACGTTAGACGACATACCTTCTACAGCTGTTGTTGTTTCAGATACGCGATCTGCTTCTTTCGTTGCAAATGCTACCTGTTCATTCATTTGTTTGACTACGACTTCAACATTTTGCTGCATAGATTGGATTAGAGCTGTAATCCCTTGCACAGCTTTTGCACTTTCATCTGCTAAACCACGCACTTCCTCCGCAACCACAGCGAAGCCTTTTCCATGTTCTCCAGCACGAGCCGCTTCAATAGATGCATTTAAAGCTAGTAAATTTGTTTGTGCCGCAATATCACCAACTAAGCCAATAATGCGCTCTACTTGGCCAGCATTTTCTTCTAAAGCATGAATGCTTTTTAATGCCTCATTGTTACCAGTAGCTATTTGTTGAATACTATTAACTAATGTTTCGATTGCATTTGTTGTTGTCGATAAATTATGTAAAATCTCTTTAGATTGTGATGCCGATGCTTCTGCTCTACTATTTACTTCTGTCGCAAGAGCTCGTACATCCTCAATTGCCTCAGCGGTATCTTGTACAGCTGTCGCAGATGCTTCAGCTCCTGCCGAAATATGCTTAACGGTTGAAGCAATACCTTCTGCTTTTCGAGTAGCGACTCCCGCTTCATCTGAGAGCTGAATAATCGATTGATTGGTCTGTTGAAAATTTTGGTCAATACTTTCCACCATTTGACGTAAATTTAATACCATTTGTTGAAATGCCTCTGCAACCGAACGAATCTCATCGTTTGTTTTAGGCATCTGAACATCCTGCCCAATTTTTCCCTCTGCTACTAGAGTTGCGGAATGCTCAAGTTGTTGTAAAGGTTTAATTAAGATCACGCTAAAGATGGCAGCCAATATACCTGACCATGTGATTCCTAATGCATACGTCACCACTTGAAATACTTTTCCATTAATACTTGGGAAGAAGGTCGGTTGTAAGAATTCAATAAATATAAAACTGATACTGTAAGTAATTAATGCTAGCACGCTCACAAATAACACCAATTTAAGTCGTAAACCAAATTGTTTTTTCATAGGGCTCCTCAATTCTATTGTAGTTTTTTTATTAATCGATCAACCAATTCATGTAGTTCCGCAAATGTTGCTTCGTATATTGCTCTGTTACCGCCGTAAGGATCTACTACATTCTCCAGGCTACCTTCATTTGTATACTCTTTTAATGTGAATACTTTATGATCAGTGCCTGGGAAGCTTGAGATGACAGTGTCTTTGTGAGCGGTAGTCATTGTTAGGACTAAATCTGCCCATTCCATTTCTACCATGGATAATTGTGTTGCAGAATGCTGATGAGACATTTGAGCTTCATTTAACACTTGTTGCGCATGTGCTGACAGTTGGGCATTAGGCATAGCATAAATACCTGCAGAACGTACTTCTAAATTGTCTATTTGTTTATGTTTTAATATGACTTCTGCCATTGGACTGCGACAAGTATTGCCTGTACAAACAAATAATATTTTCACACTTATCACTCTCCGATTTATATTGAATTATTGCTGAATAGCTAGGATACTCATAATTATAAATATAATGCCAGCAATGATTTGAATTTTATTTCCAAAAAAGACTTGGCTCCTACGTGCAATGACTAACGACCCATAGGCACAAATCAAAGCACTCAAGCCTGCACTCATTATAAAAATGGTTTTTTCTAAGTTTAGCATACCAAAAGAAACACTAACTGAAAAGGTATCTAGGCTTGCAGTCACAGCTAAAAGTACGGGGGAAATTGTTACTTTTTCATCCCGATGAGAGAATAATAGTAAATGCATGCCCATGCAAAATAACAAAATACTCGATATCCATTGTCCCCATTCTAATAGAAAACGAACTAAATAGTTTCCTAATTCAAATCCCAACAAAGGAAAAAGCATATGCAGTGCAGCCGTCCATAGTGATAAAAATAAGCGATATCTAACATTTGGCAGCAATACATATAGACCAATAACATCAACAGACGTTAATATACCTGCAAGAATTCCCTGCAAGAATACACTCCTTCTCTCCCTAATATATTATCATTTTATGCTCGAAAACACATTATTATCATATTTGTCCACATAAGATTTTCCTTTTTATAAAGAGGATCCCTGCCTATAAAAAAAGGACAAAAGACATGTAAATTTATTAATGTCTTTTGTCACTCATTTTTATTTACAATGAATACCATTTGCCTCCAGAAGCCTTTTCAAGTCTATTCATAATAGCTGCCCCTACGCCTTCAGTCGAAGTTGTCGTAGCTAAAATAACGGTAGCTGTTGTTTTATCACATGCTCTAAGTGCATGGTATAACGAAGCACCCATGTCTTCTTTACTTCCCTCTTCACCTACTGAGAAGTAAAAATCAGCTTTAATATGTTGGAAATTTTGAGGTGCAAGAAGTGCTACTTCATGTCCTTGCTGCTGTAATTGTTGAACAGCTTCGCTTACTTCCCCATCATGGCAATTGATTAAGTATACCGGCGCATTTGGTGCATAATGTGTATATTTCATGCCTGGAGCCTTTGGTGTCTCTTCTAGTTTCTGCTCTATTTTGGTTGGTTGAATAACCGGACCAATTGTTGCTTCAAGCATCTCCTTCGTAATGCCACCCGGACGTAAAATTACTGGAGGCTCGTGTGTCACATCTAATACAGTGGATTCTAACCCAATGCCTGTGGAACCTCCATCCAAAATATAAGGTATGTACCCTCCCAAATCATCTAAAACATGGATAGCTTCTGTTGGACTCGGCTTACCACTACGATTAGCACTTGGCGCAGCAAGTGGTTTTTGAAGCTGCTGTAATAAGGCAAGTGCTACTGGGTGGTCTGGCATACGGATGCCGACAGTCGATAATCCAGCCGTTACACTTTGAGCCAGCACATTTGGTTTAGCAGGCATTACAAGCGTTAACGGTCCTGGCCAAAATAAATCGATGCATTGTTTGGCTATTTCAGAAATATGTTCTATATAGTTCGTTACTTCCTCTTTTGTACCAACATGAACAATTAAAGGGTTATCTGAAGGGCGGCCCTTCGCTTCAAATATCTTCTTTACTGCCGTATCATTTGTTGCAACAGCACCTAGCCCATAAACCGTTTCTGTCGGAAATGCTACTACCTCTCCCGCATTTAAGATATCCACAGCTTGTGTATAATTTATTTGACTATTCACATTACTGTCCACAACCTTGCAAACGGTTTCCATGTTTAAAACCTACCTTCATTTATTGATTCTTACTGAATTATCCACAAATTGTTTATAACTGCTTAAAAAATGTGCATAAGTTATCTGAATTTGTGAACAATTCATGCAAAAAGCCCTTTAATCCATTCCCAAATAAAGAATGTTACTTGCTCTTCCTCTTCTGGCTCTTCTGCTTTTACTTCTTCTTTTTCGGGCTCACAAATGGATGGGAATATACTGCACCACCAGTTATCACCACGCGCATCACCAATTTTAACTACAATGGAGTGATACACATTTTGTGGATATAATACCGCTCCCTGTCTTTTAGGCGGAAATAAGTTATCCCCAACCACTACCTGTGTATCTATCTGTGGATAATTTTTGCTTAATTCTGTTTCAATTTGTTGCTTTAACGTTTGAATTTGCTCATTCCCTGAAACTCCTGCAGTTACTACTTGCATAAAATAGGGTTTTAATTCTTCAACAAGCTGCTCTTTCTCATGCTGATCTTGTGCTGTATTGCTATTAGCAATTACACGAATTCTAAAATCTTTTTCTTGTTCTTGATTAGTAGCCTCTTTTGCAAAACCTACTAATGATGGCATATATAAAACACATAGCTGTAAAGCAATGGCCACTACTACTAATCTAGCAAACGCTAGAAAGATATTTTGTTTAGGTAATCTAATAATCTTGTATTCATTTAACATGTAAATCCCTCCTTGCTCAACATTGTTGGCAAGATGAAGACACTTTATACATGAATCTCACAAAAAATCATTCGCGGTTTACCATTAATATCTTTTTCTATCGAAATCGTAGCCTGTGGAAAACTATCTTGAAAGAACTTTGCTACTTTTTCACCTTGTGTATAACCGATTTCTAACCCAATTAATGCTGGTCTATTCATATACGCTGGCAATTGCTCTGCTAATTGTCGATATAAAATAAGACCATCTTCCTCAGCAAATAACGCGCTATGAGGCTCATGCTTTAATACAACATCCGACATAGCCTGCGCCTCTTCAAAAGCGATATAGGGAGGGTTCGATAAAACAATATCAAACTTCTCACCTGCGAGCGGAGCAGTTAAATCTCCCAGCCTAAAATCAATATTAGCCTCTAATCTCTGTGCATTTTTTTGTGCTGTCGCTAATGCAGCTTCAGATAAATCAGTAGCTACGACCGTTAACGTAGGACACTCCAGCTTCATTGAAATGGCAATAGCACCACTGCCTGTACCTATATCAGCTACCTTCAATGCTTGGTGTTGAAATAGTTTAGTCATACGATTGATAGTGCCAAGAATCAGTTCTTCCGTTTCCGGTCGAGGAATTAATACTGATTCATCGACGATAAATGAACGACCATAAAACTCCTCACTTCCCACACAATACTGAACTGGGCGACCATTGACATGTTCCTCTATAAGGGCTTTAAATTTTACTTGCTGTGCTTCTGTTAATTTATCCTGTAAATGTAGCATAACCTCTGAATAGCTTGTACCAAGTATATGCTGCATAACAATACGTGCCGCAGTTTGCTCCCGACCATTATCCACTAAAAAAGAAGAAGCCCACTCAAGGGCCTCCATCACATTTTTATAAGTCATCATTTAAACGCTCTAGCTTCGATGCTTGTTCTTCTAAAATAAGCGTATCGATAATTTCGTCCAATCTACCCTCGACGATTTGATCTAGCTTTTGAATTGTTAACCCAATACGGTGGTCTGTTACACGGTTTTGTGGATAATTGTATGTGCGAATTCGCTCAGAGCGATCACCAGAACCCACAGCAGACTTACGTGTGGCATCGATCTCTTTTTGTGCCTCTTGCATATACATATCTGCTACACGAGCGCGTAAAATTTTCATTGCCTTTTCACGGTTTTTAATTTGCGAACGCTCATCCTGCATGGAAACTACAACACCTGTTGGTAAATGGGTCATACGGACCGCAGACATCGTTGTATTTACGGATTGACCACCTGCACCTGAAGATGCGAATGTGTCTACACGAATGTCTTTTTCATGAATTTCAACGTCTACTTCCTCTACCTCCGGTAAACAGGCTACTGTTGCTGTAGATGTATGGATACGTCCTTGTGATTCGGTAGCTGGTACACGTTGTACACGGTGGGCACCATTTTCAAATTTGAACTTTGAATAAGCACCTTGTCCGTTAATCATAAAGATTACTTCTTTATAGCCGCCCATCGGGTTTGGAGTGGCTTCCATAATATCAATTTTCCAGCCTTGTGTTTCTGCATAACGAGAATACATGCGGAATAAATCACCCGCAAAAATATTTGCCTCATCTCCGCCAGCTGCTCCACGAATTTCCATAATAACGTTCTTATTATCATTAGGATCTTTGGGAATTAATAAAATACGTAAACGTTCTTCAAGTTCTTCCTGCTGAGCTTTTAATAGGTTAAATTCTTCCTTTACCATTTCATGCATATCAGGATCTTTTTCGCTATCTAACATTTCACGTGTATCTACTAATTGCTCTTTGACATTTTTATATTCACGATACGTATCCACAGTTTCTTGGATATCTGATTGTTCCTTCGAATATTCACGTAATTTCTTACTGTCATTAACAATATCTGGGTCGCTTAAAAGCTCTGTCAGCCTTTCATAGCGATCCTCCACTGCTTGTAATCGATCAAACATGGATTTCACCTCAATTTAGTTTCTTAAATTGCTCCTATTTTTCAAGAGCTCTCCATTAAAATTACGCTAATGCATAATGGTTATTTACAATGTTTATGTCCACTACTTAGTATAAAAAACTTTTCGCATCTACGCCACTTTTTCTTAGTCCTCCATTATAGCGAAGGATGAGCATGACATTTTCGACATACAGGATAATAGGAATCGTTTCCACCAATTTGAATTTGATCTCCCGTATATACAGGCTGTCCATTTCCATCTACTCGTAAATTCATCGTTGCTTTTTTATGACAGAACCAACAAATGGTTTTCATTTCTTCAATTTTATCTGCATATGTAAGCATGTATTGGCTGCCTTCGAACAGCTCATTTTGAAAATCATTTTTTAAGCCAAAGCCCATAACTGGAATATCTAATTCATCCACAATGTTAGCTAGTTGTAAAACATGAGCTTTTTTTAAAAATTGAACTTCATCCACAAGTACACAGTATGGTTTAACCGCATTGTTTTGCACAAGCTCAAAAATATTTGTATCTTCATAAACAGGAATGGCTTGCTGTCTTAAACCTACTCGACTAGAAACAAAGCCAACCTCATCACGTGTATCTAAACCTGATGTAAACATCATTACAGGTTTCTGCTGTTCTTCGTAATTATGGGCAACTTTTAAAATCTCTATTGATTTTCCACTATTCATTGCACCATGTTTAAAATATAGCTGCGCCATACTGTCTTCTCCCTTTCTTTTGGTCGATCTGTATTTTGAAAAGACTTGCATCAACGTGTCATATTTACTGAAAAAAATACCTGCCAAGCACATGCTTGGCAGGTATTAAACTAACATTAGTTTTTAAGACCGTATTTTTTGTTGAAACGATCCACGCGACCATCAGTAGACGCGAATTTTTGACGGCCAGTATAGAATGGGTGACATTCGTTGCAGAACTCGACAACGATGTTTTCTTTTACTGAACCAGTTTTGAAAGTGTTCCCACAAGAGCAAGTTACTGTTGCTTCTTTGTAGTCTGGATGAATTCCTTGTTTCATATTCGTTTTCTCCTCTCGCCCTGAACCATCTGGAACAGAGTATTATCGAACTGTACCTTACATAGCCCGAATATGAGTGAAACCATCAGCTATATATGTACACGTTGCATACCTAAGAAGTATAGCATAGTCGTTTTATTATTTTCAAGAAAAAAATATCAAAAGAAAGATATCCATCGTTTTTATCCTCGAACTTCTCGATAATCATTGTCTTGTAACCCTATTTTTTCATTTCGCTCTTTGAATCGGATATTATGAGAAGACACATAAGCAACCTTTGGTGCATCAGGTTCTATTAATAGCTTTGCACTATTTAACGCTAATATACCATCTGTAAAGGCACCTGCTATTAACCTAACTTTACTTGGATGATCAATAAAATCACCTGCACCATAGATTCCTTCTATATTAGTTTCCCTCTTTTCATTGACGAGTGCCACACCATCTTTAATATGTAATCCCCATTCTTCTAGTGCACCATAATCACATTTTAAGCCATGGTTCACAATAACGGCATCTACTTCAACTCGCTCTATCTCATTCGTCTCTTTATTCATAATCGATACAGACTGTATTAAATCCCCATCACTATGTAATTGCACTACTTCAAATGGTGTTTTTACACATACGGAGGATTCCTTCATCCGTAAAACGTTCTTTTCATGACCACCAAAGTCCTCACGACGATGAACGATGGTCACACTTGCTGCAATCGGCTCTAACTCATTCGCCCAATCGACAGCTGAATTACCACCACCTGAAATTAAGACATGTTTATTCCGAAAAATCTCTAATTCCTGTACAGTGTAGTGTAAATTAGTTACTTCATAGCGATCTGCTCCTTCTATTTCAAGCTTTTGCATCGTCAGAACGCCATAACCAACCGCCAAAATCACTGTTTTGGAAAAATGCTTTTCACCCGTTGAGGACGTTAAAATAAATGTTCCATCTGGTTGCTTTTCTAATCCTTCCACCTTTTGATTTAATATAATTGTTGGATCGAAGGTTTGAGCTTGTTCAACAAGCTGTTTGATGAGCTGTCTACCTAAAATAGGGGTAACTCCACCAACGTCCCAAATCATTTTTTCGGGATAAATTAACATACGACCACCAAGCTGAGAGCTATACTCGATAATTTTCGTTTTTAAATCTCGCATCCCACTATAAAAGGCTGTATAGAGACCTGCTGGGCCACCGCCAACAATCGTTACATCATAGAGTTCGTTCTCCATTTTTACATTCCATCTCCTTCATCTTAATTCCGTCAATTTGCACTCGGCTCATACACTTTTATTGTTCACCAAGGTACCTTCACTATTTATTCCTTTAATCGTGCTAATAAATACAAGAAATAAGGAGCGCCTATAACGGCTACTACAATCCCTGCTGGAATTTCTGAAGGCTCGAGAATAGAACGACCTATCGTATCAGCCATTAATACGAGGAAACCACCCAATAATGCCGCCGCAGGAAGTAAAAATTGATGCTTTGCTCCAACCAGCTGGCGAGCCAAATGTGGGGCAATAAGCCCTACAAAGCCAATACCACCACTTACAGAAACACTAGCTCCTGCTAAACCAACAGCTGCCGCTAATAGCCAACGGCGCTCTCTTTCAATCGAGGCACCTAATCCAACAGCTGTTAATTCGCCTAAATTTAAAATGTTTAATACCCGCGATTTCGCATAAACAAATGGTAATAAGATCACTAGCCATGGTAGCAGCGAGAGAACAAATCTCCAATTTGAACCCCAAATGCTCCCCGCCAGCCATGTAGCCACAAATTGATAATTTTCAGGTGATAGCCGTAGTGTTAGCACAATCATTGCCGAGCTAATTCCGGCTGCTATAGCCACCCCTGTTAAAATTAAGCGCATCGGTGTAATACCTTCGTGTCGTTTATAAGAAAGTGAATAAATTAGCACTGCTGTTAAGCCTGCTCCGACAAAGGCAAGTACAGGGAGTAAATAAACAGGTGCTGCCTTCGTTGTTGGAAAAAATGAAATATACAGCATAACTGCAAGACCAGCACCAGCATTAATCCCTAAAATACCTGGGTCTGCTAAAGCATTTTTGGAAACGCCTTGTAAAATTGCCCCTGAAATAGCTAAGCCCATTCCCACTAATACAGCAATCACAATTCGTGGAAGCCTAAATTCAAATAAGATTAATTGTTGTTGTGCATCTCCTTGTCCAAAAAGAGTCTTAAAAACCTCCAACGGCGTTAGCTTAATCACCCCAGTATTCATACTAATCACAAAGGTAACAAAGATTAAAACAAGCAATGTAGCAATGATGATAAAATTTTTCTTTCTTGTTTTCTGCTGACTTGGTGTTAAGTAGCTGTTACTCATAACTCTTTCCCTCCTTTACGCGCTAAATAAAGGAAGAAGGGTACACCAATAAAGGCAATTAAAGCACCAATCGGCGTTTCATAAGGTGGATTGATAATGCGTGCTACTAAATCAGCTAACACCACAAGCAATGCTCCATATACTAAAGAACATGTGATAATCCAGCGATAATCATGACCCACTATGTATCTCGTTAAATGAGGAACTATTAAGCCTACAAAACCAACTGCTCCAACAACAGAAACTGCTGCACCTGCTAAAATTAACACAATAATCATGCCCCATATTTTCACAACAGCCGTTCTTTGACCAAGTCCAACAGCAATTTCTTCCCCTAAGCTCAGTACAGTGATTGACCGTGATAAGATAAGAGCTCCTATCATCGCAATAAGAATCCAAGGTGATAGTATTTGTAGATGGCTCCATTTTGTTCCCGAGACACCACCTGCATACCAAAAGGCCAGGTCTTGACCAATACGGTAATAAAGGGCAATTCCTTCTCCTAGCGCTCCAAGCAATGCACTAACAGCCGCACCTGCTAAAACAAGTCGCATTGGTGTTAAGCCACCTTTAGACAGTGACCCAATACCATAAACAATGGCCACCCCAAGACCTGCTCCTATAAAGGACCATAAAATTAAAAATATATATGGCATACCAGGGAAAAAGGCAAAGCACACGGCCAACATAAATGCGGCTCCTGAGTTCAAGCCTAACAATCCTGAATCTGCTAATGGGTTACGTGTCATACCTTGCATAATCGCCCCGGCTACTGCAAAGCTTGCTCCTACTAGAGCAGCCCCAAGTACTCGTGGTAAGCGAATATCATGAATAATTTGATGTGTCGTTAATTCCGGTGAAAAATGGGTAACTGCTGTCCAAACAGTACCTAGTGAAATATCTGCTGCACCAAAAGAAATCGATAAGCCAATAGCTAAAATTAATCCAATTACTCCTACAATTAAAGCCACTACTCCACGGATCGGATGAGATCGTTTCTGTAGCTCCTCTAAATCGTTGAGCTCTCCTACTCCTGTCGACGTAGTCATTCTATTTCCTCCTTATAAACTTCCCAATACACATACGGACTAGATTTTATTTCTTCATATCGTATAGCTGATAGGATAGGCAGATTGGATTATTACTATATGGACAAACAGCCATTTCAGCATCAATATTAAAAACGCTTTGTAAATTTTCCTTTGTCATTACTTTTTCTGGACTTCCATCTACCATTAAATTCCCGTCTCTCATGGCCATGATAAAGTGGGAGAATCGTGACGCATGATTCAAATCATGTAATACCATGATTATTGTTCGACCTTCTTCTTTATTTAACTTCTGTAGAAGCAATAAAATATCTAGCTGATGGGCTAAATCTAAATATGTGGTTGGTTCATCCAGTACTAGAATATCGGTGCCTTGTGCTAATGCCATGGCAATCCACACCCTTTGGCGTTGGCCACCCGACAATGCTTCAATTGGTCGATCACTAAAATCCCTTAATCCTGTCACATCAATAGCCCAATGGATATACTCATAGTCTTCCTTGCGTAATGTGCCAAATCCGACTTGATGAGGAAAGCGACCATATGATACCAACTCAAATACAGTTAAGCCTCCTGGAGCTGTTGCCGTTTGAGGCAAAATAGCCATTCTTTTGGCAACTTCCTTGGTCTTCAATTGATGGATGGCTTTACCATCTAAATAGACAGCTCCATTTTGGGTATGAAGTACACGAGACACGGCCTTTAATAAAGTAGATTTCCCACAACCATTCGGTCCAATAATTGTGGAGATTTGCCCTTTTGGAATTTCCACACTTAAATCATTGACAATGAGCGTCGAGGAATAACCAATCGCCACACGATCTATTTCTAGTACTGACATAATTAACTTCCTTTCATTGTTGAGAGTAGCTTATAACTAACCTTATATTTGTAGACCAAATTGAGCTGTATACAAGCCATAATAAGCATGTTTTCGTTCCATTAATTGCTCATGTGTTCCTTCTTCAATAATGCCCTTTTTCGATACAACAACAATTCTATCTGCATCTTTGATCGTTGCTAATCGATGGGCAATTACCAACGTCGTACGACCAATGGAAAGCTCGTTTAATGCTTGTTGAATAGCTTGTTCGGTTTCAGTGTCCAATGCCGATGTTGCTTCATCAAGTATGAGTATCTTTGGGTTTTTCAGGAAAATTCGCGCAATGGATAATCTTTGCTTTTGACCACCAGATAACTTCACACCCCGCTCACCAATTAATGTATCCATACCCTCTGGGAGCGCCTTAATGACATCAGTCAGCTGTGCGCGCTGTGCGGCATACCAAATATCTTCTTCACTGGCATTCAAATTACCGTATGCGATATTATCACGAATAGTGCCATCAAATAAAAAGACATCTTGTTGAACAATCCCAATATGGCCACGCAATGATTGCAATTTGAAATCGCGTATATCCACACCATCAATTTTAATGGAGCCTTCATTGACATCATAAAAACGGGGAAGCAAACTGCAAATAGTAGATTTCCCTGCCCCAGATGGACCTACAAGGGCAACAGTCTCACCAGAACGAACCGTTAAATTAATTTGATGTAAAGCACGATTTGTATCCGAGTAGCCAAACGATACATCTGTGAACGTAATTTCTCCGTCAATTTCATTGATGTCCTTCGCTCCTGGTCGATCCGCTATCTCAGGCTCTGTTTCAAGGAATTCAATATAACGTCTAAATCCTGCCATCCCTTTTGGATAACTTTCTATAAACATATTGATTTTATTAATAGGGCCTAGCAGAATCCCGGAAAGTAAAATAAATGCGATAAAGTCCCCATTTGATAGATCACCATTTAACACAAAATAAGCACCAACAAATAATGTAAATAATGATAATACCTTTGTCAGAATACCTGAAATTGCTTCATTCCAAGCCATAACCTTATAAGAGAACAACTTGGTCATTCGGAATCTTTCATTATTTACCTTAAAGCGTTTAATTTCATGATCCTCATTTGTAAAAGCCTGTACAACGCGAATACCGCTGACATTGTTTTCAACACGTGCATTAAAGTCAGCAATATCACCAAACATTTGACGGAATGCTTTGGACATTAACTTTCCGAAAATAATTGTCAAAACTAGGATGATCGGCACAAGTAGGAAAATAAGTATTGTAAAGGTTGGATCTATGTAAAACATGACACCAAATGTCCCTATAATGGTCATAGCAGCAATAAAAATATCTTCTGGACCATGGTGAGCAAGCTCACCGATATCCATTAAATCGTTTGTTAATCGGGAAACAAGATGCCCCGTTTTATTATTATCAAAGTATCTGAAGGAAAGTTTTTGTACATGGCTAAAGGATTCCTTTCTCATATCCGTTTCAATATTAATCCCTAGCATATGCCCCCAGTAGGAAACGATGAAATGGAGAATGGAGTTAAAGATATATAAAGCAAAAAGCAATAAACTCGCCATAATAATCCACTTTAGCTCGCCATCTGGCAAAATATCATCAATTACTTTATTTAAAACAATTGGAAATGCTAATTCAATTAATGCTACTAAAATGGCGCAGCTAAAATCTAAAATAAATAAGCGTTTATACGGTTTGTAATATGAGAAAAATCGCTGTAATAACATGGTTGGTAGCCTCCTATTGCAATATCAATCTTCATATCTACTATCTAGTTATTTTTGTTGAACCTTGGTAAACTCTACTATTTTGTCAGCTAGCTCTTCAGCTTGATGGAGACCCGAAAGTGGATCTGAGGCAAAATAATATTCCGATGGAAGCTCTATGATTTGATTATTTTTTACGACATCTAAGTTTGTCCAAGTGCCTGGCAACTTCCCATCTTTGTTAAAGAAGTTAATCATGAAGTTATAGTCACCTACATAATCACCTACTACCTCATAGGAGATCTCATAACGTCCACCACTCGCCTCTTTTGCATCAAATAACTCCTGCACTTTTTCTTGTGGTTTCATGCCCAAAATTTGATAGAGTGCTCTACCACCCGATACACTTGAATTTCCAACAATAGTTGCATTTTTTTCAAACATTTCGTAAATAGTAAAAGTCGCTCCGTCTGGAATTACATCATTAATTTTTTCCTTAGCTTGGGCTAAACGTTCTTCAAACTCATCCATAAAGATTTCTGCTTCTTTTTGTCTTCCTAAATAATTCCCCATTGCCTCAATTTCCTCTCTAGCTGATGAATGAGCATCCTCAGCAAAAACAATTGTAGGTGCAATTTTCTCATACTTGCCTACATCTTCTGGATTCCATGTAATAATTAAATCCGGCTTTAGCTCTAGAATTTTTTCCAATGATACCTTACCATCAGTACCAATATTGGTAATTTCCCCATCCTTGTAGTGTTGTTTTAGAAATGCTGCATAATCGAGGTTAGCTGTTACGCCTCCTACTGGTACAATATCTAACGCTAAAATTTGTCCTAGATACCAGTCTGTGATGACTCTTTTTGCTCTTACTGGAATTTCTACTTCACGACCACTGTCATCTGTCACCATTCTCGTCTCTATAGTATCTGAAGTAGTGTGGTCTACTTTTGTTGAGACCGAATTTTCATTACATGCAGCTAATAAAACAAACAGGCTCAGAAAAAAAGGCAGTTTTATATGTTGAATCATCTTTTGCATCATCATCTCATTTTCTCCAATCTCAAATCGGTGTGCTTGCGCGAGGTGATTTTTATTGTATTGAAAATGATTCTCATTTGTAATGGCCATTTCAGACATAAATGATGTATATTTCAGCCTAAAATTACTTGGTGCCATATTTGTAGCCTTTTTAAAGGCACGACTAAAATAGTATTCATCTTCATAGCCAAGTGAAATAGCAATTTCCTTTATACCAAATTGATTTTCTAACAAATATTGTTTTGCCTGCTCAATTCTCAATTGCTGTAAATAAATTTGTGGTCCTACCCCATAGCGTGCTTTAAAAATTCGTAATAAATGCCGTGTACTAATATGGAGCGTATCTGCCAGTGATTGTATAGATAATGGTTGGTGAAGATGCTGATGAATATACAGCCGTGCTACTTCTGCCTTATCCATTTCATGTGGGTTGCCCTGCCCATCTGCTAATTCCTGAAACATACGATAAACAAATTCATACAAAGAAGCTTTGACTGAAAAATGATCTTGAATAGAGCCAGATATCCATCTGCTATACATATCTTGAAGAATGTTATGAATGGCTATTGGATTAGCAGGCACACAAGAGAAATTTATTTGAAAAGGTTGATATTGCATCTGTAAATGCTGCATAAAGGCATCTTTATAGATGACATCTCCTTCATAACGTATGAGGAAGTAGCTAACACTATGCTGTGCATTAATCTGCAAACACTGAGATTTACCAATGTGAAAAATACTGAAACGCTGTACATAATAAGGCTGCTCATCAATGACAATTTGCGCCTCGCCTGCTGTAATGATAAGAAACGAACTATTAGTTAATACCTTTGAAACTTGAACTTTTGATTTATTTATGTAGTTAATATGCTTCATTTGAACATAGGCATTTTGCCAAAGCAGCATATAAGCATCATAATTCATCCGAATCTCCTTCAAAAAGATATTTATTAATTTCATTATATTGATAATGATTATCAATTTCAATAAACATTTTTTCATTCAAACATATACAAAAAAAATCACCATTGACAATTATTTGTCAATGGTGATGGCAGTTCTATAATAAACCTTTACCTTTTGTTGCTTTTTTCATATCTTCGTTCAGTTTTTCAAAAAATTCTTCATTAGATTTTGTTGTACGAAGTTTTTTCAAGAAGCGTTCCGCAAAATCAGGCGCGTCTGAAAATGTTTTACGAATTGCCCATAGTTTTTCAAGTTGTTCAGGCTCAAGCAATAACTCTTCCTTACGTGTACCTGAACGGCGAATATCAAGCGCAGGGAAAATTCGGCGCTCTGCCAACTGGCGATCTAGATGAAGCTCTAAATTACCTGTCCCCTTAAATTCCTCGTAAATAACCTCATCCATACGTGAACCAGTATCTACTAAAGCAGTCGCTAATATCGTTAAGCTACCGCCTTCTTCAATATTTCGAGCCGATCCGAAGAAACGCTTAGGTCTATGGAAGGCAGCAGGGTCAATCCCCCCTGAAAGCGTGCGTCCACTTGGAGGAATAACTAGGTTAAATGCACGTGCCAAACGTGTGATAGAATCCATTAAAATAATGACATCACGTTTATGTTCCACTAAACGGCGTGCACGTTCTAAAACGATTTCTGCTACTTTGACATGATTCTCTGGAACTTCATCAAACGTTGAGCTAACAACATCTGCATTTACAGATCGCTCAATATCCGTTACTTCTTCAGGACGTTCATCTATCAGTAAGACAATTAACTCTGCTTCTGGATGATTTGTCGTAATAGCGTTTGCAATTTCTTTTAATAAAGATGTTTTCCCCGCTTTCGGCGGAGCTACGATTAATCCACGCTGACCAAAACCTACAGGCGCCACTAAATCCATAATACGTGTTGATAAATTACGCTGAGTTGTTTCCAGTTTAATTTGTCTGTTTGGATATAACGGTGTTAAAGCAGGGAAATGCACACGTTCCTTTGCAACTTCAGGATCCTCGCCATTGACGGCATCTACTTGTAATAAGCCGTAATAACGTTCATTTTCTTTAGGTGGTCGCACCTTCCCAGATACCTTGTCCCCATTACGAAGATCAAAGCGACGTATTTGAGATGCAGAAATATAAATATCTTCTTTACTTGGAGAGTAGTTTATTGGTCGAAGGAAGCCAAAGCCCTCTTGCGAAACAATTTCAAGTACGCCTTCCATAAAGAAATAGCCTTCTTGCTCTGAACGCGTTTTCAAAATAGCAAATATTAATTCTTTTTTCGTTAGCTTGCTATAATATGAAATTTTATATTGGCGTGCAAGAGCGTAAAGCTCTTTTAACGTCATGTTTTCTAATTGAGCGATTGTCAATGCAGACATATGCACAACTCCAGTCTTTTTCAAAATATAATACAATTATTGGGGTTATCATCGAAGATTTTTTACGAACGAATAGCTCTGTTCATAGTATACGGTTACCTCTATAGGTCAATAACAAATCCACCATATAATATAACATTGCCTTACAAACTACGGGATGGTTTATTTTAAGAAGAAGGTACCTAGCACAATAAATGTACTAGGTATATTTTAGAAGATAATATCATTAATATCTAGGTTTTTTCTCAAGTGCGTGACGACCTTCTACAAAGCGAACCGTACCAGACTTAGCACGCATAACTACCGAGTGCGTTAATGCGTAAGCACCTTTATATTGAACACCCTTTAAAAGCTCACAATCTGTCACAGCTGTTGCAGCAAAAATAGCGTCGTCACCTTTTACTAGATCGTCTAAATAAAGAACTTTATCCACATCTACACCCATTTTATGGCAGCGTTCTAATTGCTCCTCATCTTCGGGTACTAATTTTGCTTGGAAGTCTCCACCCAGGCATTTTAAGGCTACAGCCGAAATAACACCCTCTGGTGCGCCGCCT
Organism: Lysinibacillus sp. fkY74-1; assembly: GCF_053165895.1. Lineage (NCBI taxonomy): Bacteria > Bacillati > Bacillota > Bacilli > Caryophanales > Bacillaceae > Lysinibacillus > Lysinibacillus sp. fkY74-1. The sequence goes on along the minus strand of NZ_CP170173.1, from coordinate 516,292 downwards.
GTTCCAAACATAATATCAATACCTGTTTCATCAAAGGCAGTATTAATTGCTGCACCAACATCGCCATCTTGAATAAACTTAATACGTGCACCAGCCTCGCGAATTTCATCAACAATTGCTTGGTGACGTGGTCGATCTAATAGAGTAGCAACGACATCTGAAATATCTTTATTTTTTGCTTTTGCTACTTGTAATAAGTTATAAGTGACAGAAGCATTGATATCTACTTTACCAGCCGCTTCTGGCCCTACAGCAATTTTCTCCATGTACATATCTGGTGCATTTAACAGATTACCTTTATCTGCAATTGCAAGGACTGTCATGGCACCATTCGTACCTTTTGCTACAATATTTGTACCTTCTAATGGATCCACAGCAATATCTACTTTTGGACCACCACTTCGTAAGCCAAGTTCTTCACCAATATAAAGCATTGGTGCTTCATCCATTTCACCTTCACCAATTACTACTGTAGCATGCATTGGAATTGTATCGAACATTTTGCGCATCGCTGTTGTTGCTGCATCATCTGCCTCAATTTTTAAACCGCGTCCCATCCATTTCCCGGATGCAATTGCTGCTGCTTCTGTTACTCGTACTACTTCCATCGATAAACTACGTTCCATTGTTGCTTTGCCTCCCGTTATCGGCCGTTTTTCATACCGAAACATTCAAATTACCTCTATTGTAACATAATTGAGTGAAAACTTTTAGCTCTCATTATTCCTTTGTCTCAGCTACGCGTGCCAGGATTGTTTCACGTCGAATATCAGCGCCTAAATCACGTAATTTCTCAATAAGTGAGCTATAGCCACGTTCGATATGATAGATATCTTGCACTTCCGTTTCGCCTTCAGCTAATAGACCAGCTAAAACTAAAGCTGCACCTGCGCGTAGATCTGTAGCTGTTACTGTTGAGCCGTGTAGTCTACTTGGCCCTTTAATAATGGCCGTATTGCCTTCTACACGAGCATCAGCATTCATACGACGAAGCTCATCAATATGTTTAAATCGAGCTGTATAAATAGTATCTGTTACTTTTGAGGAACCGAATGCCTGTGACATTAACACAGCAAGTGGTTGCTGAATATCGGTTGGGAAACCAGGATACACCAATGTTTTTACATCAACAGCTTGCAAAGTGGAGAGGTCTGTTTTTGGTACATAAATACTTTCTTCACCAATTTCAATCTTCACACCCATTTCACGAAGCTTCGCTATAATTGCTTCTAAATGCAGTGGAATTACATTATCAATTGTAATACCATCACCTACGGCTGCAGCCATTATCATAAATGTCGCCGCTTCAATGCGATCTGGTATAATCGTATGCTCTGTACCATGTAGTTCTTCTACCCCTTCAATACGGATGACACTTGTACCTGCCCCTTTAATATTGGCCCCCATATTTGTTAGTAGTGTTGCTACATCAATAATTTCAGGTTCCTTCGCTGCATTTTCTATAACGGTACGACCCTTCGCAAGGACAGCAGCTAACATGATGTTAATCGTTGCACCGACACTTGCGACATCTAAATAAATTTTAGCCCCAATCAACTCATCTGCACGTAAATAAATTGCGCCATGTTCATTCGTAATTTTAGCGCCTAATGCTTCAAAGCCCTTTATATGTTGATCAATTGGTCGAGGACCCAAGAAACAGCCACCAGGTAAACCAATGACAGCTTTCTTGAAACGCCCTAGCATGGCCCCCATTAAATAATAAGAGGCACGTAACTTTTTAACATTGCCGTTTGGTAATGGTAATGCAATCATGTCTGTTGGATCGATTGTCATCTTCCCATCCTCAAACGATACTTCCCCACCAATTTCCTCTAATAAAGCCTTTAACGTCCATGCATCTGAAATTTCTGGTATCCCTCCAATAGTCACTGGAGAGTTCGCCAAAATTGATGCAGGAATTAAGGCGACTGCACTATTTTTTGCACCACTAACTTTAATTGTACCTTGTAGACGATTTTCGCCAGTAATTTTATAAACATCCATTTTGCGTTCTCCCTCATGATTGGAAAGTAGTATTTTTTGCAATTGGCTCACTGTATATTCTTATTATTCGCCTTTTCTCTTATTCCAATCCGCTAAAAATCCTTCAATTCCTTTTTCCGTTAATGGATGGTGGAAAAGTTGTTTTAAAACTTTAAATGGAGTTGTTGAAATATGCGCGCCAGCTAAAGCTGCAGCCGTAACGTGCTGAGGGTGACGAACAGAGGCAGCAATAATTTGTGTATCAATATTATGAATTGTAAACATGTCAGCAATTGTTTCAATTAGCTCTACACCATTTTGACCAATGTCATCTAAACGGCCGATAAATGGTGATACATATGTAGCACCTGCACGCGCAGCCATTAATGCTTGGTTTGCACTAAAAATTAATGTTACGTTTGTTTTAATTCCTTTGTTTGCAAAGAAACGACAAGCTTCTAATCCCGCTGGAGTCATTGGTAGTTTCACTGTAATGTTAGGAGCAATAGCAGCTAATTCCAAGCCCTCTTTAATCATTCCTTCTGCATCCAATGCAATAACTTCTCCGCTTACCGAGCCATCGACAATCTCAGCAATTTCACGAAGACGATCATGGAAAGAAACATTTTCTTCTTTAGCCACTAATGATGGGTTTGTTGTAACTCCTGATAAAATCCCCCATGCATGTGCCTCTTTAATCTCTTCAAAATTTGCTGTATCAATAAAAAATTTCATATTATTTCCTCCTGATCATTTTTCTTATATTATTAAATATTTTTCCAAAATTTCTTTATTTCAAAAACAAGAGAAGGTCGATTGAAAGCATCAACACTTCTCTTATTATGTGTATTTATCTATGCTTTTGTAACATATTAAATGCAAAAATTATGCTTTTTGTGCACTACCAAATTCGCGAATTTTACCAATAACCGTTGCTTTAATTGCTTCTCTTGCAGGACCAAGGAATTTACGAGGATCGTAAACAACTTTGTCATTGTCAAGAATCTCACGGATTGCTTTTGTTGCTTCAATTTGATTTTCAGTATTAACGTTAATTTTTGCTGTACCTAATGAAATAGAACGTTGGATATCTTTTGTTGGAATACCTGTACCACCATGTAATACTAACGGAAGATCTGCCAATTTAGAGATTTCTTCCATTTCCTTGAAGCCTAGATTTGGTTCTCCTTTGTAAGGACCATGTACTGAGCCAAGTGCTGGCGCTAAGCAGTCGATGTCTGTAAGCTCAACCATTTTACGGCATTCTTCAGGGTTAGCATAAATAATACCGCCGATTACGCCATCTTCATCTCCACCAACTGTTCCTAATTCCGCTTCTACAGAAACGCCTTTAGCATGTGCATATTCTACTACTTCTGAAGTAATTTTCACATTTTCCTCAAATGGATGGTGTGAAGCATCAATCATCACAGAAGTAAAGCCTGCATCAATTGCCTCTTTACATTTTGCAAAGCTAGAACCATGGTCAAGATGAATGGCTACTGGAACTGTAGTACCGTAGGATTCCATTAAACCCTTTACCATGTGAACAACAGAAATAAATCCGCCCATGTATTTCCCTGCACCTTCAGATACACCAAGAATCACTGGAGATTTTTCTTCTTCAGCTGCTTGTAAAATTGCTTGTGTCCACTCAAGGTTGTTAATGTTGAATTGACCAACAGCATAACCCTCTGCTTTTGCTTTAATTAACATCTCTTTCATAGATACTAATGCCATACTAAAAATCCTCCTCTTAGGACTATTCTTTCTACATAAATATGCTCCTCAATCATAGCAAAAATAATAGCCCCTGAAAAGCAGGGGCTATTATTTTCTACACGAAAGCGCAGTGCAACGTAGCGGCAGTGTCGACAAAGTGCAGTGCAACGTAACGACGGCGCTAGCCCCTGAAAAGCAGGGGCTATTATTTTCTACACGAAAGCGCAGTGCAACGTAGCGGCAGTGTCGACAAAGTGCAGTGCAACGTAACGACGGCGCTTGAACCTGAAAAGCAGGGGCTATTATTTTCTACACGAAAGCGCAGTGCAACGTAGCGGCAGTGTCGACAAAGTGCAGTGCAACGTAACGACGGCGCTTGAACCTGAAAAGCAGGGGCTATTATTTTCTACATTAAAGCGTAGTGCAACGTAGCGGCAGTGTCGACAAAGTGCAGTGCAACGTAACGACGGCGCTTGAACCTGAAAAGCAGGGGCTATTATTTTCTACACGAAAGCGTAGTATCACGAAGCAACAGTGTGCGACAATGTGTAGGTAACTAAACCACAGCGCTTGAACCTGAAAAGCAGGGCTATTATTTTCTACATGAAAGCGCAGTCCAACAAAGCGGCAGTGTACACCAATGTGTAGGCAACTAAACCACAGCGCTTGAACCTGAAAAAATCTCCCTCTTTTTTTAAGCATAAAGAAAACAGGCCGTGTACTCACTGCCTGTTCTTTATGCTTGTAACGCTTTGTTGACTTCATCACGTACTTCAAAAATATCAAAAGGCTTCGTAAAGTAACGAATCGCTCCTAGATTTAAAGCTTCTTGTACAACATCTAGCTCGCCATACGCTGTCATCATAAATACAGGAAGCTTTGGGAACTTTTCTTTTAAACGTCTTAAAATTTCGATACCATCCATTCCGGGTATCTTCATATCTAGTAATACGCAATCCATGTCTTGTTCATCTGCATACTTTAATGCCTCTAAGCCATTGGCTGCTAAATATGTAACATATCCTTCCTTTTTCAGCACTTCATTTAAAAGCAAACGAATTCCCTGCTGATCATCGACAATTAGTAATCGTTTCACATTTCATTCCGCCCTTTTTATATTTTATTCTTACACAAAAATATTCTTTATTATGTATAATTCTACTTTTTCAGCTTAATACCTTCTAGTATTATAAATTATCTGCTTTTGCTTTCTACCTTTTTCACCCCTATAATATGGGTAGAGGTGGGATCATGTCAAAAATTCTAACAACACAAGTAAGTGGATTATTACAAAGAATTACACAAAATGAAGAGGATGCTATCGAGGAGACTGCAAGGCTATTGGCACAAGCTGCAATTGGCGAAGGTAATGTCTATTTCGCTTGCTTTGGAGAAATGCAGACAGTGGAATTAAATGCTCTGCAAGCAGTGGAACCATTTAGTAAGTTAGCTCCTTGGACTTCTGATACAAACTTAACAGAAGCTGATCGAGTTTGCATTTTTACTCGTAGTGCACACGATGAAGAAGCACTAGCTTTAGCTCAGAAATTAAATACACAATTTATTCCCTTCGCTGCTGTTGCAAGTGAACCAGCCAGTGCAGAAAACCCTCTTATGGAATTAGCCTATACGTATGTTTCTACTCGTATAAAGGGTGGTTTATTGCCAAATGATTTAGGTCAACGGATAGTTGTACCACATGCACTTGCAGGGCTTTTTGTTTATGAGGCTGTCAAAATGGCCTATGATGATATGCTTGGTTTTGATGAGGAAGAATTGTAATAATTCAATTAAAAAGAGTTGTCTCATATTCCGAGACAACTCTTTTTTGTTTATTTAAATGTTGCGCCGATAAAGTCACGGAACAGAGGTTGTGGACGATTTGGTCGTGACACTAACTCTGGGTGGAATTGACATGCTACAAAGAAATTATTCTCTGGTAGCTCAATAATTTCAACTAGCTTACCATCAGGGCTTGTACCTGAGAAGACAAGACCAGCTGCTTCCATTGCTTCACGATATTCATTGTTAAATTCATAACGATGACGATGACGCTCATAAACAAGCTCTTTGCCATATGCTTCACTTGCCTTAGATCCGTCTTTTAATTTACATGGGTATAATCCTAAACGTAATGTTCCGCCAATGTCTACACTATCATTTTGATCTGGTAAGAAGTCGATAATTGGGTACTCTGTGTTTGCATCAAGCTCTGTAGAATGAGCACCTTTTAGGCCTAGTACATTACGTGCATATTCAATTGTTGCAAGCTGCATACCTAAGCAGATACCTAAGAAAGGTACATTATTTTCACGCGCAAATTGCGTTGCTAAAATTTTCCCTTCTACACCACGATCACCGAAGCCACCTGGTACTAAAATCGCATCAGCATCTTTTAATAGTGCAGCTACATTATCAGCATTGACATGCTCTGCATTAATCCAGTCAATTTCAATATCAGAATTATAAACATAGCCTGCATGCTTCAATGCTTCTACCACTGAAATATAAGCATCCTGTAGTTCTACATATTTCCCGACTAACGCTACTTTTCTTTTGTTTGGTAAGTTTTTCACTTTGTCTACCAGCTCACGCCATTCTTCCATATCAGCTTCTGGAGCTGTAATACCAAAATGGTCAAGAACGATATCATCAATATCTTGGGCATGTAGGTTTAATGGTACTTCATATAAATGCTCCGCATCACGTGATTCAATAATTTCATGTGGTTGAACATCACAGAATAAAGCTAATTTCTCTTTCATATCTTGTGGAACCTCTTGTTCAGTACGCACAACGATAATATTTGGTTGAATACCTAAAGAACGTAACTCTTTTACGGAATGCTGAGTTGGCTTTGTTTTTAGTTCACCAGCTGCTTTAATATAAGGAATCAATGTACAGTGGATATACATTACATTGTTATGACCTAAATTAGTTTTCATTTGACGGATAGCTTCAAGGAAAGGTAAGGATTCAATATCGCCTACTGTTCCACCTACTTCTGTAATAACAACGTCTGCATTTGTCTCGCGACCAGCACGTTGGATACGATCTTTAATTTCATTTGTAATGTGAGGAATAACTTGTACAGTACCACCGTTGTAATCACCACGACGTTCCTTCTGTAATACAGATTGATACACACGACCTGAAGTTACTGTAGAATGCTTTCCTAGGTTAATATCAATAAAACGTTCATAATGTCCTAAATCTAAGTCAGCCTCAGCACCATCATCTGTTACAAAAACCTCACCATGTTGATAAGGACTCATTGTACCTGGATCAATATTAATATATGGGTCAAATTTTTGAATCGTAACTTCTAAACCGCGGTTTTTTAATAAACGGCCTAGAGATGCTGCAACAATCCCTTTTCCAAGTGATGATACAACCCCACCTGTTACAAAAATATACTTCGTCATGAAAAAATTCCTCCTTTAGAATTGCTAGATAAGTTGTTTTGTTAGGGATTAGAACATCTGACAGTCAAACACCCTAAAAAAAGAAAAGCCGAGAATGTCTACAAATTTGTAGTCGATTCGAAGCTGTCATCGTTTCTATCTCTTTTCCACTTTCCTTTAAACCTTAAAACTTTAACATTTATTCAGTCACCGTTTACTATACATCATGAATACTTTAAAACATTTATATTCATATCCGCGCAAAAAGTATGGGAGAGCTAGTCTGAATAAAGTTAAAAACAAAAAAAACGCTCCTCCTGCAAGGTCTGCAGGGGGAGCGTATTATATACACGGTCTTTCTCCTTTTTTTAAGGAGCCCAAGTAAAAGATTAAACGTAACCGTGATAGAAGTCAAGAATTTTTACATCAAGCATAAAAGTAAGAAAATTCTAAGAGTGAGGTTTTAGATTTCTTCCTCTTCTTCTTCGAACTCCTCTTCTTCTTCATCAATAAACTCTTCATCGATTTCTTCAATATCTTCTAAATCTTCGTCTTCATCAAAATCAATATCTTCTTTATCTTCATCTTCTTCGTCTATCTCTTCTTCATCCACGAATTCTTCATAGTCCTCGTCGAAGTCGATATCTTCTTCATCCAAATCGATATCTTCTTCTAGATCATCATCTTCATCCGCAGAAGCTTTAGATTTTTTCTTTTGAGTTTTAACAGACGGTGCTGTTTCTTCCTCAATCTGCTCTACTTTAAACCATTCACGTAAGCCCCAGCCTGTTTCTTGGTTATATAAGAAGCGGCCATCTACATTAAGATCTGTGTAAAATTGTAGTAGGCGGGATTTAATTTCTTCATCACTGTAGCCTACAAGCTCTTGAATTATTTTTAACAAATCATTAAAAGTTACTGAGGCACGTTTTTCATTTAAAATTACATACGCTAAGTTAATTAACGACTCTTCTGTTAATTGTTCCTTTGTCATTTCACGAAAATTCAATTCGTGCACTTCCTTTCCCTCATCACAATGGACGTTTTAAAATTACATGGTGCTTTATTTTCCAAGCGCAGCAAAATGGCCACGCAAAAGGTACTTTCCATACAATAAGCATAATACCCATTATATACAAAGTTTTAGCCCCTTTGCTAGCTTCAATTACTGTTTTTTATATTACGCATTTTTTTAATGCCAAGATAAAACAAATAGACAGATAATAGTAGTAAAGGAATAGCGCCAATTTGCTTATTATACAGGAAAATGGCTCCCAATACTAAAGCTAATACAATTATGTAGTGAATAGCTGATTTCATCCTCTACCGCGCCTCCCCTTTTTTTTACATTTCTATTATAGCGAAAAAAAAAAGAAGTGCCTAATCCTAAGACTAGACACTAAAAAACTAGAGAAGCTTATACATTAAAAAAGTATTTGTAAACGTGTAAAATTGTTTATCTCTGTCTACATATTACGACGATATTGTCCACCAACTTCATATAAAGCTTTCGTAATTTGTCCCAAGCTAGCTACTTTGACAGTTTCCATTAATTCCGCGAAGATATTTCCATTATGAACAGCTACCTCTTGTAATCGTTTAATGGCCGCCTCGCTTTTAGCTTCATTGGCCTTCCAGAAAGCTTGTAAATTGTGAATTTGTGTTTCCTTCTCTTCCGTCGATGCACGAGCAATTTCCATATTATCAATATCAGCATCAGAAGCTGGGTTTGGGTTCAAGTAAGTATTAACCCCGATAATCGGTAACTCCCCTGAATGTTTTAACATTTCATAATGCATGGACTCCTCTTGGATTTTCCCTCGCTGATATTGCGTCTCCATGGCTCCTAACACGCCACCACGATCATTGATGCGATCAAATTCTTCGAGGACAGCCTCCTCTACAAGATCTGTCAGCTCTTCCACAATAAATGCACCTTGAAGTGGATTTTCGTTTTTCGCTAAACCATGCTCTTTCGTAATAATCATTTGAATAGCCATTGCACGACGTACAGATTCCTCAGTAGGTGTTGTAATCGCCTCATCATAGGCATTTGTATGCAGGGAGTTACAGTTATCCTGTAAGGCCATCAAAGCCTGTAATGTTGTACGAATATCATTAAAATCAATCTCCTGCGCATGTAGACTACGACCTGAAGTTTGAATGTGATATTTTAGCTTTTGGGCACGCTCATTTGCACCATATTTATCACGCATCACAATCGCCCAAATACGACGAGCTACACGTCCGATAACTGTATATTCCGGATCAAGTCCATTGGAGAAGAAGAACGATAAGTTAGGCGCGAAGTCATTAATATTCATGCCTCGGCTTAAATAATATTCTACATACGTGAAACCATTCGCTAAAGTAAAGGCTAATTGAGAAATAGGATTTGCTCCCGCCTCCGCAATATGATAACCAGAAATCGAAACGGAGTAGTAGTTGCGAACCTTATGGTCAATAAAGTATTGCTGAATATCCCCCATCATACGTAAGGCAAATTCTGTAGAAAAAATACATGTATTTTGACCTTGATCTTCTTTCAGGATGTCTGCTTGCACTGTTCCACGAACGACCTGTAGTGTTTTTTCACGTGTCTCTGTAAATTCTTCAACTGTCAAAGTACGCCCTAACTCTTGCTCACGTAATTTTATTTGCTGATCAATCGCTGTATTCATGAACATAGCCAAAATGATAGGTGCTGGACCATTGATTGTCATAGATACAGATGTAGATGGTGCACATAAATCAAAGCCTGCATACAGTTTTTTCATATCCTCTAACGTACAGATTGATACACCCGATTCTCCAACTTTACCATAAATATCTGGTCGATAATCCGGGTCCTCCCCGTACAATGTTACGGAATCAAATGCTGTAGATAAACGTTTCGCGTCATCGTCCTTCGATAAATAGTGGAAGCGTTTATTTGTACGCTCTGGTGTCCCTTCACCAGCAAATTGGCGCTTCGGATCTTCTCCCTCGCGTTTGAATTGGAAAACACCGGCCGTATAAGGAAATTCACCAGGCACATTTTCTTTATAAACCCAGCGCAAAATTTCACCGTAGTCTTCAAATTTTGGTAATACAACCTTTGGAATTTTCGTACCTGAAAGACTTGTTGTCTTCAATATTGTGCGAATCTCTTTATCACGAACTTTCGTCACAAATTCATCCCCAGCATACGCATCCTTTAAAGCTTGCCAATTGTCTAATATACGCTTGGATTCAGCCGTTAATTCGTCTCGGACACCTTCTGCTAAAGAATTAAGCGATGTGATAAGTGCATCATCCGGTGCTTTTTCCTTAACAGCAGCCATAGCCCCCTCTAATTGGAATAGACGACGAGCAAATGCTACCTGCTGCTCTGTTTTTTTATGATAGCCACGCACTGTATCAGTAAGCTCTCGTAAATAATAACGACGATCATTTGGAATAATTACATCTTGCTTTTGTGTTTTAGCAAATTGCTCATAGCTCGTTTCCCAATCGCTACCCACTTTTTGGTTAATGATTTGCACTAGCGCGGCAAATAATGCATTTGTTCCTTTATCATTAAATTGGCTAGCAATTGTACCGTAAACTGGCATATTATCAAGTGATTCATCCCAAAGTTCTCGCGAACGCTGATATTGTTTTTGTACTTGGCGTAGTGCGTCCTCTGAACCTTTACGCTCGAATTTATTAATAGCAATAACATCTGCAAAATCAATCATATCAATCTTCTCAAGCTGTGTTGGTGCACCGAACTCACTAGTCATCACATACATCGATAAATCGGTATATTTTGTAATCTCGGCATCACCCTGACCAATACCACTTGTTTCAACGATAATTAAATCATAACCTGCTACACGTACTACATCTATTACGTCCCCAATGGATGCGGTTAATTCCGTACGAGAGCCTCGTGTGGCTAAGCTACGCATATAGACACGGTTATTAAAGATGGCATTCATACGAATACGATCTCCAAGTAATGCCCCACCCGTTTTTTGCTTTGTTGGATCGACGGACAAAATTGCCACACGTTTTTCCGGGAATTCTTTTAAGAAGCGGCGGATTAGTTCATCCGTTAATGAAGATTTACCTGCTCCCCCTGTTCCGGTGATTCCCATAACAGGTGTTCCTTTTGAACGCTTCCGTGCTTCCTCCAGCATTTTTTTCGTGTCTTCATCGTCATTTGACTCGGCAGCTGTAATTAAATTAGCTAAAATTTCTGGAGTCTCTGTTGTTAAAGACTCTAATTTTTCTAAATAGCTACCAGTTGCAGTAGGAAAATCTGTTCCTTTAATTTGCTCATTAATCATTCCTTGAAGCCCTAAAACACGGCCATCCTCTGGCGAGAAAATTCCTGCAATGCCGTAAGAATGAAGCTCTTTTATTTCACGCGGTAGAATTACTCCACCCCCACCGCCATATATTTTTATATGTGGTGCCCCTTTTTCACGCAGTAAATCATACATATATTTAAAGTATTCCATATGCCCGCCTTGATAAGAAGAAATAGCAATACCTTGCGCATCCTCTTGTATCGCAGCATTTACGACTTCTTCAACTGATCGGTTATGACCTAAATGGATTACTTCTACACCGCTCGATTGCAAAATGCGTCGCATAATATTGACCGAAGCATCATGTCCATCAAAAAGACTCGATGCTGTCACAAAACGTACGTGATTTTTTGGACGATATACTTCTACCTTTGTCATATGAAATCCCCACTCTCTCCCCTTAATGAATAAAAAAAGCCGGCAATTGCAATGTCGCTTTATGCAATTACCGACAACCCCCTAACGAAATATTAAAACCCCTTTATGCCTGAAATGAACAATGTGATTTGCATGTCGATAAACTCATCAATTGAATGTTGGCGATGTAATGCCCATTTGCGGAATGCCCAACTTTGTCCAGACACCACTAAATTATTGGCTGCTAAATGAATCTGCTTGTCTGTCATTGATATGTCACCAGACTGTACACAGCGCTTTAGCAATCTTTCAAAAGTAGCAACCATTTCAAACTCTTTACTAAAGACATAACGTTGCGCTTCTTTTGATAATGATTTTGTTTCTTGATACATGATTGTGAGCTCATCAACCATGCTATCGATTTGAAGGAAGTATTCTCGGATCATTTCCTTCAGCTCTTCGATTGTTCCTGCTTTAATCTCGTAACTTGAAAGTCGTTCCATTGCATGATGATAGATACTATCACATACAAGGTAAAGAACATCCTCTTTTGTTCGAATGTACTCATATAAGGTACCGATACTAAAGCCTGCAGCTTTTGCGATTTCTCTCGTTGTGGCCCGATGGAAGCCTTTTTCTTTGAATAACTTAATAGCTCCCTGAATCATTTGCTCACGACGAATGGCGATTAAATTTTCATCTTTTACAGTTGACTGTACTTGGGGCCTTTTATCTTTTTCGGTCATCAATTATTTAGTTAACATACGCGAGATAACTAGTCGTTGAATCTCTTGCGTACCTTCATAAATTTGTGTGATTTTTGCATCACGCATAAAGCGTTCTACTGGATAATCTTTTGTATAACCATAACCACCAAATACTTGAACCGCCTCCGTCGTTACACTCATCGCCGTATCGCCAGCCATTAATTTCGCCATTGCAGATGCCTTACCATATGGTAGGTTATTAGATTCTAACCAAGCCGCTTGGTATGTAAGAAGTCGAGATGCCTCAATTTGAGTTGCCATATCCGCTAGCTTAAAGGACACACCTTGATTTGCCGTGATTGGTTTACCAAATTGGACACGTTCTTTTGCATAGTCAACTGCTGCATCAAGTGCTCCTTGTGCAATTCCTACAGCTTGAGCCGCAATTCCATTACGTCCACCATCCAGTGTCGTCATCGCAATCTTAAAGCCTTCCCCTTCAGCTCCTAGTAAATTTTCTTTCGGCACACGACAGTTGTCGAAAATAATTTCTGTCGTAGGAGATGAACGAATCCCTAATTTCTTCTCCTTCTTACCTACCGAAAAGCCTTCAAAACCAGCTTCAACAATAAATGCTGATGTACCGTTTTTGGCTTCAGGATCTGTTACTGCAAATACAATATATGTATCTGCTACTCCACCATTGGTAATGAAGATTTTTGAGCCGTTTAAAATATAATCATCACCATCACGCTTTGCGTAAGTTTTCATACCACCCGCATCAGAACCTGATCCTGGTTCTGTTAAACCGTAGGCACCAATATGCTTTCCTTCAGCCATTGGACGAAGATACTTTTGTTTCTGTTCTTCTGTACCGAACTTATAAAGCGGCCAGCCTGCCAGTGATGTATGGGCAGATAATGTTACGCCTGTTGATGCACACACGCGCGATAATTCTTCAACAGCAATGACATACGCAAGGTAATCAAATCCAGCTCCGCCATATTCCTCTGGCCACGGAATACCTGTTAATCCAAGCTCCGCCATTTTATCGAAAATGGCGCGGTCAAATTGTTCATTTTCATCACGTTCTGCTGCTGTTGGAGCCACTTCATTAATAGCGAAATCTCGAATCATTTCACGTAATTGCTCATGCTCTTCTGTTAACTGAAAGTTCATTGTCCATTTCCCCTTTTTATTAGACTCTGCTCTGAATAATGTTAAATTGGATTTAGCATTTTATTAAGCGGTTCTCTTTCTATATCGAACGATTCCCATCCTCTTTGGCACATTTGATTCATTTGTATTAGCTACAATTACCTTATACCAGGCTCTATTTCAGTAAATGTTTACTAATGACTAGTCTTTGAATTTCACTTGTTCCTTCATATATTTCAGTTACCTTGGCATCGCGGAAATATCGCTCTACTGGGTAATCTTCTGTATAACCATAGCCACCGAATACTTGAACAGCCTCTATCGCCGTTTGGACAGCTGTTCGTGATGCAAATAGTTTCGCCATTGAAGCTTCTGCACCACACGGTAAACCTTTTGCACGTAAATCTGCAGCACGGTAGACTAGTAGTTTGGATGATTCAACAGCTGTTGCCATGTCGGCAAGTTTAAAGCTAACGCCTTGTTGAGCAACAATTGGTTTACCAAATTGAACACGTTCTTTAGCATAAGCAGAAGCTGCCTCAAGTGCCGCTTCAGCTATCCCTAAAGCCTGTGCCGCAATACCAATGCGGCCCACATCTAAATTAGCCATCGCTATTTTGAAGCCTTCTCCCTCTTCCCCTAAGAGGTTGTCGGCAGGGATTCGGCAATTATCAAAGGTTAGTTGAACTGTACGAGAGCCATGCAAGCCCATTTTATGTTCGTCTTTTCCAATAATTAAGCCTGGTGTTCCCTTTTCCACAATAAAAGCAGAAATGCCTCTTGTTTTTTCTGCAGGATTCGTTGATGCGAATACAATATACACATCAGCCTCCCCACCATTAGTAATAAATACTTTGGAGCCATTAATGACATATTCATCACCATCACGTACTGCTTTTGATTGAAGAGAGCCTGCATCCGAACCAGCACCTGGTTCTGTTAAACAAAAAGCACCTAAATATTCCCCTGCTGCAAGTTTAGGTACATAGCGTTTCTTTTGCTCCTCATTCCCAAAGTAAATGATTGGATTTGTTCCAACTGAGGTATGCACCGATAAAATAACGCCCATTACAGCGCTTACCTTTGATAATTCATGAATCGCAATAATATACGACGTAAAATCCATGCCAGAGCCTCCAAGCTCTTCTGGCGTTGTGATACCCATTAAACCAAGCTCACCCATTTGCTGAAGTAACTCACGTGGAAACTCCCCAGCTTCCATTCGCTCTACCCATGGTTGAATTTTTTCTTGAGCAAAATTACGAACCATATCGCGAATCATAATTTGCTCATCTGTAAATTGCAAATGCATCTATTATGTCACCCCTCTAAGTTGTCCTGTAGCAATTCGATAACCCCATCCCCATAGGATTATTCGTAAATATAAAAGCCTCTTCCAGATTTCTTTCCTAGCCAACCAGCTGCTACATATTTACGAAGCAGTGGACAAGGTCGATATTTACTATCTCCTAGGCCCTCATGTAAAATCTCCATAATGGAGAGACAAGTATCTAAACCAATGAAATCCGCCAATGTTAGCGGTCCCATTGGATGGTTCATTCCAAGCTTCATGACATCGTCAATCGCTTCTTTCGATGCTACCCCTTCGTATAAAGCATAAATAGCTTCATTAATCATCGGAAGTAAAATTCGGTTTGAAATGAATCCTGGAAAGTCATTCACTTCAACTGGCGTCTTCGATAACTTGACTGTCATCTCTTCCACCGCTTTGTATACTTCATCGGTTGTGGCTAAACCACGGATAATTTCTACAAGCTTCATGACAGGTACAGGATTCATAAAGTGCATGCCAATAACTTGCTCTGGTCGATTTGTTACAGCGGCAATTTCTGTAATAGGTAGTGAAGAAGTATTGGTAGCTAATATAGCATGTGCCTGCGCAATACGATCGAGTTGTTTAAAAATAGATTGCTTCACTTCCATATTTTCTACAGCTGCCTCAATGACAATATCTACATCACTAGCATCCTGTAAATCTAGTGACATCGTAATGCGACCCAGAATTGCCGTCTTTTCATCCTCTGTTTTACGACCCTTTTCAACATCACGTGATAGGTTTTTAACAATAACGCCTAGTCCACGCTCGTAAAACTCTTGTTTAATATCGTTCAATTTCACGTCAAAGCCTGCTTGTGCACAAACCTGTGCAATGCCAGAGCCCATTTGCCCTGCACCAATGACCATTACTTTTTGAATTCCCATCAGTTCAGTCCCCCTGTTTTCGGTACTTCAATCATGATTGCATCGCCTTGTCCACCACCTGAACAAATAGCCGCAATGCCGATACCACCGCCCCGACGCTTCAATTCCTGTGCAAGCGTTAAAATGATACGTGCTCCAGAAGCCCCGATTGGATGTCCTAAAGCAACGGCACCACCATTAACATTCACCTTTTCTGCATCTAGATCCGCTAACTGCTTACTCACTAAAGCTACTGCTGCAAAGGCTTCATTGATTTCAAACAAATCAATATCCGCTAATGACTTATTCGTCTTTTTCAATAGCTTATTAATGACCAGACCTGGTGTTTGAGGGAAATTTTCTGGCTCAATCGCTAGCTCTTCATGACCTATAATTATTGCCAATGGTTCTCTACCTTCGCGTATGGCACGTTCCTCGTTCATCATGACGAGTGCACATGCTCCGTCATTTACACCAGGTGCATTACCTGCAGTAATGGTACCATCCTTATCAAAGGCTGGTTTAAGCTTTGCCAGTATTTCTAAAGAAGTACCTGGTCTTGGTGCCTCATCTTTAATCACAACAAGTGGCTCACCTTTTCGTTGAGGAATTTCAACAGGAACGATCTCTTCTGCAAAATATCCTTTGTCCATCGCTGCTAGTGCACGTTCATGGCTTCGAACTGACCAAGCGTCCTGTTCCTCACGACTTAGAGAGAATTCTTTTGCTGTCGAGTTACCATAGCTGCCCATATGTGGTCTTGCTGGGTCGAAAGCACATGTTAGCCCATCATAAAGCATCCCATCGACCATCGTTGAATCACCCATTCGTAAGCCCGTTCGACCATTTAACAGATAATACGGTGCATTAGACATGGACTCCATTCCACCAGCTACAATCACTTCTTCGTCCCCTAAGCGAATCAGTTGATCTGCTAATGTCACTGCACGCATCCCAGACGCACAGACTTTATTAATAGTTTCTGTTTTTACCCCTATTGGTAAATTTGCTTTTATTGCCGCTTGTCGAGAAGGAATTTGCCCCTGTCCCCCTTGTAAAACCGAGCCTAAAATTACCTCATCGACTTCATCAAGTCTCACATTGGATTTCTCTAATGCACCCTTAATTGCAGTGGCTCCTAAATCACTTGCATGTACTGCTGATAAAGAACCACCAAATTTACCAAATGCCGTTCTTGCTCCTGCTAATATTACTGCTCTATTCAAGTAAAACACCCCTTTTGTTTTACGTTCTCGATGAAGTAGTGAAGCATTTTATTGACTGAACGCTCGCTCGACTTCTATCGATGAAAAATGGGAGTTTTTATTTCAACTCCCATTTCCATTTAATCTTATTCTACAAAACAATTTTTTATTGTGCAATTTATATTTTTCAGATAACTAAAATATTTCTACAATAGCAATCATTTTTCTGCGCTTATTTCAGTATTTTCATTTTGATTTGTATTTTCAACTGTCATCACAACTTCTTCCATTGTGTCTTCTACTTCCTCAGTAGTGTTGTCGGCAGTCTTTACTTTTTCCCCAAACACTGAACGCTCCAATAACTCTGCTACGTCGAATGTGCCAATCGAGTCTTCCACTTCTTTAGCCTTTGTACCATCCTCCAGCATTGTTAAGCAGTAAGGACAGCCAGATGAAATAACTGATGCATTGGTTGCTAAAGCCTGTTCTGTACGGGCTACGTTAATACGATTGCCGACATGCTCCTCCATCCACATAAGACCTCCACCTGCACCACAGCACATCGCTGTTTCTCGATTACGTTCCATTTCGACTAACTTCACTCCAGGAATGCCACGCAAAATTTCTCGTGGTGCATCATAGACATCATTGTAACGACCTAAATAACATGAATCATGGAAAACAATTGTTTCATGCACCTCGTGATTTAATGCTAGACGATTCTCTTCAATCAGCTGATTTAATAATTCAGTATGATGATATACTTCGCCTTTCCAACCAAAATCTTGGTATTCATTTTTAAAGATATTGTATGCATGAGGGTCGATTGTAACAATTTTTTTCACGTCATTTTTAACAAACTCATCGATATTGGCGGTAGCTAACTCTTGGAATAGGAATTCATTTCCTAAACGACGAGGCGTATCACCAGAGTTCTTCTCTTTATTTCCTAAAATTGCGAACTTCACACCAGCTTCGTTTAATAGACGACAGAATGCTAATGCAATTTTTTGAGAGCGGTTATCAAATGCTCCCATTGACCCAACCCATAATAGGTATTCCATTTCCTCGCCAGACTTTTTCAATTCTTTTACTGTAGGGATATGGATAGTTGGATCTAGATCACGCCAATTTTCTTTTTCTTTACGGTTTAGTCCCCAAGGATTTCCCTGTCTCTCGATATTCGTCATCGCACGTTGCGCATCAGGATTTACTTTTCCCTCTGTCATTGTTAAATAACGACGTAAATCAATAATTTTATCGACATGCTCGTTCATTACTGGACATTGATCTTCACAGTTACGACAAGTCGTACAAGCCCAAATCTCTTCCTCTGTAATCACATCACCAATTAAAGCTGGGCTGTAGATATCTTCAATCACTGCACCTTCAGCACCAGCTGCCATCGCAAGCTGATTTCCCTTTGTATTGGCAAAGAATTGATAAGGCACCCAAGGCTTTTGCTTAGTTACAACAGCACCTGTAAATGTTAAATGATCTCGTAATTTCACGATTAAATCCATAGGAGACAGCATTTTTCCTGTCCCTGTTGCTGGACACATGTTTGTACAACGTCCACATTCTACACAAGAATACAAATCTAGCATTTGTTTTTGTGTGAAGTCCTGTATGCGTCCCACCCCAATAGAAGGCATATCCTCTTCACTTTCAGCATTTTCTAATGCTTCGAAATCAATGGGTGCTAAAGTTCCTGTTCGATCTAAACGATTCATATAAACATTTAGCGGACTTACAATTAAATGGAAATGCTTAGACTGTGGTACATACACAAGGAATGTTAAAAGAATTAATAAATGTGCCCACCACATGACATAAAATACACCAGCGGCTACTGACGCAGGTAGGAAACCAAAAATAGCAGCAATACTAGAAGCGACTGGCTCCGTATAAGTTAATCCCTCTCCATGCCAAATTAGTCCCATACCATTCGCAATTAACGTCGATACCATTAAGCCACCAATGAAAATTAATACAAGACCGTTTTTCCAGCCACGTTTTAAACGTACTAGCTTTTCAACATAGCGGCGGTAAAATGCCCAGACAACCGCTACCAAAATCATTAAAACCACAAGTTCTTGGAAGAATGTAAAGACTCCATAGAAAATACCTAGTGGTAAATGTGAGCCTGGTGCTAATCCTTTCCAAATTAAATCAATTGCCCCTAGCTGTACCATTAAAAATCCATAGAAGAACATAACATGGATTAAACCACTCTTTGGATCTTTTAATAGCTTATTTTGGCCAAATACGTTGACCATAATATAGCGAAGACGCTCTTTTACACTTTCATCAAACTCAACCTTTTTCCCCAACTGCACATACTTATAGCGTGTTTTCAACAGATAGAAGAACAATCCTACTGCATAAAGTACAACCACGACTGTTAAGACAATGTTAGCAATTAATAATGGACTCATGGTTGATCCCCCCTTGTTTGTCGTAATTTTTCTCTCTTTGTGATAAATTTGCTAGCTCATACGAAAATGTTCATCATTTCGATATTATATTCCTATTCTAATAAATGAGTGAGCATTCAGTCAACATAAAACGGAAATATTTCTGATAATTTTATATTCTTACATTTTACAAGAAAAAAAGCCACCCTGAATTTTTTCAAAGTAGCATTTTTTTACTTTCTGTAGAAAACTATATTTTAGTTTTTAAAGACGTTACCACTGCGAATATATTCAACATCCGCAACCTGTAATCGAGCATTTACAACACGTGCAGCCGCAAATAAATAATCTGATAATCGATTTAAATATTTTTGTACAACTTTGGGCACATCTTCAACTTCTTTCATAAGTGTTACCATTTCACGCTCTGCTCGACGAGCAACCGTACGTGCAATGTGTAAAGTCGCAGCTGCTGGGGCCCCTCCTGGTAAAATAAAACGTTGTAATGGTGGCGCTTCATCTGATAGTGCATCAATACGAGCCTCTAGCACTTCAATTGGTTGCTCTGTAAGCTTATAATGTCGTTCTTTCATCACGTTTGCCAGATCACCACCAGCATCGAACAGCTCATGTTGAATGGTTTCTAGGTCTGTTAAAATATCTTTGAAAAGTGCTTGGTCTAATTCACTTACTGCTTTACCAATAAAAGAATTTAATTCATCAATCGCCCCATACGTTTCAACACGCAAACTGTCTTTATCAACGCGTCCTCCGATAAGACTTGTTTTACCCGTATCCCCTGTTTTTGTGTAAAGCTTCATTTCGCTCATCTCCTAAAATTCATTTTTATAATTTCTGATAGCCTGAACTGTAGTTTCAAAAACACCCTTTGCAATCATTTTACCAACCTCCGTAATGGGGCCACCATATAACATTTCTTTTCCTTTTTGAGTTGCAGCAATTAAAAGACTATCTGTAGCAGTACCAGTAGCAATAGTTCCACTACGCTCATCACGAATATTTTCTGATTGCAGAGCCTTCGTTTTCGCCTCCGTAGCTGTCATCATAGCTTGAAAAAATGCTTCCTCTGATAAACAGCCATTTATAATTACCCATGTGTTAATAGTACCAATATATGGCTGATCTTGCCTTTCATGCACACGGGATACATCTACTGCATTGCCTACACCAGCAGTAACAGCTACTATTACACTGCCAAATGGTGCAGCCCATTCATTGATCGCCACAAGGGCTGTTGGCACTGCCGTCAGCATGACAACTGTATTCGTGGGTGAAAAATGACCTTTTTGCAAAAATTCATTAACTTCTCTTTTTACATCACTGATCACATAGTCACCAGGTACAGAGCGGTTTAACAAGCAATTATGCCATCCTATACCGGGGTTATGGACAGCAGATGATACCGTTTTTAAAGGAATCTCTGATTGAAGTTGTATAAATTGTTCCGTTATTTTAAAATGTTCTTTTTTTATTACAGCTCGCTGTTGATGGTCGCTTGCAGCAGGCATCATTGTAATTTGTGGTTTAGGAATTTCTGGATGGGCATAAGTAGCTACTCGTGCTTGGTAAATTTCTTCTATTTGTGAAGCAATTAATACTTCATGTGGTGCCCCAAAAGCTCTCATTTGTCCACTCTCCATGAGCAATAATTCATCACAATAGAGAGAGGCTAAATTCATATCGTGTAATACCATCACTACTGTTAATCCACACTCGACTGCTTCCTTCCGAACCATATCTAAAATTTGACGTTGATGGGCAATGTCTAAATGATTTGTCGGCTCATCTAGCAGTAAAATTTCCGCAGTTTGAGCAAGGGCCTGTGCAACAAAAACTCTTTGCTGTTCGCCTCCCGATAAAAATTCCATAGGTGTATGCTCATAACGTTTTATACCTGTTTGCAGCATTGCATGTTGAACCGCTTGTTCATCTTGCTCAGACCAACTTGAAAAAAAGCCCGTTTGATGTGGATAACGTCCAAGCGAAATAGTCTCTCTTACACTGTTTGAGAAAGCATTCGCATGAAGCTGTGGTAAAACAGCCATTTTTTTTGCTAAAGCACGGGCATTGTAGGACAGAATGTTTTGTCCATCAATAGAAATTGTGCCCTCAACAGCTGGTAGAATACCACTCATTACCTTTAATAATGTGGATTTCCCACTACCATTTGGCCCTAATATGCCAAGAATTTTTCCTTTCTCAACCGTAAAGCTTATATCCTTGACGATTGGTACGTCTTCATAACCACCTGATAGATGTTCAACAAAAATCACGCCCGCACCCCCTTGCTTCTCCGTTGTTTATAAAAAATATAGGAAAAAACAGGCGCTCCAATAAATGCAGTAATGACACCAATGGGCAGTTCCCTTGGCAGGATGATTGTTCTTGCGACTAAATCACAAATTATAAGTAATGTTGCACCATTAAAAAATGATAATGGCAGTAAATGACGGTGATCAGAACCCCAAATCATTCTTGTCATATGTGGTACAACCAACCCTACAAAGCCAATTGTGCCTGAAACAGCTACCGCTGCTCCAGTCAGCATAGAACCACCTACTAAAATCAAATACTTACTACGTTTTACATTGACACCTAAATGCTTCGCTCTTTCTTCCCCATATAATAAAACATTAAGCTCACGTCTCTGCGTCCACAGCATAAGGGAACCCACAATAACGAATGGGATAATCATTTGAACATACGGCCAACCACGCATAGATACAGAACCCAGTAGCCAGCCGATTACTTGGCGTAGCTCCTCTCCCGATAAGGCAATCATTAACGAGATTAACGACCCTAAAAATGAACTAAAGATAACGCCCGTTAAAATAAGGGTTTCCATCTTTAGCGAACGGTCTACTATTCTAGCAAAGCTCATAACTACAACCATTGTAATGATTGCGCCTATCATGCTAAAGGTAGGTAAGGCATACAAGCCTACAACAGGTATCGAAATATTAAAAAAAATTGTCATGACTGCACCGACAGAAGCACCGGATGAAATACCTAATGTATATGGATCTGCTAGCGGATTTTTTAGCAAGCCCTGGAAAGCTGCTCCCGCAATAGCGAGAGCAGCCCCTACTAGCCCTGCTAAAAGCACACGAGGCAAGCGAATTTTCCAAAAGATATTGGCAGCCGTTTCATCAACTGACTGATTCCACAGCACTTCTATCGGAATATGAACAGAGCCTATAGCTACGCCACACCAAATGCTAATGATAAAAAGCGTACATGTTAATACATAGGCTGTTACTACTTTTTTCACTTAAATACCTCAGGGTAGATGGCTTTTGCTAACTCCTCAAGACCATCCGCTAAACGCGGTCCTTGACGGCTTGTTGTGCTTTCATCTACTTGCACAATGGCATTATTTTTCACTGCATTTATTGTATCGAAACCAGCACGCTTTGGTATTTTTGTTAAAATATCAGGTACATAGCTATATGTCACCACGATGACATCTGGATTTTTTGTGATAATTTGTTCTGCACTAATTTCATACCAATTATCACCATCTGCTGCTACATTTTTTGCATGAATCATCTCCAGCATTGCGTTCATAAATGTGCCTTGACCAGCTGTATAAATATTAGGTTCATCAGAGGCCTCTACAAAAACATTCTTAGGTTCAACGTCTTTCACTTTCTCCTGTACTGCTTCTACTTTCGCCTTCATGTCAGCAATGATGTTTTCAGCCTCTGGTAATTTCCCTGTGGCACGACCAAGCTGTTCAATCGTTGTATAGGTTTCATTAAAATTCTGGGCATTTTTTACAACAAATACTTTCACGCCCGCCGATTCAAGCTGTGCAATGGCTGATTCTGAAAGAGACATGCTAGATTCATGTGCAAAAACGATGTCTGGCTTTAAGGCAATAATTTGTTCAATATTGTATTCCATGCCACCAACCTTATCCTTTTCAGCTACCTCTGGTGGATAATCGTCATTGTCTGTAACCCCGACTATTTCATCCTTTAAACCTAGGCCAAATAATATCTCTGTATTACTTGGAATAAGTGACACTATTTTCTCAGGAGGGGCCTCTAGAGTCATCTCCTTTCCAATAGCATCCGTTATAGTTATTGGAAATGTTGCTTCTTCCACCTTAGATGTTTCTTGTTGTGTTTGCTCCTCTGTAGCTGCGGACTTATCATTTTTCGCCTCTTGTCCACAAGCTGCTAGCAACCCTATCGTTAAAAATGCCGATACTCCTATTTTCCAAAATTTCTTCATGTGAATCCTCCTTCGTAGATTTGTGCGTTCATGTGTTAGAAGTGTTCTTCCATCAAAATAAGACCCCTCATCTTCGAATGATGAGGGGTCAAAATCGCACCAAAAAACTGATACAAAATCCACCATCCTATCCTCGTAGGCTGTCATGTCTATGCTATAAAGGCAGGTCTCCTGGCTTGTGCTCATTACGTTTTTTCAAGCCTTCCCGAAATTTTTAGTGGCATTATTTGAAAAAACTCACACTTACAGTGGCGGGACCGCATCGGAATTACACCGATTTCCCTTTTCACTTTACATAAGTAAAGAACCTTTATAATATTCAGTTGAATTATATTATACATGAAATTAAAAGAAGTCGCCTCTATATCAAGGCGACTCCAAAGGCTGTTAGACAATTTCATCAAAATACTGTACGGTTTTCATCGAAGCACCAATCGGTCGTAATGACCAAGTTTGCTCTAAATAAACATCCGCAAGTTTTTCATATTTCCCACCAAATTTTTGTGCCCATTCAACTGCGATGACACTTTCATATAAATGAGCCATTTTTTGGGCAACATCCTTTGCTTCAAACGTTTTTGTAGCTTCATCGAGAGCACTAAAAATTTGTAATGTTGCCGATAGTTTAGTTAATTGCTCTTGAACGATTTTCACTAATGAATGGTCTGTTAATACTTCTAATCGCTCGCTCATCTCTTGAACAAACAATTCATGTGCTCTGTATTTATCCACTAAGCGAATAAGCTCCAACGCTAGTATATTAGCCGTACCCTCCCATACAGTCAACACTTGCGCATCCCTTAGTAAGCGTGGTGTTACAAAGTCTTCAATATAGCCATTCCCGCCATGTAGCTCAATTGCTTCACTTGCATAATGAACTGCCTGCTCTGCCGTTTCCTTTTTCATAATGGCAATATATAAACGATTCATTATGATGTCTTGTTCTGTCCCCTGACCACTTGTCACTTTGTCGTATAATTGAATAAGATCAAAAATCGTGGCTACTTCAACATGCAGCTTAGCAGCATATTTACCCAATGTATCCTGAATCATAGGGTACTGTGTTAAAGGTTTACCAAAGGCATATCGATTTGACACATAATGCTTCGCCTCCAAGAAGCCACGGCGCATAATACCAATGGATGCCACTGCATTACAAATTCTTGATAAATTAAGCGCCTCCAACATATAATAAATCCCTTTATTTGGATCACCAACTACATAGGCGAGTGCTCCATCAAACTCTACCTCACCAGATGGAACGGCTTTCACACCTAATTTATCTTTTAGTCGTCGAATACGAAGATGGTTAACCGATCCATCTTCATTTCGCCATGGAACTGCAAATAGAGTTAATCCTTTAGAGCCTGCTTGTGCACCATCTATTCGTGCCAACACCATTGCAACCCCACACATTCCAGCATTAGACGCGAAATACTTTTCACCATAGAGGCGGTACTCATTCCCTACAAGTTTTGCTTCTACTACATTTGCACCAACATCTGAGCCTCCTTGACGTTCTGTTAAAAATGTCGCCCCCTCATATAGCTCTAAATCGCCTGTTGCACAAACATGTGGTAAGAAACGCTGCTTAACTTCTTCCTCTGCATAATGGTCTAATAAATAGGCAGTGGCCATCGTTAATGTCACAGGGCAATAAAAACCGGGCTCTGCATGTGACAGTAAATAACCTTGCGCAAAGCTATAGACATAATTCCCCTTGTGACCTAGTTGGGGAATATCCTTATGCACATAACCAACAATACCCGTATTATATGTCTCTTCAATTGTTTTTTTGTAGCCGTCATTGACCCACACCTCTGAGACCTCTTCACCATAGGCATTATACCTTTGAAGGCGAGGCTCCCCTTGTCGATCGGTATGTTTCGCCCTCACGTCTATAGCATCAGCACATAGCTCACCAAAGTCCGTCAATTCTCGATGCGCATAAGATGAAAATTCTTTATCCAACATCATTTCCAACACTTTCTGAAGCGTTTCATCACCTGTAAAGAAATTGCTTGTACGTGCTATTTCCTGTTGTAAAACTTTCATGCTATCTCACCTCTTGTCCTTTCAAAGATTGCTTTAAAATTTTGCCTGAGGCATTCCGTGGTAGCGCTTCCACTTTTTCAAAAATACGTGGTAATTTATACTTAGCAAGCCGCCCCTCTAAAAAATCTTTTAGAGCATCTTCATCAATATCCTGTTTAGCCGAATAAACAGCCTTCACTGTCTCACCCCATTGTGGATGTGGAACACCAATTACTGCCGCTTCAAATATCCCCTCAAAGCTTAAAAGGCAATCTTCTATTTCTTTCGGGTAAATATTGACTCCACCAGAAATAATCACATCTTTCTTTCGATCAACAATCCAAATAAAACCGTCTTCATCCATACGAGCGAGATCCCCTGTTTTTAACCAGCCGCCTATAAATGCCGCATTGGTTGCCACTTCATCTCTGTAGTAACCGAGCATATTACCCTCACCAAATAAAACGATTTCCCCTACTTCTCCTGCTGGTACATCTTCGCCATGGTCGTTAACAATACGTATCTCTGTACCTAAAGGTGCACGTTGACCAATACTCCCAGCCTTTTCTTCATGCTCCTTACCAAAAAGCAATGATCCACTTGGCCCCGCCTCTGTTAATCCATAAACACATGTTAAATTAGTTGTGCGGAATGACTGTTGAATAAAACGAACTTCGTTTTCGGATAACGGTGCTCCTCCATATACCCACCATTTCATAGAGGACAAATCAGCTGATTGCAATCTTGGCATCTGTGCTGTTAATAAATAAGCAACAGGTGCTCCAAAAAAATGGGTCGTTTTTTCCTGTTCAATGGAATCCATCAATAAGTCTGGCGTGAAAGTTGGTGTTAATACATTTGTAGAACCTACAAGTACACCTGCCATTAAGAATAAATGTAATGGTGCGGAATGGGTTAATGGCATCATCAGCAATATACGGCTTTCAGGCTTGACCTCCATTTCAACTGCAATCATTTGCGCAACCGTTAAAATATTTCGATAGCTAAACAATACGCCCTTCGGTTTCCCAGTTGTACCTGATGTGTACAAAATAGTCGAAGCATCATCCTCGTTTAACTGACATTCAATCGTATGAGCACTGGCACTTTGAATCATTGTTTCATACTGAAGCCAGCCCGCTACTTGCTGCCCTGTTTTAATTTTCAACGGGATTACGGCAATATGCTGGACTGCCGCAAAAATAGCTTCATGAGCAATAATTGCTTTTGCCTCAGCATGCTGTGCCACATACTCTACTTCTTGTAATGTAAACTTAGCATTGACCGGAACGACAATAGCACCCATTCGCTGAATAGCAAAATAGCTCACGACAAACTCTACAACGTTAGGCATAAAAATCAGAACTTTATCTCCCTGCCTTACACCCTGTTCTAATAAAGCATGACTAAAACGGGTCACTTGCTCATCTAAATCATGATAGGTCACTCTTCTACCATGACAAATAACAGCTTCCCTTTTTGGATACTTACGGGCATTACGTGCTAATAAATCGGAACTATTCATCGTGCATCTCTCCCCTTAAAGTCGTTAATTTTTCATTAAACATGCCATGCATTTGTTGTAATTCATTTCTCATTTGCGTAAGCTCAGCTATTTTACTATCAATCTCTTGAATTTTTTGCTCTCCGTATTCAACGGTTCGCTCCAATTGCTGAATCCCAGAGCGATCAAAGTCAAAAAGTAACACCATCTCCTTGATTTCCTCCAGTGAAAAGCCGTAACGCTTTCCTCTTAAAATAAGCTTGAGCTTCGCTAATTCTTTTTTCGAAAAGGTTCGTTGATTCGTAGATGAACGTTGAGGACAAAGAAGACCAAGCTCCTCATAATAACGAATTGTGCGTGTGGACACATCGAACTCCTGAGCCACCTCCTGAATCGTCTTCATAATCGTCTCCCCCCTCCTATATGGCATCAGTATACCATTGACGTTAACGTTAACTTCAACAAAATTTTCGCAATTAACAGAAAAATATAGTTCGAAGCAGAAATTTCAGGGTTAGCCGAAACTTTTGTATATCTATCTGCCATTTTTTAATGGTGTTAACCACTTTTATCCATTAAAAAAGCCCCTAACATTTTACCTGTTAGGAGCCAAAATTGATTATTACATTTTTTCTGGTGCTGATACGCCGATTAAACGAAGTGCATTGGCAATTGTTGTACGAACAGCCGTAATTAATGCTAAGCGAGCTTCTGTTAGCTCTTTGTTTGAAGCATCTAATACTTTTTCTGCATTATAGAAGCTATGGAAAGCAGCAGCCGTTTCTTGAATATAGTTTGCGATACGATGTGGTGTACGGTGTTTCGCCGCGTCAGCAACCACTTGTGGGAAATCGCCTATCTTTTTCAGTAAATCAATTTCTTTCTCAGCTGTTAACAGGGTAAGGTTTTCACTTGTAGCAGCAAAACCTTGTTCATTGGCTGAACGTAAGATTGATGAAATACGTGCATGTGCATATTGTGCATAATACACTGGATTTTCATTGGATTGCGATACAGCAAGGTCAAGGTCAAAGTCCATATGAGAATCGCCTGCTGTTTTTACGAAGAAGTAACGAACAGCATCTAAACCAACCTCTTCCACAAGCTCACGCATTGTTACTGCATTTCCTGTACGTTTAGACATTTTGAATTTCTCACCATTTTTATAAAGCTGAACCATCTGAATTACTTCTACTTCCAATGTATCGCGATCATAGCCCAGTGCTTGAATGGCAGCTTTCATACGTGGAATATAGCCGTGATGATCAGCTCCCCAAATATTGATTAATTTATCAAAGCCACGGACAATTTTATCTTCATGATAAGCAATATCTGGCGTTAAATATGTGAATGAACCATCGTTTTTAATTAATACACGGTCTTTATCATCACCAAAAGTTGTTGAGCGGAACCAAGTGGCACCATCCTCTTCAAACACATGACCATTTGCTTTTAATTTATCTAATGCCACTTCAATTTTCCCGTTTTCATAAAGAGACGTTTCAGAATACCAGACATCAAAGTTCACACGGAAGTTTGCTAGGTCTGTTTTTAATTTGTCTAATTCTAACGCTAAACCATGCTGACGGAAGAATGCAAAACGTTCTTCATCTGATTTTGCTAGGATTGCATCACCATGCTCCTTTGCTAGCTTGCCAGCAATTTCTATAATGTCTGGGCCATGATAACCGTCTTCTGGCATTTCAGCATCCAATCCTAGTGCCTGCTTATAACGAGCTTCTAATGAGTAAGCCAGATTATTAATTTGGTTCCCTGCATCATTAATATAGTACTCGCGAGAGACACTGTAGCCAGCCATATCTAATACATTACATAATGAATCTCCAACAGAGGCACCCCGTGCATGTCCTAAATGAAGATCTCCTGTAGGGTTAGCCGAAACAAACTCTATTTGAATCTTCTCCCCTGCGCCGGCATTTGAACGACCATAGTCATTACCTTGCTCAAGCACTTGTGTAACTACCCCTGTCAGGAAATCTTTACGGACTGTAATATTCATAAAACCAGGACCGGCAATATCAATTTTTTCAATATCTGTTCCCGCAGTATCTAGGTTTTCTAAAATAGCTTCTGCAATAGCACGAGGTGGCTTCTTCGCTAGCTTTGTTAACTGCATAGCAATGTTTGTTGCATAATCACCATTTGCTTTATCCTTTGGTGTTTCCAGGTGAATCATTAATTCTGTGTCGGCCTCCACTAAGCCAGCCTTTTTAACGGCTTGAGCCAACGCTGCTTTTATAGCCTGTTGTACTTGTTCTACTGCGTTCATCATTGTACCTCCGTAAATGTAATATCTAATGTATAATTGCCAACGGATTGCCCACCCATTAGTAAATCGTACTGTACATGGAAATCTCCGCTTTCTGCCCTGTTCGTAAACGACATTTTCTTCGTATCGATAACGAGTGGCATGGAGCCAAACTCACCTTCATAATGCCCTTTTTGTTGTTCAATTATGTTCAGTGGTAACCGCATACTGACCGCTCCAGCACGCATAATAAGTGCCTTCTCATGGCCTAACTTCATAGTCGTGCGGATGGTTTTATCCTCCTGCACTTCATCATATTTCAAATACAAGCTTCCTGCTTTTTCAAGTAGCTGCCCTTTGAGCCACATTTCATAACTTTCGGATTCTCCATCACTTGGACGAATCGTAGAAATGAGCTTAATGTTTACTTGCGATCTTACTTCGTTCGCCATAACGGACGCTCCCTTTTTAATCTTTTACTATAACCTTTTTATTATAGGATGAATACCAATGTTTTTTCAAGATAGAAGTCAATCAGGGCGAAACTACTAAGGATATTCATGCAATAAAAAATCCTCCCTTCTAAAGAGAGAGGATTTTCGCAATTTATCTATACCATTTTTTTATAATCAATTGCTGAATCATTAATAATAAAGCACTCACAGTCCAATATATAGGAATAATCGCTGGATTAAACAAACTAAAAATTAGAATCATGATAGGATTGATGAACACCAGCACCTTCACATTCATTGGTTGGTTTTTATCTAACGAGAGCCAACTTTGCATGAAATAGATGACACAAGCAATTATTGAAATCCCGATATCCACTGTGCCCAAATTCATCCAAAGAAAATTTTCACTGGCAATCACTGTATCTAGCTTAATCGCATAGTACAGTGAAAATAACACAGGCAATTGAATGATGATTGGTAAACAACCTAATAATGAGCTTTTCAATGAATCTGAAGTTAATTCTTGTATTTTTTGTTGAACCGTTATTTTTTCTGACTCATCATTACTATTCTTCAATTTAGCAGTAAGTACATCTAATTCAGGTTTAATAACTGTCATTAATTCCTTTGAATGCTTTTGGTGCTTGGCCGATTTAATAAAAAGCGGCATAAGTATGACTCTCACCGCAATCGTGATGCTAATGACACCAATTGCATAGCTTCCTGTAAAAGAATGAATGAAATGAATGAAATAAATGATTGGTTGCGTTAAAAAAGTAAACAATGATTCTCCTCCTAGTTTTAAAGTTTAAATAAAACTAGGAGACATACTTTCTTCCTCATTGTTTTCTGACGTTCTTATACATAGAACGAACCACGTTAGCAAAGGTGGAGTCCAAGTATTAGTGATGTCATAATCTACTTCAATCTCTTCATCTTGTATTTCTTGAACCATTAATTTATTGGCGAAATATAGCTGTAAATTAACACAGAAAACGGTTAAAACGAACGAAGCTAATAGCCAAAAATATTCCATTGTGCTCATAAAGATAAATAAATCATTCATGAGAAGAGACCAAATCACAATACTCCTCCTTCCCTTTTTATATATAAAAATTATATTCGTATTGTGAATATTGAGTCAAATAATACCTTTTTCTTATTAAATCGACTAATTAAAAAGTGGGGCTAGCCATAGCTACCCCCATCTAATTGTGTTTATTTAAATTATTTTACCCAGCCTAAAATCATTTCACGCAATAACTTAGAAGCTGTGTTAGCTGTCATTTCAGATGTATCATAAATTGGTGCTACTTCCACTAGATCAAAGCCTACAACATTTACACCGCTTGCTGCAATGGCATGAATGGAAGCTAGTAATTC
Source organism: Lysinibacillus sp. fkY74-1 (assembly GCF_053165895.1). Classification (NCBI taxonomy): domain Bacteria; kingdom Bacillati; phylum Bacillota; class Bacilli; order Caryophanales; family Bacillaceae; genus Lysinibacillus; species Lysinibacillus sp. fkY74-1. The sequence goes on along the minus strand of NZ_CP170173.1, from coordinate 484,892 downwards.
TTTCGCCGTAATACCACCGCAATCAACTGTACCAGTGCCCGGTGCATGGGCTGGATCTAACACGTCGATATCGATCGTTACGTAAACATTACGACCCGCCAACGTTGGTAGAACTTCCTTTAACGGCTCCAATACTTCAAACTTAGAAATATGCATACCGTTTTCCTTCGCCCAATCAAATTCCTCTTTCATCCCTGAACGAATACCAAATGAATAAACATTTTTTGGCCCGATATGTTCGGCAATTTTGCGAATCGGTGTAGAGTGAGAAAGTGGTTCTCCCTCATACTCCACCCGTAAATCTGTGTGAGCATCAAAGTGAATGATAGCTAGGTCATCATATTTTGCAGATACTGCTTTCATGACAGGCCAAGACACTAAGTGTTCGCCCCCCATACCAACAGGGATTTTCCCATCAGCTAATAACTTTTCAATAAATTTTTCAATTTCATCTAATGAACGTTGTGCATTTCCAAATGGCAATGGAATATCGCCTGCATCGAAATACTTTACTTCTTCAAGCTCACGATCTAAATATGGGCTGTACTCTTCAAGTCCGATTGATACCTCACGGATACGTTGTGGGCCGAATCGTGAACCTGGACGATAACTTACTGTCCAATCCATTGGCATACCATAAATGACTGCCTGAGCATCCTTATATGTAGGATGACTTTTTATAAATACATTTCCTGAATACGCTTCATCAAATCTCATTGCTAGACCTCCGTTATAAATAAAATATTATTTTGAAAAACAACTTATCTTAAAGTCCATTATTAAGGCTTACAGGATTGTAATGAAACCTGTATCCTTTTATCCTCGTATACATTATTGGAACGTCTAGCAAAATTCGATTAAAATCTACAAAGCGTGATTTTCTTGTCGAATGCCAGCGTTTCAAGTAGTACAAAAAAAGTATAGATGTTTTTGAATAAAGTGCAATAGTTTTTAGGTAGAATTTCGATTAAAGATGAATGTTCGAACACATACTAACATTAAGTTCGAAGTTGTGAGAAAACGAGGTGAGAGTCGGATGAAACGAAAAAGCTATCATCGAAAGCAAAAGCGTGTAAAGCGCACACGGAAATCACTTACTTATTTTGTCGCCTTTGCAACTGCAATTGTCGTAGCATTTGTAGCACTACGCATCTATGTTCAAGTGGCTGGTGCACCGCCTTTAACCGTACCTAAAGCCTCCATTTTCTTAGATGAAAATGAGAACCAAATTGGAGACCACTTTACAAATCAACGACGTTATTGGGTTGGCCTCGAAGAGATGTCACCTTATTTAAAAGAAGCAGTAGTAGCTGTTGAAGATAAAGATTTTTATAAACATGGTGGCTTTGACTATTCACGTATTGCTGGTGCGATTTTAGTGGATATTAAAGCTGGAGGAAAGGTACAAGGAGCGAGTACAATTACCCAGCAATATGCACGTAACCTCTATCTTTCTCATGAGAAATCTTGGACACGTAAATTAAATGAAGCTCTGTATGCTTATAGATTAGAAGTTTTTTATGATAAAGACGAAATTTTAGAGGGTTATTTAAATACAGTCTATTACGGTCATGGGATGTATGGTGTTGAAGCAGCCAGTCGATTTTACTTTGGAAAGTCTGCTCGTGATTTAACGCTTGCAGAGGCAGCAATGTTAACAGGTGTACCAAAGGGTCCAAGTATCTATTCGCCAATCGCTAATTTGGACAAGGCTACAAATCGCCAACATGTTATTTTAAAGCTTATGGCAGATCAAGGAGCCATTTCACAAGAAGAAAAAACTCGTGCAGAAAATGAACAACTTGTTTTGAAAAATGATAGTTGGGTAGCAACCAAATCTGTTGCCCCCTATTTCCTAGATGTTGCTTGGCAAGAAGCGAGTGAAATTTTAAAATCAAAAAACCTGGATATTAGTGAGGGTGGCTGGACGATTCAAACGACCTTGAATCTTGAACATCAAAAAGCAGCCGAAGAAGCAGTGGCAAAAAACATGCCTGCTAATGACCTTCAAACAGCCTTTGTTAGCATGGAATCTAAAACAGGTGCTGTCACGGCATTAGTAGGTGGACGTGACTATGCAGTAAGTTCCTTTAACCGTGTGACACAGGCTAAACGTCAACCAGGTTCTACTATTAAGCCTATTTTATATGCGGCTGCTTTAGAAAACGGATACACTCCACTTACTTTTTTAGATGTGGGTGAAACAACATTTACTTATGATAACGGACGAGGAACATATGCCCCTAAAAATGTGAATGGGCAGTTTGCTGATCATGATATGACTATGGCACAAGCTATTGCAATTTCAGATAATATTTATGCTGTGAAGACATTAGAGGACATTGGCTTCAAGGAATTTCACGATATGGCGAACCGTTTTAATGTTGGAATTGGTGCAAAGGATAATTTATCAATAGCACTTGGCACAATCGAAACAACGTTATATGAAATGACAAATGCCTACAATGTTTTAGCATCACAAGGGCAGCAAACAACTCCGACGGCAATTGTATCCATAAAAAATGCTAATGGAGATGTGATTTATGAAAACAAGGGTGTTACGAAAAAGTCGGAGACCGCTATTTCCAAAGAGAATGCATTTATCTTAACGGAAATGATGACAGGTATTTTTGACCCTGTATTCAGCGATTACTCACCTGCAACAGGTATAAGCATTCGCTCACGTATGACCCATACTTATGCAGCAAAATCAGGGTCTACCAATAGCGACCAGTGGCTCATTGGTTTTACACCAAGTCTAACTGCTGGAGTCTGGAATGGCTATGACCAAGGGAAAAATCTAACGACAAAAGAAGATACTGCAGCGACAAAGCAAATTTGGATAGACTTTATGGAGGCTGTAAATAAAGGAACAAAAAATGAAGACTTCAAAAAGCCAAAAGGTGTTGAAGGTGTTGTCATTGATATCGAAACAGGTAAATTAGCGACCGATGCTTGTCCTAAACAACGCCTTGTATATATGGAATCTAAGGATGTACCAACTGAAAAATGTACAAACTTCGACATTCTTGACAGTAATACATGGGGAGAATTTTGGAATATGCTTCCATTCTCGATCTTTAAGGACTAAGAAAAACCAGCATTAATCAGGAAACCTTTTTAAACCTAATACGTTTTTAGCTATGAAGGCTCTCGACAAAGTAACAGATATACGAAAAATAAGAAAAGCTTTCTCTTCCCCGGAGACGTGTCCGTGGGAACAGAAAGCTTTTCTTTTTATGGTTTGCGAAGTATGAGCATCATGGGGCATTTGGCTTGGGTTTGGGTTGTTCAAATGCCGCATAGCGCTCATCACTTTCGCGAAACCAAGTGTCCTAGCTTACTAAAATGTAAGCTCTGCCTCAAGTTTACTTTGTTTCAAACTCACTTTCAACCTAATATCGAAAACGATTGCAAAATGTCACAGTTTGTTCAATCATTAAAGGTCTATTCGACAAATAAGTCTTGACGCAATTGCTCGCTACTTCGCTCCCACAGGTCTGGATTAAGTTGTTCTAGGAAAGTAGCTAACACTTTTTTAGACGGTATATCCATATGCTCTACGATAATATGACGCTTCATGGATTTATCCATTTTATTCACATGATCAGCCAAAATTTTATAGCCACGGCGTTTTTCACGGTTCACTACCATTTCACAAGCTGTTATACCAGCATAGTAAGGTCCATCCTCTTTATGATCGATTGTCACCCATACTAGCCAATATGGCTTTCCACCCTCTGAATCAGCACGATCCGTTGTAAATTTAATTCCGCGTTCCACATCGCTACGCGCATGCATAGCACCAATCTCAACAGATGCTGTACCCTCTTCGATATCTATAATGACTGGCGATACATTTTCTAATGAAAGCGAGCCAATCCCAAACCCCTTATGTCCATCGGTTGGATCATTTTTTATAATAGTAAAGCCCATTTTTTGTTTTGGTTTTTCTTCGTTTGCCATACTTAAATACCCTCCATTCTGCTATTATATAAGGAAGCATATAGCCACAATTAACCTGGCACGTATGCCTCAATGCAAGTAAGAAGTTTATACTACTTTCTTATAAACTAACTATACAACATTATTCTATAAAGGAGGCAATATTATGCCATACGTAACAGTTAAAATGCTTGAAGGTCGTACAGAGGAACAAAAACGTGCCCTTGTAAAAGAAGTTACAGAAGCCGTTTCTCGCACAGTGAATGCACCTGCAGAAAATGTAACAGTTTTTATTGAAGAAATGTCTAAAAACCATTACGGCGTTGCAGGCGTTCGTTTAAGTGATAAATAAATTGAACTTGGGTAGAGCCATCTAATGCTCTACCCATTTTTAAACTTTTCAGTATTACATAATTATGGCTAGGATGTGATGTGATTAATGAAAATGAATAAACTTAAACTGACCTTACTCCTATGCGTGCTTATCATCGGCCTGTTACTAATATTTATCACACCTATTCAAAATAAGATGATCGCACGGATGAGTGACAAATTAAATGCAGTTGAATACAGCACAGACGATATCAAAAAGAACAACCAGCTTGATGCAGATTTTGAGTTCGAAGCTGTGCAATCACTGTCCATCGCCGAGGTTCTCCAAGCCCAAATAAAGGCTAGTAAAATGCCCGTTATTGGCAGTATCGCCGTACCTAGTGTCCATATGCAACTTCCCATTTTGAAGGGGGTAGGCAATGCTGTTCTTGCTATTGGAGCAGGTACAATGAAGCCTAATCAACAACTCGGTCAAGGGAACTATGCTTTGGCAGGTCATTATTTTGAAGAGAAAGATATTTTATTCAGTCCCCTCTATCAAGCGCAAATTGGCGATATCATTTATGTTACAGACATGAGTAATGTCTACGAGTATAAATTAACGACTAAAAAAATTATTGCAGCAACCGATGTTTTCATCTTGGACGATATCCCCAACCAGACGACGTTAACCTTGATTACTTGTGCAGAAAAAGGCTCCAAACGACTGGCCTTACAGGCAGATTTTGTGCAAAGCTATTCTTTAGAAAATGCCAAAGGAACCTTTTAAATCATACAAAAAGCGCCATCACTATAAGATGGCGCTTTTTTGATTATATCTCTGTTGTACGGCGACGCAAGAACCATATTGACCCAGCTACAAGCAGTAAACCAACAAATACAAGAGCTGTTTGATTGGCTCCATCTGTTTGCGGTAATTTACCTTGTGCTCTCAACTGTGCTTCTAAGCGCTCTGCATCCGCTTTAATTTTATTGATATCAATAGCTTGAGCTACCTCAGTTTGCTCATCTTTTGATAGCTTACTATATTTATTCAGGAAATCTTTATAAGCATCTAACGTATTTTTAGTTACGTTTGATGGATTATACGGTGGTAATTGTTTCCCTTGATCAATAACATTTTGTGCTGAAGTGCCACCATTACCAGGAGCTGTAGGTTTGTTTGTATCTGGTTTGGGATTGCTTGGCTCAACCGGCTTCTCTAAATCTGGATTTGGTTTATTTGGACCGATTGGTTTCCCCGGATCCGGGTTTGGTTTGTTTGGATTAACCGGCTTCTCTGGATCTGGATTTGGCTTATTTGGCTCAACCGGCTTCTCTGGATTTGGCTTGTTTGGGTCAACCGGTTGCCCTGGCTCTGATGTTGGATGATCCGGATCAGTTGTAGGATTTGTTACAGGTGGTGTAGGCTGAATTTTAGCCTCACAAGTATTACCTACCTCGACTGTCCCAATGATTGTACTTCCATTCTCTTTCACAATATATTTACCAGGCTTTATGAATGAATTACTTATTGTAATTTGACCTATATTATTTGTTATAAATTCTTTAGTACCACTTTCTTCTACCACTTCACCATTTTCATCTGTAAATGTTACTTTAACACCTTCACGAGGCTGACCATACATATTGTTAATGGTTAATGTGAAAATTGGACAAGCTGGAGCAATAGGCAGTTCTACTTTACAAATTTGTTTATAAGAAACTACAATTTCACCTAAATACACTTTGTTGTCATAAACATTATACTTACCTGCCGGTACATCTTTAGAAACAAATGTCATGCTACCATCAGCTTCAATCACTGTTGAAATAACGTTACCTTGTTTATCTTTAATAACAACGTCTTTTCCAGCCTTAATTAGGACATTATTTTTATCCTTTAACTCTACTGTAAAGCGCTCGCAGGCTGGTTTTTGCTGAACTTCAGCATGGCAATCAATATTGCTGGAGAATTCCCCAATTTTATTTCCATCCTTATCAAATACACTATAAACACCTGGCTCTAAATCTTTTATCTCAACTTTCCCATCTTTTGTTTCTTCAGTAGCTACCGTTTTGCCATCTATATCTTTAATAGTTACTTTCGTTTTATCTTCTATTAATTCTCCATCAACATCTTTGACCGTTAAATCGAATGTTTCACATTTTGGTGCTTGTATAATTGTAAATTCATAACCACAGCTTTTCTTGTATGTCAGTGTAACTGTACCTAAAAATTGGTTACCCTCATATATTGTGTATTCACCTGGTTTTACACTATTAGTAGGATCATTTGAATGAACAATAAACCTACCTCCTGCGTCAGGAGATACCTTTGTCACTACTGTAGTACCTTGCTTTAATGTTAATTCTAAAATATTTGTACGAATATTACCTTGACCATCTCTCACAACAATTGTGTAGTTTTCACATTTCGGCACTGGTTGAACTACAGCTTTACATCCACCATCATATTTCACTGTTACCTTTCCTAATTCACCTTCAACTGAATGAGATATAGTATACTCACCAGCAGTAAAATGATTAGGTAATGTCACTTTGCCATTTGTTACGTTGTATGGTGCTGTTTCTGTACCATTGGGATCCTTTAATGTAACTGTCCCTGTAGTAATTGAATGACCATCCATATCCTTAATTGCTATTTCGAATTGTGTACAACTACCACCCACTATTGGTGTCGTATTGACAAGTTGTGTTATTAAGTCTGGCTGCTTATTTAGTGTCGTGTTTTCATCTAACTTAAATTTAAAATCAGACATTTTAGTATAACCAGTTGGTGCTGCTACTTCACGGATGAGATAGTCATTGTACGGCACATTTTCAAATGTGAATTCCCCATTTGCATCTGTAGTAGCTGTTTGTATGATATATTCATTTGGTTTTGCGGTTTTTTTAATTAGTTGGAATTCAACATCCGCTAAATTTTCTTTAAATTGACCTGTAGCTGAGTCGATACCAATCTTTTTGAATTTCGCACTGCCTCGTGTTGACGAAAAATCTGATTCAGAGCTACTAAAGCTAAATTTACCCTTAAAGTCACTCTCAGTTTTTTGATTAGCCTTTGTTTGCCCCGTATAATGCAATGTTGCTGTATTTTCTAATGCATCACCCATTTGACCAAAGCCTATTGTTTTATACTGTACTTGATACCCTTTTCGATTTAAATCAGGGAATTCGAGGCTAAAGCCTCCTTGAGTATCAAACTTGACAGTTACCCCTAATTGTAAAGGTGTTTGCCAGGTAGATGCATTTTGAATACCAGTTTTAGATACTGTATATGGTGCTAATAGAATACTACTTTCCAATAACATTAAATTATTACCTGGTAAATCTGTTAAGATGACATTTTGACCTAAATCAGAATGAGATTTATTCACATCTAATGTCCAAGTGATTGTTTCTTTACTTGCGTTTTGTTGTGGTTTATTTTTTGTCACTAAATTGTTCGCTACATTCTCATCAATTTTTACTGGCGTTGATTCCAGCGTAAATTCTTGCGTACCCTTTGTTTTGAATGTGGCATCATTCGTATATACATTCCCTCTTTCAGTAGCCGTATCAGAACCAATACCTAAAATGTGATCGTCATCCATTGTGTTATAACGAACCACATATGCTTGGTAGTTTATGTCTCCTGATAAGGAATCACTGAATGTTAATGTAAAGCCTTTATCTGTTTCAGCTGAAATTGTGTAATTGTTCGGGTCAATCGGTGTAGTACCAATAGTTCCGCCTGTATCACTACCACCTAAATTAGTTAAAGGTAATACTTCAATTGTTCCCGGTAAATACTTATGTCCCTCACCAACTGTATCAATTAAAATAGCTCCATTAATATCCTTTTTATTGATATTCACTTTTACATCCCATGTAAATTGCTGTGTGGAGTAGTCAAACGATCCCGATTTACTGCCATTATTAACAGTAGTTGATTGTGGAATATAGCTCGCAGAAGCTGATTTTTCATATACTTTACCGCCACTTGTCCACTCTGTAGCGGCTGTATTTCCGTACCCTTGCTTTTGTACAGTACCCTCATCACCAATTGCGAAGCTCGTTTGATAAGTGATAGTTGATGTACTACCTGCTGGTACGTTAATACCTGAAATTGTAAAGCCTTTTTTCTTATCTCCACCAATTAGAGTATAAGTAGTTGCTATACCATTAAGCTTTACAGTGTTGTCTATTAACTCATGCACCCCATCTGCAGCACCAGCTGTAAATGTATCTGTTAGTGTTAGGTTGTTAATTGATTTAGTTGGATTATCAGATACAATGTTGACCGTCCATGTAATTACTTTTTTATCAAAATCAACGGTATATGATTTTTTTAATAGGTTTTCAGTAAGTACATAGTTTATATTCTTCTCTTTACCTGAACCGCTTGTCACACTATTATTAAACAGCCCTGCTTCATTTTCATAAAAATCCTGTTTAGTATAGTTCGCATCATACACAATTGTATAGGCATCTGAAATATCGTTATCAAAGGTTAATGTGAAGCTTTTAACATTTCCAGCTGCAGGAGTAATAGTAAATCCATTTGTTACTCTATTAGCTTCCGAAACTGTTGTCGCCACATGGCCAGCTGCATCGTTCATTTTATAAACCTTAATGCTTGATGCATCGATTTCGTGAGGACCTTTAATTGTATCTATAACATATGCATCAGATTGATCGATACTTAACAAATTATGATTGTAATCAATATGCCACTTTGTTTCATAGTTTGTATTTTTATCTAACTTTTTATCTAGCGCTTTACCATACGTAATGGTGTGTGTTGCCATATTAGAAGATTCTATTTGTCCATTGTTAGTAAATTGTACCCTGTTATTAAAATTAACTGCACCATCACGTTTATCCGCCTCTAATGTTACAGACGTTTTATACGTAATTTTATATGCATACTTACCAGTCAGCGTACTTTCAATATCGCTCCAACTACCATTTGTCAGAACATTTTTTTCTGTACTTGTTCTCACTCCATTAAGACCAACCTCATATTGATAAACATTCACGGAATTAGCCATAATTTCATGTGATGTTGGCTCGTCTGTTAAAGTTGGATTACTTAATAATTTACCAGCTTCATTAATCCATACCTGCCATTCCATCTCATGATTACCACTTATTGTTGGTGTAGGAGTCCCTATTTTCTCCTTACTTACCTTTTTGTTGCTCGTTGAAGGTAAGAAAGTAAATTTAACTTTAATGATCTCACTACCACCTGTGGCTGCCGGAATTTCCAGATCTTGCTCAATGTCGTCTGAAAGGTTATTAAAACCAGCATTAAATATGATGGTTAATTCCTCTGGTTGAGAGCTTCCTGAGCCGGGCTCCATTCCACTTAACTCTACACGAACTTTATTATCCGTAGTTACATAATTATATGTGATACCGTTTACTGTCTTGCTACCGGTGAATGCCCCATCAAAATCAATTAACGACTGCGGCAATTGGAATTCAAACCAACTCCCGTCTCCCCAAGCTTCTGCTTGACTATCTTGCATTGGCACGGAAAATTTAACCGTGAAGTTAGCAGTTGTATTAGGATCTAATTCTGGACCAAATTCACCTGCTCCAACTGTTTTTTCACCAATTTTCATTACAAATGATAATAGTGAAGCTGGAATTTCTTGAGCAGCCAATGGTGTATGATTCACTGGCAATGTTTTAGCGGGTTCATCATCCACTTTTTCTTCTTCAGGAGCTTGGCCCTCAGGTGCTTGCTCCGTATTTTCATTTTCTTGCGGTGTTGTAGAAAGCTCTTCCTCACCTATGTTATCTTCTGACAACTCTGTGTCATTGCTCACAGGTGTAGATGGATTTTTTTCCATTTCATCAACCGAACCATTGTCATTCACGACTGGTGGTGTCGAAATGTCTTCAGAAGCAAATACTGACAGTGGGCTGAGTAGTGTTTGGAACACTAACAACATGGTCAGCATAGCAATGTTCATTTTTTTTCTCATGACACTCCTCTTTTCTTAATAGATAGAGAGCTTGATTGTTTGCTGCGACGATAGCTTCCTTTCATTTTCAGATAAAGCCTGCCACAAACAATGGTTTCTCTCCTCCCTGAAATTAACTTGTCATTCTTGTGAATAAAAGCCAAATTGTATCCTAACATAGGACATAAGAATTAACAAATTATAAACTCCCCTTCATTTTATTTTAGAAGCATTACTTTTGTGACGCATATAAAAATAAACATCACCACCTTTTATCATTTTTGATACATTATAACTACAAGCGCTGAACAAATTCTAAACAATCATCTAAACATACAAAAAAAGCAGTAAACATCGCTCCTTTGAACGTGTTTACTGCTTTCTATTTCATATTTTATTTTCCGTCTTTTCCTAACAAGGTTAATATTCTCCGTTTAACGGTCGCGTGCGTAGAATCATCTTCTAAAAAATCTAAAGGAAAATATATTTTATGGTCCCTCTTCATCCGTCCTGAAATAGAATCAACAATAATTGATTCACGTGAAAGCTCACGTAGCTCACCATTTTTCATTTCTAAGAAAATCGGCACGCGTACTTCCTCTTCACCAGGTCTGTAAAAATCATAGGGCAAATCAGCCGTTGTATCATGAACAAGATAGTAGTCTGGGTTCAAGTTTGCCTCTTTGAAAAGTTCCTGTAGTTTTTGATATTTATCAAGCTCGACACCAGGATCTAAATCAATGTATTGGAATAGCTTGCGATTAACAAAGCGGCGACTTAAATCACTTAGAATCGTATCTTCCTCTTGCATCCATAGTTGAAAATATGTAAAAAGAATACTCTCATCTAAGGCAAGGTAATCTTCGAGCGTAATTGCATTACGGAAAAATGCTAGGAAGTGAGTAGGTTCATGCTTAAATGTATAACCTTCCAAACTTAATTGTTTTACTCGTTTTAAAATTTTATTTAAAATAACCTCTGCACTACGTGACACAGGATGGAAGTAAATTTGCAAGTACATTTGATAGCGGCTCATAATATAATCCTCTACTGCATGCATACCTGTTGCTTTTATGACCACTTGGTTTTTGCGAGGACGCATCACTCTTAAAATCCGTTCCATATCAAAGTGACCATAACTAACTCCAGTAAAATAAGCATCACGTTGTAGGTAATCCATACGATCCGCATCAATTTGGCTTGAAATTAAGCTAATAACTTGTTTGTTTGGATATGTCTTTCCTATTACTTGAGATACCTTTTCAGGAAAATCAGCTGCCACTTTTTTCAGCACAGCATTTACTTCTGTATCACCCAATAAAATTTGTCTTGTATAATATTCATGATCCAGTTCAAAGACATTTTCAAAGGCATGTGAGAATGGCCCATGTCCTAAATCGTGTAAGAGCGCCGCACATAGCACTAAAAGTCGTTCACCTTCATCCCAATCAGCACGGCCAACAAAGATATCATCCACTATACGACGTACAATTTCATATACACCAAGTGAATGACTAAAGCGGCTGTGTTCTGCCCCATGAAAGACTAAAAATGTGGTACCAAGCTGACGAATTCTACGTAAACGCTGAAATTCTCTTGTACCTACTAAATCCCATATCACCTGATCCCTTACATGCACATAACGGTGAACAGGGTCTTTAAATACCTTTTCTTCTTGTAATTTAGCGTTTGCATATGTCATTTGTATAGCACCCCCATTTTGTTATAGTTCTATTATATGCGATAAATCTAGGACTAGCATACTTATTCACATTTTTCTATAGATACTTACAACCTTTTTATTTCTATTGCTATAAATGAACAAAAAGCTTTCTCCAACAAGTAGAGACAGCTTTTTGTTTACTTATTCTTTAATTTTGTTAAAACCTTTTCCATTAGTTCTTCTTCGGTTAATGCAGCAACAGGGCGGCTATTTACAAAGGTAAATGTTTTTTTGCGTCCTGGACCACAATAAGAATGACAGCCAATTTCGATGGTTGCATCAGGATCGATTTCCTTTAATTTTGGAATTAACGTTTTTAAGTTAACGGCCTGACATTCATCGCAAACTTTAAATTCGTTTGCCATTTTGTCAACAACCCTTTCTATATAGTATTTTTCAAACAAAAAATCGCTCGCTCTATGGAACGCATGACCTTCACATATTTAAGTATGCAGCATACGTACAAACCTACAACGGGTATTGTATCGTACTTTTCCCCTTCTATTCAAGCATAATTCCTTTTACATAGATGAATAAAAGGTTAAAAGATTGGTCATGCTAGTCTTAAATAACAAGTACCAAAAAAGGTGGAGGTTTTTAATATGAGTAAAATAAGACAAGATGCTTGGCTAGAAGAAAATGATGAATTGTTAGCAGAGGCGGTAATTCGTCACGTAACGGAGGGGAGTACACAGCTAAATGCCTTTGAAGAAGCTGGTGATGCGTTAAATCGTACTGCTGCAGCCTGTGGTTTCCGTTGGAATGCTGTTGTTCGTAAAGAATATGAAGAACAATTAGCTGAAGCTAAAAAAGAAAGAAAAGAAAGAATGCGAGTGTTAGGAGCTCCTGCAAGACGTCGCACTTCTAGTATGTTTACAGTGAATAGTAGTGCTGCAGAAGGAAAATCAATTCCGCTATCTGCTCTTTCTCTTGATATTGTTATAGCTTATTTACTGCGTTTACAGCATTCTGGTGAAGTAGGCAATGAATCTTCAAAATGGAGACAGCTTGTCCATGTAACATCTGAGAAAAATAAAAAACTAGAGAAAACTATTACAAAGCTAGAAGAAGAAAATCGAGCAATTCGCAAAGATTATGAACAATTCGTTCAAATTATGAATCGTGCTAGACGACTTGTTACGTTAGATGAAGAGGAAGAACGTGTTGCACCTGTTTTTAAAATGGAGAAAAACGGAAATCTAGTAGTAAGTAGTTCTAATTTCCAGCCTGAAAATGGCGATGCGCTTAATTAGCAGCATCGCCTTTTTTATGTTTGTTAATATCAGTCTATTCATGTCGTTCTAGCATTTTAGCATTTCGCTCAAAAACACGCTTTAAATAGAAACCATATAACGTTAATTCTTCGTCATGAAAAGATTCTGGATGTACTTCACCAGCTAAGCGATGAAGTAATTGCTGTAGACGAATAACGACTCCCTCTACAGTTAAGTGTAGATCGACAAGCTCCGATAATGATGCCATGACTTCGGGAACTATTTGTGGATAATTAAATTTCGTCTCTTCCTGTTGTAAGCTTTCCTCATAAAAATCACGAATGAGTGCAGCACGCTGTGAGCCGCTACCTTCTATACATAAATAGATTTGCACAGCTACACCTTGGCGTAAACGTCTTTGTGAAATTCCCGCAAACTTTTTCCCTTCAATACTTAGATCATACGAACCTGGGCAATATGAGCCTACAATTTCATAGGCTTCAATCTTCTCTGCCACCTCTGGAAACAAACCTTTAACGAGGTCAACCATCACATCATAGCCATCATTTATACTTAATGAATCCATTTGTTCAGATAATACAATAGAAATGTTTAAAATTCCTTCATCAAGGACAACGGCTAATCCACCAGAGTTCCGAACGATAGGTTGATAACCTCTTGATTCTAGTAAATCCATTCCCTGCTGTACATATGGTAAACGATGATCTTGGATACCAAGCACAACGGATGCCTCATGGACCCACGTCCGAATAGTTGGGGGTGATACTAATTGTCCAACTAGTTGACACAGCGTATCATCAGTGGCAAAGGATTCTAACGGAGATCGCTGCTTTGCACTAATTGATTGATCATAATAACGCCAAATTGGCTGCTGTAAAATACTTTTCATATTGGTGCTCCTCTAATTCCATCTCTACTCTTTAGCATACATCATCTATAGTTGGTGTCAAATTCGTGAAAAACATTCATGAACTTAGGGAATTTGCACAAACTATGATAAACTAATTTTGAATGGTATTCACTTATAAAGGAGTGTTTTCAATAATGAATGAAGCAGCAATTACGTTAGATGGATGGTACGCTTTACATGATTTTCGCTCAATTGATTGGGCTTCATGGAAGCTCGTTTCTGCTGAAGAACGTCAAGCAGCAGTAGAAGAATTTCTTGCTTATTTAGAGAAATTAAATGAAGCAGATATTGCTAAAACAGGTGCTCATGCCTTCTATGCAATCGTTGGTCAAAAGGCTGACTTTATGATTATGACATTGCGTGAAACGATGGATGAGCTACAAGAGCTTGAAGCAGAATTTAATAAATTAGCCATTGCTGATTTTACAATTCCTACATATTCTTATGTATCTGTTGTTGAGCTTTCAAACTATTTAGCTGGCGAATCAAATGAAGACCCATACCAAAATCCACATGTACGTGCACGTCTATACCCTGAGCTTCCTCGCTCTAAATATGTATGCTTCTATCCTATGGATAAACGCCGTCAAGGAAATGATAACTGGTACATGCTATCAATGGATGAGCGCAAATCATTAATGCGTTCTCACGGCATGATTGGTCGCGGTTATGCAGGTAAAGTAAAGCAAATTATTACAGGCTCTGTTGGCTTTGATGATCACGAATGGGGCGTAACATTATTTGCTGATGACGTTTTACAATTTAAAAAATTAGTGTATGAAATGCGCTTTGATGAAGTTTCTGCTCGCTACGGTGAGTTTGGCGCATTCTTCGTCGGAAACCTACTTGATAACGATAAATTAGTTACATTCTTAACGGTTTAATAATTACAATTAAAAATGTTAAAATGCGAGTCCCCAGTGAGGACTCGCATTTTAAATTTCATTTTCCTCCGCATTTTCGGATTCAAATATTAATATGATAGTATGAATAAAAAATCCGGTAAGTATCATCAGAAAAACCAAATACCAATTATAGGGTTGATGGTAGTATTCTGCTATCCCGACTGCCATAAAGGCACTAATAATTATTGCTACAAACATACTAAAAATACGCATTGTAACGCTCCTTCATGAATGCAAAAATAAATTCAACATTAGTATGTCTCGGAACAACGTTACTATACGGGCCAAGCTAAATTAGCTATAAAAATAAGAAAATGTCACCCCTCTGCGATGACACTTCCTTAATCCATGAATTTATTTTTTCTTAAGAGCTTTCATCCTTTACTTTTAAAATTAAGATGACCATTTGTATAAAAAAACCTGTCACAATAATTAAAATAAATAGATACCAATGGAGCGGCTGTCCATAAAACGCTCCTAGTAAAAAGGCTAGGACCGCGCTTAGTAATATACCAAACCATACCCCAATTTCCATAAATAGAATCACCTCACATGTATGGACTACACATGCAAATTACTGATTTCCTATTCCCCTATTTATATCTTTTTCTATTTACCCAATTTTTCATAAAAAGTATCTAACATGAATGGCTTTCAGATTATTTTTTACGGACTTGTCGTTATTACTACTGTATGCATAGTACCTTTGTTGTGTGAATTTCTTTCTTCAGAAAATTGAACATGTCTACAATACCATCATGCATATACTGACAGCGAGGAGGTATGAAAATCGCTGTTATTAAGACGAATGATGCCCAGACAGCCCTGCTAGCAAGGCTTATGCGTGCCGAGGCAGAAGGCGAAGGTGAGTTAGGCATGCTGATGGTTGGGAATGTTGGCGTTAATCGTGTAAGGGGGGATTGTTTAGATTTTGGTAATATTCGAACAATTGAACAGATGGTTTATCAACGTCCAGGTGGCTTTGAAGCAACTCAAAAAAGTTATTTTTATCAACGAGCACGTGATCAAGATATCCGGTTAGCCAAAAGAGTAATTCAAGGTGAGAGATTCCATCCAGCTAACCGTTCCTTGTGGTTTTTCATGCCTGCGGGTGATTGTCCTGCACAATGGTATGGCCAATGGAATACAGGCAGATACAAATCTCATTGCTTCTTCTCGCCAACTGAAGAAGATTGTCCTCAAATTTAAAAAGAAAGTAGGTTGATTATTGATGATGCCTTATTATTGGACACCAACAACGCAACAACAAATGACTCCTCCTCCAGTCACAATCCCGACCGGACGACCGCCTGGCCGTGAAGAGTCCTATATAGAAAATATTTTACGGTTGAATCGCGGAAAACCAGCTACCTTCCATTTTTCTTTTGAGCATGCAGTGGAACAAGGAAAAAACACAAAAACTGTACGTGGTGTGGTAGAAGCTGCTGGACGAGATCATGTTATCATTCGTGAACTTAAATCCAATCACCGCTTCTTATTCCCAATGATTTACTTTGATTTCGCTGAATATGATGAAGAAATGGCCTATTTTAACCAAAATCCATAAGAGCAATCATGTGTCTTAAAAATCCGCAATACTCTCACTGACAACCGTCGATGAGAGTATGCGGATTTTTATTTTTTAATCTTTTAAATATTCCAATGTAGCTTTACCTAAAGTTTTAGCAGCTATAAGCATTGCGCGTTCGTCAAAATCAAAGCGTGCGTGATGATGTGGATAAGCCGTTTCCCATTCTGGACTTTTCGCACCTGTGAAGAAGAATGTACCAGGTACTTTTTCTAAATAATAAGCAAAATCCTCTCCAACCATAAATGGTGGACAAGTTTTCACTTGCTCTACGCCTGGGACAGTTGACGCTAGCTGTGCCACAAACTCAGTTTCCTTCTGATGATTATAAACAGGTGGATAACCCCTAGTATAACGATATTCATAACTTGCACCAAAGGCTAGACAAGTAGCGTTTAGAACTGCTTCTAGTTCCTGCTCCATCTGTGTACGCACATCTTCCTCAAAGGTGCGAATTGTTCCTGCCAATTTAACACGATCAGCAATAACATTAAACGGATTAATCGCCTCGAAATGACCAATTGTTAAAACAGCTGACTTTAATGGATCAATACGTCGCGAGATAAGTTGTTGTGCGCTGATTACAAACTGTGAAGCAAGAGTAACCGCATCAATGGAGTGATGTGGTTCGGCACCATGTCCACCCTTCCCTTGAATGGCAATTTCTACTTTGTCCGCAGCTGCCATAATAGCGCCATCTTTCACTAAAATTTCCCCTATTGGAGTGGGAGCCCATAGATGAGTACCAAAAATAACATCTACACCATCTAAGCACCCATCCTCTATCATCGGCTTTGCCCCACCTGGCGCCACCTCTTCAGCGTGCTGATGAATAAATATAATATTGCCTGTAATTTCAGATTTCATATGATTGAGTGCTTTAGCTAATCCTAGTAATGTTGCTGTATGACCATCATGTCCACAAGCATGCATTTTACCAGCAACCTTTGATTTAAAGGGTATATCATTTTCTTCTTGGATCGCTAATGCATCAAAATCAGCGCGTAACGCCACAGTTTTTCCTGGCCTTGCACCGCGTAGCAGCGCTACTACACCTCTTCCACCTACCCCTTCACGTACCTCATGACCCAATTTTTTATGATAGGCAGCTATATAGGCTGGTGTCTCCACTTCTTCAAAGGATAGTTCAGGATACTCGTGCAAATGACGACGAATCCCTACCATTTCTTCATAATTTTCATCTAATAATGTAAATAGCTTTTCCATCCTACACAACCTCTCTTTTTGTATTTTCGAAATATTGCAAGTAATAGTAGTAGTGTACTATAAATTCTTACAAAAAGAATAGGATTTAAATCGTATTCTTACAAAATAAAGAAAAAACTCTCCTACAAATCATGTAAGAGAGTCATAATTTAAAATTAACGAGCATGTTTTAAAGCCGATAAAATAATAAGTATCCACCCAATTAAAAATAGAACACCACCGATTGGTGTAATTGCGCCCAATACTTTTATACCACTAATCGCTAGTACATATAAGCTACCTGAAAAGAAGACAATCCCAAGGTTAAAGAAAATTCCTGCCAAATTTAATTGCTTCACTTCACCAAATAATTTGGAACTCATTAATAATCCGATTACCAACAAACCAGTAGCATGGAACATTTGATATTGAACAGCCGTCTCCCAAATACCTCGACTATAATCATCTAAAATTTCTTTTAAAGCATGTGCACCAAAGGCACCAAAGGCTACTGCTAATAGGCCGTGAAGAGCCCCTGTCACGATAAATTTTTTCATTGCTCGTTACCCTACCTTTAATATTGTTTAAAAATCAAAAATTGAATCACCATTTGCTCCATCTTCTTCAACTTTGGATGTAGATAAACTTGGTAGCTTCATCTCTGATCCAAGCATTTGTGGTAAATGCTTAGAAGGTGGCGTGATAGATGGCGTATTACCAGGAGAATCTAACACCACATCACATAATGCACGAATGGCTGTAAGAGCTTCGCGGATCTGCTGATCATTCCCTGCATTTTTTGCACCAGATAATTGTTTTTCAAGTTGTTGTATAACGGCTTGATAAGGAATCATTACATTCTCCTACTTTCTACTTTTGGTACAAATTTTAAACATTCCATACCTGAGGATTGTTTCACGACAACGGATGGAATTTGCTTTGTTTTAAAGCCATATGCGACACAGGCACGTGGAGTTTGAGGGTCCCAGGTTACTTTAAAAAATTGACATTGAAAACAATTCGCCTTCATCGTTGTCCCTCTCTTTCTTCTATTCTAACTGTATCACGATTTATGTAGTGTATAAAGTAAACGATTTGTGCCAATCTATGCTAAACACCAATCTATTGGTCGTTTATCCCATTCCACTAATTGTTGGTTAATCTTTGAATAAGGTTTACTACCAAAAAATCCTCGATAAGCACTTAACGGGCTAGGATGTGGTGCTTCTAATATGACATGGGGCGTTGCATGTTTACAAATTAATTGTTTTTTTCGCTGCGCTGGTTTACCCCATAGTACAAAAATAAGTGGCTCCTCTCTTGCGGCTAGTTTATCGATAACCGCATCAGTGAACTGCTCCCAGCCTTGATCTTTATGGGAATTCGCCTGTCCTGCTCGTACAGTAAGCACTGTATTCAAAAGCATGACACCTTGTTCTGCCCACTTCGTCAAGGTCCCATCTTGAGGAATAGGACAGCCTAGATCATCTTGTAGTTCTTGTAACATATTTCGTAAGCTAGGTGGATGCGGGATACCTGGCTTGACTGAAAAGCTTAAGCCATGTGCTTGATTAGGACCATGGTATGGGTCTTGTCCTAAAATAATGACCTTCACATCTTGATAAGCTGTTGTATAAAATGCATTCATCACATCCTGCATGGGCGGATAAATAGTTTGCGTTGAATATTCATTAGCAATAAATTGACGTAGCGCATGATAGTATGGTTTTTCTAACTCGTCTGCAAGTATTTCTTGCCAATCATTCGGGAATACTTGTTTCATTGTCCTTTAAGCCCCTTTCTTTTCTTACAACGGTACAAAAAACCAACCTTGAATTCAAGCCTCAGTTCAAACTGACCATTTAAAATTATCTAATTCTGACTATTTTTATAGAATCAGAATAAGACTATACTAAATGGTAATTTTAACACTCTCAACAATAAAGGAGATCTTTTCATGACTCTAAAAAAAACATTAACAATTGCTGGTTCAGATACATCCGGTGGCGCAGGTATGCAAGCCGATCTTAAAACATTTCAAGAGCACGGTACGTACGGTATGGTGGCATTAACAGTTGTTGTAACAATGGACCCGAATGGTTGGACACACAATGTTACACCATTACCAACTGAACTTTTACAAAAACAAATCGATACTGCTCTTTCAACAGGAATTGATGCTATCAAAACTGGCATGCTATCTACGGAAGAAATTATTCGTCTAGCTGGAGAAGCTATTGCAACATCAGGTACTACAAATGTTGTCATTGATCCCGTTATGATTTGTAAAGGTGACGATGAAGTTCTAAATCCTGGCAATACAGATGCAATGATACAACATCTTTTACCATTAGCAGCAGTCACAACTCCAAATCTTTTTGAAGCTGGTCAATTGGCTGGTACAGGTACTCCAAAAACGATTGATGAAATGAAAACAGCCGCACGAAAAATCCATGAACTAGGAGCTAAAGCTGTAGTCATTAAAGGCGGGAAAGCATTAGCCACTGAAAAAGCAACAGATCTATTCTTCGATGGACAAACATTCTATTTATTAGAATCTGAAAAAGTCGCTTCTACAAATAACCATGGGGCAGGCTGTACTTTTGCTGCTTCTGTTACTGCAAATCTGGCAAATGGACGGTCTGTTATGGATTCTGTTATTGAAGCAAAAGAGTTTGTATCCGCAGCCATTGCACATGGTTGGGCTCTTAACGATTACGTTGGTCCTGTCATGCATGGTGCAAAATCCCGCTTTGGTGCTCCACAAGTAACAGTGACTGAAATATAACCATGTGAACGGGATGTCTCAAAGATAGAGACATCCCTTTTTACACAAGGGAGGTTTCTAAGTCACCTCAGCCATACTCACATCCAGTAACTCGCTGAAAATATTACCTAACACTATGAGAAAAAAACGTAATTATTTAAATACCACTACTACAAAACAAATAATGCGTTATTTTCTAGAGTTTTTGCTGACTAAAGATAAAAAATCGGACAAGATACGTTAGGACTTCATCCCCCATATATTAGCTTTAGATGGGAGGGAAAAAAATGAAAAAACATAAGGCAGAGAACTTAACTGAAGAATCAGGTTTATTAGCTGGAGAAATAACCTCTTCAAAAGTAGAAGTACTAGCTTCCATTGTCTTAACACTCGGCTACTCATTGTCCACCCTCGCCACAATAATGGCACTTCAGGAGGAAGAAGAACTAGCACAAGAAAAAAAGACCGAAAATCAAGATCAAAATCTATATATGAGACAAATGTTTAAACAGTTGCAAAATGTCAATAATCGTTTAGAAACGATCGAAAGAAAGCTTAATCGGTTCTAACCAATACATAGCCTATCCGTAATTTTAATAAAAAACCGCGAATCTCCGTCATAAAGAGAAACGCGGTTTTTATTATACTATGATAATGAGCTTCATTCTTCTCCCTATTCTACAGCACAATCTGAGATGCTGAAGGAACGTCATCTATTGTACCAAGATAGAATTCGTTTTTACCTAGTTTTGCCATCCTTTAGCATTTTGTGCTGTCTACACACGATTTAGGAAGAAGCTATGGTTGCAATATCTTTCAGGTGTGAAACCGTATACAAAACGACACATTTTGTACATATTTTTTCACACCCCTTATATTGATACATTACAATAATTTTTTCAAGAATATTGCTTGGAAACTTGTCATAGATTAATAGTTAATGATTCATCTTGCCCTGATTTAGAATTAGATTAATCTAGATGAAATTATGTGGGAGGGATGTAAGTTACACAAATCATTAATTTGTACGTATGAAGCAATCAATTTCCCTTTGCTAATTTTTTTTACTATACTTAAAGGAGAAATGATCGAGAGGAGTGTTAAGATGCAAGAAGTACAAGTAGAGACGTTGCAAGAAGTACTAAATTCTTTTGCCAACAAAGACGTTTATATTCATCTTGAGACGACAAACGGATCTTATGCAGCACATTATGATGAAAAGTTCTTTAATGCAGGTGCCTTTATACGCAACGCAAAAATTAATTATGAACTTGCTAAAGTTGTAGACAAGACACCTCATCGTGTTGGATTAAAATTACCTCATGGCTGGGTTTATGCACAAGGTATTACTCATTATGAATTAGATGATTTAGGCCGTTTATTAATGGCTGGATTAGATTACTCTGGAAAATTGGCGATTGCGCTTGAAATAAGTGAAACGCCATTTACTTACTAAGGGGGACGACTCTTTGAATTTACAACCACAACGTCATATTTTAATTGTGTACCCTCACCCAGATGATGAGGCTTTTTCAGTTGCTGGCACGATTGCCTACTATACAAAAAAAATGAATACACCTGTTACATATGCCTGCTTAACATTAGGTGAAATGGGCCGTAATTTAGGTAATCCTCCCTTTGCAACGCGCGAATCATTACCAGAAATACGTCGTAAAGAATTAATTGCAGCCGTTGAAGCAATGGGTATTCAAGATTTACGTATGATGGGTCTTCGTGATAAAACAATCGAATTTGAAGACGATGAGAAGATGGTGAAGCTGGTAGAAGGTTTAATTGAAGAGCTAATGCCTTCATTAATTATTACGTTCCTACCTGGTTTTGCAGTACATCCAGATCATGAAGCAACCGCACGTGCTGTCGTTGAAGCTGTACGTCGCATGCCTAAGGCTGCACGTCCGCAAGTATTTGGCTGTGCCTTCGCAAACGATACTATTGAAAAAAATGGCGAACCTCATGTGGTCTATGATATTCGCGAAATGCGAATGGATAAATTACAAGCTTTACAGGCACACGCATCACAAACTGGTTGGATGATGCAAGAAACAGAAAAACGCATTGATGATGGTGAACCGATGAGCGAGAGCTGGCTAAATGTTGAAAGATTCTACATTATTGATCCTGATAAATATGTAAAATAAATAAAAGGTTCTGTCCTCTTATGATTGGAGAACAGAGCCTCATTTTATTAGGTAGATTTTACTTTATTTACTTTATGCACGATAAACGTGATGGAAAAGGCAATCAATAAAAACAGGAAGAAAAAATAATGAGGTATATGAAGATTAACAACACTTACTAACATTTTTAACCCTATTACCCCAATAATGATGAAAGCAGTTGCTTCTAGCTCAGGTACTTTTTCGATCATAATTAAAAATACACCCGCTATTGTTCTCATCATTAAGATTCCTAACATACCTCCAATTAAAAGCACCCATACTTGATCTGAAACAGCAAAGGCAGCAAATATTGAATCAATAGAAAAAGCAATATCCATCAGCTCTACGGAAATAACTGTTGCCCAAAAGGTCCCAAAGAAACGAACCATCAAGCCTGATTTTTTTACCACCTTCACACTATCCTCATTTCCAATTTGAAGAAAATGAGCGATACAAAGCCATCCTAAATACAACGCTCCTAACACTTTAATAAACCAAAACTCTACAAGATAAACCCCTATTCCAATAAATAAAAATCTAAAAAAGTAGGCTCCTAGCATCCCATACATTAAAGCTCGTTTTCGTTGCTTATCCGGCAAATGTTTGACAAGTACTGCTAATACAAGTGCATTATCTGCTGATAGCAATCCTTCAATAATAATTAAGGAAAATATTAGTCCCCAGGATACAGGGTCCACTAATACTTCCTTCCACATTGCCCAATCAAAAAACTGACTATATGTAGATAGAATTCCTTGAATGATTTCCACTGCTTACCCTCCCACTTGTCCTAAGCTAATCTAGTATATGCTTGACCAATTTTGATATGAAAATTGTATTTTTTTGATCAAAGATATTGTGGACACCCCTCTAAAAAGAGCTCTTTTTTAAACGTGATTTGCTAGTAGGAGCACTATCATAGAAGTGATATATGACCGTGTTTGATACCTTTTTTGATATAAAAAGTATGTTGAATTAAGATAAAACGCTTACATAACAAAATGGACACGGAAAATTTAGAATTTACTAAAAATTAAGTCCAAAAAGCAAATAAAGTGTGCTATCATAGATAAATGTTTTAAACGTAAAATGGAGGATGAATACTATGGAAGTTGCTGATACTAGAACCGTGCAAGTGGAGAATGTTCTCATTGCACACCATTTTTTAAAAGACGTAGTTGTGCATACACCTCTACAAAGAAACGACTATTTATCAGAGAAATATGGTGCAAATATTTATTTTAAACGCGAGGATTTACAACATGTACGCTCATTCAAGCTTCGTGGCGCCTATTATAAAATTAAAAAAATCGAGGAAGAAGCGCGCAATGTTGGCGTTGTTTGTGCCAGCGCAGGCAACCACGCACAGGGTGTAGCTTATGCCTGTGCCCAATTAAAAATTCAAGCTAGCATTTTTATGCCTCAAACTACACCTAAGCAAAAAATAGACCAAGTGCGTATGTTTGGACGTGAGTATGTGGAAATTATTTTAGCGGGTGATACGTTCGATGACTCTGCTGAAAGCGCACTAAGCTTCTGTGAAGAACAAGGTAAAATCTTCATTCATCCATTTGACGATTTCGATGTTATTGCTGGGCAAGGAACTGTGGCGGTAGAAATCATGAATGATATGGAAGAGCCAATCGACTACGTTTTTGGCAGTATCGGTGGTGGTGGCTTAATGTCTGGTGTTTCTGCCTATATTAAAAACCTTTCTCCATCTAGCAAAATTATTGGTGTAGAGCCTGCCGGTGCTGGCAGTATGAAGGCTGCCTTTGCTGAAGGTGGCACAGTTGCTCTTGATTGGATTGACAAATTTGTCGATGGAGCTGCTGTAAAGTGTGTCGGTCATCATACTTATGATGTTTGTCGCCGTTATTTAGATGACATTATTCTTGTACCTGAAGGAAAAGTATGTACAACCATTTTAGATTTGTATAATAAGCATGCGATTATTGCTGAGCCTGCCGGTGCATTGTCAGTCGCAGCTCTTGATTTTTATAAAGAAGAAATCAAAGGAAAGTCTGTCGTAGTTATCATCAGTGGTGGGAATAACGATATTGGCCGTATGCAGGAAATTAAAGAAAAGTCTCTTATTCATGAAGGTTTACTTTACTACTTCATCGTTAGCTTCCCTCAACGGGCAGGCGCACTTCGTCAATTCCTAACTAGCGTACTCGGTCCTAATGATGATATTACTACCTTTGAATATACTAAGAAAAACAATAAAGAAAGCGGCCCTGCTCTAGTGGGTATTGAGCTCGGCGATCGATCGGATTACGAGGGATTACTAGCGAGAATGAATGAGTTTGGCTTCAAATATAAAGAAGTTAACAATGATATTCAGCTATTTGGCCTACTCGTCTAAAAGAAGGAGTCTCACTTTTAGCAAGTGAGGCTTTTTCTATGTTTAAATATTTGAGAGTCACCTCAACAGCATCTTTCTCAACCATTTATATAGATGAATGGAGCGAGGGAAGAAGCACGACCCTCACATCATTGTAAATGAAAAAACTATAGGCAAACCCAAATGTCATTGAGTTTGCCTATAGTCTTATACTCATACGAATGTATGAACGATATACCTTTATCCTAATAAAGCACGGTCCGAATTCATTTTCTCTCCACGAATGCGTTCAAATTCAGCCATTAAATCAGGTATCGTTAATTCATGTTTACGATTTTCTCCAACTTCTAAAATAATCTGACCTTTATCCATCATAATTAGACGATTCCCTAAATCTAAAGCTTGTTGCATATTATGCGTAACCATCAATGTCGTCAAATGATCTTTTTCTACTAAATACTTTGTAATGCGGGTGATTAGTTCTGCACGTGAAGGATCCAGCGCAGCTGTATGCTCATCTAACAATAATATGGATGGCTTTGTAAAAGTGGCCATTAAGAGAGACAAAGCTTGTCGTTCCCCACCTGAAAGTAACCCAACCTTTGCAGAAAGACGGTTTTCTAAATTTAATCCAAGCATCTCTAACGATTCAATAAAAAACTCACGACGTTTCTTGTCTACACCTCTTCTCAATCCTCTACTCTTATTGCGGGAGTAAGCTAGTGCCAAATTCTCCTCAATCGTCATAGCAGGTGCTGTCCCTGCCATTGGATCCTGGAAAACACGACCGATTAATTGCGAGCGCTTATACTCTGGCAAATGAGTAACATTGTTACCATCAATCGAGACCGTGCCAAAATCTGGTGTTAAGGCGCCAGAAATCATATTCATCATCGTTGATTTACCTGCCCCATTACTCCCAATAATAGTAACAAAATCACCAGGCTTTAAATGTAAGTTAATTTCTGCTAGAGCGATCTTTTCATCCGGTGTCCCTTCATTGAACACCTTATTTATACCGTGTAATTTAAGCAAGGCCTTTTCCTCCTTGCTCTACTGGTTTGACTTGTGTAAGTTCGGCAGCTCGTTTTGCCTTACGCTTTCGTTCCTTACGCTTGTTAATAAATTGAGGCAAAATCAACGCCAAAATGACAATGATAGCTGTAATTAATTTCATATCGCCAGAATCCAGGAAGTCTACACGTAATGCTAGCGCTAAAATAATACGATAAATAATAGCTCCAGCGATGACTGCAAAAGTGGTACGAATAATGGTCTTTGTACCAAAAATTGCTTCCCCGATAATAACAGATGCAAGCCCGATCACAATCATACCGATTCCCATACTTACATCAGCGAACTTTGAATATTGTGCGATTAAAGCTCCAGAAAATGCGACAAGTGCATTGGAAAGTCCTAGCCCTAGAATAATAAGTGTATCTGTATTAGCTGAGAAGCTGCGAATCATTCGTTTATTATCACCAGTAGCCCGAATAGCCAGCCCAACCTCTGTTTTTAAGAACCAATCTGCTCCTATTTTAATTAAAATCGTAATAATTACGATAACAATTAGTACACTCCAAGTACCTGGTACTTGCTGAATCCCCATGACTTTTAATAGGCTGTTGAGAGCATCATCAATCCCTAAATTACTCCAAAACGCTTGAAACTTTGAAAATATTGTTTCAGAGTTTAGTAATGGAATATTTGGGCGACCTATCGTATTTTCTGCAGTTAACCCCATGATCCGTAGGTTAATGGAATATAAAGCAATCATCATTAAAATCCCTGATAAAAGTGGGTTAATCTTCCCTTTTGTGTGAAGAATTCCTGTCATACATCCAGCAATAAATCCAGCAACAATTGCCACTAAAGTCGCTAAGATTGGGTGGTAGCCAAGCAAAACCATTGTTGCTGCTGTTGCCGCCCCTGTTACAAAGCTTCCATCAACCGTTAAATCCGGAAAATCTAACACCCGAAATGTTACATATACACCAAGTGCCATAATTGCATAGATGATTCCTTGCTCCACTGCGCCAAATAATGCTAAAAACATCGTTGAATCATCTCCTAAATCTCTTTATTATTCTACTGCTTGTAAATGAAGATAAAGCGGGGATGGTTCCCCCGCTTCAATCTATTTTTCTAGAAGTTCTGCACCCCAAGAATCTTTAATTTCAATTCCTAAATCATCTGCTACTTTTTTATTAATTAATAGCTTTAGATTTTGTGGAAATTGCGCTGGCGTTTCAGCAGGTGTTGCCTCACCTTTTAAAATTTTCACTGCCATTTGCCCAGCCTCATATCCGATATCGAAATATTCAAAACCATAAGCCGCCAAACCACCACGCGCTACAGAGTCAAGCTCTCCAACAATTAAAGGTAATTTATTGGCATTTGCTACATCAATAACAGACTCTAATGCAGAAACTACTGTATTATCCGTAATAATATAGAATGCATCGACCTTACCAATTAAGGATTCAGTGGCTTGCTTTACTTCCGCAGAAGTTGCTGCAGATGCCTCTTTAACCTCAAGACCTTCCTCAGCCATCACTTTTTTTACTTCTTTCACCTGTGCTACGGAGTTTTGCTCACCAGCGTTGTAGACCATACCAACGTTTTTAGCACCTAGCTCTTTTAAAAAGGCCACTGTTTTAGAAATCGTTTCAGGATGTAAATCGATAGTACCTGTAACATTTTTCCCTGGCTTCTCCATTGACTCTATGAGCTGAGCACCTACAGCATCTGTTACAGATGTGAAGATAATGGGAATATCACTTGTTGCTGTTGCCGCGGCCTGTGCAGAAGGTGTAGAGTTAGCAAATATTAAATCTACGTTTGCACTTACTAGATTGTTAGCAATCGTTGTGTTAAGACTATTATCGCCTTGTGCGATTTGTGAATCATACTCAACTTTTAAACCTGCATCTTCAATCGCCTTTTTAAAGCCTTCCGTCGCTGCATTTAGCGATGGATGCTCTACAATTTGCGTAATTCCGATTTTATATGTTTTATCATCTGCGTTCCCGCTGTCACTTGCATTATTCGTTTCGTTCCCCTTTGATTCTGTTGAACTAGACCCACCACTACCACAAGCAGCCAGTAGTAATACTAATCCAAAGAGTAGGAATGAAAGCTTTTTGACATTGCTCTTCACCATTAATCCCCCCGATTAAGTTCTGGAATATCTATCACACTTTATCCAAACAAAGTGTGAATGTATCGCTATATTATCGTTATTATTGAGCTCCGTCAACAACATTATGAATGTTCTGACTTTTGTATTTCACAAAAAATTTTAGTATTCCATTTAATTTGACGCTTTAAACCGCTAAACTACGCTATTTTTGTTATTCGATTCCTTTTTAAAAAATAGTAAAAAATATTTATGACAATTTTGCGAATTTAGTCATATAGATAAAAAGTCTGACATTTGACTTCTGCTAGATATGTATAATAAAATATTGACTTGTGTGAAAGCACCGTGGTTCGTAACCATCCCACGAAAAAATTGGGCTAAACTTACTTGCATTGAGTAATTTCATTAAAAATGAAAACCTAGCAATATCAACAGTTAACAACTTTTTGCACAAATTTAAGTTTGATTTAGTTGAGTTTAGTTTCTGTTTTGTTTTACACATTTTTTACACATTTAAAATTTATGACTACTCTATTTAGGGTGGTCATTTTCTTTTCCCTTTTCACTGATTTTTTGTATATAACACTTACTTTGTGAAGAATATAGAGAAAGGAAGTGAAAAAAATGAAAAACAAAATGAGGAACGAAGATTCGAGTGGAGATCCATTTGCTACTGGAGGACTCGACACTAGGAGAGATCCAACTGATTATACTTCTCCTACGCATGATAGCAGAGACGACGATTCAGTTGACCCTCCAGTTAGTACAACTGGAGGTTTTGGACCTATAAGGACGGTGGTAATAAATGATTACAGTTTCCCCAGGACATCGAGGAAAGAATACTGGAGCTATGGGATTAATCGACGAAGGAACCGAAGCAATCAACGTAGCAAAGCGTGTAACGTCTATTTTACGTGCAGCAGGTATTATTACAAATTACATTGAGGATAATGTGAGTAAATCGCAGGCAGCAAACATCAAATGGTTGATTGCACAACATAATAAATCGAGCCGAGAAATTGATGTGTCTATTCACTTTAATTCAGTTCCAGGCACACACAACAGAGGCATCGGCACAGAGACACTTATTTATAGTGGGAAAAATATTGATACAGCTACAGCTATTACAGATGCGATTAGTAATGCGAGTGGATTGCAGAATCGTGGGGTGAAAATTCGTACTGATTTAGGATTGCTAAAAGGTACGAATAAACCTTGTTACTTGATTGAAGTATGCTTTGTAAATGATAGCGTAGATGTTGCAATGTACAAGCGAGACTTTGAGAAGATATGCCAAGCGATTGCAGGACAACTAGCAAAAGCGGTCGGTAAAATGCTGAAGCCTTCCACATCATCAACTGTGGAGGACAAAGGACGTAATTTAATTCGTAAAGCAGTAGCGGATGGTACATTTACATCGCCACATACTGATGTTGATAATTATTCAACAGAGAAAATATTGGAGTATGCATTGATTTATATTGAACGTAAAGTTAAATAAAAATCAAAGCCCGTCATTAATGTTCAAATCACAGTGATGACGGGCTTTTTGCGTTTACATATTTAATTACTGAAGTTAGCTTAAAGGTTCATCATAAAAAGTATCAAAAATACCTTTATAATTCATTTTTAGGTTTTTAATATTTATAGGATCTGTAGAAAGTATATTAATTACGTCCCCACTCGCTCCGAAATGAACTAAATACTTACTCGTGACAATAAAAAATACAGCATTAGAGGCACACTTATTTTTGTTGAGAAGCGCATCTATTGTATATAAAATGGTGTCATTTACTGCTACATCTTTTATTAATGCAATCTTACCAAAGCCTTCATAAAGATCAAACTCTTCACTTGTAAGTTTATATTCTTTCCAATTAACTAAGCGTATACGCTTGGATAAGTTATTAGAGATGTATTTCTTTTTATTATCGTATTCTAAAGAAATGAATAGATCAACAGTGGGATCATCCAGTGTGAGGTCATTAATAAACTTTCGAATCCCATCCACTCGAACTTCTTTAAAATAATCCGTTAAGAATCGAACACGGTTTTCCATTGACGCATTAAAATACATTGAAGAACTCCACGGTTCAGTAATGGGAACCCCAGACTTAGTATGAATAGATTTAGTCGCCAATCCTTGTGAGGTTTTTATCATATGTACCACTCCTAGTGTCTTTTGAACAGATAGTACTAGGTGAAGAGCCACCTTTCCAAGCTCCACCAATATGACCATCTATATCACGAGATATATATTCAGGTTTTCCTTTTTTGTTTCTGAAAATTGCAGCTTTACCACATGTCTCTGATATTTTAGTATAACCGAGTTTCTTTGCAGCTGTAGTTGCTTCTTTATCTGTCTTGTAAACAGGTCCAGATTTAGATGGATCCTTTTTGGGTGGCTTTTTACCCTTTTTTAAAATTATAGCATTCTCAACTTCTTCATCTATCTTATATTCTTCTGCTTGATATTCTTCTACTATAACACCTTCATCTGATGTTTCTAATTCTTCTGCTTGATATTCTTCTACTATAACACCTTCATCTGATGTTTCTAATTCTTTTATTATCTCGAGCGCTTTCAAATCATACTCACTTTGTGTGTCTACTTCCATTTGGCTAGCATTGGTAGAGTGCAGAAACTCTTCTTCATTTGCACTAGCAAAAGGAACTGAAATAGTAGTACTGAATAAAACTAAAAGACTTAATAAAGTAAAAATTTTTTTCATTCTTAATTACCTCCGAAATTATATTTTTGTAGAATAGGATTCTATTATTACATATACTTAAAGGTAAATATAGGTATTTTTGTAATTTAATAATAAATACCTATTAGATTAAGTTCCGAAGTCATTTTTAAGTAGACTGAAAAAAGTAATAAATGTTTGTTGCATTTTGTCGGCAATAGGACCGAAAAGAAATTTTGCCACCTTTTATAGATTTGTCTACCAATTTACTGTAAGTTGTTGGTAAGGAGGTGAGATGATGCACAAATACGAATTTACTTTACATGATGGCGCTATAATCAAAATTGAAAGTGAACGGAACGTTTTTACCACAGAAGCCGTTAAGATCAATGATGCTAACATGGTAGTTTTTGATGATATTGACATGGCGATTAATTTGCAACACGTTAAAGAGGTAGAGATGGATGGACTTTTATATGCAGTTGAAAAATAAAAAATAAGCCGTCCACAATTCAAATCTGTGGAGGGCTTATTTTTACTCTATAATTGTTGCAGTAATCGTAGGGAATCCTACATCATCTTTCCCTTTGTATACACTTAAACCGTTACTTTAGACCCTTCTTGAATTTTTGCTAATGCATAATTTTCAACCGCGTACATGCCGAATCCATCTTTCTCTGTAGTCGTAACAGTGAAAGTTCCTCCAACACCTTCAGATGAAATGCCCGTTACCTTAATTGATAATGGGCTTTTTTTATTTCCACAAATTAATACTTGTCAAAATGCGAACATCAGTTCTAAAATAACACAAACGAATGTTCTTGTTTGAGAGGTGTGGAATGATGAAAGAACAACTTATAAAAGCAATGCAGCGAAATCAATTTTTGAACATGATGTATATGGCTAAAGACGGCACAGTGTCACAAAGGCGTATCAAGATAATTAAAATTGTTGGCGGTTCCTTTCAGGCGTATTGTTTTACAAGGCAAGCCAAGCGCACATTTATGATTGATAGTGTATTGGCAGTTGTTCCAGTCATTCACAAGGAGCGTTCCGTTGTATGCTGAAACCTGAACAACGGCGACTATTTCATAAATTCTTAATTCTAGAAATGGCAGTCCAATCATTGCAACGTGATTTCCCTGTAATTGAAAATTTGTACTAAATACCGTCATTGGCTCGATATCACAGCGCATCGTCTAACTAGTTCACTTTTACTTTCACCCTACGCAATTTCAACCTTCGAAACTTTCTTTTTACGTAAGTTGTTAGCAAAAAAAATTGCTGTTCCTTCTTCTGGTGTTAGCTCTAATTCCTGATAAATTGAATTCATGAGAAATACAATGAATATTTTAGCCGCTTTATTATTTTACACATTATTTACACATAGTTATTTACAAACCCGCATGAATACTGATATGATTGCACTTGCTCTACGTGGTTCGTAACCATCCCACGAAAAAAAACTAAGGAGAAATGAATATGAAAATAAAGTTTTTAGCAGCAAGTGGTATTATTGCAGCTCTATACATTGCTGTGACGATGCTTGTTGCACCATTTGGTTTTACAGAGGTGCAGTTCCGTGTATCTGAAATTTTTAACCATTTAGTGGCCTTTAATCCACGCTTTGCCGTTGGTATCATAATTGGAGTATTTATTGCTAATATCTTTTCACCACTTGGTATCTACGACTTAGTATTTGGTGTTGGACATTCTATGATTACATTGGGTTTGTTCATTTTGATTTGTAAATTTGTTAAAAATATTTGGGCACGCTTAATCATCAATACATTCTTATTTACTTGTACAATGTTTATAATTGCCTTTGAATTGAATTTAGCCTTAGAGCTACCATTCTTTTGGACTTGGCTAACGGTGGCAGCAGGTGAATTCGTTGTTTTA
The DNA here is from genome assembly GCF_053165895.1 of Lysinibacillus sp. fkY74-1. Taxonomy (NCBI): domain Bacteria; kingdom Bacillati; phylum Bacillota; class Bacilli; order Caryophanales; family Bacillaceae; genus Lysinibacillus; species Lysinibacillus sp. fkY74-1. The sequence goes on along the minus strand of NZ_CP170173.1, from coordinate 452,062 downwards.
GCGGTGGGTGCACCTATTATGTATATACTCAATAAACGCCTTCACTTTAAAGAGATGATTGAATAGACGAGTCTTACAAGATTCGTCTTTTTTTCTTGACAATATTCTGAAAACATTCTACAATTCTTTCTAATAAATGCGAAGAAGAAGAGTAGTAGCAAACATCGTTACTTAAAGAGAGCTGGTGGTCGGTGTAAACCAGTAGTACGTACTTGTGAATGGACTTCAGAGCAGCCTTACTCCAATGTAAGGCCGATTGGCTCCCCGTTATCGGAGTTAGAAAGCGCACATCAATTGCGAATAAAGGTGGCACCACGGTTACTCGTCCTTTTTACAGAGGATTGGAGTGGCTTTTTTTTATGAAAAAATGAGCGTAGAGGAGTCGAGAAAAGATGAGTACAGTAGCAGAGAATAAAGGATATTTCGGAGAATTTGGTGGAAGCTTCGTTCCAGAGGAGCTTCAGCATGTATTAACTATTTTGGATGAAAATTTCCAAAAATTCAAAGATGATGCAGACTTTAATACAGAATTGAATTATTATTTCAATGAATATGTCGGTCGCAAATCCCCTCTTTATTTTGCAGAAAATTTAACAAAGCAATTGGCTGGCGCAAAAATATATTTAAAGCGTGAGGATCTTAACCATACGGGCTCACATAAAATCAATAATGTATTGGGTCAAATTTTATTAGCAAAACGTATGGGAGCAAATCGCGTTATTGCTGAAACCGGTGCAGGACAACACGGTGTGGCAACCGCTACTGCCTGTGCCATGTTCGGGATGGATTGTACTATTTATATGGGGTTAGAGGATACTAAACGTCAGGCATTAAATGTATTTCGAATGGAGCTTCTTGGAGCAAAGGTAGTAGCTGTTGATAAGGGGCAAGGACGTTTAAAGGATGCCGTTGATGAAGCATTCGCTGATTTGGTGGCAAACTACGAAACGACATTTTATTTATTAGGCTCTGCTGTTGGGCCGCACCCATTCCCCTCAATGGTTAAACATTTCCAATCAGTTATTAGCCGCGAAAGCCGCGAGCAAATTTTGGAGAAAGAAGGAAAACTACCAACCGCTGTCCTAGCCTGTGTTGGCGGTGGAAGTAATGCTATAGGGGCATTCGCAGAGTTTATTGCTGATAAAAATGTTCGTCTTATCGGAATAGAGCCAGATCAAGCTGCTACACTTAACGAAGGAACGCCTGGAGAACTGCACGGCTTCAAATGCTTAGTGCTACAGGACGCAGAGGGAAACCCTCTACCAACATACTCGATTGCCGCAGGGTTAGATTACCCAGGTGCGGGACCTGAGCACAGTCACTTAAAAACAATTGGTCGTGCAGAGTATGTTACCGTGACAAATGAAGAAGTCCTAGAGGCATTTCAGGTGCTATCGAAGGTAGAAGGTATTATTCCTGCACTCGAAAGCTCTCATGCAGTTGCCCATGCACTAAAACTAGCGCCTACTCTTACAACTGATGACATTATTATTATTAATATCTCAGGTCGTGGCGATAAGGACGTTGAGCAAGTTTTTCATATGTTAAATAAATAATTTAAACCTGAAAGAGCGATTTCCTAAACCGGAAATCGCTCTTCAACTTTCACTAATGATGTAATGTCTGCTGATCTTGAAACACAAGTATAAACGAATCTATTCCAATAAGAATATATATCCCCCATTTATTTCATAAAAAAAACGGATGAAGTCTATCACATCATCCGTTCAATCGCTATTATGAAATCGCTCTTTTATGCAGTTTAATTTTTAGCTTTTCTAACATATCTACCGTCATTTTTGACAAATCGTACTCTGCTTTAAAGCCCCACTCTTTTTGTGCCGCTTCAATATTTATTGAGTTTGGCCAGCTATCTGCTATTGCCTGACGAACTGGGTCAACCTGATAGTTCATTGTAAAGTTCGGTAAATGTTTTTTTATTTCAGCTGCGATTTGCGATGGTTCAAAACTCATTGCTGTTATATTAAAAGCATTACGGTGAACAAGCTTACTACCATCGGCTTCCATTAAATCGACAATTGCCTGTAAAGCATCTGGCATGTACATCATATCCATATACGTACCTTCTTGAATATAAGATGTATACTTACCTTGTTCAATCGCTTCGTAGAAAATCTCTACCGCATAATCAGTTGTACCACCGCCAGGGGGTGTTACATAAGAAATTAAACCTGGGAAACGGACACCACGTGTATCTACTCCAAAACGGCTGAAGTAATAATCACATAATAATTCGCCAGCCACTTTATTAACACCATACATAGTTGTCGGGCGTTGCAATGTATCCTGAGGTGTGTCTTCCTTCGGTGTAGATGGTCCGAATGCCCCTATTGAGCTTGGTGTGAAGAATTGCATATTTAACTCTCGTGAAACTTCCAAAGCATTCATTAATCCACCCATATTTAAATTCCAAGCCAACAAAGGATTTCTTTCAGCTGTAGCTGATAATAGTGCTGCTAAATGCATCATTGTATCAGCACCAAAGTCCTTTGCTAAATCATGCATTCTTTGTCCATCTGTAACGTCCAATATCTCAAACGGGCCCTCAGTATGGTCAAGCTTTCTAATGTCAGTAGCAAGTATATTGTCCTCTCCATAAATACTACGAAGTTTTTCTACAAGCTCAGAACCAATTTGACCAAGTGCTCCGGTAACCATAATTTTTTTCATTTCTCAAAACCTCCACATGTGAACAATTGTACTTATGGAAAGTACAAAATATATTAACAAACATTGATTTAATAACACTTTCAATGAAATTCATTATAATGTGTTCGTTTTGAAAATACAACAATTATATTAAAAATATTCATAAAAGAAACATACTATCCCTTACTTCTCAGTATATGAACATTTTAAATTATTGTGCTACAAAAATATATCAAATACATTTGTATATTCACAGAGGACATATTTTAAAACTACCATCCAACAAGTTATTAGAGCAAATAAAAAGAATCCCCTTTGCTAACTTTACAAAGGAGATTCAATCGCCCATTAAGATATGAATGACTAAATTATATTGAAAAACGTTTAACGGCTATTTGTAGCACTTTTGATACCTTTCGTAATTCTTTAATATAATTATGGAAATGTTGCTGTGCTGTTAATTGATTGGCTGTTAAAGAAGCAACATGTTTTGTCGATACTGTATTCGTATCAGATAACGATGTCAACATAACCGCATCATCACTAACTTTTTTTGTATGATTGGCAATCTCTTGAACTGTAGAAGATACTTCCATAATATAAGGCTTGATTGTATGTACTTTTTCTAAAATTTGATCAAAACTGGAAGCCGTTTGTCCTGTTACAGTAACGCCTTTCTCGGTTGCCACTAGAACGCCCTCCATCATTTGCACTGCATAGCTTGAATCCAAATGAATGTTTTGTACAATGGATGTAATAGTTTGTGTAGAATGGACGGTTTGCTCCGCAAGCTTACGTACCTCATTCGCTACTACTGCAAATCCCTTGCCATGCTCGCCCGCTCTTGCCGCTTCAATAGATGCATTTAACGCCAATAGATTTGTTTGAGCTGTTATTCTTTCGATGACCTCTATCATTTGATCGATAGATGATGCTCGTTGAACTAAATTAAAAATGGCTGTATTGGATTTCTCGACAGCTTGCTTAATCGTCTGCATTTGCGCCAAATTGGCCTGCACAATTTCAGTACCGCTCTCCGCATCTCTAGCAGTTTTGTGGGCGAAATTTTCCACAATTTGAATTTTCTCTAATATGACCTGTACATCATTTAAAACTTCTTCTAGTGATGATGTATTGGAGGCCAACTTATTAGTAGACGCTGCTGTTGAATCTGAAATAGACTGTACATCTTTAGCTATTTTTAATGTTGTTGTAGAGGATTCCTCTGAGGACTCCTGCAATTTCCCGGTCATTTTCTCCACTTCGTAGGCACTGTCCGTAACTGTATGGAGTAAACGTTTCACTTCTGTGACCATTTGATTGTAAGAAAGCACTACCTCACCTAGCTCATCATGAGCCACATAACTTGCATTGGCAGTGAAATTACCCTGTTCAGCTTGCTTTAATAATGATTTCAATTGTCGTGTAGGTACATTGACTGCCTTTGTTGCTATAAATCCTATAATAATAACTAGCATCACAACTGTTAAACACACCCCACCAAGCAGCCAATAACCAAATTGTACATCTTCTTGATAGGACTGTTGTTGGTCTTTTGCTCGTTGAACAAGATAGTTTTGAGTTTCTTCTAATAATGTATGAATTTCCTGACTTATTGGTAGAAACGTCTGTGAATAAAATTTCTCTTGTTCACTTTGTTTCAATTGCTGGTAGCCCTCAATCTTTTCTCTCTGCTTTCCCAGCAAGGATTTATACTTATTAATTTGATGACTCATTTTTTTATCAATTTCTTGCCCTTTTAAATGGTCTAACGGCTTATCCACGTCTTTTAAAATGGCTGACATTCTTTTATAATCACCATCAGAATCAACGATAAAATCTAATTGACGTTGCGATTCCTCCAGCTCATTTAGCCATCCAATTGGAACAAGCCCCTGTTTGTAACTCTCACTTGCATGCCACGACATTTTTCTCAAATAATCCACACTAAATACACCTAGCAATACATTCGATAATACACAAACAATCATAAGTACAAGTAACTTGTCCTTCACCTTAATGAAACGAAAAAAATGCATGATCTCTGGCTCCTCCTCCAACTCTTACCAATAATGATAGTATGAAGATATAAAGCCAGTGTTATATTTTTGTAAAGATTAGACGAAGAATTAAGAAATTATGCCCACTCACTCATCCCATATAGGTAATTTACCGTACAAATCAACATGTACAAATATCCTTTATTTGCATCATGTAAATAGTTGCAACCTTCCACACATTACCAGCGTTTATAATATTAACTATAGAAAGAAGGTGTTACATTTGTCGCAGCTTAAGAAATTGGATGGAAGTTTAGTTGTGAGCCTCTTTTTCATTGGAGGTTTTAGCTGTCTTTTTGTCCATTCTAGCAGTGTCAATTTCGGACAATATACCAGTTCCTTCATTATGAAGCAATTTATCTTTTATCTCATTGGGTTTATGATCATGTTTGGGATTTCCTTACTTGATATTGAACAATTAAAAAAGATTGGATGGCCGTTTTATGGATTAGCCGTAGCATTCACTGCTGGACTCATAGTAGCACCAGAAAGTATTGCACGGACGATAAACGAGGCTAAATCTTGGTATCAAATACCATTTCTAGGCTCCCTTCAGCCATCTGAGTTCTTAAAATTCGCCTTTTTAATTGTTGTGAGTAAAGTCATTATCTCTCATCAAGAGAAAAATGGACGCCCCTCTTATCTAGCTGATTTATGGCTATTAGTAAAAATCGGACTCATCGTCCTTCCTCCATCGCTCCTTGTTTATAAACAACCCGACACAGGCATGGTTATGTTATACATGGCAATGATTCTACCCATGATACTTTTTTCGGGTATTCATAGAAAGTTACTGATTGTGTTTACGGCCATTCCTCTAGTTCTTATCAGTACAGTTGTAGTACTTTATGTCAGATTTAATGATTTTTTCACGGAAAAAATTTTAGGTGCCCTATCAGGACATCAAGTATCTCGTATTTATGGTTGGCTGCAGCCTTATGATTACATAGATTCTTCGTTTCAAGTACGCCAGGGCTTTTTAGCCATTGGATCGGGTGAATTTATCGGAAAAGGCTATCTGAATAACAATGTTTATGTACCAGAAAAACATACTGATTTTATTTTTTCTACTATTGCTGAGGAATTAGGGTTTGCTGGCGGTGCATTCGTCATTGCTTTACTGTTTTTTGTCATCTACAGGATTGTGCTTATTACAGTTGAAGCAAAAGACCCTTTTATGACATTAATGGGCGCAGGAATATCAAGCTTATTAGCCTTCCAAATTACTCAAAATATTGGCATGACCCTTGGACTTTTACCAGTCACGGGAGTTACTTTGCCTTTTTTAAGCTACGGGGGCAGCTCACTTTTGTCAAATTTCATGCTAATGGGAATTGTCATGATTATTCATAAATCCTATAAGGGGTATATGTTTAAAAGAGAAGACTAAGAGATGCAAGTAGAGAAGGATTTTCTCTACTTGCTAGATAAAAAGGGATTATTCTGATTGATTGTTCGTTTAAAAAGAAGTAATTAAAAGAATATCCCTCGCCAGGACACTTTTGATAGATAATTATCAAAAAAATTTTATAAACTACAGTTCACCTTTTTCCAGTATTATTTTACATAAATTGATTGTTATTTTATTGATTGAACCTTTTTCTGATTTCATAAAAAGGTTCTAAAAGCTCTTATTTAGAGTCCTTTAGAACCAATAGTATTTATTAAAGCTTCTTTAAACTCTCAACGACCACATCAAGTATGCGCTGAAGATCTGCTTGCACAATATTTAGTGGTGGTGATAGTGTCAGAACATTATTAAAGCCGGCTACTGTTGCCCCATTTTTCCCAATAATCACCCCTTGTTCTTTGCATGCAGCAATAACAGCATTTACCTTCTCCACTGGTAAAGGTTCTTTCGAGACTTTATCTACTACTAACTCAATCCCAATTAATAAACCTCTGCCCCGCACATCTCCTACATTCGGATGATCCTGTAAATTTTCTTGCAATGTTTGTAATGTGGCCTTCCCCATCTCCTTGGAGCGGTCGAACAATTCTTCTTGCTCTAGAATTTCAATATTTTTTAATGCAACTGCACATGCCACTGGAGAGCCCCCAAATGTATTGACATGGCGGAAATAGCCATAGGCATCTGTGCCAGTGAAAGCCTCATAAATCTCACGCTTTACGGCAGTTGCTGATAATGGTAAGTATGCACTCGTAATCCCTTTAGCCATTGTAATAATATCTGGTTTCACACCATAATTCATAAATCCAAATGGCTTACCTGTTCGACCAAAGCCACAAATAACTTCATCCACTATCATTAAAGCACCATGCTTTTTACATACTTCCTCTATGCCTATTAAATAGTTTTCAGGAGGCATAATGACGCCGCCACCTGTAATAATTGGCTCTAAAATCATGGCTGCAATCGTATCACTCAGTTCCCATGTCATCGTTTTATCGACAGCCCTTACGCTGGCTAAATCTAATGGCGCAATAGCATCATCTTCATGTTCACGGTATTGATCAGGCGGTGCAACATGGATAAAGCCAGGAGACAGAGGCTCGTATTTATATTTCCGTTCCGCTTGCCCTGTTGCTGCTAATGCCCCAAAGGAATTTCCATGGTAGGCGCGGTAGCGAGAGACAGTCTTATAGCGGGAGCTTTGCCCTTTTTGCTGGTGATATTGTCGTGCTATTTTAAAAGCTGTTTCATTCGCTTCTGATCCACTATTAGAGAAGAAAATAACGTACTCCCCACCAAGCAAGTCATTTAGTTTTTCAGCTAGCTGTACGGCTGGTAAATGTCCCTGCGATAATGGTGCATAGGCATTCTTCATCATTTGCTCATGTGCGGCATCTGCCAGTTCCTTACGTCCATAGCCCACATTTACACACCATAGCCCAGCCATGGCATCAATATATTCGATGCCATCTGTATCTATTATTCTTGCACCATCTGATTTTTCCACTACATAGGTTGCTTGTGGATTGTAGGGTTTCATTGAATGCCATACATATTGCTCATCCTTTGTTAAAACATCACTTTTAAGATTGATCTGTGTCATTGCCGAACACCCTCTCATTTATTTTTTCAGTAGATTAGCTTTTTGCATCGTTATTACTTGGGAAGGCAAAGGAGCTTGTTGCATCTTCCATTTCATCTGGCCAACGCTCCGAGATTGTTTTAGCCTTTGTAAAAAATCTCGCTTGATCCGGACCAAACATATGCCCTTCACCAAACTTAGAGCGCTTCCATCCCCCGAAATTATGGTAGCCGACAGGAATTGGAATCGGTACATTAACCCCTACCATGCCCACTTCAATCTCTTCTTGGAATTTACGAGCTGCTGCACCACTGCTGGTAAACATCGTTACACCATTACCAAGTTCATGGTCATTAATTAATTCAATAGCTTCTTGTAATGTCTCTACACCCACTACTATGCGGGCTGGACCAAATACCTCCTCTTTGAAGATAGTCATATCAGGCGTAATATTATTGAGTAGTGTTGGTCCAACATAAAAACCATTAGATGTTTCGCATACTTTAGGATTTCGTCCGTCAATGACAAGGTTTGCCCCCTCAGTAACAGCCCCATCAATATAGCTGATAATCGTTTCCTTCGATTGTTGGCTAATAACTGGACCAAAATCGACATCATCTTCTGTATAAGGACCTATCTTTAGCTGTGAAATCTTCTGCTTCAATATGTCTGTAAAACGCTGCTCGGTATCTTGACCAACAACAAGCGCTCCAGAAATCGCCATACAGCGCTGTGATGCTGCCCCGTATGCAGCACCTAAAAAGGCGTTCGCAGTTTGCTCCAAGTTGGCATCTGGCATAACAATCATAAAATTCTTACCACCACCAAAAGCAGCCACACGTTTATTATGCTTTGTTCCCGTTTGATAAATATATTCGGCTACTGGCGTAGAGCCTACAAAGGAAATGGCTTGAATCTCTTTGTTTTCTAGAAGCTCATTGACCGCTTCTTTATCGCCATTCACTACTGTCCAAATACCATCAGGGAGTCCCGCCTCTTTCCATAATTGACTTAAAAATAATGCAGAATGAGGAACACGTTCAGATGGCTTTAAAATAACAGCATTCCCTACTGCCACAGCCATACTTGTAATAGCTAAAGGGACCATAACAGGGAAATTAAAAGGCGCAATCGTTGCCACTACACCGAGTGGTGATTTGGCAGAAAAAGCATTAATATTGCCACCTACATTGACGGAATACTCCCCTTTTAGTAATTGTGGGGCACTAATCGCCATATCTACCGATTCAATCCCTCGAATAATTTCGCCCTTCGCATCCTCTTTAGTTTTCCCGCTTTCCTGACAAATCACTTCAATAAGCTCTTCCTGCTTTGTTACTAACAATTGACGGAATCGATGTAAAACCTCAACCCTCTTCCCAATGGACATCTTTTTCCATGCAGGAAAGGCTTCCTTAGCCTGTTGAATGGCCTGCTGTACTTCATCTTTTGAAGCAAGCGGTACTCTCGCTATCGTTTCACCTGTTGTTGGATTATACACATCTGAAAATCTCCCACTAGTACCAGCTACCTCTTCCCCTTTGATAAAATGTGTTAGCGTTTTCATTTTTTGTTGTACTGTCATCATTTAACCTCTCCTTACATGGGATTATTGTTCAAAATCAAATTCGTCTTTGTTAAAAATAGAGCTTGATTCATCGACCTGTTTTATCACCTTATTTCTTTGCGTAAGTAAATAAAAAATCATGACCACGGCAACGACAACACATGTAAATAGAATTTGTGAGCGCATAGACTCAATAAAGAACATGGCCATTAATAAGGCAGTTGTAGCTACTATGGTGAAATACGTTAGATAAGGAAATAGCCACATCTTCACCTTCAGTAGCTCAGGATTTTCGCGTTCAATCTTTCTACGCATTTTCAATTGTGAAAAGGCGATGATTAAATAAAGAATCAAAGTAATAGCACTACAAGAGCTTAGCAAAAACATAAATACTTTATCAGGTGAAACATAATTCATAATAACGGCAATATAAGAGAAAAATGTTGCGGCTAAAATTGCATTCACTGGTGCACCATTTTTATTTAATTTTAAAAAAGCTTTCGGTGCCTCCCCCTTCTCTGCTAAAGAAAATACCATTCGTGATGTTGCATAAAGTGCAGAATTTAAACACGATAGCACAGCTGTTAAAACAACAAAATTCATAATTTGTGCAGCGGCAGGAATACCAATATAATCTAGCACTGCTACATAAGGGCTTGTTAAAATATCAGAGGAGTGCCAAGGCAATAACGTCACAACAACTGTTATTGAGCCTACATAGAAAATTAAAATGCGCCAAGTAATCGAATTCGTAGCTTTTGTGACAGCTGCTAACGGTTCATCTGACTCACCAGCAGCGATAGCCACAATCTCTGTCCCCATAAAAGAAAAAATAACAATGACAACACCCATTAATACAGCGCCAAAGCCGTTTGGTAAAAATCCACCCTGCTCAACTAGATTCGTCAGACCAACAGCGTTAAAGTTTGGTGCTATACCAAAAATAATAAATGCGCCTAGACCTAAAAAAACTACTATACTTGCAACCTTAATAAGAGAGAACCAATATTCAAATTCGCCAAAGGCTTTTACAGAAAGAACATTTGTTAAAGTAAGTGCTACTGTTAAAAGTAAACTTAAGAGCCATAAAGGAATTCCGTCATACCAATATTGAATAATCGCCGCTGCTGCCGTTGCCTCTAATGCGATAGCAATGACCCAGAAAAACCAATACAGCCAACCAATCATAAAGCCTGCCCATGGACCAATTGCTTCATGTGCATAGTGTGCAAACGACCCACTTGTTGGATTGACAGCCGCCATCTCACCTAGCATACGCATCACTAAGATGACAATAATTCCTGCAAATATATACGACAAAATTGCTCCTGGACCCGCCAAGTTAATGACTGAGCCACTGCCCATAAATAAGCCAGCCCCAATTACACCCGCTATCGCGATCATCGTCATATGCCGTTTCTTTAATCCTCTTTGTAAATGCGTTTGTTGCTCCATATCTGACACCTCTTTTATTAGATTGGATTATCGCTTACAAAAATCTTACATGTTTCATATCGTTGAAGTAATAGACAAACTGTAAATTTCTATACAATTGTTTTAAACATAATGTAAAATAGACTAAATATTCTTAAAATATTACTTTATTTAGTTTTCTAGCTATTTAATAACAGTAAACAGCAATAATAGATAAAAAAGTCATAAAAGATGTTTCCAAAGGAGGAGCTATATTGAGCCAATTCCAACTTAAAGTACTTCATGTTTTAGACAATAAATACTTTCAGAATGCAGAGGTAGTTGCAGGTCATGAGGGGTTATTAAGAATCGTAAAGTGGGCACATGTTCTTGAAATAGTCCATGTAGATAATTTTTTAGTTGGAGAAGAGTTGGTGTTAACGACGGGGATCAGTCTTCAACATGGCATTGAAGATTTTATGACGTTTATTGAATCCTTAATTGAAAAAAATTGTGCTGCCCTTTGTATTGAGTATGGCTCTTCTATTCAAGCAGTTCCAGAAGCAATACTTGCTATTGCAAATCGTCATCAGTTCCCGATTATTGTTTTTCATGAAGCGGTTCCTTTTGTTCGCATTACACAGGATTTACATAGTCAAATTATAAATCAGCAGTATTTAATGGTTTCGACACTAGAATCCTACTCACAAACTTTAAATAAAAATACGGTGTTAGGACAAAATACGGAAGACATCTTACAAAATATGTATATCGAATTAAAAACACAAATTATGTTTTCTATTAAGGGACGGGAACCCGTCTTATATCCTAATATGACTAAAAGTAAACGTCAGCAATTATTAGCATTGAATAAATATGCTCAGCAATTTAAACATGAGCCCATCTATATTTTTGATCAGCATTATGCAGATTTAACCTTATTCCGTGAAGATGGTCTATTTTCAGAGTTTGAATTATTAATTTTAGACCGTACAGCAACAGCATTAGCACAATTATTAATGCGAGAGTTCTATATTGAGGAGAAAAAGAATATTGAGGACGCCTCAATTTTAGCTGATTGGATCGACCAAAAGCTATCCAAGGAAGAAATCTATAAATTTATCGTTTCCCACTATACCAACTTTTCACAATCTAGTGGCGTTGTCTTTATTTTGGCCACTCCTAGTACAGTCATGAAAGCGCAGGAGGATATTGTCTATAGTAAACTTTATTACCGTAATCTCTTTGAACAGCATGGCTTTATCCCGTTTTTATTCGAAAGAAAAAGCTATGTCATTTTTATTTTACTTCATGCCAAAGATTGTCGAGCGATTCGTGAAATACTAAATAGCATCTTCACCTCGCTTCCTAAAACTGAATTTTATAAAAAACAGCAAACTCAAGAGTTTCAAATAGCAGTTGGTAAAGTTGTTGCAGATGTACAAGATATCTTCAAAAGCTATCAAACTGCTTTAGAAACATTATATATTTGCCGCAAGGTGCAAGCTTCATCATTCTTTTACGACGATTTGCATTTGTATCATTTAATCTATAAATTACAAATGCAGGTGAATTTAAAGGAAGTTATAAATGACTATTTACAGCCAGTTATTGAGTATGATGAAAAATATAACAGCAAGCTCCTTGAAACATTACAAGTCTATTTACAATCAAACGGCTCCAAGCAGCAAACGGCTAACCAATTGTTTATTGTTCGTCAAACACTGTATCACCGCTTAAAAAAGCTTGAAAGTTTACTCGGAGAAAATTTCATGAAGGGTCATAATCGCATCACTCTAGAATTTATGCTCCTTGCAAACTCCTTAATTGATGACAAGAGTTAAAAAATAGGCACGTTCAAGAGGCCTCTCCCCTTCAACGTGCCATCTCATTATCCTTTCACCACAACATCTTGATAAAGTCCTGGTCGACGATCATCGTATACAGGAATTCTTCCACGTACTTCATCAACTATGGAGAAATCCACATCAATTACTGCAACTTCCTCGTCTTCAGCACCAACCCAAAGCACTTCACCCCATGGCTGAATAATCATCGATTGCCCATTAAAGTTTTCTACTTTTCTCGAAATACGGTTAACTGCTATAACAAAGCATTGGTTTTCAATCGCTCGCGCTTGCAGCAATGTTTTCCAATGATCAATTCTAGGTGTCGGCCATTGAGCTGGTACAAACAGCACCTTCGCTCCTTGGAGGGCATGTGCACGTAACCACTCAGGGAAACGAATATCATAGCAAATGACACCAGCCGCTTCAATTGGTCCTAGCGCAAATCGATTCATATCATCTCCAGCCTCTAAATAAAGATGCTCGTCCATTAAACGAAAAAGATGTGCCTTGCTATATTCCCCAACAAGTACTCCATTGTTATCAAATGTATACATCGTATTGTAAAACTTGTCGTCCTTTTTTATGGAAACGGAGCCACCGACAATATGTACACTAAGCTCCTTCGCTAAGTTAGCTAAAAATACTTTTGAACGCTCACCATTGACATCCGCCAATTCTGGTAGTTTCTCCAATGCGTAGCCTGTATTCCACATTTCCGGTAGCACAATAATTTCTGCCCCTAGTTTTGCTGCTTCACGAATCTTGTCCTCCGCCCGTATAAAATTTTCTTCTACTTTGCCGAAGCCAATGTTTAACTGAATACAACCGATTTTCATAATAATTCCTCCTATAGACAATTAACAAAAAAAGTAATACTATTTGCTTCATATTCTTTAATAATAATTATTATATTCTGAAAAAGGTGATCATGCATGGAATTCTCGAAAAAACTACAGCAATTACCCACTCAATTTTTTGCGGCGCTTGTCCAAAAAGTAAACAATGCCTTGGAAGAAGGACGCGATGTGATTAATCTTGGTCAAGGAAATCCCGACCAGCCTACGCCTACTCATATTATTCAAGCATTACAGGGAGCAGCTGAAAATCCTCAAAACCACAAATATTCGCCATTTCGTGGTATCGCCGAACTACGTCAAGCGGCTGCCGACTTTTATAAACGGGAATATGATGTGGAGATTAATCCCGATACTGAAGTAGCGATTCTTGGTGGCACAAAAATTGGTCTTGTTGAGCTACCTTTGGCTGTGTTAAATCCAGGGGATACAATGCTATTACCAGACCCTGGCTATCCAGACTACTTATCAGGTGTTGTATTAGGTGATGTAAATTTTGAAGTGTTGCCACTTTTTGCTGAGAATCATTTCTTACCTGATTATGATGCCCTACCTAAAGAAGTTAAGGAAAAGGCCAAGTTACTGTACTTAAATTACCCAAATAATCCTACGGGTGGTACAGCAACACTTGAATTTTTTGAAGAAACTGTTCGCTTTGCTAAGGAGCATAATATCATCGTATCACATGATTTCGCATATGGTGCAATTGTATTTGATGGCAATAAGCCTATTAGCTTTTTACAGGCCAATGGCGCAAAAGAAGTTGGAATCGAAATGTACACATTATCAAAAACTTATAATATGGCAGGTTGGCGTATAGGCTTTGCTGTTGGTAATGCTGATTTAATTGCTGCGATTAATCTTATTCAGGATCATTTGTTTTGTAGTCAATTTCCAGCTATTCAACAAGCAGCAGCTATTGCCCTTACATCTTCACAGGAATGTGCAGATGAGCTAAGAGCTACCTATGAGCGTCGTCGAAATGTTCTAATCGAAGAAGCGCATAGAATTGGCTGGCAAGTAACAGCACCAAAAGGCTCCTTCTTTGCCTGGCTCCCTGTCCCATTAGGTTTTACAAGCGAACAATTCGCCGATATATTGCTCGACAAAGCTGATATTGCAGTAGCCGCAGGTAATGGCTTTGGTCAATATGGGGAAGGCTATGTGCGTATTGGCTTGCTTGTAAGCGAGGAACGTTTACGAGAGGCCATCCAAAGAATTGAGCAATTGAAATTATTTTAACATGTAACCATATAGAGTCCTGTAGCTTTCACTAGCTACAGGACTTACTATTTTTCAATTTCCCTTGGAAAATCTAACCCATGTTCTAATGGATAAAATTGTACGTGACCTGTTTCATCATCCATCTGACGGATATGCTGAATGCCTTGCACTTCTGCCAGTACTACATCTGCTGTTATGACGATATTTCCGCCCTTTATAAAATGACCGCCTGAAACCACTCCCCATTGATCACTCATGGAACCATGGAAATGCGTTTCATATCCTGCATCACGCTTACAAACCACTCCTGAACCTTGGATAAACTCGAGTGGCCCCTCTTTCTCTACCACATCACTAAATCGAACTTTAATGTGGGAGGTTTCATCGGGTACTAAATAAACAAAGCTACTTTTTTGAAAACTACCAATACAACTAATAATGGTTGCTGAATCAATATTATTCTCTTCACAAAGTGCCTCTATTCCTTCAATGATGTCTGTCCCCATGAGAAGACGTGCACTAATCACCTTACCAAATGAACCTATGCCATAATTAACTCTTACTGGCATTCTTCCCCCTCCTTCGCGACAAAATATTATAACAATATAAAAAATTTCAAAAATATTTATTGACTTACTATACCCTATAAATTATATTAGTTCTATCGGAAATACAAAAATATAATATGAATCTCTTATCAAGAGTAGCTGAGGGACTGGCCCTATGAAGCTCGGCAACCTCCTTTTATGAAGGAAGGTGCTAAATCCTGCAAACGAAATTCGTTTGATAGATAAGAGAGGACTTTTTTTCATGAGCCTCTCTTAATTTATAAGAGAGTTTTTTTATTTTCAAAAAACCGATAAAACAATTTTTGGAGGTAGTTTTCATGAAGAAGAAAAATAAATTTTTAGTAGGTTTAGCAAGTCTTACATTAGTAGCAGCACTAGCGGGCTGTGGCTCTAAAGAAGATAGTACAGGAAAAAGCGACGCTATCGATGAAAATAAAATTGTCGTGGGTGTCACTTCAGGACCTCATGAGCAAATTGCAGAGGTAGCTGCTAAAGTCGCAAAGGAAAAGGGGCTAGAAGTAGACCTAAAATCTTTTTCTGATTATGTTTTACCCAATACATCCTTAGCTGAAGGAGATCTTGATGCAAACAGCTATCAGCATAAACCTTTCCTCGATACTTTTAATAAAGATCACGATACAGATTTAGTACCAGTTGGCAAAACAATTTTAAATCCTATGGGGATTTACTCTGAAAAATATAAATCATTGGATGACGTTCCTGAAGGCGCAACATTTGGCTTACCGAATGACCCAACAAATGGAGCGCGAGCTCTCTTTGTTTTACAAGAGGCAGGCTATATTAAATTAAAAGATGGAGCGGACTTAACAGCATCTGTTCGTGACGTGGAAGAAAACAAAAAGAATTTAAAATTCATAGAATTAGAAGCCGCACAAATTCCTAAGCAGCTTAGTGAAGTAGATGTAGCTGCTATTAATACGAACTTTGCGCTGGAAGCTGGCATTAATCCACAAGAGGACTCTATTCTTTTAGAATCTACTGACTCTCCATATGTGAACTACATTGTCGTTCGTGCTGAAAATGAAAATGACCCAACAATTAAAAAATTCGTTGAGGCTTACCAGTCTGATGAAGTGCGCCAATTCATTGAAGAGGAATTCAAAGGTTCTGTAATCCCTAGCTGGTAATACATGCCAAAAGCTGATATAAGGCTGAGAATCTGCCAATTGTCCACTATGGAAATCGCGCAGATTCTTGCTTTTTAGAAGCTAAGAAAGGAGCAAGTAATCTGATGATTCAATTACAAAATATATCAAAAGAATATAAGACGAAAAAAGGCAGTATTAAGGCAGTGGACGGAATTAATCTTCATGTAAAAAAAGGACAAATTCATGGTGTAATTGG
This sequence comes from Lysinibacillus sp. fkY74-1, assembly GCF_053165895.1. Taxonomy (NCBI): domain Bacteria; kingdom Bacillati; phylum Bacillota; class Bacilli; order Caryophanales; family Bacillaceae; genus Lysinibacillus; species Lysinibacillus sp. fkY74-1. The sequence goes on along the minus strand of NZ_CP170173.1, from coordinate 435,494 downwards.
GTATAGTGGTGCCGGTAAAAGTACGCTTATTCGTTGTGTTAATTTACTAGAGCGTCCCTCAGCAGGCAAAGTTTTGATTGATAATGTGGATATTACTACCCTTTCACTTCATGACTTACGTCAAACACGGCAAAAGATTGGCATGATTTTTCAACATTTTAATCTCTTAAAGACAGCAACAGTTTATAACAATATTGCGGTTCCCTTAAAGCTACTTGGTTATAACGAAACAGAAGTCCAAAATCGTGTGGCTAAATATGCCGAAATTGTAGGTTTAACAGAAAAGCTAGATAGCTACCCCAATCAGCTTTCAGGTGGACAAAAGCAACGTGTCGCAATTGCACGCGCTCTAGCACAAGAGCCAGAGATTTTACTTAGTGATGAAGCAACAAGTGCCCTTGATCCTGAAACGACAGAGGCCATTCTTGAACTATTGTTAAAAATTAATCGTGAATTAGGAATTACAATCCTACTGATTACACATGAAATGAATGTTATTCAGAAAATATGTGATGAGGTATCTGTTCTAGAGGCCGGGAAAGTAGTTGAATTTGGTACGGCTATTGAGCTCTTTGCAAAGCCCCAACACCCTACTACAAGAAAGTTTTTAAGTACCATTTCACAGCGTAACTTAACTCCTTCTCTTATTGAGCAGCTAAATGTTTCAGGTAGCGTCATTCGTTTAACATTTCTTGGGGAAAGTACTGGGAAGCCATTATTAGCTGAAGTCAGCAAAGTATATGATGTACAACCAAACATCCTAACAGCCAATATTATTGAATTAAAAAACGGCATTGTCGGTAATATTGTGGTGCATTTAAACGGAGAGCCAAGCATTGTTCAAAAAGCGCTAACCTATTTTGCAGAGAATGGCGTTACTGTTGAAGAGTTAGGAGGAGAATTCCATGAATAATTTCTTTCATGATTGGTCTGAGGTTATTGGCAAAGCAATTATCGAAACATTTCAAATGGTCGGAATTTCATTATTCTTTTCCATTCTAATCGGTATACCTTTAGGTCTTTTAATTGTTTTAACACGACCTGGTCAATCCTTTGAAAATAAATTTTTCTATCAATTATTTAATTTAATCATCAATATTATCCGTTCAGTGCCATTCATCATCTTACTATTCTTCATTTTACCTTTTACAAAGGTTATCGTCGGTACAACGATTGGTGTTAAAGGCGTTATTGTTCCGCTTGTAGTTTATACAGCTCCTTATATTGCAAGACTGATGGAGTCAGCGCTTTTAGAGGTTGATTCTGGCGTTATCGAAGCCTACACAGCCATGGGTATTAAACGTCGCCATATCATTTGGCATGTATTATTACGTGAAGCACGCCCATCCATTATTTTAGGCTTAACGATTGCTACAATTGGATTGATTGGCGCAACAGCAATGGCGGGAATGGTTGGTGCTGGTGGTTTAGGCGACCTCGCTTACCGTTATGGTCATTTACGCTACGAGGTAGATGTCATGTATGCAACGGTGTTTATTTTAATCATCCTTGTACAAAGCATACAATCCATAGGCAACCGCATTTCAGCCAAATTGAAGAAAGACTAGGAGGAAGATATCCATGGCAACTGAGATTTATGTAGAGAAAAACGGCTATATCGCAACGCTAGTGTTAAACCGTCCCGACAAACGGAATTCTTTATCGAGAGCAATGTTCCAAGCGATCATAGACGAGCTAGAAGAGTTACGTACAGATATGTCTATCAAGCTATTAATTGTACGGGGTGTCAATGAAGTCGCCTTTTCCTCAGGCGCAGATATTAGTGAATTTTTAGATATCCGCTATGCGTCAGATAATGCTAAAGCCTATAATAATCTAGCTTTAAAGGCCATTGATGTCCTCTATAAATTTCCACATCCTACGATTGCCATGATTCAGGGCTTAGCGATTGGCGGCGGCTTAGAGTTAGCCAATGCATGTGACTTTAGATTGGCAACACCAAAGAGTAAGCTTGGCATTACCGCTGCGAACATTGGGATTGTCTATAATCTTGAAAGCACTAAACGACTTATAAATATTGTGGGTGTCGCGAAGGCTAAAGAGATTTTATACACAGCAAACATTTTTACAGCGGAGGAAGGAAAAAGCATTGGTTTGATTACTGCCCTTCATGAGCCACAGGAAATTGAAAATGCCACTTTGCATTTTGCAGAGCATCTTTTAAAGAAATCACCTATTGCCAATGCAGGTAGTAAAAAAATAATTCAAGCTATTGTGGATGGTGAAAATGAAGAGAGTGATGAACTGGCTCAATTGATTCTCGATTCATTTAGTTCTGATGATTATAACGAAGGTATTCAAGCTTTTTTAAATAAAAGAAAGCCTATTTTCAATAAATAAGTGAGGTAGTAACGATGACAAATACAACTGATGGTGACCTACTCTTAAAAAATATCACTGCCCAAGCGCCCTTCCCCATTTGCTTTGCAGATTTAGAAAAAGCAGTAGCTGAAAAAATTCCCGCCGGACCATTCGGCTACATTCGCTCAGGAGCTGGCGGTGAACAAACATTACGCAATAATCGTTCAGCTTTTGAAAAGTACTCCATTGTTCCCCGCTTTTTAAATGATGTTTCAAACGTTCATACATCCATTAATTTATTCGGAAAAACATATCCAACACCATTGCTCTTTGCACCTGTAGGCATGAACGGAATGGTTCACGAGGAAGGTGAACTTGCCGCTGTACGCGCTGCCCAGCAATTAAATATGCCCTATATTCAAAGCACAGTCTCCACCTATGCACTCGAAGATGTTGCCGAAGCTGCCCCTTCAGCAACAAAATGGTTTCAATTGTATTGGTCTACGAATGAGGAAATTGCATTTAGTATGGCCGCACGAGCAGAGTCAGCAGGCTTTGAAGCCATTGTTTTAACAGTCGATACAGTAATGCTTGGATGGCGAGAAGAAGATGTACGCAATCAATTTTCACCATTAAAGCTAGGCTACGCAAAAGGAAATTACATAAATGATCCTGTCTTTATGGCTTCTTTGCCTAATGATTCATTTGAATCGTATGTACAAGGCGTCTTGCAAAATGTCTTCCACCCTACACTCAATTGGGAGCATGTTCGTGAATTAAAACGGCGTACAAATCTCCCTATATTATTAAAGGGAATTCTACATCCTGAAGACGCAAAGCTAGCAATTGTAAATGGGATTGACGGTATTATCGTATCGAACCATGGCGGCCGACAATTAGATGGTGTTATTGGGTCACTTGATGCCCTTCCCTCCATCGTGAGTGCTGTCAAAGGACAAATCCCTATAATTTTAGATAGCGGTGTATATCGCGGGATGGATGCCTTAAAGGCGCTTGCTTTAGGAGCTGATGCTGTGGCAATTGGGCGGCCCTTCATCTATGGTCTAGCCCTTGAAGGACAACAGGGTGTCGAAAGAGTCATGACAAATATCTATGATGAATTAAAGGTTTCCATTGCATTAGCAGGCACAACCTCCATCGAAGGGTTACGTACGATTACATTAGTCAAAAATGATGGGATGGAGGTCAAATGAAACAAGCATTAGACGGTTTAAAAGTTGTAGATTTATCTCAAGTTTTAGCTGGCCCTTATTGTACGATGGTCTTAGCAGATATGGGCGCAGAAGTCATAAAAATCGAGAAATATCCAAACGGAGACGACACCCGAGCAATGGGTCCGTTTATTAATGAAGAAAGTCATATGTATATGATGGTTAATCGCAATAAAAAAGGTGTTTGTATAAATTTAAAAACGCCAGATGGTTTGGCTTTATTCAAAGAGCTTATCCAGTCTGTAGATGTGCTGGTGGAAAACTACCGGCCAGGTGTTACGGAAAAACTAGGTATTGATTATGATACTTTAAAGGCTCTTAATCCCGGACTCATTTACTGCTCTATTTCTGGGTACGGACAAACGGGTCCTTATAGCCAAAAAGGTGGCTATGATATTATGGCACAGGGTTTAAGTGGCTTAATGCATATGACTGGCGAAGCGCAAGGTCGGCCTGTAAAAGTTGGCTTTGCTGTCAATGATATTGCTGCTGCCCAAACGGCCTTACAATCTATTTTAATGGCCTATATTTATAAGCTACGCAGTGGCGAGGGACAATATATAGATGTCTCTTTAGTAGAGTCAGGGCTTGCTTGGACTGTTTGGGAGGCTGCTGCCTACTTTGGTCAAGGCGAATTACCAGAACGAACAGGAACTGCCCATCGAGTATCCGCACCCTATCAAGGCTTTAAAACACAGGATGACTATATTTTATTAGGTGCTGGCAATCAAAAGCTGTGGGAAATCTTTGCGACAAAGGTTGTCAAACGTCCTGATTGGTTAGACAATCCCCTCTTTATTACTAACTATTCACGTGCCCAACATGTGAAAGCTTTAGAGGTAGAAATAGAGAGCGAATTAGCGAAACATCCAGCGACCTACTGGCTGGAGCTTTTAGATGAGCACGGCGTACCATCCAGCCCAATCTATTCCTATGACCAAACATTGAATGATCCCCATATTTTAGAGCGTGGCATGGTCTTGTCTTATGACCATCCGACTGCTGGGCCAATGAGGACATTAGGTTTCCCAGCAAAATTCTCACGCACACCGGGACAATTAACTAGTGCAGCGCCCACTTTAGGACAGCATAATGAAGAAATTTTGCAGGCATTAAACATCACTGATCATGAAGTTCAACAGCTAAAAAAAGCGCATGTAATTAGCTCAAAATAAGTACCCCTTTATTTTAAAGATCACTTTATAGAATTTAATTGGAACGAAGCGCTCGTTTTAAAAAAGGCTACCTCAGCTGTGGAGGTAGCCTTTTCGTATTATTGAATTACACCTAGTTCACGACCAACTTTTTCGTAAATTGCTAACGCATTATCAAGCATTTCTTTTGTATGAGCTGCAGTTGGCATATTACGAACACGACCTGTACCTTTAGGAACGGTTGGGAATACGATTGATTTCGCATAAACGCCTTCTTCAAATAAGCGTTTTGAAAACTCTTGTGTCAGCTTTTCATCTCCAATAATACAAGGAGTAATTGGTGTTTCAGATTCACCAATATTAAAGCCAAGCTTCTCTAGTCCCGCTTTTAAATAGTTACCATTATCCCACAGCTTATCGTGAAGCTCTGTAGAATCAATTAGCATTTGTACAGCAGCTGTAATGGCTGCCACATCACCTGGTGGTAAAGCAGTTGAGAACAAGAATGGACGAGAGCGAACTTTTAACCAATCAATTAAATTCTTCTTACCAGCTACATAGCCCCCTACAACACCAATTGCTTTTGATAGTGTACCAATTTGGAAGTCAATCTCTTTTTCAAGTCCAAAGTGCTTCACAGTTCCTTTGCCTTTACCAGTTACACCTGAACCATGTGCATCATCAACATAAGTAATTAAATCAAATTCTTTGGCAATTTCCACAATCTCCGGCAATTTAGCAATGTCGCCATCCATTGAGAATACACCATCCGTAATAACCATCACTTTATTGTATAAACCAGATTCTTTTGCCGCTTTTGCCTTGGCACGTAAATCATCCATATCTGAGTGATTAAACGCAATGATTTTCGCCTTAGATAAACGACAACCATCAATAATAGAGGCATGGTTTAATTGATCAGAAAGTATTGCATCATTTTTATCCATAACAGCTGAAATAGCTGCCATGTTACAATTAAAGCCAGATTGATAAGAAATAGCTGCTTCAGTTCCTTTAAATTCAGCAAGCTTTTCTTCTAATTTAACGTGTAAGTCCAGTGTCCCGTTAATGGTACGAACAGCACCTGCCCCAACACCATATTTTTCAATCGTTTCTTTGGCAATACGCTTTAATTCTTCATTCGTTGCTAAGCCTAGATAATTGTTAGAAGATAAGTTAACAAGATTTTTGCCACGTACCTGTATTATCGGGCCATTTGCACCCTCTACTGGATCAATTTCATTGTATAAGCCTTGTTCATGTAGGGCTTGTAGGTTTTCGTCTAAAAATGCATTCAATACTTTTGACAAGCGTATCATCCTTTCCTAGGAAAACAGTTCTAGTTCCTAGTTTAGCATAAGCAAGCCTATAGCTAAATTATTTTGTTAATCTTTCGAATAATGACGCTGTTTTTTCTCGCCACAAAGAGGCAGATAGGCAATTATCCAATAAACGCCGCACTGTATATTCTGCCTCTGCATAACGCTTTGAGTAGCCCATCGCATCTTGCATGGCTTCTTTATAGCGCGCTCGTACTTCCTCAATTGCTAATTCTGCCTCTTCCGTAAGCGCACAATGTTGTCCTATATCAAATATCTTATCGCCTAATCGACCATCCTGTGGGTTAAAAATATGAGGTTCTGTACTATCAAAGATACAGAAATTTAGTTCAGGGATAATGACCATATCAACAGATCCTGCATCTAAGCCACACCATATAATTTGTGCATCGAGTCCCCTTGCATTCGCCTCGTCTGCTAGACCTTTCATCAAGGAGGATTTGCCTGTACCCGGTTTACCTTTAATCATTAATCTTGTCGATATATTTTTCGTTATGCTTTCCACTGTATTTTCTGCCCCTCTAGGAGTCAATGTTCCAAGTAAACGGTGTGTTCGCTCACCCGTTTTATTTAAAACAATAGATTGGAAGACTTCCGATTTTAAATTTTCCACCTGTTCATTTAATGCCTGCCAATTCATGCAGCTTTGCGTCACAACCTCCCAATCATCGTGGAGCTTGATAGCTTGATTTAGCTTGGCAATACATTTATCACGCCAAGCCGTACGTTCCTGTACTGCTTCAGCAAGTTGCTCTCCTATTTTCTCAAGCTGGATATCTTCCAAGCAATCATAAAAAGACATAACACGATGCTTCGTACCAAGTAATGTTGGCCCAATACCCCATTCCGATGCCCAGACATACAGTCTATTACAACCCTTTACATAAACAGCCTCGACTACTTCCTCTAATAACGCATGCTTAAACCATTCGACAGCAAAGCCTTGTTTAACATAAAAATAACCTAGCTCTTTCAATAGTTCTGATCCTTTAGATGTGGAGGCACCTTGTAAAAAATAAACTAGCTCCGCTTCCTCCATCATTTCTTTATATAAATGTTTCACACCTTGCCCAGTCAATGCATGTCCAAAATAATACGTCACATTTCCGTTCAAATGTCGTTCCTCCTTTTGTTTCTGCCTTGCATTATATGAAGGAACACTAAAAAAGATGAAAAGCTACTCCTATCCTTAACAGATAAAAGTAGCTTTACAGTTTAATAAAAAGGCTTCATGTCTTCAATATGACCAATACATTTCATTAATACTTTACGGCAATAAGGTAATGAATATTGCACAATATATCCCGAAGTTAAAGCAATTAATACTGTTCCCACTCCAACCGGGCCACCTAGTAGCCATCCTACAATAGTTACTAGAACTTCGATCCCCATTCTCGCAGTTTTAATAGTTCCGCCAAATTTTTCGACAAGTATCATCATTAAAGTATCGCGAGGGCCTGCACCCATATTTGGAGCAATATACATACCACAGCCAAAGCTTAAGACAAATAAACCAATGGTAAAATATGTTATTTTCAGACCATACACATCTGTTGAAGGCAATAGCCAGTTAAATACATCGATGAATGAACCGATTAGTAGCATATTCAGCCATGTACCAATTTTAGGCCACTCACGCAATACAATTGATGTAGATGCGACAATAAAAAGACCTGTTAATATAGACCATGTACCAATCGTTAATCCAAAGTTTTGAAATAACCCTACATGCAAGACATCCCAAGGGCTCGTTCCAATTATCTTCCCTTTAATAGACATCGTAATCCCCAATGACATCACAATCAAGCCGCCAATAAAAAATGTCCAGCGCCACCCCATTATTTTGCGCATTGCCTATCCCTCTCTTTATATTTGATAACGCTCTAACTGTATCATGTTTTCTGCAAATATCGTGAAATCGAGCTTGTAAATGGAAGGATGGATAACCCTATTCTATTAAAATAAAAAACTACCCATTTTTCACTAATGGATAGTTGTAATTGGCGCAAGCTGGGCCTTTGTAATATTCTTCAAATCATTAAGTTGAACATGGATTTGCATACCTATTTTCCCTGCACTTACAATAATACTGCCTTGTTGTTGAGCAGTTTTATCGATTACCGTAGGATACAATTTTTTCATGCCTACAGGCGAGCATCCACCACGGACATATCCTGTATAGTTAAGTAAATCTTTTACAGGTAGCATATCAATTTTCTTTTCTCCAACTACCTTTGCGGCAGCCTTTAAATCCAGTTCCTCAGCCACTGGAATAACAAATACAAATAGCTTTTGTGCACTTGCCTTTGCTACTAATGTTTTAAAAACACGGGTAACCGGCTGACCAATTTTTTCGGCAACAGATACACCGTCTACTTGACCGTCTCCAATTTCATATTCCATCACATCAAATTGGATTTTTTGCTGCTCTAATAATCTTATCGCATTTGTTTTGGCATGCTTTGCCTTCGCCATAACCGTAATCTCCTATCTACAACATTAGGCTATCAAAGAGAACATCGAATCATTTCCTGGACGATAGCCATTCTTCGTCATTTGAACATGTGCTGCATACTTTTCAGATGCCTGTTTGAAGGCTCTCAATTTTAAAGTAGCATCATGGCTCTTACGGAAAATTGTATCTGCAAATGGGTCCAATTTCAATTCCTTCGAGAAACGTTCAGGAACCTTAACTGTAGTCACTTCATTGACAAAAGGTTGGTCCTGTTCATCTGTTGAGTTAACTTCATGTAGAATATGCTGAATTTGAGCATTCACGTTTTCTGCTAACCTTACATCTTGAGCAGATGGCTTTGACGATGATAATGCTGCATTTCGCATTTGCTCTAAAACCTGTAACGTATCATTCAAATCCGGATTATTTACAACAGGTGCTCCGTCATGATTACCACTTGCCCATTTATAAGCCTGCTCATGGACATTCTTTGAAGTCTGCTGCAAATCATCCATAATGGCCTGCTGTTGGGGTGTTACTACTTCTGTATCTTCTTGTTGCTGCTCGTATAAATCTTGATCTGTGCGCCCCAATAGTAGGTTTTCAAGTTCCAGCAATAATGGATTTTTCTTTGGCTGAAAATACATGGCATTCTTTCGATATGCATCTCCCGCTTCTTTACGTTGCAGAAACTTTTTACGATTAAATGGGGACGATAATCTCTCTTGCTCCATTGAATTATATATTTTCATAGTTTTCACCTCATCCTTCTATCTTCATATGCTAACTTGTTACTAGATATGAACATCTTTTATGACAAAATCTATTCCTCCGAAACAGCTTCTATACACTTATTATCGGAATTTTCATTATTAAATTCAAGCATAAATGACTACTAACCACCTAAAGAAGCAAAAATTAATATCATTTTTAGGTTAAAATACCCACTATCTTAGAATATACTCCTCAGTCGTTTATTACTTTCATTTCGATTTCAATAAAAATTACTACCATTTACACAAAATAAATAGTGTTAATAAATAAAAAAAATCCCCATAAAAGTTAGATTGATGTCTAAACCTTTTACGGGGTAACTGGCTGTTTTCTCATTTTTTCGGTGTAAGCAATAGCCCCTTATAAGCTAAATACCCGAGCCATGCACCAATTGTATTTAAAATTAAATCATCAATATCGGCAGAGCCTACTGTAAAAATAAATTGAATAGTTTCCACGCTAAGGCTGGAAAAAAAGCCTAAGCAAAGTATAACGCCTGCTTTGCGGAATTTCTTCGATAGTAATGGCAGTAAAAAGCCCATAGGGGTGAAAATTAATAAGTTACCAAGTAAGTTAATAATTATTGTATCCCAATTAAAATACTGAGAGTAGTTAATATAGCGGAATATCGTTTCAAAGGGAATAAAATTAGTAGTTAATCGCCAACTGCTGTAATCAAACAGCCCTAAATCACCGACTGAATAATCACCTTTCCATAATATAACGACTACATTAACTAAGCGATCAATCACCAATTTATAAAAAGCCAAACAAGAATAGATGCTAAATAACATCCAACCCACTATTTTTATTGGCAAATAATATGTATCAATAACATCTCGATATGGTAATGGGAGCTTGGCATTACCTTGAACATCCGTTATGTTGTTTTTAGACATGCTAAACACCCTCTTCCCTTTATTCCTTCCCATATTTTAATATGCTCCTCTACACCATGCAAGTAGCTGTTAAATTTTTATCAACTAAAAAAGACTGCCTCCTGATAGAGAGACAGCCTTCCCAGTAAGTATTTATACTGGGTTTACCCCATGCTTACGCTGTGAGAAAAGTAAGTATTTTGACATGTAAAGCTCTAAACGATTTTCAAGCACCTTACGTAAATCATTTGGCTCAATTACATCATCAATAATTAGTTCTGATGCTAATCGATACACATCTATCTCCTCTTGGTACTCTTTTCGTTTTTCAGCAATAAAGCTTGCTTGCTCTTCTTTTGGAAGCTCAGCAATTTTATTGGCATAAACTGCATTGACTGCAGCTTCTGGACCCATTACTGCAATTTGAGCATTTGATAATGCGATACAGCAGTCTGGCTCAAAGGCAGGACCAGCCATGGCATATAAACCAGCTCCATATGCTTTACGAACAATGACTGTTAGCTTTGGAACAGTTGCTTCACTCATCGCAAAAATCATTTTTGCGCCATGACGGATAATCCCAGCTTTTTCGACCTGTGTGCCGATCATAAAGCCTGGGACGTCCGCTAAAAATAGAAGCGGTATATTGAAAGCATCACAAAGAGAAATGAACTTAGCCGCTTTATCCGCAGAATCGTGGAATAGTACGCCTCCCTTAACGCGAGGCTGATTCGCTATAATTCCTACTGATTGCCCATTAATACGTGCTAGACCAGTAATTAATTCCGGTGCAAATAATTTCTTCACCTCACAAAACGAATCTTCATCAATAATACGTTCAATTAGCTTATACATATCAAAAGGAACGTTTTGGTTTTGTGGTATCAATTCCTCAATCGATTTATCGAATGTAGCAGGTGGCTTAGGTACCTCCACCTTGCTACGTTCAGCGTAGTTATTAGGGAAATAGCCTAAATATTTACGAGCATAGGCAATGGCCTCTTGTTCTGTTTTGGCAAGCACATCTCCACAGCCGGAAACTGAACAGTGCATTTTTGCGCCACCCATCGTTTCTAAATCTACTTTCTCTCCAATAACCATTTCAGCCATTCGAGGAGATCCTAAATACATGGATGCGTTCCCTTCAACCATGACAACGATATCACAAAATGCAGGAATGTAGGCGCCACCTGCCGCGGACGGACCAAATAGTAAACAAATTTGTGGTACTTTACCTGATAACTTGACTTGGTTGTAGAAAATGCGACCAGCACCCCTTCTACCTGGGAACATTTCTAACTGATCTGTAATACGTGCCCCTGCTGAATCGACTAAATATAGTAACGGACAGTTAAGTTTTTCTGCAGTTTCTTGAATACGAATCATCTTTTCAACGGTACGTTTTCCCCATGATCCTGCTTTAATCGTTGAGTCATTAGCTAATATACAAACGGTACGACCATGAATTTTACCAATCCCTGTGACGACACCATCAGCAGGTAAGTCGCCTGCCAAACAGTTTGCATAGAGGCCATCCTCTGATTGAAGACCATCATCTAATAATAATTCAAGTCGTTCACGTACAAATAGCTTCCCTTGCTGTGCATTTTTATCATGATATTTTGGTAAACCGCCAGAAAGAATTTTATCTTTCATTGTAGGTGGCGTGTTTTCTGTTGAAATATTGCTCATTTTATTTCCTCCCTTTGCCCATTCAATTACGCCAAATTATTTTTTTAGCGCCCCTATTCCCTTTGTCAATGCGCAAAAAAATCAACTTAGATTTCAGTCAGAGTGATTAATCTGATCGGATTCTCTTACTTATTTTCCTGAATATTGTGGTGCTCGCTTTTCTTGGAAGGCAAGTAAGCCCTCTAATCGGTCTTCAGTTGGGATCAGTGCACTATATGCAAGTGATTCGATTTTCAAACCGGTAGCTAAATCTACCTCAACCCCCTGATTCATAGCTACTTTAGCCTGTACTAACGATAATGGTGCATTTTTTGCCATTTCTAGTGCAAGCTGCTGTGCCCTTTCCATTACCTCATGTGCCTCATGAACATACTCAACGATGCCATAATTTTTGGCTTCCTCAGCATTTAAGCGACGTGCTGTATATATTAATTCCTTTGCCTTCCCAAGGCCAATGAGACGTGGAAGTCGTTGCGTTCCTCCTGCCCCTGGAATAATACCGAGAGAGGTTTCAGTGAGACCTAGCTTGACATGTGCTGCTGCCACACGTAAGTCGCAAGCTAAGGCTAATTCTAGACCACCACCAAAAGCTACTCCATTTAGTACTGCAATGACAGGCTGAGCGAGTGTCTCCACTTTTGCGACTGTGGCACCAATCAACTGGACGATTTGCTTCACTTGTCGATCAGACATACCTTTACGTTCTTTTAAATCAGCCCCTGCACAGAATGCTTTTTCTCCAGCACCTGTTAGTAAGACTACTCGCACTGCTGGATCACCGTTGATTTGATCCAACGTCCCAGATAGATCTTGCAGTAACTGTACTGACATCGCGTTCGCAGCCCCTGGTCTTAAGAGAGTAATCAGTCCAATACTTCCCTCCAGTAATTCAAAACGAACGAGTTGAGTCATAATGGATTCGCACTCCTTTCATTACGGACAATCGCCATTTGCTTTGAAGCTACAGCTTTGCCTAATTTCTGTTCAATAAAGAGTGCAGCCTCTAGTATTTTTTGTTGATCCACACCAGTTTGAACACCCATTTCATCAAATAAGTAAAGTAAGTCTTCCGTGGCTACATTACCCGAAGCTCCCTTTGCATATGGACAGCCCCCTAGACCACCAAGCGCACTATCAAATTTGGTTACACCCATCTCTAAAGATTTCATAATGTTGGCAAGCGCCGTGCCACGTGTATCATGAAAATGCATAGCAAAATTTTCAGCGGAATACCTTTTTAATAGTTCCTCTAAAAGAAACTCAACTTGAGTTGGTACACCAACGCCAATCGTGTCGCCTAGGGATATCTCCGTTACACCCATCTCCAATAATTTATCTGTAACACGTAGCACCTTATCAGGATGTATATATCCCTCATAGGGACAGCCAAGAACTGTAGAAATATAGCCTCGAACTTTCTTTTTTGACGCTTTAGCTCCTAATACTACTTCCTCTAAAATAGGAAATGTTTCGTCAATGGTTTTGTTAATATTACTTTGATTATGACTTTCACTAGCAGACATAAATATACTTACTTCATCTACTTCCGCCTGCAACGCCCTTTCTAGCCCTCGCATATTAGGTACAAGTGCCGCGTAAGTAATATCATTGTTCCTTTTAATGGCTTGAAGAACCTCGACAGCATCCGCCAACTGTGGAATCCATTTCGGATGAACAAATGAAGTCACTTCGATGTAATTTAATCCCGTTTGGCTTAACAAATTCACTAATTGTATTTTATCTGCTGTTGTAATATGTTTTTTTTCGTTTTGTAAGCCATCACGGGGACCAACTTCTTTAATCACGACCTGCTTAGGTAGTTGCATTAAGAGGCCTCCTCTTATTCAATTTCTAAAATATCATCATCAACGTTAATAAAATCTCCCTCATTGGCGATGATTTTTGTTACCACGCCATCTTCTTCGGCTGCAATCGGAATTTCCATTTTCATTGATTCTAAAATAGCTACATCTTGACCTGCTGTTACTTTTTCACCTTCTACTACGACGATTTTCCATACTGTACCGGCCATGCTTGCTTTTACTGTTGCCATTAACACTCACTCCTACTATTCATTAATTTTGCATTCGCACTCTCTGTGAAGCGCGAATGCTATTACATACTTACTTTGACTCTGCTAATTGAGGTAAATAAAATTGTTCTACAAATTTTGTTGTCGTATAGCCTTTTAAAAACTGTTCATGCGTAACAGTTTTCAGCAGCATCGGAATATTCGTTTGAATACCCTCCACTTTATATGTTTTCAGTGCTTGGATTAATTTCTCACAGGCAATGTCCCTTGTTTCTCCCCACACTACCAATTTACTAATCATGGGGTCATAGAATGGTGTAACTGCAGAACCTGTCTCTACACCACACTCATGTCGAACCCCTTCCCCTGTTGGTAATTCTAGAGCTGTGATCGTACCTGGAGACGGGAAAAATGTAGAAGGATTCTCAGCGTATATACGCACTTCAATCGCATGACCCTGTTTCGTAATACTTTCTTTTGTAAATGAGAGAGGTTGCTGTGCAGCAATTTTTAATTGCTCTTCTACTAAATCAAGCTTTGTAATTTCCTCTGTCACAGGATGCTCTACTTGTAATCTTGTATTCATTTCTAAGAAATAAAAGTTTTGATTCTCATCCACCAAATACTCAATCGTTCCAGCGTTGACATAGCCAATATGCTTCGCTGCCTTCACTGAGGCTTCAAGCATCCTATCTCTTGTTTCCTGTGAAATGAATGGTGATGGTGCTTCTTCTACTACTTTTTGATTTCTTCGTTGGATCGAACATTCACGTTCAAATAACGGAACTACATTGCCTTGATGATCAGCAATAATTTGTACTTCAACATGGTGAGGGTTAGCAATAAATCGCTCCATGTACATCGTGCCATCACCGAAAAATGACTGGGCACGTTTTTGATTTCCCTCAAATGCTTTTGCTAGTTCCTCTGCATTTTCAACAAGTTGCATACCGATACCGCCACCGCCTGCCGATGCCTTTAACATAATTGGATAGCCTAAACGTTCAGCGATTTCAGTAGCTTCTTCTGCATCCTTTATAGGTGCCTCTACACCCTCTACAATGGGAACCCCAGCGGCTTTCATTGTTTTTCGTGCTTCTAATTTATTTCCCATTGAAGCAATTACATCAGCACTTGGTCCTATAAAAATTAAACCTTCCTCTTCACAGCGCTTTGCAAACTCTGCATTTTCTGATAGTAGACCATAGCCAGGATGAACAGCCTCGACGCCATTTTCTAGTGCAATCTCTAGAATACGTTCTATATTTAAATAGCTTTGTGCAACAGGCGGTTTCCCTACACAATATGCCTCATCCGCATCCTTCACATGTAAGCTTTCAGCATCAGCCTCAGAATAAATAGCAACCGTATTAATATTTAGGCGCTTGCATGTTCTGATAACACGTCTAGCAATCTCCCCACGATTTGCAATTAATACTTTATTAAACATATTCACTGCCCCTCCTTATCTGACGGTCATGACAAAATTTTCTCGTAATTTATATTTTTGAACCTTTCCTGAAGCAGTCATTGGATAATGATCGATAAAGAAAATATGTTTTGGGATTTTATGTCTAGAGATTTTATCCCGACAATATTCTCGGATCTCCTCTTCTGTTGCCTGCTCACCTTCTCTTAAAATAATCCAAGCTGCCGCTTCCTCCCCATACACAGGATCAGGAACCCCTGCAACCTGAACATCTGATATTTTTGGGTGTGTATAAAGAAACTCTTCAATTTCACGGGGATATAAATTTTCACCACCGCGAATAATCATATCCTTTAAACGACCGGTTACACGGACATAGCCCGCTTCATCCATCGTTGCCAAATCACCAGTATGCAGCCAGCCATCTTGATCAATGGCAAGATCGGTTTCTTCTTGGTTTTTATAGTAGCCTTTCATTACATGGTACCCTCTTGTACATAGCTCCCCTTGTTCATTTGTGGGTGCTTCCTCGTTCGTCCCAGGAACAACAATTTTCGCCTCTAAGTTTGGTAAGGCACGGCCAACCGTCTCCACTTTTAACGTTAACGGATCATCCGTTCTCGTTTGTGTAATCACTGGAGATGATTCTGTTTGACCATAGCAAATCGTAATATCTGTCATGCCCATTTTCTCAATGACCGCTTTCATTACCTCTATCGGACAATTAGAGCCTGCCATGACTCCTGTCCGTAAAGTTGAAAGGTTGAAAGACTCAAAATTCGGTAAATTAAGCTCACTAATAAACATCGTTGGAACGCCATGTAAGGCTGTGCACTTTTCTTGTTGAACCATCCTTAGCACCTCTTCAGGTGAAAATTCTTGTACTGGCACCATCGTTCCACCACTAGTTGTAATAGCTAATGTTCCGATAACACAGCCAAAGCAGTGGAAAAATGGAACAGGAATGCATAAGCGGTCCTCTGCTGTTAAACGCATACACTCTGCAATGTTGACCGCATTGTTAACTAAGTTAAAATGTGTTAACATCACACCTTTAGGAAAACCTGTCGTACCAGATGTATATTGAATATTAATCACATCATCATAATGAAGAGATTGCTCTCTTTGTTCTAATTGTTCCTCTGTTACTTGATTGGCCGCTGCTACTACATCTGACCAATTCAATACACCGGGATACTTAGTCTCGCCGATTAAAATAACATTTTTTAATAAAGGTAGTCGCTTTGATTGCAAATTACCTGGTTCACAATGTTCAAGCTCCGGACATAACTCTTGAAGTGTATGGATAAAAGAATGGTCTCGATAATTTTCAATTAAAAATATCGTTTTGGCATCAGACTGCTTTAATAGATACTCCAATTCACTAGCACGATAATTAGTATTTACTGTAACGATTGGAGCCCCCATCTTGCCTGTACCAAATTGAAGCTGTACCCACTCAGGAACATTGGTCGTCCATACAGCAATATGGTCTCCTTTTTCAATCCCTAAAGCCATTAAGCCCCTTGCTACCAATCGTGCTTGACGATTTAGCTGCTCATAAGTCATTCGTAAATTCCTATCTGCATAGACCAAAGCCTCATTTTGCGGGTACTTTTTAGATTGTTCATCTAGCAATTGACCAATTGTTTGATACACAAGTTCTGCCATGAAGATCCCCCTTGTTAATGCTATTAAACGTCTTTCAGCAATGAGATAAATGCGGATTTAAGCTATTTTTTAGTAGGTGTCTCGGTATCGGAAAGAAGTGCTCTATGCAGCACAAAGCTGCTCCCGGACACAATGTGTTGAAAATCATTAACAGCCAATTAAGCGAGAAATAACAAGACGCTGAATTTCAGATGTTCCTTCACCAATTTCCATTAATTTAATATCTCGTAAATGACGTTCTACATCGTATTCTTTCATATATCCAGAACCTCCATGAATTTGAATGGCTTGATTACATGTACGGAAGCCCATTTCAGAAGCAAATAATTTAGCCATTGCCGCTTCTTTACCAAATGGTTTCTTTTGATCTTTTAGCCATGCCGCTTTATGTACAAGCGTACGAGCAAGCTCTATTTCCATCGCCATATCTGCTAATTTAAATTGGATCGCCTGTAGCTTCGAAATAGGTGCACCAAATTGCTCGCGTTCTTTTGCGAACTTCAGTGCCTTCTCATAAGCGGCCTGTGCAATTCCTACAGAAAGAGCTGCAATTGAAATACGACCACCATCTAAAGTGTTTAAAAACTGGCTAAAGCCTCGCTTTTCATCGCCTAATAGATTGGATCGAGGAACGCGAACATTTTGTAAAACAATTTCACATGTATTAGAACCACGGACACCCATTTTGTCATAATTACAATTAATCGTTAAACCTGGAGTATTCGTTGGCACAATAATAGAAGAAATAATCTTTTTGCCATCCTCCCGTTTTCCCGTTACTGCAGTTACAATTATTTGTCGAGCGTATCCTGCATTGGTAATCCAGCATTTTTCTCCATTAATAACATAATCATCTCCATCAATGACAGCCGTAGTGCGTGTACCGCCTGCATCTGAACCTGCATTAGGCTCTGTTAAACCGAATGATCCTAATGTCTCACCCTTTGCCAATGGAACAAGCCATTCTTGCTTTTGCTCCTCCGTACCAAAGTTGTAAATTGGCGAAGCGCCTAAGCTAACAGCAGCTGCATAACTTAAGCCAGTGCCCCCACATGCACGACCAATTTCCTCTACAGCTAAAGCGTAGGACACCGTATCACCACCTGAACCACCATATTCTTCAGGGAACGGGATACCCAATAAGCCTAGTTCCGCCATCTTTTTAAAGCTTTCTATTCTCATTGTCGATGTCTCATCAACCTCACGAGCATACGGTTTAATCTCTTTTTCAGCAAAATCACGTACCATGTCTCGAATCATCACTTGCTCTTTTGTTAATTCAAAATTCATCCCTAATCCCCCTAATGTCAAATTTGCCATAGTAGATTTAGCTCAAAGATAATTCCCTTCAAGTAAATACCGACTAGTCGGTTTGTAAAAGCAAATAATAAAACCAGTGTTTTCTACTGGCTACCCCTTTATCATAAATTGCTTTGCTTCCTCCATTGCTTGTTCTGTTACAATCGCACGTAGTACCATGTCCGTAAAAACATCTGTAATTTGCACCATTGTTAATGGCCCGGATTGCTTAAACCATTTATATGTCCAGTTAATCATCCCCACAATCGCCATCGTAACAATGGTACAAGGCAATTCTGTACGAAAAACCTTCTTTTCTTGGCCTTCTGCTATCACTTTTTGCAAGATGTCCAGATAATGATCTCGTTTTTTATGAATAATCTCACTATACTCCTCTGAGAGTGAACGACTTTCCTCATAAAAAATTGTAATATGTGCTTGATACATATCAAATACTTGCGTCAGCGTTTGTAGCATCGCACATAACCTGGTAATGGGCGTATCGTATTTGTCATATGCATCTTGTGATTGTTGAATAACATATGAAATAAAAACATCATGAATTTCATACAACAATTCATCTTTTGATTTAAAATTATGATAAAATCCACCTTTTGATGCCCCTATATATTCAACGATACGATCAACAGTTACATTGTGATAACCATCCTGCTGAAACAGCTCAACTGAAGCGTCTACAATTCTTTGCTTTAATGTTTTCTTTACCATAGGCCCTATCATCCTTCGTCTAGCTCTATACTCCATCACTCCTTATAATCAGGAAAACAACTCTCTTTCATAAAAGAATTCTTTTTTTTCCTAATTATAAAAATACTATGACCATATAAATATAGCATTCTCAAAATTTGGTGTCTAGCAACAAATAGATTTTTCCTATTAATACGAGCATAAAAATAACATTAAACAGAATTTAAAGAACCAGGAACACATACATACCTTATGTTATACCACTCGTCTTCATGACATTTTTAAACTTTTCTTTTCTCTTTACACCATCAAACCATTTTTCACTGCTGTTCAAGAAACCATTTATAATCTCAAATTAAATGGCAATAACCTTAACTTACTGTTTATCCTTAAATTATAAGAAAGTAGAAATTTAAATTTGCAAAGATACACTGTAATTAACGCACACATTTCTAATTACTCTAACCCTATCTTTTAAAAAAAGACAAGACGTATTGTAAGGAAAAGAATACACTCAATTACTCAAATGGATTTTTTATAAATTCATGGTTACAAATAAAGAAGGATGGATTCAGAGGAAAATTTTAACTACCCGAAATAACCCTGATATTGCATCAAGATTGTTCAGCCCATGAACTAACAATTAATCAAGTTGAACTATTAATGGGGATAAAGCACTTAAACAATTGGACTTACTGTAAAATAGATAATGGGGAATTTGGGATGGACTCCTACTTAATGTTTGTCAACACTATATGTCTAGCATTATAAATCTGGTGAAATACCTGATTTTTTTCTTTGCACAATACCTTTCAATTATTCACTAGGCAAACTACTGATTCGGTACATACCTGTAAAGAATCCTGCTAGATAGGCGAACATTTATGATTACCGAACTTTTATGGTTGTGGTACTTTCTATTGTGCATCTGACATGTATAGTTAGTTGGTGAAAGTCTATTCACAAGTCGTGAATACTGTCTTTATGTACGATTCACCTTAATTACTATTAAATTCGTTATAAAGATTGATTATTGGACTAGCCTGCAACTTTAGTTTAAAAAGAATTTGAATGATTGGACCTATACATAGAAAGAGTTTTCATGCTTGGATGGTTTCTTACTAATAGTTGCAAATAAAAAAACAGCCAGCACACAGCTGACTGCTTTGTTGCCTAGCGACGTCCTACTCTCACAGGGGGAAGCCCCCAACTACCATCGGCGCTAAAGAGCTTAACTTCCGTGTTCGGTATGGGAACGGGTGTGACCTCTTTGCCATCATCACTAGACTATGTTCGACCTCCAATACACGGCGTATAACTGCGTCAGCTGCTCTCGTTCAATCAGTCACGTACAGAAGTACGCTCCTTCAATCACTCGTTTGCTTTCTTGTTCTACTTGTGTCTTGAAGCTCTTTTTATTGAAAGTATTATTCTTTCAAAACTGGATAAACGGTTCATTGAATGCTTCAAACTTTTTGGTTAAGTCCTCGATCGATTAGTATTCGTCAGCTCCATGTGTCACCACACTTCCACCTCGAACCTATCTACCTCATCGTCTTTGAGGGATCTTACTTACTTGCGTAATGGGAAATCTCATCTTGAGGGGGGCTTCATGCTTAGATGCTTTCAGCACTTATCCCGTCCACACATAGCTACCCAGCGATGCCTTTGGCAAGACAACTGGTACACCAGCGGTGTGTCCATCCCGGTCCTCTCGTACTAAGGACAGCTCCTCTCAAATTTCCTACGCCCACGGCAGATAGGGACCGAACTGTCTCACGACGTTCTAAACCCAGCTCGCGTACCACTTTAAATGGCGAACAGCCATACCCTTGGGACCTACTTCAGCCCCAGGATGTGATGAGCCGACATCGAGGTGCCAAACACCGCCGTCGATATGAACTCTTGGGCGGTATCAGCCTGTTATCCCCGGAGTACCTTTTATCCGTTGAGCGATGGCCCTTCCATTCAGAACCACCGGATCACTAAGCCCGTCTTTCGACCCTGCTCGACTTGTAGGTCTCGCAGTCAAGCTCCCTTGTGCCTTTACACTCTACGAATGATTTCCAACCATTCTGAGGGAACCTTTGGGCTCCTCCGTTACTCTTTGGGAGGAGACCGCCCCAGTCAAACTGTCCGCCTGACACTGTCTCCTGCCCCGCTAAGGGGCATGGGTTAGAATTTCAATACAACCAGGGTAGTATCCCACCGACGCCTCCTTCGAAGCTGGCGCTCCGAGATCTCTGGCTCCTACCTATCCTGTACAAGTTGTACCAAAATTCAATATCAGGCTACAGTAAAGCTCCACGGGGTCTTTCCGTCTTGCCGCGGGTACACTGCATCTTCACAGCGAGTTCAATTTCACTGAGTCTCGGGTGGAGACAGCCTGGCCATCATTACGCCATTCGTGCAGGTCGGAACTTACCCGACAAGGAATTTCGCTACCTTAGGACCGTTATAGTTACGGCCGCCGTTTACCGGGGCTTCGATCAAGAGCTTCGCTTGCGCTAACCCCATCAATTAACCTTCCGGCACCGGGCAGGCGTCAGCCCCTATACGTCACCTTACGGTTTTGCAGAGACCTGTGTTTTTGCTAAACAGTCGCCTGGGCCTATTCACTGCGGCTCTCATGCGCTTGCACGCTCAAGAGCACCCCTTCTCCCGAAGTTACGGCACCATTTTGCCTAGTTCCTTAACGAGAGTTCTCTCGCACACCTTAGGATTCTCTCCTCGACTACCTGTGTCGGTTTGCGGTACGGGCACCTCTCACCTCGATAGAGGCTTTTCTTGGCAGTGTGAAATCAGGAACTTCGTCCATACGGACTCGCCATCACAGCTCAACGTTACAGTGTGCGGATTTGCCTACACACACGCCTTACTGCTTGGACGCGCATAACCAACAGCGCGCTTACCCTATCCTACTGCGTCCCCCCATTTCTCAAACGGTGAGGAGGTGGTACAGGAATATCAACCTGTTGTCCATCGCCTACGCCTATCGGCCTCGGCTTAGGTCCCGACTAACCCTGAGCGGACGAGCCTTCCTCAGGAAACCTTAGTCATACGGTGGACGGGATTCTCACCCGTCTTTCGCTACTCATACCGGCATTCTCACTTCTAAGCGCTCCACCAGTCCTTCCGGTCTGACTTCAACGCACTTAGAACGCTCTCCTACCACTGACATCGTAGATGTCAATCCACAGCTTCGGTGAATCGTTTAGCCCCGATACATTTTCGGCGCAGCGTCACTCGACCAGTGAGCTATTACGCACTCTTTAAATGATGGCTGCTTCTAAGCCAACATCCTGGTTGTCTGTGCAACGCCACATCCTTTTCCACTTAACGATTACTTTGGGACCTTAGCTGGTGGTCTGGGCTGTTTCCCTTTTGACTACGGATCTTATCACTCGCAGTCTGACTCCCGTGTATAAATATCTGGCATTCGGAGTTTGTCTGAATTCGGTAAACCGGGATGGCCCCCTAGTCCAAACAGTGCTCTACCTCCAGTATTCTCATCACGAGGCTAGCCCTAAAGCTATTTCGGAGAGAACCAGCTATCTCCAAGTTCGATTGGAATTTCTCCGCTACCCACACCTCATCCCCGCACTTTTCAACGTGCGTGGGTTCGGGCCTCCAGTAAGTGTTACCTTACCTTCACCCTGGACATGGGTAGATCACCTGGTTTCGGGTCTACGACCACGTACTATTTCGCCCTATTCAGACTCGCTTTCGCTGCGGCTCCGCCTTCTAAAGCTTAACCTCGCACGTAATCGTAACTCGCCGGTTCATTCTACAAAAGGCACGCTATCACCCATTAACGGGCTCTAACTACTTGTAGGCACACGGTTTCAGGATCTCTTTCACTCCCCTTCCGGGGTGCTTTTCACCTTTCCCTCACGGTACTGGTTCACTATCGGTCACTAGGTAGTATTTAGCCTTGGGAGATGGTCCTCCCGGATTCCGACGGAATTTCACGTGTTCCGCCGTACTCAGGATCCACTCAGGAGAGAACGAACTTTCGACTACAGGGCTTTTACCTGCTCTGGCGGACCTTTCCAAGTCGCTTCATCTAACTCGTTCTTTTGTAACTCCGTATTGAGTGTCCTACAACCCCAAGAGGCAAGCCTCTTGGTTTGGGCTCTTCCCGTTTCGCTCGCCGCTACTCAGGGAATCGATTTTTCTTTCTCTTCCTCCAGGTACTTAGATGTTTCAGTTCCCTGGGTCTGCCTTCAAGACGCTATGTATTCACGTCAAGATACTACGCGATTAAACGTAGTGGGTTCCCCCATTCGGAAATCTCCGGATCAAAGCTCACTTACAGCTCCCCGAAGCATATCGGTGTTAGTGCCGTCCTTCTTCGGCTCCTAGTGCCAAGGCATTCGCCGTGCGCCCTTAATAACTTAACCTATCAGCTTTCCATACACTTCACATTTCGTTGTCAGCCTCACTCGTTCAATCAGTCACGTACTGAAGTACGCTCCTTCATTTACTCGATTGCTTCCTAGAACTGCTCGTGTCTGAAAACCTTATCATGTTATTAAGCCTATAAAAAACTTAAAAAAATAAATGTGTTTGTTACAATTTCAATGTCGTTTTATCCAGTTTTCAAAGAACAAGTTTTGAAGTATTTCATTAAGAAAGAATGAACCTTCAAAACTGAACGCAAAACGTAATCTTACAAACCCTAGGTTTGTATTCCGAAAATATCCTTAGAAAGGAGGTGATCCAGCCGCACCTTCCGATACGGCTACCTTGTTACGACTTCACCCCAATCATCTATCCCACCTTCGGCGGCTGGCTCCAAAAGGTTACCTCACCGACTTCGGGTGTTACAAACTCTCGTGGTGTGACGGGCGGTGTGTACAAGGCCCGGGAACGTATTCACCGTAGCATTCTGATCTACGATTACTAGCGATTCCGACTTCATGGAGTCGAGTTGCAGACTCCAATCCGGACTGAGAACGACTTTATCGGATTAGCTCCCTCTCGCGAGTTGGCAACCGTTTGTATCGTCCATTGTAGCACGTGTGTAGCCCAGGTCATAAGGGGCATGATGATTTGACGTCATCCCCACCTTCCTCCAGTTTATCACTGGCAGTCTCCTTTGAGTTCCCGGCTAACCGCTGGCAACAAAGGATAAGGGTTGCGCTCGTTGCGGGACTTAACCCAACATTTCACAACACGAGCTGACGACAGCCATGCAGCACCTGTCACCGTTGCCCCCGAAGGGGAAACCATATCTCTACAGTGGTCAACGGGATGTCAAGAGTAGGTAAGGTTCTTCGCGTTGCATCGAATTAAACCACATGCTCCACCGCTTGTGCGGGCCCCCGTCAATTCATTTGAGTTTTAACCTTGCGGCCGTACTCCCCAGGCGGAGTGCTTAATGCGTTAGCTGCAGCACTAAGGGGCGGAAACCCCCTAACACTTAGCACTCATCGTTTACGGCGTGGACTACCAGGGTATCTAATCCTGTTTGCTCCCCACGCTTTCGCGCCTCAGTGTCAGTTACAGACCAGATAGTCGCCTTCGCCACTGGTGTTCCTCCAAATCTCTACGCATTTCACCGCTACACTTGGAATTCCACTATCCTCTTCTGCACTCAAGTCTCCCAGTTTCCAATGACCCTCCACGGTTGAGCCGTGGGCTTTCACATCAGACTTAAGAAACCACCTGCGCGCGCTTTACGCCCAATAATTCCGGACAACGCTTGCCACCTACGTATTACCGCGGCTGCTGGCACGTAGTTAGCCGTGGCTTTCTAATAAGGTACCGTCAAGGTACAGCCAGTTACTACTGTACTTGTTCTTCCCTTACAACAGAGTTTTACGAACCGAAATCCTTCTTCACTCACGCGGCGTTGCTCCATCAGGCTTTCGCCCATTGTGGAAGATTCCCTACTGCTGCCTCCCGTAGGAGTCTGGGCCGTGTCTCAGTCCCAGTGTGGCCGATCACCCTCTCAGGTCGGCTACGCATCGTCGCCTTGGTGAGCCGTTACCTCACCAACTAGCTAATGCGCCGCGGGCCCATCCTATAGCGACAGCCGAAACCGTCTTTCAATATTTCACCATGAGGTGAAACAGATTATTCGGTATTAGCCCCGGTTTCCCGGAGTTATCCCAAACTATAAGGTAGGTTGCCCACGTGTTACTCACCCGTCCGCCGCTAACGTCAAAGGAGCAAGCTCCTTCTCTGTTCGCTCGACTTGCATGTATTAGGCACGCCGCCAGCGTTCGTCCTGAGCCAGGATCAAACTCTCCATAAAAGAAATTTGATTAGCTCAAATTGTTTTGCTGGCATCATTTTGATGTCCAAAATTTTGTTTCGTTCACTAGCAAGGCTAGCAACTCAACTTTATTGATTACGTTTTGCTTGTTCAGTTTTCAAGGTTCATTTTTATTGATTGTCCTGCGACAAGAATTAATACTATCAGAATAAAATACAATAGTCAATAACTATTTTAATATTTTTTCGTAGTCGAAGTGACAGGTTCTATAATATTACATAATAACATTTTATCTGCTAACACTTTCCTTCAATTGTTTAACACTACGAATCGCTGCTCCGATTTCGTTAGGAGGTAAAGATGAAAAGGAAGAGCGGTGTACTTTAATGTCCGCTGTGATATTTGGTTATAAAGATACATTGAAAGTCGTCAAGATAGAGAACCGGCAACTTTTGTTACTGAAAGACATCCTTTTTTGCAGCCCCATCAATAAAAACACAGTTACGCTACACATCTATGAAACATTGGCGCAACCATGGAAGTAATTCAAATTTTGATGGGAGCATGATAAATGTGTAACTACTAGGAAAATATCAGAAGTACGTTTAGCTTATTTAAAATCGTTAAAATCATTGAATCGAAATTTCAAACTCAGACTTAAATAATATATAACGAAACCAGACACGTTTTTTGAACGTTCTGGTTTCTTTTAAATTAATATTTATTTATCTACATTAAAACCTTTTAATAAATCTGCAAAAGCATTATTCAAAGGCTCTGCTTCTTTCTCTTGCTGCTTCATGTACTTTTGTACACTACGTTTATCCACTTTACCTCCACCTTCTTTTTTACGGCGAGCTTCAAAAGCAGATAACTTCTCACGATAGCCACACTTACATACGAAGATTTGACCATCACCTTCGCCACGTAATTCAAGCTTTTTCTTACACTGAGGACAACGTGCATTCGTCACACGCGACACATTCTTACGGTGACCACATTCACGATCTTGGCAAACAAGGATTTTACCTTTTTTCCCGTTCACTTCAAGCATTGGCTTACCGCAATCAGGGCAAGTTTTTGTTGAAATATTATCATGCTTAAATCTCTTATCGCTATTTTTAATATCAGCTACAATTTCTTTTGTATGTTGCTTCATTTCATTAATGAAGGTTTCTTTTTTCAGTTTGCCTTTAGCGATTAATTCTAGCTTTTGCTCCCATTCGGCTGTTGTTTCAGGAGATTTTAACTCATTAGGAACTAAATCAAGTAACTGACGACCTTTAGAAGTGATATGAATATCTTTACCACGCTTTTCAATTAGGAATGAATTGAATAACTTATCAATAATATCGGCTCGTGTTGCCACCGTTCCTAATCCACCTGTCGATTTTAACGTATCAGCAAGCTGCTTATTTTGCGTGTTCATATACTTTGTAGGATTTTCCATTGCCGATAAAAGTGTAGCCTCAGTAAAACGTGCTGGAGGCTTCGTTTGCCCTGATGTTTGAGTAATTAAATTTACTTTTAATACTTGGCCTTTTTCGAGACGAGGCAATAATTGCTCCTTCACATCTTCGCTTGATTCCTCATCATCAAAGCGATTTGAGTAAACTTCTTTCCATCCGGCAGAAATTACTGTTTTCCCACGAGCAATGAATTTTTCGTTGCCAATTTGACCTTGCACGGTTAACTGTTCATATTCATAAGCTGGGAAAAGCACCGCTAAGAAACGTTTTACAACTAAATCATAAATTTTACGTTCTTTATCGGTAAAGTTTGCAAAGTTCACGTATTCTTCTGTAGGAATAATTGCATGGTGATCAGATACCTTGCTGTCATCCACAAACGATTTATTCGCTTTAATTGGTTTTGAAAGCACTTTGTTTGCTAACGTTCGATATTCTCCTATACCGCATGCTTTTAATCGTTCTGGAAGGGTGCTAACGATGTCTGAAGATAAATATCGCGAATCAGTACGAGGATAAGTAAGCACTTTATGAGACTCATATAGTTTTTGCATGATATTTAATGTTTCTTTGGCTGAGTATCCAAATATTTTATTTGCATCACGCTGTAGCTCCGTTAAATCATATAACCCTGGAGAGAAAGACTTTTTCGGCTTACGTTCAATCTCGATTACTTTTGCATCTTGTTTATCTAATGAATTAACAATAGCATCCACTTTTTCTTTACTAAAGCTACGTGAATTACCATTCGCATCTTGCCATGTTAATTTTAATTCTTTTGTTTGTGCCTCAATTCCATAAAACGTTTGTGCCTTGAAGTTCTTGATTTCATCTTCACGAGCAGCAACCATTGCTACTACAGGAGTCTGCACTCGCCCTGTATTTAGCTGAGCATTAAATTTAGTAGATAGCGCTCTACTTGAATTCAATCCCAAATACCAGTCTGCTTCACTACGAGCTACAGCAGCTTGATATAGATTGTCGTAATTCTTTCCAGGTTTTAAGTTTGCAAAACCATCTTTAATTGCCTTATCAGTAACAGATGAAATCCATAGACGCTTGATTGGTTTATTCACTTTCGCACGATCAATAATCCAACGAGCCACTAATTCCCCTTCACGTCCGGCATCTGTTGCGATGATAATTTCATTCACATCATTACGTGTAAGTTGAGATTTAACTGCATTATATTGCTTACTTGTTTGTTTAATTGTTGTTAATTTCAGACGCTCTGGTAGCATTGGTAAATCTTCTAAGTTCCACTTTTTATATTTTTCATCATAGCTCTCTGGGTCGGCTAAAGTGACTAAGTGGCCTAAAGCCCATGTAACAATATATTTATCTCCTTCAATATAACCATTCCCTTTTTTGTGACACTTCAGCACGTTTGCTATATCACGTGCAACTGAAGGTTTTTCTGCTAACACTAAACTTTTAGCCATATATAACATCCTTTCGTACTTCCTAATGTTTAATATAGCACATGCTTTATACTTAAACTTCTTTTAAGCAAATCAGAAAATTAACTGTAAATTAACAGGAATTCTCTCTTAGATGCTATACAACGATTATTAGAGCTTCGCGGCGAAGGAGATGGTCAAATCCTTGTATGTAAATGTGGCTATCGTGAGAAGTTATCTGCTTTTGAAGCTCGCCGTAAAAAAGAAGGTGGGGGCAAGGTCGATAAACGTTCCGTACAAAAGTACTTAAAGCAACAAAATAATGAGGAATCTGTAAACAACGCACTCGCTGAAATCCTAAAAGGTTAAAGTTTGATAACTATAAAGAGCAAATTCACACTGAATGTGAATTTGCTCTTTTATTATGCATACTCAAATCCTCTCAACATATCTTGAATTAACTGAATATTCCATATATATAAAAGGAGGTTTTTAATGGAAGCAAAAAATTTTAGGCCTCGTAATGTGATTTTTATGACCATTGTTGTTGGTGTATCTGTGTTAATTGGTCAATTAATTTATGTGTTGTTTATTGATGTGCCATTCCCTTAGTAGCCTTATATCTTTAGCCGTCTGAGTAAATACTTTTCATTTTCTTTGATTTCCAAATGATTCGGTTTCCATTTTCGTGCCTCTAAGTTATGTTGATAGGCATTTTCGAATAGCCGTAACTCCCTATATAACAGACTTAGTTGTAAATGAGGTAACCATGTTGAGTAAGCTCGTTTTTGAATAGTCATTGAATCGACCGAAGCTTGTTGCAAAGCTTGTGAGTACCAGTAGATAGCCTCTTTATGTTTTGATTGCTCCATAAAAAATTGGCCCATTCGGCAACATGCTTCTGGCTTTGGTCGGTCATACAAGAAAGATTGTAAAATAGCTTGTTGAGCGTGATTATCATCCTGTAACAATCGAAAGCATTCCCCTATATGCAAACATGCTTCAATGCGATCATCTGTAGTGCCTAATTCGCTATCCAGAAATGTATTGTATTGATTAATGGCCTCTAGATAACGTTTATGCAGCTTTAATTCATTTGCATAATGAAATGAATCCCTTGCAGAAAAAGTATGTCCCTTTTGAATTAATCCTTCATAGATACATAAATTGCGATGAAGATCCTTTGTTAACGGTAAATGTGTAACAGCGATATCACTGTGAAAGAGCTGGCCAGATACCTTTAAAAATTCATGGACAGCACCCTGCCATTGAAAATGATTGGCTCTTTTTACTAGACGATACTTTCGCTCACTGCATTCCACTATTCCATCATCATCTAATACTAGGTAATGATCCATAGTGACAGCATCAACAGTTGGGTACAATGATTGCTTTAGAAGCAATAGTTTATGTTGGTTTTCCTTTGTCATAATATCGTCTGCGTCAAGCCATAGAATATAGTCTTTTGTTGCCTGTTGAAAGGAAAAATTGCGTGCTTTTGCAAAATGATCGCACCATGGAAAATCAAAAATGCGAGAGGTGTAATTTTGGACAATATCTTTTGTACGATCAGTTGAGCCTGTATCAATAATATTCATCTCATCCACTATATGCCGAACCGAATCTAAGCATCTTTCAATCGTACATTGTGCATTTTTAACAATCATACATAAACTAATCGATACCATCTTTCCCCTCCTTATCATGTAGTAATATACTATGCTAGTTCATCCCATTTTCGAAACAATTTTTCGTTATCCCCCTACTTTCTGGCTGACATTGTAAAATAAAAAAACGAACGCTGAACACGCTCGTTTTTCATTCTATAAATATTGCTCACGCCACATCAATTGTTCTTTATCGGTAAGTTGTTGTTCTAGATGGCGGTCCCATTGATTTAATAACATATTCCACACACGAACAAATAGGATATCCTGCTCCTTATCGTAAAGTATAAATTCTAAGCATGGACTATCATTAATTTGTTGGGCTTCTACTTCAACAACTCTTGCAATAATTCTTTGTGAGTTGCCCGTTTCTTCTTCATCCGCTTCTTGTAAGGCAGCTATAATCAGTGTTTCATCAAATTGCTCCTGTTGTTCAGCTTCCTTATCCACATAACGATAAAGCTCTGGTAACTCATCGTATTCATCGTTATTTACATCACTAGTCAGAAATGATTGATGGCAAGGACTAAAGTAAAGAGTAGATGCTTCTACTTCTAGCTCCTCTTCAAAGATACCTTGTTCAAGCTGTTGCTGCCCTTTTTCTGTTAGCTTAAAAAAGCCTTCCTCATTTTTCATAAGACCAACGCGAATCATTAAAGAAATCAGGTCTTCGATAAATAACGGATCTACAAGCAATAATTCGCTCAATTCCTCCACACTTCCAAAATCAGCCTCTTGAATGCTTAGTAGCAGCATTGTCATTAAGACATCCATCGTGGAACGGCGAACCGGCTCGTAAGTTACATCCACTGTACGAATTGGAATACACCACTCAGCAGTATTGATAATTTTTATATTGCGATTTTGTTGCAGCTCACGCATTAATCGTTGCTGTAATTTTGACACTTTAAATCACCAATCCTTCATGATTACGCAAGCCCTCGTAGGATTTTACTGTATTTAATAACTTGGTATACATATCTCTTGTATCTTGATGTTTTGCACGTTTCGCAAACATTTCTGAACTTCCTACAAGCAGTAGTAACTCCCGAGCGCGGGATAGAGCAACATTTAAGCGACGGTAATCTTTTGCAAAGCCAATATCTCCACCCTTTGGCGTATTACGTACCATACTGACAAGTATCACGTCCATCTCCATTCCTTGGAACTTATCCACTGTCCCTGTTCTGAATTGTAAATGTGGTAACTGTAGTTCCTGCTGGAGGAGACGATTTATTTTCTTCACCTGCTCACCATAGAAGCTAATGACCCCGACGCTTTTCAAGGCATCCTGTGGCATACGCCCAGCTTCTTTTGCTGCCTGCACGGCATCATTTAAGTCTAGCAATATACGACGAATTGTTTGTAATTCACCTTCATTAAAACGACTTGTACCACCCTTTACCTGCTCCTCTAAATAAGGTTTCTCGGTTGGAATATCAATCCACAATAAATGGTCATCACGTTTTACAAATTGCCCCTCTAAACCATGGTCTCTCGCAGAATCCGAGTCTGGCAAGCCACATTGCAAGCCATTTTCTTCTTTCGCATAAAATGGCGTAATACTTTGCATAATTTTTTCATGCATGCGGTATTGAAGAGCTAGCATTTGCTTATGAGTTTGAGGCAGATTATTGAATAAGCGCTCAAATAATGATTCACGAAGTAAATTTTTTAACTCCTGTGCGCCTTCAAAATTTGGATTTTCTTCTAACATCGCCTTCAATGTTTCCTCCAATGTATCGTCACCAAGTAGGGGCGGTAGCTGGTGATGATCCCCTACCAAAATAACCTTTTTCCCCTTCAGCATTGGTAATAATAATTCTGGTGGTGTTGCCTTTGAAACTTCATCAATAATGACAACATCAAAGGTTGGGTAATTTTCCATAAACTCTTTACTCGCCGAAGCTACACATGTGGTACCAATAACATTTGCATGTCGTACATATAATTTTCTAATCTCATCTAAATCATATTCGGTAGCATTTTGTAGCTTTTCTCGCCATTGCTCTTGCAATTTTTTTCGAAGTGGTAGTTGTTTTTCCTGACGCTGTAATTCTTCAATAGCTTGCTTTGAAGTTTGAATAGCCTCCCTAACCTCTTCTGCTGTGCGTTCTGGTGTCGACTGCAATAGCTTCGTGTAGATGGCTAGTTGCTTTTCTTTTTTCAATCCAGCCACATTGATCTCCTTTAACCGCTCTTCCATTTGTGATAGCAGTAGATCTACTTCCTGCAAGCTAGTTTGTACAGTTTGAAGGGAAGCTTGTTTGGGTACTAATTGAACTCTAGCCTTTTCAACTTGTTCTAGTTGCTGATTGGCTTCCTGAAGAGATTCTCGTAATTGTCCCGTAAGAATTTTTAAATATTCAACGGACTCCTCTGGTACTGCTTCTATTAGGAAGTTACCCTCTAGCTGTTGTAATCGCTCTGTATGCTGTATAAATGGCTGCAATTGCCGTTGTATGCTTTGTACATCAAAACTTGTAATTGCACACTCTTGATGTATTAAACTAACAACATTTTTTCGAAAGGATTCGTATTCTTCGTCTTTATGCGCTTGTTGCTGCTTAAGTGCCATCCCTTTTTGCCATACAAAATCACGACGCATATAGAGTCCCAGCAAATAGCTTTCAATTTCATGAATGTCAGGTGTTTGATCGTCTTGAAATGCCTTGTTTAACTGAGCAAATACACCCGTAAGATTTTGTAAAGAAAATGATTGGACAGGCTGTAATCTACTTTTTGCCTGCGCCTGCTCCTTCACATCATCAGACACTAACGCCTCTAGCTTGGCTATGGCCTTTTGAAGACGGCTATTGATGGTAGACCATGCCTCTAAATCTTTTGCATCCTCTAGATGCTGTATTCGATTTATTTGCTGCGAAAGAACATGAGAAGGACGAATTTGATAATGCTGTAAATATCGTTGGATACGTTCATAGGAAGTCAATGTATGCACATACTTTTGCGCTTCCTTCATGATGATGAGACGATTATTTTCTATTTCATGTTTTTCTTGAATATCCTGGAATTGTACAGCTAATTGCTGTTTTTGCTCCAGCAATTCTTTATATTGAGTAGCTGCTTCTAATTGCTCCACTTTTTGTGAAGTCTCTTGAATGGTAAGCTGTAGATCTTCAATTGAAGGATGGTCAGCAAGTGTCTGTTCAAGTTGCTGTATAATCGGCTCTATTTGGGCGAGCTGCTTCTCATAATGCTCTTTTTGAGCTTCATATGTCTGTTGCTCTGTTTTCGCAGTTTTTAAGTCTTTTTTTAACGCTTGAATTTCCTGCTGAAGAATTGGTTCTTCAATAGCAGCTTGCTCTTTAGCGGTCATCTCTTGCGCCAGTTCCTCAAGCCATAACTCTAATTTTTCAAGCTCAGCTTTTGCTTTAGTCAGATTGTCCTTGAACATCTGCTCACGTTCAGGAAAGACCAAAATTGCCTCTTCAATTGCTGCCAATGTTTGCTCACGCCACTGTAGAGCCACATTTTCTTCAATAAATTTTTTTCCCTCTTCCTCAATACTTTCCGTTCTACCATAGCGTAAAATCCTAATTTCTTGATTGGAAAGAAGCCGTCCTAAAGCATTATCTACTGCTAGATTTGACTGAGATGCAACAAGCGTTTTTAAACCAGCTTTCACATTTTGCTGACAAATCTCTGAAATGACAGTTGTTTTCCCTGTACCAGGTGGACCTTGAATCACATATAAATCTTCAACAGATAGAGCACCTAAAACCGCTCGTCTTTGATATTCATTTAAATGATTGTGAAATTCAATATCTTCACGAAGCTTCGATGCTCGTACAGATGGTCTTTTTTCAAATAGGATCGTCTCTAAATTAGGATTAACAGCCTCACCCTTTTCTAGCTTAGTAAAGCCATTCCGTAATCTTCTAATTTGACTTAATGTTGCAAAATTGCTGAAGCTCGCTTGTTTCGAACGAAGATTAAGCTGATCCTTACGAGCCAAATCTTGTGTAAAGGGCTTTAAATCAATTTCAACTATTTGTTTTCCAGCATGAGCCTTTAATACTTGTCCTATTTCACCGCGGACTCCTTGTATACTTACACTCAAGCCCTCCAATTGCTTCCATTCCTTATTCTTTATGTAAGGACATACGAGCGTTAAGCGTGTGAAATCTTCATTGAAATAGCTCTGCTTAAATTCACTATGAATATCGTCAATAGTTGCATCGCGCTCTTGTATTTTTAAATAACCTTCCCAGCTAGCAATACGTTTTTTTACATATTCAGTCCGTTCTTCTGCTATCGGTAGCTGTCTGATCTTCGTATGAAGCTCAAGTGGAACACCTGCTCCGTTGTTAGGCTTTGTAACAAATTGCAGTGCTGCTGCTAAGCGTCGATTTGTGTTAATCGGACCTCGCATATGCACAAAACGAATATTTGTCGCCAGTAATCCTTCTAGCTTTAGCACACAGTCCATAATCACTGTTTTCTCAGGAACAATATCACTTAACTTTTCATTGTCTTCAGCATTAAAATAGATAGATAAAAATATTTCACCCACTGTTTTTGCTTTGCGTTTTTCTATGTAGACAGTAAAAGATTTTTGTAACGCAAAAAAGGCATGCTCGTTTGCTGAGCATTCCTCTACCGCTTCCTTTGCCTTATTAGTCAAAATAAGACAACAGCGTTGTTTTTCTAGTAAAGCGATGTCCTGCATGAGCAGCCCTCCTTCCAGTGTCACTAAAGTTTTATTTTATCACATACTAAAAGAATACTTACAAAGAAAAATCCCCTGCACAGTGATTTCTTACCACCATGCAAGGGTGCTATTAATGTTGATCGATTGTTTCCTTCGGCAAGTTCTTGCTCATCTCACAGTATTGAACAAATACACGCGCTAATTCACGTAAACGGCTATGAACATCTTCATCTACAATATGATTATCTGCATCAAAATGGGATGTATGTGTATACACATAGTTTGGTGTCACAAGAGCACGGAAGTAGTCTAAAATAGGCTTTAATTGATTTTCTACTACAAGGTGATGTTGATATGTGCCCCCATTTGCAACTATAGATACAGGTTTATAGCGCATTGTTTTAGGATGTAAGAAGTCAAATGCATTCTTCAAAACGCCAGGGATAGATGCTTGGAAAATTGGTGTCGCAATAATATAAGCATCCGCTTCCTCAAATTGTTGAATCATTTTTTTCATATCTTCATTTAACGGTGAGCCATCTACAATTTGATGTTTATATTCACTAAAATGCATCATTTCTAAAACGAAACTAGCATCTAATTCTTTAATATATTGTTCCACTTGCTCTAAAATAGCACCAGTTTTTCGACCAAACATTGTGCCATCAACGAGTAAAATTTTCATCTTCACTTTGCCTCCACATTCATCTTCTACAATAATATTGTATCAAATGAAAAGTGGCTCGGAAAGAACAGGAGTGAGGAAAGCTA
This sequence comes from Lysinibacillus sp. fkY74-1, assembly GCF_053165895.1. Classification (NCBI taxonomy): domain Bacteria; kingdom Bacillati; phylum Bacillota; class Bacilli; order Caryophanales; family Bacillaceae; genus Lysinibacillus; species Lysinibacillus sp. fkY74-1. Next base: position 400,306 of record NZ_CP170173.1, on the reverse strand, counting down.
GAAATTCAGTCTTTAGGCGGAAAGCAAGAAAAATTACTCTTTATCATATGGTCTGAAATGAACTTCCTTATCAACCACCTCATCTGGGATATTATATTTCTCGCGATCAATCACTACATCGCGATTGACCTTGTCCTCTTCATGAAGCGAATCTGCTTTTTTTATTTTATCCCAATTAAATAGCGTCTCCCTAGAAACATCTTTTTCTGACGTTTCTGGAAATTCCAATGCTGCTAATACATGGGAAGGATAAATGGTCACTGGTTGTTGTTTGCCGTGTAGCGCAATAATCATCATTGCCTTTGCTACTTGAGAGGCTTCAATGGCTCTAAATCTCTTTAGTGGTCCTATTAAAAAAGGCTTGGCTATTTTTAATACCTTTTCTCCAGCCTTTTCCCCTAAACGAAATTCATTCCGTTCTCCTACTAAGAGTGAAGGACGGATTATAGAAAGCTGCTGTAAGCCCAACTCCATTAAATCATGCTCTAGCTTTCCTTTAACTCGGCTATAGTAAAAAGGAGAACTCTCCTTAGCACCCATTGCAGTGATAACAAGAAAATGGGGAATTCCACGCTTTTTTGCCAATGAAGCAATCGCTAAAGGATATTCAAAGTCTACCCTTTCGAACACCTTTCGTGACCCTGCCTTTTTTATAGTTGTACCTAAACAGCAATATAGTTCATGCGCAAATGCTATATCTTGTTCCTCTAACCTATCAAAATCACGAATTTTCACTTCTAGCTTAGGATGCGTAAAAGTTGGTTTTCTTCTTGTAATTACTGTCACGGATACATATTCATCATTTTCACATAATTGCTCTACAAGAGAGGAGCCAGTTAATCCCGTTGCTCCAATTACAATTGCAGCACGCATACCCATGCCTCTTCCCTCCTTCCATAACCACCATCTTTGTTATGTATCGAAATAAACTCACTATATATATCGACCACATTTTTTGATGATTAAAAGCTATTTATCGTATCTAAAAGATAGCTATTTGAAAGATTCACTTAAAAAGATCATTTATCAAATCCTAAATTTTACACATACTTGCTCTTTCTTCACCATAATTTAAAGAGACAGAGGAAAGGGTGGGATACATTTGCAAAACGAAACGCAAGCAATAGTACCGAAAAAAACGATTGTTTTCATTATTGAAAGCTGTATTGATAAAGGGCTGTATCCTTTTGAGCGGGTTTCAACATTAGCTAAACTACTGACGAATGAGAAAGTTTTTATATTTGTAAAAACGCCTTCAAATGAAGGGGTTCAAATTTTAATTAATGAAGGTCTAACCCCTGTTTTATTTGATCATTTTAATGAGCTTCCTAAGCAAATGAAAGGCATTCAGCCAGATTTAATCGTCAGAGATGGCCGCAATTCTGAGGCTTGGCAAGTACAGGATTTACGACCTTTCTGCAAAACGATTCTTCACTTTGATGATTTTGGTGAAGGTGGTCAAGCCTGTGACTGTGTACTTCTAGCACTCTATCACGAGGTAAAAGATTATTTACCGTCTCATTATATTGGGGGGAGCTTTGTTTTTGCATTACCCGAAGACTATCAAAACTTTAGCGATAGACCTGAAAGCAAAACACCTGAAAATCCTCCCCATATCGTTGTAGCTTTTGAAGATGGGGACGAGCATAATTTAACCTATCGTACCCTGCGACACTTAACACAGCTCCAAATTCCACTACAAATTACAGTTATGATTGACGACAGCTACCGCCATGCGACAGACGACTTACAAATGATGGTACTAAGTCGTCGCAACACAGCCATCCTTCGTGATAAAAACGCGCTTCTCAAACTTTTACCAAAAGCAGATGTTATTATTTGCAATGCCAATTATACGCCTTATAAAATTGCCTCTTATGGTGTGCCATGCATTACGCTTGCACAATCGGAGGCAGAGCTATTACATGCTTTCCCAAGAGAACAGAATGGTTTTATTCATCTAGGGCTAGGTCGTAAAATGAAACAATCACAAATACAAAATGCTGTTATGGAGTTTCTTTTACATGAAGCACGCAGTGAACGTGCCGTAAAAAAACAACGCCAGCTCAATCTCGTTAGTAATAATGAAACACTCTTAGAGCTACTTTTAGACTTTGCTTATGATCGTCATAATATCGCTTCTACTTAGTGCTACTTCAAAGATGATTATGATACAATATATAAGAAATTTTCACTTTAGCATCTCATCTTATAAAAGTTGGGAATTAGGTAAGTTCATTTTTTTTCAGTTCCCGATTGATTTTAATGATATGCGGTGGGGGATCAATAAACCCCCATCGCTTTTTACACGCATTCGCTATACAAATACGCTTAAAAAAGGAGCAACCATCATGCCAACCAAAAATGATTTAGAATATCAAATTAAAGAATTAAAAATGGACTATATCAATTTACAAGGCGATATCGAAAAACTTGAGTCAACAGGACACAACGATCAAGTAGCACAGGCAGAGCAACGTCTTGCAAATATGGAGTCGAAGCTTGCAGAGCTGAATAAGCAACTAGCAGAACTATAAAATGGAAACTTGAAAGATAGTTGGAGGAACATATATGGCAATTTTAACAGTAGAAAATTTAGGTCATTCATTCGGAGATCGTACACTTTTTAAAGATGTATCGTTTCGTTTAGTAGAGGGTGACCATATTGGACTCGTTGGGGCAAATGGTGTAGGTAAATCAACTTTAATGGGCATTATCACTGGTCAAACAATTCATGATGAGGGAAAAGTGGAATGGCTCCCTGGTACACATTATGGTTATTTAGATCAACATACAGTACTCACAGCTGGTAGAACGATGCGCGATGTATTGCGTGACGCTTTTCTACCCTTGTATAAAAAAGAAGAGGAACTCAATGAAATTACAGGTAAGATGGCTGAAGCTACACCTGAAGAATTAGAAGTTCTATTAGAGCAAATGGCTGAAGTTCAAGATGCGTTAGATGCAGGTGACTTCTATTCACTCGATATGAAAATTGAAGAAGTTGCGCGCGGGCTTGGGCTCGATGCTATTGGCTTGGAGCGAGATGTGGCTGCCCTTTCTGGTGGTCAACGTACAAAGGTTTTACTAGCTAAGCTGTTATTAGAAAAACCAAAAGTTCTATTATTAGACGAGCCTACAAACTATCTTGATGAAGAACATATTACATGGCTAAAAAACTATTTAAAGAACTATCCATATGCCTTCCTATTAATTTCGCATGATACAGAATTTATGAACGAGACGGTGGATGTCATCTTCCAACTTGAATTTTCAAAGCTAACTCGTTATACAGCAACCTACGAAAAATTCTTAGAGCTTGCTGAAATCAATAAGCGTCAGCATATTGACGCGTATGAAAAACAACAAGAATTCATCAAGAAGCAAGAGGATTTTATTGCCAAAAATAAAGCGCGATACTCTACTACTGGCCGTGCTAAGTCTCGTGCCAAGCAGCTTGACCGATTAGAGCGAATTGATCGCCCAGAAACTGCTGTAAAGCCTGAGTTTGGTTTTAAAGAAGCACGTTCGTCAAGTCGCTATGTGGTAGAGGCTGAAAATTTGGTGATTGGTTATGATAAGGACAAACCATTACTTCCCCCACTCACTTTTGCTATTGAACGAGGAGAGAAGATTGCTTTAGTCGGCATGAATGGTGTAGGTAAATCAACATTATTAAAAACAATGCTTGGTAAAATTAATCCTTTAAATGGCAAAGTGATTCGAGGAGATTATCTTTATCCATCTTATTTCGAACAAGAGGTAAAAGCGGAAAAAATTACACCCATTGATGATGTGTGGAACGCCTTCCCTTCAATGGAGCAAGCGCAAGTTCGTGCTGCCTTAGCGAAAGCGGGCTTAAAGACTGATCACATTACACGTCCACTGAATTCATTATCGGGTGGAGAGCAAGCGAAAGTTCGTTTATGTAAATTAATGATGGAAGAGGCGAACTGGCTTCTATTTGACGAACCGACGAACCATTTAGATGTCGATGCAAAAAATGAATTAAAACGTGCGATGAAAGAATTTAAAGGCACTATTGTACTCGTAAGTCACGAACCTGATTTCTATGATGGTCTCGCTACGAAGGTCTGGAATGTCCAAGATTGGTTCACTTCAGGACAACAAGGCTAAATCTAAAAGGGTAGTCTCAAAGATGATTTGAGACTACCCTTTTCCTATTTGCCAAATTCCACAAATATTTTTAAGTTTCCATGTATAATTCTCCTCATTTAAACATACTATAATCAGTGGACTGATATTTTTTAGCTCGTCATTTCTCTCCTCTTGGACAAGCCTATGCTTCATGTAGTCCCTATTCACTTCCCTAAACTTACATCATTGTAAGCTGTGAAAATGAAACTTTTTTAGGATGATCTTCGTATATGTTAATATACCTGAAAAAAATCATGGTGTTATAGATATTTTTTTAAATAGCTATTGATTTATATATAGCTTACTAGTAAGATATATATATAAACAATTTACCTTACTGATAAGATATTTATAAAATATAATCTAAAAAAGAAAGCGAGGAATGAAGAATGACAGTTACAATTTACTCACAAGCGAGCTGTTCTTCATCCAGAAAAGCACTTAAATGGTTAAAAGATCACAATATTGAATATAAAGAAAAACGTATCACTTCTCATCCACTTACACTTGCAGAATTTAAAGAAATTTTAAGCATGACTGAAGATGGAACAGATGAAATTATTGCAACAAATTCGAATGATTTTAAAAATTTAAATATCGATATCGACCAACTTTCTATTCAGGAGCTTTTTGCTATTATTCAAGCACACCCAAGAATGTTACGTAGCCCTATTTTAATAGATGAAAAACGTATTCAAGTTGGTTACAATGAGATGGACATCCGCCGTTTTATCCCGCGTAAAGTACGTGCTTACGAATTAAATGCGATGACAAGATTGGCACAAGAAAGTTAAAACAGTTTTGGAGATGACCTTCTATGGATCAAGAAAAACAAAAAGCCATTACCTCGTTGTTTGAAGTTGTTTCATCCATTGAGCGTAAGTGGGCGAACGAGTGGAATAATCATAATGCGCTCGGCTTTTCAAAATCCCATATTTTAATTTTAGACTACTTATCGCAGGAGGGCCCTAAACGCCCTTCTGCTATTGCTGAGCGGTTAAAGGTAACGACAGGTGGCGTCACCGTTTTAACAACGAAGCTTATAAATGCTGGCTTTATTGAAAAAACACAGCACGCTACAGATCGACGAGCGTCACAGCTCGTCATAACTTCTGAAGGCGAGAGCATCTTAAAAGAATCTCGTCAACAGGTTAGTGAAATTATCAACAATATGTTTGGAATGCTCACGGCTGAAGAACTGCAAACATTACGCACTATTTTTTCAAAATGTCTATTGGATGTTGATTCCAATCGGCCAGAATAAAGAAATAAAAAGATGCATCGCAATTATTTGCGAATGCATCTTTTTTTAGATTAGTCGACTGAATACTTCCGTCTAAGTACGTATGTTGTGCGACCAATCAGCTTTCATTACGCTGGTAGCACAGATTCCACAATGGCTGTATCTGACATCAGCATTTCTTTTAATCGAGCCTTTGCACGGAATAAACGTGATTTCACAGTACCAATGGAAACTTTCATAATTGTAGAAATTTCTGCAAGTGAATATTGATCTATGTAGAAATACCATAAAGTCTTTCTATAGATGCCATCTAATTGCTCCATTTTATCTTGTACTAGTTTTGTGACAATATCCTTTTCAACCTTTTCTTCTGTTGAAATTTCATTATTGGGAACCAAATCTAATATCGGTACGTCTAATGTTTCAGGTTGGTTCATCATATATTTACTACGACGAACCTTTTTACGATAGCGATCTCTGAATGTATTCATTGTAATGGTTGTAAGCCAAGCCTTAATATGCTCTACTTCAGCTACGCTGTCTTCATAGCGTACAACCTTTACCCAAACTTCTTGCATTAAATCTTCAGCCTCTACATTATTGCGAGTTAGTTTTAAACATAAGTGATATATATAACGATTGTATTCCTCGTATACGCCTTCTAATTTTTCATTCATTGTGTATGCCTCCGCTTCTTGTTCTTGCTTCTATACACATTCTCGCAAAATAATGTATTACACTCTATCGTATTGGCTTTCAATTTCATTACAATCGTGTAAGCTTAAACACTTTTGCTTGTAATATTCGTAAAAATTGTTTTACTACTATATTACTCAGCCTGTATAACACTGCTCTATAACATTAAACTTCTATTTTCATTACTATATTCATAATAATAATTATTGGAAAATTAAAAATCTGCCACTTTAACAATGACTTGTAAAGTAAGCAGATGTATTTCATCTAGTGGGAAACCCCCTATTTTTCGCTTTGGCTAACTTAATAGTCCTAATCGAAAAGCCGAAGCAACGACCTGTGTTCGATTCTTCGCTTTGAGCTTTGTCATTAAACTACTTACATAATCTCTGACTGTATGCTCACTTAAAAATAGTAATCCCCCAATTTTTTTATTGTCATATCCCTCTGCAAGCAGACCCAAAATCATGGACTCCCTTTCTGTTAAGTGAAGTTCTGTACTCTTTTCAACCTTTTCACCCTTACGTGATAAAAATAACCCCAACCGCTTCCCTACTTCTTCAAGTAACAATAATTCATTCTTCGTACAATCAAATTCTTCACCTAGCTGGTCAAATGTTAGCCATCCAAATAATTGATCCTGTTGAATAATCGGGATAAATATAATCGACGATAAATTAAATAATTGTATATGTTCTTCCTTCACATAATTTTTAGGGTTTTTCAAATATATAGGTTTTCTTGAGCCGAGTACGGTATTTTCACTGGTTAGCTCCCCTTTCATGCTTTGAACCTTTGGAAGCTCTGCACCAATAACCCCGTAAAATTGATTGGACCAAGGCACATAGGCATAAAATACACATCTTTTATAAGTAAAATACTCTTCACATTTCTTTAAAATATAGGCTAAATCCTGATAACCAGAGGAACTGATGAGCAATTTATCGAGTTTATCCAATAATTGTAGTCGCCTCAACTCCTCATTTTCAGGAGTAGTTCTACGACTATTTTTGTGATCTTCTTCGTCATTAAAGTAAAGCTGTACTAAAAATGTAAATATCGTTAGTACATACATTAGAATGGCATGCATTCGACTAATTTTTTGCTGAATCATGAAAGTAATCAATGATTTCTCTAAAATCAATTGGAATAGATGAAAGCTTCTCGTATCAATAATAGATAGCTGTGATTGAAGCCATGTCTTAAAAAAACTTCTAAAATCATCATTTAGCTCTTCGATAGTTGAATGCGTCATTAAATGTAGAAAGGAATCCAGTAGCATTGCCACTCTTTCTCGATCTGCTTCAGCAATAGAAGGGTCTAGATTGAGGTAAATATTCGTATTCTCTTCAATTTGTTTACTATGAATTTTGATAAATAACACAAATTCTTGAAGTGTCATTTGTTCAAAGGATTGAAATAAGTGCGTCATAGGAAATTCCTCTCCTCCTTACTAAAAATACCCCTATAAATGAAGGGTACTCCATCACTATATTATACAGCATCTTATAGGATAGTATTTCAAATTGAAAGGAGTAAGATGAAGCTATCGCTAAAATAAAGCGAATACATTTGAATCCTAAGGTAACCATATAACCAGAAATAATGGAAGGTGCGTGCTTGAAATGAGACTTGAAAATAAAGTAGCCGTTATTACAGGCGGAGGTACAGGCATCGGGAAAGAAACTGCACTATTATTTGCGAAAGAAGGAGCAAAAATAGTCATTACTGATATAAATGAACAATCTGGGAACGAAACAGTTAGCTGCATCCAAGCAATTGGAGGCGAAGCCTTATTTGTACGTCATGATGTTAGCAATGAAGACGACTGGAAAAAAGTTGCAGATATAACGATTCATACATTTAAAAAAATTGATATTCTTTTCAACAATGCAGGCATTTATATAATTAAACCACTTGCAGAAATTGAACTTTCAGACTGGAATCGCTTAATGGCCATCAATGTAACTGGTGTTTTCCTTGGCATGAAGCATATCATGCCGCTTATGGCCAAACAAAATAATGGCTCTGTCATTAATGCTTCTTCCATTGCAGGCTTAACAGGTGCTGCTGGACATGTTTTATATGGCGCTAGTAAAGGTGCCGTACGCATTATGACAAAAGATGCCGCAATGGAATATGCCCCATTTGGTGTCCGAGTAAACTCTATTCACCCTGGCTATATCGATACAGGAATGGCCGATTATGCATCTGCAACAACTGGAAGCTCTAAGGATGAATTAGGAAAAAACTTATTCCCATTAGGTCGTTTAGGTTCTGTAAAAGAAGTGGCTCAAACAGTACTGTTCTTAGCTTCTGATGAATCCTCTTTCTCAACCGGTGCCGAATTTGTTATTGATGGTGGAGCAACTGCAAAATAATTATAAAGGTGGTCATTAAAATGAAACTAAAAGATAAAGTAGCAATCGTCACAGGTGGCGCTAGTGGTATCGGTGAAGCAACAGTTCGCCTCTTTGCCCAAGAAGGTGCTCAAGTAGTCATTGCCGATTTTTCAGAACGCGGACAAAATATCTCCGAACAATTGAATAACGATGGTTATGATACGCTCTTCGTAAAAACGGATGTAACAAGCGAAGATGATATTAAAAACATGATTAATGAAACCGTTCTTAAATATGGAAAACTTGATATTATGTATGCCAATGCAGGTGTAGCTGACGATGCACCCGCTCACGAGTTATCATTTGAAAAATGGAAAAGAACAATTGATATAAATTTATCAGGTGTATTTCTTTCTGATAAATATGCCATTGAGCAGTTCCTTGCGCAAGGAACTGGTGGGGTCATAGTTAATGCTGGCTCTATCCATAGTTTTGTTTCCTTACCAAATCCAACAGCCTATTCATCTGCAAAAGGTGGTGTAAAACTATTAACACAAAACCTATGCACAGCTTATGCAAAACAAGGTATTCGCGTAAATGCTGTATGTCCTGGCTATATCGATACACCTCTATTGGCTGAAGTAGACGCTCAAAAGAAAGAATATTTAGCTTCCCTTCATCCACAAGGTCGTCTTGGTAAACCAGAAGAGATTGCCAAAGCTGTTTTATTCTTAGCAAGCGATGATGCAAGCTTTGTTAATGGTACAACACTCCTTGTTGATGGCGGCTATACTGCTCACTAATAAAAAACTAAGGGTCTGAATTCGGCATCGTTCCGAAATCAGACCCTTTTTATTTGATTAAAATTCTCCCAGAGCCAATCCGTCTAGATCATAACCTGAAGCAGTAAGCTTTAAAAGCAGTCGTATTTTATGGTAAAACAATATAAGATTATTTAATGGCACTCCACATGCAGGTATTTTTTCGATAATATAAATATTAATATATTTTAAAGCTAAAAGAGTTGCTATTGGATGAAATGCTTTGTACTTTTATTACATCAGTTATTATGAGGTTGAGGGGTGTTTTATAATGAGTTTAAATGATTGGTTAAATGAAAAAGTTCCAGAAATCACAAGTTCATTATGTGATATTAATCGACAGTATGTGGATATTGAAAATTCAATTGGCTTTGTTGGGCGCAATAAAATTTATAAAATCTTAGATAATTTTCATGAAGTGCTGTTTCCGGGTATCCATACTGCTCCACCGATCGATACTAGACGCGTTAATATAGTAAGTAGTAATAAACTACGTGAAACGGCATTGGATTTACGGGATATTATCGAAAAAGTATTAATTTACAATTTGGAATACAACAGCAATCTTGAAAACTGTACTTGTCAAGAGGATGCAGATCGCATTGTGATGGATTTAATTTCGCAATTTCCAAAAATCCGTAAAACCTTGCAAACGGATATTCAGGCAGCGTACAACGGAGATCCTGCTGCCCTTTCCACAGAAGAAATTTTATTAAGTTATCCTTCGATTGTTGCGGTATATATTCACCGTATTGCACATGAGTTATATGAAGTGGGCGTACCAATTGTCCCACGTATTATGTCTGAGTATGCACATAGTTTAACAGGAATCGATATTCACCCAGGCGCGACAATTGGTGAATCCTTCTTTATCGATCACGGCACAGGTGTCGTAATCGGTGAGACATGTATCATCGGCAATAATGTCAAAATATATCAAAGTGTCACGTTAGGGGCATTAAGCTTCCCTCTTGATGAAAATGGCAATCCAATTAAAGGGATTAAACGTCATCCGAATATTGAAGATAATGTCGTTATTTATGCGGGTGCAACCATTTTAGGTGGCGAAACGACCATTGGTCACGATTCAGTGCTAGGCAGTAACATTTGGCTTATGAATTCAATACCACCATATTCCCGTGTTTACAATTCACCACCAACTCCTAACATTAGTAGCAGTAAATCGAACAATGTTTAATACTGACACGCTTTAATTAGACGGCAAAATTGACCTTCCATTATAGACACACCTACTGAAAGACACTGCAAAGGATTTTCTACAGTGTCTTTCATTTTTTCCTACACGTACCCTTCCATTTCATAGCTTAATACAATGAAATACAACCAATAGCCTTGCTATAAAAATGTTGCAGTTTTCCCCATTAGAGCTTATTTATTTATGAACCCATGCTAATACTTTCTAGTTTTGATATGCTATACTATTTCTATTATCGAAATATATTAGAAAGAGGGATGCTAGATGACAAATTTACAGCAAATTGATGCTTATTTTGCTGAACATCGTGAGGCTCATTTAAACGAATTGAAAGAGTTTTTACAAATTCCAAGTATTAGTTCTTTATCTGAGCATAAGGAAGATATCCAACATGCAGCACAATGGCTCGCTAATGCATTTGAAAAATTAAATCTTGAGAATATCTCTATTACTCAAACTGCAGGTCATCCAGTTGTCTATGCTGATTGGTTACATGCGGAAGGCAAACCCACTATATTGTTTTATGGTCATTATGATGTACAACCTGTTGATCCTTTAAATTTATGGGAGAGCGAACCTTTCAATCCTACCATTCGCGACAATAAATTATTCGCTCGTGGTGCCAGTGATGATAAAGGGCAAGTATTTATGCACTTAAAAATGATTGAAGCTTTATTTGCAACAACAGGAACTTTACCCGTGAACGTTAAATTTATTTATGAAGGTGAAGAAGAAATTGGTAGTCCACATTTACCTTCCTTTGTTGAAGAATATAAGGAAAAATTAGCGTCGGATCTAATTTTAATTTCTGATACTGGCCTTTATGGTCCTGGTAAACCTGCAGTATGCTATGGCTTACGTGGTTTAGCAGGTATTCAAATTGATGTGCGTGGAGCTAAAGGAGATTTACACTCAGGTCTCTATGGTGGAGGCGTGCAAAATGCCATCCATGCATTAGCTGAAATATTAGCATCCTTCCGTGATGAGCATGGCACAATCCAGGTGGAGGGTTTCTACGACAATGTATTACCTTTAACAGAAGAAGAACGTGAAGCTTATCGCGCGCTTGGTTTTGATGAAGAGTCAGTTAAACAAGAGGTCGGTGTTAAAGAACTATTTGGTGAACAAGGGTTTACCTACCTAGAACGTACTTGGGCTCGTCCAACATTAGAGGTTAATGGGGTCTTTGGTGGTTTCTCTGGAGAAGGCATCAAAACGGTATTACCTGCTGAAGCAGGCGCTAAAATCACATGTCGTCTCGTCCCAAATCAAGAGCCTGATGAAATCGTGGCCCTATTAAAAGCCCACGTTGAAAAGCATAAGCCCGCTGGAGTAGAAATTAACATTTCGGAATTTGATAAAGGCCCTGCATTCTTAACACCATTTGATCATCCTTTCATTCAAGCAGCTGGACGTTCTTATGAAAAAGTTTATAATGTGCCTACTGCTTACACTCGTGGTGGTGGATCTATCCCTATCGTTGCTGCATTTGATGAAATTTTAGAAATCCCTGTAGTATTAATGGGCTTCGGTTTATCTAGTGAAAACTTCCATGCTCCTAATGAGCATTTCCATTTAGAAAACTTTGATAAAGGTTTACGCGTTTTAAGTGATTATTTATATGAAGTTTCGGAATTAAAAAAATAATTTTTTTTGATTCCATAACAAATCCCCTCAACTACTTCAGTGAGGGGATTTTCTTTGGTGCTTTATGCAATTACTGGCCAAAAACTGTAACAATTTCAGCTGATTTTTTCCGTTCTTTTCCTTTTGGCACTTCATCAAAATAACCCACTTGTAGCATCGCAATAACACGTTCACCCGGCTGTACCTTTAAGGCTTCGCGGAACTTTGGATTATCTAAAAAGCCTGGTGTTTTCCAGCAAGAGCCTATCCCTCTATCCCATGCTAACAGTTGCATATTTTGAATAAAGATACTCGCTGCACCATAATCCTCTAAACGCTCTTTTTGACGAGCATCCTCAGGTACGATAACAAAGGCATAGCCACCAGGTAACGTAAATTTCAACATCTGCTTTGCCAAGTCTTCACTTAGAAGCTCTTGCCATTTCGGAATCGTCAGGTCGCGTAATAAATGTTGTAGGTCTTCTAATTCCTTCCCACAGGCTACCACTAAGCGCCAAGGCTCACGGTTACCGTGGTTGGGTGCCCAAACTGCATCGTCGATAATGGCCAATAAATCGTCCCGATCTACAGGTTGACCATTAAATTTTTTAATGGAACGACGTTGAATAATTGCATCTCTAACCGATAAAAATTGTTCGCTCATATATCCATTCTCCTTCTACCACAAGACAACCTTTTAAGTTTATCTCTTCTACCCTCACATTATCATAAAATGATATGCTTTAAAACTACCTCATCCTAAGCAAAGCTATCCTCTATATGATAGAAAAAGTAAGTCATGCTTGGTGTATAGGCTGTGGAGTCCTCATAAAAATACGGTCGATTAATACTATCTGAAGTATGGGCATTTACATAAGGAATCCCGTTTTGAATACTAGTAACAATAACAGAGTGATCGATTCTCCCATTTCCTTGAAAATCATAAAAAATAACATCACCCAACTCCAGCTCTTCAGCGGTTTGAACACGTGTACCCTTCAACCCTATCGTTGAGCCTTCTAAATACCACCTTAAAGAGTGTGCAACAGACCAGCTAAAGCTCCAATTTCCTTGTTGAATCCACCAGCCCTTCTCTCTACTTGGTGCCCCTCGCATTGGTGCCCCACCTGCTAATAAACATTGTGATATATAGTTGGTACAGTCTACATCAAAGTTAGGAAAAGCTGGATTACGTCTATTCCACCACAAATTGGCATACTGTACAGCAGCTTGCCTATTATACATCTTTGCCATACACCCCCTCCTTATGCCATCATATGTCTCTTCAAGTATTTCTATTAGTTAGGTCCTTACTCATATTATTGTCGAAAATAGGTATAATCAGTATGTTCCTTTCCATTTTTAAGATCATTTTTGCTACAATAAGATTAAAAGAAATGTATGATTTTATTTTAGGACCAGAAGGGATGTTAAATGTGAAGCAGCATGCTGAGAAAGAAATTTTACAGCCTACTCTTTTATGCGATAAAAAGGGTAATTTAAATCCAGCAGCCATCGGATTTGCACGTAAACCATTTATCAATAGCAATTTAAGCGGCCATCTCATGCGCAAAAAGAAATGGAACTATTGGTGTGTCTACGGTGATGAAATCTTATTTTCCGCTACGATTAGTCATCTAGATTATGCAGCAGTCTGCTTCGTCTATTTCCTTGAATATGAAACGCAGCGCTATTTCGAAAAAACGATTACCATTCCCTTCGGTGGTAAATTAAAAATGCCTACACAGGTTTTAGAATCTGTATCGTTTAAAAATAGCGAAATGATGATTGATATACTATATGTACAAAATGAAACGCACCTATCCGTTTCTATTCCAAATTTTGATGGAGATATTTTACGTGCAAAGCTTATCATTCAACATCCCGCTACAGACGAAACCTTAAATGTTGTCATCCCTTGGAATCGTAAAACATTTCAATTTACAGGAAAGCATCATACACTCCCTACTTCAGGTGTTGTCACAATTGGTACTCGTCGTTATAATTTTTCGGCAGAAGAAAATTTTGCTGTCTTAGATTACGGTCGAGGTGTATGGCCGCGTGAAGCGGTATGGAATTGGGGAATGGCCTCTCAACGGGTCCGTGGAAGAAGGATTGGACTTAATTTAGGAGGCAAATGGACAGATGGAACAGGTATGACTGAAAATGCTGTTTTTGTTGATGGTAAAATGACAAAAATACATGAGGATTTATTGTTTGATTATGATTCAGAAGATTACATGCAGCGCTGGAAAGTTAAAACCAAATTCTCTCATCAAGTGTCACTAACCTTCTCTCCGTTTTTTGAACGTGTAGCCTATACAAATGCAAAGCTAGTAAAATCAGAAGTACATCAATTATTTGGTTATTATGACGGTTCCATTTTGCTCGACAATGGTGAAACATTAGTTATTCGACAAATGCTTGGATGCATTGAGGAACACCAAGCAAAATGGTAATACGAACCTTATAGAAGACGCCGCGTTCCGTGGGCTATACTTACATAAACATTCCACGGAATTCGAGCGCCTCTCCTCACATTGTTTTAAGTAAGGGCTTTTAATATTTTCTCTGGATCATCAGTAAATATCGCTTGTATTCCTAGTTGCTGTAAGTATCGAGCATCCTGCTCCTCGTTGACTGTATAAACACGTACAGATGCCCCTTCAGCGAGCGCTAGTTTTACTGATTTACGATACGCTGTAGGCAAACTAACATGGATGCCTTTAGCAGGAATGAGCGCAACGTAAGTCGAAAAATCCACTAAAACTTCTGCAAACAATGCAGCAATTTCAATATATGGTGCAATTTGAGCGACTGTTTGCAACGATTCATGATTAAAAGAAGAGATAATAACCCTCTCAGTCATTTGTTGGGCTGCTACTTCCTTTAGTACTAATGTCTCGATTCCTTCATAGGCAAACACATCTGTTTTTAGCTCAATGTTAATACGATGATTGGTACCTACAAATTGTTCTAGTACCTCCCCTAAGGTCGGAATCACTTCTCCACTATAATCCAATGAGTACCATGAGCCAAAATCAAATGTACGTAATTGCTGTAACGTAAAATCTTTTACATAGCCTGAACCATTGGAGGTACGGTTAATGGTTTCATCATGAATAACAACGACCTCTTTATCTGCTGTTAAATGAACATCTAGCTCAATCCCTGCTATAGGAAGCTTAGATGCTGCTTGAAATGCAGCAATTGTATTTTCCGGGTAGCTTGCAGAAACACCTCTGTGTGCAAAAATATCCAAAATATTAAACCTCCTCTTTTAGTAATATTCCTTTAAAACCCCAACGTAATAGTAACATATTCAGCTTTTAAGCTTTCACTTGATGGTAAATATTATATATAGTAGTATGATAATCTACTTTGAAATTGTAAGTACCTAGGAGGTGCTAAAAAATGACTGTAAAACATCCAGATTTTCAGACAGAAGTAGAGCGATTAGCGTATACCCAAAGTTATATGCAACAAATTTTAAATGAGTCACAAAGAGATTTAAAATCCGCTCAAGAAAATATTCGGAAGTCGATGGCAGATCTTGATTACTTAGATTCTAGTTTGAGTTATTTAAACATCTTAACCAATGCCCGATTCTTTGAAATGGCCCGTAATCAAAAGGAAGGGCTAGAAGCCGTTCAAAAGAAGCCTTATTTTGCCAGAATCCATTTTCAAAAGACAGGTGACCCTGAAGAACTTCTTTACATTGGAAAAACCTCGTTATTTCATCGTGAAACACATGAGCCGATTATTGTCGATTGGCGCTCACCAGTAGCGAATGTCTATTATGATGGCCGCCTTGGTGATATGGAGTACGATGTCCGTGGAGAAATTCATAAAGGGCATCTATTTGCTAAGCGACAATATAAAATTGAAAATGGCGATTTGCTCGATATACGTGATATTGATTTAACTACGAACGATGAACTGTTACAAGAAGCATTGGCTGGTAAAGCTGATGTTCGTCTAACCGAAATTGTCTCGACAATCCAAAAAGAGCAGAATGAAATTATTCGCGCACATCTTCGTCAACCAATAATTGTGCAGGGAGCAGCAGGCAGTGGAAAAACTACCATTGCCCTACACCGAATATCCTATTTCCTCTACACAATGGGTGAGCATTTTAATCCTGAGCAGCTCATGATTTTAGCACCGAATAAGTTATTTATTGATTATATTGGAGATGTCTTACCAGAACTAGGCGTCGATAAAATATGCCAAACTACTTTTACCGATTACGTTCTATCCGCCACTAAACTAAAATTAAAACTTCAAAATCCAAATGAACAATTAGAATCGCTTGTGGCAGGAGGAAATTCTCAGCCAACTGCTTGGATAGCTGAAATGAAAGGCTCTCTTTATTATCGCGATGTTATCGAACGCTATATCCAAAAACTAGAGCAAGATATTGCAGAGCAATTTGAAGATGTTTACATTGAAAGATACTGTATCATGCGGGCTTCTCACCTTAAGAAGCTATTTTTATATGAATTTTCTTATATGCCAATCGAAAAACGACTAGCACATATTAAAAAGGTGTTAGCTAGCCATGTTCGTCAGAAAAAGCAGTCTGTCTTAGCTACACTCCATAAAAAATATGATGAAGCACTAGGCAAGGCCTTAAATGGAATTCGAGATGATGAAAAACGGCGACGTGTTGTAACAAAGTTTATCGATGAACGAGATGAGCGAATTCCTGCCATTGAAAAAGAAGCCAAATCAACGGCAGCTGCATATATGCGTCGCTTTTCGAAACACAACATTAAAACTCTCTATCGTTCACTGCTCACCAACGCTGAACTTTTAGCGGAGTTGGCACCTGAATGGCATTATCTCGAACAACAGCAATTTTTACAATCACATCGCAAGGAACAATGGGCACTTGAAGATTTAGCTGCACTTTATTATTTACAGGCACGCTTAAAAGGCATCCCAGATGAATGGAAGATGCGCGTTGTCTTTATCGATGAAGTACAAGACTATAGTCTTTTTCAGCTCGCTGCTTTAAAAACAGGTTTGGATACTGATATGTTTACAATGGTTGGTGATTTAGCTCAAGGAATTCATAGCTATCGCTCATTAACTGCTTGGGAGCCTGTCCAAGGTTTATTCCCACGAGCAAGCTTTCGAACTTTGCAAAAAAGCTATCGTACAACCATTGAAATTATGGAAGTCGCTAATGAAATTTTAGCGCAAATGGATGAACAACTTCCGTTGGTGGAGCCAGTTGTTCGTCATGGCAATGTGCCTAGTTTTATTCAAGCGGAACAGTTCGACGCCTTAAAAATTAAAGAAATTTTTGACACGATTCGTCAACATGGACATCGGTCCATTGCTTTAATATGCAAAACGACTGTTGAAGCAATAATGATGCAAAACGATTTAACAGCTCACCAATTACCTGCACAGCTCCTAACTGAAAATGATTCCATTAATCAGGAAATGTTACTCGTTGTTCCAAGCCATTTAGCGAAAGGACTTGAATTTGATGCCGTTATTGTAGCTGCGTTTCATACGCCCTTTTACGACACGCCCATTGACCGAAAGCTACTCTATGTAGCACTCACACGGGCCATGCATGAGCTTTACCTAATAGGTCCCTCCAAAAATACATTCTTATTAGAAAATTAAAAAGTCGCTATAAGGCGACTTTTTTCATACCTCATTAATTTCTCGGTGGTAATCGATAGAACTTTCCTTTCGATAGATAGGCCTTAACCACTTTCCACCACGAACTTGGTGCTTCCTTCGGAGGAGACTTCTTTTTAGGCAATGCCGGCATGCGCATAATTACGACTCCTTTCATAAGGCTTATTAATACTATATGAAGATAGTACGCAATTATGCTAAAAAGGGCGATGAGTTCCTATCACTCCTCGCCCTTTTTATTATTGCTTTACATAATAATCAATTTGCTGGGCTTTCATAAAACCAGCCTTTTCATAAACAGATATTGCTTTTTTATTGTCTACTTCAACATCTAACATCACAAAAGTTGCGCCCGTTTTACTCGCATAATCCTTCGTAAAGGACAGTAAAGCCGTCCCAATACCTTGTCCTTCACAATTTGGGTGGACGGCAAGGGCTGTCACCCATTGTATTTCATTTTCCTGAGCTGTCGTCACCGTTCCAACAACTTCACCATCTCGGTAAGCTACCCATAGCTTTCTTCCATTAGTGGACGTATTGAAGGCAATGAGCTCTGTTGATTCTTCTGGTAAATCTCCAAATGCTTTACTATAAATAGCAATTAGCTCAGCCTGTTCGCCATTATAGGGAAGAATACTAATATCGTTTTGTAATGCTACAGGTTCCGCTTTTGTTTCTAAGGTCGCTTCTGAGAAGCTGTAAACATAATTTTTATTTTCAATAAATGTGTGTCCATGTGGGGAACCGTCAATAACAACAGCTAACTGCCCCTCTGCCCCTCGTTCTTTTAGCCCAACTTGTATCCCTTCAACTAATGCAGTCCCAATCCCCTTTTGGCGATATGCAGGTGTCACCACTAGTGACCACTCATACGTATGGACCCCAATTAAATCTATGGCACTTGCAGCTCCAACTAACAAATCATGATCATCCTCATACGCCAATACCATAAAGCCCTTCGATTCAAAAGAGCTAGCCATTGGCACATTCATAATAGTTTCGTATACTCGATAATCATGAATTGTCGCTTCTTCACATAATAATTTTACTTCCTTTAATGTTTCTCCATCCAATGGGAAAGACACTGTCATCACTGAAATATTCATTGTTTACTCCGTTCCTGTATCAGACTATTGCCCTATTGTAGCAAGAATGAAAATAAGCTGGCAACTAAATATATGATCACCCTCTATTAATGAGAATTTTACTTTAATCAATCTAATAATAAAAGGATTTTTACTATAAAAGTTCACAAAAACAACTAAAATTTACTATGAATACTAGATTTATAATAACCTAACAAACTCTTACTATCATTATTAACTCTTTTCATCTAGTTACTTTCAAACTATATACTATTCCCTACTTCTCTATATTAATTATACTATTTATTCAAATTAATTACATTTATTAATCCTACTAAAAAAGAGTAATTTCAAATGAAATTACTCTTTTAATAGTTGCTATTAGCTATTCTTCTAAATGATAAGAGGATGAATGCAGCATTTGCGCATATAAACCACCCGATTCAATCAGCTTTTGCTGTGGCCCAGCTTCCACTAGCTCACCTTTATGCATGACTAAAACCATGTCGGCATTATGCACTGTATTTAATCGGTGTGCAATAACAAAGCTTGTGCGTCCTTGCATTAATGTATCAAGTGCCTCTTGAATCGCCATTTCTGTTACTGTGTCGATACTGCTTGTCGCTTCATCTAACAATAAAATTTTAGGGTCCGCAATAAGTGCACGTGCAATTGATAGCAATTGTTTTTGGCCTTGGGAAATTTCTCGTCCATCTGCAGCAAGAATCGTATCGTATCCATCTTTGAGCTTCATAATAAAGTCATGTGCATTAGCACGCTTAGCGGCTTCCTCAATATCAGCATCACTTGCATTTAATTGGCCATATCGGATATTTTCACGAACAGTTGCTTCAAATAAAAATGGGTCCTGCAATACAAAAGCCATTTGGGAACGCAAGGATGGACGATCAATTTCCTGAACGTTAATGCCATCAAATAACACTTCGCCCTTTGACACTTCGTAGAACCTGGCAATAAGTTGAAGGATTGTCGTTTTCCCTGCTCCTGTAGCTCCTACAAGAGCTACCGTCTGTCCAGGCTCCACTTGAAAATCAATATTTTTTAATGTGTAAGATTCCTGGTCATGTGCATATTTAAAATACACTTGCTTAAATGCTACATGACCCAATAACTGGTGATCTTTCGCTGAGGTAGATTCTACTTCTGGTTGTTCGTCCAGTAACGCAAATACTCTTTCAGCACCAGCAATAGCTGATAACACTGTGTTAAATTGATTTGCTAAATCATTTAATGGACGTGTAAATTGGCGAGCATATTCAGTAAATATAACGATAACCCCTATTGACACATGCCCATATAAAGCAAGTACACCCCCTATTCCCGCAACAATAGTAAAGCTCATATTATTTAAGAAATTCATGACCTTTGGAATATAACCAGAATATGTCTGTGCCCAAAATCCCGTTCTTCTTAATCTCAAGCTTTTTTCCTGAAACTCTATCTTCATTCTTTCCTCTTGGGAAAAAGCTTTCACAATGCGCTGTCCAGATATGGTTTCTTCTATCATGCCGTTCAAGGCCCCAATAGCTGCTTGCTGCTCCTTAAATAAGGGAGCCGTTCTACGTGTAATCCACCGCATTGCCCAAAACATAAAGGGAATAATGGTCATGGTTAAAATGGTTAGCAACGGACTTAAGCTCAGCATAATAATAATGGTTCCTCCAAGCGTTAATACACTTGAAAACACCTGAATAAAAGAACTATTTAGCGTTGAACTGACCGCTTCGATATCATTCGTCATTCGGCTCATTAATTCGCCATGTTGACGTCGATCAAAGAACGCAATCGGCAGTCGTTGAAAATGACCAAATACACTTGTTCTTAGCCTGTAAATCGTTTGCTGAGCAATACCAATCATCCAATAATTTTGCAGGAACAGGGAGACGGCTAGCAGCATATAAATGCCCATTAATAAAACAATACCCTTGCCTAAGCCAGCTAGCTCTCCATGCATAACATAGTGATCAATCATTCGGCCAATCACATATGGGCCAACTAAAGCCAAAATTGAACTCGTCATGACTAGTAAAAGAACTACGACTAGAAGTGCTCGTTGCTCATCAACAATTTTCCATAACCGTAGCAATGTACTTTTCCAATCACTTGCTCGTGGCCCTTTCTTTTTCTTCACAGCCTGCTGAAGATCATCTTTAGTCAAGATCGGCTCATAGCCAAAAGGTTTTTGGAAAAATCCCATTATTCCTCCACCTCCTGTTGAGAGACTGCAATTTTTTTATAAAGCGTTGAGGATTGTAAAAGCTCTTCATGGGTTCCATATGCAACTACTTTTCCAGCATCAATAAGTAAAATACGGTCTGCACCTTTAGCTGTACGAATTTTTTGCGTGACCACCAGCATCGTAGCCTGTTCTTCGCTCAGTGCCTCCCAAAGCGCCTGTTCTGTTTTGACATCCAATGCACTTGTACTATCATCGAGCATTAATATATGCCCTTTTCTCAAGAGTGCTCTCGCAATGGATAGCCTTTGTTTTTGCCCTCCAGATAAGTTGACCCCCTTTTGCCCAACCTTAGTGTCATAACCATTTGGAAAATCCTCAACAGATGCATGTATTTGAGCTTGCATTGTAGCCTGTAGTACAGCATCCATTTCAGCATGCGTATCTCCCCAACGCACATTATCCGCAATACTGCCTGTAAATAACAAAGACTGCTGAGGGACATAACCTATAACTTCACGTAACTCTTGTAAATCCCACTGTTGAACATCCTGTCCCTCTACTAATATTCTTCCCTCAGTTACTTCATAAAAACGAGGAATAAGTTGTAACAAAGTGGATTTACCAGCACCAGTCGCCCCCATTATCGCTAATTTTTCACCCGAATTAACTTGGAAATTAACATCTGATAGGACTGGCACCTCTCCTCCTGGATAAGTAAAACTAACATGTTCAAATGTTAACTCACCGTAGCGTATACCTTGACTGATTTCTTCTGAAAATGAAACTTCCTCCACCTCATTTTCTGTGGAAAGAACTTCTGCCATACGCTCAGCTGACGCCTTTGCACGCGCATAAAAGATTATAATAAAAGCGAACATTGAAAACGAGCCTGTCATACGCATCGCATAGTTGACAATCGCAACAATATCTCCAAGTGGTGTTGTCCCAGCTGCAACCTGTTTTGTACCAAACCATAAGACGGCGAGTAGACTCATATTCATAATGAATAAAAGAACTGGCATAATGTATTCCATTATGCGTAAAGCCTTTACAGTATCCAATTTCAAACGAGATGCAACCTCATCAAAGCGTGAAGCCTCATATGTCCCTCGTAAGTATGCCTTTACTAAACGTATAGCTTGTAAATTCTCCTGTAAAACCCTATTTAAACGGTCAACTCTTTTCTGCACTCTGCCAAAATAAGACACGCCCTTTGCGACCATAAAAATAAGGAAAATTAAAATGATAGGTGCACCTATGACTAAAAACAAGGCTAATTTTGCATTCACAATAAAAGCCATTACTATACTTCCTAGCACAGCAAGGGGTGCCCGAAGCATAATACGTAAGCTCATAAACAGCACCGTTTGTACCTGTGTAACATCATTGGTTAATCTCGTAATCAAGGATGCCGTAGAAAATTTTTGATAGGTTGCTAGTGTAAAGGATTGGATTTTATCAAACATGGCATTTCGTAGATCATAAGAAAAGCTTTGAGCAGTATGAGATGAAAAGTATGAATTAATGATACCCGCCATAAAGGCAACAAATGAAAGTCCAAGTAAAACAGCACCCCATTGCACAATCATTTCGTGATTTTGAGCCCTTATTCCATCATCAATGATTTTAGCCATAATAAGCGGCTGTACAAGCTCCACAAATAACTCTAACAACATTAAACATAAAGCAAAGATAGCAGTCCATTTATAAGGTCTTACATAGGAAAAAACTTCTTTCACATTCTTTCCCCCTTGTCCTAAGATAAAATTTCATAGCTAGTTAAAAATTCCTACACAATAGTATATTTATGCTTTCTCACCTGCGATTGAAAGCCATGTTACACATACAAGCATAACGAATACCCCTATTAATTGCCAAAATCCTAGAGAAGTACCGAAGACAATAACTGATATAATCATAGCCGTCAATGGTTCAATGCTAGAGAGGATACTCGTTTCCACAGCTGTTATATATTTCATACTACTTAAAAACAATATGAAAGCGACTGTTCCAAAAAATATTAAAGCAAACATCAACAGAAGCGTCTTAAAATTAGTAAAAACGGTCCATTGGTCGGACAGCCATACTCTGCTCACAATGCCTAATGTAAGACCACCTATTAGCATCCCCCAACCAACAACTAACAGGACATTCCACTCTCTCATTAAACGTGCAGGATATAATGTGTAAAAGGCAAAGGTTAAGCCTACTGCTACACCCCATAGCAATGCTTTTGGACTAATAAGCAAACTATTAAATGAAGCGTTCGTTAGTAGTAGAAATAACCCCATAAGGGTACCAATAATTCCTATTACTTGATATTTTGGTGGCCATTTCTTTAAACTAAGAGAGACATATGCCACAACAAATATTGGCGCTAGAAACTGTAGCAAGGTCGCTAGCACAGCATTACTTTCATGAATTGCTGCTACAAATGCAAATTGAACACCTAGCATACCTACAATACCAAAAACAATGAGCTGTCTACCCCATAGTTTGTGCTGCCAAATACCAAAAATGTTTTTTCCAGTTAACAATAAATATGTAAGTAGTATCATACCTGCAACCGATAAACGGATTGTTAACATAAAGGAAACTGTCAATGATGTATGGTTTAGTAACCACTCCATCAAGGGGCCAGTCGCACCCCATAACATAGCACCTGAGACGATAAATAGTATTCCTTTTAAACGTTGCATACAAATCCTGCTTCCTATATACGTACTAAAAAATGTTATTTTTCTTCAAATCTTTTCTTGAATATCACTAGAAAAGTCCTAATTCTTTTCATTATCAAATATTTACAAATATATTCATAATGACTAATTCCATATAATTATCTATAATATTAGTATATATTGATTACCCAAGGAGATCGAAAACTCATGAGTCATATGCATAAATCATTTACGATTGATGAACATTATTTAAATTCACTTCCTTTTCCTGCAATAATTCTAAATCAAGATGGACAAGCCACTATCTGGGGAAAGAGCGCTGAACATCTGATTGGTTTATCAACTAACGATATTACAGGAAATACTACTCCATCTATACACGAAAATCTACTACGTCAGCTTCCAGTAGAAACTTTTCAAGCTATCCTACAAAACGAGGACAGCACGTTTATAGAGAAAATTCAAATTCACACCGCTTCAAAAACAGAAATGTCGACAGCACTACTTGCTAAACCTTATACAGAACAAGGAGAACGTTTGATTCTCATGGTTTTTATGCCGCCAGAATTAATGACTAATGCTGTCTCTCATTGCAGTACATTTGTAGACCTTAAACAAGGATTGGATGCTACATTTATGACTGTAACACTCGATCATGATGGTTTTATCTTAGAATGTAATAATGAGTTTCTAAAAACAAGTCAATGGACACCCAAGCGTGTTATCGGCAAAACTTTTTGGCAGCTGTTCCCAGATAATGATACTAGTGAAAAAGTGACAAATACTATCTGGCGTAATTTAAACAATGGTCACACATGGCAAGGTGAAGTTGAAAAAATCACAAAAGCGGGGCAATCCTATTGGGTATTACTAACGGCTATCCCAACTTTTAATCTAGAAACAGGTGAACAGCAATTTTTCTTAATTGAAAAGGATATTACTAAATCAAAAACTATCCAACACCAGCTTGAGAAAATAGCTTATATCGATACAGAAACTGGGCTCATGAATGCCCACCGACTTGAAAAGGTCATTAGCAATATGATTGAGGATGACAGACACTTTTCATTTGTCTATTTAAGTATTGATAAATTTTATACTTTAAAAGAACTGCACGACCAACAAATCGATCAAAGCTTAATTATTGAATTTACAAATCGTATAAAGATGTATTTCCAGGATAGCACGATGGCTCGTATCAATGAAAATGATTTTGTGGTTATCACTCCTTTAAGTGAATGGTTTATTCAAGGCTTTTTATCATACTTACAACAGCACCCTATTTATAGTGGTAATATCGCAGTACCCATCTCTATTAGTGGTGGTATCACAAGATATCCAGAGGATCAAACAACATTTTCGCAGCTTATGAAAGCGTCTATTGCTACTATTTCTACTGTGCGTGAAGCTGGTGGAGATAAAATTGTGTCACTATCAACAGCGACACATAAAGCTTTAAATCGTAAAGCATTAATTGAAAAACGATTATTACAAGCACTCGATCAAAAAAATCTAAAGGTTCTTTACCAGCCACAAATCGATGTTTATTCTGGGAAAATTACAGCTGTTGAGGCACTTGTACGTTGGGAAGATGAAGTGATTGGTGTGGTTTCACCAGATGAATTAATTCCTATCGCAGAAGAAACAGGACTAATTAATAATATCGGTTCCTTTATGCTAGAGAGAGCTTGTGAGCAGGCGTTAATTTGGAAAAAAGCTGGCCATGAATTAAAAGTATCCATCAACTCTTCTGTACGTGAGTTCCGTGATAAAAATATGGCTAAGTCCATTCTTGAAATGATAGCTAAAACAGGATGTCCAGCCAACCTTCTGCAAATTGAAATCACTGAAAAATTTGCTTTAGAGGCAGAAGCTGCAACATCTATTGCTCAGCAAATGCGTAAACTAGAAAACGAAGGCATTTCTTTCATTTTAGATGATTTCGGTACGGGCTATGGATCATTTAGGTATATGCAAATTTTACCAATAGATACAGTGAAAATCGATCAAACATTTACGAATTCTCTGCTAAAATCCGAAAAGAGCCAAAAGCTTATGAACGGTATGGTACAGCTTGGTAAATCTATGGAACTTAAAGTTGTAGCTGAAGGTGTAGAAACAGCTGAACAGGCTGATTTATTAATTACTTATGGTTGTGATGCTATTCAAGGCTACTATATTAGTAAGCCTGTAACACCGGATGAAATCGAAGCATTGCTTATAAAAAAATGATATTATAAAAAGGAGGTTGCGTATCATAGCATATACGCAGCCTCCTATTATTTTTACCTTTTATAGACCTTTTGGAATTTCACTTTACTTGAACGGACCGAACGGAAAATGAGTTGAATAATTACTTCTGCAAAGACCAGCCCAATCACAATAGCCCCTGTTATTAAAAATGCCTTTAAACCATACTGTAAGCCTTGTAAATAATCATCCTCTACAACATTTCTCATGGCATTATAAGCCATGCCTCCTGGCACTAACGGAATAATTCCACCAACAATAAAAATAATCATCGGTATTTTAAAGCGCCGCGCATATAGATGAGCCACGATGGCAATGACGAATGAACCAAAGAAAGAGGCTTTAACAACATCCATTCCTTGCTCCGTTAAAATATAATAAATAATCCAGCCAATTACCCCAACGAGACCGCAATGAAGTAGCGTCTTCCTAGGTACATTAAAAATGATGGCAATTCCAGCCGTAGCAAAAAAACTAACAACTAATTGTATGATAATGTCCATTATGTGCATGCTAGTGGCCTCCTAAAATCCTAGGGTGACGGCAATAGCTGCCCCTATGGCAAAGGCAGTTAAAAAGGCTTCTGCTCCTTTTGCCATCCCTGACATAAAATGACCTGCCATTAAATCACGAACTGCATTCGTAATCAAAATTCCTGGTACGAGCGGCATAACAGAACTAATTATAATTTTATCTAGCTCGGTCCCGTAACCATACTTTACCGCAAAGAAGGCAACAAAGCCGAGAACGAGTGATGCTGTAAATTCAGAGAAAAATTTAACTTTAGTTAAATGATTCATTATTACAAGCACTAGGAAGCCTAACCCTCCTGCTACAAAAGCGATAGGAAAATCGGACCACCCTCCCTTAAACATAATAAGGAAACAACCACTTGCAAAAGCGGCGGCAATAACTTGTAAATAGGTTGGTAAAAAATAATTTGTTTTTTGTATCGACTTTAGCTCGTCATAAGCTTCTTCTAATGTTATCATGTGAGATGTGAGTCTCCGAGATACTGAATTTACCAAGGCTATTTTTTGTAAATCTGTAACCCTACTGGAAATTGATGAAATTCTCGTTGGCTGTGTCTTGCCTAACGAAAAAATGATTCCAGTCGGTGTGGCATAACATTGAGCATTTGGCATATTTTGAGAATGTGCCATCCTCAGCATCGTATCCTCCACACGGTATGTTTCTGCACCACTTTCAATCATAATACGCCCTGCAAGCAACAAACAGTCAATCGTAAGTTCATTATCCGCTTCTTGTAAGACCATTACAGCTATCTGCCTCCTTCAAAAGGTTCCTTGCCAATAGTATCGAACTGCCATTAAAAACACAACTGAAAATTTCAGCAAAAAATTTGGCTTTTTTTAAAATTTAATTTTACATATTGATCTTCGGTTGTTCTATTTTGGTAGGGGTTCTATATCCACTAATACAGTAGTATAACCACGTTCATCATACTACTTCAAGAAGGAAAAATGGCTAGCGTTAATTTCTATAAATTCACAATAAAAGTTTATAGATTTGTATAACTTTTTTCATGATTGGCACGTCTGATTGTATAGAAAATAAAAATGAGGGGAGCGTATCCAACACCATGCAGGAACGCAGAAAAAAACGCGGCCCAATAATAGATTTTTTATTACTTGGCCTCATTGTAGCTTTAACAACTATTATACTTGTTATTATCCTATCAAAGGATGAATTTAAGTTTCAAAAAATTAGTGCTTCAAAAGAAAGCAACACAGAATCGGTTAATAGTAATATATCAACGGAAAGTTCTGCGTTTCCAGGGATACGAATTGTAACAGACGTTTCTAATGATAAACGTACACCTTTTGCCATTCATTACCCACAAACAGATAACGAAGTTTTTAATGATGCCGTATTACAATACATAACGGATTCAAAAGAAAACTATCTAGCCTCTATGAAAAAAGATAAAGAAGTTATGGGTGAATTAAATATTAGTCTTGAAACATTTCCATATCGAGAGCATTACTATTCATTTGTGCTAACAAAAATGCTTTACGTAGGTGGAGCTAACCATGAGGTCACAACGAAAACATTCTTCATTAATAATGAAACTGGCGAGCAAATTACTATTCAAACATTATTACAAAATGACGAGAATAATTTATCTACGTTAGCCGCAAATGTGCGAAAAGATTTACAGAAGAACCTTCAAATAAAGGATGAGCTTTTAAAAGATGAACTATTAAAAGCAACTGAGCCAAAATGGTCTAATTTCACTCGCTTTGCAATTGCAGACGATGCGTTACAATTCTATTTCAATGAATACGAGATTGCTAGCGGATCGGCAGGTGCCCCAATAGTGAAACTACCCCTCTCGCTCATTAACCCATTGTTAGCCTCTGAGTTTCAAATTGCTATGGAAAATGTAAAACCAACTAATCCACCACCGACTGGTGATCCAAATAAAAAAAGAATTGCGCTGACTTTTGATGACGGTCCACACCCAAAGGTGACGGAGCAAATATTAAACATTCTCGATAAATATCACGCAAAAGCAACCTTCTTTATGCTTGGTAGTCGTGTACAATATTATCCTGATATCGCAAGAGATGTACTTGCACGTGGGCATGAAATAGGAAATCATTCATGGAACCACCCAGTACTAACGAAGCTTACGCAAGAACAAGTGATGAAAGAATATAATACGACTACCGCTGAAATAGAGAAGGCCATTAATCACGGTGCCACGGTTTTTAGACCGCCGTATGGAGCGACTAATGACACAATTGACGCTGAGATTCCTGTTCCCGTCGTGCTTTGGACAATTGATACATTAGACTGGAAGCATCGTAATGCACAACAATTATTGCCAAATGTAAAAAATAATTTACACAACAATGCAATAGTACTAATGCATGATATCCATCAATCTACTGCAGATGGGCTTGATGCTGTCCTTGCCTATTTACAAGGTCAAGGCTATGAATTTGTAACGGTTTCTGAGATTTTGCCCTATCGTCAAAAGTAAAAAACTATATGCATTTTAAAGAAAGTCCAATGAATTCAAGTTGAATTCATTGGACTTTTTCTGTTATTTAATGATTAATGTATCCAGAGGTTTAAAGTCTTTTAACTGATAGCTTTTCACTTCATTGCGCGCTACTGTATAAAGAGCGTCCTCTATATAAACAACTCTTTGTACAACCTGCTCCCAATTTTCATATGGCTCACCGTTTGTAGCACTCATAATATTTCCTTTTAGAACAATTCCTTTATTTGCTGTAATTTCATAAATTTGAGCACCCTGACCCTTATAAAGAATATTATCCCCTTTACCCGCTTCGTATTGGACAACTGGGAAGCCAAAGTAGTTGTATTCCTTATTTCGGAATAGCGCTTTTGGATTATATTGAACTTCAGAATAGGAACCCTTTCCGCCAATTTTCACGGTAGATTGTTCTTTCGGGTTTTTGAAGTCTGATACGTCAAACAATGACATTTTCATATTAGTTGTCACCGTAAAATTACGCTTCGTAAACGAATCATAGCGTTGCTCTGTATCATAGCCAATACCAATTAAATGTGTGTCATCTAATGGATGCAAGTAATTACTAAAGCCTGGAATCTTTAACTCTCCAAGGATTGCTGGTTTTTTCGGATTTGCTACATCAATGACAAACAATGGATCAACTTCCTTAAATGTCACCACATATGCCTTATTACCCATAAATCGAGCAGAATAAATTTTCTCCCCAGGTGCCATATCTTTTACTGTACCTAGTGTTTTTAACTGTTCATCCAAAATAAAGAGGTGGTTATAGGAGGTGCTTTTCTCATCCCATATATTTCCTTCTGTCGTAAAGATTCGTAAATTGCCCTTATACTCATCCATTGAATATTGATTTAATACAGTCCCCTTTACTTCAGTACTACCAGTGAAATTCAATGTTGTTCCATCTACATTCCATTTAAAAATTTGCGTGTCAGCTGCTCTTGGCATCCATATCATATCCATCGCGCGTTTTTCTAATGGAATAGCGTTATTCCCGTCATAAATGGGCGTCGTTAAATATAGCGCATTCTCTGACATATAAAGTCCACTACTGCCGCCCAAGTATCCTTTTGTATTAGCCGTTGTTGTAGCACCATTTTTTAAATCAACAGCTGTTATTAAACTATAGGTACCATCCATTGTATTAGGCAAAATTGATATTTTTTCTAAAGGTAAGCTTTTGAACACTTCTCCCGTCAAACTATCATAAGTTTTTGGTTTTAGATCTGCTTTTTGCTCTTGTTGTAATACCCAATAGTTTGGATACATATTACCAATTAAATAGAGTGTGTCCTTGGTAATGCGGATATCCCGTAAATATCCTTCTTGCCCCACATCGCGTATATGTCTTGGGTTGTTTGGATTGGAAATATCATAAAATGAAGCTGTGACCATTCCTGTGCCTGCTTTTTCAATATATTGGTCCCCTATCGCTATTAATAAATTATCATATAGCGCAAGCTTTGAAATATATTGCGACTCCTTCAGCTTAATATTTGCAGCCTGTTTCAAATGCTGGGGGTCTTTAGCGTTAACAACTGTAATGCTTTGGTCTTTTGCAGTAAAAATAAAGCCATCTTTTACAACAACAATATCGCCCTCTTCTACACCTTCCACTTGATTATTAGTAGTAGACTCGTTACTGGTTGTTGCTTTGTCTTCGCTTTTAGCACTTGACATCTCCTCTTCTGCAATTCCACCTCTTGGGGCCTTTAGCAAGTTATTGAAATATTGTTCTAATTCTTTTTCTGATTGAACGGCAGTTAACGTCTCAATAATTGTAAATGGAATAACTTGTGCAGTTACATTCAGTCCTCCCTGTGCAAAGGCTTCTTTTTTTACATGTAATTGATAACTGCCTGGTACAAGTCCCTTTACAACTAATGTTTTTTGATCCTCTAACAATGCAATCGTTGCAGGGACTTTTTTCCCTTTTTCTGTCGTTACATACACATTGTCAGTAAGTTTATTCTTCTTTAAGCTTACAGAAAATGATGCTTGCCAACTTTGGGTAGCCATCCCCACACTAGCAGCCTTAGCAGTTACCTCTGTATTTACTGCCCATGTGAAAATACCAGGCACAATCGCTATAACAGCTATCAAAATGAATGCCAGCCATTTATTTTTCATTATTTTACCTCTCCTTCATATACTTGTTTATCCATTAGACTAGGAAAAAGACGGAAAGTTACATTGTTCTGAAATTTTTTTAAAGATGGATTACACCCTACACTAAAAAAACGAAAGGGAATAATTTCCCCCTCGTTTATTCTTCAAACGGCCATTTTGGTAGCATTTTGGCTAATTGCTTATCTTGGCGTCTGCCTAATACATAATCTGCTTGCATAATGGTATGAATTTCTCGCGTACCTTCATAAATAACAGGTGCTTTCGAATTCCGCAAATAGCGCGCAACTGGATATTCATCTGAATAGCCATATGCACCATGAATTTGTACCGCATCATCAGCAGCCTTATTGGCAAAATCACACGCCTGCCATTTCGCTAAGGATGTTTCTCTAGTATTACGAACACCTTTATTCTTCAATTCACCCACACGATAGACCAATAAACGGCTCATCTGGTAACCGGCATCCATATTAGCTAGCATTTGTCCAACAAGCTGATGCTCTCCTATAGGCTTACCGAAGGTCTCTCGTTCATGACAATATTTAACACTTGCCTCTAAACACGCTTGGATTAAGCCTACAGCTCCTGCAGCTACGGTGAAACGTCCATTGTCTAGGGCAGACATGGCTATTTTAAAGCCTTCTCCCTCTTCACCGAGTCGATTTTCTGCTGGTACACGTAAATCTTCAAAGAAAAGCTCACCTGTATTGCCAGCACGAATCCCATACTTCCCTTTAATGGCCTTTGATGTAAAGCCTGCCATTGAACGTTCTACAATGAATGCGCTAATACCATGATGTTTCTTCGACTTATCTGTATAAGCAAAAACGATAAAGTGATCCGCTATATCACATAAAGAAATCCATGTTTTTTGTCCATTAATGACATAATGGTCTCCATCACGGACAGCTGTAGTCGACATAGCTGCTACATCAGATCCAGCACCCGGTTCAGTAAGACCAAATGCACCGATTCTTACTCCTTTTGCCTGTGGAACAAGATAGCGCTGCTTTTGGTCTTCAGTACCCCATTGCATTAATGTCATGCTATTTAGGCCAATGTGAACGGATACCGCCGTTCGGAATGCTGTATCTCCCCGCTCCAGCTCCTCGCACACAATAGCAAGGGAGTTATAATCCATTCCACTTCCGCCATACTGCTCTGGCACACAAACCCCCATTAGCCCAAGCTCCGCAAGCCTCGACCAAATTTTAGCATCAAAGCCACCTTCGGCATCCCATTTTGCTATATAGGGTATAATTTCTTCATCAACAAACTGCCTTACCGTTTTTCGTAGCATTTCATGCTCAGTGGACATGTCAAAATTCATGTTCAGCACCTACCATTTCACAATCATAGCAGACTTATGAGACGTCTCTTTTATTACTACACCACGTTTGGCCATTTCTTCAATATACGTATCACCAGGCACTACAGATTCAGGTGGGAATACACCGTGCTCTTTAATAACACCCGCACCTATCATCTGAGCTACAACCGAAATAGTATTAGCTGTAGCACGAGCCATCGCTGTTTCATTGATGGTCATATCCTTACGTACAACCATTTCATATTCATATGTCACTTGCTGTTGCGCTTTTTCACCTGCCACAATGACACGTAATAGAACCGCATCTGGTTTGGTTCCCAGCTCCAGTTTCTTTTTAAGAGCCTCACGCACTACAGAACGAACAGGCACCTCTTGGTTATCAACCTCTACCTTATTCGCTGAATCAAGGAAGCCTAAATCTGCTAATAGCTTAAACTTCTCAGCATGCCCCTTATAACGAATTGTTTTATACTCCAATGTGCGGACATTTGGGAATGTTTTATATAATGTGGAGATGCCTCCAGATGTATAAAATGCCTCAAGCACACCAAAATCATCAAAATAAATAGGTTCAACACCTGAAAGGGAAGGGACTTCTTGTAATTTGCCCTTTTGAATCGTTTTTGAAGGCTCAGTATAATGATCAAAAACACCATCTAAAGAAAATACACGTGTATAATAGAGCGGAGGCTTTGGTTCAGTTGGAATGCCCCCCACAAATAGTTTGATAGACTCAACATCATCTAATTTAGAGGCACCATAGCCCGCTAGAATATTGATCATACCTGGAGCAACACCTAAGTCAGGGATAATTGTGACTCCTTTTGCTTTTGCTTGCTCATGAAGATCTAATATATTTTCGGTAACACCACCTATATGGCCACCTAAATCTACAGAGTGTACACCCGCTTCAATGGCTGCTCTTGCAACACGCTCATTGAAGGAATAAAATAATGCATTAATCACAACATCACCTTTAGAGATGACCTTCATTAACGAATCATCTTGCTCTGCATGAAGCTCTACAACTTCGACTCTATCAGTATTTAAAGTATCCACAAAATCCTGTGCCACTTTTACATCGATATCACCTAAAAATACATGCTCGACTTTATCATTCTTTATTAAATCACGAGCTACCTCTTTACCCATTAAACCTGCACCTAATACAACAACTTTCATCAAGAACATCCCCTTTCGTTGATCTGTTACTCTGTATCGATTTGTGCTCTTTGTAATTTACCGCTGTAGTCTACGTAAATGCTCTTCCACTCCGTATATACATCTAAGGCCGCAACACCTGAATCTCGGTGTCCATTTCCAGTCCCCTTTGTACCGCCAAATGGTAAATGGATTTCAGCACCTGTCGTGCCTGCATTTATATAGACAATACCCGTGTCTAAATCACGCTGTGCGCGGAAAATAGTATTAACATTTTGTGAGAAAATTGAGCTTGATAAGCCAAATTTCACGCCATTATTTACCTCAATTGCTTCCTCTAAGCTTGCTACCTCAATTAGAGAAACGACAGGACCAAAAATCTCTTCTTGAGCAATAATCATGTCAGGCTTTACGTTCGTAAACAGTGTAGGCTCGTAATAAAACCCATTGTCATATGGTGGCTCATTTAAAATTCTGCCTCCAGCTAGTAACGTGGCACCTTCCTGCTTGCCTATTTGTACATAGTGATTAATCTTTTCCAATGCTGCTTTATTAATCACCGGCCCAATTTTAACTCCCTCGTCTAGCCCATCCCCAATTGTGAGCTTTTGCATTTCATCTAAGAGACGCTTTTCTAACTGCTCTTTTACATCTTTATGCACAATCACCCGACTGCATGCTGTACATCTTTGTCCAGCAGTACCAAAGGCACTCCAGAGTATGCCCTCTGTAGCCAGTTGAAGATCTGCGTCATCCATAACAATGACAGCATTTTTTCCACCCATCTCTAAAGAAATCTTTTTCAAATGCTTACCGCCAAGCTCCGCTACTTTACTACCTGTTGTCGTTGACCCAGTAAAGGAAATGACCTTAACGTCAGGGTGTTCAATAAGTGCAGTCCCTACTGTCGGCCCTGTACCAAAAACAATATTTGCTACACCATCAGGTAAACCTACTTCTTCAAAAATTTTACCCATTTCATAAGCCATCATAGGCGTCTCATTTGATGGTTTCCAAATAAATGTATTTCCAGCCACAATAGCAGGGAATGATTTCCATGTCGCGATTGCAACAGGGAAGTTCCATGGTGTGATAAGCGCTACAACCCCAATTGGCGCCCTTACACTCATCGCAAATTTATTAGTCAGTTCAGAAGGTGTCGTTTCACCAAACAACCTACGACCTTCACCTGCCATATAGTAGGCCATGTCAATTCCTTCTTGCACTTCTCCTCTTGCTTCTTCAATTACCTTCCCCATCTCTTTTGTTAAAACGGTCGCCAAATATTCCTTTTTTTCTTTCATTTTTTGACCGATGGCATATAAAAATTCTGCACGTTTTGGCGCAGGCACAAGTGCCCAGCTCTTTTGTGCTTGCTTTGCAGCTACTACAGCCTCATCTACCTCATTAGAAGTAGATAGTGGTATGGTAGCAAGTTGCTCACCATTTGCAGGGTTCGTCACTGCTATACTTTGTAAATGTGAATGTGTGCTCCATTTACCACCAATATAGTTTTTAATCTCCACTACATACACCCCCTGAAATACTCTATGATGCCTCGGCTATTGTAACCAGTTGCATTCCTCAGGTACAGAATCTATGAATATTAGTAGAATAAAATACTTCAATATTCCGAATTTTCAAGATGTGATATACCCTGTCATACTATGATTATCAGCGACAACTGCCAGAGGCTTTATTTTCACTTAACTGCCTTCCCCTCTAATAAAAAGAGGATACGGTTAAAGCTAAGTATATTCATAACACCCTTAGTTAAATGAAAATAAATAATACACATTCTAGTTTCTTATATTCGACATTTTCTATTTAATTCCCTTTTTTTCTAAATTATTTAATTTTTCATTGAAACCAAAGTGTTTTATAATCGTATAGAATATCATTAAATTTACTTTTGGAGGAATCCCTTTATGAATAATCATGAAATTGACTACAAGTTATTTGGTGACGACATGCAATATGTGCAAGTTGAGCTTGATCCACAAGAAACAGTTGTGGCGGAAGCAGGCGCTTTAATGATGATGGATGATTCCATTCATATGGAAACTATTTTTGGCGATGGTTCAAAAGGCGGCTCACAAAGTGGTCTTATGGGGAAATTATTAGGGGCTGGTAAACGTTTAGTAACAGGAGAAAGCTTATTCATGACGACATTCACAAATGTTGGCTCAGGTAAGAAGCATGTTTATTTCGCTTCCCCGTACCCAGGTAAGATTATTCCTATGGATTTAAGTCAATTAAACGGGAAAATTATTTGTCAAAAAGATGCTTTCTTAGCAGCAGCTAAAGGTGTTTCTGTGGGCGTAGAATTCCAGAAAAAAATCGGTGTAGGCTTCTTCGGTGGAGAAGGTTTCATAATGCAAAAACTTGAAGGCGATGGTATGGCTTTTGTACATGCAGGAGGAGCCATTCATGAAAAAACATTGCAACCTGGGGAAGTTTTACGTGTAGATACAGGATGTTTAGTTGCAATGACTTCAAATGTAGATTATGATATTGAACTTGTAGGCGGCGTAAAAACGGCACTATTTGGTGGTGAAGGAATTTTCTTCGCTACATTACGTGGGCCAGGAACTGTCTGGGTACAATCATTACCATTCAGCCGTTTAGCAAGTCGCGTCTTTGCAGCGGCACCCATTTCACAAGGCGGTGGTGGCCAGTCAAAAGGTGAAGGCGGTATTGGTGGTTTATTCGATTTATTCAATAGATAAAAAGAAGGAGCATATCTATCAGTGATATGCTCCATTTTTTAATCAATTCGATTTGAAATAGCCTTGCCCTGTCCATAAGCAGCTAATGCTTTGACATTTAACATGAGCATAGCAGTCCTTGTTTCCAAGGACGCACTTCCGATATGTGGAAGTGCCACAACATTTGGGAGCGTTAATAAAGGATGATCCATAGCAACCGGCTCTTGTTCAAAGACATCTAGCCCTGCTGCCCATAACTTGCCACTTTTCAAGACATCGTATAGAGCCGCCTCATCAATAATTCCACCGCGTGAAGCATTTATTAAGACAGCATCCTCTTTCATTAAAGCTAATTCTTTTGCTCCAATGAGACCCTCTGTATCACTATTATAGGGTGTCATAATTACAACAAAATCAGATTGTTTTAAGAGGTCTTCCAATGATACATACCGAAAGCCGTACATTTCTTCCGCCTCATGTCGACGTCTTCGATTATTATATAAAATTTTCATATCAAAACCTTTTGCTCGTCTAGCAACAGCCTGACCAATTCGACCCATCCCAATTATTCCAACTGTCGCTCCTGATACATCTTTACCAACGAGTTGCATCGGGTACCAACTTTTCCATTTTCCCTCGCGTAAATATCTTTCACTTTCTGGAATTCTACGAGCAGTTGCAAGCAGTAAGCCAAATACTAAATCTGCCGTTGTATTCGTTAAGACACCAGGCGTATTTGTCGCCATAATACCTCTTTGTCGTAAAGCCTTCACATTAATATTGTTAAAACCAACTGCTAAATTTGTTACTAGCTTTAGGTTTGGTGCATGTGAAAGTAACTCCTCATCCACTTGATCTGCAATTGTTACCCACAGTACTTCACAATCTGCGACAGAAGCAAGTAGTTTATCACGCGGGATGACAATCTCCTCCTCTTCCCACTGAGAAACTTCATAAAACTCTTTTAATGGCTCAACAATATGTGTAGGAAACTTACGTGTAATAAATAATTTCTTTTTCATGTTCCAAACACCTCA
The DNA here is from genome assembly GCF_053165895.1 of Lysinibacillus sp. fkY74-1. Lineage (NCBI taxonomy): Bacteria > Bacillati > Bacillota > Bacilli > Caryophanales > Bacillaceae > Lysinibacillus > Lysinibacillus sp. fkY74-1. The sequence continues at coordinate 362,930 of NZ_CP170173.1, read as the reverse complement.
CTACTCATTTCCCTAATTCGCATATAGCGTAACACTTATGGGAAGCATTTTCTAGAGGTTTCTAGTTTGCAGCCTTCCATTAGAATCGATAAATTTCCTTTTCATCAACCTGAAGACTTTATTTATCCGTGAAATCGATTATTTTATCCACTTTGAATGCATAAAGAAACTATGCATAACCTGTATGCATAGCTTAGCTACATCTCATTTAAAATTCTCTGATGGTCGTATTCAAACGATTGGCAACTCTCTCTAATTCCTCAGAGGATGAACCAATTGTCTCTATAATATTTGCTAAATCTGATATTTGCTTTCCTACGTTTTGGAAATTGGTTATGGAATCTTCCACGGAGGTTGATATTGCGTCGAATGCTTTTAGGGACTCGGCATTCCGTTCAATACTATTATTCACGAGCTCCTGTATGTCCTGTATAGCTTGAACTACCTGTGCTGTAATTCCATTAGACATCTGAATTAATTCAGCAATTTGCTCAACTGAACTTTTCGTTTGATCCGCAAGCTTACGTACTTCATTGGCAACAACGGCAAAACCATTGCCATGCTCTCCAGCACGTGCCGCTTCAATTGCCGAGTTTAATGCCAATAAGTTTGTTTGACCAGATATACTTTTAACCATTTCAACTACTGCATTAATCTTTGAAGAAGATTCGTCTAGCTGTTCAACCATACTTGCCATTTCATACGTCTTATGATGAATTTTCCCTGTTTGTTCATTGATTGAAACAATCTTTGCATAGCCTTCACTTGAAACCTTTTGCATCGATTCTGCCTCATGAATGCTATCTTTCAATGAATCGTTCACCTTTTGGGCACTATTAACGAGCTCTGTTACTGTATCAGATGTATTTTGTGATTGAACCTCTAAGTGAGTAGAGATTCCCCCTATTACATCCTTTACATGTTCGCGAACATTATTGCGTTGTTCCTCAATCAATGTATTTGCATAGTTATCGTATTCCTCTAAAACAATTTGCTGTTCAAAATTACATATTTTACTGATTGCATCACATAGTTTTTCTTCCTCACCTTTAGATAAGTGAAGTTCAAAAATGATCTTACGTAGAGATTTTTCTAGAATTTGAAAGGCTGCTAAATACCACTTCGGATATAAGTTGATCTTCACATGCATTTTTGCCACACGTCTACGTTTTTCAAGGAAGGCTTCATCGATTCTCCCCTCAAACATTTCAATAATATGATGGCGTAATGTTTGACGTAGACGTTCACTGGAGCTATGACTTTGAATGACTTCACGTAATGCTGGCACACTTTCAATAGCATGATAAAATGCTGCTACAACTTCCACAACGTTTCTTTCAACATATGGCTTCAAACTATTAATTAATTGAAGATCATATACACTTAATTCCACAAGATTCAATTGCAATAAACGATCAGCATCTTTAATAAAAATACCTATATTAGCTTCATTACTTATTTCAATTGTATTTTTCTTAGATCTACTTACAATTTGAAACATTTTCTCCACCTCATATTATAATCATATACCGAACTAAGTCTATTATCCTATATGCTATTAAAAAATAACAAATCGATAGATAGTTTATGTATCAATTATAATCTCAAAACTACTAAATGAACAATATACAGGTAAATGTTGTCTGTATTTATTAAATTCAATACTCAATTTACATCAAAAAAGATACTTTTTACCCACTTTCATTCACTTTAAGTGAAAGATGGATTGAAAAACCAATAAAATTAAGGCAAAAAAGCCACTGCTTCTTGTGAAAGAAGAGTGACTTTTTGTTTACATAAAAATAATTACGCAAAGAACTGCCGCTAAAACTAAACGATATATTGCGAAAGGCATTAATTTCACTTTTGAAATAAGCGCTAAGAAAAACTTGATTGATAATAACGCAAAGATAAATGAACTAATAAAACCGACAGCATAGAATCCAAAATAATCCATCGATAATGTATCCCAGTTTTTCAAAACAGATACTAAACTAGCTCCCGCCATGATAGGTACCGCCATAATGAATGTAAAATCGGCTGCAACACGGTGACTCATACCGAATAATACGCCACCAGAAATGGTCGCACCTGAACGAGAAAATCCTGGCCACAAAGATAGACATTGAACTAGCCCAACTTTAAAGGCTAAACCATATGAAATCTTATCTAAAGAATCTACTTTTGGTTTTCTTGGTGCCAATTTATCCGCTGCAATCATCAGAATTGCCCCTGCTACTAGTGCATAAACAACGTGCTCTACTTTAAAAAGATGATCGTCAATAAAATCCTTAAAGGCAAACCCTAAAACAACTGCTGGTAGCATACCGACAATAACATGCAATAGGTTAAAACGTCTATTTATGGACTGAGACTGACCATCAATTTTGTATAATCCAACTAAGCTTAACATACGCTTCCACATCACCACGATAACAGCTAGAATGGAGCCTAATTGTACGACAATTTTAAATGTGTTGGCAGGATATTTCCCTAAAAACTCCTCTGTTTTTAACCACATATCGTCAACAATAATCATATGGCCAGTTGAGGATACCGGGGCAAACTCCGTCATACCTTCAACAAAGCCTAAAATCAACGCTTTTAATAACTCTATAATTTCCACCTTGTCACCTTACCTTTATTAATCAAATACTCACTTATTATAAATTACTCTATTTTCATATACTACTGCTATTTCACCTATAAGTCATCCACAGCCCTAGCCATTAACGAAATTTCATATCCACTATCCAAAGCTCTGACCTACTACCAATTCGCATAGGCGGACCCCAGAAGCCATAGCCTGATGAAACAAGTGTATGCATTTGGTCTTTCAACTTATAACCATAATCCAGTTCAAATACTCGAGCGGTAATATACTGATTTGGCCATAATTGACCTTTATGCGTATGACCTGATATATGTAAATCCACCCCCAGTTTAGAAGGTGTTAACAAATCGTCAGGCGTATGATTCATTACGAGCCACGGTAAGCTATCGGAAGACTTTAATTCTTCTAGTGACTTTCTATTTTTATTCGTCTTGTCCTCTTGCCCTGTTAATATAAACGCATCCTCTATACGAATTGTTTCATCAAGTAGTATTTTTACATTTGCATTTTCCATTTCTTTTATAAACTCAGGAATTTTTTTACCATAGTATTCATGATTACCCAATATACCATAGGTTCCATATGTAGATGTTAATTGTTTCATGACATCTGCCATTTCCCCTTGAACAAACCATTTTGGATCATCATCCACAATATCTCCAGCTAGCAACACAATATCTGGTTGCGCCTCATTCGATAAGTTGACAAAGCTTTGTAAATGCTTTTTATGTGATAAAACACCTAAATGGAAATCAGATGCCACAACAGCTCTCAATGACTTCAGTTCACTACCCTTCTTATCAACTGTTATTTCTAAATGACGAACGACTGGAGAATAGGCTAAATAAGAGCCGATAATACTTAGCATAAATAATACAGCAACTGCTATACTACCAATTATTTGTACATTTTTAAAGGGTGTTAGCCAAAAAATCAATTGTGCTACTAAGCATAGCAATAAGCCATATTCAAAAACAAACATCCAGTAATTACCAAAAACTGAAAAGAACCGTAAGGACTCATGCAATCTTCCGATAATTATACTGAGAGCGATAAGGTACAATACTAACCAAAATATGATTGGGTAACGGAACCACCCCATAGCCACTAGCCACTGCTTTACTCCCCACCCCAAATAGAAAGTCAACGCACTATAAATACTAATTAAAAGTATACCACCGATTACTTTTGGCATATCTTCGTCCTCTACCTTCCTATATATTTAGTTGATTATATCATTTATAAGTAACAGTCATATTGCATGAAGTACTTGAATAATCTTCTAAAAAAAGAGGGACTAACTGCTTTAACCGCCACATGGTAAGCATAGCTTATTATTTCCTATCATTCTCTTGTTTAACGTGACATTTCACTGGACATAAATGACAATTTCGTCATTTTAGTATAAAGTGCTACTATTATTTTCACAAATATTCCAGTAACATAATAGTTGATAGAAGAAATTTACGTATTTACGAGCAAAAAGGGGTGCTAATTCAAATGACACGTTATAAATTTGAAACAACAGAGCATGAGTTATTTCGTAAAACCTTTCGTAAGTTTTTAGCAGAAGAAGCTGAACCACATTATGCACAATGGGAAAAAGATCATCTCATTCCGCTTACATTTTGGCGGAGGCTTGGTGATATGGGCTATCTGTGCCCCCAAGTTGAAGAGCAATATGGTGGACTAGGACTTGATTTTAGTTTCGGTGTTATTATTCAAGAAGAGCTTGAGCGTATAGGTTCAAGTCTTATTGGGATTGGTCTGCATAATGATATTGTTGTACCTTATATTGAGTCCTACGGTACACACGAGCAAAAATCTCGGTGGCTGCCAAAATGTATTTCAGGTCACTATATTACAGCAATCGCCATGACTGAGCCAGGTACAGGTTCAGACCTAGCAAATATTCAAACAACTGCTATTCGCGATGGTGACCATTATATTGTTAATGGCCAAAAGACTTTTATTACAAACGGAATTCATACCAACTTAGTGGTTGTCGCCGTTAAAACAAATCCGTCCGCTGAAAAAAAACACCAAGGTATAAGTCTGCTTGTCATTGAAGATGGTACACCAGGCTTTACAAAAGGGCGGAAGCTGGAAAAGGTCGGCATGCATGCTCAAGATACAGCTGAGCTATTCTTTGAAGATTGCCGAGTGCCAGCACACAACTTACTTGGTGAAGAAGGCAAGGGCTTTGTTTATATGATGGAAAAACTTCAACAAGAGCGCTTAGCTGTAGCGATTGCTGCACAAACAGCAATTGAGGATATGCTTGCCTTAACACTCGACTATGTAAAATCACGCCAAGCATTTGGTAAGTCAATTGGAGATTTTCAAAATACACAATTTAAAATAGCCGAAATGGCAACTAAAATGGAGCTCGGTAAATCATTTTTGGAAACGTTGATTGAAGAGCATCTCGCAGGAAAAGATGTAGTAACAAAAGTTTCCATGGCGAAATACTGGATAACTGAAAATGCCCGTGAGATAGCCACACAATGTATGCAGCTTCATGGGGGCTATGGTTATATGGAGGAATATAAGATTGCACGAAGGTATAGAGACATCCCTGTTATGTCCATCTATGCAGGCACCAATGAAGTCATGAAAGTAATTATCGCCAAGAATTTAGGCCTGTAATGGTGTAATGGAAAAAAGATGGTGGCCATCCTCTGCCACCATCTCCTCCCTATACTGCTGAAATTCGAACTGTCACTTTAAATAAATCGCCATCCACATCAATTGTCATTCGAGCTCCATGCAAATCAACAATAGATTGTGCAATGGCTAATCCAAGTCCAGACCCCTCTGTATGACGTGAAGCATCTGCACGTTTAAAACGCTCAAATAATTCCTCAGCATCTTCATTAATTTCATACTTCGCTACATTTTTCACTGTTAATTCAGCATCGCCATCTGATGTTCGTTTTAACGTCACATAGACGCGTGTGCCCTCTAATGCATATTTCAATACATTAACAATTAAATTATCAATGAGTCTCCACCATTTTTGACCATCTACATAGGCATAAATAGGCTCATGCGGCATCGCCATTCGTAAATCTAAACGCGACTGAATTAAATCTTCCTTATGCTCCCCTACTGCCTGCTGAATGAGTTGTGTCAAATCTACACGACTTCGTTGCAGCTCAATATTACCACTTGCCATTTTCGATACTTCAAAAAGATCTTCAATCAATACTTTTAAACGTTCAGATTTTTTATCAAGAATATGAATGTATTGTTGACGTTCTTCCTCTGAAAGATTAGATTTTTTCAAAAGATCTGTATAAGTAATAATGGAAGTTAACGGTGTTCGTAAATCATGACTCACATTTGTAATAAGCTCTGTTTTTAAACGTTCACTTTTAGCCTGCTCATGCATGGATGTCCGAACGCCTTCTCGTAAATGATTAAGATTTTCCGCATGACTAGCGAGCGGGGACTTACCTTTCACCTTCACGTCACGATTCAGTCGCCCATTGGCCATATCTTTCGTATCCTTCATAATACGGTTTAAATAACCCATTCTTGATAAGAATACAATCAAGGTTGGAAACCCTACGAACATACATATGCCTAGAACAAGGACTGGGAAAGCTCCTCCCCTTAACATAGAAGCGACAAGGCTTCCCCCTCCAAAGAAGGCCGCCGCTAACATGAACAGTGCGTGCAACGCTATAGAGCGATTAATAAATAAATCCGTAAGTGAATCCCCGAGTGACCATAAATAACTGGATTTCACATTTTGCTCTAACTTTTTTATCGTATCTATTCTTGTATAAAGCCAAATTAATTGAATAAAGAAAGCAATTCCTATAACAATTAACACACCTAATTTAAAGGCGAAATCTAGGATAGAGCGTACATAATTATATTGAAAATTGTAATCGTAAGTGTATTCAATCGATTCGAAAACAATTTGAGAAGAAATAAGATACATAAACCCAGTGATTAACAATAAGGCAACTTGAAAATCAAATTTCACCTTATTTAAAATATCTTTTTCCTTCATACCTCTGACAGTTTGCAGTACATCCTTACGACCTCTCCAAGCGAAAATTGCCGTTATTATACTAGTGAGCCATATAAAGAAATAGGTATATTGATTACGATGAAAACGATTATAATCCTGCATAACCCCTAATGATTGAACTGCTTTTTTAGAGATGGTTAAGACTCCTGTATACTCTGCTGTTTCATAAAGATTATCGACGTTCACATAAGTTTCTGTACGGTAAAAAATATCTCTTACATTATTACTAATGTTCCCTACATATAAAGGATTTCGCTCAGAATACTTTATTTTGTAGGCGCTACTTTCTGAAACATCCCCTGCACGGTATGTTTCTCCTGTTTCAGAATTCGTCAACTCATAAGACCAGTAATCATAAGACTTTTTAAAGGTTTTCGCTTCATCCTGTGCTGCCTTTATATATTTATCGATAAGTGCTTCTTCTCCAGCAAGAATCTTTTTTCGCACATGTTCATCGTTTTCGAAATTGGCTGTAATGTCCTTAATTTTATTATCGCGTTCAGTTTCTAACTTTATTTGTAATTCTCCCGCATTGGCATCTATTGCTTCCTGAATTCGCTGTTCGTATTGTTGTTTAATATTATCGATTTGCTGTCCTAATGTACCATAATAATTACGATGCTCTTCAATTTCCGCCTGCGTAATCTCTATTTTCCCTTTCAAGTCTTCTGCCCTCGGTAAATTTATTACTAACGGCCCAAGTTCTGAAGTAAAATTATCGATTTCATGTTGGAAATTTTCTGATTCAAAATAGGACTTACCAATATACTGATAACCTACATGCCAAAAAGTAAAGATGCCGAAAATAGTCCAAATGAGACTCATTAACACTAGTAGAGATTTCCATTTTTTCATCATGACTCTAACACTCCTCTAAAAAATTCTTTCTAATAATTGTAAAACCTCTGAGGAGCGAGAATCGACGATTTGATAAGCATAAACGCCAAAATAAATAAGTCCAACAACACCTGCAATGAACCCTGCAATAGTCATATACTTCTCTATTTTATTTTTCCATTTTATAGCCAACGCCCCATACCACCTTTAGATAGCGTGGGTTTTTTGGGTCCGCTTCAATTTTTTCACGAATTTTTCGAATATGTACGGCTACAATGTTTTCAGCATTGTAGGCTTCCTCATTCCAAACTCGTTCATAAATTTCACGAATCGAAAAAACACGCCCTGCATTTTTCATTAATAATTCCGTAATTTTATATTCTATTGGTGTTAGTCGAACTGGTTCTCCTTCTAAAATGATCTCTTTAGCATCTTCATCAAGAATAAGTCCGTCAATTTCTACTTTTGTTGCACCTTCACTATACGTTCCTAGTTGTACATAGCGTCTAAGCTGTGATTTCACCCGCGCTAATAATTCTAATGGATGGAATGGCTTTGTTACATAATCATCCGCGCCTACCGATAGTCCATGAATTTTATCGCCATCCTCTGCCTTTGCACTAAGCATAATAATAGGAATATTGCGCTCTGCTCTAATTTTAAATGTCGCAGTAATCCCATCCATATTGGGCATCATTATATCTAAAATGATTAAATGTACTTCATTATTTTCTAGCTTGTCTAATGCTTCTAAGCCGTCTGCAGCTTTAATAACATTGTAGCCTTCATTTTTCAAATAAATTTCTATACCATCACGAATATCTTGATCGTCGTCTGTAACAAGAACTGTTAGTTTCGTCATGATAGACACCTCGCTCTCAAATATAAGTGTACCTTTCAAATCTTAAAAACCAGCTAGTAAAAAAATGAAGAATTTCTTAAGGTTTCAGCTTATTATGAAGCCTGCTTTGCCTCCCACCTATTGTCAATACAACAATGCCGCCTAATAGCATTGCTACACCTAACCAGGACAATCCACTGAATTGTTCCCCAACTAGAAAAACGCCAAGAATTGCGGCTGTCAATGGCTCAGCTAACGATAGAGTGACAGCTGTTGATGAATTTATTTTTTGCAAACCGTTCAAGAACAATAAATAAGCTACACTTGTACACATAATTCCCATAAATAATATCGTCCATAGATTTTGCATATTTTCTAACCAGGTAAACCCATTAGAGAGTGAAAAAGGGAATAAAAATAAAGTACAAAGGGAAAATGTCATAGCAACTGCTGGTAACGCATCTTCCTGCGCCATTAATTTCTTGCTAATATTTGTATAAAACGCAAAAGATAACCCTGCACAAAGCGCTAAACCAAAGCCACTCGCTTGTACAGTTTCTTCTCCATTATTAATAAATAATAAAAAACAGCCGATGATTGCCATCAATGTAGCTAGGCCCCAAATACCAGACGGTCGATTTTTCCATATCAACCATTCAATAATGCCTGAAAATACTGGTGCACTTCCAATGGTCGCAACAGTTCCAACCGCTACACCTGTTAGACGAATAGATGAAAAGAAAAGACCTTGGAAAAGAGCAATACTTGCCGCAGCTAAAATCGTCCATTTCCATGACCAATTTAGGAAATTAATTTTACGGAAAATAATTGTAATAGCTAAGAGGAGCCCACCACCAATGGCAGAACGAATAGTGGCGACTGCAATCGGAGATACATTATTATCTAAAAATGTTTGGGCAGTTCCTGTCATTCCCCATAAAATAGCTGCTAACAATACAAACAATGGATTTAACATGTAGACCCCTCCGCCTTATTCCTTCTTCCATACTTATCATACATATTTATCCAAAATCAAACAATTAACATTTTTACTATTTTCATTCTCCAAGTATGCATTCGGTTAAATGGACGTTATAATAAATACAGTTAAAGGAGCGATTGTATGTACAAAACAATTGAAGAAACAGCTATTGAACTAGGTATGTCTAAGGAACAGATATTACGCCTAGTCTATGAGGGACGCATCCGTTCCGTTTTCGATGGAAATATGATTCTCATAAATAGTGGGCAATTTAGTACGTATTTTAATCAATTGGAGCGTATTAAAGAGGAAATCGAAATATGGAGATCTACTCCCATACCAGAGGATATTGACGTAAAAGACGAGGATTAAAAAGCCCACCATTCAAACAATAGAATATTGTTGAATGGCGGGTTAACTTTATAAAACAATAATTATTAAATCGTTACAACAAACCCTGCCCTTTTCCCGATGATTTCAGCATAATCTTCTACCATCACACTTGCTGTTGGGTACATTCCAGCACCAGGACCTACTAGGGTTAAAGTGCCAATATAATTAGTTTCTAGTGCAACTGCATTGAACACATCATCGACTGGATAAAGTGGATGTTCTTTATCAACCAGTTGTGGACCAACCTTTGCTACAATTTTCCCACTAGCTAGTTTTTCTACCTCAGCTACATGACGGTAACGTAGACCCTTTTCACATGCTTCATGAACTTGCGAAGCTGATATACTATCTATGCCAATCACTTCTACATCCGCCCAATCAGGTTGTTCTCCAAATGCCAAGGCACTTAAAATCATTAACTTTTTAAAGGCATCTTGACCAGAAATATCATTATACGGATCTGCCTCTGCATAACCTAAACTTTGTGCTTCTTTTAAAGCTGTTTCAAATGACCAGCCCTCAGCTCGCATTTTGGTTAAAATATAATTACACGTACCATTTAAAACACCTTGTATACGACTTACGTCATTAACAAGTAATATATTTTTCATAGTTTTAATAACAGGTACTCCTCCAGCAGTTGTAGCCTCAAAACCTACAAAAACACCATTTGCTTTTGCAAGCTCTTGTAACTCTAATCCACGCTTTGCAAACATGACTTTGTTGGCAGTAATAACATGGCATTTATGCTCTACTGCTCGCTTTAAATAGCTATACGCAGGCTCTTCGTTCACAATTGCTTCGAATATTACTTGCATACCTGGTTCAGCCAAAACATCATCCATGCTTGTAGTCATTAAATGTGCTGTGCCTGGGACACGTTCGCGACTAGCATCTGTTACTAAAATCTTCGCTACTTCCAACTCAATACCTAATTTATTTTTAAGGTCTTCTCGCTTTTCCTTTAATATATGATAGATCCCTTGACCTACCGTTCCAAATCCTAAAATCGCTGCCTTTATAGTTGCCATTCTTATTATTCCCTCCAACTTACATTCCGCAGTTTCATCAAGCCAATCTCTCCATGGGGTTGTGTCAAATTGATTGACACCAACCGCAGGCCTTAGCCACCCCTTATTTTTGGGGTAAATTTTGTTATTCAGTACATGTTAGAACAAATACAAATTCAAATAATTCGAAATTTAACTTAAAGAAAATTGTAACGTATATATATACTTTACACAAGAAAAATCTTTCTAGGAAGGACATTTGTTTTCCCTAGACGTGCAAAGGAAATCGTTTTCATTCCCTTTACTATACGTTTTTTAAGTTTTTCGATAAGATTTGAACAAATATTGACTCTTTGCATTCAAATTATGATGTCTTTCTTCTATTATATATGTATGTTCAGACACCCATAAACCAGCTAAATAATCAAACCGCTATAAAAAAAGCTCATTCCCTGTAGCAGCAGAGAATGAGCTTAAATATATGAGGGATTTTTTAGCTCGCTTTTGAAAGCAATTGATAACGATATTGTTTTAAAGCTTGTTGAACAATACAAATTTCTTCTTCTGTAAAATTTGGTATTGCATACGTACGTTCCACTAATTGAAATGTACCATATTTCAAATAAAATTCTGTTGCTGGAAGCTGGATGTGGCTCACACCATACTTCTCATATGTCTCATAAACTTCCTTAACCATAAAGCCATTATCATCTGTGCATACCTGTTCCTGATACGCTGAATGACCAAAAATTTGTTGCCATTTACGTTCTACTAATGTAAGGATGTGTTGAATGGATTGGTTGTTGACAAATACATGGCCTTCATTTAGTTCATAAATTAAATAAGATGCAATGTTTTGCGCACTATAGACATTACCCATTTTAAACACTCCTTTATCATTAGTTTTTTGAAGAGTAGCCACTGGCTATGTAACTACTCTCCTATCTATTCAAAAGTGGGGGAGCACTTATGAAAACAGTTACCTTTTCCAAGAGGTTTTTCCGTACACTTAACTTATTTCCAAGTATATAACAAGGTTTTAACAAAGTCAATAATGCATATAAAAATACTCGGTATTATTTTTTGAAAGGTTCTGACAATGAACGGGTGCAATAATTGGTGGATGTAGCAACGTTTAACATATACCAAATGAGGCTATTCGAATGAGAAAATACGTAAACGCTACAACATTCACCGCTCTATTCTATATTAAGCTTCTATTGTTTGTTCAGCTACTGCTGTTGCCTGAGTAATAGCCTGCTCTAAATCTGCAATGATGTCCTCCACTGCCTCTAAACCGATCGATAGGCGAATGAGCGATTCGGTTACACCAGCTTGAATTAGTTCATCTGCTGATAATTGTTGATGCGTAGTAGATGCTGGATGGATAATTAGCGACTTAGCATCACCTACATTTGCCACATGTGAAAACAGCTTTACATGATCAATAAGCTTTCGTCCTGCTTCACGTCCACCTTTAATGCCAAAGGTAAGCACTGAACCGAAGCCATTTTTTAAATATTTTTTCGCCAACTCATGTGTTGGAAAATCTTCAAGGCCATTATAATTTACATACTCCACAGATGGGTGGTTGCGTAAATATTCAGCTACAGCTAAAGCATTTTCATTATGTTTAGGGATACGCAAATGAAGCGTCTCTAAACCTTGTAATAGATTGAAAGCTGCATCTGCACTTAATGTTGGGCCAAAATCACGTAACAACTGTACACGTAGCTTTGTAGCAAAAGCTGCAGAGGCTGTATCGATTCCATAGCGTAAACCATGGTAAGAAGCGTCCGGCTCTGTAAAGCCTGGGAATCGACCACTAGTCCAATCAAACTTACCAGCGTCTACAACAACACCACCTAAAGTTGTACCATGACCACCTATCCATTTAGTTGCTGAGTGAACTACCACATCTGCACCATAATCAATAGGTGTGGAACCATAAGGAGAAGCAAATGTACTATCAATAATTAATGGCAAGCTGTGGTCATGTGCTATCTTAGCTACTGCTTCAATATCTAAAACCTTTAAGCTTGGATTACCGTAAACTTCAGCGAAGACAGCTTTTGTTTTATCGGTAATGGCAGCCTTAAAATTTTCTGGGTTTGTTTCATCTACAAAAATCGTTTTAATACCATAGTTTGGTAATGTATTAGCGAATAAATTATACGTACCACCATATAAAGAACTAGCAGCTACAATTTCATCACCTGCTCTAGCTAAATTTAAAATAGAAAATGCAATAGCTGCTGCACCAGATGAAAGTGCTACTGCTGCTGTTCCACCTTCTAGTAAAGCCACACGCTTTTCAAAAACATCCACTGTCGGATTCGTAATTCGTGTGTAAATGTTTCCAGCTTCCTCTAAGGCAAAAAGACGTTGCGCATGAGCAGTGTCTTTAAAAACGAAAGCAGTTGAACGGTAGACAGGAACTGTTCTAGAACCTGTCACAGGGTCTGGCTCTTGACCACCATGTAACAGCAGTGTTTCTGGTTTAAAATTTGTCATTGTGTACCTCCATTTGGTTATTTTTTTTACGATGGTACCGGAGATGAGGAGGATTTTTCTGTAGAAAACAAAAACCCTCTTCAGCTAAGAAGAGGGTTGCGGTTGCAAGTTTTCCTCCCCTTATCTGCCAGATCCAAGTAAGAATCTGTAGGAATTAGCACCTTAGTAAGTTCATCACCTACTGGTTGCCGGGCATCATAGGGCCTATCCCTCCGCCGCTCTTGATAAGAGTATGAGATTCAATTTCCATCGTTGTTACAAAGTATAAGCATAGAGTTTTTTTCTGTCAACATCTAAATTTTATTTTTTCCGAAACTTCTGTCTGCTCTTTTACGTAATATGAACGCATACACTATTTTAGAAAAAAATTTGAAAGGAGTATTTTTATGGTAAAAGCCGTGATCTTTTTTCTAGTTGTTGGCTACTTGATTGGCTGTATTCACGGCTCTAAAGTGGCACAATTTTTATCCGGGGTTGATTTAAAAAAAGCTGGCCATGGCAATGCTGGTGCCTCTAATGCTACGCTTTCACTCGGCTGGAAATATGGCGTTTTAGTAGCTCTTATCGATATTGGAAAAGGCGTCGTAGCCATCGTCGGTGCACATTTTTATTTAGCAGATGCAACACATTTAACAGCAGAACAAATATGGCTCCTCACCTACTTGATAGCTGCAGGGGTTATTTTGGGGCATAATTTCCCTTTTTATATGGGCTTCAACGGTGGAAAAGGAACTGCCTCCATCATTGGAATTTTACTTGCGGTTGATTGGAAGATTGGTTTATTTGCACTTATTCTATTTGTTATTTTATCTTTCGCAACGAACTATTTAATTGTTGGTGTATTAGAGTTTTACCTCGTTTTTTGTACCGCTACTTATTTATGGATTCCTGGATTAGGCCCAACCATTATTGCCATTCTACTTTTTGGTATTGCTATTATTTTGCACTTTGAAAATATTAAACGTTTAACCAATGGAACAGAGCCTAAAGTTACTTCTGCCTTCAAGAAAAAGAAATAGTATTTCCCGAGAGAGATTTGTATTTTTTATGACCACAAATTTTCTCTTTAATTACTATTAAAGCTGTAAACTGACATATTTTTCTTCCTTTCATTCTATATAATAAATGGATGAATTCTTATCTTAAAAAAACATTTTGTTGACCGATGTTAAGGATAATAACCGTCATTTTTACGTAGACGTAGAAGGGATGAGAAAATATGTCTTCACCTAAACAAGCAGCAACGAAGCGTAATCTAAAGCCTTTATGGATTGGGTTGGCTTTTGCTTTATTAATTATTATTATTTTTTTACCTAATAACGGTGAGTTACCTGTAGCTGGGCAGCGCGCTTTAGCCATCTTAGCTTTCGCGGTCATCCTTTGGGTAACTGAGGCCGTTTCATATCCTGTTAGCTCTGCAATGATTATTGCACTCGTCACCGTTTTACTAGGTCTTGCACCCTCCATGGATGATCCCACAGCACAACTAGGTACCGCTAGCGCCTTAAAACTATCATTAAGTGGTTTTAGTAATTCTGCTGTCGCCCTAGTAGCAGCTGCTCTTTTTCTAGCAGCAGCTATGCAAATTACCAATTTGCATAAACGACTTGCTCTCTGGATTCTTTCACTTGTAGGAACAAAAACAAAAGCTATTGTTTTCGGTGCTATATTAGTTTCCATTGCCCTTGCATTTTTTGTTCCTTCAGCTACTGCACGTGCTGGCGCAGTAGTCCCTATACTTCTTGGAATGGTCGCAGCATTTGGTTTACCGCGTGATAGTCGACTTGCTGCTTTGCTTGTTATTACTTCTGTACAAGCCGTTTCCATTTGGAATATCGGTATTAAAACTGCGGCAGCGCAAAATATGGTTGCTTTAAATTTCATCCAAGAGCAATTTAATGTAAATATTTCATGGGGTGCTTGGTTACTTTATGCTGCCCCATTCTCGATTATTATGTCAGTAGCCTTATTTTTCATTATGATTACGCTTATTAAGCCTGAGACGAGCAATATTGATGGTGGTAAAGAAGTCATCAAGAAACAGCTTGCTGAGCTTGGACCATTAAAAGCACCTGAAATTCGATTGATCATTACATCATTAATTTTACTATTTTTCTGGGCTACGGAAGGCAAGCTCCATCCATTTGATACAACAACGGTTACAATTATCGCCATTGCTGTTCTACTAATGCCTAAAATCGGCGTTTATTCGTGGAAGGAAGTTGAACCTCATATTCCTTGGGGAACAATCATTGTCTTTGCAGTTGGTATTATGCTCGGAACTATTTTACTGAATACAAAAGGTGCATCATGGTTATCAGATAAAGTTTTTGGTTCACTCGGTCTAGATACAATGCCAATTCTTGCTACCATTGCTATCGTAACATTATTTAATATTCTTATTCATTTAGGTTTTGCCAGTGCAACAAGCCTAGCCTCTGCACTTATACCTGTGTTTATCGTGTTAGCTTCCACATTAACTGCTAATGTAGATCAGGTTGGTTTTGTTATCGTCCAACAATTTGTTATTAGCTTTGGTTTCCTATTGCCAATTAGCGCACCACAAAATATGCTTGCCTACGGTACAGGAGCATTTACAACAAAGGATTTCCTGAAATCAGGTATTCCATTAACGATTCTCGGCTTCCTCCTAATTCTGCTGTTCTCTGCAACTTATTGGAAATGGATTGGCCTATTGTAAAGCATTAATCGTCTTAGATAGATTTATTAACTAAAAGGCCTTGAGGGAGCAGCTGTCCTTCAAGGCCTTTTGTATTAGAACTCTATTTTGATAAAGCTGGGTCTTTCATTGTTCCACTTTTTGCGTAATTGACATGCCATGACAGCGCTTTTTCAAGATCATGCGGTGTATGATGTCCACCAGTTGTCTCATTAGCGTCATTAAAGTATTGCCATAGCTGCTCACGATAATCAGGGTGTGCACAATGATCAATAATTAGTCCCACACGTTCCTTTGGAGCAAGCCCTCGTAAATCAGCTACTCCCTGCTCTGTTACGATAACATCAACATCATGCTCTGTATGATCCACATGCGATACCATTGGGACAATGCTCGAAATATTGCCACCCTTTGCATAGGATTTAGTGACAAAAATTCCCAAACGCGCATTGCGAGCAAAGTCACCAGACCCCCCTATACCATTCATCATTTTAGTACCAGAAACATGCGTAGAATTAACATTTCCGTAGATATCAACTTCTAATGCTGTGTTCACTGAAATCAAACCGAGTCGACGAATGATTTCTGGCTGGTTTGAAATTTCTTGCGGACGCAATACTAATTTATCCGCATACTTTTCAAAGTTCCCATAAACACGGTTTCCTACTTGTTCAGAGAGGGTAATGGAAGTAGCAGAAGCAAAATTCACTTTTCCTGCATCGATTAATTCAAATACTGCATCCTGAAGTACTTCTGAGAATACTTCTAAGTTCTCAAACTCAGAATCTTTAAATCCAAGTAATACCGCATTCGCCACTGATCCAACCCCAGATTGAATTGGACGCAAGCTTGTTGTTAAACGGCCCACTTTAATCTCTTCACGCAGGAAGTTTAACAGGTGATTAGCCATAATATCTGTTTCCTCGTCAGCAGGAACAATTGTTGATGGGGCATCTAAAATGTCAGAAACTACAATACCTTTTACTTTATTCAAGTCTAATGGAATACCAATTGTACCAAGACGATCAGACACATTTTGTAAAGGAATTGGGTCACGTTTCCCTTGTTGTGCAGGAACGAAAATATCATGTACGCCCTCTAATGCATCAAGCTGTGCTACGTTTAATTCTATGATGATTTGATCTGCCTCTTGCACAAAAATCGGAGAGTTACCAACTGAAGTTGTAGGAATTAATAAGCCATCTTCTGTAATAGCAGCCGCTTCAATAATTGCAAAATCAATAGGTCCTATAATGCCTTGACGAACTAACTCCGCATTATGAGATAAATGCGCATCCACAAATGTGATATCACCACTATTAATTTTATTACGAATACCAGCATCTGCCTGGAAAGGTCCTCGTTTGCGAATAACGCCAGCTTCCGCTAGGTATTGGTCTACCTCAGGGCCAAGAGATGCGCCTGTATATATATCTACCTGGAAGCTCTCTTTTTTTGCTTTCTCTACAAGCGCAAGAGGTACGACTTTTACATCCCCAGCACGAGTGAAACCGCTCATCCCTAATACCATACCATTCTTAATCCAAGATGCTGCTTCTTCTGCTGTTACAACCTTGCCCTGTAATTGCTCATGGCGAAGCTTTTTCGCTAACTTTTCTTCCATTCCTTATTCCTCCATCCCACTTTATTTTTGTTCAACTAGTATTTGGTTCCATTATCTCTGTCATCAAAATTACCTCTGCTTCAAACAAATCTGCAGGAGGCTTTATCCTTAATCAAAAGAGCTACCCCCACTCCTCTTCAGCATAAGGATATTCTAATTTTTGGTAGCACAACCAAATAAACAGCCGATTATATAATTTTATACTATTTAGAATATTTAATCTATATTAAAAGAAATATTTAACTTTCCGAGATAAATTCTACATTTCAAACTATTTAAATATAGTTATATGCCCCTCTTCATCGATTTTGATTAGAAAGCGTGCTATGCTCTTAATATATAAGTGACAAAGGAGAGTAGACAAATGGTTAAAGAATTATTACGAAACCATTCTTCAGTAAGAATCTATGATGGAAATCCAATCTCAAAAGAAATTATTGAAGAATTAATCGCAACAGCCCAAATGGCTGCAACGTCACATTTTGTACAAGCATATAGTGTTATATGGGTAACAGATGCAGATAAAAAAGAAAAATTGGGATTACTCTCTGGAAATCCCCGTCAGTATGATACTTCTGGTGGAGCATTTGTTTTTTGCGTTGATTTCAAGCGCCTACAAATGGCTGGTAAATTAGAGGGAGTAGACATCGTGGCTGATTCAGCAGAAAATGTCCTTGTTGGAGTTGCTGATGTATCATTGTTTGCGCAAAATTTTGTTATTGCTGCAGAATCAATGGGATATGGTATTTGCTATATTGGAGGAGTCCGTAATAACCCTTCAGAAATAAGTGAATTATTTAATCTACCAGACCACGTTTTCCCGTTGTTCGGTCTAACAATCGGCATACCTGTTCGCCGTAATGAGGTAAAGCCACGGTTGCCTGTGTCTGCTGTACTACATGAAAATGAATACAATTCAGAAAAGTATGATGAACTTTTACCAGCGTATAATGAGACAATGGAAGCGTATTATAATAGTCGATCATCTAACAGAAAAATCGATAATTGGACAAAGCAAATGGCTGATTTTTTAATCGAACAACGTCGTTCACATATAAAAGAGTTTTTAGCTACTAAAGGATTTAACTGGAAATAAATCACTTCCACTGAAATGGGGTTACTATCGGATGATAATAACCCCATTTTTTTCATAATTTCGTTACCTCTTTGTATTAACTCTAGTCATTATGTCTCGATATATCTATTAAGTACAATATTAAATTAAACGAAAAGACTCTTCCATTTTCCAACAATTCCATTCATATTAATAAATGATTATGTATTTACGAAAGGAGTTATACAAGCAATGTCCTATATCAATAAACATCTTGCTCGTACCTTAGAACAACAACATAAGAGAAGTGTAAGAGGTTTATTTTTAAAAATTGAAGAGCTTAATGCTGCTTGCACCCAACTACGAAAACGACTTGAACGTGAAACAGATATAACCGTTTATAAGTATGCGATAGATTATGTCAATCAATTTGTTGCCCATACCTCTATCCTCAATTTAAAATTTATTACTAATACGCAAAATTTAGAGGTGTTAGTATTACACGCTCTTCTACTATCCTATATTTTAGAAACTGAGGGCAACCATTCTTTTGCATACGAGGAAAAATTGCTAAAAGGATACATACAAGATACTTTCACATTAAACGATCATGCAAAAACACTCTTTATAAACCATCGAGAAAAAATGCTTAGCTATATTCAAAACGAAGAAACATAAAAAAGACGACCTTGAAATACGAACAAGATCGTCTTTTACTTTTTTATTGTAAGCCTTTAATAATTAAAGAACGGACTGGCAGGAATTGCTCCCCTGTTTCACCATATTTGATAATAACCTCGTCACCTTCTTGTAAATAAATAGCTAAAGGTTCTGTTTCGGCACTTACTAAGTAATTTTCACCATTGCTTAATAAGAAAGAAATCGTCGTAAAATCACCAAGTCGTTCCTTGTAAACTCGGACAACTTTTCCGCTAGCCTGTTTCTCTTCTGCATTTGAACTACCATCTACCGTATTTCCTCCACGACTTAAAGCAGTTTTATATAGCTTCAGCGCTTCTCTTGGAGTAGTAGCGTAAACAGAAATTTCCGGATTGGCTGCTGACACGATGAAATAATTTTGTAAAAATCCATTTGAATCAAGCACCGCCGTTAGCCAGCTAGCTTCTCCATAAAAATTGTAGAGTACTGGCATTTCACCAGCCCATTTTTTCTCAATAAATTTCTTTTCGATAATTTGCAAATTCCCCTGTGAGTCCATATAGCTTGAATCTAGATTACCTGTGTAATAGGTTGCTTCCCCTGTTCTTGCATTCGTTAAGGAATAACCTAACATAGAATCTACGCCCTCTTTAGGACTTGTAAAATCTGTGAAGTAATACATATCGCCTTTTTCATCAAAAATAGGACTGACATTCGATTCTGTCCCTTCGTCCGAAGGAATTTTTACATCTTTTTTACCAAACATACTGTTCCAAAAACCATGAACATAATTACCGAAATAACTGTTCTGTAAGCTTACAGTCTCTGGTGAAACTGCACCATCAATAAAATCAGGTATAGCATCAAGCTTAACCACTTCCGACTTCCCTGTAAGTGCGTCGACCAAGACAATACCTTTTACATCAAAGCCATTACGCCCCGAAATAAATTCACCATATGAGCGAATGTAATAAGGCTTCCCTTCATCATCTACTTCAAGTTGTACATCTCCGTAGAATATAAGGAATGGATGTTGTAAACGAATATGACGTTCTAAATTGGCATTTAAATAGGCTGAAGGAACATATTTCATTTCCTCTTTTACAAATTTAGGATTATCTGCTGAATCTGTAGCACTCATAATAAAGTAACCAGGTGTTGTATCACCATTCATCCATTTAAAGAATCCAGAAAATTCAACTGGAGCGATATAAACATATTCACCTTTTACTTTTTGAATTTGTAAACGACCTAATTCATAATAGCTTGTATTCGGTACTTGCCCGAATGCCTTTTTCATTTTATTACGAGCAAATTTTGGTGGAACACTTGCAGGTGTCTGTGTCTCATCAAACGGCTTTAGCTCCACTTCTTCCTTCATCTCTGAAGACTTAAATTTCTCATTCGCGTTCCATAATGGTGCTGATAGAACATAGACTGCAACACCTAAGCTTGCTAAAAATAAAACACCTTTTATTTTTCGTTCAATGCCACTTGCTAGCATTGCACCAATTAACGTTAATAAAATAATAACTGGCCAGAAAACAAGCCAATTGACGTCAATTTTTGTTACATACAAAGTGAGTCCTGTTGCTAAAAACCCTAGCACAAAGACACCAATAAAAAAGTATCCAATCACCTTTCTAGATTTTCCATCTTCTCGCTTCTTAGTAATAAGCGGTGTTACTAACACACTCGCGATTATTGCAATGACTGCAGAAGCTAGTAGTAGCTTAGTCATTTGGTTCATCCTCTCCTAAAGCTTTCTGTCTTCTTATTTACGGTTACATACTAAAAAAGTTTCATACATAGGGTATATTAAAATACATGTCGGCGTCATTATGTTCAGATTATTTCAACCTCGCAGAAGGAGTCCCTTCGCCTCACAAAACATTTGCTGCATAGTTAAATAAAGGAATTCTATCAGAAAGAAAGAATTTCAATAGAAAAGGAGCTGAATATATTGGTTAAGAAATTATTCATGGCATTCATTATTTTATTTGGGTTGTATTATATTTTTCTTTTTTCCCATATTCCAGAAAGTTTACAACTAATCTTTAAAGTCATCCCTATGTTGTTGATGATTATTTTAGCGGCTATTCAAAAACGAGCACATATAAAAAAATATCAACTGCTGATTATCATAGGTCTAGTATTTTGTATGGTTGGTGACTATACACTGCAATGGTTTTTAGTTGGCCTAACTAGTTTTCTAATCGGTCATATCTTTTATATTTTTGCCTTCTCATCTGCAAACGAGCAACCGATACCCAGATGGGCCAAAATAATCTTATTACTTTACGGAGCAGGGATGGCCATTTGGATTGCAGGATCAGTTTTCAAAACTGGTGAAACGATTCTAGCTATCGCAGTAATCGCCTATATCGCAGTCATTTTAACGATGGGATGGACAGCAATTAAAACTGGCTCTAAATTCGCAACAATAGGTGCTTTGTTATTTATTGCCTCAGATTCCTATTTATCTATTAATAAATTTGTAATGCCACTACCTCTTTCTCATGAAGTAATTATGCTGACTTACTATAGTGCCCAATTACTAATAGCTTTAAGTATTCTTCAATATTCCGAAATCCGAAGTAAAGTGTTACAATAATTACACATACACATTAGGGGGCCATACTTATGAAAGAACAAGTAATTGAGCGGTTAATACGTTATGCAAAAATTGATACACAATCAGACTTCACAAGTGAAACTACACCTTCTACACCAAAACAATTTGATCTGTTACATGTTTTGAAAGATGAACTTGCTACTATAGGCTTAACAGACATTACATTAGATGAAAATGGCTATTTATTTGCGACGCTAGAAGCAAATACAGATAAAGACGTTCCAACTATCGGTTTTTTAGCACACGTGGACACAACTACGGATTTTACAGGAACAAATGTAAATCCGCAGCGCTTAGATAATTATGATGGTGGAGATATTCAGCTAAACGAAAACTTAGTAATGTCACCAGCTGATTTCCCTGAGCTTCAAAATTACATTGGTCAAACACTTATTACGACAGATGGTACGACATTGTTAGGAGCAGATGATAAGGCTGGTATTGCAGAAATTATAACAGCTATGGAGTACCTTATCCAAAACCCAAGTATTAAGCATGGTAAATTACGTGTGGCGTTTACACCTGATGAGGAAATCGGCCGTGGCCCACATAAATTTGATGTGGCTGCATTTGGAGCAGACTATGCCTATACAATGGATGGCGGACCATTAGGTGAACTACAATACGAAAGCTTCAATGCTGCTGGGGTAAAAGTGATAACAAAAGGAACAAGCGTCCATCCTGGATCTGCAAAAAATAAAATGGTCAACGCGATTACAATGGCTATTGCCTTCCAAAATGAAATGCCTACAGAGGCGGTTCCTGAAAAGACTGAAGGTTATGAAGGTTTCATTCATTTAATGGGCTTTAAAGGGGCTATCGAGCATGCAGAGCTATCATATATCGTTCGTGACCATGATCGTCAAAAGTTCGAAGAGAAGAAACAGTTAATGCAAGCTGCTGCAGCCAAAATTCAAGCTCAATTTGGTGAGGATGCTTTAAGCATTACTATTGAAGATCAATACTATAATATGGGTGAAAAAATAGAACCTGTAAAAGAAATCGTGGACATCGCTCGTGAGGCAATGGAAAAATTAGATATTACACCAATTACCTTACCTATACGTGGTGGTACTGACGGATCACAATTATCTTATATGGGCTTACCAACACCAAATATTTTTGCCGGTGGCGAAAATATGCATGGTAAATTTGAATATGTATCCGCTGAAACAATGGAAAAGGCAACACAAGTCATCATTGAAATCGTTCAGCTATTTGAACAACGGGCAAAATAGTTTACCTTGTGCCCAAGAAGTTTTTAAACAGAATTGAAAGATAACGGAGGAAGGTACTATCCTTTCTTCGTCATTTTCTCACTATTAATTACTGAATATTCTAATTACATAAATAATTTGAATTATGAGTCAAATCGAGGTGATCATTATGAAAGAAATTGCTATAGGCATAGTAGCTTCCCTTTTCTTTGCTGTAACATTTATTTTAAATCATGCCATGGAAATGCAAGGAGGTAGCTGGCTATGGAGTGCATCATTACGGTATTTTTTTATGCTACCCTTTTTACTTATCATTGTGTTTTATCGCAAAGGCTTTTCACAATTATCTAGCGAAATAAAAGCACAACCTACAGCTTGGCTTCTTTGGAGCTTTGTAGGATTTGTTTTATTCTATGCACCGTTAACTTATGCAGCAGCATTTGGTCCAGGCTGGCTGGTTTCTGGCACTTGGCAATTTACCATTGTTGCTGGTGTATTATTAGCTCCACTCTTTATGACCGTTATTGCAGAGAGAAAAGTACGTCAAAAAATACCCTTCATTTCACTTCTAATCTCTTGCGTCATATTAGTAGGTATTTTACTAATCCAAATACCTCAAGCACAATCAGTTTCGTTTAAAAGTTTAATGCTTGGAATTTTACCTGTCATCGTCGCTGCATTTGCTTATCCACTCGGCAATCGTAAAATGATGCACGTCTGTGGAGGGCGTATTGATACCTTCCAACGCGTTCTTGGTATGACAATCGCATCGATGCCAGCATGGATTATCATGGCTATTTATGCCCTGTTCACAGTCGGCCTTCCCTCCACAAGCCAGTTATTCCAATCATTACTTGTTGGTATTAGTTCAGGCGTCATTGCAACTATTTTATTTTTCATTGCAACAGATCGTGTGAGAGATCATCAGGGCAAACTAGCTGCTGTTGAAGCGACACAGTCAACAGAAATTCTTTTTGTCATTATTGGTGAAGTAATACTATTAGGTATACCATTCCCTAACTCAATTGCTCTCGCAGGTCTAGGCGTCATTATTGTCGGAATGCTACTGCACAGTTATTACACAATGATTCTAGGAAAAAAAAGGTCGGTCCAACAAACGCCTTCTGCCTAACAGCTCCGTAGCTGTATTAAAATAAAAGATAAAAAAAGACGACTCCATTCTATAATAGAAAGAGTCGTCTGAGATTTTCACGTTCCCAAAAAATGAGGGGGGTTTTAGGAGCGTAATCATGAACTAGCAAACTTCTGGAGAAAAGTAGCTAAAGTTCATCCTCTCTACACTGTATTGTAGTGGAGGAATAATCTTTATACGATAATGATAATCATTATCAATTAAATTGTCAACAATAATCTAATAATTTTTTTAAAAAGATTTTTTTAACGAGCGGCGATACTGCCATTGCTTCAGTTGAAAATATAAAAAACAGCCTATACAGAAACCAGCTATAGCAACGGAAGAAGCTACCGCTACCATTGCCGTAAAGATATGACCTACTACCTGCCAATTTAATAGATAGCCTAACAAGCCACCAGATAAACAAAAGCTAGCTATACTGGCATTAAATTTTTGTTGCTGCGCATCCTCTGGTATATAGGTAGATGGAGCTTTTTTAAGAAACAACCTCCCAAAACGAATAATAGGATTATAGTTACAGAATACTCCCATTAAATTTGCAACCAATGGAATGACTAAAACCCATATGGCTCCTGTTATCCATGTGACAAACACACTTAATAGAATCGTCCATTGATTAAGTCGTACCAGTGGTCTTGGAATCGCATTAGGCAATGACATTCTAAAACCCACCTTTCTTATATGTTTAATGTATTTTACTATATGGCATTCCATTTGTGAAGCAAAAATGATTACTTTATAATTGTATTAAGAAAGCTCTTAAGAAAAGGGGATCATCATGCCAGCTTTAACGATGGATCAAGTTCAACAATTAAATTCCTATAGTATTTATACAACAGAACCAAAACGAACGTTATTTACTTTAGCTGATATACATAAAGACTTTTACCATCCCGATTTTTTAAATCTCATGATGGGTATCACAGACGCCGCTACGGAGACTGCCGCAATTTCTCACTTCGCACGTCGCTATGGGATGTTTTTTGCTATGCAGCTTTATATGCTCGCCGCTTATGACGAGGTGTGGGATGGCAAGCCAATTGAATTACGCTTCGATGCTGCCAAGGAATTCAACAGCTTTACAGTCGCTATGTTTGTTAATCCAAATGATTGGCGCTATGTTGAAGAGGATGAACGTCAGACGGTCATTGAGAAAATCCTATACGACGGTCATGTGATTGTACAACAACTTCGAAAAGTGACTTCAATCTCCCCTCTTACTATATGGGAAAATTTCTTTGGCTATTTACTATGGCATTATCATATTTTACTTTCAAATCCCGGCTTAGCTGATCAAGCTATGGAGGATATAGAGATATTGGAGGACCCTAAAACATGGGCGCACTTCTCCAATAAATCTTGGTGGGCACAATATACAGGTGGTCTAAGTCCAACAAATTTAGTAAATGTTCCTGTCCGTAAATCTTGTTGTTTTTCGAAAGATATACCGGGATTAATGGCATGCGGATTTTGTCCAATGAAGAAATAATAGCACGACGAAAAAGCCTTACCTTCCACCAATACATGTGAAAGATAAGGCTTTTTATGTTATTTTTCGTATACTACAAACCAATCATTATTTTCCTCATACATAGACGTACCAATAAAGCCCTGCTTTAAAAGCTGCTGTTGAGCCGTTGTATCTCCCATGTTAATTACTTGTTGTTCTGTCAATAAAGGGAGCTCTTGACGTAAATCCTTATAGAATATATAGCGTAGTTTATCTACATATTTAATTTTTAATCCTTTAATAACGAGGTCTTGAGAGAACTTATCCTTTAAGCTCGGAATATTAAATGGCTTAACCGTTGAACAAACGTAATCGTATTTTTCCACATCGATGTTACTCATCACTACTGTTGCTAATGTTTTTTGTAGACCATAGCCACGGTATTTTGGTGACACATTGGAAATCTCCTGATATAAAACTCGATTAAATTCGTTTTCAGGAATTCCACAATCATACCCAAGATGCTCCTCATCAATAGGAGGATTTAATAGGGCACGGAAGGCAATCAATTTCTCTCCTGTGTAAGCACCTATCATCATACCTTGACCATTTAAAATATATTCGAATTCCTCGGTGCTCAAAGGCTGCAAGATGCTCTTGTCAGCTAAAGCTTCATAAACCTCCACCTGCAAGTCCTCGATTTGTTGTAAATGTTGAGTTGTTAACTCTGTGACAAAGAATGGAGTCTCCCCTAGCATACCTTCATATATTTTTTCCATATTTCGCCTCCTTAGGCTGTGACAACAGTTGAAAACTTGCATAATTCCTTCATAACAGCTTCATCTACGTCAATACCCAGCCCCGGTTGTTCATTTAAACAGATAAAAGGAACATCATAACGAAGATTACCCACGTCTTTCGAGAACTTCAATGGTCCTGTCAATTCAACACTTGTCATAATTTTCTTAGAAAATGCTACATGGAAACCTGCTGCAGAGCCAACTGAGGATTCAACCATGGAACCAACTTGACATTCTATACCTGCCATTTCTGCCATAACTGCTAGTTTCATGGCTGGATAGATGCCGCCACATTTCATTAATTTTATATTTACTTTATCTGCAGCACGCTTGGCGATGATTTCACGCATCTCACGTACTCCACGAATTCCCTCATCGATCATTAGAGGCACATCAGATTTCGACTTAATCTCTACCATTCCATCGATATCTTCACTATCAACAGGTTGCTCTAACCAATCAATATTTAATTCCTTCATCGCACGTAAGCCCTGTAAAGTAGTTGCAGCATTTCCCCACCCTTGGTTGACATCTACTCGGATGGCGATATCTTCACCCACTTGCTTTCTTACTGCTTTAATACGAGCAACATCACGGGTTACCTCTGTACCTACCTTCATTTTAAATGAACGGTACCCCATTTCTACACGCTTAGCAGCCTCTTCAGCCATTGCCTCGGGCGTTCCAATACTTAACACATGTGTGATAGGGAATTTTTCATGATAACGCCCACCTAAAAGCTGATACACAGGAACCCCCAATGCTTTTCCAGCTATATCAAAGCAAGCAATATCAATAGCTGCTTTTGCTGCCGGAACATCTTTCACAACCTTATTCATTTTATCGTGCAATTTTTCAAAGGCCAACGGATCTTCACCAATAACAGCAGGTGCAAGATGATGTTGAAGCACAGCATATGTGCTTTCCCAAGTTTCACCTGTAACATGTTCATCAGGAACCGCTTCTCCATACCCCACAATACCAGTATCAGTTGTTACTTTTAAAATAATAGAAGGCATTGTATCATATGTAGCATAACTAATGATAAACGGATCAATTAGCGGTAAATGTATAGCATAAATTTCTACTTGTTGGATTTTCATAATAATCAGTCTCCTTCGTTGTTATATATGTCGCTAATACGTCGCTAAATATTTAAAAAAATAGAAAAGGAACGATGCCCATGTCTACGAAAATAGCGATTATTTGTTCTCAAGCATTTATGAAGCGTATTATTAGTATCGCACAAAATATAGACAATATTCAATTAGAATTTTATCTTTACAGTCACCCCTCTGAGGCGCCAGCTTTAATGAAGCAAATTAAACCCTGTGATGCTCTTTTATTCGGAGGAACATTACCCTTTTTACATGCTCAATCTCTCCTCTCGGAACTACCAATACCTTGGAATTACATTAAACAAGATGAAACAACTATCTCTACAACTCTATTATCACTAGTAGCTAAACATGCTGTACCAATCAATAGAATTTCGATTGATGTAATGAATCCAGCATTTGTAGATAATGTTCTAGCAGGAATTGAATATATGGGTCCGAAGCCACATATTCAACATATTTCTATTACAGAACCAACAGAACATATATTAAAGCGTCACATTGCGTTGTGGAATACCAAAACTATAGATTTCGTAATTACAAGTATCCACAGTGTTTTTGATACATTACAAGCACAGAAAATACCTGCCATGCGCATGATAGATGCCACGAATTCGATTATTCAATGTCTCGAAGAAACCAAAACCAAATCGCTGTTAACAAAATCCGAATCATTTAAGGCCGTAGTTGGATTTTTTGAGACTCCTACTGATTCTTTCATCGATTCAGCTATTTTAAATCAAATTGCGAAGGCTACCTTTTCAACGTATAAACAAATTTCATCGCATACCTTTGAGCTCTATACAACTGCTGGACATTTACAAAATGCACTCGAAAAGGAAGCTTTAGAAGAGCTAATTAAACAAATAGAAATACCATTTAAACTAGCCTTCGGGTATGGACACTCTATTTTAGAAGCCACCCAAAATGCCCAGCATGCCTTAACATTTTCAAAACCGTTTGAAATTTATATACTAGATGAACATAAAAATCTATTGGGTCCCTTTCCAAAATCAGAAGGTAAATTATCTTTAAAAACAGATGATCCTTATGTATTACAAATGGCCAAACTGACAAACTTAAGTCCATTAAATATCTCTAAAATCATCAATTTTAGTCATGAAAGGCAATCTGCACAATTTACATCGCAGAATCTTTCAGAATATCTACAGGTTACTAGACGTACAACTGAGCGTATTATTAAAAAATTAGTAGATCAAGGTTATGCAAAGGTCGTTGGCGAAGAAATGACACATCAACAAGGTAGACCTCGCACCATTTATGAATTAAATTTCGCCACCTATTAACCAACTATATAAAAGGAATTCTCGTAAATGCTGAGCATCTACGAGAATTCTTATGATTAATCAACCATTACCATATTATCAGTGTTTTCCATCTCTTGTTCCTTTTTACGTTTCTCTGCTTCTGCTATTTCTTCTGGTGTTAATTTAACAATAGCAAATCCAATGTATCCATAAATAATGGAAATAATAGGTACCATGAAATTAAGAATAGCATATGGTGCATACTCCATAGCGCCTACACCCAATGTCGCTAAAATAAACACACCACAAGTATTCCATGGGAAGAAAACAGATGTTAATGTTCCCCCATCTTCTAAAGCACGAGATAGATTTTTAGAATGTAGGCCTCGTTGCTGATAGACACCTGCAAACATACGTGAAGGGACTACAATTGAAATGTATTGCTCTGAGCACGTTGCATTCGTTGTGACACACGCTGCAATTGTCGAAGCAATAAGACTACCTGTAGATTTAGCAAACTTCACAATTACATTCATCAGAGCTTTCAACATGCCTGAATACTCTAGAATCCCACCGAATGTCATCGCTACAATGGTCATTGAAACCGTATTCATCATAGAATCTAAACCACCACGGTTAAATAATTCATCTACCATGTGATTACCTGTCGAGATTTCAAATCCAGCTTGTAATGCTTGTACAGCACTTGCAGCTGAACCACCCTGTACAAAAATCTGTAGTAAGAAGCCGGAAACAATCCCAATAATTAAAGCTGGAATTGCTGGAACTTTTTTAGCTACTAAAACAATAACACCCACTGGTACAAGTAAGAGTAAAGGAGAGATAACAAAGCTTTCATCCATTACTTTTAACGTTGTTAAGATTTCTTCCGATTTCATCGAAACATCTGCAAATTTTCTACCCAAAAATCCGAAAACAACCAGTGAAATAATTAACGCTGGAATCGTTGTATAAAGCATATGCTTAATATGTTCAAATAAATTAGTACCTGTTAAACCAGCTGCCAGATTCGTTGTATCTGATAATGGTGACATTTTATCACCAAAGTAAGAACCTGAAATAACTGCCCCGGCGATCATAGCCGCTGGAATACCCATACTTAAACCAATACCCATGCCTGCGACACCGATTGTCGCCATTGTCGACCACGAACTACCAATAGCTAGTGACACGATTGAACATAACAGCATAATCGTTACTAAAAACCACGCTGGAGATATTAATTTTAAGCCATAGAAAATCATCGTTGCTACGACTCCGCCGCCAATCCATGCTCCAATTGTCAAACCTACTAAAATAATAATGACAATGGCAGGTAATGCCAAACGTATCCCCTTATACATCATTTCTTCAATTTCAGACCATTTGTATCCATGCATTTTGGCAACAATTGCTGCTACAGTTGTGCCAACAAGAAGAGGTACGTGAGGACTTTGCTCTAAAACAACTACTGTAATCAACATAGTAATGATCATAACTGCAAAAGTTAGTAGTGCCCAGCCCGCATTAATATCCTTTTTCATTCTTCCATCCCCTTTTTTTGCACCAAATCCCTTTTCGGTTTTTCAAAGACGCAAATAATTTTTTACGTTTTTTAGCTTAATATTCAAAAAATTAAAAGTCAACGCAAAAAAATTATGCCTCTCTAGCAAATCTCTTTGTTTTAGGGCAATAAAACGCTTTCAAGTAGCAATAAGAAGCCTCGAAAAACCCTTGAATATCCATGCATTTCAGGGAATTCCCATGCAAAAAAAGCTATATGAAAAAATCATTGCATTTTTCACATAGCTAAAAAAATATTTTTTTATTCAGGTTTTTTTTCTAATACGCAAGCAAGTACTTTAGCAGCATCAATTAAGGCACTACGATCAAATGTCATTTTAGGGTGATGTAATCCTGGTGTTAAGTTTGCCCCAATGCCAATCATTGCCGCTTTTAATTCTGGCTTCTTTACCGTATAAAAATGGAAATCGTCACTACCTGGGGTCGTTATTTCATCTGCTAAATATTGTTCGCCCAATGTTTCAACAATTGCCTCTTTCGCCATTTTTGCAGCAATTGCTGAAACTTCCGCACCTGGTGTGAAATCAACCCACTTCCAATCCATATCTATTTCAAACTGCTGCTGAATTGCTTTTAAACCAGACTCAATTTTGCTACGAAGTAATTCAAGTTGGTGATTATGCTGTGCTCGAATGTCCATCGAGAAACTAGCATTTCCTGGAATGATATTTGTACTACCTCCATCAGCAATAATTTTTGTTAACTTTGCAGAATGTGGCTCAAAAGGCGATAGATGAATACTGTTTAACATTTGTTGGACAGCCATAATGACATCAATGGCATTTTTACCTTGATGTGGTCTCGCCCCATGTGCATCAATCCCCTGAATAGCCCCTTCTAGAAAATAGGCAGCACCATGATGAATAGCTGGTGAAACTTTACCGAGAGGTAGTTCTTCAATAGGTCTTAAATGTACACCAAATAAATGTGATACCCCATCAACCGCTCCTCGATCAAAAGCAGCACATGCACCATTCCCTAATTCCTCGGCAGGCTGGAAAATAAAACGGACACGATGTTGCAATGATTGATCTTTAAGTAGTAATAATGCCCCAAGCACCATGGTCATATTAGCATCATGACCACAAGAATGATTCGCCTGCCATTCCCCATCCACTTCTTGCCACAAAGCATCAATATCAGCACGCACCGCAACAACTTCTTCACCTGCTCCAATTTCTGCAATTAATCCCGGGACATCCCCCAGCAGACGATAAGAAACATTTAATTCTTCTAATATTGACGCTAATTTTTTTGTTGTCTCGAACTCCTTCCAGCTCACTTCTGGATAATTGTGAAAATGCTCGAACCATTGATACATTGTTTCTTCTAATGTTATAGCTTTTGACATAACGACACCTCTATACGCATTTTTGCTTTACATTATACATGAATCCTTTTTATAAAAGTATATACGCAGTAAGACCCATTAATATGAAAAAGCTTAATAAATTTATATGCTATTTAAAACTGCCTAAGACATAAATAAATAGGCTATGTTAAAAGTTGTTATCTCTTTCAACATAGCCCATCATGTATTCATTATAAACTTGTAAAAAACCCTTCAGGATATTCCTCATATTGCACCATCGCTAATGGCTCCTCATTTTTTTCTTCCTCTTCCTTTAGATCATATTCTTGATCCATTAGGTATGTCTCAAATTTTGAATTTAACAATTTACCCATTGTAGCACCCCCCTTTTATTTAATTGAATTTTCTGATAAAAGAATTATACAATAGGATTTCGATAAAATGCAATAAATTATACTCATTATGCATTAAAAATATAAAACCAATCTCTATTTTAGAACAATCAACACATTATAATTTCCAACAAATTACAATAAAATCAAAAATTTGCTCATTAATAGCTGACAGAAATTTGTTAGCCAGCTATTAATAGAGCAGATGTATATTGTATAAAATCAAAAATTTACGATATTGTCACACCTGTTTTTCCATTCGTATGATCATTATCACTGCCTTTTTTATTTGATAATACTTGAATTACAAACATGATAACAAAGATGCCTAAACCTACCCAGTCCGAGAATTTCTCTGGATAAATAAGTAATAGACCAGTGGCTATCCCTACTATTCTTTCAAACCAATACAGTTTACGGTACCAATACCCAATAACACCCGAACCGATGGCAACCATTCCTGTAATAGCAGTAAATACAACCCATATTATCTGTGGTACTGTCGTATCAATCATTAGTAAAGACGGTGAAAAGACAATCATATACGGTATAATAAATGCCGCAATAGCAAGCTTGGCTGAATTAACTCCTGTTTTAATAGGATCCCCACCTGAAATCCCTGAGGCTGCAAAGGCGGCTAAAGCTACAGGTGGTGTAATATCTGCAATAATTCCAAAGTAGAACACAAAGAAGTGAGCCGATAGTAATACAACTACTGGCACTAACTCTTGCGGTGTGTTAGGTGATAATAATGCTACAATGGCTGGAGCTGCAATTGTGGATGTAATCACATAATTTGCGGTAGTTGGTGCACCCATACCAAGTATAAGGGAGGCAATCATCACGAAAATTAATGTCAAAATAATACTACCACCAGCCAAAGCTACTAAACTATTGGCTAGACTTAAACCAAGCCCTGTTTTGACAACAACCCCTACAATAATTCCTGCACAAGCTGTTGCTGCCACTACACCTAACGCAGTACGAGCGCCTTCCACCAATGCATCTATCACATCCATCGGTTTAAGCCGTGTCTCCTTATTAAACATTGCAACCCCAATCGAAATAATGATTCCGTACAACGCTGCATGCATAACAGGTGTCCCCGTCAACATTAGCACGATAATCGCAATAATCGGTAATAGAAGATAAATTTTCTTAAAAACTTCTTTTCGGTTTGGCATTTGATCATCTCTAAGACCTTTTAAACCAACTCGTTTTGCTTCAAAGTGCGTCATAATCCAAATACCTGTAAAATATAGAAGTGCTGGAATAGCTGCCGCTTTCGCTATATCCCAATAGGTAATGCCACGACCAATAAACTCTACCATTAGGAAAGCCGCTGCCCCCATAATTGGTGGCATTAGCTGACCACCCGTTGACGCTGCCGCTTCAACTGCACCTGCAAATTCTTTACGATAGCCTAGTTTTTTCATCATTGGAATCGTATAGGAGCCTGATGTTACGACATTGGCTACAGAGCTTCCCGAAATAGTACCTTGTAGTGCACTTGAAAAGACTGCTACTTTTGCTGGGCCTCCTATTAATTTACCTGCCAATGAAACGGCTAGATCATTAAAGTACTGACCGACCCCCGTTTTTACTAGAAAAGCTCCAAAGAGTAAAAATACAAATATAAAAGTGGCTGACACACTAATCGGTGTGCCAAAAATTCCATCTGTTGTAAAATACATAAGGTTTACAATACTCTCTAAATCCTGTCCTCTATGTGCCATAAATGCCGGAAAATATGGACCATAGTAAGCATAAATTAAGAAACAAGCTGCAATAATCGTAATTGGTATCCCAACGGCACGACGAGCGGCTTCAAGCACTAATACAACAGCGATAAGACCTACAATAAAATCCATTTGTGTGATGGAGCCATTGCGATTCACAAGCTCAGTATAGTTTAAAGACCAGTACGACCCTACTCCCACTGAAAGCAAAGCCAATAAATAATCAAACCATGCAATTTTGTACTTTGGTGCTTTTTTACGAGCAGGAAATAGTAGAAAAATAAGTGTCAAACCAAAGCCTAAATGGATGGTACGTTGAATTTGTGCTGGGAATTGCCCGAAAATGGCTGTATAAAGTTGAAACAAAGAGAATGCTAAAAGACCATAGAAAATGACATGCCTCATAATACCTGTTACAGCTCTTACGTTGGATTCAATATCATATTTTTCTAATATAGCTTGTTGCTCTTCAGCAGAAATTTGCTCGAATTCTTCTACTCTTTCTTTCTTTGCTTTTTCCTGTGTTGTCATTTCATTCTTACTCCTTTCCACTGTTCGTATAGTGATAGGTGCCTGATTTCAAATAAATAGGATTTTCCCCTTTGTAAATCTTTTTTTAAATCATATTCCACGTCTTCGTAGTTGAATACCAGGTCTAAACCCAAATCGCCAATTAAAATGGTAAAATTGTCAATTTCACGATGGTCATCAAATTGAAGAACGTATTTGCCGTCCCTTTCTATAAA
Organism: Lysinibacillus sp. fkY74-1; assembly: GCF_053165895.1. Taxonomy (NCBI): domain Bacteria; kingdom Bacillati; phylum Bacillota; class Bacilli; order Caryophanales; family Bacillaceae; genus Lysinibacillus; species Lysinibacillus sp. fkY74-1. Next base: position 328,259 of record NZ_CP170173.1, on the reverse strand, counting down.
CGTTTGGCCCTCCTCGGCATAGCCTGGCATACCTATTGCTAAATCTTCATATTCCATCTCTAACATCTGAATACGATTTCCCTTAACATATTGATAGGATTCGTATACATCTGAATTATGTATGGAGTGGGTATATCTAATTTGAAATTTTTCACTTTCAGTAATTGGTATGTAGTGCACTCTCGGATTTGCCATGCGCGTTTCTGTAAAGCTGAATACCTTTTGAAATGGAAGAATAACTACAATAATTAAGCAGAAGATTACTAAAACTACTGTAATACTAACTTTCCCCTGTTGCATTTCATCCTTCTCCCCACTTTAAAAGCTACTCGCCTATACTTCACCGTATAGTAGGAAAAAGACTCGAAGCTTTACGCAATCCGAGCCCCCTTCATATTTTAGTAATCGTTTTGTCTATTTTTTCTCATCAAAGTACTTTTGAGCGCCTGGATGAATGTCAATACTAATTCCATCTAAACCTGTTTCAGCTTTGATAAATCTACCTTTATCATGAGAGATTTTATCAGTATTATCATAGATAGCTTTTGTCATAGCATAGACAACATCCTCTGGTAGTTCCTTTTTCACGGCTAACATAGCAAGAACTGAAACTGTTTCTGTATCTTCTGCAATTCCATAAGTCCCTGCTTTTACTGTATCCTTTGCATAATAAGGATATTTAGCAATTAATTCATCTGCTTTACCTGCATCTACACCAACAATATTTACTTTCGTTGTAGCATTTAACGCTTCAACTGCACCTGTTGGCGTACCTGCAGTAATAAATGCCGCATCAATTTGGCCTGATTGAAGACCATCTGTTGACTCCCCAAAATCTAAATTTTGAGCTTTGATATCATCCATCGTTAAGCCGTGAATCTCCAGTAATTGCTCGGCATTCGCATAAGTACCTGAACCAGGTGCCCCTACAGACACTTTTTTCCCTTTTAAATCCGCATAAGTCTTAATGCCTGTTGCTTCTGTAGTAACTAATTGTACTGTTTCAGGATAAAGAGCACCTAAAGCTGAAATTGTATCAATTTTCTTTCCATCGAACATTAACTTTCCTTCCGTAGCATAGTAAGCAATATCCGTTTGAACAAATGCAATTTCGCCTTTACCTTCTTGCAAAGCAGTCATATTAGCAGCAGATGCCTGAGACACCTCAGCAGTTGTTTTGATATCCGTTTCTGTCGTAATTAAATCAGCAAATGTACCGCCAAGTGCATAGTAAGTACCTTGTGTTCCACCAGTTAATAAGCTTAAAAATTTGGGCTTTTCAGATGACTCCGAAGCGTTCTCGTTCGTATCCTTAGAGCCACTTCCCCCATCTGACCCACATGCAGCTAAAATCATTAGTGCAAACGCACTTAATAATAGCAACCATTTAAATTGTGTCTTTTTCATAGTATTTTCCCCCTCTGTATAATAGTAAAGGCAATCTACTTAAAATTATCAAATTTAGTATTATTATGTCAATTAGTTTATAGTAAATTCTGAATTTTATGTTTATGCACCCCTTTATAAACTTCATTGATATTCATCAGCAGTTTATTATTTAATTAACCTATTTTTATCTATAAAAAACCTTTAATTTCTAAGTTCAAGACTCTCCCCTTATGTATTAAAACTGTATATGAATGATGAAATCAAAAAACTGCATCCAATAGTGGATACAGTTTTTTACATATTTCTTCTATTGAATGACACCACAAGCAATTCTTGCCCCTGAATTACCTGCTGGATCTGTTTTATAATCATCTGCTGACTCATGAATAACGATGGAACTACCATCACTGTCTAACAAAGAATTTGGCTGATCTTTTTGTAGTGTTAGCCCTTCTGCTAAGAAGTTTAAATCGACATTGCCATCGTCACCAACCTCTAGATTTGGTAAATCCCCTAAATGATAACCATTGGGATTTAACTTACCATGCTCTTTCTTGGTCGGATTAAAGTGCGAACCAGCCGATTCAAATTTAGGGGGCTCACACTTCCCTACTTCATGAATATGAATTCCATGTGTACCTGGGGGTAGTCCTGTTAATGCCAGTGTCATCATAACACCATTATCTTCTTCCTGAAAATACGCATTCCCATAGCTTTCGTTATTTGCACCAATTACTTTTGCAGTAGCTGTTAAGGGGGATGACGCATTTACTTGTACTTTTTCTTCTTTCTTATCAAAGAAACCACAACCACCCACTAAAACTAATAAAGAAAGGCTAATTAAGCTTGTTTTTTTCATAAAAATACCTCCTCTTATTTCTGATGGTTTCCAAGTTAATCAATAGTTATGCACTTCTTATAAATTTTACCGAGGTTGTTACATGCACAAAAGGGACTTCTCTAATGAGAAATCCCTTCATTATTTAGTCTAAAATTTTTACGGTTACAGTTTTGACGCCCCACTGAAGAGCCTGTCCCTCGGTAGGAATAAATACATCAATTTTATTTCCCTTAATAGCTCCACCCGTGTCAGCCGCAATCGCTTCACCATAGCCTTCAACCCATACCTTTGAACCAAGTGGAATGACACGAGGATCAACTGCAATTACCTTTAAGTTTGGATTGGATCGAATATCCGTTCCATTCGCTGTAATTCCTGAGCAACCTTCACAATATGCTGTATAGGCAGTAGCACGCATTGTTAACGTTCTTCCAGAACCATTTGATGGAGCACTCACAGGTTTTGTTTTTGCTGTTGTAGCAGCCTTAGGTGTAACTGCTTCGGATGTTTTAGGTTTCGGTTTAGCAGCCGAAGCTTTTATAGCTATTGATTCACCAGCAAAGATTAAATCTGTAGCAAGGTTATTCCATGCTTTTAGTTCATCTACTGTTATATCGTTTTTACGTGCGATTGAAAATAATGTGTCACCACCTTTTATGACATATTCATCTTCCAATGTTTTTTCTGTATTTGATGTATCCTTCACTAAATCTTGCTCTGGATAAAACCATAACGAGTCCATTTCTGTAAATTGTTGAAATTCTCCAACAGTTAAATTATAAATTTGAGGGAGTGCCCACAATATATTGCCGGAATTGTCTTTCGCAGAGGAAGGACTGGCATATAGGCTCAAACCAACGGTCAAAGTTACTGCTAAAGCTAAAGCTTTCTTCTTCATGTTTAGTAATACCTCCAATATTTTATTATTTTTTGCAAGTCTGCCGTTAGCACGCTAGAGTTAAATAATCTAGTATGCAATCAACAGTAAGCTCGCAAATTAATAACTCAGGGCTATCTGCCTGATATTAGGAATTATTACTATAAAAACGGAAAATTATACAATTTCGATTATTTTTTTAGCAAATTGTCCAATTAGATGGAAAATAATCATTGTTTAGACTAGTATTTTTTATATTAGATATTTACTATTTAAGGGCAATAGAAGAGATAAATATTGGAAATTAATCCAGAAGATAATCGTAAGTAACATACAAGGAATCTAAATAGTCTGCTGCCCTTCAATCTGGACAATTTATCTCAGCAGCCAGTCTCTACACATCTGTACAAGGTTAGTTATCTCAATCTAATAACCTCTAGACTGGAATGGAAAGGTCTTGTTTTATTGTGATTCGGGCGATATTGGTGGACGATGAGCCTTTAGCACTTGTCAGTATGAATAAACACTTGCAAGAATTTGATAGGATTGAGGTTATTGAAACTTTTACATCTGTAAAAGAACTCCTTATCGAGGGACCGAACTTAGACTTTCAAGTAGCATTTCTAGATATTGAAATGCCAAGTATGAATGGATTAGAGATTGCGGAATTATTAACATCGTGGAATCATAGCATCTATATTGTTTTTGTTACTGCTTATCGAGACTATGCTGTGCAAGCCTTCGAGCTACCATCAATTGATTACCTGTTAAAGCCTGCTTCAACATCTCGCTTAGCAACGACTATTTATAGAATTGAGGAACTACTTCACCCAAAAATAACGTCCTTACCAACATTATGTCATTCAGCACCGTTGTTAAAAATAAAATGCTTCGGAGAATTTGTTGTTTCCTATGAGGGAAAACCTCTTCATCGTATTTAAAACGAAAGAATTGTTTGCATTGCTGTTTTCACATCTTAATCCCCCTGTTTCTCGTGATACTATTATTGATAATTTTGGGGTTATACTGAATTTAATAAAGCAAGGGTTCAATAGCATATCACTCTTTCATATCTTCGCTCCTCTCTTTCAGCATATGGCTTTTTAGAGGTAATCGTATACGAACGGGAGTTATATTTTAACACTAGACAATATTGAATGTGATGCTATTGATTTAGAGATTATTTTGAATAAAAAAGAACAAATTGAAAAATTAGATATTAAAAGGGCTGAAGCACTTCTTCAAAATTATCGTGGGGAATTTATGGCAACGATGGCCTATCCATGGATAGCTAGCAAAGTTAATTTGATGAATAAATTATTTACTCAATTCCTGAAAGAACTCGCCCATTATTGTGAACAAATATAGGTTGTCAAAAATCTAGAACGAACGTTACTTATAGCTCTAGAGTTAAATCCGTATTCTGATCAAGCTGTCCAGGGATTAATCAAGCACTATTCTAATATTGGGAACCGTGCAGAGGCTATAAAGATTTATAACTCTTTTCAACATACTCAATTGTCTTGAATGCTTTGCCTATGCAGGAAACAACCAATCTTTTTCAAATCATTTCAGAACAAGAGTGACGAAAAAGAGCATGCTAGTGTAGAAAGCTAGCATGCTTTTACTCATGATTTAATAATCATTTGTCTCATATTCCTTACTACGCATAAACAGTTTCTTCCTGATTGTTTAGCTTTATACAGAGCATGATCTGCAATTTCTATCAATTGATTTGGGCTCTGTACATTCGGTGTAAAGGCAGTAATTCCGGCAGACATCGTAACGGGTCTACCACACGCAGTTTCCTGTAAGGCTTGTTTAACCCGCAAGCTTTCTGCTAGTTCTACCGCTTCATCTATACTCCTTGAAGGCAAAATAATCATAAACTCTTCTCCACCATATCTGAAGCACATACCTTGCTCCCCCATATTAAGCTGCATATGATGAGCAAAGGCTTTTAATACTTCATCCCCTACGGTATGACCATACGTATCGTTTATACTTTTAAAATCATCTAAATCAATTAGTATTACCGCATGCGGAACTTTATTAATAATTAATTCATGGAGAGTTTGATCCATTATTCTGCGATTCGGAATACCTGTTAATGAGTCAACATTTAATTGCTCCGTTAAATCAGTAATTTTACTTTCTGCGCAAATCATCATATTTTGTACGCTTCTTTTCAGTATCTTTGCTTCATAATACCAATCAGCAATTTGTTCCTTCTCCTGCCCGTTTTCCCCAGCTTCTATCATCGTTGAAAGTTCATTTAGGGGGCGTACTATTTTTAAAACTAGCCATATAGCGAGCACTAATACTACAGCAATGACTAAAATAATCGGGACAATAATCTTTTTTAAAAACAGGCTAAAAGGAATAACCTTTTCATTTGTAGCCTCTTCCTTCAGCAAGCCCTCTAGATAGCCGTCCTTCATTGCCGAAGATTCCTTTACGTATGTATCTTGCATTACACGTTGATTTTCCATCAAAATTTCATTAAAACTTTGATAGCTACTCCAAATACTAACACTAGACGTCGCGAGTACAACCATTATTGTCATACTAACAATAAGAAATGATAACTTTAACTTGAATTTACCCACAATAGATCATTTCTCCCATTGAGATGATTTTTTCGTTAAATCTTATCTATGTTTTAACTTAAACTTTATTTAATATATCTATTTAATCATCATACGCCATACTTCTTAAAGAAAACTTAACAGCTGGGCATTTTTTACTTTAATGAGAAAAGCGCTTGAATTCAAAGAAAACATACATCTTAATTAGTTCTTTCTGTTCATTCTTAAAGTATTCTTTATAATTCTAAAGGTCTAACAAGGAGTTTAACCTTAAATAGCTTCAAGTAAGTTTGTGGTAGCTCTTTTTTTATGTTCCAGGGTACAATTCTTCTATAAGATTTATGGAATCAGGGTACATTATAAAGTAAAGAATGAGGGAAGGGTCGATAAAAATGTACAAGATATACATAGTAGAGGACGATAGCAATATAGCTTCACTGATTGTCGAACATTTATCGAAATATCAGTTTGAATGCCATGCAGTGCAACAATTTCAGCACATCATAGAAGAATTTAATGACATCCAACCACATTTAGTCATTATGGATATAAATCTCCCCATCTTTGATGGATATTATTGGTCACGTAAAATTCGTCAGCTTTCCATTTGTCCTATCATCATTGTCTCTGCTAGAGTCAACGATATCGATCAAGTATACGGTATCGAAAATGGTGCTGATGACTTTATTACTAAGCCATTTTCGCTAGATGTCTTTATGGCAAAGGTTAATGGTTTACTTCGGCGTACATATGGTGAGTATGCTTCCTTCGATACGTCTACCATTACAATAGCCAATACTACATTAAACCCAGACACTGTCCGTCTCCAAACAAATAGCCATGAAAGCCTGTTAACATTAAAAGAAATGCAGCTTAGTAAGCTATTATTCGAAGCCTACCCAAATGTTGTAGCTCGTCAAAAACTATTAAGTGCTATTTGGGATGATGAAACCTTTGTGGAGGAAAACACCTTATCTGTAAACATTGGTCGACTACGAAGAAAATTGGAAGCTATCCACTCACAGCTTGAAATTAAAACCATTCGTGGTCTAGGCTATCAACTTGTGGAGGAGAGAAAATGAAGCTGTTTTTTAAAGATCATGTGAGTATTATTATTCTTTATTGTATTAGCTTCCTTCTCTTACCTTGGATGATTCAAGCATTAGATGATTTAACATCGCATTATTTTTATTTTATTTTTCTCGTTAGCTTTCTGTTTATCCTTTGGTTTGTAGGCCGTTATTACCGAAGAAGACGACTATATACACACTTAGAAAAAGTTGATCTGTCAAAGGAAGACCTTCATCTGTATGAGCCCCAAGCATCGATGGAACAAGCCTATAGTGAAAAACTAAGACAAATGCAATATCTATATTTAACGCAACAGCAACAATTAATAGAGCAAGCAGAGGAAAAGCACCTTGTATTATCACATTTTGCTCATCAAATGAAAACACCGTTATCTGTCATTCAATTAATTACACAATCAGCGTCCTTCAAAACTTCGAACGAATTACAGCAATGGCAAACAATCAGCAAGGAGTGTGATAAGCTGGCATTTACACTCAATCAGCTATTAACGTATGAGCGAAGTTCAAATTTAGTAGCTGATTTAAAAATTGAGCCTATTGTTTTAAAAGAGCTTGTAAAAGAAGTTATTAATGATTTGAAGGATTATTTTATTACAAAAGAAGTTTTCCCAAAATTAACGCTTACAGAAAATCAAATGATTTACTCCGATCGTAAATGGTTAAAGGTTGTCCTTTATCAAGTATTAAATAATGCTGTCAAATACAGTGAAGTAGAAAGCACTATTCATATTGATTATGACAACGACACTTTGCACATAGATAACCGTGGTGAGACAATCCCTACTAGCGAAATTGCACGTGTCTTTGATTTGTTTTATACAGGTAAAAAGGGACGAACAAATGGAGAAGCAACAGGCATAGGATTATTTTTAGTGAAAAAGGTTTTAACTATACTAAACCATCCGTTCACCTTACAATCCTCACATGATCACACTACGTTTTCCATCAATTTCTCAAGCAGTCTTATAAAATGAATATGACAACTTTGTCATATTCCCGTCATCAAGCGAAATGGGTTATTGATCGCTCCTTTTTTATACTAAAGCTATCAAATCAATTTAAAGGAGTTGTTCCAAGTTGGGAAACATCATTCTTCAAGTGACCAATTTGCAAAAAGAATATATCGGAGAGATTACCTACAAGGCATTAAATGGTATTGATTTCCAGTTACAACAGCAGGAGTTCGTAGCCGTCATGGGGCCCTCCGGAAGTGGCAAAACGACATTTTTAAATAGTGTATCCACCATTGATCGCCCCACTGCTGGAGATATTGTTATTAATAATAGAAATCCTTATGTTTTAAATGATGAGGAACTTGCAAAATTTAGACGTTCTGAATTAGGCTTTGTTTTTCAGGATTTTAATCTTGTTCATACTTTAACGGTAAAGGAAAATATTTTATTACCGCTGACATTAGATAGCTTACCTAGCGCCAAAATGCGTCACCGTTTAAAGCATGTAGCGCAATTTCTTGGAATTGAGGAGCTATTATCGAAACGCATTTATGAAATTTCAGGTGGGCAAAAGCAACGAGTAGCTATTGCTCGTGCTGTTATCCATAAACCGAGCTTATTGTTAGCAGATGAGCCTACAGGTAATTTGGATTCAAAGGCTGTCAACGATGTGATGGATTTATTCACCTCCATCAATCAAGAACTACAAACTGCCATTCTTATGGTCACACATGATCCTTACGTAGCAAGCTTTGCTAATCGTATTATATTTATCAAGGATGGCAAATTATATAATGAAATACATCGAGGCAACAATCGTAAGCAGTTTTATCAAGAAATTATGGACACTCTTGCTTTCTTAGGTGGGGGTCAACATGACCTTTAACCATATTGTTATCCAAAACATTATACGAGATAAATGGACATATGTATCTTATTTTCTGAGCAGTATGTTTTCCATCATTATATTCTTTTTATTTTCTGTAATTGTCTTTCATCCCAGCTTAAAAGACCTAGATCCCGACTCAACACTTGGCATTTCATTAATGCTTGCCAGTATGCTTGTTTATTTATTTTCATTTATTTATATTACTTATTCAATCATGGCATTTTTACGCAAAAAGACAAAGACTCTTGGCATTTTCATGATTACAGGGGCTTCCATGAAACAAGTACGAAAGCTAATATTCCGTGAAAACCTATTCATTGGAATAATGGCGATTATAGCAGCAATCGTTCTTGGTCTTGTCATGACCCCCCTGTTCTTAATGGCGGCTAAAGTAGTGTTAAAAGCAGAAACATTTAGTATGTATATTCCTCTACAAGCAATTGGTTTAACGATAGGTTTGTTTTTAATCTTATTTATGATAATTTCTAAAGTCGTCACTAAATTTATTAATAAAGAAGCCTCCATACAGCTATTAAAAAGTGATACTGTGATTGAAAAATCGATTCAACCACATTATATTTTATTAGCTGCTAGCATTATGATGACCTCACTTTTAGCTTATTTACTAAAGATTGAGCATGCTATTGTAGCGTCTTTAGGTGCTCTCTATTATTTATTATTTTTTGCTAGCATACTTTGTACGATTTATTTAATCATTGCTCAAGGCTTACGTCTATTTTTGAAAATATTTGAGAAATCCCCTGTTTATCTTCGCAAAACAAATATGCTTTTAGCGTCAAATTTAAATGCAAAAATGAAATCTCATGCAAATATGCTATTTCTAATTACCATTTTGTTAAGTGGCGTATTTTTATGTACAAGCATTTTGTTTAGCTCATATTACAATGTTCAAAAAGATAGTGAAGGAAATTATCCGTATAGCTTTCAATATATTACGGATCCAAAAGCTAATGACAACATAATAAAGGAAGATTTAGACTATCTTGAAAAGAAGCTAGCAACAGTAAAAGCTAACAAGTATTTTATTGAATTTAAATCAGATGAGAATCGACGCCTTGGCTATATGTCATTATCTGATTACAACCTGCTACAGCAAAAGGAAATTAGCCTGAATGAAAATGAATTTATTGCTGTCGCTGGGAATCATGGTATAGCTCCGATAACCAACAATGCTAGTGACCGTTATATAAAATCATTCAAACTAGCTGAAATGAACGAAAAGAACCTACTATCTACAGGGTTTCAGGAAACATACTTCATTGTGCCAGATTCTATTTATCAGTCGATTGACTACCCTGTTTATAAAACCTATATCTATGAATTAGATAATTGGACAGCACATACAGAATTGGCAAATACCATTACCGAGGACATACCATCCTTACCTGGTGAACGTTACGTTACATCCAAAATCGAATTATATGATACAGAAATGTTTGTAAAAAGCGTTATGTTCTTCATTGGCTCTATGTTAAGTTTAATTTTCTTAAGTGCAGCCATGAGTATACTTTACTTCTATTTACAGACAACATTATTACAGGAAAAAGAAAAATATATGGGCATTCGTAAGCTGGGACTGTCTAAGAAAGAATTAGCCGCCGTTATTGCAAAGGAACTGGGCATTCTTATATTTGTTCCGTTCACTATAGCAATTTCTCTATTACTCACTACTTTATTAGCTATGCGTACAATGGTCTCTACAGCATTTTTACAGGTTTCCATTGCCAGTTCTTGTTGTTTCTTTGTGCTGTTCCTCATCAGTTATTTATGGATACGACAAAGCTATTTCAAACGTCTAGTGAACTAAAAAAATCGCACTCCTTGGGGGGTGCGATTTTTCAATAATAAAAGACTTGTTACCAAATAATTGGCTTTGCCACCATTAACCATAACATAATAAGCAGTAGCAAAATGTACATCCACGCCTTGCGCTGTAATAGTGCAACAAATTGTTGCTGATTATAAGCTTGTGTATTAAAAGTACGTAATGTTGGCTTAAACGCTCTGGCTAAAAAGATAATAGATGCAAACATCACAAGGAAAGTGAGAACAATCCACGAAGTACTCCAATGATAACCCGCATGCCACATTAGTAAAATACCCGATCCTACAAGTACATGTCCTGAATGTTTGACAATGGCAATAGCCCCTTTAAAAGATTCTATATATGGTGGCATTTCACCACTTGAAGCTGTACGCATTTTTTTTACAATCGTTAGTACAACGAACAATGGCCCAATCGAAAGAACAGCACTTAAAATATGTATATAAAGAAGAAGCGTATAAATGGAAAACATGATGTATACTCCCCCTTTCATCAGTCCCCTACATTATAGCATTCAACCTCTGTCTGCTTATTCAGTAATTGTGAATCCTTTGTAAACACAAATTGAATCATTGTTAAATTGTTTGAAAACCTCACAAAGAGGGTATCGTTTATAGTAACATGCACTTAAAGAACAAAAGGAGTGATTTTTATAGGAATTCATCAATTTTTTACAAGCCTCAATGATTTAGAACGAATTATTCGGTGCCCTGGGCGATTCAAATTTGAAGAACATAACGTGGCAGCACATTCTTGGAAAGTATCACAATATGCGATGTTTTTTGCGACATTAGAAGAAATGAATGGAGCAAAGATTGATTGGAAATCTTTATATGAAAAAACAATTAATCATGACTTTGCTGAAGTTTTTATTGGCGACATTAAAACTCCAGTAAAACACGCTAGTCCCGAGCTAAAACAAATGCTAGCACATGTGGAAGAGAAAATGATGGAAAAGTTTATTAGCAATGAGATTCCAGAAGAATTTCAAGGCATTTTCTTTGAGCGCATGAAAGAAGGCAAGGATAGTACGATAGAAGGGCGTCTACTTGAATTTGCAGATAAACTGGACCAATTTTACGAAGCTTTTGCAGAATTAAAGCGTGGCAATACTGACAAAGAATTCGTCTATATGTATCAAAATGCTTTATCGAAGCTTTTAGCCATTCCACTTGAGGCAACTGTCCAATATTTCCGCACTGAAATATTAAAAGACGCCGTACAGGAAAAAACTCATATTGATATACAAGCATTAACAAATGAAGTACTAACAGCCAAATAGTCAGGTGCATGTACAAGTTTTCCGAATGAAAAGTTCAGGAAGGCTTTTTTTATTTCCTCTAAAAAAATCGTATAATGAAAGGTGATTGAATGGAGGGAGAGTTTTGTCAGAAGAATGCCCAATTATAGAAGATTTATTACCGTTATATAAGAAACAAATGCTCCAAGCATCAACATTAATATATGTAGAGCAGCATTTGGCAAAATGTCCGCACTGTCAGCAGCTCTTTAGCTCAGTACAAATTCAAAAAGAGTACATACCCATGAAAAAAACATTATCTTTTTTCCATATTATATTTATTGTACTTTCATTCATGTTTGCTATTAACTCATCGTTACTTGGAAACCAAATGGGCTTTGTCATTTCATATGCCATTTTCGGTTGTCTGTCTTACCTTTTTTATAAAAACATTTGGATTGTTTTTATCATTAGCTCTGTACCTGTATTGGTATGGGCGATTATCGACAACCTTACGAATGAGCTCTATATTACCGCCTACTCTTTGACAGAATTTGGGGCACTTGTGATGGGAGCAAGTTATATCGCTCTCCTCCATACGATTTTTGCCTTAGTGGGTGCGGCCTTTGCCATTTTATTACGCAAAATTTTTAGAATAAAAAAGCGCCTAAACTCAAACTAACGTTTAGACGCTTTACACTTCCCTATGCCTTTTTTACAAATTCAGACTTCAGCTTCATAGCGCCAAAGCCATCAATTTTACAGTCAATATTATGATCCCCTTCTACAAGGCGAATACTTTTTACCTTTGTCCCTATTTTTAAAGTAGATGAACTTCCCTTTACCTTTAGGTCCTTAATAACCGTAACTGAATCACCATCAGCTAACAAATTACCATTTGCATCTTTGACAATAAGTGTATCTGATTCGGGTTCCGTTGCGTCCATGCTCCACTCATTCGCACATTCTGGACATACATAATTTGTTCCATCCTCATATGTGTATTCAGAATTACATTTCGGACAATTTGGATAAGCTGCCATTCCTGCTTCCTCCCTTTACTTTTTTGCTAGATAAATCCTCTATATGCTCCTATCTTTACACAGTCGTCCATAATAAGCAAAGGTTGTTCGTATTTTTTGTTCGTATTTGTGAAAATAATATGAAGCCCAGTACCTTTCTAAATACATTTGCCGTTACGTATTGCATGATTTGGGACACCCGCCCATTGACTTATTTCAAGCAATCATCTTACTTGCATGTTTGTCGATCATGCTTTATTATATCCATAAAGGCTGCATTGTTCGTATAATATTAAGTTTTAACCTTTAAGCTGTAAAAGGGAGTTTTATTATTGGAGTTGGAATGACGGGCCTCACACTACGGTGCATGAGGATAAGCAGGAAAACTTCTGCGAACACCCACTTTGAGGAGTGGTGGTTTAAAACTTTCTATAATAACTACGGCATACGCGGCTTTTTATATTACATTTACCTTTACAGTACCTTAGCCAATATGGTTAAGGTACTTTTTTCATTCCAAAATAGCCAAGGGGTTAAACTTATTTGCAATTAATAATAAATAAACATAATCAACTATTTACCTCCGCAAAATATACCCAATCTTTCATGGACCTTTCAACTTCCCCTTTTTATCAACAGGCTTACTAACATTTGTGGAAGATTTATTTTATACAAAAAAGCTAACCTTCTCTATTAGGAAAATCAGCTAATTCCATTTATATCGCATATTTATTGATTAATAAGAGATCCATGATTTTGTTCAAATTCTTCTCTTGTCATTCCATAACAAATACCATCGAAATAATCGCCTTTCGTGAAAATGATTTTTCTAAGTTGCCCCTCTTTCATGAAACCTAATTTTTCATGTAGACACATTGATGGTTCATTGAAAGAGTAAACCGTTGTATTTACTTTTTGATAAGCGCGCTCCGAAAAGAAGAATCGAAGAACCATGAGAATCATCTCTTTTGCATACCCTTTACCTCTGTAAGGCTCGAATACAGCTAAATAATAATCAAAGATACCATTTTTAAAATCACAATCAAAAGTTTCAATCATACCAACAATATTATTGTTTCTATCTACTGCAACAAAACGGAATTCGTCATCATCTTCAGATAATTGTTCTTCTACCCATTCTGTCATTTTATCAGTTGAGCGAGGAAAATGAATCGAATCCATATTTCTAAGAATTTCATCATCTAGAAAATCAAATATAATGATATCTTCTGGTTGTATCGCTCGTAATGTAAGATTTTTCCCTGTCCAATAACTAACTGTCATTTTTCTTATCCTCAAAAAAAAGTGGTAATACTAATAATTGGTTATATTAACCATATATTTATTACGTTTTAAATTTTATATAGTTTCAAGTAAAACTTATCTCTTTTGTTATTTCTCATTTACATAAGTACGATTCATTGAAGGGTTATAACTAGCGATTGATGATTATATTCATTTTTATAATTACTATCGGTGTCAGGGACGATTAAACGGCTTGAGTCCTTTAGAATTCAGGACACAAGCCGTTTAATACATTTTTTATTATTACCACTGTCTACTTGACGGGGTGCAGTTCACATTGAGCGCCTGGCTTTATTTTTATTTCCGAATACAGCTTGCTTAATTCTACTTTAATAAAACATGTGATTTCTTATAAACTTAAAAGCTACTTAATTCTGATTTTAAACTTTGAACGAACTCGTTAATTTGTTCCCTTTTTACTATTATACAAAATGCAGGACCACATTCTCTTGGACCAAGATTATTCTTATCATTGGCGTCTAATACAAAAATTAATTTGTAACGAGTCTCAGATTCTATCCTCTCATTGTCAGGTATTTGTAAAAAACCATATTGAGGATAATAATATTTACCGTAGTGAGGAATATGATAGATACATAATCCAGGATCGTGTGGCTCCAACATACTTAGGTGTGAACTATCAAGATGTTTTATATCATCTAATAATTTTATGAAGTCATCCTTTAAACATGTAATTTCTTTATGCAACCTAGGAAAATTATCACCTGATCTGAAATTTATGGAGAATTTCACACTTGAATCATTTACTAATTTTAAGATTATTTCAACTTCACAATTGGGATCATTTGAGTAATCTTTTAATATAACCATAATTAATTCTCCTTTTTTATTAACCTTTTAAATTAATATTAATTCCATCGGTCCATATTCTACTATACTACGGAATGTTAGCATAACTTTTGAACTGAAAATTGTCAGGAGTTAAATTTTACAAAAGTATTATCACTCATAATCTCCTACATATTTCCAATTACTCTTGAACCACTTTAACTTTTTATGATCTTCAAAATAAACAGTATCAATAACATCAGTATCTTTCTTAAGTAATACAGCAACTTGGTTGCCTCCTGTGTCAATCCAAGCAACACGTTCTCCGCTTAATACATCGACATATTTAGTACCATTAGTCAAAGCATCATCTATCATTTTTCCAGTAATACCGCGATCTACCGCTTGATCAGAAGCATGGCTTCTTAATTTAAGTACTCGTTTCGAAGAAGTCTTTACAATATATGAAACTCCTTGCCTAATTACAAGGCCGGCTAATAATGGAATGACAGGTAATGCATGTGGTTGTACTTCGGATTCGAAATCAGCCCTAGGACCATTTAAGTCATCTATAGAAGTATTTACATCTGTATTTATTTCTTGATTATCAATTTGTGACTCATTTTCTACTTCGATAATATTGGGTTCTTGATTTAAAGAATCTTCTAATTCTACTGCTTGTGATTCACTTGCAAAAGCCAAACTTGGAGAAATTATACTGAATGCTAGTGCAAAACAAATTAATGCTACAAAACCTTTAAAAAAATTTAATTTCGACATTTTTTTGTCCTCCATTTATTACATTTTGAAAAAAACGTTATAACATTTTCACTTTCCCTCGAGTTATTATCATCCTATCATTGGAAACTTTTTCATTTCAATTGTTGATTCACGCCATTTTCCGGCGTGGAATTTACATTAAATTTACATTAAGCGCCACATAACGCCATCAAGAACGCCATATTTTGGCGGTTCTTATAAAATAAAGTGATACTAAAGTTACATTATCAACATTTATAAAACCTATTGTTTGACCTTAATTACATTGTAGTATTTATTCACTTTGTAATCATAAATTAACAATTTGTACTTAAGTATCTGTTGACAGTAAATTGACTTTCAGATATACAAAAAAAAACAATACCAATTATGGTAACGGGCATGTGCTGTTAAGCACTACGTTGTAAATGATAATTTCTAATCCTTTTAAATCTCCATTTGTCAGCGTGCCAGCGTCAAACTTATCTAGCCAAATCTTATCAATCCTTTATCAACTGATTGTTGAATATCAACCTTTACAGTACCTTAGCCAATATGGTTAAGGTACTTTTTTATTTATAAAAAATACCTTACAGCACCTTCTATATCTCCAATTTGATATATCCTATTTCTAATAAATTCCTCAAACGCACGTGCTCATGTAATGTTTTGAAATCCTAGTTATAAAAAGTACATACAACCTTCTCATATTTTGTATAATTCCCTTTCATTTTGCGCATATATGGAGTAACAAGGGAGGTAATGATATTGAAAAAGTTAATGTATGTAATGGTATTTGCTTCAATTCTAATAACAGCTTGCGGAAAGAGTGACAATCCAAAGGAGGTAGCAGTAGATCAAAACACTTCTGTTGAAGATATTGTCGGAGCAATTGTTAAAAATAAGTTTACGGTTGAAGAGTCCAAAGGTGTTGTCACCATATCCATACAGGATACAGATGTGACAGAGGGATCGAAAAGTCAAATGCTGAAGGACTCCACTAAAATTTTTGCTGATTTGTCGAAGCTGAAAGATGTAAAAACACCTGCTGTTACTTGGTATGCTCCACTTACCCAACCAGATGGAGATAAAACCATGACAGAAGTATTGAATATTTATTTTAGTGAAGAGGATTATCATAAAGTAGATTGGGCCAATTATTTACAAGTTGATATCGAGTCAACTGCTACAAATTATCATGAAAGTGAAGCTTTAGAGGATTAATTTTATTAAAAGGACAGATACCCCTCCATGTATGGAGGGGTATCTTTTTGCTCATTTTACATACATTCTCAGCCCCTCTGTTAAAAGAGGTCGTTTTATTTTATAGTGGGTTGCTTGCCAAATTCCTTTGCCATCCTGCAAAATTAATAACTGAGGTGATTCGTGTTTTACCTGTAAATCACGTTCTATAGCGTTGGAAACATCACGTTCCTTTTGGATAATGACCAGATATTTAGGGAGTTCTGTCGCTAAGGCTTTGAACTCTTTTAAAGCTGAAATACTGCTTATACATGTCAGACTAAATTTTAAGACAAGACAGGGCTTTTTGTGAGACTGTTCTAACACTTCTCCCCAACTAACCAAAGTTTTAATTCGTTGCATATATGAATACCTCCCTTGCAATTATATACTACACAGGGTATTTGTTGTAACAAAAAAACACACGAGGCTACCTTTATAGCTCGTGCATTTCTTCCTCTACTTAAATGCCTTCTGTATTCATTAATACAAGGCGCCAGCCATCAGGATCCTCAATGGTAATACCCTTCTGCATCCAATATGGATTTTCAGGCTCTACTTCAGGGTACCCCATTTGTGATAAGCGTTTAGCAATACTACGGATTGTTTCTTGATTTGGAATATAGAGTACTAAAAGATTGTCCTTACTTGGAGCAGGACAAGGGCTCCCTTCAACATGTTCTGTAAATTCCAAGTGATAGTGTACATTTGGAAGACCAATCATTATTCCATCATAGCCACGATGACCTGAAAAAGAACCAATTTTTTTTAGTCCAATGCCCTCACAATAAAACCGTTCAATTTCTTTTAATTGATCAGTTGGCCTTGCTACTCTGACCTGTGCAACTGCTAGTTCATTCGTCCATTGTTGTTCCATCAGAAACTCTCCCTTTTTAAACGAGTATAGAATGGTACAATCACGTTGAAAACAGTCCTAAGTCTGAATTATTGTGCTAACGCTATATGAAACGAAGCCGCAGTCTTTGCTTTTACTTCCTCTAAAGTAACGCCCTCTGCTAATTCGATAAGCTGCATCCCTTCTTTAGTAAAATCAAATACAGCTAAGTCTGTAATTAACCGGTGGACAACACCTTTACCTGTTAATGGGAGATCACATTGTTTTTTAATTTTGGATTCACCATTTTTATTAACATGCTCCATAACGACGATGACTCTCTTTGCTCCTACCACCAGGTCCATGGCGCCCCCCATTCCTTTGACCATTTTCCCTGGAATCATCCAATTTGCCAGATCTCCAGTCTCTGATACTTCCATACCACCTAAAATAGCAAGGTCAATATGGCCACCACGAATCATAGCAAATGATTCTGCACTATCAAAAAAGGAAGCCCCCGGCATAGCTGTTACTGTTTCTTTCCCAGCATTAATTAAATCGGGATCAACGTCATCTTTAACTGGATAGGGACCGATACCAAGTAATCCGTTCTCTGATTGTAAAAGCACTTCATAATCGGCTGGAATAGCATTGGCAACTAAAGTTGGAATACCAATACCTAAATTTACATTCATGCCATTTTGGATTTCTTTCACTGCTCTATTTACGATTCTTTGTCTTGTATCAGCCATCACTCTTCCCCCTTTTTCACTGTCAGACGCTCAATACGCTTCTCATAATTTTCACCCAATAAAACACGCTGAACGAAAACTCCTGGTGTATGAATATGATCAGGGTCTAACTCGCCAACTTCTACAATTTCTTCCACCTCAGCAATGGTAATTTTACCTGCCATCGCAGCTAGCGGATTGAAGTTACGTGATGTTTTTCTGTACACTAAATTTCCTAGCTTATCTGCCTTCCATGCTTTAACTAGAGCAAAATCAGCAGCAATTCCTTCTTCTAAAATATAGTCTTTCCCATCAAAAACCTTTACTTCTTTGCCTTCAGCAATTGGCGTACCAACTCCAGTAGCTGTATAAAATCCTGGAATCCCCGCTCCTCCTGCACGTAGGCGCTCAGCAAGCGTTCCTTGAGGTGTTAACTCTACCTCTAGCTCCCCACTTAAAAATTGTTGTTCAAAAATTTTATTTTCGCCTACATAAGAGGCAACCATTTTTTTTATTTGCTTATTCGCTAATAGTAAGCCTAAACCCCAATCATCTACACCACAGTTATTACTAACTACCGTTAAATCCTTTGTACCCTTTTGTACTAAAGCCGCAATAGACTTTTCTGGTATACCACATAGACCAAAGCCTCCTACTGCTAACATATCCCCATCCTTAATATCAGCAACCGCTTCTTCAAATGAACGCCATACTTTCCCATCCTTCATCTCGAAACCTCCTAAAATTGCTCGTTTATTAAGGAAAATTCTACCTCATTAACATTTTACAAGTAAAGGAATTAATTAGAATACCACTTATTCCAAAATAGAATAAATCTCCCCACCTCTTACTTACGCATCGTGTTCAGTAACTGTTTTAAGGCATATGATTGATATGTATTTTTTTTGGTGATAATACCCAAACGCCAGGGCATATCAAAATTAGCTAAAGGAATCATTTTGACATTTTTATTTGTTTGCTTAGCAGCGATAGAATATGGCAGTAATGTTATCCCTAAATTTGATGATACCAATTCAACTATCAAATCCCACTGTGAACTTTTATAGCCTACATGTGGTGAAAATCCAACACTTTCACATGACTTAATAACATAATCATGTAAAGCGAACTCCTCAGCAAAGATAATAAAGGTTTCATTTTTTAAGTCTTGCAATTGTATTTCTTTAAATTGAGCTAATGGGTGTAATTCATTTATAAATACATAAAATTGATCTTCTACAAATGGCTGCACCGAAAACTTTCTTTCATCCGTCGGTAATACGACAATACCCATATCCACATTACCGTTTTCTACTAACGTACCCACTGTTTTTGCGCCTCGTTCAACAAGCTCCAAATGCACATCAGGATATTGCTGATGAAATTCTCTAGCTATTTTCGGAAAAAATAATGTCCCAATTAAAGGTGGAATCCCTAGCTTAATTGAACCTGTCTTTATATTTAATAAATCATCTAGTAAAATGTGCAAGTCTTGAACGGAAAGCATGATCTTTTGCCCCTGTTTAAAGACAATACTCCCTGCATCTGTTAGCTCGACATTGCGAGTAGATCTATTTAATAATTCTACATGTAATGTATCTTCTAATTTTTTTATGCTTTTACTTAATGATGGCTGAGATACAAAGGATTCATTCGCAGCCTTCGTAAAGCTACCATGCTCGACAACTGACATAAATGCTTTTAAATCTCGTAATTCCATAAACATCTTCCCCATTTATTCTTTTTGATGAAAGACTTAGCAAAATTCTCTTATAGTAATTAATTCTTCTTCATCTATAGTAATCCTTCTACAAAAATTAAGTGCACTGAACCTACAACTGTAGTCGAGAGGATATTCCTTTATTCCCCAAAGACCTCTTCAACAAAAAATACACCACGTATCATTAGATTTCACATCTAAATATAGTGGTGTATTTACTATTAGTGGGCCTTTTCCAATGCTAATTTAATGCCGAAACCAATTAATACAGCACCCGTCAATCCTTCGATTACTGCCTTAGTAGTTGGCCTTTTCATAAATGCACTAATGCGATCTAACAGATAGACATAAAATACAAACCAAAGCATCGTTAAAGCTGTATAGATTAATCCCATGATTAAAAATGGTAGAAATGTTCCACCCGTTCCATCCACAAATTGAGGAAGAAATGTTAGGAAAAATACAGCAACCTTCGGATTCGTGACATTCGTGAGGAACCCTTGCTTAAAGCATGATTGATGCGAGTATTTATGATCCATATTAGCTTCATTCTGCACTTCGGTTGATTGTGCGCGAATTGTCCGTAAGGTCCATAATGTTTTAATACCTAAATAACATAAGTAAACTGCACCAATATACTTTAATGCGGCAAATACATAAGCTGATTTCACAATGATAGCGGATAGCCCAATGACAGCTGCGCATGTATGAATCAATAAACCACCACAGGACCCTAAAATAGTCTGCAAGCCTCCTTTCCTACTTACAGTCAAGGTATTCTTTGTCGCTATGGCTGTATCTGGACCAGGTAAAATTATAAGTAAAATGCACATAACTAAGAAAACAGAGATGTTCACCATTTCTCTCCCTCACTTTCTGTCAGAAAATTATAAAAATAATTGTAGCATATGTACTTCCTTACAGAAAGATACTAATTTTTATTTTGACTTGACATATAACCAATAGGTGTTATATATTCATAACACCTATTGGTTTCATTTTATCTATAAAGGAGATTTACACATGAGCGGAAAATTACCCGATATTGTTAAAACAATTACACTTAATGCACCTATAGAAAAGGTGTGGGACACTGTAGCAACTGCAGAAAAAATTGCTTCTTGGTTTATGCCCAATAATTTTCAACCTATTGAGGGACATGAATTTACGATTCAATCACCGTTTGGTCCTTCACCTTGTAAAGTTGAACGTGTAGATGCGCCACATTTTCTAAGATTTGCTTGGGATGAGGATGGTTGGTTCGTTACTTTTGAGCTAAAAGAAGTCGGAGAACAAACAGAATTTACTTTAACACATGGTGGCTGGAAGGAAGCTTCACATATTATTCCAAAAGCTAACGCTGCTACTGAGGCCATTCGCACAAAAATGGATGGCGGTTGGACAATGATTATCCATCATAAATTAAAAGAAGTTGCAGAAGCCTAATGATTCAAGAAGCAGTGAAATATGATGTTTTTCAAGCAATTGCAGATCCTACAAGAAGAAATGTTTTAAAGCTACTTGCATCTAATGATAGACCTATCTCTAATATTTCAGAGCATTTTGCAATTAGTCGAACAGCTGTCGTAAAGCACTTAAAAATATTAGAACAGGCAGAGCTTGTTTCTGCTCAAAAAAAGGGCCGCGAAAAGATATACACGTTGCATAGTGAGCGTTTAAAAGAAATTGAGGATTGGCTCCAATACTTTCATTTGTTTTGGGACAATAAATTGGCTCAGCTACAAAGTCTGGTGGAAGACAATTAAAAAATGGAGCTGTCTAATTGGGACAGCTCCTCCTTTAAAAGAGGTAGAATAATCCTCCATTAATAATGTCAATTTTAATTTTAGATTCGTATTGCTCCTCTAATGCTTTTCTTTCAATTTCATAACATTCGGGTTTATCCTCTACATCCTCATAAAAATAATCCAATACTCGTTGATCACGTTGCCATCTTTTTTGCGCTTCAATGGCCCACGAGTGATCATCCTTTTCAATAATGGAATCCACCGCTGCATTTAATCTTTCAAGTGCACGTGCTGGTTTAATAATATATTGCACATGAAAAACGTTCTCTGCTGGTTCGGTGTCAAAATCTGAGGCATAAATCGTTTCATGAAAATCCTCCTTGATAACACCCGTTAACAAGTTAATACCAAATGAGTACATCATTTCTTTTGTCCGATCACAGCAATAGGAGACTTTAAAGTTAACACCTAGCCATGGTGTTAGGATAACCTGCCCCATTCCATGATCAACTTTTTCAAATAATTGAACATAGGCACCTAGTTCTCCTGTCGCATGAAAAAGCTGATTTAACCGTGGTGAGCCATAATGAATAACCTCACCAAATAAGTTACCAGCCATAGCTGTCTGATCTGTAATAAAGGTCACCTGAGCAGGGTTTGGCTCACTATTAGTGGCCTCTATATATTGCCAATAAAATGGTCTATTCATAATTCTTTTATCAATATCTACCGTCAACTGCACGGTCAAAGAATGTTCCTCTTCCCCTAAAATAGGGCAGTCATTTTCGGAGAAAAATCCCTTTAAATACTCATGAACTTGCTGCGGATACATAGTTTCCCTCCTTACCTCACACTGATTTTTTTAAGTTTGTTAAAATGGCATCTAAATCACCAACCACTTTTTCAAACACATCGATTTTGGTATGAAGTAATTCCAAGATTTTTTCTTCAATGGTATCTTCAATAGCAAGATTATATATGTGAACATCATGCTCCTGTCCCAAACGATGGACACGACCAATTCGTTGCTCTAGCTTCATAGGATTCCATGGTAAATCATAATTGATGACATGATGACAAAATTGGAGATTTATCCCCTCCCCACCAGCCTCTGTGGCAATGAGTACTTGTGCTCTTTCTTTAAATAAATGCTTCATATAATCTCGTTTACTTTTATTAAATTTACCGTTAAACAGCACACTCGAAATTCCTTTAGAATGTAAATACCATTGTAAGTAGATTTGAGTTGCACGATACTCTGTAAAAATAATAACCTTATCCTTCGCCTGTTCAATAATCTCAATTGTTTTTTCTGCTTTAGAATTCACTTCTAAGGCCATTAATTTGGCTAAAATGTCTTCCATTTCTTGTGATTGTCCATGCTCCTTCAGCATATTTGTTATTGTTAATGCTGTAGCTTCCTTGCTACTGCACATTTCCTTCTGCAACGTAATTAACGCAAAAGATCCTTTGTTTTCAAGTGAGCCAAGGAGATCATAAACGGCTCTTTCCTCTTCCGTAAATGTAATCGGTACAATTTGAACGCAACGATTGGTCCATTCAATACCTGTATCTTCTCTTCGATTTCTCACCATCACCTGGTTGACCAATTCTTTCAAATAATCATCATGCTCTAGATGATGCTTACTGGCTGAAAAGGCTGATTGGAAGGTATCGTAGCTTCCTAAATGTCCTGGTTTTAATAAGGAAATTAAATAATATAATTCGAAAACATCATTTTGTATAGGAGTAGCAGTTAATAATAAGCAAAACTTTTTCTTTAATCCTTGGACGAACTCATAAATTTGTGTTTTATTATTTTTTAATTTATGGGCCTCATCAATAATAATCATATCGTAATCCTGCTCATAAATACGTTCCCTATGAGGGCTTTTTTTCGCTGTATCCATACTCATGATTATGACGTCATAGCGCTCTATTGGACAATTTTTTTTATAAGCGATAGCAGGTATATGAAATTTTAAGTTTAACTCTTCAATCCATTGATTAATCAGAGAAGCCGGCGCTAATATTAACGCTTTTTTTACAAGACCCCTTAAAAGATACTCCTTTAAAATCAAACCAGCTTCAATGGTTTTACCTAAACCTACTTCATCTGCTAAAATGGCTTTTCCATTCATGCGCTGAATGACTGTTTCAGCTGCTTCTAGCTGATGTGCAAGAGGTTTTAAATTAGGTAAATACTTTGTAGCTTGTAATCCTGTGAAATCAGGGATTAATCTCATTTTTACAATATCATAGTTCATCTTATATAATGACCAACTCTGCCATTGTTCAAGATCATTGACGCGATTGATAAAACCTTCTACCCATTCTGACGACCTCTCTATTTTCATGATCATCACCCCACCATGTCAGTATTTCTTCTTATGTTGTCCAAAAAGGAGAAAGCTATGTTCGTTTTATACAAAAAACACCCAATGAATGTAATTATTTCATCGAGTGTTTGTTAATTCATATGTTTACGGAAAATGCTCGGTGATAAACCTGTCACTTTTTTAAATACACGACTAAAATAAAAATAATCTGTGTAACCTACTCGCTTAGCTATTTCCTTTATAGATAAATCAGGCGACCTTAATAGCATTTTCGATTTTTGAATACGTAAATGGGTTAAATAAACATGTGGACTGACACCCATTCTTTTTTCAAATACATAGCTCAATTTTCTACGGTCCCAATTACATTCATTCGCTATATCGCTCACAGTAATATTCTTTGTAAAGTTTTCTTGTATATACGTCAAGATGGATGCTATGTGATAGTCTTTCAACTTCATCAATACAATCATTTCCTCTCATATATTTAAAAAGAGAGCTTTGGATTGAATAAGTGATAAATGACTGCCCTTATGACTCATTTCAACTAATTGCTGCACCATGTTCATCCATTTCATGTGCTCTCCTACCTGTATAACAAAATGACTATTATAAAGCGGAAATTTTACATGTCCATCAAATAGTTGGAAGTAAATCACTACATATTCTAATTTGGTATCCCTTACGGCCATGTTTTGAATGGGAAAATCGGGACCAACATGGAGGATCCTTCCTTTTTTTAAGCGATAATTAGTACCTTCTATTTTTATGTCACCTATACCTTTGACTGGGAAGATTAGTCTAGCGACATTTTCCACTGTCCTGTTAGTAACCGTCTCAGAAGAAATATGGTCAATAGTGACAGACATACATGTTAAAGGTGCCATTGAATAAAATTCTAACATTTCTTCTATGCCTACTATCTCCATTCCCTTATCATGCTCTTAAAACAATACGAAAGGAACACCTAAAATACATCGAGTGCTCCTAAGATTAATTATTTTAAGCTTTCCTGTAATAGCTTGCGATTACGTTGTTTAAAAATATCATTATGGGAAGAGACAATACCGCCATCAGAAGCATCGGGCTGAATATATTTTTTCGCACTATTCACTGCGTGCAATGCATCATGAAAAGCTGCTGCAATTAAATGGATTTTGCCATCATGGTGCAAAATATCTCCTGCCGCATAAAGTCCCGGAATAGAGGATTCACTATTTATAGTACCAGCAATGAAATAATCGTTTTTACGTTCAATTGCTAATGGACTATTATCTAATAGTTCCTTATCGCGTACATAGCCATGACTGATAACAACTTCATCGATAGGAATTTCCGTTATAGTACCTGTTTCATGATTCGTTAAAGCAATCGCTTTAATCATTCCTTCTTGATCATCCGCAATTAATTTCGTAATTTCTGAATTATAATGACATTCAATGGCACTATTCGTTAGCTCCGTAATTTGAGCCTCATGTGCAGACAATTGATCTTTTCGATAGGTTAAATATACCTTTGACGCTACTTCCATTAACTCTAATGCCCAATCTACAGCGGTATTACCACCACCTGAAATGATAACCGCTTTGTTTTTAAATTTTTCATAGGATTTGATGGTGTAGTTTAAATTAGATACCTCAAACCGTTCTGCTCCCTCAATTTCTATTTTTTGAGGATTAAGGATACCCCCACCAATAGCAACTATGACCGTTTTTGAATAATGAATATTCCCAGACTCAGCTGTAATAACGAAAATCCCCTCGTCGTTTTTGGCAATTGATAATACCTTTTCATCTGTGTAAATAGAGGGATTAAATGTTAAGGCCTGCTCCACTAACTGCTTAATTAGTTGGCCACCTGAAATTGGCGTAACGCCCCCAATGTCCCAAATCATTTTCTCCGGGTAAACATGGATTTTACCCCCGAGCTGTGGCTGTGATTCAATTAGCTTCGTCTTCATTTCACGTAAGCCACAATAAAAGCTAGAATATAATCCTGCCGGTCCTCCACCAATGATCGTTACATCATACATTTCTTGTTCAAACAAATCGTAGCACACCTTTCATTTATGTTATTTCCTATCTCAACAATTGGGCCGTGGTAACAACATAACTACAAAACCCTACTGTATTTTCATCTTATAGAAATACTTACTACTTCTTACTCCCTTATTATACGATAATGATAATCATTATCAAGTAAAACTTCCCATTTTGGAAGCTATGTTGTCAATTCTTACTATTCTTTAAATAATCTTTATACGGTATTTACATTGAGCATGTACTCTTAAACTAACATTTAATGGAGGTTTAATATGTATGAAGTATAAAAAATTAGCTGCCCTAGCAGCAGGCTGTTCCTTAGCTATGGCTACTCTTTTAATAGGAGAAAATCAATCCTATGCGGTAGAAGAGTTACCACCTGAACTTAACTTAAATGTCTCCTCTCGCTATGATTCTGGCGTGAAAAATGAAGATGGAGGGGCCACAGAAATTGTTGCCTACAATGCGGACAATTACAAATACTATGTAATCAATGGGACAACAAAGCAAATTGAAATCGTCCCTTTACCAAAAAGCTCTTCCTACTCTGCCGTAAAGGTCGAGAAAACGGTCAATCTTGAAAAAGGTTTAAAAGAAATCAAACCAAACTTCTCTTATGGAGATGTGACAAGTATTAGTATTAACACCGATTCCGATTTGATAGCTGCCGCTGTTCAAGCTGAAGACTATAATGACAATGGATTAGCAGTATTTTTAGATTACAACGGTAATATTCTTCATATTGTAGAAGCTGGTAAACAGCCCGATATGATCACCTTTACACCTGACGGGAAAAAGGTACTTGTAGCAAATGAAGGAGAGCCTCGTGAGGGTTATGAGAAAGCCGTTGATCCAGAAGGCAGTGTTAGTATTATCGAGCTACCAACTGACATTACTAAAGCAACGGTAAAGGATATTAATTTCGAGGCTTTAGATTCTCAACGTGAGGAGCTTGTTGCTAAAGGTATCGTTTTAAAGAAAAAGACGAATCCTTCTGTAGATTTCGAACCTGAGTATATTGCTGTCAATAAAAAAGGTAATACAGCCTATGTTACCTTACAGGAGGCAAATGCAATCGCTACGCTAGATCTTACATCAGGTGAATGGAAAAATGTGCAATCACTAGGTTTTAAGGATCATCGTAAGAAAGAAAATGCGCTTGATTTCATGAAAGATAAAAAAATTGAAATCATTCCTGAAAATCTTTACGGCATCTATATGCCTGATGGGATTTCTTCCTATGAAGTGAACGGTAAAACCTATTTAGTGACAGCAAACGAGGGTGACTCACGTGATTGGAAAGGCTATGTAAACGAACTTGAAATGGAACTAAGAGGCAATGAAGTTGTGCTTTTTGATACCTCAGACTATGATGGCTTACAACCTGAAAAAATGTATAGCTTTGGAGGTCGATCTTTCTCTATCTATGAAGCAGAATCAATGACTCAAGTATTTGATAGTGGTAGTGATTTTGAAAAGATTATTGCCCATTCATTACCTGACTACTTCAATGCTTCCAATAATAATACAAAGCTTGATAATCGCAGCGGTAAAAAGGGCCCTGAGCCTGAGGATGTGAAAATTGGACAAATCGGTGATCGCATGTATGCCTTTATTGGTATAGAACGGGTTGGTGGCATCATGATGTATGATATTACAAACCCTAATTCACCATCATTTGTTCAATATATAAATAAAAGAGATTTTGGTGAAGATATTAAGGGAGATGTATCACCAGAAGGTTTAGCTTTCATTCCTGCTTCAGCTAGTACTACAGGGCTTCCAACTTTACTTGCTGCACATGAGGTTAGCGGTACCGTTACTGCTTTTACATTTGGTAGTCCATATAAAAGTTTATTTTTAGATATACAAGGTCATTGGGCACAAACAGCCATTGAGGAACTAGCAAATAAACATTTATTGAATGGTGTAGCTAAGGATCAATTTAATCCAAATGCTCCCATGACTAGAGCACAATTTATAACTGTCCTCAGTCGTGCACAAAAAATTAATTCAACATCCAAAGCTCCCTTTTCAGATGTAAAAACAGGCGATTATTTTGAGGATGCTATTGGTTGGGCATATGAAAAGAAGCTAATCAATTCATCCAATGAAATGTTTAATCCTCATAAGCCTATTACAAGAGAGGATGCTGCTGTAATTCTATATCATTTTATAAAATTAACTGAAATAGACTTGCCTAACCATCATACTCAACAATTATTCAAGGATGATGCTGCTATTTCTCCTCCTGCAAAGGAAGCGATTTATATTTTGCAGCAAGCTGGAATTTTTACAGGTAACAAACAACAATTGTTTCAACCACAAAGCACTTTATCACGCGCTGATGCTACATCGGTACTCTACAAATTATTTACCTTTAAATAATCCTTCATGCTGTTCGAGTGTTCGAACAGCTTTTTTTATTCTAGCTAAAATAAACCTCAATCCATAAATTACTAAAATATACGTAAACGCTAGTTTTTGATACACTATTGGAAAAAACCAAAAGAGGTCGTCATGAAAAGAAAAATATTTATTTTACATGAAATATATGGCATCAATCAATTTATAAAAGAACAAGCCGAAGCCTACCGTGATGAACATACCTCCGTTTGCTGTGCTTCGCTTTATCCAGAAGGAAAATCCTTCTCATATAAACAGGAACAACAAGCTTATGATTTTTTCTTCCATACAGTCGGCTTTGACGCACCTCTTGAGATGCTATCAAAAAACCTACTAGAGGCATGTGAAAAATATGAAGAGGTTGTGCTAATTGGATATAGTGTAGGTGCTACATTAGCCTGGCGATTATCAACGCTCCCCCTACATCGAGTTATTTGTGTTTATGGCTCACGTATACGCCAATTCCTAGACGTCCAACCATCTTGTCCAACCTTGGTCATTCTACCAAGCTGTGAAAGTAGCTTTGATGTGAATGCAATAAAAAATGTACTCGAACATAAATCAAATGTTCAAGCAAAGCAATATCACGGACAGCATGGTTTTATGGATACTTATAATTCCCATTTTTGTCCATCTAGCTACCTTCAAGCACACACAAATATCTTAAACTTTTTAGGAGTAGAACAACATTAGGAGGAACAAACAATGGAAGAAAATATAGATATTTTGGTTGAACCATATATTGAAAGAGGTAATGTGATTTATCCAAGCTTTCCTATAGCCTTACAACCCGGCATGATTATAGGCATCTACACAGATGTTTCTAAAATACATACTTTAATGCAATGGTTTATGAAACGAGATCATACATTTACATATTTTCGCGAAAGTGCTCTCTATGAACGCCTTACTGTTCGTGAGCATATACGGTTTAATTTGAAACTATTCAAACGTACACCTAATGAGGCTGAGGAGTTATTAAAGCTATTTAGCTTAACTGAACAAAAAAACATGAGAATTAGTAAGCTTTCTACTAGTGAAAAACAACGATTAAAGTTATTGGGTACCTATCTTCAGGAAGTATCGCTTCTTGTATTAGAAGAACCCTTTCAAAATATCGATGATTTTTCTAAGCAAAATGTCCAACAAATACTGAAAAAACTCACAGAAAGACAAAAAAGCATCATTTTACTTTCTAATAATCTAGAAGACTTAATGATTGCAAGTACTGCTATACATAGATTAGATGGGGCTGGTTTACATACACTAGACGTTAAAGAGGAAGAATTAGAGAAAACACCTCCCCCATTTGAAAATTCGCCGATTCGCATTGATAAAATTCCAACAAAGAAAAATGACAAGATTATTTTATTTAACCCGCCCGAAATTGATTATATTGAAAGTGTTGAAGGCGTCGTTTCTGTTAATGTTGCAGGTGAATCCTACCCATGTACACTATCACTGAATGAGCTAGAGCAAAAATTGACACCATTCGGCTTTTTCAGAAGCCACCGTTCATACATTGTTAACCTACAAAAGGTTCGCGAAATCATTACATGGACGCGCAATAGCTATAGCCTTGCACTCAACAGCACTGATAAAACTGTTGTGCCTTTGTCGAAAAATAAACTAGCAGATTTAAAGAAAATACTCGGAATATAGTAGATTTCCCAGGAAATAAACGACTCCTGTCACCTTCCATATCGTGTTGTTGGTAGTCATTTTTCCTCCTCTCATCTAATTATTGCTGTGTACCTTTCACTTGTTGTTTATAGTTTAGACATCAACAACAAACAGGAGGCTTACACATGAAAGCAGTAATTGATGTACAGCATTTGAAAAAAACTTTTAATAAAGAAATCGCACTACAAGATGTTTCCTTTACTATACAAAAAGGAGAAATATTTGGTTTCCTTGGTCCGAGTGGCTCTGGAAAAACAACTACTATTAAAATACTAACTGCGCAAACTGAAAACACTGCTGGAAATGTTCTATTATTTGGACAGCCTGCAGCTGACATGAAGCAAAGTCAAAATCGTAAACGTTTTGGCATATTAACAGATAATAGCGGTTTGTATACGAGGTTATCTATAGAAGAGAATTTATTACTCTATAGTAAGCTATATGAGCTGTCAGTCACTGCCGTCAAAGAAGCTCTTGATTTTGTAAATTTATATGCTGATCGCAAAAAGAAGATAAGTCAGCTTTCAAAGGGCATGATACAGCGTGTTACACTGGCTAGAGCTATAATGCATAAGCCTGAATTATTATTTTTAGATGAGCCTACTTCTGCACTTGATCCTGTAAATACAGAACATATCTATAATGGTTTACGAAAGCTGAATAACATGGGGACAACGATATTTTTAACAACCCATGATATGAGCGAGGCCGAAATACTCTGTGACCGAGTTGCTTTCCTGCATAAAGGGAAAATTCGAGCAATTGGCACTCCAAGCGACTTGAAGCAGGAATTTGGCACTGATTCCATGACTGTTGAGCTTAAAAATGGTACACAAGAAGTGATCCAAAACGGGGCTCAAGATGCCGAGAAACTGTATCAATGGATGCAAGCCAATGACGTTACTCGAATCCATACAAATGAACCAACATTAGGCGATATTTTTATGCAAATAACAGGGAGTGATTTAGTATGAATATTTCAATGACAAGAATTCAAGCTATATTAATGAAAGATTATAAGGAATTTTCACGTAACTATGCCGTATCTTCGATGGTACTCTTACCAATAATTTTGGCATTTTTGTATAATCAATCTGGTGCATCCTCTATCAACGCTTATCTCTTACCTATTAATATAACGTTTTCTATGGTAACAGCTTATATACAATGCTGTTTAATTGCAGAGGAGAAGGAGAAAAACACATTACGAAGCCTGATGCTCTCCCCTGCTTCACTAGCAGATATTTTAATTGGTAAAAGCCTATTTGTTTTTATCGTAACGATGATCGTGGTAGCTATGTCTATTTTTATTGTGGGATATAACCCATCTAGCCTACTCATTTTAGCTATTTCATTAATACTTTCAACTGTATTTTATATTGCACTTGGAACGATTTGTGGATTATTTTCTAAGTCTATAATGGAAGGTTCCATCATTGTATTACCGATTATCATTATTTTCTCTTTTGGCCCAATTGCCCTAAATTTTGCTTCTACTTATCCAATCTTAAAGATTGCAGAATGGTTACCAAGCTCACAATTATTACTGTTAGCCGAAGCATTAGAAGGTAAATATTCAGTGACAGATGTAATCATTCCTATGATGACGATAATTGTTTGGTCCCTACTTTCTTGGTTTCTCGCTGCAATTATTTATAAAAAAAGAATGGTCGATTAATGACCATTCTTTTTACTATAATAGTTCTTGCTCAAGTTTTTCAATCTCGCTAAGTTCATCGGCATACCATATTCCAACAAATCTAGAGGGAACAGGTTCATCGAAATAATTCCCGTCATAAAATGATAACGGAAATAATATTTTATGTTCAACAAACCTCTTAATGGTTTGAAAGAAAACGTCATTTTCCTTTGGACTTTTTGCTGCATAGGAGGCAAATTTATTGATAGGCTTACCTAAAGTATCATGAAACATTAGCATAGAGGTGGAGCCATTTTGGCGGAAATTCAAATCAATAGCCTGAACATCACCAGCCTCTGTGACAATTAAATCAAATCCTGCTACACCAACAAAACCTTCTGCAACACCTTGTTCCATAATATGTCTTCCTACCTCAATTACCTTTTCAGGAACTTCATCTACTATTATATTACCGTGATAAATACCGTTTTCATCGGTAATTTGTTGTGAGGCTCCTAAATATTGAATACCTAGTTCCTCGGAGTAGACAAATTGACAGCTATAATTGTCCTTTGTCTGTAATAACTCCTCAATAATTATGCTCTCCGTTCCCGTCATTCGGAATTGCCGCAGACCTTCCGTCAGTTCCTCTTTATTATGGCAAATGATGACTCCATATCCTCCAGAGGTTGGGGAATCATCGCCCGGCTTAAGGACCACAGGCGGTTGCCAATTTTTGATGGCATCTGAGAGCCTATAGGTTTCAACATTTAGACGACTCGGAACAAATTTGCTATCGATTAAATGATCAATATATGCTTTTGAATTCAATTCATTAAATTTCTCGGCATCCATCCAATAGCATTGACGGTCCATATGTTCCAAGTCATGTATATATTGACAAACAATCGTTTTGTCGTCTTCACACCAAGAACGAATATGGGCTAAATACTCCTCCTGTGTGTCATAACTAAAAGGCTGTTCGACCCATGGTAAACCTGTTAATCGATGTAGTTCCCGAGCTTTTTCAGTTTGGGTAGCTCGGTGCACTAATACAGGAATATCAGCAATAGCTACTTCTCTAGAGGTTAGGGCATCCAGTTTATGAGGATCGTCCATCATCCATGGATTATCACTAAACGGCGTTCTTGGTGTATAAACTGCATTCTCACCATAGATTTGTCTTAGCGTGTATTTTGGTTTCAAGTAGATTACCCTCTTTCAATTTTTAAGTACTCTACCCTTCCCCTTATTTTTTGACACTTTTTAATAGAAAAAACAGTCTTAGCGGCCAATAAAAATCCATTAAAACCCAAATATTAAATAGATTCGCCTAATAATTGATTTAAGTGAATTTTCACCTGCGGCCACTCGTCTAACGTAATACTATACATCACTGTATGGCGAGCGGTCCCATCTTTCCGAATCATATGATTCCGTAATATTCCTTCCTTTGTCGCCCCTATACGCTCTATAGCTTTCTGAGATTGAATATTTTCATGATCAGTTTTGATTTGAACTCGCTGTAAATGAAGGGTTTCAAAACAGTATTGTAATAATAGGTATTTACAATTGGTATTAATAGCAGTACGCCAGTAGACTGGTGTCAGCCATGTTGTTCCTATTTCAACCCGCTGATGTGTATCATCTATATCCATAAAACGTGTAGACCCTATGATCTCTCCAGTCTTTTTATCCACAATAACAAAAGGAAATTCTGTTTTATTACGCCTCATTAATAAAGCATTTTCCACAAAGTTATGCACATCCACCATTTTTTCGATCGTTGTGGACATATGTGACCAAATTTCTGGATAACTCGCCGCCTCTAATATCCCCGATAAATCATTTAACTCTAAAGGCTTCAGTTTAACTATTTCATTTTCTAATGCCATAAACTCCATGATGTATCACTCCTTTTTTAATTATTTAACGGTAAATTTGATATGATAGAAAGTACCAATTATTAAAAACCAGACCATACCAAAGGAGGTTATCTTGTGGAGCTATCCATTTCATTGACAGGAGATTCAGCCAAATACATTCAGATATACGAAGAAATTAGACAGTCTATTTTATCTAAAAGGCTATTAGGTCATGAGCAATTGCCCTCTAAGCGAGCCCTTGCCCGAACTCTCGATGTAAGTGTACATACTGTGAAGGAGGCTTATGAACAATTACTGGCAGAAGGTTATGTTTATAGTAAAGAACGGTCGGGTTATTTTATTGCTCCCTTTGAATTTGATTGGGTACAAGATGAACAGCAGCATGAGGTTCCTCTAAGGACAATCATATCCAATGACATTCAGTATGATTTTCATAACGGGCATGTGGATAACGAGGCTTTTCCCTATTCACTTTGGCATAAGCTCCTGAAAAAACATGTAAACAAGAATAATTTATCCATAAGTCCCTGGGCAGGTGAAGACCTATTACGCTCCGAGATTGCGCGCTATGTACAACGTTCACGTGGCGTTGTTTGTGATGCCTCACAAGTGTTTGTTTATGGTGGAACACAAAGTCAACTTCAAGCCCTTAGTCTCTTTTTAGGTCCCCAGAGTAAGGTCGGAGTAGAAGAACCGGGTTTTAAACGGGCACATACTACTTTACGACAATGCGGTTTGTCTACAGAGGCCATCCCTGTGGATAAAGCCGGTATAACTCTTCCTTCAAAAACAATTCACATGTTATACACAACACCAGCTCATCAATTTCCTTTGGGCATGATTATGACCGTAGAGAGAAGAGCCGCCTTGTTGCAATGGGCAAATTTGAATGAGGCATACATTATTGAAGATGACTATGATTCTGAATTTCGTTATAAAGGGCTGCCAATCCCCTCTTTAGCAAAAATGGATCAGCTTCAACGAGTTATTTATTTTGGAACATTTTCTAAAACGTTGCTGCCTTCTTTGCGAATCAGTTATATGATTTTACCAAAGTCATTAATTGCATCGTTTAATGCCTTTAACCATGATCAAAAATCAGTTGTCTCCAGAGTAGAGCAACTTGTTTTAGCTGATTTCATTGCACAAGGTCAATTTGATAAACATTTAGCGAAAATGCGGACAGTTTATCGTAAAAAACAACAAGCTCTACTAACTGCTATCTCCACTCATTTTTCGGAGGAATTTCAAATCATCGGTGAAAAATCTGGGCTACATATCGTGATGAAGTTACCTAATAGACTCTCTGAGAAAAATGCGATTCAACTTGCTCAAAAGATTGGAATTCTTGTCTATCCATGTTCTACTTCCTATCAGCATGGTACAGAGGATACTTTAATCATTTTAGGCTACGGTGGACTGACACTTCAGCAAATTGATGAAGGTATTGCACTCCTTGCTTCCGTCTGGCAATAACCTGTCATTTTATTAGATGGTCGGAGTCAGTCTATACACGAAACTTTGTTTTAGACATAAAAAATATACAGATGTTTCGAGACAAGGCGAAACCTTATAATGTTTTTTTCGTATGTAAAGGTAAATGAACACATAAGGGGATAGACAATAATGGAGAACCGTCAGCTATTAGAGCAGCACTTGCAGGAAATTCAGGATTGGGAAAAGGATCAAAGGGATTTATGGTTTTGGGAGAAACTAGGTAGAATACCGTTTAAGTTGTTAGATAAAATGACGCCTACTTTTATTCAAAATAAAATTGCATTATTAGTCGATGAATTAGGGAACTACATACAATCCGGTGGAAAATATTTAATCAATGAACAAGCCATGATTCAAAAAGTCCGTAACCATTCTTCCACAGAGCATATTTTGAGCATTTCAGATATTGGTCAAATTCCATTAGAGGATATGATTACTCTCAGTGATAAATTGCAAAATGAGCGTGTAAAGTTTGCGACTGTTCAAGGTGCTTCTACGGGGTTTGGCGGAATATTTACCTTGGCTATTGATATACCCGTTATTTTAGGAACCGCGCTGAAGACATTGCAAGAAATTGCTATTATTCATGGCTATGACCCTAATGATAAAATGGAGCGTATTTTTATTGTGAAATGCCTGCAATTCACAAGTGCAGATATTGTTGGGAAAGAAGCCATCTTACAGGAGCTTTCCACTATGAATAGTACTCATAAAGCTACTGACAATATGATTTCTCAGCTACAAGGCTGGCAGGAGGTATTTTATACGTATCGGGACCAGCTGGGCTGGAAAAAACTGTTTCAAATGATACCTATTGCTGGTATGATCTTCGGTGCATACGCAAATAAAGGAATGATTCAAGATGTTGCTGAAACGGGTATTATGTTATATCGAAAAAGACGAATTTATGAAAAATTGAATGAATTAGAAAGTTGATGATGAGAGATGGCGCTCTTCCTTATAAGAGCGTCACCCTCCCTTGTTTCTACATTTTAATTACTATTTTTCCCTGATGCTGACGACTTTCCATCAGTTCATGAGCGTTTTGCATATCCTCTAATGGAAATATTTTAGCAATGGGCACTTGGAAACTATCCCCTTTTAATAAAGTAAAAATATGTTGAGCGACCTGTTGTAACATTTCTGGTCTTAAGTCCCTAGTCGTACCCAGACTAAATCCTTTTACATTACGACAGCTACTATGTAAATCTGATGTCATAATAGTTCCTGCCTTGCCTCCACTATTGCCAAATTGTACAAGAGTGCCATATGGTGCTAAGCAAGTTAAGCTTTCCTCCGTAATAGCTCCCGCAATCGAATCAAAGATAATATCGACGCCAATACCTCCAGTAAAGTCTCGTACATGCTCACTAAATTGGTCATATGTAAGAACATGATCTGCCCCAAGCTGATAGGCTATCGGTGCCTTCTCTAATGTACTTACAGTTCCAATAATTTGTTTAGCGCCTAGCTTTTTGGCCATTTGAATAAGCATTGTTCCTACCCCACCAGATGCAGCATGAATTAACACCGAATCATTCTGACTAATTGGTGCTATCTGATGTGTTAAGATATACGATAAAAACGATACAGTTGGCACAGCTGCTACCTTCTCTAGCGGTACATCATACGGAACTTTAAAGACCAACTGTTCCTTTGCTACGACATACTCTGCATAAGCACCATTTATCGGAAATGCAATGACCTGGTCCCCCTTCTGAAAATTGCTGTTATCATTAAAAACCTCTTCTACAATACCAGCAACATCTAACCCAAGAATCATTGGAAAGTTTCCTTTAGCCTTATTACCTGTCCGATTTTTAATATCTGCATAGTTCACACTCGTATAGATTGATTTCTTTAATTAAGGCAGCAATCGTATATGCTTTATGTTATCTGGTACAGGGCTATAGTTACGAAAAACCTGGATACCTACTGTTATCACCTCTATTGTCACTGGACCATACAACGGCTAATCTATTAGATAAACACGCATTTTTGGCAATTGGCACAGCAGACCCGCATTTTTCACAGGAAAAATAGCTCTCAATCTTGCTGTTTTGATGAACTTATATCATTCCCTTGAGGATACTTCCAATTAACTCATACTATCCCGTTTTGCGAGTCGCTTTTCATCCAATTAAAAGCTTACATTCAAAAAAATGGACCATCTATTTCACCTTAGCACTTTACCAAAATTATCTATATATGCTACACTAACCAAAATACAGTGAAGAGAAGAGTAAATAAGGCTGTTCTTCCCAGAGAGCTCCGGTTGCTGAAAACGAGCAAGAACGAATTATTGAAACAAGCCTCAGAGTAGCGCATTGGATTTCTATTAGAATAATGGTGCGACGGGAACTCCCGTTATAGAGTTACAGTATAAACATTCATTCATGTCGTACTGAAAAGGCTATTATGGCAACATAATAGTGAACTAGGGTGGCACCACGTGAGCATAAATTCTTCCGTCTCGTCCCTAAGACTACTGTCTTGGGGGTGGGATTTTTTTATTTTGCAAGGTCACTTTTGCAAGAGGAGGAATTTATATGAAAAAATCTTTAAAATCGTGGCGTTATCCAATTATCCTTTTAAGTAGTATTGGTATTTCTAGTATCGGTGAATGGATTTATTTTATTGCTTTGAACCTTACTGTACTCAATCTGACAGAATCAGCACTTGCTGTTTCTGGCTTGTATATTATCAGAGCTCTCTCCACATTGTTTACTAATTTTTGGTCTGGTAGTTTAATAGACCGCTTTAATAAAAAACACCTGATGATCCTATTGAATCTTTGCCGGTCCATACTGATTGTCGCACTTCCTAGCTTTTTGAGCTTAGGATGGATTTATATTTTAGTCTTTATCATTACAGCTACTAGTTCTATGTATCATCCTACCTCTATGACTTATATCACTAAATTGATACCGGTAGAGCAAAGAAAACGCTTTAACTCATTACGTAGTCTGCTTGATTCTGGTGCCTTCCTAACAGGTCCAGCTATTGCAGGCTTTCTATTTACACTAGGTACACCGAATATGGCTATATACTTAAATGCTATTGCTTTATTTTTATCTGCCTGCATAACTATAAAAATGCCGGACGTTGAAGGACATGAACAATTAGGCTTTGCTCTTCGTACAGAAAAAGTAACAACATTTTATAAAATATTGCTCTATGATTGGAAAATGGTCGTCCATTTTAGCTTTAAAAATGCCTATGTGATGGCAGTCTATTTTTTATTTAGTGCTACCATTGTATTGATGACAGCGACTGATTCTTTAGAGGCAGCGTTTGCCACTCAAGTACTTGCTTTATCGGAGGGAGAATATGGGGTTTTGGTCAGTATTGCAGGTGTCGGTGTACTAATTGGTTCTCTAACCAATTCAGCCTTTGTTGAAAAAACCTCTACTGCTTGGTTAATCGGCATGGGGTCTATAATGACAGCCTTCGGTTATTTACTGTTTACTTCTTCCTATACCTTTTTTATGGCAGCTTTAGGTTGCTTCCTCTTATCATTCGCAACAGCTTTTGCGAATACAGGTTTCTATACTTTTTATCAAAATAATATCCCTGCTGAAAGCATGGGACGTATAGGGAGTATTTATGGTTTTTTTGAAGCCCTTTTCATCATAATTTTGACAGCTTCATTTGGAGTTACTGCTGAAATTATTTCTATACGATTTGTTATAGTAAGTGCCTCATTTGTCATGGTAACGGTAGCTATCATTTTATTTATTTTAACGATATGCCCTTCTAAAGCCACTTTTTATCAAAGTACTTCTGAGTCTCATAACTAGGTAAATAAAAATAGGTCTTTTCCTTACGTGGAGAAGACCTATTTACACATGACCTAGCTCTTGTGAAAGAAGGTGAGCAGCTCGTGTGACTTCCTTTGCAATACTTTCTAATTTTTCAGTATCTGTATCATACTCAAAGCACTCTGCGCTAATTGCTGCAATTGGTTCTTTATTCAAATCAAAAACAGGTGCTGCCACTGATACTGTTCCCTTTGTTTTTTCTCCATAGCTAATAGAGTATCCCTTATCTTTGATGACATTTAATTGTTCCATTAACTCTATTTTTTCAAGATCACTTATATTTTTTAGAAAGCCAGCTTGCATTTCCTTCTCTGAGAATGCAAGTAATACTTTATTCGCTGCTCCAATTGGATAGGGGATTTTTTCACCTATCATATCAATAATACGGACATTTTTGGGGCTATCCACACGATCAATAATAATAGAATTATTTAGTTTTGGAATATTTAAATACGCTGTTTCCCGCACATTAACGGCAAGCTCTTCTAATAACGGATGGGCTTTTTCTCGGATGTTTGTATGGTGGTACATTTTCATGCCGAGCTGTAACCATATATACCCTAAACGAAATTCCTTTTTTTCCTCATTTCTTTCTACTAAATCAAAGTTTTCTAATGTATACAATAATCGATAAATTGTACTGCTAGGTAAGTCTGTTTCATTATATATATCTTGAACAGAAAAGAATCGTTTAGGATTCTTCGCTAGTACATGAATAATCATCATTGCTCTTTCAATAGATTGAATCATTGCTCATCCTCCTTTTATTCATTTTAACGAATTTTTACTCATTTATATAGAGTTGCAACCGAATAAATTAATAAAAAGAAACAGAATTTTATAAAAACGAAAATTGACGTTTACGGTTTTTTCTTATATGATGAATCATATTCCACAATACGGATTAATTTTCACATAACGAAACAATGAAGTAAGTATAGTTGCTATTTTGAATGATATCTAATCGAACAAAAAAGGAGCCATATACATGTATTCACAACTAAGACAGTTACCCATCTCAAAGCAAATTGAAAAGCTTACAAATGAATTAGTAAATATTAATAGTATTAATGGTACTCAAGGAGAAGGGAAAATTATTGAGTATATCTATGCGAAAATGAAGGAATTCCCTTACTATCAAGAAAACCCTGCATTTCTTTGGACTTTAAACGTAAAACAGGACCCTATTGGCCGAAAAAATCTTTTTGCTTTCGTAAAAAGTCCTAATGAAACAAAAAGGACCATTATCTATCACGCTCATTTGGATACAGTGGACATAGAGGATTATGGTCATTTAAAAGAGTTTGCTTTTTCTCCTACCAAGCTTGAGGATTTCTTTAAAACCTATGAAGGAAATACGGATGTACAGAAGGATGCTCAAAGTGGCGACTGGATGTTTGGGCGTGGAGCTGTAGATATGAAAAGCGGAGCTGCTGTCCATATTGCCAATGTACAATATTTCACCAATCATCTTCATGAACTAGAAGGAAATATATTACTTATTTTAAATGGTGGCGAAGAGGCCGAGCATAATGGCATCATTGACGCATTAGATGAGCTTAATCGTTTAAAAATGGAGCAGGAACTAGATTTTCTAATGGCCATTAATACTGACTTTACAACTCCTTTATATGGTGATGACCCTCATCGTTATATTTATACGGGTGTTGCTGGAAAGTTACTGCCATCCTTCTACATTTATGGGCGAGAAGTACATGTGGGAGATACATTAAGTGGCATCGACCCCAATTATGTGGCAGCAAAAATTACGGAGCGTATTCATAATAATTTAGCATTAATGGAGGCAATTATAGGTGAAACCATCCTTCCACCTACATGCTTATATCAACGAGACACCAAAGAATCCTATACAGTTCAAACCGCATCTACTAGCCGAATTTATTTTAACTATTTTTTATATGAAGAGTCTCCAGATCATGTTGTTAAGAAACTTAAGTCTGTCGCACAACAGGCATGTATCGAAGCAAAGCAATATTTACAGCTTCAGTATGAGAAATATATGGAGCGTTCCAACATACCTAAGCGTTCATTATCCTGGCATATAGACGTTGTTACTTATGATGAGTTTATTGTTTATTTAAACGGAAAGGGTATTGAAACCGAGCTTATTATTGCTGATGTCTTGAAAAAAAATGCAGGTAAGGAATTACGCCAACAGTCGTTTGCAATCGTTGATGCGCTGCAAAAGGCAGATCCTGAGCATAAGCCTCGAGTTGTCTTATACTTTGCACCACCATTCCTTCCCCATAATTATTTAAAGGAAAGTGTGGCAAGAGACCAGCTATTAAAGCAAGCCATTTCACAGGTCGTTCATGAGGTAGCGAAAGAAACAGGCGAAGTATTTCAGGTTAAACGCTTTTTCCCTTATTTAGCGGATGGAAGCTTCTTATCTATTCATGCTACACAAGAGGAACTCCAAGAGTTGCTCAATAACTTCCCAAAATGGGATACACTCTATCCCCTACCATTTGAAAAAATAAAGGCGCTGAATATCCCTTCTGTTACAATGGGTGTATACGGAAAAGATGGCCACAAATGGACTGAGAGAGTTTATAAGCCTTATTCCTTCGGCGTGCTACCAAAGCTCATTCAGAAGGCTACAAAAGAAATATTCAAATCCAATCTTTAATATCGAAAAAGCACCGCTCTAATTATTTTTAGAACGGTGCTTTTTTATGTATCCAGTAAAACTATAGTTAAATTGAATGAGGAAAACCCTTCACCTTTTCAACAGCTTCTAGTAATTTTTTTGTGACGATATCTGATTCATCAATATGGTCAGTTAAAACTTTATTTGTTTCATCAAAAAGAGCTGTTGTTGTTTTAAATTTACTCATGACATCTTCAGTCGAAATTTTTTGGCTATCTATATAATCAAGTAATTCCTTCACTTCACCTTGGACATTCATTATGATTTGGAGTAATGCGTTAATTTGCTCAGACGTATCTGTACTTTTTTGAAGTCCTTCTGTCACCAGCTGCATATTATTTTTATTATCCTAATATGCCTCAGATATTTGATCCTCAATTTTTTTCGTAAGATTCACAATATCCTCTGTGCTTGACTTTGTATTTTCAGCAAGCTTTCGTACTTCTTCTGCAACGACTGAAAACCCCTTACCATGCTCCCCAGCTCTCGCTGCTTCAATAGATGCATTTAAGGCAAGTAAATTGGTTTGATTAGAAATCTCACTGATTACTTTGACGATATCAGTTATTTGCTTTGAACGTTCACTTAAATGGTTCATACTATTCGTCGTTTTTTTTGATTGCTCACCAAGCTCATCAATGACATGCTGAACTTCCTTTACAGCTTGTTTACTTTCAATCGATAAAGAAACCATTTCATCTGATGAATGAATTAAAGAGTTTCCTTTTTCTAGAGCATGTCCAGATATGGTATTGGATTCAATGGTGCTGTTTTCTACACGATTAAATTCGCTTAAAATATTTGTAACCATTTCACCCAAAATGACATGTTGATGATTAACTATATCGTGCTGTCCAATCGTTGAAATTAATTCCTTATGTAATTCATTGAGAAAAATTTGAAATTCATGATCCTTCTTATCTAGCTTTGCATTCAACTCGTCAATTTTCCCCTTAAATTGCTCTATATCTTCTCTTTTTGATTGAAATATCGTTAACACATGTCATCACTCCATAACTAGATTTGTATTAATTTTACTCTCTTTGAAGTAATTAATAAACAAATATCGTAAAGGTAGACTTTCCATAAAAAAATCCCACCTCCTAATAGAAGTGGGACCAAAATTTTTAGTAAGCTAAACCGAATAGAGCTTTAATATGTGTTAAATAACGAATATTCGAAGCTTCTTTCATTAATGTTGCAGGAAGACCTTTAAGTT
Organism: Lysinibacillus sp. fkY74-1; assembly: GCF_053165895.1. Lineage (NCBI taxonomy): Bacteria > Bacillati > Bacillota > Bacilli > Caryophanales > Bacillaceae > Lysinibacillus > Lysinibacillus sp. fkY74-1. The sequence continues at coordinate 285,191 of NZ_CP170173.1, read as the reverse complement.
CTGTGTTGCTTGCACCAATTGTAGCAACCGCATCTTTACGGCCTAGGCTTGCAAGTGTACCAGAGTTCACTGCTGAGAATGATTTCATCTCTTGGTTTTTATATTGTGCAAAAACATTATAACCAGCAAGCTCACCCATTTGCCAAGCAACTTGCGCAGTTGGCGCGTAAAGTGGACGACCACCATCAGCTGGTAATGCTACAGATGCGTCACCAATAACAAATACATCTTCGTGTGATGTAGATTGTAGGAATTCATTAATTGTTGCTTTACCACGGTCAGCTGCAAGTCCTGATTCACCTACTATTGGAAGTGGTGCTACCCCACCTGTCCATACAAGTGTGTTTGCAACAATTGGTTCACGGTCTTTTAGAGAAATAACATTACCGTCAACACCAGTTACAGGTGTACCAGTAATAAATTCCACACCGCGTTTTGTTAAGCTTTCAGTCGCGCGTTGAATAAGTGTATCCGGAAGTACTGGTAAGATTTTTGGACCAGCTTCAACAAGTTTAATTTTAAGATCAGCAAAGTTAACACCGTGTTTTGCAGCGATTTTCGGGAAGTTGTCCACGATTTCACCAACAAGCTCAACACCTGTTAAACCGCCACCACCGATAACGATTGTTGCATCTGCTTCATCTTTAGATTGTGCATATGCTTTAATGCGATCTTCGATATGTTTGTTAATTTTATTGGCATCATTTACTGATTTAAGAACCATTGAGTTTTCTTCTAATCCAGGGATACCGAAGAAACCAGTTTGGCTTCCTAAAGATACTACAAGCGTATCGTACGTTAATGTATAGCCATTATCTAAATCCACTTTTTTATTATCTACATTGAATTTCGTTACTTTTGCAATGTGTAGATCGATGTCTAAACCTTTAAAGATTTTTTTAAGTGGTAATGCAACAGCACCTTCTGCAATGGTACCACCGGCTAAACGGTGAAGTTCAGTGATAATTTGGTGTGTTGGGAATTGGTTTACTACAGTAATTTTAGCTTCATCAGCTGATAGATACTTACGTGCTGTTAATGCAGTTAAAACGCCAGCGTAACCTGCACCTAAGATGACGATTTCTTTTGACATGATTAATTAATCCTCCGTCCTTACGAATTGAATTTACCTTAAGTCTTATTTAGCTTTGCGTTCTGAGCTTACTTGTAAGAAAGCATTAACAAAACGGAATACATTTTGAACTTGAGGGTCTTTTAGCATTTTCACAAGACCGAATAAACCTATTACTTCGTGGCTTTCAGATGCTCGGTCTTTCGCTTCAATTGCAGTTGCTGCTAGGTTTTTCGCAGAGCCTACTACAGGTCCAGCGATTTCTGTTACTGCACCCACAGTATCATTTTTAAGCACTTCATCTGTTGCTACAGCTTGAGCAAACTCGTATGATTTCGTTAATAAAGTCATCATTTCAGTTAACTTTGGTAATTGCTCAACTAAAGTTGTAAGCGATTCTTGAACTTCAGGTTTTAGTAATTGATCTAGTACATCTAATTGCTCTTTACTCACAGTTACTTGTTCAGCCTGTGCTTGGTTATTCGTTTCTGACATTTTGAACTCTCCTTTGCCATCACTAGTACTATTTTTTATTGCTTACATGTAAAAAAGACCATTAAGGTAAAACTTAACAGTCGTTACAGCGTATATCCTACACAATCACCAGTCACAAGGCCTGGATAGCGATTCGTATGACTTGTTATTACAATGTTAACTTTAAGTCGCAAAAAGCGCATCATAATACCATCCTTATCTTGTCTTGGTGACATTACAACCTTCATTATAAGACTGTTTGTACATTATTTCAATGCGCTAAATCACAATTTCGACAATCTTTTCAAAATTCATTGATTTTATCAACTATTAACTGCCTTACTATCATAAATTTTCTAATGCATCAAATTTTGTAGCTGTCATTCACTTTTTTGTCATTTTTAGAGACTCTTTTTAAAATTCAAATGACCTTTATAACAATGAAAGGAGCTATCTCTATTCTAATGAGATAACTCCTTTCATAAAAATTAGGAAGCTTTATTTATTTTGAACAGATAGCCAAAAGAAATTTGTTACTTCTTTTGCCGTTACATCTATTGAACCTAGCAAAGTTTTCCCGTCGCCATCTTTAAAATACCCTACCGTCATCAGTGCCATAAAGTTATGAGCAAAAAACTTGGCATTTCCTTTTCGAATCGTGCCCTTGTCCATTTCTATTTGTATAGCCCGCTCAATGGTGTGGTACATTTCATTTTCGGATGCTTGTACTTGTCTCAACTGAGATTCCGATAAATTGATGGAGGCCTCCCGCATAAAATTATTCATATCAATATCAATAGTTGCCGATAAATGAACCTTAACGAGCTGTTCAAGACGTTCTTTAAATGGTTTTTGTTGCTCTAAAATTTGTAGAATAGATAGCTTGATACGATCCATCATAGCAATTAGTGCCGATGTATACAATTCGCCTTTAGTTGGGTAGTAGTAATAGATAGTCGCCTTTGTTACGTTACAAGCTTTCGCTACATCATCCATCGAAATGTTTTTGTAGCCTTCTTTAATAAAAAGTTTTGTAGCCGTCTCAAGGACTAGATCTTTTGTCGGTTTCGCATTTTCATCATGGCGAGGTCTTCCAAGCATACGCGGTGACTGTTTCAACAAGTTCACCTCCTTTATAAAAAACAATCTTTTTACTCATATTATAACATATCGGTATTTCTAGATTGATTAATTAACCTTCTAGTATATATAATTAAATCACTTACAGGAATGGAGGTTTTCTTATGAAAAAACATCCACTTGAGCAATGGGGCTCAATGGTTGCAAGTAAAAAGGGGCGCTTATTAGCACTAGCCTTTTGGGTGTTATTAGTAATTGTATTGTCGTTTGCTTGGCCACAAATCAATAGTATTGAAAGTGAGTCAGGCAAAAACCTACCTGACACGGAAATGTCTGAACAGGCTGCGGCAATAATTGCCGATCAATTCCCTAATGATGCCGGTACACCATTATTATTGGTTTGGTATCGTGACAGTGGACTAACCAATCAAGACTATTCAGCCATACAAGGTGTATACAGTGAGCTTCAAGCTAAACCCTTAGCTCATCAAACGATGGTTCCACCATTTGATAAAATGCCAACCCAGGCTCTATCAGCCGCTACTTCAGAAAATGGCACAACCATCGTTACACCTGTATTTTTTGAAAAGGGGGTTGCTACAGATGTCCTACAGGATAGTTTAGATAAACTAACCAAAATAATGGAGAGCAACCAAGTCCAATTAGATAAAAAACTTTCGAATGATATGCTACATGTTCGTTATTCAGGACCAGTTGGAATCGCTACTGATGCTGTTAGTTTATTCTCCCAAGCAGATGTAAAGCTATTGATTGCAACAGTATTACTCGTTTTAGTACTACTTATAATTATATATCGTTCGCCATTACTGGCTATTATTCCTTTACTTGTTGTAGGTCTTGCCTATGGAGTAATCAGCCCAACATTAGGCTTCTTTGCGGATCAAGGATGGATTGATAAAGATTCACAGGCAGTCTCTATTATGACGGTATTACTTTTTGGTGCAGGTACTGATTATTGTTTATTCCTAATATCTAAATACCGAGAAATTCTCTTCCATGTTGAAGATAAAACTGTCGCAATGAAACTTGCTGTGAAAGAATCAGGTGGCGCTATTTTAATGAGTGCCCTAACAGTTGTCATTGGTCTAGCTACCCTTAGTTTGGCTCATTACGGCGCATTTCAACGCTTTGCCGTGCCATTCAGCTTTGGTGTACTTGTAATGGGAATTGCAGCTCTCGTCGTCCTTCCTGCAATTCTTGTCATCATTGGTCGTGTAGCTTTCTTCCCATTTGTTCCACGTACAGAAGAAATGGCACTGAACAAAGGAAAAAAACAACATAAGCCATCACATAAGATTAGTCATAAAATCGGACATTTTGTTACGCAGAAGCCATGGATTGTTATTACGGTAACCGTTATATTACTTGGCGGATTAGCAGCATTCGTTCCACGTATTCAATATACGTTTGATTTACTCTCATCCTTCCCAAAAGACATGCCGTCACGAGAAGGCTTCACTTTAATAGAAGAGAATTTTTCTCCTGGAGAATTAGCACCTGTACAATTAGTGATTGATACAGGGGGAAATGAAATTAATTTACAGCAACAGCTTTCAACAATTCCTTATATTGATAGTGTGGCAGATGTTCAAATAGGGAAAAAAAATAATGAGATTCAGTTATATGAACTATCTTTAAATGCTAACCCCTATGCAAAGGAATCGTTGGCTCATATTCCTGAGTTAAAGGCAGAGGTTATCGAAATACTCGAGCAAAGTGGGCTTAAAAATGCTGATAAGCATGTTTGGATTGGTGGAGAAACTGCTAGTCAGTATGATACCCAACAAATAACTAAGCGTGACGAAACGGTTATTATGCCAACCATGATTGCTTTAATCGCATTATTATTATTTGTTTATTTGCGTTCCATTACGGCCACTGTTTATTTATTGGCAACCGTGATTATCTCTTACTTTGGAGCATTAGGCGCAGGTTGGTTGATTTTACATCATATTATGGGGGCAGAAGCCATTTCGGGAGCTATCCCATTGTATGCATTCGTGTTCTTAGTAGCGCTCGGCGAAGATTATAATATCTTTATGATTTCAGAGATTTGGAAAAAACGTAAAACAACTGATCATTTAACAGCTGTAGAAGAAGGAGTTGTCCGAACGGGAAGTGTCATAACATCTGCTGGACTTATTTTAGCAGGTACTTTCGCCGTACTAGCAACATTACCAATTCAAGTACTTGTTCAATTTGGTGTTGTCACAGCAATCGGTGTACTTCTGGATACATTCATTGTTCGACCATTGCTTGTTCCAGCAATCACAACGGTTCTAGGCAAATACGCCTTCTGGCCAGGAAAACTATTCAAAAAAGAAGTCTAACCTTTATAAATAACACGGTCATTAGCAAATCCACTTGCTAATATCCGTGTTATTTTTTTATTAATACTAGAAACATTAGTCATATATTTATTCTAAACTGAGCCTTATAGGATCTCTATTAAAGGATTGACTTTATTAAACTATTCTAAATTACAGTAACGCTTTCCATTGCTTAACTCCTTTTCAGGCAATACCCTCGAAAAATATGCCTTTGATTTTGCTAGTTCACTTTATTTCTACGACCCTGAAACACAAGAACGTCTATAAAAGGTAGATTGTATCTGTACCAACACTCTATTTGTGACAAAGCGACAAAAACGAAGACGATGATAAGGAGTCGTCTTCGTTTTACTTTATTTTTCTTTTAGTTACCTTTTTATGCAAACCTTGAATAACTGTTCGTGTCTCATCTAAATAATCAATTGTCTGATTATACGCACTGGTCACTACTCCCATAAATAAAATATCAATGACGAGAAGCTGGGCAAGACGAGAGGAAGTGGCACCGCTTCTAAAGGTCGCTTCTACATTCGGTGATACATATAAACATATGTCAGCTAAACTAGATACTAATGAATTACCGTAACGTGTTAGGCTTATTGTAGTAGCAGGAGTTTCGCCTGCTATTTCAAGAATTTTGGCCACTTCATGTGTTTCTCCAGAGAAGGATATCCCGACTACCACATCCCCCTCCTGTGCATTAACAACCGATGTAGCTCCTAGATGTAAATCCATGAATGCTTTACTATGCCTATTAATTCTTAAAAATTTTTGATCTGCATCCATTGCCGTAATTCCAGAAGCACCTACACCAAAAAAAATAATTCTTCTTGCTTTTGCTAAAGCTGATACAGCTCGCTCTAATTCAGCTTCATCTATTAAATTAGCCGTTTGTGTCAGAATCTCACTACTCTGCAAGGTCACCTTCTCTACAATTGATTGTAACGGCTCATTTGCTTCAATATCTCTGTCGACGGTGTTCTTACGCTGTAAATCACCAGCAATACGTAATTTTAATTCTTGAACACCGCTGACATGCAAAGATTTACATAATCTTACAACAGCAGCACTGCTTGTTTGGCTTGCCTCTCCCAACTCTACAGCGGTCATTTTAATCGCCTGTGTGGGATGTTCTAAAATAAAGCTTGCCACCTTTTTTTCAGAAGGAGGTAGCTTCTCTCGCATTTCTGAAAGCATAATTAAACCGGCATTAATTTTTTCCATACATCCATCCCCACCTCTAGTATGTAGCCTTCATGAAAAAGTGAATGGAGCAGTTCCATTCACCTCTTACTTCAAAACTTCCGTAATTCTACTGCTCTACGCACATGCCCTTCGGATTGGGCGAGTAATGCGGTTGCTTCTTCTAACCCTGTATTTGTTAGTAACATGACAATAGCCAGTTTTACTTGATAGTTGGTTTGCTCTAAAACTTGCTCAGCTTGAATATAGGATACTCCTGTCACTTCACAAACAATTTGTTTGGCACGTTCACGCAATTTAAAATTACTAGCATGAACATCCACCATTAAATTTTTATAGACTTTACCTAGTTTGACCATGGTGGAGGTTGTAATCATATTCAGAATTTGTTTATGGGCTGTTGCGGCCTTTAGTCTAGTGGAGCCAGTCAGAATTTCTGGACCAGTAATAACCTCAATGGCTATATCTACATTTTCGCTAATGGTGGAACGAGCGTTACTGACCAAGCTAATCGTTTTTGCCCCTATATGCTGGGCATAATTTAAAGCTCCTTTGACAAAAGGTGTTCTACCACTTGCCGCAATACCAATAACTATATCTAAATTAGTTAGCCGTTGTTTCTCTAACTCTTGTCGTCCTAAAGATAAATCATCTTCTGCCCCTTCTATGGCAATCATTACGGCCTCTGAGCCACCTGCTAAAATGGCTTGCACTAGCTTAGGAGAAGTACTAAATGTTGGTGGACATTCAACGGCATCTAGCAGCCCGATTCTCCCACTCGTCCCTGCCCCTACATAAAACAATCTACCCTCATTTTTTAAAGCATGTACAACAGCCATAATAGCTTGTTCTATTTCAGGTAATACCTTGTCTATAGCCTGCGGAATTTTTTTATCCTCTTCATGCATGAGCCTTATAATTTCAGCAATGGACATTAAATCTAAATTAGCTGTGTCTGGATGATAATCCTCAGTCGTCAGTTTTGTCATTCGCTCCATCGAAATCAAATCCCTCCATTCGAATTTTTAACGCTCATCCAAGTTCCCTTTACTGTTTGTTGTAGAGCCCCTGTCATTGGAATTCCTTCACTAAAGAGCCCGTTTATAAAAGCACCAATAGCAGGTGGTACTTCAGGCTGAATGATTTGATTATAAATGGTAGCTTGTTGCAATTTTGCTTGAAAGCATTGAACAAAGTAATGGTTTTCAAATAAGCCTCCACATGTAACAATTGGAAATTTTTTTACGTGTGGTTCTTTTCTAAACATCATTTGGAGAAGTTGAACTAAATGGGTAACTGCATGGTCAGCAATCCTCTTCGCTGTCTCATTATTTTGGGTAGCTAAAAGTAATACCGTCCTAGCAATAGAGGATATACATATACGTGGCTGCGAATGCTCATAAATTAGCGTAATAATTTCAGTAGGATCTGTTAGTGCTAGACGCTCTAAAACAGCTTTAGAAAAGGCATCCTCATACAAACCACAAGCATCATATTGACGAGTAATGGTACGTAATGCTTCTTGTCCAATATAGTAGCCACTCCCCTCATCACCCAATAGATACCCCCATCCTCCAATGCGACTAATGAAATTTTCTTGAACAACATAAACAATTGAGCCTGTTCCGGCTATAACTACTAATCCCTCCTGCGTAAACGTCCCACTAGTAAGTGCCGCTACTGCATCATTTGTAACAGTAACCTTACAGAACGGGAAGGGGAAAATATGAGCTATCCACTCCTTCCAGCGTATTAAATCCTCTTGACGATCCCCTCCTGCTACGCATAAGAAAACCGTTGAAATATCACTTTTTGTAGCACCTACCCTTTGCACTAAACATTCTAGTAACTGTTGAATATGTTGTCTTACCTCATAGGATGGAGTAGACTTTATATTCGTGCCGTCTCCATCCATAACGGCGAGAACACTTCCATCTTTTGTCCCAATTACAGCACGAGTTTTCGTTCCACCGCCATCGACACCAATAATATATGACTTATTTAATGGCACCTGCCGTCAGCCCCTCCATAAATTGCTTTGAAGCAATAAAGAATAATAGAATCATTGGTAATGATGCTAATGTCAGTCCAGCAAAAAGTGAGCCCCAGTCAGCTGAATGCTCTCCAAATAACGACATCATTCCGACAGGGATTGTCCGTTTGATCTTTTCTGTAATAAAAATAAGCGGAAAGAAAAAGTCATTCCATGCTGCAATAAAATTGATAATAACGACTGTTCCTAGTGCAGGTCGCATTAATGGCAATACAACATACCAAAGGACCCTTAGGTTCCCAGCACCATCCATACGGGCAGCCTCCTCCAATTCAGAAGGTATCGTTTTAAAAAAGCCTGTTAGTATGAGCATGGATAAAGGTATACCTGTCGCTGTATTCATTAAAATCAAAGACCATAAAGAATTAATTAGTCCTAAATCACGCATTAAAATAAAAAGAGGGACGATTCCCAATTTTATTGGGATCATCATGCCTAATAAGAATATAAAGAATAAGGCATGGTTCCACGAAAATTTAAAGCGAGCTATATAAAAGGATGCCAATGAACAAACAACAACAATCAGTACAACAGATACAATACTGACAAATAGGCTATTCATAAAATATGTGGTAAAGGGAATTTTAGACAATAATGTGCGGTAAGTATCAAGGCTAAAGCTAGATGGAAAGCCCAATGGATCCTTGTAAATGTCCACACTTTTCTTAAAGGAGGACAAAATCATTAACAAAATAGGATATAAGCTAATTGTCGCTACTGTAAACAAAACAAGATAATAGAATGGTCGAACCCAAATGGCTCCTTGCTTCATATACCTCCCCCTTACATTTGGACGTCTTTTTTATTGGCCAAGCGTAAAAATAGCGTTGTACAAATTAATATAAATAGAAAAAGCACTGTCGCTAGGGCAGACCCTATACCAATTGCTGTAGCACCGGAAGCAGATGAACTACCAAAGGCTAAGCGATAGAAAAACACGGCCAATGTATCCGTAGAATAATAGGGCTCCCCCATAGAGCCTTGCATGGCATAAACAAGTTCAAATGCCTCAAAGGATTGAATAAATGTTAAAATGCCCATGATCATTATCGATGGCACCATTAAGGGCAAATAAATCATACGTAATAAAGTAAAGCCCTTTGCACCGTCTAGTCTCGCAGCCTCAATCAACTCATTGGGAATGCCTTGGAATCCAGCTAAAAAAATTAAAACGCCAAAGCCTAGCCCAAACCAACAATTGACTAAAATAATGGCAATTAAAGCTGTTCCAGGATCACCGAGCCAAGCCTTTTGCAACGTCTCTAAACCTAATTTATCTAAAAGGACATTTAAAGTTCCAAAATTAGGGTTTAAAATAAGCTTCCATAAAAAACCTACAACAATTACCGATAACACTCGCGGGAGAAAAAAGGCTGCCTTGAAAAACTCAGCTCCTTTAATTTTTTGGTAGATAATAAACGCTAAAAAGAAAGCTAACCCATTCATAACAACCATTTGCACAACAAAATAGATAACATTATGTTTGAATGCATTCCAAAACATGGAGCCATAAGGTTCTGTCGTGAAAAGCTTCGCGAAGTTTCGTAATCCAACAAAATCCCCACGTGACATTCCTTTCCATTCAAAAAAACTATAGGATAAAGCTGCTAGAATTGGATAAAGCACAAACATTCCATAAATTATAATTGCAGGAATAGGGAAAAGGTGGATAGACCACCTTGCCCATGATTTTCTTTTTGATAACGGTGAAGCTGTAGACTCCCTCATGATGAGCAGCCCCCTTTAAAATTCTGAGAAAGGAAGATTCCTTGTAAGGAACATTATTTATTTTTGAAATGGCGTGTACCAAGTTTTAGCGTTTTCTTGTACTTTGGCAGCGACCTCTTTAGGTGTTACTTGACCTAAATACATACCTTGTAGTTCACTTTCAAGTAAACTTTTTGTTGTTGGGTCCCCTCCTGTAAAATTAGTCACCCACATGTATGGTGTCGATTCATTTGCAGTGGATTTACTAATCTCATTTAATAGGGCATTGTCAGAGGTAATACCAGGTATGGCACTGATCATGGAAAATTCCTTCACAAACAATTCACCGAATTCCTTTGTAGTTAAAAACTCTAAAAATACCTTTGCAGCCTCTTTATTTTTCGAATTTGCATTAATAGCAAATGAGCCATCTACCCAAGTCGTCACTGTTTTCTGACCCCCTTTAGAGGGAATAGGAAAATACCCTAACTCTAAATCAGGATTCATTTCTAATACAACAGGAATTTCCCAGCTACCTAACGGGAACATAGCCGCCTCCTCTAATGCAAACAAAGTACGAATATCATCCATTCCTAACCCCTCTGAATTAGCAGGAAAATACTTCTTTAAGTCATTCATTACTTGAATTGATTCTATAAACTGAGCATCAGTAAAATCTTTTTCTCCCGCAAGCACTGCTTGGTAGAAATCATTGCCTTCGTAAATCGCCGGCCCTACAATCCCATGCAGTAATGACAATAACCAGCCTTCCTTCGTGCCCATTGCTATTGGTGTAATACCCTTTTCAAGTAATTGATCATTTAATGCTATGAACCCCTCCCAAGTAGTAGGTATTTCGAGGTTATGATCCTTGAAGATTTTTTTATTATAGAAAAATTGCGTTGAGCTCAAATTAATTGGTACCCCATATTGATTTCCATCTTCATCACGGGATGCTAGTAGTGCCTCTTCAGGAAAAGAAGGTAAACCATTTAAGCCATTTATTTTCTCGACATATCCTGCTTCAGCAAGCTTTAATCCAGCTGCATAAGGTCGTAAGTGGAAAATGTCTGGGCCTTCTCCAGCCTGTAATGCTGTATTGAGAACAGTGTTATACTCTGTATTTTTAGTCGGATTAAAGGAAATCTGTATTTCGGGATGTTGTTCATTAAATAATTCGATAACTTTTTCATATTTCGCCACATCTTCAGTACGCCAACTTCCTATCGTGAGAGAAATCTCTTCTATTTCCTCCCCTTCTTCCTTATCAGGTGTTGTTGAAACCGTTGTTTTCTCTTTTGAGGTACACCCCACTAAAGCTACAACGAATAATAATAGAAACAGCCATAACCATTTACTCTTTTGTTTCATGTCAACTAATCCACCCTTCATATAAAAAATTTTTCATAAATCAACGTATGAAGCTTTTCCCGAATACTTCTCATATTTGTATTCCTTCCATAATGAACTGCATTCGTCAGGAAAATAACAAAGGCCTTTTCAACAGGGTCCATCCAAATACTTGTGCCTGTAAAGCCTGTATGACCAAACGACCCCTTATTCCACCTCCTAGCAAAACAAGATGATAAGCAATCTCCATCCCATACTTCAAAACCAAGTCCCCTATTTCTGAATGTCTTCGTATAGGCAAGTTCTAGCCACTCATAAGGAAGAACTTGTTGTTGTGTAAGTCCTAACCAAATCTCTGCATACTTCGCTAAATCTTCCGCACATGAAAATAAACCGGCACTACCAGCTACACCTTCCAACAGCAGAGATTTTTCATCATGAACAATTCCTTGAACAAATTTTCCATCCACCATCTCTGTGGATGCCGTTAGTCCCCGTTGATGCTTCTGTAATTGAAAGTGAGTACGATTCATCCCCCAAGGCTTCAATATCTCCTGTTCAACGAATTGACTAAGTGACCTCCCCGATATTTTTTCAATCACTTTCCCTAATAAAATCATACCTAGATCACTGTAGAGTACTTGCTCACCTGGCTGAAACACCACTTTACTGGAAAATATCTCTGTCATTATGTCGCGTTGATGATGCCTTTGCACCACTGGCATTAAGTCTGCCGGTAGCCCTGAATTATGCTGTAATAAATGTTGAATTGTCATATTGGCATACTTAAAATTGGGTAAATATGTTTGAACCTTATCGTCCACAGTCATTTGTTGTCGACTCAAGAGCAATAAAGTAGCTGGTAGCGTTGCCACTACTTTTGTTAATGACGCTAAGTCGAAAATTGTATGGCTCGAAATGGATTGTTTACTGCCATCTTCAGCTGTAAAAGCCCCATAACTACGTGACAAAATTCTTTTATGATGCTGTTGAACAATCAATACTGCACCTGGAATTTCCTTTTTTCGCACTAAATCATTTATATAGGCATCTACCAAATAGAACACCCCGCAGCTTTAACTATCTAAATTTTCTGTAAATTAGTATTATCATATAAAATAAAATGATAAAAAATTACACCAATCTTAAAATTTTTTTTCATAAAAAAACTCCCCGCCAAGTCATTGCATACTTGATAGAGAGTTTCTTCATTATTTAGTTGGTTTTTTCAAATCCATCGAAGCTGCTGCACTTTCAACCTTTACGCGTTTTAAGAAGAATGCAAGCACGACTGCAATCACTGTTATACCAGCCGCAATTAAGAATGAGTGTGTAATACCATCTAATAAAGCAGTTTGCATAATTTGATCTTGCATTTGTTGCATTTGCTCTGGTGTAGGTGCTGCACCTGCTTGTGCTGCATTTGCTTTCGCCTCGACAATTAATTCTTCGGCTTTAGCTTTTGTACGATTATTCATGAATGTAACTAAAATCGCACTACCAATGGCTCCTGATACTTGCTGTAATGTGTTGTTAATAGCTGTACCATGTGGATTCATAATTTGTGGTAATTGGTTTAAACCGTTTGTCATAATAGGCATCATTACCATCGACATACCGAACATACGAATTGTATACATCGATACAATAAATGTATAGCTTGAATCAATTTCTAATTTTGTTAAACCGAATGTTGCGATTGTAGTAATCGTTAATCCGATAATGGCCAATATACGTGGACCAAACTTATCGAAAAGCTTACCAGTAATTGGTGACATAATCCCCATTACAAGCGCTCCTGGAAGCATCATTAAGCCAGCTTCAAAAGGTTCAATACCGCGAATAGATTGTACGTAAGCCGGTGTTAGAATCATCCCTGAGAACATTGCCATGGAAACAATAACAGAGATAACAGACCCTAATGCAAACATTGGATATTTATAAATACGTAATTCCAATAATGGTTGATCCATTTTTAATTGTTTAATGATGAAAATAATTAAGGCGATAAAGCCAATTGAAATTGTGCCATATACCCAAGGGCTTGACCAGCCTTTATCCCCTGCTGTACTGAAGCCGTATAAAATACCCCCGAATGCAACTGTTGATAAAAGTACTGATAGGAAATCTAAGTGAACTTCACGTGTCTCCATCACGTTTCTTAATTTCCAAACACCAAATAATAAACTAATAATCGCAAATGGAATAATCATTTGGAAAAGCATACGCCAATCATGATGCTCCACAATATAACCTGATAATGTCGGTCCAATTGCTGGTGCCATAATCATGACTAAACCGAAGATCCCCATTGCTGCCCCACGCTTCTCTTTCGGGAAGCTAGTTAGCATAACATTCATTAACAGTGGTGACATACTGGATGCTCCAGCTGCTTGCACCATACGACCTGCTAACAGCATGCCAAAGCTGGGAGCGAAGCCTGCCATAATTGTACCAATAGTAAAGATAGACATCGCTGTAATAAATAAATGTCTATTTTTAAAGCGTGTCACAAAAAATGCTGAAGCAGGAACTAAAATACCACTTACTAGCATATAGCCTGTTGCGAGCCATTGTACTTTTGAATATGTGATCCCAAAATCTTTCATAATTGTTGGTAATGCCACATTCAACAATGTGTTATTAAGAAAAGCAACAAAAGCACCCACAAATAATATAGCAATCATGCCATAAGGGGGCTTCTTCATTGTCTGCTCACTATTCATTTATATCCCTCAATTCTTTCGTGTGTTTTTCGATAAAACTTATTTTATACTCGTAGTCTACTTTTTTCAACAAATAAGTTTATATTTTTTATAAACGTTGATATATCAACGTTTATGGTGTAGAATAAGAGTATAATATTTTTAAAAAGGTGAGGTCATGAACAAAAGAAAAAGACAAATTATCACAGCTGCGCGTGCACTTTTTATTGAAAAAGGATTTCTAGATACATCGATTAACGACATCATCCATGATGCTAAAATTTCAAAAGGGACATTTTACAATCATTTCTCTTCGAAGAACGAATGCTTAATCGCCATTTTAGATGAAGGACGTGAGGAAGCAAGTAATCGTAGACATGAACTTATTTACGGAAAGGATCCTACAGATTTAGAAGTGTTAACACAGCAAGTTGCTGTTCTCATGTACGTCAATCGCGAACATAACTTAATTCAAATTTTTGAATCAATCTTTCATTCGAGAGATAAAGAACTAAAAAAAATTATTATTAACTACCATCTACAGGAATTAGAATGGTTAGCTAATCGTCTTGTTCAAGTCTTCGGTGAAGAAATTAGCCCAATAAGCTATGAATGTGCTGTGCAAACGCTTGGAATGATTAACCTCACATTGCGCGCAGTTTTTATAGCTGATTATGATAAATATATCAATCGAGAAGCCATTGTACGTGTAGCATTGCGCAATATTAGCGTTATTATACCTACTATGCTTGAATCGAAGGAAATTATCGTTAGCGTTGAAATGATCAATACTATTCAAAATGTAGTCAATTATAAAACCGTTACAAAAGATATGGTCATCGAACAATTACGCGGCTTTGCCAAAGGATTAACGAATAATGAAACAGTAGAAGGCTTGGAGTATGCAGAATTTTTATTAGAGGAGCTTCAACGCGAAAATCCAAAGCTTTTTATCATCGAGTCACTTCTTACACCTTTCCGTAAAGCATTCGTTGGAACAGAACATGTCGCAGAAGCCCGCGATATCGCCAATAGTCTATGGCGCTATGTAAAAATTGAGCGTCCGGCTGAGCGCTGCAACAAAAATAGACAATAATAAAAGAGGTATCAAAATTTGATACCTCTTTTTTAATGACATTGAAATCTTAAAATAAATACTGTACCGTCACGATCTGAACGTACACTTATGGTGCCATTGTGGAGGTCAATAAGCTGTTTTGTAATGGCTAGTCCTAAACCTGTTCCTGTTGTATCATCTGTCGTGTTAGTTCCACGGTAATAACGTTCGAATAGGTTATCGAGCTCTTCCTGAGGAATGCCAGGACCATGATCAGCAATTGTTAGCATCACTTCTTTACCAGTATGTTGCGCCTCCACCATTACCTTCGTGCCTACAGGTGTATATTTTTTCGCATTGGTTATTAAATTATCCATAATCCGCTTGAGCAAAAGTTCATCTGCCTGCAGCATCACATCACCATAAACCCTTACGCTTACCTGTTCATCAGCAAATTGTGTTAACCATGTTGTCAATGGCAGTAATACCTTATCAAGCTGTATGGCCTTATTTTTTAACTGATACGTATACGTTAAATCTTGTATGAGGGCATCCATATAGGTTGCCTTTTCCTGCATAGTTTGTGCAAAAATACGCATCTCATCCTTTGTCCACTCATAATCCTCCGAGGCAAGCATTGTGGAATAGCCATAAATAGAGCTTAAAGGCGTCTTTAAATCATGCGATAAACCTGTAATCCACTCCTCACGTAACTGCTCTGATTGCTTAATTTGCCTTTCATTTGAATCAAGTCGCTCAGATAAATGGTTTAAGGACTCCTCTACAGGCTGAAATAATTTAAATTTCCGTTTCAATTTCCCACTTTTCTTATGATGGATGTTCTTATCACTAATATCACTGTAATCGAATTGGGTAAGTCGCTCAATTCGCGATATGACATAAACAAGTGGACGTACAAATTGTCGTGAAATACTAATAGATAAAAAAATAACGCCCAGCAATAAAATAATATGCCCACCAAAGAAAACGGAAACAAACAATATCATCGCCTTATTGAAGGGCTCTTCAAATGGTTTATAGGATGGGTTAGGCATACGGACAACAAATGTGGACTCATCCGCTAAGGTTGTACTTTGCTTAAGTTCCTCATGCTCGAATATGTCATATTTCTCCTCAACCAGTTGGGGCTTCTTTAGCTCTTCATAACGTTTTCCTACAATGTCCGTCCGGTTCCATTCCGTATCATAAATTTCAACACTAGCTTTATGTTCTTTTAAACGCTGAATTGTGACATCTGAAATCGTCCCTGTAGCTAACCAATTATCAAGAGCCTCGTCAAATAATGGCTGAACAGGAGAAATAGGTAGAAATAACAAATAATATTTTGGAAGTTCCCATGTGTGCATACCTGGCTGCTTTAATGCAAAAATTTCACTATCAGGCCTTCCACATAGTTCACAGCTTTCCCCTGTATAATCTACAATGGTCATCGACTGATCAAATAAGTAAAGTTGACCTGCATTTTCCTCAGCACGCTCTACTAAATAATCGGCAATTTTAACGGAATCTCCCTTTTCTATGACGGCATCGTCCTCAATTTCAAAGGAGCTCATGACATGAATATTGTCTCCTACACGATCATTAATAAAGATCGCAAAAAACACCAAGCTCATAATAAAGCCCGAAATAATTAATAAATAAAATATAATGAAATACGATACAAAACGAAGCGTTAGTTTCCCTGCTGGCTTCATGAGGAAACATCCCCAACAAGCTTATAGCCAATACCTCTGACCGTTATAATGCAGGTAGGTTTACCAGGATTCTTTTCAATTTTTTCTCGCAGTTTTCGTATATGTACCATTACTGTATTATCATCAAACAAACAATCTCCCCATACACGCTCGTAAATTTGTTCCTTAGATAATACTTGCCCCGCATTATCACATAAATATTTCAATAAATGAAACAAACGGCCACTAATGATTTCCCTTACCCCATCTACAGTGATTTCTGCTGCATCAATATCGAATGTAAAACGGCTACATGTAAAAAGATGATTTTCTGTGACTTGCTTTTTCTTCATATAACGTGCTAACTGTACCTTTACCCTTGCAACAAGCTCGAGTGGATTAAATGGTTTTGTAATATAATCATCTGCACCATTCATAAAACCCCGAAGTTTATCGGCGTCACTGCTTTTAGCTGTTAAATAAAAAATAGGAGCATCGCTTTTTTCCCGAATAAGATTCGCCACTTCTAACCCACTACCATCCGGCAGCATAATATCTAAAAGGTAAAAATCAAATGTTTTAGCATAAATCTCGGATTTTGCTGCTTCTATCGTGTTACATAATGTAATGCTTGTCATGCCTTCTTTTCTTAAAATGATATCAATCATTTCAGCAATCGCTCGTTCATCCTCTAATACTAATATGGATGCTTTCTGCATATCCTCACCTACTTTTAAGATTACTTTAAGGTAGTCATTATTTCACCATAAGCTTCCTCAACTATTCTATGTATAAGATAACCAATTAAGGAGATAAAACGCAATGACAACTAATCGTGTTACTTTCATTGATACAATGCGTGGGTTTAGTTTATTTGGCATCTTAATGGCGAATTTGCTGATATTCCAGTTTGGAATGTATGGCAAAGATGAATTAAAAAATCTTTCTACCTTAGATAACGGAGCTTTATATTTTGTAAAGATTGTAATTGAAGGCTCCTTTATGCCCATCTTCACTATTTTATTCGGCTTCTCGCTTATTAAATTAATTGAATCCATTCGAAGAAAAAAAAATAAAAGCCGCTGGTCAGTATTACGTCGGGCAACTGGTTTAATTGCCCTCGGTTTACTACATTCCATTTTATTATGGGAAGGCGATATTCTTTTTACTTATGGCTGTATGACTTTATTTTTAATTCCCTTTATTAATCGTAAACCAAAAACTTTGTTTATATGGGCGGGTATTCTATTTGTCCTTACGACGGCTTTAACATACGATTCTATGGAGGCAACTAAAAAGGAACAAAAGGAATTAGATACTTACATTGAACAAGCAAATGATGTCTATGCTAATGGAAGCTACTTAGAAATTTTTGATTTCCGAGCAAATGCAGAAGTACCTGGAATGGAGGACCCTTCCTTCATCTTTATTGTATTAATTTTTGCGCCATTGTTTTATGCTCCCTTATTCCTCTTCGGTATGGCACTCGCTAAAAAGCAAGCCTTTACGAAAATGGACGAGGAAGTAAAGTGGTATAAGCTAGGGGCACTGCTAGTTCCTATAGGACTCGCATGTAAAAGTGTAAGTTTTATAGAAAGTGATTTTTCTTCCATCTTATCGATGGGCGGATCTCAGCTATTAGCACTTGGCTATGTCAGCCTTGCAGCTTTACTCTATAAAACACGCCCTGTACAGCTTCTCGCCCCTGCATTTGAGAGCGTAGGCAAATTATCTTTAACCAATTATTTACTACAAACTATTATTTGTACAACTGTTTTTTACGGTTATGGTCTCGGATTATACGGCAAGCTAGGTATCTTTGGCGGTATTTTATTCGGTATCGTTGTTTACAGTCTACAATGTGTCTTCAGCCTTGCCTATTTAAAGAAATTTAAACGCGGCCCATTTGAAACAGTCTTACGTGTATGGACGAATTGGTCGTGGACTGGTCAGGTGAAGTAAGACACCTACAAACTACTATAGAAGAAAGGAATTATTTCATATGAATAGTGACTCTAAAGAAGACTTTACAGACTCGTGGTGGTTTTTAGGTATTTGTGCGGCTGTAGCAGTAATTTTAACACTATTGCATTTTAATCGATAATATCACATTCGTTTTCCTTGCCCCCTACTGTATACTATTACTACAACTATACAGCTAGGGGGCATTTTCTTGTTAACGCGTATCATGATTACAGGCTATAAACCACATGAACTTGGTATTTTTAATGATAAACATCCTGGGATTGGCATCATTAAAAAGGCATTGGAAAACCGTCTACGTCTTCTACTTGATGAAGGGCTCGAATGGGTTATTATAAGCGGCCAACAAGGTGTAGAATCTTGGAGTGCTGAAGTTGTATGGACGCTAAAAAAAGAATTTCCTCATTTAAAATATGCAGTTATCACACCCTTTTTAGAACAAGAGAAAAATTGGCAGGACCCTAAAAAGGAAAAATACCAAACCATAATTGCCCGAGCAGATTTCGTTACAAGCATTACAAAAAAACCGTACGAAGCTCCTTGGCAATTTATTGAGAAGGATAAATTTATAATTCAAAATACAGATGGACTATTATTAATTTATGATGAAGAGAATGAAGGCTCTCCAAAATATATCAAACGTCTGGCAGAAAAATTTATGGAGTCACATGACTATTCACTTTTAACAATCAATGCCTATGATTTACAGATGATAGCGGAGGAAATACAGCAACAAGATTGGTAGAAAATAATTGATATAATTTTCCGACAATTATATACTAGTATTATGAAATAGGTTGTCTGTAGCCAGCTTTTTTACCACCATTCGAAAGGAGCTGTCATCATTTGAAGAAACAAATCGAAGTAATTTTTGAAGCTTCTCCTATAAATATTGCTCATGATACGTATCGCAGAGAGTGTAGCTATACACGCGGCATTCATATTGAAGAACAAGAATTTCTAGCCATTTTAAGTACCATGAGTAGGGATTCCCGCTTATATTTTGATTTTCATAACCCACGTAAAGAGATTAAAAAAGGAACATATTTAAATGGACACTCCGGTTTAGCCTACAATATTTTTGAGTATTATAAAAAACACTTTAATATTGAGATTATTGATATAATTAATGGTAAAGATTTTTATGTAAAAATCATATAAAATAACCCCCTTTAAAGTTTCACCTTTAAAGGGGGTTATTCGATGTTATAGGTCGGATACTTGCGCGCCTAACTCTTTATTATTATACATTTCTGTATCCAATTCTTTCGTAATACGTGCTGTTGTAACACCAGCTGTCATTGAACCACTTACATTTAAAGCTGTACGTCCCATATCAATTAAAGGCTCAACTGAGATTAATACACCTGCAAGGGCAACCGGTAAATCAAGGGCTGATAATACAAGGATTGCTGCAAAGGTTGCACCACCACCAACACCTGCTACACCAAATGAGCTAACTGCTACTACTGCAATAACTGTAATAATGAACACAGGATCAAGAGGATTAATGCCTACTGTAGGTGCGATCATAATCGCTAGCATGGCAGGATATACACCAGCACAGCCATTTTGACCAATTGATAAACCAAATGAACCTGAGAAGTTGGCGATACCCTCAGATACCCCTAGACGACCTGTTTGCGTTTTAATATTCATCGGTAAAGTACCAGCACTTGAACGTGAGGTAAAGGCGAATAATAATGTTTCCGCAGACTTTTTCATATACGTAATTGGATTTAATCCGCTTAATGTCAAGATTAATAAGTGTACTAAGAATACAATTATTAAAGCTGCATAAGAGGCAATTACAAACTTACCTAAATTATAGATGGCACCGAAATCAGATGTTGCTACAGTACGAGCCATAATAGCTAAAATTCCGTACGGTGTTAAACGTAAAATAATTGTTACAACACCCATAACAAGGGCATAAATAGCATCTAGCCCTTTTTTAATTGTTGCTGCTGTCCCTTCATCTTTACGTGCTACACGTAAATAAGCAAAGCCAAGGAATGCTGAGAAAATTACGACAGCAATTGTTGAAGTTGAACGAGCTCCTGTTAAATCAAGGAATGGATTGGCTGGGAATAACTCAACAATTTGTGTTGGTAAATCTGGTGCTGCTAAACCAGTCGTTTTTTCCTCTAGGTATTGGCCACGTGCTGTCTCCGCTTCACCTTGTAAAATGTGTGTTGCATCTAAATCAAATACTGTTGCAGAAAGAATACCTACTGCTGCCGAGACAGCTGTCGTACCAATTAAAATAGCTAAAATAAGAGCAGCCATTTTCCCAAAATTTTTGCCAATTTTCATTTTTGTAAAGGCAATGAGAATTGATATAAATACTAATGGCATGGCTACCATTTGTAACAATTTAACATACCCAGTACCTATAATATTGTACCAAGATGTTGTTTTGGCTAAAACTTCAGAATCAATACCGTAAATAAAATGAAGTCCAAGACCAAGTAAAATCCCTAAACCTAGACCTGCAAAAACACGATTCGAAAACTTCACGTGTTTTTTATTCATGACATATAAAATTCCAACGAACACAAGCAAAACTGCGACGTTAAGAATGATTTGTAAATTCGACAATGGAATGCCTCCTAAGGTGTTTTATAATAATGTAATCGAATTATATACCTATAATCCCTATAATTCAAGTATGTTTTATTAAGATTACTAATTTCATACAATAAAAACGATTTGTCATGATTTATTATGCCCTCGAAACGTAAAACGATTATTTTAGTGAAACTTCTTTAAAATATTTTAGTCTCCTATGCTTCAATTGGTGACAACATTATCACTTTAATGGGTTCATTCCCTGTGATTACAAAATTAATACTAAATACCCCTCTAAACATTAACAAAAACCTACATCGTTTAATGAACGAAGTAGGTTTCTTGTTTATTAATCAAATAACAGCTTCCAGTAATTTTTTTACACTGTTTTTTCACGTGCGTCACTGTATTAGATAATTGTTCTACGGAGTCAAAATATTGAAATTCATTTGTAATAACTGCAACGGATAAGGTAGTACATGTTAATGGCTCCAGTTTTCCAATTCTATTGGCTACCTGCACATATTCGAGATCCTCTAATTCATAAAAACTCGAAATATTTGCATCAAACTCATCAATAATTTTCTGGCAAATCGAGGCTGCCTCATAATGGGGCAAAATCGCTACAAAGTCATCGCCACCAATATGCCCTAAAAAATCGTCTACCTCACATAAATGTCTCTTAAGAATATCTGTTAAATATAGTAGGATTTTATCGCCACTATTAAAGCCATAGGTGTCATTATAGGATTTAAAATGATCTAAATCGAAATATATTAAACTATATTGTGGAAGTTTTAAGGCTTCCTCAAGCTTTTCATTGATTAATTTATTACCCGGTAAACTACTTAGTGGATTCAAAAAGCTAGCAATGGCCACCTGAGTGTCAACGAGCTTTAACAGAAGCTCCCTTATACTAACCATTCCATCATATAGATCATTTTTAGTGACAATTACATCATCATATAAATCCTCTGGGGGTCTAGACATCGCTTGAGTACTAACCTCAGTAATCGGTATATTCCGATCTACAATTAAAGGATTCTTTTTAATAATTAATTGATTTTGCCGTCCCATAAATAAATGATAGCCATATTGAGTGCCTATTTTTTGATAGAAATGCGTACGTGTAATATGCCCAATAGGTTTTTTATCACGAACTACAACCACACTCCGTAATGATGGGTTACTCGTAAAAAGCACATCTACTTCTTTATTTTTCACAAATTCATCAATACATGGAACCTTTTCAATGACTTCCCCAATCTTCATGGTCACCCACCCTTATTTTCCCCAAATGCATTTCCTTTGCGGGCTTTCCTATCGCATACCCTTGCGCATAGTGAATACCGATACGATGTAGATACTCAAGCTCTTCCTGTCTTTCTATTCCCTCAGCAATAATTTTAGTTTTAGCCTGCTCGGCATACTTCATTAGCAATGTAACAAGCTGCTGCTGCTCACTAATCTGATCAATACATTGAATTAATGAACGATCTAGTTTAATAAATTCTGGCTTTAAATAAATAAGTGTTTTTAAGCTATTGTAACCCGAGCCAACATCATCTACCGCAATACGATAGCCCTGCGATCTATAATGTGATAATACACGTTCAAACTCAACAAAATCTATAACAGCACTACGCTCCGTTAATTCAAAAACTACTTGTTGTGGCTTAATGCCGAGTTCCTTTAATAATTGTAGCGTTTCCCCACTATGATATTTTTTATCTAATAATACATTCGGGTGTATATTCAGAAATACTAAAAGGTTTTTATCTACCAAATCATTGTGCATACGTTCCTTGAAACGTTGTAAAGAAAGATTTCTACAAAAACACTCAAATAAAAATACACAATCTGTTTGTCCTACAAATTCATAAAACTGGTCTACACTCGTAAACAATTCAGAGGGTATTGGACGATTTAAAGCTTCAAATCCAATTGTTTGCGCTGTCTGTAAATCTACAATAGGCTGAAAGTATGTATGTAAAGAACCTTGTTGAATAATTTGCTTCAATGCTTTTAAACGTTTTATATATAACGTATTTTGTTGATGTTGCCCGTATAAATATTTTAATAAAGAAAAAACATTATTCGTTTTTCTAGTTTGTTCCACAGCTGACTCCATGCTTGCACCTCTTCAATTGGTTATTATGGTTCATTGTACGCTTCCATTGTAAATAGACTGTTAATCGCATGTAAAAAGAGCAGGCTCTAGCACTAGAATTCAGGATACCTTTTTCCGAGTAGTAAGATTTTGTTCACATCTATTAAACGGTTCTTATTTCACAATATTCACTTTATTACAAATTGTTTATTTGATATAAACTATCGTTAGTGTATGATTGTAATAATAGGATTATATTACCTATTATAATTATTTGTGATTGACGATATTGGTCTTTATGGGGAAACCTATTTAGATAATAAAACTATTCAAGGGAGGATCTTGTTAATGAGCTTGTCTATTCAACAATTATTGGAGAACAAAGGAATTACACCGAAACCTGAACACCTTGAACTATTAAAAACACGCTGGGAAGGTATGCAGTCCCTTCGTAGCCACCTAGAAGGTATTGCGATTGATGACGCGGATATCGCTGTACGCAATATTCCTGGAGGTGATCACATTGACAACTGATTTACATTTAAAATCTGTTGAAGAACTGGCACCTTTACTACAATCGAAGGCCTTATCTCCTGTGGAACTTACGAAAGCTATTCTAGATTTTGCTGAGGAAAGTCAGCCTAAGATTAATGCCTATATGGCCTTTTATCGAGAGGAAGCATTGTCTCAAGCAAATAAAATAGAACAAGAGATTCTCCAAGGGCAATATAAAGGAATGTATCACGGAATTCCGATGGCCTTAAAGGATAACTTATATTTTAAAGATAAAATTACAACGATGTCCTCCAAAATTCATAAGGACTTCGTTTCTAATTATGATGCAACAGTAGTAGAGAAACTTCGTGATGCTGGTGTTATTTTCACTGGAAAATTAAGCATGCATGAATATGCTTGGGGAATTACTAATAATAACCCTCATTACGGGCCCGTTCGCAACCCCTGGGATTTGGATAAAATTCCTGGTGGCTCTAGTGGTGGCTCCGGTGCCGCTGTTGCAGCAGGTGCAAGTGTCGCCTCACTAGGAACAGATACAGCAGGCTCGATTCGAATCCCTTCTTCTGCCTGTGGTATCGTTGGCTTAAAGCCTACGCATGGTCGTGTAAGTAAATATGGCTGTTACCCACTCGCTTGGAGCTTAGACCATATCGGCCCCATGACAAAGACGGTAAAGGATGCAGCCGGCTTGCTGGAAGTCATCTCTGGTTTTGATCATCGAGACCCTACTTGCATAGATGTACCTACTGACAATTACGTGCAGCAACTTTCAGGTAATAGTAAGGATTTAGTCATCGGCATTAATGAAGAATACTTCTTTAAAGACGTAGATGCTGACATAGAAAAGGCTGTTCGAGCGAGCATTCAAAGTTTAGTAGATCAAGGTGCTAAAGTGGAAGTAGTGCGAATTCCATCCTTACAATATGCAGAATGGGCAGAGCTTGTAACATCCCTTTCTGAGGCAGCAGCTATACACCATTCTGATTTACAAAAGAGACCTCAAGATTTCGGAGACGATATCCGGTTATTATTTGAGCTAGGGGAACTACCTTCTGCCGTTGATTACTTACAGGCACAGCAGGTACGTCGTCAAATTAAGCAGGAGTTTAACGAAATTTTTAATCAAGTAGATGTGCTTATTACCCCTACTCTACCTGTAGTGGCAAATACCATTGGTGATGATTTCGCTGAGCTAAATGGCAAAAAAGTAGATTTGATTGATAATATCATTCGTTTTACAGGACCAAGTAACTTAACAGGCTTACCTGCCCTTTCAGTTCCTTGCGGCTTTAAAGGAAATTTACCAATAGGTCTACAAATTATTGGTCCTGCCTTTAAAGAAGGACGAATTTTAAATGTTGGGTATGCTATTGAACAGACGAACCCATTAAAAAATAGAAAGCCTAATATTTTCGCTACTATTGAATCTATCAATAATGTTTAAAATCTGCTCACGATGAGCAGATTTTTTTATTGTATGTATAATCTTATCAAACTAATGGTTTTTTATTGTGGCGTACTTTTATAATAGAAGATAGTAGCTTACTACAAGAAAGGCAATGATCCATTCATGAATGTAGAGAATTTTTTACAATTACCCATTACTAAAGATTTTATCGTTGTAGCTGGTCACAGCGGTTTGCATAAAGCAGTTCACAACGTAGAAATACTAGACTTTGAATTCTCCCCAGATATACATCATGTGCGAGATACCATATTCACCCCTAACAGTGTTGTGTTAAGCAGTCTATTATTTGCCAAGCAAAAGCCGGAGTATTTATTAAATGCCGTCAAAAGCTTAATTGAGCTAGGAGCAAGTGCCTTAGCCTATAAGCCTGTTATTTATAAAGATTTGCCCGAAGAGGTTATAACTTATGCGGAAGAACAAAATTTCCCAATCCTTAGATTTGGTGGAGATGAGTTTTTTGAAAAAATCATTTTAGAAACGATGGCTTATGCTAAAACACAGGATTACTCGTTTTTTTTAGAAACAATTGTACGAAGATTAATGGAGGAGGATCTTGCACCGGAGGAGCTGAAGTCGATTTTTCAGCAAATCGAGAGACCCTTTGACAAGTATGTATTTGTAGCTAATCTAAGGGAAAAGGGTTTATCTCGAAGTGATTGGAGGCAAAACTTTTTATCAATGGAGCCTTTACTAAAAACGGGTTTAATTTGCTCCTATAAGCAAAGTCTTTTTATGATTATTACCCACCCATCTCAGCAGTTTCAGGTTGAGAGGTTTATACATGAATGGCTAACATTAAATACTATCCCTGCTGAAGCATTCACCTTTGGTTATAGCAATTGGTACGACACACAAACAGGAATCTCAATTGCTTTACAAGAAGCCTATTTTGCTAGTGTTTTTGCCGAAATTGAAAAGGTATCAAGCTGCCACTATAAGTCCCTTGCATCAGATCGTTTATTAATAGAGCTGTATCGTAAAGATCCTACATTTGCGATGGACTATGTATCTTCCTTTTTAGCGCCTTTACTCGATGATAAGGCAGATCCTGATTTATTAAAAACAGCCAAAACCTATATTACAAAAAAAGGAAACATTAAAGAGGTAGCTGTTGCCCATTATTGTCATCCCAATACTATCCGCTATCGTATGGCTAAAATCCGTCAGCTAGTAGTACCTGTAGAGAATGACTATGTATTTTATGAGCGTTTAGCTGCAGCCGTTAAATTGTACTTATTACATAGCAAATTGAGTGATGAATAATCGCTTTGGAATAAGTACAAAAAAACGCCTGAATATTTAGAAATAAAATCAAATTAATATCTTCTCTCTTATGCTATCCTAATGGAAGTTAGGAGGAAGAATTTCATGAAAACTTACATAGCTGATGGTATGCTACTCGTTACAGCCATTGTTTGGGGCAGTGGGTTTGTTATAACAGCCATTGCCTTAGAATATTTAACCGCTTATCAAGTTATGGCTGGTAGATTTTTATTAGCTTCAATTATATTAACTGTTTTATTCGGTTCCCGATTAAAAAAAGCGTCTAGATCTGTCATATGGAAAGGTGCTTTATTAGGTACGATATTGTATATAGCATTTGCTCTTCAAACGGTTGGACTTCAATATACCACACCATCAAAAAATGCCTTTTTAACCGCTGTTAATGTCGTTATTGTCCCATTAATCGCCTATGCGGTTTATAAGCGTCGAATTGATGGGTATGAAATCATTGGGTCCTTTATGGCCATTGTTGGAATTGGCTTTTTATCGTTACAAGGTTCATTGACGATGAATATGGGGGATGCCCTTTCGTTAGCTTGTGCCGTTGCTTTTGCCTTTGATATATTTTATACAAATCTTTTTGTTCAAAAGGAAGATGCCATTGCACTCACTATCATTCAATTTCTTACCGCTTCCTTTATAGGTATTCTTGTGGTCATTAGCCAAGGAGAAATCCCTACATCACTAGAAAAAGAAGCCATCTATTCGATTATTTACTTAGGTATTTTTTCAACAACGATAGCTTACCTCTTTCAAAATGTGGCCAATCAATATACTACTGCTACAAAGGCTGCTATTATACTATCAACGGAATCTTTTTTCGGCATGATCTTATCGGTTATCTTCCTGCACGAAATTTTAACGAGCCGTATGGTTGTAGGAGCTGTTCTTATTTTACTCGCCATACTCATTGCAGAAATCAAACCAGCACACCCTAAAAAGAAGCTGATGAAAACACTCGATAATCAGACACCCAAATAGTTTCAGTCTCTTACTGGAGCTATTTTTTTATGCAACACGCTCAGGAGTAAACGAATGTTATGAAGCACGACTCGTAATGATGCTCGTCGTTATGCCTACTACTAGAACCGTAATAATAGACAATAAAAAAGTAGTGGAGGATAACAGGAAGCCGCCCACAACAATAACGATAGAATCAATAAAAAATATTAATATCCCTACATTAATACTTGTTTTATCACTAATAAATTGTGCAATGAGGTCTGTCCCTCCAGTGCTTGTCTGAAAACGAAGCATTAAGCCGATTCCGAAGCCTACCAGAATCCCCCCAAGTATAGCACTGTAAAGAGCATCTATATGAATGAGATTTCTGACTGGCTTTAACAAGTCTATAGTCAATGAAGAGGTAATTAAGCCATGAATACTATTGTAAAAATAAGCTCTATATTTAAACCATGCAATAATAAAAATAGGGATACTAATGATAATAATCATTAAACCAATCTTTAGCTTATATAAATAATGTAAAATCAGCGCTAAACCTACTACTCCCCCATCTAATATTTCATAGGGTGTTAAGAATAAGTTAATTCCTAACGACAAAGAAATACTCCCTACTATAATGACAAGGCTTTTTATCAAAAAATACATATGACCCCCCTCCGTAACTGAGCATGTCTTATAGTATGAAAATAGGTGATTGAACATGTTACGAAATAACCCTAGATCCTTAGCCATTTTTATCGAGTACTTTTGATAAATTTCTTCGAAACCTATTCATTTATTTTTCGTATATACATGTAACCTAAAGGGGGTTTTTAGATGGAGCATGCATTATTGGAACAGGTGAAACATACAAGAGTTTTTTTAAGAAAGGAGCTATTAAATACTATCTTTGAGGAGTTTGATGCTCAACGAATGAAGTTAACTGAAGCACAGCGTTTGGAGAAGTATCAGAAAATGCTTGAAAGTCCATTTCGCTTTTTCCGAGGAAGTGCTTATCTCTTTTATTTTGACATGACAAAAATTTCTTCCATTTTCCATACACCTACTCTCAAACCAACTTGGATTCAAGGAGACATGCACATGGATAACTTCGGTGCCTTTCAAAATGAAGATGGTACGATTGTCTTTGATGTCAATGATTTTGATGAAGGTTATGTTGGCTCTTATTTGTATGACATTATTCGGATGAGTGTTAGTATCGCACTCTATTTAGAGGAACAAGGCGTACATAGGACTGCTCAGGAAACGGCTATTCAACACCTGCTCAACAGCTATATGGATCAGTTAAAACGTTTTCAGCGTAAACAGGATGATCCTCTAACGCTCGTATTTACGAAAGAAAACACAAAGGGACCCGCCAAGAAATTGTTGAAAAAGCTAGAGAAACGTCAAAGCTCCCAATTTTTACAGGATATATCCTATGTCAATGAAGACGGGCAACGACTATTTATTAGCAATGATGAAATTCAGCCCGTTACTGCCGATGAATATAATGCCATTACGAGCGCACTACCTGCTTACAAGATTAAAGATATTGCTTGCAAGTATGGCTCAGGTACTGCTTCCATCGGCTTAAAACGATACTATATTTTAGTAGAAAATAAAAAAGGTGCATCGGGAGTAGGCGAATTAGTATTAGAAATGAAAGAGGTACGTACAGCGATCCCTGCCTATTTCCTTCCTTACAACCAAGAATTTTGGAAGCATTATGAGCATCAAGGAGCTCGAGTAGTGGGGACACAAAAAGCCATGCACCATTTAGAGGACCCTCATTTAGACTATATCACTATGAATGAGCAGGAATTTTACATTCGAGAACGTTCTCCCTATAAAAAGAAAGTAAAGCCTAAAAACTATAAAAATGTTGAGGATTACTATGCAACAACTTCAATCATGGGACAAATAGCCGCTAAAATACATGCACGAGCGGATATCGATTATTCCCATGTTTTTACCTATCATAGTGAGGATGAGATTTTAAAAACGATTGGGAAAGATCGTCATGTATTTGTTGATCAAGTAATTTTACAGGCTATGAACTACAAAGACACAGTCTCCTCCGATTTTGACCTATTTAAAAACTGGGTTGATACTCAATTTAAACAGCAATATCAAAAGGACCTTAGCCAATAGCTAAGGTCTTTACTTTTAAAAATTATTTTTGCTTAGCCTTCATACGAGCTAGTAAAAAACCACCTTTAAATGACTTCGGCTCATACGAAATTATAAATGCATTAGGTTCAAATTGCTCTACTATTTGAAAGAGTTCCGTCTCTCGATTTCTCTTTGTTAAAATTTCATATTTATAGCGATTACTATCTCGCCCCTCTCCAACATAAATCGTCACAGCAAATCCCTCATTACGGAGAAACCTTACAAGCTCTTCATTCTTATTTTGAGTATTGATTGTTGTATAAACATAACCAATCGCCAGCTTTCGTTCAATTTTGGCTCCTAAAAAAATACCTAAACCAAAACCAACTGCATAAACGACCATAGCTAACATACTTTGTTTCCCACTAAAAACAAGCGAAAGGCCAAATACATACACGAGCATCTCTAGCATACCGAATATGGCAGCAAGGAAAGTAATGTTTTTCACCAAAAATATTGTACGTAACGTTAAAAAGGGTACATATACTAATTGAAGTATTAAAATCAAAACGATACTTTGCATTTATACTAGACCTTTCTAAGAGTAGTTATATATAAGTGTATGTTGAAATAGAGTGTTACATTCTATTAAAAATACCTTATTTATAAATTCCCTCGCCATTCAATTCTAAACATCAACGGCTAAAATAAATATATAGTAAAAAAGCTGTTGTATTACTCAAACGACATTAGCTTTGGTCACTTTCAAGTTCAAAATATAGTTTAGTAAAAGCCATGTTACCTCTTCTATTTAAAATAGAAGAAGATGACAAATTTCTTTGAAAAGGAAGAACCCTATTTAGTATCCAGGGTGCTCTAACCATTGAATAAAAAATCGGTAATGTTCATTATATTATTCTACTCTCTTCACTTTTTTAGTAGCATAATATCTTCAACATCTTTTCTAACATGCACACTTTTACGCATAGAAAAAAGCCCCCTACCTTCAACTAAATTAATAGTTAAAAAACAGGCGACTTTACAACATTTTTTTCATCAAAATATGTGGGATATTCTGATAAATATCATTGCATTATCTCTTTATGCTTCCCCATGCATCGGGTCTTTTTTATGCTTTGGTCCAATCATATTGAATAAAATATTCAAGATAATCGCTGTGACTGAACCACAGACGATACCGTTAGAAGTTAAAATAGACACTTTATCTGGTAGAGCATCAAAAATACCAGGAACGACTGATACACCGACACCTAAACTTACTGCAATCGCAGCAATCATCGCATTTTCAGCAGATTCGTTCATCACAGGTACTAGCATACCCATACCTTGTGTAATGACCATACCGAACATCGCAAGCATGGCCGCACCTAATACAGACGTTGGAATAATCGTTGTTAATGCTGCGATTTTGGGTAGGAAGCCAAGTGCTACCAGTAGACCACCCGTGATGTAAATGACTTTGCGGTCTTTTACGCCTGACATACGTGTAAGTCCTACATTTTGTGAGAATGTTGTGTACGGAAAGGCATTAAATATACCACCGATTACAGATGCAAGACCTTCTGAGCGATAGCCACGAGCCAAATCTTTTGAATCTAGTTTTTTATTACAAATATCACTTAGTGCAAAATAAACACCAGATGATTCAACTAGAGATACCATAGCTACAAGAGTCATTGTAATAATAGCTGTTACATCAAATGTTGGCATTCCAAAGTAGAATGGTTGTACCATATGGAATACATCCGCTTCTGCTACTGGGTGAAAATTAACCTTGCCCATGAATGCCCCTAAGATGGTACCCGCTACTAGCCCAACTAGAATGGAAATAGCACGGATAAAGCCTGTAGAAAAACGATAGACGATTAATATGATTACTAGCGTAATAAATGCTAATGCAATATTTGAGCCGGATGCAAAATCCTCTGCTCCTTGTCCACCTGCCATATTATTTAAAGCTACTGGCAATAAAGAAATACCGATAATAGAAACGACAGATCCTGTTACTACTGGTGGGAAAAATTTCACTAGCTTCCCGAAGAAGCCGGCAATAATCACGACAATCAAACCAGATGCAATAATGGAACCATAAATATCTGTGATACCTTGCTCTGGGTTTGTACCTATAGCAATAATTGGACTTACCGCTGTAAATGTACAACCAAGTACTACAGGCAAACCAATACCAATAAATTTACCCGAGTAAACTTGTAAAAGTGTTGCAACCCCGCACATCATAATATCAATCGCCACTAAATACGTCATTTGTGTTGAATTAAAGCCAATTGCCCCTCCAATTATAAGTGGCACTAGGATGGCTCCAGCATACATCGCAAGTAAATGTTGAATTGCTAGCGTCGTTGATTTAAAGGTATTCATTACGCGCGAGCCTCCGTAGCAAATGTCACTTTGCCATCTTCAAGAGAATCTACAATCGCTAATGATTCTACGCGGACACCTTGCTCACGTAATAATTTGCCCCCATCTTGGAAGCCTTTTTCAATAACAATGCCCACTCCTACAACATGGGCACCCGCTTGAGCCGCAATATCAAGTAAGCCCTTTACTGCTTCACCATTTGCTAAGAAATCGTCAACAATTAAAATATTGTCGTCCTCACTTAAAAAATTACGTGATACTGAGATATCATTTGTTTCATTTTTTGTGAATGAATGTACTTTTGACGTATAAAGGTTATCTGAAAGTGTTAATGATTTACGTTTACGAGCGAACACTACTGGTGCACCGATTTCTAGTCCTAACATGACAGAAGGAGCAATACCTGAAGATTCTATTGTTAAAATCTTTGTAATTACTTGGTCAGCAAAGCGGTTTGCGAATTCGTGGCCAATTTCTTTCATTAACAATGGATCAATTTGATGGTTTAAAAATGAATCTACTTTTAATACTGAAGAAGATAGAACTTTACCCTCTTGCATAATTTTGTCGTGTAATAACTTCATTTCTGTCATATCCTTCTTTCTTAAATATTAATAAAAAAAGCTGAACACCTTGGTCCCATTCAGCTACGAGTGGAGCAAAGCATTCAGCGTTAAAACGTCGAAAGGAATAGAAAACATCATGTAAGAAGTTCTCTAAAAGCATTGCTACCCATAGTCGATTTATTTACGGTAAATCGGTAGAAACTTGCAAGCCATATCCTCGCTATTATATGAGTAAAATTGTATGAATCTATCAGAATATCCAATTCATCACTATATTCGGTAGAAGCCTATAACTTCTACTAAAAAAAGTTTGATTTTTCGGAATTTAATGGTATTCTGCGACTTTTTAATTGTAAACGTTCGTGTTTTCAATCAACGTACTGATTATAACAGACAATTTTCTAGCATGCTAGCATTATTTTGATAAATGAAAAGGTACTGTCATAATCACGACATTTCTGTGAAATAACAATGTCGTACGTATTAATAAGCTCGATTGGTTGTGAAGCATATGATGCCAGCCTTTTTTCGGTAAAAATTGAGGGATAACAACCGTTACTTTATGACCTGTTTTCGCACATTGATGGTCCACTTTATCAATAAATTTTATCAATGGCTGTGTGATGCTACGATATGCTGAATAATAGGTTACTAATCGAATATCTGGTTGCCAAGCCTGCCATTTTTCTTCGAAGGCTTTTGCATCTGCTGGATCGAAAGCCACATAAAAGGCAATAACTTTATCAACCCTTAGTGATTTCACATAATGAAGAGAATTTTCAACCACCTTCGTTATACCAGCTACTGGTACAATGAAAACATTGCCCTCAATGGTTGCCAGTTCCTCTTTACTCAATCTCAGCTGCTCTCCAACGGCTTGATAATGAAGCTTGATTCGATGAAATACGAAAATGATAATTGGTAAAAAGACAAACACTGGCCATACTTGAGGCATTTTTGTCACAAAAAACATCATCGCTACGATGAATGAAATGGCTGCACCCATTGTATTGATCGTAAATTTTGCCATCCAGCCAGTAGGTTTTTCACGCCACCATTTTCTCATCATACCGGTTTGCGCTAATGTAAACGGAATAAATACCCCAACAGCATAGAGTGGAATCAAATGTTCCGTTGTCCCATCAAATAAGATGATTAAGATAATGGCTGCTAGCCCTAGCATCATAATGCCGTTCGAATAACCAAGGCGATCCCCACGCATTTGAAATATTCTCGGGATAAAACCGTCTTTTGATAAATTGACAGCAAGTAGAGGAAATGCAGAATAGCCCGTATTTGCTGCAAGTACCAAAATCATCGCTGTTGCACCCTGTACTATATAATAAAAGATATTTCGACCAACACTTGCTTCTGCCAGTTGGGAAACGACTGTCGCTTCCGAAGTTGGCGCAATTCCGTAAAAATACGCTAAACTAACAATACCGATAAATAAAACCGCTAAGATTCCCCCCATCGCTAACAATGTTTTAGCAGCGTTTTTAGGGGCAGGATTTCTAAAATTAGGAATGGCATTCGAGATAGCCTCTACACCTGTTAAGGCTGAGCTTCCTGACGCAAATGCCTTTAATAAAATAAATAAACTAATCCCTGCTACTGGAGTACCAATCTTTGGATGCAGCTCTGCTGGCACCTGACCTGTTGCAACATTATAGAGCCCCAACCCAATTAACACTAACATAACGACTACAAACAGATAGACTGGATATGCCAAAACAGAGGCGGACTCTGTTACACCACGTAAATTCAAGATCGTTAAAAAAATCACAAATATAATAGCGATTAGCACATTGTATGGATGCAGACTTGGAAATGCCGATGTAATTGCGTCTGTACCTGCAGATACACTTACCGCTACCGTTAAAATATAATCAACGAGCAATGAGCCTCCTGCTACAAGACCCGCATTCACACCTAAATTTTCCCTAGATACTATATAAGCGCCACCTCCATGTGGATAGGCGAAAATAACCTGACGATATGATAAAGTCAGTGCCACCAAAAGGACAACAACCCCTGCAGCAATCGGTAAAGAATACCAAAATGCTAATGTTCCCACAGTCATCAGGACAATTAAAATTTGTTCTGGTCCATAGGCTACGGAAGACAAAGCATCGGACGATAATATGGCCAATGCCTTTGTTTTACTAAGCTTTTGTTCCCCTAACGCATCGGATCTTAATGGTTTGCCGATTACATAACGTTTAAATGAGGATTTCATCAATAAACACCTTCTAGTTTCTTAGATTGTGTTTCGCCTTCCTAAATGAGATCAAAAAACGCCTACAAGTCATCACCAAATAAGACTTGTAGACGCTCATCTGTCTGCCAAGCTCCAACTTTTCTGCTCTTAACGCTTACGAGGTTAGCTGTCGGATTCGGGCCTGAGTAGCCCTACCCTTCAAAAGAAGAGATTCACCCCTAGAATTGCTTATGCACTCCGTCAAAAATGGGTCCCCCGCGTCTAGTTTGCTTCAGCGATTTAGAAATTTGAAACTTTAATAATGATGCCATATTACGCCTGTCAATTAAAAAAGTAAAGAAGAAAATTTTTCTTTTTCACAAGTGAAATACATAGACATTTTGAACTCATGGTAAATATCCGTGGTAGAAATTAATTTCCTCGCAAACACCTAATTTAAAGGGATTATACAACAAAAAAAACCTTAAAAGTATGCTCTACTTTTAAGGCAACAACCAATATTAGTCTTCCATATCTTTTTCAAAATTAACAATTTCTCCTGTAATCGGATCAACATCAACCTCATATTCATATTGGCCATCTTTTAACTCGATTTCATAAATCCCATCATCTAATTTAATTTTTGTTACTGTACCCTTTGCTTTTGTTAGAGCCGCTTCAATAGCCTTTTCTTTACTTATAAGGTTGGTAGCAGTATTAGTGTTAACCCATTCATTATCGTCGTCATCTTGACGCTCTTTCTTCTGCTTAAGTAATTTTCCGGTATAGGCATCGAATTTTAAATCATACTCATCTGTATCAGTATGCACCTCTACCTCATAAACAGAGCGGTAGTTATTTTGATCAAGTTCAATATCTACTACTGTCCCCTCTACTACTGCCAATGCCTTCTTTTCGATTTTTTGCATGGATAGGACCTTTTTTTCTTGTGCACTTCCTGATAATAAAGTTGTAGAGCCAATCGCCGCTCCAACACCAAGAGTCACCACTAATGCAGGAATCATAATTATTTTTTTCATGTTCATCTCTCCTTTGTTTTATCTGCTTTTAGCTTACCAAGCAAAGATGATAGAACTATAAGAGGAACATTAGAATTTCATGAGAAAACTCTTTAATCGTCCCATGAAACAGAAAGGACCTTTCCAGATACAGCATGAATTTGGAACGTGGCTTCTTCATGCTCTGTTTCAATTTCAACTAAATAATAACCGCCCTCCGCCGTATCTTCAAAATCTACAGAATCCACCTTCCCGGTTAATTGTTGCAGCGCTATATCAATGGCTTGCTGTTCGGTAATAATGTGGGGGTTTTCAGGCTGATTTAATGGTTCTACATCTTTTTCAGATAACACTTCACCCGAATAGCCATCTACTGTGATATCTTTTTGCTTATGTTCCTTTTCAACACGTGCGGTATAAATGGTTTCCGTGAGCATGACGCTTTCTACCTCACCATATTTTTCTTTCACCATTTTTCTTATTTGATTTTCTGTTAACAATAATTTACTTTGCCCTTTTTGCAACGTTAGATCAGAAACCTGCTGTGTTGTAGCATCAAGCATGGCTGTATATTTCAAATTCTCACGTGTAAATTGTATTTCAAATGTATTTCCATGTTTCTTTACTTCTGAAACTTGACCTTTATAAATAGCTTCGATATGGCGAATCGCCTCTTCTTCACTGAGAGACTCCTTTTGAAAATAGCGATTTTGAATAAACCAAAGCACTCCGCTACAAAGAAGGACAATTACAATAATTAGTACAACCCACTTTTTCATTGCTGCCCCTCCTTCGGTATACATAAGGTAAAACTTGATCCTTCCCCAACTGTACTTTCCACATCTATAGTGATGCCCAATTGTCCTGCAAGATTATGTGCAATCGCAAGCCCTAAACCAGAACCACCTGTTTTACGATTGCGATCCTCTGTGACACGGTAAAAACGCTCAAACAAATGCGGAATATGCTCCTTAGGAATACCGACGCCAAAGTCCTGAATAGTCATTCGCACGTGTGAAGTAGTTTCTGCTGTGGAAATATAAACATCCCCCTCACTATACTTCCTAGCATTATCAAGCAAAATAAAGAGTAATTGCTTCAAAATTTTTTCATCACTATAGATAAATTGTGGTGCTTTTGCATCGACTATAAAAGCTCTATGATACGCCTGCTGCATTTGTGCAGCTACTTTATTTAAAAAGGGAGCTAGCTCTAGCTGTTCAATATGAATTTCTATATGCTCATTATTTTTTGCTAGCTCTAACAATTGCAATACCATTTCATGCATACGAGAAGACTCATTTGCAATAGCCTGAAGCGATTCTTGCGCTACTTCACGATTGTCAAAGCCTCTTCGTAAGAGTAACTTTGCATAGCTTTCGATGACAGTAATAGGCGTCTTTAATTCGTGAGAAGCATTTGAAACGAATTCCTGTTGCTTTTGATAGTGCTGTTCAAGCTTCTCCATCATCATATTGAAAGTTCGATTAATTTTTGCTAATTCATCCCCACCTTTAGCCGGGATGTCCATTTTTTCATATTTCCCCGTCGATGCACTTTTGCGCATTGTCGCATTTAAGCGTTCTAGTGGTAACAAAATTAGGCGACCAAGTGCCAGGCTCGCTAAAAAGATTGGAATGGTGGCAATAATGGACACGACTATCAAAATAGCCTTTAATAAATCCAATGTACTTTCTACTTCCTCCATGGATTGTTGTAAGGTGATATCCACAATTGTCCCATCTATCCAAATAGTAGGCATTGTATAGGTAATGGAAGTAACATCGGGCATATCTAGAGTAGCCTGAACCTTCGTCTTCAAATTTTCTCCATCATAAACATAGATTGCACCACCAGCTGGCATGTACGCTCTTAATACTTGCTGTAGGTTGGTTTGTGCATTTAACTGACTTAATGTTGAGCTTAAATCATTCGCTCGTGTATGAAGTTGACTATATTCCGTATTATAGGCAAATTTCTCGTACAAAAAATAAATTCCACTATTAGTTGCCACTAAAATTACTAGCATTAACAAAGTGGTCAGTAGATGAATTTTTGTTTTAAGCTTCATGATTTATTTTCCTTTAGCACATAACCTACACCACGAACTGTTTGAATAATGGGCGTTGCATTTGCAATTTCAAGCTTTTGGCGTACATAACGAATATAAACATCCACAACATTTGTATCTCCGTAGTAATCAAAGCCCCATACCGTCTCTAATATTTGTTCCCTTGTGAGCACTTGCTTAGGATGCTTCATAAGATACAGCAATAAATCGTATTCTCTAGGAGTCAGCTGGATTTCCTTACCATAATAAATCACTTCTCTTGTCTGCTCATTGATCGATAACTGTCCAAACGATACACCGACCTTTGTTGGACTAGCATTTTGAGAAAACCGTAGTGCATTACGGATACGGGCCAGTAATTCTTCAATTTCAAAGGGCTTTGTCACATAATCATTAGCTCCTAAATCCAAGCCCTTTACCTTATCCTCTACCTCACTTTTAGCAGTTAGCATGATAACTGGGGTCTTTGATTCTGTTGCGCGAATCCGCTTTAGCACATCTATACCACTCATTTCGGGTAACATAATATCCAGTAAGATTAAATCCCATTGCTCCTCACGATATTGCAATAAACCATCTGCTCCTGTATGGGCTATCACCGCTTCATAGCCTTCAAATTGAAGCTCTAACTGCAGCACTCTCGCAATATTTTCTTCATCTTCTATAATTAAAATTCGATTGCTCACGTCGAATCAGTCCTTCACCTTTTCTTTCATCGTAAACGATAGAGGTAAGGAAAGTCTAATTAGAAATTGATGAGAAGTGTGCATACTTATTTTTTTAAAGTTTTAAGCAAAGCGCTTCCCTTTTTCTAATCCTAGCGTTAGAATACTATTATCTCATTTTCCTCTAGGAAACTTTATTTCTCGAACGATACTTTTTGAAATGAGGGAACAATATGGTATATAAACAAGTCACAAAATCGTCTGCCGAGGCAGTTTTAGATGGAGATATAAAAGGTTGGCGACGTTTTTTGCCTTTTCTTGGGCCTGCATTCATTGCAGCGGTCGCCTATATTGATCCTGGCAATTTTGCCACAAATATTACAGCTGGCTCTCAGTATGGTTACTTACTCCTTTGGGTAATAGCCTTTTCTAATTTAATGGCGGTGCTCATCCAATCCTTATCTGCAAAGCTTGGGATTGCGACAGGGAAAAATTTACCTGAGGTGGCACGTGAACATTTTTCTAAAAAAACATCTATATTTCTTTGGATTCAGGCTGAATTAGTCATTATTGCTACCGACCTTGCTGAGTTTATCGGAGCAGCATTAGGGCTTTACTTGTTATTTAATATCCCTATGCTTCCAGCAGCTATCATTACAGCTATTGGATCATTTGCTATTCTAGAGCTTCAAAGAAGAGGATTCAGAGCATTTGAGGCAGGCATTTCTGGTATGGTTTTAATTGTGGTTTTAGCATTTGCCTTCCAAACGTTTTTAGCTCAGCCAGAATGGGGCGAAGTAGCAATTGGTATGTTCACACCTCAGTTTGAGGGGGTGGACTCATTACTATTAGCAACTGGTATTTTAGGTGCGACCGTCATGCCCCATGCTATTTACTTACATTCTTCTTTAACACAAAGTCGTATTATCGGTCGTAATGAAGAAGAAAAAAGAAGAATCTTCCGTTTTGAATTTATTGATATTATCATCGCTATGATTATTGCTGGAGCCATCAATATGAGTATGCTCATTATCGCGGCAGCAGTATTTCACACACAAGGAATCGTAGTAGAGGATTTAGACGTTGCCTATAACGGATTAAAGGATGCTCTCGGTCCAATGGCTGCCGTTTCCTTTGGTCTTGGTTTACTTATTGCTGGGCTAGCTAGCTCATCTGTAGGGACATTAGCAGGTGACGTAGTGATGCAAGGCTTTATTCAACGAAAAATACCACTTTATTTACGGAGAGCCATTACAATGGTCCCGCCGCTAGCGATTATTGCATCTGGTGTAAACGCAACCTATGCGCTTGTTCTTAGTCAGGTTGTGTTATCTTTTGGTATTGCATTTGCCCTCGTCCCTCTCGTTATGTTTACAAGCAAACGGGACATTATGGGCGGTTTAGTGAACCACCGTATTACTACTATTTTAGGCTGGTTTGTAGTTGTGATCGTAGTGGCATTAAATATTTACTTACTAAGCGAAACAATATTTGGATAAAATAGTGAATTAATAGACTAACAAAAGGCATCGAGAAGAAAAATCTCGATGCCTTTTTGTTGATAATCTATAACCATCTATAGGAGACAATTATAGCTGATTTTAATACTATCGGATATTATCTATCCCTACAAGGACCGGTGCATGCAAAAGGGAAACCTTAAGTAGACACATCTTGTGGGGCAGCTGAAGCAGTTGCAGAAACTACAGTTGATAATACAGCAACAAGTGTAGAATTCTTAATTTCATTGTAATCACCTCCAAATAAATATAAGATTTTTATTACACACATTTACATTTTAGTAATTTTTTTAATTATAAATAGGAGGTTTTTTTCATGAAATTTTATATTCCTATACTTATTATTATTGTATTAATAGTTATTCAATGCCACTATGCCAAAAAAGGAAATCTGTTATTAACTATTTTATTGGCCACTTCCTTTTCTATTTTAATTAAATTTCTATTATGGGATTCTAATTACTTATTTTTATTGCTATACGTTAATTTCTTTTTATATTTAATAAGTTTAGTTACCTATTTTACAAGACCAACTATGTGAGTGTTACAAACGATCAAATTGCTATCATCATCGTTCGATATCAACAAAACTTATACTGGCTCTTTCATTAAACATCGACCTTCTCAATATTACGGATAGCTAGGTAGGCAATACTAACACCTAAGATTGCTAGTGAGATTGGAATAATAATGATGTCATTTAATGTGAAGTTACCTGTATTGGATGAAGTCACTGATACAATTAGAATAGCTGAAATAATTGTTGCTGGAATAGAGTATTTTCTCATACCGAAATACAACGGAATTAATGCTATCCCTGAGGCAGCAATTGCATTCATGAATACAGATGGTATATGTTGCATGATTAAAGTATTAGATAATACATCAGGAATTAAATCAAATTTATCGCTTACGATGCAAAAGATGGTTGTAATCAAGACATTGGAAATGATGATTACACTAAAGGTAAAAATCATGACAATTGCAAGCTTAGCAGCGATTAATTTCTTTCGGCTTACAGGATACATGAAGGCCAATGTGATTGTTTTAAACTTATATTCTCCAATGATCAGCTTAGCTATTAAAGTAGCTGCAAAAATAATAAATACCGCTCTGACAAATGAATCAATGACACTTAAAGCCATTTCATAATTTTCAATACCAACTTCCTCTTCTATTTTAGAAATAAATAAAATCATAAACATAAAACCTAAAATAATAATGTTAGCAAACATAGCACTTTTAAAATAGGAGCTTAAATGATATTTTTTCATTTCTAAACGCATTAAATTAAGCATGAACAATCCCTCCATTTATTAGCTTAAGGAAGTAATCCTCTAATGTGCTTGTTTTCTTGCTAATCTCCTCTATCTCAATGTCATGTTCAATCAATGTTTTTGTTAGAACTTTTTGGGATACGGTCAAATCATAAATTCGTATAGAATTGTCATCCATCAGCTTGAAATTAGCCATTTTTAATTTACTTTCTAAAATAAAGGCAGCCTTCTTACCATCGTTTACAATCACTTCAATATAGTCGGCTTGATTACGATTTATCGTATCCATCGTTACTTCAGTAATGAGTCTACCTTCCTTGATGACACCAATTGTATCGGCCAACTGTTCAATTTCCCCTAATATATGACTAGAGATAATAATTGTAATGCCATACTCCATACAGAGCATTTTGAAAAGCTCTCTCAACTCTTTAATCCCAATAGGGTCTAGTCCATTAATTGGCTCATCTAAAATTAGGAGCTCTGGCTTTGTAATAATAGCACGGGCAATACCTAGTCTTTGTTTCATCCCTAGTGAAAAATCTTTTACCCTTTTTTCCTCTGTATTTGTTAATTTTACAAGGTTAAGTACATGAGCTATTTCCTGCTTATTGTAATACCCCATATATTCGCAATGCAGTTCTAAAGTTTCTCTAGCCGTTAATTTTTCATAGAAAATAGGATATTCAATAATCGTTCCCATTCTTTTTAATATCTCATACGATTGATCGGTCAACCTCTCACCAAATATTTCAACATCTCCGCTTGTTGGCTTCGTCAAATTTGTTAGCATCTTCATCACTGTCGTTTTACCCGCTCCATTAGGGCCTAAAAAACCATAAATCTCCCCCTTCTTCACGTTCATATTGACAGCAGAAACCACTTCTTTTCCTTCGTACACTTTCGTAAGCTGGTTTGTTTTCACAATGTATGTCATGTCAATCTCTCCCTCAAATGTGGCTATTGTCATTATAAAAAATGAAGCTCTCTAATTTATTACTTGATTCTTACAAATTTCTTAAGCGCATAATAAAAGCCTGTAAAGCACCATAAAAGCTCTACAAGCATGTGATTTCAATACGTCATTCGTTTTAAAGCAATGGTAAAAATGGTCTTTTTATAGGGAATACTTGATAACTGGATGGAACCATCCATCATTTCCACTAATCGCTTTGTAATCGTTAAACCGAGGCCACTCCCCTGAAAGGATTTATTGCGAGAGTCCTCTAGCGTGTACATTCTCTCAAATACATTATCAATATGGTATTCATCAATTCCTTTACCACAATCCCATACATCTATATAAATACTCGTGTCATCATTTCTTATAGTTAAGCCCATTACATTGCCATCCGCTCCATAGGCAAGAGCATTGGATAAAAGATTGTTGAGAACCCTATTT
Source organism: Lysinibacillus sp. fkY74-1 (assembly GCF_053165895.1). NCBI lineage: Bacteria > Bacillati > Bacillota > Bacilli > Caryophanales > Bacillaceae > Lysinibacillus > Lysinibacillus sp. fkY74-1. The sequence goes on along the minus strand of NZ_CP170173.1, from coordinate 242,333 downwards.
AATGCTTCTTCATTGCCAAGGGCATACATAGGCGTTTCAGGAATTGTAATATTGATATCTAATCCCATCGACGTCACCATATCGTAAAATGATAATATATTTTTTCGGCTAATTTCACAAACATTGATTTTAGTGATTGGATAATCTGTATCTCCAGCCTCTAATTTGGCAAGATCAAAAAATGTATGAATGATTTTTAATACTTCTAATGTTTTAGCATGCACGCCTGCTAATAGTCTTTGGCGTTCTTCCTCACTAGCTGAGCCTTGGAGCTGAAGCATTTCAATATAGCCTAGCACAACCGTTAAGGGCGTTTTTAAATCATGTGAAATGTTGGCCAACATTTTTTTCATGGAATCTTCCATTTTCCGATGGGTCGCCTGAACTTTTTGGTGATAGTCCAGCCAAGCATTTATTGAAATAAGTAGCTGTTGAACTTGTGTATTGCTCGTAGTTACCAAAATTTTTTCGTTACTTTGTTCTTGAACGATGATTTGAAGTTTTTCATACATATATTGGACCGTCTGATTTTGTTCTTTTTTTGTTTTCCATTGAAAAATAACAATTCCTATAAGCACCAAAATGATAATGAATAGAATGATGATCATATCTGCTATCCTTCAAATTTGTAGCCAATTCCCCACAGTGTTTTAATGTACTGGGGGTTGGATGGATCATCTTCAATTTTTTCGCGTAGCCTTCGAATATGTACATTAATAATATTTTCATCACCATAATATGCATCTTTCCATATTAGCTGATAAATTTGCTCCTTCGTAAAAACTCGGTTTCGGTTTGTTACAAATAGCTTTAAGATGGCAAATTCCTTTGATGTTAGCTTTACTTCCAGTCCATTTTTATTTATAGAAAAATTAACAATATCTATCTTTAAATGGCCTATGACTACTACATCTTGTTTGTGATCTGTTTGGCCAGCGTATTTTGTTGCTCGTCTAATAACGGCCTTTACGCGAGCAGAGAATTCCAGCATAGAAAATGGCTTAGCAATATAATCATCTGCCCCTAATCCCAACCCAAGCGCTTTATCTACATCACTATCCTTTGCAGACATAATGATGATTGGAAGTGCTGCCTGTTCTCGAATTACTTTTAAAACCTCTAATCCATTAAGCTTAGGAATCATAATATCTAGTATAACTAAATCAAAAGTTTGATTTAAACAATATTGTAATGCCTCTTCTCCATTATTTGCAGTGGTGACATCGAAGCCTTCCAATAATAAAAAATTCGCTACCATATCGCGAATAGCCTCATCATCTTCCACTAGTAAAATATGTTTTTGCATTTCCATGCACCTCTCCCTACCAGAAAGTCAAAAATCACACTTCCATATCTATAGTATATTACCATATATATGATATTGGTTTAGTAATAATTTTAAAGGTCTATATATAAAAAAGCTGTCCCATCAACCATCATACAACGGTTTATAGAACAGCTTTTCGTTTAATTTTCTACTTTTAAATCACAATCTTTAAGAGGAAGCATTTTTGTTTTATGTTTAATTTTGTACCCCAGCCATAGCAATAGGAACAGGGGAATACCGATATAAGAAACAAGGATACCATACCAATCGATTGTATCACCGATAAACGCTGTGTAATTCTGTCCAATTACAACAATCATACAAATCGTAAAGGCGAATAGTGGACCGAATGGGTATAGCTTTGCTTTATACGGTAATAGCTTTGGATCTAAGCCCTGAGCTTCGAAGGCACGACGGAAACGATAATGACTAAATGCAATACCTAGCCAAGCAATAAAACCTGACATCCCAGAGGCATTTAAAAGCCAAATATAAACGACCCCATCACCAAAGAATGACGCTAAAAACGCTACACAGCCTACAGCTAATGTTGCGATTAGTGCATAAATTGGAATGCCTCGACGACTTAACTTTGCAAAGAATTTAGGAGCATGACCATCCACTGCTAATTGCCATAGCATACGTGAAGATGCATACAATCCAGAATTACCTGCTGATAGCATAGCCGTTAAAATAATGGCATTCATTAAGGAAGCAGCAAAAGCAATACCTAAGCGATCAAAAACGAGTGTAAATGGGGATACAGCGATATCTTCCGATAATAAGCGCTCATCTGTAAATGGAATCAACATCCCGATAGCAGCAATGGCTAAAATATAAAATAAAATAATTCGCCAAAACACAGATTTTACTGCCTTCGGTATATTTTTTCCTGGATCATCTGTTTCACCTGCAGTAATCCCAAGTAGCTCTGTTCCTTGGAATGAAAATCCTGCCGCAAGGAAAATACCAAATGTTGCAAGGAAGCCTCCATGGAATGGCCCATCACTAATAAAGAAATTTGTAAAACCTACAGGTGCTTGTCCACCCAAAATACCAAAAATCATTAATAAGCTAATAATAATAAATACAATGACCGTAGCCACTTTAATCATCGCAAACCAATATTCACTTTCCCCATAGCTCTTTACAGACAATAAATTAAATGTCAGTACAATCACAATAAATAATACTGTCCAAAGTGCTGATGAGCTATTTGGGAACCAATATTTCATAATTAATGATACTGCCGCAATCTCTGCCGCAATCGTAATTGCCCAGTTATACCAGTAGTTCCAGCCCAGTGCAAAACCTAAAGCGGGATCTACAAATTTTGTCGCATACGTACTAAAAGATCCTGAGGACGGCATATAGGCAGCCATTTCACCTAAACTTGTCATTAAAAAATATACCATAATACCGATTAAGGCATAGGCAAGCAATGCGCCTCCCGGACCGGCTTGTGCAATAGCACCACCACTAGCCAAAAATAGCCCCGTACCAATTGTACCGCCTAAAGAAATCATTGTGATATGACGGCTTTTTAATTCTTTTTTCAGCTTCGGTGCTTTATGGCCGAGCTGATTGATTTTTATTTCACTCACGATATAGCTTCCTTCCTATTTATGAGGCAAAAAAATGCCATCACATGAACAATGTGATGGCTAAGTTAATCCTCAGTTTTTCCTAAATGATAGCTCAACACGTTGTACAAACGTGACAGTTCTGTTCCTTTCGGAGACAGCCCCAGCATGAGGTTTTCAAGTCCCCTCACACTTCGGCAATATTTCCTTTCAGCTAATCTCTTCAATGCTTGTCATTTCAATTAGCTTACTTATAAATATCGCGACCTCTACCTCAATACAAACATGAGGCATATAATTATTAAATTTATGATGTTTACTATATTAACATAAGACCTAAGACATTTCAATATAACTATAAAAGTTCTGTATTTTGTGAATTTTCCACTATTTTTAATAGTGTGATAAAGTGTTATAGTAGTTCAATTAGAATGGTTATAACAGGGGGAATTATTTTGACTTTAAATGATCATTCCTCCAGCTTCCCAAGTAGAAAAATTAGCTGGAAGGGAACAACTTTATTATTAGTTTTTGGCGTAATATTTATAGCATCTACATTACGCATGCCACTAACTGTTGTGGGTCCAATTGTATCCTTTATACGCGACGACCTTGGTATTTCCAATGTTCTAGCTGGGTTTCTTACAACTATACCATTGCTTGCTTTTGCCATCATATCACCGTTCGCACCAGTTGTAGCACGAAAACTTGGGCTTGAGCTAACCTTATTTTTATCCACTATTTTATTGGCCTTAGGTATTGTACTACGCTCCCTCGGTACAACAGGGTTACTTGTATTTGGTACAGTGCTCATTGGCGTAGCAATATCATTTGGAAATGTGTTGATTCCAGGATTATTAAAATTAAAATTTCCTTATCATGTAGGATTATTGATGGCATTTTTCACTATGTCGATGAACTTAACAGCGGGGCTTGGAGCTGGTATTAGTTATCCAATAGCTAATTCTTCACTAGGTTGGCAAGGGGCATTGGCTGTGGCGCTTATATTAGTCGTATTAACCATTTTAATCTGGATACCTCAATTGAAATTAAATAAGCCAAAACCAGCTACTACCTCCAAAAAAACAGGTAAACCTCTTTGGAAATCACCTGTTACATGGGCAGTAACAGGTGCAATGGGGTTACAATCTTTATTATTTTATACAACAGCAGCTTGGATTCCTGAAATTTATATTGCGCAGGGATTGGCTCCTGATAAAGCTGGTTGGATGTTTTCTATTATGCAATTTTCACAAGTTCCCATGGCATTGGTTGTCCCTATTATTGCCGGTAAAATGACTTCACAGAGACCACTTGTCCTCATGTTTACATCGTTCTATTTAGTAGGATTTGTCGGCGTTGTGATGGAGTGGACAACTATGGGGATATTATGGATGATTCTTCTAGGTTTAGCAGGTGGGGCTTCATTCGCATTAGCAATGATGTTCTTCACACTCCGTACGCGTACAGCATTTGAAGCCGCTGATCTATCAGGATTTGCACAATCATTAGGCTATTTATTCGCTGCCATTGGTCCAATTCTTTTCGGATACCTCCATGATCTGTTTGGTGGTTGGAATATTGCAGGTTGGCTCTTTGTTGTTGTAGCTATGACACTCTTCTTATGCTCCATGCGAGCATCTAAAGATGAATATGTCCATTAGATTTAAGCAGATGGGGAAGCTAAACCATCTGCTTTTTGTCTATATCAATTCCTTTTTTCTAATGTTTTAGTAAGGCTAGTAGTTCCGAAAGTTCCTCTGTTGCGCTCTTGATATATGCCTTAATAGTAGTAAAAACAGGGATCGCCTCTTGAAGGAGTAAAAAACTAAAATAATAATAGCCTAAAAAAGCTTCTGGCTCATAACCTCTAGGCGGATCTCCCTCCCACTCCAGCTCATCATCATCTTCATTTTCTATCCATAAATATTTCGTATCCAATAGCTCCTGCATCGTTGAAACGTTATGTGTTGAATCTTGATAATCCTCAGTTATTGCATGAGCCACAGCTAAATAAAGCTTTATTTCTGCTAAGGAGACTTCCTCTACATTTTTACTTGAGAGCTTTTTTAAAAGAATAAGTAAAACCCATGGCGTCACCTGCCAAAGTGTTCCTTGATGTTCGATTAATTCTGTCAGCTCTTGATATTGTTCTTGTTCAATTAAACGAGGAATGTCTGTTCCTCTGCCATAAGGTGTCGTCAATTGTTGCCAAGGGATATTCGAAATATTTTGGTTCAACATCTTGAATTGCCCCTCCCCCAAAACGGTACTTAGAAGCTGTTGGTTTTAAAACAACTCCTTTCAAGTTAATAACATGGTTTTTGATAAAAATAATTGGGCGTATGATAAGTATTTATATAAGGTTTATGGAATATATGAGTGGTCGCAGGGGAAAGTGGTGGGATTAACCATGTCCAGTTACCCGTAATTTCTCGCCCTGCCGATTTCTCAGCTTCCTCAAATAATTTAAACTGCTGAGCAGCAGTATGATGATCTACAATGCTCACACCGTCCTCTTTAAAAGAATGAAGAACAGCAATATTGAGCTCCACTAATGCACGATCACGCCATAGAGAGGCTTGTTTAGTAGTATCCAAATTAAATATGTCCGCAATAGCTGGCAGCATATTATAGCGGTCATGATCGGCTAAATTGCGTGCACCAATTTCAGTTCCCATATACCAGCCATTAAATGGAGCCGCTTGAAAATCAATGCCAGCCATTTGAAAACGCATACTCGAAATAATAGGAACAGCATACCATTTTAACTCTAATTCCTCCACAGCTTCCGATTCTGGATGACGTATTGGAACCTCTAAAATATACTCTGTAGGAATTGTAAATAGCTGTGGAGCATGTCCATCTACCTGTATGACTAGTGGTAACACATCAAAGGGTGTACGCTCGCCTTTCCAGCCCATCGATTCACATACTTTTGTAAAAGTGATAGAATGTGCATCCCCAATGATGCCTTCTTCTGTTTCATAGCCTGCGTAACGAATTAGCTGATGATTCCAAATCCGTACTCTATCATTTGCAAACACTGTTATAGTTGGACGGATTTTCCCCTGATTTGTGGCATACTCTATATGCTCTAGTAACTTTTGAAAAATGCTCTGTTCATCTAAAACTTCTCTTGCATCTACTACATGCAACGATTGCCAAAACAACCGTCCAATACATTTATTGCTATTACGCCATGCAGCCCGTGCACCAAAAACTAGCTCTTCTGTTGTAGGCTTATATTCCCCTGCTCTTTTAATCTGTTGTAATCTATGTTCTAACCAAAGTTCGGATTCATTTTGTTCTTGCTGGTATTGATTTAAAAAACATTGTATCTCCTGTATATTCATATTGATTCCTCCACTTATCCCCATATTAGAGGAACAAGGCAATAAGCACCATGAAAATAGCTAGTGAAAAAACATACATATTTCATATATGAAATAGTTTGTTCAAATTTAACATGAAACAATGTTCCTGTAGTGATTGAAATGGAATTGTAACGCTTCCTAGAAAGAGAGGGATTATTAGAAGGAAAGGATTTAGACCTAACATTAAAAAGCAACTAAACGTAGCTTTGATGTCTGTTATGAAGAATATAAAAAAAGCATGTAACACACAACTGTGCTACATGCTTGATGACCCGTACGGGATTCGAACCCGTGTTACCGCCGTGAAAGGGCGGTGTCTTAACCACTTGACCAACGGGCCGTGGCTCCGAAGGCAGGACTCGAACCTGCGACAACCTGATTAACAGTCAGGTGCTACTACCAACTGAGCTACTTCGGAATAATGATGGGCCTAAATGGACTCGAACCATCGACCTCACGCTTATCAGGCGTGCGCTCTAACCAGCTGAGCTATAGGCCCATTTTGGAGCGGGTGATGAGAATCGAACTCACGACATCAGCTTGGAAGGCTGAGGTTTTACCATTAAACTACACCCGCAAATAATGGTGGGTCAGGACGGAATCGAACCGCCGACACTTAGAGCTTCAATCTAATGCTCTACCAACTGAGCTACTGACCCGAAATGGAGGAGGTAGAGGGATTCGAACCCCCGCGCGGTGTTACCCGCCTGTCGGTTTTCAAGACCGATCCCTTCAGCCAGACTTGGGTATACCTCCAAAAATATTAAAATGGTGGAGCCTAGCGGGATCGAACCGCTGACCTCCTGCGTGCAAGGCAGGCGCTCTCCCAGCTGAGCTAAGGCCCCATTTATAAATGGTCGGAATGACAGGATTCGAACCTACGACCCCTTGGTCCCAAACCAAGTGCTCTACCAAGCTGAGCTACATTCCGATAACATGAATAAATTGGCGCGCCCGACAGGAGTCGAACCCATAACCTTCTGATCCGTAGTCAGACGCTCTATCCAATTGAGCTACGGGCGCAAAAATAATAAATACTGATGAGCCATGAAGGACTCGAACCTTCGACCCTCTGATTAAAAGTCAGATGCTCTACCAACTGAGCTAATGGCTCGTAAAAGAAAAAATGGCTGGGGTACTAGGATTCGAACCTAGGCATGACGGAATCAAAATCCGTTGCCTTACCGCTTGGCTATACCCCAATTTTAAAATGGGGCGACTGATGGGAATCGAACCCACGAATGTCGGAACCACAATCCGATGCGTTAACCACTTCGCCACAACCGCCACTATATAATAACAGCCATATATGAACGAGTACCTCAATACCTGGCAGGGGCAGTAGGAATCGAACCCACACCAAAGGTTTTGGAGACCTCTATTCTACCGTTGAACTATGCCCCTAAAATGGTGGAGGGGGACGGATTCGAACCGCCGAACCCTAAGGAGCGGATTTACAGTCCGCCGCGTTTAGCCACTTCGCTACCCCTCCAAGGGAATGGTGCCGGCGATAGGAGTCGAACCCACGACCTACTGATTACAAGTCAGTTGCTCTACCAACTGAGCTACACCGGCAATAAAAAAATGGCGGTCCCGACCGGGATCGAACCGGCGATCTCCTGCGTGACAGGCAGGCATGTTAACCGCTACACCACGGGACCAAAATGGTGGAGGATGACGGGCTCGAACCGCCGACCCCCTGCTTGTAAGGCAGGTGCTCTCCCAACTGAGCTAATCCTCCATAAAAAATAAGCGAAGCGACGTCCTACTCTCACAGGGGGAAGCCCCCAACTACCATCGGCGCTAAAGAGCTTAACTTCCGTGTTCGGTATGGGAACGGGTGTGACCTCTTTGCCATCATCACTTCACTTATTCAATTGAAAGCTTGTTCTTTCAAAACTGGATAAACGGTTCATTGAATGCTTCAAACTTTTTGGTTAAGTCCTCGATCGATTAGTATTCGTCAGCTCCATGTGTCACCACACTTCCACCTCGAACCTATCTACCTCATCGTCTTTGAGGGATCTTACTTACTTGCGTAATGGGAAATCTCATCTTGAGGGGGGCTTCATGCTTAGATGCTTTCAGCACTTATCCCGTCCACACATAGCTACCCAGCGATGCCTTTGGCAAGACAACTGGTACACCAGCGGTGTGTCCATCCCGGTCCTCTCGTACTAAGGACAGCTCCTCTCAAATTTCCTACGCCCACGACGGATAGGGACCGAACTGTCTCACGACGTTCTGAACCCAGCTCGCGTACCGCTTTAATGGGCGAACAGCCCAACCCTTGGGACCGACTACAGCCCCAGGATGCGATGAGCCGACATCGAGGTGCCAAACCTCCCCGTCGATGTGGACTCTTGGGGGAGATAAGCCTGTTATCCCCGGGGTAGCTTTTATCCGTTGAGCGATGGCCCTTCCATGCGGAACCACCGGATCACTAAGCCCGTCTTTCGACCCTGCTCGACTTGTAGGTCTCGCAGTCAAGCTCCCTTGTGCCTTTACACTCTACGAATGATTTCCAACCATTCTGAGGGAACCTTTGGGCGCCTCCGTTACCTTTTAGGAGGCGACCGCCCCAGTCAAACTGTCCGCCTGACACTGTCTCCTGCCCCGCTAAGGGGCATGGGTTAGAATTTCAATACAACCAGGGTAGTATCCCACCGACGCCTCCTTCGAAGCTGGCGCTCCGAGATCTCTGGCTCCTACCTATCCTGTACAAGTTGTACCAAAATTCAATATCAGGCTACAGTAAAGCTCCACGGGGTCTTTCCGTCCTGTCGCGGGTAACCTGCATCTTCACAGGTACTATAATTTCACCGAGTCTCTCGTTGAGACAGTGCCCAGATCGTTACGCCTTTCGTGCGGGTCGGAACTTACCCGACAAGGAATTTCGCTACCTTAGGACCGTTATAGTTACGGCCGCCGTTTACTGGGGCTTCAATTCGCAGCTTCGCTTGCGCTAACCACTCCTCTTAACCTTCCAGCACCGGGCAGGCGTCAGCCCCTATACGTCACCTTACGGTTTTGCAGAGACCTGTGTTTTTGCTAAACAGTCGCCTGGGCCTATTCACTGCGGCTCTCATGCGCTTGCACGCTCAAGAGCACCCCTTCTCCCGAAGTTACGGGGTCATTTTGCCGAGTTCCTTAACGAGAGTTCTCTCGCACACCTTAGGATTCTCTCCTCGACTACCTGTGTCGGTTTGCGGTACGGGCACCTCTCACCTCGATAGAGGCTTTTCTTGGCAGTGTGAAATCAGGAACTTCGTCCATACGGACTCGCCATCACAGCTCAACGTTACAGTGTGCGGATTTGCCTACACACACGCCTTACTGCTTGGACGCGCATAACCAACAGCGCGCTTACCCTATCCTACTGCGTCCCCCCATTTCTCAAACGGTGAGGAGGTGGTACAGGAATATCAACCTGTTGTCCATCGCCTACGCCTATCGGCCTCGGCTTAGGTCCCGACTAACCCTGAGCGGACGAGCCTTCCTCAGGAAACCTTAGTCATACGGTGGACGGGATTCTCACCCGTCTTTCGCTACTCATACCGGCATTCTCACTTCTAAGCGCTCCACCAGTCCTTCCGGTCTGACTTCAACGCACTTAGAACGCTCTCCTACCACTGACATCGTAGATGTCAATCCACAGCTTCGGTGAATCGTTTAGCCCCGATACATTTTCGGCGCAGCGTCACTCGACCAGTGAGCTATTACGCACTCTTTAAATGATGGCTGCTTCTAAGCCAACATCCTGGTTGTCTGTGCAACGCCACATCCTTTTCCACTTAACGATTACTTTGGGACCTTAGCTGGTGGTCTGGGCTGTTTCCCTTTTGACTACGGATCTTATCACTCGCAGTCTGACTCCCGTGTATAAATATCTGGCATTCGGAGTTTGTCTGAATTCGGTAAACCGGGATGGCCCCCTAGTCCAAACAGTGCTCTACCTCCAGTATTCTCATCACGAGGCTAGCCCTAAAGCTATTTCGGAGAGAACCAGCTATCTCCAAGTTCGATTGGAATTTCTCCGCTACCCACACCTCATCCCCGCACTTTTCAACGTGCGTGGGTTCGGGCCTCCAGTAAGTGTTACCTTACCTTCACCCTGGACATGGGTAGATCACCTGGTTTCGGGTCTACGACCACGTACTATTTCGCCCTATTCAGACTCGCTTTCGCTGCGGCTCCGCCTTCTAAAGCTTAACCTCGCACGTAATCGTAACTCGCCGGTTCATTCTACAAAAGGCACGCTATCACCCATTAACGGGCTCTAACTACTTGTAGGCACACGGTTTCAGGATCTCTTTCACTCCCCTTCCGGGGTGCTTTTCACCTTTCCCTCACGGTACTGGTTCACTATCGGTCACTAGGTAGTATTTAGCCTTGGGAGATGGTCCTCCCGGATTCCGACGGAATTTCACGTGTTCCGCCGTACTCAGGATCCACTCAGGAGAGAACGAACTTTCGACTACAGGGCTTTTACCTGCTCTGGCGGACCTTTCCAAGTCGCTTCATCTAACTCGTTCTTTTGTAACTCCGTATTGAGTGTCCTACAACCCCAAGAGGCAAGCCTCTTGGTTTGGGCTCTTCCCGTTTCGCTCGCCGCTACTCAGGGAATCGATTTTTCTTTCTCTTCCTCCAGGTACTTAGATGTTTCAGTTCCCTGGGTCTGCCTTCAAGACGCTATGTATTCACGTCAAGATACTACGCGATTAAACGTAGTGGGTTCCCCCATTCGGAAATCTCCGGATCAAAGCTCACTTACAGCTCCCCGAAGCATATCGGTGTTAGTGCCGTCCTTCTTCGGCTCCTAGTGCCAAGGCATTCGCCGTGCGCCCTTAATAACTTAACCTATCAGCTTTCCATACACTTCACATTTCGTTGTCAGCCTCACTCGTTCAATCAGTCACGTACTGAAGTACGCTCCTTCATTTACTCGATTGCTTCCTAGAACTGCTCGTGTCTGAAAACCTTATCATGTTATTAAGCCTATAAAAAACTTAAAAAAATAAATGTGTTTGTTACAATTTCAATGTCGTTTTATCCAGTTTTCAAAGAACAAGTTTTGAAGTATTTCATTAAGAAAGAATGAACCTTCAAAACTGAACGCAAAACGTAATCTTACAAACCCTAGGTTTGTATTCCGAAAATATCCTTAGAAAGGAGGTGATCCAGCCGCACCTTCCGATACGGCTACCTTGTTACGACTTCACCCCAATCATCTATCCCACCTTCGGCGGCTGGCTCCAAAAGGTTACCTCACCGACTTCGGGTGTTACAAACTCTCGTGGTGTGACGGGCGGTGTGTACAAGGCCCGGGAACGTATTCACCGCGGCATGCTGATCCGCGATTACTAGCGATTCCGGCTTCATGTAGGCGAGTTGCAGCCTACAATCCGAACTGAGAACGACTTTATCGGATTAGCTCCCTCTCGCGAGTTGGCAACCGTTTGTATCGTCCATTGTAGCACGTGTGTAGCCCAGGTCATAAGGGGCATGATGATTTGACGTCATCCCCACCTTCCTCCGGTTTGTCACCGGCAGTCACCTTAGAGTGCCCAACTAAATGATGGCAACTAAGATCAAGGGTTGCGCTCGTTGCGGGACTTAACCCAACATCTCACGACACGAGCTGACGACAACCATGCACCACCTGTCACCGTTGCCCCCGAAGGGGAAACCATATCTCTACAGTGGTCAACGGGATGTCAAGACCTGGTAAGGTTCTTCGCGTTGCTTCGAATTAAACCACATGCTCCACCGCTTGTGCGGGCCCCCGTCAATTCCTTTGAGTTTCAGTCTTGCGACCGTACTCCCCAGGCGGAGTGCTTAATGCGTTAGCTGCAGCACTAAGGGGCGGAAACCCCCTAACACTTAGCACTCATCGTTTACGGCGTGGACTACCAGGGTATCTAATCCTGTTTGCTCCCCACGCTTTCGCGCCTCAGTGTCAGTTACAGACCAGATAGTCGCCTTCGCCACTGGTGTTCCTCCAAATCTCTACGCATTTCACCGCTACACTTGGAATTCCACTATCCTCTTCTGCACTCAAGTCTCCCAGTTTCCAATGACCCTCCACGGTTGAGCCGTGGGCTTTCACATCAGACTTAAGAAACCACCTGCGCGCGCTTTACGCCCAATAATTCCGGACAACGCTTGCCACCTACGTATTACCGCGGCTGCTGGCACGTAGTTAGCCGTGGCTTTCTAATAAGGTACCGTCAAGGTACAGCCAGTTACTACTGTACTTGTTCTTCCCTTACAACAGAGTTTTACGAACCGAAATCCTTCTTCACTCACGCGGCGTTGCTCCATCAGGCTTTCGCCCATTGTGGAAGATTCCCTACTGCTGCCTCCCGTAGGAGTCTGGGCCGTGTCTCAGTCCCAGTGTGGCCGATCACCCTCTCAGGTCGGCTACGCATCGTCGCCTTGGTGAGCCGTTACCTCACCAACTAGCTAATGCGCCGCGGGCCCATCCTATAGCGACAGCCGAAACCGTCTTTCAATATTTCACCATGAGGTGAAACAGATTATTCGGTATTAGCCCCGGTTTCCCGGAGTTATCCCAAACTATAAGGTAGGTTGCCCACGTGTTACTCACCCGTCCGCCGCTAACGTCAAAGGAGCAAGCTCCTTCTCTGTTCGCTCGACTTGCATGTATTAGGCACGCCGCCAGCGTTCGTCCTGAGCCAGGATCAAACTCTCCATAAAAGAAATTTGATTAGCTCAAATTGTTTTGCTGGCATCATTTTGATGTCCAAAATTTTGTTTCGTTCACTAGTAAATCTAGCTACTTAAAACTTTATTGATTACGTTTTGCTTGTTCAGTTTTCAAGGTTCATGTTTTGCTTTGTTTTAGCGTGTCACCGTGGCGACTTGTATAATACTACACCCATATTTTTAAAAGGTCAACACTTTTTCAAAAAAAACTTTAAGTTTTTTCTCGACATTGCATTACTTCCTATATTAATAATCAAAATAAAACTTTGACTACAAATAATATTTTCACCCTTAACGTCTATGTTATACCACTAATTAAAATATAATTTTATCATATCTTTCTAGAAAAATTTAATAGATTTTTTGTAAGAAGGAAAAAATATATAACCAATCCTTCATTGTATAATTGAAATGAGCGGATGCTTTCAGTGCGAAAGCAAGACAGTAGCAACAAACCAAAGGAAGCAGCGACCACATTCAAAGCTTAACGCTTAATAGAAACAACGGCTGTACTTGATTTCATTGTAAAAAATGACGATGGACAAACTCAAAATTTTGAATTGGTCCATCGTTGTAAAATAAGTTTTACAATGGGAAAAAGAATGGAATAGCTATCATCATGACAATAAACATAACAATTTGTAATGGTATCCCTATTCTTACAAAGTCCATAAATTTATAGCCACCGGCAGTCATTACTAGGGCATTAGTTGGGGATGCAATTGGTGTTGCAAACGCCATACTTGCAGCTACTGCTACTGCAATCATAAATGTTGTAGGATTAACCTCCATTGCTATTGCAGCACTCATAGCAATCGGTGCAAACAATACAGCCGTCGCCGTATTACTAATAAATTGTCCAAATACAGCTGTTAAAATATAAACACCTATAAGCACACCATAGGGACCATAGTCACCAAGAACTTTAATAATCCCGTCCGATAATATAGCCATGCCTCCTGTCTTTTCTAAAGCTGTCGCCATAGGTAGCATGGCTGCCACTAGCACTATACTTTCAAAATTCATATTGCTATACGCATCTTCCATGTTACGTAAGCAACCCGTTAATATCATTAAAACGGCACCAATCATAACAGAAATAACAGCAGGGAAAATTTCGAATGCCATTAATATAATCATAAACAGCATAATAATACCCGCAATACCAGCTTTTCCTGTAGCTGCTGCTACACTTGCGTGTTCTTTTGGCTGACCGACAACCACAACATCTTGGGTCTCTCTTGCTAATAAAAGAATTTCATCCCAAGCTCCCTGCACTAAAATAGCATCTCCAAATTTCAACTTATGCGAAACCATGTCTTGGAGTTTATAACCACCTTTACGATTAATACCAATTATATTTAGGTTGTATTTTTCTCTAAACCCTAACGAGCTAACCGTTTCATTGATAAAGCTGGAATTTGGCGTGAGCAGTACCTCTGCAATACCGAGATGCTTGGAAATCAATTCATCAGCTTCCCCTTCCACTAATCCTTGCATTTCGAGGTGATAATCCTCAACAAAGTGACGAATATCCTCTTCTTCTCCTTGAACATACAGCTCGTCCTTTGCGTGAATTACACTTGTTGGACCAGCCATTTCTTGATACGTCATAGGTAGTAAGTTGATGCCTTCTTGTGACTTTCGGTGAATTTTCATCATACAGAGCGTGTACTTAGCTGGTAGCTTTAACTCTGCTAACGACGTTTCTATAATAGGAGAATCTTCAGGAACAGAGATTTTAAATAGTCGATTATTTAAATCATATTGCTTAATGATTTTCTTCGGTGAAAGCTTATAGCCCTCATTTGTTTGTGTACGATGTTGATCTTTTGGTAATAAAATATTGCGCACAAGCACTAGATAGGTAATTCCTGCAATCATACCCACTATACCAATTGGTGTTATCTCAAAAAATCCAAGCTTGCTATAGCCTCTATCCACCAATAGCTGACTGACAATTAAATTAGTTGGGGAGGCAATCAATGTCATAAGACCGGATAGACTAGCTACGTATGAGAGTGGCAATAAAAATTTAGAAGGGCTAATTTTCATACTAATTGCCATACTCACTACTATTGGCATCATTAATGCTACTGTACCAGTATTACTCATAAAGGCACCAACAGACCCTACAATGATGAGCAGTAATATAAATAATTTCAACTCACTATTGCCCGACCATTTAAGTAATAACTGCCCCGCCATTCCCGCAAGACCCGTACGTAAAATTCCTGCACCCACGACAAAAAGCCCTGCAATCATTAAAACTACAGAGTTCGAAAATCCAGCTAATGCCTCTGTGGGCGTTAGAATATCTGCAATAATAAATGCTAAAAGTGACACAATCGCTACAAGATCTGCTCGTATTTTATTGGTCACAAATGCAAAAATTGTTGCACCTAAAATAAGAAATGTTAACGTAAGCTGCACATTCATGAATTCCTTTCTAACATTAATTATTAAATTTATTGACAAAAAAGTCGTCACCTTTGCTATTTCTATTATAGCTTACGAAGGCTAAAAATAGTAAAAGTCACCATCTTTTCAAAATTAAAATAAGTGTGGCATGTAACCACACTTTTATTTTTGATATAAATGATGTTCTTTAATATAGTCATAACAAGCATTAGGCAAAAGATATCTCGGCTCTCCACCCATTGCAAATTCTTCACGAATATAGGTAGAGCTAATTTCCATGGCTAAGCCCTTATCAATAAGATGAAATCTCCCATCATCATTATTTCTTAAAATCGGGGATCGGCTAATGGTAGACAACATATCAATCCCATGCCTTGCCATAACAATGAATTTATTTTCAGCAACTAATGCGTCACCCTTTTTCCATAATCCTGCACCAATGTCTACTAACAAATCTGCACCCATAATAAAGTGGATTTCATCTTCTGGATTTTTTTCTCTAAAGTATTTCATTGTGTCATACGTGTAAATATTCCAGCCCTCTTGATCCATCTCATAGGAATCCGCCACAAAACGATCATCCTTAGCAATTGCTAAATGTAGCATATTCCACCGATGTATATCTTCTGTTTTTATGGTTTTATCTTTACGCTTATTTGAACAGGGTAAAAATATGACCTTATCTAATTTACAACGGTGTGCAACCGTGCTAGCAGTCCAAAGATGAACATTGGTAATAGGATCAAAGGATGAACCATAAACACCTATTCTCGCCATCATATCTTCCTCCCGTCATTTTCTATCTAGTATCCATCTTTTTTCGAAATTTTTTCTTTTATATCGTGAATGATGGCCCTCTTGTGATCCCAGCAAGCCTTACTTAAATCAACTGGATACTCTTCTGGGTTCATCGTTCGTTTGTACTCACACCATAACAATTTTAAATTTTCCTTTGCATATGCTTGTGTCTCTTGAATAGTGGGTTCCTCATATACTACTTTCCCATTTTCTACAATGTTTTTGTGCAACTCAATCGCTGTAAAATTCGTCACAAATTTGCTTATATACGTATGAACAGGGTGGAACATCTTTAACCGGTCTGTTTGCAGGACATTCTCCTCATCAAGGGCAATATAGTCACCTTCAGCATGACCATTCTCATTATTAACAATACGATAGACTCGTTTACGCCCTGGAGTCGTCACCTTTTCTGGATTCGCAGAGATTTTTATCGTATCGACCATTTCCCCATTTTCATTTTCAATAGAGACTAACTTGTAAACCCCACCTAGTGCCGCTTGATCATAGGCCGTAATTAGCTTTGTGCCGATTCCCCAAGCATCAATTTTCGCCCCTTGAGATTTTAAATGCATAATAGTATATTCGTCTAAATCATTGGATGCCATAATTTTTGTTTTCTTAAAGCCTGCATCATCTAGCATTTTCCTTGCCACTTTTGATAAATAGGCTAAATCACCACTGTCTAAACGGATACCAATAAAATTAATTTGATCGCCCAATTCCTTCGCTACTTTAATGGCATTTGGAACACCTGAACGTAACGTATCATAAGTATCCACTAAGAATACACAGTCTTTATGTGCAGCTGCATATTTTTTAAACGCCGTATACTCATCTCTGTAGGTTTGAATCATTGCATGCGCGTGCGTTCCCGAAACTGGAATACCAAATAACTTGCCTGCGCGTACATTACTTGTTGCAGAAAAGCCACCGATATAAGCAGCACGAGTTCCCCAAATAGCCGCATCAAATTCGTGAGCACGACGGGTACCAAACTCCATCACAACATCTTCACCCGTCACTTCTTTAATACGCGAAGCTTTTGTCGCGATTAGCGTTTGGTAATTAATAATATTCAGCAAAGGCGTTTCAATTAATTGTGCTTCAGCCAACGGTGCCTCGATTCGCAGAATAGGTTCATTGGCAAAAACCAGCTCCCCTTCTCTCATACCCCTTATAGTTCCTGTAAACTTTAGCTTCTGGAGATAGTGGAGAAATTCCTCTGGATATTTCCCTTCTTCTCGCAAATAATCTATATCACTTTGAGAAAACCCAAACTTGTTAATAAAATCCATTACTTTTTTTAAGCCAGCGAATATCGCATAACCATTACCAAATGGAAGTTTTCTAAAATATAGCTCAAAAACAGCCTTTCGTTGATGAACAGCGTCCTTCCAGTAAGTCTGAACCATATTAATTTGATATAAATCGGTGTGTAACATGAAACTATCATCTGCGTATTTCACTTCATTTCCCTCCATTTCTTAATATCAAATAACAGAGGCACCTAGTGTCTGCTCGAAATGACTTAAAGCCCACTCATGTCCTGCTTGATTAAAGGATGCGACAGCGTTTTTATGAATGACAAGATCAAATCCTTTATTATAAGCATCCATAGCTGTATGAAGAACACAGATATCTGTGCAAACTCCAATTAAATGAAGCTCTGTAATTCCCCTTTCACGTAATTTCAACTCCAAATCTGTCCCTGCGAATGCCGAGTAGCGAGTTTTATCTAGAAAATAAACATATTCTAGCTCTTTATTAGCTTCATACAATGGTTTTAAAGCACCATATAAATCCCGCCCTTTTGTATAACGAAGATTATGTGGAGGAAATAACTTTGTTTCAGGATGATAAAGATCTTCTTTTTCATGAACATCTATAGCGAAAACCGTAAACTCTTTATTTGATATAAATTCATTTGTTAAATTTACAATCGCTTGTTCAAGCTGTTGTCCTGGCTCTCCACAGGTTAGAGCTCCATCAGTCGCAACAAAATCAACTGTGTAATCAATATTAATTAATGCTCTCTTTTTCATCGTTTTATCACTCCATTTTTTAATTAGTAATACCTAAATTACAAATTACTATTTTTAAAATAATCAGGAAAGACGTATCTTTCCTAATGGTAAATCGATTCTACCACTTCAAAATCATTAAAGGTATACAGCTGCGAAGGCCTAAACGAATTACGCTTTGTTTTCTTCGGCTTTCCTTCCGCATCCACAACTTTTTCGATAAAAGGTAATTTAGGTGCTTTTGTAAAAAATACAGAATCATTAGCGATTCGTGGATCTTCTTCAACTGTCAGTAGTACCCTTTGTAACTCTGATAAGGTAAACTCTTGCGGTAAAAAATTTTTAGCAACTGTTGTTTGCACCATATCTCTTTTAATAAATTCGAGGGCATCTGCAATGATGTTACGATGATCAAAGGCTAGCTGAAGTGTAAATACATCTTCAATATCAAATAACTCTACATCATCAGCATCATCATTTGCTTGTCGCTGCTCCATATACACCTCAGGAACAATCGCATAAAAAGCATTTGAAATCATCCAACCACGAGGATCTCGATCAATATCATCGTAAACACCAAAGTGCTGAACATGTAACCCTTCTACATTCGTCTCTTCTTTTAATTCTCTTTTTGCTGCAATATACGCTGATTCTTTTTGATGAGCATCAACAAACCCACCTGGAAGCGCCCATTTTCCACCTTCAATATTGGCATTGCCATCAGCATCTTTAGTAGCACGCTTAATTAGCATAATTTTAAGTGTCATGTTTGGCGGCGCCTTTTCTTCCGTTTTCTCCGAAGTAATCGTAAAAATTGCGATATCTGCTGTGTATCCATCAGGCGTTTTATATTTTGAAGAATCGTAATGCGCTAGCATTTCTTCTTCCGTACGAAATTTTGACATCTGATAACCCCTTTATTCACTACAAGGTTTAAGTAATTTGTAATTAACGAATTACTATTTAATTGAATTATACTCCTTCACTTTAAAAAATGCAAGCTTTTATTCAGTCCGCCAAAGAGCCTATATGGTCAGATTTTTTCAATTTAGATAAAAAAGCATAAATAAAGCTTTGATGCCTTATTTATGCCCATTTACTTTATTGTTCTTTCAGCAAAATGCCATTTTGTACAACAACTTGCCCATTTTTAATCACTGTATTTGTATGGTTCATGCCATAGAAGTATTGTAACTGCTTATAATTAGCAACATCTAAAATAATAACATCAGCTTTTTTATCAACTTCAAGGGAACCTATTTGTTCGCCTCGATTCAATGCATATGCCGCATTAATTGTTGTTGCCGTTAGTACCTCCTCTAGTGTCATTCCCATATGCATGCAAGCTAAATTCATAATAAATGGTAGACTCATAGTCGGAGACGATCCTGGGTTAAAGTCCGTTGAAATGGCTACAGGTACCCCTTCATCAATCATTAGACGCCCTCTTGCAAACGGTGCACGTAAAAAGAAAGCAGTTCCTGGCAGCAAGACAGCAATTGTACCTGCTTCAGCCATTTTTTGAATACCTTCATCAGAAGCAACTAACAAATGCTCTGCCGAAATGGCTCCGACTTCCGCAGCAAGTTCAGCACCTTTATAAGGCTCAATTTCATCGGCATGTATTTTCGGTGTTAGTCCAAGGGCTTTGCCAGCCTCTAAAATACGCTTAGATTGATCTGGTGTAAAGACACCTTTTTCACAAAATACATCATTAAATTCAGCCAGTTCTTGCTCTGCAACTTTGGGTAGCATATCAAGAATAACCAATTCCACAAACTCATCCTCACGCCCTTTATAGTCGCGAGGCACTGCATGTGCACCCATAAAAGTACTAATAACATCCACATCATGCGTTGCTTGTAACTTTTTCGCTACTTCAAGTTGCTTCTTCTCAGTCTCCCAATCCAATCCATAGCCTGATTTGGCTTCAACGGTTGTGACTCCATGCTTTAAAAATGTATCTAAGTGCTGCCTTGTTTTTTCATACAGATCATCAAAGCTAGTATCTCGTGTAAGCTTTGTTGTGGCGTGGATGCCGCCACCCGCATTCATAATTTCCATATAGGTAGAACCATTGAGTCGCATATTAAACTCTTCTTCACGGGTTCCTCCATGTACGAGATGCGTATGACAGTCCACTAATCCTGGCATAACGACCTTACCTGAAGCATCAATTATTTTTGCTTTCTTTACTAGTTCAGGAAAATCTACCTCTAGCTGCTCAAAAGCACCTACAGCAACAATTCGATCTTCTTCAATAAGAATACTACCATTTTCCACTATAGCTATTTCTCGCATTTTCTCCTTTGTGCGAGGTCCTCGTACATTACTCATTAATGTAATCACTTCATTGGCATTTTTGATTAAGATGGTCACTTTACATCATCCTTTAGCATTGGTATATGCACACCTTTGTTTTTAGCTGTCTGAATAGCAATGTCATAGCCGGCATCTGCATGACGAGCTACACCCATACCAGGGTCCGAAATTAACACGCGAGCAATTTTATCCGCTGCTAGCTCCGATCCGTCCGCTACTAGCACTTGCCCGGCATGCTGTGAATAGCCCATACCTACGCCACCTCCATGGTGAACACTTACCCAGCTGGCGCCGCTTGCTGTATTAACTAGCGCATTTAAAATCGGCCAATCCGATACTGCATCTGAACCATCCAACATGCCTTCTGTTTCACGATTTGGGGATGCCACTGAACCTGAATCCAGATGATCACGACCAAAAACAATTGGAGCTGATAACTCACCATTCGCTACCATTTCATTTACTTTTAATGCAAAGCGATGACGGTCACCATAGCCTAACCAACAAATACGAGCTGGTAAACCTTGCCATTTAACCATTTTTTGAGCCATATTGATCCAATTAACAAGACCTTCATCTTCTGCGAACATCTCTTTTGCAAGTGCATCCGTTTTATAAATATCCTCAGGGTCCCCCGAAAGCGCAGCCCAGCGGAATGGCCCTTTTCCTTCACAGAACAGCGGGCGAATATAGGCTGGTACGAAGCCTGGGAAATCAAAGGCATTGGTTACACCCATTTCTTTAGCATAGGCGCGAATATTATTGCCATAATCAAATACTTCTGCACCCGCCTCTTGGAATTCTAGCATTGTACGAACATGCTCTGCCATAGTTTCCTTAGCTCTTCGTTCATATGTTTTTACATCTGATTTACGAAGTGCTAAAGCTTCCTCAAATGTCATGTTATTTGGTATATAGCCATTAATCGGGTCATGTGCAGAAGTTTGGTCTGTGACAAAGTCTGGAATGATCCCTCTATTCAACAGTTCACGATTAACGTCTGCACAATTTCCAACAAGGCCAATCGATGCTGGCTCTTTTTGGTCACGTAATTTGTTTACTAATGCAACCGCTTCATCAACAGTTTCTACAAGATAATCACAATAGCCTTCTTTTATTTTACGTTCAATGCGGGCACGCTCTACTTCTACAACTAGGATGACTGCGCCAGCCATTTTCCCCGCTAGAGGTTGTGCACCGCTCATTCCCCCCATACCACCTGTAAGGATAAATTTACCGCGTAAATCTGCAGAGCCAAATACTTTTTTCCCTGCTTCTACGAAGGATAAATAAGTGCCTTGTAAAATACCTTGTGCACCGATATAAATCCAACTACCGGCAGTCATTTGACCATACATCATTAAATCTCGATCTTCTAATTCATAGAAATGGTCCCAATTAGCCCACGCTGGTACAAGATTGGAATTGGCAATTAAAACACGGGGAGAATGTTCATGTGTACGAAATACAGCTACCGGCTTCCCTGATTGGATCAATAAAGTCTCATCATTCTCTAATTTCTTTAATGAAGCAATTATTTGCTCATAACTTTCCCAATTACGAGCTGCCTTTCCAATACCTCCGTAAACAATCAGCTCATCTGGATTCTCCGCTACCTCAGGATCAAGATTGTTCATTAGCATACGCATTGCTGCTTCCTGTGTCCACCCTTTACAAGTTAGTTGGTTTCCACGTGGTGCACGAATACTTGTTTTAAATACCATAAAAAAACCCTCCTTTAAAATGATAAAAACGTTAGTAGCATTCTATTAAACTGAATATTCAGATATATAAATGAATAATCACTTATAAAGCAGAGGCGACTTAAAAAACTAAGTCTTGCCTCAGCTCTTCCCACTTAAAATCGTTTAATCAACTTTACACATATTCCTTTACTAGAGCATCACTCGTTAATAAATATTCCGCCAACGCCTCTATTTCATCACCAATTGGCTGATCTGCTAATAGTGGTGGACAAAACTCACGAACTTTCTCTAAGTACTTTCGTGTGGTTGGTGATAATTGTTCTTCTGCTTTATCTAAATATATAGCCTGTGATGCACAAATCATTTCTATTGCTATAACTAGGGCAGCATTTCGGACCATTTGACGTACTTGACGAGCCGAAGTTGTCCCCATACTTACATGGTCTTCCTGATTCCCTGATGTAGGAATTGAATCTACACTGGAAGGATGCGCCAACACTTTGTTTTCTGAGACAATAGATGCTGCTGTATATTGAGCAATCATCAGACCGCACTCAATCCCAGGGTTTGTCGCTAAAAATGGTGGTAAGCCTTCATTTAATTGTGGATTCACCATTCGCTCTGTACGGCGCTCTGAAATATTAGCCCATTCACTTACCCCAATTTTTAAAAAGTCCATTGCTAAAGCAATGGGCTGACCATGAAAATGGCCACCTGATAGTACTTCACCGTTTTCTAAAACAATCGGATTATCGGTCGTGGCGTTCATTTCCGTTTGTACTCGGTTCTCCGCGTAAAAGAAAGACTGCCAGGAAGCACCATGCACTTGTGGAATACAGCGCAATGAATATGCATCCTGCATACGAATTTCTCCTTGCTTTGTCACTCGCTTACTTCCCTCAAGCCACTTACGAATACGACCACCAACAAGCTCTAACTCTGGATGTGGTCTTACCGCTAAAAGGGCTGGGTCAAACGCAGATGTGATACCCTTCAATGCTTCTAGTGTTAAACTAGCAGCCATATCTGCCGCAAGCCCAATTCGTTCAGCCTCATTAACCGTTAAGACACCGATACCTGTCATAGCCTGTGTACCGTTTACAAGTGCCAGCCCCTCTTTAGCTTGGAGTCGAACAGGTGATAATCCCGCTTGCTGTAACGCCTCACTACCACTCATCACTTCTCCATTAAACTCAGCCTTACCTTCTCCCACTAGGACTAAAGCTAAATGTGATAATGGCGCCAAATCTCCGCTTGCTCCAACTGAACCCTGTGACGGAACAATTGGGTGTACGCCTTTATTAATAAAATCTAATAATAGCTGTACAGTTTCCTCACGAATACCTGAAAATCCACGAGCTAAGGCATTTGCACGTAAAACCATCATGGCACGTACAACATCAGTTGGAAACGGCTGACCCACACCTGTTGCATCTGATCGTAATAAATTCAGTTGTAAAAGCTCTATATCTTCTTCCTCAATTTTTATATTACTTAGTTTGCCAAAACCTGTATTCACACCATAAATAGTTTGCCCCTCCGCTAAACGCTTTTCAATACGTTCCCTACTTAAACGAATACGTTCTATACTATCTTCAGCAAGTTCAACCGTTGCATGCCCTTTAACGATTTTCTCAATTTGTTGTCTTGTTAATGTATTGCCATCAAGCTCGATGATCGACTTCACATGACATCCCCCTATTCCCTTTAAGGCTTATGTAAAATTCATTTTAACGTAATCACTAAAGCATCCGCATTCAACTGCATTTAAGCGTTTTCATAGTAAATAAATTTTCCGCTGAATGAAGATCAATTACTCTATTTCCATTGTACTAACTACTTTTTTCAGAATATAGAGAATTTTAAAAGAGAAAACATGATTTTTTTCAGATTCCTATGTTATTTTTAATAATATAATCGTATTTTTTTATGAAACTAGAATATTTTAAGCGAGGTTAAATGTTATGAAGCTGTTATTAATCGACCGAGACCCCACTGAACTAGCAGGCATTAAGTGGTTTTTACATACCTATTTTCCAGGCGACGTTCTTATTGACATGTGCACTACTATTTCAGATGCATCTCAATACATCCGACAATTTAAACCGGATGCCATACTATTAAATATCGACCTGATCCCTAATAATGGCCTAACTTCTCTTTATGGAGATCTACAAAAATTTTCAGGTGCTATTTTAGCCGTAACAACAGAGCCCTTATTTAAAAACGCATTGAAAGCCATTGATTTACAGGTAGCTCATCTATTCATAAAGCCCATTGATTTAGAAGTATTAAAGCAAAAACTGACGGTTATTTCCGTGCGCTCACCACAAATCATAGATGATGCGCAGGAGACAGCAAATGAATCATTTTATAATCATTTATTTTTAGATACTAAATCAAACTCTATTGAAACTGGCATTCATTTTACAATAATTGAGCCTGAGCACGCCGAGACCTATAACAAGCTTTACAATTGGCTTCAACAAACACCTATATACTTTCATATGAAAACCTATCCTTTATCGAATAGAATTGTCTGCCTTTTTCAAACGCAAGACATAAAAGTGGTAGAGAAGGATGTACGTACTCTTATGAAGGAATGGCGTTTGTTTAGCAATAGTTCATTAAATATCGGGATATATGATGGACCTGCTACAAGCATTAAAAATATGTATACATTAACAAAGCGTGTACTTCACCAAAGTTTTTACGAAGGATTCGGTCACCTTTTTTACGCAAGTAAACAATTTGAAATACACCCCTTCGATCCATTACTAACACCAGAGGAACAGCAATTATTAATAAGTAGCCTGGAGGAAGGTAATCTCGAAGCCGTAAAAACATTTTTATATCGACTTTCTAATGAAGGCATCTATTATGAGCAGGATGATTTACGTATCCATCTAACAAGTGTCTTAGCACAAATTCGGCGCTTTATGTTGAAATATAAACTACACGAAAAAGCAGTCATTGAACAAAACTACCGTCAGCTATTTCATTTAATTATTGAGCATCCTATTTTTTATACGATTCTCAATGGCATTATTTCATTCACTCAGAGATTAATTGAACTTGCACGTGAAGCTCGCATGGAGAAAAGAGCCGATTATGTTGAGTTAGCTTTAGAAATTATTGATCAGCAATTTAAAGAGAGTTCCTTGTCTCTCCCCTTTGTCGCGCGTAAGCTTGGCATCAGCCCCAATTATTTAAGTACGATTTTTTCAAAAAAACAAGGCTTGCCATTTAAGCGCTATATACAGCAAGTTAGAATTCAAAACGCCCTTAAGATGCTACTAGAAACTGATTTTGCAATTAGTGAGATTGCTCATTTAAACGGTTTTGATGACCCGAATTATTTCATTAAAATATTTAAACAACAAATCGGTATGACCCCTCATCGATATCGAAAAAACTAATCAAGAATATTTTCAATTAGTTGTTTTCATTTTCAATCAAGGATTTTATTATGGGTGTTTAACTTTATACTTCTTTTCATTTACAGTACAAATACTGTTTAAATCTAGTTTATTAAACAACAAATTTTACACAAAAATTAAGCATATACAGCCTCTCCGATGCATATATTTATACTTTGTATCTCACTATAAAAATTCTTTAACAATAATTATTATAATGTACTAGCAATTCTATTTTATATTTGTTATAGTTATAGACGAAGAGTTCGACTTACATTATTTTCAGGAGGTAACTAATATGACAAACGCAAATGATCGTAGCCGTCGTTTTACAACAGCAGGTGGTGCTCCAGTAGTAAGTAACCATGACTCTATGTCAGCAGGTCCACGTGGCCCTCTTTTACTTCAAGATGTATGGCTAGTTGAAAAATTAGCCAACTTCAATCGTGAAGTAATCCCTGAACGTCGTATGCACGCCAAAGGTTCAGGTGCATTTGGTACTTTTACTGTAACGCACGATATAACTCAATATACAAAAGCTAAAATCTTCTCAGAGGTGGGCAAAAAAACTGAAATGTTCGCACGATTCTCCACAGTTGCTGGTGAGCGTGGTGCAGCAGATGCTGAGCGCGATATCCGTGGCTTTGCCCTTAAGTTCTATACAGAAGAAGGCAACTGGGATCTAGTAGGAAACAATACACCAGTATTTTTCTTCCGTGATCCACTACACTTTACAGATTTAAACCACGTGGTAAAACGTGATCCACGTACAAATATGAAAAACGCTAATTCTAACTGGGATTTCTGGACTCTATTACCAGAGGCACTTCACCAAGTAACGATTGTAATGTCTGACCGTGGTATTCCAACTGGTTACCGTAATATGCACGGATTTGGTTCCCACACTTATAGCTTTATCAATGCTGATAATGAGCGAGTTTGGGTTAAATTCCACTTCCGTACAGAACAAGGCATTAAAAATTTAACAGGTGCTGAAGCAACTGAGGTAATCGGTCAAGATCGTGAATCTTCACAACGTGATTTATATGAAGCCATTGAAAAAGGCGATTTCCCTAAATGGAAAATGTATATTCAGGTTATGACAGAGGAGCAAGCACGTGAGCTACCATACAACCCATTCGACTTAACAAAAGTATGGTATAAAAAAGACTTCCCATTAATTCCTGTAGGTGAGTTTGAGTTAAATAAAAACCCGGACAACTACTTTGCAGAAGTGGAACAAGCTGCATTTGCACCATCTAACATCGTTCCTGGTATTAGCTTCTCACCAGATAAAATGTTACAAGGTCGTATCTTTGCCTATGCGGATGCAGCACGCTACCGTTTAGGAGTAAACCACTATATGCTTCCTGTTAACGCACCAAAATGTCCATTCCGCACTTTCCACCGTGATGGTGCTATGCGTTTTGATGGCAACCTTGGTTCAACACTAGGCTATGAACCAAATAGCTATGGTGAATGGGAGCATAATTTAGACCATAAAGAGCCAGAGTTACGCATTGATGGTCATGCAGGAATTCATGATTTCCGTGAAGACGATAATAATTACTTCGAGCAGCCAGGTAAACTTTTCCGCCTAATGACTGCGGAAGAACAACAACGTCTATTTGAAAATACGGCTAATGATATGGCTTCTGTCGAGGAGTTCATCAAACGACGTCACATCCTACACTGCTATTTAGCTGATCCAGCATATGGTGACGGTGTTGCAAAAGCAATGGGTCTTTCATTAGAAGGTATGGATCTTACAAACCCATACGTAAAACAACCAACAAACGTTTAATATTCCATTTAATTATTGATATCCAAATCCAATTTTTACTCCATGTGAATTTAATCATCACATGGAGCTTTTTTGTCTTCGTCTAGCCTCCAACTGCTTACCTCAATTTGCAACATGGAAGCAACATAAAAAAGGCTTGTGTCTAGTAAATTAACACAAGCCTTTTATTATTATAGATAGATTTGACTACCTGCCTTTTTAAACTCCACTGACTTCTCCCTCATACCTTCATGGATGGCCTCAGTTGTATTTAAATCCTTTTCTTTAGCATAATTACGAATATCCTGTGAAATTCTCATGCTACAAAATTTAGGACCGCACATTGAGCAAAAATGTGCAGTTTTGGCCCCCTCTGCTGGCAATGTTTCATCGTGATATTCTACTGCACGTTCTGGATCAAGAGAAAGGTTAAATTGGTCGCGCCAGCGGAACTCAAAGCGCGCTTTTGACAGTGCATCATCGCGTTGTTGTGCACCTGGGTGCCCTTTTGCCAAATCTGCAGCATGTGCAGCAATCTTATAAGTAATAACCCCTACTCGAACATCCTCCCGATTAGGTAATCCTAGATGTTCCTTCGGTGTCACATAACAGAGCATAGCTGTACCAAACCAACCAATCATTGCCGCTCCAATAGCAGATGTAATATGGTCATAACCTGGAGCAATATCTGTTGTCAATGGGCCTAATGTGTAGAAGGGAGCTTCCTTACAAACCTCTAATTGCTTGTCCATATTTTCTTTAATCAAATGCATTGGAACGTGACCTGGCCCCTCCACCATTACTTGAACATCATGCTTCCATGCTATTTGGGTTAACTCACCTAATGTTTCAAGCTCCGCAAATTGCGCTTCATCGTTTGCATCCGCGATTGACCCTGGACGTAAGCCATCTCCTAATGAGAAGGCTACATCATAAGTTTTCATAATTTCACATATTTCCTCAAAATGAGTATAGAGGAAGTTTTCTTGATGATGGTATAAACACCATTGCGCCATAATGGAGCCTCCCCGAGACACAATGCCCGTTACCCGGTTTGCTGTAAGAGGAACATAACGTAAAAGAACACCCGCATGAATAGTGAAATAATCTACCCCTTGCTCTGCTTGTTCAATAAGCGTATCACGGTATACCTCCCACGTTAAATCTTCAGCTACACCATTTACCTTTTCTAATGCCTGATAGATTGGTACTGTTCCAACAGGTACTGCGGCATTTCGAATAATCCATTCTCTCGTTGTATGAATATGCTTGCCAGTTGATAGATCCATAATATTATCTGCACCCCAGCGTGTAGCCCATGTCATCTTTTCGACTTCCTCTGCAATCGAAGATGATACGGCTGAATTTCCAATGTTCGCATTAATTTTCACATGGAAGTTACGACCGATAATCATCGGCTCTGCCTCCGGATGATTAATATTGGAGGGCATAATAGCTCGACCTGCTGCAATCTCTGAACGCACGAAATCAGGGTCCATATTTTCTCGTATCGCTACAAACTCCATCTCAGGTGTAATAATTCCCTTTCTAGCATAATGCAACTGTGTTACATTTTTCCCCCTTTTTGCACGTAAAGGCATTCTCATCAATTCAGGAAAGACATTTTCTTGGATACGTGGATCATCTGCGCGACGGAAGCCATTATCCTCAGGTTTAATGGTACGCCCTTCATATTCCTCTACATCTCCTCGCTCTTGTATCCAAGTACTTCGTAAAGCCGGTAAGCCCTTTGTAATATCCACATGAAATGCAGGATCAGTATACGGGCCACTCGTATCATACACCCGAATAGGGGCATTTTCTTCATCTCCAAAGCTACCCGTCGTCGGACTTAATGTAATTTCACGCATTGGTACTAAAATATCTGGACGTGATCCTTCCACATAAACCTTTTTACTTCCTTCAAAGTTAGACATAATCATAATGTTCTTTTCACTAATCGCTGACATGAGCTACTTCTCTCCCTTAAATGTATTTTAAGTAAGGACCGAATCTAGCTCACCCCAAAAGGAAAATAAATAAAGGCCGAATCCAACATAATGATTGGATCCGGCCATGAATGTAAAGGGTCTATTGATTGCACGTAATAGGCAATAGCTTCTTAACTTTCCCACGCTGGTATGAGCCAGATCAGGTCCAAAGGGTCAAGAAACCTCTATGCGTTTCCCTCTCAGCCTGACTCATCAGACTCCCCTAGTTAATACTATTCAGTTTGATGCTAGTGTAGCAGATATTGCTAAGAGATGGAAGTTATCATTTAAATATTTTTGCCATTCTATTAAGTAAACAATACATCAGCGATATAAATCACAATCGTGACCGTTATACAACTCACAATGGTAGAAAATAAAACGGTTTGTGCAGCTGTTGCCGATTCTATATCATATTCTAATGCTAGACTTGAACTGTTGCGGGATGTGGGAAAAGCACTCGCTATAAATAATGATTGTGCTACGACCCCATTTAATCCCAGTGCAAAGATAATGACTAAAGCAATAGCTGGTCCGATAATTAATCGAGTCAAGCAGCTGATGAAGACTGTTTTATTAAACATAGTTTTAATTTCCATCTGAGACAATTGCGCGCCCAGCGTGATTAATGCAACGGCAATAAAACCATCCGCTACATGGTCTATTGGTATTTTAATAAACGGAGGAATACCAATATCAAAATAATTCATTGCCACACCAATTATTAAAGCGTGAATAATAGGCATTTTTATAAAATCCTTTAGAATCGTCATGCCTGATTTAGTAGACGAAATTAAATTATATAAACCATACGTATACGTAGTCATGTTTTGAAAGATAACGAGTATAACCTGGATGGCTACACCAATAGGTTGAGAGGCAAAAATCATTTGAGCTACCGGAATACCATAGTTTCCAGAGTTAATGAGTACTACACTATTTTTAAAAACAGCCGCCTCCGTTTTAGCTAGTCCAAGCCCTTTCGCTAAAAAGTGACTGAGTAGCATTTGACTACCAATAAAAAGTACAATAAACAACCCGACTTCCCCTAGCACAGACAGCTTTATACTCGTTTCATATAAATTTATAAACACAGCCGCTGGCATAAAGCAATATGTAATTAGCTGTGATAATGCTTTTAAGTTAAAGCGAAATTTCTTTTGTAGAATGGCCCCTAGTACAAGTAATACTAAAATAGGTGCAACAATTTGAAAAAAAATCATTCCAAGATACACCATATTGATGTCCCCCCTCCCTTTTAATAGTAGTGTCGATATTGCACTAGGTCAATGCCACTTACTTTCATAATTA
Organism: Lysinibacillus sp. fkY74-1; assembly: GCF_053165895.1. Lineage (NCBI taxonomy): Bacteria > Bacillati > Bacillota > Bacilli > Caryophanales > Bacillaceae > Lysinibacillus > Lysinibacillus sp. fkY74-1. Next base: position 211,542 of record NZ_CP170173.1, on the reverse strand, counting down.
AAACCGTTGATTTACACTATGGGCGGGGTCGCGCTTCGTTCTAATGGTTGCAAAAATTCAAAAGCTCAAATCAATGAACTCGAGCAATGTCCAGAATATAAGAATCATCAAAACTTATTTAACGTCATTTAGGATTGGTATGCCAAAATGCAGAACAATTGAACTTGTCTTAAAGGAGACTTGAAGATACTGTCAGCTTGGACGTGGTAAGCTTTTTATGCTTGAGCTGTACATGATCGAGCAACAAAGGTCCATTTGAAATAAGTAAAAAATGAAAAGGGAATCGAGCATCAACTTCTCGATTCCTTTTATCAACAGTCTGAGACTACTTAAAGGTTCTAAGCAGTTTTTTCTTTACGCAAGCTTAAATCGATTAACAACCTCTTGCAGTTCATTAGAGATATCATTCATGTTTTGCATAGACTCTGCCACTTTTTGCAATTCTGCTTGTTGATCCATTGCAGAGGCACTTACTTGCTCAGCAGAGGCAGCTGTTTCCTCTGATATAGCCGAAATACTTTGGATAGACATAATTGCTTGATTTTTATGCTCTAACATAGTAGATAACTGAGTCATTAGCTCACTAATAGAAGTTGCAATTGCACGTGACAAATCACTATTATCTTTAAAAGCCAATTGCGTGCTTTGTACGGACTCATTTTGCGATTGCATTAATTCTGCATTCGAGGCAATGACAGCAACTGTTTGCTGTGAATTTTCTAAAATGCTTTCTACCGTGCTTTTAATAACTTCTGTTTCATTTTTTGATTGCTCCGCCAACTTTCTTACTTCTTCCGCCACGATCGCAAAACCTTTTCCATGCTCACCAGCACGCGCAGCCTCAATACTTGCATTTAAAGCCAATAGATTAGTTTGCTCCGTAATGCTTTGAATAGAGGCAATAATTTGATTAATATTAGCAATATTAGAAGCTAGTAATTCCATTTGCTGTTGAATACGGCCATTCATCTCATTTGTCCCTATATTATGTTCATGTAAACTTTGAACCTCTTGCATGCCTTTTTCTGTTGTTACATTTGTTTTGAGCGATAACTCGTCCATTTCATTCGAAAGCGCAGTAATGGCATCTATTTGATCCGATAAATCCATCATGCGGTAATTCGTTTCTTCAGTATCCTCTGATTGCTTCGATGCTCCCTGTGCAATTTCATTTATGGCTACTGATACCTCTTGACTTGAAGACACGATTTCATTAAATGCCTCATGTACCTGGTTAGAAGACTGATTCAATAGAGTTGTAGAGTTTAACACGGCTTTAATAGCACTATTGGTTTTATCCAACATATTATTATAGGCCAATGCAACCGCACCAATTTCATCCTGTTTAATATATTTCTCCTCTACTTTTTGTGTTAAATCTCCTTCCGCTGCTGTTTCAATGGATGAGCGTAAATACTTGAGCGGCTTTAGTTGTTTGTAAATGAATAGTACACTTGCAGCAGTCATCAAAGCTACCATTATAATGGATGCAATAATTGTATAGACGAATACATGGTTATACGTCTCTAAAATTTTTGATTCAGCTAATACAATTTGAACGGTCCAAGTTTCGTCAATGTCCTCTAAAATCATGGGAGCAAATACATTATAGGCTTTATCCTTCAGTTCATTAGAATCTATGTACATACTTGTTAGTTCGCCATTTTCCATTGTCTTACGTATGCTTGTCCAAGCGGGGTCGTCCTGCATATTTTGCCCATCTAGCTCTTTACCAAAACTGTTAGCTGTCAATACACCGTTATTTGTAATAATGGCTGCATAGCCGCCTTCTGGTGCAACTGACTTTGTCAACTCATTTAAATAATCTATGGACACATCTGCTGTTAATACACCGAAAAACTTCCCGGAAGCATTAACTAATGGTACAGAAATTGTTGTCATTAGTACCGTTTGTCCGTTTACACTATAATCATAGGGCTCCGTTAAAACTGTCCGTCCCTCTTCTTTTGGCACCCAGTACCATTGAGAAACATTTTTATCATCTAAACCCTCAATAAGAGTGGTCGTTATTTCATTATCATTTTTGCTCAAGTATGGTCCAAAACGTTTTTGGGAATCTACCAATGTAGCCTCATTTGGGTTTACAATAAGGGAATTCTCCTCAAAGATAGCCCCTACCCCTAATAAATCATCATTACTAGCTAAATTATTTTCCATTATGTCTAAAATGCCTTTGGTAGATAGCGTCTTATTTTTCTCCATACTTTCAACGATTCGTTTCGTTGTTTGTAAAGTTGTATTGGCTTTTTTAAAGCGCTCGCTCATAATAGCCGCTGATGATTCAGCCGTTTGCAATGTTCCATACTCTGCATCTTCGACACTTTGCTTTTTTATAATAATCCCTGTTGTCACTGTATAGGATAAAAATAAAACTAGAAACAATCCTATGATTAGGGAAGATAGTTTCAATGCAATTCCTCTTGATTTCTTCATCACAAACACCCCCACTTTTATAAATAATCATAATAGATGAAAGGTCGTATCTCAATAAAATATTTAGCGAATAAAGTAGAAATTTACATAATTATAGATAAAAATACAGGCATATTAAGAGATTTGTTTATTATAATTAAAAGTACTTATGGCTCATTTGAGTTGAAATGATTAGTAAAACATACACTTAAAATATTAAATTATAGTAAATTATGGTATATTATCTAGTAGATAAAATGATTGGAGTGACTTGCATGACAAATAAAGCGCTATCAACATTAATAGCCACGGCGATTACAGCGACACTAGTATTACCTGTGTCAACTGCACAAGCCTCTTTTTCCCTAAATCAATCGAATTTATATGAAACACAGGTTCAGGTTGCAGCAACAAAAAAAATGGTAGGCAATGCCGTAACGATTAAAAACATCACAAACGATACGGTTATTACATCAAATGGTACATTTAGAATCCACAAAGATTTAAAGCCCCTTTTTGATCATTCAAATAAAACAGCATTAACAAACGCATTAGCCACCATTGTCGTAAAAAACAAGCAAATTATAGACGTGACATCATTAACATTAAACAAAGCTGGTACGAGCAAAAAATCAGTATACTTTGATGGTGGTCACAGTCATATTTCTGGTGACTTCACTGTGAACGCAGACTATGTAAATATACAAGACGTTACGGTTGATGGTCAGTTAATTATTACAAACAGAGTAAAAAAAGCTATAACACTTGATGACGTTTCCGTTAGCGATACGATTACATTAAAACCACTTATCATAAAGAAGAATGACTGGCTGTATGTTACGCTAAGGGATATGAAATCATCTACTATCAATTTGGCACGCACGAAGGTAAATATATCTTCTGACCAAGCACTTTCTAAAATCGATATAATTGGTAAAGTTCCCACTTTTGAGTTGAAGGCAAATGTGGAAAAACTGACGATCAATGTGGAGGAAAATTTCAACCTTTTCGGCGAAGGGAAAATTGAACAAATCATTGTTAAAGACGGCACAAAAGTAGCATTAAATTCAGGACATCAGGTGGGTAAAGTACAAGTAGACAATAAAAAGGTCTCTGTTATCCTACCAGCTATTGATAAAAAAGAACTAACTACGCTACTAGCATCCCCCCCTTACGTGCAGGTTTCTATAAATGGATACGATATTTTAACAACTGACAAATGGACAACACAGGTTGATCGGAATATTTTTGACTCTGCCGTGACAAGTGCCAGAGCGATAGCAAACAATAATAGCGCCTCACAAGAACAAGTAAAGAATGCTATTTCACAATACAGAAATGCGTTAGCAGTCTACCAAAATGCCCAAAAGAGTGGCTCAAAATATGGCTATGGGTACAACTATGGCGATAAAGCTACTCTTCAATCTTTAATTAATTCAATTCAATATGTAACGGTTTCTTGGGGCTCAGATGTTTACCATAATAATCCCTGGACAACGCAAGCTGAGAGGAACGCTATAGATTCCGCTGTTTCAGCTGCTCAAGCAGTTGTTAATAATTATTACGCCACTCAAGCAGATATTGCCAGTGCTATCAATAACTTAAACAATGCCATTTGGACCTATAAGAATGCTTATAAGTATAATAATTATTATTATTATGGTAATAAATACAACTTACAAACGCTCGTTAATCAAGCAAAAAGTATATATGTGACTGTTTCAGAGGATGGGGCTGATTTATCTTCAAATACCAATTGGACAACATATATGGAATGGTACATTTTCGATTCGGCAGTATCATACGCTGAAACGTTTTTATCTAATAATTATTTCTCTGACTACGAAGTCACATATGTCATTAATTATTTAAACAATGCTATTTCAACCTATAAAGGCCAGTATAAAAAAGGGAAAGATTAATTCATCATGAACGGGGATTTTCACTATAGGCGGGGGCTTGTCCTCCGTTCTAATCAACTTCTACATAGAGGGATAAACGTTGATGGCGATGCATTAAATCAATGCATAACATTTGACTAATAGCTATAAATTTTATCGCTTATTATCTATTAGTTGAAAATCCCTATTCAAGTAAAGCCCGTCTAAACAGGAAATGTTCCAGAATGATAAAGGCCATTGAGTGTTGACTTCAATGGCTTTTGTCTTCCATCTACTCCGCAAACTGCAAGAGTCCTTTTTCATAATGCTAATGCTATATCTTTAAACATTCATGTGCGTTAGTGTTTTGGTCTTCTTCCATCTTTTATACCAATTCTCAATTTCCTCACTTGGTTCCACAGCAAAATGCTCCTGAAGTGCTTTTTTTAACAGCAAGTATTGTTCCTCGACAGCCGCTACATTATTCAGTAAATCGTAAAGCTTCATCAAGGTGAAATAGTTTTCCTCTTCACCCGCAAACAGAGCTTGAACTGTTTCCTGTACCTTAATAGCAGCCGAGTAGTTTTCAATTTTTATATAAAATTCACTTAGCTGATGGGCATGGTGTAACCATAGTCGCCTTAAACGCTCTCTTTCGCTTTCTGCCCATAGATAATCACAATCTTCTAAGTAGTCGCCTGTATACATTTGGAATACTTGTTCATGCTCTTCTACGTTTGCCTGTTCTAGTGTAGGTAAAGACTTCAAGCTAGCCAACCATTGTTCTACATCAACAATGGTTTGCTCCAACAGGAGTTTATAACCTGAATTGAGCAATGGACTTGAAATCTGCACCCCATCCAGCCCGTAGTTTTTTAATGTTTGGCGTATTGTATAAACGGCAGTATAAAGTTGTTTCGATGCTTTATCTCTATCAGACTCTGGCCAAAATAGCTCTAAAATAGTATCACGATAAATGATTTCATCACGGTGATTGAGTAAGTAGGCAAATAACTCTTTCGCTTTAGATGTTCGCCATTTTAGAATTTGTGTATGGCCGTCTGGTGAAATAACCTGGAGACCACCAAATAGACTTATAATTGTAGAGTTCACCACCCTTTTTTTATGTTTATTATTGATCTGTTCAAGACGGTCTAATGTCTTTTCTAAACGTGTAATTTGTATGGGCTTTAATAAATAATCGACAGCATGTAAATTAAAGGCATCTAGCGCATATTGATCGAACCCAGTTGTAAAAACAATTTCTACATCTGGCAATAATTCCTGAATTTTTTCTCCCAATGCTAAGCCGTCCATATCCGGCATGACTATATCTAAAAATACAACACTTGGTTGTAGGTTCTGTATCTCTTCAATCACTTTTAGAGAATCGGTGTATTCTCCAACTATCTCTATTCCAGGAACATGACTTTCTTCAAGCAAGGTTTTCAATCTTTTTAATGATAAATATTCATCATCTACTAGCACAATTCTCATTATTACTCCTCCTTAAAAACTACCCCTTTACTTATTATCGTTTATTTTTTTAAAAAATTGAGAGATTGCATTACTTTTGAAGGATAAATAAACCAATTTATAGACATCTACTGTTATAGAATGAAAAAGAACGTATCTCCTAAAAAATTACTGTACTTTAACTATAGTGCTTCTATTTTTTGTTCCAAAAAATTGAAACAGACTGCTCTAATCGTTCATTTTGGAACTATCTCCATCAGATTATCCAGCAGGAATTTGCTCACCAAAAAGTCAATTCTTTGTTAATACCGCTTTAAATAGGTACTGAAGTTCTAAACCCTCACTAAAAAAACATAACCAATCTACCTATTCGACCAAAAAATGCATAAAAAGATCCTAGGCTATGATAAAATTGATATAACACCATTTATTGGATAGATTTCCGTTTACAAAAATATAATTAGGAGGCATCTCATGTATGAAAAATAAAAAAAAGTTAGCCCTGCTATCGTTAGTGGCGGTCCCTTCGCTCCTTTATAGTTCACCAGCACCAGCATCTGCTGCTAATGTGAGCGGACAACCGAGCATGGCATACATATACAGTACTTCTTACTATAATTCTAACGTGTCAAATGTTGTGCAATTGATTAACAATATTAACTACACAACCTCTACCTTCCAAGCAAATTTGGAGGCAGCACTTAAAGCCTACAATGCTCTAACAGAACTGGAAAAACAGTATGTAACAAACTACTCAACATTATCAGCACATCAACAGACAAGAATTTCTTACCGTAAGCTGGCGGCACAAATTGAGGAAAAGTTATATTCAGTAGAATCTACAGCTGTTAATTACTATCAAAATGTCATGGAAACAAGAGATTGGTATAATACCTTAAATGCAGCCCAAAAAACTTTTGTAAGTGCAGCCGCGCAAAAGATATTAACATCGTATATTGCGCCTAATACATCCGTTGATAAAGTAGTAAATAAAATTCAACTAATTAATTCATCTCGTCCAACTTTCCATAAAGATGTAGCCGATGCTCGAGCAGAGCTATATGCCTTACGTAGGTTTTCATATGTTTCTTTACCTACTGGCGTTGAGCAGCTTCTGCTTGACGCTGAACAGCTTGTATTGAAGGATAAGGCTGCTGCTAAGGCTGTAGAAAGTGCAATTACAGCTCTATCACCAAAAACATCTACTCCTCAAGATGTACAAGAAGTAAAAACAGCTTTTGAAGCTCTAACACCTGTACAGCAGCAACTCGTGCCAAATGTTTGGACCTTAGTTGATTTTGTCCAAGGGAAATATACACTCCCTTCAAAAGGTAACGTCCCTAAAATACCTGTACTATCCGATACGGTAGCTATACCAGGTAAGACAACAGCTATGACGAAAAGCAAGAATATTTATAAAACCAAAATAAATGTTTCTGACTCAGAGATTGATACGGAGCGCTTTATTTTAACAACAAAGGATAAAATAACAATTATCATTCCTCCACTTTATACATTAGTTAATGAAGATGAAGGTGTCATCGACATTCAAGTAACAAAAAGGGGAGATCGCATTACGCTTCAGGCTACACTAAATAAAAAGCAAGTTACATTCGATGCGAACATGGAGATTATTATTGAAGGTTTATCAGCAAACTCGTCAATCAACCACTTAAATGACTTTGGCAAGCAAGTACCAGCTAACTATATCGTTAGTGGAAACCGTCATATTATCCAAACAATGACACCTGGGACATTCCAAATTATTAGAAATTAAACATTTAAAAGCACTAAAGATACCCATTCCAAAGGTTTCTTTAGTGCTTTCTTAAAGCACCCCATTAACCTGTTGTCCATTTACGAGGCACCATTTATTTAATTTGCTGTATACTCCGTTAATACTTCTAAGGATACATCTATCGCCTCCTAAGTATTATTCTTATCATCTATTTTCTGTTGAATAATTTCTGGCGCACGCATTCCTAAATATTCATACATTGCTTCTTAGAAGCGACCCACAGGTGTTACACCAAATGCTAGGACGTCGCCAGTATAATACATCACAACTACTCACTTAGGATTAATGGGTATTTCAACGTCCCCTTTAATAGTGGATACAACCTTTGTTTGTGATTTAGATGCTGTAGAATGGTCCCCTTGTTAATATAATAAATAATATATTCTCAATAAAATCTTAAAATGTAACATAAAGAAGCACCTTCACTAGGAAAGATGCTTCTATAGTACGTTATTGAGACTATTAAATTAAATTATCGCTCACCTTTTTCTACTATCTTTTATTCGTTAGCCAGTTTGTCAATTCCTCAACCTGAGCCAAGACTGCTGTTGGGTCATAGTACCATGAACGTTCCTCAGGCCAAACATAAAGATGATTATTTTTTACAGCTGGCAGGCTGCCCCATATTGGATCTTTCTTAAAATCTTCAACAGTTCTATCATTTGAAGTCAAAATAATGTAGTCTCCTGCATAATCTGCCAGTACCTCTTCGGAAATCTCAGCCCACTGCTTTTGAATAATTTCTTCAGCTACATTGGCAGGTGGCTTTCGACCAAATGACTGATAAACTGGTTGTCCTCCACGACCAAAGTTATCACCATAAACATAAATAGATTTACCTGCATCTTCCATAATAGAAAAGCTTGCATCTTCTGGGATAATAGCATCTACCTGTGATTTAGCATCAGCAATCTTCTGATCATATTGGGAGAGCCAATCCTTTGCTTCTCGCTCTTTTCCAAGTAACTCACCGAAAAATGTAAGCTCCTCATGTGCATTTTTTAATTCCCCGTATGGGATAACTACAGTTGGAGCAATTTTACTTAAAGCATCATAATTTTCTCCATTACCAGTGATAATCAAATCAGGCTTAAGTCCTAAAATCCTCTCACTCGATGGTTTCCCATATACACCGATATCCTCTACACTTTTCAATGCTTCCTTTAAATAATAGTTTTCAAGAGCTAGGCCAGGAGCTCCCACTGGTTTGACGTCCAATACAAGTAAACTTGCAATATATTCTTCTGCTACAATACGCTGAGGATTAGTCGGAATAACAATCTCACCATTTGTCGTCTGAACCGTTTTTGTCTCCGCTTCATCTTGCTCCGTAGCTGGACTATCGGTCTTTTCCTTTTCTCCACAAGCCGTTAACAGAAGAAGTAATAGAAGAAACAGTGGCGTTATGAATTTTCTATTTTGTTTAAGCATTTTTTCCCTCCATATACATCAATTGATAATCATTCTCAATAATTGTAGAAGAATGCAAATTATCTGTCTATGCATGAAAGTGATGTATTGCCTTGTAATTTTATGATGTCAGTACTTCCATAAGTTTTTGCAATTGAGCTGTGGTAGATAAAGGATCATATCCATAAAATAATTCATACTGATTAATAAAATAGACCTGCTTCTTTTGCACAGCCACAAGTGACTGCCATTTTTCTGAGTGTAATGCTGTTAAAAGCCACTCTTTTCCGAAATCTTTTGTAGGAAGAGCCGTTACAAATATATAATCAGCTGGAAAATGAACGATTTCTTCAATATTAACTGTTAAATATCCTGTTTTTTCTATATTGTGTGTGACAATCTCATCTGGTCGACTAAACCCTAAATCTTCGTATAAGATATGACTCCCCCTTCCATGACTACTATTTATACAATAAGCTGCTTGACTACCTATTTCCCAAACAATAGCAGTCCCCCTTGCCCCAAGCTGTTGATCAAGAAGTTGATTGCACTGAGCTACCTGGGCATCATACTGCTGAAGCCAATTATTATACACCTCTCGTCTATCTACTAAATTGGCAATAAGCTCAAATTGCTCTCGCCAACTTAACTGTCTACATGGCAGCTCGAATACGGGGGCTAAAGACAGTAAAGTTTGTTTTTCTTTGCCGCTGCTGTAGTTAATAATGACATCTGGACGTGCTACTGCTATCTCTTGATAATTTGAAGTAATATCATACTCATAGCCCTTCAATTTCTGTGAGGAAGGAACAGACTTGATATCCTCTAAAAATGGGGAATACACTCCCAACACTGGCGTAATACCTAAGGCCAGTAAGCAGGCAGTATGATTGGCATTCAGTACAATAAGACGTTTTGATTTTTGATAATAAACTGTAGGCGATACACCGACAATTCCTTTAAATTTCCGGCTTAAATAGGTCCCCTCTCTGTAGCCTACTACTTGGGCTAGATCATCTAATTTTGGCATCCCTAGTAATAGTTTTTTCTGAGATTCCCTTATTCTTAATAATGTTAAATATTCGCTATACGTATATCCAGTGTACCTATGAAACGTACGAGAAAAATGTTCGGGACTTACCTGCGCTTTTTCAGCCATTTGCTCTCTTGTTAAGTCTTCATTGAAATTTAAATTCATATAATCAAGTACCCTATCAATCCACAAACCTTCTTGTTGTTTGTGAATACATAAATGGTTGTATAGTTCTTCTAACATTTCACTAAATAGTTTTTGTAAACGAAACGGATTACTTTCGACTGTAATCTTCGCTTCTCTTTCTATCTCTTTGACTAAATTCATGAGACGATATGAGCAATGTTCCATTAAGGTGGTGTCTTGTAATAAATTAATTATATTCGGGCCATATGCACGGTATATAATGACAACCCCTGTACATTCATTTGCTTTAAGTAGTTGAAAATCGTCTACATCATCCACAAACATAATAGAATTTGAGCTAAGCTGAAGCTGTCGACCTTGTAGCGTATAGATGGCATGACCCTCGTAAACTACGATGATTAATGGGTATGCCAAACGCCCTCTTTTATCGCATAATAGTTCTTCTAATTTCACAATTTGAATAGGTTGATAAAAAAATTGGCACAGTACCTCATTATCTTTGTACATTCTAGTTCTATCTCCTAAACTCCAAATTGATATTGATTATCATTTTCATTATAATGGAATAGAATATTAGAAATCAATTACATTGGAGGATTATAGCTTTGATAGATTTTTCAAAAAAGAATTCCATATTTACAGGTATTCTCATTTTTTCGATTCTCTTAACTGCATGTGGATATCAATCAGTTCCATCAGCAGATAAGGCTAACGTTGATCACTCAAATCGTGTATTAACAGATTCATTAGGTAATGAAGTAACAGTCTCCGAAAGTCCCCAGCGTATCATTGCACCCTACCTAGAAGATCACCTCGTTGCTTTAGGCATTAAGCCAGTAGCACAATGGTCAGTAAAAGGTGGGGCTTCTATTCAAGACTACCTTCAGGAATCATTAAAGGACGTTCCAACAATTGGGTTTGACCTTCCCTTCGAAGCAGTTACAAGCTTTAATCCAGATTTAATTGTCATCGGTTCATCAAAAATCGCAGAAGGGAGAAAATACGAGCAATATAGAAAAATTGCGCCTACATATGTAATGGGAGCAGAAGATAATAATTGGCGTAACAAGCTTCTGAAAGTGGGAGAAATTTTTAATCAAGTAGATAAAGCAAAGGAAGTCCTTACAGATTATGATCAATTTGCTAAAGAGGCAAAGGAGGATATTCACAATAAAGTGGGGAACCCTTCCGCCACTGTCATCTGGAATACTAACAATACAATTTATATGGTAAGCGATACAGCCTCGAGTGGTATTGTTCTATATGAGGATCTTGGGTTAAAAACTCCTAGCCTAGTGAAAGAAATATCCGCCTCTGCTGCTGGTGATTGGTCACAAGTATCTTTAGAAAAATTCGTACAAATAGATGCAGACTATCTCTTTGTTATTAACAATAATCGTGCAGGCAGTTCTACATTACTAAACGATCCTCTCCTAGCAAATATACCTGCCATAAAAAATGGCCACGTTTATGAATTTGACCAAAGCTCAAGCTGGTTATATTCCGGGGCCATTGCCAATCGCCAAATCATTGAAAATGTCTTAGATAGTATCGCTAAGTAAAAACCTTCAGTGGCATTGAACTGCACTTCAATCGTTAGGCACACTTTAACAATTGAGGGTGTAGTATTTCTATAGGGAAAAATGTTTTTTAAGAGCAGATACGCCAATCAAAAATGGGTGACAGATATTAAAGAGTTTAATTATTTGGTGAGAAATTTTGTTTATCACCAGTTTATTTAATAGAAATTACATATTCAATATGCTTCTCCTCCAACCTATTCTCTTGTATTAGAAATGTTGGAGATAGCTTTAAACACTCGCCTTCTGAAGACCATTGACTTTTATGCATTTAAAAATCCCGTAAAATTTTAAGTCACACTAATATTTCGTCGTGGTAGGTGAAGCGGAACGCTAATAAAAAATGTTAAATAATAACTAAAATTACAATTTTAATTAACAAAGAAAAATGTTAAAATAATATGAATAACAGTTAGGGGATGAGTAAAATGATGGACAATAAATATAAATTATTAGGACTTTTATGTATTATAATTCCTATATTATCTGCCATATACATTCTGTTAAATAGCAATATTTTAATACCAAAAGGTTATAATCTTGCAATTGATGGATATGTAATATCCAGAAATTTAATGGTTATTTTTTTACTATATTTACTTTCAAAATTAGGGTACTTTCTCTCCACAAAATTAAAACAAGACTAACTATATTAGCTAGTCTTGTTTTTTAATTAATTGTTACTTAGCAGTTATTAATTTAAACTCTCCATGTTGTGGAACCTTAACAGTATAGCTATTACTTTTTAGCACTTTACCAGTTACTAAATCATAATACTCTCTAGTACCCGTTTCCACTTTATAATATACTCTATATCCCATATAAACGGTTTTATTAGGGTCAGCATTCAATGTATACCCTATTGAGCTAGTAATAGATTTTGATGTTGATATCCCTAGTCCATCTATTGCTCCAGATACATCTGTTCCGAAAGTGACACTTTTGGTTGCTGTAATAGAACCGCCTCCTTTGCCTGTCGTTATATTATCAGAAGCTCTTTTGTAGTCCGACCATTCATTGTATGTTTTAACATTTACCTTTCGATATCGAAAATCATTAACAAAATAAGGTGTAACCTCTTCTGAATCAACTTCTACATTCTCTTCTGAATTAATTACCTCTTCTGAATCAACTACTACTTCTTCTGAGTTAACTACCTCTTCTAAATCAACTACTTCTTCTGCTGTTGCTGTTTTCGAATCCATTGTAAAAACAGCAGTAACTACAGATAATAAAATTAAAAATGGTAATATTATCCTTTTAAACATAAAATCATCCTCTTTGTAAATTATTGGTACATTTTTATGTTACCATATTTTTCCCAAATAAAGAAGTGCAATTTTGTTTCTTATCCAAGAAGCCTATGCCGTATACAAATTTACGTTATAACACATGAAAAAAGCAGTAACGATTAAGGTTCACCTCTTGTCATGACTGCCTTTTCACTAAAGCAAGTTATTGTATTTACAAATTTTTTTACATTGTCGGTTAGCTATTGAACTTTGAAAAATTATGTTTAAATGAAGTGTTCCATGTTCTATGCGTTTTTTATAAATCTTTTCAATATCTACATCAGTACTTCAAACAAATTGTCTATGTAACTATGCGCATAGATTTTTGAAGAAATATTCATCATGTTACTATTTTGCCCCCATTAAAATTTTGGTCTACGAAGTGTAAAACTTCCTTCCAGACAATGGTCCAATATTGTAAAATGTCTCGATGCATCAGCCTACGTCAATGCAATTTTTGGATAAACCTCAATGTACTATTTTTAGTTTGTCCATTGTTCTAAGATAAGGTTTAATTTATGCTAACGTATGATAATGATTATCAATTACGGAGGAAAAGATATGAGAAAATTAAATCGGCATATGCTCATTTGTAGCCTTTTACTACTGGTTGGAATCCTATTAACTGCTTGTGGTTCTAACATTCAAGAGACTAGTCAAAAAGAGACAGCAACAGCAGAACCAACAACACGTATTTATAAGGATTATTTAGGTCATGAGGTAGAAATCCCTGTAAATCCTGAGAGAGTGGTTTATCATGGCGAAGGATATGGGGATGTGCTCGCATTAAATATCAAAACAGTTGGTGCGGGTTTCTCCTGGATTACTGATTATGCTTGGGAAGATCGTGTAAAAGATGTGGAGGACGTTGGTTTTCCGATTAATGTAGAGCAAACATTGTCATTAAAGCCAGACCTTATTATTATTGGTACTTCTGATGATAAAACATATTCACAGCTATCTAAAATCGCTCCAACTATAGTGTTTGATACGTTTGCACCGTTGAATGAACGTTTAGCGGAACTGGGCGATATACTTAATAAAAAAGAAGAAGCAACTCAATGGATAGCTGATTATACAGAAAAAGCTGATAACATGTGGGAGTCACTTGTGGCTGATGGGACTGTTAAAGCCGATGAAACTGCATCTGTACTAACATACTATCCAGGGGATCGATTATTTGTAATGGCACGCGCTGGGCTTTCTCAAGTTTTATACGATTCAAATGTACTTAAGCCTGGTAATAAAATTCAAAAAATCCTTGATGATGGCACAGGCTTTGCTGAAATTTCCACAGAGCTTCTTCCTGAATATGCTGGCGATCGTATTTTCATCCTAACGCCAGTAGATGATGAAGCGAAACAGTCGACAAAAGAGATGATGGATAGCCCAATTTGGAAGAGCCTACCTGCTGTTAAAAATGGGCATGTATATATGATTGATATTCAGAAAAGTGATAGCGATGCCTCAACTAGAGAATGGCTATTAACAGAATTACCTACTATGTTAAAAAAATAGATTTAAAGAGACATTTCATCTTTGTTGAAATGTCTCTTTACTTTTTATACAATAAAGTTAATTGATAATCATTTTCATTTAGAAAGGGTGTGAATAAATGGAAGACAATCATTCTTTTAGACATAATTTATTATTTCATTTAGAAGATATTGACTGTATTTCACAGAGCTATCCTTTTATTTGCCCATCACACCATACAATGATACTTTTTACGGATGGCTGTGGGACATTAACGATAGATGACATTCCCTATTTGGTGACCAAAGGAAAGATTTTTCTTATACAACCTCATTCTATGATCGATTTATCGAATCTAACTAATGAATTCTGTTTCTATAAAATAACCTTTTCAGCTTTCCAGCTACAGCAGGAGCTCCCTTCTCCTTATCTAGGACCAATTTTTTCTGATGAAGTGGAGCATACCGTTTATCCGAATACACGATTTATCCGTCTTACAGAAGACATGTATCAATTAAAGACCAAATCAAATTATTTTAAACAGCAAGGAGCTTTATATGAACTATTAAATTTATTATTTGAACATCAGCTTCATAACAACGCCCCATTAACTATGACGAAGGCAGTCGAAGAAACAATCAACTATATACATAAATATTTTCAACGGCCTTTAACAGTTAAAATGTTAGCTGAACTTGCTCATATCGCCCAATGGCAATATAGTTCAATCTTTCAAACTTTAACAGGGAAGAAGCCATTAGATTATATTACAGACTTACGTCTTACAAACGCAAAAGAATTATTACTACAAACTAATGTGCCATTAAAGGAAATTGCTCAACGAGTCGGATTTGATGATGAGTATTATTTTAATCGCCGCTTCCGACAGGTGATCGGTATTCCGCCAAAACAGTTTGCACGACAATATAGGCAACGAACAGTGGTAAAAGATTGGACTGGACATGAAGTCACCATCCCATCCGCCCCCCACCGGATTATTTATCACGGAGAAACCTTTGGGGATATGCTAATCTTTGATGTTCAACCAATAGGCGGTGACAAGAGGTCTATTAGTAAATCCTTTTATAAAAACCATGTTCCTTATATTCAAGATGTGGCCTTTCCCATCAATCTTGAAAAATCTTCGAAGCTAAACCCAGATTTAATTATCTTTACAAATAATGATGAGCAGCAATATCAAGCACTATCATCAATTGCTCCCACTATTACCTTAAATTCTTGGGATTCTTTAGAGGAACGCATCCTTTTATTAGGACAATGGCTTAGCCAGCAACAACGTGCAGAATATTGGCTAACGCGCTATAAAGTCCAAGAAAAAACAATGTGGCAACAGCTACAAACAGTTGTAGCCCCGGGTGAAACTGCAACTGTTTTGACCTTTGATCATGGACAACGCCTTTATGTCATGGGCTGTACAGGTCTATCCCCTGCTCTTTTTCATCCCGATGGATTTACGCCACACGAGCAAGTTAAAAAATTGCTTCAAGCAGGCAAGGGCTATAAAGAAATACTAATAGATCACTTACCAAAGTATGTTGGTGATCGAATCTTCCTGCTCTTATCTGATAAGCCCGAATCGCAAATGGCCACGATGGAATTGATGAATAGTGATATTTGGAAGAATCTCAAGGCTGTACAGCACAACCACTTTTATTTAGTGGACGCAACAAAATGGAATTATAACGATGCCTTTACGAGAGAAAAGTTACTTGGCGCTTTACCTAGATTATTAATTACTGCAAAGTAACATAAATTCAAGGGGTGACACTTTATATGAAGACAGAAAATATGACAGATAAAAAGACCACTCAAATATCATTAAAGGATATACGAGATTATATTGCTAAAAATCATCATCAACCTCTCACAATTGAGCATCTCGCAATTATTTCTGGTCTAAGCTCTAGCTACTTTGGAGAGGCCTTTAAAAAGGCATTTGGACAAAGTGCCACAGATTATTTAACAGAGCTACGTATTGGACATGCCAAACAATTATTACGTGATACCGACCTATTACTACGTGAGATTGCTAGAGAAGTTGGCTACAGTGACGAATTTTATTTTAGTCGTAAATTTAAAAAGGAGGTTGGGGTTTCGCCTTCTGCTTTTAGTAAAATAGCCCGCCAGCGTATTTCTACCTTTTCTGTGTCCACTATTGGAAACTTATTAGCTCTTGACATTATTCCCGTTGCGGCCCCATTAAATGCTAAATGGAGTCCTTATTATTACAATCATTATCAAGACCAAATCCAAGTGCATGTGAATATATTTGATGCAGAATCAGAGGATAACTTTAGAAAATTAGCCTCAGCAAAGCCTGATATTCATATTTTTCAAGAGGAGCCCTCTCTTTCCATGCTTGATTGGCTTCAAACAGTTGGTATTAAAAGTGTATATATTGAGGCAAAGGATTGGCGAACACAACTAAGAGAAATAGCTGTTGCTGTCAAAAGGCAAAGCGTGTGCGAGCATTTCATTCAATCGTACGAACAAAAGGCATTAGAGGCAAAGCAAGAAATTAAACGAGTAACCAAGGAAGATAGCTTTGCCGTTCTACGTTTATGTGGCGACCAATTATTTTTATATTGCAATAAAGGAATTCAGGATGTCCTATTTACCGATTTGCAGCTCTTCCCTATTGATGCACAACAGCAAACATGTAACGAGCCAATTACGCTTGATCAGCTAGTGGACATAAACCCAGATCGTTTACTATTTATCGTTTGTCCAGATTCTCTGACTCGAAATTATTGGCTCACTTTACAATACCTTGATCGTTGGAAAGAGCTCCAAGCTGTAAAAAATGGACAGGTCTATGTTTTGCCATCAAATCCTTGGTTTGAATACTCTGCTATTGCGATAAATCGAATGCTAGATGAAATGTTGCTCATGTTAACCGGAAAAAATCCAAGCTCTTTTCCTGTCCCCGTCCATGGTATCGTATCCGATAGTGAATTATAATTCCATTTGAGAATGATTATCAATGAAAGGAGACATTGAACTACAATGACACACAATGGTCGTAATCAAACGATTATAAAATCTGTCTATATTCTGGCCACTTTCATGCTAGCTATTGGATTACTTTCTGCCTGCAATGCCCAATCAAGCAGTAACGAAAAAAAGGTAGATACTCAGGCAAACCCAGACAATATTAAGGAGCAAAGTGCTTATCCATTAACCATAAAAGATGAGGCTGGCAATGATGTAACATTACCTGCAAAACCCTCTAAAATATTCGCACCTGTTATGGAGGATTCCTTACTAGCTCTTGGTATTAAGCCTACTATGCAATGGTCGAATGGTGTTAAACCACAGCTCTATTTACAAGATCAGCTACAAGGTATACCAGAAATTAGCTTTGCCAGCGGTCCCCCATCTCCTGAAGCGATTATGGCGGACAAACCAGACTTAATTATTTTGCATAATTCCTTTTATGTTGAAAATGGCACCTATGAAAAATACGCAAAAATTGCACCTACCTATGTGTTTAAAAATGCAGCAACTGACATGGAAGCATCAATTAAAATGTTAGGGCAATTACTAGACGAGCCCCATAAAGCACAACACGCCATACAGAATTATCAGGAAAAGGTGGATGCAGCAAAATCAAAGCTGGCTTCCACAACGAAAGGGAAAAAAGTAGCGTTAATTCGCTTTAACGCAAAAGGGATGTTTTTCATGACGGATGAATATTTCAGTGGGTATGTATTAACACATGAATTAGGGTTTGAGCAAAGCAGCTACGTGAAGAATGGTGCGTTCGAAGTATCTTTGGAAATTCTACCCGAATTAGATGCTGATTATATTTTCCTGATCAATGATGGTAATCTTGGAGATTCATTTATAAATGAACTGAAGAACAGTCCTATCTGGCAAAGTACAAATGCCTTTAAAAACAATCAGGTATTTGAAACATCTGAGGATTATTGGCTAAATGGTGGTATTCATGCACAAGAAAAAGTGATAGATGATGTATTGGAGTTTTTAGCGCCATGACAGCAAAGAAACCCTATATAACAGAAACCAATTTTGAGTATGCCATGACGTCCTACAAGCAAGACTATCGAATATTAATTGCTAACCCAACAGACGCACCACCGGTAGATGGCTATGCCGTTATTTATGCATTAGATGGAGATGCCCTTTTCCCAACACTTGCAGAAGCAGTAAAATTACAAACGCGCAAGCCAAAAGGCTATGAGCCCATTCTTGTTATTGGGATTGGCTATCCCTCAAAGGAGCCTTTTGATATGGAACGACGCTGTAACGATTTTACTCTCCCTGTTAGTGAAGCAAAGCTGCCACCACGTCCAGATGGTACACCTTGGCCTCCAAACGGCAAAGCCAATGATTTTCTAGACTTTATTGAATATGAACTAATGCCTGCTGTCGAAAAGGAATGGTCCATTAACAAAAAGAAACAAGCCGTTGTTGGACATTCCTTAGGCGGTCTTTTCACTCTATATGCTTTATGTGAGAGACCCCATTTATTTAGTCATATTGTAGCTAGCAGTCCCTCTATTTGGTGGGCAGACAATGCGATATTAAAAGAAATGGACAGATTTTTTGGAGATTGGAACGGTCAGCATGCTATAAATCTTTTACTCACAATCGGTGCTAATGAGCTGCCCGATATGCTCGAAGGTGCTGACCTAGCGGCTGAACGAATGAAACCATTAAGAGTTAAAAATATTTATACTAATTATGTGAAGTTCGATGATGAGGACCATGTGAGCGTACTACCTTGCATGCTTAGTCGTCTGCCCCGCTTTTTAGATGGTTAGTTGAAAAGCCAAAGTGGATTTATTTCACTTTGGCTTTTTGTAACACACCTCTTCTTTCTTATTTTATCTATATATTTGGAAATCCCTTTAACAGCATGGTCTTTTTCATATTATCACAATTCCATTTATCCCCAACGAAGTGTATTTTATTGTTTTTTATAGCAGATAAAGAGTTCCACAATGGCTCTTGTTTTTAATTCCTCGATTTTATGTTATTTTTCTATCTTTTCCTACAACATCAAGCTACTTTTATATTCTCCATTCTTTGTATTCAAGTGCTTCCTATTGACTCAAGGCTGGCCGGAATATCGATGAATTTAGTATTTAGGCAAATAAAAAAACACTAGCTATTATAATTTATAGCTAGTGTTCTTATATTCTACTGTGTTCTAGGTTGAATTAATACATAGTTTGGAGCTGTTGGAGATGTAGATTCTTTCGCATAAACTATATTTCCGTATTTATCCTTCGTAAATAAATATATTTTTTGATCCTTCTGGAATATGTTTGTAGAATTTGGATCAGTGCTTGTTTGGATAGCAGTAAATGTTTTTTCAGAACTTGCATCTGATGGTTTTGTTATTTGCCCCTTACCATAAGATATTATTCCCCCACCAGGGATGTCTGTGTAATTATTGCTATCAGCTCTTTCTATAATATCTTTAATATTAGCGATTGTTAGATCACCTTGGTTCTTAGAAAGAACTGCATAATAGTAATGCTGATTCCATGTTATATCTGCATCTAAGTTTGCAATCACTCGAACCTGTTTAGAAATATTTAAGTCACCTGGGTACTGTATATCAGGTACTAATGTTGCTGAAGTAATTGTATTCACTTTTGCAGGATACTTGTATTCTGCTTTTAATTTACTGAATGTCCATTCGCCTTTATCCTTAGCTGTGGCATTGATTGTCATATCAAAGCTTTGTGTAACTTCGTTTGCAAATGTTAGTATCATTTTGCGTGGCTTCCATTCATCAATCTCGTCTACCTTGTCCTGCCACTTCCATGAAGCATAAGTAGGGGTAATTGCAGTGCCTGTTTCAGGATTCACTAATTGGAAGTCTGAAGCTTTTAATTCAACAGCCTCAGAAAAAGTTACTTCTAATGTTTTTCCATCGAGCTGTTTAACGATTGGATCTTCGACCTTCGGTGGTGTACCATCAGAAAAGAATTTATATGCCATAATCCCCGTATTATTTAGGCTTGGTGTCAAACTAATTGGTTTATTTTGCTTTTCATCATGAGTATAGATTGTTGACTCTGTACCAACTTGTACCATTGTTGAATTGTTATATCTATCTTTAACAGCAACATACAGCTCGTAATTCTCATGTGGTTCAAGAGGGGAAAGGTTAATTTCATTTGTATCCTTTCGCATAGCACTTGCTCTTCCTCTTTCGATAACCTCTTCAGCGCTTGCTGGTACTGGAACTGTGGTATCACCAGCTTTGCGAAGAATATAGTAATACGTACCAGCTTCATCTGACATAAATTTAAAGGTAGCTTTTTTATCACCTTCAGCTATTTTAATCGAAGTATTTTCAATCTTTGGTGCAGTTCTATCATCAATCACATGTTTAGTTTGTATATCTGAAACATTTCCTGAACGATCACGTAAGACCATATAAATGGAATAGCTCTTAAATGGATCTAATGGTGGGAATGTATTTGGTAAAGGAATTGTAACCTTCTGCTTTCCTAATTGTGCAGGTTTATTTCCTCCACTACCAACAATCGCAACATCCTGTGTTCCTACTTTAAATGTCGTCTCATTTAATTGGACAGCTTCAATTAAGCGTAAGCGATCATCACGCGTAAGGGTTAAATCTGA
The DNA here is from genome assembly GCF_053165895.1 of Lysinibacillus sp. fkY74-1. Lineage (NCBI taxonomy): Bacteria > Bacillati > Bacillota > Bacilli > Caryophanales > Bacillaceae > Lysinibacillus > Lysinibacillus sp. fkY74-1. The sequence continues at coordinate 190,372 of NZ_CP170173.1, read as the reverse complement.
CTCCATAATTAAATAATGATATGTCCCAGCTTTTGAAGCATTAAACTCTAAAAGTGTTTGATCCTTTGCATTATTAATAGCAGGCTCCCCTATAATTGTAAGCACTGGTAATTCAATATCATTATGAATATATTCAGCTGTGTTCCGCGGAACAGTATTTATAGGGATATTATTAATATTTTCAAATTCAATATCAGCTAAATCTTTAACATTCGGTGAAATAGTAACAACTAGGTTATCCCCATTTACAAAGCCTGTTAGCGATGGGATGGTGAAAATAAGTCTTTTCTGAGCTTTATTATAGACAACCTTTGTAGGATGTATCGGTAGCTGAGCACCCTGATTGACTATCCCTGTACCAGAAAGGTCATAGTTCTCTACTTTTTCAGCAGAAATAGGATCTAATTCCTCACTCACAGTTATATAAAATTCATTTTTAATCTCATCTAGTAAAACAAGTTGGCCACCAACAACATATGGAGGAACATTATCAAGCTCACTAGTTTTAAAATCCTTTACAACAGCAGGATCTACAGAGTAGTTTCCTGAATCATCCTTCATTACAACATACAACTGGTAATCTGTTTCAGCATCTAAGCCCGTTAAGATTTCTGTTATACCTAGCTCACCAGCTTTTGCCTTTCCTTTACCTGTTGGATTAGCGACGATGTCTGCCGTTGTCGGATCAGCAGCTGTTGTTTTCTTACGTACATAGTAGTAATAATCTCCAGGTTCACTTGCTGCAAACTTGAATTCAGCCCTTGTGCCTCCGTGTAATGGTGTAACTTGTAAAGATTTTACTACTGGTGGTGTTGCATCTTTCATTTGGAATGATTGTGACACGATATCGGATGCATTTTTCGAGCCATCTACAACCATGATGTAGATGACATATTCTTTTTTCTCACCTAGATTAGATACCTTAACAGAGTTTGTGCCTTTTACTGCGGCACCACTTCCGTAAGCTATATTCTCATTTGACAGATGATTGACCATTTCACGTTTATTTGGAGCTTCTGCTCCTTTTTCACGGACAATATAATAGTACGTACCAACTTCATCTGATGTGAAGTCTGCTTGAATCTCACTGCCATTTAGCACTTTGACATTTGTAATGCTAACGATAGGTTTTGTTTTATCATCAGGATTTTGATTCTCGTTTTCATCTTTATCGATTGGTTTGCCATCTGGATCAGTAATATTGCCTATATTATCTTTATCATCAAGGAAATCGTCGAAGATATTATTTGGCGACCCATCCTTAGGTAAGATGACTTTATCGATATACGTATAATCTCCAATATCAATCTTGCCGTATACATTATCAACAAATAATGTGCCAATTCGACCATAAATATATAATTCTAGGTCTGTGCGGCTATTGTAGTTAATCCAATCAATATTTCCTGAACCGTAAATTGTTAGCGGTGTTTCAGTATTGAGATTTAACGTGCCAATATAACCTTGAATTTCAAATTCGCGAACACTTCCGATAATATCTACACGTGGTAGTTTCATATTGGATTCGATTTTTGTACCTGTTTGTGAGACGACTAGTCTTGAAACGGTACTGTTATAAAACTCAAGATGTTTTTCAACATTTTTCATTTCCTGTTTTTCGTTAGACCAGTTGACAAAAGGCTTGTCTTTATCAGGATTTTGATTCGTCCAATTCTGAAGATCGTTTGTCGAATTATTAATGGATGAATCGTCGCCCTTAGAATTATCGGGATCTGACCAGTTGATAAATGAGATATTGTTACTTGCCACACGTCCAATTGATAAAGGCTGATTGTTTATAGCACCTAAATGTAATGGTGGACGAACTGTTTCATTGACAAACATAGTCCCAGTCATCTTTAGATTATTAAATTCAATATAATTACCATTCACCTCAATGGTAGCTCCTAATGAGCCATGGTCCCCATCAAAATCAAGGAAATCCTTGCTTGTACCACTAGCATTTATAGTTAATTTAGAAATGGATAGAATCTTCTTACTAGAAAGATTCCCTTCAATATAAGCACCCTTTAAGACTGGTGCATTATAGTCGTTAAAAATATGTGACAAATTTTCTGAAACTGTATAAGCTTTCCCATTTATATAAACGGCATCATCATCAACACTTGTGATTTTATAAGATGTTTCATTATTTTTTTTCTCTTGTGAACGGACAACAAAAGAAGCAAACTGTCCGCGATTTACAGGATCAAACGGTGAAAATGTTACAGGCGTTGTGCCTTCCGTAATATTCAAATCAATTAGTGTTTGAATATAGATTGCATTGCTTGATTTGCTATCTACATCTTTAAAAATATTGTTGTAACTAGGAGAAACCTCCAGATGGAATGCTAACACTAATACTTTCGCTAATTCGCCGCGAGTCATTACCTCATTAGGCATAAATGTGCCGTTTGAATAACCAGACATAATGCCTGCATTTTGTAGTGCAGCCACTGACTTATAAAATTCGCTCCCTTTCGGCACGTCTTTATAATAAGGATCTTGGACATTTCTAGTATCCAATTTTAAGGCTGTAGCCAGCATTTTTGCTGCTTGTCCACGAGTTACATTGACATCTGGTCGGAAGGTATTATCGGCAAACCCATTAATTACGCCCTGAGAATAGAGCTTTAATATATCGTTATAATGAACCGAGTATTGGTCGATGTCTGTAAAGGGAGAAGTAGCCGCTGCCGCTTTTTGTGGTGAAGGCACTACAACCGCAATCCCACTTGAAGCAAATACTGTTGCAATCAATGCTTTATTTACTTTTTGGATTTTAGATTTATCCATTCCACTCTTCCTTTCACTTATGTATTTTGATACGTACAAATATCATTTTCATCATACCCTTTATATCGACCAAGAACAGTTGAATCTTCATAGATAAATCTAAAATAGTCAAGTAAATTTATTGATACACATAGTAGTTCCATACAAGTCTTACTGAAAAAATTTCCTATGGCATTTTCCAACAACAAAAAAGCCAAGGAGCATCGGTGCTCACTTGACTTTCACGATATATAGGCATACATCTAGTCGTACTTGTGGTGTCATAAGGGAAAGGGGGATAACCTTACGTCTGGTCAAGTCGATCGAGAGATGTGACCCGAATTACATATCATCTGAACAGGATTTATAGTCATTTGACGAATGACTTACAAATAGCTTGCCCAAATGTTGTTTGCATTAAACAATTACCCCAAAATCAAAAATATAAGCTTATTTTAATTAATTTTTACTTTATTTTTTTACAGCAACCTTAACTTGATTACGTCCAGCTTGTTTCGCTTCATACAAGGCTCCATCCGCCGCTTCAATCAATGTCTCGGGCGTAGCTGCCATTTCAGGATATAAAGCTATACCTGCGGATAATGTTACTGGTCTACCACAAGGGCTATCCGTCTCAGCTAAATTTCCCCGTAATTGTTCCGCTACTTGCTCAGCCTCTATTACTGTTGTGTTTGGCAGAAGCATCACAAATTCCTCACCACCATAACGACAGCATACATCCCCTTCTCGCGCTACAGATTGCATATGTTTTGCTAAAAACTGCAGGACCTTATCGCCAACAGCATGACCGTATGTGTCGTTCACGCTTTTAAAGTGATCTAAATCTAGCAAAATGATGGCATGTGGTACCCTATTCTCAAACCACTCCGCCAGCATAGCATCCATCGTTCGTCGATTGGTAACACCCGTTAATGGATCTACAGTTGATTGATCCTTGAAAAATGTAACCTGTCCATGTAAAAACGATAGACTACGAATTAAGACATACTTTAACGAATGGGCTTCAAAGTACCAACCACTGACAGATTTTAAACCTTCTACATTTTTCTTATCGAGACTTTCTTCTGTTAACATCGCTAATTGTTGTAAAGGATTAGCAATACGAGCCGCTGCCCAAAGTACAATGACAACTGAAACGATCATAAGCGGTACAGATTTAATAATAACTTCCTGCACTCTATCGAAGGAAGGAGCCAGTGCTACTTCTAAAGGCTTCTGCGCGACAACTCCCCAACCTGTGGAGGACACTGAACTAAAACCAGCAAGCATTTTCACTCCTTTTGTGTTGTCAACGATTTGAACCCCACTCTTACCAGACATCACAGCCTGAACGACTTTATTTTTTGTGACAACATCATTGATACGGCTTGGGTCCTGATGATAGATAACGCGTCCATCTGAATCTACAACATATACATAGGAGCCATCCTTACTATAATGTTCTCCTAATAACGTTTTAAAGGCATTTGGTTCTTTTAGATAAATCGTTCCTGCTACCATCCCTAAATACTCGTTAGATGCTGAAAATATAGGATGGGAAATAAAAATAATAAGACGCCCTGTCATCGCTTCGTACGGCTTAGAAACAAGTGGTATTTTTTTAGCTAATGCCTCTTGAGCGCCAAGAGATGTTAAAACCTCACCTTTAATTTCAATGGAGGGAGGTGATACGGATAAGACAAGTCCTTCAGCATTTGTTATGACGACTGAATTAAACATTTCATTTTGTAATCTGAGACGGTCTGTTTCCCTATTTAAAATTTGCTCATCACCTAAATTTTCGCTCACTTGATTGGCACTATAGCTTAAAATTTGAAAGGCTTCATGAAGATAGGCATCTGCGGTTGAAGCCAATTTTTGCGCATACACATGATTTGTTTCAAGTGTATTTTCCTTTATGGAGTCAACATTCATTCTGTACCCGCCCCAAACACTACCTATGATTGTAAAGAAGAATGCAGCCATAGCTACTCCCATAATTAAATGCTTTAATTTTAATTGATGTGATTTCATTACTTCCCACCTAAATGTGTTAGTATGTTTATAATTTTTAACAATTAGTGCCTATAATAAGCAACAGCTCATCTTGAGAAAAGGAAATTCCTGAAGAAACACCTTCCCTTAAACACTAGAACATATCTCTAGGATTGTATCAATAATGAGAGGTGAATAATATGGATATACAGTAAACTTTCTCTCTCTAACAAGTCCATCCCCCTTTGCTAAATTTTCTGATATTTGACAACGATTATCTGACAGTTGATTAGTCATCTAAAATCGGAATTTTTTTACTTTTATTGTTATTCTGACATATAAAAGTAGAACTGTTTATTCTATAATAAAAATAACATAGGCAAGGGAAGTTCCATTCTGTTATAATACTGATTAAAATTAAATATTCTGTATTATTACAGTTTGTGCATAACTGGGATTATGAGAAAAGCGCTACTCAACCATCTTGCATGGTCGTGTAGCCTACACAAAAAGGGGTTGGAAGATTTGGGTATTTTAAAGGGGTTAAAAATTCTCGATTTTTCTGCATTACTACCAGGACCAATGGCGACAATGATTTTTGCTGATTTAGGAGCTGATGTCATACATGTTGAATCTTCAAAAAGGGTTGATTTAACAAGAATCATGCCTCCTTACGATGATGATCATGAAGCATACATCCATCAGCATTTAAATCGCTCTAAAAAATCGCTCACGCTCAATTTGAAATCATCGGAAGCTATTGAAATTGTGAAATCTCTTGTACAAGAATATGACGTAATTATTGAAGGTTTCCGACCAGGGGTGATGCAACGACTTGGGATCGGCTACGAAGCGCTTAAAGAAATAAATCCACGGGTAATTTATTGTGCGATTACAGGCTATGGACAAACAGGACCATATAGCAATCGACCTGGACATGATAATAATTACCTTTCATTAGCAGGTGTCCTTGATTATTCACGCCATAAAGATAAAAGGCCTGTCTCTATGGGAATACAGCTAGCTGATATTGCAGGTGGAACGATGCATGCTGCAATTGGGGTATTGGCCGCTGCCCTTCATCGTGAGAAAACAGGTGTGGGTCAATTCATTGATATTAGCATGACAGATGCTGTATTTTCACTAAATGCTATGTATGGTTCTGCCTTTATTGGAGGTGGACGTGTACCACAGCCAGAACAGGAAATTTTAAACGGTGGCAGTTACTATGATTTTTATAAAACCAAGGATGGTCGCTTCTTCTCAGTCGGTAGTCTAGAGCCTCAATTTCGGAAATTGCTTTGTGAAGCACTCGATATTCCTGAATTGATTGATAATACTTTCAATGATTCCTACTACACACAAATTCGCTTTAAAGAGGCTGTTCATGATGCATTTTTATCGAAAACGTATGAGGAGTGGCTAGAAGTATTTAATGAAGATTTTGAAGGTTGTGTGGAGCCTGTTCTCACATTCCCGGAAGCCTGCGAGCATCCGCAGCTAAAGGCAAGAGAAATGATTGTTTCCATTCCTAAAGGGGATGGCACATTACAACAACAAATTGCTTCTCCTCTTAAATTTGATGGCTCTGAACCAGAATATAAGCATGTTGGTGCTAAGCTAGGTGAGCATAATGAGGAAATTCTAAGTTCATTAGGCTATGGTACTGAACAAATCAAGGCTTTGAAAGATAAAGGCGTTTTGGAATAAAAAAAGTGTCTAATACCGTCGATAAAGGACGTATTAGACACTTTTTTTATACATAGGCACTAATAAATACGCGTAGATTTTCAAAATGATCATCAATTAATAAATATTTTTTATAGATTTCCATTAATTTCTCAAAAAGCTCAAACTGCTCCGTTACAAATAAAACCCTTAAAATATTTAACATATGCCAGGATGCACTCTGTGCCACGATATAGTAAGGTACTTCCGGTTGACGATAATTCTGTCGCCACTCTTCTACCGACAAACCAATATGCTGTAATGAGTTGTTAACCTGTAGCGCAATATCCTGTTGAACGTATGCCTCAATTGCAATTAGTTGTTCACTGCTATAATTCTTTTGTACTAAAGAGGTATTTATCTTTTTGTTAGACGCTAGTACATGCTCCTTTAAAAGTAGTAAGCCATCCTCATAGCGTGTCGCTTTTACATAATGATCAAGTAAAATCGCATATAAGTTTTCTAAATAATTTAATTGATAATTTTTTATAATTGCTGGTGGTGTAGGTTTACGATTTGGCAAAAGGTCTTTATATTCCAATAGAATTTCAATAGCGTAATTATTTAAGCGCTCATCCTCTAATAAATATTCACCATAATATATAACTTTTTCACTTTGCTGTTCTCTATTTGCTATATGAAATAAAATATAGGCAATTAACACTTTTTCCTTCTCGGTTAAAGCATACATGGAGTAGCGCCATTCCGCTTCAAATGAAGTAATAAAGTCTTTGACGCGTTTATAATCACCCTCCGATAAGCAATAATGTGTAACAATTTGGTAAAGTCGTAGCTGTTTCTTAGCCAAACAGCTAGATTTATTTTTATCCACATGAGTTATACACTTATCCAGTATCAATTTATAGTTATTCACAAAGTTATCCACATGTTCACAGCTCATTTTCATAGAATGCTCGAAATGTCCCATAATTTCATAAAGAAATGTGAACTGTTCTAAAGGTCTGTGGATAAAAAGTGAATAAACTTTTTTTGTGAACAGCCAATGCCAAAATGGTGTATGTTCCTTATACATCATATGCACTAAATACTCATCTTGAAATTTATATAACATAATTGTCTGTAGCTCATTCACTGGCATTTCCATCTGCATTCTTTTCCCAAAAACCAACCAAATTAACCGTTCCAAATCTATTGTATGTTGAGCAAAAAGCTGTTCAAAAAAAGTTTCTTTTCCTTTTTGTGTGTAAAAAAAGGCATTGAGCCGATCATTCACAAATTTTGCATCTAACCCGTACTTGTCAAAATACATTTGCATTTCTGTTGATGCACGGCCCCAGTATTTACGTGCTGTGGAAAAGGCAATATTCATAGCCATTTCTTCGTTTACTAAAAATAGTTTAGGTGAGAGCGAAGTACCAAGTATTTTTGGATCTTCTTGCAGATCTACCTCTGCCTCTAGCCATGTTGCAAGTAAATTTTCAGCACCCTCTACATTACTTTGTTTATATGTCATGAATAATTGCTCATCACAGTCCAACAGCATACAATTGGAGCCTCCCATCAAGTTCGACCAACAAAGATCTTCCCCTATCTTTAAAATACATGTTTTTAACACTCTTTCTTCAATATAACAAATCTTAACTAACATATGCTAAAAAAATAGTGGTATGCCACATGCAAATAAATAAATCCATCTATGAAGTGAGTACTTCATAGATGGAATCTTAATCACCAGAATTGTGGATATTTTCGTGTTTCTCTTAAATTATTAATTAACAAACCAAAGAAAACAATAATGACTGCTCCAATTAATACAGGCAGGATTAAGTAACTCCAGCTATAGCCTCCTAGAATAATAATGATAGGATTGGCACCTGCAGGAGGATGGATAATGCCTAAGAGGGCCATGAAAAATATGGTTAAACCAACGCCAAGGCTGATGGACAATATATTCGAACCTAATGTTGAATACAGCGTTAGCCCAATACATGCAGAAACCAAATGTCCACCGATAATATTTCGAGGCTGAGACAATGGCGCATTCCAAACGACAAATACTAGAACGCAGCTCCCCCCAAGAGATGCCATTAACCAAGGGGCATCTGTATAATTTGTTAACAAAAGCAATACAAAAATACAGATTAGGCCTCCTACCGCTCCTGTAAAGGCATCAGCAAAATTTGTTCGAGAAGGTGCATGTCCGCCTCCCTTCATCTTTAAAAGAAAGGGCTTAACGATATTCTTTTTTTCAATTTTATTTCCTATTCGCACTAATTCTGACATTCAGCACCGACTTTACTATTTCTCTATTTTAATACTTACACCTTGGTGGACATTAAACTTTTATCATTATATCAACCCATCATAAGATTTCAATTCTAACTTCAAATTTCCGACAAATACTCACTTTTTCTACTCACAACTCATACAAAAAAAGCAAACCCTTGAAAGTTTGCCTTCATACAAATTGATTCTTTAATCGTATTGTTTTTTCACCGTTTTAAAAATTCGAACCTTTTTCAGTATCGTTTTAGGTACTTGGAAAGTTGCTGTGACTACTCCTGGATGACGACCAATTTCTATAGAGCCTGTGATGGTTGCTCTATTCAATACTTCTGATTCAGGTAATTCAAATAGCTTGGATGCACGGCGAATAGCATTATCAGTTGCCTCATTTAACGTTTTGCCAGTACCAACTATTGATACGGGTAAAGCCTCTTCTATCTGTTTTACACCGAATTCCTCTGCTAGCTCGCGTGCACGACGTTTTTCTTCCTTTGTAAATGGCTTTGCTGTATATGGTAAATCTTCCTCATTTGGTAGTAACACAGGGCCTTCCAATGCTACTTTCTTCAAGACATGAACTTGAAGCTGTACAATCCCTGCTACATCAGTTGTATGTCCTGCAATTTCACCATCTCCCTGCATAGCATGCATATCTCCAATGTATATGCCGCCACCAGGAACTTTTACAGGGCAAATAATCGTTGCACCTTCACGAACTCTGCTAATATCCATATGTCCATCGGTACGATGTAAATCCAATTCATCCTGTGTGAAGGCATACTCATGTGGTGCCCCAATTAAGAATGAACCGAAATCACCTGCATTATGAGAATCGGGCATTGCCTTTGAAGGGGTTGTACCAAGCTGACCTAAAAATGGACGCATTCTAGCCATGACACCTACTATGTCACTTGGTGCCAATGCTACAACAGGATTTTGAATAGAGTTTTCGGGCGTTCTCATGTAATTTTTGGCATCAAGAGCAATACGACGGGCACCCTCTCGTCCAACCGTTACACCTATATGTCCTTTATGATCAAACGCCATTGTGTAGCCATTAGTCATGTTGAATGGTGCCGTATCTGTATCACATGTCGAACAGCGAATTGCTTGAGGTCCTATACCTTTAACAACAGTGCTTGGATGGAGCTTGCCACAACCTGGACATTTTACGGAAACAAACGGATCACCAATAAAGCGATCTGTGATGGGCTCATCGTGACCAGAGGAAGTGGCCATTGAAGTAACCTGAATAGACTTAATTTTTATGACAATCGCGTCACCCACCTCAGCCCCCTCCACAAAAACGGGCTTCGTTACTTCATGTCCACCACGTATAGTTGGTGTTAGCATGGGTCCCCAGCATCCAGGTGTAGTATTGGCAATGATTGTTCCACCATCTTTAACTGGTCCAAGCATTTCTTGTGAAGGATCTAAAATACCATCTATGAACTCATTTACGAACAATGTCTCAGCGGCTTGCGGTTGCTGTATAAAGTCACTTTCTAGTCCCTCTTTGTCAAGCACATGCAATTCGTTTGTCATTTTTCGTCACGCTCCTAGTTTGTCTTTTTATGTATGAAGTTATATGTAAAAAAACGCTCTCCACATTTGCAGAGAGCTATTTTTTTCTTCTTTCAGTAGCAGGCAAAACTACTTTGAACCGTTAATTATTCATATATAAATCAAAAATATGTGAGAAATCTTCTTTTTTGTACTGATCTTTATGATCAATCATCCAAGTATTTGCAAAGCGGGTAATTGCCTCAAATGATGCGGACGGAGAAATATTATCATTGCCAATTCGTCCAAGTGATGAAGAAGCAATATGTAAGCTTTTTTCTGCTACTTCTAACTTATAGGCATTGTTCTTTTGTTCGTAGCTAATCGCATGTAGCGCTTTATATAAATCTTTAATGTCATCAATAAAGCGTTTATGAATGTCGATGGAAAGTGGAGAATTACCGATTGTAAACTTAATTTCGACATCAAGGTCAATTGTTCCTGCTGTTTCGAGAAAAACATCTGTAATGGCGAACATAGAATAATCATAGCGACGTAGTAATCGTTTCTTACTCATAGCGCTTTCGCCATCTACATGGAGAATAGCACGATTTGTAAAGCAGTATTCATCTGCCTTTGTTTTAATTAAAAAGTAAATTTTTTCATCTATTTCATGTAGTATAAAATCATCAGCATCAGTTTTATCATAGTCTTCTCTTTGAACGACTACTCCAATATCAGATAATCCTAATGCATCGGCAGCTATTTTTTTAAACATTGCCATTCCTCCTCATTTGTCTATACTCTTTTTACGTTTAGTAGCTGTAAAGGTTTCACTTCTCCATCTTCAATTTTTAAATGTAAGTATACAAGGGCTTTTATTAGTAATACTTCATTTCCTCTTTCCAGTACATTTCATTTATAATGATTTTCATAACATATAAGGATTCTTTCGAAAAGAAAGTATTCATCATAAGAAAGGGTGTGTGAATAATGCAAGAGCCAACCATATTAGTAGTGGATGATGAGGCAGATTTAGCTAATCTTCTAAAGGTAAGCCTACAAAAAGAAGGCTATAAACAAATTTATACAGCCGGCTCCATTCACGATGCTTGGACAAGCTTTCAGCAAACAAGTCCAGATATTGTGCTTCTAGATGTCATGCTTCCTGATGGGGAAGGCTATGATTTATGTAGACGCATTCGCGAAATATCGCATGTACCTGTGCTTTTTATGTCTGCTAAAAATGAAGAAATTGATAAAATTTTAGGGCTTGCCATCGGAGGCGACGATTATATTACAAAACCATTTAGTCCTAAGGAAGTTGCCTATCGTGTGAAGGCACAGTTACGTAGAGTTGGTTATCAAACACACGAAACAACTTCAGGCATGGCAGAAAAAACAATACAAGTTGGACCCTTCCAGCTAAACGCTGACGAAACAGAAGTCCACAAGGATGGGATTTTATTGGAGTTAACAGCTAAGGAAATTGGTTTAATGGCATGTTTTATGCACAATCCTCATCGCATTTTAAGTAAAGAAACCCTTTTTGAGCGTGTTTGGGGAGAAGATTTTTTCGGTTCTGATAATACTGTCATGGTGCATATTCGACGTTTGCGAGAAAAAATTGAGCAGGATGCCTCTAAACCTATTTTTATCACCACTGTAAAAGGTCTTGGGTATAAGTTTGTCATACCAAAAGAGGCGCAAGAATGAAGTGGAAATTGACTGCTCGCTTTCTCTTTTCTGTTCTATCCATTGTGATCATCGTTATTTTCGTCAATACGGCCATTCTCATTGGTCTCCTGTCGTATAAACTTAATAATGATTCTGATAGAGCGACTGAATCGAAAGAAGAGGACTTCGTACGGAATTTTCAGCAGTACATTGAAATAGAAAATGGCGAAACCTCCATAAGTGCAGAAGGACTAGAACAGTTGCATATGCGAAATGCTTGGATTCAATTACTTGATGTGAATGGTCAAGTCATTGATTCTCATTTTGCCCCAGAGGAAGCACCTTCCCATTACGCACCCGTTGATTTGATACAAGTGTACAAATATAAAGAATTTGATGCTGATACGACGGTTTATGTAGGAGTCAAGGATGAGATTAGTTATCTAGTTGGTGTAAAAGGGAGTGAAGTTGAGAGATTAGTCATGCATATTTCTGGCACCTCTTTTTTACAGTTTGTTGGTAAATTCGGGTTATTCATTGTTATTGCTGATTTAATAGTCGCTGCATTGGTCGGCTGGCTATTTGGTCGTACGCTAACGACGCCTCTCTATGCCTTGATCGAACGCATTCGTCATTTAAAAAATCATGAGCATCAGCCAGTTAAAACGCCTGGTGGTGTATATAAAACTGTTTTTGAAAATTTAAATGAAGTATCCAGGGAACTCGCTGCACATGAGCAGGAACGCAAGCGTCTTGAACTGATGCGCGAGGAATGGATTAGCAATGTCTCTCATGATATGAAAACACCGCTTGCCTCTATTCGGGGATATGCAGAGCTTTTAGATGACGAGACACTCACCTCTCAAGAAAAGGCCGAGTATGCACAAATTATCGAGAAACAGTCATTGCATATGCAAAATCTGCTTGATGACTTAAATTTAACGATGCGCTTAAGACATCAGCAGCTCCCACTCACTTTAAAAGAAGTGAACATGGTGCCATTTATTCGGGAAATTGTAATTGATACATTAAATACACCACAGTTTGAACTTGCCAATATAGACTTTGAAGCAATCTCAGAGAACCATCACCAGCTCATTGACGAACATTTTATGCGCAGAGCGATCATAAACTTTTTACACAACGCCCTGCTTCATAATACTCCTGATGTATCTGTCCATGTGTCTGTCGATAAAGATTCCATTACGATAGCAGATAATGGAAAGGGTATCTCCTCAGAGGATTTAGAGCATATTTTTGAGCGCTATTACCGCGGCACCAATACCGACAATACGGCTGGTACTGGCTTAGGGACCGCCATTGCTAGAGATATTATTGAGGCCCATGGAGGTTTTGTTACTATAACCTCTGAAAAAGGAAAGGGTACAATCGTTTCCATTAATTTAAAAAAGGAGCAGCACTAGTTTGACTAGTGGATGCTCCTTTTAGCTATTTCATTTGATCTTGCGCTTTATTAGGTACCTCGTGGAATTTCACCTCATCATAGGAAGTGACTTCCGTCTCTTTTTTAACATAAAGCTTTAAATAAGCATCATGGCGTAAATTTTTATGAGCTGAGAACTTTAATGTCTTTTCTTTGCCATTTTTATTGTAGGCAGGAAGCTCATACCAATACATTTTAAAAATTTCACCGTTACTTGCCTTATACTCCTCTACCTCACCATCAGCCGTGATATGGACATAGTAAGTGTCTTTATTTAAACGGTTAAAGTCTACAGTCATCAATACAACTAACCCTGCTACGAATAAGATAAGCAATGCACCTATTCCAAAAAATACTTTTTTCATATTAATTCCCCTGTCTTACAATTTTGTAGAACGAACGTACAGTAAAAATATAATAGATGAAATAAATAGCTGAATATGCAATCATCCATAATATTACTGGCTTCGTAATATTCATACCAAATAACTGTGAAAATGCTAGTAACGCAAATGCACTATGCACAATACCTACGATAAGTGGTGCACTAAAGATAACAGCTACTTGTCCTGCTACAGTCTTTAAAATTTGCTTACTGTTGACACCAATTTTATTTAAAATCGCATATTTCGCCTGATCTTCCTCAGCTTCCGTTAAAATTTTGAAATAAATTATACTACCGGTTGCCGCTAGAAAAACTAGTCCAAGGAAGCTACCCACAAACAGTAATGCTCCTACAGTTGCTATACTATCCTCATAGCTTTGAGGAACACTAGAGAAGGATTCTTGTTGTTCTGTCGACAATTGCTTGATAATGTCTTGTGAAACGACCTGTTGTTTCAAATCATTGTCTAATCCAATAGCCTGCATCTTTATCTCTTCTGCATTAGTCGCAGCAAACTCTTGATCATTCACGACAAGTACCGTTCCCGCAGGAATAAAGTTTAGAACGCTCTCTGTGTACATTTTTTCTACATGGAAATAATCACCATTCTTTAACTTAAAGTTTTCCCCAGTAAAATCATGCGAAAATCTTTCATCATATGCGGCATCCAGCAACACCGTCGATCCATCAGCAATATGCAAGTTTTGATCCTTACCTTGTAATTTTGCTAAACGATTATAATCAGATTCCTTAAGTAATGTATATTCGAAAAATGAAAATTCATTATCGACACGTAAGTTTTTCACAGACAGTGATTCATTATAGATAACGTCTTTCTGTGAAAAATCAACGGGATCGCCTTTCCACATAAATGTATTTGGCAGCATCTGACGTACAGTTGCTTCTGCATTATAATACATACCGAAAACGCCACCGCCTGCTGTAATTGTCGTGGCACTTAAAATGGCAATAATCGACAATGATTTAGCATTTGCGCGAATACGATACAATAACTGAGAAACCCCAATTAAATTTAAACCTTTCCAAGACCAAGATGTGGCTCTTTTTAAAGCTGTTAACACAAAAACACTTACACTATGGAATAAAAGATATGTCCCCACGATCGTTACGCCAATGACCATTAGTGGCGTACCTAAAACCGTGAAGAATCGCCAAATTTCACTCGTAAACATATCAGACGCAGCTGTATAATATCCAAATGCGATGAGTGCAGTTCCTAAAACCGCAGCTACTAAAGAGGCACGGGGAATTTGTTCACCCTGTTTTTCTGCATGAAATAAGTCAATCAATTTGAATTGATAAATAACACGATAGCCTTGTAACGACGTGAATAAAAACAATACTGTAAAAATGACTGTTGTATTCACCAGTGCCTCTATCGAAAATGTCAGGTTTCCAACAATTTCATACCCCATGAGTCGGACTAATATCATTAACAAACCTTGTGACATAAAGAATCCTAAAACGATCCCCAATACTAGAGAGACTAACCCAATGACTAGATTCTCAAAGAAGAGCAAGAGGCCGATCTTTTGCTTTCGCACGCCTAATAGTGAATAGAGTGCTACTTCCTTTTTTCGTTTCTTCATAAAAAATGAATTCGAATATGCCATAAAGATGACAATGAAGAACAATAAGACTACAGACGATGCACTCATCAACCCTTTAATTTGCTGAGAGGATTGTTTTAAGGCTGAAAGATCATCATTATATTTCAATGTCACAAATGTAAAATAAATGACGATACTAAATACCATCGAGGCAATATATAAAAAATAGTTGGACAAATTACGCTGAATATTTTTACGCGCTAAACTAAATAACGTCATTTACTCCACCCCCGATGCTTGACAGCACCTGTAAGATCTCTTGGAAAAATTGTTTCCTTGTTAGAGTCCCACGATGAATTTCCTTGGATAACTGCCCATCCTGAATAAATAATATTCGCTGACAGAAACTCGCTGCAAAAGCATCATGGGTAACCATCATAATGGTAGCTGCCTGAGATTGATTTAAGTCACTTAAGCTTTCCAGCAAATCAGTTGCTGATTTTGAATCAAGTGCACCCGTAGGCTCATCAGCAAAGATTAATTTTGGCTCTGTTACTAACGCGCGTGACGAAGCTGTACGTTGTTTTTGTCCACCCGATATTTGATAAGGATATTTATCTAGTAAATCACTAATGCCGAACAATGAAGCAATACGGTCGACTCTAGCGCTAATAGCCTTTGTTGGCATCTTTGCAATAGCCAGTGGCAAAACTATATTTTCTCGTACTGTCAAAGAATCAAGTAAGTTATAGTCTTGGAATATAAATCCTAAGTTATCACGACGAAAATCCGCTAATTCAGCATCTTTCATACGTGCTAAGTTCGTATCACCGATAATTATTTCACCAGTCGTTGGTGTATCGATTGTAGCTAACACATTGAGAAGCGTAGATTTCCCAGCCCCTGAAGGACCCATTACGCCCACAAATTCACCTTTTTTTACTTCAAATGATATATTAGATAACGCTGTAAAAGTATTAGCGCCCTTGCCGTATGTTTTCTCAACGTTTTGTACCCTTAATAATGGCGTCATATACGCTCCTCCTCTTCTTTCTGACTTTAGTATACGCCCTCAAACTTACAGCAAAATTGTCGTAAGCTTACAGCAACCTTAAATCATCTATTCTCAATCAATGAACGTGTTTTTACTGCTTTAATTAATAAAAAAAGATTCATACACAGTCTGTGCATGAATCCTTCTAACTATTATGCTAAAACTTTTTTAATATCATCTTCAAAACTACTTGGTTTATCTGCCGATGCGTAGCGTCCAACAACCTCGCCATCTCGATTCACTAAGAATTTGGTGAAATTCCATTTAATGCTTTTGCTTAAAAACCCTTTAGAATGAGAAGTGAGATAATCAAAAATCGGATGCGCTTCCTTACCATTCACCTTAACGATTTTATGCATCGGGAAGGTTACCCCATATTCCAGCCGACATTGTGAAGCAGCTTCTTCAGCAGTGGCCAGCTCTTGCTTGAATTGATTGGACGGGAAACCTAGTACAACAAGACCTTCATCCTGATATTTTTCAAAGAGACCTTCTAATTCTTCGAATTGTGGTGTAAAGCCACATTTTGAAGCAGTATTGACAATTAACATTGGCTTCCCTTTATATCGCTCTAGGCTATAGTCAGTACCATCTTCTAAAGTCACGTTAATATCATAAATACTCATTGCTCTATACCTCCTATTTATAAACGTCCATTCATTCTCGCTACCTGCTGTAAAGGATCCCACACACCGTTAAATGGTGGTGCATAAGCTAAATCTAAGTCTAGCAAATCAGGTAATGTCATTTTACTATACAATGCCGTTGCAAACACATCAATACGCTTATCAACACCAGCTGGCCCAACAATTTGTGCACCCAATAGCAACTGATCTCGTTTACGTACAACTACCTTAATATACATACGTTGTGCACCTGGATAATAGCCCGCAATATGGCGAGCTGATAATTTAAAGGCCTCGTAATCAAAGCCAAGCTCTTTTGCATGGCGTTCATTTATGCCAGTTGTAGCAATTGTTAAGTTGAAAAATTTTAAAATAGATGTCCCGACAATCCCTCTAAACGGTGCAAACTTTCCAGACATATTAAGTCCTGCTAGCCTGCCCTGTTTATTGGCAGTTGTTCCCAAAGGAATATAATCTATACGCTCCTTCACAATGTTAAAATGAGTGGCACAATCTCCTGCCGCATAAACATTCTCTACGGAAGTTTCTAAATGACGATTGACGATAATTGCCCCATTTTTTGCAAAAGCTATACCAGTGCCTTCTAAAAACTTTGTATTTGGTCTAATACCTGAAGCAACAATGACTAAATCTGTTTCTAAGATGCCATTATTTGTGATGACCCGTTCAACTCGTTTATTTCCTTCAAATGCTTCTACATCTGTATTTAATAAAAGCTCTACATTGTTCTTTTTTGCTTCTTCATGAACATGTTGAGCAAGCTCTTCATCTAAAATCTTTGCCACATGGCTTCCTCGTTGAACAAGTCTTACCTTTTTCCCACAGGTTTGTAATGTTTCAGCCATTTCTAATCCGATATAGCCCCCGCCGATAATAGTTACCTGTTCAATATCAGGTGTTAAATCAGCCATTAAATCTTCTAACTGAGGGATTGTTTTGACGGTGTGGATTCCTTCTAGATTGACTCCACTTCTGACAGGTACAACTGGGTCGGCCCCTGTTGCTATAAGCAGCTTATCATAGGAAATCTCGAATACTTCGCCACTTGCCTGTATACCTGAAACAACCTTATTCTCTATATCTACCTTTTCCACCTCATAGCCTACTCGTGCATCGATGCCATATTTACCCCGAAAAGTTTCAACATCTCTTGCAATCAAGCGTTTGGTTGATGAAATACGACCATCTACAACATACGGCAATCCACATTGTCCATATGAATAAATAAAACCACGTTCTAAAGTCGTTATTTCCGCTCCTGGTACATTACGATAGATCTCCATAGCTGCAGACATACCTGCAGCATCTCCCCCAATGATGACGTATTTCATTCCACTTGCCCCCTTATTTTTTCTTTGTTGCCATCAAATCAGCATATTGATCGATATACAAACGACGCTTTCCTCCGCTTACAATGACGCGTATAACATGAATAGCTATTATCATTGTAAGTGCAAAACCTCCTAATGAGGCTAGTAAAGAAATGACAATTTGCAGAACATAGAATGGTGAATCCATATCTAATTGAATGTTACCGACCGTTGTAATGGCTTCAGATAGCAATACTGTAGCAACAATTGCTATACAGCGTTTCCAGGATTGTCTTACAATACTTTTGCCTTTCTTATTGACCATTGTAAAGCGCATAATTTTCATACCCAATGTTGCGCCATTCATTAAACTTGGTATGAAGCCAAAGATGGCCATATATAGTGCAATAATGACTAAGAATTCGAAAGTGCCACTATACCCAGTTAGAGTGCCAATAATGAACCAAATCACCTGAACTATAAATAAATCAATGACTAATGCCAGTAAAACAGATATTGGTTTTACAATATCACTTTTTTCCATTTCAGCAGCTTTAGCCTCGACTTCTTCATGAGAAGGAAATAGTGCCCACACGATAGGAGCTAAAAAGAAACCTAGTAATGCACCTACACTGTTTAGCAATAAATCATCCACATCAAATATGCGATAGGCACAATTAAAAATGCCATAAATACCTGTTCTTTGTGTGATCTCATAAAACAATGTTAGCAAAAAGCTTAATAAAAATGCACGTTTCCAGTACCTTCTTTCTTGAAGAAAATATCGTAAGTACACACCAAATGGCATCAATAATAAGAAATTAAAAAACGCTTGATAAAATGCTTGCTGTTTCGTGATAACAAGCCATGTCGATGGACTGGTTAAGACAACACCACTACCCTTTAAAATATCCTCAATAAATTGAAATAGTCGTAAATTTGTATGGACTGTATCTGGCGATTGAAGTGAGCAAGTATCCCTTGTAGATGGGAACGGAAGTAATACTAAACAAAGTGCAGATAAAAAGTAAAAAATAAAGGAGAACATAATAATGGTTTTAGACATAGACAAATAACTATATTTTCGATACGTATAAATAAGCCATGGAATAAAAAGAACAAATGATAAAATAATCGTTATAAAAAATGCAATAAGAATGGATTGCGTGTAAGTTGACATAGATAAGCACCTCTCTATTTAAATTGCCCGAATTGATGAAACCTAAAACTCAGTTTAATTCCCTCACTCTACGAGAATATATCAATAAGCTTACATTATCCTTAAGTCCGTCCCTTCACCCCAGATTTTTGATTAGTGCGATGTTAATCACACCAACATAAATCCATTGTCCATAAAGCATTCTGGAAGATAAAGGCCTCTACTTCATCAAAATAAAAAAACAGGTAAAGAATATACTCTCTACCTGTTTCGTTCTATGCCTTTGCTATTTCCTCTTTACAAAATACTAAAATTTCTTCTAGCTCATCATCCTCTAGAGCAAAATCTAAGTATTCACCCTCTGCCTTTTCCATTATGAAGTAGTTTAAAATATAGGGCTCCTCTGCCTTTTCACCAATGAGAACACGAATTTCAATACCTGCTTCGTGATATAGCTCATCTTCTTCATCAATTTCAATATCTAAAATAAATTCGTACCGCTTCCCTTCCATAATATTGGTTGGGTCTAAAATTTCTTCCATTGAGAATTGTGTAATTTCCATCATACTAGCTCCTTTATCTTTAGCTGTTCCTTTCTATATTAAATCAATTTCAGCATGGGTCAACTAGAAAAGCCATATACACCTGTAAGTAATTATGCCAAAATAAAATGGAATCAACCCTGCATAAACCGTATCTACATAAAAGGAGGCTTTTTCTTGAAAAATTTATTATATTATCAGGACGTTATGTTACGTGAGTTTGATGCTCATATTGTTAGTAAAGAAATCGACGAATTAGGTCGTCATTATGTTGTATTATCTAATACTGCATTTTATCCAACTGGCGGAGGACAACCCCATGATACTGGAACATTGAATGGAATTGACGTCATAGATGTAGAGAAAAACGGAGAAGAGATTCGTCATTACATGCAGGGTGATATATCGGAGTTGAAAGGCATTGTGCACGGCACATTAAATTGGTCTAGACGATTCGACCATATGCAGCAACATGCTGGTCAGCATATTTTAACAGCCGCATTTGTAGAACTTTTTGATGCTCAGACGGTTAGTTTTCATTTAGGAAGCGAGCACGTCACAATTGATATTGCTGTCGATACTTTGACGGAACAACAGCTTGCTGCAGCCGAAGCACGAGCTAATGAAGTCATTTTGGAAAATCGTCCAATTGAAACTACATGGATTACAGAAAATGAACTGGTCCATTATCATCTGCGTAAAGAGGTTGCAGTGGCCGGAGATATTCGACTTGTTATCATTCCTAACTATGATTACAACGGCTGTGGTGGCACTCATCCAACATCTACTGGGCAGGTCAATGCCATAAAAATTCTAGGTACTGAAAAAATGAAGGGCAATGTTCGCGTATCATTTGTTTGTGGACAACGTGTTTTGCATGAACTTGCTATGCGTAAAAAAGTATTAGGCGATGTAGCTCGCCAGCTAAGCGTTCCTGAAGTAGAAGCTGCTACAGCCCTCACTAAAATACTAAGCGCTCAGAAACATACAGAAAGAGCACTTGTTGCAGCCAAAGAGGAGCTATTAACCTACGAAGCAAAAGCACTCGTTTCAAATAGCGGAAATCTTGTGACGGCTGCTTTTCAACAACGAACTATGCAAGAACTACAAAAATTAGCTCGTACCATTGTTTCTGAACATGACGACATGATCACTTTGCTTGTTTCTGAAAGTGAAGGCAAGCTACAGTTCGTTGCAGCTAGAGGGAAAAATGTATCTAAAAGCATGAAGGCTATTGCTGAAAAGGCATTACCGCTCATTAATGGTAAGGGTGGTGGAAGCGATCAAATGGTACAAGGAGGCGGTGAATGTATTATTTCTAAAGAAGAACTTTTAGAAGCTATACAAAACATTTAAGCCCGCTAACCAAAGAGGAGCTGCCAAAATTGGACAGCTCCTCTTCTTTAATATTTAAATTTTTGAATGGCCTCATATAAACGTTTCGCCATTTCTGACAGTTTTTCAGTTTGATTATTCATCGTTGTAACTGTTTTTAACTGTTCTGTTGTGGCATCTGTTACCTCATGTACATAATCACTTGCAGCATGTGCAGTGGCAGCCATTTCTTCCATAGAAGCTGAAACTTCCTCAGTATTGGCAGACATTTGTTCAGCTGAAGCATTCATTTCTTCAACTTGGCCAGCTATTTCCCCAACAGCTCGAACTATTTCCTCAAAGCGTTCGCCCACTGCCTCAATGGATGCTAATCCGCGTTCCACGTTATCTTCACCTGATTCTGCTGCCTTCACGACTTCTAAGGTGTACGATTGAACTCGTTCAATTAACACATTAATTTTAGTAGCAGACTCGGCTGTTTGCTCTGATAGCTTGCGAACCTCTTCTGCCACAACTGCAAAGCCCTTACCTGCATCTCCAGCTCGTGCAGCTTCAATAGATGCATTAAGTGCTAATAAATTTGTTTGTTCAGAAATAGCTGTAATCATATTAGAAATTAAGTTTATTTCCTCAGACTCCTTTTCTAATTTATGAATAATCATCAGCTCAGCAGTAGTCCCTTCCTGAATTTCATTCATCCGACAAATTGATTGTTGGACAGCATGATTACTTTCACTAATTTTCTGGGAAATAAAATCTGTATTTGAAGCAATGGTTGAGGCTACTTCAGCTACATTTTGTATCCCTAAAGCCATTTGCTCCATAGCAGATGCACTTTCCTCTGCCATCACGGTTTGGCTTTGTGCTCCTCTATCTACTTCATTTATGGCACCTGCTATTTGTTCAGAATGTTTTGTTACAGCTATGACATCTCCCATTAAGTCACAAGAAGCTTCATTCACAGTAGTAGCTTCATGGCTCACCTTTGCTATCATTTCCCGCATATTATCAGTCATGCGATCCAATGCACGCGACATTGTCCCCATCTCATCAATGCGTTTTAAATATTTTTCAGGAATCTCTTGTGTAAAGTCACCCTCTGATAAGCCTTCACTAATGCGAAGAACATGACGAAGCGGTCTACTAACAGATCGTGAAATAGCAAACGAAATGATTAGCCCTAATAATGAGACAATAATAGTTGTGACAATAAAGTTCGTCTTGAGCTTAGAAAGCCCTGAAAACATCTCATTTTCTAAAGCTACAACTCCCATTTTCCAACCATTATCAAGCGTATGGTAGCCCATCAAGTTAGTACCTGCATCCTCTGTTTCAAAAGAAAAATAACCACTTTTATTTGCAATCATCTCTTTAGCAGCCAATGCTCTACCAGTCATTACACCTGTTTCTTCCGCTTCCTTAATGGGGTTATTTTGCTCTTTCACATAGGAGTGATTATTATGTCCAATGATGGTTCCGTTAGCGTCTAACATAAATGCGTACCCACTGTTTCCAACTTTAATATCCTCGACAATATTGGATAAATAATAACCATCTATACGGGCTAGTAATAATGCTTTCTCACCTGACACAGTGTCGATTGGAGACACAATTAAAATAACAGGTTCACCAGTTACGCGGCTAATCGTAATTTCAGACATAACTGAATTACCCGTAAAGCCTTCCTTTACATAATCACGATCACCTAAATCAGCAGTTGTATCATCCAAATAATGGGCTACTCCATCAGCTTTAATAATACCAAAGCCAAGGTAGTTTTTATTATCCGCAAGACGTTTCGATAAATATTGTTTTTGCTTTTCAAAATCCATACTACGTACAGCCTCTTGCTCTGCTATTGCCTCAACCTCTACTAATGTTAATTGAAAATGTTCTTCTATGTATTGTGAAACATCCCCAGCTCTAGAAACCAAGTTTGTTTCCACTTGTTCATTCATTGCCTTAGTACTATTTATCCAAGTAGACAGTCCCAGCGTTCCACACGTCACAAATACAAGAGCAATAATTGCAACGACTAATTTACCGCCAATTCCTTTTATCCACATTTCCTTATTCTCACTTCTTCCATTTTTAGCTATAAAATTCAGTTATTTATGCATTACTTTCAGAGTAAAGTCAGCAAAAGAAGAAGTCAACAAAACTTTTCCAATAAGATTAATTAATGTATAATAATACCATTTTACCTATTGTTATAGTGTTAACAATTTTCTACATTTTTCTAAGTTATCGGTATCTTTCGCTATTGATTGACAAAATTCATTGGCTTTAATGGATGAAATTAAAACTTTTTCCAACAGAAATTGATTATAATTTATATTTTTTGCTGATTATTAGAATTAGGATAGATTCAAAAATTTGAGGGGAGGATTACTATGAGTTCAGACAAGAACAATGTTTCACGTCGAGACTTTTTAAAGACAACTGGTATTGCTGCTGGTACATTAGTCGGTGGTGGATTAATTGGAGGACTAGTAGGCTACAACATCAATGGTAAAGGTACTTCTACTCTGGAGCATGGTGGACACGGTACTACGAATGAGGCTCTTGGTTCGCCGAAAGCAAAAATGTTTTTTAGAAATGAAAGAGATTTTAGTATTTTATCAAAGGCAACAGAACGTATTTTTCCAGAAGATGACTTAGGTCCAGGTGCTATAGGATTAGATGTCCCTTATTTTATCGATCACCAATTAGCAGGAAATTATGGTAGTAATTCTAAAGAATATATGCAAGGCCCCTTTGATGTAGGTACCCCTACTCAAGGCTATCAAAGCCGCCTAACACGAGCTGAAATTTTCAGACAAGGTATTCAAAAAATGGAAGATGAAGCTCAAAAGCGTTATAAAAAAAGCTTCAACGATTTGGATGGTAAACAGATTGACGAAATTTTAACAGCCTTTCAAAAGGGGGAAGTTGAAATGGTCGGTGTGCAATCAGCATTCTTCTTTACACTGTTACGAGCTGCTACATTAGAGGGCGCCTATTCGGACCCAATGTACGGAGGGAATCGTAATATGGAGGGCTGGCGCATGAAGAACTTCCCTGGCCACCAAATGGCTTATATATCACAAATTGAAGATTCGAAATTCCAAAAAATTGAGCCTAAATCTTTGGGCAACCACTAAGGGGGGTAAAACATGGCCAAAACATTACCAAGTGTAGACGTTGTAACAGTTGGTGTAGGCTGGACAGGTGGTATCGTTGCTGCTGAATGTGCGAAAGCCGGTTTAAAGGTAGTAGGTTTAGAGCGAGGACAAAAGCGTGGTACTGAAGATTATTTAAACGTTCATGATGAATACCGTTATGCCATTCGTTATGATTTAATGCAAAATCTGTCCAAAGAAACAGTTACTTTTCGAAATGATCGTAATATGAAGGCATTACCAATGCGCCAGTTAGGTTCCTTTCTACTTGGAGAGGGGCTGGGAGGGTCAGGAACACATTGGAATGGAATGACGTTCCGTTTTTTACCCTATGATTTCCAAATAAAAACGCTAACAGATAAACATTATGGTCCAAACAAGCTTGGGCCAGAATATCTCATTCAGGATTGGGGATTAACTTATGATCAACTTGAGCCTTATATGGACAAGTTTGAAAAAACAGCTGGCATTTCGGGAGATGATAAAAATACATTTAGTGGAAAACGTTCAAACCCTTATCCAACCGGACCTATGAAGAAAACTCCTATGCTTATGCAATTTGAAAAGGCGGCACAGGACTTAAAGCTAACACCTTACATGGTACCATCAGCAAACGTCTCTGAGGTTTATAAAAACCCTGATGGTGAAACGATTAACGCTTGCCAATATTGTGGTTTCTGCGAACGTTTCGGTTGTGAATATGGCGCAAAATCCTCAGCAGAAATTACAGTTGTTCCTACTGCATTAAAAACAGGTAATTTTGATTTACGTTACAATTCAAACGTTGTTGAAATTTTAAAACAGGGCAATAAAGTTACTGGTGTAAGATATATCGATACTGTCTCAGGAGAAGAATTTATTCAGCCTGCCAACGCTGTCGTTTTAACTAGTTACGTCTTTAATAATGCCAAGCTTCTAATGGTCTCTGACATAGGTGAAAGATATGATCCAACTACTGGCAAAGGGACACTTGGGCGAAATTATTGTTATCAAATCTTACCTGGGGCTGTTGGTTTCTTTGACGAACAATACAATACATTTATGGGAGCAGGCTCTTTAGGTATGTGTGTAGACGATTATAATGGCGACAATTTCGACCATAGTGATTTAGATTTTATTCATGGTGGGAACATTGCTCTTACACAAACAGGGACACGACCAATTGGGTCAAATCCAACTCCACCCGATACACCTACATGGGGACCAGAATTTAAAAAGCAATCTATTCATTACTATACACGTTCATTCGGGATTGGTGCGCAAGGCGCATCCATGCCACATAAGCAAAATTATTTAACATTAGATCCAACCTACAAGGATGCATACGGTCTTCCATTAATGCAACTAACGTACAACTTTACGGATCAGGATCGTGCACTTCATAAATTTATTTCTGCGCGTGCAGCAGACATTATGAAGCAAATGGGCGCAAAAACAATCGTGCCAAATGCTGAAATTACCGATTATAATATCGTTCCTTACCAAACAACGCATAACACTGGCGGGACTGTTATGAGTTTAACGCCAGAGCAAGGTGTCGTGAATAATTACTTACAGCACTGGGATGTTGATAATCTCTTCGCTGTAAGCGCTGGAAACTTTGCACATAATAGCGGCTACAATCCGACTGGAACATTGGGAGCACTAGCCTATCGTTGTGCAGAAGGTGTCATAAAATATAGTCAATCAGGTGGTTCCTTAGTTTAATTTTTTACAATCTAATAATTTTATTTTAAGGAGGCAAGGCATATGGGTGGTCTTGGAGCAATTGGAGTACCTGGATTAGTCATTATTTTAGTTATTGTATTAATTGTTTTTGGGCCGAGAAAATTACCGGAAATCGGCGGTGCGGTAGGTAAAACTTTTGCAGAATTCAAAAAATCTACCAAAGGGCTGATGGAAGATGATGATGATTCTGTGAAAAAGGTCGAAAAAAAATCTGATGTTTCGTAGGAGGGTTTCCTATGGATCCTTATGAGGATGGAAAAAGAAAGTTTTTAAGCCCTCTTGATAAACCACAAGCTGAGCCTCCGTTACCTATGGAGGCTTTAGTTGAAATACAAGCAGTAAAAATGGAAGATCAACAAGTAGCAGAAGAGCCTATTATACCTGTTACCTCATTATTGGAACATCTTTCGGATTTACGTAAACAAATAATAAAAGGGCTAACTGTTTTTATTCTTTTTTTTATTGTTGTTTTTTCTACTATTAATATTTGGTTTCCCTTTGTAACTCGTGGTCATTCTCTTATTATTTTAGGACCACTTGAGGTCGTTAAATTTTATATGACCATTTCAACTACCTTATCATTTGGTCTTGCCATGCCTTTTCTTGTTCATTTTCTGTGGAGTTTTGTAAAACCAGGGCTAAAGGAAACGGAAAGTCGATTTTTAGGACTCTATGCACCCGTTATGCTGGCACTGTTCTTATTAGGAATCGCTTTTGGCTATTTTGTAGTAAACCCGCTAAGCTATTCGTTTTTAGTCGGCATAGGTGCTACCAATTTTGATGTCATGGTATCCGCTAGTGAATATATGCATTTTTTAATTATGACTACAGTACCGCTTGGGCTATTATTTGAATTACCGATCGTTGCCCTATTTTTATCAGCTATCGGGGTACTGAGTGCTGAATCCATGAGAAAAATACGGGGATGGTCCTATATCGTAATGGGTATATGCTCCGCTGTCATTACACCGCCCGACTTTATTAGCCAACTCCTCGTATTAATCCCAATGATTATTCTGTATGAAATAAGCATTTACCTTGTCAAACGTCTAGAACGAAAACAAATTGAAAGCACTGCGTAAATTTTAATTTTTACACAGTGCTTATTTTTTCTTTAAATCCATCACAACAATCTCTGGAAGATTAAAAATGCGGTATGGTACCGAGCTATTGCCTAAGCCACGACTAACCACCATTTTAGTGATTCCTTCATCGTAGACACCAGCCGTATATTTCGGAAACAGCCCTTGTCCTGGGGCAACAAGTCCTCCAAGTCCTGGAATACGAACTTGCCCTCCATGTGCATGCCCAGAAAATACTAAGTCTATGCCATCATTTACATACGTATTAAACACTTCAGGTCGATGCGCCAGTAACATCTTAAACATATCATCTGGTAAATAGGCTGTAGCCAACTCCAACATGTCTTCGGTTGATCTACCCATTAACGGATCTTCTATCCCAACAATCGCCAAGCGCTCCCCGTCGCGCTCTAAAACGGTCGATTCATTGGCCAGTATATGTACCCCTAACGATGATAGCGCCTCATAAATTTCACTTACCTTATTCGTCGCTACTTCATGGTTTCCTAGTACATAATAAACGTCCGTAATGTCTACTAGTCCCTTAACTGCCTGTAGACTTTGGTTTAAATCATAGCGATTGCTATCAATCACATCACCTGTGATAAAAATATAGTCAGGATTTGTCTCCTTAACTTTAGCAATCAGTTTTTCCTGATTATTACCAAAGAGGGCATCATGTAAATCCGATACTTGTACAATGCGTAGCCCATCAAAGCTGGCAGGCACCTTTTCTGATTCGAACACATGCTTACTAAAGACTAGCCAGTGATTGTTTACGTACAAAAAAATGACTATAAAAACAATGAAAAAAACACCATATAATAATTTTTTCAATCGCAATCGCTCACTTTGCGGCTACTTTTTTTCAGAAAAAAATTCTGACTTCCCTATTATAAGCAAAAAACAAATTGATTGTAAGTATATGCACTTTAATTACATAGAATGCACAAAATCCAACCATACCCCGCCACCCTTTTCTATTCGTAGCTAACTTACACATGATATAGTATGGGGATAATTTCATAATTATGTAATTACATCATAATAGGGGGATAACCTTATACTTTTGCGTTCTGAATAAAAAAACGCAGTAAGTTCCCTTTTCGAAGAGAGCTTAATGCGTTTGTTTGTTTATTTATAAAACCTTTTCTAAGAAATCCTTTGCTCGCTGTGTTGAAGGAGATGTGAAAAACTGCTCTGGTGGGGCATCCTCAATGAGCTTGCCACCATCTAAGAAAAGTATGCGATCAGCAACTTCACGTGCAAAGCCCATCTCATGTGTAACAATTAACATTGTCATGCCACTATCTGCTAGGTTTTTCATAACGGCCAATACTTCTTTAACCATTTCTGGATCAAGTGCTGAGGTTGGTTCATCAAATAATATGACCTTTGGATCCATGGCAAGCGCTCGGGCAATGGCAACACGTTGTTTTTGTCCACCAGATAAACGGTTGGGATACTCTTGGCGCTTTTCGAAGAGACCTACTTTCTTAAGTAACTCTTCTGCATTTTGTATCGCAACTACTTTATCCATTCCCTTTACATTAATTGGAGCGTACGTTAAATTTTCTAGTACTGTTTTATGTGGGAAAAGATGAAAATGCTGAAATACCATCCCTACTTCTTCCCGTATCTTCATAATATTTGTCCCTTTATCTGTGAGAACATCCCCAGCTATTGTTACCTTTCCACTCGTAGGGATTTCTAATAAGTTTAGACAACGAAGGAACGTTGATTTACCAGATCCCGAAGGTCCGATAATAGCAATAACTTCTTTTTCTTTAACTTCGGTTGAAATACCTTTTAGTACTTCATTCTGTCCATATGATTTGTGTAAATCTTCAATTTTAATCACTTTTTCTCATTCCTTTCTCGATTCGTTTACCAAGGAACGTTAAAACAAGTGTCATGAGGTAATAGATAATACCAGCAAATAGTAAAGGCTCAAGATATCGATATGTCGAACCACCTACTATATAAGCACGACGCATTATATCAAGGGCACTAATTACTGTGACAACTGCTGTTTCTTTATTTAGTGTAATAAATTCATTAACTAGAGAGGGCAAAATATTTTTTACTGCCTGCGGAATAATAATATCCTTCATCATCTTTGCATAAGGAATGCCAAGGGCTTGTGCTGCCTCCATTTGCCCTTTATCCACTGCATTAATACCTGCACGAATAATTTCCGAAATATAAGCACCTGAATTTAATCCAAATGCAATAATGGCCGTTGGAATAGGCTCGATTTGAATATCTAATAATTGTGGTACTGCATAATAAATAATTAATAATTGTAATACTAGTGGTGTACCACGGAAAATCGACGTATAAAAATCAGCAAACCAACGTAAAACTTTTACCTTTCCAATTTTACATAAGGCTAGTAATATACCGACGATAAACCCAATAATGGATGCACCAATTGCAATTTGGAGTGTAACACCTATCCCTTTTAAAATATAAGGAATAGAGGGAACGATTGCTGTAAAATCCAAGTTCACAGCGCTCCCTCCTTTCTTTTTCATCTTGATTCAGCATTTGTTTGAAATCATGCCGAAGCGTATTATATTGAACTGAAAAGCATAAGCGATAGCTCAAATAGGAGCTATCGCATACATGTATTATTCAACTTTTTCTAACCATTTTTCTTCTAACTCTTGGATTTTGCCTTCTTCAGCTAGTTCTTTTAATGCTTTGTTAATTTTTTCCTTTAGATTACTACCCTTTGGCACAGCAATCGCTTTGAAATCCTCAGGCTGTTCTTCTACAGGGAAGGCTGCTAATTGATCATTTGTTTTTAAATAACCCTTCGCAACGCCACCCTCTAAAATACCTGCGTCTAAGCGCTTAGACATCATATCTTGAATAATTTCAGGAATTCGTGTACGTCCTTCAACTGAAACATCCACTTTTTTTGCAATTTCATTACCTAAATTTTCTTGAATAGAGGCTGTTTGCACACCGACTTTTTTACCAGCTAAATCAGCTTCCTTTTTAATACCGCTATCTTTTTTAACAATAATTACCTGCTCTGTTTCATTATATTGATCAGAAAAATCTACTACCTTTTCACGTTCAGGATTGGGTGTCATACCAGAAATTACTACATCAATTTTCCCTGCTTGTAACGCTGGCACAAGACTGTTGAAGTCCATATCTTGCACTTGCATGTCTACACCTATTTTTTCCCCAACCAATTTAATTAAATCAATATCAAATCCTATAATCTCCTCACCTTTTGCTGCGTCAACATATTCAAATGGCGCATAGTCTGCTGAAGTACCAACTTTTAATACTTGTTTGTCTGTACTACTATCAGCATTAGAATTATTTGCGTCATCCTCTTTAGCGCCACAAGCTGCTAGTACGCCAATAGCTAGTACAAGAATCATCATGAATAATTTATTCTTCATTATTAAGCATCTCCTTTTATTTATAAGTTATTGTGTATGAGAATACATTTCTCAAAAATAGTAAATTGGATATTTATTCATATAAGAGAATAAAAAAACTATCTGCTAATTAAGATATACTCTTTTGAAATAATAATCAAGATAAACAAGAAAATTTTAAATGAAATATTATATACAAAATTTTCAGATTAGTCAATTTACTATTTTCAATTCCACTTTCCTTTACTATTTTCCGAAAACTTAATAATTATCCCTTCAAAATTTCTAAGGAAACAAAAAAGACCCCCATTTGGAGGTCTAGTGCTTATTTTTTTTCCGTAAATAATTTATCTTTTAATTCGTCCTCGCCAGAGCCTTCTGCTAATGGAACATGAGAACGATAAGCCGCACGACAGATTAAATGTCCGGCAACTGGAGCTGTAACGAAGACGAATAGAATACCTAAAATTAAGCGGACGCTAACATAACCATCGTGCACCCAAAAGTAAATAAATGTACCTAATAAGCAAGTTAACACGGATAACGTGGAGCTTTTGGTAGCAGCATGTGATCGCGTATAAACATCTGGTAAACGAATCATGCCAAATGCGCTAATAACACTCACAATAGAACCGATCAGAATTAGGATGACTGCCGCCCATTCAATCATTTGATTTACGTTCAACAATCACACCTCTTTCAATATATTTTGTAAAGGCAATAGTCCCAATAAACGCTAAAATACCTAATATAAGAATAGCTTCTAGATAAGCCTTTGTTTTTAATATAATCGAAACAATCGCAATAGCGGATAGAAGATTTACACCAATTGTATCAAGAGCAATGGCTCGGTCAGGCATAGATGGGCCACGGATAACCCGATATAACGACAGCGCGATGGAAATACTAAAGAAGGCGAGAGCCAGAAGTAAAATATTCTCTATCATTAACGTGTCACCTCCATTATTGCTTGTTCAAATTTCCCAATAGAGCGAATGACAGCATCCTTAGACTGCTCGATGTCCATGGCATGAATATAAAAGACATCGCCCTCTTCAGAAACTTCCATGACGACAGAACCGGGTGTTAATGTTAGCAGTAATGCTAGTGCCGTAATCTCCCAATCTCCCTTGAGTGCGGTTTTATAAGTGAAAATACCAGGCGTAATGTTTAGCTTTGGTGTAGTAATTTGTTTTAATACACTATAGCTTGATAAAAACAGCTCCCAATTAAATAGCCATAATAACTTGATAATCGAAAAGACTCGCCGCAAGTAAAATTGAGTGCCATAAAAGCGATGCATCGCATATAATATGCCCATTCCTACGATAAACCCCATTAAAAACGTTGAAAATTGTGGTGTCACTTCATCTTGCAAGAGTAACCAAAGTGCTGCGATAAATAAATTTAAAATAAACTGCATCGCCATTATTTATTCACCTCACCTTGCCATTGTTCACCATCAAGAACAGCATCTATATAGATAGATGGTGTATATAACGTTTCTGCTGCATCGGTGACAAAGGGAGCCAATTTCTCAGCCCCGATTCCTAAACTTATAGTACATACAGCTAGTAAAGTTAACGGCAGTATCACACGTTTGGGTAAAGGCTTTTCATCCTCCAAGCTAATAATGGTCTCGCCAAAAAAGGAGGAAAGAAAGATCCGCAGTAATGAATACAAAACAATTAAACTAGAGAAAAATCCTAGACCTAATAGAACAAAATTGCCGCCCTCTATAGCACCTTGTCCAATTAAAACCTTTCCTAAAAAGCCACTCAATGGCGGGATACCCGCTAGTGAACACATAGCTAAAAAGAATAGCCAGCCAAAGAACGGATAGTT
Organism: Lysinibacillus sp. fkY74-1; assembly: GCF_053165895.1. Taxonomy (NCBI): domain Bacteria; kingdom Bacillati; phylum Bacillota; class Bacilli; order Caryophanales; family Bacillaceae; genus Lysinibacillus; species Lysinibacillus sp. fkY74-1. Next base: position 157,780 of record NZ_CP170173.1, on the reverse strand, counting down.
CCGAATAAGCCCACTCATTTTATCTATGACCGTTTCCCCAGTTACATAAATCATCATACCGACAGCTATAAATAGCATAGCCTTTGCCACCATATCATGCATTAAATAATAGACAACACCCTGTAAGGCGGACTCTGTACCCATTGCTAGGCCAGCTACTATAAACCCAACACCAATTAATACATTATATGAAGCGATTGTTCTAACATCACGCCCTGAAAGAGCACCAATACAACCAGCTACAATTGTAATACCGGCCATTATGCCAAGTGCCATATGTGTGACTTCCGTATTATTTGGGAAAAGCAATGTAAATGTCCTTACAAGTGCATAAATCCCAACCTTTGTTAATAAGGCTGCAAATAAAGCAGCGATGGCTGTGGGAGGTACACTATAAGAGCCTGGTAACCAGAAGAATAATAACAGTCCGGCCTTTAAGCTAAAGACGATTAAGAAAATGAGTGCCACTGTTGTAATAAGGGGATTAGCACCTGCCTCCATCACACGCACAGAAATATGGGCCATATTTAATGTACCGACTGTTCCATAAAGAAAAGCCAATGCCACTAAGAAAATCCAAGATGCAACAATATTAATAAGCACATATTTTAATGCTTCTCGAAGCTGAATTTTTTCCCCACCTAAGCTAATTAGGGCATATGACGCCAGCAGCATCACTTCAAAGCATACAAATAAGTTAAAGATATCTCCTGTCAAAAATGAACCGTTAACACCAGCTACCATAAGTAAGGTAAACGGATAAAAATACATTTTTTCATATCTTAATTCCATTGTAAAAATTGCATAAAGCATACAAATAACCGCTACAAGATTTGCCACTAACACGAGTAGTGTAGCGAAGGAATCTGCCACAAATGAGATACCAAAAGGCGGTGCCCAGCCACTAAAGTCAATGCGCATGATCCCCTGTTCTTGAATTTCTACTAATAAAATAACACTAATAATAACGATAAAGCTTAATGTCAATAAACTAATAATACGTTGTAAAAAGACATGCTCTTTTAAAAACACCAGTAAAATAGCCGTAATTACTGGGACTATTAATGGTAAAACAATCATATTACTCATCCGGCGTACCCCTCAATTCATCAAGATTCCCTGAACCATTTGTTTTGTACGCTCGATAGCCTAAAACGAGAACAAACGCAGTCACAGCAAAACTAATAACAATAGCTGTTAGAATTAGGGCTTGCGGTAATGCATCTGTATAAGGCCCCTCTGATTCACCTAATAATGGGACATCCCCTTTTTTAAGACCTCCCATTGTTAGAATCAGCAAGTGGGCAGCATGTGATAAAACAGCAGTACCTAAAATAACACGTAATAACTGTTTAGAGAGGATTAAGTACGTTGCAACAGCTACTAATATACCTACTAAAACAAGTATCAAAGATTCCATCAGCTACTCATCCTCACTTATGCTTAAAATTATTGTCACGACAACACCAACTACCGTTAAAGCTACACCTGCTTCAAAAATGGTTACGGTTGAAAAACCCATTTTCCCGAAAATCGGGACATTTATATACGTATAGGCCTGTGTTAGAAATGGTACATCAAAAAACAAAGAACCTATTGCCGTACTTGTCGCAAGCAAAACACCAAGAGCTGCAACCTTTTTAAAGTCAAACGGCATTCCCTTATGCACAGTCTCTATATCGTAAGCAAGATACAATAAAACAATGCCAGAAGCTAACACGAGGCCGCCAATAAAGCCACCACCTGGAGCATGATGTCCTGCAAAGAACAAATACACGCCAAGTGTTAAAATAATGAAGACGACTGCCTTAGTGACTGTCCGTAGTATCACATCATTAATTTTCATGATCTGCTTCCTCCTTTCGAGGCTTAAGCTTTGTTAGTGTATAAACCCCTAAGCCAGCAATAAGAAGCACAACAACCTCAAGCATTGTATCAAAGGCACGAAAATCCCCTAAAATTGTATTAACAATATTTGAACCACCTGCCAACTCGTAGGCATCATTAAAATAACTGGAAACAGGCTCAAATTGCTCGTAGTGCACAACAGCTAGACCAACCATTGTGACTGTTGCGCCGACAAATATAGAAATCATGGCTTTAGACCATTGCACCCTTTTGCGAGGTGCCTCAGGCATTAAATCAGGTAAATACTTAAAGCATAAAAGGAATAATGCAGTTGTTACGGATTCTACAACTAATTGTGTTAGCGCTAAATCTGGTGCGCGGAAAATGACGAAGAAGAAGGCAATTGAATAGCCTAATACGCCATTTAATAGCATAGCTGTAACACGACCCTTTGCAAAAATCATCCAAACCGCAGCGAATACCATAACAAATACAAGAATTAATTCGTATGATTCAATGGTAGAGTCCATATCAAAATTAAAAGTCATTGCGTCTGACCAAATAAAATAACCAGCAATAAGTGCAACAAAAAATACATATATATAGACAAAATAATGTGTTAAATTACCTGTCATATATTTGCGAGTAAGCTTCTCTGAACCACTCTCACTTATTTCTATCATTCGATTGTAGTACGTATTAAACGTATACTTTTGTGAAAAAATTCGATACACCGGCTTCCAGCTTTTCAATGTCTTGAATAAAATGAATCCAAGCACAATGACTCCTAATGTCATTAACAATTCCGCATTAATTCCATGCCAAGCAGAAATATGTGGTGTTAATTCATAGGTTGTTGGGAATGTAGGATAAATACTTGCCATAGCAGGCTCTAAAATATAATGGCCTAACACGTTTGGGAAGAAAAAGATACCGACTACTAACAGGCACAAAACAATTGGTGATAGGAGCATACCCAATGGAGCTTCATGTGGTTTTCTATCCATCTTCTCAGGCTGTAGTTTACCCAAAAATGTTCGACTAATTAAAATCAAACTGTAGACAAAGGTAAAGATACTGGCTACCCACGCTACTAATGGGAAAAATAACCCTAAATCAGCAATGGAAAAGGCCTCTACATCCCGAATAGCCAAGACCGCTGCAAAGAACATTTCTTTACTCAAGAAACCATTAAATGGTGGTAATCCTGCCATTGAAAAGCTGCCAATGACTGCGATTGTAAATGTGATAGGCATTAAGGACATTAAGCCACCTAAACGGCGAATATCCCGCGTCCCCACTTCATGGTCGACAATCCCGACCATCATGAATAAGGCTCCTTTAAAAGTGGAGTGGTTGATGAGATGAAACAATGCCGCAAAACTTGCTTGTGTATATACAATAGAGTCTTTCGTGTAGCCATAGTAATGACCAACAGACCCTAGACCGAAAAGACTCATAATTAAGCCTAGCTGACTTACCGTTGAAAAGGCTAATAGCGCCTTTAAATCCGTTTGGCGAACCGCATTAAATGACCCCCAGAAAAGTGTAACAAGACCAATGACACTTACTAGCCAAAACCAAATCTCTTCTCCTCCAAAAACTGGAGAAAAACGGGCAACTAAATAAATACCTGCCTTTACCATTGTGGCTGAGTGTAAGTAAGCACTAACTGGTGTTGGCGCTTCCATGGCATCAGGTAGCCAAATATGAAATGGAAATTGTGCAGATTTTGTAAAAGCACCTAGTAAAATTAAGATTAATGCTGGAGTAAATAGGGCATGATCACGGATAACCCCTACATGAGCTACAATGTCCCGAATACTAAATGTATCAGCAGCTACATAGAGCATCAGGAAACCCGCAAGCATAGAGAGACCGCCAAATACTGTGATCATCATTGCTTTTTTAGCACCTGCACGTGATGCCTTTCTATGATGCCAAAATGCAATTAATAGGAATGATGACACACTTGTCAATTCCCAAAATGTGTATAATACCATTAGGTTATCTGAAAAAACAACGCCAAGCATAGCGCCCATGAATAGTAATAAATAGCAGTAAAAATGGTGAAGAGATTCTTTCGTTGACAAATAAAAAATAGAATATAAAATGACTAAACTACCTACACCTGTAATCAGTAAGCCAAAAATCATACTGAGCCCATCTAGGTATGTTGTAATATTTATATTAAAAGAGGGAATCCACTCATATGTATGGATAAATGTTTTACCTCCGGCAATTTGAGGAATATAGCGCGCAAGTAAAAGAAACAAGATGAATGGAACAGAAAAAACAAACCAGCCAAGATGTGTTATATGCCTTAGTCGCCTATACAGCAATGGGATAAGTGCAGCACAGACAAATGGCAAAAGTATCGCGATAAGTACTGTAACCAAATGAAAACCTCCTACTATCAAAATCATCAAGCAAATTTTTGTGGTATTGGAATGGTAAATGCTAAGATTATAGCAATTTGTTTAAGCTAACATATCAGATTTATTCTTGAAATTTTGCAAATGGAAAGTGTTGGGGTGTTAAAGTGTCTTGTCATTGGTATGTTTAGTTATTTAGTCACCTCTAACCCGATGCAAGCCTAAATAACTTGTGGAAATTCAGATAATTTATACAGTTATAACTCAATTATATCAGCATTATAAAGACACTTGACTATCTATTTAACACACTGCATAATAGTGTGGCATATGAAATCAATTTAGCATAGATGCACGTAATGCATAAATTAAATAACTTTAAATTATTGATATAAGCTTATTACTTCAAGGGTTTTCCAATATATTTTCGTTAACTTTTATACATTTTTAAGTATACAATATAAATGAGCATAATGCACTGTAACAGCATCAATTTTAGCTGTTTTAGGATATTTTTTTATAATTAACAGTGAAATTAACAAAATACCAACAGATAAGAGGTGTACATTTTTTATGAGGCATGTAAAAGGGCGTTTAGACGAAAGTATATTAGTTTGTGTTTACTATGGCTTAAATGGTGAGCGTTTGATACGTAGAGGACACAAAATGGCGACAATGCTAGATTGCCCACTCTATATTCTTTCAGTTGATTCGCAACCCCTTGATGCATTTGACGCTGAGAAATCTAGTTACATTGAGCAATGGGAAAAGTTATCAGACGAACTTGAGGTCGAAAAATTTATATTGCAAGATAATGAAAAACGCCCCATTCAGAAAGTCATTGCAGAAGTCGCGAAAAACTATGGCATTTCACAAATTATTGTAGGTCAAAGCGCACAAAGCCGTTGGGAAGAGATCACTAAAGGATCGTTCCTTAATGTACTGTTAAAAGAAGTTCCATTTGTAGATTTTCATATTGTTGCTGTTCAACGTCCTACTGATGATGATGCAAACGAGACATACGAAAAAGGTGTTCGTGCTTATTTAATCAAAGAACAGGAAAACTTTAAAGTAGCATTTACATGTCCGAAATACGTATCCATCGAAGGTATCTTCTTCAAGGAAATCGGCACAGATTTTGATAATGGTGTCTTTAAATTCACTTACAACGATAAAATGCATGAGGTTCATATTTCAGAGGGCTATGTGATTGATCAAGAGAAGCTTCCTGCGGAATTTTTATCCCCATTAAGACAATAAAAAAAACGCGCTCCTCTTTTTAAAGGATGCGTTCACACTGTTGACAAATGCCATCGGGAAGTTTACTCTCGATGGCATTTTGTCATTTCAATTTAACTCTTTGGACTGAGATTAATCACAATTTGACTGTAGTGGAAAACTTTATTTCATTGTAAAAAAACTGTAGGCAAACTCAATTTTTTGCGTTCGCTACCGTCAGGATATGTTTTTACTAAGCTGCTGAAGATGCTGGCTTATCCTTCGGTAGGAAAAAGGCAATTAACAATAATAACGGCAATAATGAGACGACCATCATTGTAAAATCAATACCTTTGTGGTCCATTAAAACACCAATAACCATGGCTCCAATGGCCCCCATACCAAAGGCAAAGCCAGTTGTTAAACCAGCCATTGTGCCAATTTTAGATGGAACTAGCTCTTGTGCGTATACCACCGTTACAGAGAAGCTAATCATGATCAATGTACCAATGATCACTAAAAATATCATAGCAGCCCATAACGGTACATAAGGCAATGCTAGGCAAAATGGCATTGGTACTACAACGGAAAGAATAATGACATTTTTTCTTCCAATACGATCCGACAAAGAGCCTCCGAAAAATGTCCCTACTACCCCAAATGCCATGAAGAGGAAAATAAGGATTTGTCCTAGACGAAGATTCACATCATAATGATCCATTAAATAAAACACATAGAAACTAGTTATATTTGTTGTATAAAATGATCGTGCAAAAATAATCGTAAATAGTAAGGTTAAAGCTACCCCTACCTGCTTCTTTGTTAGTGGTGGCAATGTCGAAACCAACACCCGTTTTTTCTTCGCTGCACGCTCTTGCTCTAATTGCTTTTTATACCATCTTGCAATCTTAGTTAATAGAATAATACCGAATGTTGCCGCTACTAATACAATCGCTGCACCTCGCTGACCGAAAATATCAAATATATAGGCGCTAATTAGTGGGGCAAGCGCTTGTCCTGAGTTTCCCCCAACTTGATAAATCGATTGAGCAAGTCCTCTTTTAGAACCTGCTGCCATAAAGGATACTCTAGAACCCTCAGGGTGAAATATTGCTGAACCGAAGCCTAAAAATAATACCGCAATAAGAATAATCCAATATTGAGTAGTAAAAGCAATTATTGTAATAGCAATAAAAGAACTTACCATACCTATTGGTAAAGCATAGGGCATTGGCTTTTTATCACTGACAAACCCTACAATAGGCTGTAATGCAGACGCAAATATATTTAAGACAAATGATATGAGACCAATTTGTGTGAAGGTAAGTCCTAGCTCACTTTTAAAAATTGGAAACATAGCTGGAATAACAGCTTGCATCGTATCATTGATAAGATGAGCAACACCTATCAAAATCATAATTGGGTAGATTGGATTTGCGACATTTATTTGATTATTCATGCTGCCACCTCGCTCTATTTAGTTTTTGTTATTGACGATTGTCGCATACTATTAACTATTTTGCACAAGCTATGTTTCGACAGCTGTAAAAGGAGTTGATGTATGCATGGAAAGCTTTATTCATGCTAACTTTTGGGAAATGATTCTTCGAACAACACTTTCATTCTTTATATTACTTATTTTGGCGCGTATTCTTGGAAAGAAGCAATTGGGCCAATTAACATTTTTCCATTATATTACTGGTATTACATTTGGATCAATTGCTGCAGAAATTGCCTCACAGGAGGAAACACCCTTTTTAGATGGAATAATATCGCTTGTCTGGTGGAGCGCCTTAACCTACTTAATGACGATTATTACGATTAAATCCAAAAAAGCTCGTGTACTTATTGATGACAAACCTACCATTGTCGTACAAAATGGACTTATTTTAGAATCTGCCTTAAGGAAAAACCGTTTGCATATGGACGAGCTGACAATGATGCTACGTGAGCAAGCCATCTTTTCTGTACAAGATATACACTATGCGTTACTTGAAACAAATGGAAAACTAAGTGTCCTGCAAAAAACTTCCGAACAAGTTGCCACAAAGCAGGATGTTAAGGCAGATGTTACCCCACCTACTTATCTGCCTACAGAGGTTATATCAGATGGTCAACTTATCAAGGAAAACATTGTTGAGCTTGAATTAACAGAGGACTGGGTAATGAAGAAGTTGAAAAAACAAAATGTACATTCCGTTGAAGATGTCTTTTTTGCACAAGTTCAAACAAATGGGTCATTATACATTAGCTTAAAAGATAAAGCGAGACATTCAAGCCCGTAAATGCTTGTCTCGTTTTTTTAATCAATTTTTACAATATCTAACGGTGTAATGATTCCTATTAATTTTTGATGTGGTTTGCCATGCTCAGTGATTAGTAATGCCTCAAAACGCCTACCCCTTTCCACACCTTGTTTAAAAATCTCTTCTGCTTGATATATCGTTATGTACCTGCTAACAAATTTGTAATTCACCCTATTTTTCTCATGCATTAAAATATCATGCAACGTAGGAATCCCTTTAGGTAAATAGTCGCCACCCATCTTAGAGGCAAGCCAATTCGTGATTCCTACAGTTGTAATAAGGCCTCTAAATTGTTTATTAAAATAAACGGGAAACTGCGTATATTTTCGTTGGTGAATAACCTTTAACACATGTTTAAGGGAATCATTCTCTTGAAAAACTAATACTCTCTTTCTGAACATTTGCCCGACAAGAGTAGGCTTAGCGAGCGTAGCATCTATGTATTCAATTCTTTCAACTACATCCGTATGTGGTTCTGCAATTACATAGTTAATAGAAGTACGATGATGGACAATTGCATTTCGCAAATCAGCGTATGACCGTAAATCATCTTCGTATTTCTTCACTAATACCTCTTTTTTCTTCGCTTGATCAATGAGTCGATAAAAGGGCGTAAAATCCTTTATACCTACAATATCTCGTAATCTATGGTCTATTCGATTAAATGCTGTCAGGAAACGATCGGAATTTTCAGTCTCCACTTTTAAGTACCTTCTTTCTTAGTAACTTTATGTATTTTCCGAGTTATTTGACAAATTTTTAGTTACACAACCATTATATTCCTAATTTATGAATATTCCAAGAACGCAGTTTTTGCTGTCATTTATTTTTACATTCTCCCTTGAAAGTTACGTTATTACGAAGAAAATGGACTATTTTTCCCAGCAAGTAAGACAAATGATGGACATAGGGTTTACAGTGAGCATGAATTAAATTTAAACATTAGGATTCAAATTAAAGGAGATAAGGAAATTCAAGCGCTTCTTAATACTACATGGGAGTGGGAGGCAAGCATAGATCAACAACTTGCTTTTCTTATAGTGGAGCAAAGGATTCTAGAGGGCTATACTCGGTATTAAAGAACACTTCAGCCATTGAAAGAGAGCTTGAGGGCATATTTTAATTGTATATAATATAATAAATTTGTAATTAACTGTACTTTTAAGGAGGCGTTGTCGATGAGAAATTATTTATACTTGATTGGGCATAAAAACAAGGGGATAGCGTTTCAATAGCCCATAAACTACGTGTTTCCCCTTCAAAGGGAGAGTACCAAATTGAAGGAAATTTGTTTAAAGCCTATTGACAAAAGTAATTGGGAAGAAGCAATTAGATTATCTGTTAAAGAGGAACAACAAGCATTTATTGCATCCAACCTTTATTCTATCGCAGAAGTTCAGTTTCTAGATAATTTCTTTGCAAAAGGTATTTATCTTAATAATAAAATGATAGGATTTACTATGTTTGGAATAGACCCTGATGACAATAATTATTGGATTTATAGACTAATGATTGACGAAAAATTTCAAGGTAAAGGTATAGGCAAACAAGCTATATATCTGGTTATAGAAGAGATAAGGAAAAATAATCATGCAAACATTCCTTTTATCATGATTGGATATGATCCTAAAAATCTTACAGCAAAATTTGCCTATAAAAGAGCAGGATTTATTGAGACTGAATTATCATCTTGGGGAGAACAATTAGCTAAGTATTCCTTGTAAGCACATGAATTTACCCTAATGACTAATAGTCTTTTTAAAGTAAATTTGATCAATCATTTTTCAAAATACGCTCTTTTCTATGATCTTTATCAACGTTATTAGGATCATGCTCTTTGTTGGGCTTATCCTGCTTATTAATGGTGGAATACTCTAACACAAAAGGACGGAAAAATCAGTACGTACCAGATTTTCCGTCCTATATTTTCTAAATTTTAGTCATAGCTGCATTTTTTTTCATCATGATGATTCCCAAGCAAATACAAAGAATTATCAGTGCTAATGTCATGATTAAACTCCACCAGTAATCAGACATCTCCATTGTTCCACGGACTAGTAAAGGTCCAAAGTTTGCTAGCTTCCATGGGGATATAGTCCAGAATAGGCCTACTACCATATCGACTATTTGTCCGCCAAAGATAACCATAAAGGCACATGTAGTAGCTATAATCGTTTTAAAACTAGCGCTCATCATTAATGTGACAGCAATTACAAATAACAACCAAACATAATACGTACAAAAGCTCGCAAGCAAAGGTCCAATTTCTAATGTTCCATATAGAATACTAGTGTAATACACACTTGCTGCAAAGCCTGCTAAAATACTCACAAAACAAACTGCACTCATCACAATAAATTTACTCATAAAATAGGCTCCAAAGGAAATCGGCCTTACATATAATAAGGTAGCCATACCACTTGCACGTTCTTTACTTATGATCCCCACAAAAGAAGCCATTATCACCAATAACCCTATCGTTTGAAACTGTCCTATAGATGCCTGTAATAGGTCAACGGGCATTAATTCGGGCATCAACATTTCAAAGCCTTCTGGCACATTTCCAACAGCATTTAAAATATCCATTATATAATAATTTATTAGGGGGTCATTCATTCCCAGCAGTGCAAACACAAGAGGTATCCACAAAAATTTCCAGCTTCGCCATGCCTCTCTAAATTCCTTTTGTAGAAGTACATTGAATCCTCTCATGCTTTTTTCGCCACCTTCATGAAAATTTCTTCCAACGATGCTGTTTGTCGTTCTACCTTTCTTATTGTATAAGGACAATTACTTAAACGATGGAGCAGCTCCCTCATCGTTGGCTCCTCATTCAATATCTCAATATAGACATAACAGCCTACTACATGATCAGTCGAGCTTGCAAAAAGCTTTGCCTCTTCCTCACTAGAGAACTCAACTATATAATTTTGCTCATCAAAACGTTGTCGTACCTCTCGTAATGTTCCTTGCTCTACTAGTTTTCCATTTTGTAAGAATAACAACTGATCCGTCATTTCTTCCGCATCGTTTAAAATATGAGTTGAATATAAAATGGTTGTCTCTTGTTGTAAGCCTTTTAATAAATCAAGAACCTCCCTACGACCAACAGGGTCTAATGCTGAAACAGGTTCGTCTAATAACAGTAATTTTGGCTTATGCACAATTGCCTGGGAAATACCAAGGCGTTGCCTCATCCCACCAGAAAAAGTATCTATTTTTTTATGTTGGGCATTTCCTAGCCCGACAAACTCTAATGTTTTTTGCGCTTCTAATTTAGCATTTTTTGCTGATACACCATTTAACCGAGCAGCCATCTCAGTAAATTCTAATGCGCTTAGCCAAGGATGAAACTGTGGATATTGGGGTAAAAAACCTATATTTTCACGTAAGTCCCCATTTAGCATTTTCACACTTCCAGCAGTCGGTGTTAAGAGCCCTGTTAACATGGATAATGTGGTTGTCTTACCTGCACCATTTGGCCCTATTAACGCCGTTGAAGTCTTTTCCTCTAACATAAATTGAACATCATCTACAACATTGTGCTCTGCAAATCGTTTGGTCAAACCAGTTACTTGAAGTAATGTTGTCATGCCTGCTTTCTCCCAACTATAAAGTACGCAATTGACCCTATTATATTTGTAAATAAAATAATAAATACCCATAAAATTTTAGGTCCATTTGTTGCATGTGTTTTTCGCAAATCAATAAGTGCTACGATCATTAATATTAATTGAACGACGATGAGCGGTGCTATCACTGCCCATGGAACTTTTGCTAATTCCTCCATCATACAGATCACCCCATTAGTTGTTATACATTAACTATAACAATTTTGTTCTAACATGTATAGAACAAAATTGTTGTTTTTTTCAAACTCTAAAACAGCTCTCCTAAATATTCTCGCTATTTTTCAAAGGATAATGTAGTCTCTTATTTATCTTCTATACGCGCTGTTTCTCTTAAAAACAAAAAAGATGTACCTTAATCAGTACATCTTTACCTTTATTTATAAAGTTTTTGTAGAGCCTCTTCCATTTTAGGACGAATTGTTACTTGTGGACGAGCCTTTTTGACCGCTGCCTCCGCTTCCTCTAGGGAATTAGCCAGCCCTAGCTCTATTAGCGCAGCAGTAGCTGCTACACCAGCACGACCACCGCCACTTCCACAGTGAACATACACCTTCTGTCCTGCCTCATAGGACGAAGCAATTTCCTTAGCTACATGCTGAATAGATGATGCTACCGCAATTTCTTCATCTGCAATTGGCATATGCTTGTATGAATAAGAAATGGCCCCTTGCTCTTCTGAAGTAAGTCCCTGCACACGAACATCTATTACAACATCTACAGCTTCTTGCTCAAAAGCCGTCTCTGCATCTTTTGCACCACCAAAGAAGATTTGATCCTTTACTAAAACATCATAGTTTTTTTCCATATTGGTCACACTCCATAGGATTATTTCAGTAAATGCTTAATATCCTCGTAATATGGTAAAGCCGTTAAAGCTCCTGCCTTTGTTGCTGCGAATGCTCCTAATTTATTGCCGAAGCTTGTACAGCGAACAAGCTCTTCTTTTGTTGTAGGTAAGCCATTGTAATGAACATCACGTAATACCCCTGCCATAAATGCATCCCCTGCACCAGTAGTATCCACAGGTATCACTTTTTCAGTTGGTACATGGATGACCTCTCCATTCAGCACGGCATAAGTGCCATTTTCTCCTACTGTTACTAAAATAATAGGCACTAAATAGCTACTTAATTGTTCAATTCCTTCTTCTAAACTAGTCGTTTCCGTCAGGAAGAATAACTCATCATCTGTTACTTTTAAAATATCTACATCCTCAAAAAACGACGTAATTGTTTCTCGACAAATTTCTTCACTACTCCAGCGTAATGGACGAATATTCGCATCCATCGCAATGATTGCACCTTTGTCCTTCGCCATTTCTACAGCAGCTCGAGTTGTTGCTAGAGCCGTCGGGTGGAACATGGTCCCTGAACATACCGTTAAAGCAGAAGCATGTTTAAATGCGGCTTCATTTAACTGTAGTGGCTCCACTTGTAAATCAGGTGTTTCATCCACATAATCTTTAAAAATTCGTTCACAGGCTTCTGTCAAATGCACATAAACACCGCTTACTCGCTTAGCTGGGTCAAATATGGCATAGTCCAGCTTAACACCTTCCTCTACAAGCCCATCACGCACAAACTGAGAACCCTCATCATCCCCTGTAATTGTAATTAAGGCAGAAGGCGCCCCAATTCGGCTAATACCTGCTGCAACATTCACTGTTGCACCACCCATATATTTTGTAAATGATGTATTTGTTACATCATCAGCAATATAGTCAATAAATGCATCTCCATAGACTAAAATAAAATCCTTATCTTGCTTCGTCATGATTGTCCTCCTGAAAGTCTAGTCATTATAGATTAACACGAAAATTGTCATTCTATAAAGGTTTAACTTTTGAGAGTATGTCCGAAAATTTGTGTCATCCATTAACTTTGTTATACTTGCCTATAGAAAGGTAGGGATTTTCAAGATGAGTATTACAATTCGACAAGCGCAACCACAAGATGCCCATGCCGTTGTGCCTTTAATTATTGATGCGATTGGTGATATTGCTAATCGTTTAACTGGCGAGCAATCGACAGAAGCTGTTCATCAAGAACTGACAACTCTTTTTCAGCGAGATGACAATCGACATTCTTATTTAAATACCTATGTCGCTACGGAAGATGGGCAAATATTAGGAATTCTCGTTTATTATTACGGCTCACATGCCATTGCTATGGACGCTAACCTAGTGAAATGGTTAGAGGCTAAAAATGCTCCATCCATCATCGTCGATCAAGAAGCCCACGAAGATGAAGCTTATATCGATACGGTTTGTGTAACACCAGAAGCACGAGGTAAAGGCATTGGCACATTACTTTTACAATATGCTGAAGAGCTGACAAAGCAGCGTGGCTATACAAAGTTATCCTTAAATGTAGAAATTCAAAAAGAAGATGCTCGTCGTCTTTATGAACGTTTAGGCTTTGTTATAACTGAGCCATGGTCCATTATCGATGAACCATTTCATCATATGGTGAAACAGTTTTAGGAAGTGAAGATTGTATTGAAGAAAACAAATTTAATTTATCCTCTTTTGATTGTAATTGCCTCTAGTAGCTACGGAATTTTGTCGACTATTGTCAAAGTAGCGATGCAGCATGGCTTTACATCTGCTGAGGCTGTATCGAGCCAATATATTATTGGCTTTATACTCGTTTTAGTTGTGTTTATGTTGACAGATAGAAAACTACCTAAGCCATCTAAAAAAGGCATATTTATATTATTATTCGCTGGTATTTTTACCGGGACCACAGGTATAGTGTACGGAGAATCTCTCAAATATTTACCCGCTTCTCTTGCGGTAGTAATGCTGTTCCAATTTACATGGATTGGTTTGTTAATTGATTGTGCTCTACATAAAAGATTACCAAGTCGACCTGAAGTAATTTCTATCATCATCTTATTTGTAGGAACGATTTTAGCTGCCGGGGTTTTAAATGTTGATTTAAGTGGAATCCCTCTCCAAGGGTGGTTATTCGGCTTTGCTGCTGCCGTTACCTTTGCCTGCTTCATTCAATTCAACTCTCGACCAGTAGAAGGTGTTACAACCACATCAAGGGTATTAATTGTTTCCTTTGTAGCCCTTATGATGATTAGTATTTTCTTAAGTCCAGAAGTGATTTGGAACGGCAAATTGTTTATGGAAGGCTTATGGAAGTTCGGATTAGCCCTCGGTTTATTCGGTATCATTTTACCTATATACTTATTCTCCATTGCCATTCCGAAAATTGGTGGTGCACTCGCGTCCATCTTAAGCGCGATCGAATTACCTGTTGCGGTTACCGTTTCCGTTATTGTCCTACATGAACCTTTAACTGCATTGCAAATTATGGGGATTGTTCTAGTAATAGTTGGTATGTTATTGCCGACAATTATTGCACAAAGGCGACAAAATGATAGCTTATTGGATGTACAAACTTAAACAGCTAGACAACTCCTTAAAAATGGAAGTATTCCTTTTTAAGGAGTTTTTTTGAATGTTACTGAAATCCCGTTGCTAATGGATTGGCACTTCGTTATGATAAAGGAAAAAGTAATTTTTTAAAAATTCTAACATTAAAGTTACCCCTTCGTATTATACTGCACTATGTAAGTACCTTACTTTAAGAAAGGGGAAGTGGATGAAAAAAACACATATTCTTAGTTTTTTCCTTGTGTTTATATTGTTTGTTTTAGCCGCATGTAGCGGGAATGATGACCAAAAAACTACAAATGATGCTGCCAATAACGATAAAACGACAGATGGCGACAAAACAGAAGTAGCGGCAACAACGCCATCCGGTAAGCTTGTTATTTACACAGGGCGTGACGAAGAAATGGTGCAAAATGTAATCGACCAGTTTAATAAAAAATATCCAGACATTGAAGTAGAGTTTCTAACAATGGGAGCCCAGCAAATTTTAGAGCGTTTACGTGGCGAAAAGGCTAATCCTCAAGCTGACTTTTGGTGGGGTGGCACACAATCAGCCCTTATCGTTGGGGCAAATGAAGACTTATTACATGCCTGGCAGCCTAGCTTTATCGACTCTATTGATGCTACACATAAAGATGTAGAAGGCCGCTGGTTTGGAGAGATGCTGCTACCAGAGGTCATTATGATCAATAGTGATTTATTGACAAAGGAAGATGGACCACAGGATTGGGATGACCTCCTGGATTCTAAATGGAAGGATCAAATTTTAATTCGGGGCGTACTAGCTTCAGGTACAATGCGCACCATATATTCTTCAATGATTGTACGACAAGATGCCCACTCACCTGATAAAGGCTATGAATGGCTATTAAAATTAGATGCTAATACGAAGGAATATACGCAAGATCCTAATGCTCTGTACTTAAAGCTAACACGACAAGAAGGCAGTGTCTCCTTGTGGAATCTACAAGATATTTTATTAAAAAAATACACAACTGATTATCCCTTTGATTATATTTATCCAAAAAGCGGAGCACCTATTTTGGTAGATGGTGTTGCAGTTGTCAACCATGCGAAAAATCTAGAGAATGCCAAACTATTTGTCGAATTTTTATTTGAAAAAGAGATGGTGACACAATTAGCAAATGATTATTATCAAATTCCTACACGATCTGATATCGATAAGGCCTCCATGCCTGAGTGGTATCAAGAATTAGATTTAAAAACATTCGATATAGACTGGCAGCAAATGTCTGACAAAGAGACTGAATGGATGGAATACTGGGATAACAATATTAAAGGCCGTGGTAAATAAGTATTCGGGTGAAAATCCAGCTTTTTTAGTGGATTTTCATCTACAATCTCATCCCCTATATAGCTATGAATCCTTTGTTAGAGAGGAGCTTTTTATTGAAAAGAGTCACAATCGAAAATGTCTCGAAGCAATTTGGTCAGTTGTATGGTGTGAAAGATGTAGATCTCGAAATAAAAGCTGGTGAATTCTTCACTTTTCTCGGCCCTAGCGGCTGTGGCAAGACCACTACATTAAGAATGATTGCTGGTTTTTATTATCCTACTAAAGGTAAGATTCTATTTGATGAACAAGATGTCACTCGGCTTCAGCCCAATAAACGCAATATCGGTATGGTATTTCAAAACTATGCCCTTTTCCCCCATATGACCGTTGATGAAAACATCGCATTTGGTTTACAGGTTCGTAAATTTTCTAAAGTAGAGATCCAGCACAAGGTTGATCGAATTAGAGGACAAGTAAAACTGTCAAATTACGGAAACAGAAAAATAAATGAGCTTTCTGGTGGGCAACAGCAGCGGGTAGCTTTGGCTCGAGCACTAGTCATTGAGCCAGATATTTTATTACTTGATGAACCATTATCCAATTTAGATGCAAAATTACGTGAGGAAACACGTATTGAAATCAAACGAATTCAATCTGAGCTTGGTGTCACGACGATTTATGTTACCCATGATCAAATGGAGGCCATGGCGATGTCTGACCGAATCATGGTCATGGAAAACGGCTATATCAAGCAAATTGGGACTCCTCAGGAAATATATCACCGACCTGTAGATCGCTTTGTAGCTAACTTTATTGGCGAAACCAATTTAATTGAAGGCACAATAGAAGCAATGGAAGACGAAGAACTACAAGTGAAAACAGCAAATGGACATATTTTTACTGGGCGAAAGCAACAGAGCTCTCCAGCATTAACGCATATGATTGGAGACAAAGTATTTATTTCAATTCGTCCAGAATCTATTCATTTAGGGACTGGGGATAATACATTAACAGGAAAAATAACCTTTGTTGAATTTACAGGCATTAGCGTCAATTATATTGTAGATTGCAACGCCTTTTCCCTTAAAGTAATGCTTATTAATTCTTATGACCAAATAAAAAAGATTGGCGAGGATATTACCATTACTATTTCACATGACTCGCTGTATTTTTTAGGGGAATAGGAGGAAGCCAATATGAAAAAGCAAACTGCCAATGCTTCTCAAGAAAGTATACGGACACGAATTTTTCATTCCAATTGGTTTATCTATGTATTAATATCGCCATTATTTTTAGTGTTGTTCGCCTATGTCGTCTATCCCTTCTATCAAACATTTACTCAAAGCTTTGCTGGGGATGAACGGTTCCTTCACTATAAAAAATTTTTCAATTTAGCAAGCCCAGCAAATTTAGAGGCTTTGTGGACCAGTATTTATATTTCTATTATTAGCGTCCTATGCTGCGCTATCGTTGGGGTAACTATGGCTTTTTTACTTGAACGCTATAACTTCCCTGGGAGACGAATACTTGCCATTTTAGTATTGGTCCCTATGGCACTCCCCCCCCTAGTCGGTGTGCTATCCTTTTCCTTTTTATACGGAGATAGTGGTATTTTCCCTCGAATCTTTCAGCATTTATTCGGCTTAGATCATGTACCTTTTTCATTGAAAGGCATTTGGGGAGTCATCGTTGTTCATACTTTCACCATGTATACTTATTTTTATTTAACCGCATCAGCTGCCATCAAGGGGCTAGACCCTGCTCTTGAGGAAGCTGCAACTAGTTTAGGTGCAGGGCGTATTCGCGTGTGGACAAAGGTTATTTTACCCATGCTGACCCCTTCCATTGTTGCCTCCTCCTTATTAGTGTTTATGATATCCATGGCCTCTTACACAGCACCCTTAATGTTTGGTGTGGAACGAACTATGACCATGCAAATCTACTTATCGCGCACTAATGGCAATCTTGAGATGGCTGCAACTCAGTCGATGATACTGTCATTTGTCTCTATTACATTTTTAATTATAATGCGTTGGTATCAAAATCGCAGAAATTATCAAAATCTCAGTAAAGGGATCAGTGTCCACCGCTCGGAGGTATCCTCCAAGAAAATAAAAATAGCGGCAACTATTGCCTCCTTTATCGGCACTTTGATTTTGATTTTACCAATATTAGTGCTGATATTAATATCCTTTTCTGTTGATGGGGCATGGAAGACTCAAATACTCCCTACAGACTATACATTGGATCATTACATGGCCCTTTTTACCGATGAGCGTACATGGCGACCTATTTGGAATTCTATACAGATGGGTATCGTCGCAACATTTGGCAATATGATCTTTGGTGTTGCCGCCGCTTATGCGATGGTCCGTTTAAATTTTAAAGGAAAGACATTGCTCGATATGTTAATAATGGTACCTTGGGCTTTACCAGGGACAGTTGTGGCAGTCAATTTAATCGCCGCCTTTAGCACGGAAAACATCTTTGCCTTTAATCAAGTATTAATCGGTACATTTTGGATTTTGCCATTAGCCTATTTCATCCGACATTTGCCACTTGTTTTTCGGTCAACATCTGCCTCTCTTGTACAACTGGATCCGTCAATTGAAGAGGCATCACGGGGATTAGGAGCCAATTGGTGGTATACATTTAGACGTATCGTCGTACCATTAACATTCACCGGAATATTAGCGGGGACACTATTAGCCCTAGTACAAAGCTTTGGTGAATTTGTTGCATCCATCCTTATATACAGTACATCTACTATTCCATTGTCTGTTGCTATATTTCAAAAATTGTATGCATTTAAGTTTGGGACCGCCTGTGCCTATGGTGTTTTACAAATTTGCTTAATTTTAGTTGTCCTTATTATTTCTGAAAAACTATCAAAAGGCAGTGCTGGTACAGCTATTTAACTGCTAATCTATTAGGAGGCCATGATAATGTTTGAAGATTTTCGCAACAAAACGCAGCAGGAAGATGGGATGATTTTCCCTTCTAACATCTATCGGAAAATTGTGTTACAGCCAGCTTATGAAGAGGCAAAGAAAAATTTTCTAACTATTATGCTTCAAATCAATATAGCTCATTTAAAAATGTTAGAGGAACAAGGACTTGTTAAAAAAGAGGAAGCGAAACAGATTGGGGCAGCACTAAAGAAAATAGATTTAAATTATTATCGTTTAGAAGATTATAGCCCCCAATACGAAGATTTATTTTTCCGCATTGAAAATAAATTAATAGAGCTTGCTGGTGATGTTGCTGGAAATCTTCATATTGGACGAAGTCGTAATGATATGGGCATCGCCATTTATCGTATGACACTCAGACAAAAATTGCTGCTATTAATGCGAGAGCTACTAACATTGCGAGATGATTTAATCGCTGCAGCTGAGGAGCATGTAGATACTATTATGATTGGCTACACACATACGCAGCAGGCTCAGCCTACAACCTTTGCCCATTATTTAAAGGCTGTCATCGACCAGCTTGAACGAGATTTTGAGCGCATGCAGCACGTCTATAAAACTGTTAACCGTAGCAGTATGGGGGCTGCAGCCTTAACTACAACAGGGTTTAATATAAACCGAGAACGAATGCGCGATTTGTTGGCATTCGACGATATTATCGAAAATGCGTGGGATGCAGTGGCAGGGGCTGACTATATTGCTGAAGCAGCAAGTATTGTACAGCTTGCGGCACTCAACCTTGGTCGTACCTCACAAGATTTTTTATTATGGGCTACCCAGGAGTTCAATGCCTTCACTCTCGCAAGTCCATATGTTCAAATAAGCTCTATTATGCCCCAAAAGCGTAACCCTGTTTCAATTGAGCATACCCGTTCATTACTATCGGCTGTTGTTGGAGATGCAAGCACTGTGTTACAGATGGTACATAATACACCGTTTGGAGATATTGTAGATACTGAGGATGATATGCAACCCTATTTATGGCGTGCCATCGACCGCTTAGTTGGGATTTATAAATTATTTGGCTCACTTGTTGTCACAATGGATGTGAACAAAAAAAAATTAAGAAATCGTGCAGAGAATAGCTTTGCTAATGTTACCGAGTTGGCTGATACATTAGTACGTTCAGAGGATATTTCCTTCCGCCAAGCACATAGCATTGTTAGTAAGTGTATTAAAGTATTACTTGCACATAGTGAGGAATCACTAGCAAGCCTTACATGGGGACTCGTTAATACTCAATCTAAATTAATTACAGGAAAAGAATTAAATATTTCAGAAGAGGACTTTTATAAAACCTTACAACCAGAATCTTTTGTTGGTGTTCGTACACTACCAGGTGGTCCAGCTCCAGCCACAATGAAAGCGGCACTTGAACAGGCAAAAATGAATACGAAAAATCTTTATGAATGGATTCAATTAAAGGAAAACTCCATTATTGAAGCGGAGAAAGAATTAACAGTCTTTCTTGAGGAATGGAGCCAATGATGAAATGGCTTCTAGTTATTGATGGCGGTGCGACAAAAACGGCATGTGCAGTCGTTCACGCAGAAACTGGTATTATGGAATATTCAGCTTCAACAAAGGGCTCCAATTATCAAGCCATTGGTATGGAAGCAGCTACAGCAATATTACAAGAGCTTTTAGCAAAGGTAGATACTTTTTTACAAAAACATGCCGGCTCTCAAATTGCTGTAGCTACCTTTGCCTTAGCTGGTATTGATTCACCAAAAGACAAGGAAATGGTTACAGCCATTATTCAAAATGCCCTATCAGCCACACAGCTTTCTATTGCTAATCTTATTATTGAAAATGACGCTGAAGCCACACTACTTGGGGTGACCGCTGGACAGGCAGGTGCATTACTTATTGCTGGAACAGGAGCTATTGCTTACGCCTATGATGGACAGCAAATGGTTCGTGCTGGTGGATGGGGACACCGAGCTGGGGATGAAGGTAGCGGTTTTTGGCTAGGGCAAGAGGTGGTAAGAGCCATCTTTAAAATGGAGGATGGTCGAGGTGAGACAACCATTTTAAAGGAGGCTGTCTTTCATTCTTTAGGTATACAAAATGTAACCGAGCTGGCTGAATGGTTATTTCATCCATCCTATACAAATGCACAGTTAGCCAAGATGGGATCATTTGTTGCTCAAGCCGTTGAACAACAGGATGCTTGTGCCATTCATATATCCCGACAGGCAGCTCAAGAATTAGCTTTTTTAGCAAAAGCGGTCTTAAAAAAAGTAGGCTATCAGAATGGACTGTTTCCTCTATATTGTAATGGAGG
This sequence comes from Lysinibacillus sp. fkY74-1, assembly GCF_053165895.1. Classification (NCBI taxonomy): domain Bacteria; kingdom Bacillati; phylum Bacillota; class Bacilli; order Caryophanales; family Bacillaceae; genus Lysinibacillus; species Lysinibacillus sp. fkY74-1. The sequence continues at coordinate 136,439 of NZ_CP170173.1, read as the reverse complement.
TGCCATCAAGCATAATCCACTTATTTTAAAAACATTTACAGATATTTTAGCATTAACCTATCCGCAGGTTTCCATTTCTCTTTGTGAGCAGCCACCAATTGCTTATTTAATTGAACGAACAAAAAGGGCCTCTGACTGTTTATAAGTCCTGCCCTTTTTTATGTCCCCATTTATAGGGCCATTTTCTTTAACTCATTCGTTGTGAAATAAAGATAGCCATCTTTCACAAATAAATCCTTTGTCTCTTCGCGGTTTAGGGGCTGTTCCCCGCTACCATCTGGACGAATCTTTGTTAAATAAGCGCCTCGGGAATAATTACTATAATAGAGCCATCCATCTGCATAAACGACGTATTGTACACGTGAATTTGTTACTCGTTTCGTCTTACCTGTCTTCATATCAAGCACATATAGCTTATTGTCATCAGAGATGTTGCTAAAATATAATTGATCGTCAACCTGTGCTGGGAAGTCTATATCATGATAGTAGCTATAAAGTGTGCTCGTTGCTTTTGGATAATCTTCAGCAATCCATGAGTGATCTTTTGCCATTGTGCGGTCATCCACTAAAAAGTATTGGTAACGAATCGCACCCTTACGATCTGGGACTGGATCATTCCAGGTCGTATCGAGGTGATACCATTGACCACCTAACTTCACTAAATTCCACGCATGTCCTTCTTGACCTACATATCCTACAATATATTTAGTCTCAATCCCAAGCTTTTGTAACATGGAGTGAGCAAGTAATGCATAGCCCTGACAAACCCCTCCCTGCTCTGCAAGAACAGTATAGGCACTATGGGGACTAGAATTCGTTTGATCGGTATAGGCCGTATTCGCCACAATGTAGTCATTAACAGCTCGTACCTTTTCTACGTCTGACATAGATTTATTACTGATTTTGGCGATGATCTCTTGGACATTCATCTCGACGTAGGCAGCTTGTTCTGGCGTCATTAAATAGCTTTGCTCCCCAAATATTGTTGCCTGGTTTCTTCCATATTCAAAACGAATTGAATGTTTACTAATATGGCCATACACATAATCATCTCGTTCGATTGCATTGTTATAGGCCTCTTCTACAATTTGTTCAATTCGTTGTGTATTCCCTTTATATTGAATTTCAAATTTCGGTGAGAAACTACTATAATACGCATACATTGCATCAGTCATTTCCTTAACGTTTGTCACAACTAACTTCGTCTCTGGCTTCTGAATTGCTTGAGCAGTAGGTGCTACCTCCATATCATGCATGTCTTCTATAGGTATGGCCGTTTCTATTGAGGCATTGTCTGAAAGTCTAGCAGTAACATCAACGATTTTGTCCTTTGTTGAAAGAAGCATTGTTTCTATTTCATCATTATTTGTCCAGTCCGCCACCTGCCGGACAACTGCTTTACCAGCCGTATAAATGGGGTCAATGAAAATAATGATTATCACAATAATAGCTAATTTCTTCCACAAACTCCTCACCTCCAACCTTCTTCTTTCATTATATACAAAAACAAGCACAAAGAACCCGTTCAAAGTCCTTTTATGCCTGTTAATAATTGTTATTGATTTAATTTAAGTTTATGCTCTTTAGCATTCATGTTATAGATTAAATAATTGTCACTAATCTTTAGATTCGTTACTGGCTGTTTAACCAATACTTCAGCCTTTAATGTTTTCAGATTTAGCTTTGTTAAATAACCGCTGTTACTATAATCACTGTAATATAGATTTTGGCCCATTCCAGTAATATACAACGCTCGTTTATCCAACACTTTTGTTTTTTTACCAGTTGCCATTTCTAGCTTATATAATTTATCGTGATCAGCCGTATTACTAAAATAGACGACATTATTTAATGGATACGCAAAATGAACATTTTGCATAAAGTTATATTTAGTGCTTGAGGCAGCAGGATAATCTGTCTGAATCCAAGAATGATCCTTCTTAAGCACTTCATCCGTCACTAAAAAGTAATCATATGATGCAGCACCAATGCGATTTGGTAGTGGATCATTCCATGTTGTATCCAAATGATACCATTTACCATCTACTTTTACCAAGTTCCAAGCATGGGCTTCATTTCCATTTACAAATCCCACCACATATTTTGTTTCAATTCCACTCTGTGATAACATTGCCTGTGCAGCTAAGGCATAACCTTGGCAAACAGCTTGTCCTTCAAATAGCAATGCATAGGCACTATGGGGGCTTGCTTTTGTTTTAGTCCCATAACTAGTATTCGATACAATATAATCATTAATGGCTTTTACTTTATCAAATTCAGTCATAGACGGTTTTATAATATTTTTCAGTACTTGACCAATCTTTTTTTGTACAGCTGCTTCTTGTGTTTGATTTGTCAGATACTTTATTTTATAGGATACGTTCCCTACAGAATCTGCCGAAATTTTAATGCTTTCCATATGTCCACTTGCATATACAGTCTGCTTTTTAGCTTGATCTAAGGCTTCCATAATCTCTTTTTTGAAATCGCTCATCGGCCCAGTATATGTAATATTTATATCTGTCTCAAAACTATTAATTTTCTTTATTAGTTCTTTTGTAAACTGCTCCCAGGTTGTTACTGTTGAATTTGCTATAACAGGATTTATTACGGAAGTAGTTTCCCTTTGCTGTGCATAAGCAGCATTAGGGCTTAACATGAGTAAAGTAGCGCCACATAATAACCATTTCTTCATAACACTATCACCTTCCCTTTACGCTATCGTTATTATTAGCATAACAAAGAAAGTGACTACTAGGCTATGAGACAAGTTCCCCAACTAAGACCTTCAACTATAAAAATAAGATTAACCTTATAATAATAATTACCTAAAAATAGAATATAGGCGTCGATTATAACTATTAAATTGTAAAAAAATAAAACTCACTACATTCCAGTGAGTTTTACGATGATTAACGACTTTTCACTACTAAGTTAACCGCTTCCTGAATGGCCTCGTTCATCTTTTCGCCATCTCCTTCAGCATTTTGCACACATTCCAATAAATTTGTACTAACAATCACACCAACTGTTCGGTCTACAGCTGAGCGAACGGCTGATAGTTGCGTAATTACTGCCTTACAGTCTTTTTCCTCCTCCATCATCTTTAAAATACCACGTAGCTGACCTTCCATCCGTTTTACACGATTTTTAACTTGATCTGAATATTCCATAAATATGCTCCTTCTTTCTATACTCGCTACGTTCTATTGAGTAATTGTTATACTTTATCCTAGCTCTTTATTTTAATTTTAAACGCTAATTATTATTGTTTCTTGGTCGTAAATAATTCATAAGCATCCTCGTTATAATGGACCTTGCATTAGTTACTTCATCATACTGAATAATGGAATTCTTTTTTATTCGTAACTGCCCAATCTCTACCTCGAAAATAGGGCATTTTCTTTTAAGTGCAGCAATTAGCATATTTGTATCATAATCATAGCGTTCACCTTTCACCTTCATTAGCCACGGCAATTCATTCATCGAAATATAACGTAAACCGGTTTGAGTATCCATTAATTTCCTGTGATATAGCAGTTCAAAAAAGAGGCTTGTTGCACGATTTCCCCAATATGAAAGAAAGGTACTATCTACTGAATGGAAGTTTCGTACGCCTAGCACAATACCCTCTGAAAAGACCTTCGTCATCGTTAAAACAAGCTTCACATCTTGTAATGTATGCTGACCATGTGCCCCTACTGTGAGTACCCCATGAAATATTCTCTTTTGCTCTCGAATATATGTAAAGGCTGTTTTTAGTGCACCACCTTTTCCAATATTGTCTCGATGCTGAAGGACTTGGCATCCTTCTATATTGTTTAGATCTTCAAAAATCTCTTTATATTTCTGATCACTTCCATCATTGACAATAATAATTTGTGTAATGGTCGTTGCTAGTAATTGATGTACATAGGTAATGAGTGATTGTTGCGGATTATATGCTGGAATAATAGCTGCAATATTTTTCATTTCTATCCTCCACCTATAGGCTGTCAGGCTCTTCATATTTATGAATTTCCCTTATATCAAATAGTATCATGTAACAGCAACAATTCAACTGATGAATCCCATGAAAACATATCAATAATATCGATATTTCTCCGATATATGAAAAAAGAGAGTACCACGAAAGAGGGTGAGCACTATCGTCATACACTACGGAATTCTTGAAGAACAATGTCACAAGTTAAGACAGTTGTCGTACGCGGCATTAGCTAAAAATTTACAGGAAGCTAGTTTTTTCGCCATTTCAAACCCTCAAGTTTCTTTACAGAAATCTCTTCTAGTAGTAGAGGAAATTTTATATGAGGTTTATCAATTGGAAATGCATACTACGCCCAAACTAAAAAATGTTCGCATGCTGTTAAATAATCGGAGTTTTACAGCTCATATTCATCCTCGACGGATTTCCCTATTAATGAATCTCGTATATAAAATGACGAGCCATACTAGTAATGAACTTGTGGAGGCAAAGGCGGCTAAAATTGTTCTCGATTATACAAGTGATATTGTTGAATGGTTTATAAAGCGCTATGATCGTAGCTTTAATTCGAATGTCGCAGAAGAGAAAGATTTGATGTTGGATAACACCCTATATCAGCGAGACCACTCACCAGATGCTTATAAGCATGCGGCTGAATGGTTTGAAATTGCGGCACAAAATGGAGATGCAAGTGCCCAATATAATTTAGGGGCTCTTTACAACCAAGGTCGAGGGGTTAAAAAAGATTATGCGCTTGCGAAAATGTGGTATGAACGAGCCGCAGATCAAAACGATCCCAATGCACACTATAGTCTCGGCGTACTCTTTCATCTAGGACAAGGTATAGAACAAAATTATACAGAAGCCGCCCATCACTACCAAATAGCTGCAGATTTAGGGAATGCAGATGCTCAGTACAATCTTGGTGTTCTTTATAATCAAGGGCTAGGCATGTCGCAAAATTTCCTCGAGGCAGCCAAATGGTACACCTTAGCCGCAGATCAAGGAAATACCAGTGCACAAAACAATTTAGGATTTCTTTATCATAATGGTACAGGTGTAGAACAAAGTTATGTGGAGGCCAGCACTTATTTTGAAATGGCTGCCTTAGCTGGAGATGCAAGTGCTCAATATAATCTGGGCTATATGCATCTGAAAGGTCGTGGCATTCCTCAAAACTTTACAGAGGCAGCCAAATGGTTTCATATGGCCGCTTTACAAGACCATATGAATGCAGAATTTCAAATTGCCATGCTCTACAACACTGGCCAAGGAATACCTATGGATCACCTTGAGGCTTTAAAATGGTTTAAGCTAGCAGCACATAAAGGACACTTACATGCACAATTTTACCTTGGTCTTCTCTATGAAAAAGAACAGGATATGGTGTTAGCTGAGAAATGGCTACTCTTAGCTGCTGAAAAAGGACATATTAGCGCTGGCTTCGAGCTTGGGCGTCTATATGTTTATCAACTTCATCAACCAGATAAAGCTCTACCCTATCTGAAGGCTGCGGCTGAAAAGGGCTATGTGGATGCTCAATATGAGCTAGGACTTTTATTAACTGCAGGAGATGGTGTTCCGGTTAACTATCCAGAGGCAGTACAATGGTGGAGAGCGGCAACTGACCAGTCGCATATTCAGGCTGAATATCAATTAGGCCTAGTATATGAGCAAGGATTAGGGGTTTCTATAGATCTTGAAGAGGCACGCAGATGCTATCGCTTAGCTGCTATTCAGGGGCATGCTGGTGCCCAATATCAGCTTGGTAATTTATTTGATAAAGGCAAGGGTGTTACACAGGATTACACAGAAGCTGCCAAATGGATTGAGCAAGCTGCGGCACAAGAGCATATAAAGGCACAGTACCAATTAGCACAAATGCACATTCATGGGCAAGGCGTCCCAAAGGACTTTGCTAAAGCTGCCCAACTCTATAGATTAGCTGCTAATCAGGGGCACCAAAAGGCACAATTCCAACTCGGTCTGCTCTATAAAAAAGGACAAGGTGTTGCCCAAGATTATCAAGAAGCTACAAAATGGCTGAAAAAATCGCTGCAAGATATCCAATAAACATAAAAAACCTACCGCGTCACGACTAGCTTATGTAACACGGTAGGTTTTTTTAATTTTTTAAATCCTCTTGTTGTTTAATCATAAATGTTACTACAATGAACAAAGCAAAGCTAATCAATAATGTAGTTCCACCTACAATAAAGAACACTAAAGTAAATGTGCTGCCAAAATGAAATGGATTGATATTGTAAAACCACATCCCTAATGTTAAGCCAAAAACGCCAAGAATAGCTGTCCAACCATGTATATTCACTAATTTTTGTGATTTGACTTTAAAAGCTCGATAAAAAATACCCCACGCAAACATACTCAGCCAACCAACAAGTAAAATATGGGCATGTATCGGTCTATATTCGTAGCTACCTGAACCAGACATATGTGAGCCTAAATAGGTCCCGATTAAAGCAAAAATGGCTGCCAATCGAATAAGGCGTATGCTCCACTTCTGTTCCATAAGAAAACTCCCCCTTAGTTTGTTTCAACTAAGTAGCAGTTTATCGGGAGAACATGAACTTTACATGAACTCCTTATGACAAAATGGGGAGATCTATATAAACCTTTGTCCCCGCATTGACTGTACTTTCTATATGCACAGTACCTCCATGTAGCTCTACGATTTGTTTAACTATCGCTAACCCCAATCCAGTCCCTTGCTTCGTTCTAGAAGTGTCTGCTCGATAAAAACGGTCATAGACTTTTGCTAATTGAGCTGCAGTCATACCTATTCCCTTATCCTCAACAAGGATTTCAAGCGAAGCAGGTTTTTGCTGTAAATATAGATGTATTTGACCTCCCTGGATATTGTACTTAATCGCATTTGTCAGCAAGTTGTCCCAGACATTTTGTAGAAGCCCTGCATCCCCATTAAAAATAACCTGCTCCAGTTTGTATGTGATTTGGAGCTGAGCCTCTTCCATTTGCCAGCGATATTTTCGTACGCTTTCCTTTAACTGTTCATCTAATCGGTAGCGCTCACGTTTGACAATTCGTGTCGATTGGTCAAGCGATGTTAATAACAATAATTGCTTCGTTAAAGTTGATAAGCGTTTAGTTTCTAATTCGATAATGGCTGCATACTCCTGTCGTTCCCTCTCCTTCAGTAAAGGATTTTTTAGTAAGTCAACATATCCTTGAATATTTAATAAAGGGGATTGAAAATCATGCGATACATTACTTATAAACTCCTTACGCACGCGATCATTTTCCTGTAATTTTTCTGTCATTATATTAAAACTAGTAGCCAATTGGCCTAATTCATCATTACGATCAATGTCTAAAACGGTATCAAACTTTTCATGTGCAAGCTGTCGAGTCGCCGCTGTTAGCTTTGTAATGGGACGAATTAATGCCTTCGCAAATAGCAGCATAGCCAGTAAACTCAGTACTATCATCGCAAGCATTAATCCACCAAGCAATGTATGCACCTCCGAAAACAATAAGCGAATATCTGGTCTTATGAACAATGCATAGGACTTATTTTCATACGTAAATGGCACACCGATTGTATTAACCAACTCATTAGCAAAAAAGCCTGTCATAAAAGTTTCTTTTGGGAAATCTCGCATACCATGGTAGACTTCACCGTTTAGAACATGCTCTACAACCGATTCTGATAATGTCTTATCACGATATTCTCCACCAAAGAAGTTTCCTTGTTCTCCAGTTGTTACATATATTTGATAACCAATTTCGCCAAGTGTCATGAAATAACTATTTAAGTCCTCTGGCTTCGCAGTCTCAATATATTGCGCAATCCCCTGTGCGATAATAACGTTTTTTGTATCATTTTTTTCTTTTACAACTTGATGATAATAGGTATTCGTCGCTAAAAAACCAATACACAAGCTCCCAATCATCACTAGCAATGTTGTCATTACAAATTTACTGTATAAAGTTTTCATGACGTTGCCTCTAGCTTATAGCCAACGCCTCGTACCGTGATGATTTCCACAGCCGTATCAAAACGATTTAATCTCTCTCGAACCCGCTTCACATGCGTATTCAATGTTTGTTCGTCTCCATCATAATCATAGCCCCATACTTGCTCCATGATATAGCTCCTTGTAAATACTTGATTAGGTCGTGATGCCAATAAGGCCAGTAATTCAAATTCCTTTAAAGGTAGGATAAGAGTCTCTTCTCCAATAATAACCTCGAAGCTACGACGATCAATGACTAATTGGCCAACTTGGATGGTGATTTGATTTTTCTTATCCATTCTACGTAATATAGCTGCTATACGAAACAATAATTCCTTTGGCTCAAAGGGCTTCACAACATAATCATCTGAGCCAGCTAAAAAACCTCGCTCTTTATCTTCAAGCTCACCCTTTGCTGTTAATAATAAAACAGGGATATCGTAATCTTGTGTTAACGTTTCGGTTAGTGTGAATCCATCCATTCCTGGCATCATCACATCTACAACTGCTAAATCGGGTAAATTCCCGTTAAGTAATGCTAGTGCTTGCTGGGCATTTTCTGCACGTAATACTTGATAGCCTTCTCTTGTTAAATAAATATTTACTAGCTGTAAAATATGTACATCGTCATCGACAACAAGAATTCTCATCTACTTACCTCCAGTCAATATGAAAAAAACCCGCTCACTTGGAACGAATTTTTTATCATAGATCCCTATTATTTTATAACGAAAATATACAAATCAACAGTAATAAGAGAAAGGGTAATCCAATGACAATATATCCTCTTGGATTGGCAAGGTTCATCGTCCAACCTACCCCAAATCGTTTCTCTACAAAAACTGAAGGATCTTGTCGATTCATATAAATTAAACCGCCCTTCCAATAACGATCTTCATCCACATCCATGACCTGTGAATCACTATTTTTTTCGTACCGAACTCTATATTTGCGCTTTTTCACCACATAAATTAAGAGTGAACCAAGCACAACAGCTAAAAATAAAATAAATAGCGGTAGTAGCTTATAGCCTACAGTCATAGCAGGATAGATATTACTAAGTTGCAACACCGTTAATAACACTGTTATAGCATAGCTTACCAATAAAATTTGCCAACTTATATATTTTCGAGTCTTTAGCTGATCCTCCAGCGATTCCTCCTTGCGATTTACCGCTATTTTGATGGCAGAACGTTTTATTGAATCAATAATGCCCCACATCATGAATTGTATCATTAGCATAATAAGGGGCAAAGAAATGGCTGTTAAATACGTCTTGTTTCTCCACGCATCTGCTTCTCCACTTGGTCCCCAATGTACGGCTATATTAGCTGGCATTTTATCGTAATGAAGGATTGTATAAATAATTAAAAATCCTGATATCACTAAAGGCACAGCAAAGAATGACCAAGGAAGCATCTCATCACGGCTTCTTGCTGTGAGATCGACTGCACGCACTTGTTTAATATTAACGCCCCACTGCTCCTGCCTTTTTAGGACTGATATCTTTTGATGATATACCCAGTATAGCCCCATACTCACTGTAAGCATGCTCCATAAACACCCGAGTAAAAATATACCTCGAACGGATTCAGAGGTAAATAAGTTGTAGCTAATAATCATAACGATTAAAAACACAATACCTGTGCCTCCGACTATTTGAGCATAACGTTTTTTCAAATTAGCTAGAGCAGGGTGCTTAATGTTTTGATCGGGCACAGTGACACCGAAAACAATGGTATCACGTACGATAAAAGGAACGATCATTTGTAAAACTAATGTCATGATGTATATAGATATAAAAACACCAAGTAGCATTTGCTACACTCCCTCTGCTGGAATATGCAAGTCTGCGAACACCTTTTTCATCATGTGCTCAATTTGTTCTACTGTTGCGCCGAGCACCATACCTTCTGCCACAACAGGCTTTAAATTCTTTTCAATTTGTCGTAGCTGCTCAGGCGTCAAAGCCCTCTCCTCCGTTGAACGTATAATGGCCCCCGATTTCGCGCGTATAACTATTATTCCTTTAGCCTCTAATTCATGATAGCTTTTATTAACAGTATGCATATTAACACCTAAGTCAGCAGCTAAACTCCGAACAGATGGTAAGGTCTCCCCTTGCTTCATATCACCTCTTGCTATCCCTTCAATGATTTGACGTGTCACTTGTTCATAGATGGGAACTTCCGATTGCGTCTCTATTTGAATAAACATGTTTATCAGCTCCATATTTGTTATATGCTTAGTATAACAAATATTTATTAAATGTACATGAAGTACAAATTATTTATAGTGAGCGCTTAATCGTCTCGATAAAATTTTGCACCAGTAAATTTTGCTTTTCATTCTTCCTCGTACAAATGGAAATTTTATGTTTAACTGGATGTATATCTTTAATAATAACTCTTGCCAATTGACCACTCTCCACATATTCCCTAACTGCAAGAGAGGAAATAAAGTTCGCACCATATCCTGCTATAACGGAACGTATTGTTTCATTAATCCCATTAAATTGTAATGCAATTTTAGGGGGCTCTACTTGGTACGTTTGACATAAGGAAAAAAGATGCTCCCTCATCGAACTCCCTTTCTCTCTCATAATAAATGGCTCCTGAAACATTTCAATTAATGTAATGGTTTGATGAGCATACCTATGATGGGGCGACACTACAAACCATAATTCATCTTCGTATATCTCCTCCCACCATATTTCTTTAGGCCTCTCAGAAATTCCTCCACCATATATGGCAATGTCAGCTTTATAGTGTATAAGCTGCTCGAAGGCATCCTTGGTATTCGTTGTTGTAATCATTAAATTTACATGTTCATTCATAGCCTTAAATGCAGCCGCCCATTTGGGAATTAAAAAATTAGCTGGTAGGTAAGTAGCTACTATATGTAAATCCCCCGCTTTTGCTAGGCGGTAATCTTCTACAAATGATTTTATATGCTGTTCGAGGGCCATAAAATGTTGAGCTTTCTCTGCTAGAGCTTTGCCAAACTCCGTAAGTACGACCCCTCGCCCCTGCTGCTTAAAAAGTTGTACACCTATTTCATGCTCAAATCGTTTAATTTGGCTCGAAACAGCAGGCTGGCTAATACATAATAATTCAGCCGCTTTTGTGAAACTACCAGTAGTAGCAACATGATAAAACAATTTTAAGCCATGAATATTCATCATTTAACCCCTTTCCATAACATTTAGTTATATATAAATAATTATAATATATTTTTTTTATGATTCACTTTATCATAAACTCTATATGCAAGCTTGCACTTTTAAACGATATAGAAATGAGGGCTCAATGATGACAGAGTTGAATAGTTGGCATAATGTAGATAATTATTTTACCAATAAGCTACTACCAGAAAACAGCTGTCTTAATGCTGCACTACTAGCTAATAAAGCTGCCGGTATACCTGAAATTGATGTATCCCCCACTCAAGGGAGATTTTTGTATTTACTCACAAAATTGAAAGGAGCCGTTAATGTATTAGAGATTGGCACACTTGGTGGCTATAGCAGTATCTGCTTAGCACAAGCTCTCTCAAAAGAAGGGAAAGTGGTGACTTTAGAAATAAATGAAGACTATGCCTCTGTTGCTCGGCAAAATATTCGACATGCAGGCTTAGAGGAAAAGGTTGAAATTATCGTTGGTCATGCATTGGATACGTTGCCAGATTTGAAAAAAAGAGGGCAATTTTTTGATGTCATTTTTATTGATGCAGATAAGCCCAATAATCCTGAGTATTTGAAGTGGGCATTAAAGCTAGCGAATTCAGGTGCTATTATTATTGCAGACAATGTAGTGCGGAATGGAGCTGTCACAGATATAAATAGTGAGGATGAACGTGTTAGAGGCGTACAGCAATTTATAGATCTGCTAAAATTGGAGCCCCGTATTGAAGCAACAGCTATACAAACGGTTGGCGTCAAGGGCTATGATGGCTTTGTCCTAGCCATAGTCGACTGATATAAGCAAAATCCGCGTAGCTTGAAAAACAGTTACGCGGATTAATTAAAAAAGATGTCTTTTAAGCTCCCCATCTAAGCTTGTAAGACATCTTTTTCCTATAAATTACTTACTTTTATAAGTAGACCCCTTTAATACAATAGTGCTCATCTCTTTAGTAACGGGGGAACAGACCCCGTCACATTTTATTAATAGGAAAGCTGAATGTGCTTTAGTAGATTTACATTTACGCTAATTTTTCATAGCCTGGAAGTGTCAAGAATTCCGCGAATTCATCTTGCGCAATTAAAGATTTAAACAGTTCAGCAGCTTCGTCAAAGCGACCGCAGTTATAGGCTTGTTCCCCAACAGCCTCTTTAATTTTCGTAAGCTCTTCTTCCAGAATTTCAAGGACAAACGCTAAAGTAATACCGCGTCCATCATCTAAAATACCTTTTGGATGTCGAATCCATTGCCACACTTGTGTACGAGAAATTTCTGCTGTTGCAGCATCCTCCATTAAATTGTTAATGGGTGCAGCACCATTACCACGAAGCCATGAAGCAATATATTGTACACCAACACTACAGTTAACACGAAGCCCTTCAAGGGTAATCGTGCCCTCTGGTACAGCTACTAAATCTTCCGCAGTAACGTGTACATCCTCTCGCTTTTTATGAATTTGGTTAGGTGTCGGCATAATGGCATCAAATTGCTCCATTGCTGTTGCCACCATACCTGGATGTGCTACCCAAGTACCATCATGACCTTCTGTTGCTTCACGTCTCTTATCTTCAGCAACCTTTGCAAATGCCAATGCATTCGCCTCATCATCATTTTTAACCGGAATTTGTGCAGCCATTCCACCCATTGCTGGTGCATTACGCTTATGACAAGTTTGAATACATAAAGATGTATAAGCCTTCATGAATGGAACGGTCATTGTAACTTGACCTCGGTCTGGTAAAATGACATCAGCTTGATTACGAAGGCGTTTAATGTAACTGAAAATATAGTCCCAACGTCCACAATTCAGGCCAGCCGAATGTTCACGTAGCTCATATAAAATCTCATCCATTTCAAATGCCGCTAATATAGTTTCGATTAATACAGTTGCTTTTATAGTACCTTGTGGAATGCCAATATAATCTTGCGCAAATACAAAGACATCGTTCCATAATCGAGCTTCTAAATGGCTTTCAAGCTTCGGTAGATAGAAATAAGGTCCTGTTCCTTTTGCCAGTGCATTTTTAGCATTATGGAATAGATACAAACCAAAGTCGAAGAAACTTCCGGAAATCGGTTCACCTTGAACAAGTACGTGCTTTTCAAGCAGATGTAAGCCTCGAGGACGAACTAGTAACACGGCTGTTTCAGCATTTAGCTTATACGTTTTACCATTGGATGCTTGTGTAAATTCAATCGTCTTATTAATAGCATCACGCATATTAATTTGACCACCAATCATATTTTCCCATGTTGGAGAAGAAGCATCCTCAAAGCAAGCCATAAACATCTTTGCTCCAGAGTTTAAAGCATTAATAACCATTTTACGGTCAACCGGCCCTGTAATTTCAACACGCCGATCCTGCAAATCTTGTGGAAGAGGTGCAATTGACCAATCTCCTTCACGAATATGCTTTGTTTCAGGTAAGAAATCTAGTTTCTCTCCCGCATCTAGACGCTTTTGGCGTTTCTGCCGAGCATTCAATAACTCTTTACGGCGAGCATCAAATTTCTCGTGCAGGGCAAGAACAAACTCAAGAGCTTCAGGTGTTAAAATTTCATTTGTTTGCTCATTTTGTTCTCCAACAATTTTAAGCTTACCTGTCGTTGCTTGTTTCATTAGTTGTTTACCCACCTTTGCGATTTTAGTTTTGTCTTCCTCCGCTTTAGGAGGAGCGGAGGAGACGACTCTATGATTATGAATTTAGGAAGACACGCATTTTTTATACGAACTGTTCAGTTTCTGTCGATCCAGCCATTGCCGTTGTTGAAGATGTACCACCTGAAATAACTTGAGAAATTTCATCAAAGTATCCAGTACCTACCTCGCGTTGATGGCGTGTCGCTGTATAGCCTTTAGATTCGGAAGCAAACTCAGCTTGCTGTAGCTTAGAATATGCAGCCATACCATTATCTTTATAATCATGTGCCAACTCAAACATAGAGTGGTTTAATGCATGGAATCCTGCTAAAGTAACAAACTGGAATTTATAACCTAGCTTACCAAGCTCACGCTGATACTCTGCAATTTCCTCTTCTGAAAGATTTGCTTTCCAGTTAAATGAAGGTGAGCAGTTGTATGCAAGCATTTTACCTGGGAATTCCGCATGAATAGCTTCTGCAAATTCACGAGCTTCCTCAAGTGATGGTTTAGAAGTTTCACACCAAATTAAATCAGCGTATGGTGCGTAAGCTAAGCCACGAGCAATTGCTTGTTTGATGCCTGCCTTTGTACGGAAAAAACCTTCAGGAGTACGTTCACCAGTAATAAACTCTGCATCACGTGGGTCGATATCTGAAGTAACCATATCTGCAGCATCAGCATCTGTACGAGCGATTAGAATTGTATCAACACCCATAACGTCAGCTGCTAATCTCGCAGCTACTAAATTACGTACAGCGTTTTGTGTTGGAAGTAAAACTTTACCGCCTAGATGACCACATTTCTTCTCTGAAGCTAACTGATCTTCAAGGTGAACACCAGCTGCCCCTGCTTCCACCATGCCTTTAACAAGCTCAAATACATTAAGAGGTCCTCCGAAACCTGCCTCTGCATCTGCTACAATTGGAGCAAACCAGTCAAATTGATCGACACGTCCTTCAGCATGATCAATTTGATCTGCTCGTTGAAGTGCTTGATTTATTCGTTTAACTACTGCTGGTACAGAATTGGCTGGGTATAGTGATTGATCTGGATACATTTGACCCGAAAGGTTTGCATCCGCAGCTACTTGCCAGCCCGATAGATAGATAGCTTTGAGTCCAGCTTTAACTTGCTGTACTGCCTGATTACCTGTTAATGCACCCAGTGCATTAATAAACGGTTCCTCATGTAATGAATTCCATAGTCGAGTGGCACCTTTTCTTGCCAAAGTTTGTTCAATTACTACAGTACCTTGTAGTTTAACAACCTCTTCAGCCGAATATGTGCGTTCAATACCAGCCCAGCGAGGGTTTTCAGCCCATTGTTTTTCTAAAGCTTGGATTCTTTCTTGACGAGTTGACATATTGAAATTCCACCTTCCCCTTTGTGTACAATATACTCTGTTAAAAAACTTTTAAATAACTGTTCCATAACAGGTTTATTTGTTGTAAATTAATATATAACAGAGTATTTGAATTTTCATTATTTTTTGATAAAAGACCAAATTTCCATGATAAAGCTATTCTTTTCCGCGACGAAATTTGGATGATTATTTACAAACAAGGGGGAAATTCACAATGAGCAATGAGTTAAATTCTTGCACAAAAGATATTTTAGAACAATATATTACAATGTTAAGAGACTGGATTCCTACTGATTCATCCGTTGCAATTGCTGTCGATAATTCTTATATCTTTATTCATCCTAGGCATCATAGTGTCCATTTAGAGGTGGGTCAACAAGTGTTACCTGGAAGTATTGCTGATCAAGTCTTGCGCACACAGAAAAAAACAGAAACAATTTTAGATAATTTGTCATGCGATACACCCTTTTACGGTATCGGCTATCCGATACTCATTCAGGATGAACCAGCTGCTCTAGTAGTCATACTGCCATCTACTTTCACTACTAAAAAGACAGAAGCATTTGAGTTTATAACAGGAAAACAAGATGAAGAATGGAATCCTGTAGCCATTAATAAAGTATCTCATATTGAAAGTCTTCAAAAAAAGACATGGTTTTATGTAGAGCGTGAACAATTTAAAACAAACATCACCCTTAAAGAACTTCAAATAAGATTGCCATCATACTTTATTCGTATTCATAGATCCTATATCGTAAATATTTATTTTATAAAAAAAATGGCGCGTGATTTGACATCAAACTTTATTATTACATTAATGGATGGTAGTGAGTTACCAGTGAGTCAATCGTATATTAATAACCTGAGAAGTGCGCTTGAGTTTTAAATATATTAGCTGTCTTACTCAAGAGACAGCTTTAATTTTTTTGTTGAAAACGAAAAAAGACCAGAGAAAAGATTCTCTGGTCTTTCTAGTGCCTAGCGACGTCCTACTCTCACAGGGGGAAGCCCCCAACTACCATCGGCGCTAAAGAGCTTAACTTCCGTGTTCGGTATGGGAACGGGTGTGACCTCTTTGCCATCATCACTAGACTATGTTCGGCTTTCAATATACATCGCATTTCTTCGTCAGCTTCTGTCGTTCAGTCAGTCACGTACTTGAGTACGCTCCTTCCCTCTCTCCATTGCTTCCTCGAACTACTCGTATCTTGAAACCCTTTATAAAAGAAATTATTCTTTCAAAACTGGATAAACGGTTCATTGAATGCTTCAAACTTTTTGGTTAAGTCCTCGATCGATTAGTATTCGTCAGCTCCATGTGTCACCACACTTCCACCTCGAACCTATCTACCTCATCGTCTTTGAGGGATCTTACTTACTTGCGTAATGGGAAATCTCATCTTGAGGGGGGCTTCATGCTTAGATGCTTTCAGCACTTATCCCGTCCACACATAGCTACCCAGCGATGCCTTTGGCAAGACAACTGGTACACCAGCGGTGTGTCCATCCCGGTCCTCTCGTACTAAGGACAGCTCCTCTCAAATTTCCTACGCCCACGGCAGATAGGGACCGAACTGTCTCACGACGTTCTAAACCCAGCTCGCGTACCACTTTAAATGGCGAACAGCCATACCCTTGGGACCTACTTCAGCCCCAGGATGTGATGAGCCGACATCGAGGTGCCAAACCTCCCCGTCGATGTGGACTCTTGGGGGAGATAAGCCTGTTATCCCCGGGGTAGCTTTTATCCGTTGAGCGATGGCCCTTCCATGCAGAACCACCGGATCACTAAGCCCGTCTTTCGACCCTGCTCGACTTGTAGGTCTCGCAGTCAAGCTCCCTTGTGCCTTTACACTCTACGAATGATTTCCAACCATTCTGAGGGAACCTTTGGGCGCCTCCGTTACTCTTTGGGAGGAGACCGCCCCAGTCAAACTACCCACCAGACACTGTCTCCTGCCCCGCTAAGGGGCATGGGTTAGAATTTCAATACAACCAGGGTAGTATCCCACCGACGCCTCCTTCGAAGCTGGCGCTCCGAGATCTCTGGCTCCTACCTATCCTGTACAAGTTGTACCAAAATTCAATATCAAGCTATAGTAAAGGTTCACGGGGTCTTTCCGTCTTGCCGCGGGTACACTGCATCTTCACAGCGAGTTCAATTTCACTGAGTCTCGGGTGGAGACAGCCTGGCCATCATTACGCCATTCGTGCAGGTCGGAACTTACCCGACAAGGAATTTCGCTACCTTAGGACCGTTATAGTTACGGCCGCCGTTTACCGGGGCTTCGATCAAGAGCTTCGCGTTGCCGCTAACCCCATCAATTAACCTTCCGGCACCGGGCAGGCGTCAGCCCCTATACGTCACCTTACGGTTTTGCAGAGACCTGTGTTTTTGCTAAACAGTCGCCTGGGCCTATTCACTGCGGCTCTCATGCGCTTGCACGCTCAAGAGCACCCCTTCTCCCGAAGTTACGGCACCATTTTGCCTAGTTCCTTCACCCGAGTTCTCTCGCACACCTTAGGATTCTCTCCTCGACTACCTGTGTCGGTTTGCGGTACGGGCACCTCTCACCTCGATAGAGGCTTTTCTTGGCAGTGTGAAATCAGGAACTTCGTCCATACGGACTCGCCATCACAGCTCAACGTTACAGTGTGCGGATTTGCCTACACACACGCCTTACTGCTTGGACGCGCATAACCAACAGCGCGCTTACCCTATCCTACTGCGTCCCCCCATTTCTCAAACGGTGAGGAGGTGGTACAGGAATATTAACCTGTTTCCCATCGACTACGCCTTTCGGCCTCGCCTTAGGTCCCGACTAACCCTGAGCGGACGAGCCTTCCTCAGGAAACCTTAGTCATACGGTGGACAGGATTCTCACCCGTCTTTCGCTACTCATACCGGCATTCTCACTTCTAAGCGCTCCACCAGTCCTTCCGGTCTGACTTCAACGCACTTAGAACGCTCTCCTACCACTGACATCGTAGATGTCAATCCACAGCTTCGGTGCATGGTTTAGCCCCGTTACATCTTCCGCGCAGGCCGACTCGACCAGTGAGCTATTACGCTTTCTTTAAATGATGGCTGCTTCTAAGCCAACATCCTGGCTGTCTGTGCCTTCCCACATCGTTTCCCACTTAACCATGACTTTGGGACCTTAGCTGGCGGTCTGGGTTGTTTCCCTCTTGACGACGGATCTTATCACTCGCAGTCTGACTCCCGTGTATAAATATCTGGCATTCGGAGTTTGTCTGAATTCGGTAAGCCGGGATGGCCCCCTAGCCGAAACAGTGCTCTACCTCCAGTATTCTCATCACGAGGCTAGCCCTAAAGCTATTTCGGGGAGAACCAGCTATCTCCAAGTTCGATTGGAATTTCTCCGCTACCCACACCTCATCCCCGCACTTTTCAACGTGCGTGGGTTCGGGCCTCCAGTAAGTGTTACCTTACCTTCACCCTGGACATGGGTAGATCACCTGGTTTCGGGTCTACGACCACGTACTATTTCGCCCTATTCAGACTCGCTTTCGCTGCGGCTCCGCCTTCTAAAGCTTAACCTCGCACGTAATCGTAACTCGCCGGTTCATTCTACAAAAGGCACGCTATCACCCATTAACGGGCTCTAACTACTTGTAGGCACACGGTTTCAGGATCTCTTTCACTCCCCTTCCGGGGTGCTTTTCACCTTTCCCTCACGGTACTGGTTCACTATCGGTCACTAGGTAGTATTTAGCCTTGGGAGATGGTCCTCCCGGATTCCGACGGAATTTCACGTGTTCCGCCGTACTCAGGATCCACTCAGGAGAGAACGAACTTTCGACTACAGGGCTTTTACCTGCTCTGGCGGACCTTTCCAAGTCGCTTCATCTAACTCGTTCTTTTGTAACTCCGTATTGAGTGTCCTACAACCCCAAGAGGCAAGCCTCTTGGTTTGGGCTCTTCCCGTTTCGCTCGCCGCTACTCAGGGAATCGATTTTTCTTTCTCTTCCTCCAGGTACTTAGATGTTTCAGTTCCCTGGGTCTGCCTTCAAGACGCTATGTATTCACGTCAAGATACTACGCGATTAAACGTAGTGGGTTCCCCCATTCGGAAATCTCCGGATCAAAGCTCACTTACAGCTCCCCGAAGCATATCGGTGTTAGTGCCGTCCTTCTTCGGCTCCTAGTGCCAAGGCATTCGCCGTGCGCCCTTAATAACTTAACCTATCAGCTTTCCATACACTTCACATTTCGTTGTCAGCCTCACTCGTTCAATCAGTCACGTACTGAAGTACGCTCCTTCATTTACTCGATTGCTTCCTAGAACTGCTCGTGTCTGAAAACCTTATCATGTTATTAAGCCTATAAAAAACTTAAAAAAATAAATGTGTTTGTTACAATTTCAATGTCGTTTTATCCAGTTTTCAAAGAACAAGTTTGGTGGAGCCTAGCGGGATCGAACCGCTGACCTCCTGCGTGCAAGGCAGGCGCTCTCCCAGCTGAGCTAAGGCCCCAAGAGGTATATATGGTGGGCCTAAATGGACTCGAACCATCGACCTCACGCTTATCAGGCGTGCGCTCTAACCAGCTGAGCTATAGGCCCTCTTGGAAGTTTTATATGATTAATAAACCTTCAAAACTGAACGCAAAACGTAATCTTACAAACCCAAGGTTTGTATTCCGAAAATATCCTTAGAAAGGAGGTGATCCAGCCGCACCTTCCGATACGGCTACCTTGTTACGACTTCACCCCAATCATCTATCCCACCTTCGGCGGCTGGCTCCAAAAGGTTACCTCACCGACTTCGGGTGTTACAAACTCTCGTGGTGTGACGGGCGGTGTGTACAAGGCCCGGGAACGTATTCACCGCGGCATGCTGATCCGCGATTACTAGCGATTCCGGCTTCATGTAGGCGAGTTGCAGCCTACAATCCGAACTGAGAACGACTTTATCGGATTAGCTCCCTCTCGCGAGTTGGCAACCGTTTGTATCGTCCATTGTAGCACGTGTGTAGCCCAGGTCATAAGGGGCATGATGATTTGACGTCATCCCCACCTTCCTCCGGTTTGTCACCGGCAGTCACCTTAGAGTGCCCAACTAAATGATGGCAACTAAGATCAAGGGTTGCGCTCGTTGCGGGACTTAACCCAACATCTCACGACACGAGCTGACGACAACCATGCACCACCTGTCACCGTTGCCCCCGAAGGGGAAACCATATCTCTACAGTGGTCAACGGGATGTCAAGACCTGGTAAGGTTCTTCGCGTTGCTTCGAATTAAACCACATGCTCCACCGCTTGTGCGGGCCCCCGTCAATTCCTTTGAGTTTCAGTCTTGCGACCGTACTCCCCAGGCGGAGTGCTTAATGCGTTAGCTGCAGCACTAAGGGGCGGAAACCCCCTAACACTTAGCACTCATCGTTTACGGCGTGGACTACCAGGGTATCTAATCCTGTTTGCTCCCCACGCTTTCGCGCCTCAGTGTCAGTTACAGACCAGATAGTCGCCTTCGCCACTGGTGTTCCTCCAAATCTCTACGCATTTCACCGCTACACTTGGAATTCCACTATCCTCTTCTGCACTCAAGTCTCCCAGTTTCCAATGACCCTCCACGGTTGAGCCGTGGGCTTTCACATCAGACTTAAGAAACCACCTGCGCGCGCTTTACGCCCAATAATTCCGGACAACGCTTGCCACCTACGTATTACCGCGGCTGCTGGCACGTAGTTAGCCGTGGCTTTCTAATAAGGTACCGTCAAGGTACAGCCAGTTACTACTGTACTTGTTCTTCCCTTACAACAGAGTTTTACGAACCGAAATCCTTCTTCACTCACGCGGCGTTGCTCCATCAGGCTTTCGCCCATTGTGGAAGATTCCCTACTGCTGCCTCCCGTAGGAGTCTGGGCCGTGTCTCAGTCCCAGTGTGGCCGATCACCCTCTCAGGTCGGCTACGCATCGTCGCCTTGGTGAGCCGTTACCTCACCAACTAGCTAATGCGCCGCGGGCCCATCCTATAGCGACAGCCGAAACCGTCTTTCAATATTTCACCATGAGGTGAAACAGATTATTCGGTATTAGCCCCGGTTTCCCGGAGTTATCCCAAACTATAAGGTAGGTTGCCCACGTGTTACTCACCCGTCCGCCGCTAACGTCAAAGGAGCAAGCTCCTTCTCTGTTCGCTCGACTTGCATGTATTAGGCACGCCGCCAGCGTTCGTCCTGAGCCAGGATCAAACTCTCCATAAAAGAAATTTGATTAGCTCAAATTGTTTTGCTGGCATCAATTTTGATGTCCAAAATTTTTTTTCGTTCACTAGCTAGGCTAGCTACTTAAAACTTTATTGATTACGTTTTGCTTGTTCAGTTTTCAAGGTTCATTTAGTTAAATAAGTTGAATGGTGGAGCCTAGCGGGATCGAACCGCTGACCTCCTGCGTGCAAGGCAGGCGCTCTCCCAGCTGAGCTAAGGCCCCATATTTTTTGGAAATGGTCGGGAAGACAGGATTCGAACCTGCGACCCCTTGGTCCCAAACCAAGTGCTCTACCAAGCTGAGCTACTTCCCGTTCGTTTTATGGCGCGCCCGACAGGAGTCGAACCCATAACCTTCTGATCCGTAGTCAGACGCTCTATCCAATTGAGCTACGGGCGCATAAAATGGTGCCGAGGACCGGAATCGAACCGGTACGGTAGTCACCTACCGCAGGATTTTAAGTCCTGTGCGTCTGCCAGTTCCGCCACCCCGGCACATTTGGAGCGGAAGACGAGGTTCGAACTCGCGACCCCCACCTTGGCAAGGTGGTGTTCTACCACTGAACTACTTCCGCATGTGCATAAGTTTTTTTATCTGGCATATTTTAAAAATGGTGCGGGTGAAGGGAGTCGAACCCCCACGCCTTGCGGCGCTAGATCCTAAGTCTAGTGCGTCTGCCAATTCCGCCACACCCGCTTAATATGGTTGGTACTTATAAATGGTGAGCCATGAAGGACTCGAACCTTCGACCCTCTGATTAAAAGTCAGATGCTCTACCAACTGAGCTAATGGCTCGTCTAAAATGGTGCCGGCTATAGGAATCGAACCCACGACCTACTGATTACAAGTCAGTTGCTCTACCTGCTGAGCTAAACCGGCAAATGGTGGAGGATGACGGGCTCGAACCGCCGACCCTCTGCTTGTAAGGCAGATGCTCTCCCAGCTGAGCTAATCCTCCTGGGTATTATGCCTAGCGACGTCCTACTCTCACAGGGGGAAGCCCCCAACTACCATCGGCGCTAAAGAGCTTAACTTCCGTGTTCGGTATGGGAACGGGTGTGACCTCTTTGCCATCATCACTAGACTTATTCAAAAGACAAGATTTATTATAACATATGTAGTTATAAAATGCAAGTTTTTTTAAAACTTTCTTATTCTTTCAAAACTGGATAAACGGTTCATTGAATGCTTCAAACTTTTTTGGTTAAGTCCTCGATCGATTAGTATTCGTCAGCTCCATGTGTCACCACACTTCCACCTCGAACCTATCTACCTCATCGTCTTTGAGGGATCTTACTTACTTGCGTAATGGGAAATCTCATCTTGAGGGGGGCTTCATGCTTAGATGCTTTCAGCACTTATCCCGTCCACACATAGCTACCCAGCGATGCCTTTGGCAAGACAACTGGTACACCAGCGGTGTGTCCATCCCGGTCCTCTCGTACTAAGGACAGCTCCTCTCAAATTTCCTACGCCCACGACGGATAGGGACCGAACTGTCTCACGACGTTCTGAACCCAGCTCGCGTACCGCTTTAATGGGCGAACAGCCCAACCCTTGGGACCGACTACAGCCCCAGGATGCGATGAGCCGACATCGAGGTGCCAAACCTCCCCGTCGATGTGGACTCTTGGGGGAGATAAGCCTGTTATCCCCGGGGTAGCTTTTATCCGTTGAGCGATGGCCCTTCCATGCGGAACCACCGGATCACTAAGCCCGTCTTTCGACCCTGCTCGACTTGTAGGTCTCGCAGTCAAGCTCCCTTGTGCCTTTACACTCTACGAATGATTTCCAACCATTCTGAGGGAACCTTTGGGCGCCTCCGTTACCTTTTAGGAGGCGACCGCCCCAGTCAAACTGTCCGCCTGACACTGTCTCCTGCCCCGCTAAGGGGCATGGGTTAGAATTTCAATACAACCAGGGTAGTATCCCACCGACGCCTCCTTCGAAGCTGGCGCTCCGAGATCTCTGGCTCCTACCTATCCTGTACAAGTTGTACCAAAATTCAATATCAGGCTACAGTAAAGCTCCACGGGGTCTTTCCGTCCTGTCGCGGGTAACCTGCATCTTCACAGGTACTATAATTTCACCGAGTCTCTCGTTGAGACAGTGCCCAGATCGTTACGCCTTTCGTGCGGGTCGGAACTTACCCGACAAGGAATTTCGCTACCTTAGGACCGTTATAGTTACGGCCGCCGTTTACTGGGGCTTCAATTCGCAGCTTCGCTTGCGCTAACCACTCCTCTTAACCTTCCAGCACCGGGCAGGCGTCAGCCCCTATACGTCACCTTACGGTTTTGCAGAGACCTGTGTTTTTGCTAAACAGTCGCCTGGGCCTATTCACTGCGGCTCTCATGCGCTTGCACGCTCAAGAGCACCCCTTCTCCCGAAGTTACGGGGTCATTTTGCCGAGTTCCTTAACGAGAGTTCTCTCGCACACCTTAGGATTCTCTCCTCGACTACCTGTGTCGGTTTGCGGTACGGGCACCTCTCACCTCGATAGAGGCTTTTCTTGGCAGTGTGAAATCAGGAACTTCGTCCATACGGACTCGCCATCACAGCTCAACGTTACAGTGTGCGGATTTGCCTACACACACGCCTTACTGCTTGGACGCGCATAACCAACAGCGCGCTTACCCTATCCTACTGCGTCCCCCCATTTCTCAAACGGTGAGGAGGTGGTACAGGAATATCAACCTGTTGTCCATCGCCTACGCCTATCGGCCTCGGCTTAGGTCCCGACTAACCCTGAGCGGACGAGCCTTCCTCAGGAAACCTTAGTCATACGGTGGACGGGATTCTCACCCGTCTTTCGCTACTCATACCGGCATTCTCACTTCTAAGCGCTCCACCAGTCCTTCCGGTCTGACTTCAACGCACTTAGAACGCTCTCCTACCACTGACATCGTAGATGTCAATCCACAGCTTCGGTGAATCGTTTAGCCCCGATACATTTTCGGCGCAGCGTCACTCGACCAGTGAGCTATTACGCACTCTTTAAATGATGGCTGCTTCTAAGCCAACATCCTGGTTGTCTGTGCAACGCCACATCCTTTTCCACTTAACGATTACTTTGGGACCTTAGCTGGTGGTCTGGGCTGTTTCCCTTTTGACTACGGATCTTATCACTCGCAGTCTGACTCCCGTGTATAAATATCTGGCATTCGGAGTTTGTCTGAATTCGGTAAACCGGGATGGCCCCCTAGTCCAAACAGTGCTCTACCTCCAGTATTCTCATCACGAGGCTAGCCCTAAAGCTATTTCGGAGAGAACCAGCTATCTCCAAGTTCGATTGGAATTTCTCCGCTACCCACACCTCATCCCCGCACTTTTCAACGTGCGTGGGTTCGGGCCTCCAGTAAGTGTTACCTTACCTTCACCCTGGACATGGGTAGATCACCTGGTTTCGGGTCTACGACCACGTACTATTTCGCCCTATTCAGACTCGCTTTCGCTGCGGCTCCGCCTTCTAAAGCTTAACCTCGCACGTAATCGTAACTCGCCGGTTCATTCTACAAAAGGCACGCTATCACCCATTAACGGGCTCTAACTACTTGTAGGCACACGGTTTCAGGATCTCTTTCACTCCCCTTCCGGGGTGCTTTTCACCTTTCCCTCACGGTACTGGTTCACTATCGGTCACTAGGTAGTATTTAGCCTTGGGAGATGGTCCTCCCGGATTCCGACGGAATTTCACGTGTTCCGCCGTACTCAGGATCCACTCAGGAGAGAACGAACTTTCGACTACAGGGCTTTTACCTGCTCTGGCGGACCTTTCCAAGTCGCTTCATCTAACTCGTTCTTTTGTAACTCCGTATTGAGTGTCCTACAACCCCAAGAGGCAAGCCTCTTGGTTTGGGCTCTTCCCGTTTCGCTCGCCGCTACTCAGGGAATCGATTTTTCTTTCTCTTCCTCCAGGTACTTAGATGTTTCAGTTCCCTGGGTCTGCCTTCAAGACGCTATGTATTCACGTCAAGATACTACGCGATTAAACGTAGTGGGTTCCCCCATTCGGAAATCTCCGGATCAAAGCTCACTTACAGCTCCCCGAAGCATATCGGTGTTAGTGCCGTCCTTCTTCGGCTCCTAGTGCCAAGGCATTCGCCGTGCGCCCTTAATAACTTAACCTATCAGCTTTCCATACACTTCACATTTCGTTGTCAGCCTCACTCGTTCAATCAGTCACGTACTGAAGTACGCTCCTTCATTTACTCGATTGCTTCCTAGAACTGCTCGTGTCTGAAAACCTTATCATGTTATTAAGCCTATAAAAAAACTTAAAAAATAAATGTGTTTGTTACAATTTCAATGTCGTTTTATCCAGTTTTCAAAGAACAAGTTTTGAAGTATTTCATTCAGAAAGAATGAACCTTCAAAACTGAACGCAAAACGTAATCTTACAAACCCTAGGTTTGTATTCCGAAAATATCCTTAGAAAGGAGGTGATCCAGCCGCACCTTCCGATACGGCTACCTTGTTACGACTTCACCCCAATCATCTATCCCACCTTCGGCGGCTGGCTCCAAAAGGTTACCTCACCGACTTCGGGTGTTACAAACTCTCGTGGTGTGACGGGCGGTGTGTACAAGGCCCGGGAACGTATTCACCGCGGCATGCTGATCCGCGATTACTAGCGATTCCGGCTTCATGTAGGCGAGTTGCAGCCTACAATCCGAACTGAGAACGACTTTTTCGGATTAGCTCCCTCTCGCGAGTTGGCAACCGTTTGTATCGTCCATTGTAGCACGTGTGTAGCCCAGGTCATAAGGGGCATGATGATTTGACGTCATCCCCACCTTCCTCCGGTTTGTCACCGGCAGTCACCTTAGAGTGCCCAACTAAATGATGGCAACTAAGATCAAGGGTTGCGCTCGTTGCGGGACTTAACCCAACATCTCACGACACGAGCTGACGACAACCATGCACCACCTGTCACCGTTGCCCCCGAAGGGGAAACCATATCTCTACAGTGGTCAACGGGATGTCAAGACCTGGTAAGGTTCTTCGCGTTGCTTCGAATTAAACCACATGCTCCACCGCTTGTGCGGGCCCCCGTCAATTCCTTTGAGTTTCAGTCTTGCGACCGTACTCCCCAGGCGGAGTGCTTAATGCGTTAGCTGCAGCACTAAGGGGCGGAAACCCCCTAACACTTAGCACTCATCGTTTACGGCGTGGACTACCAGGGTATCTAATCCTGTTTGCTCCCCACGCTTTCGCGCCTCAGTGTCAGTTACAGACCAGATAGTCGCCTTCGCCACTGGTGTTCCTCCAAATCTCTACGCATTTCACCGCTACACTTGGAATTCCACTATCCTCTTCTGCACTCAAGTCTCCCAGTTTCCAATGACCCTCCACGGTTGAGCCGTGGGCTTTCACATCAGACTTAAGAAACCACCTGCGCGCGCTTTACGCCCAATAATTCCGGACAACGCTTGCCACCTACGTATTACCGCGGCTGCTGGCACGTAGTTAGCCGTGGCTTTCTAATAAGGTACCGTCAAGGTACAGCCAGTTACTACTGTACTTGTTCTTCCCTTACAACAGAGTTTTACGAACCGAAATCCTTCTTCACTCACGCGGCGTTGCTCCATCAGGCTTTCGCCCATTGTGGAAGATTCCCTACTGCTGCCTCCCGTAGGAGTCTGGGCCGTGTCTCAGTCCCAGTGTGGCCGATCACCCTCTCAGGTCGGCTACGCATCGTCGCCTTGGTGAGCCGTTACCTCACCAACTAGCTAATGCGCCGCGGGCCCATCCTATAGCGACAGCCGAAACCGTCTTTCAATATTTCACCATGAGGTGAAATAGATTATTCGGTATTAGCCCCGGTTTCCCGGAGTTATCCCAAACTATAAGGTAGGTTGCCCACGTGTTACTCACCCGTCCGCCGCTAACGTCAAAGGAGCAAGCTCCTTCTCTGTTCGCTCGACTTGCATGTATTAGGCACGCCGCCAGCGTTCGTCCTGAGCCAGGATCAAACTCTCCATAAAAGAAATTTGATTAGCTCAAATTGTTTTGCTGGCATCATTTTGATGTCCAAAATTTTGTTTCGTTCACCAGTAAATCTAGCTACTTAAAACTTTATTGATTACGTTTTGCTTGTTCAGTTTTCAAGGTTCATTTGGTTGCTAGTTTTTTAATAGCAACTCTTAAATTATAATGTACTCAGTCATCATTGTCAACAACTTTTTTCAAAAAAGTTTTTTTCGTTCACAAGAGACAACTTTTAAATCTTATCACAATCACATTTTGATGTCAACAATTTTTTCGTTTGTCGAATCTTTATGATGGTGTTGTTCTTACGTCTTTTTAACGACAAGTAATAATTTATCATGTTCGCAATTACTTCGCAAGTGTTTTTTTCATAGAAATCAATATTATTGAAAAAACATGCATTAGTAAGCTATTTTATACACTTATGAGAATGTAGATTTTATATCATTCTCTGTTCTAACTTAAATGATTTGTTTTACTATACATTGCTTTCTTTTAAAACTCAACTAATTAAAAACTAAAACATATAAATATAAGCAGGAGTTAAAAGCATCCGCTTCATTTTCTCCTGCTTACTCAACTAAAAAACCTCATCGTTTGTTATTCAAGCTTCGCGCTACTACTTTAAGCCATCATCTTGTGGATCAACTATATTTAAGCACCACAGGAAATTATCCCATGCGGAATACCAGCCACTAAAAATTTCAGAAGAATCATCCCAACGAACATCAAACTTCTTATGTCCGTCGACCTCTACTAAATATAAAGTAAGATTCTCATCTTTTTTGGCAACTACTAATTTCATTCCATGCTCAAGTTCTTCTTCTGTAAATGGAACATCCGATACAGAACGTAATTGAGCCTGTTCAAATACTTGTTTGTTAATAATTTTGTAATTCATTATATGCCCCCAATAAAAGTACTTCTTTTTTATCTACTGTCATTTATAAAACATAGAACTATAAAAGTATAACCTAAATATAATCCACGTTTAAACAACTTAATTTTTTTAATACAAAAAAGAGGAGAATTGCCTTATCCAGCAAATTCCCCTCTTCATTCATTTTATTCTTACTAGAAAAGATGCTTCGACTATTTTGTAATATGACGCATTGTCGGGAATAATAATACATCACGAATGGATGGTGAGTTTGTTAATAGCATGATTAATCGGTCAATACCGATACCTAGTCCACCAGTTGGAGGCATACCATATTCCAAAGCTTCAATGAAATCATTGTCCATTTCATGCGCCTCATCATTACCAGCTGCTTTCTCCGCTAATTGTGCTTCAAAGCGCTGACGTTGATCGATTGGGTCATTTAATTCTGTGAAGGCATTTGCATGCTCACGACGAACAATAAATAGCTCAAAGCGATCTGTGAAACGCTCGTCCTCTGGATTTTTCTTTGCAAGAGGCGAGATTTCCACAGGGTGTCCATATACAAATGTAGGTTGTACTAACGTTTCTTCTATTTTTTGCTCAAAGAATTCATTGATAATATGACCTACTTCATGAACATCTTTCACTTCTACTCCATGTTCTTTAGCAAGAGCCTGAGCTTGCTCTTTTGTCATCGGCTGCCAGAAGTCTACACCAGTTGCTTCTTTTACGGCATCAACCATGTGAACTCGTTTCCAGCCCACTGCTAGGTTAATTTCATCTTCACCATATTGAACTGTAGTCGTTCCAAGAACTTCCTGAGCAACGTGAGCTATCAGGTTTTCAGTGAGAGACATGATATCTTGATAGTCAGCATATGCTTCATAGAGCTCAATCATTGTAAATTCAGGGTTATGGCGTGTAGAAATCCCTTCGTTCCGGAATACACGACCGATCTCATAAACTTTTTCTAAACCACCTACAATTAGGCGTTTTAAGTGCAATTCGATTGCAATTCGCATATATAATTCCATATCAAGTGCATTATGATGAGTAATAAATGGACGAGCAGCCGCACCACCAGCAATTGTATGAAGCATTGGTGTTTCTACTTCTAAATATCCAGCGTTATCTAGATAGTTGCGGATAGCACGGATAATTTTAGAACGTGCTATAAATGTTAGTTTGCTGTCTTCATTCGTCATAAGATCTAAATAGCGTTGGCGATAACGTTGTTCAACATCCTGTAAACCATGGAATTTCTCTGGCATAGGACGTAGCGCCTTTGTTAGGAATGTGAATTCCTCTGCCTTTACTGAAAGCTCCCCAACCTGTGTACGGAATACATTTCCTCGGATACCTACGATATCTCCCAAATCAGCTTGTTTAAATAATTCATACGCTTCTTCACCAACATGGTCTTGACGTACGTAGATTTGAATTTGGCCACCTAAATCCTGAATATGTGCAAAGCCAGCTTTTCCTTTACCGCGTTTTGTCATTATACGACCCGCAATAATAACCTCTTGCAGATTCTCTTCTAGCTGTTCTTTTGTTTGGTCTGCAAATTGCTCCTTTACTTCTGTTGACAAATGCGTACGCTCAAAACGGCTCCCAAATGGATCTTGTCCGTTCTCTAATATAGTCGTCATTTTTTGGCGTCTCACCAAAAGCTGGTCATTTAATTCTTCTATGTTTGACACTTGTTTCACTCCTTAAATAAATAGCGTTTACGTCCATAATATTTCTATTGTACACAATTTTAAAGCTGTAATCATCTGTTTCAGTTTATTTTCAACACAAGATTAGATAATTAATAATTCTAAAAATTAAAGGCCGTAAAATAAAAGCGTCTCTGTCAAAACTAGAGACGCCAACAATACCTTTATCTTAAATAATGAATTCTTTAGCTTCAGGAATGAAGAAATTGGACTCCGATTCTTCATACTCTCGTACAAGACCATTTAATAACGCGCGAAGCTCTGCTGCCGTTTCTGTTTGGTTAATAGCGTTCCGTGCTTTACCATTACCGCGAATCCCCTTCAAATACCATGAAGCATGCTTACGCATTTCACGAACTGCAATACCTTCTCCTTTTAATTGTAGAAGACGTTCAAAGTGAAGTAGACATACATCCATTTTTTCACGTACGCTCGGTTCTTCCTTTAATTCACCCGTTTCTAGGTATTGAACTGTACGATAAATCATCCATGGGTTACCCAAAGCAGCACGACCAATCATCACTGCATCTACACCTGTCGTTTCAAGCATACGTTTAGCATCCTGTGGTGTTTCTACATCACCGTTACCAAGAACAGGAATTTTCACGTTTTCCTTTACCTGACGAATGATATCCCAATTCGCCTTCCCTTCGTACATTTGTACACGGGTACGACCATGAACTGCTACCGCTGATGCTCCAGCACGCTCAACAGCCTGGGCATTTTCAATAGCGAAGATATGCTCGTCATCCCAACCAATTCGCATTTTTACGCTAATAGGTTTTTTCACTGCATCCACCACAGCCGCTACCATTTCATACACTTTATTGGGATCTAATAGTAACCGTGCTCCCGCTTCACATTTAATAATTTTATTAACAGGGCATCCCATATTGATATCAATAATATCAGCGGTTGTATTTTGATCTACATACTTAGCTGCCTCTACTAACGTTTCTTTATCTCCACCAAAAATTTGCAGTGACAGGGGATTTTCACGTTCATCGATATAAAGCATACCTAATGTTTTTTCGTTTTTTTGAACAATGCCCTTATCACTAATCATTTCAGCATATACGAGCCCTGCTCCAAATTCCTTTACGGTTAAGCGGAAAGCAGAATTACAAATTCCAGCCATTGGAGCTAATACAACACGGTTGTCCATGACAATATCGCCAATTCGAAAGGGCTTCTCTGTTGTTTGACTCAACGTTGTCTTCCTCCTATATAGGCATGTACCTATTTATCCTTAATTAAAAATTTTATATAAAGCGCCTACCTAATTCACTGTAAGAGGTTCGTTAGTTGGCTTCCACAAGCTGATACCTTCACTCTCACAGTCCATCTGTTGCAATAAATGATGTGCTTGTTGTAGCTGACCTCCGAATGGCGTTGGAGTAATCTCTACTAATGGCACTAAGACGAAAGCTCGCTCATACATTCTTGGGTGAGGAACAATTAGGTTCTCTGTTTCAATATTTTCGTGATTGTAAAGTAAAATGTCAAGGTCGATAATTCGTGGACCCCAACGAAATTCTCGCACACGTCCTAGTTCCTGTTCAATTGATTGGCAAATCTTCAGCATTTCAGTAGATGATGCATCGGTTTTGAGATGAACAGCAATATTCAAAAAATCTGCCTGATCTGTATAGCCTACTGCTGCCGTTTCATAAACCGACGAAACACGAACAACCTCAATGTTCACCTTCTCTCTTAAGAGAGCAATAGCCTTTTGAAGGTTTTCATATCTCTCACCCATATTTGTACCTATTGATAGATAGACATCTTTCATTAAAAATCACCTCTCGTTACTTCAACAGACACTTCTTTGTAATAGCCATGAATTGGTGGGTCTGGCTTGATCAGTTCTACACGGACACCTTTTACTTTTTCGGGGTAGGTTGTTAAGATCACGTTTGCTATTTTTACAACAAGTGCCTCAATAAGCTTAAAAGGTTCTCCTTCAACAATATCACGGCACACTGCATAGACCTCTGCATAATTTACTGTATAGGCTAGGTCATCTGTTTCTCCAGCCATGGTCATATCTACAGCCAGCGAAACATTTGCTCGAAAACGTTGACCAAGAGTTGTTTCTGCCGCTAATACGCCATGGTAACCATAAAACTGCATGTCCTTTAAATGAATGTAATCCATTATGCCTCCTCCTTATACAGTCGCTTTCCTACTAACACATCCGCCATATGTGCTGCACGTGCCATTTCCTTTACATCATGAACACGTATCATATGACAGCCCTTTTCAATTCCATAAACTACCGTTGCTCCCGTGCCTTCAAGACGTTCATCCACAGGTAGCTTCAGCACATTACCAATCATAGATTTACGTGATGTTGCTAAAAGTACAGGGTAGCCCATCTCCACTAAATCCTCTAAGTGTTGCATCATGGCTATATTATGCTCAGTATTTTTGGCAAAGCCAATGCCAGGATCTAGGATAATATGATGATCAGGAACCCCTGCTTGATGTGCGATAACAATACTTTTTTCTATGTCTGCCTTTGCCGATGCCCAAAAATCAACACCATAATCCAAATTTTCACGATTGTGCATTAAAATTATTGGAACATGTAAATCAGCAGCAACCTGTGCAATTTCCGGTTCAGCTTTTGCTCCCCAAATATCATTTATCATATGTGCTCCTGCCTCAATGGCCGCTCGCGCTACATTTGCTTTATACGTATCCACCGAAATAATGGCATCTACTTCTTTCAGCAAAGCTTGTATAACAGGTACAATACGTGCAATTTCTTTTTCATCTGAAATACGCTCGTAGCCTGGACGTGTAGACTCTCCGCCTACATCAATTATTTTAGCCCCATCAGCCACCATTTTTTTTGCTTGAGCTACCGCAGCTTCGACACTGTTGAACTTTCCTCCATCAGAGAAGGAATCTGGTGTAACATTTAGAATACCCATTATAAAGGTTTCTTTCGTAAAATCTAATGGAATACCATTAATCGTTAATGGTTTCATATATTTTTCTAGCATAAAAACGCTCCTTCTATCGTTGCTCCACTTCTTGAGCAAATGCATCATGCAAACGCATATAAACAGGTCCTCTATTACCTAATAATTGCTGGTTCTCTACGTTAATGATTGGTACAAGCTCCTGCACAGAATTGGTAATAAAGCATTCCGTACTTTGTTGTAAATCTTCCTTCCTATAAAAGCCTTCGCTTACCTCAATACCCAGGGCATTGGCTTTCTTAATAACCCAAGCTCGAACAATGCCAGGTAGTATACCTGTTTCCAAGGAAGGCGTATATAGTATATCATTTTTTACCCAAAAAACATTTGAGGTCACACCTTCAGCAACGTAGCCTGCTTCCGTTAAAAAGAAGCCTTCTTGTTCCGCCAATGATGGTAGCTCAAAACGCCCCAGCACATTGTTGCCAAAGTGATGTGATTTAACTCGCAGCCCTTGTTCAGGTGAATTACGTGGTGTAGTAAGCCATTGAGCAGTCTTTTCAGTTCCACGAGGTGTATCCTGTAATTCCTTACGAAAGAGAATGACGTTGGGTGTTGTGTATTCTGTTGGCTGTAAACCAATATTATGTTCACCTGCTGAAACATTAAGGCGGAAATAGCCATCCTGACCGCCGGCTTGTTGATTTAATTCTTGCACAACCTCCAGTAATACACTTTCAGGATAGGTAAGATGAATGCGATATTGCGATAGAGCCTGCTGTAATCTTTCCATATGTGCGTCCCATCCAAATACTTGTCCTTTATATGTTCGGAATGTTTCAAAGAAGCCCAAACCATATAAAAAACCGTGGTCAAAGGGGGAAATCCGCAGATCCTTTTCTGCCATATAGCTTCCGTTTATCCAGCACCGCATCTATTTCACTCCTTCTACGTACATTTCTATAAATTGACGCAGGAGTTTTTTTCCTTGCTCAGTCATAATAGATTCTGGGTGATATTGTACGCCCTCTATTGGATAATCCTTGTGACGAAGTCCCATAATTTCTCCCTCTTCTGTCCAAGCGGTTACTTCTAGGCACGTCGGTAGCGTCTCTTTTTCGACAATAAGAGAATGATAGCGAGTAGCTTGAAATGGGTTTGGCATAGCTTTATGTAAACCAACTTCAGCATGTAATACAGGGGATGTCTTCCCATGCATAAGGCGCTCAGCTCGGATTACCTGGCCGCCAAACACTTGTGCAATAGCCTGATGTCCAAGACATACTCCTAAAATCGGAATATTTCCCGCGAAATATCGGATAATGTTCAGACTTTCACCAGCCTCATTTGGGCTACACGGCCCCGGTGAAATAACTATCATATCAGGTGCAAGTTGTTCGATGTCCTCTATTGTTAATACATCATTTCGTTTTACTATTATTTCATGTCCAAATTCCCCCAAATATTGTACGATATTATAAATAAATGAATCATAGTTATCAATCATTAAAATCATTTTGCTCGCTCCTCCGCCATTGCCTTAGCCTGCCACATTGCCTTCGCCTTATTTAAAGATTCCTGATATTCTCTTGCTGGAACAGAATCAATGACAATACCGGCCCCTGCCTGAATATGGGCAACCCCATCTTTTATAAATGCTGTACGGATTACAATATTAAACTCCATATCTCCGGTATAGCCGAGCCAACCAATAGAACCA
This sequence comes from Lysinibacillus sp. fkY74-1, assembly GCF_053165895.1. Classification (NCBI taxonomy): domain Bacteria; kingdom Bacillati; phylum Bacillota; class Bacilli; order Caryophanales; family Bacillaceae; genus Lysinibacillus; species Lysinibacillus sp. fkY74-1. The sequence goes on along the minus strand of NZ_CP170173.1, from coordinate 101,790 downwards.
GTGTATAGACCACGTCGCACAGGCTCTAACTCTTCGATAATCTCCATTGTACGTATCTTTGGTGCACCAGTAATAGTACCTCCTGGGAACATTGCACGGATAACATCAGCATTTGTTTTACCTTCTGCTATTTCTCCCCTAACATTCGATACAATGTGCATGACATGCGAATAGCGTTCAATGACCATAAATTCATCCACTTCTACTGTTCCATAGGTTGATACTCGTCCTAAATCATTACGCTCTAAATCTACTAACATCACGTGTTCTGCGCGTTCTTTATCATTGTCAATTAATTCTTGAGCTAATGCTAAATCTTCCGCTTCAGATTTCCCTCTTGGTCGAGTTCCTGCAATTGGTCTCGTCGATAACTCTTTACCCTGGCGTTTGACTAAAAGCTCGGGTGATCCAGAAACAACTGCAAAATCTGGAGCTTCCATATAAGCCATATAAGGTGACGGATTAAAGGCTCGTAATGCCTCATATACATCCATCGCTGTCGCACTTAGATTTTTGGATTGACGAACTGATAAATTAACCTGAAAAACATCACCTTCCGCGATATAGGTTTGTATTTTCTTCACCGCCGCCTCAAATTCAGTCCCTGCGAATGACACAAGCAATTCACTCTCGTCATTGTCTACTTCTATAGCATTTGTTTTTTCAAATTTGCGCGTAGCTAATCCATCTTGGGCTGCAACTTGCCAATTAGTAGCCCACTCATCTAGGTCAACAACACAATCTTCTAGCTTCATTAACGTGACCGTATTGCTTTTCACATCGTGTACTGCCCAGCAATCAAACAGATAAAAGAAAATATCGGGTATATGCAAATCATCTATAGCTGTATTGGGAAGCACTTCTATATTGCGCGCATAATCATATGTCACAAATCCAATTGCCCCCCCCTGAAAGATTGGAAGCTCCGCATTATAAGAAACTTGATAATCCGCCACGAGCTCTTCTAGTAACGCAAGAGATTCACCTGGTAAAACTTCACTTCTACCGTTTCTCCAATTTACTAAAAGTCCGTTCTCTACTGCTTGTGCAGTTGCTAATGGATTCCAAGCTGCTATTGTAAAATGACCACCCCGTCCACTTTCTAAAAAGACATGCGAATGTTGTGTCTCTGTTTGCTTTTTATAACTATAAAAAAATGAATCTGCATCCATCTCTACTGTTTTCGTCAGAATTGTCTTCAAGTTAGTTTTCCCCTTTTAAATCATATGATGTGATTCCATCTTAACTTGAATATTACTTAGAAGCGAATATTTTTATAAGGCTCTATGAAATTCTAAGCGCACTAAAAAAGACCCCTCATCATGTAGGAGTCTTTTTGTATTAACTTATATTAGTCTTCAAATTGATAGAGAGGTGTTGATAGGTAACGTTCACCATTAGAAGGCACAATAGCAAGCACATTCGAACCCTTACCTAAACGTTTTGCAGCTTCAATGGCAGCATAGATTGCAGCGCCAGATGAAATACCACATAAGATACCTTCTTCACGCGCTACTTTACGAGCTACCTCAAAAGCTACCTCGTTTTCAACAGGGAATACAGAAGAATAGATATCTGTATCTAAAACTGTCGGCACAAATCCTGCTCCAATCCCTTGAATTTTATGTGGACCCGGTTGACCACCCGAAAGAACAGGTGAATCTTTTGGTTCTACAGCGATAATTTCAATTGTTGGATACTTTTCTTTTAATACGGAACCAGCACCTGTAATAGTACCACCCGTACCAACCCCAGCTACAAATGCATCTAGCGTTAAGCCATCAAATGCTTCAACAATTTCAGGACCTGTAGTTAGACGGTGAATAACAGCATTCGCTGGATTTGTGAATTGTTGTGGCAGGAAATAGCCATGCTCTGCAGATAATTCTTCCGCTTTAGCAATCGCGCCTTTCATCCCTGCTGGTCCAGGAGTTAAGACAAGCTCCGCACCATAAGCACGAAGTAGGTTTCGACGCTCTAGACTCATTGTTTCTGGCATTACTAAAATTGCTTTATAGCCTTTAGCAGCAGCAATCATCGCAAGACCAATACCTGTGTTGCCAGACGTCGGCTCGATAATCGTACCACCAGGCTGTAACGTTCCATCTTTTTCTGCCGCTTCAATCATTGCTAAAGCTAAACGGTCTTTCACTGAGCTTCCCGGATTAAAATACTCTAATTTTACATAAACAGTACCTTCATTTTCACTTGTTGCATGATTTAATTTAACGATTGGTGTTTTACCAACTAATTCAGCTATTGAGTTTGCTAATCTACTCATTTAATAATCCACTCCCAATCCCTACTATTTTTATAGGTTTTACTTATTTTGTATTTTATCAATTTTTCCATTCGATTGTCAATAAATAAAACTTGTATTTTCAGAATATTTATCTACCGTCAGTGGATAGAATATTTTACAGTCAATCAAACATCGCACAAAGATAAAAAGAATCTACAACATTTGTCGGGTAAGTCCATTCTGATGACTTCAAATGTCTGCAAGTTGTTTCAGACTCATGCTACCCGCAAACAACTTGCAGATTCCTCTATTTATTATTTTTCTTTTTTAGATTCTCCATAATACCACGTAGCATTAAATTCAGACCAAAACGCTTCTGGTGTAACAGATTGTGGCAACTGCTCTAAAGCCAATTCACGCTCGATATGTTCTTTCACATCGTCATATGTAAAGGATTGTCCCTCTAAAATCTCTTGCACCTGAACAATGCCATAATGACCATTATCTAACTTAAAGGCTTTACTTACCTCATTAACCTTTGTAGACTTCACAGCATTAATAATGGCAGGGTCCACGTTTTCCTGATTTTCCGTCAGGAAACCAACATCTCCCCCTAGGCTTGCCGAAGCACTGTCTAAGGAAATCTCGCGGGCTAGCACTGAAAAATCAGAGCCATTTTTTAACTCACCCAACGCCTCATCAGCAGCTTTCTTGGCGTCAACCTCGATAAAATTGGTACGATAGCTTGTTTTTGTATTGTAAAGTCCCTGATTTTCCTCATAGTACTTTTCAATACTCTCTTCATTTATCACTACATCTTTCGTGAGTACCTTATCTAAAATAAGTTGTGAACGAATTTTTTGGCGAAGTTGCTCCGCAGTAAGGTTTTGCATCGCTGTATCAAATTTATCTTGAGCAGAGCGCATTAAGGCTAACTCGAGATCAATTTCTTGATCAGTAACTTTTATTTTATATGTCTTTGCAGCCTTTTCCATTACAGTTTCATTGACTAAACTTTGTAGGGTTTCTTTGCCATATCGTTCTTCCATAGCAATCATCCACTCTTGTCGCGTGATAACATCCCCGTCAATGGCAGCGACTTGTTCGTCGCTACCAATCTCCTGACCTTTATTTGGGATGACCCATCCAATGAACCATAAAATATTACCTAATAACAATATGGCAATGACAGCCAAAGCTGGTTTGGTTTTTAAACGGCGCTGTAATAAAGGGGTTTGGTTTGTTGTTGCAGTGGCAGAAGGTCGTCTATTACGATTTGAGCTCATCAATAAACCCTTCTAACTCTTCTTTTGAAAAATGATAGGTCTCTAAGCAGAAATGACATTGTGCATCAGCACTGCCATCCTCTTCAATCATTTCTTTAATTTCTGCTATTCCTAGACCTAAAATTGCTGCACCAAACCGTTCTTTTGAACATTGACATTTAAATTCAACTGGCATGGAATCTAAAATTTGTAGATGTCCATTGCCTAATACAGCTTCTAAAATTTGCTCCGGTGTAAAGCCTTTTTCAATCATTTTCGAAACCGGCTCTATTGTAGCAAGATGCTGTTCGATTTCATTAATTGTTTCTTCTTCACAACCTGGCATTAATTGTAGAATAAATCCCCCTGCTGCAAGAATAGTGTTGTCCGGATTAACCAATACACCCAAACCAACTGATGAAGGTACTTGCTCAGATGTAGCGAAATAATAAGTAAAATCTTCAGCTATTTCACCTGAAACAATGGGCGTTTGACCCGAAAACATATCTCGTAAACCAAGGTCCTTAACGATTGTTAGAGCTCCTTCAGTTCCAACACCTGCTCGAACATCCAGCTTACCCTGCTCGTTTAAATCGAAATGAACATGAGGATTCGTGACAAATCCACGTACTTCTCCATGTGCATTACTATCGATTACCATTGGACCAATCGGACCATTACCCTCAATCTTAATAGTGATCTTCTCTTCACCTTTTAACATAGCACCCATCATGACAGCCGCCGTCATTGAGCGTCCTAGAGCCGCTGATACTACTGGCCATGTATCGTGACGACGTTGCGCTTCTGCAACCGTTGCTGTTGTACGAGCAGCAAACACACGAACCTGTCCATTAAATCCTAAACCTCTAACTAAATAGTCCTTCATAAATGAAATGTCCCTCATTTCTTATTGGTTACGTTTATATAGTTTATATAAACCCTTTAGCGTTAAAAACGGATCCACAACATCAATAATTTGCGTTTCCCCTGCAATTAGATTTGCTAATCCACCTGTAGCAATTACTAATGGTTCCTCTTTACTTTGTCCCTTCATCCGATTAACAATGCCCTCAACTTGTCCTACGAAGCCATAAAAAATTCCGGCCTGCATGGCGGAAACGGTTGTTTTTCCTACAATATGTGCAGGTCTTACTATTTCAATACGAGGCAATCTAGCAGCCTGCGTATAAAGTGCCTCTGTAGAAATGGTAATACCTGGGGCAATAGCACCACCCATGTAATCGCCTTTTTCGTTTAAATAGCAGTAGGTTGTTGCTGTACCAAAATCAACTATAATACAAGGTGCTTTATATAAGTCTAAAGCTGCTATCGCGTTGACAATACGGTCAGAACCAACCTCGCGAGGATTTTCGTATTTAATATTCAAACCTGTTTTGACACCAGGACCCACTACTAGAGGTTTTTTTCGAAAATACTTTTGACACATTGCCTCTAATGAATACATAATCGGTGGCACAACTGAAGATATAATAATGCCCGTTACTTGTTCAAATGAAATACCTGCATGATTAAAAAACGAAAGAACTTGCATAGCATATTCATCTTCTGTTTTATAAAGGTCTGTCACCATACGCCAATGGAAGGCTAATTGTTCTTTTTCATCATACACACCTAACACAATATTAGAATTCCCTGCATCTAGAACTAAAATCAAGGTTGACACCCCCATATCATCATTGTAACTTTCGTCAACCTACTGTTACAACTTACATTATCCATCTAACTTGAAGTTAAAACACTTTAGAAAATGATACCATACTTTTTATCCGAGGAAATAGTATTCCAGCCTTCTTTAAAAAAGAGCATCCTTAGTTAGGACGCTCCTTAAAAAATTATTTGAAATTAAATTTTTCCGGATCTGGACCACAGCGTAATCCGTCATTTAAAGCATCCAATTGAGTCATTTCATCATCTGTTAATGCAAAGTCAAAAATATCAAGGTTTTCAATCATACGAGTTTCTGTCATCGTTTTCGGGATGGTTACAACGTTATGCTGTACATCATAGCGTAATACGATTTGAGCAGGCGTTTTACCATACTTAGATGCTAACTCTTGAATCAATGCTTCCTCCAATAATGCGCCGTTCATTAAAGGAGACCAAGCCTCTACTTGGATACCCTTGTCTGTACAATAAGCACGCACTTCCTCTTGTGTTAAATGAGGATGGAATTCAATTTGATTAATAACAGGGACAACTGTAGCTTCTTTCAAAAGATATTCTAAATGATGTACATGGAAATTACTAACACCAATTGAACGCACACGGCCATCTTGATATATTTTTTCGAGTGCCTTATAGACATCCAAATAATTTGTGTCAATGCCTGGCCAATGCACTAAGTAAAGATCCAAATAGTCTAACCCTATCTTCTCTAAACTGCTATCATAAGCAGCAAGTGTTTCTTCATAGGAAAGTCCATCGTTCCAAACTTTAGATGTTATAAATAATTCTTCACGAGTTACCAAACCTTCTTCAATGGCTGCTCTTATACCCCGTCCAACACTTTCTTCATTACGATATACTTGTGCCGTATCAATGCTTCGATAACCTTTCGCAATAGCCGTTTTTACTGCTTCAGCTAAATCCTCACCTTCCGGAACACGAAATACACCGTAACCAACCAAAGGCATTTTAAGTCCATTATTCAATGTTACAGTTCCCATGCGCAAACACTCCTATCGATTTTTATTTACAAATACATCTTGTCTACATCATAAGTGCAGAGTCACATGTAGCTATCTTTCACTAATATCCTAATGCTTCTTCATAATAAAAGGCAAAGAAAAAGGCTGTTTACTCATTTTACAGTAAACAGCCTTTTCAATTTATTCACGTTTTTCGTCGATACCCTTAGGTGTATCATTAGATTCCTTGCCTTCTTTTGCAAGGTCTAAAGTTGTTGGATTTGGGCCTTTACTTAAAAGCTCTTTTTCAACAACTGGTTCACCAATCGTATCTAACGTTGGCTTCGCTTCCACTTTCGGAGTGTTATTCCCCTCAACGATAGCCTCTGGTTCTGGTAAAACACCATGATCACGCAAATGCTCGATTTCCTGCGCATTTAATGTTTCTTTCTCCATTAATGTGTTAGCGATTAAATCAAGTAACTCACGTTTCTCTGTCAGAATACGTTTTGTACGCTCATATTGCGTATCGATAATTTTTTGCATTTCTTTATCAATTTCATAAGCTATTGAATCAGAGTAATTTTGGTCAGAATTAAAGTCGCGGCCAAGGAATACATTTCCACCCTGACTTGAACCGAATTGCATTGCACCAAGATTTTCACTCATTCCATATTCAGTAACCATTGCACGAGCGATACTTGTAACCTTTTGGAAATCGTTATGTGCCCCCGTAGAGACTTCACCAAGAACGATTTCTTCAGCTACGCGACCACCAAGCAGTCCTGCAATACGGTCTAAAAGCTCTTGTCTTGTTGTAAAGAAACGTTCTTCCTTCGGTAACATAATGGCATATCCACCCGCTTGACCGCGTGGAACAATTGTTACTTTGTGAACTGTATCTGCTTCATCAAGCTCTAGACCCACAACTACGTGACCAGCTTCATGGAAGGATACAAGTTTTTTCTCTTTGGCTGAATATACTCGGCTCGCTTTAGCTGGACCAGCGATTACACGGTCAGAAGCTTCATCGATATCTGCCATATTAATGGTACGTTTACTTTTACGAGCTGCTACAAGTGCGGCCTCGTTAAGTAAGTTTTCTAAATCTGCACCTGAGAAACCTGGCGTACGTTGTGCAACTGCTGCTAAATCAACTGTATCTGCTAAAGGCTTATTTCGTGCATGTACCTTGAGAATCGCCTCACGTCCTTTTACATCAGGATGTCCTACTGTAATTTGACGGTCAAAACGACCTGGACGTAATAACGCTTTATCTAAAATATCTGGTCTGTTTGTCGCAGCGATGATAATAATACCCTCGTTTGCTCCGAAACCATCCATTTCAACTAACAACTGGTTCAGTGTTTGTTCACGCTCGTCATGACCCCCGCCTAGACCAGCGCCACGTTGACGACCTACTGCATCAATTTCATCTATAAAGATGATACATGGTGCATTTTTCTTTGCATTTTCGAATAGGTCTCGGACACGTGATGCACCGACACCGACAAACATTTCTACGAAGTCAGAACCTGAAATAGAGAAGAAAGGAACGCCTGCTTCGCCCGCCACCGCACGTGCAAGTAATGTTTTACCTGTACCTGGAGGACCTACAAGTAAGATACCTTTTGGAATACGCGCACCAATTTCTGTGAATTTTCGATGGTCTTTTAAGAAGTCTACAACTTCTACAAGCTCCGCTTTCTCTTCATCAGCACCTGCTACATCTGTAAAACGAACCTTTTTCTTTTGGTCATCATAAAGTTTAGCTTTACTTTTACCAAAGCTCATCACTTTATTACCGCCACCTTGAGATTGGCTCATTAGGAAGAAGAACAAGAAAATGATGATAATGAAAGGAATAATCCCTGTAAAGAATTGAATCCATCCGCTCGTTTCTGGCGCCGCTAAATATTTAATATTACTATTTTTTTCCTTAGCAGCCTCATCAATGCGATCCATTAATGATTGGTTATCGCGAGGGATATTCACTGTAAAGCTTTGACCCTTTTCATAACCTTTCAATGTACCTTCAACGACGTAAACTGATTTATCAGGTTGAATTGTAGCACTTGTTATTTCTTTCTTATCTAGAGCTTGTTGGAACTCATGATAAGTTAACTCTTTCGTTGGTGACTTACCACCATTGAAAGTACCAAAAATACCGATAATCACTAGGAAAATCAGTAGATAGAATATGGTATATCGAAATATTCGATTCATCTCCAGCCTCCTCATTACAAACAGAAAAATTATAAGTAAAATCTTAACATATCATGATTTCATCATACAACGAAAAGCCCTACTTAAAAAATGTTTCGTTCATTTTTTGCTATTATCAAAACAGTTTTTAGGCCATCTTAATACATCCCAGCGTAATTGTACCTGTTCCATAGGCTCGAAATAGCTGAACATTGTGTCAAGATTTCGAATTATGTTAACCATAACGAAAAACATATGACTGCGCTGGAGGCCATAACTTTTAAAGCTGGTGGTTTTCTATCTTAAAATGAATACACTTCAGGTTTCAAGATACCAATATAAGGTAAATTACGATATTTTTCAGCGTAATCTAAACCATATCCAACCACAAAGCCGTCCGGAACTTCAAAACCAACATAATCTGCCGATAGGTTCACTTTTCGACCTGATGGTTTATCAAGTAAAGTAACAATTTTAATTGATTTTGCTTTACGATATTTAAATAAATCTACTAGATAGCTTAACGTTAAACCGCTATCGATGATGTCTTCGATAATTAATACGTCACGCCCTTCAACACTCGTATTTAAATCCTTTAAAATTTTTACTTCTCCAGATGACACGGTAGCATTACCGTAGCTAGAAACATCCATAAAATCTAGCTCAATGAAAGAATCGAAACGTTTCATGAGGTCTGTCATAAATGGCATTGCTCCTTTAAGTACACCAACAGCTAATGGGAAAGCATCTTTGTATTCCTCTGTTAATTGTGCACCTAGATCTGCAATTCTTTCTTGCAATTGTTCTTCTGTAATCATAACTTTTTCGATGTCATTTTGTAACATATCGATTCCTCCTCGTGATGTATCAACAAATCTTCAACCAATTACGGTGAAATATTTTACAAAGACCTTAGTCTACGATGAGCACTGTATCATCGTTTGGTTGCGGAGTGGTTGAAAAAAACATTCCCATACGCACACCAATTACCGCTACCACCTCATCAGACTGAGAAATCAGTAACGGCCAGCTATTCCGCTCATTTAAAGGAATCTTTTCATCTATAAAAAGGCGAGATAAGCGTTTTGGCTGATCCATTCCTTTTAACAGCATTCTGTCTCCATCCTTGCGTGCTCGAATATAGAGCGGAAGGTGGAGTTTGCTAGCGTTAAAATAAAAAAGTTGTGCAGTATCCGTTATCAATTCGGACGATAAATCGTGCAACTTGACTACGCATAAGCGTTCACCATTCATCAGTGTTGTCCACCCATTAGCAGCCGAAATAATTATTTTTTCAGAAGAAGCATGGTCCTCTGTTGAACTATTCTTCCGAATTATTAATTTTCCGTAACGGCGAACTGCAAGGAAATCTTCAGGCAAGTGAATTTCAGCATACCCTGCTGTCGTATCACAAAGCTTTAAAATTGAAGTCAATAAAGCATAACTTTGTATCGTATTTGAATCTTTGTAAAGATAGTTTAATAGTATTAAAATGAGCCTCCTTTGTAAAGCAAGTGGTACCAATTGAAAAGCCTCAATTTCCATGCTATATGTATTTTCGTTACTTCTTTTAATGGTTTTGGAAAATACATCTTGGGCTAATGTCATTAAAAAGGCATTGTCTTCTTGCAATTGCGATGTAAAATGAGTCACCTGCTCGGTCACTCTCGGGTTTTCTGCTTCAAGTAAAGGCACCACATGATGTCTAAAACGATTTCGTACATAAGTATCTTTTGAATTACTGGCATCCTCTCGATAATTTAAACCTTTTCTAAGTAAATATTCCCCTATTTCAGTCTTTGTAACCGTTAAAAACGGACGAATTAATGTTTTTCCTTCAAAATGTCGTTGAGGGCGTATGCCTTGCATGCTATTCATTGTTGCATTTTTTGTCAGGGCCATTAATACTGACTCCAGTTGGTCATCCGCATGATGTGCAGTTACAAGCTTATTAGCATTCGTTTCGTACAAGACTTCTTTAAAATATCGATACCTTTCTCTACGGCATATTAGCTGTATATTGCCATTCTCCTTTGCAAGTATTGTTGGTATGGAGATCGCTGTGGCATGTAAATAAACGCCATTATCATCACAATACTTTTGTACAAATGCCCTATCTTCCGCAGAAGCTTCTCCTCTCAGCATATGGTCAACATGTACTGCTTCCACCCGAATGTTCCAGTGCTCTTTTGTTTGAACAAAATAATGAAGTAAAGCCATAGAATCTACTCCCCCCGAAACGGCGATGAGAAGATGGTCGTCTTGCTGTAATAATTGCTCTTTTTCAATAAATGTCTTAATCTTTAATTCAAATGACAAACGCTTCTCCTCCCCTTTTCGATAACATAAAAGATGATTAACTCACAGAATATTGAGCTGGTCTAAATACAGCCCATGTAGGTACAACATGTGTCACCTCTAACATGAGTACTGTACAATCATCTTCTATTTCAAAATAATCTTGGAATGACTGCATAATCGTTGTTAGTTTTTCTTGAATAGTATTATTTGTACTGGCTACCTGCTGTGCATAGGCTAAAAATGTCTCTTCTTGTTCATCCCAGTCAGCAACACTAGAAAACAGGCCATCTGAATGCATTAAAATGACATCACCAGCTTTTAGCTTTCTTTTTTCAGCCTCAACTGCAGAAATAGATAAAAAACCTACAGGTGCTGCATTGCTTTCAACCTTTATGATTTCCTTCCCTCGTAAAATATAGGTCGACATTCCCCCAGCCTTCCACGACCATAAATCACCATGCTGTAAATCAACTAGTGCAAAATCAAGGGTTGCATACATATCATCCTGTTGCTTTAACGACATGACATAATGCAACGTATGCATTGCGGTTTCAGGATTCATATTGTAATTAAGGCACTCTCGCATTAAATGTATTAATTTTCTACTTTCATGTTGCGCTTCTTTACTTTGCCCCATACCATCAGATAACAAAATGGCAAAAAGTCCTGGATGCAACTGAAAAAGCGCGTGTGAATCCCCAGAATACAAGGTCGCATCTTTAGACATGCTATATATATCATACTCTACTTCAAAGCTAATAGCTGATCTAAAGCATATTTGAATATGTCGAAAAGGTATTTCACAAGCCACCACTTTTTCAATTTCAAATGGTTCATTAAAAATTTCGTAAAGAATCGGCAAAATCATCCGTTCAGCTAATGTCGTATCTTTTTCCCAATCGACCCGCGCTGGCGCCAAAGCACAAACTATCTTTCTAGCTCCTGGCTTATTGTTAAGTACATCAAGCTGAAAGCATTCAATATGGGCATCCTTTAAGCGTTCAATAATATCCTTTTCAACACTTACAAAAGAGACCGTATCCTCCTTCATTTCAGCAATTAACTGGTTTAAATGATTACTCATATCACGAAGCTGTAGTGCAATCATTTTTTTCCCATGAAAGTACTGCCCGTTAATGCGTTCTCTGTATAATTCAGTATCTAACTCCTCAAAAATCTTTGTCGATTTCACGCATTTATAGCGCATTTGTTCTTCTACACGATGAATGGCTGATTCCTTGCCTACTCCCTTCATATGAAACCAGTCTGTCATCAGCTTGTCCATCCCATTATTTTGTGCTCCCCAGCAATGATCATAGCGGAAACAGCTTAAACATGTATTCATCGGGGATACTTCCTTCGCTTCCTCAACGGGTGCGGTCATAAAACGCTCAAATACCAGCTCCTTCATAAATTGCACGAAATGCTGAAAATGTTCTAATTTATATGTGACGTGTTCAGTTAACCAATTTTGTCTTGCGATTAAAACCTCCTCCCGTTGTGGGAAGAGCTTGTCCCGCACCTTATCTGAATATTTTCTTGGGATGGTTAGGAAAAGAACGCTTCCAATGGCAATGGAAGTGAAATACACACTATCTAATGGCAATGTCGCATCATAAAATAAAAAAAACACACTAGGTAAGATACTCCCAATGGCAACACCGAATCTACCACCTTTAGCTCCCATACCTGCACATAGTCCTGTTAAGGTGGCAACAGATAGCATGCCGGTAAAGGAAAGCTTAGCAACACCAATGAGGGTTCCTAATACCGCTCCGATTACCGTTGCCAGCGGCACACTTCCAACTAATGCCCCAAAACAAATAAAAAGCTGCAATAAAAATATAGGAAGCGAAAAATAGCTAAACACAACTGCTTGCATCCCTGTAAGCATGGCAGCAAACACTACTAACCCTGACCCGAGCTTTTCGTAGGTCCAATGGCTTGTAAACCATTCATACGAGTTGACGAAAAGCACTTGCATAAATAGAGTCATAATTAAAGCTAGTGCCGCTTCACAGCCTACATAAAATTGTACAAGCACTGGTGGTAAGCCTTGATACATCGCCCCTTGCCACATAAATTGCACTAATAGAACCGCTAAAGAGACGGCAATACTTTGAGGTAGTCGCCAGTAACGGAAACGCATAATACATTCATACATAATAATTTGTAGTGCTAAAATAACGACCTGTCCAAAGCCTAGGAAAAAACAGCCCGCCAAACTTCCAAATAAAACAAATTTGGCATACTCCCTATACTTTGTTCGAATAATTGCCCAAAAAGGAACTGAGAATGGTACGGCCGCTTCAAATACAACGGATTGAGCCAAAAAAAAGGATGTTAAAAAAAATAGGGAGCCTATGAAGATTTGCTTCTTTTTGATCCCTAACTTTCGGTCGTCTACATCTGCTGTATTATACCAATCAATACTTGTCATTTAATTATCCCCTTTCCCGCACTTTTGGCTATTATAAAGAATTATGCACGGAAAGATTGTCTGACGTTGGCATAAAAAAATATAAACATTTCGACGAATACGTATACATAAATACGTAAATTGGCAACAATTACCTTTATAATTGTCGGTCAATTTGAACCTACGTGAAGTTATCTGTCCCTGACAATACAACAGATTTCATCGACCTTTTAAATAAAACCTTCTTAAATAGGCGTGCTATCTACTTTCTCCCAATGACGGCGATACAATTCTACTTAAGAACAAAAAATCCGCTAAAACAGCTATATATAGCTGACTCTGTCTTATATTGTTTAACCAATTTTATTGCAAATTATATTTTTTGATATTTTTTTATTAATTTTCTTGACACTAGCGCCAATGGCTTGTATTATTTAACTTGTTGCTTAAACGACATGCGGAAGTAGTTCAGTGGTAGAACACCACCTTGCCAAGGTGGGGGTCGCGAGTTCGAACCTCGTCTTCCGCTCCATCAAAAATTGGCGGCCTAGCTCAGCTGGCTAGAGCGTACGGTTCATACCCGTAAGGTCGGGGGTTCGATCCCCTCGGCCGCCACCATAATAGGCCCCTTGGTCAAGTGGTTAAGACACCGCCCTTTCACGGCGGTAACACGGGTTCGAATCCCGTAGGGGTCATCTCAAATAGGCGTCTCAGAATGATATTCTGAGACGCCTATTTTTTACTCTATAATGTCGATGTGTCCAAGGTTTAACTATGTGACTAAGTATAAAATATGGCATACTACATATAAGATTGTATTTTTAGGAGGTTTATTTTCCTTGAGCGCATTAACTAAAGCTGCTTTAATTTGTGGAAGTGGCTCAATGATTATTCTTATTTCAATACTTATTAATTTACCATTTGTTATTCAAATAATGTTACTACTTTGCGGGCTCGCTGTGAGTGTATACGGAGTCTTTTTGCTTGTTAAAATGGTTGTTCATCCATCAGAAAAAGTTTCCATTGCTCCTGCCGATGAAAAAGTAGTTACACCTATCAAAAAGAAAAAAGGACCTTCCTCAACTTTATAGGTCAATCCACTAAAAAGGGATTAGCTTCTTATCAAAGCTAATCCCAACTCTATATCATACACTTTTTCTACGATTAAAACAGTCAGCAAACTACCCTCTTCTAGCTCCGCGACCTCCGCGTTTTGACTCTGTAGCACGTTTAAGTGTTGCTAGACGTTCATCACTATCTTTTAAGAAGCGTGCCATTTTTTGCTCAAAATTTTCTTTTGGCTGGTGGCGGTCGTTACGATCGTTAGAGCGATTATCGCGACGTGGACGTGCTGGACGCTCTGGACGCTCTGGTCTCTCAGCTTGAGGCTTTGCTTTACGGATTGAAAGACCAATCTTTCCGTCCGCTTCAACATTCATCACTTTTACTTCAACTTCATCTCCAACTTTTAGATGCTCATTGATATCTTTTACATAATTGTCAGCAACTTCACTAATGTGAACTAAGCCTGTTTTGCCATCTGGCAGCTCAACGAATGCTCCAAAATTTGTGATTCCTGTTACTTTACCTTGTACCTTGCTGCCTACTTCAATTGACATAAAAAAAATGCTCCTCCTTAAAAATTAAGCGACTCTTTTGAGCCATGTAATCAATTTAATTAAACTTTTTACTGCAATAAGCTTCTCTTTTCATTATATATAACTAAAAAAGTGTGTCAACAATACATAGCTTTTCAGTCGTCTTTTTTATCTTCCTTATCTGGAATTATAAAAATAATCTCACCTTTTTCAGACAAGTAATACTCTTTTCTTAATAGTTTTGCGATATATTCATCATCCTGTAATTGTTTGATTTTTAGATTTAAAGAATCCTGTTCCTCTTTCAATTCAGAGAGATGCTGTTTCGCTTCTTCCTTTGATTTCTCTTTTATTGCTAATGTTTCGTGTTGGTTGGATAGCACATTTAAGAGAAGGGCGATAATAATGACTGGTACAATCGCAAAAAAGACGATACGACGCAATTTACGTTTTCGTGCCTGCTGCTTGCGATTTATAGCTTTATCCGTGTTACGGACATAGTCATTATCAAGCTTTGTAAAGTTCTGTTGTTCATCATTTGATGAATGACGTCTTGTCATGCCCGCACCTCCGAAAATTATTGTTGCTTTTTATTATACTTCAAATATCGTAACTTTTTTAAAAAAGTGTAGGACAAATACGAATAAATTTTGACAAAAGGTCTTATAACAATCATCACTATATTTAATAAAAATTGCAAAATATGTCGAATAACAGAGACGATGAAGCGCACAATGAACCAAAAGGGTCTCCATGTAATATTCACCAAAACTCTAGCTATGAAACGTAAAATAGTTTGAAAAAATGATTGATACAAAAAAATTCCGGCTATTTGCGCTAGCGGGTCGTATGCCCGCCATGCGCCGTCTTTTAGCCAAAATAATAAATAATATGTCAGCCCTCCAAGTAGAATCCATGTCAGTAATTCAAAAACCATCATCCACTTTCGAAGGCTTGACCTTTTTGGAGTTGAGAAAACAATAAGCCTTACGCTATCAATAATGAAACCAACTGCTATACCGCTCACAACCATGACAATTAATTGAAAGAATTGTTCACTAACAATCATCCAAATAATTTATGAAGGAAACCCTTCGAGAAGCCACTTTCCTCCTCGTCGTACTGTAAAGTTTTTACGGTTCCTTCAAGTGTCAATAATCCTTTGTCAACATCTAAATGAACGATATGCAGTTCCTCTCCACGGATTAACAAATGCCCTTGGGACGTCTTAATGAAAAACTCTTCCTGATCAAAGCGTTCAATTGATTTTACAGAAGTCATGTCCATTCTTTTACGATTACGAATCGTTAAAATATGCTCTCCAGATGGAATTGTGTAACGATTACTTTCTTGATGTAGCGTCATTTTTTTCCTCCTTTAGTCGTCCTAGCTTCTGTTCACTTTATGCGGACAACCATCAAAGCATGACAACTTTATTTAAGTTGTCTATTTCTTTCATCCATAAATGGAAGCAGGAACAACATTAGGAGGTTAAAAAAGAAATTTATTCTTCATCATCTATAAATTCAGGTTCAATTTTTTCTAGTCTCTCTTCTTTCAAAATGGTAAACATTTTGGCTGCATCTTCTTTTTTCACTGTCTCACGTATTTCTTCTACACGTGCTGTTACTATTTTTTGACCAAATCGGATGGCCAGTTCATCTCCAGCTTTTACTGAACTGCTTGCTTTCGCTACCTTCTCATTGATAGTGATACGCCCCTGATCTGCCACCTCTTTAGCTAAAGTACGACGTTTGATTAAACGTGAAACTTTTAAAAATTTATCTAATCTCATAGTTCTTTCTCCCTTTCTAGTTGCTTCGCTTCATTCCAGAACCTATCTAATTGATCTAAAGTAAAGTCAGCAAATGATTTTCCACTTGCCTTTACTTGAGCTTCCACATAGCCAAATCGTCTAGCAAACTTTTCATTGGCATGCAGGATTGCCTCTTCTGGAGATAATTTATAGAAACGTGCTAAGTTCACTAATGTAAATAATACGTCTCCTAATTCATCAAGTCTGGATATACTAGAGCCATTCGTCACTTCATGGCTAAATTCCTGCCACTCCTCCGCAAACTTATCCCATGCACCTTCTACATCCGGCCAGTCAAAGCCTACTTTGGCAGCTCTATTTTGATAATTAAAGGCTGTCTGTAGCGCCGAGGACGCCCTATACTCCCCGTCTAATAGTGGTTTATCAGTCATACCCTTTTCTTCAGCCTTTATAGCCTCCCAATTGGCTACAACACCATCAGCATCTTCCACTGCAACATCTCCAAAGACATGTGGATGGCGACGAATCATCTTCTCACTAATAGAAGCTAAAACATCTTCAAGCGTAAAGTAACCTTGATCTTCACCTATTTGTGCATGTAAAAACACCTGTAAGAGCACATCACCAAGTTCCTCAATCATTGCAAAATCGTCTTCAGCGTCTACTGCAGCTAAATATTCATGTGCTTCTTCGAGTAAATATTTTTTTAAGGACTCGTGAGTTTGCTTTTGGTCCCATGGACAGCCATTCGGACCTCTTAATGTTGCAATAATCGTACGGAATGTTGTCCAATCTCTTAAAGCCTCTTCCTGTGAATTTACAGGTGGCACATAGACTGTTGTTAAATTATTAACCTCAACACTTTGATCGAGCTCATAGAGTGGTACAGTAACAATTTTTTCTTCCGAAGATCCCGCAGCCGTCACTACTGTCACTGGATACTCGTCATCATATTTCTCCATCAAAGTTAGCTTTACTTCTGAAGCACTAAATGTATCGTACACTTGGGCAATTAAGATATGCTGACGCATATTAATGTCATGCATGGAAAAGCTAGTGCCATCTAGCAATTGAAAACCTTCAATCGGATCAATTTTCAATGCACCAAATATAGGATCCAAGAAACTCTGTCCACCTTCTATAACAAGATTGAAAGTTCCCTCATTCGCTGCTTCTATAAGCAATTGGACTGTTTGTTCGGCAACCAATGGATGACCTGGTACTGCGTACATAATATCCTCTATTGCGGTAGCTGCTATAAGTGATTCTGCAATTTCGGCATACACTGGCTGGAATGCGTCATGTTTTTCATATACTTTGTCAAAGCTTTCAAACGTTATACCTTCTGCCGCTAATTCTTCTAGTACCGGATGATCAACTGTACGAACAAATAATTTTTTTGTAGCTTTTAATTTTTTATATACGCCCATCTGCAACTGATTAAAATCACCTGCACCTAGACCAATAATAGTTAAAGTATTCAATATTTCCACCTACTTCTTTGAATTTAACCATAGTTGGTAAACAGCCATCCTACGTCCAAACGGCAGTAAATACCACTCTTTTTCTACTAAAACTCGTTTCTTCGCAATCATTGTAAGCATAACAAACGCCCCCAAGCCTACAGCTGTAAATCCTGCGATCACAGCCACTGAACGTGGTGACAGTAAATGGCCTAAAAAAGCCGATACCAGCTGTAGCCATACTAATACGACCACTGCCATACTTATTGATGCGAGCCCCACTTTTTTATAAAATTCTTTGGATGCTAATTGAATACCAGTTATTGTTTTTAAATAAACAATAAGCAAGAATGCTGTTACTAATAATCCAATATCATTTGCAATAGCTGCTCCTAATACACCAAGCCAGCCTATCAAACGAACATTTAATATAATTTTTAACACAAATCCTATCATTAAGAATAATGCTGGCTTCTTTAATTTTCCATAGCCTTGTAAAATGGCTGTAAATGTAAGAATAATTGATAAAGGCACTATTTGGAATACATACACAATTAATACTTCGGACAATGCATTGGTTTTAAAAAGCATTTCATTTAAATACGGCATAACAAGCATTAATCCTAACGAAGCAGCCCATCCAAACAAGATAGAAGCTTTGTACGTTAATTGGATAAATGGAATGGCACTTCGACCTTCTTGTTTTTTCGATAGATGAGCAACAAGTGGAACAATTGCAAGAGATAAAGAGGATGCGATAACAACTCCTAATTGTACTAGCGGCTGTCCACGATCATAAATCCCCTTCGTTTCTTTAGCAACTGTAGAGTCCATACCATGATCGATTAATAACGAATAGATTGTAAAGGAATCAACTAACTGATAGCCAAGTAATAATAGGCCACTCATACTTACACTTAAGCTAAGCCATGTAACTTCTTTCATAATAGGCAAGCTTTTAGCCTTGTGTAGACGAAGATGCACACGGAATAGACCAAAGCGTTTAGAAAAAATATAGGCAAGTAATACAAATGCGATAATTTCCCCAACCACTGTACCAATAACGGCCATTTTCCCTGCAGCATATAGAGATTTTGTAGTAGTCATAATGACAAATGTTCCTGTTAAAATAACGGTTACCCTAATCGCCTGTTCAACCACTTGAGCATAAGCAATAGGCTCCATAATCCCTCTAGATTGGAAGCCACCTTTCAAAATAGCAAGTGCCGGCATTACCAATACTACAAGAGAGCCTGTACGTATCAACGGTGCTAGTTGAGTATCACCCATCAACTGGGCTATTTTATCAGCCCCCCCAAATAGGACAGCAAAAAACAACAATGAGAGCACCGTCAAATAACGGAAAACGACACGCATTATCATGCTTCTTTTTTCATTACGTTCTATTGTATCAACTATGCAATCATTATCTGCAAGCATTTTTGAAATGGCTATAGCAAAGCCACTGGATGTCCAAACAACGAAAATTGAAATAACTGGATATACCTGTTGATAAATATAAAAGCCTTCATCACCAACTAGATTTTGAAAAGGTACACGGTAAATTGCACTAAGGACTTTTACGATAAGGGCAGCGATTGTCAATAAGGCCGCTCCCTTCATGTAGCTTTTCATACCAAAACGTTGCGACATAAATTGCCCTCTTTCCTTCTTAACAATGCCAATAGTATAGCATATCTTAAAAGTTTGACGCGCCAGGCACTACTACTGTTCCTAAATTGGCCTATATTTATGTACGCAAAAAAAGTTATTACTCGGCCTTAAAGGTCATCGCAATAACTTTTACATGCATCAGCTATTCATTTGTTTCGCTAAGAAGTTTGCAGCTGTTTCCACTACTTTTACTTCTACCTCACCAACAAAATGCACTTTAGACAATACTATAATGCAGCCAATTGGGTCACCATTCACCATAATAGGTGTTGCACAATATGATTTTACTTGCTCATATTGTCCAGGAACAATTTCAATAGATGTCTCCATTTTTTCAATCTTTGTGGAGCGCTCCTCCATGAAGCCTTCTGCAAAGGACGTAATACGACGATTGATATATTCTTTTTTACCTATCCCTGCTACGGCAATCACTTCATCACGGTCTGTGACAAATGCTGGTGTTCCTAATGTTTCATATAATGTTTCAACATATTCTCTTGCAAATTCTCCTAAATCGTTAATCGGAGAATATTTTTTTAATATGACTTCACCTTCACGGTCCGTATAAATTTCAAGCGGGTCGCCTTCACGAATACGTAGCGTCCTACGAATTTCTTTTGGAATAACTACACGCCCTAAATCATCAATACGACGAACAATTCCTGTTGCCTTCATTCTAATGCCTCGCTTTCGCTACAATAAAATTTTTTATTCAACTATAGTATGGTTTTTATTTGAGCAATCTATGCAAAAACTGAAGAAAAAGGATTTCACAACCATTAATTTTTTCAAAAAAATTTGCATTACATCAATCAACTCCTTATTAGAGTACCCAAGGAATAAGTTTCTATAATACATTTATTAAAATTGTAACGAAAAAAGGCAGTCTTATCTTTATTTGAAAAGATAGGACTGCCATCTACTATAGCTTCTTTGCTTTATCAATAATTTGCATCAGCTCTTCCAAAATGTCGAAGGGTTGATATTTTCCGCATTTCCGCTCATCAATCGTTAGTTTTAATTGCATGCCATCCATACCAAAACCAACAGCACGTTCAAATTTCATGGATTCTTCAATAATTTTACTACCATCAACATTTGCCGTCCCCTGTTCAGACAACAATATAGTTATAAGCTTCTGCTTCTCTTTTACAGAGATGACTCCCGCGCCTAATCCCCATACTTTCATTCGTGCTACACGTAGTAAACGCTCTGTTTCAATTGGAAGATCACCAAATCGATCTTCTAATTCCTCCATGATTTCACCATACTCTTCCACCTGATCCATTGCTTTAATACGTTTATACATTTGAATTTTTTGGTATCCATCAGGAATATAGACATCAGGAATATACGCATCGACACTTAATAAAATTTCAATCTCAGGTTTTTCTTCTTTTTTCACACCTGTTTGACGCTCTGCAATTGCCTCTTGAAGCATCTGTGAATATAAATCAAAACCAACTGAATCAATAAAGCCATGCTGTTGGGCTCCAAGTAAGTTCCCAGCTCCTCGAATAGATAAGTCTCGCATAGCAATTTTAAAGCCTGATCCCAACTCCGTAAATTCTTTAATGGCCTGCAATCTTTGCTCGGCAACATCTGTCAATACTTTATCACGCTGGTACATAAAATAGGCATAGGCTACCCGGTTAGAACGCCCAACGCGCCCACGCAATTGATAGAGCTGAGCTAAGCCCATTCGATCAGCATCGTGAACAATTAGAGTATTGACATTAGGAATATCTACACCAGTCTCAATAATAGTCGTTGTTACAAGTACATCATAATCGCCTTCTAAAAAGGATAATATGACTGACTCTAATTCAGTCTCTGACATTTTCCCATGTGCATGACCTATTCGTGCCTCTGGAACAAGCACTTGAATTTCCTCAACTTTTCTAGCCATATCTTCTACGCGATTATATAAGTAAAACACTTGTCCGCCACGTGCCATCTCTCTTTCGATTGCCTCTCGTACTAGTGCCCCGCTATGTTCCATCACGTATGTTTGAACTGGGAATCGATTGGCTGGTGGTGTTTCAATAACAGACAAATCTCGGACGCCTACCATTGACATATGGAGTGTTCTCGGAATTGGTGTTGCTGTTAAAGTTAACACATCGACATTTGTTTTTAACTGCTTAATTTTTTCTTTATGCGTTACACCAAAACGTTGTTCTTCATCAACAATTAACAAACCAAGGTCTTGGAATATTAAATCCTTCGATAAGATTCTGTGTGTTCCAATAACTATATCGACTTGCCCTTCTTTTAGCCCTTTTAATGTAGCTGTTTGCTCTTTCTTAGACCTGAAGCGTGATAGCAATCCCACATTAATAGCAAAATCCTGGAAGCGTTCACGAATTGTTTCATAATGCTGCTGGGCTAAAATGGTCGTAGGGACAAGGAAGGCAACCTGTTTGCCATCTTGAATAGCTTTAAATGCTGCACGGATAGCCACTTCTGTTTTACCATAGCCTACGTCACCACAAACTAGGCGATCCATAGGACGCTCACGCTCCATATCCCTTTTTACTTCAACAATAGAACGTAGCTGGTCCTCAGTTTCTTCATAGGCGAACATTGCCTCGAAGTTACGTTGATCATCATTATCAGGTGTAAAAGCATGCCCTTTTTCAGCTTCCCGCTTCGCATAAAGCTTAATTAAATCATCTGCAATATCCTGTACAGCAGATGATACCTTGGCCTTCGCTTTTTTCCACTCTGCGCCACCTAATTTGTGTAGCTTCGGTTCACGATCCTCTGATGCCACATATTTTTGTATTAAGTCTATTTGCTCGACAGGTACATATAATTTATCGTCTGCACGATATCGAATATGCAAGTAATCCTTATGTGTTCCATTTACCTCTAACGTTTCTACACCAATGTATTTCCCTATTCCGTGGTGAACGTGAACAACATAATCACCAGGTTTAATTTCCGTATAGCTTTTAATACGTTCAGCATTCGTCATTTTTTGCGTACGTGCTTTTTTCTTTGCCTGCTGCTTAAATAGCTCATCCTCTGTTACAATGGCCATACGTTGGAGTGGTAATTCGAAACCACTTGACAATGCTCCATCGACAATATAAATTCCAGGCTCTGTAGGCTCACCTATCGCCGCATGGATATCATACTCTTCTAGCATTTGCTGAACACGCTTCACACGCTCTTTATCTCTAGCTACGATGAGTACTGTAAACTTCCCAAGTAACCAACGTTCAATCTCACTTTGTAACAAGGCCATTTGACCGTGAAATTGTTGCATTGGCTTGCAAGAAAAGTTAGTGGTCTTATTAAACGTTATTCCCGAAAATGTACGTGAGAATAATGAAAAGGAAAGCTTTTGTTGCGACAGCATGGCCACTATTTCCTTTAATGTGAAGGCTGGTTTAACATCATGAACCATTTTCCCTTCTTCAATTAAAGATAAGAACCATTCCTCTTCTTCACGTTCCCAAGCGTCCATAACTTCTTGGATGCGTCCAAGCTCATCAAACAGAACAATTCCATCTTGGGCAAAATAGTCGCCTAAATAAGCCGATTTATCATATAATAATGATCCATATTTATTGACATAGTCTGGAAGATTCCCTTGTTGTAGCAATTCAATATCATACTGAATATGCTGATAAAGGAGTTCTTTGGTCTCCTGCCTTTTAACTTTCTTTAGGCTTGCCCCTAACGCTTTTTCTAAACGTTCTGCCAATGTCTGTCTTTCTGATTTTGTAAGAATAACCTCAGAGGCAGGAAGTATACGAATTTTTTGTAGTTTATTAATAGAACGTTGATCATCTGCCGAAAATGTTCTTATAGAATCTACTTCTGTGTCAAATAATTCAATACGAATAGGTGATGCTAAATACGGTGGATAAATATCAAGTATGCCTCCACGTAAGGCAAATTCGCCAGGTGTAGTCACCATGGAATTACGTACATAGCCCATTTCAACTAATGTTTGTAGCCATGCATCCACTTCAATTTCATCGCCCACAGTTGTTTGTAAAAAATAGTGTAGCCAATGTTCCTTCGGCTGCATGATCTTTCTTAAACCGGCAACAGGGATTACATAAACAGCCTTCTCACCTCTAGCTAAGCAATCAAGCGTTGCGATTCGTTCCGCTCGTAATTCTGGAGAGGCCACGGAAAGGTCTGCAGCAATAAATTCGTCAGCCGGGTAATAGTGAACATTTTCTTCACCTAATAGTCCAGCAAGCTCATCCACCATTCTTTGCGCCTGCAGTAGATTAGGAGAAACAATGTAAATCGGCTTCTTTACATATTCAAATAACGCATCGACCATCACGGGACGTGCGCTTCCAGTTAAACCTGTAATCAGCTGCGATGCAGTTTGACCGCTCTGAATATCCTGTAAAAATGATGTAATATGTTTATCCCGCGACACAAGCTGTCGTAAAACTTCCACAGTCAAAAGCTCCTTTCAGCATAAAATTCCATTTGTCATTACTAGTATTCTAGTGCTAGTTTATATATTTTTATTTATTAGCCATTTTACGAAATGGAAAAAGCCTTGAACACACATGAAGTGTGTCAAAGCATCCTTCCAATTATTGAATCCATTTATTGAGTGCATGATAATCTGGATATTGTCTCAGCGAATCCTCACATTGCTCACAAATACAGTGCACAGTCGTATGTCCATGCTGATCTTTCTCAACATAATCATCGGCTTCTCCCAATTCGAAAATATGTAGTTTTCGAATTGTATCATCTGCATCAAATGGTAGTGTCCCTATTTCTACTTCACAATGTCGACATCGATAGCGAACTGACATCTCCAAATCATCCTCCTTTAAGCAACTTTCTACTTAAAGTATAGACATTTATAAATCGGATTATGCACTTTCTTGATGTCTTCAGCATTGTATGAACTTAAAAATTAGAGAATTAATTTTTGCTTATAGGAAAGACTTATCCATATAAGCATGAGCTTAACTTAGACTTTTATATCCAAATATTTTAACTAAATTCCGCGACTTTACTTGTTAAAATGATTCATCACATCAAGAAACGGCTTTGAAAGAGATACTTCTACAGCATTTACAGACTTTTCAATAGCTTCATTCATAGAAACCTGATCTTCTTTTGAAAACTTTCCTAATACATAATCTGCAACCTTCATGCCAGCAGGTGGGCGACTAATACCTACCCGGATTCGATTAAATTCCTGTGTCCCTAAATGTTGAATTAAGGACTTAATGCCATTGTGGCCACCCGCACTTCCTTTTTGGCGCAAGCGCAATTTCCCAGTTTCCAAATCTAAGTCATCGTATATAACAATTAGATCTTCCACATCAATATCAAAATAATCCATTAAGGGACCTACACATTCCCCTGATAAATTCATATATGTTAAAGGCTTAACAAGTAGAACCTTTCCCTCAGGTCGATGAACAGTTGTATACATACCATTAAATTTTGAATTTGTTAAAGGCGTCCCCCATTTTTCTGCTAACGCATCGATCACATCAAAACCAATATTATGTCTAGTATGCTCATACGGTTTACCCGGATTTCCTAAACCAACGATAATTTTCATAAGTACCTCTCTTCTTTCAAATCTAATAGTCATTATTTTACCATACCACATGCCTAGAAAGCATTTTGAACAATTACTAAATCCCATTAAACTTACAAAAAAAGCTAGCAAGAAAGTTTTTAGCTTTCTTACTAGCCTGAAAAATAATTTATTTTACACTTGCTCTTCTTCTACACTCGCTGAAACTTCTTCTTGCTCTGCCGAAACAGGAGCTACAATCGTTACTAATAGATAATCATCTTCACTAATAATTTCTACAGGCGTTTGATGTCGAATCTCTGCCACTGTCAGAGATTCCCCTACTTTTAATGATGAGATATCAACTTCAATGGAATCAGGTAATTCAGCTGGTTTTACCTTCACTTTTAATTCTAAGTTAGGCTGCATTAAAATACCGCCTTCACTCACTCCAACTGACTGACCAATTAATTTAATTGGCACATCTACCTCTAATTCCTCCGCCATATTAATTGCTAAAAAGTCTACATGATTAACTTCATCTTTTAATGAACATTGCTGTACTTCTGATACAACCACATTCACTTTTTTCCCCTCTAAATCTAGTGAAAACACACTGTTTTGCCCATTTTTTTGAATGGATTTCTTAAATTCTTTTGCAGAAATAGAAATTGGGGTTGAATCTAGCTTATAGCCGTAAATAACTGCAGGAATGGCTCCCCCTTTTCTAAGTTGGGTTAATGTCGAACGATGCCCAGTTTCGCGCTTTGTAACACTTAATACTGTACTCATACCTCTTTATTCCCCTTCCAAGAAAATTATTTACGCCTTATCAACAATTAGCCACTCCTCATTTTGTGACTGTTTTGTTAAAGGCTATAATAATATTTACCTCTATTAGTTAAAGTAGTGTAAATATTATGAAGACACATTTACTATTATACCCCTTTATTAGGAGATTCACACATAATAAACCCTTTCCTTTGCTTAAATAAAGAAAAAAGGACAAATCCATCTAAAAAGATAGGTTTGCCCTTTATATAATATCTTGATGATTAATCGAATAGAGTACTTACAGATTTGTTTTCGTAAACGCGAGAAATTGCATCAGCCATTAATTTAGCTACAGAAAGCTCTGTAATTTTTGGAGATTTTTTATCTTCCGCAAGCTGAATTGTATTTGTCACGACTAATTCTTTAATAGAAGAGTTTTCGATACGTTCGATAGCTGGGCCAGATAGTACAGGGTGAGAACAGCAAGCATACACTTCTTTTGCACCCGCAGCACGTAATGCATCAGCACCGATCGTAATTGTACCTGCAGTGTCAATAATATCATCAATCAAGATTGCCACTTTACCATCAACATTACCCACAATGTTCATAACTTCTGCAACATTTGGTTTTGGACGTCGCTTGTCAATAATTGCAATTGGTGCTTTTAATCGTTCAGCCATTTTACGAGCACGTGTTACCCCACCATGGTCTGGTGAAACAATAACGATTTCATCTTCTGGAATACCTTTAGATTTGAAGTAATCAGATAATAATGGTACTGCCATTAAGTGGTCAATTAAGATATCGAAGAAACCTTGAATTTGAGGTGCATGTAAATCTAATACAATCACTCGTGTTGCACCAGCTGTCTCGAGTAGGTTTGCCACTAATTTAGCTGTAATTGGTTCACGCGCTTTTGCTTTACGATCTTGGCGTGCATAACCATAATAAGGCATTACGACGTTTACTGTACGAGCAGATGCACGTTTAACTGCATCTACCATAATTAAAAGCTCCATTAAATGTTCGTTTACTGGTGCAGAAGTTGACTGCACGATAAACACATCACAACCACGAATACTTTCTTCAATGCTAATTTGAACTTCTCCATCGCTGAAGTGCTTAACAGAAGATTTCCCTAATTCTACACCCATTTCTTGCGCAATTTCTTGAGCTAGTGGGTTATTTGAATTTAGAGAAAATATTTTTAATTGTGAGTTTGCATAATGATACGGCATGATGGCCTCCTGTTTAGTTGATAATTATTTTGAATTTAATTTGCTTACATAATTAGGTTTGTTTTCTTGTCTTGCACGAGCAATTGCAAGTGCATCTTCAGGTACTTCTTTTGTAATTGTAGAACCTGCTGCAATAAATGAACCTTTTCCAACTTTCACTGGCGCTACTAAGTTAGTATTACATCCTACAAATACATCATCTTCAATAATTGTTTTGAACTTATTTTTCCCATCATAGTTAACTGTAATGGAACCGCAGCCAACATTGACGTTACTGCCAATTTCAGCATCACCAATATAGCTTAAATGCGATACTTTTGTGTCATTACCTAGCTTGCTTTTCTTCACTTCTACAAAGTTACCAATTTTCACATGGCTACCGATGTCTGATAGTGGTCGAATATGAGCAAATGGTCCAATGGCTGTATCTTCCGCAATAGCGCTTTCACGTACAACAGAAGAATGCACCGTCGTACGATCTCCAATACGGCTATCTGCAATTTGAGTATTTGGGCCAATGTTGCAATCTTCTCCGATTACAGTGGCTCCTTCTATCATACAACCTGGTTGAATGACAGTATCACTTCCAATAACAGCTTCCGCGCTAATATATGTCGTTTCAGGGTGGATAATTGTCACACCATTACGCATATGCTTTTCATTAATTCTAGCTCGCATTAATGTCTCGGCCTGTGATAAGGCAACACGGTCATTGACACCAAGTGTTTCTTCAAAATCATCTGTCACGTATGCTTCTACAATATCACCTTGCTTTTGTAGAATTTCAATAACATCTGGTAAATAGTATTCACCCTGAGCGTTGTCATTCTTCACTAATTTCAAAGTTTCAAATAGCAACTTGTTATCAAAGCAGTAGGTGCCCGTGTTTATTTCTTTTACTAATTGCTGTGCTGCTGAAGCATCCTTTTGTTCAACAATTTGCTCTACTTGCCCGTTCTCGCTACGTAAAATACGTCCATAGCCAGTTGGATTTTCCGCAATTGCAGTTAAAATTGTTGCTTTAGCCTTCTTTGCCTGATGATGCTCAAATAGAGCCTGCATAGTTTCGGGGCGAATTAGCGGTGTATCACCACACACAACTAAAGTTGTTCCTTCTTCATTCCCCAGTATTCCCTCAGCTTGTTGAACAGCGTGTGCTGTCCCTAACTGTTCGGCTTGAAGAACATACTCACTTTTATCTCCAAGCTGTTGTTGCACTTTTTCTGCACCATGTCCAACAACCGTTACAATGCGATTGACATCTAACGTTTGAATATGATCCACCACATGTTGTACCATCGGTTTCCCACAAACTGGATGGAGCACTTTATATAATTTGGACTTCATACGTGTACCTTGACCTGCAGCCAAAATGACAGCAAAAATATTGCTCATCTGTAAGTCCTCCAATACGCTCATTTTCTCTTATGACTATATAGCATAATTCATCTATTTTCAAGGCATGTAGAGTTGACAAAAAGATGAATTCCAAAATCCACTGCACCTTCTGCTCGAATGTCATGGAGTATATCGTAAAACTGCTGGTTTTCTCTTTTTATCAAAATAAAAAGAACTCTTCAAATTTGAAGAGTTCTTAAAATTCTTACCCATAAAACCAACTTTAGATTATGATAACTTCTTAAATAGTAAGTTATTACCTTTTAACTATACACCCATACTCTCTAATTCTTCTTCTTTATCCGTTTCTTCTAATTCACTAGAGTTATGATAGGCGTTTAAAATAATCTCCTGAATTTTATTACGAGTGTCAGAATTAATTGGATGAGCGATATCCCTAAATTCACCATCTGGCGTTCGTTTACTTGGCATGGCTACAAACAACCCAGTATTTCCATCAATTACACGAATATCGTGAACAACAAACTCATTGTCAAGTGTAATGGAAGCAATCGCACGCATGCGACCATCCGTCTGCACCCGACGTAATCTCACATCAGTAACTTCCATTTTCTCACCACCTCTCTCTTGGATGCCTAAATAAAATTACCATATTCTTAATTACCGAATATTTTCCTTTTTATAGTCTATCAAATTTTCTAAAAAATTTGAATACTTATGAGAATAATATTTTTTCTTATTTACGGAATTTTTGACAATTGTTTGTCACCAATAAAAAAAAGCCCTCTAAACAGAACGAATGCTCTTAATAGTGGGCTTCATGAATTTATTCTTTATTTAACAATAGCAATAACTTCGATTTCTACTTTTACATCCTTTGGAAGTCGAGCTACTTCTACAGCCGAACGAGCAGGCTTATGCTCACCAAAGTGACTTGCATATACTTCATTCATTGCGACAAAGTCGTTCATATCCTTCATAAACACTGTAGTCTTTACAACATTTTCTAAAGATGTTCCCGCTGCCTCTAATACTGCTTTTACATTAGCGAATACCTGATTTGTTTGTACAGTAATATCCCCTTCGACTAATTCACCTGTAGCTGTTAATGGAATTTGTCCAGAACTATAAAATATACCGTTCACACTAATACCTTGTGAATATGGCCCAATTGCTGCTGGTGCATTTGATGTTGCTACTACTTTCATTTGTCATGTCCCCTTTTAGAAAAATAGTTACCTTCACTTAATGCAATTGTTCGATCTTTTTCGTTCACTTCATGAAGCTTTACAAGTGAATAGTAATCGTCTACTAACGTTTCGTCCGCATGCTCCGCCTCAACCAGCACTGCAATGCCAGCTAATTGACAATCAAACTCTTCTAATAAATTTTTCATGCCATTCATAGTACCGCCGACTTTCATAAAATCATCGGTAATCAAGACACGTTGCCCACTCTTCATGCTTCTTTTTGATAATACCATTGTCTGAATTCTTCTGGAAGAACCAGACACATAATTAATACTTACTGTCGAACCTTCTGTTACTTTACTATCTCTTCGCACAACAACTACTGGCACATTTAAATGTCTTGCAATGGCATGTGCTATAGATATTCCCTTAGTTGCTACCGTCATTATGACGTCAATCTGTTGATCTGCAAAAGCAGAGGCAAAAACCTTCCCTACTCGGTTAATTAAATCTGGGTTCCCTAATAAGTCTGTCATAAACAAGTAACCACCAGGCAATAAGCGATCTGAATGCTCAAGCTCTGCCTTTAAATCCTGAATAACTGAACGTACCTCTGCCTCGGACATTTTAGGAATATATTTCACTCCTCCTGCAGCGCCCGGCACTGTCATCAATAACCCGATTCCTTTTTCTTCGAAAGTTTCTTTTACAATCGTTAAATCCTCACTAATGGATGACTTCGCAGATTGATATAGTTCTGAAAAATAAGTTAGCGGGATCAGCTGATGTGGATGTTCTAGTAAATAGTACGTCATATCAACTAGTCGTTCACTACGTTTCCATTTCATGCGACCCTCTCCTAAACACGAATATTTATAGGTAAAATTAACACAAATTTGCGTTTCTAGGCAAGCGTATTTCGCTCTCCCAATATTCTTACTGCATAAACTTCTTCACAAAAACCACGTAAACCATTATAAATACGACTGACACGAGCCTCACTATCCACTAGCCCAAATACAGTAGGACCGCTTCCGCTCATTAATGTAGCATCTGCTCCAAAGCGTTTCATTTGTTCCTTTAACATGATGACTTCTGGATGTAGCTTAAATGTTACAGTTTCCAAAACATTCCCTAACGATGAACATAACAGCTCATAATCCTTCGTTTCAATAGCCTGTATCATTTGCTTCGTATTAGGATGTTCCAGTCCTTCAACCTTAAGACCTCCATATACTTCAGCAGTGGATACACCGATTTTAGGTTTTGCTAATACTACCCAGCAGTTAGGAGGCGCAGGAATTTCCTTTATTTTTTCTCCACGTCCTGTGGCAAGTGCCGTGCCACCATAGACACAAAATGATACATCTGAACCGATTTTAGCACCTAGTTCAGCCAATTCATCTATCGATAACCCTAAATTCCAAAGTTCATTAAGACCCTTTAGTGTAGCAGCTGCATCACTACTACCACCGGCAAGCCCAGCAGCGATTGGGATTTCTTTTTCAATAGTAATGGATACACCTTGTTTAATGCCATATGTATCTTTAATGAGACGCGCTGCCTGGTAAGCAAAATTACGATGATCATTCGGTACAAAATTATCCGTTGAAATTATTTGGATTACACCATCTTCTCGAGATTCAAGACTGATACGATCAGCTAAATCGACAGTTGTCATAACCATCTCAACTTCGTGAAAATTATCTGGTCTTTTATAAAGTACATCTAATGTTAAATTAATTTTTGCAGGCGCCTTTACATAAAGCATCTTTCTTCCTCCCTTATAGCTACACATATAAACAATTCCTTTTCGCACAAGTTTATTCATTTTATTTTACCATACTGAGATTACGAAAATGGAAAAAAAGAACCGTTTACCCTGTTCAGAGTAACGGTTCTCTCTCGTCAGCTGTATTTGTTGTGTCAGTAAGGATTTTCATCCTTGCTGAATGAAACTTAATAAGTCGTCTATTTTATTAGAAATAGTCTACTTACGCTCTTGCTCATTACTTGCTCGCTCAGCCATTTCAATGGCACGCTTGACCATATTACCAGCATCTCGAGCTTTTATGCCGCCCCAGCCTTCCTTTTGCACAACATCATAAAATCCAAGTTCTTTTGCGATCTCTTCTTTTAATCGAGGTGACATGATACCCTTTCTAGGCATATAAACTCCTCCTTTAACAACTGACCACATTAGTATGCCCCATGAAAACGCAAAACACTCATGTAGTTTTTAACATACATGAGTGTTTCAAAAATATAGAAATAAGTACTAGAAACTATTTTGCGACAGCAGCCTTTGCTTCGTCTAAAAATGTAATCTCTACTGCTTCAGTTAAAATATCTGTGTAACTATACGATACGCGCTTGCACGTATTGTCTTCTTGATCGAGTTCAACTACAAAGATGGCGCGATATGTCTCACGTAATATCCCTGCACACTCAACCGTTTTCTTGCGACCACCGTTTGCTTTTAATTGCAAACGTTTACCCAAATGACAATCCAACGACTTTTTAATGTCCGCTAAAGTTTTTGGCATTTTCGCTTACACCTCACTAATAACTAGTATAAGCGAATCGCCCAAAAATGTCAACAAAATATAATATTTTATCAGCACCTAATAAATCTTGTCAACTTATTTTTTATAAAAAATATATATTTTTTTACATCTTAGAAAAAATGTTAACAAAATTTTTCACTTTGCAAATACGGGATAAAGCGCATCTGCTAATTTTCCAAACTCTTGAATTGTTAAAGTTTCACCACGACGTGTTGGTTCTATATTAGCAGCAGCTAAGGCTTCTAGAATGAAGTCCTTTTGGGTTTTACCATTCGGTAAACCAGCTTGTAGGTTATTATAAATCGTTTTTCTACGCTGTACGAAAGAGGCACGCGTCACGACAAATAGAAAATCCTCATTAATTACCTTTACTGGCGGTTCATCGTGCTTGATAAGGCGGATTACAGCAGAGTCGACGTTAGGCTGTGGCATGAAAACCGTTTTAGGGACTGTCATAGCAATGTCTGCCTTCACGTAATATTGAATCGCAATTGATAATGATCCATATTCCTTCGTTCCTGGTTTAGCCGTTATACGATCTGCCACTTCTTTTTGCATCATGACAACGAAACCACGGATTGGTAATCGATCATTCAATAATTTCATTAGGATTGGTGTAGTTACGTAATACGGTAAATTGGCCACAACCATAATATCTTCAATTCCTGGCATTTCCTCTGCAATCACTTTAGCAACATCAGCCTTTAATATGTCAGAGTGGACAATAGACACATTATTGTATGGACTTAGTGTATCCTCTAATACTGGTAATAGTCGTTGATCAATTTCAAAGGAAACGACCTTTTTAGCACTTCTCGCTAAATGCTCAGTTAATGCCCCAATACCTGGACCAACTTCAATTGCCCCACTATTCTCTGTTAGTTTGGCATGACTAACTATATTTCTTAATATGTTTGGATCAATTAAAAAGTTCTGTCCTAAGCTTTTTTTAAACGAGAATCCGTATTTTTTTAAAATTTCCTGCGTTCGAATTGGTGTTGCAATATCCTTATGCATCATTTTCCTCCTGATCTAGCTGTGCGACTGCGGCACCAAATTGCTTTTCTGTAATTTGAAACATTTTTAATCTTTTATGGAGCTGCTTACCATTTGTAGCACCTATATTCAATAATTCACCGAGACGATCACGCCTATGCTTTGACTGGGGATGTCCAATTAAACGGGCTGTCATTAAATCCTCTAGTGTTATATCATCTTCGTTTGGTTCCTCAAGATGAGGGGTATAGACAAGACGTAGCGCTTCACGAATATCGTCATCTGCAGCGTGCTCAATTCCTAATCCTTTGCCATTCTTAGCAATCGTTTTTGCTTTCGGTAAAAATGCGTGCTTGACCCCTTTAACACGCTCCTCAATAATGGCACGTATTCGACGTCCTGGATAATCAGGATCAGTAAATACAATAACTCCACGCTTTTCCTGCGCATGCTGGATCCGTTTCAGCGTCTCTTCAGATATAGCAGAACCGTTTGTTTCGATAGTATCTGCTTGTACAGCTCGCTTAATAGCTGTCGTATCATCTTTTCCTTCAACCACAATAATTTCTTTTATTTGCAAAAAGGCTCCTCTTTTCTACCTTATCTTCTGACCATTTTACAACTGCATGATACAGTTTGTACAGGAATACAAGACTTACACGTACCTATACTTATACCACTGCTTGGGCACTAAAAATAAAAAAAGAAGCTTCCCCGCCAGTCAAAACAGGAAAGCCCTTAGTGAAAAACATTTTGATTTATTTTACAATTTTTTTAATTTAATACTTTAATACGCACTTTTTTACGTCCCCAGTTACGTGCTTGGGCATCTGTTTGTACAAGTATATCGATCTTATTACCCTTAATTGCACCACCAGTATCTCCAGCAATAGCTGTCCCATACCCTTCAACCCAAACTTTTGAGCCTAGCTTAATAACAGAAGGGTCAACTGCTACCACCTTCAAGTTAGAATTTGAACGTAAGTTTATACCAGTTGCTGATGTACCAGAGCAACCGTTGCAATATGGTGTATAGGCTGTTGCCGTTACATAGAACTCCTTACCGCTTGCAGGCTCTGCAGAACCACGTGATACAGTTGCCGCGCTTGCAACTACAGTTTTAGTTCCAACTGCAACTACTTGTTTTTTTGGCTCTTTTAAAACTGCCTCAGATTGTAGATTTTTCGCTACAACCTTCCCATTTTCTTTGACAACCTCATACGTACGAGAAACCGAACCTTTCTCGCCTGTTGCCACTACCTTTTCTTTCCCCTTTTGCAATGAAGCATCTCGCTTCTTTTCAACTGCGAAATCTAAAGAGTCTTCCACTACATCGATAACCTTTTCTACGCGAACTACTGTGATTTTACTCGCCGGAGTAATAACGTCCTCCAGGTTATTTTCGACACGATCGAATTCATTTAACTGAATTCCTTGTTGTTTTAAAAAGTTAGCGACCGTAGTCGAAGTGGACCATACTTGTCTTTTGTTTACGCCATCGACAAGCGTTAATTGAAACGCTCTTTGAATATCGATTTTGTTTTCTGCGCCTAGTTCAGTATCTAGACCTTGTGCTAAAGTGTCATGTTTAGATACTTCAATATTCGCTTCCTTCAAAATGTCTTTCACTAGTGTTTCAGTTGTCCATACTTTTGACTGATTTCCATCAACTGAAATTGTTACTTCTTTTGCCTGTTCCCATTGAATTGCTAAGCCATTAACAATTTTGGTGTTCAGAGAGGGTGATATTTTGTCATGCTCTGCTACATCTATATTTTGATCTTGTAATAATTGTTCTACAGTTTTGGCATGTGTGGATACTTCGATTGTTTCTCCATTTGCTTCAAGCTTTACGGCTTTTTTCGTACCTTGGTAAAGCACGAAAGAGATTACAGATACAAACAGGACAAGTGAAATAATTCTTATCACTGTTTGCTTACTCCTCAATGATCCTAAGAACAAGTTTTTCATGGAATTATTTGACATGAAAAAACGCCTCCTTAATACAAGGTTGGATTATACGGACTAGTTTTGGCACTGTCAACCCGAAAGTATTTCTCTGAAAATTGACTTCTTCGTCTTTGCCAACCAGAAACCCTGTATTGGAGGCATCTTAGCTAGTTAACTGTCAATCCCAAAAAAATTTTTCGCATTGTCGGTAGTTGCTTGTGCAATTTCCTCGATAGTCAACCCTTTCAAACGTGCAATTTCTTCTGCCACTAAAGGCACAAAAGCGGGTTCATTGCGCTTTCCACGATAAGGATGTGGCGCTAAATAAGGGGCATCTGTTTCAATCATCAAGTGCTCAAGAGGAATCTCCGTAGCCACTTCTTTTGGCAATCGTGCATTTTTGAATGTCACGGGACCCCCAAGACTAATCATAAAATTCATAGCAATACATTCCCGTGCTGTTTCTACACTCCCACTAAAGCAGTGCATCACACCTCCTACAGATGCTGCATTTTCTTCACGTAAAATTTTTACAACATCCCCTGTTGCATCCCTATTATGAATAATAATTGGTAAATTTATCTTTTGCGCTAACTGTATTTGTTTGCGGAAAATTACCTGTTGAACATCCTTTGGTGATTTATCCCAATAGTAGTCCAAACCAGTTTCACCAATACCGACTATTTTTGGATGTGCTGCTAATTCCTCAATCCACTCTAAATCTTCCTGAGTGCAATCAATGGCGTCTACTGGATGCCAACCAATAACACCGTAAATAAAATCAAATTGCTCTATCAGCTCCATAGTTCTTTCAATGGTTTTACGATCAAAACCTATAACCACCATTTTTTCTACTTTAGCTTCTAGGGCTCTATTGATTACCTCTTGAAGGTCTTCCTCGTATTGATCTGCGTTTAAATGTACATGTGTATCAATAAACATCTTCATTCTCCTAACAATGATTTTATTAAAATTTATTATTTCATATTTTTCGTAAGCATTACAAATTTGTTACAAACCATTCGGGATTGTGACATTCCACTTAATCGACAAAGCTCGCATTGGTTCTATATGCCTAAAAAACCATTATTTTTACAGCTAATAAATTATTTTGAAATAACAATAAGGCGAATTCAACTGACCGATTTGAAAAGCCTGCTGAATAATATCTATTCAGCAGGCCATTCTTCGTTTGTTACTTTACTTTTGCACCATTTTCAAGTTTTGAATCTACAGATGCTAATTTCAAAATCCCATCTTTTTCACCAGCTAGGATCATACCTTGTGATAATTCACCACGTAATTTAACTGGCTTTAAATTTGCTACCACAATCACTTTTTGACCAATTAATTCATCTGGGGAATAAAATTTCGCAATGCCTGAAACTACTTGACGTTGCTCATATCCTAGATCCACCTGAAGCTTTAATAATTTATCAGCTTTTGGGACCGTTTCACATGCAGTTACAGTCGCAACACGCAAATCAATTTTCATGAAATCGTCAATAGTAATTTCAGGAATTTCTGGATTCTCATCACTCTTTGTCCCACTATTAACTTCTTCTTCTTGTGAGGTTTTTACTGAACCACGCATTTCTTCACGAATATAAGCAATTTCAACTTCGCTTTCCAAGCGAGGGAAAATAGGTATCCCTTTTTCTACCACTTTAATGTTTGCTGGAATAGTATTGCCGAATGTTTCAATTGTATCCCATGCTAAGAATTTGTCATCTAAACCAAGCTGTTCCATCATACGTTTAGGCGTTGTTGTCATAAATGGTTGTAACATGACAGCAATTTGGTGTAAACTCTCTGCCAAATTTCGCATTACTGTACCTAATTTTGGTTTATCCGCCTCTTCTTTTGCTAATACCCATGGTTGTGTTTCATCTATATATTTATTCGTACGTGATACTAATGTCCATAGGTCTGCTAATACCACACTAAATTGCATTTTTTCCATACTTTCTTCATATTTAATACGTACTGACTCAGCCTGCTCTTTTAATGCAGCATCAAATTCTGTCGATTGAAGATTCTCTGAAGGAATAATTCCATCAAAATATTTGTTAATCATTGAAATAGTACGGTTTAATAAATTTCCTAAATCATTTGCAAGATCAAAATTTGTTCGTTCAATAAATGATTCTGGTGAGAATACACCATCAGAACCGAAAGGTAATTCACGTAAAAGGAAATATCGTGTCGCATCAAGACCATAACGCTCAATTAACATTTCTGGATAAATGACATTACCTTTAGATTTAGACATTTTCCCGTCTTTCATCATAATAAAACCATGTGCAAAAACCTTTTTCGGTAATGGTAAATCTAAAGCCATTAAGAAAATTGGCCAATAAATCGTATGGAAGCGAACGATATCTTTTCCTACTACATGCACATCTGCTGGCCAATATTTATTGAACAATGTTTCATCATCTGAAAGATACCCTAGAGATGTAATATAATTCGTTAATGCGTCTACCCATACATAGATAACATGTTTAGCATCCCCAGGTACTTTGATGCCCCAGTCAAAGGATGTTCTCGATACTGATAAATCTTCTAATCCTGGTTTAATAAAGTTATTGATCATTTCATTTTTTCGAGACTCTGGTTCAATAAATTCAAGGTTTTCTTCATAATAAGCTAATAAACGATCAGCGTATTTCTTCATATTAAAGAAGTACGATTCCTCTTTTACTTTGTGAACAGGTCGACCACAGTCTGGACAATTCCCATCTACTAATTGAGTCTCTGTAAAGAATGACTCACATGGTGTACAATACCAGCCTTCATATTCACCTTTATAAATATCACCATTATCTAAAAACTTTTGGAATATCTTTTCGACAGCTTTTGTATGTCGTTCTTGCGTTGTTTGTATAAAATCATCGTAAGTAATATCCATTAACGCCCAAAGCTTTTTCGCAGACTCTGCAATTTCATTGACATAATCTTGAGGATGCTTGCCAGCTTCTGCTGCCTTTTCTTGAATTTTTTGTCCATGCTCGTCCATCCCTGTCAAAAAACGAACATCATAGCCACGTAAACGTTTATAGCGTGCTATCGCATCTGATGCAACCGTTGTATATGCCGTACCAATATGAAACTTCCCACTTGGATAGTAAATGGGTGTTGTTATATAGAATGTTTTCTTTTGTTCACTCACAAGAACTGCCTCCATTGTTTTACAATATACTTTCTATTCTAACGAAGTACGAAATTCGTTTCAATGAAAGTTTATCATTCGCGAAAATTGTCGAATAATATATTTAATCCATTTACTGACTTAAATAAGAACCTTTTTTACTATAATCAAAAATATTTATTAAAAACCTTTTAAAAAAACAGAAATAACAGCATTCTTCTCAAAAAATTTTTTTTAAAACCATAATATTAGTGCATTAATTAATTGACGTTTATGGCATTACTTGGTATGATAACTATCAGACAAAGAAATAATGTCGAAATTTGACGAAATGCCAATATAACTTATATAAATTAGGAGGAAAACTATTATGAAATCAACAGGAATTGTACGTAAAGTCGATGAGTTAGGACGTGTAGTTATACCTATCGAATTACGTCGTACACTAGGTATTGCTGAAAAGGATGCTTTAGAAATCTATGTGGATGATGATAAAATCATCTTAAAAAAATATATGCCTAATATGACATGTGCTGTTACTGGTGAAGTTTCTGATGATAACTTCCGTCTAGTTGGAGGCAAATTAATTTTAAGTCCAGAAGGCGCAGAAATGTTAGTAAAAGAAATTCAATCAAACTTAAAAAAATAATGTTTACACACCTAAATCAATACAGTGATTTAGGTGTTTTTAATGTAAACGTATATATTATTTACTATACCCAAATTCTGACCCCCTTATAATGTCCAGATCTGACCTTTATCTTTAAGATTACTATTATTTACATTTGTTATCAAATTAAAAAATCAAGAGCTACCCAAAGGTAACTCTTGATCGTCATTGTTTATGATATTCGTTATAGACATCTCGCTTCGCAAGTTGCCGTTGTTTGGCTACTTCTTTAATGGCTTCTTTAGAACTTACATCCGTTTGTTCAATGATATAATCCACGTGTTCGATAATAGACAGTGTATGCCAATAAGCCTCTTCAGAATCTTCCTCTTCTACTTGCTGATTCCCCTCAATGACAATACAAAATTCCCCACGTATTTCTTCTGCTTGCGACCATTCTACAGCTTCTGCTAGAGTACCACGCAAAAATTCCTCGAATTTCTTAGTCAGCTCTCGCGCTAAAACAATACGACGATTTCCGAGAATAGCTTCCATATCTTTTAATGTTTCCTTTATTCGATGAGGTGCTTCATATAACAAAATCGTTTCTTGTCGTTTTTTTAACAGTTCTAATTGCTGGCGACGTTCTTTTTTTCCACGATTCAAAAATCCATAAAAGAAAAATGGCTGTGGCGTTAATCCAGAAGCAATTAATGCTGTTATTGCTGCATTTGGACCTGGTATAGGCACAACCGGAAAGTTTTGAGCAATTGCTTTTTCAACTATATCTGCACCAGGATCAGAAATACAAGGCAAACCTGCATCACTCACTAATGCAATGGTCTTCCCTTCCTGTAGGAAAGTTAATAATTTTTCCCCACCTACTGCTAGATTATGTTCATGATAGCTCATTAAAGGTGTTTCGATTTCAAAGTAGTTGCATAATTTTCTGGTATTTCTAGTATCTTCGGCTGCAATAATATCCACTTCTTTTAGAATACGGAGCGCTCGCACACTAATATCCTCTAAATTTCCAATAGGTGTCCCTACAAGATATAAACATCCTGTCTGATCGTGTATTGTACTTTTTTGTGATTTCACGATTCACCCCTCCTTATATACATTATTTTTTGTGTTCTTGTAAGTTGCTTAAAAGCATATTCGGCGCGCATTGCCTCTTCTTTCGTTTCATACTCTTCCTTATAAATACACTTTACTGGCCCTCTAGCTCTTGTATATTTTGCCCCTTTACCAGCATTATGTACAGCTACACGCTTTTCTACATTATTTGTATAGCCTGCGTACAACGATTGATCCGCACATTCTAGCACATAAAAATAGTGATTATTGCTCTTTTCCATAAAGAATCTCTCTCACTTCTGCTGTGTATTCATTATTGTTTTTATAGACATACAATGGTGGTAATATTTTCAAATCAGGCTTTCCATCCTTTATTCCTTCTATTAATAATGTATTCGCCTCTTTTCCTTCTTTCGGATAAATAAGCTGCATTCTTTTTGGCTCTAAACGATTTGCACGCATGGCAGTGACTATATCTAATAATCGACCTGGTCGATGCACAAATGCTGCCTTACCACCTTGCTTTAATAATTTACTTGCTGATTGAATCGCCTCTTCTAATGTTAAATAGAGTTCATGTCGCGCAATGGCATGATGTTCACTAAGATTTTTATCACTTGCTTCATGTGCTAAAAAATAAGGGGGATTGCACGTAACGACATCGTATTTTTCAATGCCCAGTTGTTTCGGAATTTCTTTCACATCTCCAAGAATCATTTGAATTTGATTCTCTAATTGATTATAGCGAATACTTCTCTCTGCCATATCCAACAGACGTGGCTGAAGCTCAACTCCTGTTATTTGACCTTTCGTTCGTACACTTAAAAAGAGAGGGATTACGCCATTTCCCGAACATAAATCCACAATATTTCCTTTATGATAAGGAATATTGACAAACTTTGAAAGTAATACTGCATCCAATGAGAATGAAAAGACAGATGGACTTTGAATAATACGTAAATTCTCAGCCAACAAATAGTCTAGACGTTCATCATCTTTTAGCCATTTTTCCATGCTAATTCCTCCTATGCTACAAAAGAAAAGACTGATACCACCTCGGTGGGAATCAGCCTTCTATTATACATTTTGTTTATTTAAAAATGATAGACAAAACAGACAATCTTCACCTTTACGGGAGCTTCCAAAATGAACATGACAAACATGGAAACCTTCCTGGTATAGACGAGCTAGGTTATCATAACCTTCACCTATATCTAGCGGACTCTCTTTCTTTACTTCAGCAGCTTGTACGGAGTGTGTATTAGAAAGTAGTTCTTCTAGACGTGTGCGAAGATGATGATTTTCTGTTTCAAGCGCCTTATGCTCTTCCATCATTAACGCTACAAATTGTTTCAATGCACCAAATTGCTCCTGCATTGCTTCGAGCTGTTGTTCGAACTCCATAACGGTATCTAAGAAATTACGGTCCTTCACCCAAGCCACCTCGTTAAATTCTCTATCTTATATAAGATTTTTTTCGCATGCTAGCAGTTCTTCTAGTGTATACTCAACTGTGCGCTCCTGCTCTTGTAAATATACTTGAACAAGTCTTTCCAGCACATTTAAACCTACAACTTTACCGCGGCCATCTGGTGTCATAGCTACTTCACCTAAATCTGGCATACCCTCTTTTGCCTCTTCATACTCATCATTCTCATACTTTAAACAACACATTAAACGTCCGCAAAGTCCTGATATTTTTGAAGGATTTAAAGATAAGTTTTGATCTTTAGCCATTTTTATAGAAACTGGCTCAAAATCTCCTAAAAATGTGGAGCAACATAGCATACGACCACAAGGCCCAATGCCCCCTAATAACTTTGCTTCATCACGAACACCGATCTGGCGAAGTTCTATACGTGTTCTAAATACCGAAGCTAAATCTTTTACAAGATCCCTGAAGTCAACTCGTCCTTCAGCTGTAAAATAAAAAATGATTTTATTACGATCAAATGTATACTCAACATCTACAAGCTTCATTTCTAGATTATGTTCTATAATTTTAGTACTTGCAAGTTCAAATGCTCGTTTTGACTCAGCCGCATTTTCTTCTACTTGGATACGATCACGATCATCAGCTGGTCGAAGTACTTGTTTAAGTGGTAATACAACATCATTATCACCTACTACTTTTTGAGGGACAACCACTTTACCATATTCAACGCCTCGTGCTGTCTCAACAATAACATATTGACTATCTTCTAATAGAAATGATGCTGGATCAAAATAATATATTTTACCCGCTTTTTTAAAGCGGACTCCTACTACATTATACAAATGTATATCCCTCCTGCAGATTTAGCATTAACTGCTCCATCAATAACGTCCTATTCATGTTACGCTGTAAAGAGGCACGCGCCTGTAAAATAGATTCCATTTGCTTAGACAATTGCTCATAAGTGGAATATAACGCGATTTCTTTGAATAGTGGTAACATGTCTGGATAAGTACAAGCTGCCTCGGGATTAGCTTTTATTGACACTATATCACGGTAAGCAAATAGTAGTAAATCCAATGCTTGCTCCATTTCGCTTTTTTCTTTAAAGTGTGGTAACCACTCCTCGTGTACAATAAGCATAGCCTCATGTACATTTTGCCGAATAGCTTCTACTAATTTTAACACTGTTTTTCGAGCGAGTGCAAACTGCTCATCACTTGCTAAAGAGATTGCCATTTCGAGCTCGTTCGTCATCATACTTACAGTTGAAGCCATTGAGTGCGAAATATTATTTCCCTGTAAATGCTGTAATAAAGCATGACGGGGCATTTTTTGGAATTTTATGTGTTGGCAACGAGAGCGAATTGTTGGTAGTATGGATTGCATTTGCTCTGTAATTAAAATAGCAGTAACCTCTCCATCCGGCTCCTCTAAAAATTTAAGTATCATATTGGCAGAGGCAGTATTGAGACGATCTGCATGATGAAGAACGTAAATTTTGCGCCCCTCTTCTACACCCATCATTTTCATTTCACCAATTAATTCTCGCATCTGGTCAATCTTAATAAATTGACCCTCTGGATAAATTTGATGAATATTAGGATGATTTCCCGAATCAACACGTCTGCAATTTCGACATGTTTCACATGGAACATTTTCATTTGGGTGCTCACACAGCATTAGTTTGACAAAAAAGTGCATAATATCTGCTTTGCCTGTCCCTTTTTCTCCATCGAAAATGTACGCATGTGCTAATCTATTTTTGTCAAAAATCGTTTGAAGTTGCTTCATTACGACTGGTTGTAGCACGAATAGCTCTTCAACATTCTTGGCCATATATTTAAAATTCCTTCCTGTTTCTATTATAAGGGTGGGACTGTTCCCACTTCTAACTTTCTATAGAAACATTGCAGTAGTTCATTATTGGCGATTGCTTTTTGCGTAAAATTGCCAAAGTCTCCTCATATTTGGGCAGATAAACACCGCATTCTTAATTAGCAGATATTCTTGACTCAAAAATGAATGATTGGTATTTAAACTCCTGTTTGGTATTTAATTGATCATGGGTTTACTACTCAATGAAGGTAAAATTCGAAAAAAGCCCGCGCCTATAGGAGAATGAGACACGGGTTTTACATATATAAGTTAATTAGTAAGCCTTTAATCTCACCGATTTTATCAAGGAGGTCAATCGCTTCTTTTTCTTCGTCTAAAATATCCTGTGCAAGTTCGACAAGACGCGTATCAATAGTATCAATGATTTTTAAACGTCTTCCTTCACCGAAACGATTCCAAGTATGCGATTGCTTTAACTCCATACCATGTTCTACTGTCTCTTGTAGAAATCGTTTTACTAGCATTTTAAACCTAGCTAGTTCTCGTAAATTACGGGATCTC
Organism: Lysinibacillus sp. fkY74-1; assembly: GCF_053165895.1. Classification (NCBI taxonomy): domain Bacteria; kingdom Bacillati; phylum Bacillota; class Bacilli; order Caryophanales; family Bacillaceae; genus Lysinibacillus; species Lysinibacillus sp. fkY74-1. The sequence continues at coordinate 57,921 of NZ_CP170173.1, read as the reverse complement.
GCAACTCGGTCACCTGCAGTAGATATATCTCCTAACAATCTTGTTAATTGTTCAGTTTGCAGCTTAGTACCTTGCTTGACGACCATATCTCCAAATCGGTTATTTTGATTATTATTTTGTAGTGGCTCTTTGCGATTTGTATTTAACCCGACGCGTATATCTTGATTAATTTTCAAACTTGTTTCGCCCCCACGATCTTTATCTATTCTCCTCTGCATGATTGTCTTAGGATAACAATTGGTTAAATCCTAATCATGATTCTGTCTTTTAAACAGTGAACCCTAATATTTATAAGGAGGCCCTTTTTTTAAAAATGATGGAATTGCTCGATTGGTAAAACAAAGACAGTGGCTCCTCCTACCTCAACCTCCACAGGGTAAGGAATATAGGAATCAGCATTTCCTCCTAATGGAGAAACTGGCGCAACCATCTGCTCCCGAGCACGACAATTATCCCGAATAATATCTAAAAGTTTGGGTATGAGAGAGTCTTCAGTTCCTATAAGAAACGTCGTATTTCCTGAACGTAAAAATCCTCCTGTGCTCGCTAATTTAGTTGCGCGAAACTGATTTTTCGTTAAAGCATTCGATAAGCGGCTGCTATCCTGATCTTGCACTACAGCTACGACTAACTTCATTCGCACTCACCCCTTTTATAAAATTAACCTAAATAGGTTTCAATATTATTCCTAAACTTTAGCATGTATAAACTTTTAATACTTCCACTATTAATAATCCAACTGAAAATAAAATAATGGATAGTATCATTATATCACATTGTTATAGACAACTTCATGCATTTACTGTATTGCTTTCAATAATAATGACCATACTTCTTCCACAACACTATCAATATCTTGGTCAGCATTCACCATACGTATACGTTCTGGGTAACGCTCAACGAGTAGTAAATATCCTTCATGCACCTTTTGATGAAATGGTAAACTTTCAACATCTAAACGATTTACTTCGCGATTACCCGTTGCATAAATACGAGCTAAACCTACTTCTGGTGCAATATCGAATAATATCGTCATATCAGGTAATTTCTTACCGATAGCAAATTCATTAATAGAAAGCACCTCATCAATACCTATCCCTCTTGCATAACCTTGATAAGCTAAAGAGGAATCGATAAAACGATCACATATCACCAATTTCCCAGCATCTAAAGCAGGTCGAACCTTTTCAAAATAATGCTGGCTTCTTGCTGCAGCATATAACAACGCTTCTGTTCTTTCATCCATTGCTGTATGCGCAGGATTTAAAATAATGGTTCTTATTTTTTCTGCAATTTCAATTCCACCAGGCTCTCTTGTAGCTAGAACATCAATATTTTTTTCGGCTAACCGCTCTGCTATCTTTTGAATGACTGTTGTTTTCCCTGCTCCCTCTGGACCTTCAAATGTTATAAATAAATTGCTATTCATGCTGTTAATTGCCTCCAACTATTTAATGACCTGAATCATTTTTTCTGTTAAACGGTGATTACCTTGAAATGTTGCACCTGCTGCTAGCAGTTCTTCTAATTGACTTAATTTTGCTACTGTTATTCTTTCACCTGGTACTAGCAATGGAATGCCAGGTGGATAAGGAATAATCATACTTGCTGATATTCGTCCTATAGTTCGCATATATGGTAACCATTCTTTATTTAAAGATGCCATCTCATCGAAAGTATAAACAGGCTCTGTCAGTTGTACAAACTTATAAGCTGTTTGAGAAGCCTTGATGTTATCTGTCTTTGCTGCTTCTAATAGCAATGTTACGGCTTCCTTTATTCGCACTCTTATTTCAGCAAATGGATAGGTATGTCCTTGCTTGAGTAATGGTAATATGAATAAAACTTGATTCCTATCAGCAAGCTCCCCATAGACTTGCTTTGCCTCTAGTGCCTCTTGTAATTGAAAGCCACTATAACCTTTGACACGTAAAAGTAATTTGAGAGGATCATCTACCTCAATTACATCCAAAGAGCCTATCGATCGTAGAGCTTCAATCCATTGATTCCTTTTTTCTATTATATATGCACCATCACTCTCCATATATGTCTGTACATAATAGCGAGCATCATCTAGAGACGCTAATAGCACATAAGATGGGCTACTAGATTGTAGCATACGTAAATAGTGATGGATTTTGTCAGCGCCTATTAACTCCGACCTCACGTGCATAAAGGAAGCCATCGTCATTGCAGGTAGTGTTTTGTGCGCTGATTGTACGACAACATCAGCCCCAAGGGACAAAGCAGACGGTTGAAATAAGGAACATGCCTGAAAGTGAGCGCCGTGTGCTTCATCCACCAATACAGGGATCCCCTTTTCATGGCAATAAGTAATTTGTTGCTGTATCTCATTAGAGGTTACCCCATAATAAGTAGGATATGTTAATACAACTGCTTTCGCCTCTGAATAATTTTCTACAGCTTCCTTTAAATCTAGAAAAGTAACATGTGTTGCCGTTAATGTTCGTTCATCCCATATTGGTGACACGAAAATAGGCTTGGCTCCAACAAGTTCGATGGCATGAAAAATAGATTTATGTGCATTCCTTTGAACAATAATAGTATCACCTTTTTGACAAGTAGCATAAATCATTGCTAAATTTCCAACAGTAGAACCACCAACCAAAAAGAAACTTTTCATCGCTCCGTATGTATCAGCTAATAAATGTTCTGCTTCTAAGATCATTTCCTCAGGATAATGCAAATCATCCAGCCCCGATAATTCTGTTACATCATAACGCATAACATCCTTAAATGCTTGTGGAAGGTGAGACAGTTCGCCATGCTTATGGCCTGGGACATGAAAAGAAATATTTTGTTGTTGTCGAAAACGTTCTAATCCCTCTATAATCGGCTTTTTCTTTTGCAAAACAAACACCCATTTTCGTTATATTCTCACCTAATTATACGAGATTATAACGCGATAAAAAAGTCATCTCTCAGCAAGATGCTCTATATTTACAGGTAAAATTATAATTTTTCAATATAATGCCTTACTATTAAAAAAACCGACCATCGCCCCTTCTGCAATAATCGGCTCTCCACCCTTTATAAATGAAACTTTTATTCTTTTGCTACCGTCACTGCCATTTGTCGAACGAGTTGCTCCACCAATTGTGGAACAAATTTTTCTAATACCGGATTCATCATTCCCGATAAAAAACCACTGGCCTTCATTGTTAAGCTACCTGTAAGTTGGAGTGATTCATCTTGATGCTGTTTAATTTCAAATAAGCCATCACCATTTATCGGATCTGATAAGCCAACTAAATCAAATAAGACTTGATGCGGCTCTAAAGATTTCATTTGAAGTTCCACTTTCACAGCTTTTTGAATGATGCCGAAGTCACCTTGAAAGACCCAAATCATATTATTTTCATTTAGCAATTCATGATGCAAATAACCTGGTATTAAAACAGCCCACTTTTCTCTATTTTGAATAAAGCTCTCTAACTTTTCCCTCTGTATATTAATTGCTTCACTAGTATATAGTCCTGTTGCCACTTTATTTCATCCCCCTTGTCCAATCTTTACCATTTAATCTTACCATTTTCTATGCTTACAAAGACAGACAAAAATAAAAACCGCCGAGATATATCTCAGCGGTTACAATTGCCTAGCGACGTCCTACTCTCACAGGGGGAAGCCCCCAACTACCATCGGCGCTAAAGAGCTTAACTTCCGTGTTCGGTATGGGAACGGGTGTGACCTCTTTGCCATCATCACTAGACTATGTTCGGCTTTCAATATACATCGCATTTCTTCGTCAGCTTCTGTCGTTCAGTCAGTCACGTACTTGAGTACGCTCCTTCCCTCTCTCCATTGCTTCCTCGAACTACTCGTATCTTGAAACCCTTTATAAAAGAAATTATTCTTTCAAAACTGGATAAACGGTTCATTGAATGCTTCAAACTTTTTGGTTAAGTCCTCGATCGATTAGTATTCGTCAGCTCCATGTGTCACCACACTTCCACCTCGAACCTATCTACCTCATCGTCTTTGAGGGATCTTACTTACTTGCGTAATGGGAAATCTCATCTTGAGGGGGGCTTCATGCTTAGATGCTTTCAGCACTTATCCCGTCCACACATAGCTACCCAGCGATGCCTTTGGCAAGACAACTGGTACACCAGCGGTGTGTCCATCCCGGTCCTCTCGTACTAAGGACAGCTCCTCTCAAATTTCCTACGCCCACGACGGATAGGGACCGAACTGTCTCACGACGTTCTGAACCCAGCTCGCGTACCGCTTTAATGGGCGAACAGCCCAACCCTTGGGACCGACTACAGCCCCAGGATGCGATGAGCCGACATCGAGGTGCCAAACCTCCCCGTCGATGTGGACTCTTGGGGGAGATAAGCCTGTTATCCCCGGGGTAGCTTTTATCCGTTGAGCGATGGCCCTTCCATGCGGAACCACCGGATCACTAAGCCCGTCTTTCGACCCTGCTCGACTTGTAGGTCTCGCAGTCAAGCTCCCTTGTGCCTTTACACTCTACGAATGATTTCCAACCATTCTGAGGGAACCTTTGGGCGCCTCCGTTACCTTTTAGGAGGCGACCGCCCCAGTCAAACTGTCCGCCTGACACTGTCTCCTGCCCCGCTAAGGGGCATGGGTTAGAATTTCAATACAACCAGGGTAGTATCCCACCGACGCCTCCTTCGAAGCTGGCGCTCCGAGATCTCTGGCTCCTACCTATCCTGTACAAGTTGTACCAAAATTCAATATCAGGCTACAGTAAAGCTCCACGGGGTCTTTCCGTCCTGTCGCGGGTAACCTGCATCTTCACAGGTACTATAATTTCACCGAGTCTCTCGTTGAGACAGTGCCCAGATCGTTACGCCTTTCGTGCGGGTCGGAACTTACCCGACAAGGAATTTCGCTACCTTAGGACCGTTATAGTTACGGCCGCCGTTTACTGGGGCTTCAATTCGCAGCTTCGCTTGCGCTAACCACTCCTCTTAACCTTCCAGCACCGGGCAGGCGTCAGCCCCTATACGTCACCTTACGGTTTTGCAGAGACCTGTGTTTTTGCTAAACAGTCGCCTGGGCCTATTCACTGCGGCTCTCATGCGCTTGCACGCTCAAGAGCACCCCTTCTCCCGAAGTTACGGGGTCATTTTGCCGAGTTCCTTAACGAGAGTTCTCTCGCACACCTTAGGATTCTCTCCTCGACTACCTGTGTCGGTTTGCGGTACGGGCACCTCTCACCTCGATAGAGGCTTTTCTTGGCAGTGTGAAATCAGGAACTTCGTCCATACGGACTCGCCATCACAGCTCAACGTTACAGTGTGCGGATTTGCCTACACACACGCCTTACTGCTTGGACGCGCATAACCAACAGCGCGCTTACCCTATCCTACTGCGTCCCCCCATTTCTCAAACGGTGAGGAGGTGGTACAGGAATATCAACCTGTTGTCCATCGCCTACGCCTATCGGCCTCGGCTTAGGTCCCGACTAACCCTGAGCGGACGAGCCTTCCTCAGGAAACCTTAGTCATACGGTGGACGGGATTCTCACCCGTCTTTCGCTACTCATACCGGCATTCTCACTTCTAAGCGCTCCACCAGTCCTTCCGGTCTGACTTCAACGCACTTAGAACGCTCTCCTACCACTGACATCGTAGATGTCAATCCACAGCTTCGGTGAATCGTTTAGCCCCGATACATTTTCGGCGCAGCGTCACTCGACCAGTGAGCTATTACGCACTCTTTAAATGATGGCTGCTTCTAAGCCAACATCCTGGTTGTCTGTGCAACGCCACATCCTTTTCCACTTAACGATTACTTTGGGACCTTAGCTGGTGGTCTGGGCTGTTTCCCTTTTGACTACGGATCTTATCACTCGCAGTCTGACTCCCGTGTATAAATATCTGGCATTCGGAGTTTGTCTGAATTCGGTAAGCCGGGATGGCCCCCTAGCCGAAACAGTGCTCTACCTCCAGTATTCTCATCACGAGGCTAGCCCTAAAGCTATTTCGGGGAGAACCAGCTATCTCCAAGTTCGATTGGAATTTCTCCGCTACCCACACCTCATCCCCGCACTTTTCAACGTGCGTGGGTTCGGTCCTCCAGTTAGTGTTACCCAACCTTCAACCTGCCCATGGCTAGATCACCGGGTTTCGGGTCTACGACCACGTACTATTTCGCCCTATTCAGACTCGCTTTCGCTGCGGCTCCGCCTTCTAAAGCTTAACCTTGCACGTAATCGTAACTCGCCGGTTCATTCTACAAAAGGCACGCTATCACCCATTAACGGGCTCTAACTACTTGTACGTACACGGTTTCAGGTTCTTTTTCACTCCCCTCGCCGGGGTTCTTTTCGCCTTTCCCTCACGGTACTGGTTCACTATCGGTCAGTCAGGAGTATTTAGCCTTGGAGGATGGTCCTCCCGGATTCCGACGGAATTTCACGTGTTCCGCCGTACTCAGGATCCACTCAGGAGAGAACGAACTTTCGACTACAGGGCTTTTACCTGCTCTGGCGGACCTTTCCAAGTCGCTTCATCTAACTCGCTCTTTTGTAACTCCGTATTGAGTGTCCTACAACCCCAAGAGGCAAGCCTCTTGGTTTGGGCTCTTCCCGTTTCGCTCGCCGCTACTCAGGGAATCGATTTTTCTTTCTCTTCCTCCAGGTACTTAGATGTTTCAGTTCCCTGGGTCTGCCTTCAAGACGCTATGTATTCACGTCAAGATACTACGCGATTAAACGTAGTGGGTTCCCCCATTCGGAAATCTCCGGATCAAAGCTCACTTACAGCTCCCCGAAGCATATCGGTGTTAGTGCCGTCCTTCTTCGGCTCCTAGTGCCAAGGCATTCGCCGTGCGCCCTTAATAACTTAACCTATCAGCTTTCCATACACATCACATTTCGTTGTCAGCCTCACTCGTTCAATCAGTCACGTACTGAAGTACGCTCCTTCATTTACTCGATTGCTTCCTAGAACTGCTCGTGTCTGAAAACCTTATCATGTTATTAAGCCTATAAAAAAACTTAAAAAATAAATGTGTTTGTTACAATTTCAATGTCGTTTTATCCAGTTTTCAAAGAACAAGTTTTGAAGTATTTCATTCAGAAAGAATGAACCTTCAAAACTGAACGCAAAACGTAATCTTACAAACCCTAGGTTTGTATTCCGAAAATATCCTTAGAAAGGAGGTGATCCAGCCGCACCTTCCGATACGGCTACCTTGTTACGACTTCACCCCAATCATCTATCCCACCTTCGGCGGCTGGCTCCAAAAGGTTACCTCACCGACTTCGGGTGTTACAAACTCTCGTGGTGTGACGGGCGGTGTGTACAAGGCCCGGGAACGTATTCACCGCGGCATGCTGATCCGCGATTACTAGCGATTCCGGCTTCATGTAGGCGAGTTGCAGCCTACAATCCGAACTGAGAACGACTTTATCGGATTAGCTCCCTCTCGCGAGTTGGCAACCGTTTGTATCGTCCATTGTAGCACGTGTGTAGCCCAGGTCATAAGGGGCATGATGATTTGACGTCATCCCCACCTTCCTCCGGTTTGTCACCGGCAGTCACCTTAGAGTGCCCAACTAAATGATGGCAACTAAGATCAAGGGTTGCGCTCGTTGCGGGACTTAACCCAACATCTCACGACACGAGCTGACGACAACCATGCACCACCTGTCACCGTTGCCCCCGAAGGGGAAACCATATCTCTACAGTGGTCAACGGGATGTCAAGACCTGGTAAGGTTCTTCGCGTTGCTTCGAATTAAACCACATGCTCCACCGCTTGTGCGGGCCCCCGTCAATTCCTTTGAGTTTCAGTCTTGCGACCGTACTCCCCAGGCGGAGTGCTTAATGCGTTAGCTGCAGCACTAAGGGGCGGAAACCCCCTAACACTTAGCACTCATCGTTTACGGCGTGGACTACCAGGGTATCTAATCCTGTTTGCTCCCCACGCTTTCGCGCCTCAGTGTCAGTTACAGACCAGATAGTCGCCTTCGCCACTGGTGTTCCTCCAAATCTCTACGCATTTCACCGCTACACTTGGAATTCCACTATCCTCTTCTGCACTCAAGTCTCCCAGTTTCCAATGACCCTCCACGGTTGAGCCGTGGGCTTTCACATCAGACTTAAGAAACCACCTGCGCGCGCTTTACGCCCAATAATTCCGGACAACGCTTGCCACCTACGTATTACCGCGGCTGCTGGCACGTAGTTAGCCGTGGCTTTCTAATAAGGTACCGTCAAGGTACAGCCAGTTACTACTGTACTTGTTCTTCCCTTACAACAGAGTTTTACGAACCGAAATCCTTCTTCACTCACGCGGCGTTGCTCCATCAGGCTTTCGCCCATTGTGGAAGATTCCCTACTGCTGCCTCCCGTAGGAGTCTGGGCCGTGTCTCAGTCCCAGTGTGGCCGATCACCCTCTCAGGTCGGCTACGCATCGTCGCCTTGGTGAGCCGTTACCTCACCAACTAGCTAATGCGCCGCGGGCCCATCCTATAGCGACAGCCGAAACCGTCTTTCAATATTTCACCATGAGGTGAAATAGATTATTCGGTATTAGCCCCGGTTTCCCGGAGTTATCCCAAACTATAAGGTAGGTTGCCCACGTGTTACTCACCCGTCCGCCGCTAACGTCAAAGGAGCAAGCTCCTTCTCTGTTCGCTCGACTTGCATGTATTAGGCACGCCGCCAGCGTTCGTCCTGAGCCAGGATCAAACTCTCCATAAAAGAAATTTGATTAGCTCAAATTGTTTTGCTGGCATCAATTTTGATGTCCAAATTTTTGTTTCGTTCACTAGCTAGGCTAGCTACTTAAAACTTTATTGATTACGTTTTGCTTGTTCAGTTTTCAAGGTTCATGTTGTTAGTCAGTGTCTTTCAACAGCAACTCTTATATAATATCACGTCGCATATAATGTGTCAACATAAATTTTTAATTTATATTTCGTTTCAACCAGTTATATTGGCGACTTCTATAACTATACCATAATATTATTATATTGCAAGCATTTTATAAAATAAATATTAAAGCTGTTATGCCTAGAACCCCTGGAATACCTAAAACGGCAATCGTTAAGACTGAGAAAAGATTGATGGGCACGTTATATCCTATATAACCAATACCTAAATGAATCATAAATAATAGTAGGAAAGCAAATGCAAATCGAAACCAAAAGACAGATAAACCTTCTAAAATTTTGCCAAGCTTAGCATGTCTTATTATGACATAAAGAAAAAGAAGCCCTACAGGAACACAAATACTCATAATTACTAACCAAGACATATGGTTACCTCCTCAAAAAAATAATTATGAAAGTTTATGTTTCCTGTATTGCTTCTATGAATAGCCAATAGAACTATTTTATTAACACCCTGCGAATTCTAGCTTCTTTAAATAAATAAAAATGAATGCTTTCCGCCGCTTTTCGTTGAGCAATCGCCCCTAGATCATAGTCGTCCATTAGTTCTTCTATTATCTTTGCTTGTTGTAAATCCTCTTTTGTTTCTTTTATAAGATTTACTAGCCTATCATCGAACTCTTTTTTCAGCTTTCCTTTACTACGGAAGAACATATTAATCCCTCACTCACAACTCACGTCGACCTTCCATTGCCTTCGATAACGTTACCTCATCTGCATATTCTAAGTCCCCGCCTACTGGTAACCCATGCGCTATGCGGGTCGTACGAATACCTGACGGTTTGACAAGGCGAGATATATACATAGCTGTTGCCTCGCCTTCAATAGTTGAATTCGTAGCTAGAATAAGCTCTTGGACACTTTCATCGTGCAACCGGACTAACAGGGAAGCTACATTGATATCCTCTGGGCCAATGCCATCCATTGGTGATATCGCACCCTGTAGTACATGGTACATACCATTATAGTCACGCATTTTTTCCATCGCAATTACATCTTTTGTGTCTTGAACAACACAAATAATAGAATGATCTCGTTGTTTATCTGTACATATGTGACACGGGTCTACATCTGTAATATTGCCACACACGGAACAATAGCTTAAATTCCGTTTAGCATCAATTAATGCTTTAGAAAAAGATAAGACATCTTCTTCCTTCATTGATAACACAAAAAACGCCAGACGAGCCGCAGTTTTCGGCCCGATACCTGGCAATTTCATAAAACTATCGATCAATTTTGATATTGGTTCTGGGTAGTACATATGGATACCTCCTAGAATGGAAGGTTTAAGCCTTGAGTGAATTTACCCATCGTTGAGTTCGTTTTTTCTTCTACTTTTTTTAATGCCTCATTAGTAGCAATAACGATTAAGTCTTGTAGCATTTCAATATCCTCTGGATCTACTACAGATTCATCAAGATTTACTGACACCACTTCACGTTGACCAGACACAGTTACCTTTACCATGCCGCCACCCGCAACACCTTCAAACTGCTCTGCATTTAGTGCCTCTTGAGCCTCCATCATTTCTTTTTGCATTTTTTGCATTTTTTTCATCATACCTTGCATATTTCCCATTCCACGCATAAATGTTTTCCTCCTAAAAATTTAATCTTCCATAATTTCAACAAAGTCTTTACCAAAGAGCTTTTCTGCCTCTGTCACAAGTGGATCCTGTGAAGCAAGTGGCTGAGCATCATCGATAAATGGCTCATCCGATATTTCTGCCGGTGGTGGTTCTAATAATTCCTCACCATTCTCTGATGCAGCTGATATTTTTTTATGCTGCATACTATGATCACGGATAAACTCTTCACGCATTTTTAACCAAGATTCTTCTGGTATGCAAAGCATTTCGTACATTATACCAGTTTGTCCTGCAATTAATTGGGTGAAGTGAGCCTTTAAAGACTGATTATCTGCAACCATCTGACAATGAATATCATACTTGAATTTTAACACAAAAGCACTTGAAGATGCCGCAACTGGTTCGGCTTCAGCTAAAAGTGCAGACTGCGATTTTTGCAGTTGATTTAGTGCTTGTGCCCAAATTGATTTTATACGTTGGACATCTTGCTTTGTAGCGTCTTTTAGTACCTCTTGGATACGACCTGTCGGAGCCTTATAGCCGTTTGGATTTTTAGCACGTGGTCTTTGCTCTTTTGGCGCTTGCGATGCTTGCGCAGGAGCTCCTGATTGTAATTGTAGAGATAATTGTTGAACCATTTGCTCAAGTGCTACAATTTTTTGAGCGAGATCAGGGCTAATCACCGTATCACTCGTTGGACTTATTGCTTGATTAGTGCTCCCTCCCGAAAACTGTACCATTTTAAGTAATGCCGTTTCTAAATAAATTTTTGTATGGTGAGAGAAGCGCATTTCTTGCTGAGTTTTCGCAAGTATATCAATATAGCCATAAAGCATATCCGGTGCAAATTCATGGGCCAAGGATAATACACGTTCCTCAGGAGACACGAGCTCTAATAATTCTGCTAAATCTTCACTTGTTTGAAGTAATAATAAATCACGGAAAAATGTAATTAAGTCTTCTGAAAGACGAAGTGGGTCTTTACCATCAGTAATTAGTTGTTCTAAAAGGGCAAGCATTTGTGCAACATCTTTCGCTTTGAGTGCATTGGCTAGATCATAAAAAACTTCCTGGCTTATTGAACCTGTAACTAACAATGTATCCTCAAGCTTTAGCTTCTCTCCACTGAAAGATACTACTTGGTCCAATAAACTCAAAGCATCACGCATTCCTCCTGCAGCAGATTGCGCAATTACCTTTAAGCCTTGCTCTTCATATGGCAGCTCAATATCTTCTAATACAACTTTCATACGTTCAATAATATCATTGGTAGAAAGTCGTTTAAAATCAAAGCGCTGACAACGGGAAATAATTGTAGCAGGCAATTTATGAGGCTCAGTTGTTGCTAAAATAAAAACTGCATGGGGAGGCGGCTCTTCTAAAGTTTTCAAAAGAGCGTTAAAAGCGCTTGTAGAAAGCATATGCACTTCATCAATAATGTACACCTTGTATCTACTGCTTGCAGGAGCAAAACGAACTTTTTCTATAATATCTCTAATCTCTTCCACACGTGAATTTGAAGCTGCGTCAAATTCAATGACATCAGGATGCGAGCCGTCCGTAATACTTAAACATGTAGCACATTCGTTACAAGGCTCTTCCGAAGGCGCATGTTCACAATTTAAAGCTTTTGCAAAAATTTTAGCTGTACTTGTTTTCCCTGTACCACGTGGTCCAGAAAAAAGGTAAGCATGCGTTGTTTTATTCGCTAGGAGAGCATTTTGTAGCGTTCTTTTGACATGCGCTTGACCAGACATCTCTCGAAAAGACTGCGGCCGATACACACGGTAAAATGCTTGATACGTCACTGTTTTCCTTCTCTCCTTCTCCATTAAATAGAATAGTCTTATTATAGCATTTGCTGCCTTATATATAAAATGAAGTTACTAAATAAAAATAAAAAAAGCATCCGCCTTATAGTAGACGGATGCTTTGAGTTGGCAATTTAATGCCGTGCACCTTTCCTTGACAGCCGCACATAAGCGTTACTCCTGTCGTTAGCTCAGATTAGGCAACCCCGCGGCACATGGATATGACCACTTAATGCTGCTTCCTTCCGGACCTGACATGGTTCATGGGTATCCATTGCGCAGGACCCAATCGTCAACACTACGTGCAGAAGGCAGACCAAACAATACGGACAGCCTCGAAAAAGGAATTCAGTCTCGCTAGAGCGGATTGCGAGTTACAGGACACCGCTACCTTCCCACCTAGCACGGCAATAACTAGTATACTGACTGTTTGTATAAATTGCAACTTAATGCACAAATTATTTATTACCCATGTATTTTAGCATTACTAAATTTTTAAAAAAATGTTGACTTGAGTTTTAAGTTATGATAAATTTATTTTTGTCGAAAGACAGCAAAGCAATATAACATGGAGGTATACCCAAGTCTGGCTGAAGGGATCGGTCTTGAAAACCGACAGGCGGGTAACACCGCGCGGGGGTTCGAATCCCTCTACCTCCTCCAGTTTTTAATTTCCGACTACGAATGTAGCCGTTTTTTTTTGCCAAAATTGTATGTATTACTTGTTAAATACCACTTCCGCCTCGGTTGTGGTATTTTTTTATTATATCGCTTATGGGAGGTTGTCAAATTGCCACCGAAAAAGAATATAGCTCGCACTTCCCTCACTTGGGTGATTTTAATTGCTATCATGACCGCAATAGGCAGTGAGATTAAAATTATGCCGTTTGCCAATACGACTTTTCGCTTTGGTTTAGGTACCATAATCTTTTTCTTATGCACATTAATTAAACCTACACCTATTATTTTAGCTGGGTTCGCGACAAGTATAGTGACCATCTTTTTTCGTGTTTTAAATTCATATTTACATGATATATCCGTATTAGAGAGCATTTTTAACCATTTACCAGCGGGATTATTTTATGTATTGTTTGCTATATGCCTACGAATTTTAGATGTCCAAACATATAGGGAAAAACCACTAAAGCTTGGTTTACTCGTTGCTTTTAGTGAGGTCATTAGTAACTTAGCAGAACAAATTTTCCGTTTTTTTGTACAAACCTATACATTTCTATTTCTTCATGACCTTTTGATTTTGTTAGCGGTGGCCTTATTACGAAGCTTTTTTGTAGTTGGTATTTATAGCTCTATATTGATTGCCGAACAAAAAAAACGTGTTCAAGAGATGCTTAATATTGGATCTGATCTCTATGTTGAGACCCTGTATTTAAAAAAATCCATGAATCATATTGAAACCATAACAGCTAGCGGATTTGAATTATATCGACAATTAAAAGCTCAAGGATATCGAGCGGAAAGCTTACAAGCTCTTCATATTGCCCAGGAAATCCATGAAGTGAAAAAGGATTCACAACGAATATATGCAGGCATTTCAAAGATTGTTGGTGAAAGGAGCTTTGGTCCTTTTGTATTATCTGAATTATTGCATTATATAGAAGATGGCAATAGTAAATACGCTGAATTGCTTGGGAAAAATATCGAATTCCAGACAAGTATAGACTTCGATTTTCAAACAAGGGAACATATTGCATTGCTCGCTCTTTTAAATAATTTAACTGCTAATGCGGTGGAGGCTATCGAAGAGCAAGGTATCATTTCTATTGCTATTCAACGACAAGAGGATAATACTGTAATAACAATATGTGATACTGGAAAGGGAATTTCACAGAAGGATTTTTCTATTATTTTTGAACCTGGATTTACCACCAAATATAATATAGATGGTGTCGCAGCAACTGGCATTGGCCTTTCGCATGTTGCTGAACTAATAGAAAAATTAAAGGGCTCCATAACCGTTGAATCAAACAATCAATACACAACGTTTAAAATCATAATTCCTACGCAAACTATTCAAACGGGAGAGACTTAAATGAGGTATTTTATTGTAGACGACGATCGTGCAAGTCGTGTCATGTTAAAACAAATTATTGAAGATAGTGGGTTAGGTACAGTGATTGGCGAAGCTCGCAATGGTGAGGATGCCATACCCCAAATTTTAATGACCCAGCCGGAGTTTGTGCTAATCGATTTGCTGATGCCAAAGCTTGATGGTATAGCAACAGTCGAGCATCTTATTCAAAATCGTTTTGAGGGCCAATTTATCATGATCTCTCAGGTCGTGAATAAAGAAATGGTTGGTGAGGCTTATGAACAAGGAATAGAATTCTTCATTCATAAACCAATTAACCGCATTGAGGTAGAAAACGTTTTAAAAAAAACTACCGAACAATTTCGGCTAAAAAATTCACTGTTAGTTATTCGTCAATCGCTTACAAATATTGAATTAAGTGAACAAAAAGCAAATAAAGCAACTTCACGTGATCATATTCAGTCCATATTAAATGATATGGGGATTGTAGGTGAAATTGGGAGCGAGGATATTATAGCTATTATCGAAACTTTACTTGCTCATCAGCATAAGATTGCACCCCTTCCTCCATTAAAGGAGCTCTACGAGGAAATCGCAGCTGTAACAAAGGCTACACCTGATGAAATTTTGAAGGAAAGTAAAGCCATAGAGCAGCGTGTGCGCAGAACAATATTAGCTGCCATGATTAATCTGGCAAATTTAGGCGTTGTCGATTACACCAACTCTGAGTTTGAATATTATGCCCCTCGCTATTTTGATTTTAAAGAAATTCGTCAACTCATGACTCAAATTGAAGACCATGATAATCGTAAAGCAAAGGTAAATATTAAGAAGTTTATTCAAGTGCTATATTCAGACATTTTAACAAAAGTAAATTAATTTTCTCGGATTTTGTCGGATTCCATAAGTCCTCCGTATTATTAAAGTAAGGCGTGTCCTAAAAATTTAATATCAGGGGGTACAAAGGGTTTGAAGAAGAAATTTAAAATCAGTCTAGCCGCTCAAATTTTAATCGGCTTGATTTTAGGGATCATTGTTGGTGGTATTTTTTATGGAAACCCCAAGATTGAGACATATTTACAACCATTAGGGGATATCTTTTTACATCTTATTAAGATGATTGTTGTTCCCATTATTATTTCGACATTAATCGTTGGTGTTGCTGGTACTGGAGACATGAAGCAGCTTGGACGATTAGGCGGGAAATCCATTATTTACTTTGAAATTATAACGACAGTAGCAATCTTAGTTGGATTACTTTCGGCGAATATTTTCCAACCAGGTGCTGGAATAAACATGAGTGAATTATCTCAAGGGGATATTTCGAAATATGTAACAACAACTGAAGAAGTACAGCATGAGGGACCATTCGATATTATTGTAGGTATTGTCCCAACAAATATTATTCAGTCTATGGCTGAGGGTAATATGCTTGCGATTATCTTCTTCTCAGTTATTTTTGGTTTAGGGGTTGCAGCAGTTGGTGAACGAGGAAAGCCAGTCTTAGACTTCTTCCAAGGGGTTGCAGATGCTATGTTCTGGGTAACTAACCTCGTAATGAAGTTTGCGCCAATCGGGGTATTTGGTTTAATTGGTGTAACCGTTTCCAAATATGGGTTTGCTTCACTGGTTCCACTTGCCAAATTAGCCATCCTTGTTTATGCAACCATGTTATTCTTCATCTTTGTTGTTCTTGGCCTTGTGGCAAAATTTGCAGGAATCAGCATCTTCTATTTAATTAAAGTGTTAAAGGATGAGTTGATCTTAGCATTCTCAACCGCAAGTTCTGAAGCTGTATTACCGCGTATTATGTTAAAAATGGAGAAATTAGGGGCTCCGAAGGATATTGTATCCTTTGTTATACCTACCGGTTACTCCTTTAACTTAGACGGATCAACGCTATATCAAGCGATTGCAGCATTATTTATTGCGCAAATGTACGGTATTCACCTTAGCATTGGTGAACAAATTACGTTAATGCTTGTATTGATGGTTACTTCGAAAGGGATTGCAGGTGTTCCGGGGGTATCCTTCGTCGTACTGCTAGCCACTTTAGGTACTGTTGGCATTCCATTAGAAGGACTAGCATTTATTGCTGGTATTGACCGTATCCTTGACATGGGACGTACAGTTGTTAACGTAATTGGTAACTCATTAGCGTCATTAGTGATGGCGAAATGGGAAGGCCGTTTCGATCGCGAAAAAATGAAGAATTACTTTAATGAAAATGAAAATTTAGCATAAAATAAAAAACTCTCACGATGTTGGATGGCATCGTGAGAGTTTTATTTAATTTCCAAGCACTTTATCTAAGTACGCAAGAATGGATTCTTTGCCGTTTGCATGTGCTTCTTGTGCACGCTTTTCATCTTTTAACATCTTTTCTTCCGCAGCTTCGATTACTTTTTCAGCATCTTGCTGTGGTACAACAATGACACCATCGACATCTCCAATAATATAGTCGCCTGGGTGAACCGTCACTCCTCCAATGGCAATGGGCACATTTACTTTGCCACCCCCATTTTTATTACCAGCAGCTACTGTTGTACCTAAAGAGAATACAGGGAAATCTAACTCACGTATAGCAGCAATATCACGAATTACGCCGTCAACTACAAAACCTTGTACTCCAACACCCTTTGCTAAGGACACCACAAAATCTCCTGCTACCGCTCGATTGGTGTTTCCCTTTGCATCTATAACTAAAATATCTCCTTCATTGGCCGCTCTAATAGCCTCCAACACTGCACCATTTTCTCCATCTGGTAAACGTACGGTTACCGCACGTCCAGCAATTTTAAAATGATCGGCTAGCGGTTTAATAGTACTACACAAATTCGTATGCCCACCTGTCGCATCTGAAATAGCTGTTGTTGGCACATGCTGAAAACTTACTTCCACTTTTGTCATCCATAACACCCCTATTATGATTAATGAAAGTCTTACACAAATATTGTAATGAAACCATTTATACTATTTCAATATATCTACTAAAATATTGAACTTAAATAATTTCAATAAATTGCTTGGACTGCTCGTCTAATGCTTCTGCTGCAGTTGCGATTTCACTAAAATCTTTAGTCGTAATAGTAATTTGTTCGTGTGTCTTTTCTACTTTTTCAGCTATTTTTGTAATACTGTCTGTCACTTGACTAATTTCCCGCTCTATCCCCTCTATATTATCCTTCACTTCTGAAATGGATTGCTCTACTCTAACGGAAAGCTTTCTCACCTCTTTTGCCACTACGTCAAAACCTCGACCATATTCTCCAGCTCTTGCGGCTTCGATCGCTGCATTCAAAGCTAATAAATTGGTTTGGGCAGCAATCTCTTGAATGGTTTTCACAATACCTTTAATGGAATCAGCTTGATTCTGTAGCTGTGTAAGATTGCTGACATTTTCTTTTGATTCCTGTGAAACCTCTTGAATGGTGCTCAGTAATTCTTGACTATTTTGAATACCGGTTTCTGAGCGTTGATGAAGTCCATTAGACATTTCCTTCAATTGATCGGCTACATTAGTTATTTCATTTTGACGTTCAGTAATATTCGTAGCAATTTTTGAAACGCCAATTACTTTATTTGAGTGATTGGCGAAAACGGGCATATACGTAGCCTCCAGCCAAACCCTATGTCCATTCGCATCAATTCTTTCAATTTTATCCTGATAACTATTCCCTGCTACTAAATTGCGCCAAAACTGTTCGTATGCTGGACTATGAACGAAATTCGGTAAACAAAAATCTTTATGATTCTTTCCAAGCAATTCTTGTACGGTATAGCCTAATGTTTTAGCAAACAGCTCATTTACATAGGCAACTCTTCGATCCATATCAAAACGAATAATTGCTATATTGCGCTCAATAGCTTGCACTACTAAATCATCAGTCACTTGAGTATCTGCACCTTGCATAATTCACCTCATCCATTTCTATTTTTTACCGTTTATTTAATATTATAAAAAACACGGGGAATATTCACCCATGTTTTTTTAGTAACCGTAATATATCATCTGCTGTATTTGCTATACGGAAGAAGGATTTCTGTTCAGATCGTATAAATCCTTCCTTTAGCATTATTTTAAAATGCTGTAAGAGTGCGTCATAGAAACCATTTACGTTATATAAAATAACAGGTTTTTCATGAAGGCCAATTTGTGCCCAAGTAAAAACTTCGAAATATTCGTCCAAAGTCCCTGCGCCTCCTGGAAGAGCAATAAATGCATCAGCCAGCTCCGCCATTTTAGCTTTTCGAATATGCATGGACTCTACAAAATGAATTTCTGTTAATGAAGCATGAGCCAGTTCTCGCTTCTGTAAATGAGTTGGCATAACACCAATCACCTCTCCACCCGCTGCTAAAACAGCATCCGCAACCTTTCCCATTAATCCTGTTTTGGAACCACCGTAAACAACACCATGTCCGTGCTTAGCTAATACAGCACCTAGCTCTGCCGCTTTCTCCCCATATACTGGACTTTTCCCTATGCCAGATCCGCAATACACTGCAATTCTTATAGTAATCCCTCCTATTCAAAAAACGTGAAACAATCAGTCATGTATTGTTTCACGTTCTTTGGTCGTTTCTTGCTCTTCTATTTTCTTAAATGGCTTGTTTGTTTTAGCATATGACTGATACGGCTCACAATTGATTCAATTGCATCAGGATTTTTTAATAAATCATAATCATTAATATCTAAACGTAGAACTGGACAGGAATTAAAATTATTAATCCAGTTTTCATAACGTTCATGCATTTCTATCCAATAATCATTTGGCGTTTGTTGCTCCATTGCGCGCCCACGTTCTTGTATTCGCCCAATAACAGCATCAATCGGTCCTTCAAGATAAACAAGTAAATCGGGATGTGGGAAATACGGTGTCATTACCATAGCATCAAACAAATTCGTGTACGTTTCATAATCTGTTGGGCTCATTGTTCCCTTATCATAATGCATTTTTGCGAAAATCCCAGTATCTTCATAAATAGAGCGGTCTTGTATAAACCCTCCACCATACTCAAAAATACGTTTTTGTTCCTTAAAACGCTCTGCTAAAAAATAAACTTGTAAATGGAAGCTCCACTTTTCAAAATCCTCATAAAATTTATCAAGATATGGATTGGTATCTACTTTTTCGAAGGATGTACGGAAATTCAGTGCTTCTGCTAAAGCTTTTGTCATCGTGGACTTTCCTACGCCTACAGTACCGGCAATCGTGATGACGGTTTGTGGAGGAATATCGTATTTCTCTCTTAAATTCATTATTGCAAACTCCTTTTTTGTAACGTATCCTTAATTATTTTCAAAACATAATTTAAATCGTCTGGATTTTTCACAAAATCGAGCTGATCTCCATTAAATCGAATAACTGGTATTTCAGGATGCATTTTCTCAAAATGTTCGATAAAAGAATGATAATCGATAACGAGCTGCTCCATGTAATCGCGTGATATCATTTTTTCAAAGTCTCGTCCACGCATGGCAATTCGTTTCATCAATGTTTCAACGCTTGCATGTAAATAAACAACTACATTAGGTACAGGCATATCTTTTGTTAATATTTTATAAATTTCCTCATACTTTTCGTATTCGGTAGATGCCAGTGTACGCTTCGCAAATATTAAATTCTTAAAAATATGATAGTCTGCTACAACTGGCTTGGCATGAGCTAATCGGAATTTTTTAATGTCCGTTAATTGCTTATAGCGATTACATAGGAAGAACATTTCCGTTTGGAAACTCCACTCCTCAATATTTTCATAAAACTTATTTAAAAAAGGGTTTTCGTCTACAATTTCTTTTAATAGATGGTAATTAAATGTCGCTGCTATCTCTTTCGATAAAGAGGTTTTACCAACACCAATCGGACCTTCTACCGTAACAAATGGAACCGTCACCAGAAGCTCCTCCTTTTGTTCTATGGATTCGATCATTGTGTCCTACATAAATGAATCAGTACCTTTCATTTTATCATAGTGATAAAATGAAAAACAGAATCAACCTATGAAAATTAAGTATGAGATTTTTCCCCGTATAGTTTGAAAAAAGACATTGAGGATATGTATCCCAATGTCTTTTCATCTTCACAATTTCACTCGCTGTAAACGTAGAGCATTTAATACAACTGATACAGAACTGAAAGCCATTGCTGCCCCTGCCACCCACGGAGCAAGTAGACCAATTGCAGCAATCGGAATACCTAAAGTATTGTAAGCAAATGCCCAAAACAGATTTTGTTTAATATTACGCATTGTTTTTCTACTCATAAGAATAGCGTCCGCAATACTATTTAAATCACCACGGATTAACGTAATATCTGCCGCTTCCATCGCCACATCTGTCCCTGTACCAATGGCCATACCAATATTCGCTGTCGCTAGCGCAGGTGCATCATTAATTCCATCTCCCACCATCGCTACATTTTTACCTTGAGCTTGAAGCTTTTTCACCTCATCTGCTTTTCCTTCTGGTAAGACTTCAGCAATAACTTGGTTAACACCTACCTCTGTTCCTATTGCCTGGGCTGTACGTTCATTATCTCCCGTCATCATAATGACTGTAATACCCATATCCTGTAAACGATGAATAGCCTCTTTAGATGTATCTTTTACTGTATCAGCAACAGCAACTACCCCCGCATATTGGCCATTTATTGCAGCCAACATTGCTGTTTTGCCATTGCTCTCTAATTCCTCCATTTTAGGTAAAATACTATCTAGCTGGATGCCATACTGTTGCATTAATTTTCGTGTACCAATGATAACACCTTGACCTGAGACCGTTGCCTGCACACCGTAACCTGGAATTGCCTCAAAAAATTGAACATCCCCTAAAGCAATACCACGTTCTTCTATACCATGAACAATCGCCTCTGCAAGTGGATGCTCCGACTGTTTCTCAGCTGCACCGATTAATGATAAAAAGTGTGTCTCCTCTTGGTCTGGGGCTAAAAGAACATCCGTTAGCACTGGCTTACCATGTGTCACTGTCCCTGTCTTATCTACAACTACCGTATCAATACTTTGTGTTTGTTCTAAATGTTCGCCACCTTTGAATAAAATGCCAAATTCAGCGGCGCGACCCGAACCGGCCATTATAGAGGTCGGTGTGGCTAAACCAAGTGCACATGGACAAGCAATCACCAGTACTGCAATTAAGACCTCTAAAGCAGGGGTAAATTCTCCAGGACGTACCCAAATAATCCAAACTATGAATGTCACAATCGCAATGCCAACAACAATTGGTACAAAAACACCTGAGATTTGGTCTGCTAAACGTTGAATCGGTGCTTTTGATCCTTGAGCATCTTCTACTACCTTAATAATTTGTGCGAGGGCAGTATCACGGCCAACCTTTGTGGCTGTCATTTTTATAAAACC
Source organism: Lysinibacillus sp. fkY74-1 (assembly GCF_053165895.1). Classification (NCBI taxonomy): domain Bacteria; kingdom Bacillati; phylum Bacillota; class Bacilli; order Caryophanales; family Bacillaceae; genus Lysinibacillus; species Lysinibacillus sp. fkY74-1. The sequence goes on along the minus strand of NZ_CP170173.1, from coordinate 36,191 downwards.
ATTTTTATTAATGGTTGATCCAAATAATTGATCGCCCTGCTTTTTATCAACTGGTAAACTTTCTCCTGTCAACATGGATTCATCAACAGCCGTTGTTCCTTCTAAAACTTCTCCGTCAACGGGAATCTTCTCACCTGGTTTAACTAGGATGACATCACCAATCATCACTTCTTCTAAAGGTACTTCCCTCTCCATACCGTCTCGTACAACAATGGCTGTTTTGGCTTGTAGTCCCATTAGTTTTTTTATAGCTTCAGATGAACGTCCTTTCGCTTTTGCCTCAAATAATTTCCCTAATAAAATTAATGTAATTAAAACAGCACTTGTTTCAAAATAGAGGTGTGGGCCATGATGTGTTCCTATCGTCACAATTGCTTGATAAACACTATAGAAATAAGCTGCTGATGTCCCCATCACAACCAGTACATCCATATTTGCACTGCCATTTCGCAATGCTTTATATGCCCCTACATAAAACTGCTTACCAATAATAAACTGTACGGGTGTAGCCAATACCATTTGAACCCATGGATTCATAAGGAATTCTGGCACATATAAAAACGATGTAAAGGAAAAATGGCCGACCATCGTCCAAAGCAGTGGTAAGGATAGAATGGCCGATAAAATAAATTTTTGTTGCTGCTGTTTAATAACCTTTTCTCGATGATCCTCTGTTTCCTGCTCATCTGCTTTTTGATGGGCGCCGTAACCTAACTTCTCAACCTTTGCAATAATATCTGCAATGTTCACCTCTGATGGGTTAAACTCAATCATTGCCTTTTCAAGAGCTAAGTTGACATTGGCAGATGATACACCGCTCATTTTATTTAATCCTTTTTCTATTCGAGTGGCACAGGCCGCACATGTCATCCCTGTAATATCAAGTTCAGTTTTTTGTTTAACTACTCCATAGCCAAGCGCCTCTATCTTTTTTTCAAAATCTGCTTCACTTAGCTTTGCTGGATCGTACTTAATAGATGATTTTTCAAGCGCTAAATTAACCGTTGCTTGTTCTACTCCATCCATTTTATTTAATCCTTTTTCTATTCGAGTGGCACAGGCCGCACATGTCATCCCTGTAATTTGCAAATTAGCTTCCTTATGATCAGAACTCATTTACCTTTCACCTCTCCTTATACCGACAGGGGGTATATATTTTTGAAAATAAGAGAGTGCCATCACAGCACTCTACAATTTTTATTTTACTTCATAGCCTTGATCATCAATTGTCTCTTTAATTTGATCAAGTGATACTTGTGCATCATCAAATGCAACATCAACTAAACCTTCTGCTAAATTTACTTTTACTTGTTCAACACCAGTTAAAGCACCAACATTTTTTTCAACTGCGTTTACACAATGACCACATGACATTCCTTGCACATTTAATGTTACATTTTGCATAATAAATCTCTCCCTTTTTATTTTTATAAACATCTATTTTTTCATTAACTTTTGAATCGTTACTACTAATTCATCTAAAACTGCATCATCGCCCTCTGATAGACGATCCACAACACAACCCTTTAAATGTCCTTCTAGTAAAATTTTCGCTACACTATTCAAAGCAGACTGTGTAGCAGAAAGTTGCGTAATAACATCATCACAATAAACGTCTTTTTCGATCATTCCCTTAATGCCCCGGATTTGACCTTCTATACGGTTTAAACGAGTTGTTAAATCCTTTTTCACACGCTCAGGGTGATGGCTTTTTCGACAAGACGTAGCTCCCTCTGTATGACAAGCATCCTCTTTTACTATGTCCTCCATTCACTACACCTCCTATTTCATTTTCATCATACTATACCCACGAAGGGTATGCAAGTCGTAAATTTTTTTTTATTCATGATGATGCTCATGAACATTTTTCAATTGACATAAAATCGAGCTTTCATGTGGATGGGAAGCCGTTTCTAATTGAATGGTTACATGTTTAATACCCTTATGCTCAAGATTATGTTCAATTTTTCGTAGAATATGCTCACCATCTACAATTTTTAAGTACTTATTTACAACTGCATGACAGGACAAAGCATTGGTTCCACTAGTAATTGTCCAGATGTGTAGATCGTGGATGCTTTCTACCCCATCAGTTTGTTCAATTAATTGAATTATCTCCTGAACATCCACATTAGAGGGTGTTCCTTCCATTAATACATGAATAGCGGATTTTGTAACATAGTAGCCACTTCTTATTACTAATAAGGCAACAATAACACTCGCTAGAGGATCAGCCCATCCCCAACCAAAAAACATAATTAGTAAGGCAGCCACAATAGCTCCTACAGATCCTAGCATATCACTCAGTACATGTAAAAAAGCTCCACGCATATTTAAATTGTCCTTTGTATCACTTCCACGCATCATAATCCATGCTACTAAAATGTTAACCAAAAGACCGATTGTACTTATAATAAGCATTCCTGTAGTAGCCACTTCAGGGGGATTTGCAAATCGTTCGATCGCTTCATAGAAAATAAATAATGCTATCCCAATCAATGTAACGCCATTTAATACTGCCGCTAAAATTTCAAATCGTTTATAACCATATGTTTTACTATAGCTTGCTGCCTTTTCTCCAAAAACAAACGCGAGCAAAGCTATAGCTAATGAAATGGAGTCACTTAACATATGACCTGCATCCGATAAAAGAGCCAAACTATTTGTTAAAAAACCACCAATTGCTTCCACAACCATATAACTAGTAATAATAATAAATGATACGATTAACACTTTTTTATTAGCGCCATGTGTATGATCATGGCCATGATCATGGTTATGTCCCATTATTAATCCCTCCGTTCTTTAATTATGTGCAGCATGCTCAATTGCTTGCTTCAATAAGTTCATAATGTGATCGTCATCTTTTGAGTAAAATAAAGTTGTACCTTCTCTTCTAAATTTCACTAATCGTAAATTTTTTAGAAACCGTAATTGATGAGAAACTGTCGATTGTCCTAAATCTAAAATTTCAGCAATGTCATTGACAGAATGCTCATCTGCACAAAGTAAATTTAAAATTCGAATTCTCGTCGGGTCACTTAATGCCTTAAAAGTTTGAGACACAACAAATAATGTCTCATCGTCTAAATGCTGACTATTTTCCATTTTCGTTATTTTTATTTCTTCATCCATATTAGTTTACCCCCATTTATTTATATTTATATATGAGCATGTGTTCATATATAAATATAAATGGTTATTTTAGGAATGTCAATCAATAATTATGCCTTGTCGTATTGCTTCTGAAATCTGCAAGAATTTAAAAGTAGCAATTACCAATTAAGCAGGATAAACTACTTTTAAGGAGAGATATTTAGTGGATATTTTTGAAACAGATCGTTTATTTATGAAACAAGCATTAGAGGAAGCAAAAAAAGCAGCTATACTTGGGGAAGTACCTATAGGGGCTGTCCTTGTTTATGATGGGGAAATTATTGCAAGAGCTCATAACCTACGAGAAACAACACAAAATGCAACAACACATGCTGAATTAATGGTTATTCAAGAGGCTTGTCAAAAAATCGGCAGTTGGCGTCTCGAAAAAACAACACTTTACGTTACGCTTGAGCCTTGCCCCATGTGTGCAGGTGCAATCCTCCAATCCCGTGTACCACGTGTCGTTTATGGAGCAAGGGATATAAAAGCAGGCTGTGTAGATTCACTCTATCGTTTATTAAATGATGCACGCTTTAACCATGAGTGCGAAGTTTCTGAAGGAATTTTAGCAGATGAATGTGGACAAATCCTAACCGATTTTTTCCGAGCTTTACGTGAACGAAAGAAGGCAGAGAAAAAGACACGACAAGCAGCAATGACTGAAAAGAATTAGCTAAAAAAAGAAGGTGCTCCTATTGAGGCACCTTCTTTTTTATATTTAAGGCGATGGCGATATATAGGAAATGTGTCGTAGCAACCACAGCACATATATTGAACCTAATATGAAGCTTGAATTGTGGATTGTTCAAAAACGTATTCAACTTCAATATATCAAGTGAATGGCTATACATGTATAAGCTGGTCATCTGGTGTTAAGCCGATTTACAATAGTTATTTAAATCTGCTTAATCATAAATTGCACATCCTTTAGCATCTGAAATTAAGACATTGTCAAATTCATTTAAAGCCTCAGCAAATTGCTGTAAATTCATGAATTTCTCCCCCTGTCCCTATAAATATTACCCCTAATAACGAATTTTCGAAAATTACGAGAAATATCATTTTTGAAATGAAAAAAGGCTATTTTAGCTTAACCTTTATACGGTAATCTAAAATAGCCTTGATGTTTATTTTGGGGCAATTACTTCTTTTCCACCCATATATGGTCTTAAAACTTCAGGAATTACTACGCTTCCATCGGCTTGTTGATAGTTTTCAAGAATAGCGGCAACTGTACGACCAATCGCAAGACCTGAACCGTTTAATGTGTGAACATATTCTGGTTTTGCATTTGGCTCACGACGGAAGCGAATATTTGCGCGTCGTGCTTGGAAGTCCTCAAAGTTTGAACAAGAAGAAATTTCTCGGTACATGTTTTGTGCTGGAATCCAAACTTCTAAATCATATTTCTTCGCAGCAGTGAATCCTAAATCGGCTGTACACATTTTTAATTTACGATATGGTAAGCCAAGTAATTGCAGCACTTTTTCAGCATGACCCGTTAATAGCTCTAACTGCTCATATGACTCCTCAGGTTTAACAAAGCGAACTAATTCCACTTTGTTAAATTGGTGCTGGCGGATTAAACCACGTGTATCACGACCTGCAGAGCCCGCTTCTGAACGGAAACATGCACTGTATGCAGCAAAACCTTGTGGTAAAGCTTCAGCAGTTAAAATTTCATCACGGTAGAAATTGGTCACGGGTACTTCAGCTGTTGGAATCATGAAATAATCTGTTTCCGCTAATTTAAATACGTCTTCCTCAAATTTAGGTAGCTGTCCAGTACCCGTTAAGCTTTCACGATTTACAATCACAGGTGGTAGCATTTCCTCATAGCCATGCTCTTCAGCATGTAAATCCATCATAAAGGTCATTAACGCACGTTCTAAGCGAGCCCCTAGGCCGCGGTAGAATAAGAATCGGCTACCAGTTACTTTTGCGCCACGTTCAAAGTCCACAATTTTTAGATCCGTAGCTAGGTCCCAGTGTGCTTTAATCTCAAAATCAAATGCTGGAATTTGACCCCATGTATATTCCTCAACATTGTCATCTTCTGTCGTACCCACTGGTACAGATTCATGAGGAACGTTCGGCAGGCGCATCATCATATCTTTAAAGCGATCTTCCACATCATTTAATTGAATATCAAGCTCTTTAATTTCATCGCCCACTTGACGCATACGCGCAATCACTTCATCTGCGTTTTCTTTGTTGCGCTTCATAACAGAAATTTGCTCAGATACTTTATTTCGTTCTGCCTTCAGTTCTTCCGTTTTAGCAATTAGTTCACGACGCTTTGCATCTAAATTTTCAAAGTCATCTAAATTCCCTAAATCTTCATTACGTGTTAATAGCATTTCTTTAATTTCGGCGAAATTATCACGCACGCGTTTAATATCTAACATCGAACATACCTCCAGTAGTTTCTTAATGATGGGAAATTGTTGCATCTTGTTTCTATATCTTGATTCAGCGGTCATTTAAACACCAGAATAGAAAGGCGATATTTGGCTAAATCAAGATAAACACAAAAAAGCCCCCATCCCATAAAGGGACGAGAGCTACCCGCGTTGCCACCCTAATTGATTAGACACTATATCTAATCCACTTATTTTATAACGGCATTCCAGCCGGCAGCAGCCTACTTCAATGACTTCGACTGTGCAACTCCAGGACGGATTCACAAGTGCTTTTATCAGCTTTCACCAACCGCTGACTCTCTAAAAAAAACGTGCTTGCTACTACTTCCCATCATCGTGTTCAGTTAATTAAATTTTAACCATACTGTACTATATGAAAACAAATTTTGCAAGTCATACCATAGATGCTACAAAATATTCAAGAATACGTGTGTCTGAAGTTAATTCGGGATGAAAGGAACAACCTAGTAAATGTCTATCCTGGGCTAAAATAATCTTACCTTCATGCTCTGCGAGAATTTCAACATCTTTTCCGACTTTCACTATATGAGGTGCCCGAATAAAAACTGCTGGAATCGCCTCTCCTATTTTAGGAATATCCAGCATTACTTCAAAGCTGTCAACCTGGCGTCCATATGAATTTCTTGCAACTGTCACATCCATAACTGCTAAATGTGGTTCATCATTTACTAAAGTAGTAGCCATTAAAATTAATCCTGCACATGTCCCAAACATGGGTAAACCACGTTGTGCTATTTCTCGTATAGGCTCTAGTAGTTCAAAACGATCCAACAGCTTTCTCATTGTAGTACTCTCTCCACCAGGTAATACAAGTCCATCTAGTTTTACTAAATCCTGCTTATGTTTTACTTCAACAGCTTCACAGCCAAGGCTTTCTAGCATTTGAACATGCTCTCGTACCGCCCCTTGTAACGCTAAAACACCAATTCGTTTCATCTTACCAGCCTCGCTCTTGCATGCGCTCATTTAGCCCGAGCTGTGCAATATCAATACCTTTCATTGGTACACCTAGTTCCTTTGATATTTCAGCAATAAGCTTATAATCTTTGTAATGTGTCGTCGCTTCTACAATCGCATGTGCAAATTTTTCAGGATTATCAGATTTAAAGATACCTGAACCGACAAACACACCATCAGCCCCAAGCTCCATCATTAATGCCGCATCAGCTGGCGTAGCTACACCTCCTGCTGCAAAATTAACCACTGGTAAACGACCAAGGCGTTTGATCTCTCTTAATAATTCAAAAGGTGCTCCTAGTAATTTTGCCTCTGTCATTAATTCATCCTCTGTCATACCTACTACTTTTCGGACTTGGGCATTCACTTTACGAATATGTCGAACTGCCTCCACAATATTCCCTGTTCCTGGTTCACCTTTTGTTCGTAACATAGCTGCTCCTTCCCCAATGCGACGGGCTGCTTCCCCAAGATCACGACAGCCACACACAAATGGTACGGTATAATTACTTTTTAATAAGTGATATTCTTCATCTGCTGGTGTAAGTACTTCACTTTCATCAATATAATCAACCCCCATCGCTTCTAAAACACGGGCTTCTACAATATGACCAATACGAGCTTTTGCCATAACAGGAATGGAGACTGCTCCTAGTACTTCCTCTACAATACGAGGATCTGCCATACGAGCAACACCTCCTGCTTTGCGAATATCTGAAGGTACTCTTTCTAATGCCATTACCGCTACTGCTCCTGCCGCCTCTGCAATTTTTGCTTGCTCAGCATTGATCACGTCCATAATGACGCCGCCCTTTTGCATCTCAGCCATACCACGCTTCACCAAATTTGTACCTGTCTGTTTCATTGTCTAACCTCCATCTTTATGATGAAATTTAGTATAATAGAAATTGACCATATAAAAATATCCAGTTTTCAAAATAACTATAAGGTCAGGAGGTTTTTATCATATGGATATGCTTTTATTTCAGCTTGAAAGAAATGGCGATAAACCGCTATATGATCAGCTTTATAATGGTATTAAAGAAGCTATTATTTCCAAGAAAATAGCAGTGGGAGAAAAATTACCATCAAAAAGAAAATTAGCCGATTTTTTGAATATCTCTCAAACAACGATTGAAATTGCCTATGCACAGCTTCTTGCAGAAGGCTATATTATGTCCAAATCTCGTGTTGGTTATTTTGTAGAAGAAATCGATGAACTACCCTACATCCAGCAGGACATCGTAATTCCTTTCAATGAGCACGTTAAGAAAAAGTCATACAAAATAGATTTTAATCCTGGTTCTATTGATATCGATGCTTTCCCATTTCAGATCTGGAGAAAATATGCAAAGGAGCTGTTTGATGAAGCCTCAAAAAATTTATTATTAACAGGGGAACCTCAAGGGGAGCTTTCTTTACGAACTGAAATTGCAAATTATTTATATCAATCACGTGGAGTTATCTGTAATCCAGAGCAAATTGTCGTTGGCTCTGGTACTGAGCAGCTTCTGCCTATGATTTTACGTCTTTTTAGGGATGATACATGCTTTGCTCTGGAAAACCCAGGCTATCCAGCTGTGCATCGTATGTTCTCTCAGCATAAACGGAAAGTATATCCTATTGCCGTCGATGAAGAAGGTATCGTCATTCACGAGCTAGAGCGAACACAAGCTAATGTTGTCTATATTACACCATCACATCAATTTCCTACTGGCGCCGTATTATCCGCTACTAGGCGTGCACAGGCTTTAAACTGGGCAGCACAAAGCTCATCTCGTTATATCATTGAAGATGATTATGATTCAGAGTTTCGTTATACTGGAAAACCAATTCCTGCTCTACATGCTCTAGATAGAAACGATAAAGTCATTTATATGAGCACTTTTACAAAATCGTTAATGCCATCTTTGCGTGTAGCCTATTTTGTACTTCCACCTCAATTACTTGCTACGTATAATGATGTTTTTAATTACTATTCATCAACTGTACCTCGCTTCGATCAGCATATCGTAGCAAATTTTATGCATGATGGTCATTTTGCAAAACACCTTAATCGAATGCGTAAAGTTTATCGTAAAAAACATGATCAGCTTACTTCTATTTTAGAAAAATATTCATCATCCATTAAAATTACAGGTGAGCAAGCAGGAATGCATATATTATTAGATGTTAAACACGAATTACCAGAAAAACAATTACAACAACTTGCCTTCTACGCAGGAATAGGGATTTATCCGTTGTCTGATTATCGACTAGATCATGGTGAATCTTCGCAAGCACAATTTTTACTTGGCTTTGGCGGTATACCTGTCCATGTAATTGAACAGTCGATAGAACAATTAATGGATTGTTGGGGGATACAAAAAAATAACCCATCTACTACAACCAAGTAGTAGATGGGTGACTCCCATTAAGATTCAATTAGTTGAATATGATAATGCTCAAACCAACTATGAATTTGCCCTAGATATGCTAAAAGTTGAGGTCCTGCCATTAATTGTCCATACCATGGAATTTTGAAAGAGCTCCCCCCCGATTCAATTAATTCTGCAAGTTTTTTGTACTCAAATAATTCATGTAAGATAGAGTTTTTATCTTTAAGAATTTCCCTTAGCCATGTTTGCACACCTGCTGTATAAACTGGATGATACGTTTTAGGATAGGGATTTTTTTTACGGTATAATACTTCATCAGGCAATAAATGTGCCATCGACTTTCGAAGTAAGCCCTTTTCTATGCCATCTAAATTCTTCATTTCCCAAGGAATATTCCATGCATATTCCACAAGGCGATGATCTGCAAAAGGAACTCGTACCTCTAAACTCGCTCCCATACTCATACGATCTTTCCGCTCTAGCAATGTCTGCATAAACCATTGCATATTTAAATAAAACATTTCACGGTGTTTTACTTCTGCAGGACTTTCACCATCTAGTAACGGGACTTCTGTAATTGTTTGTGTATATAGCTGCTGTGCGTAGGATTCAATTTTTAATTTTTTATCCCACTTCTCCTGAAGTATTGCATTTCTTTCAGCCAATGACCGAATCCAAGGAAAGCCCGTAGTTTTTTCCTTAAACCATGGATATCCACCAAAAATTTCATCTGCACATTCGCCAGATAGTGCTACAGTAAAGTCTCTTTTAATTTCTCGACAAAACCAGAGTAACGAAGAATCTACATCCGCCATACCTGGTGAATCTCTAACTATAACTGATTCTACTAGTAAATCAATCAGCTGTTGCTGAGTTATTTCTTCTGCATGATGTGTCGTCTTAAAAGCCTCGGTCATCTTTTGAATCCAATACGTATCTGTTGACGTTTGAAATGCATGTGGATTAAAAAAACGTTCATTATCCTCATAATCAATTGAATACGTATGCAACTGATTGTTTTGTTGGCGGAATCTATCAGCAGCAATTCCTGTAATAATACTAGAATCAAGTCCTCCTGATAGAAATGTACAGATTGGTACATCCGAAATAAGCTGTCGTTCAATAGCATCTGTTAACAGCCAACGAACCTGCTCAATCGTCTCTTCCAATGTTTCTTCATGCTTGCGGCTTTGTAGCTGCCAATACTGCCATTTTCTTAATCCCTCTCTAGAGAAGCGCATTGCAAATCCTGGTCGTAACTCCTCAATATTTTGAAAAAGAGTCTTACCTGGTGCTCTAGAGGGGCCTACAGCCATCATACTTGCCAATCCCTCCGTATTGATGGCAGCTTGAACCATTGGATGTGCCAGCAAAGCCTTTACTTCAGATGCAAAAAGAATCCCCCCCTGTTGCTCTGTAAAATAAAGGGGCTTCACACCCAATCTATCTCTGCATAAAAAAAGAGATTGCTCCTGTTCATCCCAAATGCCAAATGCAAAAATACCATTTAGAAAGTCTACGCATTGCTCTTTCCATTCAATATAGGCGGTCAATAACACTTCTGTATCTGAATGTGTTGTGAAAGTATGACCTCTCTTCTCCAGCTCTTTACGCAGCTCCTGAGTATTATAAAGTTCGCCATTATATGTAATGACATAGTTTATCCCTTCATGTAGTTTTTTCATAGGCTGCTTGCCACCTATTAAATCGATAACCGCTAACCGTCGATGGCCAAATGCAATATGCTCACTACACCAAATATTTTCATCATCTGGCCCTCTCCTGTTTAATGTCCGTGTCATTGCTTGTAAAACTTTTTCACTTGCTTTTAAATTCTTTTGAAAGCTAGCCCACCCTGTAATGCCACACATTTAGCCACATCCTTTCGCCTATTAGCGTATGCTGTATGGGTCAAAAATGTGAAAAAGCACATGAATGTTTCTTAACATTCATGTGCCCTTTAATTAATGATTAGAATAGTCCACCAACGAAGTCAGAAATTCCACTCCATAAATTGCCGAAGAAGTTCCCAATACCTTGGAAGAACAATGAGATACCGCTAGCACGCTCTACAGAGCCCGTAGTAACAATATCGGATGAAATATCCTTTCCATCGATAAAGCCGTAGTCTGTGCCCTCTGTGCGCTCAATAACGACCTTTCCTACAACAGTATCTTTCTTAACTCCTGCCTCAAGACTCTTTTTATCTAAAACCAATTTAGGTTTATAAAGATCTTTATCAGAAGACTTAATCATAAATGAAATAGGTTCTTTTACAGCAATCTCTACTTTGTCTTCTTTACCCTTTGTCACTTTTACTGTTTTTTGATCTTTAAACGTATAGTTCGCTGGTAAAATTTCTTGTTTTGAGAATTGTGAAAAACCATAGTTAAATAATTTTGCTGTTGCATCAAAACGAGCTTTATATGATCCTTGTCCACTTGCATCAACAGCTTTCATGACAACTGCGATTAATCGAGTACCATTGCGCTCTGCAGTACCTGTAAAGCAATGGCCTGCAAAGTTTGTAGTACCGGTTTTTAATCCATCGACACCTTGATATTCAAAAACTAAACCCGGTAACATAAAGTTCCAGTTAGACATCTCAATGGCGTCCTCTGTACCTTCACGGAATGTCTTCTTAGTAATTTGGGAAGTTTCTAATACCTTTGGGTGATCCTTTAATAGATGATAGGCTAGTTTTGCCACATATTTAGCAGGCATCACGTTCTCATCTTCTGGTCCTGTCCCTGCTGGATGCATCCCAAAAAGATCCGCGTTGTTTAGACCTGTTGCATTAACAAACTTATAACCTTCTAGGCCAAGTTCTTCTGCTTTTTTGTTCATTAATTTCAAAAATTCAGTCTCTGTTCCAGCAATTGTTTCAGCTATAGCAACAGTTGCAGCATTCGCTGAATAAATAGCCATTGCCTCGTACAATTCTCGAATTGTGTAAGAACCATCTCGACGTAAAGGTACATTACTTAATGCACGATTTTGAGACATACGATACGTATAATCGGTTACATGGTATTCTTGATCCCATTTAACTGTCCCTGCATCAATAGCGTCCAATAACAGGTATTCAGTCATCATTTTTGTCATACTTGCAATACCTAGTGAAGTATCCGCATTTTGTTCATATAAAATTTTGCCTGAATCTGCGTCAATTAAAATCGCAGCATCTACTGTTAATCCTAAATCCGTCTCTGCACTTGCCTTTGCAGGAATACCTGCAAAAATACCAATTAATAAAACGGGAATTAGGAGTAAGCGTAGTACGGTGTTCATTTTCTTTTTCACCTTTAAAGCCCTCCAAAAAATAATCTTGTCCTCGACATTTTATCATAGATAACAACATACGTGTTGACTCTCTACCATAAAAAAATGCTCTCGCGCCATCTTTGTAGACGATGCGAAAGCATAAAAGTTGCAAGTAATTTATTACATGGAATAGTTTGGTGACTCTTTTGTAATCTGTACATCATGTGGATGTGATTCACGGAGACCTGCACCTGTCATTTTAACAAATTGAGCATTTTCTCGTAAATACTCAAGGTGTGGTGCTCCACAATAACCCATACCAGCTCGGATACCACCAATCAGTTGATAAATTGTATCGGCTAATGGCCCTTTATAAGGAAGGCGACCTTCAATACCCTCAGGCACTAACTTTTTCGCATCTTCTTGGAAGTATCGATCTTTTGAGCCTTTTTCCATTGCTCCGATAGATCCCATACCACGGTATACTTTGAAACGACGACCTTGGAAGATTTCTGTCTCTCCTGGTGATTCAGAAGTACCTGCAAGAAGTGATCCTAGCATAACAACATTTCCGCCAGCTGCTAAAGCTTTCACAATATCGCCAGAGTACTTAATACCACCATCCGCAATAATTGTTTTACCAAGCTCACGTGCTACTGTAGCACAATCATAAACTGCTGTAATTTGTGGCACACCTACGCCAGCCACAACACGTGTAGTACAAATTGAGCCTGGGCCAATTCCTACTTTAACAACATCTGCTCCAGCTTCGAATAATGCACGTGCACCTTCTGCAGTAGCTACGTTACCAGCAATGATTTCTAGTTCTGGGTAAGTTTCTCGAATTGAGCGGATTGTTTGCAATACGCCTTCAGAATGTCCGTGTGCTGTATCGATTACTACAATGTCAACTTGTGCTTCTACAAGCTTCTCAATACGTACCATTGTATCCTTCGATACACCAACTGCTGCACCTACAAGTAAGCGACCATGTGTATCTTTAGCAGCATTAGGGAATTCAATAACTTTCTCAATATCTTTGATTGTGATAAGTCCAGTTAAGCGACCCTCTTCATCAACAATCGGAAGTTTTTCGATTTTATATTGTTGAAGAATTTTTTCTGCATCCTCTAGAGTCGTTCCAACAGGAGCCGTAATTAAATCTTCTTTTGTCATAACATCTTCAATTTTTAAAGAGTAATCTGAGATAAAACGTAAATCACGGTTTGTAATGATCCCTACAAGTTTTTGGTTTTCCATACTATCAACAATAGGTACACCAGAGATTCGGTATTTACCCATTAAATGCTCAGCATCGAAAACTTGATGAGTCGGAGTTAAGAAGAATGGGTTTGTAATAACACCATTTTCAGAACGTTTTACTTTTTCTACCTGTTCAGCTTGTTCGTCGATACCCATGTTTTTGTGGATAATGCCGATACCGCCTTGTCGTGCCATAGCAATCGCCATTTTAGACTCTGTAACTGTATCCATACCTGCGCTGATCATAGGAATGTTTAATTTAATCTTTGGTGTTAATTGAACAGATAAATCAACATCTTTCGGTAATACTTCAGAATGAGCTGGTACTAATAATACATCATCAAAAGTTAAACCTTCTTTGGCAAATTTAGTCTCCCACATTTTCGTAACTTCCTCCTATAGTTAAAAGAATATTAATTGTAAGATTAACAACGTGGACTGCTACTGTCAAGAAACTTATAAAAGAAAGACAATTCAGACTTTTAATCATAGCAAATTTTAATTAAAAATCCAAATAAATAGCTATATAAAAACTCCTAACAATCTTAATATAGTTATATGAAACGTGACAATGATATTTAAAATGAAGGATTTTCGTATAAAATTCTGTAATTTATGAAGGATTTTCATAAAATAATAAAAAAACAGCCAGCACACAGCTGACTGCTTTATTGCCTAGCGACGTCCTACTCTCACAGGGGGAAGCCCCCAACTACCATCGGCGCTAAAGAGCTTAACTTCCGTGTTCGGTATGGGAACGGGTGTGACCTCTTTGCCATCATCACTAGACTATGTTCGGCTTTCAATATACACCGCATTTCTTCGTCAGCTTCTGTCGTTCAGTCAGTCACGTACTTGAGTACGCTCCTTCCCTCTCTCCATTGCTTCCTCGAACTACTCGTATCTTGAAACCCTTTATAAAAGAAATTATTCTTTCAAAACTGGATAAACGGTTCATTGAATGCTTCAAACTTTTTGGTTAAGTCCTCGATCGATTAGTATTCGTCAGCTCCATGTGTCACCACACTTCCACCTCGAACCTATCTACCTCATCGTCTTTGAGGGATCTTACTTACTTGCGTAATGGGAAATCTCATCTTGAGGGGGGCTTCATGCTTAGATGCTTTCAGCACTTATCCCGTCCACACATAGCTACCCAGCGATGCCTTTGGCAAGACAACTGGTACACCAGCGGTGTGTCCATCCCGGTCCTCTCGTACTAAGGACAGCTCCTCTCAAATTTCCTACGCCCACGACGGATAGGGACCGAACTGTCTCACGACGTTCTGAACCCAGCTCGCGTACCGCTTTAATGGGCGAACAGCCCAACCCTTGGGACCGACTACAGCCCCAGGATGCGATGAGCCGACATCGAGGTGCCAAACCTCCCCGTCGATGTGGACTCTTGGGGGAGATAAGCCTGTTATCCCCGGGGTAGCTTTTATCCGTTGAGCGATGGCCCTTCCATGCGGAACCACCGGATCACTAAGCCCGTCTTTCGACCCTGCTCGACTTGTAGGTCTCGCAGTCAAGCTCCCTTGTGCCTTTACACTCTACGAATGATTTCCAACCATTCTGAGGGAACCTTTGGGCGCCTCCGTTACCTTTTAGGAGGCGACCGCCCCAGTCAAACTGTCCGCCTGACACTGTCTCCTGCCCCGCTAAGGGGCATGGGTTAGAATTTCAATACAACCAGGGTAGTATCCCACCGACGCCTCCTTCGAAGCTGGCGCTCCGAGATCTCTGGCTCCTACCTATCCTGTACAAGTTGTACCAAAATTCAATATCAGGCTACAGTAAAGCTCCACGGGGTCTTTCCGTCCTGTCGCGGGTAACCTGCATCTTCACAGGTACTATAATTTCACCGAGTCTCTCGTTGAGACAGTGCCCAGATCGTTACGCCTTTCGTGCGGGTCGGAACTTACCCGACAAGGAATTTCGCTACCTTAGGACCGTTATAGTTACGGCCGCCGTTTACTGGGGCTTCAATTCGCAGCTTCGCTTGCGCTAACCACTCCTCTTAACCTTCCAGCACCGGGCAGGCGTCAGCCCCTATACGTCACCTTACGGTTTTGCAGAGACCTGTGTTTTTGCTAAACAGTCGCCTGGGCCTATTCACTGCGGCTCTCATGCGCTTGCACGCTCAAGAGCACCCCTTCTCCCGAAGTTACGGGGTCATTTTGCCGAGTTCCTTAACGAGAGTTCTCTCGCACACCTTAGGATTCTCTCCTCGACTACCTGTGTCGGTTTGCGGTACGGGCACCTCTCACCTCGATAGAGGCTTTTCTTGGCAGTGTGAAATCAGGAACTTCGTCCATACGGACTCGCCATCACAGCTCAACGTTACAGTGTGCGGATTTGCCTACACACACGCCTTACTGCTTGGACGCGCATAACCAACAGCGCGCTTACCCTATCCTACTGCGTCCCCCCATTTCTCAAACGGTGAGGAGGTGGTACAGGAATATCAACCTGTTGTCCATCGCCTACGCCTATCGGCCTCGGCTTAGGTCCCGACTAACCCTGAGCGGACGAGCCTTCCTCAGGAAACCTTAGTCATACGGTGGACGGGATTCTCACCCGTCTTTCGCTACTCATACCGGCATTCTCACTTCTAAGCGCTCCACCAGTCCTTCCGGTCTGACTTCAACGCACTTAGAACGCTCTCCTACCACTGACATCGTAGATGTCAATCCACAGCTTCGGTGAATCGTTTAGCCCCGATACATTTTCGGCGCAGCGTCACTCGACCAGTGAGCTATTACGCACTCTTTAAATGATGGCTGCTTCTAAGCCAACATCCTGGTTGTCTGTGCAACGCCACATCCTTTTCCACTTAACGATTACTTTGGGACCTTAGCTGGTGGTCTGGGCTGTTTCCCTTTTGACTACGGATCTTATCACTCGCAGTCTGACTCCCGTGTATAAATATCTGGCATTCGGAGTTTGTCTGAATTCGGTAAACCGGGATGGCCCCCTAGTCCAAACAGTGCTCTACCTCCAGTATTCTCATCACGAGGCTAGCCCTAAAGCTATTTCGGAGAGAACCAGCTATCTCCAAGTTCGATTGGAATTTCTCCGCTACCCACACCTCATCCCCGCACTTTTCAACGTGCGTGGGTTCGGGCCTCCAGTAAGTGTTACCTTACCTTCACCCTGGACATGGGTAGATCACCTGGTTTCGGGTCTACGACCACGTACTATTTCGCCCTATTCAGACTCGCTTTCGCTGCGGCTCCGCCTTCTAAAGCTTAACCTCGCACGTAATCGTAACTCGCCGGTTCATTCTACAAAAGGCACGCTATCACCCATTAACGGGCTCTAACTACTTGTAGGCACACGGTTTCAGGATCTCTTTCACTCCCCTTCCGGGGTGCTTTTCACCTTTCCCTCACGGTACTGGTTCACTATCGGTCACTAGGTAGTATTTAGCCTTGGGAGATGGTCCTCCCGGATTCCGACGGAATTTCACGTGTTCCGCCGTACTCAGGATCCACTCAGGAGAGAACGAACTTTCGACTACAGGGCTTTTACCTGCTCTGGCGGACCTTTCCAAGTCGCTTCATCTAACTCGCTCTTTTGTAACTCCGTATTGAGTGTCCTACAACCCCAAGAGGCAAGCCTCTTGGTTTGGGCTCTTCCCGTTTCGCTCGCCGCTACTCAGGGAATCGATTTTTCTTTCTCTTCCTCCAGGTACTTAGATGTTTCAGTTCCCTGGGTCTGCCTTCAAGACGCTATGTATTCACGTCAAGATACTACGCGATTAAACGTAGTGGGTTCCCCCATTCGGAAATCTCCGGATCAAAGCTCACTTACAGCTCCCCGAAGCATATCGGTGTTAGTGCCGTCCTTCTTCGGCTCCTAGTGCCAAGGCATTCGCCGTGCGCCCTTAATAACTTAACCTATCAGCTTTCCATACACATCACATTTCGTTGTCAGCCTCACTCGTTCAATCAGTCACGTACTGAAGTACGCTCCTTCATTTACTCGATTGCTTCCTAGAACTGCTCGTGTCTGAAAACCTTATCATGTTATTAAGCCTATAAAAAAACTTAAAAAATAAATGTGTTTGTTACAATTTCAATGTCGTTTTATCCAGTTTTCAAAGAACAAGTTTTGAAGTATTTCATTCAGAAAGAATGAACCTTCAAAACTGAACGCAAAACGTAATCTTACAAACCCTAGGTTTGTATTCCGAAAATATCCTTAGAAAGGAGGTGATCCAGCCGCACCTTCCGATACGGCTACCTTGTTACGACTTCACCCCAATCATCTATCCCACCTTCGGCGGCTGGCTCCAAAAGGTTACCTCACCGACTTCGGGTGTTACAAACTCTCGTGGTGTGACGGGCGGTGTGTACAAGGCCCGGGAACGTATTCACCGCGGCATGCTGATCCGCGATTACTAGCGATTCCGGCTTCATGTAGGCGAGTTGCAGCCTACAATCCGAACTGAGAACGACTTTATCGGATTAGCTCCCTCTCGCGAGTTGGCAACCGTTTGTATCGTCCATTGTAGCACGTGTGTAGCCCAGGTCATAAGGGGCATGATGATTTGACGTCATCCCCACCTTCCTCCGGTTTGTCACCGGCAGTCACCTTAGAGTGCCCAACTAAATGATGGCAACTAAGATCAAGGGTTGCGCTCGTTGCGGGACTTAACCCAACATCTCACGACACGAGCTGACGACAACCATGCACCACCTGTCACCGTTGCCCCCGAAGGGGAAACCATATCTCTACAGTGGTCAACGGGATGTCAAGACCTGGTAAGGTTCTTCGCGTTGCTTCGAATTAAACCACATGCTCCACCGCTTGTGCGGGCCCCCGTCAATTCCTTTGAGTTTCAGTCTTGCGACCGTACTCCCCAGGCGGAGTGCTTAATGCGTTAGCTGCAGCACTAAGGGGCGGAAACCCCCTAACACTTAGCACTCATCGTTTACGGCGTGGACTACCAGGGTATCTAATCCTGTTTGCTCCCCACGCTTTCGCGCCTCAGTGTCAGTTACAGACCAGATAGTCGCCTTCGCCACTGGTGTTCCTCCAAATCTCTACGCATTTCACCGCTACACTTGGAATTCCACTATCCTCTTCTGCACTCAAGTCTCCCAGTTTCCAATGACCCTCCACGGTTGAGCCGTGGGCTTTCACATCAGACTTAAGAAACCACCTGCGCGCGCTTTACGCCCAATAATTCCGGACAACGCTTGCCACCTACGTATTACCGCGGCTGCTGGCACGTAGTTAGCCGTGGCTTTCTAATAAGGTACCGTCAAGGTACAGCCAGTTACTACTGTACTTGTTCTTCCCTTACAACAGAGTTTTACGAACCGAAATCCTTCTTCACTCACGCGGCGTTGCTCCATCAGGCTTTCGCCCATTGTGGAAGATTCCCTACTGCTGCCTCCCGTAGGAGTCTGGGCCGTGTCTCAGTCCCAGTGTGGCCGATCACCCTCTCAGGTCGGCTACGCATCGTCGCCTTGGTGAGCCGTTACCTCACCAACTAGCTAATGCGCCGCGGGCCCATCCTATAGCGACAGCCGAAACCGTCTTTCAATATTTCACCATGAGGTGAAACAGATTATTCGGTATTAGCCCCGGTTTCCCGGAGTTATCCCAAACTATAAGGTAGGTTGCCCACGTGTTACTCACCCGTCCGCCGCTAACGTCAAAGGAGCAAGCTCCTTCTCTGTTCGCTCGACTTGCATGTATTAGGCACGCCGCCAGCGTTCGTCCTGAGCCAGGATCAAACTCTCCATAAAAGAAATTTGATTAGCTCAAATTGTTTTGCTGGCATCATTTTGATGTCCAAAATTTTGTTTCGTTCACTAGCTAGGCTAGCTACTTAAAACTTTATTGATTACGTTTTGCTTGTTCAGTTTTCAAGGTTCATTTTTAAGTTCACTGCTTTGTTAAGAGTTAACTTTTATATAATAACATGTTTTATATTGTTTGTCAAACAGTTATTTTGTTTTTATATTTTAGTAGCTGCATATCTCAACAGCAACTTTTATATAATAACATGCTTATTATTAATGGTCAATAGTTATTATAATTGTTTTTTATAATCTTAATCGTGGCCAGTTTCGTAAAAATTGTATGGTACGATTTCTTCCTATTTCTAAGAGCGTTTCTTTTGTTTCCTCATTTAAATCGAACTGCGTAGCACTATAATCTTCTACAGGAATAAAAATTATATCTCTTTCATGTCTTCTTGATATATATCTTTCATCATGTGCATCTTTCATAGTTGAAAATAATGCTTCAAACAAATTCAAACCATTTTTTATTTCATGAGGACATTGTTCCTCTCTCCGTCTGCTTAATTTAAGTCCTAAAATTGGTCGTACTTTTCTTCCCTCCCTATCGTCAAAAATCCATAATGGGAAATTACTTAATACACCACCATCCACAATTATTGATTCACCTTTTCCAGTCTTTAATGTAACTGGTTCGAAGAAAAATGGTATACCACAGCTCATACGTAAGGCGCAAGCAACCGAAAAATTCTTAGCATCAATTTCATACTTGTGTAAATCATCTGGTAATACAATCATTCTACCATTGGTTAGATCTGACGCGACTAACTTTAGAGAATCTTTAGGTAGATCTCCAAAAGTATACACCCCTTTTTCGGCCAGCTTTTTGAAGAACCACTTTTCTAATGCCTTTCCTTTATACAGACCTAAATGATTATAAACATTTATCCATTTCATAAAAGGGAAAGGTAATATTGTTCTTCTAGAATCCAGTAATGAAGGTACGTCTAACTCTTCAAGCATCATTTCGATTTCTCTACCGCTATATCCTGCAGCAATGAACGCAGCTAAAATTGCTCCTGCACTTGTACCAGCAACACGTTTAAAACGGAAATTTTCATCTTCTAGTACTTGATATGCTCCGACAAGGGCAAAACCCTTCAAACCTCCTCCAGAAAAAACACCATCAATCCACATAATTCCCTCTCCCTTTTCCCGTAATCTTTACATTATAAGAATCCAAATAGATGATTAGAACTAAAATTTGTATTTTAATGTCGAAGACAGTCTATTGCCGAAAAGGGAATTATTTATAATATTGAGGAAAATAATACGATTTCATAGATAGGTATCCTCTTTTAGAAATCAGGAAGTTATATAGCATCTATTTAATTTTGTCATTTACTAAATTTAAACGTATTTCATATGAAATAAAAAAACAGCCAGCACACAGCTGACTGTTTTTGTTGCCTAGCGACGTCCTACTCTCACAGGGGGAAGCCCCCAACTACCATCGGCGCTAAAGAGCTTAACTTCCGTGTTCGGTATGGGAACGGGTGTGACCTCTTTGCCATCATCACTAGACTATGTTCGGCTTTCAATATACATCGCATTTCTTCGTCAGCTCCTGTCGTTCAGTCAGTCACGTACTTGAGTACGCTCCTTCCCTCTCTCCATTGCTTCCTCGAACTACTCGTATCTTGAAACCCTTTATAAAAGAAATTATTCTTTCAAAACTGGATAAACGGTTCATTGAATGCTTCAAACTTTTTTGGTTAAGTCCTCGATCGATTAGTATTCGTCAGCTCCATGTGTCACCACACTTCCACCTCGAACCTATCTACCTCATCGTCTTTGAGGGATCTTACTTACTTGCGTAATGGGAAATCTCATCTTGAGGGGGGCTTCATGCTTAGATGCTTTCAGCACTTATCCCGTCCACACATAGCTACCCAGCGATGCCTTTGGCAAGACAACTGGTACACCAGCGGTGTGTCCATCCCGGTCCTCTCGTACTAAGGACAGCTCCTCTCAAATTTCCTACGCCCACGACGGATAGGGACCGAACTGTCTCACGACGTTCTGAACCCAGCTCGCGTACCGCTTTAATGGGCGAACAGCCCAACCCTTGGGACCGACTACAGCCCCAGGATGCGATGAGCCGACATCGAGGTGCCAAACCTCCCCGTCGATGTGGACTCTTGGGGGAGATAAGCCTGTTATCCCCGGGGTAGCTTTTATCCGTTGAGCGATGGCCCTTCCATGCGGAACCACCGGATCACTAAGCCCGTCTTTCGACCCTGCTCGACTTGTAGGTCTCGCAGTCAAGCTCCCTTGTGCCTTTACACTCTACGAATGATTTCCAACCATTCTGAGGGAACCTTTGGGCGCCTCCGTTACCTTTTAGGAGGCGACCGCCCCAGTCAAACTGTCCGCCTGACACTGTCTCCTGCCCCGCTAAGGGGCATGGGTTAGAATTTCAATACAACCAGGGTAGTATCCCACCGACGCCTCCTTCGAAGCTGGCGCTCCGAGATCTCTGGCTCCTACCTATCCTGTACAAGTTGTACCAAAATTCAATATCAGGCTACAGTAAAGCTCCACGGGGTCTTTCCGTCCTGTCGCGGGTAACCTGCATCTTCACAGGTACTATAATTTCACCGAGTCTCTCGTTGAGACAGTGCCCAGATCGTTACGCCTTTCGTGCGGGTCGGAACTTACCCGACAAGGAATTTCGCTACCTTAGGACCGTTATAGTTACGGCCGCCGTTTACTGGGGCTTCAATTCGCAGCTTCGCTTGCGCTAACCACTCCTCTTAACCTTCCAGCACCGGGCAGGCGTCAGCCCCTATACGTCACCTTACGGTTTTGCAGAGACCTGTGTTTTTGCTAAACAGTCGCCTGGGCCTATTCACTGCGGCTCTCATGCGCTTGCACGCTCAAGAGCACCCCTTCTCCCGAAGTTACGGGGTCATTTTGCCGAGTTCCTTAACGAGAGTTCTCTCGCACACCTTAGGATTCTCTCCTCGACTACCTGTGTCGGTTTGCGGTACGGGCACCTCTCACCTCGATAGAGGCTTTTCTTGGCAGTGTGAAATCAGGAACTTCGTCCATACGGACTCGCCATCACAGCTCAACGTTACAGTGTGCGGATTTGCCTACACACACGCCTTACTGCTTGGACGCGCATAACCAACAGCGCGCTTACCCTATCCTACTGCGTCCCCCCATTTCTCAAACGGTGAGGAGGTGGTACAGGAATATCAACCTGTTGTCCATCGCCTACGCCTATCGGCCTCGGCTTAGGTCCCGACTAACCCTGAGCGGACGAGCCTTCCTCAGGAAACCTTAGTCATACGGTGGACAGGATTCTCACCCGTCTTTCGCTACTCATACCGGCATTCTCACTTCTAAGCGCTCCACCAGTCCTTCCGGTCTGACTTCAACGCACTTAGAACGCTCTCCTACCACTGACATCGTAGATGTCAATCCACAGCTTCGGTGCATGGTTTAGCCCCGTTACATCTTCCGCGCAGGCCGACTCGACCAGTGAGCTATTACGCTTTCTTTAAATGATGGCTGCTTCTAAGCCAACATCCTGGTTGTCTGTGCAACGCCACATCCTTTTCCACTTAACGATTACTTTGGGACCTTAGCTGGTGGTCTGGGCTGTTTCCCTTTTGACTACGGATCTTATCACTCGCAGTCTGACTCCCGTGTATAAATATCTGGCATTCGGAGTTTGTCTGAATTCGGTAAACCGGGATGGCCCCCTAGTCCAAACAGTGCTCTACCTCCAGTATTCTCATCACGAGGCTAGCCCTAAAGCTATTTCGGAGAGAACCAGCTATCTCCAAGTTCGATTGGAATTTCTCCGCTACCCACACCTCATCCCCGCACTTTTCAACGTGCGTGGGTTCGGGCCTCCAGTAAGTGTTACCTTACCTTCACCCTGGACATGGGTAGATCACCTGGTTTCGGGTCTACGACCACGTACTATTTCGCCCTATTCAGACTCGCTTTCGCTGCGGCTCCGCCTTCTAAAGCTTAACCTCGCACGTAATCGTAACTCGCCGGTTCATTCTACAAAAGGCACGCTATCACCCATTAACGGGCTCTAACTACTTGTAGGCACACGGTTTCAGGATCTCTTTCACTCCCCTTCCGGGGTGCTTTTCACCTTTCCCTCACGGTACTGGTTCACTATCGGTCACTAGGTAGTATTTAGCCTTGGGAGATGGTCCTCCCGGATTCCGACGGAATTTCACGTGTTCCGCCGTACTCAGGATCCACTCAGGAGAGAACGAACTTTCGACTACAGGGCTTTTACCTGCTCTGGCGGACCTTTCCAAGTCGCTTCATCTAACTCGCTCTTTTGTAACTCCGTATTGAGTGTCCTACAACCCCAAGAGGCAAGCCTCTTGGTTTGGGCTCTTCCCGTTTCGCTCGCCGCTACTCAGGGAATCGATTTTTCTTTCTCTTCCTCCAGGTACTTAGATGTTTCAGTTCCCTGGGTCTGCCTTCAAGACGCTATGTATTCACGTCAAGATACTACGCGATTAAACGTAGTGGGTTCCCCCATTCGGAAATCTCCGGATCAAAGCTCACTTACAGCTCCCCGAAGCATATCGGTGTTAGTGCCGTCCTTCTTCGGCTCCTAGTGCCAAGGCATTCGCCGTGCGCCCTTAATAACTTAACCTATCAGCTTTCCATACACTTCACATTTCGTTGTCAGCCTCACTCGTTCAATCAGTCACGTACTGAAGTACGCTCCTTCATTTACTCGATTGCTTCCTAGAACTGCTCGTGTCTGAAAACCTTATCATGTTATTAAGCCTATAAAAAAACTTAAAAAATAAATGTGTTTGTTACATTTTCAATGTCGTTTTATCCAGTTTTCAAAGAACAAGTTTGGTGGAGCCTAGCGGGATCGAACCGCTGACCTCCTGCGTGCAAGGCAGGCGCTCTCCCAGCTGAGCTAAGGCCCCAAGAGGTATATATGGTGGGCCTAAATGGACTCGAACCATCGACCTCACGCTTATCAGGCGTGCGCTCTAACCAGCTGAGCTATAGGCCCTCTTGGAAGTTTTATATCATTAATAAACCTTCAAAACTGAACGCAAAACGTAATCTTACAAACCCAAGGTTTGTATTCCGAAAATATCCTTAGAAAGGAGGTGATCCAGCCGCACCTTCCGATACGGCTACCTTGTTACGACTTCACCCCAATCATCTATCCCACCTTCGGCGGCTGGCTCCAAAAGGTTACCTCACCGACTTCGGGTGTTACAAACTCTCGTGGTGTGACGGGCGGTGTGTACAAGGCCCGGGAACGTATTCACCGCGGCATGCTGATCCGCGATTACTAGCGATTCCGGCTTCATGTAGGCGAGTTGCAGCCTACAATCCGAACTGAGAACGACTTTATCGGATTAGCTCCCTCTCGCGAGTTGGCAACCGTTTGTATCGTCCATTGTAGCACGTGTGTAGCCCAGGTCATAAGGGGCATGATGATTTGACGTCATCCCCACCTTCCTCCGGTTTGTCACCGGCAGTCACCTTAGAGTGCCCAACTAAATGATGGCAACTAAGATCAAGGGTTGCGCTCGTTGCGGGACTTAACCCAACATCTCACGACACGAGCTGACGACAACCATGCACCACCTGTCACCGTTGCCCCCGAAGGGGAAACCATATCTCTACAGTGGTCAACGGGATGTCAAGACCTGGTAAGGTTCTTCGCGTTGCTTCGAATTAAACCACATGCTCCACCGCTTGTGCGGGCCCCCGTCAATTCCTTTGAGTTTCAGTCTTGCGACCGTACTCCCCAGGCGGAGTGCTTAATGCGTTAGCTGCAGCACTAAGGGGCGGAAACCCCCTAACACTTAGCACTCATCGTTTACGGCGTGGACTACCAGGGTATCTAATCCTGTTTGCTCCCCACGCTTTCGCGCCTCAGTGTCAGTTACAGACCAGATAGTCGCCTTCGCCACTGGTGTTCCTCCAAATCTCTACGCATTTCACCGCTACACTTGGAATTCCACTATCCTCTTCTGCACTCAAGTCTCCCAGTTTCCAATGACCCTCCACGGTTGAGCCGTGGGCTTTCACATCAGACTTAAGAAACCACCTGCGCGCGCTTTACGCCCAATAATTCCGGACAACGCTTGCCACCTACGTATTACCGCGGCTGCTGGCACGTAGTTAGCCGTGGCTTTCTAATAAGGTACCGTCAAGGTACAGCCAGTTACTACTGTACTTGTTCTTCCCTTACAACAGAGTTTTACGAACCGAAATCCTTCTTCACTCACGCGGCGTTGCTCCATCAGGCTTTCGCCCATTGTGGAAGATTCCCTACTGCTGCCTCCCGTAGGAGTCTGGGCCGTGTCTCAGTCCCAGTGTGGCCGATCACCCTCTCAGGTCGGCTACGCATCGTCGCCTTGGTGAGCCGTTACCTCACCAACTAGCTAATGCGCCGCGGGCCCATCCTATAGCGACAGCCGAAACCGTCTTTCAATATTTCACCATGAGGTGAAACAGATTATTCGGTATTAGCCCCGGTTTCCCGGAGTTATCCCAAACTATAAGGTAGGTTGCCCACGTGTTACTCACCCGTCCGCCGCTAACGTCAAAGGAGCAAGCTCCTTCTCTGTTCGCTCGACTTGCATGTATTAGGCACGCCGCCAGCGTTCGTCCTGAGCCAGGATCAAACTCTCCATAAAAGAAATTTGATTAGCTCAAATTGTTTTGCTGGCATCAATTTTGATGTCCAAAATTTTGTTTCGTTCACTAGCTAGGCTAGCTACTTAAAACTTTATTGATTACGTTTTGCTTGTTCAGTTTTCAAGGTTCATGTTGTTTATTTCAGCGTCACCTCTTGGCGACTTATTTATAATATCAAGATTCGACAACTATGTCAACATATTATCTAAAAATATTTCAATAGATTATATTTTAGTCACTCAAATACTTAATTGTACGTGAAAATATTATATTGCCTGTAGAAAAGAGTAATGTAAATGAAGGTGTTTTACTTTACGTAATAGCCTACCTCTTCTCTTTATTATCCTTAATATGAATGAGAAAAGGCAGCCATAGTTATGGCGTGCCTTTCTATAAATTAGTAATAATTCGAGAAATATAAAAACTGCGATTTTTTCCTAAATCAAAAATTTCACCTGTATGAACTAATTTAATGAGTGGACGTGTTGGCGCAAACTTATTTACAAACATGACTTCTCCACGCTCCAAGTTAGAAAGTTCAACAATTGTACCAATAGGAAGATCCGCTACAATATCGATTAATGCACGTACCACTTTAATATCAAACTTACCAAACTCAGATTCATTAATCATTTCTATTACTTTAAATGAAGATTGCTTGGACCTGTATACTCGTTCACATGTCATAGCATGGAATACATCTGCCACAGCAATGATTTGTGCAAAGATAGAAATATTAGCAATCTTTTCACCTTTCGGATATCCACTACCATTTAAACGTTCATGGTGTTGGAATATTGCCTCTTTCATAGTTTCTTTTAAAATGGTTAAATCCTTCACCATGTTATAGCTATAAATTGGATGTTTATAAATTTCATCAAACTCTTGCTCAGTAAGAGGTGTCTTTTTATCTCGAATTCGGGGGTGTACTTTAGCCATTCCACAATCAGCCAATAGACCACCTATCGCAATTTGAATTGTAGTCCCCCTATCATAACCCAACTTTTGAGCAACTACAGAGGAAATCAGGGCAGTAGCTACACAATGGTGATATAAATAGTCTTTAGGATTAGAAAACTCATTTAAATCAAAAATAATTGTTCGATCCTCCAATACCATCTCCACCAAAGGCAATATAATGGTTCTCGCTTTGGCGATATCTACCTTAGAACCTGCTTCCCAATTTTTGAATTCCTTTTTAAATTGTTCAATAGAATGATTATAAGATTTTCTAAAAGTCGGAATGTCCTCTACTACTACTTCTACATCTATTTCTCTCTTTTCTGAATGAATATCGTTTTGATTTTTATAAACAGGGACGTTAAAAATATTAAATGCCTGAAAAACTTGTAAATGTACATGGGAAATCGTTGTATCTTTAAAGATGATAGGATACTGTGTATTAGCAAAAATATCTTCAGAAATTACTCTACCAACGCCTAACTCTGAAATTGGAACATGTATTGTTTCCATGAAATGAACACCTCTCCACTTTAACTTGCTTCAAATAAGGGTACCTTTATTTTATCATGTAATTCAAAATAATTACTTATTTTTCATTATTTATAATAAAAAACCGATGAACGACATGAACGCTGTCGTCATCGGTTTAAGTTATTCCTCTATTTCCTCTTCATCTTCAGGCAACTCTTCTTCTTTTTCAACCTTAGCTACAGTTGCAACTAATTCATCATCACCTAAGCGAATTAAACGAACACCTTGTGTGCTGCGTCCAATTAATGAAATATCATTAACATCCATACGAATAAGCATGCCGTTAATAGTAATAAGCATAATATCCTCTGAACCATCAACTGTTTTCACAGCCACCATCGGACCATTTTTATCAGTAATTTGCATTGTTTTTAATCCAACGCCACCACGGCTTTGTAAACGATAATCATCTTCAGAAGTACGTTTACCATAACCTTTTTCAGTAACTACTAAAATTTCTTGTCCTGGTTCAACAATCTCCATACCTACTACTTCGTCACCATCACGAAGTTTAATACCTCGTACACCACCAGCTGTACGTCCCATAGAACGAATATCATCTTCCTGGAAACGAACAAGCATACCATCACGTGTACCGATGATAATTTGCTTATCCCCATCTGTTAAACGAACAGAAATAAGATCATCATCTTCTCGTAAACTGATAGCTATTAAACCATTCGTACGAATGTTGGCAAATTGTGATACAGGTGTACGTTTCGTAATACCTGTTTTAGTTGTAAAGATAAAGTACGCATCTTCATCAAATGATCCAACACGAATCATCGCTGTTACTTTCTCACCTTTATCGATATTGAGCAAGTTAACAATCGGTAGCCCTTTAGCTGTACGACCATACTCTGGAATTTCGTAACCTTTCGCTCTAAATACTTTACCTTTGGAAGTAAAGAATAGAATTGTATCATGTGTAGAGGTATTCATAAGATGCTCTACAAAGTCATCTTCGTTTGTACCCATTCCCTGAACACCACGACCACCGCGTTTCTGACTACGATATGTATTCGCAGCTAAACGTTTAATATAGCCGTTATGCGTTAAAGTAACGACTGAATTTTCAACAGGAATTAGATCCTCATCCTCAATCATTTCAATACCGCCAGAAGTAATTTCAGTACGGCGTGTATCACTATAGCGGTCTTTCAGCTCTAAAATTTCAGTACGAATGATATCAACAATTTTAGCTTCGTCCGCTAAAATTGCCTTTAATTCAGCGATTAGAACCTGAAGCTCTTGATATTCCGCTTCAATTTTTTCACGCTCTAAGCCACTTAAACGAACTAAACGCATATCTAAAATGGCTTGAGCTTGTCGTTCTGATAAATTAAAACGCTCCATTAATTGAGGCTTCGCTTCTTCACCACTACGTGAACCACGAATAATCGCAATTATTTCATCAATATGGTCTAATGCAATTCGTAAGCCTTCTAAAATATGTGCACGGTCCTCTGCTTTTCGAAGATCGAATTCAGTACGACGACGAATAATAACTTTTTGGTGCTCTAAATAATGGTATAGCATTTCTTTTAAGCCTAATACCTTTGGCTGACCATTTACTAATGACAGCATATTGATACCAAAGCTTGATTGCATAGCTGTTTGTTTGTAAAGATTGTTTAAAACTACATTAGCATTTGCATCTTTTCGTACCTCAATCACTACTCGCATACCACGACGGTCTGACTCATCACGTAAATTCGTAATACCATCGATTTTTTTATCACGGACAAGCTCTGCAATTTTTTCAATCAGCTTTGCCTTATTTACTTGGTATGGTAACTCGTGAACAAGGATAGTTTCCTTACCATTAGCTTTTTGCTCAATTTCCACCTTCGCACGAATAATGATGGAACCACGGCCAGATTCATAAGCTCTACGAATACCACTACGGCCCAAAATTAATCCGCCAGTAGGGAAATCCGGGCCAGGGATGATTTCCATCAATTCCTCTGTGGTAATAGCTGGGTTTTCAGAAAGTGCTATAACCGCATCAATGGTTTCACCTAGATGGTGAGGAGGAATATTTGTGGCCATACCAACAGCAATCCCTGCAGCACCGTTTACCAATAAGTTTGGATAACGACTTGGTAAAACAATCGGTTCTTTTTCAGAGCCATCATAGTTATCTGTATAGTCAATTGTATCTTTATTGATATCACGTAGCATTTCCATCGCAATTTTAGACATACGTGATTCTGTATAACGCATAGCTGCAGCTCCATCACCATCAACAGAACCAAAGTTCCCATGACCGTCAACAAGCATATAACGATAGCTGAAATCTTGCGCCATACGTACCATAGCGTCATAAATGGAAGAGTCACCATGTGGATGGTACTTACCCATTACATCCCCAACAATACGTGCTGATTTTTTGTAAGGTTTATCTGCTGTATTTCCTAACTCCTGCATCCCATATAAAATACGACGATGTACTGGTTTTAATCCATCACGTACATCAGGTAATGCACGTGAAACAATTACACTCATTGCATAATCAAGAAAGGATGTTTCAATTTCTTCTGTAATATTAATTCCTTTAACACCGGAGCGTTCTTGTTCTGACAAAGTGTAGACCTCCTCTCAAGAAAAATTAGATATCTAAATTAGCGTAAACAGCATTTTCCTCGATAAATTGACGACGAGGTTCAACTTCATCGCCCATTAAACGCTCAAATGCTTGGTTAGCTTTAATTGCATCATCTAATTCTACTTGTAATAATGTACGGTGCTCTGGATCCATTGTAGTATCCCAAAGTTGTTCAGCATTCATTTCACCAAGACCTTTATAACGCTGTACATTCGGTTTTGGCATTTTTGGTAGACGTTCTAAAATTTCTTTTAATGTTTCATCATCATAGCAATATTCAACATGCTTACCTTGTTTCACTTGATAAAGTGGTGGCTGTGCAATGTAAATATAGCCTGCCTCTATAAGTGGACGAAGGAAACGGAAGAAGAATGTTAAAAGCAATGTACGAATATGTGCACCATCAACATCGGCATCTGTCATAATAATGATTTTATGATAACGGGCCTTTTCTAAATTGAACTCTTCTCCAATACCAGTACCGAATGCTGTAATCATGGCACGGATTTCTGCGTTCGATAAAATCTTATCTAAGCGTGCCTTTTCAACATTGAGAATTTTCCCACGTAAAGGCAATATTGCTTGGAAGTGACGATCACGTCCTGATTTAGCTGATCCTCCCGCAGAATCACCCTCAACAATATAGATTTCACAATCAGCTGGATTTGTTGAAGAACAGTCCGCCAATTTACCAGGCAAGCTTGACACTTCCAATGCATTTTTACGACGGGTAAACTCACGGGCCTTTTTGGCTGCGACACGAGCACGAGCTGCCATTAAACCTTTTTCAACAACTTTGCGTGCAACAGTTGGATTTTCCAACATAAATCGTTCAAAACCATCCGAGAATAAAGAGTTAGTAATTTGACTAACTTCTGAGTTCCCTAGCTTTGTTTTTGTTTGCCCCTCAAATTGAGGATCCGGATGTTTAACAGAGACAATAGCTGTTAAGCCTTCGCGTACATCCTCACCTGTCAAATTGGCATCCGCTTCTTTCAACAATCCACCTTTTCGTGCGTAATCATTAATGACGCGTGTAAGAGCTGTTTTAAAACCAGACTCATGTGTACCACCTTCATACGTATTAATATTATTAGCAAATGAAAAAATATTAGAAGAGAAACCTGCATTGTATTGCATAGCAATCTCAACAGAGATACCATCTTTTTCTCCAAGAACATCAATCGGATCATGAATAGGCTCTTTAGATTGATTTAGGTGCTCAACATATGAACGGATACCACCTTCATAGTGATATGTAGTTGAACGCTCCTCGCCTTCTCGTTCATCAGCAATGGTAATCTTGATTCCACGATTTAAATATGCCAATTCTCGAATACGGTGAGCTAAAATATCATATTCATAAACAGTAGTTTCTTTAAAAATTTCTGGGTCCGCTTTAAAACGTGTTGTTGTTCCATTACGGTCTGTATCGCCAATAATCTTTAGTTCTTGTATCGTTTTTCCACGTTGGAATTTGATTTCATGAATATGACCTTCACGGTGAACTTGCACAATTGTTTCAACAGAAAGAGCATTTACAACGGATGCCCCTACTCCATGTAGACCACCTGAAACTTTATAGCCTCCACCACCAAATTTACCACCAGCATGTAAAACCGTCATGATAACTTCAACAGCAGGCTTACCCATCTTTTCTTGAATGCTGACTGGAATACCACGACCGTTATCTTCTACACGAATCCAATTTTCTTTTTCTATTGTTACCTGTATATCAGTACAAAATCCTGCCAGAGCTTCATCGATACTATTATCAACGATTTCCCATACTAAGTGGTGTAACCCTTTTGAGCTTGTTGAACCGATATACATCCCTGGTCTTTTACGTACTGCCTCTAAACCTTCTAATACCTGTATCTGATCGGCCTCATAAGCTTGGTTTTGTAAACCTTCGTTCTCTATAGCCACGGCTTTCATCTACTCCTTCATAACATCATTGTGTGTAAATGAATGAACAGTCAACCGAGCTGACTATTACCATTCTTTTGTAATCTAAAAAACTACCCTGGCTAACTTTTTTCAATCGCACCTTGTTTCACGTGGAACAGTTGAGCCTGCTCCATCGTTTCATGATGAATACCTTCAACACTTGTCGTTGTGACAAAGGTTTGCACTTCACCTTGAATGGTATTTAATAAATGCGATTGACGATAATCATCGAGTTCCGACAAGACATCATCTAAAAGTAGTATGGGTGTTTCATTTGTTTCTTGTTTAATTAATTCAATTTCAGCAAGTTTTAAAGACAATGCAGTTGTACGCTGCTGTCCTTGAGAGCCATATGTTTGCACATCATAGCCATTTACTAAAAACTGCAAATCATCACGATGTGGACCAACTAACGTTACACCTCTGTCAAATTCACGTTCTCTTGCTTCCATCAATTTTTGATGTAAAGTATTTTCAATTTCGCTAGAAGAATGTTCTTTTTCTATTCCAGCTACCGTACGATATTTTATAATGAGCGTTTCCTTCCCTTGTGATATACCTGCATGTATAGGTTCAGCCCACTCCTGCAATAAATCCATAAATTGAAATCTTTTACGAATAATTTGGGTAGCTGCATGAATATATTGTTCATTATAAACCTCATACATCACATCATTTGACATGGACTTGCCCTGGTTCATCTTTAAGAAATGGTTACGTTGTTTTAAAACTTTTTGAAAGGTTAATAAATCGTGTAAATAGACAGGCGAAATTTGCCCAATCTCCATATCAATAAAACGTCGGCGTATTTGCGGACTACCTTTTACAACGTTTAAATCTTCTGGTGCAAACATAACGACGTTCATTTGGCCAATATAATGACTAAGGCGACTTTGCTCTATATGATTTAGCTTGCCCTTTTTACCTTTCTTTGTAATCGTAAGCTCTATCGGTAAAATACCATGTCTTTTTTGAACTGCCCCTTCTATTTTACCATAGTCTGAATCCCAACGTATCAATTCTTTATCGTTCGTTGTTCGATGGGATTTAGCCATTGCTAGTACGTAGATAGACTCCATAACATTTGTTTTTCCTTGAGCATTTTCACCAATGAACACATTAATTTTAGGAGAGAAGTTTAAAGCTAAGGCATCATAATTACGGTAATTTGTAAGTTTTATTTGTTCAATATGCATAGTTTACTGCCCAGTTGGTCCTACGATTTGAAAACGACCACATCCTGGTATATTTACAACGTCTCCGTTTCGTAATTTACGACCTCGACGATCATCTACTTCTCCATTGACATACACAGCATTTTCCTGTAAAAACCACTTAGCCATTCCACCTGAACTAATGGCATCAGATATTTTTAATAGCTGCCCTAACGTGATGAACTCCTCATCGATTTTAATGTCCTGCATAGTGTGTTTCCCTCCAAATACAGACTGTCTATCTCTCTATCATACCTAAAATTTCGCCATAAGTAAAAAAGATAGCCGCAAATTGCGACTATCCTAACAGATCTTAAATTTTTAGTAAGTACGTACAGGTAAAATTAATTGTAAAATTGCATCGTCATGAACCGAGCGTAAAATAAATGGTCTCATTGCGCCTGTAAATTGAATGACTACATCTTGGCCATCGATAGCTTTCAATGCTTCCATCATATATTTGGCACTAAAGGAAATTTTCAAGCCTTCTCCTTCTAATGACTCAACAGGAATTTCTTCTTGTACTTTACCGATTTCAGGTGAATTAGAAGAAACCTCAACTGCTTGATGACCCAATATTTCAAAACGGACAACATTATTACGATCCCCTCTTGCTACAAGCGAAGCACGGTCTATAGCTTGTAATAAAGACTTACCATTAATTGTAACATTAGTTTGGTATTCTTCTGGAATTAAACGGGAAGTGTCTGGGTAATTTCCTTCTAGTAAACGTGAGAAGAATAATACATCCCCTGTTTTAAACAATACCTGCTGACTTGTAATAACAATTTGAACAAGGTTTGTAGAATCCTCTAATACTTTATTTAATTCATTTAAACTTTTTCCTGGGATTACAACACTATGTTCAACCTCTGGTAAATTTTCCAGTTGAACCTTACGTCTTGCTAAACGATGACTATCTGTTGCAACACAGATTAATGTTTCATTTTTAATCTGCCAGTTTACACCTGTCAACACGGGTCTACTTTCAGAAGTGGCAACGGCGAATACAGTTTCACGAATAATTGTTTTTAAAAGATCAGCAGGAATAGTAAATTTTTGATCCTCTGTTAATTCCGGTAATAATGGATATTCAGCTGCATCAGAGCCAATTAAATGGAACTCCGATTTACCTGAGCGAATATGCGTTTGGAAACCAGGAGTTACTTGGATTTCAACATCATTTGTTGGTAATTTACGTATAATTTCATTAAACATACGGGCTTGTACAACAATTGATCCTGTTTCTGCAATGTGAATGATCTGTTGTCCATCTTCCTCAACGGGGATAAATGTTTGAATTGTAATATCCGCATCACTACCTGTTAAGCGAATACCTTCTTCAGTTACATCAATTTTGATGCCTGTTAAAATTGGAATAGTTGTTTTTGAACTTACCGCTTTCATGACATCATTTAAACCCTCTAATAAACGGTCACGTAAAATATCAAATTTCATTCGTTTTCCCTCACATATTTATATTATTTATTTATATAAAATAAAAAAGATATAGTAATAGGCTCTGTGGATTTGTGGATAAGTGCCTTTTTATGAATAAAATCAGTCTATCCACATGTAGATAGACTGTGTATAAGTTTGTGTTTAAATAGTAGGATTGTCCACAGTAATTACTTCCCTAGCATGCTACGAATTTGTTTAACATCTTGTTGAAGCTGGACGTCATTTTTCAACAAAGAAGATATTTTTTCGTGAGCATGAATCACAGTTGTATGATCACGTCCACCAAATTCTTCGCCAATTTTCGGCAGTGAAAAATCTGTTAATTCACGTGATAAATACATGGCAATTTGGCGAGGAAAAGCAATTAACTTTGTACGCTTTTTCGCCGTAAAATCTTCTAAACGTATACTAAAATGCTCACCAACAGCATTTTGAATGTCTAATATTGTCACAGTTCGTGGCTTTGAATTAGGAATGATATCTTTAAGTGCCTCAGCAGCAAGTGTGGCATTAATATCTTTGTTTACGAGCGATGAATAGGCAACGACGCGAATAAGCGCACCTTCAAGCTCCCTAATATTGGAGTCAATCTGGTTCGCAATATAGAGCATTACTTCATTGGGTACCTCTAAACCATCTGCTTTTGCTTTTTTACGCAAAATAGCAATTCGTGTTTCCAAATCAGGAGGTGCAATATCCGTTATTAATCCCCATTCAAAACGTGAACGTAGCCGATCCTCTAATGTAGGAATTTCCTTAGGAGGTCTGTCACTCGATATAACAATTTGCTTGGATTCCTCGTGTAAAGTATTAAACGTGTGGAAAAATTCTTCTTGAGTTGATTCTTTTCCAGCAAGGAATTGAATATCATCAATTAGCAGTACATCCACATTGCGGTATTTATTGCGAAAATCAAGTGCTTTGTTATCACGAATAGAGTTAATAAATTCATTTGTAAATTTCTCAGATGATAAATAGACCACCTTTGCATTAGGATTATGCTCTAAAACATAATGACCGATGGCATGCATTAAGTGTGTCTTACCAAGCCCAACTCCCCCATAGATGAAGAAAGGGTTATAAGCCTTTGCAGGTGCTTCAGCGACTGCTAGAGAGGCAGCATGTGCAAAGCGGTTACCAGAGCCAATAACAAACGTATCAAAAGTATACTTCGGGTTTAACATCCCCGGTGAAATATCATGGTGATCGTTATTCTTTGCTTGGATAATCGGCGCCGGCAAATCAAAATCGTCCGAATCCTGGTTTTTTTGAACAACAAATTTAATAAGCAAGTCTTCGCCTGTAAGCTCCGTTAATATACCTGTAATCAAATGAATATAATGATTCTCAAGCCAATCTCGAGCAAACGAATTTGGCGCAGCTATTGTCACAGTTGAACCACTGCCATTGTAGGACAGTAATTTGGTAGATTTTAGCCACGTTTCGAAGCTTGGTTTAGAAATTTTTTGTTCAACTTGAGCCAGGACATTATTCCATAATTCTTCTAAATGTTCCAA